>CAWKFL010000001.1:0-624836 GCA_963848855.1 uncultured Actinomycetota bacterium
GCAACCGCAACAAAGCGCGTATTCGAAAACACGGCATCACATACCGCATGATCGACATCAATGAGAACGAGCGCGCTCGTGACTTTGTCGTCGCACTCGCGGGCATGCGTTTGGTGTTCAGAGGTGCGAGTTTGCTTTCCGTGGGCGTCAATCGGTTAAAGCGCCGCTCATGTCCACCGCCGGCGCCTGGGCACTGGCCATGTCGCCGGGAGCCTGAAGAGCCGCCGCGAAGCGTACGATCGCCGCTTCGGTGAAACCGACAGCCCCAGGTCGGGGTTGTAGCCGTGGATTTCCTTGACGTCGAGTTGGGCCAGAAAGTAGAGGATTTCCTTGGAAATGACCTGACCGGGCACCAGCACCGGGAATCCCGGTGGATAGGGCACCACGAACGTGGTCGACACCAGGGTCTTCCCCTCGGCGAGGCGTCGTCCCGCCGCGCCGAGCAGGACGTACTCACGGTCGGCCTCCTCGTAGCCGGCGTAGAACGCCGACCGCATGTCGCCGAACGGCTGGCACCATCGGGGCGAAACGCCGCGTCGAACTCGCTGAAATCGGGCAGCGGTGGCAGGTCGGCGGTGATCTCCTCGACACGCCGCTGCTGCAGGCCCGGTCGGCCCTGCCGGCGGTGCGAAAGTTCCGGTCGAAGTCGGAGGCCACCCGCCGCAGCGCATCGAGCAGGTAATGCACGCTCGACCAGGTGACGCCGATCGTGAAGATCAGCAGCACACTGTTGATCGAAGTCTTGTTGATCTGGATGCCGAACCGCTGCATCAGGATCTTCTCGCGGAAGTCGTATCCGTTCATCCCGGTCTTGCCGACGAACAGCGTGACCCGGGTCGGATCGAGCACGAACTCGTCGGATTTCCAGGCCTCATTCCAGCCCTCCAGGGCACCCTGACTGACTTGACGGTAGGAGCGAACTCGGGAGGCCCGGTACTGCTCGGGTACCAGGTCGGCCTCGTCGAGGATCCGGAACCATTTGCTGATCAGCGGGTCGATGCGGATCCGGTGCCGGAAGACCAACGCCATGTTGTAGGCGTAGCGGACCAGCTGGAAGCCTTCGATGTCGACCTGTCGGCGAGCAAGGTCCAGCGAGGCAAGGAGTTGCTGGTTGGGCGACGTCGAGGTGTGGGTCAAGAACGCTTCGCCGAACGCGTCGCGGCTTTGGGTGTAAGTCCTGGTCGCGGACGTGGATCATCGACGCCTGTCGCAGCGCGGACAGGGACTTGTGCGTCGAATGCGTCGAGTAGACCCGGACCCGCGCCCGGTCGGGGTCGGGAAGCAGTCGATGTTCGGTCCACTGGGAGCGGTCAACGCCTCGCATCGACTCCCGCCAGGCCCGATACTCCCTGGCGTATCCGGGCGAGCTCAGCATGGCCTCGAGCTGCTCAGCGGCGATCATCGCGGTCCGCTGCCGCGACCACGGCACTGCGGTCGCGAACGCGTACCAGGCTTCGTCCCAGAGGAAGCAGATGTCGGGCTTGATCGCCAGGACTTCCTCCATCACCCGGCGCGGGTGGTAAACGATGCCGTCGAAGGTGCAGTTGGTCAGCAGCAGCATGCGCACTCGGTGTAGCTGCCCCGCCGCCTCGAGGTCGAGCAGGGCCTGCTTGATGGTGCGCAGCGATACCGCGCCGTAGATCGCAAACCGCTCCAGCGGGTAGGCGTCGAGGTAGAGGGGGCTCGCCCCAGCCAGCACCAGCCCGTAGTGGTGCGACTTGTGGCAATTGCGGTCGATCAGGACGATGTCGCCGGGCCGGACCAGTGATTGCACGACGATTTTGTTCGCGGTGGACGTCCCGTTGGTGACGAAGTATGTGTGCTCGGCACACCAGGTATCGGCGGCCTTGTCCATTGCTTGCCTGAGTGTGCCGTGCGGGTCCAGCAGCGAGTCCAGCCCCCCGGATGTCGAGGACGTCTCGGCCATGAAGATGTTGCGGCCGTAGAACTCGCCCATGTCGTGCAGCGATTTGGAGTTGAAGATGCTGGCACCCCGCGCGATGGGCAGAGCGTGAAACTGGCCCACCGGTGCGGCCGCGTAAGCGCGCAAGGCGTCGAAAAATGGTGTGGCGTATCGGGTCCGTATACCGCCCAGCAGCGTGCTGTACAGATCGGTGGCGTCGTTGAGCCGGTAAAAGGTGCGGTCGTAGATGTCCGGCGCGTCGTCGGTCAACGCGGCGATTGATTCGTCGGTGAGCAGGTACAGGTCGATGTGCGGCCGCAACTCCCTGATCCACTCGCCGCACTCGACCCAGTCGTGTCCGTGGTCCGGGACGATGGGGAGGTCCTTGGCGCCGAGCAGCGTCGTCATCAGCGGCAGTCGGTCCCGCGAGCGCAACGGCAGGTCATGGCGGATGATCGCGGCTTGGATCTCGCCGTTGAGTGCGACCGCGGTGATGGCGTCTTCGACGCTGGACACGACAAGGAGTTCGAACTGCACATGGTCGGACGGATCGCGCAGTGCCCGCAGGCTTTCCGCCAGGCTTTCGGGAACCGAGGAGGGAGAGTCGTCGGCCAGCAGAACGGTGTAGAACTGTTGCCGCTTCGCGCGTGCCTCGAGCTCCTGGTCGGCCAGCGGCGCAAGAATGTCGAACAATGCGGCGCGGTCGCCATACTCCGACAGCAGGCGCACCGCCAGCGACACCTCGTCGGTCAGCCGCTCCGTTGCCAGATCGGCGAGATAGCCGCGGAAGGCTTCCAGATTCGCCGCGCCTGGGTATAGCCAGTACCGTTCGTAGGCGCCCAGGCGATCCAGCAGCCGTTTCGCCCGGGCTGCCTCATGCGTGGTGTCCAGCCCGGCCCGGTGTACGACGTGGAGATGATGGCACGCATCGTCGAGCAAGTTCCAGGTGTCGATTCGGGTGTACGACGGATTGGCTACTGCTGCCAGCGTCGAAACACGAAGCCTTCTCGGGTGGCCACTATCGCTATTCATGACGGTCATTCAGTCTTATAGCGGGGCAGCGGACGGCCAACGACCCCGCGGGGCGCGTCGGAGCCCCGCTGTCCGATTCGCCAATCGCTGGCCGAGTCATACGGATATTTTCGCATCGACACCCGTCTGCGTCGGACGCGGCTGCGACCAGCGCGTAGCTCACTTTTCTGTCGACAGTAATACAGCTGTCTGGCGCCTGCGGCGAAGCAGGTAACTCGCGCGGTCTGTGGCGCAATCGGTGTCACCGAGATCTAACGGGTGCACGAAAGGCCGGTGCGGTTGCAACCAGCAGACCGCGAGTCCGCGGCGGAAAACATGCGCCCTCGCCCGGTCGCGACATGGTGGGGATCACGAACTGCACCTTGGTGTCCTTACTCGAACCTGGCTGCGCCGGCTTCGTGTTCGGCTTTCAACGTCTCTCGCGCTCGAAGGCTGCGACGCTGACCTCAAGGGCGTACACAGCGTCGGCAAGCACGGACGTTCGATATTCAAGTTCAGTGCCCGATCGATTTTCGCAGTCATCGCGAAACTCCTTGAACATTCGGCTAGATTCCACGACCTTGTCACATGTCGGGTGACACACGGGGTGGACCTTCTGAGCGTGGCTGCGGGGGATCGCGCACCCGTTCGGCAGCGTGCCAAGAACTTGCCAAGACAGGCACGAAGAGGGTGGACAGGACGACACAGCCAGGAGCATGCAGACGTCGGTGACCTGTACTTATGCGACGCGGTAGAACACTGGTCCACACTGTCCGGTTTCCTGGGGGTCAAGTGGTCGGAGGTTCAAATCCTGTCAGCCCGACCCACCGCTTCATCGGCGCGCACCGCGTTCGATGGTGCGCGCCTGGCCGAGGCGGCGCGCATCGAGAAGGCCGCGTTCACCCGCGCCGACCTGGTGGAGATTCTCGGTGCGCAACTCTCCGTCGATACCGACCGCAGCCCGCGTGAGCTGGTCGGAGCCGCCGTCGATGAGATCGGTGTGCGGTTGAGCGCGCCGCGCGCCGCACTTCAGCGCGAGGGCCATGAGCGCTTCACCCTGGACCGCATCCTCGCCGAAGAAGCTGCGGTGCTGGATCCCGTTGATGCGCGCGAGGACCGCGCACTGTTGTGGGTTAAAGACGAAGACACCGCGGGACTCTCGGCCGACCGGCGTGCCGCGGTGTGCGCGATTGCGCGCTCACCGTGGCTGATCCAACCCCTGTGCGCGCTGGCGGGGGCGGGCAAGACCACCTCTATGCGCGCGCTGCGCACCGCGGTGCACCGCCGCATCAACGGCACCGTCGTTGTCCTGGCACCTACCGGGAAGGCGGTCGACGTCGCGGTGCGCGAAGGCGCCGGCGATGAGGGGGTGACGATCGCCAAAGCCCTGCAACTCCTGCAGAACGACAAATTGGCGCTGAGCCCGACCACCCTGGTGATCGTTGATGAAGCTGCCATGGTCGGCACCGACGATCTGCGCCGACTGCTGGGTGCCACTACCGCGGCCGGCACCAAGACGGTCCTCGTCGGCGACCCGCATCAGCTCGCACCGGTCAAGGCCCGCGGCGGCATGTTTGCCCAACTGTGCGCCGATCTGCCCTGGACACAGAGACTTTCGGAGATGTGGCGGATGCCCGAGCGCGACGAACGCACCGCGTCGCTCGCTCTGCGCAATGGCGGGCCGGCGTCGGGGCGCCGCGCCATCGGCTGGTACCGCACTCATGACCGCCTGCAGTGCGGGGATGCGGTCACGATGGCCGCCAAAGCCCTGGCGGCCTACAGCGCCGACACCGCCGCCGGCAAGGATGCCTTGCTGGTGTGCGGCACCTCCGAGATGGCTGACGCCCTGAACCAGCGTCTGCATCACGACCCTATCGACAGTGACGCGCCCACCGTCACCGGGGCCCGCGGGCACCGCATCGCCGTCGGTGACCTGATAATCAGCCGCCGCAACGACACCACCATCGAGCTACGCAACACGAATGACCCTGCCGCGGAGCAGAACCCGGTGCGCAATGGCCACCGCTGGCGTGTCAGCGCGATCAGCCTCGACAACGACTGGGGGGCCGCCCGACGCCTCGCCGACAACACCCTGGCCGTTTTCGACGGCGACTATGTTCGCGAGCAGATCACCCACGGCTCCGCGGTCACCGTGCACAGCGCCCAAGGGGTCACTGCCGACACCACCCACCTCGTGCTCGGCGAGAACACCACCCGCTCGATGCTCTACGTGGCCATGACGCGTGGCCGGGAAACCAACGGCGCCTACATCTACGAAACGGCCACTGAACAGGAGTATGGCCTCAACCCGCTGCCGGGCGCGCATCTGATGTGCCGCGGCACCGCTCAGCACGAGAGCGCCACAACAGCCGCAGCCGGGACCAGAGTCTCGACTGCGGGATCGAGATGTAGCAACACCCGGTTAGCGCCGCCGCAACCTCGGCTGCACGGCCGCACGAACCCATGAGGAGCTTCTTTACTGATATTAAAAGGGGGCATCTGCCTGGCCCTTCAGGGCGATCCCTACCGAAGACCTGGGATGCGGGGGGCTGAATCGCTCACGGCTGATGAAGGCTATGAGGGCTCGTCTTCGGCGGGGGAGTCGTCGTCTGTGGCCAGGTGGTGCAGGACTCGTTCGTTGAGGGCGGCGAGCATGTCGAGCTCAGCCGGGGTGAGCAGGTCGATGAAGTTCCGGCGGACGTCCTCCACGTGCCTGGGCGCCGCCTTCTCGATGGCGGCGCGGCCAGCCGGCAGCAGGCAGACCATGGTGCTGCGGGCGTCGTCGGGGTTGGGCTCGCGGCCGATCAGCCCGTCCTTCTGCATGCGCCGCACCTGGTGGGAGACACGGCTCTTCTCCCAGCCCAGTGTGTTGCACAGGTCGCGGGCGGGCATGCGGTCCCCGTCGTGACCCGAGAGCACCGCCAGGACCTCGTAGTCGGCCCCGGACAGGCCCGATTCCTGCAGGCCCCGGTTCAGGTGCACGACGAGCTGATGATGCGCGTGCATGAAGGCCCGCCAGGCGCGGTCTTCACGAGGGTTCAGCCAGTTCGGTTCCATCAGCCTCCATGCTACCTCGATTGGTTGACGCATCAACCAACACTCTTAAGGTGGACCTGTCAACCTTTTCGATCGTAAGTCAAGACAGGACACCTCATGAGCAGCATCAGCATCATCGGCACCGGGAACATGGCCCGCGCCATCGGCGCGCTGGCGGTAGCGGGCGGCAACACCGTCGAGGTCATCGGCCGCGATCAGTCCAAGGCCGCTGACCTGGCCAAGGCTCTCGGCGGCAGCGCCACGACGGGAGAGTTCGGCGCCGTCCCGGCCGGGGACATCGTCATCGTGGCCCTGTTGTACGCCAATGTCGTTCCGGTCGTCGCCCAGTACGGAAACGCCCTGGCGGGCAAGGTCATCGTCGACATCAGCAACCCCTTCAATTCCACGGCCGACGGGCTGGCCATCCCCGATGACACGTCGATCGCGCAGGAAGTTGCCAAGGCGGCCCCGGCCAGCGCCAGCGTGGTGAAGGCATTCAACACCATCTTCGGTGTTGTCCTGGCCCAGGGCCGTCCGCTCGACGTCTTCATCGCCGGCGACGACGCGCGCGCCAAGGCGGGCGTGGCGGAGTTCATCGAGAGCCTCGAGCTGCGCCCACTGGACGTCGGCGGCTTGAACATGGCGCACTGGCTGGAAGGAACGGGCCTGGTCATGATGGGCCTCGCCCGCCACGGGGTGGGGAACTACGACTTCGCCCTCGGCGCCACCGTTCCCGGCTGAGCCGCACCGCCGCCGGTCCAAGCAGTGAACGAACAGGGCGCCGTGCGCCCAAGATAATGGTTGATGGATCACTAAAATTCGCTATGTCAATATCAGTGCCGGCCGACGATCATCTGCCCGGAGAGGATTCTCGCGATGAAGCTCGGTTTCGCAATTCCCATAGTCGGGCCTGCTGTCAGCAGCGCCGCTGGTCTGAGCGCGTTCTGCCGCGGACTCGAGGACCTTGGCTACGACACGCTGTGGGTCGGCGATCGCCTGGTCACGCCGGTTGATATGCACAGCACCTATCCGGGCAAAGAGCAGCCGTACCCGCCGCAGATGACCCGTTACCTCGATCCGGTCCTGCTGTGGACGGTCGCCGCGACGGCGACCAGCCGGGTGCGGCTGAACGCCAGCACGCTCAGCACGTTCTACTACGAGCCGGTGCACCTGGCCCGGCTGCTGACCACGCTCGACGTGCTCAGCGACGGCCGCCTTGACGTTGGCGTGGGAATCGGGTGGATGAAGGACGAACACGACATCGCCCGCAGCGCGGACTGGCGCCGGCGCGGGCAGATGCTCGATGACGTGCTGGCGTTCCTGCACGAGTGGTGGACGACCAACCCGGTGTCCTGGGAGAGCGAGTTCTTCTCCCTGCCGCCGGTCCATGCCGACCTGCGCCCGGTCCAGGCTGGCGGTCCGCCCATCTGGATCGGCGGTGCCAGTGAGGCCGCGATGCGCCGGGTCGGCCGCAGCGGCACCGGCTGGCTCGGGGTGGAGGGGCTGCAGGACGAGGTCACCGACCATTTGTGGTCGATTGCGCGCCGTGCGGCGCAGGACGCCGGCCGCGATCCTGACGCGCTGAAGACGGCCATGCGGATCAACCTCGAACCGGGCACGTCCGTTGACTCGGTTGCCGGCAAGCTCGAGCGCTTCGCCGGGTCCGGTGCTGACGAGGCGATCGTGGATGCCTTCGCGATGTTCCCCAGCCTTGACCAGATGCTTGACTTCGCCAGCCAGGTAATCGCTCGATGGAGTGATCGTGGGAAAGCTTGACGGCAAGGTAGCGGTCATCACGGGTGGATCAAGCGGTATGGCGCTGGCCGGTGCCAAGTTGTTCGTTGAAGAAGGAGCTCACGTCTTCATCTCGGGTCGGCGGCAGGAAGCTCTGGATGAAGCCGTCGAAGCTGATCGGCCGAAACGTGACCGGCGTGCAGGCTGATTCGGCCAACCTGGACGATCTGGACCGTTTGTTCGACGCGGTCAGGCGGGAAAAGGGCGCCGTCGACGTGTTGTGGACAAGTGCCGGGACGGGCGAGGAGCGCAAGCTCGGCGAGATCACCGAGCAGCACTTCGATGCCACTTTCGGGCTGAACGCGCGCGGCACGCTCTTCACGGTGCAGAAGGCATTGCCACTGTTCAACGACGGTGGCTCGATCTTCATGACCGGGTCAATCGCTTCGGTCAAGGGCTTTCCTTTCTGGAGTGTGTACGCCGCGAGCAAGGCTGTACTGCATGCTTACGCCCGAGTGTGGTTGTCCGAGTTGAAGGACAGGAGGATCCGGGTCAACGTGCTGACCCCGGGCCAGGTCGCCACGCCGATACAGGAGCAGTTGTTCGACGAGGAGACGAAGGCGCAGTTTGAGGCATTGATCCCACGGGGAAAGATGGGCAGCCCTGAGGAGATTGCAACGGTCGCACTGTTCCTCGCCTCGGACGACTCAAGCTATGTCAATGGTATGGAGTTGATTGTCGACGGCGGCACCACGGCAGTCTGACTACGCACCACGCTTGAGCGGAGGAATGGACCGATCCGCGGAAGTCGTATCTGTACAACGCGATCTTCTTCTACGCCCTGGTGCTCGGCAAGTTCTACGGGGTGGCCTCGGAGTCGGCGCCGCTGTACCTGATCCGTTCGCCGTCGGGAACCTCTCGGGGCCGTTGACCGTCGGGCACTTCTTTGACACGATCGGCCGCAGGAAGATGATCACTGGCACCTACTTGCTATCCGGTCTGCTGCCGGCCGTGAGCGCGGTGTTGTTCAACGCTGGGATGCTCAACGCTTACCCAGACCGTTGCCTGGTGCGTCATCTTCTATTTCGCGTCGGCCGGGGCCAGCGCTGCTTATCTGACCGTGAGCGAGATCTTTCCGCTGGTGGTTCGGGCGAAGGCGATCGCGGTGTTCTTCGCCATCGCCAATGCTTTGGGGCCCTCGGTCCGGTCATCTACGGTGCGCTCATCGGCGATGGCTCCCAGCCCGTCCTGCTTTTCCCGGGCCACTTGTTCGGTGCGGCAGTAGATGGCCGGGGGACTCGTCGCCTGATTCCTCGCGGTCGATGCCGAAGGCAAGTCGCGGAGGGGGCAACCCGGCCCTACTGGCCCTGAGTCCTGGCGGATTGTGGGTGAAGTCGGGTGCCAGCATCAGCAGGCCCAACGTCGGATCGGTCGCAACATCAAATCGGGGAATGCCACCAACCAGCCGGACATCGATGGAGCCGATCGCGCGTCGCGGCCTTTGCCGCTACGCTGCTCACAAGTTTGACGACAACCCTGACGGCAGACGCACGCCCGCCAACGCCCACAACTGCCCTTCGCGGGTCGTGTTCTGCCTGGTTACACATTGCGCCTGGTCCTGGCAGGAGTTCACTGTTGCAGACCTAGACGCAGCGGTTGACAAGTACACGTGATCTGGCACGTGCCCGGCCCGTATCGGGTGGCCCGAGACATCCGCGGTCGCAACGCAATATTGAGGCCTGGCTCGATCGTCTTCGCCCGAAAGGCTTCTGGCTCGTCGAGGACCACATGTTCGGACGCTACGATCGCATGCGCTCTGAGCTCATGGGCGCGCGCGAGGGCATCGATGCGTAAACACGAGTCGTGAGCGTGTTTCGAGTCGTGAGCGCGTTCCGCTATCGCGACGGTCGACAGGTCTAGCGTTGGCTATGTCCCGATGACGCATCAGCTTGGAACAGCATCTTCGACGAGTGGGCAAGCGAGGCCAAATATGAACGCCGATGACATCATCGCCAATGACGCCCACCGTGATGCGCTCCGGCTGTCCGCCACCGCATTCGCGCGGTGGGGCGTCGATTATCCGGCTGACCCCGTGGGGGATCCGGCGGCGGTTCGCGAGCTGCGGGTCTAGCTGTGGAGCTGCTCACGCTCGATCAGATCAACGCGGCGGCGGATCGGCTGAGGCCGGTGATGCGACAAACCCCGGTGATCGCGTCGCGGGTGCTGTCGGATCGCACGGGCGAACAGGTGTGGCTCAAGTGCGAGAACCTGCAACGCACTGGGTCATTCAAGCCCCGCGGCGCCTACAACCGGATCGCCAATCTGAGCGTCGAGGACCGGGCTCGCGGTGTGGTCGCGGCCAGCGCAGGCAACCATGCGCAAGGAGTTGCGTGGGCCGCGACCGAGCTAGGGATCGCGTCGACGGTGTTCATGCCGGTCAACGTCCCGCTCCCAAAGCTGGTGGCCACCAAGGCTTATGGCGCGCAAGTTCACCTGATCGGCGAGACGGTCGACGACGCGCTGGTCGCGGCGCGTGAATATTCGGAGCAGCACGGCACGGTGTTGATCCACCCGTTCGATCACGCCGACATCGTCGCCGGCCAGGCCACCGTCGGGCTGGAGATCCTGAAGCAGATTCGGAATGTCGCAACCATCGTGGTGCCGACCGGCGGTGGAGGTCTGGTCGCCGGAATTGCCGCGGCGGTGCACTTTCTGGCGCCGCAGGTCCGGGTGATCGGAGTGCAGGCCGCGAACGCGGCGGCCTGGCCGGGTTCGTTGGCCGCCGGACAGCCCGTGCGCGCGGAGTCGATGTCGACGATGGCTGACGGCATCGCCGTGGCATTGCCCGGGGTGATCCCGTTTGCCCATGTAAGGGCATTCGCCGATTCGGTTCGCACGGTCAGCGAAGACGCGCTGTCGCGCGCGTTGTTGCTGTGCATGGAGCGTGCGAAACTCATCGTCGAACCGGCCGGGGCGGCAGCGGTGGCAGCGCTGATGACATCGGCACCCGAACTCGGCCTGCACGGCCCCGTTTGCGCGGTCTTGTCGGGTGGCAATATCGACCCGCTGGTGTTGACCCACGTGATCACCCACGGCCTGCGCGCAGCCGGGCGATATCTCGCAGTGAAGGTCACCATCCCGGACCGCCCCGGCGGGCTCAGCATGCTGCTCGCCGTGGTCAGCGAAAGCGGGGCCAGCGTGCTCGACGTGGTGCACTCCCGCACAGCACCCAAGCTGGCACTGGACGAAGTTGAGGTGATGCTTACCGTCGAGACCCGGGGTCCGGCACACCGGGAGCGAGGTATTGGCCGCCCTGGGCGGCGCGGGATTCGTCGTCTCCGTGGAGGACAATTAGCGCACGCCTGCCTGACGGCGGCCGTCTCCTCGAGCACGGAGCCGGGGATGGGCTCGGTGGCCAGGAAGGTTGCCGACACCGCCGGGGATTCAGTCGAACAGCCCGGCGCTGGCCTCCCGCCTGCGGCGCTGCTCTTCGGGATCGGGTACCGGCACCGCGGCGACGAGCCGTTGGGTGTACTCGGTCTGCGGGTTACGCAGGATTTGATCCCGCGGGCCCATCTCCTGCAGCACGCCGTTGCGCAGCACCGCGACGTCGTCGGCCAGCCGGTCCACCACGGCCAGGTCGTGGCTGATGAACAGGCAGGCGAACGCCCATTCCCGCTGCAGCTCCTCGAACAGGTCGAGCACCGACGCCTGCACCGACACGTCGAGCGCGCTGGTGGGCTCGTCGGCGACCAGCAGGTCGGGGCTCAGCGCCAGCGCCCGCGCCAGGTTCGCGCGCTGCCGCTGCCCGCCGGACAGCTCGTGCGGGTAGCGCGCGGCGGTGTCTTTGGGCAGCCGCACCGCGTCGAGCAGCTCGGCAACGCGGGCCGTGCACTCCGCGCCGCGCACCACCTTGTGCACCTTCAGCGGCTCGGCGACGCAGTCGCCCACGCGCAGACGCGGATTCAGCGAGGTCGCCGGATCCTGGAACACGAAGCCGAACTTCGCGCGCACCGGCCGGAGCTGCTTCTCGGACATGGCGGTGATGTCCTGGCCGAGAATCTTGACCGTACCGGTCGTCGGCTTCTGCAGCGCCGCAACGCAGCGCCCGATCGTGGACTTGCCTGAGCCCGACTCCCCGACCAGGCCAAGGGTCTTGCCGCGGTCGATGCTGAACGTGACGTCGTCGACCGCCTTGAACGCCGCCGAGCCGATCGCACCCGGGAACTCGACGCTGAGACGATCGATCTCCAGCACGTTCTCCGTCTTGGTCTGCTGGGCCGGCTTGGTGTTCGGGGTTGCCCTGCCCTAGGTGCGGCACCGCCGCCAGCAGGGTGCGGGTGTAATCCTGCGACGGCTCGGCGAAAAGCTTTGCCACAGTCGCGATCTCGATGACCTTGCCGGCGTTCATGACGACGACCCGGTCGGCCAGGTCGGCGACCACCCCCATGTTGTGGGTGATCAGCACGATGGCGCTGCCCAGCCGATCCCGCAGGTCGCGCAACAGTTCCAGGATTTCGGCCTGCACCGTGACATCCAGCGCGGTGGTCGGCTCGTCGGCGAGGATCACCTCCGGGTCGCAGGCGATAGCGCAGGCGATGACCACGCGCTGCTTCTGCCCGCCGGACAGCTGATGCGGATAGAAGCCGTACCGCTGTTCGGGATCGGGTAGCCGCACGAGCCGCAGCAGATCGATCGCCTTGTCCCGGGCCTGCTTTCGGTCGACGTCGGTGTGCGCGCGGATGGCCTCGCTGATCTGGTAGCCGACGGTGAACAGCGGGTCCAGCGCCGCGCCCGGTTCCTGGAACACCATCGCGATGTCCTTACCGCGCAGCGCGGTGAACTGCTTGTCGGACAGCCCGGCGACGTCGCGGTCGCCAAGCAGCACCGTGCCGGTGACCCGGGCGGTGTCCGGCAGCAGCCCGATCGCGGCCCGCGACGACACCGACTTGCCGGAACCGGATTCGCCGACGACGGCCAGCACCTCGCCGGGTTTCACGTCGAATGTGACGTCGTCGACGGCGCGTACCGGACCGGCGTCGGTGCTGAAGGTCACCGAAAGCTGACGATACGAAAGGGCGGGTGCCTCGGGTGCTTGCGTCATGTCAGTTCGCCGCCCGCCGGGTGCGCAGCAGCGGGTTGAGCACCTCGTTGATGCTCTCCCCGACCAGGGTCATGCCCAGCACCGCCAACACGATCGCCGATACCGGGAAACACCGCGGTCCACCAGATGCCGTTGGAGATGTCCGAGAGCGCCTTGTTCAGGTCGTAACCCCATTCGGCGGCCTTGGTCGGCTCGATGCCGAAGCCGAGGAACCCCAGACCGGCCAGCGTCAGGATCGCCTCGGCGCCGTTCAGGGTGATGATCACGGGAAGCGACGAGGTGACGTTGGACAGTATGTGGCGGAACAGGATTCGCGTCGTGCTGGCGCCGGTGACGCGGGCGGCGTCGACAAACGGTTCGACCTTGACCGCCAGCGTCGCGTTGCGGACCACGCGGAAGTACTGCGGCACGAACACCGCCATGATCGCCACCGATGCCGACAGGATGCCGCCCAGCGTGCCGGACTGCCCGGCCACAAGGACGATGGACACCACGATCGCCAGCAGCAGCGACGGCATCGCGTACAGCGCGTCCATCACCAGCACCAGCACCCGGTCCAGCCAGCCACCGCGATAACCGGACACCAGGCCGAGTACGACACCGAGCAGCAGCGAGATGACCAGCGACAACACGATCACCATCAGCGCGGTGCGGGCGCCGTAGATCACCCGCGAGTACACGTCCTCGCCCCGCACCGAGGTGCCGAACCAATGCTGCGCCGACGGTGCCTGCTGGCGCACGAATTCGACGCCGTCCGCGCTGGTCTGGGCGAAGCCGTATCTCGCCAGCAGCGGCGCGAAAAGCGCCACCAGGATGAAGCCCGCGACGAGCACCAACCCGAGGACGAGGGTGGCGCGTTGCAGCCCGTGGGTGGAACGCAGCAGCCCCAGACCCGGGAACGCGCGGCTCTTCGGCTGTTCGACGACGAGCCTGTCGGCGCCCGCAGCGGCGATCGTCATCTCCTAGAACCTCACCCTCGGGTCGATGAGCGCCACCGCCAGGTCGATCACGAAGCTCATCACCGCCACGACAATCGCGATCACCGTCACGATGCCCTGCACCGCGACGAAGTCGCGCGCCGAAAGATAGCGCGCCAGTTGCAGTCCCAGCCCGTTCCATTCGAACGTGGTCTCGGTGAGCACCGCGCCGCCGAGCAGCAGGGCGATCTGCATGCCCATCACCGTCACCACCGGGACGAGCGCGTTGCGGAACGCGTGGCGGCGGGTCACGACGCCGTAGGAGAGCCCGCGGGCCCGCGCCGCGTCGACATACCCGGCGCGCAGGGTCTGCAGCATGTTCACCCGGACCAGGCGCAGGAACACGCCGGCCGGTCAGCAGTCCGAGGGCCAGCGCAGGCAGCACCGCGTGCTTGAGAACGTCGACGATGTAGGTGCTGTTGCCGTAGAGGATGGCGTCGACGATCGCAATGTGGGTCTGCGGTCGCACGCCGGCCAATGCGATCTCGGTGGACGCACTGAAGCGGCCGGACGCGGGCAGCCAGCCCAGCTTCACCGAGAACAGCAGCTTGAGCAGCATCCCGACGAAGAACACCGGGGCGGCGTAGAACAGCACCGCCAGCAGCCGCAGGACCACGTCGGGCACGCGGTCGCGGTGCGTTGCGGCAAACAGCCCCAACGGGATTCCGACGATCATCGCGACCAGCAGGGCCCATACCGCCAGCTCCAGGGTGGCGGCGCCGTTGACCACGACCAGGTCGCTGATCGGGCGTCTGTCGGTCAGCGTGGTGCCGAAGTCGCCGCGGAACAGGCCGGTGAGATAGTCCCAGTACTGCGACAGCAGCGGACGGTCGAACCCCGCCGCCGCCTTGCGCTCGGCGATCTGCGCCGGGGTGAGTCGGCCGCCGGCGGACGCGGTGATCGGGTCCCCGATACCACGCATCAGGAAGAACACCAGGGTGACCAGGATCCACGCGGTCGGGATGATCAGCAGCGCCCGCACGCCCAGATAACGGGCCAAGGCGCCGTAGCGCGACTGCCCGCCGGCACGCTTGGCCGGTTGCGGGGCGGCGGCCGGCGCCGCCTCCGTGGTGGCCGTCATGCCGCCTTCTTCGCCGAGCTCTGCAACGGCGCGAACTCGAACTTGAACGACTTGTCCAGGGTGACGCCCTCAATGTCCTTGCCCGCTACGGCGATCTGTTTTCCGGTCAGCAGCGGGATCGTCGACAAGTAGTTGTTGGCCATTTCGTCCTGAATTCTGGTGATGATCGCTGCCCGCTTGGCCGGGTCGGACTGCGTCGCTTCGTCGGTGATGAGCGCGGTGATCTCAGGGTTCTCGAAGTGGTTGCCCAGGAAGTTGTCCGGGGTGAAGAACGGCGTCAGATAGTTGTCGGCGTCGGGGAAATCGGGGAACCAGCCGAGCTGGTAGAGCGGGTAGGCATCCTTGACCCGTTCGGCGGTGTAGGTCACCCATTCGGTGGACTGCAGGTTGACCCGGAACAGCCCGGTGGCGTCCAGCTGGCCCTTGATCGCGGCGTATTCCTCCGACGACGACACCCCGTAGTGGTCGGGGTTGTACTGCAGGTTCAGCGCGACCGGCGTCGGAACTTGGGCGTCGGCAAGGTATTTCGCGGCCTTGGTGCGGTCGGGTTTGGCGCCGTAGGCGTCCTTGAACGCCTCGTTGGCGCCAGGGATGCTGTCCGGGATCACCGAGTACGCCGGCGTGTAGGTGCCCTTGTACACGTCACGGGCCAGCGCGTCGCGGTCCAGCGACACGGCGATCGCCTTGCGGATCGCCAGCTTCTGCGCGGGGGTGGAGCCGGGCATGGTGTTCATGTTGAAGACGATGTAGCGCAGTTCCCCGCCGGGACCCTCGTGAACGACGAGGTTGGGGTTTTTCCGGAGTCCCTCGATGTCGGTGGGCGACAGGCTGCGCGCCGCGACGTCGATGGCCTGGTTCTCGATGTCGATCTTGAGGTTGTCGGTGTTGGCGTAGTACTTGATGCCGACCAGTTCCGTCTTGGGCTTGCCGAACAGCCCCTGATAGTCGGGGTTGGCGCGCAGGCCGATGAGCTGATTCTTGGCGTAGGTCGTCATCGTGAAGGGACCCGCGAACGGCTCGGCAGCGGCGATGGCGTTGTCGTCGAGCACCTTGTCAGGCGGGAACACCTCTTCGTCGATGATCGGTCCGGCATTGGTGGCGAGCACCTGGGGGAAGGTCTGGTCGTTGGGCAGCTTCAGCTTGAAGTCCACCGTCAACGGATCCGGCGTCTCGACGCTGTCGAGGTTGGCCAGCAGCGACTGCGGTCCGTTGGGGTCGTTGATCTTGTTCTCCCTGTCGATGGAGAACTTGACGTCCGAGGACGTCAGCGCGTGTCCGTTGGCGAACTTGAGGTTCGGCTTGAGCTTGCAGGT
Source organism: uncultured Actinomycetota bacterium (assembly GCA_963848855.1). Taxonomy (GTDB): domain Bacteria; phylum Actinomycetota; class Actinomycetes; order Mycobacteriales; family Mycobacteriaceae; genus Mycobacterium. Next base: position 16,160 of record CAWKFL010000001.1, read on the forward strand.
GTAGGTCGTCGGCGCGGTGAAGTCGCAGCGTTGCGCGATGTCCGGTTTCAGATCGCCACTGCCCGGGACGAAGTTCATCAGGAACGGATACACCTGGTTCATCACCTGTAGCGACCCGTTGTCGTACGAGCCCGCAGGATCGAGCGAGGAGACCTTGTCGGTGGTTCCAACGGTCAGGTAGTTACCGCTAACCGCATCAGCCGGACGACCGAGTCCGCATCCGGCGACGACGAGCGCGAGGGCGGCTAGCGCAGCGAAATGCTTACCGCCGACCAGAGACGCTAGGGACGGCGCAGTGTAGGCACGTTGTCGTTCTCCGATTGCATAACGCTAGCTCGATCGGCGCCGGTTCGGGCGACATTGGCCAGCGTGCGTTGCCACGGCGATCCAAGTGGCTGACTGTCTCGAATCATGAGTTTGGAAGGACGCCAGGGAAAGACCCGGACGGCTGCCGGGCGACGTTCACCGCCTGACACGCTTGCAGGATCTTCTCGGCGAACACCTCGGGTGACGCGACGGTCGTGGTTGTTTGGAGGTTTTGGTTCGCCTGTCTGCAGCAACATTGCCTAGGCATCGTCTTGTCGCGCGTACTACCAAACGGTAGGAGCGACACGATATCCTATCTACGTACGTAGATAGTACATGTGGCTCGACGTAGGCTGGTTGGGCAACAACGAGGAGGACCTGTGGGACGCGGTTTCGGTGATCTTGAGAAGGTGGTGATGGACCGGCTGTGGGCCGCCGACGGCGCCACCACGGTGTGAGACGTGCTCGAACAGCTAGCGCGTGATCGCGAGATCGCCTACACCATGGTTCAGTCCACGATGGACAATTTGCACCGCAAGGGCTGGCTGACCCGGCACCGCGAAGGCAAGGCCTATCCGTACACCCCGCGGATGACCCGCGAACAGTACTGCGCCCAGATGATGCGGGACGCACTCGATGCGGGTGGGCGCGCGGATCTGGTGTTGGCGCACTTCCTGGAGACCATCAGCGCTGAGGAATCGACGGAGCTGCGTAAGGTGTTGCGGCGCATAGCTCCTCGCAAGGGCACCCGGTGAGCACCGCGGTGTGCCTGCTGCTGTACACGGCGGTGGGGCGCTCATCGATTTCGATCGTGTGCGCGCCTGCACAGATGTGGAGATTTTCATCAGCGCGACCAATGTCTGGACCGGAAAGCAGCTCGCGATCTTCAAGACAGGGGAGCTCACGGCCGATCACCTGATGGCGTCCGGCTGCCTGCCCACGGTGTTCCAGGCGGTGGAAATCGACGGCCGTCGGAGGCGATTCTGCGCGTCAGTCTGAAAAGTGACACGCATCTGAGATAAATCACCGATGACATGCCGTGAGACAATGGACATCGCGACGTGTCAGAGTGCTGCGCCACGCGGGCACCATCCAATACGCCACACCAGCTGAACCATCGTGGAAGTCCACGCCCTTCAGCGACACGCGGCCCATCAGAGAATCGCTGGCGCGATCGACCAACGCCCAATTCAACTACGCTGCATCAGCCCACCCAGCCTTCCAGCCGGTGATCCACTGCCGCGCCTCGTCTACAGAATCGGCGCGCCGCACATGCCAGCGTTGAATCTCTGGATCACAGAAAGCGTCCACGGCCAACCGAGACGTTGTTCCTGCGTGATCGTCGCGTCATCTTGGCCTGCCGGAAACTGATTTGCACCGCGACGTTGATCTTGCTCATCTTGGCCCTTTGCGCCTCCTCCTTTACACACCAGCGGTCGAGGTCACTCAGCCGGATCGGTATCGGCTCGCTGGTTCGCCAAGATTGCGTAGAGGGGGTTCTGCGCTGCGGCGTGCCGATTCTCCGAACCTGCTGCAGTGACATAGCGTTGTGAGGTCGACATCGATTCGTGCCCAAGCAGATTCATCAAGGCGTAGACGCTGACCTCGGAGTTGGCGAGCTCGGTGGCGAACGTGTGACGCAGCCCGTGCACCAGCGCCCCGCGGGCTCGTTGGCCGTCGATGCCGGCTTTCTTGAAGGCGCGCAGGACGCGGTACTGCAAGGTTCCGCGCGTAATGCGCTCGCCCTTTGTGCCGACGAACAGCGGTGCGTTCGGTGGCCAGGCGGCCAGTCCCCCGGTGGGGGAGCGGCGTTTGGCGGCAGTCGGTAGTCGGTGGTGGCGGCTGTCGAGGTAGTGCTCGATGACCTCGACGAGCGCGGCTTCGATGGGTATGCGTCGGTCTTTGTTGCCTTTGCCGCGGACGTGGATCACCGCGCCGTCGGCGGTACGGCGGAGGTCGCCGATGTTGCTGTTGATGAGTTCCTCGGAACGCAGGCCGGCCAGAAGCGCGGTCAAGATGATCGCCCGATCCCGTTCGGGCCAGTCGCTGCGGCGGCGCTGCTGGTCGTCGTTTCCGGTTGCCGCGACCAGTTCACTGACGACGGTGTGGTGCAACGCTTGGCAGAGTCTTGGTGGTCTTGGGTCGTCCGACCTGGGGCATCGGGTTGGCGGGGATGAGTTCGGCGGTGAACAGGTAGGTGCACAGCACGTTCCAGGTCGACCAGCAGCGCCGGATGGAGGCTGCTTCGTGCGTTTGGGCGTAGCCGGCAAAGCCGGTGCGCAGCTGGTCGGTGGAAATCGCACGCAGGGGCATGCCGGCCACCGGTTCGTGATCGCCGACGATCAGTGTCGCGATCGCGTCGAAGTCCTGGCGATAGGCCTTCATGGTGTGCGCCGAGGGCTTTCGCGTGCCGCGATCAGCCAGGAACGCCTCGAACCAGGCGGGCCGGCTGTCGTCGCCGGCGGCGTCGGCTGGTGGGGACGGCTCATTCACCCGTCCAGTGCTTCATGGATATTGACAGTTATCCATCGGAGCGCCGTGGCAATTGATCGGTGGGACTGCCGGTTTGCCCTGGTTCGTGAACTCGGCTGTGTTCCTTATAGGCGAAAGTCGAGGTCGACGCGGTCGTTCTCTCGACCAGCACGTCCCTCGGCGGGGCAGGCATCTCGCGGGCGGCTTCGGGGCGGGCGCACCTGCGCATCGTCACAAGGTAGGGCGGGCTCTAACAACGAGTACCTCTCGGCACGCGTCCCCCTGTCGTGACATTGATACGGCGGAATCGGATACGGGCCGACTCCTGCGTCCTTGAGCGCGTGACAGGGCGGCTCAGGCCCCGGCGGCGCGGCGTGTTGCAGCCAGGACTGGGTTGTGCGGCTCGTCTGACCAGGCGATCTCGAAGTAGTTGCCCTCCGGGTCGCACAGATAAGCCGAACGGCCGGTGAAGAACTCCGCGTCGACTGGCTCTTTGGTCACGCGGGCGCCAGCGTGGCGCATCTGTTCTGTGAGCCGGTCGACCTCGTCGGGGGTGTCGACCATCATTCCGATGGTAAAGCGGATGCCGCCGTTCCCCGGCTCGGGTGCGGCGTTTCCGTCGCGGGCGAGCTGGTTGATGGGAAACAGTGCGAGGACGATACCGCGAAGTTCGAACGCCGCGAACTGGCCGTCGTCGATAATCTGGGGCCAGCCGAGGTTGCGGTAGAAGTCCCGGAGGCTGGAGAAATCGCGCGCGCCGAGGGTAATGAGATTGGCGAGGGGTGTCGAGGCCTTCATGCCGGAAGTATGGGCCAGGCGTGCGACGTCGAAGTTGAATTTGGAGTAGCGCTCGCTAGATCCCGATGGTTAACGCCTCCCACCAACAAACTCGCACCTCTTCTACACGCGCCGTTATCTGCATAGCTAACGAGGTTGCTGCAACTACGCGCCAAGGCGATCTTCTGCTTCCGCATGCTGGCTATGCCGCCCGCCCTGGCCGCGTCCCTGTCGGGACTAGCGCCGATCGGCTGCCATTGACTTCATGCGTCCTGAAAAATCTGGACAGAACGGTCTTGCTGGTGAAGACAACGACAATACGGTGGAGTGAAGGGGCAAAGGACCATTGGCCCCGACAGGCGCGTTTTCGATGGGGCGATTCCGCTTAGCGATCATTTGCTGCTACTTGACTGCACTTCCCGTGATGCGCGAGATGATCCGACGCTGCGCGAAGATGAAGACGACGAGCAGCGCCTGCGTGACTACGGAGCCGACCGGATCATCGACCCCCACCCGGGGCGTGCGCACGCAGCGGATGTTCGTCCGCAGCGACGCAACGCAGCTGGCCGACCTCGTCGGCCGGGTCGATGCCGGACATCTGCAGATCGACATCGCCGACCGCCGCCCGCTCACCGACGCGGCCGCCGTGCACGATGCGATCGGCTGCTCGGTAAGACCATTCTTGTTCCGGCGGATCAGTGACGGCGCGACGTTCAGGAAGACCGCCCGATGGCCGGGTTTCGTTGCAGATGCCGCCGACATTCGTGGCAACGACCTCCGCAATGCGATTTCGGGGGCTACCGTGCGATTTATCGGCACTAGTGGAGCTTGATTCGGGCCCTACGTGCGATGAGGTGATGTCGATTGCACAGTGGTGAGCTGGTGCACCCGCGGACGCGCACACTCGACGAGTCACGGCTCGTCGATCCCGACGAGTCAGACCGGCCGGTCGTCGACTTCCTCAGAGCCACGCCGGGCCGGATGGCGGTGATGGCCGTCGTTCTGGTCGCGGCGTTGCTGGCGGTGGGTGCGATGGCGTCGAAGACGGTTTTCGACCGGCAAGGCCAGCTGGAGACGCTGCGATCGCACACCGAACCGCTGGCAGATGCAGCACAACGGATCTACGGCGCTCTCTCGATCGCCAACACGACGGCGGCCACCGCGTTCCTGTCCGGGGGCGTCGAACCGCATGGTGTTCGCGATCGCTACGACGCCGCCATCGGGCAGGCGTCTGCTGGTCTAGTCACTGCCTCGAACGGCGTGTCGCCCGACGATGTTCACTCACTGACGTTGCTGACCGACATCTCCAACCAGTTGGCGGTGTACACCGGGACCGTGGCCACCGCCCAGGCCAACAACCGCGCCGGGAGCCCGATCGGCGTCGCATATCTCGGCGAGTCGTCGGCGCTGATGCAACAGGGCATGCTGCCGGCCGCTGAACGGTTGTACGCGAGTCAATCCCATGCCGTCATCGCGTCGGGGCGCGCTGTCGGTCCGTCTCGTGTCGTGACCACGATGGCCATCGTCGTGCTGGTGTTGCTGGTGCTCTCGCAGGCCTTGCTGGCCCGGCGAAGTCATCGTCGGTTCAATTCCGGCTTGGTGCTGGCATCGGTGCTGATGGCAGTGCTCGTGGTGTGGTTGGCAGTGGCCGGCCTGGTGTCGACCCATGCTGCCACCAGTGCGCGGACGCAGGGTGGTGCGCCGCTGGACACCGCGGTGAGCGCGCGGATCCTTGTCCAGCAGGCCCGCGCGGAGGAAATCCTCGGACTGCTGAAACGGGGTTCCGACTCCCTGTCCGACATCAGATTCGATGAACGGACCGCACAGATCGGGTGGCTGCTCGACGAGCACCCGGTTGACGGGGCGGCGAACGCGCTACACGGCTGGATGCGCTCCCATGACGAAATCCGGGACAAGCTGGCCGTCGGCGACTACGACGGCGCTGTGGTGATCGCGCGAGATGCCGCCGCGCAGCACTCGACGGCCCAATTCACCCGGTTGGACAGTGCATTACGGGACGACATCGCGCGACTGCGCGAACAGCAGCGCGACGGTATCGCACAGGCCTACACCGCGCTGAATCTCCTTCCGGTCGGCGCGGCGGTCATCAGTGTGCTGGCGGCACTGTCGGTGGCTGCCGGTATCGCACCACGGCTGAGCGAGTACCACTGATGCGTACCGTCGCAGCCGTCCTCGTACTCGTATCGTCGCTGGTCGCCGGTTGCTCCGGAGTGCAACCACTGACCGAGGTGTCCGCTTCGCTCACCACCCGTCCGATGCCCAGCGGGGCCGAGGTGGCGCCATCCGTGTCCGGCGCGGCGGTCGAGAGTTGTGATGCCACCGCCAGTCTGCGTCCGTCGACGGAGCCGGGACCCACCGTGGAGGCGCTCCGCCGCCGCGGCCGAGTCGTTGTCGGCGTCGACCAGAACAACAAGCCACTCAGTTTCCGCGACCCGGTCACCGGCGAATTGGAGGGCTTCCTCATAGACATGTCCCGCGAGGTGGTCCGGGACCTGGTCGGCGACCCCGGCAGAGCCGACTTCCGCCTGGTGACCGAGCCGCAGCGCATTCCCGCGGTGCAGAACCAGACCGTCGACATCCTCACCAAGGCGACGACGATCACCTGTCCACGTGCGGAACAGATCGCCTTCTCCACGGTGTACTTCGAAGGAAGCCAACGGCTGCTGGTGCCGCGGGGTTCTCCGGTGCGGGGCCCGGCCGACCTGGCCGGCAAGCGGGTCTGCTCCGGGCTGGCGACCACGTCCATCGCCACCATCGCCCGGGTCGCCCCGACGGCGACCCTTCTGGGCGTATTGAACTTCGACGACTGCCTCGTTGCGCTTCAGCAGGGTCAGGCGGACGCGGCCAGCACCGACAATGTGCTTCTGGCCGGCATGGTTGGCCAGGATCCCAATTTGGAGATCGTCGGGCCGCCCCTGGAATCCGAGCCGTACGGCATCGGCATCAACAAGTCCCAGGCCGATCTGGTGCGAGCGGTCAACGCCAGCCTCGAGCGGATCCGACGCGACGGGACGTGGGAAACGCTCTACCGGAAGTGGCTCACCGCGCTCGGCCCGCCACCGAGTCCCCCGCAACCCAAGTATCAGGACTGACATGGTGCGACAAGAAGGAACGCGCGCCGTGCTGGTCACCGAATCGGCGCCGGTGAGGGTGGAGACCACCCGCCCGCGACTGCGCACCGGGCGGCGGCGAATCGGCGACGGCCTGGTGGAGATTCCGATTCGTGAGGACATCGAGCCGGCCAGTGCGATTCTCACGAATCCGGTTCTGGCCGAATCGAAACGACACTGCAGCTACTGCGGACAGCCGGTCGGGCGAAGTGTTGCCGGCCGTCCCGGAGCCAGCGAGGGCGCGTGCCCACACTGCGGCACGTTGTTCTCGTTCTCACCACAGTTGGAGACCGGCGAGTTGGTGGCCGATCAGTACGAGGTCCAGGGCTGCATCGCCCACGGCGGCGTCGGTTGGGTCTACCTGGCGATCGATCGCAACGTGAGCGATCGGTGGGTGGTTCTCAAGGGTTTGCTCCAGCCGGGCGGTGAGCAGGCCCAGGCAATAGCCTTCGCGGAACGCCAGTTCCTGGCCATGGTCAACCATCCCGGCATCGTCAAGATCTACAACTTCGTCGAACACCCGGGCTTCGACGGCCGCCCTGTCGGCTACATCGTGATGGAATACGTCGGTGGGACCACGCTGGAGGCGATCTTGGCCAAGCAGCGTGCGGAAACGACGCAGGGCCAACCCAAGCCGATGATGCCGGTGGAGCAGGCACTCGGATATCTCCTCGAGGTGATGCCGGCGCTGTCCTACCTCCATTCGCTCGGCCTGGTCTACAACGATCTCAAGCCCGAGAACATCATGCTGACCGAGGACAACGTCGAGTTGATTGACATGGGCGCGGTCTCGGGTATCGGAGACTTCGGATACATATACGGCACCAAGGGTTTCCAAGCGCCCGAGATCGTAAGGACCGGTCCGACGGTCGCGACCGACGTCTACACCGTGGGCCGAACGCTGGCCAGACTGACCATTGACCTGCCTGACGACACATACGCCGAGACCTTGCCTGAGCCAGACGACGTACCGTTGTTGCAACGGTATGAATCGTTTCATCGGTTGCTGGCACGCGCCACGAACCCCCGTCCAGCGCAGCGATTCTCGTCTGCAGAAGAGATGGCGACCCAGTGCAGAGGAGTGCTACGTGAAGTCCTCGCCGAGCAGACCGGTGCGCCGTGCCCGGGGACGTCGATACTCTTCGCCATGCACGGCTCCGAGTTCGGAGCAGACTTGGCACCCCAGCGCACCGACGTGTTCGTCGACGGCCGCCCGCACACCGTACGGCTGACCGCACGTGATGTCGCCCGTGCGCTGCCCGCCCCGGTCCCGACCGAGGACCGTGAAACCGAGTGGCGGATGGACTGGGACGATGGGATCGCAGCGTTGGATTCCGGAAATCTATGCGCAGCATTGAAGTGTTTCCAGCGGGTGGTCGCCGCGGTACCCGGCGAGGCTGCGCCGAAGGTGGCGTCGGCAGCCACTGCCGAGTTGGTGCTCGAAACGGACGACGCACGGAATGCCGAACGATTGCGGCAGTCGTGTGAGCGGTACTACCGGACGTTGTGGCGCACCGACCATTCCATGGTGAGTGCGGCGTTCGGCTTGGCTCGTCAACTCGCCGCCCGCGGCGATCGGTCCGGCGCGATCGACGTGCTCGACCAGGTCCCCCTGACCTCGCGCCACTACGGTGAGGCTCAGCTGACGTCGGTGTTGATGCTGCTCGACGGGCCACCCGCCGAGATCACCGAAGCTCAGCTGCGTGATGCGGCGATGCGCGTCGGCCAGTTGAAGGAGGGCGAGCCGCGCGCCCTGCAGATTCGTGCGCTCGTGCTCGGCACGGCCCTCGATTGGCTGAAATCCGGCGCGACGCCCGCCGAAACCGACTCCATCCTCGGCCGGGGGTTCGACCAGGAGGGTCTGCGGACGGGTATCGAGGAAGCGCTTCGGGAACTCGCGCGGCGCTCGCCGCGGCGGCGCCATCGGTACACCCTGGTGGACCTAGCTAATTCGATCCGACCGCCGAGTTGGATGTGAGCTCCTTCGTGTCAGCTCCCGGCGCAGGCTCGATCGACGGCCATGATGCCGTCCGCCAGGATTCGGGCAACCTTCCACTTCTCGAACACGCCACGGCCCTTGCGCTCGAACAGTGCCTCGAGCCGGTCGACGATGTTCGGGATCGCCTTCTCTTCGGCGTTGAAGCGGAGGTCTTTCCCGGCGTATGCCTCTTCACTGCGATGCTTTTCTGACAACTCAAAGATTAAAGCCAACCGCCACCCCACCAGCCCCTTCCAGGCAGTCTTGCTGTGCACGACGCTGAGCCGGGTTCTCCTGACGCCCAGGCCTTCGGCGTCGATGCCGGCGCGGCGGAACGCCCGCAACACGCGGTACTGCAGCGTGCCCCGGGGTGATTCGGTTACCCTCGGCGCCGACGAAGAGCGCGGCGGAACGACCGAACCAGGTAAGCCAGACAGGCAGATCCGCGGCGCCAGCAGCCGAGCAGCTCCGCACGATTGGCATTCGCGATGACGAGTTGCGGCGAATCGGCACGAACCAGACGTGGTGGCCTGTTCATCGCACCGAAGGCGGTCATGTGCTGGCCTGGAACGCCTTTCGGCACTTCGGTCCGGTGTTGCGGTTAGATCTGGCCGTCGACAGCCCCGCTGCGTGGGCCACCCGCGCCGGCGGCACCTTCCCCATGCCGACAGCACCCCATGCGGTGACCCAGCGGTGGGCACGCGCAATCGTCGAGGCGTTTCCCGACCTCGATGGTGTGCATTACAACAGCCGTTTCGCGGGCAAGCCCTGTGTGGCGCTGTTCGCGCCGGCGCGAACAGCGATGCCGGCGCAACCGCTGGTGTCCTTGACGTTGACCGACCCCGACGTGGGTGGCCGACTCGCCGCCACCGCGCGGCGGACCGGCTATCAAGTCATCTAACCGACCGCCCGCCTCCTCGCCTCGACGCCCTTGGGATTTCTGGTTAACGGTTAGTTGACGGCGGCTCGGCCGGCTTCGAGGCGGGCGACGGGTAGCCGGAACGGGGAGCAGGACACGTAATCCAGCCCTGTCTGGTGGAAGAAGTGGATGGATTCGGGGTCGCCGCCGTGCTCACCGCAGACCCCGAGCTTTAGACCGGGTTTGGTCTTACGACCTTCCTCGGCCGCGATCTGCACGAGCCGCCCCACGCCATCGCCGTCGATGGTCTCGAATGGGGAAACGGTGAAGACGCCCTTGTCCAGGTAGCCGGCGAATACCGTGGATTCGACGTCGTCGCGGGAGAACCCCCACGTTGTCTGGGTCAAGTCGTTGGTGCCGAAGGAGAAGAAGTCCGCAGCGTCCGCGATCCGGTGCGCGGTCAGCGCGGCGCGCGGCAGCTCGATCATCGTGCCGATGGGGATCGTCAGCGTGACGCCCTTTTCGGCGGCAACGTTCGCGAGGATCTGCTCGGCTTCGTCTCGGACCAGGTGCAGCTCCATCACCGAGCCCACCAGCGGGACCATGATCTCGACCTGTGGGTCCTTGCCTGCGGCGATCTGGTTGCTGGCAGCCTCGGCTATGGCGCGGACCTGCAACGCGTACAGGCCGGGCGTCAGCAGCCCAAGGCGCACCCCGCGCAATCCCAGCATCGGGTTCGATTCGTGCAGCCTGTCCACCGCGCCCAAGAGCTTGCGGCCAGCTTCCACCTGCTCGCCGGTTTCACCCCTGGCCTCGGCCAGGGCGACCTTGACCGTGAGGTCGGTGCGGTCCGGCAGGAACTCGTGCAGCGGCGGGTCCAGCAGCCGGATATTCACCGGCAGCCCGTCCATCGCGTCGAGCAACTCCGTGAAGTCCTTGCGCTGCAGGGGCAACAAGGCAGCCTCCGCGTCGTCGCGTTCCTCGGCCGTCGCGGCGAGGATGACCCGCTCGATCAACTCCCGGCGATCGCCGAGGAACATGTGTTCCGTGCGGCACAGGCCAATGCCCTGGGCACCAAGGGATCTCGCCCGGATTGCGTCCTCGGTGGTGTCCGCGTTCGCGCGGATCGCCAGGCGTCGGCGACCGTCGGCGTGGGTCAGCATTCGGTCGACCGCCGTGACCAGTGCGGTGGTCTCGTCGTCCGCCCCGTCCAGCGCTACTGCGAGACCGGACTCGATGTAGGTCTCCACCGGAGACGGCACGACCGGCATGGCCCCGAGGAAGATCTCGCCGGTCGACCCGTCGATACTGATTGGATCGCCCTCGGTGATGAGCACCGTGCCGACCCGCGCGGCGCGAGTCGAGGCGTCGACATCGAGCGCCTCGGCACCACAAACGCAGGTCTTGCCCATGCCGCGGGCGACAACGGCAGCGTGCGAGGTCTTGCCACCGCGCGCGGTGAGTATCCCGTCCGCCGCGATGATGCCCTCCAGGTCATCGGGGTTGGTTTCCTTGCGGACCAGCACGACCTGCTCGCCGCGTTCGGCCCACGCCTTGGCGGTGGGCGAATCGAACACCGCGCGGCCGACGGCGGCGCCCGGTGAGGCGGCCATTCCTTTCGTCAGCAGCTCGCGGGCAGCCGACCGGTCGAACTGCGGGAACATCAGCAGCGCCAGTTGCGAGCCGGAGACCCGGGACAGCGCCTCGTCCATCGTGATCAGGTTCTCGTCGACCAGCTGCCCGGCGATCCGGAACGCCGCGGCGGCGGTGCGTTTCCCGACGCGGGTCTGCAGCATCCACAACTTGCCGCGTTCGATGGTGAACTCGATATCGCACAGGTCCCGGTAGTGCGTCTCCAGCCGGCGCATCACCTTCACCAGCTGCTTGTGCGACGACGGGTCCAACGCCTTGAGATCGTCCAACGACAGGGTGTTCCGGATGCCGGCGACGACGTCCTCGCCCTGCGCATTCGACAGGTAGTCCCCGTATGCGCCGGGCCGACCGGACGCCGGGTCACGGGTGAAGGCCACGCCGGTGCCGCTGGACTCGCCCAGGTTGCCGAACACCATCGTGCAGACGTTCACGGCGGTACCCAGGTGTTGCGGGATGCGCTCCCGCCGCCGGTACAACCGCGCCCGGTCGGTGTTCCAGGAGTTGAAGACGGCGTTGATCGCCATGTCCAGCTGCTCGCGCGGGTGCTGCGGGAAGTCCTGACCGGAGTGCTCTCGCACCGCGTTCTTGAACGTGGTGACCAATGCCTTCAGATCATCGACATCGAGGTCGACGTCGCTGGCCACGCCCTTGGTCGACTTCGCCTTGTCAAGCGCATCGGAGAACACCTCGCCGGGCATTTCCAGCACCGTCTTGCCGAACATCTGCACCAGCCGCCGGTAGGAATCCCAGGCGAAGCGCTCATCCCCGGATTCCTCGGCAAGCCCCTTCACGCTGGCGTCGTTGAGTCCGATGTTCAGCACCGTCTCCATCATTCCGGGCATCGAAAACGCCGCACCGGAACGAACACTCACCAGCAGTGGATCATGGCGATCACCGAGCCGGCGACCGATGTTGTCCTCCAACTGCCGCAATGCCATCGTGACTTGTACTCGCAGATCACCAGGTTCGCGGCCCTGCGACAGGTACTCCCGGCAAGCCTCTGTCGTGATGGTGAATCCGGGCGGCACCGGCAACCCGAGTTTGGTCATCTCGGCCAGGTTCGCGCCCTTGCCACCCAGCAGGTCCTTCTGGTCCTTGTCGCCCTCGGTGAAGTCGAACACGTACTTGGTCATCAGGTTCTCCTTAGGTGGGTTCGGCTGGCAACGGATCGGCGGATGGGGCAGGTGGTTAGCGGGCTTTGAGTTCAATCGGTGACGCCGCGACGCTCTCTAGGGCGTCACCGAAGCATGTGTTGGTTCGGCGTGAACAGCGGGTTGTCGATGCCGGCGACGGCGAAGCCGGACCTTATCTGCTTAATCCCCGGCGGTCGGCGTGGAAAAAAGGCTTCGTAGCCAATCCCGTTTCCTTCTTGTTACGCCGCACGCATTGGTACGCCACGCAGCAATGGATGCATGTAGCCCGGCAGCGTGTACATCGTCCGCACAGCGGGCTGGCGGTGCGGCAGCGAAGTGAGGTCCGTGGGACCGCCCCGACCGCCTTGCCGTGGAGTTGGTCCACTCGGATGGCAAAGACGTCGCCATCGCCGTGTCCCGGACAGTCTGACCGTGGGTCGTGGTGGGCTGGATCAGTTGTCCTGTGCCGGCTGATGGAGTCGGGTCAACCAGGCTTGCCGCCATGCTTCGGTGCGGGCGACTTCGTTGAAGGTGAAGAAGTGAAAGCCGGCCAGGGTGTGGTCGGTGCTGCCGAGGGTGGGTGCCAGTGCGTTGATGAGCCGATCAGGCCGGTATCCGCCGGGGAGGAAGAACCGCCACAGCAGGTTGTTCTGCTTGACCAGGAAGCGGGCGGATTGGCCAAGACCGATGTTGGCCGAGATGCGTGCCAGCTTCTGGCGGGTCACCGCGCCCGGCAGCCCGATGCGGATGGGCAGGTCCACCCCCTTGCGTTTGACGTGGCGCGCCCAGGCCGCGGTGGTGGAGCCGCGGAAGCACATTTGCGTGACGATGTGGGTCGCGTGCCATGCCTTGTTTTCCAGGGCTCGGTCCACCTGGTCGTCGCTGATGTGGGCGTGTCCTTCGGGGTAGCCGCCGACGCCGATCGAGCGGAACGAATGACCCGATGTAGCGAGTTGCTCGAGCAGGGCCAGCGCGTCGGTGAACGGGCCGGCCGGTTCGGGGCTGTCGCCGCCGATGACGAAGATGCCGTGGATCGCCTGGTCGGTCAGGCGGGCCGCGGTGTCGGCGAGATGCGCTTTGTCGCGGAACATGCGAGCGGCAAGGTGCGGGGTGACGCTGTATCCGCGGGCAGACAGCCGCTCGGTCAGTTCGATGGTCGCGTCCACCCCTTTGCTGGCGGTCATGGTCACCGACACCGCGACGTCCAACGGGACGCTGTCGACGATCGCCTGCTCGGCGTTGCGCAGTGGGAGGACCTCGTAACCGGCGTGCCGCAGTGCGTGCTCAAGGGCGCGGGCGACCGAACCGGATGGGGCAGGGTGCGCCAGATCCTCAGCCGGGGCCCACTTGGCATCGTGGGCAACGGCGAGCGGGAGGGTGTCGACGGACAACGGGGTGCGCTCCAATGAGATCGAGTACCAGATGGTGTACATCTGATATATCAATAGTATACGAGGTTGTGTTCGGTGGCAACCCTGGTACTTCCTGCCTCAGCCCTTCCGGCGCCCGCGCCACCTCCGTCAGCACCGGAATGCGTCTGCGCCGACCGCGGCGACTGGCTGCCCCGCGGTTACTTGCGACCCCGCCGCCACGATCGCGGTAACCGGCAAGACAGTGTCGGTCGGCAGGGGAGCGCGGGAGAGATGCTTGTAGAAGGACACACATTGCAGATCATCACTACGACGATGGTGCGGCTGATGATCGTCATCGTTTGCAGGCCATCGAGTGCATCCGTTCCGCCAGCCCAGGGCATCAGTACGGCAACGCCTCCGGTGACCACGCCCCAGAACGCCACGACCGGCCGGCGCGGAGACAGTTTCCGGCGTTGCGACAGCGTCCCCATGCCCCATCGATAGCTGCATCGGCGCCAGGTGACGAAGAACGTCGCGACCAGAACCATCACGAGGAGCGACGACGCGCCTGCAATCGGCAGCTGTTCGAGTGTGGCGTGAACGCGCACGACTCTTGACGTGTCGAACTCGCTGCCCTATTCTGAAAACCAATTGATATATCAACCGTCGGATTGTGATCGCCCATCGGTGGGAGCATTCGGAGAATCGATCCTGAACGTGCCAGCCATGTCATCACGCACCCACAGCCGGTGGTCGTGGTCGAGTTCCACATCGGCTGCATTGTCTGTACCCGCCATCCCGGCAACCGCGAATTATCCAAGGAACACGATGACGACGATCACCACCAACCCGGTCCCCACCGACCGCCGATACACCGACATGCACACCTGGCTCGCACTGGCTCCTGACGAGCGACCGGGCGATCATCCTCTACGGGTAGGTATCACCGAGACCGCCGTCGAGGGAATTCGCATCATCTCGGTGGAACTTCCACAGGTCCGTACCGCAATCGAGGCGGGCGAGTTCTGTGCGCTGATATGGACTGCCCCGCTCAGTGCCATGCCGGTGTATGCACCGATCACCGGGCGCGTCACAATGGTCAACCCCATGGTGCGCGACGATCCCGGCATAGTGGCCCGCGACCCCTTCGATACCGGCTGGCTGTTCGCTGTTCTGCCGACCGACACGTCGTCGACGGATGACCTGTTGACCGCCTCGGACTACGAGAACTACCTCAACGCCACGGTTATCCGTCGAGCTCACACAAGCAACTGAACCGAAGCCGATTTTCAGCAATGTAAAACTATGACCGCCAGCGTGTTCGAGCTGTTCTCGTCTCGGTGGGTGTCGGCCCGTCGAGTTCGCACACCGTAGGGCCGATGCGTGCAGCCGCTCGGTCTGTCGGGGCGCACGATAGGTGCGTTAGCGGACGTGTCTGACATCCGTGTCGATCTGTACGGCTCGCTTGCCGCCACCGGGGGCCGGGCACGGGACCATGCCAGCCGTGCTGCTGGCTGTGCCATGGAGATCCGCGCTTTGATGCCGCTAGGCCGGCAGTCTCGGCAGGATCATGACCGGGACCGGCGCATGCCGAAGGATCTTCGAAGCAGCTGTGCCGAGGAAGACCTGGGCCATTGGGCCAGCAGCACCAGATCCCAGTAGCAGCATGTCGCCGGATTCCCAGGCGATGTTGTCGATCGCCTCGCCCCACGAGATGCCGGCGCCTATCACCACGTCCACATCGGGGATTGCAACGTTGGCGCGGGCTTCGTTGAGCTGCTTGAGCACCGCGTCCATCGTCTTGCGCGTCCACTGTTGTATCACCAGGTTCTCGGCGGAACGTTCGATCGAGCCACCAAACGTCGTGGTGGGCCGCACCGTGAAGGAGGCGATCCGCATCCGTACCGACCACTGTCTGGCCAGCTCGGCACTGGTCTTGATGAGACCGACAGCGTCCGCGGCGCCACCGTAGGCCGCCGTGAGCCGCTGGATGGGAACCGGACTCGACGGATAGCCGCGCGGGGCGATCGCCACCGGCACCCCAGCTGTGTGCACCAACCGTTCGGTCACACTGCCCAGGGCGACCCTGCCCAACAGGCCCGATGACGACGACCCGACCACGACAAGATCGGCATCGTACTGATCCACCGCCTCCATCAATCCGACTGGGATCGAGGTCGACTGACGGACTTCGACCGAGATGTCCAAGTCGCCGCGCATCCGGTCGACCACCCGCTTCAGCGACTCCGTTGCGTGGGACGAGACGTAGCCCTGGTACTCATCCTCGATCGGGTCGATCCCGGCGGGCAGTGCCCGCTCCACGATCGCGGTGGCGACGATCTTCTCACCGGTGGCGCGTGAGAACTGCGCCGCCAGATGCAGCGGCGCGCTACCTTGCCGGCTCGAGCTGAAACCCGCGATGATCGTCATCGCACACCCGCTCCTGCCGGCATCGGGTTGGCCACCACATGGCTCACCGGAATATCGCTGTGCTCGGCGCGAGCCCGGTCAACCACCTCAAAGCGATGCCACACCGAATCTTCAAGCGGCAGCGTCGAGATCACAATCTGATCCGGGTGAAACGTGTCCACCGCGTTGGCCAGCGCCCGCAACGGTCGAAAATCGCCCAACGCGCCGTCCACATCCAGATTCTCCGAGCGCAGCGTCAACAAGGTGTAATCCAGCCGGGCTCTGGCGGCCTCCTCGGTGGCCACCATCACATCGAGGGGGCCGTGTTTGGCTGCCACCCCGGTTGCGATCGGGCTGGCCGGCACGACAACGTAGTACTTGGCTGCCCTATCGGCGCCGATGCGGCGCAGCTCATCGAGCAGCTCGTCAGAATCGACGGTCTGGTTGGCCATCACCAGCACCCGGCGCGGCTTCGCCGTGGCGATCGCTCCCTCGACGACCTGGCGGCGGCCCATGAACCACTTGTTGGCCAAAAACAGCACCACCACGACCGCCCACGACAGCAGGCTCAACACCAACTGTGACCGCGAATCCGCCTGCAGGCCCATCTGCGCCAGGATCGCTACGATCCCCGCGACGGTGAAGATGGACAACACCGGAAACAGCCACATCTTCACCCGCAGGCCCTCAGACCCGCTGCGCCACCGCAGCACGATCTGTGAGACACCGATGAGGCAGTAGACGAACAAGATGATCGCGCCGCTGGAGTTCAGCAGGAACGCGAAGACGGTGTCCGGCGAAACCGCGGCGGCGATAACACAAAGGAAGCCGACGACCGAGGACGCCAGGATCGCGACCGCCGGCACACCGCGGCGAGTCACCCTAACCAGCTGCATCGGTGCCTCACGGCGCGCCGCGAGCACGAACAGCATCCGCGACGCGGTGTACATGCCCGAGTTCAGACAGCTCAGCACCGCGGTGAGCACGACAGCGTTCATGATGTGGTCGGCGTAAGGAATTCCCATCTTGGTGAACGCGGCCACGAACGGCGACGCGGCGACGGTCTTGTCGTTCCACGCCAGGATCACCGTCAGCAAGAAGATCGAACCCACGTAAAAAAGGGCGATGCGCGCGATGACCGAGTTGGCGGCCTTGGCCACCGCTCTTGCGGGATCCTTCGACTCCGCCGCGGCGATGGTGGCGACCTCGGCGCCGGTCATCGAGAAGATCACCGTCACGACGGCGGCGGTGATGCCGATCGCGCCGTGGGGCAGGAAGCCGCCGTGGGCGGTTAGGTTGGAGAAGTCCATGGACTTGTGCGGCCACAATCCGAAGACGAAGGCCGTGCCCACGGTGAGGAACACGATAATCGCGGCGACCTTGATGCCAGCGAACCAGAATTCGAACTCACCAAACGATGAGACCGAGAACAGGTTGGTCAGGGTCATCAGGCTCAACAGAACCAGCGAGCACAACCACAGCGGGATACCGGGTAGCCAGTACTGAACGATCTTGGCTCCAGCGATGGCCTCGAACCCGACGATGATCACCCAGAAGTACCAGTACAGCCAACCGACCGAGAATCCGGCCCAGCCGCCCAGCGCGTTGCGGGCATAATCGGCGAACGATCCCGTCGACGGATTGGCCACCGCCATCTCCGCCAGCATCCGCATCACCATGATGACCAGGAATCCGCACAACGCGTACGTGATGAACGAACCCGGCCCAGTGCTGCCGATGACCACGCCCGAGCCGACGAACAAGCCCGCGCCGATCACCCCCCCGATGGCGATCATCCTCAGTTGACGCTCGCTGAGACCCTGCTTAAGAGTTGGCCCCCCGCTCATCGCGCACCTCCATGAACAGGAACCGAGAAGACCCGGCCCGCATGCGACGAGCGCTGCCGCCCAACAACATCGCGTGCCTCGGATCGCGGCCAGCCGCTCGCCTCCGGCGGAGGAGCCACACCCGCAGATGCCTGGCCCCTGGATCCAACCTGATCGCTCGTTGTTGTCACATCAACCTCCCTGCAGTACCTGTCGCTTGCGTCGTTGGACCAACAGCTCTCGGCCCGCCCGGCTCTGCCATCGCGTTGCGTATTACGAGACATAACGCACAATCGCGGAACTGGTGCGCCTACCATAGTGGGGGAGGTCACAAAAAATCGTGCATAGTGATCTACATCACACCATAGCCGGGTGACAATGGAGCGCGCCCGACCCAGCGAGGGAGTTGGTCAGTCAAGTCCACTCACTGAGATGGTCAGTCCTTCCCGCCAAGCTCACGCCCGGCGTGTCAGACCAAGAACAGATCCACCGTTGTTCGGACAGTCCCGACAACCTCAGATAACCAAGAGATCTTGAAAGCAGCCGCGACTTTCTTCGGGGGCCGAGTGTGCGCCACGAGGCGCCGGGTGTACCGGGAGGTGGTGAGAGACCGTCTCTGTTGGGCCGTCGCAGCGGCCTGATGAAGCGTCGGGCCAGCCGATCGCCGGGAACGGCGGTGATCGGTGGCAAGCGGCCCCAAGAAGGCGAGCCGTGTCGGTACTGCCAGACGGTGCGGGCTCGTCGAGCGAGGTCAGAAGGTGCAGCGTGAGCGAATCAGTGCTGGGCGCTCCGTAACCGCGAAGCCGGCTCCCACCTGGTGGATATGGGCCGGTGTGCAGTGCACGAACCCCGGGATGGGTTCGACTCCGAAGCCGTTTAGTTCCAGCGGTGGGGAGGCCACGGTGACGGCCTGCGGCGTAGCCGTGGCGATGCTGCCGGGTGGAGCTGGGCGCCTCCCTGACCGATCGATGATCTGGCGAACGTGGGAACCATCCTGCGGACCGTCTGTTTCGACCCGGCAGCCAGCCGGGTCGAGGCGGGAAGACTGGCCGTTCAGAGAGTCGAGGGCCTGTCATGGGTGGGGCGGGAGGCCTCGTAGTAGTCGCGGGCGGTGTGACGTGCCCGCCGTGGAGACCGAGAAAGGCGGTCGCAGGGCGAAGGGGGCCAGCAAGACATGCAGCGTAGGAACTGGAATGTCAGGAGGTTATAGATGTCGCCGGACCAACCGACCGCCGGATAAGGGAACCTCACGATTCGAGGGAAAGCCCAGTTCATGGCATGAGGCGCCGAGGATCGGTGAAAGCGTCTTCGATCTCGGGGACTGTGCTGTGTGCGGCGATGAGCGCTGTGAGGAGCACTCGGGCTTGCGCGGCACGCAGGGTGTGAGCGGGGATCGCTCCGGCGGTCTGGAGGTCGTGTCCACCTCCACCTCCGCCGTAGGAGGCGGTCAAGGGACCCTCCGGCACTCGGCTTGAGACGACCACGATGACTCCGGCCTGGCATGCGCGTCGAACAGCGTCGACGACGGTCGGGTTGGTGTTGCCGGAGCCCAATGCCGTCAACACTATGCCGTGGGCGTGAGCCGATACGGAGGCGTCGATGTGTGTTCCGTCGGCGCCGGGATAGACAGCGACGGTGTCAACTCGTATGCCCGGCAGTGTGTTCCATGGAAGCACGTGCCTGGTCACCGGATCGTCGTCAGGCCATCGACGGAAGGCGTCGAGCTCGCGGGTGTGCGCTTTGTAGGTGCCACGTGCAGGCAGTAGTGCGCCACCGAACGCGATCAGCACTCCGCGACGGCGGTTGGCAGGGTCTACTGCGGCAGTGAGTGCGGCGGTCAGGTTGCCCGGGCCATCGGGGTCTTGATGATCGGCGGTGCGTTGGGCGCCGGTGAAGATGACAGGGCGGTCGTCGTCGTGATGGAGGTCCACGAGAAAGGCCGTCTCTTCCATGGTGTCGGTTCCATGAAGCACCACCACGGCGTCGATGTCCGGAGAGAGTAGAGCCGAGGCCACGGCCGTTCTGATGTCCTCCATATCCGCCTGTGTGAGGCCGGCAGAGTCGTTGTTCATCAGTTCGTGCACGGTGATGGTGATGCCAGGTGGAATACCTTCGTGCCCGTCGAGCAGGTGGGCGGCAGCGAGAACAGGCACGCTAACACCGTCCGATCCGTGTCGGCTTGCGATGGTGCCGCCAGTAGTGATGAGAGTGATGTGGTGTTTCGAGGGCATCGCGCATCCTGATGAGAATCTGTCTACCTGTCAGACAGGATGTAAGTAAGTGTTGCGCACGTCACGCACCGACGTCAACCCCCGGGCCGATCCCTTGACGGCGCACGACGGTGTGGGGCATACTTGAGATCTGTCAGTCAGCTTGACAGGTGTTCGAAATGGTGATGTCGGTGCGGCTCCATCGGCATCGAACAACCGCCCGCTGAAAACCACTGTCGATCAACATGTCCCGAGGTGAAGAGATGACCAGCACGCGCATCGAGCACGATCTGCTCGGCGACCGGGAGGTTCCCGCTGACGCATACTGGGGCGTCCATTCGCTGCGTGCGGTGGAGAACTTCCCGATCACCGGCACCACCATCGGGCACTATCCGCACCTCGTTCGGGGACTCGCATTGGTGAAGGCGGCGGCCGCCGCAGCCAATCATGAACTCGGGCTCCTCGACAGCGGGCGACACGACGCGATTGTGCAGGCATGTGCCGAAATTGCGGACGGTGCATTACACGACCAGTTCGTGGTCGACGTCATCCAGGGAGGTGCGGGTACGTCGACGAACATGAATGCCAACGAAGTGATCGCAAACCGGGCGCTCGAGATCCTGGGGCACCGCAAAGGTGACTACGGGCAGCTCCACCCCAATGATCATGTCAACCTCAGCCAATCCACCAACGACGCCTACCCGACGGCGGTCAATGTCGCGACGATCTGTGCGACGCGATCGCTGGTGGACGCCATGGGCGCGCTCGAGCAGGCGTTCGCGCGCAAGGCGCTCGAGTTTCGGGACGTGTTGAAAATGGGCAGGACTCAGTTGCAGGATGCTGTTCCGATGACGCTCGGGCAGGAATTCGGCACCTACGCGGTGATGATCGAAGAAGATCGAGCGCGCTTGTCGGAGGCCTCGTTGCTGCTGCACGAGGTCAATCTCGGCGCCACCGCTATCGGAACAGGCCTCAACGCTCCTGTCGGCTATGCAGCGTCGGCCATCGCGCACCTCGTGAGACTGACAGATCTGCCGTTGGTGACCGCCGCAAACCTGATCGAGGCGACACAGGACCCCGGGGCATTCGTTCACCTGTCCGGCGTCCTCAAGCGGGTCGCGGTCAAGCTGTCGAAGATCTGCAACGATCTCCGGTTGCTGTCCTCGGGCCCGCGGGCCGGCCTGGGAGAGATCAATCTCCCTGCCATGCAAGCCGGATCGAGCATCATGCCAGGCAAGATCAATCCGGTGATACCGGAGATGGTGAATCAGGTGGCATACGAGGTGATCGGCAACGACGTCGCGATCACCATGGCGGCCGAGGCTGGACAGCTGCAGCTCAACGCATTCGAACCCATCATCGTGCATTCCTTGTCCGAGAGCCTCATGCATCTGACGAACGCGTGTACGGTCTTGGGACAGCGTTGCGTGGACGGCATCTCCGCCAACGTGGACGTCATGGCCGAGCGTGTCGCCAACTCCATAGGCCTGGCCACGGCGTTGAATCCGCTTCTGGGATATCTGATATCGACAGAGGTCGCACAAGAGGCCCAGGCGTCCGGCCGGTCGGTGAAAGATATTGTTCTCGAACGTGGATACCTCAGCGCTGAGCAGCTCACGCAGGCGCTGCAGCCGGAGCGTCTGGCGAATCTGAGGTGATCGAGGCCGTTTAGTTGTCGGGCTTGGAAATCTTCGACATCGCGCGCGCGACACGTGCTAGATGATCGCGCATCGCCTCTTGTGAGTCTTCGAACGAACCGGAGGCGATGGCGTCGACGATGCGTTGGTGCTCGCGATTCGAAGCGGGTCGGCGGTGTGCCACGAGATTGAGTAGCTGCGATTGGGTGGCCAATGCGTCGCGGGCGTCGAGAACGACCCTGGTGAAGACCGCATTGTTTGATGCTTCGGCGATAGCGCAGTGGAAGCGGGAGTCCAATGACACCCACTTGTCGGGATCCTTCTCACGTTTCATCTCGGCGCACAGTTCTATGAGAACTCGGAGTTGCTCGTCTGTGCGCCGTCGCGCTGCCCAGCCGGCGGCGGGTACCTCGATGACCGGCCGTGCCTCCATGAGGTCACGAGCGGAATACGCGCCGTACGTGATGTCCGGTGACGGTGCGGTTGCGATCACAAAAGTGCCACTCCCGGTACGGGTTTGAGTCAACCCCAAGGTTTGTGCCGAGCGCAGGGCTTCTCGCACGATCGGACGACTGACGCCGTAGCGTTGTGCCAGCGCGGCTTCGGAGGGCAGACGTGTGCCTATCGAAAGCTCTCCAGACCCGATGGCTCCGCGCAGGTCCTCGAAGACCGCCTCAGCCGCGTTCTGGCGGTTGATCGCCGCGGGCCGGGCTGTCCAGCTGTCTGACAGGCTCATGTGTTCACTGTGCGCGAGGTGCCAGCGGCTGTCAAACACGGACAGGAACACCGCGCCGTGCCCAGCGCGCTTCGCGGCATCACCCGCAGGTCATGCCGGCGATGTCGTGATCGACTGGTATCTCGGCCGCATGCCATCCGATGGCAGAGTTGATGAACAGGAGGCCAATGCCTCCGGTACGCACTGATGCTCGCGTGCGAGGACACGATGCGGGTGCGTCAACGACGTCAAACGTGACATGAGCAGGACTCCTCGGACGCCCGATATCCAGATCCGGGCGACGTCGCGAACCCCTGCGTCTCGACGTCGGTGGCCGGTACCGAGATGACCGCGGTCGCCCCGGGGGCCGCAGTGGATGCGCCGCGGGGTTAGAACACCGACAGGCCGCTGGCCGTGGTGAACTCGTCGAGGGCGGCGATCGCGGCCACCGAGTTGCCCGCGGCGTCCAGCCGCGGACCCCAGGCACACAGGGTGCCGTGGTGGGGGATCACGGCCAGCACGCCCCCGCCGACCCCGCTCTTGGCCGGCAGCCCGACCCGGTAGGCGAACTCGCCGGCGGCGTCGTAAGTACCGCAGGTCAGCATGACCGCGTTCATGCGCTTGGCGTCGGTGCGGCCGAGCAACCGCCGCCCGTCCACCCGCAGCCCGTGCTTGGACAGGAACAGCCCGGCCAGGGCGAGGTCGCGGCAGCTCGCCTCGATGGCGCAGTGCGCGTAGTAGTGATCCAGCACCCAGTCGACCGGGTTCTCCAAGTTGCCGTAGCTGGCGATGAAATGGGCCAGGGCGGCGTTACGGTGGCCCTGCTCGGCCTCGGACCGGGCGACCACCCGGTCGGTGTCCAGCTTCGGGTTCCCGGACTCGGTCCGCAGGAACTCGCGCACCGCCCCAGCGGCGTCGCCGGTGGCCGACAGCAAACGGTCGGTAACCACGAGGGCACCGGCGTTGATGAACGGGTTGCGCGGAATGCCGCGTTCGGACTCCAGCTGAACCAGTGAGTTGAACGGATTCCCGGACGGCTCCCGGCCCACACCCTGCCAGACCCGGTCGCCGATCTCGGCCAGCAGCAGGGCCAGTGCGAAGAGCTTGGACACACTTTGGATGGAGAACGGTCGCTCCACCTGGCCGACGCCGTAGATCTCACCGTCGAACGTGGCCATGGCCATGCCGAACGCGTCTGGATCGACGCTGGCGAGGGCTGGGATGTAGTCGGCCACCTGGCCGCGTCCGACGGTGGCCGCCGCAGCGGCCATCGCCCGCTGCAACAGCCGCTGGTAATCCACCTGACATAGTATGAGCGGGATCCGAGCATTCCTGCCCGAGAGCTCCGCCTTGCCCGCCGGGTTCGGCGGGCAGAACTGGATCGGGCCAGGATGGGATGAGATCCACTGCCCTCCGATGAACGAAGCAGTCGTGTTCATGGTTCGCCAGCCACGCCCGCGTCGACACCTGGCTGACCGGCTTCCGGCCGACCTGCCCAGGATGGACGTGCCCACTCTGATGGTGCACGGCACCGAGGACCGAATCCTGCCGATCGACTCCACCCCCGACGACTACCCGAGTTGATCGCCGCCTGCACCCTCATCGAGATCGACGACGGACCCCACATGCACGGGGATGCCGAGGGTGCGGCCGATGGCCTCTGCGATGTCGTCCTGGTTCATCTCGACGGGCCCGACCAGGATAGACCTTGCGGTCGTGCGGTTCCGGATTCTCCAGCAGGGCGGCGATGACGTAGGCCTGATCCTCACCGGCGACGGGGGCGTGCCGCCCGCCGCCCATGGGCAGTCGGATGACGCCGCTGGTGCCGTCGGTGGCCCAGGACCAGTCGAGCCACTCGGCGAAGAACGTGGGCCGCAGGTGCTTGGTCAGCATGGGCGTGCGGTCCAGCAGTTGCTCGGCGATCCAGTGATGTTTGCATGTCCATCCCGGTCTGCCGCATCGTCTCGATCGCCTGATCCAGCGAGACCCGGACAGTAAGTTAGTTTGCCAGAGCTGTCGAGAGTTTTGGTGTGTTCGGCGGTCTCGTCCGTGATTGGGGGCGTGAGCCAGTCGACTAGGCGGCCTAGGTCCAGCATTTCACCAAGCGGTCGCTGGCTGATGCGGTCAAAGCGTGGATTGGCGTGGGGACGAGCTTGGTTGCCGTGGTTTTGCTGCGGATCCAGTTTTCCTCCGATGGTTCAGAGACCATGGCTTCTCAGGTCGTCGTGGCGACGTTTGCCCTCTTGACGCTCTTTTGGGCCGGCGTGTGGTGTTGCCGGCGGTGGCCGTCGCGCCGATGGTCGATCGGCTTTGTCGTCTCCTGCGATACCGGGATCGCCGTGGTGGCCCTGCACGAAACAAGCTGGCTTACACGGTTGTTCGCGCTCAACGCGTTTGGCCTGATAGGCCTTGCAACTGATTCGTTCGGCCCAATGCTGTCGGGCCGCGCGATGTGGCTGGAGGAGCCGGCACGCCTCGAACCAGGCCGTCGCGAAGCGCGGCTTGTCGTCCGCGCGCGAAACCGCTGACGACAATGCAACCTCTTCCCGAGGCGCCGTGAGGTATCGACAGCACTCGCCGCCGTAGATGCGCGACCGTCGAGGGTTCTGCTCACCGAGCAGACCATGGACACCGCACTGGGAGGGGCCATGCCTCACTGCGTGGGCCGGTTCCACCACGATCAGGGCGGAGTCCGCGCTGGCTAGCACGACTGGGCGGAAGGCGGTCGAGCGAATGAAGTCCGGGACGCATTGCAAGGCAGACGAATTCGAGCATCAGGCTAATGCAAATGCGCATGGCCAGGACGGGTGCGAGCGGACCTTGGTCACGTGACGAAAGCAGGTACCCAGCCCAACCACAACGGAAAGGCCGTGAGCGTGTCTCCCAAGAAGGCTGTGAAAGGTGCGAAGCAGCGATCGGAAATTGGACACGACAGTGAGAAAATGCTGATGGACATTAGGTGAGAATCTCGCAATGAGCGCAGCTCAGCGGCCTTGTTTAGGACACCGGGTATGAGAACCTACAGCTACGACTTTTGTCGAATTGTCATGGGAGATGTCGAGCGATGTCGAATTCGACATTTTGTGTGGCAGCAACCCTCCCTGCCCTCGGCCGAGCACGCAGGATCGTCGAGCGCGTTGCCGAGCCAGTTGCGGGAACTAGCCAAAGCCAATCGGCTAATCAGGCGCAAGCTCATGGACGGCTGTACCTGCCGGCTGTCGCGGCGACTTCGAACTCACCGACGCCGGGCGCGAACTCATCAGCTGACTTATCGCAATAGCGACAACGCTCGACGGCACCACCGACTCCGCGTCGGCTGCGAAGTCCGCGCGGGCGGCGAAGATGTCGCCCGTTGCTGCGAGCAGGTCTCTGCCGCCAAGACAGCACCGCCGAAGATGACGGTGGTGAAGGGCTCCGACAGCAGCGAGCAGGACGCTGTCCAAAACAAGGAGGGCGCTAAGGACCGTCCTGCCGACGTCACGACCACCGACGGAGAGAACAACACTACGTCGACGGCGGACGACATCTCCGCGGCAGGGCCGGAGGCATCCGCGACGCCCACCGGCACGACCACAAAGGACGATACGAAGACCTCGGATTCCACCGTCGCCGAGGACAAGAAGTCCGACGACAACGACGCGAAGGCCGACGCTGCCGGCGACAAGAGACGACCGGTCAACGACAAGAAGCAATCGGGCACGACAAGAAGTACAAGAAAGCCGACTCCGGCGCCGATGAGAAGTACACGGTCAAGCACAAGAAGTCCGCGGTCCTGACTAGTTGCTCGATTCCCCGCCCGCGAACGCGGTGGTGTGTGATCGTTTACGCATGCGCAACTCGATACGGTCACTACTCGTCGTTGTCATGACGCTGGTGAGCGCCATCGTCTTGGCGGTGGCATCGGTTCTCGCGTCGGCGGGCCTTTCACTCGCCGCCGAGACGACTGTGACGGCGCTGATCATGGGCGGGTCCGGCACGCCAGATCCCGACCAAGAAGTGGGCTATGTCCCGAACGTCTCGAACTACTACATCTTCAACAATTCGCCATGCCAACCCGACAACTGCGATCTCAAGGCGGTCGTCACTCCTGAACAGGCCTGGCCGCTTTACGGTGGACTCAGCGCGCTGACGTGGAAACAATCGATACTGCAGGGTCTCGACATCTACGACGCGGCCGTGCGGGCGCAATTGCAAACCGACGACACCAACGTCGTGATGTTCGGGTACTCCCAGAGCGGGGCCATTCTGGCTCTCGAGAAGGGCGCGTTGGCTGACGACCCCACCATCTCCCAGGATCTGATCGACAAGCTGCGGCTTGTCGTCATCGGCAATGTGTCGCGGCCCAACGGCGGGCTCAATGGGCGCCTCCCGATCACCATTCCCATCGTCGAATTCCCGTACGGCCCAACCATGCCGACGGACACCGGCATCGAAACCACGGACATCGCCTTGAAGTGGGACATCATCGCCGACGCCCCGCTCTATGTCACCAACCCGTTGGCAATGCTGAACGCTCTCATCGGCGGCCCCGGCTTCGGGATCGTCCACGGCACGTATCCCAACCCAGAAGGCGACCCCCCGGCCGGGTTGGTCGGCGGGTACACGCAGGACGAGTGGCAGGCGATCATGGACAATCCCGAGGCCTTCGCCGAGGCGTATCCCGACGTGGTCAATGTGCAGGAATTCGGCGACACCAGGTACATCACGGTGACTCCAAAGGTGCTGCCGCTCTTGGTCCCGCTGCACTCCATCGGGCTTGGGTTCGTCGCGGATTTGGTGGAACCAGCGTTGCGTGTGCTCATCGAAGAGACCGGTTATGACCGCAGCATTCCCTACGGCCAGCCGACCCCGTTCCGGCTGATTCCGGTCTTCAACCCGATCAAGCTGGCCGTTGATCTCATCGCGGCGATTCCCGGGGGCTCAACCAAGCGCTCAACGGTGGGCGCCCGCCGCTGACGCTGCCCGAGACGGAGACGACGTCGACGCTGGCGGCATCGTTGGCTCTGCCGGGTTCGCAGGCGGCGGTGGACTTGTCGAAGGACGGCACGGCCGACCTGGAATCTGGACCGACGAGATCGAATAACGCCAGGACGACCCAACAGACCGCCGATGTCGACGCGCTCACCGTCACGCACGTCGATCCGGCCAACCAAGCCGACACCACGTCGGGGTCGACGGACCAAACGCCCGTCACCAAGCCGGAGTCAACCGCCGACGAGACGAAGCCGGTCGAGACCAAGCCGGTCGAGACGAAGCCGGTCGAGACGAAGCCGGTCGAGACCAAGCCGGTCGAGACCAAGCCGGTCGAGACCAAGCCGGTCGAGACCAAGCCGGTCGAGACCAAGCCGGTCGAGACCAAGCCGGTCGAGACGAAGGCACACGACGACACCGACAAGAAGGACACCACGGACACGCACAGGAAGGCTGACTCTCACAAGAAGCGGCACATCGACGAGAAGCGCGATATCGACACGAAGGCCGCCGACTCGGCCAACGCCGCGGCGTAACCTTTGCCACTGCAGCTGCTTGTGCCGTCGCTAGCATGCCTACATGCAGCTGGATCCGGGGGATGTTTTCGCTGGCTACACGATCGTCGAGGCGTTGGGTGCTGGCGGAAACTGGTCACCGATATGTCCTGGGGAACACTCAGGCTCCTCTGTGATAGGGCGTAAATGATTGCAGTAGCTGCCAGATCGTTGACCGCAACGATCGCGGACACGATGAAGCAGCTGCTGTCAGCTTCACCCCAGACGGTTGAAGTCACGTTCCACGCCGACGCGGTCTTCCGAGACTCCACCGGCCCCTACATACACCCCGACCGCTGCACACCACGAGTAAACAACATCCCCAGATTCCCGCGGACGCCAAAGCCCATCGCTTCACCAATGCCTTAGGCGGACGCCTCGCAATGATCGCACTGACGCCGTTCGGTGCAACCCATGTCGAGGTCGAAGACACCCCCGAACCCCCACATCGTTACTGCGCCGGTTGATGCCGGCGCCAGTTTCGTCGCGGTGGTTCGCGGAAGCGGTGTGCGTATCACCGCCACGGCGGCGCCGTCGATGACGCACACCTACTCGGACTTCGTGCCGGCCTGACTCTGCCACTATCGTCGGCTATAACGTCGCGGTCATCGGCATTCCCGAGACCGAGGGGCGTGCCGGTGCGCGGCTTGCTCAATCATGGCAACACCGACCTCTGCCGCGGGATCGACCTCCGTTTCTGACCATTGGGGGACCACCCGCCTGTCCGTGCGATTTGTGCGGCGCGGCTATGGCTGTAGGAATGGAAGCGGTTCATGAGACAAGCGCCGATACAGCCGGCGTGAGACAAATCAGAAAATCCCAGTTCAGCGGTACCGTTTATACAGCCAAAACATGAGAACCTAATGGGAATCGATCAGCGCGCCGTTGACGGTGTTTTGGCCGCTTTCGGGGAGGCTGATCACCGAGCCGCCGGCCGGTGAGCACTGTGAGAACCTGGAGCGTTGGTCGATTTCTGGGTGTAGATCGTGCCCCGGCCGGTTGGTGAGGTCGCCTGTAGCGCTCATGGGGTGTCGTGCCGTTGAGCACTGGTCCATTAGGTTGCCGCCGGGTGTCCTTCGGCTCTGAATAGGTTGCACCACAACGGAGTAGGAGACAGATCGATGATCTTCGTCGGGGACGATTGGGCGGAAGACCACCACGACGTTTATCTGATGGATGCTGACGGGGCGCGGCTGGCGTCGCGTCGGCTGCCCGAAGGGCTGGCCGGCATAAGCGGGTTCCACGAGTTGGTGGCCGCTCACGCCGAGGAACCCAGCCAGGTGGTGATCGGCATCGAAACCGATCGCGGCCTGTGGGTGGCAGGCGCTGGGCGCGGCCGGGTATCAGGTGTATCGCGGTCAACCCGCTGGCGGTGGCCCGCTACCGCGACCGCCATCAGGTCTCCGGCGCGAAGTCCGATGCCGGCGACGCCAAGCTGCTGGCCGATCTGGTCCGCACCGACCGGCACAACCACCGCCCGATCGCCGGCGACAGCGCGGAGGCCGAGGCGATCAAGGTCCTCGCCCGGGCACACCAGAACCTGATCTGGGCCCGCACCCGGCACACCAACGCGCTGCGCTCGGCGCTGCGCGAGTACTACCCGGCCGCGCTGGAGGCGTTCGACGACCTGGCCGACCGCGACGCCCTGGCCGTGCTGGGCCGCGCTCCCACCCCCGCCGAGGCCGCGCGGCTGAGCCTGGCCAAGATCCGGTCAGCGCTCAAACCTGCTGGGCGGCAACGCAACCTCGACACCCGCGCCAGCGAGATCCGGCGCCGCGCTGCGCACCGAGCAGCTCGCCGCCCCCGCGGCGGTCACCGCCGCGTTCGCGGCGACCACCCGCGCCGCGGTCGGCATCATCGCCGAGCTGAACCGCCAGATCGCCGACCTCGAAGCCGAACTGGCGACACATTTTGAGGCACACCCGGACGCCGACATCTACCGCTCCCTGCCAGGACTTGGTGTCATCCTCGGCGCCCGGGTGCTCGGTGAGTTCGGGGACGACCCGAACCGCTACACCACCGCCAAGTCTCGCAAAAACTACGCCGGAACATCACCGCTGACCGTCGCCTCGGGCAAGAAACGCGCCGTGCTGGCCCGCCACGTCCGCAACCGCCGCCTCTACGACGCCATCGACCAATGGGCCTTCTGCGCGCTCACCAACCAGCCCCGGCGCCCGCGCCTTCTACGACCAACACCGCGCCGCCGGCGACCTGCACCACCAAGCCCTGCGCGCCCTGGGCAACCGACTCGTCGGCATCCTGCACGGCTGCCTACGCCACCACACCCCCTACAGCGAACACACCGCCTGGGCACACCGCCAAACCACCCAAGCCGCTTGACAACTTACGGCCCTGGGATGTCTACACTCTTGTAGGCGGTATAGATTCTTAAACTCGATGTCCAATTCTCAACTGAAATGTCCAACGCCGGTGAGTGGCCAATTGGTCATGAATGTGAGACAGGATGCGGCTATAGCCAATGAAGATGGGCCGCTGTTGTTGCGTGGGGACTCGATAAGCCACCGCCACCTTGTTGGCGATACCCCCGCTTGGCGCTGCAGCTCGGCGCGCTGCTCCTGATGCAGCTCGGGGTCAAGTAGATCGATAAGGGCTTGGTGTTGTCGCAGACGCCAGGACCAGTATCGGGCAGGGCCAAACGGCACCGAGCCGAGGAATGCAGTGACGGACACGGCGGGAGCGAGTATTGCCGCCGCCGGCTGAATCCAACCGCTGTCATTGTTGTGGCTCAGACTCCGCCCGCGTTACCATCTCACGAACAACTGCTTCAAGGTCCCCTATCGCATACGCCCAGTTGTGACACTTGAACGAGCGCACGTCGAGCTTAGGGGTGCCGCATTGAAGCAACGCACACCCGCGATTGCCGCTGGCGCTTCGACATTGACCCACTTGCGGTCGCCTAGAATGACTTCCGCGATCTTGACCGGCGAATGACGTGTCGAACGCGGACGCCACGATATCGAGCCAGGAAACTGCGCGGCCACAATTCGAGCAATTCCGTTGGTCGGCGCTCATCCACAGCGGAGCTCCGATCGTACCTCCGCTCATCCCTAAGAGGTGTTCGAGCCGTCGGACATCTTCATCGGGTGTGACCCACTGGTCCTTGCCCGGTAGCGATTTCGGTGAATCGTAGACTTGCCGAAACAGCTCAGGCGATACCTCGAAGGTCTTTCGGGCACCATGGTCGGGATTCGCGGACATTGGGGTTCCTCTCGTAGCGATTGATCCATCGATAACGCGTTCTGCCGGTGATTTTCAGCTGGGAATGGTGACGTTTGACAGTGATGCCGGGCCTGCGAAGTGGAGCGGGCCCGCCGCCTGCGCAACCGGTGACGGACCCGGCATGATCGACACCACGCACGCGCTCAGCGCAACGATGGTCCGACGACGCCAGACCCTCGGCGAGCTGATGTCGCTGTTGTCCTTCATGACGACCTCCTCCGAGCGCCAGCAAGACGGGCTACCACCTGCCCTCTCACCCCATCGTCACCGTGGGCGCGGCTGAGCACATGAGTAGCCCGGTACCTGAATTCCCGGATACCGTTGCGGCCCCGGTACCGAGCCGCTTCACGGGGTTTCTCGCATTGGCAGCATCTGTCAGGTTGAATCGCTTGCTCGCCGGCGTCCACGCCAAGCCCGGCACGCTGATACCCGCAGTGCGCCGCCTCCGTTAGCACCTTCGCCAGTTCCGCCGGGCCAGTCCGCGTCCGCGGTGGCGGTCACCGGGATCAACGAGCTGTACATCGGCTATGCGGGGACCCAGCGGTCGCGGTGTCGGACTCCCACTCGTAGCCGAGCACATAGGCCGCGATCGGGGCACCGTCATATCCGGACCTCGAAAACCTCGGCGCGGAGCGCCGAAAGCAGCGTATTGGAAAAAATTGCATTGCAGCGCAATTCGGAAATAGGAGTCCGATGACGACGGCCTGCAGGTAGCAGCGGATCATGGGCGGTGTTGTCGCGCAACGGCAGTTACATGGCGTACCGGCGGCTGCAGGAGCACGTCGGGGCTGTTCCGCGACTACTTGCGCGAGCACGCCGACACGCCCGAAGGGCAGGAACTGCTGGCGGCGAAGTTCATGGGCCGCTGGCGCAGCGGCGCCCCCTGGTGCTCGCCCCGGACGCCGACGATCCGGGACTGGGCGCCGACCCGATGCGCAACAACGACTTCGACTACAAGGAGATGGATCCGCTCGGCTACGCGTGTCCGCTGGGATCACATGCGCGTCGGCTCAATCCGCGCGACACCGCCCACAACATGAACCGTCGCCGGATGATCCGCCGCGGTGCAACCTACGGACCCGCCCTGCCCGACGATGCGCCCGACGACGGCGTGGACCGCGGGATCGCCGCGTTCATCATCTGCGCCGACCTGGTGCGCCAGTTCGAGTTCGCCCAGAACGTCTGGATCAACGACAAGACCTTCCACGAACTCGGCAACGAGCACGACCCGATCTGCGGCACCCAGGACGGCGCCCTGGACTTCACCGTCCCGAAGCGGCCGATCCGGAAGGTGCACAAGGGGATACCGGCTTTCACGACGCTGCGGGGCGGCGCGTACTTCTTCCTTCCCGGGATCAACGCACTGCGATACCTCGCCACGCTCGGCAGATTAGGAGGACCATCCATGGACCGGCTCGCACGTACAACCAGGCTCATGTCGCTCGGGCCGCACACCGGCGGGCGGCGCATCAGCATCTACTGGACGTGGAGCTATCCCTGGGAAGCCCAACGTGATCCGGCCGAAATCTACAACCGATTCTCCACCATCACCGAAGTGCGCAACGTCTTGTGGCCCGCCTACGAGACACCCGAGTACGACGCAGCGAACTTCCTGCAGGGCATCGCGGGCACCTTGGAACTGTTCCACCGCTCCGCCCTGGCGTTTCAGGACCTCGCCCAGGAGGTCACCGGACACCCGGTGGCGGTCTTCCAGCGCATCGACCAGGCCGGCTATAAGCTGCCGATCGACGAACGCGATCTTGGCCGACACCGACACGCTGATGGTGTTCGGGCTCGACCATCTGCTCGGCGAAGAAGAAGCCACCCCCGAGGAGATCGCCGCGATCGCCGAGTGGCTGCAGAAGAGAGGGCACCTGTCTGCTGCTGGCGCCGCACCACGATGTCGGATTCACCGACGACTCCCGACCAGCGCCAGATGGAGTACGAACACCACGGCGACCGCCTGGTTCCGCGCCAACAACGCTTCAGCCAGTACACCCGCTCGCTGATGAAGGCCCTCGACGTGCCCGTGCACAACATCTGGGGGCTGCGGCCCGCCGTCGTCGAAGGCACCAAGGACATTGCGCCACTGACCGCGCATCCGCGACCTCGACAGCCCGCGGTTGCTCGACAACGTCACCACCTTCAACTTCCACCCGCACCTGCCGCACTACGAACTGACCGCGCCGGAAAGCGACGGACTGCGGGTGCTCGGCCGCCAGCGCGTGGACCCGAACCGGCCGCACCCGTTCACCGCGGCGGGCAACACCGAGTTCAACGCGCTGATCTGGATGCCGCCCGCCGCGCAGCGCGCCGGCGACATCGTGCTCATCGACTCCACGCACTTCACCACCCTGTTCGGCGGAACCGACAGCCTGCGGAACCTGTGGCACAACCTCGCCACCATGAAATGACGTTCCACCTGAGGTGGTTGTCTGACAGCCGAGAGTTCGTTAGCCGGACGCAGGCACACGTGCGGTATCGCGTGAACGGCGCGGAAGCAGGGTGACGTCAATCCGGGCCGTCAGTTCCAGTACTGCAGCACCTCGACGGTCGCGAAGGTGGTCAACGACGCGGCGTAGACGATCACGGCTACTGCGGCACCGCGCAGGCTGATTCGCAGACTGGCTCCGTCCACCGGGTCCAGCCAGCGGCGGCACCATGACGCCACCGTGGGCATCAACCACCATTGCATCAATGCCACGCTGACCACCTGGACGAGCCAAACCGACAGCCACGGCTCGCGCGCCCAACCCCGCGATCACCGGTGTCACGAATCTCGACATCAGCATCACCATGGGGTAGAGCACCATCAGTAGGAGCATCGCCGTCTTCCAGCTCGGCGTCATCTGCGGCTTCCCGTCCACGTTGCGCACGGTGGTGCCGAACGGGGTGGTCTTGGCGAATACCGAGAAATCCCTCGTCAGACTCGACCGCACCGGCGGCAACACTTCATTGCGCTGCGGGGACCGTAGCCATGCCGACAATTGGGGTTCGGTGCGAAACCGGATCAGCGACATCCATTTCCCCAGCGCGCCCGGCCGGAAGATGGCCGTGCCCTCATAGCCGGGGAACTGGGAGGCGGCCATCGTCAGCTTGACGTGGGCAGCCTGGAAGTCGGCCTCCATCCCGCTGGACACGCTGGAGGAAACAATCGCCACACCGCTCGGTATCACCGCGCCATCAACGATCACCAAATCCGAAGTGAGCCGCAGAAATCCACGTGCCGCAGCGCCGCGCACCAAGTGCTTCCACGTCGCCCCGTCGAGCCACAGATGGAGCAAGTCCTCGGATTCGAAGGTGACGGCAACCGCCCAGTCCAGCGGCGCATCGCGAGAGATCGACGCAGCGAATGCGACGAATCCTTGCGCGGCCTCCGCAGCGGATCGCACGTCGCAGATCCAACCGTCGAAAACCTCAGGGTCGGCGGCACGCTCGAAATTCGTGACGGCCATGGCGTTCATCGCGATCCACCGCGACCGCGCCGAATCGACGGCCCGCCATGGACTTGCGTCGCAACCTCAATTGCCATGCGATTCTCCTTCATTGTGGGTCGGCCACGCTGGAGTACCAGCCAACCCAAGGTTGCGCCCTCTGCGACTCGATCCCTCTCGTGAAATGGCCAATGCGTGCCTAGATGCGGCTGTCGGTCGTCAAATGGTCGTGTGCAATGCCTTCGCCGAGGCGACAGTGGCAGCCGGTGTGCGCAGCCTGATGTCGTTTTAGCTCTACACCCACAACGCCCGCTGCCCGGTGGCCCGGTGGCCCGCGACAGTAGACGCCTCGGGTTTCAGTTTCACTGGTATCGCGGAACTTTGCCCAAAGTGTCGAAAACTCCAAGCCCGACCGTCGCGATGCTGTCACTATCACCGAGGTCGTATCACGGCCCTCCTAGGAAGCTGGTGAGTGACGTGCCAGTCCGCCGCTGACAACTACCCGAACGGGAGAGCCGTCACGCCACGTGAAAGGAAATGCCCATTCGTGCCTAGTTCACCGAATCCGGTACACGCAGTGCTGCAGTACGTCGAAGCGTTCAACAACGGCGACCCGGCCGCAATGGCCGCCAGCTGCGCTGACCCGATGCAAATCCTCGACGGAATGGCACCCCACGTCTGGCAGGGACCCACAGCCGCCGAAGACTGGTGGACTGACGTGCTCACTGAAGGCGAACACCTCGGGGCGTCGGGCTACCGCATCGCACTCGGAGAACCCCGCCATGTAGACGTCACCGACGATTACGCATACGTCGTCGTCCCCGCCACCATGACGTTTCAGGTGCGCGGTCAGCCCATGACACAGACGGGCTCGCTGTATACGGTCGCGCTTCGCAGGATCGAGTCAGACTGGTGTCTCACTGCCTGGGCGTGGGCAAAAGGCGCTTGAACGTCGCTGTCGCGCCAAACGGACAGTGGCCACGGGTAAGACAATTTTGCCGCTACCACCCGCGCCGCGGTCGGCATCATCGGTGAACTGAACGGCCAGATCGCCGACCTCGAAGCCGAACTGGCCACACATTTTGAGACACACCCGGACGCCGACATCTACCACTCCCTGCCAGGACTCGGTGTCATCCTCGGCGCCCGGGTGCTCGGTGAATTCGGGGACGACCCCGACCGCTACACCACCGCCAAGTCTGGCAAGAACTACGCCGGAACATCACCCTTGACGGTGGCCTCGGGCAAGAAACGCGCCGTGCTGGCCCGCCATGTCGGCAACCGCCGCCTCTACGACGCCATCGACCAATGGGCCTTGTGCGCCCTGCAACAGCCCCGGCGCCCGGGCCTTCTACGACCAACACCGCGCCGCCGGCGACCTGCACCACCAAGCCCTACGCGCCCTGGGCAACCGCCTCGTCGGCATCCTGCACGGCTGCCTTCGCCACCACACCCACTACGACGAACACACCGCCTGGGCACACCGCCAAATACCGAAGCTGCTTGACGAGTTACGGCCCTGGGATGTCTACAATAATAAGCTGACGCTATTGTGAAAAAAGTAGTTCTCGTCGGGTGTATTCGACGACTCCCGCAGCAACTTAATAAGCGCGCTCTGATATGTGATCGCTGGCCGACCGGCGCCGCATCTGTCAGTAACGGAGCTGGTTGCCGAGACTGCTGCGGCGGCCACAATGTTCGTGGCGTGGCGCTTTTATTTGCGACGCATCTTTTTGAGTCGGCGACTCACTTTGCTCACGACCGGAGTGTGTTCGACGATTGGCATCACCGTTGTTTGAGGCGATTTCTTGTTGGGACGTAATTCGGTGCGGATACTGAGCTTCGCGTCGTCGACTGATGGCGCCTTGGCCGGTGCGGGGACGCCAGCGTGGGGTGTTGAAACCGGTTGTCGCGCTGCGGCGATCTCTTGCGCGAACTGGATCCCGTCCTGTGGCCTTTGATCTGGGTACTTGGAAAGTGCCCGAGCGATGAGAGCTTGGATGCGGACGCCTGCTTCCTCGGGCAGTGGTGTGGGCTCGTCCTCGATGTGACCAATTGCGATCGCGAGGGGACCTTCGCCGGTGAAGAGTAGCTTCCCGGTGATCATCTCGTATCCGACCACTGAGAGGGAGTAGACGTCGCTGGCTGGGGTTACGGCGTCGCCGAGTGCTTGTTCGGGTGACACGTACAGGGCCGTGCCCATGACGGTTCCGGCGTGGGTCAGGGTCGCCTCGCCGCTGATTCTCGCTATTCCGAAGTCGGTGAGCTTGGGGGTGCCGTCCTTGGTGATCAGGATGTTGCCTGGTTTGACGTCGCGGTGTACGACGCCGGCGGCGTGCGCGTGCCCGAGTGCGAGCGAGGTGGCTTCGAGGATGTCGAGCGCTCGGTTGAGCGGCAGCTTCCCTTTCTTGTGGATGACGGCGTCGAGGGGTTCGCCGCGGATGAATTCGGTGGCGAGGTAGGTGATCGTCTGCCCGGGCATCAGAACGGGGTCGGTGAAGTGGCCGTAGTCGACGAAGCGCGCGATGCCGGGATGGTCAAGGGTGGCGACAGTGTCGGCTTCTCGACGGAAGCGGGCCTGGGTGATGAGGTCTTCTGCGACGTCATCGCGGAGGACTTTGAGCGCGACGAACTCCTTGGTGTGGAGGTCTTTGGCTTCCCATACCCAGCCCGTTCCACCGACCCCGATCAGTCGTTTGAGCCGGAAGCGGTCAGCGATGGTCATGCCGGCCACCAATGCCATCGCGGTGCATCCTTCCGGCCGGAGTGCAACGGCAATCGGCCGTCTCAAGGTCTACGAGGGGAACGTTTCAACGGTACGGGAGACGGAAAGTGACCGCCCCCCGAAGCGTAATGCTGCGCTCGTTGAGCCCGGTCGCGTGGCCCGGGCGGCAGCCGTCTCGGTCATCTGCTTTGGTTGAAGGTACGTGCGCCGCGACGCTGAGGAGCGTCGCGGCGCCGGTGGGGGTTGCCGGGGTGTCGGTTAGCGGCGCATGCCGACGTAGATCTCTCCTGTCGTGACGACCTCTTCGAGCGCTTCGAGGGATCGGCCGCGGGTTTCGGGCACCTGTGTCCAGACGAACAGAAGCGCTCCCACACCGATGGCGGCGAAGAGGAAGAACGACCCGGTGATGCCGATTCCCTCGACGAGGGACGGGAAGAACAGCGCGAGGAATCCGTTGGTGGTCCAGCCGAAGAAGGCTGAGATCCCGAACCCGAGTCCGCGCATGTGCAGCGGGAAGATCTCGGCCAGCCACACCCACACGGCGATGTTGAGGAAGGTTTGCATCGACATCACGAACGCGGTGACCAGGGCGAGGATCACGAACGGCCGCGCCGGGTTGCCGGCGGGTAGCAGCATCGAGGCGACACCGACGAGGCAATGGCAGGTGGTGGTCAGCGAGAGTCCGATGAGGAAGGTCTTGCGGCGGTCCAGTCTGTCCATGTTGCGTAGCGCGATGATGCCGCCGAGGACGGCGACGACGCCGAAGGCGATGTTGGCGAGCATGGCTTGGTCCTCGGACATGCCCGATTCCTCCAGCACCCGCGTGCCGTAGTACATGATGGAGTTGATGCCGGTGAGCTGCTGGGTCATGGCGACCCCGATGCCGATGAGGATGATGCGTACCAGCCATTTGTTGGTCAGGATGGCCTTGAGGCCGATGACGTGCTCCGCTTTTTCTTCCTCGGCGATGAGTTCCACCTGGCCGAGTTCGGCGATGGCGCGGTCCTCGGAACGGACGGTCTTCAGGACCGCGAGGGCTTCGTCGTGGCGCCCTTTCTCGACGAGCCATCGCGGCGACTCGGGCATCCGCAACATGCCGACGAACAGCGCGACGGCGGGCAGCGCACACACCCCGAACATGATTCGCCAGACCCCGTCGATGTGACCCCACACGGTGCCGATGATCGCGTTGCACGCGAAGGCGGCGAGCTGGCCGGTGACGATCGCCAATTCGTTGCGTCCGGTGATCGATCCGCGGATCTCGTACGGTGCGAGCTCCGCGAGGAATACTGGGACCACGGTGGACGCCCCCCCGACGGCGAGCCCGAGAATGATTCGGCCAGCCACCAGGACACCGAATCCGGTCGCCGAGAATGTGCCCGGCTCGGGTCCGGCCGGTGAGAAGACGACAAACAGGACGCCGACGAAGAACAGCACCGCGAGAATCAGGATCGTCGTCCGGCGCCCGATGGCGTCGGAGAGCTTCCCCCCGACCAGCGCACCGACGGCGGCGGCGAATATGAGCGAGCTGATCACGACGCCCAGCTGGAGGAGGGAGAGCCCAAGCTCCTGGGCCATCGGCCCTTCCGCGCCGTTGGCGACACCAGTGTCGTAGCCGAACAGCAGGCCGCCGAGACAGGCGACGATCGAGATGAGGCCGATCCGTTGCCGGTGCGGGCCGGGTGTCAGAGGTGGCAGCTTGGCTTCAGCTGCCGTGGCTGCATGTGCAGTCATGTCGGTCATGAAATGGACTCCTTTGTTCTCCGGCGATACCGCCAGTTCTGGGTAGGGCGGGCTCCGACCCCTTGGCGTGCCGGAGAAAGACGTGGGGCGGTCGGCTAGCTATCCCTGACAGCGGCCGGTTGGGCGGCGGTCGTGTCGGGCGCCAAGACGATGTCGAAGCGAGCGCGCGACCAGGCCCGCTCGGCTAGATCCCGCCCGTCGGGGGTGGGAGTATGGGCCGGTTGTTCGGCGAAGTCGGTGATCAGGGAGTCCTTGACCCCGAAAACGGTGTCGTGGCCTAGGAGTTCGTCTCCGGCGACGAAGATGTGGGTGACCAGGGTGCGTTGTCCGGGGGCGGACACCATGAAGTGCAGGTGTGAGGCGCGCATTGGGGAGCGTCCGGTGGCGGCGAGCATGCGGCCGACCGGGCCGTCGTGTGGAATGGGGTAGGGAGTCGGGGTGAGGGCCCAAAAGCGGTAACGCCCGTCGTCATCGCTGAACAGGTGGGCGCGGCCAGACACGCGGTCGTCGGTGTATTGGACATCATAGAAGCCGTCCTCGTCGGCTTCCCACACCTCGATCCGGGCATGCGGGATCGGCTGACCCTCAACGTCTTTGATGGTTCCTTCGACCCAGCATGGCTGTCCGGCGGCGCCGCCCGCGATGTCGCCACCGTTGTCGATGCGCGGTGAGTTTTCGGTGAAGAATGGACCGAAGACGGTGGCTTCGGTGGCATCGCCGTGTGCGACGTTATTGACGTTGATCGTCTGCATCGATGCGCCCAGGACGTCGGAGAGCAGGATGAATTCCTGGCGGCGGTCATCGGTGATATGCCCGACCTCGGTGAGAAACTCGATGGCGGTGTTCCATTCGGCTTCGGTGAGCCGGACATCGCGGATGAATCCGTGCAGATGCGCAACGAGTGCCTTCATCACGAAGGTCAACCGCTCGTTCTGACAACCGTCGAAGGACTGCATCACGGTGTGGGTCAGGCGTTCCTCGATGTCGCTCTGCGCGTCCGACACCGGCGTCACACCGACAGGGGCGTCGGTTACGGTACTGGAGAGTTGTTGGCTCATAGCGGTTCTCGCTTTCGTCATCATTGGCGTGCCGCAGCTGATGGCTGATGGGTGGACGATGGTCATGGCGCGGTGGATCCGTTGGCGAGGGGCCACTGACCTGCCCACGCTGCCGACAGGAGATCGCGTACGGAGTCCTGAGTAATCGGCCGTGGGTTGCCGTAGGAACGGCTGGTGACTTCCTCGACGATGCGTTCGACGTCGGATTGCTGCATGCCCAACTCGGTCAAGGAGGCCGGGGCGCCCAGTTCCCGCGAGAGGTGCCACAGCCGGTCGGCGGGGCTCGACGGGACACCGAGCGCGCGGGACAGCGCCGCGGCCGCGGCGGGGGCGTAGGGCTCGTTGAACGCCAGGGCGTAGGGAAGGACGACGCTGTGGGTGTCTGAGTGGGA
The DNA here is from genome assembly GCA_963848855.1 of uncultured Actinomycetota bacterium. Taxonomy (GTDB): domain Bacteria; phylum Actinomycetota; class Actinomycetes; order Mycobacteriales; family Mycobacteriaceae; genus Mycobacterium. The sequence goes on from CAWKFL010000001.1 coordinate 56,735, forward strand.
GAGGTTGAGCGTTCCGCCCAGTGCGTGGCACAACTTATGGTGCAGTGACATCGTGGTAGCACCCAGGGTGGCTCCGCACAGCCACGCTCCATAGAGCGCCCGGTGGCGGCCGTCGGCGTCGGAACCGTTGGCGACGATGGCGGGCAGGGCCGTTGCCAGGGCGCGCACCCCCTCTTCGGCCATCAGCGAGATGATCGGCGTGGCGTCGGGTGCGTAGAGAGCCTCCACCGCATGGGCCATGGCATTGATTCCGCTGGTGACCGACATACCGACGGGCAAGCTCGTCGTCAGCTCGGGGTCGTAGACGACGCTGCGTGGCAACACCTTCGGATCCCGGCCGGTCTCCTTGCGTCCGTCGGTGGTCAAGCCCCATACCGGTGTCATCTCCGACCCGGCGTAGGTGGTGGGTACGGCCACAATGGGTAAGCCGTGTTTGAGGGCGATGGCCTTGCCCAGTCCGATCGCCGAGCCGCCTCCCACGGTGACGCAGCCGTCGGCACCGAGGGAGACGGCCTCGGCCTGCGCGCGCTCGGCGACCTCTGCAGGTACGTGCATGACCGCGCTGGCGCGCATGCCGACGCTGCGCTCCCCGAGGGCTGAGGCGACGAGTTCGCCGGTGTCCTCCTGTCCCGGTGAACACAGCACGAGCACCCGGCGCAGCCCGATCTCGTCGAGTTCCTCGGGCAGCGACGCCACGGAGCCGGCGCCGAAGCGGACCCGCATAGGCAGTGCTTCGTAGCGAAAGTCGTAGGTCATCGAGTCGATCTCCTTGACGAAGGGTGGATCAGCGGAGCCGGCTCGGGGTCCTTGCGGCGTGAATCGTCTAAGCCGGCGATGAAGGGCCGTCAGCTGGTCTGCGGCGGTCCTGAGGTGTCCACTAGGTGCTATCACCTGTCGGACACTATGTTCATCTAGTACTATTAAAACCGATGATTGTGATCCATGCAACTGTCCTTTGATGACGTGACCGAAGTCTCGTCAACGGGCAAGGTGCCGACCCGTGCGCCCCCCGGGGTTCGTGGGTCGGCGCGATGCGTCTACGCGGGTCACAATCGGAGCGAACAGCCGTGCAGACGGGTGAAGAGGAGTGATGACGGCAGTGAACGCGATTCAGCTCTTGGGCAAGGCGGGTCAGATCGTCGACGAGCTTGCCCGGTGGGGACCACTGAGTGCTGCCGAGTTGGCCAAGGCCACCTCCGAGCCACGCCCCTCGGTGTATCGGATCGTGGCCGCTCTGGCGCAGATCGAGGCGCTGCGTCCAACCGGAGATGGTCGATTCGAGCTGGGCACCGCGGTGCTGCGGTGGAGCGACGCGGCGGTCGAGTCGTTCGTCAACCGTGACAGCTTGGGCAAGCAGTTGCGTTGGGTGCGCGATCAATTGGGGATGAACGTCTACTTTTGCGTGGCGCACGAGGATGGGGTGTTGTGCCTGGACCACGTCGACGGCACCGCGGTGGACATGCTCGATCTGGGTCCGGGGCGGATACTGCCACGCCACGCAGGTGCCGCGTCGTTGGCCTTGATGGCCTTCGCCACTGACGACGTTCGCCACGACCTCCTGGCGGCAGCTCCCTTCGAGTCGATCGCCTCGAACACCTCGACCACCGCCGAGGCGCTTCGCTCCTCGTTCGACCAGATCGTCGCGCGGGGGTGGAGTGTGGACGACAGCGAACTCGTCGAGGGGGTGGCGGCGGTCGCGGTCCCGGTGCGGCGAGCCGACGGCACCACCGCAGCTGTGATCTCGGTGGCGGGCCTGCGGGCCAGCGTCCTGGCCCAGGAGTCGACCGCCGCGCAGGTCTTGCAGGTAGCCGCCCAGCAGATCGCCGAGGCGATGGCCGCACCCAGGGCGGCTCCCACGCCGACGAACGGCACCGACACCCCAGTCAACAGCAACGCCGCCGCCGAAGCGACCCGCGCACCGTCACTTCTGGTCAAGGCTGGGGCGCTGATGGACGCGCTGGCGCAGGAACGCATCGCGACCTCGGCCCGGCTCACCGAGTTGATCGACGAGCCGGTCAGCTCGGTCTATCGAATGCTCGCCACGCTGGCCGACATCGGCTGGGTGGAACAAATCGGACACCGCGGCCCCTACCGCATTGGCGGCAAAATGCTCTCGCTGGCCAGCGACCTCACCCGCCACCTCGACATTCGCCGCGCAGCGCTGCCGGTGCTCAAACGCATCCACGAGGCCACCGGGGAAACCACCTTCCTGTGCGTGCGCCACGGCACCCGTGCGGTGTGCATCGAACGCATCGACGGAGTGCGCGTCAACAGTCGAGTACTCAGGCTGGGCCGATCACTGCCCCTGCACGTGGGCGCAGCACCCCGGGCACTGTTGGCCTTCGAGGACCGCGAGGGGTGGGAGGAGTACGCCTCCATCGCCACACTCACCGAGAACCTCGGCCACGACATCTCCCGTTCTGCGCTCTACGCCGAACTCGAGGACATCCGCACCGCCGGATTCGTGGTCAGCGACAACACCGTCACCCCCGGCATCGCCGCGGTCGGTGCGCCCATCTTCGACAGCCGCGGGGCGGTAGCGGCCTCACTGTCGGTCAGCGGTCTGCGCGACGGCGTTCTGGCCGCCCCCGCTGACGGCGCCCCATCGGTCACCGACCTGGTCCGCGACGGTGCGACAGAACTCTCGAACTACCTCGGTTTCAGTCGGCCATGCCCCGTCGGCGCCACCGAACCGGCGCACGGCGGTGGCCGCCACGCCGGTGACTTATCCGGCACTTGACCGGCACCGTGTCCCATGCCACAATTGGACACGTTGTCCGATAGATGACACCAAGCAGGATATTCGAATGAGCTCCTGCCGTAGACGGCATCGCCGGCATCACGAACCCGGCGACCACCACCGACAGTCGGCGCCCCGATTCTCCAATCGGTGGAGACCTCGTAGCACCAGAAACTTAAGGAGACGATGATGTCCGAACCCATCGTGGTCGGCCTCCTCGGGATCACCCATCCGCACGCATCTGCGCGGGTGCGAGCTCTCCGAGAGATTGACGACGTCGAGGTGGTTGCGGCCGCCGACGACGACTCGCGCTTGAAGTACTTCACGGACAAGTACGACCTCGAACCGCGCACCATCGATGAAATTCTCGATGACGAGCGGATCAACGCGATCATGGTCCACTCCAAGAGTCGCGACATGGTGCCCCACACCGTGCGGGCACTCGCCGCTGGCAAGTCGGTGGTGGTGGAGAAGCCCGGTGGCGGCACGGTGGACGATCTGATTCAGCTGGGTGATGCCGAGGCCGCTCACCCTGACCTCGTCGTGCAGGTCGGGTACAACGTCCGACTCGCCGAATCCGTGTCCCGGGCGAAGGAGTTGATCGAGTCCGGGCTTATCGGTGAGGTCGTGACCGTTTCCGCCCGCGGTGCGGCACTGGCCGGCGAGCACCTCACCCAACACCTCAACCAGCCTGCGGACATGGGCGGTGGGCTGTGGATTCTCGGCTGCCACGTGCTCGATTCCTTGGTGCGCGTATTCGGAGCCCCCGAATCCGTCAACGCCCGGGTCCACAAATCCGCCCGGCTCTCCGACGACAACAGCCGCGAGGACTCTGCCTCCGTGCTGCTGAACTATCCCGACATGTCCATCACCTTCAGCTACGACGGGCACGACCACCTCGAATGGTTCGAGAGTTCGCGGATCACCGTGTACGGCACCGCGGGGATGATCGAAGTCGGGATCCTGCCCCAGCGGCTGCGTGTGTACGTCGACGCCGACCGCGCGGGATACCAACCCGGGTGGACCGAATGGACCCAGTCGCACTTCACCCCGCCGTTCGCCCGGACCGAAGTCAACCGGTTTTCCGAGCTTCCCGAACTGGAGAACATCAGCAACTTCCATACCGAGATGCGCGGCTGGGTCGACAGCATCCGCTCCGGCGCACCGATCGTGTCACCGGTGTCCGACGCGCTGACGGTGGCACGGATCGTCGACTCCTGCTACCGCTCCGAGTCACAGCGCGGCGCCGAGATCGAGATAGGAAAATCGTGACAATGGAAAATACAGACACCACGACTCCACCGCTGATCGCCACGTGCTGGACCAGTGCGGGTGACGCTGCTCCGCTGCGCGAAGATGAGAGCAGTCCCTTCCCGTTGGCCGAGCGAATCACCGCGATCGCTCAAACAGGCTGGGACGGAATCGGTTTGGTTCATGCCGATCTCGTCAAGGCCCGCGAGACCATCGGGTACGAAAAGCTGTCGGAGATGATTCGCGAGGCCGGCATCGGCATCGTCGAGGTCGAGTTCCTCAACGACTGGTGGACTACCGGTGCCGAGCGCGCCGCATCCGATCTCCTGCGTGCCGAATTGTTCGAGGCGGCCACCGCACTCGGCGCGCGGCACATCAAGGTCGGCGCCGGCTTCGCAGAGGATCCGTTGCCGCTGGCCACCATTGCCGGCGCATTTCGCGATCTTGCCGACGAGGCGGCCGACGCCGGGATTCGCCTGGCGCTGGAGGCCACGCCGTTCTCGCATCTGCGGACCACGCCGGAGGCCGTCGAGGTCGTCACCAGCTCGGACAGCCCCGCTGCCGGATTGATGATCGACATCTGGCATACCTACAAGACCGGCCTGTCGCACGATGACCTGTGGAAGGTCGTACCCATCGAGCGGGTGGTCGCCGTCGAGGTCGATGACGGATTCGACCGAACGAATGCCACCGTCTTCGATACCTTCGATGACACCATCAACCACCGGACCTACTGCGGCCGCGGCGATTTCGACACCGCAACCTTCATCCGACGCACCGTCGACGCCGGGTATCAAGGACCGTGGGGTGTCGAGATCATCTCCGACGAGCACCGGCGCACACCGGTGATCGAAGGTCTGCGCACCGCACGCACAACCACGGTGGACTGCTTCGAACGCGCAGCACGACTGAGCTGACTCAGCTCGGCCCTCCGCGCAGCCCGCTAGAACCCTTGCCGCACTACGCGACCCACAACGAAAGAACATCATGTCCCAACCCAAACTGCGACTGGCCCTGTTCGGCTCCGGCCGAATCGGTCAGGTCCACGCCAGCAGCATCGCCGCACACCCCGACATCGACCTGGTGGTGATCGCCGATCCGTTCATCGACGGCGCACGTGAACTCGCGGATCGCACCGGTGCACGTGCAGTCGAAGACCCAGCAGAGGTCTTCGCCATAAACGACCTCGACGGCGTCGTCATCGCCTCGCCGACACCGACCCACGTCGACCTCATGTCGCGTGCCGCGGCGCACGGTTTGGCCGTCCTGTGCGAGAAGCCGATCGATCTCGACATCGACACCGTCCTGGAGTGCCGCGAGCGAATCAGCACCTGTTCGGTTCCCATCATGCTGGGGTTCAACCGGCGCTTCGACCCACACTTCGCCTCCATCCGGACCCAGGTCGAGGCTGGGTCGATCGGCGCTCTGGAGCAACTGCTCCTCACCAGCCGTGATCCCGCGCCGGCTCCCAAGGACTACATCGCCGCCTCGGGTGGCATTTTCCGGGACATGACCATCCACGACCTGGACATGGCCCGATTCTTCATCCCCGAAATCGTCGAGGTCTCCGCCGTGGGCGCCAACGTCTACAGCGACGACATCCGAGAGCTCAACGACTTCGACTCCGCAACAATCACACTGCGCGGCAGTAACGGCGAACTCGTCACCATCGTCAACTCCCGGCACTGCGCGTTCGGCTACGACCAACGCCTCGAAGCGTTCGGCACCGACGGCATGTTATCCGCGGGTAACGTCACCAAGACTTTAGTCCGTCGCTATGACGCCTCCGGGACTGAGGAAGCTCCGCCGTATCTGCCGTTCTTCCTCGAGCGTTATGCCCAGGCGTATCGAGCCGAACTCGACGCGTTCGCACACTCCATCCGCACCGGTGAGCCCTGCTCGCCATCCTTCGAGGACGGTGTCGCGGCCCTGGTCTTGGCCAACGCCGCCGCCGAGTCGGCGACCACCGGCAAAACCGTCGCGATCACGGCTTAGGCGGGGTCCGGACATGACCTTGTTAGTCCCTTTTTCGCCCAGCGCGTCATCCGTCGACGTGCCACGAGCCGGATTCGTCCCAAAGGCCGCTTCGCCGGCGGCATCAATGCGACAGCTGCACGACTGAGGCTAAGGGTGTCATGAATAATCGAGAACCTCAGTTGGACATCGTCATCAGCGATGCAGTGCGCACTCCGGTCGGCAGGATGGGCGGCGCCTTAGCGCCGCTGACCGCGGCCGAGCTGACGACCCTCACCTTGCGGGCGCTCGTTGACCGGACCGGTCTCGGTGAGGGCGACATCGACGACGTCATCCTCGGCAACGGATACGCCAGCGGCGAAGCACCTGCCATCGGGCGGATCGCCGCACTCAACGCCGGCCTGGGCACCGGCGTACCGGGGCTGCAGATCGACCGTCGCTGCGGTTCGGGCCTGCAGGCCGTGCTCTATGCCGCGGGACAGGTTGCCACGGGCGCTGCCAGCATGATCGTGGCCGGCGGTGCGGAGTCAATGTCGAACGTGGAGCATTACGCACTCGGCTTACGCACCGGGGTGCGCCAAGGCGGGATCGCCCTGATGGACCGCCTGGACCGAGCCCGCGAAACCGCCGGCGGCACAGCCCATCCGATCGGCGGCGGCATGATCGAAACAGCCGAAAACCTGCGGCGCGAATACGGGATTGGCCGCGACGAGCAGGACGAACTAGCCCTCCGATCTCATCAGCGCGCCGTGACCGCTCATGAGGCCGGCCGTTTCGCCGACGAGATGATCGCCGTCACCGTGCCGGGCAAGCGAGGCAGACCCGATGTCGTCGTCGACCGGGACGAACATCCACGGGCAGATATCACCGGCGAGACGCTCGCTGCGCTACGGCCGATCCGCGTGAGGGTCGATGCCGAATCCACCGTCACCGCGGGCAACGCTTCCGGTCAGAACGACGGCGCCGCGATGTGCGTCGTCTCTACACGCACGGCGGCTGAAAAGCACAATCTGACACCACTGCTCGCTCTACGATCCTGGGCAGTGACCGGCTGCCGCCCGGAAGTCATGGGTATCGGACCCGTGACCGCGACGGCCGCCGCGCTGAAGCGGGCAGACCTCGCCCTCGATGACATCGATCTCATCGAACTCAACGAGGCGTTCGCCGCGCAGGTGCTCGCCGTGCTGTCCGAATGGAAGGTCGATCCACTCGACGAACGGTTGAACCCCAACGGTTCCGGCATCTCACTGGGCCACCCGGTTGGCGCTACCGGCGCACGCATCCTCGCGACAGCCGCATACGAAGCGCGTCGACGTGGGTCTCGTTTCGTGCTGGAGACCATGTGTATTGGCGGCGGCCAAGGCCTCGCTGCGGTATTCGAGGTCGTGCGATGACCGAATACGAAAGGAGTGAGAATCCGTCATGAGCAGAACGACCATCAATTCGGACGCGTTAGCGGCGGTCTATGGGATCGCCGACGGCGCCACCATCCTGGTCGGAGGGTTCGGCATGGCCGGTATGCCCACCAGGCTGATCGACGCGCTGATCGAACAGGGCGCCCGCAATCTGACCATCGTGAGCAACAACGCGGGCAACGGCGACACCGGCCTGGCGGCGCTACTGGCAGCCGGCCGCGTCGACAAGGTGATCTGCTCGTTCCCGCGGCAGGCCGACTCGCACGTGTTCGACGGGCTGTACCGCGCCGGCAGGGTGCAGTTGGAGGTGGTGCCGCAGGGCAATCTCGCCGAGCGCATCCGGGCGGCAGGCGCGGGCATCGGGGCGTTTTTCTGCCCGACAGGAGTCGGCACGCCGCTGACCGAGGGCAAGGAGGCGCGCACCATCGACGGCCGCGACTATGTCCTCGAGTACCCCATCCCCGGCGACGTCGCGCTGATCGGGGCCCACGTCGGCGACACAGCCGGGAACCTGTTGTACCGCAAGACCGCCCGCAACTTCGGGCCGGTGATGGCGACGGCCGCCGCGCTGACGATCGCCGAGGTCGACCGAGTCGTGCCGGTTGGCGAGATCGACCCCGAGAACGTCGTCACGCCCGGCATCTTCGTCGACCGCATCCTCGACCTGTCCGCATCGACCACACGACACATTGAGACGGAGGTGGCCTCGTGACGCAGCTGCGCGCGCCCGCTCGACCGACAGTGGAGCACCTCGACCGCGGGCCGTTGGACCGCCGGGAACTCGCGGCCATCATCGCCCGTGACATCCCCGCCGGGTCATATGTGAACCTGGGTATCGGCCAACCCACCACCGTCGCCGAATACCTCGATCCAGCAGCCGGAGTGGTGCTACACACCGAGAACGGCATGCTTGGCATGGGCGGCGAAGCGTTCGGCGAAGGAATCGATCCCGACCTGACCAACGCCGGCAAGATTCCCGTCACCGAGACGCCGGGGGCGTCCTACTTCCATCACGCCGACTCCTTCGCGATGATGCGCGGCGGCCACCTGGATGTCTGCGTCTTGGGCGCCTTCCAGGTCAGCCGCCGCGGGGACCTGGCCAACTGGCACACCGGTGCGCCCGACGCCATCCCCGCCGTCGGCGGTGCGATGGACCTCGCGATCGGCGCCAAGGACGTCTTCGTGATGATGAACCTGTTCGCCAAGGACGGCACCGCGAAACTGGTGTCCGAATGCACCTATCCGCTGACGGGGCTGCATTGCGTCAGCCGGGTCTACACCGACTACGCGATCTTAGACATCAACAGGGAAGACGGCCGGGTGCACGCAGTGGCGACCTACGGAATCAGCCTGGCGGCGCTGTCTGACCGATTGGACTTCGAGCTGTGATCGGGGTGGAAAGTGCTTGGTGACGATCATGCGTACACGCACTTAACCGGTGCGCCGCCTGGCACGTATGCACATGAATTGGGAACGGATTTGGGAACCAAACTGTGCGAAACAGGCTTCCAGCGGTGCGACGCGACGCGACTAGCCGGACCACCGCGACGCGCTGAGCATCACGCCCGAAACCGATGGTGCTGCCACTCAGGGCGACTCCGCTAGCTCCGTCACGCGGTGGCTGATCGGCATCTCGGTTGCAGCGGTATTGCTACTGACTGCTCGGTGTTATCGGGGTGCTGTGGCGGCCATGGCAGCACCCGCAATCGAATACCAGCGTCATCTCATCGAGCAATGCACCGACCACATCCACTCCAACCCCTACCGCGACGGCAGCCGCACCGCCCCCTGCCCCGACTTCTGCTGCGTCGGAGCCTTCCCCTCCGACGAGTACGGTAGCGACACCCTCGGTGACGGTGACAACTCCTGCGTCCAATCCCAATGGGCCTGGATGTTCATCGCAGCGACCGGACAAGTGTGGTCCATGGACGCCCGAGCAGGCCGCATTCGCCTGCAGGGCAATCGTCGGTGGAGCCGATTACACCGCATGACTCAAGGACTTACTGATGAATCGCTACGGACTAGACGAAAACAGCGCCTTCTTCCTCGGCAAGGAGGCGTGGTACAGCGTCAGCAGCGGCGGCTACATCAACACGGGAGGCATGGCCGACGGCCCACATCCACTGTGTAACGACATTATTCCCTGATAGCGCACGTCGGCACTGCTGTCGTCTCAAACTCATTTCTGAGTCACGGAAGGCCACCAGGGTGTCGTACTGCTGAGCAAGTTTGACACTGACTGCTGCGTTGGGCTGGACGTTGCCGGAAGTTAAGGTCAAGATCAACGGAACCGTCCGGGTCGTCTCAAGCGTGTCGAGGCCCGAGCGGGCCGAGTCGTTGGCCCGGTTCTGGATCATCGCGCGGGTTTCGGTGTCATACAGCGTCAGCGACCAGAACTGCTCGGCCGGCGCGTTCGCGGGCACGCGCAGCCGATACTTCTTCCCGCCGTCGAAGCGGTTGCCGTCCTTGTCCTTGAACGCCTGCATGTAATTTCCACCCGGGCCGGCTTTCATCACGCCCAGCGCGGGCGTATAGATCACACCGTAGGTCTAGTGCAGCCGTTCATCGATCTGGCCGTAGGTATCGGTTCTGGACGGGATTGACCTGGAACACCCAGTGCCACTTCGCTCCGGCAAAAGGCCCGGCTCCCAAACCTTCCCCGACCTGGCGGAATCGGTCGGGTCCGTCAAACAGCATCACGCGGCCCATGGCATCGCCGATCTGTGCAGCCTCTTCGAGAATCTTGCGCTGCCGCCCGTGGGCGGGGACGATGTTTACTCCGATGTAGTGATCCAACCGGGTGCCGTTCATCGTCCGCTGGCTGGGCCGGATCGCTGTGGACCGCGAATCCGATGCGATCGTCCATGAGGTGGACACCTTCACGACGCTGCTGCACTTTGTCGGTGCCGACGTGCCCGACGATCGCCCGATCGATGGTGTCGACCAGAGCGGCCTCTTACGCGGGGACACCGACAGTTCGGCGCGTGAGGGTTTCCCGATCTTCTTCGGCGAGAAGCTCTATGCGGCCAAGTGACGTAACTACAAGCTGCACTTCGTCTGGCAAGTGAACACCTTCTGGGCTCATCGTGCTGGGTGGGGGCTGTAATCGCGGTGATTGTCGGTCTGGGCGGCCAGTGAGCTTCCGGTAATCCGCGTTCACCACTACTACCAGTGGCTCAACCCCATTGGCGAAACCCGCTGCCAGACCGTGGAATGGTGAGGCGGCACAACGAATCACGTCGAATCAGGCGCGCAGCTCACGGTGCATCGTCGCGGTCAGCTTGAATCCGAGTGACCGCAGTACACCAGTCCGCCATCCTCGTCATGTCCGCCGACCAACAACAACCCGACACCGCCACCACCAGGGGTCCATCCACCGACCCCATCGGCGCGCGATGCCGACGACGCTCTTGGTCCATGCCTGCGAACGACACCCCGGCTGTTACAGGCATTGCCCGGATCAACGCCACTGCGACGAAATCCACATCCGAGTGGATTGCTGAGGTTCTGGCCGACTGCAGGCGCTTCGAGGAGGGCGTCGCCACATTGCAGCGACGCGCCTCGGAGCAACTTGCATCGCTTCCCCAATGGCCGTGATGTGCGGCCGTCACGACGCTCTGGAGGTTGTTCAGCACGTTGTGCGACCGGATTTACGGGAATACCTCGCCGATGCCGGTGAGGAGGACGATGTCAAAAACCGCCTCGGCGATCTTGGAGCGGATCGCCGAAGCAATATGGAGCTGCGGATCGAGCATGCCTTGGAGGAACTCGCGGAAGTCCTCCTAATCCTGCTCAAGCTCCGCGGTGAGCACACGCTCCAGACGCCCCGTCCCTTGAGGATCTCGACGGTGAGGTCGTAGAGGCGTCGACGGTGAACTCGCAGACGACCGACAGCAACCTTGCAGGTCGCCATGATTAACTACAACTGGTCGGAACTAAGCCTCGACTCCCCGCACTTTGCCGACGCACACAGCTGATAGCGAATATTTTGCGCCAACGGCAGTGCCGTTGCGCCGGAACGCGTCTCAGCTAGGCAGTTCGTCAATTACCCGTCGCCGCCCAAGCGCTCACGCCGTAGCGATTATCGCGGACCGTTCGATGGGCGACGAGGGAGTTTCCGGACTGCTTCTCAAGATAACTATGCGACAACGAAGTCCGCTGACTGGCGTGTATGGCTGCCACGCGGGGCACTTGTGATTAGCGACACTATCGCGCAATCAGTTGAACCGCGAGCACCCATCTACGCGTTACGCCAGTGGGGAGCAAAATCGATGTACGGAGCAATATGACTGCATACATAACAGCTACAGGCAGTTTCCTTCCGGGTAGCCCTGTGCCCAACGAGGAGATCGAGGACTACATAGGAAAGGCAGGGCGCTCCACTTCCGATCTCAAAGCCATCACGCTCGCGAACTGCGGCATCAAGACGCGTCACTATGCGATCGATAAGAACCAGCAGACAGTCATCTCAAACGCGGCGATGGCGGCCGCTGCAGTTAGTGTCGCCGCGGGACGCGCCGGGCTCGGAGCCGACAATGTCGAATTGCTCTGCGCGGCCACCACGATTGCCGACCTGATCGCGCCGGGGCACGCCAGCATGGTGCACGGCGAGCTCGGATACGGTCCACTCGAAATAGCCACGATGCACGGAGTATGCAGTTCGGGGATGATGGCGCTGAAGAACGCTTACCTACAGGTGGCGATCGGCGAGAAGCGCAACGCGATAAGTGTCGCCAGCGAATTGGCTTCCCGCTGGTTCAAGAGCACACGCTACGAACACATGGGTGCGAACGCGGAAGAAGGTACTCTGCCGCTCGAAGCCGCGTTCTTGCGCTACATGCTCTCCGACGGTGCCGGCGCCGTCGTGGTCGAAAGCGAGCCCAAGGGTTCTGGCGTGAGTCTGCGAATCGACTGGATCTCGCTTACTTCGTATGCGAACACCGACACTGCATGCATGTTCGACGGCAGCAAGACCAAGTCGTGTGAAAAGTCCTGGGGTGATTACCCGAATGCGTCGGCCGCCGACGCCGATGGTGCGCTGATCCTGAGGCAGGACCTGTCGCTGCTCCCGCATTTGGTGAGCGTCGGGGTCGACGAGTATGAACGCCTGCGTGCGCTGGGCAAGTTCGATCCGTCGACACTGACCTGGATTCCAGCACATTACTCGAGCGAACGAATGAAAGACCTTGTGCTGGCGGAGTTCTCACGGCGCGGCCTCGACACGAAGCGTCCAGAGATCTGGTATAGCAACCTGACCACCGTCGGAAACATCGGCAGTGCTTCGATCTACGTCATTCTCGACGAGATGATGGAGCAGGGTCTGATCAAGGACGGTGACACGCTGCTGTGCATGGTTCCGGAGTCGGGCCGATTCGCGGTCTCCTTCATGCATCTCACTGCGGTGTCCGGGGCATCCGCGTCGGATATCCGAAAATGACTCGCGCGCCCGAATCCAACCCGACCGAATCGCTGCCGTGGCGCCGCGCCGTGGTTTATCTCTACACACAGACGGGACAGCTACGCGAAGTCGCCGAGGCATTGACCGCTCCGCTTGAAGCCCGCGGTTGGGACATCCGCTGGGTTGACGTGCGGCCGCGGGACGCCTTTCCCTTTCCATGGCCGATTCGGCGCTTTTTCGGGGTGTTCGCTCAGGCGGTGGATCCCGATGCCCTCGTGCCACTGGTCGGGCCGCCGGGCGGCTTCGAGACGGCCGCAGACGAGCTGGTCATCCTGGCGTATCAAGTCTGGTATCTGGCGCCTTCGCTTCCTGTCCGGTCACTGCTGAAAGCACACCCGGAATCCGTCCGCGAGCGAGATGTCCTGTCCCTGATCGCGTGCCGCAACATGTGGTACTCGGCGGTGGTCGAAGTCTCCGGACTGTTGCGTTCCGCGGGTGCGCGCCGTGTAGACGTTGTCGCAGCGACCGACACGCGTCGATCATCAACGACGCTGGTGACGACGCTGCATTGGCTGCTGACTGGAAAGCGTGAACCGTTCCTGTGGTTCGGTCGGGCCGGTGTCGGCGACGACGAGCTCGCCAGGGTTGCCGAGGTGGGACAGCGCATCGCCGAGTCCCGACCGTGTCCACGCGATGCGGCGCCCGTGGTGCCCGCCTTGGCTGCAGCAGACCTATTGGCCGGCAGGGTATTTCGCCAATGGGCCAGACTGGTCAGGTCGGCGCGCCAAACCGGCTCGGCCGCATACGCCGTGACATTGGTTTCGTTCGTGCTGGGCCTGACGATCGCTATCGTGGTCGGTCTGCCTCTCATCGCAGTCGTGGCGCTCGTGGGCAGTGCGCATTTCGCCGCGACCGTCCGCGGTTTCGTTTATCGCCGAATCTCTTTCGGCCAGTCGACATCAGACAAGGTGGCGTTCTCATGATGGATATGCAATGTCGCTGACCCATGAAAGGCCTTCGTATCAGGAGCTGTCGGACTGGCTGACGACAAAGGTGTCGAAGAGCCTCAACTTGGCACCCGAGTTCGTCGATGTCGACATTCCGTTGGCCGACTACGGAATCGATTCTGCCGCAAGTCTGGCGCTGTGCGCAGACCTGGAGTCCGAGAAGGGAATAGCAGTGGAGACTACGATCGTGTGGGATTACGCGACCATCGATGCGATCGCCGCATATCTCGTCACTACGGAATTAACCTCGTGATACCGATTGCCGTAATCGGCATCGACTGCCGCTTCCCCGGCGCGCCCGACAAGGACGCGTTTTGGCGTCTGATGATGGACGGCGTCGTTACCGACACCGATGTGCCTTCGCAGCGCTGGGATGTCGACGCCTATTATCGCCGCGACGGTGCCCCAGGTTCGATGAACACCCGACGCGGCCACTTCATCGATGATGTCGACGCGTTCGACAATGATTTCTTCGGCATAGCACCGATTGAGGCGGCGGCGCTCGACCCGCAGCAACGGCTGCTGTTGCAGTCGTCGTGGCGCGCGATCGAAGATGCCGGGATCGATCCGCGCGCACTCGCAGGCACCGCGACAGGGGTTTTCGTCGGCGTGATGTCCAGCGAGTGGAGCTCCCTCCAGCTTCTCGACTTCGCCGGACTGAACCCATTCCGCGGTACCGGAAGCGGTTACTTCATGACAGCGAACCGCATCTCCTACCATCTCGGCTTGACCGGGCCGAGCATGGCGGTCGATTCCGCCTGCTCGTCATCGTTGACCGCAATACATCAGGGGTGCGCAGCGCTGCGCTCGGGCGAGGCCGACACCGTCATCGCCGCGGGCGTGAATCTCATTCTCACTCCAGCACTTTCGATTTTCTATACGCAGGCAGGCCTTTCCGCGCCGGACGGTCGATGCAAGCCGTTTCGGCGCGACGCCGACGGTATCGGCAGGGGTGAGGGCGTCGCTGCTGTGGTGCTGCGCCGACTCGATGACGCACTTGCAGATAAACAGCCGATCTACGCGGTCGTGAGAAGCTCGGTCACAAATCACGATGGACGCAGCAATGGGATCACCGCCCCGAACCGCCTGTCACAGGCGGCATTGATGCGCCGGGCACTCAGTCTCGCCGAGGTTGACGCCGGACAAATCACCTTCGTCGAAGCGCATGGTACCGGCACGGTGCTCGGCGACATGATCGAGGCCAATGCCCTGGGCGATGTGCACAGAAACCGAAGTGGCGAGCCATGCCTGCTCGGTTCGATCAAAGGAAACATCGGGCACACAGAGGGCAGCGCGGGGATAGCCGCTTTCATTAAAAGCTGCCTGGCGCTGCACCGGCGCGTGCTGCCGCCGACGTCGATGGGCGACGGAGCGAACCCAGGCTTGCGACTCGACGAGAACGGGCTGCGGCTAGCCGATGCTCCGCAGTTGTTGCCGGGCCACGGTGTGCTTGGCGCGGTCAGCTCCTTCGGCCTCGGCGGCGGCAACGCCCACGCGATTCTTGAGTCCGTACCTGGCATCCCATTGCCCGACGCAGGACAACGGGGGGTCCTGACGATCTCGGCGCCATCTGAACAGGCTCTGCGGCGCAACGCCGCGTCGATTGCCGCCACGTTGCGTACCCTCGACACTGACCGCGTCGCGGCCTGGTGCCGATCGACCAATGTCGTGAAGCTATCGCATCGGTATCGTGTTGTGGTGGAGGGCAACCGCGACACTGTTGCGGATGCCCTGCAGCAGTTCGGTGCAGGTGCCCGGGCCGACCTCGCGTCCTCCAGCCCGCGGCGCAAGGCCCCCGCCAGCGTCGGTCTGCTGTTTTCAGGTCAGGGAACTCAGTACGCCGGCATGACGCGCCCCCTCTACGACGCCAATCCCATCTACCGCCAGAATCTGAAGACCGTTGCAGCCGCGCTGCGTCCCCACTTGGGTTCAGACCTTCTCGCAGCGATGTTCGATGGCGATTCCAGCCTCCACCACACCAGCCTGGCGCAGCCAGCATTATTCGGGGTGTCCTATGCGCTTGGCAAAACCCTGTTGCAGAGCGGCATTCGTGCGAACTTCGCGGTCGGGCACAGCGTCGGGGAGATCGCCGCAGCGTGCCTGGCGGGTGTGCTGACGCTGGACGCGGCCGCCGAGCTTGTCGCAGCCAGAGGGCGGCTGATGGGTTCGCTGCCTCCCGGAGGCGCGATGATCGCGGTCGACCTCAGCATCGAGCAGGCTCAGGCACAACTCGCCGACGCGCCCGACTGCGCGATTGCAGCCATCAACGCCCCACGCTCACTGACGATTTCCGGGGCCACCGATGCGGTGGCGCGTATACAGGCGGCCGTTCAACAACAGGGGAGCAGGGCGGTGAATTTGGCGGTATCACATGCTTTTCACTCCCCGCTGATGGAGCCGATTGTGACCGACTTCCGGCGCGAGCTCCACGGGCTCGAGCCCCAACCCGCCAGGTTTCCACTGTTCTCCACCGTGCTCGGCAGGCAAGTCGACGGCCGTGAAATGAACGCCGAATATTGGGCTAAGCAGATATGTTCACCAGTTCGGTTTTATGACGCCCTTCGCGCCGCCGTGAACGCGGTGGGCGCCGACTATCTGGCCGAGGCTGGCCCGAGGTCGGGACTGCTCGCGCTCGCCAGGCAGTGCGAACTGCCGTCCCCGGCACCGACGCTGTCGTTGTGCAACGGCCCGAATTCCGTTGGTATGGAACTACTTGGCGTGGCGGCGACATTGATTCGCGACGGATACTCACCGGATCTGGACTCGCTGTACGGTGAGCAGGCAGGACCGGTGCAACGGATTCCGCCGTACGTCTTCGATGACACCAATCGGTTCTGGTTCGATGGCCCGATCGCTTACCCCGAACAACGGGCGGGAGTCGGT
Organism: uncultured Actinomycetota bacterium; assembly: GCA_963848855.1. Classification (GTDB taxonomy): domain Bacteria; phylum Actinomycetota; class Actinomycetes; order Mycobacteriales; family Mycobacteriaceae; genus Mycobacterium. The sequence goes on from CAWKFL010000001.1 coordinate 73,403, forward strand.
CGGGTCGAGACGACACCCATCGTCGAGAAGGCCGCCTGCGGGCAGTTGCACGACGATGCCGGGGACGAAGTCCTGGCGCTCATCGCCGACGTCGGCGACTATTCGGTCACTGCGCTGGCACGATCGAAGCGGTTGGCGGAGGACTTGGGGTATGACTCGTTGCTGCAGCTTCGACTTCTAGATCGACTCCGCACCGAGTATCCCCAGCTGCAGGGGGTTGACGTCGCCGAACTGCTACCGAGAATCCATAATGTCGGCGATCTCGTCGACTTCGTGGTGCATCAGCTGGATAGGACCGCGTGATCAGATGACGCCCGTCGACTTGGTCTGCTTCCACCACGCCGGCGGAGGTTCCGCGTCGTTCCATCCGCTTCGCCGGGCCCTGGCGAATATAGGAGTTGAAGCGGAACTCAGGGTGGTGACGCTGCCCGGACGTGAGTCACGCCGCGACGAGCCGCGCCAGGTTGATGCCGAAAATTGCGTGCAGGCATTGGCCGACGAGCTCGAGGAAAAGTTGGACCGGCCCCATGTTCTGTTGGGCCACAGCATGGGTGCGTTGCTGGCATACGGCCTGTCTCAGCACCGAATCTCACGCGGACTGCGGCCGCCGGAGGCGGTCATCGTGGCGTCATGCCGGGCCCCACACCGACCGGCGCCCGCTCAGGATCTGCAACTGATCGACGATCACCAACTGGCCGTGCAGCTGGCAGGGTACGGCGGGCTCCCGACCGAGATCCTCGACCGTCCGGAATGGCTCGCACTGCTGATCCCAATTGTCCGTGACGATCTACGGATCGTTCAAAGTTTTCGACCGCCGGATGAGCCGCCCTTGCGATGTCCGCTGCACATCTTCGGTGGCTTCGACGACCCACTGGTGCCGCCGAACACGCTGGCGGCCTGGTCGACTCTCTCGGCACAGCCTCACCCTGTGCGCCTCTACTCCGGTGGGCACTTCCTGTTCCGTGCACCGGACCCGGCGTTGGTGGCCGCGATCGCGCGGGTCGCAGCGGACGCGGCAAGGCAGAGGAGCGGATTGCGATGAGCATCTTCACCCGCGGAATACTCGCCGCCGCAGCATCGTCGCCACGACACCTGACCGGGGGGATGCTCGCCGACCCCGTTCGGCTCACCTGGCATGAAGTCCACGAACGTGCGAAACGGATCGCCGGTGGCCTGGCCGCGAGGGGGGTCGGTCGTCATGGCTCCGTCGTCGTACTGGCGACCAATGCCGCCGACGTCGCGCCGCTGGCGCAGGCTGTGTGGCTGCGCGGCGCCGCGCTGACGATGCTGCAGCACCCGACACCGCGCAGCGACCTGGCAGTCTGGCTTGCCGACACGGTCCGCGCGATCAGATTGCTCAAAGCCGACATGGTCGTCGTCGGCGAGCCATATTCCCTGGCGGCGCTCGATCATCTATCGGCCCACGAATCGACCGTCTGCACCATCGATTCCTTGCTTACCGCGCAACCCGCCGAACTCGGCACCGATCCCGACGATGCTGATATCGCACTGCGGCAGTTGACGTCCGGATCGACAGGCGCGCCAAAGGCCGTCGAGATCAGTCATGGCAACCTCGCCGCGAGCGCCATCGCATTGCGAGACGGGGTCGACCTGAACATCACCACGGATGTCTTGGCGAGCTGGCTTCCACTGTCACACGACATGGGAATGATCGCTTTTATATGCGTGCCGATGCAGTTGGGTTTGGAAGTCGTCGTCGTCCCACCTGACGAGTTTGTGAGGCGACCGATTGCCTGGGCGGAGTTGATCAGCAGGCACCGCGCGACCATTACCTCAGGACCCAACTTCGGGTACTCCGTTCTTGCTCGCGTGTTGCAGGGGGCCAATCCCGCAAGCATCGACCTTTCATCGCTTCGGGTGGCGGTGAACGGAGCCGAACCGATCGATCATCGCGACGTCGACGAATTCGTTGCCGTCGGCGCGCGCTTCGGAATGCGACCAACCGCGCCAATGCCCGGCTATGGGCTGGCCGAAGCCACCTTGGTCGTGTCGCTGGCCTCGCCACGCGACCCCGCCGTCATCGACAAGGTCTCGCACCGAGCCGTCACGCAAGCGCACCGCGCAGTGCCGATCTCTGATGACTCCGAGGACACACAGCACATTGTATGCGTGGGGCCACCCGTCACCGGCATGCAGATACGCATCACCCGAGGTGGAGAAGTGCTGCCGCCCAGAGAAATTGGCATCGTCGAATTGCGCGGTCCCACGGTCGCGAAAAATTGCCTCACCGCCGACGGCGTCGTGCCGCTGGTCTCCGATGACAATTGGTTCGACACCGGAGACCTGGGCTACGTCGACGCGGAGGGGAGACTCTATATCTGCGGCCGCTCGAAGGATCTCATCGTACTGGCGGGGAGAAACCTGTACCCGCACGATATCGAACGGGCGGCGGAAAGTGTCGATGGAGTACGCAAAGGGTGTGTGATCGCGCTTCGTGTCGACGGTGATCGGGAGGGCTTCGCGGTGCTCGCTGAAGTGCACAACTCAGACGACGAGGACGTGCGCCTGCGGATCAGCCGCGACGTCACCGCTCGGGTGAGCCGTCACGTCGGGCATCTCCCGCGCCATGTGCTGTTGTTCCCCGCGGGCACGTTGCCCAAGACTCCGTCCGGCAAGCTGCGCCGTAACAGCGCCCGCGAACTCCTGCCGACGTGAATTGGTCACGGCACCGCGGTCTGATACGCCCGCACGACGCTAGGTGGCTCTAGCCTCAACGAGACTCAAAGGCGAGGCGGTAGGCACCACACGGGTCACCCGGAACCCGGCGCGCTCGAGTAGTATCCGGTACTCCTGAGCCGTACGGTCACGACCGGCTTGGGTCAACAGCATCTCCAGATCTGTCAGGTGACCGACATATTCGCGTTTGTGTTCCGGGATCACGAATTCGATCAGCAGTACTGTGGCGCCGGTGTCCGCTGCCGTGCGCACGTTTCGCAAAATCTCCACAGCTTTGTCGTCGGGCCAGTCATGAATCACGTTCTTCAGAACGTAGATGTCACCGCCTGCAGGGACGCCGTCGAAGAACGAACCCTCGACCACCCGCACCCGATCTGCGATCGCGTTCCCGCGCAACAGCACTGGGGCTTCTGCAACCGCTTGGGGCAGGTCATAGAGAATCCCGCACGCGGTCGGTGCGGCCGCCATGATGGCCGCCAACAGCTGGCCCACCCCACCGCCGACGTCCACAACGGTGCGGAACGAGGCGAATGGATACGCGGCCATCAGGGAACCCACGGTTATCTCAGTGGTTTCAGCCATGGCCCGGTTGAAGGCTTCGGCGAGTTCAGGTTCCCGGCTGAGGTAATCGAAGGCGTCTGTGCCGTTCACGCTCGGGATCACTGCTCCGCCGGTTCTTACTGCGTCGGACAGATAGCTCCAATGCTCACGATGTTGGGGCGAGCCGACCATCCGGGCCAGCCCTGCAGTCGAGAACGGTGCAGTTGATCGCAACGTGTTTGCCATCGAGTTCAGCTCGTAACGACCGTCACGGCGCTGACGGAAAATGCCGCGCCCGATCAACGCCCGCAGCAGGCGGCGTAACGCGTCGGGGTCCGCGTTGACCTTCGACGCCAGTTCGTCTGCTCGCAGCGGTCCATCGGCAAGGGCGTCGGCGATCCCGAGGTCAACAGCTGCCGTGATCGCCTGTGCCGCCCAAGCGTTCATGATCATCTCCATCATCGCCGCATAGGACGGCACGGTTCGCTGATGGACTCGAAGGAGCTGATGTCGTGCACGTTCAACGAATCGGACCACCTTCGGTGGCGGAATTGGCGCTCGAAAACGATTGTTTCGCCCGGTATTATGGCGCTTCAGCGCGATGCTAGTCATTGGTCAGTTATGTCCTTTCAATCGGTCACATCAGTCGTGGTGGTCTCGGAGTTCGCGATGCCGATATGTGCCAGCACTGCGCTGACGTCCAACTCGTCGGTGATCGAGTCCGTCTCTGCATAAGGGCGCGCGGCAGATAGGGGAAGGCACACGGTGACGTCGGTGCCATTGGGATCGCGGAGCCAGAACGCTGTTACGCCCGCTTTACAGGTCACTCGTTCGGGCCCCGAGCCGCATCGCGCCAACCGGTTCAGGGTGACATCTAGCGTCGCCACGTCGCCTACGGTCAGACTGATCGCGGTGACACCGCTGGCTTCGGGATGGTAGGCGAGAGCAATATACGAACGCTCGATCACCACCCGCAGACACCGGCCTGTGACGGTGGTCATTCGAGAACTGAGCGGTTGCGGAGCGCCGCCGAGCAGCGCAGCCCACCACTCCACCATCTCCTCAGGCTGGTGGGTGAGCAGCCGCAATTCGACGACCGGTGCCGCGACGTCACTCATGTGCTTCTGCTTTCGCAAGAACCGGTGATGGCGCGCCGACGACTTGCAGCGCTTGCCGCAACGACGCAACGCCGTGCCGATCCGAGTGCAGCGCTGCGGCAATGTGGCCATCGGGCCGCACGACGAGGGCGTCTGGATCAGCCCCCGCAACTCCGGTGTGGAACACGTCCTGCTCGCTGTCGCCGAGCAGCACTAGCGACATCGGAAGTCCCTCGGCGGCAGGAGACCACGCGGTGTGGCCGTCGGTAGAAACCAGCAGCGTCAGTTCATCGCGACTGAGAAGATCCAGCGTGGACACCCGCCGGTCGCGGTACCTGAGCCAGCTGTGGGGCAGCCGGCCGCCAGCACGTGCGGATGGTGAATAGAACTCAGGGTCATCGTGTGGCTGGGGAAGCCCGTCGTCCATCACTGCGCCGCGCTGGTAGCGCACACCGAGGTCGCGTCCCCAGCTGCGGTAGTGCGGACCCTGCCTCGGCGATAACCGCTCGCGGCTCTGCGCCGGATACGTTGACCTGTCCTACCCGGCGACTTAGCCAGGCGAAGCCGCTGATAGGCCAATGTGGTGAGCCCGCGGATGAGTGCCCGCGTTGGGCGCCGCGGTAGCCATTGCGGGACGGCGGTGACGACTCGAGGCAACAGACGTACCGCTCGCCGTGGCAAACCCAGTGCGGCAACGACTTCGAGGAGTCCCTCGAAGTTCGCCACCGAGTCGGCGGTCGCGGCGATGCCAATCGGACGCCGTTCTTGCTCGTAGGTATCCAGCAGCGCCTCGTCGGCACGGCCCGCGATGACCCAGTCCAGTTTCCAGGCCAGGTTGTGTACATCGGCGGCGCCGGTGTTAAGACCCAGCCCGCCGGTCGGAGGAAACCGGTGCGCTGCATCACCCACGAGGAAGACTCGGCCCACCCGGTAGCAGGTGGCGACTTGAGCATGCATCGCCCACGACTGGATCGACTTGATTCTTACGTCAACAGCTGCGTCACCGATGGCGTCGACGATGCGGCTGCGGCAGACTGCGGCCGGAAAGTCGTCCAAGGACTCGAACGGCGGGAAATAAGGGATTTGAAATACGAGGTCTTGTGGCGATCGGTGCACGATGACGGCGCCAAGACCCTTGGCGGTGTGGGTCCAGATCACCGGGCCGCGGCGGTGGCGGCGAAAGTGTTCGAGATCTGCGGAGAAATGCACGCTGATCATGTGCTGCAAGACGGGGCCCTCCATCGTGACCCCCAATGCCCGCCGCACCGTGCTGGCTGACCCGTCCGCCGCGATGACATAGCGTGCCGTGACTGTTCGATGGGACCCGGTGGTGGTGTCCGCGATAATGACCGAAGCACCGTGCGCGTCGTCGGTGTGGAAGCGGTATTGGCATCCGGTACGTAAATCGATGCGCGCACTGTCGCGAAGATGCTTCCACAGCAGCGGTTCCAAGACGTTTTGTGACAGGTGCGCGCTGCGGGTAGGACTGACCAACTCGATTGCATCCATCTGCGCGTCGGGCAAGTCGGCGAGCGGTACCCGCCCGAGTTCGGGACCGGCCAAGGTGGTGCAATAAGCGATACACCGCAGCTCATGAATCGGCGCGCTGAGCCTGCGAATGTCGCGTTCCAAACCGATCTCGCGCCAAATCTCCATCGACCGTGTCGAGAGCACATGCGCGGCTGGGTGGCTCTGTGGTTCTCGCCGCGCCTCGACCACAGTGCATTTGAGGCCGTAACCGGCAAGAAGTAACGCCGCCGTGGCGCCTACCGGTCCCGCGCCCACGACGAGGACATCGCAAGTGTCGCTCATCATGGCCGCCAAAACTCCGGCGTGCGCGGTCCTTCGGCAAGTCCGATGTGCTGATGCAACCGGGTCAGTGCCGCGGGCGCCCACCAATTGACGGGGCCGAGCAGCCGCATGAGAGCGGGCAGCAGCAGCGTGCGAACGACCGTGGCGTCAACGAGCACGGCGATCGCAAGGCCGAGACCCATCATCTTCACGAAGGAAACCTGGGCCGTCAGTAGGGCAGCGAATGAGATCGTCATCAGCAGCGCTGCGGCAGTGACTACGCGTCCCGTGCGGGCCAGGCCGAGCGCGACGCTTTCATCGCTGTCCTGTCCGGTGCGGCCGGAGTCGAGCCAGTACTCGCGGATGCGCGACAACAGGAACACTTCGTAGTCCATCGAAAGACCAAACGCGATGCAGAACATCAGCACCGGCAAGTTGGCGACCAGTGTGCCGGTCGCGGTGGTGCCAAGTGCGCCAAGGTGACCGTCCTGGAACACCCACACGAGGGCACCGAATGCCGCGGTGAGCGAAAGTACATTGAGCACCAGCCCTTTGAGCGGAAGCACGACGCTGCCGGTGATGAGGAACAGCAGGATGAGGGTGATTACCGCGATCACGCTCAGGACAATCGGCAGCCGCGACGTGATGGATGCGACGCTGTCGACGTTGTTCTGCGCGACTCCAGTGAAAAGGACGGGCTCGCCGGCAGGCCCGGGCACGTCATGCAGTGCCCGGAGTTGACTATTGGAGGCATCGGAGAACAGCGGGGCCCTGCTCTGAATGGTGAGAAACGCAGAACCGTCGGCTAGCCCGGTCGGCGCCGTTGGAGGTCCGGTCAGGCGACCGTCTGTGACAGTCCCGGACGGCGACGATACCGCGGCAACGTCCGCCACCCGCGACAGTTGCGCGGCATAGGCACTCAGCTCTCTAGTGGAGTCGGCGGAGATTTCGGGAATGACCACGGTGACGTTGCTGGTGGGGTTCACCGCGAACTCGTCGCGCAGCAGATCACCCACTTGGCGGGAACTCGCCGTGACCGGTAGCACACGGTCATCGGGAAAGCCCCATTTGACGCCGAGGAACGGGGCTCCGAGCAAAAGCAGCAGCACGATCAGCGTCACGCTGATCGCGACGGCGTGGCGCATGACGAAGTGAGTGGTCCGATACCAGAACGAGCGCTCGACGGGGTGCACCGTCGGCGTCGCCGACCGACCTCCGGCGCCGCGGATCAGCCTCCGCATATCGAGTGCGTTCAATCGGGGGCCCAGCACGACGAGCGCGGCAGGCGTAATGACAACCGCGGCCGCGGCGGCAAGGACGACCACCGCAACCCCCGCGTAGGCAAACGACCGCAGAAAGTAGTTCGGGAACAGAACCATCGCGCTCATCGACAACGCAACCGTCAGAGCAGAGAACACCACAGTGCGGCCGGCGGTTGTCATCGCGCGTCCCAGCGCCTGATCCGGCATTGCTCCGTCGGCAATCTCGTCGCGGTAGCGACTGATGATGAGCAGCGAGTAGTCGACCGCCAGGGCCAAACCCATTGCAACGATTAGATTCATCGCGAAGACCGACACGTCGGTGAAGAACGTCAAGACGCGTAGTACGGCCAAGGAACCGAGGATCGCGAACATTCCGATCATCATGGGTAGAGCGGCAGCGAACAAACCGCCGAACACCCAAACGAGAGCCACGAAGCTCACGGGGATTGCGATCGACTCCATCAACACCAGGTCGCGCTCGGTCTGCTCGTCGGCCTCGGAGTAGGTCAATGCGCCGCCGGCACGCACGGCGACGCCCGCGGGCGCAGGCGGAAACCGGTCGACTATTTCCCGCGCAGCTTCGGCGTATTCGGCGTCACTGCCGCGCAGGCCGGCCGTGATGATGCCCGTATTGCCGTCCGTGCTCGTGAGAGCCCGCGCCGCCGCCGACGGCGCCGTCCATAGCGAGGTCACGCCGATGATGTCAGGCGAGCTCTTCAACACGTCGAGAATGCGGGCGGCCGCCTCAGTTGCTGCTGCACTATGGACCCCACCGTCGGCGGTCACCGTGATCAACAACTGGACATCACTCTGACTGAACTTGCTCGCAAGAATGCTCGCCGCCCGGGCCGATTCCGACGCCGGATCGGTGAATCCGCCCGCAGAAAGCGCCTTCGTTACGGGCAACCCGAATATCGCGCAGACCACCATCACCAGGACTGCTGCCGCGATGATCCTTTTAGGTGCCGCGAACGCAGCGAGCACGATGCGGTGCAGGACCGCCGCGCTAGCAGGGGCAGCGGTTTGCGCCGCACTATTAGCGATGTTGGCCCGCACCGTTTCTCACACCAGTATGACGCGTCAGCGGTGGCTATTGGTTCAACGTCCTGGCAAAGTGTGGCGCATACAACACACAGGAACTCAAGGACCGTAGCTTTGAACAGCTTTCACGCTGAGCTAGTCACCGATCAACTGTCAAGAGCCTGAGAATCGCCGCAGAGTCGGCTTGGAAGTCGGCTTACTCACGATCCCACCGCGTCGCGTAGAACCTGCCGACACGCTAGCAGGGCGAGGTTTCTGGCCGCCTCAGCGCAGGTCCGATCTCTTGCGCACGTCAGCAAGGACTGCGGCGTTGTGGAACTCCAGTGCACGCTGCGCTGCGGGCACATCGCCCTTCTCGAGCGCGCCCATCCACTGGACACCTGCTCGAGCGTGCGTTCGGGTTCGTTGGCGTAGGCAGGGACGTCCGGTTCGGGCGCAGCGAGTTCATCGAAAACCGACGTACTTGGCCCCAACTGACATTGGACACCGTGAATGCCGCTTCGCTTTGTTGCGCTGCAGGCAGCCACGACCCGCCAAGGTCGGACAAGCCAGCGCCCGGCTCTCCGGCTCCGTCCAGTGGTGCTGCCGGTAGCGATGATTCGTGCTCGCGAAGGCCACTACCACGCGCTAGCGCCGCCATCGGCCCATATCCGCCACCCAAACCGCTGACACCGGATCCGCGAGATGCGTCACCACCAGAACTAGCCTGCGGCAACGATTTACGTTCGCCGCTGGCCTTGACATCATTGGACCGAAAGGGCGCGAGCGGAACTGGTGCCGCGGTCGCGACGCCAGCGCCGCCACCGGCGCCAGAACTATCGACGACCATCTGTGGACTTAGCGCGACCTTCCACCGCCAGTGCAGCACCGTTGCATGCGTCAGGAGCGGACGGCTGCTCCCACGGCGCGGCCAATCCCTCACACGACTGCTCATACTGATCCATCACCGCCGCTGCATTAGCCTGGCACGGCTGAGGAGATACTTGGCGACACCGTGTCCGTTGAACATCTGCGTTTCGGTATGCGCAACAGACGCGACCCGATGCTCGCCTTCTACCGGGGATACGTCCGCATCGCAAGCCGCACAGGACCAGCCGATTTATGACATGAAGAAGGTCACGACGCGGGTGTGCGGCCTTGTTGCGGCGTACTTACGTCATGGAGAACAGCTCTTGCATCACAACCACGCTCGCAACACCCCTTCCACTCCGACCCGTTCGTCGTCCGGGCATTCGAGCAGCCGATCGAGGGTGGTCGCTGGCTGCCGTTGTTCAAACCGATGATCGACAACCGCATGTGTCCTAGCGTCCGCTGCCCATCACGTGATGTCCAGATGCCGCAGCCGCCCGGTCCTCGATGTTGTAAGCGCTTGAGCGCCGCATCGCACCGATCAGTCGACAGGCCGCGATGTGTCATCGCGGCGAATATTCCGCACATTCGTTGAATCCTCCGATAGCCCATGATCGTCACGTGCCGATCTATGAGTGTCGGCACAAAAGCAGTTCGGCTAGAACACTATTGATCTCCATGCCAAGCGCATTACCGCAATGTGACTTCCTAGATGGAGATCCGCAGTGTCGCGACCGATCTGGAAGCGCGCTGCTACCACCAAACTAACGCAGGGTATTGCTCGGCATTCCCCTGTCGGTGCACTGACCGCCGGCGGGTACGTCCAGCGATCGGCGACTGAAGGCGCTAGCGCGACGCCCGAGCCACCCTCCGGGCCTCCGGTCTGGTCGCTGTCTGCCACGAATCGGCCAGCCGGGCCCGGTCCTGCACGTGGTCCGCTGAGCTCTAATAATCGGCGGGGCGTCACCACGTGCGTTGATGCGGCCCCTTGCAGGCGCTGTGTGCGGTTCTCCGCCTATATTGCTCTCAAATGGATTTCATGCTGAAAGCGTTCGTAGCCCTGCATTTTTCGCGCTCAGTCGATGCCATCGCGACTGTGCCCCATATGCGTCGAGTGGTTTTGCGTAGATCGTCCGAAGCGGCGCGTTGGACGGCTTGGTTGGGACTAGATGACCAAATAGCGTTGGCCCTAGAACAATGCTGGGCCGTCTATCGACGGCTACGACGCCGGAGAGGGTCAGCTCATGAACAGAGTAGATGGAAAGGTCGCATTAATTACTGGTGCGGCGCGAGGTCAAGGACGTGCTCATGCAATTGGACTCGCCGAAGAGGGGGCCGACATCATCGCCCTCGACCTGTGCTGTGACATTGATACGGTGCCTTACCCCGGCGCTACCGGAGATGACTTAGCCCACACCGCCAAACTTGTTAGGGAAACTGGACGGCGAATCGTTCCGATCGTTGCCGATGTGCGCGATTTGCCTGCGTTGCACGCCGCCGTGTCTGGTGGCGTGGAAATCCTTGGCCGCATAGACATTTTGATTGCCAACGCCGGTATCAGCACGTTTGGATCGGCGCTTGACCTCGATGAGGCCAGTTGGCAGACGATGCTCGATGTGAATCTGACCGGAGTGTGGAAGACCGTAAAAGCGGTCGCACCCACAATGATCGAGCAAGGCCAAGGCGGGTCCATCATCCTAATCAGCTCTGTCGCCGGTCTGAACGCATATGCGAACGTGGCGCACTACTGTGCGGCTAAACACGGTGTCACCGGCCTCATGCGCGCACTGGCAGTTGAGTTGGCGCCGTGCGGGATCCGTGTCAACTCCGTGCATCCAGGCACTGTCGACACCCCGATGGTCACAAACGCACAGTCCTTGAAAAGGTTCACTGGAATCGAGGGCGCCACACGGGATCAAGCCGCTGAGATCATGACGGGAATGAACGCCCTGCGCGTGCCCTGGCTACAAGACAGCGACATCACACCGGCGATTATCTACCTGGCATCCGAGGAAAGTCGCCATGTCACGGGAACCACCACAGTCCTGGACGCCGGTGCACTACTGCCGTTTAAAATTCCGCACGGCGCAGACTGGCAGCCAACGGGGCGCGCGCAATGATCCATATAGCCTCCAGCGCAGGTTATGAACGCGTCACGCGTTGTGTTGAGATGTACAGCGAGATAAGTTGAATACGAGAGCATTTGGACGTCCCCTTGAAGGGCGTGTGGCCCTGGTTACCGGCGCGGCACGGGGGCAGGGCCGGTCGCACGCCGTGCGGCTGGCTGAAGATGGTGCCGACATCATCGCAATCGATATTTGCGGGCGGGTTTCGGGCTCGATCTCATATCCTGCCGCCACTCCCGACGATCTGACCACCACCGAAGTCGCCGTCGAGGAAGCCGGTCGCAAGATCTTGGCACGGGAGGTTGATATCCGCGATCTGTCAGCGCTGCAGAAGGTTGTCGACGACGGCACTCAACGCTTCGGGCGACTCGATGTTGTGGTGGCTAACGCGGGAGTGCTGAGCTGGAATCGGCTGTGGGAGATGTCAGAAGAGCAGTGGGACACGGTCATCGACGTGAACCTCAGCGGAACCTGGCGCACCGTGCGTGCAGCTGTACCGGCGATGATCAGGGCTGGAAACGGCGGATCAATTATCATCGTCAGCTCGTCAACAGGGATCAAAGCCACGCCAGGCAACGGCCATTACTCAGCATCCAAACACGGACTAGTGGGGCTTACGAACGCGTTAGCACTCGAAGTCGGCGAATACGGAATACGGGTCAACTCTATTCATCCGTACGCCGTCGCTACCGCCATGGCCGGACTTGAAGGCATGACCGACATATTCAGCAGGCATCCGCATTACCTACACAGCCTGCCACCGATGCCTTTAAAGCCGGTTGGGCGGGAAGAACCCGCAGCGGATCAAACCATGATGACCGTTGAGGAGGTTTCGGACGTAGTCGCGTGGCTGGCCGGAGATGGCTCAGCGACACTGTCAGCCGGTCAAATCTGTGTAGACCGCGGCCAGTTGAAGTGCTAGCCGCAAAGGCAGCCGGGGCTGTCATTGATGTTGTTATGTGTCGCTTTTCAGTGGCGAGGGATTAGCTACCGAATACGAGACAGGGAGATCCAGTGTCGGCACGAAGCGCGGAAGTATTTCTTGACGATGATGCAGACCTATCGATCATCCAGCGACGGCGAGTAGGTATCATCGGCTATGGCAGGCAGGGCCATGTGCACTCGCTGAAGCTGCGCGACTCTTGCATCGAGGTGAAGGTTGGCCTCAAAGAAGGTTCGAAGTCGCGTGCAAAAATCGCCGTGCAGGGTCTCGAGGTAGACACCCCGGGCGAGGTCGCCAAATGGGCCGACGTCGTGATGCTGCTAGCGTCAGACACCGCACTGCCCGAGATATATGAGAATGACATCAAGCCGAATCTGCAAGATGGCGATGCGCTGTTGTTCGACCAAGGCCTGCCCATCTACCTCGGCATGGTCAAGCCACAGGCGAATATCACCGTCGGCCTGGTCGCGCAGACGATGGTCCGCTATCAGGACAATGGTGTTTCATGTCTGATTGCTGTCGATCAGGATCCTAAAGGTGAGGGCCAGGTGCTAACGCTGTCCTATGCCAAAGCAATCGGGGGGACCAGCGCGGGCGTCATCACGACGACGTTCAGGGACAAGGCCGAGGCCGAGCTGCTCGCCAAGCACAACTTACCGGCGGGCCGCATCAAGCAATTCGCTGAGCTCGCCAAGGCCGCCTTCGAGTCGAAGGTCACGATGGGTCGGCCGCCCCAGCTCGCCTACGTCGATGTGCAACACCAGCTCAAGCTGATCCGCTCAACGTCGGTTCATCGCGTATGAGTCATCTCGCTTTTCCATCGCGATTACTATGAATGCCAGGGACATTCCGGAGGGTATCTGCGTCACCTAGCTGCTGGCAAGGTCGAGGTCGGCCACGCGACCGGTGTGTGCGGCGTGCGCTCGACGGCGCGTTAGAGCCGCTGCTGGCTAACGACGAATACGCCGCGCGCTTCGTGGGCGATGTATCGGAGAAGTATCGCGCCTTCTATGCCGGAAAAATTACGGCGGCAACATTTTTCGGAAATGACGTGCTGCTCCGTCTGGCTGCGGAACGCAAAATCGTCAAGAGCGTCGACCTCGCTGTCATGGAACTTCGTGAAGAGGCATTCTGATCACGCCGCCGAAGCAGTCCGTTCGTAATGCTCCGTTGACAGTGTCGAGATGGATCCAGCTGGTGATCGCAGTGACCACGTTTAGGTCGCGAATGGCTTCGAGTGTCTCGATCAGGTCGTGAGTCGAGTCCGTCACGACCGTGGCTAGCAGGTCGTGCCGCCCCAGAGTCCTTGCAGCAAAGTCGATTCTGGGCGACTGCCGCAGACGCTGTTCGACCTCGTGTCCGGGCCCGTTGGTGTCGATACCGATGCCAGCGGTTACCTTCGACCGACGCCGGTGATCCAACACTGGCCCGATGCGAATGACCTCGTCGGCCAGTAGCGCACCGACCCGCGCGCGTGCCGCGCTCAGCGACAACCCAACTGCGTCGGCAAGTGCCCGGTAACTGGTCCGGCCGTCCCGCTGCAGGATTGCGGTCAGAGCTCGTCGATCGCATCGACGCGCCGCTCCGGCGACACCGGAATGCGTGGCATCAACGTCCCGCGCAGTACCTCGACATAGGTCAGGACGTTGATTGAGGCCACTCCCGGCAGCGCGCGTACCGTCGCGATGGTGTCAGCCAGCGTGTGCTGATCCGACTCCCGGACTTCGGTCACGATCTGGTACTCACCGGTGACCGCCGACACGAACGCGATGCCGTCCACGGCGACGACGGCATCAAGTACCGGTCTGACTCGCCCGGACACGCAGATTACGAGGTGGGCGTAAGCAGTGATACCCCGGTATCCGGGATGCACCGCCGCGACAATGCGGATTGCGCCGGTTTCGAGCAGCGCATCCAGACGCGTCTGAACAGTGCGTCGCGAGCAGAAGGTGGCGGCGGCTAGTTCGGTGATGGACGCGCGCCGCTTCCGCCGAAGGTGCTCGATTAGCGAATCGTCGAGATCCATGGCTTTACCAGCTTCCACATGTGACCAACACCGACCACATCGACGTCCGTCGTGGGTGGCCGCCGAAGGTTCGGCATGTCTTCTGGTGCGTCTGCGGCACAGATCACCTGATTTGGCGACTGGTTGGACGACATCGTGGCTGCGTTCACACTCGCTGCGAACTACCGTCTACGCACTACGAACAGGCGCCGATGGCGCGTAGATCGCGGCCCCGGCCGATCAGGACCTTGTCAAAAAAGGAGGAACGGTGCGCCGGCTAACGTCCCGTCGGGCGCTCACGTCTCGAAACCGCTGCCGTCCCCGATGCGGTTCGAATGGTCGACGCCCCGCGTCCGAGAGAATCGCGGATTCTCTCACGAATTAGCGAGCGCTTGTTTGGTCGGCGTGTTTCACCGGCATCGCCTCGGCCGCTGACGAGTTCGCTTGGCGCAGTGGCAATTCGGCAGCTTCGGCGAGCGACAGGTCGGGCAGGCTGCTTCGGTTCCCGTCATATTGGTCAGCTCGATGCGCGCCAGCTGATCGCCGAGGCAGAAGTAGGTGCCAAAGCCGAAACACTGAAGGCGAGGGACGGTTCATACGATGTCCGAGTTGGGGTTTAGGCCGGTTAGGGCGCGTCCGTAGGCTTCATCCCCGCTTGTGGGCTGTATCGTCGCATGCTGATGCAGGACGTTGACGTCGCGGAAGAACCGCTGAATGTCGGCATCAAGCACAGTTTGTGAGGCACTGCTGGACTCGAACAGCTGGTTGACACAGGCTCGCGACAGCCTCGCGACGTGGCCAGCGTAAGCGCGGGCCTGCGTCCGCTCCATGATCGTCGGAGTTCTACCGAGAACATCCTCATACATCGCGTTCAGGCGTGTCGTAAACATCTCGGCGGCATCGAGGTCGTACTTCGCCTTCGCAAGCTGGTGATGCACCAGTGGAGCCTCCGCGGCTTTGGGCCATGCCGTGTAGGTGATGGGTCCGCGCGTGGGCAGGGTTTGCATGAAGCAGTCCATCGCTCCTCGCGCCATCCCTAATAGGGTGGGCGCCGCGATGGCATTTACCAACATCACCCACGGCCGGTTGTAATACGGCTGCGTCGAGTAATGCCGGGACGGATATCGGCCCTCGGCAAGGTCTTTGAGAAGGATGCTGCGGGCCGCGGGTACTACCGAGTGATTGACGATCGCGACGTTGGTGGCTGTGCCGGCCATACCTGCGGCCCGCCAGTTGTCTTGCTGCTCAACTTCGGAGCTGGGCACCAGAAGCAGCCGCGGTCCGAACTCTTCCTCGCCGGGGACTATGCAACAGGCGCCGAACCAATTGCTATGAATCCCAGCGGTGTTCCATGTCCACTTGCCGGTGACTTGATATCTCCCGTCGGCCGGTATGGCCTGACCTGTGGGCGCGACAGCAGCCGTGACCCTCAGGTCGGGCGTCGCATAGATCTCGTCCGCTGCTTCGTCGGCAAGTAAGGCGGGAATCACGTTGGTAGCCAAGATGATATTGCACATCCAGCTGGTGGACGGGCATCCACGTGCGATCTGGGCCAGCACCTCAGCGACGATGTCTTCGTCGGCCTGGTAGCCGCCGACATCTGCGGGCATTGTGAGTCGAAAAACCCCCGCCTCAGTCAGCTCGCGAAGGTTTTCGGCATGCATGCGGCGTATCCGTTCAGTCTCTTTCGCCCGGGCCCGCAGTACGTCCACCAGCGCATTGACTTGGGCAAGTACCCCGTTGGCGGTGTCCGGGGCGGATGAAGGAAGGCTATGAGTTGCAATAGACATTGGAACGGCTCCTGGGTCGATGTCCTTGATCTTGTATTCGAAAGGGCGGATGCTCGTACTGATGACTGCACCTGGCAGCGCAACGAGTCTCTCGCCGCGGTTTCTTCAAGGGTCGGTGTGATCACCGTCAAGCAGCGATGTTGGTCGCCGGGATCAGGGGATCGCCAATCGCGAGCGTCATTCGCTTTGGCGCGAATCCTTAAAGCACCGCGTCAGCGAGCTTGTTGACCTCGTCTAGATCAGCAATCGCCGGGTGCAGGATCAGTTCATGGGCCCCGATCGCTTCGAACGACTTCGCGGCCTTTTGAACTTCATACAAGGTCGTCCGGACCGATTTCGCCATTTCGAGCGCAAATTCATCACCGACCGCCTGGTAGTAATCGCTGACGTTGGCTCGACCGCGATCAGCATCCCCGAACGCGTAGTAGGCGATCGCCACCAATGTCGGCGTCCCGTCGCGGCCTGCTTCACGCCACGCTTGCCTGGCCGCATCAAACATCGGCTCGACGGAAGGGGCGGGCAGCGCCCCGGCCACGTAACCTTCTCCCCACTTGGCCATCCGCCGATAAGAGGCCGCCGCCATTCCGCCGAATAACAACGGAATCGGCCGAGTGCCTGGCGGCACGGCCGGGTTGACGCCGCCGCCAACGGGATCGCCTCGCCACAGCTCGTGATATGCCTCCAAATCGGCGTCCATCCGCCTGCCGAGATGGCGCGGGGGAAGGCCGTCAACCACGAAGTCATCTGCGCGATTACCGCCGATGCCGACGCCGAGCGTGAGCCGACCGCCTGACATCGCATCGATACCAGCCAGCTCTTTCGCCAGAAGCAGGGGCGGCCACACCGTGGTCAGCATGATATTGCTGCTCAATTCGATTCTGCGGGTCGCAGCGGCCGCTCCGGCCAGCGCCACTGTGTCCATCACTCCGGGGTAGGCGATCCGCCCCACGGTCGCCAGACTTGAGAACCCGGCGTCCTCTGCGCGCGATGCCCACTGCGGGATGATCGCCGCGTCCATATCCCGAATCTGCGTCGGTAGCCCGATGCCTATCCTCATCGCGCTATCTCCGTCACACGACTCTGAAGCGCACTGCAAATGCGCCTTCTGGCGGTCCTTTCGGCGATGAGCGAGATGATTGAACGACGGCCTTCGGCGTGCACAATCGTGCGGTAGTCCTCCATGAGAGTCACGTTAGGCTCGCTTAACTAGGCGGGAAAGCCGCGTGGCGCGGGATTATAGCCGCTTTGCGCGGCTGCGCAGAATACCTGTGACACGCAGCACAATATGTGTCATTTGGCGCATCGAATCAGTGCTGCGCGCGTTGTTCTCGCAGTGAGTGTGGGCTTCGAGAATCGCGTACCGCAATCTCCTCGAGTCACAGCGTCTACGTTGCATGCGTTTGGCGTACTGTGTTGCGATCCGCCGCATGCCGGTTTGTTAAGTGATCCGCAAACGTTTTCGGTGACTCAGCGGGTGGGTCGCATTGGACCGCTAACGATCGCTGAGCTCGTAGCGACGCGGACGTGTCGCTGGATTTTGGTGAGTCGTGCGGTGCGTATCGAGTGGTCTTCGTGCGGTCCGGTCGCGTGGTGGCCGACCACCGCGGTTGCACCGTCTTGTCCGGACCCGGTGAGGCCTCCGTGTACTTGCCCAGAGGTCATCATGCAGGACGGCTGGCGGCCGGCAGCCGATGGATTGGGCTCGTCATTGACCACCGCCTAATTGAGGATGCGCTCAGCGAGGCGCTGGAGAGCCCGGGATGTTCACATGTCGATTTCGAGCCCGTTATTTCTACGGTCGAGGGTCACGGCGCCGCCTGGATCAAGATGCTGTTGCTACTCACGGAGCAGTTGTTCGGAGCCGACGGCTTACTGGCTAGACCGCTGGTCGGGTTGCCCTTCGCGGACAGTTTGGTGCGTGGACTTCTGCTTGCCGCCAACCACCGGCACCGTGACGCGGTCGCCGCGCAGCCAAGCCCGGTTGGCTCGCGTGGTATCCGGGCGGCCGTGGACATCATCGAAGCCGAGCCGCATCTGCCACTGACGGTTACTGAACTTGCGGCGCGAATTCACGTGAGCGTCCGTAGTCTTCAAGAAGGTTTCCAACGGCATCTGGGGATGTCTCCGACGGCATATCTGCGTAAGGTTCGGCTCCGTCATGCTCACCAGATGCTGCAGATGTCTGACCCGTCTACGGCCTCAGTGGGCGCCATCGCCCACCAATGGGGTTTCACCAACCTCGGCCGGTTCGCTGCCGCATATACCGCCCGCTACGGAGAAAAACCGGCGGTCACGCTGCGCCGCATAAACTTTCAACACGCCGCAATGGATTAGACGTTGGTAAGGACGCATTTCCCGCATCGAAGCTCGATCCACCAATCGCGGGTGAGTTTCGCTCAGCTAGCGTGCCGCCGTGACGATTGTTATGCGTTCACCGACAATAGGCGGCCGCAGACAGTAGCCAGTTGTCGTAGTACTGACGCTGCGATCGAACAACGCGTCGCGTTCGTCACTTCACGGCGTAGCCGGCATGCGACTGCGGGGCAGGCTGGACCCGCAGGCTCGCTACTGGTCAAGTACCACGGCGGTCAGGTGTCCGAATGTCCTGACTGCTGGAAAAGGCGTTCATCGGATCGTATTTGGTCTTAATCGCTGTCAGCCGTTCATATTTACCACGGCGGTAATCATCTCTTCCTCTTTGGCTGTCATCGACGGCGACGAGACTCGAGTGCGAAGTGCTGCTCTGCCACTGCTGTGTGCCGGCGAATGTTTCTTGTACCCATTCGACGTACGGCTGTGATTCGGCGCTAGATTGCCACCGTCCCAGTACGTTGAGGGCATAGTCCGCGTGGCGGTCGGCGAGTGCTGTGTCGTCCTCATGAAGCCGGCCCGGAGCGCCATGCTGGTAGTCGAGCTGCACCGCAGAGACATCATTTGGCAACCGTTTTGCCGACTTGATGAGGGTCATGATGCAATGCTCATTGATATCGCTGAGGTAGCCGCCCTTGATGTCGTTGCACGCGCCAGGCCCAAGGACATTGTCGGCTTGTGACTGCAGCGCGAGGTATGGCACGGTACTGACCATCCCGAAGAATTTCCTTGCCCCGTTCCATAGTTCCTCATGAGCCGGCATAGCGTCTCGTGGAGCGCCGGTCCACACGCTCAAAATCCAGCACACAGGTGCGTCGAAAAGGTCTTCTGGCACATAGGCGTCGCCAGCGGCGCGGCGCAGATAAATCACGGCCTTGAGATCATCGGGAGCGTTCCGCATGACTCGCTGGTGGTGCTCAATCGCGGCGCCTGCCTCTTCCATACAATAAGCTGCGATTCCGCACTGAACTGTTTTTCCTACGAGATGAGTTGCGAATTCCAACTCTGTCACAACACCGAAGTCAGTGCCGGCACCGCGCAAGCCCCAATATAAGTCGGTATTCTCCTTTGCGCTGGCGGTCACTACGCTTCCATTCGCCAACACGACTCGTGCCGAGATCAGGTTGTCACACGTGAGACCGTACTTGCGACTCAGCCAACCTCTTCCGCCACCAAGCGTCAGGCCGGCTACACCAATCTCTGACAAGATTCCTGACGGCGTCGCGAGGCCAAAGGTTTGTGTCGCAGCATCCATATCGGCGAGTCGACAGCCCGCACCAACCCGTACACGGCCCGCATCCGGATCGACTGTCACGCGGTTCATCAACCTCAAATCGACAACAATCCCGTTGTTGACGATGGAGTCTCCGGCGATGCTGTGCCCGCCGGCCCGTACCGCAAGCTTTAAGCCGTGTTCGCGGGCGAACGCAATCGCTTCGGCTACGTCAGTTTCGGTCCTGCAGCCAGCGACTGCGGCCGGGTGGTGATCTATTGCGTAGTTCCAGACTCTGCGTGCCTGGTCGTAGTAGAGGTGGCCGGGGCCAACCGCGCCACCCGATACCCGCGAATTAAGATCCGCCACTTCATGTCTCGATAGAACTGGGATCCATACGATGCTGTCATCGGTCGAGCGGCCGCGACGATTGCGCCTCAGCCACCATCGGCTCGCACTCGTCATGCGATTGTTCCGGTCGCCACGTGTGCACAATTTGAGCCGACAGCGTAGCCGTCGAAGGAGCAGACGAAATTTACCGCTGCACTGCACTGGATCTGGGGCGCGCACCTCGTCACATCTCCGACGTTATCCGTCCAATCAGGCTGGGAATAGTACGTATGCGCGGCATTAAGGACGGCGCACGCGGAGTATCGCAAGGGCGAGGGGGAGACGGTGAGCCAGCTCGCTCGTCGCGGTTCTTGCCGAGGGCGCTTGCGGCTCGTCGGCAGTGACCCGCCCCCGTTCGGCCGCCACGTCGCGACTTGTCTATCACCCAACCCCCCGACACGGACTGGGCGATAGACCCAATTATCCTGCAAATCGGCCGATTTGAATGTCGAGAAATGTCGTGCAGTAGTCGGGGGGTCGCTGGTGCCTGGCGTGTTCCCGAGGGGTTGAGTCCGCCGAGTATTAGAGTCTTTCAGCCCGATGTCGAGGCTGAAAGGGAAGATCGTGTAGCACGCAAGCGGCGTTCCACCGAAGACATCGTGCGCAAGCTGCGCGGCAGAGACGTGCCGTCCGCGGCGGGAAGGCCGGCGAGAATATCGCCGCCCAGTTAGGGGTGCCGACGGCGACTTTGTACAACTGACGTCGCGGCGCCGGCTGCACACCGATGAAGTGTTGGTCAGGCTCGAAGCTGCGAAAGATGCACTGAGTAAAGGCGACAGGAGCACCGGTGAACCGGCTGTGGATCCGCGCAATCCCCGTCGCGATCTCCAACTTCTGCTCGGCAGTGATTTCGCCCTGGTGGGTATAGCACACGTATGTCGGCATGGTGTTCTCGTTTTGCCTAATCAACTGTTTCGGCGTGGCGGCCCGGCATGCAGCCGCTCATAGCCTGTGATCACGCACGGTGCCAGATGAGTCGTGCGTTCAAGCGTTGGCCGTCGATCAGGATCGGCTCTGGCGGGCTGAGCTCCAGCACGGAGCCGTGCAGGAGGGCAGCACGGTACTGTGTCCCGCCGATCCAGTTGGGCAGCAGGCTGACTTCAATGTGGTGGGCTATGAGGCCGTCGTCGACGATGCTGTAGGGACCGGCGTAGCTCAGGTAGCCGTTGGCAGCCGCGGCTAAGTCGTCGTCTGCCCGGGGTTGCATGTCGTCGCCGTCGAGATGTCTTCGGTCCGAACGCATCAGTTGTGCAGACATGTACCCGTCTGAGGTGTACATGATGATCCCCCGGGCGTCGGCGCCCAAGGGGTAGATCAGTTCGGATCCGTCGATATTGTGAGCTTCATACGATTGCAGGGTCCAGGCTCCAATCAGGTTGGTGCGCAGATCATCTGCCGTTGTTGAGGTCATCAGATGGTGTCCTTTCGGGTGTCACGAGATGGAGGTGTCGGCCGCGGCGTCGGCGGCTGCGGTCAGTAGGGCGATGGCCGTGTCGAAGGGCGCGGGGTCGCGCAATGCCCGACCGAGGATGAGCGCTCCTTCCACAGTGCTCCACACATTGGTGGCCAGCTGGACGGCCTGATCGTGGGGGATGTTCTTTTCGGTGAGGCGCGCGGCGAGCGTCGTGATCAGGTCCTGGAAGGCGCGCCGGGTCGCGTCGCTGAGCTGATCCGACGCGGGTGTCGATTCGATGACGATTGGCGCCACAGCGCACCCCTCGCGGTAGTTGCTCGTGACGAGGTCGTCACGTTCGCGGCGGATGAAGGCCGCGATCAGTTGCGCCGCGGTGTGGGTGGCGGCGGCCGCGCGGTTGATTTTCGTGATGGCGTCGGCGGCGTGCAGGAGGGTGACCTCGCCGGCGAGCTCTTCCTTGCCGCCGGGGAAGTGGAAGTAGATCGACCCGCGGGGGGCGGCACTCTCGGTGACCACGTCTGACAGCGCGGTGCCGAGGTAACCGTGTTCGCGGAACAGCCGGCGCGCTGAGGCGATCATGCGGTCCTTGCTGTCGCTCTTCTTTGGCATGTCGTTCATCATACATAGTATTTGACACGCCGTCGAATATGCCGGTAGTATCCGAATTATTGGTATGACGTGCAGCATAGTAAAGAGGAGGACGGTGGTGACTGAGCAGGACGAGGCCCCCACGATGGGCGGGCGGACGCCGATCGGTGCACCCGAGGGGCGCTTAGCGCCGGTTGTGCGCGAGATGGATGGACAGGTGGCGGTGCTGACGATGCAGCACCGCCCGCACAACTTCATTGGGGTCGCGTTGTTCGACGCCCTGATTGACGGAATGCGCTGGGCCGCTGAACACAAGGCGCGCGCGGTGCTGCTGCGCAGTGGGCTGCGTAACTTCTGCGCCGGCGCCGAAATGGAGCTGCTGTCGGATGGCGCCGAGCACGGTATGGCCCCCGCCCTGGACTTAACCGAATTGCTGCAAGTGTTCGATCGGTTGCCCATCCCCATCGTCGCCGCCGTGCATGGGGTCTGTGTCGGCGGCGGGCTGGAACTGGCGCTGGCCGCCGATCTGATCGTGGCCGCCGAGTCGGCCAAGATCGGCGCTGTCGAAGCCACGCTCGGGCTCAATCCGCTGATGGGAGCCATCCAGCGGATCACCGAGCGGGCCGGTGCCGCGCGCGCGAAAGAGATGGCGCTGCTCGCGCGCCGCTACGACGCCCGCACGCTGGAGAAATGGAACATCATCAACCGTGTCGTTGCCGATGAGCAGCTGCGCGAGGCCAGCGTGACGTTGGCCCACGAGCTGGCCAAAGGGGCCACCGTGGCACACGCCTCCACCAAAGCCATCGTGTCCCATGCGGTGTCACACGGGATGGCCGCGACAGACGAGGCGACGCGCGAGCTGCAGAAGTACCTCTGGAAATCCGACGACCTGAAGGTGGGGCTTGCCTCACTGCGGGCCAACGGTCCCGGCGCAGCACGTTTTGAGGGGCGATGACGATGCCACTGCCGTTAGAGGGTGTGCGGGTCATCGATTTCAGCCGGGTGCTGGCCGGCCCGCATTGCGCCAAACATCTGTTGGACTTGGGCGCCGAAGTGATCAAGGTCGAACCGCCGCGTGGTGACCTCACCCGACAGGCGTTCCCCCGCAGCGGTGACATCAGCGGCTATTACGCCCAGCAGAACGCAGGCAAGCGCAACATCAGCATCGACCTCAACGTCGCGGGGGCCTGCGATGTCGCACTGAAGCTGTGCGACACAGCCGATATCGTTGTGGAGAATTTCCGTCCCGGCGTGCTCGAGTCCTACGGCCTGGGGTATGAGGCTGTCGCGGCGCGCAATCCGTCGGTGGTTTACGTGTCGATCACCGGCTACGGGCAGCGGGGATCATGGCGAGCCCGGATGGCCTACGGCCCGGCGGTTCAAGCCGAGGTCGATTTCACCCGGAACACCTTGAACCAGTTCGGTGTTGACGGTGCCGATCGGCGCACGGATGCGCTGACACACGGCGATGTCTATGCGGGGCTACACGGCGCCATCGCCGCGCTGGCGGCGCTGCAACAGCGCCGGCTGACTGGACAGGGCCGCTACATCGACGTCGCGATGGCCGCGGTGCTGACGTCGATGAACGAGCGCGCGCACTACGACCTTTCCGGTGTCGACCTAGGCGCCGAACAACCGATCCTGGGTGCCGCCGACGGCGCGTTTTTCACCAGCCCGGACGGCTTCGATTTTGTCGCGCCGTTCAGCCTGGTGAGCAGCGTGACATTCCCGCTCTACCTGGCCGCCATGCGCCGCCCGGATCTGGCCGACGACCCCCGATTTCTCACTCCCGAATTGCGCAGAGCCAACCTTGCTGCGTTGCACACCATTGTGCAGAACTGGATTTGGACATTCGAGAGCATGGACACGTTGGACGCTCAGTTCGACGAGGCCAAGGTCGCAACCGGACGACTGCGAGACATCAATGAGTTCAACGAAACGCACTGGGCCAAGGACTGGGTGACCACCCGCGAGGTCGACGACCGCAACGGCGGAACCATCACGATTCCCGCGCCGCCGTGGCATTTCAGCGGACACGACGAAGCACCTACCCCGCAGACACCGGCCCACCAAGGCGAACACAATGCAGAGATTCTCAAGGAACTCGGCTACACCGACGACCAGACGCGTGCACTCATACACAGCGGCGCGCTCATCGAACCAGCACGCAAGATTGCGGCCGCGACCGAATCGTGAGCCCGGCATCGCGACATAAACCACTGTGGCGTGGCGAACCTGCATTCCGCACCAGCAACTCGCGGCGGCATCGTACAAGTGGCTGTGAACCCGGTCCGGCTAGGAACACGCGCCCGACCGCCACGGTTGTTGGAAGAACCGGCAGTGAAATGCCTCGAGGAGGAGCCATGCAGCACAAGACATTCGGGGCCACCGGCCTCACCGTCCCGCGACTGTGCCTGGGCACCGCGACATTCGGGCATCAGGCCGACGAGACGGTCGCCCACCAGATCATGGACATCGCCGTCGAGACCGGCGTCACCTTCTTCGATTCCGCCGACATCTATCCCATGGGAGCCGAGGTGGGACGGACCGAGGAGATCGTCGGGCGCTGGCTGCAGGGCAAGCGCGACCAGATCATCCTCGCCACCAAAGCCGGAGGACCCATGGGCCCCGCCCGCTGGCAGCAGGGCGGCTCCCGCAAACATCTCCTGGACGCCATCGACGCGTCACTGCGCCGACTGGGCACCGACTACGTCGACATCTACCAACTCCACTTCGACGACCCCGACACGCCTCTCGACGAAACGTTGGCGACCCTCGACGCGATTGTCGCCGCCGGGAAAGCGCGCTACATCGGCGTGTCGAACTTTCTGGCCTACCGGCTCGCCCGCGCTGTGGGGCGCACCGAGACCCTGCACCTCACCCGTATCGCGTCGGTCCAACCGCGCTACAACCTACTGTTCCGGCAAGTCGAACGAGAGTTGCTGCCCCTTGCCGCCGAGACCGGCATGGCGGTGATTCCATTCAACCCGCTGGCAGGGGGTCTACTCAGCGGCAAATACGGGCGTGACGACCAACCGACCGAAGGCCGGTTCTCCGCGCAAGTCGGTCAGCAGTTCGCCGACTTGTACAACGAACGGTATGGCATACAAAGGCATTCGACACCATCAGCGGCTTGAGCAAGATCGCATCGGAGCTCGGTACATCGCTGGCCACGCTGTCCATCGCCTGGGTGCTCGCCAATCCCACCATCACTTCCGCGATCCTCGGCGCCAGCCGCCCCGACCAACTCACCGACACCCTGGCCGCCGCCGACCTGGACCTGCCCGGCGACGCGAAAGTTGCGCTCGACGACCTCACCAAGGAATACCGGTGGGGCGACGCCGCCCGATGACCGCCACACGAGCACAACAGGAATGAGGCACCACCCATGAGCGCAGATTTTCCTGAGAATGCACTGGAATTGCGGTCGTTGGTGACGTCGCAGGGCACGCTGGAGCTCTCCTTGCACGACGTCCCAGTTCCGACGCCCGGCGCCAACGAGGTGTTGGTACGCGTGGAGGCCTCGCCGATCAACCCGTCAGACTTGGGACTGCTTCTCGCTGGCGCTGACATGACGACTGCGACGGTGGCAGGCACTCCGGAACGCCCCACCGTCACAGCATCATTGGGCGCGGGGGCACTGAGAGGGCTTTCGGCGCGCATCGACAAGCCGCTTCCGGTGGGTAGTGAGGGTGCGGGCATCGTCATAACCGCGGGACCCTCGGCCGCGGCTCAGGCCCTGCTGGGAAGAAGGGTCGGGATCGCGGGCGGCGCGATGTACGCGCAGTACCGAGTGGTTGATGCTTCCGCGTGTCTCGTCTTGCCCGAGGGGGCCACAGCCAGGGATGGGGCATCGTCGTTCGTCAATCCGATGACGGCTCTCGGAATGGTGGAAACCATGCGCCGCGAAGGTCATTCCGGTCTGGTGCACACGGCTGCGGCGTCGAATCTTGGCCAGATACTTGTGAAGCTCTGCCAAGAAGACGGGATACCGCTGGTCAATATCGTCCGCAAGCCCGAGCAAGAAGAGCTGCTGAGGTCATTGGGCGCAATCCATGTCTGCAATTCGGGCTCGCCGTCATTCGCGACGGATCTCGTCGAGGCGCTGACAGCGACGTCGGCGACACTTGCGTTCGACGCGACGGGTGGAGGAAGGTTGGTGAGTCAGATTCTGACTGGCATGGAGGAAGCGGCGAGCTCGACCGCGGGGGAGTACTCGCGGTATGGGTCAACCGTCCACAAGCAGGTGTACATTTACGGCGGACTCGACACGTCCCCAACCACACTCATCAGGAACTTCGGCATGGCGTGGGGTATTGGGGGGTGGCTGCTCCCGCCGTTCCTTCAAAGCGTCGGACCCGAGGCCGTTGGTCGGCTCCGGGCCCGTGTGGCTGCAGAGCTGACGACGACGTTCGCAAGTACCTACATCCGGGAGGTTTCACTCGCCGGCATGCTCCTCCCGGATGCGTTTAACGGTTACGTCAAGCGGGCCACCGGGGAGAAGTTCCTCGTGACCCCGCAGGCATTCCGGTGACGGCAAGCTAGAGACCGCCAGCGCCCTCGACGTTGACCCGTCTTCTGGACGCTTCATTCGGCGACTTCCTCTACGCAACTGACGCGTAGTCACGCTCACCGCAGAATGTGCGGATCGCGAGGGATAGGGCCTCTATTGTTTCGCGCTCCTCCTTGGACCTAGTTCACCCCATTGGGAGAGTGGGTACTACGTGGTTTAACCCGACAGAATATCAGTTATCGACACACGAAATATGTTGTGCAGCGGGCTAATTCATAGCGACTTGTATCCAACTGCCTTGGTGAGATCGGGCAGTGCTGCGTTTCGGGCGGCTTGGATGTCGATTCCAGCCCACGTAGCCGATGCATGAGCGATTGTTCTGAAATGTTGTCCGGCGCAGGTTTCCGGGGAAGAGCCAGGGGCGTGAGACTGGTACCGATTAGCTCATAACCCAGAAGTAACGGCGCGTCCCCGCTGGGTTGGATAAGGCGGATCACACTGCTGCTGAAGCATATTCGTGTGTTCGGCATCCGTAGCGCAGATCGGCTGGCCGTCGTTGTCCGAGTCTCTTTTCATCGAATGTGGCGCTGGTGTTGGCGAATAGTTGTAGGCGTGGCGGATGATCTCGCCATGGCATGCCAAGCATTGATGGTCGGAGCCAATGTTGACCATCAACGCGGGACGCCGCCGCTCGCGCTAGATCCGAGTCGAGAGCTCCCCGTCGTGAGCGCGAGAGTATTCGAGAAGCTATCTCGTTGGAGGGTGATGAAAAAGTCTATCGGACAACCACATTCGATCGGAACCGCGCCGCGACTCCTGACCATCAAACAGGTCGCTGACCGACTCACGGTCAGCGTCGGGTGTTTGCGGGCATGGCGCATCCGTGGCGAGGGGCCGCCAAGCGATTCGAGTTGGTTCTGCCTTGCGTTGGGACGAACGTGAGGTCGACGCCTGGCTGAACGCGCGGCGCGAATCAGGCGGACTAGCCTCTTGAGGGCTGAACGTGTTCGCGAACTGGGTAAGGCACAGCGCAGTGATTGAGGTCCGGAGTGGCCGTGATGTTGCTCGTGTCTATCGAGCTCGGGTTTATCACCGCGGTCGATACGTAGCGTCTCGGACTTTCGTGCGGAAGCGAGATGCTCAGGAATGAGAACGTCGTCAGGTCGACGGTCTGCGTTCTGGAGGGTGGTCCGACCCGGGTGCGGCAGAAAGGCCAGCGCAGGATTGGTGTGATGCTTGGCTAGCCGCGCAGCCTCCGCGAGCGCCGGCGACCGAACGCGGGATTCGTGAGGCTATCAACAAGAGGATCGCAAGGGCTTCGGTCGGCGCCCGGCGATATCGGTTCGACCGTCTGAGGTCCGTGCCTTGTGCGCGGATTTGGCACGAACACAGTCCGCTGCGACTGCGCGTCATTCGCTGGGCGTCTTGCCCCGCGTTTTCGACTACGCAGTGCAGGACGGGGCTATTCCCCGAAATCCCGTGACAGGAATCCGCCTACCAAAGGCCCAAGGGAATGAGCCCCAGCCGCTCACCCACATTGAGCTGTGGCAGCTCGCAGAGCAATTCGATTCCAGGAGGGACCGGGTCCTAATCGTCGTTGCCGGCTACTGCGGACTTCGTTGGGGCGAGCTCGCGGTATTGAGATGGACAGACATCGATCTCGATCTGTGTCGGCTGCGAGTATCTCGCGCATATTCCGAGGAGGCGCCTCGAGGCGAAATGTCACCGGTGAAAGATCACCAGGCACGCACCGTTCCGATCCCCAGAACTGTCGTGGACGAACTGACCGAGCTACAGGCCCTGTCGGCGCCTTCCGAACTTGTTTCCCCTCCGGGAACTCCACGCCGCTACGCAACCGCAATTTTCGACGCGACAGCTTCGATGCAGCTACGGCTGCTCTGCGCCTGCCGATCACTCCGCACAACCTCCGTGACACCGCAGCGTCGCTGGCCATACAAGCGGGGGCTTCGGTTGTTGCGGTGGCGCGCTTACTTGGCCATGAGTCGGCCGCGACGACGCTCAATCACTATGCAGGGCTCTTCCCGACCGATCTCGACGACGTCGCGGTACGCCTCGATGCCGCCGCCAGAGAGGCCGTCAGGGACCAGTGAGCGCTACTTCGTGTCATTGGCTCACCGACGAGGCACCGACCAGCAGACTGCGCGCCTGATGGCGGAGGCTCGGAAACCATCGCTGAACAGCTAAAACTCGAAGTGCCCCCGGCAGGATTCGAACCTGCGACACCGGCTTTAGGAGAGCCGTGCTCTATCCCCTGAGCTACGAGGGCGGGACACGCTGGGAGCTTACTTGAGTTCGGCGATGACCTTCGAGAAGGCTTCGGCATGGGGCGCCTGCACGATGATGTAGCTGACCCCGTAGGTGTCGCGGTATCCGCGGATCTGGTCGGCGATATCCCGCACCGACCCGGCGAGCACGCCAGGGTGCCGCAGCAGTTCTTCGTCGCTCAGGTCCGGCAGAAAGCGCCGGGGGATCGACAGGTCGGGCATGCCCGAACTGTCGAGAGGCATCGCGGTGATGGCGACGTTCAACTCCAGGTCCTCGAAACGATCACCGGCGGCCTTGCGGACGAAGTCGATGCGTTCGGCCAGCGGATCCACGGTGGCGCCGGGCGCCCGATCGCCGCCGGTGAGCCCGATGATGTGCGCGTGCTGCGCCGCGACCGTCAGAAGCCGATCGCCATTGCCTGCGATCAGGACCGGCACATCGCTGACGTGCTCACGCATGTACTCCGTCATGTGCTGCAGGTAATCGACACGCTCTCGCGCCGTCGGGAACGGGAGCTCGGCCGCCTCGAACTCCTTCCTCATATAACCCGCGCCCAGTCCCAGCTCGAATCGGCCATTCGAAAGGTCCCTTAGGCCCATCACGTCGCGGGCCAACAACGCGGGCTTGTAGAAACCGGCGTTCAGCACGAAGGTGCCCAGTCGCAGCCAGCGCGTGGCCGCCGCCGCCATCGTCAGCGCCGGGAACGGCGGGGGCGCCCCGAGGTGATCCGGTACGTGCAGCACATCGAAGCCGAGTTCCTCAGCTTTTCGCGCCGTCTCTTCGACCTTCGACCGCGACCTCGCGTCGTGCAAACCGAGCCCGAACCGGAAATCCTTGGCCATCGTCAGATCGTAAATCTCAAGTTCGACACAACATGTTTGGTGCGAAGAACCAGTGGGCAATCTTGATCCGCCGACTTCGAACCCGAAGCCCCTCACAACAACAAAAGGACTTCCGCCCGATCCGGCCCGTCGTGAGATCCTCCGACGGGCCGGATCATATCTTCAGCCATGGCCAGCCATCCCACGATGGGCGTCGAGGAAGAATTCCTGCTCGTCGACCCCGCCTCCGGTGAGCCGGTGGCCCTCAATGAAGAGGTCGCCGGCCATGCCAGCGAGCGCGGGGTCAAACTGCAGCTCGAGCTGACCAGCTGCCAGGTCGAGACCACCAGCGACGTCGTCAGCAGCAGCGGCGACCTGCGCGACCAGCTGACGCGGCTGCGCCGCGTCGCAGCCGAGGCTGCCGAGACCAGCGGTGCACAGCTGCTCGCCGTCGCACTACCGCCAACCGTGCCGCACGACTTCCCGATCACCGACACCCCGCGCTATCACGAGATCGCCGACAAGTTCGGCATGATCGCCCATGAGCAGGGCATCTGTGGATGCCATGTCCATGTCGCGGTGCCCAGCCGCGAGGTGGCGATCCGCGTCAGCAATCGGCTGCGGCCCTGGCTGCCTGTCTTCGTGTCGCTGTCCGCCAACTCTGCGGTGTACCGCAACGCCGACACCGGCTATGCGAGCTGGCGCCAAGCGCTGTGGATGCGCTGGCCCAGCTCGGGGCCGCCGCCGCACTTCGACTCGGTCGACGAGTACGACGCGGCGATTCGGATGCTGCATCAGGCCGGCGCGGTGCTCGACGACGGCATGGTTTATTGGGACGTGCGGCCGTCGGCGAACTTCCCGACGGTCGAGGTGCGCGTCGCCGATGTCCCCGCGACGGTCGCCGAGACCGTCCTGCTGGCCGTGCTCATCCGGGCCAGCGTGATGACGGCGATCGACGACGAACGCAACCGAGAACCCACCCCGCCGCTGGCGCCATACGCGTTGAAGGCGGCGTATTGGAAGTCCGCGCGCGACGGTCTCCACGGGCACGCCGTCGACCTCCTCGAAAGCCACGCACCGGTGCCCGCCGTCGACCTGTTGCGGCGTCTCATCGAACATGTCCGGCCAGCTCTCGAGGCGGTCGGGGACTACGACATCGCCAAGGATGAGCTGGACAGGATCGCCGAGGTGGGCAACGGCGCGATGCGGCAACGACGGGCGTGGGCGCGACGGCACGACGTCGCCGATGTCATCGCCGAAGCGGCCGAGGCGACACTCGCCTAGAGCAACGGCAGCTGCGCGATCGGCGGGGTCGTCGGCTGATCCGAACCGCTCCCCGGCTCGACCGTGAAGGCCAGCGTCTCCGAGTCGCCCAGATCCGGCAGCACCGCCGTTGTCGACGGCGCGACCGCCTTGCTGTCCATCGTCCCTGCGGAGTGCGGCCCCTTGGCGTCGATCAGCCACATCTGATACACCGTGCCGGGCGCAGGCGGCGGCACGTCGTTCATCACCAGCACACCGGCGTTCTTCTCACGCGAGAACACCACTGTCGCCGTGCCGCCCGCCGGAATGGGACCCGAGACGGTTTGCACATCCGGTGCGGCGAACACCTGCTCGGCGGTCGACGGCGTGACCGTCGGACGCAACGCCATTCCGACTCCCAGCGCGCCGAGGCCGATGACCAGCGCCGCCGCGGCGGCAAGCACTGCGGTCTGCCACCGCTTGATCCGCGGCCGCAGCTCCCGAACAGGAAGTTCTCGGACTGGATCGGAGCTGATTTCGGCAAGCACCCGGTCCCGGATCTGAAGCGGGGGCTCCACAGCCGTCGCCGCAGACACCACGGCCATGGTCTCCCGCACAGCGCGAACTTCCTCGGCGAACGCATCAGCGACCGCCGGCGGGGCGTCGGCGACACGTCGCTCGAGATCCGCAACCTCGGCCTCGGACATCGCGTGCAGCGCGTACGGCGTCGCAAAGGCGATCAGATCGAAATCGGTCGGCTCAGTCATGAGAGCCCCAGACATCTGCGAAGGCCGCGGATGGCGTCACGCATTCTCGACTTGATGGTCGCGAGATTTGCCGAGAGCCGCTCCGACACTTGGGCGTACGTGAGCCCGTCGTAATACGCGAGTTGAATACATTCGCGTTGCACGTCGGTCAGTGATCCCAGGCAGTCGGCCACCTGCTGCCGCTCGGCTTGCAGGATCACCGTATCGGCCACGTGATCCGACGGTGGGTCCACGTTGGCGACGCCGTAGCGCGACTCACGCTGACTGGCCGCCTGTTCGGAGCGCACCCGATCGACCGCACGCCGGTGCGCCAGCGTCAGCAGCCACGCCAGCGGGGAACCCGCGGCCGGGTCGTAACTGTCCGCGCTGCGCCAGACCTGCAGGTAGATGTCCTGCGTGGTTTCCTCGCTGTAGCCGGGGTCGCGCAGAACCCGCGTGACCAGGCCATAGACCCTGGCCCGAGTCTGGTCGTAGAAGCTAGCGAACGCGTCGACGTCCCGCCGGGCCACCTGGCGTAGGAGGGCGTCGAGTTCGGTCGTCACGAGCGGTAGCCTAGCCACCGGCGTCAATATCGTCACGTTAATCGCGATCTCGGCGGCGTCGGGACGAAAAATGAAGTGCGCGAACGATATTCATCAAAGCCTGGCCGTTTGGCCATGTACTTCTCGGCCAGCCGTGCGCCGGTGGCGTAGACGAGGAAATACGTCATCAGTACCGGAGACGCGACCGTGGCCAACGACACCCAGCCCGCAATGCTCGCCAGCCACAGCCCCCACCACACGCAGGTATCCCCAAAGTAGTTGGGGTGCCTGGTCCATGACCACAGCCCGCGATCCATGATGACGCCCTTGTTGGCCGGATCGGCCTTGAAGCGGCGCAGCTGGTGATCGCCGACGGCCTCGAACGTCAACCCGACCGCCCACAGCGCCACACCGGCGATCAACAGCGGCCGCAGCAACGCCGGCGTCGGCCCGAGCACCGCCGAAACTTGCAGCGGCAGCGAGACAAACCACGTCGCGCCTGCCTGGATGACGAACACCTTGCGCAACACATTGCGCGCCGAGAAGTCGCCGTGCAGCAGGTCGCGGTAGCGCGGGTCTTCACCTTTGCCCGCGGACTTGATGACCATGTGCCAGGCCAGTCGCATACCCCACACCGCGACGAGACTCAGCAACAGGATTCGCCGAAACGCGTCACCGCTACCGAGGACCGCAGCGACGGCAGCTACCGCGATGAATCCGATACCCCACGCCACGTCGACGACGTTGTAGCGACCGATCCGCCGGCCGATGAGGAACGTGACGGCGTGCACCACGACCAGGATCGCCAGTGACGCGGCGGTGACGAGGACGAAGTTCATCAGTCCACCTCCGGCGGACGCGTTCATCGGCCGCCTCCCGCGGGTGCGAAGGTCCATTGGTAGACATCGAGATACCCGGACGCAAAACCCGCTTCGGAGTACGCCAGGTACAGCTCCCACATCCGGCGGAAAACTTCGTCGAAGCCCAACGCCGTCACCGCATCCCGCCGGTCATTGAAGCGCTCGCGCCACAGCCGCAGCGTCTCCGCGTAATGCGGACGCAGCGACAGAACGTCGATAGTGCGCAGCCGCGAATACCGCTCGGCCGTACCGAGGATCGCCTCGGCGGACGGCAGCAACCCGCCGGGGAAGATGTACTTCTGGATCCAGGTGAACGTGTTGCGGGTGGCGAGCATTCGGTCGTGCGGCATGGTGATGGCCTGGATCGCCACCCGTCCGCCGGGCAGGACCAACCGGTCGAGCGTCGCGAAGTACGTCGGCCAGAAGCGGTACCCGACGGCCTCGATCATCTCCACGGAGACGACGGCGTCGTAGCGGCCCTGGGCATCGCGGTAGTCACACAGTTCGATATCGACGCGATCGGACAGCCCTGCGGCGGCCACCCGCTGCCGTGCGAGGTGCTGCTGCTCGGCAGAAAGCGTGATCGACCGGACATGCGCACCGCGCGCAGCGGCGCGCAGACACAGTTCCCCCCAGCCCGTGCCGATCTCGAGCACGCGGCTGCCAGCACCCACGTGTGCGCCGTCCAGAAGGCGGTCGATCTTGCGGTGCTGCGCGCCGGGCAAATCGGTGGCCGACCCGGGTAGCCTGTCGAACCACGCACTCGAGTACGTCATGGTCTCGTCGAGGAATTCGGCGAACAATTGGTTGGACAGGTCGTAGTGCTGAGCGATGTTGTTGCGTGCCTGTGACTGACTGTTGTGCTGGGTCTGCGGCGGACGAACTACTCCAAACGGCCGAAGACGTTGCAGCCCTGCAGGAATCAGTTCGCGCATCGCCTTGCCGAACTCGGTGAGTACGCCGACGAGGTCGTCGGCTGTCCATTCACCCGCCATGTAGGACTCGCCGAAACCGATCAACCCGAACCGGCCGATCCGGCGCGCCATAGCGTCCGGACGATGAATAGTCATCGTCGGCAGCGTCGGGTCGGCAGCGCCGACCACAGTGCCGTCGGGGTACGCCAACCGAACCGGCAGTCGCGCCGCCGCCTGGCGCAGCAGCCGATCGGCGACCGCGCCTGACACCGCACTCACCGGACCACCGGGCACGCCCGCAACCGCGGGCCAGCGAGCTGAATCGATTGCCAGCGTGGCATTTCCAGCAGTGTCGATGCTCACGGTTGTTGCACCCTCTCTTTTTCGACCCGTGGTACAACGGGCACCCGCCGAAGCCACAGCGTGATGCCCTGCACTCGAATGCCCATCGCGCCCATCAACGGAGCGAACGGCGCAGCGATCTGCAGCCGCAGGATCTCGCCGACACTGGCCTTGCGCCTGCTGCCGCGCATCGTCGCGACGAATGCAGGCTGGTTGTCGCGGTGGAGCGAAATCCGCACGTCGAGTTGGTCATCTGGCCGCGGGGCATGCACGAGGTAGTAGCCGTCGACGTCGTTGAACGGTGAGACGTAGAGTCGCTTGCGGACCATGGCAGGCACGTCGGTGCCTGGGGGCAGCAGGTAGGCGTGCCTGCCGCCGTAGGTGTTGTGCACTTCGGCGACGATGTGGCACAGCACGCCGTTGGCATCGTGGCACCAGTACAGGCTCAACGGGTTAAATACATAGCCCAGTACCCGGGCCTGCATCAACGCGGTGATCTTGCCGCCGTGCAGGTCGATCCCGTGGTCGGCCAGGAACGCGTCGATGCGTTGCCGCAGTGAATCGTTCGCGTCGCCGTCAAAGTGATCGCGGGCCTCAAACCGGGCGAACAGCGCCAACCAGCCTGGCAGCTGCGGTAGTTGGTCGATGTCGACGTACCAGCAGTAACCGCGATGCTCGAAGTAGTGATGCACCGGTGCGCGCCTCAGGTGCGTGATGCGGGTTCGGTACAACGCGGTGGTCAACACGCCACCGCCTCGGTCTGGCGCGCCAGGCACGGCCATTCCGCACCGAGGCGCCGCGCCGCCCGCAGGCCCGACGCAGCGCCGTCCTCGTGGAATCCCCAGCCGTGGTAGGCCCCGGCGAACACGATCCGGTTGTCGTCAAGCGTCGGCAGAAGCTGTTGGGCACCTACGGACTCGGGCGTGTACACGGGGTGGTCGTAGGTCATCTCGGCCAGCACGGTCGCCGGGTCGACGTGGTCGCGACCGCCGAGCGTCACGAGGAACCGGCGTGGCCCCTGCAGCCGCATCAGCCGTGTCACGTCATAGGTGACCAGGACGCTGTCCCGGTCCGAGGTCTTCAGGTAATTCCACGACGCGCGGGCACGTTTGTTTCGTGGCAGCACCGATTCATCGGTGTGCAGCTGGGCGTAGTTCGTGCTGTACGGAATGGCGCCGAGTACGCCGCGCTCAGCCGCGGTCGGATCGACCAGCATGCGCAGCGCCTGCTCGGGATGCGTTGCGATCACCGCGGCGTCGAACAGTCGCGGACCCACGCCCGCCGTGATCTCGACGCCGTCGGGGACCCGGCGTACCCAGCGCACAGGCGTGCCCGCGCGAACCTCGGCGAGGCGCGTCACGATGGCTTCGACGTAATTGGCCGAACCGCCAGCGACCGTGCGCCACTTCGGCGAGCCGAACACCGAGAGCATGCCGTGATGTCGGAGAAACACGAACAGGTAGCGCGCCGGATAGCGCATGGCGTCACCGGGCGGGCAGGACCACACCGCGGCGACCAGTGGGGTCATGAACTGGTCGACGAAGTACTGCGTGAAATGGTGGCGGCGCAGGAACGCCCCGAGGGTTTCGCCAACGATCTCGTCGTTCAGCAACAGCCGATTGGCCGCGGCGTGGAAGCGCTTGATCTCGGCGAGCATGAACAGGTACCGCGGACGGCCGAGCGTGGTCCACGAGGGGAAAAGGCCGCCGATTCCGCGCGCGCCCGCGTACTCCAGGCCGCTGTCGTCGTCGCGCACCGACATCGACATATCGGTTTCCCTCGTGGCGATGCCCAGTTCGGAGAACAGCCGGCAGAGCGTGGGGTAGGTGCGGTCGTTGTGGACGAGAAACGCGGTGTCGACGCCCACGATGTAACCGTCGCCACGGTCGATGTAGTGGGTGTGGGCGTGCCCGCCGAGCCGGATGTCGGCTTCGAAGAGCGTGACCCGGTTGCGTGCCGATAGCGCATAGGCCGCGACCAGGCCGGATACCCCGCTGCCAATGACAGCGATCGATCGTCCGGATGCGTGTGTGGCTTCCACATCCCACTATTCGGAGCCGGGGCGCGCCCGGATGGGTGTGGCTAGGCGGGGCAGTAAAGCGCGGACAGGACGTCGCCGCGCGGATCCGTCGCCGGTGAGGACCCGTCCGGTGACTGCGTGAACGTCATCGAGATGGCCGGACCGTCGAACGTCTTGGCCGTGAAGCTGTGGTACCCCTCGATATCGCCACCGTGCCCCCAGGCCGTGACGCCGCACGGCAGCGACACCTTCCCCAGGCCGAGGCCGTAGCTCAGCAGGCCGTCACCGTCGGGCATCGGAACGGTCTCCATCATCTGGTGCAGCAGCGCGGGCGGGACGACGCGGCCGTCGAGCAGCGCCGTGAGGAAGGTGGTCGTGTCCTCGTTCGTGGAGACCATGCCACCGGCCGTACCCGCGGCCGAGGCGTTGAAGTCGGTGACGTCGGTGCGACGGCCGTCGACCACTTCGTAGCCGCGGGCGAACGGCTGGCGCAGTCCCATGTCGCCGGGCGCCGGGAAGTAAGTGTCGAACAGGCCGAGCGGCAGCAGAATTCGCCACGTGATCTCGTCGGCGGCCGCATGCCCGGTCACCTTTTCGATCAGCAGCCCCGTGATGACGTAGTTGGTATTGGTGTATTTCATTGCGGTGCCGGGCTCGAACTGCGCAGGCCTGGTCAGCGCCGCATCGAGCAGCTGATCGCCCGTCACCGGTTCGGCGGGCGGGGGTGTGTCGGCGTCGAAATACTCAGGCAGTCCGCTCTGATGCCGCAGCAGCTGGCGCACAGTGATGGCGTTGGCATCGATGCCCTGACCGTGGATGCGCCCGGGAAGGTAGGTCTCGATGGGGGCGTCCAGATCGACTTTCCCTTCGGCAACGAGCTGCAAAATCGTCGATGCGACAAAGGTTTTCGTGATGCTGGCCGCGCGGATGTGGGTGTTGGGCGCGAAGCCGGCCTTGGTTTCGACGTCGGAGTAGCCCGCGGCGTAGCGGGTGAGGTTGGTGCCGTCACGAATCACGGCAACACTGCCTGCGAGGTCGTCGTGAACGACGGTGCGGGTGATGGTCTCGTCGACTGCGGTGGGTTGAGCGTTGGCTGGTGCGGCCGTCAACCCGAAGAGCAGGAGGACCGCGGCAACGAATGCGGTGCGCACTAAGCCGAGGGTGGTTCCCAGGAGTGGGCGGTCGCGACGAGCCCCTGGACCAGTTGGGACGTGGCTGGCGACAGACCGTCATCGCCGGGCAGTCCGCTGCGCGGGCTGATGCCACGCACGCGTGCGGACAACTCGAGCTGCGTGCCGCCGCCGCGCACGCGGTTGACCGGGTTGTCGGGGTGCAGACCGCGCAACTCGCGTGGGATCGCGTCCAGATCGGTGACGACCTGGTAGCCGGGCACAACCACGTGGTGTGCCAGGTGTTCGGCCAGCGCCCGATTCTGTCCGCCCGCCAACAGGTGGGTGCTGCGACCGATCCGGCCGTAGCCGTGCAGCGATACCGCGACATCGACGTGGTCGAGGAATTCGTCGAGCCGGGCGGACTCGTCGGCGCGGTAGCGCGCCGACGACAGATGATGCGGGTAGTGGTCGGGGTGCCGCACCACGTAGACCGAAGCGCCCGAGGCGTCGGCGGCCCGTTCGGCGATGGTGTCCGTCATCTCCTCCAAGCCGCCGCCGTGGATGGCAAGAAAGCCGAAGCGTGACCGCAGGGTGCTGTGCTCGATTACACCGGGATCGGCGAGCAGTTCCGAAAGCGACTGTGGCGCAGATGCACTCGACGCGTTATTGCGATGTGGCCAGCTGGCGGGATCCCATCGCTTGAGGAACTCGATCCACCGGTGAGGCAGGCCGTGGTGCATCGCGCCGTCGACGATGCGCTCCAGGTAGCCGGGTCGCGGCGGGCCGGGTTCGACGCGGTGGTCGATGTAGACCCATGCCTCGGACGGGCCGTCATCGGTGTGCACGGTGAGTGCGTCGCGGCGGTACCGCACTGGGACGCCCTCCGCGCTGTCGAGGGTGGCGAGGTCGTGATCGGTCACCTGCCACACGACGCCGTGCACCGCGGAACCGTCGAACGGTTCGACGGTCGCTACGCCGCGTTCGTTGATCAGCCAGTCGTGATCGGCGAGGCGGGCGGGCCGCGGATTGGTGGCGCCGGGGCATCGCCGCGCCATCTGCCGCACGCACAGGTTGGACCCGTACGCGAAGTAGCTATGGCGTACGGACATCTAGCCCATGACGGTCAAATAGATCAGCACCACATTAAGCACACTAATCAATGTTGCGACGCCCCAGCCAAGAGCGGAGGTCAACCGGTGGTTGGTGTCTTCGCCCATCAGCTCCCGATTGCTGGTCAGTCGTATCAATGGGATTAGCGCGAACGGAATACCGAAGGACAACACCACCTGCGATATCACCAGCGCGCGGCTGGGGTCGACCCCGATCGCCAGGATGGCCAGCGCCGGGATGAGCGTGACGAGCCTGCGCAGCAGCAACGGATAGGAACGGCGCAGCAGGCCTTGCATGATCATCGCGCCCGCGTAGGCACCCACGGATGTCGAGGCCAGTCCCGAGGCGAGCAGCCCGACGGCGAAGAACAGCGCGACCGTCGGTCCGAGGGCATCGCCAACGGCGGCGTAGGCACCCTCGATGGAGTCGGTGTTTTCGAGGCCCTGCAGGTTGGTGGCGGCGACCAGCAGCATCGCGAGGTTCACGGCGCCGGCGACGAGCATCGCGAGGCCGACGTCCAGCCGCGTCACCTTGAGCAGCCAACGGCGTTCGGGACCCGCTTCGGGGTGGCCGTGGCGGTCTCGGGCCAGGCCGGAGTGCAGATAGACGGCGTGGGGCATGACCGTCGCGCCCAGCATTGCGGTGGCCAGCAGGACGCTCTCGGCGCCCTCGAACCGGGGCATGAGACCTGCGACGACGTCGCCCGCCGGGGGCGGTTCGACGAATAGGCTGGTGAGGAATCCGATCGCGATGACCAGCAGCAGCCCGCTGATCACCCGCTCGAATGTGCGTTGGCCGCGTCGGTTCTGGATGGCCAGCAGCAGAAGCGAAACCGCGCCGGTGATGATGCCGCCGATCAACAGAGGCAGGTCGAACAGCAGATACAGCGCGATCGCACCGCCGACGACCTCGGCGAGATCCGTTGCCATCGCGACCAATTCGGCTTGCAGCCAGTAGCTGATCCGGGTCGGTGTGCGCGTGTGGTCGGCGACGGCCTCGGGCAACGATCGGCCGGTGACGAGACCGAGCTTGGCTGACAGGTACTGCACAAGGCCCGCCATGACGTTGGCCACGACGATGACCCAGACGAGCAGGAAGCCGAACTGGGCACCGGCGCTGACGTTGGCAGCGACGTTGCCCGGATCGACGTAGGCGATGGCAGCAACGAACGCAGGCCCGAGCAACAGCCAGCTCGGCCTCAATCGCTGCGCGGTGTCCTGCATCAGCTAACCCACTCCTCTATCCGGTATATCGAACAGAAAAGTTAGGTTAGCCGAAACCTTCCGGAAGGGCTAGTGCGGGGCGGTCACCACCCGAAGCCGCCGAAGCCGATGACGAAGCCGCCGCCGCCACGGCCAGCCCCAGTTGTTCTGTATCTGGGGTGACGTGGTGATCGCCGCGCTGCCATTCGTCTCGCATTGCGTGGTCAGGGGAGCGACGGTCGTGCATTCGGGTACGGCCGTAGCGACGGGCGCGATCGCGACGGCAGCGCAGACGCCTGCCGCCGCGAAAAGCGGTGTGAAATAGCGAATTCGAATCCGCATGATTGGCCTCCTAAGGGCCGCGGCGGAATGTGGTCAGCGACCGCCGTGGCCGCCGCCCCCACCTCCACCGCCGTGGGGACCCCAGCCGCCACCGCCGATGATGAGGGCTGGGCCGTAGAACTCGTCGTCCCACGGATACAGGTATGTCGGTTCGGCTGGGGTGGCGTTGATTTGGACGTTGCCAGGCGTCGCGCACTCGGTGGTGGAACCGCCGAGAGCCTCGGCGCCACCGGTGTCGGTGCACGCCGGAAGTGTGGAGTTGGAGTCGCTCGGCTGGGCGACAGCGGTCGGCGCAGCGACAACCGCCGCGGCGACACCGGCGGCCGCGATAGCCAACGGAGTGAAGTAGCGCAGCGTCTTCCGCATAGGCAGTCCTTCGGATAAGTGTGTCCCCGAGCTATCACCCAGCGTACAGGCCTTTTCCAGTGATGAGGGCTAACTCCAACGTCGTCCTGATGCCCGGATCCGCGTCCACTACGGCGGGGATCGCATTGACGACACGAGCGGCGGTCGCGACCAGACCGGCGTGGTTGTGGTCGCCCTTCTTACTGGACAGACAGAGATCCAACGCGTACGACGGCTCGCCCGTCACCTCGATGCGGTACGAGCCGCCCTCCTGCGCAGGTTGCGGCCAATCCGGGTGGAGGTCGTTGCGCAAGCGGGTGATGTGCTCGAGCACCACGGCGGCCTTGCCGTCCTTCAAGCCACGCACTTCAAACCGCAGTGCGGCGGCGGTGCCCTTCGCGATGTGGCCCGATGCGATGTCGAAGTCCTCGGGCGCGGGCTCGCGGATGTAGGTCTCGGTCACCTCGTCGAGTTCCACATCCAGCCCCGCGGCCAGCTGCCGGACCACCGAACCCCACGCCAGGCTCAGCACGCCGGGCTGAAGCAGCATGGGGATGTCGTCGAGCGGCTTGCCGAAGCCCATCACGTCGAACATCACCGTGGCGCTGTCGTAAGTGTCGTAGTTGATGATCTCCATGCAGCGGATCTGCTCGATGCTCTGACACGTGCCCGCCAACGCAAGCGGCAGCAGGTCGTTCGCGAATCCGGGGTCGATGCCGTTGACGAACAGGCTCGCGTTGCCCGCCTTCGCGGCGTCCTCGATCGGCGTGATGAGCTCTTCGGGGAGGGTCTGCCACGGGTACTGGAGAAA
Source organism: uncultured Actinomycetota bacterium (assembly GCA_963848855.1). Classification (GTDB taxonomy): domain Bacteria; phylum Actinomycetota; class Actinomycetes; order Mycobacteriales; family Mycobacteriaceae; genus Mycobacterium. The sequence continues at coordinate 114,727 of CAWKFL010000001.1, forward strand.
CACAGCGCTGCTGCCGACGACGTTCACACCCGCGGCCAGGATCTTGCGATAGTCCTCGAGCGCATCGGGCAGCCGGTTGTCGGCCATCGCGGTGTAGACGGCGCACTCCGGATTGCCCGCGAGTATCGCGTCGAGGTCGGTAGTGGCCGAGATGCCCGTCGAAACATCAAGTCCTGCGAGCTCTCCGGCGTCCTGACCGGCCTTGGACTCTGACGACACCCATACTCCGGTCAGCTCGTACTGCGGGTCGGTGATGAGTTGAGTGAGCGCGTGTCGGCCGACGTTGCCGGTGCCGATCAGGGCGACCTTGATGGTCATGGCTAAGTCCTCACAGATCCGGGACGGGGAGATCGAGATTGGGGAACGTGAGGCCGCCGTCGACCTCGAGCGTCTTACCAGTCAGGTAGCTGCCCGCAGGGGAGGCGAGATAAACAGCGGCAGCGGCGATGTCCTCCGGATCGCCGAGCCTGCGCATGGGCGTCACCTTCTCCATCGGTGCGCGCAGTTCGTCGTTGGACGCGACGATGTCGAGCGCGGAGGTGAGGATCGAGCCAGGTGCGATCGCGTTGACGCGGATGCGCGGGCACAAGTCGAGGGCGGCCAAGCGGGTGTAATGCGCCAGCGCGGCCTTGGCGGTGCCGTAGGCGGCGAAACCGCGGCCGGCGAGCCGACCCATCGTCGACGTGACGTTGATGATGCTGCCTCCGCCGGAGTGCTCGAGCATCAGCGGTACGGCGGCTGTAGTGAGCGCGTGGGCGGTGGTCACGTTGAACGTGAACGCGTCGCGCAAATCCTTTGTCGACGTAGTCAGCAGGGTGTTCGGCATGGTGCCGCCGACATTGTTCACGACGATGTCTAGTTTCCCGAACGCCTCGACGGCCGCGGTCGCGAGCTTGGCCGTGTCCTCGGGGTGGGCCAGGTCGGCGACGACGATCTCGGCGCGTCGACCGGTGCCCTTGATTTGCTCGGCGACCTCTTCGAGTTGCGATTGTGTGCGGGCCGCAATGAGAACGTCCGCACCGACTTCCGCGAATGCCAGCGCCATGGCGGCACCGAGCCCGCGGCCCGCTCCGGTCACCACTGCGACCTTGTCGTCGAGCCGGAACCTGTCAAGAATCACGTTCGCGTCCTTCCGTCACCGGCCGAACCGTAGCAGGGGTTAGCGCCGCTCGCGGGCAATTTCTGAAACACGTTCTAGTTTGTGCCGATTTCTGCGTGAGGGCTGTGATTCGACGACGATCACGACCCTGGTGCAGAAGTCGGTGGAGTCCAACCGCGTCGGGCGAATGCCTCGTGGACCCGGTACAGGGTGAAGCGCTTGCTGTGTTCGGCGACGACCCGGATGTCGATCCACTTCTGGCGATCGATCAGCTCAGCCCGCCCGATGTCGTATACGTATTGGCCGCGGTCATCACTATGGTGTCGTCCCTCGTAGTCGAGGCCGACCTGCGGTTCGTCGTATCCCATATCGATGAACGCCTCGTTCACGCCATCGCTGACCCTGATTTGCGTGCGCGGAGCGGGCAAGCCGTCGTCGATGAGAGTGAGCCGCAGCGATGTCTCTCTCGGCGACTGGGTCCCACCGTCCATCAGCGCAAGCGCGATCTGGGCACGCCGAACGCCCCTCGCGCCGCCGTAACTCGCAAGCAACGCGAGCGCGTCGGCGGAGGTGACGCCGGTCGCGTTGGCCAGTGCGTCCAGCCGTGCCACCGCTTCGTCGCGAGGTAGATGGCGGGCTAGGTCAAACGCCGTACGTGCCGTCGTCGTCACGGACAAGTCGCCGATATAGACGATCTCGTCATCGGCGATCCTTTCCTCGCGCACGATGACTCCCGTGCGACGTCGCGTGTGTTCGGCGATCACCTCGATCGGTGTCGACGCAGCAACCCACCGGGCGCCGTGCAGCGCGGCGGCGGCCCGTCCGGCGATGATTCCCTTGCGACCGGTCCACAACCAGGCGGCGACCGAGTTGAGCAAGATGGTGCGCTCAGCGCCATTGGGCACGTAGACACCCGGATGAAGCTTGGTGTAGTTCCAGCGCAGTTGACCGCGCGTGAGCGCTGTATCGGCAAGAGCCTCAGCGCCGACAAACGGTTGGGACATGCCCGGATGCTGACCGCAGCGGCCGACAGAATGAGCCGCCCACAGCGAGTTCTGCATGCGGGCTGTGGATAGACGAGAATCGCGACCCTGGTGCAGAAATCGGCGAATGCCGTTACTTCTTGGCGGCGGCCTTCTTCGCAGTCTTCTTGGCAGGCGCCTTCTTAGCCGCGGTTTTCTTGGCAGCAGTCTTCTTCGCAGGCGCCTTCTTCGCGGCTGCCTTCTTCGCGGGCTTGTCGTCGTCGGAGCCGCCGCCGGCTCGTCGCGCCTTGACGCTCGCCTCCAGCTTGGCCAGCAGGTCCGAGACGTCCTCGGTCTCGTCGAGCTCCTTGGGCTGCTCCTCGGTGGTAAACGCTTCGCCGCCTTCGAGTTTCGCCTGAACCAACTCGTGCAGGTGCTCTTGATAGTCGTCGTGGTAGCGGTCGGGGTTGAAGTCGTCGGTCATCGACTCGACCACCTGGCTGGCCATTTTAAGCTCGGCCGGCTTGATCTCGACTTCCTTGTCCAGCACCGGGAAGTCGGGGTCGCGAATCTCGTCGGGCCACAGCAGCGTCTGCACAATCATCACGTCGCGCTTGCTGAAGTCCTGCACCCGTAACGCAGCGAGCCGGGTCTTGTTGCGCAACGCGAAGTGCACAATCGCGACCCGCTCCGTCTCCTTCAACGTCTTCGTCAGCAATACGTAGGACTTCGACGACTTACCGTCCGGCTCCAGGAAATAGCTCTTGTCGTACATCATCGGATCGATCTCGCTGGCCGGCACGAACTCCAGCACCTCGATCTCGCGGCTGCGTTCCTCCGGCAGCGTGGCGATGTCCTCGTCGGTGATGACAACCATCTGACCGTCGTCGGATTCGAAGGCCTTCGCGATGTCGCGGAACTCGACGACCTCGCCGCACACCTCGCAAACACGCTTGTAGCGGATGCGTCCGTTGTCCTTCGCGTGAACCTGGTGGAACTTGATGTCGTGGTCTTCGGTAGCGCTGTAAACCTTGACCGGGACGTTCACCAAGCCGAAGGCGATCGAACCCTTCCATATAGAACGCATATGGCCACGTTAGCCGGGTTGGCTCAACAGCGGGCCAGACCCGCCCGCGGCCGCATCGCGGGTGGCGCGATCTGGCAGGTCAGCGCCCGCGCGGGCGACGGTCAGCGCCGACGTCAACGCGGCCGTCTGCACCACGCCCGTCAGCGCGTCTGTGCTGATCCGCGCCAATTGGTGGCGACGCGCGGCGCCCAGCAAGCCCAACGACCACAGCGCGTCGATCAGCCCGGTCATGAACGCATCGCCGGCCCCGACGGTGTCGACGACATTGACGCGCGGCGCGGACACCCGCACGATCCCTGCCTCGCAAACGGCGAACGCGCCACGCTCGCCCATCGTCACCGCGACGATCGACGGGCCCAACCCGAGCCATGTGCGCGCGATCTGTTCGGGGTCGTGATTGGGGTCGATCCAGCGCATGTCCTCGTCGCTTGCCTTCACGACGTCGCTTCGTTCGACGAGGCGGTCGATGCGGCCTCGCGCGATATCGGGGTCCTTGATCAGCGCGGGGCGCACATTCGGATCGAAGCTGATGGTCGCCGACAGGTGATATGTGTCGAGCAGCGCGGCCGTCGCCCGGCAGCCCGGTTCGAGCACACTGGCGATCGACCCGGTGTGCGCCACGAGTGGCGGCGCCACTTCCGGGGTGCCCGTCAGCTGCCAGTCGATGTCGAAGGTGTATTGAGCCGACCCGTTCTGGTCGAGCGTGGCCAACGCGGTGGGTGTGCGCTGGGCCGACGTGCTGCCCGAAACCAGCTGCACACCAGATGCTTTCACGTAGTCGATGATGCGTTGTCCGCGCGCGTCGGTGCCGATGTGGGTGAGGAAGTCGACGCCGCGGCCCAGACGGGACAGACCCACCGCGACGTTGAGCGGGCTGCCACCGACATGCTCGGTGCTGGGTGCTCGCTCGTTACCTCGCTCGGTGACCTGACCCTCGCGCTCGACGATGTCGATCAACGCCTCGCCGATGACCAGCGCCCGCTGCGGTGCGCCCTGCGGCGCCGCGGTCACGGAGTTTCCTTTCGCAGCAGCGTCTCCAGCGTCGCCCGCGCCCCGTCACGATGCAGCGACTCGAGCGCCCACACGTACTCCTCGACGAATCGAGGCTGGGAAGCGAGATCACCGAATACATCCGTGTTTTCGATGAAGGACGTGGGGTTCTCGCGCTGCGCGCGGGCCAACGGCACCAGCGTGTCGGCCAGTTGGTCCTGGACGTCGATCGGCTCGCCCTGTTCGTCGATGCCTTCGTCATAGCGGGCCCAGCTCGCGACCGTCGCGGCCGACAACCGGACCGAAGCACCGGACTTGAGGTTCTCCCTGACCACCGGCAACAGCCACTTCGGAATCCGGTCGGACGAGCCGAAGCACAACCGCACGATGGTGTCCTTCACCCCGGGATTGGCGAACCGCTCGATCAGCGTGCGCTTGTAGTCCGGCAGATCGATCCCCGGCACCGGCTTCAACGTCGGCGTGCCCTCCGAATCCATGTACTCCCGCAGGAATTCGGCGAACAGCGGATCGCCCGCGGCGTCGTGCACAAGCCGGTAGCCCGCCAGGTACGCGAAGTAGCAGAGGCACTGATGGCTGGCGTTGAGGAGACGCAACTTCATCAACTCGTACGGCGTGACATCGTCGACCAACAGCACGTCGGCCTTCTCGAATGGCGGACGTCCGTCGGAGAAGTCATCTTCGAGCACCCACGAGGTGAACGGTTCCGCCGCGACCGGCCACTGGTCCTCGACGCCGAATTCGTTTTCCAGCACCGCGATCACGTCCGGCGTGGTGACCGGCGTTATGCGGTCCACCATCGAGTTGGGAAATCGGGTGTTGGCCGTCATCCATGCACCCAGGCCCGGGTGCACCCGATCGGCGTATGTGGTGAACGCCTGCCGCGCGACCTCGCCGTTGCCCTCGATGTTGTCGCACGACACGATCGTCGGCGACGCAACCCCGCGGTCGCGCCGGCGGGCCAAGGCTTCGGCGACGAGGCCGAACACGTTGACGCCGTCGCCACCGAGGCTGTCGATGTTGTAGCCACCCTCGGTGATGGTCAGCGAGATGATCTTGGTGCTGGGCGCGGCGAGCAGTTCGATGACCGACTCGGGGTCGTCGGGCGCATAGCGGTACTCGACGATCGAGCCGATCACCCGCGGCTCGCGGCTGCCGTCCGGATTCTCCAGCAGCAGTGTGTAAAGACCGTCCTGAGCAGCCATAACGTCGGCCATCTTGCGGTCGGCCGGCAGCACGCCGACGCCGCAGATGCCCCATTCTTTGGCCAGGCCCTTCTCCATCAGACGGTCGATATACATCGCCTGGTGGGCGCGGTGGAATCCGCCCACTCCGAAATGCACTATGCCGATGCCGATCTCATCGCGGTTGTAGCTCGGCTTGTCGATCGGGATCTGCGCCAGGGTCGAATTGTTGAGTTTCATGACCAAGCCACCACCGTCCTGACGCTACGCCCCGAGCGATCAGAGTCCAGAGCCTCGCTGCGTACGGCCGCCTGCATGTGGGTATCCCGCGAAAGTGTTGTGTGCGTCACAGTCGTCATGTTAACGTGATGAGCATCTACTCGCACTGTTGAGCAGATGTTCACGAGTTAGACGGGAAGCGGGGCGGGACTGGTGACCATTTCGACGTCAAACGGCGAGGTCGCCGGGACGATCGGAGGCCAGGCCGTGTCGACGCCGCGAGAACGCGCATCCACTCCCGAAGACCTTCGCCTCGCCTTGCGCGCCGCGACTCTCTATTACCTCGACGGCCTCACGCAGGCCGAGATCGCATCGCGGCTCGGCGTCTCGCGCCCGACGGCCGGACGGCTGGTCGCTCGGGCCAAAGCCAGGGGACTGGTCCGCATCGATGTCGTCGTCCCACCCGATATGCGCGACAACCTGCACGCCGACGAGGAACGCGAACTCGAGCATCGCTTCGGCCTGACCGAGGCCGTCGTCGCGGGACACGGCATCGACGTCGGCGCGCCCGGCAGGCCCGCCGCATACGCGAGCGTGGGCCGCGCCGCAGCCGCGCTGTTGATGCGGCGGCTGTCGCCCAACGACGTCCTCGGATTCACGTGGGGTCCCGAACAGGTCGCGGTGGCCGACGCCCTGTCGCCCGGTGTCGCGAGCTGCCGGGCGGTGGTTCAGCTCGACGGCGCGATGTCGTCGGCCGCCTACCAGACCGGCACTGAGTTCATCCTCGGCCGCTGTGCGGACGTGCTGCGTGCCACGACGATCCGGTTGCCCGCGCCCCTGTACGCCGACCCCTCCACGGTGCTCTCGATGCGCAGCGATTCGGTGATCTCCCGGACGCTCGAGGCGGGCAGGCGTGCCGACCTGATGCTGTTCGGTGTCGGCGCCGTGTCGACGTCGACGACGTTGTTCGAGGGCAGCTTCCTCGACACCAAGATGCTCGATGAGCTCATCTCGCTCGGTGCGGTCGGCGAGATCGGCGGCCGGTTCTTCGATGCCGACGGTGTGCCCGTCGAAACAGAACTGCAGCAGCGCGCGGTATCCGTTCCTCTCGAAGACGTCCGGGCGTGCGAGAAGACCATCCTGATTTCCAGCGGCGCATCCAAGCACCTCGCCACCCTCGGGGCGTTGCGGGGCAAGCTCGCGCGACTGCTGGTTTGTGACATCGATTGTGCACGTTGGTTGTTGGCACAGTGAAAGGTGAGATAAAGGTGAGAGCGCTAAAACGAATTGGAGCGTGTATCGCGGCCACCGGGCTGGTGCTGACGGCGGGCTGCGCCGGTGCGGGCAGCCTGGGAGCGTCGGCCAACGAGGTGACGATCGCCTTGGTGTCCAACTCGCAGATGACGGATGCGCAGAAGCTATCGTCGGAATTCGAGGCTCAGAATCCCGGCACCAAGCTGAAGTTCATCTCGCTGTCGGAGAACCAGGCGCGTGCCAAGATCACGATGTCGACGGCGATGGGCGGCAGTGAGTTCGACGTCGTGATGATCAGCAACTTCGAGACGCCGCAGTGGGCGAAAACCGGCTGGCTGCTGAATCTCTCGGATTACATGAAGAATACGCCCGGCTACGACGAGAACGACTTCATCTCCTCGCTGCGGGACTCGCTGTCCTACGAGGGCAACATGTATTCCGTTCCCTTCTACGGCGAGTCGTCGTTCCTGATGTACCGCAAGGACCTCTTCGAACAGGCCGGTATCCAGGTGAACCAGGATCCGAACTATCAGCCGACCTGGGAAGAGGTCGGGCAGTGGGCCGACCAGCTCAAGACCGACGACAGGGCGGGCATCTGCCTGCGCGGCAAGCCGGGTTGGGGCGAGGTACTCGCGCCGCTGGACACCGTGATCAACACCTTCGGCGGCCGCTGGTTCGACGAGCAGTGGAACGCCCAACTCAACAGTCCCGAGGTCAGCAAGGCCGTCAACTTCTACGTCGACCTGATCAAGCGCTCCGGTGAACTCGGCGCGGCATCAACGGGATTCCAGGAATGCGCCAACCTGTTCGGCCAGGGCCAGACGGCGATGTGGTACGACGCGACGTCGGCGGTCTCGGTGCTCGAAGATCCGAAGGAATACCCGGAGCTGCAGGGCAAGATCGGCTACCTGTCCGCGCCGATCGCCGAGAAACCCGACTCCGGATGGCTCTACACCTGGTCGCTGGGCATCCCGAAAGGAGCCAAGAATCCGGATGGCGCATGGAAGTTCATCTCCTGGATGACGAGCAAGGACTACATGAAGTTGGTGGGCGAGAAGCTGGGCTGGGCCCGCGTCCCACCGGGTAGCCGCACGTCGACCTACACGGAACTACCGGAGTACGAAGCGATCTCGAAGTCCTACGGGCCCTTGACGCTGAAGTCGATCGAGAACGCAACCCCGAACAAGCCCACGGTGCAACCGGTTCCGTACACCGGAGTGCAGTTCGTCGGCATCCCCGAGTTCCAAGATCTCGGGACCCGGGTGAGCCAGCAGATCAGCGCGGCGATCGCCGGACAGAAGACGGTGGACGAAGCGCTGGCCCAAGCCCAGGAATACGCCGAGGTCGTCGGCCGAAGCTATCAGGAGAAGTGATGACTGTTACCGCTGATACCGACGCTGCCGCCAGCGAAGCGGCAGTGGCCGAACGGGTCCGAAAGATCAGGGAAGCCCAAGACGTCGGCGTGAGTCGTGCCGAGGGCTGGCGACGACGTGGTCCGCTGCTGCCCGCGTTGATCTTCATGATCGTCGTCACGCAGATTCCGTTCCTGTTCACGCTGTACTACTCGACGCTGTCGTGGAACCTGGTTCGTCCGGGTTCGCGCCAGTTCGTCGGACTGCAGAACTACATCGCGGTGGTCAAGGACAGCCAGTTCTGGACGGTGGCCTTCAACACGGTGATCCTGATCGTCGTCGTGGTGATCATCTCGGCATTCCTTGGCCTGTTGCTCGCGTTGCTGTTGGACCGGGCGTTCCTCGGCCGCGGCGTCGTGCGCACGCTGCTGATCACACCGTTCCTCGTCACACCCGTTGCGGCGGCGCTGATCTGGAAGACGACCATTCTTGACCCCAACAACGGCATCTTGAACTGGGTGCTGTCACTGATCGGGATCGACAAGGTGGACTGGATCGGTCAGTTCCCGTTGACGATGGTGATGGTCGTCCTGATCTGGCAGTGGACGCCGTTCATGATGCTACTGATCCTCGCCGGCCTCCAGTCGATGCCTCGCGACATCCTGGAGGCCGGTCGAGTCGACGGTGCGGGCGCGTTTCAACTCTTCCGGGAGTTGACGCTGTCCCACCTTCGGCGCTTCATCGAACTGGGGGTCGTGCTGGGCGCGATCTATCTGGTCAACACGTTCGACGCCATCTACATGTTGACGCAGGGCGGACCGGGTATCGCCAGTGCGAACCTGCCGTTCTATATCTACCAGCGCGCGTTCCTCGGCTTCGACATGGGGCAGGCGGCGGCCTATGCCGTGGTGGTGGTGATCTTCACGATGATCATCGCCAGCTTCGCGCTCCGCTTGATCTTCAAGTCATTCTCCGGGAAGGAAGAGGCGGCCTGACATGACTACTACAGTTGACAAGTCCACGGAGACAACGGCTCCGGCGGCCCCATCCAAGAAGAAGCCCCGCAAGTTCAGTCCGTGGGGAGTGGTGGCCTGGCTCGTCGGGCTCGGGTTCTTTTTCCCGGTGTTCTGGATGGTGCTGACGGCCTTCAAACAGGAAGGTGATGCGGCTACCAGTCCGCCGACGCTGTTCTTCACCCCGACACTGGAACAGTTCGAGGCCGTGTTCGCCCAAGGTATCGGACCCGCGATGCTGAACTCGATTTTCGCAACCGGGATTTCTACGCTGCTCGTGCTGCTGCTCGGCACCCCGGCCGCGTTCGCACTGTCGTTGCGGCCGGTCCGCAAGACCCAGGACGCGTTGTTCTTCTTCATGAGCACGAAGATGCTGCCGATCGTGGCGGCCATCCTGCCGCTGTATGTGATCGTGTCCAATATCGGTCTGCTGGACAACATCTGGGCGCTGGTCATCCTCTACACCTCGATGAACCTGCCGATCGCGGTGTGGATGATGCGCTCGTTCTTCCTCGAGGTTCCCGGTGAACTTCTGGAGGCGGCCAGCCTGGACGGCGCCAGCCTGTGGCGCTCGGTGCGTGAGGTGATCCTGCCTCTGGTCTCACCGGGTATCGCGGCCACCGCGCTGATCTGTGTGATCTTCGCCTGGAACGAGTTCTTCTTCGCGGTGAACCTGACCGCGGTCAATGCCCAGACCATGCCGGTGTACCTCGTCGGGTTCATCGCCGGTGAGGGTCAGTACTGGGCCGTGCTGTCGGCGGCCGCCACCATGGCCGCACTTCCGGTGATCCTGTGCGGGTGGTTCGCACAGAACAAGCTGGTGCGCGGACTTTCCTTCGGCGCCATCAAGTAGCCCCCCAACGAGACCCTTCACAGACACGGAGACACCCCAATGGCATCAATCACCTATAAGAACGCCTCGTGCATCTACGAGGGTTCGGACAAGCTCGCGGTCGACAACCTCAACCTCGACATCTCCGACGGCGAGTTCATCGTCCTGGTCGGACCCTCGGGTTCGGGCAAGAGCACCGCACTGCGCATGCTCGCCGGACTGGAAGACATCGATGAGGGCAGCATCGAGATCGGCGGCAAGAACATGACCGGCGTGCCGTCCAAAGACCGCGACATCGCGATGGTGTTCCAGAACTACGCGCTGTATCCGAACAAGACCGTCGCCGAGAACATGGGCTTCGCGCTCAAGTTGCGCGGGGTGTCGGCCGATGAGCGGCGCAAGAAGGTCGAGGAGGCGGCCAAGATCCTCGACCTCAGCGAGTTCTTGGACCGCAAGCCGGCCAAGCTGTCGGGCGGTCAGCGCCAGCGGGTGGCGATGGGCCGTGCGATCGTGCGTGAGCCGCAGGTGTTCTGCATGGACGAGCCGCTGTCGAACCTGGATGCGAAACTGCGGGTGCAGACGCGCACCCAGATTGCCGCGCTGCAGCGGCGCCTGGGCACCACCACCGTCTACGTCACCCACGACCAGGTGGAGGCGATGACGATGGGTGACCGGGTGGCTGTGCTGCGGTTCGGGAAGCTGCAGCAGTTCGCCTCGCCCAACGAGCTCTACGACCGGCCGGAAAATGTGTTCGTCGCCGGTTTCATCGGGTCACCGGCGATGAACCTGGTGACGCTGCCTGTCACATCGGATGGCGCGCGCGTGGGGGAGAACTCAACGCTGGAACTCGAGCGCGAGCATCTGACGAAGCTGCACGACGCGGGCCTGTCGGAGGTCACCGTCGGAATTCGGCCCGAGCAACTCGAACTCACCGACTCCGGTGGCGTGGAGGTCGTCGTCGACCTCGTCGAGGATCTGGGCAGCGAGGCGTATGTCTACACCCATGCCGGCCCCGGCTCCGGCGTCGAGTTCGTGGCGCGCTGCAACCCGCGCACGGCGCCCAGGCTGGCCGATACGGTGCGGTTGCGTAGGCATCACGAAGGGATGGTGCACCTGTTCCATCCGCAGACGGGTGAACGCCTGAATTAGCGCGCACGCGAGGAGCAGGATTTGGCAACAGCGCGCGCGCCGGAGTTGCGGCTCCGGACACCCTCTGCAGGTCTGCTCGCACTGCCATGGGATCGGCCATTGTCACAGTGGAATGTCCCCGACGTTGCGCTGCGCGACATTGCTGTTGGGCCCAGCCGCCACCTGGTGAAGTTCGTCGAGGCCGACGGTGCGCTGTGGGCGGTCAAGGACATGCCTGCGCGGATTGCCGCCAAGGAGTACGACGTGCTGCGCCATCTCGAGGAGATGGAACTGCCCGCGGTCCATCCGGCCGGCCTCGTGCTGCAACCCGAGTTCGACACGGCGATCCTGGTGACGCGTTACCTCGAAGGCTCCTGGCAGTACCGGCGCTTGTTCATGCGCCTGCCGCCGGACGAGCCGAAACATCGGGCGCGGCTGTTGGACGCGATGGCGGGCCTGCTCGTGGAGCTGCATCGCCACGGGGTGTTCTGGGGCGACTGCTCGCTGGCGAACACGCTCTTCTCGCGTGATGGTCAGGTCCTGCAGGCCTGGCTCGTCGATGCCGAAACCTCGGAGGTGCACCCCACGCTGAGCCGCGGACAACGGGAGCACGACCTCGACATCATGGTGGAGAACGTCGCGATGGGCATGCTGGACCTCGCCGAACGTCTTGAGCGTTCGGAGTTGGAGGACGTGCTGATCGAGGAGGCCGAGCACACCCGGATCCGGTATGAGACGCTGTGGCAAGCGCTGCACGCCGAGCCGGTCTTCGAGTTCACCGACCGCTACCGCGTCGAGGGCACCATCCGCCGCCTCAACGACCTCGGCTTCGCCGTCGACGAAGTCTCGCTGCAACCCGTCAGCAGCGACCCGAGTCAGCTCAGACTTCATGTGGCCGTTGGTGATCGGCGCTATCACGCGCACCGCCTGCAGGAGCTCACCGGCCTGGAAGTCGGCGAGGGTCAGGCGCGCATCCTGCTCGGGGACCTGCGTGCCTACCAGGCGCAGCTGTGTCGTGAGGTCGGGCACGACGTCGACGAGCGGACCGCCGCCCGGCTCTGGGTCATCGAGGTACTGACACCGTACGAACAGTTCGCGCACGAAGCGATCCACCACTCCGGCACGGCCATTCAGGCCTACTGCGATCTACTCGAAGTGCGGTGGCTGCTCAGCGAGCAGGCCGGCCACGATGTCGGCACCAACCGAGCTCTCGCGGCGCTGGCCCGCGACGTCATCCCCACCGATTCGGCGGCCAAACTGGCTATAGCCGAGGTGCCCACCGCACCGATGCCCGTCATCGAACTCGACGACCCCTAACATTTCCGCGCGAAATCAGGTTCCAGCACGCTTCCCGCCGGTTTTGCGTGCGATAAGTCTGATCTCGGCCAGCTCAGGTGGCGGGTTCCATGCCCGGGTTGGTGCCCAGAGGCACTTCCGGATTGGCGCCGGGCGCGTCGTGGGTGAAGATCTGGTGTGGCATCGCCCGGCAGTTGCTGTCCATCGGGGTCTGGTCGCCCGAGCAGTACGGCACGAGCTGATCCGGGTCGGCGGCGGCGTGTGGTGCCGCGAACAGGGCCGCCGCCGCGAACAGGCACGCCGCGAGGATGCGCGTCATAGTTCAACGCTACGCCGGGTAATACCGTGAGGTGGTGGATAGCTACGGTCGGGTGAAGCTGACGAATCCCGACAAGGTGCTGTATCCCGCGACGGGTACCACCAAGGCCGAGGTGTTCGACTACTACATCGCCGTCGCGGAAGCGATGATCCCGCACATCGCGGGCCGCGCGGTGACCCGCAAGCGCTGGCCCAACGGCGTCGACGAGCCGTCGTTCTTCGAGAAGCAGCTCGCGAGTTCCGCGCCGGACTGGTTGGACCGTGCGGCCATCACCCATAAGTCAGGCACGACGACGTATCCGATCATCAACACCGTTGAGGGGCTGGCGTGGATAGCACAGCAAGCCTCACTGGAGGTGCACGTGCCGCAGTGGCGGTTCGTCGAACAGGCGGTGGGACCGGCGACCCGCATCGTGTTCGATCTGGATCCCGGTGAGGACGTCAAGTTCAGGCAGCTGTGCCAGGTGGCCCATGAGGTTCGTGATCTCATCGCGGATATCGGCTTGACCACGTATCCACTCACGAGTGGTAGCAAGGGATTACATCTGTACGTGCCGCTCGGGGAGCCGATCAGTTCCCACGGTGCGTCGGTATTGGCCCGGCGAGTGGCGCAGCAGCTGGAGAAGGCGATGCCCAAGCAGGTCACCGCGACGATGACGAAGAGCGTGCGAACCGGCAAGGTGTTCCTGGACTGGAGCCAGAACAGCGCCGCGAAAACGACGATCGCACCGTATTCGCTTCGAGGACGCGAACATCCGACGGTCGCGGCGCCACGAACGTGGGACGAAATCGACGATCCCAAACTCCGGCATCTGGGCTTCGACGAGGTGCTCGATCGGCTCGACGAGTACGGCGACCTGCTCGCGGACTTGGACGAGCCGGTCGCGGTCGATGACAAACTCACCACCTATCGCGGTATGCGTGACGCGGCGAAGACACCCGAACCCGTGCCGAAGAAGTCGCCGAAGACGGGTAACAACGACAAGTTTGTCATCCAGGAGCACCATGCTCGACGGTTGCATTACGACTTCCGGTTGGAGCGTGACGGCGTGCTGGTGAGCTGGGCGGTACCGAAGAACCTGCCCGACACACCGTCGGTCAACCATCTGGCCGTGCACACTGAGGACCATCCGATGGAGTACCTCACCTTCGCGGGGGAGATCCCCAAGGGTGAGTACGGCGGCGGCAAGGTAATCGTCTGGGACACCGGTACTTACGAGACCGAGAAGTTCAATGACAACTCGCCCGACGGTCCGACGAAGGGCGGGGAAGTGATCGTCACCCTGCGCGGCGACCGCATCTCCGGCCGGTACGCGCTGATCCAGACCGACGGCAAGAACTGGCTGGCGCACCGGATGAAGGAGCAGCAGCAACCCCAGGCGGGCGATCTCGCACCGATGTTGGCGACCGAGGGTTCGGTCGAGCGGCTGAAGTCGACGCAGTGGGCGTTCGAGGGCAAGTGGGACGGCTACCGGGTTGTGGTCGACGCGAATCATGGGAGGTTGAGCCTGCGCTCGCGGCGAGGCCGCGATGTAACGCATGAGTATCCTCAATTCGAAGCTCTGGCAGCAGATCTCGCCGACCATCACGTGATCCTCGATGGTGAAGCGGTGGCGCTGGATGCGGACGGCGTCCCCAGTTTCGGCGAGATGCAGAACCGTGCGCGTTCCACCCGTGTCGAGTATTGGGCGTTCGACATCCTTCATCTCGACGGGCGATCACTGTTGCGGGCCAAGTACTCCGATCGCCGCAGGCTGCTCGAGGCGCTGGCCGCAGGCGGTGGCCTGATCGTGCCCGACCAGTTGCCCGGCGACGGACCGGAGGCGCTGGAATACGCCAGGAAGAACCGGTGGGAAGGTGTGATCGCCAAGAAGCGTGACTCCACCTATCAGCCCGGTAGACGGTCGTCGTCGTGGATCAAGGACAAGATCTGGAACACCCAGGAAGTGGTGATCGGTGGCTGGCGTCAGGGCGAGGGCGGTCGGTCCAGTGGTATTGGGGCACTGATGCTCGGCATCCCCGACGAAGGTGGTCTGCATTTCGCAGGACGTGTCGGGACCGGGTTCACGGAGAAGGAACTGACGAAGCTGAAGAACACGCTCAAGCCGCTGGAGACCAACGAATCACCTTTCAACGCGCGGCTTTCCACGCAGGACGCCAAGGGGGTGACGTTTGTGAGGCCAGAACTGGTCGGTGAGGTGCGCTACAGCGAGCGCACGTCCGACGGTCGTCTGCGTCAGCCGAGCTGGCGCGGGCTGCGGCCAGACAAGACACCCGACGAGGTGGTGTGGGAATAGAGTTGCTATGAGATCAACTGTTGGGGAACGTTTTTGATTGCAGGCTCGCTGGCAGCGGCCTGGACTCGCTTTCTCGTTGTTGCATCGAATGCAACGCGCTGCCGGTCGGAGCGAACGTCGCCATCGGCCGGATGCGACAGATGTACCGCGCGCGGAGATTCAACTGCCCGGTCTGTCCGGCGATCTTCCCACTGTGGGTTTACAGCGCACATCATTGCTGTTGGACGTCGTTCGACGAGCAACGGCTCAGGTTGTCTTCATGGCGATGAGAGTTCTCCACTGGTTGGGGTCGGGTTGTTCGCTGGGGTTGGTCAGATAGGTTTCGAGCCTGCATGCCCAGTGCTGTCCGTCGTCGGCGATTGACATGTCCCACGTGATCTCGTGCTCGGCAGCCCACGTCATGAGAGCTGCGTTTGCATCCTTCAACTGGTCGACATGACCGTAGTGGGTCACCGTGACGTATCGACCGGCCGGCAGCGACTGCAGCTGAAGATGGGGCTGGTCGATAGTCGATCCGACTACTGAATCATCAACGGGGACGCCGGCTTCCACTACCACTGTGCCCTCCATGTCGATTACTCGGTAACGAAGAAACGGTGCTCCAGCGGGAGCCGCACCGTGTTCACCCAGCCATCGGACGATCTCGGGTATGCGGTCAGCCGCACGGCTGATGGTCGCCATCGTGACCGTTTCGGTTCTACCGATGTAGGTCTGGTGTCCGCGTTGCTCGATCTCGGGTCGTGAGTCTTTCGGCGTCATGACTATGCTGACTGCCCGCCCGTCACAAACTCATCGCCGAGGTCCGAACTAGAGGCCTGGGTAGGGCGCTGGGAATACCGCACACTTCGAATACTGCACCTCCGCCAGTTGTGTGGGAGTAGATCACGTTCGGAAGAAAGTAGAATCTGTGCACCGATCATGAGTGGAAATGTTGCATCGGACACAACGTTCACGACAAGCGGGCGGCGCCGGTGTGAATGGCCGCGGACGGGTCAGACTTGCGCACGCCGGGAAGCTTGTAGGTCTTGTTCAGTACGGGTGCCAGTGGGGTGTAGTACCGCATCGTGAGGTTGAAGGTCCCGGCAGGTGCGGGCAGCCAGTTTGTCAACCGCTCGCCCTGTGGCTTTGTGTGTTGCAGGTAGATGGTCAGCGACCCGTCGGCGTTCTCGGCGAGTCCGTCGGTGGTGCTGCCAATGGAGACCCGATCGATTTCGTTGGTAGTGAACAACATTGATTCGTCGTACATCGCGAGGTTCCACATGCCCGCCACCGGTGGCGTCTGGCCCGGCTCGAAGTGCAGCACGTAGGAGTGCTCGCCGTTGAGCGGTTGGTTGTCGGCGTCGACGACGGTGTTGACGTAGACGACCTGGTCGGCGACTTCGGTGCCCACCTGGTTCTTGGTGTTGGCGGCGTTGAGCGCCCAGTCGTAACTGCACCGCCCCGACGCCAGCGAGCCACGCCATCCGTTGATGGTGTCGCTCATCGTGCGCCACCGCTCGTCGGCGATCTTCTCGACCATCGGTGCAGCACGTCGCAGCCCGGCCAGCGTCGACTCGTCCAGGGATTGCCAGTCGAAACCCTTGCGCACGCTGAGTCCGATCGTTCCGAGGGTCTGCACGAAGGTGTCGTTGACATCCGCATGCTTGGGCAGCATGTAGTGCATCGCCGAACCGAGACGATCGAAGTGGACGAGGTCCTCAGGCGCAGTCAGTTCCGGAAACGCGATGGGGCTGTAGTCGGTTTGCGCTCCTGTGATGCCGTCGCGCAGATAGTCGGGCAGCAGCCTGATCGCGAAACCCTCCTGGGCTTCCAGTGCCCCGGCCAGGTCGCTGGCCCCTTGTACGGCGATGCGCAATCCGACGAACCCGAGATTGGTGCGGAGGGCGACTTGGATCATGTCGCCGGGCACCGGGCCCTGATAGTCCGGGCCGGTGATCAGATACGCACCCGGCACGTGTGGCCGCGACCCGCCGACGTTGAGGACCACATCGTCGAACGCATCACCGATCTGCGCGATGAACCAGCGATCGTCGTCCAGCGTGGGGACGTGAACCACGACGGGACCGTCCGCGACATCGAGGATCGCGTAGCCGTCGATCGTCAGATTGTTCGGGGTGACCACGAATCTGTCATCGGCTGTCTTCAGGTTATCGAACTTGCGGAAGCTGTTGTGGCCGATGCCTTTCACCTCAAGGGCGTGGGAGAACGACACCACGCGGGAAGCCAGCGGATATCCCCACAGCCCGGCCTGCACCCCGAGGGTGTAGGCGTTCTCCTCACGCTCGATGCTGGTCATCGTGGTAGTCCCTCCCCTGTTGTTCCGCGCAATCGACGCTACGCCCCTGTCCCGGCGGGGAAGATGAATCCGAGGAGGCGCTGTCCCAATGGTTACAACCGCTGAACTGCAGGACCGCAGCCGGTATCGCCGGGCCGTGGAGGCCCGCCATCTGGGGCATGCCGGCGGTCAACTTCGACGCCATGTATCAGGCGCTGACACGTGACGCCGGTGGGGCGTCCAACCAGGTCGTGTACTGGTCGCGGCTGCTCGACTCGAAGAACCAGACGCTGACGCCCAACCCTGACGCGATCTATCTGATGCCCTTCTACGACACCACGGACGGGCCCGTCGTCCTGGAAATTCCACCCGCAGATGGCGGTTCGATCACCGGCTCCATCGATGACGCCTGGCAGTGCGCGATCGCCGACGTCGGGCCCGCGGGCAGCGACGCAGGCAAGGGCGGCAGGTACCTCATCCTGCCGCCGGACTACGAGGGCGCGGTGCCCGACGGCTATCTTCCGATGCCGTCGCCGACCTACAGCGGTTTTGCGCTTCTGCGGTCCAACCTCGCGGGCGGCAGCGACGCCGACATCGCCAGAGCCGTCAAGTACGGGAAACGGGTGAAGTTTTACCCCCTGTCCTCGTGCGGCGAAGCGACCACGTTCGTCGACGCCTCCGACGTGGTGTTCGACGCGACCATCCCGTACGACGCGAGTTTCTTCGACGCCCTCGACCGCAGAGTCCAAGCCGAGCCATGGCTGTTCAGAGACAAAGTGATGATCGACATGCTCAAGACGATCGGTATCGAGAAGGGTCGTCCCTTCACCCCTGACGACCAGACTAGGACTACTCTCACTGATGCCATGACCGAAGTCCACGCGTGGCTCGACGCTCAATACGAAACGGTGTTCACCACAACCTTTTACGACGACTCCCGCTGGGCGTTCCCCGGTTCTGTCGATTTGGTCCACGCGACCGAGGCCGGCTTCAACAACTTCGACACCTATCCCATAGATGATCGGGGCTCCTCCTACTCCTGGGCATTTTTCAGCGCCAAGAAGATGGGTGCCGGCCAGTACTACCTGATGACCATCCACGATAAAGACGGGAACCCGTTCGTCGGGTCGTCAACCTACCGCCTCACTGTGCCGCCGGACGTGCCGGTGAGCCTGTACTGGTCGGTGACCGCCTACGACCGCTCCACCCACACCCTGATCAGGGAGGCGCGGTGGGCAAGCCGGTCGTCGAACACTCCTGTTCTACAGGTCGAGGACGACGGCTCAGTAGTCCTGTTCTTTGCGCCTGCGCCGCCGAACGGAGACGAGCGAAACTGGATTCCCACTCGCACGGACGGGCAGTTCGAGGTCCTCTGCCGCTTCTACGGACCGCGAAAGGCCTTCTTCGAAAAGACCTGGAAGCTGCCCGACATCGAGCGAGTCCAATGAGCCGCCAACTTCCTCGCACAAGCCTCGGTCCCGTCGCAGGATTAGTGGTCGAGGCGCTTCCCGGCGATCATGTGCCCAAAGGTCCGCTGGACTGCGCAAGCGAATACCGCACACTTCGAATACTGCATCTCGCCAGTTGTGTGGGAGTAGGAACGGCTAACAGTCCTGTGCATATTGCTGATCCAGCGTCCCCGATCGGCATGCTGCGTGATATCTGCGTCACCCACGCGGGCGCCTCAGCTCGCGGCGCGACGACACACCAAGTTTGGCGAAGATCTTGCTCAGGTGCCATTCCACCGTGCGAGGACTGATGAATAGATGGCTGGCGATTTCGGAGTTGGTGTAGCCGTCGCCTGCAAGCCGGGCGATGTAGTCTTCTTGGGTCGTCAACTTGACTATCGACTTGTCGCCCCGGTCTTTTCGTTGGGGCTCGCCCGCTGCTTTGAGTTCACGGCGCGTCCGTTCAGCGAGGCCGTCGGCCCCCATCTGTAGAAAGGACTCGTAGGCGATGCGTAATTGATTGCTTGCTTCGGCTCGGCGGTTCGTGCGTCGCAGCCACTCACCGAACAGCAGGCGAGTGCGCGCGGTAAGTACCGCGAGCCGAGTGCGCTCCAATTCGCTTATCGCCAACCGATATTCGCCTTCAGCAGCAGGACCGCTGGTCAGCAGGGCCCTCGCGCGCGATGAGTAACCCCGGGCAGTTGCAGTGCCGGCTGCCTCGGCACGCTCGATCAATTGTGCAGCCGCGGTTGCAGCGATGCCCATATTGCCGGACCGGGCAGCAGCCTCGACCATCTCGTTGAGCAGATGGCCATACATTCCCACGTCGTCGTACTCCAGGGCGGACGTGCACGCCGTGAGCGCTTCGTCGTATTGAGCTAGACCGTTGTGGAGGACGGCTACCGAAAAGAGCACGACGGTGACTTCGCTGCCTTCACCGCGCGCCGTGGCTTCCTGAATTGTGTCCTGCACCAATTGCAGACCGTGTTGTTCCTTTCCGCGGCAAGCGGCGAGATACGTATGGATGGAGCGGTGCGGTGGAGCGCCGGTCGCGGTGGAAATCGTGTCGGATTGTTCGAGTAACTCAGCGGCACGGGTGAAGTCACCGGACGTGACACACGCGCCTGCGTAGGTGGTGAGCGCCGCGGGCAGCACCGTCAACTCGCCTGCCCCACGCAACATCCCGACTTGGCGTGCGTTGAGTGCGTCGTAGGTGTCCTGCTCGAACAGATCGAGTAGGACACGGTTGGTGATGTCGTGCCAACGCGCGTCTGCTGTACCTGCCTCCTCTTCCTCGAGGTACTCGCGTACGGCTAGCTTCAGCAACGGGACTGCCGCGGTGTGTCCCTGAGTAAGCCGGACGACGAGCCCGTCGAGGAAGAGGTCGACCGCCGTGGGGGGATCGGATGGGGGCGGCGCGTGCCGCGCGGACTCGGCGACCGCGGTCGCCGACGCGTGCTTGCCGGCGGAGAGTCGGCCGACGATCATGGCGGCCATCAATGCCTCGAGGTAGGTCTCGCGCGCGAGCGCGGGATCGAACGGCCGCAGCCGTTCGGCTGCGGCCAGGAGCAGCGGCGGTGCGTCGCGTCCGCGCCGGGCGGCGAATGCGATCTTGGCGCGCAGCAGATCTACGCGTGCACTGAGTAATTCGTCCTCGGCGACCGGTAGTGCGATCAGCATTTTGGCTGCCGCCTCGGGATCGGCGGCGTCCAGTTTGGCCTGCGCGGCCTGGAGTGCGCGCTCGGCCCGACGAACGGGGTCTGGCGTTAGGTCGACGGCGGAGGCGAGGAATACCGCGGCTGCGGTAGCGCCGCCACGGCGGCGCGCTCGCTCGGCCGACTGCACCAGGTCAGCAGCGACCATCTCATCGGGTGCGCTCGCGGCGTGGGCTCGATGCCAGGGGCGGTGCTCTTCTGAGCTGGGCCCCGAGATGACATCTGCCAGCGCGGCGTGGGCCTGCCGCCGCGCCGGCGGGGAGGCGTTGCGGTAGACGACTGAACGAACGAGTGGATGCGATCCACATCGCCGCGCTGGCAGTCGGCACGGCACAGCGTGCCCTCGACGAATCGGTGACCTACGCGGCGACGGCCACCCAGGGTGGCACCGCCATAGGTAGTTTCCAACTCGTCCAGGCGATGATCGCCGACCAGCAGACCGGGGTGCTGGCGGGGCGGGCGATGGCCCGCGAGGCCGCGAGCCTCTACGTCACCAGTGAGGACAGAAGGATCGCGCCGTCGGCAGCCAAACTGTTCTGCACCGAGATGGTCGGCAAGAACGCGGATTTGGCCGTGCAGGTACACGGCGGAGCCGGCTACATGCGCGAGGTCGCCGTGGAGCGGATCTTCCGCGACGTACGACTGCTGCGGCTGTACGAGGGCACGAGTGAGATCCAGCGCCTCATCATCGGAGGCGGACTCGTTCGGCAGGCCCAGCGGGGCGCATCGTGACGCATCCCCTCGATGGGGTCACGGTCGTCGCCATCGAGCAGGCGGTCGCCGCGCCGCTCGCGACCCGCAGCCTCGCCGACCTCGGGGCACGCGTCATCAAGGTGGAGCGGATCGACGGCGGTGACCTCGCGCGCGGATACGACCACGTCGTGCACGGCACCGGGGCGCACTTCGTGTGGCTCAACCGCGGTAAGGAGTCGCTCGCCGTCGACTTGAAGACGGAGCAGGGCCGGGCGGTTGTCCGCCGCCTGATCGACCGGGCGGACGTCTTCCTGCAGAACCTCGCACCGGGAGCCGCTGAGCGTCTCGGCTTCGGATCTGACGAACTCCGTTCCACGCGAAACGAACTGGTCGTCGTCAACCTGTCTGGCTTCGGACGGGGCGGCCCAATGGAGCAACGCAAGGCCTATGACATGCTCATCCAGGCCGAGGCCGGCCTCGTCTCGATCACCGGAACGGCCGATACGCCGGTCAAGACGGGCATCCCCACCTCCGATATCGCCGCCGGCATGTACGCCTCGCAGGCGGTCCTCGCCGCGCTACTGCGACGGTTTCGCACCGGTGTCGGCGCCACGATCGACGTGGCCATGCTCGACGCCACCGTCGAATGGATGGGCCACGCCCTCTACACGCAGATGCACACCGGTGCGCAGCCGCCGCGAATGGGACTGAGCCACAGCTCGATTGCCCCCTACGCTTCCTACCCCACCAGCGATGGTGAAGTCCTCATCGGCGTCCAGAACGACCGAGGCTGGCGCGCGTTGGTCACCGATGTCTTCGACGAGCCGGAGCTGGCGGACGATCCTCGCTTCGCCACCAACGTGGCACGTGTACGGAATCGTCACGAATGCGATGCCATCGTCGCCGCGCACACCAAACGCTGGACCGCCGCAGAGCTCGACCTCCGCCTGGCGGCCGCCGGCGTACCCGCCGCGCAGGTGAAGTATCTCGGCCAGGTACTCGAACACCCCCAACTGCGGCAGCGGGATCGCTGGCGCACCATCGACACAGAGCACGGGCCGACCGAAGCACTACTTCCCCCGGCCACCTTCGCCGACGTCGAGGCGCCGATGGACGACGTGCCCGCACTCGGCCAGCACACCCACTCGCTGCTCGTGGAGGCCGGTCTGGATTCGGCCGCCATGGACGACGCTTTCGCGGCCGGCATCGCCCACCAAGCCGAGCTATTCCAGCTGCTGCCGCGATGATGAAAGGACCTGACATGCTCACCGGCCGTACCGCCGTCATCACCGGAGGCGCTCAAGGCATCGGATTGGCGATCGCAACCTGATTCGCCGACCATGGCGCTCGAATCGTTATCGGAGACCTGGACGAAGCCAGGGCAAAGGAAGCGGCCGCCGGGCTCAACGCCGACGCGATCGGCGTCGGCTGCGACGTGGCCTCTGACGCCGACGTGATGGGTCTGCTCGATGCCGCCACCGCGGCATTCGGGTCGCTGAACGTCATGGTGAACAACGCCGGCATCACCCGCGACGCCACGATGCGCAAGATGACCGAGGAGCAGTTCGACGACGTCATCACCGTTCACCTGCGCGGCTGCTGGAACGGCACGCGACGCGCCGCGGGGATCATGCGGGAAACCGGCGGCGGGTCGATCATCAACTTGTCGTCCATCTCCGGCAAGGTCGGCTTCGTCGGGCAGACCAACTACTCGGCCGCGAAGGCGGGCGTCGTCGGACTATCCAAGGCGGCCGCCAAAGAGGTTGCTCACCTTGGTATCCGGATCAACGTCATCCAGCCCGGCTTGATCCGGACCGCGATGACGGAGGCCATGCCGCAACATGTTTGGGAGCAGAAGCTCGCCGAGGTTCCGATGGGGCGGGCGGGGGAGCCGGACGAGATCGCGTCGGTGGCTCTGTTCTACGCGTCGGACCTGTCGTCGTACATGACGGGGACCGTCGCCGAAGTAACCGGCGGCCGCTACATGTGATTGATTCCGAAGCTCGACCGTGAACGGTGGATTCATCCGTCACGGCACCCGTGATCCGTGTCGCGCTCATCCGGGAGTTTCGCGGGCTACCTCGTCATCAAATATGCGGGCGATTTCTCGAGTTCAGCGACCTTCAACATCTTGAGGAATACCGCACACTTCGAATACTGCATCTCCGCCAGTTGTGTGGGAGTAATTGCGATTCGCTGACTCGGTTTGGTCGGCCGTGTGAACGCCGGACCAACGGTTGAGTTCGGCTGGGAGGTCGAGCCGTTCTACGACCGCAGAACGCGCGTAGTCGCCCCACTCAGAGCACGGAAGCATCCACATGATTTCGAACTGATTGCCATCGGGATCGACACCGTAGATGCTCTTCGTCGCGCCGTGACTCGACTCCCCGGTGTAGGCGTGTGCGTCGAGCAGGGTTCGTCGGAAGTCGACGAGTTCGTCGATGGTGTCGAGCTGCCACGCGAGGTGATAGAGGCCGACCGATCCGCGTGGCTGCGCGATGGCGCCGTCTATGCCGAAAAGTCCGAGATCGTGGTGGTTTCCAGACCGCGGCAGGCGCAAAAATGCGGCTTTGAGATCTGCCTCGCGGCTGATGACCTCCATGCCGAAGACGTCGGAGTAGAAGCTCGCTGCGCGGTCGACGTCGGCTACGAACAACACCGCATGGTTCAAGCGGACGGGTGAGACGGTCATCGGCCGATGTCTCCTTAGTTAGTTGTAGCTACAACTAGACACGGTAGCAGATGATTGTTGTAGCTACAACCTTGTGGGATGATGCGTGCGTGACCGGCGCAGGGTTGAATCAACGAGAACTGGCGGCGTGGGTGCGGCTCGCGTCGGTGCTGGAACTGCTGCCCGGTGCGCTCGACACCCAATTGCGTCGCGACGCGGACTTGATGCACTTCGAATACTTCGTCCTGGCGATGCTCTCGGAAGCGCCGAAGCGGACGTTGCGCATGAGTGCGCTTGCGGCGCAGACCAACTCCACACCCGCTCGGCTTTCTCACGTGGTGAAGCGCCTCGAAGACCGCGGTTTAGTGGTACGTGGCCCGTGTCCGGGCGATGCCCGTGCCACCAATGCACGTTTGACCGCTGCTGGCTGGCGCAAGGTTCGGGAGGCGGCGCCGGGCCACGCCGCCAATGTCCGACATAACGTGATCGACGCGCTCACGCCGGATCAGGTGCGGCAGCTCGCCGAGATCGCCGAGGCGATCCTCGACCGACTCGACCCCGAGCAGGCGATGTCTGCGACCTACCACCGGTACGACTGACTCTCAGCCGGCAGCGTCGAGCGCCTCCCGCATACCCCGGGTCGCGAGCTCGTCGGCCAACTCGTTGTCGCCGACACCCGAGTGCCCCTTCACCCAGAACCACTCGACCTGGTGTCGCGCACAGGCGAACTGGAGTCGCTTCCAGAGGTCGACGTTCTTCACCGGCTGCTTCGCGGCGGTCTTCCAGCCGTTGCGTTCCCAGCCGAGCACCCACTTCGTGATGCCGTTACGCACATACGTGCTGTCGGTGTAGAGATGCACCACCACGGGTCTGGTGAGCGCCTCCAGCGCCATGATCGGCGCGGTCAACTCCATCCGGTTGTTGCTTGTCGCGCCCGCATCGCCGCCGCACATCTCGCGGACGTGCTCACGTTGGCGCAGCACTGCTCCCCAGCCGCCGGGGCCAGGGTTGGGTCAGCACCCGCCGTCGGTGTGGATGACCACAATGTCCTCGCCCATTGCGTCAGCTCCCCGATGCCTGCCGGAGGAGACGCACGGCGCTCGGCCCGACGCCGTGAAGCGCGAGCAGCTCATCGAGATCTGCGGGCAGATCCGCGAGGGTTCCGTAACCGGCGTCGAGGAGCGCGCCGGTCGCGGGCCTGCCGATCCGGACGCCGTCGAAGACGGGGCCGCGGTCCGCGGGGTCGGTCATGCGCCGAGGATAGGCACTGCAACGACCGGTCGGATCAGCGACTCGCCGAGATCACCGCCGACCGGACCGACATCCCGAGCTCGTAATGCCGGAGCGTGGTGATGCGCCGGCCGGGCTGCACCGCTTCCTTGACCGGCAATGTGCGGTCGCCGAGGAACGACGCGGTCGCATCGATGTCCGCGACGACGTACGTGATGCCCCACAGAGTGGACGGACCCTCGCTCGCCGTCTCCGGCGAACCGACGACTTCGATGATCACCTTCCCGAACCGGAAGAAGATCTGGCGGATCTTTCGTCCGCCGAGTTCGCCGTCCCGCTCCCGGCGCGGTTGGACACCGATAGCCGCGAGCGACTCGACCGTCCGACCCAGATCGGGCGACAGCAGCACGACGTGGTCGATCGCGATCACGCCGTTCGCGTGCGTGGCAGGCGCTGCGGTGACCGCGTCGGACCTGGGTCCGATGTCGCCGCCGGGGCGGCTCCGTGTCGTAGGGACGCCGTCGAGGTCATCGAGCGTGCTCTCCGGAGGCAGGCCGCGCAACGACCACCCAACGATGCCGGTGCCGCGGCCACGCCCGACCAACCGGATGCGAACGCCGCCAACCCGGCAGACGTCCTCGGAGTCGACGCTGAACCCTGCTCGCATCCAGGCGTCCGCTGGATCAGCAACCTCGAGCTCGTCGAGGGTGACTGCCACCTGAGGGTCATTGATACGGCTCAGAGTACTTGGCCGCTAGAAGCATGCAAGTTGCGTGCGGGGTGGATGTGGCGACTGATGTCCATTAGTGCAGTACCACTCTTCATATCGTCTAGACAGCCTATGCATAGGCTTGTTGGGTAGCGTCGGTGGCGCGTGCGGATGCTGTCTGAATCAGCTTCCGTTGTCTCGCAATGACTTTGGACCGCGTCGGGGAGGGCCAGAGCAGCCGCAGGTTCGTTCCTTTCCAGGAGTTCTCATGAACATTATGAAGAGAGTCGCAGCAAGTGCCGCCATCGCGGGCGCCCTCGGAGTCTGCGCGCTTGGCATCGGAGACGCGGTCGCCAACGCCGCGCCTCCCGGACCGGGTGCGACCTGGGCGCAGCAGCCCCCGCCGTGGATCCCCGGCCCAGGACCAGGTGGTCCTGGCGGACCATGGGGCGGCGGTCCCGGCTGGGGTGGACCCCCGCCTCCGCCGCCTGCGCCGATCGGCTATGGCGGGTATGGAGGCTATGGCGGGTGGGACGACGGCTGGCGCCCTCCGTGTCTCTCAGGCCCGCTGGGCTTCCTGCAGCTCTGCGTCTAGCCGACGGAAGCGTCAACATCGTCTTGCCCGTCAACGACGATGGTGACGCGGCCCAGCCGCGCCTGCGCGCTCCAGCAGACGGGCCCACTGCGCGTCGTCGTCAACATCGGCCGTAATCGCCACCACGTGAGAAGCGCTCTGTCCGAGCAGGATACGGGTCAGCGACGACGAACAGCCGGCGACTGCCACCACGCGGTTGCCGCCTGCCAGCAGTTCACGCGCCAAGTAGTAACCGACATCGGAGTCCGCGTGTGTGATCAGCACGACGTCTTTTTTCTTGGTGGGAAACGGAATCAGCGTGCGGGGTTCGGTTTGTGTCATGCCTCCAGTCAAGGCCGTCAGTTTGAGTTGACGTCATGTGGAGGCTGTGAATCGGCTCGGTCAGCGAGGTCATAGAGCGTCACGCCGTCAACCGTGACCGCCGTATGGTGCGCCTTGGCCCATTCCCCGATGTGTTCAGCCTCGGTTGTGCCGTCGACGCCGGGCGGCCGCCATTGGCGGGGACGGGCCGAAGCAACCAAATCTGCGATTATCTCTATGTATTGTGGGCGGCAAGGGGGGAGAGACGATGAGCAATGCCCTCGTACCGGTTGAAGGCGTCGTCGCTCGGCCGAACTGAGCGAAAGTTGGTCTCCTCGTTGCTGATTCGTGGTAGTGCGATGGTTCTGACGCTCATGCTAGCTGTGATCATCGCCCCGTCTGCTAGCGCTCACACTGCCCTGACCGCCAGCACGCCAGCGGACCAGTCGAAGACCACCGCGCCTTCGCAGCTCGAGCTGCGCTTCAACGAGAACGTGAATTCGCGGTTCGTGGTGGTCCTGTTGACCGCGGCAGGCGGGCAGCGTGTCGATACCGCTGAGCCCCATGTGTCGGGTGCCACCGTAACCGTGAAGGTGTTGAGCACTCCGCCCGCAGGCACCTACACCGTCGCCTATCGCGTCGTCTCGGCGGACGGACACCCGGTGACCGGCACCTTCGGATTCGAGATCGTCGCAGGCGCAGGCACACCGCCAACAACGTCGGCGACCATCCCGTCGACTCCGCCCGCTGCGCCGGCCGCGGCAGACGAAACGGAGCCAGCTTTGTCGCTGCAATGGGCTTTGATCGCATCTACCATCGTCGTAGCCGTCGCACTGACCATCGGCCTGGTCTTCAGGCGCCAACGCAAAGGACGACACACCTCGTAACGTAGGCCACCGACGCGACAGGTCGTGCTACACCAAACTGAATGAAGGAGAAGCGCATTCGTCTGGTCGTCGCCGCGTCGGTCGTCGGCTTGATGCTGATTGCGGGCGGTCACGGTCAGCCCGTGGCCGCTGCGGCCTGCGGTGCCACGGACACCGGATGCGATCTGCGCCAACGTATCACGGCGGCGGAACAGTATCTGGCGACGCGTCCCGGCACGGTCGGCTTCGTACTTCACGACCGTGCGACCGGCGCGAAGTACCGCAATGCCAATGCAGGCGCGATGATCTGGACCGCATCGACAATCAAGCTGGCGATGGTCGCGGACCTTCTGACGCGCGAGCAATCCGGCGCGATCCGCTTGAGCGCCACCGACAGACAGCAGATGGTTGCCATGCTGCGCAGTTCGGACAACGACGCGGCCGACACACTGTGGTCCCGCTACGGCGGGCCTGCGCAGGTATTCAATGCGAACTTTGCCCGTTACGGCATGCGAAATGTGCGGCCTCAACCGCGTTTCGGTGACGTCTTTCCCTACTGGGGTTTTCAGAAGGCGACCGCCGACGACTTCGACGGACTGATGAACTACGTGCTGCGCGGTCTGTCCGCGACCAACGCTGCGGCCGTAGTCGCGGAGATGCAACGCGTCGACGGCCAACAGCAGTGGGGCGTGTGGGGCGCAGGCCCCGCGATGGCACCCGGGAACAAGAACGGCTGGTCGCAAGAACAGGGCGGCTGGGTCGTCAATTCCGTCGGCTTCGCCGGACCGCAGCAGCGATACACCCTCGCCGTCATGAATGCGCTCGGCGGAGACGGTGGGTATGACGACGGCGTCGCCACGACCACCGAACTCAGCCGCATCCTCTTGGCACGTTGACGGAGCGCTTGAAAGCGATTTCCATACCGTTGCCTGGTTCTCCCGTCAGCAAAGACCGAGGTATTCGATGGCAGTCCTGGACACAGGCTGCCGACGTGCCGACCGGGAAATGACCGACGCTGGCGCCGCTCAACACGCGCGTTCACGGCCAGGTGGTGGCCGCCGTCAGAGTGACCTTCTACACCATCGGGGCGCCGACTGGCCGACACGCGAAGGCCCCGTCGCGACCGTCGAGGCGCTCGACTTCATTTAGTTTCGCCTTCGCGCAGCTGGGCGATGGTGACGGCGCCGCGCCGGAGCGCTTCGTTCGCGAGGCGGACCCTGCGGTCTCCCTCGCTGGGGATCATGAATTTGTCGTACAGGTTCTGCAGATGCTGTTTGACGGCCGCCTCGGTCACGAACAGCTCGGTCGCCATCCGCCGAACCGATGCAGGCTCCGGGAACGGGTCGTCGGACACCAACGGGCGGCATAGCACCACGAGCACGTCGAGTTCGCGCCTGGTCAGCCGGGGCGGCAACTCCAAGGGCTGGGCAGACACCGTCTCCTCGTCGAGCTTTCCTTCCCCGGAATCCCGCACCTCCCAGAAGATCAGCTTTGATTTGCCGACGCGCACCTCGTCCCCGGACCGCAGGACGCGTTCGGCGGTGATCCGTTCGCCGTTCAGATACGTGCCGTTTCGGCTCCCCAGATCCCGTATCGACCAGGCGAAGCCGAGATTTTCGAAGACGGCGTGCAGCCGCGAGACGGTGTCGTCGTGCTCGAGGGAGACCGCGTTGGTCGAGGCCTTGCCGAGTGTCACTCGCTGGCCGGTCAGTGGGACGAGCTCCCGTCCTGACGGTTTCGAGACTTCCAGGTGGGAAGACATGTGACCTCCTATCAGGCCAATTTTGACGCAGCGGGTCGGTCCTTGGTCGCGAACACGCCAAGGCGCCGCGGGTCGTCGGACAAGTCTCGACGACCCGCGGCTCGCGTTCCGTCAGGTCATCAGAGCCGGACGACCCTCCGGACAGAAGCGTTAGCTTGCTTGGCGGTCGCGGTGTGCAGGCTGGGCGGCCATAGCCATTCGCTGCGACCGTTGCGATCAGGCCGGTCTACGTGGGGAAAACCGCTGGCGACAGTTGGCAGCCGCCTGACGGTCAGGGCGTCAGGGCGCACCCGCTCGGCCTTGATCGGCACGTCGGCAGAGCGCATCCGCACTGTTTCAGCGCTAGCGAGGCGGGTCGAGCCTGTCGCGGGCATTGGACTTCCTGGTGTCAGTTCGGTTTGCTGAAGGGACGACATTCATGGTCGTGATCGCGGCGCGCCCGCGTAATCGCTGGGAAGCCAGGTTTTCAGCTGTGAAAGGGAAGAGTTTCCTATCCGCCAGGCAAGGCGGCGCCGACATATGAAACATCTATGAGGGCCGTGACGGGTTGCTGTGAGACGGCCAAAATGGACTGATGACAACTGTGCCGGTCAGCGATCCCGGCGCGGCGCCGCGACGCGCCATCCTCGGCCAGCTGCCCCGGATGTACCGCGCCGACGGGTCGGCGATCCGTGTCCTGCTTGTCGACGACGAACGCGCGTTGACCAACCTCGTCAGGATGGCGCTGCAATACGAAGGCTGGGAGATCGACGTCGCCCACGACGCCCGGGAGGCGGTCGACAAGTACCGGGCCAATGCCCCGGACGTCATCGTCCTCGACATCATGCTGCCCGACATGGACGGCCTGGGTGTGCTGCAGCAGATCCGCGACTCCGACACCTACACGCCCACGCTGTTCCTGACCGCACGCGATTCGGTGGTCGACCGCGTCACCGGGCTGACCGCGGGCGGCGACGACTACATGACCAAACCGTTCTCTCTCGAGGAGTTGGTGGCCCGGTTGCGTGGGCTGCTGCGCCGGTCGGCGTACCTCACGCCAGCTGCCGACGAGACCCTCACGGTCGGCGACCTGGAACTCGACGGCTCGAGCCGTGAAGTCACCCGTGCGGGCGATCCGATCTCGCTGACGTCGACCGAGTTCGAGCTGCTGCGGTTCCTGATGCGCAATCCGCGAAGAGCCCTTGGCCGCAAGGAGATCTTGCATTGGGTGTGGGACTACGACTTCGGTGGCCGGTCGAGCATCGTCGACCTGTACGTCTCCTACCTCCGCAAGAAGATCGACGCCGGGCGGCCCGCGATGATCCACACCGTGCGAGGCGTCGGCTATATGCTGCGGCAGGCCGAATGAACCGGCTTGTTGCGAAATGGCGCAGCTGGACTCTGCTGCGGCAGTTGGTGATCGGCGTCTCGGCAGTGGTGATGGTCGTCCTGGTCACGGTCGGCACGACGTCGGTGCTGAGCCTGCGCGGTTCGGTCCTCGGCATCATCGACGCGCAACTCTCCGGATCGGCCGACGGCTTCAGCCAGGCGGTGACCAAGTACCGCATCACGCCCGATGCGTCAGGACAGCTGCCGCCACCAGGCACGATGAAACCGCTCACCCACCTCATCGGGCAGGCGCCGGGAAACGTGATCGCGTTGATCCAGGACGGCAAGGTGGTCGATACCGCGTACTTCGTCGACGGGGAGGCGCGGCCCGCGCCTGCGGCGACGGTCGCGAAGATCGCCGAATTGTTTTGGGCCGGAAGCGAACCACGGACTGTAGAACTTCCTGGCCTTGGCTATTACCGGATGGTGGCCAGGCCCGGGGATGGCAACGAGATACTCGTGACGGGCGCGTCGCGCAAACCGGCGTGGCAGGCGATGACACGTGAGACCGGGATCGTGACGGGTGTGACCGCGCTGGCCCTGTTGATCACCGCTGCGTGCACGATCGCGATCGTCAGGTTCGCGCTTCGGCCGCTTGATCGCGTCGCCGCAACCGCAGCCGAAGTGGCGACGCTACCGCTCGACCGCGACCATCACACGATCACGCCGCGTGTGCCTGTGAGCGATACCGATCCGCGTACCGAGGTGGGGCTCGTCGGCGACACGCTCAATCGACTGCTCGATCACGTGGAGCGTGCGCTCGCGGATGTCGCGGCATCCGACCGGCGGATGCGGCAGTTCATCACCGACGCGAGCCATGAGCTGCGCACCCCACTGGCCGCCATTCACGGGTACGCCGAACTCACCCGCCAGGACAGTTCGGTGCTCCCTGACACCACCGAGTACTCGCTCGCCCGCATCGAATCCGAAGCGCGCCGCATGAATTCGTTGGTGGCGGACTTGTTGCTGTTGGCGCGCCTCGACGAAGGTCAGGACCTCGACACGGTCGAGGTGGATCTGACCGACGTGGTCATGGATGCCGTCAACGACGCCGCGGTGTCCGCACCGGACCATCACTGGTTGATGAACGTCCCCGACGCTGCGGTGTGGGTCCGTGGCGACCATGCGCGGCTTCATCAGACGATCGCCAATCTGCTTTCGAATGCGCGGATTCACACGCCTGCGGGCACCACGGTAACAACAGCGATCGCCACCGAAAGGGCCGATGACGGTTCGGAATACGTGGAATTGACCGTGGCTGACAACGGCCCCGGTATAGACCCCGAGTTGCTGCCGCATCTTTTCGAGCGGTTCGTCCGCGCCGACAAGTCCCGATCCAGGGAAGCTGGCAGCTTCGGCCTCGGGCTGTCCATCGCCGCCTCGATCATTGAGGCGCACAAGGGAAGCATCCAGGCCGAATCTGCCAACGGTAGAACGACTTTCAGGATTCAGCTGCCGATCGTA
Source organism: uncultured Actinomycetota bacterium (assembly GCA_963848855.1). GTDB lineage: Bacteria > Actinomycetota > Actinomycetes > Mycobacteriales > Mycobacteriaceae > Mycobacterium. The sequence continues at coordinate 146,872 of CAWKFL010000001.1, forward strand.
CGGGTGGCTCAGCACGCCACGTCGACATAGACGGTCTTCGAGGTGATCGTGGTGTTGATCGAGCTGCCACCGCGCGAGTCCTCGGTGGAATGGGTCTGACCGGGACGCACCGAGCTCACCGTGCACTGTGAAAGCGGGGCGGCACCGGTCCGGTTGACGATGACGTTGTAGCCACTGGCCTCGAGAGTGCGTACGGTTTGGTCTACTTGCGACGGCCCCGTCGGCGCGGCGTTGGTGACCGCAGCGAGACCGATCGCCGCCGACGCCAGTGATGTTGCGGTAATTGCAATGGTGACATAGCTTTTCATAACTCCAATGTAGGAGCGCTACGTTGGCACGCTAGATGCTCATACGGAACACAAAGATTTGTAAACGCTATGAATTCCTAGGTGACGGTCACACCACCGTCGACGACGATGGTCTGGCCGGTGACGAAGCCGCCCCCGTCGGACGCCAGCCACACCAGCGTGGCTGCGAGCTCGGCCGGATCGCCCATGCGGCCCAACAACACTCGGGGTTTCATGCTTTCGAGATAGCCCGGCTTGTATGTGTCCGTCATCTCGGACTGGAAGAACCCCGGGGCGATCGCGTTGACGCGAATGCCCTTGCGTGAGCCCCACTGTTGCGCCAGATCCCGAGTCAGCCCGATGATCGCGGCCTTGCTGGCGCTGTACGCCGCCTGCGGAAGGGCCGCGGTCGTCAACCCGAGAACGCTTGAGATGTTGACGATGGAACTGCCGGGCTCCATGACCCGCCCGCACGCCTGAGCCGCCCAGTACGAACCGTTGAGGTTGATGTCGACGACCGAGCGGAACTCCTCGGGTGTCTCGCGCGTCGCAGGAACGGCGGTGCCGACCCCGGCGTTGTTGACCAGCACATCGACGTGGCCGAACTCGGTCATCGAGGCGTCCACCATCGCCTGGCACTGCGCGGGATCGGTGACGTCCGTCGCGACCGTCAACGCCCGTCGGCCCGCATCCTCGACGAGACGCGCTGTGTCCGACAGCTTGTCGGCGCGCCGTGCGGCCAGCACCACGTCGGCGCCTGCCTCCGCGCACGCCTGCGCGAACGACACGCCAAGACCGGACGATGCGCCGGTGATGATGACAACCTTGTCGTCAAGCCGAAACATGTCGAGTACGGACATCCGGTCAGGCTAGCCCGCCCGGCGTGACCGGCGAGTGTCGGGTTGTCGTACGCCCCGGAGTCGCATGCGTGTGTTAAGCCGACACTCGAAGCCGCTGCAGCGCGACCGAGACGGTGAGCACGACGATGCCAGCTGCAGCGAGCACCGCACCGGCCGCTGCGGGCGCGGTGTAGCCGAACCCGGCTGCGATCACCAGGCCGCCGACCCAGGCGCCGGTCGCATTGCCGATGTTCAGCGCCGAATGGTTCAGCGCGGCGGCAAGCGTCTGCGCATCGTGCGCGACGTCCATCAGGCGGGTCTGCAACGCGGGCGCGACGGCGGAACCGGCGGCCCCGATGCCGAACAACACCGGCAGCGCGGTCCACGGGTTGTGTGACGCCAGCACGAACACCGCGAGGATGATGCCGAGGGCAATCATCGACAGGTACAGCGCGCCGATCACCGACTTATCCGCCAACCGTCCTCCGACGAGATTGCCGACCACCATGCCTGCACCAAAAATCATCAGCGCCAACGGAACCAGCGCACGCGGCAGCCCGGCGACGTCGGTCATCGTGGTGCTGATGTAGGTGTACACGGCGAACATGCCGCCGAAGCCGATCATGCCGACGGCCAGCGCCAGCCAGACCTGCACGCGCTTGAGCGCGCCCAGTTCGGTAAGCGGACTGGTGACATGCATGGTGCGCAACTGGACGGGCAGCCCGAACCAGAGTGCGGTGAGCGTGATCGCGCCGATTACTACCACCAGCCCGAATGCGCTGCGCCAGCCCAGGGCCTGGCCCAGCCACGACGCCAGCGGGACGCCGATCACGGTGGCGACGGTCAGCCCGCACATCACATGCGCGACGGCCTTGGCGCGGTTATGCCGTCCCATCAGATGTGTGGCCGCAAGGGCCGCGACCCCGAAGTACGCGCCATGGGGCAGCCCGGCGACGAACCGGGCAATCATCAGCGTTCCGTAAGACGGCGCCAGCACGCTGGCGAGGTTGCCGAGTGTGAACACCGCCATCAGCGTGAGCAGCAACGCCTTGCGCGGCACCCGCGCGGCCAGCGCGGCGATCACCGGCGCACCGATCACGACGCCCAACGCGTAGGCCGAGATGACGTGGCCGGCTGTGGGCTCAGTGACGCCGAGGGACGACGCGATATCGGGCAGCAGGCCCATCGCGACGAACTCCGTGGTGCCGATGGCGAATCCGCCCATAGCCAGGGCGAGCACCGCCAGCCAACGCACGGCCGGGTCGGGTGCGACAACGGCGACGGGATGAGTTGGTCGATCAAGTGAAACAGTCAAGGAAATTCAGACTTTCAGATTGTCGGATCGGCCAGCTCTCGAGCAGCGGCGGCGAGGCTGGAAATTCGTGGCCAGTCCTGGCTGTCGACGACGTCGGCAGGAGTCAGCCAGCTGCCACCGACACACCCAACGTTGGGCATCGCGAGATATTCCACCGCGTTCGTCGGCGTGATCCCGCCGGTGGGGCAGAACCGTGCGGCGGGCACGGGAGAGTGTATCGCCCGCAGGTACTGCGCGCCGCCCGCGGCCTCGGCAGGAAAGAACTTCATGTCGCGGTAACCGTCCTCCAGCAAGGTCATTACTTCGGAGACGGTGGCCACACCAGGCAGGTGTGGGAGTCCGGCATCACGCATGGCTGCACGCAGATTGGCCGTGCTGCCGGGGGAGACCAGAAACTGCGCACCCGCGGCCAGCGCGAGTTTGGGTTGCGTGGTGTCGACGATGGTCCCCGCGCCGACGATGATCTCGGGCACCTCGGCCGCGATGCGTTCGATCGCAGCCAGCGCAGCCGGCGTTCGCAACGTCAATTCGATGATCGGCAGTCCGCCGTCGACGAGCGCCTTGGCGATCGGCACCGCGTTGTCGGCGTCGTGCACGACGACCACCGGAATCACGGGTGCGATGTCGAGCAGTGACGTGGGTTCTTTCATGAGGCACTCCTGAATACGGTGGCGCCCTCGTCGGCAGGGCCGACTGCTGAGCGCATACTTGCGAATAATTCACGGCCGGTGCCGACCCACTCATCGGAGGACGGCGCTCGCCCGGTGGGCTCGCGCGATGCGAATTCATAGTCGGACACGTGCACGGTCAGCTTGCCGGTGTTGGAGTCGACGGTGATCTGGTCGCCGTCGAGGATCCGCGCAATGGCTCCGCCTACGGCGGCCTCAGGTGTGAGATGGATTGCGGCCGGGACCTTTCCGGACGCGCCGGACATCCGGCCGTCGGTGACGATTGCCACCCGGTAGCCACGGTCCTGCAGCACGCCCAGCGCGGGGGTGAGCTTGTGCAGTTCCGGCATACCCAGACCCTGCGGGCCTTGGTAGCGCACCACCGCGACGAAATCGCGCTCCAGCGAACCGGATTGGAAGGCAGCCAGGAAGTCTTCCTGGCTGTCGAACACGACCGCAGGCGCGCTGACCACGCGGTGCTCGGACGCAACGGCCGACGTCTTGATGACGCTGGTGCCGAGGTTGCCGGTCAGGCGCTTGAGCCCGCCGTCGGGTGCGAACGGGTCATCGGCGCCGCGCAGCACGGTGGCGTCGAGGCTCATGCGTGGCCCGTCAACCCAACCCAGCCCCTCGCTGGCCAGCTTCGGCTCGGCGGTGTAACGGCGCAGACCGTCACCGGCGACCGTCCGGACGTCCTCATGCATGAGGCCGGCGTCGAGCAGTGAGTTGATGACGCAGGCCATCCCGCCCGCAGCATGGAAGTGGTTGACGTCCGCCTTACCGTTCGGATAGACGCGCGCCAGCAGCGGCACGACCGCCGAAAGGTCGGAGATGTCGTCCCACGTGAGCGTGATGCCCGCGGCACCGGCGATCGCGACCAGGTGCATGGTGTGGTTGGTCGAGCCGCCGGTGGCCAGCAGCGCGACGCACCCGTTGACGATGGCCTTCTCGTCGACGACCTCGCCGACCGGTGTGTATTCCTCGCCCATCGCGGTCAGTGCGGTGACCCGCTTGCCCGCTTCGACGGTGAGCGCATCGCGCAACGGGGTGTCGGGATTGACCAGACTGGAGCCGGGCAGATGTAGGCCCATCGCCTCCATCAGCAGCTGGTTGGAATTCGCGGTGCCATAGAAGGTGCATGTGCCACGGCCGTGATAGGAGGCGGCCTCGGCGTCCAGCAGGGCTTCGCGGTCGACCTTGCCCTCGGCGTAGAGCTGGCGGATCCGCGCCTTTTCACCGTTGGGCAGGCCCGAGGTCATCGGTCCGGCGGGCACGAATATCGCGGGCAGGTGCCCGAATCCGAGTGCGCCGATGAGCATTCCGGGCACGATCTTGTCGCACACGCCCAGCAGCAGGGCGGCGTCGAACATGTCGTGGGACAGCGCGATTGCGGTCGCCATCGCGATCACGTCGCGGGAGAACAGCGACAACTGCATGCCCTCGCGGCCCTGGGTGATGCCGTCGCACATGGCAGGCACCCCACCCGCGAACTGGGCGATGCCGCGGGCTTCCAGCACCGCCTGCTTGAGCTGTGCCGGATAGTCCTCGAACGGCTTGTGCGCGGAGAGCATGTCGTTGTAGGACGACACGATCGCGACGTTCGGTTTGACCATGCGGCGCAGTGCTTGCTTGTCGCGGGTGCCGGAGGCGGCGAAACCGTGCGCGAGATTGGCGCACGCGAGTCGCCCGCGGGCCGGCCCGCGTTCGGCCGCCGCCGATATCCGCTCCAGATAGGCGCCGCGCCGATCCGCGCTGCGCTCGGTGATTCTGGCCGTAACGTCGGCCACAACTGGGTTAATCATGAGTTTCCTTCGTGCCAGCGCCGGCTATCCCGTTCGATCAGGGTGGCGGCGTCTACGGGTCCATCGGTGCCGGCGGGATACAGCCGCGGAACGCGACCGGTGTCCTGCCAGCTCTGCAAAATCGGCTCGGCCCACGTCCAGGCCGCTTCCACCTCGTCGCGGCGCATGAACAGCGTGGGGTCACCACGCATCACGTCCATCAGCAGCCGTTCGTACGCGTCGGGGGAGCGGCGCTGGAACGCCTCGGTGTAGTTGAGCGCCAGCGAGACTGGTCGCAGCCTGATGCCGCCCGGCCCAGGCTCTTTCGCCGTCATCTCCAGGTGCATCTCTTCATCTGGCTGCAGGGAGATGATCAGTCGGTTCGGTTCGGATGCGCCGTCGCTGCCCGGGAACATCGGCAGCGGAACGGGTTTGAACTGGACGACGATCTCGGATGACCGCTTCGACATCCGCTTGCCGGTGCGTAGATAGAACGGCACCCCGGCCCACCGCCAGTTGTTGACTTCGGTCCTGACCGCCACGAACGTCTCCGTTGTGCTGTCGGGGTTCTCGGCGTCGGCACGGTATCCGTCGACGATTCCGCCGTCGACCAGGCCGGGCCCGTACTGGCCCGTGACGGTGTTGCGCTTGATGGCGTCGGCCGACAACGGCTTGAGCGCCTGCAGCACCTTGAGCTTCTCGTCGCGCACGGTCTCGCGGTCGATGTAGGTCGGCGGCTCCATCGCGACCAGGCACAGCACCTGCAGCAGGTGGTTCTGCAGCATGTCGCGCAGCGCACCGGACTTGTCGTAGTAGTCACCGCGGGCACCGACACCGAGCGATTCGGCTGCGGTGATCTGGACGTGGTCGATCCAGCTCGAATTCCACAGCGGCTCGAACAGCGTGTTCGCGAACCTCGTGACAAGAAGGTTCTGCACGCTCTCCTTGCCCAGGTAGTGGTCGATGCGGAAGATCTGCTGTTCGTCGAAGACGGAGCCCACCGCGTCGTTGATGGCCTGTGCCGACGCGAGGTCGTGTCCGATCGGCTTCTCGAGCACGACCCGCGACGAGGCGGTGACCAGCCCCTGGCCGTTGAGCGCATGGCAGATCGGCCCGAACAGGGCCGGCGCGCAGGCCAGGTAGAACACGCGGATGTCGACGCTCGACGGCGCCAGCACGTCGGCGACGGCTGCGTAGTCGGTGGGTTCGGCGAGGTCGATGCTGACGAATCGCAGGCGACCGAGGAAGCGGTCGACGGTGGCGGCGTCCAGCAGCTCGGCGGCGACGAATCGGCCCAGTTCAGCGTGGATCTTGTGGCGGTAGCCGGGCTCGTCGAGGCCTGCCCTGGCCACGGCGATGATCCTGGTGTCGGTGGTGAGTTGGCCATCGCGGTCACGTAGGTAGAGCGCCGGCAACAGCTTGCGTACGGCCAGGTCGCCCGTGCCTCCGAAGATCACGAAGTCGCAAGGGTCCACCGCGGTCGCGGTTGGCATCCGGTCCTCCTCGTTAGGTGAATCGATCAAGACCCACCGTAGAGGGACTTCGGACGCAATGCAAACGCACTTAAGTATTTGAAATACAGAAGTAACTAGAGTTACGCTTGCAACCATGGCGTTAACCCGGACTTCACCGTCGATGTCCGCCGGCGACATCTATGCCTTGATCAGGGAGCGGCGGGACATCACCCGCTCCGAGATTCGCCAGCTCAGCGGCCTGTCGCGCACCGCGGTGTCCGCGCGCGTGGCCCCGCTCGCCGCGCAGGGGCTGGTGGTCGAACGCGAACTCGCCCCCTCCACGGGTGGGCGCCCCGCGACCTACCTCTCTTTCAACGCCGACGCCGGTGTGGTGCTGTCGGCGGCGATCGGCAGGAGCCGAACGCGGCTCGCGGTGTGCAATCTGGCCGGCGAGATCCTCGCGGCCACCGATATCGACCAGGAACCGGGTTTGGGTCCCGATGATCTGATGCCCGACATCGTCAAGCGACTCGATGAACTGCTCGACGATTCCGGGCACCGCGACGCCTGGATCTACGGTGTCGGGCTGAGCCTGCCAGGCACGGTCGACGGGCAGCAGGGCTGCAGTCTGGACTCGCCGATCATGAGCGGCTGGGACGGTGTGCCGCTGCCGCCCTATTTCGCCGAGCTGACGGACGCGCCGGTGATCCTCGACAACGACGCCAACGTGATCACCCTCGCCGAACGCCGAGGCGCTCGCCAGGCCGTCGACGATCTGCTGGTGATCAAGGCGTCGACGGGCCTGGGCGCGGGCATCATCTCCGGTGGCGCTTTGCAGCGCGGGGCGGTGTCGGCGGCCGGAGAGTTCGGGCACAACAAGACCCCCGCTGCCCAGGGTGTGCCGTGTCGGTGCGGAGATACGGGCTGCCTCGAGGCGATCGCGAGCGGGTGGGCGTTGGTCCGTGCGCTGCAGGAGAGCGGCAGGGCCGTCGGCCATTTGCGCGACGTGGTCGAGCTGGCCAACAGTGGCGACGCACTCGCCCGCCGGATGATTCGGGACAGTGGTCGGCACATCGGAGAGGTGTTGGCCGCCGCGGTCAACCTGCTCAACCCCGCGATGGTGGTGGTGGCAGGTGACATGTCAAGTGCGTACGACATTTTCGTCGCGGGTTTACGAGAAACGTTGTACGGCAACGCAACCGCGCTCGCCACGCGAACGCTGCAGGTGGTGCCGTCGACGTACGGCGATCGCTCCGGGGTGATCGGCAGCGCCACGATGGTGCTGGACCACGTGCTCAGCCCGGCCGCCATCGACGCCCTCTGACACATCGACCGTAACGACGCCCCTCAGAGCCGATTCTCTGGGCCGATCAACGCCCACACCGCCTTGCCGGTCGACGTTGGGGCATTCCCCCACGTGCGGCACAACGCCGAGACGATTCGCAGGCTCGAAGCTGGCGCAGGGCGCGCCCACGCCGGCTCTCGAACCTCCGCCGGGGAATGGCTCGAATCCTGCACCACAACGGCAAGGGCGGTGCCAAAGACTTCCAGCCGCATCTGGGGCCTACTGTCCGTGTGTTGCAGAACGTTCTCGATGAATGACGTCACAACGACCTGCGTCACCGCGATCAACTCGTATTGCGACCATGCCGTCAGCCATTCCGCCACCAATTCGCGTGCGCGCTGCAGGCTGCTGTTCCTCGCAGGCAGATCCGCGCGGGCGCGGTGGCGGATCCGGCGGGACCGCGGCAGTGCATCGAGCGCCGCGTCGAGTGTCGGATAGACCGGGACGTACCGGGTGACGCCGCCGTGCTCGGCGGCGGCGCGCCCGGCCTTATTGCTGCAGATGAGCGCTAACGGGACATTCGGCCACCGGTGAACGTGCCACCGCGCGCTGGTGAAGACCAGCCACGCCGAAGGGTCTGCCACCGTCAAATCACTGACATCGATGACGACGGCGGCGGGCTCCTCGAGCGCCACCTGGATGATCTTGTCCCGCAACGGGAGGTAGGCGGAACTGTCGAGTACTCCGCTGGCGCCGAGCACTGCCACGTTCCTGACCGCCTTTGTGATGACGGTTAACGTTTGGGGCGGACCGGTGGTTGCCATCAGTGATTCGGTTACCCGACGGCGCTGTTAGGTAACCCTCTACAGCTTGGCGATCACCTTCTCCCCATACTTCTCGATGTTGCGGATCTTGTTGTCGAGCGGCTCGGTGTCGGGGCCGACGATGTAGGGGATCCGGAAGCCCACCATGATGTCGGTGACACCCCGGTCCTCGAGCCGCTTGATCCCGTCGGGCTTGTAAGCGTCGAGCGACATCGCGTGGATCTCGAACGGCCCCGTCCGACCCTCCTCCTCGCGAATCTGCCTGAGCCGGTTGATGTATCGGTCGAGAGCCGCCGGATCGTCGAGGTCGCCGCCGCCGTGCATCCAGCCATCGTTTCGCGCTGCGCGCTTCAGGGCGACGTCGGCGTGGCCGCCGACGAGGATCGGAACGGGCTTGGTGGGCGCCGGCGACATCTTCGTTTTCGGGATGTCGTAGAACTCGCCGTGGAACTCGAAGTACTCGCCGCTCGTCAGGCCCTTGACGATCTCGATGCACTCGTCCATCCGCTTGCCGCGCCTGGCGAATGGAACGTCCAACAACTCGTAGTCCTCGGGCCACGGGCTGGTGCCGACGCCTAGCCCGAGTCGGTTGTCGAACAGCGCGGCCACCGATCCGGCCTGCTTGGCCACCAGTGCAGGCGGCCGGATCGGCAGTTTGAGGACGAACATGTTGAACTTCAGCGTCGTCGTGACCGCGCACAGGGCGCTGGTCAGCACGAAAGCCTCGATGATCTCCTTGCCGTCGAGGAACTCGCGGTTGCCGTCGGCGGTGTACGGATACGTCGAGTCCGATTCGTAGGGATAGGCGAGGCTGTCCGCGATGGTCATGGCGTGAAAGCCGGCCGCCTCGGCCGCCTGCGCCAGCGGGCCGTAGTACTTCGGGTCGGTCAGTGATTCCGCGTAGGTGAATCGCACGCCCCAATACTAGAACGTGTTCTAGTCCACGGTTTAGGGATCCCGCCGTAGGGAAAGCCGTGGTCATGAGCACGGCCAAAACCATGTACAAGCCCCTGTCCATCCTCAGCAGCGTCGCCGGGGGCCTGCTGGCCGGCAAGATCTTCACCGAGATCTGGCAGCGAGTCAGCCCCTCTGACCGGGAGCCGCCCGAACCGATGGACCTGTCGCGCTCGACGCAGGAAGCCTTCATAGCCGCTGCTATCCAGGGCTTGATCGTCGGCTTGGTGCGTGCGGCGCTCGCCAGGGCGCAAGCGAAGGGTTTTCACGCCCTGACCAATGAGAACCCTGCGTAGAACGGGCATCATGGCGTAGGTGCGCGGCTGGCTCACCCGCAATGTGCGGGTGCTCTCTGCGGTCTCCTTTCTTCAAGATGCCGCGAGCGAACTGCTCTATCCGCTGCTGCCCATCTACCTGACGTCGGTGCTTGGTGCCCCCGCGGCGGTGGTCGGTGCCATCGAAGGCGCGGCTGAAGGCGCGGCGTCGCTGACCAAGCTGGCCTCGGGACCGCTCGGTGACCGGTTTGCGCGGCGTCCGTTGATCGCGACCGGGTACGGCATGGCGGCCCTTGGCAAGGTGATGGTGGCCGCCGCCTCGGCGTGGCCTGGCGTGCTCGCCGGACGGGTCGTCGACCGGCTCGGCAAGGGCATTCGAGGCGCGCCGCGTGATGCACTGCTGGTCGCGGGCATCGACGACGCGGCTCGCGGCCGGGTGTTCGGTTTTCACCGCGCGATGGACACCCTCGGTGCCGTCGTCGGTCCGCTGCTCGGTCTGCTGGGATACGAACTGCTCGATCACCAGATCGCGCCGTTGTTGTGGGTGGCCGTCATTCCGGCCGTCCTGTCGGTCGCATTGGTGTTCCTCGTTCGCGAAGGGCGACGGGTGATTCCGCATCGACGCGCGGTGTTCGCGCGGGTTGGCGAGCTGCCGCGACGCTACTGGCGAGTGACGGCCGTGCTCGTCGCGTTCGGTGTCGTCAACTTCCCGGACGCCTTGCTGCTGTTGCGGCTCAACGAGATCGGCTTCTCAGTCGTCGAGGTGATTCTGGCCTACGTCACCTACAACGCCGTCTACGCGGTGTCGAGCTACCCCGCGGGCGTGCTGGCCGACCGCATTCCGCGGCCCGCGGTGTTCGGCATCGGCTTGGTGTTTTTCGCGGTCGGCTACACCGGGCTGGGGTTGACCACCGACACGGTGACGGCGTGGGTGTTGATCGGGATATACGGGTTGTTCACCGGATGCACGGATGGCGTTGGGAAGGCGTGGATCTCGACGCTGATCGGGTCCGATCTGCAGGCCAGCGCCCAGGGCGTGTTCCAGGGCGCCAGCGGCTTCGCGGTGCTGGCGGCCGGCCTGTGGGCCGGGTTCCTGTGGGGTGCCGACGGCCGCCTGCCGTTGTTGATCTCAGGCGTCTTTGGCGGCGTGTTCGCGGTTGTCCTGCTCGTAGCCGCATTCCGTTACCGGACGGGTACGGCCACCTCGATGTCGTCGAGTGCGAACGGTGGCAACCCGACCCCGGCGACGGAGTAGCCGCCCTGCGGGGTGCGTTCGACCAGGCGTGCGTCCGCTGTGCGATCGCGGACCGTGAGCGTCGCCGTCTGGGGCAGTTTCACGCCCTCGAGCGCGTCGAAAACCGTTCCCTGCCAGTGGTATCGCCCGTCGATCGGGTCGATGTGGCCGGTCAGGCGCACCCTGACGTCGCGACGGTCAGTCCCGATGCACAGCGCCGCGGGGCCGTCGTACAGATCCGGGTCGACAGCGATGTGCGAGCTGGCGTCGAACGCCGACGGGATGTGCTTGGTCATCCGTCGCCAGTAGCGAACGCTGCGATCCCTGGTCGGTTCCTGCGGGCTCATGTTGAAGGTGCGTTGCGTGCTGTAGCGCACCTCGATTCGGGTGCTGCCGCTGTCCGCCATGTGCTGCAAACACGCTGCGATGTAGCGCTTCTGCGCGGCGGTGTCCGGCCCGGTGATCAGAAAGTAGTTCGGTAAACCGTGCACCGCCACCCCGAGGTACGGCCCGGTCGGATCGGAATCCGGACGGACTATCGGGGGTAGTGCGCCGTCAGTGGCGATGACGATCCTGGCCCGTATGCACTCGCCGGATCGAGTGGGCACCGTCCAGGTGTGGGTGAGCTCGTCGAAGACGGGGTCGGCGTGCTCGCTTCGCCTGCCAGCCCCGATGAACAGGACTTCTTCGAAGTCGCTCACAGAAATCCGGTGCGCTTCCACATCCGACGGGCGATCGGCCCCATCAGGCCGACCTCCTCCAGAAACTGTGCCAGCGGAGCGAAGCCCGTGACCTGTACCTCGTGTCGGTGCGGGCTGCTGCGCGCGAGGCGGCGCGCCTCATCGGCGTCGAGTCCGAGACGGCGGTAGGGGACCCGGTTGGTGAACAGAAACCGGAAGAAGTAGCCGCCAAGGCCGTTGATATTGGCCACGAACAACCGCGGAACGCGGCGCATCGTCGGTCTGCGTTTGCGCAGCCCGTCGCGTGCGAACTGGATGTGGCGGGCCTCTTCGGTGACGTGAATGCGCATGAGCCGCTGCACCATTGGTTGCAGTTCATCGTCGTCCATCATCTGCCGCTGCAACGAGTCGAAGATCTCCTCACCGATCAGCGCGGCCACCCACAACACCGGACCCTGGAACGCGAAGGGCAGCGCGTTGATGATGATGCGGTGATACCGCCTGGGGCGCACCGGTTTTGCGCCCACCCGCTCGATTGCCTTGCCGAACATCACCATGTGGCGGGTCTCGTCGCCGAGCTCGGTGAGCTCGTAGTGGGTGGAACGGGCGGTGGGGTCCTGGTGCATCATCTTGCGCAGCAGCGCCTGGTTGAGGATGTTCTCGAACCAGATGCCCGCCGACAACGTGTTGACGAGCTCCTGCCGAGACAACTCGATCTGCTGCTCGCGCGACATCTCGTCCCACATCGGTGTGCCGTACAACGAGACCGTCTCCGGTGGCAGGAAGAACTTGTCGGGGTCCAGCGGCGCGTCCCAGTCGATGTCGACGATCGGTGCGTACGACTTCTTGACCGAGCCCTTCAACAAGCGTTCGGCAAACTCTTGACGAGTGGGTGCAGTCATCGTCGACGTCCCTTCGTTGTGGCCCTTCGACGGTAGGTAACCGGGAGTCAGGTTGTCAATACCAACGGTACCGCATACCTGAGGTATTGCCTGGTCAGCGTTTGGTTCATACCCTGCCGGGTATCGACCGGTATGGCAATTGATGTAGCCAACGAAAAAGACCGCCCGCCCGACCCTGACGACCCGCGCAAGCCCGACTCGCCGACCGATTTGACCAAGCCGTCGGCGCTGTATGTGCTGCGGAAAACGGCCCGCGAATTTCAGCACGACCAATGCACCGACCTGGCCGCCGCGTTGACTTACTACGCGGTGCTGTCCCTGTTTCCGGCATTGCTGGTGATGGTCTCGCTGCTCGGCGTCATCGGTCAGGGCCGCAGAACCACCGACGCGGTACTCGACATCGCCTCGGATCTGGCGCCGTCCTCCGCGGTCGACACGCTGCGTCCGACGATCCAGCAACTGGTCGAGTCGCCGTCCGCCGGCTTCGCGCTGCTGGTCGGCATCGTGACGGCGTTGTGGTCGGCATCGGGTTACGTCGGTGCCTTCGGCCGCGCGATGAATCGTGTCTACGAGATCGACGAGGGACGGCCGGTGTGGAAGCTGCGGCCGCTGCAGGTGGTGCTCACGCTCGGCGGGCTGGTGCTGGCTGCTGCCGTCGCGCTGATGCTCGCGGTCAGCGGCCCGGTGGCCCGCACCGTCGGCGATGCCATCGGTCTCGGCGATGCGGCGTTGACGACCTGGAACATCGTGCGGTGGCCCGTGATTCTGGTCTTGGTGGTCGTAGCCGTCGCGGTCCTCTACTACGTGACGCCGAACGTCAAGCAGCCACGGTTCCGGTGGATGAGCGTGGGTTCGGCGCTGGCCATCCTGACGTGGGTAGTGGCGTCGGTGGGCTTCGGCCTCTATGTCGCGAACTTCAGCAGTTACAACAAGACGTACGGCGCGTTAGCCGGCGTCATCATCTTCCTGTTGTGGCTCTGGATCACCAATCTGGCGTTACTGTTCGGCGCGGAGTTGGACTCCGAACTCGAACGCGCCCGCCAACTGCAGGCCGGCATGCCTGCCGAACGTGAACTCCAGTTGCCTCCCAAGGACACCCGCGTCATCGACAAGATGAAAGCAGCGGTGGAAAAGGATGTGAAGCTCGCCAAGCGGATACGCCGCAGCCACGGGAAAGACGCCTAGCCTCGATCTTTCGTGACGTGTGGTTGGTGATGGGCGTGTAATGCACGGAAGTGCCTGTCCTGCTTGAGAAACTTGGCTTGTCTAAGGTCCAGGTTCTGCAAGCTGAAAGGCACTCCGTAGGTGAAGAATATCCCCTCTGGTTCTCGGGTTCGTGTTGAGGCTGGCGGCGAGTCGCTGATCTCATCAGCGGGTGGGTCGATGCTGCTGCAGACCGCGGCTGTGAGTGGTTTGGCGGCGGGTCTCTCGCGTGGTCTGGCGTCGTGGCGACCGGCTCGGTCGGTGCATGATCCGGGCAAGACGGTGCTGGATCTGGCGGTCACGATCGCGCTGGGTGGTGACTGTTTGGCCGATGTCGCGGTGCTGCGGGCCCAGCCGGAGTTGTACGGCGCGGTGGCCTCCGACCCGACGATCAGTCGGCTGATCGAGGGCCTGGGCGATGACTCGGCCACGGTGATTACCGCGATCCGTGCTGCTCGGGCCGGCGCGCGGGCCAAGGTGTGGGCCCATCACCGGCCGATTCCGAGCACGGATCAGGTCGTGGTCGATCTGGATGCCACGCTGGTCGGGTCGCATTCGGAGAAGGAGGGCGCGACCGCGAACTTCAAGCGGGGCTTCGGGTTTCACCCCATGCTCGCCTTTGTTGACCACGGTGCGGGCGGCACCGGAGAGCCGCTGGTGGGCATGCTGCGCCCCGGGCGGGCCAACGCCAACGACGCCGCCGACCAGATCGCGGTCCTCGACGCCGCGCTGGCCCAGCTGCCCGAGCAGACCCGCTCCCGAGTGCTGGTGCGCGGCGACACCGGCTCGGGTGTGCAGCCGTTCCTGTGGCACGTCACCAACCTCGGGTTGCAGTACTCGGTAGGGGTCTACGCCCGCCAACCCGTCCAAGACGCGCTCGCCGCGCTACCCCAACAGGCCTGGCGAAAAGCACTGGACGTGGACGGCAACCCCCGCGACGGTGCCCAGGTCGCCGAGCTGACCCGATGGCTGCCCGCGACCTTCGTCGGCTGGCCACCGGGAATGCGGGTGATCGCCCGCCGGGAACGTCCCCATCCCGGCGCCCAGCTGCGCATCACCGACCACGAGGGCTGGCGCCTCACCGTATTCGCCACCAACACCCGCGGCGGGCGGCTGGCCGACCTGGAAGTCCGTCACCGGCTGCGGGCCCGCGCCGAGGACCGCATCCGCGGGCTCAAGGACACCGGCCTGACCAACCTGCCGCTGCAGGCGTTCGCCAAAAACCAGATCTGGCTCGAACTCGCCCAGCTCGCCGCCGAACTGCTCACCTGGACCCAGCTGCTGGCCTGGCCCGACCAGGCCGCCCGAACCTGGGAACCCAAACGGCTACGGCTGCGGCTACTGGCCGTCGCCGGGCGGCTCATCACCACCGGCCGCCGACGCATCCTGCGCTTCTCCCAACGATGGCCCTGGACCGATCTCATTACCAGCGGCCACCACCGGCTGGCCGTGCTGATCTGACCTGAACCATCCGTCCCATCAACCAGGAACCAGGACAACCGGCGACACCGCGCCGGGGACCACGCACGACTACAGCCGACACGGCCACAACCAGCCCAGCTACTCAATGTCGAGCTCGCTCACGAAAGATCGAGGCTAGCGCATACTCGCGTGCGTGACTCGTCGCATTCACGTGATCGGCATCGGCGCCGGAGATCCCGACTACGTGACGGCGCAAGCGGTCGACGCGCTCAACGACACCGACGTGTTCTTCGCCATGGACAAGGGCCTGCAGAAGGACGACCTCGTTGCGCTGCGGCGCCAGATCTGTGAACGGTTCATCCACGAACGCGGCTACCGCTTCGTCGCATTGCCCGATCCGCCGCGCGCCAAGGACGGCGACTATCGCCAGGCCGTCGCCGATTGGCACGCCGAACGCGCCAGAATCTGGGCCGACGCCATCGACGCCGAACTCGACACGAATGGCGTCGGCGCCTTTCTCGCCTGGGGTGACCCGTCGCTGTACGACAGCACCCTGCGCATCCTGGACGCCGTCGCCAGCCACGTCGACATCGACTACGACGTCATCCCCGGCATCACCGCGATCCAGGCGCTCACCGCGCGACACCGCATCCCGCTCAACGATGTCGGCGAGCCGGTGTTGATCACGACCGGCAGGCAGCTGCGCGAGAACGGGTTGTCCGGGGCCGCCGTCGTGATGCTCGACGGCGACTGTTCGTTTCGCGAATGCCCGCCCGACACGCGCATCTGGTGGGGCGCCTACCTGGGCACGGCCGACGAGCTGCTGGTGGCGGGCACCGTCGGTGAGGTCGGCTCTGCGATCGTCGACCTGCGCGCCGACGCCCGCGCGCGGCACGGCTGGATCATGGACACCTACCTGCTGCGACCACCGGGTTAATCGGCGTTGAGCTCACGCCAGTACCGGTACACGTCGACCGCGGCGTCACTCGGCTCATAACGCATCGGCAGCCGCCGCGACTCCCACGGCTTGGCGAACTCGTCGTAGAAGGTGTTGAGCTCGAAATACTTTCGGTTGTCGACGTAATAAGGCTCATACGCGTCGCGAGTGGTCAGGAAGACGACTTCGTCGGGTGAGCAGTAGTACAGCGAGCCGAGGCACATCGGGCAGGGGTGGGCCAGCACGTAGATGGTGGTCCCTTCGAGGTGCTCGGTGCCGAGTTTCGTGCACGCGTCCCTGATCGCCAGGATCTCCGCGTGCGCGGTTGGATCGCGGGTCTGGGCGACCTTGTTGGCGCTTTCGCTCAAGATCTCGCCGTCCTTGACGATGACCGTCGCGAACGGGCGTCCGCCCTCGGCGACGTTTTTGCGGGCCAGATCGATGGTGTGCTGGGCGTAGTCCACGATCAAAAGCCTATTCCCGTGGCAGGATTTGCCCATGGGGTCGTTTTTGGTGCGTGCCGCGCTGACTGGGGTCGCTCTGTGGATAGTGACGGCGCTCGTGCCCGGCATCAGCTTCGTCGGCGGCGACACGACGCTGTCGCGGATCGGCATCATCTTCGTTGTCGCGGTGATCTTCGGTCTGGTCAACGCGATCATCAAACCGATCGTGCAGATCATCTCGCTTCCGCTGTACATCCTGACGCTCGGGCTCATCCACATCGTCATCAATGCGTTGATGCTGTGGATCACGTCGTGGATCACCGAGCACACGACCCATTGGGGTCTGTCCATCGACGACTTCTGGTGGACGGCTATCTGGGCCGCGATCGTGCTGTCGATCGTGAGCTGGGTGCTGTCCCTGCTCACCCGCGATGCCGGGCGCCGCGTGCACACTTGATCGGCACACTATCGGCACACTGGAGCCATGCCCGAACTACCTGAGATCGAAGCACTCGCCGACCACCTGCGTCGCCACGCCGTCGGGCTGACCATCGGCCGCATCGATGTGTCGGCGTTCTCGGTGCTCAAGACGTTCGACCCGCCGATCTCGGTGCTGCACGGCCAGACGGTCACCGACGCCAACCGGTGGGGTAAGTACCTCGGGGTGCAGTCGGGCGACCTGCACCTGATCGCCCACTTGTCGCGGGCGGGCTGGCTGCGCTGGTCGGACAAGCTTGCGGCGGCGCCGCTGAAACCCGGCAAGGGGCCGATCGCGTTGCGCGTGCATCTCGGCACGCCAGGGGAGGCGCCCGGTTTTGACCTCACCGAGGCGGGCACCCAAAAGCGGCTCGCGGTATGGTTGGTCGACGACCCGGCCAAGGTACCGGGCATCGCCGCGCTCGGCCCCGACGCGCTGTCGTTGGGCCCGGAGGACCTCGCGGGCGTGCTCGCGGGCAACAGCGGCCGGATCAAGACGGTCATCACCGATCAGAAGGTGATCGCCGGAATCGGCAACGCCTACAGCGACGAGATCCTGCACGTCGCCAAGATCTCCCCGTTCGCCACCGCGGGCAAGCTGACGGACGCGCAGTTGGCGGCGCTGCACGACGCGGTGATCTCGGTGCTCACCGACGCCGTATCCCGATCCGTCGGGCAGCAGGCCGCCACCCTGAAGGGCGAGAAGCGTTCGGGTCTGCGGGTGCACGCCAGAACGGGCATGCCGTGCCCGGTATGCGGTGACACCGTGCGCGAAGTGTCGTTCGCGGACAAGTCCTTTCAGTACTGCCCGACGTGCCAGACCGGCGGCAAGGTGCTGGCCGATCGGCGGCTGTCGCGACTGCTCAAATGAGCCGGCAGTAGGACCGCGTCGCCGACGAAAGCGCCTGCTGGTACAGCGGATCGAGATGACGGTCGGCGATCACCGCGGCCTTCGCGCTTGACAGCTCGGCATCGCAACCGGGGCTGTGCAGCGAATTCCACAGCCGCGCAATCTCGTCCACCATCGTCGTGTTGTAGCCGTCGATCTCCGAGCGCGAGGCTGACAGGTCCGGCGCGGATTTCGGCGCCGTGGCCGGATCGAACTTCCACTGCCCGAACCGGGTGTATTCAAGGCCTTCCGTTGCGCTGACCTGATCGGTGAAGATCGTTCGCACGTACTGCTCGTCGATGCCATGCGCCCGGGCCTCGCCTGCCACCTGATCCAGTACCACACCTGCACGCTGCGGATCCGTGATCGGGCCGCCGTTGATCCACTTGTTCGCCGCCACCGGATCGGCGGTCGCCAGTCGCTGCGACGCGACGTCGACGAGCTTGTACATCGTGTTGACGGGCTCAGCGTTGGCGGTAGCGGGGACAAGGAGGCCGATCACCAGCGAACCGGCGATCAACATCGGCATGTGACGGTTACGGATCATTGACCCATCATCTGTAAAGGTTTGCCGCGATGGATACCCTGCTGCCATGACTCGTCAGAAGATCTTGATCACGGGTGCCAGTTCGGGGCTTGGCGCCGGTATGGCCAGGGTGTTCGCTGCCAAGGGGCGCGACCTTGCGCTGTGCGCTCGCCGCACCGACCGACTCGACGAGTTGCGGGCCGAACTCCTCGAGCGTCATCCCGGTATCACCGTTGCGGTCGCCGTGCTGGACGTCAACGACCACGAGCAGGTGCCGAAGGTGTTCGCCGCGCTGTCCTACGAACTCGGCGGGATCGATCGCATCATCGTCAACGCGGGGATCGGCAAGGGCGCGCCGCTGGGATCGGGCAAGCTGTGGGCAAACAAGGCCACTATAGAGACGAATCTCGTTGCGGCACTTGTGCAAATCGAGACGGCGATCGAAATTTTCAAGGACTCGGGCGGCGGGCACCTGGTGCTGATCTCTTCGGTGCTGGGCAACAAGGGCGTGCCCGGCGTCAAGGCCGCGTACGCCGCGAGCAAGGCCGGCGTCACGTCCTTGGGTGAATCGCTGCGCGCGGAGTATGTCAACGGGCCGATAAGGGTCACGGTGCTCGAACCTGGCTACATCGAGTCGGAGATGACGGCAAGGTCGAAGACGACGATGTTGATGGTGGACAACGAAACCGGCACCAAAGCGATGGTCGACGCGATCGAGCGCGAACGTGGCCGCGCGGTGGTGCCGACATGGCCGTGGGCGCCACTGGTCGCGCTGCTCAAGGTGCTGCCCTTAAGATTTACCGCACGGTTTGCTTAGTCGCTCTTTAGGTTTAGCCGTACGGCGTTCGTGGTAGCCGAACTCTATGAACGCCAAACTGTCGAAGATGATGCCCATGTTGTTCGCGGGCGCGGCGGCCGCTTCGGCGATCGCCATGGCCCCCGTGGCTGGTGCCCAGCCGCCACCACCTCCTCCCTGTGTCAACGTCGACGGCACCCCGTGTGCACCTCCCGTCGCTGGCCCCGACGGCGCCGCCGGCGCGGTCCCGGGTGGGCCGGCCGGTCAAGCCGGTCCCGGGGGCGCCTCCGGCGCGGTTCCGGGCGGCGTGTTCGGCGAAGCAGGTCCTGGCGGCGCCAGCGGTTGCGTCCCGGGATACTGCACCACTATTCCAGCGCCCCCTGTGGGGTAAGCAAGCCACATAGACCGCACCGCGGCGCACGGCTCTCCCGACGAACGTGCGCCGCGGTGGTCTGTCTGCGGTCTTGACATTGTGTTGGGTTTTTACAACGATATGTTGTATGAGTCCGGTGAGACGAGGGGAAACCCTCCCGATCCACAACCGCATCGGGGTACTGCGCGCCGAGCGGCGGATGTCTCGGGCACAGCTCGCGGAGTTGGTCGACGTCAACCCCCAAACCGTGGGGGCGCTGGAGCGGGGCGACCACTATCCCAGCCTCGACCTCGCGTTCCGTATCTGCGACGTCTTCGACCTGCCCGTGGAGGCGGTGTTCTCACGCAAGCCGTTCAATCCGTTGTCTGCCGTGCTCTACCGCAAGCCGACACCGACGCAAGGAGGCGACAACGATGTTCCGCTCGACCGCGCAGACTGAACCGACGCTCATCGACCGGTACCAGAACTATCGGACCCGGCGGTTCCTCAAGCACGAACGCACCTACGCGAACGCCCTTCCCGGCTGGCGCACACAGCCCAAGCGCCGGCTCCTGGTGGTTAGCCTGACCGTCACGTTCGCATTCATGTTCGGGGTAAGTCTGTTGTGCGCGTTCGGAGTTCGCTGGGCTCCGCTACTGTGGTTGCCGGCCTGCCTGGTCTTCTTCCCGCTGTGGATCGCGCTGCAGATCGTGTCGTCCAGGCAGGGCGACGCCCCGCAGGCAGCGCTCGACGAGTACGAGGTGCAGCAGCGAAACACCGCGCGCTCGATCGGCCTGACCGTGACCCAGAACCTGATGCTGGTCCCGATCGGCTACCTGATCATCGGCGCAGTCATCACCCGCGGAACCGACGTCGACATGGCCTACGCCGGTGGCCTGATGGCGCTGACCGTGCTTTGATCGGCGGGTGCACGCCCGCGATGATCCTTGGCTGGATCAAACCGAGCCCCGACGCCTAGCCTGATCTACCGCGCTCGGCGCGGTAATGCCTGACCAGCGCATCGGTCGACGAATCGGACTGCTTCGGCGGGGCGTCGTCGTTGGTGATCACCGGCAGCAGCGCCTTGGCCTGGGTCTTGCCCAACTCGACGCCCCACTGGTCGAACGAATCGATGCCCCAGATGACGCCCTCGGTGAACACCTGGTGCTCGTAAAGCGCGATCAGCTGGCCGACCACCGACGGCGTCAGCTTGGTGGCGAGGATCGATGTCGTCGGCCGGTTGCCCGGCATCACCTTGTGCGGCACCACCTCTGGCGGGGTGCCCTCCGCGGCGATCTCCTGTGCGGTCTTACCGAAGGCCAGCACTTGGGTCTGGGCGAAGAAGTTGCTCATCAGCAGGTCGTGCATGCTGCCCGTGCCGTCCGCCGTCGCGAGGTCATCGATCGGCTGGGAGAACCCGATGAAGTCGGCGGGAATCAATCGCGTGCCCTGGTGCAGCAGTTGGTAGAAGGCGTGCTGGCCGTTGGTGCCCGGCTCGCCCCAGAAGATTTCGCCGGTACTGGCACCGACCGCCGTGCCGTCGGCCCGCACCGACTTGCCGTTGGACTCCATCGTCAGCTGTTGCAGGTACGCGGCGAACCGCGCCAAGTCGTTGGCGTATGGCAGCACCGCACGCGTCTCGGCGTCGAAGAAGTTGTTGTACCACAACCCAATTAGTCCCAGCAGGACCGGCGCGTTGGCCTCCAGCGGTGCGGTGCGGAAGTGCTCATCGACAATGTGGAACCCGGCAAGGAATTCGGCGAAGCGCTCGCGGCCGATGGCCGCCATCACCGACAGCCCGATCGCGCTGTCCACCGAGTAGCGGCCGCCGACCCAGTCCCAGAAGCCGAACATGTTGTCGGTGTTGATGCCGAAGTCGTCGACCAGTTTCTTGTTCGTCGACACCGCCACGAAGTGCTTCGAGACCGCGGCGTCGCCGAGCACGTCGGTGAGCCAGCGGCGAGCCGCTGTGGCGTTGGTGAGCGTCTCGAGCGTGGAGAACGTCTTGGACGCGATGATGAAAAGGGTTGTGGCGGGGTCGAGTCCGTCGAGCTTGGCCACCAGGTCGGCGGGGTCGACGTTGGAGACGAACCGCGCGGAGATACCCGCATCGGCATAGTGACGCAGCGCGCCGTACACCATCACCGGACCGAGATCCGAGCCGCCGATGCCGATGTTGACCACGGCCTTGATGCGCTCACCGGTGGCGCCCGTCCACTCACCGCTGCGCAGGCGGTCGGTGAAGTCGCCCATCCTGTCGAGCACATCGTGGACGTCCTCGACGACGTTCTGTCCGTCGACGTTCAGCTCGGCGCCGCGCGGCAGCCGCAGCGCGGTGTGCAGCACGGCACGGTTCTCGGAGGTGTTGATGTGGACACCGGAGAACATCGCGTCGCGGTGTTGTTCGAGGCGGGCGGTGCGGGCCAGGTCGATGAGCAGCTTCAGCGTCTCGCGGTCGATCCGGTGCTTGCTGTAGTCGATGTACAGATCGCCCACCGTCAATGTCAGCTCGCTGCCGCGGTCGGGGTCGTCCGCAAAGAAGTCGCGCAGGCTTTTCGCACCGATTTCGTCGTGGTGCCGAGATAGCGCGGCCCAGGCGGGAGTTGCTGCGATATCGGGAATCTGCTGCGTATCTGTGCTGGTCGGCTCTTCGCGCGAGCGCTCATCGGCGGTCATACTTTCGACCCTAGTGCGCACGATTGAACAAAGGTGTAAGAGAGGAAGCATGGATACCGCCAAGCTGTTGTCGTCAGTACCCACCGGGCTGTGGATCGGTGGTGAGGAACGCGAAGGCAAATCGACGTTCAACGTGCTCGACCCGTCTGACGACCAGGTGCTGGTCGCTGTCGCCAACGCCACACCCGAGGACGCGAAGGCCGCCCTGGACGCCGCCTGCGCTGTGCAGGCCGAGTGGGCCGCCACCGCGCCACGCAAGCGTGGCGAGATATTGCGGTCGGTGTTCGAGACGATCACCGAACGCGCCGACGACATCGCTGCCCTGATGACACTGGAGATGGGCAAGGTCGTCGCCGAGAGCAAGGGTGAGGTCATCTACGGCGCCGAGTTCTTCCGGTGGTTCGCCGAGGAGGCGGTGCGCATCGGCGGCCGGTTCACGCCGAGCCCGGCGGGCAACGGACGGATCATCGTCACCAAGCAGGCGGTCGGCCCCTGTTACGCGATCACGCCGTGGAACTTCCCGCTCGCCATGGGCACCCGCAAGATGGGCCCGGCGTTCGCCGCGGGCTGCACGATGATCGTCAAGCCCGCGCAGGAGACCCCGCTGACCATGCTGCTGCTGGCCAAGCTGATGGATGAGGCCGGCCTGCCGAAGGGTGTGCTCTCGGTGCTGCCGACCAACAGCCCGCGGCCGGTCACCGAGACGCTGATCAACGACGGCCGGCTGCGCAAGCTGACCTTTACCGGGTCCACCGGCGTCGGCAAGGCGCTGGTCAAGCAGTCCGCTGAGACACTGCTGCGGACATCGATGGAACTGGGCGGCAACGCACCGTTCATCGTGTTCGACGACGCCGACGTGGACGCCGCCGTCGACGGCGCCATCCTGGCCAAGATGCGCAACGGCGGCGAGGCGTGCACTGCGGCCAACCGCTTCCATGTGGCCAACGCGGTGCGTGAGGAGTTCACCGAGAAGTTGGTGAAGCGGATGAGCGAGTTCACGCTCGGCAAGGGCATCGACGAGTCGTCGACGCTGGGGCCGCTGATCAACGCCAAGCAGGTCGCGACGGTCACCGAGCTGGTCTCCGACGCCGTATCGCGTGGCGCGACGGTTGCGGTCGGCGGCGTCGCACCCGGCGGACCCGGGAACTTCTACCCGGCCACCGTGCTTGCCGACGTCCCCGCCGACGCGCGCATCCTCAAGGAAGAGGTGTTCGGACCCGTCGCACCGATCACCGGCTTCGACACCGAAGAGGAAGGCGTCGCCGCGGCCAACGACACCGAATACGGGCTGGCGGCATACGTCTATACGAAGTCGCTGGATCGCGCGCTGCGGGTGGCCGAAGGCATCGAGTCCGGCATGGTCGGCGTGAACCGCGGGGTGATCTCCGATGCGGCCGCGCCGTTCGGCGGGATCAAGGAGTCGGGCTTCGGCCGCGAGGGCGGCGTCGAGGGTATCGAGGAGTACCTCGACACGAAGTACATCGCGCTGACGAAGTAGCCGCGTAAATCGGGGCGCGCCTTCCGGATTCGGCGCCCGACGGCCAATAAACTTCCATGCTCGTATCCGGTATGGGAGGGCATGGACGTGACTGCGGCGCCGGTCCGTGTCGGGCCGCGCCGATACGTCGCTGGGGGCCGCGGAATTCCCGCGCTGGACGGAGTGCGTGCAGTCGCGGTCGCTCTCGTGCTCGCCGACCATGGCGGCGTCCCTGGCCTGTCCGGTGGGTTCCTCGGCGTCGACGTGTTCTTCGTGCTGAGCGGATTCCTGATCACGTCGCTGCTGCTTGATGAGCTGTCCGGCGCGGGCCGCATCGGCCTTGCGGGGTTCTGGATTCGCCGGGCCCGGCGGTTGCTGCCTGCGCTGATCGTGATGGTGCTGGCGGTCGTCGCCGCGCGCGACCTGTTCCCGTCCGAGGCCACCGCCACGATGCGCGACGACGCCGTCGCCTCGTTCTTCTGGATCTCCAACTGGGCGTTCGTCGCGCAGAAGACCGACTACTTCTCGCAGGGCGTCACCCCGTCGCCGCTGCAGCACACCTGGTCGCTGGGCGTCGAGGAGCAGTACTACCTCGTCTGGCCAGTGTTGATCATCGCGATCGCCTTCGTCTTCCGCTCGAAGGCGCGGTGGGCGGTGTTCGGGTTGGCTTTCGCCGGTGTCCTGGCTTCGGCGTCGGCCGCGATCTGGTTCACCAGCGACACGACGCTGAACCGCATCTACTTCGGCACCGACACCAGGGCGCAGGCCCTGCTCGTCGGCGCCGCCGCCGCGGCCCTGCTGGTGCGGGATTGGTCGGTGCTGACAGCGGGCGGGACACTGATCCGGACGCGGTGGCGGCGGTGGGCCGCGGGTGGCCTTTCGCTGATCGGCCTGGCGATGCTGGGCGTGACGGCCCACTTCGCGACCGGCAGCGCCCTGGAGTTTCGCCGCGGGCTGTTGATCGTGGTCGCGGTGGCGGCCGTGCTCGTCGTCGCGCCGGTGGCGCTCGACCAGGGCGGACCCGTCGCCCGAATACTGGCGTGGCGACCGCTGGTGGCGCTCGGCGCGATCTCCTACGGCGTCTACCTGTGGCACTGGCCAATCTTCTTGGTGCTCAACGGCGAACGCACCGGATGGACGGGTTGGTCGCTGTTCGCGGCGCGATGCGCGGCGACGATTGCGATGGCTGCGGCGTCGTGGTGGCTGCTCGAACAGCCCATCCGCCGGTGGCGGCCGCTGACGGTGCCGCTGCTACCGCTCGCGGGCGCGACGGCCGCGACCGCCGCGGCGGTGACGATGCTGATCGTCCCGGTCGGAACGAAGCCCGATGCGCCTGCGCCGGGACCCGTCATCGACTCCGCGGCGCTGATCGCACCGGAAGTGCCGGTCGAGGTGAAGGCGCCCGCGTCGAGCCAGCGCACCCCGGGCGTCCGCAGCGTCGCAGTGTTCGGCGACTCCGTCGCGTGGACGTTGATGCGGTACCTGCCCGAGACACCCGGCCTGAACTTCGCGAACTACACGACCATCGGCTGCGGGATCGCCCGCGGCGGCCCCTACCGGTATGTCGGCCAGACCCTGAACCAGAAGCCCGAGTGCGACGCCTGGCCGAGTCGGTGGGCGCAGCGGATCAGCTACGACCGGCCCGACGTCGTGCTGCTGATGATCGGGCGCTGGGAGATCGTGGACCGGATGAACGAGGGCAGCTGGACACATATCGGCGAGCCGGCGTACGACGCTTACCTGCGTGGCGAGTTGGGCCGCGCCCTGGACATCCTCGGGTCGACGGGGGCGCGCGTGGTGGTGACGACCGAGCCGTACAACCGGCGTGCCGAAAAGCCGGACGGCAGCCTCTATCCGGAGGACAAACCCGAGCGCGTGGACCGGTGGAACAGCTTGCTACGCAGCGAGATCAAGCAACGCCGCAACGTCACCCTGCTCGACCTGAACAAGAAGATGTGCCCCAACGGGTACTACACCACCAAGGTCGACGGCATCAAGATGCGCAGCGACGGCGTTCACCCCACGCCGGAGGCCGTCGAGTGGTTGACGCCGTGGCTGACGGACGCGCTGCGCTGAGGCGCCGAGATCGACGAAATGGCGAAATCTACTCGCACTTTTCCGCCCGTTTGTCCGTTTGGGCGTTAGTGGCCGAGGCGGCCGCGGCCCAGGCGCAGAAGCAGCATCGCCAGGTCCTTGCCATCGGGACCGAGCTCGCTGTAGCGCTCGATGACCTTCATCTCCCGGCTGTGCACCAGCCGGGTGCCGCCCGAGGCCATCCGTGCCTTGCCGATGATCTTCGATACCTCGGTGCGACGCTTGACGGCCTCGAGGATCTCCGCGTCGAGGCGGTCGATCTCCTGGCGCAGGTCATCGATGTCAGACACCTGCTCGGTTTCTATCGTCATGTCAGGATTCTCCGGATTCTCGTTGTGTGGAGGGTCTGGTCTCATCCGGTTTCGGGCCTCACACAAGAGACGAGCCCCGGATCCGGAAGCGGACCGCGGGGCTCTGGGAAGCAGCTAGACCACGGGCACCGCTGGCCGGTACCCGTAGAAAAATCGCCGCTGCTTAATGAGCACGAGAAAGAGTGTGCCATCAACAGCCGCGCCAGCGCAAAGGCTGTCGTTTCACAGCGGTAAGTTGGATCAGACATGAGTTTGCACGTGACCGATCTGAATTCCAGCCCGGGTGAGCAGGCCGAAGCCCTTCTCGACGGCCTGAACCCCCAACAGCGCCAGGCGGTGCTGCATGAGGGCGCCCCGCTGCTGATCGTCGCGGGCGCCGGCTCCGGCAAGACGGCGGTGCTGACCCGCCGGATCGCCTACCTGCTGGCCGCCCGCGATATCGGGGTCGGGCAGGTGCTGGCCATCACCTTCACCAACAAAGCCGCCGCCGAGATGCGCGAGCGCGTGGTGGGTCTGGTCGGCCCGCGCGCCCGCTCGATGTGGGTGTCGACGTTCCACTCCACCTGCGTGCGGATCCTGCGCAACCAGGCCTCGCTGCTGCCGGGGCTGAACTCCAACTTCTCGATCTACGACGCCGACGACTCGCGGCGGCTGCTGCTGATGATCGGCAAGGACATGGGGCTGGACACCAAGCGGTACTCGCCGCGGTTGCTTGCCAACGGGATCTCCAACCTGAAGAACGAGCTGATTGGGCCCGAAGAAGCGGCCGCCGACGCCGCGAACGCCGGTGAGGACCTCGTCCGCATCATCGCCGAGGTCTACGCCGAATACCAGCGCAGGCTGCGGGCGGCCAACGCACTCGACTTCGATGACCTCATTGGCGAGACAGTCGCTGTGCTGCAAGCCTTTCCGCAGATCGCCCAGTACTACCGCAGGCGGTTCCGGCACATCCTGGTCGACGAGTACCAGGACACCAACCACGCCCAGTACGCGCTGGTGCGCGAACTCGTCGGACGCGAGACTGACGAGGGAGTGCCGCCCGCCGAGCTGTGCGTGGTGGGCGACGCCGATCAGTCCATCTACGCGTTCCGCGGCGCCACCATCCGCAACATCGAGGACTTCGAACGCGACTTCCCCAATGCCACAACGATTCTGCTGGAGCAGAACTACCGGTCTACGCAGAACATCCTGAGCGCCGCCAATTCGGTGATCTCCCGCAACACCGGCCGCCGCGAGAAGCGGCTGTGGACCGACGCGGGGGAGGGCGAACTCATCGTCGGCTACGTCGCCGACAACGAACACGACGAGGCCCGCTTCGTCGCCGAGGAGATCGACGCGCTGTCCGACAACGACGAGATCACCTATAACGACGTCGCCGTTTTCTACCGCACCAACAACTCGTCGCGTGCGCTGGAGGAAGTCTTCATCCGCGCCGGTATCCCGTACAAAGTCGTTGGTGGCGTTCGCTTTTACGAGCGCAGAGAGATCCGCGACATCGTCGCCTACCTGCGGGTGCTGGACAACCCTGGCGACTCAGTGAGCATGCGCCGCATCCTCAACACCCCGCGCCGCGGCATCGGTGACCGCGCCGAGGCATGTGTGGCGGTGTACGCCGAGAACACGGGTGCGAGCTTCAATGACGCGCTGCAGGCGGCCGCCGAGGGCAAGGTGCCGATGCTCAACACCCGCTCGGAGAAGTGCATCGCGAGCTTCGTCGAGATGATCGACGAACTGCGCGGGCGTCTCGACGGTGAGCTCGGTGAGCTCGTTGATGCCGTCCTCGACCGCACCGGTTACCGCACCGAGCTGGAGAACTCGAGCGACCCGCAGGACCTGGCTCGGCTGGACAACCTCAACGAATTGGTCAGCGTCGCACACGAATTCAGCACGGATCTGGCCAACGCCGAAGCCACGGGCGAGGTCGACCCCGCCGATGAGGACATCCCCGACACCGGCGTGCTGGCGAAGTTCCTCGAGCGGGTGTCGCTGGTCGCCGACGCCGACGAGCTGCCCGAGCACGGTGCGGGCGTGGTGACGATGATGACGCTGCACACCGCGAAGGGGCTCGAGTTCCCCGTGGTGTTCGTGACCGGCTGGGAGGACGGGATGTTCCCGCACATGCGGGCGCTGGGCGATCCCACCGAGCTGTCGGAGGAGCGTCGGCTGGCCTACGTCGGCATCACCCGCGCCAGGCAGCGGCTCTACGTCAGCCGCGCCAAGGTCCGCTCCTCGTGGGGCCAGCCGATGCTCAACCCCGAATCGCGGTTCCTCAAGGAGATCCCGCAGCACCTCATCGATTGGCGGCGGACGGATCCGACGCCGTCGTTCTCGGCGCCGGTGAGCGGGGCGGGCAGGTTCGGCACGCCGAGGCCGTCACCGACACGCTCGTCGGCGGGCAAGCGCCCGCTGCTGGTGCTCGAGCCGGGCGATCGGGTCAACCACGACAAGTACGGCTTGGGCCGCGTGGAGGAAGTCTCCGGTGTCGGTGAATCGGCCATGTCGCTCATCGACTTTGGCAGCTCGGGACGCGTGAAGCTGATGCACAACCACGCACCGGTGAGCAAGCTCTAGCCCCCGCAACGGTCAGGCGAAGAAACGGCGGTGAGCCGTCGTTTCATTTGACATGCACACCGTTGCGAACGACTGGCACCTGTGGCTGGCGTTTTTCGGCACGACGATCGCCGTCTCCTTTTCGCCCGGGGCCGGTGCGATCCAGTCGCTGGCGTCAGGTCTCAACCACGGGCTGTTGCGTGCCTATTGGAGCATTGCCGGCCAGGAAGTTGCCCTGGCGTTCCAACTGACCCTGGTGGCAGTCGGATTGGGCGCGGTTGTGTCCGAGTCCGTCGTCGCGTTCACCGTCATCAAGTTCGTCGGGGTGGCCTATCTGCTGTATCTCGCGCTGCGGCAGTGGCGCGCGTCCGGCGGTGACCTGAGGCAGAACGTGGGCGGGACGCCGGCCAAGGCCGGGTTGCCTTTGCTGATGCGCGGATTCCTTGTCAACGCGACCAATCCGAAGTCGTTGGTGTTCTACCTCGCCGTGCTGCCGCAGTTCGTGGCGCCGACCGCGCCATTGCTTCCGCAGTATCTCGTGCTCGGGCTGACGTTCATCGGCGTCGACATCGTGGTGATGGGCGTGTACGCGGGCCTGGCGACACGTCTGCTGCGGCTGCTGGGAGCCCGCCAACAGAAGCTGATCAACCGGTTCTTCTCCGGCCTGTTCGCGACCGCTGCGGTGATCCTCGCCTCGGTGCGGCGGGCTGCGTCGGCCTAGCGGCCCACGGCCATACGGGCGCACGGCCTTACGGGCGCACCCAGCGCCGAGTGGCAGGCAGCAGCGCCAGCAGAATGCTGCCCAGCGGCAGCACCGGGATGCCGTAGACGGCAGGCGGCAGTTTGGCGCCCGCGACGAACAGGCTCGAAAAGATCAGCAGCGCAACAATCGATCCGACCACGACCAGCAGTCGGCTCATCCGGCGACGCAGCAGCAGCCCGATCAGGCCGCCGATGGTTGCCGCTGCGGACACCGCGGTGAGGAAGCCGATCGCGACGCAAAACAGGCGATCGGACCGCCACCAGCCGGTGATCAGGTCGGTGGCGATGACCGCCGTCGCCCAGCCCGACAGGATGGCGACGACGGCGGTTGCGATCGCGGCCGTCGGCTTCGGCGCGGCAGGACGGGGCCGACCGACCGCGGTCGGCCGCGCGCGGGGGATGTAGCTGGTCTGCAGATCTTGCCCGGCGCTATCGCCGATATAGCTGGTCGGCGGCTCTGCGACGGCAGGCATCGCACCCGTCGGATGACGGCGAATGATGCTGGTCTGGGGCTCGGCCTGCGCTTGCATCGGGGCCGACGGCGTCGTGCCGTCAAACTGCCGCCGGATGCGCGGTTGTTCGGGAGGGGCTTCGTCGGGTGAACCGTCACTCACATCTAGCCAACGTAGCTGCCGGGACTAAGTCCCCGCTTAGCCAGCCAGCCGACCGGATCAACCCGGTCCGAGCCGTTGAGCAGAACCTCGAAGTGCAGGTGCGGTCCCGTGGAGTTGCCGCGGTTTCCCATCGTGGCGATCTGATCGCCCGCCATCACGCGCTCACCCTTGGTGACCAGCCACGTGTTGATGTGCCCGTAGAGCGTGACGGTGCCGTCCGAGTGCCGCAGCTTGACCCAGGCGCCGTAACCCGCCGTCGGGCCGACGTCGATGACCACGCCGTCGGAGGCCGCGAGGATCGGGGTGCCGATCGAGTTGGCGATGTCGATTCCGCCGTGCAGGACGCCCCACCGGTAGCCGAAGCCCGACGTCCACACGCCCTTCGTGGGCATCACGAACAGCGGGCGATTCAGGCGCGCTTCGCGCTCGGCACGCTCCTGCGCGAACGCGGCGGCCTTCTGGATCTCTTCGGTGTGCAGCGCCGTCATGGAAGCCGGGGTGACGGACACGATCTGCATGCCGTCGACGGTGCCCGTGACGGCCCCGCCGCCCGTCGTGGTCTCATCCGCCGCCAGGACCGCCTCTGCGGGCCGCTCGGAGGCGTTGGCCACCGAGTACGCGCCTGCTGCGGTCGCGCCGACCGCCATGGCGGCGACCATGAGGCGACCCTTGACGGGCACCTCCTGCTTGCGATGCACGCCGCGCCTGCCGCCGAGATCGATCACATCGGTGGCGGCGACGCCATGGCTGACGTCGGTGTGGCTATCGCGGTAGGCGTGCGAGGAGCGGCGTTCCTGGCGCGGTTCCGGGCGGAACTCCGATGGCACCGCCAGCCGCAGCGGGGTCAGGTCGTCGGTGTGGTGCAGGTCGTCGAGCTCGGGTGCATGGATGACCTGCGACTCGCGATCGAACGTGGTGTTATCGCGGAACTCGAGATCTGCGAGGTCACCGAACTCGTTGAACGGGATGATGTCGGTGATTTCGGCAGCCTCGTACGAGGCCGCTGGGACTGCTCGGATGTGGCGAGCGTTCGTCGAACCTCCGTCGGGAGACTGAGACGAACGATGCCGAGCCAAGCTGAAATGCCCTTCTTGCCGTGACCTAAACGTGATCTAGACCAGAGGACGTTAACCAAATCCCAATGTTTGTGGCAACTCGAGCAACTATTCCGGCGCAGATTGTGAGGTGTATCACGCTGTGGCGCCGGTGAGATAAACCACATCAGCGGCAGCCGGTGCGGACCGCAGTGGCTCGTGTCGATAAAGTTCCCACCAGCCGGTCAGGCCCAAACATTCGCAGTCAACGCAGACAGACAGTGAGTTCATGGATCTCTTCGAGTACCAGGCGAAAGAGCTGTTCGCCAAGCACAACGTGCCCACAACGCCAGGTCGCGTCACCGACACCGCCGAAGACGCGAAATCGATCGCCGAGGAAATCGGCAAGCCCGTCATGATCAAGGCGCAGGTCAAGGTCGGCGGCCGCGGCAAGGCAGGCGGCGTGAAGTACGCGGCCACGCCGGACGAGGCGCTCACCCACGCGCAGAACATCCTGGGCCTCGACATCAAGGGCCACATCGTCAAGAAGCTGCTCGTCGCCGAGGCCAGCGATATCGCCGAGGAGTACTACATCTCGTTCCTCCTCGACCGTGCGAACCGCACCTATTTGGCGATGTGCTCGGTCGAGGGCGGCATGGAGATCGAGGAGGTCGCCGCGACCAAGCCCGAGCGGCTGGCCAAAGTGCCCGTCGACGCCGTCAAGGGTGTGGACCTGGCGTTCGCGCGGTCGATCGCCGAGCAGGGACACCTGCCCGCGGAGGTGCTCGATGCGGCGGCCGTGACGATCCAGAAGCTGTGGGAGGTCTTCGTCGCCGAGGACGCCACTCTGGTCGAGGTGAACCCGTTGGTGCGAACGCCCGACGACCAGATCCTCGCGCTGGACGGCAAGGTCACGCTCGACGCCAACGCGGACTTCCGCCAGCCCGGTCACGCCGAGTTCGAGGATCGCGACGCCACCGATCCGCTCGAGCTCAAGGCCAAGGAGAACGACCTCAACTACGTCAAGCTCGACGGCGAGGTCGGCATCATCGGCAACGGCGCCGGTCTTGTGATGTCGACGCTGGACGTTGTCGCCTATGCGGGCGAGAAGCACGGCGGGGTCAAGCCCGCCAACTTCCTCGACATCGGTGGTGGTGCATCGGCGGAGGTGATGGCCGCGGGGCTCGACGTCATCCTCAGCGACAGCCAGGTCAAGAGCGTGTTCGTCAACGTGTTCGGCGGCATCACCGCATGCGACGCCGTCGCCAACGGCATCGTCCAGGCGCTGAAGATGCTCGGCGACGACGCGAACAAGCCACTCGTGGTCCGTCTCGACGGCAACAACGTCGACGAGGGCCGCCGTATCCTGGCCGAGGCCAACCACCCGCTCGTGACGGAGGTGGGCACGATGGACGAGGCCGCCGACGTCGCCGCCGCCAAGGCCGCTGAAGCAGCGAAGGCCTGAAAGGACTGACATGGCAATCTTTTTGACCAAGGACAGCAAGGTCATCGTCCAGGGCATCACCGGCGGGGAGGCGACGACCCACACCGCGCGGATGCTCAAGGCCGGCACCCAGATTCTCGGCGGCGTCAACGCGCGCAAGGCCGGAACGACGGTGTCGCACGTCGACAAGGACGGCAAGAACGTCGAGCTGCCCGTGTTCGGCAGCGTCGCCGAAGCGATCGAGAAGACCGGCGCCGACGTGTCGATCATCTTCGTGCCACCGAAGTTCGCCAAGGACGCGATCATCGAGGCCATCGACGCCGAGATTCCCCTTCTCGTGGTGATCACCGAGGGAATTCCGGTGCAGGACAGCGCATATGCCTGGGCCTACAACGTCGAGAAGGGCAACAAGACCCGGATCATCGGCCCGAACTGCCCCGGCATCATCACGCCTGGACAGTCGCTGGTCGGCATCACGCCTGCCAACATCAGCGGAGCCGGCCCGATCGGTCTGGTGTCGAAGTCCGGCACGCTGACCTACCAGATGATGTTCGAGCTGCGCGATTTCGGCTTCTCGACGGCCATCGGCATCGGCGGCGACCCGGTCATCGGTACCACTCACATCGATGCAATCGAGGCGTTCGAGAAGGATCCCGACACGAAGGTCATCGTGATGATCGGTGAGATCGGCGGCGACGCCGAGGAGCGCGCCGCCGACTACATCAAGGCGAACGTGTCGAAGCCGGTCGTCGGCTACGTCGCGGGCTTCACCGCGCCCGAGGGCAAGACGATGGGCCACGCGGGCGCGATCGTGTCGGGTTCGTCGGGCACCGCCGCAGCCAAGAAGGAAGCCCTCGAGGCCGCGGGCGTCAAGGTCGGCAAGACGCCGAGCGAGACAGCCAACCTGGCCCGCGAAATCCTGAAGACCCTCTAGCTCTAGTTTGGTAAGTTCTCACCTCGTTTCCGCGAGCGTGGCGTGTCTGTACCTCGACACGCCAGTAAATGCGTGGAGTTTGCGCACGCTCGCGGCACGGTGAGCGTGCGCATTTGCCTACGGGCGCAGCGCCCGCTATGGACCCCAATACAGTGCGCCCGAGCGGTTATCGATTAGCCTGGCGAACTAACGACGTTGGCTGACCGCCGCGAGCGTGCGCAAAAGTGCGCATATTTTGCGGAGTGTCGAGGTACAGACACGCACGCTCGCGGGGCAAACGGGAACCCGTTGGCGGACAAGGGCCGCAGAAGCTGGTCACCGAATTCGGCGGCGCGATCGCAGCGGGTGACATCGACGTCGCGATGGTCACCGGCTCTGAACCCGGGTCGACGGCACGGTATTTCGCCGACCGCGACGACAAGCCCGACTTCACCGAACACGTCGACGGTCAGCTGGAAGACCGCGGACACCAACTGTTCAGCTACATTGTCGGTTACACGATCAAACACGGGCTCACTGGAGCCCCGGTGCAATACGGTCTGATGGAGAATGCCCGGCGTGGACGCCTTGGCCTGAGCATCGAGGATTATCGCCAACAGATGGCCGAGCTGTTCGCCCGATTCTCGAAAGTTGCTGCCAAGAACCAATTTTCGTCATCTCCGGTGGAACGTTCGGTGGTCGGGATCGCCACGGTATCCGACGAGAACAGGATGATCTCCGACCCGTATCCCCGGCCGTTGGTGGCACGGGATCAGGTCAAGAAGGGCACAGCCGCGGTGCTGATGTCGGCTGCGGCAGCCCGCCGAATCGGTGTGCCAGAAGAGAAGTGGGTGTACCTGCACGGCCA
Organism: uncultured Actinomycetota bacterium; assembly: GCA_963848855.1. Classification (GTDB taxonomy): domain Bacteria; phylum Actinomycetota; class Actinomycetes; order Mycobacteriales; family Mycobacteriaceae; genus Mycobacterium. The sequence goes on from CAWKFL010000001.1 coordinate 181,158, forward strand.
CGCCGACATGATCGAGCAGGGCCTGATGGAACGCATTGACCTCGGCCGCAGCCCGGCCGCGGTCGCAGCCGCGCATGAGGCCTTGAGGGTCGCGGGCCTCGGCGTCGAGGACATCGCGAAGTTCGACCTCTACAGCTGTTTCCCATTCCCCGTCTTCATCATCTGCGAAGCGCTCGGTCTTGCCGCCGACGACCCGCGCGGGCTGACGCTGACCGGTGGTCTGCCGTATTTCGGCGGCCCGGGCAACAGCTATTCGCTGCACGGCATCGCCGAGACGGTGGCCGAAATGCGTGACAAGCCAGGCCGTTTCGGCTTCGTCGGCGCCAACGGCGGCATCATGAGCAAGTACTCGGCCGGCATCTATTCCACCGAGCCGGCTGCTTGGAAGGCCGACCGCGGCGGTGAGCTCTACGAGGAGATCAAGCAGCTGCCGACGGTGGCCGTCACCGCCGAAGCCGACGGCTCCGCCACGATCGAGACGTACTCGGTGCGCCACGACTGGCCCGACCAGGACCGGCATCATCGTGGGACGGCTCGACTCCGACAACAGTCGCTTCCTGGCCACTTCGGAGGACCACGATCTTGTCGGCCTGTTGTCCCACGACGACCACCCGTTTGGCACCCCGATCGTGGTGCGCTCGACCGAACACGGCAATCGCGCAAGCCTGGCCTAGCCACCACCGCACGTGTTCTGATGGGTTCGTGCGGTTATCAACACGGAATCAGCTGGCCGGAACCATCACCGAGGTCAATCTCGGCGCCGTCATGGCGACGGTGAAGGTCCGGCTCGACGGCGGCGATCAGATCGTGACGTCCTCGATCACGAAGGATGCGGCGCAGGACCTCGGGCTCGAGGTCGGGCAGGCGGCCACGGTGTTCATCAAGTCGACCGAGGTGACCATCGGCGTCGAGTAACGCCGTACATCCGGCATTAGCAGGCCATTAGGCCCGCAGATTCGGACCTACAGCCGCTATAGCGCCGCGGCTGCGGATATGATCGACGCGTGCCGATGATCCGTGTCCGCGAGGCGGCAGAGCTGCTCGGCGTCAGCGACGACACCGTCCGGCGATGGATCGACGACGGCACCCTCCCTGCGACGCAGGACGCGTCACGGCGGAAGGTCATCGACGCCGCTGCGCTTGCCGAGTTCGCCAGGGCGCACGCCGCAAGCGCGCCGAAGGATCCGCTCAGCATCGCCAGTTCCGCGCGCAACCGCTTCGCCGGAATCGTGACCGACGTCGTCGTCGACGGCGTCATGGCACAGGTCGAAATGCAGTGCGGCCCTTTCACTGTCGTGTCGCTGATGAGCGCCGACGCCGCCAGAGAGCTGAAGCTCGAACCCGGCAGCGTCGCAGTTGCGGTCGTCAAGGCGACGACTGTCATCGTGGAAACCGCAGGAGGACAATCGTGAAACGGTCGATCCGGTCGGCGCTCGCCGGGGCGCTGTCGCTTGCCTTGCTGACTGCGTGCGGATCGGGCGGTGACTCTTCGTCGTCGTCGGAATCGCCATCCGCCACCACCGCCACATCGACCGGCGGCTCGCTGATGGTGTTCGCCGCCGCCTCCCTGAAGGGCACCTTCACTGACATCGGCAAGCAGTTCGAATCCGACCACCCGGACACGAAGGTGGAGTTCTCCTTCGCCGGATCCTCCGACCTAGTCACGCAGCTGACGCAGGGCGCCCCCGCCGACGTGTTCGCCTCGGCCGACACCAAGAACATGGACAAGGCGGCGCAGGCCGGCCTGCTCGCGGGTGATCCGGTGAACTTCGCGTCGAACACGCTGACGATCGCGGTCGCGCCGGGAAACCCGAAGCAGATCACCTCATTTCGTGACCTGACCAAGCCGGACGTCACCGTCGTGGTGTGCGCGCCGCAAGTCCCGTGCGGTTCGGCGACGCAAACCGTCGAGAAATCCGCAGGCGTCGAACTGTCGCCGGTCAGCGAGGAGTCGTCGGTCACCGATGTCCTCAACAAGGTGACGACGGGACAAGCCGACGCGGGGGTGGTCTACGTCACCGACGCGATGGGCGCGGGGGACAAGGTGACACCCGTACCGTTCCCCGAATCCGCGGGCGCGGTCAACACGTACCCGATCGCGGCGCTGAAGCAGTCGAGCAAGCCCGATCTCGCGCAGGCGTTCATCGATGAGGTCACCGGTGAGAGCGGCCAGATGGTCCTCAACGCGGCGGGCTTCGCCAAGCCCTAGACGGACGCCGCGAGCTTGCCCGCAAGACGCTCGACGTACGCGGCCACGTCGGCTTCGGACCTGTCCGGCAGGCCGAACAGCACCTCGGTGACGCCGAGTTCGGCCCAGCGCGCCAGCTTCACCGGATCCGGCTTGAAGTCCAGCGCGACGATCTGCGGCGCCCCGTCACGGCCCGCGGCCGCCCAGGTGTCCTGCAACAGCTTGACCGGCGCGTCGATGTCGAAGTCGCGCGGTGTGGTGATCCAGCCGTCGGCACTGCGTGCGATCCATTTGAAGTTCTTCTCGGTGCCTGCCGCGCCGACGAGCACCGGGATGTGCGCCTGCACCGGCTTCGGCCATGCCCAGCTGGGCCCGAAGTTGACGAACTCGCCCTCGTAGGACGCTTCCTCCTGCGTCCACAGCGCGCGCATCGCCTCGAGGTACTCGCGCAACATGGTGCGCCTGCGACCCGGTGGGACGTTGTGGTCGGCGAGTTCGTCTGTGTTCCAGCCAAATCCAACGCCGACCCTGACGCGACCGCCCGACAGGTGATCTAGTGTCGCGATCGACTTAGCCAGCGTGATCGGGTCATGCTCCACCGGCAGCGCTACGGCCGTCGACAACCGGACCCGCGACGTCACGGCGGCCGCCGTGCCAAGGCTCACCCAGGGGTCGAGCGTGCGCATGTAGCGGTCGTCGGGCAGCGATTCGTCGCCGGTGGTGGGGTGCGCCGCCTGTCGCTTGACCGGGATGTGAGTGTGCTCGGGCACGTAGAACGTAGTAAAGCCGTGGTCATCGGCCAGCTTGGCCGCCGCGGCGGGTGGGATCCCGCGATCGCTGGTGAACAGTACGAGCCCATAGTCCATACCAGAATTAGAACGTGTTCCAGTCTGGGGGGCAAGGGCGGGGTCCATTTGCGCCCCGCCGGTGCCATCCCAACCCCCGATCCGGTATGACGCCGCTCACACCGGCCGGCCCGCGTTCGATCCGGCCACTCTGACGGGCTCGCGGTGATGTCAATACGTCAGGCGCCACCCGAGAGCCTTGACAGCCAATGGAATTGAATATCCCCCAGTCGAAATCCGTTGGAGCCAATGATGTTCGACCTATATCCGAGTGGATGGAAGCGTCATGGCAAAGCTCCTGTACCGGTTGGCGCACTTTGCGCTGAAGCGCCCTTGGCTAATGATCGCGGGGTGGCTGGCGATGATCGCGGTTGTCGCCGGTGTTCTGGTCGTCAACCCGCCGAAGGTCTCAAATGAGATGCGTGTCAACGGCATCGAGGCCCAACGGGTGATCGATCATCTCACCGATGTGCTGCCACAGGCTTCTGGTGGCCAAGCGGCAATCGCATTCTCCGTGCCCGACGGGCAGCGCATCGACGACGGTGGCAATCGTTCCGTCCTGATGCGCGGCATCCAGGCGGTGTCGGCGGCCAAGCATGTGATCGATCCCAACGCGGTCGCCCGGGCCGAGTTAGCCAAAGGCCCTGGCAGTCCGACGGTGACGGCGTTCATGGCGATATCCCACAATGCCGATCGGCCGTCGCCGCCAGGATCGCCCACGCCGTTGCTCGTCAACGGTCTGCCGGTGCCTGGGGTGGTGATCTCCGCCGATCGCACCGTGGCACTCTTGCAGTTCCAGTTCGACCAGCAGGCCAACGATCTGCCCGACGGCACCGTCGAGAACACGCTTGACGCAGCGCGAAACGCGGTGTCGCACAGCAGTATCACCGTACTTCCCGCCGCTGGGACCACCCAGCTACCCACCATGGGCGGAGCCGGAGAGTCGATCGGTGTGTTGGTTGCCGCCATGGTGCTGGTGATCGCGTTGGGCTCGGTGCTCGCAGCCGGCCTACCTTTGGTGAACGCGCTGACGACAGTCGCGGTTGGGGTGGGTGGCACGTTCGCCCTCTCGCACTTGGTGCACATGCAATCACTCACCGCGGTGCTCGCATTGATGCTGGGCCTGGCGGTCGGCATCGATTACGCGATGTTCATCGTCAACCGCCAACGCCGGCTCATCATCGAACACGGCCTGACCGCCGCCGAGGCGACGCCGCGCGCGGTGGGCACTGCCGGCAGCGCGGTGGTGTTCGCCGGAACGACGGTGATCATCGCGCTCGTTGCGCTGTCGGTGGTCGGCATCTCGATCCTGGTGCCGATGGCGCTGGCCGCGGCCGCCACCATAGCCATCGCGGTCCTGGCCTCGCTGACACTTCTGCCGGCTCTGCTCGGCCTGGTGGGAGAGCGGATCTGCTCGGCGAAGGCCCGTCAGCACGGGCAGGCCGCCGCGGACGCACCGTCACGGCAGTTCTCGGGCCGGTGGGTCACGTACCTGTTGCGTCATCGCATCCTGGCCGCCCTGGCCGGCGTCGTCATCACCGCCGTGTTGGCACTGCCCGCGTTGTCGATGGGCCTCGGTCTACCGGCGGGCGGCAGCTACAACGAAAGCACGCCGCAGCGGCAGAGCTACGAATTGGTTGGCAAGCACTTCGGCGCCGGATACAACGGGCCGCTCGTCGTCCTCGCCGAACGCCGCGACGGCCGGGGTGCGCTGTCCAGTGCGGACGTGGCGAACGCCTATCGCGAACTACGCGGGGTTGACGGCGTGGTGTCGGTGAATCTGTGGAAGGTCAGCGATTCGTCTGAGACGGCGGTCTTTTCGGTCATTCCCGCTGCCGGTCCGACAGCCGAGGAGACCGCGCATTTGGTCCGCGCCATCCGGTCGCATCGCGGTGCCGACGGGGACCACGACATCGCGTTCGGGGTCACCGGCGTCACCGCCGTCGGCATCGACGCATCCGAGAGGCTGTCCGACGCCGCGCCGGTGTACATCACGCTGGTGGTCGGCTTGTCAGTTCTGGTGCTAGCGGTCGTGTTCGGCTCGATCACCATACCGATCAAGGCGACCGTCGGATTCCTGCTGAGCCTCTTCGCGACGCTGGGCGCCGTCACCGCGCTGTTCCAGTGGGGCTGGCTCCAGCATCTCGTCGGGCTCAGCGGCACCGGGCCGATACTGAACATCCTTCCGATCTTCCTGACCGGCGTGCTGTACGGCCTGGCGATGGACTACGAGGTCTTCGTCGTCTCGTCGATGAAGGAGGCGCACGCGCACGGTCACCGTGGCGACGCCGCCGTATCGCATGGTTTCGTTCAGTCCGGGCGGGTGGTCGCCGCGGCAGCGATCATCATGACCGCGGTGTTCGGCGGTTTCATGGCCAACATCGATCCGGTGGTCAAACAGCTCGGTTTCGCGCTGGCGTTCGGCGTTTTCGTCGACGCGTTCATCGTGCGTCTGATGGTCGTGCCCGCGGTGATGTCGATGCTGGGCGAACGCGCATGGTGGTTGCCGCGGCGGTTCGCGCGTTGGTTACCCGAGCTCGATGTCGAGGGCGGCGGCGAACTCGGGGGTCCGTCGTTCGGCGCGAAGGTCCCGGCGAGCTAGTTGGCAAAGGCAGAGTGCACCGAGTAGTTCGGGCACCAGCCGCAAGTAGCGCACAAAACGCGTCCGGCAGAAACACGTAGCGCGCTACTCATGACCTGTCTGGACGCCTGCGGGACAGTGTGAAACGTGGGGGGAACCACTCGAAAGAAGCTGGGCGAGTGGGTTCGGCGCTATCTGCCATGCGAGATCGCCGGAACCGTGGGAGAGCTCGGCGGGGCGGCGGTCGCCTACTGGGCGACGGGCTCTCTCGCGGCGGCGGCGATCACCGCGACCATCGGTGCGTCGGTCGGCTATTACGCCGCCGCCTATATCACTGTGCTGCGTTGGAGCTACCGGCAGCAGGCCCGTCGGCGGTGGTTGTCGCGTGTGGTGGTGGCGAATCTGCTCGCGTTGCGCAGCGTTGCGATCGAGTTCGGTCCGGCGGAGAGCATCGACAGCGTCGCCATCCGGCCGGTCGCCTTCTACGTCGGCCCACTGATCTTTGACAGCACGGCCGTCGGCTGGATCTTCGGCAAACTGGTCTCCGACGTCGCGTTCTACCTCTTCGCGATCTTGTCGTACGAGCGCTTCAAGGGGCTGCTGGTGCAACGCCAATCGGCTGTCGAGGAGGTGGCCGGTGAATCCGCTGCGGCGCGCGCACCTGCGTGAGGCCCTGCGCGCCGACGCCGAGCGGTGGACCGACCTCGCGGCGCGCCACGGCACGCCGCTGTTGGTGCTGCGGCCCCATCTGGTTGCGCGCCGGTATCGACAGCTGACGCAGCAGCTGCCGGGATTTCGTGTGCACTACGCCGTCAAGGCGTTACCGCACCCCATCGTGCTGACAACGATCGCGGTGTGCGGCGGCGGCTTCGACGTCGCCACGAGCGGGGAAGTCGATCACGTTCAGCGGCTCGGGTTGCCGATGGACAGGTGCGTCCACACCAATCCGATCAAGAAGCCTGCCGACATCGACCACGCTTACGCGGCGGGCATCCGGATGTTCGTCGTGGAAAACCCTTGTGAGGCACAGAAGTTCGCAGGAAGGCCCGACGATATCGAATTGCTGGTGCGCTTGGCGTTCCGCAATCCGACGGCCAAATCGGATCTGTCGTCGAAGTTCGGCGTCGACCCGGCCGATGCGGAGCTGGTCGTCAAACACGTCCTCGCCGCGGGTGTTCGGTTCGCGGGCTTCAGTTTCCACGTCGGCAGTCAAAGTTCCTCCGCCGAGCCCTATCGTGCGGCTCTGAGAGGAACCCTGGATGTCGTCGAGCACGTCGGCGAGACGCTCGGTGTGCGCGGCCGCATCATCGACATCGGCGGCGGGTTTCCCGTCAGCTACCGCGAGGCGATGCCGACCATCCACACGATCGCCCAGATCGTTGACGAGGTACTCGGCTCGGACCGGGATGACTTCACACTGCTCACCGAACCGGGCCGTTTCCTCGCCGCGGATGCGATGACGCTGCTGGCTAGTGTCGTCGGTACGTCGGTGCGCGACGGTCAGATGTGGCACTACCTCGACGACGGGTTGTACGGCAGCTACTCGAACGTCATGACCGAGGACGTACACCCGCCGATCCTCGCCCTGCGCGAACTCAGCGAGGACGTATGCGACATGGAGCGCGTCACCCTGGCCGGGCCGACATGCGACAGCGCCGACGTCATCGTCCGCGACTACCCGATGCCTGCCCTTCAGGTCGGCGACGTCGTGATCAGCCCGCTGATGGGCGCCTACACAACCGTCACGTCGTCGCGATTCAACGGCATTCCCGCCACGCCCATCGTGATGAGCTGACTTTCCGTCAGCCCGAGCGTTACCCACGACGACCCCGCGTCGTCGCTGCTGTGATGGCACAACATGACGACCGAACGCATCGCAGATCACGTCAAGTTCGCCTACTGGGTGCCCAATGTCAGCGGCGGCCTGGTCACCAGCGACATCGAGCAGCGCACCGACTGGAATTACGACTACAACGCCAAGCTCGCCCAGACTGCGGAGAACAACGGATTCGAGTACGCCCTCTCGCAGGTCCGCTATGAGGCCAGCTACGGCGCCGAGTACCAGCACGAGTCCACCAGCTTCAGCCTCGCGCTGCTGCTGGCCACCCAGAGGCTAAAGGTGATCGCCGCCGTCCACCCGGGGCTGTGGCAACCGGGGGTGCTGGCCAAACTCGGCGCCACCGCCGACCACCTGTCCGGCGGCCGGTTCGCGGTCAACGTCGTGTCCGGCTGGTTCAAAGACGAGTTCACCCACCTCGGCGAGCCGTGGCTCGACCATGACGAGCGGTACCGCCGCAGTGCGGAGTTCCTGCAGGTCCGGCGGAAGATCTGGACCGAGGACGACGTGGATTTCCGCGGCGACTTCTACCGCATCCACGACTTCACACTCAAGCCCAAGCCGCTCAACACGCCCGAGCGCTCGAACCCCGAGATCTTCCAGGGCGGCAATTCGACGGCCGCGCGCCGCAACGGCGGGCGCTACTCGGACTGGTACTTCTCCAACGGGAAGGATTTCGACGGGGTCACCGAGCAGATCGTCGAGGTGCGCGACCACGCCCGCGAGGCCGACCGCGAGGTTCGCTTCGGCCTCAACGGCTTCATCATCGCGCGCGACACCGAGAAGGAAGCGCGTGACACCTTGCGGGAAATCATCGAGAAGGCCAATCGCCCGGCGGTCGAAGGATTCCATTCCGCCGTGCAACAGGCCGGCAACTCGACGTCGGACAAGCGCGGCATGTGGGCGGATTCGCGGTTCGAGGACTTGGTGCAGTACAACGACGGGTTCCGCACACAATTGATCGGCACGCCCGAGCAGATTGCGGAACGCATTGCGGCGTATCGCAAACGCGGCGTCGATCTGATCCTCGGCGGCTTCCTGCACTTCCAGGAGGAGATCGAATACTTCGGCGCGCGGGTATTACCCTTGGTGCGGGAAATCGAAGATTCTGAAGAAGATTCGGTCGGGGCACCCGTTCTTGCATCCGCGTAGCGCTGTAGCCACAGCGCCTCCATACACGGGTGCGCTAGCGTGGATGGTCGAATCGCTCAGGCGTCCAGCACAGGAGAGGTCATGTCCTACCCGCCCGGCAGCCCCGGATATCCATCCGCACAACAACCGACCACTCAGTTCGCCGCGCCAACCCAACAGTTCGGCAAGTTGCCCGAGCAGCAGAGCGCAAGCGCACCCGAGGGTCCGAGCAAGCTACCCATATATCTGACCGCCGCAGTGGCGGCGCTCGGCTTCGCGCTCTTCGTGTCGAGTTTCGGTCCACTGTTCACCGCCCGCGCAGACTTCTTCACGCCGACACTGCTTGATCTCGGCGTGGTCGCGTCCCTGCTCGCGGCGCTTCTGGCCGGCGTCAGCCTGATCCCCAAGCAGACCGCGGCCAACGCGCTCGTGGCCGTGCTGTCGGTACTGGGCTTCCTTCTGGTGGTCGAGATCGTGTTGACCGTGCCGGACGGCGTCTCCATCGACTGGGGGCTCTACCTCATCCTGGCGTTCGGTGTGGTGCAGGCGATCGTCGCCGTCGCGGTGCTGTTGTTCGCCGCCGGCGTCATCACCCCGCCCGCGCCCAAGCCCAAGTACGAGCAGCAGCAGCAGCAGCAATACGGCCAGTACGGCAGCGGCCCGTACTACGGCGCCCAGCAGCATCCCGGCAGCGCGCCGCACCAGCAGCAGGGCCACCAACAACAGCGACCGGGATACCCGACTCCGTACGGCGGTGGCGGCGGCTATCAGGGCGGTCCGTCGACGGGCGGGTTCCAGAGCGGACCGCAAGGCGGCCCCCAGGGCGGCCCTCCGACCCCGCCCACCGGTTTTCCGACGTACGGCCAGCCGCCGGCGAGCAACACGCCCACCACACAGGTACCGGTGCAGTCACAGCCACAGTCACAATCGTCGTCATCCTCGCAGTCTGGCCCTCCGCCGTCGTAATCTGGGCCGCGCGTGCGTCAACTTCGCGCGCATGAGCGTGCGGGGGGAGCGGCCCAACTAGTGGACAACCGGCCAGTCGGCACACGCCAGGCGCGTGAGCTGCTTCGGGTCGCATTCGGGCCGTCCATTGTGGCGCTTGTCGTCATCGCGGCGGTGACGCTGCTGCAGTTGCTGATCGCCAACAGCGACATGACCGGCGCGTCGGGTGCGATCGCCAGCATGTGGCTGGGCGTGCATCAGGTGCCGGTGTCGATCGGCGGCCGTGAGCTGGGAGTGATGCCGCTTCTGCCGGTGCTGGCGATGGTGTGGGGGGCGGCACGCACGACGGCGGCGGCGATCCCGGCGCAGGGGTCGTGGTTCGTCATCCGGTGGGTGGTGGCGTCGGCCCTTGGCGGTCCGCTGCTGATCGCCGCGATCGCGCTCGCGGTCATCCACGATGCGTCGTCGGTCCTGACCGAACTGCAGACGCCCAGCGCGCTGCGGGCGTTCGGCGGGGTGGCTGCTGTCCACGCGATCGGCGCGGTGCTCGGCGTCTGGGCACGGGTAGGGCGACGCACCGTGGCCACCACGCCGCTGCCGAACTGGCTGCCCGACGCGTTCCGGGCCGCGGGTGCGGGCGTGCTCGCACTGATCGGGCTTTCGGGCGTCGTCATGGTCGGATCGCTGATGGTGCACTGGTCGACCATGAACGATCTGTATGCGATCACCGATTCGGTGTTCGGTCAGTTCAGCCTCACGGTGTTGTCCATTCTGTACGTGCCGAACGTCATGCTCGGGACGGCGGCGGTCGCCGTCGGGTCCAGTGCGCATGTGGGGTTGGCCACGTTCAGTTCGTTCACGGTGTTCGGTGGGGACATACCGGCGCTGCCGGTGCTGGCCGCGTCGCCGTCACCACCGCTCGGTCCGGTGTGGGTGGCGCTGCTCATCGTTGCCGCGGCGTCCGCCGTCGCCGTCGGTCAGCAATGTGCGCGGCGTCCGCTGCCACTGCTGGCGGCGTCGGGCAAGCTGCTGGTCGCCGCGATCGGCGTGGCCGTGACCATGGCGCTGCTTGGCTACGCCGCCGGTGGTCGGCTGGGCAACTTCGGCGATGTCGGTGTCGACCAGGCCACATTCGGGCCCGCGATCTTGCTGTGGACCGTCGGCATCGGCGCGCTGACGGTGGTCATGTCGGGCGGAATCGCGCGGCGGCCCAAGAAGCCCAAGGTGCCCAAGCCCACGCCCGATCCGGAGCCCGAACCCGTGCCGGCGGTCGAGGTGGAGTCAGAGGCCGAGGAAGACGAGGAAGACGACGGCGTCGAGGAGCTCATCGAAGAGGAATCTCCACACGACGATGACGAGGTAGCCCCGCCCGTGCGCAATGTGGTCCGATCGATCGACGAGGACAACCCCGAAGACCACTTCGTCGTCGACGACGACGTGACGCCGGGCGCGACGCGAGAGCAATCTCGAGGCAAGGGCGAATAGGCACCTACTAGGCTCGAAAGCGTGCAGCAGTCGCTCCGTGTGCCCCCGAGTGCACCGGCGCGGCTGGTAGTCCTGGCGTCGGGGACCGGTTCCTTACTTGCCTCGTTGCTCGACGCGGCGGTCGGCGACTATCCGGCCAGGGTGGTGGCGGTGGGGGCGGACCGCACCTGCGCCGCCCTCGACATCGCCGAAGGCACATCGGTGCCGACATACACCGTGCGGCTCGGCGACCACCCCGACCGCGCGGCGTGGGACGCGGCTATCACCGACGCCACCGCCGCCCATGAGCCGGACCTGGTGGTATCGGCAGGCTTCATGAAAATTCTTGGCCCCCAATTTCTTTCCCGCTTTCCCGGGCGGGTGGTGAATACGCATCCCGCACTGCTGCCCGCGTTTCCCGGCGCGCACGCGGTGGCAGAGGCATTGGCGTACGGGGTCAAGGTGACAGGCTGCAGCGTGCACCTCGTCGACGACGGAACCGACACCGGACCGCTTCTCGCGCAACAACCGGTGCCGGTACTCGACGATGACGACGAGGCGACACTGCACGAGCGGATCAAGGTCGTCGAGCGGCGGCTTCTGGTGGACGTTTTGGAATCGCTGGCAACTCGCGGCGTGACCTGGACCGGACGAAAGGCGACCATAGGATGACCACAGACGGGCGCAAACCGATCAGGCGCGCATTGATCAGCGTCTACGACAAGACCGGGCTCGCCGACCTGGCCCGCGGCCTGCACGGGGCCGGAGTCGACATCGTCTCGACCGGGTCGACTGCGAAAACCATTGCTGGCACCGGTGTTCCGGTTACCTCCGTGGAAGAGGTCACCGGGTTCCCCGAGGTGCTCGACGGCAGGGTCAAGACCCTGCACCCCCACGTTCATGCCGGTCTGCTCGCCGATCAGCGCAAGCCAGAACACGTTTCGGCGCTGGCCGAACTCGGGATCGCGGCATTCGAGCTCGTGGTGGTCAACCTGTATCCATTCACCGAGACCGTCGACTCCGGTGCCAGCATCGACGAGTGCGTCGAACAGATCGACATCGGCGGCCCTTCGATGGTGCGGGCGGCGGCGAAGAACCATCCCAGCGTCGCGGTGGTGGTCGACCCGATGGGCTACGACGGTGTGCTGGCCGCAGTGCGGGCAGGCGGTTTCACGGTCGCTGAGCGGAAGATACTGGCGTCACTCGCATTTCGGCACACCGCGGAATACGACGTCGCGGTGGCCTCGTGGATGGGGTCAGTCCTGGCTCCGGAAGAGCCCGCGCAGAAGCTGCCCGCCTGGGTGGGCGGGACGTGGCGGCGTGCAGACGTGTTGCGGTACGGCGAGAATCCGCATCAGCAGGCTGCGCTGTACCGCAATGACGCGGTGTGGCCGGGCCTGGCGCAGTCCGAGCAGCTGCACGGAAAAGACATGTCATACAACAACTACGCCGACGCCGATGCTGCGTGGCGCGCGGCGTTCGACCACGAAGAGATCTGCGTGGCGATCATCAAGCACGCCAACCCGTGCGGTATCGCCATCTCGTCGGTATCGGTCGCCGATGCCCATCGCAAGGCGCATGAATGCGATCCGCTCTCGGCGTTCGGCGGCGTGATCGCGGCCAATACCGAAGTCACTGTCGAGATGGCCGAGACCGTCGCCGACATCTTCACCGAAGTCATCATCGCCCCGGCCTATGAGCCGGGAGCCGTGGAAGTGCTTGCGCGCAAGAAGAACATCCGCGTTCTCGTCGCTTCCGAGCCACTGCCCGGCGGCACCGAGTTCCGCCATATCAGCGGCGGCCTGCTGGTCCAGCAGCGCGACGCGATCGACGCGCCCGGTGACGATCCGAACAACTGGACGCTGGCCACCGGTGCACCCGCCGCCCCGGCGACGCTGGCCGACCTGAAGTTCGCGTGGCGGACGTGCCGCGCGGTGAAGTCCAACGCGATCGTCGTCGCGGCCGACGGCGCCACCGTCGGAGTCGGCATGGGACAGGTCAACCGGGTCGACGCGGCCAAGCTCGCGGTGCAGCGAGGTGGAGATCGCGTGCGCGGCGCGGTCGCGGCCTCAGACGCGTTCTTCCCGTTCCCGGATGGACTCGAGACTCTGGCCGAGGCCGGTGTCAAGGCGATCGTGCATCCCGGCGGTTCGATGCGCGACGACGTCGTCACCGAGGCCGCAACGAAGGCCGGGATCACGCTCTATCTCACCGGCGCAAGGCATTTCGCGCACTGAGGCGCTAGCTCGCCTCCGCGTGGCCGACCTCGATGACCACCTGCGGTCCACCGGTTTCGAGTACCGCTGTGCGCTTCAACCCGGCAGCGGCGAACAACGCGTCGAACTCCGAGAGCGATCGCTCCTTGCCGGTGCACGCCATGAGCATGGCCATGTCCATCAGGGCGGCAACCGGATTGCTGTCCTCGACGACCGTTTCGATGATGGCGATCCGGCCACCCGGCGCCAGCGACTTGCGGCAAGTCTGCAGGATCTTGATGGCTTCGTCGTCGCTCCAGTCGTGCAGGATCCACTTGAGCAGAAGAAGGTCGCCTTCCGGGACCGACTCGAAGAAGCTCCCACCAACCGTCTTGGTACGATCGCCGAGACCGTTTTGCTCGATCGCTTCCTGGGCGTACTTGATCGTGTTGGGACGGTCGAAGATGATCCCCTGTAGCGAAGTGTTGTTGCGCTGAAGCAGTTGTAGCATCGTCCCGTTGGCACCGCCGACGTCGACCGCGCACTTCACCCCGGTGGTGTCGATGGCCGTAGCGATCGCAGGCCCCCACACGTTGGTCATGCTGGTCATCCCTGCCGCGAATTGTTCGGCCTTTTCGGGATTCTCCGCGAGGAATTCGAATAGCCCCCCGTCGAACGCCTGCGTGGACCGGGTCGTTCCCTCTCGGACACCGGAAGGTACTTGGTCCCAGGGCATCCACCCTGAGATCTGGCTCAGCACAAAGGGCCGCATGGACTTCGGGTCGTCGCGGCGCAACGTTTCGAGCAACGGCGTGGAACCGTAACGACCGTCGCCATCTTCTTTGACCAGACCGACCGACAGGGCCGCACGCAAGAGGCGAAGGATGGTTTCGGTCGCACTGCCTGTGCGCTGCGCCACCTCGGCGACGGTCAGGCTACCTTCAGCCAAGTGATCGGCGATCGACAGGTCCGCGACGGCACTTATTGTCCAACACGCCCAATAGTCGAAGATCGTTCCCGCCATTTGTTCATAGACGTCGCCGCCGGTCTTCCACGGTGCAGCCTGCACGGTCATGTAATCCTCCAATCGAAGAGACGCGGTGGTCACGCCCTCATTGGCCATAAACGGATCGGCCCCGCGTTTGAATTCACCCGCCGATCTCGTTCACCTCGGCGACACCCGACGGTCGCCGAGGGCTGCTAAATCTGTGCGCATGAACATCGGCCGGAAGTTGCTGGCAACAGCGGGAATTGCAGTCCTTGCGGCGGCGGCCGCCGGTTGTTCGGGATCCAGCGCGTCGTCGACGGCTGTGAAGTCGCTGACCACCGATGTCGACGAGGCGCTGACGATCACCCCCGGTCAACTGCTCGCCGCGACGGGCGGGGCAACCCCGGTCGCCTTCGCGGCCCCAGCGAACGGGAAGCTGAGCTACGGCTCCGGCGGGACGATCATCTACACGCCGAAGAATGGCTTCTCAGGCAGCGAGCAACTTCAGGTGACGACGACCGACGCGGTCAAGCTTTATTCGGTCGATACGCCACCGCTGGCAACCGTTGGCGGCGTTGAGATTCAGAGCAGCGCCTTCGGATCGGCGATTGCCGCGGTCCCGGGGAACGTGGACGAGATCTATGGGCTCACCGACCGTGGACCCAATGTCGACGGCCGCACCGACAACGAGAAGATTCTGCCCGTTCCGGATTTCCATCCGCAGATCGGCGTGTTTCGGCTCCGCGACGGCACCGCCATGCCGGGCAAGACCATCACCCTGTCCGGCCCCGACGGCAAACCGCTCATCGGCCTGGTCGATCCGCAGGCCGACACCGGTGAGACCTTGATCACCATCGACGCCAAGCCGTTGCCCACCTCGGACCATGGCCTCGACACCGAGGGGCTGGTCGCGTTGCCCGACGGTACCTTCTGGGTGTCCGACGAATACGGTCCGTTCCTGGTGCACTTCGACGCGGAAGGCAAAGAGATCGAACGGCTTTCACCGTTCAACGGATCACTGCCCCGCGAATTGTCGCAGCGCACCCCGAATCAGGGTATGGAGGGCCTGACGATTACGCCGGACGGGTCGACGCTTGTCGGCGTCATGCAGTCGGCGTTGAAGACACCGGGGCTCGCAGGTTCGGCGAAATCGGTCCCGATGACGCGGATCGTCACGGTGAACTTGACGACCAAGGCCGTCAAGGAGTTCTTGTATCCGCTGGACAACCCGCAGGAGACCAAGGTTGCGGTCTCCGAAATCACCGCTATCAGCGATACGCAGTTTCTGATCGATGAGCGCGATGGTGCGCTCCAACCTGGCGGCGTCAAGAAGATTTACACCGCCGACATATCAGGGGCGACCGATGTCGGACCGAATGCGACTGTGCCAGGCGCTGTTTACCGAGCCGACGCGGGCGGACTCCAAGTCGACGGCAAGCCCATCGAGACGTTGGTCGGAGTCGCCACGGACGCCGCGGCGGCAGACAGACTCAAGCCGCTCGGCATCACCCTGGCAGCCAAGACCATGAAGCTGGATCTTGGCGCGTTGCTGACTGACCTCAACGGCAAGGGCGAGTTTTTCGGACACGACAAGATCGAAGGCGTCGCGACACCGGATGGCGGAAAGACACTCGTCATCTCCAACGACAGTGACTTCGGCCTGGCCGGCATAGATTCGGAGACACCGCCTTTCAAGCTCAAGCCCAAGATGCTGGCCAACGGGCGTCAGGACACCGGCGAGTTTCTCACCGTGGACAGCACCAAGCTGCCGCCGCAGACCCGCCAGCAGACGATCTCCATTCAGGTCGGCTGACGGGCCGCGGCACCTCGCGTCTATGCGGCGCTGGCTTCGATCACCGCCAGCGGAGTTCCGGTGTCAAGGACAGCTGTGCGCTTCAAGCCGGCTGCGGCGAACAGCGCATCAAACTCCTCGACCGATCGCTCCCGGCCGGAGCCGACCATCAGCATGTTGATATCGGCCAGCGTCGCAAGCGGATTCGACGCGGCCACGGTCAACTCGATGACGGCGACCCGCCCGTTGGGAGCCAGCGCTTCCCGACACGTCGTCAGGATCTTGACGCAGTCCTCGTCGGTCCAGTCGTGCAGAACGAACTTGAGCATGAGCAGGTCGCCGGATGGCACGGACTCGAAGAAGTCCCCGCCGACAGCGGTGGTGCGGTCTGTCAGACCGTTGCGCTCGATCTCTGCTTCGGCGAATTGAATCGTGTTAGGGCGGTCGAAGACGATTCCGCGCAAGTCAGGGTTCGTGTGTTGAAGAAGCTGCAACAGTGTCCCGCTCGCACCACCGACGTCGACCGCGCACTGCACTCCATCGGTATCGATCGTCTTCGCAATCGCAGGCGCCCAGACGCCGGTGAAGCTCGTCAAGGCGGCGGAGAACCGTTCGGCCTCATCGGGATTTTGCCGCAGAAATTCGAACACGTCCGCACTTGCTTGCGTGTTCCCCGTGCGGATTCCGTTGGAGAGTTGGCCCCAGGGCAGCCAGCTTCCCATCATGCTCTGCACGAAGGGCCGAAGAGAGCGCGGATCATCGCTGCGCAACGTGTCCAGAAGGGGAGTGGCGGCGAAGCGGCCGCCGTCTTCTTCGGTCAGCAGGCCGACGGCGACGCCGCCCTTCATGAGGCGCAGCGTACTCTCGGCCACGCTACCCTCGCGGGCCGCCACCTCCGCGGCGGTGAGACTGCCGTCAGCCAGATGATCGGCGATCGACAGGTCGGTTATCGCCGACACCGTCCAGCAAGCCCAGTAGTCGAAAATCGTCCCTGCCATTTGGTGATAGACATCACCATCGGTCCGCCAGGGTGTCGGACGCACGCTCATATAGCCCTCCTCTATCGAATAGACGGTCACTCCGGTGGTTTCCGTCCAAAGGCAACAAACGGCGCGGCGCCGCCGTCCTATACACACAGGTTTTGTCCAGCCGGCCGACAATCGCGCGCCGGTAAACGTCGGGCCGGGTGCTTCGGATTGCTGTCGCTCGGGCGGGAACTCGACAGCAGTCGTAGCGTGGAGTAGTGACCCAACCCCACGAACTGCCCCGGACCGTTGGCGAGCTGAAGGCGTCCGGCCATCGCGAACGAGGCGTCAAGGCCGAAATCCGGGAAAATCTGCTGGCCGCGCTCGCCGAGGGACGCGATGCGTGGCCGGGCATCCTGGGCTTCGAGGACACCGTGATCCCGCAGCTGGAGCGTGCCCTCATCGCGGGGCACGACGTGGTGCTGCTGGGCGAACGCGGTCAGGGTAAGACGAGGCTGCTGCGTGCGCTCACCGGCCTGCTCGACGAGTGGACGCCGGTGATCGCAGGCGCGGAACTGGGCGAGCACCCGTACACGCCGATCACCCCGGAGTCGATCCGACGGGCCGCCAACTCGGGCGACAGCCTGCCCATCGAATGGCGGCACCGCAGCGAGCGCTACTTCGAGAAGCTGGCGACCCCGGACACCAGCGTGGCCGACCTGGTCGGCGACATCGACCCGATCAAGGTGGCCGAAGGCCGCAGCCTCGGCGATCCGGAGACCATCGCCTACGGCCTCATCCCGCGGGCCCACCGCGGCATCGTGGCCGTCAACGAGCTGCCCGACCTCGCCGAGCGCATCCAGGTGTCGATGCTGAATGTGATGGAGGAGCGCGACATTCAGGTGCGCGGCTACACCTTGCGGCTGCCGCTGGATGTGGTCGTCGTCGCCAGTGCGAACCCCGAGGACTACACGAACCGCGGTCGCATCATCACCCCGCTCAAGGACCGGTTCGGAGCTGAGATCCGCACGCACTACCCGCGTGAGCTCGAGGCCGAGGTGGGGGTCATCAAGCAGGAGTCGCACCTAGCCGCCGAGGTGCCCGAATATCTGTTGCAGGTGCTGGCCCGGTTCGCCCGGTACCTGCGCGAGTCCCGCTCGATCGACCAGCGCTCTGGCGTGTCGGCGCGGTTCGCGATCGCGGCCGCCGAGACCGTCGCCGCGGCGGCTCGCCATCGCTCCGCTGTGCTCGGCGAGCAGGACCCGGTGGCGCGGGTGTGCGACCTGTCCACGGTGATCGACGTGTTGCGCGGCAAGTTGGAGTTCGAATCGGGCGAAGAGGGTCGCGAGCAGGCCGTGCTCGAGCACCTGCTGCGGCGGGCGACCGCCGACACCGCGCAGCGACTGCTTGGCGGCATCGACGTCGGACCGTTGGTGACCGCGATCGAGAATGGATCGGCCGTCACCACCGGCGAGCGGATCTCGGCTCGTGACGTGCTGGCCGCAGTGCCGGAAGTGCCCGCGATCGCACAGGTTCAGCAGCGCCTCGGCGCGCATTCGGACGGCGAGCGCGCGGCCGCAGTCGAATTGGCGCTGGAAGCGCTGTATCTGGCCAAGCGGATAGACAAGGTGTCGGAAGAGGGCGAAACGGTATATGGCTAGAAGAGGCCACGGGCGCTCGTCCCGGTACTCCGGCTACACCGGAGGACCTGACCCGCTGGCGCCCCCGGTCGATTTGCGCGAGGCGCTGGAGCAGATCGGGCAGGACGTCATGGAGGGCAGCTCGCCCCGGCGGGCGCTGTCCGAACTGATGCGGCGCGGCACGCAGAACATGCGCGGCGCCGACAAGCTGGCCGCCGAAGCCAACAGGCGACGCAGGGAACTGTTGCAGCGCAACAACCTCGACGGCACGCTGCAGGAGATCAAGAAGCTGCTCGGCGAGGCCGTGCTCGCTGAACGCAAGGAGCTGGCCCGCGCGCTTGACGACGATGCCAGATTCAACGAGCTACGGATCGAGTCGTTGCCGCCATCGCCTGCCAAGGCCGTTCAGGAGCTGTCCGACTACGACTGGCGCAGTGCCGAGGCCCGCGAAAAGTACGAGCAGATCAAGGATCTGCTCGGGCGGGAGATGCTGGATCAGCGGTTTACCGGCATGAAGCAGGCGCTCGAGAACGCCACCGACGAGGACCGTCAGCGGGTCAACGACATGCTCGACGATCTGAATGACTTGCTCGACAAGCATTCTCGCGGCGAGGACACCCAGGCCGACTTCGACGAGTTCATGAAGAAGCACGGCGAGTTCTTCCCGGAGAACCCCCGCAACGTCGACGAGCTGCTGGACTCGCTTGCCCAGCGGGCCGCTGCCGCGCAGCGGTTCCGCAACAGCCTGTCGGCCGACCAGCGTGCCGAGCTGGATTCGTTGGCGCAGCAGGCATTCGGTTCACCGTCGCTGATGAACGCGCTCAACCGGCTCGACGCGCACCTGCAGGCCGCACGGCCCGGTGAGGACTGGACCGGCTCGTCGCGGTTCTCCGGCGACAACCCGATGGGGATGGGCGAAAGCGCCCAAGCGATGGCCGACATCGCCGAGCTCGAGCAGCTGGCCGAGGCGCTTTCGCAGAGTTACGCCGGAGCCACGATGGACGACGTCGACCTGGACATGCTCGCCCGCCAGCTGGGCGAGGACGCCGCCGTCGACGCCCGGACTCTGTCCGAATTGGAGCGAGCGCTGATGGACCAGGGCTTCCTGGACCGCGGCTCCGACGGCCAGTGGCGGCTGTCGCCCAAGGCCATGCGTCAGCTCGGCCAGACCGCGTTGCGTGACGTGGCGCAACAGCTCTCCGGCCGCCACGGTGAACGCGACACGCGAAGGGCAGGCGCAGCGGGCGAGCTGACCGGCGCTACCCGGCCGTGGCAGTTCGGCGACACCGAGCCGTGGAACGCGACGAGGACCCTGACCAATGCTGTGCTGCGGCAGGCGGGCACGGGCGTGGCGGAGCTGCCCGTGAAGATCTCCGTCGACGACGTCGAGATCTCCGAGACCGAGACGCGCACGCAGGCCGCGGTCGCTCTGCTGGTGGACACGTCGTTCTCGATGGTGATGGAGAACCGGTGGCTGCCGATGAAGCGCACGGCGCTCGCGCTCAACCAACTCGTCAGCACCCGATTCCGCTCGGACGCGCTGCAGATCATCGCGTTCGGCCGCTATGCGCGGACCGTGACGGCGGCCGAGCTGACGGGACTCGAGGGTGTGTACGAGCAGGGCACCAA
This sequence comes from uncultured Actinomycetota bacterium, assembly GCA_963848855.1. Lineage (GTDB taxonomy): Bacteria > Actinomycetota > Actinomycetes > Mycobacteriales > Mycobacteriaceae > Mycobacterium. The sequence goes on from CAWKFL010000001.1 coordinate 201,358, forward strand.
CCTGCATCACGCGCTGGCGCTGGCCGGACGTCACCTGCGCCGTCACCCCAACGCGCAGCCGGTGGTGCTCGTCGTCACCGACGGTGAGCCGACCGCGCACCTGGAGGACTTCGACGGGGAGGGCACGTCGGTGTTCTTCGACTACCCGCCCCATCCCCGCACGATCGCCCACACGGTCAAGGGGTTCGACGACATGGCCCGGCTGGGCGCGCAGGTGACAATCTTCCGACTTGGAAGCGATCCGGGCCTCGCGCGTTTCATTGATCAGGTGGCGCGACGCGTCGAGGGCAGGGTAGTGGTGCCCGATCTCGACGGGCTCGGCGCCGCTGTGGTCGGCGATTATCTGCGCTCGCGGCGCAGGCGGTAATCCCGCCAGTACAGCCGGCGCAGTGTAGCGCGGAAACCAGTGAGTAGCTGTGAGTGTTAAGGTCCCCACATTGTTCGCCGTCGATGAGGGCTGGCTGCTCCATTAAGAGGTCAGGCGCTATTTTTGCAGTTCGGTAAGATTTTGCTCTGCGGTGTGTGCCGTACCTATGCAGCACAGGGTTTTCTAAGGTAAGTTTTCTCACAACGGACGGGCCGGGGCCCGTCCGCTCAATGGCTTCACCTGGCAAGCGGCTTAGGCTCCGCATCCGAGAAGGGTAAACAACCGTGTGGGCGAAGATATCCACTTCAACGACGACGATGCTGTGCACGGCGTGCATCGCGACGGCAGCGACGTTGCCGGTGATGGGCGCGACCGCTGAGGAGGTCGCGAAGAAGGTCGCTTCTGCCGATGTGAACCTGAAGGTCAATTTCGCGAATTTGGATGCGTTTAATGCGATCCCGGCGTACCTGGCCGTGGCTGGCGGCGACCTTGATGCGCTGGCGGACTTGGACCTGTTGAATGGGATCCCGCCCTTGCTTGCTGCGGCGGGCGGGGATATCGACGCGTTGGCCGACTATGACCTATTGAGTGCGGTCCCGGCGTACGTGGCCCTGGCTGGCGGGGACTTGACGGCCCTGGAAGACCTGGACTTGGTGAATGGGATCCCGCCGTTGCTTGCTGCGGCGGGCGGGGATATCGACGCGTTGGCCGACTATGACCTATTGAGTGCGGTCCCGGCGTACGTGGCCCTGGCTGGCGGGGACTTGACGGCCCTGGAAGACCTGGATTTGGTGAATGGGATCCCGCCGTTGCTTGCGGCTGCGGGCGGCGATATCGACGCGCTTGCTGACTTGGATTCGCTGAGTGCGGTACCGGTCGTAATCGGAACTGACGGTCTGTTGACTGGCGGAGGGTTGGGCGCGCTCAGAGGCCTGGACTCCCTCAGCGCGATCCCCGAGTATCTGGACATCCCGGAGGAGGAGGCGCCGCCAGAAGAGCCGCCAGCGGATGGGGACGACGAGGAAGAGCCGCCGGCGAATGGGGAGGACGGGGACGGCGGGGCGGACACTGCCGCGACTCTTGCCTCAGCACCGGAGGACCAGACCCAAGATTCGACAGCTGGCCAGGTCGGCACGGCTAGTCCGCTGCGCTCGGTGTCGCAGACAGCGACCGGCATTCTTCCGAATCGTGCGGCTGCTCCCGCCGCACCCGAGGCGACATCCGCACCTGAAGCGCAGCCGGTCGAGGGTGACGACGTCACTGCGACGGCGGGCGCGCCAGGCGGTAGTGGCGCGTCCACCCAGAACATCACCCGTGAGTCGCCCAGGTTCAGCCCTCAGTCGAAGGGCGACTCGCCCATCCTGTTCGGGACCGGTGCCCCCGGTGTCGACAACGGCATCCGCGGCTGGGGTTCGGCCCTCAAGAAGCTAGGCATCGGAGGCGGGGACGCACCCAGCGGTGCGGACGCCGATGGTGGTGCGGATGGCGGTGCAGGCGGCGGGAATTAGTCAGCTGCTGAAGTGTGAATCCCTTGGTGCCCCTGACCCTCATAGGTCGGGGACCTCAGAGCGGGATGTGGCGGGGTCAGGCGGCGGGCATGGTGATCTCCACGGCGGCGCCGAGCTTCTCGATCTGTTTGGCCAGTCGCGCGATTTGATGTTCACGGCTATGCCGTCGTGCGACCCAGTCGACGCCGAGATCCTGATAGCCAACGTCAGCAGTGACGATGTGCCAGTAGGCGATCAGGATGTCGTGGCGGATCGCGCCGACGGCTTTGAAGGTGCCGCGGCGTCCCCGGATGACGTGATACCGCGCGCCCAGATAGGTGTTCTTGGTGCGTGCGGCGGCTTGTGCGGCCTCGGTGAGCACCGTCTTGAGCGCGACCGGCCCGTGGCGGGTGCGTCCTGATCGGGCTTTGCCTCCGGAGGCGTTGTTGCCCGGGCAGATTCCGGCCCACGACGCCAGGTGCGCGGGGGTGGCGAACACGCTCATATCGACGCCGATCTCGGCGATCATGCCGATCGCGCATTTCCGGGCCACCCCCGGGATCGTCTGCAGGCGTTCAATGATCGGCTCGAAGGTCGCCACCCGGGTGGTGATCTGTTCATCGATCTCGGCGAGCTGGGCGTCCAGGAAATCCACGTGCGCCAGGATCTGACGAACCAGCACCCCGTGATGGCAGACCCGGAAACTACCGCGCAGCGCATCGGTGAGCGCAGGGATCTTCGAGCGCATCCTGCCCTTGGCCAACTCCGCCAACACCACGGGGTCGGATTCGCCGGCCAGCATCGCCTCGAGCATCGCCCGCGCCGACTTCGACAACACCGTGGAGGCCACCGACGTCAACTTGATCCCCGCATCCTGCAGCACCTTCTCCAGCCGCTGCACCATCCGGGTGCGTTCCTCGCTGAGCGCCCGGCGGTGCCGGGTGAAATCACGCAGCTCTCTAATCGGTGGCGACGGCACGAACGAGGGCCGTACCAGCCCGTGCTCGACCAGCTGCGCGATCCAGGCTGAATCGACCACATCAGTTTTGCGGCCCGGGACGTTCTTCAGATGCTGGGCGTTGAGCAGCCACAGCTGTTCGATCCGGTCCTCCAACAGATAGAACACCGGTTTCCAGTACACCCCTGTTGATTCCAACCCCACCCGAGTGACCCGATGCGAGATCAGCCAATCACCCAACGCGACGAGTTCGGCGGTGTCGGTGCCGAACGTCTTTGTCTCACTGCCGCGTTGGCGACCCTGCGGGAACCGCACCGTCGCCACCACCGTGTCGCGGTGCACATCCAGACCCGCGCAGAACTCAACTACCTCATCCATCAGCAACCTCCCTACTCGCGCCCACAACAAGAGCGGCGACTGCCGGAGGAAGGTCGTCGATCAAAGGAGTCTGAAGTTCGCGCTCACCGGCAGCACAACCGGGTGCCCACAACCCTCCGCGCCATACTTTTTTCCGGGCTCACGGGCACCAAGCGGCGTCGGCGTCAGCCCAGCAGCCGCCGTGATCAGCATCAGCCGCCCGGGGCAGCACCGCAACACCGACGAACGCCACCAGCGCCGGATTCTCATCTCATCGGGTGCGCCCGCCCAGCCGGGCCCATCGATACTTTTTACGTAATCGGGCGGACTCTTTGAGAGTCCGCCCGATTTTCGTTTTAGGCGCTTTCCGATGGGTTGTAGCTGCGCCGTTTCTTGCGTTTGACGGCGACGCTGCCCCACAGCGAGAAACCGCGGATTCGCACATGCGGCGCCCCAGGCGAACCTTCGCCGACGATGGTCTGGTCGAAGGCGCCCATCACGCCGACTCCGTGCAGGTCAACGTTCACCTCTGGCGGCACCAGGATGGTCTGGCCGCCCATGATCGAGTACGAATGAATCTCGACCTCGGGTGAGGTGAAGTCGGCGTACCGCAAATCCACCACACCGCCGCCGAACAGCGCGAACGTCGTCATGCGCTTGGGCACATTCCAGCGGCCACGGCGCTCGAAGCCGCTCATGATCGCCAGCAGCAGAGTCGAGGGTGCGGGCCTGCACGGACCGCCACCCCGGGCCCGGGTGACCGTACCCGGAAGGTCGGCGCTGAGCCGCTCGAGCTCGTCGTACGTCTGCGCGGCATACGCCCTTGTCAGACGCTCTTCGTACTCGGTCATCGGGAGGCGGCCCTGGGCCGCGGCATCGGTGAGCAACTGCGCCACCTGAATCCGATCGGTGTCTGCAGCACGCATCGAACCGTTCCGCGACGCTGGAGTGCTCATCAGTGTTGAGCCTACGACTAACGCTGGCACATGCAAGGCGGTTGGCTAAACTGTGCCCTCACCCGCTTCGGCGAAGCAGATAGCTTGGCAAACTTTATTTCTTTTCAGCCAGGAATTCCTCGTAGCCGACGGTGCCGACGGCGTTGTCCGGCGCCAGATTCGCACCCGTTCGAAAACTCGCGGCGATGCGTCCGGGCACCGGCACATCAACCACAGGGCGACGACCGTCGGTCGCAGCGAGATACATCCGTGCCAGTTCTGCGTGTGTGTGCACGGCGGGTCCGCCGATGTCGGCGACTCGACCGGCGGGCTCGCCGCCGGCCAGCTCAACGAGCCGCGCGGCCACGTCTCGGGTGTCGATGGGCTGGAAGCGGATGCCGCGCAGTGTCCACAACGCGGGGGAGAATCGCTGAACCGAGAAGACGGTGTTGACCAGTTCGTGAAACTGGGTGGCACGCAACACCGTATAACCGACACCGGAGGATTCCAGGACGCGCTCGACCCGCAGCTTGGTTTGGTAATAGGGCAGCGGAATCTGGTCGATGCCGACGATCGACACGTAGACGATGTGTTTGACGCCAGCCCTGCGCGCCGCGCCGACGAGGTTCTCGATCGACTTGACGTCCTTGTCGCGCGTGCCCTGGGTGGCGCAGTGCACAACCACATCCACGTCTTCGAGCGCCGCCTCGACGCCTACGTTGGTGAGCAGGTCGCCCTGGGACCAATGCACGCCGGTGTAGCCGACGTGGTCTCTGCGGCTCAGCGCCCGAACCTGATGTCCGGCGGCCGTGGCCTCCGGTACGACTCGGTGCCCGAGACTGCCCGTTGCACCGGTGACGAGAATTTGGCGGGCCATAGAGAGACAGTAGCGTATTCACTTGCGCCACTTTGGTTTTAGCGAGATTTGGATGCAGATTTGTCAAGATGTGCGCGTAGGTGGCTTCGTTGCCACATTGGGGAGTGCGCAGGTGGGAACTGGGGGTTTGCTCCTCGCGCCAAGCTTATTGGAAGTCAGGGTGAGTAGCCGGCTGGTGAGGGCCTGGCCCGGCCCACCACCGACTACTCGAGAAGGGCTGGCGAACCCGCGCAAGCACGGTCGCACCGAATGGATACCGCCGCCTCACCTGGACGTCGGTCAGCCGAGAGTCAACGACTTTCATCATCCCCAGCGCTACCTAGCTGAACCCGACGACGAGGACGGTTAGCGGACCCAGCGTGGCAGACGCTTCTGTAGGAAGGCCATCATGCCTTCGCGCGCTTCTTCGGAGACGAACAGCTTCGCGGACTGTCTGGTGAGCTCGTCGGCGTGCTCGTCGAATTCCGCCAGGATCGACGCGGTGGTCAACGCTTTCGACGCGGCCAGGCCTTGCGGCGACGCCTTGGCGATCGCTGCGGTCAGCTCCGACACCGTCGCCTTGACGTCGTCGGCGGAGATCGTGATCAGGCCGATCTCGGCTGCCTCGGCCGAGTCGAACTTCTCGCCCGTCAGGAAGTAGCGGCCTGCGGCGCGGGCCGTCATCTTCGGCAGCAGCGTCAGCGAGATGATCGACGGCGCGACACCGATACGCGCCTCGGTCAACGCGAAGGTGCTGGCCCTTCCGGCCACCACGATGTCGCAGGCGCCGACGAGACCAAGCCCACCCGCGCGCACGTGTCCGTCGACGGCGCCGATCACCGGCATCGGCAATTCGAGGATTCTGCGCAGCAGGTGGGTCAGCTCGCGCGAACGGTCCACCGCCAAATCCCCAGGATCGCGTCCCGCCGCCTCGGCGAGATCCGCTCCGGCGCAGAACGTTCCGCCGGTGTGGCCCAGCACGACGGCGCGGACGCCCGATTCCTCGGTGGCGTCGGTGAGACCCTGGTGCAGCTGGTTCACCAGTGCCGTCGACAGGGCATTGCGATTGTCGGGGGAGTCCAGCGTGAGCCGGGCGACGCTGCCCTCGACGGAGTAGTGGACGAGTGAGCTCATCAGTACGAGCGTGGCAGACCGAGTGACGTCTGCGCCACAAAATTGAGCACCATCTCACGGCTGACCGGCGCAATCCGGGCCAGCTTCGACGCCGTCACCGCCGCGGCGATGCCGTACTCCTTGGTCAACCCGTTGCCACCGAGGCATTGGACCGCCTGATCGACCGCGCGGACAGACGCCTCACCCGCGGCGTACTTGGCCATGTTCGCCGCCTCGGCTGCGCCCGCGTCGTCGCCGAGGTCGTAGAGCGTGGCCGCCTTCTGCATCATCAGCTTGGCCAACTCGATCTCGATGTGGTTCTGCGCCAGCGGATGCGACAGTCCTTGGTGCGCCCCGATCGGCGTCTTCCACACCTGGCGGCTCTTGACGTAGTCGACGGCCTTGTCGATCGCGAAGCGGCCCATGCCGACCGCGCTGGCAGCACCCATGATCCGCTCCGGGTTCAGGCCTGCGAACAGCTGCGCGATCGCAGCGTCCTCGGACCCCACCAGCGCGTCGGACGGCAACCGCACCTCGTCGAGGAACACCTGGAACTGGTTCTCCGGGCTGACCAGTTCCATTTCGATCTTGGTCCAGCGCAGTCCGGGGGTGTCGGTGGGCACGATGAACAGCGCGGGCCGCAGCGATTCGGACTTCGCCCCTGTGTCTTTGTAGGTGCGACCGACGATGAGCACGGCCTGTGCCTGGTCGATGCCGGAGATGAAGACCTTCTGGCCATTGAGGATCCAGTCGCTGCCGTCGCGGCGAGCAGTCGTGGTGATCCGATGGGAGTTCGACCCTGCGTCGGGTTCGGTAATGGCGAACGCCATGGTGGTCGAACCGTCGGCGATGCCGGGCAACCAGCGCTTCTTCTGGTTCTCGGTGCCGAACTTGCTGATGATCGTTCCGTTGATGGCCGGCGACACCACCATCAACAGCAGCGCCGACCCGGCGGCGGCCATCTCCTCCATCACCAGAGACAGCTCGTACATGCCCGCGCCGCCGCCACCGTACTCTTCGGGCAGGTTGACCCCGATGAAGCCCAGTTTGCCTGCCTCGCTCCATAATTCGTCAGTGTGCTGGCCCGCACGTGCCTTCTCTAGGTAATAATCCTGACCGTAGTTGGCGGCCATTCCGGCGACGGCCTTGCGCAGCGCCAGCTGTTCCTCGGTCTCGACGAAGCTGGTCATCGGTCTCCTTGTTCGGTGTCGACACGGGCAAGTATGGCGCCGACGTCGACCTGCTGGCCGGGTTCGACGTTGAGCTCGGCAAGCACACCGGCGGCGGGCGCGGTTACGGTGTGCTCCATCTTCATCGCCTCCAGCCACACCAGCGGCTGTCCGGCCGTGACGCTGTCGCCCACCGCAGCCCCGATGCGCAGCACCGAGCCCGGCATGGGCGCCAGCAGTGAGCCCTGGGCGACGGCGGCGTCGGGATCCGGAAAGCGGGGCAGCGCAACGAGTTGCACCGGACCCAGCGGCGAGTCGACGAAGACGTCGTGAAGATCTGGGCCGTAGCGGGCCACATCGAACGAAAGCTCCACGCCGTCGACCGCCAGCGCCGCCTTTTCGGGCGTCGCCGAGACGAGTGCCACTGCTGCGTGCCCTGGCAGGTCCACACCCGTGCGGGTGAAGCGGTAACGAACCTCAAGCGTGTCGCCCAGGCCGTCGGCGTAGCTCTTGGTCTGGTAGCCCGACGCGAGGTTGCGCCAGCCGCTCGGGGCAGCGGCGAACACCGTTGCGGTGTGGCGGTTTCGCGCGGCGTCCGCCAACGCGGCTGCCACTGCCGACAGTCCGACCGCTCGCGCGTCGGCCAGCGGCGCGGCCAACTCGTCGAGCCCGTGGGTGTCGAAGAACGCGGTGTCCGTCGAGCCGTCGAGGAAGGCCCGGTGTCGCAGGACGTTGACCAGCAGGTCGCGGTTGGTGCGCACACCGTGCATGCGGGTTCGCGCCAGCGCGTCGGCGAGCACACCCGCCGCCTGACGGCGGGTCGGCGCGTAGGAGATGAGCTTGGCCAACATCGGGTCGTAAAAGATCGATACCACCGACCCGTCCACGATGCCGCTGTCGAGGCGAATCGTGTCCGGGACGGCGAAGTGGTGCACGGTGCCCGCCTGAGGTTGCCAGCCCTTGGCGGGGTCCTCGGCGTACAGCCGGGCCTCGATCGAATAGCCGTGCGACGGTGGGGGTTCGGGGTCGAGGCGGCCGCCGTCGGCGACGTGCAACTGCAGCTCGACGAGGTCAAGGCCGGTGGTGGCCTCGGTGACCGGATGCTCGACCTGCAGCCGGGTGTTCATCTCGAGGAAGAAGAAATCTCCGCGCTCGTCGGCCATGAACTCGATCGTGCCCGCCCCGGTATAGCTGATCGCGGTGGCCGCCAGCCGGGCCGCATCGAAGAGCTTCGTGCGCATCCCCGGGGTGCGGTCCACCAACGGCGACGGCGCCTCTTCGATGATCTTCTGATGGCGGCGCTGGATCGAGCATTCCCGTTCGCCGACCGCCCATACGGTGCCGTGTTCGTCGGCGAGCACCTGCACCTCGACGTGGTGGCCGGTGGCCAGGTACCGTTCGCAGAACACGGTCGGATCGCCGAATGCCGACTGCGCCTCGCGCCTGGCGGCAGCCACTTGCGCAGGCAGCTCGGACAATTCGCGCACCACCCGCATGCCGCGGCCGCCACCGCCCGCCGAAGCCTTGATCAGCACCGGCAGCTGATCGGCGGTCACCGTATCGGGGTCGAGCTCGTCGAGCACCGGCACCCCCGCTGCGGACATGATCTTCTTCGCCTCGATCTTTGAGCCCATCGCGGACACCGCCGCGACGGGCGGGCCGATCCACGTCAGACCGGCATCCAGCACCTCGGCCGCGAATTCCGCGTTCTCCGAAAGGAACCCGTATCCCGGGTGGATGGCGTCGGCCCCTGCTGCGCGGGCGGCCGCGATGAGCTGTTGCGCGTCGAGGTAACCGTTGCGGCCGTCGAGCCGCACCCTGGCGTCGGCTTCGGCGACGTGAGGCGCTGCGGCGTCGGGTTCGGTGTAGACGGCGACGGTGCCGATACCGAGACGACGGCAGGTGGCGAATACCCGCCGCGCGATCTCGCCGCGGTTGGCCACCAGGATTTTATGAATCATCGCTCGGCTCTCTGCTCTTCGCGCAAGCGTCCCCCGCAAGCGGGCGGTGCCCCCACATCGCTCTCACATCCGGAAGACGCCGAAGTTCGACGTCCCCTTGATCGGGCTATTAGCTATGGCGGACAAGCACATTCCCAATACGATGCGGGTGTCGCGCGGGTCGATCACCCCGTCGTCGTAGAGCCGCCCGGACAGGAACATCGGCAGCGACTCGGCCTCGATCTGCGCCTCGACCGCCGCGCGCAATGCGGCGTCCGCGTCTTCGTCGAACGCCTGTCCGCGAGCCTCGGCGGCCGCCCGGCTGACGATCGACAGCACACCCGCCAGCTGCGCGCCGCCCATGACGGCGGATTTCGCACTGGGCCACGCGAACAGGAACCGCGGATCGTAGGCCCTGCCACACATTCCGTAATGGCCCGCGCCGTAGGACGCCCCGATGAGCAGCGAGAGGTGCGGCACCGTCGAGTTCGACACGGCGTTGATCATCATCGAGCCGTGCTTGATCATCCCGCCTTCCTCGTAGGCCTTACCGACCATATATCCGGTCGTGTTGTGCAGGAACAACAATGGCGTATCAGCGCGATTGGCCAGCTGGATGAATTGGGTGGCCTTCTGCGACTCCTCGGAGAACAGCACTCCGCGGTGATTGGCCAGGATGCCGATCGGATAGCCGTACAGCGTCGCCCAGCCCGTCACCAACGACGAGCCGTACAAGCCCTTGAACTCATCGAACTCCGAGCCGTCGACGATGCGTGCGATAACCTCGCGCGGATCGAAGGGCACCCGCAGGTCGTTGGGGACGATGCCGAGAAGTTCCTCGGCGTCGAACAACGGGTCGCGCACCGGACTCGGTGCGGGACCTTGTTTGCGCCAGTTGAGCCGGGCCACAATGCGTCGGCCGATCCTGATGGCATCGAGCTCGTCGAGCGCGAAGTAGTCGGCCAGACCCGATGTGCGGGCGTGCATTTCCGCACCGCCGAGGGACTCGTCGTCGGACTCTTCGCCGGTGGCCATCTTGACCAGCGGCGGGCCGGCCAGGAACACCTTCGAGCGCTCCTTGATCATCACCACGTGATCTGACATGCCGGGGATGTAGGCGCCGCCCGCGGTGGAGTTCCCGAACACCAGCGCGATGGTGGGGATGCCCGCGGCCGACAGCCGGGTCAGGTCCCGGAACATCTGGCCGCCGGGGATGAAGATCTCCTTCTGCGTCGGCAGGTCGGCGCCGCCGGACTCGACCAACGAGACCACCGGTAACCGGTTCTGCAGTGCGATCTGGTTGGCGCGCAACACCTTCTTCAGCGTCCACGGGTTGCTGGTGCCGCCCTTGACGGTCGGGTCGTTGGCGACCAGCATGCACTCGACGCCGCTGACCGCGCCGATGCCGACCACGACGCTCGCGCCGACCTGAAAATCGCTGCCGTACCCGGCGAGCGGGCTCAGCTCCAGGAAGGGGGAGTCGGGGTCGAGCAGCTGTTCGATGCGTTCGCGTGGGGTCAGCTTGCCGCGGGAGTGATGGCGCTCAACGTATTTCGGACCGCCGCCTGCGAGCGCCTTCGCGTGTTCGGTGTCGAGTTCGGCCAGTTTGGTGGTCATCGCCGATGCGGCCTCGATGTAACCCGGCGACGCCGCGTCGAGCGTGCTGCGAAGCGCCGTCATGACTGGAATCCCAACGTCTTCGCCGCGAGGCTGGTGAGGATCTCGGTGGTACCGCCGCCGATGCCGAGGATGCGCATGTCGCGGTACTGGCGTTCGACTTCGGATTCGGTCATGTACCCCATCCCGCCGAACAGCTGCACCGCCTGGTTGGCCACCCACTCGCCTGCCTCGACGGCGGTGTTCTTGGCGAAGCACACCTCGGTGATCAGATTCGTATCGCCGGACAGCTGACGCTCCACCAGGTGGTGGGTGTAGACCCGCGCAACGTCGACGCGCCTCGCCATTTCGGCCAGCGTGTTCTGCACCTGCTGCCGCGAGATCAACAGCTTGCCGAAGGTCTCGCGGTTGCGGCACCACTCCACCGTGAGGTCGAGGCACCGCTGCGCGCTGGAGTAAGCCTGCGCGGCCAGCCCCACCCGCTCGGAGACGAACGCCCCGGCGATCTGCACGAAACCGGTGTTCTCACCGCCGATCAGATTCGCGGCAGGCACCCGCACGTCGGTGTAGGACAGCTCTGCGGTGTCCGACGACCGCCACCCCATCTTGTCCAGCTTGCGGCTGACCTCGAACCCCGGCGTGCCCTTGTCGACGACGATCAGCGAGACGCCCGCCGCTCCAGGCCCTCCGGTACGTGCCGCTGTCACAACGTAATCCGCGCGCACACCCGAGGTGATGTAGGTCTTGGCGCCGTTGATTATGTAGTCCCCATTTCCTGAGCCGTCCCGGACGGCGCGCGTGGAGAGGTGGCCGACGTCGGAACCGCCGCCTGGCTCGGTGATGGCAAGGCTGCCGATCTTGTCGCCTCGCAGCGTCGGCCGCACGTATGTGTCGATCAAGCGCTGATCACCGGAGGCGATCATGTGCGGCACCGCGATACCGCACGTGAACAGCGACGCGAACACCCCGCCCGGCGAGCCTGCGTAGTGCATTTCCTCGCAGATGATCACCGAGTCGGCGCCGTCACCCCCGCCTCCGCCGACCGCCTCGGGCAGGCCCGCGCCGAGCAGCCCGGCGTCGCCGGCCTTGCGGTGCAGTTCGCGCGGCAGATCGCCGCTGCGTTCCCACTCGTCGACGTGCGGGATGACCTCACGTTCGGCGAAGGCCCGCACCGTCTTTCGGAGCTGTTCCCGTTCCGGGGTGTGCCAGATACTCATAGAAAGCTCTCTGGTATGTCGATGGTCCTGCTGCGCAACCATTCCCCCAGCCCCTTGGCCTGAGGGTCGAACCGCGCCTGATATGCCACGCCCTGCCCGAGAATGCCCTCGATCACGAAGTTGACGGCCCACAGGTTCGGCAGCACGTGGCGCGTGACAGTCAAATTGGCTGTTTCCGGCAGTAATTCGCGAAGCTTGTCCACCGTCAGCGTGTGCGCGAGCCAGCGCCAGTGCAGATGGCTGCGGACCCACACTCCGACGTTGGCGCTGCCGCCCTTGTCGCCGCTGCGGGCGCCGGCGATCAGCCCGAGTGGCACTTTGCGTGTCTCGCCGAACGGGAGCGGCTCGGGCAACGCAAACGGCGGTACGGGCGCCAGCTCGAGCGTCTGGTCCGGCGGTGCGATGTCGGTGCGGGTTCCGTCGGCGTGCACCGCCACGTGCGGCACCGCCGCGGCGTCGACAAAGCCCGGCGTGAACACGCCGTACACCTGGCCGTCGCCGGGCGGGGCGGTGCTGGTGAAGCCGGGGTAGCTGGCCAATGCGAGTTCGACTGCGGCAGAGGAGAACTTGCGGCCGACGTTGGCGGGGTCGGGGTCTCGGACGACGCAGCGCAGCAGCGCGCTGGCGGCTTCCTCGGTGTCGGCGTCGGCGTGGTCGGTGCGTGCCAGCGACCATTCCATCTCCGCAGGTTTCGCGGTCAGGCTGGTCTCCAGTTGCCGGCGCACCAGATCGGCCTTGGCCTCGATGTCCAACCCCGTCAATACCAATGCCATCTCATTGCGGAATCCGCCGATGGTGTTCAGCGATACCTTCAACGTCGGCGGTGGTGGCTCGCCCTTCACGCCACTCATCCGGACCCGGTCGGGGCCGTCGTCGGACAACTCGACGGTGTCGAACCGAAGCGTCACATCGGGGTTTGCGTACCGGGCGCCGGTGATCTCGTACAGCAGCTGGGCGGTGACGGTGCCGACGCTGACGGCGCCGCCGGTGCCGGGGTGCTTGGTGATCACCGATGACCCGTCGGCCGCGACCTCCGCCAGCGGAAAGCCGGGATGCGTCAGGTCGGCGATCTCGGTGAAGAACGAGTAGTTGCCTCCGGTGGCCTGCGCCCCGCATTCGATGACGTGACCCGCGGCCACCGCGCCCGCCAGCGCGTCGTAATCGGTGCGACCCCATCCAAAGTGCGCTGCGGCGGGCCCGACGACGACCGACGCGTCGGTGACGCGGCCGGTGACCACGACGTCGGCACCGCTGTTGAGGCAGTCGACGATCCCCCACGCGCCGAGGTAGGCATTCGCCGCCAGGATTGTTCCCCTGGTCGCTGCGTTCCTGCCCGCCGGCTGCGTTCCGAAGCCGAACTCGTCGGCGCGGTCAACGAGGTCGTCGCCCTCGACATGGGCGACGTTCACGGTCAGGCCAAGCCGTTCGGCCAGCGACCGCACCGCCGCAGCGAGGCCGGCCGGGTTGAGGCCGCCGGAGTTCGCGACGATGCGCACACCACGGTCGAGCGCCGTGCCCAGGCAATCCTCGAGCTGAACGAGGAAGGTCTTGGCGTAGCCGCGGTCGGCGGACCTGGCTCGGTCCCTTGCGAGTATCAGCATGGTCAGCTCGGCGAGATAGTCGCCGGTCAGGTAGTCGAGCTGGCCGCCGGTGAGCATCTCCCGCATGGCCGACAGCCGGTCGCCGTAGAACCCCGAGCAGTTGCCGATGCGCACGGGACTAGCCACGCAGCCTCCCATCAATATTGGGACCCAACCAACCGGTAGGTTAGACGGTACCCTCGGTCACGAGTCAACAGGGCCCACTGTTTTGGAGGCTACGCAGGCCAGCGGTTATCCTGAAGGGCAATTGCCGACGTTGGACACCTCCCGCGGCAGCACCCTGAACAAGGAGAAGCTCCTCATGGCTGTGCCCAAGCGCAGGATGTCGCGTGCGAACACCCGTAGCCGTCGCTCGCAGTGGAAGGCCAAGCGCCCCGAACTGGTCGGCGTGACCGTTGCTGGTCAGCAGCACAAGGTGCCGCGTCGTTTGCTCAAAGCGGCCCGTCTCGGCCTGATCGATCTCGACCGCCGCTAGGAAAGACGCTCGGCGCGCCTCTCAGGTCACTCTCAGATAGGGGGTTGACACTGTGGCTGTGCGCATACTTGTCGTTGATGACGATCGCGCGGTGCGCGAATCCCTGCGCCGGTCGCTTGCCTTCAATGGGTATTCCGTCGAGTTGGCTCAAGATGGCCGGGAGGCCCTCGACCTGATCGCCAACGATCGTCCCGACGCCCTCGTACTCGACGTGATGATGCCCAGGCTGGACGGGCTCGAGGTGTGCCGCCAGCTCCGCAGCACCGGCGATGATCTGCCCATTCTGGTCTTGACCGCGCGTGACTCGGTGTCCGAGCGGGTGGCCGGGCTCGACGCAGGAGCGGACGACTACCTGCCTAAGCCCTTCGCGTTGGAGGAACTGCTCGCGCGGATGCGGGCGCTGCTGCGCCGGACCACGCCCGACGAGGGCCCCGACTCGCTTGCGATGACGTTCTCTGATCTGACCCTGGATCCCGTGACCCGAGAGGTCACCCGTGGGCAGCGTCCGATCAGCCTGACCCGCACCGAGTTCGCGCTGCTGGAGATGCTGATCGCCAACCCGCGGCGGGTGCTCACCCGCAGCCGGATTCTCGAAGAGGTCTGGGGCTTCGACTTCCCGACGTCGGGTAATGCACTCGAGGTGTACGTCGGCTATCTGCGCCGCAAGACCGAAGCAGAAGGAGAGCCGCGACTGATCCACACCGTGCGCGGGGTGGGTTACGTATTGCGCGAAACACCCCCCTGATGGCAGCCCACAAGCCCCTGATGGCAGCCCCGACGGCGAGATTCCGGTCGACTGCGCGGGCCCTCCCGGCCACCAGCTCGCTGTCGCTGCGCTGGCGCGTGATGTTGTTGGCGATGTCGATGGTGGCGATGGTCGTGGTGTTGATGGCCGTCGCGGTGTACGCCGTCGTGTCCAGGGCCCTGTACGACGACATCGACAACCAGCTGCACAGTAGGGCGCGGCTGCTCATCGAGAGCGGTTCGCTTGCCGCTGACCCGGGCAAGGCCATCGAGGGCACCGCCTATTCGGACGTCAACGCGATGCTGGTCAATCCGGGCCGCTCCATCTACACCGCCAACCAAGAGGGGCAGATGCTCCCCTTGGGTGAGCCGGAGAAGGACGTGGTGTCCGGCGAGCTGTTGATGTCGCTGCGCACCGCAAACCATCAGCGGGTGCTCGCCATCCACCTGACCAACGGCAGCTCGCTGCTGATCTCCAAGAGCCTGGCGCCGACCGGTCAGGTGCTGCGTCGGTTGGGCACGGTGCTGCTCATCGTGGGAGGGATTGGCGTCACGGTAGCTGCGGTCGCCGGTGGTGCGGTCGCCCGCGCAGGGCTGAGACCCGTCGCCCGACTCACCCAGGCGGCGGAGCGAGTGGCGCGCACCGACGACCTGAGGCCCATTCCGGTGTTCGGCAGCGACGAACTCGCCCGTCTCACAGAAGCTTTCAACATGATGTTGCGTGGGCTGACCGAATCGCGGGAGCGCCAGGCCCGATTGGTCACCGACGCGGGCCACGAACTGCGAACCCCGTTGACGTCGCTGCGTACCAACGTCGAACTGCTGATGGCGTCGATGGAGCCGGGCGCACCGCGGATCCCCGAGGACGAGATGGCCGGGCTACGCGCCGACGTGATCGCGCAGATCGAGGAGTTGTCGACGTTGGTCGGCGATCTCGTCGACCTCACCCGCGACGAGGCCGGTGTCGTCATCCATGAGCCGGTCGACATCTCCGATGTGGTGGATCGGTCCCTGGAACGGGTTCGTCGGCGCCGCAACGACATTGACTTCGAGATCTCCGTCACACCGTGGGAGGTCTACGGCGACGGCGGGGGATTGGAACGCGCCGTCCTCAATCTCATGGACAACGCGGCCAAATGGAGTCCCCCCGGCGGACGCGTCGGTGTCCGGTTGACCCAGGTCGATCCCGTGCACGCCGAACTGGTCGTATCCGATCACGGGCCCGGTATCCCGCCACAGGAACGGGGGCTGGTGTTCGAGCGGTTCTTCCGGTCGACGTCGGCGCGCGCGATGCCGGGATCCGGCCTTGGATTGGCAATCGTCAAACAGGTCGTGGTCAAACACGGTGGGACGCTGCGGGTCGAGGACACGGTGCCGGGTGGCCAGCCGCCGGGAACGTCGGTCCACATGGTGCTACCGGGCAGACCGATGCCGACACGGCCGCCCGCGGATGTGGACGGACACGTGGTGGGCGCCGACAATATGTGATCGGGGAGGCGTCGCGCGACGCTTGTGAACAGCTTGGGAAGTGGGGGTAGAAGTCTGGGCATGTCCCGAAAGTTCTCTAAGTGGATTCTCAGCCCAAAAGGGCACCCTGAGCTTGCATCCGTCGTTGTTTTAGATGTCGGGACCTACTGAAGGAAGAGCACCGCAGCGACATGACGAACCACCCCAGGTACTTGCCGCCGCCACCGCAGCCGGGTCGACGGCCCGGCGGCCAGGAGCATGCGGCGCCCGGTTACCCCGGCGCGCCTCGACCTGGTCCGTATCAGCAGCAGCCGTATGACTGGCGCTATGCCACCCAACAGCAGTTCCGCACCCCCTACGATCCGTACCGCGGCGCGCCGCAGCCCACCGGAATCCCGGTACCACAGCAGCCGCCCCAAAAGCGTTCGCGCGCAGGAGTTTTGACGGCAGGCGCGCTCGCAGTGGCGATCGTGTCGGCTGGTATCGGCGGCGGAGTCGTGCTGCTGGCGCAGCCGGAGCGGCCCGTGGCGAGTTCGAGCATGTCCGGTGTGGCACCTGGTGTGCCCGCAGCCAGCCTGCCCGTCGGGTCGGTCGAGCAGGTCGCGGCAAAGGTCGTGCCGAGCGTGGTCAAGCTCGAAGTCGACATGGGCAGGCAGTCGGAGGAAGGCTCGGGCATCATCCTGTCGGAGGACGGCCTGATCCTGACCAACAACCACGTGGTGTCGGCAGCCAAAGAAGGGGCAGGCGGGCCTTCCGGTTCGCAGACGAAGGTGACCTTTGCCGACGGCCACACCACCGGGTTCTCCGTCATCGGCACCGACCCCAGCAGCGACATCGCCGTGGTCCGCGCGCAGGACGCCTCCGGGCTGACTCCGATCACGGTCGGCTCATCGGGCAATCTGCGGGTGGGTCAGGACGTGGTCGCGATCGGTTCTCCGCTCGGCCTCGAAGGCACCGTCACCACCGGCATCATCAGCGCGCTCAACCGGCCGGTGGCCGCGGGAGGCGACGCGCAGAACCAGAACACGGTCCTCGACGCAATCCAGACCGATGCCGCGATCAACCCGGGTAACTCCGGCGGTGCGCTGGTCAACATGAACGGCGAACTGGTCGGGGTCAACTCGGCCATCGCGACTCTCGGCGGAGACGCGGGCCCGCAGGCCCAGAGCGGTTCCATCGGCCTCGGCTTCGCCATCCCGGTCGACCAGGCCAAGCGCATCGCTGACGAACTCATCCAGAACGGCACCGCCTCGCACGCCTCACTCGGTGTCCAGGTTGGCAACGACACCACCACCGACGGCGCGAAGATCGTCGAGGTCACCGGTGGAGGCGCGGCAGCGGCGGCAGGCCTGCCCAGCGGCGTCGTCGTGACCAAGTTGGACGACCGGGTGATCAACAGCGCCGACGCCCTTGTCGCCGCGGTCCGGTCCAAGGCCCCGGGAGACAAGGTGACGCTGACCTACCTGGATCAGTCCGGTAAGCCGCAGACCGTGCAGGTCACGCTTGGCAAGGCACAGCAGTGAGGCCCGAGGGTCAGGCCACTCTGAGAGTGGCCGCGCCGCTGTCCGTTCCCACATATACGGTTGCACTCATGGAACAGCCAGGGGAGTTGGTGGGGCGCGCATTGGTGGTGGTCGTCGACGACCGCACTGCGCATGGGGAAGAGGACCACAGCGGTCCGTTGGTCACCGAACTGCTCGGTGAAACCGGGTTTGTCGTGGACGGCGTCGTCGTGGTTGCGGCCGACGAGGTCGAGATCCGTAATGCCCTCAACACCGCAGTCATCGGGGGAGTGGACCTCGTCGTCTCGGTGGGCGGCACGGGTGTCACCCCGCGTGACGTCACGCCCGAGGCCACCCGCGACATCCTCGACCGCGAACTGCTCGGCATCTCCGAAGCACTGCGAGCGTCGGGCCTGTCGGCGGGCATCGTGGACGCCGGCGTGTCTCGCGGCCTCGCCGGAATCTCCGGCAGCACGCTCGTAGTTAACCTTGCAGGTTCCCGCGCTGCGGTTCGGGACGGCATGGCGACCTTGAGCCCGTTGGCAGTCCAGATCATCGGTCAGCTATCCAGCTTGGAGATCTAATCGATTGGGCTTACAGGCCTTAGGCAACCCCGGCGCAACCGTAGCGTCGGGGTTGTCGCCGTGTCGTCTAGCGCAAGACGTGTCAACGCGCTGTTGCTTAGACGAAGGTGAACGGCAATCTTATTCAAAATGTGATCTTCGTCACACTGAAAGTCTGATGTGACCGACCATTCAAAGCGCGCTCGCGATGCAGTTAACAAGATCTTTGGAGATCCGCTACCTGAGTTATCAGTTGACGAGCAAGAAAAAATTTCGCCCGACGATGACTCCGAGCACGAGCGGTGGTTGCGGGACAATGTTCCGCCTCACCATGAATGATTTGTGATTTCGCTATAAGCGCGGAAAACAGCAGGTAGCAGCGCCGTCGCGGTTGCTACCGGCGGTGTGCGCGGCGAAGACGGCGAAGTTTCCTCGGCTCCACGGTCGGTACTGCAGTCCCAGAACGCCAGGGCAAACCCGAAGAGGGTCCAGCAAACTTCCATTCTCCGGTGGCTCGTCTGATGGCACCGATGCCCAGGCGTTGCCGGTCGGATGCCTCCCCGTTATGTTCCTCCTGTCAACGATGAGCGAAAAGTAAGAGGAGCATGTGAGGTCTCTCATTTGCGTCACATGGGACTCTTGCGTCGTGTGTGGTGTAGCGGTAGGGCCAGGCACGAACAAAGCACGGCGGACCACTCGGTTCACCGTCGGATAGCTAGGGAGAACATGAAGGCAATCAGTCGGGTGCTGGTCGCGTTGGTCGCGGCGATCGCGGCTTTGTTCGTGAGCACTGGCACCTCTCACGCAGGTCTGGACAACGAGCTGAGTCTGGTCGACGGTCAGGACCGGACGCTGACGATCCAGCAGTGGGACACCTTCCTCAATGGTGTGTTCCCCTTGGACCGCAACCGGCTGACCCGCGAGTGGTTCCACTCGGGTCGTGCGAAGTACATCGTGGCGGGTCCGGGGGCCGATGAGTTCGAGGGCACCCTTGAGTTGGGTTACCAGATCGGTTTCCCGTGGTCGCTGGGTGTGGGTATCAACTTCAGCTACACCACGCCGAACATCCTGCTCGACGACGCGAACATCAACCCGCTCAGCGCCGGCTTCAACCCGTTGGGCTCGGTGATTACGCCGAACCTGTTCCCGGGTGTGTCGATCAGTGCTGACCTGGGTAACGGCCCCGGTATTCAGGAAGTGGCGACGTTCTCGGTGGACGTGGCGGGTCCGGCCGGTGGTGTGGCGGTCTCCAACGCGCATGGCACGGTGACGGGTGCGGCCGGTGGTGTGCTGCTGCGTCCGTTCGCTCGGTTGATCTCGTCGGCGGGTGACAGTGTCACCACCTACGGCGAGCCCTGGAACATGAACTAACTCCGCAGCTACAAGGGCATAAAGGCGACAGCCCCCGCATCAAGTGGGGGCTGTTTGCTTCCCCCGGCCACCGTCACTCAGGTTGACATTAACAACATCAGTAACGGTTGCATCACATATAACGATGAGCTGGTGTTACACCAGGCCAGAGAGATGGGAAACAAATGAAGGCATTCAGTCGGGTGCTGGTCGCGTTGGTCGCGGCGATCGCGGCTTTGTTCGTGAGCACTGGCACCTCTCACGCAGGTCTGGACAACGAGCTGAGTCTGGTCGACGGTCAGGACCGGACGCTGACGATCCAGCAGTGGGACACCTTCCTCAATGGTGTGTTCCCCTTGGACCGCAACCGGCTGACCCGCGAGTGGTTCCACTCGGGTCGTGCGAAGTACATCGTGGCGGGTCCGGGGGCCGATGAGTTCGAGGGCACCCTTGAGTTGGGTTACCAGATCGGTTTCCCGTGGTCGCTGGGTGTGGGTATCAACTTCAGCTACACCACGCCGAACATCCTGCTCGACGACGCGAACATCAACCCGCTCAGCGCCGGCTTCAACCCGTTGGGCTCGGTGATTACGCCGAACCTGTTCCCGGGTGTGTCGATCAGTGCTGACCTGGGTAACGGCCCCGGTATTCAGGAAGTGGCGACGTTCTCGGTGGACGTGGCGGGTCCGGCCGGTGGTGTGGCGGTCTCCAACGCGCATGGCACGGTGACGGGTGCGGCCGGTGGTGTGCTGCTGCGTCCGTTCGCTCGGTTGATCTCGTCGGCGGGTGACAGTGTCACCACCTACGGCGAGCCCTGGAACATGAACTAACTCCCTGGCTCATGGCGTAACAAACAGCCCCCGGCTTACGGCCGGGGGCTGTTCGGTCTCTGGGGGTCACTCGCGGTCGGCGCTGGTGTACTCCGCGGTATCGGGGCTGGGGCCGGTGCCCGGACCCGTCACATGCTTGCCGCCGCTGGAGCCGTCGTTCGCCTCGAGAAGGATGTTGCGGATCTCGGTCAGGATGCTCAGCTCGGTGTCCTGCGCCTGCTCGACCTCGCCGCGTTCGCGAAGCTTCTTGTAGGGCAAGACGATGACGAAGTACACGACGGCGGCGACGATGAGGAAGTTGATCATCGCCGACAGCACGGCGTTGAAGTCGAGGAACTGCTCGGGATCGCCGCCGAGCGAGATCTTCAGAATTCCGTACTCCCTCTCGCCGCCCGCACCGATCCGGTCGACCAGTGGCTGGACCACCTTTTGGGTGAACGCGGTTACCAGTCCGGTGAACGCCGCGCCGATGACAACCGCGACCGACAGGTCGATCACATTGCCACGCGAGAGAAACTCCTTGAAGCCTTTCAACATTTGCTGAAACCTTCCTGCAGTCGTATGCAAGTCAACAGATACCTGACGTTAGTCGGGTTGGGCCTGCGGCGGCGGTAGTCCGGTGTTAGCTTCGCCGGGGAATCAACCTGTGTAGCAGCCGAAGACGGCGCGCACGCGAGGAGCAACCGATGAGGGGAGTGGCGATGCGGTGGGTGACGGCGACGGCCGTGAGTGCGCTGATCGGACTTGCGGGGCTCGCAATGGCGACGGCGGCCGCTGAGCCGGCGCCGACCACACCGCCAGGCCCGCCGCCGTCCTCGACCTCCGATGAGTTGGCCGACATGGTCATGGACGTCATCGAGCAGGGCACGCCCGCGACAACGCCTGTGCCCGCGCCCCCGCCGCTGCCCTGAGGCGTCAATGGAACGTCAGCGTGACGGACTGCCCGAGCGCTGCCGCTGCCACGTCGTTGGCGGCATGAGCGGGCAGCGCCACGAGCACCACCCTGTCGCTGCCGTTGCCCGCACCCTTCGGCTTCTCCGACACCAGAACCACGACGGCGTCTGTCGCGATCAATTGCGGGCGGGCGTCGGCGCCGGTGTCTGACGTCGTCGCCGCCAGCACGTCGACCACGTCACCGGGGCGGATCAGATCCAGCAGCGCCGAATCGGCAAGCGGCAGCGGCACGATGCGGGCGTCGGGGCCTGCCGTCGATTCGGCCAGCCGCGGTCCGAGCAGCCGGACGTCGGTGAGAACCTCACCGCTGCGGACAGGGCCGGCAAGCGTCGCGCCGACGACCGCGGCGACATCCGATTGATACCCATCGGGAGCCGTTGTCGCCGTTCGGGTTTCGAGTCGAACATCGGCCGCGCTCAGCTCCACGCCCGGGGTCAGGTCGCGCGTGGCGACGATGATCTGTGTTTGCTCGCCATGCGGATCGGAGCGCAGCGCCGCCACGGCGGCCAGCACGACGAGCGCGCCCGCGGCAACGCGGCGCGCAGCGACAGTGCGCGACCAGTCCGGTCGGATTGCGATCAGGAGTCGGCTGATGGCCGACGGATTGAGCGAGTCCCCCATGCCGCCACGCTAGGCAGCGCAGAGTCCTTCCGGCGGATGCTCAGCCCTCGCCTGTGGATAACTCTGTCGTCAGCTCGAGGCCGCGGCGGCGGGTGCAGCGCTGGTCGACTTCGAGCTCGACCCGTTGGACGAGGTGGAGCTGGATTTGTCCGACGAGGACTTGTCCGACGAAGACGAGGACGTGCTCGTCGATTCCGAGCTGCTAGACGATCCGTTCGACGCGCTCTTGGCGGGCTCGCGGCTGTCGGTGCGGTAGAAGCCGCTGCCCTTGAAGACCACTCCAACGTTGCCGAACAGCTTGCGCAGCCGGCCACTGCACTTCGGGCAGGTGGTCAGCGCGTCATCGCTGAACGCCTGCACGGCATCGAACCGATTGCCGCACTCCGTGCATGCATAGGAATAGGTAGGCACAAAAACCTCCGAGATGGTCAAACTTCTTAGCACTCTACCGGCTCAAGTGCTAGAACCGCTATGTGGGCCGTGTCATTCCCGCGTTGTCCCGTCTACTTGCGCTGGTGGTGGCCGTGGTCGTGTGGCCGACGCTCGAAAGCCTGCCGGTCAAGGGGTGGGACCGCCAGACCGATTTCGCGCGCTACCGCTTCGGGGAGGCTTGGAGCGACGACGTCAACGTCGAAGACGGCCACAACGGCTGCAACACACGCGATGACATCCTCCGTCGCGATCTGCGCGAGCTGGTGGTGCGGCCCGGCACCCGCTACGCCCAGAGCGGCGTGCTGCTCGACCGTACACCGGCGAGTCGATCGCGTTCGTCCGCGGGCCGCAGACGTCGGAAGCGGTCCAGATCGACCATCTGGTGTCGTTGTCCGACGCCTGGTACAAGGGTGCCCGTGAGTGGGACGACCAGCGTCGCCGGGATTTCGCCAATGATCCGCGAAACCTCCTCGCGGTCGGCGCGAAGGCCAACTTCGACAAGGCATTCCGCGACGCCGCGGGCTGGTTGCCGCAGATTCCCGAATTTCGGTGCGAGTTCGTCGCGCGCCAGATAGCGGTGAAGCAGGCCTACGGTGCTGGACCACTGTTAGCGCAGCGGCACCAACCCGTGCCGCGGGGTCAGCGCGTGCGTCATCCGCACATCGTGTGGTTCGGCAGGCAGCCGGTCGACGAGCTCGTCGTCGCGGACCACAGCCACCAGCTTGGCCGCAGGATCGGCCAGCGGCAGCGAGCGATCGTAGAAACCGGCGCCTCGTCCCAGCCGCACGCCGCTGCGGTCCACGGCCAGTGTGGGCACCAACACCACAGTGGCGGCGGCGATGGCGTCCACGGGCTCCCACGGCTCGGCAGGCTCGCGGAGTCCGAACCGTGCCTTCACCAGCTCGCCGGGCCGGTACCGACCCCACTGCAGCGGCTGAGGGATGCCATTGGCGTCCTGGCGGGCCACCGGCAGCAGCACTTGCACGTCGCGTCGCACCAACGAGTCGATCAGCGAAATGGACCCGGGCTCCGAGCCGACAGGCACATAGGCGCACGCGGTCTGGCCGTCGCCGACCAGTTGCGGCAAATGCTCACACAGAGCAAGAGCTTCCGCGTCATGCAGGTCCTGCGCTAAAACGCGGCGGGCCTGCAGGATCTCGGCTCGCAATTCGAATTTGCTCAAGGACTCCATACAGACTCTCTGTGAACTTCAAACCCAACGCAGGATTTACCGCGCTTCGGAGGTTAATGTGTGAACGATGACACGGTCTTTGGTTCCGATTCCGCATACCGCTGTAGTTCCTGCCGCGGGGTTGGGCACGCGGTTTCTACCCGCGACAAAGACGGTGCCAAAGGAGTTGCTGCCCGTCGTCGATACGCCTGGAATCGAGCTGGTGGCCGCCGAGGCCGCCGAGGCCGGCGCCGATCGGCTGATCATCATCACCTCCGAGGGCAAGGACGGGGTGGTCGCGCACTTCGTCGAGGACCTCGTCCTGGAGGGCACGCTAGAGGCCCGCGGTAAGAAATCCATGCTGGAGAAGGTGCGGCGGGCGCCTTCGCTGATCAAGGTCGAGTCGGTGGTGCAGGCCGAACCACTTGGCCTCGGCCACGCCGTTGGGTGCGTAGAGCAGGCGCTCGGGCCCGACGAAGACGCGATCGCGGTGTTGCTGCCCGACGACCTGGTGCTGCCGACGGGTGTGCTGGAGACGATGTCGAAGGTGCGGGCCAAGCGCGGCGGGTCGGTCTTGTTGGCCTTTGAGGTGGAGCCCGACGAGATCAGCGCCTACGGTGTGCTCGACGTCGAGCCGGTTGCCGACACCAACAACCCGAACGTGTTGCGCGTCAAGGGAATGGTGGAGAAGCCGAAGGCCGAGGATGCACCGTCGCCGTTCGCCATAACGGGGCGTTATGTGCTCGACCGGGCGATTTTCGATGCCTTGCGGCGCGTCGAACGCGGAGTGGGCGGCGAGATCCAGCTGACCGACGCGATCGCGCTTCTGATCGATGAGGGCCATCCGGTGCATGCGGTCGTTCATCGCGGGGCTCGACACGACCTCGGAAATCCCGGAGGCTACCTGAAGGCTGCGGTTGACTTTGCGTTGAAGCGCGACGACTACGGGCCCGAACTGCGGCGGTGGTTGGTGGAGCGATTAGGGCTTATCGATTGCTGACACGCCACGAGGCCCCTGACGCCTAGATAGGGGTGCGGTGCGTTCGGTGGAGGAGCAGCAGGCTCGGGTAGCGGCTGCCGCGGTAGCGCCAAGGCCTGTTCGGGTGGCTATCGCCGAAGCGCAGGGCCTGATGTGCGCCGAGGAGGTCGTCACCGAACGTCCGCTGCCCGGGTTCGATCAAGCCGCGATTGACGGATACGCCGTCCGCAGCGTGGATGTGCTGGCCGTCGAGGCGGGCGACGACAGCGACGAAACCGATGAGCGCGAGATCAGCCTCCCGGTGATGGCCTCGATCGAGGCGGGCGCACGAACACCAAGCAGGCTCCAGCCCAAGCAGGCCGCACGGGTGCAGACCGGAGCGCCGATGCCGACCCTCGCCGATGCGGTGCTGCCGCTGCGGTGGACTGACGGCGGTGAGTCGCGGGTCACGGTGCTGCGCGGGGTTCGCTCTGGGGCCTATGTGCGCCGGATAGGCGACGACGTGCAGCCGGGTGATGTCGCGGTGCGGGCGGGGACGATCATCGGTGCCGCGCAAGTGGGCCTGCTGGCCGCGGTGGGACGTGAACGCGTGCTGGTGCACCCTCGGCCACGGCTGTCGGTGATGTGCGTCGGCGGCGAGCTTGTGGACATCTCGAGGACGCCGGGCAACGGCCAGGTCTACGACGTCAACTCCTATGCGCTGGCCGCGGCGGGCCGCGACGCCGGTGCCGAGGTGAACCGCGTCGGCATCGTCGACATAGATCCCAAGGAGCTGCGCGAAACCGTTGAGGGACAACTCAATCGGGCCGAGGTCGTGGTGATCGCGGGTGCGGTCGGCGGCGCCGCGGCCGAGAGCGTGCGCTCGGTGCTCGCGCAGCTCGGCGAGATGGAGGTCACCCGGATCGCCATGCACCCCGGCTCGGTGCAGGGTTTCGGCCAGCTGGGTCCGGAGGGAGTGCCGGTGTTCCTGCTGCCGGCCAACCCGGTGAGCGCGCTGGTGGTGTTCGAGGTGATGGTTCGCCCGCTGATCCGGCTGTCGCTGGGTAAGCGTCAGCCGATGCGCCGGATGGTGGAGGCGCGCACCCTTTCGCCGATCAGCTCGGTGGCGGGCCGCAAGGGTTATCTACGGGGCCAGCTGATGCGTGATCAAGACACCGGCGAGTACTTGGTGCAGGCGCTCGGCGGTGCGCCGGGCGCGTCGTCGCATCTGCTGGCGACTCTGGCAGAGGCGAACTGTCTGGTGGTCGTTCCAAGCGAGGCCGAGGAGATTCGCACCGGCGAGATCGTCGACGTGGCATTCCTGGCCCAGCGCGGCTGATCGCGAAGTCGGCGTGCCGTCATGAACCTGTGGCGTTCGAGTTCCTTGCATCCGGGTTGGCCGACGCCCGTCGGTCCGCTGCGGGTTCCGGCCGGGGTGGTCAGGCTGCGCCCGGTGCGGTTGCGCGACGGGGCGCAGTGGAGCCGGATCCGGCTGGCCGACCGCGCGCACCTGGAGCCGTGGGAGCCGGTGACCGAGGTGAATTGGGAAGTGCGCCACTCGATTTCGTCATGGCCCTCGGTGTGCTCCGGTCTGCGATCCGAGGCTCGTAAGGGCCGGATGTTGCCGTATGTGATCGAGGTCGACGGGCAGTTCGCCGGTCAATTGACGATCGGGAACGTGACGCACGGTGCGCTGCGGTCGGCGTGGATCGGGTATTGGGTGGCGAGCTCGGCGACGGGCGGCGGGGTGGCGACAGCGGCGCTGGCGTTGGGGCTGGATCACTGTTTCAGCGCAGTGATGCTGCACCGTGTCGAGGCAACGGTGCGGCCGGAGAACGCCGCGAGCCGGGCAGTGCTGGCGAAAGTCGGGTTCCGGGACGAGGGGCTGCTGCGGCGTTATCTCGAGGTCGACGGCGCCTGGCGCGATCACCTTCTGGTGGCCATCACGATCGAGGAACTGCACGGCTCCGCGGCGTCGACGCTGGTGCGAGGGGGCCATGCGAGCTGGGCTTGACTGGTCGCTTCGAGATTGCAGTCAGGGCTGTGATTTGCGGGCGGCAACTGCCCTGAACACAATCACAAGGCCACGCCCGCTGTTACCAATGTGACATTTGTGACTGTTGGTGCTTGTCACACGGGAATTACAGGTGTGTAATTGTTACGGCGCGCCGTCCATGGACGCGCTGGTCACGGACCTAGCCTGAAGGGGAAAGGAGCAGGCGTCATGCCAAGCATCCCCCAATCCCTCTTGTGGATCTCCCTCGTCGTGCTCTGGCTCTTTGTGCTAGTTCCGATGTTGATCAGCAAGCGCGACGCCGTACGCCGCACCAGCGACGTGGCGTTGGCGACACGAGTTCTCAACAGCGACCGCGCTTCGCGGCTGTTGCGACGGAAAGGACCGGCTGCGGGTCACCGCAGTGATCCGGACTGGCGCCCGTCGGAAGACAACCTCGACGACGACCTCGAAGAGGAACAGGACGATGAGCCGGCCGGGCGGTCGGTGGTGAAGGCCGCAGCCGTTGACGTCGAGGCCGACGGCGGACCGGACTATCTCGACGTGGACATCGTCGAGGAGGATTCGGGCGCATTGCCGATCGGCGCGTCGGCGCAGGAAGCCGATGAGGAGCCCGAGCAGATTGCGTGCCAAACCGAAGAGCTGCCATTGGATTTCGAGGAGTCCGCCGAAGCGGAGGAGCCTGCGGAGGCCGAGGAGCCCGAAGAGGACGAGTACGAGCCGGAGGCCGACGGCAGCGACGAAGAGTACGAGTATGTGGACGACTCGTCGGGAATCGAGGCATCGTCGGAGACGGACCTGCAACTGGCCGAGTCGCTGAGCGCTGCGCGCCGGCGCCGGTATGAGTCCCCGACCGCGGCGGCCGTCAGCGCCCGCAAGTACAAGTTCCGCAAGCGGATGCTCATGGTGATGACGCTCGCGGTGGTGGCTTCGGCCGGCGCGGCGGCGACGGTGGCGCCGTGGGCGTGGTGGGCCTGCGGTTCGATCAGCGCGGTGACCTTGCTCTATCTGAGCTACCTGCGTCGCCAGACGCGCATCGAGGAGCGTCTGCGGCGGCGCCGGGCTCAGCGGCTCGCGCGGTCGCGGCTGGGGGTCGAGAACACCGACGACCACGAGTTCGACGTGGTCCCGTCCAGGCTGCGGCGGCCAGGCTCCGCGGTATTGGAGATCGATGACGAGGATCCGATCTTCGAGCATCTGGACTACGCACCGTTCGCCCGCCACTACGACCTGCCGCGGGCCGCGGGCCAGTAGCGGTATCGCGCTTTCGGCCCGAGCGGCGCGGCTGGTAGCCTGTGCTACCGGTATCAGGGGCTATGGCGCAGTTGGTAGCGCGACTCGTTCGCATCGAGTAGGTCAGGGGTTCGAATCCCCTTAGCTCCACCGCATTCATGCAGCTAGACGCAAGTTTAAGTGTTAGCTGACGAGAGTTTCTCGGACGCCCGGGTACGCAGTGGGTACGCAACGAACGTGGGCCAGCTACTTGGTTCAGCCCCAAACCGAAGCTGTCTCCGACTGATAGAACGTGAACCTCAGCGATCGACCGCCCTTCTTGGCGCGGGTTCGTGCTAGCTCTCGAGCTGTTACTCGGATGCCGTCTGTCGTCGCGGACGGCCCGCCGAAGAGCCCGAGGTAAATCGCGTCAATGCCGCTTGGCTTGTCGACTATCGCATCCACGATGTGTCGGTCGTTTTCCGACATAGCCAGGCCGTGGATAAAGAGCGCGCCGTTCAAGCGTGCCAGACGTCTGTGGCAGTAGGTGAGGTATGCGCTTTGGGCGATTCGCGCCTCCTTGTCGTCGCGGCCGCCCTCCGTAACCACCAATGGGTACCGTCCTGCCTCGAGGTTTGACTCAAGCTGGCTAACGATATTGCCGTCCCCAACTTCGAGCTTCGAGACTTGATGGTCGTTGACGTAGTGGTGCATCGCACCGTGCAGATAGAAAATCTCTTGTTCGTCGGACCGGCTGGGGTGGCTCCACGTCAGCCGACCGCCACCAGGGCGTCCAAATCCGTCCTTCACAACCACCGCGGGCGGGCTCAAGTTGCGTTTCAACACCGCCCAATAGAGGAGTAGATCGTAATTGAGGGGTGAAAATTCTCCCGAAGTGCGACAAGAACTGTCGAGCAGATCGGTAGTTGTCGTCGGTGACTGTCCGCGCCGACGGCGGATGGATTTCTGTAAGGGCGTCGACGAGGCCGCGCTTGACTACCTCCGCATCGTCCCGCATTGCGCGACTCAACTGGCTGTCGAAGGGGTCATAGAGCTCGACGAGGCGAGCTGATTGATGAAGATGTTGAATGACGGTCTCGAAGTCGTCGCTCGCCGCATGGTCGAACAAACGATCCTTGGCGGCGGTCAAGCGATTCATCTCGGCGACGTCGCGAAGTCTCGCGTACCCGAACTCATCACTGAATGCGCGACTGAAGCCATTTCCTAGAAGAATGGAGAGCGGATACTTGCGCCTCCTCGCTCGGCCAACGCGGACGCAAACGTGGCTGTCACGATGACACTTTAGATACCGGCCTAGTCGGCGTTGCGGAGCCTGGCCGTTTCTTGAGCCTGATTCTAGCGTCGAGGCGGTCGGCGACTTCGTCCAAATCGTCGTCAAATAGTTCGGCGTAGACGTCCAAGGTCATCGAGGCCTTGGCGTGCCCCAACATGCGCTGCACCGCCTTGACGTTCGCCCCGGCCGATACTGCCAGCGATGCTGCGGTGTGGCGCAGGTCGTGAGGAGTGATCGAGGGGAATTCCGGTGGTATAGCTTCGCCGGTCGCTGCCCGTTCCTTCGCGCGTTGCTCAAGCGTGGCCCCACGCACGACCTGTACGGCGGGTGCGAACACCCGTGCACGCCAATTGGAGTTCCGCAGCACCCCGCCGCGCTGGTCGGTGAACACCAGGGCGTCCCTGCCTTGCTGATCATTAGGGCGGCCAGCTCGTCGGCGAGTATGCGTGGGAACGGAACCGACCGCGCTCATGGGTTTCGGCGTGCTCCATTGCAGAACGCCCGATTCGGTGACCGATCGGGAGGCGTTCACTCGTCGCCGCAACATGTCGAAGTCCTGAACGCGCAGTGCGGCCGTTTCACCCCACCGCAGACCGGTGTATGCCAGGAACCGAACCACTGTGGCATCGCGCTCGACCGTATCGGCTAGGGCTGACACCTGGGCGTGGGTCAGATATCCCCGGTCTGCGTGCAGGCGTTTCGGGAGCTTCACACCTTCGCAAGGATTCCGAGGGATACGGCGGTCCTCGACGGCTGCAACGAGCACCTGGTGCTGCTAGACGCCAGGATCGAGGGCGGGCCACAGCCGCAGACCGAGGCTCTGGCCGACAGCGACGAAGACGACTGATGAATCGCGCTGTGCGGGCCATCAAGCCCTCCGGTGGGCGGTCCTTCATGACCGCTCAGGCACCTCCACCCTCCGAAATGCTTTCCGTGGCCTGAAATCGCGCCCCCGCAAGCCGTTATCGCCCTTCTGCTGATGCGATTCGCGTGCAACGGCTGCAAAAACTGGTGGACCGGGCTGACCGCTGCACACTGCTCGGGCTGCCATCGCACCCTTACCGGCGTCTACGCCTTCGACATGCACCGTGCTGAGACCGGGACCGACCACGGCGGTGAAGTCCCCCTGCTGGCACGCCGCCAGCCCGAGGCCGATCAGACGAGCCTCGAAATGAGACCCGGCTTCCGCATCAGCTACACGCCCTTGCACCAGAGGCAATCCATTTCGCGCGAATGTACCGTCGCAGCGGCTCCGCGGGGGCCCGACGCCGAGTCACGGTGATCCGGCGTCGTCGTCACCGCATGTCCGGCACCGACAAAAAATTGCTTGCCAGGTACCGCAGCGGTTGCGTGGTAGCAGGTTCACAGCCCATGTGACCAGGCCTGCGTTCGCAGCACGGCATCGAGTCTGGCTGTGACAGCGTGATTTGGCCCTTTGGGGGACGCCACCACCTTCGAAATTCTGTGAGCCTATCCCCGCGGATTACGTGAGGGCCGACATGCAATACTTCGGTCCGGCCGTAACAGGCGAAACATCAGTAGCACAAGGAGGGGCTTGTCGTGTTTTTAACCCGGTTGGCGATGGCATCGGTCTGTGTCGCAGGTCTCGGTGTCGGGCTCGCGGGCCCGGCCAACGCGGCCGACCCGCAGGCCCTCGGCACTTACACCTTCGAGGGTGAGGACGGGGAATCCGCGACCTGGACCGTCACGCCGTGCGATGACGACACCGACCACTGTGTGCGGGTCGCCGAGGCCGGTAACTCCAAGCGCGCACCGTGGAGCGCCAACGCCTACGGGAGTGTGGGCTCGTGGATCCTGTTCGTCGACCAGCCGGACGCGATTCTGTGCAAGAACGGCACCTCGGTCCCCGGCCGCAACAACTACTCGTGGGATGCCACCAGCCTGTCCGGTTTCGCCAGCATCTTCAGCAACGGCGCCTGCAACAGCGCACCTGAAAGCCTGTCCATCCCATTCAAGCTCACCAGGGCCGGTTCGGGGCCGGTTCAATATCCAACCGAGCCGGTGGATGCTCAGCCCTATGTGCCGCCGCTGTCGGCTGAGTCCGCTTTCGCACCCGCCGCACCGATTCCGGTCGAGTCGGACCCGAACCTAGTGGCTGAGCCGCCTGTCGTGCCCTCCGGCAGCGACCAGCTGACCGAAGCGGAGCTCGCCGAGCCGGGATTCAACGGCGGCGGGCACCGCTGACCCGCACCTCCCTGGTGCGTTACCGGCCGATCCGGGGGATGGCGGTGCGCTCTAGTCACTGGCCGCTGAGACCGCCGACATCGGTCATGACAGCTAGTCCGCCCGTCACGCCCGACTACGACGCCTGGGACAGAGGCTTCACCGGGACCATCGAGAAGATCACCGTTAAGCACAACGAGAATCAACCCGTCTGACATCCAATCGCCTCGACAAGCAGGTTGGTCGAAGGCGAGGGAGCCGCCGGGGCGGCCGGTCTTCGCCTCGTTCCGCCAGCACCTTCTCTGTCTCTCCGGCGAATCGAGGGAACTAGCGGTTCGCAATCCCTCCGCAGTAGCTCGGCAGCGGTCCTTGACGGCAACGCCGCAACGTCCTGACCTGCTAGTTCTTAGGGCCCCCACGCGGTCGACGGTTTGGTGCCGCCGCGATTGGCAGCGCGCTGTCCAGGTCGAGCGTGCCGCGCACTCCTATCGCTTCGTAATTCGCCGCAAGCCAAGACCGCGCGGCCTCTCGACCGGCATCCCTAAGCTGTACAAAGAAATCCCATTGCACGTTGCTCTTCGATGAAGCCTCGTAATCGCTGAGCGCCGCGCTGCCGTCGATCCGGTGCAAGTGGACGTCCTTGTATTCGTCGTGTGCGAATTTCCCCTCTTCGATCAGCCGCTTGACGAACGCCGCGGCTCGCAATTCGCGCAAGATGGTGCTATTGAAAGTGATCTCGTTCAGCCGGTCGTTGATTTCGCGTACCGTGCGAGGTGTCTGCCGGCGTTCCAGCGGGTTGATCTGCACGAGCAGGATGTCGTCGGTCATCGTCTCGTCGAAGAGCGGGAATAGTGCCGGATTAGCCATAAATCCGCCGTCCCAGTAAGGCACGCCGTCAATCTCTACTGCCTGGAAGATCGTGGGCAAGCAGGCGGAGGCCATGACGTGATCAGCCGTGAGCTCCCGTGTCTTGAAGATCGCAACCGTGCCCGTCCAGACATTGGTCGCGCTGATGAAAATCTCGACATCCGTGCAGGCGCGCACGCGATCGAAGTCAATGAGCGCGTCCATCGCGTCCCGCAAAGGATTGATGTTGAGCGGGTTCGTCCGGTAGGGACTAAAGGTTGGGGCGGCAAAGTTTCTCCAGGCCTTGCTCCAGAAGCCGAGCATAAGCCCGAGAAGTCTGCGCTGGGCGCCCGAAAGGGACCCGTCGAGGCTGGCCCGGCGCCAGAACGTTTCGAGCGCGCTCCGCGCCCCGTCGATCCCGCCGTCGAGCCAGCCCTCCACCATGACGACGGCGTTCACCGCGCCGGCGCTTGCACCGCTGATCGCATCGACGGCGAGGCGCCCGTCTTCGAGGAGCGCGTCGAGCACGCCCCACGTGAACGCGCCGTGGGCCCCGCCGCCCTGCAGGGCCAGCGACACAGTCTTCTCGGCGCCGGGGCCGCCGAGGCCGCCGGTCGTGTCCGGACATCGAGTGTGGTCAGTCATCGCGCATCCCTGGAAGTTCGGGTGGCGCGGATGCGCTGGTGCGCGGCAGCCCGCGCTTCACGTAAAAGCCTTGTGTGCCAATGACTTTCCCGGTGTCGTGGTAGAGACGTCCTCCGACTACGACGACGTCGCGGGTTTCATCCTGCACGGTGCCGAGTTGATGGCCGTGGATTTGCTCAACCTCAGGTGACCACTCCCACCGCCCACCGGCGAAGTGAAAGCGATACCAGCCGACACGTTCGAGCGCGCCGCCTGCAAGCGCCTGCGCGACAGACGGATCGCCGTCGAACATGTTGGACACATCTACAAACTATCGCGGTTGTCGGGGGTTGTATCGGATGTGCATCGCAATTAGCCCGGGCACTCTGACGCGCGGAAGGACGGTGCATGCAAGTGCGACGTATTCGACTCGCCGCCGGGCTCGTATTTGTCGAACTCACGCCGATCCGACCCTGTACACGACATCGATTCGTCTGAATTGGTGGCCCTGCGGGAGGCAGACGGAGTGGTAAAGCCTTCACTGTGAAAACCGCTTCGATGGCTGGCCGTTGCTGCAGAAAGCTTTCTAAATCAAACACATTCGAAGTCTTTGCACGTTTTGTCGGCCACGCCGAGTGGGCAATCAGTAGGCGAGGGGAACACCCGATTCCTCGTCCCGACTCCGGCAGCTGTTGTTCTGAGACGCAGCCGCTGCGCATGAGAGGAAGAAGTACCACGTTTGGTCCACTACACCGTAGGGCCAAAGGCTACACGGCGCTTTGCTGAGATCGCTATAACTGAGACGGTGGCTAAGAACCAGGCCGCGCGGGCATTCTCAGCGGCGGAGGCGGCAGGGCTGGCGGTCGACGGCGAGACCGTAGCGTTAGTTGTGCAGACTGCAGCAGGTGTTATTGAGGCGGCGACTCCTGCGGCGGAGTTCATCCTGGGATTGAATCGCACTCAACTGCTAGGCCGGGACTCTGCCGACCCGCGCTGGGCTGCGATTGATGCAAATGGCGTGGCGCTTCGCGGGCCGGACCATCCGTCTATGCGGGCGATCACGACCGGCGAAGCGGTGCGCGGTGCAGTAATAGGCGTGCACCGCCCAGGTCAGGACCCTGCTGGTGAACACGTTTGGTTGGTCGTTGACAGTGTTCCGTCTGATTTTGTGCAGGGGAAACCCACCTCGGTGGTATCGCGCTTCGCGGTGATCACAGACGAGCGGGCCTTCGAATTGCGACTGGCCGCGTCCGAGCGGCTACACCGTTTCTTGGTGGAAAACGCCCCAGACATGATCGCGTGGCAGCTTCCTGACACGACGTTCTTATGGGTGTCCCGGTCGGCGCGCGCAATCCTGGGCTACGAGCCGGACCAAATGGTCGGCCGGACCGCATACGAGCTCATGCATCCGCACGATGTCGCGATCGCGCAGGACGCGCCTTATGCAGCGCGAGAAGCTGTCCAAGCACCGATGCCGGTGGTGGTGCGCATGCGCCATCGCGATGGGCGATACCGGTGGATGGAGGCGGCCATGCACGTCGTGCGCGATGCTGATGGGAATCCCGCCCAACTTCGGACTGCTTGGCGGGACGTCAGCAAGCGAGTGGAAGCGGAACGGGACCGGGACGCGGCCCTCCGACTGGTGGAGTCGGTGTGGGAGAACTCCCCGATCGGCATCGCCGTTTGCGACGATTATGGTGTCCTCGATCGGATTAATCGCGCTATGTGTGCGACGTTTAAACGTGATCCCGCTGAGCTTGTAGGCCACAGCTTGCAGGAATTCGTCCATCCGGACGACGAATGCGTCGATGGAGTCGCCGCGCTGACCTCCGGAGAGGTGACCGTCCACGAGTCCGAATGCCGATATGTGTGCGGTGACGGCACAATCATCTGGGGATTGCGAACTACGGTCCTCCTTCGAGACGCCAGCGAGCATGCTGTCGCCCAGCGCTATCTTGTTCATTTGAGGACGTCACAGAGCGCCATTACGCATACGAACGGCTCGCCTACGCCGCCTCGCATGACCCGCTGACTGGATTGGCCAACCGGAATGCCCTAGACGAACACGTGTTGCGGTCGGTATCGCAGCTGAGGTCCCCTGCCTGCAGCGGCATGCTGTTCATCGATCTGGACGACTTCAAGTCGGTCAACGACACATATGGTCACCAAGTAGGCGATGCGCTACTCAAAGCTGTCGCTGCGCGGATCGTCAAAACAATTCGGAACGGTGACTTCGCCGCCCGGCTCGGCGGTGATGAATTCGTGGTCCACTGCCCCAAAGTCCAGGGTCAGGCCGAAGCCAGTGCCATTGCCCAGCGCGTCGCGGCGGCCCTATCAATGCCATATCCCTTCGAAATGCACACAATTAGCATCTCGGCCAGTGTTGGGGTCACGACCGCACCCGCAGACGATCGCGCGCAACTAATGAAGGCCGCCGACCGCGCCATGTACGAAGCCAAGTTCACCGGGCGTAGCTTCCCTGATCCTCGTCAGGATGGGTAGAACCGCACGCGGTTGTGGTGCTGCGCGGCGGGACTCAGTCACTCCCCGCCGGAGTTGGGAGGCGCGTCGGGCGGGCGCTTGTCCAGCCAGGTTCGCAGTCGAACGAGCTGGCTGATCACCAGGCCCCCGCCGAGCAGGAGCGCTACAGAGACAACGATGACTGCGGTCATCGGGCGCCCCCTCTCTGTTGGGTACTTGCCTCCAGGCTAGGCGCCTCGCGGCGCTTGACGGTCGGCGACGCGCGTCACCGCTTGATCCAGCGCCATTGAGATGTCCACCAGGCGTGCGCGTCGGGTAGTGCGTCGTTTACCGCCCCCACGACGCCCGGCCATTGGTTTGCGTCGTACTCGTCGCCGGACAGCCAGCCGCCGTTGGCGACTTTCGGAGCCCACGCCGCGATGTCCGACCAGACACGGTCGTAGTCATGGCGTGCATCGATGTGGACCCATGTCAGCGAATCATCTTGAAACAGAAGCGAAGCCGCGGCTGAAGAACTGATCAACAGTTGCACCGTGTCTGTAAATCCGCACGCAATCACGTTGCGATGCAACAGCCCCGCCATGGTTCCCCCGCCATGCAGCACCGCAGCCCTGCGCGCGTCGGTGTCGCGCTGACCCTCGGGTCCACTGCCGCGGCAGGTATCGACCCCGATGACGGTGACGCCGTTTCCCGCCTGGCACACCAGTTCAGCGCAGCTTAGGGGCCGCCGCGCCAGTGCTCGATGCGGTTGTGGTCGGGAGTGAAGCCATGATTGACCCCCCATAGGACAGCTTGGGTTCGGCTTCCGGCGCCGATCTTGCGGTAGATCGTGCGGATATAGGACTTCACGGTGTTGGGGCTGAGGTAGGTCAGCTTCGCCACCTCGGCGTTGCTCTTGCCCTGGGTGATAAGGGCGAGGATCTCCGACTCGCGATCGCTGAGTCCCTCGCCTCGCCCGGGCCAGTCAAGGCCGACCGCGCTGCGCCGGCGCGGAGGGACATCGCTGATGACCACCTCACCGGCATGCACTGCCTCTAGCGCGGCGACCAACTCGCGTGCCGGCAATGTCTTCGACAGATAGCCGTGCGCGCCGTGCTGGCGGGCGCTGGCGATGAGGTCGGGATGAAAGTTCCAGGTGTAGACCACGACTCGGCGTGCGCGTGGATTCGCAACCAGCTCACCGATCTCGTGGTGGTCGGATTCGGGTTGGGCAAAGGAGTCATACAAGACGATGTCGACGGGATCATCGACAGCCATCGTCGCGTCGATCTCCGCGACGACGACGCGGTCGCGGTACCGCTCGAACATATTGGCTACACCCATCAGCACCACGTCGTAGTCGTCCACGAGCGCGACGGTGATCGGCCTGCCGGCGGACTTGGGCATGCGCAAAAGATTACCGCCCTAGGGGTGTATTCGAAGCCCCCTTAAGGGTGTCGACTAGTAGCAGCGTCGAGCAACGCTCGATCAGCCGGAATATTGAAGCGCCGCACTCGGCGCACGTCAGGAAGGCTCAACCATGATCGTCCTCGGAATCATTCTGATCATCCTCGGGCTCATCTTGCCCGCACTTGTTCCCACCTTCGCTTTCGCGCACGTGCTGTTGGTCATCGGAATCATCCTCCTCATCGTCGGCATCATTCTGGCGGTGTTGGGATCGGCCGGCCGAGCCGTCGGCGGCCGCCGCCACTACTACTGACCGCCGCCCGTTCCGCGTATGAGCAGCGAATGAAAGGAGCACGAAATGCCTATCTGGGGTTGGTTTTTCATCGCAGCCGTTGTCGTGGTAGCCGTCGCAGGGCTCATCGTCGCAATGTCGGCAGGCCGTCGTAAACGGACCGAACGCCTCAAAGCGCAGTTTGGCCCCGAGTATGAGCGGGCAGTCGTCGATGCTGGCGAACAGGGGGCGGCCGAAAAGGAACTTGTCGCGCGCGAACGCAAGAGAAACAAGCTTGACATTCGTCCACTGACACGAACCGCGCTGAACAGCTACACGGACCGCTGGCGCGCGGTGCAGACCGCATTCGTCGACAATCCCGCGAGCGCGGTGGGCGATGCCGACCGGCTGGTGACTGAGGTCATGCGCGAGCGCGGCTACCCGATCGACGACTTCGATCAGCGGGCAGCCGACATCTCCGTCGATCACCCAACGGTTGTCGAGAACTACCGAGCCGCCCACACCATTCACGTGTCGCAGCAGAACGGGGATGTCGGCACGGAGAAACAACGCCAGGCCTTCGTTCACTACCGCGCGCTCTTCGACAAGCTGCTTGACGACGATGGCAGGCCGCACGACACCGATACAACACAGGAGGTAAGCGCATGACCACGCACGATCAACACAATGAGGCAATCCCCCCGCTCGGCCAGGTCGAGCCTGAGACGCCAATGACCGACCGTCAGTCTCAGCGACCTGCATCGTCGACAGCACCCACCGGTCCGGCAAAGGAACCCACTGAATCGAGTATCCCCGCAGCCGAACCAGTCGCCGGGATGGCAGATTCAAGCCCGCCTGGAACCGAATCATCAACCGACGGACCACTATTCACCGATGTCACGTTTGCCGAACTGCGCAGGCGTTGGGACAACGTCCAGACCGGCTTCGTCGATGACCCCAAAGATTGCGTCCAGAAAGCGGACGGGTTGGTTTCGGACGTGGTCGAACAGCTCACAAGCGGCTTCACCGATGCGCGTTCCCGCCTCGAACAACAGTGGGGTCGTGGTGAGGAAGCCTCCACCGAGGATCTTCGAGTCGCCCTTAAACGCTATCGAGAGTTCTTCGACCGACTACTCGCGGTGTGAGGCTGTTGAGACAGCTTCTCTTAACGACGTAGAGCCTCACCTACAGCACGATTGCTCAGCCGATGAGCCCGGTCCTCGCGAGCCAGTCCTGGACAGCGGCGCGGGAGTCACGGGCCTCTTCTCCGCGGACCGCGAGGCCCTCGCCGATCGTTGAGTCCGGGCATAGGCGTGTGTAGTCGTCGACGGTGTTGCCCATGCCGCTGACGGCGTAGGTGACAAACGGCAGGATGGCTTTCCCGCGCAGATCGACGCCGTCGATGAACGTGCGCATGATCATCGGTGGCCGTACGTTCCAGATCGGACTGCCGAGCAGCACGGTGTCGTAACCGTCGAGTGTTGGCAGGCGGCCGGAAATGGAAGGGCGGGCTTCCTGATCTTGTTCGCGCTTATTGCGTTCGACGGTTGCGTCGTAGTCGGCGGGGTACGGCTCTGCCGCCTCGATTCGAAAGACGTCGGACGTGATGGCCGAGAGAATTTGATTGGTGACTACCTCGGTGTTGCCCACTTCCAAGTTGATCCGGCCGCCGTAGTAGTAGTTTTCGCCCGCACGGGAGAAGTAAGCGATCAATATCCTCGGTGGGGCTGACTCGGTGCTCGCTTCCGGCGTCACCGTCGGCGAGGTCGCTTGTTGGGGTGACGGTGGCGAGTTGCAGCCAGCCAGCGGCGCGCCGAGCGCTGCGACGGTTCCTAGCGCAAGCGAGCCCTTCATCAGCGTGCGACGATTCATGCGCGTGAGAACCGTTACTGGAGGGGAGCTTCGACGCCGGTCAGCGCAAGCACGGCTGGCTGCAGACGTTCACCGTGAATGGTGATGTCTGCGAGACCGCTGTTCAGGTCTCGAAGCTCGTCGTCGCTGAACGTGATCTCTTCGGCGCCGAGGTTTTCGATGAGATGAGCTGTACGGGTCGTGCTGGGGATGGGCACGATCCACGGATGCTGGGCCATTAGCCAAGCCAGCGAGATCTGTGCCGGGGTAGCGCCCTTACGCACCGCCCAGTCCTGAATGAATTGCACCAGTGGCATGTTGGACGCCAGGTTTTCAGGGCTGTTCCGCGGAACAGCCGCTCGGAAGTCACCATCGGCGAACCCCGTGCTTGGGTTGATGGTGCCAGTGGTGAACCCCATGCCCAACGGTGCCCATGGCACGAAGCCGATCTTGAGTTCCTCGCACAGCGGCAGGACATGCTGCTCGGGTCCGCGCCAAAGCATGGAGTACTCGTTCTGTATGGCCGTAAGCGGTTGAACCGCATGGGCGCGGCGGATCGTTTCAAGGCCCGGCTCGGATAGCCCGAAGTGGGCGACCTTGCCCTGCGAGATCAAGTCTTTGACCGTGCCTGCAACGTCTTCGATGGGCACCGTGGGGTCGACGCGGTGTTGGTATAGAAGGTCAATCCGGTCGGTGCGCAGCCGTTGCAGCATTGCGTCGACGGCTTGACGGACGTGCTCGGGGCGACTGTTGGGGCCGCCTCGCCGTTGACCGGTTTGCGGGTCGAAGTCGAAGCCGAACTTCGAGGCGATGACTACCTCGTCGCGCACGGGTTGCAAGGCTTCTCCGACAATGCGTTCGGACTCAAGCGGCCCGTAAGCCTCTGCGGTGTCGAAGAATGTCACGTCCTGATCGACCGCCGCGCGAATGAGCGTCACCATGTCGGCCCGGCTGGTGACCGGCCCGTACAGCTTCCCGGTCATGGTCTGACAGCCCAGTCCCATACTGGACACTTCCAAAGATCCCAGCTTCCGCCGGCCGGTCACGGTCGTGGCTGCCGTCACCGGGTTATTGGCGTCGTTGACACCGTCTGAGTTTGGGGACGGTTCTGTAGCTGTGCAGCCTGCGGCGATCCCCGCCACCAACGGGGCTGCGGCCACGCCAGCAGCGCCAAGTAGAAATTTGCGCCGCGCGTGACCGGTACCGCTGCCGTTGTTCATCATTCGTCTCCCTCTGGTATCAGACGCCGATGCGGCGCTTGGAGAATTGGCTGACGATTGCGGGATCGCGGTGATCGAAGAACAGGCTCGCGCCCAAGTCCATCGCGGCGATCCGGTTCATTTCTTCGTTGGTGAGCGCGAAGTCGAAGATGTCGAGGTTCTCGCGCATCCGTTCGGGCCGCACGGATTTGGGAATGACGATGATGCCTCGCTGAATGAGCCAGCGGAGCACGACCTGGCCGACCGACTTGTTGTGCGCTCCGCCTATCGAGGTGAGGGTCGGGTTGGTGAACATGTCGTTGCGACCTTCAGCGAACGGCCCCCACGACTCATGACGGACTCCGTACTCGGCCATGATGCGGCGATCCTCGCCGCGCTGGTAAAAGACGTGGGTCTCGATCTGGTTGATCGCCGGCGCGATGTTGTTGTGTTCGATGAGGTCGACCAGTCGGTCTGGGCAGAAGTTGGAAACCCCGATGGCTCGCGCCCTGCCCTGTTGCAGTAGCTGTTCCATGGCTCGCCAGGCGCCGTAGTAGTCATTAAAGGGCTGATGAATCAGATAAAGGTCGACGTAGTCCAGACCGAGCCGATCGAGCGATCGCTGAAATGCGGCCTTCGTCGCGTCGTAGCCGGCGTGTTCCATCCACAGTTTCGTGGTGACGAACAATTCCTCGCGCGGGACGCCGCTGCCGTCGAGGGCACGCCCCACCGCTTCTTCATTCTGATAAGACGCAGCAGTGTCGATGTGTCGGTACCCGATGTCCAGAGCCTGGCCGACGACCTGCTCGGTATCGTCGGCGGGAATCTGATAAACGCCGAAGCCGAGGATCGGGATCTCGACACCATTGTTGAACGTCACGGTCTGCAAGTCAGTGATCTCGTTGTCGATGTCGTTGTGAGCCGGTTGGCTGTCAGCGCTCGTACATCGCCATCTGCGCTTCGTTGTGGTGCTCACCGGCGGCCGGGGTGAGGTTGTTGAGCGTCTCGATCTGAGCGGCGCTGAGCTCGACGGCGTCTGCTGCGGTGTTCTCTTCGACGCGGGAGACGCGTTTGGTGCCGGGAATGGGGGCGATGTCGTCGCCCTGGGCCAGCAGCCAGGCCAGGGCCACCTGAGCCGGCGTGGCTCCCACCTCGCTGGCGACGGTCTGCACCTCGTCGGCGATGCGCAGATTCTGCTGGAAGTTCTCGCCGGTGAATCGTGGATTGGTCTTTCGGAAGTCGGCGTCGTCGTCGAACTGCTCGGGCGAGCGGATCGTGCCAGTCAAGAAGCCGTGTCCAAGCGGGGAGAAGGGCACCAAGCCGATGCCCAGCTCGCGCAGCGCGGGCAGGACCTGCGGTTCGAGATCGCGGGTCCACAGCGAGTACTCCGATTGCAGTGCCGTGATCGGGTGCACGGCGTGTGCTCGGCGAATTGTGTCTGCCCCTGCAGCCGACAGCCCGATGTGACGGACCTTGCCCTCGGCGATCAACTCGGCCACTGCCTCGACGGTGTCCTCGATCGGTGTCTTCGGGTCGACCCGATGCTGGTAATAGAGGTCGATGTAATCGGTGTCGAGCCGTCGAAGTGAACCTTCGACGGCGGTGCGGATGTTGCTCGGGCTGCTGTCGAGATTCCACGCGCCCTCACCGGCGTGCGAGACGAGACCAAATTTGGTCGCCAGCACTACTTGGTCGCGGCGGCCCTTCAATGCCCTGCCGACGAGCTCCTCGTTGATGAAAGGCCCGTAGATCTCGGCGGTGTCGATGAAGGTGACGCCCAAATCGAGCGCTCGGTGGATCGTTCGGATGGATTCGGCGTCGTCGCTGCCGGCGCCGGCGTAGCCATGGGACATGCCCATCGCACCTAAGCCGATGCGCGATACCGATAAATCTCGCAGTTCGATGTATTTCATAGGTGGTCTCCAGTCACATTCACGTACTCACTTAGTGCCAGGTAACCGTTAATCGGGCCGCCGTGGGAGTGCCTGACGAAGCAGGTACTGGCAGGGCCTCCCACGGCAGGACGACCGCGGCCCGAATTGTGGAGATCGAATCGTCCGCAGAACCTGAAGTCCAGACGACGGAAATTGTTCGGCGCTAGAGACTTAGGTCTTCTCAGGCAGTAGGGACTCCTGGCTGGCGGCCCAGGAGGCGAGGAGCTTGAGTCCATCCGCCGCGGGCGTGCCTGCCGCCGCGGTGTAGATATTGAGCTGTAGACCCGGCTCGGAGGGCAACTCCATCGCCTCGAAGTCAAGGTCGAGCTGTCCGACCACGGGATGGCGCAGCCGCTTCTGGCCGCTGCGGTGGAACCGGACGTCCTGCGATGCCCAGTGCTTACCGAACAGTTCGCTGCGGGTCGACAGTTCACCGACGAGCCCAATCAGCCCTTCATCGTGCGGATTACGTCCGGCCTCGAGTCGCAGCATCGCCGCCGCGTCCCTGGCGACCTTGTCGTAATCGACGAAGAACTGTTCCGCCGCCTCGGGATTCAGATAGACGAAGCGGGTGGTGTTCGCCGGCCGCCGCGGGTCAGCGAGCACAGGACTGTACAGCGCGCGGGCCAGTTGGTTCATCGCGAGGATGTCGTGACGGCCGTTACGAATCCACGCGGGCGCGTCGGTGATTGCGTCGAGGACCTGTCGCAGCACGGGCCGAACCGTGCCCGGAGACTTTCGCCGACGATGAGAACTATTCGGACCGGACTCACGGGCGAGAGCAAACAGGTGGTTGCGCTCGGCTTCGTCAAGCTGCAGTGCCGATGCCAACGAATCGAGCACGCTTTCTGACGCGCCCGCCAAGCTGCCGCGCTCCATACGGACGTAGTAGTCCACCGAAACGCCGGCCAGCATGGCGACTTCTTCCCGGCGTAGGCCCTTGACCCGGCGGTTACCGCCGTAGGCGGGAAGGCCCGCCTGCTCGGGGTTGATGCGCGCGCGACGCGAGCTCAGGAATTCGCGGATCTCGGTGCGCACGTCAATCCCGGTCATGCAGCCACGGTAGGCCTGAGCCGGACGGGCTGGAAGGTACTGTCGGTACCCCGAACAACTGTCGTTGCCGCCGGGCGGACTGCGCGCACCCGTGGAGGGCGTCGATACGTAGCAGTCCGAACCGTCGTCTCGTCACCGAATCGTCGGATCCCCGGCAGCTTCTGTGTCGCTGAGAGCCGTTGCTGCCCAGCTAGCGAGCAGCTTCAGCGCGTCAGCCGATGAGGAGGCGGGCTCGGCGGTATACGCGGTCAGTGACAGCCCTCCGTCGCCGGGAAGG
Source organism: uncultured Actinomycetota bacterium (assembly GCA_963848855.1). GTDB lineage: Bacteria > Actinomycetota > Actinomycetes > Mycobacteriales > Mycobacteriaceae > Mycobacterium. Next base: position 244,668 of record CAWKFL010000001.1, read on the forward strand.
TCCATCACGTCGTAGTTGAGCGTCATCTCGCCGACTGCGGGATGTCGGAACGCCTTTGATCCGCTGTAGTGGGTGCGGACGTTGTGTGTGGCCCAGCGCACCCGGAATTCGTCACTGCACGTTGATAACTCACCAACGAGCGCGGTCAAGGTGGGGTCGTATGGATCGCGACCGGCTTCGGTGCGCAGGAGCGCCACCGCGACGTTGGCGGCGCCCTCCCAATCCGGGTAGAACGTTCTCGCCGCAGGGCTCAAGAATGCGAAGCGGGCCAGGTTCGGCCGGTCAGGCTCTTCGTCGTAGGCCGGCGAGTACAGCGCGCGGCCGAGGGTGCTTGCGGCAAGCAAATCCATGCGCCCATTGCGGACGATGGCCGCTACGTCGGCCATGCCGTCGAGGACCTGCTGGATGCTGGGACTGAGCTGGGTGCGCTTGCTGACGCGGCGTGCACGCGGTGCGGGGTTGGACGCATGGGCCAGCCGGTGTAAGTGCAATCGCTCGGCCTCGTCGAGTTGCAGCGCGTTGGCGATGGACTCGAGAATCGCCTCCGAGACGCCGGCGAGGTTGCCCCGCTCGAGCCGGTTGTAATAGTCGACGCTGACTCCCGCCAGCGCGGCCACTTCCTCGCGTCGCAGTCCGGGGACCCGCCGCTTGCCGTGCGACGGCAGGTTCGCCCGCTCGGGGGAGATCTTCGCTCGTCGCGTCGTCAAGAACTCGCGGATGTCACTTTTGCTGTCCACCCCCATCGAGATTAAGTCGATCACGCGGTCGGAGGGATGCCCTGCCAGTACCTGGGTAGTCAGGCACTGTTAGCGCGCGCCGTGGGAGGACATCGTGGACTAGACATGAAGACGAAGGAGTAGAGATGAGGCGAATCTTGTCGGTGGCCGTGGTGCTGGCTGGCGCCGTACCAGTGGGTTTGTGGAAATCTTCGCCGTCGGGCGCCGAGGGTGGTGGCGTGGAGATTTCCCGCGACGAGTCCCGACCCGCGGCCAGCGGGCCCGCCGAGACGTTCACCGGCGAAGTAAGCGTGAAGCCGCTGTTCGATACCAACGCGGCCCGCACGTTCAGCTCGGCACAGGTGTCGTTCACTCCCTGCGCCCGGACCGCCTGGCACACCCACCCGGGCGGGCAGACGTTGATCGTCACGTCGGGTACGGGATGGGTACAAGAATGGGGCGGGGTCAAACAGGACATCAACGTCGGAGACGTGATCTGGACCCCGCCCGGCGTCAAGCACTGGCACGGCGCCACCCGTGACGCGGCGATGACCCACATCGCGATTCAAGCCTTTGTTGATGGGCGGCCTGTCGATTGGTTGGAAGACGTCACCGACGACCAGTACCTGCAGTAAGCCTCAAGACGAATCAGGAGAATCATCATGCGCGGTGCAGTCATGCACGCTCCCAACGATGTTCGGGTCGAGGCGCGGCCCGACCCGACGATCGTGGAACCGACCGATGCGATCATCCGGGTTTCCGCGGCCTGTATCTGTGGTAGTGACCTGTGGCCGTGGCGCGGGCTCGACGACGTCAGTGAGCCGATTGCGATGGGTCACGAGTATGTGGGGGTCGTGGAGGAAGTCGGCAGTGACGTGGCCACCATCAAGGCGGGTCAGTTCGTCGTCGGCTCCTTTGTCGCCTCCGACAACACCTGCGAGATCTGTCGAGCCGGATATCAGAGTCGCTGTGCACACGGCGTGGTGATGGGTGGCATCGGCACGCAGGCCGAGTACGCGCGCATTCCGTTGGCCGACGGCACGCTTGTGGCGACACCGGAGCAGCCAGGGCCGGGCATGATTGCCGATCTGCTGGCCGCGTCCGACGTGTTGGGCACCGGCTGGTTCGGCGCGGTCGCGGCCGCGGTGAAACCGGGTAAGACGGTCGCGGTGGTCGGTGATGGCGCGGTGGGTCTGCTCGCTGTGATGGCCGCCAAACAGTTTGGCGCCGATCGTATTATCGCGATGAGTCGGCACGCCGCTCGACAAGATCTAGCGCGCGAGTTCGGTGCCACCGACATCGTCGAAGAGCGCGGAGAGGCCGGGGTGGCCGAGGTCAAGGAACTGACCGGCGGATTCGGGGCGCACAGTGTCATCGAGGCCGTTGGGACGCATGAGTCGATGATGCAGGCCATTGGCTCGACCCGGGCGGGCGGACATGTCGGTTACGTCGGCTTGGCCCACGGGGTGGCGCTGCCCGGCGACGAGTTGTTCTTCTCGGCGGTCCATTTGCATGGCGGCCCGGCGCCGGTGCGCCGGTTCCTGCCCGAGCTGATCGATCTGATCTGGAACGCAAAGATCAGTCCCGGCAGGGTGTTCGACCAAACCTTGCCCTTGGAGGAAGCCGCACAGGGATACCGCGCCATGGACGAACGGCGAGCCGTCAAAGTCCTCCTAACGACCTAGCGCTTTGCCGCTACGCCGGCTATCGGGTAACTGGTGCGCGAGCCCCGAGTGCTGCTGCGGCTCTGCGGACTTCGGCGATGAGGGCTGTCTGGGTGTTGGCGTCGATGGTGTCTGTCGGTCCGGTGACGCCCAGGACTGCGATCAGCGTGCCGTCTGCGGCCCGCACTCGGTAAGACACGGGAGTTCGAGATTCGCGCCCGAGGTGCTTTGCGTAATGGCTTGACGCCCGATCAACTTACCGCAGTGATACGCCAGATCGCTGTCTACGCAGGAGTTCCGGCAGCAGTATCGATGTTGCCGAGTGTGCGCGCCGCGATCGAGGACTACGAGTCAACGAAATAGATCTCGGAGTTCTAGCGCAACACCTCTGGCCTGGCGGACGACTGGCAGGTCATTAGGCCCGTAGCGCCTACGCACTGTCGTCCTGGCGGCGGCAACTGCCCGGGTCAGCAGGTTTGCTGAATAATGAGCGGCGCTGCGAGCGTTAAGGACCCTGCGAACCCTTGATATGCCTCGGAGTGGCGCAGGTGCGAGTCCTTGCGGTAGGCGCCGGAGCGAGGGCCTGGTGTGGCGTGGCCGAGCAGGCTCCCGGTGTGGCGACGTTCAGCTGGCCATGGCGTCGTACAGGCGCGCGACATCGGCGGGCGACACCTGCTGGGGGCAGGATTGGCGCAGATTGCGCAGCGGGGAGGCAATGCGCTGCAGCTCGGCCCATTCGGTCGGGTGGGTGGCGAAATAGTTGCGTATCTCGCCCTCGTTGGCCGTGTTGACCGCTGCCTCGGCTGCGGGATGACCCGAGAGCCAGCCTCCGGTTTGGGAGGCCACCGTGCCCAGCGCGTTGGACAGCGATGAGGCGGTGCAGCCCGCGGGTTGGGCGTTGGCGGTGGCCATGTAGCCCAGGCCCGCCGCCAGAATGCCCGTTGAGGCGATGACGGCCGCCGCCGCCTTGGTCTTGCGAGTGCTGCGGGTCGTGTGACTCGGGTAGCTCATGTGGTGCCTTTCCTGGGGTGGTGGTGCTGAGCCCTGGTGCGCAGCCGGACCCGTAGCTGCTGAAACTCCCTGCGGGCGGCCTTTGCCGGGCCTCCCTCCTGTGCTGTCGTAAAGGCTCGCGCAAATGTTGCACCTCGGCGTCGGTGAGCGCACGGCTTGGCCATCGGTGATCATCGCCCGCGCGGATTTCGGCGGTGCGCCGGACTGCAATTGCTGCAGACCGCCGCGGTGACGGTGAGGTCCACCTTGTGTTCGCACACGCTGTAGTCGTCGGGGCCGAGGAGCTCTCGGGCTATGGATAAACCGCCGTGTTCGATTGGCCGTGTTGGGCGTTGCAGCGCCGAGTTTGTCGGTGCAGTGCGAAAGGGGTTGCGGGCGGACGGTGCTCGTTTCATAGATTCCGTACCGAGGCGTTCTTTGACGCAGATGCTGACGTGAAGCACGGCTCTACCTTGGGCCGTCTAAGCGACTGGCGGCGAAAGCTGCCCCCTGGTCAGTCAAACTGCCGTCGTAGGCGGATGGATCGTGCGCGGCGAAATTCAGCCCGTCTGAGCAGACAAAGTCCTCGGGTGCACACACTTTGATGGTCTTTGCCTCATACAGCGGCCCGATGACGACTGGTGGCTCGCCGAGGAAGTCCATGGCGCGGGTGTTTGGCAGTCCAAAGAGCACGACCGCGGCGACATGATCGGCCACTTCGGGTTGCAGTGGTTTAGGTACGGTCGCGGGATCGACCCCATCCGGAACCGCAGCCGAGGTCACAAAGCCCATCACGGCCGCGCCTTGTGAGAAGCCGCCCAGCACCATTCGAGTTTGGGGACAGTTCCCCGCCATGGAAACGACGTGGGCACCCGCGTCTCTAATGCCGTCGGCGCCCGTGGCCCACTGATCGTTGGCGGGGTAATTGACCGGATAGACCTCAAATGACTTCTCGCCAACTAGCGGGCGAAGGGCGTCGACGAAGGCTTGTCCCGTCGCGCCAACACCGGGCGGCTCGCCGGTGCCTCGGGCGAACACCACCTGTACGTCGGGGCACGGCTGAGCTGACGCAATTGGGACCAACGGACATGTCAACGTCCAGATAGTCATCAATCCCACACAGACAAGTCCAGCGAACAGACGCACATACACCATCCGCATCCGCTGCTGCTTCGGGTCACCGGAGCCCGTCCCATTGCGTATTGCGGTTGGCAGCGACCCACGCGGGGGCTGGCCGGTTCTCACTGTGGCGTGCTTGACGAAGCTCAGCGTCGCCTCATCGGGGCTGGGGGTTCGCGTCCGTTGCCCCTTGCGCTTGGAACGTTGAGCTACTGATGTAGACAGGCTCGGGCGGTGCATTGACTCCCTTGTACCCCAATCGATAGAAGCGACACAAGAAGCCGCATCCGTGGGTTGCGCAGAATGCATCTTCGGGTTGCTCCCCAGGTCGCTATTGCGGTTTGACGCTTTATTCAACGAAGCTATGGCGGGTTTGATGTGGCCCCCACCCTAGGTCGACTCAGAATGCGGGTTGAATTCGCGCACGGCGACCGACGAAGAATGGGCCGGCGTAGTAACCGAAGTCGGCAGCACCCTCACCAACGGCGCCGTTGACGGCGACGGAGCTATTACCCAGGGCGGTGACTCCACGCACATCGTCGTCAGCGAGAACTTCGTAGTGTCCATCCGCCGTTGCGGCGGTTCGGTGCCGGACCGGTTAAGACGGTGCTCGGGCTGTTGCCAAACACGCAGCAGTTAAGCCAGGCTTTCACCGCGCGATAGATTGCCACGCATGAGCGAAGACAGAGTTCGTGTGCGGATGGGCGCCAATGGCGTGGCAACAGTGACGATGGTGCGCGCCGATAAGCACAATGCGCTCGACCAAGGCATGTTCGAGGGCCTGATGAACGCCGCCGAGAGGCTGGCGGATGACGCTTCGGTTCGCGCGGTCGTGCTACACGGCGAAGGCAAGAGCTTCTGTTCTGGCCTGGACATCGCAAGCTTGATGGCCGGAGACGGCGGCACGGACATTCTGTTGGCCAGAGATTCCGATCGTTTGGCCAACTTCGCGCAGCGCGTGACCTACGACTGGTCCTTGGTGCCGGCGCCCGTCATCGCCGCGATTCACGGCAACTGCTTCGGTGGCGGTCTACAGATCGCGCTCGGCGCCGACATTCGGATTGCCGCGCCGGACGCGAAACTGTCCGTCTTGGAGATCAAGTGGGGCCTCGTACCCGATATGGGCATCACGCAGACGCTGCCAAGGCTCGTTCCGATTGATGTCGCGAAAGAGTTGACGTTCAGCGGCCGCACCGTTTCCGGGAACGAGGGTTGCGCGCTCGGGTTGGTCACCCGGACTGCCGACGACCCGCTCGCATCGGCGCTGGCGCTCGCAGAGGAGATCGCGCAGAGATCCCCCGATGCCGTCCGTGCTGCGAAGCGCCTCTATAACGAGACGTGGGCCAGCAACGACACCGCGGCTGCACTGGTGCTCGAATCCGAGCTGCAGAGCGAGCTGATCGGCAAGCCCAACCAGATCGCCGCAGTTGTGGCTGGAATGTCCGGAGAGAAGCCGGTTTTCGTCGACCCTGCTTAGTGTGATGGCGAGTCGGAGCCGCTGATGCACAGAACCCGACAGAAATGAGGACCACCGATGACCGCAGGATTGCCTGACAGCTCGCTGGAACTACGTTCGACGGTGACGTCGCACGGCACAGTCGAACTCTCACTGCATGACGTGCCAGTTCCAACCCCCGCAGCCAATGAGGTGTTGGTACGCGTGGAGGCTTCGCCGATCAACCCCTCGGACTTGGGCCTCCTCATCGCCGGCGCAGACATGGCGACCGCGACGGTAGCGGGCACACCGGAGCGGCCCATCGTCACTGCGTCGTTGGGGGATGGCGCACTGGCGGGGCTTGCCGCACGAATCGACAATCCGCTTCCGGTCGGAAACGAAGGCGCGGGGACCGTGGTGGCAGCGGGCGAGTCGCCGGCTGCGCAGGCTCTGCTCGGGAAAACGGTCGGATTCGCGGGCGGCGCGATGTACGCGCAATACCGAGTAGTCAACGCTGGCGCCTGTCTGGTTTTGCCGCCGGGAGCGACGGCCAAGGACGGCGCGTCATCGTTCGTGAATCCGCTGACGGCTCTCGGCATGCTGGAAACCTTGCGCCGCGAAGGTCATTCCGGGCTGGTGCACACGGCTGCGGCGTCGAATCTCGGCCAGATGCTCGTCAAGCTCTGTATCGCCGACGGCGTGCCGCTCGTCAACATCGTGCGCAAGCCCGACCAAGAGGAGCTGCTGCGCTCGCTTGGCGCCGTCCACGTGTGCAACACGACGTCGCCGACGTTCAACGCCGATCTGGTGGACGCGCTCAAAGCGACGTCGGCGACGCTCGCGTTCGATGCAACAGGTGGCGGAACGCTGGCAAGTCAGATCCTCAACGGAATGGAGATAGCGGCCAGCTCGACCGCGTCGGAGTACTCCCGGTATGGGTCGGCAGTCCACAAGCAGGTCTACATCTACGGCGGACTCGATACCGGTCCGACGATCCTCGCCAGGAACTTCGGGATGGCGTGGGGCGTGGGCGGGTGGCTGCTCACCCCGTTTCTCATGAACGCCGGGGCCGAGGTCGTCGGTCGGCTGCGAGCTCGGGTGGCTGCCGAGCTCACCACGACGTTTGCGAGTACATATACCCGAGAGGTTTCCCTTGCCGGCATGCTTCGGCCGGAAGCCTTCAACAGCTATGTGAAGCGGGCGACAGGGGAGAAGTTCCTCGTCACTCCGCAAGCGCTGCAATAGATGGTGGTGAGGAGCCGCCGACTCACGCCAAGATCTCTCGGACCGCTTCAGCGGAGTCTGCCTTCATCGCACGTTCGGCGACCACCGCCGCGGGACCTCGGGAAACCGAGCGCACTGCTTCCTTCACCCCGGGTACCGCGGGAGGAGTGACGGACAGCGTGTCCACGCCGAGCCCGATCAGCAGACCGGTGGCGCGCTCGTCGGCGGCGAATTCACCGCACACCGAGACCGTCGCTTGGCCGGCCGCTCCCGCACAGGTCGCTCGAATCAGCTGCAGCAGACCGGGATCGAAGGTGTCGCCGATCGAGGCCACCGCTTCGTTGGTGCGGTCCGCGGCCAACGCGTACTGCGTCAGGTCGTTGGTGCCGATCGACAGGAAGTCGACGTGGCGGGCGAACGCCGCCGCCTTAAGCGCAGCGGCGGGTACCTCGACCATCATTCCCACCTGAAGGTCGACAGGCCGCCCACCTCCGGCCGACGCGATCGCCTTGTCCAGAAGTGCACGTGCACAACATAATTCGTCGACAGTGCTGATCATTGGAAACATGATGCTGACGGGCGTGTGCTGCGCCACCAGCGCCATCGCAATCAGCTGATCTGACAGCAACCGGGAATGCTGCAGGGACAGCCGAATACCTCGGACCCCGAGGAATGGATTGACTTCGGTGGGTCCGGGCAGGAACTCCAGCGGTTTGTCGCCACCCACATCAAGGGTGCGCAACGTGACGCGGCGCCCGTCCAGTGATTCGGCGATCTTGCGGTACACCGCGACCTGCTCGTCGACGCCCGGCGCGTCAGGGCGCCCGAGGAACAGGAACTCGGTGCGCACAAGGCCTGCGAAGTCGGCGCCACGTGCGGCGGCCGCGCGTGCGTCCTCGACTGACCCGATGTTGGCGCCGACGCCAACTGTGAACCCGTCACGCGTCACGGCCGGCTCACCGGCTCGCTGTCTGGCGGTATCGTGCCGACGGGCCAGGGCGGCGACGCGGTCCCTGAACCGCGCCTCATCCTCGGCGGGCGGATCAACGAGGAATTCGCCGCGAGTGCCGTCGACGGCGACCACGGTGTCGTCGGGTATGTTGAGCACCGCCTTACCCGCACCGACAATCACAGGAATTCCCTTGGCCCGCAACAGGATCACGTTGTGGGCATGCGGGCTGCCGAAGGCCATGAGCACGGCGGCGATTTGCTCTCCTACCAGCTCGGCGGCTTCGGCGGGCGTCAGATCGTCGGCGATCAAGACTCCCGACGCCGCCGCGCCCGTCGCCGCCGAGCCGAGCATGGCCCTCAGTACCTGATCGCCGACCGCGCGCACATCGGCGGCCCTGGCTTGGAGATACGCGTCAGGCAGCCCGGCGAACTCGGCGGCCAACTGGTTCACGGCCGAAGACCACGCCGCGGGGGCGGAAGCTCCCCCGTCAACCAGCCTGCGTGCCCCGTCCAGCAGTTCGGCGTCATCGAGCAGCAACTGGTGTGCATCGAAGATCGCCGCCTCGGCCTCGCCGACCTCGCGGGCGGTGCGGGTGCGTAGCTGGCTGATCGTGCGGCGCACCGCCGCGATCGCCTTACCGACCCGGCGCCACTCGGTGCCGGGATCCTCCGCCGGAACGTCGGGCACCTCGATGGGGCCCAGTCGTGCCGACCGGGCCGGCCCGATGCCCAAGCCAGGGGACGCGCCGACCGGGTGACGGCTGACCGGTTCGCCCGCGCCGACGGGCGCCACCGGCTGCGCAGTCTCATCGAAGTTTCGCGCCGCGAGCGCCAGCACGTGCTCGAGGGTCTCGGCGGCCTGACCGCCGGAGACGCGGATCTCGACCACGTCGCCCGATTGCACACCGAGCGTGGCGATCTTCGAAAGGCTCGCTGCATCAACCCATTTTGAGTTGGCGCCGACTTTGCGCAGCTGCGCGCGGGCGTCGCGACGACGCACCTCCTGCACCAGCCGGGCGGCCGGCCGCGCGTGCAGGCCGTGGGGATTGGCCACGGTGAAGCTACTGGTCTTGAATTCGGCATCAGCGTCGACCTCGGCAGGCGCCGCTTCGGTGCCGGTCGACGCCGGGCCGAGATGCCCGACCTTGCCGGCCAGCGCTCCACCGGCCTCCGCTACTACTTCGTCGACAGGCGCGCCGCCTGCAGCGGCGACGGCAGCGACCACCAGGCCCTCCACCAGGGGCGCGGGGCACAGCACAACCCGCGCGCGGGCATCGTCGTCAAGCAGGTCCAAGGCCAGTTCGGCCGAGAGCACCGCGCTACCCAGGTCCATCAGCACGACCACGCCGGCGCCCTGATCGGCCGATGTGATGGCCTCGACGATTTGTGTGGCATCGGTGCCGAAGGTCGTCTCGTCAAGGCCCGCGGCGATCCCGATGCGTATCTGCTTGCCGTGCACCATCTCTTGGGCCAGCGCGACGGCAGCACGGGCCAGAGCCCGGCTGTGAGATACGACGACGAGTCCGACAGTGCTCATCCGTCTGCCCCGAAAGTGGTTGCGGCGGCTGCGATCAGCATCGCTGCCGAGGTAGCGCCAGGATCGACGTGACCCACGCTGCGCTGGCCGAGGTAGCTGGCCCTGCCTTTGCGGGCCACCATCGCCTCGGTGGCGTCGCGGCCCCGTTCGGCGGCTTCGCGCGCGCTGCCCAGCGCCGAGGCCAGGTCCGACCCTGACGCAAGGGCGGCGTCAAGTGCATCGAGTGCGGGCGCCAGCGCGTCGAACATGGTCTTGTCGTTGGCCTCGGCGCGGCCACGCTGCACCACACCTTCGACGCCGGCGCGCAGCGCCTTGGCGAAATCGGCGGGCGCGACGGTGTCTTCCGCGCCCAGTGATGTCGCCAGCCGGAGGAAGAAGGTGCCGTACAGCGGACCGCTGGCACCGCCGACCGAACTCACTAGCGTCATTCCGACCTTCTTGGTCAGCGCGGCCAGGTCGGGCTGCGTCGTCTCGTCCAAAGCGGCGACGACCGCAGTCATCCCCCGATCGAGGTTGATGCCGTGGTCGGCGTCGCCGACCGCCGCATCCAGATCCGTGAGGAACTGCGCGTTTTCGCCGACAACGCGGGCGAATTCGCGGATCCAGCGATCAACCTGGGCGATGTCAACGCCGACCGGGGTCATTCAGCAGCCTTTCCGCAGCGCAAGCGTGTTGACCGGATGGTCCCACAACCGCAGTAGCTCATCGTCGGTACGCAACAGCGTCACCGAGCAGCCGGCCATGTCCAGGCTGGTGATGTATGGCCCCACGAGGGAACGTGCGATCACGACACCCGACTTCTCCAGGATGGCAGCCACTTCGGCGTACATCACGTACAACTCGATCAACGGCGTTGCGCCCATGCTGTTGACGAACAGGATCGCGCCGTCCGGACCGGCGAAGTCCAGATCGGCCAGGATCGGTTCGAGCAACAACTCGGCCACCTCGCGCGCCGTCCGCACCGGCATGCGCGCACGCCCAGGCTCGCCGTGGATGCCGATGCCGACCTCGATCTCGGTGTCGGGCAGGTCGAATGTCGGGTGACCGACAGCGGGCACCGTGCACGATGTCAGCGCAACACCCATGCTTCGCGCGGCGGCGTTGACTTGCCGGGCCACATCGGCGACGTCGGTCAGACTGCGGCCCTGATCGGCGGCCGCACCAGCCAGCTTCTCCACCAGCACGGTCGCGCCGACACCCCGGCGACCGGCGGTGAAGGTGCTGTCCTGCACGGCGACGTCGTCGTCGACGATCACCGATTCGACCGAGATATCATCGGCCGCCGCCAGTTCGGCGGCCATTTCGAAGTTCATCACGTCGCCGGTGTAGTTCTTCACGATGTGCAAGACACCCGCGCCGCCGTCCACGTTGCGGGTGGCCTCCAGCATCTGATCGGGGACGGGGGAGGTGAAGACCTCGCCCGCACAGGCGGCGTCCAGCATGCCGGGACCAACAAAACCACCGTGCAGCGGTTCGTGCCCGGAACCGCCTCCGGAGATCAGGCCCACCTTGCCCTTCACCGGCGCGTCGCCGCGATACACGATGCGGTTGGTGTGGTCGACGCGCAGCTCAGGATGGGCAATTGCCATGCCGTGCAACGCTTCTGCGACGACGTCGGCGGGGTCGTTGATGAATTTCTTCATGTCTGGTGACCTTTCAGGGTGTGGCCGAGGCGGGGTAGGGCGCGGCGGTCGGCTCAGGGGTGACCTCGGCGCGGGTGCGCGAGATGGCGACGTAGGCCAGTGCGGCGAGCACGCCTGCCAACAACTCGGCGGCCAGGTATACCGGCAACTGGCTCCACTGCACCGACCCGCCGGCCAACTGCTGGACCAGCATCGGCCCGAACGTGCGGGCGGGGTTGATCGACGCGCCGGTGGTCGGTGCCACCGGAATGATCGCGGCGAATACCACCAGCCCGATCGCAACCCCGGCGAAGCCCGCCGAGGCCTTGCGGTGTATCACGCCGAACACGGTGAACACAAGGATGAACGTACCGACAAACTCGGCGAAAAAGGCCTGAGGTACGCCAGTTTCGGCGGAATAGGTGGCGACGCCGAGCCCCGCGTCCCGGGCGGCGCCGCCGAGTACCCCGAGGATCGCCGCTGCGCCGACGATGGCGCCCACCACCTGCGCGGCGACGTAGGCCGGCACCCGTGACCAAGGAAACTTGCCGGTGACGGCCAGCCCAAGGGTGACCGCGGGGTTGATGTGGTTGCCGCCGATGTGGCCAAGCGCGTAGATCGTCGCGACGACGATTGTTGCGAACGCGAACGAAATCATCCCCAGATCCGCCATGGTGAACGGCGCGTCGCCGTTGACGATGATCGTCGCGGGCACCGACCCCACGCCGATGAACACGAGGAATGCGGTGCCGATCGCCTCGGCTGCGAGTTTCTGGGGTAGTGATGGTTCGTCCATGTTCACTCCAATCAGCGCGGGTTCTAATTAGCCGACTGTCGATGATGAATCGACACCCTCAAATCTCATTCGGTAATGCCGAATGTGATTTGGACCATACGCCTATGATTCGGGTGGATACAAGACCCGATTCGAACCGATCTACAGGTAGAGGCGGCGCAACCGATGATTCAGGCGGTCGACAGGGCTTTGCGCATACTCGCGGTACTCGGCGGAGGACGACGTATGAGCCTGGGCGAGATTGCGGCCGCGATCGACCTGGCCCCGTCGACCGTGCACGGACTGGTGCGCACCTTGCTGGCGCACGGCATGGTGCGACAGGAAAGCGACTCGGGTCGGTACCGCCTCGGGCCCGCGACCCTTCGACTGGGCAACGTCTACCTCGACACCTTGGAACTGCGATCCCGCGTGGCGATTTGGACGGACGGGCTGGCCCGACGCACAGGATGTGCGGTGCGCACCGGGGTGCTGCTCAACGACGAAGTCGTGGTGGTGGCCCACGAACCCCGCCCCGACGGGACCCGGCAGATGCCTGAGGTCGGCATCGTCATCCCCGCGCACGCCAGTGCATTGGGTAAGGCCCTCCTTGCCTTTGGGCCTACCGATGAACCCGTCGGACCGCTACGCAGCATGACGGGCGACACCATCACCGATCCGGCGATGCTCGCCGAACAGTTGGCTGCGGTGCGCGAAACCGGCATCGCAACCGAGGTCGAGGAGGCGGTTCTCGGTGAATGCGGTTTGGCAGCAGCCGTTTTCGAGTCATCAGGCGAAGCGGCCGGCGCGGTCGGCCTGGTGGTCCCTAACGGCCGCTGGCCGCTGGAGGCCGATGCTGTCGACGCACTTCGCGATGCGGCGCGCACCATGTCGCGCGAGCTGGGCGCCCCAGTGTGGCCGCCGCGGCGGTAGATACCGTTCGGCGATTCGGATAGGTTGGCCGCCAACACAGCTGCTCGTCAAATCAGCGGTGCTGACTGACTATCGGGAAGTGAGACGCGCGTACTACATCGATGTTTGTCCTTAGACGAGAACTGTGCTCATCGTGATTGGAAGGGGTTACTGGGCACTGCTTTCCTGCAAAACTGCCTTTGTTTGCGAGCGCGCAGTGTGGCGCGCTGCGGCCACGGGTAGTGCAAGATCAGCATGCTGCGCCGATATCACCTGCGTCGTTGCCGAGACCTCTGTTCCAGCCGACCCTGGCGTCGATGGGCCAGTACTCAGACGACACGCTGCGCCGAATTGCCGACGCGGGCCGAGATCCGGCAGCCGTCAAGCTGTACTACGCCGTGCAGATGATTCTGGGCCAGTCGGAAGCGGAGGCGCGGGAGAAAGCCGATTATCTGGCGTCCCTGTTGCGCCCAGAGGCCTCGTTAGCGATGCTGTCGGGTCAACTGGGACTGGACTTCTCGAAGTACGATCCGCGGATGCCGCTGGCTGACATTCCGGTGCCGGGCGTCCAGGGAGTCAAGGATGCCTTGGTGGCCAGCGGAGCGGGCGAGTCGGTAACGGTCGCCGAGGCGGGCGACACCTACGCGTCGCGGTTTTCGATGCCGCAGCCGGTCGGCACCGCCACAACTGTGGCTGACCAGTTGGAGCTCTTCATCGACTCCGGAGGAGTCGACGGCTTCATGCTGTTGGCGACTTATACGCCCGGATGCTTCGAGGAGTTCGTGAACCTGGTCGTGCCGGAGTTGCAGAAGCGCGGCCGTTACCGAACACGGTACCCGGGAAAAACATTGCGGGAGAATATCCTTCACGACTAACAGAGCCGCCCTGTGCGCCGGGGCAAGTTCGGGCTCGTGCACCTGGCTGCGCATCGCGTCCAGTGCTTTGGCGAGGAGGCGCGACACGTGCATCTGCGACACATCCATTTGTTCGGCGATTTGGGTCTGCGTCATCTCTCCGAAGAACCGCATCGTGAGTGTAGTTCTCTCCCGTTCGGGAAGGCCGCGATCAACGGCCGCACCGTTTCGACGTCCAGCACCTTTCGATACGAGGATCGATGTCGCCCAACGTGTTTGCGATTGATGGGCCGTCGTTTGGCTCGGTCTGCATGTCGGTGGACAGAGTGGTGTAGTTGCTTCCGGCGATGGTGGCGGCACCCACCGATTCATGGCCGCCGAGGTGCTGCGCGACCTCGGAGGCGTTCGGCGCGCGTCCAACCGCTGCGCCAATCGGCGCGAGCGGTGGCCATTTTCGCCTGGAGATCTTTGCATTGGCGAGGCACTTCGACCGCCCATCCGAGTCGCGGAAGTGTCGGCGGACTTCGCCCATCACCGTCGGCACGGCGAACGACAGGAAGTCCGAGCCGGTGTCGATCGAAGCGGTTGACTGCCTGGACGAAGCCGAGGCGTGCGACCTGGATAAGGTCGTCCACGGGTTGTCCGCGGCCCCGGTAGCGGCGCGCGATGTGGTCGGCCAGCGGTAGACAATGCTCGATGATGGCCTCGCGTTGACGGAGGAACGCCGCCGACCCTTCATCAAGTGTGTTGAGGTGCCGGAACATCTCCAACACGGCTGCGTGTTGCTTATCCAGCTCAGACGCCCGGCTCGCCCCTATCTCGTCGCTGCCGTTGGGCGGCTCGGGCTGAACCTTGTGCCTATCTATACTTCGACGCGAAGCTCAACGGAACATCGCCAAACGGCCCGGGTGGAAGCTGAGAGCTAGTCGCGATTTCGCGTCTACCTGAATCGATCCGTCGCCGCCTCGGGGTGTTCAAGCTGAAGCGGCCACAAATGTCAGTCGAAACTTTCCGAATTGCAGCTCGTCGCCGGGGATTAGCACCGTCGACTCGACCGCCTGGCCGTTGACATAGCTGCCGTTCAGACTGCCGACATCCACGACTCGTAGCTCACCGTTCGCCCACCGCAACTCCGCGTGCCGACGACTCACTGTGACGTCGTCGAGGAAAACGTCGCTTCGGGGAAGTCGACCCACCGTTGTCACCGGCTGATCAAGCAGGAATTTGTGTCCGGAGTTGGGACCCCGATTGATCACCAGCGCTGCCTTGCCCGGTCGCACAAGTTCGACGGCAGCCGTCGAACTCTGTCTTTGTGGGGGCAGGGAATTATCTAGATCGCCAAGCATAGGACGCGGGATGGCACTTGTAGGTTCGCCGGCGATGTTGACAGTCGTGCCGTCGTTCTCGTTGATCGTCATGCCTGCCAGCCCTTCATCGTGCACTCGCCTGGCACTGAACCCGGCCTTGTTGACATCTGGATACCCAATGCGACGCCGCTGACGCGCGGCCCCCCGGTGGCTTGACCCGGCCAGCCGTCACTCGGTGCCGAATGCACCGAGCGCACGAGGGTCAAAGTCGGAGAACCGAGGCTGCCCACCAGAAAGGTGAGGCGTACTACCTGCGCGTGGACAAGCTCGACATCGGAGGTTTGCGAACACACGCGCTGTGACGTTGCCTTCGTTAAGTTTGGCGCGGCGGGGTGTAGGAGATCGTTGAGGTGATGGGAGGGCGAATGAACCTCGAAAAGGTCGTATTCGGATTCTTTGTGCTGTTCGCCGCCACGCTGAACTTTGGCTTCTTCATCGGCGACATCGGCGACCCCGAGGTGCACAACAGCTACGAGCTCTACGCGGCGGTGGTCGTCAACCTCATCGCGACCGTGCTCAAGTTCGGTGACCGCACGCAGATCGGGGCTGTGCACCTGGCCACGAGCCTGGTCGCCGACCTCCAGCTGATTGCCGCAGCGCTCGTCTGGGGATTTGCCTCCTACGTCGCCGCCGAGGGGCTGACCCGGGAGGCGACCGCCAGCGTGGTCTCCCTGTCCGGCGGGGCGCTGATGGCGAACATCGTGTCGGTGGTGTTGCTGGTGGTCGAGACCACATCGTTTCAGCGCCGTTAGGGGAATCAGCCGTGAGCAACCCGCTGCTGCTGTTCTGGTACCGGCTGTTCGACACCGAGCCGGTGCGCCGCCCGCCGCGCTGGCGGGTGCCGATGTCCACCTCCAGGAAGGCCTCGGCCACAATCTTTTTGGTCATGCGCCGAATGCGGGTGCCGCTGATCGTTCTGATCGTGATCTTCGCAATCAGCACCGTGGGTCTCACGCTGATCCCCGGCCAAGATGCGGAGGGTCGCCCGTGGCGCATGGGCTTCTTCGACGCCTTCTATGTCATGAGCTTTACCGCCTCCACGATCGGCTTCGGCGAGATCCCGTACCCGTTCTCCTACAACCAGCGGATGTGGTTGACGATCTCGATTTACCTCACGGTGGTGGGCTGGGCCTACGCCATCGGGTCGCTTCTGGCCCTGCTGCAGGAACGCGGCTTCCGGCAGGCGCTGGCCCTACAGCACTTCACGCGCAAGGTCGATCGGATGCGGGAACCGTTCCTGCTCATCGTCGGCTACGGGCGCACCGGCGAGCTTCTCGCCCGCTCACTGGACGCGCTCGGCCGGCGTTTCGTGGTGATCGACCAGGACGACGAACGCATCGACGACCTCGACCTCGACTCCTACCATGCCGACGTGCCCGGCCTCGTCGCAGACGGCGGCGACCCCGGGCACCTTGCCATCGCGGGCCTGGACCTCCCTTCCTGCGAGGGCGTGCTCGCGCTGACCGACGACGACGAGGCCAACCTCGCCGTCGTGCAGGCGGCCGCGCTGCTGCGGCCCGATCTCCCCGTGATCACCCGAGCAGTCTCGCCGACCACGGCCGAGCGAATGCGCGCCTTCGGTAGTCCCACCGTCGTCAACCCGTTCGACCGGTTTGGCGACCACCTGCGCGTCGCGCTGCGTGCTCCCGCGTCCTACCAGCTCATGACCTGGCTCGAGAGTGGGCCCGGCGCTTCGTTGCCGCCTCGGGGATCACCGCCGTCGCACGGGCATTGGGTGATCTGCGGGTACGGTCGCTTCGGGCGGGAGGTCACTCAGGACCTGCAGGCGGAGGGTCTCGAAGTGACCGTGGTGGAGCCCTCGGACGTGGCCGAGCACCACCCGGACGCCATCGTCGGCTACGGCTACGAACCGGGTGTGCTGGGCCGCGCCGGGATCGAACACGCGGCCGGCTTCGTTGCTGGCACGGACAACGACACCACCAATCTCTCGCTGATCGCTGCGGCCCGGCGGGCCAACCCGACGCTGTTTGTCGCGGCCCGGCAGAACAAGGCGGCCAGTGCGCCGCTGTTCGCAGCTGTCGAGGTGGACTCGATGCTCGTCCCCGCCGACGTCGTCGCACATGAGGTGTACGCGCAGCTGTCCACGCCCCTGATGTGGCGGTTCCTCCAAGAGGTGCCCCGGCGCGAAGACGCCTGGGCCGACGCCGTCATCGGCCGCCTGACGCAGCTGTGCGGCGAGCACCTGCAGGCGGTGTGGAAGGTGCGGCTGACGACGACGGAGGCCCCGGCGCTGCAGGGGTGGCTCGCTCAGGGTGGGGCGCGCCTGGGGGATCTGCTGCGTAACCCGGACGACCGCGACGAGCCCCTGCACGCGGTCCCGCTGCTGCTCGCCCGTGCTGGCGTGGGTGAGGACGGCGCTGACGTTGAGGTCGCCCCTGACGACGACGTCGTGCTGGCCCCCGACGATGAGCTACTGCTTGTCGGCTGGCCGTCCGCGCGTCGCCTGCTTGACTCCACGCTCTTGGTCGACCCCATCCGCGAGTACGTCGTGCACGGACGGCACGTGCCCTCGAGTTGGGTCTGGCGCAAGCTCAGCCGCCGTTCCGCCTGAGTTTCCGCTGCCGGGAATCGGGGCCCCGTTTGCGATGCGGACAAGGCGCCCTGCGTTCCTCTACGAGGTCGCCGCCTGCGGCCTTCGAGGACTGTGCACGCAACTTGCCTGCCCCACCGCCACCGGCTGGCTGATTCAGTCGAACAGAATTATCGCGGCATTATGCGCAATCTGATTGCCGCTCTTCCGTTTTGTAGTCATGGCGCGCGTCGAAATGGACCCACGTCAGCGAATCATCTTGAAACCGAAGCGAAGCCGCGACCGAAGAACTGGTCAACAGTTGCACCGTGTCTGTAAATCCGCACGCAATCACGTTGCGATGCAACAGCCCCGCCATGGTTCCCCCGCCATGCAGCACCGCAGCCCTGCGCGCGGCGGTGTCGCGCTGACCCTCGGGTCCACTGCCGCCGCAGGTGCCGACCCCGATGAGGGTGATGCCGTTTCCCGCCAGGCAGACCAGCTCGGCCAGTGAACACAGGCTGCGTCCCAACAGAACTCTTGAAGTGGTATGTCGTTGAGATAGCTTCTTTTAACGATGCAGATCCTCACCTTGGCACGCGGTCCGCCTCGACGCCGATCGTGCGGGACAAGCAGCTGTCCAGGTGATCAACCAGCCCATCTTGGATTGAGCGCTGCGACGCGATCGAGGTTGTCTTCCGCCCAGGTACGAAGCAGTCCGAGCGGGACGGCGGCGCTGATGCCGAGTTCGGTCAGTCGTACTCGACTCGTGGGGGCACGGCGGGGTACACCGTCCGGGTGATCAAGGACGCCGATTCAAGTCGACGCAGCGTGCGGGTCAACATCTTTGAACTGATGCCGGGCAGTCCATCCCGCAGCACGCTGAAGCGCACGGGACCGGCGTCGAGCAGACCGATCACGAGCGCTGACCACTTGTTGGCGAGGAGATCCAACAGAAACCGGCAGGGCACATCTCTGCGTACACGTCGTGGTCGTCGTGCTGACCTGTTCTGCAGACTTGAGTCATCGGTGTGCTCCTGAACGTTGCGTTCGGACGCTCGCCGGACTGCGAGTTCCAGATCCTTGCGTCAGGCCGGCGAGTAGCACCTGAACTGCCTTGGCGCGGCCCGCATTCCCGTCGGCGGCGACCGTCATCCGGATGAACATGGCGATGTCGTCGGCGGTGATGCCGGCGTGCAAGCCCCCGGCATCGCGGAGTCGCGTGGTCACCGGCTCGACGAGATCGGTGATGAGCCGCTGGGCGTGCGCACCGGCGCGCGGGGTCGTTGCGGCCAACCGCAGGAACGTCTCCGTTTCGGCGTCAGAGAGATCGCAGCTGTCAGTGAACATCGACCGAAATGCCTCGAGAGGGTCTGCGATGTCCGCTGTCGAATCCGCGGTGTCGTGCACCGCGGCGATGAGATCGTCGAGAACGGCCGCGACGAGGTCGTCCTTATCCGGAAAGTGCCGGTAGAGGGTGGTCGGCCCGACACCGGCTCGGCGCGCGATCTCATCGAGGCTGACGTCGGGCCCCAGCTCGGCGAAAGCCTCCCGCGCCGCGGTGACCAGCCGCTGCCGGTTGCGCTGTACGTCTTTGCGTGGCGCCCGCATGTGATCCTCCTCAAACCGGTAGCGCTACCCCCATCTTAGGATTACAGTCAAAAGTGGTGGTTCTACTACCACATTGTGGATGGAGGAGTTGTGATGAGTCGAAGGGCGACGGCCGCCGCATGGGGCGCATACGACATCCCGGACCAGACCGGCCGCGTCGCCGTCGTCACCGGGGCCAACTCCGGAGTGGGCTTCGCGACTGCCGACGAGTTGGCGGCCCACGGCGCCCACGTCGTACTCGCGGTGCGAAATCGCGAGAACGGCGACGCCGCAGCCGCTGTCATCCAGCGGCGGACGCCGGACGCGGCGATTTCGGTGCAGGTCCTCGATCTGGCATCGCTGGAATCCATCGATTGCGCGGCCTCGGAACTCGGCGCAACGTTCGATCGAATCCATCTGCTCATCAACAACGCCGGCGTGATGGTCGGCCCGCGATCGATGACGACTGATGGATTCGAAACACATTTCGGTACAAACCATCTGGGTCATTTCGCACTGACCGGGCTACTCATGGGGCACCTGCTGATGACGCCCGAATCGCGCATCGTCACTCTCAGCAGTGCCGCGCACCGCCTTCGGGCCAACGTCGATCTCGATGATCTACAAAGCGTGCGGAACTACACGACCAATCGGGCATACGCCCAGTCCAAGCTAGCGAATCTGCTATTCACCTACGAACTACAACGACGGCTCGCTGCAGACGACAGTTCGACACTGGCGCTTGCGGCGCACCCGGGAGGCACGCGCAGCGGTCTCAGCCGTCACTCGTCCCTGCCGGTGCGTGTGTTCAACAGCTTTCTGCAAAGCCCGCAGATCGGTGCGCTGCCCACGCTGCGGGCGGCCACCGAACCGACGGCTAGGGGCGGCGAGTTCTAGTTCGCACGGATGCCTCGAGGTCTTCGGATATCCGACGATCGTCGATTCGAGCGCGCGTTCCCACGACCGCGAGCTTCAACGGAAGCTCTGGGCGGACTCCGAAGAACTGACCGGGGTCACCTATCCCCACCTGCAAAGGTCTCCATAGGAGAGCAATCGCCCTTGCATGTCACCGGCATCCACTGATTAACCTCGCGGCGAACGTCGTCATCCGGCAGGAGCAGCATGGCAGAAGCACGAATGACCCTCCGGCGCGGATCCGCACGTGCCGTCGCCGTCCCGTTGCGCCATCCAATCATCGCCGCCATCGGTCGGTTCGATCAGTGGCCGCTGGTCCTCGTCGACCTCGAGATGGCACCATCGCTACCGAATCCGCGAGCTTCAAGAACCCGAGGGTTTGCTGGGCGGCCCAGACCAGGCGACGCTGATCGTCCGCAAGGACGCCGAGCAGCGCATCGGCACCGCCGCACTAGCGCAATTGGCAACGCTGCACCTCGGCAATGCGCGCGTCAGCGAACCAGACGACCTCCTCCAGCCCTAATTCGGTCGTTAGAGACCCATCCGGTCCTGGCGCTTTGAGTCCGGTCAGCGGCCAGACCGCCGAGGCGCCTCGAACCGGAAGGCGGTCATGATTTCCTACCTCAGCTTGCCGACGCCGTGTGGCTGGAACCCGTTGTACTGCGGTTCATAACCAAAGCCTTCCCACTTCGGGTCATACCCAAGTTGCGGCCATTTGGGGTTGTAGCCGAGCGCCAGCCAGCGCGGGTCGCCGGAATGGGGCAGCACGTCAAGTTTCTTGGGGGACGTCGACAGCACGCTTCCGCCGGTTTCGGTGCACGTCGCGAAGGCAGCGGCAAGAGTGCAGTCGCCGTGATGCGGCGTGGCCGATGCGCCTGTCACGGCAAAAGTGGAAACCATCGCGGCTGCGGCCAATACCAACCGGGTTCGTCGTTTGGAAGTGGGGGACATGTGGATGCTCGGTGCTTCGCTAAGTGTCATGTGAGTGTGACGCCGTAGTTCTCTCGTCATGGGTGACGTGGACGAATTCTCCGCTGTCAGTTGAGGTCTCGGCTGCTTGGCCAGGCCCTGGAGTCCGGTTGTCGTGGCGACCGCTACGAGACGGGCCGAACCACCGCGGTGAATCGCCGGCAGTGAGCCAACGGTTGCTGCGTGGCCGCATCGTCACGTTCTGCCGGGCCGCTGGAAATCGACGTGGGCGGCCACCACGCCAGCAATGCCTAACCGGACCACACTGGCACCGTCGCTGAAACTGCCATCGTTCTCATTCCGTCCGTGCGCGCATCGCGGCTTCGCTGCGCAGATGAAACCTCTCGATGGTAGGAACACACGGTATCGTCATACCGATACCATGCGTAGGATGACAGGCAGTCGACCGGCGGCACCGCCTTTGAGGCGGCCTGCCGAATGTGGAAAGCAGAAACGGGGCAAAGTTTTGGTGGCGCAGGGTTGTGAAGCACCCGTCACATGGCCGGCACAGATTGGATGGTGGTGAGTGCCGTAAGTGCGGCACCCGCGGCGCTACTTGCCGCCGCTCGCGCGGCCGCAAGTAGGAATGCCGCCCTAGGCGTTAGTGATCCGTTCGCGGCTCGTCTCGTTGAAGCGGTGGGTGTCGACTTCTTGACCCATCTGGCCAAAGGGAGCTACGACTACTACTCGATTGCTGGTGAGATCCGCGGATGTACGCAGAGAATGATCACAACGATTGGCAAACATACGTCGCTGTTCGACCGGTTTCATCGAGATGCGGTGCTCTGGCATTCGTCAAGTGGTCATCCTCGCCGCAGGTTTGGACGCCCGCGCCTGGCGACTACCTTGGCTTGAAGGCACATTGGTCTTCGAGGTCGATGATCCTGACATCATTGCCCTGAAGCACAACACGTTGTGGGGGCTAAAAGCACGGGCAATCGCCGACGTCCGTATAGTCGGGTGTGACCTTCGGCGGGACTGGAAGAGCGCTTTACTGCGAACTGAGTTCAATCCCGATCAGCCAACCGCATGGATCGCTGAGGGATTGTTCCAACACCTGCCGGCCAACAATCGCCTTCTCGCCGATGCCACTTCTCTAAGCGCCGCCGGAAGTTGGTTCGCCGCCGACAGCGTTCCGCGACTGTCAACACGCCAGCAGCAGCTACTGCGCGAAAGTTGCCACAGGTTGCTCGCGAGCTGGAAATCGTGCGGACTGACCGCCGACTTTGACAGCCTCGTTCTTCTCGAGGGCCGTTCAGATCTCGCTTATGAGCTGGAACGGCACGGATGGCGCGCAGTTTCATCATCTGTTACGGAAATTTTGCCTGCCCAAGGACGGGTTCGCTTAGCCACCAACGAACTCGTACACACATCTTCTGTAGTCATCGAGCACGTCAGCGCCATACGCAGCTGATCGAGACGTGGCGCTATCGCGTGAGGGCGCTGGTGAGTGTTCGCGAAACCTATTGTGTCTAAACGTAACCAGTTCGTCCTAACATATAAGCGAGCTGGCGTAATGATCCGGTTCGGAATCGATCAGCGGTTGGTGCGGGGAATCGAAGAACGCGGGGGACCATGGCTCCGGCAAGCGTCGCTAGCAGCTGATCGACGACGTCGTCGGGGCTGAGCCGTGGCGTGAATGCCTCTTTGTCACAACCTTCAACCACTGTGTCTAAGAAGGGCTTTCGATAACGAGTCCAGTGTTCTTGGCCGTAGTCGCGAAGTTCGGTGTCGCGGATGCCGGCACGCCAGAACTCGATGAGCAAATAGTGGTAGTGAATCGGTGTGTTGAGGTGGCGGTCGATCAACGCGATGAGGCGGTTCCACGGGTCGACCTCGGCGCTGGCCACGGCGTCAAAGGCGAGGAGCTCGACTTCGACCGCGTGTCGCATCGTCTCGATGAGCATGTGTTCTCGGGAACCGAAATAACTCTGCAGCGTGCTGACCGCTAGCCCGCTCATCTCCGAGACGTCGCTATATCGGGTGTTCTCGTAACCGCGCTGCGCTAGCACCTTTGCCGCGCTGTCCAAGGTTGCTGCGCGTCGCGGCCGGCGAGCACGAGCGTTCGCATATATCGACATCATAATACCGTACAACCATATCGATCGCGATCACAGAGCGGCTCGTATCCTCCTCCAGACAGACAAACCTGGGCAGGCGTCGACCCGCCCTGGCGCGGCGGCGTATACGTAGTAACTGCAGCACGGTTAAGTACGTAGTCTACGTCACTCACGATGCTTCGTCGTGGCGAACGTGACAGGCGCCATTGTTATCGGTATGACGATACCGTTTTGTTGTATTAATCAAACTGCTGACACGTGCGTCTGACAATGCGCCGCGTGCGCTGACGTTAGCTTGCGACGGCTTTCCAGAGGTAACGAACCAATTGAAGGGAACTGATAATGATGATTTCGTGGCGTGACGCGCTCGCCGATTTGAACGATGGACTCTTGGGTCCGTCATTTGTCGCTGGTTCCCCGGGTTATGGGGACGAGGTGGCGGTGTTCAATCAGGCGGTGACGCATCAGCCTGCGGTGGTTGTGGGGGCGCAGAACGCGGCGGACGTGTGCAAGTCGGTGGGGTTCGCGTCGCGTCATGGTTTGGGTGTTGCGGTGCTCAATACCGGTCATGGTCCGTCGGTGTCGGCGGGTGCTTCGACGTTGATGATCACGACACGGCGCATGGGCGCGGTGGTGATCGACGCCGAGAACAAGACGGCTCGGGTGGAGGCCGGGGTGCGGTTCGGTCAGTTGGTGGCGGCCGCGGCCGCTTATGGTCTGGCGCCGTTGCCGGGGTCGGCGCCCGGTGTCGGCGTGGTGGGCTACACGCTGGCCGGTGGGGCCAGCTCGACGATGGGCCGCAAGTACGGGTGGGCCGCCGATCATGTCGGTGCGCTGGAGGTGGTGACCGCCGACGGGCAGTTGCGTCGGGTCTCGGCGCACTCCGAGGGTGAGTTGTTCGGGGCGCTGCTGGGCGCCAAGAGCAACTTCGGTGTGGTCACCGCGCTGGAGTGCGCGTTGTTTCCGGTCACCCATCTGTATGCGGGGTCGTTGTTTTTCTCCGGGGAGCGCACCGCCGAGGTGTTGTCGGCCTACCGCCAATTCACCCAATCGGCGCCCGAGGAGATCAGCACCGGGGTGGCCCTGTTGAAGCTGCCGCCGCTGCCGCATCTTCCGCTGTTCATGCGCGGCAAGCTGGCGGTGTCGGTGCGGATCTCCTATGTCGGGGATGCCGAGGACGGTAAGCGTCTGATCGCACCGCTGCGCCGGGCCGCGCCGGTGTTGATGGACACCGTGACCGAGATCCCCTACACCCAGTTCGGGTCGATCACCGATGATCCGAGCGATCCCGCGCCGGCCGTCGAGCACTTCGGAATGCTGCGCGAGCTGACCGAACAGGCCATCGACGCCATCGTCGAGGTGGCCGGGCCCGCCGCCGAGAGCCACCTCAACCTCGTCGACATCCGCCACCTGCAGGGCGCCTACAGTCGACCCGCGCCGGTGCCCAACGCCGTGGGCGCCCGCGACGCGGCGTTCGCCTTCTTCGCCCTGACCGTCGTGCCGCCCGGCCATGAGGTCGCCGACTACCGCGACTCCGGGCGCGAACTGACCACCGCGCTGTCGCCCTGGCTGTGCGACCAAGCCCACCCCAGCTTCCTGGGGCCCGACGACGCCACCGCGGCGCGCACCCGCCGCGCCTATGACCGCGACACCTACCACAAGCTGCAAACACTCAAAGCCAAATACGACCCCCACAACATGTTTCGAACAAACCACAACATCGCACCCAACGGCACCGCGTGACACCCCAAGACTCCATTCGCGGTTGAGGCATGCCCGGTCTATCTGGACATTGCGATAGGCCGAGCACGCCCCGAATCGTCGGTGGGCGGTCCGTTGATTGGTTGGAAGACGTCATTGATGACCAGTACCTGCAGTAGGCCTTGAGACGAACCAGGAGAATCATCATGCGCGGTGCAGGCATGCACGCTCCCAACGATGTGCAGGTCGAGGCGCGGCCCGACCCGACGATCGTGGAACCGACCGATGCGATCATCCGGGTTTCAGCGGCGTTGCGGGGTCTGCCGGAGCGGGAGCGTACGCAGTCTGTCCTTCCGCTGCTGAACGCCTACCGCACGCCCACCGCACCTGCAGGCGGAGCCATCGCTCCCTCCGCACGCTTTCAAGGCGCCGTTTGTGCCGTCAAAGACGTCGTCGGACAAGGTGTTCCGCAGATCAACCCGAACCTGATCGAAAAGTACATCAGAGATCTCAAACAGTTGCGGCTCATCTGACTGACCGGCGTCCACCGGCCTAGGTCACTGCGTGTCCAGTTGTCCACGTATTGCCAGACCACGAGAGTTCACAGAAACTGCTTCTAGCCTGGTGTGATGAATGGCGGAAAGACTTTCCTGGCCATTCGATGCACATACACGCACATAGACATGGAAGGAGCTTGAATGCGCTACACCCGATTGGGCACAACAGGGCTTGAAGTCTCGGTCATTGCTGTGGGCTGTATGAGTTTCGGGGAGCCAACCCGCGGCGGACACCCGTGGTCGCTGAGCGAAGATGACAGCAGGCCGTTGATCCGCCAAGCAGTCGAACGCGGAATCAATTTCTTCGACACGGCCAACGTGTACAGCGACGGTTCCAGCGAGGAGATCGTCGGTCGTGCCCTGAAAGATTTCGCGGGACCGCGTGACCATTGGGTACTGGCGACGAAGGTCTTCCAACGGATGCACGATGGACCCAACGGGGCGGGACTGTCGCGCAAGGCGATCATGGGCGAAATCGACGCCAGTCTGCGCCGGCTCGACGTCGACTATGTGGACCTGTACCAGATCCATCGGTGGGACTCGCACACGCCGATCGAGGAAACCCTCGAAGCGTTGCATGACGTCGTGAAAGCCGGCAAGGCGCGTTACATCGGTGCGTCGTCAATGTTCGCCTGGCAGTTAAGCAAAGCGCTGTACACGTCGCGGATCAACGGCTGGTCGCGGTTCGTCTCCATGCAGAACCACTACAGCTTGTTGATGCGCGAGGACGAGCGCGAGATGCACCCACTGTGCATCGACCAGGGCATCGGGACACTCCCATGGAGTCCGTTGGCGCGTGGCCGCCTGACCCGGCCTCTTTCTGCCGCGGCGACGTCCCGCTCCGAGCAGGATGCATTCGGCGCGAGGCTGTTTCGCGATGAAGCGGATGCACCGGTCGTCGATGCCGTCACGAAGTTGGCAGCCGATCGCGGTGTTACGCCGGCCCAAGTGGCGTTGGCGTGGGTCTTGCGCAACCCGGTCGTTACCGCACCAATTGTCGGGGCGACGAAGGCCCAGCACCTCACCGACGCGACCGCCGCGGTGGACATCCGACTCAGCGACGAGGAGGCGGCACTGTTGGAATCGCACTACCGGCCGCATCCATGGCCCGGGTTCTGACACAGGAAGGTCGCAGTCAATCACGTTGACGCACTTGGTGGTGCGTCACGCGACCGCTTGGACCACGTAAGTCAGTGCCGTTCCGACAGCCAGCACGCCGAGTCCAATGCGAAGACCACGCTCGGGCAAACGCGGTTGCAGCCATGCCCCTACGTAGCCACCTACTAGCCCGCCGCTGCCTGCGACAAGACCGACGATCCAATCCGGTGCAATGTGCTGTGCTGCGCTTGTCACAGCGAGAACCAGATAGGTGGCTGCTCCGACTATGGACGTGACGAATGTGGTGATCAGCGTCGCTGGAGCAACGACCGCAATGGATAGGCCGCGTCCCACCAGGATGGGGCTGAGAAGCGACCCGCCCCCGATACCGTAGATTCCGCCCAGCACGCCCACGGCCAGAGCGATTGAGACAGTAAACGGACGCGAAGGCGGGGGCCACTGCTGCGCGGGCGGGCGATCCCGAACTGTCGTCCAGCAGAGCCATGCTCCAAGCGGCATCAGGAATGCGGCGACCAGGAGCCGGAAAGCATGCGGGCCCGGAATCACGAAAACACGTACGACTGCGCCGATGACGACGCCCGGCAACGTGCCTAACAGCAGTGTCGAAGTGAGTGGGTTGCCTAGGGGGGCCTTGGCGCTGTACCGAGCTAGGGCACCCGGGATCGCGACGATGTTGAATAAGAGGTTCGACGGCGTGACGGCGGGATTCGGGACTTCCAGTACGGAGACTTGGATCGGCAAGAGGAACACCGCTCCGGAGACACCAACGGGCGTGGTCAAGACCGCGACGCCGAAACCGGCAAAGAAACTGAGCAGTGCAAGCGCGGCCGTGTCCACGTCGGCACTATCGCCGAGATGAAGTCGCATGGCTACGGTTTCGCTCAGCGATCGGCGGCTCTTATAGCTGCGGTAGATGACCGACTGCACAGGGTTGACCCGAGTATGCGCCTCCCTGACGTCCAATCATCTGTCTAGCTGTTCATATGTTCATCTGATAGTGTGAGTTCTGCGGGTTGGCCGCGCGAGAAAGTCGATGCAGCACATCGTCGCCATCTCAACTTTCGGGGTGATGTTGGATAGCCGGCCGACCCGTTCAAATCCGCATGTGTAGCGCCCACCTTTGCCTGAAAATCCTGCGGCACTGGACTTCTCGTACCCGCGGATCGCCATGGGGGCGATCGCGCCGGAGGTTAGAAACTCGGAAAGCTCAGTCTCACAATACTTCTGGACTGAATCCTCACAGAATTGCGTGATTCTCAACCGAAGAAGGAATCACCGACCAGATTTGAAACCTGAACCTTGAGGGTGGCTGTGTAAACATCTTTATCTGGACAGGTAGACAGATGGTTCATAGGCTTCCGCAGTGCGCACCTTCGTCGACTTGCGACAGTTGGGGCATGGCAGCGGAGGTGGAGCAGATGGCGTCAGAGATAGAGAACGAGGGGCGAGCGGCTTGGCGAAGTTCCGCGGCAGCCTCTCGCGAGCCGACAAGGCCTCACTGACGGGGATGTATGGGCTTATCGTTCTGCTTCATCTCATCGGGTTCGTCGTCCTGTTCGCATTCGTCGTGCCGCACAACTACCACCTCGGCGGAGACCACCCGGTCTTCACCATCGGCGTCGGAATCCTCGCGTACACCCTGGGATTACGGCACGCATTTGATGTAGACCACATCGCCGCGGTCGATAACACGACCCGCAAGCTGATAGCCGACACCGTGGAATCCGGGGTGGATAGAAAACCGTTGTCAGTGGGCTTCTGGTTCTCGCTGGGCCACTCGACCATCGTTTTCACGCTTTCCCTTCTGTTGTCCGTAGGTGTCAGAGCACTGGTTGGACCGGTCCAGGACGAAGACTCCACACTGCACACCATTACAGGCATGATCGGCCCCTCGGTATCAGGCGTGTTTCTCTGGATCATCGGCATACTCAATTTAATAGCCCTGTTGGGCATCATCAGGGTCTACCGCGAACTACGGCAAGGTCGGTACGACGAAGCAGCCCTGGAGCGTCAACTCGACTCTCGCGGATTCATGAACCGCTTCCTTGGCGGCCTGACAAAGTCTGTCACCAAGCCGTGGCACATCTATCCGATTGGGGTGCTGTTCGGACTCGGTTTCGACACTGCAACCGAAGTGGGACTTCTCGTCCTCGCCGGCGGCGCAGCGGCATTCAACCTCCCCTTTTACGCGATCCTGGTCCTGCCCATCCTTTTTGCCGCCGGAATGTGCCTGATGGACACCACAGACGGCGTGTTCATGAACTACGCCTACGGGTGGGCATTCGCCAAACCACTGCGCAAGATCTTCTACAACCTCACCATCACGTCAATCTCGGTGGCGGTTGCATTGATCATCGGAACGATTGAATTGGTCGGCGTTCTCGCGGATCGTCTCAACATCCATTCCGGCCCGCTCGCGGCCATCGCACACATCAATCTCGACTACGCCGGATACATCATCGTCGGACTGTTCGTCCTATCCTGGCTCGCCGCTCTAGCCATCTGGCGACTTGGCAGGATCGAACAACGATGGACGCGCAGCATGGCTGAGTGATTCAGCCCGCGCTGACCGTGCGGCGCACCTACCAGCCCGCGCCTCAGCGGTCCTTTGTTCGCGAGCCCGACGGGCCACAGGCGCTCGACGCTGGCCACGGACTTACGGGAGAATGTCGACGTCAAATACGTTCTCAAATCAGCACTTTTGACAGCGATCGTTTTAGTGGTAGCCGTCATCGCCCGTCAGTACCGGGCCGGTCGTGATCTGCTCGTCGGTGTTGCTCCCGACCTTCGGTCGCCGCTGCTGCGGTTCCTCACGCTTGCCCGACTGCGCGATCGTTACCGCTCGTACGGCTGTTGTTGCGGATCAGCACTCCGGTTGATTCGCGAGCGGCCCTCACCAAAGCGGTGGTTGCGGCCGCCCCGTCGGTCGCGGTCGAGGTCATCACCCCCAACGCACATACTTCGCGCACGCGACCTGGTCTGTTGTGGCTGCACACCGGCGGAATGATCTCCGGTTCGCCTAGATCGGAACGTGCACTGGCGTCCAAGGTTTCGGCTGAACTCAACGCTGTGATCGTCGCACCGGACTACCGCCTCACACCGGAGCATCCCTTCCCCGCCGGCCTCGACGACTGCATGGCGACATTGCACTGGATGCGCGCCAGCGAAAGGCTCGGCGTCGACCCTTCCCGTATTGCGGTATTCGGGGCCAGTGCGGAGGTGGGCTTGCGGCAGCAGTCGCCCAGCGCGCGCACGACGAAGGCGTCACCCTCCGAATTCAAGTGCTCAACTGCCCCATGCTCGACGATCGCACCACCTTGCTCGACAGTGGCGGGCGCGGCCGATTCGTCTGGACCCCGAGGCCAACGACTTCGGGTGGACGGCCTATCTCGGCAGGAAACCACGCATGTCCGATGCTCCTGACTACGCGGCCCCCGCGCGGCGCGAAGATGTCACCGGGCTGGCGCCCGCCTGCGTGGGAGTGGGCGACCTCGATCTGTTCTATGACGAGGCCGTGACATATGCGCAGCGACTGCGTTCTGCGGGCATCGACAGCGAACTGATGACCGTCCCAGGCATGTGTCACGGTGCCGAAGCGTTGGCTCGAAAGCTCCTGCCGTCGAGCATTTGCGGCACCGCATGCTCGCACATCTGCGCGAACATCTGACGATTCCACCGACCTGAGCGGCCGCAATCTCGTCTTATTCCCAGGCTTGGCTGTGGTTCAGGTGGTCGCGTTGGGTCACCCAGCCCGAGGGCACATCGACGGTCAACGCCAACTGCACGAAGCGGCCGACCGCCGCGGTTGGGGCTCGATCGGGATTCCATTGGAGCGTGTACGGGACAACGACGGTTGGGGTGACCGGCAGAATCGGGGTAGTCATCTCGTCGCGGGCGATCGATGAGGTTGTCAGGATCCAGGCGATGTCTTTCTGGGTTTGCCAGTGGCATGCCGACAGATCGGTATCTGCGAGTTCCACCGTGGGAGGAGAAATGCCGCCAGCCTCAAGGGCTTGCCGGTGGGCTAACGCCCAGGCCGGGAAGAGTGCCGATCTGGGAACACCCAATGTTTCATGCTTCAGTTGAGCCAACGTCACGGACGCGCTCTGGGCGAACCGGTGATCTGGCCTCACAGAAACGAGTAGGGGCTCGCCGCAAAACACTTCTCCGACGACGCCCGGTGGATCCGGTACCAGACCGCAGGTGATCGCCACGTCGACTGCGCCGTCGGCGATCGCGCGCGTGAGGTCGGTCAACCACATGCGTCGAACAATGAGCTCGACTTGTGGCGCCGCGGCGCGCAGATTTGCCACAAGGTGGGCCGATAGCACCGGCGCAACGGGCGGCGTGATACCAACACGCACCGTGCCCGTGTCCCCCTCGGCCAACCGACGCACTGCGGCGGTCGCGGAGGCGACATCGTCGAGAATGGCTTCGGCGCGGCCGAGTAACTCGGCTCCGGCGCTGCTCAAAGCCACCCGGCGGGTAGTTCGCATCAGCAGCGATGTGCCCATTTCGCGTTCCAAACGCTGGATCAGTTCGCTCAGCGTCGATTGGCCCATATGCAACTGCTGGGCAGCACGACCGAAGTGCAGCTCAGTGGCCACAGCAACGAACGCCTCAAGTTGTCGCAGCTCCACCCGCAAATTTTAGCGACGCTGGGAAGGAACGGCCCGCATTATTCGGCGTCGACGATCACAGCGATCCGACATTGGCCCTTTTTCCCGGGCGGTGCACCAAGGCAGTCTGTGGTGAGTCCATTGAGGCTGCGAAGAAGGAAGCTGCGTGACTGATCTGCTGGCATGCCCCGGGAGCCAGACTGTGAAGTACAACCCCGCCGACACCGCCGTGGTCGTCATCGACCCACAGAACGATGTCCTGAGCCCCGCCGGCAAGAACTGGGATGTCCTGGGCGCCAGCGTGACTGAGAACAGAACAGTCGAGAACCTGGCCGAGATCTTCGCAGCCGCCATAGCGCGGGGATATGCCGTGTTCATCTCTCCGCACTACTTCTATCCGACTGACCACCGTTGGCTCTTCAATGGGCCACTGGAGGCAGATGAACTTCGTACCAACACATTTGCACGTGTTGGGCAACTCAACCTCGAGGGCTTCGCCGGTTCTGGTGCTGACTGGCTCGACAAGCTGAAGCCGTTTATCGAGGACTCGAGGACCGTCGTCGCAAGCCCCCACAAAGTGTGGGGGCCCCAGACCAACGACCTGGTGCTACAGCTGCGCAATCGGGGGATCACCAAGGTGGTGCTGTGCGGCATGCTCGCCAACATCTGCGTGGAGTCGCACCTGCGAGATCTGCTTGAGCAGGGATTCGAAGTAGCCGTGGTCCGCGACGCCACAGCGGGACCCCGACACCCGACCTATGGGGACGGCTACCGCGCCGCGTTGGTGAACTACGCATACCTCGCACATGCCGTACCGTCCACCGCCGAGATGGTCGTGGCCATGGCGGAGGATCAGTGATGGGTGAAAACGGTCATCGTGCCAACGGTGAGGTCGATCCATGGAATCGCCTCGTAGCGATGATCGACCGCAAACTCACTGCGCCCATTGACAACCAGCACCGGTTGATCGAGCTGTGGAGCGACGGCATGCGGGACGCCGAGCTACGTGCCCAGGGCGAAGAACGCTGGGCGGAGTATCGAGCACCGTTGTTGGACACACTGGTCGAAGGCTGCAACGCGGGTGCGTTCACCCCCACGCTCAGCCCCGAAGAGGTTGTCGATCTGCTACTAGCGATGCTTGCCGGTGCCATGGTGACCCGGGTCTTGCAATTCGCCGCCCCAAGTGCCGACGGGTTTCGAATCACTCTCCTTCATCAAGTTGCCCAGATGCTGGGCCGAGCGTGAGTTGTTGACACCAACGGAACCAACTGCCTGACCTGCAGACCTATTGCGAACCCAACTCGACTCGCCGCAACAAAGGCCGAGCGTTACCGCGCGCATGTCGCCCGCGACGTGGATCCGACCAATAGAGGGGTGCACGGGCTTACACTGACTGCGAGGCACAACCGTGGGGGTGTGCGTGCGCAAATCCTCGAGGCTGATCCTGGCACGGTCGAAGTCAGTGGTCATCACTGGCGCGTCGAGTGGGCTGGGCAGAGCCGCCGCTATCCACCTCAGCGAACTCGGCTTTCGAGTATTCGCGGGAGTGCGAAGCGACATGAGCGCCAAGGACCTTTCCGGCTTAGCGCCCTCGACTGGTGAACTCATCCCGGTGATGCTCGATGTCACCGATGCGGCGTCGATCGCACGAGCCGGGAATTTTGTGGATGAGCGGTGTGGCGACACCGGACTGTGGGCCGTTGTGAACAACGCTGGTATCGCGATCACCGCGCCGCTCGAATGCGTCCCGATGGACGTGATGCGCACCCAGCTCGAAACAAACGTTGTCGGACCACTTGCCGTCTCGCAGCGCTTCCTTCCTTCACTGCGAGCATCCGGTGGGAGGATCGTCAACGTCAGCTCCGGCCTCGGTCTCGTCGCGCCGCCGTACCTGGGGGCCTACTCGGCAGCTCAGTTCGCCAAGGAAGGGCTGAGCGACGCGCTGCGCCGCGAACTTCGTCCGCTAGGGGTGAGCGTGTCGGTCATCCACCCCCCGATCGTGGCAACACCAATCTGGGGCAAGATGCGCGAATCAGCGAACATGATCCTTGATGCGATTCCCGCCGACGTCGCCGATGTTTACCGCGCCCGGTTCACCGCCGCTCTGGAATCCAATGACGCTCGGGCGCAGGGGCGCAAGACAACGCACGAGGGTTTCGCCAATGCCGTCGCCGCCGCGTTGACCGCCAAACACCCAAAGGCTCGTTATCTTGTCGGCTCCGATTCGTGGAGCGGCGCCGTGGCTCGACGCATAATGCCGGATCGAGTTCTGGACGCCTTCTTCGCTGTTCGTAACTAGGCCGTCCTGCTGGTTAGTCGAGAACGTCCAACAGAGCTTGGATGCAGCCGTCCGCAAGATGCTGCGCAGACTGCTCGGATACCACGCCGTCGATATAGAAGAAGTTGCAGAACAGTTCGTCGTGACAGGTGTTGATGATCGCGACGAAGTAACCACTGATCGATATATTGACCGCAAGCTGAGCCCCGGAAAGGCGCCACTCACCGATTTGCGCAGGGAAGTCGTAGCGACCCATGTTCGAGACACAGACATTTCCGGGGCCGTGACGATCGATGAACTCAAAAACTTTGGCGCTCTTGGCCACCGAGGCAGGACACAGGAAGCGCATCGCATATACCAATCCAAGGTGCTGGCCGAATCGCCTGCGCCGACCGGCCGCACGCTCAACCCGCCGCGCGATCGACCACAGGTTCTCGTCGCCTCCGAAACGCAATATCGACTGCCACATCGCCACGTAGGCCCCGACCTCGTCCGGCGCGACCGCAGGCTCGAGATCCGTACGGATGTTGACCGGCGAGCCGACGCAAATTCGTCCTGAATCCTTCTGCGCTACGGCTGGGCCGACTGCCATCACCATCGCGGCAGTCAGCGCGCAGTGCACGGTGACGCCTTCTGTTCGGCACCATTGCCTGAGGGCGTCGAGCTGTGTCGAGGTTAGGGTGCGCCGCAGCATCCTCGTTTTGCGTTGCGGCGCAGGCACGACCAACTCGGGAACCAGCCGGCGGGGGCGTGTCACTGCTGCCGTAAGCCGCTGCGCCACTTCGGTTACCGCCACCCTGGCGATGCCCCGAACGCCGCGATAGCGCGCGGGTAACAAGTCTTCGGGAGCATCGACGATCGACCGGGAGTCTACGACGTCGTCGTCGCACCCAGTGACGGAGAGCCGATCCGCGTGCTCGACCAGTTTGCGGAGGAGAGATAGCCCGGTGATGCCGTCGGCAATGACGTGCGAAAGCACCAGCAGGAGATCATGGGCTTCGTCCGGGGAGTCGAGTACGACGTCGACGACTCGGACCAGTGGACCACGCCGCCAATCCAGCGGCGTACTCAGTTCGCGCTCTTCGACTTGACGTTCCCATTCGCGGTCGTCTGCGAGCACTCTCCGGATCGGTATCGGACCCGCTGACGGCACGAACGCCGGGTTCTTTCCTCGACTGTCCGACGAGATCGATACTCGCAGCAGGGGGTATTCGGCGGCGAGAGCGGCCGCCGCGCGTTCGAGTAAGGCTGCAGGGAGATGCCCGCGCAGGTGTACCCGTGCCACCCCGGTGACTGGAGAGACCTGATCGGCGATCCAGAACCACTTTTCAGTCGGGCGTAGCGGCCGCCGCACCTCGGGACACGTCCTGGAAATCGCGCGAGCGTCGTTGGCTGTCTTGTTGATCACCATCATCGGCACCTTGCTGATTCCAGGTCTCGCGTTTCGCGCCCGGGCTCTGAACGCGCTTTGTCTGCACGGTTACGGGACAGGAACTGAGGCGCCCACCAGTTCGCGCCGCCCAGCAGCCGCATCGCTGCGGGCATCAGCACCGCGCGAATCAGCGTGGCGTCCACCAGGATCGCCAAGGTCAATCCGATGCCGAGCATCTTCGTGAACGACACCTGCGATGTGGCCATCGCGATGCACACGATCGACATGATCGCTGCGGCCGCAGTGACAATCGGACCGACGCGTTGCAGTCCGTACATCACCGCTGAGTTGGTGTCACCGTGGGCGCGGTATTCCTCCGTTATTCGCGATAGCAGGAACACCTCATAGTCCATCGACAGCCCGAATGTCAAGCAGACCATCAGTACCGGCGATAGCGCTGCGAGCGTTCCGGTCTCGGTGAAGTCGCCCACTAGCCATTTGAGGTGGCCCTCTTGAAATATGAACACCATCGCGCCAAGCGTCGCCGAGAGGCTGAGCAGGTTGAGCACAAGCGCTTTCAGCGGCAGCACCACACTGCCGGTGAAGGCGAACAGCAGCGTGAATGTCGTCAGCACAATCACTGCGGCGGCCAGTGGCATGCGCGCAATCATCGCGTCCTTGGTATCGACGTTTTCGGCGGTGAGTCCACCCAGCAGCACAGTGCCCGGCCGGGGGCTGTGGCGAATCTGTTCGAGCAGCCGATCGGCATCGGAACTGTACGGGTCCACATCGGGAAGCACGGTCAGATAGGCGCCGTCGGCCTGTGGCGTCGGCATCCCGACGATTCGCTGTCCCTTGGCATAATTCGCCGACGGTGTGGTCACCGACACCACATGCGGCAGCCGCGACAGCGCACTCGCATAACCGTCGAGGTCACCCGCCGCGACGGCGCCGTCGATGACGACATCCATGGCGGCAGTGGGCTGAGCGGGGAAATCGTTTCGGATCGTGTCACCAACGCGGCGGCTTTCCACCGTTGTCGGCATGGCGCGGTCGTCGGTGATACCGATGTGGATTTGGGCGAACGGCGCGCCAAGCAGCAGGAGGAACAGCAGCACCGCGCCACCGGTGAGCACCGGCCGCCGCATCACAACTTGCGAACTACGGAACCAGAATCCGCTCTCCAGCGGGGTTGTGGAGACGCGCCGCAACCGAAGCGCACGGCGAAGGTCCAATGAGTCGATGCGGTGTCCGAGGATCTTCAGCAGGGCCGGCAGTACCACGATGGCGGCAATCGCGGCAATCGCGACGACTCCGAGGCACGCATAAGCTATCGAGCGCAGGCTCATCAGCGGGAAGACGAGCATAGCCAACATCGACAGCGCCACCGTCACGGCGGAGAAGACAACGGTGCGGCCTGCTGTTTGCACGGCCTTGACGACGGCCGCATCCAACTCGAGTCCTGCTGCGCGTTCCTCTCGGAATCTGGTCACCACGAACAGGCTGTAGTCGATCGCCAGGCCCAGGCCCAGGATGGTGGTCAGGTTGAGCGCGAAATTCGACACGGGCGTGAAATGGGTGAGCAGGGTCAGCAATCCCAAAGTGCCGACGATGGAGCAGATCCCGATGATCAGTGGCAGTCCGGCCGCAACAAAGCTGCCGAACACCAGCACCAGGAGCAGCAGCATCACGGGCATCGCGATCATCTCGCTAGTGGCGACGTCCCTCGCGAGCTGATCGGTGACGTCCACATAACTGACGACTTCGCCGCCGAGTTCGAGCTTCAGCGGGGCGCTGTAAGTGCCCCGCAGCGTATCGATGAGATGCCTTGCAACCGCGTCGAACTGCGTGCTCATCTCCTTCCGCGTGGGCCACGATCAGGGCCCGGGATCCGTCACGGCTGCGCAAGCTGTCCGATCCTTCGGCGTTCCAGTACGAAGTGACGGTGTCGATACCCGTCGTGTCGGCGAGCTGTCGCGTAATCCGTTGTCCGGCGGAGACGGCACTCGGGATCGTCGACGGATCCACCTTGGGTGTTGGTGGCGAGAATGACGATGTTCGGTTTGCCGGCGTGGAATCGTTGCGACAGCAGCTCGGCCGCGCGTTCCGATTCCGACCGCTCACTGAGGAAGCCACCGCCTGCGAGTCGGTCGGCCACGTGGTTGCCGTATGCGAACGCCGCGATCAGCAGAGCGAGCGCCACCACAAGAACCATCCTGGGTCGCGTGACCGCAAAGTGTGCACACCGGTTGAGCATCGTCAGCACTCCTCACAAGTCGCAACGACCCCGGATACCGCCTTTCGTAAAGCGGTCGTGGTGTTTTCGATCAACGTTTCGGCGCGCCAGGTCGAGATGATGTCATCGATGTAGCCGAGATTCAGTGCCAATTCATCGGGGCCGGTGGCGACGGTCAGCATGAGGTAGCCGCTGATGGACATCCCGGACACGAACTGCGGGGCAGACAGCCGCCAATCGCCGATGCGCGCCGGGAATCCGGAGACGTCGAGGAGGGTCATGCACATGTTGCCGGGGCTACGGGTGTCGAGGAGTTTGACGACGCCATCGGCCTTTGCGGGCGTTTTCGGTGTCAGTAAACCGATGGTGCCCAGCGCAGCCAAGTGGTGCCGGCGCCGGATCCCGCTGCGCAACTTCGCATCAAACGATTGTGCGGCCTGCCACAGCGGCTGTCCTGGCCGGCAGGCGCCGGGGATCGCCAAGATCGCCTGGAAGCTGCCGATCGTCTCGGTGTCGAGGGGTTCGGCGAGGTGGTCTCGGAACGGCACGGACACGCCAATCGTGAAGTCGGCCTCTTGCACGCCCGCGTCCGCTCCCGCCGCCGCTGCCAGCGCCGCCGCGATGGCCGCCTCGCATCGAATGTGCCGACGGCTGCACTCGGAAAGCAACGCGCGGTACTCCGTGCCACCGATCGTGCGATGAGCGAGCCGGGTGAACCGTTCCTCCGGCGGGACCTCGGCTTCGGAGGACAACCGCATCGGCGATATCCGGCGGTCCCTGATCGCGTCTGCGGCCAACCTGGCCAGCCCCCGGCCCTTTCCGCCCAACCCCTGAAATGGCACGGGGACAAGGTGCTCCGGACCCGATGGGGCGGCGAGCTCCGGGGTCCAATCCGGTATACCTTCTGCGGTTAGCTCGAGTACCTGGCGGATCAGGGAGACAACCGAGACGGCGTCGGCGATCGAGTAGGTCGAGGTGAGTACTAAGTCGTGTACGTCAGATTCGACAGAGATAAGGGTCGCGCGCAGCAGCGGAGCGTCGGGCTGAAAGCGTTCGCGCAGTTCGCGATCGATTTCGGTCAACCACGAGCCCTCGTCGACCAGTCGCAGTGGAATCGGTCGGAGTCGCGCGGGGACGAACCGCGGGTTCGCGCCATGGTCACTGCGTATTGCGGTACGCAATATCGGGTGCCGAAGCACGAGCGCGTCCAATGCGTCCCGGATGACGGATGCATCGACAACGCCGCTGATGCGCACACTGGCGGCGATGTGAAGCGGCGCCGTCTGATCCGCTGTCCAGTGCCAACGTTCCAGCGAAGACAGCGGGCGCGGCACCGGGTCGAACCGCTGCTCATCGCCGAAGCCCGGCCAGAGCATCGGCCTGATCATGGCGGCCAGCAGTTGCTTTTCGCCCGCGTGCCGCACGAGCCGGTTGCGGGCGGTGGAGACGGCAACGCTGGTGGTCTGCTCGATCCGGCCCAGTGACCGCGATCCCTCTACAAGGACGGTGGTGCGGGGGATACGGCGCCGCTCGTAGGCGCGCAGCGCCGTTTCCGGGTCACAGTGCGTGGCGAGGGCATGCCCGAGCACGACGGCGTCTTCGATCGCAGAGTTGGCGCCCTGACCGAGGCTGGGCAGCATCGGATGTGCGGCGTCCCCCACCAGGGTCACCCGGCCGCGCGCCCACCGCGACAACGGCGGACGATCCTGTGCCGGTAGTGCAAGGATGTCCGATTCTGTTGTTGCGGAGATCATTTCACTGATCTCCGGGGCCCAGGCGCGGAATCTGCGCAGCAGATCGTCCTTCCCGTATGGCCAGTGCGCCGCCAGGTCGGGGTCGGTCGACATGGTCGCCCACCAGTAGGTCCTGTCGTGCCCGATGTCATGCACGCCGAACCGCATCCCGCGACCCCAGAAGTGCACGGATTCGCCCTGCGCGAAGGCGGGATGGCGGAACGGCGCCAGCGCCAGCCAGCACACGAAACCACCTGAGCGCGGCGCTGACGCACCGTGCATTTGCGCGCGAACAGTGGAGTTGATGCCGTCGGCGCCGATGAGAACGTCCGCCCGCAGTTGGCTGCCGTCGGCCAATCGGAGTCGCACACCGCCCTCGCAGTCGTCGAACCCGACCGCCTCGGCGCCGGCCTCGACGCGGAGATCACTTCCCGCAGCGTCCAGCAACACAGAGTGAAGATCCTTGCGCGCCAGCACCACCGAGGGCGCACCCAGGTCGGCGTCGGTTGCTGCCATCTCCAGTCGACGCAACAGCGCTCCGTCGGGCGCGCGGAAGCTGAAGGTGGTTACCCGGCCACCGACACGCAGCAATTCCTCATCGAGCCCCATGCTCAGTGTGCGCAACGCCGACATCGCGTTGCTCTGCACCGAGAGTCCGAATCCCGCGGCGCGCAGTTCGGGCGCCCGTTCACACAACGTCACCTCGAGGCCGGCGCGACGGAGCGCGACGGCTGCTGTCAGGCCACCGATTCCGGCACCGAGCACGATGGCAGAGCGAGTACCGGCAGACGTCCGTCCGATCGCTTGGGCATTCATCGATTTCCCTATCCGACAGAGGCTTTGAGTTGGGATCCGGCGAGCAGATCGCCGAGGTGGGTCGCCAGTACGGCTGCGTACGGCTTCTTGACCATCGTGAGGTGGTTGCCCGGGGCCTCGATCACCGTCAGGTCGCCGGTGACGTAGCGATCCCAGCCGTTGGCGTTCTCGTCGTACAGCGACCCGACGTGGTCGTGAGCCGGTCGGACGACCTCGGGCAGAGGGTCGGCAGCCCGAAACAGGACGACGGCACAATCGCACGCCTGCGGGCGATACCGCTCAACGGCCAACATCGCGCTACGGAACACCTCGAAGAGCCGTCGCACCATCTCCTTCGAACCGGAGGGGAGCACGCGATGCTCGACTGCCCTGCCGAGGATGAAGTCGAGAACCTCGTCAGCACTGTCGAAGCCGTCCGGAAGGTGCTCGACCGGTGCATCGGCACCGCGTTTGGCCGACAGCAGCTCCCACATGAACGATTCGTAGAGCAATTCGACGGGGAGCTCGGCTGCGACGCCACCCCCGAGGGCCGCACTGTCCAACAGCAGCACAGAACCGGCCTCCTGGCCCTGGGCTTCCAGTTGCCGGGCCATTTCGAAGGCGATTACGCCACCGAGTGACCAACCTCCTATGTGATACGGGCCGTGTGGCTGGACGCGGCGGATCGCTACGACGTAACTGCGAGCCATCTCTGAAATTGATTGTGAGGCAGTGGTACCCGGTTCGATGCCCGCCGCCTGCAAGCCGT
The DNA here is from genome assembly GCA_963848855.1 of uncultured Actinomycetota bacterium. Classification (GTDB taxonomy): domain Bacteria; phylum Actinomycetota; class Actinomycetes; order Mycobacteriales; family Mycobacteriaceae; genus Mycobacterium. The sequence continues at coordinate 285,074 of CAWKFL010000001.1, forward strand.
AGAGCGGCTGTTCGGGCGGCAGGTGCTTGCTCAATTCCACATAGCACAGGACGGTGCCGCCGATCGGGTGGACCAGGAATAACGGCGGTCGGCTTCCGGTCGGCTTGATTGGGACGCATGGGTCGAATTCGACTGCGACACGGTCCCGAACCCGCTCTGCCAATGCAGCGACCGTCGGGCCGGTCAGCAGGCTCGACACGGGAATCGACAGTCCGTAGCGCTGTTCGATGGCGACAATCAAGCGCACCGCAGACAGGGAGTCCCCTCCCATCGACGAGAACTCGTCGAACACGCCGACGTGCGAAACGCCGAGCACGTCGGCCACGAGTTCGGCGATGACGGCCTCGTGTTCGTCGCGCGGTGCGACATGGTTGACGGTGCGTGTCCGCAGCGGCATTGCGGCCAGTTCCCGATCGGCCCGCTTACCGCTGGCTGTCCGTGGCAGGGCAGCAAGCCATTCAGTCCGCGCGGGAATCATATAGTCCGGCAGTACATCCCGTAGTGAGGCGAAGATGGCGCCTTCCACGTCCTCGTCGGCGTCGCCGACGAGGAAGGCCACCAGTTGGGTGCCTGCGCTGGAACCATCGGATGAGGACCGAGCTATCACGGCCATTTCGGTGATGCCGGCGTAGGGCGCTGCCGCCTTCCGCAGTACGAGTTCGACCTCCATCGGCTCCACCCGGTGCCCGCGCACCTTGACCTGGTTGCCACGGCGCCCGTCGGTGACCAACGCCCCGTCGGGCATGCGCCGACCGATGTCGCCGGTGCGATACAGCCGCACACCCGGATACATCGGGTGCGATCCGAACACCTCGTCTGTCAGGTCCGGCCTACGGTGGTAACCGTCGGCCAGGGCGATTCCAGCGATGTGGATCTCACCAGGAGCACCGTCGGGCACCGGCATGCCCTGCTGGTCCAGCAGCAGTACCTCGACGTTGTCGATCGGGCGACCGATCGGCGGCAGCGCAGGAAACTGTTGGGGATCACCCGTCATGGTGAAGGTGGTGACGACGTGGGTTTCGGTTGGACCGTATTGGTTTTCGAGTACGACACCGTCAATGGCGGCGCACAGCTGCCGGATCTCATCGGTGATCCGCAGTTGCTCCCCTGACGAGGCGATGATTCGCAACTGAGAGGGCACCGTGCCGCGACGAACGACGATATCTGCGAGTGCTTGCAAGGCCACGTACGGCAGGATTACCCGCTCGGTATGTGTGTCTTCGAGCGTGCGCAGCAGCGCAGGCAGCTCATGACGCTCTTGTGCCGCCAGCAGGATCAGGCGGCCCCCGCCGCACAGCGTCGAATAGATCTCCTGAAACGCGACGTCGAATGACAGCGGGGCGAATTGCAGGGTCGATGGGGCCCGGCCCGCGTCGGCTAGCCAGCCGCTGGGAATCGATAGCTGCCATGCGATCAAGTTCGCAAGCGCACGATGCGGCATCACCACGCCCTTCGGCGTGCCTGTTGAGCCGGATGTGAACAACACGTAGGCCGCGTGCTGTGGGTCCACCACGGGCAGGGTGCTCGGACGGGCAGGCGCTGTAGCGAGGAGGTCGGCCAGCCCGATCCGCGGGCACTGCTGCTCGATCAGCGATTCGTTGGCTGAATCGACGATCACCGCGGCCGGTTCGGCCTGTGCCAGCATCGCGCTGAGGCGCGCTGTCGGGTAGGTGACGTCGAGCGGCACGCAGGCCGCCCCGGCCATGGCGATGCCGAGCACGGTCGCGATCAGCTCCGGGCAACGGTCGATGGCTAAAGCGATGCGGTCGCCGGGCCGTGTGCCGCGCGCCAGCAGGCCCGCGGCAATACGGTGTGCCATCTGGTCGAGCTCTTCGTATGTGACTGTGCAGGAACCGAATTGCAGCGCAGTATCACCGTGACGTCGGGCAACGACGTCACGAAACACATCGATGACAGTGCTGGAGGTGTGATCGGTGATCGACGGGCTCAGGGTGGGTGTGTGGGTGGTGAACGTGACGGGCTCGGCGGGCGTCGTGGTGATGCGCTGGAGCAAGGTGAGGTAGGTGTGGCCGATCTGATCGAGTTGATCGGCCGTATAGAGTGCGGGGTCGCCGTCTATGCGCAGGGTTGTGGTGCCGTCGACGGGGTTGCGGAACACGTTGACAAGCAAGGCGAAGTTCGTGTCCTCGTGGATGCCGACGTTGAGCAGCTCGACGTCGATTGCGCGCAGTGTGGCCCCGGCGGCGTGGAAGTTCGCGTAGTTGAAGGCGACGTCGAACGCGATGTCGAGGCGGCGCTGGATTTCGAAAAGGGGGAATCGCTGGTGCGATGCGCTGGCGCAGTCTTGTTCGAATACCGCGTGCACCACATCGCGCCAAGTGCGGCCGGTGGTGTCCACGCGGATGGGCACGACGTTCAAGAACAGGCCCGCGATGCGGTCGGCGTGCGCGCGGTCGGGCCTGCCGTGGGTAACCACGCCCGAGGTGACGTCGCGCTCGGCGGCGAAAAGTCCGACGGTGAGTAGGTGCGCGGCGAGCAGTACCGCTTTTACGGGCACGTGTTCGGCGCCTGCGAGGCGCACGACGTGGTCGACCAACGGTGCGGGTACATCCAACGTGCGTTGCACTCGTGAAATCGCAACGGAGTGGCAGCGCCTGGCATGGGGACGAATGCCCGAGATCTGCACCGGCGGGGCGTCAGCGAGCAGTTGTGTCCAGTACGCGAGGTCGGCGGGGTCGTTTATGGAAAGCTGTTCGGCGCGGACGTATTCGGCGAATGAGGGGGCAGAGGGTTCGTTGATCGCCCGCGCCGGGTCGCCGTCGAAGTGCCGATATTCCTGCAACAGTTCGGTGACGATCGTCGCCACGCTCCAGCCGTCGAGGATCGCGTGGTGAAACGCGAACACCAAGTCGATGCGGTCGTTCAGTATGAAGACACCGAATCGGTAGAGCCCCGGTCGATCCAGCTGATACCGGTCGCGACGGCGGTGCGAAATATGCTCGTCCAGTGTGGATTGCGCATCATCGGGTGTCGCCGCACGCAGATCGAGTATGTCGACGGGCACCTCGATGCGCGGGTATACCAGCTGCAGCGGTTCGGAGAACTTGCCGAGATCGAACGCCGTGCGCAGCGCCGGATGGCGCGCGACGAGTCGGTCCAGCGCAGTGCGGAATGCCCGCTCATTCCAGGGCATTTGCAGGGAGTATCGGAAGACGTCGTGGTACGTCACTGAATCCAGTCGCTCGCTGCTGTGAAACACCATGCCCAACTGCAAACGGGTCAGGGGATAGGCGTCCCGGAATTGACCTAGCCGGGGCCGGTCGACGCCTGCGACCAGATCGAACGGTTCAACCGGTGCTGACCCATCTGAACCGATTACCACATGGTCGGCCAACTCGGCCACCGTCGGATGGGCAGCGATATCACGGGTGTCCAAGATCAATCCCCGCTCCTCGGCCAACGCCCGAACCCGCAACGTCAGAATCGAGTCCCCGCCCAGATCAAAGAAATTGTCGTGCACCGACACCGCGGCGACGTCGAGTACATCGCGCCATACCCCGGCAAGAATCGACTCCACATCCGTACGCGGTGCACACCACCGCGCATCCACAGATTCTTCGCAGCCCGCCGTGAGCTTGGCCCTATCGGCCTTGCCGTTGGGCGTCAGCGGGATCTCGTCGACCCGTTGGAAACTGGCCGGGATCATGAAGTCTGGCAGAGACTGCGACAAATGCTTACGCAGCTCGGCCGTTGCCAGCTGCTCCGGCGCGACGTAATAGGCGATCAGATATGTCCCCCGGCCGGGCTTTTCGGTGTCGACGACCATGGCGTCGGCGATGCCGGGTGCGCTGACGAGGACGTTCTCTACTTCTCCCAATTCGACGCGGTTGCCTCGGATTTTCACCTGGCGGTCGATGCGGCCGAGGTATTCGATCTGACCGTCGGCCAGCCGTCGCGCGAGGTCGCCGGTTCGGTACATCCGGTCGCCTTCGTGGAACGGGTCGGAAACGAACTTCACTGCCTGCAGTTCCGGTCGGTTCAGGTAACCGCGCGCCACACCGACGCCGGCGATGCACAGCTCACCTGCCACCCCGGTCGGCTGCACCTGCCCCGATGGGCCGAGCACGTACAGTCTGATGTTGTCGATTGGCCTGCCGATCGGCACGCGGTGCACCGGTTGGTCGGGAGCGGTCGGACAGTCGTAGAACGATACGTCTACCGTTGCCTCGGTCGGCCCGTAGAGGTTGACCAGCCGCGGTGCCGTCTCACCGCGTCCGGCGAACGCCCGGTTCCAGCGCATCACCTGGTGCGGCCGCAGTGGCTCGCCGCTGCAGAAGACCACCCGAAGGCTGTCGGCCTGATCCACCGCCTCCGGCGCGGCCTCCAGTTGGTCGAGGAATGGCGTCAGCATCGAGGGCACGAAATGCATTACCGTGACGCGTGACTCGGCTATCTCCCGCAGGATCTCGCGCGGATCCTTCTCAGCACCGGGGGCAAGTAGCGCAACCTTCGCGCCTTCGATCGCCCACCAGAACAACTCCCACACCGACACGTCGAAAGACATGGGTGTCTTCTGCAAGATCACATCGTCGGCGCCGAGCGGATAGCGGCGCTGCATCCATGCCATCCGGTTGATCACCGAACAGTGCTCGACGACAACACCTTTGGGCCGTCCGGTGGATCCCGAGGTATAGATGACGTACGCGGCATCGGTCGCCGTCGGCGTAGGCGCGGCCACGAGCGGGGGGCTCCCTGCCCACGATCCGGCGGTAATTGTCGGCACATCGCCGAATTCGGGGTCGCCTGCGCCGCCCGTGAGGACGACCTTGGCGGCGCTGTCCTCGAGCAGGTACCGAATCCGCTCGGCCGGATAGCTCTGGTCGATGGGCACATACGCGGCGCCTGCGTGCATTGCGGCCAGCACCGCGACCACCAGATCGGGCCCGCGTTTGACCTGCACAGCGACGTGATCGCCGACGCCGACGCCTTGCCGGCGCAGCAGATTCGCCAGCCGCACGGTTCGTTCGGCGAGTTGACCGTAGGTGACGGTCTCGGTGCCGGGGCCAATTATGGCTACCGCGTCCGGCGTTCGTGCGGTCTGTGCCATGACGCAATCGATCACGGTGGACCGGTCGCAGAACGGAACGGCCGTTTCCCGGCGCCGGTCGGTCAGAACATCGTGTTCATCACCGGGCAGCATCGGCAGCGCGGTGGGGTTCGCTTCGAGGTCCTCGACCCCCGCATACAGCAGCGTCTTGAGGTGGTGTTCTACGGACTCGATCGGATAATCGACGTCGAACACGTCGGCGGCGTAGTCGAACACCAGCTCCAGCGGACCGTCATGGTCCAGCTCGTGGACGTTGATGGCGAGCGTGAGCTGGCCAGACCCCCGGGATAGATCCTTGACACCCCGCACGAATCCGGCCAACTCGCCGGCACCCGGCAGCCGCAGGTAGTTTACGGTGACGTCGAACAAGGGGCCCGACGGCAACCCAGCGCGGCGCAGCTCCCGCATGAGGTCGCCGAGCGAAAGTCGCTGACGCGCAATGCGTTGCGCAACGCCGGTCCGGAGATCGGCCACCAGCTCCGCCAAGGGCCGCTGCGCTCCGACGTCAACGCGCAGTGGCAGTATGTTCGCGAAATGCCCACCAACAGTGGCTGCTTCGACAGCATTCTTTCGATTGGTGAGCGGGATGCCGAGCGTGACCTCGCCGGTTCTCAGCACACGAGTCAGGTACGTTCCGACGATCGCGCACAGGTAAGGAAAGAACAAAATGTCTCTCTCCCGCAGGCGATTCAGGAGAGAGCGGTCGAGCCATGCATGGTGCTGTCGCATCGTCGACCGGGCAGCTCCCGATCCTGAGCGATCGAACAGGGCAGGTGTCGCGTCGCGCAAGTTGTCGATCAGACAGTCACGATCCCTGCCCCATTGCTTGGATCCGCGGTAGGCGCGTTCAGATCCCAGGCAGTCGATGAACGACGTCGCCGGCAAATCAGCCTGACGGCCCGTAGCCGTCAGGCTCTCGTATTCCGCCAGCCACGCGGCGGCGAACGTGAAGAGACCGGTGGCGTCCATCGCGACATGATGCGAGCGCAACAGCATCCGTAGCGAAGATGCGCCGTCCCGAATCATCGTAATTCGCAGGGGAACTCCTACAGACAGGTCGATGGGGGTGTCCACCGCCGCAGTCACCAGGCGTTGTGCGGCCCGGGCCGGGTCAGCGGCCGCGGTGACGTCCCACCACTCAATGCGCGGCATCGTTTCGGCGAGCGCTTGATAGGGCACGCCGTTGGAGGTTTCGAACTGCAGACGCAATCCGTCGTTTCGTTCCCATACGCGGGCAATGCACTGGGCGATGACGTCGGGATCCACGTCACCGACAAGCTGAGCGGTTATGGCGGTGACGTAGTTCGGTGCGTCGGGAGTGAGCGCTGCGCTCGCCCAGACGTCACGCTGATATGCCGTGAGGGGAAAGCGGGAGCGATCGGCGGGGTACGTCACGCTGACCCCCGAACCGCACAGACGATGCCGATTCGTCGATGTCGTCAAGAATTGACCGCTCAAGGTCATGGTGCCCCCTAACCTCGGCGTTGCCCGCGATGGACAGCGCCGTCGCGCGACCCCCTACGGCGCGCGAACCCCTCCGCTGTGTTGGTTTTGAGTTTCCACGTCCGCAGTCGGGATGAACCGAGTACTCACCTACCCCACTTCGGAATCGGCGGTACTCCATAGTCCGGTTTAAAGCGACAAATTCCGCCGGCCGATATGACTGCTCGAGTTCGTAACAACCAGCGGCGTTCTCCGCGGTACTCGTGCTGCGGGGGCTCCTGTGAGTACAGACACATCGCCGAATTGTCGACACCGTCGACACAAAGCGGGAGCCATGCCGTGACCAGCCGCGATGCTGGGCCAAAGTGAAACTTACGTAGCCGTCACGAGGGTGTCCGAACTATTCGAGTAGTTCGTTACTCGTGTCCGCTGAATTGCACGAGATCAAAAATGAGATCCGTTAAAGACCCACGAGTTGAGGAATTCCAATGACCAGATCGACACAGGCCACTCTCTTGGCCATCCTTCACTCCGAACTCTCGATGGATCCTGCTTTCGTGCGTATCGGCTCGACCCTGATCGGGGACCTGGGTTTCGACTCGGTGTCCTTTGCGATCAGCGTCGTTGCGATCGAGGAGAGCTTTGACCTCAGACTCTCAGAAGAAAAATTGTTCGCTTGCGAAACCTTCGGAGATGTCGTGCAGCTGATTGACGCCGCCATACGGGTGTCCCCGTTCGACGACGGGGCCGCCGCCGAGTACCCGGCCGCGTGACCTGCCGGTCATGAGGATCGCCGCCCCCGAGCTGGCCTGCCAGGCAGCAGGGGACTTCTCGCGAGCGCTCGATACTGTGTTCAACGCCGAGGTCGTCCAGCTCGTCGAGGAGGCAGAGCTGCGAGAGGCCTTTCCTCGCCAACTCATCGAAATGCTCGGCCACAAAGGCATATTCGCTGCCAAGTGGGACGACGGTATCCACCCGAACCTGTCGCGGTTGATTTCGCTCGCCGAGCGCCTCGGTGGTCTCGGCTCGGCGGGGGTCGCCGTGGGAGTTAGTCTGCACGACTCTGCGATCGCGATCTTGCGCCGCTTCGGCAGGAACACGTACCTGAGCGATATCGCGACGGCGGCAATCGCGGGGGACATCGTCTTGTGCATCGGCGCATCGGAGATCGGCGGGGGCTCGGATTTGCAGAACCTCAAGTCCACCGCGATCGCCGAGAACGGCGGCTTCCGCCTCCGCGGGCACAAGAAGTTTGTTTCCCTTTCGCCGATCGCGGATATCGCGCTGCTAGTCGTTCGAGGCGTCGCCACTGACGGCTCCGGGCGCCACGGTGACGTCGCGCTGTTCGCTGTACCCACCGAGCAGCTCTCGATCGGCGACGTTTACCCCACAGTGGGAGCCAGCTGCCTGGATACCGCTCCGCTGCGCTTCGACACCTGGGTGTCACCCGAGGCCATGATCGCCCGTCCCGGAACGGGTTTGGCTGCTATCAGCTGGGGTCTCGCTCACGAGCGTCTGTCTGTGGCTGGCCAAGTGGTCGGCGCCTGCGACCTCGCAATCGGGGTAACGGTGGCACGGATGAAGCAACGCGAACAATTCGGCGCTCCCCTGTTCGACCATCAAGCCCTGCGTCTGCGCATCGCAGACCTGCACGCGCGGGTCGAGGTTCTCCGATGGGCGCTGCGCGGCATCGCCAGCGAGGGATCGTCACTCAACCTCCGCACAGCTGCGGCGTTGAAAGTCACGGCCGCCCGGCTTGGCGAAGAAGTTGTCTCTGAATGCATGCATATCTTTGGTGGGACCGGCTATCTCCCCGACCAATCGCCGCTCGGGCGCTGGTGGAGAGATATGAAGTTGGCCCGAGTCGGCGGCGGCACCGACGAGGTCCTCTGGGAACTTGTCGCGGCCACGCTGCGTCCCGACATCACCAACCTCCAGCGACTTGTGCGCGAATAGCACCTCCACCAGGACCTTCACCGTGAGTACATTTACCCGCGAAATGTTCACCGTCGCACCGGGTCTCGGCAAGGGTTTGGTTACAGGGGAACCGCACACCCCGGTCCGGCGCACCTGGGCGGAAGTTCACAGCACCGCACTCAGAATGGCCGGGTCGCTCGCCAACGCCGGGATCCGGCCCGGCGACTCGGTTGCGATCCTGGCTGGCGAGCCTGTTGACATCGCACCCCTGACGCAGGCGGTCTGGATGCGCGGGGGGTCGGTGACGATGCTTCATCAGCCCACACCGCGGGCCGACCTCAATGTGTGGCTCCAGGACACCCTGACCGTCCTGGCCATGATCCGCGCACACACCGTGCTGGTGGGCGCGCCCTTCGGGCCTGCCGCCGCCGTCTTCATCGAAAACGGCATATCCGTTCACGCTGTGGAAGCCCTTTCCGATGGCAGTCCGGTCGAACCCTTCGACGCCGACGAGGAAGACATCGCGTTCCTGCAACTCACCTCTGGTTCGACCGGAAGCCCCAAAGCGGTTGCCATTTCGCACCGCAACCTCGACCAGACCGTCCGCGCCATGGCTGTGGCAGCGAAGGTCGACCGAACCGCCGACGTGATGGTGAACTGGCTACCCCTCTTCCATGACATGGGAATGATCGGCTTCCTTGTCGGGCCCATAGCGGCCGGTGTCGAAACCGTCTGCATCACACCGACCGAATTCCTCACCTCACCTCTCGTGTGGCCCGCGCTCATCACCAAATACGGCGGCACCGTGACAGCGGCTCCCAACTTTGCGTACACGGTGCTGGCTCGGCGCCTGGATCACGCAGCAGACGACGCCTACGATCTGTCCAGCCTCCGCTTCGTCCTCAACGGCGCAGAACCCATCGACACGACCACCATCACCACGTTCCTCAAATCCGCCGGCCGTTTCGGGCTGAAGGAGACCGCACTGGTTGCCGCATACGGAATGGCTGAAGCGACGCTCGCCGTGTCCTTTACCAAGCCCGGCGATCCGATCACCGCCGACACCGTTGACGCCCAGGCCTTCGAATCCGCGGGCCAGGCCAGGCGCAGCGTGGGCACCGACACCCGTAGCTTCGTCAAACTCGGCACCCCGCTGCCCGGAATCGAACTTCGCGTCGTCGACGAAAACGGCTCGGTGCTATCCCACCGTCGGATCGGTGAACTCTCAATCCGCGGGACCGTCGTCACGCGAAGCTATGTCACCCCCGCTGGAAGCCAAGATGCGCTCGATGCAGACGGATGGCTCGCAACCGGCGATCTCGGGTACCGCACCGAAACCGGCGAGATCGTTGTGTGTGGCCGAAAGAAGGACATGATCATCGTCGCTGGCCGCAATATCTGCCCCACCGATATCGAACGCGCCGCCGGGCGGGTTGGAGGGGTGCGGCCGGGTAATGCGGTCGCGGTAAGACTCACCTCAGCAGCGCAGCGGGAGAGTTTCGCCGTCGTTGTCGAGTCCCACGGACACAACGACTCTCAACTGAAGAGACGAATCACGAACGAAGTGTCTAGAGCCGTTTTCGCCGAGATCGGGGTCAGCCCAAGACTCGTTGCCGTCACCGGGCCCGGAACGCTCCCCAAAACCCCATCCGGCAAACTCCGTAGATCCGCGACCTACTGCCTCATCGAGGCCCAACTTGAAGAACCCGACCGGCCGGACATCGCGGGCGGTCGAATCGACTCTTCCGCTTGAGTCCTTGGCGATGCACTATTAGTGCGTTATATTGCACCGCGTGGATCATGATGCTGCCAAGCTCGCTACGGCGATCGGTGCGCGGGTCAGGCAGGAGCGCCTAGCGCGGGGCTGGACGCTTGATCAGCTCGCCGAGGTCGCTTCGGTGAGCCGTCGCATGGTCGTCAGCGTGGAGCAAGGTGCGGTCAATCCCAGTGTGGGAACGCTGCTTCGGCTCAGTGACGCGCTCGGTGTGGGGTTGCCGGCACTGGTGGAGCCACCGGAACCGAAGTCCGTCAAGGTCACCCGCAGCGGCGCGGGTGCGCAGTTGTGGAGTGGTGCGGCCGGCGGCCGGGGCATTTTGGTCGCGGGCACGACGCCTCCGGATGTCGTCGAGTTGTGGGACTGGTCGTTGGGGCCGGGGGATCAGCACGCCAGCGGGGCTCACTCGGCCGGCACCCGGGAATTGGTGCATGTGCTGGAGGGGTCGGTCACCGTCGAGGTCGGCGGCCAGGCGACCGTTCTCGAGACGGGCGACGCCATCGCTTTTCCAGGGGACGTCGACCACACCTACGCCAACCCCACCGAGGAGCCTGCCCGGTTCTCCCTGGCGGTGTTCGAACCCGGAGTTGGCGGCGTTTCGGTGAAGTCGGAGGGACACCATGGATGAGGTGCTCTTGCTGGAACGGTCGCTGGCCGGCGCCCGCGTCGATGACACGGTGTTCGCCCTGCGACCCGACTACCGCGCCATGCTGCTGGCGGTCGGCGGATTGGTGCCCGGTCCAAGCGATGATGCCAGCGAGGCGCTGCTGCGTCAGGCCGAATCCGCTGCCCGCCAACAACTTCGCGAGCAGCCAGCGGAACAACTCCCGCATATCGCGGCATGGCGTGAGGCCTACCGGGCCTTCGGAGCCAAGCCACAGCGTACCCGCAACAGTGTGGAGGCCCTGACCCGCCGCGTCGAGGCTGGACTTCCTCGGGTCAACCGGCTCACCGACCTCTACAACGCGGTCTCGGTACTTCACCAGCTGCCTGTGGGAGGAGAGGACCTCTCCCGGTATCACGGTGCTCCACAACTGATCCGTGCCACTGGGGCCGAACCATTCGACACCGCTGCCGACGGCGTTTCGGTGGTCGAACACCCCGACGCTGGCGAGGTGGTGTGGTGCGACGACGCCGGAGTGACCTGCCGTCGCTGGAACTGGCGTCAGGCGCGCCGCACTCAATTGAGCGAACACACCACGACGGCATTGTTCATCCTCGACGTGCTGGATCCGATGACCGATGACCAGGTGCACGCCGCCGCCGACGATTTGACGGCGCATCTGCGGCGGCTCGGCCCGGATGTCCACATCGCCCGCCGCTTCCTGTCCGGTTCGCCTCCAATGCAAGGAAATTGACAGTGTTGATCCACCCATGGGATGCCGCGCTGGACACCGCCGAATGGCGCGAGTGGCTGGCCTCCACCGACCGGTTCGGGGTGCTCGCGGTCAACAACCTCGACCCCGCCCAGGCGCCGCTGTTGGTGCCCACCCATTTCACCGTCGTCGGGGATGAGTTGCTCATCCACCTGGCCCAACCGAACCCGGTGTGGCCGCACCTGGAGGCGGCGGCAGAGGTCAGGCTTGCGGTGATCGGTGACTACGCCTACGTCCCTACCTACTGGCGGGCCGAGGCGGGCGGCCCCGATGAGGACGGCGTGCCGACGAGCTACTACGCGACCGTTCAGTTCATCTGCCGGCCAACGGTTGTCGACGATCCCGAGGGCAAGGTCGAGATTCTGACCACGCAGCAGGGTGACTTCCAGCCCGAAGGTGGGTATGCCGCCGTGGCCGTCGGTGAAGCCCCGTACGGACGGATGCTCAGCGGAATCCGTGGTCTCCGGCTGGCAGTACTGCGGGTGGATGCCAAGTTCAAATACGACGACCACAATCCGGTCGAACACCGTCAGCGGGTGACCGGCAATCTCGAAGCGCGTCACCGCCGAGTCGACTCCCGCGCCGCAGCTCAGCAGCGGCGGCGTCTTGCCGCGATCGGCGACTGGAATACCTTCCGGGACACGCCGTGACCACTGTCCGGCTGCCGCCATGGAGCCTCGCGGTGGCCGCGATGCTGTCGGTGCAGCTGAGTGCGGCGTTGTCGGTGGACGTGATCGCGGCGGTAGGGGCGGCAGGCACGGCCTGGCTCCGGCGCGGGGCGCACAACAGCGTGGTCGACGCGAACGCGATACCACGACCGATGCCCGTGAGGCGTTGCCCTATCCGCCGCAATAACGGTCCGTCGTTGCATCGACCGGCCGGGCGAGTCTTTCGATGGCCTCGATAGTCGTGTCCGGGTGCCCCGCCGAGGGTGGGCGCCGCGACGGCACCCAGCGCCGGTGGAAGAATCGAAACCGTCCGGGGGCGCTTCGGCGGTTCCGGGCGTCGGGAGTGTGGTATTGACATGAAGACGCCACGGCACATGGCTGCGAGCAACGGAAAGGTTCGCCGGTGAGCTCGTTCGATGTCGTAGAGGCCTCGGTCGCCGAACTCCGCAATGCCCTCGAGTCGGGCGCCGTGCGCTCCGTCGACCTGGCGACCGCCTATCTCGCGCGCATCGAGGCGTACGACCGCGGCGGCATCCGGCTCAACTCCGTCGTGGTGATGAATCCAGCCGCGGTCACCGAGGCCAACGAATCCGACGCCCGCCGTGCCCGCGGCGAGGTGCTCGGGCCGCTCGACGGCATCCCGTACACCGCCAAGGACAGTTACCTTGTGCGCGGACTCACCGCGGCGGCCGGATCGCCCGCGTTCGAACATCTGGTCGCACAGCGTGATGCGTTCACGATAGAGCGGTTGCGCGCCGCAGGTGCCATCTGCCTCGGTCTGACGAACATGCCGCCGATGGCGAATGGCGGGATGCAGCGCGGCGTGTATGGCCGTGCCGAAAGCCCTTATCACGCTGACTATCTGACGTCGGCATTTGGCTCAGGCTCATCGAACGGTTCGGGCACGGCTACCTCCGCGAGTTTCGCGGCGTTCGGACTCGCGGAGGAGACGTGGTCCAGCGGTCGAGCCCCCGCCTCGAACAACGGACTGTGCGCGTACACGCCATCCCGCGGGGTGATCTCGACGCGCGGCAATTGGCCGCTCGTGCCGACGATGGACGTCGTGGTGCCCCACACTCGCAGCATGGCCGACCTGTTCGAGGTGCTCGACGTCGTGGTCGCGGACGACGCCGAGACGCGCGGCGACTTTTGGCGCGCGCAACCCTGGATCGATATTCCACGTGCCTCCGCGGTGCGTCCGAAGTCCTACCCGGCACTCGCACCCCGCGACGCGAGCGCGGCGCGGACGACGCTCGCAGGCAAGCGTTTCGGGGTACCTCGTATGTACGTCAACGCCGACCCCGAGGCTGGTACCGCCGAACATCCCGGCATAGGCGGTCAAACCGGACAGCGCATCGAGACGCGTGCGGCGATCATCGATTTGTGGGACGCGGCGGGTAGAGACCTCGAGGCTGCGGGCGCGGAGCTCATCCTTGTCGATTTCCCGGCGGTCACGAACTATGAGGGCGACCGACCCGGTGCGCCCACCATCGCGACGCGCGGCCTAGTGAGCCGCGAGTACCTGCATCGGGAGATCGTCGACCTGTCTGCTTGGGCCTGGGATGACTTCCTCCGGGCCAACGGTGACCCGACGCTCAACCGCCTCGCCGATGTCAACGGTTCGTCGATCTTCCCGCATCCTGAAGAGGCGTTGCCGGACCGGTACCGCGGCTTCGACGACAACATCGCCGGCTATCCGGCGCACGTGCGCGCGCACCCAGTGGAACGGTTCACCGACATCCCGCATCTGCCGGAGGGACTGCGTGGGCTGGAGGCAACCCGCAGCCTCGACCTTGAGGATTGGATGGACAGGATCGGCCTGGACGCGGTCATTTTTCCTGCCGTCGCCGACGTCGGCCCGGCCGATATGGACGTCAACGAAGCATCAGCCGGCCTCGGCTGGCGCAACGGCGTGTGGGTGGCTAACGGCAATCTCGTGCTGCGCCATCTTGGCATTCCGACCGTGACGGTTCCGATGGGCACCATGGCCGATATCGGCATGCCGGTGGGTTTGACCTTCGCTGGACGCGCTTACGACGACACGGCGTTACTTGCCCTCGCTGCGGCTTTCGAGGCAACCGGGAGTCGCCGTACCGCGCCACCCCGCACACCCGCGCTGGCCTCCTGAACCGAAGCAGATCAGTGTCCAGTCATGATCGCGCATAATCGGTGATCTCGGTATCGAACTCCGACACCTGCTCGGGGGTGAGGGTCGGGCGGGTGATCTGGACGGTGCGGAGGTAGTCGTCGGTCCTCGCATGGCACCGCGCCCCGCTGTCGACGCTTCGCTCGAATGTCGCTTGGGCGACTGCGCGAGCCACGTGGGTGATGTCGGCAGGTGTGTAGCCGCGAGTCGCCGACACCAAGGCCGCCACGTCGATGCCTTGGTCCGCGATGTAGCGCCGCCACAGTGCGTCGCGCGCCTGATCGTCCGGCGGTCCGATGGGTAGCACGTAGTCGAAGCGCCCGTGTCGCAGAAATGCCGAATCCAGCTCGCGAACCGAGTTCGTCGCGCAGACCAGAAGTCGGCCAGACCGGTCGCGGAACTGGACGAGGCATTTCAAAAGCTCATTGACCACAGCCGTCGCCGCAGGCGATCCGGATCCGCGCTGCGAGGCCACTTCCTCGACTTCGTCGATGAAGGCGACTACGTTGTCGAGCTCCTGCAATTGGAGGAACGCCTCGCCAAGACCGGCCGCGAGTCCACCGTCGCCAATGGCAAGACGGGACGGGAACAGTTCGACGAACGGCCATCCCAGGCGGCTGGCGATCGCGCGTGCGAAGGTGGTCTTGCCCGTGCCGGGTGGGCCGAAGAGGACGATCGCTTGTGGTGGCATCACGCCGTGTTCTGCGGCCTGCCCGGGATGCGATAGAGGAAGCACGATGCGCCGCTCAATGAGTGTCTTTTCGCGGACCATGCCTGCGATCTGTTGCCACTGTCCCGCGGGCGGGACCGCGCCGCCAAGGCGCGCGAGTACGGCAGCCGATCGCGGCGACATAGTCTCGTGTTTGTCGAAGTGCGCGATCCCCGTTCGCTGCACGAAACCCGAATTCACGAATGCTGCTGTCCCCGTCTCGCCGTCGGGAAGTATCGCCGTGATACGTCGAACGCCGCGGGCTAGAAGGCGATGCTCCAACTCACTGAGCAGGCTGCTTCCCAACCCCTTGCCCCTCCACTCTGGATCCAACGACAGGCGAAGCACCCACGCTCGATCGGCGTCGACCCGACTGACGGCCACAGCCACCACTGCGCCGCGCGCAACGGCTACCACCGCTGGGTGGCGACCCTGGAGGCTTGTGACGACATCTGAAGCATCGAACAGCGGCTGCTGCGACGTCATCGTCGAGACCGCGTCCAGCCGGAGCGCAGCTTCGAGGTCTTCTGGTGCAAAATCACGCACGTGCCAAGCCATGACACCTACCCATTCCTTGTAATTGCATCGTGGGGAGCACAACCGCTGTCTCCCAAGCGTTAGGCGGGCCAGTCGACGCTGAGGTATTGGGTTTCCTGGAACTCGCGCAGCCCGTCACGGGCACCTTCGCGGCCGAGCCCGCTTTGCTTGGTGCCGCCGAACGGTGCGGACGGGTCCGATACGATGCCGCGATTGATGCCGACCATGCCGGCTTCGGTGGCGCTGGCGATGCGCATTGCCGTGCGGAGATCGCCGGCGTAGACGTATGCGGCCAGTCCGTATTCGGTGTCGGCGATCCACTGCTTTAGCTCGTCTTCTTTGTCCCACACCACAATCGGAGCGACTGGCCCGAATATCTCCTCCTTCAAGATGCGAGCGTCGGGCCGTACATCGGTTAGTACAGTCGGGGCGACGTAGCAGTCTCCGCGCGCAGGTACCGGCGCCTGGTAGGCAGTGGTTGCCCCCTCGGCGACGGCGTCGGCGATCAATTGCCGCACACCGGTCGCAGCGCGTGCGTTGATCAATGGCCCGACCTGACTGTCCGGATCGCTGGCCGGACCAACGCGCAGCGCCTGCGTCGCAGCCCCGAACTGGCGAGTGAAGTCGTCGACGACGTCGGCGTGGATGTAGAAACGGTTTGCGGCGGTGCAGGCCTGGCCACCTCCGCGGAACTTGGCCACCATCGCGCCCTCGACAGCGGCTGCGACATCGGCGTCGGCGGTGACTACAAATGGTGCGTTGCCACCCAACTCCATACTGGTGTTCACGACGCGGCGGGCCGCTTGCGTGAGCAGCATTCTGCCGACCTCGGTGGAGCCGTTAAAGGAGATTGCGCGAATCCGCGGATCGCCCAGCCAATTGCCCACCACGGCCACCGAATTCGTACTTGGGACGAGGTTGACAACACCGTCGGGCACACCGGCCGCGCTAAGTAATCGGGCGATCGCCAAGGCCGTCAGCGGAGTTTCGGATGCGGGCTTGAGCACGACTGTGCACCCCGCAGCCAGCGCGGGCGCGATCTTGCGCGTGGCCATCGCGGCGGGGAAGTTCCACGGAGTGATGAGCGCGGCAACCCCTACGGGACGGTGGGTGACGATGGTGGTGGCCACACCGCTGGGGCTGAGACCATAAGCGCCGTCGGTGCGTATGGCTTCTTCGCCATACCAGCGGAAAAACTCAGCGGCATAAGCGACTTCGGCGCGCGCATCCGCCTGGGACTTGCCGTTCTCCGCACAGATGAGTGCGGCCAGTCTCTCAGTGTCGGCGATCATCTGATCGAATGCGCGCCGCAGAATATCGGCCCGATGACGGAGCGTGGTGTTGGACCACCCGGCGAAGGCATCCGCTGCCGCGGTTACGGCGTCAGCGGCTTCGCGGGTAGTGCCGTCGGAGACCTCTGCGATCGGCTCGCCGGTGGCAGGTCGTGGACGGGGAACGTCGATGCGGCACCAATGTTGTTGCCGTTGATGAGGATCGCGTGTTTAGGATCAAGGCGTGCGATTTCGTCGTGCAGGTTCACAGAATTACTCCTCCTCAGGGGTAGAGGCCGCGCAGCTGGGCGGCTTCGGCCACGCGCTGCACGGCCAGGCAGGTGGCAGCGGTGCGCAGTGGTATCCCGAGCTTGGCGGCGTGAGCGCTGACGTCGTCCCACGCGGTGAGCATTCGTTCGGCCAGCCGGGTCTCCACCTCGTCAGCGCGCCACCAGTAGGCCTGATTCGCCTGGACCCATTCGAAATACGAAACGATGACGCCGCCGGCATTGGCCAGGATGTCTGGAACGACGAGTTGTCGCGGCGTTGTCAAGGATGGTGTCGGCATCGGGTGTGGTGGGGCCGTTGGCGCCCTCGACGATCACACTCGCCCGAATGCGAGCAGCGTTGCCCGCGTGGATAACGCCTTCGACGGCGGCTGGGACCAGCAGATCGACGTCGGCTTCAAGGAGCTCGGTGTTGGATAGCTGGTCGGCACCACTGAATCCGACAACCGAACCAGTCCGTGCGACATGTGATTCCACAGCGGGCACGTCGAGACCGGTCGTGGCCGAGACGGCGCCGTACTGATCGGAGACCGCGATCACGCGAACACCGGCGTCGTAGAGGAACCGGGCCGTGTGGCGGCCAACCTTGCCGAAGCCCTGCACGGCGGCAGTTGCCGTTTCGGGTCGGATCCCACGGGAGCGCAGTGCGGCCAGCGCGACGTGCACCACGCCGCGGGAGGTGGCCGTTCCCCGGCCGAGCGAACCACCCAGACTGACAGGTTTACCGGTGGCGACGCCGAGCACAGTATGGCCCTGCTGCACGGAGTAGGTGTCCATCATCCAGGCCATGGTCTGCTCGTCCGTGCCGACGTCGGGAGCCGGGATGTCATGAGCGGGACCGATCAGCGGGCTGATTTCACTGGTGTAGCGGCGGGTGACGCGCTCGAGTTCGGTGCTGCTGTAGTTGCGTGGGTCGATCCGCACGCCGCCCTTCGCCCCACCATAAGGAACGTCGAGCAGCGCGCACTTCCATGTCATCCACATCGCCAGGGCGCGCACCTCGTCGAGGGTGACGTCCGGTGAGTAGCGCAGTCCGCCCTTGGCTGGACCGCGAGATAGGTTGTGTTGCACGCGGTGACCGGTTAAGAGTTCGATATCGCCGTTGTCGCGGCGCAACGGAATACTCACGCTCACCTCGCGGCGCGGACTGGCGAGCATCGCGTAGAGGCTGTCGTCGAATCCGAGAATTGTGGTGGCCTCACGCAACTGGGCGCGGGCATCCTCCAGCGGGCTCGTGGATTGGTGGGTGGGGACGAGCATGGTAGTCATCGGGTCTCCTGAAAGGCATCGGCGAGGATGTCGAGACCCTCGATCAGCAAGTGGTCGGGCATGGAAAGCGGCGGCAGGAAGCGCAGTACGTTGCCGTACGTTCCGCACGTCAACACGATCAGACCGTGGGTGTGGGCGTATCCGGCAATATGTTTGGTGAGTTCGGCATCCGGTTCACCCGTATCCGTCTCGACGAGTTCGACAGCGATCATTGCGCCGCGGCCGCGGACGTCACCTATGCGCGCGTCGCGGTCCTGCAAGGCGGTGAGCCGCTGCAGCATCGTGTCACCGATCGCACGCGCACGCTCGGTCAGGCACTCGGCCTCGATGGTCTCGAGCACGGCCAGGGCCGCTGCGCAGGCCAAGGGGTTACCGCCGTACGTGCCGCCCAGGCCGCCGACGTGAGGCGAGTCCATGATCTCTGCGCGGCCGGTCACGGCCGCGAGCGGCAGCCCGCCTGCGATGCCTTTGGCAGTGACGATCAGGTCGGGAACGATGCCTTCGTGATCGCAGGCGAACATTTGCCC
This sequence comes from uncultured Actinomycetota bacterium, assembly GCA_963848855.1. Taxonomy (GTDB): domain Bacteria; phylum Actinomycetota; class Actinomycetes; order Mycobacteriales; family Mycobacteriaceae; genus Mycobacterium. The sequence continues at coordinate 304,066 of CAWKFL010000001.1, forward strand.
GGTGCGGGCAAAACCCGTCTGGACCTCGTCGGCGACGAATACCACACCATGATTTCGACACCAGTCGAGCAGTGTGGGTAAGAAGCCAGGGGCGGGAACGATAAAGCCACCTTCGCCCTGGATCGGTTCGATCACCAGTGCCGCGAGGTTCTCGGCTCCGATCTGCTTTTCGAGCATTGAGATCGCGCGTTTGGCGGCAGCTGCACCGTCGAGGCCGCCGTCGCGGAAAGGATAGGACAGCGGGGTGCGGTAGATCTCCGGTGCGAACGGGCCAAATCCGTTCTTATAGGGCTGGTTTTTCGCGGTCATCGCCATGGTCAGATTGGTGCGACCGTGATACGCGTGGTCGAACACCGCTATCGACTGTCGGCGGGTGTGTGCGCGCGCAATCTTCACCGCGTTCTCCACGGCTTCCGCGCCGGAATTGAACAGTGCGCTGCGTTTGGTGTGCGTTCCCGGAGTGATGCGGTTGAGCGCTTCGGCGACTCGGACGTAGCTTTCGTAGGGAGTGACCATAAAACAGGTGTGAGTGAAGTCCTGCACTTGCGCGGTCACCGCCTCGACCACCGCGGGTGCGCTGTTACCAACGGTTGTGACCGCGATACCGGATCCGAAATCGATCAGCGAATTACCGTCGATATCGACTACCACTCCACCCCCTGCCGCCGCGATGTAGACGGGCACCGTCGTGCCGACGCCCCGTGCCACCGCCGCGGTCTTCTGCGAGTGCAGCGCCAATGATCTCGGTCCAGGTATCGCGGTTTCCAGGTGGCGCCGCTGCGCCACCACAGGGGTGGTCAATGTGGTCATGGTATTTCCTTCTCGTCTTGTGACAGCCGTTCGTCTGATGAACGTTAAGCCCTCTGACCTGGTCGCCGCTGGGACAAAGTGCACACTCAAGCAGGTAGTGATGTGTGCAAAGATGGCAATCGTGGTAAATGTCGGTCACCTGCTTGCCGATACCGCGCTGCAGCTGCGCGGCGTCACCGTTCCGTTTCCTGATCGCGATATCCGTTGGGTCGCGACGAGCGAATTGCCTGATCCCACGCCGTTTTTGCGCGGCGGCGAGGTTCTTTTGACGACGGGGATTCAGACCCTGGCGTGGGCCGGTGAATGGCAGGCCTACGTCGATGCACTCAGCCGCTGCGGTGCTGCAGGTATCGGGTTCGGAACCGGTCTGACCTACGCTGAAATGCCAGACGCACTCGTGGATGCCTGCCGCAATGCTGAACTCAATCTGTTCGAGGTGCCCCGCGGCACCCCCTTTGTGGCGGTCAGCTACCGCGTGTCGCGATTGTTCGCCCAAGAAGAACAAGCCTCCGCGCGCCAATCGCTGGAAATTCAGCATCGACTGACTGCAGCGGCGGCGAAACCCGGCGCCACGCGTGCTGTGCTAGCGGTGCTTGCGCACGCGTTGGACGGCGCTGCCGCCGTGGTCGCGTACGACGGTCAAATCGAGGTTGGACCGGTGGGGTCGCGGCGCGGCGAATTGCGCCCAGATCGGCTTTCCGACGAGATCACGCTACTTCGGCAGCAGCGCAACCGATCAGCGATCACGCTGGCTGACCCAAGTGCCACTACCATCGTTCAACCCATCGGCGCGACGCGACGCCAGTCATCGATTCTGGTTGCGCTCGGCCCCACACGACTCGCCGATAGCCAACGGAACGCTGTATCGATGGCGGTGGCCCTCCTCGGACTGGTGGCTGCGCAGCAGAGCAACGCCGCCCATACCCGACGACTCCTTCGGGGGCGGGCGGTTGAACTTCTGGTGGCTGCGGAACACGACACGGCTGAGCTTGTCTTGGGTATCGACCCAGAGTCACCCGATGTACCTGTGGCACTTCGGGTGTTGCACGCCGCAGGTTCGTCCGAGAGCCTTCTTGATGCGATGTCGGTCGCTGAGCAGCGCTCCGCTCTCGTCGCCCACCACGATGATGAGCTTTGGCTAGTCGTCGCGGATGCGCAAACACCCCAGATGGTTACAGCGCTCGCCGACGCCGGCGCGCGGGTGGGGGTAGGCGCTCGCGTGGGACCTGAGGAGGCCGGCGCGAGTCACCGCACTGCGGGGGTCGCGCTGGCGCAAGCGGGCCCTGCGACGCCCGTCGTCGAATGGGACACCCTGCTGGGGCAGGGCCCACTGGGGCTGATCGATCCGGCGCAGGCGGCGCTGTTCGCCCAGTCGGTACTTGGTGACTTGGACGGCGAGCAGATCACGACACTGCGGGTTTTTCTGCAGCACCATGGATCGCAACTGAAAGTCGCTGAAGCACTCGGTCTGCACCGCAACACGGTTCGCAAGCGACTGGCTGGCATCGCTGCGAAACTCTCTGGCTCGCTTGATGACCCGCAGGTGCGTGTCAGCGCATGGATCGCGCTGCAATCCCTGCCGCTGACCGCCGAGAGGTAGCGACTGGTGCATGGTTACGAGTTCTCGGCGTTCCATCACGGGGCTCGTGGCCCGAGTGAAGTAGCGACCAGACGATCCAGCACCGGTGCGATTGCGGTAAAGACGTCCAGAGCCGACTGCGCGGCAGGCGAACTCGCGTCGGCTTCGAACTCGCCGATTTCGATCCCGACGATCTCGCTCTCCGCGAGAACATCTGCTGCGTACCGCAGTTGCGATAGCGTCAGGCCGCCGGGAACCGAATAGTCGGTGAGCACGATGCCGGGTTCCATTACGTCGCAATCGATGTGGAGATAAGCCGGTCGGCCGTCGATGGCGCTCCGCAGTTCCTCCGGCATGTTGGGGCCGATCTTGACCCAGGCCACCTGACTGCTTTCAATGAGTCGCTGTTCTTCTACGTCCACGTCGCGCGCACCGACGAGGATCCCGTGTTCGGACGGCAGCCCGCATCCAAGTCCGGGGTCCCACCAACCCATCGGCCCGCTGAACGCGAGGCCACCCAGATAGCCCGTAGTAGTGGAGGCGGGCGTGTTCAGGTCGGCGTGGGCGTCGAACCAGACCACCACCGCGTCGGGCCGATGCCGAGCCACGACCGGCAGCGTGGCGAGAGCAACCGCGCAGCGACTCAGCGCGGTTACCGGAGCTTGCCCGTCGACGAAGATCTGTTCGTATCGCTCTGACATGGCTTTCAGGGCCGGCATCGCCGCGGTGAGCTCGGTTCGCCAGCCCTCCGATAGCGCCGGTTCGGGACTGCCGATCACCAGCGGTTCGAGTCCGAACTGCCGAGCGAAGCCTTGCGCGACGAACCTCGAACCCACCATGGCGCGGTCGTTGTGGTCCCCGGCGCGGCCCGCGAAACGGGTCAGCGCAGGCGCCTGACGTGGTTGTTGCGCCATGCCCATTTGGTACCTCCAACCTCGACGCGATTCAACAGTCTGAGGGTAGGAATCCGTGAAGTGGTCGAACAACCGGTGTCGTGCAATCGCCTACTGCCCTCGGCGCCTTGACCCAACGCATGTGACTGCCTTACTGTGAGGACCATCACGTATTGAAACGTTTCAATACATCGATTGGAGATGACCCGCATGCGGTCCAGGTCAGAGCACCGCAGTCCGGAACGAGCCTGTTTTCTGCTCCAGGTCAAAGCAGACAGAATCGCCGATTACCTCGCGGCCCATGACGACGTCTGGCCGGAGATGCTCGATGCGCTGCGAGCAGCGGGCTGGCGCAATTACTCGCTGTTCATGCGCCCGGAGGACGGGCTGGTGGTCGGCTATTTCGAAACTGACGATTTCGAGACCGCGACCGCCGCCATGGCTGGCACTGCCGTCAACGACAAGTGGCAATCGGCGATGGCGGACTACTTCGACAACGCCCACCGCCCCGACCGAGCCATGCACCGGCTGACCGAGTATTTCCACCTTCACTGACCCGACGAACGAGGACCGACACGATGAAACTGGGAGCGCGCTCCACCACCGGCTGGAAAGCGACGATCTCCGTCGCGATGTCGAACTACATCGAGGCCGGCTCGATCATCGCGATTGCCACGAGCCTGGCGTTCTGGCAGGAAGCATTCGGAATAAGCAACCTCGGGGTCGGGCTACTGGCAGCATTCTCCGCCAACGCTTTTGGCGCTGCGATCGGTGCAGCCTTGGGTGGGCCGCTGTGTGACCGATACGGCCGCAAAGCGATCTACACCTACGACCTGCTGGTGTACATGGTCGGCGTACTGCTCGCCGCGTGTGCGGTGAACTTCACCATGCTGCTCGCGGGATTCTTGATCACCGGAATCGCTGTCGGCGCCGGGGTGCCTGCGTCATGGACCTACATCGCCGAGCAGGCTCCGTCGATACAGCGCGCCAAGCACGTCGGCACCGCGCAATTGGCCTGGTCGATCGGCCCCCTTGTGGGCTTTGCGCTCGCCGCCGCACTGGCCCCCCTCGCGCTGACGGGTTCGCGGCTGATCTTCTTGCACCTGTTCGTTGTCGCCGCCGTCGTGTGGTGGCTACGACAGGGCCTCGCCGAATCCCAAATCTGGCAGGACGAAGGACAACACGAGTCCAGCGCGGTCGCCTCCGCGGTTGGCGTGCGCGGTCTGCGTGGCCTGTTCTCGCGGCGGGTCAACATCGCGGCCCTGCTGTTCCTCGGCGGCATCTACCTGTTCTGGAACACCGTCGCGGGCCAGGCCGGCATCTTCATGCCGCGTGTTTACGAGACCGCCGGTCTGCACAGCGCCGTTCAGCAGAATCTGCTGCAGGTTCTGGTATGGGGATGCACCGTCGCGGCGACCTACTTCGGATTCATGATGTTCGCCGACCGGATGTCGCAGCGACTTCTCTATGTGGTCGGCGCGGCCCTCGGCATCGTCGGCTGGGCCGTGCTGGTGGCCTTCACCGACAACGGAATGCCCACAATGCTGATCTTCGCGGTGCTCTGGGGCATCTCCAGCGGCATTGGGGCCCAGGCTTTTTACAGCCTGTGGACCAGTGAACTGTTCGCCACGCCGTATCGGGCCAGCGCCCAGGGCGTGATGTTCTTTGTGGTGCGCACCGTCACCGGGCTGCTGTCCTACTTCTTCCCGACCATGTTGGCGGTCACCGGACTCACCGGCGTCGGACTGCTGCTGGTCGGACTGTTGACGGTCGCCTTGATCATCGGCGCGATATGGGCACCGCACACACGCGGCAAGACGCTGAAAGAGATTGAGGTGGAACGCTACGGCGCGCCCGTCAAGACCGAGGACGTCGAGAAAGAGGTTGTGTCATGATCAGCTCCTTATTGAACAGCCTGGCCATCGAGCTGCCTTCCTGGGCGTTCGGGAATTCCGGAACACGCTTCAAGGTGTTCACCACGCCCGGCGCGCCGCGCGACGTCTACGAGAAGATCGGCGACGCCGCGACGGTGCACCGGATGACGGGTCTGGCTCCCACGGTCGCTCTTCACATTCCCTGGGATGAGGTCGACGACTATCGCCAATTAGGCCGCTACGCCGACGATCTCGGTGTGCGGCTGGGGACCATCAACTCCAACACCTTCCAGGACGAGGACTACAAGTTCGGCAGTCTGACCCACACCGACAAGGCGGTGCGCCAGAAGGCCATCGACCATCACCTGATGTGCATCGACGTGATGAACCAGACAGGGTCGCGCGATCTGAAGGTGTGGCTGGCCGACGGCACCAACTACCCCGGTCAGGGCGACATCCGCGGCCGCCAGGAGCGACTCGCCGATTCGCTCGCGACGATCTACCAGCACATCGGTCCTGATCAGCGAATGGTGTTGGAGTACAAGTTCTTCGAACCGGCGATGTACATGACCGACGTGCCGGACTGGGGCACGTCCTACGCGCACGTCACCGCCCTCGGTGACCGCGCGAAGGTGTGCCTTGACACCGGTCACCACGCTCCGGGCACCAACATCGAGTTCATCGTCGCGCAGTTGCTGCGGTTGGGAAAGCTCGGCTCGTTCGACTTCAATTCGCGCTTCTACGCCGACGACGATCTGATCGTCGGGGCCGCAGACCCGTTTCAGCTGTTCCGGATCATGTTCGAGGTCATCCGCGGCGGTGGACTGGATGCCGGCTCGGGTGTGGCGTTGATGCTCGATCAGTGTCACAACATCGAAGCGAAGATTCCTGGTCAAATCCGTTCGGTGCTCAACGTCGCCGAGATGACAGCCAGGGCGCTGCTGGTCGACACGGACGCGTTGACGGCCGCGCAGGAGGCCCACGACGTGCTGGGCGCCAACGCAATCTTCATGGACGCGTTCTACACCGATGTGCGTCCCGCGCTTGCCGATTGGCGTGCCAGCCGCGGACTGCCCGAGGATCCGATGGGTGCGTACGCCGCATCGGGCTATCAAGACACCATCGCCGCTGAGCGCGTCGGCGGCACCCAGTCTTCCTGGGGCGCCTGAGAGGAAGCCATTGATGAACACCACAGTCACCGAACTGATCGCTCGCTCGAACCGACTCGGCTCCGATCCGAAGAACACCAACTACGCCGGCGGCAATACCTCAGCCAAAGGCACCGACATTGATCCTGCCACCGGTAGCGAGGTGGACTTGCTGTGGGTGAAAGGCTCAGGAGGAGACCTCGGCACCCTCACCGAGGCCGGGTTGGCCGTACTGCGGCTGGATCGAATGCGCGCCCTCGTCGACGTCTACCCGGGCGTCGATCGCGAGGACGAAATGGTCGGCGCGTTCGACTACTGCCTGCACGGGCGCGGCGGAGCAGCACCCTCCATCGACACGGCGATGCACGGCCTCGTCGACGCGGCTCACGTCGACCATCTGCATCCCGACTCCGGCATCGCCGTCGCCACTGCTGCGGACGGTGAGGCGCTCACCAAGCAGATTTTCGGCGATCGGGTGGTCTGGGTGCCGTGGCGGCGGCCAGGATTCCAGCTGGGGCTCGACATTGCGGAGATCAAACGCGCCAATCCACAGGCGATCGGCGTGATTCTCGGCGGACACGGCATCACCGCGTGGGGGGACACCTCGGCAGAGGCCGAGGTCAATTCGCTGGACATCATCGAAACCGCCGAGCATTACATTTCCGAGAACGGCCGCAAGGAGCCGTTCGGAGCACCGCTGGACGGGTACGGCGCGTTGCCCGAGGAGAAGCGCCGCGCCAAAGCCGCTGCGCTGGCGCCGTTCATTCGCGGCCTGGCGAGCACCGACAAGCCACAGGTCGGACACTTCACCGACGATCCGCGCGTGATCGAATTCCTTTGCGGCAGTGATCATCCGGGACTCGCCGAGCTGGGCACGAGCTGCCCGGACCATTTCCTGCGCACCAAGGTCAAGCCCATGGTGCTTGACCTCGCCGCCGATGCGTCGGTCGATGATTGCAAGGCAAGGCTGACGGACCTACACGAGAAGTACCGCGGCGACTACCAGTCGTACTACGACCGTCACGCGACGCCGGACAGCCCGCCGATCCGCGGCGCCGACCCTGCGATCGTACTCATCCCCGGTGTCGGCATGTTCAGCTACGGTAAGGACAAACAGACCGCCCGGGTGGCAGGCGAGTTCTACCTCAACGCCATCAACGTGATGCGCGGCGCTCAGGCGATCTCCACGTACGCACCGATCGATGAGGCCGAGAAGTTCCGCATCGAGTACTGGGCGCTTGAGGAAGCGAAACTGGCGCGGATGCCCAAGCCCAAGCCACTGGCGACACGGATCGCGCTGGTGACGGGCGCTGCGTCAGGCATCGGCAGGGCCATCGCCACCCGGCTGGCCGCCGAGGGCGCGTGCGTGGTGATTGCCGACTTGGACCTCGAGAAAGCCACCGCAGCCGCCGAGGAAATCGGCAATAGCGATGTGGCGGTCGGTATCGCCGCCGACGTCACCGACGAAGCCGCGGTACAGGCCGCCGTTGACGCCACCGTTCTCGCATTCGGCGGCGTCGACATCGTGGTCAACAATGCCGGGCTGTCATTGTCAAAATCCTTGCTGGACACCACCGCAGCGGATTGGGATCTGCAGCACAACGTCATGGCGCGCGGATCGTTCCTGGTATCCCAGGCCGCCGCCAAGGCGCTCATCGATCAACGACTCGGCGGCGACATCATCTACATCTCGTCGAAGAACTCCGTCTTCGCAGGGCCGAACAACATCGCCTATGCGGCCACGAAAGCCGACCAGGCGCATCAGGTTCGACTGTTGGCGGCCGAACTGGGCGAGCATGCGATCAAGGTCAACGGCATCAATCCGGACGGCGTGGTGCAGGGGTCGGGCATCTTCGCCGGCGGTTGGGGCGCCAAACGCGCCGCAGTGTACGGCGTCGCAGAAGAAGACCTCGGCAAGTACTACGCGCAGCGCACACTGCTGAAACGTGAAGTGCTGCCCGAACACGTCGCCAACGTGGCATTCGCACTCTGCACGTCGGACTTCTCGCACACCACGGGCCTTCACGTGCCGGTCGACGCTGGAGTCGCGGCGGCTTTCCTGCGATGAAGACCGGTCAGATCGCCGCGATCGACCTCGGCGCCACAAGCGGGCGAGTCATGGTGGCCGACATCGGAGGCGACCGGCTCGACATGCGGGAGGTGGCGCGGTTTTCCAACGATCCGGTGCGGTTGTGGAACGGCCGTCGTAACGCGCTGCATTGGGACGTCGCCGGTCTATTCGGTCGAATTTGCGACGGTCTGGCAAGCGCGGCCGGTCAATCGGACAACCTCGCGGGCATCGGCGTCGACTCATGGGCCGTCGACTATGGTCTGCTGCGCGACGGCAGGCTGTTGTCCACCCCGCATCATTACCGTGACGAGCGCACGAACGCCGGCGTGGAGTCCGTGCACAGCCAAGTCGCGGCGCATGATCTCTACCGCCGCAACGGTATTCAATTCCTGCCGTTCAACACCGTCTACCAGCTGGCTGTGGACAAGGCCGACGGACTGCTGGAAATGGCCGATACCGTTTTGTTGATCCCGGATTTGATCAACTACTGGCTGACCGGCAGTGCCCGCGCCGAGCGTACCAACGCGTCGACCACGGCCCTGCTCGGTCTCGACGGCGTCTGGGACGCTGACCTCATGGACCGGCTCGGCCTCCGCCGGTCACTGTTCGGTGACATCGTCGAGGCGGGCAGTCCACTCGGCCCGGTGCTGCCCGACGTGGCGGAGCACATCGGCCTGGACGGCGACCCCTCGGTGGTGTCCGTCGCATCCCACGACACGGCGTCGGCGGTCGCCGCGGTGCCGATGCGGCCGGAGTCAGCGGCCTACATCTCCTGCGGCACATGGGGGTTGGTCGGCGTGGAGTTGGATCATCCGGTGGTGACCGACCGAAGCCGCAACGCGAATTTCACCAATGAGATCGGTGTGGAAGGGCGGGTTCGCTTCCTGCACAACGTGATGGGATTGTGGCTGCTGTCGGAGACCATGCGGCAGTACGAGCGGGAGGGCGGCTGCGCTGATCTGCCGACTCTCCTCGACAAGGCAGCCGCTCTGCCCCCTACGCCCGACCTCTTCGACACCGACGACGAACGCTTCCTCGCGCCGGGCGACATGCCGGGCCGAATCTGTGCGTGGTATCGCGAACGCGGCCTGGCAGCTCCCGACAGCCGGGAGGAGATGGTGCGCGCGGTCGTCGAAAGCCTCGCTGCGGCATTCGCGTCTGCCGTGCGCACCGCTGCGGACCTTTCCGGTGTGAATGTCGAAGTGGTCCACGTCGTCGGCGGCGGTTGCCAGAACCAACTGCTGTGTCAGCTCACCGCCGACAGGCTCGGGTTGCCGCTTCTGGCTGGACCGGTGGAGGCCACCGCGTTGGGCAACCTTCTGCTCGCTGCGCGTGCCTGCAATTTGATCGGAGGAGACCTGGAAGCGCTGCGGGCGCTGGTGGCTGAGCGGTTTCCGCCGAAGCGGTACGCGCCGTCTGGTGCAATGGCCTCGTGGTGAGTATGCGTGAGGTGGCCGCGGCGGCGGCCGTCTCCGTGGGCACGGTGTCCAACGTCCTGAACGCTCCGGACAAGGTCGCGCCCGCGACGGTCGCGAGAGTCCTTGCCGCCATCGACGAACTCGGCTTCGTCCGCAACGACGCGGCCCGACAGCTCAAGGCAGGCCGGTCACGCAGTGTCGGGCTGGTGGTGCTTGACGTCGGCAACCCGTTCTTCACCGACATCGCCCGCGCGGCTGAACACCGCGCAAGCGAGCAGAATCTGACCGTTCTCCTTGGGACATCCGACGACGACCCGCAACGCGAACGCGCCTATATCGATGCCTTCGATGAGCAGCGGGTGTACGGGCTGTTGGTATCGCCTGTCGGTGATGATCTGACCCGGCTGGAGACAATGCGGCGCCGCGGTACCCCGGTCGTCCTCGTTGACCGAGACGGTCGCGGAACCCCATTCGATTCGGTGGCCGTCGACGACGTGGCAGGCGCGCAGCAGGCGGTGACTCATCTGTGCGACATCGGTCGCAGGCGCATCGCCCTGGTCACGGGCCCGACCGAATTACGCCAGGTGCGTGACCGACTCGCAGGTGCCCGGGAGGCGATCGCGCACGTACCAGGCGCGTCGCTCGAGGTCATTGAGTTGCCGGCGTTGACGGTGCTCGAAGGTCGTGCTGCGGGGGAGAAGCTGCGCGACCGGCCGCCGCGCCGTCGACCCGATGCGGTGTTCTGCGCCAACGATCTGCTCGCCATCGGAGTGCTACAAGCGCTCGCGTACACAACCGGTTTGCGTGTGCCCGACGATATGGCGCTGGTGGGCTACGACGATATCGACTTCGCGCGGTCGACGGTGGTTCCGCTGACGTCAGTGCGCCAGCCCAGGGAGGCGATCGGAGTCATGGCGATCGACCTGTTGTCGGCGGCTGCCAAGGACGGCCCCGATCATCAACCCGCACATGTCGTGTTCCAACCGGAACTGATCGAGCGCGGCTCGACAGTCGGCTGACCCTAATCGTTGACGATCAGCACATCGAGGGTTCGCGGCCCGTGCACGCCCTCCACCCGGTTGAGTTCGACATCGCTTGTCGCACTTGGCCCTGAGATGAAGGTCAGTGGCCGCATCGGATCGAGAGCGGCGAACGCTTGCGGCACGGTGTCGACGATCTGGTCACTGCGCACGACGCAGATATGGTGATCAGGCACCAGGGTCAGCGCGCGCCGGCCCTGACCCGGACCGGCATCGAGCACGATCGTGCCTGTGGCGGCGATGCCAAGCCGGCAGCCGGTTACGACGACGTCGACATTGTCCAGTTCCTGCACCGACAGCGGCTCTGGTTCGCCGTCGACGAGAAACTCCCGGCTCGGACGCCAGTCGTCGGGGAATCCGGGCGCCAGCAGCGCGGTCTCACCATCGACGATGAGTTTGTTCACCGTGGCGGCAACCTCCACTGCGTCGACTCGGTGCACCTGGGCGCGGTACTCGTCGACAGTGGCGGCGAAGCGATCGACGTCGCCACGGCCGGTCGCGGGTGCGCGGTCATAGTCACGTGAAATCTCATTCGCCACTGGCATTTCGGCGACGGCCGCTCGGATCCTGCCGAGGATCTCCTGGCGCGCGTTCATCGGTCCTCCGGATGCGTGCGAGCCCACCACTGGCGGAACGTTTCTTTCGGCGGCGCCGCCATGTCACGGCTGGCGGTCCATTTCGAGCCAGGGAAGGGCAGCGACGTGATGCGCTCCTTGTTGCCGCTCAGCATTCGCCCGACCTTGGATGCCAGTTCCGCTGTAGCGAAACGCTTCTCCGAACGCATGGCCCAGCTTGCGGCTTTCATCGTCAGATCCTGCGGGCCAGGCAATCCATGCCGCTCGGAGTCCACCTGCTTGCCGCGCAGATGCACAAGGATGCTCGGGATGTCGATCCGCACCGGGCAGGCGTCAAAGCACGCACCGCAAAGCGTCGATGCGTAGGGCAACGACGCATTGGGATCGTCGCGGCCGGACGTCCCGGTGAGCTGTGGACTCAGGATCGCACCGATCGGTCCGGGGTAGACCGATCCTCAAGCGTGGCCACCCGTACGTTCGTAGACCGGGCAGACGTTGAGGCAGGCGCTGCAGCGGATGCAGTGTAGCGCTGAGCGTCCCACGTCGTCGGCGAGGACGTTCGTGCGTCCGTTGTCGAGCAGAACGACGTGAAAGTTCTGTGGACCGTCACCGGGATGTACACCCGTCCACATGGACGTATAGGGGTTCATCCGCTCGGCTGTGGAGGACCGCGGCAGCAGCTGCATGAACACTTCGAGGTCGGTGAACGACGGCACCAGCTTCTCGATGCCCATCAGTGTGATGAGCGTGTCCGGCAGGGTCAGGCACATCCGGCCATTACCTTCCGATTCGACAACTGCCAACGTCCCGGTATCGGCCACCCCGAAATTTGCACCGCTGATGGCGACCTTGGTCTGCAGGAACTTTCGCCGCAGGTACGTACGGGCCGCCATGGCGAGCTGACTCGGCTCGTCGGAGATGGCGGGGTCGACGCCCGGCATCGCCTTGAGGAAGATCTCTCGGATCTCGGCGCGGTTGCGGTGAATCGCCGGGACCAGGATGTGGCTTGGTTTGTCGTCGCCGAGTTGGACGATGAGTTCGGCCAGGTCGGTTTCGATTGCGGTGATGTCCTGTTCGGCAAGGTGTTCGTTGAGGCCCGTCTCCTGCGTCGCCATCGACTTGACCTTGACGACCTCGTCGGTGCCGGTGCTACGCACGATGTCGGTCACGATCGCGTTGGCCTCGGCCGCATCGCGCGCCCAGTGGACGGTGCCGCCGCGCGCGGTCACGTTTTGCTCGAATTGTTCGAGCAGTTCCGGGAGCTGTTGCATCACGGCATTCTTCAGAGCACTGCCGGCCATGCGGAGCTGCTCCCAGTCGTCGACCTCGGCGACGGCGTTCAGTCTCTTGGCGCGGATCGTAGCGGTCGCGGATCCGAGGTTGGCACGAAGTTGGCTGTCGTTCAGTGCCTTTCGTGCCGCCTTGGGGAAGCTCTCGTCCCCGCGCAGATTCCCGCTGCCCGCGTACGCGGGATTGCCAAGGAAGGTGCTCATACCAGGACCTCGTCGCTGTTGGCCAAGATCTCGGCAAGGTGCACGGTCCGTACTCCACTGCGCAGTCGGGACAGGCCGCCGCCGATGTGCATGAGGCACGACGAGTCGCTCGCGCTGCACACTTCGGCATCGGTGCTCAAGATGTTGGTCATCTTGTCGGCAAGCATGGCCGTCGAGGTGTCCGCATTCTTCAGCGCGAATGTCCCTCCGAAGCCGCAACACGATTCGGCGCCCGGAAGCTCGACAAGCTCGATGCCGCGCACGGCGCGCAGCAACCTCAGCGGCTTGTCGTCCACCCTGAGCATGCGCAGCGAGTGGCAGGTGGGGTGATAGGTCACGCGGTGCGGATAGTCGGCACCGACATCCGTAACGCCGAGGACGTCGACGAGTAGTTCCGACAGCTCATAGGTGCGGCCCGCGAGCGAGGCCGCCCGCGCGGCCAGAGCGTCGTCACCGTAGCGACGCGCCACCATGGCGTGCTGATGCCGCACCGACCCGACGCACGACCCGGATGGGGCGACCGCGACGTCGAAGGACGTTTCTTCGAACGCGTCCACATGGTGGCGGACAAGTGGAAGCGCCTCGGCGAAATATCCGGTGTTGACGTGCATCTGGCCAAGCACGTCTGCCGCGCCGGGAAAACCACCTGGTGGCCGAGTCGTTCGAGCAACCGGACCGTGGCCTTGGCCGATTCGGGAAACATCGCATCCGCGAGGCAGGTGACGAATAGGGCGATTCTCATCGGTGACCCACCGTTCCGGTGTTCACGCGCTGGACAATTCGCGCCCGTTTCCCAGTGCCGCTCGGATTTTGGTAGCTGTTGTGCGCAGCTCCGCAAGCACGGGCTCGGGCCAGTCTTCGCCGGTGCGCACCGAGGGTGCCGTAACCGAGAGCGCCGCAATCAGCTCGGCACCGTCGTTGATCAGTGGCACTGCGACGCAGCGGGTTCCGGCCAGGTACTCGCCCTCGTCGGTGCTGTATCCCCGCATGCGGCTCCGCTCGATCTCGTCCAGCAGTGCGCCGGGATCGGTGATGGTGTGGTCGGTGAACCGCGGCAGCACCACCGCGGTCAGGCGTTTGCGTGCCTCCTCGGGATCGAGTTGAGACATCAACGCCTTTCCCAGCGCCGTGGCATGTGAGTGCAACCGCATACCCACCGAGGAGGCGAGCCGGAACGGATGCGGTGACTCGCTGATCGCGAGATAGACGTTCTCGATACCGTCGAGGCGAGCCAGCTGCACGGTTTCGCCGACGGTGCGCGCGAGCACGTCCATGTGCGGGCTCGCAATTTCGGCGAGCCCACGGTTGCCGTTGTATTTCTGCCCGATCTGCCACGCCCGAAGGCCGAGCCCATACGTGCGGGTTTGTGGATTCTGTTGCAGCCAACCGCTGGCCACCAACGTGCGCAGCAACGCGTGGGCGGAGCTGCGCGCCAGCGATAACTCACCGAGGATGTCCTGGAATCGCACGCTGCCACGGTCGGCAACGAATTCGATGATGGCCAGTGCGCGGTCCGCAGACTTCACGGCGCCATCGCCTACTTTGGCACTCACATTCGCCACCTTCGTGATTGGGCCCGGCTGGTCTGGACGCGGCTAACACTTCCGTGGTCATGGTAGATCCGGTCAATTCGGGGCACTTCTTCCTGCGATGGCAGTGTTGTGCCGCGCACTTGACATTCGGTTGTGACCGCCACCATAGTAGCCGAAGAGTACACACATATGAATGACAGTTCACAAATGTGAACCTCTGTGACCGGAGGCAAGGTGACCGCACCAGACAACGCATTGGCTGTAATCGTCCGGCGAGTGACGATCCGGCTGATTCCCATCCTGCTGCTGATGTACGTGCTGGCGTTCCTGGACAGATCGAACATCGGGTTCGCCAAAGAGCAGTTTCAGGCCGACACCGGCATCTCCAACGCCGCGTACGCGCTCGGCGCAGGCATCTTTTTCCTCGGCTATGCGATCTTCGAAGTGCCAAGCAATATGTTGATGCGCCGACTGGGCGCAAAAATATGGCTGGCCCGGATCATGGTCACCTGGGGCGTCATCTCGGCACTGATGGCAGTCGCACACAACGAGTGGACGTTCTACGTCCTGCGAGTACTGCTCGGCATCGCGGAAGCTGGCTTTTTCCCTGGTGTCATCCTGTTCCTCACCTACTGGATCCCGACCCAGTTCCGCGGCCAGGTCAACGGCCTGTTTTACTTCGGCGCCCCACTGGCCTTCATTTTCGGCGGACCGCTGTCGGGCCTGCTTCTGGACCTCGACGGGTCGTTCGGCCTGCGCGGCTGGCAGCTGATGTTCGCCGTCACCGGCGTCGTCACCGTTGTGGTCGGTGTCGTTGCCTATTTCTACCTCGACAATGAACCCGCGACCGCGAAGTGGTTGTCCGAAAGCGACCGTAAGACGCTGCTCGAGGCGTTGCGGGCCGAAGACGTTGAGAAGGAACACTTCTCACCGCGAGGCGCACTCGTGGCACTCGTCAACCCGAAGGTGCTGTACTTCGGGCTCATCTATTTCACCATCCAGTCCAGTGTCTACGGGGTGACGTTCTACCTGCCAACGCTGATCGCGGACATGACCGGCACCAAGGTCGGGTTCACGGTCGGACTGCTCACCGCGATTCCGTGGACATGCGCGATGATCACGGTCGTCGTCCTCGCGAGGATCGCCGATCGCACCGGACACCGGCGCTGGGTCGCGGCGTCGGCACTGGCGGGCGCCGCACTGGGGATCCTGCTCGCCACCCTCACCGCAAGCCCGGTGTTCGGTTTGGCTGCCCTCAGCCTCGCGGCCGCGGGATTCATTGCCGTGCAACCGGTCTTCTGGACGTTGCCCACTGGCTTCCTCGTCGGTGGTGCCGCCGCAGCAGGCATCGCACTGATCAACTCGATCGGCAGTCTCGGCGGATTCGTCGCACCGAACCTGAAGAACTGGGCCGACACGTCGTTCGGCTCCGGTGCCGGCTTGGTCGCGCTGGCGGTCATCGCGGTGACTGGTTCGGTGCTGTTGCTGGCTAGCCGACGGTTGACCCCCGCAATCGAGCTGACCGAACAGCCATCGACCGATCTCGATCACACCAGGAGTGTCGTGAAATGAAAGCATTAGTACTAGACGACTTCGGGCACATGACTGTGCGCGAGCGCAACAAGCCGCGTCCCGTGGGGGATGATGTGCTGATCAAGATCGTGGCGACCGGCATCTGCGGCTCCGACATCCACGGCTACACCGGCGAAAACGGACGGCGGGTGCCCGGGCAGATCATGGGCCACGAGAGCGTCGGCGTCGTCGCCGAATGCGGACCTGACGCTGGCTCAGCCGATTTCGCACCCGGGGATGTTGTCACTTTCAATCCAGTGGTCGTTCCCGCTGCCGACCTCGATCGCTACGCCGGACGCGAGCAGCACTGTCCGAACAAGTACGTCATCGGCGTCGCCCACGACGTTGTCGCGGCCTTCGCCCAATACGTCACGGTGCCTGCCCGCAACGTCGTTCGGCTGAACGACGACATGCCGGTGGAGTATGGCGCGTTGATCGAACCGATAGCCGTCGCGGTGCACGCCGTGCGACGGGTGGCAGTGGACAAGAACTCCACCGTCTTGATCCTCGGTGGCGGGCCGATCGGACAGTCGGCGATTCTGGCCGCCCGGATGGAGGGAGCCACCGATATCGTCATCAGCGAGATCGATTCGGGACGTCGATCGCTGTGCGAGCGGTTGGGCGCAACGGTGATCAACCCCACGGCGGCGCCCGTGCACGAACAAGTTCGGGAGGTCTTCGGCGACCTGGCCAGCGTCGCGATCGACGCGGTCGGCATCGAACAGACCGTCGCTTCGGCGCTCGAATCGGTGCAACTTGGTGGGTCGGTCTGCCTCGTCGGAATGGGCGCGCCGACATTCGCGCTCAGCGCCTTCCGTGTCAGCACCGACGAAAGGTCGTTGGTCGGCAGTTTCACCTATTCGGCCCGGGATTTCTGCGACGCCGCGGAATGGGTAACGAGCGGAGCCGCAGAGATCGGCGAACTGATCTCGCGGCAGGTGCGTCTCGAGGAGGGCCCGCAAGCATTCGCCGACCTCGCCCGCGGCGACGGGACCGCAGGCAAAGTGCTTGTGCGGATGGACGATACAGAGGTGGGGAACTGACATGACGACGAGAACCATCCGCCAGGTCCGCGCGTTCGTGGCGCGCGGCGGCGGTGCGGACTACCACGACCAGGGTGGTGGGCACTGGATCGACGACCACATCGCCACACCGATGTCGGTGTATCCCGAATACCGTCAGTCGCGACAGTCGTTCGGTATCAACGTGCTGGGCACGCTGGTGGTAGAGATCGAGGCGGACGACGGCACTGTCGGTTTCGCGATCACCACCGGCGGTGAGATCGGCGCCTTCATCGTCGAAAAGCACTTGGCCCGCTTCCTGGAGGGCGCCGCCGTCACCGACATCGAACGCATCTGGGATCAGATGTATCGGTCGACCATCTATTACGGGCGTCGCGGTGTCGTGCTGAACGCGATCAGCGGAGTTGACCTGGCGCTGTATGACTTGCTCGGCCATCTCCGCGAGGAACCCGTCTACGCGCTGCTCGGCGGCCCGGTCCGTGACGAGCTGACGTTCTACGCGACCGGCGCGCGACCCGACATCGCCCAGAAACTGGGCTTCATCGGCGGCAAGATGCCACTGCATCACGGCCCAGCGGAAGGTGAGGAGGGATTGCACCGCAACCTTGAGCACCTGCGGGAGATGCGTGAGCGCGTCGGCGACGACTTCTGGCTGATGCTCGACTGCTGGATGTCGCTTGATGTCGAATACGCGATTCGCCTCGCGCACCGGGCGGCCGACTTCAATCTGAAGTGGATCGAAGAAGCGCTGCTGCCCGACGACTACTGGGGCTATCAGCGGCTACGCCAATCGATACCGCAAACCATGCTGGTGACCACCGGCGAACATGAGGCCACCCGGTGGGGATTCCGCCAGCTCATCGAGATGCGTTGTGCCGACATCATTCAGCCCGACGTCGGATGGTGCGGCGGCATCACCGAGTTGCTGAAGATCTCTGCCCTGGCCGACGCCCACGGCGTGATGGTGATCCCGCATGGTTCGTCGGTGTACTCGTATCACTTCGTCGTCACGCGCACCAACAGCCCGTTCGCCGAGTTCCTTATGATGCATCCCACCGCAGAAGATGTGGTGCCGATGTTCTCACCGATGCTGCTGGACGAGCCGCTGCCGGTCAATGGCCGCATGACCGTGCCCGACCGACCCGGATTCGGAGTGCGACTCAACCCCGATGTCGATCTCACCCGCCCCTACACACACTGACAAAGGACTGACTCACATGCGCATCGCACGACTCGGTGAACCCGGCGCGGAAACTCCCGTGGTGGTAGCCGACGACATCACCTACGATCTGTCGACACTCACCGCCGACATCGACGGTTCCTTCTTCGGCGACAACGGCATTCAGAAAGTGCGCGACGCCCTTGCCGACGGCCGGCTGCAACCCCTGCAGGACGCCGACCGTCTGCGCGTCGGCCCCCCGGTCGCCAAGCCAGGAGCGGTGCTCTGCATCGGTCAGAACTATGCTGCCCACGCGGCCGAGTCTGGCGACGCTCCACCCAAACTCCCTGTGCTTTTCTTCAAGCACCCCAACACCGTTGTCGGCCCCTACGATGACGTGCGAATCCCACGAGGCGCAGAGAAGGTCGACTGGGAGGTCGAGCTCGCGGTTGTGATCGCCAAACAGGCGAGATATCTGACCTCGCCTGCCGAAGCCCTCGACTATGTAGCCGGCTACACGGTCAGCAATGACGTGTCCGAACGTGCCTACCAGATCGAGCATTCCGGCGGTCAGTGGTCCAAGGGGAAATGCTGTGAGACCTTCAACCCGTTGGGTCCCTACGTCGTACCGGCCGACGAGATCGCCGACGTACAGGCGCTGCGGTTGTGGTCGACCGTCAACGGTGAGCCGAGGCAGGACTCCACCACCGCCGACATGATCTTCGCTGTTGCACATATCATTTGGCATTTGTCGCAGTACCTTGTGCTCGATCCTGGCGACATCATCAACACCGGCACGCCAGAAGGCGTCGCCCTCTCCGGACGCTTTCCGTACCTCGCCAAGGGCGACACGATGCGCATCGGCATCGATGAGCTCGGATGGCAGCAGCAGACCCTTGTCAGCTGAGTGTCAACGCGTCAAGGCTTCACGAAGATCCTTTAGGCTCTTGCGTTCAGCCTTGTCGCGGTAGCCGGCGGGTGCGCCGTCGAGGTCGGTGGTCGTCTCGGTGGTGGAATTGAACACCCGTCGCGGTTTGATGCCGATCGCCACCGGTTCGAGATATAGGAATCGGCGGAGTGGTTGAACAGACCGACGGCGGCTTGCTGCTCTAAATTGCAGTTTTCCTCGCGCCATTCCGCTGCGACCTGCTCGCCAGATGCGAAAGCTCGGTCGGGACGGACGCCGGGGACTCCCCATCCGGCTCCTGAGATCTCAACAGATCGGCCACCGCGGTGTGCTTGCCCCGCCGGGCGTCTGTCAACGGCGTTCCTCCCCAGCGGTCGTTGACTTCTGGTCGGGCGCCGAAAGAGAGCAGGAATCGAACGGCCGGTAAGTGTCCTTCAGACGCGGCAAGATGCAGCGCTGTTCTTCCGTCGTAGTCGGCGGCGTTGGGGTCGGCCCCGGTGGCAAGGACCGCCCGCAGTTCGTCGAGGTCTCCCTGGCTTGCGGCGTAGAGCAGCCGCATCGTGCCATTGATTTGAGTTTCGTTCTTCTTGCGACGCGGATCTCTCTTGCAGGTGTCCTCGCCGAGAGTCAGTGAGTCGAAGACGTGAAAGTTGTACCGTGTCACCAGCTCCTTGCAGAACGCCACTCCGCGCACAGAGTTGCCGAGCGAGTCCAGGCGCGGTGACCAAATGCAGACGCCCATGACGCCGGGGACCACCAGCATCAGCCCACCAGACACGCCACTCTTGGCAGGCAGACCGATGGTGAACGCGAATTCTCCGGAGTAGTCGTACATGCCGCATGATGACATCAGCGACAGGCAGTGGCGCACGGTGCTGGACTTGAATATTGATTCATTGGTGAGCGGATTGATGCCGGCATTGGCAAAGGTGGCGGCGACAACACCCAACGCCTGCGCATCGAGTTCGATTGAACAGCACTGGAAGTAGAACTCTAACGTCTCTACCAGGTCGGTACCTTCGGGAAACGCCTCGTGCTCGCGCATGAAGTAGCCAAGGGCGAAGTTTCGGTCTGCCGTTCTGCGTTCGGATAGGTATACCGAGTTGTTGAAGCCGACACGGCTATAGCCAGAGAGTCTGTGCCATGTCTCGGCTACATGGTCGAACCGGTCTGCGAGCTCGTCGCGGGACCGCAGCAGCGAAGTGGTCATGATGGCACCCGAGTTGATCATCGGGTTGTGGGGGAGCCCGTTGGTGGTAAGTGACAGTTCGTTGAATCCACGGCCGCTGGGCTCGCGCTCGACGTGTCGGTGCACGTTCGTCACGCCGTGCTCTTCGAGCGCCAGGCTAATTGATCGGCTTGCACATGGATTGCACGCAGAACAAGTCGTTCGTGTCACCGACACTGAATCGCTGACCGTCCACTGTGCAGACCGCGATCCCGAACTTGTCGGGATCGACGCGCTTCAGTTGCGGAATGTAGTCGGCCACTGCTCCGGCGTCGTTTGCTTGTACGCGGGCGTACATATCCCGAAGCTCGCTCTCGAGTCGCGGGAAGTCAGGAACGACGAGATCTCCGCACAGAGCCCGGGCGATCAGTCCACCGCTGGCGTCGCACACGGCGGAGAACTGCTCCATCGATAATCTGCCGCCGTCTGCGCCCCCTGCGTCCGGCGGCTCGGCCACGATTGCGCGCACTCGAGGATCATCGGTGGCAATCCCGCTGGCGCGGATTCTGTTCATCAATTCCATCAACGAAATACGTTGCTGGGAATCAATTTTGAACGTCTTCGCGATGGAACACGCGCCGGCTGAACCATGAGTGCGGGTGGCGCCTTTAGGCGAGCAATCCCGTTTGGGCGACGCGTTCACTGTGGCGGTTGCCGTGGCGGCACCCTTGGAAACGGCCATCGTGGTTACCCCATTTCGTCAATCGGATAAACGAAAATCGCCCCTCAACTGTGTGACGTGTGCCGCACGCCACAGCGGTGGGCCGCCGAAAATTGGCAGTACATTTACGCCAAGATGTTCGATGTCGTGGATGATTTACCGACTTGAACTGCCTGCGTTGATCAGCACGCGAAGGTACGAGACCTTTTACCGCTCGTCAGGAAAGCATAAAGACCGACCGTTGCCCCGGGAATTGCGGTTCATGCGCGCGTTACCCCGTTGCTCGGGGTTGGCCACGACGACGCAGAGGAGAGCTGTGCGCTCAGGCCGCGGCGTCGTCGCTCTCGTCGTGGCTGCCAGTGGTGCTGTTCAACCGCTGAACATCACGGTGCGAGCCCGTGGCGCGGTGCCTAGGCGTGCTGGCCTCACTTGCGGACTTGAATGCCGGCCTCTCGCGGTCTGCCCGGTGCCGCGGCTTGGGCTTGACCGCCTCGTCGGCCTTGGCATCGGTCTTGGCGTCGGCCGTCTTCGGTTCGTCGGCCTTGTTGTCGACGGCCTGGTCGTGGCCGACGGCGGCCGTTTTGACGGCATGGGTGGTGTCGTCGTTGCGGGCATACCCGGCGTCAACAATCCGCTTCAGCGGCCGCTCGATGGTCTGCACGATCGGTTCGGGCACGTGCAGATCGCGCAACGGCTGCACGAGCGGCAGGTTGTCAGTGGGCACAAGATAAATCGTCGTCTTGCCGCCGGCGGTGTTGGTTGTCTCCGTCACGTTTTCAGCGGGAACCGTGTCCAAGTCGATCGGCCCGAGTTCGAGGTAGCGCCCATGTACGTACACAATGCCCATGACCGCGTTCGCGGTACTCACCACCTTCCAAGGGCGGTCGGGGAAGTCTGACCAACCGTCATACTCGCGGTTGACGATGATGGTCTCGTAAGGCGTGTCCGGTACGTCGACCGGCGAAACTCCGATCACAGGCAGACGCCCGGGCAACCAGCGCAAGATGCCTTGCGGGTTGGTCGGATCGCCCACCGTCACAAACGTCACGTCGGCCGGCCGCTGCGCGGGTGGCAGCGCCATGATGCGTTGCTTTTCGATCGCAACCGCGATAGCGCCCTGACTGAATCCGCTGATGACGATCGGACCGTCGACCCCGTCCATGGCCGTTTCCAGGTTCTCGACCGCCACGGCAACGCCCTTGTCCATGCCGACGATCGACGCCGGGTAGTCGATCGGCGCCACGTCGTCGTCTGTGAACAGCGACGGCAACAAGTCCTCGGGCCGATCGCCGGGGCTCAGAATGTCGGTGCCGCGGATCGTGAACGCCGTAGCACCGAAGGCCGGCGCGGCGAACAGCACACTTACCGTGGCGGCTGCGCCGAGCGCGGCAGAGGTGCCGCGGATGCGCCGACGGTGGCGAGGACTACGGCTCATCGACGCTTTTCCTGTCTGGACATGTTGAACGGCCGGATGAGATTAGCACCACTGGTCGACCGCCAAGCAAACGAAACCGGTGCACCGTCCGCGGGTGACCGATCACGGCAGGGCGGCGGCCTCGCCGTGATCAAGCGTGACCCGTGAAACCTCCTGGCGAATCAGGCCCGTGACGGCAGCGAGCACATTGTTGGCCTGCTTTCCACGTGAATAGCTGCGAAGCACGATGCGTCGTGTTCCCAGGCCCGGTACATCGAGCGCCTCGACCCCGTCCTGTCGCATACCTTGCAGGCGAGCAGCGGAATCAACGCCATCCCTTCGCCTGCTGCCACCAATGCGAGCGCAGTCTGCGTCGCGAAGTAGCGGTGTACCGTCGGCTGTTCCATGCCTGCGGCGCGGCGAAGCCGCGAAACCGCATGCGCGCTTGCCGCCCATGGTTCAACACCGAGCCAGGGCAGACTCAGTCGCTCGAGGTCGATGACTTCGGAGGTGAGGGTGCCCGCGGGCCGAGTCGGCGCCGCCAGTCCCGAGCCGAGAGGAACCTGCCCGCTGCCGTCACGATCTTGCCCTTCCTTCGGCTATAGGGGTACCACATGGCTTCCTTCTTCATGGTGACCCGTTCGGCCACAATGCTTTTCGCTCGACAGTACTTCCGGATCCCCTCGGCGCCGCCGGAACGGGAACCAACGCCCGAGTCATTCCAGCCCCCAAATGGAACCCCGAACTGAAAGATGCCCACTAATACGTTGTTGAGGGTCACCGTTCCGGTGTTCATCTGACGGGCCAAAGCCATCGCCTTAGCCTTGTCCCGTGTCCAGATGCTGCCGGCCAGCCCAAGCCTGGAATCGTTGGCCTTCTCGATCGCCTCGGCGGCATCGCGCACCTTCATCACCGGCAACGTGGGGCCGAACGTCTCCTCACGCATGCAGTCCATGCCGTGGTCGACGTCGACCAGCACCGTCGGCTCATAGAACAGTCCCTTGTCTCGTGCCTTCCCGCCGGTGAGAACCTTGGCGCCCTTGCTCACCGCGTCCTCGACATGGCGCGACACGATGGCGCGCTGTTGCTCCGTCGCCATCGATCCGACATCGCAGGAATAGTCGTGCTTGACGTCCATACCGAGACGCAGCGCCGAGGTCTTGGCTACCACCTTCTGTACGAACTCGTCGTAGACGGGCTCTTCGACATACACGCGCTCGACCGATATGCAGGCTTGACCGGTAAGGGCGAATCCACCCCACACCGCGCCGTCCGCGGCCCGGTCGATGTCGGCGTCGGCGCAGACGATCATGGCGTCCTTGCCCCCGAGTTCCAGGCTGTAAGGGATCAGGCGCTGCGCGGCCGCGGTGGCGATGCGGCGCGCGGTGTTAACCGATCCGGTGAACATGACGTAGTCCACGACGTCAACCAAGGCGGCACCGGCTTGCCCGTAACCATTGACGACATCCAGCACGGCCGGGGCGCCGATCTCCTTCCAGCCGTCGGCCGCGGCCTGCCATGCCAGAGGCGCATACTCCGACGGCTTGGACAGCACCGCGCATCCCGCCATCAGTGCCGCAGGGATATCAAGCAGGGGCCCCCCCAACGGGCCATTCCATGGGGTGATGACCCCGACCAACTGGTACGGCTCATACACGACGGTCAGCTTTTTCGCTGCATTCGCGGCTCCCGACGGGCGCACCGACTGGTCGGCCAGGAACTCGGCGGCGTTGTCGATCCAGTAGTTGACGACCTGCGTCCCGAGCAGCATCTCGCTGGCCGTATCACCCCAGGACTTACCGCCTTCGAGTTGCACCAGGGTATGCAGTTGGTCGCTGTGGTCCAGCAGCCAGTCGCGCCACTTACCCAACCATTTGGCGCGCCCCTCGACTCCCAGCCGCTGCCACGCGGGCTGGGCCGCGCGCAGCCGGGCCGCAACCGCCTCCACCTCCGCGGCGGATGTCACCGCCACCCTGCCGACCACCTCACCGGTGGCAGGGCACTTGACCACGATGTCGGTGCGAAAATCGCTCGTCGCCGTTTGCATTCCACGACGTTACTGCGTGGTTTGGCCGCGAGCCAGACACCTGGCGTGCCGAGTGTTCGGCGAGACTGGCTGCAATTCTGCGAGCTCGCCAAATAGCGTCCCGGCCAAGCCTCATTGGGATGCCTGCTCGACCATACCGGAGGCGCACATGGCGGACGTTGCCCTGATTATCGCGTAGTTCTTGTGGGGTCCGTGTGCTGAAATACATTGTGCGACGGTGAGTTATGTGCTTTGCCTGACATATTTTCGCCCATCGGCATACGAAATGCGTTGTAGAGCACAGTCGTTGACAGCCGGATGCGAGCCGGTTGCTCAATACAGGGAAATAACAATCTACCCGAACTAAGGGTGCCAGCCGTCCCCCTTCGCGATGCTCATGGGGCCGTAGTTTCATCCAGCCATGGCCAGCGGTCAAGTCGTCGTGGCGCGGTCTTCGGAGCGGTTGATCAAGCAACTTCTTTCTCCACGTGTACTTGCGGGGAGTGGGGGAGGCGCGTCGCATGCGCGCCCATCAGCCCATGAAACGATCAGACACACTCATCATGAATTCGCTTCTCCGCCAG
Organism: uncultured Actinomycetota bacterium; assembly: GCA_963848855.1. Taxonomy (GTDB): domain Bacteria; phylum Actinomycetota; class Actinomycetes; order Mycobacteriales; family Mycobacteriaceae; genus Mycobacterium. Next base: position 329,072 of record CAWKFL010000001.1, read on the forward strand.
GAGAGTTGGCGGCGAAACGCGGCAGATAGCTTCGAACGAGCTCTTACACTCAGCGACTTCAGGCAGGATCACGACATCGCCGGCTGATATCGCCCGAACATGCCGCCACAAAGACGCCCGACCCATGACACAAGCGCGGGTTTCATCACAACGGCGGCTAAGACGGTGTCGGCCACGACCCGCAGACGCTACGACGTCACAGCACAATCGACAGCGGCCGCACAAGGAGCATCGACTCAGGCGACGCGGTAAACCTGGTACTCCAGCCGCCCGAAACCTAGCAGGCGGCCCTCGGCCACGAACAGCCAGGAGGTCAGCCAGCGATATCGCTCATCCCCGGTATCGAAGTTCACTGCCAACCGGATTCGTTGGTCGTCCCAGCCCGTCTCGCGATCCTCGGCGGCCGCCGCCTGGAACGCCGGCGAAGGCTCAACCAGACCCGTGTAGTGCATCAGCACCACCGCATCGTCATCGGTCACGAAGGCAGACCTGACGTCCGGCCGATACAGGCCGTCAGGGCCCATCGACATCCAGTCGATACCGGTACTGGCCAGCCGCGCGTGGATCCGGTCGCCGTCCAACGAGGCCTCTGAGACCTGCCAGTACTGACGCGGACCGAACGGTGAACCATCCGTCGGCGACAAGGGCTCGGTCGTGCGCACCCGATAGATCATTTCGGGAACCAGCTCCACGACAATCTCCTGACGCACCGGTACTGGACAAAGTGCAAGACCCCGCTGCAACCGATGAAAGCAGACACCCATAGACCGCGTCATCGAAAATGCGGCACCCACAGTCGCCAAAACAGTCATACGTCTGGACCGGATGCGGTAGTTCTTAGTCGATGCCGCGGCTGGCGCTGACTACCAAGTCGACCCCGTAGGGGGAGCGGGGGGTCGATGGGCGGAAATCAGTCGAACTCGGTGCTGGCGTCAGCCGTGGCGCATGACACGGGTTAACGCGTTTGCATTCAATGCATACCGCCGAAAACCCGGGTCGCCAGGTCCATCTACACTGGCAAGCGCCCCGACCATCGACCTGCCCGACGTTCACAACGATGACCACCACGGACGCCCTTGGATCTGCAGGCACTCTCGATTCTGTTGAAGAGGACTTCGCCCTTCGCGCAACCCTTGGGAGTCAGCTCCACCCCGCCCAAGCTCTTCACGGAAGCCAATTGGATCGTCGTCCGACACCCCGCGCGTGAGCGCTGGCTTCGTCAGGGCGGCCAATTAGGATCGCACGGGACTTTTGGGAGCGGGGGTGCTTGTGGCGGGCGACAAGTACGACACGGTATGGAGAGCGGAGCCACATACGCTCGCGAAGCACGAATTGCTGCGCCGCTACCTCGGCGGCTGGTTTCCGATCATGACCAGTTATCACCAAAAAGTGATCTATCTCGATGGGTATTGCGCGCCGGGCCAGTACGAAGGCGGCGAGCCGGGGTCGCCTCTCATCGCTCTCAAGACGCTGCTGGATCACACATACGGCAAGAACATGACCGGCAAGCAGTTCCTTTTCCTGTTCAACGATGACGACGAGGCACGCACCGAGCAGCTCTCGCGAGTTCTAGCCGCTGAAAGAGAGTCCCGCGGCGGAACGTGGCCTTCGCATGTTCCGGAACCGACTCTCTCATGCGGCAGTTTCGATGACACCGCACAGTCTCTTATATAAATGTCCAAAGATGCGGGCCGCCGTTTGGCTCCGATATTCGCGTTTGTCGATCCCTTCGGATGGACAGGCTTGCCGATCGCGACACTACGCGATCTTCTCCAAGATCCTGGTTGTGAGTTATTTGTTCTGTTCTCCTACAACGCGGCGACTAGAAGAGACGCGGTTGCTCGGTTTCTTCGGCACACTTCCTGGCCCGGTTCTCCGCCGCAGCGGCGCGGCCAGTCCGGAGACAAGGCCATGTGCTTCGGCGCGCCGGTCGATCTGCTGATGCGATGTACACCTACGCCCAACGGCAGCGGGTCTGCGAAGCAACCGGTGATCGCAGCGCGGACCTATCAGTCGGTGCGAATCTGTCCTGCCGGTACCCGGCCAGCCATCACACATTGTGTTCCATGAACGGGTCCCGATAAAGGCCTCGTACTGCCAACCAATCTCGTTGCAGACCTGCCGCGTGAGCTCGAACTGCGCCGCAGCGTCATAGACACGGTTGCGGTGACGGACGTCAACCAACCGACCAATGGTGCCGACGTGTCGCGCACGTTCCCGGAGCTGGCCGGGCTGCACGGCGCCGTGGACGGCCGAGCTGTGGTACTCGACGGGGAGATCGTCGCTGTCGAACGCGCGGGCTGAGGTGCTCGATGCTCTGGCTGAGCGGGTATGGACCATGACTGTGCGACGGCCACGTTAAGCGAGACGGGGTTGCGAGCGGGCAGGTCGCGGGCGCGGCGGGGGTGAACGTCGAGACGCTGCGCTAACTCTTGGCGATTCGCGTTGATCGCAGCGCACGATCCGGCGAGCGATGTCATTCGAAGAGTCGGACAATACCGGGCTGCAGCGCTGGGCGGCGACGTCTCGTCCAGCGCGAGAATTCAGTGGAACCGCGACCAGAGGACGCCCCGTCTTGAGCGTCATCACTGATCGTCGGCTGGTCCGCCGTTCGCAATAAAGTTAGGGTCCTCGCGGGCTGATGCACTGCCACCAACATTGCGGGCGCTGGTCAACGACGCGCCCGATGCTATCTTTTCCGACATCTGCAATCGAAGGTTGAGTGGTCGGACGGATTCATATGGCTGAGCAAGTCGAGCAGTTGGAGTTTCAGGCGGAGGCGCGCCAGTTGCTGGATCTGATGGTTCATTCCGTCTATTCCCACAAGGATTCCTTTCTGCGGGAGTTGATCTCGAACGCCTCGGATGCCTTGGACAAATTGCGTCTGGAAGCGTTCCGGAATAAGGATCTCGATGTCGACACCTCCGATCTGCACATCGAGATCGACGCGGACAAGGGCGAACGCACCCTGACCGTTCGCGACAACGGCATCGGTATGACGCGCGAGGAGGTCGTCGACTTGATCGGCACCCTGGCCAAGTCGGGCACGGCCGAGTTGCGTCAGCAATTGCGCGAGGCCAAGAACGCGGCCGCTTCGGAGGAACTGATCGGTCAGTTCGGGATTGGTTTCTATTCGACGTTCATGGTGGCCGACAAGGTCGAGTTGCTCACCCGCAAAGCGGGTGAAAGTGAAGCCACCCGGTGGGCGTCGAGCGGTGAAGGCACGTACACCATCGAATCGGTCCACGATGCGCCCCAGGGGACATCGGTCACGTTGCGCCTGAAACCCGAAGACCCCGAGGACGAGCTGCATGACTACACCTCGGAGCCGAAGATCCGGGCGCTGGTCAAGCAGTATTCCGACTTCATCGCCTGGCCCATCCGGATGCAGGTCGAGCGACGGTCCCCGGCGGCCGAGGAAGGTGGCGACGACGTCGTCACCGTTGAAATCGAGACCATCAACTCGATGAAGGCGCTGTGGGCCAGGCCCAAGGGCGAGGTTTCCGACGAGGAGTACAAGGAGTTCTACAAGCACGTCGCGCATGCCTGGGACGACCCGCTCGAGGTCATTGCGATGAAGGCCGAAGGCACCTTTGAATACCAGGCGTTGCTGTTCATCCCGACGCACGCTCCGTTCGACCTGTTCAACCAGGACTCCAAAGTCGGGGTGCACCTCTACGTCAAGCGGGTCTTCATCATGACCGACTGTGATCAGCTCATGCCGCCCTACCTGCGCTTCGTCAAGGGAGTCGTCGACGCACAGGACATGTCGCTCAACGTCTCCCGCGAAATCCTGCAGCAGGACCGGCAGATCAAGGCGATCCGTCGCCGACTCACCAAGAAGGTGCTCTCGACAATCAAGGAGATGCAGTCCGACCGGCCAGAGAACTACCGCACGTTGTGGACCCAGTTCGGCGGGATCCTCAAAGAGGGCTTGCTGTCGGACGTCGAAAACCAGGACGCGCTGCTCGGCGTCTCGTCGTTCGCCTCGACACACAGCCAGGACGAGCCCACCACCCTCGCCGAGTACGTCGAGCGCATGAAAGACGGACAGCAACAGATTTTCTACGCCACCGGAGAGTCACGTCAACTGCTGCTGAACTCACCGCACCTGGAGGCCTTCAAAGCCAAGGGCTACGAGGTGTTGCTGCTCATCGACCCGGTCGACGAGATCTGGGTCGGAGTGGTGAGCGAGTTCGACGGCAAGGCGCTGCAGTCGGTGGCTAAGGGCCAGGTGGACCTCGACTCCGAAGACGACAAGACCGCGCACGAGGCCGAGCGCCAGGAGCAGGAGCGCGATTTCGCCGACCTGCTGACCTGGTTGAAAGAGACATTGAGCGATCATGTCAACGACGTGCGGTTATCCACGCGTCTGACCGACTCTCCGGCCTGCCTGATCACCGATGCGTTCGGCATCACCCCAGCGCTGGCACGCATGTACCGGGCGTCCGGACAGACGGTCCCAGTCGGTAAGCGGACTCTGGAACTCAACCCGAATCATCGGCTCATCACCGGCCTGCAACAGGCACACAAGGACCACAGCGACGATTCCTCGCTGGTTGAGACCGCCGAATTGCTTTATGGCACAGCTCTTCTCGCCGAGGGCGGTACGCTGGAGGATCCCGCGAAATTCGCCGGCTTGCTCGCTGACCGGCTGGCCCGCACTATGTAGGACGCGAATCGGCCGCTGTAGGCCGACTCGAGCTCGGCGCACCGCACCCGATGGACGGCCCTGGTGAGTTCAGACAGCGGTGGCGTGCCGAGTGACCGAACGGTGGCGTTTCCTCGCAGGCATGCCGCGGCCGCAGAGACTGATTATCAGACTATTCGGTCAACGATTCCTTGCGGTGTATCGGTCCAAACTACGGCGCGCTGGTGGTGATCCGTGATGCGTTCGTGCAATTAGACACCGATGAACCCTTCCGACCGCGCGGGCGTCTCGGGCCAGCGGTGCTTGCTGCACTCGGTGTACTGCTGACGCCAGCGATCGCCCAAGCCTTCTTGTGGGTTTGGTGGCCGTAGAAATGCGTTACCACGCCATTGCCGGCGCAGTCCTCGTCCAGATGGCAGTGATGCTCGAGGAGGTCGGCGCGAGATGGATGTGGGGTTTGAGTAACCAAAGTATGTGTCGCCCAGTGCCGTTCGGCGACTGCTAACACCGTTGCGTTTATGTCGACGGAGACGATCATTGGCTTTTATCGAGACGTCGACGATACGCAGTCCGTCGACGCCTCTCACCGCAATTCTTGATCAATGACTGCAAGCAGGTCCGAGTCTGTCTCGCGAATCGCCAACAGCTGGGGTGGATTTCACTCGGGCGGTGCTCAGTAGAGATCGGGCATCGGAACGTCTGGGGATCGTGTTGGTAGCGGTGGCCGAGGCCCTTGCGCCCGACGAGCCTGCGCCGCACAACATGGTCGCCCGTGGTGGATGCGACGGCAAACTTCGGATGCCGGCCGCCGCCGAACCTCCGGCGATGTCGTGTTCTTCGATCTCCGGACAGAGCGGTGCCAGGGATGCATCCCTGAGGTGCTGATCCTAAAGACATTCGCCGACAATGCTGTAACGCGTTTCGGCGATCGGCTCCGACATCTCCTCAACTGCTGCCGAGCACAGCACGACATGCACCAACATAAACCGCCCGACGAATAGTTAACTGACAGCAAGAAAGGGAATAACGCTAGTTTCACCAACGATATTTCTGTTGGGCCCAACGGGCCCTTGGATCTGCTGTCTTGTTTGAAGGATTCTCGATGTCTGGTGAAGTCCACGAGCGCACGGCACGTCGCATCGCCGATCTGTATGCCAAGGATCAGCAGTTCGCCGCTGCCAAACCCAACGAAACCGTCTCCGCCGCGATCGAACAGCCCGGGCTACCGCTCATAGAGATCATGCGGACGGTGACGGAAGGTTACTCGAACCGTCCCGCACTGGGCGAGCGGGCCGTCGAGTTTGTGGCTGACCCCGCGAGCGGGCGCACGTCGGTGCAACTGCTGCCCCGGTTCGTAACCATCACCTATGGCGAGTTGTGGGTCCGCGTTGGTGCGTTGACGACCGCCCTGTCGATGGTGCGACTCGGCGATCAGATCTGCATCTTGGGCTTCACCAGCGTCGACCACACGGTAATCGACATGGCGACGATCCCCCTGGGTTTGGTATCGGTTCCCCTTCAGACCGGTGCGCGCCGATCACGCAGCTATTGCCTATTGTCACCGAAACCGAAACCGAACCCGTCGCCATCGCCTCCAGCATCGACTATATCGATGACGCCGTCGAACTGGTGCGCCCGCCCGGTTCGGCAGAGTCCCCAGGAAACCAATAAGCAGCCGAGGCAGTCGGGGCGGCGTTAGATAGTTGGAACTCTGGCATGGCGATAAGGCAGCGGCGTTATCTGGTGCTGTATTCGACTGTCGGACAGTGTAGGTTTAACTGCGGACGTCAGAGTACACAAAATGCGTTGGGGCAGTGAGCAATCGGCTCCAGGTTGATGTAATAGATCTTATCGGCACGCTAAATACGTTGTGCGGCAACGCGAATAACGGCAGCCTTGTCATTCCGCCACGTCACCGAAAAGTCACTTTGAGAGCTATTGCAGTTTGGCCTGCTCCCATTCGGTTGCGTCAACCCTTAAAGGTCGTGCCAGCTTGGAGTACATTTCAATCACTTAATGAAGTTAGGTGACGGCAATGCGACTGCCACCCAGGGCCGGCTTATCGGGCGCTGCCTGGTCGGTCATGCCGCAGATCGGCAGATACGGAGGTGGATTCGAATGGTGGCGGCGGTACTCGGTTGGCTTGGGACGGCGGGCACATTCGCGGCTTATCTCCTGGTGTCCCGAGGCCTGCTACAGGCGAATTCGGCGCTATGCCTTGCTGAATGTGGTCGGCGGCTTGCTCGGCGGAACGGCTAGTCTCCTGTACCAAGCATGGCCGATCGCTGTATCAAACTTTGTCTGGGCACTCGTCGGAATATAGATGCTCACGCGATCGCGGTCGATCACATCGATGTTAAGGCTGTTGCCTCGGGTCGCACGACATAAGCGTCGGTCAGCACGGTGTCCATGACGACCGCGGTGCGGGTGGCGGTGACGCCCGTGCTCGTGCAGCGGCCCGTGCCGTTCCATTCGTCGACGATCGTCTTCAGCAACGGCGCATGGACATGCGGCGGATCAGCCAGCGCGATCCGTTCATTGGAGTCACCGCGAATCAACTGGACGTCGTCGGGTGCTGAAACAGACACGGAAACAGTACCTTTGGTGCCGATGACCGTCGTGCTATCGGTGTTGACGCCCGAGTCGAAGCACCAGGTGCCCGAGCCGACGATGCCGTCGCCTACCGTGTAGCTGATCGCGACGGTGTCTTCCACACCTCCGCCGTGCGACACCGCGCGGCCCCGCACATCGCGCAGGGGACCGAACAAATGATCCAGCCAGTCCAGGGTGTGACAGGCGGCGTCGAAGAACCAGCCGCCGCCCGACAGCCCCGGAACGATCTGCCAGGACTGCGGTTTCGGGGGTTGGCAGCGGACCGAGTTCACGGCACGCACCTCACCGATGGCGCCGTCGGCGAGCAGTTGACGCACGTGCTCGAACCGCGGCAGGGCGCGGCGGTAGTAGGCAACCCACAGCGGAACCCCGGCCGTGTCGCAGGCGTCGACCATCGACCGGCATTCGTCGGCGTTGATTGCCATCGGCTTCTCCACAAAGACGGCCTTTCCGGCCACCGCCGCGCGACGTGTGTAGTCGGCGTGCGTGTTGGGATGAGTGGCGATGTACACCGCGTCGATGTCGTCGGCGCCCAATATCTCGTCGGCATCGGTGTGCCAACGCGGCACACCGTGTCGGCGCGCGTAGTCCTGCGCCAGATCCGCGGTGCGCCGCATCACCGCCACCAGCTCCGAGCCGGGCACCTGCTGGAAAGCGGGCCCGCTCTTGACTTCTGTGACATCGCCGACGCCGATGATTCCCCAGCGCATCACGGGCATGGTGCGTCTCCTTTGGTGCGTCGACGACGATTAATGGCCTGAGCCATAGCCTTTCCGGTCCTTCAGCCCGTCGAGGGTGAACTCGGCGCCATCGATATAGGCCATGTCACCGGCTTCGGCGGTGCGGACCTTTTCGACGGCGTCGGGCAGGTCGGCGAGAATCTCCCACGGAATCAAGACGATTCCGTTTGTATCGCCGTGCACCAGATCCCCGGTCACCACGCGCTGGCCGTCGAGCTCGATCGGCGCGCCCACCGTGGCGATCTCGAAGTTCGCATGCGACACCACCGGATACCGCATGAAGTAATGGAAGCCCAGCGCTCGCACTTCGTCGAGGTCGCGTAACGCCCCGTCGGTGACCATGCCGACCGCGCCGAGTCGGAGCGCCAGCCTGCTCATGATCTCGCCGGCATAGGCCACCCGCTGCGGCGCGCCGCTCTCGTCGGCGATCATCAACACGACGGGACCGGCCATCGCCTCCAGTTCTTCCCACATCCGCCAGTAACCCTCGCGGGAGGCGGCGCGGTCACCCGGGTTGCGCATGGTCACGGTCAGCGCGCGACCGACCATCGAACCGAGTTCGGGGAAGGTGCACTGCACGTGGCCGCCGATGAAACCTTCGGTGAGAGGGCGCACCTTGAAACGCTCGATGGCATTGGCGATGGTCGGGCTGTCGACCGACTTCAGGAATTCGAGCTGCTGGTCCGTCATTTCGTGCGCGGCGGTCATACGCTCCTGCTCTCGTCGGATCTGCGGAGATTGCTGGTGGCCGACTGACCGGCCAGGCGACCAGACGTCATCGCCCAGCCGATGTGATGACCGTGGCCCTTGAGCAGCATTCCGCCCTGGCCAACGCCGCCGACCGCACGAAGTCCGGCGATCGGCGAGCCGTCGGGGCGCAACACCCGCAGGTCAGTGTCGACGGCGACGGCACCCTCGGTGACCGTGAGCATGCTGAACACCGGTCCCATCGCGATGAGTGGCGGACGAAGGGTCGACGCGGCCACGGCCTTGGTCAGGCTGTCGGGGTCGACACCGATCGCGGCGGCCAGTGCCGCCTCGTCGGGCGCACGGGTGATCAAGTCGGGCCGCCCACGCGAGTAATCCGAGAAATACGCGAACGCAATACCCGGTGCGGTCGAAATGTAGTTCGGTTCATGTTCGAAGCGCGCGGCGACGGACTCGTCGAGCACGATGAAGCCGCGCCGGTCTGGCTGCCGCGACAGCTCGTCGGCGGGAGCCTGCTCGTTCCCGAACCGAGTTCCGGAGCTGTCGACCAGAATCGCGCCTTCGGCGAACAACGCGTTGCTGGGCGACATATGTGACACCAGAAGCGATTTGACTACCGGGCGCAAGGCCGCTGGCGGAAGATTACGCACCACAAGACCTTCCAACCAGCACAACCACCGCCACAGCGGAAGCCGTTCGATGAGACCAGCTTTCGGCGGGGGAGGAAAGCGCAGCTGCGGCCCGAATAGCTGGTCCATCTGCAACAGTTCGGCCCCGACTTCGGCGGCGAGCTGATGGCCGAGCCCCAGCGCGCCGTTGTTGATCGGGATCGCCTCGTGCGCGGCCTCCGGCAGATACTCCTTGCGCATGGTCTCGTTCGCACTGAAGTCGCCGCTGGCCAGGATGACGCCGCGGCGCGCCGAAAGCCGGCGTCGACCACCCGACCCGTTGATTTCCAGGCCGCTGACCCGATCGTCGTCGACGATGAGCCGCACCGCTTCGGTACGCAGCATCACCTCGACACCGGCCCGTCGCGCTGCGGAGGCCAACCTGGCGATGTACGACCGCGAGTTCGGGATGACGTTGTGCATTCTCGGCACTCGGTGCGGCGGCTCGGGATACGGTCCGGAGAACACCACGCCGCGTTCGACCAGCCAGTCATACGTACGTGCGGACTCGACCGCGTACAGCCGTCGAAGCGCAGGGGCGTCGCCGTCAAGCAGCGCAGGGTCGAACGCCCACATGTCCTCGACGAGCTCGTCGGGATTGTCGCGGATGCCCTTGCGCCGCTGTAGGGGCGTGTCGGCCGCGGTCAGCGAGCCCACCGAGTACGCGGTCGTGCCGCCGAGTTCATCGTTTCGTTCGACCACAGCCACCGAGGCTCCGCGCTCGGCGGCCGCCACTGCGGCAGCCAGGCCGGCGCCGCCGCCACCCACCACCACAACGTCGTAGGTGTCGGAATAAGCCACGAGATCTCCGTCCGCTGATCGTATCGATTCCAAACATTACGACCGTCGCGCCGCCCTCGTCTAGACGCAATTTCGGCGACAACGTCCTCCGCCACGCGACGGCCGGAGGGCTCCTCAACCCCTCCGGCAACCGCTTCGATCACGGCTTCACGGCGAGATGCCGCTTGCACTAACGCGATTAACGCTGCTTGAATGAGTGCATCAACCGTATCGTCAGAGAGGCGAAGATGCCCACCGCCGACCTACGTGGCCTCACCCCAGCCATTGTCACCCCCTTCGACAACCAGGGGGAAGTCGATTTTGACAGCTTGATTTCCTACGTGTCGTGGATGAAATCGATTCCAGGCGTGGTGGCCATTGTGCTGAACTCGCATGCAGGCGAGGGCAGCGCGCTGACCGCCGATGAACGCGCCGAGATCGTCAAGACCGTGAAGGCCGAGTTCGCGGACCTGCACGTGGTAGCAGGCGTCATCGGCGACGGCACCCGGCTGGCGGCGTACGAAGCCGAGCGCGCGGCCGCCGGCGGCGCCGACTCGCTGCTGATCTTCCCGCCGCCGTCGGCCACCCGGTTCGGCTTCCAACCGGGTTCGGTGCAGGACCGCTACAAGGCGGTTTGGTCGGCCGCGCAGCTGCCGATGGTGGCGTTCCAGTTCCCCAACGTCACCAAGGCGACGTTCAACCTGCCGCTCCTGCTGGAACTGTGCGCACTCGACGGTGTCTTCGCGCTCAAGGACGGCGCCAGGGACATGATCCGCTGGGACACCGAGGTGCCGGTGTTGCGCGAGAACTTCCCCGATCTGCAGATCCTCACCTGCCAGGACGAGTTCCTGCTGCACACGATGTGGGAGTCCGACGGCGCGCTGGTCGGCTACGGAGCGCTTATCCCCGAGCTGCTGATCGAGCTGCTGACCAAGGCGAAGGCGCATGACTATGACGCCGCCAAGGAGGTGCACGATCGGATGCTGCCCATCACCAGGGCCGTCTACCACCGCACCTCGCACATCGAGTCGACGCCTGCGATGAAGCTCGGGCTCGTCGAGCGCGGCATCCTGCAGTCGGCCTATGTGCGCTCGCCGCTGATGGCGCTCGAAGACGGTGCGCGCGAGAACATCCGAGCAGCGATGGTCGCCGCGGGCGTCAATCTGGGGGTACCGGCTTAGCGATGAAGGTCATCGACATTCGGCACATCACCGTGCCCATCACCAGTGACATGGCCAACGCGTTCATCAACTTCTCCAAGATGGACGTCAGCGTGCTGGCCATCGTCACCGACGAAGTACGGGACGGAAAGCCGGTCGTGGGCTACGGGTTCAACTCGAACGGCCGCTACGCCCAGCCGGGCATCTTGTCGCACCGGGTCATTCCGCGGGTTCTGGCCGCCGAACCCGACGCGCTGATCGATCCGGCGACCGGAAACCTTGACCCCGAGCGGATCTGGGCCGAAGCCATGCGTGACGAGAAGCCGGGCGGCCACGGCGATCGCGCGGTCGCGGTCGGCATTCTGGACATGGCAGCGTGGGATCTCGCGGCCAAACTGGCTGGCGTCAGTGTGCAGCGGCTGATGGCGACCCGGTCTCCTGCGGGCATCGGGACGCCGCTCGACAAAGTCTGGGTCTATGCCGCAGGCGGTTACTACTACCCGGACCGCGGCATCGATGCCTTGCAGGACGAGATGCGCGGCTACCTGGATCTGGGGTATCGCACGGTCAAGATGAAGATCGGCGGCGCCCCACTCGCCGAAGACCTCGCGAGGATCGAGGCCGTCCTTCAGATCCTGCCCGAAGGCTGCTCGCTCGCTGTCGACGCCAACGGCCGATTCGACACCGATGAGGCCGTCGCGTATGCCGAGGCACTGGCCCCCCTGCCGTTGCACTGGTACGAGGAGCCGGTCGATCCGCTGGACTTCGACGCGCTCTCCGAGGTCGCATCCCGGTATCCGGGGGTCCTCGCAACGGGGGAGAATCTGCTATCGCGCCAAGAAGCGGCGAACCTGATCCGGTACGGCGGCCTGCGGCCGGATCGCGATGTGCTGCAGATGGACTCGGCGTTGTCCTACGGGTTCACCGAATACCAGCGCACCTTGGCAATGCTGGACAAGCACGGTTGGTCGGCGCAGCGTTGCGTTCCCCATGGCGGTCATCAGTTCAACCTCGCCATCGCCGCGGGCTGCGGCCTCGGCGGATCCGAGTCATATCCGGGCATCTTCGAACCGTTCGGCGGGTTCGCCGACGGCGATGAAGTCCGGGACGGCTACATCACCTTGCCCGACGTTCCGGGAATCGGTCTGGAACAGAAGTCGTCTCTACGGCCCGTGCTTGCACAGCTGGAGAGCTGAGACGATCGGGGAGGACGAATCAGCCCGGGAAGAGGATCGAGCACGGCGCAGGCAAGGGCGGCGTGGCGTCTCGGACTGGGTAAACGGCATCTTCGGTATCACGTTGGCCGTCAACATGATTCTGGTACCCATATCGGTTGTCGTCCCTGGAGTGGGCCTGGCCGCGGGAGCGGCGACAGTTGCCGCGACCGCGCTTGGCATCTTCCAGATCCGCCACATGCAGCGACTGCTGGCCGTGGTCCTCATCGGAGCGGGTGTTTTGGCGCTCGGCGTTGCGCTTGCGCTTGGCGGACGGCCTTCCCTCACGCAGTTGTTGACACTGAACCAGACGCTTCTGGGAATGCTGACCGCCGTCACCTTCGTGCGGCTGATCACCAGCGACCATGGCACACATCGGCCAAGGCTGACCGGCGTCCCAGCGGTGTGGCGCACCGCGATCGTCACTCAGCTACTCGGTTCGGTAATCAACATCAGCGCCGTCACCCTGGTCGGAGATCGGCTGCGGCACAAAGGAAAGCTGCACATCTCGGACGCCCTGTTGCTCTCCCGCTCGTTCTCACCGGGCGCGTTCTGGTCGCCATTCTGGGGTGCCAGCGCAGCGGCGCTGACCTATGCCATCGGTGCCGACACGGGCGTGTTGCTGATCTGCGGCAGCCTGTTGGCGTTCGTCGCCTTCACGATCAGCATCACGATGGCGGTACCCGCCTTCGGCGAGCGGTTGACCTCCTACCACGGCTACCCGCTTTCGGCGAAGGTGCTGGTTCTCCCGATCACCATGGGAATCATCGTGATCGGCCTCCACCAAGCGCTGCCGACGATCAAACTCGCGGTGGTCGTGCTGTTGGTGTCGTTGGTGGTGCCGGTGGTGGTGCTGGCCATCACGCGCAGGCGCCATCTGCCCCGCATCATGGCCGGACACATCGTTCGGGGATTGCGGCCGATGCATTCCGAGGCCGTGTTGTTCACCGCGGCCGGTGTGTTGTCGGTCGGACTGGCCGCGCTCGTCGACGTCATCGGATTCACGGTTCCCGCGGGTTATTACAACGTATGGTTCGCGTGGTTGTCGGTGGTCGCGATGACGACCGTTGCACTCGTCGGCGTGCATCCGGTGATATCCATCGCGGCTCTCGCCGCGGTTCTTGGTCCGGTCATCAGCGAACCAACTCTGTTCGCCATGGCGGGCACGATCGCGTGGGGCACCGCCGCCGCAGTCGGCCCGATAAGCGGGCTGAATGTGTTCCTGGCCGGTCGCTTCGGGGTGGACGGATTCAAAGTTGCCAAGCGAAATCTGCCCTACCTGTTCATCGTCGTCGTGTTGGCTTTGCCCACCCTGCTTCTCTGTGCGAAGCTGACGTGACCGCTGGGATGCTAACCACCCCCGATAGGGGAAGGAGCTGAAATGGCGACGATTCGCGATGTCGCCACACGAGCGGGTGTCGCGCCGTCATCGGTGACGCGGGTGCTCAGTGGGCACCCCAACGTGAGCCCGGAACTGCGTGATCGAGTGCTCGCTGCGGTCCAGGAAGTGGGCTACAAGCCGGATCTCGTCGCTGCCGGTCTGCGACGCGGCTATACACAGACAGTCGGCATCATCGTCAACGACGTGCTGAATCCCGTAGTGGCCCAGATGATCGACGTCGTTGAAAGCGAATTGCGGCGCGCGGGATACGGAGTCATCCTGGCCAACTCGCATGGCCAGGCGGACAACGACATCGAGAACGTCCGGCTGCTGCACCAGCGCCGCGTGGACGCGCTGCTGGCGGCTTTTTCCGACGACACCAACCCCGAACTGGTCGCGACCTTGTCCGGCTTGCCGATCCCGGTGGTGCTGCTCGATCGTGAAATGGACTCGCAGGACTTCAGCGGCGTGGTCAGCGACCACAGCATGGGTGCCCGTCTTCTCGCCGAGCACCTGATCGAGCGTGGACATCGTGAGATCGGGGTGATCAGCGGTGCCCTCTCGGCGTATCCAAGCAGGTCACGGGTCCAGGCACTGACCGAGGTATTTGCCAAGCACGGCGTGTTGCGGCCCGAGTTCACCCTGGCGGGCCGTGGTTCGGAAGAGTTCGGCTCTCAATCGGTGGCACAGCTGATGGACGACCCACGGCCGCCGACGGCCATCGTGATCGGCAACGGAAACACTGCGGCCATTGCAGGGGTCATCGGTGAGCTGCGCAGGCGCGGGGTCAGGGTCGGCGAGGATGTCGCGCTCGCGGGGGCCGACGACGGGCCGCTGCTTGCCCTGCACTCCCCGGGGATAACCGTAATCGCCCGTGACGTAGCCGATTTGGCACGCCGTGCGGCGAACCTCGTGCTGCATCGACTGGACAACAAGCGGCCGGGGGTGCACACGGTGGTGCTGCCGACGCACTTGATCGTGCGGCCTTCCACGGACTGGACGTTGACCACCGCGGTGCGGGCTTCATAACGGTTTTTGGCTGGTTTTGTGATTGGAGCTTGCACGGATTCGCACTGTGACCGTAGTCTCTTTCTAGCCGCCTTGAAAACGGTTCCCAAGGAGTTGATCAGCCTGAAGCTCTGCATGGCCGCGCATGCCGGTGCTCGAAATACTCTGATAAGTCAGCAAAAACCTTGCCGATCGGGGGTCGTTGTGCTCCGTTCCGAGCTATCTTCTCCGGCCAGTCTTGGAATCGATTCCTAATGCAGACGCTGCCAACAAAAGCTGTGGCCAGCCGGGCCGAATGGGTCGAGCTGGGCGGGGTGGACGATGTCCGCGTCGGCGATGTCGCCTCTCCGCGTCGCGTCACGACCGACGAAGCCGACCGGCTGCACGCGGCGATGCGGTCGGCGCTGGGCGATATCGAGGCTCCGCTGGGCATCGCCGACATCTGCCCGGATCCGCTGGTGTTCGCACTGCAGGCGGGCCTGCCGCGGCTGGCGAACTTCGCCCAGTCCATCGACGGCGGCAGCACGTGGTGCGACCAGGCGCCGATCGGCGACGGGCCGTTGTACGCGGTATCCGAGATCGCGCAGGTGGCCGAGCGCACGACCCGCGACGGTAGGCGCCTGGTGCGGGTGAACTACCGGACCCGGTTCACCAACACGAGCGGCGTGCTCGTCGGCACCGCGACAGGTACGAGCATTCACGTCGGGAACGTCGAGTGACCGCGGCCGTACCGCAAGCGCCGCAGCGCTTCGAGGAGCACATCGTCGAGCCCTCGACGGAGCACCTGTTGCGTTGGGCCGCGGCGGCTGACGACTTCTCGCCGATCCACTTCGACACGCAGGTCGCCAGGGCGCGTGGGTTCGCGCACCCGGTGGTGCACGGTCCATGGAAGGCGGCGGTGTTACGCCGGCTGCTCGCCAAGTGGCTCGGCCCCAACGCCACCGTGCACACCGTCTCCACCCGCTATCTGCGACCCGACCCGGTCGGCAGGCCGCTACGTTTCGGCGGATCTCTGGAGAGCTCCACCCCGATGCCCGACGGGGCCTACGAACTGCGTTGCGCGATCTGGGTCCGCGACGAGGATGACCGGACCAGTGTCGACGGTGACTGCATCGCGACGTTCGCACCGGAACCGGAGGACGGGCTGCCATTGGACCGACTGCGCGCGGCCGTGAAACTGGGCGAGGACGCGGGCAGCTTCACCTATCGCGTCGAATCCAACGACGTCGAGGCCTTCGCGAAGGCCATCGGCGCCATCCCCGGCAGCGACGCCCCGGCCACCTACTTCGCCGCGCTCGATCCGGTCGAGCGCCGCGACCTTGACCTCGACGGCTTTCTGCATCAGCTGCCTTTCCCGATGACCGGCGGCGGCAATGCGTTCAACGAAGTCGTCTATGAGCGCCCCATCCGCGTGGGCGACGTCATCACCGTGACCACGCGCTACACCGAGGTGTACGAGAAGAAAGGCTCGCGCGGGACGCTGCTGTTCCGTGTCCGGGTCAACGAGATGCGCGACACCGCCGGGGCTCTCGTCGCGACCAGCCGCTGTGGACACGTGCTGAGTTACCGAGTCGACGAGTCGGGAGGTCACAAGTGATACCCGAACACGTAACGACCGCCGGTGTCGGTTACCAGCTGCCCGCCAAAGTGCACGTCACCACCCCCGCGCAACTCGTGCGTTACGCCGGTGCGGCCCAGGACTTCTCAGGCATCCACTTCGACGTCGACTATGCACGGCGACGCGGCTTCGACGGGGTCATCGTGCATGGCCTGCTGAAGGCGGCGTTTCTCGCAGAACTCGGTCAGGACTGGGCGGGCGCGGGCGCGTGGTATCGCTCGTTCGGGGCCCGGTACACCGGCACCGACCTGGTCGGCGCTCCGATCGTGTGCCGCGGACGCGTCGCCAGCCTCGACCCGGCCGTCGGGCGGATCGGCCTCGAGTTGTGGACCGAGAACGTCGACGGCCGTACCACCACCACTGCAACCGGAATCATCGAGATCGGAGAATCGGCGTGAGTCAACCAGTCCCGACGGCAAGATTCTCCGGTGAGCCGGTGTTGATCACCGGTGGCGCAGGCGGAATGGGCGCTGCGATGGCACACCGCTTCGCGATATCGGGTGCCCGGGTGGCGATCGTCGACCTGAAACCCGATGCAGTCGCCGACACCTCCGACCGGCTGCGCGCCGAGGGTCTGGATGTGATCGGGGTGCCCGCCGACACCACCGACGAGGAGTCGATGGCCGCAGCCGTCGCCGAGACCGTAAGCAAGTTTGGGTCCCTGTACGGTTTGGTCACGGCGGCCGGAATCCGTCAGACCGCAGCCGGTTTCACCGAGATCGACCTGGATCTGTGGCGGATGATCATGGAGGTCAACGTGACCGGCACCCTGGTGGCGATCCGCGCCGCCACGCCGGAGCTCATCGCCGCCAAGGGTGCGATCGTCACTGTCGCCTCGGTGACCGCAGGGGCCGCACGGATGAATCAGTCCGCATACGCGACAAGCAAAGCCGCCGTGCTACACCTTTCCAAGCAGATCGCTCTGGAGCTCGCCGTCAAGGGGGTACGGGTGAACTGCCTGTGTCCCGGTGTGACCAACACGCCGATGATCGAACAGGCGGTGCGCAACGACGGTCCGACGGTGCTCGAGGACAAGCTCAAGGGCTCGCTCGCGCAGTTCCGGCCGGGGATTCCCATGGGTAGGCTCGCCGAGCCCGAGGAGCAGGCTGCCGCCGCGGAATTCCTTCTGTCCAAAGATGCTTCGTTCATCACCGGTGTCGGCGTGTTCGTCGACGGCGGCGTGTCGATTCTGGGGTGATGCCATGACTGTGCTGCGCAGGCTCGCCGGGTTCGCCCGGAGCCACACAATGGTCGTCGCGAGCTTCGTGGTGCTCGGAATCGTGATCGTCAGCGCGGTGTTCGTCCATCAGCTGGCGCCATTCGACCCCTACGCCCAGGACTTGTCGCTGCGGAACCTACCGCCGATGACGCACTCCGACGGCGGTGTGCACCTGCTGGGCACCGACGCGCTCGGCCGCGACGAACTGGCGCGCCTGATGCTCGGTGGACAGATCTCACTGACCGTCGGTGTGGCCAGCGTGCTGGTGTCGGGGCTGTTCGGCACGGTCGTCGGGCTGATCGCCGGGTACTACCGCGGTTGGTTCGACGACGTCGTGATGCGCGTCGTCGACCTCCAGATGAGCGTCCCGTCGCTGCTGATCGCCCTGTTGGTGCTCTACCTGGCAGGACCGAGCTTCATCAACATCGTGGTCGTGCTCGCCGTCACCCGATGGATGGTGTACGCCAGGGTGTCGCGCGGCCTGATGCTGTCACTGCGCGAGGTGCTCTTCGTCGAGGCCGCCCGGGCGCTCGGCGCCTCCAATGTGCGCATCATCGTGCGGCACCTACTGCCGAATCTGTTGGCCCCCATCCTCGTTCTGGCCACCCTCGAACTCGCCGTGATGATGCTCACCGAGGCCTCACTGAGCTTCCTCGGCCTGGGCATCCAGCCCCCCGAATCGTCGTGGGGTCTGATGCTCGCCGAGGGGCGCGAATATCTGACGTCGGCGCCGTGGCTCGTCGCGGTGCCGGGACTGGCGATCCTGTTCACCACGCTGAGCGTGAACATCATCGCCACCTGGCTGCGCGGCCGATCGACCCAGGCCACCTACGCGCGCACCGCCTCCGCCAAGGAAGGAACCCAAAGTGCTTCAGTCTGACGCCGTCAGCCGCCGCGAGGCAGCGATCGCCGCGGCGCCCACCAACGTCGGGGACCACCCGAACCTCGCACAGGTCGAGATTCGGCACCCCTTCACCGGTGCGGTGGTGGGATGGGTGGCCGCATGTGGCGCAGCCCAGGTGGACGCCGCGTGCCGGACCGCGGCGAGCGCGCAGGAGCGCGGTCTGGAGCAATGGCAGCGCGCCCGCGTGCTCGACACCCTTGCGGTGCTGCTGGAACGCGATCAGGAACGGCTCGCAGGGCTGATAACCCTGGAGAGCGGCAAGGCGATTCGCGACGCCCGCGGCGAGGTGGGGCGTGCCGCGGAGACGGCTCGGTTCTCGGCGGCGGTGGCCCGAACGCTCGCGGGCGAACAGGTCGCCACCGAAGCGACGCCCACCGGGGTGTCCAAGCTCGCGATCGCGGTGCGCTTACCGATCGGCGTGGTGGCCGCGATCTCACCGTTCAACTTCCCGCTCAACACGGTCATGCACAAGGTGGCGCCTGCCATCGCCGCCGGCTGCGCCATCGTGCTCAAACCGGCCCACCAGACCCCGCTGACGGCACTGGCCTTGCGCGAATTGCTCGTCGAGGCAGGCCTTCCCGAGGACTGGCTCACGATCGTGACCGACGACCGCACGTCGGCAGGTCCGGCGCTGGTCGAGCATCCGATCCCCAAGCTCATCACATTCACCGGCAGCAGCCAGGTGGGGTGGGGCATCGCGGCGAAGGCGTACCGCAAGAAGGTCGCGCTGGAACTCGGCTCCAACTCGCCGGTGATCGTCGCGGGCGACGCCGATGTCGACGAGGCGGCCGCGAGGATTTCCAAAGCCGCCTACTCCACTTCGGGCCAGAGCTGTATCTCGGTACAGCGCGTGATCGCGCACCGGTCAGTGCACGAGGAGCTGCTCACGGCTTTGCGCAAGTACGCCGAGGCGCTAGTGGTGGGTGACCCCTTCGACGACGCCACCGACATCGGTCCGTTGATCGCGCCGGTCGCGACCGAGCGGGTGAAGAGCTGGATCGACGAGGCGGCAGGAGCAGGCGCGTCCGTCGTGGCGGGCGGAGAGCGTGTCGGCGAATGCCTGCGTCCGACCGTTATCGACCAGGCACCACTCGGTACCAAGATCCGCGAGTCGGAGGTCTTCGGACCCGTCCTGACCGTCCTCGAATATGACCAGCCCGCAGAGGCTTTCGCGATGGCCAACGAAACGGTGTACGGCCTGCAGGCCGGCGTCTTCACGCGCGATCTCGACCTGGCACTCAGCGCGATCAGGAAACTGGAGTTCGGCGGGGTGCTCGTCAACGACGTACCGACCACCCGGCTGGATCAGCAGCCGTACGGCGGAGTGGGCGAGTCGGGCAACACCCGCGAAGGGCCGTCCTTCACCGCCCACGAGATGACCGAGGTACGCTTCGTGTCCTTCCAGCCCGGGCCGGGAGGTGTGCGATGAGCGGCCCATTGGCTGGCATCGTCGTGGTCGACTTCACCGAACGGGTACAGGGGCCCTACGCCACCCAGATGCTGGGTGACTTCGGCGCCGACGTGATCAAGATTGAGCGACCCGTCGCGGTGACCCCCGACGGCAGGCCCGATGAGCGGTATGCGCGAGATGGTGGTGAACCACCCGATTCGCTGTACCGCGCAACATTTTTGGCAAACAACCGCAACAAGCGCTCGATCGCGGTCGATCTCAAATCGGACGACGGACTGCGAACCATGCAGGCGCTGGTCCGTACCGGCGACGTGGTCTACGAGAACTTCCGGCCCGGTGTGATGGACCGCCTCGGCCTCGGTTATCGCCATTGCCGGGAACTGAATCCCGGAATCGTTTACGTGTCGGCGTCGGGCTACGGCCCGGACGGCCCACGGGTGAACAAGCCAGGGCAGGACGTACTCGTCCAGGCGATGAGTGGGATCGGCATCATCAACGAATCCGCGGACGGCAGGCCGACGCCCATCGGCATGTCGATCTCCGACGTGCTCGGCGGACTCAACGGCGCAGCAGCGGTTCTCGCGGCACTGGTGCACCGCGAACGCACCGGTGAGGGACAACAGATCTGGGTTGACTTGCTGGGCAGCGCAATGGCTGCGCTCGGCGAACACCTGGTCCACATGCTCAACAATGGCGCCGACGAGCCCGCCCGGGTGACGCCGATGCATGGCCACGGGTACATTCCGCCGCCGTATGGCTTTTACGCCACCAAGGACGGATACCTGGCCCTGTCGAGCGGTAGGCAGATCCGCGAAATATGCGAGATAGTCGGCGTGCCGGACCTCTCCGCAGATGTCCGGTTCGACACCTATTTGAAACGAGCGGCGAATCAGGCCGAGCTGGAAGCGATCCTGGAGGAGGCGCTGAAGGCGCGCACCACCGACGAGTGGTTGGCCGTGATGGAACCCGCCGATATCTTCGCGGCCCGGGTCAATACCTTGCGGGAGGCGGTGGCCGACCCGCAGGTGGTCGCGACCGGGCGGCTGCTGACCGTCGACAGTCCCGACGGGCCGCTGCGGTTGGTCGCTCCGGCCGCGCGTTTCGACGGCACGCCGCTGCGTGAGCACACGGCGCCCCCACAGCACGGCGAGCACACCGAGACGATCCGGCGCGAACTCGGGCTGGAACTCCTCGACGGCACGGGAGGAGATGGGTAGTGACCACAGCCATCGCCGACGGCGCACGGCCGCACACCTCTGACACCGCAGCCGCGCTGCTGAAGGTCGAGGACCTGACGATCGCGTTCCGCAGCCCGAACGGACTTGTCCACGCCGTCAACGGCCTTGACCTCTCCGTCGCCCCGCGCGAACGCGTCGCGATCGTCGGGGAATCGGGCTCAGGCAAGTCTGTGACAGCCCAGGCGCTGCTCGGCCTGCTGCCCACCGCCACCATTACCGGTCGCATCGAGTTCGACGGCCGTGACGTGCTGACGATGCCCGCGGCAGAGCTGCGGGCGCTGCGGGGCGCCGAGATGTCATATGTGTTCCAGGATCCGCTGTCGTCGCTGGACCCGGTCCGCACGATCGGCGACCAGGTATGTCAGCCGCTGCGTATCCGCGGCGTCAGCCGCAAGGAGGCCAAGGCGCGAGCGCTCGATATGCTCGCCGCGGTCGGTATCCCCAACCCGGACCGTCGTTATGGCGACTACCCCCATCAGTTCTCCGGCGGTATGCGGCAGCGCGTGATGATCGCGATGGCATTGATCGCGGAGCCGCGGCTGGTGATCGCCGACGAGCCGACCACCGCACTGGATGTCCGGGTGCAGGCCAAGATCGTCGACCTGCTCTACTCGCTGACCGAAGAGCGCGGCGTTGCAGTCGTATTCATCACCCATGACCTCGGTATCGTCGCCGGATTCGCCGACCGAGTGATGGTGATGTACGCGGGTCGGGTGATGGAGAGCTGCGCCACCGACGAGCTCTACTACCGCTCGATCAACCCGTACACGCTGGGCCTGCTGCAGTCGCTGCCGCGAATCACCGGCGAGATTCCAGACAAACTCGCCACCATCGGCGGGCGGCCGCCGTCGCCGTCGGACCTTCCGTCCGGGTGCGCATTTCACCCGCGCTGCCGGTACGCGGCAGACATCTGCCGCGCCGAGGTCCCTGAGCTGTTGACCCCGCCGGACGGATCCCACCCCAGCGCCTGCCATCGATCCAACTGGCTGGCCGAACAACCGGGGGTATTGCGATGACGGACGCGGTGATCGAGGTCGAGAACCTCGTCAAGGAGTTCGGGTCGGGACGGCACGCCACGCGTGTGCTCGATGAGGTTGGCTTCACCGTCAACCGCGGCGAAACCGTCGGCCTGGTCGGCGAATCGGGTTCCGGGAAGTCCACGACGGCGCGCTGCATCTTGCGACTGATCGAGCCCACCTCGGGAGTCATCCGGTTCGAGGGCGACGATGTGCTGTCGTTCCGCGGGCGCAAGATCAGGGATTACCGCGCGCGGGCACAGATGGTCTTCCAGGATCCGTACTCGTCGCTCAACCCCCGGATGTGCGTCGAGGACATCATCGCCGAGGGCATCCACATCCACCGGCCAAAGGAGAAGCGCGCCAAGGTGCGCGACGAGATCGTCGAACTGCTCGAACTCGTCGGGCTGCGCACGGATCATCTGCCCCGGCGGCCCGCCGCCTTCTCCGGCGGGGAGCGGCAACGCATCGGCATCGCGCGCGCGCTCGCGGTCCGGCCCAGCCTGCTCATCTGTGACGAGCCAGTGGCTTCGCTTGACGTGTCGATCCAGGCGCAGATCCTCAACCTGTTCGTCGACCTCAAGTCGAGGCTCGAGTTGACGATGGTCTATATCGCCCACGACCTAGCGACGGTCCGCCATCTGTGCGACCGTATTGTGGTCATGCAGGGCGGCAAGATCAAGGAAATCGGTCCGCGCGAACAGATTTACAGCGATCCGCACGACCCGTACACGATCGCGCTGATGCAGGCCGTGCCCGAACCCGACCCCGTCGTGGCGCGTGAGCGATCGGCGCAACGTCGGCTGGCCGCGACCTCGGCCGCCGCTAACGCGGGAGCAAGGTCATGACCGTAAGCAACCAACTGCCGACGGTCGAGATCAGCGAGGACCGGGTCGCCGTCATCACGCTGCACCGACCCGCTGTGCTCAATGCGCTTGACTCGGACAGCCACGTCGCCATCGGTGACGCGATCGTGGCACTGGAACGCGACGACAACGTGGGCGCCATCGTCATCGCGGGTGAGGGCCGCGCGTTCTGTTCCGGCTCCGACCTCGCCGAAATCGGTCAGCTCACCGGCCAAGCTGAACAGGACTATGTGGCACTGGATTTCGCAACGAAGAACCGCATCGCCGCATGTACGAAGCCGGTGATCGCGGCGATCCAGGGCTATTGCGTGGGTGGCGGCCTCGAACTGGCGTTGGCGTGCGACTTCCGCGTGGCAGGCGCTGACGCCGTGTTCATCATGCCCGAGGTGTCGCTTGGTAGTCTGCCCGGATCCGGTGGTCTGCAACGTCTTCCGCGCATCGTCGGAGTCGGCGTAGCGACCGACTGGATCCTCACCGGCCGCAGGGTGAGCGCCGACGAGGCCGAGCGGCGGGGATTGGTGACCCGACTGACGCCGGCCGGCGACCACGTCGTGGTCGCCAGGGAACTCGCCGCAGAACTGGCCACCAAGAGCCCGCTCGCGTTGCGGCTGGCCAAGGTGGCGCTGACCCCGGAGCCGCTGGCCGACCGCGGGCTGGTCGCCGCATTTCAGATGTTGGCCGGCGACGCCGGTCACCGGCAGCCGTCGTATGCGGCGGCCACCCAGAGATTCGCCAAAGACGGCGATGGTTCGCGACACTCAGAGAGGAGAACCACGTGAACTCACGAACGGCAATGGGGCCGGTGGGCCGATGGCGCCGTGCGCGAGCCGGTTTCGCCGGCGTCTTCATGGCGATCGCCCTCGTACTGGCGGCCTGTTCAGGCGGCAGCGGAGGCGGCGGTGGTGGCAGCACCGGTACCGAGGTGACGATCGCGCTGCCCGAGGAACCGCGCACGCTGGCGAGCTGGAACGCCTACTCCAACGACGGGCATCCGGTTCTGCGCAACATCGAAGAAGCGCTGATCAACCGTGACCCCAAGACCAACGACCTCGTCCCCGAACTGGCCTTGTCATGGAAGCAGGTAGACCCGACAAACTGGCAGTTCACACTGCGCCAGAACGTGAAGTTCACCGACGGTTCCGAATTCGACGCGAATTCGGCCGCGACGTCGTTGAATTACGTGCTCGATCAGAAGAACGCGTTCCCGATGCGGACCTTCCTTGGCCCGGAGATCCAGGCCAGCGCGGTCGACAAGTACACGCTGAACGTCAAGACCGCTGCGCCTGATCCGATCCTTCCGACGCGGCTGTACTTCGTCACGATCCCGTCCGCCAAGCAGGTCACCGACGATCTCGGCAGCTACGAGACCAACCCGGTCGGCACCGGACCCTACAAGCTCGAATCGTGGAACCGTGGCCAGAACATCGTCCTGGTGCCCAACGACGAGTGGTGGGGCAAGGACGCCGCCGACTCCGGCGGTAAGCAGACGATCACCAAGGCCACCTACGTGTTCCGGCCGGAGACCGAGGTGCGGGCCGCGATGGTGCAGCGCGGCGAGGCCGACCTGGCGCCCAAGCTCACCAAGGAGCAGTGTGACGCATCGCCGAAGTGCGAGTCGACGCCGACCGTGGAAACGGTGATCCTGCGAATCGACACGAAGAACCCGGCACTCAAGGATCTGCGTGTGCGCCAGGCGATTTCGATGGCGTTCAATAAAGAACAGATCATGAACGACATCCTGGGCGGCGGTAAGGTCGTCGGTCAGATCGTCGGTCCGTCTGCGGTCGGATATGCAGATCTGCCGCCGTATCCCTACGACCCCGAGAAGGCCAAGGCGCTGATTGCCGCGGCCAAGGCCGACGGTGTAGACGTGACGGAACCGATGACGGTGTCGGCTCGCGAGGGATACATCCTCCGCGCCAACGAGGTGGTGCAGCTGATCGCCGAGAGCCTCAAGTCCATCGGAATGACCGGCGTGACCAGCGAAACGCAGGAGACGGCGGCGTTCGAACAGCAGTGGACGATGGGCTACCAGAACATCCCGCAGGAACGGACACTGCTGGGTCTGCAGCAGCACGGCCAGGAGCTGATGGACTACTCCGGCAGCGTGGTGTCCTACTACAGCTGCGAAGGCAACACCTCCGCGTACTGTGATCCGGAGCTGGAGAAGATGTTCACCGCTGCGGTCGGCACCTCCGGGGATGCGCGCCAGCAGGCGCTGGCCAACATCGCAAAGTATGTCTACGACCAGGTGCCCGTGGTGCCGATCGGTCAGCCCAACTTCAACTTCGGGCTGGCTGAACGGCTCAACTGGAAGCCGCGAATCGACGGGTTCATTCTGCTCAAGGAAATGACCCTCAACAACTGACCGACCGGGTGCCGGGCAGGCGAAATAGCTTGCCCGGCACCCGATCAAGAAAGTGAAGACATGAGCTTCGAGAACCCGTTGACCGCCGCGATGCGCCGGGGCGAGCAGGTGCTTGGTGCGTGGTGCACCCTGCCCGACCCGTTCGCCGCGGAGATCTTTGGCAGGCAGGGATACCACTACATCTGTGTCGACCAGCAACACGGCATGATCGACGATTCGACCGCGTTTCCCATGATTCAGGCAATAAGCGCCTCGGGCGCGGCGCCGATCGTGCGGGTCCGGTGGAACGAGCCCGCCGCGATCATGTCGGCGCTGGACGGTGGCGCGCTCGGCGTGGTGGTGCCGATGATCGAGACGCGCGAGGACGCGATCGCCGCGGTCCAGGCCTGCCGCTTTCCACCCGCGGGCCAGCGGTCGTACGGCCCGATCCGGGCGCGCGACGTGATGGGCAGCACCGACCCGGAGGTACTGGGTGACGTCGCGTGCATCATCATGATCGAAACCGCTTCGGCACTGGCCAATCTCGACTCGATCGTGTCGACGCCAGGAGTTGACGGCGTCTATATCGGGCCCAGCGATCTGGCCCTCGCGCTTGGCGAGAAGCCCGGATCGACAGCGTCGGTCGTCATCGAGACGATCCAGTCGATCGCCGATGCGTGCCGCCGCCACGGCGTCGCCGTCGGCATGCACACCCCGGCGGGCGCGGTCGCAAAGGGCTACCTCGAGCGTGGATTCGATTTCGTCACCGTGTTTTCCGACGCGGGGCTGATCGCCGCAGCGGCACGTGACCAGTTGGCTGCGGCCCGGCCCGAGCAGAAGCCGGTGGCGGTTCAGTCGGGGAGTTACTGAGGAGATCCGGCGATGCTGGCGAGATACATGCTCAAGCGGACCGTGCACGCCGTGCTGGTACTGCTCGCGGTCCTGGTCGTGGTCTGGATTCTGGTCAATCAGATCGGAGACCCCGCCCGGTTGATCCTGCCGCCGTCGGCGAGCCATCAGCTGTATCTGGACACCAGGGCGTCGCTCGGACTCGATGATCCACTGTGGGAGCAGTTCTGGCGGTCGTTCTCGGGTTGGCTGCACGCCGATTTCGGAACCTCCATCTGGCAGAAGGTGCCCGCACTACCGCTCGTACTGGAGCGGGTGCCCGCGACGCTGTTCCTGACGGTGGTTACGTTCATCATCGCCCTGCCGATCTCGTTGGCGCTCGGTGTGTTGTCGGCACTGCGGCCCGACGGTCTGCTGGATCGGATCCTCACCACGGTGTCGCTCGCCGGCGTTTCGATCGCCGATTTCTGGCTGGGGCTGATGCTGATCCTGGTGTTCGGCGTACAGCTACACCTGCTGCCCACCTCCGGTTACGGCGGCATCGAGTACGTCCTGTTGCCCGCGCTCACGCTGGCATTTCGGCCCGTTGGCCGACTGGCGCAGGTGGCGCGGTCGGCGCTCGTCGAGGAGATGCAGAAGCCCTACATCGTGACGCTGCGCGCACAGGGCATGACCGAGGGCCGCATCGTGCGCAGGCACGCGATGAAGAACAGCCTGATCCCGATCATCACCGTCGGCGGTGACGAACTGGCCAGCTTCCTCAACGGCGCAGTGGTGATCGAAACCATCTTCGCGTGGCCGGGAATCGGCAGCCTGTTCATCCAGGCCATCGAACGACGGGACCTTCCGTTGGTGCTGGCGTGCGTATTCGTCATCGCCACGATGGTCATCCTCGTGAACCTGATCATCGACCTCGCATACGCGTGGATCGATCCGCGGGCGTCGCTGCTCGTCGATTCGCGGCGGCGCGGGCGTGGCAGGGGACCGGTGACGCCCTCGACGATGTCCGGACCGCTGACCAGCAATGGCCAGAGCATCGTCGGCGAAGACATCGGCCCCGAGGCCCTTACCGCAACTCGAACATAGACCCGTCCCGGGCGCAACTGAAAGGACACGAATGAGCGAGGCGACCCAGGCCGGTCCGCTGGCAGGTATCCGCGTGCTGGATTTCACCGAGCGCATGCAGGGGCCCTACGGCACGCAGATTCTCGCCGACTTCGGTGCGGAGGTCATCAAGGTCGAGCGGCGGGTGTCGTTGACAGTGGACGGGCGGCCCGACGAGCGGTACGGGCCCAACGGACGCTACGGTCAGGACCCCGCCGACACCTCGTTCTACGCCGCAGGGTTCCTCGCGGCCAACCGCAACAAGAAAAGCGTCACGGTCGATTTGAAGAACGCCGAGGGCAAGGCCGTCGTCGCCAGGCTCGTCGAGATCTGCGACGTCGTCTACGAAAACTTCCGGCCCGGCGTGATGGCCCGCCTCGGGTTCGGCTACGAAGACTGCGCGAAGATCAACCCGTCGGTCATCTATGCCTCGGCGTATGGCTACGGGTCCGACGGACCGTACGAACGTCGACCCGGCCAGGACGTACTGGCCCAGGCGATCGGTGGCTTCGGGGCGATGAACATCGGCGCCGACGGTCGTCCGATGCCGGTCGGCATGTCGATCACCGATCTGCTCGGCGGGATGAACGGTGCGATCGCGGTGCTCGCGGCGTTACGGCATCGCGAGCGCACCGGCGAGGGCCAGCGTGTGGAGGTCAACCTGTTGGCGAGCGCGATTGCCGCGCAATCCGAACAGGCCGTGCACTTCCTCAACACCGATGTGGGTGAACCCGACCGTGGCACGGTCATGCATGCACACCCGTACATCCCCGCCCCATACGGGTTCTACGCGACAAAGGACGGCTACCTCGCGCTGTCGAGCGGGCGTCAGATCCCGGAGTTGTCGCGCATTCTGGGAGTGCCTGACCTGTCGGCCGATCCGCGGTTCGCGACGCCGCGCGCACGCAATGAACATCGCCACGAATTCGAGCAACTGCTCGAAGAGGCGTTGCAGCACAAGACAACCGCGGAGTGGATGGAGCTGATGGAGCCGGAGGGGCTGTTCGCGGCACCGGTGAAATCCTTCGCCGAAGCATTCACCGACGATCAGGTCGCGCAGCAAGGCATGATCGCGACGATCGATTCGCCCGTCGGTGAACTGAAACTGCCTGCGCCGCCGTACCGGTTGTCGCGCACTCCGGCAGCCGTGCGGACCGCGCCGCCTCGACATGGTGAGCACACCGACGAGGTGTTGGAGTCGGTCGGCTTCAGCCGTGACGAGATCGAGCGACTGCGCGAGAAAGAGGCCATCTGAGATGGCGGGTCCGGCGGGACCGCTCAACGGAATAAGGGTCCTCGACTTCACCGAGCGGATGCAGGGCCCCTACGCCACCCAGATGCTCGCCGACATGGGTGCCGATGTGGTGAAGGTCGAGCGCCGCGTGTCGCTGACCGCGGACGGGCGCAGCGACGACCGGTACGGCGCCAACGGCCGGTACGGACAGGACCGCGAGGATTCGACGATCTATGCCGCGGGCTTTCTGGCCAACAACAGGAACAAGCGCAGTGTCACTGCGGACCTGAAATCCGCTGCGGGACTGGCCATGATCGAACGGCTGATCCCCAAGTTCGACGTGCTCTACGAGAACTTCCGGCCCGGTGTGATGGATCGACTGGGTCTGTCCTACGAGCGCTGCAAAGAGCTCAACCCGCGCATCATCTACGTGTCGGCCACCGGATACGGCGCTGACGGTCCGCATGCCGCCAAGCCCGGTCAGGACGTGCTGATCGAAGCCCGCACCGGGTGGGGTCAGCTCAACAGCGTGGACGGCAGGCCGGTTCCCGTCGCATCCGCTGTGGCCGACACGCTCGGGGCGATGAACGGTGCATTCGGAACCGCTTGCGCGATCGTGCACGCGGTCCGCACCGGTGAGGGTCAGCGAGTGCGGACCAGCCTCTACGAATCCGCCATTGCCGGCATGGCGGAGTGGGGACTTCACTTCCTCAACGCTCCGGCGGGTGAGCCCCAGCGGCCGCGCGCGGGGCATGCGAGCCCGTACACCCCGCCGCCGTACGGGTTCTACGCCACCAAGGACGGTTACATCGCGCTGTCGAGCGGGCGCCAGATCGGCACGCTGTCGAGGATCCTCGGCATCGACGACCTCAGCCAGGACGACCGGTTCGCCACGTACTGGGCGCGTTACGACAACGGCGCTGAGTTCACTTCGATCATGGAGGAGGCGCTCGCCGCCAAAACGACGGCCGAGTGGATAGAGCTGATGGAAGCCGAAGACATGTTCGCAGCGCCGGTCAACTCGATGGGGGAGGCGTTTTCGGACCCCGCGGTCGCACACACCGAGATGGTGGTGGAGCTCGATACGCCGGTGGGGCCGATGAAGTTCTTCGGCGTGCCCTACAAACTCGACACCACACCGGCCAGCGTCCGCACCCCTCCGCCGCTGCATGGCCAGCACACCGATGAAGTACTGAGGGACGCCGGCTTCAGCGATGACGAGATAGCTGAACTTCG
The DNA here is from genome assembly GCA_963848855.1 of uncultured Actinomycetota bacterium. Taxonomy (GTDB): domain Bacteria; phylum Actinomycetota; class Actinomycetes; order Mycobacteriales; family Mycobacteriaceae; genus Mycobacterium. The sequence goes on from CAWKFL010000001.1 coordinate 359,037, forward strand.
TCGGGCACAGGCGATTTAGTGCTCAGGAGGCATCGAGTACGACCGTGCCACGTCCCGTGCTTGTCGTGACGCCATCCTCGTTCTCGACCCAGACGTCGACATGCATGCGCGTAGGTCCGGACGCGCCACCGTCTCGACGTCGCAGACGATCCCGTGTGCGATGAGGGTAACTCCGACAGGATCCGGTGCGCGGTACTCTGCGCGGAAGTCGCTCACCCAGCCGCACAGCCCGACCCAGTTGGTGAGGACCTGCGACATCAGCGTCGCCTTCAGCGCTCCGTGCACGATTACCGTCGGGAAGCCCCTGCTTCGTGCATCGTCCTGGTCATAGTGAAGCCGCGCAGCATCATTCGTGCCCTGCGCGAACCGGACGAGGTCTTCGGCGCCAGGGGTCCGCGTGACAGTGGGAAGCTCGAGGCCGACACTGACCGGGAAGCCGGAGTCGGTCATTCGGAATCGTCCCTGCGCCGCGTGGTGTCGAACGCCCGGATGTGGGCGCAAGTGGTGTTGGCGACGAGCTCACCGCCCTGTTCAGGTGAGGTCGTGTAACGCGTTGTGCGCGTGCGGAACAACAGCGTGCCTGCGCGCCCCGCCTTTTCGAAGACATCGGTGAACGTGACTCGCCGACCAGATCATCGCCCACTCGGATAGGCCGTTCGTAATGAACTTCGTTGTACGCATTACCGCCACCCGTCGCGATATACGGGATGTCGGCGAGATAACCCTCGATATCGAGATCGCCGCGTTCGTAGGGATCGTAGGCGATGAATGCGGCAGGAGGTGCAGGTGTTCCGAATGGAAGTTGGCCTGAGACATAGGGTGTCGATACTGCCCACGCGGGCCCGTTGTCGGCACTGCCGAGCACGAAACGCTCCACATCGGTGGGGTAGACGGCGTACCGGAACGTGCCACAGACCTCACCGAGTCGCAAGGCAGCCCGAACCGCCGGGGTAACTAACGACACACGATATCCAATCTGGGCGCTGAAGGGTTCACCCGCAGAATCGGTGTTGAAATCCTAGCACGCAGGGAAGGGCGACGGAAGGACGGAATACGCGTATTCGCTTACGCGAATTGGGTTTTGGATTCGTAATGGATATGATCGAAGTGTCAATGGAATTGAATGAAGGGGCTTGCGCATGGGCGCCAACCATCGAATCGCCGTGATACCCGGTGACGGCATCGGCAAGGAGGTGGTGCCCGAGGGCGTACGGGTGCTGGATGCCGCGGCCGACAAGTTCGACTTCCGGCTCGATTACGAGGAGTTCGACTTCGCCAGCGTCGACTACTACCTGCGAACCGGTGCGATGCTGCCGGACAACTGGTTTGAACAATTGAGCGGTTTCGACGCGATCTTCTTCGGCGCCGTCGGCTGGCCGGACGTGGTACCCGATCACGTATCGCTGTGGGGCAGCCTGTTGCAATTCCGGCGCCATTTCGACCAGTACGTGAACCTGCGGCCCGTCAATCTGATGCCCGGTGTCGCAAGTCCGTTGGCGGGCCGCGGCCCCGGCGATGTCGACTTCTACGTCGTGCGGGAGAACACCGAAGGCGAGTACTCCAGCATTGGCGGCAGGATCTTCGAGGGCACCGACCGTGAAACGGTGGTCCAGGAGACGGTGATGACCCGTGTCGGCGTCGACCGGATCCTGGAGTTCGCGTTCAAGCTCGCGCAGAGCCGGCCCAAGAAGCACCTCACCTCGGCAACGAAGAGCAACGGCATCTCCATCTCGATGCCGTACTGGGATGAGCGGGTGGTGGCCATGGCGCAGAACTACCCGGACGTGGACGTCGACAAGTACCACATCGACATCCTCACCGCGAACTTCGTTCTGCATCCGGACTGGTTCGACGTCGTCGTCGCCAGCAACCTGTTCGGCGATATCCTGTCGGATCTCGGGCCTGCGTGTACGGGCACTATCGGCATCGCGCCGAGCGCGAACATCAACCCGGACAGGCGTTTTCCCAGTCTCTTCGAACCCGTGCACGGCTCTGCGCCCGACATCGCGGGCAAGGGAATCGCCAATCCGGTGGGTCAGATCTGGAGCGCAAGCATGATGCTCGAGCACCTCGGCGAGACGGCTGCCGCTGCGGCGGTGCTGACCGCGGTGGAGCATGTCCTCGGCCGCGGCGGCGATTCGCTGACGCCCGATATGGGCGGATCCGCGACTACAGCGTCGCTCGGCGAGGCGGTCTGCGCCGAGCTGCGCTAGCCCTCCGACGTCACCTTCAGTGACGTTGACCACACGTCGCGCATCTCTGTCGCGCTCACGGGCGTTTACACATCCATACTCCGGATAGATCGAAGGTGTCCGATGGCGCGCAAGTACCCGACCGTGTACGAAGCCGGCCTACCCACCGTTTCGTATGAGGACGCGCCCACGCCTGAGGCCGCCCACGCGGCGCTCAAGGAGGCGCGGCGCCAGTCTCCGATTGCGATGGGCGCGCACGGGCCTGAGATTCTGCGTTACGAGCTATCGCACACCGCGCTGCGCGATCACCGGCTCATCACACCGCCCGGTATGGGCCTCGAGATGCTGGGCCTCACGTCGGGGCCGCTGTGGGATCGGGTGAGCGCGGTAATCCTGTGTGTCAACGGTGATGATCACGCGCGTCTGCGCCGACTTGTCGCAAAGGCATTCACACCCCGCTCGGTCGCGCGCCTGGAGGCGACGATCGTCAACATCATCACGCAGCTGATCGACCCGATTGTTGCCGACGGACGCTGCGAGGTCGTCGCCGACATCGCGAACCCCTACCCGGTTCCGGTCATCTGTGAGTTGCTCGGCGCATCAGCAGGTGATTGGCAACGTTTCTCTGCATGGGCCGACGAGTTTTTCAAGGCCTTCACATGGAAAGCCGCCGAGTACGAGCCGGACATCCTGAAGGCGTGGGGTGAGCTCGACAACTACGTCGACAACATGGTCGCCGAGCGCCGTGATTCGCCCACCGGCGATCTGATCTCGGAGTTGATACGGGCCGAGGACGATGGCAACTTCCTGAGCACAGCCGAACTGCGGATGCTTGCCGGCAGCCTGCTGATGGCGGGCACTGACACCACCCGCAACCAAGTGGCCGCCAGCGTGGAAGTCTTCTGCGAGAACCCGGATCAGTGGGAGCTGCTCGCCGAGCAACCCGGCCTCGCGATGAAGGCAGTCGAGGAGCTGATGCGGTTCTACCCCGTCACCACTACCGCGAGGCGGATCACGACGGAAGACGTTGAGTACGAGGGCGTGGTGATTCCGACAGGCACGTTCGTGTCGGTCAACACGGCTGCCGCTAACCGCGACCCCGATGTGTACGAGGACCCGGATCGCCTCGACATCACGCGGGAAGGGGCGGCGCCGATGCAGACGTTCGGCGCAGGCGCGCACTATTGCCTCGGAGCGAACCTCGCCCGCCGCGAGATAGCCGAGGCCCTGATCGTCATGTCGCGTCGGATGCGCAACCTGCGTCGCGTGGGCGAGGCACCGTGGAAGCCCTTGGTGGGAATTGCTGGTCCCGTCGCGCTGCCCATCGCATTCGACGCCCGCTAAGCCCGGGCTGGCCAAAGCTTGGCGCGAACGTTCCTTACCACTCGAAAATCTGGCGATTTTTCGAGTGGTAAGGAACGTTCGGCGCGGGGGCTGGCGGGTTGGCGGGGTTGCGGAACAGCGTCATCGTCATGCCGGGACAGCACATTTGCCATGTGCAGGCCGTGCCGTCGTCCTTACTCTTTGTGCGCATGCACATCGACATCAGCCGGACGTCGCGCAGGCAGTTTCTCGGTCGCGGCGCGGCTGCCGCGGCAACGATCGTCCTCGGGCCGGCGGCCCTGTCCGCCTGTAGTTCGGGCAACGGCCCTGGTGGCGCGACCACAACGACGGCGGTGGCCGACGACGGCTCGCCCGCCTCCGGGCTGCTGCGAGTCTCCAACTGGCCGCTGTACATCGCAGACGGATTCGTCGCCGAGTTCCAGAAGGCCACCGGCCTCACGGTGGACTACAAGGAGGACTACAACGACGACGAGGAGTGGTTCGCCAAGAACAAGGAGCCGCTGTCGCGCAAGCAGGACATCGGCTGCGATCTGGTGATCCCCTCTGAAACCATCGCCGCGCGGCTGATCCGGCTCGGGTGGCTCGCCGAAATCAGCGAGTCGCGATGGCCGAACAAGGAGAACCTGCAGCCCGCGATCCTCAACTCGACCATCGACCCCGGCCGTAAGTTCACCGCTCCCTACATGTCCGGCATGGTCGGCCTCGCGTACAACCGGGCGGTGACCGGTCGGGACATCACGAAGGTCGACGATCTGTGGGATCCCGCGTTCAAGGGCAAGGTCTCGATGCTGTCCGATACGCAGGACGGTCTGGGAATGATCATGCTCTCGCAGGGCAGCTCGCCGCAGGACCCGACGTCGGAGTCGGTGCAGAAGGCCGTCGACCTGGTGCGGGAACAGAAGGACGAAGGCCAGATCCGTAAGTTCACCGGAAACGACTACGCGAACGACCTTGCTGCGGGCAATGTCGCAGTCGCACAAGCCTATTCAGGAGATGTAGTGCAGCTGCAGGCCGACAATCCCGACCTCAAGTTCGTTATTCCCGAAGCTGGGGGCACCATGACGCTGCAGAGCATGGTGATGCCCTACACGACGCAGAACCAGAAAGCGGAGGCTTGGATCGACTACGTCTACGACCGGCCGAACTACGCCAAGCTCGTCGCGTACACGCAGTACATCCCGGTGCTGACGGATATCACCGAGGAGCTGAGGAAAATCGACCCCGACGCGGCGTCCAATCCGCTCATCAACCCGCCGCAGGATGTGCTCGACAAGGTCAAGCAGTGGCCGCCGCTCACCGACGAGCAGGTGAAAGAGTTCACTGACGCGTACACGGCGGTCACCGGTAGCTGACGCCAATGTTGAAGGTGGGCAGCAGCTTTGCGCTGCTAGACGTGACGGTCGTCGACGGGCATCCCCGGCCGCCCGCACAGGGCCGTGCAGTGGTGGTGCGCGACGGACGCATCGCGGATGTGGTTCCGATGTCGCAGTACCGCCGCGACGCCGACGTCCAGGAAATCGATCTCGACGGCCACTACGTGATGCCGGGTCTGATCGACGCCCATGTGCACCTTGCGGGCGGGCGGGCCGAGATCACCGACCAGGAGATCGGTGTGATCGCGGAGCCGAAACTGTTGCGCGCCATGCGTTCTGTGTATGAAGCCCAACAGCTGCTGAAGCGTGGGTTCACCGCAGTCCGCGACGTCTCGTGGAACGGGCTGTATCTCAAGAGGCTGTTCTTCGAACAGAACCTTCCCGGGCCGAAGGTGATTGCATGCGGTCCCGGGCTGACGCGCACCGGCGGCCACGCCGACCTGTTTCAATTCACCCCGGAATACGTACGCGAACACGGTGTGTTCGGCATCGTCGCCGACGGCCGGGACGAGATCGTCAAGGCTGTCCGATTCCTGCTGCGCGAGGGCGCCGACGCGGTGAAGATCTTTGCCAGCGGCGGCGACAACTGGCCGCACGACCGCAACGACGATGTCCACTACTCCTTCGACGAGTTGTGCGCGTGCGTCGAGGAGGCCCACCGGCAGACGGGCACGCTTGTCATGTGCCACGCCGAGAATCGCGAGGCCATCGAGCTCGCCGTGAAGGCGGGGTGCGACACGATCGAACACGGCGAGGACATCGACGACGACCTTGCCGCCGAGATGACCCGCTGCGGCACCATCCTGGTGCCCACCCTGCAGCTCATCGTCAACTGGCACCGCGATTTCGTCCCGGTCGGCACCAATTCCCTGTCGAAACCCCGGCCCGACGCGTTCCTCTATCGCGACCTCTACGACCACCGCGACGAAGAGTTCGGGCATCGCTACAGCGAGCAGGCGGTGCAGAGTTTCCAAACCGCGAAGGCGCATGGAGTCAAGATCGCGCTGGGATCAGACACGGTGTACGAGCCGCTGACCACCTACGGTGAGTACAGCGCACTCGAATTGCGCGCGATGGTGGAATACGGCATGTCGACGGCCGAGGCAATCACCGCCGCGACGGTCGTGGGCGCCGAGGCGCTCGGCATGTCCCATGTCATCGGCTCCATCGAACGGGGCAAGCTGGCCGATCTGCTGGTGCTGCGGCGCGACCCGACCGCGGATCCCATGGTCATCTACAACGCCGCCAACATCTACCTGACGTTCTGCGACGGAAAACTGACCGTGGAGGATGGCGTCTTCACCTGGTAGCACTAATGCATGTTCGAGTCGGACGTCGCATTTGCTCCGGGGACTGCGGTCATCAGCGGGGTGCACTGCGTACGCCAGACGAATGTGCACCGCCACGCCAACGCACTGGAGATCGTCTACGTCATGCGCGGCGATCTGCACATCAAGGTCAGCTGTGAGGACTTCGACCTTCAGACGGGCGACTACGCCGTCCTCAACCGTGGCGATCCGCACGCACTGACCGGCTCCGCCGACAATGTGACGGCGCTGGTGCACATCGATCTGGCGGAATACCGCGACGTCGACCCGTTCGCCGAGCACATTATCTTCGCGTGTGAATCGTTTGACCTGGCCCGCTACCGTCGGCAGGAGGCGCTCCTGCGCGGCTTGATCCTCGATCTCATCGACGGCCCACCCGAGCCGACCCAGCAGCGTTGTCGGGAACTGGTGGGGCTGCTGTGCGCGGGGTACTCGCTGGAGAACTATTACAACCGGGCAGCTACACTGACCGGCGCGCAACGCGAGAAATACCTTGCCATCACGCGGTTTCTGCGTGAGAACGCGGCGCAACGCGATGTGCTCGGACTCCTTGCGCGCGAACAGCATTACTCGAAGTCCTACGTGTCGCACTTCGTCAAAGAGGCATCCGCGATCAGCTTCAGCGGCCTGCTGGGCTACATCAGGGTGGCGATGGCCGAGAACCTGCTGCTGTCGACCGACGCGACGATGCTGGAGATAGCGACGAGCTGCGGGTTCTCCGACGTGAAGTACCTCACCCGATCCTTCGTCGACTGGTTCCATCAACTACCCGCGGACTATCGCAAGCGATATCAGCCAGAAACGCTGCGAGACAACGACATGTACCCGGTTTGCCCGCAAACGAAGCTAGAACTCACGCGGGAGCACAGACAGCGCGTCGCCGCGCCGGGCGAAGGACCGCGCCTGAGCGTCACCCCGCTTCTGCTGAAGAACCTCGGCTCTCGGCTCGATCTGTTCGACGCGATCCGAACCGAGGGCGGTGACACCGACTCCGCCACCGGGTCCGATGCGGGAGACGGACCAGTTCACCTGATCCCGATCAGGATCACGAAGGCCGACCTCGATGGCAGTTACCCCATGGACGGTCTTGCCTCGTTCAGCCAGATACGCACGACACCGTGCCTCGTCCTGGATTACTCCACCGTTGCGGCTACCCTCGAACTGGTTGCCGAGGTGGTGAAACGAGTCGAGCTTGCGCCAGCTCTGAAGCCAGTGATCTGGTTGGCCTACAACGCGTTTCACGACCGTAACGGCGTTGACGAAGTGATCGTCCGCTCGAAGGCCGAGCATGGGGTCGATATCCAGCCGATCATGATGCCATGACTGAGTTCTCGCCGAACGTTCCTTACCACTCGAAAATTCGTCAAATTTTCGAGTGGTAAGGAACGTTCGGCAGGCAGGTATGCGAGTTACGACGACCCGACGCCATACCCATCGTGAGGAATGCGTCGATGCCGAGGCCAGCGAAAAGCCGATGACCACACTCGATTTGCACGTGGCTGCAAATCAAACCCTGGCCGTTCTACCGATTTGCTTGCCGCGTTGTCGAAGTCGACTTGGACGACATCGGTTGTCGGCCGCGATTGGCAGGCGAGGATCCAGCCCTCGGCGAGGTCGGTTTCGTCGAGTGCGTAGTTGTGTTCCATGCGCACGCTGCCGGCCAGCAGCTTGGCCCGGCATGTTCCGCACGAACCGCCGACGCATGAGTAGGGCACATCGATCCCGGCGCGTAGCGCCGCCTCGAGCAGCGACTCGTCGCCCGCCGTCGTTGTAGGGGTTGTCGTCTCATCGAACGTCACCAAGATCGTGGACGTCGTCACCTCGGCGTCCGCGTCGCACAGGACCTGATGCGTGGGTGCGAACTGCTCACGGTGGATTTGTGTGGCCGGGACGTGGTGGTTCGTCAACGTGCGGATCACCCCCATGGCCAGCTCCTTCGGCGCGCAGATGTACCACTCGTTTGCTCCTACGAGATCGCCGTTTCCCCGCTCCAGCAGGCAGTCCAGCCGATCAGCGGTCAGCCGACCTGCCTCGATCCGCTCGTACGTCGGCTCGGCAGTTGCGGATCCGACTATCACATCCGCGCCTGCCCAACATGAGAGGAAATATGTGATGCTCAACCGGCCCTCAAACTGACGCGCAAGCATGTTCAGTTCCGCGCCGAACATCACCGATGACCGGTCGTGGTCAGCGTAGAGCAGAGTCGCGCGGGTATGCGGCTCGGCGATCAGAGCGCTTACCAGAATCGAAATGACCGGTGTAATACCGCTACCCGCCGCGATCGCTCCGATATGCCGGCCGTTGGCCCGCGCGGGTGCCAACGTGAATCGTCCTGATGGCGGCATGACCTCGAGTTCGTCACCCACCGTCAGTATGGTGTTTGCGTAGACCGAGAATTGGCCTCCCGTTACCTCTTTCACTGCGATGCGCAGGACGTCGGAGGCAGCCGCCGTACATATTGAGTAGTTGCGTCGCAGTATCTGACCGTCGATGGTCACGCGCACAACGACGTTCTGGCCCGGCTCGAATCGATAAAGCGCCGCCAAGTTGCTCGGTACGTCGAAGGTAATGGACACCGAATTGGCGGTCAGGCGCCGAACATCGGCGACGCGCAGCGAGTGGAAGCGATTTCGCGCGGGCTGGTCACTCGCGACGAGAACGTCGTTGAGCGAGTAGGTCTCGCGCCATGCGCGGTACTCTGACGGCGTCAGTTCGCGACCCCAAGCGGTGCTGATCGGCGCGTTGCGGTCGAGGTAGTCGTCTTGGTTGTTCTTCCACGCCCGCACGTACCGGTAGAACGGAATCATCGGATGGATGTGATGCACCAGGTGATAATTCTGGTAGAACAACAGCGGAGTCATTACGGGCTCCCAGCCCACCCGCAATCTGGTGGTGCGGAACCGATTGACCTTTGCAGTCGCGCCGAGACCATGATGAGGTAGCCAATCGAACCACCATGCGAGGATTAGCATCCCGATGCGCTGTGGGATGAAGTAGATGACCACCACCTTCAACTCGCGGCCGAGGGCGCACACCACACACAAGAGTGCGATGACCACAACGAGATTCGTCAGGAAGCCGGCGATCTCCCCGCGCGGGCGCCGCCGCAGGCGCGACAAATAGAAGTGGCAATACCAGGCATCGATTGTCAACCAACGTAGCGGCGCCAGCCAACCCGGACCCGCCAGGCTCCAGGCATCTGGATCGACATGAATGTCTTCGTTGGTGTTGCGGTGATGCTCGATGTGGACGTACTTGAGCATGGGGAAAGTTCCGAATATCGATACGAATGGCATCGACAAGCAGCCGTAGAGCTGATTGACAAACGCCCGACGACCAACCGCGCCATGGATGGACTCGTGCAGAACCGTGAACATCGAGAACGTCACGAATCCTTGAATGGGAATCGAGACCACCCACCACCAACGACTCGGCTGGCTCAGGACCGCGAAAGTCGCGGCCGCCCATACCGTGAATGAAGCCAGCCATACCGCCACAGTCGGTACCGCGATCTCCGGGAGTGCGATGTCCGGATCGGGAACGCCGCGGCGGATCGTTTGCGCTTGTGTATCGCAAGACGCCGGTCGCCCGCAGACCTCGCTGCTTTCATCACGATTCGCCATCGCGGCCCCGGGTCTGTGCCGTCGGGACCAGATGCGACGGGGCGCCGAATATCTCGTTGGCATTTTGAAGAGTTCTTGGAATCGACAGAGCCGACACGGATTTCACTCCGCAATCCTGAGCTTCTAGTCCCTAGCCAAGCCCTTCGGCGGAATCTCTAGCTCGGCATGAACGACTGCCGACGACAGCCTCATCACAGCTCCGATCTGTCAGGAAGATTGGCGGCGCAGGCTGATCCACCGAAGCGGCTGAGATCGTAAGAGAGCATGGAGAACTCCGCGTTGATGTCGTCGTGTGGGATCGCGGCGCATTCCAAGGAGGCGTGTGCCACGGGGATCACCAGTTCGAAGGATCCTGCTGAGTGATCGACGCTGTTGAAACTAGCTCAACGTCACGGTGAACCAAACGTGTCAATCGTCACGGATGTGGTGGACGGATGTGTGAATATTTCTTGCCGAGCTCTACGTTTGAGTTGCGAAGCAGTGAAGAAGTTTTCAACGCTCTCGGACAAAGTTGAGGAAGGAGCCGTGATGAGAATATTCGCTGGCAACCCAGGCTGAGTTTTTGGCGAACGTTCCTTACCACTCGAAAATTCGTCAAATTTTCGAGTGGTAAGGAACGTTCGGCCCGGCCACGGCCACGGCCACGGCTACGGCGTGCGTACGCGACTCAACCGCCCTCATCCATCCAGTCGGCGAGCCGACGCCGCAGTTTCGCGGCCAGCGGCACGACGCCCCTCGGTACGGCGACGATCATCACCAGCAGGACCAGGCCAAGCACGATCAAGCGCACGTCGGGCCAACTCTGCAGGCGCGCCTGTACGAACGTCATGATCAGGGTCCCCACGATCGGGCCGGTGACTGTGCCGAGGCCGCCGACCACCAGCATGGTGACCAACAGCGTCATCGGCGCCAGCCCCATCAACGTCGGCGACACCACGCCGAAGGCAAACGCGTACAGCGAGCCCGCGATGCCGGCGAAGAACCCCGACACACCGAAGCCCACCATCTGCAGCACGCGTGGGCTGATGCCACGCGCGGCGGCCAGCGGCGGATTGTCCCGCAGCGCAACCAGACCGCTGCCAAGCGGAGAGCGGATGATCGCGAAGATCGCCAGCCCCGTCAGGGCGGCGACCGCGATCGCGATCCAGTAGTGAACGCGGTCGCGGGTCAGCGCGTCGAGCGCGTCGAGGCCGAACCCGGGGAATTCGGACAAGCCGTACGTGCCACCGGTGACCCGGGTCTGGTCGGATACGATCAGCAGGCGGATGACCTCACCGAAGCCGAATGTCATCAGCGCCACGTAGATTCCGCGCAGTCGCAGCGCGGGCAGCGACAGCAGCACAGACACCGTCATCGCCGCAAGCCCACCCAGCAGCACCGCCAGCACGGCGGGCAGCGCGGTGTGCAGGCTCAGCAGCGCCGCCACGTAAGCGCCGATCGCGTAGATCGCCAGCTGGCCGAAATGCCACACCCCGGAGAACCCCAGCACCAGATTCCAGCTCTGGTTCAGCGTGAGCCAGACGGCCCCGAGCGTGGCCACACTCAGCCAGCTGCGGTCAGGGACCACGAACGGCAACGCCCCCGCGGCAAGCAGCGCGACCACCACGGCGATGAGCTGCGGCCTGGGCCAACCCATTTGGACCGGCGACCAGCGGGCGGTCGTAGATGCGGAGACTGGCTCGGTCTCGGTGGTCACAACCGGGCCTCCTGCGGCTTGCCGTCGATACCCCACGGCCGCACCAGAAGAACGACGAGGATGACCGCGTACAGCACGGGCAGCGAATACGTCGAACTCCAGAAGATCGACACCGCGGCCTGAACGAAACCGATGATGTACGCCGCGATGATCGTGCCGCGAACACTGCCGAGGCCGGCGAAGATCGCGACGATCATCGCCTGCAGCAGCGGTAGATCGCCCGCGTTGGGGTAGACGAAATAGACCGGGGCCAACAGGACTCCTGCGATACCCGCCAGCGCTGCCGCGATCCCGATGGTGATCACGTAGACGCGAGTGGCGGGGATGCCCAGCAGTCGCGCCGCGTCGATGTTCTGCGCGACGGCGGTGATCGCCAACCCGTAACGTGATCGGGTCAGGAACACTCCCAACCCCAGCAGTGCGACCACCGCGACAACCGCCATCAGCATCGAGTGGTAGGTGATCGACACCCCGGACATCAGATCGAGCCTGCCCGAAATGAGTTCAGGAAACGGCTTCTGGCGCGGGCCAAAGACCGCCAGCACGATGCTCTGGACGATGGTCGCGATCGCGAACGTCGAGATGAAAGCCGTCATCTCGAAATCGATGCCCGGCCGCCCGAGCAGCGGGCGCACGGCTGCGTAGTAGGTGAGCGCGCCGAGCGCGAACGCGACGGCGGCGGCGAACACCAGTGACGCCCACACCGGCAGCCCCCACTGGGCCACGAACACGTAGGCGGCCATCCCACCGACCATCACCATCACGCCCTGAGCCATGTTGAGCACCCGCAATGTGCCGTAAACCAGGCTCATCCCGATCGTTATCAGCGCCAGGATCGAGCCCTGCACGATGGTGCTCACGAGCGTCTGCAGGACGAGGTTCACGATTCCAGCCCCAGATAGGTGGCCGCGACCGCGGGATCCGCGAGGACCTCTTGCACGGTGCCCGCGGCACGCACCGAGCCGTTCTCGATCAACGTCAGCTGATCGGCGAGGTCGCGCACCCGGGAGAAGTTCTCCTCGACGAGCAGCACCGTCAGCCCCAACTGGTGGATGCGGGAAATCTGTTGGTAGACCTCGTCGACGAGCACCGGCGCCAGGCCAAGGCTCGGTTCGTCGATCATCAGCAGCTGAGCTTCGGCCATGAGGCCCCGACCCAGCGCGAGCATGCGGCGCTCCCCGCCGGACAGCGTGCGGGCGCGCTGCGATGCGCGTTCGGCCAGGCGCGGGAAGACGTCGTAGACCTCGGCCAGACGGCGTGCCCGTCCGGCCCGGCCGTCCTTGCGGAGGAACGCCCCGAGGGTGAGATTCTCCAGCACCGTCATATCGGGGAACAACAGATCACCCTGCGGGATGTGGACAAGGCCCCGTGCCGTGATCCGTTCGGGCCTGGCGCGGGTGATGTCCTGTCCGGCAAGGCTTATCGTTCCCGTAGACGGCGTCACCAGGCCGCTGATGACGCGCAGCAGTGTCGTCTTGCCATGACCGTTGGGGCCGATCACCACCGAGATTTCGCCGCGCCCCACCCGCAGGTCCACCCCGTGTAGGACGGTGGTCGAGTCGTAGCCGGCGCGCACACCCGCGACGTCGAGGAGCGCGTCAGGCATCGTCGGGCCCGAGGTCGGTGGTCGACATCGATTCTCCGAGGTACACCCGCACCACTTCCTCATGCGCGACGACCTCGCGGGGCGTGCCCTCGAACAGCGACTTGCCCTGGTTCAGGATGAGCACGCGGTCCGACAGCGTCATCAGTGCCCGCATGACGTGTTCGATCAGCACGATCGTCACGCCGCGGTCCTTGATCCGGCTCAGCAGGTCGATCAGTTCGTCGATCTCGGCGAGGCTCAGCCCGCCGAACGGTTCGTCGAGGCATAGCAATTCCGGCCCGGTTGCGAGCGCGGACGCAATCATCAGCCGCTTCTTGTCGAACACCGGCAGTGGCCCGGCCTCACGGCCCGCCTTATCGGCGAGGCTGGTGAATTCCAGCTCCGACCAAGCGGTTTCGAGCACGGCGGGATCCTTACGCAGAGCCGAGAACCAGCGCCGCCCGCCGCCGAACTGCGCTCCGACGACGGCATTGGCGAGCACCGTCTGGGTGTCGAAGACGGCGGGATGCTGAAACGTTCGAGCGATGCCGCGGTGGCAGATCTCGGTGACGCTGGCATGCGTGATCGTCTCGCCGCGGAATCGCACCTCACCCGAGGTCGCGCGGGCCATTCCTGTCACGACGTCGAAAAAGGTGGTCTTGCCTGCACCGTTGGGGCCCGCGATGCCGAAGATCTGTCCGGTCTGCACTGACACGGACACCGCGTCGACAGCGGTCAGGCCACCGAAACATTTTGTGACGGAATCGGTTTCAAACAGGGGAGCCGTCATCGACTCACGTGATCCAGGCCGGTAACGCAAACCGGCCCTGCGCGTACGGCGGCGGCGACAGCAGCACTTGCTTCCCGTCCTGGATCTGATAGGTCAAGTGGGGCATGGCGAGGCTGGGGTCATTGACCTTATCGGGGTAGGGCACGGCGGTGAGCTCCCTCTGATCGAAGGCGTAGGTGCCGACCACACCGCGAAACAGCGTGGCCTTGAGGAATTCGTTCACCTTCTCGAAGTTGTTCGGGTCGCCTGCCTGCGCGGCGGCGCGCGCCCATAGGCGCACGATGTCGTACTGGGCGCCGGACTGGCTGAGGCCGGCCTGGGCGTTGTACTTCTTCTGGTAGCGGTCGCGGAAGTCGGTACCCATCGCATCCGGCAGCGTGCCGATGGTCGTGGACCACAGCACGCCGTTGGCCGCCGCCTTCGCCAGGTCGAGGTATTCGGGAACGCTCGGCCCGTACTGCTGGTACAGCAGGGAAGGTGTTGGCGCACTGGCGAATTGGGTGGCAAAGCTCGCGAGGTCGCCGGCAATGTAGTCGGTGATGAAGATGAGTCCTGGTGGGTTGGCGCGGATCTTCGCCAGCTGTGGACCCCAGTCGGCGTTGGGTGCGGTCACCTCGTCGTAGAGCGTGATGTCCCAGCCCATCTTCTTCAAGCCGTCCTGGAACACGGTCGCGATCGAGATGCTGTAGGAGTCATTGCTCGAGATGACCGCTGCCGTATTCGTACTCGGTGTCCACGCCTTGGTGTTGATCCACTCTTGCATGAGCTGGATGAAGCCGTTGGCGTACCAGATTTCGGTGGGGCAGCACTGAAAGATGTTCTTGATGTTGTTCTTCACGACGTAATCGGTGTTGGCCTGCAGCGTGTTCGTGTGCATCATCGGCACACCCGCATCGCCGTAGATCTGGTACTCGGCCGACGTGGTCGACGTGTACCCCGAGAACACCGCGGAGACCTTTTCCTGCGACACCAACCGCTGAGCGGCCTGGATGAAGTTTTCCGGCGCCTGGTCCGAGATGTCGGCCGTGACGAGCTGCAGTGGACGTCCCGCGACGCCGCCCGCGCCGTTGACCACTTCGATGGCCAGTTCGGCGCCGCGCACCATCTCCTGACCGTCACCGGAATACGGTCCGGTGATCGGGGCTACGCTGCCGATCTTGATGGGCTCGCCCGACGCTCCGCCTCCGCCGCCGCCTGAAGACGACGGCTTGATCGCCCACGCCGCGCCGCCGCCGACGACGAGACCGCCGATGCCCGCGATCCCAATTCCGTTGACGAAATTACGGCGGGAGACGCCGCGTGCTCGTTCAGTGGATGGCGTTTCCGTCATTGGCTCGCTCCTCGGTCACGGGGCCCACGGGGTCCAGCGTGTAAGAAGTACAGCCAATGCCGCTGCCCGGTGCATCCGTCATCTGACGGATCTCCATCCGAGGATGTCCGGAGAAGACCGGCGCAGTTCAGGCGGACTTGAGCGGTGTGCACCACGCCGGCATCCGGAAACGCGTGCACGAGCCGAACGGCTCCGGCGCCAGAGCGCGGTGCGATCCGTCCTGAATCTGGTAGACCATGTGCGCCTGCCCCATCGACGCGTCAGGGGTGAGATCGGGATAGGACAGCGTTGACTGGCTGGTTTCACCGAAGTAGTAGACGCCGTTGACGCCGCGGTGCGGCCAGCGCCGCAAATAGCGCACCACGTCGGGGGTGTCCCGGGTTGCCGTCGCCGACCAGGCCGCGGCAAGCAGGTTCACCTGGTCGTAGGCGGCGCCCGCCTGCGACCAGCCCGGCTCGCGGCCGAAGCGCGCAGCGTATTGCCGGCGGAAGCGCCTGCCCAGCACGTCGTCGTAGGTTCCCGTGGTCGTCGACCAGATGATCCCGTCGGCCGCCCCGCCGAGCGCCTCCTGGAAGCCGGGGATGGAAGGGCCGTACACGCAGTAGACGAGTGACGGCAGTCCCGCAGCGCGGAAGGCGTGGTGGAACGCGACGACCTCCTGGTCCAGGAAGTGGGTGACCATGACGACTTCTGGGTCGACGGCAGCGACCCGCTGCGCCACCCGGTCCCAGTCGGTCGACGGCACCGGCACACGGATCAGATCTGCCAGGGACCAGTTCGCCTGCGCCGCGGTGGCCAGGAAGTGTTCGTTGGTCACCCGGGTGCTCGACGTCGCCGCCTCGATGCTCACGATCCGCCGGGACCTCGGCCGCCACACACCGGCGTTCTCCAACTCGCTGAGCAGCCGGATGAGGCCGACACCGTAGAACGTCTCCGACGCGCATGTCTGGAACACGGCACCGAACCGGGTGGGATTCGCCTCGGTCAGCTCGACCTGTTCGGCGTATGTCGCGGTGTGCAGGAACGGTTTTCCGTAATCTGCGACGACGTCGATGACGGCGGAGTTCTCGGCGCTGGCATAGCTCGTCGTGATTGCATCGACCTCGCGAGCGAACAGCCGCCCGAGGCCCCGTTCGACGCTGGGCCAGTCGAAGAGATCCACTTCCGCCGTGACCAGTTCGACCCGGCGACCCGCGACGCCCCCGGTGGCGTTGAGCTCCTCCACGGCGAGCAACGCGCCGTGTCGCACCTCGACGCCGTCGGCCGCCGCCGCCCCGGTCGGGATCAGCGATCCGACCATCAGGCTCCGCTTGCGTGGATAGGCGGGGCGCAGCGGCGCGGCGTGCGGACGCGGGACCGCGGTGACGATCGACTCCAGCTCGACGATGCCGATGCCCGGTGTGCCGTCGACGCCGCCGGGGATCGGCAGGCGGAGCAGGCCCGAATCGACGGCGAGCGCGGCGAGCCCACCCCGGGTGCCCTGGTCGAGTTTGGTCAGCAGCCGCTCGATTTGGGTCGACACCGTTCGCGCGCTGGTGCCGAGCCGTTCTGCGATCCCGGAGTTGGTCAGCCCGAGCGCGAGCAGCGTCAGCACGTCGACCTCGCGAATAGTGATGCCGCGCGGCATCTCGACCTCGGCGATACGGACCGAGACCCGGTCACCGGGTGAGCGACCGCCCGCGGCAACGGAATCGGGGTCGTAGTGTTTGCGGACGAGGTGTACCGCAAGCCAGCGGTCGTCGGTGCGCCACAGGAAGCGCAGCGAGTCACGAGCGGTGGCGAAGAAGGCCTGCGCGTAGTCGATGACCCGCGACGGCACGGACGGGTGGACGTCGCGGACACGTACGCCCGCCTCAAGGGTGAGTTCCGCGATGACCCTCGACATCCGTCTCCTTTGCCGGTGCGGGTCTGATCAAGCCGCGGTGACGAACTCTACGCCCACATCTGCGCGTAGTCCCGTGTCAGCCAGCGGCCGTCGCACGGGTTGCCCACCGACACGTGGGCCCGGCGGTAGGCCGGTTCGAAGATCGCGCCGGTGGCGGTGGTCCACCGATCCATCGGATGGGCGCTGCGGTCCGGGTGACAGCAGATGCCCATCGGATGGCCGGCATGGTCGGAGAGGATGGATTTCCAGTCGTCCACTCCGGCACCCTTGGTTTCGCGGGCCAGCCGACGCACCCGCTGGAGGCGGAACAGCGAATCGGCCATCAGCAGGGTGCCGACGTCGCTGACGTCGCCATCGCCGGGTGGCGCCACCGAAAAGTGGTTGGCGTGCAACAACAGTCCGTCGTCGTCGGGCACGTCCCAGGCGATCGCCGCGTAGCCGCCCGGCCGCGTTTCCGCGTCGACTGCCAGCCCGTCGCCGCTTCCGATCAGGTAGTTCGCCGACGATGAGCGGCTCACGGATTGCAGCAGGGTCGCGGCCTCAGTAGGTGTGCGCGTATCGAGCAGCGCGCGCAGCATGACGTGGTAAGGGACGCCGGGTTCGCCCGCATCGGCGGAGGTCACCAGCGCGTTGGTGGCCACCGCAAGCCCGCAGGAGTTCATGCCGAGCTTGGCCAGCAGCCCCGCCTCGACGACGGTCATGAACGACGGCCCGTCGTCCCGCGTCGCTTCGAGCAGGACGACAGTCTCGGCGGAAAAGGTGAGCCAGTCCCAGGTCTGGCCCACCAACTGGTCGCCGTCAGCGGTCCTTGCCGCGAACGACGTGCAGTCCAGTGCGGGCGGAAGCTCGGCGCCCGCGGCGCGCACCTTGGCCGCGAACAGGATCTCGGTGCGGAGGTTCATCGCGAGCACGTCGACGAACTCCAGGCCTGCTCCCTCGGCGATACCGGTCATCTCGTCGAGGGAGGCGGGGTGAAACTTCTTGATCGGCGCGACGAATGGCTGCGCTTCCTCGCACACACGATCCCAGTCCCAAGTCGCGAAGTGCGCGTAGACCTCGGCGTAGGCATCGCGGGTACGGCGCACCCGAGCGGACGCCTGCTCGCCGTATTGCACGCCGCGCTCGCGGGCGCCGCCGCGCACGCTGATGATCGGTAGCTCCTGAGTGGTCACGAGACGAGATACCCTCCGTCCACGACGATTTCGGCTCCGGTGATGTACGACGACTGCGGGCCTGCGAGGAACAGACACGCCGCCGCAACCTCATCGGCTCGGCCCAGCCGCCCCAACGGCAGCCGCCGCAACAGGTCTGCCGTGGCAGAAGCATCGCTGGTGATCGTTGTCATCGCGGTGTCGATCACGCCGGGCATCACCCCGTTGACCCGGATACCCGCTGCGGCCCATTCGACCGCGAGCTGACGCACCAGCGCGCTGACCGCGCCCTTACTCGCTGAATAAGCGGCGCTTGGCTCAAACGCATCCCCGCGCAACGTCGCCACCGAACTCAGCAGTACCAGCGAGCCGCCCGTGCCCGCCCCGATCATCAGCTCGGCGACCGCGCGGGCGACAAGGAAGCTGCCGCGGGCGTTGATCGACAGCGTCGCATCCCACGTGGCCGCGTCGACATCGGCGGACGGCCGGACCCGGTATATTCCTGCGGCGTGGACCAACGCGTCGGGCGCGCCGCCCCACTGCGAGCCAATCGCCGCGAAAACGGTTGAAACGGAATCTGATTCGCTGACATCGACGTGGTAGCGGCCCTGCCTACCGTCGATGTCGGCGAACTCGCGGTCGAGACGCGCGACGTCCCACCCGTCGGCCTCCGCACGGTCGGCAACCGCCGCGCCGATTCCGGAGGCGGCCCCCGTGACGACGATCCGGCCCATCAGCTGACCACGATCCCGCCGTTGACCCCGATCGTCTGCCCCGTGACATACGACGCATCGTCCGATAACAGCCAGGAGACCGCGCCCGCCACGTCCGCGTCCGTACCGTGCCTGCCCAGCGGCACCTCGTCCCGCAACCGCTGCAGCATCTGCGGCGCGTCGATACCGGCCGTCCTTGCCTGCAGTTCGACCTCCTCCTCGTGCATGCGGGTCATCATGTAGCCGGGCGCGACGGTGTTCACGGTGATCCCGAACGAACCGAGTTCGAGCGCCAGGCACTGCGACAAGCCGTGCAAGGCCGCCTTCGCCATCACATAGGCGCTGCCGCCGACGACGGGCCGCTGCGCGTACACCGAGCCGATGTTGACGATGCGGCCCGAGCGCTGGGCCTTCAGATGGGGGATGGCGGCGCGGCACAACCGCACGGCGCCAAGCAGATTCACGTCGAGGGTGCGCTCGACGTCGGCCATCGCCACCGTGTCGAGGTCGCCGCCCGGGCCGCCGATTCCCGCGTTGTTGACCACGGCGTCGACACGGCCGAAGGACACCATGGCCGCTCGCACGAGGGCTTCGGATGCCTCGGCGTCGGCGATGTCGACCACGGCGGTGCGGACCCGACCGTCGAATGCTCCCGGCGCGAAGCGCTCGTCGAGCTCCGGGCTTACGTCACCCGCCAGTACGCACCAGCCGTCGGCCAGGAGTCGGCGGGTGATGCCGACGCCGAGGCCGTGCGCGGCCCCGGTGACGATCGCGCACGACGGCCTGGAAGTCATGGAACGCGTCGCGCTACGTCGCGGGCCGGTGCGATCCATGCGCCCGATACGGCCATGTCGTGCAGCAGCCGGTCGAGCAGTTTCAGCCGCGACGGGCGGCCGATGAACTGCGGATGCATCGTCAGCATGTAATGCGCACCCAGCTCGGCGATCCCGTCGAGTTCGTCGCTCCACAGCGTGTACACCTCGTCAACCGTGCGGATTGTCTTGGTCCAGGTGTCGCTGGCGAACCAGAAGTGCGGGGCATCGTCGAGCAGCCAGGACACCGGCACCTCGACGATGCCGCCCTGGTGCCGGTAGGGCCGGATGTCGTCCATCAGGTTCGACGAATATTCGAAGCCGTGCTTGGTCAGCAGAGGCAATGTGTTGGGGCTGAAATCCCATGACGGCGAGCGGTATCCGACGACGTCGGCGCCGAGACGGCGCAGCGACTCGAGGCCCTTGACCAACTCGTCCTCTTCTTCGGCGGCCGACAGCGCGGTGGGCGAGCGGTGCGTGTAGCCGTGGTGACCCACTTCGTGGCCCGCGGCCAGGATCTCGCGCACCCGGTCGGGGTGACGGTCGGCGTCGCCGCCGCAGATGAAGAAGGTCGCGGTCACGTCGTGGCGGCTCAGCAAGTCGAGCAGCAACGGGATAGCGACCTTGGGTCCGTAGGTGCCCTGCGACAGCACGCCGGGACGCTCCGCATTCGCGGGATCCTCGCCGATCCAGACCTCCTCGGCGTCGAAGTCGAAGCTGATCGTCGCGGCGTAGCGGGCGCCATCGGGCCAGTCCTGCATCGGTCCTCCTGCCATCTCCGCGATTGTGGCCCGACCCGCTCGACGCAGCATCCGCCATTCGACGTAGTCGTGGCACGAGGGGGCGGTCCGTCGAATGACGCATGACGCCGGTGAGGGTGGCGGGCTGTACTGGGTGTCGCGGCACCGGTCGCGCGAGGGAAGGCAGCACGTGGACCAGAACAGCTGGACGGTGAGCATCGACGCAGGCGGAACCTTCACCGACGCCGTCGCGCGCTGCAGCGACGGCCGCGTGCTCGTCGCCAAGGTGGCGTCCACTCCGGACGATCCGTCCCGCGGTCTGTCGAACGCGGTGTCGAGCGTCGTGACGCGCGGTATGGACGTCAACGACATCGCGCTGCTGTGCCACGGCACCACGGTGGCCACCAATGCGATTCTCACCCGCAACCTCGCACCGGTCGCGTTGCTCACCACGCGTGGCTTCCGCGATGTGATGGGCTACCGCCAAGCCAGCAGGCCCAACGTCTACAGCCTGACCCCCGAACGGCCCCGCGATCTGGTCGAGCGGTTCGCGCGGCTGGAGGTCGACGAGCGGCTCACCAGCACGGGTGAGGTACTGATCGCGTTGACGGACGACGAGATCGACCGGCTCGTCGCCGAAGTGGCCGAACTCGATGTCGAGGCAGTCGCGGTCAGCTTGTTGTTCAGCTACCTCGACGACACCCACGAGCAGCGCCTTGGCGCTGCCCTGCGCACAGCGCTACCCGGGTTGCCCGTGACGCTCTCCAGCGAGGTGGCTCGCGAGTTTCGGGAGTACCCACGCACGGCCACCACCGTGATCAACGCCGCGCTGCGGCCGGTGATCGGAGGTTACATGCAGCGCGCGGTGGACGCGCTGGACGGGGCTGGGGTGTCGGCGCCATTCCTCGTGATGCAGTCGAACGGCGGAAGTGTGCCTGCCCCCCGCGCGGAGGCCGCTGCGCACCGTCTTGTGCTGTCGGGGCCCGCAGGCGGGGTAGCGGGGTTGGTGGCTGCCGCCGAGCGGCACCGCCTCGACGATGTCATCAGCCTCGACATGGGCGGCACCTCGACCGACATCTGTCTGGTTCGCGCGCAACGCATTCCGTTCACCAGCTCGCAGGTGGTCCATGATCACGTCTTGCTGGCCCCGACCGTGGACATCCACACGATCGGCGCGGGCGGCGGCAGCATCGCGTGGACTGATCTGACCGGACGGCTGCGCGTCGGCCCACTGTCGGCGAAGGCCGACCCCGGCCCGGCGAGCTACCGGCGTGGGGGTGTCGAGCCGACCATCACCGACGCGCACGTCGTGCTCGGCACGCTGGGCACCGATGAGTTGGCCGACGGCCTGGTCCTGGACCGGGATGCCGCCCGCACCGCGGTGAACCGGATCGCGGGCGTGGTGGACATGACAACCGAGGAGGCGGCCGAGGCCATCCTCGCAATCGGGCTGGCCCACATGGTGCGTGCGGTGCGCAAGGTCAGCGTCGAACGGGGGCTTGACCCAAGGCATTTCACCTTGGTGCCGTTCGGCGGCGCAGGACCGCTGCACGCCGGCCTGCTGCTGCGCCACCTCGGGCTTCGCGGCGTGCTGGTACCGAGCTGGCCCGGCTTGTTCTCGGCCGACGGACTGTTGGTGGCCGGCCTGCGCCTCGACGACGCACAGACAGTGCTGACGCCGTTCGCCGACGCCGCGGTACCGCGGATGGCCGAATGGTTCCGCGCTTCGGCGGGGGCGGCGACGGAGCAACTCATGCGTGACGGTGCGGCCGCCGATCAGATCACGGTGACCGCGTCGGCCGACTGCCGTTACCTCGGCCAGGGCTACGAATTGAACGTGGCGTTGACCGGTTGGGAGCCAACGGATCTGGCGGTAATTCCTGAGCTGTTTCACGCCGTCCACGAGCAGCGGTACGGGCATGCGAACCGCACCGAACCCGTCGAGTTGGTGACGGTGCGTATCGCCGCGGTCGGCAAGTACGGCCGCACCGATGCCGCCCCATCGCGCACCACGGGGGAGGGTGGTGCGCTGCGTGCTCTCGTGGCCCGCAGAGACGTACGCATCCCCGGCTATCCGACGGCGTCGGTACCGGTGTACGAGCGCACGATGCTGTTCGACTCGGACCGTATCGAGGGGCCCGCGATCATCAGGCAGATGGACTCGACCACGGTTCTGCTGGACGGTCAGTGCGCCGAAGTAATCGGTGGCGGCGATATCTTCATCGCCGAAACCGGCATCGCCAACGGGGAGGACGCAGATGAAAACCGTTGACACGGTTACGTTCGAGGTGGTGGCGGCGGCGCTACAGTCCGCCGCCGAAGAGATGGGCAACGTCGTCAAACGGTCCAGTTACAGCCCGATCATCCGAGACATGGACGACTTCTCTTGCGCGCTGTTCACCGCCGACGGCGAGTTGGTGGCGCAGGCCGACTACATTCCGGCGCAGCTGGGCGCGATGTCGCTGGTGGTGAAGGCCATCATCGAGCGGTGGCAGGGCAGGATCACCCAGGGCGACGCCTTCATCTCCAACCACCCCTTCATGGGGGCGATGCACCTGCCCGACGTCAACGTCATCGCGCCGATCTTCATCGACGGAAGGCTCGTGGCGTGGGGCGGAACGGCCGCGCACCACATCGACGTCGGAGGGGTGAACCCGGGAAGCGAGGGGCCCGAGCTGGAGGACATCTTCGGTGAAGGCCTTGTGCTCCCGCCGGTGCGGCTGGCGGTGGCCGGGGTTGAAAACGAAGACCTGATCGCGGTGATCACCGAAAACATCAGGGATCCGCGCAGCACGGTCAGTGATCTGCGGGCTCAGCGTGCGGCGTGCTCTCTCGGCAGCGAACGGATCGCGGAGCTGACAGCGAGGTACGGCGTCGACGCGGTGCTCGAGGTTATGGACCGCATGCTCGAATCTGTCGAGCAGGGCGTCAAGACGGCGCTGTTGGGGTTGCCGGACGGCATCGGCGAGGCAGAGGGGTTCCTCGACGACGACGGCCGCGGCGGACCCCCGACTCGAATTCACGTGCGGGTGGTGAAGCGAGGGGACCGGCTCGCCATCGACCTGTCCGGATGCGACCGCCAGGTCGCCGGTGCGATGAATGTGCCGTGGGCCAGCTCGCGGGCGGGGATCGTCTACGCGGTGCGCGCGGTTGTCGCGCCCGAGCTGGGTGCCAACGATGGGCTGCTGCGCGCCGTCGATATCGAGGCGCCGCGAGGAACCGTGCTCAATCCGGATCCGCCCGCTGCGGTTTCGGTGCGCCACAACACCTGTCAACGTTTCGCCGATACGCTGATCCGTGCGATGGCGGTAATGTGGCCCGAAAAGGCCGTCGGCAGCAGCACTGTCAGCTTCTTCTGCTGCAACGTGGGCTCGATCAGCCCGCTGACCGGGCAGCCGGCGGTGATGGCAGACGTGGTCGGCGGCGGAACCGGTGCGACGGCGTTCGGGGACGGCATCGACGGGGTGGACACCTACATGTCGAATGTGGGCGTGATGCCGACCGAAGTCGTCGAAACCAACTACAGCGTGCGAGTATTGAAGACCGAATTCATCGCCGGCTCACAGGGTTTAGGAACCTTCAACGGCGGGTTGGGGTTGCGTCGCGAGTATCTGATCGTCGGAGTGCCCCAGCGGGTCACGTTTTACTCGGAGCAGACCCATCCCGACTTCGCGCCGCGTGGCGCCGACGGGGGTGGGGATGCCCTCCCGACCCGAGTGACCGTGATCGGCCCGGACGGCGTCGAGGTCACCGGCTTGGCGGAGAAGGCGTCGCTCACCTTGCAACCCGGCACGGTGCTACGCGTGGAGACCGCCGGTGGCGGCGGGTATGGCGATCCGCGCAGACGGTCAGCCGATGCGTTGGATTACGACCGACGCAACGGTCGGATTTGATCCCTCGTGAGACGATCGTCGGATGACCGTCGTCCTCGCACTTCGTTGCGCCAACGGACTCGTGATGGCATCCGATTCGCAGATCACCGACGGGGGCAGGGGCCTGAGTTACCCGGCGCAGAAGCTTCACCCTCTCGGCTCCCACGCGGCTTGGGGCGGCAGCGGATCGCGGGCGGTGCTCTACGACGTCGAGCAGATGTTCAATGCCGAGCCGGACGCCGTCGTCGAGGCGAAGAATGTCGGACATGCGCTGCAGGAACGGTTGCTGCCGGTGTTCAAGCATCACTATGCGAACTTCATCGAGGACGTGCCGGGACAGAAAGCATCAGGCACTCCCGCCACCTACGTGTTGGCTGCGGGCTACTCTGCCGGCGTTCCCTTCATTGTCGATCTTGATCCACACGGGCTGATCGGGCATTACGAGGAAGTCGGCTTCCAGGCGGTCGGCAGTGGTGCGGCAATGGCCCAGCAGGCGCATGCGCTACTGGGTCATTTCCGAATGACTGAGCGGGACGTCGACTACGGGGTGGTGGCGGCATTGCGTGTGCTCGAAGCGCTTGACGCCACGTCGCCGAGCGTCGGCGCGCCGATGGACATCTGTCGCATCACGCCAGACGGGGCGCGGCACTTCAGCCCGGACGACGTCGAAGTGGTTCGTAACCAGGTGAGTCGGTGGGTTGAGCTCGAAAAGCAAGCTCTGGACCAGCTTTTCGACTGACTGCGCTCACTTGGGCGTCAAAAGTAGTGGCGCCTGCCGGCCACTGGACGTCCCACTGAACCCAGGATTGCGAGGACGACGCCGATGACCAGCAAGACGACTCCGATGGTCGATAGAATCGATATCTTCAGCACTAAACCGGCGATGAGCAAGATGATTCCAAGCACGATCACGGTGCAGCCCTTTCTATTTCACTTGCTGTTTGCGCGACTCTGATCCCAGTCGACCACCCAGAAGGGGGAAGATCGTGCACCGCCTCGCCCAGGGTGGGATAGATAACCAGGAAGGCGTCGATTCCGAGCAACCGGATCGGCCTGCTGGTAGCGGCCCCTTGGGCGACGACTCCGAATCGCACACACATCGCTTCAGCCGCTTCCTGTGCAGCTACCAGTACACTCATGCCCACGGTCGCAAGGAAATTCACTTCGGACAGGTCCACGATCAGTCGAGCAGGTGAATTCGTGAGTGCGTTGCAGATCGCCTCAGACAGCGCTGGCGCGGTGAGGACGTCAACCGCATCGCTGACGGACAGCACCACGAGCCCGTCGCTCCAGGACGCCCGCACCGCGAAATGGCGGTCGTGTGCCAGGACGGCCGAATTGGCGGGTTCGGTGAGATGGTCGGTCATGCGTCACCTCTCTTGATCATGCGACGGATGATCCCGGTTGATCTCAGTCAACACCCTTAGGGAGGATGTTTTTACACCCCTAGGGAGGTATTTTGACGGGCATGGCCGTCCGCACGAACGGTACGATCACCCTGGCGCTGGTGGACGACTACGACGTGGTGCTCATTGGCGTTACCAATATGTTCGACCAAGTCGTTGTCGCCGAACTGGACTCGAATACAGCTGTCGATGACGCCGTCGACATCATTCTGTAGGACTACTCTTTCGCCCAACCTGAATCCGATCGAAGAGATTGCCGTACTGGTCGTCTCGGGTCGAAATTGCGGCCAGGGTTGTGCCCGCCCCGACGATAGCGACCCTCACTGCAATTTCGGTGTGAGGTTCTCAATCAGGGCGTCCACCTCGCGCAACGGCATGCCGGTGGTGGCGGTCGCGAGGTCTCCTTCGGACAGCGCCGCTGCCGCCGTCTGCAGTGCCGCAGCGAGGTGCGTGTACAGCGCGGCGCCGGTGCTGATGCGCTTAACGCCGGCCAGCGATAGTTCGGCGACCGTGGGTGTCTCGGACTTGGTTCCCACGACGATATTGACCGGCTTGGGGGCGACTGCCTTCACGATCGCTCTGACGGCCGCCATGTCCGGCGGATACGGGGCGTACAGCACATCGGCACCGGCCTCGGCAAAGGCTGTGAGTCGACGGATCGTATCGTCAAGGTCGTTGCGGCGGTGGAGAAAGTTGTCGGTGCGGCCGGTGAGCACGATACCGCCGCGCGCTGCTTGGGCCGCGGCCCGCACCCGTGCGACCGCGTCGTCGAAATCGCGTATCGGGTTGGCGGGATCGGCCGACGTGTCCTCGACGCCGATTCCTGCCAGCCCGGTTTCGATCGCGGCACGAACTGTGGCGGCCACGTCGTCGGGGGTTTCGCCGTAGCCGTCTTCGAAATCACCGTTGACCGGCAATCCGCTGACGTCGATGAGTAGCTTGGCGTGGGCAAGGTGCTCTGCGGCGCTGACGGCGTGGCGCCCGTCGTGGCGACCCAGTGCGGCGGCGAGCGCAGCCGATGAGGTGGCGAGAGCGGGGAAACCCGCCTTCTTCATGATCAGGGCCGAAACCCCATCCCAGACATTGGGCATCACGAACGCCCCCGGCCGCTCGTGAAGGGCAAGGAACTGTTGGTAGTTCGCGGACTGTGTCATGCGTCTCTTCCCTTGTGGAGCATCAGTTTTCGCATCACTTCTCGGGTGTCTTCTGGAATGGTGACCGGTCCTGTATCTCCCACGAGCACCAGGGTCATATCGCAGACGCTGATGCATCGGTCCTCGAGGAAGAGGCCAGAGGAAACGACGAGCGAGCTGCGGCCAATACCGCCAATTCCTATGCCTACCATGATCGTAGCCGGCCAGTATGCCTCCGCAAGGAAGTGAACGACGTTCTGGGAGGTCACCAGTCGGTGCGTGCGCTTCGAAGGATCGTACGTACCGGGAACGTACTGTTCGTTGATTCCGGCCCGCGCATCCTCGTGCAGCGCTTCCAACGCGAGATGGTTCAGGTGCCCGTTCACGTCCATATCGCTGTAGCGAGCCTGCTTCGACTCGACTATCGGGTAGACGCCCAGCCTACAGCGGTCGGGGTGGGGTCGGCCCGTCGTCGTAAGCCACTCCCGCGTCATATTGCAGGCCCTCTGAGAACACGAACATCGCTCAATCCGTATTCATGGTGGATCGCGAGGGCGCCGAGATGCGCGAGCTTGTCGAACACCCAACGATTGTCCGACAGAGCGAACGCGTACAAGTCCTCGCTCGAATCGAGCAACTCCACGAGAGCATCGAGCATCAGTCGGCCTACGCCCTGCGCCTGATAGCGGTCTTCGACGAGAAACCCGAGCTCGCGGCATCCATCCGAAGCCGCTGCTGCACTTGCCAATCCGATCACACCTCGAGGTTGGCGGTCACACACCGCCACCACCGCAAGATGCTCGGACGTGCAGGCCAGCAGGGACAGCAGATAGGGCTCTGGAAAAGTTGAGGCTGGTGACAGCCACCTGGCGTACCGCGTCCCTCTGCTGCAGCGCTCGTACATGCTGAGCAACGCAGGGCCGTCGGTCGGCCGAAGTCGCCGGATCGCGGGCATCCGGGCCATCTACGTGCGCACCGCGATCGACGACACCAGGTCGGCAAGCCGGTCCGGGCGATCCATCATCGAGAAGGTGCGCGCTCCTTCGATCACCTCGAGCCGGGCGTTGGGGATTGTGGCTGCGAGCCGTTCGCCGTCTGCAAGATCGAAGAACAGATCGTCGGCCGACCACGCGATGAGCGCGGGCTTGTGGAACTCAGGCAGCCGGGCAGCGACACTCGTAGTGACCTCGGTGCGACACGAAAGGGTGAGCAGGCGCAGGTCCTCGGCGACAGCCGGATCGGACATCGCCGGACGTACCCAGATTCGCGCGAGATCACCGATGTCGCTGTGCGCGAGCGCGCCGTATGCGCGCCTGCGGGCAAGCGGCAGCCGCATGGCTTGGATCGCCGCCCGGAAGATTGTCTTGGACTTGGCCGCCGCGATCACCGGATCGAGGATCGGTGGCGGAAAGTGTTCGAACGCATCACAACTCGTCAGCACCATGGCTCCGACCCGTTCGGGATGGCGTACGGCGACGAGCTGCGTGACGACACCGCCGGAGTCGTTGCCGACGAGCACCACGTCTCGGAGATCCAGGGCGGCAAGGGCCTCGGCCACGATGCCGGCGACACCGGTGATCGTTCGGTCGGCACCGGGGCGCAACGGCTGCGAGTGCGCGCCCATGGGCCAGGTGGGGGCGATGCACCGCAGCCCGCGGTCGGCGAGCCGTCGGCTGACCGGGTGCCACACCTGGCCGCCCATCCAGTACCCGTGCACGAACACGACCGGCCTGCCGTGCTCGGGCCCAGCTGATTCGTAATGGATTGTTCCGGAATCGATCTCGATTCGTCCCATTGCTAGCTCCCTAGAAGAACGGCGCCGTTTGTGTGCTTGGCGCTGTCATGCATCTCGAGTAATTGCGGGATCTTCACCGCGGCCTCGACGGCGCTCCGCTTGAAGAGGCCGCCGAGCTGTCGGCGATGCGGATCGTCGGGATCGAGACCACGCCTGGCTGCGGCGACTGCGTCGAGCCGACTTCGGGACACCCAGTGTTTTACTTCGGGCCGTCGCGTCCACTGAGCAGCGTTCAGGAGAGTGGCCTGCCACATCAGCAGCCAGTCGAGCGGGACAGACGGATACGGCACGACCCGGGACATCGAGTTCTTCTCGTCGTCGTCGTCGAATCGGCTTTCGATGAAGGCGTTCAACGACGCACTGAAGACCGGCTGGATCTGTCGCGTCAGCAGAAGGTTGATGACACCCGGTTCAAACACGGCGGCATTCCGCGGCGGCTGGTTGATGCCTACTGCGCTGCAGTCGATGTAGAGGGTATCGGGATCGGCGTCGACCGTTCCGTTATCGAGGATCATGCGGTTCGTCTCGATCGTGTTGACATGACCGAGCCGAACCACATCCGTGATCTGCCGAAGCAGGTCAAGCTCGCCGCGGGAGACGACGGCGGCGCGGCACGCGTGTGGTTCGACATCGGGGTCGAATCGCATCAGAACGCCGTAGGACTCCAGGAGCCGGAACAGATCGGCGATCGACGACGCTTCGGCGATCGCGCGAAAACCGTTGATGTATCCGAGCATTGCGGATTCGAAGTTCTCCGCGAACGGCTGCAGATTCGCGCGGTCCAGCATCCAGGGATCACGGGGCCTGACCCAGCGGATGTGTTCCGCGTCAGCGCCGTTCGCCAGCAGCCACAGGCATGCGTCCATCGCGGTCTTGCCCGCGCCGACCACGGTGTAGCAGGGATGCGGCCTGCGAATCTCCGGCAGTCGGTTGACCGGTATCAGCTGCGCCTGCGACATCACGCTGTACCGCGGTCCGTGCGTGGCAGGAACCTTCGTCCGCACGTGCGTCGCGTTGACCAGCTTCTTGCCGACCACGACCTCGATCTGCGACCCGCCCACCAACGACGTCACGTAGTGGTTGCCGTGCGGTCCCTGCCGATACTCGCTCATCGGCAACCATGTCACCCTGCCGGAGGGCAGGAACCGTTGCTGCATGACTTTGTCGTAGTAGTCGAGGATCTCGGCTTGTGACGCCAGGTCGTAAGACCCGGCGCTTGGGCCGCTGAGGTACTTCACGCCCTGGCCGAGCTCCCGTGAGCCGACACCGTAATAGGCCGACGGCTGGTGCAGGCGGACGAAGGGGTAGGCGTCGTTCCAGTGGCCACCGGGGTGGTCATGCTGGTCTACCATCACGATCCGGTGGTCAGTCTCGTCCAGCAGCGTGTCGGCGAACGCCATAGCTGCCGCACCGCCCCCGACGATCAGGTAATCGGTCTCGAGCTTGCTGTCTGCCACGAGGGTCTCCTTGCGACCGGGTTGGACGAAACCGGTGGTAGCGACCCCGGGCGGACGTCCAACCCAACTGGTTGGTTGAACGCCGCAAGCGTATCCGGGTGTGGTAGAACAATCGAATAATTGTCCTAGATACAAGGCAGGCTCTCGATGCCGAACAGCCGCTACACCGAGATCGTGGATCGTTTGACCGCGGAGATCCGTGATGGGGTTCTTGCCCCTGGCACGCGTCTGCCCACCCACCGCGATCTCGCCCGACGGCACGGCATAGCGCTGGCGACAGCGACGCGCGTCTACGCCCAACTCGCGGCGGCAAGCCTCGTTTCGGTGAACCGGGCCGAGGCACCTTCGTTCGCGACCAAAGCGGTTATGGCGGCCTGGACGGCCGGCGAATTCCCCTCGCATCGCGGACGGCGGACCTGTCGTTCAACCAGCCGCTGGCCCCCGAACAGTCCGAGCAATTGCGAGAGGCCTTGCGAGAGATCGCCACCACGGGCGATCTGCAGTCGCTGCTGACTCAGCACGCGCCCGGAGGACGAACCAGCGAAAAGGCCGCCGTCGCTACGTATCTCCTCGACAGGGGGATCGATGTGCCGCCCGACAACGTCGTGCTGACCGCCGGATCTCAGCATGGGCTCGATGTTGCGCTGCGGGTGCTGGCGCGCCCAGGGGCGATCATCGCGGTGGAGGAGCTGACGTATCCCGGCATCAAGTTGCATGCCGATGACCGCGCGCTGGAGCTCGCCGCGTTTCCGTCCGGGCCCGAAGGTCCGGATCTCGACGCTCTGGCGGCCCTGTGCTCGCGGCGACGAGTCGCCGCCGTCTACATGATGCCCACGCTGCACAATCCACTCGGGTACATCATGTCGCAGGAGCAACGCGTCCGGCTTGCCGAGATCGCGCGTCGTCACGATTGCGTAGTCATCGAGGACGGCACCTATGCCTTCCTCGAACCACACAGCGGGCCAACGATCTACGCCATCGCACCGGACCGCACAATGCATGTCGCAAGCTTGTCGAAGAATCTTGCCACCGGCCTACGGTTCGGATTCGTCGTGACGCCCGACCAATACATCTCGCGTGCCAAACAAGCGGTGCGTACGTCGAGTTGGGGTACGTCGAGTCTGGTGTCGGCGTTGGTCACGGGTTGGCTCGCCGACGGCACCGTCACCCGGATCGAGAAGCGGCGCCGCAGCGACGCCCGCGAACGTCAGCAGATCGCCCATGGTGTGTTGGTGGGGCTCAACTACTGTGCCCACGCCTCGTCTTACTACGGCTGGCTGACACTTCCGGAAAGCGCACGCAGCGACCACATCGCTCACCAGCTGGCAAAGGAGGGCATCCTGGTATCGACCGCCGATGCCTTCTGCGTCACAACGCATCCGCCCAACGCCCTCCGCCTCACGCTCGGTACGCCATCGATCACAGAGCTCGAGAGCGCCTTGCAGCGAGTACGTCAGGTCGTGTTCGACGCCGCCTGGTAGGCCGGAATGTCGCCCGCGCTGGATTGAAATATTTCGGCCCCCGATTTCGTGTCTCTAGTCAGGGCAATGGGGGTCGAGAACGAGCGAGGGCTCAACCATGAATCGGTTACTCACACTCGGATACGGCGCGGTGTGTTACGTCGTGTTCCTCGTGGTGTTCGTGTACATGATTGGCTTCGTCGGTGGCCTGACACCGCGCAGCGTCGACAACGCGATCGGTGCGCCGGTCGGCCAGGCGGTGGTGGTCGATCTGGTGCTGTTGTCACTGTTTGCCGTTCAGCACAGCGTGATGGCCCGGCCGGCATTCAAGCGGTGGTGGACCAGGATCGTGCCGAAACCTGTAGAGCGCAGTACCTATGTGTTGTTGGCCAGCTTGGTGCTGGCGCTGTTGGCTTGGCAGTGGCGCGAGTTGCCGACGATCGTGTGGCACGTGACGTGGGAACCCGCGCGGCTGATCATCTGGGCGGTGTTCTGGATTGGCTGGGGGATCGTGCTGGCATCGACGTTCATGATCAACCACTTCGATCTGTTCGGCATGCGACAGGTTCTTGCGGTGTGGAGGCGGCGGCTACTGCCCGACATCGATTTCCAAACGAGGTTGCTGTATCGGGTGGTGCGCCACCCACTCAATCTCGGATTCATCGTCGCATTTTGGGCAGCGCCGACGATGACGGTGGGCCGGTTGTTGTTCGCGGTGGTGACAACGTGCTGGATCGTCCTTGCCATGCATCTCGAGGAGCGCGATCTGCTGGCAGGTATTGGCGCGCGTTACGCCGCCTACCGCCAGTCTGTGCCCATGATCATCCCAGGACTGCGTTTGCGCGGTCAGGCAAAACAGGAGGGCCTCTCGACGTCGAACGCATGACCCATCGATCGGGTGGGCGATCAAATGCTTTGTTGTACATAGCAAATCGTGCCAGGGCCGCGCGCTCTGACCGGTTCGAGAGCGCCGGAACTGCAGAATGTTGCTTTGGCACCTCGACGGCTGACGTGACGGCACCGCGGCATCCTGAATTTTGACGCCTAGCTGTGCGTTTTAGAGAGTGGAGGCCGGCGGGCGCGCTGGTTACTTCAGCGAAGCGAGGCTATAACTGGTGCGAACCACGCGCGACGCGACTGCGTCGCAGCGACTGGAGTCGGTGTCGACTCCACAGCGGAGGGGTCCGTTAGCGGCGTTGCTGCGGCCGCAGCCCCTTCCGCTTGGCGTCGGCATCGCTGTTGCGTTGGCGTTCATCATTTTCGAGGTCATCGTTGTTTGGTGGTTCCGAACGACGGGATCAGAACAATCGTTCCGGGCTATTTTCCTGCTCGGCGTGCTCGTCATGTCGGCCGCATGGGGATTCGGTCTGTCACTTGCGACGACGCTGGTGAGCGCGGCTTTCTACTTCTACTTTCATCTCGATCACGATGGGCCCATCGTCGCCGACGACTTTTTCGTGCTGTTCGTGTTCCTGCCAATCGCCCTCCTCGCCAACGTCTTGGGCAGGCAAGCCCAATTGCGGGCCACCGAATCAGAGGAACGCCGCCAGCAATCGGACGCTGTGGCCACGCTGGCCAGGACGTTAGCCCAGCAACAGGCTGCGTTGCGCCGCGTCGCAACCATGGTCGCGCGCGGAGTCACTCCTGCGGAGATCTTCCCTGCAGCCGTTTCGGAGCTGTGCCGCGGGCTTCGCGTCGACAGCGTCGCATTGGTGCAGTATGGGCCAGGGGGCGCAACGGTCCTCGTTGGCGCTCGTGACGGTCAGGGCAACGCGGTGATGGCGGAGGGTGAACACCTTTCCCTGGAGGGCGACAACGTCGCCGCCCTGATCCAGCGACACGGTCGGGCGGCCCGAATGAACAGTTTCGTCGACGCAGAGGGCGCGACAGCCGAACGCATTCGGTCACACGGCCTGCGTTCCGCCGTAGGCGCGCCGATCATCGTCGACGGCCGTGTCTGGGGTGCGTTGATCGTCGGTTCGACACGGACCGAACCCCTCCAGTCTGATACCGAGCTGCGCATCGCAGACTTCGCGGACCTTGTTTCCACCGCGATCGCCAACGCGGAAACACGCGCTGAACTCAGTGCCTCTCGTGTTCGCATCGTCACCGCGGCGGACCACGCGCGGCAACGTTTCGAGCGCGACCTCCACGATGGCGCACAACAGCAAGTGGTTTCGCTCAGCCTCCAACTTCGCGCCGCCGAGGCGCTGGTGCCTCCTGAGCAGCATGAACTGCGAGAACAAATTGCACATGCCGTTGTCGGCCTCGGCGCGATCGCTGCCGAACTCCGCGAGATATCGCGCGGGATCCATCCCGGGATTCTGTCGAGAGGCGGCCTCGGCCCCGCCATCAAGGGACTTGCCCGCCGCGCAACGATTCCCGTGGAACTTGACCTGGGTGTGAACTCGAGGATGCCTGAGCAGGTTGAAGTCGCGGCGTACTACGTTGTGGCAGAAGCACTGACCAACGCCGCAAAGCATTCGCGCGCGTCAGAGGTCAGAGTGCGCGCCGTCACCGAGAGCGGAAGTCTTCATCTGACCGTCGTTGACGATGGGATCGGTGGTGCTGTCGTCGGTGGCGGGTCCGGACTGATCGGACTCAAGGACCGTGTGGAAGCTCTATCCGGGCATCTAGATGTCGTCAGTCCGGCAGGATCCGGAACGCGGCTGGTCGCCACCATTCCAATCGACCAGGACACGACTCGGCCCATTCGCCGGATGCTAAGGCCCGACCGATCTGGCCAGTCGTCTCAGCGGTAGATATCGCCCATGGCTTCGCGGGATACCGGCTAGCAGGTATCGCGCCGTACCGGCTAACCCCACCATTGAGGAGGAGTATCCCGCCGGAACATGAGCCCAAATACCCTCCGGGACGGATGGCGAAAACGGTCCGGGCCGCTGCCTACGTTCGACGGCATGGCGACTGCAAACTCGAACGCTACCGACCCGACCGTCCCGATCGAGAACTTTGTCCGGCGTGCGATGCTCGCTCTTCACAGTGCGTTGCGCCGGGAATTCGAACTCTTGCCCGTAGCTGTGGGTCGAGTTACCTCGGGAGCGCAGGGTCGGGCAGTGACCGTCGCTGATCACGCCGAGATCCTCTTGATCGTGCTGGATCTTCATTGCCGCGCCGAGGTCGAAGCTGTGTACCCGCTGCTGGTCGATCGTTGTCGAGATTCCTTCGGTTCGTCGAAGCGACAGATGAGTGAACACCATGACGAGATCGCAAAGCTCCGAAACGACTTCAAGGTTGCGCTGGACAGTTGGCGCTCCCGTGTGACCGCCGGTTCACGCGACGACTTCATCGGTGCGATAGCCAGATTGACGGCGGCGCTGCACGAGCATCTGACCGACGAATGGGAGCTCATTGTGCCGCTGATGGATGAACACATCACCGGTGGCGAATTCGAAGCGATCATGGAAGCACGGGCCGTCACCGTGGATCCGGCGCTGCAGCATCTGCTGCTCGGCATGCTGATGTACGAAGGAGATTCACAGGTAGTCGAGCGGGTGTCTGCGACGATGGCGGCAGCAGCCAGGCAGCGGGCCGCAGCGGACTACTTCCATCATTGTCAGCGTGTTCACGGAATGGGCCGACCGCCGGTAAGTACCCAGCTTTTCGGTTATGTCCCAGAAGAGGGCAGATACAGCTTCCGAATCTGATGTCAGGCGAATATTGCACCGCGATTACTCGTTGACAGGTTCGACAGCGGATCTGTGCGGGCGGCGTGTGAAAGGACGATGTGGTGAGACTGCTCGACGAGGTAATGGCCGCATACGGTGGCGAAAAGCGCTGGCAACAGGTCGATAAGATCGCGGTCCATCAGATTGTCGGCGGCGTCCTGTGGCCGCTCAAGGGAGTCGACGGCATCATCAACGACTCGACCGTGGAAGTGCTGCCCACCGAACAGCGCGTGTGGCATCGGCCGCTGCCCAAACCCGGTCTTCGTTCGGCATACAGCCCCGGGCTGGTCGCAATCGAAACCGACGACCCGCAGCCCGCGACGATAGAGAGTCTGGCATCGCCACGGGATTCGTTCGCCGACCACGGCCTGGAGACACCATGGTCGATGCTGCAACTCGCCTACTTTGCCGGCTACGCGATGTGGACCTACCTCTCCGAGCCCTATTCGCTCACGTTTCCCGGTGTAGAGACCGAAGATCTCGGCGACTGGAATGAGAACGGCCAGAAATGGCGCCGCCTCGGGGTGCACTATCCGTCGGACATTGCGACCCATTGCGCCGATCAGGTGCTGTTCGTCGACTCCGACGGCCTGCTACGGCGGCGTGATTACGTGGTGGACATTGCGGCGGGATCCGCTGCGGCACACTACATCGACGGCCATACCGAGTTCGACGGCATCGTCGTACCGCTGAAACGGGTGGTGTACGCGCGCGACGAGAATGACCGTCCAGATCGTGATTTCGTGACAGTGACCATCGACATCGACAACGTCACCGTCGGCTGAAGTTGACCGTCAGTAACCGACCGAGGGTAGGTACACGCCGCACGGCTCCTGGTAGAGGCCGATGGTCATGAGGTTCATCGTGTGCACCACTCTCAGCCCTCGGGCAAGGCACCACCGCATCAATTCAGCGTTACGCATCGGCAGAATCAGGCCCGGCGTGCCGATTGATTGCGCCGCGCCGATCAGGGCGCACAGATCATCGTTGGTCTCAGCCACGGAGTGCGAGAAGAAGCCGATTCCCGTGGTGTAACCGGTGATTCGGCCGCGCCGCTCGACTACCTGCGCCAGCCGTCGAGCAACCGAGTCGCCCAGTTCACCGCCGCGGTCGTGCCCGTGCACCCTGACGCATAGCGCGTCGCACACCTCGACATCGGCTTCCGACGCCGGTCGAACGACGCAGCCGTCGACGTCGACTCCTAGGGGCGCACCGTGAAGTGTCGCAAGCGATTCGCGGACGCCGAATCCGAGTTTGGTATAGAGGCTCAGCGAGCGGCTGTGGTAAGCGACCTGAACCAGGCGAACCCCGGGCACCCGCAGGCGCTTGGCCCTGTCGAGCACCGCCAACATCAGTGTCCGTCCGATTTGGCGATTCTGTACGGCGGGATCGACCGTGACCGGGCCGACCGCAGAGATCGTCGAGCGCTCGTCGAGAAAGTTGCTCCCGACGATGCGGCCGTCGAGTTCCGCCACCACGCCGTAGAACCGTGGATCGCCGATCATGCTCCGACAGGCGTCCATCGCTGCCGCGACAGTCGGGAAATCGTGTGGAAAGCCATGGCGCTCGGCGATTGTCGCGAACGCGTCGTAACAGATGCGTCCACATTGGTCGGCATCCGCAGGTTCCGCAGGGCGGATGGCACATGAAACGTCATCCATATGCTCACTACAAACGCTCTTGTCGTCGCGGGTGATTCAATCCGCGTCGAATCCGGCGCTACCTCGGCTCGATGAGTCTTCGCGCAGCCTTTATCGCAGCCGCGCGCCTGGCCGCGCGACTATTAGCCCGACGATTCCGTCGAAGTAGGGGGCGCGCGGCGTTCACCGGAAATGCCATCGATTTGGCGATCTCGATCAGCATGATCAACAGTTGTGCCGGTTCCCAGTTGGCATCGATATTGCCTGCTCGTTGACCCGCGCGGATATCGTCGAGCTTCCCCTCCATGGCCAACATTGACGGACTGCTGGCAGGGTAGGGATCGGGGCCGAAATTGAGCCAGACATGCAGGCGAGCATTCTCGGGGTTGCGCACATAGCTGTCGAACAGCAGGCCGACATATGTGGGCATATCACCACCGGACTTCGCGGTCTCGGCAGAAACGTCGAGAATCAGGTTCTCGGTCACCGCCGCGAAGAGGTCGTCCTTGCTCGGAAAGTATGCGTACAACCTCTCCTTGCTGGTCTCGGCCTGATCGGCGATGCGGTTGATGCGAGCCCCCGCCAGCCCGTAGGTCGCGAACTCCGACTTCGCCGCAGCGAGGATCCGCTCACGGGTCCGCTCGCGGCCTTGGCGCATAGCGGCAGGGTACAAGGTCCTTGGTCGCCAAACCAAACGGTTTGATGTACGCTCGCGCTAGCCAAACTATGTGGTTTGGCCAATCTGCTTATCTCGCAATCATTATCATTCATCGAGGAACTCGTATGGCAAGCTATCACTACCTAGTTATCGGTGCCGGGACGGCAGGGTCTGTGTTGGCCGCGCGACTGTCAGCGAACCCGGCAAAGCGTGTTCTGTTGATCGAGGCAGGTCCAGACGAAGGTCCCGAATCGATGGCCGATCCGACCGCATGGTTCTCGCTGTGGGGGACCGCTGTCGACTGGGCTGACAGGACTTCGGCGCAGAAGGCGCTCAATGGAGCCGTCCTGACGTGGCCGCGAGGCAAGGTACTTGGCGGGTCCAGTGGTATCAACGGCATGATCCATCTGCGCGGCCATCAGTCCAGTTACGATCGATGGGAAGCGCTGGGCGCCGACGGCTGGAACTATCAGACTCTGTTGCCGTTCTTGAGTAGGACCGAGAGCGCGCCTGGGCGTGACGTGAAGGTCCGGGGCTCGACGGGCCCGATGGCCATTGCGCAGCACGCCGAGCCAGATCAACTGTCGCGAGCGTGGTTCGATGCCGCTCTCGAAGCGGGTTACCCGATGAGCACAGACGGGAACGGGGATGTCACCGAGGGCGTCTCCTGGACCGATAGCAACGTCGTCGACGGCCGCAGGCAAAGCGCGGCAGACGCGTACCTTCGACCGATACTGGACTGGCCAAATCTGACAGTCGTCACGAATGCCAGAGTCGGCAGGCTGTTGTTCGATGGGAACCGTTGCTGCGGAGCCGGTTACAGTATCGACGGAGACCACTACGAGGTCGAGGTCAGCGATGAGGTGGTGCTCAGCGCCGGTGCGATCGGGTCTCCGCAACTGCTGATGCTTTCCGGCATCGGCCCTGCCGATCATCTGTCGGACGTCGGCATCGACGTTGTTCTCGACGCTCCCGAGGTCGGCCGGAACCTTCACGACCATCCGATGTGTTGGCTGGCCTACTCCGCGGCCACTTCGTTGCCGGCAACCAATGGCGTACCTCACATCCTGTTGCGCAGCGGTGCCAGCTGTGACCCCGATCTGCAGATCGGATTCGCTCCGGTGGCATTTGGTCCGCGGTGGGCGATGAGAACGAAACCGGGTTTTTCCGTGACGTTTTCACTGATGGCTCCTGCCAGCCGCGGGTCGGTCACACTCAGTAGTCCCCAACCGCACGACCCGCCGGTGATCGACCCTGCCTACTTCGCGGAACCGGGAGACCTCGATCTCATGATTGTCGCGTTGCGGCGCGCCCAGCAGATAGCGAGTGCGGGAGCGCTCTCGCCCTGGCGGGGCCGGATGCTGGAATCCGAGCTCGACACGACAGACGATGACGCCTGCCGGGCATACATCCGGGCCACCACTGGCTCGTACTTTCATCCTGTTGGTACCTGCCGCATGGGTGCCGATCGACCGGCCGTTGTCGATCCGCTGTTGCGCGTCAATGGAATCCAAGGATTGCGTATCGCCGATGCATCGGTGATGCCTGCGATAGTCTCCGCAAACACCAACGCCACCGTCCTGGCAATAGCCGAGCGGGCAGCCAGCCTGATGGGTTGTCCAGCGGCCTAGAAGCCGTCGACTTCGCTGATGGCGTTCGCGAACTCCAGCGGCGCTTCTTGCGGAACGTTGTGGCCGATGCCGTCAAGCACCTTGTGCGAGTATTTGCCGGTGAACTTCTTGCGGTATGGCGCACCGTCCTTTGCGGCGCCGTCGAAGTCACTGCCGATCGTGATGGTCGGTACCGAGATTAGGGGTGAGCCGGCCAGTTTCGCGTCGAGATCACTGTAGCGGGGCTCCCCTTGAGCAAGGCTCAGTCGCCACCGGTAGTTGTGGATGACGATGTCGACGTGGTCAGGGTTCGCGAATGCCGCGGCGCTACGGTCGTAGGTGGCATCGTCGAAATTCCACGTGGGCGAGGCGTTACGCCAGATGAGCTTGTTGAAGTCGTGGGTGTTTTGGCGGTAACCACGAACCCCGCGATCGGTGGCGAAGTAGTACTGATACCACCAGCCCAACTCCGCCTGGGGCGCCAGCGGCTCTTGGTTTGCCTTCAGGTTGACGATCAGGTACCCGCTCACCGACACAAGCGCTTTGACGCGCTGCGGCCACACCGCCGCGACGATGTCGGCGTTGCGCGCACCCCAGTCGAACCCGCCGAGGATCGCCGACGAAATCCCCAGAGCGTCCATGAAATCGACCACGTCGGTGGCCAGGGCGGCCTGTTGGCCGTTTCGGAAGGTGGATTCGGACCGGAACCGGGTGGTGCCATAGCCACGCAGGAACGGGACGAGCACCCGATACCCCCGCGCGGTGAGCAGCGGCACCACATCGACGTAGCTGTAGATGTCGTAGGGCCAGCCGTGCAGCAGTATCACCGGGGGACCGTCCGGTGGACCTTCCTCGGCGTAGCCCACGTTGAGCGGGCCGGCGTCGATCTGCTTGATGACTCGATACGAGTTGGCCTGCTTGGGGCCTGGAAACGGCGTGGCCGGTGGTGGAGCCTGTGGGTCGGACGAGCACGCCGACAGCGAACCAACCGCTAACGCGGCACCCAATATCCGTGAGAAGTCGCGCCTGCTGATCATCGCCTACTCCTTGCGGTCACATTCGCTCCTTTGCTCAACCGGCCTGCTGCATGGGTAAACGGCACTGACACAAACTGTATTCAACATCTGACCGCCGAGCCGAATCCATTTGCCGAGAGCACGATAACGAATCAGAGTGCCGAAGTTTTCGTTACACCTGGCGAGGCCGGAACCCATCGGCGGATACAACAACGGAGCGGTACGAGGCATGAGCGCTATCGCGACCTTGCAGCACGTCGGCGTCAAGTACCTCTCCACCGGAAAGACAGCGATCACCGGTTTAAGTATGCAGGTCGACCCCGGCCAACTGATCCTTCTTGCCGGATCCTCCGGGTCGGGCAAGAGCACGGTGATGAGGGTTCTGAACGGGCTCGTCCCGCACTCCTACCGCGCCGAAATCACCGGTGAGGTGGCGATCGGCGGACGCGACGCGAGGGAACTGAGCGTCAGAGACATATCGAGTTCGGTCGGCACCTTGTTGCAGAACCCCGCGCGCCAGGTCGTCGGACACTCGGTGTTTGCCGACATCGCCTTTGGGTTGGAGAACCGTGGCCTGGATCGTGACGAGATCATGACGCGCATCGAAAAGGTCGCCACGACTCTGAGCATCAGTGACGAGCTCCTTGCTACCAGCGCACGCGAATTATCCAGCGGGCAAATGCAACTGATCGCGTTCGCCGGGGTGCTGGTGATGCAACCGCGGCTAATCGTCGTCGACGAGCCGCTTGCCAACCTCGATCCCGACGCAGGGGCGAGGTTGCTCTGCGGCTTGCGCGACTTCGTCGACTCCGGTGGCGCGGCGATCGTGATCGAACACCGCATCAACGAGGTTGCCGAATGCGAGCCCGACTTCGTCGTCTACCTCGAAGGCGGGTACCCGCGCTACCTCGGAAGCTTTGAGGGCTTTCTCCATACGGCAGACCCACAATCAGTGAAACTACCGTTCGACGCCCTGATCCCGCGGGCCGCCGAACTGTCCGACCAGGAGCAGCTGCGGAGTGCGGATGTGCCTGCGCACGTGCGGCTGTCCTACGACAACGCGACCCTCGGGTATGCCTCGACCCGAATTGTCGGAGCAGTCGACGCCGATCTCTATGCGGGGCAACGCGTCGCTGTTCTCGGCCGCAACGGAGCCGGCAAAAGCACGCTCCTGCGGGCCGCAGTCGGGCTCGTCGACACGCTCGATGGCCGAGTCGAACTCGAGGGGCGATTGGTGGCGGGCTACTCCGCTGGTGAACTGGCGACCTTGTGCGGCTATCTCTTTCCGAACCCGGCGCAGGCGCTGTTCGCCGGAACTGTGCGCGAGGAACTGGCTTTCGGTCCCCGCAATCTGAAATGGGACGGCGCCACGATCGACCTCGTCGCTGAATCAGTCCTTCACATGGTCGGGTTGTCGGGCAAAGACGGCATCATGACGCGGCCGCCACGAACTCTTTCCTTCGGCGAACAACGCCGACTCGCACTGGCTATTGCGCTGATGCTGCGCCCCCGCACACTGATTCTCGACGAGCCCACCGCGGGCCAGGACGAACGCTCGTCTGCCCACTTTCTCGATTCTGTCTGGACTCTGCCATCACTCGATGCCGTTTACTTCATCACCCACGACGTGGACATGGCGCTGTGGCGATCGGACCGGGTCATCGTCGTCGAAGGGGGTCGACTGCTCGCCGACGGCACCCCGTCGCAAATCGTGCACGACACTTCACTCTGGCAGGCCGAGTCTTACGCAGGCGGACGCGCAGTGCTGCGCGAGACGGCGTTCGTGCGTGCCGCCCGCGGCGCACTTGCCGTCACAGATCGGATTCCACCTCCCAACCACCTCGCCCGAGAACTCAACTCGTGCAGAAGGAGTTCAGCATCATGACGGTGAGTAGCGGCACACGACCGTGGACGGTCAACTCGCGCACGATCGTGTTCGGAGCAGTCGGCGCCGCGCTCTACGGGGCACTGGGGGTCCTCAGTTTCATATTCCCCGGAACGGCCAACATCGCATTGCGCCCGGCATTGGCGATCGTCCCGTTCGTAGGGATTCGATTCGGTCCGGTCGCCGGCATGTTCACCGGGTTCGTCGGCAACGCCATCGTGGACCAACTGCAGGGGTTCGGATTCCTGACCTTTTGGAACTGGAGCTTGGCCAATGGTCTCACCGGTGCCATCTCGGGGATCCTCGGGTACTACGCGCACGTACCCGCGAAGCAAGTGTTGCGTCTACTGCGGGTCGCGGTGATCTCGGTGTTGGCGGTTGTGGTCGGCCTGGCATTCACCGTCACCGATGTCCTTCTCGGCAATGCGTTCGTCTATTGGTTGACGGCGGCGTACCTTCCTGCGATCCTCGCCACCGCGCTGGTGTCGGCGATCCTGGCGCCTGCGCTGGATAAGGCCTGGGAGCCCTTGGCGAATCGCGCAGGGCGCTGATTGTGTCGATGCGCTATCTCGCGGGTGGGTCGTTCGTCGGCCGCCGCGATCCGCGAGTGCTCATTCTCGTGCCCATGTTCACGGTGATGTCGGTGGCTCAGATTCGCGATGTACGCATCATGGGGGTCGCCCTGGTGCTTGCCATGACCTACTACCTGGCTGCCGGGATACCCCTGGCGGAGGTGTGGACCAACTGGCTCATCGTTGTGGTGTTCATCGTCTGCCTGGCGGGTATCAACGGCCTTATCGTCGGGGCCGAAAAGTACGGGCACGACACGACAGTTTTTTTCACTCTGCCGCTGCTGGGCACGCCGGTGTCCACCGCGTCTCTGTCGTACGCACTGACGTTGCTTGGGCGCTACGCCG
Source organism: uncultured Actinomycetota bacterium (assembly GCA_963848855.1). Classification (GTDB taxonomy): domain Bacteria; phylum Actinomycetota; class Actinomycetes; order Mycobacteriales; family Mycobacteriaceae; genus Mycobacterium. The sequence continues at coordinate 402,134 of CAWKFL010000001.1, forward strand.
CGATCGCCGCGACCGGCTTGCCGCTAGCCTTCGCCGTGCGGCCCGGAGACCTGGCCGTCGCCTTCGCGCGACTCGGCGTGCCTGACCGGTTCGCATATGCGGTCGATCTGACCTTCCGGCTTCTGCCACAATTCTCGACAACGGTGCGCGAAACCATTGCCGCGCAACGACTACGAGGGTACGAGCCACGCCGCACGCACAACCCAGTCATGCGGATTTGGCGGCTACAGCCGCTCATGATTCCGGTGGCCGTCAACGTGTTCATCGACGCGGAGGATGTGGCTGACGCGCTTGACCTCCGATGTTTCGGATCCCAACGCCGAACCTGGCTTCGGTCACTGCATTTCGACATGGCCGATACCTTCACTATTTCCGTTCCGATCATCGCCGCCCTCACCGCGACGATCGCGACAACCTGCGGCTGGATGCCACCATTGTGGCCAGGATGACGACAATCGAACATGTGCCATGTATAGCGAATAGTGTTGCTTCACTTGTCGTTTACTTACGTGTCGTCGGATTGTAATCAAGCAACGGAGAAGGGCTCAGCCATGGCGAAGCGTGCGGAGCGAGCGGTCGTGCTGGGCGCAAGTATGGCTGGCCTGTTGGCCGCCAGGGTGCTCGCCGACTTCTACGAAGCAGTAATCGTGATCGAGCGCGACACATTGCCCGACCACCCGGAGACACGCCGCGGGGTTCCGCAGGCCAACCACGTTCACGTCCTCAGTGCACGCGCTGCACAGGTACTGGAGGAGTTGCTCCCCGGCCTACTCAACGATCTGGTCAGAGCGGGGGTAGGTGTCTGGGACGATGGCGATTTGAGCAAGATGTCCTTCACGCTTGGGGAACAACGGCTTCCGACTCAGGGTGTGCTCTCCGACTTTGGTGCTTGGTACTTTCCCAGCAGGTCGCTGCTCGAGTGGAATGTGCAACAGCGGATCAAGGCGATCAGCAACGTCATCATCCTCGATGGCCGGGACTTCGTCGGTCTCACGACGAGCGCAAGTAACGACCGCATCACTGGTGTCCGCGTGACAGGCGACGACGCCGACGAGATCGTCCTCACCGCAGAACTGGTCGTCGACGCGGCGGGTCGCGGTTCCCGTACGCCGATGTTCCTCGAGGATCTGGGCTATGGGCGACCTGCAGTCGATGAGGTGACCGTGCGGGTGCAGTACGCCAGTCAGCGGTTGCGGCTGCCGCCAGGGACGTTGGATGAATACACGATATCGGTGTTTCCCACTGCCGCGCGGCCGGTGTACTGGGTGTTGATGCGTCAGGAGCACGACACATGGCTGTTCACCCTCGGAACTTTCGGCGGCCATGAGGTGCCGGTCGAACCGGCCGACCGGCTGGCGTTCGGGTCAGGAATCGCCCCGGGGCACGCGATCAGGGCAATCACGCTGGCGGAGCCACTCGGTGAAGTCGCACGCTTTCACACGCCCTCGAATCGCTGGTGGCGTTACGACGGCATGCGAAAGCTGCCCAAGGGACTGGTTGTGTGCGGTGACGCATTGTGCAGCTTCAATCCCATATACGGGCAGGGCATGACAGTCGCTGCCCTCGAGGCACTGGTTCTGCGGGATTGTATGAAGGCGGGCGTAGATGATCTGCCTCGCCGCTACTTTCGCGCGGCTGCCAAGGTGATCAGACGCGCCTGGCGTACCGCCGTAAGCCTAGACCTGAGTATGCCCGATACCACTGGGCGGCAGTCGATCTCCATGCGAATCGGGGGCGCCTACTTTGAACTCGTCAAGAGCGTCGCGGCGACGGACATCCGTGTCACGGAGCGCTTTTTGAGAATGATCGCCATGCTTGACGACCCGTCGCAACTAATGCGGCCCGCGTTTCTGCTCCGGGTGGTCATGGGTAGCCTGCGCCGTCCGCGACCTGCGACTTGATTGGCAGTCGCTATTCGTCGAAGTGGCTCTGTAGCTGCTCACGCGAATCGATGGCGAGCTTGCGGTAGACGTTGCGCAGGTGCCAGGCGATGGTGTTGCTCGACACGAAGAGCTGCTCAGCGATGTCGCGGTTGTGTAGGCCTTGAGCGGCCAGTCGCGCGATGCGCGCCTCGGTAGGGGTAAGCGATTCGCTCCCGGTTATCAGTGGTCGACGGGGACGTCCGCCCGCTGCTGCCAGTTCCTCGCGCGCGGTTTTTTCCAATGCTGTTGCACCACACCGGAATGCCAAGTCCAGCGCGACAGTGAGGTGTTTACGAGCCTCGACGTGGTTTCCCAGTCGCCGAAGGCAGCTGCCGAGACCGGCCTCGGCGTGGCCCAGGTGCAGCGCTGCTTCAGTTGGCTTCAGTGTTTCGACAGCTTCTCGCAGAGTGGATAGCGCCAGCTCCCCAGATTCGGTACTCGCCCTGCGGTATAACGCGATGCCGCTCGGTATCGGTACGTCGAATGACCTGGCCAGGCTGAGTTCTTCGTCGAACAGTTGCCGGCTCTCGCTGATGTCGCCGGACCGGTGGGCGACAATGCCTGCCAACGAACGCCACGGCAGCATGGTCGGGTTCAGATCGATTCCGTCGTGTAGAGAATCCCGGAGATCGTTGAGATCATTTCGAGCCCTTGATAGTTCGCCACGAGACAGGCTGAGGCGCGCCCGCGCCACCCATACGTAGGCGCTCATGGCCGGGGTGGCAGCAAGCTGCCCATCGTGATCGATGACCATCCGTGATGCCTCGTCGAGTTCACCTCTTTCAATCAGACAATGCACGAGGATGGCCAGCGCGCTGTGGGCGTAGACGTGACCTCTGTGCTCGAGCCTCTCCAGCGCGGCCTGCGCGTCGGCCGCCGCATCGGCGATACGGCCTCGGCTGTAAAGGATCAGGGCCCGCGTCAGCGATGCCTCGGCGTACGCGAGTTCCGCGCCGCGTTCGAGGGCATCGCGTACGGTCGCATCCACGGCCTCGTTCGCCTCGCTGAGTCGGCCACAGTGAAGAAGGGCAAGCGTAGCGAGGTTGACGCTGGGGCCTTGTGCGCTCTGCTCGGCGAGCAGTCCGCCGTTGTCCAACGCGCGCAAGGCGAGCGCGACAGTCCGATCGGCGGGTGGCGTGATCGGTGAGTCCCGTAGGGCCTGCACGGCCAAAAGTGCCCGATTGCTGTGTCCGTCGTCCCCGATGACTTCGGGCGGCACACCCTGTGTTGGCGAGAGATGGGCTTCCGCGCTCCACGCGGCGCCCAGGAATCGGCTTCGAACGTCGGATTGCATAGTGCCGAAGAACTTTGCGCCACGGTGAAACGTGGAGGCGGCCTCACCGAACCGGCCGAACCGATAGAGAGTCTCACCCAGCGAATACAACGCATCGGCGCGCTCAGCGGGCTCCCGAACCAATTCGAGCGCCTTCTCGAAGCGGTTGAGTGACAACACCTCGCCCGCGGCGGCTTCACTCAGTCCCAAGTCGATGAGCAGTCGCGGCGGCACGTCGCCGGCGTCGGCGGCACTCACAGCATGGCGCAGGTACCGGAGCGCGGCGGTGTGGGCGCCCTTGCGCGCCGCCGCGCGCCCCGCGTCGTGCAGGACATCCAGCGCCCACGGATCGTCGCCGGCTCCAGACAGGAGGAGCTGTTCCGCTACTATTTCGGGCTCGGCTCCGGCGTCGGCCATCACCTGTGCGGCACGCGCGTGCAGCGTCAATCGCTCTTCAGCGGTGAGGAGGCCGTAGGTTGCCTCACGAATAATGGTGTGCGCGAACGTTATCGGATCAGAACTATGCAGAAAGTTGGCGGCCACAAGCTGTTCGGCTTGGGCGATACCGCGTTCGATGTGGAGTCCGGCTAGCCGCGACACGTCGCGAAGGCTGGTGCCGTCACCCATCACCGAACTCGCCTTGGCCACCGCGCTGGCCGCTGGACCCAACCGCGCCAATCTGCGCGCGATCTGTCGGCGTACTGATCCAGGCGTTGTCGAAGCCACGTCCTCGCCAGCACGCATCGCATCAGCCACCGCCACAACGAAAAACGGGTTTCCACCGGTCAGTCGCATCACCGAAGCAACCACATCGCTGTGCACTTCCCGACCGTGAAGTGCAAGGGAAAGCAGTGCGGTCGTCGCCTCAACGCTCAATGCGGTGGGGCGAATCGCGGCAATGGTTGCGGCGTCCCACACCGAACCGACCAGGGGAGACTCCGAGCCCGGATCTCCGGTACGAATCGTCACCACAAGCGCGATGCGGAGATCGTCCAGACGCTCGGCGAGGTAAGCGAAGAAGCGCTGTGATGATTCATCGGCCCACGGGAGATCGTCGACGAGGACGGCGAGCGGACGCTGCTCGACGAAGTTGACCGTCAACCAGTACAGGCCGTGCAACACAGCGAATTCGTCAGTGGCCACACCCTGACCGAACACGGGTTCCGCCAGCGACGCGGGACCCTGCATCAAACGTGCTCGCATGGCCCGGTCGGCCCGCACCAACTCAGGTCCGAAGAGATTTTGCACAACGCCAAACGGATAGTCTCGGGTGAGTTCGCTGCACCGCACTCGCAACACCTGCATCGATCGCGCGTCTGCCAGCTCCGCGCATGCCTCGAGCAACCGCGACTTGCCGATACCGGTTGGGCCTTCTACCACGCACACCTGGCCCCGCCCGCTCTGCGCATGATCAAGTAGCGCGGCCAACTGCTCCAACTCGGTCGCACGTTCCAGCGGTTCAGCCACAATCACCGCCGGTAAGCGTACTGCCAGAGGACTGCCGGGCAGGGGTTTGCTGGATGATCGCGCGTATATTCTCCCCGCGGATGCCACGGAGCCTGCCAGAAACGATGGCCGCAAACGCCGTGCGCGGTGTGAGCTGTTCGTGAATGGCTACCTTTCGGAACGTCGGTTGAGGATGTCGGCAGCGAGTTCGTCGCCCTACGAACTCGGGACGCGGTCGATGAGAAGGTCACGCATCCTTCGCCGCGCTCGAAACAGCCTCGACATCACGGTCCCCACAGGGATGGATTCCATCTCGGCGATCTCCTTGTACGGAAAGCCTTCTACGTACGCGTAGTACAGCGCCCTGCGGAGCTCTTCAGGCAGCTTCAGCAATGCCGTTCTGACGTCCGTATGCAGCGACGGCTCGATCAGTAGCGCTTCCACGGCGTCTCGCGTCTGTAGGGCGTGCCGGTCGTGGGTTCTCCGTTCGCCGTCGGCGATGTCACCGGTCAGCCATTCCGTGGGCCTGCGTTGGCTGCGGCGGTAGTCGTCGATCCAGACGTTGCGCATGATGCGGATGAACCAAGCCTTCATGTGGGTTTGGGTCCGCGTCGCCGGAAATGCGTTGTAGGCCTTGATCATCGTGTCTTGAAGTAGATCCTCTGCGTCCGCCGCGTTTTTCGTGAGTTGCCGGGCAACGCGGTGGAGAGTGTCGAACAAAGGCGCAGCGGCGAGTTCGAATTGACGGTGAAGTTCCGCCTCGGTCGAGGCGGTGTCGACGGTGGTGCTGTCGACTGCCGCGGTCTGCCCCCGGCCCGCTGGGTGGAGGTCAATGAGCGTAGTCACACTCTCACAACGTAGGCACAGGTTGCCAGCGATGGCCCATTGAGAGCCAATGGTATTGGGGGAGCGATGGGATGGGATTACCGTCGCTAATCCGAAGGAAATTAGCTGCGACGGGTCCGTGGCGGCTCTAGCTGCAAGTAAAACCCGTGAGCCGATTGCAGACTCCGCCGTAGGGCGTGCCGACCGACCCTGGACCCTACCCGCGAACCAACAGCGTGCAGTTCGATCGCGCCTGACTGACTATTTGCCCTTGATCACTCGAGACGCCCTGCAATTGCCGACCGTCGCCCGCCGACGTCTACCGACGCTCAATCATCGTTCGGCATTGACCTTCTCCCGTACGGCCGGCACGACCTCGTCGGCGAATCGTGTCAGCGCGTCGGCCGTCGCGACCCGGTACAGAAGGTAGGTGCTGATCCCATGCTTCAGCGTCAATGTCGCGAGTTCATCGGCGATCTTCTTCGGCGGCCCCTCGAGGAAATTCTTTTCCGAGCCGCCGAAATCCACGGCGATGTTGTAACCGCGGCGCACCGACTGCGGTGCGCGGCCGACCTCCTGCGCTGCTTCGTCAATGACACGATTACCAGCCGCGAGGTCCTCCGGACCGCACATGGGCGAGCTGGGTATCCATCCGTCGGCGAGCCGGCCCGTGAGTCGGAGCATGCGCGGACGGTAAGCGCCGAGCCAGATGTCTGGGGTGCCGACGGTAGTCGGGCTCGGCTTGGCGCCGGACAGCCGGTAATGCTGTCCACTGAAGTGAGCACCTTCCTGATCACCCCATAGCGCGCGGATGACCTGTAGCGCCTCTTCGAGCGCATCGACCGATTCACCGGCATTCAGCCGTGGGCCTCCTTCCGCAACGATCCCATCCCACAACGGTTGTGCGCCCGCTCCTATCCCGAGTTCAAACCTGCCGCCGCTCAGCATGTTCAGCGCTGCCGCTGCCCGCGCGAGCGACGCGGGTGGCCGTAACGGCAGATTCGCGACATTGCAAAACAGCCGCACCCACTCGGTGCGTTCCGCGATGGCGGCCAACAAGGTGAAGGTATCCAGCCGGTCCGACCAGTACGGATGATCCGGCAGGCTGATGACGTCGAGGCAGGTTCTCTCGGCGACGTCGGCCAGTTGCAGAACATCGAGGGGGCGATCGTCAGGAGGCTCGAGAAGGGCTCCGAACGACAGTGAATGTCCGTAGTCGACCATCGGCTGCTCTCCCTCGTTCAGACGTCGGTGCTGTGCAGCGGGGTCTGGGTTCCGTGGATCCGCTGCGCGTGCTCGGCGTATGCGTCAGCGGCCAGCTTGCGGATAACCGGCCGTGATTCTGCGGGCATGACGGAGAGTGCGCGCCCGACGATCTCTGGATCGCCCTCGTACATCAGCATTCCGAACCCGAGCGGAAGGGTAGCCGGGTCGGCGGCGGCCGCACCCTTCTGAACCATCCAGTCCCACTCACTGGCTGTGATGAGCTGTTCCATCAACGGGACGACAAGCTCTTCCTCCGCGCTGAGATGCTGATCCAACATGTCATTGAATCGAATGAAAGCGTTGACAAGCAGTGTGCCTTGATCTGCTGTGCAAGCGGCGCTCCATGTGAGCATCGCCGCGCGAACCTTCTCGAGTTGGGTCGCCAGTTCGCTGTGCTGAGAGTTCATTACCGCCAAGAGTTCGTCGGCGGATTCCGGAGTCCGCTCGGCCAAGAGGGGCCAGACGTAGTCGTCCTCGGAACAGTGGTGGTGATGCAGCGTGTCGGCGACGAACGAAAAATGATCGGCGATGTGCGCCGCCCGTTCGGCGTCGGTAGTCTCCTGGATGAGCTTGGGCAACAGTCCGAGTTCGCGACGGAGCATGACGTGCACCATCTCCATTTCACGGCGATCGAAGTACTCGTCGTCTGCCACCCAGTCCTCCTCTGCGTCGCGGCGTGCCATCGTCTCGGCGTTGCCGATCGGTCGCATAAACGACTTTTCGGCTCGGCGGATTCAGTCTGAGCCACAATGTGATTGACGACACAATGCAGCCAAGAATCAACTGTTGAAGTCGGTGGCGGTGACACATCCGTAGTGCGGGTGTCGTTAAAAATATCAGTGGCTCGCTGATAGAGAACCGAGGATTGAGTCGAAATATGCTGCATCGCTTTGCAATATCCGACCTGCAACGTCCAGTAATCGCGGCGCCGATGGCAGGCGGGCCGTCTACCCCGGAACTGGCCGCCGCCGTCGGCAAGGCCGGCGGCCTCGGTGTTCTCGCGGGTGGCCTTCTTACCGCAGAAGCCATGGCCAATCAGCTGACGGCGACGCGCAAGCTGAGTGCTGGTCCTGTTGCGGTCAATGTGTTCGTTCCGCAGCCTGTCCCGCAGAACAGCGCGGAGATCGACGCGTATGCGAGAACCCTCTCGACAGAAGAAGCACGCTATGGCGTCTCGCTCGGTGCGCCGTCCTACTCCGACGGCGACTGGAGCGCAAAGCTGGACGTCATCGGTGATCTGAAGCCGGATCTCGTGTCGTTCACCTTCGGTCTGCCAGAGACCGATGAGCTGGCCCGAATCCAGAAAGCCGGTATCACCACCATGGCAGGCGTGGCCTCGTCGAGCGATGCTATAGCGGCTTGCGATCGCGGGATCGACTCAATAGTGGTGCAGGGCCCAAAGGCGGGCGGTCATCGGTTCACGCTCGATCCTCTTGCACCCGCGCCGATGCAACCCCTGGAGGATCTCTTCGTCGCAGTGAGGGCCTCGTGCGACGTGCCCGTCGTCGCTTCGGGTGGACTGGCGGGCTGGGCAGACGTCGAACGCATGCGTCGGCTTGGCGCTGCCGCAGCACAACTTGGGACCGCCTTCCTGCTTGCTGACGAAGCCGGTACGTCCCCTGTGCACCGTGCCGCCCTTACCAATTGCGCGTTCACCGAGACGGCTGTCACTCGCGCGTTCACTGGGCGATACGCCCGATGCTTGCGGAACAGGTTCGTCAACCAGCACGACACCCATGCCGTCACCGGGTTTCCTAACGTTGCGTACTTGACCGGACCTGTTCTGGCAGCCGCGGCCAAGGCCGGTGATCCGCAGGGAACGGCTCTGTGGGCAGGCACTGAATTCCGCCGGGCGGCCTCGGCCCCGGCGGCGGACATCGTGGCAAGCCTGGTGTGATGCCGGACGGACGTCAGCTCGCGTCAACGCTTTCCGGCGTGCGATGCAGCGCGATCACCGGGATGTACCGCTCGGCCAGTCGCTCGTAATCCGCGTACGGGGTGTCCGCCGAGGTGGCCAGGTTGAAGAGCCGCTCGCGCTCGTCGCCTTTGACCTCAACGGCGGAGAAGCGGCCAGCGATCCCGTGGCCGTAGAGTGTCACCTCAGGATTCGCCTTGATGTTGTAGTACCAAGCGGGGTTTCGCTTCGATCCAAAGGCTGTCACGATGAGAATGACCCTGTCCCGATCGGTGAAATACACGACCGGCGATGTCCGGTGGATCCCGGACTTTGCTCCGGTATGGGTGAGAAGTACCACGCGAAACGGATACACAACCGACAGCCGCCCCCGTGACAGCCGCAGCAGGGTCGGGTCAAGACGCCGGCCGACGACTCGAACCACGCTTATTCCCAACCGTGACACAGCAATTCGTGTCACGATTCGATGGCGGAGTGATCTTCCCGGGTGCACCGTCGGTAGGTATTTTTGGTCGCTGCTATGACCAAGCTTTTTCATCGGTTCCTCTGCGGCTGGGCGGTTACAGACGACGGTCGTCGGCGCGGAGCTCTTTCTGGATCTGCTTGGCCATTGGCTTGGATTGCTTGGCGAAGTAGCTGATCAGCGATGGACGTGAGAGAAAGCCGATGAACCGCAGTCCATGTGCTGCAGCGTGCCTGCCCATGCGCAGGGGAACACCGCGGTTGTCGAGTACGCCGAGGTGGCCCACCAGCGGCGCGAGGTCATTCTTGAAACCGGTCGCTGCGATCACCACATCCGCGTCGACGAAAGTGCTGTCCGCGAGTGCGACCTTGTTGGTCTCGAAGGAATCGACTGCCGCGACCACCTCGATCGTGCCGTCCTTGATCGCATTGATGACGTCCATGTCCACGATCGACGGCGACTGGCCGAGCCGCTTGTCTCGCTCGAACACCCCCTCCTCGGGGATGGGGAGCCCGTATTTTGCGAGGTCGCCAACGCTGGATCGCTGTGCGGCCCTGATCACCGTGTCGGCGAACCGCACTGGCAGACGAGACAGTGGCAACGCGATCACATCGGCGGGCAGACCGCCGGGCAGCGAGCGCAGCAAGATGTTGGGTGGCGTGCGGACGGCAAGTTGGACGGATGCGGCGCCGCCTGTCGCGAGGTCATACGCAATCTCGAGCCCCGATGAACCCGTGCCGACAACCAGCACTTTCTTGCCCAAAAAAGGTCGGGGGTTGCAGTAGGCCGAGGAATGCAGAATTTCATGGGTGAACTCATCGGCGCCACGCCAGTCGGGAATGAACGGCGTGTTGTGATACCCCGTCGCGACGACAACCTGGCGAGCGAGAATGTAGCCGGTGGAGGTCCGCAACAGCCATCCCTCAATCACCGGGTCGATGTGGGTCACCGTGGTGCCAAGGCGCAGCTCGATACCGGGTTCGTGGGCACCACGATCGAGGTGGTCGACGACCTCATCGCGGCTGGGGAACATCGGTGTCCACTTGGGATACCGGCGATTTGGTAGATGCGAAAACGGTCGGCCGGTATTCAGTTTCAGCCGGTCGTAGCGGCGTCGCCAAGCTGGCGCGATCTCATCTGCACGGTCGATCAGCATCGGCTTCAGGCCGCGATCACGCAGACTGCACGAAACGCTGACACCGGCCGGACCGGCGCCAATCACGACCACATCTCGCCGGTCACTGCGGACACTCTTCACACATCGTTTAACGCCGACGAGCGGCGCAGCATTCACACTCCGATCAGAGCGGCGCAGCCTCAACCGAATAACATGTGAAGTGAGTCACTGTTGCGCCACACAGCTGTCGGTTCGACTGCAAGGGCGCGGTGGTGGGTACTCGAGTGAGTGGCAGCAGAATTTTCGCGCGACGCTCACGGAGATGACGGCGATGGCAGAGACGGTCACGGGAACGAAACGCCCACGTTTGGGCGTCAACTGGACTTTGGCGTTGCTCACGATCCCTGGCGCCGCCGCGGTGGTCGGGTTTCTCTATATGCAGATCCTCGGCACGGCTGGATGCACTGATCAGAGCTGTCCCCGACGGGGTCCGGGAGAGTTCGGCTTCACGCTCATCCAGTTCGGTGCGCCCGCGGTTGCCGTTGTCGCGATCGTGATTTCGGTGTTCACCGCGAGGCGAAAATGGGGGCTGCTGGTCCCCGGGATTGCGTGGGTGTTGTTGATCGTCGCCGTCGTCGTCACCGCCGTGTCGTTCAGCTAGGACGGACCGCTCGCGCCGGTGTCGCGGGCTGTGACCGAAGAATGACGCTCCGCCCCTTCACTCTTCGGCATCCGTACGGTGGTAGCAACGGGCCGCGATTTTGGTGACATCCGCGTCGGCGGTTGGCGGCCCGAGCGGCAGATGTCAAGCAACGGCATCTGATCCGGCAGACGACGAGACCGCCGGGACCGCGATCGGAAACTGGATACATCGCACGCGTATGCGGCGTGGGCTCGAAGGATGGGCGAGAAAGCAATGTCATCGGTCAACAATTTGTCGCGCCACTTGATCGCCGGTTCAGTCGCGACCCTGCTGATATCGGTTCTGGTTGCCTTCGCGGGTGGTGTGCCCACCGCGGCGGCCTACTCACGACCGGGGCTGCCCGTCGAGACGCTGATGGTGCCGTCAGCGGCAATGGGGCGCAATATCCCGGTGCAGTTCCAGGGCGGTGGATCGCATGCTGTGTATCTGCTGGACGGGTTGCGAGCTCGCGACGACAACAACGGCTGGGACATCGAGACCCCCGCATTCGAAGACTTCTACCAGTCGGGCGTGTCAGTGGTAATGCCCGTCGGGGGGATGTCGAGTTTCTATTCCGACTGGAATGAGCCGGCCGTCGGCAACGGCACCACCCAGACCTATCGGTGGGAGACATTCCTGACATCCGAGCTGCCCGCGTATCTGTCTGCCAACAAAGGGATCTCGTCGAGCGGCAACGCTGTGGTCGGCGTATCGATGTCGGGCAGTTCGGCATTGATTCTTGCCGCCTATCACCCCAATCAGTTCCGTTATGCCGGTTCGTTGTCCGGATTCCTCAACCTGTCCGACGGCATCTGGCCGACGCTGGTGGGATTTGCGATGAACGACGCGGGCGGGTTCAACTCCAACGCGATGTGGGGACCCGGCGGCGGGCCTGCCTGGCAGCGCAACGATCCGACCGTCAACGTAGGCAAGTTGGTCGGCACCGGCACTCGCATCTGGGTGTACACCGGTAACGGCACACCGAATGAGCTGGGCGGTGCTGACGTGCCCGCCACCGTGTTGGAGAACATCAACGGGGACAGCAACAGAAAATTCCGGGATCAGTACGTGGCTGCAGGCGGGCACAACGGCACCTTCAATTTCCCGGCCAACGGTACGCACGCGTGGCCGTACTGGGGCGCACAGCTTCAGGCCATGAAACCGGACATTTTGCACACACTCGGGTCATAAGTCGCAGGCGGCCCGTTTGCCGAGGACTGCGGATTCCTTGCTCGTCAAGACGAATACGCCGTAGCCTCGGGACGTGGCCGGCCTGACCGACGTCCGCGCCGACGAACTCGCGACATTAGAGGTCTTCGCCGGGTGCCCGGTCAAGGCCCTCGTGCCGCTGGCGACACAACTGCGGCCGCTGACCGCGGCAGCCGGTCAGGTGCTGATGCACCAGGGCGAACTTGCCGTCTCCTTTTTGATCATCGGGTCCGGAAGAGCCGAGGTCACCCATACCGGTGTCGATGGCCATGACACCGTGGTCGCGTTGGCTGGCGGCATGATCGTCGGCGAGATCGCCCTGCTTCGCGACGCGCCGCGCACGGCGACGGTGGTTGCCACCGAACCGCTGATCGGTTGGGTCGGCGGCCGTGAGGCCTTCGCCGCCATGCTCGAAGTGCCCGGCATGATGGAGAAGCTGCTGCGCACGGCCCGCCAGCGGCTCGCGGCGTTCATCACCCCGATTCCGGTCCGGCTACGCGATGGCACCGAGCTTTACCTGCGTCCCGTCTTGCCTGGCGACAACGAGCGCACCACCAACGGGCCGGTCGAATTCTCCAGCGAGACGATGTACCGCCGCTTCCAATCGACGCGTTTCCCGACCAAGCCGTTGATGACCTATCTGTTCGAGGTCGACTATGTCGACCACTTCGTGTGGGTGATGACGGACGGCCCCGACGGCCCGGTGGTGGCCGATGCGCGCTTCGTCCGCGACGAAAAGGATCCGACGGTCGCCGAAGTGGCGTTCATCGTCGCCGACGCTTACCAGGGCCGCGGCATCGGCACTTTCCTGATGGGCGCTGTTGCGGTGGCGGCGGGCTATGACGGCGTTCAACGGTTCACCGCACGCGTGCTGGCGGAGAATTACCCGATGCGAACCATCCTTGATCAATTCGGCGCGGTCTGGCATCGCGAAGACCTCGGCGTCGTCACCACCGAGATCGACGTTCCGCCGCCACGCGCGCTGGATTTCTCGCCGGAGTTGGTTCACCAGATCCGCGGGGTCACCCGCCAGGTCATCCGGGCGGTCGGCTGATGCGCCCGCCGCTGTCAAAGGACACCCGGCTGTGCATCTCGCTGGCGGGGCGCCCCAGCAACATCGGGACGCGGTTCCACAACTACCTCTACGACGTGCTCGGGCTGGACTTCATCTACAAGGCGTTCACGACCACCGACATCGCCGCCGCGATCGGAGGTGTTCGCGCGCTTGGTATCCGGGGATGTTCGGTGTCGATGCCGTTCAAGGAGGACGTCATTGAGCTCGTCGACGAGGTCGAACCGTCCGCGCAGGTGATCCACTCGGTCAACACGATCGTCAATGACGACGGGCACCTGACGGCGTCGAACACCGATTACCTTGCGGTGCAGCGGCTTATCGATGAGCACAGCCTAGATCCGAATGACGCGGTCCTGATCCGTGGCAGCGGCGGAATGGCCTGTGCGGTCGGTGCGGCGTTCTTGGGCAGCGGCTTTCGAACGGGCGTCGTTGTTGCGCGTAATTCTCAGGCGGGTTCGGCACTGGCAGATCGGCTCGGCTACGAGTACGCCGCCGAAGTCGGCTCACTCACCGCACCGGTGATCGTCAACGTCACGCCGATCGGGATGGCAGGCGGTTCCGAACAGGACGACTCCGCATTCGAAGATGCGACAATTGCGAAGGCCCGCACCGTGTTCGACGTGGTGGCGTTGCCGTCGGAGACGCCGTTGATCAAGGCGGCCAGGGGCGCGGGGACCTACGTCATCACCGGCGCCGAGGTGATCGCCTTGCAGGCCGCGGAGCAGTTCGAGCGCTACACGGGGGTGCGACCCACCGCAGAGCAGGTGGCGGCGGCGTCCGCTGTTTCGCGGGCCTGACTACGCATTGACGACAACGATCTTTCGGCGCACCTTCTCTAAACAGCCCCACCGCGCCTCACTTCTTCCGTTGCGACTCTGCGTACTCCTCGGGGTGGTTCTTTTTCTGGTAGGCCCGCAACGGCCAGAAGAGGAGCCACAACAATGGGTAGATGGTCACGTAGAACAGCGCGTGCATCGCAGCGGCGAAGAGCACCCCGAACACCCACGCGGGATAGATGAGGATCAGGCAGAACTGGATGAACTGCTTGAGCACGACGGGGTAGCCCTCGGCCATCGACAACACCAACCGTGGGCTCATCGCCTTGAGGTACTTCTGCACCGTCGAGGTCTCGGCCTCCACCTCGGCCTGCGCCACGCTGACGTCGCACCCGCGCTCCTCGCGGGTCAGTCCCCGCTTCGGCGGCAGTGGTTCGGTGGGATCGAAGGGTGGCGTTGCAGTCATTGATTACGGGGTGATCGTGGTCTGCTCGTCGATCACACTCGTCGCGTCCATCAACGCGGGCATCTGGTCCTCGGTGCCATCGGCGTTGAGCTGCAATACATACAGCCCGTCCTGGCCCGGGATCACCACGGTCTTCTGAGCGATCGCGCGCCTGACACCGTCCTTGGTGTACGTACCGCCGATCTGGGTGCCGTCGAATCCACTGAGCGTCGTGGGGCTGCCCTCCTGGGCGCCGTCGAACCCCGGCAGGTTCTTGAGCTCACCCGGTGCGTACTCCAGGACCTTCGCTGGGTCGACATTGCCGGTCAGCTTGGACACCAGCGCGATGACCGTCGGTGGGTCGGCGGCCAGGGCCGGATCACTGGCGAGAATGGCGCCGTAGGCCCACTCCGGTGTCCTGTTGCCCGCGTCTTCCCAGCCGGGCGGGAACGGCAGGTCGATGGTGGGGGAGCCGGGATCACCACGCTTCACCGGTGTTTCGACGATGCCGTTCTCCTTTATGTAGTCGACGATCGTCTTGTTCGGGGCCGCGGCCTGTCCCGACGTCGTGGGGGCTTCGCTGCTGGTCGTCGTCTCAGACTCGGTCGTTGTGGTCTGCGAGGTAGTCGACTCGGCCTTGGTGTCCGAGCCGCAGCCGGACAGGCCGATGCCGAGCGCGACAGCCGCGATGGCGATCACGCCGACCCTCAGTGACGATCTCATCTGGTCTCCTGTCGGTTGGAAATCTTCGCCGTAGCCTACGGTTGGCAAACATCCGGCGCAGGGCAAATCGGCTGCGGGTCCCCGGGTAGGGAGCGGAAAACGTTTGCAAGGTCCCTCGTCCGCCCGATTCGGGTTCGGGCCCCGACCTGCGGCATCCCGGCCATTGGGCAACTGAACTCGTTGGCTTCGGAAGTATTGCCTGGTCGCGGCTACCATGCCGCCCACCCCAGCAATTTGCTGGGCGATCCGAATGCGCGTGTACTTGAAAGCGCAACGAAAAGCATTTGACGACGAAAGTTTCTGTCGGTGTCGGTCGCAAAAGCCTCTTCTGGTCGCCCGCCCGAGGGCAAAATCCATCTGTGCTGCTATTTCGGGGTGGGGATGCCATAACTGGCAGCAAGGTGTCGCCGACTGCCGGCGCCAATCTCTTCATACGCCGTTCAATGGGGGTGCCTTGATCATGCGTGCCGCTGCACGTTCGCTGTGCGTAACTGTCCTGGCGCTCTTCGGGGCGGTCGTCCTCGGTGTTTCGTGGACGATGACGACGGCCATCCAGCTACAGGCGACCACCGCGCTGATCATGGGCGGAACTTTCCATTCTCTGGACCCTGGCCAGGACACGCCGGAGTTCGTAACCGCCTACCTCGACAACGCGATCAACGGCTACATCAACCCGGCCGCGGACGCGGGAACAGGCGTGACGGGCCACCCGGACAACGCGGTGGCGGTCATCACCCCCGAGGAGTTCTTCCCTCTCGGCAAGCTGACGCTGGCGGAGTCAGTCGCCGAGGGGCGTGGAAACCTCCATAACTGCCTCAACGCCAGCGGCTGTGTGTACAACAACGATCCGAACCTCGACCCGGAGGTTCCGACGTCGGCGCCTGCCGCAACGGACACGTTCATCGTTTTCGGCTACTCACAGAGCGCCGTCGTGGCGTCACTGGTCAAGCAGGACCTGATCGACAACTACGATCCGGAAAACCCGCCGTGCCCCGATCAGCCATGCCGGTCATTCGATCTCGTCGCCAACCCGATGCGTCCCAACGGCGGAATCCTGATGCGGTTCAACGGACTTCCCGCCATCCCCATACTGGAAGTGCAGTGGTACGGCGCTACGCCGACGGACAGCCCCGTGGTCGACGACAACGGCACGGCGGATCCGAGCGACGACATCTTCGCCTATCCGACCGTCGACGTCGCAAACCAATACGACGCTTTGGGCGGGGACTTTCCTGTTCGTCCGTTGAATCTACTGGCCACCGCGAACGCGGTTCTCGGCTATGTGTACCTGCACGGCGACTCGGTGAACAGGCCGTTCAGCGAAGCCGAATTCCAGGGCCAGTACGGAGACACGTCGTACTACATGTTCACCACCGACCTGCTTCCGATCCTGATGCCGTTGGACCAGCTCGGGGTTCCCAAGTCGATCCTTCGGGTTCTCGACGCGCCGCTGCGGGAGATTGTCGAGGACGCCTACGACCGTGATGTGAGTCCGGGGATCGCAACGAAGGCGAGCTTGAAGCCCTTCAAGGATCCCTCCGCGCTGCTCGTGAGGGTGCTGCGCGCGATCCCGGTGGGGATCGACGACGGGCTGGAGGAGGCCGGTCTCGGCCGCGCGCTGGGCACGACGCCCGCAGGTCCGTTCGGCATCGATGGCCCGCCGCTTCCCGCGGCATCAAGCGGCGCGTCGACGCTGTCGGCCCCGGAGGTCGGCGATAACGACGAATCGACTGCGCGACAGGCGCAATCGTTGGAGTCGGTCGAGCAGACTGAAGAGGTCACCGAACTCGACAACACGACTTCGAATGAGACCGAGACCGAGACCGAGACCGAGACGACGGATGAGCAGTCGGAAGCCGACGAACAGGCCGACACCACGACGCCGGAGTCGACCACTCCACGGATCACCAGGCCCGAACGCCCAAAGGTGCGCGGCCCTATTCAATTCGATTCACTGAAGCAGCGGATCGCGTCTCTGTCGCCGTCCCGCGATCGAACACCGACATCGCAGCCGACAGACGACACCACATCGGACTCGACTACAACCCCGAACTCGACGTCGACTTCGGGTACTTCGGGTACTTCGGGTGACGACAACAAGGACGCCGCGTAACTTTTCTCGAACCGCTTGTGTCAGAGCTTGATTCGCGCCGTCAGCACTTGGCCGTCAGATATACGGTCTGATAGACGACCTGGTTCACCATCTCGGTACCGTAGTGGACAGGACGGGTCACGGTCTCGCCTGGTCGCACCAAATCAACTGTGCACAGCTCGAGCGGGCCTACTCCAAGCTTGTTCAGGACCACCTTGTAGCCGCTGTTCTCCAACTCGTCGATGGTGTCCTGGGCCGATCCGATGCCCGACGGTCCAGCCTGCACGCTCGCCGGGAACCCCAGGGCGAAAGAAAAGAGTGCTCCTCCTGCAAGAGTGGCTTTGATCAACTTATTCATTTGTGGTGCCTTCCACGATTCGTCCTCCGATCAGTGGAACCCCTAGTAGCGCAAATAACTTCCCGTCGCGTGTCCAAGGGTTTGAGAGGCGTCCACTGTGGTATCAACGCCGCGTGCGGCTTGGCGCGTTGGCAACGGTGCCACTCGTGGTTGTGGCGTGTGCCAATGGTCCTGGACCGCCGTTACCTACGACACAGTCGGCCGCTGGCGGCGACGTGAACCCCGTCAACATCGAGCGCGTGCGAGACGAGTTGCCTAACGGATACGAGGTGGCCGCCCTTGCCGCGCATGCGGCCCCGGTGGCCTTCTGGGGTTTCGGCAGGGACTGGAAAGCCGACCCGTCGCAGTGCGGCTCGCTGGGTGATCCCGGTGGCGGCGCGGCGACGACGCGTGGGTGGTCCGGGTCGGGGCCGGGCGGAATCGTCTACACCGCGGTGGCGAGCTCGGCCGACGGACTGGATTCGGCACTGTTGGCCGAGTGCGGACACTGGACGCTGTCGGCGGGGCACACCAGCGGCATGGTCACGCTGGTCACCGCGCCGCCCGTCAACGACGCGGCGACCGTGGGCATGGCGACGGAGACCACCACCGTCGTCGAGGGCGGAACGCAGACGCATTCGCACGCCGACACCGCCGTCGCGTATCTGGGCGACTACGTCGCATTCGTCACCATCGTGTCCGACCCTGGATCGCCGAATCCTCCACTCGGACAGGATTTCGCCGCTGAATTGCTGGTGAAAACGGTGTCCGCGTTACGCGGCTGAGGGCCGGCCTGCGGGTACATTGGCGGCGGTGTTGAACCCTCGAGCGATGCCCGTAGTCGCCTGCGCCGCGGCGCTGGTCGCGTGCGCGACCGGACAGTCCGCCGAGCAGGACTTCTCGAAGGCGAACATCGCCAACGTCGCGAACCTGAAATCCAGCTTCGGGCCGGATTTCAAGGTCACCAGCATCGGGCCGACGGGTATCGATCCGCGGCTGCTCGGCCCGCAGACGTTGCCAGCCAGCATGAAGTTCGAGCCGGTCGACTGTGCGAAGTTCGCCACCCAGCAGCTTGTGCCCAGTGGCGTGAAGGGCAACATGGCCGCCACGACGGCCGAGGGCGAGGGGAACCGATTCATCGCGATCGCTGTCGAAACCTCCGAGGCGGTACCCGTCACCGATCCCGCGCAGAACTGCCAGAAGGTTGGCTTCGCCGGTGCCGGTGTGCGCGGGCTGGTGGAGGTCGCCGAGGCACCGAAGATCGCCGATGTTCATACGCTGGCCACCCATCGCGTGCTGCAGACGACGGTCGCGGGCAAGCCGCGCACCGGGGAGATCTACAACTACGTCGCCAACTTCGGCACGTTCCTGGTGATCGTCACCGCCAACCCGCTGGTGCTACCCGACAAGCCCGTCGTAGGTGTCAACACGTCCCGCGCCCGTGACCTGCTGACCGCCGCAGTTGCCGCTGTCAGGGGCTGAGGTTCAGCGCACGTCTTGCGGCCGGAACTGAATGCTGATTCTCGGGCCGACCGGCTTGGCGGTCTTGGGGATCGCATGCTCCCAGGTGCGCTGGCACGATCCGCCCATCACGAGAAGGTCGCCGTGATGGTGCTGAAGCCGCAGCGATTTGCCGCCTCCGCGCGGGCGTAACGCGAAAACCCTTGTCGCACCGAGGCTTACGATCGCCACCATGGTGTCCTCTGTGCTGCTGCGGCCGATGTTGTCTCCGTGCCAGGCCACGCTGTCGTCGCCGTCGCGATAAAGGCACAGGCCAGCAGTGGTGAACGGCTCGCCGAGCTCGCCGCCGTAGGTGTCGTTGAGTCGTCGGCGCATCTGCTTGAGCCGCGGATGCGGGGCGGGCTCGTCGACGAGGTGGTGGAAGCTGACCAGCCGTGGCACATCGACCACGCGCTCGTACATCGGCCTTCGTTCCGCGCGCCACGGTATGCCGTCCATGAGTTCGGAGAAGAGGGGGTCCGCGTCCGAAAGCCATCCGGAGCGAATCTCGATCCACGCGCCGCTGGCGAGGTGACGTCGATCGGCGGCCTCGAACAGCGAGCTCTGCAGAGCCAGCACCATGAGGACAGTTTATCGCACAGGCGTTCGATCGCTAGAGACGAACCGCGCCGGGTCCCTGCTCGGCGAGCACGTCGCCTGGGTTGGACAGCGCGCAGGTCTTCAGGCTCAAGCAGCCGCAGCCGATGCAGCCGGTGAGGTTGTCGCGCAACCGCTCGAGATGCAGGATGCGGTCGTCGAGGTCCTGACGCCACTCAGCCGACAGTTTCGCCCAATCCTTGCTGGTCGGGACGCGGTCGTTAGGCAGGGACTGCAGCGCCTCGCGGATGCGGGCCAGTGGGATTCCTAGCCGCTGAGACATCCGGATGAACGCGACACGCCGCAGTGTCTCGCGGGCGTATCTGCGTTGGTTTCCGCTGGTGCGTCTGCTGGCAATGAGGCCTTCCCGCTCGTAGAAGTGCAGCGCCGACACCGCGACACCGCTCCGGGCCGACATATCGCCCGGCGTCAGCTCGTGGATCAACTCCATGACCTCAACCATAGTTGAGGTGACCGGTGGCGCTACGGTGCTAGATGTGACCGATGTTGCGCTGGGTTGCGATTCCGAGGTTGGCCGGCTGCGAGCCGTGATCCTGCACCGTCCAGGGGCGGAGTTGCAGCGGCTGACTCCGCGCAACAATGACGCGCTGCTGTTCGACGGGCTGCCGTGGGTCTCCAAGGCGCAGCGGGAGCACGACGCGTTCGCGTCCCTGTTGACCTCTCGCGGCGTCGAGGTGTTGTTGCTGGCGGATCTGCTCACCGAGGCGCTTTCGAAGAGCGGTGCGGCCCGCATGCACGGTATCGCCGCTGCGGTCGATCAACGGCGTCTGGGACTGCCGCTGGCGCAGGAGCTTTCGACGTATCTGCGCACGCTCGACGCGGCGCCGTTGGCGCACGTGCTGATGGCGGGGATGACGTTCAACGAGCTTCCGTTCAGTGAGCACGAGCTGTCACTGGTGCGCCGGATGCACCACGGCGGCGACTTCGTCATCGATCCGCTGCCGAATCTCCTGTTCACCCGTGACTCGTCGTTCTGGATCGGCCCGCGGGTGGCCATCACGTCGTTGGCGCTGCCTGCGCGCGTGCGCGAGACGTCGTTGACCGACCTGATCTATGCGCATCACCCGCGGTTTCTGGGCGTGCGGCGTGCATACGAGTCGCGGTCGGCCCCTGTCGAGGGCGGCGACGTGCTGCTGTTGGCGCCCGGCGTGGTGGCGGTCGGGGTGGGCGAGCGCACCACGCCCGCCGGGGCGGAGGCGTTGGCGCGCACCCTGTTCGACGACGGGCTTGCGCACATCGTGTTGGCCGTGCCGATCACCCAGGAGCGTGCGCAGATGCATCTCGACACCGTTTGCACGATGGTCGATACCGACGCCGTCGTAATGTATCCGAACATCGTCGACTCGTTGTCGGCGTTTATGATTCACCGGACTGCCGACGGCCTGAAAATCGACCGGGCGGCGCCGTTCGTCGATGCGGCCGCTGAAGCGATGGGCATCGAGAAGTTGCGCGTGATCGACACCGGTCTGGATCCGGTGACCGCCGAGCGTGAACAGTGGGACGATGGCAACAACACGCTGGCGCTAGCGCCGGGAGTCGTCGTCGCCTACGAACGCAATGCCGAAACCAATGCCCGCTTGGCAGATTCGGGCATCGAGGTGTTGCCGATCGAGGCGTCGGAGCTGGGCACCGGCCGCGGCGGCCCGCGGTGCATGTCGTGCCCCGCGGCCCGCGACCCCCTCTAGCCGCGTCTCGAAAATTGCGCACACGGCTGCGATCGGCGCGCCCGAACCGCAGCGCTAGGC
This sequence comes from uncultured Actinomycetota bacterium, assembly GCA_963848855.1. GTDB lineage: Bacteria > Actinomycetota > Actinomycetes > Mycobacteriales > Mycobacteriaceae > Mycobacterium. The sequence goes on from CAWKFL010000001.1 coordinate 423,563, forward strand.
GCAAAATTGAGCGCTTCGCGTCAGCGCCAGCTGGGCAGCCAGATCTGCATGTTCCATGTCGTCTGCGAGATCGGTATACCCGTCAGAATCGGGTACATCCACGCGAAATTCGTGATGACAAGGGCCACATAGCAACTCACCACGATCAGGCCGAGCGTTCGTCGCTCCGAGTTCTGGTTGGGCCTGTGCAGGATGTCGCCGCCGATCATCGCGAGCGCGAGCACTAGGAACGGCGCCATCGTCGCCGCGTAGAAGAAGTACATCTGCCGGTCGATGTCGCCGAACCACGGCAAGAAGCCCGCGCTGTAGCCGACCAGGATCGCGGCGTAGCGCCAGTCGCGCCGCACGAACGCACGCCACACCGCCCATGCCAGCACGGGCACCGCGATGAACCACATCGCAGGCGTGCCGACGAGCATCACGGCCTTGACACACGATTGGGCACCACAGCCCGGCACGTTCTGGTTGTCGATCGCATACAGCACCGGCCGCAACGACATCGGCCACGTCCACGGCTTCGACTCCCACGGGTGGTGGTTACCGTCGGCGTTGGTCAGCCCGGCATGGAATTTGTACGCCGCGTGCGTGTAATGCCATAGCGAGCGCAGGGCATCGGGAATGGGCAGTGCGCTGTGCGGGCCGATCGACTGGCCGACCTCGTGGCGGTTGATTGCGGTCTCCGATGCGAACCACGGCGCGTAGGTCGCCATGTACACCCCGAACGGGATCAGGACGAGGGCGTACAACGACGGCCCGAGGTCGCGCCGGAACGCCCCCACCCACGGCCTCGGCACCCGGTACTGCCTGCGTGCCGCGATGTCGAACGCGAGCGTCATCACGCCGAAGAACGCGATGAAGTACAGCCCGGACCATTTTGTCGCACAGGCGAATCCGAGCAGTATGCCCGCACCGAAGCGCCACCACCGCACGCCGAGCCGCGGTCCCCACGGCGTCTCACCGATGCGCCCTTCGAGCAGCGCGACGTGCATGCGCTCGCGCACCTGGTCGCGATCGACGATCAAACAGCCGAACGCCGCAACGACGAACACCACGAGGAAGCCGTCGAGCAGCGCGGTGCGTGAGGCGACGAAGCTGACGCCGTCGGCGATCAGCAGTAGCCCCGCGATCGCGCCGACCATTGTCGACCGGCTGATCCGACGCCCGATCCGCGCCACCAGCATCACGACGATGACGCCGCACACCGCCCCGGAGAATCGCCACCCCAGGCCGTTGTAACCGAACAGCGCCTCGCCGATCGCGATCAGTTGCTTTCCGACCGGAGGGTGCACCACCAGCCCGTAGCCGGGGTTGTCCTCCACGCCGTGGTTGTGCAACATCTGCCAGGCCTGCGGCGCGTAGTGCTTCTCGTCGAAGATCGGCGTGCCCGCATCGGTCGGCGAACCCAGGTTCAGGAACCGAGTTATCGCAGCCAGCGCCGTGATCACCGCCGTCATCGCCCAGCCCTGCAGCCGGTCGACCGGCCCGAAGTCGGCGACGGGCACCAGGGGCGCGGGGCTGATAACGGGAACCGCGCGCCCCTTGGCAACGAGTTCATCAGCCGGGGCGGTCACGACAGCGATCGTAGGCTGTCCGGCATGACACCCGGCCGACTGCTCATCGGTGCCACGCCGTTGGGCCAGCCGTCGGACGCATCCGCGCGGCTGGTGAAGGCCCTCGCGAGCGCATCAGTGATCGCCGCGGAGGACACCCGGCGGATCCGCAACCTCGCCCAGGCGCTGGACATCAAGCTCGCTGGCAAGGTGGTCAGCCTGTTCGACCAGAACGAGGCCTCGCGGGTGCCCGCCCTGGTCGACGAGATTCATGCGGGGGCCACCGTGCTGCTGGTCAGTGATGCCGGCATGCCCCTGATCAGCGACCCCGGCTACCGGCTCGTGACCGCCTGCGTCGACGCGGGCCTGCCGGTCAGCTGCCTGCCCGGCCCGTCGGCGGTGACGACGGCGCTGGCCGTGTCGGGTCTGCCGTCGGACAGGTTCTGCTTCGATGGCTTCGCGCCGCGTAAGCAGTCCGCGCGACTGTCCTGGTTCACGGCGCTGGCCGCAGAGCCGCGTACGTGCGTGTTCTTCGAGTCACCGCGGCGGCTGGCGGACACGCTCAAAGCCGCCGTCGAGGCGCTTGGACCGGACCGGCGCGGGGTCGTGTGCCGCGAGCTGACCAAGACACACGAGGAGATCGTGCGGGGCACGCTCGGCGAGCTCGCCGAGTGGGCGAACGACGGCGTGCTCGGCGAGATCACGGTCGTCCTCGCGGGAGCGACGCCCAAAGCCGACCTCGCGACGCTGGTGAGCGAAGTCAGCGCGCTCGTCGATGCCGGTGCCCGGGTCAAGGACGCGTGCGCACAGGTCGTCGCCGCACACCCGGGCGCACCGTCTCGCCGCGAGCTCTACGACGCCGTCCTGCGCGCGAAGGCCTGATCACTCGACGAGGCGTCACCGGTTCGCCCGCACGGGTTTCCGGTCCGGGCCCAGCGACGTCGTGGCGAACAGGTCAGCAATGGCGTCGGCGTCGTGACTCACGGTACGGCGGGTGTCGACACACAGGGACGACTTAGTAAGCGTGTTTATTATCGCGGAGATGAAGATCGTTGGTCTAGAAGAGCACTTCGCGATACCCGAACTGATCGACGCGTGGCACGCCCTGGAGCCCCAATGGCAAGACGTTGCGCTTGCCAATTCGGCTGACGGCGAGCTCTCCCTCCGGCTGATGGATCTCGACGCCGAGCGGATCGAGGCGATGAACGACACGGGAATCGACGTTTCTGTCGTGTCGGTCAACACTCCCGGGCTGCAGAACTTGGCCCCTGCGGATGCGGTTGCGCTACAAGCGATGTGCAACGACAGGCTCGCCGACGCGGTGCGCAATCGACCCCACCGCCTGCAGGGCTTCGCGACGCTGGCCACCCCCGACCCCGACGCCGCCGCGGCCGAACTCGGTCGAGCCGTAAGCGAACTCGGGTTCCACGGCGCGATGCTGTACGGGCGGACGCGTGATCGCAGTCTCGATCACCAGGACTTCTGGCCGATCTTCGAAGCAGCCGAGGCACTTCACTCGCCGTTGTATCTGCACCCACAGTCCCCGCCGCCTGCCGTTCGGGCCGCCTACTACAGCGGACTGGGCGACGGCGTCGACGCCGCGTTGGCCACGCACGGATTGGGTTGGCATTACGACGCAGGCCTGCAATTCATTCGGCTCATTCTCAACGGCGTGCTCGACCGGTTTCCAGGGCTGCAGTTCATCCTGGGGCATTGGGGCGAGGTGATGCTGTTCTATCTCGATCGCATTGACCGATTGACCGGCATCGCGAAGCTCCCGCGTCCCCTTTCGGAGTATGTCCGCTCCAACGTCTTCGTCACGCCGGGAGGCGTTTTCAGCGAGCGTTACCTGCAGTGGGCGCTCGACGTCGTCGGGCCTGACCGGATCATGTTCGCCTCCGACTATCCCTATGTGTTGGCGCCGGGCGAGGGCAGCCGGAAGTTCCTCGAAAAGGCCGAGATCAGTGACGCGAACCGAGTGAAGATCGCTTCGGGTAACTGGGAAAGGTTGTGTGCGGACATTCGTCGGTGACCCGGTCGATGACACTGCCCGCGCTCGTGCTGGTGCACGGCAATGGCCACGCCTCGGACTGTTGGGAACTCACGGTCAATGAAATCCGCCGGCTCGAGCCGGATCTGAAGGTTCTCGCGGTCGATCTGCCCGGCGCCGGGCGAAGCCCGGCGACTTGCGCACTTTGACGATCGCCGAGTGGGTGGATTCGGTGGTCCGATGTCGAAGACGCGGGCCTGGACGAGATCGTCATCGCGGGCCATTCGATGGCCGGACTCACCGTTCCCGGCGTGGTGACAAGGCTCGGGGCTTCTCGGGTGCGTGAGATGGTCATGGCCGCGGGGTGTGTACCTCACGAAGGCGCCGCGATGGTGGACGTCGTGCTTCCGCCAGCCGCGTGGTTCGGTCGCCGCACGCACGGAAGTGCAGGCCCAACAGGGTGCCACCCGGCCTGCCACGCTTCGTGTTCCTCAACGGTGTCCCGCGCGCACGACGCCGATTCATGGCCGGCCGGCTCTATCCGGACGCGTCAGGCGTCGCGGTGGAGACGGTGACTCGTCGCGACATGCCCACCGAGGTACCGCGCACCTGGATACTCACGCGGCGCGACCGAACCCATTCGATCAAGGAGCAGCGCGCGAGCATCGCGGCGCTGGTCCAGGCCGTGATCCCGATCGACACTTGTCACGACCTGATGGTCAGCGAGCCGGAACGGCTCGCCGAGATACTGGTGGAGCGCTGCCGGCGATATCGATGAACGGCGCGGCCTTGTGCAGGCACTCATCCCATTCGCGGTCGGGGTCGGAGTCGGCGGTGATACCGCCGCCGACGCCAAGCACTGCGTTGCCGCGGGCGTCGAACTCGACTGTCCGGATCGCCACGTTGAGTTCACATCCCGCCATGGGTGACGTCAAACCGACTGTGCCGCAATAAACTCCGCGGCGATGCGGCTCCCAGCCGCGCAACAGCTGACGGGCCCGTGTCTTCGGCGTTCCTGTCACCGACGCGGGCGGGAACGTCGCATCGAGCACTGCGGCGATCGGCACGCCGATGTCCACCCGCGCGGACACCGTCGACACCAGATGCCACACCCCCGGCGCCGGCCGGACCACCAGCAGTTCGGGCACCGTCACGGTCCCGGTGACGGCGACGCGGCCCAGGTCGTTGCGCACCAGGTCGACGATCATGATGTTCTCCGCGACGTCCTTGACCGACGCCCGCAGCGCCGCCGGATCGGCATGCCGCGGAAGCGTGCCCTTGATCGGGCTCGACGTGACGGCTTCACCACACCGACGCAGGAACAGCTCGGGCGACAGCGATGCCACCGCGCCCCAGTCGCCCGCGAGGTAGGCCGCGCGGGCCGGGGAGGTGCGTTCGACGGCCTCGGCGAAGAAATCCACCGGCTCTCCTGCCACGGTGCCGGTGAACTGCGTGCACACGCACGCCTGGTAGACCTCACCCGCGGCGATCGCCTCCAGGCACGCCAGCACGCCGCGGCGATGCACATCGCGGTCGGCGTGGCCCCACGTGATTGTGCAGTGCCGTGTCGGCACCGAAGACTGCAGCGCGTCGACAACCCACTCCGAAAGCGGTTCACCGGAAAGGCTTTCGTACCACCAATGCCCGTCGCGGTCCTGACGCAGTACGCAGTCCGACCAGCCGCCCGCCGCCTCCGGAATTCGCGGCCCACGCCCGTCGGCACCGGCATCCGGATACGACAGATAACCGAACCATCCGCCGCCCACCGCGCCCTCGGACGCGCCGGGCGAGACGTCGAACACCTCGCGAGCCGCGACGGGCGCCACGGTCACCGACGGTGCAATGAGAGCGCCGGAGCCGAACCACTCACCGATCAGCGCGGCGGGCGGCGCCATGCCCGCTCGGCAGCCGCATCGGCGACAACGCGCAGCACCGCAGGGGCGCTGCCGATATCGCCGAGGCGCTCGATCCGCACCGGATAAGCGTGACAGAGACCTAACGGCTGATGGCCCTCGGGATCGCGATCCCGGCCAGCTTGTCCGGGTTGCGCATCGCGTAGAGGTTCGTGATGACGTCGTCGATGACTTCGAACACGAAGACGCCCTCCAGCTTGTCGCCGTCTGTAGATGACCACCGCGGGCGCGCTGTTGTAGATCGCCATCTCGAACCGGATGTCCATGCGCCGCGCCGCCCGGAAGAGCGCGATCATAACCGCTGCCACCTTCCTCGCGCCGACGAGGGGCCGTGGCAACGCGGTGGCCTTGCCGCCGTGGTCGGCGGTCCAGGTGGCGCTGGGCGCGAGCAGTGACAGCAGTCCGTCCATGTCGCCGGTGGCGCCGCGGTCAGGAACTGCTCGGTGATCTGGGCGGTCCGGTCGGCGTCGACGGGCCCGAACCGGTTGCGCCGCGCGTGCACGTGTTCGCGGGCGCGGTGCGCCATTTGACGCACCGACGACACGGACTTGCCGACCGCCCCGGCGATCTCGTCGTACTCGAAGCCGAACACCTCGCGAAGGACGAACACCGCCCGCTCGTCGGGGGTGAGCGTCTCGAGCAGCACGAGCATCGCCATCGACACCGACTCGGCGAGCACCACATCGGCAGACGCGTCGCGCTCCTCGAGAAGCAGCGGCTCGGGCAGCCATGGTCCGATGTAGTCCTCGCGGCGGCGAGCGCCCTCGCGTAGCGCGTTGAGCGCCTGCCGGGTCACCAGCTGCGCCAGATACGACTTGGTGTCGCGCACCGTCGCGAGGTCCACGTCGGCCCACCGCAGATAGCTGTCCTGCAGCACATCGTCGGATTCGGTTGCCGAACCGAGGATTTCGTAGGCGATCGTGAACAGCAGCGGCCGCAGATGGGTGAACCGCTCGGCATGTCTCGCCGGCCGAGTCGGCGATCGGGCCTTGCGAGGTGGTCACGATTCCGTGACCACCTTGGGGGCGAACGCCGGCTGCTCGGGTCGTGGGCCGCCCTTGAACCAGAACGCCGAACCCGGCTTGCGCGCCTCTCGGCGCAGCGCCCACAGCGTGCCCTTGCAGACCGCCTCCTTGACCGAGGCGACGAAACGGCCGCTGACGTAGAGGTTCACCGGCGTGTCGTCCTTGCGGGCGAACTGCAGGGTGCCCGACTTGCGGCCCAGGCTGATGCAGGCTCCGACGAACGCCTGGTCGATGACCGCAGGCGCGGTGCCCGCGACCCGGCTCAGCACGGTGTTGGCCGCCTGTGCGCCCAGCGGCGAGGCGGACTGGCAGCTCATCCGCAGCGGCTGCGCCGGACGGGGAGGCGCAGTCGCCCGCGGCGACGATGCGTGGATCGTCCACGACTGGTCAGCGTCTCATCGGTGAGCAGTCGGCCCATCGCGTCGGTGCGCAGACCGCTGGTGGTCGCAAGGTCGGGCACACCGAAACCGGCCACCCAGATGGTCACGGCGCTCGGGCGCACTGCGCCGTCTGCGAAGACCACCGCGTCGGGGCGCACCTCCGTGACGACGTCGGTCTCGAGCACCGCGACGCCCAGCTTGCGCAACACCTTCGCGACCGACCGACGTCCCGGCTCGGACAGGTACGGCCCAAGCTGACCGCCGCAGACCAGCGTGACGTTGCGGCCCTGCTCGGCGAGCTCGGTGGCGGCCTCGATCCCGGTCAGCCCGGCGCCGACGACGGTGACGGGGGCGTCCGGATGCAGGTCGTCGATGGCGGTACGCAGGCGCTGCGCCTGCTCCAGTTCCGCGATCGGATAAGCGAATTCGGCTGCGCCGGGCACCGACGCGGGCACCGCGCCGGTGCTGCCGACCGCGTAGATGACGTAGTCGTAGTCCAGCGCTCGGCCGGAGGCGAGCTCGACGGTGCGGTTGGCGGTGTCGATGCGCGTTGCGGTGTCGACGACGAGCTTGATGCCGTCGCCGAGCAGGCTGCCGTAGTCGACCGTCGGCGTCGTAGTTGCCCGCGACGTGCTGGTGCAGCCGGATCCGCTCGACGAACTTCGGGCGGGGGTTGACCAGGGTGATGTCGACGTCGCCGCGCATCCGCAGATGGTTGGCCGCCAGTGTTCCTGCGTAGCCGCCGCCGATGACGACGACCTTCGTGGCCGCGGTGAGCGCGCGACGTGTCATGTTGCGTTGTGATCAGTCATGCCCTCAAGACACCGCCGGCGGCCGGGACGTGACAGAACGTGACGTGGCATCACTGTCGGCTGATCTGCTCGCTGAATGTCGATGCCTGCCAGCTTGTCAGGATTGCGCATCACATAGAAGTGGGTGATCCGCCCGTCGACGATCTCGACCGTGATCACGCCTTCGAAGCTGTCGCCGAGGTAGAGCTTCAGCGCGGGGGAGTTGTTGTACGTCGCGGGCTCGATGCGGCCCGTTTCGCCTGCCACCCGGAGCAGGCCGATGATCAACCTGGCGACCCGTTCGGCGCCGATGACGGGCTTGCGGGCGGCGGTGACCTTGCCGTCGCTGTCGGCCGTCCACACGACGTCCTCGGCGAGCATCTCCAGCAGCCCGTCGACGTCACCGGTGGAGGCCGCGGCGAAGAACCGCGCCGTGATCTCCGACGAGAGCTTCGGGTCGACGGGGTCGAATCGCTTGCGGCGCGACTGGACGTGCTCGCGCGCGCGGTGCGCCATCTGACGCACCGCGGCTCGCGGACTTGCCGATCGTCGAAGCGATCTCGTCGTGGCTGAAGCCGAACACCTCGCGCAGCACGAACACCGCGCGCTCGTCGGGACTCAGCGTCTCCAGCACGACGAGCATCGCCATCGACACCGACTCGGCGAGCACTACGTCGGTCGAGGCGTCCTTCGTGTCGAGCAGCAGTGGTTCGGGCAGCCACGGGCCGATGTAGTCCTCACGCCTGCGGGACTGAGCCCGCAGCGCGTTGAGGGACTGCCGGGTGACGAGCTGGGCGAGGTAGGCCTTGGTGTCGTTCACCGACGCGAGGTCGACGTTGGCCCAGCGCAGGTAGCTGTCCTGCAGCACGTCGTCGGATTCCGTTGCGCTGCCCAGGATCTCGTAGGCGATCGTGAACAGCAGCGGACGCAGCAGCGTGAACCTCTCGGCGTGTTCGTCACCCGGCGCGGATGGTCATCGAATGGCGACCTCCGGTGCGGCGGCCAATTGCGGCTGGCGGTCGGGGCCTTTGGGCCACGAGTACGAGCCCGGCTTCTCCGCCTCGCCGCGCATCCATTTCAACGTGTACCGGCAGACCTGCTCCTTGATGAACGCGCCCGTGCGGCCGCCGATGTAGAACCGCGTCGGCGAGTCGTCGGCGTGGTTTAGCTGCATGGTGCCCGCATGGCGGCCGAGGCTGATGCACTGAGCGAACATCGCCTGGTTCAGCTCCGGCCGGGTCGGCGCCCGCGATGCGCGCACAGCACCGTGTTCGCGGCCTGTGCGCCGAGCGGCAGCGCGGCCTGGCAGCTCATCCGAAGCGGCAGACCCGACGGCGAGGCCGCATCGCCGGCGGCGATGATGCGTGGATCGTCGACGCTGGTCAGCGTTTCGTCGGTGACCAACCGGCCCAATGCGTCGGTGGTCAGTCCGCTGGCGGCGGCGAGCCCGGGGACGCCGAAGCCCGCCGTCCACACCGTCACGGCGCTCGGCAGCTCACGCCCGTCGCTCAGCACGACCCGGTCGGCGGTCACCCGCGCGACCTTGCTGCCCTCGACGCACACGCGACGCGAAGTTTGGCCAGCCGCTTGGCGACCGACCGCCGACCGGTCGCTGCCCAGCGACGGTCCGAGCACATCGGTCACCAACGTGACGGGCGGCCGGCCTCGGCGAACTCGGCCGCCGACTCGATGCCGGTCAGCCCGCCGCCGACGATCACCGATCGGCGCCGATGTCGGCACGTCGGCCAGCCAGTCGCGCAATCTGCTGTGCCTGCTCGAGTTCGCTTATCGGATAAGCGAATTCGGCGGCACCCGGAATTCCTGCAGGCACGGTGCCGGTGCTGCCGACGGCGTAGATCAGGTAGTCGTAGTGCAACGTCATCGCCGGAGGTCAGCGCGACGGTGCGCGCGGCCGCGTCGATCCTGGCGGCGCCGTCGACCACAGAGCCGACCTCGTCGTCGCAGCAGCGTCGCGTAGTCAACGACGGCATCGTCGTTCCCGGCGACGAGTTGGTGCAGCCGGATCCGCTCGACGAACTCCGCGCGGGGATTGACCAGCGTGACGTCGATATCGTCGTGCCGGGTGAGCCGATTGGCGGCCATCACGCCGGCGTATCCGCCGCCGAGCACGACGACGCGGGTGTTCAGTTTCGGTCATTTGTCAGTCTCCTCGGGACATCCGGCTCGTCCGATGAGCCGGCCTGCCCCCCAGACACCGCGCACACCCGGAGTGTGACGATCCGCGCCCGGATGTGCGCTACATCACTCCGCCTGGTAGCGCGGGAACACGCCGACCGGGGCAGGCAGCGCGGTCCCGGAGGCCAATCGGGTGCCGATCGCCGCGAACGAGCGCTGGTCTGCGGGCTGGCCGAGCAGATCGAGCAGCTTGGCCATGGACTCAGGCATCACCGGCTGGCTCAGCAGTGCCGCGATCCGCACCGTCTCCAGCGTCGTGTAGAGCACCGTCCGGAATCGGTCCGGATCACTCTTGCGCAGCACCCACGGCTCCTGCACCGAGAAGTACTTGTTGGCCGCGCCGAGCACCGACCAGATCGCCTCCAGCGCCAGATGCATGGCCGTCGCGTCGTAGTGGCCGCGGACCACCTCCAGCAGCCCGTCCGCCGCCGCCAGCAGGTCGAGATCGTCGGCGCTGAATTCGCCCGGCTCCGGCATGATTCCGTCGAGGTTCTTGGCCACCATCGACAGCGACCGCTGCGCCAAGTTGCCCAGCTCATTTGCCAGGTCGGCGTTGATCCGACCGATGATCGCGTCTTCGCTGTAGCTGCCGTCCTGTCCGAACGGGACCTCCCGCAGGAAGAAGTAGCGCACCTGGTCCAACCCGAAGGTGTCGACTGAGGTTCACTCGGGTCGACGACGTTGCCGACCGACTTGCTCATCTTCTCGCCGCGGTTTAGCAGGAAGCCGTGCACGAAAACCTTGCGCGGCAACTCAATTCCCGCCGACATCAGAAACGCGGGCCAATATACGGTGTGGAACCGGATGATGTCCTTGCCGATCATGTGGAGGTCGGCGGGCCAGAACCGTTTGAACAGTTCGGAATCGGTGTCGGGATAGCCGACACCGGTCAGATAGTTGGTCAACGCGTCGACCCACACGTACATCACGTGATCGGGGTGGTCTGGCACCGGCACACCCCAGTCGAACGTCGTCCGCGAGATCGAGAAGTCGTGCAGCCCGCCGGAGACGAAGCTGACGACCTCGTTGCGCCGCACCGCCGGCTCGATGAACTCCGGGTGTGCGTCGTAGTGGGCCAGCAGCTTGTCGGTGTAGTCCGACAGGCGGAAGAAATACGTCTCCTCCTCCGTCCACGTCACCGGCGCACCGGTCTCCGTGGCGATGCCGGACATCGTCGGCGCCGAGGGTGGTTTCGGCCTCGGTGAAGAAGCGCTCGTCGCGCACCGAGTACCAGCCCTTGTAGGCGCCCAGATAGATGTCGCCCGCATCGTTGATCCGCCGCCAGATGTCCTTGGACGCCTCGTAGTGGTCCGGGTCGGAGGTGCGGATGAATCGGTCGAACGAGATGTTCAGCTTCTCTTGCAGGCGCTGGAACACATCGGAGTTGCGCCGCGCCAGGTCGGCGGTCGAGATCCCTTCGGCGGCCGCGGTCTCGGCCATCTTCGAGCCCGTGCACGTCGGTGCCGGTGAGGTATCGCACGTCGAAACCGTCCAGCCGCTTGAAACGCGCGATCGCGTCGGTGGCGATGTATTCGTAGGCATGCCCGACGTGCGGATCGCCGTTGGGATAGGCGATGGCAGTGGTGATGTAGTAGGGCTCGCTCATTTGTGCCCACCTTATGGTGTTGGCGTGAATCAGAAGCGTCCGGCGCCGCCTGCACCGGAGCCGCTAGCCCCGCTGATCGACGCGCACACCCATCTCGACGCCTGCGGCGCCACCGATGCCGCGAGCGTGACGGCGATCGTCGACAGGGCCGCCGCGGTCGGCGTGCAGGCCGTCGTCACCATCGCCGATGACCTCGCTTCGGCGCGCTGGGTCACCGAGGCCGCCGACTGGGACGCACGCGTCTATGCCGCCGTCGCGTTGCACCCGACGCGCGCCAACGCGCTCACCGAGGAGGCCAAGAGGGAGATCGAGCGGTTGGTTTGGGGTCCCCGCGTCGTCGCGATCGGGGAGACCGGCATGGACATGTACTGGCCCGGCAAGCTCGACGGCTGCGCCGAACCAGCGACCCAGCGCGAGGCCTTCGCGTGGCACATCGACCTTGCCAAGCGGACCGGCAAGCCGCTGATGATCCACAACCGCGACGCCGACAAAGAGGTCCTCGACGTCCTCACCGCCGAGGGCGCGCCCGACACGGTGATCTTCCACTGCTTCTCCTCGGATGCGGCGATGGCCCGCACCTGCGTCGCCAATGGATGGATGCTCAGCCTGTCCGGAACCGTCAGCTTCAAAAACGCCAAAGCGCTGCGCGAGGCGGCGCCACTGATCCCACCCGACCAGCTGATCGTGGAGACCGATGCGCCGTTTTTGACCCCGCACCCGTATCGTGGAGCCCCGAACGAGCCGTACTGCCTGCCCTACACCGTGAGGGCGCTCGCCGAAGTCGTCGAGCGCCCGGCAGAAGAAGTTGCCCAGGCAAGTACTACGACCGCCCTACGTGCGTATGGGCTGGCGAGTTGCCGTTTCTAGGCCTATTCGTTACCGTGCTGTGATCCAGCGGGGGAAAACGGCCCAGCCGTCAACCGTCCGATATTCGGGGTAGACCAGGTTTTGAACACTTTAAATAAGCTCCACGAAGCGCGATCGCCGATGCTTCAGCTGCTGGTCGGTGCGACCCTGGTCGCGCTCACCTCCGCAGGCGGGTACGCCGTCGCTGCCCACAAGACCGTCAAGCTGACCGTCGATGGCGCATCGGTGACGGTGCCGACGATGAAGTCACGCGTCATCGACGTGGTCAGGGAGAACGGTTTCGACGTCGGTGACCGCGACGACCTCTATCCCGCGGGCGATCAGCCGGTGCAGCAATCCGAAAACATTGTCTTGCGCCGCAGCCGCCCCCTTCAGATCTCGCTCGACGGCGAGGACAGCCGGCAGGTGTGGACCACCGCGTCGACGGTCCAGGAGGCCCTCGCACAGCTTCAGATGACCGACAAGGCCCCCGCAGCGGCCTCGCGCGGCAGCCGCGTCCCGCTCGCCGGTATGTCACTGCCCGTGGTCAGCTCCAAGACCGTTCAATTGAACGACGGAGGCGTGGTGCGTTCGGTTCATCTGGCCGCGCCGAATGTCGCCGCCCTGCTCGACGCCGCTGGTGCGCCCCTGCAGCAGCGCGACACCGTGGTGCCCGCCGCGTCGTCACCCATCACCGACGGAATGCAGATCCAGGTGACCCGGGTTCGGATCGAGAAGGTGACCGAGCGCGTGCCGCTTGCACCGAACAACAAGCGCATCGAAGACACCACGATGAACATGAGCCGCCAGGTGGTTGAGGACCCCGGAATGGCGGGTACCCAGGACGTCACATTTGCCGTCGCGAAGGTTAATGGAGTGGAAACTGGCAGGTTGCCAGTAGCCAATGTCGTTATTACGCCCGCTCGCGACGGCGTCCTTCGGGTGGGCGCGAAGCCCGGAACCGAGGTGCCTCCGGTCTCCAACGGTGCCCAGTGGGACGCGCTGGCTCGATGCGAATCGACAGGTAATTGGGCCATCAACACCGGCAACGGGTTCTTCGGTGGCGTCCAATTTGATCAAAACACCTGGGAACGACAAGGTGGTCTGAGGTATGCTCCGAGGGCGGATCTGGCGACAAGAGAAGAACAGATCGCGATTGCTGAGGTCACTCGGGCGCGACAAGGTTGGGGCGCGTGGCCCGTGTGTAGCGGGAGGGTTGGAGCGCGCTGACTATTCGACTACTCGGGCGGACCGAGATACGGCATCTCGCTAAAGAGATTGATTTCAGGCCGCGCAAGTCGTTCGGCCAGAACTTCGTGCATGACGCCAACACCGTTCGCCGTATCGTTTCGGCCTCCGGAGTCAATCGGCAGGACCACGTCCTCGAAGTCGGCCCAGGCTTGGGCTCGTTGACGCTGGCGTTGCTGGATCGGGGCGCGAGGGTCACCGCGGTGGAGATCGATCCGCTGTTGGCCCGGCAGCTACCCAAGACCATCGCTGAGCACTCTCACAGCGAAATCAACCGGCTGACGGCACTGAATCGCGACATCCTGACGTTGCATCCGCCCGATTTGGCGGACGAGCCGACGGCTCTCGTCGCGAACCTGCCATACAACGTCGCCGTGCCTGCGCTGTTGCATCTGCTCGCCGAGTTCCCCTTGATCCGGACCGTGATGGTGATGGTCCAGGCCGAGGTCGCCGAGCGGCTCGCCGCAGAACCAGGTGGCAAGGACTACGGGGTGCCGAGCGCCAAGGTGCGGTTCTTCGGCAACGTCCGCCGCTACGGCATGGTGTCGCCGACGGTGTTCTGGCCGATTCCGCGGGTGTACTCCGGGCTGGTGCGTCTCGATCGCTACGAGACGACGCCGTGGCCTACCGATCCGGTCTTCCGGGCCCAGGTGTTCGAGCTGATCGACGTCGCATTCGCGCAGCGGCGCAAGACGTCGCGCAACGCGTTCGCCGAGTGGGCCGGTTCGGGCAACGAATCGGCACGCAGGCTCCTCGCCGCCAGCATCGACCCGTCACGTCGCGGCGAGACGCTGAGCATCGCGGACTTCGTCCGGCTATTGCAGCGGTCAGGGGATTGGCACCCCAAGACCGCTGTCGAAGCCATCGACGTTGTCGAGGAGCCGAGGGTGCCGCAGGAACCCGCCGGGCCGCAGGAGCATTCCATCAGCACGCTGTAGGCGTCGTCGCCGACGCTTATCGAAGTGCCCTGGTGATCAGCGAGACGAACTCGCGGCACGATTGATATCGGTCCGCAGGTTTTTTCGCCATGGCCTTCGCCAGGATGGAATCGAATACCCGCGGTAGCCAATCGATCTCACGGGATCGACGGGGCGGGGACGTGTTCAGGTGGGCATCGACGAGTCCCATCGGTGTCTTCGCCGTGAACGGTGGCGAGCCGGTAAGCAGTTCGACTGTGGTGCACGCCAGCGCGTATTCGTCGGTGGCCTCTGTCGGGGCGTGGCCGGTCAGCAGCTCGGGTGCCGAGTAAGGCAGGGACGTCTCGACGTGGGCGGGTCGATAGCCGATGTCGTCGGTGATCGAGTGCGCCACTCCGAAATCGATTAGAACCGCCCCGTCACGCGAAAAGTCCTTGTGAACAAGGATGTTGGCGGGCTTGACATCGCAGTGCACGATGGCGCGATTGTGTGTGTAGTCCAGCGCATCGGCGATCTGAGCCAGTGCGGCAAGCTGATTGGACACCGTGGCGAGAGCTCTGATGCTGCCACCGCCGACGATTTCCATCGACAGCCAGCCGGGCCCGTGCTCGTAAACCGTCACGATGTGGGGATGGTCGAGCTGATGGGCCAGCGTGAATTCTCGCCGCAGTCGGGCAAGTTGGGCCAGATGCTGATGCCATTCGTCAAGCACTTTCAGCGCGATCGCGCGATCGGTGCCGGTGGAGTGGTGGGCGCGATACACCGTTGCATAGCCCCCGTGTCCGACGGCCCCGTCGATGACGTAACCCTCGAACTGCTCGCCGGGCAAAAGCATGCTCCCAGCCTATGGGTTTGCTGGACGGCCGTACCTGCAGAGTCGACGGTCGCCAGGCAGCCAAACTGCGTGCTTCGGTACCTGTCTGGTTCATACCGGCGATAGTGTCGTGCCCGTGGCCGACGGCAGCACCGCATCCGAGTGGGTTCCGACCGGCTCGGTCACCGTGCGGGCGCCGGGCAAGGTCAACCTCTACCTCGCCGTCGGTGACCGCCGCGACGACGGCTACCACGAGCTGACGACCGTCTTTCATGCGGTGTCGCTGCTCGACGAGGTCACCGTGCGCAATGCGGATGTGCCGTCGCTCGAGATGTCGGGCGAGGGCGTCGAGTCGCTGCCGACCGACGAACGCAACCTGGCCTGGCAGGCCGCTGAGTTGATGGCCGAGCATGTGGGCCGGGCGCCGGACGTCGCGATATCCATCGAGAAGTCGATCCCCGTCGCCGGGGGCATGGCGGGCGGTAGCGCCGATGCGGCGGCCGTGCTGGTGGCCATCAACGCGCTGTGGGAACTCGGCGTGCCGCGGCGCGATCTGCATGCGTTGGCGGCTCAGCTCGGCAGCGATGTGCCCTTCGCCCTTCATGGCGGAACGGCCCTCGGCACGGGACGTGGCGAGGAACTGGCCACGGTGCTCGCCAGGAGCACCTTTCATTGGGTGCTGGCTTTCGCCGACGGCGGGTTGTCGACGCCTGGGGTGTTCAGTGAGATCGACAAGCTGCGTAACTCCGGGCGGGAGCAGCCGCCGCGGTTGGAGGATCCCGAGCCGGTGCTGGCGGCGCTGGCATCGGGCGACGCGGCCCAACTGGCGCGGCTGCTGGGGAACGATCTGCAGCCCGCGGCGCTGAGCCTGTACCCGGGGCTGCGGCGCACGCTGCGGGCAGGGGCGGAGGCAGGCGCCCTCGCGGGCGTCGTGTCGGGCTCGGGGCCGACGTGTGCCTTCCTGTGCGCCTCGGCGACGTCGGCCGTCGACATCGGTGCGGAGTTGGCAGGCGCGGGCGTCTGCCGCACGGTCAGGGTGGCCAGCGGGCCGGTGCACGGTGCCCGGGTGGTGCCCGCACCGTCGGCGTCCGTTTGATCACGACTTGGGTGTGACCCAGGCCTCAATTCTCGCGACAGTTTGGCAGCTACTTAAGAGTTATTTAAGATGATCGGCGGTGAAAGCTAGCGGTCATGCATCGGGCGCGACATCTTCTCCCACCGGTAACCACGGGGGGCGGTCAGCCAGATGTCCCGAATGGGCGGGTGTCGCCGTTCCGGCAACCATGAGCGGACGTTGCGGCGCATCACCGATTCGAGACCTAACCGCTTCCCAATTGTGTGCGCGCCTACGCAAAAGCGCCGCCTATCAGCGGCAGCATTACACCCGGGCATTTGCGCCGGAACCGAGGAGGTTGTCGTGAGCAGATTCACCGAGAAGATGTACCGCAACGCGCGCAGCGTGACGACGGGCATGGTCACCGGTGAGCCGCACGAGCCCATCCGGCATACCTGGGGTGAGGTTCACGAGCGTGCGCGGCGCATCGCGGGCGGCCTGGCCGCCGCGGGCGTCGGCCACGGTGACGCGGTAGGAGTTTTGGCTGGTTTCCCTGTGGAGATCGCCCCGACCGCGCAGGGTCTGTGGATGCGCGGTGCCAGCCTGACGATGCTGCACCAGCCCACTCCGCGCACCGACCTGGTGATCTGGGCCGAGGACACCATGAACGTCATCGGCATGATCGAGGCCAAGGCCGTCATCATCGCCGAGCCGTTCACCGCGGCCATCCCGGTGCTCGAGGAAAAGGGCATCACGGTCCTGACCGTGAGCGACCTGCTGGCTGCAGATCCGATCGACCCCGTCGAGGTCGGCGAGGACGACCTGGCGCTGATGCAGCTGACCTCGGGTTCGACGGGGTCGCCCAAGGCAGTGCAGATCACGCACCGCAACATCTACTCCAACGCCGAGGCCATGTTCATCGGCGCGCAGTACGACGTCGAGAAGGACGTCATGATCAGCTGGCTGCCGTGCTTCCACGACATGGGCATGGTCGGCTTCCTGACGATCCCGATGTACTTCGGGGCCGAACTGGTCAAGGTCACCCCGATGGACTTCCTGCGCGACACCCTGCTGTGGGCGCGGTTGATCGACAAGTACAAGGGCACGATGACCGCGGCGCCGAACTTCGCGTACGCGCTGTTCGCCAAGCGGCTGCGGCGGCAGGCCAAGCCGGGTGAGTTCGACCTATCGACGCTGCGGTTCGCGCTCTCGGGTGCAGAGCCCGTCGAACCGGCTGACGTCGAGGACCTGATCGACGCGGGCAAGCCGTTCGGGCTGAAGCCGTCGGCGATCCTGCCCGCCTACGGCATGGCCGAGACCACCCTTGCCGTCTCGTTCTCGGAGTGCGACGCCGGTCTGGTTGTCGACGAGGTCGACGCCGACCTGCTGGCCGCGCTGCGCCGCGCCGTGCCCGCGACCAAGGGCAACACCCGCAGGCTCGCCTCGCTGGGCCCGCTGCTGGAAGGGCTGGAGGCCCGGGTCATCGACGAGCACGGCAACGTGATGCCGGCGCGTGGCGTCGGCGTCATCGAGCTCCGCGGCGAGCCATTGACTCCCGGATACATCACGATGGGCGGCTTCATTCCTGCGCAAGACGAGCACGGCTGGTATGACACCGGCGACCTCGGCTATATCACCGACGAGGGCCACATCGTGGTGTGCGGCCGCGTCAAGGACGTCATCATCATGGCAGGCCGCAACATCTACCCGACCGACATCGAGCGGGCCGCAGGCCGTGTCGAGGGTGTCCGTCCGGGCTGCGCCGTCGCGGTGCGGTTGGATGCGGGCCACTCCCGTGAAACGTTCGCCGTCGCCGTCGAGTCCAACGCTTGGCAGGATCCGGTCGAGGTGCGCCGCATCGAGCACCAAGTCGCCCACGAGGTGGTGGCCGAGGTTGACGTGCGGCCGCGCAACGTTGTGGTGCTCGGCCCCGGCAGCATCCCGAAGACTCCGTCGGGCAAGCTGCGGCGCTCCAACTCAGTTTCTCTGGTCACCTAGCACCGCTGGTCACCCAGCACGGCCGCGGCGCAGCATTTTGCGCACGCTCGCGGGGCGCCGCGGCGTGCGTCAGGCGGCCAGGCGCGCTGGGTCGAGTCCGAGCATCGGCAAGACGTCGCTGATCATCCGGTCGACGTTGTCGGCGGCACGCAGCGGAAGCAGCGTCACCCCGTCGGCGATGCCGAGCGTGTGAAGGTCGGCGATGAATCCGGCCAATCCCCGCGGCGTGCCAACATAGCGCAGCGTCTCGGCGCCGGCACCCAATTGCTCAGCCGCATGCATCGCGGCGCGGACGTCGGTATCGACGAGCACCTCGACGTCGACGAAGACCGTGCACGCCTCGTCGCCCGCCTCGGCGCGTAGCTTCGCCGACTGGCGCTGAGCCAATTGCAGATCCGCGGCACGGACCCGCGCGAAGCACTCGGGCAGCCGGACCCCGCTGAGGGCGGACACCTGGGTGCGCGCAGCGTGGCGTTGCAGAAAGACATGCAACCCGCACCGCTTTCGCGCGGAGTCGAGCGATGTGACGTGGTGGTCTTGGTCTGGCATATCTGCTCCTTGCGGGAAGCCGGCGTCACAGGAACGCGGGCGCGACATCCTTGATGAAGAGCTCGAGCGACTTGCGCTTCTCTTCGTGCGACAGGCTGTTGTCGCACCAGAAACTGAACTCGTCGACACCGAGGTCCTGGTAGAACCGCAATCGCTCGATCACCTGCTCGGGTGTCCCGATCATCGCCGTGCGGTGCAGGGATTCCAGCTCGAACTCCGGCCGCCCTTCGAATTTCGACTTCGGGCTCGGCTCGAGGAAACCGTTGACGGGTGTGGTCTTGTTGCCGAACCATGCGTCGAAGGTGCGGTAGAACCGCGAGATGGCTTCCGCGGCGGGCCGCCACCCTTCGGGGTCTTCGGCAGGGTGAACATGGGTGTGGCGCAACACCATCAGCTCGGGCCGTGGCACCTCCGGGTGGTTCTCGACGGCGGTGTCGAACTTACGCTTGAGGTCGACGACCTCCTCGTCGCCCTTCATCAGCGGCGTGACCATGACGTTGCAGCCGGTGCGAACGGCGAAGTCGTGCGAATCGGGGTCGCGTGCGGCGACCCACATCGGCGGGGTCGGCTGCTGGATCGGCTTGGGCACGCTGGTCGACGTGGGGAACTGCCAGATCTCGCCGTCATGGGCGTAGTCGCCTTCCCACAGTTTGCGGACGGCGGGGACCAGCTCACGCAGATGCTTGCCACCTTCGGCCGCGGGATGCCCACCGAGCATCCGGTCGAACTCGAATTGATATGCACCCCTCGCGAGCCCAACTTCCATGCGGCCGTTGCTGATAACGTCCAGCAGCGCGCACTCGCCTGCTACCCGGATGGGGTTCCAGAACGGCGCGATGATGGTGCCCGCGCCCAGCCGGATCGTGGAGGTCTGCCCGGCCAGGTACGCCAGCAGGGGCATGGGACTCGGGGAGATCGTGTACTCCATGCTGTGGTGCTCGCCGATCCACACCGTGCTGAAGCCGCCGGCCTCCGCCATGAGCGTCAGCTCGGTGAGGTCTTCGAACAGCTGCCGGTGACTGACCTGATCGTCCCAGCGCTCCATGTGCACGAACAACGAAAACCTCATTGTCCCTCCTTAATTCGTGGCTGTTGATCCATCTCGAGCAGGGTGACATCGCCGGTGGCCCAATGACCTCGCGGCACTTCCCTGACGATGACGCGGATGTAGTCGGGCTTGGTGTCGACGGTGCGCAGCATGGCCTCGTGGACCTCGTGGATCATGCTGCGGATCACGTCGGCCGATCGGCCCTCGGCGATGGTGACCTCGATGAGCGGCATCGTCAGCTCCGCATCACGAACGGATCGGGCACCGGACCCTCATCGGTGTTGATCCAGACGCTCTTGAGCCGGGTGTACTCCTTGATCGTCTCCGTGCCGTGCTCGATGCCGACGCCGCTGCTCTTGAAGCCCTGGCGCGGCGACATCGGCGACATCGCGCGGTAGGTGTTCACCCAGATGGTGCCGGCTTCCAGACGCGACGCCATGCGGTGTGCCCGAGCGAGATTCGTCGTCCACACCCCGGCCGCCAGACCGTACTGGGTGTCGTTGGCGAGCGCGACGACCTCGTCCTCGTTGTCGAAGGGCATGATCGCGGCCACCGGTCCGAAGATCTCTTCGCGGACCACGCGCATGTCGTTGTCGACGTCGACGAGCACCGTGGGCTCGTAGAAGTAGCCGCCAAGGCCTGCGTCGGTGGGGCGGCCGCCGGTGAGGACGCGCGCGCCTTCGGTGCGGCCGAGGTCGACGTAGGACGCCACCTTGTCGCGCTGATCCTCGAACGCCAGCGGGCCGAGTTCCGTGCCGTCGTCGAGCGGATCGCCGATGCGAATGCTTCGTGCTCGCTGCACAACTCGCTCCAGCAGTTCGTCGTAGACCGACCGATGCGCGAACACGCGACTGCCTGCGATGCAGGTCTGGCCCGCCGCCGCGAAGATTCCCGCCACCACACCCACCGCGGCGTTGGCGACGTTGGCGTCATCGAAAACGATGTTCGGCGACTTGCCGCCGAGCTCCAACGTCGATCCGATGAACCGGCCCGCGGTCGCCGACGCGATGCGCGAACCGGTTGCCGTGCTCCCGGTGAACGAGATCTTCGCCAGCCCAGGGTGATCGACCAGTGGTTGCCCGGCCTCGACGCCGAACCCGGTGACGACGTTGACGGCGCCCGGCGGAAAACCTGCCTCGATGGCCAGTTGGGCGAGCCGCAGAACCGTCGCCGATGTGTACTCCGACGGCTTGATCACCACGGTGTTGCCCACACACAGCGCCGGCGCGAGCTTACTGGTGGTCAGGGTCAGCGGCGAGTTCCACGGGGTGATCGCACCGACCACGCCGAGCGGCTCGCGTGAGGTGTAGTTCAGCATCCTGCGGTCGGAGGTCGGGATGACGTCACCTTGGATCTTGTCTGCCAGCCCGGCGTAGTAGTAGTAGTACTCCGGCAGAGTCGCCAGCTGCCCGCGCATCTCGCGCAAAAGCTTGCCGTTGTCTAGTGATTCGGACCGCGCGAGTTCTTCTGCGTGCTCGCCGACGAGATCGCCGAGACGACGCAGCAGATGCCCGCGCCGGGTCTGGCTCAGATCGCGCCAGCGCGGATCGTCGAACGTCGCCCGTGCCGACGTGACCGCCGCATCGATGTCGGCGGCGTTGCCCCGTGCGGCGTGGTACAACAGTTCTCGCGTTGCGGGGTTGGTGCTTTCGAAATACTCGCCGGACGACGGGGCGACGCACTCGCCGCCGATGAAGTGCTGCAGTTTGCTCTGATCAGACATGGGCGTTTTCTCCGATGAAGGCGGACAGGTGGTCAACGAGCTCGCGGGGACGTTCGACCGGGAGCATGTGTCGTCCTCCTGGCACGACGACGGCCCGGCAATGCGGTATCGACTCGGCTAACCGCCGGGTCATCTCGGGGGTAGATCCGGGATCACGCTCGCCGGTGATGGCCAAGGCGGGCACGCTGATACGGGAGAGATCGTCGGCGATATCGGCGTCGGCGGTGGCGAAGACGCGGTAGCAGTTCAGGAAGCTGTCGGGGTCGTTGGCCAGCAGTGTGGCCCTGGTGAGACGCACCTGTTCGGGACTCACATCAGTGCCGTCGTACCACCGCTGCAGCGAGGCCTCTGCGCTCGCCGCGAAGTCCTTCGCCGCAACATCCAGCCGACTCAGGACAGCGGCCCGCTCGTCCGCGGTGCGCTTGCAGACGGAGCTGACCGACGTCAGCGAGGCCACCAATTCGGGTCGGTGTACGGCGATGTGCTGGGCGACGAGCGCGCCCAGCGAGAACCCGACCAGATGCGAACCGGGCGGAATCGCCGCGACGACGCCGTCGGCGAGGTCGGCCAGCGAAATGCCATCCTGCGCAGGCGGATTCGATCCGTGGCCAGCGAGATCGGGCGTCACCGTCTCGATGGTGTCGGGCAGCAGCGCCTGCACCGGCTGCCACACGGTGTGGTCAAGGCCCACACCGTGCAGCAGCACGACCGTCGCGCGCGTCATCGCCTTGATGCCTCCTTCGACCCGTGACAGGTCACTGCTCGCTCGAGAGCGGCGCCAGTCGCTGCTGGGGCCGTCCCTGCGCGGCCGCGGCCAGGGCGACGACGATCTCGTTGGGATGCGGTGCGTCAGCGATCCGTACCTCCACCGTCTGATGATGCGACCGGATGGTGGCGTCGGTGATGTGCTTGAGCGGAATGTCGAACACGATGCCGGCAGGACCGCGCTTCTCGACGGCGGGCAGCAGGGTCGTTGCGTTCGCCGCCTTCCGGAAGTGGTCGCCGAACTGCAAGGTGTGGATCAGACCCGAGCCGTGCTCCACCTCACCGTCAAGGCCGACGATTGCGGCCTTGCCGTACGCCTCGGCGGGCGCGTCGAGCGCCTCGAGCACCTGCGGGGCGAGCAACGCGCCGACGTCCGACGCCGTCTCGTTGATGCCCTGCGTCAGGTCTTCAACGAAACCTTGCCCGGCCCAGGGGTTTTCGATGACGGCGGCAACCACCGCAATGCGGGCTGGCGGGTAGACCTCGCGGCCCCCCTCGGTGCGGATCTCTTCGACGATCGTGATGACTTTGCGCAGTTTCATGACAGAACACTCTCCAGGGTTTTCGTTGTGATTGCGGGGTCGGTGGTGCGGTCGCCGATCCGGGGGTGCGGTCGGGATCCGGTTGATGCGGCGGCGACGACGACGATCTCGTCCGCGCGGGGCGCATCGGAAACGCGTGCGGTGACCGTCTGGTAGTGGCTCCGGGTTGCCGCGGCGGTCTTGTGCCATAGCGGAACAACAAGCGACTCGCCCGCGTCGGCGCGGGTGTCGGCGAAGCAGATGATCGAGTCGCCGCCGAGAAACTCACGCATCAGGTTGCCGAAATACGGCGTGTGGATCAGCGCTCCGCCGTGCTCGATCTCCCCGGCACTGCCGACGATCGCGGCCTTGCCGAACGCCTCGATTGCGTCCACCCCTCCGAGTGCCGCGATGAGCCGATCGGTGAGCAGGCGCGCCAAGGTGGGCGCCATCTTGGCCACGGCGTCCGACAGGTCGTGGGTCGGTCCCGTGCCGATCCACGGGTTGTGCACCACAGCCGCGGCGGTGGCCTGCCGGGCCGGCCTGATAGGCGCGACGCCTGCTTCGGTCACCACGTCTTCGCGGTAGACGACTAGCTTCCGAAGGCCGATTTCCGCCGACCGATCGATCTCTTGCATGCCACAGGACAGTAGTCGTCCCGTCAGCGTAGGTCAATAACCAGCGATGGATTCGCGGGGAATCGCTTGGTCGAGAATCTGAAGGCTGAACTTAAAAGTGCACGTAGATTCCTATTTATTTACGTCGGTCCGGGCGTGACGACTCAGGCGCGGGGCGCTTCGTCGAAGTTATTGCCGGGCACACATTGACATTCCTATGTGAGCACGCTTACATTCTGTTGTATACCAGAACGGCCTGCGGGAGAAGCTTCAGCCGCTCGCGGGATCAGCAGACTTAAGGAGCACGATGTCCAGTGAGCTCAAGGCGGGTTCCGACGGTGCCGCGTCGGCGGCCCTAGCCACGCCGCCCTCACCCACCGTCGATACCGACAGCGCTCGGCCCGACACCGGTGCCGAACTCCACGAGGAGCAGCCCCAAGCGACGGGCAAGCTCGGCTCGGTGTTCTGGACGTCCGTCGGCGTCTCGGCGATCTTCGTCGCGTGGGCGGTGTTGTTCACCGACAACCTGAACAAGGTGACCACCGCATCGCTGAACTGGGTAACCGGCAGTTTCGGCTGGCTCTACCTGTTGGTGACGCTGGGCATCCTGATCTTTCTGATCTTCCTGGCCTTCAGCCCGCACGGGAACATCCGGCTCGGAAAGGACACCGATCGTCCGGAATTCAGCACGATCACCTGGCTGGCGATGATTCTGAGCGCGGTGATGGGCATCGGCCTGGTGTCCTACGGCGTCGCTGAGCCGATCTCACATCTGGCCACTCCGCCGCACGGCCTCGCCGAACCCACCACGCCGGAAGCGGCGGTCCGGGCACTGCAGTACTCCTACTTCGACTGGGGACTGCACGCATGGGCGATCTTCGCCGTATTCGGTTTGGCCATCGCCTATTCGACGTACCGCAAGGGCCGCCGCACTCTGGTCAGCGAGATGTTCCGCCCGCTGCTGGGCGATCGGGTGAACGGCCCGCTCGGTAAGACCATCGACGTGCTTGCGGTGTTCGCGACGCTGTTCGGCACCACCACGTCGCTCGGATTGGGAGCCCTGCAGGTCAACAACGGCCTCGGCTCGCTGTTCGGCATCCCGGTCAACAACGTGACGCAGGTCCTGATCATCGCCGTCGTCACGGCAGTGTTCACGATGTCGGCAGTCACCGGCGTCAGCAAGGGCATCAAGTTCCTCAGCCAGGGCAGCGCGGTCATGGCCATTGCGCTGTTCGTGTTCATCCTGATCGTCGGTCCCGCGGTCTTCGTTGCGAACCTGTACATCGAGTCGATCGGCATGTGGGCCACGGACTTCTTCCGGATGAGCCTGCAGGGCACGGCATTCGGTGGCCTTGAGTGGATGCAGTGGTGGACCTACTTCATGATGGCGTGGTGGGTGTCGTGGGGCGCCTTCGTCGGCGTCTTCCTGGCCCGCATCTCCAGCGGCCGCACCATCCGCGGCTTCATCATGGGTGTGCTTGTGGTGCCCAGCGTCGTATTCTTCACCTGGTTCACCGTCTTCGGCGGCACCGCGATCCACATCGACATGTTCGAGGGTGGCGACATCGCCAAGCGCACGGCGGAAGACATCAACAGCGCGTTCTTCGCCACGCTGGAGCACTTTCCCTTCGCCACCGTGACGTCGACGGTCGCGATCCTGCTTGTCGTCATGTTCTTCGTGTCGGGCGCCGACGCCAACACCTACGTGCTGAGCATGATGACCTCGCACGGGTCGCTCACCCCGCGCCGTTCGGTGCTGATCCTGTGGGGCGTCCTGACCGGTGTCACAGCTGTGGTGCTGATGCTCGCGGGCGGACTGACGGCCTTGCAGAACACCGTCATCGTGGCGTCACTGCCATTCCTGGTGATCATCGCCGGCCTGGCGGTGTCGTTCTGGAAAGAGTTGGTGGCCGATACGCGTGCCCAACGTGCCGCCCTGGCCAAGTTCGTCGCGCAGGCGCCGGTCGTCGAAACCCAGAAGTGAAGGAGCACAACGTAATGTCGGACAACAACGAGCGTCGCGCCCGTATCGAGCAGGCGTGGGTAGCGTCGTGGGACAACGGTGATGTCGACGCCCTCGACGGCCTGCTGAGCTCGGAGTACCGGCGGATCGGCAGCGCCGGTGAGGTGCACGGCCTTGAGGAGTTCAAGGCCTCGATCATCGCCACCCGGTCGGCCTTCCCCGACCTCGTCACCACCGTCGACGAGATCATCGTCGAGGGCGACCGGGCCGCGATCCGCTGGCACAGCGTCGGCAATCACGAGCACTCGTTCCTCGGTGTCCCCGCCACCAAGCGCGAGGTCGCTGTCAGCGGGGCCACGTTCGCACACTTCGAGGGTGAACACATCGTCGAAGAGTTCGTCACCTGGGACCCCCGGGCGCTCCTCACCGCGCTCGGCATCATCACCGTCGGACAGGATCACTGATCATGGCACTCGCGCACGCCCGGCCGGACGTCGACCTGATGAAGCAGGTGAACCGGCAATTCGTCACCGGGGTCACCGTCGTGACCGCAATGGATGGGGACAGGCCCCGCGGCCTCGCGGTGAACGCCTTCTCGAGCATCACCCTGGACCCGCCTACGGTCATGGTTGCCGTGCAGCGCACGTCGTCCACACACGACTGCCTCTTCCGCGCCTCGAACCTGGCGATCAACATCCTTTCGATCGACCAGCTCGATGTAGTGAACAAGTTCGCGGTGAAGTCGGATGACAAATTCGCCGGCCTCGACTGGGAACCGGGACCGTTGGGCAGCCCGTTGATTGGCCGCAGCAGCGCGCAGATGGAGGTCGAGATCCGCGAGCGGCTGCAAGCCAGCACGCACACGTTGTTCGTCTGCCGCGTGATGCATGCTACGGTCAGCGACCGCCCACCGATGGTCTACAGCGCGGGTAAGTTTTTCGACGGCGGCGCTCTCACCCCGCTTGCGTGAAGGAGAACCCCGGTGAGCGGCAACAACGGCTCGGGTAACGGCTCGATTCAGGCCAGGTTGATCACAGAGATCCGCCGGCGCATCATCGCCGGCGAGATCCAGCCCGGGGTGAACATCTCCGAACTGGCACTCGCCGAGGAGTTCGGTGTCAGCCGCACGCCGGTGCGCGAGACGTTCAAGCAGCTGCAGACCGAGGGTCTGATCGAAATCCGCCCGCGCGTGGGGACGTTCGTCACCACGCCGTCGCGGCGTGAGATCACCGAGCTGTTCGAGATGAAGGAACTGCTCGAAGGCGCCGCTGCCCGGTTGCTCGCCCAGCGGGGTCGGGTGCCAGAGGTCGACAAGCTGGAGGAGAACCTGCGCCAGGCCGACGCGGCGGTGGCGCGTGACGACCGCGTTCGCTACGCCGAGCTCGTCGAGGAGTTCCACGACCTGCTCATCGTCGGCGCCGACAACAGCAAGTTGGAGGCTCACTACCGCACGCTGATGAACCAGCTGGCCTACTCGCGTCTGGTCAACACCTCGTTGAGCCAGCCCGGCAGGCCGCTGCAGTCCGATCGCGAACACCACCACGTGCTGGATCTGATCATCGCGAAGGACGGGGACAGCGCCGAGCACGTCATGCGCGAGCACGTCCGGGCCAGCAGGCGGGCGCTGATGGCCGGGCTGGAATCCGCCCGCTGACCGTTGTTACCGCTGATCACCTCGCACTGCGAGCGGCGTTTTGCGCACGCTCGCTTCTAGTCGACGGCGCCGCGCGCCACACCCTCGCCGAGCGTGACCGGCGGCAGGAAGTCACCGACGACGCTGCGACGCCACCACACCCCGTCGTGCCACAGCTCGTGCCACGTCGTGAACTGGTACTCGTAGAGCTGAGCCCGCACAAACCGCGGCGGCGTATCGGGGAACGGATTCTCCCGAAGCAGGCGCAGCGTACGCGGATCGTTCTGCAGGAGCCGTCGAACGAACGGGCCGAACCAGTCCCGCGCATAGCTCGGTGACAGCGCGGCGAACCACATCAACCAGTCGAGCCGCAGGTGGTAGGGCGCCCACTGGCGCGGCATCCGGTGTGGGTCGCCCGGTTTGCCCTTGAAGCCGTATTCCTTCCAAACCGTCTGCTCGGTGATGTGCGGTTCGTCGGTGCCTTCGATCACCACTTCGGCGCGGCGGCGCCCGATGCTGCCAAAGGCGCCATAGGCGTTGATCAAGTGATACGGGTTGAACGCCGCATTCATCCGCTGATGGCTCGAAATCATGTTGCGCACAGGCCAATAACTCAGCACCACCGTCATCGCCGCGAACACGATCACGGCGGCGATGAAGTAGAGCGGCGGATTTGCAAACGTTGGAGGTTCAGGCACAGGCAGCACCGATGCGAACGCGGATTGATCGATAGCGCTGACCGCAAGGACGATCGTGATCCAGTTGAGCCAGGCGAAGTTGCCCGACAGCACCAGCCAGAGCTGGGTGACGATCACAATCGCCGCGGCCACACTCGCCACCGGCTGCGGCGCGAAGAGCGCGAAGGGCACGACAAGCTGGGCGAAATGGTTGCCCGCCACCTCCACACGATGTAACGGCTTGGGCAGGTGATGAAAGAACCAGCTCAACGGCCCCGGCATCGGCTGTGTCTCGTGGTGGTAGTCGAGGCAGGTGAGGTCGCGCCAGCAGGGGTCGCCGCGCAGCTTGATCATCCCCGCACCGAATTCGACCCGGAACACCAGCCAGCGCGCAAGAAGTATCGCCAGCAGCGGCGGTGCCGTCTCGTCGTTGCCGAGAAAGATCGCGATGAAGCCAGCCTCCAAAAGTACTGATTCCCAACCGAATCCGTACCACCGTTGCCCGACGTTGACGATCGACAGGTAGAGCACCCATAACGTCAGCCACATCGCCATCGCCGCCAACAGGGGTACCAGGTTGCCCGCACCGGCGACGAGCCCTGCCGACAATGCCGCCCCGATCCAGCAGACGGCGGCGAACAGTCGATCGGAGTAACGGAGGTGAAAGACGCTGGGCGCGGCCTTGAACGAAACCCGAGAAACAAACGCGGGAACCGGAAGCATCCCCTGTTCACCGATGAGCGCGCGGAATTGGCGGCCCGCTGCGATGAAGGCGATCAGGTAGACCAGTCCGACGCCGCGCTGCAGGACTTCTCTAGCCAGCCAGTACTCCGGTGCTACGAACCATTCGGTGTCCACGTCGGTTACTCCCGAGACGATGACTCGTCCTATCCATGGTGTACCCCGCAGGGGCGCATCCGAGTCGGCTCGCAAAAACGAGTAACGCGGTGTCAGTGGATGCCGATACGGTCCATGACATGAAGCCCGCCATCGAGGCCATCCACCTGGTCAAACGGTTTGGCGACAACACCGCGGTCGACGACGTCAGCTTCACCGTCGCACCGGGCACCGTGCTCGGCCTACTGGGGCCCAACGGCGCAGGCAACACCACCACAGTCCGCATGATGACGACGCTGACGGAGCCGACCAGCGGTACCGCGCGCGTCGCCGGCTATGACGTGCTGCGCGAGCCGGGCAAGGTGCGCCGCAACATGGGGCTCACCGGCCAGGTCGCGACGGTCGACGAACTTCTCACCGGCCGCGAGAACGTCCGGATGATCGGCGGGCTCTACGGCATCCGGCGCAAGGACCTCGCCCGGCTGGGAGATCAACTGCTGGAACAGTTTTCGATCGCTGACGCCGCTGACCGCGTGGTCAGGTCGTACTCAGGCGGCATGCGGCGACGGCTCGACCTCGTGGTCAGCCTGCTCGCCTCTCCGCCGGTGCTGTTCCTCGACGAGCCGACCACCGGCCTGGATCCGCGCAGCCGCAGTGATTTGTGGGACGTGTTGCGCGGCCTGGTCCGGCAGGGCACCACACTGCTGCTGACCACGCAGTACCTGGAGGAAGCCGATCAACTGGCCGACAACATCGTGGTGGTCGACAAGGGCCGCATCATCGCCCAAGGCTCGCCGCTGCAGCTCAAGCAACAGGCAGGCAACGCCAGCCTCATCGTGACCGTCACGAACGCCGACGACCTGGCCGCGGCCAGGTCGCTGCTGGCCAAGACGGGAGTCGAGGTTTTCGTCGACACCGGTGCGCGCCAGCTGACCGCCGCGGCCGACGGCCTTGCCGACATGGTCCGCGTCGCGGGCTGGTTGCGTGACGGCGACATCGACGTCGACGAAATCGGGCTCTCACGGCCGAGCCTCGACGACGTCTTCCTGTCCCTGACCGGTCATCGCACCGAAGAGGAGGTGAGGGTATGACGGCCGTCGCGTCGCAGACACAGGTCCAATTGCGGCCGGTGCCCACCCATCACACCAACACCGCCCAGCAGTCATGGATCATGGTGAAGCGCAACATGATCCACACCAAACGGATGCCCGAGATGTTGAGCGACGTGACGGTGCAGCCGATCATGTTCGTGCTGCTGTTCGCATTCGTTTTCGGTGCGTCGATCGTCAACACCGGCGGCGCGTCCTACCGAGAGTTCCTGCTGCCGGGTATCCAGGCGCAGACCATCGTGTTCTCGGCGTTCGTGGTGGCGTCGGGCATCACCGCAGACGTCGAGAAGGGCATTATCGACCGCTTACGGTCGCTTCCCATTTCCCGGTCGTCGGTGCTGATCGGGCGGAGCATCGCCAGCCTCATCCATTCGACGCTCGGTGTCCTCGTGATGGCAGTGACGGGGCTGGCCATCGGGTGGCGGATCCGCGGCAGCATCGCCGAGGCGGTTTTGGCGTTCGCGCTGGTGCTGGTTTTCGGCTTCGGCATGATCTGGTTCGGCATCCTCATCGGCTCGCTACTGCGCTCCGTCGAGGCCGTCAACGGTGTGATGTTCACCGTGCTGTTCCCGATCACGTTCCTGGCCAACACGTTTGTGCCCACCGAGCCGATGCCGCACTGGCTGCGGGTGATCGCGGAATGGAATCCGGTGTCGTCACTAGCGCAGGCCATGCGCGAGTTGTGGGGCAACGGCGGACCAGCGCCCGAAAGTGCTCAGCTGCCGCTGCACCATCCGGTGCTGGCGACGATCTTGTGGTCGCTGGTGTTGACGGCGGTGTTCGCACCGTTCGCGTTGCGCGCCTACGCGCGTCGTACGGGCGGCTAGTTAGTTCGCGGTCGGTGCAGGTGAGCTAGGCGGCGGGCGCCGCCGAGCGGCCCGAGTCGATCTCGTCGTACACGCGCCACCACGTCAACTCATGGTCGGTCGGCGAGATCTCACCGTGCGCAAGGCGTTCGTCGGCCTCCATCAGGCAGCCCGCCAACGCCTCCAGCTTGTCGCGGATGGCCCCCGAGATCGGATCGCGGTGCCCGGCCATCACCATCGCGGCCATGATCCGCACGCGGGTGCGCTGCACGCCGGCCATCGCCATGGCCACCATCCCAGAGCCCACATAGGCGGCCGTTGACACGGCGAAGGCCACCACGGGCGCCAACACATGAGTGAGCCAGATTTCGCAGATGATCCACACGAGCGCGCCCCACAAGGGCCATCCGCGGGCTACCCGGACCCGCCGCCGCTCCGATTCGCTGATTCCCGGCGGGTAGACCACCAGGCGGTATCGGGTCACGCCGAAGCGATCCGGTCTGATGTCGATCGACCCCCATGGACGGTCGCCGTCGAGCAGTCTCAGCCACCCCCGGCGCAGCAGGCCGGTGCGATTTCCAAGGTCGTTCATGTCTCTGGTGTACCCGCATCCGCCCACGAAATGTGCCGTCCGAACGGTTTCTTTATGGCCGTTGGCGGGCTTTTTAACAAGCCCGAGTATCTGGGTATTGTGTACTATACTCAGCATGACGACGGAGAAGCTCCCCGCCCGCTTGGCCGACCACCCCACCGTCCGCAAGGTGCGGTCGCGACCGGCCGAGAAACCCGGCGTCATCGACGCGGACTGGCTGCGGCAGGTATGCCTGGATGCGGGTGCTGACGACGTCGCCTTCGCCAGCGTCGAGAACCCCGACCTGGCCTCCGAGCGCGAACACGTCGACGCTGCGCTGCCCGGAACGCAGAGCTACATTTCGCTGGTCGTGAAAATGAACCGCGACAACGTCCGGTCGACCGCCCGCAGCGTCGCCAACCAGGAGTTCCACCGCAGCGGCGAAATCATGAACGAGGCGGCGCACCGGGTCACCCGCGCGCTGGAGGATGCCGGGTACCGCGCGATCAACCCGTCGATGTCGTTTCCGATGGAGATGGACAACTTCCCCGGCCGCATCTGGGTGGTGGCTCACAAGCCGGTCGCGGTGGCGTCCGGTCTCGGCGTTATGGGCATCCACCGCAATGTGATTCATCCGAAGTTCGGCAACTTCATCCTGCTTGGGACGATCATCGTCGCCGCGCCGATCACCAGTTACGGTGAGCCGCTGGATTACTCACCGTGCCTCGAGTGCAAGCTCTGTGTCGCGGCCTGCCCCGTCGGCGCCATCAAGAAGAACGGCGACTTCGATTTCATGGCCTGCTCGGTGCACAACTATCGGGAGTTCATGGGAGGGTTCACCGACTGGGCGCAGACCATCGCCGACAGCTCCGATGCGGCCGACTTCCGTTCTCGTGTAAGCGATTCCGAGAATGCTTCGATGTGGCAGAGCCTGTCGTTCAAGGCGAACTACAAGGCGGCGTATTGTCTGGCGGTGTGCCCTGCGGGGGAGGACGTCATCGAGCCCTATCTCGACGACCGCAAGGGCTTCATGGACTTGGTGCTCAAGCCGCTGCAGGAGAAGAAGGAAACCCTCTTTGTGCTGCCGAACTCCGCGGCCAAGGAGCACGCGGAACGCCGCTACCCGCACAAGCAGGTGAAGGTCGTCGATAGCGGAATCCGCGGGCGCTGAGGTACGCGCGGGGGGTTCAACTCGGCCCGGGATTGTGGCGAGACCGACAAAATGGTGCGTCGCACCCGATATTTCACGCCCGTTTGTCCGTTTGGGCGCAACGGGGCGGAATACTTTTGCCGAAGACCCGCGTTTGCCAATACATGAAGATCGGCGATGTGGCCGCGTTTCGCGCCAAGCTAGGGACCGTCAAGCCGCTACGTCGGCTGTTGACGGGCGTTGCAGCAGTAGTGGTTTCGGGTGCGGCTCTGGCCGCACCGGCGGTACTTCCCTCGAGCGGGACGAGCATCGCCTCCGCGCAAGCGGAATCGTGCCCCGACGTGCAGGTGGTGTTCGCACGCGGCACCGGCGAACCGGACGGCATCGGACGGGTGGGCCAGGCGTTCGTCGACTCGCTGCGGCCGCTGGTCAAGGGCAAATCAGTCGCGGTCTACGGGGTCAACTACCCCGCATCGCGCGACTTCCTGCGCGCGGCCGACGGCGCCAACGACGCCAGCCTGTTCGTCCAGAACACCGCCAACACCTGCCCGGATACCAAGATCGTCCTCGGCGGGTACTCGCAGGGCGCGGCCGTCGTCGACATCATCACGGTGGCGGCGCAGCCGATGCTGGGCTTCGCGGACCCGATGCCCGCGAACGTCGCCGACCACGTCTCTGCGGTGGCCGTCTTCGGTAACCCATCCATCCGCCTGCTCGGCGGTCCGCTGACCGCACTGAGCCCGCAGTACGGCTACAAGACGATCGACCTGTGCAACGGCGCAGACCCGGTGTGCTCCGATGGCAACGATATTCCCGCCCACAGCCTCTACGTTGAGGCCGGATTGACAACGCAGGCAGCACAATTCGTCGCCGACAAGATCACCACCGAAGCGCCGATCAGCACCCTTTCCGGCCAGAGTCACGGCTGACCGGGAACTAGGCCCAGGCGTGCACAGTGTTCTGTGCGGACTCCAGCCCCTGGGCCACAAGGAGTTCGGTGGCATCGGCGGCCTGCTCGCAGATGGTCGGAACCTCGCGCCATTCTGCTGACGTGAAGGTCCCCAACACGAAGGCCGCGCCTTCCATGCGGCCGGGCGGGCGGCCGATGCCGATCCGGACTCGCTGAAAGTCGTTCGTGCTCAACGCCGATGCCACAGAGCGCAAGCCGTTGTGGCCCGCGACGCCGCCATCGAACTTCAACCGGATGCGGCCGAAGTCGATGTCGAGCTCGTCGTGGACAATCACGACATCACCCGGCGGAACCGAGTAGAACTTCGCCAGCGGACCGACCTGGCGGCCCGACTCGTTCATGTAGCACCGCGGCTTGGCGAGCACCACCGCCTGGCCGCCGATGCGGCCGGTGACGACCTCCGCGCCCGATTTCTTGTGCACCTTGAATCCCGAGCCGATGCGATCGGCCAGGATGTCGGCGACGAGGAAGCCCAGATTGTGCCGGGTGGTGGCGTACTGAGGTCCGGGATTGCCGAGGCCGACCACCAGCTTGGGCCCCCGCCCGTTGACAGTGGAAGGCTCGGCCATCTCGAGCTACTCGGAGTCCGCGGCGGATGACTCTTCGCCGGCCTCGCCCTCGGCTTCGCCCTCTTCGGCAGCTTCGCCCTCGGCCTCTGCGGCCTCGCCCGCGCCCTCGCTCTCGAGATCCGCTTCGGTCGGCGCGGCGACGACGTTCACGACCAGCAACTCGGGATCCGACACCAGCGACACGCCGTCGGGCAGCGTGATCGAGCGCGCGGTGAACTGAGTGCCGACCGCGGCGCCCTCGACGGAGACAGTCAGCTGCTCGGGAATCGCCTGGACGTCGGCTTCGATCTCGATGCTGTTCGTGTCCTGGGTGACCAGTGTGTCTGGCGCGGCGTCGCCCTCGACGATGACGTTGACCTCGACGGTCACCTTCTCGCCGCGGCGCACGACAAGCAGGTCGGCGTGCTGGATGTTGCGGCGAATCGGGTGGATGACCAGTGCCTTGGTCAGCGCGAGCTGCTCCTTGCCCTCGATGTCGAGGGTCAGCACGGCGTTGGTGCCGGAGTGACGCAGCACGGCCGACAGATCGTGCGCGTCGAGTTCGAGGTGTTGCGGGTCGCTGCCGTGGCCGTAGAGGACCGCGGGAACCTTGCCGTTGCGACGGGCGCGCCGCGATGCGCCCTTGCCGGTCTCGCTACGCACCGACGCGGTGAGGTTGTTGGCGCTGCGGCCTGCGGTCTTAGCCATGGTGTTGCTCCTGTTTTGCCGTTCGTTTCTCGGGCACGGCCAGGGTCGCAACTTCAAAGAAGCCTGTTCCCGTCGATAACGGTGGCCAGTTCAAACCGAAGCCACCCTCGCCGTGACGCTGGGCCAGGGTAGCGCATCACCTGCTCAGAGTGGAAATTTGACGTCCGTGAGCTGCTCGGACAGCTCCCAGAGCGTGGCGGCCTTCTTCGCGTCGTGCGCCAGCAGGCTACGAATACTCCTGCCCGACGGACCCCACATCCCGAACCGCGGACCGATGAAGCTGTCGCCGGGCAGGTCCTGTGACACCGCGTACAGCGTCTGGCGAGCGCCGAAGTCGGCATCCGTGGCCAATATCCTGTTGCCCGCGTCCCAGATCCTGGTGCCCATCCGGTTTCCGGTATTGCCTTGCAGGTTCGTCGCCGAATATCCCGGGTGCGCGGCGTGTGCCTTGACGCGCGAGCCCGCGGCGTTCAGACGGCGCTGCAGCTCGCTGGTGAACAGCAGGTTGGCCAGCTTGGACTGCCCGTACGCCAGCCACGCCGAGTAGGGCCGCGCCTTCCAGTTCAGGTCCTTGATGCTGACGTAGCCGAGTAGATGCGACTGCGACGACACGGTCACCACCCGGTCGGTGATCTTGGGCAGCAGCAAGTTCGTCAACGCGAAGTGGCCAAGGTGATTGGTGCCGATCTGGCTCTCGAAACCATCGACGGTCTGCGCGTAGGGCACGGCCATGATCCCCGCGTTGTTGACGAGCACATCGACGCCGTCGACCCCCGCGGCGAATTCGCGCACCGACGCCAGGTCCTGAAGGTCGAGCTTGCGTACCTCGACGTCGCCGGTCATTCCCGCGGCGGCCTCGTCGCCCTTGGCGGTGTTGCGGACGGCGAGGATCGTCTTGGCGCCCACGCGGGCCAGTTCGCGGGCGGTGACCAAGCCAAGGCCGCTGTTGGCACCGGTGATGATCACGGTGCGCCCGTCGAAGGATGGCAGATCGGCGGCGGTCCACGTAGTCATGGCAAACACCCTAGTTATCTCCGCGAAGCTGTATTCCAGCAGGCCTTCACTCGATGTTTCCCCGCTGGAATACCGGGTTCGCGGGGGAATGCGGGCGCTACTTCGGCGGCGGCGGAGGCGGCAGCGCGACGTTGAACCCGCCGATGATCGCCTCGATCTCGGGCGCCTCCTCCGCGGCCTTCCCGGCGTATCCGGTAACCGTGAACTGGACGAGGTAGCGCTGTTTGGCCGGCGGGGCGCCGGTGGCGATCACGATGCGGTTGTAGCTGTGCATGCGACTTCCGTTGAGGTCGTAGCTGCCCTCGATCATCGACGACGGGAAGCCCTTCCAGTTGTCGGAGGATGCGTTGAGTCGCTTGAAGTTCTGCGACAGCTCGGCGTCGGCGTAGCCATGCTTGATGGCCTCGTTGACATCGAAATTGCCGGTGAGCCTGAACACCATCAACATCGCCGTCGGATACGTGTCGCCCTTGGCGATCACCCTGGTTCCCGGCGAAAAGCTCGGATTGCTGTACTGCGTCCAGCCTTTCGGCGCCGGCATCGTGACCGTCAGGTCGGTAAGCTTCTCGGGGGCGACGGGGTTGCCGGTGACGCCCGCCTCCTCGAGATACTGAGCGATCGGCTTGGGCGCCGCGGTATCCGTCGGCGGCGGCGTGGTGCTCGACGTCGTCCAGACCGATTGATAGTCAGGCGCTTCCGCGCCGCAGCCGGTTGCGGCGACAACCACGAGCGCGACTGTCACCGCGCAGCGGCGCAGTCTCACAAAATCTCGCGGACCGCGTCGATCGGCCGGGCCAACCGGGTGCCCTTAGCAGTGACGACGAACGGGCGCTCGATGAGGATCGGGTGCTCGGCCATCGCGTCGAGCAGTTCGTCGTCGCTCGCCTCGGCCAGCCCGAGTTCGTCGTACAGCGATTCACGCTTGCGCACCGCGGTGCGCACATCGATGCCGGCGTCGGAGATCATCGTGGCGAGTTGCGCGCGCGTCGGCGGCGTCTTGAGGTACTGCACGACCGTCGGCTCGATCCCGTTGTCACGCAACAAGTCGAGCGTCTTGCGTGAGGTGGAGCAACGAGGGTTGTGGTAGATGACCGGATGAGTCACTTAAGCCGACCCGTCGAACAATCCGGTCACCGAACCGTTCTCGAATACCGCGCGGATGGTGCTGGCCAGCAGGGGCGCGATGGACAGCACGGTCAGCTGCGGGAACTGCTTGTCCTCGCCGATCGGCAGCGTGTTGGTGACGATCACCTCGCGGGCGCCGCACTCGGCCAGCCGCTGCGGTGCGGGATCGGACAGCACACCGTGCGTCGCGGCGATGATCACGTCGCCCGCGCCATCGTCGTGCAGCAGTTTCACCGCTCCAGCGATCGTGCCGCCGGTGTCGATCATGTCGTCGGTGAGGATGCAGGTCTTGCCCTTCACATCGCCGACCACGCGGTTGGACTTCACCTGGTTGGGCACCAGCGGGTCGCGGGTCTTGTGGATGAAGGCAAGCGGCACCCCACCGAGCGCATCGGCCCACTTCTCGGCGACGCGCACCCGGCCGGAGTCGGGGGAGACTACGACCATGTCGTGGTCGGAGTAGTTCTCGGCGATGTGGCCGCACAGCAGCGACTGGGCACGCATGTGATCGACCGGACCGTCGAAGAAGCCCTGAATCTGGTCGGTGTGCAGATCGACGGTGATGATCCGGTCGACGCCTGCCGTCTTGAGCAGGTCGGCGACCAGCCGCGCGGAGATCGGCTCGCGGCCGCGATGCTTCTTGTCCTGACGCGCGTAGGGGTAGAAGGGCAGGATCGCGGTGATCCGCTTGGCGCTGCCGCGCTTGAGCGCGTCGATCATGATCAGCTGTTCCATCAGCCACTGGTTCAGCGGCGCGGGATGGGACTGCAGCACGAACGCATCGCAGCCGCGGACCGACTCATCGAAGCGGACGAAGATCTCACCGTTGGCGAAATCGCGGGCGGTCTGCGCGGTGACCGGGACGTCGAGTTCCTTGGCGACCTGCTCGGCCAGTTCGGGATGCGCGCGACCCGAGAAGAGCATCAGATTCTTGCGGTTGTCGGTCCACTCGGTACCCACGGTGCGCCCTCGCCTGTTGGGGGATCGATACGCGGACAATCGTACGTAGCCTTGCGGCCTTGGCGGTTGTCGGGTTACGAGATTGCCAACAACCGACGTCGCCTCACTCGTCTTTGGACTGCTCCTCAGAGCCGTCGCCGAGGGATTTGCGAGCCGCCTCCGCTGCAGCGGCAGCCGCCGAACCCGGCCGCTTCCGTTCCACCCAACCTTCGATGTTGCGCTGTGCGCCGCCCGACACCGCGAGCGCACCCGGCGGAATGTCTTCGCGCACCACGGTGCCTGCACCGGTGTAGGCACCGTCGCCGACATTGACCGGCGCGACGAACATGGTGTCGGAACCGGTCCGCACATGTGACCCGATCGTGGTGCGGCGCTTCTTCTCGCCGTCGTAGTTGACGAACACGCTCGACGCGCCGATGTTGCTCTGCTCGCCGATGT
Organism: uncultured Actinomycetota bacterium; assembly: GCA_963848855.1. Lineage (GTDB taxonomy): Bacteria > Actinomycetota > Actinomycetes > Mycobacteriales > Mycobacteriaceae > Mycobacterium. The sequence goes on from CAWKFL010000001.1 coordinate 461,623, forward strand.
CGGCGTCCCCGACGTACGTCAGGTGCGGGACCTTGGTGCCTGCGCCGATCGTCGCGTTCTTGGTTTCGACGAACGCGCCGAGCTTGCCCTTGGCGCCGAGGACGGTGCCGGGCCGCAGGTAGGCGAACGGGCCGACGGCCGCGCTGTCACCGATGACGGACTGCCCGCCATGGGTGCGGATGACCGCAGCGTGGTCGCCGACCGTGACATCGGTCAGCGTGGTGTCCGGGCCGATCTGGCAGTGGCCGCCGATGCGGGTGCTGCCCAGCAGCTGTGTGCCGGGGTGGACGACGGTGTCGCGGCCGATGGTCACGTCGACGTCGATCCACGTTGTGGCGGGGTCGATGATCGTCACCCCTGCGCGCTGGTGCGCGGCCACGATGCGGCGGTTCAGTTCTGCGCCCAGTTCGGCCAGCTGCACACGGTCGTTGATGCCGGCGACCAGCGCGGAGTCGTCAACATGGTAAGCCCGCACGGTGTGCCCGTCCGAGCGAAAGATCGAGATCACATCGGTGAGGTAGAGCTCTTGTTGCGCGTTGTGCGGCTTGAGCCGACTCAGCGCTGACCGCAGTGAGGCCACGTCGAAGGCGTAGACACCGGCGTTGATTTCGCGGACGGCCCGCTGCGACGGGCTGGCATCGGCCTGCTCGACGACGCCGATCACCTCACCGTCCTGCGTGCGCACGACCCGGCCGTAACCGGTCGGATCAGGCAGCGTCGTGGTGATCAGGGTCACTGCGGCCGACTCGGCGTTGTGCGCGGCAATCAGCCCTGCCAGCGTGCCGGCGTCGAGAAGCGGCACATCGCCGTAAGTCACCACGACGACGCCCGCGAAATCCTCGGGGAGTGCCGACATGGCGCATTGCACCGCGTGGCCGGTGCCGAGCAGCTGATCCTGGACCGCGATCAAGATCGGCCGGTTGAACTCGTCGGCGAGTTCTTCGACAGCGGGCGCGATTCGGTCGCGCTCATGGCCGAGCAGAACCACGAGATGACCGGGTGCTGCCTTGGCCACCGAGTGCAGCACGTGCGCCAGCATGCTTCGGCCGCCCAGTGTGTGCAGCACCTTGGGGGTATCCGATCCCATGCGACCGCCCGCGCCGGCGGCCAACACCAGGACCGCGACGTCGCCGTGTCTTGTCACTCGAAACTCATCCCCGTCTCCAAGCTCCGTCGCCAGGACTCGAACCTGAACTATCTGAACCAAAATCAGAGGTGCTGCCGATTACACCACGACGGACTGATCAAGTCGTGATGCTAGTCGAACCATCTACGCTGACAGGTGTGGCAGTACCCGAGAAGGAACTGCGTGCACCCCGCGCCAGGATGACCGGCGCTGAGCGGCGCCATCAGCTCATCGACATCGCACGATCACTGTTCGCCGAGCGCGGTTACGAGGGGACGTCGATCGAGGAGATCGCGCAGCGCGCGAACGTGTCCAAGCCCGTCGTCTACGAGCATTTCGGCGGCAAAGAGGGGCTCTACGCCGTGGTCGTCGACCGGGAGATGTCAGCGCTTCTCGACGGCATTACGTCGTCGTTGACCAGGACGACCAACAACCGGTCCCGGCTGCGCATCGAGCGCGTCACCCTGGCCCTGCTGACCTACGTCGACGAACGCACCGACGGGTTCCGGATCCTCATCCGCGACTCACCGGCCGCCATCACCTCGGGCACCTACTCCACGCTGCTCAACGACGCCGTCAACCAGGTGTCGTCGATCCTGGCCGGCGACTTCTCCCGCCGCGGGCTCGACCCCGACATGGCGCCGCTCTATGCCCAGGCACTGGTCGGGTCGGTGTCCATGACGGCGCAGTGGTGGCTCGACGTGCGCGAGCCGAAGAAGGAGGTCGTGGCAGCGCACCTGGTCAACCTGTGCTGGAACGGGCTCATGCACCTTGAGAACGACCCTCCGCTGCTTGACGAGTAGCGGTTCGCCGAGATCGACGTTCTGGCGGATTTCACTCGAACTTTTGCGCCGAAACGTCCGTTTGGGCAAGCACTTCGGCGAGTGCCTACGATAGACACATCATGACCGCATCGGGGACCATCGATGTCCAAACCCCGATCGCGGGTCTCGTCGATCTGGCGCTACGGGATCCCTCTCTACAAGATGTCACCCGCCGTGCCGCCGACAGACCCGCCGATCTCACCCTCGTCGGCCCGGCCAACGCCCGGTTGTTCGTGGCGACCGCTCTCGCCCAAACCGGCCCGCTGCTGGTGGTCACCGCCACAGGGCGCGAAGCCGACGACCTGACCGCCGAACTGCGCGGTGTCCTCGGCGACGCCGTCGCGATGTTCCCGTCCTGGGAGACGCTGCCGCACGAACGGCTTTCGCCGGGCGTCGACACGGTCGGTGCGCGGATGATGCTGCTGCGCCGGTTGGCCCATCCCGACGACGAGCGCCTCGGCCCGCCGTTGCGCATCGTCGTGACGACGACGCGCTCGCTGCTGCAACCGATGGCGCCCGATGTCGCCGACATCGACCCGGTGACGCTGACCATCGGCGCCGAGGCGGATTTCGACGGTGTCATCGTGCGGCTTGTCGAGTTGGCGTACGAGCGCGTCGACATGGTCGGCAAGCGCGGCGAGTTCGCGGTGCGCGGCGGCATCCTCGACCTTTTCCCGCCGACCGCGGAGCACCCCGTGCGTGTGGAGTTCTGGGGCGACGAGATCTCCGAGATGCGGATGTTCTCGGTTGCCGATCAGCGGTCGATCCCGGAGATCGACGTCGAGACCGTGGTCGCCGTGCCGTGCCGCGAACTGCTGCTGACCGCCGAGGTGCGCGACCGCGCCGTCGACCTGGCCACGCAGCATCCGGTGCAGGAGTACACGGTTCCCGGCAGTGTGCCCGACATGCTGGCCAAGCTGGCCGAGGGCATTCCGGTCGACGGCATGGAGGCGCTGCTGCCGTTGCTGCGCCCTGCCGAGTTGTCGACGCTGTGCGGCCACTTGCCGTCGGGCACGCCCTTGTTGATCTGCGACCCAGAGAAGGTGCGTACCCGCGCGGCCGACCTGATCAAGACCGGCCGCGAGTTTCTCGAGGCGTCCTGGTCGACGGCTGCGGTGGGCGGCGGCGTGCCGATCGACCTCGAGGCGCTCGGCGCGTCGGGCTTCGTCGAACTGGACGACGCGAGGGCCGCTGCACGCGACGGCGGACACCCGTGGTGGACGCTGAGCCAACTGAGCGACGAGTCGGCCGTCGAGGTGAACATCCGCCCGGCGCCGTCGGCACGGGGACAGCAGCACAACATCGATGAAATCTTCGCGATGCTGCGCGCACACGTCATGACCGGTGGTTTCGCCGCGGTCGTCACGCCCGGCACAGGCACCGCACACCGCGTGGTCGAGCAATTGGCCGAATCCGACACGCCCGCAACGATGTTGGAGCCAGGTGCGGCGCCGAAGGAAGGCGTCGTCGGGGTGCTCAAGGGTCCGCTGCACGACGGTGTGGTGATCCCCGGCGCCAACCTGGTGCTGATCACCGAGACCGACCTCACTGGCAACCGGGTCACGGCCACCGAGGGTAAGCGGCTGGCCGCCAAGCGCCGCAACGTCGTCGACCCGCTGGCGTTGACAGCGGGCGATCTGGTGGTGCACGACCAGCACGGCATCGGCCGGTTCGTCGAGATGGTCGAGCGCACCGTCGGCGGTGCGCGCCGCGAATACCTCGTGCTCGAGTACGGGTCGAGCAAGCGCGGCGGCGGGTCCGACAAGCTCTACGTGCCGATGGACTCGCTTGACCAGCTGTCCCGCTACGTCGGCGGGGAGTCGCCGACGCTGAGCCGTCTCGGCGGCAGCGACTGGACCAACACCAAGACCAAGGCCCGCCGCGCGGTGCGGGAGATCGCTGCCGAACTGGTGTCGCTGTACGCCAAACGCCAGGCGTCCCCAGGCCACGCGTTCGCCGCGGACACCCCGTGGCAGGCCGAGATGGAGGACGCGTTCGGGTTCACCGAGACGGTCGACCAGCTCACCGCGATCACCGAGGTCAAGGGCGACATGGAGAAGCCGATCCCGATGGATCGGGTGATCTGCGGCGACGTCGGCTACGGCAAGACCGAGATCGCGGTGCGCGCGGCGTTCAAGGCGGTGCAGGACGGTAAGCAGGTCGCGGTGCTGGTGCCGACGACGCTGTTGGCAGACCAGCACTTGCAGACCTTCTCCGCACGGATGGGGGGATTCCCCGTCACTGTGAAGGGACTGTCGCGGTTCACCGACCCCGCCGAGTCGCGCGCGGTGCTCGACGGCATGAAGGACGGTTCGGTCGACATCGTGATCGGCACGCACCGGCTGATCCAGACCGGCGTCACGTGGAAAAACCTCGGCCTGGTTGTGGTCGACGAGGAACAGCGGTTCGGCGTCGAGCATAAGGAACACATCAAGTCGATGCGCACCCACGTCGACGTGCTGACGATGAGCGCAACCCCGATCCCGCGGACGCTGGAGATGAGCCTGGCCGGGATCCGGGAAATGTCGACGATCCTGACCCCGCCCGAGGAGCGCTACCCGGTGCTCACCTATGTCGGCCCGCACGACGACAAACAGATCGCGGCGGCCCTGCGGCGTGAGATGCTGCGCGACGGCCAGGCTTTCTACATCCACAACCGGGTGCGGTCCATCGACCAGGCCGCCGCCCGGGTGCGCGCCCTGGTGCCCGAGGCGCGCGTCGCCGTCGCGCACGGCCAGATGCCCGAGGATCTCCTCGAGCGCACCGTCGAGGGGTTCTGGAATCGCGAATTCGACATCCTGGTCTGCACGACGATCGTCGAAACCGGCCTGGACATCTCCAACGCGAACACCTTGATCGTCGAGCGGGCCGACACCTTCGGCCTGTCGCAGCTGCATCAGCTGCGCGGCAGGGTCGGCCGCAGCCGCGAGCGTGGCTACGCCTACTTCCTGTATCCGCCGGAAGTGCCGTTGACGGAGACGGCCTACGACCGGCTCGCGACGATCGCGCAGAACAATGAGCTCGGCGCGGGCATGGCCGTCGCGATGAAGGACCTCGAGATCCGTGGCGCGGGCAACGTGCTCGGCGTCGAGCAGTCCGGGCACGTCGCGGGCGTCGGCTTCGACCTGTACGTGCGGCTGGTCGGTGAGGCGGTCGAGGCTTACCGGGCGGCGGCGGACGGGAAAACCGTTGTGGCGACTGAAGAACCGAAGGATGTGCGGATCGATCTGCCGGTCGACGCGCACCTGCCGCCGGACTACATCGGCAGTGACCGGCTCCGGCTCGAGGCCTATCGCAGGCTCGCCGCGGCTGCCGAGGACGCTGCGGTGGAGGCCGTCGTCGAAGAACTCGTCGACCGCTACGGGCCGCTGCCTGAACCGGCGCAGCGCCTGGTCGCCGTGGCGCGGCTACGGCTGCTGCTGCGCCAGTACGGGATATCGGAGATCAGCGCGGTGTCCGAATCGACGCTGCGGATATCGCCATTGCAGCTGGTGGACTCGCAGCAGTTGCGGCTCAAGCGGCTTTATCCGAGCGCGCATTACCGCGCGACAACATCCACGGTGCAGGTGCCGATTCCGCGTGCGGGCGGCGGGGTCGGTGCACCGCGGATACGTGATCTTGAGCTAGTCCGTATGGTTGCTGGTTTGGTCTTGGCCCTCGATGGAAAAGCCCAGGAACATGTTGATATAACGAAGTTCGGAGGTAGCCCGGCGATGAACGACAAGCAACAAGCGCCATGACAGTCGTCTTGGTCGACCCACGCCGCCCTTCGTTGGTTCCCGTCGAGGCGATCGACCTGTTGACCGGTGACGTCCAGTACACCGAGGAGATGCCCGTCAAGGTGCCGTGGTCGTTGCCGTCGGCGCGACCGGCCTACGACGGCGACGACGCGGCGGTGCTGCTTTCGTCGGATCGGGACCATCCCGCGGTCAAGAGCCGATTGGCTGCGGGCGACAAGCTGATTGCGGCGCCGGAGGCCGCGTCGGGGGAGCGGCTGGTCGACGCGGTCGCGATGATGGACAAGCTCCGCACGGCCGGGCCATGGGAAAGCGAGCAGACGCACGACTCGCTGCGCCGCTTTTTGCTGGAGGAAACCTACGAGGTGTTCGACGCCGTGCGCAGCGGCAACGCCGACGAGTTGCGGGAAGAGCTCGGAGATGTGCTGCTGCAGGTGCTTTTTCACGCGCGCATCGCCGAGGACGCGCCGAAGCATCCGTTCACCATCGACGATGTCGCCGCCTCGTTGGTGCGCAAGCTCGGCAACAGGGTGCCCGCCGTGCTCGCCGGTGAGTCGATCTCGCTCGACGAGCAGCTCGCCCAGTGGGAAGAGCGCAAGGCGCTGGAAAAGACCCGGAACTCGTCGATGGACGACGTGCCGACCGGTCAGCCCGCATTAGCGTTGTCGCAGAAGGTGATTGAGCGGGTCAGCGCCGCCGGCCTGCCGGGTGACCTGATTCCGGCGTCGATCACATCGGTCACGGTGGCTGCCGAGAGTGACGCCGAAAACGTCCTGCGCGCATCGGTTTTGGAGTTCATGGACACCGTGCGACGCGCCGAGCACGCGATCGCGGCGGCCCGCCGTGGCGAGGATGTCCCCGAGGAGCTCGACGTGGCACCGATCGGGACGATCACAGAAGAGGAGTGGCGGTCGTACTGGCCGTCGGAATCCGAGAAGCCCACCGCCGAGGAGGCCGAAGTGCTGGAAACCGTTGCCGACGAATCCCAGGTCGAGGACACTCAACCGGCGCCCGACCGCATTCCGGAGCCATCGCCGGTCGACGTTCCCGAGCCGGGGCCGGTCGAAGTGCCTGAGCCGTCACCCGTCGAGGTTCCCGAGCCGTCGCCGGAAGACGTGTCGACCGAAGAAGCAACGGCCACAGAGGAATCCGAGGACGACCGCGAGCGCTCCTCGGCGAACTCAGGGGCGTAGGCCACGCTCAGTCGAGCAGCTGATCCCCGAGGAACCGGTCCGGACCGGTGACGCCAGGCAACGCGAAGAAGAACCCTCCGCCGACAGGCATGATGTACTCCTCGAGCGGCTCGCCCTTCAACCGGTTCTGCACCGTCAGGAAGCCCTCCTGCAGGCTCCGCTGATAAGCGATGAACGCCAACCCCTGATCGAGGCGGCCTGCTCCGTCGAAGCCGCGCGAGTAGTTGAAGCCGCGGCGCAGGATTCGGTTCTTCTCGGTTTCCGCGGTGCGCGGGTTGGCCAGCCGGATGTGGGCGTCCAGCGGGACCCGCTTACCGTCGGGATCCTCTGGGTAGTCGGGGTCGGCGAATTCTTCGGTGAGGCCAAGCGGGGCGCCGCTGACCTTCTTGCGGCCGATGAGCGCCTCCTGCTCGGCGAGTCGGGTCCGGTCCCAGAATTCGACGAACATCCGGATGATGCGGATGGCCTGATACGAGCCGCCGACGGTCCACTCGGGCTCATCGTCGCCGGGTTGCACCCACACGAGCTCGTCCATCAGGGAGGATTCGTCCACATCGAGGTTGGCCGTTCCGTCCTTGAATCCCAACAAGTTTCGCGGAGTCGCAACTTCGGAGGCTTTGCCAGCCCCGATCCCGCGGGCATAGCCGTCGATCATCCACCGCAGCGTCATCTCGCTTCGGGTCCTGCGCATCAGCTGCCGCAAGGCAAATTGAACCGTGTCGTTGTGACCGGCCTCGAAGATGATGGAGATGTCCCCGTGCGACAGCTTCGGATCCAGCCGATCGTTGGCCAGGAACGGCATGGTCTCCAGTTCCTTCGGCTTGCGCTCGGTCAAACCGAAGCGGTCGTCGAACACCGACGCCCCGAGCCCCACCAGGATCGAGAGATTGTCGGCAGGCGGCTTGTCGCCGAGGATGCCCGAGTCGACGGGCGGGTAGGCAGGGTCACGCGTCTGCGGTGGCTCACCCGCCATCAACGCGCGGATCTCCTCGGTGAGCTCCTGCAGCGTCACCTTCAGGCCCGCCCGATTCCGCACCTGAAGGTTGAACGATGCCACCAAACCCTGCTCGGGAATCGGCAGCGTCGTGATCCCGGGCTGGTGTTGCCCCTCGAACGGGATGAAGGCGGGCTGCGGTACCGGCGGCGCGGTCGGCTCGGGTGACGAGCACCCGGCCAAGGCCGCACCGGCACCGACCGCGACGCCGGTACCCACCGCCCCGGTGACAAACCCGCGGCGTGAGATCCCCCGTCGTGGCGGTCGCTCGGTCACTGCAGTTTCAACGCCCCCGCAACTTGAGACAGGTTCTCGGACAGCCCAGCCAGCTGCGCCTTCAGCGCATCGACGACCTGCGGCTGCACGGTCACCGACGGGCACCGCGGCGACGGGTACTCACTGTTCTCAGGGCAGAAGTTCACCCAGCCGTCGCCCTGGCGCAGCGGCCGCATGGTGTCGAAGATTTCGGAGAAGCCCGCGGTGATCTTGCCCAGCAGGGCGGCGTTGGCATCCTTGAGTGGGCCACTCAGCTTGTCGACGGCGACCTGCGAGCCCTGCAGGTTCGCGTCGAAGTCCCACAGGTCGGTCTTGGCGTACCGATCCTCCTCGCCGGTGAGCTTGCCTTCCGACACCTCTTCGATCAGTTCGGCAGCGCCGTTCGCGACGTCCAGAGGGGTGACCTCAACGGACGGCATCTGCTTCTGCAGGTTCGCGATGTCGGCGTCGAGCTGATCGGCGAACGGCGCGCCACCCTCGGTGGTGTTCTTCTCGAACAGCAGGTATTCCAGCCGATGCCAACCGGTGAACTTCGGGTCCTCGGTGTTCGCGAAGTCGTCGACTCGGGAGTCGGTCTTGGCGTCGGTGTCCTCGACAAGCCCGGCGATCGGCTCGATGCGCTCCCAGGGCATGCGCGACGGCGCGTAGGCGTCCTGCGCGGCCTTCACATCGCCCGCCCGCACGGCGTCGGTGAACACCTTGACTACTCGGACGAGCTCGTCGACCTGAGAAACCGCGTACGCCTTGTAGTCGTCGGCAGCCTTCTGAAGCGCCGGGCTGGGAGCAGCCGCAGCGGACGTGGTCGCGCTTTCGCTAGCGCTGGCGCTCGTCTCGCTGCTCGTCGTTTCGTTGCTGCCACTGTGGCCACCCGAGCATGCGGCAAGTACCAAAGCCACTGCAACGACCGGAATCGGCCAGGCTAGATTCCGACGCATCAAACCTCCTAGTAGTAGACGCGTGAACATTACAACGTTTTTGGCCAGGGTAGGCACGCCTAAGCGAGGTTAGCCTTGCTGAATCTTCGCCTCCGCGCCGGCGCCGCTAATCTGGCGACGGACTGGGCGTCCCGTCGACCCCTTAGCCACGCCCGCACAAGGGTCTGAGTTGGACGGGTCGCATGGGACTATGGGTGTCGACCAGAGTCGGTTGAGGGAGTGCATTGTCGGACGAGGGGAGCGTGTCGACCCAGGCGTCGAACCCGCAGCGCCTACCTGCCGCACAGGGCACCAGCGTGCCGACCGCCGGCTCGCTGCGGAGACGCTGGCTGAAGGTAGCCGCCGTCATTGGTGCGACGGTGCTGCTCATGGCGTCCAGCTGCTCGTGGCAGCTGGGCACGCCGATACCTGAGGGTGTGCCGCCGCCCCCCGGCGATGCGGTCCCCAAGATCGACACCCATGCCAAGGGCAGACCTGCCGATCAACTACGCGCGTGGGCCGCCGAGCGGGCCCCGAAACTCGGCATGCCCGCGTCAGCGCTCGAGGCCTATGCATACGCCGCTCGCGTGGCCGAGGTGGAGAACCCCGACTGCAATCTGGCGTGGACGACGCTGGCGGGCATCGGTCAGGTGGAGAGCCACAGCGGGACCTACCGTGGCGCGGTCATCGCACTCAACGGGGACGTCACTCCGAAGATCCGCGGTGTCCGGCTGGATGGCACCAACGGCAACCTGGAGATCATCGACAACGACGGCGGCGACCTCGACGGTGATCCCCAATACGCCAGGGCGATGGGGCCGATGCAGTTCATCCCCGAAACGTGGCGGCTCTACGGCGTCGACGCCAACAACGACGGGGTCATCAGCCCGGACAACTTCGACGATGCTGCGCTGTCGGCGGCGGGGTATCTGTGCTGGCGCGGAAAGGACCTCTCCGCCCCGCGTGGCTGGATGAACGCGCTGCGCGCCTACAACCACTCCGACCAGTACGCGCGCACAGTGCGCGACTGGGCGACGGCCTACGCCAACGGACACACCCTCTGAGCACGCCGGTCTTTACCCCACGCTCTAGGCTCAACGTCTAAGCCCAGTCAAGACCAAGGAGGCGCCAGTGCCCATCATCGAGCAGGTCGGAGCCCGAGAGATCCTCGATTCGCGCGGGAACCCGACGATCGAGGTCGAGGTGGCGTTGACGGACAACACATTCGCGAGGGCGGCGGTGCCCTCGGGCGCTTCCACCGGTGAACACGAGGCGGTGGAGCTGCGCGACGGCGGTTCCCGCTACGGCGGCAAGGGCGTCGAAAAGGCGGTTCTGGCGGTGCTCGACGAGATCGCGCCCGCGGTCATCGGTCTGAACGCCGACGATCAGCGGCTGGTCGACCAGGCGCTTGTCGATCTCGACGGCACCCCGGACAAGTCGCGGCTGGGCGCGAATTCGATTCTTGGCGTATCGCTCGCGGTGGCCAAGGCGGCGGCCGAGTCGGCCGCGCTGCCGCTGTTCCGCTACATCGGCGGTCCGAATGCGCACATCCTGCCGGTGCCGATGATGAACATCCTCAACGGCGGCGCGCACGCCGACACCGGTGTGGACGTCCAGGAGTTCATGGTCGCGCCGATCGGGGCGTCGACATTCAAGGAATCGCTGCGCTGGGGCGCCGAGGTGTACCACTCGCTGAAGTCGGTGCTCAAGAAGCAGGGGCTCGCGACCGGTCTCGGCGACGAGGGCGGCTTCGCTCCCGACGTGGCAGGCACCAAGGCCGCGCTCGACCTGATCCTGTCCGCCATCGAGGCGACCGGGTTCAAGGCCGGTTCCGAGATCGCGTTGGCGCTCGACGTTGCCGCCACCGAATTCTTCACGGCGGGAACCGGTTACAGCTTCGAGAAGGAGACGCGCAGCGCCGAGCAGATGGCGGAGTTCTACGCAGGCCTGGTCGACTCGTATCCGCTGGTGTCGATCGAGGATCCGCTGTCCGAAGACGACTGGGACGGCTGGGTGGCGCTGACCACGGCGATCGGTGACCGAGTCCAGCTGGTCGGCGACGACCTGTTCGTCACCAATCCCGAGCGCCTCGAGGAAGGCATCGACAAGGGTGCGGCCAACGCACTTCTGGTGAAGGTCAACCAGATTGGCACGCTAACTGAGACTCTGGATGCCGTCGCGCTCGCTCATTCCAGCGGCTACCGCACAATGATGAGCCACCGCAGCGGTGAGACCGAGGACACCACGATCGCCGATCTGGCGGTCGCGGTCGGCAGCGGCCAGATCAAGACCGGCGCACCCGCCCGCAGCGAGCGGGTCGCCAAGTACAACCAGTTGTTGCGCATCGAGGAGACCCTGGGCGACGCTGCCCGCTACGCGGGCGACCTGGCCTTCCCGCGCTTCACTGTGGGCGATGAGCCGCTCGCGCGAAGAGCAGACACCGAGGCCAAATAACCCGTGCCCGAGGCGAAACGGCCCGATCCGAAGCGGCGGTCCCCGGCCTCGAGGCCGGGCAAGGGCGGCCCCGCGGATCGTGGCCGTCCGCGGGGTGCGTCATTGGCGCGCCGCGAGCCTCGAGCCGAGTCGCGGCCCGCGCCGGAAGCCGAGCCGATCCAGCCCATCGCCGAATCGATCGCGGTGTCGGCGGAACAGCAGTCCGAGCAGCGGTTCGGCTCTGCCGCGCGGCGGGCAGCCATCCTCGCCGCTGTCGTCTGTGTGCTGACTCTCACGATCGCGGGGCCCGTCCGCACGTACTTCGCGCAGCGCACAGAGATGAAGCAACTGAAGGCAACTGAAGAACAACTGCGTGTGCAGATCGCCGATCTCGAGCAGCAGAAGGTCAAGCTGGCCGATCCGGTGTTCATCGCTGCGCAGGCCCGCGAGCGGCTTGGCTTCGTCAAGCCCGGAGACATTCCGTATCAGGTGCAGCTGCCCGTGACCGCCGCCGTGCCGGGCGCCCCCGGTTCCGAGCCGGCCAAGTCGAACCCGTCCGACCCGTGGTATACCTCGCTGTGGCACACGATCGCCGATGCGCCGCACGGAGTTTCACCGGCGATTGCACCCGCGCCGCCGGGCCCGCTGCCGCCGCCGGCGCCGCCGGCTCCACCCGATGCACCCGCCCCCGGTGGTTGAGCGGTCGGATCTCGATGCGGTAGGGCGGCAGCTGGCTCGTGAGCCCCGCGGCGTCCTCGAGATCGCGTATCGCTGCCCGAACGGTGAGCCGGGCGTCGTCAAGACCGCGCCGAGGCTGCCCGACGGCACACCGTTTCCGACGCTGTACTACTTGACACATCCGGTGCTGACCGCGGCGGCGAGCAGGCTGGAATCGTCGGGTCTGATGCGTGAGATGACACAGCGGCTGTCCGAGGATCCGGACTTGGCCGCGGCGTATCGTCGAGCCCACGAGTCCTATCTGGCCGAGCGGGACGCGATCGAGTCGCTGGGCACAACGTTTTCCGGCGGCGGCATGCCCGACCGGGTCAAGTGCCTGCACGTGCTGATCGCACATTCGCTGGCCAAGGGGCCCGGCGTGAACCCGTTCGGCGATGAGGCTGTGGCGGGCTTGGCCGAAGAGCCGGGCATGGCAGGCATTCTCGACAGGAAGAGGTGGGCGTGAGTCGCGTCGCGGCGATCGACTGCGGGACAAACTCGATCCGGCTGCTGATCGCCGATGCGGTCGACGGCCGTCTGCGCGACGTGCACCGCGAGATGCGCATCGTGCGGCTGGGCCAAGGCGTCGACGCCACAGGGCAGTTCGCACCAGATGCGCTGGCGCGCACCAAAATGGCGCTATCCGCCTACGCCGAGCTGCTGCGCAGTTACGACGTGCCGAAAGTGCGGATGGTCGCGACGTCGGCCGCGCGCGACGCCAGCAACCGCGATGTCTTCTTCGCGATGACGTCCGATGTCTTGAGCCCGGTGGTGCCGGGTGCGGTCGCCGAGGTGATCACCGGCACCGAGGAGGCGGCGCTGTCGTTTCACGGTGCGGTCGACGAATTGGACCCGGCCTCGGCGCCCTTCGTGGTCGTCGATCTCGGCGGCGGTTCGACCGAGGTCGTTGTGGGCGAGCGCGACGTCGAGGCAAGCTTCTCTGCCGACATCGGTTGCGTGCGGCTGACCGAACGTTGCCTGCACTCGGATCCGCCCACCGCCGTCGAAATCGCCGCCGCGCATGAGGTGGTACGCGAAGGGCTGGGTGAGGCGCTGCGCCAGGTCCCGGTCGAGCGAGCCAAGACCTGGGTGGGCGTCGCCGGGACGATGACCACGCTGTCGGCGCTTGCGCAGCGGATGACGACGTACGACGCCGACGCGATTCATCTGTCGAAGGTGGGATTCGGTTAACTGCTGCCGGTGTGCGACGAGCTGATCGCGATGACCCGTCAACAGCGCGCCGCGCTCGGACCCATGCATGAGGGTCGCGTCGACGTCATCGGCGGCGGGGCGATCATCGTCGAGGAGCTCGCGGATGCGCTGGGGAAGCGGGCAGGCATCGACGAATTGGTGGTCAGCGAGCACGACATCCTCGACGGCATCGCGCTGTCGATCGCCTGATTCCGCGCGGCGTTCCGTGCACTCCTACGTCTGCTCGCGAACCTTCCGGACCCTCGTTCGGCGCTTCGTCGGGTCGTGCTGCCCGGCGAGCGTCAGACCGAGAAGGATCATCAGGACGCCGAGGCCCAAATGGAGCCAGTTGTCGGCGCCGTTGAACGGCACAAAATTGGCGGAGCTGCGGTGATCGACAAGCAGCCCGTAGACCCACAGCGCGAGGTAGACGAGGCCGCCGCCCAGGAAATATGCGCGCGACAGCGCGTAAGTACGGGCCATCGCGAAGCCTGCGATACCGAACGCCAGATGGACGACGTTGTGGAGCACGGACACGGTGAAGACGCCGAAGAGCTTCGCGGCGGAATGATGTCCCGCAAACGCCAACTGGGCGTAGTCGGTCGTCACACCTGGGATGAAGCCGAGAATGCCGACGATCAGGAAACCGGCTGCCACCAGCATCGCGGCACCCTGCACGGCCATGTACTTGGGAGCTGTCGTCGTCATCGCCTCGCCTCCCGCGCTTTTTGACGCACGGTTAAGAAATACCCGGGCTGGGCGAAATCAACCCGTGAGGCGATGACGAGAGCGGGCTAGACCGCCGCGCTAACTACCTTCTGATGTTGCAGTTGGGCGGGTTGCCGCAGTGGTGGCCGCTGTCGCACGCGTTGCAATGGCACGAACAGCCGGAGCCTGCCTTGGCTTCTGATACTCGCATCGCAGATCAACTCCTCTGGTGCTCTGACCGCCCGCGAGGGTGGGAGCAGAGTTTGTCAGGACGGACGCATATCAACATATGACCACTTGACAATAATTTGCAGCACTTGCGAAATAAAGGAAGACGGTGTTTGTGCAGGGGGTCCCTCCGCGTTGCGGGGCCGCCGAGGTTCGCGCTCGGCAGTTCGAGGCGAGTGAATGATCCGCTCGGCACGTGGCGTTGTTAAGAGTACGTAAACACGTCACGAACATAAGGGGTGATCGAGTTGAGCGAGCAGACGATCATCGACCAGGTGGTCGATCGTCTTACCAGTCGATATCCGACTATCGAGGCGTCCACTGTGTCATCCGTGGTCCAGAACATCTATGCCAGGTATGACGATCGCCCGCTGCGCGACTACGTCCCCCTTTTCGTCGAGCGCAACGCGCGCACCGAGCTCGACCAGCTCGGTGCCCGGTACGTCTGATGCGGGCTGCAGGTTCGCCAGGAATCGCCATGTTGGCTAGCGGTTTCGCACGATGACAGCCCTGGACATCTTCATGGCCGGTGCCGACGGGCCGGCGTCAGATTCGCTACAGGCCGTCTACTTCCGCTCTGTCCTCGCCGAAGAACGCGCTCAGATCGAATCCGAGATCATCGGGCAGACCCGCATATTGAGCAGTCTGCCCCCGACGATCCCGTCGACGGTGATCAGTCGGGTACGCCGGAGGATTCGCGCCAAGCAGACAGAGCATCGCGAACTCGATCGGATGATCGAAGCCATCGACCGGCGGTTCGCCGGGATATGGGCGATGGAGCTGGAGGAACTTCAGCGTGGTCAACAGATCCTGACGGATCCCGACGTCGTCCTCCTCGAATCCTTCGCTCGCGTGCGAGTGGGTGACCACCGCGCGACGGCGATCAGCTCGGACTCGTTTATCGCAATCGGGCCAGCCCGGGCGTGACCGGCGCCGTCTCGGCGTGGCGATCCGGGTGGTCGCGTTCATTGAATTGTCTCAGGCCCTCGAAGTTTTCGGGCGCGTAGATCGATCGGCTGAAGCACTGGGCCTCGATGCGCAACCCGTCGTCGAGCGGTCGGCCCTGACCGGTGCGGGCCGCCTCGAGGTCGGAACGCAATGCGGGTTGGGGGAGCGCCGCGATGGCGTTGGCTAGCTCGAGTGCGCGTTGCACGCAGGTACCCGTTGGCACGACCTCATTGACCAGGCCGATGCGCTCGGCCTGGTAAGCGTCGATCACCCGACCGGTGATGATCAGCTCGATCGCGCGGCGGTAGCCGAGGATGCGCGTGAGCCGTTGGGTACCGCCGTCTGCCAGCCCGATGTTCCAGCGACGGCACGTGACGCCGAAAGTGGCGTGCTCATCGGCGATCGCGAGGTCGGTCCAGCAGGCCCATTCGAGGCCGCCGGCGTATGCGGCGCCGTTGATCGCCGCGATTGTCGGCTTGTAGATGTCGGTCCACCGCGACGGGCCCAGCACACCGTCATCGGGGCTGGCGTCGACATCGAGGTCTCCGGCCATCGCAGCCTTGAGGTCACCGCCTGCGCAGAAGGCGCGGTCGCCAGCGCCGGTGAGCACGCCGACCAGGGCATCGTCGTTGGAGCGGAAGCGGTCCCATGCGTCGACGAGCTCTTGGTGTGTCTGCGGCCCAATGGCATTCATCCGTTCGGGCCGGTTGATCGTGATGACGGTGACGGGCCCGCGCTGCTCGTAGAGCAGGTGTTCGTAGTCGCTCAACGAGACCACGCCAGTCGCTGATCGAGGGTGGCGTGGAAGCGTCCGATCGCGCTTTCGTGCCTGCCGAACTCGACGAAGTCGTTTGCCCCCGCATGCAGTCCGCGCTGCACGCCCTCCGACATCTCGTTGTCCTCGATTCCGCCAGCGTTGAGCATGTCGCGGGCGCCGTCGGCTGCGTCGGGGTCGGCCGACACCCGCTTACCCGCGGCGGACGTGACCATGGCGTAGATGGTGACGGTCGTGTGGTTGATGTCGATCGGATCGACCGTGATCACCAGCACTTGGTTGGGGAACGTCGCGACCATGACGTTCGGGAACAAGTGATACACGTAGGTGACGCGATGGTTGACCGACCAGGTCGATTCCGGTCGATCGCGAAGTCGTTCAATATTGCGGAACGGGAACGTGATTCGAGTGTTCGGCCCGAACGCCTCGACGACGTTGAGATCGTCGTACTGGATCGGATAGAAGGTTTCCTTGTGCGTCGTGCGGATGTGGTAGCCCTCCAGGAACTGCTCGACGAGAACCTTCCAGTTCATCTCGCGCAGAGCAGGTCTGACGGCGAACAGCCGCTGTGCGGGCACCAATTTGTCGCGCCACGCGCTGCCATCGGCCAGGGCGGCCATCGCGGCATCGGCGTTCTGCCGTTGCGATTCCGTCGACGGCGGCTTCAGCGGGCCGATGACGATGAGGCCGTCTACCTCACGGCTGTCGACCTCCACCAGCCCCCGGCTCGGCATGTCGAGGTCCGGGAACGCCTCGGCGTGGGGGACGTGGGAAAGTGACCCGTCGAGTCGGTACGTCCAGCCGTGATAGCGGCACACCAACGCGTGGGTACAGCCGGGCCCCTCGACGAGGGCCATCCCGCGGTGCCGGCAGGCGTTGCGGAAGACCAGTACCCGACCGTCTCGGCCGCGCACCGCGAACAGGGGCACGCCGAAGGTCGTGCGTTCGGCATGGTCACCGGGATTGGGTATGGCCGCCGACGGTAGGTAGACGCTTGGGAACGACCGCAGCACGTCGAGCTCGGCGGTGAAACGGATTGGGTCCAGGTAATTCTCGACGGGTTCGCGCCAGGCGTCGCCCTCATCGGTCGTGCCTGCGTCGATATGCGCGAGGATGCGGCGAACGATTTCGACATCGTCGGCGACCGACGCCTTTGTCGGTGTGCTCATACTGTGGAAGTATCACACTATGGATATCGCGCGTCAACGAACCTGTGAGATACCTGAGGCCTCGTAATCGGCTCGCGCCTGGCCTCTAACCCGTTAAATGGAGGCCGTTGAGCTTCAACACTCGAGTCAAGGAGGGACATGGCAACCGACACGCCGATGCAACTGGGAATGGTGGGACTCGGCCGGATGGGGGCCAACCTGGTGCGGCGATTGATGCGGGACGGACATCGCTGCGTGGTCTACGACATGAATGCCGACGCGGTGAAGGGCATGGAATCCGAGGGGGCGACGGGCGCTACCTCCCTGGCGAATTTCGCGGAGAAGCTGGAGAAGCCCCGCACGGTGTGGTTGATGCTCCCGGCGGCGGTGGTGGACTCGACCCTGGAGCAGCTGCTGGAGGTTCTGGAGCCCGGCGACACGGTGATCGACGGAGGCAACTCCTACTACCGCGACGACATCACCAGGGCCAAGAATTTGTTGACGAAGAACATCCACTACGTCGACGTCGGGACGAGTGGCGGGGTCTGGGGACTTGAGCGCGGCTACTGCCTGATGATCGGCGGTGAGAAGGAGATCGTCACGCGGCTCGACCCGATCTTCAAGACGATCGCGCCAGGACATATCTGCGAGGAGCCCACCCCCGGTCGCACCCGCACCGACAGCACGGCGCAGGACGGCTACTTGCACTGCGGCCCAAGCGGCGCAGGCCATTTCGTGAAGATGGTGCACAACGGCGTCGAGTACGGGATGATGGCCGCCATCGGCGAAGGCCTGAGCATCATCAAGCACGCCGACGTGGGATTGCAGACGCACACGGTGGACGCTGAAACCACTCCGTTGCGCGATGCGTGGGCCTACCAATACAACATCGACGTCGGGGAAGTGGCCGAAGTCTGGCGGCGCGGATCGGTCGTGTCGTCCTGGCTGGTCGACCTGATCGCCGCCGCGCTGGCACGCTCGCCGGAGCTTGACGATTTCACCGGCCGGGTATCGGATTCCGGTGAGGGCCGCTGGACGGTGCTGGCCGCGGTGGACGAGGGAGTGCCAGCACCGGTGATCACCACGTCGCTCTTCGAGCGGTTCGAATCGCGGGATCTGGGTGAGTTCACTGCCAAGGTTCTCTCGGCCATGCGCAGCGAGTTCGGCGGCCACGCCGAGAAGAAGTGACCGCCATGACGTCACCGACAACGACTCCAGCCGATGTCCTGGTGATCTTCGGTATCACCGGGGACCTTGCCAGAAAGATGACGTTCCGGTCGCTGTACCGGCTGGAGCGCCGCAAGCTGCTGGACTGTCCGATCGTTGGCGTCGCCCGTGACGAGTGGTCAGAAGCGGCGCTCCACGATCACGCGCGCAGCGCGATCGAGACCGCGGGCGAGACGATCGACGAAGAGGTATTCGGGCGATTCGCGCAACGCCTGTCGATGGTGTCCGGCGATTTCGATGACGCGAAAACTTATGAGCGCTTAGCCCGGGCGATCGAGGGCAAGCACACACCGGTGTTCTACCTCGAGATACCGCCCTCATTGTTCGGCACTGTCGTCGAAGGGCTGGCCCACGCCAACCTCACCACCCGTGCCAGGGTGGTGGTGGAAAAGCCCTTCGGCCATGACCTGGCATCGGCCAAGGCGCTCAACGCACAGCTGCGAAATGTGTTGGAGGAGTGGCAGATCTTTCGCATCGACCACTTTCTTGGCAAGGAACCGGCGATGGACATCATGTTCCTGCGGTTCGCAAATTCGGTCTTCGAGCCGTTGTGGAATCGCGACCGGATCCAGTGTGTGCAGATCACCATGGCCGAGAACTTCGGTGTGGAGGACCGGGGCAGCTTCTACGATCCGGTCGGTGCGCTGCGCGACGTGGTGCAGAACCATCTTCTGCAGCTGATCGGGTTGTTCGCCGCCGAGCCGCCCAGCGTCGCCGACGCCGACGGCCTGCGCGATAAGCGTGCGGAGGTCTTCCGTGCCATCCCGTCGATCGATCCTGCGCATTATGTGCGCGGCCAGTACGACGGATACCAGTCCATCAAGGGAGTGCGGCCGGACTCGCAGACCGAGACCTTCGCCGCACTGCGGCTGGAGATCGACAACTGGCGCTGGGCGGGCGTTCCGTTCTTCCTGCGCGCCGGCAAGGCATTACCGGTGCGGGCCACCGAGATTCGGATCATCTTCAAACGCCCGCCCAAGCTGGCGATCACCACGCTGACCCATGACCCGAACGAGCTGGTGCTGCGCATCGATCCACAGCCGGGCGCCGACCTGATCATTCAGGCCAAAGAGCCGGGCGCCCAACGCACGCGCACCGTCGACCTGTCCCTGATCTTCGCCAAAGAACTCGGCGAGGCGCCCGAACCCTACGAGCGTCTGCTCAGCGATGCGATGCGCGGCGACTCCAGCCAGTTCGCCCGTGAGGACGGCGTCGAGGAGACCTGGCGAATCGTGCAACCGCTGCTCGACGCGCCACCCCCGCTGCAGCCGTACGAGTCTGGGTCGTGGGGACCGTCCGCGGCCAACAAACTGGTCGCCGGCTATCCCGGCTGGCGCGAGCCCTGGCTGCAGTCGTAGCGATCGATGTCGGCAGCATCCCGATCGCGGCGAATGTCGAGCGCAGGCGCGCCCGCTGCAGTCGGCGAGCGCCGTCGGCGCGTCGCGGATCTGATCGGCGATCGGCCACTGAGTGCCCGGTCGGTCCTCGCGACAGCGCTACTGGGCGCCGACCAGCCGCACCTCACGGTGGGGGAGCTGGTCGCGATGGCGTCCCTGTTCGGCATCAGCGACGGCGCCGCGCGGACATGCCTGTGGCGGATGGTCTCCAACGGCGAACTCTCCAGCGACGACGGCACCTACACGCTCGCCGGGGGTCTGCTCGAACGGCGTCAGCGCGTCGACGAGGCATCGCGGATCGACGACACCGCCACGGCGGCGTGGGATGGGACATGGGAATTGGCCGTCGTCTCGCTGGAACGCCGATCGGCGGCCGACCGGCTCGCGCTGCGGAAAGCGGCCACGGCCCTGCACCTCGCCGAGCTACGTGAAGGCGTCTGGATCCGCCCGGACAATCTCGATAAAGACCGGCTTCCGACGCTGCGCGCCGTGCTGGACCGCCAATGTGTCCACTTCCACCGCGCCTCCACGGATATTCCCGCCGAGGCTGTGAGATCTCTGTTTGGGCTTGATGATTGGGCTGATGAGGCGCGCAGGCTCACCGAAGCCATGTGCGACGAACTCGACGCCGAGACGGTTGCGCCCACGGAGGCGACCGCGACGTTCACCTATCTGTTCGAGTTGTCCGTCACCGTCGTGCGCCATCTCCAGCTCGATCCACTCCTGCCCGCGCAGCTCATCGTCGGCCAGTGGCCCGGTCACGATCTGCGCAGCACATACCGCCAGTTCGACGAGGTGTTCAAACATCGACTGAGCCGCGCGTTCCGCTGAGTGCTACAGATCGAGGACGAGGTCGGCACGCGGTGCGACACAACAGATCAGGACCGATCCCTCGGCCGGCTCCTCCAACGGCCGCTGGACGTAGGTCGTGGTTCCTTCGAGAACCTGGGTGACGCAGGTATGGCACACGCCGCTTCGGCACGAGTAACGGGTGGGCACGTCACACGCTTCGGCGAGTTCGAGAATATTGCTGTAGCCGGTGGACCAGTTGACGGTCAGTCCGCTGCGCGTGAACGTGACGCGCGGCCCGGTGCCGGGCGGGCCGTCGGGTGGGTGCGGGCGGTTGGTCTGCGCATTGACTAGGCCCGGGTTGATGGCGGGTAAAGCGCCGAACAGTTCGGTGTGAATGCTGTCGCTGCGCAGGCCGACAGCGATGAGAGCTTCGTGCATATCAGCCATGAATGAATCTGGGCCGCACAGATATACCGTCGCATCGGTCGGTAGCCCAAGTGAGGCGACGGCCCGCTTGTCCAGCCGCCCGCCCGTCTCCGTGTAGAGGACGCATCGCCGCGCGTGCGGCAGGACATTCATCAGTGAGGCGACTTCTTTTGCGAAGGAAAGGCTCGCCGCGTTGCGGGTCGTGTGCACCCACCAAACCTCGCGCCGGCTGCCCGATGCGGCCAGGGCGTGAAGCATGGCCAGTACGGGTGTGGCGCCGATGCCCGCCGACAGCAACACCACCGGGTCGTTGTCCTCGGCGAGATAGAAATCGCCCCGCGGCGCGAACGCTTCGAGAATCGATCCGGCCTTGACGTTGCCGTGAAGCCATCGGCTCACCTGGCCGCGATCGTCGCGCTTGACGCTGATGCGGTAGTGCGCAGCGGCGGGATCACCCGACAGGGAGTAACTGCGAAGAGGCGCCGGGTCACCGGCGTCGGGAATCCGGAGCGTGAGGTACTGCCCGGCACGCGGCGTTGGCAAAGTGCCGGGTTCTTCGGGTTCCAGCTCGATCGACAGCACCGTGGGGCTTTCACGATGCGTTGCAACAACTCTCATCCGCCGCGGGCCGCTCCATCCGGGTTCGACACCGACCGGCGGGGTGGCGGCGCTCTCGCCGGAGGCCAGCATGTCGCGAAAGGACTGTTGCCAGCCCGGGCTCAGCGCGGGGACATCGACGATCTTGCTGAGTTGGTCCGCGTTGCGGTCAGGCAAGTACAGCAGCGCGTCGATGTCCGCGACGCTGAGCTCGTGCGGACCCCGGCGAGTCCGCACGATCTGGTCGCCGGCCTGAACGTGGCCTTCCGTGATGACCCGGAAGTAGAAGCCGGGACGGTGTTGTGAGACAAGCAGATTGGGCATATCGGGTTCGTCGAGGCGCATGCCGACGCGGAAGCATGTGACGCGCGGCTGGGTGACCTCGAACTCGGCCTCACCGATGCGGTAACGGTCTCCGATGCAGACATCAGCGTCACTGAGCCCGCTGACCGTGAAGTTCTCGCCGAAGTGGCCGGGTTGCAGGTCGTCGCGGTCGAGGTAGCGTGCCCAGTAGTCGTACGACTCGCTCTGATAGACCATGACCGCGCGTTGTTCGCCGCCGTGTCCGCCCAAGTCGCCCTGGCCGTCGCCGTCGATGTTGAGCCTGCGCACCATGACGCGCCCGTCGACCGGGGTCTTCCAGATGCCGGTGTGAACAGTCTTGCCGCGCCATTGCACGTCCTTCGGCATGCCGACATTCACCGAAACAAGTGTGTCCACCGTGTCTCCCTCTAGGTCAGCGGTTCCCCGCCGTCGATCTTCAGTGTCACACCAGTGAGGAAGGTATTGGTCATGGCGAACAATACGGCGTCAGCCACGTCGTCGGACGTCCCGATGCGCCGCGCCGGATTGGCGCCGCTGATCTGGGCGAAGTAGTCCCGTTTGCCGCTTTCGCCCATCGCGTCCCATGCGCCGGTGTCGATGACGCCGGGCGAGATTGTGTTGACCCGGATCGGAGCGAGTTCGACGGCGAGCGAGCGGGTGAGGAAGTCGACCGCACCGTTGGTGATGGCGACGCCGAGATAGCCGACGTTGACCTTGAAGGCGTTCACGCCGGAGAACAGCACGAAGGAGCCATCGGTGTTGATCTGGGGAGCGAAGTGTTTGGCCAGCATGGCAGGGCCGATGACCTTGGTGTCGAACGACAGCTGCAGGTTCTTGCTGTCCAAGTCGGCGAGCTTCCCCCTGGCGCGGGCCGATGCCGTCGACACGACGTGGTCGACGGGTCCGACCCGGTCGGCGAACGAGGCGATCGACGCGTCGTCGGTGATGTCGACGACCTCTGCCGTGACGTCTGCATCGTCGTAGGCGCGTTGCAGCTTTTCCTTGTCACGTCCGGCGACCACGACTCGCGCGCCTTCTAATCGCGCGCGCAGCGTGACCGCTCGCGCGATCCCGCTGCCGCGTCCGACGACCACGACGGTCTTGTCCAGCAACGTGTTACCCATCGTGGCCGCTCCTTTGGGGTGTCTCACAGCAACCAATCAGAAAGTGGGTCACACAACCCAGAATAGGCACCGGGCGCCCAGTGGTCAACGTTCACGCACGGATTTGGCGTGTATCGTCGGGCTCACGCAAACTGGGTCACACAGCCCAAAAGACCATTCATAAGGAGTCACCCATGACCGCCGTCCACCACCGCTACACGACCGTCGAGGGTCACCGAATGTTCTACCGGGAAGCGGGCAACCCCGACGCGCCCACCGTGGTGCTCCTGCACGGGTTTCCGACCAGCTCTTACATGTTCCGGCACCTGGTGCCTGCGCTGGCCGACCGATATCACGTGATCGCCCCGGATCATCTGGGTTTCGGGTTGTCGGATGCACCCGGTGTCAACGATTTCGAGTACACGTTCGACGCACTCGCGCAACTGACCTCAGAACTGTTGCAGGGCCTCGGCATCGACCGGTTCGCGATGTATATGCAGGACTACGGTGCGCCGATCGGATGGCGGCTGGCCCTCGCCGACCGGGCCGCCGTCACCGCGATCATCAGCCAGAACGGCAACGGATACGGCATCGGCTTCGTCGAAGAGTTCTGGAAGACGTTGTGGGCCTACCACACCGATCAGACCGTTGAGACCGAAGCTGCGGTGCGACAGTTCCTGACGTTGGATGCCACGCGGTGGCAGTACGTCACCGGGACGCCCGATGAGACCCTCGTCGACCCCGAATCCTGGCACCACGACTACGCGCTGCTGTGCCGGCCCGGCAACGACGAGATTCAGCTCAAACTCTTTCTCGACTACGCCACCAACGCCCCGATGTACCCACGGCTGCACGAGTACTTCCGCATCAGCCAGGTACCGTTCCTGGCGGTCTGGGGCCGCGGCGACAAGATCTTCGGTCCCGCGGGTGCCACAGCGTTCGCCGTGGACCTGCCGGACGCAGAGATTCACGTTCTCGAGGGCGGCCACTTCCTGCTGGAGTCCGCGCTGGACGAGGTCATCGCGCTGATCCGTCCGTTCCTCGCCAGACGGCTGTTGATGTCCTGAGCGACATGGCCCCGAAACATACTGGGCCGAATATCCCATTAGCGGAACTATGCGGCCGTTAGCCTGGCGCTATGGCGCTAGCCGATCTCGACGACGAACAACGGTTGACCGCGCGCGGCAGGGCGACCCGGGAGCGGATCGTCAAGGCCGCCGCTGAATTGATTCTGGCTGAGGGCCTCTCGACTCTGAACATGGCGAACATACGCAAGGCCGCATCGGTGAGCGGGTCGCAGCTCGCCCATTACTTCGCCGACAAGCAGGCGTTGATCCGCGCGGTCATCACGCGACAGATCGGCGTCGTGCTGGACTTTCACCGTCAGCCCAAGCTCGACGGACTTCAGTCGTTCGACGATTTCGAGCGGTGGATCGACCTGAACATGCGCTACCTGCGGCGCATCGGCTATTCCGGAACGCCCACCTACCACGCACTCGCCGGGCAGCTGGCCAAGTCCGACGATGCGACACGCGAGACGTTGGGCGCGGGCTATTGGCAGTGGGTGGAGCTGCTCGAGCAGGCAGTGCAGGAGATGAAGGATCGTGGCGTTCTCGTCGCCGACGCCGATGCGCAGCAGTTGGCGTTGGTTGTCGTCAGCGCCCACCAGGGCGGCGGCACCATGGCGTTCGCCTACCGCCAGGAGTGGCCGCACGCGGACGCAGTCCGTTTCGCGGTGAACTACTTGCGCATGTTTGCAGCCGACCCGGCCGAACGAACCCCGCGGCAGGCACGCCGTCCCCGCGGCCGAAGCGCAAGCCGTTGACTGGCGGCGACACCGTGTCCACTGACAGCGCAGCGAAATTCACTCGCAAAGGACTCGCGACTCGGGCCAGGGTCGTCGATGTCACCGCCGAGCTGATGTTCGAGCACGGCGTCGCCAACACCAGCAACGAGGAGGTGCGCCGCGGTGCCGCGGTGAGCGGATCGCAGCTCTCCCACTATTTCGACGACAAGCGTGACCTGACCCGAGAGGTCATCGCGTTGCGCCGCAGAGACTTGATGGCGTTTCACACCCAAGCCAGCCTGGGCGAACTCGACAGCCTCGAGTCCTTGCAGGCGTGGGCCGATGCGTGTGTGGCCAACCTCGACACCAGCTATCTGCGCGGCGGATGCTTATACGGTTCGTTGGTCGGCGAGCTCCTCGAAGCCGACGACGAGATCCTCGACGAGCTCGCCGAAGGTTACGACGAATGGCTTGACCTGTTTCGGGCCGGCCTCACGGCGATGAAGCGCCGCGGCGAATTGCGTGCCGACGCCGACCCACGCCATCTCGCGGTGTCGTTGGTGGCCGCGCATCAAGGCGGGGCGATGGTCACGTACGCCACAGGAAGTCCAGATCCGCTGCGGACGTCGGTCAACGCGGCTGTCGCCTACGTCCGGTCGTTCGCGGCACACGCACGCAGGCCGCGACGCAAGTCCAAATCCTGAGGCACGACTGTGAATCGTCTGGGAAGTCTGGACAACTCTGGGTCAGTCGGCCCAAAATAGTGGGATACATCACCCAATCGGCGCGCTGACTATTCGACGTGCCGCCTATTAGTGCTGCTGCACAAGGTATTTGACTACGGAAAGGTGACGCATGGGGCTGGCATGGCAACAGGGACCTCTGGCGACCGGCACGGTCGGGCACTTTCTCACAGACGCGCCATTGCCGCCGCGGCTGCTGTTCGCTGAACCGTTGCGGCGCCGCATGCGGGTGAGGTTCGGCGAGCGGTGGATTGTCGACAGTGAAGACGTCATGCTTCTTCACGAACCGGGCCGCTATCCGGTGGCCTACTTTCCGCGCAGCGCGATCGCCGACGGGCTTCTGGTCATCGAGGACCGAACGACTCAGCATCCCGATCTCGGCGAGACGAGTTGGTTCACCGTCAGCGTTGGTGATCGTGAGGCGAAACATGCGGCGTGGCAACATACCTCGTTGCCCGAGCATGCGGCTGTACTGAACGGACTGATAGCGTTTGCCTGGCGGGCGATGGACGCCTTCTACGAAGAGGACGACCGCATCGTCGGCCATGCCGCGGATTTCTACCATCGCATCGACATCCGCAACACGTCACGCCACCTCGTTGTCCGTGACGGCGACCGCGTGATCGCGGACTCGCACCGCCCTTTGGCGCTCTATGAATCGGGGTTCGCCCCGCGCTGGTATGTGCCACGCGATGACATCGACCAGTCTGCGCTGCAAGCGATCGAGGGGCAGACGTTCTGTCCGTACAAGGGTCTTGCCAGCTACTACCAGATCGGCGACCGTAAGCGGGCGGCGTGGGCGTACGTCAACGCCTGGCCCGAAGTGGGACAGGTGAGCAACCTGGTGTCCTTCGAGCCGGACAAGGTCGACGTCTTTCTCGACGACGAACAGCTACATCTGGCGCCCGGCCAGACTGTCGTCGCGCACGGCGTCGACCGCGGGCTGGATCCCGACGAGATCCTGCAGAAGACGATGTCGTGAAGGCGTCATTCGAGGTGGTGATCCTGCCGGTTTCGGATCCGGACGCGTCGTTGCGGTTCTATCGGGACCAGGTCGGCTTCGACCTCGACGTCGACTATGCACCGGCGCCGGATTTCCGCGTGGTGCAACTGACGCCGCAAGGTTCGAACACGTCGGTCCAGTTCGGCGTCGGGCTCACCGACGCGCCCGTCGGATCGTCACGAGGGCTCTACCTCGTCGTCCCTGACGTCGAGGCGTGCAGGCAGGAATTGATCGACCGCGACGTGGCCGTCAGCGAGATCCGGCACAAGAAGACCGACGGTGGTTGGCGCGGCGAGTTTCTACCCGGTGTCGACCCGGAGCACGCGGACTACGCTAGTTTCGCCGATTTCGGCGATCCTGACAGTAATACGTGGGTGATGCAGGAGCGTGGATACGGAGGTTGATTCGATGACGGCCAGACCGTCGGTCCTGGTGTTCGACGTGAATGAGACTCTGATCGACATCGACTCCCTGGCACCGCTTTTCGAGTCGATATTCGGGGACCGGCAGGTGCTGCGCGAATGGTTCGGGCAATTGATCATGTACTCGATGGCGGCGACGCTGTCGGGGGTCTATGTCGACTTCTTCACTCTTGGACAGGGCGTTCTTCGGATGGTCGGCGAGACGCGTTCCGTCGATGTGGCCGAGAGCGACGTGAGCGGCATCAGGGAGCACATGCTGACCATGCCCGCGCATCCCGACGTCGAAGAAGGGCTCACCGCGCTGCGCGACAACGGTTTCCGGTTGGTCACGCTCACGAACTCGCCGCCCAATCCGGGTGGCCTTAGTCCGTTGCAGCACGCCGGCTTGGGCCCGCTGTTCGAGCACCAGTTGAGCGTCGACGCCGTCGGCAGGTTCAAACCGGCGCGGGAGGTCTACGACGGCGTGTGCCGCGAGCTCGATGTGGCAGCCGACCAATGCATGATGGTAGCCGCGCACGTGTGGGACACCGTCGGCGCGCAAAGCGCGGGGTTCGCGGGTGCCCTGATCACCCGGCCGGGCAATGCGCCGCTGCGAGTCGAAGGCCTGCCGCAGCCGACCGTTATCGCAAGGGACCTCATCGATCTGGCCGCGCAGCTGAGCTAGGTGCTACGCGGCAGGTGCGTCGTCGGCGAGAAGGTGATGCAGGACGTCGGTGAGGGTGATCAAGCCGATCATTTCGCCGTCGCGTTCGACCATTGCCAGGTGATTGCGGGTCTGACGCATGGTGTTCAACGCGCGGTACACCGGGGTGTCGGCGGGCAGTCGCAAGACCGGCCGCATCAGATCACCGGCGGTCGACCCGGATGCGGCACGAAGACTGTCGCGCACGTGCACGACGCCGTCAATGCCGTCGTCGCCGCGGACCAGTATCCGTTGGTGGTGTTTGGTTTTCGAGGTGGCCTGGATTTCGGCTGCACCGGCGTCGGCTCGTACGGCGGTCAATACGGTGCCGGGAGTGACGATATCGCCGACCGTGAGCTTCTCCAGCTCCAATGCGCTGGACAGGTTTCGGTAGTACCGCGGATCGAGCGTTCCCACCGCGACCGAGTGTTCGACCAGCTGCCGCAGGGCGTCGGGGTCTTGCCCGGCTTCCAATTCGTCGACGGGAGTGACCCCGACCCGTCGCAGGCACCAGTTGGCGGCGAGGTTCAGTGCGGTGAGCAAGGGTCGGGTGAGCGTCATGAACATCCGCATCGGTATCGCGAGCAGGATCGCTGCCCGTTCCGGATGCGCGATCGCCCAGGACTTCGGTGCCATTTCACCGATCACGAGGTGAAGGAAGGTAACAACCGCGAGCGCCAGGACGAAGCCGACCGCGTCGGCGATCCATAGTGGCGCGCCCCAGGCGTGGATCAGCGGGGTGAGCCAATAGTGAACGGCCGGTTTGGTGGTCGCGCCGAGGGCGAGGGTGCACGCGGTAATGCCAAGCTGCGAACCTGCCAGCAACACAGACAGTTCCGCGGTGCTGCGCAAGGCTGCTCGGGCAGGCTTGCTGGTGGCTGCCGCGTCCTCGAGACGGTGGCGGCGCGCGGCGATCAGCGCGAACTCGACGGCGACGAAGAATGCGCTGACCGCAATGAGGCCGATCGTCACCGCGAGCACGACCCACGGATTACTCATCGTCGGCCTCCACCGGGTGAAGGGTGACGAACACCTCGGCGGGCACGCGCCGCTCGACGGATCGGACGGTGGCCGCCAATACCTTTCGCGGTGCGGACCAATCGGTGGTCGGGTCGGCCGCGTCCGGTGGCAGTGCGATTTCGACGGTGTCGCCAACCGCCGGCAGCTTGCCGAAGTGCTGCATGAGCAGGCCCGCCAAGGTTTCGTGATCGCTGTGGGGCAGCCGTAGATCGAGCAGCCGTTGCGCCTCGTCGAGGTGGATCTCGCCGGGCAGCAGCCAGCCGTCGGACCCCTGCGCGATCTCGATGTCGGTCGCGTCGTGTTCGTCGGCGATCTCGCCGACCAGTTCCTCGGCGATGTCTTCGATCGTGACGATGCCGGCGAAGCCGCCGTATTCGTCGATCACCAGCGCCATTTCATCGGGTGCGTCGGTCAGCTGTTTGAGCGTCGCGGGTAGGGGCAGCGATGCAGGCACCCGCACGGCAGGCCGGCACCACGAACGGGCCGGATCGGTGGCGTCGGCATCGAGCACGGCGTGCAGATCGATGATGCCCAGCAGGTCGTCGGTGGAATCGCCGACTACGGGATAGCGGGTGTGGCCGGACGCCATCCGGGTCCGCACGGCGTCGATCGTCTCGTCGTCGCGGACGGTATCCACGCGGGTGCGGGGAATCATGGCGTGCTCGGCCGTGCTGGTGGGGAAGTCCAGAACGCGGTCGAGCAGGGTCGACAGGTCGCGGGGCAGATCACCTGCGACGCGGGAGACCGCGACGATGTGCTCGAGATCGCGGGCCGTCGCAGAGTGCTCGACATCGTGGACCGGCTCCATGCGCAGTATGCGCAGCAGGACGTTCGACGACTTGTCGAACAGTGAGATGAGCCAGCCGAACATCCGCAGATACCACTGGGTGGAGATGGCCATTTTGCGGGCCACCGCCTCGGGAAGCGCGATCGCGAGGTTCTTGGGCACCAGCTCGCCGAAGAGCATCTGGATGAAGGTGCAGACGATCAGCGAGACCGCCGCGCCGATGGCGATGCCGACGGAGGTCGGAACGCTGGCTCGGCCGAGCAACTCGGCGAGACCGTCGCCGATCAGCGGTTCGGCGAGATAGCCGGCGAGCAGTCCGGTGACGGTGATGCCCAGCTGCGCACCCGAAAGCATGAACGAAGTGCGTCGGGTGATTGCGAGCGCGCGGGTTGCGGCGGCGTCACCTGCCTCGGAGTGGGCGGTGAGGCGCGACCGGTTCACTGCCGTATAGGCGAATTCCTGCGCGACGAAGTACGCCGTGAATGCGGTGATCAGGACGACGACCAGGACGCCGAGACCTATGTTGACCAGCGCTGTCAGCACGTTCCCACCTCCGGATACAGCCGAGGGCTGCGATCACTCCGGGGTGGGATAGGTCTTCGGGGTGCGCGCGAGGCGCTACTCATTGCTCCCTTAGGTAGGCGGTCGTGTGCCGTCCAGGATAGCGAACGATTTGCAGTGGTTCATTTGTCCGTTGACTCGCCCCCTCATCGCCCAAACGGACAAACGGGCGCAAAAGCGCGAGTAAATCTCGCCATTTCGTCGATCTCGGCGAGGTGTCTCAACGCAAGAGGATGGGTTTCAGCGCGTCCAACACGGAAGGGTCCTCGATGGTCGACGGCAGCGGCTCGTCGCGGCCGTCGGCGATGCCACGCATGGTCTTGCGCAGGATTTTGCCGGACCGCGTCTTCGGCAGCGCCGAAACCACGTCGACCATCCTGAAGCATGCGACCGCGCCGATGTTGGCGCGTACCGCCGCGATCAGTTCCTCGGCGAGCCCCTCGTCCGTCGCACCCGCCTTGAGGACGACGAACCCTCGCGGCACCTGACCCTTGATCTCGTCGGCGACACCGATCACGGCGCACTCCGCGACAGCACGATGGCCCGCCAACACCGCCTCGATCGACCCCGTCGACATGCGGTGACCCGCAACGTTGATGACGTCGTCGGTGCGGCCCATGACAAACAACGAGCCGTCCTCGTCGATGTAGCCGCCGTCGCCCGTCAGGTAATACCCGTCGAACGCCGACAGGTACGAGGACACGTAACGGTCATCGTCGCCCCACAGCGTCGGCAGCGTGCCCGGCGGCAGCGGCAGCTTCACGCAGATGGCGCCTTCCTCGTTGGCGTCACACTCGGTGCCGTCGGGCCGCAGGATCCGGACGTCATAACCCGGCATCGGCACCGTCGCCGATCCGGGTTTGATCGGCAGCACCTCGACACCCATCGGGTTGGCGGCGATCGCCCATCCCGTCTCGGTCTGCCACCAGTGGTCGACGACCGGAACGCCGAGTTTCTCCGACGCCCACTGATACGTGCCGGGGTCGAGGCGTTCGCCCGCCTGGAACAGGTACTGCAGCGCCGACAGGTCGTATTTGCCCATGTGCAGGCCGTCGGGGTCTTCCTTCTTGATCGCGCGGATCGCCGTCGGCGCGGTGAACACCGCCTTCACACCGTGCTCGGACGCCACGCGCCAGAACGCGCCCGCGTCCGGAGTGCCGACGGGCTTGCCCTCGTAGAGCACGGTCGTCGCGCCGAGCAGCAGCGGGGCGTAAACGATGTAGGAGTGGCCGACCACCCAGCCGACATCAGATGCGGCCCAGTACACGTCGCCCGGCTGGATGTCGTAGACGTGCCGCATGGTCCACAGCAGCGCCACCGCATGCCCGCCGTTGTCGCGGACGATGCCCTTGGGCTTACCGGTGGTGCCCGAGGTGTAGAGCACGTACAGCGGGTCGGTCGCCGCGACGGGCACCGGATCGACGGGCTCGGCGTCGGCCATCAGCTCACGCCAGTCCAAGTCGCGGCCCGCCAATAGCTCACACGGCCGCTGCTCGCGCTGCAGTATCACGCAGGCGGGCGGAGCGAATTCGGCAATCTCAAGCGCAGCGTCGAGCATCGGTTTGTAGTCGACGGTGCGAGTCGGTTCGACACCACATGACGCCGTCACGATGACCTCAGGGCGGGCGTCGTCGATGCGCGCCGCGAGTTCATGCGCGGCGAATCCGCCGAACACCACGGAGTGCACGGCGCCCAACCGCGCGCACGCCAACATCGCGATCACCGCCTCGGGCACCATCGGCATGTAGATGACGACGCGGTCGCCCTTGTCGACACCGAGGCCGCGCAGCGCACCGGCGAACCGCGCTGTCTCGTCGAGCAGTTCGCGGTAGGTGTAGGTGCGTTGCGACCCGGTGACGGGGGAGTCGTAGATCAGCGCGGGTTGCTCGGCACGGCCGCCCTCGACATGACGATCGAGTGCGTTGGCGCAGGTGTTGAGCTCCCCGTCGGGGAACCACCGATAGAACGGCGGGTTGGAGTCGTCGAGGATGCGCTGCGGCTCGCGGGTCCATGTGACGGCGCGTGCGGCGTCGGCCCAGAAGTCTTCGGGGTTTGCGATGCTGGCGTTGAACAGGTCCCTATATCCGCCCATACTCCGCACGGTAGCGCGGGACCTCTTCTCTATAGTCCGATTCATGACCTCCGAGCCCCCGCAAATTCCCGGTGTGCGTCGAAGATTCGTCAACGCCCGCGGGGTGAGGTTTCACCTAACCGAATCCGGCCCCGAGGACGGCCGCCCCGTCGTCGCACTGCATGGGTGGCCGCAGCACCACTGGGTGTATCGCGATCTGCTCGGCAACCCGCCGGAAGGCCTGCGCATCATCGCGCCCGACCTGCCCGGCTACGGCTGGTCCGGGCCCGCGCCGCACAAATGGGCAAAGGAGGACGTCGCCAGCGACGTGCTGGCCTTGATGGACGAACTCGGGCTGGGCCGGACCCTGCTGGTGGGGCACGACTGGGGCGGCTTCATCGGGTACCTGATGATCCTCCGCGAGCCGCAGCGATTCGACGGCTACCTCGTACTGAACATGGCGTACCCCTGGGTGTCACCGCGCACCTTGGCGCCGCATCTATGGCGTTTCTGGTATCAGGTCGTCATGGCGACGGGCGGGGTGCCGGTGCAGCAGCGCACGAAATTCCTCGATCGCGTCTTCGCCACCGCTTCCAAACTGGATCCCGCGTCGGCGCGCGTCTACGCCGACCGGTTCCGCAACCCGGTATGCGCCCGCACGGCCCGCGACACGTACCGGACCTTCCTGCTTCGCGAGATACCCCGGGGCGCAAGGAATCCCGAGACGCGGCGCGCGACGGTGCCGATTCGCGCAGTGTTTGGCACCGACGATGCCGCGGTGCATGTGTCCTTCGCTGCGCCCGAATCCGCGAGGGCCGACGACTACACGCTGGAGACGGTTGACGGGTCGCATTTCATCGTCGACGAGCGGCCTGACCTGGTGCGGGCAAGGCTGACG
Organism: uncultured Actinomycetota bacterium; assembly: GCA_963848855.1. Lineage (GTDB taxonomy): Bacteria > Actinomycetota > Actinomycetes > Mycobacteriales > Mycobacteriaceae > Mycobacterium. The sequence goes on from CAWKFL010000001.1 coordinate 494,674, forward strand.
GCGCTGGCCGACGAAACTCGGGGCTGAGCAGCAAAGCGTTTGACGACGTCGTCGCCGGGTAGCCCGCCACCATGGCGAGAGTCTTGGCGATGGTGACCGGTGCATCGAGCGGCATCGGATTCGAACTGGCGAAGCTGTTCGCCGAAGACGGGTATCACCTGATCGTCGCGGGCGACGACAGCGCGATCCAGCAGGGTGCGGACAAGCTCGGCGACAGGGGTCTCGGCGTCCGGGCCGTGCAGGTCGACCTGCGCAAACCCGACGATGTCGAGCTTCTCTACCGCACCGCCTCGGGCAACGGCCGCCCCCTTGACGTCACCGTCCTCAACGCTGGCGTCGGGCGCGGCGGCCCGCTCGCCGACGGCGACCTCGAATCCGATCTCGCGGTGGTCGACCTCAATGTGCGTTCGACGGTGGTGCTCGCCAAGCTGCTCCTGCGCGATATGACCGACCGCGGAACCGGGAAAATGTTGTTGACGTCCTCGATCGCCACAATGATGCCCGGCTCGCTGCAAGCCGCCTACAACGCATTCAAGTCGTTCATTCAGTCGTTCGCAGAAGCCCTGTACGACGAACTCCGCGAGACGGGTATCACCGTCACGTCGTTGATGCCGGACACCATCGTCGGACGCATGCCGGAGGACGATCCCGCCGAGGTCGCCAGGCAGGGATACGAGGCGCTGATGAGTGGGCGACGAAAAGTGGTCGCGGAGTCGGTGATGAGCAAGGCGATGGGCTTGGCCAACAGCGTGTTGCCCGATTCGGTCAAGGCGGTCGAAAGCCGGCTCATCTCTATTCCGGTGGGACGAATCTGAAAGGAGCCGTGCGAGATGGGATCGTCACCAGCTGCAGCGAACAGCGCGCTGACCGTCACACGTGACACACCGGCGACGCGCGAGGAGGTGTGGAACGTCATCGCCGACGGCTGGACCTATTCGCAGTGGGTTGTCGGCAACACCCGCATGCGCGCGGTGGACCCGAACTGGCCTGCCCCGGGTAGCACGATCCACCACACGATCGGCATCTGGCCGGTGGTGCTGAACGACGAAACCGTGGTCGAAACCTGCATTCCGCGTGAGGAATTGGTCCTGCTGGCCAAGGGGCGGCCCTTCGGCGGCGCACGAATCACCTTGCGGCTCTTCGACACTGAGGACGGCAGCCGGATCGAGATGGCGGAGGTTCCGGTCGGCGGGCCGCTCAGCTGGGTGCCGAGCCGGCTCGCGCTTGCCGCGGCGTACCCGAGGAATCGTGAGTGCACGGCGCGGCTGGTCGCACTGGCCGAACGCCGACCCGCGCCGGAGTAGGAAGCTACTGCTGGAAGCGGTAGCCCATTCCGGCTTCGGTGAGGAGATGCACGGGGTCTGACGGATCGTCTTCGAGCTTGCGCCGCAGTTGCGCAAGATACACCCGCAGGTAGTGAGTCTCCTTGGCGTAGGCCGGACCCCACACCTCCTTGAGCAACTCTTCGCGGCCGACGAGCTTGCCTCGGTTGCGCACCAGCATCTCGAGCATGCCCCACTCGGTGGGGGTGAGGTGCACCTCGTTGCCGTTCTTGGTCACCTTCTTCGCCGCCAGATCCACTGTGAACGACGATGTTTCGATGACCGGCTCGTCGGTCTCCGACGCCGCCGTGCCGCGGCGCACCGCAGCCCGCAGCCGGGCCAGGAACTCGTCCATGCCGAACGGTTTGGTGACGTAATCGTCGGCGCCTGCGTCGAGCGCCTCGACCTTGTCCGAGGAATCGGTGCGCGCGGACAGCACGATCACCGGCGCGGTCAGCCAGCCGCGCAGCCCCGCGAGCACCTCGATGCCGGACATGTCGGGCAGGCCGAGGTCCAACACGATGACGTCGGGGCGGTGATCGGCGGCCGAGCGCAGCGCCTCGGCGCCGGTGGCAGCGGTCGTCACCTCGTAGCCGCGCACCGACAGGTTGATGCGCAGCGCTCTCAGGATCTGCGGCTCGTCGTCGATCACGAGCACTCTGGTTTTCGACGAGGTCATGCTTCGTCCTTCGGTGGCGCGGCCAATTCGATCTCTGCGGTCAGGCCGCCGCCGGGGGTGTCCGTGGCTGTGATGGTGCCTTCCATGGCTTCCACAAAACCACGCGCAACTGAGAGCCCGAGGCCGACGCCGATGCTGGTGTCGTGATCGCCGAGTCGCTGGAACGGTGCGAACAGTTGCTCTTCGGCGTCGCGCGGGATGCCAGGTCCCTCGTCGACAACGGCGATCAGCACACGGTCGCCGACTCGGCCAGCCGTCACACGCACCGGACTCTCCGGGGCATACCGCAGCGCGTTGTCGATGAGGTTGGCCAGCACTCGCTCGAGCAGACCGCTGTCGGCCATCACCACGGCGTCGTCCACATCCACCTTTACGCGGTCGACACCCTGTCGACGAAATCCCGTGAGGCCCTTGCTGATTCCGAGCAATGCACGCTGTACGGTCTCCTCAAGATACACGCGCCGAATCTCCGGCCGCACCACGCCCGCCGCCAGCCGCGACGAGTCGAGCAGGTTTCCCACCAATGCGGTGAGCTGGTCGATGGACTCCTCGATGGTGGCCAACAACTCGGCGGTGTCCTCGGCGGAGAAGTCGACATCGTTGCTGCGCAAGCTGGATACGGCGGCTTTCGCGGCGGCCAGCGGCGTGCGCAGGTCGTGGCTGACGGCGCTCAACAACGACCGGCGCAGCTCGTCGGCCTGGGCGATCGCCGCGGCCTTACCCGCCTCCGCGGTCAGTTCGCGCTGGTTGACCAGGCCGGCCGCTTGCTTGGCGACGGCGGTCAGCACCCGCCGGTCACTGGCCGCCAGTCTCCGTCCGATCATGAGCATCCAGAACTCGTCGTCGCCGACTTCGATTGCGGTGTCGGCGGTGTCCACGTCCGAGCACGGGTCGTTGCCGACGCACGCCACGACTTCGCCGTCCGGGTTACTGTCCGTTACCCGCAGCAGGCTGACAGCTCGCTGTGAGTACGTTTCTCGGACACGCTCCAGCAACGTGTCCAGGTCCGCGCCGCGCAGCACCGAGCCGGCGAACAGCGTGAGCAGTTCGGCTTCCTGCGATGCTCGGCGTGCCTCGCGAGTCCGCTTTGCGGCGCTGTCCACGAGGGCGGCCACCGCGATCGCGACCGCCAACAGGACCACGGTGGTAATCGCGTTGTCGGGCTGGGAGATCGTGAACGTGTAGCGGGGTTCGATCAGAAAGTAGTTCAACAGCAGCCCAGACAGCAGTGCCGACAGCACCGCGGGTGCGACACCGCCGAGCAACGCGACCACCAGCACGCCGATGACGAAAAGTGCACTTTCGCCGCCGATCCCGAGCACCTGGTCGAGCGTGCCGACGATGACCGCGCAGATCGCGGACGGCACCACTATTGCCGCCAGCCACGACGCCGCGTGCTGTTGGCGCGGTGTCGAACGCGCCCACCAGGAACCGCGACGGGCCTGTGGGTGGGTGACCATGTGCACGTCGATCGAGCCCGACTGTTGCACCACTGCCGCGCCGATGCCCTCGTCGAAGATACGCGCCCACCGCGACCGTCGCGACGTACCGATCACCAGCTGGGTGGCGTTCTCATCGCGCGCGAAATCCAGCAGCGCGGCGGGCACATCGTCACCGACCACGGTGTGCAACGTGGCGCCCAGGCTGATGGCCAGCTCGCGCACCTTGCCCATCTTGGGCGCGGAAACGCCCGAAAGCCCGTCGCCGCGCACGACATGCACGACCATCAGCTCGGCGCTCGACTTCCCTGCGATGCGTGATGCCCTGCGCACCAGGGTTTCCGACTCCGCCCCGCCGGTGACCGCGACGACGACGCGCTCACGTGCCTCCCAGGTGTCGGTGATCTGGTTTTCTTCTCGGTACTTCTCCAAGGCGGCGTCAACCTGGTCGGCAAGCCACAGCAGTGCGAGTTCACGCAACGCCGTGAGATTGCCCTTGCGGAAGTAGTTCGACAACGCGGCGTCGATGCGCTCCGGCGCGTAGACGTTGCCGTGAGCCAGCCTGCGCCGCAACGCTTCCGGTGTGATGTCGACCAGCTCGATCTGGTCGGCGGCGCGCACGATCTCGTCGGGAACCTTCTCCTGCTGCTCGATGCCAGTGATCTGAGTGACGACATCGTTGAGGCTTTCCAGGTGCTGCACGTTGACCGTCGTGATCACGGTGATGCCCGCGCCGAGCAGTTCTTCGACGTCCTGCCAGCGCTTCGGGTTCTCGCTTCCCGGAGTGTTGGTGTGAGCGAGTTCGTCGACGAGCACTACCTGCGGCTGACGGCGCAGCACCGCCTCCACGTCGAGCTCCGGGAAACTCTTGCCCCGGTAATCGATGCACTTCGGCGTGACGATCTCAATGCCCTCGAGCAGGTCGGCGGTCTTCTTACGGCCGTGCGTTTCGACCACCGCGGCGACGACGTCGGTGCCGCGTTCCCGCCTTCGGTGCGCTTCACCGAGCATCGCGTACGTCTTGCCAACGCCGGGAGCTGCGCCCAAATAGATGCGCAGCTCCCCGCGTTTGGTGGCGTGCTGCTCTGCGCCTTGTGTCCGTTGCGAGAGCGGCTGTTCGCCTGTGCTCACAGCACCATCATCCACCGATCACGTCAGCTGTTTGCCGGATACTTCTGGTCCAGTTCCAGATTGAGCTCGAGGACGTTCACCGTCGGCTCGCCGAAGAATCCCAGCCACCGTCCGTCGGTGTGGTCCGCGACGGCCTGCTGGATCTCGGCCGGAGCGACGCCGCGTGCCTTGGCCACACGGTTAACCTGCAGGTCGGCGTATGCGACGGAGATGTCGGGGTCCAGTCCGCTGCCGCTGGCGGTGACGGCATCGGCTGGCACCGCCGGATCGGCAGGCGCCGCGCCGCGGATCGGCACTATCTGGCCGATGCTGTAGTCCTCGCCGAACTTTGCGCATTCGACACGCACGCCCTCATAGGTGTTCAGGAACGGCGTGGGGGTTGTCTCGCATGGCTCATTGACGCTGACCACCCGGGTCGGATGGATGACGTTGCCGCGGGCATCGCGGGGACCGATCACCGACAGGACCGCGCCAACACCGTCGCCGGTGCAGAAGGGCCGCGCACCGTCGACGCCGTCGAGCTCACCGACGGCGGCGCTTCGTGAGCACACCAGCGTGAGCAGGCTGGCCTTATAGCCGTTGTCGTCCTTGGGCAGCGACGGGTCGGCAGGGGTGTCGACGATGCTCTCCGGGCCTAGGTTGCTTGCGCTGGTGGCCAGCGGGTCGTAGCCGTCGCCGGCCGCGGAAGGGCGGCTCTGGAAATACTGCGGCAGCGGGTTGCCGTCGCTGTCGGTGAACGACTGCCCAATCAGGCTGCTGCCCACCGTCTTTCCGTCGGCCTCGATGATCGACCCGTTGGCTTTGTCGTGCAGACCAGGGATTTGGGCCACCAGCCAGATGAAGATCGGGTAGGCGATGCCCAGGATCACTGTGAGCACCAGCAGCGCGCGCAGCGCCGCCCAGTGTTGACGGGCAAGGTCGGAAATTCTCATGTCACATTCCTGGGAAGAGTTGGATGACGAGGTCGATCAGCTTAATGCCGATGAACGGCGCGATGATTCCGCCGAGGCCGTAGACGTAGAGGTTTCGGCTCAACAGCTTTGAGGCACTGCTCGGTGTGTAGCGCACACCGCGCAGCGACAGCGGAATCAAGGCGATGATGACGAGCGCGTTGAAGATGACCGCGGACAGGATCGCCGACTGCGGGCTGTGCAGCCGCATGATGTTCAGCATGTCCAGACCGGGGAACAACGCGACGAACATCGCCGGGATGATCGCGAAATACTTCGCGATGTCGTTGGCGATCGAGAACGTCGTCAACGCACCCCGCGTGATGAGCAGCTGCTTGCCGATCTCGACGATCTCGATCAGCTTGGTCGGGTCGGAATCAAGGTCGACCATGTTGCCGGCCTCTTTGGCCGCCGAGGTACCGGTGTTCATCGCCACGCCGACGTCGGCCTGCGCCAGCGCCGGTGCGTCGTTGGTGCCGTCGCCGGTCATCGCGACCAGCTTGCCGCCGGCCTGCTCCTTCTTGATGAGCGCCATCTTGTCTTCGGGCGTGGCCTCGGCGAGGAAGTCGTCGACACCCGCCTCGTCGGCAATGGCCTTGGCGGTCAGGGGATTGTCGCCGGTGATCATCACCGTGCGGATGCCCATCCTGCGCATCTCGTCGAAGCGCTCGCGCATGCCCTGCTTGACGACGTCCTTGAGCTGGATGACGCCGAGAACCGATGCGGTGGTGTCGACGACCTGGCCGACGACAAGGGGAGTGCCACCCGCGGCGGAGATGCCGTCGACGATGTCGCCGAGTTCGGTCGGCACCCGGCCGCCTTGGCCGCGCACCCATTCGGCGACCGCGGCCGCAGCACCCTTGCGCAGCAGGTGGCCGTTCTCCAGATCGACGCCCGACATCCGGGTCGTCGCGCTGAACTCGACCCAATGCGCCTTGTCGAGCTCACCGGGCGTGCGGGCGCGCAGCCCGTACTCCTGCTTGGCGAACACCACGATGGAGCGGCCCTCGGGTGTCTCGTCGGCGAGGCTGGACAACTGCGCGGCATCGGCCAACTTCTCAGGCGAAACTCCGGTCAGCGGAACGAAGGCCGCAGCCTGCCGGTTGCCCAGGGTGATGGTTCCGGTCTTGTCCAACAGCAGCGTGTTCACGTCGCCCGCAGCCTCGACGGCGCGGCCCGACATGGCGAGCACGTTGCGTTGCACCAGACGGTCCATTCCGGCGATGCCGATGGCCGACAGGAGTGCGCCGATCGTGGTCGGGATGAGGCACACCAGCAGCGAGACCATGACGATGCCGGTGACGCCGTCGCCGTTGAGCGCCAACGTATCCGGGACACCAGGGTTGTTCGCCTTGGAGAAGATCGCCAACGGCTGCAGGGTCGCGACCGCGAACAGGAAGATGATCGTCAGCGATGCCAACAGGATGTTCAGCGCGATCTCGTTGGGCGTCTTCTGGCGGTTGGCGCCTTCGACGAGCGCGATCATCCGGTCGATGAAGCTCTCACCGGGCTTCTGGGTGACCTTGACGACGATGCGGTCCGACAGCACGGTGGTGCCGCCGGTCACCGCGGAGCGGTCGCCGCCGGATTCGCGGATGACCGGGGCGGACTCACCGGTGATGGCCGATTCGTCCACCGACGCAATGCCTTCCACGACATCGCCATCACCCGGAATGGTCTGGCCCGCTTCCACGACGACGATGTCGCCTTGTTGCAGCAGCGGGGCGCCCACTTCCTCTTCGCGGCCGGGAGCGCCCGGGTTCCAGCCGACGAGCCGACGTGCCATGGTGGCGGTCTTCGTCTTACGGAGCGTCTCGGCCTGCGCCTTACCGCGACCTTCGGCCACGGCCTCGGCGAGGTTGGCGAAAATCACCGTGAGCCAAAGCCACGCCACGATCAGCCATGCGAACCAGGAGGGGTCCATGACGGCCAGGACGGTGCTCCATGCGGCGCCGATCTCCACGATGAACATGACCGGGTTTCGCCACAGCGTTCGCGGGTTGAGCTTGCCGAGTGCGTCAGGCGTGGACTTCCACAGCATCTTCGGATCGAGCAGGCCACCCTGAACCCGCTTGGGTGCAGCGGGTTTCGAGTGGGCGGATTGAGTGGGTTTGAGGGTAGAGACAGACATCAGTGAATTCCTTCAGCAAGGGGCCCAAGCGCCAGCATGGGCAGGAAGGTCAGGGCTACCAGGATCAGCGTCACGCCGGTGACCATGCCGACGAACTGCGGCCGATGGGTGGGCAAGGTGCCGATGGATTCCGGTGTCTTGCCCTGCTTGGCGAGCGATCCGGCCAGGGCGAGGACGAAGATGATCGGCAGGAAACGGCCGAACAGCATCGCCAGACCCAGCGCCGTGTTGTACCAGTCGGTGTTGACCGAGATGCCCGCGAACGCCGACCCGTTGTTGTTGGCCGCCGACGTGAACGCGTAGAGCACCTCGGAAAGGCCGTGTGGCCCGCTGTTGAGCATGCTGGCTCGTTGGCCGGGCATGGCCATCGCGACGGCGGTGCCGGTCAGCACCGTCAGTGGCGTGATCAGGAAGTACGTTGCGGCGAGTTTGATCTCACGCGGGGTGATCTTCTTGCCGAGATACTCCGGAGTGCGGCCAACCATCAGGCCCGCAACGAACACGGTGATGATCGCCAGGATCAGCATGCCGTAGAGACCGGAACCCACACCGCCGGGCGCGATTTCACCGAGCTGCATGTTGAACATCGTCATCATGCCGCCGAGACTGGTGTAGGAGTCGTGGAACGAGTCGACGGCGCCCGTCGAGGTCAGCGTCGTCAGGTCGGCGAACACCGCCGAATCCGGTATGCCGAAGCGCTGTTCGACGCCTTCCATTGCCGATCCGACGGCAGTCGGGACGGTTCCGTGCGCCTGGACCTGGAACGATATGATCATCGTCATGCTGATCAGGGCGATGACGGCCATCACGGCGGCAATGGCGAAGCCCTGCCGCTTGCTCTCGACCATGCGGCCGAACGTGCGCGGCAAAGAGAAAGCGATGCAGGACAGCAGGAAGATCTCGACCCAGTTGGTCCATGCGGTGGGGTTCTCGAACGGATGCGCGGAGTTCGCGTTGAAGAACCCGCCGCCGTTCGTTCCGAGCAGCTTGATGGCTTCCTGGCTGGCGACCGGGCCGCCGGTGATCGTCTGCTGCCCGCCGACCACCGTGTTGGCGACCGTGGTGTGCAGGTCGAAGTTCTGGATCACACCGCCGATGGTCAGGATGATGGCGCCGACGATCGAGATCGGCAGCAGGATGCGGAGGTTGCCGCGCACCAGGTCGACCCAGAAGTTGCCGAGTTCGCCGGTGTTGCGGCGCGCGAGGCCACGGACGAATGCCATTGCAACGGCCATACCTACGGCGGCGGAGACGAAGTTCTGCACGGCGAGGCCTGCCATCTGCACTAGATGGCCCTGCGTGGATTCACCCGAGTATGCCTGCCAGTTGGTGTTCGCCACGAAGCTGACGGCGGTGTTCCACGCCAGTGCGGGCGTCATCTGGGTGGCCGGGTCGTTGAGGTGGAGCGGCAGCTTGCCCTGCACCAGTTGGAGGATGAACAGGAACAGGAGGCTGACGGCGGAGAACGCCAGCACGCTGCGTGCGTAGGCACCCCAGGTCTGTTCGGACTTCGGGTCCGCTCCGATCATCCGGTAGATGACGCCCTCGGCGCGCGTGTGCTTCTCGGATGCGTAGACCCGGTACATGTAGTCGCCGAGCGGCACGTGGACGGCTGCCAGGCCAACGATCATCGATGCGAGGAACAGGATCCCCGCTGTCGTAGAACTCACTAGAACCTCTCGGGGAAGAGCAGGGCGGCGAAAAGGAACACGGCGATGAGAACCGCCAGCGCCAGGCCGATCACGTTTTGGGTCACAGGCCTTCGACCAACTTCTGAACCAGGCCGAACAGGGCGAAGACCACCACCGTCAGCACGATGAACACCACTACGGACATGCCGTCTCCAACTTTTACGCGCCGCCGTATTTCGGCGACCTATGGGAGAATCGCCGCAGCTCAGTGGGTTGATCGCGGCCTTAACGGTTTCTTGACGGCTTGCCGGACTTCCTTAACGGAATCCACCGCCGACTGCCGTTTTCTGAGCCAACTGGCGTCGGTGGTTACCGTCCGCGGCCGACAAGAGAGCGTCAAGGTTGGCTGTGGTGCCGTCAAGAGATCGCAAGGATTGTGGCGGGCCGCACATAGTCGGGTGATCGTCGAATTGGTGCCTTCGGCAAAAGGCCTGGGCTCGATGAGAAAAGGTATCGGTGACTATCTCCGGCGTCTTTCTTTCCGTGCTCTCGGGGGCCAAGTCGAACGCGGCGACGGCCGCGCCGCCGTCTGCTGAACAGGTGGCGTTGCGCAGGTACGAAATCTACCGCAGATCGTTCCCGATGACCGAAATCGCTTTTCCTGCTTGTACTTTGAGGAACTACTTCGTTGCGAAGTGGGTACGGGATCGTCGCCTGGCGGTCGATGTCCGCACGGGTGCGGATCTCGAGGTGGCCATCGCGGCGGGTGTGCACCCCGCACGATTGACCGCGCACGCGGACACCATGGGCCTGTCCGAGCTGCGCGCGACCGCACACCTCGGTCTTGCCCGCATCACCGTCAGCACGATGGCGCAGATCGATTTCCTGGCGGGCGCGGTCGGTCACCGGATGCAAGAAGTCGTCGTCCGGGTGACGAGTGGCAATTCGGCTCAGCTCACCGATGCGGTACTCGCCGAGAAGCGCTTCAATCTGGTCGGATTGCACTGCGACGTCGGCCCTCAAGAGGATGAATTCCTGAGCTATCCGGCAGCCGTCGGTGACATGATCACCGAGCTCGCGATGATCCGCCGCAGCCACGGTGCTGTGCTCACCCGTCTGGGCCTCGGGGGCGGGCGCGCGGTGCCATCGGGTGACTGGACCATCGAGTTGCCCGGAATCGCGACGCAGATCGACGAATCTCTTGACGACGCGTGTGCGACTCTGCGGTTCCCTCGCCCGCTCGTTGTGCTGTCCCCCGGTGTGGCCATCGTCGATAGGAACGTGGCATGACCACGTATTCGCTCGACCGCACCCCGCCTCTGCTGCCTGGCGAACCCCCGACACGGGACATGCGTGCGTACGAAGCGGTGGTGCTGCGGCGGTGTGCGATGTACCGCAAGGCATTTCGCGGCGTTGCGATCAGCTATCCCGCCGAGGCGCTCTGCCTGTATCCCGTGGCACGCTGGATCAGGAGCCACGGCGTCACCGTCGACGTTGGATCCGTTGATGAACTCCGTCGGGCTGGGGCAGCTGGAATTCTGGTTCCGCAGATTGTGATGCACTGCAACGGCGTAACCACTCCGGTGCTGCATTGCGCGGTGAACATCAGCGTCGGCAGGTTCGTCGTCGACTCGATGAACCAGGTGTCGAGCCTGGCCACCGGGATGGGGCGGATGCGGCAGGTGGTCGTCGACACGTCAGCATCGGACGCCGAGCATCTGGCCGAGGCTGTTGCCGAGCAACGCAGATTGAATCTCATCGGCTTTCATCACCGGCTGACCGGCGGGGACGACGCGGTGGATGCGATCGGCGCGATCATGGCGCGGATGTGGCTGTATCGGCGCGAGCATCCGGTGGTCCTCACGCGCATCAGCCTTGCCGACTTTGACGGCGGCGATGACCCGCGCCGCTTGCGTCATATTGCGGCGATGATCAACGACGCGGTGGAGGACGCCTGCATCCGCTTCCACTGCCTGCGGCCGTCGGTGACCGTGGCGCCTGCGCGGACTGTCCTACTGGGTACGTAGCCGTCAGAGCGCTGTCTCTACCATCAGCGGGGGCCCCCATAGCCCAATTGGCAGAGGCAGCGGACTTAAAATCCTCTGAACTGGGCGTTTGTTGTGTTTGCTAGCGGCGGCAGCTACATAGATCGGCGGCGCAAGCTGCGGGTATGGCGTTGGTTGGGTTGGCGAAGGTCGGTTAAGGACGAACCCACTGCGGTATCTGTTGCGATATTCAGGCCGGAGCTCGCCTAAGAGGGGTGGCGCCGACAGGGACAGAGATGTAGGCGATTGTTGATGCTCGGCATTCAGTGACCGCACCGCAGAGAAGGCCAGGAGAAGTCTGAATGCCTCACGGCAATGAGTTCACGACCTCTTCGTCCCGAACGACGGTCATCAGGGAACATGGCTCATGTGGGCTGTTGATGGCTACACGCGGAAAATGCCTGATGATCAGCACCCTTCAGTCAACTCCACGCAGTTATTAGCAATGGCCGTAGGCGGGAAAACGGCCTTAACTGCTGCTTGTATGCCACGACGGCGTTGTTGCCGAGCGGCCAGTCCAGCGGTCGACGTCTGATCCGCACACGCAGGAGTCGCCGCTAGTTCGCCCGGATAGTTCCTCGTGTCAACGGCGGCCGAAAATTGACCCCTTTTCGACGGTTGAAAATTGACCCCCTAGGTGTTCATTCTTCGGTCGTCGATCCCGGGACGCGCCCGAGGTCGCGGTCTTTGATGCGGTACGAATCGCCTTTGAGCGCGATCACTTCGGCGTGGTGGACGAGGCGGTCGATCATGGCCGCGGCCACCACGTCGTCGCCGAACACTTCACCCCAGCGGCCGAACGGTTTGTTCGAGGTGACGATGAGGCTGGCCCGCTCGTAGCGGGAGGAAACCAGCTGGAAGAACAGGTTGGCGGCCTCGGCCTCGAACGGGATGTAGCCGACTTCGTCGACGACGATCAGCGGGTAGCGGCCCAGCCGGATCAGCTCCTGCTGGAGTCGTCCGGCGTGGTGGGCTTCGGCCAGTCGGGCGACCCATTCAGACGCGGTGGCGAACAGCACCCGGTGGCCGGCTTGGCAGGCCCGGATCGCGATCCCGATGGCTAGATGCGTCTTCCCGGTGCCCGGCGGGCCGAGAAACACGACGTTGTCTTTGGCGACCACGAAGTCCAGCGTCCCGAGGTGAGCGATGACGTCGCGTTTGATGCCGCGGGCGTGATCGAAGTCGAATTCCTCCAGCGACTTTCGCGATGGGAACCGCGCAGCGCGGATACGGCCCTCACCGCCGTGCGACTCACGTGCGGAGACCTCACGCTGCAGGCAGGCCACCAGGAACTCCTCATGAGTCCAGGACTCGGCGCGGGCCCGCTCTGCGAGTCGGGCCACCGCCTCGCGCATCGTCGGGGCTTTCAGGGCGCGGGTCAGGAAGCTGATCTCGGCGGTCAGATCCCGGTTGGTCGACGAGGCGGCAGCCGTCTTGGTCGCGGCCGTTTTGGTGGTCATGACACCAACCCGCCTTCACCGACGTCGATGCCCAACGCGGCGTCATAGTCAGCCAGGCAACGCTGCTCGACCATGAGTTGATCGTCATGTTCACGGACCGGGCGCAATGCACCAATACGGTTGTGGCGCAGCATGTTCGCCGCTTCGCGATGTTCCGGATCGGTGATGGTCTGATGCCAGGCCCACACCCGTTCATGATCGGCGACGGTCTTGCCGTCACAGAACACCTGGACCCGATCCAGATCCGCGAGGACCTCGATACGCCGACCGATCACCCCCGGGTGCACCGAGTAGTCATTGGAGTCCAACCGGACGTAGTGATCGCGGGCCAACCGCGTCGAATTTCGCCACCCGACCTGCGGAGCCACCGGGGGCAACGCCAGCATCGCCTGGCGGTCCGCGCCGATCCGATCCGTCGGAGCACATCCCAACACCCGGCGCCGACGCGCATTGACCAGCTGCAACCACTTCCCGAACTGGTGGTTGAAATCCCCAGGGCCGCTGAACACTCGGCCGGGCAGAAACGACCGCTCGAAATAATCGTGAGCCCGCTCGATGATGCCCTTGTGCTCGGGCTCGCGCGGTTTGAGGACCACCACCTTGGTGCCCAGAACCCCGCGAAACGCCTGACAATCGCGGGTCAGCTTGGACTTGCCGGACCGATACCGTCCGATCGCGCCTTCACCGTCCCAGACCAGGGTGCGGGGCACCACACCCAACGCGGCAATCAGCTGCCACCAGCCGGCGAACAGATCCTCAGCCCGCCGCGAGGGCAGCAAGATCGCCGAGAGCCACCGCGAATAGCCCAACACCATCGTCAGCACCGGCAACTGCATCGGCGTGCGGCTCTGCCCGTAACCCACCGGGATCGTCGTTGGCGGAAACCACAAGTCGCACTGCGCGATATCGCCGGCGTCGTAAGTGGTGCGCCCGGCTGGGTCCGGCGGTAGATACGCCGGACGCAGCTCCCGCACCCGGGTGTTGAACACCGTCATCCCACGCGTCCAGCCGACCCGCTCGGCGATCACCGAGGCCGGCATCGTCGGCACCGCCGTCAGCTGGGCGCGGATCGCGTCGTCGAACGCGTCCACCGCCGACCCTGCCGGTTTGCGCTCATACTTCGGCGGCCCATCGGAAGCCAACGCCGCCCGCACCGTGTTCCGTGAAATGCCCAACGTCCTAGCGATCAACTTGATCGGCAACCCCTCCGCTCGATGCAACCTGCGGATCTCAGCCCAGTCCTCCACAGCCAACAACTCCCTTCTCCTCTCAGCTCGTAAGCCGAGACTCAGACGAAGGGGGTCAAAATTCGGGCGTCGACACGGGGTCAGTTTTCAGACGACGCCGACACCTCGGACTGCTGTCGAAGATGCAGGTGTATTGATGCCTGGCCCCGGAGGCGTCCTCGCGTGACCACCCGATGAATTCAACTCCAACATGGTGAGATTCGAGACGGGCCCCGGCCATTGCTCGGGGTATGGACGCATCCTGACCGCCTGCGGTAATTTCCGAGCGTGGCGGTTAATCGTCGCAGGGTCTTGGGTGGAGCGGGTCTGGCCGGCGCCGCAGCCGCGACCGGTGCAGGCGTTGACCGTGGGATCACCAAAGCGTGCCGCATCATCGCTCATTGGCTCTTCCTTATCAGTGCTAAAGCCAGTGCCGCGGGAGATCACATCGCAATCGCACCTGTTCCATCTCGGCGCTCAGGACCCCACCACGCATGACGGGGGCTCGTATCAGCAAGCCAACGAGGACAATTTCCCGATCCTCAAAGGTCAGGAGGCCAGCATCCTGCTGCTCACGTTGCAGCCCGGAGGTATCCACGAGCCGCACTGGCATCCCAGCGCGTGGGAGCTCAACATCGTCACCAGCGGAGTCGCGACCTGGGTCGTCATCGACGGGAACGGCAATCACGAAAGCTTCGACCAAGATGTCGGCGACATCGTGTTCGCGCCCCAGGGTTCGTTTCACTACTTCGAGAACCGGGGCCCGGCCGACATAAGATAGTGATTGTCCAGAACACCAGTGCGCCCGAAGACAAAGACAACATCGGCATCGGTGAGTCCCTCAGCAGGCTTCCACCCCGGGTGTTGTCCGCAGTCTTCGGCGTTCCCGCAGAGACGTTCAGCTCCTTCAAAAAGATCGATAACGCGATCGTCATCCTGCGATCGCCGTAGCCAACACGCTGCGGTGGTGCGCCCACGAGCGCAGCACGGCCTCTTCGTGATCGTCGTCGGTGTATGGCCGAAGGACCATCTGCTCACCTCCTACAACGGTGATCTGGAGGGCCGCGTTGAGGACATTCACCTGAAGTGGATGACGCAGAACTCAAGAAGGTCATTGTCCAGGGGTGCGACGCGTTGCGGATCAAGATCCCGGAGGTGCTCGTGGACACGATCGTCGCCGAGGCGTCCGGGAGCGTAGGGCTCGTCCAGCGGCTTGCGGAGCAGCTGTGCCGCGCCGAGGGCATCAACGACAGCGGTCCCCTCTTGTCATCCAAGCCCACGATCGGGAATGTCGATACTTGGAACGAGGCCAAACGTGCTGTCGCCCAGCAGATGGAGGGCAGGTTCGAGACATTCGCAGACAACTTCGTCCGCGGCATGCGCCGCCAGAGGGTTTGGAAGTCTACAAATTCCTGCTCCAAGCGGCCACCGATGCCACCAGTGACGAAGAGCTCACGTAGGGTGTCGACTCGGCCGCCTTGCTGTCGCTGATTGCACATTCATGGCGGCGAGGCGATCCGTTTGTCGGATCTCACGCAGGCGCTGGACCGGATTGACCGGCTTCAGGTGAATCGATGTGCGGCCGCCCGTCCTGACGTACAGCAAGGCAGGTAGGAAGCCATTCCTCGCTGATCGCGCATTCTTGTTTTCCGCCGCAATGGGGATGCGCGGGGGCCCTGGATGGCTGGCGAGCCAGAGATCACGAACGATCTTTCTGACGGCGATCCATTGGTACTCGACCTGGATATCTGAGCCAGCCGATTGGCTAAACGGTAGGCATTGCGAATGAGAACCCGCCACGGAGATTGAGAGCCGACGACTACACGCTGGAACGGTAGACGCCAGCCACTTCGTCCTCGACGAGCAACCGGACCTGGTGCGCGCGAAGCTGATTGCGCTTGCCGAGGAAACGTCCCGTCAAATCCGAGCCGGGCCCGCCACTGCCTTATCCTGGCAGGCCCTGTTCCTCTAGAGGCAGGGGGGCAGGTCCCTTGATGCCGGGCACGGCTACGGCGTTCGCAGGTTCAGTCGGCGGGTTGGCTGCGGTGACGGTGACACCGGTCGACATCCCCGAACTGGCTACTGATCCGGCACCTGCCTGCTCTTAACCCATAGCCACTCCGAGCACACCTAGCGTAACGGCGGCACTGGCGCCGACGACTGCCAGTAACTTGACCTCGGTCTTCTTCATAACGACTAACTCCAATCCATAGAAAGACTATGTATATATTCAATGTCAAGCGGCCCGTCAGTATTCCAATCAGCCGACTCGTTCTGGCCGACCCTGCCGCTGGGGATGCGGGTGCAGCAACTCGAACCCGCCGTCTTCTCCGACCCGCCAGAGGCTGAAACACCAATTCCGAGATCAGACGATCTCGGAATTGGGAGTCGAGCCCCGCCAGCACACGCCCGTCGACCTCGTCGCCGCTGCGCAGTGAGTCGGCTTCGGCCTCAGCGACCAGATCTTCGGCAACGAGGTACACGGTAGGTCGGTACGCGAAGCCGCTGCCTCGCTGCTGGACCCGGATGCAGCGTAGGGCGGTACCTGGCGGAGCGATGACTTCGTCTTCGCCGCCGTCGTCGGAGATCGACTTGACGGGCAGGCCGTCGCGGGTGCGGATGAACATCAGGTAGGAACAACCTCCTCCGATGCCAAGTCAGTCAAAGGCCTTGCCGTGCAGCGGTGTTAGTGGCGCCAAACATGGACGCGCTCTCTGGGCGCCGCGATCGGTGCATCCGCAGGCCCTTTCAGTGAACATGGGATTCCGCTGGGACCGGCCAGGACCGCAAACGACCTGCCGCCAATGGTGACTCACCCAGAACCGTTCCTCGTAGCGACGATTCTTTCTGCCGCTGGGCTCGACGGGCCCGATCGGCCGGCGAAGCTCCACCAAGTGACCGATGACTGGTGGCGCGGTGCATCGCTGTCGTCGTCGCCGCTTGCAGCCGCGCGGTTCGACGACGACTCGGCGATCGTGCGAGTGCTGCTCACCGCAGGTTGTCCCATCAGCAGCCATGCCGACCCGACGATAGTCACGTACCCGTGGGCCTCAGCCGAACCGACAACTTCGTCTGTCCTCGGCGCTTTCGGGGTCCAGAACCATCGTGTCGGCCGCCCACACCGCGCCACATTGTCACTCTTGCGGGTCGTGACTCGATCCCGGCGAGCCGAGCGGCTGAGTCGTCGCCGGATCTGCGGCGCCGGCGCCGGCCGGAACCGGCGTTCTGGGTTGCGGTTTCAGGAAGTGATAGTCGCCGCGGGGGTAGACGACTTGCGGCCACCAGAACCAGCGGCCCAGCAGTGTCGCGATCGACGGCATCAGCAGCGAGCGCACGATCAGCGTGTCCACCAACAGCCCGATGGGTGTCCGTTTATCGCCTGTGCGGCTGATCGTGGCACTGCGCGGCCGTGAGCGTGTTTACGCACGTCACCAGTGGTGCCGGCGCCTTGATACGGCCAGTGGCCAATGTGGTGCTGGTGTTAGCGGGTTGTGGTGGGTGTCGGACATACTGCGGGGCGTGTCACTGGACGGTCTGGTAGCCCAGGTGGGTCGGGTTCTCGGTGATGCTTCGGGCTTGTTTGGGGCTGCGCCGCGGGGCGGTGGATGGTCGACTACGGCCGTGTTGAGTGCGGGCCGGGACGGGATTGCTACGGCCGGGGCAGTGGTTGCGGGCTGGGGTGGTGCGGCGTCGTCGATGCATCTGGCGGCCGGTGGTGGCCGGGTGTTGGTGTTGGACAACGTGATTGGCGTTGATGGGGTGACCGGGTCGGGTTTTGGTGGTGTCGCGGGTACGTCGCGGTCTGGGCGTAGCTGGATAGCCGGTGTTGTTGATGACACCCGGCGCGGGGTGGCGGCGATTGCGCCCAGTACCGATACGCCGGCCGGTAAACGCCAGTTGGTGGATCATCTGCAGTCGCAGTTGGATCGAGCGAAGTCGCTGTAGAAGATGTCTGAACAGCGCAATGTGATGCTGGCGCAGTTGAGGTGTGTGGTGTTTGGTGGGCTCGCAAACGGGGTCGGGACGACCGGGTAGCGGTGTCGCAGTTGTGGTACCCGGAGGAACCGTGTGTGACTGCCGGTGCGGTGAATGCGCAAGAGCCACCGGGATATTCGTTGGGATAACATTTTCAAGGCGACTGGGCGGTGGCTACCAGTGTGGATGGCTGGGGGAACGCCTGCCGCGGCGCAGCCCAGTCGCCCCCCCAAGGTGTCCTTGGTCTGGTGCGTCCCGCCACTGTGCGCCGGCTCCTGCCGGCGGACGCACCAAGGGCATGACCCAGCAGGTCTACGGCGGCACGACGTTCTGTACACAGTCGCCTGACGGCCGTCGGGATAGCGCAGTTCGCCGCGGAGGGCATGTCGAATCGTGAGATTGCCGAGAAGACGTTCGTGTCGCGAAATACCGTCGGGTGGCATCTGCGCAATGTTTACAAGAAGCTTCAGATCGAGTCGCGTGAGCAGCTGACCCAGCGTATCGACGGCTAGGCATGCGAAGGCCAGCCGCGCTGGGGGACTGTGGCCTACTCGTAATCGTACGAAACGCCATTCACCCGGTCGTCTAATCCCGTACGCCGCGAGTGGTGCCGCCTTGCCGGGCGCTACCTACGTTCGGGGTTATGTCCAAGGCAGGCTTGGGCATTGGGGTGCGCGGCATCCAGAAGTGCAATAGGAAGGTTTCCCGTGGGCATCGCCACGCGGACCAACGGTCAGGAACCACCGCAGGTAGATCTGTCAGACATCGATCTTGGCTCGTTTGATTTCTGGGGCTGCGACGACGAGTTTCGCCACGGCGCGTCCGCCACACTGCGTCAGAAGGCGCCGATCTCGTACTTCCCGGCACTCTCGCTTGCAGGAGAACCGGCGGGCCGGGGTCATTGGGCGCTGACCACCCACGACGATGTGCACTTCGCCAGTCGTCATCCCGAGGTCTTCAGTTCAGTCCCTGCCATAGTGATGGCCGACATGCCTCCAGAGGTTGCCGAGTATCTCACGAGCATGATCGCGATGGATGACCCGCGACATCAGAGGTTACGCTCAATCGTGAGCCGGGCATTCACACCTAAGGTCGTTGCCGCAATTGAGAATTCGATACGAGCGCGGGCGCGTCGACTCACCTCAGCGATGGTGCAGAACCAACCTAACGGCACTGCTGACCTGGTCAGTGAGATCGCCGCACCTCTTCCTCTGCAGGTGATCTGCGACATGATGGGCATCCCCGTGAGCGACCATCGACAGATTTTTGATTGGACGAATGTGATCGGTGGTGTCGGGGATCCCGACATCACCACCAACTTCGACGATCTCGCATGAGCAACCATAGACTTCGGTGCCTAAGGTGTGACTCTTGCTGATGACCGGCGCGCCAATCCTCAGCCTGATCTGACGACGAGCTTGGTTCAGGCTCAGGTGGATGGTGAGCGCCTGACTTCTATGGAGATCGCATCCGTCTTCATCCTGCTGGTGTTCGCCGGCAACGAGACTACTCGTAATGCCATTAGTCACGGCGTTTTGGCGCTCAGTCGCTACCCCGATCAACGACAGCTGTGGTGGAGCGACTTCGACCGGCTGAGCCGGACGGCCATCGAGGAGATCGTCCGGTGGGGATCGCCGGTAAACTACATGCGCCGCACCGTCACTGAAGACACCGAACTGTCTGGCACCGCATTCGGCGCTGGCGATAAGGTCACCCTCTGGTACGTATCGGCGAACCGCGATGAGGCGAAGTTCGCCGATCCGTGTCGGTTCGATGTGCGACGCGACCCGAACCCGCACTTCGGATACGGGGGAGGCGGCGTTCACTTCTGCCTCGGCGCGAATCTAGCTCGCCGTGAGATCACCGCAGTCTTCGACGAGTTGCACCGCCAGATTCCCGATATCGCTGCGTGCGAGGAACCTGCGGGGCTGCGTTCGCCATTCCTGAACGGGATCAAGCGGCTACCTGTCGCGTGGACGCCACCTGGTTGAGCCGAATTATTCGACACAGCCGGAATCCGGTCGCGAAGACAGGTTCTGGTCTGTTTCGATGAGATTCAGATGTCATGCTCTCACGGCGAAAGCGCGCGTTTCAGAAATGTTCGCGAGCTCGATTTGCTTGCCGCATCCTCGATCATCGCTCGGACCGATGCGTGCACACACCTGTTGTCGTACCGCCCAACGTCCGATGACTGCCCGCTTGTCGCTGAGTCGACAACGCGAGCCCGCCGGTCTGCTCGTCGACCGTTCACTGCGTGTGGGGTTCTGCGCTTAGTCCCGATTCACCGATTTGGGGGTGTGGTGAGCGCGTCGGTGAGAATGCCCTTTCGGGGCATGAGAATTGGGCGTGTGACGGTCCGATTCACGTGTTCACGAATGGGCATCTCGTTGATGCAACTGTCTCATACCCGCCCGGTGGGGGGCGGTGGTGTTTGATGACCCGAATCTCGTGTCGGCCGCGGGGCTGGTCCCGTTGGTCAAACTTGCCCAGCGTGCGGGGTTGACCACCGTTGCGTAGGATCTGTTTCCCGGCGATCTTGGTATGCCCATAGGAGGCGCCCTGTTTGGTGCGGCCGCAGACCGGGCGCAGCAGCGCATCGATATCGATGAATGCTCGCTCATCCGAGCCGGGCAGCAACGGCACCCGCAGACACAGCCCGGCCAAGTGCTCATGCAGCACCGATTCTAGTTGCCGGGTGTGCCCGAAGGGCAACTCCCGCAACAATATCCCGATCGTCGACGGTGCATACCCGCCGCCGAAGAGGGTCTTCATCCCGCCGCGGCGCACCAGGTCGATGTCGTCGATGCTATCGGCGCCGACGCACATCCCCGGCGATCATCGTCGCCAGCTTCGGCGCTGGGTTGGTCGACCCGGACTCGATCCTGGGCTCAGCGATATGAACCCTTTTGAGCCAGCAGGTCAGCCAGACCGGTCTGGGCGGCCAGTGTCATCACCGGCACCAGCCCGGCCCACGACACGAGATGCTCATCATCGAACACTGCCGACGCCGCGGCAAAGCTATGCGACACTCACACCGGAAGTGCCTTTCTGGTCAGGTCTGATTGCTGCGTGAGGAACACCAATCATCGCCGCTCAGAAAGCACTTTCCTCATCCTGTCACCGCGGACGGATTCGCAAAAGCCAAGGTCAGCTCATGCTTGATATGTCACCGAAGGCGAGCACCTACAGACGACGTTTTTTCTGCACTTGTGCAATGAGCGTGAGACACGCCGGGGCTAGAGTCCTGGGCCCGGCCAAGCGCATCGGGCGACCTGCCCGCTGAGATCACCGCTTTGAAAGCCGGACGGGGCGTGACATTGCGGTGTGTGCCGGGCCCCAGCTCAAATCGCGCTTCCACGCAGTACGGGTCATGAGGCAGCAGCCTGTAACGGACCGAGGGTCTCCGTGATCAGGGAGCGGATGGAGCTACGGGAGTACGGTCCGAGATGGAGCAGTATTCGGTAGTGGATCGGGCCGTACAAGCGCTCGACGAGCAGCGGCAGGTCTGCGTCCACGGCCAGCTGGTGTTGCTCTTGTGCGGAGCGCAGTCGCGCGAGCGTGACCTCGTTGCGAGGCCGGATGAATCGGTCAGCCAAAGCGTCGGCAAGTCGCTCGTCGTGTTGTGATTCGGCGATGAGTCCGGTGTAGACAGCGCCACAGGGGCCGGTCATGAACTCGTGGAGGATCTCCAACTGAGTTTGGAGATCGGCGACGATGTCGCCGGTATCAGGAACGGTCATGGCACCCTCGCGCCACTCGTGGAGCGCCTCCAACACGACCGCGCCCTTAGTGGGCCACCATCGGTAGATCGTCTTCTTGCTCACTCCCGCGCGCGCGGCGATCGCCTCCACGGTCACATTGCCATAGCCCTGTTCAGAACAGAGATCCAGAGCCGCGTCCAAGATCGCTCGATGACTCCTTTGGCTCCGTCGAAGTGCGTTAGGTGTCGCCATAGCGGCAGACTACCGGGAACGACACGTGTCGTGTTGCTTTGGCGCACTGAGGCGCGTAGCGTCAAACGACACGATCCGTATCGTGTCGTGGGCGCCTCTCATCGGTTGTGAGTTGTTCGCCCCATCCGCCGAGGAAGGAACTTCGTCATGTCCACCGCCTCCGTCGTTGCCACCGTCCTGTGGGCCGCATGGGTGGGCTTCTCGGCGGGCTCTGTCTTCGTCCGCGCCAAGTGGATCGTGCAGCCCCTGACCGATTACGGCGTGCCCCCCTCGTGGTGGCCTTGGCTCGGCGCGGCCAAGGCCGCCGGAGCCGCAGGCCTCCTGGTTGGCCTCTTCATGCCGGTGATCGGTGTTGCGGCCGCGATCGGCCTCGTGGTGTATTTCATCGGAGCTGTTGCCACCGTCCTGTGGGCCCGTGTGTACTCGCATTCTGCTGTGCTGCTGCTCCTCTAGGACGCGACGTAGCCCGCTTGCGGTGATCTACCGATGGGTGAGCCGCGTGTGCAGCGGACGGCGGGCTGTGGTCATCGGAAGCGGTTGCATGTGTTCAGTGGTCAGCGCCGCGGCGGGGCCAAATGGGCAGCGCGTAGACGAGTTCGCGGGGCTGATCGATGTCGGCGGACCCGACGGTTCAGTCGGGACCGATGTGGCGTCGTGCACTGAGATGCCATGCCGGACCTAATATTTGGCCAGGGCCTTGATCCTGTCGGGTTCAGTCAAGAATGACTGGGCACCGGTGCTGGCGTTTTCGATCCTCGCGGCCGAGCCTGTAACGGCAACACTGCGGTCCCGGTAGTAACCGGATCGTGCTTGCTGATCCGGCGAAAGCTGGATCCATTCCGGAGAGACGTCGCCGCGCTATTACTTAGGCGGAGCAGTCGGTGTTTGCGCAGCGCGTTTCGGTGTGAACGTTGATGGGGGTTTGAGCGTGGGCTAGTTCCGTGGTGACGGTCCTGCCTAGGAGCGGTTCGCCGCACTGAAGGCAGGGCTGACTAATTGGCCTCCACGCGGTAGCGTGGTCCACTGCGCGACCTCCTCTGTCCTCGCTCTGGATTTCGTTGAACACGTCGTTTAACCCATTTGACGGCAACGTAAACACGCGGCGAATAGTCAGTACTACCTCGGCTGTAACCGACGAGGGGTCACCTACTCACTCCAAAGCGATTGCGGGAAGGCAGACTTCGTCTCGTTAACGCTTCACACGGAGGCGATCTCTATGGCCATGTTCCTCATCGCCCGGCAGTTTCCGCATCGCCGGCGCCCAGCCCGACGGCGACTCAATCCGCTTCACCCCAA
The DNA here is from genome assembly GCA_963848855.1 of uncultured Actinomycetota bacterium. Classification (GTDB taxonomy): domain Bacteria; phylum Actinomycetota; class Actinomycetes; order Mycobacteriales; family Mycobacteriaceae; genus Mycobacterium. The sequence continues at coordinate 517,912 of CAWKFL010000001.1, forward strand.
ACGATCCTGAAAAATAGGATCTGATCACCGGAGACACCCGTGTCAAGCGCAACGCCAGCGGCGCGGCCCAACTCAGGGTAGATGCGATCGACGCGCTCGAGACCCACTACGGGAGCCCGCGGACCCATCAACCGCTCGATTTGGCGCACGCCGCCGCCGACGAACTGCTTACCTGGCTGGGCTTCACCAATGTCGTACGCGGACACAATGGAACGATCACCTCGAGCACGCCGGAGACTGTTCCCGGCGGGACGACCGGTCTCAGTGCAGTTCAGCGCGTCGCGTACGGACAGCAAGTTTGAGAAGCTACGTGTGCCACGAACGTGGAAGGGAGTTCTGTTTGTAGGTAAGGACTTCGGACATGGTGCTGTGCAGGAGATGACGGTTGGCCCTTGGTCGCCGCTCTTGCGGAGGGTGGCGGCAAACCACCACATGCTGCGTTGGCTGAAGACCGTCGTGGTGAGCGATGTGGAAAAGGCGCACGGGATGCGTCAGGTGGGGATCGGGAAGACGGTGCGCAGTCCTCGTTTTCGGGGATCGCTGTGGATGTGTCGTTACTCGACAAGGTGACATCAAAACCGGGGTGTAGTAGGTCAGCCCGGGATGAGTCTGGCGGGTGTCCGCTTTCTGGCCAGGCGGTGTCCGGCATGTAGGCGACGTGAGCCCGGTCTGCGGCTTTTGCATGGAACGTGGGAAGGCACGCCTCGACACTGCTGTCGAGGATGGCGAGAGGGAGTTGCCGAGCGGCTGAAACCGTGAAGGCAGTGAGTACCGTCGCGGGGCGTGCCGGCGGACGGCCCGTAGTAGCCGTGAAGCCCCTGCTGGGCGCGGTGGGGGTGGAGCCAAGGGGCCGGGTCATCTGTGGTGTGTTCGGTCGATCAACCGGGAGCGTGTTTTCCGGGAGGAGTTGGGTGGACAAGCTGAAACCGTCAGGTGAGTCGTTTGATATTTCGAAGTGGGAGGTATGGGAGGCCTATCGGCAGGTCAACGCCTACGTGATGCGTTGGATCCGCAACAAGTACAAACGGCTACCCACCACCAAGAAAGCCAAGTCATGCTGGCAGCGCATCACCCGCCCAACATCCCCGGCTCTTCGCCCATTGGGCATGGGTGCACGGTTCCTGGTGGACAGGATGACAAGAGCCCGATGACGAGCGATTGTCACGCCGGGATCTGTGGGAGCCGGAGGGTGCAACCCCCTCCGGCTACCCGACGCACGACGAGTTGCCGCCGCCGCCTCGCACATGATGACGGTGATGAGGGGGGCCTCCGCTCCGTCCCCTCTGTAGACATCCCAGGTTCGTAAGGTGTCAAGCCGCCGCTGGCATGCGGTGTGCCCAGGCGGTGTGTTCGTTGTAGGGGGCGTGGTGGCGTAGGCAGCCGTGCAGGATGCCCACGAGGCGGTTACCGAGGGCGCGTAGGGCTTGGTGGTGGGTGTCTCCGGCGGCGCGGTGGTTGTCATAGAACGTGCGGGCGCCGGCGCTAGTCGAAAGGGCGCATAACGCCCAGTGGTCGATGGCGTCATAGAGGCGGCGGTTGCGTACGTGGCGGGCCAGTACGGCGCGTTTCTTGCCCGATGCCACCGTCAGGGGTGAGGTTCCGGCGTAGTTTCTGCGAGACTTGGCGTCGGTGTATCTGTTCGGGTCGTCCCCGAATTCACCGAGCACCCGGGCGCCGAGCACGACACCAAGTCCTGGCAGGGAGCGGTAGATGTCGGCGTCCGGGTGTGTTTCAAAATGCTCGGCCAGGCTGGTCTCGAGCTCGGCGATCTGGCGGTTCAACTCGGCGACGATGCCTATCGTGGCGCGTGTGGTGGCGCCGAACGCCGCGGCGATCGGGGCCGGAGCGGCCAGCTGCTCGGACCGCAGCGCGGCCCGGATTTGGCGGGCACGGGCGGCGATATTGCGTTTCCGCCCACCACGTTTGAGAGCGGACTGGATCGCCGGCAGGTCCAGGTGAGCACCCTGCTCGGGGGTGGGTGCGCGATCGAGCACCCCCAGCGCATCGCCGTGGGCCAGGTCCTCGAACGCCTCCAGCGCGGCCGGGTAGTACTCACGCAGTGTCGAGCGCAGCGCGTTGGTGTGCCGCGTGCGTGCCCAGATCAAGCTCTGATGAGCCCGGGCCAGTACCTTGATCGCGTCCACCTGGAGGCTGTCGCCGGCGATCGGGCGATGGTTGTGCCGGTCGGTGCGCACCAGATCGGCCAGCAGTTTGGCATCGGAGGCATCGGATTTGGCGCCCGAGACGTGATGGCGGTCGCGATAGTGGGCCACCGCCATCGGATTGACCGCGAACACCTGATAGCCAGCGGCGCTCAGCGCCCCCACCCATAGGCCGCGGTCGGTTTCGATGCCGATCACCACCTGATTGGGTTCCTGGACATGCTCGCCGATCAGCTCGTGCAGCTCGCGGATGCCGGCCAGTCCCTCGGGCAGCCGCCGCGAGGCCAGCCGCTTACCGGCATCGTCCATCAGATAAACGTCGTGATGTGCTTCAGCCCAGTCATCGCCGATGAAGATCATCGATCACCGCCTCTCTAGTTTCCGGTTGTCGCTCAACCTATTTCGAGCCTGAGGACACCCGGCGGCGACCTAATGGATCAGTGCTCGAGTCGGCACGACATCCCATAAGCGCTACAGGCGACCCCGCCAACCGGCCGGGGCACGATCTACAGTTAGGAATCGACCCTCACTCCAGGTTCTCAGAGTGCTCACCGGCCAGCGGCTCGGTGATCAGCCTGCCTCGACAAGGACCCAAATCCCGTCAACGCCGCGCTGATCGATTCCCATTAGGTTCTCAAATATGAGCTTTTCATTCCAGATGTCGTGTGCCACAACGGCACTGAGAAACGCCAGGTCACACACGGCGCGCGATCAGTGCCGGAACTATGGGGCTCGCTAACGTGCGCGCGCCTTCACCCGTAGTTCGAAATACTTCAGGGCGACGGTCGGATCAACGCGATAACGGTAATCAGCAGTACTTCACCGAGGATGTTCGCCATTCTGACCTGGGTCACGTTGCGAAGGAGCTCGAACCCGAGGCCGGTCGTTCCAGAGAACATCTCGGCAAGGATGAGTCCCACGAACGTCAGTCCGAAGCTCACTCGCATCGCAGTGAGAAGCGTCGGTACGAGCTGCGGTATGACGATCTTCTGCAGCAGCGCCGGGTAGCTCATCTGCAAGCTTGCCGCCAGCTTCAGATGGAGCCGGTTCACGGCAGCACTGCCCTCTAGCATGATCAGGAACATCGGCAGCAGGCCCTGGAAGAACGCGAACGAGACCTGGCTCAGCGCTCCGAGGCCCAGGAACAGCAGGAAGATCGGGTACAGCACAATCTTCGGGACGCTGTTGACGAGAATATGAGAGGCGACAGCGTCCGGCTCCAGAATCCGCTCAGTCCGACGAGCACGCCGAGTACGCCACCGATAACCACCACCAACGCATACGCGATCGCGAGGTTCACGACCGTCGAGCCGACGCTCTCGCGGAATCCGCTGTCGGCGAGCTCTTTACCCAGGGTCGAGACGGACTCGACCGGTGTCGGAAAGACTGCGCTGTCGATGAGGTCGGCGCCTATCCACCAGGCCGCAACAAGCACGACGAGCAGTGCGACGGGCGGAGTGATCCGGGTGCGGGTGTGGTTCGGTGCCGGTTTCGTCGTACCCGCGGTCACGGCTGGCGTTGCCTGACTCATCGACGCCTCCAATCGAGTCGGTTCAATGCCGCCGAAATTCCTAGGTTCGCGACGAGCGCTAGAAGCCGGACAATCAGAATCGCGCCGTACATTTCGGCGACCGCGAAACTGTCGTACGCATTCGCGATGAAGTTCCCCGGGTCGTGCAAACCGAGCACAGGTTGCACAGACGACCGTCGTCGCCACAACTCGTCTGGAGAAGTGGGTGCCCGCTGCGGTGGGTGACCTGTGACTTTCCTCAGCGGCGGTGTGCGAGGAGGTGAACGCCGGGGAAGCGGTGGATGGTGTCGGGGCGGTTGACGAGGCGCCAGTCTTCGGCGAAGCCCTTGTCAGCGAGCACGCGGCTCAGTCGGTCGGGAGTGACCCCTGGCCCGGAGTGGGACGCTCCAGCCCCTTTTGAGGGGAGCATCACATGTAGATAGTGGACTATTTATTAGCGGCCTAACTGTTAGACCGTATATAAGACCACGACACCGTAGTCACAGGTGCAAGGACGGTCCCGATGAATGTCACCCAACCGCGAGCTGCACATCCTCGGGCGCCGCGAGACCGTCGCACTCCTGACGCAGAGGTGGCAACACGTTCGGGAATTCCACGACAATCGCATCGCCGTGCGTTTCCAATGCGAACGGCACGACGCGGCCGGTCAGGGGTATCGCAGCTACGGCAACGAGCTGTGGGGGTTCACGCCGCACGGATTGATGTCACGGCGCGGTCGCTGAGCGGCAAACATCCGCAGCGTCGACTCAGCGACCAACTCGCCGAAGTCGTCACACTGACAAATTGGCGGCAATGCACATAGCTGACGGATGGCTGCTGATGTGGCGCGGTGATACGGAGCTGTCGGGACGTAGGGAATCGGACAGCTCACTGGATCGGCAGCTGATTGGCGCTGCCATGAACAGCTTGTGCCCCGAGCATAGGGCCGTGATCTGGCAGGCGTACTACCTCGGCTCGACGACGGCGCGAATCGCCGCCGACCTGAAAATCACCGAACCCACGGCGAAGCTCAAGCTGCACCATGCAGTGCGCGAGTTGTTGCGCATACTGCAGCAGATGACCCGATGACGTGCTTGTAGGGCTGCGGGGGAGACCAGTCAGTGCTATCGGCGGCCGCGACGGCAACCAGCGGCATCCAGGGAAGCTCATCAGCTGCGGCCGGGCCAGAACCTGCGCAGCCGACGATTTCAGATCGCTGAGTGATGCGATGGCCTAGCCAGCTCGCGCCCCAAAGCCTAAATGTGCCAATGTAATTCGTCACAGTGACGTATCGCTGGCGATACGGAGGAGAGGGACGAAGGGCGGTCGACTGCCGGGCTTGCTCACGCTGAAGGCGGGCACGATCTCATCGTCCGGGCGGCACCATCTGGGGATGGCAACTGCACCGAGAATTCGCAGTCAATCCGTCGAGTGCCATATTGATTGCGAAAACTGCCAAATGCACTGAGACTGGACAACTAATGTCGAACCATAATCGTGACGAATTGATCTTAGTAAGGTTAGCTCTACACGTGCTCATGTTGGGCGGCCACCACGGAGAGGCCGACGCAGTCACGGGTAGTGGGCAACCAGTTCTCAAATCGCACCAGCGGTGCCTCAGGGCATGACATGATCGCTGTAATGAACTCTGGCAATGCTTCCAACATCTTCATAGCGAACGTTGCCTTGCCCGGTTCGGGTTGGACCAACTTTGTGCATGAGTTTTCCGGCACAGGTCCGGGCAACCAGTACATCGGCAACGATCAAGCTGATTTGGACAACGTTCTGCTATCTCCGTGGCTGAGCGCATCCGCTGCCGGTTGGAGATCCAACTATGCTGTCCAACAACCACGTTGACCGTCCAGTCGAGTTGGTGCGCTCCAAATTGCCGCCACCTCAACAGGCACCAGCAGCCGCACGCTCGAGAAGGACGACACGATGCCGACCACGATCCGCAAGGCCGTGATTCCCGCCGCCGGCCTTGGCTCCCGACTGCTGCCGTTGACGAAAGCCATCCCGAAGGAGATGTTGCCTGTCGGAGACAAGCCGGTTATCGAGCACACCGTGCGCGAACTCGTCACTTCCGGTATCACCGACATCACCATCGTCGTGTCCGGCGGAAAATCGTTGATACAGGACCACTTCCGGCCCAACCCGGGACTTGTCGAACAACTGCGCGCTGACGGCAAGACCGCCTATGCCGACGCCGTCGAAGAAATAGGCGAACTCTCGCACCGCGGACATATCACCTATCTCGACCAGCACGGCCCGTACGGCAATGGCACGCCTGTTCTTAACGCAGCGCGGTCGTTTGGCGACGAGCCTGTTCTCGTCCTCTGGCCCGACGACGTGTTCGTTGCCGAAGTTCCTCGGGCACAACAACTGATTCGTGCCTACGAACAAACATCGTGTCCAGTGTTGGCACTGATGCCCATGACCCCGGAACACTCCCAACGCTACGGCGTCCCAATTGTCAAGGAGGACCTCGACAACGGCCTACTCCGGATCACCGGCCTCGTCGAGAAGCCCAAACCCGAGGACGCCCCATCGTCGTACGCCGCGATCGGCGGATACGTCGTGACTCCTGGCGTCGTCGATGAACTGCGCGAGCAAACAAAACGCTGGTACGACCACAAGATCGGCGAGGTCTACCTCAGCGATGCGCTCAACGCGTACGCCAAAGGCCGAGCCGTCTACGGACAGGTCATTCAGGGCAACTGGTATGACACCGGAAACCCGGCCGACTATCTGGTCGCCCAGTTCGCATCCGCGTTGGCTCACCCCGGCTACAGTCCAGTGTTACGACGGCTCGTCCAGGAGATCGACCGCCCCGATCCCGACGGCACACTCGCTTAGGTGTACTGACCTGGCACGCTCAGCCGCCACCACGGGCAGTCTCAGCCATGGTCGTCACCTCAATCGGGTACCCGTAAGAGCGACACCGCCGTCGGCCGGCCGGGAACAAAGTTCTAGATGTAGACCTTCTCGTTCAGGCTGCCCGTGGCACGCGGAACGGCTAACTGCTGGTCGGCACGAAAAGCTGAGGTGGCGTGATCGGCGTCGTTGTCGGTCGTCGGGTCGTCGTTCGGGTGCGTCACTTACCGTCCTTCGCAAGCGCGCCCAATACGCGCTTCAGCCTGCGTATACCCTGTTGATCGGACGCACGGACGGCATGTGCTCGAGTTGGGTCTGGCGCAAGCTGACCTGCCGACCCGCCCGAGTTCCGCCGCCGGGAGATCGGTCCCGATCTGGGACGCGGACCAAGGCGCGCCTTGCGTTCCTCTACGGAATCGCCGCCTGGCACGAAAGTTCCCGCGCCGCGGCGTCGGCTAGGGAGTAGACGACCCGACCAGCTTGGCGTGCCTTCGGGAATCGCGCGGCGCGGGATTGCGGGTGATAGCGCCAACTCCAGCGCGGTCGGCCGGTAAGCCTGCAACACCTCGCCACGCCGATCCTGCGCGAGGGTCCGGTCGCCGTCGTCAGCGCGACCAACTCCATGCGATGCCAGGGCTTTGAAACGTTGAGGATCTCGACCGTCCGCGGCCGTCTTTGGCGTGCCAGCGCGGCCCAATGAAGTCGGCCAGTGGCCGTGGCATGTTCATGCGCCGCACCGCCGAAGCATTGATGACGGCGTCACCAACCCACCCGTCCCATCTGGGATCGAGAGGAGAAACGGACGTCGAACAGGTCCTCGTGCCTGTGCCCTAGCCCCGTGTACACCGGATGGAACTCGCGCAACAAGCAACTCGCCACGTCTGACAGATATGGATACCTCAGATCTAGGACGTAATGCGCGCGCAAGTCCTGAGTCCGGTCGAGGTCGATCGGGGCCGGCTAAAGGAATACCGTACCTTTCGGTTATGTGCCCTCTGCCAGCAACGATAGGGTCACGTAGGGCGTGTGCTATTACACCGTGCAGTTACGTTCCGGACGCAATAGTGCGCGAGCACGCGGGCATGAGGTGCAACGGCTATCAGCTCGGTGTGGTCGCTGTCGGAGTAAATCTCAACCAAGTAGCCGCGCTGCCCGTCGGCGATCCCGACCGCAAGCACAGCGCGGTATCCAAGCTGGTGCAGCACTTTTACTTCGGCGGGATCCGAGCCGGTTAGGTCGACCCCGGCAACGAAGGCGCTGCCCTCGGTGATGGCCTGAGCTGGGGACCGATAGTCCGCAAGCGGATAGACCACATCTTCATCCACCGGAGGACCGAGCACGCGCAGCCCCGAACTGGGCTCGAGGGTACTTGCGACGCCTCGGGTGGCGCGGATCGCTGTCTGGTCGTCGGTGGTGACGGATATGGTCCAGCCCGCGGCGCTGAGGGCATTGCTCAGTTCGCCAGCGAGCAATTCGAGAGCGGCGAGCGTGGTCGCGGGCCGAAATCGGTCGAGTAGGCCGACGAAACGCGGAATCAAGTCGTCGGTTGCTCGCCGCCCCGAGGGGGCGGACGCGCGGCGCCACTCGACGCCCGCCGGCAGGCCGTGGTCACCGGGCGCACGCAGCCGCAGACGGCCCGGACCGAGCCGCTTGGCCTCCAGCAGTGCGGCGTCGGCCGCGGCAATCAGCTCGTGACCTGTGCGCGTGTGGGAATCGCGGGCGGCTGCGCCCCAGCAGAGCGAAATACCGGGACGAAGCTCACGGGCAATCTGGGCACTGGCGGCGTGGGCGAAACGCTCCGCCTCGGTGAGCGAGGCGGCCCGCAGCACGACGCAGAACTCGTCACCACCCAAGCGGGCGACCAGCGACGCCCGCAACCCCGAGGCGACCTCGCTTAGGACACCGGCCACGCCGCGCAACAGCGCATCCCCGGCGGTGTGGCCCTCCCGGTCGTTGACCTCTTTAAACCCATCGAGGTCGCACATGAGCACGGTGAGATCGCCTTCGTTGTCCCCCAGTTCGCGCAGGCCCTCATCGAGTCGTCGTCGATTGGCTAGTCCGGTGAGGGGATCTTGGTAGGCGTACCGCGACACCTCGCTGAAGAGCTCGCTGGTGCTGATGGCCACCGATATCTGGGCGGCGATTGCCTGCAGCAGTCGTACGTCATCGGGACCGAAGCGTCGGCGGTCGGCGCCGGTGGCCCACAGCTCGCCCCACATTGCCCCCTCGTACATCACCGGCACCGCGAGTTCGCTGTATTTGTTCAGCCGACGAAGTAGCGACTCGACGGCTGGGTCAATGTGGTCATCGTCGAGGGTGGTGATGTACGGCCGTCCCTGCGCGAGCAGCTCGGCGACGTCGCGGTAGTCGGCGAGGGGGTACTCCTCATCTGTTGGCCAGCGCTGTTCGCCGGGCCCCAGTTCACCGACATTGATCATCGTGCGCAGGACGCCGCGCTCGCGTTCCCAGCGGCTTATCGAAAACGAGGCCGCCCCCAAAGCAGCACGGGTTTGCTCGGCGATTACCTCGAGTGCGTCATTGAAACGGTGGGCACCCAAGACGGCCTGAGACACCTTCAGCACCGCGCGCAATGCCCGCACGTCATCGACCACCGCGGGGTCAAGCAAAAGCGAGCCCGCGGTCTCCCCGCTGCCGGCGATGGCTCGCTCTGGACTGGCAGCGCGGCCATGCGGTTGGTTTCGCTCAAGACCCATGAAACCCCCAGAGCGGACTACACCGTTTGCCCCGGCCTAAGGGGAACTCTACGCCGCGCTGACCCGTCAGCAAACTATGGAATCCTTGCCACCCGGGCGTCGCCACACACCGCCGCGGGAGGCCGACATGACGTGCGATGCAGCGGAGGCTCGGCTGCGCCGACCCCGCGCAGCTACGGCGCTCGACAGGACCGAGCCGGTCGACCCGTCGACGGTCGCCCGACGCATTCTGGGCCCGCACCGCGCTCGCCACTAACGGGCTGCCGGCCAGTGGGCATCGCACACGGCTTTCGTATAATCACGGACCGTGTAATCACGGACCGTGCAAACCCACCTCGCCCTCGTCTATTCCAAACTCGGCTTCATCTCCTGCGTGCAACTCGCGCAGAAGCAGCTCGCCGCGTCTTCGAAGACGTAATCCGCGCGCAAGTCCTGGGTGCCGTGAGGTCGATATGGAGCGCCGGTGGGAGGAATACCACACCGTTCGAATAAGTACCCTTTGCCAGTCTTGCCGGAGCCGCCCGCCGCCGCAGGGAGCCAACTGCCGCAAACACTACTGGACGGACGATAGGCGAGAATGATTGAAGTTGCTTCTGTTGCAATTGGATTAGCGAAATTCAGTTGTCGAGTAACAAGCGCTGTCGCTGCCTGGGCAGGGGGGCCCGGTTTCCTTAACGCTACCCAAAGTGGATTGTCAAGCGCATCCCCGTTGCATTTGACGTAACACCGATGTACGACCGCACCCACCCCGGGCGTTCACCCGCCAGGGTTACGCCTGCACGGCCGCCAATACGTCACCGAATCGACAGCTCAACAGTGCCGCCGCACCCGATCGGCGACGTCTTGGAGCGCAGCGCGATGCAAACATGCATTTGCGCTGCTTCCGGGGACCGCGCGCTGGCAGAGGCGACGTTACCCGGCGGTAACCTACGGAAGCGTAGGTTACGCTAGAGTAGGGAAGCGACTGCAGAAAGGCAGGATATGGCGATTACAGATGTAGAAGAATTTGCACATCTCACCGAAGCCGACATCGAGAGCCTGGGCGTAGAGCTGGACGCGATCCGGCAGGACTTCGAAGACGCGCGCGGCGAACGCGATTCCCGGTACATCCACCGCACCATCGCCGCACAGCGCGTGCTGGAGGCGGCCGGCCGGGTCGTGCTGGCGGCCAGTTCACGCCGCTCGGCGTGGTGGGCCGGCACGGTGACATTGGGCGTGGCCAAAATCGTGGAGAACATGGAGATCGGCCACAACGTCATGCACGGTCAGTGGGACTGGATGAACGATCCCGAGATCCACTCCTCGACATGGGAGTGGGACATGAGCGGGGCGTCCAAGCACTGGCGCTACACCCACAACTTCATGCACCACAAGTACACCAACATTCTCGGCATGGACGACGATGTGGGCTACGGCACGCTGCGGGTCACCCGCGATCAGCGCTGGAAGCCGTTCAACCTCGGCAACCTGCTGTTCAACACGATCCTCGCGCTCGGATTCGAGTGGGGAGTCGGGTTGCAGCACCTGGAACTGGGCAAGATGTCCAAGGGTCGCGACGATCGCGGGGCCACCCGGGTCCGGATACGCGAGTTCGCCACCAAGGCCGGGCGGCAGGTGGTCAAGGACTATGTCGCCTACCCAGCGCTGACGTCTGTGTCGCCGGCGGCCACCTACAAGTCGACGCTGACGGCCAACGCGATGGCCAACGTCGTCCGCAACGTGTGGTCGAACGCGGTGATCTTCTGCGGGCACTTCCCCGATGGCGCGGAGAAATTCACCAAGACCGACATGGTCGACGAGTCCAGGGGCCAGTGGTATCTGCGCCAGATGCTGGGCAGCGCCAACTTCGACGCCGGACCCACGCTGGCCTTCATGAGCGGCAACCTGTGCTACCAGATCGAGCACCACCTCTATCCGGACCTGCCGAGCAACCAGCTCTCCCAAATCGCGGTGCGGGTGCGTGCGGTCTGCGACAAGTACGACTTGCCTTACACCACCGGCTCATTCCTACTGCAGTACGGCAAGACGTGGCGCACCATTGCCAAGCTCTCGCTGCCGAACAAGTATCTGCGCGATACCGCCGACAACGCCCCGGAAACCCGCAGCGAGCGGATGTTCACCCAACTCGAGCCCGGATTCGCCCGCACCGACCCGACGACCGGCCGTCGCCGCGGATTGAAGACCGCGATCTCGACGGTGCGGCAGTGGCGCCGTGACAGTGCCACCAAGCGGCTCGCCTGACGACTTAGGCACCTGCTCCAAGTAGAACGCCGCTCCGTGGTGCCCGAGCGAAAGGGCTCCGGTGACGCCGTCACGGTTCAGCCCTTAGGAGTATGTCCCCACTTCATCCGCGATCCGCCAAACTTAGGGCGAGTAGGGCGGGGTTGCCCCCTCGGCACGGACTGAACCCGTCCGGCGGCGGGCGCCGGCGGCTGCCAGTGGGGTGGCGATGTCTTCCAACGACTTGCCTTCGGCATCGACCGCCAGGAACCAGGCCACCAGTCCGCCGGCCATCATCACTGCCGCACCGAGCAGGTAGCCCAGGAACAGCGGGAAGGGCTGGGAGCCATCGCCGATGAGCGCGCCGTAGATGACCGGACCGAGGGCCCCAAAGCACTGGGCGATGGCGAAGAACACCGCGATCGCCTTCGCCCGAACCTCCAGCGGAAAGATCTCGCTCACGGTGAGGTAGGCAGCGCTGGCCCCGGCCGACGCGAAATAGAAGATGACGCACCAGGCAATGGTCTGGGTAATTGCGTTGAGCACCCCGGCGTTGAACAAGACCGCGCTCACGGCCAACAGCAGACCCGACACCAGGTAGGTGCCGGTGATCATCTTCCTGCGGCCGATGGTGTCGAAGAAGTGCCCGAGCGTCAACGGGCTCGCGAGGTTCCCGACGGCGAACGCGATCAGGTACAGCGGCGCCGACTCCGAGGCCACCCCGTAGAACTTGCCGAGCACCAGGGTGTAGGTGAAGAAGATCGCGTTGTACAGAAACGACTGGCTGATCATGAGCACCGCACCCAGGATCGATCGGCTCGGGTAGTCACGGAACAACACTCGGGTCAGTGCCAGGAAGCCGATCTTTGCCGTGGGTTGCAGCTCGATCGCCTTGCTTTCGTCGACCGCGGGCAGTGTTTTGCCGGTGGACTGCACCTCGTGTTCGATGTGGGTGATCGTGCGCTCGGCGGCCTCCACCCGGCCGTTCATCACCTGCCAGCGCGGGCTTTCCGGCAAGTTCCGCCGCACCAGCAGGATCACCAGGCCCAGGACCGGGCCGATCAGGAAGGCCAGCCGCCAGCCCAGGCTCAGGTCGATCGCCTTGAGGAAGATGAACGTGCCAAGCGTGCCGAGAATCGCGCCGGCCCAGTACGTGCCGTTGATCGCGATGTCGACTCTGCCCCGGAAGCGGGCCGGGATCAGTTCGTCGATCGCCGAATTGATGGCAGCGTATTCTCCGCCGATGCCCATACCGGCGATAAACCGGGTGATGTACAGGTAGACGATCCAGCCCGTGCTATTGCCCAATGTGAACGCGGTGAGACCGCTGCCCACGAGGTACACACCCAAGGTGATCATGAAAAGGTTGCGTCGACCGAGCTTGTCCGACAGGCGCCCGAAGAACAGCGCGCCGACCACCTCGCCGGCCAGGTACACGGTGGCGATGAGCCCGACCGCCGCCGAAGACAGACCGAGCGTCTCGGGCTGGGTCAGCGTGTCGGCCACCGCGCGCTTCCGCCAGGCTGTCGACCCGGAAGATGTTGTCGGGCATGGTATCCGCAGCCCACCGGGGAAACCCGGTGCCGAATTATGGCGACCGACTCTGCAAGAGCCGCTGACGTGGGAACTCTGCGCTTCTCGGCGCCGACCTGGTTGCCGAGGTGCGGGTCTCAAAGGCCTGCTACTCCGGTGACGTGATCGTCTACAGCCGGCGAGTTCCCGAGCGCGCCGGTTGGTCAGTGTCCGCCGCGGTAGGTCCCTTCGTCTATCGTTCCCAAGCTTGATGGGATCGACGGGGGTTGATTGATTGAGCCCAGATGGGTACGTCTGTGCCGAGAGATGGAGCGCCATGAGGCTGATATCGCCGACCGATTCGATGTTCTTGTTAGCCGAGTCCCGTGAGCACCCCATGCACGTGGGTGGTTTGCAGTTATTCATGCCGCCGGACGGGGCGGGACCGGAGTTCGTTCGACAAGCCTATGAGGCGATGATCGCCATCCCGGAGGTTCAACCCACCTTCCGCAAGCGTCCAGCGAAAATCCTTGGCGGAATCACCAATCTGGCGTGGTCCTTCGACAACGACATCGATCTCGATTACCACCTGCGCCGCTTGGCGTTGCCCTCGCCGGGGCGGGTGCGCGAACTGCTCGAGTTGACTTCGCGCCTGCACGGCAGCCTGCTTGACCGGCACCGTCCGCTCTGGGAGGCGCATCTGGTGGAGGGACTCAACGACGGACGGTTCGCGGTGTACGTCAAGTTTCATCACGCGCTGATCGACGGCGTCTCGGCACTGAAGCTGATGCAGCGGGCGCTGACTGCCGATCCCTCCGACACCGAAACACGAGTGCCGTGGGCCCTGCCACCCAGGCACCGAGACCGCGAATCGCCGAACCGGTCGCGATCGGCCGGGTTGGCTCAACTTGAGGCATCGGTGGCGGCGCTCGGCTCGACAGTCAAGCTGGCACGTGCCGCTCTGCTTGAACAGCAACTGGCACTGCCCTTCGTGGCGCCGCGTACCATGTTCAACGTTCCCATCGGCGGAGCGCGGCGGTGCGCTGCGCAATCGTGGTCGCTGGAGCGCATCAAGAAGGTTAAGAGTGCGGCCGGCGTTACGGTCAACGACGTTGTTCTCGCCATGTGTGCCGGCGCTTTGCGCGCGTATCTCATCGAACACAGCAAGCTGCCGTCGAGGCCTCTCATCGCGATGGTGCCGGTGAACCTGCGCACCGAGCGAGACGCCGATGGTGGCGGCAATATGGTTGGCACCGTTCTGTGCAACCTCGCCACCAACCTCGACGATCCGGCCCAACGCCTCGAGGTGATTAGCACATCGATGCGTGACAACAAGAAGGTGTTGTCCCAACTGGGTCGGCTCCAGGTGCTGGCATTGTCGGCGCTCTTGATCGCCCCACTCGCCCTGGCAGCGGTGCCGGGCTTTGTTTCCTGGACCCAGCCGCCGTTTAACATCGTGATCTCGAACGTCCCCGGCGTTCGGGAGCCGATGTATTGGAACGGCGCGCGGCTCGACGGCAACTATCCGCTGGGGATCGCGCTGGACGGGCAGGCAGTCAACATCACCGTGGCGACCAACGCCGACAACCTCGATTTCGGGCTCGTCGGATGCCGGCGAAGCGTGCCGCACCTGCAGCGCCTGATCGGCCATCTCGAAGATGCACTCAAAGGCCTGGAACGCGCTGCCGGCGTTTAGGATTCGATCACACACCCCCGCTGTGCTCAGAGCTGAGGCAGGCGTCCGCGGTGCCGAACCGCGACAGGTGCGCATCCCGCGACAGGTGCGCATCCACCGTGAGTACGGTCATCACAGCCAGCCCAACCGCATCACATCCGCTTCGGCGAAGAACCCGCATTCAAGTGCCACCTATGCGACCACTCACCGACAGGAGCACACGTTGTGATGTCACTTAGCGGCCGACGGTTCTAGCCGCCGAGCGGCGCGTGTATACCTAACAGTTAGGTAAGTTGTCGATACTCGAAATACGTTGTACAGCAACATAATTGATAGCAAGGTGGGTCGGCCCGTCGGGTTCCCGAAACTAGCTTGTAGAGTGATTGCCAATTGATCATTCGTGCATTCCGACGATCACACGGCTGACCCGTAGAGTGGCTGCCTCGGGAATGATGGAACGAGCACCGCGGAACTGAATCGACGATCCACGGTGTCGATCCAGGTGCAACCTAGCCCTAGCGAAATTTCCGGAGCGATCCTCGCTCTGCCCTGGCCGTGCGCAAAACGTCACCGTGACGAATAACACTGTGGCTGTGTTGTAATCGCTCATGCCTTCCATTGCTCGTGATGTCTGAATGGCCCACATGGGGCCTATGGGTACGAATTGCCTTCCCCGGCAGCGATTCCGGCATCAGGCAGCTGATCGTCAACCGTGTCCGTAACGACGAGCTTTGACGCCGAGCCGAACCTCCGTGAAGCGCTCGCTGCCAACTGCTCAGCAGTAGAACGGCGGCGTGAGAATTCGGCTAACGGGTTTTGTTGAATAGAGGTGTAGTCCAGCTCATTTTCTCGAGGGCCGAGAAGAGCGGAATCGCCGCCAGCTCATCGATCGTGAACAAGACCGCCTCCCAACATTCTGGATGCCACCGATAGTGCGGTGGCGAACTTTGCATGCAGAAATGGTCGACTGGACGGCCGTCATGGCGGATGAGGCATGCGCCTCAAAAAATGAAGCGGGGATGGGCGGACTAAGGAGCGCGAACGGCAGACCGCGAGTAGACACCAAAAGGCTGTGACACGCCGAGCTTTAACGAATTCTCCGTCTTCTCGCCGACGCAAAGCCTCGTCACCGGTCAGCTGGGTGACCTCCAACGTGGAAGCCGCGCAGGATCGTTCGCAGGTGGCGGTGCCAGAGTTCTTGGCCCGGGTACACCGCGTTGGCGCGCTCGGAGTGAATCACCCCACGTAGGGCCCAGACCGCCGCCGTGATGTCAGCGGGGGTCAAGTCATTTCGCACCGCTTCGGCTTGCTGCGCGCGGGCCAACAGCGCTGCGGAACGGCGCTGTAACTCTGCGACGAGGTGCTCAGGTGCGAGATCGCCCCATTGCCAGGCCGATAGGCCTGCCTTCTCGGCGAGCTCGACGCCGACCGTCCGGAGGAAAACGTCCAGGCATTCGTGCGCGGGTGCTTTCCCGGCGTCTTGCGCCAGGTCGATCAGACGCTGGAAGAAGTCGATGAGTACGGCTTGAACAAGCGCCTCCTTATTGCCGAACCGGCGATACAGCGTGGCCGGACCGACCCCGGCGGCCTTGGCCACGTCGTCCAGTGTCGCGGCGGTACCCTGCGCGGCGAACACCTCCTCAGCGGCCTTGATGAGCCGGTCGCGGTTGATGACGGCGTCACGACGCACCGGCGGTCACCTTTCCGATCCCCTCATGGCGTGGATCTTGCCGCACCGATCATCCGATAGCGCGACTATCACATAATTGATAGTATTGGTATCACTTATTGGAAAGGAGTCGTGTCATGGCAGCTTCGGGAAACTCGCCGACGGCCGCGATCCCGGGATCGGCGCGGGTGACGCTCGGACATTCGGAGTTGAGTGTGCGCCCGATCGGTTTGGGATGTATGGGGATGTCGCAGTTCTACGGCAGCGCCGATGACCGCGAATCGGTCAACACAATCCGGTCCGCGATCGAGCTCGGGGTGAACTTTCTGGACACCTCAGACGGCTACGGCGCCGCAGACGTCGCGTGGTCGAAACAGGTCAGGGGATTCGGCCACAACGAGCAATTGATCGGCTCGGCCATCCGGACCCGCCGCGCTGACGTGGTCCTGGCGACGAAGTTCGGCGCGAAACTCAACGACAAAGGTGACCGCGTCGTCATCGACGGGCGCCCCGAGTATGTCGCTGCGGCGTGCGAGGCCAGCCTGCGCCGGCTGGGCACCGAGGTCATCGACCTCTACTACTGCCACCGGCTCGATCCGAAGGTGCCGGTCGAAGACACCGTGGGCGCGATGGCGCAGCTCGTCACCGCCGGCAAGGTGCGCGCGATCGGTCTCAGCGAGGTGGACGCCGGTTTGTTGCGTCGCGCCCACGCCGTCCATCCGATCACCGCGCTGCAAAGCGAGTACTCGCTGTGGGAGCGTCGCGTCGAAGGCGCCATCAGCGACGCGTGCCGCGAGTTGGGCGTGACGTTGGTGCCCTTCAGCCCGTTGGGTAGGTCCGCGCTGACCGGTGCGCTCAAGCCCGGACACACCTTCGACGAGAGCGACTTCCGCTCGACCAACCCCCGCTTCGCAGCGGACAACCTGGCGACCAATCTGGCGCCAGTGCAGTCGCTTACCGAACTGGCCGCCGACAAGGGCTGCCGTCCGGGTCAGCTGGCGTTGGCCTGGCTGTTGGCCCAGCCGTTGGACGTGGTGCCGATCCCCGGGACCAAGCGGATCAACTACGTGCAGGAGAATCTCGAAGCCACATCCGTCGCGATCAGCGCCGACGAAGTCGCCTACCTCGCTGACGTTTTCGCTCCCGGTCGAATTGTGGGAGAGCGATACAACGCCGAACACGCGAGTACCGTCGCGTCCTCGACACCGTGACCCATCGCCCTAGGCGTCAACGTCGTCGGTGTGTGGAAGATACGCATCGATCGAAGTCCCACCGCCCGAAATCGGTCGCAAGCAATTCGTCGAATCGACGTTGATTCCGCCCAGCACGACGCGGGGATCGGGGGTAGCGACTACTGACGTATAAAGCACGGCCGCGGGCCCGTGCTGACCTTTGACCACGCAAGAAACTGTGAATGAGTGACAACATGTCTGATCGCAAGATCGCTCTGGTGACCGGCGCCAACAAGGGGATCGGTCTCGCGACGGCGCGACAACTCGCCAAACGTGGCGTGCTCGTGCTCCTCGGTAGCCGCGACCCAGATCGCGGCGCCCGGGCCGCGGCCGGTCTGAGCACCGAAGGAATCACCGTGCATCCCATCGTCATCGACATCACAAGCGATGCGTCCGTGCAGCACGCGGCCGATTACATCGCCGGCGAGTTCGGTCGTCTGGATTCCTTGGTCAACAACGCTGGCGTCCTTCTTCGGAAGCATGCGCTCGAGGTATCGGCAGCCGATGCGCACCCAGAGTTCGACACCAATGTCTTCGGAACGATCCGTGTCATCCATGCGATGCTACCGCTGTTGTGCAAATCCGTCACACCGCGAATCGTCAATGTCTCCAGCGGCTCCGCCACGTTCGCCAACACCACCGACACCGACACGATGTTCGCCCGTTCACACGAGTCGCTCATCTACTCAGCGACCAAGGTCGCGGTCAACGTGCTAACTGTTAAGTACGCCAACGCATTTCGTGACAATCCCAATACAGCACATATCAAGATCAATGCCGTCGCCCCCGGATATGTGGCCACGGATTTGAACGCTTTCAAGGGCGAGCGCAGCACCGATGAAGGTGCGCAGGCGGTTGTGCGTTGGGCCACGATCGGCAACGACGCCGTCAGTGGCGGCTTCTTCGACGACAGCGGATCGGTAGCCTGGTGAGCGCGGCTGTCTGCCCCGCCAGCGAGCAGTCTCCCCAGGAGCGCGTGGACGCGTGGCTGGCCGATTTCGAAGCCGCGCTGGCGGCGCGTGACATCGACCGTGTGGTCGCCAAGTTCGCGCCCGACAGTTTCTGGCGCGATCTCGTCGCGTTCACGTGGAACATCACGACCGTCGAGGGCCGGGACGGGATCGCCGACATGCTCACCGCTCGGCTGGCCGAGACCGATCCGTCGCGCTTTCGCACCAGGGAGACGCCGACCGAGGATGACGCGGGCGGCGGTGTCCTCACCTCGGCGTTCATCGAATTCGACACGGCCGATGGGCGCGGCGTCGGCCATTTGCGGTTGAAAGGCGACCAGGGGTGGACGCTGCTGACCGCGATGTCCGAGCTGAAGGGATTTGAAGAGCGCAGCGCACCGACGCGGGTGATGGATGCGGTGCACGGGGCGGATCCGGACGGCCGGTCTGGGGCAGGGAAGCGGCTCGAGGAGCAGCAGCCCCTGGGTTGCCGCGACCAGCCGTTCGTCCTGGTTGTCGGGGGCGGGCAGGGCGGCATCGCCTTGGGCGCGCGGCTGCGTCAGTTGCAGGTGCCCACGATCGTGGTGGAGCGACACGAGCGGCCCGGCGACCAGTGGCGCAAGCGGTACAAATCGCTGTGTCTGCATGACCCGGTGTGGTACGACCACCTGCCTTATCTGCCGTTCCCGGCGAACTGGCCGGTGTTCGCGTCCAAGGACGAGATCGGCGACTGGCTCGAGTACTACACCAAGGTGATGGAAGTGCCGTATTGGACGTCGGCGACCTGCGTGTCTGCGGCGTTTGACGAAGCGGCGCAGCGGTGGACCGTCGAGGTGGACCGTGACGGCGAGCGGGTGACGCTGCGGCCGACGCATCTGGTGCTGGCTACGGGTGTGTCCGGCAAGCCTAATGTGCCCACGCTTCCGGGCAAGGACGTGTTCGGTGGCGATCAGCACCATTCGAGCATGCACGCCGGTCCGGATCGGTACGTAGGCAAGCGGGCGGTGGTGATCGGGTCCAATAATTCCGCCCACGATATCTGTAAGGCGTTGGTGGAGAACGGCGTCGAAGTGACGATGGTGCAGCGTTCGTCAACGCTCATCGTCAGATCCGAATCGATGGTGGAACTCGCTCTAGGTGATTTGTACTCCGAGCGTGCGGTGGCGGCGGGTGTGACGACCGAGAAGGCGGACCTGACGTTTGCATCGTTGCCGTATCGCCTCATGGCCGATTTCCAGAAGCCGGTCTACGACGCAATTCGCAAGCGGGACAAGGACTTCTACGCACGACTGGAAGCCGCAGGGTTCGAACTGGACTGGGGCGAGGACGATTCGGGCCTGTTCATGAAATATCTCCGTCGCGGCTCGGGCTACTACATCGACGTGGGCGCTTCGGATCTGATCGTCGACGGCAGCATCAAGCTGGCCCACGGCCAGGTCGAGCGGTTGACGGAGGACTCGGTGGTGCTCGATGACGGCACCGTGCTGCCGGCCGATCTCGTTGTGTACGCGACCGGTTACGGCTCGATGACCGGATGGGCCGCCGACCTAATCGGCCAGGACGTGGCCGACAAGGTCGGAAAGGTGTGGGGCCTGGGGTCGGGCACCTCAAAGGACCTAGGCCCGTGGGAAGGCGAGCAACGCAACATGTGGAAGCCAACGCAGCAGGACAACCTGTGGTTTCACGGCGGCAATCTGCATCTGTCACGGTTTTATTCGCTGTATCTGGCGCTGCAGTTGAAGGCTCGCTACGAAGGCCTGACCACACCCGTCTACGGCATGCAACAGGTCCACTACTCGAACTGATGACCGCGTCGGCGCCGCGGCCCTATCGCCGTGATCAACCGCGACGCCTCAGGGCACGCGCACAACGCCTCGGGGTGCGACTTGCGAATGGCGTGCGCCGCCAGGGCGACACTCCGCTGATGATGGTCAAGTCTGTAAACCTCAACGCCGAGATCCCCAAGGCGGAGGCGGACTCCCGGGAACACGCGTCGAGGCGGTCACCTTCGCCGGCCGCATCGCGCCGATCGAGACGTAAGCGCCGCCACATCAGCGGCCGCTCGAAGGGCGTTTTCTGCTTGGGTGCGCTATCCCTGTGTCACGCCGAGGTTTCGCCGGAAGCGGACTAGGGTCCACCGGATGCGGAGGCCTCGGCCTGCACGCTGTCGGCGGCGCGTCGGGCGTTCTGTTTAGTGGTGAAGCCGTTGGCCGACACTGCGACCTGCTGATCGCCGTGCCAGGCACGCCAGCGCCAGCTACCCCGCGCACCATCGTAAACTTCGAATTCTGTGGTAGCGGAACACCTTTTGAAATCATTGGCAGCCAACGTGGCGGCGGTCACCGAATCAAACGTGCGTCCGGCCCACGCGACAACCCTGTTGTTCTCACCGCTCAACCACCATGACGTTTGCCCCGCGTAGTGAGTCCCGACGGTCAACCGCATGGGCATAGCGACCTCCTAGGAGAGCAGCCGACAAGACCGCGTGTGACCGGGAGGCGCCGAAGTCCCGGGCTCCGAAGCAACCACAGCCAAACAGGGCACGCGACTAACCGCGTGTTGACGCCAGATACCCCGCGAAGGCCCACGTCAACCGGCACAGGTCGTAGTGCGATTGGACGTCCTCGATGTTTGAGCCGGTCATGTCTTACGGGGTGATGGAAGTCCTTTTACGTTCGCTCTACCTATTTTGGTCCGGCCTATGCGAACCATTTGCTGGGCACCGCAAAGTTTGGCCACCTCGCGCTGGGGAACCATAGATCGTGCCTAGTGAGTGGGATTGCGCGGTTGTCGGCGGCGGGGTTGCTGGTTTGAGCGCTGCGCTGGTGTCGAGCCGGGCACGTCGCCGAAGCGGAGTGGTCGGCACCGGATTCAACTCCACACAACGCCGGATCTTGACACGGCTGCTGCAGCCGCTCAGCCGACTGACTTCGCCGTTCCTCGATTCAGTTTCAAAGTCATCGCGGCCCACGCGCAATGGGCTTGCCCACACCTTGTCGGGGTGTCGAATACCACGAGTTCGGCGGCTCGCTGCGGCATCCCTCGTGGAAGGGCCTACGTTCCGACATTCAGACTCGCCGTTGTATTCGTCCCCGCTTAGCCAACTTTAAGATCAGGTAACGCCGGTTTGCCTCGAACTCGAACGGACACAGAGGGCCTCATGAGCGAAGATCCCTACCTCGCAAGAGACCGCGTGAGCGCCGCCCTCTGGCTACTGATCGCCGTCGGTATCGCGATTCTTCTGTTATCAGCAGTTGCTGCTGCGTACGTGTGTCCGCTTCCCGCCATAGGCTGCTCACCTGACTTCGGCGTTATTCGGGGCGACACCGAAAATGGCAAGCGCCGTCAGTGCGCCGCGGTTGGCAGGCCGGCTACGCGGTCGGTGTCCTTCGGTGCCTTGGTGATGGTGATCGCCGCGCGTGTGACTTTACGTTGCGCGGAGGCGTCGAGTGCCCCTTCACGTCGGCGAGGGCGAATTCCGCGTCGACCAGCTTGTCGAAGGGGGAGGCCGATTGGTGGCGCTGCAAGAAGTCCAGCGCCTTGCTCAGGTAGCGGGCTTCGTAGCGGTCGACGTGTTCGATGGTCAGCGCTTTGCGGGTGACGTAGCCGGGATCGAAGGGCACCGTGCGGCCGGGAGAAAGGTTGCCCATGACGAGGTAACGGCCGCCGCGCCGGATGAGGTCGAGTCCTTCGGCGAAGGCAGCAGGCACGCCGGTGACGCGATCGGCCTCTGCCATCGCTTCGCGGCAGGCTTGGCATGCCTGTTTCTTGGTGTGGAAGCCGCCTTTGGTGATCCACGGGTATCGCCGGTCGATGGATCCCTTTCGGCACCGCGGAATCGGTATTGCCACTTCGAACCGCGCTGGCGTACAGAGCCTTTCACGATGCCACGAGCTCGCGAAGCCCGGCGGTCACTACGTAGACGCGACCGCCCCGAGTCGGCGCACGGGCAGCTCGCCTGATGCGACGAGGCGGTAGGCGGCGGCGCGACTGATTCCTAGATGTTGTTCTCCAATTGAATTCACTTCCTTCACGTATGGATATGAGTAACGTGCTTTTCGTTGCGCTTGTGGACTACACCCGGGGGCAGAATGCTGCTGCTTCGGCGCTGTTGGGCATGGCGATGGTGATGGTGTGCGAGTGCTCGTCTTCGCATTCGCCACACCACGCGATGCTGGGCGGGCAGGTGTGTGTGGGCGCGGCCGGTAGATCCGCGAGCCGACGAGCCAGGACCCGCGCTGGATTTCGGACACCGCCCGGGTTACGCGAAAGATGGGGAATCAGGTTTTCGGCTGTCCAGCCGGAGGCCAGGGCCGACTCAATGGCAGGTATCAGCGTTGCGGCATTGTGCCGCCCGATCCTCCAAGGATCGGAGAGAGCAGTGAGAACGCGCACGGGCCTCCGCTCCTGGTTCGGTTGATGGTTCATATGGGGGGTTCAAGGGGTCCCGATCTGGGACCCCAGGGGGTATCGATTTGGGACGGGGGTCCCAAATCGGGACGGGGTGCTAGATGGGGTGCTTGGGGATGGTTGCGGTAGTAGCGGGTGGATCGCTGTGCTCCGGAGTCGTGGAACTGCGGGCTGCGTGTGATGAAGCCTGTGGCTTCCAGTTCCTTCAGCGCTCACATGACAGTGCTTCGCCCAGCACCGGATTCAGTCATGAGTGGGTGGATCGACGGACCCGAGGCTGCCAGCGCATCGACGAGCGCCGCTCGCCGCTCGGAGAAGGGTCGTCCTGTTTAGTCCTCGTCTTCGAGAGCCAGCAGGTCGAATGCGATGAACGATGCCGGTGTCCGCTCGGCGAGCATCCGTACCCGCGAATCGGCCGGGTGTATGCGCTGCTGCTGCAGTGCCTCGAAGTCCAGGCCGCCATCGGTGGCGATGACGATCTCGCCGTCGATCACGCAACGTTCGGGTAGCTCCGCGATCGCCGCTGCGACCAGTTCGGGGAAGTATCGCGTCATCGGCCGCTCGTTGCGGCTGCCCCACTCGACTTCGTCGCCGTCGCGGAAGCAGATAGACCTGAACCCGTCCCACTTCGGCTCGTAGGACGCCCCGGAAGGAATCGATGTCACCGATTTGGACAGCATTGGCGAAATCGGCGGCATGACGGGTAGCTGCATCGATCCATTCTCGCCGCGATGACATTTCCCGAGTTCGCGGGCCTTCACACAGGCATTCTTGTCCTCGCTAAACCGATCAAGCGGCGGAGATTGGTGATGGCGACACGCACCATGACAGAAGGATGTAACAGGCGGCGGGGAAGCTCGACAAGATTGAGGACTTTCCAAAACTGTTCGGCTACTATGAGATTGGATTCCGCAGCAGATAAAACCAAGTCGTTATAGGTGTTTGACATGCGCACCGATAGCGGCCGGGTCGACTCTACTTCGGGCAACGCCAGGTCGGAGCCGACGGCCATCTGCCAGGCAGCACCAATTCCCTTGGCCGCGGACGCGAAATATCGGCGCGAGAGGTCGGATTCGCCGTCGCACAGACAGTCGCGCAGAACCAGTGAGTCCATGGCCGCAACCGTCATCCCTTGTCCGTAGATCGGGTTGAAGCTGCAGATCGCGTCGCCGACGCCGAGCAGTCCGCTCGGTAGTCGGCGCAGTTTGTCGTAGCGTCGCCATCGATTGGAATGGACACGGTGTCGCGCGACGTCACCGGTCGGTTGACCCGAATACAGAGCCGCAACGACATGGTCTGGGGCTACGTCGGCCGCAAATTCGAGCATCTCAGTGTGCTCGAACGGCGTCTCCTGCCCAGCGATTCCTTGGATCGTCAGCAGCCAGGTGTCGTTCTCGTAGCCGAACAGTGAAACCGCCGTCGGCCGGCCCGGAACAAAGTTGTAGACGTAGACCATTTGTTTCAGCGTGCCCGGTGGCACGTGAAACGGCTGACTGCTATAGGTCAGCCGGATGACTAGCTCATCTTCGACCGGGCGCTCGTAACCGAGGCGCTCCAGGAACGCCGGCATCCGCGAGCCACGACCCATCGCGTCAACGACGAGATCGGCGTCGAGTAATTCTTCAGCACCAGTTTCGCGGTTGGCTATCCGAACGCCGGTGATGAGATCTCGTTTCGGCGTGGACACCAGTTCGAGGACATCGCGCTGCTGTCGCATTGTCACGTTCGCTAGAGCCAGGATGCGTTGCCGCACACTAAATTCCAGAAAAGGGCGACTGGGGCTGTAGAATGTCGTCGATGAGAGATCGGCGAACCGGCCACAACGGACGATTTGGTGCCCATGGAACGACACATCAACCTTCGACAAGTCTCCGTCGTTCCACACCGGCACGCCGTCTGCAACCAGATCATCAAGTAGGCCGGGAAACAAGTCCGACAAGATCTGTGAGCCACGTCGCATCAGCACATGTCCGTGCCGCCCTTGCGGCACGCCCTGTCGGTTGGTTGGCGTATCGGGCAACACGTCTCGTTCGACCACGGTGACAGTGCGATAGAAATCGGCCAGCACACGCGCAGCCAGCAGCCCGCCCATGCTTGCTCCCAAGACCACCGCGTGATCGCCGACCATCTCCATCGGGCTTCTCCGTCCAATCGTTAACAGTCCCACGGACGTTTGGTCGTCCATGCTTCTCGACGCTAGGCCGGCGAAACGCGATGCCCTACCCGTTAGACGCCTTCTTGGTAGCCGGATAACGCACGCGCTCGAGCGGGATGAATACCCGAGCCGCTCGCCATCGATGTGTGGTTAAGGAGGTTCGAACGACGTGAGAGCGTTTGTACTAGTTCATGGGGCCTGGCACGACACCTGGTGCCGGGAGCGAGTAGTCCGTGAGCTGCGCCGGCGCGGCCACGAGGCCACGGCGGTCGCCCTTCCAAAGCAACGGGGGGGCGGGTACGCAAGCGTATGCGACGGCGATCGATCGAGCGATTTCGTCACCGGCGAACACCACTTTGGTAGCGCATTCGGCGTCTAGTCTCGTCGCCCCAATTGTCGCCAAGCAGCGTCGGGTCAGTGAACTCGTTGTGCTGGCCGCACTGATGCAGGTGGATAGCACGACGATCCGAGACGGGCGCGACTGCGCACGAAACGGCGAGCCTGCTGGGCACGGCGCGTGGCGGCATCAGACCCGAATGGCGAAACAAGCTGATAACCGAAGCATCCAACCATCGGCGTCCCACGCTGATCGTGTGGGGTGACCGCGATCGCATCCTGCCCGCGCATCAGTTCGAAGTGGCCGCCGGCTTTTTGCGCATGCTCGGCATCACCTCTTCGAAGGCGTCGGCCATATGCCACAGATAGAATCGGCCGACGAATTCGCCGAATTAGCCTTGGATTTCATTCGATGGTCGGCTCCGCCACACTGACCCGGACTTGCGGTCAGGGGCCCAGGGCCGGGTTGGGGTCGGGCATCTCGATTACTTCGATCCTCTTCGTTCCGTATAAACGTCTGCGCGCATAATGCTTAGTTTCTTTCCTGTTGCGGCTGAGGATGACTGGTGCCACTGCGCTCTGCCGCGTAACCCGGGTGTGATCGCCGCTCGGCTGCCGTCACTACGTGGGCACAACCAGCGTTTCAACAGGACTGGCCCAATGATCACGATGATCGGGCCCCCGATTAGGGCCTAGAGGGAGTACTCAGCCCGGAGCATCTCTGCGGCGCGTTCGCCGATGATGACGCACGGCGCCATCGTGTTGCCAGTGGTCACGCGGGGCATGATCGATCCATCGGCGATCCGAAGTCGTTCAATTCCATACACTTTCAGTCGGCCATCGACCACCGACATCGCGTCTTGGCCCATCTTTGCGGTGCAGGTTTGGTGCCAATAGGTCGAGGCGGCGTCGCGGATGAAGTTTTCGAGATCGGCACCGCTTAGGTTGCCGGGCATCACCTCGCGTTTCACGAAGGGACGAAGTGCGATGGAGTTGGCGATCTCACGTGACAGTTCCACGCCGGCCACTGCCGTCTTGACGTCATCTGGGTGCATCAACATGTTTGGCTGAATCAGAACCGGATCGCACGGATCGGGCCCGGTTAGCCGGAGATAGCCTTGGCTTTTCGGCCGCAGCACGCCGGTAAATAAGGTCCACGAACTTTCGGGTGGCGAGAACCGGGCTGCGGTTTCTTCAGTCGTAAAGGGACGTTCGCCCTGGCAGGTCTGCAGATCCGGACCGCCGAGGCCAGCGTCGCTCTGCCAGAAATAGGTCGCCTCACAGCCGGAGTTGCGCGGTGGTAGCGGCCGGTCGTACTCCCAGACACAGGAGAAGCCGGGGTGGTCCTGCAGGTTCTGCCCGACGCCCGCCAGATGCTGCAGGACGGGGATGCCTAGGGGTCCTAGCTGGGCCTGGTCGCCGATACCTGATTGCATTAGCAGCTTGGGCGTGTGGATGGCGCCCAGGGACAAGACAACTTCCGATCCCGCGCCCACGCGCTGGACTTGACCATCGCGGACGAACTCCACACCGGTTGCGCGGGTGTGCTCGAACGTCAGCCGGGTTACCAGCGCGCCGGTGATGACCGCAAGGTTGGGGCGATCCAGAACAGGTGATACGTAGGAGCGGAACACCGATTGGCGGTGGCCATCACGGCCACGCAGATCGATGATCGACGCTCCCGCCGCGCTCTCCATCATGCGCCCGTTCTGATTCTGAAAGCTCGGAATCCCCACGGCACGTGCACCCTCGAGCAGAGCGGGCGCGATCGGGCTGGGATCCGGGCAGGGTTGGACGAAAACCGGGCCGCCGGTTCCTCGATAGTCTGGGTCGGGTGCACCATGCCAGTCCTCGATACGACGGTAGATATTGAGCACCGACTGATAGCTCCATGCGTCCTCGCCCGCCTCGGATGCGAAGAAATCCCAGTCGCTTTGGTGTCCACGCGCCCAACACATCACGTTGATACTCGATCCGCCACCAAGGACCTTGCCCATTGAATACGGGATAGAGCGGCCGTTGAGATGCGGGTTGGGTAGCGTTCGGAAACTCCAGTCTCTCTCGCTACCCAAGTTGGCCGCCCATTTTCCGACCTCCATGACACTCGGAACATCGTCTTGCCCACCGGCTTCCAGCAAGAGCACGCTGACATCGGTATTTTCGGCGAGTCGACGCGCCACCACGGAACCCGATGATCCGGATCCGCAGACGATGAAGTCGTAATCCGCCTTCATCTCGACGGTGCGGACGAATGCCTTCTCAGAACTCATTGCCATCTTCTCCTCGCTTGAACGGTGCTATCGAACGTCTTTGTCTTCGTGAGCGATACGTACGTTCCTACTCCCGCAAATTCGACAGTGGACCCCGACACATGCTTCTACCCGTCCATGCCCCCGACGCTAGACGTGCTAAGCGCAACGCTCTGCCCACGAAACGCGTAGCCGATGGCCAGATCACGCAAACCTGCGCACTAGTTCCGCACGCGAGGTAGACAGTCGGTCCGACGAAGGACGGCGGCGTGATTGAGCATTCCCGACGACCCCCCGGGAAGCCGTGGCGGAGAACCAACGTTGCCCACCGACCCGGTATGCACCGGAGTGCCATTGACTTCGAATTTGGTAATAGCTGTTTCAGCGGACTCCGCCGCCGTGGGACGTACGGGTGAACGAACGTATATGGTTGGCCCACAACACTGCCCAAGTCACTCACTTGACAACTCGAGCAGTGCTTAGCAGAAAGCTACCGTCAGGCGACGGACACCCGAAGCGTCTTGAAACCGCGCAGCACATTGTTGAGGACTCGTTCTTCCTCGAGGATTGTGAAGCGACGAACTCGTTTCGCCAGCGCGGTGAACAACGCCAGCATTTCGATGCGGGCGAGATTCATCCCGACACAGGCGTGCGGGCCCGCTCCGAAACCAAGGTGATCACCCGGCCGTCGGCGTACGTCGAATCGATCCGGGTCGGGGTACTTGCGCTCGTCGCGGTTGGCGGCCCCGTAGAATATGATGGCGCGCGAACCGGCGGACAGTACAACACCATCGAGGTCGACGTCGCGGGCGATGTAGCGGGAGAAGCCCTGGATTGGCGCATCGTATCGCAGCACCTCGTTGACCGCGCTGGGCATCAGCAGCGGGTCATCGCGCACCAGGTCCCACTGGTCGGGATTGTTCGCGAGCAACCACACCGCGGTGCCGATCGCGAAGATGGTGGTGTCCAGACTGGGTCCCAGATAGTCGACCATCATGGCCGGACACGCCTGCGTGGGGACCTCCCCGCGTGCTACCGCGGCGTGGATGCCTTCGGCCCAACTGCCGGGCTTGAGCTTTCCCGGCACCGCTTCGTTGGTGGCGTAGTCCATCATTTCCTGCATGACCGGGAACGACGCGAGGGTTCTGTCGTTGATCGGCCCGAAGCAGTTGAACATCTCTGCGGCCCAGATGAGCATGCGTTCTCGCCCTCTTTCGGGCAGTCCTATCAGGTTGGACACCACCGTGACGGGCAGGTGATTCGCCAGATCGGTCGCGGCGTCGAACGTGCCTTGGGCGGCCAGCTTGTCGACCAGGGTCTCCGCTTCGGCGGTGATCTGCTCTTTGACCGGCCGCAGTGCCCTGGGAGTCAGCGGGCGCACCAGCACATCGCGCAGCGCGTCATGGTCGGCGCCGTCGCTGCACAGGGTATTGCCGCGCAGCACCTGGTTCATCTGATCGTTCATCATCACGCCGTTGCGCGAAGAAAACGACTCCCAATCCATCAATGCCCGTCGCACCGAGTCGTACCGGGTCAGCGCCAACAGCTTGTATTTGGTCAACCACACCGCCGGTCCCGCATCACGCAACTTCTTGTAGCCCGGCCACGGATCGAGCAACGCCCCATCCGTGTATGGGTCATAGTCCGAGCACACTGCTGCATCACCCATGGCCATGGAGGCGACTCCTCAACTCGTCCTACCGGGCGTTGGTCGCGACGTGGTCGGCACGGATGGCCTCGATGACGATCTTTGGTGTTCCCGTTTCTCGCAGCGCGGTGCGCTGAAAGCCCGCCGCGGCCAGTAGCGCGTCATATTCTCGACCGAGCGCTCCCGGCCGGTAGTGATCGCAAGCATGTCCATGTCCGTCAATGCCGCGATGGGATTACGTTGACCGACACCAAATTCGATGATCGCGATCCGCCCCCCGGCTGCCATCGCCTCCCGGCAGCGCCGAAGGATGGCGATGGACTCGTCGTCGTTCCAGTCATGCAAGATGAACTTCAGCAAGTAGAGGTCGCCGCGGGGGACCGACTCAAAGAAGTTCCCGCCGACGACTTCTGTGCGGTCCGGGAAGCCGGTTCGGGCGATCTGTGTCCTGGCGTGTTCGGTCACGTTGGGTAGATCAAAGACGATGCCGCGCAGCGCTGGGTTGGCCTGCTGGAGGAACTGCAGCATCGATCCGTTCGCGCCGCCGACATCGACGGCGCACTGCACTCCGTCCGTGTCAATGACTTTCGCGATCGCATCGCCCCACAGCGACGTCATACTGCGCATGGCGGCGAAGAACTCTTCGGCCTCGGTCGGGTTGTTCTGGTAGTACTCAAATAGAGTCATGACCAGTGTGGCCGTCACTTGCGTCTCACCCTTGCGGACTGCGGTGGTGAATTCGCTCCACGGGCGCCAATGCGCCGGCCTGGCCACGGCCAACGCCAGCGGCCGCAACGTGCGCGGGTCGTCCTTACGCAATGTCTCCAGCAGGGGTGTGGCGCGGAACCGGTCGCCGCTGTCGGATTCCAACAGCCCGATCGATGCTGAGGCCCGCATGAGCCGGAGCGTGCTATCCGGAGCGCTGTCCTCCCGCTCCGCGATTTCCGCGGCGCTCAGGCTGCCCTGCGCGAGGTGATCGGCGATCGACAGGTCGGCCACCGCCCGAATCGTTTGAGTGACCCAGTAACTCAACACCATCGTCATCATCTGTTCGTAGACATTGTTGACCTGCGCCATTCCGGAACCCTCCATACCAGGAGACGCTAGGAACACTCATCGCGAGGCCCTACCCACGAAACGCATCGGTTGTGGCCAGATCGCGCATACCAGCGGCAAGCTTTCCCAGACTATTTCGGTAGCCTCTGTGGAGGGCCGTCAGGGTTAGGTCTCATGCCCAACAGGAGCAATGTCAGTGACATCTTGGATGCACGCCGAAACGGTAGGAGAAGCCGAAACCCTCTGCGGGTTGGCACTTTATCCCGATCAGGAACTGAAGATTCTCAAGGATCCGAGCTCCTTTTCGCTCAAGCAGTGCATCGGCAGGCTCGGACCGGTCACCGTCGGCGAAATCGCATTCGGAGCGGACGTCCGGTTGGAATGTGGCGAACTGCATAACAGTTACCACGTCAACATTCCGTTGACCGGCCACATCGAATCGGAGCACCGAGGCGCCCGCGTCACCGCGGACCCGGAGTATGCCACTGTCTATCAGCCCGAGATGTATACGGTTCTGCCCTACTGGTCGGCGCAAACCCGATTGCTGTGCGTCAAGTTCGACCGGTCGGTGGTGGACGACGCTCTCAGAGACGCAATCGGGAATACCGCAACCACCCAAATCAACTTCGGGCACACCATGCAGATCCACAGCGGAGCCGGCCACGCTTGGGCGCAGATGGTGATGATGCTCTACGAGCAGATCGCCCGCCCCGACAGCATTCTGCGTGAGCCACTGGTTGGGTTGCCGTTCATCGATAGCCTCGTACGCGGCCTGCTCGTCGTGGCTGACCATCCCCACCGCAGCGCCGTCGTCAGGCCGGTCGGGCCTGCGCGGTCCCGGCTGGTGCAGACGGCCGTGGACATCATTGAAGCCGACGCCTATCTGCCGTTGACAGTGTCCGAAATCGCGGCGCGCAGCCGCAGCAGTGTTCGTGCCCTCCAACAGGCATTTCGCTGCGAGCTGCAAACGACACCCATGGCGTATATGCGCGACGTGCGGTTGCGTCGAGCGCACCGCGCGCTGGTGGAGTCCGATCCGTCCGTAGCCACCGTGGCGTCGATCGCGCACAGCTGGGGCTTCACGAATCTAGGCCGATTCGCTGAAACGCATGCCACACGCTACGGGGAGCCACCGGGCGTGACGTTGCGCCGAACGCTCTTCCCTCGCTGAGAACCGTGACCTGCAGGCGGCATTGCTAGCGCCGTCCCCGCGTCCGCCGGTCACGGAGCCAGCCACCCGTAGCGTTGCCCTGCGGGCCGTACGACAATTTCGTTGACGTCCACATCGGGTTGAGCGATCGCGTAGGAGATCGCGGCGGCGACGGCTTCGGGTGACATTGCGATCTTGTTCCACACCGCACGTGCTAATCCCTGAGCGGCGGGATCGGTGACGGAGTCAAGCAGTTCAGTCTCGGTGACTCCCGGATTGATCGTTGTGACCCTGAGGGTCGGGTCGCTTTCGAGCCGCAGTCCCTCAGTGATCGCCCACGCCGCGAATTTGGTGGCGCTGTACACCGCGGCGGCGGGCAGTACTTCACGGGCCGCGGTGGAGGCGATGGTGACGAAATGTCCGTCGCCCTGGCGCTGAAACTGCGGTAGGACAGCTGCGATGCTGAACAGCAGACCCCGGATGTTCACGTCGATCATTCGCTCCCAATCCTCGAGCTTCAGCGCCGCCAGCGGCGAGAGCGGCATCAGACCGGCACATTCGACGAGGACGTCAAGGCGACCGAACTCGGACACCACGCGGTCAATCAGCGTCGCGACGGACGCCTGGTCGGTCACATCGACGGGGAGTGCCGTCGCCCGGCCACCAACAGCAGTTATCCGCTCAGTGATCTGAGCCAACCGATCGGCCCGCCGCGCAGCGATCACCACGTGATGCCCGTCGTTGGCGAGTCGGATCGCGGCGGCCTGACCGATCCCGCTGCTCGCGCCGATGATGACTATGGTTTTGCTCGGCACCTACGTCTCCTTACGACTGGGCTAGTGATATGGAATTGTTGTTCCGCCGGATCGAGTGCTTCGGCACGAGCAGCAGTCGCGGACACTATGCCCGCTACCGGCGTACGCCCGACGCGAAGCTGCGCATAAGCACCGCAGTCCAATAGATTTCGACGAAGCCGTTATCTGCACGTCCGTACCACTACACGCTAGGTACTCGGAAGTGCGACGCCCTACCCACGACGCGCATCGTTGCCGGCCAGATCACGCATAACGCCGCGTGTTGATCTTGCCGAGCTGCTCACCGAGAACCGGCGCCGGTGATGCGGCTTCCTGTGCGCGCGTACGAGCCGAAGTGGACGGCAGCAAGGGTTGATTGCCTACGAAATCCACAACGTCAGAATGGTTTACGGTTGGTTACCCCATCGATAGATGCAGGCCCCGATCACCTTTTCACTGTGTCAAGTGCCTCGGCTAGGACGTCGACGTCTACCGACCCGAGCACCAACCCGATCTCGTGGGGTGGATTCTTGGTTGTCGCAAAGGGTTCGGTCGTAAAGACCCGACCCGGTTTCGCGCATGAGCGCAGCGGCTACTTGGTCAGCCCGGGCTTCGCCAGACAGCGGAAGCCATAGGAAATACGACGACGACGTTGAGTCCGTCGAGAACGTTGTGGGCGACAGCGTGCCTACGCTGCGCGTCGGCCCGCTTCTCGGCTTCCAGACGAGCGACGGTGCCGTCGTTGATCCACCCGGTGGCGATCGATTGTCAGCGCCGGTGTGTTCCAGGTCGTTGCGTGGATTGCGCGCTCGAGTGCTCCGATGAATTTCGTTGGGCCAACGACGACTCCAAAGCGGAGGCCGGGCGCCACGCTCTTGGGTAGCCAGGAGACGGAGATTGTCGACTCCCATGCGAGCGTTGCCAGTGGGGCGGCGGCCATGGTGCCGATTGATTTGCCTGCGAGACGTTTGGGACTGGTGTGAGCGGTGATACTCGGGGCAGCGATGGCTTCGTGACGGTTGCGTCGAGCATCACGTCGTACTGGCTCTGCGGGACTCCGCCACGGAACAGCAGTCTCTCGGTGCCGCGACTCACCCCGGACCGTAGCGTGCGCACCAGCACCTCGCCCGGACCAGGCTCCGGCAGCGCGACGGTGCGAATCTCGCCCCGGCCGGGTTCGCGGACCCAGAATGCGCGCGCTTGCATCGGCACCCGCACCCTCCTCTTCCCGCCCGGATGAATCGGAGCGTCGCTACGTTAATGAACTTCGGCCCAGTTCCGCGACAGTCCTTTTGCGCCAACGTGTCGATGGTGGTCTGCAGGAGGTGTATCGACCTCAGGCAGTGGACTTGCCCTGACGAATTCGTTTCGGTGCTCCGGCGATCGCAGGCGATCAGGGGATTGAGCGAAAGGGTTCAAAGGTTGTGCGTTCAGATCGACCACTTCAGTCGGTGCAGCCGCATTGCTTCGGCGAGGTCTGGGTCCTCAGGGTCGATGGGGCGTGCATCGATCGGTGTTATTTGCGGTGGCGCGGTGCTGGCGGTGTCCCGTTCGAACGTGCCCATAGCATGAGGTTGTCGCCGTGGCGCGACTGGAATTCGATGCCTGCAAGCGGGACACCGTCGCTGCTCCAAAGGGTGACGGTGTTCAATGAGCGGGTTCGTGAGTTGCGCCCGGCGTATCTGCCACCGGATCCGGCGGGGCGCACCAGCTATGACGCCGGTGATGTGGCCCAGTGCGATCTTTGGTTCCCGCCCACGCAGGTGCCGGTCGGTTATGGGCAGAGCCGCTCGCCGTTGCAGCTGCCGGTGCTGACGATGGTGTTGGGGTATTCGCGGTGGCTCTCGGCGATCTTGCTGCCGTCACGGCGGGCTGAGGATTTGTTCGCCGGGTGGTGGCAGCTGATCAGCGCGTTGGGTGCGGTGCCGCGCACTCCGCGACTGTCAGGCGTTCCGCGGTGTGTTGGGCACCAAGGTGGTGGTGCTCAAACCGTGCGAACCTGAACACAAGGGCATCATCGAACGGGCCCATGATTACTTCGAGCGGTCGTTTCTTCCCGGCCGAACCTTCAGCGGCCCTGGGGATTTCAACTACCAGTTCGGCAAGTGGTTGCAGATCGTCAACGCTCGACGGCGCCGGGTACTGGGGTGTGCGCCAACCGATCGCATCGGCGCCGGCCGGCAGGCGATGCTGGCCCTGCCGCCGGCGGCCCCGCAGGTGGGATGGCGCAACTCCACCCGGTTGGCACGGATCACTACATTGGGTTGGACTCTAACGATTACTCGGTGCACCCTGCGGTGATCGGTCGGCGCATCGAGGTCCTCGCGGATCTGGATCGGGTCAAGGTGTTCTGTGACGGCAAGACCGTCGCCGATCACCGGCCCAGCGAACGCGATTTCGGACTCGCGGCCCATGGGCATGTCATCGAGCTTGGTCAGACCCTCTTACCGGTGGCCCGGTTACTGGCGACCACAGAGGATCGCAGGGTGCCGCCGAGGGCCACCGCCGCGATGCTGTGCCCAGCCTCATGGAAAGTTAAGTCGATCTGCTCGCGGTCGTCGTCGGTCAGGTCTGCAAGAGCTAATTTCATTGTCGGGGTGGTCCTTTCGTTGTCATCGGCGGGTCGCACCGTATGAATCGGCACCGGAACGGCGGTGAGGAACATATCGCTGTCCACCGCCGTCCCGGCGTCTACCATCCGCAGTGACGAAGGTCGGGTTGTCGTTGTTCATGGCGTGCTTGCTGAGCATCCGTTCGCCATCCTTCCGGTCCTTGGCCTCGGCGCGGGCCGCGCCCGTGTCGAGGTAGTGGTCGAGGCATCCTCGGCATGTCCAGCCGTGAACGGAACCTGTGTACTGGAGAACCGGACCGCCACCCGATTCGTTTCAAGTTCGCGAGGTGGCAGATTCCTCGTGGGTGGACATCGGGCGATACGCGATGCCGATGACGTTTCTGGGATAGGGTGATGTCACAGTGTGCCCGTAGCAGCGGTTATCGCATGCTTTGAAGGGCACCAATCATGAGTGCTGATCTTTTCGCCCCCTTGGCCAGGCTAATTACTACAGCAGAGGCGATCGAGGGTCTACGAGACCTCTTCGCTGCCGAAGAGCCACTAGACATTGTGGCTCGGCGGGTCGCCGAGACGGCAGTCGCCGCGATCCCGCATGCGGACGTCGTCAGCATTACCGTGCTGTCGTGGCCCGATGTCCGCACCGCGGCCTGCACCGATGAGCTGGCACTGGGACTCGACCACCAGCAATACGTTTCAGGCCGAGGGCCCTGCCTAGAAGCCGCGTTGAAGTGTACGCCGCTGCGAGCGATCATCGGTGAAGAAAATCGACGGTGGCCGGAGTTCGTTGAGGCCGCGCAGCAAGCAGAAATTCGCGCAAGTTTGTCGGTTCCGCTGGTGATCGTGGGCGTGGACGGCGAGCAGGAACTCGCCGGCTCGCTCAACATATACAGCCACACTGCAACCGCGTTCGATTCGTTCGACGCTGAACTCATGCGTCTGTACAGCGTTGCCGCCGGTCAAGCGATCAGCAACTCCAGCCGTTGGCAGAAGGCCCGCGAGACCGTCACCCAGCTTGAGACGGCACTCCTCTCTCGTTCCGACATCGACATGGCCAAAGGCGCTCTAGTAGCGCTGAACGGGTGTGATCCAGGTGGAGCCTTCGACAGACTGGTGGATGAATCCCAAAGGCGCAACATCAAACTGCGCGACGTCGCCCGTGAAATGCTTGACCGAATGCAGACGACGTCTTAGCGGCTGGCCACTGAACGGCTGCCAGCGCCGCGGACAGCCCGCCGGAACGCTGCCCGCCTCAGCCCTTGATCAGCCGCAGGTGACGCCGGCGGGTCGGTGGCTGGCCGTTGGTATCGGCGTCGGCGCACACCACCGGCAGCTTAAATCGGGCCAGCTCGGCGATAAGTCGGTTACGGGCGTCACGGCGGGCGATCACGGCCGCGTCCTGGTCATACCGACACCACTTCGCGTCTGATCGGCCAGGCCACCGACGCGGAGGCCCACTTGCCACCCTTACGGTTCAGGAGGCCGTCGGCGTTCAGGGCCTGGGCGACCTGCCCATGCTTCCCGGTCCATATAGACGGCTTGTTTGCTGGCTATCGTCGCGATAGGTGTGTCGTCAACCAAGGCGCTGGCCATCGGCAAGACCCCGATCGTGGCTAACGACAGCCGCGGCTTCTTCACTTCCCGCGCCGGCGGCACCTTCGTCAACGAAGCGCTGGCGATGCTGGGTGAGGGCGTCGAGCCGGCCAGCATCGAACACGCCGGCAGCCCGGCCGACTATCCTGCGCCGCCGCTGCAACTCTCCGATGAGTTCAACGTGGCGTTGATGCACAAGATCGCCGCGGCCACCCGCAAAGATGTCGAGGAACAGCGACGCACCAGCAGCTCCCAGGTCGGCGGGCTGGGTGTCGGAGTAGATTCGACAACTACACCTCCGGGTCGTGACCGTGCCAGGCCGTGACGACGTGCACCGAGATGGCCGAGGCCAACATAAGGCTGACACTGGTGTTGCCCAGTCCTTTTGGGTGGATGCGGCGCAGCCCGGCCCGGTCACGCAATCGTTGGAATTCGTCGGAGTACCACTCGTGCCGGACGGGCTGCCCGTACTCGTGCACCGCTATCAGCCGGTCATCGGACCAGGCGGCGCCGAGCGCCAGGGCCTCGCCCTTCTGCCGGGTCCGCAGCCCGCGCAGCGCGTCGGCCAACTCGGGCGGGGGCAGGAGGTCGCGACGGCTGCGCCGCGACTTCGGTAGTCCCCGCAGCGCGAGTCTGATGAGCCTTGGTTGCGGGTGTCAGCCCGGGGCATTCCATTGCCAGCGTTGGACGTCTCTAGGCTGCTCAGAAAAGAACATTCGGCCTGTTTCGAGCGCACCAGGTGGGGTATGCGCGCTCAATAAGGTCGCCGCGACGAGGCGTCGGCCAGTAGGGATAGACCATGAGCGGTATTGAAGAACAACGACAAACCAGCGGCCTTCCTGGCTCGCGCGATACCGGATCCGATGAGCCTTCGGCTGGATCTGCCGATCGGCCGTCAGGTGCATATGAGGGCGACGAGAGCGTGCCCACCTACGGGGGGGAGGGCGAGGGACCATTTGGCGGTACCGGGGAGCTGCCTCCGCAGGATGTGAAGCCCGCTATTCCGCCCTACGAAGGTAGGACGACGGGCGCTGACCGGCGCGGCGATGCCAGCGAGAGCGTCAAAGGCGGGGTTAACGTCGGCGGTGCCGCGGGACCTGTCGCAGACCCCGAGTACAGATCCCCGGCACCGGAATCGACGCCGGGCGGTGCCACGAAATCGCCGGCAGATGAACAACCCGCATCCGAGGCGCCGGAAACCGATAAGGATCCCGACATGACTGGCCCGGGTCACGTCAGCGGCACCGGGCGCGCGGAAGACAAACGTTGACCTGAAACCTCTTGTCGAAGAACTAGTTCGGCTCTGGGTTGGTCCGTTCGTGGACCGTCGTCAGTGTTTCGTCGTAGACCGAGCGGTGCGGAAGTACTTCGCCGTTGCTGAGTGCGCGGTAGTCAGATACCAGCTGTTCGGCTAGTGCCCGCAGTTTGACGTTCGTGTTTTGGGAATGCACGCGGAGCATGTCGAAGGCCGTCTCGTCATCGACTCCGTAGAGCAAGATGAGCATGCCTTTGGCCTGCTCGATCACTGCCCTGTTCTGGGCGATTTCGGCGACGGCGGCCGATATGAGATCGCGCTGGCCGATCTCCGATTGAGTGACACGGAAGTCCTATTTGCGACGTGTTGGTTCAAGTCACAACATGCGTGTCGCCGGATGTCGAAGCAGCCCAGGAAACGGACATTCTCGGAATCGCGAGCTGCTGTTCCGAATTGTCTCCGAAATGGGGATTCGCGCCACCCCGCACGCTGGACGTCAGCGGTCCCCCTCATGACTGGAGCGGGGCTGGGATCTTGGCAGTCGAGAGATGTACTCATCGATCACACGGCAAGCCGCACTAGCCAATTGCATCTGTCTCATCCGTGAAACCTGCAGCAATGCGGTTAAGGCTTGCGTCTCGGTCAGAGCGTCGCGTTGCATCAGCAGCCCGGCCGCCCGATCAATGACCTGTCTGTGGTTCAACGCGGCGCGCAACTGCGCCAAGGCGTCCTCACCCGCCACAGCCCCATTTTAAGCAGGGCTTCGGCCCGCCACCAGGGGAACGGGGTGGCGGGCGGAGGGGAGCGTTAGGTTTGCCGACTGTAGTGGCGTGCGACGACGTAGACGCCCGCCACTATGGCAAGTCCTATAGCGATGATGGTGATCAAGCCGATCCAGCTGTCCGCCTCGATAGGGAGTGGGCGGCCAAGGATTTCGGCGCGCCGCCAGTAGACCACACCTATCAAAACCGCCTTGGCGACGATGATGATGCTCGCGATGCGCAGCGCGGTCGACAGCCGCATCAAGCGACCCCTCTGCGCATAGGGCCATGTTGGAGATGCGCACTGTCGCTGGCCCTCCGAGTGGTCGCGCGAGTGGGGGTTGAGGGGCGGCCCGTACACCGTCTTATGCAGCTGTGCATTCCTCACTTAGGTATGTGCGAATCGGCCCCGTGATTCGGTCCCGGCCGCTGTTCGTCTAAACCGCTGGGACCTCGGTGTCCTGGGCGGCCGGCCGCTCACAACTCCGTGTGAAGGGCGTACCCGATTCGGGTGGTGTCAACCGGATGTGATGACGTGTCGTCGTCGTCAGTCAGAGACACCAAACTCCGCGTCACGCGGTCGCTGCGAGGTCTGGTTCACTAACCTGGCTGCGTAATGTGTTGAGTGCCTTCGCGAGTAGGCGCGAGATGTGCATCTGCGAATAACCCATACGTTCGCCGATTTGGGATTGGCTCATATTCTCGAAGAATCGGAGGGTAAGGACGGTTCGCTGTTGGTCAGGCAACGCGGCTATCAGAGGACGCGCCGTTTCCACGTGGAGCACCCGATCCAGGCCGGGATCGACATCACCCAGCGTCTCCCCGATAGCTTCGAATTGGTCGTCTGGCCCTGGGTGCACGTCGGTCGACCGCGTCGAGTAGTTGCCGCCGGCGATTGTCGCTTCGATCACTAATTCACGATCGACGCCCAGGTGCTGCGCGATTTCGGAGACGTTTGGCGTGCGGCCGAACTGCTGGGAAAGCTCGGCACGTGCATTATTCAACTGCGCCTGAAGGTCTTTCATCCGGCGAGGCACCTTGACCGCCCACCCGCAATCGCGGAAATGTCGGCGAACCTCGCCCATCATGGTGGGTATCGCGAATGACGCAAAGTCTGCGCCGTAATCCAGGTTGAAGCGGTTGACCGCGTTGACTAGACCGACGCAGGCGGCTTGGACGAGATCATCAAGCGGTTCGCCGCGGCCGCCGTATCGCCGTGCGATGTGATGGGCCAGCGGCAGGCAGTGTTCAGCGATTGCTTCGCGGTGGCGCAGGAAATCCGCTGACCCTGGGTCAAGGGTTGCCAATCGGCGGAACATTTCCGTTACGTCTGCATACTCTGAGATTGATCCAGGCACCCGCATGCCCCCATCCGTTCCGCTGTTGCGATTAACACGCGGCTCGGAGCTGAACCTGAGTGAGTGACTTGTACCCCCGCGGCTACCAGCCGAAACCAATCGCCGCTGAGACGTCTGGCCGCCCCGGGGGGAGCAGGCGGCGCGCCGATAAAGAGGCGCCCTAGTCAGAGGACACCAAAATGCGTGCGCTTAGACACCGTGAGCTGTGACTCGTTCGTGGGCTGTGAGTAGCAGCTTGTCGAACGTCGGGCGCGCCGGCGGAGAGCCTTCGTCGCGGTTGAGTGTGAGGACGTCGGCTACCAGTTGCTCGGCGAGCGCGCGCAGTTTGATGTTTGCGTCCTGGGAGCGCCATTTGAGTATGTCGAATGCGGCATCGGGGCCGATGCCTAGACGTACATCAGCACGCCCTTTGCTTGTTCGATGGCGGCGCGGTGGTCGGCGATTTCAGCTAGGGCTTCGGTGATGCTTTCTTGCCGCTGCTTGGCGCTTGGGGTCACGTCGAGATAGAAGCCTTGTGTGCCAATTACGTCGCCTACGTTGTCGTCGTCGAAGCGTTCCCCGAGGACGACAACATCACGCACGTCGCCTTGCACGGTGGTGATCCTGTGGCGGGTGCGGAAGGGTTTGCGGGTCCGGCGGATGTCATCGAGCGTGGCCGCGACGTGTTGGTAGTCGTCGGGGTGCTTGTGAGACAGCACAAGTTCGGTAGTGGGGGTGACGGTGCCGGGTTGGTATCCGTGGATTTGTTCCACCTCTGTTGACCATTCCCAGCGCTCGTCGGTAGAAGCGGAACCAGCCGACTCGCTGCAACGCCCCGCGGCATTGCGCGGTGACGGAAGTGTGGCTAGAAAGTCAGCGATGCCGAGACTGGGCTGTCTGCTCAACGACAGGGGCGCCCCCGGGATCACCTAACGAGTGCCGTGACGCAGCCGATCCCAGCGTGCTCGCTACCGATCTGTATGCCCGTTATGAGACAGCCCGCGACCCCGAGTGGGGGTTTTCGTGGCGGGCCGAGAGGGTAAGCCGGTTAGGTCGTTAGCTCTTGAAGGCGTCTTTGATCTTTTCGCCGGCGTCCTTGAGGCTTGCCTTCGCCTGGTCGACCTTGCCTTCGTTCTCGGTGTCCTTGTCCCCGGTGACCTTACCGAGGCCCTCTTTAGCCTTGCCGCCTAGGTCGTCGATCTTGTTGCTGGCCTTGTCTTCGGCGCCCATGATGGTTTCCTCCGATTGAGTTGGGTTGCGGTTCGGAACTGAACCTCACACTGGGTACCGCCGAGGCAGTCAGCCGAAACCCATCGTGGCCGTGACATGGGACTCCTTTATCACGACCCCGCGGGGGCAGTGCCGGACGTTTCAGACGTCGCCAACGCGGTCCTGCCTCATAACGGCTGGGCGGCGTCAGGGCGCGATTGCGGAGGTCGTCAGTGCCACGATTTGCTGCTTGGGCTACTCACGGGTAGTGTTCCACGTGTTGGTACTTCAGATAACTGGTATCAACTCAGTCCGGCCGGTCCTGCTTCTCGATGTGCCGTGAGCCTCAGCTCGACGCCGGACAACCTTCAACCAG
Organism: uncultured Actinomycetota bacterium; assembly: GCA_963848855.1. Lineage (GTDB taxonomy): Bacteria > Actinomycetota > Actinomycetes > Mycobacteriales > Mycobacteriaceae > Mycobacterium. Next base: position 559,328 of record CAWKFL010000001.1, read on the forward strand.
TCAATAGCGTTGGTGCGGCCAGTCGTACCTCGCGACGCATCTGCGCGGGTTACCCAAGACACAGCAGCACGCGGGCCGAAACACGGCCTCTGCCAAGTGATTTGGGCCGCACCTGTTGACGCTGCACACTATTTCACCCCTATTTATAGCACCGGTCGACACACGTCGGCCGCGTCAGAAGGAGCACCACATGACCACCAGTAATCCCACTTCTGCCCCTCGCCCGAACGCCCCCACCGCCTACAGTGCCGAGGGTGCGCAGCCAACTCATGTTGCCCCCCAGCGTGGCAACGAGACGAAAGCTGCTTTCAAGACAACAGAATTCATCGTTTATGTCGTGGCGGTTATCGGCGTGCTGATCGCGTCCTTCCTTGTCAGTACCACTGACGCGCATGAGGATTACTTCCGGGCCGATCGGGCATGGTTCTACGTTGTGCTGCTGAGTATCGGCTACATGGTGAGCCGCGGTCTGGCCAAGGCCGGTAGCCGCCATCACGACCACGCTTAGTCGACCTGGGGGGAGGCTCAGACCGCTGTCGCGCGTCTGGCCTCCCCGCAGTCAGTCCGCTCAGATTCGACGAACAGAAGCGAAACAACAGACGGGGCGCCCCCAACTCCCTACCCAAGCCGATGTCGCAAATGGGTACTGCATGCCGTGAGGACCGAATGATGTTGTGGCTCTTGGCTGCCCTCGCAGTGGTAACCCCGTTATGGGGAATCGCGCACCGGCTCAAGGCTGTCAACCCAGCGGCCAATTGCACGTGCGAGCGGTGCTCGTGTCGCCCGACGACCGCGCATGACCCGCGAACTGCCGTTCCCACCGACACCGAAGAATGATCCGCCAACCCTCGAACGGACCGCTCTCCGTTGAGAACCCAGAACTCCGACACAACATGTAACTCCGACACAACATGTATAAGGAAAACAATGCCTGACTCCAAACGGGTGACCGCTCCGCTGTCCCTGACTCGAACGGGCTCCGGCGAGCCGCTCCTGCTGCTCCACGGCCTGGGCACCTCCCGCCGCGACTTCAGCGCTGTCCTCCCCGCGCTGACCGAGCGCTTCGACGTGATCAACGTCGATTTGCCCGGCATCGGGCGGTCGTCACACCTCGAGCAGCGCCCCACTGTGGCCGCGATCACCGATGCCGTCGAGCAGACAGTCGACGCGCAGGGGCTGGGCCGCGTGCACGTGCTCGGCAACTCGCTGGGCGCCCGCATCGCCCTGGAGCTCGCTATCCGAGGCCGGGCGCTCTCAGTGGTCGCGATCGCCCCGTCCGGTGCCAACATCTTGCAGGAGCGGCTCTACCAGGGCGCCACCCTGGGACTGGCCCGAATCGTCATGCGTGCGGCGAAGCCACTGATCTCCTCGGTGTCCCGTTCGGTAGCCGGCCGCGCTGCACTGTTGGCCCCGCTGAAGGCGCGAGCGTGGAGCACCTCTCCCGAGGAGGCCATCGGCGTGCGCGAGGGCTTCAGCGAGTCGCGCGATTTCGGGCGCACGGTCCTCTGGGCGCTGATGCTGGACGCTCCCCGCGGTCTGGACCGTATCGACTGCCCGGTCACCCTGGTCCAGGGCGTGGCGGACTGGGTCGCTTCCGGCCAGACGGTGCGGTATCTGCCGTTCATTACCGGGTCCCGCTTCCGCCCGCTCTTGATGGCCGGGCATGCGCCGCAGTCGGACCGGCCGACGACGATCGCCCGCCTGGTGGAGGAGACGGCAGCGCGGGCGGCGACCCCGCGCCATCGCCTCAGCCCTCTCCCGGTGACTGCCCGGCAGCTCACCAACGCCCAGGCGCAGATCGCGCAAACCAGACAGGCGCAGTCTCGCAACGAAGCCGTGTGAAGAAACTGGCGACGAACGCGCAAGAACGCGCGGAACCGTGCGATTCCATCAAGAGGGGTGGCGGCTGGCACATCTTCGTTACGAGCGCGAGGAGCGAAGCGACTGAACGATTTCCGCGCTCGAGTTTGTGCTCAAAGGATCACGGATAGACCTCGGTGTGACAGTAATCACAAGTGACAAGGTGTCCCATGAGCACTGAATCGGGACAGGTCACCGGCACGAAGGACAAGACATACAACATGCTGTGGTACACCGAGCGATTTTTGGGAAACGCGCTTCGCCTGCAGACATGCGTTCAGGACGCTTAGCGCGAGCGCGACGACGAGCTCGCCGACCTATTTCGCAAGGCTCGAGCAGACAAGAAGAAGGGCGTCGAAGAAGGCAAGCGTCTCCTGGCGCAGCATATTAAGTAGCGGGCGCAGCCCGCAGAGCTTCGATGGCGTGCTGCATGCGCGCGGCCTCGGCTTCGTGCGCCCTGGTGGGATCATTGTTCAAGATCGCTGGTGCGCTGCTCGAGATGGACTCGTGTCTTCGGCTTTGAATCGAGAACCTGAGGCGCGACCTCCTGACGGGCCATCGCTAATATGCTGGCGTATTGCAAGATTCGCTTCGAAGAGCTCGTCCGCATCGTTGTGATCTACGGCGCTGCGGCAGTGAGCACCACTTCGAGGCCATCCAGTCGTTCACCACGCCGCGGCCCCCGTGGCCCGAATGCGTTTCGGCGACACGCGCCGTCCCCGGCATTCTTGGAAAGTGACGAGTGTCCTGGTGTGCGAGATGCTCTGTCCCACTGACTAATCTGGCAGCGAAAGTGGCACTTCAATCGCTGAGCGAGGTGCAGCTGAACCGCTCGCCCTGCGTCGATAAAGTATGTGATGCGCCATGTGGAATCATCGCCCACGACCGACAACGCCGGCCATCCCACCGTATCTCGCTTGCTGGCCGTACCGAGGTGGATTTGCCGCTCGACCGTCTAAGCCGATGCGACACTCGAGCTCGCCCACTTGTTCTTTCCTAACCCTTCGGGCGAGGGCTCGCCTATCCTGAGAATGCCTTGGGGAAGGTCAGATGACATTCCGAACGGTCGTGGATTTACCTGCCACTGAGTGCCTTCGGACGCCTGAGTGACTGAAGCATATAGAAAAGCTCGGAGCCTACGCCAAGTAACTTGGTCGCACGAGGAGTGATGTGGCTCTGCCACGGTGGCGTCTCCGTATACGTTTCCGTGCGGCTCTGTCTGTGCCCTTTCGCATCTTTCGGAGATAATACGATATTCGCATTACTCCTCGGACTGATACGTCGCTCATCGCCGGAACCGACCTGCTTGTCGACGGCGGGTGAGTCGCCGCCACACGAGGCACTCACTAGCGCAGGACGTGGGCCTGACACCTGACGGTCTACTCGGTTAGAGTTACGCGCCGAGAAGTTCGCGGTCCGCGCTCCCGCCGACGCGAACTCCGGCCATGCGAGAGCGAAACGCGAGACGAATTCGTCGGCAACAGAACGGTGCACGAAGATGCGATTGGCTGCAACGCGGGATTCGCCGCCGTTGCGCAGCTTGGCCACCATCGCGCCTTCGACGGCCTGCTCGATTTCAGCGTCGTCGAACACGATGAATGGTCCGTTACCGCCCAACTCCATCGAGCTGTTCATCACGTTGTCAGCGGCCTGGCGCAGCAGTGCCTTACCCACCTGAGTGGGACCCGGTGAACGAAATCCTGTGTCTCCGCGGGTCTTCCATGATGGCACCGATCACTTCGGGCGCGTTCGATGTGGTGACGGCATTCAGTATACCGGCCGGAACGACCACCTCGTCCGGGACTTGTGCCGGCAACATTGCGGTCAATGGCTTCTGCTCGGCGGGTTTTGACGATCGTCGTGCAGCCGGCGGCCAGGGCCGGCGCGATCTTCCGGGTCGCCGTCGCGAGAGGGAACACTGGGGCTTCGACACCGCGAGGCGGTACTGACCGCCCGGCTCCATATCGAACCGGCCTGCCATGTGCAACCGGGTGGCAGCCTCGGAGAACCAGCGCAAAAAACCTGCGCCATAGTCGACTTCGCCCATTGCGTCTGTCCAGGGTTTACCCATCTCGGGCGCGATCACACTGGCGAAATCCTCGGTGCGATCAACAATGGCGTCGTAGACCGCCCGCAGCAGATCGGCTCGTCCCGCGCCGGAGTGGCCGCCTAGCCTTCTGAGCATGGTGGGCGCTGCTCAGTGCCCGCAGCCCTTCGTCCACGTTGGCGTCGGCGACATCAGCGAGGTGTTCCTCAGTGGCGGGGTTGACGACCGCGATGGTGCGGCCTGACTTGGGAGCCACCACAGTGCCCACCGATGAACATGTCACCCGTCGGTATGCGAACCGGTAGCGTCGGCGTGCTCACGCGCTTCCTCCCAAAGGAAATAGTCGGGTCTCAGGCGGCGTTCGTGAGCCACTGCTGGAATCGATGCCCATGGACTACTGGGTCGACCAGCAGGAGGGGAGTGTTGGGCTCATTACCGGGTTCGATGCGGGCGTGGATGAACCACGGTCCGGCGACCTCGAACGTCTGCTGCAGGGCCTTATCCAGCAGCTCGGCGGTGTCCACAGCGGCCACCTTCAGGTCGACGCTCTCGGCGAGACGGCCCAGGTCGATCCGGGCGGCTTGGGTGGGGATGCTCGCAGTAGACGCGTACACGCCGTTGTCGAGCAACACCACGACGAGGTTCTCCGGCTGCAAATAGCCAGCGGTGATGGTGGCGCCCGGGTTCATCAGCAGGGAACCGTCGCCTTCGATCACGACGGTGCGCTGAACGCGAGTGTTCTTGGTGGCTTGAGCGATTCCGGTCCCGACTGAGATCGCGAGCCCCATGGCATCAAGCAGATATAGGTGGTTGTCCCGATCCTCAATCGAGGCCAGCTCGCGGCTGGTCGCTGCGCAGGTGGCGACGACCGGTACGTCGGCTGTCTTGGCGACGACGGTACGCAGGGCTTCAATTCGTCTCATGCTTTCGCCTTCCTATCGTTGTGATCGAAAAACTCCATGAGGACGACGACAGGCCGGTACGTCATCCTGGCGTGAACACCGGCCTCCTCCACTGTGGCGCCCCAATCGCGGGCCGAGTTGCGCCGGTCGAGCGTGAACACAGGGATACCGGTCGCGCGTAGTAGTTCGGGGACCGGCGCGGAGATGCTGTGAATCATCGAGTTGTACTCGGCCAGGCCGCCGCGAGTGTTGGCGACGATGAGCAGCGGAAGGTGATAGGAAACTGCCATGGTCGTCAGCGCGGTAAGCGCGTTGCCGAAACCATTGTCCTGCATCAGGATCACGCCGAACCGCCCGGCGAATGGATAGCCACCGATGATCCCAATGGCTTCTTCCTCGCGCGAGACGGGGAACACCAACGGCAGGTCACCGTCGCGGTGAGCCTCGAGGACTCCGTTGATGATTGGAGCGATACTGGCGCTAGGAACATAAGCAACGCCGTCGGGGGCCAGCGCCTTGACCGCGTCGACCACCTCGCGATGTCGATCCTGCGTTATGGTGGCCGTCATTCTTGATCTCTCCTTACTTGCTGAGGATTTCGGTGAAGGGTTCACTCGAAGTGCGGCGAATCTATTTGCGAGAGAGGCGCGCTTGAGTGCGACGGTGGTCGCGCCCGTATCTTGGTGTTGTGCCATCGCACTAGTCGCCATTCGCTGGCGTCGTCTGCCGCCCACGCGGCGGTGAACCGGAACAGTAGGCTTCGCGCATCACCTCGCACGGTCTTGGTGTGGCTCAGCACACCGCTCATAAGCGCACATGCGCCCAGGAACCTGATGTCGACGTCACGGTGAGCGAAGTGTCCGTACGTCGTCACTGGGTCGGCCACCGCATGCAGGTATGCCGCCCGCTGTTCGATCCGTCCGGATGCGTGCACGTACAAGAATCCCGGGTCTAGTAGTTCCCCTAGGCGCGCCGTGTCACGGATCTGTAGCGCGCGACATCGCGTGGCTTCGAGGCTGAGTATGCACGCCGAATTACTCTGCGCGGCGCCCTTTTTCGTCTCGTTCGGTTTAGCGGGTGGCGTGGTGTCCGGCGCGTCATCACTGGCGGTCGTCAAAAGCCCTTCACCAACCCGCCGTCGACTCGCAGTTGTACCCCGGTGATGTACCCGGCTCGTTCGCTGGCCAGGAATGCGACCGCATCTGCGAACTCCTCGGGTCGTCCGTATCGGCCCGCGGGAATGGTGGCCGTAGACTGCCGAGCCACCTCGCTACTACTGATGTGCTGGCTTTCGGCCGCCGCTCGGTCCAGGCTGGCGACACGATCCGTGGCGATTCGCCCGGGTAACACCATGTTGACGGTCACGCCGTGCGTCGCTGTCTCGGCGGCCAACGTCTTCAGGTAGGGCGCCAACGCGGCACGCCCCGTGTTGGATAACGCGAGATTCGACAAGGGCGGCTGAATCCCGCTTGACCCGATGGCCACGATGCGTCCCCACCCTCGCTCTCGCATGCCCGGCAACACTTCGGCCACCAACTCGACTTGACGAAGCACCAGGTTCTGGATTGCAGCTGCGATCTCGACCGAGCCGAGATCAGCGGCCGCCGCCGGTGGCGGCCCGGGACTGTTCAGGATCAGGATGTCAACCGAGCCCACGCTGTCTCGTACCCGCGCAATCAGGTCGGCTACTGCATCAGGTGTGGCGAGGTCCACTTCGACACCGAGTGATCGCGGCCAACCGGCCGCGATCTCGCGCGCGAGGTCTCCGCGGCGCCCAGTCACGACTACAGCAGCCCCTTCGGCGGCCAGCCGCTCCGCGACTGCATGGCCGAGGCCGGAAGTCGAACCAAGCACCAAGGCGGTCCGCCCGTCGATACCGAGATCCATTAGACAATCGCTCCTTCGGTCGCGAAGTCGCCGGCGAGTGCGTCCAGATGCGAGTTGAGAATGTGTTCGAGCTCGGAGGGGAAGGTCGCCGTGGGGGCGCGAACTGTAGCCTCGGACAACACACCCCTCCTACGAAGCGCCTCTTTTCGGAGCGCGAGTCCGATTCCGGGTTGCGCTTCGAAATTCGCCAACGGCAGCCACCGCGCGTAGGCGGTATGCGCATTAGCGACACCACCTTCGTCGTAAGCGCGGATGGCGGCCAGAAGGGCCTCGGGCCGAGAGAATCCCGTCATTGCGCCTGCCGCACCGGCGGCAAGCTCGTCGATCAACCCGACCCCGCCGAGGCCGCCGAACACTGGCACGTCGAGCCGCGCGGTGAGCCGCGCGATCGCCAGCGGCGTCGGTGGCGCCTCGGCTTTCACAGCGAGCACGAACGGGCACGCTTCGACGGTTTCGACGAGTACGTCCGTGGGGACCGTGACACCGCTGGATACCGGATAGTCCTGTGCCACGATCCCGGCTCCCGTCGCCTCGTGAACAGCACGCAGGTGTGCCACCAGATGTTTCGCGTGCGGGCTGTGCAGCTGCACCATCAACGCGCGGACATTTTCGGCGGCTGCCACGACCGTTCTCGCCTGCTCGACGGCAGGTGCTGTGCGCAACGCCGACAAACCGACGACGACCGAAAGGTCACCGACGGCGTCGGTGACGGTCGACACCACGGCGGCTTGTTCGCCCGAATTCAGTGACGCTCCTTCGCCGAAGACGCCGAGCGCCACCACGCCTGCCGCGCCCGTCGTGACGAACAGGTCGACCTCTCGGCGCAGTGAGTCGAGATCGACCTCGTGCGCTGCGCCGGAGAAAGGCGTCGCGAGTATTCCCCACAGGCCGCGTTCGAGCAGTTTCGTTGTGCTCATTCGGTTTTCACCGGCGGGATGTCGCCGCTGCGGATCGTGGCGAGGCGGTCTACTTCGTAGTCGTGACGCGCGTTCGCGCGGTCGAGCACCGCACCGGCTTGTTCGGCGGGTACCACAACGACGCCGTCGCTGTCGGCGACGATGATGTCGCCGGCGTGAACCTTTCTCTCGCCGAGCATGATCGGCTCGCCGCGGACTCCGGCGTCTCTCTTGCCTGCGTGGCGCATGGCGACTCCGCGTGCGAACACCGGAAAACCCATCTCGGTGATCTCGTCGATGTCTCGTACGGTGCCGTCGATCACGAGCCCCGCGACGCCGCGAACCGCCGCAATGGTGGCCAGGATTTCACCGCAGTACCCATATTGGCCTCCGCTGCCGTCGTAGACGATCACAGATCCCGGCGGTGCCTCTCGCACTGCGTATTGCAGTGCGAGATTGTCACCCTCGCGGCCACGGGCCGGAAAGGCCGGCCCCGCCACCCGCGCACCGGGCCAGATCGGTCGGATCGCCGGGTCGACCCAGCAGTCGAATCCGCTGGCTTCGTAAACGGTGCTTGTACCGAGCGATGAGAGGTTGGTTAATTGCGGTTGCATACTTTCCTCGTACTCCGTTCTCATTTGGCGTGCGCCTGCTCGCGAGCAAGCGGAACGAGCTGTGTCCACTGCTTGTCCAATTCCGTCCACGTCTGATCCACCCAGGACACGTCCTTGTAGCCGAAGACGAATCCACCGGCCTTCATCTTGTCCATGAACGCGGGATCGGCGGCGGCGTCAGCGCTGGCCTGCGCGAGAGCCTCGGTCAGCTTCTTATCAACCTCCGGTGCAAGCCCATCGGGTGCGGTGATGACGTTGTAGGAATCCCACTGCAGGTTGTAGCCCAGCGACTTGGCGGTCGGCACCCCGTCGAGATCCGGGATGGGGTTCTGGTCCAGCGCGGCGAGCGCCCGGACGTCGTTCGTCGCCAGTTGCGATTTGAACGTCGGCACGGTCCCGAGCGAGACATCGATCTCACCGCCCACGAGCGCGATGAGTTTCTCGCTCCCCGAGTCGAAGGGAACCACTTTGAGGTCGGTCCCGGTTGCCTGCATGAACCGCAAGGCAGCGATGTGGTCGTCACCGGTAAGGCCGTCGACCCCGACAGTGAGCTGACCTGGCTTGGATTTGGCGTCGGCGATAAAGGATTTCAGATCACGCCATGCGCTGTTGCCGGACACTGCCACGATGCCCTGGAAACGGTTGATGGCACCCAGTGGTTCGAAGCTGTCCTTCTGATAGGTCGCCCGTTTGTCGGGATCGAGATAGGCCAGGGTGGAAGGCAGGTTGGTGAGTCCGATTGTGTATCCGTCGGGGTTCGCGTTAGCCAGTTCGGTGAGAGCGACTTGACCGCCGGCACCCACCTTGTTGTCCACGACGATCTCAGTGCCGAGTCGCTTGCTGAGGTAGGGCTGTAGTGCACGCACGAGTAGGTCCGAAGAACCTCCTGCCGTGTACGGCATCAAAAAGGTCACGGGTTGGCCGTTGGGATATTCGCCGCCCGTGGATGCGCTCTGGCTCAATGAGGAACAGCCGGCGAGGCCGAGCGAGCCCGCGAGTACGGTAGTGGCAACGGCGCGCGAGATTTTATTCCTGTCCATTAGGACTCCTTCTGTGAGGGCACGCTGGACTCCGGCGTGCGGGCTTCGAGCCCCCGATCCGGGGCTCCGGTATGGGCGATCGCCAAGGCCTCTTCGGGCGCTGGGTCAAATGATCGACCGCGTGAGCGCAGCGCGCGGAGCATGAACGGCAGCACGAGTGTGGCCACTCCGACCGCCAAGAACCCCGCGGCGAAGGGACTGCCCCACAGGGTCGAGATATCACCATCGGACAGCAGAAGGGCCCGCGCGAGATTCGTCTCGAGGATCGGCCCCAGCACCATGGTGAGCGCGATGGGAGCCAGCGGGATATCTGACTTTCGCAGCCAGTAGCCGATGAGCCCGAACACACAGAGCACAAGGATGTTGAGTGCCGCGCCGTCGACCACGTAGCTGCCGAGCATCATCAGCCCCAGCACGGTGGCGAACAGCACGTGGTAGGGAATCCGCAGTATCAGTAGCCAGACTTTGATCAGCGGCACGTTGAGAATAAGAAGTATCACGTTCCCGACGAACAGGCTCGCAATGATGGCCCATGCGATGTCCGGATGATCGCGGAACAGCAGCGGTCCCGGCGTAAGACCGTGGACCACGAAGGCGCCCATGAGGATCGCCATGGTGACCGATGCCGGGATGCCCAGCGTGAACATCGGCACCATGGTGGCGATGCCCAGCGAGTTGTTGGCGGTCTCCGGGCCGGCAACACCTTCGACCGCGCCTTTGCCGAACTCGCCTCGGTGTTTGCGCGACAGGCGCTTCTCGAGCACGTAGGAGGCGAAAGTTGCTGTCGTGCCCGGAGATCCCGGCAGGAGACCGAGGAAGAAGCCGATGAGGCTACCGCGGGCCATCGGGCCTGCCGATCGCTTCCACTCCTCGCGAGTAGGAACCATGCGGCCGAGCTCCGGAGTCCGTCGCGCGACGATGTGGTTCTCGAGGCCGACGAGCATCTCGCTCAGCCCGAACAGACCCATGATGACTGCAACCAAGTCGATGCCGTCGAAGAGCTCGGGGATGCCGGCAGTGAAACGAGGTGTGCCCAGGACCGGGTCGAGCCCGATGAGACCGATCGCCAGACCGATCATGGCACTGATCAAGCCCTTCACCAGGCTGCGCCCTGTGAGTCCGACGACGAGTGCCAGACCGGCTACGGCGATCGCGAAGTATTCGCGTGCACCCAGCGACAGAGCCGCCTTCGCCATGGGCGCAGCGAGGATCATCCCGATGATGCCCACACCGCCGCCGACGAAGGATCCGACGGCGGCAATGACGAGAGCGACACCGCCGCGCCCTTGTCTGGCCATCGGATATCCATCCATTGTCGTTGCGACAGAAGATGGTTCACCGGGGACATTCATCAGTACTGACGTGATTGTCCCGCCGTACATCGAACCGTACAAAATGGCGGCGATCATGGTGATGCCGGGAACCGGACCGACGAGATAGGTGACCGGCAGCAGTAGTGCCATCGCCGCCGGCGGTCCGAATCCCGGCAGAATGCCGACAACCATACCCATCACACATCCAGCGAGGGCGAACAGAAGGTTCGTCGGGGTCAGGATGGTCCCGAATCCGGCCAGCAAGTTACTGAAAGTGTCCACAATGATCTCCAGCGATTCTCAGAGCAGGCCGATGAGTAACGGGCGCAGCACACCGGTCGGCAACTGAATCCCCAAGACGGTGGTGACCAGTAGGAAACTGATGGCCGCGAACAGGACGCCGGTAAGGGCTGCGATATGCCAGCGACCTCCGGCCAGGCGCAGCCAGCTCGTAATGCACGCCGCTGCGACGATGGGATAACCGATCGGCACCAAGGCGAAGGCAGCGACTGCGACGATGGCGAGCGACACACCGGAGCGCCACAGCGCATTTCGATCCGGCGGTGGCTCGATGTCGGGATACACGTGGTAGCGCCGGGCGAGCGAGCTGATCAGGTACAGAACGCCGAGCACCGACAGGCAAAGCCCGACGATCATGGGGAAGAACCCCGGCCCCGGCTGCGCTCCCACCCACATCGGATACGCCCTCGAGCCGAAACAGATGGCGAGCCCGAAGATCGTGACGGCGATCGCCGAGAGAGCATTGACCCACGCGAATCGTCGTGAAGTCCACTGCGTCGAAGAGTCAACGGCCACAACGGCTTCGGCGTGCTCGGCGGCGTGGATGACCTCGCCGAGCAATCCAAGTCCGGAGTCAGTCTGCGTGCGACGGTTCATCGTCACCCACCACCTTCGCGATGTCGTCCAATAGCTGAAGGGATTCCTCGACCCGTTCGGGGGCCAGGTGATGAAGAGCGTTCTGCAACGCGTAACAGATGAGGAACGGAACCATCAGTGACCGTTGGTTGGGATTGGGTCCGCGGGGTGCGACAAGGAGCTGATCGGGCGTTGGGCTGTAGGCGAACCCGTCTTCGTCGGCGATGACGGCGGTCTTGGCGCCGCGACTCACGGCCACGCCGTTGATGCGGTCGAGCCGGCTGTCGGGGCGGCGAAAGACGAATGACAGCACGAGGTCGCCGTCCGACAGCGTGAGGAGATGCTCAGCGATCAGGCGTCCGCTAGTCGGTAGGGCAACGGACTCGATACCGAATCGCCGCACCCTGCGCTCCAGGACGTTCAACACGGTGCCTGCATAGGGCGGACCGAACAGCAAGACGCGGCGTGCCGCGAGGATGCGCCGGGCAAGATCGTCGACCTCGTCTTGACCGATTTGCTTTGCAACCCGCTGCATCGCAGCGGATTCGTCCTCGACGAGGGCGGCCAGCGTATAGGTGCGTCGACTGCGCACACGGTCGGCGCTCGACAGCGCAGTCCCGTGCTCGCCCGCTCGAGCCAGCTCCGCGCGCAATTCGCGGTAACCCGAGTAGCCGAGTTGGCGAGCGAGGCGGATGACTGTGGCCTCATGCACTCCGAGTTTCGACGCCACCTCGGTGGCGCTCAAACCTGACATCTCCTGCGGGTCGGCAAGCAGCAAATTTAGGGCGCGACGACTGGAGTCCGACAACCTCTCATTCAGTTGTCGCGCCACTTCGTGAATGCCGATACGCACCTCCTCGGTGTAATCCTGCAATCCTGCGCAGGAATGTAGGTTAGTGGTTCGGATCACAAAGTGTCAAACACGAGGCGCTCGTCACATCGCTCGACAACTGCTTTCGGCCGCGCACCGCGCGTATCCCTCGGACCGCAGTGACCTTAGGCGGCGACGCGGGGCTTCCGCGCTGATCGTGACGTCGATGTAAAGGCAACTGATACCGGTTGATTGGGCTGGTGACGCGTGGTGTGCGGAGACCGAAATGGCATAGCTGGCGTAATCCTCATTTCGGTCGAGGATTTCGATGTGATGCCGTCGGCGAGCGGCCTTGCCTTCGGGCCTTTGCGCCGCCGTTGACTACGGCGCTGCTCTCTCGATAGGGCCATCCCTAGCAAGTCTCGCCGGGATGCGATCGGGTCGTGGACGGTGGCGGTACACGCCGCCGAGGTGGGCCGCGCCGCGGTGCACACCGGGTTGTCCGGCGTCAGCTCGGCCTTTGACGCCGAGGGCCGGGAGATCGCGTGGTGCCCGTCCGCCTAACGGGGCGTGATCGTGGTGGAGGTTCTGCTCGGATCGCGCACCAATGTGTACCAGCTGCTGGGCGACTGGGGTATTGGTGCTGGCGTTTTCGATCCTTGCGGGCGCGACTGTATTGGCAACGCTGCGGTCCCAGGTAATAACCGGCCCGTGCTCGTCGCGCTGGCCCGAGGGCGGCTGCTGGTGCGTTGCCATCCGGAACTGGAATACGCTGTCTCGTCGTTGCTGGCGATGCCGCGGGTGCAGACTGGCGTGGCGGGTTTGCGGAATATCCTGAGCAACAACAGATATGCGAGCGCACCGACGGTTGAGTGAACCGCTGAAACTGATGTCGACGTAGGCGAGCGGCCCGAGGTAGCTAGGGGTGTTCATTGCGACGGCGCGCTGCTGCCCGTGGGCTCCGGCGATATCGGACTGGTGTGGCCGACTGCGCTCGCTTGTCAGCCGCGCGTTCACACCAAAGGTGCTGACCAAAACAGAAGTCGCGGTTCGTTACCGGGCCCACCGCTTGATCGCGGCCATGGCCGACAACCACTCCGATCGCCGAGGCGAACTCATTTCCGAGGTGGCAGCACAGCTTCCGCTGCAGGTGATCTGCGACATGATGGGTATCCCAGAGGACGGTCAACAGACAGTCTTCGACCTGACGAACGTGATCTTGGGCTTCGGCGATCCGGACGTCTCCGGTGGCTTCACTGAGTTCGCTGCAGCCTCAGCGACGTTGGGACAATAGGCCAGGAGTTGGCATCCCGTCGAGAGCGGTCTGCGTGCGGTGACCTGACCACTAGCCTAGTTCAGGCCGAGGTCAACGGTGAACGACTCACCCCAGGCGAGATCGCGTCATTTTTCATCCTGCTCGTGATTGCCGGGTCCGAGACCACCCGCAACGCCATCAGCCACCGCGTCCTTGCTCTCACGCGGTATCCCGAGCAACGGCAGCGCTGGTGGAACGACTTCACTGGACTCAATCACACTGCTGTTGAAGAGATCCTGCGATGGTCCTCACCGGTGATCTACATGTGGCGCACACTGACTCAAGACGTCGAACTCGACGGCGTCAATATGACGGCAGGACAGAAGGTGACCATGTGGTACCAGTCGGCCAACCGCGACGAGGCGACGTTCGACGATCCATGGACATTCGACCTTGGCCGCGACCCCAACCCGCACTGCGCATTCGGCGCAGGGGCGTTCATTTCTGTCTCGGCGCCAACTTGGCACTGCAAGAGCTCAGCGCGGTGTTTGGCGAATTGCGCCGTCAAATGCCCCAAATCGTCGCCACAGACGATCCCGAACGGTTGCTGTCCGAGTTCATCCACGGAATCAAGCGCTTACCCGTCAGCTGGTGAAACCGCCACCACGGGGGCGGGTGGTGGCCCGAAGGGGCTCAACGCGTGCTCAGGTCTTGGTGGCTTGCCCACCATCGCCGAGACCCAGGCGAGCTCCGATAGGCCGCTCTCCGAATCTGAAGGTGTCATGTCGATCGGTGAACGTCGTAATGCACACCACCAAAGGGATTGTCAATGCTAGCGCTCCGCTTTGACCGCTTTCGGTAACGCCGGCGTACGCGCTCATTCAGGGCGTGCCGATCGTGGTCATCTCCCATTGGCTCGGGCAGCCGGACCCACTTATGTGCATAGCCAAGACGACGCTCTCAAGATCGCAGCAGCGCCGTTGCAGAAGGTTGTGACACCCACGTGACACTGATACGACAATCGAACGCGATTTCCAAGATCGTCGGCCCACTTCGACGCAGGTAGAGAGATTTTCTGTGGAGCCCCTGTCAGGATTGAACTCGTCTGACGGGCCAGGGGAGGAGCCCAAAAGCCCTCCTAGCTAAGAAAGGTCATCATAGGAGATCGCAGGAACTAACTGTGACTGTGGGCAAATTGTGGGCATGCCTGACCGAACGGGTTTCTTCGGCCAACTCGGCGAGGCGCAGGCGCCGCGGGAGATCTGGATGGCCCTACAGGTGGGCGGCCGATCTATATGCAGATTTAGTAACCGTTTAGCTGCCGTCGGCAGGCAGTGCGTAGAACTGGTGTAGACACCTACAGCCGTTCCGTAGCAAGCGGTTTCCTATTTTGATAGAGGAATCCCACCCGATGACTGATCCATCAGCACATGACAACAATGTCGCCGCGACCGCCTCTGGCAGTTCGATCCCCGGCGTCTGGCAACTGGCGCGCCGCGAACCCAACCGAATCGCCATCATCGATCCGGACGGAGAAATCATCACCGTCCGGGAACTTGTCGGCCGGATCAACCGGCTGTCGAATGCGCTCCGGGACCGAGGCTACGTCCCGGGCAGCACCGTCGCCGGGCTGCTCCACAACAGCGTCACCTACTTTGAGGTCACGCTGGCAACATTTCAGAACGGAATGCGATTCGTTCCGATCAACACACACTCCTCGGCGCAGGAAGTGCGCTACATCTGCTCGGACAGCGGGGCCGACGTTCTGATTGCCGACGACGATTTGGCTGCCGCATTGGAAGGGGTGCCAGACCTTCCCCGGGATCGGATAGTTTCGGGCAACCCGGTGCGCGAATGGATCTCATACTCCGACCTCATTCAAGGTCAGCGCGAGGAGGAACCCGATGGTCGCACCGCAGGGTCGGTCATGGCCTACACATCAGGCACCACGGGCCGCCCCAAAGGAGTCAACCGTCCACTCAGCGGGCTGGTGCCGGAAGCGGCGCTGAGCGCTTCCTACGGCTTCATGCGGCGGTTCGGCTTCAGCGCCGATGGCGGAACGCATTTAGTGTGCTCGCCGCTCTATCACGCAGCGCCGAGTGGCTTTTCGACAACCGCGCTACACCTTGGTCTGCGATCACGCGCAGGTGGTGCATTCGACGCCGTAGTCAGCCCGAGGCTTCCAACTCTCTCGAACCCGTGCCATATGTAGGCGGTCGAGAACAGTTATGACATGTTCCAGGTGGTACAACGCGACTTCGGTATCGTCGCCGCCTTGCCAAGTGCCTCGCGCTCGGCACGGCGTAGCTCCTGGTTGGTCACGAACTCAACCCCTACAGGCGTAGGCGTTTTCGACTTGGCCTTCTCCACGTCGGAGGTGAGTTTGTCGCTGATCTCGCTGATGCTCTGCTGGCCACGGGGGAAGTACCCAGCCATGACCCACGGCTCGCCGTTCTTCTGGATCAGTGCGTCTGCGCCGCCGTCCTTGCCGCCCAACGGATGGGCCGGGTCGATGCTTTCAAACCCTCCTCGTTGCTGGTAACCCGCCATCATTCGATCTCGCCGTATTCGTCCGTTCAGACGACTGTGCGTCAGGATGTGTCGTAAGTCGATCGGCATGAGAACGATCAAGTCCGTTGGGCCGAGCCTGGAGTCTGTGCGGACGTATGGATGCGCAGCGGCCAGGTCTGCTGATGCGTCCGATGACTGCCGCAGGATCCAGGTCCTCTGGAGGACGGTCACTGCTGGTCAGCGTGTGACAGCATTCTTAAGGGGAGGTGCCGCTGGCGGGGAGCACTCTCAACGGCTCGCTCGCAGTATGCGGCTTGTGCGCAGAGCGCGAGTCGGTTCCTCCTCGACGTCTGGGGTTTCGCCGAGGTATGTACCGATGAGGTCTTGGGCGGTGTGGTCTTCGATGTCGTGGAAGCCAAGGGCGCGTAGCTGTCGGGAGATTTTGTCAGGTGTGAAGTAGCTGAAAAGCGGTTCGCCGGTGCTGGCGAGCCGATCAGCACGAGCCCGCAGGTGCGCGCGGTCCTCGTCAGTGTCTGCAGGCTGCAGGTAGTCGAAGACGGCCTCGGCGGGCTGGGTCTGCCCGGCGATGTATTCGAGGGTGGTGCGGGCGGCACTCGGGGTCAGATAGAAGACGACGCCGAGCCAGACGAAGATCGCGGGTTCTGCGCGTGTGAATGTGGTGGACTCTAATTCTGCTGCCGGATCTTGCGTTTCGAAGTCGAGCGGCACGAGGGTCAATGTCTTAGGGTAGTCAATCCTGGCGGAGGCGATCGCGTTTCGACGCTTGGGTGGCGGGATGATCAACCTCGAAGACCCGTAGTTTCGGGGTACGGGTTGCGATAGGCGAAGGTATCCAGTCCAGCTCCGAGGATCACGACCTGCCGCGTGCCGGTGGCCACGGCCGCAGCTACCGAATCTTCGGCGTAGCGGGCGCGTGCGGCGAAGAAGAGGCGTCGCCACCGACATCGGACGGCAAATCGATGTCATCGGCCGCCTACACGGCCCCCTCGACACGCTTGGCGGTACAGATCCCAGCCAAAACCGATGAAGCCGCTACGGATACACCCGATTCGCCTGGCCTCCGGTAGACGACAACCATGGTCGCGACACTCGTCGGCCGACCTAACCCATGACGGACCGCTCGACGACGCCTGTCGCGCAAACCCGTAACCAGCCTTCGAGGTTGGCGCAGCCTCATTGAGGCGCGGCCTTGGTGGTAGCAGGCAATGTGCACCGCGAACCACACCCTTGTAATTCATCCCCATTGTGGACACGGGCTGGGGATAGCCGGCGGCCCATCCTGCGTCGGTACTGCGGATGAGGGCGTGGCCAAAGAGCGCGACGATCGGGTATCGACGGCTGGGGTGAGGTAACTTCCGGTTAGGGAAACGAGCGGGCGCCAGGTTCCAGTGGGGTGGAGTTGGTGCACCTCGCCGCCAACCGGTCTTTGCCCTGACCGAGCGCCACCCGCTAGGGCCATTTCGAATTGACATTGACCATCGCGACGTTCTCCCCCGGGGGGGAGCGGCCAGTGTCATCGTCGTCCACCACTCCGAGGAGGCACCAACGATCGGGCGCCGCCGCCGCAGTCTGGTACTTGAATTGAAACCGCCAGATCGGCTGAGACGGCCTGGCTAATCCGAAACCCGCCAGATTTAATGCGAATACCGCCAGATGCATCGAGACCGGACAACGCTGGTGACTGTCCGTTCCGACTTTAGTTGGCACGCGCCAGCTTGGCGTATGCCAACATTTTTCGGAGTACTTCGAGCCAGACTGTCCAAATCAAGTTGACATTTCCCTATGGTTTGTGTGATTGGCGCACCCGAGCGAGGCATGCGATCGATGCGCTTTGGTCTCACGACAGCGCGTGGCGCCTACGGTTACCGGTGCCCATATGAAGCACCTGGCCTCGGGGAAGACCCGGGAGGCTGCCAAGTTCACCTGGACGGCACAGTAGATGGAGAAGGACGGGCTGACGAACTTGACGGCGCCCGAGCATCCGCCGAACGCGGAAGTCGTCGAACCGATGTTTACGAGATGAAGGTGTCGGGCGCCGCCTCGACCTGCTCGGCGGCCACTGCACCGGCCTCCGGTTCCCCGGCGAACCCGGTATCCGCGCCGAGTTCCCGGATCCGTTCGCGCACCGCGGCGAGCACGATGGCGGCGATGTGCGCGGTCCCGTCGGGTGCCTCGACGGTCGGCGGGTGCACGATGATCCTCATTTTGTCGGTGCCGCCTTCCCGCCGCCGGTGCGCGCCGTGAACTCCAACACGCGCGCCGTACCGGGGATGATGAACTCGTTGAGTTCGGCGGCGATCTGCGCGTCGAGCTGGAGCTGGTCTACGGCTTGGCGGGTGTCTACCGTCCGTCCGACTCGCTGGACGTCCGCGATACCGCCCGGGGTCGGCGCGGCGGTGCCGGGCACGGCCTTGCCCCCGGCGCCGACGTCGGCGAGCCACATCGGGTGCCCCTGCTCGGGGGTGAGGATGCTGCGCAGGTTCTTCAGGTAGGCGGCATCGACCTCGAAGAACTTGATCCTCGCGCCGGGACGGGCCTCGAGGATGAACTCGACCGCGCGCTCGAAGGAGCCGACGTTGATGTTGAGCTTCTGCCCGCCGGGGCGGATGGTCGCGTTGCCGCCGTCGATGGTGATGAATTCCTTTGAGCGCTGGCCGATCCCGGCTGTGCCACCCTCGACACGGAAGACGACCGGGTTCCCGCTGCGCGAGCTGAACAGCACCCGGGTGAGTGCCTTGACGTGCTCCGGCCCCATCTGCTCGGCGCGCAGATTGATCCACACCGCGTGCACCGGCCCGCCGGTGCCCGCCTCCAGCTCGCTGAGGGCGGCGTCGAGTTCGTCGGCCAGCGCGGCGGGATCGTCGCCCGGCAGGTCTCTGGGTACGGCGCCGGGCGGGGTCGGCAGCGACGGGTCACCGCGTGCGGCGGCTAGGTCGTCGGCGAGCTTGGTGGCTTGGGCGGCCTCTAATTCCCGGGCGTGCGCTTGTTCGATGAGGCGGTCGGCACGTGCCTTCTTCCCGATGGTGTCGGCCACCTCGGCCTTGGTGAGCAGTTCTTGCGCCTCGCGGCGCAGCCGGGTTGCGTCGCGCAGCGCGGCGTCGGCCTCCAGCCGCTGCATGCGTTCGAACTGCCGGTCGATGACCGACTGGACGGAGCCGACGGCGGTCGGGGGCCTGGCCACGAGGTCGGCCTCCGCGAGCAGTGCGAGTACGCCGCGCTGCTGGTCGGGTGTGTACCGCGCGATGCGGGAGAGGAACGCCGCGAGGTCGTCGGTCGTGTTGAACGTCCCGGTGAGCAGGCGACGGGCTTCGTCGGCCCGCAGGGTGGCCAGCACCTCCATCAGGTGGACCGCCTCCTGCGGGCTCTTCGCGAACGTGGCGGCCAGCCGTCGGGCCGCCTCGGCGGACGCCGGGTCGTCGGCAGCCTGCAGGAACCGCTCCAGGCCGGTGACGGCGTGGCGGGAGAACTGCGCCCCGGACAGCTCCAGCACCCGGCGCGCCGTCGTCTCGGCCACGAATTTGCCGAACAGCGGCGCCAGCCGGGCGGACAGCGCGCCGATCAGCCCGTCGACAGCCGCGTCGCCGGCGAACACGATCGCGGAGACCCGCAGTCGGGACAGTGCCTCGGCCGTCGCGGCGCCGGCCTGCGCGATGGTGTAGCCCTCGGCCTTGAGCTGCTTGACGATGTCATCGATCGAGGAGAGCGCGGAGCGGCCGCCGGACCCGAGCGCGCGCAGCACGGGGGAGAGGCCGAACTCGGCGACGAAGCCGAACGCGGCCCCGACCGTCATCCGCCCGACGTACGCGCGCCAGCTCGACAGCTGTCCATCGCGGACCGCGATCTCGACGACATCGTGCGCGAACTGCGTCAGTACTCCGGACACGGCTCCGCCGACGACGGCGATGGCGAGCTTCTCCGCGATGATCCCGCCCCACACCCGCCGCAGGGACGCCGTGCCGATGGAGCCCCCCAATTTGGCGCCCGCCATGAGGCCGAGGCGGAACCCGACCGCGTTAAGGTAGCCCTCGACGCCGGCCATGAGAAAGCCCTCGAGCGACACTTTTGCGTCGAAGAACACCACCCGCACGAGGTAGATGAGCTCGCTGATCGCGATGGACGCGATCACCATTTTCGCGCCGCCGCCCGCTGCCACCAGCGCCGCGATAATCCCCGCCGACCAGGCGACCGCGATGAGCCCGACGACGGTGATCGCGATCCCCATCGCCCGGTAGAACTCCCCGGCCTTGCCAAGGCGCGCGTAGATGAGCGCTGCCTCGAAGTCATCGTCGATCCGCTCGACCGGCGATCCGATCGGTGTCCACGTGCCGCCGTCGGAACGCTTTTCGACGCGCACGACCTTGACGGTCCAGCGAGGCAACCCGTAGTGGGGGGTGTAGCGGACGTCGAGCAGGCGCAGGCTGGACTGGATGGTTATCTCGGTGAAGTCGTCATCGGTGATCTTGGCCTTGGCGCACGCCGCCTCGATCACCTCCCGCAGAAAGGTCTCGTCGGACAGGTCACGGGTTTCGGTGCCGTCGGCGACGCGTTTCACCAGCCCCTCGCGCTCGGCGAGGATGGCGGTCTTGAACCGCTCCTGGGCGCCGGTGGTGAGCTCCTTGACGGTGCGCTCGGTGAGGAAGGAGGACTCGAACTCGCCGAGGACGTCCGGCCCGCCGACGGTGATCCACCGGCCGTCCTTGTCGAGGTCGACGGCGGCGGGCGTGCCGGGGCTCGCGGTCCGATAGCCGTTGTGACGGACGTCGAGCCACCTCTGGCGGGTCCGCTCGAAGAGGCCCGCGACGAGCCGGTGACCGGCGAAAGTCGTTGCCCGGCTGTGCATCAGGATCGAGAAGGTGATCGTCGACCAGTCGTGGAAGTCGAGGGCCCCAAACAGCGCGTCCAGGTGACCGGTGGCCTCTAGGGACTCCAGCGCGTACTCCCACGCGGTGCCGCCGGGTGGGCGGGCCTCCGGCGGCGAACCGAGGTTGCGCCCGACCCAGTGGTAGAAGTCGTACTTCCACATTCGGTCCTCGGTGTCCTTGGCGAGCAAGGCGCGCACCTCCGTGGCGAAACGGCGCCCCTCCGGTCGCAGCTTCGCCGCCCCGATGGTCTCCTCGTCGAAGGGCAGGTGGGCGCGGCAGGCTACGGCGACCTTGCCTGCGGGAGCGCGGAGACCGGGGGCGGGCGGATTCTTGTCGGGCGGCGCCGGCGGCAGCGGCGGTAAGCCCGCTGACCAAGTGGCGACGGCGTCGCGCACCGCCACCGGGATGAGCGCCGCATCGGGATAGTCGACGACGGTCTCCGCGATGTCGCCGGCCGCGACCGGCGGCAGCGTCTGGGCGTCGAGGAGCACGCGGGCCGCGTGGTCGACGGCCCGCTCGGCGACGGCCTTGCGGGTGCGGACCGGCAGATGGTCGACCCGCACCAGGCGGCTACCGGCCTCGTCCAGAAGGCCCTGCCACGACAGGCCGAAGCGTTGCGCGAACAGGTCTTTGGGCACGACGACGCCCGCGTCGGTCAGCGTGATCCGGACGCTGCCGGCCGGGCCGGTCTCGAGGAGGGACTCGGGTGTGATCTCCGGCAGCTCCATGCCCGCCCACACCACGCGTGCGCCACGCAGCAGAACGGTGGCCGGCCCGTTGCCGACGACCCGGCGCGCGTTGTGGCGGGACAGCAGCGGCAGGGCGGCGATCGCCCCCGCGGTATCGAAGTTCGCGAGCTCGTTGACGTGGCCGTCGGTGGGCGTGGCGGCGTGCAGGATCGTGCGGCCGCGACGGCTGCCGAGCAGCTGCAGGGCACGCGCCCCGAGCTTCGGGGTGAGTTCGGCGAGCGTGGTGGCGTTGCGCACCTCCACCAGCCAGACGGCGACGTAGTGCTCGCTCAGGGCGAGGTCTTCGTACAGCGCGCGGCCGGGCAGTGCGCCGCCCCAGGCGGTGGCGCCGCGCGTCATCACTTCCTCCACCCAGTCGAAGAACTCGCCGGTCGGGGCCCGCACGTGGGCGCTGCGCAGAACCCGGAAGCCCAGTCCTGACGCGGGTTCGGTGACCGGGAGCGGGATGTACCGTCCCTTCTTCTTGTAGGACGGCATCGCGTAGCCCTCGGGCAGATCCCGCTCCTCGTCGTATCGCTCGGCCAGGGCGTCGCCCGCGGCTCGGGCACGCGGCGGGCCGGGCAGGTCAGCTTGGTCAGCGGGCGCGGCCAGCACGCGCTGCGCCTCGGCGAGACGGTCGCGCACCGCACGGCCTACCGCCTCGCGCAACCCGGCGAGCGCGGCATCGTCGGGATCGCCGCGTAGCCGCACGGTGATCGGCACGTGGCAGTGGACCACCGTGGCCATGACCTACGTCTGCAACGTGAGAATGCGGATCCCGCCGAGGTCGGTACCGCTGCCGAGGTCACGTACCGCGGCGTCGAAGCCGAGCAGTGCGCCCGGCTTGTCGTCGCGGTCGATCGAGACGGTGGCCGTGACGCCCTCCGGCTTGACGGCGGTGACGATCCCGTCCGCGCCCTTCGAGCTGGCCTCTGCGAGCTCGCCGAGGTCGAAGCTGCCGAGTTCCCCGAGGTCAAGGGTGCCGGCGAGGCGGTCTCGGCTGTAGCTGAGGGGCACCGGTTCCTTACCCTTTCCGCCGGTGAGGAAGAGCCGATCGCCGCCCCTGGGGATCGCCTGGACGTTGGGCAGCGAGACGAGCAGCCAGCGTTCGCTCGAGCCGAAGTCTTCGGCGGTGAGCCTTCGGATGTCGAGAGCGAACTTGTTGCCCTGCTCCGGCCCGAACACCTGGAACTGGAACTTCCGCATGTTGTCTGACTGCAGGACGTTGATGTTTCGCTGGCCCTGGTGCGGATCGTTGTGGACGTCGAAGGGTGTCGCGCCGGGCACGGGTGCGCCGCTAACGGGTTCCTCGGCATAGGCATTCGCGACGATGCAGAGGTGTCCGTTGTTCGTCGCGTCGAGGTCCGCCTGGGTCGGCGTCCAGGGAATCGGGCCCTGCACCGGGTCCTGGATCTGACAGGTGACGACGTGCGGGTCGAGCGGGTTGGGGGCGCCGGAGCCTGCGGTGATCTGGCCGGCGAAGCCGGTGAGCTTGTGCAGCGCGCCGGCCGGTGTGAGCGGCCCGGCGAACGGGGCCAGCACGAAGGCCTCGACGGTGACGAACTGGAAGTTGGTCCGCGGGGCGGCGGAAACCCGCACCTTGACCGTGGTCGGCTGACCTTCCTTGGTCTGGGTCTGGCTGATGCCGCCGTCGAGGAAGATGCTCGCGTTGTTCCACAGCGGAACGGGTCCCATGTAGGGCCGCGCGCCCTGGGTGTCGACGGCACCGGGCTGTCCGAAGTCGACGCTGATGAAGAGGGTCATGGCATTGATCCTTGGTTATGCGATGTAACTGATTTGGAAGCCGGACAGGCTGACGCTGTCGGCGGCGGCTGCTCCGCTGAGGAGCGCGAGTACGAAGTAGCGGAACAGCATGTTGTCGACGACGGCGAGCCCGGCCGTGGCCGCGACCGTGGTGTCGAACGGTGCACTGTCCCCGACGACGCGGGCGATGCGGTCGGGGGCGGCGCCCCCGGTCAGGGGCGCCCGCATGAGGTCGACGCGCAGCGCGCCGGCGCCGCTGTTGGTGCCGATGACACGCAGGCTGGACAGCGTGACCCCGGCAGGCAGCACGACTGGCGCGATACCCGACAGCGCCGTGAGGGCGCCGCTGCGGAACGCGTTGCCCTGCGCGTCCAGTGCCCACGCCCCCGCACCGCTGACCGCCGACAGCACCGGCGCCTGGGTGACCACCCGGGTTTGGGCGCCCGGCCCCGCCTCCAGGGAATCCAGCACGCTGTCGATCTGCTGGACGACGCCGGACAGGCTGCCGAGGTCAGCCTGCAGCGCGGCGAACCGGACGTTGAAGCCGTTCGGGCCGGCAGCCTGCACTCGGTCGCGGTTGTCGACCCACGGCGTGTGGGTGAAGGACGGGGTGAAGCTCACGTTAGCCATTGGGAGTCTCCTTCCTCAGGGACCGGACGGCCCGATGGATGCGGAACGTGGGGTAGGTGAAGCTGGGGTCGATTCCGTCGGGTGCGGTGGTCAGCTCGACGACGGCGGCGCGCAGCCGTTCGGTGAGCACCTCCACTCCGACGGGGTGCAGCCGGTGCAAGGCGTTCATGACGAGGTAGTACTGGTCGAGCGACAGGTGGGCGGTGGCGAGTTCCGGTCGCAGTCGCACCTCGACGGCGTACGGCCCCCGCGCGTCGACCTCGCGCAGCGTGGCGCGGACCCAGGCCAGGCCGGGCCACCGGCCGGTGACGGCGACCGCGGGCGCCGTCGTCGACATCAGCTGGACGCCCTGCCGGTCCGGCACGGTCGGCACCAGCTGGGCGCTCGACCAGCCGAGCCGGGTGGTCGGGGAGACGGCCGCGGGGGTGGGGTCGACGGTCAACGTCACAGTCTCGTCGACCTCGAGCTCGAGCGGTCCGATCACCCCGACGGGTTCGCCGGGCGGGGCGGCGACGACGGCGGTGGTGCCGGCGCGGGCGACGTAGGGGAAGCCGGCGGCGTGCGCGGCGACAGCGAGCTGGCCGCCGTCGAGCACGGTATGCCCGAGCACGAGGCGCCGCCCCTCGCCCGCGAGGTCGCCGGGCGGAGCCGCCGGCTGGTAGGCGGTGAGGACCTGGAGGTCGCCGGGCTGGCTGGCCGCCTCGAGGTCGTCGAGCAGCGCGACGAGCGGGCCGATGACGCCACGGTCGGCGCGGGAGTCCTCGGGCGCCGGGCCGAGAACGGCGCGCGGGTCGGTGATCGTGCCCAGGTAGGCGGGGTCGAAGCCCGGGTACGGCCCGACGACGGCCTCCGTCACATCCGGTGTGCCGTCGGCGGCGATGCTCGCCCCGTCGGCCAGCGGCGTGGGCAGCACCTGCAGCGTGACCGTGACGGTCGACGTGCGCCCGCTGAGGACGATGTCGGCGGACAGGTTCAGTGGGCCGGGCCGGGCCGCGGTGAGCGTGGCCGTGTGTGCGCCAGGGACGTGGTCCAGCACGGTTCCCGGCGGCGGGGCGAGCAGCGCGAACCGTACCTGGGCTTCCGCGGGGAGCGACGCACCGATGAATTGCGTTGTGCTGAGCGAGATCTCGATGCCGACGGCCGCGCCCACCTCGACGCGTGGGATCTGCCCCTTCTGCAGCAGGTCTCCAGCGCCGGCCGGACCGGTGAGCAACGCCCGGCCTGGCGCGGCGGCGGCGTACACGAGCCCCCGCGGGCGATGCTCGACGAGGTCGAAGCCGGCGCGATGAGCCAGGGCGGCGAGGCGCCCCGGGCTGGCCGCAGCGGATTGCAGCACGACGGCGCGGCCGTCGGCCCGGGAGTCGGTTGCCGCGGCGTCCCAACCTGCGACCACCGTGATTCCCGCCAGCCCCTGCGCTTCGAAGATGTCGGCCAGCCGAGTGAGGGCGGCGGCCACCGGAGGCCGCATCCGGGCGGGGTCAGGGGCTGGCAGGCCAGGCGGCCGCAGCGGGTCGGCGGGCACCGGCGCGAAGCTGATCCGCGGATCGGTGCACTGCCCGAGCAGCGACTCCTCCGCGGCGCCGTCTACCGGCGGCCACAACTCCGCTTCGACGACCCGCAGGCGACCGTCACCGTCTATCGTCTCCATCGGCGCCAGCGCGTGCGGCCGCACCCGCAGGACGACCGCGCCGCTGTAGAACGGGCTGTCGGTGTCGTCGACGACGAACGGCTCAGCCACGCCGTCGAGCACCGGCACCAGCCGGTTGAGGACCGCCTGCAGTCCGGCCGACGTGGGCAGCTCCCAGCGCCGGAACAATGCCAGGCGCTCGCGGTAGCTGTCGTCCGACTCGCCGAGAGCGGGGTGGAAGTGGTTACGGGCCACGGAGCTGAACCGCACCTCGTCGAGGACGCCAAGGAAGCCGGTGGGCCCGGGGCCGATGCGAATCGCACCGCCCCCGGTGACCGCGCCGAGCGGCCCGGTGGACGCCGCCCGCTCGATGCCGTCGACGACGACCGCCAGCCGCGCCTGGCCCCCGTCCCGCGCGAGAACGGCGGCGACGTGGCTGAACCGGTCGGTGGGCAGGTCGACCGCCGCGGCGGTGGTCAGCGAGTCGGCGCCGTCGGTGACGTTGGCGCGCACCGAGTTTCGCCCGCCGAGGAGCAGGTCCCCGATCTCCACCGACCAGCGGTCCGAGCCGGCGCCTCGGTGCACGACGGTGCCGAGCGTGGCCGCCGGATCCGGGCGGACGAAGAAGTCCACCGTGAAGCCCCGGGTCGCCCCGATGTTGAACACGGTGTGCGCGGGGACGCTGACCTGACTGCCTGCGCCGAAGTACAAGCCGCGGCCCCAGCGGCCGGGGGCCGGCGTCGGCTCGGTCGCGCCGAGCGACCCGTGATGCGGCGGCCTGCCGGGGAAGAGCGCCGCGGCGTCCGCCACCGCCGGCGTGGCGCCGGGCTCGTCGTCGAGGTGATAGAGGGCGACGGTCTCGTCGTCCACCGAGTAGGGCGTGGGCGGGAAACGCGGCACCGCGAGGTCCGCCCCCACGAGGTCGAGGGCGGCGCTGCCGGTGCGGGCGATGGTGCGCTGTTCGTGCACCTCCCGAGCCAGCCGGGTCAGCCGGTCGCGCTCGGCGCCGATCACCCACAGCAGCCGCGCCGTGGTGCCGAGCAGCACGGCCAACGCCCAGCGGTCGGCGGCCTGTGCCCCGGCGGGGACGGCGTCGTCGGTCAGCGTCGTCAGGCGGGTCGCGGGGCTCACGCCCGCCGGCAGTGCGACGACGATGCTGTCGCCGTCCCCGACACCGGCCACCGGCACGGCCACGGTGAACGTCCCAAGCGCCGGGTCGGTGCCTTCGACCGTGACGGTCGTGCTGCCGCCGACCGCGGTACGGGCCCGCAGCACATAGCTCGGCTCGGGTTCACGGCCGTAGAGCGCCAGGTACTCGCCGAAGCCGTAGGAAACGACGACGGCCTGCGTCGGCGTGGCACCGGGCGCGAGGTCCAGGTCGCGGGACTCCGCGCCACGTTCGAAGGGCAGGGTGAGCCGCCCGCGCATGGCGTGCAGGGCGGGCGGTGCGAGGAGTGCCGGGATCACGGCAGCACCACCTGTAGGTCGTTGAGGCCGGAGTCGGGGCGGAAGAGCGCCAACTCGGTCGGGCCCATCTCGAGGTTCTCGCCAACCCCCGCCTCGTACGCTGCCGACCGGTAGCCGACCGGGCCCAGGCTGAATCGCCCGAAGACGCCAGGACCACGCCGCAGGTGCATCGCTTGTACGTCGACAACCCCTGGCTCGTCGGTCAGCGCCCGCATTACCTGCGCGAAGAGCACGTCACTGCCGAGGCGCAGCGCGGCGGTCTCTTCGGCCACCCGCTGTGTCACCCGGGCCAGCAGCGCGTCGGTGTCGTACCCAGGCCGCACGACGATCTGCGCACGCAGCCCGACGTCGATGTGGTCGGCCTCAATGACGTTGGGGTGCACGCCCGATGGGCGCACCAGGTCCAGCGCGGCGCGGACGCGGTCGGCGACGCCAGGAACGGGTCCGGCGGTCTCCCACGGCCAGCGGAACTCGTGGGCGACCACAACGTCGAACTGGTACGGCTCGCCGATGCGGCGCTCGGCGGCGAACAGCCGGCGCCCGAAGTCGAAGATCCCGAAGTAGGACTGGGAGACATCAACGCCGCCAAGGGGATCGGAGATGAGGACGTCGATGACGCCGTCGACGTCAAGGACGGCCTGGTGGACGGCGTCGATGGTCCACAGCGTGCGGGCGGTGCCCAGGAGCCGGCCGCGGTAAGTGTCGTCGGGTTCGACGTCGAGACCGCCCGACGTCGGGTCCGCGTTGGTGACGGTGATCGTCGCTGGGCCGAGGTCGGCGAAGTACACAGCGGCGTGGGCCGCGTCGATCGACGAGATCGACCCGTCGGGCACGTTCCCCGCGGTGCCGCGGACCAGCGCGCGCACCGGCACCGTCGCGGCGGGTGTGTCCGTGGTCAGCGTGGTGGCCTGGGTCGTCGTGAACGCCGGCCCGCCTGACACCAGGACGGTGCCTTCGTTGACGAGGTACGACCGTCCGGGGACCCCGCTCGCGAGGGTCAGGGTCACCTCGCCGGTCGCGTGCAGCGCGAGCCGGTCGACGCCGATGTCCTCGCCGAGGAGGTCGAGGCTCTGCCCGTCGGCGGTCGAGACGAACATCGAGTAGTAGCTGGACTCCAGGCGCTTCCAGAGCTCGGCGTCCTCGAGCGCGGTGACCTCGAGAATCTTTCGCAGCGCGCTCGTCGGTGTCAGGTCGACGTCGGCGCCGAAGGCCGCCCGCGCGCGGGCGAAGGCTTCCGAGAGCACGACGTCGAGTCCCTTGACGACGTATCCCTCGGTGGTCACCCCGTACTCCGCCATTGTTCTCACCACCTCACGTCGGCGAGGATCTGGACGCGGTTGTCCATGGTCGCTTCCGGCTCGGTCACCGAAGGGATGAGCGGCACCGGCGTCAGGGTGATCTCAACCAGGGCGCTGCGCGTCTCGGGCGCGGGCTCGG
Organism: uncultured Actinomycetota bacterium; assembly: GCA_963848855.1. Lineage (GTDB taxonomy): Bacteria > Actinomycetota > Actinomycetes > Mycobacteriales > Mycobacteriaceae > Mycobacterium. Next base: position 587,876 of record CAWKFL010000001.1, read on the forward strand.
CATCGGGGTGGGCGGCGAGGTAAGCGGGGTCATCGTCGAACAGCACGTGCTCGAGGTTCGCCACCCGCGGGTCACCGGCGACCGTGCGCACGATGTGCAACCGCAACACCTCCTTGACGAGGTGGCGCGGCAGGCCCCTGGTGAACGCGTCGCGCAGGTCCAGCCCGTAGCGCACGTCCAGCCGGTCGCTCGCCAGCGGGGTCGCGAGCCGCAGCTGCAGGTCCTGACGGAGTGCGGCCAGGCCGGCGATCTCCACCAGCCGGCCAGCCTCGAGAACGAGGTCGCCGTCGTCGAGCGCGAGCCCTCGGCCGTACGTGGCCTGCTCCCGCTCTGCGCGCGTGCTCATCACGCCTCCAACTTCGTCTGGCCCGCGGACGTGACGGTCCACTGCACGGGGCCGCCGACGACGCCGTCGGTCAGGCCGACGGCGTCCGCGGTGAGGACCTTCATGCCGCCCGCGGACAGCAGCAGCGACTCGCCCCCGATCACCGATGTCACCGTCAAGCACTTGTTCGTCGGGGGGCTGCTCGACGGCACGGTGGTGCAGCCCGAGATCGGCTTGCCGACGACGTCGACCTTGGCGAGGACCGGTTTACCGTCGACGGTGAGCGCGGTGCGACCGGCGGTGAGCTGCACGGTGCCGCCGTGCGGGCAGCCGAGCCGGGAAGCGGTGGTGAGGATTTGGGCCATGTCACTGCACCTTCACCGCGGCGCCGTCGAGCGCCAGGGTCACCTTGCCGTTGCCGAAGGTGATCTTTTGGTCCTTGGTGGTCACCGCGACCGCGCCATTGGCGTCGACGGTGATCGTGGTGCCACTTGCGTGCTCGATGGTGATCGTGTCGTCCTTGGGCGCGTCGGGTCGCTTGCCGACGTCGGGCAGGGCGCCCTTCCCGACGAGGATGTGAAGCGCACGGGCCTGGATGACGCGCGCGCCGCGGGCGTCGGTGAGGTCGTTGACACCCTTTCCGGTGGGCCGGCCCTTGCCGTCCAGCTCGGTGGGCAGCGCGAGCCACCAGTCGCCGGGCTTGTTGTCCGGCGGGGTGCTGGCCTCAGGTTTGGTGGGCCACAGCCAGCCGTTGACGACCGCGTCGTTCGTCAGTGACCGGTTGTGGACCAGCAGGGCGCGCATGCCGGGGTAGACCGGCGTGACGAGGCCGACCTTGTCGAAGGCGAACACCGAGGCCATCGGCTTCTTGACGAGCTGAGCTTCGGTGGAGACCGGGCTGTCGGTGCTCGGTGCCTTGATGTCCTTCGCAGGCACCTGCGCGTAGTTCAGGGTCACGCGGTGCGCCTCGCCGGCCGCCGCCCCGTTGGTGGCGGTGTACGCCGTGACCTCGCCAACGTCGATGGTCGGGTTGTTCTGACGCGCGGCAGCGATCGTCTTGTTGAACTGGTCGACGACTTTGCCTGCGGGCGTGGCGATCTTGCTGCGGGCACCGTCCTTCGCGTCGGTGAGGACGAGCTCGCTGACGAAGCCGGTCTTCGTCGAGTAGCGCGTCGTCAGCGCGCTGATCCGGCGGGCCCCGGCGAGCTTCGGAGCGGTCGACTCGATGGCCTGCCCCACGCGCAGGCCGGGATGGCCGAGCAGCGTGACGGTGTTCTCGTTGACCACCTTGCGGTTCTCGCCCGAGTCGGCCGGGTCGTCATCGGACTTGTCGTCCTTTTGCACCGTGCCGAGCTGGACGAGGTTGTCCGCCCGGTCGATGCTCACCGGTGCCTTCTCCTTGCCGACGGCGGGTCCGATCGCGACGAGCCCGTCGCCGACGACGAGCGCCTTGCCCGTGTCCTCGGTGAGCTGGGCGAGCGCGGCGAGCACGGAGCCGGTGCGGATGGTGAAGTCCTTGCCGTTTTGCCCCAGGGTGGATCCCGGAGCCAGCCGCACCGCCGATGTCTTCGCCCCGGCGTTCACCGTGGCGACGAGCTGCTTGACCAGCGAGTCCAGGCCGCCCTTGCCGTCGAGCTTCGCCGAAGCCGCGGTGTGCTTGAGGAGGAAGCCCGTCTCCTCCTCGCCCTTGAGCACCACCTTGCTGCGGCCGTCTTCGGCGATCGAGCCGTCGATCTCGAGGATGCGGCCGCGCAGCAGCGGCTTGTCGGTGAAGGTGACGGTGAACTTGTCGAGGTAGCCGAGGGAGATCTCGATGCGCAGGTTGCCGACCTTCGTCTTGTCCTTGCCGTTCGCCTCCTGGAGGGTCTCCAGGGTGTCGTCCGGCAGGTTCCAGATCGTCGCCGTGAACGTGGTCGCGTTAGCTCCCTCTCCGGCAACGATTGTCACGTCCGCGTCAAGCACGAGACCGAGCCCGTAGACGCTGTTGGACACGGTCAGCGGCAGGCCGAAGCCGAACGCTGAGGCGGCCGCTGCCAGTAGCCCGGTCGGCGCCGCCGGGTCGGAGACGACGAGCTTGTGCCACAGCACGAAGCTCCTCATCGCACACCCACCCTGGCGTCGACCACCGAGCCGAATCGGCCGGCGCCGTTGAGGTTTCCCGCCGCGATGCGCACGTCGTCGACGGCGAGCACCAACTCGCTGGCGGTGTGCACCAGTCCGGGCAACAGCCGCCTGCGCAGCAGCGGCACGAGGACCCCATCGGCCTGTTGCCGGGCGATTGCAGCGACGAGCAGCCCCGTCGCGTCGTGCAAATCGCTTGCCGCCGAGGGGATTCCGCCGACAACGTCGATCACGTCGCGGGGCGCGGGCCGCGGCGGCAGCAGGTGCTCGGGCACGTTGACGTAGAGCTCGACGCGGTAGGTGAGCTCCTCGAGCGCAACAAGGAAGGACTGCGGAAAGCCTTCGTCAGCGTCCACAGGCAGGCGGCGCAGGCCGGCCGTGACGAAGGAGTCGGAAAGGGTACTCACGGCTGCTCCTATGCGACGCGGGTGACCGGGTTTGGCGGCCCGGGCGTCGGCAGTGCCGCGGTGGCGATGGCGAGCGCGAGGTCCAGGGCCTCGCCAGCGAGGTCCATGATGGCGCTGCGGGAGACATGGACGAGCTGCATGCTCAGGTCCAGCGTCTCGCGCTTGGCCACCGAGTGGGTGAACTTCAACTCGGTGATCTGCATGTCGGTGGCGACCGCCATTCCGGAGACGACGGGAATCCCGGCGACGGCGAGCAGTGGGGCCGCGGCAGCCGCGGCCCAACGGGTGGCCAGTGCCAGGTCCTCGAGGAAGTGCTTGTAGAGCAGGCGTTCTGGGCCGGTGAGGGTGGCCTCGATCTGGATCGTCTTCGCGGTCGGCATGAGCGCCTGCGACCATTTGCTGCCGTAGACGCGCTCGATCTTGTACCCGTCGGTGAGAACCATCGACTGCACCGCGAACAGCGGCACTGGACCGATGAGGACCGGGAAGTTCTTGACCGCCCCCGAGAAGACGCTCACCGCCGATCACCCCCAGCTCTCCAGCTCCTGTTGGAGCTCGTCGAAGACCCGTTGGACGACGCCGCCGGCGGTCTGCTCGTCGAGCCCGACGACCTCGATCTGCACCGGAAACCAGTAGTGGACTTCGGCCGAGCCCCCGCCGACCGCGAAATCCGGTGGCGCGAGCTGCGCCTCGGCGCCCGGTGCCGGCACGACGAGCTCGCCCTCGTGCACCAGGGCGAGGCCGGTGCGCTCGACACGCTGGGCGGCGTCGAGGTCGACGTCGTCGAAATCCACGTCATACCTCCACGCCCACGTCCAGCGCGGTGACGTTGAAGTTCGCCTGCGGCACACCGTCGACGACGACGTTGCTCGGCGCCGCACTGGTGACGTAGCAGCGCCGGAACTTCAGCGCCTTGAACGCCCAGTCATCGCCCTCCTTGTCCACCACCGCGATGTCGAATTCCTGTCCGGTGAGGGCGAATTCGGTGAGGTCGGCGACAGCGGTGGCGATCGCGGGGATCGCCATGGTGAACGTGATGGTGAACGGTTGGCGGATGATCCCGACGTTGTCGGACTCGATGCTGTGCAGCACGGTGTGCCCCACGGTGAAAGTCGGCGAGATGCTGCTGATCGGCGAGATCGTCTTGTCGCCGAGCTTGACCTCGAGGCGGCTAGCCCAAGATTCGGCCATGTCTGGGCCTCCTATTCGAATTTGAGGGTGAGGGCGATGCGATGGATTGCGCCGGCGTAGTCGACGGCGACGAGCACCTCGACGACCCGTTCGGACTGGGCGTTGTTGATCTGCTGGTCCTCGGCCGGGGTGCGCACCGGCTTGTCGAGCAGCGTCAGCACCGGGATATATATGGTGTAGCCCTCGATGACGCCCTGGCGGATCAGCGGTTCGAGCACCGCTTCGATCTGGCCGCCAAGGGTGCGCAGTCCGGACCGGGAGATGCGGACGTTGCCGATGGACCGGATGAGGCGGGCCTTCAGCAGGAACGTGACGTTGTCGACCGTGCGGACAATGTCGATGTACTTCTTGCCGCCAGGGTTGCCCGTATAGCCCTCACCGAGGTACACGGCCTGGCCGGGGATGAGCGGCGGGTCGACCAGCCAGTTCACGCCCTTGCCTGCCGGGCCGGAGGTGAAGGTCTCCGCACCGTTGAGCTCACCGATCTGCGCGGAGGTGAAGGCGCCGCTGGAGACGGCGACCGGCTTGAAGAGCATCGACACGTGCGGCTCGTAGCCGGCGATGGTGCCCGCGACGGCTGCCGCGACGTCCTCGTCGGAATTGTGGGCCACATACACCAGCCGTTCGCTGGCCAGCGCGCCGGAGACGATGTTCGGGTCGGTGGCGCCCTTCGCCAGCATGGCGACCCCGATGCGCTCGAGGCCGTCACCGCCGGTGTTCGACACCGAGACGACGTGGTCGGCGAGCGCTCGCACGGAGCCGTCGTTCGCGCCCGACGCCGCGTCGAGTGGCTCGTCGGCGAGCGCGACGATTTGCACGTCCTTCGTCGCGAGCACGGCCAGGCTGGTCGCCCAGTCGGGGGCAGCGTCGTCGGCCCGAACCCCGGTGACTTGCATCGGCCCGGGGGACTGGGCGAAGGCGAGGGCGATCGCGTCGCCGAGCGGACCTGGCGCGCGGCGGCGGGCCTCGGCCGGGTCGGTGAAGACGATCGGCTCGTCGACGACGAGCAGGTCGGGTGGCGCGGGGTTCGGCGGCGTCACGGTGCCGACGATGGCCACGTTGCCGTATGCGCGCACGGCGGGCGCGAACAGGTCGGCGACCGGGTTCACCCGGACATACCGGACGGTCATGGTGGATCCCTTCTCGAGGTGCGTGGCGGTTGGTGAGCCGGTCTGGCCGGCGTCGCCGTCATGGTGGGTCGGCGACCAGCGCCAGGACGCCCGCGGCGCCCAACAGCGCTGCGACGGCGTTGTCGTCCGGATCGCCGGCGGCGGCCGGCGGCAGAACGACAGCGAGGGCGTAGGGGTGGTGGGCCGGGCCGAATACCGGATCGGCCCGGCCGGGGTCGGCTGCCCGGCCGGCGGCACGCAGCCGCCGGGCCGCCCGGAGCCCGGCGGCGAGGTCACGCTCGTCGAGGACGGCGACCGCGATGTCGAGCGTCACCGACCTGGTGTTGGCCGGGTCGGTGGGGTCGAAGGGCGGCAGCTGCCGCATCCGGACCTCGGTGAGCACGTACTCGGCGGACTCGCGCAGCTCCTCGACAGTGGAGATGCGCATCCGGGCGAGGAAGTCGTCGAGGTCGAGGAACCGGAAACGGGACTGGAAGTCCGCGAGGCTCGTGATGTCGCCGATCGACGACGTCACCGCGGACTCGATGCCGCCCGGATCCACCTCGGCGACGAGGTCCAGGCGCACGGTCGCGTACAGGTCGGCCCACACCTCCGCGCCGGCACGGGAGAAGGTGCCGCGGAGGTCGGCGAGCTGGAACGACGGCTGGTGCTGCTGCCACGTGAGGTCGAGGCGGTCGGTGACCGCCAGCGCACGCATCGGTGCCACCTCCAGCACGGTGGCGCCGGCGATTCGGTCGATCGTGACACCCGTCGGGTCGAACACGGCGGCCACCAGACGCTCCAGATGCGGGTAGGAGGGGGCCGGCGCACCACGCAGCAGCCCGCCGAAGGTGCCGGGGTCGTGCAGCCACACCAGCGCCCGATCGGTGAATGTCGCCATCAGTCCCCTCCTTTCGGCTGCGTCAACTATCAGGTCAGCGGGGGTGCGGTGAGTATTCGTAGAACTACGTAGCCGGCAGGAGGCCGAGCTGCTGCCCGCGGATCACCGCCGTGAGGCGGTCGTGGACGTTGAGCTTCTGGTACAGGTTCTCCAGGTGCTTGTGCACGGTGCGCTCCGAAACGGACATCCGGTGCGCGATGGACCGCGCGATGAGCCCGTCGCTGAGCAGCCGCAGGACCTCGACCTCGCGTTCCGTCACCGCCCCGGGGCGACCCGATGACGGCAGAACGGGGGCCTCCAGCCGCAGCACGGCACGCTCGACAACGGCGATCTGCTGCAGCACCGTGGCCACCCGTTGGACCTCATCGCGGCCGAAGACGCTGTCCTTCCCGAGCACGAGGACGCTGCAGCACGGGTGTTCGCCCCGCGCGAGCGGCAGCTCGATGAGGTACGGGCAAACGAGCCACTTGAGCGCCACCTGGCGGCAGTGGCTCGCCGGCCACCAGCTCCCCATGATGTCACCGGCCAGGTCCGGGTCGACGTTGGTGAAGGTTGCGGTGCGGACGCCGTCCGGCGTGCGCCGCCACACATACAGCGACCAACCCTGGTGCACGGGGTCCAGCCAGGCGTGGGCGACGGCACCGCAGGCGAAGAGCGTGGCGGCGGTCTCGCAGAACCGTTGGCGTCCGCCGGACCCGTCCTCGACTGCCTTGAGGATGCTCGTGACCGCCTTGAGCATCGCTGTCGAGAAGTCGGTTGGAAGGTTCCCCGCCGTATGGCCGCCCCCGGATGCCCCGCCCGGTGTGTGAACGAGCTGCAGGCCTTGGCTCATATCGACGGCGCGCGCACGGCGGAAATCCAAATGGCTGGTGTGGAAGCGTTCTGCGGTGACCGGATCGTCGCAAGTTAGGGAGATCTCGTCGAGGTTCGGATCAAGCATGCGGTCTCTCCTCTAACAAGGTCGGATTTGCAACGCCAAGCCCGCGCGCGAACGGCCTTGACGATTGCCTGTATGACGAAATCCTCCTGGCCGCCGACGCCGACGGCTTGAGTAGTCCACTACTCGATTTCGGCGTTTTCGGGCAATGTGTCGAGGGGCCCATCTCATTGCCCGACGAGAAATACTATTGAGTTCTAAAGGAAGGCAGCATCCATTCCGCACGTCGGTTACCGTATGTCGACGACGCGTGAACCTGGCCACTATCTCGCGACCACTGTGCAATCGTGAAACGACACTGGACACAATGCAGCTTTAGGCCCGTAACGTTGGGCCAATCACCGTGTTCCATGACCTCGCGCATTTCCGATTCAAACAGACGCCCAGGTGCGCGCGCCTTCAGAGCGAACGACGAAAGTGATTGGCACACCGGCGGCCTTGGCCCGCATCCGCGAACCGCTGCACGCAATCGAGGACGTTCACCGGCTTGTTGCCGAAGTACTCGGCATTATCGGTAAGCCCGAACCATCCCTTGTTGTCCACGCCCCCGTCGATATCGTTCAGCAGATGAAATGTCGGCGCGGACGCCCTGCCGGAGGCGCGGAACACGTCGTTAATTATCACCTTGTCCATCGACGGCGAATACACTGAAATCTTCTGCCATCGGTCGGCGACTTCTTCCACTCCCATGATTCGCGCGGTGCTTGGCGGGTCGGCCAATGTTGGCGACGGGGGTGAAATTACAGCTAATGCTGACAAGGCCACTGCTGTCCGCGCCAAACCGCGCCGAATCTTCGATTGGGTCACAGCGCTCGGGGATTGGCGTCAGCCTGCATGACGGTCGAGATCTCGATCCCGTCGTGCGCGCTGATGCCTCGATCGTTCTTGGCATACCGGCGGGCGTGCTCGCCCTCGACAAGGCAACGGCCTCATCGACGTCGAAGGCGACGAGATGCGGCCGTGCGACAGGCAGAACTGTAGATCTATAGGTAGAGATGGGATCGCTCTGGGCGAAACACGTGCGCGCCGAGTTTTTACTGTGGCGTGTTGTCGGCGACCGCGTGGTTACCACGCCGGTTCGTGGCAGGCCGGATTCCGTAGTCGTCCCACCCGTCGTCGATAACGAGATCCGGTAGGTCGATGAATCGGAGCAGGTTGTAATGGGCGTCGCGCAACGTTCCGGCGGCGCGTAGTTCGGCGAGCTTGGCTTCGATCCGGTCGCCGAGCAGATTGCGCGGGTGGTACTCGGCACGGGGTTCGACCCCACCGCCGCCGGTGGCGGCACGGCACAACGAGTCCGACAGCCACGGCGGGATTGCTGACAAGTTGTCGAGAGCAACCACCCACGACCCAGACGCGGCGGTTACCCATTGTTCGGTGTCGCGCGGAGCCTGTCGAAGGGCGACCGTCGAAGGATCAATGAGATCGACCAGCATGTGCGTGGTCGTACTCTTCGCGCTGCCTTGCTCGGCGAAGAGTGCCAGCACTGGGTGTGGTACGTCGCACTGAACCAGCGCTGCGACAAGTACCGCGAGGAGCACTGGCCGATCCTCGGCGGCGACGTTGATGAAATCCCAGAGCCTTGCCAAGTCGCCATCAAGGGGAGGCAACGGCATCGCCCCGGTCAGCTTGGTTCGGAGGAAGCGCACCGGCGCCGCGCCGGTCATCGTCCATTGCCCGTTGTCAATGCGAATGACCTGTTCGTCTTGACGTCCGGTGTCGATGTAGATCGTCCCTTGGTGGTCGGCAACACGCAGGTGCAGGCATTCGGGTGGCTGCGCGGCCGCCAACCCCTCGAGGATCAGCGTGGAGTCGGTGAGTGCCTGACCTCCAGCGGCGGCGCCAGTTTCGGTGAAATAGCGGGCGGCGAGGTCGGCGCATAGTCCGGTGCGCCCACCTCGGAGAAGCATCGCCAAGTGTGGCCGGCTGCGATCGGCGCCGAATGGCTCACCTTCTTCGGATACTCCGAGGAGATAGCGCTCCTGTGCCATGCCGACCAAACGTGCGACGACCGACTTCTTTTCTGTCTCTCCGTTGGTACTCATGGGTTTTCCTGCCCATGGTGCTTCTGCAGTCGGAGCTGACGGGTTATTCTCATGATGAACTTCCGTGTTGAGCGATCGGGTGGTTCGAACGAAAGACCTCGGCTAGACCCCGGGGTCTTTCTCATGCGCAGGCTTCACGCGGCGTCGCCGCCTCCGCGTCGGGTTGCGCTCTCCCGCTCTGCGATCCAGCGCAACACCTCGTCGCGCCGGTACACGACGCGGCGTCCCAAAGTGAAGCTCGCCGGTCCGATGTCCGAATGACGCCAGTAGCGCAGGGTTCCGACAGGGACGCCGATCATCTCCGAGACTTGTTTCGCGCCAAGTAGTTCCATGTGAGTCCTCCTAGTTCATGCTTTTCCGTACGGAACTAACAATGGGGATGGCGTTAGCGTTTTGTCCACCACTACAGGCCGATCCATGCCGAAACCGCTCTCATCTAGTCGTTTCAGCCACTTTCGGGCTCAATTGCTCGAAGGAGCGCAGGGACGACCGCGGCAACTCTCATTGATCACCAGGTGATGGAATACGGTTTGTCTTAACCACGATCGCGCCCTTGCCGCGTCGCACGCCATCGAGCCGCTTGCAGAGTATGCAACTCCGCGCCGGGGCCACAGGTGGATGAGCGCAGCGGATCGCTGCGGTACCGTCATTGATGTGACCACCAGGCACCAGCGAGCCGGGATTGATGACTGCTGGCACAAGCGGGTCAAAGGTCCGGACGGCATAATGCGAACCGAGCGGTCTGCTGTCTACGGCAAGGTTTCGCGCTGGCGTGTCAGATGGGTTGATGGCGGCGGAGAAGAGCGCACCAAGATCTTTCAGCGCAAACCTGACGCGCAGGTGTACCTCAACGGACTGACTGCCGACCCTGCAGCGTGGTGAATATGTCGATCCACGAAAGAGTGCTGAGACTTTCGGATCAGTGGCCGAACTGTGGTTCGCCACTAAACAGCACCGCAAGCGCAAAACTGTTGCAGGCTATCGCTCCCTGCTCGACACAGTAGTCTTGCCCACCTGGGCGGACGTGTCGCTGAAACGTATTGACTATGAGTCCTATTCGACCTGGTTGGGAGGATTGTCGGTAGACGGCGGTCAGCGCGGAACGGGACTGTCTGCAAGTCGCATCACTCAGGCGCACCAGCTGGTCGGCGCTGTCCTCAAGTACGCGCAACGTACCGGCAGAGTCGCGAAGAACGTAGCTCTTGAAATTAAGCGGGACGAGGATCTCCCCGAACAGGCCGAGCGCGAGCGTCGCTACCTAGATCATGCCGAACTGTTGATGCTTGCCAGGGCCACTGACCGGTTTGAAACGCTGACATTGGTACTGGGCTACTGCGGCCTTCGGTTTGGTGAGGCTGTTGCACTGAGGCGAAAGCACGTGGGGGACAGAGTGCTAACGGTTAGATCGTCCGCTACGGCGGTTACCGGCAAGGGCATTGTTGAGTCGACGACCAAGACAAAGCGGGATCGTCACGTCCCAGTGCCTGAACCTGTTTGGCAGAAGCTCCATGCTGAATTGCCCGTCGACCCGAACTCACTAGTGTTCCCCAGTCGTAAAGGCGGGTTCCTACCTCTCGGTGAATACCGCTGGGCATTCGACAACGCCTGCGAAGACGTAGGGATAGTAGGATTGGTACCTCACGGCCTGAGACACACCACGGCCTCATTGGCGATCAGTGCAGGCGCTAACGTCAAAGTCGTGCAACGGCTCCTTGGACACGCAACAGCGGCGATGACGCTCGACCGGTACGGCCATCTCCTTAACGACGATTTGACCGGCGTGGCCGATGCGCTGGGGAAGGCCATTGACAGCACTGCGGTATCACTGCGGTATCCAGGACCGTCAAACGAGGCCGAATCCGCCTAAAGCACGGTCTGAGCTGCAACGCCCCCATAGCCCAATTGGCAGAGGCAGCGGACTTAAAATCCGCACAGTCTGGGTTCGAGTCCCAGTGGGGGCACCTCGTTTGTGCAGCTAGAAGCGGTCTAAGCGGCCGCGTCAGCGTTCCGAGCCGGTCTCGGTGTCACGAGTTGTCACAACTCGCCCGAAACTGCCTGCGGCCGCCTTCAGTGCGTCATCCTGGGAATGCGCGTATACCGACATCGTGAACGCCGCACTCGCGTGACCCAGCCATGCCGCGATCACCGCAATGGGAACGCCCCGCAATGCGATTAGCGTGAGCGCACTGGAGATCGACGCTGCCGTCCGCGGAGCAAATTTGGTTGGAGGGTGCGGTTGAAGGCCGAACCGGACGCCGATCACTCTGCCGTACTGACGCGGCATCGACGCGACCGCGCCGTGCTGGCGGTGGTGTTCCTGCTGCTGTTTGCCTTCTCCTACAGCGAGGATTTTGTGGCCGCCGCCCTCGAGGCAACCGGCCGCGACCATGTCGCGGGATGGATCATTGGGCTGGTCGGCTTCGACGCGTCCGTGCTCGCCGTGGTGGGTCTGCTGAAACGCGTCATCGGCCGCGCCGACAACGACGGGCCGCGACTGTGGCGATGGTGGTGGATCTCGTTTGGCGCCGTCGCTGCTCTCGATGTGTTCTTGATTCTTCTGCCAGAACAGCATTCGCTGTGGATCGACCTGGGATCGTCGCTTGCTGTCGCCGCCCTCATGGGGATTCTGATGATGGTGTCGCTCAACGCCGATCCGCTGACATTGTTCAGCGGGATACGACGATCCGCGGAGCCGACGGATTGGGCACGAGTCCGGGCTGTGGTTCCGCTCGTAATCGGTACGTTCGCTTGCTACATCGCCGCGACCGCCTTCAACGACTTCTTCGACCTCGACACGGTGCGCACCCTCGATCCGGAGATGGAGGCCGAGGTCGCCGCGATGCCGCTGGCCAAACAGCTCGCGGCGTTGGCGACGCTTTGTGAGGGCGCCGTCAGTCCAGCGTTCTTCCAGCAGGTCGTCGCGGTCATCCCGTTGCTGCTGCTCACCATAGGTGTGGAGTTCAACTTCTTCCGGCGCGCTCTCGACGAGCCCGCTCAGCGCGCAGCTGCAGCGGCGACCGTCGCCGTAATGTCGATCGGCCTGTCACTGGCGGTGTCCACCCTGCCGTGGGCCGACACGGGTTGTGGCGGTGTGCTCGGCTATTGGCACGAGTACCTGACTTTCGTCATCTCAGTCCAGGGCGTGGCCACGGGTCTGGCAACGCTCATGTGGCTGCTTGTGGCTGGCACTCCCGACCAACGCGTCGCCGCGGAGGCCAACCATGTCTGAACTCGCAGTGCGCCGGCGCGGCGATCGCGCGGTGTTCGAAGTGGTGTTCTTTATGTTGTTCGCTTTCTCATACAGCGAGCAACTTGTTTCGGGCCTGTTCCCTGTCGTCGGCGGCGGAGGTCAGACCGCATGGCGGATCGCGGTGGTCGTCGTGGACGCTGCGGTGCTGGGCCTGGTCGGGCTGATGAAAGGCGTTGTCACCCGGGCCGACGGCGATGCGCCACGGCTATGGCGTTGGTGGTGGACGGGCGTCGCCATTCTCATCGCTATCGACGTACTTCGGCTCATCCCCCTGGCGTCGATTCGTCTTGACGTGCTGACCGCGACTGTTTATGCCGTCGCGATGGGTTTGACGATGGCCGCGTCGCTGAATGCCGATCCTCTCGCGCTGTTCAGCACTGCGCGCCGGGTGGCATTGCCGACCGACTGGGTGCGGGTGCGCGCGATCGTCCCGCTGGTGTTTGGGACCTGGCTCTGTTACCTCGCTGCGAGCGCGTTCGTCGATTACTTCGACGTAGATACCGTGCGGGTGCTTGACCCGGCGACCGCAGAAGAGGTCGCTGAAATGCCGATGCCGGAACAGGTGGCGGTGCTGTCTCAATTGTGCGAAGGAGCGATCAGCCCGGTGTTCTTCCACCAGATCGTCGGGGTGCTGCCGGTGTTGTTGCTGACCCTCGGTATCGAGTTCAACTACTTCCGTCGTACTTTGACCGACGCCGGCCAGCGCGCGTCGACCGCGGCCACCGTGACGGTGATGGCCGCCGGTCTGGTCGGAGCGCTCTCGACGCTCCCGTGGGATGGCCAAGGATGCGGTGACGTCTTGTCCAGCTGGCATGAGTATGTGGCGTTCCTATTCGCCGTGCAGGGCATTTTCACCGGGTTGGCGACTCTGGTGTGGCTGCTCGTTTCCAGTACACCCGACGCCCCGCCGGAACCGGTGTGACGCCCGAACCGGGTTAAGGCCCACCTCCAGTGGGTTGGTCGACGGGTGGTCTCCGGGTTCGCCGGATGCGGCGGGCGTCTCAACCTATGCAGGTGCACGTTCTACGACACCATCATGAAGCCCGCCCTTGAGGTTGTTGGCCTACCGGCGAGCCGACCGGCGAAGGCCGATGTGCCCGCGACCCGTGGCGCACGGCTGCACGACCTGCGGCACACGTTCGCGGTGCTACAGCTGTCGTCGGACGTCCACTTCATGCAGGTGTCGAAGTGGTTGGGGCACAGCATCCTTACGCTGATGCTCGACGTGTACGGAGACCACATCCCCGAGGAGGGTGGCGGCGCGGCGAACAACCTGCCCGAACCCCCGGCCCGGAAAAGCTGGCCGAGACGCCGAGCAATGGGGTGAAATTATTTGGACGACAGGCGAATTAGAGCGGAAACCGCGTCAATAACGAGCCAATGGATAGGCTTGTTCAACAACGCGGACAGCCGTTTCGATAGCGAGATTTGTCTCGTCAATGGTCGGGTGTAGCCCCTATGGGCTGCCTCATTCCGTGTCGCGCCGACATCCTCCACTGGTCGTTTCGGGAGCGTTCCTACAGCGCCTAACTTCTTGTGGCGCGAGTTCAGTTTCGAGATACCGTGATGCGAGTCGAACTGCTTTTGCGGTCCTTCGCGCTAGTGTCGTCTGCAGCAAATTTGTTGTCGATGAGCGTCGTCCGAGACAGTTCCGCTGCGGTGCAGGCGTCGATTACGGCCCGTCGGTACTGCTTGGCATTGTCGAATGAGCGCGCGTCGCGAATGAACAGCCACTCGTCAGGAGGCTGAGTTCCGTTGGCGGCCAGTATCATACAGTGGAGCATTGGGCCTCATCGAGGCGGTCGACACCCTCATCGTTCAATATCGGGATGCTGGAATCCCTTGACCCGTTGACCCGAAGTTGCTCGTCGCTCCCGCACCAAGTGACAATCGGGCCGACTCGGATCCCGCTGCGAGTCTTGCCAATCTCAACGAAGTCTTGCTTGGTGAAGATCGAGATCCACGAGCTGACTAGATCCCATCACACCTCAATTTCTCGTATCGCCTCGGAGCGAGCTGCCAAAAAAGGTGAACTTGTCGGAAGTCGCGTCCATGGTCGTCTCAAAGCGCCACTACCTGTTTCCGCTGGACGCAGAAACCCATGCCGTCCGCCGTCTATAACCTGATGTCTCAGCCGACGCGCCAGATGATGTGTGTGGCGTTTTTCGAAGCGCGTACGGGGGTCACGCTGGTGATCTCGGGGGCCGTTGCCGAGTGCCTCAGCCGGCCATGCCACCAACCAATACGAGAGACTGGCTCGCGGACGGGAACTCAGGCGTTACGTGCGCATCGGGTCCGACGGTCGGCAGCACGAGCTGCATGCTGGAGACATTGATCAGGCCGAACGTGGTGAGATTCAGGTACGGCGTGGCCGAGCTGACCACCTGCAGGGTGAGGTTGGCGCCGGGAGGCGCGGTGTATGCGATGTCCTCCAGCGAAACCGTCACGGTATGCGTCCGGCCGTCCAGAGTCACCGGAATGGGGGTGACGATGCCGCCCAGCACCACGCCGGTCTGCTCGTCGACGATCTGGGCGTAGACGTGGCGGCTGGTACCAACGCCGGAATAGGTAAGGGTCAGCTGTGGCGCACCGACGATCTGGGTCCCTTGCGATGGCGACACGCTGAGGTTCAGCGCATTGCTGGCCGGGGAACCGATGGCGTACGACAGGAGCGACTCCTCCAGGGAGCTGGTGCCAGGGGGCAAGGTGAAGCCGGCGAGGTTCTGCGGCCCCGAGCCGCCGACGAGAGGAATGATTGGCAGCAATCCGCCAGCACCGGAGGCGGTGACGTCGCCGCCGATGAACCCCGTCTCGAATGGCAGCTTGTCGGAGGAGTAGAACTGCCCGGTTTGGTCGACCCATTGGAACGTCGGTCCGGTGTCCACGTCCTCCCCCTTGACGTACTTGTCCAGCCACGCCAGCGTGGAATCCAGGACGAGCGCCTCTTGGCCCGGGTTAATCGGGTCGAGGCAGACACCGTGTCCGCCGCAGACCCACATCATCTTGAGCGGGACTCCAGTGGCGGCCAGTAGCCGCGCGTTGGTGACAGATTGATGCAGCGGGAACAAACCGTCGGCGGTGCCCTGGATGATCAGCGTCGGCGCGGTGATGTCTAACACGAGGTCACCGGGACCGCTGCGGGTCAGTAACGCTTGCTGGCTCGGGGTAAGGAAGCCTAATAGGGCGCCAGTGATGACACCGGAGTAGAGCTGCGGATTGATTCGGGCGCCGGCTTCGACCAAAGAGAACAGCAGCAGTGAGCTCCACGCGGTCTTGAATGCCTGGTTCGGGTAGAGGGAGGAGTTGAGGGTGTTCCAGGAGATCACCGGCACGATCGCGTCGACTCGGGGATCGATGGCGGCGGTAACCCATTGGATGCCGCCGCCATACGAGCCGCCCACCATGCCGATCAGCGGATCGGTCTGGTCCGTGTCAGTCTCGAACTCTGTCGCGGGCTGTTGCACGACCCAGTCGATGATGGCCGACACGTCGCGGCCCTCGAAGGCCGGGGAGTCCAGCTGCAACGTGCCGCCGGAGGCGAACTCACCGCGCGGGTCCCAGGTGACCACGTTGTACCCGTCGTCGCGAAGCGGGGCGAGGCCCGGGACCAAGTCGTCGACGATCGTCACCGAGTTGGGGTCGATATTGCCCGCCGTGCCCAAGCCTGGACCGTTGAGAATGGTGGGCGCTTTGTCGCCCGTCTGCAGCCCGGACGCCGGGAAGTAGTTGACGCTGATAAGCGTGCCGTCGAAAGAGGTCACCTTGGTGGTGAACGCAACCGGGTTGCCATCGACTAGCTCATCAACAGGGACTACGACAGTTTGAGTCACCGAGTAACCGATGATCGGCTGCAAGCCGTCACCCAAAATCGGCACCTGGTGAAGCCTCACCACTAGGGGCGGCACCAGGGCCCCCACCAATGGGACCTGTGTTAGCGCGGCAATCAGCGGCGTCGTCTCGCTGACCAATACGGTGAACGTCTCGGTGCCGGCGGCGGAATTCACCACCGAGAGGTCGGGCAAGAAACTGAAGCCACCGGTAGCCGAGTTGAGGAGAACCTTGCCACCCGCGCTTGGCGCACCCACGACGGTGTAGCTCAGCGGGTTTCCGTTGACTAACGTCTGTCCGTTGTTGGTGCCGGTGATGACCCCATTCGAGAGCGCGATTGCCGGGTCATAAATGATTGGCGCGCCGAAGAGTTCGCGCCGCGCGGCTGCCGTCAGAACCCACGCGGTGGGCGAATCTACCGGCGCCGCCGGTCCGTTCCCCGCAAACGGGTTCAACATCTCGTTGACCAAATTCACGACGACGCTCGACACAGGGCTCGACAGACCAGCAGATGCGGTCACTGGTGCGACTGGCGTCGCTGTCGGCATCGACAACAGTGCGCTCGACGTCACGAGCCCGCTGGTCGCTGTCGACGGGGACGACAGCGTCGAAACGGGCGTCGCCGCGCGCCCCGCCAACGCGCGCGGGCTCGACAGCCAGGCGCTGAGGGATGGCACCTTCACAACGACCTCGTTGGCCGCCGGGCTGCTACTCGGATCTACGTTCGTCGCTACCGCTGTGAGAGAAGATGCTGGGCTTACGATTTCGCTGGCCGGCGTCGCGTCGTCCCCGCTCGTGCCCGTCTCAGACGACGCTTCAGATGTCGATTTGGCTGCGGGCTGTGCCGACGTTGACTGTGTTGTCGCGCTGGAGTCTTCCGAGATGGCGGTGGACTGTCGGCCGTCTGCGGCACCCGCGGCGCCTGACGCACCTGAACTGGTCAGCGCGCCGCCCGTGCTCACCACCTCGCCGGGCGGGGCCGACCTCGTAGAGCGTTCGGTTGTCGAGACGGCGCCCGAATCCGATCCTGACGGTGCGGTCCTCCTGCCAATGGAGGAGTGCGAGGAACTCTGGGTCGATCCCGGGGTTCGTGTCGAACCCGACTCACCTGCGGGAGCCGTCGATTCCGACGCTGTCGATGACGAACCGGCAGAAGCGGGTTCGGCCGAGGCAACCCCATACCCTGTGAGGATTGCCGTGCCCACCCCCAGAGCTACCGCCAGTCCCCCGACCCGACCGATATACCGCGCAGCACCCATTGCTTCCTCCTGGGAAACCCGACCAACCGCAGCAAACTTTAGCGTCGCTAACCCTTGCGGAGACACGATTCAAGGAAGATCGACGGGGTTCAGTTGCCGCAAACTCATCCCCTCCACTGAACGTGCGTTAGGCCAAGATGAAAAACAAGGCCCAGCGGGCGGTCGACGACCACGGCGCGGAGAACCTTCAGGATTGCGACGGATCCGTCGCCGGCGTCGCAGGCATGCGGTAGAAGTTCGCGTGGTTGTCCACGTTAGGCGCCTTCTTGCCAATTGCGTCCCAGCGCTTTTCGATTGCGTCGGGTTTTGCGAGCGTGTGCACCGACGATCTGATGGTCGGATCACTAATCTCCCAGACCATGTGAAGCGGCTTGCGTACCGCCCGCGACCGTTCAGAACATTGCCAAGGGTGTGACCACCGATCCGGTGCCGCCCTTCATGCGCCAAGGCGCCGCGGTCAGGAAGAACTCCCAGCGTCGTTCCGCAGCGCACGCGGCGGCCAGCGCGTCCAGCTCGGCCTGGTCGAGCAGCGTCAGCCCCATGTACGCGATCCCAACCATGTGAACGGGTTCCGTCCACCTTTCGAAACCCGGTGCCGCCGGGTGGACGTCGCTGTCCGAGTCACTGCTCAACACCGCCACCCTGCGATCACGCAGCCATGGCAGACACGACGCGTGCAGACCCGAAGCGTGCCGGTAGGTGTTCATGGGACCGGCGCCCGTCCGCACGAACACGATGTCGCCCTCGCCGACTCTGACGCCGTGGAGTGCCTCTGCAGCGTCCAGATCCTCCGGCATTATCGCGGTGCCCAGCGGAAGCGGTCCGCCCCTGACTTCGGCCACGTCGAGCAGTACGCCGCGTCCGATGATGCCGGTTGCGGCAACGTGCTCGATGCCCAATTTGGTCGCCCCGACGTCAGTGACGTTGTCAATCGAAAAACCGTTGTACATACCGTGTTTGCCTTCAGGGGTGAAGACATGACACAGCGCATCGACGTGCGTGACGGCGAAGCCATGACAGGTCATGCCGACGATGTCGTAGCTGCCTGCCTCCTCCGGTAAGGGGTCGTCGTAACGTCGCATCGTGTAGGTGAAGTCGCGCAACTCGGGAGTACTGGGGGAGAATTCCCGGCCTATCGGCACCACCCGGCCGGTGCGAATCAACGCGGCCGCCGCCAGTCGTGTCTGGGGGGTGATGAAGTTGAGCGTTCCGAGTTGGTCGTCCTCACCCCATCGGCCCCAGTTCGATAAGGCCGGCAGTGCCCCTTCCAGCGCATCGTCGTTGTCCATCCGCCCCTCCGGTTCTGCTGAGGCGGACGGCGACCAGACGACCGTCGCAAGCGCAGCGGCAGCAGCGACGCGCAGCGCCCTGCGGCGGGGGATGTCCGGGCCCGACACATCGAGTTCGTTCTGGCCGGACATGCGGTCTCCATCGTCGATCCAGAATGGCGATGTCGACAATAACGGGTCAAATTTGATATGCGAGTTGCAACACTGTTGCCAACACCCTTGCGCTCGGACTCCAACGTGGCACCCCTGGGACCGGGATCGCTCCTTAACTTCCACGACACCGTCTTCGGCTACTCGATGCTCGACGAGAAGCCCTACGGCTGGCCGACCGGATCACCGCCAACCGCGGTGCCGACCTTCATTTCGCCACCGCGAGAACGCCGGAGGGTGTTCACTGTTATCACCGTCATTCGGTCTATCGAGGTGGGTCTCATGGCACGCATTGATTTGTTTGCGAAGATTCCATTGATCGGGATGTCCCTGGTGTTCCTGGCGATGTTCATCGTCGCGGTCACCGCGTACCTCCACGTCGGCTGGTATTCGATCATCGGCTACGCAATCGCGGCGGTCACCGCCGTGGCGGGTTTTGTCATGACGTTTCGTGACGTCAGGGATACGCCGGGACCTCCGGAGCAGTGGGATGTCCGAGGTACCCCTATTGATCCTGCGTCACCCCGAAACTGACTAGAGCGAGGAGGGGTTCGATGACCACCACACCCAAGCCTCCGTCGACATACGACAACTCCGCGCTGCTGGCGGAGGACGAGGGCTACCACAAGGGCCTCAAGCCCCGGCAGCTGCAGATGATCGCGATCGGCGGTGCCATCGGCACCGGACTGTTTCTCGGTGCCGGCGGCCGACTGCACAACGCGGGACCGGGCCTGTTCTTGAGCTACGCGTTCTGCGGCATCTTCGTCTTCCTGATCCTGCGGGCGCTGGGCGAGCTCGTGCTGCACCGGCCGTCATCGGGGTCCTTCGTGTCGTATGCCCGCGAATTCCTCGGCGAGAAGGCGGCGTTCGTCGCCGGCTGGATGTACTGGCTGAACTGGGCGTTCACGGCCATCGTCGACTGCACCGCGATCGCCACCTACTTCCACTACTGGTCGGCATTCGGGAGCGTCCCGCAGTGGCTGATCGCCCTGCTCGCGTTGGCGGCCGTCGTGAGCATAAACATGATCTCCGTTACTCTGTTCGGTGAGCTCGAGTTCTGGGCTGCGGCCATCAAAGTCCTTGCGCTGATGACGTTCCTGGTCGCGGGCACCATCTTCCTTGCGGGCCGCTACAACATTCAGGGGCAGTCAACCGGATTCAGCGTGATCGCCGACAACGGCGGGCTTTTCCCCGCCGGCCTCTTCCCGCTGGTGATTGTCATGTCCGGCGTCGTATTCGCTTACGCCGCAGTCGAACTCGTCGGAACAGCGGCCGGTGAGACTGCCCATCCGCATAAGATCATGCCCCGTGCGATCAACTCGGTGATCGCACGTATCGCGGTCTTCTACGTCGGCTCCCTGTTCCTGCTGGCCCTTCTTCTCCCGTACACCACCTTTAAGGCCGGCGAGAGCCCGTTCGTCACGTTCTTCTCCAAGATCGGGGTCGATGGCGCGGGCACGGTCATGAACATCGTCGTGCTGACCGCCGCATTCTCCAGCCTCAACGCCGGGTTGTACTCGACCGGCCGGATCCTGCGGTCGATGGCAATGAACGGCAGCGCACCGAAGTTCACGGCGGTGATGTCCAGCCGCGGCGTGCCGTACGGCGGAATCTTCCTGACCGCGGCCGTCGGGCTGTTCGGCGTCGTCCTCAACCTTCTCGTGCCCGGCCAGGCGTTCGAGATCGTGCTCAACATCGCGGCCCTCGGCATCATCGCGTCCTGGGCCACCATCGTCATCTGCCAGCTCCAGCTCTACCGCTGGTCGAAACGCGGCATCCTGGAGCGGCCGTCATTCCGGTTGTGGGGCACTCCGTACACCGGCTACATCACGTTGGTGTTCCTGTTCGGCGTCGTCGTGCTGATGGCGTTCGACCCGCCGATCGGCACCTGGACCGTCGCCACGCTGGTGATCATCATTCCGGCGTTGATCATCGGTTGGTATGCGGTCCGCGGGCGCGTGCTGGAGATCGCTCGGGAACGCCAGGGCTTCACCGGCCCGTTGCCGGCCGTCGCCAACCGCCCGCCGCCACGCGATGACACGGAGGAATGACCTTAGTGTGGGTCGGAATGAAGCGGATGTTGCGATAGGGCTGGATCCATTGCGCACCAAAACGTGTGCGGCGCAGGGCGTTTTCCGAGACTGCGGCGTTTGATTCGCATTCACCGCTCGCTAGCCGTTGCGCCTAAGTCCTAGCGCGCTGGACCATGCGAAAGCTTTGGAAAGCGATATCACCCGCGATATCGCATTTGAGAAGCGCACACGGCCGCCTTCGTGTGACTGAAGTGACGTCAGCGCAGTTTGCAGGTTTAGGTTCTGCAAGCGACAGCAATGTCGGTTATGTTCACTGAGTGCTGTCGGGGGAGCAAGCTGCCGCCGCTGACAAGCTGCAGGCAGAGTACCTGGGGCGATGCTTAGGTGCAGAACGTGCCGAGTTGGCGGAGAAGATTGGCGTGCATGCACGAATTCTCAATAAGCTGAACACGTCTGGGCATCGGCATGCTGTCACCCATCACCGCCGATGCATCCGCGGTCTGGAAGCCGAGATACACGCGATCGACAAGATGGTCGACACGTTGGATCGGCGGTTTGCTGATCGAACGGTCAGACGCAGGGCCTGAGATCAGCCGACAGAGACGACGCCTTCGAGTTTGTCCAGCTCGGCTCGTGCATGCCGTTCGACAAATAGCGGTATGAAGTCAGAATTGAGGTTACCGTCGACGTTAGCTGCAGAGATTCGCAGCATCGCGTGAAGGAGGGCCAGGAAGATGACAACCATGCGGTCAGTCGTCGCCGACTCGGTAGGTGAACCGTCCGAAGTTCTGCATCTGCAGACCCGCCCGATCCCGGAGCCTGGCCCCGGCCGGGTGCGGATCCGCGTGGCAGCTGTGCCTGTCCATGCCAGCGATGGCCAATCCGCTCACCGCCGTGATCTTGACCGGTGATGAACTCGATGTTCGACCGGGTGAATGGCTCCTGCAGACGGCGGCCGGTTCAACGGTGGGCCAGTCGGTCATCCAACTCGGAGCGCATGTCGGCTTCAAGACACTCAACGTGGTCCGCCGTCGATCCGCTGTCGAGGACATCCTCGCGCTGGGCGGCACCGCGGTGATCTGCACCGAGGATGAGGACCTGCGTGAACGGGTTGCCGACATAACGGGAAAGGACGGCGTGTCCAAGGCGATCGACTGTGTCAGCGGTCAGGTGGGTGCGGACGTGTCGCGTGCGTTGGCGCCGCACGGCGAGATGATCGTCTACGGAGCGCTGTCCACGCACCGCCAAACTGATCCCGACAAACTCACCATCCCCATCTTCTCGCGCTCACTGATCTAGGAAACCAAGACCGTTCGGGGGTTCTGGCTGTTCCGCTGGTTCACCGAGACCCCGAAGGACCGGATGGCCGCAGCGATCGACCGGACACCTCAGCTCGCTGACAGCGGCGCGCTTCGGGTGCCTGAGGGCCAGCCGATCCCTGTCGAAGAGTTCAGCGAAGCCGGCTATTTGGCCGAAGCTCCCGAGCACGGGAGCAAACCGCTGTTGATGTTCGAACCGTAACGGGCGTCAGTATGTGTGGTCGTCGACCACCCGTTTCACGGTCTGAATAGATTCGGTCAACACGTCGAGATTGACGGAACCGAGGGCCAACCTGATGGCGTGTGGCGGATGCTTGGTCGTCGCGAACGGTTCGGCCGTCGACACCGAGACGTTTTCGCGCATGAGCGCCACTGCTACTTGATCAGCCCGAGCTTCGCCGGGCATCGGAAGCCACAAGAAGTACGACGATGGATGGCCGACGACCTCGAGTCCGTCCAGCACTTGCCGAGCAACCGCCTGCCTGCGGCGGGCATCGACGCGCTTCTCCGATTCCAAGCGGTCGACTGTGCCGTCGTTTAGCCATCCAGTGGCGATCGCGGTCATCAACGCCGGGGTATTCCAGGTCGTCGCGCGGATTGCCCGCTCGAGTACCTCGATGAATTCCCTTGGTGCTGCGACGAATCCGAAGCGAAGCCCGGTGGCTACGCTCTTGGACAGCCCGGAAACGTAGATCGTCGACTCCGGCGCGAGCGCAGCCAGCGGAGGTGGTGGCTTTTCTGCCAGGTATGCATACGCGGCGTCCTCGATGATGAGAAGGCCATGCTCGCGGGCGATCGCCACCAACCGTTGACGTGACTCCTTCGGGGTGACCCACCCCAGCGGGTTGTGCAGTGTCGGCATCGTGTAGATCGCGCGAACTCGCCGCGTAGCGCAGAGCTGCGCGAGAGCGTCCAGATCGATGCCGTCGGGCATTGCAGGTATCGGCACCAGCTCGAGCCGCTGCGCCTGAGCGAGGACCTTGAATCCGGGGTAGGTCAAAGCATCCACTGCAACAACGTCACCCGGCTGCAACATCGCCAGCGCTGCAATGGCCAATCCGTGCTGCGCGCCGCTGACGATCAGCACTTGGGTCGCGGGTACTTCAAGCCCCCGCCGTTCCAAATGAAGTGCCACCGACGCCCGTTCATGGGGACGGCCACCGTGGGATTGGTAACGAAGCAGCGCCTCCAAGTCACCCGAGGATGCGAGCCCTCGCAAGGCGTTCCGCAGCAAGTCAGCTTGGTCGGGGACCGACGGATAGTTGAAATTCAGATCGACGACGTCCTCGGCGAAGGCGCGGTGCACGATGTCGTCGCGAGTTGGCAGGGTGGATTCTCGAACGAACGTGCCACGGCCTGCTTCGCCGCCGACGAGACCCATGGCGGCGAGCTCGGCGTAGACCCTGGTCGCGGTGACCAGGGCTATTCCCTTCTGGACGGCAAGCTCGCGATGGGTCGGCAACCGCGTGCCTGGCGGTATTTTGCCTGCGCGGATATCCGCCGCGAGCGCGTCTACGACGTCTTTGTATCGAGCCCGGACCATGCAGGGATTGTATGCATGACAATTTTTTGATTGTATTGGATTTGCCGTCATAGGCTCGTGTTATGGACGTCGCCATTCTCACGTTCGAGGGCTACAACGAACTCGACTCGCTGATCGCACTCGGTGTCCTCAATCGGGTGCAGAAGCCGGACTGGCGCATATCGATTGCCAGTCCCACCCCGCGAGTCCGCTCGATGAACGGGGTGGTCATCGAATCTCATGTCTCGCTCGAGGAGGCCAGCGCGGCAGACGCCGTCATCGTGGGCAGCGGCAGGCAAACTCGCGAAGTCGTCGCGGACCCGGCGTTGATGGCACAACTGCGGTTCGATCCGTCCCGGCAACTGCTCGGCGCACAGTGTTCGGGCACGCTGGTGCTGGCCAAGCTCGGACTGCTGGACGGGGTTCCCGCATGCACCGACCTGGTGTCGAAGCCGTGGGTGCAGGAGGCCGGCGTTGAAGTGCTCGATCAACCGCTCTTCGCCAAGAACAACATCGCCACGGCCGGCGGGTGTCTCTCGTCGGCTTATCTCGCGGGTTGGATGATCGCCCGCCTCGACGGTGTCGAAGCGGCGCGAAACGCTCTCCACTACGTCGCCCCGGTCGGGGAAAAGGAAGACTACGTGCAGCGTGCGATGGGCAATATCACGCCGTACCTGAGCCGGACACTAATGACAGCCTGATCGGCTGGCTCGCGTCGGTGCGCCCGCCCTTGATAGCCGGCTTCGTCTTCGTAGTCAATTGTTATGTGCAGCTTGTAATTCGGGTCTTCGGTGGCGATGGCCATCACGGCATGCTGATTGGGCGCGAGGGTCCGTGGCCACTCACGCCGCACGCACGGATTGATCGAAGACTTGGTCCACAGGCAGCAGGTCATTGGCCCCTTGTGCCACCCGCGGGCAAGCGTCGGCTACCGGGACCGGCCAAGCCGCCATTTGGTCTTCTTCGGCGTTTGGTAGATGTCCTCAGTCCAGGCGTCCATCATCGTGTCGGCGTCGCCGTGCACAGGGTTATTCGTGACCCGCCATCCGAGACCTTCGATTTCATTCGTGCACCACCGTATTAACGATCCGTCGGCGCCGATCTCCTCTGCGAGACGAATCTTCTCGTCGGAGGTCAGATTGTCACGGAACGCCTCAATACTCTTCTTCACACGAAAGAAGGGAACAGCTTGATCAAATCGCCGACAGACCTCTAGGAGTTCCTTCCTGGCCTGGTCGAGAAGGGATGCTGGCAATGCCTCGCCTTGTTCAGCGGTCGAGCCTGCCTGCGCCTCTTCGTCAACCTCACGGCGAATCTCAGGGTTCTCGGCGCTCGGATCTCGCATGACTTGCACAGGATGCTGCGATCCGGCAACTTCACGACGCTGACTATCGACGTACTCCGCTAGCTCGCGATACTTCACGCGCAGCCCATCAAGCTCCGCCGTAGCCGCCTCGGCTCTCTCGCGCCACCATTTGAGGTGGTACTCCACCAGCTTCGCCTCACAGTCGTGGCAAACCGCGACCGGATCGGCTGTCGGCTCTGGCGGGGCCGGATTCTCGAACGCTACCCCGCACAGCGCTCGGTCATCACGGCGGTTGAGGTAGTCCCCGTGGTGCATCACCGAAGAGGATGTTTCGTGCACGTAGCTGTGGGGCGGTTCCACACAGCGAACCTAGTCGACCAGCGCTGGCGCTTTGTCGGTTCTGTCAAACGACGGGCGACGCAACGCAACTCGGTCTGAGATTCGACCAAGTGCCGAGTTCCTCAGCGTGAGCGCCAGATCCGCCCAACCCGCGTTGCTAGAGGCTATCGGTGGACTCTCCTGCGGCCGCGGCGACACCCGCGGGGCGCAATCGGTCGATGATGCCGTCGAGGTCGAGGCGGAACATGTCGGGCCGGAAAAAGTGGCCGCCGGGCACCTCATGGGATTCACTCGGGATGCCGGCCGCGCTGAGGAGCTCGCGGAACTCTCGCTGGCCGGCGAGCACCTGTGTCTCGTTTATGCTGTCGAACGGGTTGAGCGGGTCCGGACTGGTGCCTGCGACCAGGAATACCCGCTTGTTCCGGTAGCTTTCGATCCGCTCGACCGGATTGTCGGCGCTGACCCTGGCCTGGTCCCATTGCGGTGCGCCGTAGACCGTGCCGCCCGCCAGGTCCAAGACCGCCGAGGTGATGTTCGCCCAGTGCACGACCAGGCCGAAGTCGCGCCTCAGGCTCGCCGGACCGGAGTGGGCGCTCACCGAGGCGAAATGGCCGTAGTACTTGGCCGCGTACTTCAGCGCACCGAAGCCACCCATCGAGAACCCGGACACCGCACGACCGTCGTACTCGGCATACGTTCGGAAGTTCGCCTCGATCCAGGGGAGGAGCTGGGCGATGTGGAATGTCTCCCAGTTCCGCGGGCCGACGAATGAGGTGACCGGGTTGGAGTACCAGCCTGCGTGCCCGCCGTCGGGCATCACGACGATGATCGGCTTTCCGGCGGTCAGATCGCGGATACCCAGGAAATCGAACTGACGGAAATCCTCATTGCCGCCGTGGAACATGTAGAGGACGGGGTAGGTGCGTCCGCTCGTGCGGTAATCGTCCGGAAGCAGGACATTGACGCCGGGATTCCAGCCGATCGCGGAGGTCTGGAATCGGTAGTACCACAGCCGGGGGTCGTTCTCGTTGCGGTCCACGATGCGCAGGCCGAACCCGTCGCCACGCCCGACGAAGATGACCAGTTCGTGCCCGACGTTGATGACAGCGGAATCGGCGATGCCGTTGACCTTGGCGATCAACGGATAAAGCGCTGCGTCACCATAGAAGCGCACAGCCAATGCCGAGAGCGTGTCCCCGGCGACAACGGTGTATTTCGTGATGTCCGGGACGATGAGCCGTTGCCCTGCGTTGACGGCGCTGGATTCGGCGATCCCGCTTGCGCCAGCGATCAGCCAATCCAGGTCCGCGTCACCGTAGAAGCGTGACGCCAACCCCGACAGCGTGTCCCCGCCAACAACCGTGTATCTCGAGAAGTCGGGCATGAGGAGTCGTTGGCCCACATTGATGACGTTGGGATTGGCGATCCCGCTGGCGGTGGCGATCAGCCGATAAAGTTCGGCGTCACCATAGAAGCGCAACGCCAAGGTCGACAGCGTCTCGCCGGCGACGACGGTGTGTGTTCTGACCATTAGTTCACTCCTTCTATTGCGCTGACTCTGGTACCAAGGCGGGACGCAGCGGGGGTGTTACGGCCGTAATTGTCCGCGGCAGCACTGACAATCGCTCCTGATGTCGCTCGTGTAGCCGAGCGCCAACCTGAGGCGGTGGTTGCCGACGATGGACGGGGCGACGATCGCCCCGCGGTTTGGCGGTTCTGTGCCGATCCACTGTTAAGCGATGTCCCGGCACGCAAACTCGGCACTCTCGCGATCACCCCTCCTGTATGGATGCATGGCCCCGAGTAATGGAAATTCTATCCGGAAACCCACAACGCGTCGGGGATTTCGGGTCCTACGCCACTGGGCGAAGTACGTCAGGATCTCCGCCTGCGATGTGTGTAATGTCCTTCTCAGACAGTGAGTTTCGGGAAATGGCAAAGCCACAGGGACGGCGACGACCAAGGCGAAGCTGCATAATGGCCTCTCGTACGGTCGCTGAACTCGTAATATTCGCGCTGTGGCGGGTGGAATAACGTTGCGGCGGGCGCGCTCGGTGCTGAAAGCCGAGCTGGCTTCGATCAGGCGCAGCGACCCCGACCTCGACGCCGGTGACATCACGCTCTTCACGCTGCCGCTGGTGGTGCGCGCGGCGGCACTGGCGGCGATCGGCGTCGTTCCGTTGCTGGTGGTGCGGAACGGCGCCGTCGAGAACTCGCAGCTGGTACCGATCATCGGGTCGACCGCGCTGGTGATCATCTGCGCCGCAGTGGTGGCTTGGCTGACCGCGATCGTCATCTCCGGCCTGATCGCGATGATCCTCTACCGCACCCGGCCCGGCGCGTCGTCACAACTTGTCGTGCGGATCCTGACCGACTCGTTCATGCGCATCGATGACTCGACGTCGGCGCTGGCGCTGGTGGCTCTGCTGGCCGGGCTGGTTTCGCTGGCGTTCGGGCTGCCGACCAGATCCAGCGATGAACTGTCCAACCCTGTGCTCGACGATCTCCTTGCCGCCCAGGTCGGCGTGCTGCTGGCGGTTCTGGGAATCGCGTTCATCGGCGAATCCATCCGTTCGGCGGCCGATATCGTCGACGACCAGTCGCTGTTGCTGGCCTGGCCGTGGGCACTGGTGATCTCTTGCGTCAGTTGGGTTCTGGCGACGGTCGCTGGTCCGTTCGAGGCCACCCGGATGCTGGCGATCCTGTTGAACGAATGGCTACCGGCCACCGTCGACGGGGTGCCGCGCAGCCAGGTGATCGCCGATCTGGTGCCGCCCAGTGCGCGCTGGTGGGTTGCATTCGGCCCGTTACCGGTCATCGCCACAATCTGGGCGTATCAGGCCAAACACCACGGCGGGTTCACGCAGTTGCGGGAGTTCCTTGCCGACGACGCGATGCCTGCAAGCCGGAATGACTGAAACGAAAGGTAGATGATGGCGCACGATATCGCCGCCGATTCCCGCCCCGGCGGGCCCCAGTTCGGATTGATTCTGGCGCTCACCATCAACGGCCTCGCGGTCAGCGAGTATCCCGAGATGGTTCGGGTGTCCAACATCGCCGAAAGCTATGGCTTCAGCTCGATTTGGCTGTGCGATCACTTTCTTACCACCAGCCCCGAAGATTACGTCCAAGACGCTGGCATCACGTCCGCGGGCGCGGAACAGAGCACAACCCCAGCACCCCCAGCGTCGATGGCGCTGTTGGAGGGCTGGACGGCGCTCACTGCGCTGGCTCGCGACACCACGCGCATCCGCCTGGGTACGAGCGTGCTGTGCAACTCGTACCGCCATCCCTCGGTGCTCGCCAAGATGGCCGCCACGCTCGACGTTATCTCCGAGGGACGACTCGAGCTGGGTCTGGGAGCCGGCTGGTTCAAGCGGGAATTCGAGGCCTACGGAATCCCGTTCCCGCCGGCGGGAGAACGGGTTTCCGCACTCGGCGAGGCGCTGGAGGTCATGAAAACCATCTGGACGGAGCGAAATCCCGTGTACGAGGGCCGGTTTTACACCTTGGGCGGGGCTGTCTGTGACCCGCCGCCGCTGCAGAAGCCACATCCGCCGCTGTGGGTGGGCGGCGAAGGGGACCGCGTGCAGCGGATCGCGGCCCGCTCTGCGCAGGGCATCAACATTCGCTGGTGGTCACCCGAGAAGGTAAGAGAAAGAAAGGATTACCTGGTCGACGCATGCAGCGCGGTGGGGCGTGACCCCGCCACGCTGCGACTTTCGGTGACGACGTTGCTTGCGCCCACCGAATCAGCCGAGCAGGAGGCGCAGGTCCGCGAAGATTTCGCCTCCATTCCCGAAACCGGCCTGATCGTCGGGTCACCGCAGAGATGCATCGAGCGAATCAACGAATACCGCGAAGCTGGAATCGACACGTTTCTGTTCACGATCCCGGACGTCGCGACCTCGGAGTACATCCACGCCACTGGTCAAATCCTCAACGCGTTCAACGCTTAGGGCGCCGACGTTGACTGGGTCGTAGAGCCGTGCGGTGGCATCACCGACAGCCTCGAAACCCTGTTTGGCGACGGTCCGCGGATCCTGTCTCATTGCAAAAATTTACTCCAGTCACTCCCGTCGCTGCGCGCAGGGATATGCACTAACTCGAAACGTGATATCGCATGTGCTATCACATTTCGCGACAACACATCCCCGTCCGCTTTGTGACGAATGTGGCCGCTGAGGCTAGCCCTCACGACTGTTTCGTCGGCGGTCCAACGCGCTCCGTCTAAGGAACCCGAGCAATGCTTGAAACCTGTGGATCGGATCGGGAAGGGGCGTACCTTCCCGGGTGACCGAATGATGGTTCCAAGCTAGACCGGCGCAGCAACGCTGGTCGGGAAGGTACGTCCCTGTGCTCACCGTAGTCTGTGGTTCTGCCGACTGTGACAACAACACCGATCCCGCGATGTCGACGTCGTCGTTGATCGACGAGATCGTGCGCGAGGGTGCCCGCCTGATGCTGGCTCAGGCGCTGCAGGCCGAGGTCGACGCCTATATCGCCCGCTTCGCCGACGTACGCGACGACAACGGGCACCGCCTGGTGGTGCGCAACGGCACACACGCCCCGCGCGACGTGCTCACCAGCGCCGGCTCGGTGCCGGTGGTCGCTCCCCGCGTGAACGACAAGCGTACCGATCCGGAAACCGGTGAGCGGCAACGATTCTCCTCGGCGATCCTGCCGGCGTGGGCGCGTAAGACACCGCAGATCGAGCAGGTGCTCCCGTTGTTGTACCTGCACGGGTTGTCGACCGGGGATTTCGTGCCCGCGCTGGGACAGTTCCTGGGCAGTGCCAAGGGCCTATCCGCCTCGGTGATCACGAAGCTGACCGAGACCTGGAAGGCCGAGCAGCAAGCGTTCGCGCAGCGGAACCTGTCGAGTGTGGACTATGTGTATCTGTGGGCCGACGGGATCCACGTCAACGTGCGCCTGGACCAGACCAGGCTGTGCCTGCTGGTGCTGATCGGGGTGCGCGCGGACGGCCGCAAGGAATTGGTGGCGCTCACCGAGCGCTACCGTGAGGCCACCGAGTCGTGGGCGGATCTGTTGCGCGACTGCCTCCGCCGCGGGATGCGCGCGCCGGTGCTGGCGATCGGGGACGGCGCGCTGGGGTTCTGGGGCGCGCTGCGCGAGGTGTTCCCGGAGACCGCCGAGCAGCGCTGCTGGTTCCATAAGATCTCGAATGTTCTTGCCGCGCTGCCGAAATCGGCGCACCCGGGAGCGAAGAAGGCGCTCGCCGAGATCTGGAACGCCGAAGACAAGGCGCACGCGCTGGACGCCATGAAGGCGTTCGAGGCCGCCTACGGCGCGAAGTTCCCCAAGGCAGTCGCCAAGATTACCGACGACCTGGACAAGCTGCTCGCGTTCTACGACTTCCCGGCCGAGCACTGGGTGCATCTCAGAACTACCAATCCCATCGAGTCGACTTTCGCCACCGTGCGCAATCGGAGCAAGATCACCAAAGGACCGGGCTCCCGCGCGGCCGGAATCGCCATGGCATTCAAGCTGATCGAGGCCGCTCAAGCACGCTGGCGCGCGGTCAACGCGCCCCACCTGGTCGCCCTCGTCCGAGCCGGTGCCCTATTCCGCAACGGCGTTCTGGTCGAACGCGCCGAACAGGACGCCGCGTGAGTGTCATCGCGTTGCGACCCGCCATGCCCTCCGACAGCGAGTTCTGCTTCGAGCTGCACAAGGCCGCCATGGGCGACTACATCACCGCTATCTGGGGATGGGACGAGCAAGCCCAGCGGGACTATCACACCCGCGGGTTCGACCCGGACCGCTGGCAGATCATCACCGCCGACGGCGCTGATATCGGCATGCTCGACGTCGAGTACCGCGCCAGCGAGATCTATATTTCCCGCATCGAAATCCATCCCGGTCATCAAGGGCGCGGGATCGGCACTCACTTCATCACGGCGCTGTTGAGCGAGGCCGACCAGCGAGGCAAGGACCTGATCCTGGATGTCCTTGCGCTCAACCACCGTGCATACGCGCTCTACCAGCGACTCGGCCTCCAAGAAACAGCCCGACACGGCCACAACAACATCAAGATTAAGATGCGCTACACCGGCCGCCACTACACCTGATCCACAGACCTCCGATTCCGCTAACTGTCAAGCAGCAGCCGGTTCCGGCGCTGTGCAGGGTTGTCCGAAAGCCTTGGTCGAGTCGAAGGTTTGGCGGGTTTGGAGGCAGTGATGCAGCTGGCCGAGCATCTTGTTGAAGAGGTGGCGCAGGGCGGCGGCGTGGCGGTCGCCGTGGTCTCGGCGGTGTCGGTAGTGCTCGCGGGCGGGGCCCGGGTTGATCGAGGCGTAGGTGGCCCAGACCCAGCCGACGGCGGCGAGGCGATCGTTCTTGATCCGTCGGTGGGTGATGGAAGTGACCTTGCCCGACGCCCTGGTGACAGGGGCTGATCCGGCGTAGGCCTTCAGTGCGCGGTCGTCGGTGAAGCGGTCGCGGTCGTCACCGATCTCGGCGAGGATGCGGGCGCCGGTCACTTCGGCCAGGCCGGGAAAGCTGGTAATGACGGCGTGGTCGGGGTGCTTGCGGAATTCCTCGGTCGCGGCCTGTTCCAGATCGTCAGCGCCGGCGCAGGCGGCATCGAGCATCGCCAGTAGGGCCATCGCCTGGCGGCCCATCGCCTTCTCGACGAGTTCGGGCTGGCGCAGTTGCGGGACGCGTAGGCGCTCGACAATGTCGGCGGCGAGCCTGTCGATGCCACGCTTGCGTCCAGCGCGGCGCAGCGCGGCAGCGACGCGGGCCTTGCTGAGCCGGGCGGCGTGCGCGGGCGTGGGCGCGATGGCAAGGATCGCGCGGGCTTGCGGTGTGGCCAAGTTGGTGGCGGACTTTCCGGCGAAGGTGTCCAGGAACGCCGGATAGTATTCGCGCAGGATCGATCGCAACTCGTTGGTGGCCTTGCTGCGCCGCCAGACCGCATCCTGCTGCGCGCGCGCCAAAACCGCTATGGCTTTGGCTAATTCGCTATCAGCGGGTAGTTGTCGATGGATGTGGGCATCGACGCGCAGGATGTTGGCCAGCGTCATCGCATCGGCGTGGTCGGACTTCGCGCGAGCCACCGAAGACCGCTCCCGGTAACGCGCCACGGCCATCGGGTTGATCGCGAACACCGGCCGCCCCGTACCACGCAGAGCCGCCACCAGCAGTCCGCGCGGGGTTTCGATCGCGACCGCAATCGGGTCCTGGGGGCTGTCGCCAGAGTCGGCAAGCATGCCGGTCAAAGCGGTGAACCCCGCAGGGTCGTCGCTGATGCGTTTCTTGGCCACCAGCTTGCCATCGCCGTCGATGATCGCAACGTCGTGATGCCCTTCAGCCCAGTCGATTCCGCAGAAACAGTTCAATCCAGCACCTCCATCAATTCGGGTGTTCCTCTTGGTCCGGAACCCAGATGAGAACGCGCAGCACCCTACTTACGAGCCTCTCGGGCTTGCCTCCGATGAGCTGTTCGCGATCCCAGCGCACCCGCACGGCGCCGGTCTCCGTCAGAGCTCGATGGCTCTCGAAAAGATTCGGGGCGTCCCGTCGCGCGAGCGGGCTCGAACCACCAACAATCCCAACCTGTCCGTGCGGGCCGGACCGAGAAGGCACGCCGTGTCGTCTGCCGGCTATTGAGCGTTGCCGTCTGTGCTCAGGGTCTGACCAAAAACGGCATGCCGCCCCGCCAGAACGGCCAACAGTCACCGAACTGACTCAAAGCGAACGATGCGCCAACCGGCCCGCGCCAAGCCTGTGGATAGACCTACCCGCGATCCTGTTTTGACCAGGCGTCTGTTCCAGCCGGCGCATCGTTCGCAGATAAGTAAGTCTTGACTATTGCTCAGGAACCCGGCGATACGCGAGAAAAACCTACAGGCATGCCGGTGGCCTTGTAGTCAGCGTGATCGAAATCGTCGACACTGGATCGGCCTTCGAGGTCTATTAGATGCCGATTCGCGTCTGTTCACGCTGAAATACCACATCGGAGGCTGCTGCCCATGTTCCGTTGCTTTTTGCGTATCGCCGTGGCCACGGCACTAGCCCTGGCCGCTGTCGGCTGTGGCAGCAACGACACCAGTACTGATGGCTACACGCTGCGCGTTGGCGCGACATCGGTGACCGGGACGCCTGCGGGGTCGTTGGGCTGGGGCGATCGGCAAGGCATTCTCACCTCAGAACTCAAGGCCGCAGGCGTCGACAAGATCGAATACTCCTTCTTTCAGTCGGGTAGCGATATTGCGTCGGCGTTGTTCGCGGGCGCGATCGACGTCGCCGCGATCGGAGACAATCCGGCGCTACGCGCACGCAGCCGTGACCCGAAAGTAGTTCTGCTCTCTCTGGATTCGATCAATGGTGACGCCTGGCTGGTGGGCGCCAAGGGCGGACCGACAGATATCAATGGTTTGGTAAACAAGTCGGTCACCGTGCCGCAGGGCACAATCCGCGACCGCGCCGCCAAGCAGCTGATTGATGCGGCGGGCCTCACTGGCAAGATCCAGGTGCGTGATGTCCCGACGCCCGAATCCATCGCGGGACTGAATTCCGGCAAGATCGACGCCACGGTGGTGACCGGCGCGAGCGCAATCGAATTGCGGGAGAAAGGCTTCCCGATCATCGATAGCCTGTCCAAGCACGGGTTCGGCAGTACCGGGACCAACATCGCCCTGTCGACGTTTACCGACCAGCACCCTGAGTTCCAGGAAACCTGGCAAAAGGCAGTCACAGCGGTCAACCGCAATATCTCCGAGAATTTCGACGACTACGTGGCCTGGGTCGCCGAAACGGATGGGACAAAACCCGAGTACGTCAAGGAGTCGACCGCCGTCGACGAGTTCAACACCGAGCCTACCCCAAGGAGGGAATGGATCAGCTCGAGGCCGCCTACAAATTCCTGAACGCGGACGGCTCATTGGACAACGAGTACTCGGTGCGGGAATGGGTCGGGACCACACCGTGACGGTTGAAACCACGGTCCGCGCCCGGTCGGCCGGGCCGGAGCTGATCGACGTCGTCTCGGGTACGCCGCGCAGACGAGGCGTCTGGTCGCGGATTCCTCGACCGATCCGCCGAATGATGGGGCCGGTCCTGATCCTCGCGACATGGACCATCGGCTCGGCCACCGCGCTGCTCAACCGCGATCTCTTCCCGCCACCGTCGCAGGTGGCCGCCACCGCCTGGCGGTTACTCGCCGATGGCCAACTCGCCATCCATGTCGGGGACGTCGGCAACCCGGGTGGTGACGGGCACCGTGCTGGGAATCCTGATCGGGGTGCTGCTGGCGATGCTTGCCGGCCTCACCCGCACCGGTGAGGACCTGCTCGACTGGACGATGCAGATCCTCAAGGCGGTGCCGAATTTCGCGCTCACCCCGCTGTTGATCATCTGGATGGGCATTGGCGAGGGTCCCAAGATCGTGCTCATCACCACCGGCGTCGCCATAGCCATATACATCAACACCTACTCGGGAATCCGCGGCGTCGACCAGCAACTGGTCGAGATGGCGCAGACCCTCGATGCGCGCAGGCACACCCTGATCACCCAGGTGATACTGCCCGGCGCGATGCCGAATTTCCTTGTCGGCCTTCGGCTCGGGCTGTCCAGCGCATGGCTCAGCCTGATATTCGCGGAGATGATCAACACCACCGAGGGCATCGGCTTCCTGATGTCGCGGGCGCAGACCAATCTGCAGTTCGACGTCTCCCTGCTGGTGATCGTGATCTACGCGGTGGCGGGCCTGGCGTCCTACTCACTGGTGCGGGTGCTGGAACGGGTGCTGCTGTCCTGGCGCAACGGCTTCAACGGTTCGAGGCACGGCATGAGCGCTTCGGTGGTGACCGTCCCGGGCTGCGACGCGCATTCGGCCCGCAACGGGTGCTCGACGAACTCGACCTGGAATCGCCGACGGCGAGTTCGTGGCGATGCTGGGCCGTTCGGGCTCCGGCAAGAGCACCCTGTTGCGGATCTGGCCGGCCTCGACGACCAGGTGACCGGATCGGTGGTGGCGCCCCGGTCACGGGCCGTGGTGTTCCAGAATCCGCGGCTGCTGCCCTGGCGCCGGGCGCTGGCCAACGTGACCTTCGCCCTGACCGACGCGGGCCGGACACGCCGAGCCGCACCGACCGCGGCCGGGCCGCGCTGGCCGAGGTGGGCCTGGCCGACAAGGCGGGCGCGTGGCCGCTGTCGCTGTCCGGCGGTGAGGCGCAACGGGTGGCGCTGGCCCGCGCGCTGGTCCGGGAGCCCGACCTGATGCTGCTCGACGAGCCGTTCGGGGCACTCGACGCGCTCACCCGGCTCAAGATGTACAAGCTGCTGCACGAACTGTGGGCCCGCAGGCAGATGGCGGTGCTGCACGTCACCCACGACGTCGACGAGGCGATCCTGCTGGCTGACCGGGTGGTGGTGCTCTCCGGTGGCCGGGTGTCGCTGGATCGGCCGGTCGGACTGCCGTTCCCGCGCACCCGCGCCGACGCGGGCTTCGCCGAACTGCGCCGCACACTGCTGGCCGAGCTCGGGGTCCGCGAGGAGGTCGGGCATGACCGCGCCAGCTGACGTCGAGGAGCATGACACCGACGTCCTGGTCCTCGGCGGCGGCCCGGCCGCCACCTGGGCGGCGATCTCCGCGGCGGAGAGCGGCAGCCGGGTCACGCTGGTGGACAAGGGATACTGCGGAACCAGCGGGGCCACCGCCGCCGGGGGAAACAATCTGTGGCTGGTCCCGCCGGGGCCGCGGCGCGACGAGGCGGTACGCTACGCCAAGTGGCCGGCCGGGGCTCACCGACTACGACTGGATGTCCCGCGTGCTGGCCACCTCGTGGGACCGGATGGAGCACCTCGGCGCAGTGGGGCTACCCGTTTCCCGGTCGGCGCCGACGGCCGCCGCTGCGCAGCAGCCTGCAGGGGCCGGAGTACATGCGTCGGATGCGGCGTAAGGCCCACCGCAGCGGCGTGCGGATCCTCGACCACCATCCCGCTCTGCGAGCTGACCACCGACCCCGACGGCGTCGTCGACGGCGCGACAGGCATCGCGCGCCAGGACGGCGGGCGGCCGTGGCAGATCACCGCCGGCGCGGTGGTGGTGGCCACCGGTGGCACCGCCTTCCTGTCCGGGCACCTTCGGCACCAACGTCGACACCGGTGACGGCCTGCTGATGGCCGCCGAACACGGCGCGCAGCTGTCCGGCATGGAGTTCTGCAGCGCCTACGCGCTGGCGCCCGGAGTGGGGCGTCCACACCAAGGGCCGGATGCTGCAGTGGGGCAGCTTCTACGACGAGGACGGGCAACCGCTGGCCACCCGTCCCGGCCTGACCGGTCGGCAGGACGCCCAGTGGGCGCTGGCGCACGGCGACGGGTGTTCGCCCGGCTGGACCGCGCGCCCGCACATGTCCGGCAGACGATGCGCGACGCGCAGCCCAACTACTTCCTGCCGCTGGACAAGGCGGGCATCGACCCGTTCCGCACCGCCTATCCGTCCGGATGGTCTACGAGGGAGCGTGCGCGGCACCGGCGGTCTGCGATCATGCGGAGCTGACTGTGCGACAACGGTTCCCGGCTTGTTCGCGCGGGCGACGCCGCGACGCGCGAACTGGTCACCGGAGCGGTCAGCGGAGGCGGCAGCCGCAACGGGTCGTGG
>CAWKFL010000002.1:0-106941 GCA_963848855.1 uncultured Actinomycetota bacterium
AGCAAGCCGAAGCTGGTGGAGCACTCGCAGGTCAGCTATTCGGTCGGGCACCTGTCGACGATGGCGTGGATCGGTGTGCGGCCCGGCGATGTGCACCTGGCGATCAGCTCGCCGGGCTGGGCCAAGCATGCCTGGAGTTGTTTCTTCGCGCCGTGGATCGCGGAGGCGACGATCTTCGTCTACAACTACAGCCGGTTCGACGCCACCAAGCTGCGCAATCAGCTCAGCCGCGCAGGCGTCAACACGTTCTGCGCGCCACCCACGGTGTGGCGCATGTTGATCCAGACTGATCTCGGTCCGAAACCCGAAGGGCTGCGCGAGGTTCTCGGTGCGGGCGAACCGCTCAATCCCGACGTCATCGCGCAGGTCGAGCGCGCGTGGGGGCTCACGATCCGCGACGGCTTCGGCCAGACCGAGACCACGCTGCAGGTCGGCAACACACCCGGTCAGCCGGTCAAGCCGGGCTCGATGGGCAGGCCGATGCCGGGCGTACCGGTCGTGCTGGTCGACCCGCTCACCGGGGAGCTGGCCGACGAAGGCGAGATCTGCCTTGAGCTGCAACGCAATCCGGTCAACCTGATGACGGGCTACCTCGGCGATCCACAGCGCAACGCCACGGTCATGGCGGACGGCTACTACCACACCGGTGACGTCGCAAGCCGCGACAAGGACGGCTACATCACCTACATCGGGCGCACCGACGACGTTTTCAAGTCATCGGACTACAAGGTGTCGCCATTTGAGCTGGAGAGCGTGCTGATCGAGCACCCCGCGGTGGTGGAGGCGGCGGTCGTCCCGCAGCCAGACCAGACCCGGCTGTGCGTGCCGAAGGCATACGTCTCGCTCGCCGAAGGGTGGATGCCGAACGCCGAAACCGCCAAGCAGATCATGGAATACGCCCGCGACCATCTGGCCCCGTACCTCAGGGTGCGTCGCATCGAGTTCTACGAACTGCCCAAGACTATCTCGGGGAAGATCCGCCGCGTCGAGCTCCGTCGCCGCGAGGAGACCGCGCATGCCGACGGCACGCCGATCGAGACCGAGCATCGCTACGAGGATCTGGTGGACTGATGAAGTCGTACGACGCGGGCCCAACCGATAGCCCGATACTCGACGAGACGATCGGGCAGAACTTCGAGCGCACGGTCGCGACGCATCCGGACGCGGAGGCGCTGGTCGACGTCGCAGCAGATCGCCGGTGGACCTACCGCGAACTCGACGACGAAATCAACGTCGTTGCAAGGGGTCTGATGGCACTCGGAATCGAGCCGGGGCAACGGGTCGGTATCTGGGCGCCCAACTGTGCCGAGTGGACCATCGTCCAGTACGCGTCGGCGAAGATAGGCTCGGTGCTGGTCAACATCAATCCCGCCTACCGCACCCATGAGCTGTCGTACGTGCTCAACCAGGCGGGGGTCCGGACGCTGATCTCGGCGACGACGTTCAAGACGTCCGACTACGTCGGCATGATCGCCGAGGTGCGCGTCGATTCCCAGCTGCGCGAAGTCATCTTCATCGGCACCGCCGACTGGGACAACCTCAAGAGCGGCGCCGACAAGGTGACCGAGGGCGGGCTGCGCACCAGAATGGCCTCCCTGCATCACAACGAGCCGATCAACATTCAATACACCTCCGGGACAACGGGTTTCCCGAAGGGTGCAACGCTCTCGCACCGGAACATCCTCAACAACGGATTCTTCGTCACCGACCTCATCAAGTTGGCCCCCGGTGATCGGTTGTGCATCCCCGTGCCGTTCTACCACTGCTTCGGCATGGTGATGGGCAACCTCGGATGCACAACGCACGGCGCGACGATGGTGATTCCCGCGCCGGGTTTCGATCCGGGGTTGACCCTCGCCGCGATCGAAAAGGAGCGGTGCACAGGCGTTTACGGGGTGCCGACGATGTTCATCGCGATGCTCGGCCATCCCGACTTCGGCGACCGCGATCTGTCGTCGCTGCGCACCGGCATCATGGCGGGATCCGTCTGCCCGGTCGAGGTGATGAAGCGCTGCGTCGCAGATATGAACATGACCGAGCTGGCCATCGCCTACGGCATGACCGAGACGTCGCCGGTGTCCTGCCAGACGCTCATCGACGACGATCTGGAGCGGCGCACCGCATCGATCGGCAGGGCACACCCGCACGTCGAGATCAAAATCGTCGACCCCGACACCGGCGACATCCTCGAGCGAGGACAGCCGGGGGAGTTCTGCACCCGCGGGTACTCGTTGATGTTGGGGTATTGGAACGACAACGAGAAGACGCGTGACGCGATCGACGCCGACGGCTGGATGCACACCGGCGATCTGGCGATCATGCGAGAAGACGGCTACTGCAACGTCGTTGGGCGTATCAAGGACCTGGTGATCCGCGGCGGGGAGAACGTCTACCCACGGGAGGTCGAGGAGTTCCTCTACACGCATCCGGACATCGACGACGCGCAAGTGATCGGCGTCCCCGATGAGAAGTACGGCGAGGAGATCTGCGCGTGGATCCGGATGAAACCCGACCGGCCCGCCCTCGACGCTGACGCCGTGCGGGCCTTTGCGACGGGCAAGCTCGCCCACTACAAGATGCCCCGCTACGTCCACATCGTCGACGAGTTTCCGATGACGGTCACCGGCAAGGTGCGCAAGGTCGAAATGCGCGAGGAGAGCACCAAACTCCTCGGTCTTGCGACCCGGTAGCGCGGCAGCCCGACGGCTCAGACGGCTTCAGCGCGATACCACTGCACCACATCGCCGTAGCCGCAGGTTTCGGCAAGAGCCAATTCGCCTTCCCTGTCAACAGCTTCCAGGTCGTGCATCCATCGGCTCAGCAGGCCGGCCCCCTCGCGGCGCTGTGCGTCGTCGCGGTCTCCGGTGAGCCGTTCCAGACTACGGATGTAGCGGTCGGCCAGTCGCAGGCGATGCAATGCGGTCACCACATCGATCGCCTCTCCCGCCCACACCCGGACCACCCGTCGATAGGCCGTGATCTCCTCGGCAGGCAGCCCCGCCGCGTACAGCGCCGAGCGCGCGTCGGCCAACTCGGTGAAGACGTCTTTGCGCCTGGCCTTGAGCGTCTCGCGCGCCACCAGCAGTTCGCCCTCGAGGGAAGCGTGACGGGGCTGCGACTCCCGCTCACCGTTCGCAGGTTCGTGGATGACGAGACCGACATCGATGCGGGCCCATGCACCGAAACTCTCCAGCCACAGCGCTAATTCGCCGATGGCCACATTCAGTTCGGCGCGATGGTGGTCGACGTGTGCAGCGTACTCGCCGTGCCCGTGCGTGCTCATGAGCCTCGATGCCTCGGCCACCGCAGCCGTCAGGGCGCCATGGGCAGCCACCACTGCGACGATGTGATCGCGGGGTGAGGTCTCGGCGCTCAATCTGGCTCCCATTGGGTTGGCGTTGTCAGTTATACCTATTGTCGCGGCGATCGCCATCCGGAGGGGGACGCCGCCCTGCGCGTCGCCACCGCGCGCCGCGATAATCGACGGTGATGTGGACCCCGACTCTCGTCCTGATCGCGATCACGACCTTGGCGGCATGCGTGTCTCTGGGCGGAGGCCTGTACGAATTCCTCGTCGTCGATCCGTACTGGCCCAAGCGGCCCGGCATCATCCAATCCCGCAACGGAGGCATCTCGAGGGCACGGTTCTGGATACCCGCGCACACCGTGTTCGAAGTGTTGTTGATCGCCACACTGATCGCGGCGTGGAGCGACGCCGACGTCCGCGCCGCGGTGGTCGTCGCGCTGCTCAGTCATGCGGTGATGCGGGTGTGGTCGCTGGTCGACTTCGTGCCGAAAGCTCTGGCCTTCGAGAAGGCCGACCCTGCGACCGTCGACGAGGCGTCGGCGGTGCGATGGACCCGCCGCAGCCTGCTGCGCCTGCCACTCGACCTCGTCACGTGCGCGGCGATGCTGATGGCGTTGGCGGCCGCTTGACGCCACCGTAGGGCTAAGCCTCGATTTCGCCCGCGATCTTGCTCTCGATGCTCGCGCGTGTCGTTGCGGGCAGCACGATCAGCCCGTCGAGCTCTTTACGCGCCTTGGCGTAAGCGCTTTGACGTTCCTGCGGCGTCGCGCCGGTGTCGGAGGCCAGGCGAAGCAGATGCTGGGCGCGTTCTATGCGTTCCTGCGCCTCGGCTGAGAAGTCGCTGCGCCGCCTGCGGATCGCTTCGGACTCGGCGACGTCGAACGCCGCCACGTACTCGTGCACCGCATCGCGGTATTCGAGCTGCGCGGCCCGATCGCCAAGGATGTCGTCGACGGTGTCGGGCCGCAACAGGTCCGCGTGGCTCCTCGCCTTATGGAACGTGATGGTCAGCGGATCGCGCATATCGGTCATCAGCGGGAAGTCGAGCAGCTTGGCGATGTCGATCTCGTAGTCGAGCCAGCGGGCGTCGGTTCGGTCGTGACGTTCGAGCACCTTCACCATCTCGCGCTTGCGCGTCACGTCGTTCTCCCGCGCCCGCCCGGATGCCTCGGCGAGCGCGACCTTGGTCTCCTGCTTGATCCGGTAGCGCTCCAGCCGACGCTGTGCCCGCCGATCGTTGGCCGCCGCGACGGCACGCACGGTGCCGCCGACCACGCCCATGAAGGGGAAGATCAGCCACCAGAAGTGGCCCGCAAACTCAAACACAGGTGCCACAACGCCAGCATGCCATCAGCTGTCGGCGATCGCTGCGATCAGTCGGCGGCAAGCTGTGCTGAGGATGATTCGGCGACGACGGTGCGTTAGCTACAACAGGACTTTCGACGCGGGGGAAGGACGACAGCTTGAAATCGTGCGGCTACCCGTCGTCAGACATCGATCTGTTCACCGATGCGATCATCCTGGATCCCTATGACGCGTACCGGCAGCTGCGCGACGCCGGCCCGATCGTTTGGATGTCACACCATCACGTTTGGGTGGTGGCGCGATACGACGGGGTGCGCAGCGTGCTGAAGGACATTGCGAACTTCACTTCCGAAGTTGGCGTGTCGCTCAACGAGGAGTTCAACGAGTACCTCCAAGGCACGACGCTGGCCAGTGACCCGCCACTGCACGACACGCTGCGCAACATCGTCGCCAGTTCCTTGACGCCTAGAGCGCTGGCCGACCGGAAGATAACCATCGACGCGCAGGCCGACCGACTCGTGGCGGACTTGGTCGAGCGCGGCCGATTCGATGCGGTCACTGACCTCGCGCAGGTGCTACCGCTGGCCGTCGTCCCTGACTTCATCGGTCTGCCGGAGCTCGGGCGCGACCAGATGCTGGGGTGGGCCACCGCGACGTTCAACGCGATCGGACCGTTGAACGAACGGGCAAAGGAGGGGTTCGCGGCGCTGGAGAGCATGGGTGCGTACGCGTGCGAGCGCGTGGCCAAGCGCGATCTGTGTCCGGGCAGCCTTGGAGCGGGCGTGCTGGCCGCCGCCGATCAAGGCCGCATCAAACACGAACAGTGTGCGGGTCTGTTGATCGACTACCTGGCTCCATCACTGGACACCACGGTCGGTGCGGTGTCCAACGCACTGTGGCTTTTCGCCAACCACCCCGACCAGTGGGCCAAGGTCCGCAGCGATCCGGGTCTGATCCCGAATGCCTTCAACGAGGTGTTGCGACTCGAGTCACCGGTTCGCGGCTTCTGTCGCCACGCCTCGCGTCCATCGGTTTTTGAGGGCGTTGCTCTTCAGGAGGGCGACACGGTCTTGGCGCTGTTCGCCTCGGCAAACCGCGATGAGCGAAAATGGACCGAGCCCGAGGTCTTCGACGTGACGCGACGATGCTCCGACCACGTGGCCTTCGGGTTCGGCGTCCACGGTTGCGCGGGTCAAGGACTCGCACGTATCGAAGCGCAGGCGATTCTGTCGGCGCTCGCCCAACGCGTTGAAGAGATCGATCTCATCGACTGCGACAGAACGATCAACAACATCACCCGTTCGTTTCGGTCGCTGCAGATCGCCGTATCGCCTGCGCGATGAGGTCGGCGACCGCGTCCGGCTCGGCGATCATGCGCAGGTGGTCCCAGTCGCGGCGGGCCACCCACCAGCCGAGTCGTTCGGCTTCGTCGGCGGCGCGGTCGAACGGAGAGCCCAATCGCACGAACGCACACGTCACCGATTCCGAGAATTCGGCCGGCGGCGCCGGCTCGTCGAAATACGCCAACGGCAGCCTCGGTACCTCGCCGATGAGTCGCCGCCGGATTTGCGGGTCGGGCACCGACTCCTCCAGCGCGCCGGCAGGGAACCATTCGTGCCACGGCGGCAGCACGCCGTCGACAGCGAGGCCGCGCAGCTGCGTCTCCAGCAGCGGCGGGGCGGTGGCGAACCAGCTGCGCCCCGGCTGCGGCAGCATCGCATCGACGAACACCGCGCCGGTGGTGCGTTCACCCACCGCGGCGGCGACCGCGGGCAACAACGCGCCCGCCGCGCTGTGCCCGATCACGACCACCGGGTCCGCGCCGTCGACGGCCGCCGCGGCGGTGCGGGCCAGTGCGGGGTAGTAGGGCGGGCCTTCGGCCGTGACCGCGGTCAGGTCCGGTACCACGCAACGAAAACCCTTGTCGCGCATCGCCGCAGCGGTGCTCGTCCACGTCGTCGGACCCGCGACGGGGCTGTGCACGAACAGCAGCAGCGTCGTCACAACCCGATCCGGCGGTAGCGGGTCAGCCGGGCCTGCAGCCGCTGATCGTCGGGCACCGACCGCAGCCGGTCCAACTCGTTGGCGATCGTCGCCGACAGCCGCTGCGTGAACTCCATCGGCTCGTCGGCGGCATCGGGGTGTTCGGACACGATCGCGTCGACGATGCCGTGGCGCAACAGGTCAGCCGACCGAACCCCCTGTGCGGCAGCAAGTTCGGGCGCGTGGTCGACGTCGCGGAAGACGATCGCGCTGGCACCTTCCGGTGGCAGCGGCGCCAGCCAGCCGTGGAGGGCGGCCAGCACCCGGTCGGCGGGCACCATCGCCAGTGCGGGCCCGCCGCTGCCCTGGCCCAGCAGCACCGAGACGGTCGGCGTGTCCAGGGTGACGAGTTCGGCTAGGCAGAGCGCGATTTCGCCTGCCAGCCCGCCCTGCTCGGCCTCCACCGACAGCGCGGGCCCCGCGGTGTCGATGATCAGCACCAGTGGCAGCTTCAGACCTGCCGCCAACGCCATGCCCCTGCGGGCTTCCCGCAACGCCGCTGG
This sequence comes from uncultured Actinomycetota bacterium, assembly GCA_963848855.1. Classification (GTDB taxonomy): domain Bacteria; phylum Actinomycetota; class Actinomycetes; order Mycobacteriales; family Mycobacteriaceae; genus Mycobacterium. The sequence goes on from CAWKFL010000002.1 coordinate 7,159, forward strand.
ACCTACCAGTCCACCGACGACACGCTGCTGGCCGAGCACGACGGCGGGCTGGCCGCCGAACCTAGCCAGCGCGAGCAGCATGGTGGCGGCTTCACCCTGTCCGGTGTCCGAGAGCAGCACCCGCTCGGTGGTGCCGTATCGCAGCAGGTGGCCGACGCCGGGCCGATCTGCTCGACGCGACGCCTCGACGGATTGCCACGCGGGCACGTCGGCAAGCGGCTCTTCCTCTGGCGCCTGCGGCGGCGGCCCGGGCCGGTCGGCGACCACCTTCAGGGTGCGGTCAAGCGTGGAGCGCAGCTTTTCCAGTGGCACGACGCCGTCGATGACGCCATGGCGCTGCAGGTTCTCCGCCGTCTGGATGCCCTGTGGGAACGGCTCGCCGTAGAGGTGTTCGTATACCCGCGGGCCAAGGAAGCCGACCAGAGCGCCCGGCTCCGCGACGGTGACGTGACCCAGCGACCCCCACGACGCGAACACCCCGCCCGTCGTGGGGTGGCGCAGGTAGACCAGATACGGCAGGTGCGCCCGCTTGTGCAGCTCAACGGCCGCCGCGATCTTGACCATCTGAAGGAACGCGACGGTGCCTTCCTGCATGCGGGTGCCGCCGGAACTTGGCGACGCCAGCAGCGGCAGCCTCTCTTGGGTCGCCCGCTGGATCGCCGCGGTGATCCGCTCGGCGGCGGCCACACCGATCGATCCGGCCAGGAAGTCGAACTCGCAGAGCACCAGCGCGACGCGGCGGCCGAACACGCGGCCCTCGCCGGTCAGCACAGATTCGTCGAGTCCGGTGGCCTCCGCCGCCGCGGCCAGTTCCCGCCGGTATTCGTCGCTTGCAGCGACGGCCAGCGGTGGGGCGTCCCAGCTGGTGAACGACCCGTCGTCGAGCACGGCATCGCGTAGCTGCAGGGCGCCGATCCGGCTCACAGGACGACCCTAATAGGGTGGGCGCCATGATTGGTGTGACCCGCGACGGCCACGTGATGACCCTGGAGATGCAGCGCGCCGACCGGCGCAATGCGCTGAACAGCGCGCTCGTCGACGGTTTGCGTGAGGCGGTCGAGAAGGCCGCGACCGAAGACGCCAGGGCGATCGTGCTGACAGGCCAGGGCCACGTGTTCAGCTCGGGCGCCGATTTGTCCGATCCCTCGGGAGTGGCCGACGAGCTGCCCGACAAGGCCCTGGCATTGAACATCGCCATCGACAAGGCGCCGGTGCCCGTCATCGGTGCGATCAACGGACCCGCGATCGGAGCAGGTGTCATCCTCTCGATGATCTGCGATCTGCGTGTCGTCGCACCCGACGCGTGGTTCCAATTCCCGGTCGCGAAATATGGTCTGGCGCTGGATAACTGGAGTATCCGCCGATTGACCTCGTTGGTTGGCGCGGGCCGGGCGAGGGGCATGCTGCTCGCGGCGGAACGGCTCACCGCCGACGTCGCGCTTCAAACCGGAATGGCCAACCGCATCGGAACGCTGTCGGATGCCCAGGCCTGGGCCGCCGAGATCGCGGGCTACGCACCGCTTGCCTTGCAGCACGCGAAGCGAGTGCTCAACGACGACGGCGCCTACGAGGACCAGTGGCCGGAGCACAAGGAGATGTTCGACCGGGCATGGTCCAGTCAGGACGTCATCGAGGCCCAGGTCGCGCGCATCGAGAAGCGTCCGCCGAACTTCCAGGGCGCCTGATGCTTGTGCGCGCAGCCCTGCGCTTCGGGTTCGGCACAGCGTCGTTGCTGGCCGGCGGCTGGGCCTTGCGCGCGTTTCACGGCGCCCCCGCCGCGTTGGGCGCCTCGCCCGCCGAGATCGCCGCCGTGGCGCACCGGTCGCCGCATTTTCAGGACGGCGTGTTCGTCAATGTCGACCCCGCATCGAGCATCAACCTCGATCGGGAACAACAACGGCTTCTGCTGCGCGAGCTTGTCGGTGGCCGCGAGGCAGCCAAACCGGGTGGATCGATACCGCTCGCGGTTCCCGCACCCGCAGATTCCGCGGCCGCACCGCTCGCGGTCAGCTGGTTTGGGCATTCCACCGCGCTGATCGAGATTGACGGCTACCGGGTGCTCGCGGATCCAGTGTGGAGTCGCCGCTGCTCGCCGTCGCGGGCTGTCGGTCCGCAGCGCCTGCACGAGGTGCCGGTGCCGCTGGAGGCGCTTCCTGCCGTTGACGCGGTGCTGATCAGCCACGACCATTACGACCACCTCGACACCGACACGATCGTCGGGCTCGCCCGCACGCAGCGCGCCCCGTTCTGTGTGCCGCTTGGCGTCGGGGCTCACCTGCGCAAGTGGGGTATCCCCGAGAGCCGCATCATCGAACTCGACTGGCACGAGAGCCGCGCGATCGGCGACTCGACGGTGGTGTGCACCCCGGCAAGGCACTTCTCCGGTCGTCTGCTCGCCCGCAACACCACGCTGTGGGCGTCATGGGTGATCGCGGGCCCGCGGCACCGCGCGTTCTTCGGCGGCGACACCGGCTACACCAAGACCTTCACCGAAATCGGAACAGACCACGGGCCTTTCGACCTGACACTGATGCCGATCGGCGCCTACCACCCGGCATGGCCAGACATCCACATGAACCCTGAGGAAGCGGTGCGGGCACACCTCGACGTCGCCGAGGCCGGCTCTGGATTGCTGGTGCCGATCCACTGGGCGACGTTCCGGCTCGCGCCGCACCCGTGGGCGGAGCCGGTCGAGCGCCTTCTCGCGGCCGCCGAACCGGCGGGCGTGAACGTCATCGTGCCCAAGCCCGGTCAACGTGTCGACAGCGACACGTCGTGGACGTTCGACCCGTGGTGGCAGCTATAACCGGCTAGCGTGCAGGCTGTGAAAAACGCGTTGTCAGCCATGGTTATCACGTTGCTGATGGTCACCGGCTGCAGTTCTGGCAACCAGGCCGAGCCCGAGGCGCCGTCATCGGCCACCCCGCCCCCGACGCAGTCCGACGTGCCGCCTCTGTTGGTGCCTGCAATGCCGCTGCCCGAGAACGCCGTCGAGCACGCCGTGGCCAAGCTCGACGGCCTCGCCGACGAGCTGATGAAGAAGTCCGGAATTCCCGGCATGGCCGTCGCGGTGGTGCATGGTGGGAAGACCGTGTACGCCAAGGGATTCGGTGTCAAAGATGTCAGAAACGGCGAAAAGGTCGATGCCGGTACCGTGTTCCAGCTGGCGTCCCTGTCGAAATCGATCTCGTCGACGGTGGTGGCTCATCAGGTCGGCGTCAACGCGATCAGCTGGGACACGCCCATTGTCGACAAACTGCCGTGGTTCGCGCTGTCGGATCCGGTTGTCACACGGATGGTCAGCGTCGGCGATATGCTCTCGCACCGTTCCGGTCTGCCCGACCACGCGGGCGACCTTCTGGAAGACCTTGGCTACGACCGCCGTTACGTCCTCGAGCATCTGCGGCAGCTGCCGCTCGACCCGTTCCGGATCTCATATGCCTATACCAACTTTGGGTTCACCGCCGGGGCCGAGGCCGTCGCGGTCGGCGCGGGCAAGCCGTGGGAGGACCTCGCGGACGAGGTGCTGTTCCGGCCGCTCGGCATGACGTCGACGAGCTACCGGTACGCCGACTACGAGTCCAGGCCCAACCGCGCGCTCGCCCACATCCACATCGACGGACGCTACGAGCCGCTGTATGTACGCGAGCCGGATCCGCAGGCTCCCGCTGGCGGCGTCAGCGCATCGGTGAACGATGTGACTCGCTGGCTGGCGATGGTGCTGGCGAACGGCAGTCACGACGGCAAGCAGATCGTTGATCCCAAAGCGCTTTTGCCTGCGCTGACCCCGCAGATCGTGTCGAGCCCGGCGACCGAGGCCGCGATGCGCTCGGGGTTCTACGGGTACGGCTTCAACGTCTCATCGACCTCGGCGGCACGGATGCAACTGTCGCATTCGGGTGGCTTCGAAACCGGCTCGGGCACGAACCTGGTGATCCTGCCGTCGGCCGACGTGGCGATCGTCGCGCTCACCAATGCCACCCCGGCAGGTATTGCGGAAGCGCTGACCGCCGAATTCGCCGACCTGGTTCAGTTCGGTGAGGTGCGCGAAGACTGGCCCAGACTCTACGGCGAGCGCTTCGAGGAGATGGAGCAGCCGGAGGGCGCACTGGTCGGAAAGCAGCCGCCCGCCAACGCAGCCCCGGCGGCGTCGCTGGCGTCGTACGTCGGCACCTACAACAACGACTACTGGGGACCCGCGCGCGTCACCGAGAAAGACGGCAAGTTGCAGCTGGCGCTGGGGACCAAGCTGAATGTGCCATTGACACATTGGGACGGCAATGTGTTCACGTACTCGTTTGTCTCAGAAAACTCGCCACCCGGGACTGTTTCGGCGGCCACATTCAACGGGAACAGGCTCACGCTGGAGTATTACGACGTCATGAAGAACGGGACCTTTACCAGATGACAGCGCTCGTCGCCACGGGGCTCACCGATGCCGAAGTCGCCCAGCGTGTTGCCGAGGCCAAGACCAACGACGTGCCGACCCGCGCGGCGCGCAGCGTGTCCGACATCATCCGTGGCAACGTGTTCACCCGCATCAACGCCATCCTCGGTGTGCTGTTCATCATCGTGCTGTCGACGGGGTCGGTGATCAACGGCGCGTTCGGATTACTGATCATCGCCAACAGCGCGATCGGCATCATCCAGGAGCTGCGCGCGAAGCAGACGCTGGACAAGCTGGCGATCGTCGGACAGGCGAAACCCTTGGTGCGCAGGCAATCAGGAACCGCGGCGCTGATACCGAGCGAGGTGGTGCTCGACGACGTCATCGAGCTGGGGCCGGGCGATCAGATCGTCGTGGACGGTGACATCCTCGAAGAGGCCAACCTCGAAGTCGACGAATCCCTGCTCACCGGTGAGGCCGACCCGATCGCCAAAGATGCAGGGGACAAGGTGATGTCGGGCAGCTTCGTCGTCGCGGGCAGCGGCGCCTACCGCGCCACCAAGGTCGGTAGGGAGGCGTACGCCGCCAAGCTGGCCGAAGAGGCAAGCAAGTTCACGCTGGTGAAATCCGAACTGCGCAGCGGTATCAACAAGATCCTTCAGTTCATCACGTACCTGCTGGTCCCTGCGGGCCTGTTGATCATCTACACCCAGCTGTTCACTACCGACGCAGGCTGGCGGGAGTCGGTACTGCGGATGGTCGGCGCTCTGGTGCCCATGGTTCCGGAGGGGCTGGTGCTGATGACATCGATCGCGTTTGCGGTCGGTGTGATTCGGCTCGGCAGGCGGCAGTGTCTCGTCAACGAGTTGCCTGCCATCGAAGGCCTTGCCCGTGTCGACGTGGTGTGCGCCGACAAGACGGGCACGCTTACCGAAAACGGTATGCGGGTAAGCGATCTCAAGCCGCTTGACGAGAAGGGCGTTGCCGACGTGCTCGCGCAGCTCGCCGCCGACGACACCCGCCCGAATGCGAGCATGCAGGCCATCGGTGAGGCCTACAAGATGCCGCCCGGATGGACAGCGACCGCCACAGCGCCGTTCAAGTCGGCCACGAAGTGGAGCGGCGCCTCGTACGGTGAGCACGGCAACTGGGTCATCGGCGCACCCGACGTGCTGCTCGACCCGGCCTCGACAGCCGCCGAAGAGGCTGAGCAGATCGGGTCGAAGGGGCTGCGCGTGCTGCTGTTGGGCTCGTCCGATCTTCCGGTCGACCACCCCGACGCCCCTGGCAGTGTCACGCCGACGGCGCTGGTGGTGCTCGAACAACGCATCCGGCCCGACGCCAGGGACACACTGGATTACTTTGCGTCGCAGAAGGTTTCGATCAAGGTGATCTCGGGCGATAACGCGGTGTCGGTGGGTGCGGTGGCGGGCACGCTTGGGCTGGTTGGGCAGACGCTCGACGCGCGGCAGCTGCCCGAGGAACCCGATCGGCTAGCGGACACCCTCGAGGAGTACACGACGTTCGGCCGGGTGCGACCCGACCAGAAGCGGTCGATGGTGCACGCTCTGCAGTCGCGGGGACACACCGTCGCGATGACCGGCGACGGTGTCAACGATGTGCTCGCCCTGAAGGACGCCGATATCGGGGTGGCGATGGGCTCCGGCAGTTCGGCATCACGGGCGGTGGCACAGATTGTGTTGCTGGACAACAAGTTCGCCACGCTGCCGTACGTCGTCGGTGAGGGCCGCCGCGTCATCGGGAACATCGAACGGGTTTCCAATCTGTTCCTGACCAAGACCGTGTATTCCGTACTGCTGGCGGTGTTGGTGGGGTTGGCGGGCCTGGCCTCCAAGTTCTTCGGGTCGGATCCGCTGCTGTTCCCGTTCCAGCCCATCCATGTCACGATCGCCGCCTGGTTCACGATCGGCATTCCGGCGTTCGTGTTATCGCTGGCACCCAACAACGAGCGCGCGTATCCCGGGTTCGTGCGCCGGGTGATGACGTCGGCGTTGCCGTCGGGGCTCGTGGTGGGCGTCGCGACGTTCGCTTCGTACTTGGCGGCGTATCAGGGCCGCGAGGCCACCGATGCCGAGCAGACGCAGGCATCGACCGCAGCGCTGATCACGCTGTTGGTGACCGCCATATGGGTGCTGGCGGTGGTGGCTCGGCCGTATCAATGGTGGCGGGTCGCGCTGGTGTCGCTGTCCGGGCTCGCCTACGTGGTGATCTTTTCGATTCCGCTTGCACAAAAGCTGTTCATGCTGGACATCTCGAACGTCAAGACGACGTCGATGGCGTTGGCGATCGGCCTCGTCGGCGCGGCGGCTGTCGAGGTGATCTGGTGGGTCCAGGGCGCGGTTTTGCGAGAACGACGGAGGTTATGGCGTTCGGAGTAGGGTTGCGCACATGGCATTCCTCGACAAGGTGAAGAATCTGCTGTCCAAGAACGCCGACAAGGTGGACACCGCGATCGACAAAGCCGGTGACATCGTCGACAAGAAGACGCAGGGCAAGTACGCCCAGCAGGTCGACAAGGTGCAGGGCGCTGCCAAGAAGGCCGTGCGGGACAACGCCGATGCCGGCGGGCAGGTGCCCCCGACGCAGCAGTCGGGTCAGGTCCCGCCGCCCCAGCCGCCGCCGGGCACCCCGCCCCAGCCGCAACCTCCCACGGCCCCGCCCACTTCGTAAGCGATGGCCAAACTGTCCGTCTCCGTCGACGTTCCGCTGCCGCCCGAGACGGCGTGGCAGTGCGCCTCCGACCTGTCCCGCTACAAGGAATGGCTGTCGATTCACCGGGTTTGGCGGTCCAAGCTGCCCGAGACCCTCGAGAAGGGTGCAGTCCTCGACTCGATCGTTGAAGTCAAGGGCATGCCGAACCGGATCAACTGGACCATCGTCCACTACAAGCCGCCGGAGGCGATGACGCTCAATGGCGACGGCAAGGGCGGCGTCAAGGTCAAGCTGATCGGCAAGGTCCAACCTTCTGGTGAAGGGTCGACCGTCACGTTCGACGTGCATCTGGGCGGGCCAGCATTATTCGGCCCGATCGGCATGGTGGTCGCGGCCGCGCTCAAGGGCGATATCCAGGACTCGTTGCACAAATTCAAATCGGTATTCGCCCCGGCCGCCTAGCTCATGCGGTTCGAACGTGCCATTCCGATACTCCGGGTCTTCGACCATGACAAGGCCGAGGAGTTCTATATCGGCTTTCTCGGCTTCTCCGAGGACTGGGAGCACCGGTTCGAGCCGGATCTACCGCGCTACGCCCAGATCAGCCGATCCGAACTCATCATCCATCTCTCCGAGCACCACGGCGACGGCACACCAGGCACCGCAGTTTTCCTGCCGATGCAAGGCATCCGTGAGTTCCATGCGGAGATCACCGATCGCAAGTACGGATTCGCCCGCCCCGGACTGGAATCCGAGCCGTGGGGGCTGACGATCGACATCACCGATCCGTTCGGGAACCAATTGCGGTTCTGCGAACAACGTAAATAGTCGCCCTAAAACGGTGGGGGTTGGTAGGTGGCGGCGATCCAGGCTTGGTGCTGGCGTTGTTGTTCGGCGATGAGTTCGGTGCGTTCGCGGCGTTCAGCGGTGATGCGGGCGCGGTGGTCTTCTTCACGGGTTCGCTTGCGCCGCGGCATCATTGCCATCCGATCGGTCTCCGGGTCGATCAGGTCGGTGGGCAGGTCGAGTTCGCCGGTCGATTGGGCCAGGGCCGGGGAACAGTGCTGCGCCGTGGGCTTGGATGGTGTAGGTGTGTCCGGTGGGGGTGTGCAGCACCAGGGTGCCGTCGGGTCGTTGTTGATCACGCCAACCATGCCCGCACAGGAAGGTTTTGATCAGGTGGTGGCATCGAATTGCTAAAGAACACTTCAGGGGAACGCTTGTGAGCAGCATAAACGCTACCAATGCGCACTGGCCGGACTTAGACTTCTGCGGTGTTCTCGGAGACGCGCTATGCGCTGAACGGTGACTTGCGCGTCGCCTATCGCGCGTCACCTGAAGGTCCTCGCGACATCGTGTACGTCCCGAACTGGTTCACAAATTGTGAGGTTGTTCCGGAATTACCATCCCTTCGAGGCTGGGTCGAAGCGATGACGTCGCTCGGTCGACTGATTTTCGTCGACCAGCCGGGAACGGGAGCGTCCGATCCCATCACGCCGGACGCGATGCCGACGTTGGAGCAATGGGCCGACAGCATCACTGCGGTGCTCGACGATCTCGGCAGCAGCGAAGCGGTTCTCGTCGCGTCGGACGCCGCGTTCGCGAGCGCGGCGCTGTTCGCGGCGACACATCCGTCGCGCACCACCGCGTTGGTCGTGCTCGACGGTTTCGCAGATGCGAGCGGCACCCCACTCGTTCAAGACGAAATCGAAGCTGCCACCGCCCGCATGTGGGGCAGCGGGAAGATCCAACATCTGGTCAATCCGGACATGCCGTGGAACGAGGAGATCCGGGCATCGTGGGCTCGAATGGAACGCCTGGCGGCGAGCCCGAGGACGCTAGCTCTGATGAGGCCTCTCGCGATGGAAGTGGACGTGCGGGCGGTCCTTCCGACGGTCCGTGTGCCGACTCTCGTCGTCCAGCACTCCGACGGCCTGGTTATCCCGCCCGCGAAGGGCAAGTACATCGCCGAGCACATACCCGACGCGAAATATGTTGAGGTGCCGGGCCGCAACTGGTACCACATCGTTGAACCGTGGCACGAGTCCTTTCAGGAGATTGCGGAGTTTCTCACCGGACATCAGGCAGAGGTGCCCGATGATCGGGTGCTCGCCACGGTGCTTTTCACCGACATCGTGGACTCGACGCGCAGGGCCGCGGAGATCGGCGACCGCGACTGGCACGCCTTGCTTGACGCGCACGACGCCGTCGTTCGGGTGCAGCTATCCCGCTTTCGGGGCTGTGAAGTAAACACATCGGGCGACGGCTTCCTCGCGATGTTCGACGGCCCTCAGCGAGCGATCCGCTGCGCGATGGCGATCCGCAACGCGGTGCAGTCCCTCGGGATCGAAGTGCGCGCGGGGTTGCACACCCGGCGAGTGCGAGATCCGCGGCGACGACATCAGCGGGATCGCCGTGCACATCGGCGCACGCGTGAGCGCATTGGCAGGGCCGAACGACGTCCTGGTGTCGAGCACGCTGCGCGACCTCGTGATCGGGTCAGGACTCGAGTTCGACGACCGCGGCGCTCACGAGCTCAAGGGCGTGCCCGGCGAGTGGCACCTGTTCGCCGTCGCCTCTTCGTAGCGGTGGGTTGCGGCGAAACTCATTTCGTCTGCCGTAAACGCTTGTGCACGCGGTGGTAGCGACTTCGAAGAACATTTTAAAGGTCGCGTATCCCAGCGGCGACTACGCTTAGTCGCGCCAAGAGACGGGAGACCACCTTTTTATGTCTACCTCTGACGATCCAATGGGCGCAGTGCTGCAATACGTCGAGGCATTCAACAACGGCGACTCTACGGCGATGGCAGCGGCGTGCGCCGAGCCGATGCAAATTCTCGACGGAATGTCGCCCCATGTCTGGCAAGGGCCGACAGCCGCCGAAGACTGGTGGAGAGATGTGCTTGCTGAGGGCGAGCACTTAGGGGCGTCGGGCTACCGCATCGCGCTCGGCGAGCCACGGCATGTCGATGTCAACGGCGAAAACGCCTATGTCGTTGCCCCCGCCACCATGACATTCGACCTGCGCGGTCAGCACGTCACACAAACTGGCTCGGTGTATACGGTCGCGCTTCGTAAAGTCGGCGCTGACTGGCGTCTCACCGCCTGGGCGTGGGCAAAAGGCGCTTAGGCAGTGGTGGGTGCGGCAGTAGGGCTTGAGGTTGGATGGATGGGTTGGGCCGCTCGGCCAGGCCACGGTGTGGTCGATGTCGCATTTCTGGGCGGGTTTGTCGCAGCCCGGCCAGCGACAGGTCAGATCCCGCCAGCGCAGGAACTCCAGCGTCGTGGCCGACGGGCGATACCCCGCATCCGGTGTCCCGCTGGGCACGGTCAGCGGTGTGGGGGTGGCGTTCTCGGCGAGGTCGCGCACGCATTGCGCGGGTAGGACGCCGAACCCGGTGAGGTGTCCCGGCTTGGGACCGCCGTTGAGGGTGGCCTGCTCGGCCAGCACATGAATGACCGCGGACCGCGCGGCCCGACGCTGGACCCCGGGGGCGCAGTCCGGGTGCCCGCATTGGCACGTCAGCCCGGCTTCCCCACGCGCCAGGGCCCCGCAGGCGTCGGAGCGGCGTTGGTCGGTGCTGCGCGGATCGTTGACACACACGGTGGCGGCCAGCGCATCCAACCTCGTGTCCAGGGCGGCGCCGTCGGCGCAGGGTGCCCCACAGATCGGCCAACCCTGGGGCGGCGGAGGGTTGGATCACCACGCTGCGGCGCGCATCGGCTTTGGGTGGTATCCGCCCGCGGCCGGGTCGTGGTTGGCCACCCACATGTCGACCCGGTCGCGCAGTTTGGGCCCGGAGAATTTCATCCACCTGTGCACCCGGCCCGCTAGGGCCTCGTCGAGGTCGGCGATGATGTCGCCGTCGACGTTTTTGGTGCGGGCGATCAGGGTGGCCACCATCGGGTAGTCGATCAGCCCGCTGCGAAACACCTTCGCGATTCGGGGCAGCCGGTGGTGCAACGTCAACGCGGTCCGGACTTGTTCGACCGCGCGGGCGTGGCTGATGTTTTGGATCGGGGAGATCTCGGCGGCGACGGCCACCGTGACATCGGTGAAAAGGTACCCGGCCTCGGCGTATTCGCGGGCGCGGCGGGTGTACAACTCGGCCACCGAGGCCAGCCGGCGGGCCATCGCCGCGGATTCCTCACGGGTCTCCTCACCCATGAACTCGATGAGACCCCAATCCGATAAGTCTTCGAGCCGCACGCATGTTCGACTATGCCACAGCCCACCGACAAGTCTGGCTGGCCGCGATCTAGCGGCGGAATCGCCGGCCGATCAGCTTGACGAATTCGGCCGTCGAACGTCGGACGGACTCGAACTCCAGTGACACCAAAAGGGTGTCGACCATCGCGAACGGCAGCGTGGTGACCACCGCGCCGCGGCCGTACTCGATGTGCCATGAGCCGGGTGAATGGAGAGTCCCCTCGCATGGCCCTTCTTGAGACAGGTGTGCTCACCGGGAAGCAAGGTCATGACGTCCGTGTCGTCGGACTCGATGTCGTACGAGTCGATGCGGCCCGCCTTCAGGAACTTATGGATCTCGACGTGCTTGTAGCGGCCCGAAAACCCCTGTGCTCCAGTGGGAGACCCGAAAATGACGATGTACTCGCGCGGGCTGAAGTAGAGGAAGCGGACCTTTCCAAGGATGCCCCCTGCCATGCTGCCCACCCACCGGCCGGGCGTGGGATCGACGAGGTCGGGGTGCTCGTCGGCGAGTAATTGCACTGCACGCGTGAGCAATTCGCTACCGTCCAGCGGAATGCCGACGACCTTCTTGGCGATCCCGCGTGCCCAGTCCAGGCGGAGGTGCAATCCAGCGTCGGGCAGTTCGCCGGCATCGAGTGCGAAGCCCAGCTCGGTGAAGAGTTGCGTAGCTGTATCAAGGCGCTCCGGCGCGACGGCAAATGTGACGTGGTGCAGCCGTTGCGACGGCACGTCTGTGGTCATTTGCGCACCAGGCCGCGCGGTCGGACCGAACCGAGGCCGAACGCCTACCTGTCCGACATTGCCGGTCATCCATTGAATGATTCGGTAGGTCATGCCGCGGACCGCTCACCAGGGCTGAACACCACGGGTATTCGGCGGTATCCACGGGTCACCGAATTGCCGTGGAACGCCGCGTCAACTCCTCGTTGTATGTGAACGGCGTCGATCCCGGCTACTCGGGTGACACCGAGGTGCACAGTGCGCTGAGCCTCGTCACCCGCGCAACGTCCATCACGGTCCAGGAGATCTTCGACTACGCGAACTACGACGACTACGAGTTCACCGGCAAATCAATGGGTTTCGGCATGACTGCCGAGGACGAGACCCCGATGCTCTTCCTGCCCGGCGTCCTCACCACGATGTGGGGGGTCCGGTCCGCAATCTCGCCAACCAGCTCGGCGTCGAACTCGACGAGTTTCGTCAGCGTATCGAGCCGAGGTACGGCCGAGTCGCGGATCGAATGCAAGATGGCCCGCAGGCCGACGTCATTCGCGGGCTGATGCGGTTACCGCATCGCCGATCGGGGTGTCGCCGCAGATCACCTCGAACGTCTGACCGACGGTCCCTGGCGTATCGAGAACCGCAAGCAGTACCGCCGCGACGTCTTCGCGGGGGATGCTGCCGCGTCCGGTGTCCGCAGCGATCGTGACGCGCCCCGTCCCTGCATCGTTGGTCAGCAGCCCGGGGCGGACGATCGTCGAGTCGAGCGTTTTTCGTGACCGGACGTCGTCGTCGGCGGCGCCTTTGGCGCGCAGGTACGCGACGAACACCGGATCGCCCGCCTCGTCGGGGGCTTCGGCATCGGCACCCATCGATGAGATCATCACGTAGCGAACGACTCCCGCAGCTTGCGCCGCGTCCGCGAGCAGAATCGCGGCGTCACGGTCGACGGTCTCCTTACGCTCGGCGCCGCTGCCAGGACCCGCTCCTGCAGCGAACACCACCGCGTCGGCGCCACGCAGATGCGGTGCGACCTCGCCGACGGACGCGTTCTCCAGATCCACAACCACAGCCTCGGCCCCTGCGGACTCCAGGTCACCGGCGTGGGCCGGATTCCGGATGAAGCCGGCGACCGAATCGCCGCGCTGCGAGAGCAGCCGCTCGAGGATCAGGGCGATCTTGCCGTGTCCGCCTGCTACCACAACGCGAATTGCCATAGTCCCTTTCTAGTCCTCCGCGGGAGGCAGGCCCAGGCTCGTGAAGTAGTCGCGGGTGCGCCCGGCGATGGCCTTCGCACTGCCCTTCGGCGCGGGATACATGTCCTGCTCGACGATGAGCCGCAGGTCGCGGCCGAGAGCCGCGAGGTCGTCGAGCAGCGGCCCCATCGCAGGGGCGCCGAGCGGTGGCCTCGACCATGGCGCCCCGCTGAACGGCCTCGTAGAAACCGATGCGCTCGTCGCGGGCTTGCGCGGCGACCCGTGGATTCACCTGCTTGAGATGGATATAGCTGATCCGATCGGGGTGCCTGCCGATGATGTCGCGGTTGTCACCGGAGCAGTACTCGACGTGACCTGTATCGAGGCACAGCGCGACGAACTCCGGATCGGTGTCATCGAGGAACTTGTCGATGAACCGCTGGGTGTCGACGTGGGTGTCGACGTGCGGATGGAAGCCGAGGCGAACATCGAATTGCTCCGCAACCAGCTTCCCGAGCTGTGACTGGCCGTCGACCAGGTCGCGCCACTGCTCTGCGGTCAGCTCCGCAGGCTGGGTGAGGGCACCTGTGTGCAGGTCGGTGTACATCTCCGGCAGCACCACCAAGTGGTGTACGTCCATCGCGGCGAGCAGTTCGCAGACCGCGAACGCATCGCGACGGCCCTCCTCGAATGCGTCGGCGCCTCGATGTGTGGCGGTGCCGACCGTTCCGCCGGTCAGGCGCAGGCCACGTTTGCCCAGTTCGTCCTTGAGCTGTTCGGGATGGGTCGGGAGATAGCCGAACGGGCCCAGTTCGATTGTGCGGAAACCTGATTCGACGACTTCGTCGAGAAATGTCGACCAGTGCGGCTGCTTGAGGTCGTCCGGGAACCAGATGCCCCACGAATCGGGAGCAGTGCCGAGGTGTAGGCGCGTGTATGAGGTCATCGTGACGTGTCCTTTCAGGCCGAGGCCAGTGCGGTGGCAGTGGTCGAGACGGCGACGGGGGCAGCGCTGCGCGCCGACTCCTGGGCCGCGTCGACGATCCGCATGACACGGTGGGCCGACGGAAAGCTGGTGTCCATGGGCGTATTGGCGACGATGCAGCGCACGAAGTGCTGGACTTCGGCGACGAACGCTTCCGCGTAGCCGGTGCCGACCCCGCCACCGGGCATGGCCGCGACATCGGTGAAGTATGGATGCTGTGGTCCGGTGATGACGCGTCGAGCCCCTGCCAGCGATGCCGGACCGTAGTCGGTGTGCACGTGGAACTCGCCTGCGGCAATCGAATCGAATCGCGCGTGACCGCGTGAGCCGTGGAGTTCGAGCCCGAGAGAGTTCGGCACGCCGCACGCCGTGCGGTTGACGTGAATCTGCCCGACGGCGCCATTGTCCAATTCGACTGTCAACAGGGCGATGTCGTCAGTGTCGACGATGCCGAACTCGGAGGAGCCAGGGATGGGGCGGCGGTCGATCACGGTGCGCAGTGTGGACGAGATGATGTCGCTGACCGGGGTGATGACGTACTGCACGGCATCGATTGCATGCGTGCCGATGTCGATCAGCGCACCCGCGCCCGCGGTGTCCTTTGCGTAGCGCCAGCTGAACGGCGCCTGGGGCGACGCCGCGTAATCGGCGTTGTACCAGGCGGTGAAGCTGTGCACCGCGCCAATCTCGTTCGCGGCCACCAGATCGTGGACGGCGGCCAGTCCGGGCAGGCGGCGAAAGGAAAACCCGACGCCGGTGACCGCGGTGGACTGTTCGGCCAGTGCAACGAGTTCGGCGGCCTCGGCGGCGTTGCGCCCGAGCGGCTTTTCGGTGAGGACATGCTTGCCGGAGCGCAGGATCGCGGGGAGTATCTCGGCATGGACGCTGTTGGGCAGCGCGACACTGATGGCGTCGATGCTCGGATCGTCGAGGACACGGCGCACGTCCGCGGTGGCCTCCGCGTAGCCGTACCGGTCCGCCGTGCGGCGGCCAAGCTCGACGTTCGGGTCGACGACGACCGCGAGGTCGATGCGAACCGAGTCGAGGCCCGCGGCCATCGAGACATTGCGGTATCCGAACGCGTGCGCTTGTCCCGCCGCGCCCGCACCTACGAGCGCGACTCTGATGGTCCTTTGTGCCGGCATTTCCAAGCTCCTTTATGGAACGTTCCATTAATTTGGACTATGGTGCACACAGGCATGTTCCGATGTCAACAGGCAGCCATATCGCCGCTGGTAGTGGAGCGCTCCAGCTAGGGCCGTGGGGGAGGACCGGAGGTCCTTCGGGTGCGCAGGATGGGATCGAGAAGCGTGACGCCACGCGGAGCGTCGGGCGTGTCGATGCGACGCACCATCTGATGTGCGGCCAGACGGCCCATGTCGACGTAGTTGTTGTCGATGGTCGTCAGCCCGATATAGCCGGTACGGGCGAGATAGCTGTTGTCATAGCCGACCACGCTGAGGTCCTCAGGAACCGAAAGGCCGATCGACTGCGCGTGCGACATCACGATCAAGCCGGCGTAGTCGTTGTTGGCGAGAATCGCTGTCGCCCTGGGGTCTTCGGACAGCAGAACCTGGGCAGCGCTCATATCGCCGGTCTCGCTGCGGTCGCTGACCTCCACCCGAACGAGGTCGTCGAGCCCATGGCGAAGCATTTCTGCCCGATAACCCTCGGTCCGCAGTTCGGCCGCCCGACCCGTTCCCGCCAGATGCGCGATGCGCGTGTGGCCGAGGTTGATCAGGTGCGCGACCGCCGATGCGGCCCCCGCCCTGTCATCGCCGCTTACGACGTCGACATTGGGCAGATCGGGTTCGCGGCCGGACACCACGACGGCAGGCATGCTGCGGGCCGCCGCCATCAACGCTTCGGTGACCGGCATCGTGCCGAGGAAGAGCAGCCCGTCAACCCTGGCCTCGATGAAGGCGTCCAGCACGGACGAATCCGCCTCGAGCTGATGGGCCTCCGAGAGAAACAGGTTGAGTCCCAGTGACGTCAGCTCGGAGCGCACCGAATCGAGCAGGTCGATGAACCACGGATTCCCCATGTCGCTGAGCAGTGCCCCAACGGTGTGAGTTCGTTGCTGGACAAGCGATCTGGCCGCGGCGTTCGGCCGGTAACCGAGTTCCTCCGCGGCGCGCAGCACCGCCTTGCGGCGGGACTCGCTGACTCCGGGCTGTCCCCGCAGCACCAACGAAACCAACGACTTGGAGACGCCCGCGCGGCTGGCCACGTCGAAGATCGTGGGGCGATCGGCCATGGTTTCAACCCTCTGCTCTGGCGTCTCTAGATGGAGCGCTCCAGAAATAATAACCGATGAAGGGGCTGGTGGGGTGCAGCTCGGGCTAGTTGAAATGCTCCGACCTTGACATCAAGGTGTGACCAGCGTTACGGTCAGCGGGTTGGAACGCTCCAAAAAATAGCCGACGGAGCAGACCGGAAGGATTTACCCGCATGTCACACCATCCGCGTCGTAAGACATTAAGCCTGGCAGTGCTTGTCCTCGCGGCGGTGCTGGCGCTGGTCGCCTGCTCGAGCACGGGCGGCAAGCCCCGCAGCTCCGACAGTGGTATGGCGGCGGGCACGGCCGACACCCCTCGAGTCACGATCGCCATGGTGACCCACGGCGTTCCCGGCAACGCGTTCTGGGATCTGGTGCGAAAGGGTGCCGAGACCGCAGCGGCGAAGGACAACATCGAGCTGCGCTACTCGGCCGATCCCGAGGCGCCGAATCAGGCCAATCTCGTCCAGGCGGCCATCGACAGCAAGGTGGCGGGTATTGCGGTCACCCTCGCCAAGCCCGATGCGATGGCACCCGCGGTCAAGGCTGCGCTCGCGGCGGGGATCCCCGTCGTCGGCCTCAACGCCGGCTTCGACACCTGGAAATCCCTTGGTGTGCAGCAGTATTTCGGACAGGACGAGGCGCTGTCCGGACGCAGCGCGGGCGAACGGCTCACCACCGACGGAGCCAAGAAGGTGCTCTGCATCATCCACGAGCAGGGCAACGTCTCGCTCGAATCGCGTTGCGCCGGAGTTGGGCAGGGCTTCAAGGGCCAGACCGAACTGCTCAACGTGAACAGCAAGGACATGCCGTCGGTGGAGGCGGCGATCACGGCCAAGCTTCAGCAGGATTCGTCGATCGACCACATCATCGCCCTTGACGCGTCCATCGCTATGACCACCGTGCAATCAAAGAAGACCGCGGGCAGCGATGCGGTCATCGACACCTTCGACACGAACGCCGAGTTGGTCTCCGCGATCAAGAACGGCGACATCGGCTGGGCAGTCGATCAGCAGCCGTTCCTCCAGGGCTACCTGGCCATCGACTCCCTGTGGCTGTACATCAACAATCGCAACCTCATCGGCGGCGGAACGCCTGTCCTCACCGGCCCGGCATTCGTCGACAAGACCAACATCGACGCCATCGCGGAGTATGCCGCCAACGGCACCCGCTAGTCAGGCGAGCCTGCTGCGCAGCTCCCGCTTCAGTACCTTGCCGTAGCTGTTCTTCGGTATCTCGTCGACGAACTCGTAGCGCTTGGGTCTCTTGAACCGCGCAATGCGTTCCAACAGATGCGCATCGAGTTCGGCCGCGGACGCCGTGCCGACGATGAACGCCACGACAATCTCACCCCACTCCTCGTCCGGCGCGCCAACAACACACGCCCTCCGAAACTCGGGTGTGTTCGATGAGCACTTCCTCGACCTCGCGCGGGTAAATATTACTCCCGCCGCTGATCACGACGTCCTTCGAGCGGTCTCGCAGGGTGAGGTAGCCGCGCGCATCGAACGAACCAATATCGCCGGTGTGCAGCCAACCGTCCGTCAGAGTGGCTGCGGTGGCGTCGGGATTCTCCCAGTAGCCGGACATCACAACGTCACCGCGGCAGACGATCTCACCGATCTCGTCGACCGCGGCCCGCGCGCCGTCCGCGGTGAGCACCGCGACATCGACGCCGGACCGGGCGTAGCCGACAGAACCGAGAACGGCATCGTCCGCGGCGGCATGGTCGGCACGGCGCAGTCCGGTGATCGTCATCGGCGCTTCACCCTGACCGTAGAGCTGGACGAAGATCTGCCCGAAAGCCGCCATCGCCTTCTTCAGGCTGTCGACGTACATGGGGCCACCGCCGTAGACGACGGTCCTCAGGTTGGCCGGGCATGACCGACCGGTCTGCACGAGACGCTGCACCATGGTGGGCGCGAGAAATGCACTGCATCCGGGGTGATGCTCGCATAGGTCCAGAAACTCGTCGGGTTCGAACGCGCCGGATGCGGGTATCACCTGCCGCGCACCGCGCAACACGTACGGGGGAATGTAAAGCCCCGAGCCATGCGACATCGGGGCGCCGTGCATGAGGCTGCAGTTCTCGTCCGGCGTATCGAAGTCCGCGAGATGGGAGACGGTCATCGCCATCAGGTTGCGATGCGACAACATCGCACCCTTCGACTTGCCGGTGGTTCCGCTGGTGTAGAACAGCCACGCCAGGACCGCCGGATTGGTGGTGGTAGGTGGTGCCGACGGTGTTGTGCCGAAGCGGTTTTCGTAGACATCGGTGCCGATGACGTCGATCGGGACCGTGGTCATCGGCGCCAGCTCCGCAGCGATCTTCGGCGAAGCGAAGACGAGTGAAACCCCGGCGTCGTCGAGGATCTGTTCCATTTCGCGTGCGTGCAGCTTGTAGTTGATCGGAACGAACACCCGCTCGGCGGCCCAGATCCAGAACATCTGCTCGACGATCTCAGGGCAGTTCTCGCTCGCGACGGCGATGCGCGCACCGGGGCTCAACTCGCTGATCGACGACGCAAGACGCAACGCACGCTCTCGTAACTCGGCCCACGTATGCAGTTGGTGCTCCCCGCGATACACCGCGCCGCGGTCCTTCAACCGGGCCGCGGTCTGGTTGAGCAGGGCGAAGAGATTCAACGCGCGACCCACTCGGATGTCAGCGCGAAGTCCGACAGGTACGCACCTTCGCTTACGGCTTCTCGCCGTCGGCCGTCGAGGCGGTGGTCGCCTCCGACCTGTGCGTGGCGCTGGGCACCGAACTCGGTGAACCGGTCCACTACGGCAAGACCCGGCACTGGGCCGAGCGCAACGACATTCGCAAGTGGATCTACGTCGAGCAGGATCCTGTGGCGATCGGCGTGAACCGGCCCGTCGACGTGCCTTTGGTTGGCGACCTGCGCGGCGTCGTCCCGCAATTGGTCGAGGCGCTGAAGGACACTCCACGGACACCCTCGCCCGACCTTGACGTGTTGATCAAGAAGGACGCTGAGGAGCTGGCGCAGCTGGCAGAGAACGCTCCATCCGGCAGAACGCCGGTTCATCCGGCCCGGTACGTCGTCGAAGCCACTCGAGCCTTTGCGGCGTTGCCGCAAGACGGCATCCTGGTACGCGACGGCGGTGCGACGGTCATCTTCCAGTGGACCTACTCGCAGGCCAAGCCACACGACGTGATCTGGAACCAGAACTTCGGTCATCTCGGCACGGGTCTGCCGTACGCCGTCGGCGCCTCGATCGCCGAAGGTCGTAAACGTCCGGTCATGCTGCTGACCAGTGACTCGGCGTTCTTGTTCCATATCGCCGAACTGGAAACCGCTGCGCGAGAAGGCCTGCCGCTGGTCTGCGTTGTTGGTGTCGATCACCAATGGGGGCTCGAGGTCGGCGTCTACAAGCGGACGTTCACCCAGCCGTCGCCGCAGCCTGGCGTGCACTGGAGCAAAGATGTGCGGTTCGACAAGATCGCCGAGGGCTTCGGCTGCCACGGCGAGTACGTCGAGAAGGAGGACGAGATCGGTCCGGCGATCGAGCGGGCCTTCGCCAGCGGTAAGACCGCCGTCGTGCATGTGTGTATCGACCCGAAGGCGAACTCGGAGGAGATGCCGAAGTACGACGAATTCCGAACCTGGTACGCAGAAGGCACGCAGTAAGGGACCGCGGTCGAATCGCGAATAGGGAAAGGTTGGCGGTATGCGCGAATATCTGAAGTTCTACATCGACGGTCAATGGGTCGATCCGGTCGAGTTGAAGTCTCTCGACGTCGACAACCCGACCACCGAGCAGGTCTCCGGCAAGATCGCGCTCGGCGCGACGGCCGACGTCGACAAGGCCGTGAAGGCGGCACGTAAGGCATTCGAGACGTGGTCGCAGACCACGCGGGAAGAGCGCCTCGATGTGCTGCAGGCGATCCTTGCCGAGTACCAGAAGCGGACAGGCGATCTCGCCGACGCGGTCACCGAGGAGATGGGTGCGCCCGCATCGCTGGCGGGGGGGCCGCAGGTGAACCTCGGTCTCGGCCACCTGGCCACCGCGATCGACGTGCTGAAGAACTTCGAGTTCTCCGAACAGCACGGTTCAACACTGGTGGTGAAGGAACCGATCGGGGTGTGCGGGTTGATCACGCCGTGGAACTGGCCGATCAACCAGATCGCATGCAAGGTGTACCCGGCGCTGGCGACCGGTTGCACGATGATCCTCAAGCCGTCTGAGGTCGCGCCGTACTCCGCGCAGATCTTCACCGAAATCGTCGACGCCGCAGGGGTTCCCGCGGGCGTGTACAACCTCGTATACGGGGACGGGCCCGGCGTCGGTGTGGCGTTGGCCAGCCATCCGGACATCGACATGGTGTCGTTCACCGGATCGACCCGCGCAGGCATCGACGTCGCACGCAACGCGGCGCTGACCGTCAAGCGGGTGACCCAGGAACTCGGTGGCAAGAGCCCGAACATCGTGCTCGATGACGAGGACTTCGCCAAGAGCGTGGCCGCGGGCACCAAGGTGATGATGATGAACAGCGGCCAGAGCTGTAACGCGCCGTCGCGCATGCTGGTGCCGAACTCGCGGATGGACGAGGCGATCGCGGTCGCCAAGGAGACCGCCGCGGCGGTCAAGGTCGGCGATCCGAAGGAGAAGACCGCGATCGGCCCGGTGGCATCCAAGGTGCAGTTCGACAAGATCCAGGGGCTGATCCAGAAGGGTGCGGACGAGGGGGCGACGGTCGCCGTCGGGGGATCGGGCAGGCCGGACGGGCTCGACACGGGCTACTACGTCAAGCCGACCGTCTTCGCAAATGTCACCAACGACATGACCATTGCGCGCGAGGAGATCTTCGGCCCGGTGCTGTGCATCCTCGGTTATGACGACCTGGACGAGGCGCTGGAGATCGCCAACGACACCGATTACGGCCTGGCCGGCTATGTCTCGGGAGCCGACCTGGACAAGGCCCGCTCGGTGGCCCGCCGCATCCGCGCCGGCTCGGTCGCGATCAACCACGGCTTCGACATGAACGCTCCGTTCGGCGGGTACAAGCGCAGCGGCAACGGACGCGAATGGGGCCATTTCGCGTTCGACGAATACCTGGAGACCAAGGCGGCCTTGGGTTACGCGCCGGAGGGCTGAGGCTTCGCCGAGAGTCGGCAATATGACGAGATTCCGCCGAAATTCGTCATATTCCGTACTCTCGGCGCAATGGCAGGCGAGAAGTACGAATACGGAATTGATTTCGCGCGTATCGCGGCGATCGACATCCACACCCACGTGGAGGTCGACGGCCATGGCCGCAAGGCTTACGACGATGAATTGGTTGACGCCGTATGCAAGTACTTCAAGTTGGGGCCCGGCGCGTTGTCGAGCGTCGACGCGCTTGCCGACGAATACCGGCGGCACAACACCGCCGCCGTCGTGTTCACCATCGATGCGCGCACCGGTATGAGGCACGTAGGCAACTCGGTCGAGGATCTCGTCGCGGGCGCCATACGCAACAACGATGTGCTGATCCCGTTCGGCAGCGTCGATCCGTGGCACGAGCGACGCGCCGTGCACCGCGTCCACGAACTGGTCCGCGATTACGGCGTCAAGGGCTTCAAGTTCCACCCGAGCATGCAGGCCTTCGAGCCGAACGACCGTCGCTTCTATCCGATTTACGAAGCGATCACCGAGGCGGGCGTGCCCGCGCTGTTCCATACGGGGCAGACGGGCATCGGCGCCGGGCTGCCCGGCGGCCACCGCATCAAGCTGCGCTACTCCGACCCGATGCTGCTCGACGACGTGGCCGCCGACTTCCCGGAGCTGACGATCGTGATGGCTCACCCCGCCGTGCCATGGGTGGACTCACAGATAGCGATCGCCAGCCACAAGACCAACGTGTATATCGACCTCAGCGGATGGAGCCCGAAGTACTTCCCGCCGCAGCTGGTGCGCGCCGCGAGTCGCCAACTGCGCACCAAGGTGATGTTCGGCACCGACTACCCGTACATCCAGATCGACCGGTGGCGCCGCGACTTCGAGGATCTCGACATCGACCCCGCGGTGGTGCGGCTGATCTACAAGGACAACGCGCTGCGGGTCCTGGGGGTCGGCTGACGCAAGGGGTAAAGATGGGGGTATGCCAAGCAGCCCCAAGATCTACCTGAAGGCGTGTATCAACGGCGCTCGCACGCCTGATCAGCACCCGAATCTGCCGGTCACGCCCGATCAGCTGGCAGCAGAGGCGCTCGCCGCGCACCAGGCGGGCGCCAACGCGGTACACCTGCATCCCAAGACCGCCGACGGCGTCGACTCACTGCTGCCAGAAGCCGTCGACGCCGCGGTGTCCGCGGTGCGACACACGGCGCCGGGTCTGCCGCTGGGGGTGACGACCGGGTACTGGGCGTTGCCCGACGCCGACAAGCGGTTGCGGGCGGTCAAGGCCTGGACCGAGTTGCCTGACTTCGCGTCGGTGAACTGGCATGAACCCGGCGCCGAGGAGCTCGCCGACCAGTTGCTGAGCAGGGGAATCGGCGTCGAGGCGGGCCTGTTCCACGAAGAGGCGGCGACCGCTTGGGCATCGTCGCAGTTCGCACCGCACTGCATGCGGGTGATGGTCGAACTGGGACCCGACGCCGATACCGCGGCGGCCGACGACCTGCTTGCGCTGGTGATGGCGGCGGGGTCGCCGGCACCGGTGCTGTTGCACGGGTTCGACGAAAGTTGTTGGCCGCTGCTGGAACACGCGGCGCAGCGGGGCGTTCAGACCCGCATCGGTTTGGAAGACACGGTGCGGCTACCCGACGGGTCGACCGCGTCGAGCAATGCGGCGCTGATCTCGGCGGCGGTGGGGTTGCTCAGCCGGTAGGCGCCGCCAGCTCGAAGTCGGCGAAATCGAAACCGGGGATCACTACGCAGCTCACCAGGGTGGGCTCATCGTCGCGGGGACGTGCCCGCTGCCAGTGCCCCGGCGGCACCACGAGCTGCGGCTGCTCTCCGGCGAGAATGTCGACGCCGAGGAGATGCGTTGCCGCGGAAGCCTGTTCGGCCCCGATGTCGAGCAGCAACGGGCTGCCGGCGTGATAGAGCCATAGCTCGGCGCTGCGCACCGTATGCCATGCCGACTGCTGACCCGGCATCAGGAGGAAAAGAATTGCCGTCCCTGCGCTGCGCGGACCGGCGTAGTCAGGCGGCAGCGCCGACTGGGGCATCGTCAAGCCGCTGCGCCACGTCTCCTTGAACCAGCCGCCCTCCGGGTGAGGGGACAGGTCCAGGCGGCGCGCCCAGTCTGGAAGTTCGCTCATCTCAATACGCCCCTTTTCGGTGTCGAAACTCCACACTAGAGACGATGCCGCAACACAAGACACCGATTGTCCTGATACACGGGTTGTGGATGACGCCGCACAGCTGGCGTGGCTGGATCGACCGCTATGGCGCGGAAGGCCACGCGGTGCACGCGCCCGCGTGGCCCGGCGTGTCGGAATTGAACACCGAACTCGACCACTCCAAGGCGCCCGCTGACATCGGGATCGGCCAGGTGCTGGACCACTACAAGGCATTTGTCGAGTCGCTGCAGGAGCCGCCGATCCTCATCGGGCACTCGTTGGGCGGCCTGATCACCCAGATGCTGCTCGACCGCGGACTCGGCAGCGCAGGCGTCGCCCTCCACCCCGCAGCGCCGCGCGGGGTGTTGCGGTTGCCGCTGTCGGTGGTGCGCGCGACGTGGCCGGTGTTTCGGCGTCCGTCGAACCGTCGCCGTGCGGTAACGCTGACGCCCGCACAGTTTCACTATGTGTTCGCCAACACCGTTTCCCGGGAGGAGTCGGACAGGCGGCGCGCCGAACTGGCGATTCCCGCACCGGGCAGGCCCCTGTTTCAGGTGGCGATGGCGAACTTCAGCCGGAAATCGAACGCGGCGTCGGTAGTGAACTTCGCGAACTCGAATAGAGCGCCGCTGCTGTTGATCGCGGGAGGCCGCGACCACATTGTGCCGTCGTCGCTGGTCTACGAGAACTTCAACCGCTATCGGCGATCGCGGGCCCCGACGGACTTCAAGTTGTTCGAGGACCGGCCACACCTGACAACGGCGCTTGACGGCTGGCACGACGTGGCCGATTACGCCTTGACGTGGACGACCCGGCACACCGGATAGTCTCAGGGAATGGTTCGGCTGCGCCCCGGTTGGCTGGTCGCGCTGTGCGCTGCGATCGTTGTGGTCAGCGCCTGGCTACCGTGGCTGATCAGCAGCGCCGACGGCGGTGGTCGTACCAACGCGATCGGCGGGATCGTCGGCAACATGCCGGGGCAGCCGCGGGGTTTCGGGGTCGGCCAGTTGATTGTTCTGCTCGCGGCCGTTCTGATGGTCGTGGGCGCGATGGCCGCACGAGGCCTGTCGGCACGGTTGGCTTCCTCCGCGGCCCTTGCCATTTCGGTGCTGCTGGTGGCTCTGACGGCGTGGTACTACCGGCTCTACGTGTATGAGCCGGTGTCCGCGGGCTACGGCCTTTATGTTGGCGCAGCGGTTGCGCTCGCGGCGGTCCTGCTGTCGGTGTGGGCGATGGTGGCCGCGTGGGCGATGGCGAGCAGGGTCTCGTGAGCGGGTTCATCGAGCCGGTCAGGCTGACGGGCCAGCGCTGGGTGACGTTGGAACCGCTTACCCGCGAGCATATTCCGGAAATCTCCGCGGTCGCTGACGATGGCGAATTGGGGCGTCTCTGGTTCACCTCCGCGCCGAAGGCCAAGGTCGCCGAGCAGTGGGTGGATATGCGGCTGGCGGTGCAGACGCCCGACACCGGCCTGACCTTCGTGGTTCGCGGCCTCGACGGCACGTTGATGGGCTCATCGAGCTATCTAAACGTCGATCCGCACAACCGCCGCCTGGAGCTCGGCAATACCTGGTACGTCGCCTCCGCACGCCGCAGTGGGGTCAACTCCGAGACGAAGCTGCTGATGCTCGGCCACGCATTCGACGTACTGCGTTGCGTCGCAGTCGAATTCCGCACCCACTTCTTCAACTTCACCAGTCGCACCGCCATCGAGCGGCTTGGCGCGAAACTCGACGGCATCCTGCGCAGCCATCAGGTGCTGCCCGACGGGTCGCGACGCGACACCGTCGTCTATTCGATCCTGGATATTGAATGGCCGGCCGTGCGGTCCAACCTGCAGTTCCGGCTGGACCGCAACGGCTAACGGCCTCTTACCTATTCGGATTCGACAGTGGTCGGCTCGATCGACCGCTGTCCGCCACCATGGGCCACATCGATCTTGCGCGGCTTGGCGCGTTCGGCCACTGGGATGGTGACCGTCAGCACGCCGTTCTCATACGTCGCCGAGATGGCGGACGAGTCGATGCCATCACCGAGGGACAACTGTCGCCGGTAGGTGCCGAAGAATCTCTCGTTGGTAAGCCATTGCACGGCGTCCTCGGAACGGGCAGTGCGGTGCGCCGAAATGGTCAAGGTGCCATTGTCGACGTTGACGTCCACCGATCCGGGATCGATACCTGGCAGGTCTGCCGTCAGGACGTAGTGGTCCTCGACCTTGCAGAGATCCATCGGCATGAACCGCGGAGTGCGATTTGATCCGGTCTGGCTGGTCAGCAAGCCCCGGGTCAACGCATCAAGGTCACTGAACGGATCAAAACGAAGCACAGTAATCCACCTCCTATGCCACTCAGAGCCCGCCACCCTGGCGGGCAGCCAAATCACTGTGCACCTGGCACTTTAGCACTCACACCCCGAGAGTGCTAGCCCAGATCTACTCAAAAATGCGACGATGTCGGCATGGTTCCGGCAACCCAAAACCTGCTCGCCGGCGTGCGGCGGCTATGCCTGGCACTGCCTGAAGTAACCGAGGGGTTGACCCACGGCGGGGAGACCTGGTTCGTGCGCAGGCGGTCGTTCGCCAAGTTCGTCGACCCCGAGAAGCATCGGCTCGACGAGCGACACGTCGCATTCTGGGCGGCCGCGGCTCCCGGCGTTCGCCAGGAGCTCATTGCCGAAGATTCACGGCGCTCTTTCGCCCCGAGATTCGGAGGCTACGACTGGGTGGGCATGCGACTCGATGTCTCACCCGAGGGGCCCGACTGGGGTGAAGTCGGAGAGATCCTCGTCGACGCCTATCGCCAGGTCGCCCCGAAATTTCTTGCGGCTCAGCTGGATTAGACGGCTTCCACCTGCGAGCCGCGAAGCGGGCCCGCGCATTGATCGCATACCAGCACCGCGTCGAACCTGCGGCCGCAGCCGGAGTGAGTGATCATCACCGCCGGGCCCTCCGGCGCACGGAATGATCGCTGCGCCCATTGCAAGGCGCTGATGAGGACGGGAAAGAACGCCCTGCCCTTCTCTGTCAGCAGATATCGGCCGTCGGAGACCACCAGTACGCCGTTGGCCGTGAATATCGACAGCCGGTCCGCGAGCGAACCGGGCGGCGTGCCGAGCTGCGTCTGGAAATCCGTGAACCGGCTCATGCCGACGAACGACGCGACCAACAGCGCGAAGGCCCAGCGATTACCCATCACGCTCATCGTCTGGGGAAACAGGCCAGCCGCGGCGTCCCGCTGCGCGGCCTCAGCGCGACGCCGCGTCGATGTGGCCGGTATGGAGCGCGGCCACGAACCACTCGGACCCCACTGTGCGACAACGTCTTTCTCGCTGACGCTCTCACCGCAGGCCCGGCACGTCAGCAGCGGAGCGAAATCGCCGCCGCAGGCGATGTGCCGCATACTCGGCAACCCCTCGGCGTGATCGGGCACCCAGTGGCGCTCCCACTCCCAGATCAACAGGAGCACCGGCCACAGCGACCGGCCACGCGCGGTGACGACATATTCGAAGCGCGGCGGCTTGTCCTGGTAGGCCCGACGATCGAGGAGGCCCTCTTTGGTGAGCGACCGCAGGCGGGGCGTCAACACGGAATTCGAGATCGGCAGGCGCGCTTGGAAATCGGCGTACCGCGTGATACCAAGGAGTGCCTGCTGGACGACGAGCAGCGTCCACTCGTCGCCGAGTAGCCCCAACATGCGGGCCACCGCGTTGGGACGGGACGGCTCCACTCAAAGGCCGATCGCGTCCGGAGCCGCGTCGGTCTCGTGCCAGCGGAGCAGTTCCGGGCCCGGCGCCCAGGTGGAGTGGGTTCCGCTCGAGATGCGTTCGGGTAGAGAGAGTTTGCACACCGGCCCGTCGGCGACCCTGGCCGCGTCGAACACCAGGCAATAGGAAGCGTCGGCGTTCATATCGGTCGTCAGTGTCACGAGGTAGCCGTCGTCCTCGCTCGTGCTGCCGATGCGTGGCGCCATCGCCGTCTCGCTGCCGTAGACACCGTCATCGAACGCGAAGCGTTCCTCGGAGCCGGTGTGCAAATCATGTTTGACGAGCCCGTCGAAAAGGAACCAGCCCGGTTTACCGGTCGCGGCGTAGGTGTAGCGGTAGTTGCGGCCCCCGTACCCGGCATTGATCATGCCGAACTCTGTGATGCTGTCGGTCAGCTGCTCCTCGGTGGTGGCGCCGGTCACCAGATTGAATCGCCAACGGCGCAGCCGGGTCTGGAGCCGATCGAGGGCGAGGAACCGAAACGCCTTCTGCCTGGGGGCACTCCCCTCGCAAGCTGGGGGCCCACCCGCTTGCGGGGGACTATCGCCGGTCAGGTTGTCGACCGGTGCGGGATCACCCTCGTAAAAGCCGTCGAGCACGATCTCGTCGCCGTCTTCGTAGGCGTTGGTGAAGTGCAGCACGAACGTCGGGTCGGCCTCGAACCACCGGATGTCGTCCGGCCCGCCGCGACGCGGGATTACCGCGAACCGGGACGGCATGTCGGGGTGGAATCCCGGCAAATGGATGTCCGCCTCCAAGAGCTTGGGATCCCAGAACATCGGAAAGTCGTTCAGGATGGCGTAGTTCGGGGTGAATGCCATATCGTGCGGCAGCCGCGGACCCGGAAGCGGAATGTCGGTGATGTGCACGAGGTCGTTGCTGGCATCGACGACGCCGTAGCGCATGTACGGCGCCTGCTTGCTGTAGGTGAAGAACAGCAATTCGCCGGTGGCGTCGTCGACCTTGGGGTGCGCCGACACGCCCCACTCAAAGGGGAAGCCGCCGTTGAAATCCGCCTTACCCAGCGTTTCGGCCGTCGTCGGGTCGACGCGGTACAGATCGCCGCACTGGTAGAAGCTGGTGAGCGCGGTGCCGCGATGCACGATGACGTCGGTGCTCGATGCGTCCTTCATCAAGGTCCGCGCGCCCCAGCCGTGGTCGCGCCTCGCGATCTGCACCGGTTCGGCCAGGCCGGGCCACAGTGCGCCGCCGGCCTCGTCCTCCGCGAGCAATCCGTCGGTGCGGATGAATCGGTTGCGGTAGAACGCTTTTCCGTCCCGGAAGCCGACGATGTGGATCATGCCGTCGCCGTCGAAGGGGTGGTAGAACTTCAGTGACGGGTGCAGCGGGTTCTCGGTGTTGCGCAGGTATACGCCGTCGAGGTCGGGTGGAATCTCGCCCTCGACGGCGGTGAGATCGTCGGCGTCCCATTCGGTGGTCTGCGGTCGCCATGGACCGGTCCGGTAGGGGTGGTCATCGTCCTCGGGCAGCGTCGACAGGAACTTGCCGACGATCTCGACATCCATCTACAACTCCCTTGCCGATCCGACGACGAAGCTGGCCGTGGTCGCGGTGCTGCCACCGAAGTTCAACGTGCCGAAGGTTTTTGCGCCCTCGACCTGATACTCGCCCGCGCCGCCGCTGACCTGCTTGGCCGCATCGACGAGCATCCGTACGCCCGACGCGCCGACGGGATGGCCGCCGCCGATCAGCCCGCCGCTGGGGTTGATCGGCAGCTGCCCGCCGATCTCGATCTCACCGTTCTCGATCGCCTTCCACGATTCGCCGGGGCCCGTGAGGCCGATGTGGTCGATCGCGAGGTACTCGCTGGGGGTGAAACAGTCGTGCACCTCGAAGCCGTCGAGCCCGTCGAGCGTTACGCCGGCGCGCTCGAACGCGTCGAGCACCGCCTTGCGCACATGGGGCAGCACGTAGGGGTCGTCGGCGGCACGGTCGAGCTTCTGCTGCAGGCCCAGTCCGACCGTGCGGTGCCCCCAGCCGTCGACGCGGCCGATCGGCCGCGCCCCGGGATGGTCGCGCAGCCATTCGTCGGTGGCGAGGACGATGCCTGCACCGCCATCGGTCATCTGACTGCAGTCGAACCTGCGCAGTCGGCCTTCGATGACGGGGTTGTCGTCATCGTTGTCGGTCAGCGGGCTGGGCACGGTCCAGCCGCGAGTCTGGGCATTCGGGTTGGCGCGGGCGTTGGCGAAGTTCAGTTGGGCGATGGCGCGTAGATGGCTCGCGTCGAGCCCGTAGCGCCGGTCGTACTCCTCGGCGACCCGGTCGAACATGTACGGCCACATGAACTTGGCGTCACCGCCCTCGTGGTCGGTCCATGCGGCCGCGCCCAGATGCTGTGCTGCGGTGTCGCCGGGCACCGTCTTCTCGAGTTCGACGCCGAGGACGAGGGCGGAGCGGTAGGCGCCGGAACGTAGATCGGCGATCGCCGCGAGGGCCGCGACGCTGCCGGATGCGCAGGCCGCTTCGTGGCGGGACGCGGGTGTGTCCCACAGCCCGTCGTCGACGCTCGCGGGCATCGCACCGAGATGGCCCTGACGGGCGAACATCTCTCCGAACGCGTTCGCGACGTGCACGACCTCGACATCCGCGGTGTCGATCTTGGCCGCAGCGAGCGTGGAATCCACGATCTCCGAGGTCAGCGCGGCAAAATCACGTCCTTCCTTGGTCAAGTTGCGCGCGAAGTCGCTTTGGTAACCGCCGAGAATCCACACGTTGGAATCGCCCATGAGCCGACGCTACTACAACTAAGAGAGTTACTCGACGGCATTCGCCACCCAGAGGGCGGCCCCGCCGGCTCGAGGTCTGAACCGACGAGACCTTGGCGGGCACAATGGTCGACCGTTGTGTCCGCCTTTACGGGGCATGCCCACTGTGACTGCTGACAAACACCTGTATATCCGCGGCCCACAATGGGAAGCCTTTATCCATGGCGCAGTCGGAAAATTACGACCTCGCTCGGCGAATGGCCGAGCTTGCGAGGGCTGCCGCCGCACCGCGCAGCCTCGAGGATGTCCTGTCCGACGTGACCGCGGCGGCGATCGAGCTTTTGCCGGGCGCCGACACTGCCGGCGTCCTGCTCATAGGCAAGGCCGGAAAGTTCAACACGGTCGGCGGAACGGACGACCTGCCGTACCGACTGGACGAACTGCAGATGAAATTCAACGAGGGACCCTGCGTCGAGGCGGCCCTTGACGACTTGATTGTGCGCACCGAGGACTTCCGCACGGAAGAGCGCTGGCCGCGATACTCGGCGGCGGTCGTCGAGATCGGCATTCTCAGTGGGCTGTCGTTCAAGCTGTACACGAGCTCCCGCACCGCAGGCGCACTGAATCTGTTCTCGTTCAAGCCGCGGGCGTTCAACGCCGAAGACGAGACCATCGGGGTTGTCCTGGCGTCGCATGCGGCGGCCGCGATCCTTGCCAGTCGGCAGGGCGAGGAGTTGCAGTCGGCGCTGTCCACCCGCGACCGCATCGGCCAGGCCAAGGGCATCATCATGGAGCGCTACGGGGTCGACGAGGTGCAGGCGTTCGAGATGTTGCGCAAGTTGTCGCAGGACAGCAACACCCGGCTGGCCGACATCGCGCAGCGGGTGATCGAGACCCGCAGCGAGAGCCAATAGCGCTGCGCCACATCGGGATCCCGAAACTACGGTTTCTGACGAAAATCGGTCGAAATCCGTCAGAAACCGTAGTCTCGGTGAGCTCTACTTCTTGAAGGCGTCCTTGATCTTTTCGCCGGCATCCTTGAGGTTCGACTTCGATTGGTCCGCGCGGCCCTCGTTCTCGGTGCTTCGATCGCCGGTGACTTTTCCGACGGCTTCCTTCGCCTTGCCGCCCAGATTTTCGATCTTGTTCTTCGCCTTATCCGTGCCACTCATAGTCCTACTCCTTCACTCAGAAATCGACCCAGGCGGCCGATGTCCGTGGGTGTTGGAGTACCTGGGGCGGACACCCCCCAAACGCGTTGTGACTATTACGTGTTCAGTGACCCGATACCGAACCAGGCGGCAGGTCAACGCCGATCTCGTCGCAGATCGGAGGGATGATGATGAGGGCTCCACGCGGACTGCAGAACGGCGTACCCGGCGGCAGCGGCGCCGAGGGAGGCGCAGGTGTAAACGCCGGGGGCGGTGCGGCCGGATGAGGGGTGCCAGACCACGGGTACATGGTGTTGGTGGTGACGTCGACGATGCCTTCGGAGTCCCAGTACCAGTCGTGGCAGACGTTCCAGTCCCACGAAAGCACCTGGCTGCCGGGTATGGCGGGGTCACCGGGACACCAGTGGGTACACGTCATTCCTTGCGGGCAGTTCCCACCTTGATAGCTGGGGCCCTGAGCGGTTGCGCTCGCCATTCCCAAGCCGGATAGGCCCAGACCGCCTGCCACCACGACCGAAGTCGCGAACCGCGAAATTCGGTTCATGGTTGCTGCCTTTCGTTGTCCGTAGCCACGCTGGCGTTTGCTGGTGTGTTCAGTAAAGACGGCAGAAGCGGCTACCGATCCCAATCTCCGCCAACAACCTCACTGCGCGAACAGCGCCCCGTACGCCTCCTTCACCACCTCGAGATGGGTCCATGAGGTGACGTCCTCCACGCCGGCGATTGCCCTGATCCGATCGACGGTGTGAGCCAGCTGCGCGACAGAGAACGCGCGCACGGTCATAAGCAGGTCGGCATAGCCAAGGGTGCGTGCGACGAAGATGACCGCCTCCAGTGTGCACAGCTCATCTTCGACGTGGTCTCTGAGTCCATTGACACGCACCGCGAGCCCCATGGCGACATGACGGTCGTGCCCAGAGTGCCGCACGACCGCACCCACTCGAAGCACGTTGTTGTCGATCAGAGACCGCACCCGTCGTCTCACCCCGGCCGGTGAAAGATCAACGTTGTCAGCAAGATTGACAAAGCTGATGCGTCCGTCCGACTGCAGGTGTCTGAGCAGTTCCTGGTCCACCGCGTCGACGGCGGTCGTCACATCTCCGACCGGTCCCACGACGTCGCGAACGATGCTGTGATACACCAACGTGTTCGCAGAGCGGACGCCGTCGAGCTTGCGGATCGCATCGACGCACTCGAGATAGCTCTCGGCGGAGGATGCGCGTATCTCGGCTACGACCGGTCGCGATCCCGTCACCACGGACACGAATGGCACGTCATGACGTTCGGCGACTGCGTTGGCCACCGGAAGCGCGGGCCCGCTGATCGCGAGGGTGGCGTATCCCAGATAGGTCTGGCCAAGAACTGCAGGATGGACGGCGCCCCGTACATCGAGGTGCCCATTGCTGATGAGTCGCTTGGTGCGGGCCGCCACGGCCGGACGCGACAGGTTTATCCGGTTGGCGATCTCGCCGAAGGTGAGCCGCCCGTCGACCTCGAGCATCTCGATGATCCGCTCGTCGATGTCGTCCACAGGTCATCACTCCCGAAGATTTTTCGTATGTCTTGCCGCACCAAAACAGCAGCTGAGGCGGTGCATCGGCGTCTGCAAAGAAGGATCTGGCGGGTGCTGCTTTCGTTTAGTGATCCTGTGAAGGTTAGTTCGTTTCGGAACGATTGTTTAGTGGCGAATTCTGGCTTACCGTGACCCGCACCACACACGGAGGTTCTGTGAGCACAGACAACCTTGGTCCAGTCGACGCGTCGAAGACGCCGCGCTATGCGGGCATCGCCACATTCGCCAAGTTGCCCCGCATCGAGGATGTCGAGAAGGCCGCGGATATCGCCGTCGTCGGCGTTCCGTTCGACGCAGGGGTCAGCTACCGGCCCGGCGCGCGCTTCGGCCCGGCACACGTGCGGGAGTCATCTCGCCTCATTCGTCCTTACAACCCCGCTCAGGACGTCGCGCCTTTCGCTCGGTGTCAGGTGGTCGACGCCGGGGACCTGGTAGCCAACCCGTTCGACCTGTCAGAAGCGGTCGAACAGATACAGCGCGGCGCGCAGGAGTTGATGGCCGGCGGTCCGCGCCTGGTGACGATCGGGGGGATCACACGATCGCGCTGCCACTGCTAAGGACGGTCCATCAAATCCACGGTCCCGTCGCTGTGGTGCACTTCGACGCCCACCTCGACACCTGGGACACCTACTTCGGCGCGCCGGTCACTCACGGCACCCCATTTCGTCGCGCGAGCGAAGAGGGCTTGATCGATCAGACGGCAAGTATCCACATCGGCACCCGGGGTCCGCTGTACAGCGCCGACGATCTCCGCGACGATGAGCGACTCGGCTTCGCCGTGATCACCTCCGACGATTACCAACATGACGGGCTCGCCGGCGTTATCTCACGCATGCGCAAGCGAATCGGCGACCGACCGGTCTACCTTTCCGTCGACATCGACGTGCTCGATCCTGCGCATGCCCCGGGCACGGGAACACCCGAGGCAGGCGGTCTCACGAGCCGTGAATTGCTGGGCACCTTGAGGGCGTTTGCCAACAGCAATCTTGTTGGCGCCGACATCGTTGAAGTCGCACCCGCGTACGACCATGCCCAGATCACAGGCATCGCCGCAGCACACGTCACTTACGAGATCATCTCGGCGATGGCCAAGTGCGCCAACACCACCGGAGGTACCACCAATGACTGACATATCCGACCACGGCGGAGCTGGGAGCGTCATCGAGTCACACTCCATCGACTACATTCCGGACTCCGAGCGTCACGGAAAGGTTTGGCACCAAGGTCCTTTCTGGTTCGCGGGCAACTTCGTGCTGCCCACGCTGGTCACCGGGTTCCTCGGGCCGAGCCTGGGGCTCAGCGTGCCCTACTGCATTCTTGCGGTGACGCTGGGCGCGTGCCTCGGCACCTTCTTCATGGCGTTCCACGCGAACCAGGGCCCGCGGATGGGCCTGCCCCAGATGATCCAGTCGCGCGCTCAATTCGGTAGCCGCGGTGCGATCATCCCCTTTGCCGCAACGGTTTTCGTCTATGTCGGGTTCCTGGTCTTCGACGTTATCCTGGCCACCCAGGGCATCGGCCTGTTCGCTGACCTGAAGGTGATCTGGTATCCCGTGATCATCGCCGTCTCGATCGTGATCGCTGTCGTCGGCCACGATCTCCTGCATTTCGTGCAGCGCTGGCTGACCTACCTGCTCGTCGCGGTCTTCGCGATCCTCACCATTGCCGCGGTATCGCGCTTCGGACTTTCCACGCCCGCGCCCGCCACTGGCAGTCCTCTCGGCTGGAATCCCGCAGCGTTCCTCGCGCTCTTCTCCTTGGCGGCCGGCTACAACATCAGCTACGCGGTCTATGTCTCGGACTACACCCGCTATCTGCCTGCCAACGTCTCGGCACCGAAGTTGATCGCCGCGGTGTATGCCGGGGCCGCTTTGTCAGCGGTCTGGCTGATGTCGCTTGGTTCGCTGCTCGCCGCGAACATCGCCGACGCCGATCCCGTTGAGGCCATTCGATTCTGCGGCGACCTCGTCTTCCCCGGCTTCGGCACCATCGCGGTACTCGTATCCGTTCTGGCGCTCATTTCCATCATGGGTGTCAACGCGTACGGCGCGATGCTGACCGGAGCAAGTGCGGTGGACGGTTTTCGTGAGGTGCAGCCGACCCGCCGACTGCGTGTCGTGGGCCTGGTGATCGTCGGTGCGGCAGCGTTGATCATCGCGTTGTTGATCCCCGAGCATTACCTGGGGAGCTTCAACAGCTTCGTCCTGTTGATGCTCTACTTCCTGATCCCCTGGACCGCAGTCAATCTCGTCGACTTCTATTTCATCCGGCGCGGAAAGTACGCCATCGCCGACATCCTCAAGCCCAACGGCATCTATGGGCGATGGGCCTGGCGCGGCCTGGTCGCCTACTCCGTCGGGTTCGTCGCCATGATCCCGTTCTTCTCCATCAGCTTCTACATGGGACCTGTCGCAAAGCTTCTCGACGGTGGTGATATTTCGTTCGTGGTCGGCCTCATCGTCGCCGGCGGCCTCTACTTCATTCTGGCGCGCAACCTCGATCGAGACAGAGAAGGCCGGGCCATTGTCGCCAGCCAAGCCGAACTGCACGCTGACGACGCCCAGTCCCCGACGTAACCTACTGCGGAGACACCATGCCGAACATCACCGTCGCCATCGTGCAACAGCCGCCGAGCATCCTCGACTTGGCTGGCTCGGTGGAGCGCGCAGCCAACTACGTCGCCGATGCGGCACGCCAGGGCGCATCGCTCATCGTGTTCCCGGAAACCTGGTTGACGTGCTATCCCGCATGGGTTTTCGGACTCGCAGGCTGGCGAGATCCAGTTGCGCAACATTGGTACGCACGGCTGCTCGACCATAGCGTCGTGCTCGATCACACCGGCGGGCTCAACGACGGCCTCGCGCCGGTACGAGAAGCTGCGCGTGATGCGGGCGTCACCGTCACCATCGGTGTCAACGAACGCCCCGACCCCGCAAGCGGTTCGGTGTACAACTCGTTGGTCATCATCGGTGACAACGGCACAACGCTGAACCTGCATCGCAAGCTGACCCCTACGCACACCGAGCGCATCGTGTGGGCCGTCGGCGACGGCGCCGGGTTGCGGGCAGTCGACACACCCGTGGGCCGGCTCGGGGGCCTCATCTGCTGGGAGCACTTTCTTCCACTTGCCCGGCACGCCATGCACGTCCAGCACGAGGAAGTGCACGTCGCCGTGTGGCCCGACATGCCCGAAAGCCATCAGATCGCGAGCCGCTCCTATGCACTCGAAGGACGATGCCACGTCATCTCGGCGGCACAGATCATCGGTGTCGACGATGTACCCGATGAGCTACGACAGCTCTATCGGGTCGGCGTCGGGCCGGACGCACCTGTAGAGGGCTACTTGTTCAACGGCGGATCCCACGTCGTGGCCCCAGATGGATCGTGGGTCCTCGCACCCGTTTTCGACCAGACCGGCATCCTCACCGCCACCTTCGACACGGACCAGCGCTACAGCGAATCTGTCGACCTCGACGTCGCCGGGCACTACGCGCGCCCCGATGTATTCCAGCTCCGCGTCGACGTCGCCAGGCGTGACAGTGGAGTTCGATTCTCCGCCGGCTCCCCCTGACCCTCCTAGTTGTTACCGGGAAGCACGCCAATCTGGGTCAGCACCGTCGCCATATCCGTGAAGACCTTCTCGCATACGAGTCGATCGTCATCGAACTCAAAAATTTCCACGACCGGAACGTCGACGCGACGACCAGTCGGCGGAATCCCAGCCCAATCGCCGCTATGGGTTCCCCTGATCATCCCTTCGACAAGGACGCCGCCTTCCATATGGCGCAGGCTGACGTCCTCGGCCTGGATATCTGGAAAGCCCTGTATCAGGCCTGCCAGCAACTCTCGGACTGCTGCCTCTCCGTCACTGGGGGCGCCGTTCATCTCGTAACGCGGTTGGTCGAAGGTGGCAATCGTTGCGTCGATGTCGTGGCGGTTTTCAGCCTCGACGTGCTGTTTCACGATTTCCTCGCGCTGCTTGCGAAGCCTGACGATGTTCTCCAGCGTTGTCATTGGTTGACCTGACCTCC
Organism: uncultured Actinomycetota bacterium; assembly: GCA_963848855.1. Lineage (GTDB taxonomy): Bacteria > Actinomycetota > Actinomycetes > Mycobacteriales > Mycobacteriaceae > Mycobacterium. The sequence goes on from CAWKFL010000002.1 coordinate 44,170, forward strand.
TGAATGCGAACCCCGGCCACACGACGCGTGTTCGGCGCGGAGGATCTCGGCAGCGCGCTCGCCGATGACGACACAGGGCGCCATCGTGTTTCCTGTGGTGATCCGCGGCATGATCGAGCCGTCGGCTATCCGCACTCCGTCGAGGCCGTGCACCTTGAGGTTGCCGTCGACAACAGCCATCTCGTCGCGGCCCATCTTCGACGTTCCGACCGAATGGTCGTAGGTTTCAGTGGCGTCTCGCACGAAGTCCTCCAGTTCGCCACACGCCAGGTTGCCGGGGATGACCTCGCGTTTGACAAACTTCCGCAGCGGCGCCCCGTTGCCGACTTCGCGGCACAGTTCGACAAGCTCGATAGCGACCTTCATGTCGTCGGGATGCGCCAGCATGTTCTGTTCGATTTCGACCGGGTCGCCGGGCTCGGGGCCAGTGAGGCGAACCTGCCCCCGGCTCTTTGGTTGCACCACCCCACCGCACATCGTGAAACCGTGTTGCGGCAGGCCGAACCTCGCCGCAGACTCGGTGCTGGCCATCGCGAGTTCCGCGACGCACACCTGGAGATCGGGGCCTCCGTCAGCGAGCCGGCTCTTGGCGTAGAACGTCGCCTCTGCGCCGCCGTTCTGTGGTCGCAGCGGCTCAGGGCTCTCCCACACGCAGCCGATCCGGGGGTGGTCCTGGTAGTTTCGTCCGACGCCGGGCAGGTGATGCTTGGCCTTTATGCCGAGGCTCTTGAGGTCGTCGGCGTTTCCAATGCCGGACTGCATCAACAGTTTCGGAGTGTTGAGCGCTCCGAGCGACACCACGACCTCGGAGCCGGCCTCTGCCGTGTGCAAGGTGCCGCCATGGACGAACTCGACGCCGGTGACGCGGTTGACGTCGAGCGTCAACCGGGTGACGAGCGCACCGGTCAGTACCGTCAGGTTGGGCTGGTCCCTCTGGGGCCACACGTACGAGCGGTAGACCGATTCCCTTCGCCCGTCTCGGATGCGCAGGTCCGTGATCGAAGCGCCTGCGTTCCCTCGCGTCATCGCGCCGTTCGAACTGTCGAACGTCGGGAGCCCTGCACCGCGAGCCGCTTCCACGACCGCAGGAGCGAGAGGGCACGGATCCGGTGCGGGTTGCACAAACACAGGCCCGCCGACGCCGCGGTAGTCCGCGTCGGGTGCGCCGTGCCAGTCCTCGATGCGCCGGTAGATGTTCAGCACCGAGTCGTAGCTCCACGACTCGTCGCCGGCCTCGGAAGCGAAATAGTCCCAATCACTTTTGTGGCCGCGTGCCCAATGCATCAAGTTGATGCTCGACCCGCCACCGAGCACCTTGCCCATCGCCAGCGGAATGGATCGACCGTTTAGATGGGGATTCGGCATCGCTACGAAACTCCAGTCCCGTTCGGTGCCGATATTCGACGGCCACTGGTGGGGCAACATCACCTCGGGTACGGCATCGCTTCCGCCGGCCTCGAGCAGCAGCACGGTGACGTCGGGGTTTTCGACGAGTCGTCCGGCGACCACCGATCCCGACGAGCCCGATCCGCAGACGATGAAGTCGTAGCTGCGGGCGATGACAGAATCGGACAACCTATTCTCGATCCTCCTGGTGGACTTCTTGTTTCATCAAGAATCGCCGCTAGGAACTCTCGAGTCGTTATGGCTGGCACCAAAGCGGCCTACCGGCTAGCGCCCAGCGACCGCCGCGGGGCAGCAACGAGAGCGCATGGATTATGTTGTGCCACATAGAGAGTGATGTTTACAACATTCGTTGACGCTCGATATTGTGAGGCGGAACGCTTACCACGTGACCGCTGACGTACAGAACACGGCGCCAACGTATTCGTTTGACTTGGAAGGCTATTTCGATCGCATCGGATATGACGGTCCGGTAGCCCCGACACTCGAGACCCTGACGGGAGTGATTGCCCGCCACGTCCGCAACATTGCATTCGAGAACATCGACCCGCTGTTAGGTGTGCCGATCGCCGACCTCGGGCCCGAGGCGCTGGAGGACAAGCTGGTGCGCCGTCGGCGCGGTGGCTTCTGCTACGAGCAGAATGGTCTACTGCGATACGCGCTGGCGGAGACCGGGTTTGGCGTCCAGGCCCTGGGCGCCCGGGTGGTCTGGATGAGGCCAAGGGCCATGGAGGACGAAGAGTCGACCCTCACCCATCAAGCGCTTGCGGTGCAGATCCCGGGCGTGCACGACGTATATCTGGCCGACGTCGGGTTCGGTGGGCAGACGCCGCCGACACCTCTGCGATTGGTGCCCGGCATCGAGCAGGACACGAGCCACGAACCGTACCGAGTCCGCAACCACAAGGACGGGTTGGTGCTCGAGTCCTTCGTCGGCGCGTCGTGGCAGCCGCTCTATCTCTTCTCCGGTCTGCCTCAGCCGGAGATCGACCATCTAGTCGGATGCTGGTATGCCTCCACGCACCCCAACTCGGCGTTCGTCGGCGCCCTGTCCGCGACGATCGTCACCGACAGCGCGCGCTGGAACCTGCGGGGCCGAGACCTGGTCGGCCACCATCTCAGCGGTGAGACGGAGCGCATTCGTTTCGAAAACGGCGCGCAGGTTCTCGAGGTCCTGGCCAGTCGGTTCGGCGTCGACGTCTCAGACTGCCCCGATCGTGATGCGCTGGAGGCGCGGGTCGAGTCGGTACTGGACGCCCCGCCGGTCCGATAGCTGGATGCGACAGGCCGATTCGGATCAGGTGCGTCGGTGCCGCAACGATTTCTGTGTTGACCTTGCGCTGGCGGCGCAGAATTGCGAGTAGCCGACGCCCTCGGCGCAGAGTCAACGGTGGCCACGTCACCGGCGACTGTATCCGCCCATCGCCAGCCGCTGTACCACCAGTCGGGTCAACAGGTAATGGACCAACCCGGCCACGATGAACGCAGGCAGGGATGCAGTCGTATAGCGGAACAACCCGCTGGGCTCGTAGGAGACCGGGTTGAGCAGAAGCGAATACGTGATTGCCCCGGCGGCAACCGCGACGAAAGCCGCGATGTTCACGCCTTTCCAATAGCCGTAGCTGGACTCGTGAACGGGCAGGAACAGGTCGCGGATCCGCAGCTGGCGGCGGCGCAGGACGAAGAAGTCGACCAGCTGCACCGCGCAGAGCGGAGCCAACACGATCGCGCCCCAGGACAGGAACCGACCGTAGTTGTCGTAAACCGCGGCCGGGAAGAACACGAGAATGGCGGCCGGCCCGAGGATGACGGCGATCAGCCACGGCCAGGCCGCAGTTCGGAACACCCTGCCGCCGCCGCCCTTGAGCGCAACCATCGATGCATAGCCCTGGGACAGAATCGCCGTCACGTTGGCGAAGCAGACGATGACCAGCGCGACAACCCCGATGCCTGCACCGGCAAGCGGGATCATCCACTGGGTCGGATCGTCGATCTGCAGTGACAGCGCGGCCAGCGCGCCGACGATCGCCGCGACGACCGACGCCGCGAACACGCCCACCCAGTTCGGCCAGAAGGCCGCACGCGCGGAACGGGTCAGGCGCGACAGGTTGCCCAGATTGGGCCACCACGCGAATCCGCCGGCAAGATTCAACTCGATCGCGAGCATGAAGCTCAGATGTTTGTCATCGCTGACGCCGCCGAGCGGCTCGAGTGCGGCCAGCTCCGACCAGGTGGTATGGGTGAACACGATCACGACGATCCCCACCAGGATTATTACGAGCATTGGTGCGATGACCCGACATACAGCCTCGACGGAGACCGGCCCGCGGGCCAGCACCAGACACGAGACGATGATGGCGACCAGTGCGAGCAGGCTCGCTGCCACTCCCGACTCCGAAAGTTGAGTTCCGGCAAGCTGATTGATGACAGTCACCAGGCCGTGACCGAACATGATCGCAAGCACGGCCGACCACGCGGCGGCCAGCACCGTCGAGACGGCGATCATCACCACTCGTGCGCCATTCTCGCCGAATGCGCTGCGCAGACCCACGAACTGTTCGATGCCGTACTTCACTGACGGCATGCACGGTGCGAGGGCGACCAGGAGCACGCTGATGCCGTAGCCGATGACGATCGAGGCGATGGCCTGCACGACACCGACGTAGTAGGCGACTGCGGCCCCCTGCAGAAATGCCCACGTGGCCACTGCCAGCCCGACGTTGACCGAGGAGTGCTGCCAGAAGCCCCAGATCCGCTCCTGGGGGAGCAGGGGCAGTTCGGTGAGTGTGGCGTCGAGACCGGCTTCAGCGCGGGAGTCAGGACCGGTGCCGGCGTCGTCTCGGCGCAAGACATCGGACATCAGTACGCCCACCACATCAGCCCGGCAGTGACCAGCACCAGGCCGATCACTGCGATCGCGATATCGAGTAGCGGCAGGTCGGACACGGTCATCGTGGCTCCGTCGCTGGACTCGATCATGTGCAGGCGGTTCTGAAGTTCTCGTTCGAACACGGCGTCGTCCACGCACGTACCTCATTTCTGATTGGTGGGCCAGTTAAAAATTGTGTGGTTGTGACCACACGCTGTCAACCCCGCGCCGCAGCTCACCTTTTATTCTTGACTGGCGGGCCAATTAATATAGAATCTGGCCCTGTGACTAGTACATTTCCTTCGTCGGACGCAGCGCGACCGGTGCCTCAGAGGGCGACCGCAGTGATCGTCGGCGCAGGATATTCCGGCTTGTCGGCCGCCCTGGCGCTGCATGACGAGGATGTGGACGCGGTGGTACTGGAAGGCTCCGAGCGTGTTGGCGGCCGGGTCTGGTCGGAGCGTTTCGACGGACCGAACGCGGGGCTCGTGGTCGATCACGGGGGCCAGTGGGTGGGCCCCACCCAGGCCCGGCTGCTGGCCGCGGCCGAACGCTTCGGATGCGCCACATTCCCGACCTACAACACCGGCGATCACCTCGAGCTGTGGACCGACGGGGTCTGCCGTCCGTTCCGCGGGGCGGGGCCTGTCGGCGCTCCCGGCGTGGACGAGTATGTCGTCGCAGCCGAGGCCATCGACGAGATGGCAGCCACGATCGATCTCGAAAACCCCACCGCTACAGCTTATCTCGAGGAGTGGGACAGCGAGACGGTGCAGTCCTTCCTGGAACGCACCGTCGCCGATAAGGATGCGCGCCTTCGGCTTGCCCTTGCCGTCCAAGGTGTTTGGACGGTGGAGCCGCGGGACATCTCGCTGTTTCATCTGCTCTTCTACGTGGCTTCGGCGGGCGGCTTCGACCAGTTGATGGAGACCGAAGGGTGCGCACAGGAGCGGCGATTCTCGGCGGGTGCGCAGTCGGTGGCGTTGGCCATCGCCGATCACCTCGGTGACCGGATACACCTGAGCACACCTGTTCGGCACGTCGAGGTACTCGAGGACGGTGTGCGCGTCGAGACGGACCGCGGCGCAGTGCTGGCTGACCGCGTGGTGATCGCGGCCTCTCCCGGTGCGGCCGTGCGGATCCGGTTCACTCCGCCGCTGCCCCAGGCGCGCAATCGTTGGATGGAACGTAACCCGATGGGTGATGTCGCGAAGATCCACACCGTCTACCGCACCCCGTTCTGGCGTGCCGCCGGTTTGTCCGGAGAGGCCACCGCATACGGCGACCACTCAGTGGGCGTGGTGTTCGACAACTCGCCCGAGGACGGCAGCCTCGGCGTGCTGGTGTCCTTCGTCTACGCCGACCGTCATCAGCGGTGGGCGGCGCTGTCGCAAGCAGAACGGCGCGCAGAGGTATTGAGGACGTTGACCAATCTGTTCGGCGAGCAGGCGGCTGAACCGTTGCAGTACACCGAGACGATCTGGCCGAACGACCCGTGGGCGCACGGCGGGTATGCCGCCAATCCGGCCCCTGGCGTCTGGTTCGAGCACGGCGCAACGGGTTGGCGCACCGCTTGCGGTTCCATTCACTGGGCGGGCACCGAGACATCGAGCGTGTGGAACGGCTACATCGACGGGGCCATCGCGTCCGGTCAACGCGCAGCCGCCGAGATTCTGGCGGCGCTGCGCTGATGAATGGGCATCTCACACCGACGACCCGCGACCGCACCGCCCCGGATCTCGGCGTCTTCCGCGATCCGGCCTCGCTGGCCGTCGTCGGGGCTTCCGACGACCCCGCCAAGTGGGGTTACTGGCTGGCGTCGGGTGCGCTGCGCGGGGCGCATCGTCGTTCGGTGCATTTCGTCAACCGCAGAGCCGCATCTGTACTGGGACAGCCCTGTGCGCCAAACATTTCGGCGCTGCCCGAGGTTCCAGACCTGGTCGCATTGTGCGTTCCCGCCGCGCACGTCGACACCGTCGTCGACGAGGCGCTCGAACGCGGCGTTCGCGGATTCCTCGGGATCACTTCCGGAATCGCCGACGATGCGGCGCTGGCCGCGAAGATCACCGCTGCCGATGCGCGGCTGATCGGCACCAACAGCCTGGGCATCTACGACGCCACGAGCGAGCTGCAACTGATGTGGGGCAGCCCGACCCCCGGCCCGATGGCGATCGTCTCGCAGAGCGGGCAGCTCGGCTCGGAGCTTGCCGCGATAGGCCGCAAGCACGGTCTCGGAGTATCCCGATTCGTGTCGATCGGGAACCAATCCGACGTCACGGCAACGGAAGTGCTGCGCGATCTGGCCGCACACGATGCCACCAGAGTCATCGCGCTGTATCTGGAAAGCTTCTCCGACGGAGAGGCGCTGTTCGATACCCTTGCCGAGCTGCGTTCGGCGGGGAAACCGGCAGTGCTCATGACGGTCGGGGCGAGCACCGCCAGCGCCCGCCTCGCACGCACCCACACCGGCTCGATGACCTCGCCGCTGGACGTGGTCGATGCGGCGTGCCGGGCCGCCGGAGTGATCCGGGTGAACACCCCGAGCGAGGTCATCGATGTCGCACGCGGATTCTTGACGGCCCCCTTACCTGGCGGTCGGCGCGTGGCGATCGTTGGCGACAGTGGCGGTCAGTGCGGTGTCGCAGCCGACGTCGCCGCCGCTGCGGGACTGTCGGTTCCGCAGTTTTCGGATGCACTGTCCACGCGGCTGGGCGACCAATTGCCTGCCGGGGCGGCGTGCACCAATCCGATCGATCTCGCAGGCGCGGGGGAGCAGGATCTGCAGAACTACGCCACCTTCGTGGAACGGGTCATCGCCGACCGCGACGTGGACGCCGTGATGATGACGGGGTATTTCGGATGCTACGGCCAGGACAGCCCAGCGCTGGCCGATGCGGAGATATCGGTCGCCGAACGACTCGGCGCCGTTGTCAGCGCCACCGGGATTCCGGTGCTGGTTCACACTATGGCGCCCGAATCGCCTACTGCACAGGCACTTTGGCGACACGGCGTCCCCGCGTACGGCCCGGTTGAATCGGTGACGCGCGCGCTGGCCGCCATGGCTGCGGCACGACCGAGCCACGCCCGCTCTGTCGCCGCTCCTGTGGTGTCGGCCGACGCACCCATCCAACCCGGCTACTGGGCCGCACGGGCCCTACTGTCGGAATGCGGGATCGCCTTCCCGCGCGGTGCGGTGGTGCGCGAGGTGTCCGACGTGGACGAGGTGCTGCGTGCGTTGCACCCGCCGCTGGTTCTCAAAGCGGGATGGTTGGAGCACAAAAGCGAAGTCGGTGGAGTATCAACAAATTTGGCCGATGCGGCCCAGGTGCGGGCGGCTCTCGACGGCATGCGTACGCGATTGGGCAGCGGCGATTATGTTCTCGAGGAACAGGACACCCGGCTCGACGCCGTCGAAGTCTTGGTGGCGGCCCGCAGGGACCCACAGCTGGGCGCGATGGTCGTCGTCGGGGCAGGCGGCACCGAAGCCGAGATCCACAAGGACATCCGAATGGAATGCGCGCCCGTATCGCGGGACACCGCGATGGCGATGCTGAACGGCCTCCGTGCGGCGCCGCTGCTGCACGGCTGGCGGGGTCGGCCGCCGATCGACATGGACGAACTCGCCGATCTCGTGGTGGTGATTTCCCGGCTGATCGCCGACCGTGTCGACATCTCCGAGATCGAGCTCAACCCAGTGCGCGCCACACCGGCGGGATCGCTCGCGGTCGACGCACTGGTCGTAAGCGCTTGCGACACAACGCTGGAGGGGCAGCAGGGATGACAGCACTGGACTTAACGAACGAATTCGCCGGCCGCATCGCGCTTGTCACCGGCGGGGGTTCGGGTATCGGACAGGCCATCGCACAGCGGTGGGCCCGCGCGGGAGGCACCGTCGCGGTAATGGGCAGGCGGCGTGACGCGCTCGACGAGACGGTCCGGCGCATCAGCGAGACAGGTGGCTCGGCCGAGGCGGTGGTCTGCGACGTCCGCGACCACGCCGGTGTCGCCGCCGCCGTCGACGCGCTGGTCGCCACGTACGGCCGCATCGATGCGTTGGTCAACAATGCGGCAGGCAACTTCGTCGTCCCCTCCGAAGATCTGTCGCCCAACGGATGGAAAGCCGTCACCGACATCGTGTTGAACGGCACGTACTACTGCACTCACGCTGTCGCCCGTCACATGCTGGCCCAGAGGGGCGGAACCATCCTCAACGTGATTGCCAGCTATGCCTGGCATGGCCATCCCGGCACAGTACACAGCGCTGCGGCCAAGGGCGGCGTGGTCGCGATGACCCGCACCTTGGCCGTCGAGTGGGGCGACCGCGGTGTTCGGGTGAACTGCATCGCGCCCGGGCCCACCGAGACCGAAGGTGCCGGGGCTGCGCTCTGGGGTGACCCCCTTGCCCGCCGAAATGTGCTAGCCAGTGTTCCGGTCGGGCGCATGGCGGCACCCGAGGAGGTCGCCGAATCGGCGGCGTTCCTCCTGGGCGATCGCGCGGGCTACGTCACGGGCGAGGTGCTGGTGGTCGACGGCGGGCAGTGGCTCGGCAAGTCGATCTACACCGACTCGTCGGTCAGTTCCGCCCGCAGTTAAAACCATCCGAACTTCCCAACATGCAAGGAGACCGACATGCCGAACACGATGACGACAAATATCCCGGCCTGGCCGCTCACCGACGAGCAGCGCCAGATCATCGAACTGTGCCGTGACTTTGCGGCCAAGGAGATCCGGCCCCGCGCCCGCGAGGTGGACGAAGCCGACGTGGTCACACCGGTGGATATCTTCGAAAAGGCTGCCGCCATTGGGATCACCGACTTCATGATTCCCGAGGAGTTCGGCGGCGGCGGCTTCACCGACGTCTTCACGCAGTGCCTGGTGCAGGAAGAGCTGTGCTGGGGCGATCCGGGAATCGGCAACCTGGTCTGTTCCAACGGTTTCTTCTCCGACCCGATCATGGTGCTGGGTACCGAGGAACAGAAGAAGCGCTGGCTGACCCCGCTGACCGGACCCAAAGCGGTGATGACCTCGCTGGCCACCACCGAACCCGAATCCGGGTCGGATGCCGCGTCGATCAGCACCACGGCCACCCGCGTCGACGGGGGTTACCGCATCACCGGGCAGAAGGCGTGGATCTCCAACGCCGGCGCCGCCGAGTTCTATGTGGTCTTCGCCAAAACCGATCCCACCAAACGCTCCGCGGGGATCTCGGCCTTCCTGCTCGCGAAGGACACCGAGGGCATGCGCTTCGGCGAGCCGATGAGGAAGATGGGGCAACGTGCCATCGTCTGCCGAGAGATCTTCTTCGACAACGTCTTTGTCGGAGAGGAGGACCGACTCGGCGACGAGGGACAGGGCTTCTACGGCCTGATGGGCACCTTCGACATTTCGCGGGTCGTCCTCGGCGCCGCGGCGGTGGGCGCGGCGCGCGCGGCCTACGAGTACGCACTCGACTACGCCAAGACGCGAAAGCAGTTCGGAGTTCCCATCATCGATCACCAGGCGGTGGCCTTCCGGCTCGCTGAGATGGCCACTCGGATCGAGTCCGCGCGACTGCTCGTGCATCACGCGGCGCGCATCATCGACAGCGGTAAGCCCGCCCGCGGGATCGCGGCGATGGCCAAGCTCACGGCTTCGGAGACGGCGATGTTCGTTACCCACGGCGCCGTGCAAACCCTTGGCGGCTGGGGCTATTCACGCGAATACCCGGTCGAGCAGTGGATGCGCGACGCCAAGCTGGAGGAGATCGAGGAGGGCACCTCGGACATCATGCGATTGGTGATCTCCCGCAACCTCGGGTGAGTCGTGCTGGGCGTCGGTGATTGAGCGTGCGGGAACGCGACCGCTACGATCAAGACCCCTGAGCAAACTGACGTCAACCGGAGGGCCCGATGCCGCGTCCCAGCGTAGAGGCCGAGCGTCGCCCACAGATCCTGTCGGCAGCCTGCTCGATGATCGCTTCCGTCGGCATCCCCGAACTTCGGCTGTCGGACGTCGCCAAGGAGGCGGGAGTCAGTGCCGGAACGGTTCACTACTACTTCGAGACCAAGAAGGATCTCATCACCGCCGCCTTCGAATTCAACCTCACAGATTCGCTGGCCCGGCGGCAAGAACTCCTCGCCTCCGGGAAGAACAGCCTCGGGGTGCTGCACGACTTGGTCGAGTCCTACCTGCCCAACGATGACTTGTCGATCCGCGCATGGAAGGTGTGGCTCGCGCTGTGGGCCGAGGGAAGCCGTACCCCGGCCCTGCAGGAGATCAACGACACCCTCTACGGACAGTGGCGCGACGTCGTCGCGAAGGTGATCGGCTCGGCGCAGAAGGAAGGCGAGGCCCGCGAGGGTGATCCGACCACGCTGGCGAACATGCTCATCGGAATGCTCGACGGCCTCGCGGTCCAGGTCCTTCTCGAATCGCCCAGCATGACGCTGACAACCATGCGGGAGACGTGCACAACATTCATCCGTGAGGTCATCGAGCGGTGAACGGACGGCACGTCGATTCATCCCGGCTAAGGCACGGTCAATGCGGGCCGTAGAACTGTCCTGATGCTCTGGATATAGCGATATCGAGAGATGACGGAAGGGTGACGAGAAGTCAGCGATCCCGAGGGGAACCAATCAGCGTGCCCACGAAAAACGACTCGGCCCGCGACCCCAGTGGGGCTTTCGTGGCGGGCCGAGAGGGGATGCCCGTTCAGGTCGTTAGCTCTTGAAGGCGTCCTTGATCTTCTCGCCTGCGTCCTTCAAGCTTGCCTTCGCCTGGTCGGCCTTGCCCTCGTTCTCGGTGCTCTTGTCCCCGGTGACCTTACCGAGGCCCTCTTTAGCCTTGCCGCCAATATCGTCGATCTTGTTGCTGGCCTTGTCTTCGGCGCCCATGATGGGATTCCCTTCGATTGGCTTGGGTTGCGGCTCGGAACTGAACCTTGCAGTGGGTACCTCCGGGGCAGTCAGCCGAAACCCATCGTGGCCGTGACATGATCGTCCGGCGGTGCCTCCGAGCACCGATCCGAACGTCGCTCACGAAGCGGATGGCCACAGCGGCGTCGGACAACGCTTCGACGGTCGACGTCATGCTCGACGCTTTCCTGCCACTTGGGTGTAGGTTGGTTGATGAGCCGTTCGTGTTGGCAATCCCACCGTAGACGTTTACGTGGTAATGAACAGCGCACGAATCGATCGGCCCCAGCCCGATAGACCAACCTTCGGGCCGAAGCCGAGCCAAATTTGAGGACCTACTGCATGAAATCGTCTGAGTTGTTTTCACATCCCCATTTGTTTTCGAATACCTACGAGCCGGAGGTCGTGTCCAACACTGATCGCGACTCGGAAGCGGTGCAACTCCCTACCTTCTCCGACGCTCCAAAGAGCAATTCTGCCGTTACCCCGACACCGTCGTGAATGGCTTGACCGGGACGCGGGGCCGCGCTCGACCCGTCAGGCTCGCTCGCGCACAGCAGTTCGGGGCCGACATCCACGGCGCGTGATGGCCCCACACCGGTGTAGTGGCACTTGAACGCACTCGGTGGACGCGGGGCGGCCAACGCAGAAATCATCGCCTGATGACGGGTCGCCGGCCCTACCGCATATGGCACCGCAAGCGCTGGCCGCCACCGTGATGCGTTGCGCGCGCTCGCAAGGAGAGGTTCGTTGTGGGCGGCCCGTCGGGATCACCTTGACCACACTGTCTACATGCTCGTCGTCGACGTTTCCCATTGTGAGTCAGAGATTTTCCGGACCCCTAGTCTTGCTCATTCTGAGCACGTATCCACCGACCCGATGTGGACCCGCACACCGGCGGCCGATGCGACGGACTGCACGCCGACGGAGTGAACAGCAATCAGGGCGCCGAGTCGACCCTGGTGGTGATCTCGACCCTTGGAAAGGCGCGAGCTTATCGACTGTGCCGCAATGACTTCGGTCCGGGCCGGGCTGATCACGCGCCGTTGCGCATCGCGACCGGGTGCGATGCCGCAGACACCGTCTTCGTCGACAACCACAAGGGAGCGGATGACGCTGAACAAGCCTGAAGTGACGGCGGTTGTCGACGGCGAGCTTCCCAGAGACTCGATCGACCAGCGGGTGTCCATCGTCTGTCGGTCGTCCGTTGCCAACGCAGCGCCGGGAAAGGGCGTAACGTCGTAGCTATCGGGCCGCTCGGTTGCGAGCTAACATGCTCGACTAAGAAGGAAATTCCATGGATTCGCCCGCACTGTTGCGCACGCCCTACATCCAACGTCTTGACTTGGTCAAGGACACCATCAAGGCTCACTCAAAGCTTGGAGACCGGGCCGCCAGCGACCTGGCCGTGCATGTCTTGCACGCGCTGAACTCCATCCCCGAGAAGATGCGCTAGACAACGGCCGCAGGCCGCTCGCGTCTCATCTGTATCCATTGCTAGAGGAATTCTTCATGACAGTTATCGTGACGCTTTGCGACGGCGAAACCGACAAGTACATGCGGTACGGCGACACGTACGTCAAGCACCACGACGGTACTCTCGACGTCCTCCGTAAGGGCGCCAAACGGCCGCACAGCTACGCGCCCGGGGTATGGACCAACGTTGAAGGCGACCGACAGCATTGGAAGAAGAGCCGTTTCTGGGGCTGAACTCCGGTCAATTCGACTATCAGCCGGGAAGTCGAGTGCGATTTTGCATCGGCGCTGGCTAACTACGACGACGCCGGTGAGCTCGAGGGCGGCCTCGATCTCCTGTGTTCCGGTCAGACGGCCACGGTGACACCACCGGACGGCCGTCTCGATTCTGAGGCGACAACGGCGGGGCGGCACAGCGATCGCTTGGGTGCCACGAAGGTCGCGCAGAACTGGAAGCACCTGGGGTCCCAACGATTTTGAGCGGTGATCCGTCGATCCCTGCTCCGGGTTTTTCCTCCGCACGATTCCGTGCTGGACAACCCGAGTAGAGTAGAGGCATATCGGCGGTACTTCGTCGCATCACCGTTCAAGGTCGTGTCATCGTCGATACGTAGTATCTGGCCCGTTCGCGGTCAAGGCAGGAGCGTCATATGACGCGAGGAGAAGATCGCAACGACGTTGGGCAACGCAACTCACCGCCAGAACACACGCCGCGATTGCGCTTGAAGCCCAAAGCACCCCAAAGCGGTTTCGTCGACGGGGCGTGGTGGCCGCGCAGTGACGACCTTGCTACGGAGCTACCGGATCTGTTGGCGGTGCTGTCGATTCGGCTCGGGCGCATTGACCGCGTGCTTTTCAACTCCAATGAATGGGCGAAACCATCCGCGAAATTCGCGACTGATGGGCGACGGGTCCGGCTCGACGGATATCGACGTCAGCCGACAAACACCGTGGAAGTTCTTGGACTCAATCGCAACTCGATCGTTTTGCTGGTGGTGCCGCCTTCCGCCGACCCGGATGAGGCACACGCCACTCTGATGGCAGCCGCGGCCCCGAGCAACGACTCGACCGTCGACAGCCTCCTCATGGTCGGCGCGCGAGAATAGGGAGAGCCGCACACAGGCAGCCAGCGCGGCAAGAGCGTTGGACGTCAGCGGGACAACGCAGCGGGACCAGCGCGGGCATCTAGTGTCGTCACCTATGGCGTGGTCGAACTCGAGAGCCAGCTCATCGCTGAGAACATAACCAGCCGTTACGTAGTCGATCTTCGACCCGGGTCAGAAGACCGTACCACCTAGTCATGGATGCATCGGATTGCATCCAGTGTGAAAGAAGAGAGAAGAAAATGACAGAGGGAACCGTAAAGTGGTTCAACAGCGATAAAGGCTTCGGCTTCATCACTCCGGATGGCGGCACAGAGGATGTGTTCGTTCACCATTCGGAGATCCAAACGAGCGGTTACCGTTCACTTGAGGACAATCAACGCGTCAAGTTCGACGTCAACCAGGGACCCAAAGGCCCTCAGGCCGTTGGAGTGACCGGCATCTAGCTACCCGGTCGTGGAAACCCTCTGAGCTGATTGGACAACGTCCACTCTACCTGTCAGCCCAGGGGTTTTCGTTGCCCTTCGGACGGCAGCGCCGATCGCTGCGGTAGTCAATCCGATTGCGAGAAGTGGTCGAACGTGCGCGGCCGTCTAACCTTCCTTACCCGCACATCAAATAGCGTTGCGTCCCAACGGCTTCAATCAATCTGGCAAGAGCGCGATCAGCAAGCGGGTTACCCGATTGGCCAAACCCGTTATTCCCAGCAAACTTTTAGTAATCCACCGCACGTGCGCCGGCTAGGTGTACTGACCACAGAGGTTAGGGACGGCGTGGCGTGGTGACATAACGAAAACCTCCGAGTGAAGTGCGAGCTGTCGAGGAACGCACCAACTCATCTCGGAGGTCTTCGTGTCCCACCGTAATGCCCCTTTGTCAGAAACCGGGCGTCTGCGCCTGGCTCGTTGCGTCGTGGAGGAGGGTTGGTCGCTGCGGCGGGCTGCCGAACGGTTTCAGGTCGCGGTGAGCACCGCTGCTCGCTGGGCCGGCCGCTACCGCGAGTGTGGCGCTGCTGGTATGTGTGATCGCAGCTCGCGGCCTCATCGCAGCCCTAGCAAGACGCCCACACGAACCGAGCGGCGCATCATTAAAGTGCGGGTCATCCGCCGCTGGGGGCCAGCGCGGATCGCCTACCTACTGGGTCTGAATGTCTCCACGGTGCACCGGGTGCTGACCCGTTACGGCATGGCCAAACTGCGGTGGCTCGATCGTGCGACCGGCCGCGTCATCCGCCGGATGGAATCAGCGGCGTGCGGCGACCTGGTCCACGTTGACGTCAAGAAGCTGGGCAAGATCCCCGCCGGGGGCGGCTGGCGAAAGCTAGGCCGGGTATCAGGAATGCGCAATTCCCGAGCCGATAAGAGCAGCGGTAGCCGCGCCAAGAACGGCGACGCCGCCCGCGGGTATCACTACCTGCACACCGCCATCGACGCGCACTCGCGGCTGGTCTACTCCGAGCTGTTGGCTGATGAGCGCAAAGAGACCGCAGCAGCGTTTTGGCTACGCGCGAACACCTGGTTCAACGACTGTGGCTTCGCGGTGCGAAATATATTGACCGACAACGGATCCTGCTATCGCTCGCACAAATTCCGCGACGCTCTCGGTGATATCACGCATCGGCGTACCCGTCCGTATCGACCGCAGACCAACGGCAAGGTCGAGAGATTCCACCGCACCCTGGCCGACGAATGGGCCTACGCCCAGCTCTACCGCAGCGACGCCGACCGCTGCGCAGAGTTCCCGCGATGGCTACACACCTACAATCACCACCGCGGCCACACAGCACTCAAGGGTCAACCACCCGCCAGCCGTGTACCTAACCTCTCAGGTCAGTACAGCTAGGCGGCTCACGCCAACTCATCGCCATGTCACGACTGCGAGGGATACCGAGTGACGCCTCCGCCGAAGGAGTCGCTCGACGAAGCACGCGGCGGACGAAATTGGCGGGCTAGCAGACCTTTCCGTGTGTAACCGCTTGGAAAAGTCCTGTGATCTACGGCGCGAGTTTCAGCACGCTGTCGTCGCCACGGTTGGCGACGTAGACGTTTCCGGCGGAGTCCACTGCCACCGACAACGGGGTGTTGAGATCCGTGAACGGCAGCTCTGTCGGTGTTGATGATCCGGCCGCCAACTTCACCACCGTGTTGGTGTCGCGTTCGGTGACTAATACGTCGCCGGCGCTGTCCACCGTGATGCCCCACGGGGCATTGAGGCGGGGGAAGGGGAGGACGGTCTGGTTGTTCGACCAACTGTCCAACCGCACCACCCGGCCGTTGTCGGTGTCAGTGACGTAGACGTTGTCGACGTCGTCGACCGCCACCCCGTCTGGGTTATTCAGACCATCGAAGGGCAACACGACCTGGGAGGTCGAGCCAGCCGGCAATTTCACCACACGGTTGTTGCCGCGGTCGGCGACGTACACGTTGCCGTGGTTGTCCACTGCGACGCCCTCCGGGAAGTTGAGGCCGGTGAACGGCAGCTCTATCTGGCTGCTCGAGCCAGCCGCCAACATCACCACTCGGTTGTTGAAATCGGTGACTTAGATCGCGCCGGTGCTGTCCACCGCCACGTCTTGGGGTTCGTAAAGGCCCCTGAATTGCTCGACAATCGGCGTGCTCGACCCGGCGGCCAGTGTCACCACCCTGCCGTACATGCCCTGATTGGTTACGTAGACGGTGCCGGAGTGGTCCACAGCTACTGCACCAGGGGACAGGCGGAAGCTGACACCGTTATAAGGCAGCACAGTTTGCTTGGTCGCCTGCGGTGAGGGCGATGAGGGACGCGAAATGACGATTCCGGCAACGATAATGACGACGAGCACCAGGGTCGCGACAGCGCCACAGATTACCCAAAGCGTTCGCTTGTCTCGGGAGTGCTTCGTGAGAACCCGTCGGTCAAGATCCGATGCGGCCGACGGGTGAATGCGCCGGCGGTCGGCATGCAAAGGGGGAATTGATGACCGTCCCCCAGAGGGTGATTCCTTGACACTGGGCTTCCAGGCGCCGGGTGAGGCCACAGTCCCGTCACTCCAAGGGTGGGTAGCCGCGACGTCGACGATCTGAGGCTCGGTACCTGAACTGATGCCATTGGTCCCGAAGTCCTCGGTGTCGGGCAGCCGGGTCGCGTCCTCGCCTTGCCGCCCGAGGGCGGCTTCTTCATCCTGCTCGGCTGTGGTGAGCGCGTGGTGGGCGGCCGCGGCAAGCTCTTCGGCGCTGCTGTAGCGCGCTGCGGGGATTTGAGCGACACCCGTCGCGACCACCGAGTCCAGGGCTGGTGAGATGTACCCAGGCCGCAGGTGGCTGGGTCGCGGGGCCGGCCCGATCGACTGCGCAGCCATCAACTGGTCGACACTGCCGGCCAGATAGAGCGGTATCCCAATCAAACACTCGCTCAGTACGCAGGCCAACGCGTAGATGTCGGCACGATAGCCGATGTCGCCGCCGCTGTTCCGGAACCACTCCGGTGCCATGTAGTTGTAGGCCCCGCCGGCGGTTTGGCTCGCGCCGATCAGATCGCTGACCGCGTCGCCCATACCGAAATCCAGCAGGTATGCGCGGTAATTCTCAGTGATGAGGATGTTTTCCGGTCTGACGTCGTGGTAATTGATTCCGCAGGCGTGCGCAGCGCTCAACGCGCCAGCAATCTGGCGCACGATGACCACCGCTCGTGCCGGGGTGAGCCGGCCCTGATCCGTCAACAGTGCGCGCAAAGAGGTGCCGTCGATCATGCGCATGGTGATGTAGAACTGGCCGTCGATGTCACCGTATTCGCGGATCGGCACGATGTGCGCCTCGCTGAGCTGCCCCACGGTGTCAGCTTCGCGGTGCATCCGCGCGCGAGTCATCGCGTCGCTAGCGAATTCCTGCGAGACCAGCTTCAGCATGACTGCTTGGCGCGTACGCGTGTCTTCAGCCTCATAGACCTCGCCCAAACCGACGCTGTCCATGAGCCGCGCCAGCTGAAAGGGCCCAAACCGTGCCCCTTCCCGCGAAACGATAGCGTCCGCCGTCATTGCACCCTCTCGCCCCAACTCACGCTCGCGCCTCTCACGTTGACTAACCACATCGCGCGCGCTGCTGTCTAATCAAGCGATATTGTCCACCGCTGCAACCAGTTTCGATCTAATCGAGCTCGGTAGCGGAATGTAGCCATACTCGTCCAGCCCTTTTTGGCCGTCCCCGATCGTGGCCTGCAAAAAGGCTTTGATGGCGGCACCGGTAGCGGAATCCGGATACCTCGAGCAGACGATCTCGTAGGTGACCAGCACGATCGGGTAGCTACCGGTCTGTGCTGGCTTGTAGAACGACGACGTGTCCACGACGAGGTCGTTGCCCTGGCCCCGGAACTTCGCCCCGGCAATGGTTTTGCCGACCGTGTCGGCGGTAATCGTCACCGGAGACGGACCTGCCGACGTGACGATCTCGGCCATACGCAACTGATGCCCCACCGCGTATGACCATTCGTTGTACGTAATGGATCCATCGGTGCGTTGCAGGGCCACCGATGTGCCGTCATTGCCGCTGGCGCCTTCGCCGACGCCTCCGTTGAACGCCTGGCCGGTGCCCTTTCCCCACGTGCCGCCAGCTGCCGCATCGAGGTATTTCTGGAAGTTGTCCGTAGTGCCGGACTCGTCGCCGCGGAAAATGACGGGAATCTCAATCGGCCCAGGTTGGTGCTCCCGTTGAGTGCCTTGATCGCCGGATCGTCCCACCGAGTTATGGTCCCGTTGAAGATCTTCGCGATGGTGGGTCCGTCCAGAATCAGCGAGTTCACCCCATTGATGTTGTAGGTAACCGCAATCGGACCGAACACAGTTGGCAGCTCCCACGCCGGCGACCCGCAGCGCTCGGCTGCGCTCTCAGGCTCACCTTTCGAGGGATCCATTGGCGAGTCAGAGCCTGCCAGATCGGTCTGGTTATCCAGGAAATCTTTCATTCCGGAGCCGGAGCCATTTGCGCTGTAGCTCAGCGTGTACCCACGGCACGCATGAATGTAGGCGTAGACAAACTGTTCGATCGCGTTTTTCTGGGCGGTCGATCCGCTGGCCAGCAGCTTCTTCTTTCCGCCACACTGTACTGGCACCGACTCGGTGCTAGATCCGGTTGATGATGACGACTGGTTGAAAGGACCTCCGCACCCCGACAAACTCAGCGCGGTGACGAACACCAAGCCCAATGCGGCACAACGGACGAATGCCATGCACCCAACTCCCACCACGAATCAACCTCATACCTTCGCGTTTCGGTCAGCAATCTTCGACCACGACCGACGATCGCAGCCCTCCAGTTCGATCACCACATACGAATGCAGCACTTTCGATGAATCCTTGTGGTTCGCGTGGGCCTCTCGGATTAAGGGTAAATCTGATCTTGGCAGCTGTTAGTTGCCGGTCGGATGATTCGGCCGTCGAAGGCGATCGCGAACGCCTCGGTCACGGCGGTGTGGACCGGCTGTGCTTGATTGCAGTGCTTGCGGGACCCCTAGCGGAAGGTGTTGCACAACAGATGAATCGCGCAGGTCTGTATTTGGTCGGCCATCACATCGCACCAGTGTAGGAAGCGGTGCTGTCCTGGCGAAACCGGCCATCCGCTCTCATCGCCGAATTGTGTTGCGGCGCCGCTGCTCGTGACCTTTGCGGGGGGTGCTCGGCGGGCGCCTCACGATCGCGGGTGTCGTGCCAGCGATTCTGATCGAGACCCCGTCCGGATCATCTTTGACCAAAGGGCTTTGCTGTTTGCGGGGCACCGCCCGCGGCGTCTGAAGGTAGGGCGGCGGTAGTGGGGCGTACCACTTCATGAGGGCCTCGCCGATGTCAAGCAACAGGTGGCCGGCCTCGGCCAGCGTCCAGCCCAGCGGCCGCAGCTTCGAACGGACACTCATTTGATCCGCCGCAGTTGTGGCCGACACGTGCTGAAGGCATGTATGTCAACGTCCGTCTCCCGATTACGCCTACAGAACCGCTCGCTGGCGACGAACGTCGCGCCGGGCGCCATGAGCAAAACGATAAGCAGGCAAATCATTTCCGGGCACCCGAGCGACGGTTCGACCGTGGCGCGGGCGATTCGGCGGCACGGTTAACTCCTGCGAACTCCATCAGCTACTCCTCAATGAGCGGGCGCTGCAGGCGGTACGACGACCGTCCCGTTAGGAAGGGACGACTCGCCGGATCGTCTGCAATCGGGCCCCTACGTTGGGTTCGATTGTTTATCAACGCATGGACAGCCCGTTTCATTCAGCTGGCACATCCGCCATGAGTTGCCGGCGACACCTGAGGCCGTCACACGATAAAGAGCTCTACTGTCGGGCAAAGTCGCTTTACCAGACCGAAGGGAGCGCCAGGGCGCTTCGTCGACAGACACGCCCGCGCATCCTCACCATCGCTGGTGTTCAAGTTGGGGAAGCGACACCAGCTCGCCGCGACGCTGCCATTTAGTCGATCCGCCGGGCATATGGTGACGTATTGGCTGTGCAGGATGCGAGAAACCTGAAGGGCGGACTGCACGTGGCCGTGAGCACCAATGTCCTTGTGGCGATACCCGTCTGCGATGTCTCGCAAATGCGGATCATGAGTGGGCCGAAGGGCTGCGGTCGTGTCGACAGAGGCGTGTGGATCCCCTGAACTGGCGGGCGTTCGCCCGCGGACGACTCTGAGGACGCGCGCGAGCGTTCAGCGCAGCGGCCACAGAACCACCTCAGCAACCGGCCATCATTGTCAGCGGATGACCTGGCGGCTCATATCTACAGTGCCGAGAGTGACGGATGCGATTTTGTGAACTAGCGCCTTGACGGCTTGCTCAACGAAGCCGTGGCCGTCCGCGCACCGTGATTGAGGACCAAATGGAGACGACGATCACCATGCAGTGAAAAGCGAAGCTCGAGCTTCCCGGCTTGTCGAATCTACGACGAGCTTAGGGCGTCCTGGTCTCCGGGTGAACAGCCAAAAGCCAACCTCTGCATCGTTCCTCGAACCCAACCAGTCCTGTTGCCCCGCGCGAGCGGATCAGTCAGGGGCGTGCGAGCGCTGACGGGATCTCAGTCCAGGTCGGCGAGTGTCTTTCGGGCGGCTTCTAATTCGGCTTCCAGGGCGGCCACCTTGGCGGCCTGCTGGGCGCGCGCCTCTTCGATGACCTCGTCGATGGGGGTGGAGAGGTCCTCGTGCAGTTCCTTGGCAGCGCGGGACACGGCGGCGGCCGCGACTGCGAGATTGCGGGCGAGGTAGGTGGTGCCCTGCTTGAGCTCAGCGCGCCATTCTCCGTCGGCGGTACCGGTGACAGTGAGGGTCAACTCGAGAGTCTTGGTCTTCTTGCCGGCCGCCTTCTTGGCCGGAGCTTTCTTCGGCTTCTCCTCGGCGGATGCGGCAGCGGCGGGCGCGTCTTGCGCCCGCGCACTCTCAGGCGAGGTGCTGTCGGCAGGCGGAACCAAGACGTCGGGAGTGTCGAAGTCGGTGGACGGCGCTTCTGCTGGCAGAGTATTGACAGTCATTGTTGCGGCGATCTCCTTCTGAACATCGCCCGCAGTGAGCGGGCCGGCGCTGATATAGTCAGTCGAACATATGTTCGACTCTTGACCCAACTTACCACTCGCGCCAACTCGCCGCTCGTCAGGACTCAGCCTTTCACGCCGACCAGCTTCACGCGGAAGGACACGCCCGATTTGCGCCGAACTTCCGTGCACGAGTGGGTGACATCTGAGTTGGCTCGCCCCATGGCGGCTCGCTGGATGTCGTTGTGCAGCAGCACAATTCCATACGACACCGCAACTTTCGCAAGTCCTCTACGGGCGCAACGCCCGTCCTGGATCGAAATTCTTTGTCATAGTTCGATTTCGGCAACGAGCCAACGAAGCGACTCGGCAGCTAGCGCTCCTCGGGCGGAGGCGTACTACCGGAGCCCGCGCGGGTGACGACCGTGGTGCAAGCCCCAGTGATGCTTGACCCCGCCCTGCGTGCCACCGTTGGAGGACAACACCCGCTTGTTCGACGTCGGTGCCGAACTCTGCGCGGACGACGCCGCTGATGTTCCGGTGCGCAGCGACCGGGTTGCCGAAGGGGTCGCCACGCGCGCGAAGCCGGCCGTCGGGTTGGACCTGGCGGTAGAACCGGTCGACGACTGCGAGCGCGATGTGGTCGCAGTCGATCCAGAACCCGCGGTGTAGCCGCCATTCGGTGTGGCTTTGGCCGATGTGCGGACCAGATTCCGACTGGCCACGTCAAACGATCCGGTATGGCTCGATGCGGCGGTGGATGTCTCCGATTGCGCTGGCGCAGCCGCCGCCACCGGCGCCGCCGCGACGGGGGCCGCCAATGCGACGCCGATCCCTGCGGTAGCTAGGCCGATTGCGAGAAGTGGTCGAACTGGCATGGCCATCAAACCTTCCTACCCTCACGTCAAATAGCGTTGCGTCCCAACGACTTCAATCAACCTAGCAAGAGCGCGATCACCAAGCGCGTTACCCGAATGGCGAAACCCATTATCCCCAGCGAACTCTCAGCAATCCACCGGTCGTGCGCCGACTCGGTGGGTGGACGGCGCAGTCCTCGATTGTCGAGGTATTTCTGTCTGCCATCCGTGGTGTTTGCGAGAAAGTAAACAAACGCCGACTTGGACCTAGCGTCGAAATTTACGCGGCACCGGGACGGACCGTGAGCGCCGCAACTCCAAGAACGCCGTCTCGGCCAGTGCAGCGTCTGAGGCGACATACCGTGCAAGTAAGCGAATAACACCCGATAGATGCGGAGGTGAGCAGGGTGAGGACGTTCTTCGAGGGGTCGCAGAGTGCCCGGTGGCCGCCGCCCAAGAGGGGTGGGCAAAGGTCGGATGACCAGAAGCGGCACCATATTCGGGTGCTCGAGGGCCAGCGCATGGAACTGATGGGCGACGGCCCGCAACTGCCTCGCCCAGTCGCGGTCTTTGGTGTCCACCGAGAGCTGGCTCAAGACGATCTCGGCGGCACCGTCGAGCACGGCGGCTTGCTCGTGACGTGCCGGTAGAGCACCGTCGTGTCGCGCTCCACGGCGTCGCCGAGTCGGCGCATGGATAGTGCATCCACCCCGTCCGTCACGATCGATGATCCCCAGCGCCGTTCGCAGAATGAGGGACCGGGTGATCTGACCGCTGTCGGGCCGACCGCCACGGCTGACTCGTCGTCGGGCGCCGGTGTGAGTTGGCTGTTGCATCATCGGAGGAGCACTCCCTCCGACAACTTTGTGGGCTACCAACGATGTGTGTCAACACTGTCGACAGACGATCTAATTAGACGTCTACTGGGAGATCTAGCACCGGAATCAGAGGGCGCACAGCGATGCGGGAGATGGCCGGTGTGTTCGCCGGGCTGGAGCGGCGCATGATCGCCATGCGGCTGCGCGACGGGCGGCGGCGGGCGGTCACGCCACCGGGGCCACGCCCTACGGTTGGCGGTCAGCCAAGCGCGGCCCCGGCAACCCCAACGGTGCGTTGGTGCCGGTGCCCGCCGAGCAGGCCGCGCTGGCCCGCATGACAGAGCTGCACCGGGCCGGGGCCAGCACCCGCGCCACCGCCGAGGCGCTGACCGCCGAGGGCCACCCGACCAAGCGCGGCGGGCGGTGGGGCATCGGCGAGCGTGAGCCGCATCCTCGCCCGACAAGACAGAGAAGCCTGACCGCGTTCGCCGAGCAGGAGGCGACGCCGTCATGCACCTGTCACGGGCGCATCACCGGCACGCCGGGCTGGGCATCCAGGTGGTGGCGCGGCGTGGCAGGCCAACGACCCCAGTACCCTCCCGGGTAACGGCGCGCCAGCTGAGTGTGGACTGTCTCGACCTCGGGCAGCTCGGGCACGACCGGGATCGTAGGCTTGCGGCGTGGCCGAAGATCCGCAGACGTGGCACTACGGGCTCATCGCCGAGTACTGGGCGCAGTTCAACGACGACTTCCGGCCTCACGAGATCCCGTACTTCCAGCGCTTCGTCGAGGAGGGACAGCCGGCGCTCGACGTCGGCTGTGACGCCTCCTGATCCCGTACCTCCGCGCAGGGCTCGACGTCGACGGTTGCGACGTCTCCGCGGACATGATCGCCGCCTGCCGCGAGAAGGCCCGGCGTGAGGGCCTCTCCCCGAGTCTGTACGTGCAGCCGATGCACGAGCTCGACCTCCCACGCCGCTACCGGACGATCTACGTGTGCGGCGCCTTCGGGCTCGGGAGCACTCGCGCACACGACGAACAGGCGCTTCGCGGGTTCGGCGACGTCCTCGAGCAGGGTGGCACCCTGCTGGTCGACATCGAGCTTCCGTATGCGGACGCCGAGCAATGGCCGATGTGGAGGAAGGACGGGCGCGCGGCGTTGCCCGGCGTGCCCGAGCCACCGGAACGGGGTCGACCGGCGCCCGACGGTGCGGAGTACGGATTGAGCTCCTGGTACGTCGGGTTCGACCCGCTGGAGCAGCGAGCCTCCTATGAGATGACCGCGCGTCGGTGGCGCGACGGGACGCTCGAGGCCGAGGAGACGCACCGGCTTGACATCGGCCTCTACTTCAAGAACGAGCTCCTGCTCACGCTCGAGCGCGCGGGGTTCGACGACGTGGTCGTCCACGGCGACCACGTCGAACGGCCACCAACGCCGGACGACGACTTCATCGTCTTCATCGCGCGCACGTCAGACCGCTAGACACGACGTCGAGCAGGATGCCGTGCGCGTGCGGAGGCTCGGCTGCGATCGCGTACGCCGCCAACACGGCGCTCGCGCCCGACTGCGCCGACTCCTCGTCGCGGGCATGCACTTCGGCGAGGACGTCTCCAGCCGATACGGCGTCGCCGCGCTTCAACCGGCACGTCACGCCCACGGCGTGATCGACTGCGTCCTCCTTCGTGCGGCGCCCTGCCCCGAGCTCGAGCGCAGCCTGACCGATCGCGAGCGCGCCCAGGCGGACGACGACGCCGTCGCGCGGGGCGACGACCTCGCGCAGGACGGGCGCGACCGGGAGCGCCGGCGGGTCTGGGTCACCGCCCTGCGCTCGAATCTAACGCTCGTACGCGGCCGTAGCGGACCCGTCTTCCACGGCTGCGCGTTCCTATCAGTTAGGCGCGTCAGTAGGCACTGACGAACAACCGCGCAGGCCAGCGGGCTGATCTCACCACACCGCCACTGTGGTTTGTGCGGGCCGAGGCCGTGAACGGTCACGTGCCGGTGCGCCGCAGCGTCGCTGCGCCCGCAGCTGTGCACCGGCGGTCTGTAGGTTCCGGCTCATGGATACTGCTGCACCTCCACAACCCGCCGCCACGGTGGCCGATCCCGCCGAACTGAGCCCGTCGCAGTGGGCCAACCGTTTGGCCGCGTTCGCCAGCCGCGGACGGCCCGACACCGACCCCGCCATGGCCGAGTGCCGCCGGGCGTTGAGCTACTGGAGATGCCGACGGACCATCGACCGCGAGCGCGACCGGCTCGACCCCGGCCACGTCCCGGCGCTGGCCGACATGCTTCGGCATCAACACCCGGCGGTGACGCGATGACCTATCGCACCCCCGAGCCGTCGTTGGGTTACCGCGGCCCGTGCCAAGACCGCGCGCTATCTACATGACCTGGCCGCCCCCACCGGAGGGGATACTTCCGAACTTGACGCGGCGGCGTTCGGATTCGCCAAAATCATCGATGATTTCTTGATGCCGGCGGTCCTGGGTAACAGGTACCGAGATGTGCTGGCGGCAAATTCGATCGCCAGCGCGTTGTCACCAGAGTTCACACCAGGACGAAACTGCCTCCGCTGGCGGCTGTTGGCCCCCGCCGCTCGCACGCTCTACGTGGACTGGGACAAGGCGACGGAGATCGCGGTGTGCGGACTAAGGGAGCTCAGTGGCTCTTATGGGGAAGATGCCCGCATGCGAGCACTAATCGCGGAATTACATGATGCCAGCCCACGTTTCCGCGAACTTTGGGGTCGCGCAGAGGTGGATTACCGCATGGAAAGCTTCCACATTCGTCACCCGCAAGTCGGCGATCTCTATCTCTCGCGTCATCGCATCAACGCAACGTATCCCGGAGGAGACCACGTGCTCGTGTATCGCGCCGAGCCTGGCAGCCCCTCGGCTTCCGCATTGGAGAAGCTGCGATCCCTGTCGTTGCGCGAGCATGGCCGTACCTGCGCTCCGGCACCCGGTTCCCATTAACGGTGGTATCAGCTGCGACTGCCTTACGATCAAGCCGTGGTGCCGAAAGGCAACGCCCTGGGTGACTTCCTGCGTGCGCGGCGGGACCAGGTTGGACCCGAAGACGTCGGGCTGGTTCCCGGCGGGCATCGTCGTGCGCCTGGTTTGCGGCGCGAGGAGCTGGCGATGCTGGCCGGCATCAGCGCCGAGTACTACCTGCGCCTTGAGCGGGGCCGCGCCCGACATCCCTCATCTCAGATTGTCAACGCTCCACCAGAGCACTGGAACTGCGGTTCCTGACGAGTATGTCTACCGGGCGCTAGGCCGATGGTGCTAACCAATCCGCGTGATTGACCGGTGGGAAGGATCAAAGGCAGGTTACATTTACGGCTGCGTCACGCGATGCCGGAATGGCTTGGCGCCGTTAAGCTTTCGTCGCCGCGCCTCGATAGCCAATTACTGACCATGCCTGCCACTTGGCATCGTCGGATCGAGTTGACGATTTGGTAAACATTCGCCAAACTTCGGGGGTGATCGAGTTGCGTGAACAGACGGTCATCGAGCAGTTAGTCGCGCCTGCTCGTCACATACATCGCCATTGCTTTGTGATCAACTGCCGCCTCACCCGACCGGAGCATTTCGTGGCCGCCGAACGTGAAGTGAAGCTTGGACAGTTCACCGTCGTCCCAAACGGGAGCACCGTCGACAACCAGCCCATCAAGAAACCCGGGGAACAGCTCATCCAGCTCATCCAAGGTCTGTGCGCCACGCGGCAGCAGAACATGGGCATGCCGACCCTGCGGCACCCCCCGCCGGTTCGCGGAATCGTCGGGTAGCACATCTCGCTCCACCACCGTGACAGTCCGGAAGAAATCGACCAGCACCCTCGCGGCGAGCAGCCCGCCCATGCTCGCCCCAAGAACAACCGCACGCTCACCCAATTGCTGCGGGTTTTCCGGCGCCAGCGGCAGGGCGGCGACGTCGGTCATCTGAGTCGTCGCGACCGTGTCATCAACTCCTGCATTGCCGAGGCCGAGGGCGTCGGAGCGGCTGGTGTGGATGGTCATGGTGGTCCTCCTCGGGTCCCTGTGGGTCGACTATCCGATGTCGTAGGCGCGGGATCATCGGTCAGAACGCGGAGATCGGCGCGGTGAGTTGTCGTAGCTCCGCACGGCGGGGCGGCAAATCTACGCGTTTCCGCTGATGTTTGCGGCGTGTGGCCACCGCATCCTGGCTAGCATGAGCGGAACGGACCCACGGGCGGACACGCCTTTGAACTGGAGCGACCTAGGCGTGAGCGAGCTTCCGACCGGAACGGTGACGTTGTTGCTGGCCGACGTCGAGGGCTCGACGCGGCTGTGGCAGACCCAACCCGAGGAGATGACGCCCGCCATCGCGCGGCTCGATCGAACGGTGTGTGCGGTCATCTCCGCCCATCACGGCGTGCGGCCGGTGGAGCAGGGCGAGGGCGATAGCTTCGTGGTCGCGTTCGCGCGGGCCAGCGACGCGGTGGCGTGCGCGATGGCGTTGCAGCGGGCGCCGCTGGCCCCGATCCGCCTGCGCATCGGCGTGCATACCGGGGAGGTGCAGCTGCGTGACGAGGGCAACTACATCGGCACGACCGTCAACCGGACCGCACGGCTGCGCGATCTGGCCCACGGCGGGCAGACCGTGTTATCGGGCATCACCGAAGATCTTGTTCTCGACCGTCTGCCGGCCGACGCCTGGCTGACCGACCTTGGTTCCCATCAGCTGCGGGATCTCCTGCGCCTGGAACGGTGGTGCAGCTGTGCCATCCCGACCTTCGCAACGACTTCCCGCCGCTGCGTACCAGCGAAACCGTTGTCGCCCAGCATCTTCCGGTGCAGTTCACGAGTTTCGTGGGCCGCAAGGCCGAAATTGAAGACGTGCGGCAGATCCTGGCCGACAACCGGTTCGTGACGCTCACGGGCGCGGGCGGTGTCGGCAAAACGCGCCTGGCGGTACAGGTGGCGGCCAAGGTCGCCGGTGGATACGGCGGCGGGGTGTGGTTGGTCGATCTGGCGCCGATCACCGATCCCGATCTGGTGCCGGTCGCGGTGATCCGCGCGTTGGGCCTGCCCGACCAGCCGGGCCGCTCCACGATGGACATGCTGCTGCGGTTTATCGGCGACCGTCGGACGCTGTTGGTGCTGGACAACTGCGAGCATCTGTTGGACGCGAGCGCGGCATTGGTTGCTGCCCTACTCGGCGGTTCTCCCGCGGTCAGGCTTGTGGCGACGAGTCGTGAGCCGCTCGGGGTGGCCGGCGAGGTGACGTGGCGCGTGCCGTCGCTGTCGCTGGCCGACGAAGCGATCGAGTTGTTCACCGACCGCGCGCGACAGGTGCGGCGCGATTTCCGCCTCACTGACGACAACGCGGCCACCGCGGCGGAAATCTGCCGGCGCCTTGACGGTATGCCGCTGGCGATCGAATTGGCGGCTTCGCGGGTGCGTGTCCTGGCGTTGACCGAAATCCGCGACGGCCTGCATGACCGCTTCCGGCTGTTGACCGGGGGTGCACGCACCGCGGTGCGTCGGCAGCAGACGCTGCGCGCCTCGGTGGACTGGTCGCATGCGCTGCTGACCGAGCCCGAACGCATCTTGTTCCGCCGGCTGGCCGTGTTCATGGGCGGATTCGACCTCGACGCTGCACGAGCGGTCGCCGGCGGCGGCGAGGTGGAGAGCTATCAGGTCCTCGACCAGCTGACACTGCTCGTCGACAAGTCGCTGGTCTTGGCCGAAAACGCCAGCGGCCCAACGCGATATCGACTGCTGGAGACGGTGCGCCAGTACGCACAGGAAAAGCTGAGCGAATCCGGCGAGCGCGGTATCGCACGCATCACCGCGATCACTACACGTCTATGGCGGCGATGCTCGACACCACGGCAGCTACCGGCCATGAGCAGCGTGTCGAGCAGGCCGAAAACGAGATCGACAACCTGCGAGCGGCGTTCACGTGGAGCCGCGAAACCGATGACATCGCAACCGCATTGCGGCTCGCGTCGGCGTTATATCCACTCTGGTCGACCCGCGGTCGCATCCAGGAGGGACTGGCCTGATTCGACGCCGCCCTCACCGACGTCAGAAGCACACCCGGACGACGTGGCGCCGGCGGTTCACGCGCGAGCGCTCGCCGACAACGTCATGCTCGACACGCACGCAGGTGGCAACGACAGCATGGAACAAGCCCTCCGAGCCGTGGCGATCGCGCGGGAAGTCGACGATCCCGCCCTGCTCGCCCGGGCGCTGATTGCCTGCGGTAGCAGCGCGGTCTACGACCTCGAGATGGTCCAGCCATACTTCGCCGACGCGATCGGGCTTGCCCGCTCGCTAGGCGACGGCTGGACGCTTAGCCAGATCCTGGTCTGGCAGGCGTTCGGGTCGGTCGTAGTGGGTGATCCGATCGCGATACGCGCGTCCGCCCAGGAAGGACGCGACCTCGCCGAAGCCATCGGCGACCGGTTCGCCTTACATGGGTGCCGGTGGAGTCTCGCTGTGGCACAAGGGATGACCGGTGATCCAGTGGGAGCCGTCGCGCAGTTGGGTGAGTTGGTTGCCGAGGCCGATGCGGCTCACGACACGCTCTGGGGGTGCTGCGCGCTATTCATGCAGGCGCTCATGCTGGCGTACCACGGGGACCCGAGTGCCGCGCGGGTGGCAGCCAACACGGCCGTCGAGGTCGCGGCGGAGCTCGGCGGGTTCTTCCCCGGCCTCGGCTACGCGGGGTTGACTTGCGCGACCCTCGCCGCGGGCGACGTTGCCGCGGCCGACGATGCGATCGCGGCGGGCAACCCCCCTCTCAGCCTTCAGCCCAAGCAGGCGGCGATCTGGATTGCCTACGCGGCCCAGGCCGCGCTGGCTCACGGGGATCTGACCGCGGCGCGGCGCTTGGCCGACGACGCGGTCGCGGCGACGAGCGGCTTTCACCTGTCGCTGGCGCTGACGACGCGCGCCGGCGTTGCGATCGCGCAGGGTGAGCCCGAACAGGCCCGCCGCGACGCGCACGACGCGCTCGTATCCGCCGCCAGCACTGGGGCATACGCTGCCGCTCCGGAAACTCTCGAGTGCCTCGCCGCACTCGCCGTCGGCGCCGGCAGTCACCGCGAAGCGGCGCGGCTGTTCGGCGCCGCAGACGCTATCCGGCAGCGCGGCGGCCTTGTCCGCTTCAAAATTTTCGACGCCTTTTTCGAATTGCCGGTGGCGGCACTTCGTGATGGGATGGGCGAGAAGGACTTTGAATCCGCGTGGGCCGAGGGCGCCGCCCTGTCGACCGAACAAGCGATCGCCTACGCCCAGCGCCGTCGCGGAGGACGCAAACGCCCCACCAGCGGCTGGGCCTCGCTCACCCCCACCGAGCGCGACGTCGTACGACTGGTCAGCGAAGGCCTCGCCAACAACGACATCGCCACACGGCTTTTCGTCTCACCGCGCACCGTGCAAACCCACCTCACCCACGTCTACACCAAACTCGGACTCACCTCCCGCGTGCAACTCGCTCAGGAAGCAGTCCGGCACGGCTGACCCGGCCCCATGTCGGACAGGCGGATTTTCGCCCGCGAGATTCTGCGCGGCTTCATGCCCCTAATCGTCGGCTCACCTGGTGCTGAGGCCATATTCGCGGACTAGGGAGCGATTGGTTTCTCGCAGGACATCGCCATCATCCCGAAGTGAGGCGATGGTTCGATCCTTCTCTACGATCCTCAATTCGACTTGGGCTAGGTGACCACGCAGTTCGATGACCAGGGGGTGTTGATCGAGCAGAGCAGGACCCAGTGATGGTCCTAGTGGTCCGAGTCGGCGTTCAAGGACCTGTACTTTCCGCTGTAACTGGCGGTTGTGTTGTTTTGCCGCTGCGAGTTCGGTGATAAGGCTATCGCGGGTGATTCGATCTTCACGACGCACATGTTGGTCGGGTCGCGGCCCGCCTGCGGTCTCGTCG
The DNA here is from genome assembly GCA_963848855.1 of uncultured Actinomycetota bacterium. GTDB lineage: Bacteria > Actinomycetota > Actinomycetes > Mycobacteriales > Mycobacteriaceae > Mycobacterium. The sequence continues at coordinate 74,992 of CAWKFL010000002.1, forward strand.
ATCAGAGCGGCGAGATCTTTGTGCCGTTGTAAGAAGTTTCGGTGCACGCCGGCCCGGCTGATGACGACACGGCGGCTGATGCGGCGATCTTCTCTGGGGAGTTCGTCGACCGCGCGTATAACCGCAGCCCGTTTGGCGGCTGAATCCTTTCGACGTGCATCGGCGAGTCGCGAGATGCGCTCTTCCTAGCTTTGGAGGTCAGTCGTTGGTGATCCGTCCGACCGCATCGATGAAGTGGCGACGGTCATTGATATGTGTGAGCAGCGCGTCCTCCGTTCTCGCAGCGGCGCAATGTGATGTCAACTTGCGCGACCGCACGGGCTTTGCGCAGGGTGACCGAAGCACTCTCGATGAGCGCTCGCTGTTAAGAAGTTGCGTGGGCGAGCTTGTCCTCCTCGGCGTGGATATGCCGTTGGAGGGCCTCGATCTCTTCGTCGCTACGCCGGGCGTCACGTTTGGCCCAATCAGCGGCCCCGCCGAAAAGCATCGACCCGCGCCCGGATCGCTTTCAGGTCGAGCAGGCGCCGCCGCATTTCGGGAAGATAAGACGGGTCGCTGCTGAACGATGCACAACCGAAACATCGATGGCGGATCGGGCAGCTGTGACCTTCGGCGGCGACATGCTGCGGGTTGGAGCATTTTGCGAACGGTACTGCGATGGTAGAGCGTTCGTCTGCGAGCCTGTGCGTGACGGCCATCGGTCGGATCGCCAGGTGGCCACCGTCGATGACCAGATTTCCGACGAGTTCCGCCGCATGGCGTCGACGCTTCTGTTTATCGCGACGGGTCAGCGGATCTCCGAGCTGTTGGGCGTGCTGGGTCGACTTCGAGGACGTTACAGCGACGCTGTCTGTCACCGGAAAATCGTCAGGGAGGCGGGCCAGGGGCTGATGCGAATAGACGAGACGAAGACGGCGGCCGGCCGAAGGACTCCTCCGCTGGCCGCTTCGCCGCCACTGTGCTGTCTGCTCGTCGCGGGGTGCCGTATTTCGGTGAGCAGATGATGATCTTCCCGTCGACCGCCGGGACGTGGCGCGACCCGGACAACTTCCGTGCCCGCTGGCGTAAGGTGCGCCCAGGACCTTGGCGTGCCGGACGCGACGAGTCATAGCTTCCGCAAGACAGTGGCCACCCCATCGACGAAGAGGGGCTGTCCGCGCGGATCGGTGCTGACCATCTCGGTCACAGCCGGATCTCAATGACTCAGGACAAGTACATGGCCCGCGGCCGCGTGCATACCGCGGTCGCAGACCTCCTCGACCGGACCATAAACGATGAATAAACGATGGATCACTTTGATGAGTGAGGGCTAGATACCACGTCTACCTGTGCCCCCGCAGTGGTGGCAGGTGCAGTGTGTGGCAGGTGCAGGATTCGAGCCTGCGACACCGGCTTTAGGAGAGCCTGCAAGCTCACCTAGTCATGGTCTCGAAAGCCGTCCTGAACTGGCGATATGCCGCCATCCAGCACCACCCGAAACTGCGGCGTGTCGTTCATTCACCGACCAAGCACCGACCACAAGTTAGCGTTGGTCTCTGGGCGATAGCCGAAAGCCAACCTCCGGCTGGTCAGGGATCTCAGTCCAGGTCGGGGTCAACGCGGCAAAGCGACAACATCGCGTTGGACGGCGCGGTAATTTTCCAGGAGCGCTCCAGAGGTTTTCTGCCCCTGCCGCATCGCCACAACAGCCTAAGACAACAGATGAGTCGCAACGACAACGTTCAGACGCCGGACGAAGGCTCACGGGACATTACCTACGCGTTCCCGCTGCACCTTCTCGGGGAGTTGGACGCGCCGGCCGATGATGTTGAACCCGGTGCGTCGGCCGTGGAAGGCCCGCCGAGCCGCTCGGCCAAGCTACTCGTGATACGCGGACCCAACGCCGGCTCCCAGTTCCTGCTTGAGCAACCCGTCACGTCTGCGGGCCGGCATCCGGACAGCGACATCTTCCTCGATGACGTCACCGTCAGCCGCCACCACGTCGAGTTTCGCCTAGACAATGGACAGTTCGTGGTCGTCGACCTCGACAGCCTCAACAACACTTACGTCAATCATGAACCAGTCGACTCCGCGGTGCTGGTCGACGGCGACGAGATTCAAATTGGCAAGTTCCGCCTGGTGTTTCTAACGCGGCCAACCGTAGGTTTAAGAGGCCGTAAACGGGACCTTGCGGAGTAGATTGCCCGGGTTGATCCGCAGGATGCACTCGAGAGTTGCTCGGCGCGGGTGGCGGTGACGTCCATCGATGCGGTCCGACAGCCGAAGTGCTTGTCGCGCTATTGGAAGACGGCCCGGACGGGGAAGTCGCACCGTGATGGACCGCCGTGTACCGACTGCGCCTCGGCTTCGGTCCGCGAAACACCGCAGGGGCCCGATGTGTATGTCGTGTACAGAGAAGCGGCAGTACGCCGCCCGAGCACACGCCACACCGTCGAGGCGTAAGCAAAACGTCTGAATTCAGTCGGGAATGGGCTCGAACATGTTGCGACAGCGTTAGGCTCGGCATGACCGGCGAAAGGGGGACAACGCATGTCCGAGAACGAGTCAGCAACTGCCGCTGAGGGCGCGAGGACCCCGGCCGAGACGACGAGCGAGGCGACGCCGTCGATCGAATGGGTCCGCGATTTCGCTCGGCGGTGGATAGACGCGTGGAACTCCCATGAGGTGGATCGACTGCTGGCGCTCATGACTGAGGACATCGACTACCGCGATGACGCCTGGGCCAAGCCGATGCGAGGACACGCCGACGTACGTGAATTCCTCGAAGCGGGCTGGCGGGCATTTCCGGACCTGAGGTTCGAGCTGCTGGGCGGGCCTTACGTGATCCCGGGTGAGCCGCGCGCCGCCTTGCATTGGCGCGGTAGGGCCACCCACACGGGCCGGCTCGACCCAGCTGGCTTCGCGCCCACCGGCCGCCGGTGGGAGATCGAAGGTGCGGACTTTCACGAATATCGCGACGATCGCGTGTGCAAGTTGCGCATCGCGTTCGACATGTTGAGCGTCTCGCGCCAACTCGGCCTCATGCCCGCGGCGGGCGGCCGCGCTGAGCGCGCGCTGGCGATGGCGCAACGCTCAGCTTCAGGCGTGGCTTCCCGTGTGCAGCAGGCAATCCGCCGGTCAGGAACGCCGCCGCCCAGCGGGTCCACCTGGCCGTGAGCGCGCATGGTCGCAGCCATATTGGCCGATCGAGGGAGCGACGTGGTGGTCGAGGGCAGGCGCTGAAAACCGAACACCAGCGAGGGCGTTACTGTATCTCGCGCCGGTGGAGTATGGGCTGCCCTATCTGCGACTACCGTCACCCGTCGGTGCGCGAAGTCTGATGTTTGCTGGTCGCGGCGGGCTAGTTAGGGGGAATGGACCTCTAACCCGTACGAGACCCGAGGCGCTATCGCCCCTTGGGCGGTGGCGGGGCTTTGCCGGGGAGTCATCCCCTCCCGTTGCTGCGCCGCTGGCGGGCACCTCGTGGGTGCACATGGCGTATTCATGTAAACCACCACGGCCCTGTAAGCGCCTCGCACGGTTAGCGTTCCAGGATTATGCCGACCGCGGGCGCTGCCCCTCGGGGGCGTCTACCGCGGTGGCGGCGATAAACAGCAGGCCCCGACGGCCCGTTGACCGTGGCGTTGCCAAAGTAGGGGCCGATCTTGCGCGACAGGTCACGGACGAGTCCCTGGCCCACGACCTGCAGCGCGGCGGGCGAGCCGCCGGCAGCCAGCTCGTTGCTGACGACGACGAGCCGGCGGGCTTCGACGGGGTGATGTTGACCTCGGTGAGTGTCGGATAGCTGACGGCGATTTCGGCGCCCTCGGCGACCCACGCCGCGGTGGGGTCGGCGGTGACGGCAGCCCCGCACAGGCTCGGGCCGACGATCGGGTGAGCTGTAGAGACGCACAGCGCAACCGATTCCTGTGCGAGCGAGCGAATTACGAGTTCGCCGACCTGCTCGGGCGACATGATGGCCTGGCGGTCGCTGGTAGTGAAAGACATGAACTCCTGTAGTTCAAGTGTGTTTCGTACACGATGGGTGTGCATCGCGAGAAAAGCTAGTGTGCTGGCCTGCCTTTCACGCCATAACCTGCGATCGTGATCCGGCTGCAAACCATCGTCCCGCGAGAGGTAGTCGCCACCGAGACCGTTGTCCTGACGATCGGAAGTATCCGCGCAGGCAGCAAGAGCCACGTGATTGGCGATCAGCTGTGCTCGAGCTCAGTGTGCGCACCTACGACGAATCAGCACGTTCGGGGTGCTCGATGCGGTCCGGCGCATCGCCATTGCCGAGTGCCACGCGTCGAACTCGCCGCGCGAACCCGAACTTGAGCAATAGGACTCGTTTGCCTCGCGATCAACGATGATGCGGTCACCGATCGGGTGAGCCAGGCGTTCGCCGCGTACTCCTCGTGCATCCGTTCCACCGGAACACGCAATCCCTTGTCGCAGAAGAAGTTTTAGACAGCCGGTGTCGCCTTCGGCTCGCGCTGGGCCAGTGCGCGTAGGAAGAACGTCAGATTGGCCGGTCGTTCGGCCAGCCGGCGCACGAAGTAGCCGTACCACTCGTTGCCGAACGGAACGTAGACCCGCATCTGGTTGCCTTCGTCGGCCAGCCGTCGCTGCTCGGCGTCACGGATGCCGTACAGCATCTGATATTCGAAATCGGTGATGCTGCGGCCGGTCTCGCGGGCAAGCGACGGCACCGCCTCGATGATTACCGGATCGTGTGAAGCCACCATCGGATAGCCCGATCCGGCCATCAGCACGCGGAGGCAGCGCAGGTAAGAGTCGGTGACGTCATCCATGTCTCGGTAGGCGACCGACGCCGGTTCGTCGTACGCGCCCTTGCACAGCCGGATGCGGGCACCGGACGCGGCGAATTCCTCGCAGTCGGCCAGGGTCCGTTTCAGATACGACTGCAGAACCGTTCCGAGCCAGTCGAATTCGGTGCGAAGCTCACGCACGATCGACAGTGTCGAGTCAGTCGTGGTGTGGTCCTCGGCGTCAACCGTCACCCATGCCCCGATGCCCTTGGCTCGCTCGCAGATGGTGTGGGCGTTCTCCAGTGCGATCTTCTCGCCGTCGCGGGGCAGCGCCTGGCCTAGAGCCGACAGCTTGAGCGAGACCTCCAGCGGCCGCGCCTTGGTGTCAGCGGCTTCGTCGCGCTTACCCAGCGCATCGAGCAGATCCACGTAGGCCCGCACCGTCGCGTCGGCGTCCTCGATCTTGGTGGTGTCCTCGCCGAGATAGTCGATGGTAACGGTGCGGCCCGAATCACGCAGCTGAGCAACGGAATCCATGGCTTCGGGCACCGTCTCACCGGCTACGAAGCGGTCGACCACCTTACGGGTGACAGGTATCCGCTCTGCCGCACGGCGCATCCGACTCGACTGGGCGGCGCCCAGGATGACGGGGCGAACGACTTTTTGGAACGCACCCATGGTCAGCCCTCCATGTGGGGATAGTTGTGGTCGGTGGGCGGCGCGAAGGTCTCCTTGATCGACCGCGCCGACGTCCAGCGCAGCAGGTTCAGCGGTGACCCCGCCTTGTCGTTGGTGCCCGAGGCCCGCGAACCGCCGAACGGCTGCTGGCCGACCACGGCGCCCGTGGGCTTGTCGTTGACGTAGAAGTTGCCCGCCGTGTGTCGGAGCCGCTGCTGGGCGGCAAGCACCGCGGCGCGGTCGTCGGCGATCACCGCACCAGTCAGCCCATACTTGGAGCCGGCGTCGACGACGTCGAGAATCCGGTTGTAGTCCGAGTCAGGGTAGACATGCACCGACAGGATCGGCCCGAAGTACTCGGTGCAGAACGACTCGTCGGTCGGATCGTCGGACAACAGCACCGTCGGCCGGACGAAATAGCCTTCGCTGTCGTCGTATTCACCGCCGGCGGCGACGGTGACCCCTGAGGCGCTCTTGGCCCGCTCGATGGCCTTGACGTTCTTCGCGAACGCGCGGTCGTCGATCACCGCGCCACCGTAGTTGGAGAGGTCGGTGACGTCGCCGCACCGCAACGCCTCGGTGGCGGACAGAAAATCGTCGCCCATCCGCTGCCACACCGAACGCGGGATGAATGCTCGCGACGCCGCGGAGCACTTCTGGCCCTGGTAGTCGAATGCGCCGCGGATCAGCGCGGTGCGCAGCACATCCGGCCGCGCCGACGTGTGCGCGAGCACGAAGTCCTTGCCGCCGGTCTCGCCGACCAACCGTGGGTATGCGTGGTAGCGGTCGATGTTGTTGCCGACCTCCCGCCACAGGTGCTGGAAGGTCCCGGTCGAGCCGGTGAAGTGGATGCCGGCCAACCGCGGATCGGCCAGGGCGACCTCGGAAACCGCGATCCCGTCACCGGTGAGCAGGTTGATGACGCCCGGCGGGAGCCCGGCGGCCTCCAGCAGCTGCATGATGAGGTACGCCGCGAACGTCTGGGTCGGCGAGGGCTTCCACACCACGGTGTTGCCCATCAGCGCCGGCGCGGTCGGCAGGTTGCCGGCGATCGCGGTGAAGTTGAACGGGGTGATGGCGTAGACGAATCCCTCCAGCGGGCGGTAGTCGGTGCGGTTCCACACGCCGCGGCTGCTGATCGGCTGTTGCGCCATGATCTGACGCGCGAACGCGACGTTGAACCGCCAGAAGTCGATGAGTTCGCAGGGCGTGTCGATCTCGGCCTGGTAGGCGGTTTTGGATTGACCGAGCATGGTGGCCGCTGCGATCTTCTCCCGCCACGGTCCGGCCAGGAGGTCGGCGGCGCGCAAGAGTACCGCGGCGCGCTCGTCGAATGGGGTGGCCTCCCAGTCCGGCTTTGCGGCCATGGCCGCGTCGATGGCCGCGGTGGCGTCGGCATGCCGGGCGTTGGTCATCGTCCCCAGCCGCGCGGAGTGCCGGTGCGGCTGGACAACGTCGATGCGGTCGCCGTCGCCCATCCGGTGGTCGCCGCCGATGACGTGCGGAAGGTCGATCGGGTCAGCGGCAAGCGTCTTCAGTGCGGCGGTGAGCCGGGCGCGTTCACTTGAGCCCGGGGCGTAGTCGTGGACCGGCTCGTTGGTCGGCAACGGCACGTCGGTGATGGCATCCATGCGGTAGACGATCCCCGAAAAAGCCCGGTTAATAATTAGCCGATCAGACAAGCAATGAGCACGAAGATAGTGGGATCGGACAACACGCCGACGGCGTGCATCCGACTCGGCGAGCTGGTGCTGGCACTCGACCGCACTTGGTGACGCTGGTGCGGCGACTGCGGCGAGCCGAGTTGTCCAGCGGTACAGACCTTTTCGGTCGGCTTAGCCGATCGCATGTGCTGGCGTACTCGTCGTCCGACGACGAGACCGACGAACTGCGCCTGCTGTCGATTCTAGGCCACGCCGGCTGTCACCGCTTGGGTCCACATCGTCGAAGCGTTCCTGCGCTGCGGTTGGCCGTCTCGTTGGTGTCCTCGGTCGTGGTGACGTTGCGGCATTGATCGTCGAGCCTGATGCCGCCGATGTTGTCATCGGTGGTGGAATCTGCATTTTTCGGCTGCATAAATCGACGCCGGTGAAGACGTGCCGGGGAACAGCCCAACTTGGCCACCCGACAGCGGCGCATTGTCAGCCGGCGCTGTCTCGTGCTAGCCCAGTTGGAGGCTAAGGGCGGGCCGCGTGTGCTGCCGTAAGCGCAAGCTCCACGTCGGCGCGGGACTCAAACGGTGTGAACGCGCCGCTTTGGGACTCGGCCCACACATGATGTCCATCGGTGACGACTGATCGGGGCGGTTCGCCGGTTAGGCGCGCCACGCCGGGCGCTGACGCTGCGCGTGGGTAGCGGTAGGCGGGCGTGCGAGGTATCGCAACCTCGTGGAATAAAGCGTTTCTGAGCATGCTGTTTCCGATTTGTCGGAGCGTGACCCTGGCGGATAGGTCTAACGGTCGTCTGCAGCGCTGCAATCCGCGAAACTGCAATTGGTGATGACTCATGGGCAACAGGTTTTCGATGTGATTGTGACCGAAAACTCATTCGGGACAACACGCTACCAAAACCGGCAGAAGTCGAGACGTCCTAACATGTGGTTGTCGACGCAAGGGGATTTGAAGGCCGCTGGCTCACTTGTCCACAAGCATTGGCGTGGCCGCACACGCAAAGCTGCGGCCGGGGTCTTAAATGGTGTGGTGTGGGACGAAATGCGCGGGGCTACAACGACTTAAGGACTGTGGGTCCCCACACCCGCCGTTTGTCCGCGGGTGACACACCGATGTGGGCGCGTGTCAGCGGAGGACGAACCCGGTGCCGAGTTCGTCGGCGGGGTCGATTTCGAAGCGGTGTTCGCCCGTTAGATATGCCATGCCGGTGACTTCGGGAATAACGGCGGGGTGGCCATCCGCGGTGAGTTCCTTGACGATTCGGGCGTGAAAGCGGGTACCAAGAATCGAGTCGTGGATAAGGGTCTGGCCCGGTTTGAGGTGCCCGGCTGCGGCTAGCGCGGCCACGCGTGAGGCTGTTCCCGAACCGCACGGTGAGCGGTCGACTTCACCGTCGGCGAAAACGGTGATGTTGCGCTGGTGTGGGTTGCCGTCCTGATCAGTTCCGAGGTCATCGAACAGAATGGTTCCGTAGATTCCGCTCAACCGATCATCGACAGGATGACGGGCATATTCGGTGGCGTTGAGCGTCCATTTCACTTCACGCCCGATCGCGATCAGCTCGGAGTAATTCTCCGGGGTGACTTGTAATCCGACGCTGGCGGCCTTCAGGTGCGCGTAGATGGCCCCACCGAACGCGATGTCGACGACGACCCGGCCTCGTGAGGTATCGACGTTGATGGCTGTGTGCAGCCGGTAACTGGGAACGTTCACGAAATCTACACCGGTGATGTGGCTGTCCTTGGAGCGGAGGCGTGCGGTGACGCGCCCGGAGGGAACGTCGACGACGACGTTGGTGATTCCGGACGGATCCAGCGCAACCCGTCCGATGTGCACCGCCCACACGCCTAGTGCGATGGTGCCGTGTCCGCATGCGGTGGAGAAACCGTCCTTGTGCCAGAACAGCACTCCGAAGTCGGCCCCGGCATCGTCGGGCGGTGTGATGAATCCGCCATACATATCCGCGTGGCCGCGAGGTTCGAAGCACAACAGCTTGCGCAGCTTGTCCACATCGGGGTCATCGATGGCGAATAGCCGGCGTTCGGCAACTGTGTTGCCCTCGATCGCGACTGGGGGGTCCGCGACGATGCGGAACGGTTCGGCGGCGGTGTGGTAGTCGATCGTCGAAACACTGAAATTCGTCATGCCATGTCCGTATCTCTGGATCGTTAGTCGTGGTCAGGGTTTGTCCGGTTTCGTTCGTGGCCCCTCCTGGAGCTATCTCACCCACATGATGGAGGCGTGGTTGCCGGTGATATCGGCTCAGGTCGCGGTCACTGCTTCAATCGTGGCGCGATCGGCGCTGATTGGGGGCACCGGCGAGGTTTGGATGACCCATAGCATGCGGTGTCCTTCGTAGCGTCCGAAATTCCTCTTGGAGGGGCAGTTCTTCAAGGACCAAGTCTCCGGCGTTTTCAACCTGTTCCAATGCGAGTCAAAGGGTGCGTGCGACGATTGCCGGTGGGTCCTCGTTCCCCGCCCTACGACAAGAGTGGTACGGGTAGCGCAACACCTTCCTGCGTTCGCTGATATCGCAGACCATCGACGTGAATCACCAACGTGGGGGATCGGCCGTGCCCGAAGCGTCACGTGCCCAAAAGGAACTACGGGAACGCCCAAATGGAACTAACAGAAAGGTGTCGGTGATTGATGACGACCCGGCTGTGATCCGGGCTATCGTAGGACGACTGTCTGGGGCCGTCGTAAGGCCGGGATGAAAGTGACGCAGCTTGCGGAACCGGTGGGCATCGGTCGGCCACACCTGCACGGAATCGAGGCCGGCCACCGCAACCCGATCGTCGTTGTGGTGAAACTGGCGCACGCCCTGAACACCAAGGCGAGTGTTTTGTCGCGGTCGCGGAATTGACACCCTGCGTAACGACCACCGGAACGCAAGAGGGAAGCAGGGTTTACCCAATATGAGCGAGAACGAGCCGAGGATGCTTCGGGTTTCGTCACTGGCGGCGGTGGCCAACCCGTCCTACACCCGGATCGACACGTGGAATCTGCTGGATGACGCGTGCCGCCACCTTCTTGAGGTTCATCGCGCCGGGCTGGACACCACGCAGAAAATCGCCCGCGCGAAACGGCTGCTCGACCGACTCGGTGCGTATGAGCGGTATTGGTTATATCCGGGTGCGGCGAATCTGGAGGCGTTCCGCGGTTACCTCGAAGATCTCGCAACGGAGCGGCTGAGCGAGGAAGTCTCGTTGGCGGTGCGTCTGCTGTCGGAGTACGGCGACCGCGCTGCCCTATTCGACACCACGGCATCACTGGCCGACCAGGAGCTCGAGTCGCGGGCGAAGCAACAGCAGTTCTATACCGTGTTGCTCGCCGACGATTCGCCCCCGTCGGTTCCCGAGAGCCTGGCGGAAAGCCTGCGGGCTTTGCGCAATCCCTCCGACGACGTGCAGTTCGAACTGCTTGTCGTCTCCAGCGTCGAGGATGCGATTACCGCCGTCGCATTGAACGGCGAGATCCAGGCCGCAATCATCCGCCATGACCTGCCGTTGCATTCGCGCGACCGACTGCCGTTGATGACGACGCTGCTGGGCGCCAAGAACATGCCTGTCGCCAGCGACGGTTCCCACGACTGGGTCGAATGCGGTCAGTGGATCAGGGAGCTGCGGCCGCACATCGACCTGTATCTGCTCACCGACGAATCGATCGCCGCCCCGACCGACGACGAGCCGGACATCTACGACCGCACCTTCTACCGGCTCAACGACGCCACCGACCTGTACAGCACGTTGCTGGCCGGCATCCGCAATCGATTCGCCACACCGTTCTTCGACGCGTTGCGCGCCTACGCGGCCGCGCCGGTCGGCCAGTTCCACGCCCTGCCGGTGGCTCGTGGGGCCAGCATCTTCAACTCGAAATCGCTACAGGATATGGGCGAGTTCTACGGCCGCAACATCTTCATGGCAGAGACGTCGTCGACCTCGGGCGGGCTGGACTCGCTGCTCGACCCGCACGGCACGCTGCGGCAGGCGATGGATAAGGCGGCCACCACCTGGTGTGCCGACCAGACGTACTTCGTCACCAACGGGACCTCAACGGCGAACAAGATCGTCGTGCAGTCGCTCGTCCGCCCCGGCGACATCGTTTTGATCGACCGCAACTGTCACAAGTCGCACCACTACGGCCTGGTACTGGCCGGGGCGAGCCCGGTGTACCTGGAGGCCTACCCGCTGGAGTCATTCGCGATCTATGGCGCAGTGTCGCTGCGCACCATCAAGAAGACGCTGCTCGACCTCGAGGCGGCCGGGCATCTGGACCGGGTGCGCATGCTGCTTTTGACCAACTGCACCTTCGACGGCATCGTCTACAACCCCCGCCGGGTGATGGAGGAAGTCCTAGCGATCAAGCCCGACATCTGCTTCCTCTGGGACGAAGCCTGGTACGCGTTCGCCACCGCGGTGCCCTGGTCGCGCCAGCGCACCGCGATGATCGCCGCCGAGCAGCTCGAGACAAAGTTGTCCTCTCCCGGGTACGCGCAGGAGTACCGCAAGTGGCGCGAGTCGATGCGCGGCGTCGAACGTTCGCAGTGGGTCGACCACCGGCTGCTTCCCGACCCGGACCGGGCCCGCGTCAGGGTCTTTTCGACACACTCCACGCACAAGTCGCTGTCGGCGCTGCGGCAAGCGTCGATGATCCACATCCGCGATCAGGACTTCAACACCCGCAGCCGCGACGCGTTCGGCGAGGCCTTTTTGACCCATACCTCGACCTCACCGAATCAGCAGCTGCTCGCGTCACTGGATTTGGCCCGCCGCCAGGTCGACATCGAGGGCTTCCAGCTGGTCCGCTACGCCTACAACATGGCACTGGTGTTCCGGCACCGGATCCGCATCGACCCGCTGATCAGCAAGTGGTTCCGGATCCTCGACGAAGCCGATCTGGTACCCGATGAGTACCGGGCCTCCGGGGTCCGCTCTTACCGCCAGGTCAGTCAGGGCGCCCTGGAGGGCTGGAACGAGGCCTGGAGATCCGACGAGTTCGTGCTCGATCCGACTCGAATCACATTGTTCATCGGCAAGACGGGGATGAACGGATACGACTTCCGCGAAAAGATCCTCATGAAGCGGTTTGGCATCCAGATCAACAAGACCTCGATCAACAGTGTGCTGCTGATCATCACGATCGGCGTCACCTGGTCGAGCATCCACTATCTGCTCGACGCCCTGCGCCGCGTTGCCGGCGACTTGGAGCGCAGCCTGCGCACCGCGGGCAAGGCCGATCTTGCCCTGCACCAGCGCCGGGTCACCGAAATCACCCAGGACCTGCCGCCACTACCCGATTTCAGTGAATTCGACGCCGCGTTCCGGCCCCAGAGTGGGGGTTCGTTCGGCGACATGCGCTCGGCGTTCTATGCCGGCTACGAAGAATCCGACCGGGAGCACGTCCTGCTCGGCGCGGCGGGACGACGCCTCGCCGAGGGCAAGACCTTGGTCTCGACCACGTTCGTGGTGCCCTACCCGCCGGGATTTCCGGTGCTGGTGCCCGGTCAGGTGATCTCCAAGGAGATCCTGTACTTCCTGGCCCAGCTCGACGTCAAGGAGATCCACGGCTACAACCCCGAACTGGGACTGTCGGTCTTCACCGAGGCAGCGATCGAACACCTCGAGGCGGGCCGCCTGGCTTCCAACGGCAAGGCCGATGCCGTCACGCCGCCGCCAGAAGGAAACGACAGCAGGACGTGGCCATTGCCCGCATCGCCGGGGTAAACCGCCGAGACGCAGCCGCGCAGGCCGATGCGCAGGTGAGAAGCTCGAACCCCGAGCACCGTTATTTGGACTGTCCACCAGAGATCACGATGCCGGATTTTGACGTTGATTCGAGGATTGCCGCCATGGTGTTGAGTGGCGCAGAGTGAATTAACTTCGGGTGCAATCATTTCCGTGACTCTGGTCAGGTACACCGTCACAGCGATCTGCCGCCTCGCCGTGCCATGCGTACTGCTGTTGGTGACGAAGGTGTCGATCTTGGAGTCAGCAGCCAATGCGGAGGTCGCTCAGTGGTTTGGAGCGCTCGGCGAGGTCAGGAGCCAGAGCCTGCAGCGTCGCTGTCACCAGCCGTATTCCGTTTGATTGCGAGGGGACTCACGAACCGGATCAGGTTCCACACGGTGCCCACCTTGTCATTCGTGCCGGACGCCCGCGACCCGCCGAAAGGTTGTTGACCCACGACAGCACCCGTCGGCTTGTCGTTGACGTAGAAGTTGCCGGCCGTGTATCGCAATGCGTACCCGGCCTCGACGAGCGCGTCCTCGTCGGTGGCGAAGACGGCGCCGGTAAGTCCGTAGACGGTCGACTCGTCGACAAGCTGGAGCGTGTCGGCCCAGTCGATGTCGTCATACACGTAGGCGGTTATCACAGGCGCGAACAGTTCCTCGGTCATGAACGGCGAGTGCGGGTCGCTGACCTCGAGAACCGTCGGGTCGACGAACCAGCCTGTGGAGTCGTCGGTGTTGCCGCCGACGACGACGAGCTCTTCGGCGCGGGCCCTGGTGAGCGCCTCGGCGTGCTTGCGGAACTGGGACGCGTTGATCACGCGCCGATGTGGGTGTCCGGCTCTGTCGGGTCGCCGACCACCACCTGCCGGGTGAGTTCGATCAGCCGCTGCTTGAGTGCCGGCCAGAGGCTGCGCGGCACGTACAGCCGTGACGGTGCCGCACACTTTTGTCCCTGGTATTCGAAGGCACCCCGGACACACGCGGCCGCAAGCGCCTCGAGGTCGGCCGAACGATGGGCAAGGATGAAGTCCTTCCCTCCGGTCTCCCCGATCAGTCGGGGGTAGTTGCGGTACTTGGTGATGTTCTCGCCGACAGTCCGCCACATGGTTTGGAACGTCGCGGTGGAGCCCGTGAAATTGACCGCGGCCAGGTCACCGTGGGCCAGGGCGACCTGGCCGATTTCACGGCCGGGCCCATACACGACGTTGACGACGCCGTCGGGCAGGCCGGCCTCGCGCAGCAACTGCATTGCCAGATGCGCGCCCAGCGAGGCGCTTTCGGCCGGCTTCCACACCACGGTGTTTCCCAGCAGGGCTGGCCCGAAAGCGAGGTTGGCGGTGGAGACGAAATTGAACGGGGAGACCGCGAAGACGAAGCCCTCCAGGGGACGGTACTCGACTTCATTCCGAACGCCGGGCGGTGAGATCGGTTGCTCCGCATACATGGCGAGCATGTTCTGGATGTTCGCGCGGATGAGGTCGAGCGTCTCGCATGCGGCGTCGCCGTCGGCTTCGCGCCACGTCTTGGACAGCTCGAGCATCGCGGCGGCGACCAGCCGGTCCCGCCACGGTCCGGCTTCGAGCATGGCGGCTGCGCGGGCGAACGGCGCAGCGCGTTCTTCCCAATCGAGCCGGCCCCACGAATGGGCAGCTTTGGTCGCGGATTCTATTGCCGCACCGACGTGTTCGGGCGATGCGCAGTGCACCTGCCTTAACTGGGCGGAGTGCTCGTGCGGGAGGACGATCGGCATCGTGTGCTCGGTTGGGACCTCCCGGCCGTCGATGACGCTGGCGACCTCGTAGGCGGCCGTGCGGATTTCAGCCAGCGCGGCGGCACACGGTCGCGGTGCTGCAGGGCCGGCGAGCGGGCGGTCAACAGGCGGGTTCATGGCGGCTCCGAGAGCTGGGGGTCGGGTCTGCGTCGGGTCGACCGTAAGCGCCAACCAACAATTCCAGCTTCGGCGACCAATCGAAATCTGCTGGCGCGAGTTCCTACACTTGTCGAAATGACCAGGCGGGCGTGACGTTGGAGGTGATAGCCGATGACGGAACCGGTCGACATGCAGGCCACCGTGGACCGTTTGGCCGTCGCCATCGGTCATTCGGTCCTCATTGAGGACGTCGACCAGTTCCCGGTGTGGTGGAGCACTGTCGGCGCCGTCGATCGCACCAGGATGCGCACCATACTCAACCGCCGTGTCGACCCGGCAGCCGCTGCGGTCATCGCGCGGTTCAACCTGGCCGAGGCGGTCGGCCCGGTTCGCACCCCGACCATGCCCGACGCCGGCATGTGGGCGCGCTGGTGCGTGCCTATCCGTCACGAGCACCATTTACTTGGCTTCGTGTGGGTCCTCGACCCTGACCGGACTGTCTCCGAGGGCCACCTTCCGATGCTTGTCGAGTGCGCGGAGCTTGCGGCCGAATCCATGGCTCATGTTCAGCAGACGGTCGAGGACACGACTCGCCGTCGCGATGAGCTGATAGACCGCCTGCTGGTCGCTCCGGACCCGGACGCCGCGCGTGCTCTCGCTCGGCTGGAAGGGCTTCCGTCCGGCACACGCGTGCAGGTCCATGCCCCTGCCATCGCCGGAGGTTGGCCGCTGCCGGACTCGATGAGTGCGCACGTGGCGGACACCCCGGCACGGTCGGCGATAAGCGGAACTCCGCTGCCATTGGCCGAATTGGGGGAGGCCGTCCGGCGAGCAACGGCGACCTGCCGGGCCCTCGCTGCCGGCGCGCGTATCGACCCGGCATCGTGGGACGGGCTGGGCGCCTGGCGACTTATCGTTGATGTACCGGACTCACTGAGCGCGGCGGACATACATCCGGGCGTCGACATGCTCGCCCGCAAATCCAGCGGCGCCTTGATGGCGACGGCGCGGGTGATCCTCGACCTTGGCGGCGACATCGCCGCTGCGGCCAAGGTGTTGCACGTCCATCGCACCACGCTCTATTACCGCATCGATCGGATATTGGAACTCACCGGCGTTGACCTGCGGACCGGGCCGGCGCGCATCGATCTGCAACTCGCTCTCTGGCTGGAGGCCTTCCGGAGCAACGCGGGTCACAGCTGAGATTTCGACAACTGTCTAAGCCGAGAGGTGACCTGTTCTTCTCCCGGAGGATGCGACGGGCGCCGCGGCGTCGCTACCGTCTGTCGACCCAGTCGGCGCGAGCAGCCACGGCGCTCTGCTTGTGCTCGAAGCCCAGGCATCTTCTATACGGGAGTAGGAACCATGAAGACTGACATAGTCGTGATCGGTGGCGGTGCGATTGGTGCCGCGGTCGCCTACTACGTGAAGTCCGCGGATCCCGGCATCGCTGTGACGGTCGTCGAACGAGACCCCACCTATGACCTGGCGTCCACGCCGCGGGCGTCGGGCGGGATCAGGCGGTTGTTCGCGCTACCGGAGAATATCGAGCTGTCGAAGTACAGCATCGATTTCTTCGAGACGTTTCCGGAAGCGATGGCGATTGACTGTGTCCAGGCCGAGGTCGGCTTCAAGAAAAACGGCTACCTGTTCATCGTCCCGCCGTCCGATACCGACGTGCTCAAACAGAACTTCGACACCCAGCAGCGGCTCGGCTGCAATGTGCATTGGCTGGAACCGCACGAGTTGAAGCAGAAGTTCCCGTCGATGAATGTCGACGATCTCGGCGCGGCCGTGCACTCTCCGGACGACGGGTGGCTGGATCCGCACAGTGTGCTGACGGGCTTCCGGAACAAGGCCAGGTCGTTGGGTGCGCAATTCATCGCCGACGAGGTCGTCGGCCTGGTCCGCAACGGAAGCTGGGTGGGTCACCGCCGCTGCCCTCAAATCGTCGGAACGCATCGAGGCAAGCCATTTCGTCAACGCGGCCGGTGCGTGGGCGAAAGACATCTGCGCGATGCTCGACATTGAGGTGCCCACCGCGCCGCTGCGCCGGTTCGAGCATTATTTCGAGTCTCAGGAGTCCATCGAGCCGTTGCCCTACCTCAAAGACCCTCAGCGACTGGCCTTTCGGCCCGAAGGAAAAGGGTATTCCGGGGGCGTGCCGACCCTGGCGGAGCCGCGCGGATACAACTTCGCCGTCGATCGCAACTACTTCTAAAACGCCGTCTGGCCGATACTGGCGCATCGGTTTCCGCAGTTCGAACGCAGCCGCTGTTTTTCAACGATGCCCGGTCTGTACGACCAGAACGATTTCGACGGCAACGTGATCATCGGCCCGGGTGCCGATGGCCTCGGCAATTTCCACCTGCTGTCCGGGTTCTCCGGGCACGGTTTGATGCACGCACCGGGTGCGGGCGGGCCATGGCCGAATTGCTGCTGACCGGCACCTTCCAGTCGATCGATCTCACCAGATTCGGTTGGCAGCGCCTGCTGGACGGGACCCCCGTTCGCGAACAGGGAATCATTTAGGAGTGTCGGCTGATGGACGGGGAATTCGATTACATCGTCGTGGGGGCCGGGTCGGCGGGCTGCATTGTGGCGTCTCGGCTCACCGAGGACCCTTCAATCCGGGTGCTCCTGGTGGAGGCCGGCGGCTCCGATCACAGCCCGATCATCGCGATGCCCGGGGCCCTGCCGTTCGCCTACCAGAGCAAGCGAATCGGTTGGGGCTACCAGTCGGGTCCCGAACCGCACCTGGGTGGCAAGACCATCGACGAGAAGGCCGGCAAGGTCATCGGCGGCACCTCCTCCATCAACGCGATGATCTTCAACCGCGGCAACCCGATGGATTACGACGGGTGGGCGGATGACGGCCTGGCGGACTGGGATTACGCCCACTGCCTGCCGTACTTCCGCAAGATGGAGACATTCTCGGGTGGGCCGGACGACTGGCGCGGGGGCGACGGCCCGCTCCACGTCAGCCGCTGCCAGGCCAAGCACAAGTTGTATGACGCATTTCTGCGTTCCGGTGAGCAGGCCGGCTTCGAGGTTACGCCCGACCACAACGGACACCGCCAAGAAGGAATGCACGTGGCGCAGTCGTTCATCCACAACGGGCTGCGGTGGAGTTCATCGCGAGCCTACCTGCGACCGGCCGTCAAGCGGCCCAACCTTCGGGTGATTTCGAAAACCCTTGCGGCACGGGTGCTTTTCGCCAAGGGCACCGCGATCGGCATCGAGGTCGCCGACGGGCAAGGCGGGCGCACGATCACCTGCGAACGCGAGGTCATCCTCTGCGCAGGTGCGGTCAACACCCCGAAACTGCTGATGTTATCCGGGATCGGGCCCGCCGACGAGCTGCGCAACCACCGCATCGATGTGGTGGCGGACGTCGGCGAGGTGGGCCGCAATCTGCAGAATCACCCCGGTGTCGACCTGCAGTTCAGCACCAGATACGAGGACTCGCTGGCCGCCGAACTGAACCTGTTCGGCCGAGCCAAGCTGGGGGCGGACTGGGTTCTTCGGCGCAAAGGGCTCGGAACGACCAACTTTTTCGAGACCGGGGCCTTCCTGCGTACCCGCACCGACGTCGACTTCCCCAACATGCAATACGAATTCCTGCCGCTCACCCGAGAACTGGTCAATGGCAAACTCATCCCGATCCCGGGGTTTCAGGTCTGGATGGACCTGTCCCGCCCGGAGAGTCGCGGTTCTGTCAGGCTGGGTTCGGCCGACCCGGCCGACGCTCCGTCAATTGTGTTCAACCACATGCAGTCCCGGCAGGACATGCAGGACATGATCGACGGGATCAGGCTGACACGCACACTGGTCAGCCAGTCGGCCTTGGCCAAGTACCGCCGCGCAGAGCTCACCCCCGGACCCGACGTGACGAGCGACAGTGAGATCGAGGCATTCGTGCGCCACGCGACCGGCACGTCCTATCACCCGTCGACCACCTGCCGCATGGGTGTCGACGCGGACGCTGTCGTCGACAGCGACGCTCGGGTCAATACGGTGCGCCGGCTGCGCATCGTCGACGCGTCGATCATGCCGAAGACCGTCACTGGAAACCTGAATGCACCAGTAATGATGATGGCCGAGAAGATATCGGATCGGATACTGGGCAAGACACCCCTGCCGCCGTCCCGCGCGGTCTACTACCGGTCGCTCGGTGGCTAGCGCTCGCCGATGCCGAAGAACCTGAAAGTACGGCGCCTTCACGCGCTGGCCCTCTAGAGACAGGCGCGCTGGCCCTCTAAGACAGGAAGGTCGGTTGTCATCCTGACTCGCCGAATGAAGGTGCTACCGCGACGCTAACGTCGCTGCCTCCCCGGCGGCGGTGAATGCTGTTCTGGCCGACGCTGAAGCCTGCGGTTATCCGACAGGCGGCACCTTTTAGGGCGCCGCGGCCTGGAGCGCGGCCGCGACCGCCTCGACGGCCGGGGTGCGTGTCGCTCGCGTCAGGAGGAACGCCTCGCGGCCGATTGTGCCCTCGGCGATTGCGCGCACGGCCACGCCCGGCGCGTCGTAGCCGAGCACGAGGTCGGGCAGCAGCGCGCATGCGCCGGTCGTGCGGACCAGCTCCAACAGGATCAGGAAATCGTCGGACGCGTAGCGGAGGTCAGGCTCGAAGCCGCCGAGCTGGCGGCATGCGCGGATCTGCATTTCGCGGTGACCGGTGCCGGGCTGGCACGCCGCCCACTCCGCACCCGCGAGTCGCGCCATCGGAACCCGGCGACGCCGCGCGAGTGGGTGCGCGGCGGGCATGACGAGGCGGACCTGTTCGTGCACGAGCGGCGTGCGCTGCAGGTCGGCGTGTACCGGGCGAGGCTGGCCCTCGTACTCGTCGCCTACGACGGCGTCGAGCCGTTGCAGTCGCAGGGCGGGCACAGCCTCCTCGACCTCCAACTCGGTTGCCTCCACGCGGATGTCGGGATGGCTGTCCGCTAGAGCCGCCACCGCCGGCGCGACGATGTGCAGGAACGCCGACTGGAAAGCGGACACCCGCACGACGCCGGCGGGGTGACCCGCCGCGATGCCCGCCACCTCCGCCTCGGCCGCCTCCACCCCGTCGAGCAGCATCACGGCGTGGCGGACGAGTACACGCCCGGCCTCGGTCAGTTGCACGTTGCGCCCGCTTCGCTCGAGCAGTTTCGCCCCCGCTTCGCGCTCGAGCACGGCGAGCTGCTGGGAGATCGCGCTCGGGGTGTAGGCAAGCGCCCGCGCGGCGCCGTGGACGGTGCCACGGGCGTCGAGCTCGCGTAGGAGCTTGAGACGGTGAAGGTCCAACATTGTGTAATAAAGCTACACAGTTTTGTGCATGAATGTGAGATGGACATAAACAATGTCGGTTTGGAAGCATGGAGCGCATGGGACCGCTGCTGTGCCTGCTGTCCGCTGCTGGCTTCGGGGCGATGGCGATCTTCGGCAAGTTCGCATACGAGGCCGGCGTCGGGGTCAACGAACTGCTGCTCCTACGGTTCGCCATGGCGGCGCCGCTGCTGCTCGCAGTCGCCGCCGCGACGGGTGCGCTGCGTGGCGTGCCGCGCCGGTCGGTACTCGCCGGGTTGGCGATGGGCGCGATCGGCTATGCCACGCAGTCGGGGCTGTACTTCGGCGCGCTCGAGCGGATGGACGCCTCGCTGCTCGCGCTGATCCTTTACGTCTATCCGGCGCTGGTGTTGATCGGGGCGGTCGCGCTTGGTCGTGAGCGCGCCTCAGTGCGGCGGATCGCCGCGCTGCTCATTGCGCTCGCGGGCACCGCGCTGGTCCTCGCGGGGGCGGCGTCCGGCAGCCTCGATGCGCTCGGCACGGCGATGGGCTTCGCCGCCGCGCTTGTGTACACCGTCTACATCCTCACCGGCGACCGCGTCGGCGCCGGGGTGCCGCCGGTGGCGCTGGCGGCGTTCGTGTGCCTGGGCGCGACGTGCACGTTCGCGCTGACATCCGTCGTGCGCGGCGGTCCGGAGCTCGGATTCAGCGCCGACGGCTGGGCATGGGTGGGCGCGCTCACGCTCGTCAGCACGCTGGGGGCGATCCTCTGCTTCTTCGCCGGCCTGGCTCGGGTCGGTCCATCGGCGGCGTCGATCCTTTCGACTTTGGAGCCGGTGGTCACCGTCGCGCTGGCGGCGGCGGCGTTCGGGGAGTCGCTCGGCGCGGTGCAGCTGCTCGGGGGCGCTTTGGTGCTCGGGGCCGTGCTCGTGATGCAGTGGCCGACGCGCCCGCGTGTGACGTTCTCCGCCGCCGCGCACGCGGCCCCGGCCAACGCCGACTGCCGCCTCTGACGCGGGAGGCGTCACTCAGAGCTTTCTACGTGGAATGCGCAATCGCCGTTTACGGACCCTCCAGGAGCCCCATTCGCCTAAGGTGACGCCGGCCGCGAGGGCCGTACTGATCGCCAGCGCACCTAATACCGAGGCAAACCCGACGGCGAGCTGGTCGTCGAGAACCGCGTAGATGCCATGCAGCAGGGACAGGCCCGGCAGCAGGGGCACGATGCCCGAGATAGACACGATCAGTGGTGGAGTGAGGTTGCGGCGTTCCATCAGTCGGCCGATCAAACCCACCGGGACCGCGGCGACGAACGACGCCACCACGACACCCACGCCCGCGCTCTGTGCCAGAAGAAAGCCGATGGTGCCAGTGGCGCCGCCGAAAGCCGCGGCCACCAATGCGGTCCGTTCCGCATAGCAGGCCAGCGCAAAAGCCGCCGCGCTCGCCGCGCCGAATGCGACGCGCACCGCCAGCTCCCCCAAGGCAGGCGGCGCGTTCGCGCTGATGGCGATGAACGGCGCGCCGAAGCGGCTGGCGAGGTGCAGGACCAACGCCACACCGGCGATGGTCGCGGCCGTCATCATGATCAGCTCGAAGAACCGGCCCGCGGCGGTGACCGGGGCTCCGCTGATGACATCGCCGACCGAACTGACCAGGGACAGGCCAGCGAGAAGAACAACCAGGCCGGCCGCGATGGCAACGGTCGGTTCGAAATGCAGCCCCAGCCGGGGGCTCAGCCAGTAGAGCACCAGCGGGGGCGCGGTCGCGATCGCACCACCAACCGCGTACTGGAAAAAGAACGGCAGCCCGTGCTTGTTGAGTCGCCGATTGACGCGGTCAATCGCCATGGTGCTCACCGCGCTGACCAAACAGACCAGTAGCTGTCCGCCGAGCGTCCCCGCGGTAGCGAATGCCAGTGCACCCCAGGCCAGGGTGGCGATCCAGCGCTTGTACGGATGCGGCGCGCTGATGATGGCGTCCAGCTCGCCGTGGGCGTCCGACGGCGATACTTGCTGCGTGCGAATGCGCCGGATCAGGCGGTCGACGGCCGCCAGTCGGCTGAAATCCGTTGACCGGGAGTGCACGATATGCAGCGTGCTGGCCGGCGGCAAGGTCGGCCCCCGATATACAGCGACGTGGATGGCCGTGTTGATGACGTCGACCTCGCAGTGCTCGATCCCGTATGCGGCGGCAATGGCCGTGACCTGTTCTATAACGGCGGTGGCGGGAGTTCCCGAGGCCATCAACACGGCACCGACACTCACCGCGAGGTCGAGCACCTCGCCGAGCCGCGCGTCGTAGTAATCGTCGGGCGTCCTGCGCTCGGGGTGTTTGATCAGCGGCAGGCTATCGGTCGGTGCCTCGGTCTCCCGAACGATTCGGCTCAAGATTTCGCGTTGACGTGCCCGCCACGGCTGGCCCGCGCGATCACGGGTCAAATGCAACCCTCCTTTCGCCGGTGGGTCGACGGTCAATTTTAACGTGCAAGCGCCGCCGATGATTTGCCTTAAGCAGCCGGTGATTTTTCGATCGCACCTTCAAAGCTGGTGGATCCGGACATAACTCACGGCGCCACGTCTGGCGCAAAGGTTCATCCCCGTCGTCTCGGGGCCAGCCACTGCGACAATCTGGCACCGACTCCGGCGACGCCGGCGGCGATCAGCATGGTCACTGCGGTGCCGAGGTTCGTCATCGACCACGGCAGCAGGAACGTGCCGATTCCGGCGCCGATCCGGCTGACGGCAGCCGCGAAGCCCGCCCCGATCCCGCGGATCTCAGTCGGGAACACCTCGGCCGGGTAGATGCCCGTCAGCGCTTCTGCAGCACTCCGTCGGCGAAGGTGGCGATCGCGAAGTACGGTAACGGCGCACGACCAAACCCTGCGTCGCGCCCGCCGGTAGCATCATTTGCCAGCCGACGGCGCCCCGAACCCACAACCCAGCGAGGAGACATGTCCGGTCCGCACACCGCCACCGCCCTCATGCGGGTCTGCACACGGGTGATCGAGCAGGGCTTTCGACAGTGGAGCTGGCGATGATCGAGATCGGCTGGGATCGGC
Organism: uncultured Actinomycetota bacterium; assembly: GCA_963848855.1. GTDB lineage: Bacteria > Actinomycetota > Actinomycetes > Mycobacteriales > Mycobacteriaceae > Mycobacterium. Next base: position 98,030 of record CAWKFL010000002.1, read on the forward strand.
TGGCCTCGCTGTGCTCAACGGCGATCACGACCGCTGGCGGTGACGAACGCACGGCCGCTGCGCTGACCGATGCCGTGATCGCCGCCGAACGCCGGGGCAACACGATCGTGGGCGTGGCGCATCTGTTCGACTATCTCGACGCACTGCAGGGTGGCCGACTCAACGGCATGGCCCGACCCATCGTCCGCCAGGACCGCGCCTCGGTGATAGCGGTGTCGGCGGACGACGGAGTGGCACAGTTGGCCTTTCGTGCGGCGCTTGCGGACTTCGCCGCCGCTGCTCGGGCGAACGGCGTGGCCGTCATGAGCGTCAGCGACGCCTTCACCGTAGGGGAGTTGGGCTACTACACGTCGGAGGTGGCCGACCGGGGGCTGATCGCCCTGGCCGGGGCCAACTCTCCGGCGGTGATGTCGTTGTATGGCGCGCCCGCGGCGCTGACGGGGACGAACCCGTTTTCCTTCGCGCTGCCGGCGCAGCCCACGCCGCGCCTGATCGATCAGGCCTCCAGCGCCGCGGCATGTGTGAAGATCCGCGAGGCGGCCAGCGCCGGTGAGCCCATCCCGCAGGGCTGGGCGCTCGACGCCGACGGTGCCGCCACCACCGACGCCGCCGCTGCTCTGCTCGGGCCGCTGCTGCCCTTCGGTGGGGTGAAAGGCAGCAACATCGCGCTGGTTGTCGAGCTGCTGTCGGTCCTATCTGGCGCCTCGTTCTCCATCGACGCCCCGGACTTTGCATCTGGAACGGAGCCGCCTCGGGTCGGCCTGTTCCTGCTCGCGCTGGACCCCGCCGCTTTCGCGGCCGACTACCTGCAGCGCGTCGAGGGCCACTTCGAACGGTTGCATGAGCGATACGGAATCGACTTCGGGCGATACCTCCCTTCAGTCCAACGGATGCAACTGGCCGACCACGTCTACGACCGCCTTACGGCAAGCGCCCGCCACACTCAGGCGCCAGAAGGGGATATCCATGCATGACCTGGGCATCGCCCGCCCACTGCTTGCGCCTGCGCGAAGCCAGCAGCCATCCTGAAGAGGTCGTCGGACAGCTGAAATCGGCGGAATCCAACGTCGGGTTGCCAGTAGACGCGAATCTGGTTGTATCGCAGTGCTTCCCAACAATCTGGTCGGCGGGGTGACTTGCGTCAGCCTACGGAGAATCGGTGAGGCCGCATGGTGGACTCGTCAGCACCATGACGGCGCAAGTACTCGGCGTCTTGCCCGAGAACACCGGGTGTCGGCCCGTAGGCGCAGAGTCGTCCGAGCGCGTCCGCGGAGGCTATCCGGTTGAATCCCTGTGGCTTGCCGGAGCGACCGATGATTGCCTCGATCTCCTCGTCCGGGAGGACGCCGTGCGAGGCTCGGGCAGCCCGCGCGATGAGTTCGGCGGCGGCATCGGACGGCTGGATGGTGATGCCGCCGTGACCAAGGCCGGGAACGTACGTGAGCACGTCCCGCACGTCTTCGCACAGCCAGGTGACGTTCTCGCGCGTGAGTTCTCCGGGTTCACTCCCAGCATCCTCGAGCACAACGCGGGTGATGGCGCGGTCGTTGAGCGCTTCGAGCACTGCCTCGCCGTGCGAGGCGACGACGACCTCTTTGTTCGCCGACCACACGTCGAGCCATCCGTGGTAGGCGTGCTGGCGTCTGACGTGGATTACGTAGTAGCCGGGATAGCGATAGAACTTGTCGCCCCGACCGCGCAGCAACTCATAGTAGCGAGCGACCGACTTGTGAATGTCAGCGTCCTTCCTCGAGTTCTCCCGGCAACGAATTCGCTCGTGCTAGCGATGCGTCCACGAAGGTGTCGATTTGGAGTCAGCAGTCAATGCGTAGATCGCTCAGTGGTTTTGAGCAGCAGATGAGGATTTTGTCCTGGGCGATCTCTTTGGGGCGTATTCCGCCATTGTGCTGCATGTCGACTTGTCCAGACAGCACCGTGGTCTTGCATGTCCCACACATGCCCTGAGTGCAGGAGGAGGGTGGCGTGAGGCCGGCCGTCCATGCGGCATCCAAAACGGTCTTGTTTGCGCCGCAGGTGATGGTGCGGCCGCTCCGGGCGAATTCGACGCTGTAGACGGCGGCGCTTGTTCCCTGGCTCCCGGCATCCGACAGGGTCGGAGACTGGTTGCCGAGCGGGCGCACGGTCTCGATCAGGACCTGGTGATTGGTGTCAACCGTCGACGGCGCGGGAATCGACAGGCTCTCGAAGGAGAAACTCTCTTCGTGATAATTCCGCATGTCGTAGCGGATTTCAGCGAGCATGTTCCGAACTGACGCCATGTAGGCGGCGGGACCGCAGGTAAAAGTCACCCGTTCCATTAGGTCAGGGGCCAGAGCCTGCAGTGCCGCTGTCGAGAGTCGGCCACGAAGCCCATGCCAGCGTTCGAACGGGTGGTCGCCCTCGCATATGTGTGCCACCCGGATATTCGGCGTCATGGCGGCCATGGCGTCGAGTTCGTGGCGGAAGATAATGTCGGCCGGCGTCCGCGCGCTGTGGATGAAGAGGATGTCTGCGTCAGAGCCGAGGTCGTACAGCGTCCGGGTCATCGACATGACGGGTGTGATACCGCTACCTGCGGATAAGAAGAGATACTTGGTCGCGTTTCGACCGGCTGTCGTGAAGGAGCCCAGCGGGGCCTGGACAGCGATGCGGGATCCTGGAATCACGTTGTCGTGCAACCAGTTCGAGACCGAACCGCCGACCATGCGCTTTACCGTGATCGCGATCAGGTGTGGCCGGGTGGGCGGCGAGGAGATGGTGTAGCAGCGGCTGACATGCTGGCCATCGATCTCGAGTTGGAGGGTGATGAACTGTCCGGGGTCGAACCGGAATACGCGTCCGTCAGGTGCCTCGAAAAGAAAACTCTTTACGTCGTGGGTGATATCGAGGACCTTGCGGCAGACGAGGTCCTCGATCTCGGCATCGCTCCAGCACTCCGGGCTCCACGAGAGCGGCATGAACCCAGCTAACATGTCGTGCTCAAGTCCTACCGCCTCCGCGTCGCATCCTGCTTGCGCGACGGTAGTCGCGATCGCCATCTTTCAAACCTTCCAATTGATCTGTTACCGCCGGGTGTGTGCCGGTGGTCGGTGGAGACGAGAAACTCGTCGAGGTCCTCGATGACGGTTGTCATCGCCGGAGGTACGCGTCGAGCCGGGAGATGTACCACGTCACGAAGTCGTTGACCTGGTACTCATTCGGTGCGTACGGACCGGGACTGTATGCCGGGCTGGTGATTCCGGTATGAGCCCGTTTGACGAGCGCGCTGTCTTGGGCGTTCGTGTGTTGCCAGACATCGGTGAGTTTGGCGATGTCGTAATCGATGCCCTCCACGGCGTCCTCGTGCACCAGCCAGGTGGTGCGCACCAGCGTCCGATCGGGCGCGATGGGCAGCGCGGCAAATGTGATGGCGTGATCAGAGAGGAAGTGCATCCACGTGTTCGGCTGCATGTGCAGGGTGAGCCGCCCCATCCGCGGATTGTCCAGCTCGCCGACGAGCCGTCGGCACGCCGCCGATCCGTCGCGAGTGTAGGACTCGCCCACGCCGTCCAGCGCTTCACGCTGGATTCGGAACGCCGATGGTCGGTTGGCCAGTTCTTCGATCGCGGCGAACGGCATATCGCGCTGGGTGCAGGCCTTGTCGAGTTCGGCTTCGGCCGCTAAATACCGCGCGTGCGCGTTGCGGAGTCGCGCTGGGATCTTGTCGGGCGGATACCCGTACGTGGGAAAGAACGTCTGGGTAAGCTCCGGGTGGTTGCCTTCGCAGTGATAGCACTCCCGGTTGTTTTCCATCACCAGCTTCCAGTTGCCCTCCTCGACGATGTCTTCCTGGGCGGCCACTTTCATCCTGTGCAGCTGGTGTGCTGTGAAGTAGGGCGCGATACGAGTAGCGACTTCGTCGAAGTCCGATGGCGGTTCGTCGGCGAGGCAGATGAAGATCAGACCGTCGACGGTGCGAACGTTGACGCGTTTCAAACCGAAGCAACTGCTGTCGAATTCGGGTGGCTGATCTGGCGCGTGCAACAAGGCTCCGTCGCCCGCGTAGGTCCATTGGTGGTATCCGCAGACGATGTTGCCCACCGATCCACGCGGTTCCAGTAGCACCCGGGCGCCCCGGTGCCGGCAGACGTTGTGCAGCGCCCGCACGCCGTCGTCGTCGTGGACGACGATGATCGAGTAGGACCCGATCTCGACGGTGACGAAGTCGCCGGGCTCGGGTATCTCGGCTATGGTCGCCACGAAGATCCAGTGGGTGGCGAACACCGCCGCGATATCGAGGTCGAAGACTTCCTCACTGAGATAGAACGGTGCGGCCAGGGAGTAGCCAGGGGTCCGGTCGGCGACGAGGGTCTCGACATCGTGAATTGCGGTGCTTGAACGGGTGGCGGTGGTCAACGCGATCTCCTTCATAAACCTGGCCAATTGGGCGGTCCGATGGCTGAAACACAGCTGTCACGGGGATGCGGAACAACGGGTCGCCCGCGACTAATTGTCGCGCCCCTACTGTTGAGTAAAAAGCAAATAGTTGTGATGGGTTTTGTGCAAAATAATTGCATGATCGACCATCGCCTTCATGTCCTGCGGGTGCTGGCCGCGTGCGGCACTGTCAACGGTGCCGCAGCGACGCTCAACTACACACCCTCGGCGGTTTCTCATCAGATACGTGGGCTGGCCCAGGAGTTGGGTGTCACGCTGCTGGTGAAGGAGGGGCGCGGGGTGCGATTGACACCCACCGCACGCCTGTTGCTCGCCCGCGCCGACGAGCTGTTTGCCCGGTGGGAGGAAATTCGGGCCGAGCTGGCCGAGACCGGGGACCGCACCATCGGAACGCTGCGGCTGTGCGGATTCTCCACCGCCGCGGCCACCTTGCTGCCATACCTGGTTGCACCTCTGCGCGCCGTCGACCCACATTGCACCGTGCGCATCGTCGAGGCCGACCCGCTGGAGTGCTTCGACCTGCTTCTCACCGACGACGCCGATATCGCCGTCGTCGTCGCGACACCGTCGTTACCACCGACCAGCGATCCCCGATTCGACCAACAACCGTTGCTGGACGACCCGCTCGAGTTGTTGGTGCCCGCCGGCCACCCGCTGGCCAGCCGCCGCTCGGTGCTGCTGCGCGAGGCCGCCAATGAACCCTGGATCCTCGACCGTCCCGGCCGTTCCTACCATCAACTCGTGCAAACGGCATGCGCGGCAGCCGGTTTCACACCTGCTGTCGCGCATGAGGCCAGCGAATGGGAAACCGGCGCCGCTCTGGTGGGCGAAGGCTTGGCGGTTGCGCTGGTGCCGCGCTTGGCCCGGCTGCCGCCGGGATACCAGGTCGCGCGAGTGCCGTTACGCGGAAATCCCACACCGGCCCGGCACATCCTCACCTGCGTCCGCCGGGGCAGTCGCAACCAGCACGCCATCGCGGTGGCGCTCAACGCGCTTGAGGAGATCGCGAGCCGCCACCGCTGACAACCAGGCCGGCGGCCGAGGGGCTGGCCGCGGTGACGTCGTTGTCCTGCGGCCACCCCGCTCGGCTCGGCGTTATTCCTGGGCTCATCCGCTAGTGCGAATACAGGTGGGCGGTCTCGCTGAGGCTCATCCCCTTGGTCTCCGGAGCCCACAGCTGTGACACCAGGGCACCGCTGAAGACGATGACCGCCATGCCGAGGATCGTCCACGAGACACCGAAGTTCTCGATGGTTATCGGCAACAGGAAGGTGCCCAGGCCAGCCCCGATGCGGCTGACGGCGGCGGCAAAACCGGTGCCGAGACCACGGACCTCGGTGGGGAACACCTCCCCGGGGTAAATGCTCGTCAGCGCCCCATTCATCGCATTCAGGAACGAGAAGACCAGGAACAGACCCAGTACGACGACCGACGGCGCACCCGACCACAGGCCGATGATCAAGAAGACGACGGTGATGATCCATTGCTGCGGGACGGTGAACACCCGGCGGCCGGCCTTGTCGATCAACGCCACCGTGACGGCGACCCCGGCCACGGCGACCATCGTCATTCCCACACCACCGGCGAGCCCGCTGGAGAGGCCGTACTTCTCCAATACATCGGCGGCGAACGTCGCGATGGCGAAATAGGGCAGCACGTTGCAGAACCAGAACCACGACACGAAGACCGTCATCCGCCAGTACTGCCGGGAGAACAGCATCCCGAAGCCGCCGGTGTGGGTGTCCTCGTGCTCGACGTCGGTCATGTCGGCGGAGTCCACCATGTACTTGTGGGCGATGGCATGGGCCTCGTCGAAGCGGCGCTCGGTCCACAGCCACCGCGGCGACTCGGGCAGCCCGATCCGGGCGATGAGCAAGACCACCGCGATGATCGTGCTCGAGCCCATGACGATCCGCCACGGCACCGCCTGCAGCTCCAGCATGTAGGCGACCGTGTAACCGATCATGAATCCCCCGTACCAGGCGAGGACTGTGGTGGCCATCAGGCGTCCCCGCAGCTTGGCGGGCGCGAACTCCGACATCAGCGGCCAGCCCACGGAGTACTCGGCACCGATCGCGATACCCATCAACAGCCGCACTGCCAACAGCGTCTCGAAGGAGCCGACGAAGAACTGCAAAATCGACCCGACCAGAAACAGCGCCATGTCGATCATGAACAACGGCTTGCGGCCCCACTTGTCGCCGGCCCACCCGCCCAGCGGCGAGCCGATCAGGATGCCGAACAGTGCGGCCGACGCGACCAGGCCCAGTTCCCATGTCGACATGCCCAGCTCCTCCTTCATCGGGCCCGTTACCGGACCGATGACCCCGAGGATGTAGCCGTCCAGGAGCATCCCGCCGATCAGAACCGCGAGCAGCCGCCACATGAAGCGTCGTTTGAATGCGGCCGAGGATTCCTCCGTATCGATAGCTGTGTTCTTTATCGATGGCACCGGTCACTCCTCACGGTCGGGATCGATGACATGGGTTTCTCCTTCTTCCGGTGATGGCGGCTGGGGTGCGTTGATCAGATGGCGTTGCACAGCCGGTAGGCGTCCAGAATCGCCGCGGGGATGTTGCGGCTGGCGACGGCGTCGCCGATGCGGTAGAGCTCGAAGCTGCCGTCCGGGTTGTGCACGGCCGACTGGGGCCGCAGAGCGAGCAGATCGGGAATGACGATTTCGCCGAGGTTGACCGAGCGGGCCGTCAACGCGTCGAACAACTCCGGATCCGGGACCGTGCCGTGCTCGATGACGACGGTGTCGACCGTGCGTTCGGCCACCGTCTTGGCGCCCTCGACCTGCAGCCGCACGACCAGTCGTCGATCCCGCTTCTCGATCTCGACTAGACGATGCAGCAGGGTGGTCCGAACGTCGTTGTCGGCGAGCATCTGGAAGTACCCGACGGCCGGGGAGGCGCCGACATCCGGGGCGACGCTCCGTTCCGGCGTTACGTACTCCACGCTGCGGGCGGTCCGCGTCAGTGCCTCAACTGCGTCGAGGGCCTGGTGTCCACCGTGATCGTCGTACACGAGAACGTCCCCGCTCGGCCGCGCGGCACCGGCCAGCAGGTCCCAGCTGTCGATGGCCAACGAGTCGCCGGGGACGCCGACCGACGTGTTCGGCACGCCGCCCGTCGCCACGATGACGACGTCGACGTCGGTGATCTCGTCGGCGTCGACATACTGGTTGCGCCGCAGTTGGACGCCGAGTCGGCGGCATTCCGCGACCCGCCAGTCGACGACGCCGATGAGATCGCGCCGGCGCTCCGACGTCGCGGCCAGTGCGATCTGGCCGCCGAACGTGGCGTTCGCCTCGTACAGCGTCACGGCATGACCCCGCTCGGCGAGCACCCGTGCGGCTTCCAACCCGGCCGGGCCGCCGCCGACGACGGCGCATCGTTTCGTTTCAGTCGCGGGTGTGACCCGCTGCGGCAACCGCAGCTCGCGCCCGGTCGCCGGGTTGTGGATGCAATGCGTCGAGCCCGACGTGTAGATCGAGTCCAGACAGATACTCGCACCGACGCACGGCCGAACCCGATCGGCGTGGCCGGCGGCGACCTTGCGAGGCAGATCGGGATCGGCTATCAGCGCCCGGGTCATCCCCACCAGGTCCAGCAGTCCCTCCGCGATCGCGTAGCGAGCGGTCGCGACGTCGGCGATCTTCGAGGCGTGCATGACGGGCACGTCGAGCTGCTTCTTCACCCAGCCCGCGAACTCCAGGTGAGGGCTGGCCGGAGTGAACATCGGCGGGATCACCTTCGCCAGCTCCACGTCGGTGTCGGACCGGCCGCGGATGACGCTGAAGAAGTCGATCCCGGCCTTCGTGAACGCCCCCGCCATCTGGATGGCTTCCTCGGGCCCGGTACCACTGCCATCGGGGCGCTGCTCGTCGAACGACATCCGCATGCCGACGATGAACTCGTCGCCGACCGCAGCACGGATCGCGGCGATCACCTCCAGCGGAAACCTGATCCGGTTCTCCAGCGGACCGCCGTACTCGTCGTGGCGATGGTTGAACGCCGGCGTCATGAACTCATCGAGTAGATGCCCGCTATAGGCCGAGATCTCGACGCCGTCGAGACCAGCCTCCTTACACCGCAGCGCGGTCTCGGCGAAGTCGCGCGCGATCCGCGCCAGATCGCGCGCATCCGCGACCCGGGTGAAAGCCCGATGGGCGGCCTCGCGGGTACCACTCGCCGACAGGGCGGGAATCCAGTCGTGCGAGTAGTTGAATGTGCGATGACCCATATGCGTGAGCTGCGTCATCACCGCAGCCCCCTGCTCGTGCACGTCGTCACTGAGCGCCCTCAGGTAGGGCACGGCCTCGTCCCGGTACAACTGCAGATTTCCGAACGGCGGCGTGCTGTCAGGACTCACCAACGCGCTGCCGCCCATCATCGTCAGAGCGACACCGCCCCTCGCTTTCTCCCGGTGATACGCCCGGTACCGTTCCTTCGGCAGACCGTCCTCGCTGT
>CAWKFL010000003.1:0-846676 GCA_963848855.1 uncultured Actinomycetota bacterium
CGTCGAGGATCGTGCGCTCAGGTGCCACGGTAGGTCCCGTAGCCGAAGGGGTTGAGCAGCACCGGAACGTGATAGTGCTGATCCGGGTCGGCGATCGTGAACACCACAACGACTTCCGGGTAGAAGCAGTCACGTCCGGCGTCGGCGAAGTAGGTGCCGGTGTTGAAGCGCAGCGTGTAGTCGCCTGCCCCGAGCCGGTCCGGCCCGATCGAGCCGATGCGGCCGTCGGCGTCGGTGACGCCGTCGCCGATCTGCACGCCGCCCTGCTCAAGCACGACCGCGACGCCCTTGGCTGCTCGACCCACACTGGTGTCGAGCACATGTGTGCTCAGGGTTCCCACTTACATCACATCCTTCAGTCTCAGTAGGGCGATCTCGCGCAGCGCGGCAACGGTCTCGGCCCGCTCGGTATCGTCGTCGTTGCCCAGCCGGCGGCGCAGCTCGGACAGGATCTCGCTAGAGCTGCGACAGGCGGCCCGGATCAGGAAGACCCGGTCGAACCTCCGCTCGTACTCCCGGTTGCCGTCCGCCAACGCGGCCAATACCTCCGTGTCATCGCGATCCACCTGCGCCTGTTCCCGTGCGGAAAACTCGGCGTCGTGCCCGGCACCGGCCCGCTCGCCAATCCGGGGGTGGCCGTCCAGCGCGGCGGAAAGATCGTCGTCGGACAGCTCGGCTGCCGACGCCTCGGCCTGGGCGGTCAGCGAGGCGTAGTCCGCGTACGGCCGCCCACCGGACACCTCTGCGGCCCAGCGCGGGACGCGCAGGCAGGTCAGCAGCCGTCGTGTCGCCTCTGCATCGGGGAGCGCGTTGAATCCGTCGACGGAGACGTCGCCGGTCATGTTGATACCTCTCTAAGTGTCGAGATGCCGAGTGCGGGCCGAGTGGATCGGATTCGCCTCGGCCACCAGTTGGTCGAACCGGTACGTGGCGATCTTCGCTATCTCGATCAATGCCGCCGCGTGTTCCTGGGTGGGCGAATTGTTCAGCCGTTCCCAGCCGTGCCGCAGCAGCTGGTCGATGTTCGCCTGATCGCGCACGGCCATGATCAACGTGAAGCCGAATCGGTCGCGGTAAGCCTCCGTCAGCGCCGCCAGCTCCTGGTGCTCGTGTTCGGCGAGCCGAGTCAGCCCAAGCACCGACTGGTCGGACATCGAGTCCTCGCCCTCGTCGCCCGTCGCTACCGAAACTGCGCCCAGATCGGGGTAGGAGCTGATGAGCTGCGCCTGCTCCTCCGGAGTGGCCGCGAACAGTGCCTCCTGGAAGGATCGGCGCAGGTCCAGGGTGTCACTGAACGGACGCTGGGAGTAGGCCCGCTCGACCACCCAGTCCGGGCCCTGGAACAGGCCGGAGAAGGTCCGCACGAACTCTTCCGAGGACATGTTGTTCACGTTGTCCAGGCGCACCAACCCACCGCCGGGGGTGCCTGCGACGGCTGGGCCGCGGCCCTTGCCGATGTGGTGGAACACCAGGTTGAGCCCGATCGCGGTGATGCTGCCCAGCGTGATCCCGCTGCCCAGGATGATCTGCGCCCATTCCGGCACCGCCTTGGCCACGTCGGGCTGAGCGGTCACGTACATGGCCAGGCCAACGCTGGTGGCGACGATGACGACGTTGCGATGGTCGTGGAAGTCCACCCGGGAAAGGGTCTGGAAGCCGACCACCGCCACCGTGGCGAACATGGCAATGGCGGCCCCGCCGAGCACGGGGTGCGGGATGCCGGCCACGATGGCCGCCGCCTTCGGTAGCAACCCGAGGATGATCATGATCACCCCGGCCGTGGCCACTACATAACGGCTCTTCACCCGGGTGAGCCGGACCAGGCCGACGTTCTCGGCGAAGCAGGTGTACGGGAACGAGTTCAGGACGCCGCCGATCGTGGTGGCCAGGCCGTCGGCGCGCAGCGCACGGGCGATGTCCTCGCGCACGATGCGCTTCTCCACGATCTCGCCGGTGGCGAACACGTCACCGGTGGTCTCGACGGCCGTGATCAGCATGACCACGATCATCGAGACGATGGCGGCCAGCGCGAACTTGGGCCAGCCGAAGTAGAACGGCGTGGTCATGCCGAACCAGGACGAGGTGGCCACCGCGTCGAAGTGGGCGTCGCCCAGGATGTAGGCCACCACGGTTCCGACGACCAGGCCGATCAGCACCGCGACCGTGGCCATGAAGCCCTTGAACACGCGCTGGATGAGGACGATCAGGGCCAGGGTGCCCAACGCGTAGGCCATGTTCCTTCCGCTGGTCGGGTCGAGCGTCGGCCCCGCCCCGCCTGCCGCGTCCGCCGCCGCGACCGGCAGCAGTGCGATACCGATGATCGTGATCACCGATCCGGTCACCACCGGCGGGAAGAAGCGGATCAGCTTGGAGAAGAACGGGGCGATCAGGAAGGTGAACAGCCCGGCCACGATGACCGCGCCGTAGATCACCAACAGCCCGTCGGTGCCACCGCCGGCGGCCATCCCGATGGCGATCATCGGGGAGACTGCGGTGAAGGTGACCCCTTGCAGCAGCGGCAGTCGCACCCCGATCTTCCAGAACCCAACGGACTGGATGATCGAGGCGATGCCGCAGGTGAACAGGTCGGCGTTGATCAAGTGGATGAGCTGCTCGGTGGTCAGCCCGATCGAGTTCGCCAGCAGGATCGGGACGATCACCGCGCCGGCGTAGAAGGCCAGCACGTGCTGGAAGCCGTAGACCGCGAGTTTCGGGATCGGAAGGATCTCGTCGACCGGGTGCTTCTTCGGACGCGGTTTTTCGATAGTCGCGGAGGTTGATTTGGTCATGGGATGCCGTCCTTTCAGCAGAAGCCAGGGGCGTCATAACAATTGGAGCCGCCCGTCGACCATGAGGTGGGGTTTTTGCAAAGGCACACGGTCAGTGGTCCGCTGACGGCGCGTGGTCGTCGCTCTGACGACGCACGACGACGGGCGGCTTCTGCTGCCCCTTCATCTCGTCATCGAGCGTGTCGCCCAGCTTGTCGAGCTCCGCTTCGGCCGCGGCCATCACCGAGGCGCCCGGCTTCTTGCCGAAACTGATCTCGTTGAAGAGCAGGTTGAGGACGACAGCGACGATCGCGGTGGCACTGATGCCGGAGTGCATGATCGACGCCGAACCACTCCGGGAACGCTGCCCAGAAGTCCGGTGCCGCGATCGGGATGATGCCCATCGCGACCGCGACGGAGACGATGACCATGTTGAGGTTGTCGTGGTAATCGACCCGCGAGAGCGTGCGGATGCCGCTCGCGGCCACCGACCCGAACAGCACGATGCCCGCACCGCCCAGCACCGGGTAGGGGATCGCGGCGACCACTGCTCCGACCACGGGTAGCAGGCCGAGCAGCAGCAGGACCAGTCCGCCCACGGCCACCGCGAATCGGCTCTTGATCCCGGTCAGGGCAACGAGTCCGACGTTCTGGGCGAAGGCGCTGGCAGGGAAGGTGCCGAACAGCGGAGCGACGGTTGTGGAGGCCATGTCGGCGCGCAGGCCCGCGGCGACGCGCTTCGCGTCGACCTTGGTCCCGACGATCTCCCCGATGGCGAGGATGTCGGCCGTGGTCTCGGTCATGATCACGAGGATCACGATCGTCATCGAGATGATCGCTCCCACTTGGAAAGTGGGTGTCCCGAAGTGCAGGATCGGCGGCAGCGCCAGGATGTCGGCATCGCCGACCTTGGAGAAGTCGGCCTTACCCGCGAATGCAGCGATCACGGTCCCGGCCACGAGTCCGATCAGGATCGACAGGCGCGACAGCGTCCCCTGGAAGAGCCGGCTGATCACCAGGATGATGACGAGCGTCAGACCGGCGTAACCGATGTTCCCCATCGAGCCGAAGTCGGGAGCCTCGGAGTTGTTACCCATCGCCCACCGGAACGCCACCGGCATCAGCGAGAGCCCGATGACCGTGATGATCGTGCCGGTGACGACGGCGGGAAACAGCCGCACCAGTTGGGCGAAGAACGACGAAAGGGCGAGGCCGATGAGCCCGGCGACGATGATCGCGCCGAAGACTGGCCGCAAGCCGTCCTCACTGGCGATCGCGACCATCGTGGACACACTCGCGAACGAGATGCCCTGGACGATGGGCAGCCGGCTGCCGACCGGTCCGATTCCGAGGGTCTGCAGCAGGGTGGCCAGACCGCTCACGAACAGCCCGGCCGTCACCAGCAATGCCATGTCGCCCGGCGACAGGCCCGCCGCGCCGCCGACGATCAGCGGCGGCGCGATGACGCCGCCATACATCGTCAAGATGTGCTGCGTGCCATAGGCAAGCAGCTGCCCGAAGCCGTACATCTCGTCCTCGGGACGCCCGCGGTACGCCGGATTTCCCCCGGCACGTCTGAGCAGATTCACCGTCGCATGCCTCAGCAGAAGCCCGGGGTGTTCAACCAGGCGTCGCCGGGGTCCGAGCCGCCCTCGCGCACGACAGACGCCTCGATCAGGCCGTAGGGCCGGTCGGCGGCGATGAAGACCTCGTTGTTGTTCTCCACGCCGAACGGCGACAGGTCGACGATGAAGTGGTGCTTGTTGGGTGCGGAGAACTTGATCTCGGCCACCTCGGGTCGTGCCTCGAGCACCGCCTCGCCCATCTGGTAAAGCGTCTGCTGCAGGGCTTCGGAGTATCTGCCTGCGAACACCTCGAGCATCGTCCGCTTGATGTCGTCGTAGGTCTTGTTCCAGTCGTCGACGTTCGTGTGCTCGTAGCGCCACCGGGCGGTCAGCGAGGTGGCCATGATCCGGTCCTCGGTCTCCTGCAGGGTCGTGTACTTGTCCTTCAGGAAGCCCTTGAAGCCCGACCCCGTCGACTTGAGGATGACGAGATCCTGCACACCGGAGACGACCCAGACTCGACGCTCGCCCGCGCTGTCATCGGTGGTGACCACGGTGGTGCGAAACTCGGGTCCGCGCCGGACGAACGAGTGGTCGTGCCCGTGACCGTCCACCTCGATGCGCTCCCAGGCGTACTCCTCGATCCCGATCCGGGACGCAGTCGCCTTCGGCGCGGTGTCGAGGAAGTGGGCGCCGAGGGTTATCCCGAACTGCTCGGGTGAGCTGACGCCTTTCTCCTTGGCGAAGGCGAAGGCGGTGTTCTTCTGCGTGTCGGTGGGCAGCACGTCGGCCTGATCGCCGGTGATGTGCGCGTCGCGTGAAGTCGCCACGCAGCGAGGTCGACACGTTCAGGTCGCGGATTTCGTGCCGGTCGGTGTCGCGATAGACGCGCACGACCCGGTTCTCTGCCTTCCCGTACTGGTTTGGTCCGAGGGCGATACCCATGCCTGCTCCTTGCTCGTGTGTCTCGATCTCTTTTCGCATTGCGGAATGACCTCTGCGTATCCGGAGCATTTCTTCCGTATTGCGAAAGTTAAATTCCATTTCTGGAAATCAATCGTGACTCACCTCACACACTTGTCAAGATGGCAGAGGACCGAATCCGTTTCATCCGGTGTTTGGCCTCTTGACGTGACCCGCGACACAGGCGTAACCTCAGTTTTCGTAATACAGAAGTAAGTTTCCGTAATACGGAAGAGGCATTCGATGAGCCATCCGCTTCCCTACGAAGTCAACTGCTCGATCCTGTTCACCGAACTGCCCCTGTTGGAGCGTCCAGCCGCTGTCAGACAAGCCGGCTTCGAGGGCGTCGAGTTCTGGTGGCCGTTCGCAGAGGCAGTGCCCGTCGACAAGGAGGTCGACGCGTTCGTTGCGGCGATCCAGAACGCGGGCGTGCAACTAGTGGGGCTGAACTTCTTCGCGGGCGATATGCCAGGCGGTGACCGCGGCCTCGTGTCGTGGCCCGGGCGTGCCGCGGAGTTCCGCGACAACATCGACGTCACGATCGGTATCGGAGAACGGTTGGGCTGCAAGGCTTTCAACGCTCTCTACGGTAATCGCGTCGAGGGCGCGACACCCCAGGAACAGGATGAACTCGGCGCCGAAAATCTCGCGCTCGCAGCCAAGGGAGCCGCGCGGATCGGCGGCACCGTGCTCGTCGAGCCGGTCAGCGGGGCGCCGGCATACCCGCTCCTCACCGCAGCCGATGCGCTCGCGGCGATCGACCGAGCCGGCGAGCCGAATGTCGGTCTGCTCGCCGACCTGTATCACCTGGCGGTCAATGGCGACGACGTCGACAAGGTCATCGCCGACTACACCGACCGAATCGCGCACGTGCAGATCGCCGACGCCCCCGGTCGCAACGAGCCGGGCACCGGTTCGCTTCCGCTGCTGCGGCAACTCGCCGACCTGGAAGCCGCGGGTTATGACGGCTGGGTCGGCCTCGAATACAAGCCATCCGGCGCTTCCGCCGACAGCTTCGGCTGGATTCGAAAGCTAAGGAGAACCACGCATGACGAATATTGCGTTCATAGGCCTCGGCATCATGGGCAGCCCGATGGCGGTCCACCTCGCGAAGGCGGGCCACCAGGTGGCCGGATACAACCGCTCGCCGGAGAAGGCCGCTCCGCTCGTGGACGCGGGTGGCCGCGCCGCGGAGTCGATCGCCGACGCCGTTGGTGACGCCGATGTGGTCTGCCTGATGGTGCCGGACTCGCCCGATGTGTCCGACGTGCTGGCCGGCGAGGGCGGGGTGTTCGACAACGCGAAAGAGGGCACGCTCGTCATCGACTTCTCCAGCATCCGTCCCGACGTCACCACCGGACTCGCCGAGCAGGCCGCGACAAGGGGACTGCGTCTCGTCGACGCGCCCGTCTCGGGCGGCGAGGCCGGGGCGGTCAACGCGGCGCTGTCGATCATGGTCGGCGGCGAGGCGGACGACTTCGAGGCGGCCAAGCCCTACCTGGACGTGGTGGGCAAGACCGTCGTCCACGTCGGCCCCAGCGGAGCGGGCCAGACGGTCAAGGCGGCCAACCAGCTCATCGTCGCCGCGAACATCGAGGCGCTGGCCGAGGCGGTCGTCTTCCTCGAGGCGTACGGCGTGGACACCGCGGCCGCCCTCGAGGTGCTCGGCGGCGGCCTGGCCGGCTCGAAGGTGCTGGACCAGAAGAAGCAGAACATGCTCGATCGCTCTTTCGAGCCGGGCTTCCGAATCGCGTTGCACCACAAGGACCTCGGCATCGTCACCGCCGCTGCGCGCGAAGCGGGCGTCGTCGTACCCCTCGGCGCGATCGTCGCCCAACTGATGGCCAGCGCCCTCGCCAACGGCGACGGCGGACTCGACCACTCCGGACTCCTGCGCGGTGTGGAGCGACTGAGCGGAAGGACTCAATCATGACGAAGATGCGTGCGGTCGACGCCGCGGTGCTGATCCTGGAGAAGGAGGGCGCCACCCAGGCCTTCGGCCTGCCCGGTGCGGCGATCAACCCGTTCTACAGCGCGATGCGAGCGCACGGCGGCATCAAGCACGTGCTCGCGCGGCACGTCGAGGCCGCCTCCCACATGGCCGAGGGCTACACCAGGGCCAAGGCGGGGAACATCGGCGTGTGCATCGGCACGTCAGGCCCTGCGGGCACCGACATGATCACCGGGCTGTACTCGGCGTCGGCCGACTCGATTCCGATCCTGTGCATCACGGGGCAGGCGCCGGTGGCCAAACTGCACAAGGAAGACTTCCAGGCGATCAACATCGCCGACATCGCCAAGCCTGTCACGAAATGGTCGGTCATGGTGATGGAGTCGGCACAGATGCCCGGCACCTTCCAGAAGGCGTTCCAGGTGATGCGTGAGGGCCGCCCCGGTCCCGTGCTCATCGATCTGCCGATGGACGTTCAGCTCGGCGAAATCGACTTCGACATCGACAGTTACGAACCACTGCCCGTGGCGAAGCCTGCCGCTACCCGCAAGCAAGCGGAGAAGGCGCTGACGATGATGGCCACGGCCGAGCGGCCCCTGATCGTCGCCGGCGGCGGTGTGGTCAACGCCGACGCCGCCGACTTGCTTGTCGCGCTCGCCGAGATCACCGGCGTCCCCGTCGTCCCGACCCTGATGGGCTGGGGCACCATCCCCGACGACCACCCGCTGATGGCCGGGATGGTCGGGCTGCAGACCTCGCACCGCTACGGCAACGCGACGATGCTCGAATCGGACTTCGTGCTCGGCATCGGCAACCGCTGGGCCAACCGGCACACCGGCGGCGTCGACACCTACACGAGAGGCCGCACCTTCGTGCACGTCGACATCGAGCCGACGCAGATCGGTCGCGTTTTCGCGCCCGACTACGCGATCGTGTCCGACGCCAGGGCCGCGCTCGAGGTGCTCGTCGAGGTCGCCAAGGAGTGGTACGCCGAGGGTCGGCTTCCCGACCGCGGCGCGTGGGCTGAATCGTGCCGGGTGCGCAGGCGAAGCCTGTTGCGCAGGACCAACTTCGACAATGTCCCGATCAAACCGCAGCGGGTGTACCAGGAGATGAACAAGGCGTTCGGACCCGAGACCCGCTACGTCAGCACCATCGGCCTGTCCCAGATCCAAGCCGCGCAGTTGTTGCATGTGTACAAGCCGCGGCACTGGATCAACGCCGGGCAGGCGGGCCCGCTCGGGTGGACCATCCCTGCGACCCTCGGGGTCGCGACCGCCGACCCGGACGCAGCAGTCGTCGCGTTGTCGGGTGACTACGACTTCCAGTTCCTCATCGAAGAACTCGCGGTCGGCGCTCAGTTCAACATCGGATACATCCACGTCGTGGTGAACAACTCGTACCTGGGTCTGATCCGGCAGTCGCAGCGCGGCTTCGACATGGATTACTGCGTGCAGTTGTCCTTCGAAAACGTGAACAGCCCCGAGCTCGGTGCATACGGAGTCGACCACGTCAAAGTGGCGGAAGGCCTGGGCTGCAAGGCAATCCGCGTCACCGAACCCGACGATCTGTTGCCCGCGTTCGAGCGCGCCAAGGAGCTGATGAGAGAGCATCGGCTGCCGGTTGTCGTCGAGGTGATCCTCGAACGGGTCACCAACGTCTCGATGGGCACCGAGATCGACAACGTCGTCGAATTCGAGGAACTGGCATTGGCGGGCGAGGACGCCCCCACGGCGATCGCACTGCTGGACTGAACCGGCAATGCCCACTGTGCTGATCGCATCAGACAAGTTCAAGGGGTCGCTCACCGCCGCGCAGGTCGCCGACGCTGTCGCCGAGGGCGTGCGCCGGGCGCGGCCGGATGCGCGTGTCGAGTCGGTCCCGGTCGCCGACGGCGGAGACGGCACGATCGCCGCCGCCCTGGCCGCCGGGTTCGAGCACGTTCCCGTCGTGGCGTCGGGACCGACGGGCGAGCCGGTGCACACCGGTTACGCGCGCCGCGCGGACCTGGCGGTGGTGGAGATGGCCGACGTGTCCGGGCTGACCCGGCTGCCCGGCGGCGTTCTCGCCCCGCTGGACGCGTCGAGCCGGGGCGTCGGTGAGGTGATGGCAGCGGCTATCGCTGCGGGTTGTCGCACCGTAGTACTCGGCATCGGCGGCTCGGCAAGCACCGACGGGGGCGCCGGGACTCCTCGCGGGGCTCGGTGCGCTCCTGCTGGATGCCGACGGGGCACCGGTAGCGGATGGCGGCGCCGGGCTCACCCGGATCGCGAGCGTGGAACTCGCGGCTCTGCGCGAGCGGATCTCAGGTGTCCGCGTCATCCTCGCCAGCGATGTCGACAACCCGCTCACCGGTCCTAAAGGCGCGGCCGCCGTCTACGGGCCGCAGAAGGGCGCAACGCCCGAACAGGTCCGCGAACTCGACGATGCGCTAACGCATTTCGCCGACATCGTGGCCGAGACCACGGGCGCAGATTTCCGCGCCCACGCCGGCGCCGGCGCGGCGGGCGGAACCGGGTTCGCCGCGCTCGCCGTGCTCGACGCCGAGCTTCGGCCCGGCGTCGACTTGGTGCTCGAGCTGGTCGGCTTCTCGGACCGGCTCGCCGAGGCTGATCTCGTGGTGACGGGCGAAGGCGCCCTCGACGAGCAGACCCTGCACGGCAAGGCGCCTGCGGGCGTCGCCGCCGCAGCCGTGGCGGCAGCCATCCCGGTTGTCGCGGTATGCGGCCGCAACCAGCTCGATACCGAATCGCTGCGCTCGGCGGGCATCATCGCCGCATACGCGCTCACCGATCTCGAGCCCGATGTCCAGAAATGCATCGCCGACCCCGCGCCCCTGCTGGTGCGGCTCGGCGAACAGATAGCGACCGACCTTCTGTCGGACGAAGGAGACCGATGCAAGGGTCGAGCGAAGAGAGACCGATTTAAGGGTCGAACGAAGAGTAGACCGATTCAAGACCGAGTACGAAGGTAGGAATCATGAGCGACTCCACCATCAGTGGGTCCGACGCCTTCGAGCCGAGCCCACGGCTCTACAACGAGGATCTCGCGCCCGCTCGTGAACGGAACTGGGGCACTTACAGCCTCTTCGCGATGTGGATGTCGGACGTGCACAGCATCGGCGGATACACGTTCGCCGCAGGCCTGTTCTTCACCGGGCTCGTCGGCTGGCAGGTGTTCGTCGCGCTGGTGCTCGGCATCACCGTGGTCTTCTTCCTGATGAACCTCACCGGCTTCGCCGGCCAGGCCACCGGTGTGCCCTACCCGGTGATCGCCCGCATCTCGTTCGGTGTGTTCGGCGCCAACCTCGCCGCACTGATTCGGGCGGTGATCGCGATCGCGTGGTACGGCATCCAAACCTGGCTGGCCTCACAGGCGGTGGTCGTGCTCGCGATCGCGGCGTGGCCCGGCCTTGCCGACCACCGTGGCGCGAACTTCCTCGGCCTCGACATGCTCGGCTGGGCAGCGTTCGCGGTCCTGTGGGTATTGCAGCTTCTCGTCATCCGGCGCGGTATGGAGACCGTGCGGCGGTTCCAGGACTGGGCGGGCCCCGCTATCTGGGTGGTGATGTTCGTTCTCGCCGCGTGGATCGTGATCGAGGCCGGCTCGGACTTCTCGCTGAACCTGACCGACGAGCAGAAGACCGGCGGCGCTGCGGTGCAGGCCTTCCTCGTCGCGTGCGCGCTGACCATCACCTACTTCTCGACGCTGCTGTTGAACTTCTGCGACTTCTCCCGGTTCGCACCGGACCGGCCCACCGTCGTGCGCGGCAACTTCTGGGGTCTGCCGATCAACTTCATGGCCTTCGCCGTCGTCACGGTGGCGGTCACCGCAGGCAGCATCGCGGTGTTCGGGGAGGCGATCACCGACCCCGTCGAGATCGTCGCCAGGATCAACAACGTCTGGGTCACGGTCATCGGCGCCATCACGTTCGTCATCGCAACGATCGGCATCAATGTGGTCGCGAACTTCGTGTCGGCCAGCTACGACCTCGCCAACGTCGCACCCAAGCACATCGACTTCCGCCGCGGCGGCTTGATCAGCGCCATAGCCGCCGTGGTGATCACGCCGTGGCACCTGTACAGCAGCCCTGATGCGATCTTCTACTTCCTCGGCGGTCTCGGTGCGTTGCTCGGCCCGCTGTTCGGCATCATCTTCACCGATTACTATCTCGTTCGGCGGCAACATGTTTCGATCGAGGAGCTGTACCTGGACGACCCGAGGAGCCGTTATTACTATCGGCGCGGCTGGAATCCCAAGGCGCTCATTGCCGGTGGCGTTGCCGCGGTGTTCTCGTTGTTCGTCGCGCTCTACAAGCCGCTAGCGGATTGGTCTGCGTTCTCCTGGTTCGTCGGTGTGCTGATCGCCGCGGTCGTGTACTACGCGATCAGCGCCCGAGACTTCCGGCAGCCGGAGCTGGCTAGCGGAAACGCCCATGATCCCAACACAACTCGACCCGAGGAGGCGCAAGCATGACCGACCTCGATCTGGTGATCCGTGCTCCCCGCCTGATCAGCACGGCGGGCGAGGTGGGCCGCACCGTTGGCGTCAAGGACGGCACGATCGTCGCCATCGAGCCGCTCAACTCGGACCTGACCGCGCCCCAGGTGGTCGAACTCCCCGACGACGAAACGTTGTTGCCGGGTGTGGTCGACTCCCACGTGCATGTCAACGATCCCGGTCGCACCGACTGGGAGGGCTTCACCAGCGCGACGAAAGCGGCTGCCGCAGGCGGGGTGACGACGCTGATCGACATGCCGCTCAACAGCATCCCGCCCACCGTCGATGTGGCGGCGCTCGAGGTGAAACGCAAAACCGCAGAGAGCCAGGCGCACATCGACGTTGGCTTCTGGGGTGGTGCGATACCCGGCAACGTGTCCGACCTGCGGCCGCTGTACGACGCGGGCGTGTTCGGCTTCAAGTGCTTCCTGCTGCACTCGGGTGTCGACGAGTTTCCCCCGCTCGATCCCGACCAGCTCGAGGCGGCCATGCGCGAGATCGCGTCGTTCGACGGGTTGATGATCGTGCACGCCGAGGACACCCATGCGATCGAGCATGCGCCGACCGCGCACGGCGAGACCTACACCAACTTCCTGTCGTCGCGGCCGAGAGGGGCGGAAAACCTCGCCATCGCCCAGGTGATCGAGCTGGCCCGGTGGACCGGGTGCCGCGTGCATATCCTGCATGTCTCCAGCTCGGATGCGCTGCCGATGATCGCGACCGCGCGGCGCGACGGCGTTCGGATCACGGCCGAGACCTGCCCTCATTACTTGACGTTCGCGTCCGAGGAGATCGCCGACGGTGCAACGCAATACAAGTGTTGCCCGCCGATAAGGGAAGGCGGCAACCGGGAGCTGTTGTGGCGGGGCCTCGGCGACGGGGTCATCGATCTCGTGGTCTCCGACCACTCGCCGTCGACGGTCGACCTGAAGTGCCTCGACATCGGTGACTTCGGAGTGGCGTGGGGTGGCATCTCCTCGCTGCAGCTCGGCCTTTCGGCGGTGTGGACCCAGGCGCGCCAACGCGGCTTCGAACTGGTCGACGTCTGCCGATGGATGTGTCAGGCACCGGCGAAACAGACCGGCCTGCGCAGGAAGGGGCGCATCGACATCGGATACGACGCCGACTTCTGCGTATTCGCACCCGACGACGCGTTCGTGGTCGACGTGCACCGTCTGCACCACAAGAACGCGATCACCCCGTATGACGGTCGTCCCCTCGCCGGTCAGGTGCGAAGCACCTGGTTGCGGGGTAAGCAGATTGACATCGACGACGAGCCGCAGGGCCGGCTCCTGAACAGAGGTGCAGCATGAGTAACAACTCGCCACGGTACTACGCGCCGAGCGGTGGACACCCGCCACAGACCCAATTGACCACGGACCGTGCAGTTTTCACCGAGGCATACGCCGTGCTTCCCCGCGGCACCATGCGCGACATCGTCACCAGCAACCTGCCGTTCTGGGACAACACCCGGCTGTGGGTGATCGCGCGTCCACTGTCCGGGTTCGCGGAAACGTTCTCGCAGTACATCGTCGAGGTGTCGCCGGGGGGCGGTAGTGACCGGCCGGAGCTCGATCCCGGTGCCGAGGGTGTGCTGTTCGTCGTCGAGGGCGGGTTCACACTCGTGGTCGGCGGCGACAAGCACGACTTGACCCCGGGCGGATACGCATTCCTGCCACCGGGCTGCGAATGGACGCTGCGCAACAACACCGCCGAGACGGCCCGCTTCCACTGGATCCGCAAGGCGTATGAACGCGTCGACGGTCTGGACTTGCCGGAGCCCTTCGTCACCAACGAGATTCATGTCGAAGGTGTCGAGATGAAGGGGACCGAGGGGCGGTGGACCACGCAGCGGTTCGCCGACCCGTCCGACGTCCGCCACGACATGCACGTCAACATCGTCAATTTCGAACCCGGCGGCGTGATCCCGTTCCCGGAGACACACGTGATGGAGCACGGCCTCTACGTGCTCGAGGGCAAGGCGGTCTACCTGCTCAACAAGGACTGGGTCGAGGTGCAAGAAGGCGACTTCATGTGGTTGCGCGCCTTCTGTCCGCAGGCCTGCTACGCGGGCGGCCCTGGGCGGTTCCGGTATTTGCTCTACAAGGACGTCAACAGGCACGCCAAGCTGAGCCGGCAGTTCGTCTGACGCGGCGCGCTCGGGAGGGCGTCGGTGACGAGACCGAAGGTCGCGGTAGTTGGACTGGGGACCATGGGCGCACAGTGCTTATGGCAGCTGAGCAGGCGCGGCATCGACGCTTCGGGCTACGAGACGTACGCACCCGGCCACGGCCGCGGCGCGGCGGGCGGCGACAATCGGCTGTTCCGCATGATCGAGTTGGAAGAACCTCGCTTCAGTCCAGTCGTGGCGAGGGCCGATGAGCTGTGGGACGAGCTGCAGAGCGACTCTCGCCGCGAGTTACGAACCATCACAGGCGTTCTTATCACTGGGTCACCCGACGATCTGGATATGCAGCGGGCTATGGTCAATGCCTCTGATACCGGCACCCCGCACGAAGTGTGGAACCACGACCAACTCGTCCAACGTGCTCCGCAGTTCCGCCCGGATCCCGGTGACATCGGAATCTGGGATGAGAAGGGTGGATTCATCCGCCCGGAACTCAGTGTCGCGGCCGCAGCTGGACTCGCCGAGGGGTTGGGTGCGCGGGTGCATCGACACCGTCGGGTCATCGAGATCACCCAATCCCCAGATGGTGTTCACGTCCGCACGGAAGAGGGTGTCGACACCTACGATCGCGCGATCGTGGCCGTCGGCGCCTGGACCCCGAAGGTGTTGCCGCGGTTCATCGACCTCATCCTGCCCCGGCGTCTCATCTCGGCCTGGTTCTTCGCCCGCAACGCCGACCACCTCACGGGGATGCCGCCGTTCATCCGGCCGCGGTCGACGTATGCCTATGGCCTGCCAACGGTCGATGGCACCGCCGTCAAGATCGGGGTCGGCTTCGAACATCACTTGCCTGCCACCGACCCGGATGCCGTCGAGCGCACTGTCCGCCCTGATGAGGTGGCACCGCTTCAAGACATCGTGCGGCGGTATCTCCCCGGCCTTGACCCCAACCCGATGAGGACCGAGACCTACCTCGAGGGCTACACAGCGACACGCCGAGAGTGGATCGGCGAGCATCCTGATATGCCGGATGTCCTTGTGCTGGCCGGCTTTTCCGGGCATGGATTCAAGGAATGTCCGGCCATCGGCGAGGCCGCCGTCCAGCGACTGCTCGGTGAGCCGCGCACACTCGACCTCGAGTTTCTCGAGGACGGGCGAGCACTTTTCTGAGTGGTGGGCCTCGGTCACCATCACCTAATCGTCACGAAACGACCGGTGGGCGCGACGAGCCAAGGAATTCCGCGACGGCGGCACACCGTGCGCCACCCCATTCCCAGCGTGTACTCCGGCGGCGATCAGGGCTAGCAGTCGAAACCCGCGACGGTGACGCAGTTGCTGCCAGCGAGATTTTCGTTGATACAACATCTTTCAATCGTGGCTGTGCAGTGGCCGGATCAACAGTGGCGCTAGAGCCATTGTTCGTTAAGATAGTGACATGCATTCGGTGGCGATCCTGGCCTACGACGGGATGTCCGGATTCGAGTCAGGTGTGGCCGCGGAGATCTTCGGCATGACCGAACTTTCGGAGATGTTCTCAGCGGGCATTGCGCGGCCGTGGTACTCGGTCAAGCTGTGCGGCGAAACGCCCGAGGTGCGAATGCTGGGCGGGGCAGCCGTACACCTCCGGTACGGGTTAGCGGACCTGGCGGCTGCCGACACGATCGTCATTCCCAGCGTGAGAGATGTGACCGCGCCGACGTCGCCGGAACTCGTCGACGCAATCAGGTCGGCCCATGAGCGACAGGCGCGTCTGGTGTCCATCTGTTCGGGGGCCTTCGCGCTGGCCGCCGCCGGAGTGCTCGACGGCAGGCGGGCGACGACTCACTGGATCTATACGGATCTGCTTGAAGAGCGCTACCCCGAGATCGACGTGGATCCGATGCCGCTCTACGTCGACGAAGGCAGCGTGTTCACCAGCGCCGGATGTGCGGCCGGATTGGACCTGTGCCTTCACATCGTCCGGTCCGATCATGGGGTGCGAATCGCCAACGATGTGGCAAGGCGGCTGGTGATCTCGCCGCACCGAGCCGGTGGGCAGGCTCAGTACATCGAGAGTCCGGTGCCCGAACAGACGCTCGACGGGCGAATCGCTGCCGGAATGACGTGGGCACTCGCCAACCTTGACGCGCCGATCAGTCTGGACGATCTGGCCGCGCAGTCGGCGATGTCGCGGCGCAGCTACTTGCGGCAGTTCGCAAAGGCGGTCGGAACCACGCCAATCAAATGGCTGATCGAGCAACGGATTCAGGCGAGCCTGGAGCTGCTGGAGTCGTCGTCGTTGTCGATTGAAGAGGTTGCCGCGCGGGTAGGCTTCGAGTCATCGGTGACTTATCGGCACCATTTCGTCCGGCAGCTGCGGACAGCACCAAGCGAGTACCGGAGCTGTTTCCGCGGCCAGCACGATTGAAGTGCACCCTCTGCCGACGAAAACATGTTGGCGCAGCGAATATTCCGTGCCCGCGGGATATTCGTTGACACCATCGTTGAACACCCTGGACCACATACACCTGCTCCGGTCCAGGGCTGTGGTGGTCCTCTTTGCCCCAGACTGCACCCGCGCTGATCGCCGTTATGGCGGCCTTTGCTCCGTTCGGACCGTCCAAGCAGCCTGACGGTGATGCCCGATTCGACGTTGCTGACCGGTTAGTCGTCCGCATTTAGCGGGTAGGTAGACATCGGCGCACCTCGCGCCGACACCACAGTCAACGCTGAGGGGAAAACGCTGTGACAACACTTGATACAACCACGCTGCTCGCGCAACTGCGCGCGGTTCTCGACTTGAGCAATACCGAGATTCAAGTTGCCGAAACGCGCATTGCGCAGGCCCGCACCGATGCGGTCCGCCGCGAACTTTCGCAAAACGCCGACAACGGTCGCGCCCGCGCAGAAGCAATCGAATCGGCGATCCGCGAACTCGGCGGCTATCCCGACGTCATCGGACCGTTCATCGGTCGCGCCGCGGCAGCGGTGAAAGCGCTTACCGAGCAGGCCCAACCGTTCGACGAGGCACTTCTTGGAGATCTCGCGCTGGAACATCAACTGCTCGACCGAGCGCGCTACATCAAGGCGCTCGCAACGTCGGTGAAGCACAAGGACATCGAGGATCTCGCATCGCGGTTGATCACCGCGCACTCCGCGACCGTTGACTGGCTCACCACCGTGCTTGCCGAAGATGCGCTCGGTGGCCCGGCAGCATTGCGGCGCACTCCCGTTCAAGCGGCGACCGGTGCGGCGGTGCGGCTGGTCTACATACCGATGTCGTGGTCGGCTCGCGGTTTGGACAAGGCGCTCGATGCGGTACGCACCGCGCCGCCAGCACTCGGAGAGTTGCTCAGCCGCAGTGCCGAGGTGCGCGATGTGGCGCGCAAAACGCTGGCCGCCTCACGCGACGCTGCGCTGGAGACCGCGGAAAGGGTCGTGCGAGGAGAGGGAGCCGAGCAGGCCGCCGACGCACTTCACTCGGTACGGACAGCGACTGGCGTGCTCGATCCCGATGAGCTGCCGATCGCCGACTACACCGAATTGAACGTGAGCGAAGCGGTCGCCGCGGTCAAGGACCTCACCGAGCCAGCCGACATCCGCGCGATCATCGCGTTCGAGGAAGCACATAAGGACAGGCAGGGCGTGGTGTCCGCCGCGCAGACCCGCTTGGCCGGTATCGCGAGAGAAGTCGTGGGAATCGACTAAGCGTTGCGCACCGAACGCCCCGGTGGGAGCCTATTCCGCCGGGGCGTTCGAGTTGATACGCGCGGTGGTGGAGCTGCAGCTGGTGCCCCGGCTGGATCCGGAGGCGTCTGTACGGGTGCCGCAGGGCAAGTTCTGCTGTTGACCACTGGAGCGTGAATGTAGAAACATCCATCGATACCCCGCTTTGGGTAGAGCAAATGCCATTGGAAGCGGCACTCGACGCCGGTTGAATGCGTCGTCATGGAGGCGACGAACATCATCAGCCGGACCGTCGTGCCGGCCGGAGCGAGGTCGGGCAGTGCCGCTGCGTGCGGGCCAACAGGTTCGCGTGGTCGACATCGAAGGCGGGCAGGTCGGTGACGTGTTCGCGTTCGCGGCCGACGATGCCTGCCGAACACCTCAGCGCATCGCACACCCGCACACACATCAGCAGGCTCTTCCCGCATATCGGCGAGTCGTTCCTGACCAACCGGCGGCGGCCGATCCTCACCCTGGCCGCCGACACCTCGCCAGGAGCCCATGACATGCTCATCGCGGCGTGCGACCCCGAGCGGTACCTGGCGCTCGGCGCTCGAGCGAAGCACGCCTCCTGCGCAGGACAACCTACGAACCGCGTTGTCACAGCTCGGATTACGAACTGCCGTGATCCCCCAGCCGGTCAACGTGTTCATGCGCATCCCCGTCGATGCGAGCGGGGACCTGAGCTGGCTGCGCCGCGGCGAGCCGAGCGGGTGACGCGATCACCTTCGCCGCGGCGATGGACTGCGTGTTCGTGGTCTCGGCCTGCCCACAGGACCTCAACGCCATCAACGGTAACCGCCCAACAGCGATGGAGATCGAAATCCTATGAACGCGACAACGACACAACAGCACCCGGCCCTTCAGTCGGGCACGGATCGGCCACTTCGAGCTGACCAATCGGCTCGACCGTGGCACCGATGAGCCGCGTCTCGGCGATGGCCGACGGTACGCCGACCGACGAGATGGCCGACTATTACCCGCAATTCGCGCGCGGCGGGTTCGGGCTCGTCATCACCGAGGGCATCTATACCGACACCGCGCACAGCCAGGGTTACCTGAACCAGCCCGGACTGGCGAGCGAAGACCACGTCGACGGCTGGCGTCAGGTGACGGACGCGATGCATGCCGCAGGCACGCCGATATTCGCTCAGCTCATGCACGCGGGCGCGATTTCTCAGGGCAACTCGACATGGCGCGGGTCCGATTGCCCCATCGGCGATCGCGCCGATCGGTCAGATGCTGGAGGAGTACGGCGGATCGGGGCGCTGGCCCGTGCCCCGCGAGATGACTCCCGCCGACATCGAATTTCGTGGTTGCCTGCTTCGCGGCGGCCGCAACCAGGGCACGCGCCGCCGGGTTCGATGGAGTGGAAATCCACGGCGCCAACGGCTATCTGCTCGACCAGTTCCTGACCGTCTACACCAACAGCAGGACAGACGATTACGGCGGTTCAGTGCAGAACCGCATCCGGTTGACGGCACGATGTCGTCGCCGGGATCCGCAACGAGGTGGGCAGCGACTTCGTCGTCGGGGTACGGCTGTCGCAGACCAAGGTCAACGACCTGAATACCGATGGCCGGGCGGAGCTCAGGACGCGGAGGTGATCTTCGCCGCGATGGCCGAAGCCGGTACGAACTACCTTCACATCGCAAGCGAGGGACGGAATTTCATCGAAACGGCACAGTTCCCGGACGGCCGGACGATCACCTCGGTGGCCAGGCAGGTTACCGGTCTTCCCGTCATCGCCAACGGCGGGATGCACGACCTGCACCAAGCCGCCGATGTGCTCGACGGCGGCCACGCCGACCTGCTCTCGATCGGTCGCGGCGCGCTGGCCAACCCCGACCTGCCCAGCCGCGTTGCCGACGGGGCTGAGCTGGGCCAGTTCGACCACGCGATGCTGTCGCCGATGGCGACGATCTCAAATGCCCGGGCGTGGAGGGCATCCCGCGCCGAGAACCGAGCCAATGCGCAGATTTCACGGCGAACCGTGCGCTAACCTGTATTTCGCGCCGTATCCCGATTAGCCTAGATCGTCGGCTTCGAGCGCAAGGAACAAGTCGACGCGATCTTCGAGGCGAGTCACGTCGCGCCCGGTCAGATCGGTGATGCGGCCAATCCTGTTGCGCAGCGTGTTGACGTGGATGTAGAGATCGCCCGCTGTCGTCGACCAGTGCCCGTCGTTGCCGAGAAATGTGCGCAACGTCCGTTCGAGCTCGGTGCCGTTCTGCGCGTCGTGCGAGCGCAGTGGTCCGAGGATGTCGTCGGCGAAGCGGCGCAACACACCTCGGTCGTGCAGGCCGAGCAGCATCCGGTGGGTGCTGACGTCGGCGAACGTCGCAACCCGTGAACCCCGCGAGCGGCGTTGCAGTACATGGCAGGCCTCGCGCGACCGGATCAGCGGCTCGCGAAGAGCGCCGGAGTTCGGTGCCAACTCACCGATGCCGATCACGGTGCGGTCCTTGGGATAGCGCTTGGCGACGGCATCGACGAGACGTTCGGCGAGCGTGACGAGCTCGCGCGCCTCGATGTTCCACGGGAACACGGCCACGGTGTCCTGGCTGCCCGCGGCAAGGACGAGCGGAATGCCGCGCTCACCGAAGAATCGTTCGATCTCATCGGTCGACCCTGTCGGCCGGATCCTTCCCTCTCCGACGATCATCGTGATGACGGCCAGCGGGCCGGACGGGTCGATTCCGAACGCGCGCAAGCGTTCCGGTACCTCGGCCGCCCGCGCGGCGCCGGACAGAATCATTTCGAGAAGCTCGCTGGAGAACCTCGACTCGATCGCCTGCAGCGCTTGCTGTTTAGCGACCTCCATGCTCAGGAACCGGGCGGCCTGGTCCAACGCTTCCCGTTCGGTCGGCTCCAACTCGCTCAACGGTCGCAGGCAGAACAGCCCCGCGTCGATATCTCCCATCGCGCCCTCGACGAGGAACAGCGACGCCAACCCGTTCGATGGCAACTCGACCTCCAGCGGAGGTGGTCGCCGGGCCAGCGCATCGGCGGCAAGTCGGACTTCCTCGTCGTCGATGACGCCCACCGTGTCCGCGAGGCGACGGCCCATCCGGTCGACCACCAGCAGCGGCAGGTCGTGATCGCGGCGCAGCACCTCCAGGACGCCTTCGGCCCCGCCGCCGCGCGAGATCGACGTGGCGAGCGCATTGCCTCGGCGAACCAACCCGACCAGGGCATCCTGTCGTGCTTCGCCTTGGATCCTCGCCGCAGCCTGCGTGATCGCCGTGAAGGGTACGACGATAGACAGCTCCGCCAGCGGTAGTTCGGCGCGCGACGCAAGCATCAACGAGATCCGTTGGAACAGTGGGTGTCTGCTCGGTCAGCCCGAAGATCAGGCCGCCGGCGCGGGCGCGGATCAGCGCGGAGACGAACATGTCGGCCCCCACGGTGGCTCGCCACAGCCCGTTGGTGAGAACCACTTCGGTTTCGCGAATATACGGTGACGGGTCTGGCAGTTCGGTGTTGTGCAGCCACAGGACTTCCCGGTCGACGGCGCCTGCCAGTCCCGGCGCCAGCACCGTGAGCTGCAGCGCCTCGTCGGCGACCAGAGCGGCCAAGCTGAGCATCGGTGTGCGTACATCCAATCGAATCGTCCAATGGTGGATGTTTATACACTGCTTCCACCCCCGGTGCCGGTGTTTCGATGAGCTGAATCACATTCAGCGAGGAGAACCCGATGTCGATCAGCCCACTCGGCTCATCCACGACAGCCGATCAAGGGACCGCCGTACCGTTCGATGCGCATGGCATCGAGGCCATTCCCGACGAGAGTCGCGATTGCTCGCCGTGGGAGTTGTTCTGGATCTGGTCCGGCGCCAATATCGCCCCCATCAACTGGGTGCTCGGCGCGCTCGGCATCACCTTGGGGTTGAGCCTCGTCGAGACGCTGGTCGTAGTGGTGCTGGGCAACGTAATAGGCTGCGCCGTTTTCGGGGTGTTCAACGTGATCGGGCACCGCACGGCGGTCGGTCAAATGATGCTCGGTCGTGCCCCGTTCGGGCGTAAGGGATCGATCGTGCCTGGCGTCGTGCAGTTTCTGCTGACGATGGGATGGGTTGGCGTCAACACGTGGGTGGTGCTCGACCTGGTGCTCGCGGTACTCGAAAAGTTCGGCATCACCGGCGGAACTTGGCTCGATTTCACGGTCGCGAGCGCCATCATGGCGATTCAACTGGGGCTGGCGCTGTACGGGTTCTACGCGATCCGAAGCTTCGAAAAGTACACCGTGCCAGTGACGGTGCTGGTGATGGCGGCAATGACGATCCTTGCACTGGCGACCACCGAGGTGAACTGGGCCTCGAGTTCGCCGGTCGAACCCGCCGAAAAGATCACCGCCATAACCCAACTGCTGACCGCGATCGGAATCGGCTGGGGCATCACGTGGATTCCGTACGCTTCGGACTACAGCCGTTTCGTGCGGGTCAATGTGTCTTCGCGCGCAGTGTTCTGGTCATCGGCGCTCGGGATGTATGTCCCGACCGTGTGGCTGGCCGCCTTAGGCGCGTGCCTGGCCAGCGCAGGCAGCGGCAGTGATCCATCCGCATTGGTAGTGAGCACTTTTGGGGTGATGGCCGTCCCGGTGCTGTTGCTGCTCGTGCACGGGCCGATCGCGACGAACATATTGAACCTCTACTCCTGTTCGCTGGCCGCGCTCACGATCGGAGTCCGCGCGGCACGCTGGCAGGTAACCCTGATGGCTGGGCTGGTTGCCTCGGTCGTGCTGGCAGTGTTCGTGAAGGCCGACAGCTTTGCGGCCGCGTTCGACCACTGGATGGTGTCGATTCTGGTGTGGATCAGCCCATGGGCCGCGATCATGCTCGTCGATTACTTCGTGATCCGGCGCGGTGTACTCGACGTCCCCGCGCTCTATGCGGATGCCGACGAATCCTCCTCGGCCTACCAAACTTTCAACGCTCCGGGACTGGTCAGTTTGGCCGCAGGCATCGTGGCGGGCTGGTCGTGGCAGTACGGCTTGGTCCCCGTCATGCAGGGTCCCGTGGCCACTGCGCTGGGCAACACCGATTTCTCATGGCTTTCGGGCAGCGTGGTCGCAGGTGGCCTGTACTACCTGCTGAGCCGGCGTGCTCGGACGTCATTATGAGCGGGCGAGGCCCCGCTCAACGGCTAGATGTCGGACGTGCCACGGCCCTTGTCGAATCGGACGGAAACGCGCTGAAACCCCTTGACGCGTTCAGCTTTCGCCCTGCCGGTGTACGTTCGGCGGTCCGCAGGGGTGAGCTCGACGTCATCGGTAAACGGGGTCAGCAGCGCGCGCGGATGCAGGCCGTCCACCCGTACCACGTTGATCTCGGCGCAGAACACCAACGTGACCGATACCAGAAACAGGAAGGCGATCAGCCCAAGCACCAACGCAAAAACGCTGTTGACGGCGCTGGCTGTCTTGACGACGTTGGCGACGTAGCCTGCGCCGAACCACTGCAGGAGTTGCCAGACCACCGCAGCCGCGAGAGCACCGGGAAGCACCTGTCGATAGGTGACATGCCGCGCGGTGCTGACCCGAAACGCGACGAGGCAGATGGCGCCGTTGACCGCAATCGCGGCGACGGTGAGACCCGCCTTCGCGAGCCATCCGAGGCTCTCGGTGGCGTGTCCGGCAGCAGACAGCACGGTTGTGGTGATCGCCGCCGACCCGAGCACGCACAACAGCAAGAAGCTACGGACGCGCGATCGAATGGGGTCAGGACGGTTGTTCCGGGGGACGGCCCACGCCGAGTCCATCGCGTTTTGCACGGCCTGGCCGACACCCAAGCCGCCGTACAGGGCGCCGGCGATGCCGACGACGATGGCCGTTGCGCCACCGCTGAGCTGTTCGGGTCGGTTCAGCTGGTCGCCGATCACAGGGAGTTGGCTGAGCGTGGACTGCACCACCTGCTGCTGCAGGTCCGGATGGCCTGCCAGCACGACGCCCAGCACGGTCGTCATCAGCAACAGCATTGGAAAAAGCGAGACGAACGCGTAGTACGTGATGAGTGCGGCGAGGTATCCGCCCTGGTCATCGAGGTATTTGTACACCACGGCGATGACGAAACCCACGAAGCGGTTCCGCCGCTGCAACCTGTCCAGCCAGCCCACCATGTACGGACTCCCTCAGCATGCGGAACCTCGCTGATGGGCGGTCGATACCCGTTATCGGCGGATATCAATCCGTTCAGTCGTCCGACCGGTCTCGAGGAGCTAACGATCTTGTGCTGGCTCGGCGTCGACGCTCGCGCTGAGCGGGCTGGCGTGTTTCGGTGTAAGCCTGATGTCGTCATCTCGGACTCGTACCCCTCAACTGATCGTCGGCACGGTGGCTGGGCTGGTGCTGACAGCCATCGCCGTGCCCTCGGCTTCCGCCGCGCCCGCCACCGACGACCAGGGTTTCCTCAATTCCACCGCGCGCTGCTCCGCACCGGATGTGGCGGTCGCCTTCGGCAGCACCGAGACGTCGCGGGTGGCGATCTGCAAGTCGACGGACGGGGATTACGAATACCGCGGTGTGCGGATGCGCGACGGGGCCAGGTTGATCGTTCCCGCAACCGAATCGGACAACGGCGAATTCAACGCCGACAGCGACGGCATCACCTATACGGTGTCGGCGGACTCATTGATCGTCAGCATGGGCACCAAGGTGATTCGCGATGAGCCGATGGTGTCCTTCCGCGGGCCGCAAGGGTCCCCGGCGCCTGCCGCACCACAGACCCCAACGCCGACAACGCCGTTGCCCCCACCGTTGCCCGCCGAGGTGGGCGGCGACGGCTAGCGCAGCGTCACATCCCGATCAGCGATTCGATCCCGGCGCGGGCGAAGTAGACGAGGAAGCCCGCCGCGACAATCCACAGCAGTGGGCTGATCTCGCGCGCCTTGCCCGCCGCGGAGCGCAGCACAACCCACGCGATGAAGCCGACGCCGATGCCGTTGGCGATCGAGTACGTGAACGGCATCACCGCCACGGTCAGCACGACCGGCAGCGCCACCGAGAACTCCGAAGCATCGATATCGCGGATGTGCGACAACATCATTGCGCCGACGATGACCAGCGCCGCGGCGGCCACTTCGGAAGGAACGATCGCGGCCAGCGGTGTGATGAACATCGCGGCCAAGAACAGGGCGCCGGTGATCAGGTTCGCCAAGCCGGTTCGCGCGCCCTCCTCGATGCCCGCGGCAGACTCGATGAAGACGGTGTTGGACGACGAGGACGTCGCGCCGCCGACAATCGCGCCGGCGCCCTCGACCACAAGTGCCGAGCGCAGTCGCGGGAAGGTGCCCCGCTCGTCGGCGACCTGGGCTTCGCGCGACAGCCCGGTGAACGTTCCCATCGCGTCGAAGAAGTTCGCGAACACCAAGGTGAAGACGAACATCACGGCGCCCAGCGCACCGATGCGACCGAAGCTGTCGATGCTGAACGCGCCGACCAGTGACAGATCGGGCACGGCGAACGGAGAACCCGACAGCGTTGGCACCGAAAGGCTCCAACCACCGGGATGATCGACAGCCGAACCGAGATGCCAGATCGCCTCGATGACAACCGCAATCGCCGTGCCTGCCACGAGCCCGATGAAAATGCCGCCGCGCACCTTGCGGATGACCAGGATCGCGGTGAGCAGAAGCGTGACGATGAAGACAACGGTGGGGACGGTCTTGATCGAACCGAGCCCGCCGGTGCCCAGTCCCACCGGCGGCGACGGCACCCCGGTGGCCCCGACGAATCCGGCGTCGACCAGCCCGATGAACAGGATGAAAGCACCGATGCCCGCGGTGATCGCGAGCTTGAGCGGCATCGGCACGGCATCGAAGATCAGCGTGCGTAGGCCCGTCGCCGCCAGGACCAAGATGATGACGCCGTTGATGACGACGAGGCCCATCGCCTCGGGCCAGGTGAGCGCGCCGACGACGGTCGTCGCGAGAAACGAGTTGAGGCCTAGACCCGCGGCGAACGCAAAGGGGAGTCGCGCGATGAGGCCGAACAGGATTGTCATGACTCCTGCGGCGAGCGACGTGGTGGCGGAGACCGCTGCGAAGTCAAGGCTGTTGCCTTCAACGTCGGCCGCGCCGGACAGGATGATCGGGTTCAGGACGATGATGTACGCCATCGCGATGAACGTGACCACTCCGCCACGCATCTCGGCGGCGACCGTCGAACCGCGCGCCGTGATCTCGAAGTAGCGATCCAGGCGATTCATTCGTCGACCTTATCCAGCATGCGAGTCGATCCAGTTTCGTGACGTCACTTCTGTCACAAGAAGCGCAGCGGTATGTGTGTCAGGAATGTGATATCGCCCGTGATATCAACTTTCGGCAACGCCGCATGGTCCGCGGCGCCCCCGCTCTAGCGATCGGCAGCGAGCTGCGCCAACACGCGCAAGAACACGCGGCGGTCGCTGGCCGACAGTGTGCCCAGCCACCGTTCCTCGCCGCGCTGAATCTCTTCCTGCACAGCATCTTTCAACGCTCGGCCCGACTCCGTGATGGCCAGCAGCCGCACCCGCCGGTCGTCCGGATCGGGATTGCGCTCGATATAGCCCTTCGCCTGCAACTCGTCCAGAGTCGGGATGATGCGGGTCTTGTCCGCGCCGATCGCCTCGGCCAGCGACGCCTGCGTCCGCACCGGCGATTGGTCGAGGGCAATCAGCACGCTGTAGCCCCACATCGATACGCCGTGCGCCTCCAGCACCGGCAGTTCGGCGGCGATCAGTTCGCGGATCAGCGGTGCGAGCATCGCCGCGAGGTCAGAACGCCTTGCCTTCGACGGCATGCACAGATACTAGACATTGACCAATAATAAGCGAACGCATACGATAGACATATGCATACTATTGCCGACATCCGACCGCTCCACCGAATCGCCGTGAACGCCTCCGTTGACGTCGTCAATGCCGTGACGCCCGACGATCTCGACCGGCCGACACCATGCGCGGGCTGGAACCTCACCGACCTTCTCACCCACATGACCGTGCAACACCGTGGCTTCGCCGCGTCGGCCCGCGGCGCAGGCGCCGACCTCGCTGTCTGGCAACCGGCGACGGTCGCCGACGCCGTCAAGACTGATCCTGCGGGCGCCTACGCATCAGCCGCCGCTGATGTACTCGACGCCTTCAGCGCCGACAACGTGCTCGACGCGACGTTTGTGCTACCCGAATTCGGTTCTGACCCAACGTTTCCCGGTGGGATGGCGATCGGCTTTCACTTCGTCGACTATGTCGTCCACGGCTGGGACGTCGCCCGCACGATCGGGATACCCTTCCAACCGCGCGCCGATGTGGTGGCGGCGGCGCTGCCGCTCGTGCTCGCCGTGCCCGAAGGCGAATTCCGTGACATGGAAGGCGCAGCCTTTGGTCACGCCATCACGGACGTGGACCCGGCGAGCGACCTCGATCGCATACTGCTGCATCTCGGTCGCTCACCGGGCTGGACGCCTACGACGCCTGACGCGTCGGCATGATCGTGACCTGTTGGAAGTTCACGCGCGCGGGTTGCGCAGCCAAAAAGTTGATCGCCTCTGCGACGTCCTCCGGAGCGAGCCAATCGATCTCACCCCTAGTACTGTCGAGCCACTCCTGCGCCCCCGCGTCGGTGACATGGCTCTGCAGTTCCGTTTCCACGATCCCCGGTTCGAGCGCCGAGACCCGCACGTTCTTGGCGCCGAGTTCGGTACGCAGCGTCCGGGACATATGGGTCACGAACGCTTTTGTCCCCGAATACACCGCGAAATTCGGGAATATGTTCTGCGCGCCTATCGACGAGGTGTTGATCAGATCGGCCACGCCCTTATCGGCAGCCGCCGCGATCAACTGGGGCACGAACGCGCCGATGGCGTTCATCAGCCCGCTCACATTGATGTCGATCTGGCGTTGCCACTGCTCGAAGGGCAGTTCCTCGACCGGCGCGGGAAGCATCACGCCGGCATTGTTGAAAAGCAGGTCGGCCGTGCCCAATTCGGCGGACACCCGCTCGGCAGCGGCGTGCAACGCTGAAGCGTCGGTCACGTCGACCTCCAGCGCCAGTGCGACCCCGCCCGCCTGCTCGATCTCGTCGACGAGCTTCTCGAGACGGTCGCCGCGACGCGCGATCACGGCCACCTTCGCACCCGAGGCCGCCAGCCGCTTGGCGGCCGCCTCGCCGATGCCGCTTGACGCACCGGTTACGACGGCAACACGTCCGGCGAGCGGGGCCGTGTTCTGAAGGGAACTAGTCATCTGTGCACTCTCCTGATGTGTCGGTCACGGCGGTTTCGCCGTGTATCCGTGACAACAACCGGGAGCGACGCGCAAAGCGGCCTTATCGAGCCCTGGTCAACCTAGGTCCAGCAGACCCAGGTTTGGCTGGATGCACCGCCGCCGCTGCACCAGACTGGGTACATGGACCAGAACGCCGAGCTCAGGGAATTCCTGCGCACCCGCCGCGCGCGCCTGAGCGTCGACGATGTCGACGTCGACAGCACGCATAGCGTGCGCCGCGTGCCCGGGCTGCGCCGGGAGGAGGTCGCCCAGCTCGCGGGCGTGAGCGTCGACTACTACACCCGGCTCGAACAGGGCCGCCATCTCAACGTCTCCGATGAGGTCCTCGACGCCGTCGCCCGCGCCCTTCGGCTCGACGACACCGAGCGCTCCTATCTTTTCCAGATCGCCCGCGCGAATACCCGGCGCGGCAGGCGCGTCACCCCCGCGCCGGTACAGCGGGTTCGGCCGAGCATCCGCCGCATCCTGGAAACACTCGATGACGTGATTCCGGCATTCGTATTCGGACGCCGGATGGACGTGCTCGCCGCCAACCGACTGGCTCGCGCGCTGATGACCGACTTCGATGCGCTCGCGCCCCGCGACCGGAATCTGTTGCGCTACACCTTCCTTGACGAATCCACTCGCGAGCTGTTCGCCGACTGGGAAGAGGTGGCGCGCGACAACGTCGCGATCCTGCGGCTCGACGCCGGACGTCATCCCGACGATCCGCTACTCATCGAGCTGGTGGGTGAGCTCTCGGTGAAAAGCGAGGAGTTCTGTCGGTGGTGGGCCGATCACAACGTGCGCGAGCGGACCCACGGGGTCAAGCGCTACCACCATCCGTTGGTCGGCGATCTGACGGTTGACTATGAGTCGGTCGCGCTGCTCGGCGATCCCGATCAGACGTTGTGCATCTATACCGCGGAGGCAGGCTCGCCGTCGGAAACGGCGCTGCAACTGCTCGCCAACTGGACCGGCACACCTGCGCAGTTCCCCGCGTCTGTCACGCCGGGTCAATGAGGTTGCGCAGGGTGTGCGCCGGGTAAACGGACGCCCCGGCGGCCTGTACTCGATCGGACAGCGCACGATCCGATGTCGCGACGCAAATGTGCGCCGCGTCCCTGGCGGCACGCACCAGCCGGACAATCTCGTCGTCGGCCGAGTTGGCCGCGGACTTGGGGGCATGCGTCACCGTGATCAGGTCCGATTCGATCGGGGGCGACGGTGGGCGCTCGAACACCACCGTGACGTCGTTGCCTTCTTCGGCCGTCCATCGCTCGAGTCGCTCGACCAGCGCGGCCATCGCGCCGTTGCGGTTGCGCCACCAGCCGTCGGGGCGCGATCCGATGACGTTCATCCCGTCGACGATCCACCGCACTACGCGGCGCTCAAGCGGGGCGCTTGGCCACCTTGTGCCGACGGTGCAGGAGGTAGCCCAACCACCTAACATCGATTAACACGTTCGACCGGCCTTTCGCTATGCAGTCTTCTTGGTGAGCAACGGCAGCAGGCGACGGCGTTCGTCGATGCAATCCGAGAAATGGTGAAGGGCGTCGGGTACCGACTCAGCCATCGGGAACGCGACGCCAGCGAAGCGCAATGCGCTCTGCACCGACTCACTTGTAATCAGGGACCACTCCACCCCAACGTGGAAGCAGCTTTCGTCGATCCCGTACAGCAGCGAAACACTCTGCGCGGAGAACGAACTCACACCGCTGAGGTCGAGGACGAACGGCTTCTCGGCGATGACGAAACGCTTCGCGTATTCACCGACACGATCCATGTTGATGTCATCGACGACACCGTCGACCGTGACCACGGTGGCGAGCTGACGACATTGCGCCCGTAGTTGCGCGCCTGCGCAGTCGAATACTGGATTTCCGTACATCAGCTGCCTCCCCTCGAACTCCTCGCTTGACCACAAGTTAAGCGGACCAATATAAGGCAACCGGGAGCTGCGGCTAAAACATTGTTAAGAAGCCATTTTGGTTGCGCTAGCAAAGCGCTCAGCTGCCGCGCAGCCACTGAGGCCCTGAGTAGTTCTCCCAGGGGTTGTAGTCGGCGAGCAGCGGCTCCTGCGGCGGGCGCTGATCCTCCTGCACATGCTGAAGGTTGATTCGGATGCGATACCAGATGGAGCTGGGGCCACGCATGCCGTCAACGAGAATGTCTGCCGGCTCAAGCTTTTCAGCTACCGACGGGTAACGTTCGCGCCAGACGTCGAGCGCAGCCATTGCCTCGTCCTTGGTCTTCGTCCTGGCGATCTCGATCAGCGGCATCACCGATTGACGTCGTCCGGTGCCCTTCTTGGCGCCTTTGGGCGCCTTCTCAGCTGGGCCGAGTTGTTCCGCCAAGTCGAGCAACGCATCAAGGCCGCCCGCGGCGTCGTCCATTCCCTCCCACGGGTCGCCGTATTCACCGAATCGCTCAGGAACGGTCGCGATCGTGAAAGCCTCCGGCCGGCAGCCGTGCACTTCGTCCCAGAACAGCGGTGTGGACACCCGGGCGTCGGGCGTGGCACGCACGGAGTAGGCAGAGGCGACTGTGCGATCGAACGCGTTCTGGTTGAAGTCGACGAAGACGCCCTCGCGTTCCTCCTTCCACCAGCGCGCCGTCGCCAGTTCCGGCGCGCGACGCTCGACCTCGCGCGCCACCGTCTGCGCCGCGAGCCGCACTTGTTTGAACGGCCACCGCCGCTCAATCCGTGCATAGATGTGAAAACCGCGAGAACCCGATGTCTTGGGCCATGCAGTGAGCCCGTGGTCTTCGAGCACGTCCCGGGCGACGAACGCCACGTCGACGATCTGTCGCCAGCCGACCCCGGGCATCGGGTCGAGGTCGACCCGCAGTTCGTCGGGATGCTGCAGGTCGTCGGCGCGAACCGGGTGCGGGTTGAGGTCGACGCAGCCGAGGTTCACCGCCCAGACCAGGCCCGCAGCGTCATGGATGACGGCCTCCTTCGCGGACGTGCCCGACGCGTATTTCAGCTCCGCGACGTCGACGAAGTCGGGGCGCCTCTCGGGTGCACGCTTCTGGAAGACGGCCTCTTCGGCGATGCCCTTGACGAACCGCTTCAGGATCATCGGTCGGTCCCTCACACCGCGAAGCGCGCCGTCGGCGACGTCGGTGTAATACCGCATCAAGTCCATCTTGGTGACCCCGATGCCACCGAAGACCACCTTGTCCGGATTGGTGATGGGCACCTGCTGACCTGCAACCTCCAAGAAGCGCGGAGCGGGCATATCCGTCATGGTAATTTCCCGGCTGACGTGAGACGGCAGTCACATATTGTGGGCGTATGCCGAAGCTAACCGAACTTCCGTTGCAGGCAGTTGCCAAAGCTCAGCAGCTCGCCGAACGCGGGGCGGCCGAACTGCACTACGCCTACAAGATGCTGGCGGCGGGCGCGTTCAAGCTGGAACCCCCGCAGAAGGTCGCCGCCATGCTCGCCGACATTCGGCGATGGGGCGAGTTCGGCATGATCCCGGCACTCAACGCGCGTCGTACGCCCAACCGCACCGCGATCATCGACGACTTCGGCGAGATCACGTTCGCCGAACTCGATGAGGCCGCCCACGAGGTTGCCAACGGGCTGCGGGCGATGGGCGTCAAGGGTGGTGACGGTGTCGCGATCCTGGCCCGTAACCACCGGTGGTTCCTGGTCGCCGTCTACGGGGCCGCCCGCGTCGGCGCACGCATCATCCTGCTCAACAGCGAGTTCTCGGGGCCGCAGATCAAGGAGGTGTCCGAGCGCGAGGGCGCCAAACTTGTCATCTACGACGACGAGTACTACGAGGCGGTGTCCAAGGCCGATCCGCCGCTGGGCAAGCTGCGGGCACTCGGCGTCAACCCGGATAAGGACGAGCCGTCCGGCAGCACCGACGAGACACTGGAAGACCTCGTCGCCAGGAGCTCCGGCCAGCCCGCGCCAAAGGCCACCAGGCACTCATCGATCATCATCCTTACCAGCGGCACCACAGGAACTCCCAAAGGCGCCAACAGAAGTACGCCGCCGACGCTTGCCCCGATCGGTGGTGTGCTGTCGCACGTCCCGTTCAGGTCGGGTGAGGTGACGTCGTTGCCCGCGCCGATGTTCCACGCGCTGGGTTTCCTGCACGCGACGATCGCGATGATGCTCGGCTCGACGCTGGTGCTGCGGCGCCGGTTCAAGCCGGTCACGGTGCTCGAGGACATCGAACAGCACGGGGTGACCGCCGTGGTCGTGGTTCCGGTCATGTTGTCGCGCATCCTTGATGCGCTCGACGGCATGGAGCGCAAGCCGAACCTGTCGTCGCTACGGATCGTGTTTGTGTCCGGATCGCAGCTCGGGGCCGAACTGGCCACCCGTGCGCTGAAGGAACTCGGGCCTGTTGTCTACAACCTGTACGGCTCGACCGAGATCGCATTCGCCACGATCGCGCGGCCCAAGGACCTGTCGATCAACCCGGCCACCGTCGGGCCTGTGGTCAAGGGCGTGAAGGTCAAGATCCTCGACGACGG
The DNA here is from genome assembly GCA_963848855.1 of uncultured Actinomycetota bacterium. Taxonomy (GTDB): domain Bacteria; phylum Actinomycetota; class Actinomycetes; order Mycobacteriales; family Mycobacteriaceae; genus Mycobacterium. The sequence continues at coordinate 32,322 of CAWKFL010000003.1, forward strand.
CGGCAACGAACTGCCGCAGGGTGAGGTGGGCCGAATCTTCGTCGGCAACTTCTTCCCGTTCGAGGGCTACACCGGCGGCGGCCACAAGCAGATCATCGACGGGTTGATGTCCTCGGGCGATGTCGGCTACTTCGACGAGCACGGTCTGCTCTACGTCAGTGGACGCGACGACGAGATGATCGTCTCCGGCGGCGAAAATGTGTTCCCCGCAGAGGTCGAGGACCTGATCAGCGGTCACCCCGAGGTCGTCGAGGCCACTGCGCTTGGCGTGGAGGACAAGGAATGGGGCCATCGGCTGCGCGCGTTCGTGGTCAAGACCGAGGGCGCCAGCATCGGCGAGGACGACATCAAGACCTACGTCAAGGACCATCTCGCCCGCTACAAGGTGCCGCGCGAGGTCGTCTTCCTCGACGAATTGCCACGTAACCCGACAGGAAAGGTCCTCAAGATGGAGCTGCGGGAGATCGAGGTCGACTGACGTCGACTGACACCGACGAGGAATAGTTCGCCAGCCGCCGTGGTAGTACCTCCGCGTGGACATTGATCTGACTGGAAAGACCGCGCTCGTCACCGGCTCGACGCAAGGCATCGGTTTCGCCATTGCAGAGGGCCTCGCCAACAGTGGCGCGCGGGTGGCGGTGAACGGCCGCACCCCCGAGCGCGTCGACGAGGCGGTCGGCCGCCTGCGTGGCGACGTCATCGGCGTCGCCGCCGACGTGACCACCGCGGACGGTGCGGCCGAACTGCTGCGCCAGCTACCTGACGTCGACATTCTGGTGAACAACCTCGGCATTTTCGAGGCGGTGCCCGCCCGCGAAATCACCGACGACCAGTGGCGCACCTACTTCGAGGTGAATGTCCTTGCCGCAGCGCGCCTTATCCGCAGCTACCTGCCAGGCATGATCGAACGCGGTTGGGGCAGGGCGCTTCAGATCGCCAGCGACTCAGCGGTTGTGATCCCCGAAGAGATGATTCACTACGGGGTTTCGAAGACGGCGCTGCTGGCGTTGTCACGCGGCTTCGCCAAAGACGCGGCGGGCACCGGCGTCACCGTCAACTCCGTCATCGCCGGGCCCACGCACACGGCAGGAGTCGAGGATTTCGTCTACCAACTCGTCGACAAGTCGTTGCCATGGGAGGAGGCCCAGCGCGAGTTCATGCGCAAGTACCGACCGCAGTCGCTGTTGCAGCGCCTCATCGAACCGCCCGAAATCGCCAATATGGTGACCTATCTCGCGTCGGAGTTCGCTTCGGCGACGACCGGGGGAGCGTTGCGGGTCGACGGTGGCTACGTCGACTCGATCCTCCCTTAGGCGTATGCCGCCGCTGCCGGGATGGACAGGCAGAACAGCATGAACGTGAGCAGGAACCACCCGGCACCCTGCCAGGCCGGCCACGCGCCCTCGGCCTTCCACACCTCATAGGTCTTGACGAACGCTCCGATGCCGCCGAACAAGAGGACCAAAGGAACGGCCGACGCGGCCACCACCGAATCCCGTTCGGTGAACGCGTAGAACGCAAAAGCCAGCGCAGCGATCGCGACGACCACGCCGACATATGTGGCGGCCGCGCGGAACGTCGGCGGATGGTCGAAACGCTTCTCGACGTCGTGGGTCATGATTCACGCGTTCCCCGCAGTGCCGGGCCGAAACGACCCGGCCCCTATCAGTACGGGCCGTTGACATACCAGGACAGGCAACCGGGATGGTTGCGGCACGCGATGATCGCATTCGCGTCCGGCGCCGACCCGCGGACCCGCGGAGCCTGCGGACCGGGAATCGTGCAGCTCGGTACGAACGGCGCCCACGGGATGGTGCCGTTGTAGCAGGGTCGGGCCGACGCTTCCGGGGCGCTATCGGGGAACACGGCGGAAGGCGTGGTCAGTAACGCAAGCGCGCCTGCCGCGATGACAACCGATTGCACGATGCGACGTCCGATGGTGCTCATATCTTCTGCCAACCACTAGGGGCTACCGAACTATTTCCATGGTAGCCCCCGGGCTAGGTGAATTTTAGTAGCCGATGGCTTCAATCAGCGGCGACGGCTCGTCCATCAGAGCCCAGAACCGGTCGCGGATCGCAGTCGTCAGCGGTCCTGGTGCGCCGCCGCTCTGCGGCTCGCCGTCGAGCGAGATGATCGGGGTGACCCCGCCGGCGGTGGTGACCGCCATCAGCTCGTCGGCGTCGTAGAGCTCGTGGCTGGTCACATCGCGCAACGTGGCCTCGATACCCATCGCGTCGGCGATCTCGAAAACCGTCTTGCGGGTGATGCCCGGCAGTGCGTTGCGGGACGGCGACGCCAGCTTGCCGTCCTTGACTATGACGACGTTGAAGCCCGGTCCCTCCGCGACGCAGTTGTCAGCGTCCATCAGGATCGCCGTGCGCGCGCCACGATCCTTGGCCTCGAAGCTGGCCGCGGTGAGGTCGCCCCACTGGTAGTTCTTGATCGTCGGGTCGACGGTGTTGCGACCGGCGCGCCGCACGTGGCGGGGGACGATCGCGGTGGTGCCGAAGATCTGCTCGTTGGGCGGGAACGCCCACAGGTAGGGGATCGCGTAGATGTAAACCTGATGGGTGAGTTTGGACAAGTCTTTCTCGCCCTTGCGCTTTCCGTAACCCCGCGTGACGGTCAGGTTGACGAACGATTCGCGCAACTGCGACATCGAGATGCAGCGCTTGGTGATGTCGGCGAGTTCGTCCTTCGTCATACCAGCGTCGAGCCGCAACTTTCGCGCGCCGTCGAGCAGGCGGTCCAGGTGGTCACCGAGCCGAAACACGTTGCCGTGCCACACGTGCGCCACCGTGTAGGTGAGATCGGAGTGGCCGAAGCCGGTGTCGAAGATCGAGATCTTGGCGTCCTCGGCGGGAATGTATTCGCCTTCGATCCACGCCACGCCACCCGCGAACGGGCTCGACGTGTCGAGTTCGTAGTCGCTGTATCGGATGACCGAGCCGGGCGGGGTGTCTTCCCGGATGGCGCCGGGTTCGACGGCGACGAGGTTGGAGGTGCCGAGGGTCGGAGTGATGGTCATGAGAAGTCTTGTCCTTTCAGATGTCTCAGGAGAGGTGGGACTTGGCGTAGTTCGGTCCGGCGTCACCGGTCGCCAGCCGCTTGCGGAGTCCGGTGACGGCCCAGAGGCCGGCGAGCACCAAGAGGCCTCCGAACACGTAGCCGTTATTGGCGAACTGCGGGAGGAAGATCAGCGCCGAACACACCCCTGCGAACGCGATCAGGGCAATTACGGCAACCGGCACGCGGGCCCGGCCCAGGTCGAATGTGCCGGGCTCCGGCGCAGGGATGGTGCCGCGGCGGCTTCCGACCAGCACCGCCACCGTCTGCAGGAAATACATCGCGCACACCGCCAGCGACGACAGCCCGATGATGAGGAAGAACGCCTTCTCGCTGACCAGGGCGGACAGCAGCAGGATGGTCGACAGGCCGAACAGTCCGAGCACCGCGTAGGTGGGCGTGCGGTTCGAGGGCGACACGTGCCGCCACACATGGGAGAACGGCAGCATGTTGTCGCGGGCCATCGAATAGGTGAGCCGGGTGGCTACCAGGATGTTGGCCAGGATGCACGCCATCACGTTGGTCAGCGCGACGGCGACGACGATCTGGGCGACGACGGGGCCGACCTGCTGGGTGATGATCTCCTCGATCGGGGCAGACGATGCGGCCTCGACTGCGCCGGCGTCCCTGATCGCCAGCACGTAGACGACGTACATCAGGAACTCGATGACGATCGATGCCGTCAGCGCGTAGAACATCGTCCGCGGAATGACGCGGCGGGCGTCCTTGGTCTCCTCGGCGATATCCGCGCTGGCCTCGACGCCGATCAACCCGAAGAACGGTCCGAGCGACGCGGCCAGCCAGGCCAGGATGTAGGCGCTGTGTTCGTCGGCGGTGCCTCCGGTGAACAGCACCGAGATCGGCTGGTGGTTCGCGGGGGAGGAGAACGCGACGATGGCGACCAAGGCAGTGGCGCCGACGGTCACGACGAGTTCGAGGCTCACGCCGATGTTGTTGACCATCGTCGCGAATCGCACGCCGTAGAGGTTGACGAGCATGCAGACGGCCATCACGCCGATAGCGAGGAGGATCTGGGCGGTCTGGCTCATGTTCCAGCCGAACAGGCTGCCGAGGTAGCCGGACAGGATGAACCCGACGCCGGTCATACCGCATACCCAGCCGGCGAGCGCGAGCACGCCGGTGAAAAAGGCCATCATCGAACCGTGGATTCGACTGGTCCACTGGTAGGCGTAGCCGGCCAGCGGGATCTTCGCGCACAGGTCGGCGGCGATGAACGTCCAGATCAGGAACACTGCGGCGGCGAGCAGCAGGGTCCATACGAACGGGCCGCCTGCGGTGAAGTAGCCCGCGCCGAACCCGGTGAAGACCGCGGTGGTAGCGCTGATCGTCGCGAAGCCGAGGGCGAACGACGCCAGCTTGCCGACGGACCGGTCGAGTTTCTGGGTATAGCCGAACTGCTCGAGCTTGGCATCCTCGGCATTCGCCGGGAGCGGAACCTTCTCGCCGGCGGCGGGTACTAGATCGGTCATGGTTTCTCCAGCGCAGATGGGCGGACAGTGTTCACAGGAAACCGTGATCCGATGCTTTGCGGAAGTTCCACTTTCTGATCTACTTATAACCGTTCTTTATAAGTGGCGTCAGTAATAAGTTGCGGGCCGTTCCACTGCCTGACCTTCACCAAAGCTCCACCCCTCCCGGACGTGGCGAACAAGCGCGGCGGCCTCGCGGGTGAGTCCGGCGGGATTCCAGGCCAGCGCGGTGTAGTTGCGGGGGCGATCGGTGATCGGCACGTAGGCGATGCCCTGCCGGTTGTAGAGCCGCGCGCTCGCCTCGCTGGTGAAGCTGATCCCCAGACCCCGCGCGATCGTGGTCGTCTCCTCTTCGTAGGTGGCGGCGACCGCCGCGATGGTCGGCGGCTTACCGCCGCGGGCATCCATCGCCATCCAGTAGTCACGCCACCGCCCCGCACTCGCAGGCGCGACCACGATCGGATCGTCCAGCAGTTCGGCGATCGCCAACTCGGACCGGTCGGCCAGCCGATGGTCGCGCGGGAGGCAGGCGACCCAGTCCTCGGCGTCCAGGATGAACATCCGGTGTTCGGGCAGATCGACGGGTGGCCTGATGATGGCCACTTCCGTGCTGCCGTCGGCGAGTCCGGCGGTCGGATCGGAGAAGTCGAATTCTCGTGGCTCGACGGAGATTTCGGGGTGCGCGGTCTCGAAATGCCGTACCAGCCGGAACAACAGGTCGGCACCGGTCCCGATCAGATAGCCCAGCCGAACGCGGCGGTAGTGCGCGGACAGCGCGATTAGCTCGTCGACCGCCGAATCGACTCCACCCAGCGCCTCGTTGACCTTGGGCAGCCATGCCCTGCCGATTTCGGTCAGCGACACTTCCCGGGTGTTGCGGGTGAACAGCATGACGCCGAGCTGATGTTCGAGCTGTTTGATCGCGGTCGACAGCGCGGGCTGCGTGATGAACAACCGCTCGGCGGCGCGGCGGTAGTTCAGTTCTTCGCCGAGTGCGGCGAAGTAGCGCAGCTGGCGCAGCGTGACGTCACCGCTCGTGGGCTCGCCCTCACTTCCTTAAGGGTCGCGCGGCAGCCCAAGCAGTCGCTCGGCGATGATGTTGAGCTGCACTTCCGACGTGCCGCCGTAAATCGTAGTGGCCCTGCTGGTCAGCAGGAAGTCCGCCCACTTGCCCTGGATCTGGGTGCTGTCCCCGATCGCGGCGTCGGTGCCGAACGAGGACACCGCGAACTCCGCATAGCCCTGGCCGGTGCGCATCGACAGCAGCTTCGAGATCGCCGCCGCGGGCATCGGGTCGCCGCCCGCAAGGGTCAGCAGCGTCGAGCGCATGTTGAGCACCTTGGCGGCGTGGCCGTCGGCGATCAGCCTGCCGGCGTGGTTCTGCGCGATTTGGTCGAAGTGGCCGTCGCGGATGAACTCGACGAAGCCATCCAGGCTCGGCAGGAACGGCGCCTCACTGCTGCCGATCGACACCCGCTCGGCGGTCAACGTGTTGCGGCTGACCTCCCAGCCGCGGTTCACCTCGCCGAGCACCAACTCGTCGGGAACGAACACATCGTCGATGAACACGGTGTTGAACATCGCGTTGCCGGTCAGCTCGCGCAGTGGCTTGACCTCGATGCCATCGCTGCGCATGTCCAGCAGGAAGTAGGTGATGCCGTTGTGCTTCGGTGCGCTCGGGTCGGTGCGTGCCAGCAGCGCACCCCATTCGGACACCTGCGCGCCGGTGGTCCAGATCTTCTGACCGGTGATCCGCCAGCCGCCGTCGACCTTGGTGGCCTTGGTGGTCAGGCTCGCCAGGTCGGAGCCTGCACCTGGCTCGGAAAACAGCTGGCACCAGATCATTTCGCTGCGGAACGTCGACGGCAGGAAGCGCTCCTGTTGATCGTTGGTGCCGAACGCGACGATGGACGGAATGATCCAGGCCGCGATGCCCATCGCCGGTCGCCGCACGCGGCCGCTGTTGAACTCCTGGGCAATGATGATCTGCTCGACGGGACCTGCGCCGCGGCCCCACGGCAGCGGCAGGTGGGGCTGTACCCAGCCCCCCTCAACGATCGCGGTGTTGCGGTCCTCGCGTGGAATCGCTTTGAGCCGAGCGACTTCCGCGCGGATCTCGTCACGCAGCTTCTCGGTCTCCGGATCGAGGTCGATGTTGAGCTTGCGCGTACCCGTGCTGGTCGCGACGTCGACGACCTGCTGCGGGTAATCGGCGTGCCTGCCGAAGCAGGCGGCCAGCACGAGCGCACGGCGGTAGTAGACGTTGGTGTCGTGCTCCCAGGTGAAGCCGATGCCGCCGTGCACCTGGATGCAGTCCTGCGTGCAGCGCTGTGCGGCGACCGGTGCCAGAGTGGCCGCGACGGCGGCGGCGAACTCGAAGCCGCTGTCGTCCGAATCGTCTTGCGTTGCTTCGTCGATGGCGCGCGCAGCGTCCCACACCGCCGCTGTCGCCCGCTCGGTGTCGGCGATCATCTCGGCGCATTTGTGCTTGATGGCCTGGAACTGGCCGATCGGACGACCGAACTGCTCGCGGATCTTGGCGTATGCCGACGCCGTGTCGGTGGCCCAGCGCGCGACGCCGATGCACTCGGCGGCCAGCAGCGTCGACATCAGCGCCCGCGCCAGCGTCCGACTCAGGTTGCTCAGCACGCGGTCGTCGCCGACCTCGACGGCATTGGCCCGTACATGGGCCACCGGCCGCAGCGGGTCGACGCTGCGCACCGGTTCGATCTCGAGGGCATCGGCGTCGAGCACCAACCATTCCTCGCCGCTGTCGATCGCGACGGGCAGGACCAGGACTGACGCCTCGGCCGCCGCGGGCACCGCGCGCACCTCGCCGCGGATGACCAGGCCATCGCCGTGCCGGGTGGCAGTGAGCCCCGAATCGATGGCGTACGCGGCGATGATCTCGCCGGACGCCAGTTCGTTGAGGAGCTTGGCGTCGGGGTCGTGCGCGGCGATCAGCGCGCTGGCGATCGCCGAAGGCACGAACGGGCCCGGCACCGCACCGTGGCCGAACTCGGCGATGACGATCGCCAGTTCGAGGATTCCGAAGCCTTGTCCACCAACCGATTCCGCGAGATGCACGCCCTGCAAACCCTGCTCTGCCGCGGCCTTCCAATACGGCGGCGGGTTGGGGATCGGGGTTTCGAGTGCTTCATGCAGCACGTCTGACGGCGCCACCCGCGCTACCAGGGACCGGACCGAGTCGGCCAGGTCGTTGTGCTCAGGACTGATCGCAATGGGCATGCCGCGCTGCCTTCCCTATTAACCGGTCGGTTGGGCCCGAGAATACCCGTTGCCCGTAATCGCCAGCTCAGCGCCACCGCTTCGCGATCCACCTGGCAATCGTGTCGGCCTTCTCGCTGCGAGCCCCTGGTGTCGTGAAGTAGTGGTCGGTGTCGATCGAGCGCTGCGATTTGTCCGAACTGGCGAGTGCGTCGTAGATGCGCTGGGCGTCCGACGGGTAGACGCCGGTGTCCTGCTCGGCGTTGATCACCAGCGCGGGGCAATTGATTCGGGCGAGGTGGGCTTCGGCGCGCGTCTGCGCGTGCTTCAGGCTCCACATACCCAACCAGTTGCGCAGTGTGCAGGCGGCGGCGATGCCATGTGCCGACCGGTTGGCCTTGGCCGGGACGCCGGCGTAGCACATGTTCGGCGGTCGCTTCGTCGGCTCCAGCGTGGGATCGACCATGCGGGGATCGGCCCAGGTGCGCAGCACCGTGAACGGGCGGTCGGAAAAGCCCGCTGCATGCACCCGCTTCAGTTCTGTCTCCGCCCAATCGGTGATCGCGTTGTTGCGGGCGATCTGCGCAGAGCGGTAACGCGCGATGAATTCAGGGGAGTACGGCGGCCCGTTCTTCCTATTGAACAGGTCGAGGTCGGGATCGGTTGCCAAGGCGTCGTTCTCGTCGATGATCGCGGCGTCCATCCATGCGGTAAGAACGTCGGGCCTGCCGGGGTGCGCTGCGCTGGCAACATAGCCGTCGGCGGGTGGCAGGTCGGCGAGCCCGGCGGCGGGCCGCATCCCCTCCAGCGGCGTCACGTGCGGTTCGATCGCCTGCGCCTGGTAGGCCGCCATCAGCGATCCGCCACCGGAATTCCCCAGTAGCACCACGGTTTCCACACCCTGAACCTCGCGCAACCAGCGCACACCGACGCCGATGTCGACCAGTGCGTGGTCGAGCAGGAAGCTGCTCTCGTATCCGCGATACCGGGTGTTCCACCCGAGGAAACCGATGCCGCGGGTGGCCATGTAGTCGGCGAGATAGTGTTCAGAGAAATCGATTTGGTAGTGCGTGGCGATCATCGCGACCTTCGGCCTGCGTCCCACGCCTCGGTGATAGAGCCCCTGGCACGGGTGCCCACCCGACCCGGCCCGGCGAGCCGTCGGCGAGTCCATCCCGACGAACTCCAGGGTGACGCCCGGTGTCGCAGATGCCGCCGGTGTCTTGCTCATTTCGGCGCGGCCTCCTTGTGGTAGATCGTCCGGTAGAAGATGTTGGCGAGGGTGGTGACGCACGCTTCGTCGTCGACGGACTCTGCCGAACCGTCACCCGACAGTTGGGTGTAGCAGAACTGGTTGAGCATCGACACCATCGCGACCGCGATCAGGTGAGGATCGTCACGGTAGCAGAACCCTTGTTGCTGAGCCTGTTTCACCATGGCCGTGATCAGGCCGATCGGCAATGAGCAGATGTCGTTCCAGTACTCGGCGAAGTCGTCGCTGACCATCGCCAGCTGCGAGACGCTGATGATCTCGGCCAGCCGGTTGCGGTAGGTGTACCAGTGCGCGGCCGCCGCCTCATACGAGCGCTCCCAGTTCGTCAGCTCCGGTTTGGCGGTGGCACGCGAACGTTCCCTCGCCTCGTCGCGGAAGCGCACCGCCCACTCGCGGACCATCGCTTCCTTGGAGTCGTAGTAGTTGTAGAAGGATGCGGTGGACTTACCGGCTTCTGCCGCGATCTCTGAAATCGTTGCTGCCAGAATGCCTTTGCGCGCAATAACCGACCTGGCGGCCGCGTCGATCGCGGCCTGCGTTTGCCGCCCGCGCAGGGTCGGAAACTGTTCGCGGGGGCTGACTGTCACTGCCGCTGGGCTCCCTGGTCGGCCGTTGATCGGACCTGAAACTGATGTTAGATTCAGATTGCCTTCTTGACCAGAGAATGGAGGAGGCGCAAGGTGATCAAGCCCAACAATCTCAACTCCGAATTCGAGCTCGGCGGTATCAACCATGTCGCCCTTGTGTGCTCGGACATGGAGCGCACCGTCGACTTCTACAGCAATGTCCTAGGGATGCCGCTGATCAAATCGCTCGACCTGCCGGGTGGCATGGGGCAGCATTTCTTCTTCGACGCCGGTAACGGCGATTGCGTGGCGTTCTTCTGGTTCACCGAATCGCCCGATCGCATCCCTGGTATCTCGTCACCCGAGGCGATACCCGGGATCGGCGACATCGTCAGCGCAGTTAGCACGATGAATCATCTGGCATTCCATGTGCCTGCAGAGAAATTCGACGAGTATCGGCAACGGCTCAAGGACAAAGGTGTACGGGTCGGACCTGTGCTCAATCACGACGAGAGCGCCGCGCAGGTTTCGGCGACCGTGCACCCTGGCGTCTACGTGCGGTCGTTCTACTTCCACGATCCTGACGGCATAACTCTCGAGTTTGCCTGTTGGACCAAGCAATTCACCGAGAACGATACCCAGACGGCGCCCAAGACCGCGGCGGAACGGCGCCCGAAGGTGCCCGCAGGCAGCTAAGCCTTATACAGCTTGGGATCGGCGAGCCGGTCGATCATCATCGCGAGCTGGTCAATGAGCTCTTCGGTGCCCAGCTGGACGTCGCCGCACAGCCAACCGCTGATCATCTGTGTGACACCGCCGACGACGAAGTGCGCCGCCGCCTTGATACGGTCGCTGTCTCCCTTGGCGTGTTGAAACGACAGCATCGCCATCAGCGTGCTCGACTCCGCGCGCTTGCGAACGATCATCGCGTTGGATAACTGCGAGCTGAAAAGCAGTCGGCCCACCCGCGCTTCACCCTCAACGGTCCGCACGATGTTGGCCATACCGGCCCGGCTCTGCTCCCTCGGCGGTGCCGCGGCGACCGCGGCCTGTGTGGTGGCGGCGATATCGGCGATGACCCAATCGAACACCGCACCGACGAAGTCGTCCTTGTCGTGGAAGCTTTCGTAGAAGTACCGAACACCGAGTCCGGCTCGCCCGCAGATCGCGCGCACCGTCAGTTCGGCAGGATCGCCGCCGTCGGCGCCCAACAGGTCCAGCCCAGCAGCCAGTAGCCGTCCGCGGCGCTGCGCCAGACGCTCGGCCGCTTCGATGCCGCGGTACGGCCGCACCTGTGCCATACGAACCATCTTGACACCCGTCAGCTCGCTGGGGGGCAAGATCAGGAAACATGCGTTCTCACATTTGCCAATGGGGGTGACCAGCGGCGGTCGAGGAACGCCTCCGCCCAATGACGGTCAGTGCGCCGATCGACCACGTCGGAAGGGCGATCAACGACCCGGTCCTGCCCGGCGGCAGGCGGCCTCCGCGGAGGCTGTCCTCCTCCGAGGACGCCATGCTCGGAATCGGGCTGCTGTCCGGGGCGGCCAACGTCATCATGGAGCTGGCCCGGCCCGGTGTCGGCTATGGCGTCAAGGACAGCCGGGTCGAGAGCGGACGCGCGGATCGGCATCCCATCAAGCGGGCGAGAACGACCTTCACCTATCTCGCCGTTGCGCTCGTCGGCACCGAGACCCAGAAGGCGACGTATCGGCGTGCGGTCAACGGATCCCACGCGGAGGTGTACTCGACGCCGGACAGCCCCGTGGCATACAACGCCTTCGACAGGGGCCTGCAGATGTGGGTGGCCGCCTGCCTCTACAAGGGTTTCGTGGACTGCTATCGCATTTTCGTAGGCGAAATGGATGACGAGTGGGCCGACGTCCACTACCGGGACGGGAAGGCACTCGGTACCACCCTGCAGGTGCCCGCCGAGATGTGGCCCGCCGACCGCAAGGCGTTCGACGAGTACTGGGAACAGTCGCTTGACCTGGTGCACATCGACGACGCCGTGCGGGAGTACCTGTATCCGATCGCTGCCGGCCGCGTCGCCAGTGTGACCCTTCCACGCTGGCTCCAGCGGCGGATCGACTCCGTCAACCTGTTCATCACGACGGGCTTTCTGCCGCAACGGTTCCGCGACGAAATGAAGCTGCCGTGGGACGCGGCCAAGCAGCGGCGGTTCAACCACGTGATGGCCGCAATCGGCAGGATCAACAACCTGTTGCCGCGGTTCGTCCGGCGGTTCCCGTGCAACTGGATGCTGAAAGACCTCGACTGGCGAATCCGGACCGGCCGTCCGCTGGTCTAGGCGGACCTGATGTCCCTGAGCCGGTGCCGGCTGAGAGGTTCGATGCGACGATGATTAGCACCCTGTCGTGATCGGTAAGGAGGGCGCCATGGGAGACGACGAGGACGAGGTTCGAGCGACGGCCGAGCGGCTGGTGGCAGCGTTCGGATCTGGGCGGCTCGAGGACTACTTCGCCTGTTTCGCCGATGATGCGCTGCTTTGTTTTCCACAACACATCGGAGCGGCTGGACTCCGTTGGCGCGTACCGGCAGTTGTGGGACCGATGGGTGCGCGAGGACGGGTTTCGGGTTGACGGCTGCACCTCTTCCGCCGTCCGGGTTCAGGTACTCGGCGACGCGGCGGTGTGGATCCACGATGTCGTCACCGACGTGGAGACCAGCGCCGGTGGCGAGACATTGCATGAGCGCGAGACGATCGTGTTCGCCCGCCAAGGCGACGGCCGCTGGCTCGCGGTGCATGAGCACTTGTCGCCTGCACCGTGAGGCTCATGGCGAGCACGATCACTCCAGTTGAAGCGCGACGGCTCTTACTGGTGCGCCGTCCGCATCCGCAAGGCGGATCGGCAGCACGCTGAGCAATGGCTGGTCGAAGTCGACCGCATCGAGATTGGTGAGGTTCTCGACGATTGCGCAGCCGGCGCCGAGTAGTACGTCGTGCGCGGCGTAGCTGCCCGCCTCTGCGCCCAGCGGCGGTGTTTCGTCGACGCTCATCGCATCGATCGCCACCGTTCGAACTCCGGCAGCCACAATGCCTTTCGCGGCGTCGTGGCCGAGGTAGGGATGGTCGAGATAGGCCGGCGAGCGCCAGCGTCGGGACCAATTGGTATGTAGCACAAGGATTGACCCGTTGGCCATTTCCGCGATATGTGGCTCGAGCCGTGGCCAGGAGATCACGGAGCGCGGGGCGAGCCCGCGCAAATCGATTACCGTCGCAGGACCTAGGAACATCGCGAGATCCATCGTGTCGATTCGTGCGCCGTCTGCGAGGAAGTGGTACGGCGCGTCGACATGCGTGCCCGTCTGCGACCCCATGGACACGTGGAGCACGTTGTACCCGTCCCGATCGATGGTGGTCGCAGGGCTCAGCTCCGGTACGGGGTCGCCCGGATACACCTGTGTCTCAGCGTTGATCGGATGGGACAGGTCGACGATCCGCCGCACCACCACGGTCATGCTTGGGGCTTCTTTGTTGCGACCGGCTGCGTCTCGCGTCGGTCTACTTTTGAGCCCAAGGCAAGGCTCAGCCCCAGGTAAAGCACGAAGGTGACCGCGAACGTCGGAAGCGTGGCTCCGAACGGCAGCGGACTTATCCGTGTCCAGTAATACGCAAGAGCGGCGCCAACGACGAAGGACCCCACCGCGATTGGGTTCACGCCGCCGAGGTACCAGTAGGCGCCGCCGCGCGGAACCACGAGGTCGCTCGTCGAGTAACGTCCGCGGCGCAGAATCCAGTAGTCGACAATCATGATCGCGAAGACGGGTACGAACAGCGCGCTGATCAGGAATAGGAACGTCACGAACTGGTCGAGGATGCCCTGCCACGTCGCACCCGCGATCGAGATCAACCCGATCACCAGCGCCGCGCGCACGTAGTCATTGTTCGGCCGAAGGTTCGCGAACGACATCGTCATGCCGTAGACCACCAGTGTGTTTGTGGCCATGACCGATACAAAGATGACGATTGCGAGGGGCAGGCCGAACTCTTGCAGGATCACTGTCGGGTCGAAACTTGTTGTCTCTCCCGCCGCGAAGGAATACGTAGCCCAACGCGGTGGCGCCGAGCGTCATGGAGATGACTGTCGACGCGGTATAGCCGAATGTCGTCCCGACGATGCCTGCGCGCTGCGTGATCGCGTGCCGGTTGAAGTCGGCCGACAAGACGGTCCACGAGATCGCCGTGGCAACGACAACGTCGAGGGCGATGGCGGCGGTCATGCCCACGTCGGGCTGTTCCGGGATTTCGAGGAAGCCGGACAGGCCGAACTCGCGAAATGCCGTGAAGAATACGGACGCAGCCACGATGAGCATCACGACCGCCAACCAGGGCTCCACCCGCTGGATGCCGGCATGGCCCAGCAGCGCGAGCACGACGACTAGTGTTTGGCACAGCACGGCGAACAGCACCGGGCTGGAAAATCCCGTGAAGTCGGCGATTACGTAGTTCAGCGTGATCCCGGCCAGCAGGGCCTGCACCCAACTCCAACCCATCAAGATGATCAGGTTGAACAGGGCCGGCAGGTGACCACCTCGACGACCGAAGGCACCTCGACTCAGGATCATCGTCGGCAGTCCGGTTCGGGTGCCGATGGTGCCGACGAGGACAAGCACCGTGACGCCGATGAGCGTTCCGAGCACAATGACCAGCAGCGCCGTGGCGTAGGTAATGCCCGGCACGAACAGCGTGCCCGTCAACAGGGTGGTGACGACCATATTGGCGGCCAGCCACAGCATGAACGTGCGACCGAGGCCCATGCTGCCTTCGGCCGGTTGGGTGGCGTCGGGTTCACGACCGATACGTGCGGCGATTCGATTGAACACATTGCTCATGCGGCACCTCGATTCGAAGGCGAGCTCGACACCGTAATGAGATCACTGACGTCGACCCGCCGCCAGTACCACTCCAGACGCCCAATCCGCTGTGTCCGATGTTCTGTTGAGCGGTGTGCGGTGGCCCGTCCAGACGCGCTCGCTTACGCGAACATGAAATCGCGCATGAACCGCGTCATCCGGCGCAGGTAGTCCGGCTGGCTGACGTGCAAGATGTGGTTGCCCGGGAACCAGTGGAACGCACAGCGATCCCAATGCTCCCAGAGCATCTCGGCTTGTTCGGGCGGCGCCAACCGGTCACCGAGGCCGGTGATGATCAACCGCCGGTCCTTTGGCACCAACGGCTTGTAATTCAACGGCGAGGGGTACCTGGTGGCATCGCGGGACAGTTCGTTTTCGGTACCGGCGATGCGACTGCGTAACCGGACCACGTAGTTCGCCGGAAACCATTCGTCGACGGTCCTGTCCGGCGCAACGACGGGAACATTGGGGATCACCGCCTGGATCCGGTCGTCGACGGAGGCGATCAGCGCCGACGTGTACCCGCCCAGCGACATGCCCGTCAACGCGATCCGGTCCACGCCCGTGAACTCGAGGTAGTCCAGCAGCGACCGGAAGTCGTGCACGGCCTGTGCCATCGCCTCGGCGAAGCCGGCGAAGCCGTGCGCGAAGTAGCCGTAACCGCTGAACGGCGAAGCCCTTTCGGCGCGGCGCCCGTGGAAGGGCAGGGTGTACAGCAGCACGTCGTAGCCGGAGCGATAGAACCAGGGCAGCGAGAAGAACAGGCCGTTAAACAGATACGGCGATCCCATGAAACCGTGGATCACACACAGCGTCGGATGGGGGCCGTCGTCGTGGACCCAATGCTGGGCGTGCACCACGTTGTTGCGCAGATACCCGCGACACTGGTCGCGCAGCGCCGGGTTGACCGCCTGGAAGCTGCTGTTGAAACGAATGTTGTGAACACTGCCCTTGGCCATCAACTCCGCGACCGGATTGGCAGGTCGAGACGAGACTCGTGGCACCTCTGTCGGGGCGGGGAAGGAGAGGGCAGGGTCCTGCGCGTGCGCAAGCTCCGCGTAGAAGCGGAGGTGATCACCCTCGAAGCGCGATTCGGAGCGGTGCAGGGCGGCGCTGACCACGGTCGGCATCATCGTCGCGCTGAGTAGGGAGGCGATCGCCGTACGCAGTGCAATGTCGGCGACGGCCGAGGAATCGACGATGAGCCGTTGACGCAATGTGAGGTCGACGCGGCGAGGCAGGCCGCGGGCGGTGGCGTCGGCGCCGGGGACATCGGGGACTGGAATCGGCGTATCCAGCGGAGCGGCGTCCGGACTGTCCACGTCCGCATGGTAACCCGGCCCGGTTATGTCAAGCGGTAAACCGTCGATCCCCCGATGAACGTGCCGTGATAGTGCTGCGCGACCCAATCGGCGATCTCCCGGGTGTGCGAGGCAGTGTGCAGCGGTGATCGGATGACCTCGCCGTGGACGGCTGGCGAATCAGCGCCGCGACCCGCTTCGACGTAGAACGAGATCTTGCCCTCGTGAACGTCGTCGATGAACTGCGCAAGCGTCGGGACCGGGTCGCCGCTCCAACCCCCGATCGCCATCACCGATGTGCCCGACGCAATTTCGAGCGCCGCGGCCGACTGCGAACCATTCGTCGCGGCCGACCACTGCGTGTGCGTGCCTGCCAGCAGGTTCGCCAGGTCGGTGTTCGTCGACACGTCGCCCATCCAGGCGCCGGTCACCTTCGATTGGTGCGCCGCGGTCGGTATCGAACCGTGGTGCGGCGTGAGCGCGGTCGCGACGGTGAACGCCGCGGTGCCCGCGAGCCCGGCCAGGACGCCGAGCACGACAGCGGCTACCCGTAGCCGGGTCAAGATGACGCCCATCGCACCAGCTGCGCCCACCCCCACGACGAGCCACGGGAACCACGAGGGACCAAAGTCGTTGCGGTGCAATAAGACCGCAGATGGCATCACCGCAAGACCGATCATCGCGGCCATCGCGAAGCGGCCGTCCCAATTGCCGATTCGCCACGCGAAGAGACCTCCGAGCCCAACCAGAGCCGCGATCGACGGGGCAAGCGCGACGGTGTAGTACGGATGCAGCATTCCGCCCATGAAGCTGAACACCAATGCGGTCACCAAGAACCAGCCGCCCCACATCACCAAAGCGCACAGCTCCGCGCGGCTCAGCAGTCGGCGGACGGCCAGAAATGTTCCGAACGCGATCACGAACAACGCCACAAGCAGTAACCAGGCGATCTCGCTGCCCATCTCGGCGGCGAAGAGTCGGTGCAAACTGGCCTGACCGCCGAACGCCTGGAGGTGGGCACCGCCCCAGTCGCCGAACGAGGCACCTTCGCTGCGGTGACGCCCGAAGATCCGACTGGCGCCGTTGTAGCCGAATGCCAGATCCAAGACGGTGTTGTCCGTCGACCCGCCCACGTAGGGTCGCGCGCTGGCGGGCACCAATTGGACCGCCAGCACCCACCAACCGGCGGCGACGACGAGCACGGCCGCGGCGGTGAGCAGGTGCAGCAGGCGCCTGGGCCAGGTGGTGGGCGCGTACAGCAGGTAGGCCAGCCCGAAGGCGGGCAACACGAGGAAACCCTGCAGCATCTTGGTCAGGAACCCCATGCCAATCACGACGCCGACCATCGCCAGCCACCGCCACGAGGCGGCCGAAACCGCACGCGTCAAGCAGTAGGCCGCGACCGTCAGCAGGAGGACCAACAGCGCGTCGGGATTGTTGAACCGGAACATCAACGCGGCCGCAGGGGTGAGCGCCAGCGCCGCACCGGCAAGAAGGCCCGCCGCTGCGCCCTGATCGGGGTCGGCGATGGCCCGCCGCACCGTGAAGAACAGCACAGCGACCGCGGCGACGCCCATCAGCGCCTGCGGAGCCAACAACGCCCAGCTATTCACGCCGAACATCCGCATCGACAACCCGGTCACCCACAGCGAGGCGGGTGGCTTGTCCACCGTGATGAAGTTGTGCGCGTCCAGGGAGCCGAAGAACCAGGCGGACCAGCTCTTCGACCCGGCCTGTGCGGCCGCCGCGTAGAACGTGTTGCCGAATCCGCTGGCCGACAGATCCCACACGTAGAGGACGGCCGTCGCGGTCAGCAGCGCGCCGAGAGCGCAGGACGACCAGCGGGTGTTGCGGCCGGGGCATGAGGTGCCTGCCGCGACGCGTGGGTCGACGAGAAGGGCGGTCACGCTGCATACCGTGCCGCTGTTGGCTGGTCGGCGGGCTGTGCCGAGACTGCGAACCCACTGTGAGTCCGGTGGCCAATGCGACACTTGCGGCATGTGGAATCCCGATGTGTATCTCGCCTTCGCCGATCAGCGCGGCCGCCCGTTCTTCGATCTGCTGTCGCGGGTGGGCGCCGAAAGCCCCCGTCGCGTCGTGGACCTGGGCTGCGGACCCGGCAATCTCACCGCGAGCCTTACACAGCGCTGGCCCGACACCGTCGTCGAGGCGTGGGACAGCTCGCAGGAGATGGTGGATGCGGCGCGCGAACGCGGTGTCGACGCTCATGTCGGCGACGTGCGGGCATGGACTCCGCAGGCCGACACCGATGTGGTGGTGAGCAATGCCACGCTGCAGTGGGTACCGGAGCACGCAGAGCTGCTGGTTCGGTGGGCCGGTGAATTGGCGCCGCGGTCGTGGCTCGCCATGCAGGTGCCCGGCAACTTCGATGCACCGTCACACCGGGCCGTCCGCGAGCTGGCCAGCAATGAGCAGTGGTCAGAACCGTTGCAGGACTTCCCGTTCCGTGAAGGTCAGGTAGCCGACCCCACGGGGTACGCCTCCCTTCTGACCGACGCGGGTTGCACCGTCGATGCGTGGGAGACAACATATATCCACGAGTTGACCGGTGAGAATCCGGTGTTGGAGTGGATCACCGGGACGGCGCTGCGGCCGGTCAAGAGTCGGCTCACCGAACCGCAGTGGCAGCAGTTCCGTCAGGAGCTGATCCCGCTGCTCGACGCCGCATACCCGATGCGACCGGACGGCAAGACCTTCTTTCCGTTCCGCCGCATCTTCGTTGTGGCTCAGGTCAATTGACGGCGCTTATCGAGTAGGTCGAGGACCTGGCCTACGAGTGCGTCGATATCGGCGCCGGTGGTGTCGATGACCAGATCAGGATTCTCGGGCGGCTCATAGGGCGCGTCGACGCCGGTGAGGCCCTTGAGTTCGCCCGCGCGGGCACGCGCATACAGGCCCTTGGGGTCGCGCTTTTCGCACTCGATGCGCGGCGTGGCGACATAGACCTCGATGAACGGCAGTTTCGCGGCGTCGTTGAGGGCGCGGGCGATGTCGCGGTCGGACTTCAGCGGCGAGACCAGCGACGCCAACGCCACCACTCCCGAGTCGGCGAAGAGGCGGGTGAGATGGCCGACCCGGCGGATGTTCTCGGCGCGGTCGCCTGCCGAGAATCCGAGATCGTCAGACAGACCGTGCCGGATGTTGTCACCGTCCAGCAGATACGCCGCCTGACCGGATTCGACGAGCGCCCGCTCGACCGCCACCGCGATCGTGGACTTTCCGGACGCGGGCAGCCCGGTGAACCAGACGGTGGCGCCGCGCTGTCCGGTGGCGAACCACCGGTGCTTACGGTCGAGTGCGGACGGATGCCACCGGATATCGTTGCGAGTCTGCACGCCCGGCTTGACCTCGCGGGGTTCGATGATCGCGCCCGCGCCGACGGTGTCGTTCGTCGTCTCGTCGATCAGAATGAAGGCCCCGCTGTCGCGGTTGTCGGCATACGGGTCGGCGACCACGATCGAGCTGGTGCGCAACGTCACCTCGCCGATGTCGTTGAGCACCAACTCGACTGGGTTGTCGAGCTCATCGAGGGTTTCGGGATCGAGCCGTGAGTGCAACGCCTGCACGGTGGTTCGTACGGTTCGGGCGCCCTGTTTGAGCGCGAGCCGGTCGCCCGCACGCAGCGGGCTGTCGATGAACCAGCACACGGTGGCGTCGAGTTCGCGCGCGGGCACCGGCAGCGTGGCGTCCTCGGCGCCGCTGACGAACACGTCACCGCGGCCGACGTCGATGTCGTCGGCCAGCTCGATCGAAACCGACAGCGGGGCAACGCCTGTCGTGCGCTCGTCATCGAGGGTATCGATCACGGTGACGGTCGATCGCGTGCCCGCTGGCAGGCTCACCACGGGGTCACCGACACGCAGCGTCCCGGCGGACAGCCTGCCGGTGTAGCGACGGCGCGCCTCAGCGGTGGGGCGTGACACCCACTGGACGGGCAGCCGCAGCTTGTTCGGCTCCGGTTGGGGTGCCGACAGCTCGACGTTCTCCAGATACTCCAGCAGGGTGGGGCCGTCATACCACGGGGTGCGATCGGATCGGTGCACGACGTTGTCGCCGTGCTTGGCGGCGATCGGGATCACGGTGATGTCGACATTTCCGAGCCGGGCAGCCACCTGACGCAGCTCGTCTTGGACCTCGGCGAACCGCGCCTGGGCGAAGTCCACGAGATCGATCTTGTTGACCGTCGCAACGAAGTGCTTGATACCCAACAGTTTTGCGATGCGCGCATGTCGGTTGGTCTGCCGGAGCACACCCGCACGGGCGTCGACGAGCAGGACGGCGACGTGAGCGTTGGAGGCCCCGGTGAACATGTTCCGGGTGTAGCGCTCGTGGCCGGGCGTGTCGGCGAGGATGTAGCTGCGCGACTCGGTGGAGAAGAAGCGGTAGGCGACATCGATTGTGATGCCCTGCTCGCGTTCGGCACGCAAGCCGTCGGACAGCGCGGCCAGATCCGCGATGCCCTCTTCGTCGGTCACCGCTTCCAAATGATCGATGGGCAGGCTGTCGGTGTCGTGCAGCAGCCGGCCGATCAAGGTGCTCTTACCGTCGTCGACGGACCCGGCCGTCGTGATCCGCAGCAGTTGGCGGGTCATCAGAAGTACCCCTCGCGCTTGCGGTCCTCCATGGCGGCGGCCGACGTCCGGTCGTCGGCGCGCGTCTCGCCCCGTTCGGAGACGGTGGCCGCGGAGATCTCGGTGATCACCTGTTCGATCTCGGTGGCGGTGGACCGGACCGCGCCGGTGATGGTCAGGTCGCCGACCGTGCGGTAGCGCACCCACTCGACCGCGGCGGTCTCGCCGTTGGTCGGCGAGGCGTAGTCCGACACCGCCAGCAGGATGCCGTCGCGCTCGAACACCTCGCGTTCGTGAGCGAAGTAAATCGAGGGCAGCTCAAGGTTTTCCAGCTCGATGTAGCGCCAGACGTCCAGTTCGGTCCAGTTGCTCAGCGGGAAGACCCGGACCTGCTCGCCCTTCTTGATCCGGCCGTTGTACAGCGACCACGGCTCCGGTCGCTGCGAACGTGGGTCCCACTGGCCGAACTCATCGCGGAAGCTCAGGATGCGTTCCTTGGCGCGGGCGCGTTCCTCGTCGCGGCGGGCGCCGCCGAAGGCTGCATCGAATCCGCCCGCCTCCAAGGCGTCCAGCAGCGTGCGGGTCTGCTGGCGATTGCGGGAGGCGCCTGGACCGGGGTCGGGCACGCGACCGCTGTCGATCGACTCCTGCACCGACGCCACGATCAGCTTGTGGCCATGCCCGGTGACCCTGCGGTCGCGAAACTCGATGACCTCATCGAAGTTATGGCCGGTGTCGACGTGCATGACGGGAAACGGCAGCTCAGCCGGCCGAAATGCCTTCTCCGCCAACCGCAGCAGCACGATCGAGTCCTTGCCCGCCGAGAACAGCAGCACGGGCCGTTCCAGCTCGGCCACCACCTCACGGATGATGTGAACCGCCTCGGCCTCGAGCAGCCGGAGTTCGTCGACGTGCAGGGTGTCGAAGTTGGTCTCGACTGTCGTCATGTCGGTAGTCCCTCCCTCTCGGCGTCCGCGCGATAACGGTCCACCCATTCATCGGAGCGCTGGTCGGCCTGGCGCTCCAGCGCCGGCGCGGGAGCAAGCCGACGATCCTGCCCGATGGCTTCCAGCACGGTGCCCACCACCTGGGTGAGGTTGCGCCACAGCGTTGGATACGGGACCTCCATCGGCGCAACGTCCTCCTCGACGAACCACTTGCGCCAGCCCTCCTCCTGGGCGCGCAGCATCGACACCACGTGGGCTATCGCGCCCGCGTGGTACTCCGCGCGGGCGTCTCGCACCGGATCGGGTCTGCCGCGCCAGACCCGCGTCTGCACGGCACGCCAGAACGAAACCGCTTGGGAAACAACGTCAGGACGATAGACGTGGATCAGGACGGGATCGCTGCCGACGACGTCACGAATCGCATCGAGGAGCCCGTCGCCGGACCGGTCCGGCAAGCCCTCAACCCTGTGAAGCAACAACGGCGTCTGATTCCACATCAGTTTGCCGCCCCAGATGCCGTTGGGTGTGCGCCCGACCGTGCGGATGTAGTCACGCCAGACTTCAGGCGGCGCGAGGTCAGGCTTGCCTTCGTCAAGCGGGTCCAGTAGCCGCAGTATCGACGCGTCCTCCACGCCTTCGAACCACTGCCTCGGCTGCGGTGACTGGCTGGTGCTCGGGAGGTACTGGAAGAACTCACCCGGCTCACCGGCGACGCCGGTCGCCCTCAGCGATTCGACCAGCAGCGTGCTGCCGCTGCGCTGCGACGCGAGCACGAGGTACGCGGTCGGATGGGCCGGCATGCGCGTGAGCCTAATCGCATTCAAATGGCCCGGCATAGCAACTCAATGCGATCACCCTGAGTAAAACTATTGCTCGGAACTGTGGTCGTTTTCGATGCCGCGTTCGGCTGCAATCGCAGACCGGCTGGTGATCCTCGGTCCGTGGATCTCCAGATAAGTTTCGGTGTAGCGCTCGGCAATTCGGGTACCGGCGAATTCGGAAGGTATGACGTCCCTGGTCTTTTGACGCCAATCGTTCAACAGCAGCGCGAGGTCATTGGCGATGGCCCCGGCCTTGTCCGTGGCATCGGGTCCCAACAGGTTGTGCGATTCCGTCGGGTCCTCGTCGAGGTCATACAGTTCGCGCTCCGGACGTTGGCCGTGCACCAGCGGGGCCATCGTGCGGCCCGGCGCGCTCTCCGCGATGTCCCACGGCAGATCCAGCAATGGGCGCGACGCGTAGTTCTCGATGTAGCTGTATTCCTTCGTCCGAATGGCGCGGATCGGGTCGAACGAATCGTGATACGTCTTTGTGGTGTACACCTCGCTGCGCGCCGCTTTGATGTCACTTTGCGGCGACCGCAAATTGCGGGCGTGGGAGATTCCATCGATATCGGCCGGAATTCCGACGCCGAGGAGTTCGAGCAGCGTGGGCACCAGGTCGACACCGCTGAAGAGTTCGTCGTAGACCGTCCCCTGTGGCGCTGTGCGGAGCGGAGGCCGCACGATCATCGCGATACCCGTGCCTGCGTCGTACAGCGTCGACTTGGCCCGGGGCAGCGCGGGGCCGTGGTCCGTCATGAACACCACCCACGTGGTGCTGTCCAGTCCGGTTGCCGCCAGCGCGTCCAGCAAGTGGCCCACGGCGGCGTCGGCGACGGAGATCGAACCGTAGAAGTTGGCCAGGTCCTGGCGGATATCGGGAGTATCCGGCAGGTAGTCGGGGACCACGACGTCGTCGGCGTCCGCTGGCTCGTAGCGGTCATGTGGGTATGGCCGATGGGTTTCGAAGAAACCCGCGGTGAGCAGGAAGGGCGCCCGGGGTGGATCTTGAAGCCACCCGGTTGCGTGCTCGACGACGTATTCACAGTAGGAGTTCGACACGTCGAATTCGTCGAAGCCGAGCCGGGAGGGATAGGAGGTTTCGTGTTGCATACCGAATAGCGTTGTATGCCAACCTGATTTGGACAGCACCTGTGGAAGGGTGCGAACGTCTGCGCGGTACTCCCAGCCGTGATGGGCCAGGCCGACGAGGCCGTTGGACTGCGGATAACGGCCCGTGAACAGCGAGCCGCGCGACGGTGAGCACAGCGGCGCGGTGGCGTGCGCGCGGGTGAACAGGATGCCCTCTGCGGCCAGTTGGTCGAGTCGCGGGCTTTGGACATCGGCGTGACCGTACGCGCCGAGATAACGGCCGAGATCGTGCCAATGCACGATCAACACGTTGTCTCGTCGCTCCGTCACCGCTGGTCCTTCCTCAAGGCGTCCGCACACCGAACAGTGTGGCGCTGGTGCCTGGCAACCTTTTGACTTACCGAGAGCCAACTTAGCCACCGACCTGTGGTCATCTGAACGCCGGGGTTTGCGGGACGGATTTTCAGGCGGTGGATTGCGCGGCACGTAGGCGCTTGAGCAGCGTTTTTGCCAGTCGCATCGACAGTGCAGGCGACAGCCGCTCCAGGTACCACCACGCCTTCCACCAGGCAGGCACCACGATGATCGCGTCCCCCCGTGAAACGGCACGGAGCGCGCGTTCGGCGAACACCTCGGGTGCCATCGGCCGCATCGCCTCCCAGGACCTGAGAACATCCTCGCGGCTGAGGCCGGGGAAGTTGATGCGGCCGTATTCGCCGCCCGCGAGGATTGGGGTGCGGATCACGCCAGGACACAGCACCGAGACCTGCACGCCGTGGTGTTCGGCCTCGATCCGCAACGACCTCGAGAGCGCGACGACGGCATGCTTGGTCGCGGTGTAGCTCGCCTGGCCCACCGTCGCAACGAGGCCGGCCATGGACGCCGTGTTCACGATGTGACCCGAATGCTGGCGGATCATGATCGGGTAGACCGCCTGAATTCCGTGCACGACACCGCGCAGGTTCACGTCGAAGACGTCGTTCCAGTCATCGAGCATGTATGAGTCGATCTCACCGGCCACCCCGATGCCCGCATTGTTGAACAGGTAGTCGATGCGCCCGGACTGCCGCACGACCTCGGCGGCCGCGCGCTCAAACAATGGGTAGTCGCGCACGTCGAGCTCGATCGCGTGCGCCGTTGAGCCACGGCTGTTGAGGCGATCCGCCAATTGGTGGGCCAGCTCCACCTGACGATCGGCGATCCAGACCTCCGCCCCGCCCTCGGCCAGTTTGGTCGTCAGCGCGGCCCCGATGCCGGATGCGCCTCCGGTGACGAACGCGATCTTCTGCGGCACGTCGCTACACCTCCAGCAGGGCTGTTACCGCCGACGGGTTCTTGTAGAAGACATCGAGTTCCACGATCAACCCGTCGCGAACCGACAACACCTCGGCCACGCCCATCTCGACGCTCTCGCCGGACGCGCGAGCGGTGAATGTGAGGCGGTAGTAGAGCACGACTTTTCCGCCGTCCGCGAGGTACTGGGTTTCTGTGCTCGGGATGAGTTCGACTATCTGGTAGATCTTCTCGAGGAGCGCGAAAAAGCCTTCGGGACCGTGGTAATCGCCGCGGTACGGTACGTCTCCCGCCGCGTGGATGACGAACTCGTCGTGCAGGAGGCTTCGTGCGTCGTCGAGCCTCTGGTCGCCGATCGCGTTGACAAAATTCTGGACGATCGCCCGGCAAGCCTCGGTGTCGGCTGTCACTTGACCTCCCGGCGGTTCAGTAAAGCGTCTGTCTCCCAAGCGCTTTCATCAGCTAGGGATGGTAGGGGACCCCCACCGCGCGGAACACGTACTCCGGCGGCACGTCGAACGCGAGCGATCTCCGGGGCAGCCGCATGAGGACATCCTCGGCGATGTCGACCTTGTAGTGCAGTGACAAGTGGCCGGTGCACCGCGGGTCGACCTCGGCAACGTTGACGTCCAGCAGCAGACCGGTTTCCGAGAGCTCGGCCTTGACCGCGCCCTCCTGCGGCGCATCCCACCGCTGATCGATGGTGCGGCCCGCCAACTTGGGCACCGATGACAGTGTGCCGAGCACCCGCTGATTCGTGACGGCCATCGACCCGACGTAGCTGGCGATGCTGCCCGCCGACCGCTTGCCGGGGACTTTGCCGGAGAAACGGCGCGTCACCGAAACGTACTCCGCGAGTTGGATGATGCCTTCGCCCTCGACCTCCGCGCGTAAGTCGTCGGGTAGCTTGCCGATCCGGAGCAGTTTGCGCAGAAAGACCGCCATGGTCAGCCACCATAACGCGTGAAATGAAACGGGGTGGTAGAGCTGGTGGGATGACAGCGCGCAGATATTTGCTCGTCGCCTCCGTCGCGGCAGCACTCGCGGTGTATGCGCTGCTGTGGACCGGCCATGTGCTGCAGTGGAACTGGTTGAGCGCGATGGACTCGTCAGCGCTCGAGGCGCTGCACCGCTATGGGGCCGCGCGTCCGCGCTGGGTGACCGGTTGGGATGTGTTCTGCACCGTCTTTGGCCCGACGGTATTTCGGCTGCTCACTCTCGTCGTGATCGTCGTGGCTTTGATCCAGCGCAAGCTGCGCGTAGCACTGTTCCTGGTGATCAGCGTCGAACTCAGCGGGCTCGTCACCGAAATCGCCAAGCTGGCCGCGGACCGTCCTCGCCCCGAAGGCGCGCTGGTATTCGCACACGCCACAGCGTTTCCGTCCGGGCACGCGCTCGGCGTGCTGGTCAGCGTGCTCGCGCTGCTGACCATCGCACTACCGGTCACGCGGCAGCCGATACGCCCTTGGCTCATTGCAGGCGGAGCGGTCATCGTGATCGCCATCGGCATCGGTCGCGTCGTCCTCAATGTGCACCACCCATCCGATGTTCTCGCCGGATGGGCGCTTGGCTACGCGTATTTCGTGGCCTGCGTGGTGATTGTGCCGCCGGCCCGGCGCGCTACGGCAGCGGACGAAATACCGGAAGCACCCGGTACTGCGCGCTGAAGGTGGCCTCCTTGACCTCGGTACCCACTTCACCGTCATGGGCCAATACCGTCGGCCCGTCCAGTGACGTGAAGGCGAACTCCGGCACCCGCAGCTCGTGATACAGCGGGCTGCGTTCGAGTCGGCCGAGCATCAGGGCGAACAGGATGCGCAGCCTGCTCAAGCGGCGGCCCGTCTCCAGGATCCGGACGTCGAGCAGCCCGTCATCCATCCGGGTCCGTCGCGACGGGGCGAACCCCGACGGCAGATATGTCGAGTTGCCGACGAAGAACAGTGAGGTCTGCAACGTCTTGTTGTCGTACGAGATCCGGACCGGCTCATCGTGCCGCAACGTGTGGAACATCGCGAACAGCCCTGCCAGCGGCTTGCCGATCTTGTGCTCGAGCTTCTCGCGGGTCTGCACGAATGTGGGGTAGGCGCCGATGCTCGCGGTGTTGATGACCATGTGCCCCTGGTTCAGGCACACCAGGTCGACGCATGCGACGCTGCCCTCTTGTATCGCTTGGACCGTGGTGGCTACGGATTCGCAGCCGATGTCCTTGGCGAAATGGTTGAACGTGCCGCCGGGGAAAACCGCGAGCGGTACCCCGGTGTCCACGGCAACGCCCGCCGCGCACGCCACGGTCCCGTCACCGCCGGCGACCGCGAGCACCTCCGCCCGTTCGGCTGCCGTGCGCAGGGCGGTTTCGACGTCGTCACCCTCGCCGATTTCGACGATCTCCGCACGCGGCAACGCTTCTCGCACCTCGTCGATCACCCGCGCGCCGTTGCCACCTCCCGACGCGGGGTTGACCACCAGCACCACGCCCGCGCCGTCGGGACGTTCGGGGGTATCGACCCGCAGCGGGTCGGCGGCGGGAATCTTCGTCGGCGTCACCGGTGGCACGATGCGGCCGCCGAGGACAGCGATTCCGGCGCCAATGCCGAAGCCGGCGAAAACGTCACCGGGATAGTGCGCGCCGGTCGCCACCCGGGACAGCCCCACCAAACCGGCCAGCAGCGCCAGCCCGAGGCCTAGCGGCGGGCTCTCCAGCCCGACACCAACGGCGAACGCCGCCGCGCTCGCGGAATGCCCGGACGGCAGCGAGTTCGAGGTCGGCGAGCGTCGACCGCGTCGCGCCAGCGGCACCGTGAGACTGTTCGGCCGGGGGCGGCGCCAAACACGCTTGGCCACCTGATTGGTCAGCAGGCTGGTCACCGCCAGGCTGACCACCCCGCGGGTCGCCCCGCGCCGAGCGGACGCGCCGCCGAATACACCGAGCGCCGCGGCGATGACGAACCACAGCTTTGAGTGGTCCGCGGCCCGCGTGAGCTGCGGCATCGTCGCATCCAGTAGGGGGCTGGGCGACTCCGCGATGGCCTCGAACACCTCGCGGTCCAGGGTGCCGAGGCCCCGGCCGATGTCTTGAATGGCCCGTCGACGTCTTCGCAGCGGCAAATCCATTACGCCAACGTAGCCGCGAGCCTTGACAAATAAACTTGTCAAGGCTCACGATGCACTCTATGCTCGACGTCGAGGTGATCTCCGATCCCGCCGCCGCGGTGAGCGCCCTCGATCCAGTTCGAAGCAGACTGCTGGCCGAACTGACCGAACCGGCATCGGCGGCGATCCTCGCATCGCGCGTCGGCATCGCGCGGCAGAAGGTGAACTACCACCTGCGCGCACTGGAGCAGCACAATCTCGTCGCTGTTGCGGGCGAGCGCCATTGGGGAGGCCTCACCGAGCGTCTTCTCGTCGCCACTGCGGCGTCGTACGTCGTCTCGCCCCAGGCGCTCGGCCCGGTGGCCGCCGACCCTGGTCGTGCCAATGACCGCCTGTCGGCGAGTTATCTGATCGCACTCGCGGCACGTGCCGTCCGCGAGGTCGGTGACCTGTGGTCGACCGCGAGGGAAAAGAGCAAGCGGTTGGCAACCCTGTCCATCGACACGGCGATCACCTTTCGCTCTCCTGCTGATCGGGCCGCGTTCACCGAAGAACTTTCGGACGCGGTCACGTCGCTGGTCGCCCGCTATCACGACGAATCGGATCCCGATGGCCGTGCCTACCGGCTTGTGGTCTCGGCCTACCCGAAGCCAAAGGAGGCCGCGTAATGCCGCTGAAGTCCGACGATTCCGGCTGCCGGTGGGTCGAGATGGAATTCCTCGTGCCCGGCACACCCGAACAGGTGTGGCAGGCGATTGCCACCGGCCCGGGCATGAGCGCGTGGTTCACCCCGACCACGGTCGACGAACGTATCGGCGGCGCAATCACTTTCGACTTCGGCGACGGGGACGCGTCGTCCGCCGCCGTCACCGCGTGGGAGCCGCCGAGCCGGTTCTGCTACGAAGAGGTCGGCTGGAATGGGGATGCACCACCGGTGGCGACAGAAGTCACCGTCACCAGCCGCTCGGGCGACCGATGTGTGGTGCGCAGGGTGCACAGTTTGTTCACCGAGAAAGACGACTGGGACGACGAACTGGAGAGTTTCGAGACCGGGTGGCCCGGCTTCTTCGAGGTGCTGCGGGTGTACCTCAACAACTTCCCCGGGCAGTCTGCGGCGGCCGTCCATGCGCTGGTGAGTCGCCCCGGTGGTGATGCCGAAGTCTGGTCGCGGCTGACGTCGGCGTTGAACCTGTCGGGCGCCAACGTCGGCGACCGATGCGAATCTCCTTCCGGTGCGCCGCGTCTGGGCGGGACCGTCGCACGTGTCCATCAGGATGCGAACGCCCGCGAAGCCATGCTTCGGCTAGACGCTCCCTGCGACGGCGTCGCGGTGATCGGCAGCTGTGCGATTGGCGACGAATCGCGCGGAATCGCCAGCCTGTTCTTCTACGGCGGTCACGCGGCCGACACCGCCGCCGCGGAGCAACGGAAATGGTCGACATGGGTGCGTGGCTTGTTCGAAGAGGAGCCGGTCACCCCCTAACATGGGTGGGTGCGCCGGTTGCTGGTTCTGCTCTTTGCGGGGATGCTGCACCTCGCGGCGGCGCCTGTCGGCCACGCCGAGTTCACGCCGTGGTTCGCGCCATCGGTCGGCAATGCCACCCAAGTGATTTCCGTTGTCGGCGTTGGCGGTTCGTCGGCGAAGGTGGATGTGTGGGAACGTACGAGCGCCGGTTGGCACCCGATCGGTGTCGGCATTCCGGCGTTCGTCGGCGCCAACGGCATGGCGCCCGAAACCCACGACGGCCAGATGAAGACGCCGATGGGCATCTTCACACTCGACTTCGCGTTCGGCACAGCCCCGAATCCCGGCGGCGGCCTGCAATACGTGCAGGTCGGTCCCGACCACTGGTGGGACGGCGACATGAAGAGCCCGACCTACAACACCATGCAGGTGTGCAAGAAGGCGCAGTGCCCATTCAACACCGACCCCGCCAGCGGCACCGAAAACCTCGAAATCCCGCAGTACGTTCACGCCGTGGTCATGGGCGTCAACAAAGCCCGCGTGCCGGGCAACGGCGGGGCGTTCTTTCTGCACGCCACCGACGGCGGGCCGACCGCCGGATGCGTGGCCATCGACGATGCCAAACTGGTCGAGATCATGCGGTGGCTTCGACCGGGCGCACTGATCGCGGTCGCTCAGCAGTAAATCAGATATTCAGCGCCCGACCGGTTTTCACCTTGAAGTTAAGGCCATCGAGCGACATGGTCGCGTCGTAGGTGCGGTCGTAACCGGTCTCGCAGATCTTCCAGCCGTCGGCGGTCCGCCGGTACCTGTCGTGGTAGAAAGCGGCGCCGATGAGCATGAAGTTGAACTCCGCGACGATCACCCGGTCCTGCAGGTACCAGGTGGCCGATGCCTCGTCGCCGTCGACGGTGATTTCGGGATGGGTGACGCGGTGCTCGGTGATGATGTTGGCAGGCATCGACGTGCGCATGAACTCGACGAGCGAATCCCTCTCGGTGAAGTTGTGCTCCTCGCCGATGGACGCGTCGTACCGGCCGACCACGTCCTCGGTGAGTGTGGCGGCGAAGTCGTCCCAGTTCTTGGTATCGAGCGCGCGCAGATACCGATACTTGACTTGCTGAATCTCGTCGATGTCACCCATGGCCGACATTGCAGCACACACACGTCCGGCCGGATAGCTCCGCGCCTAACGAGCAGCGGTCAGATTCCTCGTTGCCGGACCCTCCAACAGCGTGCCGTCGGGTGCGAACCGGGACCCGTGCAACGGACACTCCCACGTTTCGTCGGCGTCGTTCCAATTGACGATACCGCCGAGGTGCGGGCACACCGGCGAAACCCGGCACTCGACCCCGTCGACCACGCTGCGGGCTTCCAGATCCCACGGTGGCCCGCTGACGACTCCGCCGTCGGCGGGCGTACGCCCTCCGATCCGCGTCACCGGCGTGATCCAGCCCCTGGCGAGGTACAGGCCGACTTCTAGGTTCTGTTGCATGGCTTTGGGAATGCCCGACAGCTCGTGCGGGCTCCAGCTGGCGAACGCGTCGGCCCAGTCCATCCGCCCGCCGAGGATTCGGCTCGCAAGAGCTAATGCCGCTGCGGTGCCGTTCGTCATCCCCCACTTGTCGAAACCCGTTGCCACAAAGATCTTGTCGTGGCCCGGCAGGATCGGTCCGACGTAGGGGAGGTCGTCGATCGGCGTGTAGTCCTGCGCAGACCAGTAGTGCGTTTGCATCGCGCCCGGGTAGTGCACCTTCGCCCACGAATCGAGTTCCTGAACTGAGGAAGCCGGGTGTTTCTCCTGACCGACCGGATGGCCCGCACCTCCGACGATCAGCCGGTCACCGTCGGCCGTCGGCGCGTACCGCACGGATCTCGTGGGGGAGTCGGCAGAAATGTACATGCCTCGGGTCAAGTTGCCGGGCACCTTATAGGCCATGCAATAGGAGCGATTTGGCTTGAGGCGGGCAAAGAAGCCGCCGCGGTCGAGCATCGGAATGCCCGTCGCCAGCACACACTGTTTGGCGTGGACATCGAACTCGTCGCCCGCGGTGGTGCGCACACTCAAGGACAACCCGTCGTCCTGGCTCGAAACCTTCTGTAGGCGAACGCCTTGCGCCAACCGTCCGCCGCGCTCATCGAGTTCGACGATCAGGCTGTCCAGAAACGGCATCGGATCGAACTGCGCCTGGTTCGCGAGCCGCACGGCTCCTTCGAAGGGGAACGGCACGTCGGCATCGTCGACCCACTCCGCCTCCAGACCGACCTCCTTGCACGCCTCGAACTCCTGCCGCGCCGATGCGATACCCTTCTCGGACTGGGCGTAGGTGTAGGCGTCCTCGCGCTGCACCGACAGGCCATGTGCCTCGCAATGCTGAATCAACCACTCCAGGCCCTCGCGATTGCCTTCGACATACTGACTGGCGGTTTTGGCCCCGTGCTTGCCGACGATTTTCGACAGCTTGGTGCCCTGCAGCAGGCTGATCTTCGCGGTCGTATTGCCCGTGGCTCCGGCGCCTGCGGAATGCGCTTCCAGCACGAGTACGTCCTTGCCTGCCCGCGCCAGCAAAACCGCGGTGATCAGTCCGGTTAGGCCGGCACCGACCACCGCGACATCGGCCGCACGGTCCGCCTCCACCAGGGGATTCGGCGGTGCTGGCCGGTCGATTCGGTTGGCGAGCCATAGCGACTTCATGGCATCGCAGTACCCACGCCAGCAAGGACAAAACCCCTGCGTATAACAACCTGTCAACGAAGCTCAAAATCCGGAGTGTCTAATGGGATTCGCACGGCCGGGCGGCTATCGTGTGTCCGTCATGAGCGACCCGTTCGGGTTGTCGATCGGGACGACCAATCTGGTCGCGGCACGTGTCGGCAATCAACCAGTAGTACGGCGTTCGGTACTGACCCTCTTCGGGCACACCACGCCGGAAGTCGGCGTGCCCACATCACACACCGGCGGCGTGGTGCTGAGCGGCTTTGTGGAGCGGGTCGGCGACCCGGTGCCGCTCGTCGCCGCCGACGGGTCCCGGTATCACGCGGATCGGCTGCTCGTTGAGGCTCTCGAAGCGATGTTCTATGCCGCAGGCGGGCAGGCGGCGTCGCAGATAGCGATCGCGACGCCTGCGCACTGGGGCCCCGCCACCCTTCGCGCGCTGCAAGCTGCTCTCCGGGACAATCCGAGTTTGGCGCCTAACGGCAGGCCCGCCCGATTGATCTCGGATGCCGTCGCCTCCCTGACCGCGCTGCACGCCGATCCCGGGCTGGACCCGCACGGCGTGGTGGCGCTGCTCGACTTCGGCGGCGGCGGCACCAGCATCACGCTGGCCGACGCCGGATCGGCATTCGAGCCGATGGACGAGACCACCCGGTACGCCGAGTTCTCCGGCGACCAGATCGATCAGGCGTTGCTGAACCATGTGCTCGACGGCATCGCCAACGCCGGCGGAGTCGATCCCGGGCGAACCGCGGCGGTCGGATCGCTTGCGCGGCTTCGCGAGCAGTGCCGCAACGCCAAGGAGCGACTGTCGGCGGACACGGTCGCCGAGCTGACCGCCGAACTCCCCGGCTACCGGTCCGAAATCCGGGTGACACGTGCCGAACTCGAGAGCCTGATCGCTCAACCGCTGGCGGGTGTGCTCGCTGCGTTGGAAAATGCGTTGGAGCGCAACAGAATTAGCTGGTCCAATGTATCCGCGGTTGTCACAGTTGGCGGCGGAGCGAGCATTCCACTGATCACCCAGCGCCTCTCGGAGCACTCGAGAGCACCGGTGGTGACAACGCCGCAGCCGGCTCTTGATGCCGCGTTGGGCGCCGCGATGAGCACCGCGTACGGCTCGGACGCGGACGCTCCGACCGGGGTGGCGCCTGCACCGCCGGTTGAGGCCGTCGATCCTGAAGGTTCGGCGACCTTCCGTGCGCTCGCATGGTCGCAGGACGACGATGGCGCCGACGAACCGGTGCCGTATACCGGAGATCCGTACGACCCCGATGTCACGGCGGCGCGTCCGCCCGTGCAGTATGTACCCGCCGCCGGCCCGATCGAAGAGCAGCGATCCTGGCTGCGGTTGCCGCAGTTGGTGTTTGCGCTGGCTGCGGCGGTTGCGTTGATCGCCGTCGGCGGCGTGGCCATCGCGCTGACGAGCGCGTCCAACAACACGACTGCGCCCGAGTCGCCCAGCACGGCCACGTCGGCGGCACCGCCACCGACGAGCGCACCGCCGCCGCCTCCGAGCGTGGAAACTGTGACCGTCACCAGTGAACCCCCGCCGCCGCCACCGCCGCCACCGCCGCCACCCACGACCACTGAACCGCCCGTGACGACCACGGCTCGGATCACCACGACAACGCCGACGACCACGTCGCCCACCACGACGACGACCACAACGACGACGACCACGACCACCACAACTACGACCACGACGACTACGACAACCACGACGCCACCGACGACAACGACTCCAACAACGACAATGACGACGACAATGACGACGACACCGATGACGACGACCTACATCAACTTGCCGTTCGTACCCGTGCCGATTCCAATTCAGGTGCCGCAGAACCAGTATCAGCCACCGCAAAACCAGTACCAGCCCCCGCAGAACGGGTTTCTGCCCCCGCAGAACCAGTATCAGCCTCCGCTGTTCCCGTAAGGACGGTCAGAGCGCACCCGAGGTCGCGGACACCGTCGCCGCATCGACATTGCGCGGATGGTGGCAAGCTGCCAGATGCGTAGCACCGTGCTCGACGAGTTCGGGCTCATCTGTTGTGCAGACATCGGTGGCCCAGGGGCAGCGGGTGTGGAACCGGCATCCCGACGGCGGATCGATGGGGCTCGGCACGTCACCCTCCAGCACCAACCGGTCACGAGCCGCGTTACGTTTGGGGTCAGGAATCGGGACCGCAGACAGCAGTGCATTCGTGTACGGGTGAACGGGCTTGCGGTACAGGTCCTCGGTGGCGGAATCCTCCACGACCTTGCCCAGATACATGACCGCGACCCGATCCGACACATGCCGGACGACGCCGAGATCGTGCGCGACGAAAAGGTATGACAGACCGAAATCTTCCTGAAGTTCCTTGAGCAGGTTGATGATCTGCGCCTGCACCGACACGTCGAGCGCAGACACCGGCTCGTCGGCCACGATCAGCTTCGGCTGCAGGGCCAGCGCGCGGGCGATGCCGATCCGCTGACGCTGACCGCCGGAGAACTCGTGCGGGTAGCGGTTGTAGTGTTCGGGGCTCAGCCCGACCCGGTCGAGCAGGTCCTGCACCCGTCGCTTCAACTCGGCACCGCGGGCGAGTCCGTGAAGATTTAGCGGGTCACCGACGATCTGTCCCACCCGCTTTCGTGGATTCAGGGAGGCGAATGGATCCTGGAAGATCATCTGCATCTGCCTGCGCAGCGGGCGCAGATCGCCACGTGACCGTCCGACGAGCTCTTCACCGAGAAACCGGACCGATCCCGAAGTCGGGTGCGTCAGTTGCAGAATCGCCCTGCACAGCGTCGACTTACCGCAACCCGATTCGCCGACCAACCCAAGTGTCTCGCCTTCCTTGAGCGTCAGGCTCACGCCGTCCACCGCGCGCACCCGAGCCACCTCGCGGTCGATGACGAGCCCGGCCTTGATCGGGAAGTGCTTGACGAGGTCTGTCACTTCGAGCAGTTGATCGCCCTTGCTCATGAAATCACCGGCTCCCGCTTGGTTTTCTTCTCGGCGGGATCGAGCCAGCACCGATCGAGGTGGATGCCGCCCGCGCGCGCTTCGAGCGACGGTGCCATATCGCATTTGTCGAACACGTGAGGACAGCGCGGAGCGAAGCGGCATCCCTTGGGCGGGGCGAGCAGGGACGGCGGCTGGCCCGCGATCTGTGGCAGCCGGGATGTCCGTGGCTGGTCGAGTCTTGTGAGCGAACCCAAAAGTCCCCACGTGTACGGGTGTTGTGGGTCGTAGAAGATCTCGTCGAGCGAGGCGTCCTCGACGATCTGGCCCGCGTACATCACCACGACGCGGTCGGCGACCTCGGCGACCACACCGAGGTCGTGAGTGATGATGATGACGGCCAGGTCGCGGTCGCGGTTGAGTTGATCGATGAGCCGCAGGATTTGGGCCTGCACCGTCACATCGAGTGCGGTGGTCGGCTCGTCGGCGATCAACATGTCGGGCTCGAGTGCGAGCGCCATCGCGATCATCACGCGCTGGCGCATGCCGCCGGAGAATTCGTGTGGGTAGTGGTGCACACGTCCTTCCGGATTCGGAATGCCCACCGACCGCAGCAACTCCACCGCGCGGTTCAGCGCCTCGCGATCAGATACATCGCGGTGCGCCTGGATCATCTCCGCGATCTGGTGACCCACGCGGTACACCGGGTTGAGCGACGACATCGGATCCTGGAAGACCATCGCGATCTGCTCACCGCGCACATCGCGAAGCTGGTCGTCACTCAGGCCGTTGATCTCGCGGCCACGATAGGTCACCGATCCGGTGATCCGCGCGTTCGGTGCACGGGTCAACCCCGTCAAAGTCTGCGCGGTAACGCTCTTGCCGGAGCCGGATTCGCCGACGATCGCCAAGATCTCACCCGCGGCCAGCTCGAACGACACGCCACCGACGGCCTGCACCACCCCGTCCTCGGTGGCGAAGCTGACGCGAAGGTCATCGACCTTGAGAATGGGGCTGCTCATGCGGCGACCTCGCAGGCGACGCCGCCGCATTCTGTGCCGATGATTCGCTTGCAAGCTTTGCTCATGCCGGCGCCGCCTCACCCAGCCGGATGCGCGGATCCAGCCCGGCATATGCGATGTCGACGAGCGTGCTGAACAACACGATGAAGAACGCCCCGAACAACGTCACTCCCATCAGCGGCGGCAGATCCAGGCTGCGAATCGCCTCGCCCGCGTAAAGCCCGACGCCGTCGAGGTTGTACACGGTCTCGGTGAGGATCGCGCCGCCGCCGACGACCATCCCGAAGTCCAGACCGAACAGCGTCACAATCGGAATCATCGAGTTGCGCAACACATGTCGGATGCGCACCTGACTCTCCGACAACCCCTTGGCACGGGCAGTGCGGACGTAGTCCTCGTTCATCGCGTCGAGCATGTTGGACCGCAGTACGCGACTGTAGAAGCCGACATACAGCACGGCCAGCGTCAACCACGGCAAGATCAGGTGATACGCCCAATCGAGTGGGCTCTCGGTCAGTGGGACGTAGCTGCCGGTGGGAAACAGCTGCACCTTGTACGTCAGGAAGTACAGCAGGATCGCGGCCAGCCAGAAGACCGGCATCGAAATCCCTACCAGCGAAAGGATTGTCAGTGCGCGGTCGGTGAACCGTCCGGCGTGCACGGCGCTCATGTAGCCGAAGAAGACCGCAAGCGCCATCCAGATCACCGCGGCCCCGATGCACAACGAGAACGTCGCGGGCAACCCGTCCCAGATCTGTTCGACCACATTGCGGTCCTTGGCGTACGACATGAGCTGACCGGTGAAGATCTGCTTCATCATCGTCAGGTACTGCACCGGCAGCGGCTGGTCGAGGCCGAGATCCGCACTCACCCTTGCGATCAGCGCGGGATCGGCGTTCTTGCCTGCGATCCTTGCCGCGGGATCC
Organism: uncultured Actinomycetota bacterium; assembly: GCA_963848855.1. Taxonomy (GTDB): domain Bacteria; phylum Actinomycetota; class Actinomycetes; order Mycobacteriales; family Mycobacteriaceae; genus Mycobacterium. The sequence goes on from CAWKFL010000003.1 coordinate 69,041, forward strand.
GAGTTGGGAATCACGTTGAAGATCAGGAACACGATCACCGAGATCGCAAACAGCACCGAGACCATCCCGATCAGACGTCTGGCAATGAAGCGGGCCATCAGTGCTCCAGTCTGATCTTCGCTCGTGGATCCAGCGCGTCTCGGAGACCGTCGCCGAACACGTTCAGCGACAACACCGTCGCCACGATCATCAAACCGGGCACGATCGTCAGATGCGGCGCGGTGTAGATCATCTCGTAGCCGTCGGCGATCATCGTTCCCCAGGATGCGTTGGGCGGCCGGACACCGGCGCCCAGGAATGACAGCGCCGACTCGAGCAGCATGTTGTTGGCGATGTTCAGCGTGAAGAACACGATGATCGTCGAGATGATATTGGGCAGCAACTCGGTGATCATGATCCGCAGTGGCCCCTTGCCCTGAGCGACGGCGGCCTCGATGAACTCCTTCTCCCGGAGCGCAAGGATTTCCCCTCGAATCGGTCTGGCCATGTAGGGCACATAGACCAAGCCGATGATCAGGATGGGAATCCAGATCGAGTCGCCCGCGATCGCGAGGAAGCCGACCTTGAGGCCGCCGATTGCAAGCGTGGTGCCCAGCGCGATGCCGAGCAGCAGCACCGGGAAGGCCCAGATCACGTCCATGACCCGGGTGAGCACCGAGTCGATCCAGCCGCGGTAATAGCCGGCGAGCAGGGCGACGATCACGGCGAGCACGGTGGTGACGGCGGCGGCCGCCAGACCGATGTAGATCGACGTGCGACCGCCGTACATGAGTCGCACCATCACGTCGCGGCCGTTCTGGTCTGCGCCAAGCAGGTACTGTCCGTGCAGACCAGGTCCCATCGGCGTGCCGTCGGGTGCGACGACGTTGGTCTCCTGCCCGTCGATCAGCACCTTATCGGTGATGTGGTTCTCGTTCGGTCCGGTGTGCGCAACGTACTCCGCCCACAACGGGGCGGCGAGGCAGAACAGAACGATCAGAACGAACAGGCCACCGCAGACCAGTCCAACCTTGTTGCGCCGCAGCCGAAGCCACGCTAGATACCAGGGACTACGTCCCTGGATCTGCGAGGCTGGCACACCGGCCGGGATCGGTGGTTCGTTGGGAACCTCCACTTCCCCAATGGGTGTGGCCATCGTCGATTACTTGATCGCGAACGACGAGTAATCCTGGTTGAACAGAAGATGGTGATAGGACTTGTCGAAGTCCATCCGTTCTGACAGGAACGTCGTGAACTGCTCGTTGCCGTACGGCGCCCAGACGGCCTGCTCCATATAGGCCTTGTCGAGGTCGGCGTACTGCTGCTCGACGCCGCCGTCGCCGATCAACTTCGTCAGCAGTTCGTCCATCTTGGTGTTGTTGGCGGGGATGTTGGCGCGCGAGTAGTTGTTGCCATTGGTCGGCAGGATGGAATCGCCGTGCAGCAGCGGGCGGAAAAAGTCGTCCGGATGCGGGAAGTCCTGGAACCAGTCGGCGAACCCGGTATCCACATCGGGCGTGGTCTGATTGCCGATCGTGGTCCAGTAGACGTCGCCTGCGATCACCTTGAGCGTCGCATTGAACCCAAGCTGCGTGAGCAGGTCGTGGTAGTACTCGCCGATCCGCTTGCGGTCGGGTTCGTCGTCGGTCCATACGGTGATGTCGCGGTCAGCCGGATTCGCTTCGGCAATCAACTGTTTCGCCTTGTTCATATCGGGTCCGGGGTAGAGCTTGTACTCCTGGTAGCCCGGCATCCCCGGCGGCAGGACCTGCTGGCTCGCGTGCAAGCGACCGCCGAAGATCCGGTTCAGAGCCTCGGGATCGACCGCGTAATTGATGGCCTGGCGCACCTTGAGGTCGTTAAACGGGGCCCGTTCGGTGTTCATGAAGAAGTAGTAGGTGTTGATCGAGTCCTCCATCCGGAACCGATCGCCGTACCGCGCCTTGACTTCCTGCAGACGGTCAGAGGGAGGCGGGTCGATCATGAAGTCGACCTTGTTCTGCTGGATGTCGGTGACCTGAGCGCTCTGGTTCTTGTTCTCGATGAGCGTGATCTTGTCAACGCCCGCGTCAGCCACTTCGCTGGCGCCTGCGTCCTTCACGGTTTGGAAGTTGGGGTTGCGCTCCATCGTCAGCGTGCGGGGCGCATCCACCTTGGTGATCATGAACGGACCGCTGGAGGGCGGCGGGGAATTGGTCGCGTCCTTGTCGAGCGGGGTGCTCGGCGGCACCGGCGCGGCGAACATGAGTCCGAGAATGTTTTCGAACGTGCCGTTGGCCTCGGTCAATTGGATCGTGATGTCACCCGTGTTGTCGTCGGTCGTGATGCCGCTGATGGTGTCCACCTTGCCGTCGGCGTAGTCCTTGGCTCCGACGATGACGTCGAAGAACACCGAGCCGCCGGAGTCGGCCTTGAACAGCCGCTGGATCGCGTACGTGAAGTCGGAGGCCTTGATCGGGGTTCCATCCGAGTACTTCATGTTCGGCCGGAGCTTGAGTTTGTAGATCTTGCCGTCCGGGGAGATCTCGGGCATGTCCTCGGCTAGGCCGGGAACGACCTGCGTGCCCTCTTTGCCCTTCGCGTGCTTGTAGGTGAGCAGCGGGGTGTAGACGTTCCAGAGCACCTCCCACCCCTCGAGCGTGTAGGACAGCTGCGGGTCGATGTAGTCGGGGAACGACGTCGCGTTGATCGTGATGTCACCGCCGCCACCGCCGCCTTCACCGCCGCCACCGCCGCCGCCCCCCTTATCGCTGCCGCACGCTGCCACGCCGAACGCTGCCACTGAGGCGACGCAGGCGGTGGCCACGATCTTGCGCAGTGTCTTCATCTCGCTCCCTCAGGGCTCTCATTCGGGCTGACTCGGTGTACAGGTGTACGCCTTCTAAGAGTGTCGATAGGCATCTTTGAGGAAATTCGCAGATTCGCAACTCGAGGCGTTCTTTGCTGACCTGCAATGAAATCCGTTCAGCCAGCACGCCATTTAGCGGATTCAGTACGACTAAGGTTTACCTACAACGCGTGCGTTGTAACTGTCCTTCTGGCGGGATTCGCTTCTGCGCCTGCGTATACGGCGCCGACGGCGGGTGGGATCGATCGCACTGTTCAAGTCAAGATCACGACCGATGCTCCGATCACGAGCGTTGCCGTTAGGGCCGCCATTCATTTGGTGAATCACGGACGTCGCCTTCGGCTCGAGCGCCATCAGCGGATGGCATGCCCTGATGTGCGCGGCCGTCAATTTCTGAGGATTTGGGGTGCACTGCAGTTAACTGTGCCATCATCATCGTGTTGGAAAAATCATCTGTCAGTTTGATCCAGGGTCGAGAATCAGCTGGTAGTCCATGAAAAAGAATGGAATGGACATGCAATCACGGCATCCTGCCGGACGCGTCTCCGCAGTTGCCGGTGGGCTTGCGACAACTATTATCACCACGACTACGCCACCGACCGGGAAGATTGATCCCACCGGCGGAATCCTGTTCAGCCCGACCGTTTATGCACCTCCTCCGCCGACGGCCATCCCGGGCGATAACTAGGCCGCGCCCTTCGGGCACCCCGCGACTGTTGGCGATCGCGGGCGCGGGCCTGCTGCTTGTGGCGGCCCTGCGCGCGGCGCCTTTTTCCGAGGATCCTGCGGTCATCCGCGGTCCGTTGGCGGCGCTGCTGGCCAGTTCCACCGACCTCGGTCCGTCACACGCCGGGGATGCGCAGTTGACCGTCACCTTGGCCGCCTCGACTCGCCCCGAGCCACTGATCGACTGGGCCGAGGCTAGCGACCTGTGGGTGCGGTGGCGGTCCGGCGACGCATGGGGAATCGTCGAGGGACCCGCGCAGAAGGTGGCCAGCGCCTTCGCGGTGCCCGTGCACGACTATCGGGCCCGCAAGGGACAGGTGTTCTATGCGGCCGCAGAACAGCCGTCGGTCCCGGTGCCACTTCGCGGTTCCGTGACCGGGTTGGGTCGAATCCTGTCCTACACGCCGCACCGGATGGCCAGTCCCGGCCTGCTACCGCTGGACGTGCCGAAGGGCGGCTTGACGCCCTACGGGCTGATGGAGGCGTACAACGCAACCCCGCTCGCCGAAGCGGGGTTCACCGGCAAGGGCGCGACGATCGTGTTCTTCGAGTTCGACGGATACGACCAGTCAGACCTCGATACCTTCTCCGAGACATCGGGATTGCCGAAGTTCACACCCGTGCTGATCGGCGGCCAACCGGGTGAACCACACGGTGAGACTGTGATGGATTTGGAAGTGGCACACGCGATTGCACCGGATGCGCGGCTTGTGGTCGTCAACGCGCGTCCAACGGTGGAGGGCGATGGCGCATTCGAGAAGGTCGGGCGAATGCTCGAGGAGGCCGATCGTCAATTCCCCGGCGCCGTATGGAGTTTGTCGATCGGGTGGGGATGCGATGCGCTCGTGCGCGCCGCGGACTTGGCCCCCGTCGAGGCCGCTTTGGCCGCTGCGCAGCGGAATGGAACGTCGGCGTTCGATGCCAGCGGAGACACCGCAGGCCTGGAGTGTAAGGGCGGCGACGAGTGGTCGGATGATCCCGGCCCCGATGACGTGGGGCTGGACTCCGTCGCATCGATTCCGGCGATGACTTCGGTCGGCGGAACCACGCTGTCGACAGGTCCACGCGGGCAATGGGTAGCCGAGCACGCATGGGTGGATTCACCTCTGTCCCAAGGCACAAGCGGTGGAATCTCGAGCTTGTTCGAACGTCCCGAATGGCAGCGCCGGTTGAACATCGAGCGTGACTCCGCGCGGCGTCGTCTTTCTCCCGACGTCTCAGCCGTCGCCGACCCGTTCACGGGCGTGCGAATCGTTTACAAGGGTCGGGATGTATTGGGCGCGGGAACTTCCCAAGCTGCACCGATCTGGGCGGCCATCACCGTGTTGATGAACCAGTACCTGGTGGCGAACGGTGGGCGCCGGCTCGGCAATATCAACCCGCTTCTCTATCAGGTGGCGGCCGGCTCCAGCCTGCCGGGCTTCCGCGATGTGCGCCTCGGCGGCAACGCAGTTGACATCTCGCAGCCCGGGTACGACCTTGTGACGGGGCTCGGGAGTCCCAACGCCCACAACCTCGCCCGCAATCTACTCGACCTGCAGAACGGAGTTGCACCCCAATGACCGTCCCGCCTGCAGTGCCAACGATGCGCTGCCGGGTATGCGAGGCGGACGTCCCCGCCGCGGCGTTCTGCGGGACATGCGGCGCGCAGCTGGCGGCGCAACGGGGGGACGGACGGGGACGGTTGCGAATCGGGGCGTATGCGGCAGCGCCGGGCGAGCACGTGCTGCGGCTCGCAGTGGTCAGTTCGCTGTTCCCGCTCCTGCCTCATCGATCTCGAACTCCGTTCCGAATTGCACTGGCACTCTTGCTTTTTACTTTGATCATCTTCGGTTTACTGCGGTGGCAGGCGCCATTGGTCGCGCTCGCCGTGTTCGGGTTTCCGCTGGTGTTCGCGCTCTATCTGCACGAGGCGGACGTCTACCGCGACATACCGGTTCGTTCGCTCGCCACGACCGCGGCGATCGGCGTCGTCCTCGGCATCGGCTGGGCGCTGACGACGGGCACGCTTATTGCCGAGTTGTACGACATCACGCTCGCTAACCACGAGTCCCACGAGCACGCACTCATTCAGGGGATTGCGATACCGCTGGGGGCTGCGGTGCTCATGCTTGTTCCCGCGGTGGTGATGCGTCTAATGCATCCCGCGACGCATGAGTCGTTGGACGGTTTCGTGATTGGAGCCGTGGGAGCGATCGCCTTCACCGCCGCCGGGACGCTGACTCGGATGGCTCCGCAATTCGCGACGGGCGTCACGGTCAGTGACCGTCCCGCCAGCGGACTACTTGTACAGGCAGGCATCCAGGGTGTGACGCTGCCGCTGTTCGCCGCGGCGACCGGCGGTCTGGTTGGTGCGGCTCTATGGCTTTCCCGGCCGAAGCTGATTGCGGCGAGTGTGATTGTGACACTTGTCCTCTACGCCGGGCTCGGGTTTCTGGAGGCCTCACCGGTACTGCAGGGCCTGCATTTCGGTCTGCATGTGGTGATCGCTTTGATCGCATTGCTTACCGTGCGAATTGGGCTGCAGGCGGCCCTCCTCCACGAGCCGCATGACCCGGCCAACCCGAGCGGGCTCGTGCTGTGCCCGCACTGCGACCACGTCGTCCCGGACATGCCGTTCTGCCCGAACTGTGGGGTCGCGGGCCGGGCGGCGTCGCGGACCTCCCGCGCCGAACGCCGCGCGGCCGGCGGCGTCGCGAACGCTGAACCGCGGCCGGGGTATGCGGTGCCCGCGGGCACGTATGCGGCTGTGCCGGTACGTCACACCACCCATAGCTGGCTCCTCACGACGTTGGGAGCAGGCGTCGGCGTCACCGTGGCAGCGGGAGTGACCGCTGCGGTGCTCGCCACGCCGGTGATCCCCGCGTATGTGTGTCCACCGGATTGTGGTCGTCCCCCGCTCCGGGATGCGGTGGAATCGAACCCGCGCTTCGTGTCCGCCGATGGCGAGTTCTCGGTCCAATACCCCGGTCCAGGAACGGCATACAGAGCGATCGTGAATCCGGATGGCGTCGATCTGAAATTCACGGCGGGCGACACCGGCACGATGCAACTGTTCGGGATGCCTGCGGGGGACCGCACCGCGAAGCAGATCGCCGAGGCTTTGATCGGCGAGACCTATCCCGATGCCACAACTGATTACGAGATTCCCAATGCACTGGTCGGTTACGAACCGGGATACGGCGTTGTAGTAGACGAATACCCGCAGGATTCCAGCGGCATGTACACCAGGCTTCGACTCGTGGTCATGGTCGCGGTCAAGAACGGCTACGCGCTGGTGGCGGCCGCGATCGGGCCCTACCACGAGTTCAGCCCCGACTTCGGCACCGGTCACCCCTCCGGAACCAATCTCCAACTGGCAATGGATATGGGTAAGTACGTCAACAGCTTCCGATGGCACGGTGATCCGCCGGGCTGATGTCGCCAGTCGGACGGCACACAAGTACGTCGGCGGGTGTGTGCGTCTCATTGATCCGCTTTCGACGCGCGACGCACTCCACAGTGGGCTGGACGCAACACAGCTGTCATCGGCGCGCCCGGTCATCCAGTTGTCCGCGCCCTGAGCGCGAGCTCGCGCAGCGTTGACCTTCTTGTCGATCGGGTTAATATCTGGATGAAGTCGGCGTCTGTTCGACTACCAAGATCGAAATTCGCGGATTTGACGATCATGAAAGTTTGGCGACCGGTACGTTGAGCCCGATTCCGTCATTTCCTCAGTAAATGGTTTAATATTGCATTTTCAGCAAATTCCACTAGGTCAGCTAATTCCTTGCGAGAACGGCACCGCCACGCGCACCTTCGGCCGTGGCCGCGCTGCCCTGAGAGCTAAAAGCCCTGGTCATAGCCATATTTCCTGACGTAACGCGGACGTAAATCGCGCGAAAAATCCCGGGTTTTTGTTGACAGTCAGGTCACAGAGTGTGATTCTTTAGCTAACTCAATCGGGGAAGGCTGGGGGCCATGGCCACTATTTCCGCAAAACTGTCGACGTATGGCACGAAGCTTCAGGTAGTAACAGCCGCATGCGCGATCGCAGCCGCTGCTGCCGTCCCTGCGGTTGTCGCCAATGCCGAGCCCGCCGTACCCGCACCTATCGCACCTGTGACGCAAGTCTTGGGCTCAGGACCAATCCTTGGCCCAGTCGACTTCGCGGAAGATGATCTTGGCTGGTGGTTTGGCGATGGCCAACCTGACCTAATTGCCCCAAATGGCCAACCTGGCCAACCTGGCCAACCTCGACCTATCAATCAGTTCCAAGCGCTCGTTTTTGCTGTTGTTGGGGTTTTCATTCTGCCGGTAGCCGCTTTTCTCGGAGCGGTAGTTTGCGCCGTGCGCAACTTTTTCCGGATGGGGCCTTACGGCACAGGATCGGGTTCATCCGGGCGCTGCTAGGCCCGTCCTACGCGATTCGTCAGCTGCGGCGTCCTGAGCTAGCCCTGTTGTGGCTGCATCTTCGCAGTGCAGACCTCACCCGAACACCGGAAACCTCCTGAGTGCATATCTTTTCGCGACACCCGTTCAGACGTAAGCCGGACGGTGAAAGTGACCGTTCTCTGCAAGTGGATGAAAACGAGCGACCGGGTAAAATCGGCTACCGGAGTATTGGGGTCGCCGTAATGTCATGTGGGCTGGCCTCGTGCTGCTGTTGGTAGTCGTAGCGTTTGGATGCTGGCTGGGCGTTCGAGCCTTCGAAGCGAAGTCGAACCTCGAACAAGCGCGCAACAGCGCGCAGCAGGCCAAAGACGCGCTGTTGAAGGGAAATACCGAGGACGCCGTCACAATGGGCAGACAACGCGCCTGTCCCATGCGCAGGCAGCACGCGATGCGACTCATTCGGTGCCATGGAACATCGCGTCGGTCGTGCCGTGGCTGGGCAGCCCGTTCAAGACCGGTCAACAGATATCCGACGTTGTGCTTGGCTTGGCGGCCGACGTATTGCAGCCCTCCGCAGATGTCGGCGCCGCGATCGCACCCGACCGATCTGCTCGAAGGCGGACGGCTGGACGTGCAACGCCTTCGCGACGAGGAACCCGAGCTGAGCAAGATATCGGCCGACGCCACCCGGCTTGACGCCGACGCCAAGGCGATTTCAGATCCCACGTATCTTTCGCTTCTCCGCGACGCTCGCTCGGAGCTTCAGGGGCAGACGTCTGAAATCGCACAGTTCCTGCAGAATACGGCTCTCGCCGCGCGTCTCGCGCCGTCGATGATGGGCGCCGACGGCCCGCGCACATACTTCATGGGCTTCCAAACCAACGCCGAAGCCCGCGGCACCGGGGGACTGCTCGGCGGATTTGGAATTCTTCGGTTCGACAACGGCACTCCAACGGTCGACACACTGGGTCCGAACACTGAACTCGACAAGCCTTTCACTCCCATCGATCTCGGCCCGGAATACGCCGAGCAGTACGGGTTCACCAATCCCTCCACTGACTTCCGTAACAGCAATCTGAGCTCCCACTTTCCCTACGCCGCTCAAATCTGGAAGTCGATGTGGGCGCAGCAGTCGGGCATGAACGTCGACGGAGTGATCGCCATCGATCCGGTCGCGCTGAGTTACGTGCTCGGCGCGGTCGGGCCCGTCACGATGCCGGACGGTGAGGTGATAACGAAGGACAACGTGGTCGAATTGACCGAGTCGACCGCCTACACCCGATTTCCGACGGACCAGACCGCGCGCAAGAAGTACCTTCAGGACATCGCCAACGAAGTCGTCAAGAAGATGACCGGGCCGGTGGAATCGCCGCGGAAGCTGCTCGACGCCTTGGGTAAGGCGGTCAGTGAACGCCGAATCGCGGTGTGGAGTTCGTCGCCGGCCGACCAGAAGCTCCTCGAGGAAACCCCGCTCGCACATGTGATTCCGGACGATCCCGCACCGTATGCGCGAGGTCGTGATCAACAATCTCGGCGGAAACAAGCTCGATTACTATCTCAAGCGAGAAATCGAGTACGCCGCCGATGGCTGTGATGGCGAAACGACGAATGTCGACCGTCACCATACGGTTGACGAACACGGCTGCCGGATAAGGCGATTGCCGGATTACGTCGCTGGTTCAGCAGGTCTTCTTCCTGAGATTCCGATCGAGGTGCCAAGCGGCACCATGCTGACCTCCGTTCGTCTTCTCGCGACGACAGGATGCGAAATTGGTGAGCGCACTTGCCAATGGCCAGCGGGTGCCGGTCTTCACCGGCACGGAACGCGGTCACCCGAGCTTCGAAGTACAGGTCGCCATACCGCCCGGGCAATCCGGCGAATTGAGCTTCCGCCTTTCCGAACCGACGTCTCCGGGCGCACCGCGTGTTCCGATTCAGCCGTTGGTGGACACTGTCACTCCCGAAATATCGGTGCCCGAATGCTCGGGATAAGCCCGCAAGCAGGATGTCAGTCCTCGTTTGCTGCATCCCATTCAGATGCGAATCGGAACGTATACTTCGCAAATCGCAGCGTCGACGAGCGCAGGGGCGACAGCGGTAAGGGGCGGCATTGACTTCAGGACTTCGTAAAACTGCTGCGTTCTCGGTGGGTCACCGTGTGCGTTACGATCGCCGTCGCCGTACTGGGAGCCGTCGCGGTCACGTTGCTCACGACTCCGCTCTACCAGGCCTCGACGAGGCTATTCGTGTCCACCACGTCCGGCGCATCGGTTGCCGAGCTATATCAGGGCAATCTCTTCTCCCAAGAGCGCGTGATCTCGTACACCGAGCTGCTCATGGGCGAGACCCTGGCTCAGCGCACTATCGACAAACTCGGCCTCGATATGACGCGCAGAAGCGCTACAAGAAAACGTCAAGGCGAGTGCGAAACCCGATACGGTCCTGATAGATGTCGAGGTCCTTGACGAGTCACCCGTCCGGGCGCGCGACATCGCCAACACGTTGTCCGACGAGTTCGTCGTCATGGTGCGCGAATTGGAAACTCCGGAGAACGGGGCCAGGCCCGATGCTCGCGTTGTCGTCGAGCAACGCGCATCGATTCCCGACCATCCGGTGATTCCGAAAACGGCTCGCAATATTGGCATCGGCCTCGCACTGGGCGTGGTGTTGGGAATCGGTCTTGCGGTTCTCCGCGATCTGCTCGACAACACCGTCAAGGACCGACGAAACTCTCGAAGAGATCACGGGTGTCGGACTCGTCGGCAGCATTCCGCTCGATAAGGAACGCCGGAACGAACCGGCGATATCCTTCGATACGGACAACTCAGCAATTGCTGAAGCATTTCGCAAACTTCGGACCAACTTGCAGTTCCTCGCGGTCGATAATCCGCCGCGCGTGATCGTCGTCACCAGTTCGATGCCGAACGAGGGCAAAACCACCACGGCGATAAACATTGCGCTGGCGTTGGCGGAAGCCGAGCACAACGTGGTGCTCGTCGACGGCGATATGCGGCGCCCGATGTTGGACAAGTACCTCGACTTGGTCGGGCCGGTCGGATTCAGCACAGTGCTGAGCGGCGGAGCATCCCTTTCCGAGGTGCTGCAGAAGACGCGGTTTCCGCGGTTGACCGTCCTCACCTCGGGAGCTGTTCCGCCGAACCCGAGCGAACTCCTCGGATCGTTGGCAGCCCAGAAGGTGCTGGGCGAATTGCGCGCGCAGTTCGACTACGTCATCGTGGATTCGTCCCCGCTGCTCGCGGTCACGGATGCCGCGATTCTGGCGGCCAATTCCGACGGCGTGCTCATCATGGCGCGATTCGGGCAGACCAAACGCGAGCAACTCGCGCACGCGGTTGGAAATCTCAAGGATGTCGGCGCTCCACTACTCGGCGCGGTATTCACGATGACGCCCGCGCGCGGAAATGCGTCGTACAGCTACAGCTACTACGGCGAGGGCGCAGCGCAACGAACATCCCACCGTGAATCGCCGGAAGAACCGGCTGCGCAGGATGTTTCACCGCCTATGGTAGATACGCAGAAGATCAACAAGAACCACCTCGAGGCGTGAATCGGCGAGCGGTCAACGCGCACCCGCCGTTGCAACAGTCGCCCGATCGATGGCGCCACGCGGCAACAGCCCGGCAACGCCAATGACGACGGGCCCGGTAGACGGCAGGTGTCTGGCTCCGCGCAGGGCGCTGATGACGGTTCGCACCCCTGTCCACGAGCGGGCCGCCAACGCATAGCGAAGTGGTTGAGCCGCGACGAAATCGGCGTACACCGCTGGGTCGCTGCGTAGTACCCGATTTGCCCAGTCAAGCGAGCTGCGCCAATCGGTGGTTGCCGAGATCGACAGGGCTGAGCCGAGATGGATCCGCGCGACTGGCTCAGCTGTTTGGACGAACGTCGTCCCAGGTTTGCGTCCCAGACGCACAAGCCAGTCCCAGTCCTGGTGCCGGCGCAGCGATTCATCCCATGGTGTCGCGGTCGCCAGCTGCCGCGGGAGCAGCAGCGTGGGTGTCGTCATGATCGGGCGTCCGCCACTGGGGGGCCGGCGCCGAAACAGATAGTGCTCGACCAGCTCACCGCGTGAGATCAGCCGGTCCGGGCATGGCCGGGACTCCGCCCCGGTGCGGGGATCAATGAACAACTGTCGACCCGAGACCACAGTACGTGCCGGGTCCGGCGCGTTTCGTAACAGTGCGAGCTGTGCTTCGAGCTTGTAAGGCAGCCATTCGTCATCATCATCGAGCAGCGCCACCAGTTCGCCCGCTGCCGCGGCGATGCCCATATTCCGCGCGTGGGAACCACCGACGCCGCCAGTGGTGCGTAAGACGCGATCCGCCAAATCTTCTGCCTCGGATGACAATTCGCTGCCGGCCTTGCCGTCATGAACAACAATCAGTTCAACGCGGGCAGCGGTGCGCTGGGCGCGGACGCTGCACAGAGCCCTGATGAGCTCTGGGCGGCCGATAGTCGGCACGACGACGCTGACCAATGGTGATCTGGCGCGGACGTATAACTTCGCGTCCTCATTCAAATCTTTCTCCCCCCGTAGCATCTGTCGTCGGGTTTCGAGCAATGAATCCGTAGCCAAGCGGGAGCACTTCCCCGCTTCGGGCAGCCAACCGGCGGCCTAGCGCAGTTCGGTGAAAGGTGATCACGGCGCGATGGACCGCTGCGCTAAGAGGCCACAGCCTGGCGCGTGCAAGCGTTTTGCACCACAGGTCTGCCACTACTTCAATCCAGCCGCCCAACGGCACCAGCTCGATGACCTCCAGCCCAGACTGGAGGGCGAATCGCTCCAAGGCATAGCGTGTGTACCTGTAATAATCATGAGGCGCTTCATGTATCCAGTAGGCGAAAGGCACGTTCAACAAGAGCCGCCCTCCCGGCTTGAGAATGCGCCGAATCTCTGCCATGAGGGCCGCGGGCTCGGGAATGTGCTCGAGTACGTCCGACAGCAGGACGACATCGAACGACTGAGAATCGAGCGAGGTCAGTGGCTCGTTGAGGTCAATCACGAGATCGAGCAGTGGATTTGCGTGCGGAGACTTGGCCCAGTCGGCTAATAGGATCGAAGAACAGTGTTCGCGATATGCGCCGAGAAGGGGTGCCTTGCCGCAGCCGAGGTCCACTAGATCGCCCGACACCCATCGAGGGATAGCGTTCGAGTAGAACTCGCCCACGAGATCGCCAAGTATCCGCGAGGCGCGGGCGAGCTCACGAGGGTCGGTCGACGCGCGAATCGTGGATCCCTCGATTCGGTACTTCGACTCATGCCATTGATCTACTAAGTGCAAACGATTACCTTTCCGCTGCCGCACCGTTTATCAGTCGTTTCCAGTCACTCACGACGTTCCGCGATAGCAGCTCGCGGAGATGAGCAGCTTCTGAGAACGCCTTCTCTGCGACGGGTGCGGCATCAAGTGCGAGGATTGCTGACGCAAATGCGCGCGGTCGTGGTTCGGTGACTAGACCGGGAATCAGTCGCGGTATCAGGTCTGCCATGACGCTTTGGTTCACTGCGACTACCGGCTTCCGAAAGTCGGCCGCTTCGAAGAGGACCAGGCCGTACGTCTCCCCGAGGGACGGATGAACCACAATCTGTGCTCGGGCGAAATACTCTGCGGGGTTGGGGGTATAGCCGCGGAACGTCACACGACTCGCCACACCGAGTTCGACCGCGAGCTGTTCCAGGGTGTGCCGGTCGGGTCCGTCACCGAGGACGTCCAATGAAAAGCGTGACGGCAGCATCGAAAGAGCGTGCAGCGCCAACGATTGATTTTTCGTCTTGCTCAATGAACCAATGGTGAGGAGGCGTCCCGGCGCCACTTCAATGGCTGGATCTGCGTCAAACTTCCGAATGATGTTGGGAATTACCTCAATCGAGCCGGCGAAGCCGGCACCACGCATATCGCGCTTCAGTGATTCGCTGACAGTGATAGTTGCGTGTGCGCGTGCGTAAAGCGGCCGAGCTACCGCACGCAAGATCGCAAGGTTTCTGTGTGACCTGACCTTCTCATTGTCGAAGGAGTGCTCCCACACGAGAGTCCTCAACCGTGAGCGTTTCGGAAGAACCAACAACATCGGGATCGCGGCCCACGTACCGCTGAGAATGACTATGCTTCCGTTCAGTTCCGCTCGATGTTTGAAGGCGCGCAGGATTGTGAAGACCCGCTTCCAGCCCGTGACCTTCCCACCCCACGACGTAACAGAGACCGATTTGTGCTGCAGGGCAGGGGACGCTCGGTCGGCTAAGACAATGAGGCACACGTCATAGGTGCGCGTCAGCGCGTCGACGAGTGAGACGGTTGCTGACTCGGTGCCCAGCAGTGGAAACAGTTCAGAAGCAACCATTGTGACGCGAACCCGCGGATCGGTTGCGCTTCTTTCGCCCATCGTCAGGACTCCCTGACCTGGGACCGTTGGAGCGACCTGGCAGTCCAGATGCTTGGCTCCCCGGCAGCGTTAGTGCTACGCGAAGCACCTGTCAGCTCGATTGCGACGCGCGTCAGCAGGCCAAAGATCATGCCGACCAAGGCCCCAGTCGCCCCAAAGTGGAGTGTCCCGACAGTAACCACCGGCAGCATCACAGCGATGCTCGCAGCGGTTGCCTTGGTAGCGATTTCTATGCGGCCCAAAGACGCAATCACTGCGTAGGCCAGAACCGAGTCGAGGAGGCCAATTGCAATGACCAACGCCGTGAGTATCACCATGATTTCGGGCACCGCGATCTGACCATTTCCGAGCCAGTGCATCACGGACGGTGCAGCCGCTAGGAAAATGCCGCAGAAGACGACCGCGAACACACATGTCGCGCCGAGGGCGATGCGGCTACGCTGCCTGTGTGCGTCTTCCCCACCGCGAGGCACCCACCCCTGGAGCACCACGACTACGGGGTTCAATCCGGCGCTGATCAACTGGCGAACCTTGTCGACCAGGGCGAACACTGGTTGCGCTGAAGGTGAGATGACCGAAACGATCGCTAGAGGTGCGCTCAGAAACAGCTGGGATCCAACGATCGAGGCGATTCCATGACTGCGTGACGTCAGCAGTTCCGTTAACCTGCTGCCCGGCAATCGTTCTGAGCGAGCTTGCTCTGTTGATCGGTATACCCAAGTAGTCGCGAGTAGGAAAGCCGCGACCATCCCCGTCGACATGCATGCGAGCCCGATTATTGCGCTGTACCCAAGACCCATGAGAACGATGCCTGCGGCGGTCCCGCCCACCCTCGGTAACGTCTCGAGCAGCAGCCATACATAGGGCCGCGCCAAACCGGCGAAGTACCAGTTGCTTGTGAGTGCAACGAACGTAGCGGAGATTGCTCCGGCGACAGCGAAAGATGTTTTGTGCGGGGCAAGTACAGCCGCGACGAGCGCGGCGCCGGTCGCGCCCGGGATCAGGAGGGTGAGCTTCACCCGTACCGAATCGGCGTACTCCCTGCGCCGCATACCTGCATCCCCGCGCGCGATTGTCGACGGGCCGGACACTGCCCAGCCGTAGCTGACGATGAGAGATGCAATCGCACCGATGGCCTGGCCCAACGCAATCGAACCCCAGGCGGCAGGGCCGTCCGCAGCGACCATCGCAGGGGTCGCTGTCAGCGAAGCTCCGGCCAACATGATCGTCGATACGCCGAAACCCGCCAACCGACCCAGAGCGGTCCGTGTACGCCGATACCGGTGCCTGGCGCTACTGAGCCCCAACGCCGCGGCCCCTCTCTCGACTCAGACCGGAGTGTTCGAGAACTCTGGGATCCGGGGCCTCGCGGTCCTTCGTGACAGCGGCGCACACGACGGAAACCAGGGCAAAAAACAGCCACGTTCCAGCATCGACCGTGAGGGGGTTCCAGATCGTTTCGATGATGCCGCACACCGCGAAAATCAGGGGCACAACGGCGCCTCGCGCGAGAGAATTCTGTTCGAGAATCGCGACATAAGCTATTCGGTGAACGATTAGTGCGAACATAGCGAGCCCGACGAGACCGCCTGAAAAGTAGATCAAAAGGTACTCGCTGTGGGTGAAGTGCTGGAAACCTGTTCCGAAGTATCCGGAGGATTTTAGGGTCTCCCACCAATCGACGCCGCGCCCGGTTTCCTCATAGCCCGAGACCGCTTGCCGCCCGAGTACCCATATCTTTCCCCGGTTACTGAATGCATTGACATCGGACGTAAATACCAATGTCATGCCCACGCCCATCGGGAACAACGCTACGCATGCAGCCGTGAATCTCGCGAACGCCCTGGGAACTTCGTTATCGGCGAATCTTCTGAATATCAGCCGATCGACGACGAATATTCCTACCGCCGCTCCCAAGGCCAAGAATGACGTCCGCGACATCGTCGCATAAAGAATGACCAGCAGAAAAATGACCACCACCAGCGCGCGGGCAGAGACGGCGATGGTTACCAACAGCAGGGCTGCGCACATCGCGGCCGCCAGACCCATCAGATTTCCCGAGTTGAATGGGCCCTGCAGGATCGCATCAATGCGATTGCACTTGAACCGACCGCAGGCGATGAAACCGCCCGGTAGCGTTGGCAGCGCGACGGTAATGGCCGCGATCGTGATCAGAGATGCAGAATAGAACTGCAGGGACGTGATTGGGCGATACCGCTGAGTTATGACGAACAGAAATAAGATCACACCCGACGCGATTCGGTAGAACGCTCCGCCGGCTGCCTCGTTGGGCGCATACCAAACGTTGACCATAAACAGCCAGAACCACATGAAGAGAATCAGGATGGCTGGCGTCTTGTTGAACGTCAGGCGCGCGGGTGCAGCACTTGACCCGCATCGGCGTGACCGGGTTTCGGACAATTCGGCAAGCACCAAAAGGGCCGCGAAGGTCGCGATGGTCCCGATTTGAATGAGGACCTGATTTGCCACGAACGTGGCCGCACCCAGCATTCCGCCGGTGACAAGTACTTGAGCGGACGCAGCCTGAAGCCTGGTACCCGGCCGCCACGCCTCAGCGATGTGCTGTCGAGATGCAATTAGGCTCGCTATCGCAAGTGCCGCTAAGGCCATCGCGAATAGATTGAGAAAATCAGCCCCCACCGTCGGCGCTCTTAGTCAGCTCGCGCGAAGATGTAGAAGTCGGCGAAGCTGGTGTTGTCGGGATCCTCGTCGGTATAGGGGTAGGCGTTCGGAGTCTCTTGCACCAGCTTGAAGTCGACCTGGTTGTCCTTTACCCATCGTGTGAACCGCCGATGGCGAATATGCGGACTCGGCCAGTTTCTCTCGTCGTTACTCGAGTAGACGATCACGAATCTCGTCGCCGAGTCAAACAGCCGATGCATGTAGGTCTCGAAAACTTCGTCCTCGACGAGGTGGTATACGACGTCGAGCGATAAAGCGAGTTCCGCACGATCATTGTCGGTCACTTCGCTGGTGTGCAGGAACCGCATCGAGGGATTGCCCTCGAACCTGCTCCGCGTTGTGTCCACGGCCGCTTGAGATATGTCCACTCCTGTGTAGGTCCGATACTTCGCCAGGACCAACTGTGCGCCGTCACCCGAACCAAACTCGATGACGCTTCCGATGTCGTTGGCGGCGACGAACTCGTTCAGCACCTTTGCTTTGAACGTGGCGAGTCGATCGTAAGATCCCGCACCCGAGTCACCGCCCCGGCGATAACGATTCTCCCAGTAGTTCGCAGAGGAACTGAAGGAGGCTCGTTTGACAGCAGTCTTGATACGGCGAAGCAACGCTCTCAGCTTCGTTCTGCCTTTGAGTAGTTCGGGCATCAGGGGACTGCGCAATGGGCGATACCGAGGCGGTACGTGGCGTCGAGCACGATCGGCTGGGCCGCGATCCAGCCGTGGTCGACGTCGGGGTGCAAGGTGTGAACAAGGACAAGGTCGGGCTCGGTGGCCGCGGGATCGTCGACATGGTCGAGTTCGACCCCGTGCGACGAGATGCGCGGCACATGCGGGTCTGAGTACGTCACGCGTGCGCCTAACGCGACGAGACCCGAAAGGATTTGGAGCGCAGGAGATTCCCGTATATCCGCGACGGCAGGCTTGTACGTCACGCCGACCATGTGGACCAGCGCGTCGCGCAGCGACTTACCGTGGTCGCCGAGCACGTCGGCGCACCGACGCACCACCTCCGCGGGCCTGGCGTCAATGCATCGCCATCGCCTCTTCCACCAGCGGCGCCCGGTGATGCAGGGCGCGCAGCTGCCACAACAGGTAGTGCGGGTCGCACGGGATGCAATGCCCGCCTACGCCCGGCCCCGGGTAGAAGGGGAAGAAACCGTACGGCTTGGTTGCTGCAGCCGCGATCACCTCCATGGCATCGAGGTTGAGCGTCCGGCTCACTGAAGCCAATTCATTTGCAAGCGCGATGTTTACAGCACGAAAAGTATTCTCGTAGAGCTTTGTCATCTCCGCGGCCTCGGCCGAGCTGACAACGTGCACGTCGGGGGCGACTGCGGCAACCACCTGGCTGGCCCTTCCCGCGCATGAGGCCGTCGCACCGCCTACGACCCGCGGCACCCGATCGGCGGGGTACCGCTCGTTGGCCGGGTCGATCCGTTCCGGGCTGAACGCCACCGCGATGTCACGACCTGCGACCAGTCCCCGCCGGCGCAGCGGCTCGACGAGAAGGTCGTGGGTGCAGCCCACATAGGTGGTCGAGGTGAGAAGCAGAAGCTGACCGGGCTGGGCGTACTCGACAACGGTTGCGCAGGCAGAACCCAGTGCGCCGAGGTCCGGCGCACGGTGGTCGTCGACAGGTGTCGGAACGCAGACGATGACGGCGTCGGCGCTCCGCAGCGATCTCGAGATCGCTTCCGATCCGAAACCGGTCGCCGTCGAGCGCGGCTCGCAGCCGAAGACGGTCACGGTCGAGAATGTCGACGTCCAGCGCGCGGATGGCCTTGACGCGGGCCGCGCTGATATCGACTCCGTGAACATCGGCCCCGGCCGCGGCGAACGCAAGCGCGGTCGGCAGACCGACATAGCCGAGGCCGACGACGGCGACGCGTCCGAGGGGCACGCCGCGGTGCGAACGAACCGACCTGTCAATTTCGGTGACGGTCACCGAGACTCCCTCCGGCGTTTGCCATATCGTGTTTTCCCTCCCGGTAGAACAAGACCTCACGGAATGTCCGAAGATGATCTTGATATCCAGCCAAAGCGACCAGTTCTCGATGTAGAAGTTGTCGTGTCGGGCGCGGTCGGCGATCGACGTGTCTCCCCTAAGGCCACTGACCTGGGCGAAACCCGTGAGCCCGACCTGCACGCGGTGGCGGTATGCATATCTGTCGAACTGGGTGGAGAACTGCTCGACGAAGTGCGGTCGTTCCGGTCTCGGCCCGACCAGCGTCATATCGCCGCGAAGTATGTTCCACAGCTGAGGTAGTTCGTCGATCGACGTGCAGCGCAGGAACCGTCCGACTGGACCGATGCGGTTGTCGGTGGCCACACTCCACTGCGTCTGCGACTCGAGGTCGTTGGCCGGCCGCATCGAGCGGAACTTCAACAGCTCGAAGTGCTTGCCGTCACGTCCCACTCTGACCTGCCGGAAGATGACGCCGGGTCCGCCCTCGATCCGCACCGCCAGCGCAGCTGCAGCCAGCACGGGCAGCACGATGATCAGCGCCATCGCCGCGACCGACGATGTCGAACCCACGCTTGATCAGCCGCGCGGGGCCGCGGAGATTGGGATTGCGGATTCGCATGATCGGAATGGAGCCGATGTGGTCGGCCATTCCGGTCAGGGTGTGGAAGTGGTGCATCCGCGGAACGACGAGCAGTTCGGTGTTTCGGCACGGCTCTGTACGCACCGCATCGATCAACGCGCGTTCCTCGAAGCTGCCATCGGCCACCAGCAGGTTGTCCGCACCGGTCGTCAACACCGCCGTGTCCAGATCGGCAAGGCGACCTAGGCGCGGCAGGTACTTCTCCGCTGGACAGTCGTCACCATCATCGACAAAGCCATCCAACTTGAGTCCGTACTCATGGTGCTGGGCAAGAATCCTGGCTAACTCCGTGGCCAGCGGCCCGCCCCCAATCAGGACAGTGTGATGCTTCGTAATCCCGCTTCGGCGACTTATGGCAATGAGCCGAGTGGTGATGACACGGCCAACGATGACCAAAACGATGGCCTGGCAAGCGGTTTCGAGGAAGACCAGGACCTGCGCCTTCTGGTGCAGTATAGAGGATCACTGCGGAAACCGCCGCCACGGCCGTCAGCAGCCGAGTGACGATAGAGGGCAGCTCGTCCAACACGCTGAGATGTAGAGGTGCGACGTATCGGCCGCCTCCGGTGAGGAGGAGTGTCGCAAGGACAGCCATCGTCACGATTGCGTAGATCTGGGGTGGCCGCCATGCAAGAGGGGCCAGCATCATTGCGAAGTCGACGACAGGGACAACCATCCAAGCCCGGATTCGACTCAGAACTCGCACGGCAGCGCGCTCACGACGGATGACCACGGCCGGCAGCGGAGCGAGTTGGCGCGATCTATGTGGACTATTTAGAGGCCGGACGTATTCCGGAATGCCCCTTCTGAAGTTGGGATCGCCGACGAGAGAATTCCAGGGCGTGGTTGACGTGGTCGTATGTACGACGTCCGTCATGATTGACCAGCCGCTGACGGGAGAACGTGGACACCCCGCGTTGTCCCGTTCGCGTGCTCCTGCGTGAACCCCTTGACCGACATTCCACCCCCGAAAACCACGCTAAAACAATTTTGCCGGTGGGTTTCAAGATCACGACGTCAACGCTCACCTGCGGCGCCACTACGACATTCCCCCGAAGCGACAACGTCGAGTTCGTGATTCCCAACCGATTCTCAGCATATTAGCCGGTGTGCGTCAGGGGAATAAGAGATCCTTCGAAATTAACGTCCTTGAAACACCTGAAGTAGCACGTGAAACGATGTTTCTGATCATGAATTCGGGCTCTATCCGCCACAAGGGCGTTCGGCTAACTAATTTGCTGTTGGTCTCGTTAAATGCGTGCAATTCGGGATAGCTCACGTCGTGTTCGATCCGATCGGGAGAAAAAAGCTACCGGAGGTTACGGAATTGTTATCAGATTGTAGTTTGCTGAAAAGTGTGCTCGACGTCAAGATCAATGGTGCCGCTGCGGGTGAATAACGCGAATTGCAGGAAGTTGGCAGGTTCCTTGCAGTCACGCGCCTGTGAGTGAGAGTCCGCCATTCCTTGCCCGCATTGACCCCGGTTAAGATTTGCGTGCCTGGCGTCGAAAAAGTAGCCGGCTTTGTCACCCGACTTGTGTCACGGGCCGACGACTCTCGCGCCGCTGGACGGATTTTTTGCTAATTTTGCGGCCGAATGTGGCCAACCTAAGGCCGTACGCCCGGCGATCGCAGCGAGGAGTTCATCCTGCACCTACTGTTTGTTTGCACCGGGAACATCTGTCGATCCCCTACTGCGGAGCGACTTGCCGTCGCGTACGGAGCGATGTTGCAAATAACGAACATCGAGGTGTCCAGCGCAGGCACTCGCGCTATGGTCGGGCATCCAATTCACCCTGACGCGGCGCTGGTTCTGGCGAAGTTGGGCGCCGACGCGTCCCACTTCGCCGCCCGACGGCTGACGTCGAAAATCGCTTCAGATGCCGATCTCGTTCTCACCATGACCAGGGCACACCGTGACAGTGTTCTCAGCCTCGCCCCGAACCAACTGCGCCGAACCTTCACGCTGAGCGAAGCCGCTAGTCTCGCAACGCAACACAACGCGCGAAGCGTCGCCGACCTCGCTTCGCTGCGCCCGCATCTGGCCGCGGACGATATGTTCGACATCCTTGACCCGATTGGCCAGGACAAAGAAATCTTTGAAAGGGTCGGCCACCAGATCGCCGATCTGCTGCCGCCGATACTCGAGCTCTGCCGGCCGCAGGATCGGCAGCAGGATTAGAAGAAGGTCCGGATCAGGCCGACCACGCGGTTGTCGTCGTCGAGTTCCGGGATCAGCTGCCACTTGTCGAAAACCGTGCAGGGGTGCGAGATTCCGAAGCCGAGCCAGTCGCCCACCTCGACTCGATCCGAACTGCCCACCCGCAGGTATGCGTGTTGGTCGTTGAGCTTGGTGACCGCACTGTCAGTCAACCCCAACGGCACGGGCAGATCCTGATCGAATGACACGTCGCGGCGACCCATGGTGAGCACGGCGAGTTCCGGTTCCGGGCGCGAGACCACCTGCGCCCACAGCTGCAATCCTGGCCGCAAGGTAGCCCGAAGAGCCGACGTTCGCGCGTAGAGGCCGTCGTCGTGAGTCAAATACGCCCCGCTGCGCACGATCGTGCGCACCGAAACGTCAGACGGCCAGTCGTGGGCAAGCACGTCGGCGACTACGTCGAAGTATGTGCTGCCGCCCGCCGTCGCGACGATGCGGTCGGTTTCGAACAGCGCCTTCAGCCTCAACACTGCCGCGCGCATCTCCGCGAGATAGTCCTTCACGCGGGCCAGCGCATCGGGACCGACATCATGACCGAGCGCGGCCTCATACCCCGCGACCCCAATCAGCCGCAGCCGCGGCGACTCGGCGGCCGCCCGCGCGACCTCATCGACGGCATCCCGCGTCCGGCATCCCGTGCGGCCGCCGGGCATACCCACTTCGACGCAGACATCGACCGGCCTGCCTGCCCCCGCCGACGCAAGTGCCTCGGTCATCAATTCGACCCCGCGCACCGAATCCACCCAGCACATCAGGCTGAAGCCGGGATGAGCGTCCAGTTCGGCCGCCAGCCAACGCAATCCGGCCGCGTCCACCAGTTCATTGGCGAGCACCACGTCGCGCACGCCGAAAGCGCGGTAAGTGCGGACATGGCTGAGCGTGGCGGCGGTGATCGCGCACGCGCCCCCGTCCAACTGCCGGGCGAACAACTGTGGCGCCATGTGCGTCTTGCCGTGCGGCGCCAACTCAACCCCGCGTTCGCGGCACCAGTCAGCCATCGTGGCGAGGTTGTGCCCCAGCGCATCGGCACGCAGCACACAGATCGGGCCGACGGTGCCGTCGTCGAAGAGGTTTGGTGCCGCAGCGACGATCTGAGCTGGGCTGCGGCCCCACCACGACGCGGGAAGACCCTTGAATCGCCAGTCCAGGGGCTCGTCGGCAAGCGCCGCTATCGCCGCGGCGTTGATCGGTTCTGCCATGGGTTCATTTAAGCTGGCAGGTCGTGACCTCAGACCCCGGCATCGATCCCGACGTTCCCGAGCAATATCGGATCCGTCAGGGCAAGCGGGAGCGACTCCTCGCCGAGGGCCGCGATCCCTACCCGGTCGAAGTTGCCCGCACCCACACCCTTTCCGAGATCCGGCAGACCTATCCCGACTTGCCGGCCAACACCGAAACCGGCGACATCGTCGGCGTCGCCGGACGTGTGATGTTTGCCCGAAACTCGGGGAAGTTGTGTTTCGCGACGCTGCACGAAGGTGACGGCACACCTCTGCAGGTGATGATCAGCCTGGATCGCGTAGGCCAGGAATCCCTCGACGCGTGGAAGTCCGACGTCGATCTCGGTGACATCGTCTTCGTAAATGGCGAGGTGATCAGCTCCCGACGAGGCGAACTTTCTGTGCTTGCGGAATCCTGGCAAATTGTTTCAAAGGCGTTGCGGCCGCTTCCCGTCGCCCACAAAGAGATGAGTGAAGAGGCGCGTGTGCGGCAGCGCTATGTCGACCTCATCGTGCGCCCTGAGGCCCGTACCATCGCCCGACAACGCGTCGCGGTCGTGCGTGCGGTCCGCTCCGCCCTCGAACGGCGCGGCTTTCTCGAAGTCGAGACGCCAATGCTTCAGACGCTCGCGGGCGGTGCGGCGGCGCGCCCGTTCGTAACGCACTCGAATGCACTAGATGCCGACCTCTACCTTCGTATCGCACCGGAACTGTTCCTTAAGCGATGCTTGGTGGGCGGGTTCGACAGGGTCTTCGAGTTGAATCGGGTGTTCCGAAACGAAGGCGCGGATTCCACACATTCGCCGGAATTTGCGATGCTGGAGACTTATCAGGCATACGGCACCTACGACGATTCCGCCGTGATGACGCGCGAGATAATTCAGGAGGTCGCCGACGAGGCCATCGGGACTCGCAGCGTGCCATTGCCCGATGGCACTGTCTACGACCTTGACGGAGAATGGCGGTCGATACAAATGTACCCGTCGCTGTCCGAGGCTCTCGGTGAAGCGATCACCCCCGCGACTTCCGTCGACTCTTTATGGAAGATCGCCGACTCGCTCGGAGCGCAGATTCCGCGTGATCGCGGTTACGGGCACGGAAAATTAGTCGAGGAGCTTTGGGAGCACACCGTCGGTGACAAGCTCTGGGCGCCCACCTTCGTACGCGACTTTCCGGTGGAGACGACGCCATTGACCCGCTCACACCGCAGCATTGAGGGCGTGACCGAAAAGTGGGATCTCTACATCCGCCACATCGAGTTGGCGACGGGCTACTCGGAGCTGACCGACCCGGTGATTCAACGTCAAAGGTTCGAAGACCAAGCCAGGGCGGCGGCCGCCGGCGACGATGAGGCAATGGCTCTCGACGAGGATTTCCTCGCGGCTTTGGAGTATGCGATGCCACCTTCTACGGGCACCGGAATGGGTGTCGATAGGTTGTTGATGGCATTGACGGGACTGTCGATTAGAGAGACAGTTTTGTTCCCGATTGTTCGCCGACAGAGCAACTGAACTGCTTCGTTTGTCAACTTGTTGAATGCAACGGCGTGTTATGGCAGATTGGTGCCGGGGTTCGAGACTAATCTAATGACCAAGTGCTCCAGCAGAAGGGCAGCGTGAGGTAATGGCGAAGAAGGTGACTGTCACCTTGGTCGATGATTTCGACGGGGAGGGCGCCGCAGACGAGACGGTCGAATTTGGCCTCGACGGGGTGAGCTACGAGATTGACCTTTCCAACAAAAATGCCACAAAGCTTCGCAATGACTTGAAGGCTTGGGTCGATGCGGGCCGTCGGGTAGGCGGTCGTCGGCGCGGCCGCTCCGCTGGATCGGGCCGTGGGCGGGCGGCGATCGATCGCGAACAGAGCGCCGCGATCCGGGAGTGGGCTCGGCGCAATGGACACAATGTGTCCACACGCGGACGCATTCCCGCCGACGTCATCGATGCGTTCCACGCGGCAACGTAGGACATCGTTGCCAGAATCACCTCTACTTGCGAGGTTTGCCTAACCGCTTTCGCTAGCGGCGAACCGGTGGCCCGCGTCGTGGGGAAACGTTTGGTCTCCTACCGGCGTTGCTACTACTGAGCAGCGCCGGGGAAATGGGTCTGGCTATACCCGCCGTCTTTGTTGTCCGCTCATAGCGGATTGGCAACTGGGGCGGCGGGGGGCACCGCCCATTAGAGTGGACGGTAGGTCCGCGCGCGGCGTGCCGCGCACCCAAGCGGACCTATGTGATGGAGAGCAGGTAACCACCGATGTTTGAGAGATTTACCGACCGTGCCCGCAGGGTCGTCGTCCTGGCTCAAGAAGAAGCCCGGATGCTCAACCACAACTACATCGGGACCGAGCACATCCTGTTGGGACTTATTCATGAGGGTGAGGGCGTAGCGGCCAAGTCGCTGGAGTCGCTGGGCATCTCGCTGGAAGGCGTCCGCAGCCAGGTCGAGGAGATCATCGGCCAGGGCCAGCAGGCGCCGTCCGGTCATATCCCCTTCACTCCGCGTGCCAAGAAGGTGCTGGAGCTGAGCCTGCGCGAAGCGCTGCAGCTGGGTCACAACTACATCGGCACCGAGCACATTCTGCTCGGCCTGATTCGCGAGGGTGAGGGCGTAGCCGCCCAGGTCCTCGTGAAGCTGGGCGCCGAGTTGACCCGCGTGCGGCAGCAGGTCATCCAGCTGCTGAGTGGATACCAGGGCAAGGAGACCGCGGAAGCCGGCACCGGCGGCCGCGGCGGCGAGGCGGGCAATCCGTCCACCTCGCTGGTGCTCGACCAGTTCGGCCGCAACCTGACGGCGGCTGCGATGGAAGGCAAGCTCGACCCGGTCATCGGCCGCGAGAAGGAAATCGAGCGGGTGATGCAGGTGTTGAGCCGGCGCACCAAGAACAACCCGGTGCTGATCGGCGAGCCCGGCGTCGGCAAGACCGCCGTCGTCGAGGGCCTCGCGCAGGCGATCGTGCACGGCGAGGTGCCGGAGACACTGAAGGACAAGCAGCTCTACACGCTTGACCTCGGTTCCCTGGTGGCGGGCAGCCGCTACCGCGGTGACTTCGAGGAGCGCCTGAAGAAGGTGCTGAAGGAGATCAACACCCGCGGCGACATCATCCTGTTCATCGACGAGCTGCACACGCTTGTTGGTGCGGGTGCCGCCGAGGGAGCGATCGACGCCGCCAGCATCCTGAAGCCGAAGCTGGCCCGCGGTGAGCTGCAGACCATCGGCGCGACGACGCTCGACGAGTACCGCAAGTACATCGAGAAGGACGCCGCGCTGGAGCGCCGGTTCCAGCCGGTCCAGGTCGGCGAGCCGACCGTCGAGCACACGATCGAGATCCTCAAGGGTCTGCGCGATCGCTACGAGGCGCACCACCGCGTGTCGATCACCGACTCCGCGATGGTTGCGGCGGCCACCCTGGCCGACCGCTACATCAACGACCGCTTCCTGCCGGACAAGGCGATCGACCTGATCGACGAGGCCGGCGCCCGGATGCGGATCCGCCGGATGACCGCGCCGCCAGACCTTCGCGACTTCGACGAGAAGATCGCCGAGGCGCGCCGTGAGAAGGAGTCCGCGATCGACGCGCAGGACTTCGAGAAGGCGGCAAGCCTGCGCGACAAGGAGAAGCAACTCGTCGCACAGCGTGCCGAGCGGGAGAAGCAGTGGCGCTCAGGTGATCTCGACGTCGTCGCCGAGGTTGACGACGAGCAGATCGCCGAGGTGCTCGGCAACTGGACCGGTATCCCCGTGTTCAAGCTGACCGAGGAGGAGACCACTCGGCTGCTGCGCATGGAGGATGAGCTGCACAAGCGGATCATCGGCCAGGAGGACGCCGTCAAGGCCGTGTCCAAGGCGATCCGCCGCACCCGCGCCGGGCTGAAGGACCCCCGCCGACCGTCGGGCTCGTTCATCTTCGCCGGCCCGTCCGGTGTCGGTAAGACCGAGCTGTCCAAGGCGTTGGCGGAGTTCCTGTTCGGTGATCAGGACGCGCTCATCCAGATCGACATGGGCGAGTTCCACGACCGCTTCACCGCTTCGCGGCTGTTCGGTGCCCCTCCGGGCTACGTCGGCTACGAGGAGGGCGGCCAGCTCACCGAGAAGGTGCGGCGCAAGCCGTTCAGCGTTGTCCTGTTCGACGAGATCGAGAAGGCCCACCAGGAGATCTACAACAGCCTGTTGCAGGTCCTGGAGGACGGTCGGCTTACCGACGGTCAGGGCCGCACGGTCGACTTCAAGAACACCGTCTTGATCTTCACCTCCAACCTGGGCACGTCCGACATCAGCAAGGCGGTCGGCCTTGGCTTCACCCAGGGCGGTGGCGAGAACAACTACGAGCGGATGAAGCAGAAGGTCAACGACGAGCTGAAGAAACACTTCCGGCCGGAGTTCCTCAACCGCATCGACGACATCATCGTCTTCCACCAGCTGACTCGCGACGAGATCATCCGGATGGTCGACCTAATGATCGGCCGGGTGGAAAAGCAGCTCAAGGGCAAGGACATGGCCATGGAGCTGTCCGACAAGGCCAAGTCGCTGCTCGCCAAGCGCGGGTTCGATCCCGTGTTGGGTGCACGACCGCTGCGCAGGACCATCCAGCGGGAGATCGAGGATGCGCTCTCGGAGAAGATCCTCTTCGAGGAGGTCGGACCCGGCCAGCTCGTCACGGTCGACGTCGACAACTGGGACGGCGAAGGCTCGGGCGAGGACGCGGTGTTCACGTTCGCCGGGGCCAAGAAGCCGGTAAAGGACGCCGAGCCGGACCTGGCGCAAGCCGGTGCGGCAGGCGCACCCAGCGCCGCGGAGTAATTGACTAGAGCGCAAGCGGGCGGTCACCCAAGCCGGGTGGCCGCCCGTTTCGCGTGGGTTGGTCCCCGAATACCTAGACGGCTTGTTTAGGATGCTGATGTAATCGGCGGGCGAAGGAATCTGGTGAGAATCCAGAACGGTCGCGCCACTGTGACAGTCAGACCCGACGTTCGCCATCACCTTGGAACTGGGACGCGAGATCCCGGAAAGGAACCGTCAATGACCTCTCCTGAGGCACGTAAATCCAGGGCTTCTGCTGTCGACCTGTCCGGGGTCAGTGCGGCGCTTTGGCTGGCGGGCACCGTCGTCCTCGCATTGTTGGTGATCTACTTCGTCGGCATGGACCAGGGCGCGACGTCGGTCTTCGGCAACGACACCCACATCCACGAATTCCTGCACGACGGCCGTCACCTCCTCGGCTTCCCCTGCCACTGACGGCGGGGAGTCGGCGCAGAGAATGGAAAAACAAATCATCTGGCGTGGGCTGCTGGCCGGCGCCATCGCAGGCGTGCTCGCATTTCTGTTCGCGCGCATTTTTGTCGAGCCCGTGATCGGTCGGGCCATCGCGTTCGAGGAGGCCGCCTCAGAGGCGGCGGAGCACGACCACGGCGGGCACGAGCACGGCGTCGAACTGTTCACCCGCGGGGTGCAGGCCAATATCGGTATGGGGTTTGGCGTGCTCGCCTTCAGCGTCGCCATGGGCGCATTGTTCGCAGTGGTGTTCTGCGTGGCCTACGGCCGCGTCGGCGCGCTCTCGGCACGGCTGATCTCGGTGCTTACGGCCGGGGGAATGTTGTTATCGCTGTGTGTCATTCCGTTCCTGAAGTATCCGGCCAACCCGCCTGCGGTCAGCCTCGATGAGACCATCCGGCAGCGCACCCTGCTGTATCTGCTGATGGTGGTGCTGTCGGCGGCGCTGCTCGTGGCCGCGGTGTATCTGGGGCGCAGACTGGCCGCGCGGTTCGGCGGCTGGAACGCCACACTGATCGCCGCGGGCGCCTATGTCGCGGCCGTCGCCATCGTGATGCTGCTGCTGCCGACCATCGACGAGACGCCGGGTGATTTCCCGGCCGACGATCTCTACGAGTTCCGGCTCTATGCGCTCGGCACGCAGATCGTCATGTGGACGACGATCGCGTTGGTGTTCGCACCGATGGCGGCGCGGCTGCTGGGCGAGACGACAAGGCGGGAGAAAATCCCTGCGTGAGTGAGGTCGTCCGGCTCACCCTCATATCGCACGCAATGACCGATGCGATGGCAGCCGGACGATTTCCCACCGACGAGCCGCTCAACTCGGTTGGCCATCGCCAGGTCGACGCATCGATCGAATTGGGCGTGACGGAGAGCGCCTACTGCGGTCCGGAGAAACGGACAAGGCAGACGGCCGAATTACTCGGCCTGCACGCAGGGGTCGATACGCGGCTGGCCGATCTGGACTGCGGCCGGTGGCGCGGCGACATCCTCGGCGGCGTGCTGCCTGCCGACCTCGCGATCTGGTTGACCGACCCGGCACGGGCGCCGCACGGCGGCGAGTCGGTCGTCGATCTGGTCAGCCGGGTCAGCGGGTGGATGGACTCACTGACCACTAAACGGAACCGGCTGGTCGCTGTCACACACCCGGCGGTGATTCGCGCCGCGATCCTTATCGCGCTCGATGCGCCGCCGAAGTCGTTCTGGCGCATTGACATTGCTCCGGTGAGCCGGACGCTGCTGCATTTCCGTGGGCATGCGTGGACGTTGCGCTCGAACCTTTAGTCAGGCGATCGGGATAAGCCGGAAGGCCTGGTGCACGATCGACAACAGCCAGCCCGCCGCCGTCGGACTGCGGAACTGTGGCCAGTTCAACTGGAAACTGACCACCCAGCGCTGCCCGGTGTGGTCGACGGCGTACCAGCTGAACGTCAGGTCGCCGGGCAGGTTTCCGCCCTTGGCCCCGACGTAGGACCACTGCGAAGGATCGAGGTCGATGCCGGGTATCGCGGAGAGGATGTCCCTGACGGGCGCCGCTGCGCCGGTCGCTGCGGCCTGGAGCGCGACGTGTACTCGGCAGATGTCGGCGGCACTGCCGTACCACTCGGCGCCATAGCTGGACGCCGGTGTGTGCGTTCGGTTCGGATCCGGTTGATAGGGACGGGCATTCGTCTGCTCCAACAGCTGTGCGCGGCCCTGCGGTGTCGCCTGCTTCCACTGCTCCCGCAGGTCCGGTTCACCCCAGCCCACCGAGAACAGTTCGTGCATGGTCGGAAACGGGGTCATGCTCGCAGGATCATGGTGGCCCGCCGCAACCAGCGCGCGCTCGACGGCGCCAGGCCCCAGCCGCGCGATCAGCAGGTCGGTGGCCATGTTGTCGCTCGCCGAGATCATCTGCTGGGCGGCCTTGCGCACCGACACTTGGGCACCAGGCGGGAGCTCGTCGAGCCCCGCGGAACCGACCGCCTTGGCCTGCTTGGTGATGGTGAGCTGATCGCGCCAGCTGACCGTTCCTGCCTTCACCGCGTCCGCAACGGCAAGCAGCACATAGAGTTTGAAGATCGAGGCCAGCGGGAGCGAAAGGTCGGTGTTCGTGCCCGCCACCAGATCGCACTTGCCGGCAGACACCTTCGACACCTGGTACGAATACCGCGCACCGGACTTGGTCAGCTCGGCGTCGATGTCGGCCCATTTCTGGATGACCGGCGGCTGCAGCGTCACATCGAAACGGTCGACGAGCCCGACGTCATTGGTGCGCAACTCGATTTTCTGCGCGACGCCGTAAGAGGTTTCCACATCGAGCGTCGCCTGTCCCGCGCCGATCTCGACGCCGGTGACAGTGAACGGTCTGTCCCACCAGATCGAGTCCAGCTTGGTTCCGACGTCGTCGACCTTGTCCGGGGTGGCCAGCGTACGCACGCCGACGGGGCCGATCGGCCAGTCGGAGTTCAGCATGTCCATGGTCTGTTTCGCGCGCAGACCCGGCGGGGTGTTGGTGTCGATCGCGAGGCCGTACGCCGCATCTGACGACGCAGGCCCAGGGTTGCTACAGCCGCTGGCCAGGGCAACGACTAGCGCGACCGCGACCGTGAGAATGGTCGGGCGGCGCCGCGGTGCCTGGCCCGCGTCACGCCTTGGTGTCGGTCCCTGCAACGTCCAGCACAACCTCGAACTCCAGCAGCGACGCGCCCGTTGCCACGGGGTTGGCGCGCTGGCCTGCGTGAGCCTCGACGGCCGGGCCGGTTGCCCAAGCCTGGAACGCTTCTTCTGACTCCCATTGGGTCACGACGAAGTAGCGGTCTTCCCCCTTGACGGGCCGCAGCAGCTGGAAGCCTAGGAATCCGGGCTGGTTGTCCACTGCGTGCGCACGGTTTGCGAACCGCTTCTCCAGTTCCGGGCCGGCATCGGACGGGACCTCGATTGCGTTGATCTTCACCACGGGCGGCATGCGGCTAGGCTACCGTGCGCTGCCATGGCCACCGACCTGCTCACCGCTCGAGGCGGTCGGGGTCAGCCGTTTGTGCTGGTGCACGGCCTGATGGGACGGGGCGCCACCTGGTCGCGGCGGCTGCCGTGGTTGACGCGGCTGGGCGAGGTTCATACCTACGATGCGCCGTGGCACCGCGGGCGCGACGTCCCCGACCCGTATCCGATCAGCACCGAGCGGTTCGTGGCAGACCTCGAAGATGCGGTGTCCGCGCTGGGCGGGGCCGCCGTCATGGTCGGCCATTCGATGGGCGCACTGCACTCCTGGTGCCTCGCGGCGGCGCGGCCCGATCTGGTCAGCGCGCTCGTCGTAGAGGACATGGCACCCGACTTCCGTGGCCGCACCACCGGGCCCTGGGAACCGTGGCTGCACGCGCTTCCGGTCGAATTCGATTCCGCGCAACAGGTTTACGACGAATTTGGCCCCATCGCGGGGCAGTACTTCCTCGAGGCGTTCGACCGCACCGCCACGGGTTGGCGACTGCACGGCCACACGAGTCGATGGATCGAGATTGCCGCCGAGTGGGGCACACGGGATTACTGGTCACAGTGGGAGGCGGTGCGCGCACCCGCCTTGTTGATCGAGGCGGGCAACTCGGTCACACCCACCGGACAGATGCAGAAAATGAGTGAGACCGGCCACCGGACAACGTATTTGCACGTGCCCGGCGCCGGTCATCTGATCCACGATGAGGCGCCGCAGATCTTCTCCGACGCGGTCGAGTCGTTCCTAGCGACGCTCGCCGGTCGCGCCTGAGGAAGGCCAGAACGGCTGCTGCTCAAAGCGAGTGCGGATGGCGTCCACGTCATGCGCGACGCGGAATCCGTCACGGTCGTCTTCGAACAACCGGCCCATCATCGGCGCGGACCAACGGAACTGGTCGAACCGAATGCGGAGCGAATCTGAGCGATGGGCGGCCCAGCTGAGCGCCGCTGCCACCGCGAACGGGGCGATCAGGATGAGGAATGTCAGTGCAGTGGTCATGGCAGTAATGCTCCGCTGATAAAGATCCCGCCAACAGTGGCAGGACCGACACCTTGCGATAAAATGCTGCCATGGCGTTAAAAAGCGTATCTGCGCTGGTACTCGACGGTCTAGCGATTTTTGAGTTCGGGGTCATCTGCGAGGTGTTCGGCATCGACCGCTCCGCTGACGGCGTTCCGAACTTCGATTTCAAGGTCTGCGGGCCTGAACCGGGCAAGCCGTTGCGGACCTCGGTCGGCGCGACTATCACCCCGGATCACGGACTCGACGACCTCATCGGTGCCGATCTGGTCGCGATACCGGCCATCGGTGGGGGCGAATATCTGCCCGCGGCGCTCGACGCGGTCAGGAAGGCCGCCGAATCGGGATCGATCATCCTGACGGTGTGCTCGGGCGCGTTCGTCGCTGGCGCGGCGGGATTGCTGGACGGCAGGCCGTGCACCACGCACTGGATGCATGCCGACGAGCTCGCCCGTATGTATCCGACCGCGAAGGTCGATCGCAACGTGCTGTTCGTCGACGACGGCAATCTGATCAGCAGCGCAGGCACCGCGGCAGGCATCGACGCGTGCCTGCACCTGGTGCGGCGGGAGCTCGGCAGCGAGGTCACCAACAAGATCGCGCGCCGGATGGTGGTGCCGCCGCAGCGCGAGGGGGGGCAGCGTCAGTACATCGACCAACCGATTCCGGTGCGGTGTTCCGAGGGCTTCGCGCCCCACCTGGACTGGATACTCGGCAACCTCCAGAAACCGCACACGGTGGCCACGCTGGCCACCCGCGCGCACATGTCTGCGCGCACGTTCGCGCGGCGGTTCGTCGAGGAGACGGGCCGCACTCCCATGCAGTGGGTCACCGACCAACGGGTGCTGTATGCCCGCCGGCTGCTCGAGGAGAGCGACTTGGACATCGACCGGATCGCCGACAGATCGGGCTTCGGCACGGCGACGCTCCTACGTCACCACTTCCGCCGGATGATCGGCGTGACGCCGTCCGACTACCGGCGCAGGTTCTCCTGCAACGGGCCGTGCGAGGAGGCCGCGGCTACCGCATAACACCGCCGTATAGCACCGCCGAGCCGAAGCATCGTGATCGCCGCTGCGTTAAAGAGATCGCGAATCATGATCGAAATTGATGCGGCGGGAGGTCCGGCCAGTGGTTTCAGGAATGAGCGATGGCGCAGGTGAGGGCGGACTCGGCAGCTGGGTGACCCGGCGCGCCTTTCTCTCTGGCGATCGCATCGCGCTGATCGACGGAGAC
The DNA here is from genome assembly GCA_963848855.1 of uncultured Actinomycetota bacterium. GTDB lineage: Bacteria > Actinomycetota > Actinomycetes > Mycobacteriales > Mycobacteriaceae > Mycobacterium. The sequence continues at coordinate 102,619 of CAWKFL010000003.1, forward strand.
GGTCAGCTCAGCTACTCCGACTTCGACCGACGGACCAATCAGCTCGCCTGGGCGCTGCGAGACCTCGGCGTGCGAAAAGGCGACCGGGTGGCCGCACTGTTGCTCAACAGCGCCGCCTTCCTGGAGACGATGTTCGCCGCCGCCAAGCTCGGCGCGGTGTTCGTGCCGATCAACTTCCGGCTGGCCGCACCCGAGGTGGCCTACTTGCTGGGCGACTCCGGCGCCGATGTGCTCGTATGGTCTTCTGCGCTCTCACCGCTGGCCCGCGCCGCGCTGCAGGAGGAAGGCGTCAGGGTGCGCGCCCGGATCGTTGTGGGAGGCGAGCCTGCGCAGAACGAGGCCGATTTCGAACAGGTGCTCACCAGTGGCGACGTGCGCGCTCCGGGAATCGAGATCGCAGGCGGCGACGTGTGCTGTCTGCCGTACACGTCAGGCACCACAGGGCGCCCGAAAGGCGCCATGCTGACCCACGACAACCTGTTGTGGAATGTGATCAACGCCCTGAACTTGGGCAACAGCTTCCGTGAGGGTGCCAGGACGGTCACTGTCGCACCGCTTTTCCACATGGGCGGCCTCGGAGTGCACACGCTGCCCTTCATCTACGTCGGCGGTACCAACACGCTCTTGCCGTCGTTCGAACCCGAACAAACACTCGTGGCCATGGCGCGGGAGCGTGTCACCACGCAGTTCCTGGTTCCGGCGATGTGGGCGGCGGTGATGGCGGTTCCCGGCTTCGACTCGTACGACCTCTCGGCGCTCGAGTTGGCCATCAGCGGCGGGGCGCCGTGCCCGCTGACGGTGATCGAGTACTTCCAGAGCAAGGGTGTGCCCTTCCAGGAAGCCTTCGGGATGACCGAAACTGCACCAGGGGTATCGGTTCTCGACGCCGCAAACGCCAAGGAGAAGTCGGGCACCGTCGGGCGTGCGCTGTTCCATGTACGGACTCGCATCGTCGACGACAACGACCGCGAAGTACCCGCAGGCGAGGTCGGCGAGCTCGTCGTCCGCGGCCCGAACGTCTTCGCCGGCTACTGGGGTTTACCCGATGCGACGGCAGAGGTGTTCCGCGGCGGCTGGTTCCATACCGGCGACATGGGCCGGATGGACTCCGAGGGCTTCGTCACCCTGGTCGACCGCAAGAAGGACATGATCATCTCGGGTGGGGAGAACATCTACCCGATCGAGGTCGAGCAGGTGCTCTACCGGCACGCAGCCATCCGTGAAGTCGCCGTAGTTGGTGTGCCACACCAGAAGTGGGGCGAGACGCCGATCGCCGTCGTGGCGCTCAAGGAGGGCGAGCAGGTCACCGACGACCACCTGATCGACTACGCCCGCGAACGACTTGCCCACTTCAAATGCCCCACCCGGGTGGAGTTCGTCGCCGAACTGCCGCGCAACGCCACCGGCAAGGTGCTCAAGACAAGCCTTCGCAAGGATTACAGCGGCCAAGAGTCAGCTGTGCGGCGGTGACCATTACCGCCTGACCGAAGCTTGTTCACGCACAAGGGAATACACCCGCCAGCGGCCGGGCACGCCCTTGAGGTCGTACTCACCGCGTTCGTCGAATGTGCGCCGTGACCCTGTGACGATGTCACGCACGGTCGATGACACGAGCACTTCGCTCGGCCCCGCCATCGCCGAAACGCGCGCACCGATGTGCACGGCCATGCCTGCGACGTCATCGCCGCGCATCTCGACCTCACCCGCGTGAATGCCCACCCGCACTTCGATCCCGAGTGGGAGGACGGCCTCGACGATCGCCTCCGCGCAGTCGATTGCGACGCTGGGGCTGGTGAAGGTTGCGACGAACCCGTCGCCGACGGTGTTGACCTCGCGGCCGCGGAATCGCTCCAGCGTGTGGCGAACCACATAGTCGTGGTTGTCCAGCAGGGCGTGCCAGCGATCGTCGCCGAGTGCGGCGACTCGTTCCGTCGACCCGACGATATCCGTGAAAACGATTGTGGTGAGCACACGTTCGGCTTCAGAGCCGCCGCGGACACCGGTGATGAACTCCTCGATCTCGTCGAGCATCGGGCCTGTCTCACCGACCCAGTGCAGTGTATCCGCGCCTCCAAGTTCGACGAAGCGGGCGCCCACGATGTGCTCGGCCAGGTAGCGGCCATGACCGAAGGGAATGAACACGGCGTCCTTGCGATGGATGATCAGGGTCGGCGTGGTGATGCGGGTGAGCATGTCGCGCACGTCGGATGCGACGAGGACATCGCTGACCGCGCGTGCCATGGTCGGTGACGCCGAGCGGTTACCCGCAAGATCCCACCAGGCGCGAAACGCGTCATCTCCTGCGACGGTCGGTGCGATGTAGCCGAGCACATCGAAGCCCTGCTCGACGGCGTCGGGGTCCAGCGCGATATCGCGGAACGGGCTGGTGACATTCTCCTTCGCGCCCACCGGATAATCGGGCGCCCAGACCACTCGCGCCGAACCGTTGATCACGACGAGGCTGCTCACCCGGTCGGGGTGTTGCGCAGCCAGCACCATACCGCTCATCGCGGTGAAGCCGCTCCCGAAGATCGTCGCCCGAGCGCTTCCGACAGCATCCATCACCGCGAGCGCGTCGTCGGCCCAGAACGCCGGGCCGATCTCGTCGAGCGAGGCACGCGAGGACAACCCCATCCCGCGCTGGTCGAACCGGATCACCCGGGCGAACGAGGCGAGGCGCCGATGGAATCTGTACAGTCCCGGCTCCGCCTCGATCGAATCGAACGGGATGAACGGCCCAGGCAGTATCACGAGATCGACTGGGCCGTCGCCGAAGACCTGATAGGCGATGTCGATATCGCCGCATCTGGCGTAGCGAGTCCGCGGAAGCTGCGCCACGGGTTCAGGCTAGCTACTCGCCTTCGCCTGCCAGAGCGAAACGACCGTCTGAGGTCTGCTCCACCAGCCCGTCGACAAGCAACGAGTCCAGAGCCCGGTCACGCTGTGCGGTGTCGGTCAGCCATGCCACGTCGAGTTCGGCACGTGTCGCCGGAGAGTCCTTGCCGCGCAACACATCCAGCAGCCGTCCGCGGACCTGACGGTCAGTGCCCGCGTACTTCTGCACGCGGCGGGTGGGTCCGACGGCCGCCGGATATCCCGCCAAGCGCCATGCGCAGTTGGCCAACGGGCACAGACCGCACCTCGGCGCACGGGCGGTGCACACGGTCGCGCCGAGTTCCATCAGCGCCACCGAAAAGCGCGGTGCGTCGGAATCATTGGGGAGCAACGCCTCGACGTCGGCGAGATCGCGCGGTGAGGACGAAGCGGCCGCGTCCGCCCGGCCGTGTATCGCCCGTGCCACCACGCGGCGCACGTTGGTGTCGACAACAGGCACCCGATGCTGATATGCGAAGCAGGCGATGGCTCGCGCTGTGTAGGCACCGATCCCTGGCAGGCCGACGAGGGTGTCGACGTCGGAGGGCACCACGTCGTCGAACTCGGTGGCGATCACCGTCGCGCACTCGTGAAGCCGCATGGCCCGTCGGGGATATCCGAGCTTGCCCCAGGCTCGCAACACATCGGCCGTGCTCGCCGCCGCCGTTGCGGACGGGCTCGGCCAGCGTGCCACCCACTCCCGCCAGATCGGCTCGACGCGGGCGACCGGCGTCTGCTGCAACATGAATTCGCTGACCAGGATCTGCCAGGCGCTGACACCAGGCCTGCGCCACGGCAGATCGCGCTGCTCGTGCTCGTACCAGCGTGATAACTGATGCGAATCAATCATGAGCGGTTGTTCGTGCAGAATGTCGGCCATGCCAAATACCAGTCCGTTGACCGCATGGAAAGCACTCAAGGAGGGTAACGAGCGCTTCGTCGCTGGCCAGCCCGTGCACCCCAGCCAGAGTGTCGAGGATCGCGCCCGGCTGGCCGCAGGGCAGAAGCCCACCGCAGTGGTGTTCGGCTGCGCCGACAGCCGGGTGGCCGCCGAGATCATCTTCGATCAGGGCCTTGGCGACATGTTCGTGGTGCGTACGGCTGGCCACGTCATCGACTCCGCGGTTCTCGGCTCGATCGAGTACGCGGTGAGCGTGCTCAACGTGCCGCTGATCGTGGTGCTCGGCCACGACAGCTGTGGCGCGGTCAAGGCGACGCTGACGGCACTCGACGACGGCGTGGTGCCCGGCGGCTACGTTCGCGACATCGTCGAACGCGTGACACCCTCCGTCCTGCAGGGCCGCCACGCCGGGCTCACGCGGGTCGATGAATTCGAAACCCGGCATGTCAACGACACCGTCACTCAGCTGCGGATCCGCTCGTCGGCCATCGCCGAACGGCTGGCCGCGGGGACTGTGGCGATCGTCGGCCTTACCTACCACCTGGCCGATGGGCGGGTCGTGTTGCGGGATTACCTGGGCGATATCGGCGAAGGCTGACCCGCGACACGCCGAGCGACCTCGGACGAGGTGGCGTGACCTGGCCTTACCGTGGGTCTGTGCTGGATCTAGAACCGCATGGCCCGCTACCGAGGCAGATTTACTGGCGTCGCAGGGCATTAGCGCTGGGCATCGCGGTACTCGTGATCGCCGTGATTGCGGCCGTCGTGCTCGTGGTCATCAAAAACACTGCAGGCACCGACACCAAGAGCGCCGAGAAGCCGGCCCCCACGGCCGCTGCTGCGCCGACACTGTTGCCCGGCGAGAATCCCGAGGTCAAGACGCCGGTGATGCCGCCTGCCCAGCAGGCCCCGCCGCCGACTCCCACCCCAACCGCGGCCGTCATCCCGCCGCCGGTGCTCAAAGAGGGTGACGACTGCCCGGACTCCACGCTCGCGGTCAAGGGCATCACCAACGAGCCGCAGTACGTCGTCGGTGATCAGCCGAAGTTCACCATGGTCGTGACCAACATCGGCCTGGTGGCCTGCCAGCGCGACGTCGGTGCCGCGGTCCTCGCGGCCTACGTCTATTCGCTGGACAACACCCGGCTGTGGTCCAACCTCGACTGCGCGCCGTCCAACGAGACGTTGGTCAAGATCTTCCAGCCGGGCGAGCAGGTGACCACCGAGGTGACGTGGACCGGTATGGGCTCAGCGCCGGGATGCCCGTTGCCGCGCCAGCCGATCGGGCCGGGCACGTACAACCTCATCGTCCAGTTGGGCAATCTCCGGTCGGCGACGGTTCCGTTCAGCCTCGCCGAGCCTGCTCCACAGCAGCCACCGGCGCCCGTCGAGGGTGTCCCGCCTGTCGATCCCGCGCAGGTGCCTCAGGGCGGTTAAGCCAGCCGGTCGGCGATCGTCGACTCGGCCAGCTGTGACAAGCCTTCCCGGATGTGGCGTGCCCACATCGACCCGATGCCTTCGACCGACTGCAGATCGTTGGCGCTCGCGGCCAGCAGCCCCTGCAGCGACCCGAACGACCGCACCAGCAGATCGACGTGCGCGAACTGCAGCCGTGGTATGCCCGCCATCGCCCGGTAGCCGCGTGAGCTCATCGCGGAATCCTGCGCCTCTGCTGTCGACGGGTAACCGAAAACCCTCGCCAGCGTCGTGAAGTCCAGTAGCTCGTTGTCGGACAGCCCGTCGAGTTCCTCGAGCGTGGCGCTCACCTGCGCTGCCGTCGGCGGGTCGGGATTGGCGTGATAGTCGCGCACGATCAGCTCGCGTTCGGTGTCGTTGTCGCCGACGAGTTCCTCGAGCTGCAACTTGAGCTGACGGCCGTCGGTGCCGAGTTCGACCACGTCGGAATCGATCTCGAGGCTGATCCGCCGCACCATCTCCAGCCGCTGGGCCACCGTCATCACGTCGCGCAGCGTCACGAAGTCCTCGATCTCAGCGGTCGACAACTGCCTGCTGACCTCGTCAAGGCGGGTCTTGTACCGCTCCAGCGTGTCGATGGTCTGATTGGCGCGCGACAGGATTGTCGCCGAGTCGGGCACCACGTGCCGCTCACCGGCCACGTAGACCGTGACGATGCTCATCGAGTGGCTGACCGAGATCACCGGATAGCCGGTCTGGATTGCGGTGCGCTCGGCGGAGCGGTGCCTGGTGCCGGATTCCTCGGTCGGGATCGACGGGTCCGGCACCAGCTGCACATTGGCGCGCACGATGCGAGTGCCGTCGCTCGACAGCACGACCGCGCCGTCCATCTTCGACAGTTCGCGAAGCCGGGTGGGGGCATAGCGTATGTCGAGTTCGAAGCCGCCGTCGCAGATCCCCTCGACGCTGTCGTCGTAGCCGATGACGATCAGGGCGCCGGTGCGGCCACGAAGAATGCGCTCGAGGCCGTCGCGGAGGGCGGTCCCCGGGGCCAGCCGAGCGATGGTCTCCCGAAGGGTCGGGCGGGCCAGCTGGACGACGTTGCGACTGGATCTCCCGCCCGGCTTCACCGCCATTTCCCCTCCTAGGATCGGCCGCTATTCTCCGCGATCTCCCTAAGCACCCGCAATGCCGTGGTGATGTTGTCGGCTGAGATGGCCCGCAGTCCGGCAGGCACCGAGGCCACGCCGGGTGGCACGACGGCGCAGCTGAAGCCGAGACGGGCCGCCTCGGCGAGCCTGCGGTCCATACCGCTGACCCTCCGCAAATCCCCGGCAAGGCCGACCTCGCCGATCGCGATGGCGGTGGTCGGCATCGGCAGGTCGGCGTATGCCGATGCGATGGCGAGTGCGACCGCGAGGTCCGACGACGGGTCCGTCAGCCGCATACCGCCGACCGTGGACAGGTAGATGTCGTTCGTTCCGACGGGCAGCTTGCCGCGCTTCTCCAGCACCGCAGTGATCATCGCGGCGCGCGCCGAGTCGATACCGCTGACCGCCCGCCGCGGCGAGCCGCTGGCGGGTGCGCCGATGAGCGCCTGCACCTCACCGATCAGCGGTCGCTTACCGTCGAGTGTGACCGTGACCGCTGTGCCGGAAACCGGCTTTGGCCGTTGATCGAGAAACAGCCCGGACGGGTCGGCGACACATTCAATCCCGTTGTCGTGCAACAGGAAACAGCCCACCTCGTCGGCGGCGCCGAATCGGTTCTTGACGCCGCGGACCATCCGAAGCGCCGAAGTCCGTTCGCCCTCGAAATGCAGTACGACGTCGACGAGGTGCTCGAGCGAGCGCGGCCCCGCGATGGCGCCGTCCTTGGTCACGTGGCCCACCAGAATCATCGCCACACCGGACGTCTTGGCCGCCATGGTGAGCGCGGTGGTGACCGCACGCACCTGTGTGACACCGCCGGTGACGCCGTCGGCCTCGGTGGTGGACATGGTCTGCACCGAGTCGACGACCACCAGGCTGGGGCGCACCTCCTCGATGTGTCCGAGCGCCATCTGCAGGTCGGACTCGGCGGCCAGATACACCTCGTCGTGCGTGCAGCGCGTGCGCTCGGCCCGCAGCCGGATCTGGCCGGCCGACTCTTCACCGGACAGATACAGCGCCCGCTTGCCTGCCTGCGCCCAGCGGTTGACAACCTCCAGCAGCAGCGTCGACTTGCCGACACCGGGATCGCCTGCCAGCAGTGTCACCGAGCCGGGGACGAGGCCACCGCCGAGCACGCGGTCCAACTCGCTGATGCCGGTGTTGAAGTGGCGGGTGGTGCCGGGGTCGATGGAGCTGATGGGTACCGCGGGCGACGTGGGCGCGACCGCCCGCCGGACAGCTGAGCCGTTGACGGTCGCCAGAACTGCGACCTCATCGACGGTGCCCCAGGTGCCACAGTCCGGGCAGCGGCCCACCCATTTGGCGGTGACGTGATGGCATTCCGAACAGCGGTACTGCGAACGCGCCTTCGAGCCACCACGAGTCACGTCGTGACGGTAGCCGGTCCGGCCGACAGAAACTCAGCGCAAACCGCGTGTGTCGCCGACCTGTGCGGCAGCGGGTCAGTGGCCGCCCGAGTGGCCGCCGGCGTCGCCGGTGTCCTGCACGGCCGCTTCCCGCCGCGGGGATTCGCCCGCCGAGATCGGCACCGCGACGGTGGTCTCGCCGGACTGCTGGAACTTGAACGTGAAGTTGTAGGTCAAGCCGTTGGTGATCGGCTTGGACAGCGCCACCCTCGCCTCGGCGGCCTCTGAGGTCTCGGCAGATTCCAGCGCGGCGGTCTGCCCATCGGGCTGGCCCGCGACCAGCACTCCGTTGGCGGGCAGGGCGGTGTCGCCCGACAACGCCACCGAGCCGACATCGGAGGAGATCGAGACCAGCTTGTCGTTGACGTCGGGGGAGTTGTTGACCGCCGTGAAGATCAACTCCACGTCGCTGCCCGGCTGCACGTAGTCGGTGTCCTGAGTGGCCCGCAAATGAATGTTGCGCAGGGAAACGCTCCCGGCCGTGCCGCTGGTGCCGTTGACCGCAGGCTCCTGCGTCGCGGTCTGCGAAACCTGCCCGGCTCCGCAGGCGCTGAGTGCGACGGCGGTGGCCAGCCCGCACGCGGCCAGTTTGAAGCGGTTCACAGGTGCCTCCTGCTCGGCCTACGGGGCGACCGGCATACTCGGTCGCTGTGGTTCGACTATGCACAGTAGTAGGTGGCGGTAGCTGGCGGTAGCGGAGGGCTGGCGCCGCCTTGACAGCTACTCCAAAGCGGCCCAAGACCAGCGACAAAGCGGGTGCAAACGCACTCTGGCAAAGCACGGATTCGTCACCCTGTCAACCCCTGCTCTTCACCGACTGTGCCCCTGACCTGCACCGTTGATCCGCACGTGTCTGGCCACCGTGCTAACATTGAGTCGTGAAAGGGGCTCGTATCTGATGATTTTTAAGGTCGGAGACACCGTTGTATACCCACACCACGGTGCTGCGTTGATCGAGGCGATCGAAACCCGGACCATCAAAGGCGAACAAAAGGAATACCTCGTCTTGAAGGTCGCCCAGGGGGACCTCACCGTTCGAGTACCCGCCGAAAATGCCGAGTATGTAGGTGTGCGCGACGTTGTCGGGCAAGAAGGCCTCGACAAGGTATTCCAAGTGCTTCGCGCGCCGCATACCGAAGAGCCGACCAACTGGTCGCGCCGGTACAAGGCCAACCTCGAGAAGCTGGCCTCAGGTGATGTGAACAAGGTTGCCGAGGTCGTCCGCGACCTGTGGCGCCGGGACCAGGAGCGTGGCCTGTCCGCAGGTGAGAAGCGCATGCTGGCCAAGGCCCGGCAGATCCTGGTCGGGGAGCTCGCGCTCGCCGAGAACACTGATGACGCCAAGGCGGAAACCATCCTCGACGAGGTGCTGGCCGCCGCGTCCTGAAGAGGACTATGACGGTGCCGCGCGTCGGGCTCGGCACCGACGTACACCCCATTGAGGCCGGCCGGCGCTGCTGGCTACTGTGCCTGGTGTTCGATGGCGCCGACGGCTGCGCGGGCCATTCCGACGGAGACGTCGCGGCCCATGCACTCTGCGACGCCGTGCTGTCGGCCGCCGGGCTCGGCGATATCGGCGACGTGTTCGGCACCGATCGCGAGGAATGGCGCGGTGTCAGCGGCGCCGACATGCTCCGTCACGTGCGCGGATTGCTCACCGCCGAGGGTTTTCGGGTCGGTAACGCGGCCGTTCAGGTCATCGGCAACCGGCCGAAGGTGGGCCCGCGACGCGCCGAGGCGCAAAAGGTGCTTTCGGAGCTGCTGGACGCTCCGGTTTCGGTATCCGCGACGACCACCGACGGTCTCGGACTCACCGGGCGCGGCGAGGGTTTGGCGGCTATCGCGACAGCATTGGTAATTCGCGCCGAATAGTGCCGGTAAGCTGGCACGTCGTGACCGACGGCCCCGCATCTGAATTGCGGCTCTACGACACCATGACAGGTGCCGTGCGCGACTTCGTGCCGCTGCGGCCCGGCCACGCATCCATCTACCTGTGCGGTGCGACGGTCCAGGGCCTTCCGCACATCGGGCACGTCCGCAGCGGTGTGGCCTTCGACGTGTTGCGGCGCTGGCTGGTCGCCAAGGGCTACGACGTGGCGTTCATCCGCAACGTCACGGATATCGACGACAAGATCCTCAACAAGGCGGCCGACGCGGGCCGACCATGGTGGGAGTGGGCCGCGACCTACGAGCGGGCGTTTTCGGCCGCCTACGACGCGCTGGGGGTGCTTCCGCCGTCCGCTGAGCCGCGCGCGACCGGGCACATCACCCAGATGGTCGAGCTGATCGAGCGTCTGATCGAACGGGGACACGCCTACGCGGGCAATGGCGACGTGTACTTCGACGTCCTCAGCCTGCCCAGCTACGGCAAGCTGTCCGGGCACAAGATCGATGATGTGCACCAGGGCGAGGGAGTCGCCAAGGGCAAGCGCGATGAGCGCGACTTCACGCTGTGGAAGGGCGCCAAGCCCGGTGAGCCGTCGTGGCCGACGCCGTGGGGCCGGGGCCGCCCCGGCTGGCACACCGAATGCGTCGCGATGTGCGAGGCGTACCTCGGACCCGAATTCGACATCCACGCAGGCGGCATGGACCTCGTCTTCCCGCACCACGAGAACGAGATCGCCCAGGCCGAGGCCGCGGGCGATCAGTTCGCCCGCTACTGGCTGCACAACGGCTGGGTCACCATGGGTGGCGAGAAGATGAGCAAGTCGCTTGGCAACGTGCTCGCAATTCCCGCTGTGCTGCAACGGGTTCGGGCCGCCGAGCTGCGCTACTACCTGGGCAGCGCGCAGTACCGGTCGATGCTCGAATTCTCCGAGAACGCGCTGCAGGATGCGGCGAAGGCCTACGCCGGCATCGAGGATTTCCTGCACCGGGTCCGCAACCGCGTCGGCGCGGTGGTGCCCGGTGAGTGGACACCCAAGTTCGCCGCGGCGCTCGACGACGACCTCTCGGTGCCGATCGCGCTCGCGGAAGTGCACGCCGCCCGCGCAGAGGGCAACCGGGCGCTCGACGCGGGCGACCACGACACGGCGCTGACGCAGGCGATGTCGATCCGCGCAATGATGGGCATCCTCGGCGCCGACCCACTCGACGAGCGCTGGGAATCGCACGACGAAACGTCGGCCGCGCTGAACGCCGTCGACGTGCTGGTGCAGGCCGAGGTTCAGCGCCGCGAGGACGCACGCGCCCGTCGTGACTGGGCGGAGGCCGACGCGATCCGCGATCGCCTCAAGGAGGCCGGCATCGAGGTCACCGACACCGCTGACGGACCGCAATGGTCGTTGCTCGAGGGGAGCTCCAAGCCGGCTGGAGCCGGCAAGGGGATGTAGCGATGGCTGGAAACTCACGGCGCCGAGGCGCGGTTCGCAAGCCCGGCACCAAGAAGGGGCCGACGGTCGGGTCGGGCGGCGTTCGACGGCGCGGTCTGGAGGGTCGCGGCGCGACCCCGCCCGCACACATGCGGCCCAACCACCCCGCCGCCAAGCGGGCGGCCAAAGCCGCCCAGCAGCGGCGCCCCCCGCGTAAAACCGACGACACCGAGATCGTGCTCGGTCGAAACCCGGTGGTCGAATGCCTGCGCGCGGGAGTGCCCGCTACCGCGCTGTACGTCGCACTGGGCACCGACACTGACGAACGGCTCTCCGAATCAGTGCGGCTCGCAGCCGATTCGGGCATCTCGATACTCGAAGTGCCGCGGCACGACCTCGACCGGATCGCCGCCAACGGGCTGCACCAGGGCATCGCGCTGCAGGTGCCCCCGTATTCGTACGCGCACCCCGACGACCTGATCGCCGCCGCCATCCGCGATCGCAGCCCTGCGCTGCTCGTCGCGTTGGACAACATCTCCGACCCGCGCAATCTCGGAGCAATCGTCCGCTCGGTCGCTGCGTTCGCAGGGCACGGTGTGGTGATCCCGCAGCGGCGATCCGCCTCCGTGACCGCGGTGGCATGGCGCACTAGTGCGGGTGCGGCGGCCAGGGTGCCGGTGGCAAGGGCAACGAATCTCAATCGGACACTGAAGAGTTGGGCCGATTCCGGCTTGCAGGTCGTCGGGCTTGACGCGGACGGTGACACCACCATCGACGAATTGGACGGCAGCGTGCCGACGGTCCTTGTCGTCGGGTCTGAGGGCAAGGGCCTCTCACGACTGGTCAGGGAGAACTGCGACGCAGTGGTGTCCATCCCGATGGCGGGGCCGACGGAGTCGTTGAACGCATCCGTGGCCGCCGGTGTGGTGCTGGCCGAAATCGCCCGTCAGCGAAGGAGTTAAGCGGCGGCGTCCCGTCGCGGCCGAGTCAGGGTGAACTGGTCGACCGGTGTGACTGCGCCGAACGGCCCGTCGACCGCGTAGTAGGTCGCGGCCATCGACGTGTGGCCGCCCGGCTGGCCGGGGTCGACGTCGAATGCGACGAAACCACATGGGTGTTCGCGGTCGCGGAACGCCGACCACGGCGCCGCCTCTTCGACGTAGCGCGGAGCCTTGCGCTTGGTAACCGCATCGATGTCGCCGACGCCCATCAGAACCCGGCACCGTGGCTCGGTGAAGAACATCCCGTTCGACGGGATGGACGTGCCGCCGCCTCCGATCACCAGATGGACGGTGCCCCTGCTGGTATCGATCGGCCCCGGCCCGGTCCCGACGGGTTGCGGGGTCAGGGTGTCGCTCGGCAACGTGCCCCTTACTGCATGGCTGCGCTCATAGTGATGCTCATGCCCGCAGACCACGAGATCGACGCCGTAGCGGTCGAACAGTGGCAGCCAGTTCTCGCGGATACTGAGATCGGCGCCGTTGGTTCGGTTTGCGGTGGAAATGGCCGTCTGGTGCATGCACACGACCACCCAGTCGATATTGCCGTCCGCGCGTGTCTTCTCGAGTTCCTGCTCAAGCCAACGTCTTTGAGCATCACCGGAGTATCCGCGGACGTAGGAATCGCCACCGTCCTGGTAGCAGATGTCGTCGTTCTGCAGGGCGATCACCCGCACCGACCCCGCGGTGAATGCGTACCACAGCCCGCGCAGCTCGTCATCCGATGCGGAATCGGGCAGCGCGAAATAGGCCTGGTATGCACTGAACCCGATGGGCCCGTTGCCCAGCTCGTTCTCGTGATTGCCCGCAGCGGGCATCCACGGCCGGTTCCGGGCGGATCGGGAGTTGTTCTCGAACCAGTTCGACCAGGTCCTGACCCGGTCCTCGGCGAGGTTGGCGTAGCAGAGGTCTCCGTTGACCAGATTGAACAGTGGCGCAGCGCGTTCCACCGCGGTGGTGATGTCACCCGCCGACGGCGAGCCCCGGTTGTCGCTGCCGAACGCCGAGGCGACGAGTGCGTCGAGTGTCGGCGTGGATTGGTCGCCAAAGCTGGTGAAGCGCAGCGGGACACGCCCGCGCGGCGCCGTCCGCACCGCGCCCAGCTCGGGTGCGGCCCCGTCGTGCAACGCGGCATACACATAGTCCGTATCCGGAGCGAGACCGGAGATCCTGGCATGGTGCACCCGGATCTCGCTTCGCGACGTGGCATCGCGATAGGTGACGGTATCGGCACTCACCGTGTGGCCGAAGCCATCGCCTGGCATGCCCAACATGACGCGAGGATTATCGACCGCCGCCGCGGTGTGCCACGACACGACCACTTCCGACGAGGCATCGGCGCCGTACTGCAGGTGCAGCCCGCCGACACGTGGCGCATCGCTGCGGTCGGCACGTTGCCACAGCGTCGGACTGGTCGCGGGGGCGGCGAGAAGCCCCGTTGCTCCGGCACCTACGCCTGCACCGAGGATCGCCGACGTTCCACCGACGATCAACGTCCGGCGGCTCACATCCATCTCTCAAACGACCTTGCCGAGGGTGCTTGACTTCGGTTCAATGCCCTCGCCCGGCGGAACGCGCCGGACCCGTTTAGCCACCCACGGCGCTGCGAAGGCGGTGGCCCATCGCACGTTGGCGCGAACGTCGCGCACCGGCGGCGGTGACGAAGCCAGCAACGCGGCCGACGCCGTCGCGAGCGAATGGGAAACGGTCAGGGTGTCAAGGACTTTCGCGGCCATGCGCTCGTGACCGAGCGGGGATAGGTGAATGCGGTCACCGTCCCACAGACGAGGATCACGAAACTCACTGAACCGCCAGAAGTCGACGAGCTGCAGATCGAGGTCGTCGGCGATCGCGCGGAGCAGTTCGTTGTAAATCGCGGCCCGGCCACGGAGCCTGCGAAACAGCGGGACGGTGCCGAGGTCGGCCGCGGTGAACGTGAGCACCAGCGCACCGGTTTGCTGCAACGTCTTAAGACCGTCAGCGTATCGAGCCATCATCGCGTCGATGTCGTTGCGCACCAACAGCAAATCGTTCATCCCCGCATAGATGGTGACGAGGTCGGGCTCGAGCATCGTCGCGGTCTGTATCTGTTCGGCGAGGATGTCGCCCATGGTGCGGCCACGCACCGCGAGGTTTGCGTACTGCAGGTCGGGATTGCATAGCGCAAGCGCCTCGGCGACGCGATCTGCCCAACCGCGCAAGCCGTTGGGGCGCGACGGATCGGGATCGCCGACGCCTTCTGTGAAGGAGTCTCCAAGAGCCACATATCGGCCGAAAATCGGCATAAGACCAATCTTGCGGACGGATGGACGTTTCGCCCAACCGCAGCGCGGGTGATGGGCAAATCGACGTCATTCGGCCCTCCGCCGTTCGCGTTGATGTAACCGTGGCGTACGGCAACGCCGCCGATGATGGGCCCGACGCGGGGGTAGGCTAGCGTGAAACGCTCGAGTGCGGCCAAACCACAATGTATTCCAGAGAAGGACATCCCCACCGAGCCCACCGCAGTGTCCACGCCGCCGGGCTCGCGACTCCCGCCAATCACCTCGCCGCGACCCGCCGCGAGTGCGTTGGCAGCGCGGTATTCGCGGTGAGCATCACCGATTAGCGACTGCACCGGTTTTAGCCGCCCGCGCGCTCGGCCCCCGCCCCCAACTGCTCGTGCTCGACGAGCCGGTCGCCTCGCTCGACGTATCCATTCAGGGCCAAATTCTTGCCCTGCTGCGCGATATCCGGGCCGAGATGGGAATCTCGCTCGTGCTCATCGCTCACGATCTCGGGGTCGTGCGCGCCATCGCCGATCGCACCTATGTCATGTATCTGGGTGCCCTGATGGAGACCGGTCCCACCGAGCTGGTGTTCAACGAGCCGCTGCATCCATACTCGGCGGCGTTGCTCGACTCCGCCACCTCCGAAGGTCGTCTTGGCATGAGTGACGCGGTCAAGTCGAAGCTCTATTCCGAGGTCAGGCCCACAGCCGCCGAATTCTGCGGCTGCGTGTTCACCACCCGGTGCAGCCGCGCTGTCGACGCCTGCTCGGCCCGAGCTGCACACGTTCAGCACGGTCGTCACGAGGCATGGTGTAACGAGCCGCTGGAGGGGGCTGCTAGATGAGCAGTGGCGACGTCTTGCTCGACATGACCGACGTGACGATCACCTACCACTCACGGTCGGGCCCGGTTCGCGCGGTGCGAAACGACGACCTGCAATTGGCCGACGGTGCGTGCATCGCTGTGGTCGGTGAGTCGGGATCGGGGAAGTCGACTCTTGGCCTGGCGATTCCAGCGTTGCTGCCCGACGTCGCCGCCGTTGGGGGCTCGATCAAGGTCGCCGGCGTCGAAGTAGTCGGCGCCGAAGGGCGCGAACTGTCTAGACTCCGCGGCCGCACTGTCGGGTTGGTGTATCAGGACTCTCTCTCGGCCCTGAATCCTGTGCGCACCATTGGATCTCAGCTGCGGGAGGTCTTCCGCCGACCGGGACGGCGGGTCTCTCGGCGCGAGGCGGACCGGATGAGTGTGGAAGTGCTGGGGAAAGTGAGCATCTCGGACCCGGAACGACGGATGCATCAATACCCGCACGAGTTCTCGGGCGGAATGCGGCAGCGCGTCGCGATCGCCATGGCCATCGCGGCGCGGCCGCGACTGCTGATCGCCGATGAGCCGACGACGGCTCTGGATGTCACGGTGCAGGCCCAGATCCTGGATCTGATCATGAGCCTCCGCGCAGAGCTCGGCATGGCTGTGTTGCTGGTATCCCACACGACCTGGACATGGTCAGCGAGGTCACCGACAGCGTCGCCGTGATGTACCACGGCTCGGTTCTCGAGACCGGTTCGACGGTCGATGTGCTGAATCGGCCGAGGCATCCGTACACCGCAGCGCTTCTGGACAGCGTCCCCAGCCTCGACACGCCGCACATCTCGTTCATACCAGGTCAGCCGCTCCCCGCCGGCACCGAGCTGGATGGCTGCGTTTTCGAGGCCGTTGTCGCGTCGGCCACGGGCGCGAGGAATGTCGTACCCGAACGCCCGTGTTACGGCGGCGCGATACCACGTCGGCCGCGCATCTGGCGGCGTGCCACTACCCGCTCACCGGGGAGCTGCCGCCGGTGGCCCCGCAGCCGCTCGCCACGTCGTCACTACGGAATTCCTGAAGCGCGCGAAGCCAGGAGGAACTTGACCCGTAACTCGTTGCACGGCGCGACCCAGTGATCACAGTGCGCTGCAGGTCTGCGGCGTCAGTCCCTGCTTCGGAGCGCGAGAAGATCAAGATCCAGTTCGCGGATGTAGTTGGCCACTCCAAGGGCGTCACCATGGGTGCCGAGCGCTCGAGCAAACTCCGTCCCGTCGTGGCCGTTTGCGCGGGCGTCGCGAACCTGTTGGGTTAGCACCTTTCGGCTTGCTCGATAAGGCTGGCAGCGAGGTCATCGCCGAGCCAGACCTCGCGGCTGTCGGCGAGCATCGCATTAGCTGCTGCAGTCGTTAGTCCGTTTGGGCACTGATCAGCGGTTCCCTGTACACCGAGCATCCAGCAGCGCGGTCCGGTGCGGCTTTCCAGATTGGCCGCAACATCACCGGCCGGGCCATCGTCCAAGTGCGCGCGGGCCTCGCCATGACTTGCTGCGCAGAACACGCGACTTTGATAGCGTGAGTGCGCATATCACGCAGAACTGCTGACTCTCGGAAAACTGTGCCAATGACTGACCGCGAACCGGGGACGCCGGCGACGGTTACGGTGTTGGCCGACGACCTGTCGGGCGCCGCTGAAACGGCGAGCGTGTTCCTCGGCCGTCAGGTTCCGCTCAACCTGCACCTGGACACCGCGGCGCCCCTGCACCTCCCCGGCGTCACAGTCGTCGATCTGAACACCCGCTCGATCGGCTCCGCGGACGCGGACCAGATCCTCCGCGCAGCGCTGGCGGGGGTGCCCGCCGATTCGCTACTGATCAAGAAAGTCGACTCGTTGCTCCGCGGACACGTCGGAGCCGAAGTGGGCGCGCTCGCCGAGCGCGGACCAGTCGTCGTAGCCGCCGCACTGCCCGTCCTCCGGCGCACCGTGCACCGCGGCGTCCTGCGCGTCGCGGACATCCCGCTGCACCAGAGCAACGCCTGGGTCGCCGAACATGGCGAGCCGCCGCGCACTGTCGCGGAATTTTTCGACCGGCCGACTGCCGAGATACCGGCCGACGACACCGTGGCCGACGCGCTCGCGAAGGCTGCGGCCAACGGTGAGATCGCGATCTGCGACGCCGAGACCAACGCCGACCTCGACCGGATCGTGGCCGCCAGTCGATACATTGACGGCGCCCTGTTGGTCGGTACCTCTGCGCTGGCCGCTGCGGTCGCGCGGACGCTGCCGCCCGGCACACACGACGAGTTGCAGCCGCAGCCGCCGTCCGCACTATTGATGGTTGTCGGCACCGCGCATCCGGTGGCGGCACAGCAGGTGTCGCGGCTGGTCGCCCATGGTTTCCGTCACATGACCTTCGATGTCGACGCGCTAGTGAACGGCTCCCCTGATCCCGCGCAGCTGACCGGCGCGCTGGCCGGTGGGCCAGTGGTAGTCACCGTCGGCGGTGACGTCACGCCCGATCGGAGGCGAACTCTGCCTGCAGCGCTGGGACGGTACATCAGCGTCGGCCAGGCTGACCACCGTCCTGATCTGGTGCTCACAGGCGGCGAAACCGCTCGCGCCGTCATCGACGCGATCGGGCTGACCAGCCTGCGGCCGGTGCACGAAGTACATCACGGCGCCGTGGTCTGCGTCGGCTCCGACGGGCGTCACGTCGTCACCCGCCCCGGCAGCTTTGGAGATCCGAACAGCCTCACGACGATTGCCGGCTTCCTCACCGGGCGGCGACTGTCCACCCTCAACGAAAGGACATCTCATGACCTCGCTTTCTGACGCGACGGCGGTCACCGCGCCTGCGCTGCCCGTCGTGGCCGTCACCATGGGCGACGGCGCCGGCATCGGCCCGGAGGTCGTCGTCTCGGCCTTGCTCGATGACGCCTCCCGAGGCTTTTGCATCCCCGTGGTTATCGGTGACGCCAAGCGGCTGGCGCAGGCCGCGGAGATCCTTGGGATCGATGCCGAGATGGTCACGGTCGAGTCGGTCGCCGACGCGCGGCAGGCTCCTGGGCGGATCAACGTCATCGACCTCGACCTGCTGCCCGCCGACCTTGCTTGGGGTGTACTCTCGGCGACCGCCGGACACGCAGCTTACGAATACATCCGGGTGGCGAGCGAACTCGCAGTCCGCGGCGAGGTCCAGGCCATCTGCACTGCGCCGCTGAACAAAGAGGCGCTGCATGCCGCCGGACACGTCTACCCCGGTCACACCGAACTGTTGGCGGAGCTGACCGGCACCGAGGAGGTGTCGATGATGCTCTCAACTCCCAAGCTCAAGGTCATCCATGTCACTACGCACATGGGGCTTCTCGACGCCGTGTCGCGTATAGAGCCGGGGCTGGTGGAGCGTACCGTCCGGCGCGGCCACGAGGCGCTGGTGCGCGCCGGCATCGCCGCACCGAAGATCGGCGTGTGCGGCATCAACCCGCACGCCGGGGAGAACGGTCTCTTCGGTTACGGAGAAGAAGAGCAGAAGATCGTCCCCGCGATCGAGGTGCTCACCACCGATGGCATTGACGTGCACGGACCGCTGCCCGCGGACACGGCGTTCTTCCTGGCCGGTCGCGGCGATTACGACCTACTCGTGGCGATGTACCACGATCAGGGGCACGGGCCGGTGAAG
The DNA here is from genome assembly GCA_963848855.1 of uncultured Actinomycetota bacterium. Classification (GTDB taxonomy): domain Bacteria; phylum Actinomycetota; class Actinomycetes; order Mycobacteriales; family Mycobacteriaceae; genus Mycobacterium. The sequence goes on from CAWKFL010000003.1 coordinate 121,447, forward strand.
GTGCTCGGGATCGAGGCCGGTGTCAACATCACTGTCGGGCTGCCGGTGATCCGCACGTCGGTCGACCACGGCACCGCTTTCGATATTGCGGGCAAAGGCATCGCCGAGGCCGGTAGTATGCTCGAAGCCCTTCGTCAGGCTGCCGAATTGGCAAGCAGCACAAAGATTGTCAAATAGCAAGGACGAAGGGCGGTACATGGCCGGTCGTGCGTCGAACGCCCGTCGATCCGAGATCGTGCGGCTCGCCCGCTGCAGCGGGCTGGCCAGTGTCGACGAGCTGTCGGCCCAGTTCGGTGTGACGCCCTCGACGATCCGGCGCGATCTCGGCCATCTCACTTCGCAGGGTCTGATCGCGCGAACCTACGGCGGAGCGATCGCCCTGCGCCGCCGGCCGGAATCCTCGCTGCGGCAGCGCGCGATGGAGGGATTCGAGGCCAAGCGTGCAATCGCACGATGGGCCGCCGGGCAGGTCCAGCCGGGCGAGACGATCCTGGTGGACGCCGGTACCACCGTTGGCGCAATGGGCGAGTTTCTTTGCGACACCAAGGGGTTGACGGTTGTCACGGCGGGGCTGACCGCGCTGGAGGCGTTGGCGGATGCCGACGACGTCAGGGTCGAGTGCATCGGAGGTACTCTGCGCCACGTCAGCCAGGGCTTCGTCGGTCCGCTCGCCGAAGCCGCGCTGCAACGCCTGACGTTCGACCGGGCCTTCCTGGGCGCTGACGCCGTCAACGCCGAGTTGGGGATCTGCGAGGCCGAACTCGAACAGACCAGGCTCAAAGAACTCATGATCGAGCGGGCCGGCACGGTCTACGTCCTGGCCCACGCCGCCAAGCTCGGGCACCGCCCCTTCCACGCTTGGGCCCCGATACCCCAGGGCGCGACGCTGATCACCGATGGGGCAGCGGCGGAGGCCCAACTCGATCCGTTCCGCTCGGCGGGCATCACCGTCGTCATTGCGCCCGTACCTTCCGACTGAACGGATCACCCGACGACGGCCACAGTCTTAAGAACACGCTGCGCCATCGCTGAGGACAGTGGCGAAGAGACACCACATAGCTTGCAGCACATGCTCTCTGGGGTGCCGTGGGCTCTCCACGAGTCGCGCGACAGCTGGCGAATAGTGTTCCTACCGGACCGGTGAGGCGGCGGCATGGGGCGCGGAACGTGGCGCAAGCCGCATCAATTGGGTGACGTGCTGCGGTCCCAGTTCTTCCAGAGCGCACACGCCTAGCAGTCGCATCGTTCGCTCGATCTGGCCGCTGACGATCTCGACCATCCGATTGACGCCGTCTTCACCGCCGGCCATCAGGCCGTACAGGTACGCGCGTCCCAGCAACGTGAACCGTGCGCCGAGCGCGATGGCTGCGACGACGTCGGCACCGGACATGATTCCGGTGTCGAGGTGAACTTCGTACTCGTTGCCTACTTCTCGGACGATCTCGGGTAGGAGGTGAAACGGGACCGGAGCCCGGTCGAGTTGTCTGCCACCGTGATTGGACAGGATGATGCCGTCCACGCCGAGCCGGGCGACTTCCTTGGCGTCGGCAAGACTCTGGATTCCTTTAACCACGACCTTGCCCGGCCATTGGTCGCGGATCCATCTGAGATCGTTGAAATCGACAGTCGGGTCGAACATCGTGTCCAGCAGTTCTCCAACTGTTCCTGACCAACGATCCAGCGAGGCGAACGACAGTGGTTCCGTGGTGAGAAAGTCGAACCACCACCACGGCCGCGGAATGGCGTTGGCGACCGTGCTGAGGGTCAACTGCGGCGGGATTGAAAAGCCGTTTCGCTTGTCGCGCAGGCGTGCGCCTGCCACGGGAACATCGACGGTGACCAACAGCGTATCGAAGCCGGCCGCTGCGGCCCGTTCAACCAGCGCCATGGACCGCTCGCGATCCTTCCACATGTACAGCTGAAACCAGTTCCTGCCGTGCGGGTTTGCCGCCTTCACGTCTTCGATCGCGGTGGTGCCCATGGTGGACAGCGAGAACGGGATTCCGTGCCGCCCGGCGGCGTGCGCCCCCGCGATCTCGCCTTCGGTTTGCATCATGCGGGTGAATCCGGTGGGCGCAATACCGAACGGGAACGCCACCGGTGCACCCAGGACATCCCACCCGGTGGAGACCTCGGCCACGTCGCGCAGGATCGACGGTGTGAACTCGATGTCCTCGAACGCCTGGCGCGCGCGGGCCAGCGAGATCTCGGCTTCCGCGGCGCCTTCTGTGTAGTCGAATGCAGCTTTCGGCGTGCGGCGCTTGGCTATTCGCCGCAAGTCGTACACAGTCTGCGCCTTCTGTAAGCGGTTGCGCTTGAAGTCCAGGCTCGGTTTCTTGAACTGCAGAAGCGGCGCGAGGTCGCGGGCTTTCGGAACTTGACGTCGGATCATCGGCGAACCCTTGTGAGTGAGGCAACACAGGCGAAAGCACACCAGCCTGTGGCGAGATCACAGGCTGGTAGCCTGCAAGTATAGCCCTTGCGCGGCGTCGGTCGGGCAAGCGATGCCGTGGTGAGCGGCGAGGAACTCAGGCCGATGCGGGTGTGTGTTGCATAGTCCACGCACGTTCGACGTGCTTCTAGTCGATCACACTGACTGAAGTCCCTCAATGGATGGGGAGCTCGATCCAATTGGAAACCAGGACTTTTCCTGTCTGGAGTGTCAGTGGAACACGGAAGAATGGCCGATATGACCCGACTAGATCAGCGCTCACGACGACGTCCGAGCCTCGCGTTGACCAGATTTGGAGGTGCGACGGTGCCAGATGGTCCCGATGTTGCTGAAGGGCATTGGCTCGACCAGTGGTATGTCACGACGTATGGGCCACGATGTGCTGAATCTTCAATCCTTCCGCAAGTTGCGGCGGCCGCGAGCGGCTCACCGCGCGATCGTGGCGGGGGTTTCGGCTCTTCCGGCGACCGAGCGGCATCGCCACTTTGGCTACACCCATCACTATTGCTGGAACTGCAGATCTGAAAAGTCCGTCCGCTCAAGGTCATTGGCTATGAATCCGCGTTGAGCTCATTGGGCCAGCGATGACCCGACCGTGCTTCGGGCGCGCACGATCCAGTTCGTCGAGCAGATGTGCGAGGGCCGATTAGTGAGCTTCCGGCAGCGGCTCTCGATTCCGCACATCTCGGGCTGTCGCTGACCCGCGAATTCTTTGGCTGTCTCACCGCGCAGGTCGCGATCTGTCGCGCCGCGCAGGGCCGCCCCGCTGAGGAGCGCAACCGCGTGCTCGCCGGCTACCCGCAGTCGGAGCTCATGTGGGTGCAGGAGCAGGAGAATCAGAGCGCCGGGCCCTCCATCCGCTTCGAGGTCGCCAGCCGGCTCGACCGCACGCTCTCGCCCGCCTCGCGGCCCGCAGCCGCGTCGCCCGCGAGCGGCTCGGCCAAGCACACGGCGGAGGAGCAAGTCGAGTACATCGATCGCGCGCTCACACATCGAGCCCGCAGCTCCGGGCAGGCCTGCGAACGCACGGCACCCGGGCCAAAAGCGGCCACTAGGTAAAATGGCAACGGCTCCGTGCAGGCTGTGCACCGCGATATTCGAGATGCGGAGCGCATCGGGTGGGAGGACCTTTGACCAAGCCGTCGGCAAACACCGCCGCGGCCGCGAACCGTCCCGGCCAGTGGATGACTGTCCGCGAGGTCGCCGAGCGCCTGCGGATCAAGCCGGAAACGGTATACGCCTACGCGAGCCGGGGCTTGCTGCATAGCCACCGCGAGCCCGGGGAACGGCAGAGCCGCTTCAACCGCTCCGAGGTCGAGCGTCTCGCGACGAGCGGCGAACCACGGTCGACCCTGTTCCGCGGGCTCGTGGTGCAGTCGGCGCTCACCGCGATCGACGGCGACCACCTCTACTTCCGCGGCCGCGACGCGGTGGAGCTAGCCCGGGAGCACCGCTTCGAGGTGATCGCGAACTTCCTCTGGACGGGCCGGCTCGAGTCCGTGGACGAGTGGGCCGCCGATCCGGAGATGACGCGCGCGGCCGCCCAGGCGCATGCGGTGCTGCGCCCGACCGCCCTGCCGCTCGAGCGGCTGCGGCTGGCCGTCGCGGCGACCGGCGTGTTCGACCCGTTCCGCTACGACTTGCGCACCAGCGCGGTCGTGGCCACCACCTCGACGCTGCTGTCCACGACCGTCGCCTCGCTCCCCGAGCTCTCCACCCCGGTGCCCGTGGGCGCGTTTCCCGAACTCGGTCAGCGCGCGAGCGGCTTGGCGGCCGTGCTGTGGTCGCGGCTTAGCGACCGCACGCCGACCGCCGCCGAGCTCGAACTGCTCAACACGGGCATGTCGCTTCTGGCCGATCACGAACTGCCGCCGTCGACGCTCGCCGCCCGGGTGATCGCCTCCGCGGGGGCCGACCCGTACGGCGTGGTCGGCACCGGCTTGGCGATCAGCACCGGGACGGTCATTGCCTCCTCCTCGCTCGCCGTCGAGTCCTACCTTTACGACGCGAACCCGGTGGCATCCAGCCGGGGCCTGATCTCGGAGCGCCTGCAGCGCGGCGAGCAGATCCCCGGCTTCGGCCATCTGCTCTACCCGGATGGTGACCCGCGCGCGGTGGAGATCCTGCGGCTCGTCGAAGAGGTGGGCGACCCGGAGCGAGTCGAGCACATCACCGAATTGCTCGCGACGCTGCGCCGACGCGGGCTCCCGCCGCCCAACGCCGGCTTCGCGCTCGGCTCGCTTGCTTATGGCACCAAGATGATCCTCGGCGCCGGCGAGGCCGTCTTCGGCGTTGCCCGGGCAGTCGGCTGGATCGCGCACGCCCTCGAGGAGTACGTGAGCCAGGACCACGTGCGCCAGCGCGCGGTCTACGTCGGGCCGCCCGTCGAGCGCTCCGGTTCGAAGCGCTGAGCGACCGCGGCACTGCCCGCCGTGGACGGCCCGCCGTCAGACGACCCCATCGTCGACGGACTCGGGATCCTCGCCGCGGAAGGAGGTCGTGGCGACCGTGACCGCCACCACGAGGAGGGTCGCGCTCAGGATCGGGAAGACGATGCCGAGCCCCGCCCCGACGGCGATCGCGCCGACCGCAGGCGGGATCGCGCCCTGGCTGAGCCGCATGGCCGCTATCCGCAGCCCCACCGCGGTGCCGTGCGCGGCGGACGGGGTGCTCCGAACGGCCCAAGCCAACGTCACGGGCTGCCCGATCCCGAGACCCGCTCCGGCGACCGTCGCGAGCGCAAAAAGCACGGTCTCAGAATGCACGAGCGGGAAGGTGGCGAGAGCCGCCGCCGGCACGAGCACGCTGAGGATGAGCGTCCAGCGCCGCCCGAACCGGGCGATGAGCGGGATGAGCAGCACGCGCCCGGCGATCGACCCGCCGGCCCGCGCGGTGAGCAGCAGGGTCACGAACTCGATCGAGAGTCCGGACTCCTCGCCGTAAGCAGGCAGGTAGATCGTGATCACGTCGATGCTCGTGAACACCAGCGCGCCCGCGACGAGTGCCTGCGGCATGCCCTCGATGCCGAGCACTTGCCGGAGCGGGATGCGCTCGGCCCGCTCGGTGGACCGGCCGCGTTTGGGGCGCCGCCTTCCCCGGCACCCCGCGCCGCGCCGGTTCCAGCGCGCGAGGCTCAGCACGAGTCCGAGCGAGATCAGGCCGAACGCCGCGGAGACTAGGAAGACGCCGGAGGTGCCGTAGGCGTCAACTTCGCCCATGAGGTGGTGGGCGAAGTCGCTCCCGGCAAGCAGCCCGGCGCCGGACGGGGTGACGAACTGCGCGATCGAGACCACCACCGTGAACGCCCCGAAGCGCGCGTCGGAGCTGAGTCGGGAGCGTCCACCGCCGACCAGGGTCTGGCTCGCGATCGCGACGCAGAGCTGGCCGACGCCGAGCAACACCTGGCTGACGAAGAGACCGGCGATCGAGTCGATCCAGAGAAGCGACGCCGTGGACACGGTGTTGAGCGCGGCGCCCGCCGCGAGCACAGGGAAGGTGCCCCAGCGATCGGTCCAGCGCCCCATCGGGATCGCCAGGAGCAACGACACGAAGCCAAAGCCCGCTCCCACGATCCCGAGCTCCAGGGCACCCCCGCCGAGGGCGACCGCACGGTAGGACACCATCGGCCGCACCGCGGCGAGCAACGCCTGGATCAGGAAGGTGACGACGAGCAGCCGGACGAACCAGTCGCGACGACCGTCGGCGTCCACCATCGCGGTGTCCGCTAGGCGTCGACGGACGCCACGATCCGGTTGCGCAGCGCACCAATCCCCGCGATCTCCATCTCGACTTCGTCGCCGGGGCTCATGTAGAGCGGGGGCTTGCGCGCGAAGCCCACGCCACCTGGGGTGCCGGTCGCGATGACGTCGCCGACATCGAAGGTGACCGAACGGGAGAGGAAGCTCACGATCTCGGCGACCTTGAAGATCGCCTGCTCGGTGTTGGAATCCTGCACCGTCTCACCGTTGACGCTCAGCCGGATCGGCAGCGCGTCGGGGTCGGCGATCTCGTCGCGGGTCACGATCCACGGCCCGAAGGGCGCGTGGGTGTCTCCCATTTTGCCGCGCAGCCATTGGCGGTCCTTGAGCTGTACGTCGCGCGAGGTGACGTCGTTGAAGCACGCGTAACCGGCGATGTGGTCGAAAACGTCTTCGGGCGCGATGAAGCGGCCCGCCTTGCCGATCACGACGGCGAGCTCGGCCTCGTAGTCCAGCTGCTCGGTGACGGCCGGGTGCTCGACGTCCTGGCCGTGCCCGACGAGCGAGCGGTCGTACTTCGCGAAGATGATCGGGTTGCGTGGCAGCTTCTCGGGCGGGATGCCCTGCTCCTCGGCATGGTCGCGATAGTTGAGCCCGACGCAGACGATTTTGCGCGGGTGCAGGATCGGCGAGAGCAGCTGTACCGCGTCGCGCGCGTGGGCGAGCGGCTCGCCCCACGGGCCGATGGCGGACGCGCCGCCGTCGGGCAGGCCGGCGAGCCATGCGAGGGTCTCGGCGGCGGCCTCGCGCGAGCGGCGACCGCCGCGCAGAAACTCGAGCGAGTCCTCGGGGACGAGCGCCCGGATGAGCGGCTGGCTCACACAGTCGTCGCCCGTGGTCGCGCGGAAGGCCGCGTGCGCCGCGGACAGGTCGACGATGCGGTCGCCGGCAAGCGCGCCCAGCCGGGGGGCGCTGGCGGCGGAGAACATGGTGAAACGCATACGGGTGCCTCTCGGGTTTCGGTTGTTGGATGGAGGGCGGTTCTAGTCGGCCTGCAGCACGGGCTCGCGGGCGATCACGCCATCGCGGTAGAGCTCCTCGACCTGCGCGGTCGAGAAACCAAGGAGCGTCTCGAGCAGCTCGGCGCTGTGCTGTCCGAACATCGGGGCGGGAGCCGGGGACCGCCACGGGCGCTCAGCCATCTGCCACGGCATCCCGGGGTATCGGCGGGTGCCCACCTGCGGGTGCCTTACGTCGCGGAAGAAACCGCGGGCGAGCAGATGCGGGTCCCGGTTGAGGTCGTGCGCGTCCTGCACGGGAGCCGCGGCGATGCCGCAGTGGTGAAGGGTCGCTACCGCGACCTCCCGCCCGCGCGTCGCGGTCCAGGCCCGGATGCGCTCCTCGGCCGTGACGAGCGCGGCCGGGTCGTTACGCGGATCGCTCGCCGCGTCCGCGTCAACGAGCTCGGCGAGCCGGGTCCAGCTCTCGCCGTCCGGGCAGCTCAGGGCGAGCCAGCGCTCCTCGCCGCGGCACGGGTAGCAGCCCTGCAGCACGACGTGCGGGTCACGGTTGCCACGCGGCCGCCGCTCGAGGGCCGCGATCCCGAAGTCGACGAAGGCGTCGAAGTTGAACGGGATCGACGACTCGACGTGCGAGAGGTCGACGTGCGTGCCTCGACCCGTGAGCTCATGGTGGTTCCAGGCGACGATCGTCGCGAAACCGCCCGTGATCCCCGCGACGGGATCGCCCCAGGCCAGCAGGCCGGAGGGCAGCGGGTCCTCGTCCGGGTACCCCTGCAGCGCGAGGTTCCCGGCGACCGCCTCGATGGTCGGCCCGTGCGCGACGTATTCACGCTCGGGCCCGGTCTTGCCGAAGCCCGGCATCGAGACCATGACGATGTCGTCCTTGATCTTCCGCAGTTCGTCGTACTCGAGGCCGAGCCGGCCCATCGCCCCCGCGCTGAAGTTCTCGAGGACGATGTCGGAGACCGCGACGAGCTGCCGGAAGATCTGCAGGCCGCGTTTGCTCTTGAGGTTGAGCGAGAGGCTCTTCTTGTTGACGTTCTGGGTGTTGTAGAACGCGTTGCGGTTCCAGGGCTGCTCGCCGGGGTCGCGGTCCGCGTAGCGCTCGAGGCCCCGCTGCGGCGAGGTGCCGCCGCGCCAGCGATCCATCTTGCTCGCGCCCTCGATCTTGATGACCTCGGCGCCCCACTCGCCGAGTATGCGCCCGGTCATCGGGCCGGCCCAGGCGAGCGATAGGTCGAGCACACGTACGCCCGTCAGCGGCAGCCGCCGCTCGCGGTTCCCGGGGGTAGTCGTCGCGGCGGTGTCGTCCGTCGTCATCCGATGCGCTCCAGCGCCGTGATGTCTCGCACCGCACGCGGCGCGCGCTCCTCCACCCCGGCAAGCTTGAACGGCAGGCCGGGAACGGTGACCTCGCCGAGCTCGGGGTCGGTGAACCGCACCCAGTAGTCGCGCGCGGCGAGTTGCGGAGAATCCAGCAGCTCGCGCGGTCCGTTCACCGGGGCGAACGGGAGCTTCTTCTCCTGCGCGAAGTGGTAGAGCTCCTCCTCCGTGCGCTCGGCCAGCCAGGGCAGCAGCACCGCGTCGATGATGTGCCGGTTCCTGACCCGGTGGATCGGTGTCTCCAGGAGCGGTTCGGTGCGCCACTCGGGCATGTCGAGCACTGTGCAGAGCCGGTCCCACTCGGCGAAGTACATGACGTTCACGCCGATGCTGCCGTCCTTGCAGGGCAGCACGCCCTGGGGGTAGTTGGCCTTGCTGACGCCCCCGTCGCGGGTCCAGATCGAGCCGCTGTAGGCCTCGACCGTCGTCGGGTTCATCAGGAAGAAGGTCACCGCCTCCTGCATCGACACGTCGACGAGCCCACCGACGCCGTCGGCGCGCGCCGCGAGCCAGGCGCCGAGCGCCGCCGAGGCGCCGAGGATCCCCCCGAGCACCTGGGCCTGCTGGCCGGGCGGCTTGAGCGGGTCGCGGTCGGGCGCGCCTATCCCGAACATCCAGCCGCCCGCGGCGTCGACGACGATCTCGGCGCCGGCCTCGTAGCTCTTGGGCCCCGTCGATCCGTAGGCCGAGATGCTGAGATAGACCAGATCGGGCCGGCTCGACCGGAAGTCGTCCGGGCCTAGCCCGCGCTCAGGCAAGAAGCCGCGAGGCATCGACTCGACGAGGACGTCCGCCTCCCGCACGAGGGCCAGGAATGCCTCCCGATCGCCGGCCTCGTCGAGGTCGAGATCGATGAGCTCCTTGCCCGCGTGCAGGTAGGCATCCCAGCGACGCCGGGTCGCCGGGTCGTCCTCGGCGCCCACGGGATGGAATCCGTGCGTCGGCGTCGCCGAGCGCACGGTCGTCACATGGGCGCCATAGTCGGCGAGGTACCGGCCGCAGAACGCGCTGGCGACGCCGTCGCCGATCTCGACGACCCGCATCGGGGACAGTGCGGCGTACATCACAGACCTCCCACTCGGGCTGCCGGGACGGATGGGTGCGTGTCCATGCGGCTGAGCTCTCCGTGTTCTAGTTGTCGCCCGGCGCCGAGATCTCGCCGGTGTAGACGGGCGTGCGCTTCTCGACGAAGGCGCGCTTCGACTCGCGTCCGTCCGCCGTGTAGGGCAGGTTCGGGTGCAGGCCGAGGTGCGCGTCGAGCCACGCGTAGTAGCCCGCCATGTCGAGCAGCAGATTCATCGACTTCTTGGTGTACGTCACGCCGAGCGGCGGCAGGCCGACGATGATGTCGGTCCAGTAGTCGACGACATCGTCGAGCTCCTCGCTGGGCACGGCCCGGTTGATCAGGTTCCAGCGCTCCGCCGTCTTGGCGTCGATGTGCTGGCCGAGCAGGTTGAGCTCCATCGAGCGCGCGCGGCCCACTGTGAACAGGTGCGCCCCGCCGCTCTGCACGCCGGCCTGGATCTCGCGCATCGCGAAGCGCGCATCCTCGACGGCTACGACGAGATCGCAGCAGGTCGCGATGTAGGTGCCGCCGCCGATCGCATCGCCCTGCACGCGCGCGATCACCGGCTTGTCGAGCTTCTGGATGGTGTCGCGCATGCGGCGGTTGTTCCGCCGGTAGACGTCATAGGTCGCTGCGTTCGCGCCGAGCGTGAACTTGAGGTTCTGGCCTGCGCTGAAGACGTCACCCGCGCCCGTGAGCACGACGCACAGCACGTCGTCCTCCGCCTCCGCCTGGAGCATCGCCGCCGCGATCTCCTTACAGACCTGGATGTCCAGGGCGTTCCGGCGCTCGGGGCGGTCCAGGGTGATCGTCGCGATGCGGTCCTTCGACTCGTACTTCAGAGTCTCGTAGTCCATGCTGCCTTTGCTCCTTCATGTCGTGCTGATCGGTGTGTGGTGGCCGTCGGCCGTTGGCTAAGGGATGTCGCTCCTCCCCTCGGCGCCGTCGCGGTTCCCGGCCGCGCGTGCGCCGGGGGGGCGCTTCGCCGGTCCGGTCGTGACGTCTTCGGGTTCGCGGTCGCGCTCGATCGCCCCGGCCTCGGCAGTATCGGAGAATGTCGTTGGGATCGCGCTGGTCTGTCCGGTCCGTGCGCGGCGCCTGCGCAGCTCGCCCACCACTAGGGGCAGCAGGGCGAGTACGACGGCGGCGGCGAGCAGCCCCTTTGCGAGCGGGGATGCGATGAGGATGCCCCAGCCCCCGCCGGAGATGATGAGCGCCTGGCGGAATTGCATCTCGATCAGCGGCCCGAGGACGAGCCCCAGGATGAGCGGGGCGAGCGGGATGCCGGTGCGCCGGAAGATGAAGCCGATGACGCCGAAGGCGAGCATCACGAAGACGTTGAAGATGTTGTTGCTGATCGAGTAGACGCCCACGACGCTGATGACCGCGACGCCGGTGAACAGCAGCTCGACGGGAACGGCGCGCAGCAGGCGCACCCACAGGCCGACCAGCGGCAGGTTGAGCACGAGCAGCATGATGTTGCCGAAGTACAGGCTTGCGATGAGCGTCCAGACCAGTGCGCTGTTCTCCTGGAAGAGCAGTGGTCCGGTTCGGATGCCGTAGCCCTGGAAGGCTGCGAGCAGCACGGCGGTGGTGGCCGACCCTGGGATGCCGAGGATGAGCAGCGGCACGAGGTGGCCGCCCATGGCGGCGTTGTTGGAGGCCTCCGGTCCCGCGACGCCGCGGATGTTGCCGTGGCCGAAGGTCTCGGGCTCCTTGCTCACGAGCTTCTCGACGCCATAGGAGAGGAAGGAGGCGATCGTCGCGCCGACGCCGGGCAGCACGCCCGCGATGAAGCCGAGCACCGAGCCGCGCGCCCACGGGCCGGCGGAGGCACTCCAGTCGGCCTTCGACATCCGCAGGCTCCCGATCGGGGCGGCGGTGGCCGGCTCTTCTCGGTTCTTGCGGAGCTGGCCGAAGCCGAAGAACACCTCGCTGATCGCGAACAGGCCGATTGCGGCCGCGACGACCTCGATGCCGTCGAGCAGGTGCGGCTCGCCGAACGTCAGCCGCGGGGCGCCGGTCTGAAAGTCGACGCCGATCGTGCCGAGGGCGAGGCCCAGGCAGAGCGAGAAGAGCGCCTTGGCCGGTTGGCCGCCGAGGGTCACCACGATGGCGAGCGACATGAGCATGAGTGCGAAGTATTCGGCCGGCCCGAATGTCAGCGCGACGTCGACGAGCGGCTTCGCGATCACCATCAGGGTCAGGGTCGCGAAAGTGCCGGCGATGAACGAGCCGATCGCCGAGGTCGCCAGGGCGACCCCGGCTCTGCCCTTCTTGGTCATCTGATAGCCGTCGAGCGTCGTGATGACCGAGGCGGTTTCGCCGGGCGTGTTGATGAGGATCGAGGTGATCGAGCCGCCGTACATGGCGCCGTAGAACACGCCGCCGAAGATGACGAACGCCCCGGTCGGGTCGCCCGCGGCGAAGGTGATGGGCAGCAGGAGCGAGATTGTGGCCGCCGGCCCCAGGCCGGGGAGGACGCCGATTAGCGTTCCCAGGAGCACGCCGAGCAGCGACAGCATGATGTACTGCGGCGTGAACAGGGTCGCGAACCCGTTGAGGAGGTCTGCCAGCATCGTCGGTCTCCTAGTAAGGGAGGATCTTGTCGAAGGGGATCGGCAGGATCCCTTCGGGGAGACGCACTCCCAGATAGTCGAAGAGGATGTAGGTCACCAGCGCGAGCAGCACCCCGGTGAGGATGTTCCGGACGATCTTCTTGGGGGCGAAGTACTCCGCGACGGCGATCATGAACACGGTCGCGCATACGATGTAGCCGAGCGTGGGCATGAGGATGACGAGGGCCGCGAGTCCGAGTCCGCCGACCGCGAGATCGCGCCAGGAGCTCACCTCGTTCTCACCGAGGGTCGACGCGGGTATCTTCCCGGCTCGCCAGCGCTTGGCTTCGCGGCCGAGCTCGACTGACGAGAGCACCGCCGCCACGATCATCAACCCGGCCACCAGGAGCGGGTAGGCGTTGACCGAGACCTGCAGCACCCGGGGCGGTTCGGGGATCGTCAGGACGTTCCAGAAGTAGAACACGGAGAGGAGCACGAGAGCGACGCCGAGAACCCTGAGGAGGGCCGACTCCGCCACGTTGCGGTCCCGGACGGCCGCAAGGAGGTGGGCCAGGCGCGCTCCGCGTGTGCGGAGCTCTGCCATCAGATCAGACCGAGGCTTTCCAGCGCCTTTCGGTAGCGATCGGTCTCGCTGTCGAGGAACTTGTCGAGGTCGGTGTCTTGAAACTCCGCAGTAAACGCGTAGCGGTCCAGCGTCTGCTTCCAGGCGTCGGTCTCGGCCATCTTTTTGAGGGATGCCTTCCAGTAGGCGACGGCATCCTCCGGCATATCCGGCGGACCGAAGATCATGCGCCAGTTGCCTATGACGAGGTCTACGCCTTGCTCCTTGAATGTCGGGATGTCAGCGAAGTCGCCGGGAAGGCGTTGGTCGGAGGTGACGCCGAGGGCGCGCATCTCACCGCTCTTGATGAGGTCGATGAAGTCCGGCCCACCGAGCGCGACATCGATGTGGTGGCCGAGTAGCGCTGCGATGGGCGTCGAACCGTCGTAGGAGACGAACTTGACCTGCTTGGCATCAATGCCGATGTCGAGGGCCAGTTGGCCCGTGATGACGCTGTCCAGGCCCGCTGCGGAGGCCCCGCCGATGGTGATGGAGCCCGGATCAGCCTTGAGCGCGTCGATCAGGTCGCCCAGGTCATGGAGCGGCGAGTCGGCGGCGACGGCCATGACGGGCGTCTCGCTGTAGATGTCGGCGATCGGCGTCATGTCCTTGTAGGTGACCCCACCACCTTGCACCATCGGCGTCAGCACGACATGCGCCGCAATGACCATGAGCTGGTCGCCGTCGCCGGAGCTGTTGCTCACGAGGTGCTGCATGCCCACGCCCGCGCCGCCGCCGGGCATGTTGGTGGTTTCGAAAGGCTTCTTGACGAGGCCCTCGTCGTTGAGAACGGCGGCGATGTTGCGACCGGCGAGGTCGAGGCCGCCGCCTGCGGCGAATGGGATCAGCATCTGCGGGTTGCGCGGCTCGTAGCTGTTCGTGGATTCGGCCTCGCTGCCTGCCCCGCTGGCGCCGGCCGAGCAGCCGGCGAGGAGTGCTCCCACTGTCAGGAGGACGGTGGTGGCCGATAACAGGCGGAATCTCTTCATACTTGTCAACTCCTTTGTCAACGAACAAGTCCAGAGCATAGGGAGGCTGTACTGCGATATTCAATATTGATCAACATAAACGATGTAAGAACCCTCACAGGGAACCGGAGAGATGGATTCCGATTACCTCGGCGCGCGTGTCGCGATGCCGTCAAAGTTCGAGTCCTGTGGCGCGGATGCGGTTGATGTGGTGGTTGTCGCGTGGGTAGTGGTGATGGTTTGGCGGGTGAGGGTGCTCTCGTGCTTTCCCTATCGGATGCTCGAACAGACGTGATGTAATACGCTGCCCCACATCCAATTTCGCTTGCCCATAACAGAGACTTTGTCAACTAACGACGAAATACCCTTCTCTGTATCGAGATTTCGGCCGCCGATAGTGCTATCGCCCTTAGCGCGAGCCGCCAAAATCGCAATGTCATGCGCGAGGCGGAGATCGGCTCTCGCTGTCTGTGCTGGATCTGGCGCTCGATAGCTCGGCGCGTGGGTGACCCCCGCTGGATGTACGTTCGCGATATCGACTGCGCCGCATGCGGTTACACAGCGCTGGGCCCGCGCTGTAGTCGAGGCCTTCGCCGATCTCGACGGCGTGCGCTACAACAGCGGGTTCACCGGGGCAGCCTCTGTCGCGCTGTTCGCGCCGTCACGCTCCGCGATGCCCGCTCAGCCATTGATGTCGCTGCCATTACCCCGACTTGGGCGCGCGCTTCGCCGCCGCGATCGGACCATCGCCGGTGGCAGGCGCCTATCCAGCCGACTTCGACTTGCAGGCGCACCATCGCTCGAACTCGGTGTCAGCACCCTGGAGTTGGACATCGTGATCACCAGCGATGGTCAACCTCTCGTCTCGCACGATCCGGTGATCGAGCCGACGAAATGCACTGACACCGGCCCCGCCTTCCCGGGAGATCCCCAATACCCGTATGTCGGAAAATTGGTGCGCGACCTGACGGCGGCGCAGGTTCGCACGCTCGATTGCGGCAAACTGCTCGGCGGATTTCCGATGCGGAGGTGGTGGCGAACAACAAGATCGCCACCCTGCCAGAGGTTTTCGAGCTCACCGACTCCTACGGCGCCGACGTGCGCTTCAACATCGAAACCAAGGTCGAGGCCGAGAAGCCCGAGACTTCAGCGCCGCCACAGGAATTCGTCGACGTCATTCTCGCCGCAGTACGCGAGGCAGGCAAGGCCGAGAAGGTCGAGATCCAGAGTTTCGACTGGCGGACATTGCCGATGGTGCGCCTGGCGGAGCCGGCGATACCGCTGGTCGCGTTGTGGGACGAGACGACATGGGTGCCGAACTCGCCATGGACCGCAGCGGTGAACCCCGCCGGGGTCGGCGACCCGATCACGGGGGCCACCTTGGTGGGGGCCAACATACTTTCACCGGGATACTCGTGCCATACGGCCTGACGCCGCAAGACCCGGGCTTCACGCTCGTCGCTGATGCGGATTTCACCGCCCGCGCACATGCGCTGGGGCTCAGAGTCATTCCGTGGACCGTCAATGACGCCGGCGCCATGCGCGCACAGATCGAGGCAGGAGCCGACGGCATCATCACCGATTACCCGACGCGGCTGCGTGAAGTCATGGCCGAGCTGAAGATGCCGTTGCCGCAGGCGTACCACCGCGTCGGGTGAGTCAGGCGCCGAACCACCGCAGACCCAGCCAAAGGGCCAGCACCGAGACCACCAACGTCACCGGTGTGGTGACAATGCCGACGCGGCTGAACTCCCCGAAACCTGCGGAGATGTCACGGCGCACGACGCCGCGCCACAGCAGGTTCGCCAGCGAACCAACATAGGTGAGATTTGGCCCGATGTTCACCCCGATGAGCACTGCCAGCACCGGCGCCGGGCCCGACGCGGCCACCAGCGGAAGCAACACCAACACGGCGGGCAGATTGTTCACGACGTTGGACAGCAGTGCTGCGACAGTGGCGATTCCGAGCAGCGCGGGCAGGCGGTCACCGACAGGCAGGACGGTGCGCATGGCGGTGTCGAGGCCGTGGACCATCACCGCGTCGACAACGACGCCGAGGCAGAGCACGAACGCAAGGAACGGCACATCGACCGCCGCGGCGAGCCGACGCACGCTGGTGTCGCGGCGAGCGAGCGCGCGCATGCCGAGGACCACCGCACCTGCCAGCGCTGCCCACGCCGGTGACAAGCTCAGCAAGGAGGTGATGGCGAAGCCGACGAGCGTCAACGCCAGCACCACGAGGACGAACAGCGGCACCTCGACCGGCTCCTGCGCCACGTCGCGTCGCGGCTCGACCGACAGTTCACGTCTGAAAAGCCAACGCAACAGCAGGTATTCGACCGCCACCGCGGCGATCCAGGGCAGGGCCATCACAGCGGTGAAGTGGACGAACGACAGACCCGCGACGGTGAACGCAAGCAGGTTGGTCAGATTCGACACCGGAAACAGCAGTGAGGCGCTGTTGGCAAGGTGTGCGGTCGCAAAGGCGTGTGGTTTGGCGGGGACGGCCAATGTGCGGGCAGTCGCGAGCACGACGGGCGTCAGCAGCACGACGGTCGCATCGAGGCTCAGGATCGCCGTCGTGGCCGCCGCGATCACGAAAACCCTAGCCAACAGCCGTTGTTGGCCGCCGGAACTCGCACGTGCCATCGCCACCCCTGCGGCGTGGAACAGGCCCTCGTCGTCGCAGAGGCGCGCGAGTACCAGTACCGCTCCCAGGAAACCGACAACCGGCAGTAGCCGGGTGACCTCCGCGGTGGCTTCGTGCCAAGTGATCACACCGCAGGCGATCAACAGACCCGCTGCAGGCACGGCGGCGACGGCCTCCGGCCAGCCGTGCGGGCGGATCATCGCGAAGGCGAGCACCACGGCCAGCGCGGCCAGCGCGAGCGTCAGCTCCACGGGTCAACGCGCTGCCACAGCGTCGGCAGATGCAGCGCGACGCCGTCGTCGGCGGCCAGCCTCGACAGCACCCGCATCGACACGTCGAGGTCATCGCCCGCGTACGGCAGCGCCCGGAGCGGCTTGTGCAGCGGGCGGAAGAAGTCATCCCAGTGGATGAGCACGACGCGGCGGGCACCGACGGTGCGGACGGTCTCGGTCCAGTAGTCGGTCAGATACTGCTCGGGTTGCAGCCCGAGTTGACCGACACCCAGATAGACGACGTCGGCGCGCTGCCCGTCGAGCGCGCCGCGAACGAAGCCCGCACTGCCGACGATCAACAATTGCCGCCCCGACGGACGGTGATGAATGATCGTTGACCACGCCTCGCCGCACTTGTAGGCCGAAACCTTGACGGGCGGCGTGACCGGCTCGGCGATCACGCCGGGAAAGCGGTCAGGCGGACAGTGTTCGGCCTTTATCAACGTGACGTCATAGGCGCCGAGCGTGACGGGCAGGCCCGGTGTCACGGCGGTGACGCGGTCGTCGTGCAGGCCGTGTCCGCGGCCCACCTGCACCGCCGACGTGCCGCCGACGACGGCCGCGCCGGTGCGCTCGGCGACGGCCGCGGAGTCCATCGCGTGGTCGAAGTGAGTGTGGACGGGCAGCACCGCTTCCAGACGGTCGACGCCGAGGCGGGCCAGGCAGCCGTCGATGCGCGGTGCCGACGGTGACAGCGGCCGCAGCCCCACGCGCAACAGTGAGGGCCTGGAGAAGAACCCGTCGGTCATCACGGCCGACGTCCCGTCGTCGATCAGGAGGGTGGTCACCCCGGCCCACGTCACCGTCACAGGTGAGTCGGAGACGGCGGGTGGCTCATCGAAGTAGCGCCCGTAGTTCCGCAGGTCCGGCCGACCGAGCTTCAGGCGCATGAGCCAACCTTAGGGTCGGCCGTCCTCCGCTCCGGCGGGACCCGCGGTCTCGTTGGCATGCTGCGCCGGGTCGTCGCACGGTTCTTCGTGCCAGTCGCCGAACGGGTCGTGCAACGTCGCCCACTGATGGGGACGGGACAGCTCGTCGTTCGTGAGCAACGCGCCGCGCAATCCGTCGACGATCTTTTCCGGCTCGGCCCCGCACACCAGCACCGTCATCGAGACGTGTCGGTCGCCCAACCGGGGGTCCCAGTCGGCTGCGGCCAACGCCCTGCGCTGCGGATCGGCATAGGCGAGCTCGCTGGAAGTCATTGCTGCCAGCCATCTCCCGGCGTAGCTGCAGCGCAGTCCGCCACCTGCCGACTCGATCCACATGACATCGTCGAATCGGTTGGCCAGCCACAGCCGACCGCGTGCCCGGACCACACCGTCGAGCAACAGGTCAAGGGCGGAGTGCAGGCGTTGAGGGTGGAAGGGGCGCCGCGCCGAGAACACGAGGAGGCCGATGCCACCATCGGCCTCGAGCGGCGGTTCACCCGCCAGCAGAGGGTCGTGGGGGAGATCGCTTCGGCCACGCCGGCCGTCGCGGGCGACATGATCGAGCGCCATCGCTACCCGATCAAGCCCGACGGTGATGCGCGCGGTAGGCGAAAGGCGCCGCAACACCGACAGCGTCCTCGATTCGGGTTCGGTCAGCACCAACACGTCGGCGAACTCCGCCTGGCCCACCACCACCTGGGCCACAGTGCGGCCGTCGTCGAGTTCATCGTGACCGACGGCATCCGACAGCCAGTTCGTCGAATCGACGCTCGTCACAACCGCGTCGACGTAGACGTCGCGTGCCGCGGGACCGTCGACATAGCCAGGGCCGACGTGCACCCGGACATTGTTGATCGCCCAACAGACGGGCTCGGGTTCCAACCAGGGCATCAGGTGAATGACGATGCGACGCACGTCGTTGCGGCGATGTAGGCGGCGCAGCAGCACCAGCAGGTCGTCGCGCACAGTGCACGCGACGCAACCATTCGCGATCTCGAGCGGCCAGTCCGACTTGTCGTTCACCGTGTCGACAGTTCGGACCACGACGTGTCCGTCGAACCAATGCCTGACGACGATCGTCCCTGGCTTTTGGGCCAGGGCGTCGACGACACCGCGCACATCGCCCTGGCCGCATGCGATAACCACCGGAGTCCGCATCATGCCTCCCAACCTGTACTATTGAAAATGATTTCCATTAACAGTAACGCACTACGTCCAGGAGGATTTCGTTGTCTGCCCGCTGTCAGGTCACCGGCCGATCGCCGGGCTTCGGGAACACCGTCTCGCACTCACACCGGCGCAGCAGGCGCCGCTGGAATCCCAACATCCAAAAGAAGACCTACTACCTCGCCTCCCAGCGGCGCCGCATCACACTGCGGGTGAGCGCCAAGGGCATCAAGGTCATCGACCGGGACGGTATCGAGGCCGTCGTCGCCCGCCTGCGGCGCAATGGAGAGAAAATCTGATGGCGCGCAACGACATCCGACCAACCGTGACGCTGCGCTCGACCGCAGGCACCGGCTACGCCTACATCGCTCGCAAGAACCGCCGAAACGACCCCGACCGGCTCGTGCTCAAGAAGTACGACCCGGTCATTCGTCGCCACGTCGATTTCCGCGAGGAGCGGTAAACGGCTTGAGCTCGACACCGTCTGCCACCAGGCGGTCGCGAACCGCATTGGCGATCTGTACCGCGCCCGGCGAATCACCGTGTACACAGACGGATTCGACGGTGATCGGGATTGTCGATCCGTCGACCGCCGCGACCCGGCCCGCGGCCACCATCGATGCCACCCGATCGGCGATCTCGGCAACGTCATGGAGCACGGCGTTGGGTAGCCGCCGCGAAACCAGTTGTCCGTCGGCGCGATACGCGCGATCGGCAAAAGCCTCCGACACAGTGCGCAGCCCAACGTCGTTCGCGGCGGCGAAGAACGCCGAACCCGACAGCCCCAGAACCGGCAGACCTGGGTCGACGGCGTGCACGGCCTCGGCGACGGCACGGGCCTGGTCGTGGTTGGTGACGATCGTGTTGTACAGCGCGCCATGGGGTTTGACGTAGCTGACGGTCGAGCCCGCAGCCTGTGCAAGCGCCTGCAGAGCACCAATCTGATAGATGACGTCGGCGGTGAGGTCCTCGGGCGTCGCGTCGATGAACCGCCTGCCGAATCCCGCCAGGTCGCGGTAGCTCACCTGCGCGCCGATCCGCACACCGCGCTCGGCGGCGGCGCGACATGTCCGCGCCAGCGTGGCCGCGTCGCCGGCGTGAAAGCCGCATGCCACGTTGGCGCTGGTGACCACGTCGAGCATCGCGTCGTCGTCACCGAGCGTCCAGACTCCGAAACTCTCGCCGAGATCGGCATTCAGGTCGACGCTGGTCATGGCGACCAGCCTAGGTCGGCGGTGTCGCGGGCCCAGGTGTTCTCCGAGATGAACTCGTCGAGCGGACGCCCATACGTCCACCGCTCGATCTCCAGCACAGGCCGGTCGGGGAACTGCGGAACCGGGCCGAGGCACAGAATCGCGACGGGCTCGGCATCCTGTGGCATCGCGAGCAGTTCGGCCAGCCGCTTCGGATCGAAGATCGACACCCAGCCCATCCCGAGGCCCTCGGTGCGCGCCGCCAGCCACATGTTCTGGATCGCGCACGACACCGATGCCAGGTCCATCTGCGGCAGGGTCCGTCTGCCGAAGACGTGCGCCTTCCTGCCGTCGCGCAGCGCCACCACAAACACTTCGGCGCACTCGCGGATGCCTTCCACCTTCAGTGCCAGGAACTCGTCGCCACGCGAACCCAACGCTTCGGCGGTCCGCTGCCGCTCCTCATCGACGAGTGAATGGATGCGCAGGCGAAGATCCGGGTCGGTAATCCGGATGAACCGCCACGGCTGCATCAGACCGACGCTCGGCGCGGCGTGCGCAGCCAGCAGAAGCCTCGACAACACGTCGTCTCCAACCGCCGCGTCGGGAACGAATTGGCGCATGTCGCGGCGCTCGGTGATCACCCGGTACACGGCTAGTCGCTCGAGATAGCTGTAAGCATGCTCCGTCACGCCGGTCAGCGTAGATGGCAGCATCGAGGGGTGAGCCGCAACGGGGTAGTGATCACCGCAACGGAATTGGCGCAACGCCTGGCAGCGAATGAGCCCGTGACGATCCTGGACGTTCGATGGCAACTGGCTGAACCCGATGGCCACGCCGCCTATGAGCACGGCCACCTGCCCGGCGCGGTGTACGTCTCCCTGGACGACGAGCTCAGCGATCACACGGTCCAGGGCAGGGGACGGCATCCGCTGCCGTCCGGGCGCAACGTGGAGGCCGCCGCCCGCCGGTGGGGCGTGCGTGATGGCGTGCCGGTTGTCGTCTACGACGACTGGAACCGGGCCGGTTCGGCGCGCGCATGGTGGGTGTTGACCGCCGCGGGCATTCCCGATGTGCGCATCCTCGACGGCGGGCTGGGCGCGTGGAACGGCCCACTCGATACCGGCTCCGTCACGCCGGAGCCTGGCGATGTGACCGTCGCCCACGAGGATCTCTACACGGGTGCCCGCCGCACGCTGACGGCGGATGAGGCGGCAGCGCCGGGCATCACCCTGCTCGACGCGCGGGCGCCCGAACGGTTTCGCGGTGAGGTCGAACCCGTCGATCCGGTCGCCGGGCACATCCCAGGCGCCAGGAACCTGCCGAGCGGTGCGGTGATGGCCCCCGAGGGGACCTTCCTGCCCGACGCCGATCTCATCAGGATGTTCGATGGCGTCGACGCGTCGAGCACCGGCGTCTACTGCGGTTCCGGCGTCACCGCGGCGGTAGTGCTGGCCGCGATGGCGGCTGCCGGTGTCGACGCCTCGTTGTATCCCGGTTCGTGGTCCGAATGGTGCTCGGATGCAACACATCCGGTGGAGCGGTGACTCTTAATCTCGGAGTTCGCGGCCGTCGTGATCGCCCTTTTCCCATGCCTCGCGGATGGCGTACTTCTGGATCTTGCCGGATCCGGTGAGCGGGAAGCCGTCCACGGCGTACCACTTGGCTGGCGTCTTCTGTGGTGAGAGGCAGGCGCGCATATACGAATGCAACTCGGCGACCGTCGGTGGCGCGGCAGGATCACTTGGCCGGATGAACGCGCCGACCACCTCGCCCCACCGTTCGTCGGGAAGGCCGACGACGGCCGCCTCGGCGATGGAAGCGTGCCGGTAGAGCACCTCTTCGATCTCGACGGGGAAGAGATTTTCGCCGCCACGAATGATCATGTCCTTGAGGCGCCCCACAATTCGGCAGGAGCCGCGCTCGTCCATGACGGCAAGGTCGCCCGTGCGCACCCACCCGTCCGTCGTCAGCGTCTGGGCCGTCGCCTCGGGCATGTCGAAGTAACCGAGCATCGAGAAGTACCCGCGCGCCCAGAGTTCGCCGGATGTTCCGACTGACACAGTCTTCAAGGTAGTGGCGTCCACAATGCGGATCTCGGTGTGTGGCAGGGCTTTTCCGACGGTCAATCCCTTGTCCTTGGCATCGTCGGTCGGGAAGCTGTTGGTCAGCACGGGCGAACACTCGGTCTGGCCGTAGGTGATCGTGAGGTCGATTCCCAACGCCTTCTCAACCCGGCTAACCAAGGCCTCCGGCACCTGGGAACCGCCCGAACCTGTCGCCATCAACGACGACAGATCGCGCCGCGACGCGTCGGGGTGCTCCACCGCGGCGATCAGCATCGTCGGCACCACACCCGAAAACCAGGGTCGCTCGGACTCGATCAATTCCAGGAACACGCCGGGGTCGAACAATGGCATCAAGACGAGTCTTGCGCGCCGGTCGAGCGCACCAAGTACCCCCATCACACACCCGGACGTGTGAAACAGCAGCATCGGCGCCAGCACGCCTGCGCCGTCGGGGATTCCGACGCGATCGACCCACAGCCGCGCATTGTTGACGATCGCACTGTGGCGGAGCATGACTCCCTTGGGAAACCCGGTCGTGCCGCTCGTGTACTGGATCTGTGCGGGGGAATCCGCGTCGACCGTCGGCAGCGTGACTTCCTGTGCGCCTGCTGTCAGCTCGTCGAGTTGATCGAGCCGGAAGACGTGGCGTAACTCCGGCAGTTCCGCACGGATCACCTCGATGTGGGCCGTCAGCGGATTGCCTCTGACCTCGGGGACGAGGAGCAGCCCCGCCGACCGGGACTGCGCGAGGATGTATCTCACTTCGGCAGGCTGAAGGCTGGGGTTCACCGTCACAAGCGTCAATCCGGGCCAGCGCAGCGCCGTATTCGAGGATTACCCACTCGGGCGGGTTGTGCGCCCATACCGCGACGTGCTCGCCCGGCTCGAAATGCGCAAGGAGCCAGTGCGCACAGCGTTCGGCGGCAGCGAGCAACTGCGCGTAGGTCCACCGACGTCGCTGTGGTGTCGACACCCCTTCGATGAGGGCAACGCGTTCGGGCACGTCGGTCGCGATCTCGCGCAGCCGGCTGGCGACAGTCACCCCTTCCAGTAGTGGCGGCCCGCTGCCGTCGGGAATCCAGTGTGATGCGGTGAGGGCGTCCATCGGTCTCCCTTGTTTCTCGCGTGCTCTCTATAGCCCTAACGCAGCTATGCAGAGGTGCGATCGTGCCGGCCCACGAGCCAGCACAACAAGAAGATCGCGAACGAGATCGTCGTGACGAACACCGATACGGGAACGCCTGGCGCCAGCGACAATACGATGCCGCCGACCGCGGCGAGCTCAGCGAACACGACCGACGCCACGATGGTCGCGACGGGGGAGGCGAAGACGCGCACCGCAGCCGCCGCTGGCGTGATCAGTAGCGACATCACCAGCAGGGCCCCGACGATTTGCACGCCCTGCGCCGCGGTGACGCCGACCAGAGCCGCGAACACGATGCCGAGCGCACGCACCGGTACCCCTCGGCCTGCCGCCACCTCGGGATCGACCGTCGCGAACAGCAGCGGCCGGTATGACACTGCCAGCACCGCGATTACGAGCACCACCACCACGATCAGCAAAGCAAGCCCGGAGTAACCGACCCCGACGATCTGCCCCGTCAGCAAGGCGAAACTGGTGCCGGCGCGGCCGGGATAGAGATGGATGAACAACACCGCGAGCCCGAGACCGAACGCGAGAACCACGCCGATCGCCGAGTCGCGTTCCCTGGCACGCTGTCCCAGCACACCGAACAACACCGCCGCCAGCGCGCAGCCGACGAGTGCGCCGATGCCGACGTTGAAACCGGCGAGCAACGCGAATGCCGCTCCTGTGAGCGATAATTCGGATGACCCGTGAACCGCGAACGACATCTGCCGCATCACGATGAACGGCCCGATCAAACCCGACACCAGCGCAAGCAGGGCCGCAGCGAGCAGCGCCTGCTGAACGAAGTCGCGCCCCAACAGGTCCGCGGTGATGTCGAACGAGAAGAGGTTGGCCAGCAACTCGGTGAGCCGTTCAGTCATGGGTGTGTCCGCTCGCGTGCCCGGAATGGTCGAGATGCTCGCCGACGACGACGTAGCGGTCGCCCACCTTCACCACCTGGATGTCGGCCCGGTAGAGCTCGGACAGCGTCGCCGACGTCATCACCTCCTCTACGGCGCCGACCCTGAACCGGCCGTCGACCAGGTACAGCACCCGATCTACGTAGGGCAGAACGGGATTCACCTCGTGGGTGACGAAAAGGACTGCGGTGCCGGACTCGCGTCGGCGCTGGTCGATCAGGGCGGACACCAGCCGCGCGTTGGCCGGGTCGAGGTTGAGCAACGGTTCGTCGCACAGCAGCAGCACAGGATCGGTGGCCAATGCCTGGGCGATGCGGATCCGCTGCATTTCTCCGCCCGACATCACGCCGACGGGCACGGCGGCCAGGTGCATGCCGTTGACCTGCTGCAGTGCTCGCTGTACCGACTCGCGTTTGGCCGCGCGTTCCCGCAGGCTCGTCACACCCCATCGATGTCCGTCGTATCCGAGTCCGACGAGGTCCCTGCCCCGCAGGGACAGCCCGCGGTCCACCGACCGGTGTTGTGGGACATAGCCGATCCGTTGGCTGCCCGCGGTGATCTGCTGCCCCGCCACGGTCGCGGTGCCCGCCGTGAGCGGCACCTGACCGAGCAGCACCTTGAGCAGCGACGTCTTGCCGGTGCCGTTCGGCCCGAGCACGGCGATGAACTCACCGGCGCGCACTGTCAGGTCGAGGTGGTCCCACAGCGCCCGGTCGCCGAACGCCAGCCGGGCGCCGGTCAGTTCGGCGACGACATCAGCGTCCACAAACAGTGATTATCGGTTCGTCGGTGCGGCGCTGTTCAACTGGCTCGCCAACTGTTCGGCCGTGTGGCGCTGCCAGGTCAGGTAGTCGGTGCCCTCGGGCAGTGTTTCGGTCACCGTGACCACGGGAACCGAGGCGCTCTGGGCGGCGTCCTGGAGCTGCTTGGTGACCGCGGTCTGGGTCTGCGAGTTGAACAGCAGCGCGGCGACCTGACGGGTGTTGATGAGATCGAGCATGGCGGCCAGGTCGGCGGGCGCCGGATCGGCGTCCTGTTCTACCGCGCTGCTGAAGCCTTCAGGGGTTTTGTCGGTGATGCCCGCGTTGACGAGCAGGTAGTGCGCGACAGGTTCGGTGGCCACCACCGACGCCCCGGGGTGCGACTGGCCGATGGCGTGTTCGGTCTGCAGGATCTGGTCGGCCTTGTTGCCGAACGCCGTCGCGTTGGCCCGGTAGTCCTCGGCGTGCGCGGAGTCGGCCTGGGCGAGCCGGTCGGCGATCTGCGTGGCGACGGCTTTCGCGGTGGTCGGATCGTAGAAGACGTGCTCGTTTGCGTGCGGCTCGGCGTTGGGCAGGAGCGAGAACGCGTTGACGGTCGGCACGTTGTCATGGCCTGCCAGCACGTCGTCGACCCAATGGTCGTAGCCGCCACCGTTGTAGACCACGAGGGAGGCGTCGGTGATCGCGGCCGCATCAGCGGGGCTGGCCTCGAACGAATGCGGATCGTCGACGGCGCTGTTGATGATCGACTTGACGTTTGCGTAGTCGCCAGCGACGGCCTTGGCAACGCTGCCCCACACGTCGGTGGAAGCGACGACGGTCACCGTGCCGTGGTTGTGGTCCTGGCCCTGGGCCGAATCATCCTGGCTGCAACCGGAGACCCAGGCGATGAGCCCCACGCCCAGTACCAGAGCTACCGCCGCCTTGATTGCGCGCATCCCACTCCTAATACAAATGAAAACCGTTTCCAATAACTCTAGCGTATGGCTGCCAGGGATTACCAGATCGATCCGCTAGCCTCACAGAGCATGTCCAGGAGTTCCACGCCCAGGCGGCGGGCCACCCTGGCTTCGTTGGCCGCCGAGCTCAAGGTCTCGCGAACCACCATCTCGAATGCGTACAACCGCCCCGACCAGTTGTCGGCCGATCTCCGCGAGCGTGTGCTCGCCACCGCGAAGCGGCTGGGGTACCCCGGGCCGGATCCGGTGGCCCGCTCGCTGCGCACCCGCAAGGCAGGCGCCGTCGGGTTGATGATCACCGAGCCGCTCAACTATTCGTTCAGCGATCCGGCCGCCCTCGATTTCGTCGCCGGCCTGGCGGAGTCGTGCGAAGAGGCGGGACAGGGCCTGTTGTTGGTCGCCGTCGGGCCGAATCGCAGCGTCAGCGAAGGGTCGGCGGCCGTGCTCGCGGCGGGGGTCGACGGCTTCGTGGTCTACTCCGCGTCCGACGACGACCCGTATCTGCCCGTGGTGCAGCAGCGACACCTTCCTGTCGTGGTCGTCGACCAGCCCAAGGATGTGCCGGGCACCTACCGGGTGTGTATCGACGACCGCGACGCGATGCGCCGGCTGGCGGAATACGTTATCGGGCTGGGACACAAAGAGATCGGCCTGTTGACGATGCGGCTGGGCCGTGAGTGGCCGCACGGCGGGCCAGGACCCGCGGTGGCCGAGCCGGAACGGGTGCAGACTCCACATTTCCACGTCCAGCGCGAGCGCATTCAGGGTGTCTACGACGCGATGACGGCAGCGGGCCTCGACCCCGAAAAACTCACGGTCGTCGAGAGTTACGAGCACTTGCCGACCTCGGGCGGCGCCGCGGCCGAGGTGGCGCTCGAAGCGAATCCACGCCTCACCGCGCTGATGTGCACAGCCGATGTGCTTGCGCTGTCGGCGATGGACTACCTACGCGCAAAGGGCATCTACGTGCCGGGACAAATGACGATCACCGGATTCGACGGTGTGCCCGACGCACTGCGGCGCGGCCTGACAACGGTGGCGCAGCCCAGCATCGAGAAGGGTCGCCGCGCGGGCGGGCTGCTGCACAATCCGCCGCGAGACGGGCTGCCCGTGATCGATGTCCTCGAAACCGAGGTGGTCAGGGGCCGCACGTCGGGCCCGCCCGCCTAAATTTTCGCCGAGATCGACGTAATGGCGAGTTCTACTCGACTTTTCCCGCCCGTTTGTCCGTTTGGGCGGTAGTTTCGCGGCGCGCTTCCAGCAGGTACTTCAGCGCTGCTGCAACATCTTTGGGCTCACCGATGCAGTAGCGGGCGAGCGTGTCTCCCGTCCCGACTTTGACGCCGATGTCGCCGTCACGCATTCGGCGGAAGGCCTTCTCGTCGGTGACGTCGTCGCCGAGATACACCACCGCTGAGGCTTCGTGACGCTCGCGCAGGATGTCGATCGCCTCGCCCTTGTCGGTGGTGAGGACGGCGAACTCCAGCACCGCCTTGCCCTCGGTCGCTTGTGCGTCCCATGACTCCGAGGCCGTGCGCGCCTCATGCAGGGCCGCCTCGCCGTCGCCCGGGCTGGCGTTGCGCACGTGCAACGCGACGCTGGCCGGTTTGGTTTCGACGGTGACGCCGGGTCGACCCGCCGCGATCTCGTTGAGCGTCGCGGTGATCCGCGCGAGCAGTTCCTCGTCGATCGGGTGGGCGAACCCCGTATCGAACTCCGCGCCGTGACTGCCGACGAGGTGCACCGTCGACGGGACACCCGACAGCTCGCGCAGGACGTCGAGCGCGCGGCCGGAGATCAAAGCGGTTGTGGTCGCCGGCATGTCGGCGAGCTCGATCAGCGCGGACGCGGCATCGGGGAGCGGACGCGCGTCGGCGGGATTGTTGACGATCGGTGCCAGCGTGCCATCGAAGTCGGAGGTGACGAGCAGCCGCGGAACGCGAGCGGCCGCCTTGAGCGCATCCAGCAGATCAGGCGGGAGATCACTCACCCGTCAGATCTTAGGGTGTTCCCCGTCGCCGATCAGCAGCCGCACGGCGAGGTCCAGCCGCTTGCTGACATCGGTGGCCGACGCCCGCCGGGTCAGCCACGCCAGCAGGTTGGACAGCCAGACGTCGGAGATGACCCGCGCGATGTGATACTGATCCTCGGTCGGCTCGCCGTCGCTCATCGCGCGGGCGAACATCGAGTCCATCAGCTTGCCGACGTGATCGACCTCACCGGCGGCCGACGCGTCGGCGAACACGAATGCGCGCGTCATCGCTTCGGTCAGCAGCGGGTTGCGCTGCATCGCGCGATTGAGCTTGCCGACCATGAGGTTCAGCCGCTGGTAGGGGGTTCCGCCGGTCAGCGCCGCGCGGTCGGTCTTGGCGTCGATGCGTTCGAACTCGCGGCCCAGCGCGGACACGAGCAGGTGCACCTTGGACGGGAAGTACCGGTAGAGCGTTCCGACCGCGACATCGGCGCGTTCGGCGACGGCGCGCATCTGAACGGCCTCGTAACCGCCCTTCGAGGCGATCGCCAAGGTGGCGTCGAGGATGCGCTTGCGGCGCTCCCGTTGTGCTTCGGAGCCGAGTTCGGACTCGGCCAGGACGGCCACGTTCATCACCTGACGTGGTCGTGTCTCCGACCCTGACGACGGGTTGGTGTGTGCTGGCGGGGATATGCCGGACATGCGGCGGGCAGCTCCTTCATCTTGCGCTCTTGCTGAAAACGATACGCATGCCGGTCGCTAATATCTCACCTCCGCGTCCGTTGCGGCACCGACGTGTCCTGCTGTAATGGCGGTCGACTTGACGGTCGAACGCTGGCACTATTAGAACACGTTCTAGTGAGAAGCGTGGTCTTCTCGCCCAAACGCAAGGAGCCACGGTGTCCCTGTCTTCCCCGGCGACCAGTACTTCCGAGCAGTTTGCCGCGCGCGAACTGGTTCGTAGCTGGGCCGCGTCCTCCGGTGCGGTTGCCGCCGCTCGGGACATCGAGCGTGGCAAGCCGGACGCTTGGCGGGCGCCCTATGACGGATTAGCCCAGCTCGGGACCTTCGGCGTCGCGCTACCCGAGGAGCAGGGCGGCGCAGGCGGCACCGTCGAGGACCTCTGCGCGATGATCGACGAGGCCGCCTCGGCACTGGTGCCCGGCCCGGTCGCCACGACCGCGCTCGCCACGCTCGTCCTCGATGACTCGCACGCCGATGTGCTCGAGTCGCTGGCCGCAGGAGATCGCACCGCGGGCGTCGCGCTCTCGGCCCGTCTGCGCTTCGACGGCGGCCGGGTGTCCGGTACAGCGGGCTATGTGCTGGGTGCCGACGCCGCAGGGGTACTGCTGCTGCCGGCGGGTGAGCAATTCGTTCTCATCGACGCGGTCGCCGACGGCGTGTCCGTCGAACCGCTGAAAGCCACCGATTTCTCTCGCCCGCTGGCGCGCGTCGTGCTCGACTCCGTGCCCGCCGAGGCGCTGCCGGTGTCCGCGCGGCGCGTCACCGACCTGGCTGCGACGGTGTTGGCGGCCGAGGCGGCTGGTGTTGCGCGATGGACGCTGGAAACCGCCACCGAGTACGCCAAGGTGCGCGAGCAGTTCGGCAAGCCGATCGGCAGCTTCCAAGCCATCAAACACATGTGCGCGGAGATGCTGTTGCGCTCCAAGCAGATTGCGGTCGCGGCCGCCGACGTGGCGCGGGCAGCAGCGGATTCCGACGATGCCCAGCTGTCCATCGCCGCCGCCATCGCGGCGGCCACCGGCATCGCCGCAGCGAAGGAGAACGCGAAGGACTGCATCCAGGTGCTCGGCGGTATCGGAATCACATGGGAGCACGACGCGCATCTGTATTTGCGGCGGGTATACGGCATTTCACGATTCCTTGGCGGTCAGCCGCGGTGGTCGCGCCGCATCGCTGACCTGACGCAGGCCGGTGTGCGGCGCGATCTGCACATCGATCTCGACTCCGTCGACCACCTACGCCCCGAGATCTCGTCTGCGGTCGCAGACGTCGCCGCGCTTGAAGTCGAGAAGCGCCAGGCCGCATTGGCCGACGCAGGGCTCCTGGCACCGCACTGGCCCAGGCCATGGGGACGGGAGGCGTCCCCGGCCGAGCAGCTGCTGATCGACCAGGAACTGGCGGCTGCCGGTGTGGAGCGGCCCGACTTGGTGATCGGCTGGTGGGCGGCGCCGACGATCCTCGAACACGGCAGTGCCGAGCAAATCGACCGGTTCGTGCCCGCGACGCTGCGCGGTGAACTGTTCTGGTGCCAGCTGTTCAGCGAGCCCGGTGCGGGTTCCGACCTTGCCTCGTTGCGCATGAAAGCTGTTCGTGCAGATGGGGGTTGGCGACTCACCGGACAGAAGGTGTGGACCTCGCGGGCGAACTGGGCCCAGTGGGGTGTGTGCCTGGCCCGCACCGATGCCGATGCGCCGAAGCACAAGGGCATCACGTATTTCCTCATCGATATGAAAACGCCGGGCATCGACATCCGGCCACTGCGCGAGATCACCGGTGACGACTTGTTCAACGAGGTGTTTTTCGACGACGTATTCGTGCCGGACGAAATGGTGGTCGGCGAGGTCAACGACGGCTGGCGGCTGGCCCGCACCACCCTGGCCAACGAGCGGGTCGCGATGGCCCACGGCACCGCGCTCGGCAACCCGATGGAGGAAGTGCTGCGCACCGTCGCCACCGTAGAGCTGGAACCGACCGAACAGGACTGGCTCGGCGAGCTGATCAGGTCCGCTCAGGTGGGCTCGCTGCTGGACCAGCGCATCGCACAGCTGGCGGTCGGCGGTCAGGATCCGGGTGCGGAATCCAGCGCGCGCAAGCTAATTGGCGTGCGTTACCGCCAGGCGTTGTCGGAATTCCGGATGGAGCTCTCCGAGGGCGAGGGTGTGGTCGAAAACAAGCCTGTCCACGACTTCCTGAACACCCGATGCCTGACCATCGCGGGCGGCACCGAACAGATTCTGCTCACGCTCGCCGGCGAACGACTGCTCGGGTTGCCGCGCTAACCCCGCTCGACATCAGTCCCCGGTGCGCTCTTCGGCGCAGCGGGTAGGGCTAGCTGTAGTCATTCCCGTGAGCGGTTGACTTCGCCGTGAGCCGCAACCAAAGTCCGTCAACGTGACCAACATTGAAACCCGAGCCATCGGCGTACTACGAAAGTGGTTCGCGGCCGGGTGGGCGCCGGTGTTCTCACAGTTTGGAATCGAGCTCGACTTCAACGCGCCCGTCGACGAGCTACGCGCTTCGCTATTGCGGCCGCTTGCGCCCTTGCGTCGCGACGATCCGATCGTCAGCGATCTGGCGCCGGACGCGCTTGCAGCGCTGTGCCCGAACGACCCGGCGAAGAGCATCGTTTATCACGTCTGGGCCGGCGCGCATCCGACTGGTGGTCTGGCGCGTCCGTCGCTCGACGAACTCGACCTCCTCGAGAACTACATCTACCTGCTTGGCGCGGACGAGCCCCTGCCCGACGGCCCGCTGGTGCCTATGGTGCTCGCATACGCGTACCGCAATCGCACCGCGACCGCACATCGACTTCATGCGGACATGGTGTATTCGAGGGTGGCGATCACCCGCGTGGGCACCCGCGAACCCCGTTTCCTTGCAGCGGAACAGGTTTGGGAGGCATGGGCGGGCGACGGCTTTCGCGCCACCCGCGCACGCCTTGGCGTGTTCCTGTGCCGCATGGTCGACGGTAAAGCAGGCAACGTGTCGATTCTCGATCGGGTCGACGGTGATGCGCGGCGTCGCTTCGCGGTGCCGGTGCGCAAGCTGTTCGAAGGGGCGCAGATGCCCGGCGTGGCCGCGATCCACTCGATCCGATTTCGCGGTTACTTTCTCGGCGACAAGTTGAGACGCGTAATCGACGCCAGCGGCGCGCGCGTGCCAGAAGCGCTGGACCTCGCCCGCGCCCCGTTCGTCAACCAAGCACTTATCGATGTGTCGGCCAACGCATACGGCAGCGAAGCCGACATCGAACTGACTGCCTTCGACGGCGCGTGCATCGTCGGTCCGCGGCAACGCGCCCGGCTGGTGTCGATTGCGACGCAGGAGGGCAAGATTGCACGCTTCACCGTGCCGCCGCGCGAAGGCCCGCCATCGCTGTTGCGCGGACACGGGATCGACGCAGGCAATCTCAGCCTGAACCGGCACTACACGTCGTTGCAGGTGGCGTCCAGCAAAACGCGGCTCGTGCTCGAAACCCTGTTTGCGCAACTGCAACACGTGCTTCCGCACGCGTTGGATCCGCTTCCGAAGGTGCGGCCGCGCGGCGCGCCGGAGTACGTGAACATCCGGCATCGCGTCGAACCCGACGGCCGTATCTCCGTGCTCGGAAATGTGTTGCTGGACAGCGAGTATGAAGCGCAGCTCGATGCCGGTGGGTACGAGGCGGCGATGTTCGACGACGGTGTCATGGACGGCGCGGTGTGGGCCGTGGTCGACGGTGCGCCGACCGATGCCGCGTTCGTGCTCGTGACGGCGCCCGACTTCTTTCCGCGTGCCGACGAGATAGACCTGCAGGCCTGGAGCGAAACTGATCCGGCGCGCGCGGCGTGGCATCAGTTCTCCGAAGGTGGCCCGAAGCCGCTGTCCACCGGGCGGTTTGCGCCGAACCTGCTGCTGACAGACCCATGGCGTGGACAGCCACTCTTTACGAAAACGGACAACACTGCGGCCGCACTGGTGTCGCGTCCGATTACGCAGGACCGCGATGGGTCGGCGGCAGCCGCCGATTTTCGTCGGCAGGCAGGCGGGTTTCTTGCCGACAGCGCGTCCAACGAGTTCGCGCCCGGATGGGACGTGTCGTATGACGAACTCGACGGGGCCTTCTACTACACCACTCACGGTCTCGGGTCGCCGTTTCCCGAGGATGTGAAACTCTGCGCGTCGGCCAATGCGTATTGGCCCGCGGCTTCGCCTGACGCCGCCCGGTCGTTCGAGCGTCCCGGCATTCCGACCGCGATTCCGATGCTCGACGAAGAGCTCGGCTTCCATCCGGACGGCCCGCGCGGTGGGCCGGATGCAACGCCGGGCTGGGACGGCGAGTTCGGGCCGTTCTTCCAAACCCGCGATGGCGTAGCGGGCGTCAACTCCGCGGACGTGCGGCGGTCCGACTACGTGTACAACGCAACGCAGCTCACGTTCGCATCGAAAGCCTTTGATCTGCCCAGCGAAGAGCTGATTCGCCGGATGGAGGCGCTGCGCGTATGCCTCGAGGTGATACCGAAAGCAGGCTCGGACATGGCCTCACTGACGCACTACTGGGTGGTCAGCGCGACCGCCGATCACAACGCCGAACCGCGCTACGCATTCGAGCTGTGCGTACCGGACAACGGTCGCGCGCAGCCCGTCGTTTCCGGTGCCGTGACCAGTCCGGGCGCGCCCGGCTATTGGCGGCTGTGGCGGCCCGTCAGCGACCGGATCAAGGCGGAGTGCCGCTTCGGCCCCCCCGGCGATCTGGTGTCGCGCTCGGTCCGCTACGCGTCGTTCGACGAAAAGGCAGGCGCGTACGGCGACTGGCAGGAGCCCCAGACACGCTGAGCGACGCGTTGATCCTCGGCGACGGCCCCGCAGGTTGCTTGGCTGCGCTGGCGCTGCGCCGCGCGGGCTTGGACTGCACGATGCTCGCGCTCGCAAGATCCGCAAATCATCGCGGCGATATCGAGAGTGTGCCGCCGATGGTGCCCCGCCTGCTCGAAGCGGCAGGCCTTACCAGCGATCAGTTCGGCGACGCGATCGTCGGTCGTTTCGACGGCATGGTTTCCGATGGCGTGGTGCGGCGGTTCTACGACGCCTCTGACGCGCCGTCCAGGTACGGGTGGCATGTCCAGAGGGCGCCCTTCGACCGTGTATTGCGTGGTCACGCAATCGAACAGGGCGTGGTGTTGCGCCGGGATCGCGTGACCGAAGTGATCTGCACGACTGAAGACGTCGCGGTGCGCACCGCAACGAGGCGGTATCGTGCGCGTTGGCTCGTCGATGGGTCGGGACGCAGCGGCGTGCTGCGGCGGCTGCTCGGCCTTGCTGCCGTGACGCGCGGAGCTCAGATACTGGCCTGGCGAGGCGTCACGCCAATGCGGCGCGAGCCTGGTCTTCAAGGGCGGCAACGGAAAACGGTATCTGCGATGCCGACGTTTCATACCTCCGGCACAAGCTGGCTGTGGCAGGCGCCACTCGACGACGGTACAGTCGCGTGGACCTGGGCCGGCGAATTGGACCCGCCCCCAACGGCGGCCGCGCGCGGGTTCGACGTCACCTGGCGGCTGGTCCGCCCGACAGGCGGTGCGGCGTATCGGATTGTCGGCGACGCTGCCGCGATGCTCGATCCGCGTAGCGGACAAGGCGTGCTCTTTGCGATGTCGTCGGCGCTGGCTGCGGCGCGCTCGATCGTCGCCGTCGAGCAGGCGCCGCACATGCGTTCACTCGAAGCGGCTGGCTACGACGCGTTCGTCGCATCGGAGTTTCGCCGCAAGTGTGATGAACTGACGCGCCGTGATTCGGCTGCGGGCTAGCCGAATTTGGTCTGCGCGCACGCCGTTGGTGTTGTGAGGTTCACCCCGGCATAGACAACGTGGATGACGGAGCAGGCGATGAAGTCAGCACTGGTCCTCGGCTGGCCGGTGCTCCAGTCGGTGGGCGCCGAGTCGCCGTCGACGTGAAAGCGTTCGATCGGCCCGCCGCCGAATGTCGTAACGGAGATCTCGACGTCGTTCATCGACTTGTACATCTTCGACAGCACGTTGTCGTGGTTGGCGCCCTTGTCTGCCCTTGGCGTGCCGGAAGGTGCGCTGTAGTTGGCTTCCTGCCACACGTTGCGGTCGGAGCTGCGCAGCGTGATGGTCTGCCGGGCCCATGCGTCGCCGGGGAATCCGGTCGGTCCGCCCGGTGTCAGCAGGTTGGCGGAGGTGTTGAACGTGCACCTGTTGCCCGCGCAGTCGGCATTGACGTGCATTTCGATTTGGTTCGCCGGATCGACAGGAATTGAGGTGACGGCCGAGTTCGACGCAGCCGAGGCCGACGCGATGGGCGCGAGCACCGCGGTCAGCAGGGCCACCACGCTCGCTGCTGTCATCCGGTTCATCGTCAGCAAGGTATCCGGTCAGCTATTCGTCGTATGTGACTTCGACCGAATCGGATCGCGGTCGCGCCTGGCATCCGAGGATCAGCCCCTCGTCGAGGTCGGATTGCTCTAGCACGTCATTGACCTCCATCTCGACATCGCCGTTCTTCTTCAGCACTGCGCATGCGCCGCAATGACCTTCACGGCAGGAAAACGGCGCGTCGAGGCCTTTGTCGAGCAGCACATCGAGCAGTTTGGCGGTGCGCGGCCAGCGCACCTCGTGGCGCTCGCCGTCCAGCGTGACGATCGCGGTCGCCGGACCCTCGTCGCTGTCGTCGTCCTCGATGACCACCGCGGCGAACGGGTCGGAGTCCAACGACTTGAACACCTCGATGTGGACGCGCTCGGCGCCAACGGTCTTCAGGGCTTCCTCCGCCGCCGACATGAACGGTCCGGGACCGCAGATATAGGCGTCGTGGCCGGCGTACGGCGCGGCCAGGCTCGCCAGTGCCGCGGCGCTCGGCAACCCCTGCACCGACACCAGCCAGTGCACGACCGTGAGCCGGTCGGGGTACTTGGCGGCAAGCTCGCGCAGCGTCGAGCCGAAAATGACCGAGTTCTCGTCCTGGTTGGCGTAGATCAGTACGACCTTGCCGCTGCCTTCGGCGAGCGCCGACTTACAGATCGACATCATCGGCGTGATGCCGCTGCCCGCGCCGAGCAGGAGGAAGTCGTTGTCGAGCGTCTTCGGTACAAAGGTGCCCGACGGGGCCAGCACATGGATCTTCATGCCGGTATGTGCGTGGTCGCACAGCCAGTTGGACGCGTATCCGTCTGCCGTCCGCTTCACCGTCACGGTCATCGGATCTCCGGTGAACGGAGAGCTGCACAGCGAGTAGCACCGCGCCACCGATCCGGTGCGATCACTCGGGACCCGAAGCGTCAGGAACTGCCCGGGTGAGTAGCGAAGCCGCTCCGCGGGGATATCGGCGCCGTCGGGCACGGTGAACACGATCGAGCGCGCGTCGGCGGTCTCCTCGACGACGCCGGCCACCTGCAGCTCGAGCACGTGGCTACCGAGCGGCTCGTCCGTCACGATCCGTCACCCTCTCATATACAATAACTAGAACAGGTTACAGAAAAGCATGTGCGCAGGTCCAGATGCCACAGGAATGCCCTGCTCGACACAAATCGTAACGTGTTCTAGTCTGGCTTTTACGTCCGTACTCTGGGGAGGCAAATTCAGTGACGTCCATTGAACAGCGTGACGTGCAGGCAGTCCTAGCTGGCATCGACGACCTGCTGCCGCTGATCGCCAAGCGCGCGCAGGCGACCGAGGATCTGCGCCGTCTCCCTGATGAGACCGTCGGCGAGCTCGACGAGGTCGGCTTCTTCAAGCTGCTGCAGCCCGAGCAGTGGGGTGGGCTGCAGTGCGACCCCACCGTGTTTTACGAGGCTGTCCGGCGCATCGCCACCGCATGCGGTTCGACGGGCTGGGTCAGCTCGATCGTCGGCGTGCACAACTGGCATCTCGCGCTGTTCGACCAGCAGGCCCAGGAAGAGGTCTGGGGCGAGGATCGGTCCGTCCGCATCTCGTCGTCCTATGCGCCGATGGGCGCAGGGCAGGTCGTCGACGGCGGATACCTTGTCAACGGCTCGTGGAATTGGTCGTCGGGCTGTGACCATGCGACGTGGACCTTCGTCGGCGGTCCGGTGATCAAGGACGGCAGGCCGGTGGACTTCGGCAGTTTCCTCGTCCCGCGCACCGAATACAAGATCGACGACGTGTGGCACGTGGTCGGGCTGCGCGGAACCGGCAGCAACACGCTTGTGGTCAAGGATGTGTTCGTGCCGCGGCACCGCTTCCTGTCGTACAAGTCGATGAACGACCAGACCGCGGGCGGCCTGCAGACCAACACCGCTCCGGTCTACAAGATGCCATGGGGCACTGTGCATCCCACGACCATCTCGGCACCGATTGTCGGCATGGCGTACGGCGCCTACGACGCGCACGTCGAGCATCAGGGCAAGCGTGTGCGTGCGGCGTTCGCCGGTGAGAAGGCCAAGGACGACCCGTTCGCCAAGGTCCGAATTGCCGAGGCCGCAAGCGATATCGACGCGGCATGGCGTCAGCTGATCGGCAACGTCGGCGACGAGTACGCATTGCTGACGGAGGGCAAGGAGATCCCGTTCGAGTTGCGGGCCCGCGCCCGTCGCGACCAGGTTCGCGCCACCGGCAGGGCCATCGCGTCGATCGACCGGCTTTTCGAGGCATCCGGTGCCACCGCGCTGAACAACGATGCACCGGTGCAACGATTCTGGCGGGACGCGCACGCGGGCCGGGTGCACGCCGCCAACGATCCCGAGCGTGCGTATCTGATCTTCGGCAACAACGAGTTCGGCCTGCCGCCGCAGGACACGATGGTCTGATGACATCGTTCGCCGCCGAAGCAGCACAACAGCAAGAGATCACGTTCTCCTCGACATCGCGCTACGCCCAGGTCCGTGAGGACATGCGGCTGCACTACCACGAGGCAGGTGTTGGCAACGACCAGACGGTCGTGCTGCTGCACGGCGGTGGCCCCGGCGCGTCGAGCTGGTCGAACTTCGGGCGCAACATCGCCGTGCTCGCCAAGCACTTCCACGTGTTGGCCGTCGATCAGCCCGGCTACGGCCACTCCGACAAACACACCGAGCACGAGCAGTACAACCGGTACAGCGCCACCGCACTGCACAACCTGTTCGACCATCTCGGCATCGAACGTGCTGCGCTGGTAGGCAATTCTCTCGGCGGCGGCACCGCCGTCCGATTCGCGCTCGACAACCCCGACCGCGCCGGTCGGCTGGTGTTGATGGGGCCCGGCGGGCTGAGCGTGAACCTGTTCGCACCGGACCCGACCGAGGGCGTCAAGCTTCTCGCCAAGTTCTCCTACGAACCGACGAGGGAGAATCTCGAGGCGTTTCTGCGGATCATGGTCTACGACCAGACGCTGATCACGCCCGAGTTGATCGACGAGCGGTTCGCGATCGCCAGCACACCCGAATCGCTGGCCGCCACCCGCGCCATGGGAAAGTCGTTTGCGGGCCCCGACTTCGAGCTCGGCATGATGTGGCGCGAGGTGTACAAGCTACGCCAACGAGTACTGTTGATCTGGGGCCGCGAAGACCGCGTCAACCCGCTCGACGGCGCGCTGGTGGCACTGAAGCAGATTCCGCGGGTGCAGCTGCATGTCTTCGGGCAGTGCGGGCACTGGGCGCAGCTGGAAAAATTCGACGAGTTCAACAAGCTGACAGTCGATTTCCTCGGAGGTGGGTCGTGAGCATCAAGTCGCTGGGCTACCTGCGCATCGAGGCCACCGACGTCGGGGCCTGGCGTGAGTACGGGTTGAAAGTCCTCGGCATGGTCGAAGGCAAGGGACAGACCGACGGCGCTCTCTACCTGCGGATGGATGAATTCCCCGCTCGGTTGGTCATCGTCCCCGGCGACCACGACCGGCTGCTGGAGTCGGGCTGGGAAACGGCGAATGCCGCTGCCCTGCAGGACATTCGCAAACGCCTTGACCTCGAGGGAACCCCGTACAAGGAGGCCGCCGCGGCCGAACTCGCCGATCGCCGCGTCGACGAGATGATCCGGTTCCAGGATCCGTCCGGCAACTGCCTCGAGGTTTTCCACGGCGCCGCCCTCGAGCATCGTCGAGTTGTGAGCCCGTACGGCCACAAGTTCGTCACCGAGGAGCAGGGCCTCGGCCACGTGGTGCTGACCACCCGCGATGATGCGGAGTCGCTGCACTTCTACCGTGACGTGCTCGGCTTCTTCCTGCGCGACTCGATGCGGCTGCCACCGCAATTGGTCGGCCGGCCCGCGGACGGTCCGCCAGCGTGGCTGCGGTTCTTCGGGGTCAACCCACGCCACCACAGCCTCGCGTTCATGCCGGGCGAGACCCCAAGCGGCATCGTCCACCTCATGGTCGAGGTCGGGAGCAGCGACGACGTTGGGCTGTGCCTCGACAGGGCGCTGCGGCGCAAGGTGCCGATGTCGGCGACGCTCGGCCGCCACGTCAACGACAAGATGCTGTCCTTCTACATGAAGACGCCAGGCGGGTTCGACGTCGAGTTCGGTTGCGAGGGGCTGCAAGTCGACGAACATCACTGGGTCGCCAGGGAAAGCACCGCTGTCAGTCTCTGGGGCCACGACTTCAGCGTCGGCTTCAAGGGCTAGTGGCATCGGCATCGCTTGACCCACGCACATTCCGAGATGTGCTTGGGCAGTTCTGCACTGGCATCACCGTCATTACCACCATGCACGACGGCGCACCCGTCGGGTTCGCATGCCAGTCGTTCGCTGCGCTGTCTCTTGATCCACCGCTGGTGCTGTTCTGTCCGACGAAGGTGTCGCGCTCGTGGCAGGCCATCGAGTCCAGCGGCCACTTCTGCGTGAACGTGCTCCACGAGAAACAGAAGGACGTCTCGGCTCGTTTCGGCTCCAGGGAGTCCGACAAGTTTGCCGGAATCGATTGGCTCCCTTCGGAACTCGGTTCACCGATCATCGAGGGGACGCTGGCGCACATCGACTGCAGCGTGCATTCCGTTCATGACGGAGGTGACCACTACGTCGTATTCGGTTCAGTACATTCGCTTTCCGATGTGCCGCACCGCAAACCACGGCCGCTTCTGTTCTACCGCGGCGAGTACACCGGAATCGAGCCGGACAAGAACTCGCCAGCCCAGTGGCGCGACGACCTGGAGGCGTTCCTCACCGCCACCACGGACGACACCTGGCTCTAGATGCAACCCGCCGCGCAGGGGTCGAGGACCGGCAGTGACTCCGGTGGCGGCGCGTTCGGATCCGCCGGCGGCAGCTGCTGGGTGAGGTCGACGTCGCCCTCCAGTTCGGGCGCGATCGGAATGAACTTGCAGAAGTAGTTGACCGCGAACTCACACGGATTGTCAGCGGGATCGGCGCTCGCGGGGACGGCGGCCAGCACCGCCGCACCGACGGCGGACACGACAGCGATCGTCACCTTCCGCATCACCGTGACCCTAGCGCGTGCCGCTCGATGAAATCGACGATCGTCGAAGCGACCTCGCGGTGCGAGCTGTCATTGAGGATGTCGTGGCGGCCGCCCGCTATCTCCACGAGTTGTAGCGGATCGATCTTGTCGGCGTAGGCGCGGACCGCTCCGATCTGCGCGATCGGGTCGTTGGCGCCGTGCACCGCCAGTGTCGGCACCGCGAGCTTTGGCAGTTCAGCGCCGAACCGGTCCCACGCCTTGTCCAGCTCACGCGCCAGGGGAACGCCGTCGGCGTCGACGAAGGCGAGGGGGTCGTTCTCGAGTGAGTCCAGATAGAACGGATCGTCGGACAGCCATCCCGGGTCCAAGTCGAAAGAACTGTCGGTGTCCAGCAGTTCGGCAATCGGAACGAGCGGTGCGCCCGAGATCACGCCCGCGCGGTAGCGATCGGGCGCATCCAGCAGCCGGAACACCGTCACCACCGAACCGAACGAATGGCCCTGGGCGATCAACGGCAGATCCCCTTCGACGAGATCAGTCAAGGCGTCAGCGAGATCCGAGCTGTCCACGATCGTGCCGAAGTCACCGCGCGGTCCCGGGCTCAAGCCGTGGCCGAACTGGTCGACGGCCCACAGATCGATGCCCGCGGCGTTGAGCGCGAACCCGTACCGGTGGTACACACCGGTGTGCTCGCCGAAACCATGGAGGAACACGACGGCGGCGCGTGGTTCCTGTGCGGCCCAGTGGCGGTAGTAGGCCCGGCCCTTCGGATGGTCGATGAACGGCATGGGTTGACTGCAGCAGGCGGGCTGCGACGGCGCAAGACTTCGGCTCACACGTGGATGATTTCTGCCACCCGCCGATCAATTACTGCCACCGGAATTAATGCCCTGACCTGCCTGTTAGATAGATCAGACCGGCGCGAAGAACCACCGGTAAGGCACAAGAAGAGGCAAGAAAATGAAGAAGTTCGGATTCGCCGCGGTGATCGCAAGCGGAATGGCTGCCGCCGTGATCGGCTTGGCAGGCCCCGCCCAGGCGGGCGTCGACCAACTCGACTGGCTGAATCACATCGGCCAGCACGTAAGTGTTCCGCAGGTCGACACCAGCGTTCACCAGAGCCGCTGATACCTAGACACCAAGAGGGGCGCCCGGTTTGGGCGCCCCTTTCTTGTCAGCGCACACCGAGGAGCACGTCTTGCTGCTCATCCACGCGGTGCCGGATGGCATCCACCACGGCCGCCACCTCGGGTCTGCGCAGGGTCTCGGCGCGGGTGACGAGCCAATAGGTCAACTGAATCGCCACCGCGTCAGGTAGCACCCGGATGAGGTCGTCGTGGCGATCGGCCATGAAGCACGGCAGCAGACCGATCCCCGCCGCGGCGCGAGTCGCTTCGACGTGCACGAAAACATTGGTGGATGTGACTGACTCCCGCATCGCAGGGGCGAAGCTGGTGGCCCGGTCGAGGTCGTCGACCTGCAGCATGGAGTCGATGAAGTAGACCAGCGGAAAACGCCCGAGATCGGGGATGCTTCCAGGCGTGCCGCGCTCGGCCAGGTAGCGGCGCGCACCGTAGAGCCCGAGGCAGTAGTCGCCGAGCCGGATCGCCTTGGCGCGATGCACCTTCGGTTCGCCGACCACTACCTCGACATCGAGACCTGACCGCTGTTGGGTCGCGCGGCGGGTCGCGGCGACGATCTCGACGGCGACCTTCGGGTGATCACGTTGGACGTGTGCGGCCGCAGGCGCTGCGATGTATGCGGAAAAGCCATCGGTCGCCGATATCCTGACGACGCCCTCCAGAATCCGCTGGCCCCCCGGGTCGACGGTCAGGGATCGAACAGCGGATTCGACGGCCTCGGCGGCCGATAGGGCCTCGTGTCCGAGATCGGTGAGTTCCCAGCCGCCTGCGACCCGGGCTAACACTCGGCCGCCGAGCGACTGCTCCAGTGCGGCGATGCGGCGCGAGATGGTGGTGTGGTTGAGGCCGAGTTCCTCGGCGGCGGTGTTGTAGCGGCCCGAGCGGCCGACCGCCAGCAGCACGAGTAGGTCGTCGGCGCTCGGCCTGCGCCCGGACGGCAGCGTCATATCTGCATTTTTGCAGATAACTGCTGCAAGTTTGGCTATTGCTCGCACGGGGCACCTGCATGAATACTCACAAACGCCTGTGGTGGGCCTCACAGTGGAGGAGATTCTTGATGAGCATCAGCAGCGAACCGCGCGGAAACGATGCGGGTCCGATCTCGACCGGCCTCAAGCGTGTGGTGGTCGCCTCGATGGCCGGCACGGTCGTCGAGTGGTACGAGTTCTTCCTCTATGCCACCGCCGCCACCCTCGTGTTCAATAAAGTGTTCTTCGCCGAGGGCACGAGCGAGGCCAGCGGGCTGATCGCGGCCCTGCTGACTTACGCGGTCGGCTTCGTAGCGCGGCCCCTTGGCGGCGTGGTGTTCGGGCACTTCGGCGACAAGCACGGCCGCAAAAAACTGCTCCAGTTCGCGATCCTGCTCGTCGGTGTCGTTACCTTCCTGATGGGGTGCCTGCCGACCTACGCGCAGATTGGGGTGTGGGCGCCGATCTCGCTCGTGCTGCTGCGGTTCATGCAGGGCTTCGCCGTCGGCGGCGAATGGGGTGGGGCGGTGTTGTTGGTCGCCGAGCACAGCCCGAACAAGGACCGGGCGTTCTGGGCCAGCTGGCCGCAGGCTGCCGTGCCCGTTGGGAACATGCTCGCCACTGTCGTGCTGCTGGTGCTGACCGGGACGCTGTCCGACGAGGCCTTCCTGTCCTGGGGTTGGCGCGTGGCGTTCTGGCTCTCGGCCGTCGTGGTGCTCATCGGCTACTACATCCGCACCAAGGTCACCGACGCCCCGATCTTCGTGGCCGCCCAGGAGGAGGTGGAGCGAGCCAAGGCCGTGTCCTACGGCGTCTTCGAGGTGCTGAAGCGTTATCCCCGTGGCGTTTTCACCGCGATGGGCCTGCGTTTCGCCGAGAACATCATGTACTACCTCGTGGTCACCTTCTCGATCGTCTACCTGAAGACTCACGTCGGCGCCGACACCGGCGACATCCTCTGGTGGCTGTTGGCTGCCCACGCGGTGCACTTCCTGGTGATCCCGCAGGTGGGACGGTTGTCCGATCGATTCGGGCGTCGGCCGGTGTACATCGTCGGGGCCATCCTCGCGGGCACCTGGGGCTTCTTCGCGTTCCCAATGATGAACACCGGGGACTACCTGCTGATCATGGGTGCGGTCATCCTCGGGCTGGTGATCCACGCGTTCATGTACGCGCCGCAGCCGGCGATCATGGCCGAGATGTTCCCCACCCGCATGCGGTATTCCGGTGTCTCCCTTGGCTATCAGGTGACCTCGATCGTTGCCGGATCGCTGGCACCGGCGATCGCCACCTGGCTGCTCGACAAGTTCAGCACGTGGGTACCGATCGCCCTCTACCTCGCGGGCGCGGCGGTGATCACCTTGGTGGCCGCGCTGTTCACACGCGAAACCAACGGCATCGATCTCGAAGACCTCGATCGGGCCGACCGTGACGAGCTGGCAAAGGCGGGCATCGTATGACCGATCTGAGTGGTCGCACCGCGCTCGTCACCGGCGGTGCGAGCGGGATCGGCGCGGCGTGTGCGCGTGAGCTCGCGTCGCGTGGTGCCATGGTTATCGTCGCTGATCTCGACGACGCCGGTGCGAAGGCCGTCGCGCAGGAAATCGGCGGAAAAGTTTGGGCGGTAGACCTTCTCGACGTTGGCGCGCTGGAGGACCTCGCGCTCGAAACCGACGTCCTGGTGAATAACGCGGGTGTACAGCACGTCAGCCCGATCACCGAATTTCCGCCAGAACGGTTCCGCTTCATCATGACGCTGATGGTGGAGGCGCCGTTCCTGCTCATCCGCGCCGCTCTGCCGCACATGTACGCGCAGAATTTCGGCCGGATCGTCAACATCTCCTCGGTGCACGGCATCAGGGCCTCCGAGTACAAGATCGCCTACGTCGCCGCCAAACATGCGCTCGAGGGCCTGTCGAAGGTGACCGCACTCGAGGGCGCACCCCACGGGGTGACGAGCAACTGCGTGAACCCCGGATATGTGCGGACACCGCTGGTGAGCAAGCAAATCGCCGATCAGGCCATGGTGCACGGCATCCCGGAGGATAAGGTGATCGCAGACATCCTCCTGAAGGAGAGTGCGATCAAGCGACTTGCGGAACCCGAGGAAGTGGCGGCACTCGCCGGTTGGCTCGCCTCGCCAGCCGCCGGCATGGTGACCGGCGCGTCGTACACCATGGACGGCGGATGGAGCGCGCGGTGACGGCGAGGCCGCAGTGGGAACCGACCGAACAGGACATCATCGCCGCACGCGTGACGGATTTTGCGCGATACGTAGGGCAGGGGCCCGACTATGGCGCGTTGTGGCAGTGGTCAGTCGACAACCCTGACGCGTTCTGGGGTGCGCTGTGGGACTACTTCGAGCTCGGCGAGCGGCCCGAGGAGGTGCTCGGCAACGACACGATGCCCGGCGCGACGTGGTTCGCCGGCACGCGCATCAACTATGTCGAGCAGATCGTCCGCAATGCTCGCGACGACCGGCCCGCGATCGTCTACGTCAGCGAGGACGGCACGACCGAGCTGTCGTGGTCCGAACTGCTCGGTCACACTGCGGCTTTGGCCCGCAAGCTGCGCGCGCTCGGCGTTGTGAAGGGTGACAGGGTCGTCGGTTATCTGCCCAACATCCCCGAAGCGGTGATCGCGTTCCTGGCGACGGCGAGCATCGGCGCGATCTGGAGTGCCTGCGGACAGGACTATTCGGCCAAGGCGGCGCTGGACCGGCTCGGTCAACTCGAGCCGGCCGTGCTGGTCACCGCTGACGGCTACCGATTCGGGGGCAAGTACCACGACAAGAGTGATGACATCGCGGCCCTGCGTGCGGGGCTGCCGTCGCTGCGGGCCACCGTGATGACTTCCGAACTGACCGACACCGACGACGAGACCA
The DNA here is from genome assembly GCA_963848855.1 of uncultured Actinomycetota bacterium. Taxonomy (GTDB): domain Bacteria; phylum Actinomycetota; class Actinomycetes; order Mycobacteriales; family Mycobacteriaceae; genus Mycobacterium. Next base: position 166,321 of record CAWKFL010000003.1, read on the forward strand.
GCCTCGACATCGAGCCCGTCGAATTCGACCATCCGTTGTGGATCCTGTTCTCGTCGGGCACAACGGGATTGCCCAAAGGCATCATGCACGGGCACGGCGGAGTTGTGCTCGAACACTTGAAAGCGGTTGCACTGCAATCTGATATCGGTCGAGAAGACACCTTCTTCTGGTTCACCAGCCCAAGCTGGATGATGTGGAACTTCCAGGTCGCAGGCCTACTGGCCGGAGCGACGATCGTCTGCTACGACGGCAGCCCCAGCTTTCCTAAAGCAGATGCGTTGTGGGACATCGCAGCCCGGGTGGGCGCGACGGTTCTCGGCACCAGCCCGGGCTATGTGCTCAACTGCGCCAAGGCAGGCGCCGTACCGCGCAGGGACCACGACCTGTCAGCGCTGCGTGCCGTCGGCATCACCGGGTCGTCGCTGCCGCCTTCGTCGTCGTTGTGGTTGCGCGACAACGTCGGTGAACATGTGCAGGTGTCCTCGATCAGCGGGGGCACCGACGTGGTGTCGGCGTTCATCGGTGGTGTCCGCACCGTGCCGGTGTGGCCGGGGGAGCTGTCGGCACCGTTCCTTGGCGTGGCGCTGGACGCATGGGACGAGTCCGGTAAGCCGGTGCGTGGTGAGGTCGGGGAGTTGGTCATCACGAAGCCGATACCGTCGATGCCGGTAGCGTTCTGGAACGATGCCGACGGATCCCGGTATCGTGGCGCCTATTTCGAGATGTTTCCCGGGGTGTGGCGCCACGGTGACTGGATCACGATGACCGACCACGGCAGCGTCATCGTGCACGGGCGGTCGGACTCGACGCTGAACCGGCACGGGATCCGGATGGGTAGTGCCGACATCTACCAGGCCGTGGAGCGGTTGCCGGAAATCGCCGAGGCGTTGGTGATCGGCTGTGAACAACCCGATGGCGGGTACTGGATGCCGTTGTTCGTGGTGCTCGCCGACGACGCGGAGCTGACCGACGAGCTGCGCGAGCGCATCAAGGCCACCGTCCGCTCCGAGGTGTCCCCTCGGCATGTGCCCGACGACATCATCGAGGCGCCGGGTGTTCCGCACACCCGCACCGGTAAGAAGCTCGAGGTGCCGATCAAGAAGCTGATGCAGGGGGCGGACGCCGCAAAAGTGGTGGAGCGCAGCGCTGTTGACGATCCCTCCCTGCTCGACTGGTACGCGCAGCAGAAGCGGTGATCAGCGGAACGCCGACACCGTAGTCTCGGTGCACCAGCAGCGCTAGCCGAGCCAGGACCCCATTCGCTTCAAGGCCTCGTCGATATCGCTTGTCGGTCCGGCGAACGACAGCCGTATGAACGAGCCGCCGCGCACAGTGTCGAAGTCGATGCCCGGTGCAATGGCAACGCCGGTGTCGTTGAGCAGTTTTGAGCAGAACGACAGCGAGTCGGTGGTCAGGTGTGAGACATCGGCGTAGACGTACAGCGCGCCGTCGGTCGGGGCTAACCGATCGATCCCGATGGCCGGCAGCCCGTCGAGCAGCAGCTGCCGGTTCGCCGCGTAGTGGTGCAGCAGCCCGTCCGCTTCAGCGATCGACTCGGGCGTGAAGGCCGCGACGGCGGCCACTTGCGCCAGCGCTGGGGGACAGATGGTGAAGTTTCCGGTCAGACAGTCCACCGCCCGCTGCAGATCCTGCGGCACCAACAGCCAGCCCAAGCGCCAGCCCGTCATCGCGAAGTACTTTGAAAAGCTGTTGACCACCAAAGCGTTTCGCGACGTGTGCCAGGCGCAGGTGGTGGCGGGCGCGCCCTCGTAGACGAGGCCGTGGTAGACCTCGTCGCTGATCAACCGGACCCCCGATTCGTCGCACCACGACGCGATCGCGGCAAGTTCTTCGGGCGGTATCACCGTGCCGGTCGGGTTGGCAGGGCTCGCCACGACCACGCCCTGCACCTGCGGACCCAGATCGGCGAGCATCTGGGCCGTCGGCTGGAAGCGCGTCTCGGGCCCGCATGGCAGTTCGACGAGCTCGCAGCCGAGCGCGGACAGGATGTTGCGGTAGCAGGGATAGCCGGGGCTGGCGATGGCCACCCGGTCGCCGACGTCGAAGCTCGCCAGGAAGGCGAGCAGAAAGCCGCCGCTCGACCCGGTGGTGATCACGACATCGGTGGAGTCGACGACGAGCCCGTGCCGGTCCGCATACGAGCCCGCGATCGCCGTGCGCAGTTCGGGGATGCCGAGCGCGACGGTATAGCCGAGCACCAGGTTGTCCAGCGCCTCTTTCGCGGCCGCCCGCACAGCCGCGGGTGCGCCCGCGCTCGGCTGACCCGCCGACAGGTTCACCAGATCGCCGTGCGTGCGCTGCCGCTCGGCGGCAGCCAGCCACACGTCCATCACATAGAAGGGCGGAATTCCGGCACGCAACGCTGCGCTCATCACCGCAACGTTAGAACAATTCGGATTCGAGGCGACGCAGATACTCCCGCGGCGGACCAAGAAGCTGGGCGCTGCCGTGCGCCCGTTTGAAGTACAGCTGAATATCGCTCTCCCAGGTGATCGCGATGCCGCCGTGCATCTGGACGGCCTCGGCGGCCACCTTGGTGAAGGCCTCGCTGGCCGCGACCCGCGCCAGGGCGGCCGACGTCGCCGACGGATCGGCGATCGACGCATCCACCACCGCACGCGCCGATTGCACTGCGACGTAGAGATCGGCCATCCGGTGCTTGAGCGCCTGGAAGCTGCCGACCGGCCGCCCGAACTGCACGCGGTCCTTGGTGTATTCCACGGTCAGGTCGAGACACTTCGCAGCGGCCCCGATCTGTTCGGCCGCCATCAGGATCGCCGCGGTATCCGCCAGCCCGGGATCGGTCCCGATGTCCGTGGTCTCCTGCGGCTCGATGCGTGCCAACGGACGTGTCAGGTCCATGGTGACGGCCGGCGATGCACTGAAGCGCGTCCAGCGGCTCAGGGTCTTTCCGTCGGCGGCGATGACGATGTCGGCGATACCGCCGTTGACGACGTAGTCGGCGTCGAACACCACCGTGCCGATAGACGCACCCTCGGCCAACGCCTCGAGCGCATCGGCGTCCGGCTCGTCTACCGCCAGCAGTGCCAGTTCGGAAAGCGTCGTACCCAGCAGCGGCGTCGGCACCAGCGCCTTGCCCAGCTCCTCCAGCACGACCGCGGCATCGGCGAGCTCACCGCCCGCTCCGCCCAAGTCCTCGGGCACCACCAGCGCGGCCGCGCCGACCTGCTCGCACAGCAGCCGCCACAGCGATTCGTCATACCCGCGCTCCGACGCGATCGCCTCGCGCACCGCGGCAGGCGACGCGTGCTTTTCGACCAGTGCCGCGACGGTCTCGCGCAGCAGTTCCCGTTCGTCGCTCACGAGAGGGCCTCCAGCACCCGGCGGCGGTGAAGCGTGGCATCGCCCCACGCCGCGCGCAACGCCTGCACGCGCAGCAGCCACAGCGACAGGTCGTGCTCCTGCGTGAAGCCGATCGCACCGTGGGTCTGCAGCGCCGAACGCGCCGCCAGCAGCGCCGCCTCGGAGGCTGCGACCTTGGCTGCGCTCACATCGCGAGCCGTGTCTGCGGAATCGTCGGCCAGCGACAGCGCCGCACCGTAGACCAGCGGCCGCGCCAGCTCGACGGCGATGTGCACATCGGCCAGCTTGTGCTTGATCGCCTGATACGTGCCTATCGTCTTGCCGAATTGGCTGCGCTGCTTGGCGTATTCAACCGAGGCGTCCAGCATTGCCTGCCCCGCGCCGACCAGCTGGGCCGCGGCTGCCAACGCCCCGAACTCGTATGCGCGTGCGACGTCGGCCGCTGTCGGATCACCGGTTGCCTTGACGTCGAACAGTTTTCGGCTCGGGTCGACGGACTCGTGCCGCGCGCCGGCCTCTCCGTCACGCACCGAGCCGTCGCCGGCGATGAGGATCAGCCCGGCCGAGTCGGCGTCGACGGCGCGCGGCACCTGCGGCGGCAGCGCGACGGTCGCGATCAGTTCTCCGACCGCCAATGCCGCGCTGCGCTCGTCGTCGGCGAGCAGAACCGGTGCCACCGCGATGGATTCGGTGACCGGACCGGGAACACACCACCGGCCAAGGCGCTCGGCGGCCACCACCAGATCGACCGGATGCGCCTCGATGCCGTCGAACTTCTCCCGCACCATCAACGCGGTGACACCGAGGTCGGTCAACTGCGCCCACACCTTGCGACCCGGCGCGGTGTCACCCTCCGCCCACGCGCGCACCGCGCCCGGTAGGTCGGCGGCGCCAAGCGCCGCGTCGATGCTGGCGGCGAAGTCGCGCTGCTGGTCGTCCAGATCGAATTTCATTTGCTCTTCTCCCGCGGCAGCCCCAGCAGCCGCTCGGCGATGATGTTGCGCTGAATCTCGTTGGTGCCCGCATAAATCGGCCCTCCGAGTGCGAACAGCAACCCATCGGTCCACGAATCCGCCAACTCCCCGTCGGCGCCGCGCATGTCCAGCGCCGTCTGGTGCAACGCCGCATCGAGGTCGGACCAGAACACCTTGGTCACCGATGACTCGGCACCCAGCTCGCCGCCTGCCGCGACTCGCGTCACCGTTCCGAACGTGTGCAGCCGATAAGCCTGCGCCTTGATCCATGCGTCGGCCACCCGGTCAATGAACGCCTCGTCGGGGTTCTGCTTCCACTGCGCCACCAGTCGTTCGGCCGGCGCCAGGAACCGGGCCGGGCTGCGCAGCGACATGCCGCGCTCGTTGCTCGACGTGCTCATCGCCGCGCGCCAGCCCTCGTGCACACCGCCGATCACATCGTTGTCGGGCACGAATACGTCATCGAGGAAAATCTCACCGAATCCGGTGTACCCGCCGAGTTGCGCGATCGGGCGCACGGTGACACCGCCGGCCTTCAGGTCGAACATGAAATACGTCAGCCCGCGATGGCGTTCGGCATCCGGATCGGATCGAAACAGCCCGAATGCCCGTTCCCCGAAGGGGGCTCGCGAGCTCCAGATCTTCTGGCCGTCGAGCAGCCATCCGCCGTCGGTCTTGGTGGCGGTCGAGCGTAGTGAGGCCAGGTCGCTACCGGATTCTGGTTCTGACCAGGCTTGTGCCCAGATCTCTTCGCCGCTGGCCATTTTCGGCAGTACGCGGTCCAGTTGTTCGGGCGTGCCGTGCGCGAACAGTGTCGGCGCGAGCATCGACGTGCCGTTGGCGCTCGCCCGTCCCGGTGCGCCCGCGCGGAAGTACTCCTCCTCGTACACCACCCACTGCAACAGGGTGGCGTCACGGCCCCCGTACTTCTCCGGCCAGGTGATCACCGACAGCCCGGCCTCGAAAAGTACCTTGTCCCAGCGGCGATGCTGCTCGAAACCCTCGGCGGTGTCGTAGGACCTCGTCGGAAACGAGTCCTTGTTCGCCGCAAGGAATTCACGCACCTCCTCCTGGAACCCGAGGGTGGCGTCGTCGAAACTCAGATCCATCAGGCTCTTTCCCTCAACAGCGGCTTGACCACCTTGCCGCCCGGATTGCGTGGCAGCACATCGAGGAACTCCACCGACCGCGGTATCTTGAAGTTCGCCAAATGCTGCCTTGTGTAGGCGATTACGGATTCTTCATCCAGCGTGGCGCCTGACTTGGCTACGACGAAGGCCTTGCCGACCTCGCCCAGCCGCTCGTCGGGAACACCGATCACCGCAGACTCCGCGACGCCGTCCAGCCGGGCCAGCACCTGCTCGATCTCGGCGGGGTAGACGTTGAACCCGCCGCAGATGTACATGTCCTTGAGCCGATCGGTGATCTTCAGATTCCCCGCCCTGTCGACGGCGCCGACATCGCCGGTGTGGAGCCAGCCGTCGGCGTCGATCGCGGCGGCCGTGGCTTCGGGATCATCGAGATATCCGAGCATCACGTTCGGGCCGCGCAACAGCACCTCATCGAACTCGCCGATGCGCAACTCGAAGTCCGCGATCGGCCCGCCACACGTGGTCGCGACGGTCACCGCGTCGTCGTCGGCGCGGCACATCGTGCCGAATCCGCTGGCCTCCGTCAGGCCGTACGCGGTGAGCACGATGTCGATGTCCAACTCCTGCTGCATCCGTTCGATCAGCACGACCGGAATGACCGCCGCACCGGTGACCGCGAACCGCAGCGAGGTCAGGTCGTAGTCGCCGCGCCTGGGATGGTCGAGCAGCGTCTGGTAGATCGTCGGCGGGCCGGGCAACACGGTGATGCGATGCTCCTGCACCGCCCGCATGGCCTGCTCGGGATCGAACGTGAGCTGGGGGATGAGCGTGGCACCGGTTTGCAGGCAGGCCAGGATGCCGGCCTTGTAGCCGAAGTTGTGGAAGAACGGGTTGATGCACAGGTACCGGTCGTCGCTCGTGACCTGACCACACTCCGCCCACGCGGCAGGCGCGTCGAGCGACTGTCGGTGCGCGCACAGCGCGCCCTTGCTGCGGCCCGTGGTACCGGACGTGAACAGGATGTCGGAGACGTCGTCGGCGGTGACGGCAGCGGCGCGCATGTCAGCGGACACGAGAGCGTCGGCATTCTCGCCGCGCGCGATGAACTCGTCCCAGGTGCCGTCGGCCTTGTCGATCGGAACCCGCACGATGTGGCGCAGCGCTGCCAGCTCATCACGGTCGAGATCGGCGGTCTTGTCCGCGCCGAGGAACTCACCCGCCGCAACGAGCAGGGGAGCGCCGGTGCGGGCCAGGACATCGCTCGCCTCGCTGGCGGTGTAGCGGGTGTTCAGCGGAACGAGGACGCCGCCGGCGTACGTCGTCGCCAGGCACGCCACCACCCAGTGCCAGGTGTTCGGCGACCAGATCGCCACCCGATCGCCTGCGATGACGCCCAGGTCGATCATCGCGGCCGCGGTCCGACGGACCTCGGCCCGAAGTTCGGCGAACGTGAACCGCCGATCATCTGTCACCAGCGCGTCACGATCGGAGAATTTGTCCGCCATCCGGTCCAGGACCTGCGGAATTGTCCCCGGATCATCCCCTGCCCTATGGGCGTGGGCCCCAGTCATCGATGCTCCTCTAACAAAGCAAGTGCTTGGTAGGTTAGCCTACAGGGGTGATAGAGGTCCAGGAGTTCAGGGCCGAGGTCCGCGAGTGGTTGGCCGACAACCTCGTCGGCGAATTCGCCGCAATCAAGGGCCTCGGCGGCCCGGGTCGCGAGGACGAGGCGTTCGAGGAACGGCTTGCATGGAACAGGCGTCTGGCGGCCGCGGGACTGACCTGTCTTGGCTGGCCGGAGGAGCACGGCGGACGCGGGCTGTCCGTCGCCCACCGCGTCGCGTTCTACGAGGAGTACGCCAAGGCCGATGCACCCGACAAGGTCAACCACTTCGGTGAGGAACTGCTCGGGCCAACGTTGATCGCGTTCGGCACCGACGACCAGAAGAAGCGCTTCCTGCCCAGGATCCTCGACGTCACCGAGCTATGGTGCCAGGGCTATTCCGAACCGGGCGCGGGCAGCGACCTCGCGAACGTGTCGACGACCGGTGAGCTCGACGGCGATCAGTGGGTGATCAACGGCCAGAAGGTGTGGACGTCGATGGCGCACCTATCGCAGTGGTGCTTCGTGGTGGTGCGCACCGAGAAGGGCTACAAGCGCCATGCCGGCCTGTCGTATCTGCTTGTGCCGCTGGACCAACCCGGCGTTGAAGTGCGCCCGATCGTGCAGCTGACCGGGGCGGCCGACTTCAACGAGGTCTTCTTCGATGACGCCCGTACCGACGCCGATCTGGTGGTCGGCCAGCCGGGCGACGGTTGGCGAGTCGCGATGGGCACGCTGACGTTCGAGCGTGGCGTTTCCACGTTGGGCCAGCAGATCCGTTATGCGCGTGAGCATTCCAACCTCGTCGACGTCGCCAAGCGCACCTGCGCCGCGGACGATCCGCTGATCCGCGAACGGCTGACCCGATCGTGGGTTGGCCTGCAGACGATGCGTTCCTACGCGCTCGCGACCATGGACGTCGAGCACCCCGGCCAGGACAACGTGTCGAAGTTGTTGTGGGCCAACTGGCATCGCGATCTAGGCGAACTGGCGATGGACGTCGTCGGGAAAGACGGGCTGGTGGCCAAGGACGGTAAGTTCGACGAGTGGCAGCACCTCTTCCTCTTCACCCGCGCTGACACCATCTACGGCGGCTCCAACGAGATCCAGCGCAACATCATCGCCGAGCGGGTGCTCGGCTTACCTCGAGAGGTCAAGGGATGAGCGCTTGCGCGAGGACCATTAGGGGAGCCGCGTGACGTTATCAATTCCCCCGAAAGAGATTGACGGCCACGGACTTCTGACCGGCAAGGTGGTCGTCGTGACGGCCGCCGCAGGCATCGGCATCGGTTCCGCCGTCGCACGACGCGCGTTGGCGGAGGGCGCCGATGTCGTCGTCTCCGACCACCACGAACGGCGGCTGGGCGAGACGAGAGACCAACTGACCGAACTCGGCCTTGGCCGGGTGGAAAGCGTGGTCTGCGACGTGACCTCGACCGCGCAGGTCGACGCGCTTGTCTCGTCGACAACGGCTCGGATGGGCCGCCTCGACGTTCTCGTGAACAACGCAGGTCTCGGTGGGCAGACTCCTGTCGCGGACATGACCGACGAGGAATGGGACCGCGTGCTCAACGTCACGCTGACTTCGGTCATGCGGGCGACACGTGCGGCGCTACGGTACTTCCGCGAGGCCGACCATGGCGGCGTGATCGTCAACAACGCCAGCGTGCTCGGCTGGCGGGCCCAGCATTCCCAGTCGCACTATGCGGCGGCCAAGGCCGGCGTGATGGCATTGACCCGTTGCAGCGCAATAGAAGCCGTCGAGTACGGGGTGCGCATCAATGCGGTGTCGCCGAGCATCGCGCGGCACAAGTTCCTGGAGAAGACGAGCTCGGCGGACCTGCTGGACCGGTTGTCCGAAGGTGAGGCGTTCGGCCGGGCAGCCGAGCCGTGGGAAGTCGCCGCCACCATCGCATTCCTGGCCAGTGACTACTCCAGTTACCTGACCGGCGAGGTGATTTCGGTATCGAGCCAGCGCGCCTGAGCTAAAGGCCCAGCATCCGTGCCGGGTTGGTCTCCAGGATCGCCGTTCGCTCCGACTCGCTGACCCCGGGCATCTTCTCCAGCCAGCCGACCGGATCCTCCTGGACCATCGGTGCGGGATAGTCGGTGCCGAGCACGACGCGGTCAATGCCCACAGCGTCGATCAGGAACCGCAGCGTGTCCTCGGTGTAGGTACAGGAGTCGTAATAGAAGCGGTCCAGGTACTCGCTAGGCGGTTTCGGCAGCTTGGCGTCCGCGAACTCGGGAACCTCCATATCGGCTGCGCGCCAGGTCTTGTCCATCCGGGCGACACCGAACGGCGCGTAACCACCGGCGTGACCGAGGCAGATCTTGAGTCCGGGGTAGCGGTCCATGATGCCGCCGAACACCAGCGTGCCGAATGTGACGGCGCGGTCGACCAGGTTGCCGATGCTGTTCGGCAATGCATAGCGGGTGGTGCGCGCCTTGACCAGGGTCGGCCCGCATTGGTGGAAGAACACCACCGCGCCAAGGGATTCCACGGCCTCCCAGAACGGGTAGAACCGAGGGTTGTCGAACGTGACGCCGTTGACGTGGTCGTTGATCGTGATGCCGCGGTACCCGAGGTTCGACATCGCGAACTCCATCTCGGCGACCGCCCGCTCGATGTCCTGCATCGGCACCGTCGCCAGCCCGGTGAAGCGGTCGGGATGGTTCGCCATCATCTGGCCGATCTCCTCGTTGCAGGCGCGGGCGATCTCCTGAGTGAGCCCTGGATCGAGTTCGTAGCGGTAGAAGTCGTTGTTGACGGTGAGCACGTGCATGTCGATGCCCGCGGCGTCCATCTTGGCGATCCGGTCCTTCGCAGAGATGGAGAACTCCGGAATCTCGAGCTCGCCGATCTCATTGGTCAGCGTGTGCCACGTTCCGCCGTCGAGTACCGCCTCGCGAAAGCTGGGCGGGGTGACATGCGAGTGAACATCGATGACGGCCACGGCTATTGGGCCTCTCTGCTAGTGGGATCGCCAAGCAGCATGGCAGCGGTGCCACGCAGGATGGACTGGACTTCGTCGGGTGTCAGGACTCCGATCGCCGTCAAGCGAGTCACGGGTTCGAGGACGCGCATGGGGGCCGGCCAGTCGGTGCCGAGCACGACGCGGTCCGCGCCGACGACGTCGACGAGGTAGCGCAGCGTGCGCGGTTCATACGTCACCGCGTCGTAGGTGAACCGGCGTGCGTACGTGCTCGGCGGTCCGGTCGTCGCACCCCGCATCGACGGGAACGCCCGCCAGCCCTGATCCATGCGATCCAGCGCGAAAGCGGTGTAACCGCCCGCATGGCCCAGGCAAACCTTGAGATCGGGATAGCGATCCATCACCCCGCCGTACACCAGCGCGCCGAATGTGATCGCGCGGTCGACCAGGTTGCCGATCGAGTTGAAGAAGAAGAACTTGTCGATGCGGGCCTCGACCGACGTCGGCGCGTACTGGTGGACGAAGATCAACGCGCCGAGTTCTTCTGCCGCCTGCCAGAACGCGTCGAAGCGGGGGTCGTCGTACGTCTGACCGTTGACGTGGTCGTCGATCATCACGCCGCGCAGTCCGAGTTCACGAATTGCACGTGTGAGCTCCGCGACCGCCAGATCGGTGTCCTGCATCGGCACCGTCGCCAGACCCGCGATCCGCGCGGGGCGGGCCCGAACCATCTCTGCCACTTCGTTATTCACCGTGGCCGCGATCTTCGCGGTGACCGCCGGATCCTGGTTGTACTGGTAGAAGACATCCGTCGGCGAGGTCAGCTGCACGTCGATACCGTCGGCGTCCATCGCCTCGATACGCTGATCGATGCCCCACAGGTTCATCGGGTTATGCAGCTCACCGTCGTCGGATGTCATTCCGTACCAGTCGCTCCCGCCCAAAACGACATCGCTGAAGCAGCGAGGGGTTACGTGGGCGTGAACATCTATGATGCTTGGCAAGCGGACCTCACAGGCCGTGCATGAGGTGGGTCAGCCGGGCGGTCCACTCGTACTGGGTCACATCGCCGAGCTGCTTCATGGCCTGCGCGTACTCCTCGCCGGCCAATAACTTCTCAGCGTCAGCACGGTCAGCACACCTGATGTCGACGATACCGTCGAAATCTGTTGTCAGCGTGCCGATGTTCTTGCCGATGGTCACCTGCTGCACCTCGGGCAGGTCGCCGAGTGACGTGACGGCCTCGAGTGCCGACTCGCGCGACGCGTCGTCGGATTCTTCGGTCCAGATGAACATGGCGGCGTGCTTGTACTGGTTCTTCGTGATCAGCGGCGCGCCGTCGTACCACCAGTCGACGCGGGCCGTCTCCTCGCCGCGGCAGATCGACGCGTTGTACAGGGCGACGTTGTGGTGGACGTCGTCATCGTTGTAGTCGTCCATTCCAGCCTGGTCGTCGAAGTCCAGATGCAATGCGACGTCGTAGCTCACGGCCGGGCCGAGTTTACGGCTGCGCCAACGTGGTTGGCGCTTCCACGGCTTGACCTCGCGCAGCAGCCCCGAGCCGCCGAACTCGTCGAGGCCGAAGTCGAGTGCGCGTACGCTCGGGCAGGCGAACCGCATGTACGCCAGCCCCTTGAGCATTTCAACAGCCTGCTCGAGGGTGGTGTCTTCGCGGAACATGAAGAAGGCGGAGTGGCGCAGCATTTAGTGGTTGGCTCCTTCGGTCTCGGCGTCGACTGGCTCGGCGCGCATTTGTTCAAACAGGGCAAGGACATCGGCCTGTTGGGTGACCACGTCGCGATCGGTCTGCAAGCGCGGCCGGGGGAGGTTGATCGGGATGTCGGCGTACAGCGTGCCACCCTTGTTCATCATCAGGATCCGGTCGGAGAGCTGGACGGCCTCGTTGACGTCGTGGGTGACGAACAGAACCGTCGCACCCGACGCCTGCCACAGCTGCTGCAGCTCGGTGCGCAGACTGCGGGCAGTGATCGCGTCCAGATGGCTGAACGGTTCGTCCATCAGCAGGAGGTCCGGCTCGATCGACAGGGCACGGGCGATGCCGATCCGCTGCCGCATACCGCCGGACAGCTGTGCGGGGTACATGCCCGCCGCGTGGGCCAGATCGACCATCTCCAGAAACCGCATGCACCGTTGCCTGCGGGCCTTACGGTCACCGTCGTCGTGGACGTAGATCATGTTGTCGAGCACCGTCCGCCAGGGGAGTAGCCGGGGATCCTGGAAGACGTATCCGATTCGCGCATCGCCGGATTCGCCCGTCACCGTGACCGAACCCGATGTCGGCTTCTCCACACCGGACACCAGGTTGAGGAACGTGCTCTTGCCGCACCCCGACGGCCCGACCAGGCAGACGAAGGTATGGCCCGACGCCTCGAAGCCGAAGTCCGATATCGCATGGACCGCCGACTGCCCACGACTGGTCGGCTCATAGACCTTGTTGACGTGATCGGCTACCAGTGTCGCCATGCCTGCCTCACCATCTTTCGGTTCCTTCCTGCCAGCGCCGCGAGCGACGGGCGAGGCGTTCGAGCACGAGCCGGTCGACGGCGAGGATGACGACGATTTCGATCAGTCCCCAACCCATCAGCCCGTCGAAATTGCCTGCGTCGTACCAGAATGCGGCGCGGTAACCCGCACCCCAGTTGCTCGCGAAGAACTCGACCAGCGACAGCGCGCCCCAGCCGGCCAGCACCGCATAGCGGTAACCGGCGAAGATATAGGGCGCCATCGCGGGAAGCACCATCCAGCCGAAGAACCGCGCCGCCGGGACCCGGTAAGCCGACGACATCTCGATCAGCGGCTTCGGCAACGATTTCGCGCCCTCGTACGTCGACGCGACGAGCATCGGGGTGGCGGCCAACACCGGCACGACAATGGGGCCGACCTCCGAGAAGCCCCACCACATCGCGGCGAGCAGAGCCCAGATGAACGCGGGCAGGGCCAGCATGATCGTCACAACGTCGCGGAAGTACGCGCCGACGCGCCACCACCGTCCCATCGCCCAGCCGATCGCAACGCCGAGCACAAGCACGACCGACAGCGCGATCACAGCCCGGCGCAGCGTCCACGTGAGATGCACCCACAACTCGCCTGCCATCCACTCGTCCACCAGAAACTCGATGGTGCCGATCGGCGTCGGTATACGCGTGGACAGCAGGCCGATCAACTGCCATGCCACCAGCATCAGCAGACGAGCGGTGTAGCGTGCCGCCCGGTCGGATGTCAGCCAGCGCCACGATGATCGGGACGTGGCTGTCGCGGTGGTCAATTGGTCACCACCTTCGCTGCGGCCGAGGTACTGACGGGTGCGCCAGGCGCCGCGGCGCGGCTGGCTCCCCGCCAGCGCTTCTGCCGCTGCGGCGTGTCGGCGCGCCACCGGAACAGCCTGTGCTCGGCGTTGACCAGCACCAGCCGTTCCAGCAGAACCACGAAGATGACGAAGAAGCACATCCAGGCCAGCACGTCGCGCACCGAGAACAGATGGTAGGACCGGCCGATCTGGTAGCCGACACCGCTTGAACCACCGAAGGTTTCGACCAGTGCCGCCAGCTTCCAGGAATCAGCGAACGATACCCGACCTGCTGCGAACGCGAACGGCATGACGGTCGGGATGATGACATGTTTGGTGACATCGAACCGACTCCGGTTGAAGGCCTTGCTCATTCCGACCAGATCGGGATCGACCGACATCATCCCCGCCGCGACGTTGAGCGCGATCCCCGGCAGCACGAACAGGATCACCACCGACGTCGGACCCATGCCGCTGATTCCGAACACGATGATCGCCACGATCGCGTAGACGATCAGAGGAACGTTGGCGGCCAGGTAGATCAGGTCGTGGAAGAACGCCCTGGCGTAGCGGTACCGGCCCATCAGGAATCCGATGACAGAACCGATGATCACAGCGATCATCCACCCGAGGATCGTGCGCCAAAGGCTGTCAAGGAAATTCGTGAACACCACACCCGAGCCGGCAAGCTCCCACATCCGCTTGCCGACCGTCCACGGCGACGGCAGGACGTAAGGCTCCATCCGGGATGAGGCATACGCCCAGATTCCGATGAAAGTCGCGATCCCCGCCACCGAGTAGAACTGTGAGGTGAGGAGCCGACGGGTCGACGGCGCCAGTGACATCAAAATGCCATCAGGACTGCGACGGATTGATGACGACCATTTCAGGATCGGGCTGGTCGGGATCGACCACGCCGGCGTCCTTGAGCATCTGGAAGATCTTCTTCTCCTTGTCGATCCACTCCTGCGTGAGGTACGGCGAGTCGACGAACCAGTCGAAGGTGTTCGCGAAGTACCCCTTCATCCACTTCGCCTCTTCATCGTTCTTCACCGCGAAGTGCTGCGGGTACTCGTCGATGATCTCGTCGCGATGCTGGGCCCACTCGTCCATGGCGCGCTGCCAGACCTTGAGGAAGAACGCGGCTTCCTCCTGGTGGGAGTCGTACCACTCCTTGCGTGCGGTGAACAGGTTGCTCATGACGCCCTCATGACCCGGCTCCATGATCTCGCCGAACAGCTCCGATGCGGACCTGCCGTCGTACATGATGTTCAACTTGCCCGAGGCGAACTGAGGGATCGACTGGGTGGGATCGGCGAACGCGCCGCACACTTCGTTGTTCAGCACGAGATCGGGGATGACCTGGTAGTCGGCGGTGACCAAGTTGAGGTCGTCGCCGTTCTCGGCCAGCTCGCGACTGTCCATCTGCTTGAGCAGAGCCGTCCAGATCAAGGTGTTGCCGACCGGCGACTCCGCGGCGATCTTGCAGCCCTTTGGCATGTCCGACACCGTTTCCCACTCCGGGTTCGCCGTGATCATCACGTCCTTGGCCTTGTTGAACTTGCCGAACGTGACCGTCTTGACCCCGGTCTCCTGCTCCAGGTTCTGCAGTTCGTAGGTGCCGATGGACACGACATCGGCGTGCCCGCCCGCGAACTGGCCGTACTCATCCCATGTCACCGTCTGCAGGATCCGGAACCCGGATTCCTTCTCCATCTCCTCGAGGATGCCCTGGTCCTGGATCCAGTCCCAGGCGGGGTCGGGCGAGAAGGTGAATCGGATGACGCCGTCCTCCCCGCTTTCGGCTGACTTCGAGTCGCTCCCGGGACCGCTGCAGCCGGACGCAAGCAAGACGCCTACGCCAAGTGCAGCCAAGAGGGACGTTGTCTTCCTGTTCATGAATGGACCTCCTGCGTTCACCGCCGGGCGGCTGACTGAGTCTTCGTTGACGAACGCTGTACAAGCCGCGCAGCCCTCGGCCTTCTGGCTGCCGCGATCACTATAGAACGGCAGATCCTATAAATTATGAGAATTTTGATCTTTCTGGGTTGCTTATATGTAAAAGGTGGTCGCTGGTGGCCGAGCAAGCGCTTGGTTGATACGCTCTTGGTGTGGAAGGGCTGAGCCGACGAGATGAGCTCCTGGATCTCGCCGCGACGATGTTCGCCGAGCGCGGGCTGCGGGCCACCACCGTTCGCGATATCGCGGACTCGGCCGGGATCCTGTCCGGCAGTCTGTACCACCACTTCGCCTCCAAGGAGGAGATGGTCGACGAACTGCTGCGCGGCTTCCTCGACTGGCTCTTCGAGCGCTACCAACAGATCGTCGCCACCGAGCCGAACCCACTGGAGCGGCTCAAAGGACTGTTCATGGCATCGTTCGAGGCGATCGAGCACCGGCACGCGCAGGTGGTGATCTACCAGGACGAGGCGAAGCGACTGTCGGGTCAGCCCCGGTTCTCTTATGTGGACGACCGCAACAAAGAGCAGCGCAAGATGTGGCTGGACCTGCTCAACCAGGGCATCGAGGAGGGCTACTTCCGGCCCGATATCGACGTCGACCTCGTGTACCGGTTCATCCGCGACACCACGTGGGTTTCGGTCCGCTGGTATCAGCCGGGTGGCCCGCTGACCGCCAAGCAGGTCGGCCACCAGTACCTCGCCATAGTCCTCGGCGGGATCATCGCCGCCGGCGAAGCTGAAGGAGGCAAGTGATGCCAGAGGCATACGTCGTCGAAGCTGTGCGCACCGCGGTCGGCAAGCGCAACGGATCGCTTGCGGGCGTGCATCCCGTAGACCTCGGGGCCGCGGCGTGGCGCGGACTGTTTGACCGAGTCGATGTGGATCCCGGCGCGGTCGACGACGTCATCGCCGGCTGCGTCGACGCCATCGGAGGACAGGCAGGCAACATCGCCAGGTTGTCGTGGCTGGCCGCCGGCTATCCGGAGGAGGTACCGGGTGTCACGGTTGACCGTCAGTGCGGTTCGAGCCAGCAGGCGATCTCCTTTGGTGCACAAGCGATCATGTCGGGTACCGCCGATTTGATCGTGGCGGGCGGCATGCAGAACATGAGCCAGATTCCGATCTCCTCGGCGATGATCGTCGGCGAGCAGTTCGGGTTCACGTCGCCAACCAACGAATCCAAGAGCTGGCTGCACCGCTACGGCGATCAGGAGATCTCCCAGTTCCGCGGAGCCGAACTGATCGCCGAGAAGTGGAACATCTCGCGTGAGGAGATGGAGGAGTACTCGCTGACCAGCCACCAGCGCGCGCAGGAGGCAATCCGCGCCGGTTACTTCGAGAACGAGATCATCGCGGTAGAGGGCTTCGTCACCGACGAGGGGCCGCGCGACACCTCGTTGGAGAAGATGGCGGGCCTGAAAACGCTCACCGAAGGCGGTCGGCTGACCGCGGCGATGGCCAGCCAGATCTCGGATGGCGCAAGCGCGGTGCTGCTCGCGTCCGAGCAGGCGGTCAAGGACCACAAGCTGACACCGCGGGCCCGGATTCACCACATCAGCGCCCGCGGCGCCGACCCGGTGTTCATGCTGACCGGGCCCATCCCCGCTACGCGCTACGCGCTGGAGAAGGCGGGCCTTTCGATCGACGACATCGACACCGTGGAGATCAACGAGGCGTTCGCGCCGGTCGTCCTGGCCTGGCTCAAGGAGATCAAGGCCGACCACGCCATGGTCAACCCCAGCGGCGGGGCGATCGCGCTCGGCCATCCTCTCGGCGCGACCGGCGCCAAGCTGTTCACCACGATGCTGAACACGTTGGAGCGCACCGGGGGCCGCTACGGCCTTCAGACGATGTGCGAGGGCGGCGGCACCGCCAACGTCACGATCATCGAGCGGCTCTAGTCTCCTCGACGCGCACAGCGCGGCGGTCCTCGGCAGAGCGGTACAGCGCGTCCGCGACAGCCACCGCGCGCAGGCCGTCGAGTCCGCTGGCGATGGGTTCGGTGCCGGACGCCACGGCCTCGGTGAAGGCCGCCACCTCGGTCACGTAGGCGGAGGTGTCCGTGGTGGCGAGTCGGCTGGTTCCGCCGTCATTCTGCAGGTTAAGGGTGTCGCCGGGGGCCGGGCTCGTGCCACCGCGAGCATCGAGCCAGCCGTCTGTGCCGAACACGGTCCAGTCCGGTCGGGTGCCCATGCGAAGGCTGTGTGAGGCGATGTTGGCCAGTGTCCCGTCCGCGAGTCGGCAGCTGCCGACGAACACGTCCTCCGCGCTCGGTTTGTCGATCATGGCGGTGACCTCGACCACCGGCTGGTCGCACAGGTAGGCGACCAGGTCGACCGCGTGGACGCCCTGGTGGAGCAGCGTGCCGCCGCCGGAAAGCGCTGGATCGGCGCGCCACGTGTCGTAGGGATAGAGGCCCTTGCCCGCGCCGCAGGCCATCTCGGCGTAGAACACGTCGCCGAGTTGACCGGCCGCGACCGCGTCGCGGCCGGCTCGGACGGTTTCCTTGTACCGGAGGTGAAATCCGGTTCCCAAGCGAACGCCCGATGCGGCGGCCGCGTCGACCAGGGCCCGCGCATCGCCGACATCGAGTGCCAGCGGCTTGTCGACCAGCACGTGTTTACCGGACTCGAGCGCAGCCAACGCTTGTTCGGCGTGCACACCGTTGGGTGACGCGACGTAGACGACGTCGACCTTCGGGTCCTTCAACATCTGCGCGTAGTCGTCGTAACCCGCCGCCGCCCCGTGCTTGGAGGCGAACGCCGTCGCGCGGTCGAGGCTGCGGCTGCATACGGCCGCCAGAATGCTCGCCTCGCCCGCGGTGATCGCAGGCGCGATCGCAATATCAGCGACCTTGCCGATGCCGATGATGCCCCAGCCGACCGTCATCCCGACTCCAATCAGGCGAGTTTTCATATTTTATAGGACATTAGCCGACGGACACTCCGCTCGTCATAGCGGGTTCGCCTGGGCCGCGCCGGGGATCAGGTAGCTGGAGTGCCCGACTCGTTCGGATCGAACTCCAGCGAGTGAATGCTCGACCGGATATGAGCCGCGACGGCCTCCGCGGCCGCCTCGGCGTCGCGGCGGAGATAGGCGTCGAGGATGGCCCGGTGTTCGAGCTGCGGGTCGGGGCCGACGCGGTGGCTGATCGCCAGCGGCACATACAGCGCAGCGGCCTCCAGCAACGAACTGAGTATTCCCACCAACCTGGGTGCAGGCGCAGGCGAGATGAGCAGCTTGTGGAAGTCGCGGTTGCACACGACCCAGCGGTGATCGGCCGTTTCGGACAGCGCCGTGTAGAGCTCCTCCGCGCGATTGAGCACGTCGAGCGTGACGTGGTCGACGGCAAGGCGGGTGGCGTCGGGCTCCAACTTCAGCCGGATGGTGTGAATCTCCTTGGCATCTTCGAGATCCAGCGTGGTCACGGCCGCGCCCTTGTGCGGCAGCAGAGTCACAAGGCCTTCGGTGGCGAGATCACGGAGCGCTTCGCGGACCGGCGTCATGCTCACGCCGAGGTCCTTGGCCAAATTTGCCTGGATGAGTTGGGTGCCGGGTCGCAGCTCGCCGGTGAGGATCTTGTTGCGCAACGCCTCGTATGCGTACGAATGGGCGGTCCGCGGTGCGGCGACTGTCATGGGCCTCCCATTCGTCGTTGGCGAAGGGATTTGCCGGGTGTATCTACGGCCGTCCCGGCGCCGGTGATCGTCGTGATCAGCGGTTTCCGCCCTCTTATAGAATACAGCATTGTGCGTCAACTCCCGGCAGACTCGGATCCTGGGCGCGAGGTCGGCAGCGCGATCACCGTACTGGCATCGAAGTTGCTCGATTCCTGCGACCCACAGCAACGCAGGTTGCTATTGCTTCCATGGACCGACGAGGACCGAACCACATGGTTCTACACCCCGACGGACCATGGCGGCCTTGCGCTGAGCGCGCAGCGCCCCGCCCAGCAGGAGCTCACGATGCGACTCGTCGCCGCGGGCCTGTCCGAGGCGGCGTACAACACCGTCGCCGTTGTGATCGGTGTCGAGAACGTGCTGGCTCGCGTCGAGAACTGGGGTCGGCACTGGGGCCGCGAACGCGGGCGAGACCCCGGGCTTTACTGGTTGCGCTTCTTCGGCGAGCCCGGCGCGCAGCAGTGGGGCTGGCGCTTCGGCGGGCACCACGTGTCGCTGAACTATGTGATCGTCGGCGGGCGGCTCGTATCTGCCACCCCCTGCTTCTTCGGGTCGGATCCGGCGCGGGCCCCGCTGGTTGGCGGTGGTGAAATCGCGCCGCTGCGGTCGATTGAAGACGCGGCCAGGTCGTTGGCCCAGTCGCTGACAGATGCGCAAGGCCGGCAAGCACTGCTGCACGCGTCGGCGCCGAGCGACATCATCAGCGGTAATCGGCCCAGGGTGGGCATGCCCGCCGAAATGATCCACATGAACGACTCGCGACTGTGGCGCGGCGGAATCGACGAGCCGTGGCTGAGGGAGCTGGCCGACGCGATCGACAGGACGGCCGAAGCGGGGTCCGGCTATTCCGCGGGCGACCACGACCGGGTCGCGATCCGGGAAGTGCCGAACGGGCTGGCCGCCGCGGACATGTCGGCCGATCAACGCCGGTTGCTCTACGCACTGGTTTCGACGTACGAGGCGAGTGCCCCGGATGGTGTGCTGCAGAGGACCTCGGAGTCGCTCGATGGTGTGCACTTCGGCTGGGCCGGCCCCCTGGCCGCTGGGCGACCGCACTACTTCCGCATCCACGGGCCGGACCTGCTCGTGGAATACGACAACACCCAGCGCGACGCCAACCACGCGCATTCGGTCTGGCGCCGACCGGACAGCGACTTCGGATTCGACGTGCTGGCGGCCCATCGGAGCAATCTGCCGCATTGATCTCCCCGCGGATCTCCGACCGCTGCTGTAGTGTTTTTTACACTTTATAAAGTCAAGGAGGTCTTTGCGACGTGGTCGAAAACGGCTCCGAGATACTGACGCGGCTCCGAGCCTGCGACGTGGCTGGCCTACACGAGGCGGCTGGACGGGTCGGCAATCTGAGCCCCGCCATCCGACCCGTCCAGATCGGTGCACACATCGCGGGTCGCGCTGTGACGGCGGCAGTGCAGCCCGGCGACAACCTCGCCGTTCATCGGGCGGTACTCGAGTGTCGTGAGGGCGACGTTCTGGTTGTGGCCGCCAACGGACACCTCGCCGGTTACTGGGGTGAGATCCTCGCGGTAGCGGCGCAGTGCCGCGGAGTGTCGGGTCTCGTCATCGACGGCGGCTGCCGGGACGTGGCCGCGCTTCGCAGGCGAGCGTTTCCCGTTTGGGCGGCGGGTGTTTCGGTGCACGGCACGAGCAAGCGGGCACCGGGCACAGTGAACACCCCGGTCGCGGTGGGAGGCGTCCTCGTCGCACCGGGCGACTACATCGTCGCCGACGACGACGGAGTGATGTGCGTCGCCGCGGCCCTGGTGGACGAGGTGGTCACCGCCGCCGAGCAGCGCGCCGAACGCGAAGACGGTGTGATGGCCGGACTCGCCGCGGGCGGCACAACATTCGAGCTCATGGGAATCGAACGGGTCGACTCGCATGCGTGCTGAAGCGGAGCGGCTGGCCGCGGTTCTGGATGACCGGAGCCGCGCCGTGATCGATGGCGTGGAGGCGATCGATCCCGACTTCGTGATCCACCTGGCCAGCAGCACGCTCAAGCAGGTCCTGCATCACTTCATCGACGGTGACGGAGGCCGCGGGCGGGTGGTCTTCGCGATGCCGAGGGAAGAGGAAGGTGTTGTGGTGGCCGCCGGCCTCGAGATCGCAGGCAGGCGACCTGTTCTCATCTTTCAGGACAACGGGATCGGGAATCTTCTGACTGCGCTTCTGACCGTTCCTCAGGCCTATCACATCCCGCTGTTCGGAATCGTTTGTCGCCGAGGCGGTCTCGGCGAGTACAACTCGATGATCCACACCATCAGCGAACGAAGCGAGGCATTGCTGGATGCGGCGAACGTGTGTTGGTTTCAGCTCGACGCGCGGATGCCCGTCGAGTTATGGGCACCCGAGATCCACCGGGCCTGGACGTTTTCACGAACCACGCACCGGCCCGTGCTGGTCCTGGTCAACCTGATGGGGGGTTAATCGATGCCGCGAATGCAACGCGCCGCGGTTCTTACCGACATAGACGCCGAATTCCCGGATTCTCCGATGGTTCTCACCCTCGGCGGCACGGCACGCGAGATGCTGACCGTTGCCGGACGAAAGCCCAACCACCTAATCAACCTGGACGCGATGGGTCAAACAGTATCGATCGGCCTCGGCATTGCGGTGGGACTGCGCCGCCGACCGCAGGGCGAGAAGACGGTTGTCGTCGAGGGTGACGGATCGCTGATCATGGGGATGTCGGTGATGAGCACGATCGGACTGCTCGGGCCGGAGAATCTCGTCGTCCTGGTCTTGGACAACGGCGTTTACCTCGCGACCGGTGGTCAGCCGACGGCCTCGTCGTCTCTCGACATGTGTGCACTCGCGATGGCCTGTGGCTGGGCCAGGGCGCGCTCAGTCTCTACCCGCGACGAACTGCTCGAGAGTCTGCAGTGGGCGGCCGCAGAACCAGGTCCGACCCTTCTCCACGTGATCGTGTCGACGGAACAGATCGCGACGGATTATTTCCTCGAGGATCCTGTCATCTTGGCAAGGGATTTCCGCGACTGGCTTGAGGACAGTGAGGCGAGTGTCGGGGTGAGCACATCGTGACGGGCATCGAGATTCCCGATCTGATGCGGGCCGCTGTTCTGTTCGGGCCCAATGACATGCGCGTGGTCTCCAAGCCCGTGCCGAGTCCAGCTCACGATGAAGTGCTGGTGCGGGTCGCCATGTGCGGGGCATGCGGCACCGACGTCGCGATCCAGACCGAACCCTTTCCCGGGCAGCCTCCTTTCGGATCGTTCACACCGGGCCACGAGTGGACGGGCACGGTGGTCAGCCGTGGCGCCAGCGTGGACGAGGTGGACGTCGGAGATCGGGTCGCGGTTCACGTTCATCACGGCTGCGGCCGATGCCGAAACTGTCTGAACGGGTCCTACACCGCGTGCGAGAACTACGGTGATCGTGAAAAGGGCCACCGTGCTTCGGGATTCACGACCGACGGAGGGTTCGCCGAGTACGTCGTCCACAACATCAGCTGTGTCTACCGCTTGCCCGCCAACCTCAGCTGGGAGGAATCGGTACTGATCTCCACTGCCGGGACATCCGTCTACGGGCTGGATCGCGCAGGGGGGCTGGTCGCGGGCGACACCGTGGTCGTCATAGGTCCAGGGCCTGTCGGCATCATGACAGCGCAGGTTGCGCGCGCGATGGGCGCGACCACCGTGATCGTCGTCGGCACTCGCCAGGAGCGCCTTGATCTTGCATCGGCGCTTGGTGCAACCGAGGTCGTCAATTCGGTCACCCACGACCCCGTCGAGGAGGTGCGCCGTCTAACCCATGGACGGGGCGCGGACATGGTGATCGAGTCATCTGGGCACCCGGATACACCCAACCAAGGTCTGAAGATGCTGCGCCGCGGAGGGAAACTGCTCATTCTGGCGTTCTACAAGGATCCCGTCTCATTCAACCTGGGTTTCGCGAACCGTGAGGAAATCTGTCTGGTCACGTCCCGTGGTGAAGGCAGGCAGGCTGTCGGCCGTGCGGTACAGCTCGCGGCGGCGGGTCTGATCAGAGGCGAACGACTTGTCACCCACAGGTTCCCGCTGGACGAGATCCAAGCGGGTTTCGACATGCTCAGAAGCCGTGAAGGTAAACCGATGAAGGTGGTGTTCGTCCCGTGATTGACCATGTGATCGCGTTCAAAGCGCCCGGGCTCGACTCCGAGGCGGAGGAGGCTTTGCTCGCGAAACTTGGTGAGTTGCGGCATGTCCCGGGGGTACGTGAATTCTCGCTCGGCCGCAACTTCGGCGAAAGGTCGAGAGGATTCGACATCTGTATGCGCATCACTTTCGACACCCGTGACGACCTCGACGCTTACGAGGAGCACCCCATCCACAAGGAGGTCGTCGCGTACAACCGCCAGGTGACCGAGGAGCACATCTGCTTCGACTTCGAGTCGAAGTAACCTGGTGGGGGCAGGGCACAGCGGAGGAGGGTCGCCCGATGCTGAATGTCGTGGTCGGTGTCTCCATCGCCGCGTTCCTCGCGCTCGTCGTCGCCCTCGTTTCGGGAAGTGTTCTCTTCGGGTGGCTCACCGTCGCAGCCAGCGCTGCCGGGTTGTTGCTGTTGATCGTCAACGAACTGCGCCAAAACCGTAGCGCCGACGCCGAACAACAGCCTGACGTCCCGGCGCAGCCGCGCGAAGAACTCATCACGTCGCCCGTAGAGGAGCCCACTGTCGCAGAGGAAGTCGAATACGACGGTGCGGTGCTGCGGCCCGATATCTGGCCGGCGGACCATCCGGTGGAGCAGACTCGCGGCGACGACGATCACACCCAACCGCGACAGCAGCGCGAGGGTGAGGCAATGCGGCCCGACATCTGGCCGTGACGTCTCTCGCTACAACACACCGCTCGACGACGTTACCCACCGCAGCGGGTCGGTGCACCGAAACGGTGTGATACCCCTTGCGCTGAGCCGGGTGCCCGTATGAGGCTGGCCAAGGGCCGAGACTACGAAGTAGCGGTGCATCAAATGCGCACCCGTGGAATGGCTTTCGATCGCAGCGACCATCGATTGCGCGTGCAGCCGCAGCAGGAGACTGCGCACTTCCTCGTGCAACAGCTCACCGTCGCCGTCGTCGTAGTAGGGGCCTGCCGAGTTGTCACGCATGTAGGCGGCGCCCGCGTTGGACATGATCTGGCTCCACTCCGACTCCTCGACCTCGCCCAGCGCCCGCAGCGCATCGAACTTCGACAGAATGATCGCCAGCTTCGGCCGTCCCGAGCCGATGGCGAGCAGGACGTTGGTCAGCAGTCCCCGTGGATCTCCCGCGCTGAAGGACTGGGCGGGCAGCAGATCGTGCAGTTGGTCGCGAATCGCCCTGACCCGCAACGGATCGAACATGAAGAACACCGCGTCGGCGTTGCCGAAGTACTGGAACCGCGGTGCGCGCATGTCACCGGACTCCAGGTCCTCACCCGCAACGTCTCGAATGACCAGAAAGCGTCGTATGCCGTCGCGGATGCCGATGGTGAATATCAGCGGCTCGCGCTGGTGCGCAGCCTGCGCGTGCAGTGCCGGTGTCGGCTCGATCAACCCGCGCTGCTCGTAAAGTGGCCGCACGTAGTTCACCGTGTATGCATCGGCGCTGGCGCGGGTGACCGGCTCCATCGAAACGCCGATACTCTCGCACAACAGCTGCATCTGCTTGATCAACACCGCGAGGTATGTGCTTTTTCCGGTAGCCGGAGTGCCTGCCATCGCGATGCAGATCGTTTGGCCTCCTCGCCAGTCGTCCGGCAGCGCGAAGTGGCAGACCGGACAGATCTCCACGACAGGGGCTTTGAGCGCGGCGGCGGCGTCGGACGCCTTCAGCAGCGGGCCCCGGTATCCCTGCGGTCGGGTGACGCTGTAAATGGGGCCGGATTCAACCTCAGAGCCGACGAACGCAGCGGCCACGGGATCGCTGTAGCGCTCTCCGCCGGCAAGCGGAGACACTGTCCACGCGTACTGGTCGTCGTGCAAGGCCGTAAAGCACCTCGGGCACTTGCTCATTGCAGTGCCCGCACCAGCGACGAGGTGATCCGGTCCAGGGTGGCCGAATCCGCGAGTAGTTCGACCTCACTTCGCAACCCGTGGCGCGGGGGCGGCACGCGGACGCAGCGCGTATCCAGTCCCCAGTCGTGGGCGAACGCCATAACCACGAACCGCTGTAATGCATTTCGGGTAGGAAAGTCGGTGCAGAGCACCGTATGGCCCGTCGTATCGGGTAGCCGCGACCAGCGGACGCCTGCGCTCCACCGCGGCGTCTCCTGCTCGACCGCCTCGGCCAGTTCGGCTGCCGCCCCGCACTCCACCCGCACGGCTTCTTCGCCGATGAGTGCCGCGGAGACGTCGGTGATACCCACGGCAGCAGCGACACCGACTACGACATCAACCGCGGCAGCGGCGCCGCCGCCGGTGAACACCGGCAGCATGGACGCCGACGTGTCCAGTGCCACCAGCACCGAACTGTGTGACGGTTGGTCGCTGCGGCCGAGGACCCTGCGGGCCGAGGTGCGTGCGGCGGATGCCAACGGGCTCAATGGGGTATCGGCGCCCGCCGCGGCGCGGACCTCGACGCTGCCGTCTCGCGGTGTCAACCTGGCGAGCTCGACGCTCACATCCTGGCTGACGTCGACCGGATCGAACAGCACCTGGACCGGGTCCAGTGCGCTCGCCGCGTCATGTCCGATGGCCAGACTGACCTGAGTACCCGCCGCGAATCGTTCGATGCCGCCTGCGGGCACCACCGAGACGGATACCGGCCCGTTCACCCGTGGCAGCACAGCCAGGTGCGAATTAGGTTGCATCGTCGGTTGATCCTCGGCGGCGTGCACCACCAGCGATGCGCCTTGTACGGTGCCACTGATCGAAACCGTGAGCGCCTGGTTCGGTATGCGAACGGACTCGTTGCGGGGGCCCAACACGTAGATCGGCATCAGAACGGTGCCCCCGTGAGCCGCAAGGCCGACACCGGCGGATCGAGCAGCGCCAGCCTGCGCAGCCGTTTCGGATCGCCGAGATTGGCGAACAGCCGGATCCATCCGGTGCGGAATCGGACATCACCCACCCACACCTCGCCGACGCCCTCGGCACCGATCGACGAGTACCGGATCTCCTTGGACGGCGGCGCGACGACCTCGCCGTTGCTGTTGAGCGGTGCGACATCGACCGGCTGACCGTCGGTGACACTCAACGGAATCCGATCGGGGTTGTACACGAGTACGAACGGCGGTGAGCCCGTCACGTCCAGCTCGGACCGAACCGTCAGTGCCGCTGTCATCGGTGTGCCTGCGACATCGCGCCCGATCTGAACCGAGTACCACATCCGCAGCAGCCCGTCGTAGGTGACGCTGGTGATCTCGCCGAGCACGCGTCGGCCCGCCGAGAAGGCGACCGGCACAAGGTGCAACGAGCAGCCGCTCACCGGCAACTGTCCGGTGAACTGCATGCCGCCGTACTTCTCGTAGTCTTCCAGCGTGATCTCGTAGGAGCGACCCGTGAGCCCGGCGCGGGGATCATGACCCTTGCCTGCGATGTGCACGGTGACGGCCGCGGCGCCCTGCGGCCAGTCGAAGGTCAGTACCTGTTTGTTGCAGTACTCGGTGAGCTGGGCGTCGCGGATCGGCGCGGTGCGCACCGTCGACGTCGTCTTGCCGAGCCGCGCACGTCCGCCCATGAACGTCACCGGGGTGAAATAGGCCCGGCTCCAGTCGCGCGGCCACGGGACATCGGCCATCACCGCCCGCAGATGCCCCTGCTCGTCCAGCCGCTGCGAGATCGGATGTGTCAGCCGCAGTTCGGCGTTCAGGCCGATCTGCTCGACCGCGGCGTCCCGCATGTCGGCCGCGTCTGCACCCGCTCGCGGGCCCGTCGGGCTGCGGAAGATGGCCACCCTTCCGGCCCGTGGCGGAGTCCACGTCAGGTCGACTGTCACCGGATCGGTGTCATGGACGGTCAACGACAGGTCGCTCACAGGGGCGAGCACAGCCGTGACCGTAACCTCGGCTTCGACGGCTTCCGACAAGCGTCCGACGCCGTCTACGATCACTTCGCAGCGAGCGCGGTACACGTATCGTCGGCCACCTTCGGCCTCGGAATCGACGAACCCACCCAGGTTTTCGTCACCGGCAAGAATGCGGTAATGGGGCCCTCCCGCGATGGACTCTTCGACAGGCACCCGTTCGACATGCACCGCCCGCACGCCCGGAAAAGCAGTCCACTGCCCGATCACACGACCGGAGTCATCCCGGACCGCCATCCCGCGGACAGTGGCCACGACGAGGCCTGCGGCATGCAACTTTGGCTGCGCGGCAAGCGCATCGGTATGCGAAGCGCCCGCGTTGACCCACACCTTGTAGTGCCGCACTGCGCTGGCCGCTTCGCGCTCGTCCACGGCTTCGGTAGCGGTGGTGGCAGCCACCAACTGCGCTCGGTCCGGCGAATACGGCGGCTCGTCCTCCGCGCTGACCACTCGGTATACCACATAGGGCGCGTCATACTCCCGCCACGACAGCTCCAGTTCGCCGCTGTCGCCGCGGCGCAGGGTCAGTGCCTCCGGTGTCTGCTGTTCCGTGAGGACGAACGGAGCGAATTCGGCAGGAGGAAAGGGTGTCTCGTATGCAGGTGCGCTGGGTGGATCTGGGAACTCGGAAAGCAACCGTGCGATCTCGTCGGCGTAGGAACCCACCTGCTCGGGCAACATCATCCGGATCTGCTCGGCATCCGTGCGACCGGACCGCAGCACGATCCTCAAGTGGGCCTCTTTGAAGGAGTGCGCCGAAACCGCGCCCGACGCAATCAACTGTTGCCGCCAAATCAGCAGTTCCGCCAGGCGGGGATCGGCGTCGTCGCAGTCGACGATATTGAGTTCTGACATCGCTAGAAGACCAAATCCTGGGAGCCGGGTGGTAATTCGTTGTCGACCGAAGGGGCCGGTTGCGGCGGAGCGAACACCGCGAAGTCGTAGGCGGGCAGGCCCTCGCCTGCTTGGATCACCGCGGCGCGGTAGCCGAGACCGCGACGCACCACCACGGCCTTGTCGATCGCTACGGCCGAGCTACTGGCCGTTTGCGCCGCATGGGTGAAGAGGGAGGCGTCGAACGGCGCCGCCCTACCTCGTTGGTGCTCGGTCATGCCGTCACCGAAATGTGCTGCAGGTACGCGTGTTCCGTCCGCTAGTACGAGAGTGTCGACCAGTTCGTCGCCGACGCCAATCGCCGGGTCGTCAAACATTTCCTGCACCCGGCGCCACAGGACGTCGGCTCCGCTGGGGGTGACTTGGCCCATGGCGAGCGCACTCGACCACCGGTCAAGCACCGAGCCGGTACCCGCGCCGGGCATCGCCAACACGTTGGTCTGGTCTCCCCGCGTTTCGGTGGCAGTCGCGGCCAGCAGTTGTTCCCACGGCCGGGTGAGCCAGCCCAGCCGGTACAGACGCTGTTGAATGCGGTGGAGGGCCGTATCTCCTTGATCGGACCCGGGTGCCGCGACCGCCACCCGCGTCGAGCGGGGCAATCCCTGAATCAGCAGTGTCCGGCCGTCGGCGGGCGGGAGCACAGCCCCGAACGGGGTGCGCAAGAACGCACCGACCGATCTGCACCAGGAAAGAAGCTGACCGTAGGCCAACGACAGCCGGCTCAAATCCTCAAGGGCCGTGCGCAGATTCGTCTGCATCGCCTCGAGTTGATTCAACGCGGACTTGCGCGAGTTCATCTCGGCGAACATATCGCGCTGCGCCACCACGAACAACGCCAACGACACCAGAACATACGTCACGATCAGCACTCCGCCGCAGACGAGCGCGAACGTCCAGCTCCACCACCCGAGCGCCGATGCACCCGCCATGACTGAAAGCGCGACGAACAATGCCCAGCCGAATGTCTTGAGGATCAATGCGATCGCCTGCTGTCTCCGGCGGAGCCGCTCGTCGATCGACTCACCGACCGAGGCCGCGCGGATCTGCTCGACCAGCGTGGTCACCTCGACGCGGGCCCGTCCCATGAAGTCGGCGAGTATCGCCGCCACCTGCCATGCGTAGCTCTTGGACACGCCTGCCTGCCAATGTTCGAGCTCCGCGGCGGCGTGCCGGGCTTCCACCCCGGCCGCCTGGTCGGCGTAGGCACGCTCCAGCCGCTCCCGCAAGTTCTCCGCGGCCAGTACGTCGGTGGGTTCCACCGAGTCCATCCCGATTACCGCCGCGAGGGAAGCGGGAATCGCCGTGAACTTTTCCGAGTCGCCTGGCACGACATCGGCACTGCTGCGTGTCACTCCAACCCCGGCCCCGATGCTCACCGGATCCAGCCCGGTGCCACGCTGACCACCGTCGGCCAGGGTGAGGGCACCACTGACGAAATCTGTCCACAGCGGGCTAAGGTCCGGACGCGCCCGGTGCTCTCCGCTTACCTGCCCCAGCAGCGCGGTGCTCATTTCTTCTGCGCTGCGGCCCAGGTCCTGCCAGCTGGACACCTGCGGGTCGGACACCACCGCGAAAGCCGACCCGGTGCGCCCGAACATCGTGGTCTGTACCGTCGCCGCCAGCGCCGACGACACCGAGCCGAGCATTGCCGACATCCACGCCGACGGCGCTCGACGCAGCGCCACGCCGAGGAATCGCAGGAACATCTTCACCGCTGCCCATATCGAAATAGTCTGTGCTGCAGGGCTCTCCAGTGACAACCGAGGACCGCGGAGCACGTCGCGCCGCTTGGTCCACAACGCTCGCGCCATCTTCTGCGAGGCCAGCGTCGCGTCATCGATATAGAGGACCGGAACCGTGCCGCCGTTCGGCAGCGGCATCCGGCCTGCCGCATCGAACAACTGCGCGCGCAGTCCGTCCTCGACGTCGGCGGTGTCGAGCTCCCGATAGAAGGCGCGCACCGCGCGCAGCGTCTGGCCGGGCACGATCTCGACCGTGTCGAACGGGGTGGTCTCGATGCCCGCCCACATGCCTGCGACCCCGCAGATCACCGGGGCCACATGGCGTGCCAGTTCGAAATGATCGGCGATCTGTTCGATGATCGCCGAACCCAGTCCCGGGGCGGGGGAGTCCTCGGGGGCGATCAACAGGTTGTGCCACCCCTCGAGGACCAGCGTCGCGTCCTGGTCCGCGGACCCGGCGTCGACCGAGTTCGTCAGCAACAGCCGCAACAGCGTGACTTCCGCACCGGCGGAAGCGCTGCGCACCACCCGCTCGACCGCCTGCTCTGCTGCGAGCGGTACGCGGTCGCCGGCCCGCGCCTGCAGCGGCACGAGCACCGTGAGCCGCACCCGGGCGTAGCGCTGTCCGGTGAGCAGCCGCTGCAGTGATACCGGTTCGGATGTGCTGCCCCGCAACAGCATTGCCGGCACCGAACTGCGGCCCACTTCCTCGGCGTCGATCCACGCGAACGTGGCCAACATGCCCGCCGCGCTGTAGTCGCCGAGCACGGCGAGAATCTCATCGGTGCATGCTCGAGGTGCGAGAAGCACCGTCAGCGTCGGTGGGGAAGCGGTCATCGCTAGAACATCACCCCTCGTGACAACACCACCTGGTTGCCTGCGCTTGGCGCCTCATCGTCTTCGCCGAGCGCCGAGATCTGTTCCAGCGTGTCGATGAGGGTCTCGGTAGCCCAGAACACGTCGGGCGCCATATCGCGGAAGATCGGCGTGCTCGCCGCCTTCGCGCGCGCGGGAATGGTCGTGAATGTGCCGTTGGTACTGGCGCCCCTTGAGCCGGCTGGCAGGTACTGGGCGGCTGTATCGCGAACCCGGCCAAGCCATTCCGTCGCGGCGACAATCCGCTCGGCGGGTGTGGACGCGGTGGCGACCGGCGTCACCCGGGACACCAGCCCGTCCGCCGAGGACCCCGTCGTGACGAATTCGCGCAGTAGGTGTACCGCCGACAACTGCAGAATCCCGCTCGCTGGATCCTGCGAGTGTGCATCGAACAACTCCCGCAACACCTGATACGGCCGCAGCGAGGACATCAGCGGCGGCTCGTGCGACTGCGCGATGGCCAGCAGTATCGACTCCAGCACAGCGGGCAGCCAGTCGTAGCTGGCCTTGTACTCCGACGGCGGTGTCAGCAGCGGGTTGGGGAAAGTCAGCCATTGACCCGCGTCACCGTCGTAGATGCGCACCGGTTCCGTGTACGGAGGCGCCGGGATCTGGACGCGGCCGATGATCTGTCCGACGAACCAGCCCGCGGTCATGGTCCGGCGCTCGGCATCGGTCATCGGCAACGAAGCCGGCAGCGGGCGGGACCGCCGGAATCTCCAGAACCCGGCGCGGCCGGGGCTCGCCATCGATGCCCACTCCTGCGCGGCGGGAACCAACACGGAGTCAAATGCCAACGGCGAGTAGTTCGGATAAGAACCGAAGATGTCCACGCGGGTCACCCCGTCCTCGTCAGAGAGTGACCGGGCGAAGTTCTCCTTGGTGGCGCTGTCGATTCTGGGATTGGATTTCAACGCGTCCTCGAGGGCCGCCGCCACCGGCTGACCGGCGAACGGGACCTCCGAGAACTTGTAGCGGTATTCCACTTGCTGGCCCGGATGCACCCGCTGCATGGCCTGGTCGTTCACACTGGCCAGCGGACGCGCGAGAGACAACGCCTCCGCGAACTTGCCCGCGATGTCCTGACGGCGGGCGGTCAGTTCGGATTCCGCCGCCCCAACGCCCTGCACGAAATCGCGCAGCGACACCTTGCAGAACTCGTAGAACGACTCACCCGGCCGCTCGACATACAGCCGGGCGCGCAAGAGTAGCTCGCCGGGGCGAGTGTGCACATCGAACTGCGCCATCGACGGCACGCGTGTGCGCCCGGTGTCGGGGTCGGTGCCCAGTGCCCTCGTGGTCCAAGTGGCGGTGCGCTCCAGCAGTCCTTCCGGCGCGGAGACGCCGCCGGTGGTCTTCCACTGGCCCGCGATGACATGGGTGGTGGCCTGCTCGACCGCGGCCGCGAACGGGATCAGGCCCTGCGATCCGACGACCGCCTTGACCAGATCGGACTCGTAGCGAGCCTTGAACGCCGACGAATTGATCAGCAGGACTTCGTTGTTCGCCTCGGCGAACCGGCCGGGGACCAATTCATCGGAGTCGGCGGGCCACGCGGCGTACTGGTCGGTGGCCAGCCGTGCCAACCCCACATCGGTCGGCGGTTCGACGCTGGACTGCTCCAGTATCACCAACGCTTCACCGAGCGCCTGGCGCAAGGGCACCAGCAGCTCGCCCCCGATCACACGCATCACATCGGCGATGCGCGCCGACGCCGCCGCGTAGAGGTGCCTGCGCACACCGGAGTGGAAACCTTCGAGGGCCGTCGCGAGCACCTGATCGGTGTTGGACAGGACGCCCCGCAACCCGCCCAGCGCGGTGTCGACCTGTGCGGGGAGGGCGACGATGTCGGGGGGGCCCATGGTTCCGAGTTGGGCGAGCGAACCGGCCAGCAGATCGTCGATGTGACGGCGCACCCGGTCGACCATCGCCCGCGCGTACGGCAGCCCCAAGGTGGCCACCGCCTCGATCACGGCCCGCTCCAGTCGCTCGGCGAACTCGCGGTGCCAGCCGAACGCCATGTCGTAGGCGGCCTCGGTGGACGCGCTCGCCAGCGCATCGCGACGGTTTGCGATCGCCTGCCGGAACATCGGCACCCAGTGTTCGGCGCTCATGCCCTCTGGGTGAGGCAGATAGCCGCGCAGCTGACGGTCCAGCAGCCCGCTCACCGTCGAGCCGACCGCATCGGGCGAGAACGCGGTGGTCGCGACCCAGGTGCCGAGGATGCTGATCCGGCTCTCCTCGTCGCCCACTGCGGACGGCAAGCCGAGGGCGCTGCAGATCGCATCCCACTGGCTCGACAGCAGAGACTCGAGTTGTTCGTTGCCCGATGCGGGATTGCCCGGCTGCAGATGGCCGTGCAGGAGCTTGTCGGCGCACGCGCGCGCCAACCGCTGTGCGGCGTATTCGGCGTACCGGTCGCGGCCCATCGACAGCGACGAGAACCCATATGTGCCCCACGGCAACGGATCCCACACGGAGATGCCCCAGCCCAACAGGTCCTTGTCACCGGCAGGGGAGGCGGTGTTGCCCAGGTCGTAGGAGACGAACTGATCGCTGGCGGTGCCGCTCATCATCAGGCCGGCAAGGCCGCGGCCGAGCCCGCGGTAGACCGCGAACTGTGAGCCGTCGCCGAACTGGGTGCGGTCGGCGCCGACGTAGCGACCCACCGGAAACACCCGGGCGAACGGGATCGGCTCACCCTCACCGTGCTGCTGCCCCAGCGCGCGCAGGATGCGCACATCGTGGTCGCGTGCCGCCCCCGCCTGGGAGGCGACGATCTCGCCGAGCATGGCCAGAGCGTTGGCCCGCACCCCGATTCGCGCGCTCTGCGGCAACGACTCGAAGATGTCGGGTGTGACCATGAAGACGCCGATCAACTTGGCGTCGATTCCCGTAACCATGGTCAGCAGCCGGCAGACGTCGAGCGCCATCGACGCGCCTGCGCCGCCCGCCATCGACGACACCACCAACACCAGCGGCGGCTGATTCGGGTCAAACCGCCCCATGCCGGGCACATCCAGCGAGGCCATCTGCGAGACGGTCTCAACGCGGAAAAGCCGGTCCCATGCAGCCTGCAGCTTGGTGCGGATCTCGCCTGCCTTGCTCAGCGTGATCATCCGCCCGATCGCGCGGTACTGCCCGGCTCCTGCCGAGATCGGATTCGTCACCTGCTCGGGCTGTCGCGGCGCCCATGTCGCGATCGCGTCCAGCGCGCCGTCGGCCGCCAGGCGCGACGACAGCGCGCCGTCGAGAATCGCGTAGCTGCTCCCGCGGGGGCCGCAGCCGATGTAGGAGCCACCCTGGGCTCCTACGTTCGCCAAGCCGTCCGGACCCGGATCCGCGGCGCTGGGCACATCGATGTGGACGAACTGCCAGCCGTCGATCAGCTGATCCACTCCTGCGCTGTGCAATTCGGAGCGCAGCTGATCCATCATGTACGACAGCGTTGCGCCGCCCGAACCGCCGCAGCCCACTACGAGAAATCGTCGCATCAGGTTCCTCCACTAAAGGGATCGAAAGGATCGGGTTCGGACCGCCCGCTTGGGCCTGCCGGGGACACAACGCTCAGACCGGCGCTGAAGGGGTCGGGTTGCGCTGCTGCCGTTGTTGTTTCGCCGAATGGCGACGAGTTCGACGTGGTGTCGTGGGGCTGGACCACGCCGGCTTCGACCGCACGTAGGCGCAGGGCCGAAAGCAATTCAGGAAGGCGGCGGGCCACATCGTTGTAGATGCACTCGCGGGCGGCGTTGTCGGTGCGCCCGCCGACGAGCAGCAGAACCTCTGCGGCGCCTGGGGGGCCGTTGGGGTCGTGCAGCACGACCCAGGTGTTGTGCACTGCCAGCGGAAGCACCGCGCGAAGGCCGGTGCGGTCGGTGCCCGGCAGCGCGGAGCCGGTGCTGACGCGGCCGTCGGCTTCGACGCGCACATGTCCACTGCCGAACGGGCTCCGGCCGGTGGTGGCGACCAGCGTGGCGCCGAGCACGCTCAGCCTGCGGGTGGCGCGGGCAAGCCCGGGCACCGGGTGCACCAGATCGGTTTCGACCATCGCGAACGGTGCGCCGTCGCGCTGCACGGTGTCGCCGACGATTTCCACCGGAATGCGTTCAGCCAGAAGGGGTGTCGGTGGGATCCGGCTCACCCGCCACTTGGCCGCGTACAGCAGCGCCAGTGGGATGCCCGGTCCGAGCAGCAGGGCGGCGATGAGCACCACCAGGAAGTTCGTCGCGCTCAGCGGGTGGGTCAGGTTCGCGAAGAACGGTACCTCGACCACCTGCGGCCCGTCGGGGTTCTCCAATGCCGAAACATGCAGCGCGACGCTGCCGTCGAGTCCGCCGTGGCCGTTGTTGTCGGTGCGCAGCGTGACCGGCAGCTTCACCGTCTGTCCGGCCTGCACTTTGAGACAGTTGTCCGGTCCGCTGGCCGGTGAGCTGATGTGCGGGGTGCCGACGCCGTCGGGTGATGCGACGACCTTGATCGTGTCGGTCGGGGAGATCCACACGCAGCCGGGACCCGCGATCGGCAGCGACGTCGTCGCGCCCTTGAGCCCCTCGATGGTGCCGAAGTCGATTCGCGTGCCGGGAGTCGGCAGCCCGACTTTCGGCAGGATCTGCAGTGGGACTTCGACATCCTGCGGTGACAACGTGGTGCCCGGCGCGATCTGTTCACCGTTGGGCCCAGTGGCAGGCGCGGTGGTGATGACCAGTGACATCCGCAGAACCGCGTGTCCCGGCTTGATGTTTTTCAGGTCGGCGTCGACGGGGCCGGAGATGTCGGTCTTCGGTACCGAATCGATCAGCGGCACGGGCGCCGCGCCGTCGGGAACCAGCGCCACTGACAGCTTCGCAGTCCCTGCCAGATCTGTGGGTGACAACGCATGGCCCTGCTCGTCAGCCAGTCCGAACGTCAAGCCCTTGACCACCTGCCCGCTGTGCCAGGCGATTTTGGACGCATTGGCGAGCGCGGGATAGATATCGGTGGTGATGTGGATGTTGACCTTCGACACCGCATCCGGATGCTGTCCTGTGGTGTCGACGTAGACGACGGCCCATTTTCCCGCCCACTGTGGGGCGCCGCTGTTGCGGATCGAAATGGTCTGGGCCGAGTCGGACTGCCACTGGTATTGCACTGGTGTGCCTGCGATCTGCGTGTCCACCTTGCCCGGTTTGTTGGGCAGTTCGACGGTCTGTCCGGACGGGGATATCAGATAGGGCATGATGCCCGGCATGCCGCCGGAGCCGAGGATGCTGACCGACTTGATGGAGCGGTCGAGCACAAAGTCGTGCCGCGCTTCCTGGCACACCTGGAGATGGCACACGGGTCCCTGTTGTGTCACCCCGGGATCGGGGTTTAGCGCGTCGAAGGCGAACAGCATGCCGTCGAGGTTGGACACCGGATAGAAGTCGCCGGGCACCGGATCGGTGATGCTGCCGCACGACTTTCCGCCGACACCCTTTCCTGTCGAAATCGCCGACATCGTGTCGAAGTCGCCGGGTTCGGTGTTCCCGGACAAACCGACCGCCAACATCACGATGCCGCGTGAGCGGACTTGGTCGGCCAGGCCGCCGGGTCGGCAGATCGACTCGGTCGCCTTGGTCACGGTGTCGGCGATGCCGTTGGGGCTGTCGAGGCTGACTCCGTCGGCATAGGGCTTGACCAGAGGTCGCGCCGTGAAATCGATCTTGCCGTCGGAGAACCACGCGATGGCCTGGCAGCGGTCGCCCCCGTTGGGATTGGCGGCCCGCGAGGCCAATGTCTGACGTGCACCGTCGAGTGCGAGCCAGTAGTCGGTGTCGATGCCGGTGTTTTGCGACGCCTGCGGGTCGAGTTGCTGACCTACGGAGTCGGCGGTGGCGGTGGTCAGCTTCGTCCAATTCTGGTGCAGCTCATAGCTGTCCGAGAAGCCAGCGATCGCGACGTCGACATCGGCGCCTACTCGGTCGGCGTATCTGGCCAGCGTCTGCGTCAGATACTTCGCGGCCGACACCCGTGCCGCCTTGGCGTCGGTCGACTGCAGGCTGCTTGACTCGTCGAAGAGCAGCAATATGTCGCCGCTCTTCTGCGCGGCCAGGCAGCCGCCGTACCGGTTGGCGCCGCCCGCGTCGGCGTGCGCGCTCGGGGCGGGTCCGCCCAGCATCATCAGTCCCCCTGCGAGCACGGCTCCCACGAGCCATCGCCAGAGGTGTTTGACGACATCTCGCCGGATCCACGTCGCGCTCATCGGGCTACTGCCGTCCGGCCCATAGCGCGAGATGCCAAGCACCGAACGCGATTCCGATCAGGCACACCGACACCACCGCCCAGTACACGGCACCGGTCCAACTCGGCGCCGAGTAAACAGCATCGGTGCGGCGGCGGGTGTCCACGAGGGTGTAGTAAGCCAGCACCCCGATTGCCGCAGGGCCTGCCAGAAACCATCCGGCGGCCGCCGCCGCGACCGCCCCGCCCCACACACCGGCGATCAGCACGCCCGCCGCTGCCAACGCGATGGCGAAGCCGAACAAGGCCAGCGGAGGCCTGGCAACTTCCAGGCGGTCAGGCGTCGCGGTAGCGCCCGACGTGGTCACGCCGAACGCGTCGTGCGACTCCAGTTTCCGAGGACCTCCATCGGCGAAGGGATCAAAGCCGGTGTCCAGCTTCGCGTCTGGCTGGGTATGCTGCAGCGTGCTGCGGCCGCCACCCGTTGCGGTTGGTCGGGGCGAGCCGAAGTCGCTGAAATCAAACGGGTCCATCATGTCAGAACTCGTTCAAGCACAGCGCAAACGAATGATCGGGCGGCGCTGCGACATAGGTGGATTGGCAGTTCAAGTCGTCGCCGACACGAGCGACGACGGTGTAGACACCTTGACGGTGTTCACACGGCACCCCGAACAGGTCGAGCGCGTCGTCGCCGACGTCACGCTTCTGAATCTCCGCACAGGTGCCGACGGCCACCTGCGCCAGGTCGAGCTTGATCCGGGGTTTGGTCGGCGGCGGTGCCACCGATGTCACCACCAGCGGGGGCAAATGCTCCGGCATTGGTGCCGCCGTGACGGTGGCAGGCACCATAATTTCTTTGTTGGACGAACTCGTGGTGGCCCACAGGATCAACCCGATCAACAAGGCGACGGTCAGAAAGTAGCCGATGATCAAGCCCCAGATGGCGGGCGTGCGACCGCGCTCACCGGTTTGACGAATCTGCACCAGCGCCCAGTGGCCGAGGGCCACTCCTACGGGCGGGACCACCACGGCGAAGACCGGCGACAGCACCGCGAGCGTGTTGTGCGGTCGTTCCATTGGCGGATAAGGAGTTCCGTTGGTGTGAACGAGCGGCCATGGTGGTGCAGGGTGGACGTACGCGCCGGGTGGCGGATCGAGCGGCATCTGATTGAAGGGATCACCCGCTATGGTCATCGCATTAGCCCTTGAACTTCGTGATGCATGCGAAGACGGTGTTGGCCCGGTTGACCAGGTACTCGTCCGTGCACGGGTTGGTCGATGACGAGATCACGTCGACGCGGAACACGCCATCGCGCCCCTCGCAATTCACCGGGAAGATCTTGATCAGTTGCGAGTCAACGTTATTGGGGTCAGGTTGGGTCTGCTGAATCTCAACGCAGTCGCCGGCCCGCAGATCCTCGACATTGACCGCCCTTCGGGTAGGCGGTGCGGGTGTGATCACCGTCGTCTGCACATCCGGGATCGACACCGATGGCGGCGCGGCCGCGTTGGCGGGTTGGGTCACCGTCGAAGACAGAGCAGTTTGCGTCGTGATCGCCCACAACAGCAGCGCGACCACCGCGAACAGAATGAATACGTAGGACAGCGTCAGTCCGACGAGGGCGCGGTCGCGGCCCTGCTGTTTGCCTTGCTTGATCTGAGAAAGTGCCAGGTGTCCCAGAACGGCACCGATCGGTGCGAACACGAACGCGAAGACAATGGACAGCGTCGCCAACGTCTGGGCGTCATTCGTCGGCGGCCTCGATGGGCGCGGCGGCTGCGGCATACCAGTGTTGAACGTTGCGCCGAACGGATCCATCGGCCCGGTGTGGGTTCCGTTATATGTCATGGGCGCCGCCCCCCTTTGGTTGACGACGGCCTCACGGACAGCGCAGAATCGCAGCACAGGCCGTATTGAGGGGCGACCAATGCCCGCCCGGGAAACATCGCCATGCCTTTCCATAACGCATGGCGCTGTCAAAACGATTCGCTCTTAACGGGACTCACGCCCTCGACCGCAAATGTCTATACAAACGCGCACCCTCACTGAGGTGAGGGTGCGCGTTGAGCCACCGCTCAGCGGTGTTTGTCCCAGAAGCTCCCGAGCTGATTGACGATGAATTCGGGCTGTTCTTCGAAGACCCAATGCCCGCATTCTTCGATGACGCCGCCGTCGGCGTATTCGGCAATTGCCTTCGCCGAGTTGAAGCAGTGATCACCGAAGGACGCCCGCCCACCCCACGCCAGCATCGGCACGGTGAGTGCCTCCTTCGTTAGCTCGGCGGTCTGCGCGGCCATCTGCGGGATGTAGCCGTAGTGATTCAGGCTCCCGCGCAGGTTTCCCGGCTGCTTCATCTGCATGACGTACTGCGCGACCTCGCTCTCGGGCAACGCCGTCGGGTTGAAGGCGAAGTCGCGGAAGAAGTGCCGCAAATACTGGTCTTCGCGTCCTTCGACGAGGAAACGGGTGACGTCCATGTTCATGTGCATGCTCAGATGCCAGTAGGGCACCCTGGGGTCGACGTAGCCGGGGTAGTCCAGTCCGAAGAACGGCGTCTCGATGGTGGCGAGCGACAGCGCACGGTCCGATGCCGCATACGCCAGCGCGACGGACGGCGGGCCGCCGAGGTCATGGCTGAGGATGTGGAATCTGTCGACACCTTCGACGGCGAGCAAACCGATCATGTCCTCGGCGATCGTCTTCGGCTCGTAGCCGTCGAACGGCGTGTCGCTGTCGGCATACCCGCGCAGGTCGGGTGCGATGAAGGAGTACTGGCCGGCCAGCGCCTCGATCACCGGCAGGAACTCGCGATGGTTCTGCGGCCATCCGTGCATGCAGAGGACGGTCG
The DNA here is from genome assembly GCA_963848855.1 of uncultured Actinomycetota bacterium. Lineage (GTDB taxonomy): Bacteria > Actinomycetota > Actinomycetes > Mycobacteriales > Mycobacteriaceae > Mycobacterium. Next base: position 205,797 of record CAWKFL010000003.1, read on the forward strand.
GGCCCGTGCCTGCGGTGACATAGTGAAGAGTCACGCCGTTTACTTTTGCCCGCTTGTGAGTGAGTGCAGTCATAGCCATCTCCTTTGATGGTCTGGACTCTCATGGATCAGGGAATCTGACTGCGTACCAACGGAGCTCGGCTCAGCTGCGTCGGCACGAACACATCCGACGCTTCGGAGAGGACAGAAAACACTGCGAACCCCCCGGGCTCGAGGCTGGGACGCTTTTCCCTGTGTATATCAACGCACGCCCCCGCGGCAATAGTCAGTTTTCAGTGATCGTGGATGACTACCCCGCGGATGTTGCGCCCCGCGAGCATGTCGTCATAGGCCTCGTTGACGTCATTGAGCTTGTATTCGGCGGTCACGGTCTCGTCGAGCAACAGTTTGCCGTCGCGGTAGAGGTTGAGCAGCCGGGGGATGTCCGCGCGCGGGTTCGCCTCACCGTAGAGGCTGCCCAGCAGCCGCTTCTGGAACAGCGTCATCATCGCCATCGGCAGTGTCGGCGTCACATCGGCCATCGAGGCGATGGCGGTCATGACGACCGCGCCGCCCTTGCGGACGATCTTGAGCGCGTCGTTGATCATCGGGCCTTCGAGCACGCCCATCGTCAACAGCGCGGAATCGGCCATCACGCCGCGGGTGATCTCGGTGACAGTTGCGTCGCCGCCTCGATCGACGTCACGAAATCTGTGGCGCCGAACTCGAAAGCCTTGTCGCGCTTGGTCTCCACCAGATCGACGGCGACGATCCGTTCTGCACCCGCCAGCCGGGCGCCCTGAATGGCGCCGCTGCCGATGCCCCCGCAACCGATCACCACGACGGTGTCACCGGGGCGCACGTCGGCGGTGTTGACGGCCGAGCCCCAACCCGTCATCACACCGCAGCCCAGCAGGCATGCGCGCGAAAGCGGCACATCGTCATCGATCTTGACGACCGAGGCCTCCGAAAGGGTGCCGTACTGAGAGAAGCTTCCGACGCCGGACAAGATGCCGACGTCCGTGCCGCGGACCTTGCGACGGTAGGTGCCATCGGCTTGCAGGCCGACCAGAATCAGCGCGCCGAGGTCGCACAGGTTCTGGTGTCCGCTGGCGCACCAACGGCAACGCCCGCAGGCCGGCAGAAACGAAGTCACCACGTGGTCGCCGACTTCGAGGCCGCGCACACCAGGCCCGGTCTCCTGCACGATTCCCGCGCCCTCATGCCCGCCGATTATCGGTAGGGGTACGCCGGCGAAGTCGCCGGTCACGACGTGGTGGTCCGAGTGGCACAAGCCGGTCGCCTCGAAGGAGATGAGCACCTCGCCCTCCTTCGGCCCGTCGAGGTCGACCTCCTCGATGTTCCATTGCTCGTTGACTCCCCACAGAACGGCGGCGTTCGTCTTCATGGGCCAGAGTGTAGGGAAGCGGATGCCCTGGTAGGAGCAAATCGAAAGGCTTACTGTTTAGTGTGCGAGAGCGAGGCCGGCAAGAGCCAGAATCCAGCTGGCGAAGCTGCCGACGAGGAAGTACTCGATCACGGTCCCGACGTCGATGCCGATCTCTGAGCGGGCGGCGCCGTCCCTCCGTTTTGTCTCCGCGCTGATCTCCGGGAATCGGATGATGCTCTTGGCGGCGACGACGGCCGTGGCCGCCGCGAGTTGACCCGCAAGTCCGAGCCCGAGGATGAGCAGCCGTTCCATCGGTCCCAGCAGCCTGCCGCCCTTCAGCGTGTCCGACGGCTGCGGTTGTCCTTCCGGTTTGACGGCACCAACCGAGCCAAGCACCAACCGCACCAACTGATTTCCCGTCACCAGTTGCAGCAGCACGGCACCGATGACCATCAGCAGCCGATCCGGGTTCACGCTGGCGATACCGGGCAGGCCGACCCAGACCGACCATCTCTGCACCAGCCCGCCCACATCGGACCCCAAGCCCGACAACAGGATCAGCAGTGCCAACGCGGCGCCGAACAGGGCCAGTGGTGCCAACTCGTGCTCGCCTGTTCGCTCGGCACGGGTGCACAACAACACCCACCCGACGCTCGCCGTGGCGGCGATCACCAGCAGCGCGATATCGCCGATGTGCCAAAGCGCGCCCACCACAGCGCACACCGCCACGGCGAGCGTCGCTGCCGTCGCAGGTAGCCACACCCGAGCGGTGAGCCGCCGGGTCACGTCGGCGATGCCCATCGCGATCAACATCACGGCGAGCCCACTCAAGGCACGCTCCGCAAGTCACGCGACGCCTGCACGAGCAAGTCGAGCCCGTCGCGGCCTGCGCGCTGTGAGACCGCCGAGGGGCTCACGTCCTCGGCCGCGGCGATGTCCTTCTTCGTGCGATTACTCAACAGGCCCTTCAGAATTCGTATCGATCGGTCATCCAGCGATCCAAGCAGATGGTCCCGACACATCAGGGCGGCGTTGACTGCGTCGACGTCCGGGCGGGCTTCGCCATTGACCCGAAACGACGTGCGCACCAGGGTCAGCCCTGATTGCCGTTGCGCGGCGGCCGTCCATTCGATGGCCTCGCGGGCCGCCCACCATCCCGGGCCGTCCTGTATGCCCGCACTCGCGTCGAGCACGGTCACCGAACCCCAGCCGATCCCGAACCGCACATCAATATCCGGCGCGACCGCCAACCGAACTTTCAGCGCTGAATCGATTGCCGCACCGACGGCGGCATAGCTGCCCTGGAACTCATCGCCGACTGTGAATGCGGGCGGATGAATCGCGTCGGCGGCAACGTCTCGAAGCGCGTCACTGAGCGCCGCGTGCGCCGCGCCGCGGTCGCTCACCCGGCGGGAGCCGACGATGTCGCCGATCAGCGTCGCGCGCACCTTAGATGAAGCATTTGTCTTCATACCCGACATATGAAGATTATAGCTTCATAATAGAAAAATGAAGTAAATGACTTAAGCGGTCAGTCGACCAGTGCGGCGGCCGCCTGCAGGTGCTTGACGGCGTCGCCGACGATCGACTCGATCAGTTCCGCGCATGACGGAAGGTCGTCGAGGATCCCGGCGGCCTGACCCGACGCCAACACCCCTGCGGCGGTGTTGCCTTCGACCAGCCCGGCCTTCAACAGCATCGGCGTGTTGGCCGCCATCACCACCTGCGACCAGGTCAGCTCCTTGCCGTGCCGCATCTCGAGACCGTCGCTGATCATCGACCGCCACGTCATGCCCGACAATTTCTTGAACTTCTGCGCATTGCGGACCGCCGCGGAGAAGCCGCGCAGGCGTGATCCACTCTCGAGCTTCTCGACCAGTCCGGTGCGCAGCACCCGGTGCGGCATACCGTCGACGCGGGTCGACACCACCGTGCCGTCGAGGCCGGCTTCGAGGTACCGCCGCTTGACCGCATCAGGCACCGTCGAATCGGAGGTCAGCAGGAAACGGGTACCCATGGCCACGCCCGCGGCACCGTAGGACAGTGCGGCGGCGAGGCCTCGGCCGTCGAAGAATCCGCCCGCCGCCACGACGGGGATATCGACGGCGTCGAGCACTGACGGCAACAGGAGCGTGGTGGCCACGGGACCGGTATGCCCACCGCCCTCACCGCCCTGCACGATCACCGCGTCGGCGCCCCAGCCCGCCACCTTCTTCGCGTGCTTCGCCGCCCCCACCGACGGAATCACCACCACACCAGCTTCTTTCAGCCGGGCCATCAGGTCGGGTTTCGGCGCCAGCGCGAATGACGCCGCCTTGACGCCCTCACGGATCAGCAGGTCGACGCGATCGTTCGCATCGCCGGCGTCCGCGCGGATGTTGATGCCGAACGGCTTGTCGGTCGCGGCTTTGACCTTGGTCACCGCCGTCTGCAGTTCGTCGAGCGTCATCGTGGCCGATGCCAGGATGCCCAACCCACCGGCGTTCGCCGTGGCCGACACCAGCCGCGCACCCGCCACCCAACCCATTCCGGTCTGCACTACCGGATGTTCGATGCCGACCAGTTCGGTCAGCGGTGTGCGCAGTTTGGTCATACCCGTATTTCCTTGTTCCGCAACGCCTTCGGGTCAATAACTTCGCGGATCAACCGCTGCTCGTCTTCGGAGGGGAGCCGGGTTGTCTCGGCCTTGTCCAGGTCGTGAATCTCGAACGACGTGTTTTCCTGCACCTGTTCGGGCGTGATGCCAGGGTGCAGCGAGACCGCACGCATCTGGCGGCCGGGTCCGTTGAAGTCGAAGACGCCCAGGTTGGACACCACTCGATACACGTTGACGTAGCGGTACGCCGGGTTGTCGGGATCGACCTTGTTCCAGCCGATGCCCGACACCACGTCGACCGAGTCACAGAACACCCGGGTGGAGTGGTTGCCGACCCAGTAGCTCGTTGTGTGGTTGATCGTGTTGCCCGGCGCGCCTCGCACACCGAACATTTGGCGCTTCGGGTGCTGCAGCGGTCCGAACGCCGACAGGTTCTGGTTGCCGTAGCGGTCGACCTGGTTGGCGCCCATCACGACATGGCGACGACCCCACGCCAGCGTCTCGAAGACCCTGCCGAACGGCATCCAGCCTTCGATCGCACCGACCGCGCCGACCGCAGGCGTGTCCGCCAGCAGCTGCGCCTCTCCATCGGTCAAAAGGATGTCGGGGGAGAACGTCAGGCGCGCCAGGCGCGCCCCGATCGACACCATCGTCGCCATCGGGCTGACCATGATCTCGCCCGCATCGCGGAACAGTTCGGCGCATGCGACGGCGCACACCTCGGCACGGCTCACCGAAATCACTGCGCCCCTTCCTTTCCGCTCCTCGCGTGCGCGGCCCCGAACTCCCGCACGGCCTCCTGGTAGTCGGCCTCGCTGCCGGACAGATAGGTCGCCACGAACTCCCGCCAGGTCTCGTCGGATCCCGCTGCCTCGGCGTAGTGGCGCTGGAACTTCTCGTCGCGGCCGTAATCCGGTGCCGCGGTGGTGAAGTGGGCACCGCCCGGCGCCTCCACCACGGTGTCGACCATCATCCGGTTCAGCAGCAGCGCCTGCGGTGGCACCGCTTTGATGAGCTCGTCGGTCGGCACCACCTGTTCCACCGACAGGTAACGCCGGTCCGCGGCCATCAGGTACAGGTCGTCGAAGTACGGGTCGATGCCGGTGTAGGCGGCGTTACCGGATGCGTCGCCGAGATTCATGTGCACAAACGCCGCGTCCAGTCGGAGGGCGGGCATCGCGATCAACGTCTCGTGCCCACCGTCGGGTGCGGGATACGGCGACGTCACCGTCGACAGCTCCCCCTCCCAGAAGTCAGGGACCGAGCTGCCCAACCCCGCGCGGATCGGCAGGAACGGCAACCGTTGTGTCGCTGCCTGCAGACCGCAGCGCAGCATGCCTTCGTCCATCTCACGGGCCTCGATCGCGCCGGACGTCCGCGCCTTCGCGAACCACGGATCGTAGAACGGTGGCGAATCCAGCGATACGAAGCCGTAATACACGCGGCGCACCTTTTCTGTGGCGCAAAGCAACCCGATGTCCGGCCCGCCGTAGGACACGACCGTCAGGTCCTTGACGTCGGTTCGCAGGATGGCGCGCACGAACGCCATCGGTTTACGCCGCGATCCCCACCCGCCGATGCCGATCGTCATGCCATCGCGCAGCTCCCTAACGGCGGCATCGAGAGTCGTTCGCTTGTCGCTCACTTGCGTTCTCCCTTGGCGGTACCCGCAAAGGCGTCGCGGTGCTCGTCGGACACCCCGGCGAGGTTGAGCTCGAACGTAAAGCCTTGTTCCATACGGTAACTCGAGTTGACCCGTTGCACGTCGATGAGGTTCAGCGCCTCCTTGGCCGCCCGGATCACCCGGGTGTCCTTCGCGGCGATGTCGCGGGCCACGCGCAGGGCCGCCTCGTCGAGTTCCTCGCGCGGCACCACCTCGTGCACCGACCCGAAGTGGTGCAGGGTGGCCGCGTCCACGGTGGCGGCGGTGAAGAACAGCCTGCGCATCATGTGCTGCGGCACCAACCGCGACAGGTGCGTGGCCGCGCCCAACGCGCCGCGCTCGACCTCGGGGAGCCCGAACGTCGCGTCGTCGGACGCGACGATGACGTCGGCGTTGCCGACCAAACCGATACCGCCGCCGACGCAGAACCCGTTGACCGCGGCGACGACCGGCACCGCGCACTCGTACACCGCGCGGAACGCGGCGAAGCAGCCTCGGTTGGCGTCGATCAGGGCGGTGAATCCTTCGGTGCGCTGCATCTCCTTGATGTCGACGCCTGCGTTGAAGCCGCGCCCGGTCGCGCGAAGGATCACGACGTGGGTCTGCTGGTCCTCGCTGGCTTTGGTGATGGCGTCGGCGAGTTCGAACCAGCCACGCGACGGAATGGCGTTGACCGGCGGGTAGTCGACGGTGACCGCGACGATGCCCGATTCGAGGGTGGAAGACGTGATGGTCATGGCACTTCCTGGTGGCGGTAGGAAAGCAAGCACTTGCTTGGTACGCTAGCACAGTGACCGACGCCCCAGACATAAACCTCGGACTCTCCGACAGGGTCGTCCTGGTGACGGGTGGTGTCCGTGGCGTCGGCGCGGGGATCAGCGCTGTCTTCGCCGACCAGGGCGCGACCGTGGTGACGTGCGCGCGCAGGCCCGTCGAGGGGTTGCCCTACGACTTCCACTCCTGCGACGTCCGCGACGACGATGCGGTCGCCACGATGGTCGACAAGATCGTCGCCGACCACGGAAGCCTCGACGTGGTGGTGAACAACGCGGGCGGTTCACCATATGTGCTCACTGCCGACGCGAGCGCCAAGTTCAACCGAAAGATCATCGAGCTCAACCTGTTCGGGCCGCTGTCGGTTTCCCAGCATGCGAACGCCCATATGCAGAAGCAGGCGCGGGGCGGCTGCATCGTCAACATCTCCAGCGTCAGCGGCCGCAGACCCACGCCAGGTACCGCCGCATATGGGGCTGCGAAAGCCGGCGTCGAGAACCTCACGTCGACCCTGGCGGTGGAGTGGGCGCCCAAGGTGCGGGTCAATTCCGTCGTGGTGGGAATGGTCGTGACCGAACAGGCCGACCTGTTCTACGGCGACGCCGATTCCATCGCCGCGATCTCGGCCAAGGTGCCGCTGGGCCGCCTGGCCGATCCCGTCGACGTCGGTTGGGCGGCAGCGTTTTTGGCATCGGATGCGGCGTCGTACATCAGCGGCGCGTCGCTCGAGGTGCACGGCGGCGGCGAGCCGCCGCACTACCTGGACACAACGACCGCGGACGCGATCAAGTAAGGAGACAGCGGATGGGTTTGCTCGACGGCCGAGTGGTCATCGTGACGGGCGCAGGGGGCGGTATCGGCCGGGCGCACGCCCTGGCTTTCGCCGCCGAGGGCGCGCGTGTGGTGGTCAACGACATCGGCGTGGGGCTGGACGGCTCACCCGCGGGCGGTGGCAGCGCAGCACAAGGGGTCGTCGACGAGATCACCGCCGCAGACGGTGAAGCCGTGACCAGCGGGGCGAACGTCGCCGACTGGGACGCTGCAAAGGGCCTGATCCAGACCGCCGTCGACACCTTCGGCGGGCTCGACGTACTTGTCAACAACGCGGGCATCGTGCGCGACCGGATGTTCGCCAACACCAGTGAGGAAGAGTTCGACGCCGTGGTGGCCGTGCATCTCAAGGGGCACTTCGCGACGATGCGGCACGCGGCGGCGTACTGGCGGGCCCAGTCCAAAGAGGGCAGAACGGTTGACGCGCGGATCATCAACACCAGTTCCGGGGCGGGGCTGCAGGGCAGTGTCGGGCAGGCCAACTACAGCGCAGCCAAGGCCGGCATCGCCGCCATGACGCTTGTCGCGGCGGCCGAGATGGGGCGCTACGGCGTCACCGTCAACGCGATCGCGCCGTCGGCCCGCACCAGGATGACCGAGACGGTGTTCGCCGAGATGATGTCGACGCAGGGCAACGACTTCGACTCGATGGCGCCCGAGAACATTTCTCCACTGGTGGTCTGGCTGGGCAGCGTCGAGTCCGCGGACGTCACGGGGAAGATGTTCGAGGTCGAGGGCGGCATCATCCGCGTCGCCGAGGGCTGGGCGCACGGCCCCCAGGTCGACAAAGGCGCCCGATGGGATCCGGCTGAGCTGGGGCCGGTCGTCAACGACCTGCTCGCCAAGGCCCGGCCCGCCGTTCCGGTGTACGGGGCATAAGCGGACGCCTGAGCCGGCACGGAATAGTCAGGGTATGCGCGCATATGGCTTCACCGAAGTAGGCGGTCCCTCGACACAGTCGTTCCTCGACGTTCCGATCCCCGAGCCGGGTAGTGACGAGTTGCGTGTGCAGGTGCGCGCGTCGGCCGTCAACCCAGGCGATTGGAAGGTGCGCGAGGGATCCCACGGTCACAGCGGTCCGACGGTCCTGGGCAGGGAGGTGGCCGGGACGGTCGTCGCGATCGGCCCTGGCGTTGCGGGCTTTTCGATCGGCGACGAGGTATTCGGTGGCTGTCCGGGCATGATCGGCGGCTGGGCGGAGCAGGCACTGACGATCGCCTCGTTCACTGCGCTGCGCCCAAGCGACGTGAATCCTGTTGTGGCAGCGGCCTTGCCGGTCGCCGCGGGCACGGCATTCGACGCGCTGAACCGCCTCGACCCCCCCGAGGGCTCGACGTTGCTCGTCAACGGCGCGGGCGGCGGGGTGGGGATCCCGGCGGTGCAGCTCGCCACGGCGAGGGGAGTGCGGGTGATCGGGGTGGCCAGCCCGGCCAAGCATGCTCTGCTGGCCAAGTTCGGTGCGGTGCCTGTGGCGTATGGCGACGGTGTGGCCGAACGTGTGCGCGATGCGGCCCCCGGCGGGGTGGACGCCGTAATCGACATGGCGGGCGGGGATGCCCTGCGTACGGTTGCCGGGCTGTTGAAGGATCCCGCGCGTCTGACATCGTTCGCGGACAAGGCATTGGCGGTGGAGCTCGGCGGTTTCGAGCTTGTTCGTGACCGCAGCTCCGCAGTGCTCGCAGAACTCGCCCGGCTGGTGGTGGCGGGCAAGCTTGATCCGCACGTCACCGATGTCCGCCCTCTTTCCGACGCCGAGGCGGCGCTCGCGTTGGTCGAGCAGGGACACGCATGCGGGAAAGTCGTCCTCGTTCCATAGATAGGGCGATGTCGAATCGCGAATCGTCACTCCAAACGGACGATCGGCGGTCATAGTGGAACGATGCGACGGTCGAGATTGCCGGCTCTTGTCGGCGCAATGTTGTTGCTACTAACCGGCTGTGGCGGACAGCGCGGTGACGACTCCGCTGCCGCGGAAACCGAGCCGACGTCGTGCGAAGTGACCGCTGACGCCCGGCTGAGCATCGCAACGGGGAACACCACCGGTGTTTACTACACGCTCGGTGGCGCCTATGCGGAGGTGATCAACAAGGCGACCGCAGGCAAGTTGAAGGCCACCGCCGCGGAGACATCGGCGTCGCTGCAGAACATCCAGCAGCTCGTCGCGGGCACACACCAGGTCGCATTCTCGCTCGCCGACACGGCCGCGGACGCCATCAACGGCACGGCTTCATTCGAGTGAGAAGCAACCCATCGCCGCGCTGACGCGGCTGTATCCCAATTACACCCAGGTGATCGCCCTCAGCGACGCGGGTATCAACTCGATCGCCGATATGCGGGGAAAGCGGGTTTCCACCGGAGCACCCAACTCCGGTACGGAGGTGATCGCCAACCGGATGCTCGAGGCGGTCGGACTCGATCCGTCGAAAGACATTCAGGCGCAACGCACGGAACTGGGTAAGACCGTCGAGGGCATGAAGGACGGCTCGATCGACGCCATGTTCTGGTCGGGAGGTCTGCCGACCGGCGGGATCACCGATCTCTTCGTGAGCCGACGGGATGCCGTCAAGTTCCTCGACGTCACGGATACGCTGCAAAAGCTGCAGGAGATCAACCCGATCTACGAGCGCGGCGTGATCCCGGCGAGCACCTATCAGACTCCTGCCGACATGCCGACCGTCGTCGTGCCCAATCTGCTTCTGGTCAAAGACGATATGGACGGAAACACCGCCTGCGTGCTGACCAAGGCGCTGTTCGACAACAAGGCCGATCTGGTCAAGGCGAACAAGGCTGCCGACGGCATAACGCTGGACGGCGCCCGCCAGACCAGCCCGGTGCCGCTGCATCCTGGCGCCAAGAAGGCGCTCGACGAGCTCGGCGCAGCCACCTGACCGAGAACGAACGCGACGCCGACCGGAAGACACCGGCCGCAGACGTCGCTGCGGCCGCCTCCTATGAGGACGAGAAGCCGGCGCGTCAGTTGACTGGGTGGGTACGCCATTTGGTCACCGTCGCGTGCGTCCTGATCGGCTTGTTCGCGCTGTATCAGGTATTCAGACCGCTCGCGCAGGGCAATCAGTTCTCGCTGATCTTGTTCCTGGCGGCGGTGTTGCCGCTGACGTTGTTGTGTTACCGCTCCGGGCTGCGACTCCGCCGCAACAAGGACGAGGCCACGCAGACCACCCGGGACAACCCGACGCCGGTCGACTGGGTGCTCGCCGTGGTGGCGCTGGTGGTGTGCCTCTACCCAGTGCTGCCCTTCGAAATCGGCGACGGCGGTGGCGGATTCAACGAATTTCTGGGTCGGCAGGGCACGCCTGCGATGATCGACGTCGTCGTCGGGTCGATCGTGTTGCTGCTTGTGCTCGAAGCCTGCCGCAGAACGACGGGCGCGGCGCTGCCGATCGTCTGCCTGCTGGCGCTCGCCTACGCGTACTACGGCGGTTATCTGCCGCAAGGTGCCGCGATCGCGCATGCGGGCGTGGACTGGGATCAGATCGTCAGCGCATCGTTCATCCAGTCGACCGGCCTGTACGGGGTGCCACTCGACGTCGCGGCCACCTACATTGTGCTGTTCACGATCTACGGGGCCGTGCTGGACGCGTCGGGCGCCAGCAAGTTCTTCGTCGACCTGTCCTTCTCGGCGTTCCGTAAGTCGCGCGCGGCGCCGGGTCGCACGGTGACGCTGGCCGGGTTCCTGATGGGCAGTGTGTCGGGCTCGGGCACCGCAACGACGGTCAGCCTCGGATCGGTGACGTGGCCGGTGCTGCGCCGCGCGGGCTACCCGAGCGAGAACGCCGGTGGGATGCTGGCCGCGGCGGGGATCGGTGCGATCCTGTCCCCACCGACGCTTGGCGCGGCGGCATTCATCATCGCCGAGTATCTCGGGGTGCCGTATCTCACGGTCCTGGTCTGGGCGATCGTGCCGACGATCCTCTATTACCTCGGTATTCTGCTCGCCGTCGAGATCGATGCCCGACGGTACGCGACGCGTGAGGTCGATGTCGAAAGGCAATCCACCTGGCGGCTACTGGGGAGATTCGGCTATCACCTGATCTCGCTGGCGATGATCGTCGTGTTCCTGGCGATGGACGTGTCGGCCATGCGGGCCGTCGTCTACGCGACGGCGGTACAGATCGTGCTGTCGTACCTGGATCGCGATAACCGGCTCACCCCGGCCAAGCTCTACAGTGCGCTGGCGACGGGCGTGCGAGGGGTGCTTTCGGTCGCGACGGTGTGCGCCGCGGCGGGCGTCATCGCGGCGATGATCACCCGGACCGGTTTGGGTCTGCAGTTGAACTCCATACTGGTCAACACCGCCCGCACCATCACCGAAAATCCCACGGCCGTCCTGATTCTCACCGCAGTGTTCGCGGCATTGGCGGTGTCGGTCCTTGGTCTTGCGGTGCCTGTCACTGCGTCGTTCGTGATCAGTTGGGTGATCGTGGGACCTGCTCTGCAGGATCTCGGTGTCGCCGCACCGGCGGTGGCGATGTTCGTCTTCTATTTCGCCGTGTTGTCCGAAGTCACTCCGCCGACGGCGCTTGCCGCTGTCGCCGCTTCAGCGATCACCGGCGGCAAGGTGATCGGAACCATGTGGCAGACATGGAAATACACGCTGCCTGCGTTCCTGGTGCCCTTCGCATTCGTGCTCACCGACAACGGCGAGGGCCTGCTCGGCTTGCGATCGTTCGGTGACTTGGTGTGGACGGGTGCGGTCGGCGCACTCGCAGTGGCGGCGCTGGCCGTCGTCACCGGTGGCTGGCTGATCCACCGGGCAGGGTTGGCCGAGCGGTTGCTCTGTGCCCCCGCGGCGGCGCTGCTGCTGTATCTCCACCCCGTGACGATGGCTGCGGGAGCGGGCCTGCTCGCGGCGGCGGTGGTCCTCAATCTCATCATCGGTCGCAAACAACCAGCGGAATCACCCGATCCGCCGCCTTCCGATAGCCGCGATATGGCGGATAAATCCTGATCAGCTTGGGCCAGTGGCGGTTTCGTTCATCATCGCTGGCATTACGGGCGATGAGGTCGAGGTGCTCGGCGCGAATCCGCCTTCAGGTTGCGATACCACCCTGGGTGAGCGGCGGGGCCGCCGAACGATGGCGGCAGCACGACCCGATCGCCGTCACGCAGATTCAGCGTCGGGGTGATGCGCTGCTCGCCGGTCCTTCGCCCCGTAGTGGTGATCAGCGCCGCGGGAAACCACAGCAGCCGCACGCCCAACCACCCGTTCGTGCGCTGATAGACCCAGATGTGGGCCCGCGCAAAGTACTTGAGCAGCAGCGCAAGCATCTTAGAATTGCAGATTCATCGCCGCTCAGTCATGCCCTGCTGTCTTGCCGCGATGTGCGACCCGCAAACTAGTCCGTTTCAAAGTCGCCGGACGGCGCGAAAAGCCAATGCGTAGTGTCCATTGCCGTCGAGCAGTGATGCGCCGCCGCGATCAGCAAGCGTGGGTCTCTCGGGAATCTTTCGGGTCGAACGAATCGATGATGGCCATCGGCGTCTGTCCCGAAATACATACCCACGTGGTCGAGGGCGTCTCCGTCGTCGGCGGAACCATCGAAGAAAACGAGATCTCCTATGTCTATCTGAATCGCCCCGGTGAGTCCGGAGACTTCGTGGTGTGAGAACTCAGCCGACGGCTGGGCTCCGTTGTTGAGCGTAGCTGCTGAGGGGCGCTTCGCTTCCGCCGTGGGGTTGGAAAATGCGTGCGGCGGCTCGGCTGGGCGCGGGGGTAGCGGACTCGCCGGGTGGGCTGCGCGGAAGCGCAGACTGGTTCAGTGTGTTTCGGCCGATCCCGTTTCTACTACGGTGCCTGTGAGCCCGCAGCGTAGCTTGGCGAGGGAGGGCACTCTTTTTCCACGGGTACCGTGGAATGTTGCCTTTGAGCACGAATGTCAGATTGTTGTTTCATCCTGTCCTCCCCGAAACGCACACGCCGACAACGGAACCCTGGGGTTGTTGTGCGCTCCGGACTGATCAGAAGGAACGGCGATGGAGGTAGTGCATGCGCGGTGCGCGGGCATCGACATCTCGAAGAAGGACGCGAAGGTGTGTGTCCGGATCCAGGGGCGCGGCCGGACCCGCACGGCGGTGACGGTGACGACGTGGGGCGCGATGAGCAACCAGATCCTGGCGCTGCGAGATCATCTGCTCGACGAGAAGGTGACCTGTGTGGTGATCGAGGCAACCAGCGACTACTGGAAGCCGTTCTACTACCTGCTCGAAGACGAGCTCGACGTGATTTTGGTCAACGCCCGTGCGGTGAAGAACATGCCCGGCCGCAAGAGCGATGTCTCCGATGCCGCGTGGCTGGCCGATCTGGGTGCGCACGGGCTGGTGCGGGCCTCGTTGGTGCCGCCGCCACCGATTCGCCAGCTGCGGGATCTGACCAGAGCCCGCACCGTCATCACCCGCGAACGTAGCCGGGAGGCGCAGCGGCTGGAGAAGCTCCTCGAAGACGCCGGGGTGAAGCTGACCTCGGTGGTGTCCAACATCACCGGAGTGTCAGCACGGGCGATGCTGGAGGCGTTGATCGACGGCGAGCAGGATCCGGCGGCGATCGCGGAGCTGGTGCACCCGCGGATGCGGCCGAAGATCCCGGCGTTGACCGAGGCGTTGACCGGGCGGTTCGGTGAGCACCATCGGTTCATGACCCGGCTGTTCCTGGACCGGATCGACGCACACAACGCCGACATCGCCCGCCTGGACGCCGCATCGAGGCGGCGATGGAGCCCTTTCGGAGCGCCCGGGAGTTGCTGATGAGCATTCCGGGCATATCCCGGATCGTCGCCGAGGTGTTCATCGCCGAAACCGGCGCCGATATGAGCGTCTTCCCGACCGCGCAGCATCTCGCATCGTGGTGCGGAGTCTGCCCGGGATCGAACGAGTCGGCCGGCAAGGTGAAATCCACGAGCACCCGCCCCGGCGACCGATATCTCAAGGGTGCTTTGGGGATTGCGGCACTCTCGGTGGTGAAGCGGAAGAACACCTACTTCTGGGCGAAATACCACCGGATCACCGCTCGACGCGGACCGATGCGCGCGTTGGTTTCCGTCGAACACGCCATGGTCATCGCCGCCTGGCACATGCTCTCCAACGGTGAGTTCTACCGCGAGCCCGGACTGGACTACTACACCCGCCGCGTTCCCGCAAGACCAAGGCGCGCGCACTCAAGCAACTCGAATCACTCGGCTATAGAGTCACCCTCGAACCCCTCGCCGACACCGCCTGAACAACCAACCGCAACAACGCATCTCCGCCGATCCGAGCCGCGAGTACCTTGATGCTGCACTCAGCGGTCCGTAGTCAACTTCATTTTCATGTCAGTAGGCCTTCTCCAGTTCGACGGGTGGGATGTCGCCGCAGTATTGGTAGAGACAGCGGTGGTTGAACTTATGTGGGTGATCGGCGTCAAGGGCCGGGTCAGGATGCATCGGTGTCGAGCCGGTCCAGGATGCTGTCGAAGATCTTCTGGCGTCCGAGTTGGCCCTTGGTTGCCGCGTCGTCGCGTTGGCGCTGCAGGGTGGGGCGGAATTCGATGGTGGTGACGAAGAAGCTGCAGGATTCGCAGATGGATTCGAAGTGGCAGTCCATTTCGACGGGTCGCGCGCAGTAACCGTTGCCGAGCATGCGACGGTGCATCTCGGTCCGAAGTTTGCGCATTTCGGCGCCTTCGTCGTGGCTGCCGAGTCGGCGGGGTTGGTCATAGAGCGCTTCGACCTTCTCGGTGACGGCGAAATACTCGTCGGCGACAGTTCTGTCGGCGATGCGGGCGTAGATCATCGTCATGGCAAGGGTCTTGTGTCCGAGGAGGGCGGCGATCGCGTCCAGGCTCATGCCGCGGTTTATGGCTTGGGTGGCCAGGGTGTGGCGCAGTTGGTGGGCGGTGACGTTGCCGATCCCTGCGGTTTCGGCCAGATGCCGCAGTGCCTTGGTGATCCGGTGGTCGCTGATCGGCCGGTTATGTTCGAGCAGAAGACGATTCGTGCGTAGCTCGCTCGGTCGGTGCTGGGTGGTCCAGTCGTCGAGCAGTTCTTTGAGCTGTGGGTGCAGCGGAATATAGCGGTCGTTGTGCAGCTTGCCGATGGGGATCCGCAGCCAGTACGCGGATCCGATCTGCACGACCGCGTCGACGGTGAGTGCGAGCAGCTCGCCGCGGCGGATGCCGGTGCGGGCGAGCAGTTCGACGATCAACCGGGACAACGGATCCGGGTCGGCACGCGCGGCGCGCAGCAGTTTGGCCGCCGCTGCGTCGTCGAGAAACCTCGGCAGCGCTTTGTCGACGATCGGCAGGTCGCCGGGGAACATCAGCGGCCGGACCGGTGCGTTCGGATAATCCCACTCGGTGATCCGGGTGAGGAAGCAGTGCAGGTTGATCAACGCGTTCTTGATGCTGACCCGGTTGAGTGGTTTCCCGGTGGCCGCCGTCGGGTGGGTCGCCAACCACGTCTTGAACGCTTCGATGTGCTCACGGTGCAGCTCGGCGCAGGTGGCCACCTCGGGGTGGGTGTCGGCCAGCCAGGTACCGAACTGACGCAGGTCGCGTTCGATGTGTTTGACCGTGTTCGGCCGCAGGCTCACCGTGACCTGTTCGACGTAGCGGCGTGCCGTCTCGGCGAATCCCGGTGCAACCGTTGACCATCCGGTCACCGATACCGGCTCGCGGTAGGCAGGCCCGCGCAGCGTGGTGAGCCGCCCGGCGTGGAACAGGCTCAATTGCAGGCGGTGACAGACCGCCGCGATGGTTCGCCCGGCGCTGGGTGTCTGCCGGCGGGAGTAGGCGGCGATCAACGCGGCTCGGGCAGTGCCGAATTCGTCGTCGGTCACCGTTCGCGCCGTTGCCCCGGTGATCACCGCGATCTTGACCAGCGTGTTCCACTGCAACGTCACGTCCGCGGCAGAGGTACCGAGCCGAGTACAGATGTCGGTGAACCAGCGGTGGTCGTGCGGGCAGAACAACCTTCCGGCATTGCCCCGGCGAAGCCCGGTGTCATACAACTGCTCGGCATCGACGCCGATCTGGCCGGTCACCATCAGCCACGATGTGAACGAGCGGGCCTTGCGCACCGCGTCGATCTGTGCGGCCCGGGTCATCTGATTCCATCCGCCGCCGCGGCGGATCCTGGACTGGCAGGTCCGCGCCGCTTGCGTGGTGGATGCACCGGTTCGGCGGCCGGCGGCGCCCATCGCGGCGAGATAGCGTTCGACCACCATCGCGTCGTCGTCCTCGAGCACCAGCGGCGCAGGCATCACGGCACCTGCGCTGCTTGCGCGTCGATCGCCTCGACCGCCCGCCGGTATTCACCGGCGAGCCAATCGTTGGCCAAATGCAGATAGATGCGGGTGGATTCGATCGAGCGGTGACCGGCCTGGGCCTGGATCGCCTCCAACGGCATCCCGGCCTCGCGCAGCCGTGTAAAGCACGTGTGCCGCAACTGATGACAAGTCAGATGAACAATTCCGGCACGGCGGCGTGCGCCGGCGATGATCTCGCCCAGCCCGGCCGCGCTCAACGGCTGGCCGCGACGCGGGCCCTTGAGCGCGACGAACACCCGATCCGTCGCCGCGGTGGCCGGCCGTTCGATCTCGAGGTAGTCGGCCAGGCTTGTGAAGAAGCGTGCCGACACCGGAACGATCCGCTGATGCCCGCCCTTGCCGTCCGCAATGAACAGGCGTTTCTCCCCGGGACGCACGTCTTCTAGCCGCAGGCCTAGTACCTCGCAGCGCCGCAGCCCACCCAACAGCATCGCCTGCACCATGGCGCGATCCCGGTGCGTGCGCAACGCCGCGAGCAGCGCATCGGCCTCGTCCGGGTCAATCACCCGCGGCAACGTCCGCGGAGTCCGAATCAGCGGCACGGTCCGCTTCGGGCTGCGTGTCGACAACCCATGCGGCACCGGATTCTTCACGACTATGCCGCGCATCACTAGATACTCGAACAGGCCGGTTACCGACGCCAGGCGCCGTTTGATGGTGCGCGCGGACAGCCCGGCCTCACCGTCCTCGATCCGTACCACTTCAACGCCGCGCCGCGGCTGCCGCTGCGCCCGGATGAACAACAGCACATCCGCGTTGCTGACCTCCGCGGGGTCCTTGCCCACGACCGTGAAGAACACCTTCAGGTCGAACGCGGTGGCCAGCACCGTGTTGTGACGAGCACGGGCAGCCACCATCGCCAGATAACCGTCGAGCAACCGATGCCCCAAGCGTGGCGCGCCGTCGTCCTGCACCGCAGCGACCAGACACGGAACGAACACGACCGACCACCTCCGGGAATAAGCATCCGCGCCGGCCGCTCGGACCCATGCCAGACACGCCGAGATCACCCGCATATCCAAACCAGTCGACCCATTCGGCGGTGGCGTACTCGACTTCGTCGATGCTGCGCCAGCGCTTGCGGGGTTTGATCAGCTCGGTCTTGTACAGGCCGTTGATCGTCTCGGCTAGGGCGTTGTTCTGCGTCCTCAACTGCGCTCGATCCGGTTGGTGATCAGCGAACTGTCCGGGTGACGCATCCATTCCATCCGTGGACGGGATGGGAGTTTGCTTTTCTAGCCGTGCTGCAGACGTGGTCGGAGGATCGGGTGTTCTTCCTGGCCGGCAGTTCTCGCTTCCGGTGGGTTGGACGGATGCGGCTGAGCCGGATGCGTTCGTCACGATGGCCGCGGGCCGGTCGCCGGTCCGGTTCGCCGATCTGGTCGAAATGCGGCGGTTGATCGATGGCCTATCCGACTGAACGTGATCATGCCGCCACTGTTAGACAGATTATGCCGCTTAAGTCATCGGGCTGGCTGTCGCGGCGCAGGGGTGAGCTGCGATGAACGAGCAGGCCGCGGCGAAGGTGACCGGCGCGCACCTGGCCCGCACCGCCTACATGTACGTGCGCCAGTCGACAGTGCGGCAGGTGCTGACCAACACCGAATCCACCCGCCCGCCATACGCTTTGCGGCAGAAGGCGATCGCACTGGGCTGGCCGGCCGAGCAGATCGTCACCATCAACACCGACCACGGACCAGGGGATCAAAATTCGGGTGCCACGCCGGGGTCAGTTGTCACGTGCCGCCGACACGATCGATCTCGGCACGGCGCGTGGTTAAGCGCCGCTGGCGAAAAACACCGCGAGCGTGACCCGCCGCCGTCTCGGCATCCCGGTCACACTCTCGGTGAACACCACCGCACGAGGGCACCGAGGCACAGGGAACCAACCCCAACCCTCGACGGCTCCATTCACTCCGGTTATGCGCTTGCTGAAACCGCCGCAAGTGATTGCCGACGCCCGCTGATGCGGGCATGTGACGAACCGTGCTGCGCGCACCGAAACACCAATCACTATGCGTCGGTCCCCGGCTCTGGAGTGGCAACACGAGATGGGGGCATTGCCAACGCAATATTGCTGGGATCTTTGCTCGGCGGACTCCCAGCTGTCGCTGAAGAGGACGTAGCTAACTATGATTCTGTGCCATAAAGAGCCCGTGAGGGAAGGAATTAGATAACTAAGAGCAGGATCGGCAAATTGTGAAGAATTAACCTCTTGGACTACCGACATGCGAAGACTAGGATTTGCTGAAAGGCCCAGTCTCGCGCGGAGTGCCTTCGTGGCACGCAGGGTGGGGGTTCAGCAACGGTGCTAGAGATGGACTACGGCTTTCACCGACTGTATGTGGAACGCGCATACACCATGGTCCTACTGATGCGTCACTGCACGAACGTTCTGGCCGCAGTCGTCACGCTCGCAGACCCCGCTTCCATCGCGAAGCCGACCGGCAAATGGTTGGTTGCCGCCCTCGGATGCTGGGCCGTCTATCGGCTCGCCACGCGATCGCATCGGAATGTATTCACTGCCATCGACTTTGCCTTTACGTTGGCAATCTGCGCGGCAGTTCCCTTGTTAACCACTAGGTCCGGGCTGGACCTGAATTGGGGTGCGACGGAGGCGATCGCGGCAACTGCCATCGTCAGTTTCGCCGCTAGCCTACCGGTGCGCGTCTCGTTGCCGATGACCGCAATCCTTGTCGCGACTTACGCTGCCGGTGCCGCATCGGTCGTCGGTTGGGCAAGCGTGCCTGCGATGGCTTCACTGCGTTTCTTCGTGGTACAAGCCGCGATGTCCGCGTTAGTGCGGGTGGTGGTGCTACGAGCGGCGGGGGCGATTGATCGGGCTCGCGACAGTCAGCAGCAAGCCGCTGAACTTGATAGGCGCGTAGCCGAGGCCGTCAAAAGTTACGAGCGAGAGCAGTTCGCGCTGCTTCATGACACCGCAGCGTCCACACTGCTGATGGTAGGCAGCGAAACGCCGATTCCAACGGATCGCCTTGCCGCCCAAGCCAGACGCGATCTCGCTGTGTTGAACAGTCGGCCCTCGACCCAAACGCGGCGCATTGAGTTGATAGCAGCATTGCGCGAACAGGCCAGCGGCATCCGCACCTCCGTCCGATTTCAGGGAACACCTGCGCTATGGCTGGAGGGCGAACTCGGCATGGCCATCGTAGCGGCCGCAGGCGAAGCGATGACTAACGTTGACCGGCACGCCGGCGCAACAGCGATCTCCGTCGAGGTTTGCCAGCACAGCCTCGTAGTCAGCGACAACGGCAGCGGGTTCATCCCGATGCTGTCGACAACTGGCCGTGGCATCGCCGAGTCGATCGTCGGGCGGATGGAGCGGGTTGGCGCCACGGCCACCATCCACTCGGTTCCCGGGCGCGGCACCGCCGTCGAGCTGTCCTGGGCCGACACTGCGCAGCGCGGGCGCACGCCGGAGTCGGGCCCTGACCCGGGTCAACTGATAGAACGCGTCCGCATCCGCTACGGCTACGCCTTGGTTAGCTTTGCGTTGCTCAACGTGGTCCTGACGGCGCCATTAATCTTCAGTTACATCGTCCATCCGGCTCTTCAGTCTGGTTTGCTCGCGCTGGCGGCGCTGAGTTGCTTAGCAGCGTTGCGCACTCTTAAAGCTCCCCACAGCAGGCTTCGTTGGCTTGCGGTCGCGGCTCTATTCGTATCGACCATTGTGCAACCTGCCTCGATCCCGCCCAGTCTGCTAGGCGACGCCGCGCAGTGTTCGCTATTCACGGTGGGCTGGTGTCTGTCGGCACTGCTGCTTGGTTTGCCGCTCCGCACGGCCATCGCGATCCTCGGCGCCCACTGGGTCGTCAGTTGTGCTGTCACGTTCGCCCGGGAGCCCTCCGCCAGCATCCTCGTCAGTTTGGCGTTCTTGGGCTCATATGTCGTCGTCATGCAGGCCTTTGCTCAGGTCGCCAACGCGATGATCATTGACGCGGAATCGGCAGAACATGCGGAAATGCAGGCTCGGCTCGATTTGCTCGCCCGGCAGCGGGTGGCCGCCGCGTTGCAAGCCGAATATCGACGGCGCTACGCCGACCTGAGGCGCAGCGTGATTCCACTGCTGACCAAGCTGAGCCGCGGCTTACCAATCGATGCCGCGCTTCGACAGCAAGCGAGAGCCGAATTGCAGCGAATTCGGACGCTGTTGGATCGGGCCCGCGCGTTTGACCACCCGTTGCTGCACGCGTTACGGCCGGCCGTGGACGCCGCCAGCAACCGCAATATCGACGTCGACGTGCAGGTTGACTCGAAGCTGCCTGACCTCGGCGAAGCCGTCATCGAGCAGCTGACCGAGGCGATCTCTCGCCTCCTGGACAAAAGCACGGATGGCGCCCGCCTCGTCCTGGCCAGCACAAGCAAAGAATTGATTGTTAGCGTTGTCTGCCACGGTTACACAGCAGGGCCCGACGATGAGGAGCCCACCGTCGGAACCGGAACACACGAAGTCGTCACGCTTAACGGCACCACCTGGCTGACGATCCGTCACCCACTACCGACAGCATCCCACGACAGTCCCACCTACGACCATGCCGTCTGACATCGCGATAGCAGTCATTGATGATCACGACGTCATTCACGCCGGTATCGCGATCTGGTGCAGAGAGGCCGACCCACCCATCGATGTTGCCGGCCACTATCTCTCCGCAGAGTCATTCCTACACAATCAACCGCCAGGATCAACGGACGTTGACGTCGTTCTCGTTGATCTGGAACTCGACAGCAGACATGTCGACCTGTCGGGGGTTGACAAGGTCGTAATGGCCGGCCACCGGGTGGTCGTCTTTTCGCACATTGACGCCGACGAGATCATCTTGAAGTGCCTTGACCTCGGCGTCGCGAGTTATGTGGTGAAGACAGAGAGCAAGGACCATCTCATAGATGCAATCCGGGCTGCCTGCGTCGACATCCCATACGTCGCCCCCCGCATGGCAGGCGCGATGTTCAACGACCGAAGCCTTGGCCGACCTCGTCTGCCGGCGCGGGAGGAGGAAGTGCTGATCGCGTGGTTTCAGGCCGAGAGCAAGGATCTGGTTGCCGAGAAGCTACACATCGCGCCCTCCACGGTGCGCACACACTTGCAGCGGGTGCGCGCCAAGTATGCGGCGGTCGGGCGTCCGGCAACCACTAAAGCCGCCCTGGTCGCGCGAGCCATTCAGGACGGCATCATCAACCTCGACGACCTGTAAGCAATCGACTTAGCACGGGTGATCCGGCAAATCCGCCAGGCCCACTGGGTTTCGGCCCACGGTGGATGCGCAATGATCGCGTTCGGACGCTCCGTCACCGAGCGGCAGGTCGCGCACACCGGTCGCAGACCACGGGCGCGGACGTTGCGCGTCAAGCTCTGATACGACAGACCGAACCCACGCTATTCGAGTTCATCAAGCAGCGTGCGGACCCACAAGTGCGGGTCCTCGCGCAACCGCGCCGTCACATAGTGGATGAACGGCTCGAACGGATCCGGCGACGGCCGCGCCCGCACCCCAGGCGTTCGCTGCCCGGACAGATACGCCCGTACCGTCTTTCGATCGAATCCCGTATGGCGAGCGATCGCCGATATCGACCAACCAGGTGTACGCAGGACGTGTACTTCCACATCGTCCTCCCATGTGAGCACGAGAAGGCGGGCCTCCTTCGACAGGTGCTGCAGGGCGTCAGACACCAGCAGCATCGAGGGACGCCCGCCTCCATCGGCGCAGCCACGGGGGTGGGGAATTTCGATGAGCGTCAGTGGGGAATTACAGCGAGTGCGACCACGGCGATCTACCGCGAATTCTGATGATCCTCAATGGTTATCGGCTTCTCTTAGAAGTACGCCTTCGGGTCCTTCGCCGCGTGCTTGCGGTCGACCACCGAGATCGCGCCGAAATCGCGGCTGGTCGCGCCGGACAGAGATGTACTGCTTGGTGATCATCGCGACCTGCGCGGCCGGCGTGCATAGGCCATGGGGATGGGGAATGAGTTATCAACGCCCGTTGCGGCGACCGCCATCCCTTGCACTCGGACCCGGAACTCGCTGCGGCAGCGGCGTTTCCGCGGAATTCGCCCCATATAGCGTCACTCCTACGGCGCCCGGTTTCCCCGGTGTGGCGCGAGTACTTCTCCGACAGCGAGTCAAGCATTGCGGTGGACGCCGATCTTGGTCCTTTGCCGTCGAGCAGATCCTGCTGCATGTCGGTCGAGACCGTACCGGCAAGCGTTGGCTCAGCGAGATCACGGTGTAGCGGCGCGCAGATGACGGTGGGACGAGACGCCAGAGTCCGCCGCCTCCACGGACGCTGGGTCCGGAAGCGAGGGAGCCTTGCGATCGCCGTAGTCCTGGGCTCAACCTGAACAAGTCAGCGCAGCTCGTCTGTGGATGTCGCGAAGTGGGCGAGGGTACCGGCGATTGCCCGCATGTAGTGGTCGAGCATGTCCCGGTTGACGTTGTCGATGTTGTCGCAAGCCTCGTGGTAGCAGCGGTCATAGGGCTCGCCGGCCTGCCCGCCCCAGGCTTTGGCCTGCTTGGCCGTCTTCTTCTCATCGTCGCCGTTCTCTGCGCCGCCAACCGGGATGCCGGCCTCGATGAAGGGTGATTCATCGTCCCCGACGAACTCGACTACCTCCGGGGTGGTCACGCCGGTCTTGGTCAGCTGGTCGGCGAGCACCCGCGCGATTGGGGCCGAACCCGGAGGGCCTGCCTCCTCCGCGTCCCTGCCCTTGCCGCCCTGTACGAAGTATCCGCCGTTCGGAGAGGCCACCATGTCCACGTTCAGATACAGCTTGATCTTCTTGTGGTCGTCTCCGGACAACCCCTCCACGTAGCCGCTCGAGCCCCGGGCGCCGCTCTCCTCGTCGCCGAAGAACGCGAACCGCACCGTGTTCTGCACTGACGGGTCGGCACCAAGCTGGGTGGCGATCTCCAGCACACTCGCCACGCCGGAGCCGTTGTCGACAATGCCCGGGCCGTCCGAGACCGAGTCGAGGTGGGCGCCGATCATCACGACGTGGCCGGGGTCTCCGGTGCGGGTCTGCGCGATGACGTTGCGCTGGGACCCGCTCGCGCCGACGCCGTCCTTTGCCGACGCCTCAAAGGTCGGGGTGCTGACCCTGAAGCCGGCGCGGTGCAGCACGCCGACCACGTAATCGACGCTCGCGTCGTAGCCGGGGGTCCCGGCGGCCCGGTTGCCGCCGCGCTCGTCGGCAATCTTCTGCAGTGCCTGAAGGTGCTTCACTGCCCTGGCAAGGCTCACCTCACCGGCCAGTTGCTGCACCGATGGCCTGTCAGACGTAGTGGCGTTGGAGCTCGGTGGCGACTGCGGCGCGGTGGCGTTAGAGCTCGGCTGCGACTGCGGCGGGGTGGGGGGCGGCTCCACGGCTACAGAACTGCAAGCCGTTGCGGCGAGAATGACCGAGATCCCCACGAGCGCGAGTCTGCTACGCGACCGGGTCAGCCCCAAGGTCGAAATCAGCACGAGCACCTCCATAGCGTTGAATGCCTAACCACCAGAGCTGGTCACTAATGGGATTGATGGTGCGGTCATCCGCTCTAAGCACGACGTCGATGCCTGACAGACATTGCTCACGGCGGTCATCCCGGCGTCCCGTCGGGTGGGATGGGAAGCCCTGGGCATAACGCTACGTACCCGAAGGCCGGGGACACCGAGTTAGCCCATTGTGCGCGGCTCATGTTGGTGGTGAGTTTGTCGCACAGCATTTCTGGTGAGGCGATGGCTGGCCAGATCCGCACCGTCGTGTCGCCGCTTGCGGAAGCCAGCCGGCGCCCGTCGGGGCTAAACGCCACACTCCACACCGCGTCGGTGTGGCCGGTCAGCGGGGCGCCGAGGGGTTGGCCGGTATCGGCGTTCCACACCCGCACCGTGTTGTCGGCGCCGGCGGTGGCCAGCCGGTGCCCGTCGGGGCTAAACGCCACACTCCACACCGCGTCGGTGTGGCCGGTCAGCGGGGCGCCGAGGGGTTGGCCGGTATCGGCGTTCCACACCCGCACCGTGGTGTCGGCGCCGGCGGTGGCCAGCCGGTGCCCGTCGGGGCTAAACGCCACACTCCACACCGCGTCGGTGTGGCCGGTCAGGGGGACGCCGCCGGGAAGGCCGGTGCCACCGCAATGTCGAGCTCGGCAAAGGGGTTGGCCGGTATCGGCGTTCCACACCCGCACCGTGGTGTCGTCGCCGGCGGTGGCCAGCCGGCGCCCGTCGGGGCTAAACGCCACACTCCACACCGCGCCGGTGTGGCCGGTCAGCGGGGCGCCGAGGGGTTGGCCGGTATCGGCGTTCCACACCCGCACCGTGGTGTCGTCGCCGGCGGTGGCCAGCCGGCGCCCGTCGGGGCTAAACGCCACACTCGCACACCGCGCCGGTGTGGCCGGTCAGCGGGGCGCCGAGGGGTTGGCCGGTATCGGCGTTCCACACCCGCACGGTGGTGTCGTCGCTGGCGGTGGCCAGCCGGTGCCCGTCGGGGCTAAACGCCACACCGTGCACCGCGCCGGTGTGGCCGGTCAGCGGGGCGCCGAGGGGTTGGCCGGTATCGGCGTTCCACACCCGGATGGTGGTGTCGTCGCTGGCGGTGGCCAGCCGGTGCCCGTCGGGGCTAAACGCCACACCGTGCACCGCGCCGGTGTGACCGGTCAGCGGGGCGCCGGGGGGTTGGCCGGTATCGGCATTCCACACCCGCACCGTGTTATCGCCGCTCGCGGTGGCCAGGCGCTGCCCGTCGGGGCTAAACGCCACACTCCACACCGCGTCGGTGTGGCCGGTCAGGGGAGCACCGATGGACTGGCCGGTATCGGCGTCCCACACCCGCACCGTGCTGTCGCCGCTGGCGGTGGCCAGCCGGTGCCCGTCGGGGCTAAACGCCACACCGTACACATTGCCGGTGTGACCGGTCAGCGGGGCGCCGAGGGGTTGGCCGGTATCGGCGTTCCACAACCGGATCGTGGTGTCGTCGCTGGCGGTGGCCAGCCGGTGCCCGTCGGGGCTAAACGCCACACCGTGCACCGTGTCGGTGTGACCGGTCAGCGGGGCGCCGAGGGGTTGGCCGGTATCGGCGTTCCACACCCGCACCGTGGTGTCGGCGCCGGCGGTGGCCAGCCGGTGCCCGTCGGGGCTAAACGCCACACCGCCCACCGCGCCGGTGTGGCCGGTCAGCGGGGCGCCGAGGGGCTGGCCGGTATCGGCGTTCCACACCCGCACCGTGGTATCGGCGCCGGCGGTGGCCAGCCGGTGCCCGTCGGGGCTAAACGCCACACTCCACACCGCGCCGGTGTGGCCGGTCAGGGGGGCGCCGAGGGGTTGGCCGGTATCGGCGTTCCACACCCGCACCGTGGTGTCGTCGCTGGCGGTGGCCAGCCGGTGCCCGTCGGGGCTAAACGCCACACCGAGCACCGCGCCGGTGTGACCGGTCAGGGGCGCGCCCAGGGGTTGGCCGCTATCGGCGTTCCACACCCGTACCGTGCTGTCGCCGCTCGCCGTGGCGAGGCGATGCCCGTCGGGACTGAACACCACACCGACCACCGCGTAGGTGTTGATGATCTTGAGTGTGGCCGCGCGGATGGCGACGGCGTGAAGTAGGGCGCCCTCGTCAGGTGTGCCGACCAGTGTCCGAGCGGCGAGCAGTTCCTGGAAGGCCAGAACGTCACCGCCGGTGGTTGTCCCGGCGAGCATGTCAGCGGCTTCCGAGTTCAGACGCAGCGCTGTGGCTTCGCGGAACATGTCATGCGTCTGCCGCTGCGCTGAGTTGGCGTGGGTGTAGAAGTCCACGGCCACAATCGCGCAGACAACGGCGATGACCGCGGCGACGGCCAGGAGGCGTGACCTGGCTTCGGCGGCATGTTGGCGTTCTTGGGCGTGGCGCAGTTCGGCTTGGCGGTGTTGTTCTTCGGCGGCTACCCGCTCATCCTCGGCCGCGCGACAGGCCATCAGGTACTTCTGCGGTACGGCCGGATTGCCGCCCCAGCGCGCATACGGCGGTACCTCTTCGCCCTTCATCAGGAAGGAGTCCGCGGCGAGCACCGCGCCGTCGCCCATCGACACCCCGTAGTGGACGTGCGCGCCGGTCCCGAGCGTGCAGCCGTCGCCGATCGTGGTGTGCTCGGACTTGAAGGTGCCGTCCTCCTGCGAGTGCGACTGGATCTTGCTCTGCGCGTTGAGCGTGCAGTCGCTGCCGATGGCGGTGAGCGTGCGCTCAGTGATGTAGCAGCCGTCGTCGAAGACCCGGCGCCCGATCCGCACGCCCAGCAGCCGCCAGACCACGCTCTTGAACGGCGTCCCGTTGAACACGTTGAGATAGGTGTCGGGCACCTTCCACAGGCGCTCGTGCCACCAGAAGTACGGGTCGTAGATGGAGCACAGCCGTGGCACCAGCCGCCGGAACCGCTGGATCAGCCGCTCCACCAGCACGAAGTACCCGGTGGTGAACACGAGTCCGACGACCAGCGACGCCCCGATCAGCGCGCCCGCGGCGATGTCGTGCACGCCGTGCAGGTCGAAGGCCGCGAAGCCGAGCACCGTGAGCGCGAACGAGTGCAGCCACCGTACGAACAGCATCACGCCCATCGTGCGCAGGTTGTAGCGGTTCTTCGCGGCGAGCCTGCGGCGCAGCTCGTCGCCCTCGCGGAGGTGGTCGAAGCGGCTGTCGCGCTCCACCGACCGGGGAATCTCGAAGCACGGCGAGCCGAGCAGCCCCACGCCCTCGCGGACCTCGCCGTCGAGGGGCACCATCACCTTCGTCGCGAGCAGGCAGTTGTCGCCGGTCCGGCCGCCCGCGGGATAGGCGATGTTGTTCCCGAGGAAGTTGCGCGGCCCGATCGACGCCCGCGAGACGCCGGAACGAGGTGCTGGAGAAGTCGGCGTTGAGGAGCGACAGCCCGTCGGCGACCATCGTGCCGCGTGCCGACGGAGGCCAGGTACGGGGTCTCGTGCTCGACCTCCGTGCCGAAGTTCGACCCGGTCTGCTCGACGTGCGAGAGGTCGTAGCCGATGGCCCGCAGGTAGTGGACGATGTAGGAGCTGTCTCCGCACAGCCACTTGAAGAACTTGATGTTGGTCATCCGGGCGATCGCTCGCTGCGCCGAGTAGTGCACGCCGTACAGCGGATAGACCTTGTCCGGCTCGATCACCAGGTTGAGCACGCGGGGGACGAGGGTCACGGTCACCACACCGACCACGACGACGCCGAGGAAGGACGCGAGGGAAAGGGCCAGCGCCTCGACGTAGAACCGCGCGGAGGCGATGTTCAGGGCGCCGGGGTCGACCAGCGCCTCCAGCGACGGGCGCGAGGGCGGCCAGCAGAAAGCCGCCGCCGACGGTCAGCGGCACGTACACGAAGAGCAGCTGGAGCACGGCGGCCAGCGCGTAACTCGCCCGGCGCAGCGTGCCGCAGTCGGCGGGCGCGACCCGTACGTAGTCCACCTCTGTGCGCTGGGCCGGGGAGCCGTGCCAGCGCTGTCCCGCCGGTACCGCGACACCGCTGTGCAACGCGGAGGAGTGGCCCAGTTGCGCCCCGTCGCCCATCGAGGTGCCGATGTCGAGCACGGTCTTCTCGCCGACGAAGACGTCCTTGCCGAGGGTGACCGGGCCGGTCCGGATCCGCCCGGCGTACGCCTCGTAGCAGAGGAACGAGGAGTCCTTGCGGATCACCGTGCCGGCGCCGATGGTCAGCAGGTCGGTGCAGACCGGAACGATTGGGGAGAGGATCGTGACGCCCTTGCCGATCCGGGCGCCGAGGGCCCGCAGATACAGCACGTACAGCGGGTTGCCGGTGAACAGGCGCATCGGGTTGGCGTGTCAGCAGCGCCTTGACGGTCCAGAAGCGCAGGTAGGCCGGGCCCCAGACGGGGAACTCGCCGGGCTTCCAACGGCCCACGAGCACCCACTTGGCCACCACCGGGAGCGCGCAGACCCCGAGGAGCGTGCCGCCGCCGAAGACGACCGACCGGAGGTAGACGTCCGCGGCGCCCGAACCGGCCGAGATCCATGCGTAGCCCCGGCCGATGACCAGTCCGCTGAGCAGGCAGTACGCGGCGAAGACCAGGAACTGCAGAGCTCCGCACAGGACGTACCGCCAGGTGCTGCCCGGCGCCGGCGGGTTCGGCCGGTGCCCGGACGCGCGGCTCCGCCGGGGCGTCGGTGAGCGCCGCCGCCAGGCTGCGGATCGTCGGATGACCGTAGACGTCCTTGATCGACACCGACGGCAGATCGTCCCGCTTCCTGACCCGGGCACAGAAATGTGCCATCACCAGCGAGTTGGCACCTAGGTCGTCGAAGAAGTGACTGTCGACCGGCACCCGCTCGGCGTGTACGACACCGGCCAGCACCTCGGCGAGGATCCGCTCGGTGCCGTTCGTGTGCGTCGTGGGCGCGGTGTCCTTTGTGGCACTAATTGCTACCACTTGGGCTCCTTGGCGCTGATTTCCGTGACTCGAACTGTTCGGCGGTGGTGAACTCGCCTCGCCGCACCGGCGTCAGGCCCTCCAGCGGCGGCCAGCACGCCGTACCGCAGGCCGGGGGAATCGCTCAGGGTGCCGGTCGCGAGGAACAGCACATGGGCGAAGTAAGAGTTGACTCGCACGGTCAGGTGGGCACTAGGAGGCGGTGAGCAGCCGGCACCGACCTGCCCGACCTCCACCGTGTGTCGGGGCTGAGCATGTCGTCTGGGAAGTGCTCGTCGAGCCAGTTGGGGCAGTAGATGGTGTCGAGGTAGCGCTCGCCGAAGTCGGGGGCGATCGCCACCGCGGTGAGATCGTGCCCGTCTCGCTCCGCGAGCCAGCGCAGCGCACCGCTGATCACGGTGCCGGTGGAACCGCCGAAGAGGAACCCGCGACGGGCGAGACGATGGCAGGCGCGGATGGCATCGGCCTCCTCGACGAGGACCACCTCATCGACATAGGACTCATCGAGCAGCGGCGGGCGCACGCTCGTGCCGAGACCGGGAATCATCCGGCGTCCCGGTGGACGACCGAAAGTGACCGAGCCGACGGCGTCGACGGCCACAACTCGCACGTGGGGGTGCCACTTTCGCAGGTAGCGGGCGCAGCCCATCAACGTGCCGGTGGTGCCGGCACCGACGAACAGCACGTCGAGTCGCGGGAACTCGCGGACGATGGCCGGAGCCGTGGTGTTGTAGTGCGCCCTCCAGTTGCTCGGGTTGGCGTATTGGTTGAGCCAGACGTACCGGCCGCCTGCGGCGCACAGGGCGCGGATGAAGTCGATGCGGGCGCCGAGGAAGCCGCCCTTCTCGGACGGGATGGTGATCGTGTGCACCTTGGTGCCCAGCGCCTCCATCAGCCGCCTCGTCGCCCTGTTGCAGCGCAAGTCGGTCACGCACAGGAACCGGTAGCCCTTGCTCGCCGCGATCATGCTCAACGCCACGCCGAGGTTCCCGGACGAAGACTCGACGAGGATCGATTCCGGGGACAGCACGCCGGCGCGTTCGGCGGCTTCCACCATCTCAATCGCCGGCTTGAGCTTGATCGAGCCGGCGAAGTTGAAGCCCTCGCACTTCAGGTACAGCGACCGCTCGAACACAGGTCGCAGGTCGACGTACAGCTCCTCCTCGTGGAAGGCATCGGGGGAGGACACGACTGCCATGACGATCTCTTATCGCTGCTCGGGGCTGCTCGGCGACGATCCGTAGCGGCGCAGCTCGTGGAAGAAGTCGTCGACGACGCGCAACTCGTCGGAGCGGTCGAGGTGGTCGTACACATACTTGCCGAGGGCCAGGTCGAGCACGCCGAGGCCGAAGGGCGAGAACACTGCCGGTTTGGCCGCCGGCACCGTGACCCGCCCGGCGATCACATCGTCGAGGGTGCCGTGCACGAAGTCGCGGTTGCCGGTGAGCTGCTCGGCCAGGTGCGGCGACGTGTCGGCCCTCAGGCAGTGGTCGACGTCGTCGACAATGTTGGTCGAGGCGAACACGATCTCGGGCGCTAGGTCGCGCAGCGACACGTGCAGCACCACCGGGTTGTGATCGAACCACGCCAGGTCGCTGACGTGCGGTCGAGCGGCGACAGTGGCGAAGACCACCAGGTCACTGGAGCGGATCACGTCCTCGGCGCGGTCGTGGATGGTGACCCGGCCGGCTGTGGCAGAGGCTTCCAGGTAGCCGCAGAACCCCCCGGCACTGTCCGCCGACACGTCGTGCACCCCGATCTCGTCGAACGACCACCCGGTCGCGGCGAGGAAGGAGTGCACGTAGCGGGCGATCAGTCCGACGCCGAAGAAACCGATGCGCGCCGGGCGCTGCCGGCTGCGGCTGAGCCAGTCGGCCGCCGACGCTGCCAGGGCAGCGGTGCGGGTGGCGCTGATAATCGACGCCTCCAGGCAGGCGAACGGGTAGCCGGTGTCGTGGTCGTTGAGGATCAACACCCCCGAGGCCCGCGGGATCCCGGCCGACGTGTTTTCCGGAAAGCTGGAGATCCACTTCACGCCGTCGACCCGCACGTCGCCGCCGATCGAGGCCGGCAGGGCGATGATGCGCGCCGACGGCCGATCGGGGAAGCGCAGGAAGTACGACGGCGGGTTCACCGACTGGCCGGCGCTGTGCAACCGGTAGGTGGCCTCGACCAGCTCGGCGATCTGGCGTTCGCGCCCGTCCAGCGTGCGCTGCACCTGGGCACCGGAGATCACCGCGAGGGGCGCGACGGCACGGGGTGCTGGCACCGCGGTCTCGGTGGCGAGGGCGGTGGCGGACATCACTCTACCTCCCGTCCGTTGGCGAGCAGTCCGTCACGCGCACCGCGTCGGCCATCGCCACGAGCACGTCGCGGTGCCCCTCGAACGGCTCCCTGCTGTGGGCGGTGCGGACGTTGTCGACGAGCAATAGGTCGCCGGGCTCCCACGCCACGCGGGTGGTGTTCGCCTCGTAGACGTCGTTGATCAGCTGGACCACTTCCGCGCCGATCGGGTCGCCGTTGCCGAAGCGGGTGTTGAACGGCAGCCCGTCAGCCCCATACTCGTCCACCAGGAACTCGTGCACCTCGGGCGCCATCGTCCACTCGTTGAGGAAGGCGATCTGGTTGAACCAGCAGCGGTGACCCATGAGCGGGTGCTGCACGACGGCTGGGCGACGCTGCCTGGTGCGCAGCCCGCCGTCGGGCTGCCACTCGAGCTCGATGGCGTTGGCCTGGCAGTACCGCTCGACCTCTGTGCGGTCGTCGCTGCCGAAGGACTCGGCGATCGTCGCCCCGATCTCGTCGTTGTAGCTGCGGGTGAGCAGCCAGCCCTCGCGCTCGAAGCGAGCCACCAGTGTGGTCGGCAGGGCGCCGAGCACCGCCGCAGCGTCGGCCAGACCGATCGCCCCACCGATGACGGGCTTGGCGATGCAGGCGAACATCATCAGGCCCGGGAACTCGAGCGCGTAGCTCAGCTCGTGGTGCATGCACATCGGTTGGTTCTCCGGCCACGGTGTGGATGCGTAGATACCGGCGGCGCGCGGCTGCCGTGGCGCGAACGCCTCGACCTCGGCGACCAGCGCTTCGGTGAGCTGGTGGGCGACGGCTTTGAACCCTGGCGCGTCGTTCAGCCCGAGGCCTCGGATCAGCACCGAACCGTGCTCGGCGGCGAGCGCGCGGACCCCGCGGTGCTCGCCCGCCCAGCTCGGGGCGTCGCCTCCGACGTCGGCCACGACCGTCGGCGGCGTGCCGGACTGGTTATTCCCGTCCAGGTAGGTGAGCAGGGATGAGGTTGGCATCTCGATTCCTTTCAGCCGGCGATCACGCGACGGGTCGACGGTTCGGCGTCGCCGAGCATCGCAGCGGTCTCCGCGCCGCCGTCGAGGATCCGTGCGAGGTCGGCAAGCACCGGATGTCGGGTGACGTCCTTGAGCGACACTTCGCGGTTGAGGGCGAGCGCCAACTCGACCGCCGACAGCGACGTGCCGCCCGAGTCGAAGAAGTGGTCGCGCCGCCTGATCTGATGCTCGGGGACGCCGAGCACCTTCGCCCACGCCGCGGCCACCCGCCGCTCGGGCGGTGTGCTCGGCGGCTGGCGGCCGGCGTCGTCGACCGCGAGCTCACCGGCGAGCGTCGTCAGCTTCTTCCTGTCGATCTTGCTGTTGGCGGTCAGGGGCAGCCGTTCATACCACTGGAAGGTTGTCGGCACCATGTACTCGGGAAGCGATGCGCCCAATCGGTCGCGGAGGGCTTTGACGTCTAGGGGCTGTTCGGCGGAGTAGAAGGCGACGAGGTGCTTGCTATGCCCGGCCCGTTCGGCGACCACAACGGCGCCGTCGTGGATCCCGGGCACCCGTAGCAGGGTGTTCTCGATCTCGCCGATCTCGATCCGGAAGCCGCGGATCTTGACCTGGGTATCGTGGCGGCCGAGGAACTCCAACTTGCCCTCGGGCAGCCAGCGGCCGTAGTCGCCGCCCCAGTAGAGCCGCTGCCCGGGACGGTGCGGATCGTCCAGGTAGGCCTGCCGGGTGCGTTCGGGATCGTTGACGTACCCTCGGCCGACGCAGACACCGGAGAAGACGATCGCTCCCGGTGCGCCGAGCGGAACCGGCGACAGGTGCTCGTCGACGACGTAGACGGACACGTTGTTGATCGGGCGACCGAGAGGGACGTGCTGGCGATCCGGCGGGCGGTCCATCACCTCGTGGTTGGTGTCATCCGAGGTCTCGGTGAGCCCGTAGGCGTTGACCAGCTTGATCCCGGGCTCGGCGGCGAACCAGCGCTGGGTGAGCTCCTTTTTCAGCGCCTCACCAGTGACCGACACGAATCGCAGATCGGACAGCGCTCGCGGGTGCCGCTCCAACGACGTCAGCACGACCTCGAGGTACGACGGCACGACCTGGAGCACCGCAACTCGCGCGCGCACGATCGTGTCGATGAACCGATCGACGTCGAGGATCGCTTCCTGCTCGACGAGCAGCGTCCGCCCGCCCACCATTACCGCGGCGAGCAGTTGCCACAGTGAGATGTCGAAACACTGCGGAGCGGTCTGGGCGACCACCTGGTCCTCGCCGATCTGAAGGTCGTCGATCTTGGCGACGACGTGGTTGAGGAAGCCGGCATGCTCGCACATCGCCCCCTTTGGTTCACCGGTGGACCCGGAAGTGAAGTAGATGTACGCAAGCTGGTCGGCCGCGACGGCGACACCGAGGTCCGAGGCGCCGTGGCCCTCGGCGTAGGCGGCGTCGACCGCCAGCGCCTCGACGTCCGGCATCGTCTCAAGGGCCTGGTCGAGGTTCGTAGTGCTGCCCTGCTCGGTGAGCACCAGCCGGCACCCGGCGCGCATCAGCGCGGCGGCGATGCGCTCGGCCGGAAAGTGGGGCTCGATGGGGAGGTACACCCCGCCGGCCTTGAACACCGCCAGCACCGCGGCCATCCAGTCGAGGTTGCGCTCGGTCACCACCGCGACGACGTCCTCCCGCTGCAGACCGCGAGCCAGCAGCGACCGTCCCAGCCGGTTGGCGCGGGCGTTGAGCTCGCGGTACGTCCAATGCCGCGCGCCCAGCACGGCGGCGACGGCGTCGGGCCGTGCCCTCACCTGCTGCTCGAACAGCTCGTGGACCCGACGGACGGGCAACTCCCTGCGCCGCCCGGCGAGACCTTCGATCTGGAACTGGAGCTCCTCGGCCGACAGCAAGCTGTGCTGAGCGTGATCGGCGTCGGGATCTAATGCGATCAGGCCGAGCGCGGTGAGATGGTAACCGGCGATCCTCGCCGCGCCGTCGATGTCGATCATCTCGGTCCGGTAGCGCAGTCGCAGCAACGTCTGGGCGCCACACTCCACGATCCCGACCCGCAGCACCACGTGCTCGGTGAGGTCGTCATCCGCGCCGGTCGGATCGAGCACGACCTCGAACGGCGGCGCGGCCAGTCCCAGCTCGCTCCGCAGGTCGTCTACGGGGAAATGCTGGTGCGCCAGCAACCCGGTCTCGGCGCTGTGCACGTCGGCGAGCAACGCCCGCCACGAGCCGGCCTCGGCGCTCAACCGGCACGGCAGTGGGCGGCCGCCCGCGGCGACGTAGCCGGTCGCCACCTCGCCGTCGCCCGACAACGCAGCGAGCACCTTGACATGCGCGGCGAGTAGCACGGTGCTACGCGGTACCGCCAGCTCGTCCGCCAACGCTCGCAGCGTCTCGACGACGCCGCCGTCGATCGTCGCGGTGTGCTCGGCGACACCGACCACGGGGCGGCGTGTCCACCGCGGGATCGACGTGGGTCCGCCGGCGAGGAGGACGTCGTGCCAGTACTGCCAAGCTTCGGTCGACGTTGCCATCACACGCTCCGCTCGCCGAGGGGCTGCTCGTAGGCAGGGTTGCCACAGCAATGAGCGTGGGCAGGGACCTCCTCGCCCTTCATCAAGAACGAGTCGGCGGCGAGCACGGCGCCTTCGCCCATCGTCACGCCGTAGTGCACGACGACCCCGATGCCCAGCGTGCAGCCCGGTGCCGATATGTGGGAATGCGAGGTTGGATCGAGCAGGCTTACGGTCGGATTTCGTCGAGCTAAGGTTGGGCGCGCTCGCCTATTGCGCGACCTGCCCACGACTGGTGCGGGAATCACGACGGGGTCTTCAACTGCAGTATTCGCCAATTGCATTGGGGCAGAACCGTTTTCATACACAATTCTCAGATAATCGATTGGGCGTACCTTGATTCCAATCTGTTCAGAGTGGCCGGCAGAAACCTGCCGATAACGCCGATTGCTGTTCTTCCGCGTCGTTGAATCTGGTCTCGTCGTACGACCGGGCTGCACACCCGTCGGCTGTGGCGGATGCTGGGCCGCTGTCACCGCGTTCGGGAGCGCTGAACGCACTTTCCTGTGCAGCCGACCGGAGCGCCGGCAGGAGCGCTGCGCGTGCACCGATGCGGCACTGATGAGGGCCGTAGCGAAGGCGTCGAGGCGGAAAGGGTTGGGGAGGAGGCACAGGGGCTGCTCCGCCAATTGTGCTGACACAATCATCCCCCTTCTGCCTCGACGTGGCACGCCAGCCGACAAATTGGCTGTGGCTATCTATTTGTCGATTGCTAATCAGGTCCCAAATTCTCCACCGTGATCGATTCCCCAGTGCGATGACGTAACGTTACCAACCGGGAAAGGGCCCGGGCAAGCAAAATTGAGGCAAAATTCACGGGGTCGTTGCACGGGCAAAAAAACCGCCTGATCTGCAGGGTCGGCCGCAAAGCCATTCCCGCTTTCTTAGCAGCTCACAGACCTATTTTCGTCGTCAATATGCGTCATACGTTCGTTTTACATGTAACGTAGACACAACGGCTCGTAGCATTTCTAGCAATCCCGTTTAGCTTGGGCTTGCAACTCGAGGCTCCCGCTCCCGCGCAGAATCACAAGGTCGTAAGAATCTGTTGGCTTCTACGGGCTACAGCTAACCTCATGCCGGCGCGAGGCACGGTCAAATTCGGCCCGGATCCGGGCGGCGAAGGACGTTGCGGGCTTCTGGACTCGACTCGGCGACGTGCGAAGGACGCGCCATCCGCCGCTGCAATCAGACGCCCTGCGGCTTGCTTGCACCGGCCCGCGGAAGCAACGCATCGAGATTCGCCACGTGTACTCTGCGCCAGCGCCTCCCTGGAACGCAGTCCGCTAGCGGCGTGCACACACGTTCGCGCGGCGAGGTGTCGACGGCAGGTAAAAGCTGAACCCCCGATAGCCGGCAGTGAGGATCCGCCAACGGCATCCGAATATTGACCCGCTGGGCCCGGTGGTGTGTTCATTCTTCGGCGGTGGTTCCGGCTGTCGGGACGCGGCCGAGGTCGCGGTCCTTGAGCCGGTAGCTGTCACCTTTGAGGACCACCAACGGAACGCAAAGCTGCAGTTGACGGTGTTGTTGGCTCCACCGGAAGCGGTTCTAGGACTGAATGTGGTTCCTGAGCACCGTCGTCGGCGTTTACGCCAGGCTGTCCGGAGCGAGTTCAATCTCTAGTAATTATCACCGCATATCTAGAGTTGTTCGCCGCGCTGCTCACGATATAGCCAGTGGTTAAGCTCATTTAGTCATACATATGCAGCGAAAAAGCAGATATGCGGCAGTAAATAATAGACGAACATGGGGGAACGGTTGAGGCTTGGGTGTAGGAGGTGAGCCCGGTGAGCGACACGACACGGCTTCGCGCGTTGACCGAGGCAGGCCTGTTGCACCCGAATCCCGACGCAGTGTTGGCGCCGTTGTTCACCGGTGGGTCGGGTTTCTTTCTGGCTTCCGACAAGGTGCAGGTGAAGTACGAGATGTTGCGGGCGCGTCTGGTCGATGGCCTGCCTGTTTCGGAAGCTGCTGCAGCACATGGCTATTCGCGGGCTGCGTTCTATCTGGTGACGGCGGCGTTCGACCAGTCGGGGATGGCGGGGCTGATCGACGAGCGGCGCGGCCGCCGCGGACCGATCAAGCTGCGAACCGAGATCGTGGACTTCATCCGCGCCGAAGCGCAGGGGTCGGGGGCGCAGATCGCCGAGCAGGTAGCCGACCGGTTCGGGGTGGTGCTGCACCGGCGCACCATCGAACGGGTGCGCGGTCGGTGAGCGCCCGGTCGTTCTGGCCGCCGAGCGAGGCGGCGGCGCAGGTCGACTACGAAACGCGGCGCGCCAGGTGCTTGAGCCCGGCGGGGCTCCGCAGGGTCTGGCCGCGGCCCGATTCGCCCGTCGCGGGTTGGCCGGGTTGATCGCCTGGCCTGCCGCTGAGCCCCACACCATGGTCAACACCGGCAACTGCGCCGGCGGTGCGCATCTGCCCGCCATCCACCGGCACCGCCACATCGGGAAAGCAGGAATCGCACTGGGCGATCTCGCCGCCCGCATACGCCGTCCGCGACGCCCGATCCGGGGGCGAATACACCGGGCGCAGCTCGGCCACCCGCGCCGAGAGCACCCGAATCGAGCGGGTCCAGCCGATCCGCTCAGCGATCACCCTGGCCCGGCATCCTCAGATACGCCTTCAGCAGCTCACGGATCCGCGGCTGCACCCCCATCAACGATCGAACCCTTCGGCCGCCGTTGATATTTCGGCGGCCCATCTGAGACCAACACGGCCTTGACGGCGTTCTTCGATACCCCCAACACCCGGGCCATCGCCTTAATCGGCCAACCCCTCCCCCGATTACAGTCGACGAATCTCTGCCTAATCCTCCACAGACAACATCCCGTCTGGTCCTCCTGGCCTGGGTAGGCGGCCAGGCCACCGGACCAGGGGATCAAAATCGGATGCCACGTGCCGCCGACAGCGGTTTCGGTTGATCTGCTGGCGGAGCTTTCGGTTGATGTGCCTTGGGAAGTGTCGTGCTGCTCTTCGCGATTTCCCGCACCGATGAGCCCGGTCACCTGGGACCCAAGGTCGGCTTCATTGGCCCGGTCCGCCGTTGATCCGCTTCCGGAAGTGCCGGTTGATCGGTTGGCGGAGGTTTCGGTTGATCTGCTGGCGGAGCTTTCGGTTGATGTGCCTTGGGAAGTGTCGTGCTGCTCTTCGCGATTTCCCGCACCGATGAGCCCGGTCACCTGGGACCCAAGGTCGGCTTCATTGGCCCGGTCCGCCGTTGATCCGCTTCCGGAAGTGCCGGTTGATCGGTTGGCGGAGGTTTCGGTTGATCGGCTGGCGGAGGTTTCGGTTGATGTGCCTTGGGAAGTGTCGTGCTGCTCTTCGCGATTTCCCGCACCGATGAGCCCGGTCACCTGGGACCCAAGGTCGGCTTCATTGGCCCGGTCCGCCGTTGATCCGCTTCCGGAAGTGCCGGTTGATCCGTTGGCGGAGGTTTCGGTTGATCCGCTGGCGGAGCTTTCGGTCGAACCGCTTTCGGAGGGGCCGTCGCTGCTGCGTCGCCGATGTCCGCTCCGAGAGTTCGGTCAGCTGCGGACGCCAGGGTCCGCTGTCATTCGCCCGGTCCGCTCGGTGGTGCCGGCCTGCGGACGAGCGGTGCCGCCGCCGGAGTTCGGTCAGCTGGGGCGCCAGGTCGGCCTCGCCTGTCGCGTCGGCGCTCTGCGTGACAACCGGTGTCGCCCCGACGAGTTCGGTCAGCCGCGGCATCAAGGCGTCCTCGCCGGTCGCGTCGGTGCCTCTGCGGGACAACCGGTGCCGTCGCGACGGGTTCGGTCAGCCGCGGCGCCAGGTCGGCCTCGCCGGTCGCGTCGGCGGTGCCGGCCTGCGGGACGAGCGGTGCCGCCCCGAGGAGCTCGGTCAGCGGGGCGCCAGGTCGGCCTCGCCGGTCGCGTCGGCGGTGCCGGCCTGCGGGACAAGCGGTGCCGCCCCGAGGAGTTCGGTCAGCCGGGGCGCCAGGTCGGCCTCGCCGGTCGCGTCGGCGGTCGAACCGCCGTCGGCGGTGCCGGCCTGCGGGACAAGCGGTGCCGCCCCGACGAGTTCGGTCAGCCGCGGCACCAGGGCGGCCACCCGCGTCGCGTCGGCGGTGCCGGCCTGCGGGACGAGCGGTGCCGCCCCGACGAGTTCGGTCAGCGGGGGCACCAGGTCGGCCACGCCGGTCGCGTCGGCGGTGCCGGCCTGCGGGACAAGCGGTGCCGCCCCGACGAGTTCGGTCAGCGGGGCACCAGGTCGGCCACGCCGGTCGCGTCGGCGGTCGAACCGCCGTCGGCGGTGCCGGCCTGCGGGACAAGCGGTGCCGCCCCGAGGAGCTCGGTCAGCCGGGGCACCAGGTCGGCCTCGCCGGTCGGGTCGGCGGCTCTGCGGGACGAGCGGTGTCGCCCCGACGAGTTCGGTCAGCGGGGGCACCAGGTCGGCCACGCCGGTCGGGTCGGCGCTCTGCGTGACAAGCGGTGCCGTCGCGACGAGTTCGGTCAGCGGGGGCCCCAGGTCGGCCACGCCGGTCGGTCGGCGGTGCCGGCCTGCGGGACGAGCGGTGTCGCCCCGACGAGTTCGGTCAGCCGGGGCACCAGGTCGGCCACGCCGGTCGGGTCGGCGCTCTGCGTGACAACCGGTGCCGTCGCGACGAGTTCGGTCAGCCGGGGCACCAGGTCGGCCACGCCGGTCGGGTCGGCGCTCTGCGTGACAACCGGTGCCGTCGCGACGAGTTCGGTCAGCCGGGGCACCAGGTCGGCCACGCCGGTCGGGTCGGCGGTCTGCGTGACAACCGGTGCCGTCGCCGACGAGTTCGGTCAGCCGGGGCACCAGGTCGGCCACGCCGGTCGGGTCGGCGGTCTGCGCGACAACCGGTGTCGCCCCGACGAGGTCGGTCAGCCGCGGCACCAGGTCGGCCACGCCGGTCGGGTCGGCGGTGCCGGCCTGCGGGACGAGCGGTGTCGCCCCGACGAGTTCGGTCAGCCGGGGCACCAGGTCGGCCACGCCGGACGGGTCGGCGGTGCCGGCCTGCGGGACGAGCGGTGTCGCCCCGACGAGTTCGGTCAGCCGGGGCATCAGGGCGTCCTCGCCGGTCGCGTCGGCGGTGCCGGCCTGCGGGACGAGCGGTGTCGCCCCGACGAGTTCGGTCAGCCGGGGCACCAGGTCGGCCACGCCGGTCGGGTCGGCGGCGGTCTGCGCGACAACCGGTGTCGCCCCGACGAGTTCGGTCAGCCGCGGCACCAGGTCGGCCACGCCGGCGGGTCGGCGGTCTGCGCGGACAAGCGGTGCCGTCCCGACGAGCTCGGTCAGCCGCGGCACCAGGTCGGCCACGCCGGTCGGGTCGGCGGTCTGCGCGACAACCGGTGTCGCCCCGACGAGTTCGGTCAGCCGCGGCACCAGGTCGGCCACGCCGGACGGGTCGGCGGTCTGCGCGACAACCGGTGTCGCCCCGACGAGTTCGGTCAGCCGCGGCACCAGGTCGGCCACGCCGGTCGGGTCGGCGGCTCTGCGTGACAACCGGTGCCGTCGCGACGAGTTCGGTCAGCCGCGGCACCAGGTCGGCCACGCCGGACGGGTCGGCGCTCTGCGTGACAAGCGGTGCCGCCCCGACGAGCTCGGTCAGCCGCGGCACCAGGTCGGCCACGCCGGACGGGTCGGCGCTCTGCGTGACAACCGGTGTCGCCCCGACGAGTTCGGTCAGCCGCGGCACCAGGTCGGCCACGCCGGTCGCGTCGGCGGTCGAACCGCTGGGGAGCGTTTCGGTCGATCCGCTTTGGGAATTTCCAGCCGATGCGCGGAGAAGAATGCCCTCTGACCCGCGGGGGGAAGTCTCGGTCCATCCGCTGGG
This sequence comes from uncultured Actinomycetota bacterium, assembly GCA_963848855.1. GTDB lineage: Bacteria > Actinomycetota > Actinomycetes > Mycobacteriales > Mycobacteriaceae > Mycobacterium. The sequence continues at coordinate 246,456 of CAWKFL010000003.1, forward strand.
GAAGTCTCGGATCCGCTGGGCGAAGTCACGGAGGTTCCGCTGGGCGAAGTCACGGAGGTTCCGCTGGGCGAAGTCACGGAGGGTCCGCCTCCGAACGATTGAGCATCCGACGGCGGCAGACCCGGATCGGGCAGGCCAACCTTGAGCAGAGCTTGCATCGGCAACTCCTGCAACTTGTGCTCCAAGAACTCAAGGAACATCACCACGGCCGCCAACAGCTCCGTGGGGACATCCGGCAACTCCTGGAACTTGTGCTCCAAGAACTCAAGCAACATCACCACGGCCGCCAACAGCTCCGTGGGGACATCCGGCATCTCCTGGAACTTGTGCTTCAAGAACTCAAGCAACATCACCACGACTGGCAGCCCATCCGCGGGGACACCCGCCGAGCCGCGACCCAAACCGCCACCCGACAAACCCGCGAACGTGTGCTTCAGGAACTCACGCAACGTGACCAAGGCCGGCAACTCATCCGTGGGGATACCCTTCAACCCGTGATCCACAAAATCCGCGAATTCGTGGTTCACGAACTCAAGCAACTCCACCAAGCCCGGCAACTCACCCGTTGGAAGACCCGTCAACTCGCGATCGAAAGCCGGGAACTCAAACAAGTTCGGAAAGTCTGGAAGGTTCGCGAAGTCGGGCACGAAGGCCGGCAACGCAGGCGTGGGCGGAAATAGATCGAACGGCCGCGGTTGATTCGGTAATGGGTAGAGCGAGGAAATGAAAGCCAAGCCACCGGCGACAATCGCCGCAAGGACGGCGTTGAATCTGTCGTCACGATGCTGCCCTTGCCTCTCGGGTGGCTCCATCCAGGAGGCCGAAGGGCTTGTCGGGGTAGGCATTAATCCGCCTCCTTACGTCATTGAACGAATTCAGCCATGAAGCATGAGTTTGACCGCGAAGGTTCGCGAGGATGTGATTCAGAATCCGGCACAATGAATAAGACGGTAATTGAACGGACTTCAGAAGCGGACTTCAGAAACTTAGGGCATCTATCGTGTATACGTAGCACGCCAGTTTTGGCGACACACTTCGCAACGGCGGTTCGCGCGATGTTCAGTGCCGCAACGCATTGCGGGGGACGCCCAATGTGAACGCTGGGCAACCGCTTTCGGCCGGCCCGCCCGGGCGCGACCGGCTGGCTGAAATTCTCAGCGAGCTGCTCGTCGTCTCCGATGCTGTGCACGTCAGCGGGATTCCCCTGATCGGGCTCGGGCAAGCAAAATTGAGGCAAAATTTACGGGGTCGTTGCACGGGCAAAGAAACTGCTCTGCCCTGCAGGGCGACCGCAAAGCCCTCCCTGCTTCCTTAGCAGGTCAAAGACTTATTTTCGTCGTAAATATGCGTCGTACGTTCGAAGGACAGGTCACGTAGACACAACGGCTCCTAGCATTTCTAGCAATCCCGTTTAGCTTGGGCTTGCAACTCGAGGCTCCCGCTCCCGCGCAGCATCACAAGGTCAAGAATCTGTAGGCTTCCACGATTTCAGCAAACCTCATGCCGGCAAGAGACACGGTCAAATTCGGCCCAGATTCGGGCGGCGAAGGACGTTGCGGGCTTCTGGACTCGGCGACGTGCGAAGGGCGCGCAACCCGCCGCTGCAATCTGACGGGCCTGCGGCTTGGTTGCACCGGCCGACGGAAGCAACGCATCGAGATTCGCCATATGTACTCTGCGCCAGCGCCTCCCTGGAACGCAGTCCCGATCTCTGTGTGGTGCAGCCGCAGGGACATCGTTGACCAACGTCGAAGCGCTTATCTACGCGGACACACAAGGCTCGGGTATGTGCATCGGTTCGGTAAAGGCGACGTGTCGGGCGAGCACGGCAACCGCGAAGACGCTTCGTATCTACAGCGCTGACAACACCGAGACGCAAATCGTCACAAGCGAATGAGCTTCTCCCATTTCTTATGACGGCGATCGTGGGCGTGGCTGTTACGTGGAAGACCCTGTCGTGCACGGCTCTTGGATCCACTAAGTCGCCATGGTAAGCAAACCGGACCATCGAATCTGGTGGTAAAAGAATGGCCAGCCGCGGCACTCGGACGGATTCGGGCCGGTCGACCGCCCCGATACGCGATGCCGGCCTACACAACGGAAAACGCGCCAGTCAAAGGATGGCTCGCAGGATGGCGGCAGCTTCTTCAAAGGTGCAATTTACAACGTACGTGTGCAACAGGATGCTTTCTGCAACCGAGATCGTCGGCCTCTATAACGATTCGACACCGTAGCCGGACAAGACACGACTCGCAAACTACTTCTTGAGGCGGCGGCTTCCGCCGTGCCAGTCCTCCTCGACACCAACCGATTCTGTGTCGACGCCGAAGCTGGCCAGCTGGGGGCGTTCGCGCAGGCTGCGCTTGATCTCGGCGAAGCCGGGGAAGGAGGCGAGTGCGATGACGTGATCCCAGAGTTCGACCGCGTCGTCGTAGTTCGGCAGCCTGCTGATCACGGGCCCGAAGAACGCCGTGCCGCCCGGGGGCTGGAAGTGCAGGATCGGGGTCCCGACGTCGCGGCCCGTCAAGGCGAGCGCCTCCTCGGTCTCGGCGCGGATCGTCTGGTCGAGCGACTCGTCATCGAGCGCATCGGCGAGATCGGTCGGCAGACCGACGTCGCCCAACAGCGGCTCCAGCATGCGGCGCGCGCCTTGATCCGATGCGGACAGCGGATCCACGTCACGGGGTGTGTCGAACACGCGTGTGCCCATCGCCTCATACAGCGGCCCGACCGCGTCTCGCCCATGCTTTTGCCGTGCCAGTGCGGCAACGCGCAGCAGCCGCAGGCCCGCGGTGTGACCGTCTTCATAGTCCGACGGAAAGTATGTCGCATAGTCCACATCCGCGTTGAGTATCCGCAGCGAGATGAACCGCCAATCCACTTGATACTCACGCTGAGCGGCGACCATGCGTACCCACTTGCTCGTCATCCACGCGAAGGGGCAAACCGGGTCGAAGTAGAAGTGCAGGTCGGCTTCGCTTGATGCGTTCATGCCGTCATTCTGCCGTCTTATGCCGATTGAAGGTTTTGGATTCGGCACCCGTTAGGAGCAGTTATGACGAGCTCGGCGAAGGCAATGGTGTTGGGCGCGAGCATGAGTGGACTGCTCGCCGCTCGGGTGCTCTCGGACTTTTACGAATCGGTCACTGTGGTGGAGCGAGATGTACTGCCCCAAGGACCTGCGACTCGTAAGGGCGTACCACAAGGCAGCCATGCGCACCTTCTGCTTGCCCGGGGCGCGGAGATCCTCGGTGAGTTGTTTCCCGGCCTTCTCGACGAGCTCGTCGCCGCGGGTGTGCCCGCCTGGGACGGGGACCCGTCCCGGCGCTATGTGGAAATTCAGGGCCACCGCCTGACCGGGCATGGTCATTTCCGTCGTCCGCTGATGGATTACTACCCGAGCCGGGTGCTACTGGAAGATCGCGTGCGCAGGCGGGTGCTTGCCATACCCAACGTCACCCTTCTCGACGGTCATGAAGTGGTCGAGCTGACGTCGACCGACGACCGTGCCCGCGTCACCGGTGCCGTCATTGCCGACTGCGGCGGGGACGAGACGCGAACCCTGACCGCGGACCTGGTCGTCGACGCGACTGGGCGGGGATCGAGGGCGCCGGTGTTCCTAGAGCAACTTGGTTATGGCCGACCAACCGAGGATATGTTGACCGTACGGCTCTGCTACACCAGTCAGCTGCTGGACCTGCCACGGGCCAAGATGCCCATGGATGTCGTCGGAGTTTTCCCAGAGCCGCACCACCTCAACGCATTTGCATTGGTCGCCAACGAGAACGGCACGATGCTATCGGTAGGTTCGATGGGGGATAAGGTGCCCGAGGCCAAGTACTCCGAAATGCTCTCGATTGTCGAGGAGTACGCGCCACCCGGGTTGATGGACGCCATGCACACAGCGAAACCCATTGGTGAGCCGTGCCGGTACCGGGTGCCGTCGAACCGTTGGCGACGATTCGACAAGATGCGCAGAGTGCCCGACGGATTCCTCATTGTCGGTGACGCCGTCTGCGGTTTCAATCCGATCTACGGTCAGGGAATGACGATCGCCGCACTCGAAGCGCTTACTTTGCGGGATTGTCTGCGCCAAGGTCGGTCGGACCTGCCTCGTCGCTTCTTCCGCGGGGCCGCGAGAAAGGTCCGCGTGGCGTGGCAGACTGCGGTGTCGTCGGATCTCAACCTACCCGGAGTGTCGGGCGCAAAGCCGTTGAGCATGCGGCTGATGAATGCCTATCTGGACAGGGTCTTGACCGCCGCGGAATCCGACATCGTGGTCACGGAGCAGTTCCTGAGGATCAGCGGGATGGTCGACCCGCCTGCGCGCCTGTTCCGGCCGACGATTGTTCTTCGGGTTGTGAAGGGCCAGGGTCGATCTCGCCAGACGACGAAGCGAGTCACCGCCGACGCGAAGCCTTAAGGTTCGCAGATCACCAACGGGATCACGCGGTCGGTCCAGGACTGGTAGTCCTCGCATGTCGGGTACATCTCGACCAGCTTGGGCCAGTACTTGTCGCTGTTCGGCATCCGTGGCGTCGCGCGCTTTGAGGTCGAGCACCTCTTTCTTGATCTGAACCTGGACCTTGGGATTGGCCTTGAGGTTCAGGTACCACATCGGGTTCTTGTCGCTGCCGCCCTTGGAAGCGGCGACCACAATCGTGTCACCGTCGCGGTGGAAATAAAGCGGGCTGACGCGCGGCTCGCCGCTCTTGCGTCCGGTTGTGGTCAGCAGCGCCACCGCAATGCCTTGGATGTTACTGCCGAAACCCTCGCCGTCGCTGCGGCGGTACATGAAGGCGTTGATCTTCGACATCCACTTGATGAAGAAGTCCGCGGGCTTCGTGTCCATGAAGCGGGGGCGCGATTTTGTCACGGCCTGATCCTTCGACTCGGTCAGGAACGGGCGGATGTCCGCGCGGATGTGATGGATCAGGCCGTCGTCCGCCGGGATCAGAAACGACTCGTCGATGCGGGCACCGACCTGGCGACCGCCCAGCGACGGTTTGGTCACCAAATCGAATCTGGCGCGCACCAGATCGCCGTCGACGGTGAACTCCGGTGCGGTCGTCGCGCTGATGACCCGGTACTGCGGGCCACCGTTGAGGCTTCGGCGAAGGTGATCTCCGGAGAAACCGGTCTTGAGGCCGACTTCGATCCGGGTGCAGTGCGGGGCGAACGGCACTGCGCCCGCGTCGTGACTGACCAGCGCGTCGATGTAGGCCTGGGCAGCCGCGATGCGTTCGTCATCCGAGGCAGGCATCAGATCCGCTCGATGATGGTGCCGGTCGACAACGCGCCGCCCGCGCACATCGTGATCAGCGCGGTGCTCTTGTCGGTGCGTTCGAGTTCGTGCAGCGCGGTGGTGATGAGCCGGCTGCCGGTGCTGCCGACAGGGTGGCCGAGCGCGATCGCGCCACCGTTGACGTTCACCTTGTCCATATCGGGGTTGTGAACGCGGGCCCACGACAGCACGACCGAGGCGAAGGCCTCGTTGATCTCGGTGATGTCGATGTCGCCCATCTTCATCCCGGCCTTCTCGAGCACCCTCGCCGTCGACTGCACCGGGCCGTCGAGGTGGTAGTACGGTTCGGCACCGACGAGAGCCTGGCTGATGATGCGGGCGCGGGGCCGCAGACCGAGAGCCTTGGCCTTGTCCTCGTCCATCCACAGGATTGCGGCGGCGCCGTCGGAGATCTGTGACGACGTGCCTGCGGTGTGGATGCCGTCCTCGAGGACCGGCCTCAGCGATGCCAGACCGTCAAGGGTGGTGTCGCGCAATCCCTGATCGCGGGTGACGGGTGCGCGCTCTGAGGTGGGTTGCTTGTTCTCGTCGAGCACCGGCGCCTCGATGGGGCTGATCTCGCGGTCGAATCGGCCTTGTGCCCAAGCCTGCCTTGCCTTGCGCTGGGAGTCGAAGCCGAACTGGTCGATCTCTTCGCGGGTGATGCCGCGCCGCTTGGCGATCCGCTCGGCGGCGGTGAACTGATCGGGCAGATCGATATCCCACGACTCGGGCCGTAGGACCCCGCGATCGGGGCCCGCGTTGGCGCCCAATCCGACGCGGCTCATCGCCTCGATGCCGCATGCGATGCCGATGTCGATGGCACCTGCGGCGATCAGACCGGCGACCAAACCATTGGCCTGCTGACCGCTGCCGCATTGACAGTCCACGGTCATCGCGCCGACATGCTCAGGTAGACCGGCGACCAGCCAGCTCACGCGCGTGACGTTGTTCGACTGCTCGCCGAACTGCGTCACGCAGCCGCCGACGATCTGCTCCACATCACCGGCCTCGATGCCGGCCTTCTCGACAAGAGCCTTCTGCGTGGCGCCGAGCAACTCGGTGGCGTGCAGGCCCGACAGCCAGCCGTTCCGTTTGCCGATGGGGCTACGGGTGGCTTCAACGATGACAGGATTACCCATTCCGCCAGGCTAGAACACGTTTCTTTACTATGCCAAGCGCGGATGCGGACGGGGCCTTTGATCTGCGGTGGAGGCATGTTTTACTGGCACTAGAACACGTTGCAATTGAGGAGCGCACCCTGATGGCACCGCCCAACATCCCGGCCGACTTCGATTTCCTCGACCCCGATGTCAACCTTGGGGGGTTGCCCGTGGCGGAGCTCGCCGAGCTTCGTCAGGCCGAATCGGTCCACTGGGTCGACGTGCCCGATGGCACCGGGGGGTTCGAGGACAAGGGCTATTGGCTCGTGACCAAGCATGCGGACGTCAAGGAGGTCTCCAAGCGCAACGATGTCTTCTCCAGCTGGCAGAACGGGGCCATTCCGGTCTGGCCGAAGGAGATGAAGTTCGAGCAGATCGAACTGCAGCGCAGCGTCATGCTCAACATGGACGCACCGCACCACACGCGCCTGCGCAAGATCATTTCGCGCGGGTTCACCCCCCGCGCCATCGGACGGCTCGAGGAAGAGCTCGGCCAGCGCGCGCAGACCATCGCGAAGACCGCGGCCGCCGAGGGCACTGGCGACTTCGTCGAGCAGGTGTCGTGCGAGCTTCCGCTGCAGGCGATCGCCGGCCTGCTCGGTGTTCCGCAGGACGACCGCGACAAGCTGTTCCGATGGTCCAACGAGATGACTGGCGGTACGGACCCCGAGTATGCCGACGTCGATCCCGCGCAATCGTCGATGGAACTGATCATGTACGCGATGGCCATGGCCGACGAGCGCGGGAAGAACCCGACCGACGACATCGTGACGACGCTGGTCCAGGCCGACATCGAGGGTGAGAAGCTCTCCGACGACGAGTTCGGCTTCTTCGTGATCATGCTCGCGGTCGCGGGCAACGAGACCACCCGCAATTCGATCACCCACGGCATGATCGCGTTTTCGCAAAATCCCGATCAGTGGGAGCTGTTCAAGAAGGAGCGCCCGTCGACTGCAGCCGACGAGATCATTCGTTGGGCCACCCCGGTTTCCGCGTTCCAGCGCACCGCGAACGAAGACGTCGAGTTGGGCGGCGCTCAGATCATGAAGGGCGAGCGGGTGGTGATGTCCTACCGCTCGGCGAACTTTGACGAAGAGGTCTTCGACGATCCGCACAGTTTCGACATCCTGCGCGACCCGAACCCGCACGTCGGTTTCGGCGGCACTGGTGCGCACTACTGCATCGGTGCCAATCTGGCCAGGATGACCATCAACCTGATCTTCAACGCAGTCGCCGATCACATGCCCAATCTCAGGCCCGTCGGTGAGCCCGAGCGGCTACGGTCTGGTTGGCTCAACGGCATCAAGCACTGGCAGGTGGACTACACCGGCGCAAGCGCGTAACCCACAGGAATCGAGGAGGATTCGGGTGGACTTCAGCCCAGACGAAGGGCAGCAGGCGGTCGCCGACGTGGTCACGTCCGTGCTCGGACGGGACAACAGCTGGGACGCGCTGGTCGCGGGGGGCGTAACGGCGCTGGCCGTGCCCGAGCGCCTCGGCGGTGATGGCCTCGGGCTCTCCGAGATCGCGACGGCGCTGACCGAAATCGGACGCCACGGCACGATCAGTCCCGCGCTGGCGACGCTCGGCCTCGCCACGGCCGCACTGCTCGACCTGGCCTCCGATGCCCAGCAGGACCGCTATCTTGCCGGGGTCGCTAAGGGTTCGGTGCTGACTGCCGCGCTCAACGAACCGGGTGCGCCCCTTCCCGACCGCCCGGCGACGACGTTCGCGAGCGGCAGGTTGAACGGCACCAAGGTCGCGGTCGGCTATGCGGAGCAAGCGGATTGGATCATCGTGACCACGGAAAGCGCGGTCGTGGTGATCTCCCCGAAGGCCGAAGGCGTGACCGTGACGAAGACCCCGGCGTCGAACCACGGCGACGAGTACACCGTGGTGTTCTCCGACGCCGAGGTGGACGGGGTGCTGGAGGATGCCGGGCCACATCGCGTGAACCAGTTGGCGCTCGCGGCGATCGGAGCGTTTGCGTCGGGCCTCGTCGCGGGCGCGCTGCGGCTGACGGCCGACTACGTCGCGAACCGCCATCAGTTCGGCAAGCCGCTTTCGACATTCCAGACGGTGGCCGCCCAGCTGGCGGAGGTCTATATCGCTTCCCGCACACTGACTTTGGCGGCGACGTCGGTGGTATGGCGGCTATCGGAAGGCCGCGACGCCGATGACGACATCGACGTGCTCGGCTACTGGCTGGCCTCTCAGGCACCGCCGGCGATGCAGATCTGTCATCACCTGCACGGCGGCATGGGCATGGACATCGACTACCCGATGGACCACTACTACTCCAGCATCAAGGATCTGACCCGGCTGGTGGGCGGGCCTTCACATCGTCTCGATCTGGTGGGAGCGCAATGTTCATCGAACTGACACCCGAGCAGCGGCAGTTGCAGGCCGAACTGCGGCAATACTTTTCGGGTCTCATCTCGAGCGATGAGTACAAGCAGATGGAAGCCGACCGGCACGGCGAGGCCTACCGCGCGGTGATCAAGCGGATGGGCTCCGACGGGAAGCTCGGTGTCGGCTGGCCCAAGGAGTTCGGCGGCCTCGGGTACGGCCCGATCGAACAGCAGATCTTCGTCAACGAAGCCCATCGCGCGGATGTCCCGCTGCCCGCAGTCACGCTGCAGACCGTCGGGCCAACCCTGCAGATGTATGGCAGCGAGGCGCAGAAGAAGAAGTTCCTGCCCGCGATCCTGGCCGGCGACTTGCATTTCGCGATCGGGTACACCGAACCGGAGGCAGGCACCGACCTCGCATCGCTTGCGCACCACCGCGGTTCGGACTGGGGACGAGGCCACCGGGTACTACACGGTCAACGGGCAGAAGGTCTTCACCACCGGCGGTCATGACGCCGACTACATCTGGCTGGCGTGCCGCACCGACCCGGAAGCCGTCAAGCACAAGGGCATTTCGATCCTGATCGTGGACACCAAGGATCCCGGCTACTCGTGGACGCCGATGATCCTGTCCGACGGCGCGCACCACACCAACGCCACCTATTACAGCGACGTTCACGTGCCCGCCGACATGCTCGTCGGTGAGGAGAACGGCGGCTGGCGGCTGATCACCACCCAGCTGAACAACGAGCGCGTGATGCTCGGCCCGGCGGGCCGGTTCGCGAGCATCTACGACCGCGTGCGCGCATGGGCGTCCAAACCCGGCGGCAACGGCATCACGCCGATCGACCATGCCGACGTGAAGCGCTCCCTCGGTGAGATCCATGCCATCTGGCGCATCAACGAATTGCTCAACTGGCAGGTGGCGGCGGCGGGCGAGGACATCAACGTTGCTGATGCCGCGGCGACGAAAGTGTTTGGCACCGAGCGGGTTCAGTACGTGGGCCGCCTCGCCGAGGAGATCGTCGGCAAGTACGGCAATCCGGCCGAGCCGGATACCGCTGACCTGCTGAAGTGGCTGGACAGCCAGACCAAGCGCAATCTGGTGATCACGTTCGGTGGTGGAGTGAACGAGGTGATGCGAGAGATGATCGCGGCGTCAGGTCTGAAGGTGCCGAGGGTCCCGCGATGAGCGCTTGCGCGAAGAGCAGAGGACACAGATGAGCGCGATCGAGGAGATTCAGGCCGCCGCCGAGCGGGTCAAGGCCGAAGGCAAAAGCAAGCCTCGGGTAGGCCGCCATCCGGTCAATCAGCCGATGATCGATCACTGGCTCGATGCGATGGGCGACAAGAACCCCATCTACGTCAACGAAAAAGCAGCCAAGGCGGCTGGGCATCCCGGCATCGTGGCACCGCCGGCGATGATCCAGGTGTGGACGATGGCAGGCCTCGGCGGTGTTCGGGCGCCTGACGATCCGCTGACCAAGATCCTCGATCTGTTCGACGACAACGGCTACATCGGCGTGGTCGCGACCAACTGCGAGCAGACATACCACCGCTACCTGCGGCCAGGCGAAGAGGTCAGCGTCGCCGCCGAACTTACCGACGTCGTCGGACCCAAGCGGACTGCGCTCGGCGAGGGCTTCTTCATCACGCAGAAGATCACCTGGCAGGTCGGCGACGAAGATGTGGCCGAAATGATGTGGCGCATCATGAAGTTCCGGCCGATCGAGAGCGACGCCGATACCCAGGTCCCGGACGATCTCGACGCCAACTCGATGATGCGACCCGCGTCGTCGCGTGACACCAAGTTCTTCTGGGACGGCGTGAACGCGCACGAACTGCGTATCCAGAAGAAGCCCGATGGCAGCCTGCAGCATCCGCCGGTGCCCGCGCTGTGGCGGGACAAAGACGAGCCGTCCGATTATCTCGTCGCGTCGGGCAACGGCACCGTGTTCAGCTTTGTCGTGCACCACGCCCCGAAGGTTCCCGGGAGGGCGCTGCCGTTCGTCATCGCACTCGTCGAACTCGAAGAGGGGGTGCGGATGCTTGGTGAGCTCCGCAATGTCGACCCGGCGACCGTGGAGATCGGAATGCCCGTGCGCGCAACGTATATCGACTTTCCCGAGGGTGATTCGGGCCCTGCCTGGACGCTGTACGCGTGGGAGCCTGACGCATGAGCGCCACGACCATGGAGGTGGGCACGAAGCTGCCCGAGCTGTCGTTGTACGGCGACCCGACGTTCATCGTGTCGACGGCGATCGCGACACGCGACTACCAGGATGTGCACCACGACCGGGACAAGGCGCAGGCGAAGGGTTCCAAGGACATCTTCGTCAACATCCTGACCGACACTGGGCTGGTGCAGCGCTACATCACCGACTGGGCGGGCCCGAACGCAATCATCAAGTCGATCGGGCTGCGGCTCGGCGTGCCGTGGTATGCCTACGACACCGTGACGTTCAACGGCGAGGTGACCGCCGTCGAGGACGGGTTAATCACGCTGAAAATCGTTGGCAGCAATAGCCTTGGCGATCACGTCATCGCAAACGCCACACTGACTATCGGGGGCGCTTGATGCCAGGCGAACTGTCCGGAAAGGCTGCGATCGTCGGGATCGGCGCCACCGACTTCTCGAAAAACTCCGGGCGCAGCGAGCTGCGACTGGCGTCGGAAGCCGTTCTGGACGCGCTCGATGACGCTGGGCTGACGCCGGCCGACGTCGACGGCATGGTGACGTTCACCATGGACTCGAACACCGAGGTCGCCATAGCGCGGGCCATCGGCATCGGGGACCTGAAATTCTTCTCCAAGATCCACCATGGCGGCGGCGCGGCCTGCGCCACGATTCAGCAGGCGGCGATCGCCGTGGCTACGGGCGTCGCGGAATGCGTTGTCGCATATCGGGCTTTCAATGAACGCTCGGGGGTACGGTTCGGCCAGGTGCAGATGCGGTTGGTGGAGAACGCGGACTCGACGGGCGTGGACAACTCGTTCTCGTTCCCGCACGGCCTTTCCACGCCGGCGGCGCAGGTGGCGATGATCGCGCGGCGGTATATGCATCTGTCGGGGGCGACGAGCAAGGACTTCGGTGCGGTGTCGGTGGCCGATCGTAAGCACGCCGCCAACAACCCGAAGGCGTACTTCTACGAGAAGCCGATCACCATTGAGGATCACCAGAATTCGCGGTGGATCGCCGAGCCGCTGCGGCTGCTGGACTGCTGCCAGGAAACCGACGGCGGGGTGGCGCTGGTGGTGACGTCGGTTGAGCGGGCCAAGGATCTCAAGCACCGGCCGGCCGTTATCGAGGCGGCGTCGCAGGGAGTCGAGTCCCGATCAGTATTCGATGGTCAGCTACTACCGGCCGGAGCTGGGTCTACCCGAGATGGGTCTGGTGGGCGAGCAGCTGTGGTCAGCAGTCGGGGCTACGACCGACCGACATCCAGACCGCGATCCTGTACGACCACTTCACGCCGTTCACGCTGATCCAGCTCGAGGAGCTGGGATTCTGCGGCAAGGGCGAGGCCAAAGACTACATTGCCGACGGCGCGATCGAGATCGGCGGGCGGCTGCCGATCAACACCCATGGCGGCCAGCTGGGTGAGGCGTACATCCACGGCATGAACGGCATCGCCGAAGGGGTCCGCCAGCTGCGCGGGACCTCGGTGAACCAGGTCGACAACGTCGAGCATGTGCTCGTCACCGCGGGCACCGGTGTGCCCACGTCGGGGCTGATCTTGGGTTGAGGTCAACTCCCACTTGACGAAAGCCAGCTAATTCTCATTCAATCGACCCACCTCATTGCCGCCGAGCTTAGGCGCGCTGCTCAAGTCGCCGGGAGCTAAGTCAATGTCTTTCAGATCCGCTCGAGCCAGATCTCGCGCCAGAACGGAGTGTCTTGGCGTGGGCAGTTTGCCTTATAAAAGCCACTGCATGTGATGCCCTCCAGCACGATGCAGGGACTCTTCATCGTCAGCATCGTGCCGGTCTTCTCATCCAGGCTCTTGGTCACGCGTCCTTGCACCCGCGCGGTGTGGCCACAAAAGCGGGCCATATCCTGATCGAAGGTCAGACCGCGATTCAGCCCGTCCTCGTTAAGGGTTGCCTCGATCTGCTCCCTGGACTTGATGCGGACCATCTCGCCCGGCTGCAGGTCGAGATGCGATGTCGGTGTCGGACCGACGACCTGGCCCTTCACGTAATGCAATTCCTCACCGTCGCGAAACCGGAGCCTGCGCGGCAGGTGCCGCTTGCTGATACCTTGCATCCGATTGTAGAAAACGATCAGGTAAGCCTTTAACGACGCGAGGGCGCTCGCGTTGCCCGTCTTGACATCAATCACGTACTGGCGGGGGCCGAGGCGGGAAAGGCAGGCCGGTGCGGCCCGCAACATTTCGGTGGCCTGGCAGGAGTAGCGCGGCTCGCCGTCAGGCCCGGGCTGCTTTCGAGTGTTGATTTCCAATAACGATAGATCGATGCGGCCGGAAGTCGCCGAACTTGCCGAACTTGGAGCGTCGGGTTCTACCCACTTGAGCCAAGCTTCCTTCCAGTAGAGGTTGCATGCGGCCTGGCAGCCGCCGTGCGCCGTGCCGTCACAACGCGAGTTGGTCAGGTGCACCGCGTTCTCCATTTTGTGAAGGCCGGTGCCGGACATGGTGTCGCACAGCTTGTGCGCCACTTTGTGGACGGTAAGTCGCTGGCCGCAGAACTTGAGCATTTCCGGCATGAACGGCAGGTTCTCCAGCTCGCCCCGTTCGTCCAGGGTCGCCATGATTTCGTCGGCGCTTCGCACCTCGACTAGGTCGCCGACGCGTAGGCCTTTTGCGGAGAAGATGGTCGCGGAGTCGGTCATCTTTGAATCCCCCATTTTTAGGTGTCACTTTCGTTGTGCGGCAGGATTACCACGACCGGCTAGCCGTCGGGCACCGTGGACCCTGCCAGCTCCGCCCTTGGTGCCGATCTTTGCTAGAGCGTACATCGCGCAGGGCCGCCCGGCACGCTCCGAGCGCCACGAGAACCCCTACATCGCCACCGCGACCTAGCAAGACGGCGGAACGGCTTGCGGAAATTCCAGCATCCGCGGCATATCGCCGAGGGCGTGTGCGCCAGTTGCGGGGAACATCGGTCAACCAAGGTAACGATGTCTAGCCTGTCTTCGCGACGGCTGGCACAGTGTGCGCGAGTTCCGGGACTGATCCTGGATCTAGTTCAGTTCGCGCGCTTACGCCACTAAGCTCAACGCCTGTTAGTCGGGATGCCCCAACGGCATCGATTCTGTAAGCAAGGTCCGCCAGTTCGGAAGGCGGTGGCAGGATGACTCCAGAGAGCACCCCGAGGTGACGCAGGGTGGTGACCCGGCGACAATGGGTCATCTGACGAGCGGACGAGGCGTCGTCGTGGTGGTTCGGCTTCGGCGGAGGAACCAGGCGCGCTGTACCTGTGGCTGGATTGGCAAGGCCAGCCTGCTGCTCTCGTCGGCCAAAGTCGACGCGCTGCTGCATGCCGCACGAGAGGACTGCGAGCCTGGCATCCCGCTGTGCGCAGCCGGGGGCAGTTGTGCCCACCAAGTCTTCGGGCGTCCTCAAGGCCGACAACACGACGGACCCGACGCCAGAGGGTTGACGCGCCGCCCGTTGTTTGGACGCCCATACCTGTGTGGGATGCAGCGATCGGTCTGCAGGCTTCACGACGAGGTGCGGTGTGTCGAAGCTCTTGGGGCCGATGGCTTTGATGATGGAAGTCGATCGACGTCGACCACGATCTTGAACCACTGCGCACAGCGAGCCCCCATGTGTCGCTCGGCGGGTTTTCAGTCGTTTGCCAGTTCATATACCGCGACGTTTAAAGCCACTACCTGCCATCACCGCCACTCGCCTGTACGGGTGGCAAGAGGGGAGACGCGACTCACGATTGTCAAATATTGCTACATCCGCAGACGCCGGTCGATTGTGGGACGGGGTACGTAGATTTAGCAGATTCTCAGCATCGAGGTCGTAGTGAGCTGACCTGGTAAACATGCAGATATAGGAATATTCAGCAAAGTACTAAGATCATCTTAATGATGATTGCGCAAGGATGTCAAAAGTTTTGCTCAATTTCGGTTGCCGGGTGCAGTTTGCTGATGATAGGTTCAGCGCATCACGAGCGATACGCGTTCGGTGAGGCAAAACTAGAGCTAATCCAGATAACTTTGCGACCTTGGGCGTGAGCCCGCGGCGCGGCGAAGTTGTCGCGCGGGCTAAGGGGATGATTGTGTGGATGCGTTAGACATCACCGCATGTTCGCGAGGGGCATGTTTCATCGTCGGCGGGGTCGGTGCACACCATCGCCCGGCTCCGCCGGCATGCCATGCCACTTCTGCCGACGTGTCCGGCTCGGGCGTGACGGAGTAGTCGATGTCTCGCCCGACCCTGGTAGCTAAGGCTCCCAACGCCCAAGCGGCGCCTCCGACGCTGATCCGTCACCCAAAGCTGTTGTTGGTGAACAACAGTGACGCAGTCGAGCGGACAACGGTTGCTAAAGCACCTGCCGACGCAATGACGGCGGGAGAACCGCCGGTAACGGTGCCCGACCGCTCAACATGGGAAAGGCGTTACGCCGCCAACATCCGAATTACAGACATACTTGTAGTGTGCGGGGCCGTGCTGTTGGCACAGTTTGCCCGATTCGGCGATCCCGTCACGGTACCCAGCCATGTGACGGCTTACTCGGCTCTGCTCGTGGTCATCTGGCTGTCGACTCTGGCCCTATTCCGCGCTAGATCCCCAAGGTACATCGGTGCTGGTACCGAGGAGTACCGGCGAGTGGCAGCCGCATCCTTCTGGACATTCGGTGCTATCGCTATGGCCGAACTGCTGCTCAAGCTGTCAATTTCGCGCGGCTATCTTGCGGTGGCTCTTCCCGCGGGTGTTCTCGGACTGGTCCTGAGCAGATGGATGTGGCGGGTTTACGTGGCGCGCAAGCGCGCTCATGGGGCATATAGCACTGCCGTTTTGGCTGTCGGTAGCAGTGATGCGGTCGCGAATCTAGCCAGCGAGCTGACCGATGACCCCAAGAACGGCTATCACGTCGTGGGTGCTTGCATCACGGGCTACGGAGCCCCGCGTGACGAACAGCTCGTAGTCAACGACCGCGAGATTCCGATCGTTGGCGGGGCCTCATACGCCCTCCAGGCGATTCGCAAATGCGGTGCCGACACAGTCGCGATTGCCGGGACGGGAGACTTCGGCGTCCAAGGGCTGCGCAGGCTCATCTGGGAGCTCGAGCCGATGGGCGTTGATCTCATGGTGTCGCCAGGAGTGATGGATGTGGCGCTCAACCGGTTGGTGATGCGACCGATCGCTGGATTGCCGCTCTTGCACATCGACAAGCCGCAATACCAGGGGACGAAGGGATTCCAGAAGCGTGCCTTCGACACCTGCTTCGCGTTGGCAGCCCTCGTCGGGACGCTACCGATCCTCGTCGCCACCGCCATTGCGATCAAGTTGACGAGCAGGGGGCCGGTCTTCTATTCCTCCGAACGCATCGGAATCGATGGCAGACCCTTCTCGATGCTGAAATTCCGGACGATGGTCCAGGATGCGGATAAGCAGCTGGAGAGCATCCTCGGCGACAACGAAAGCGACGGTCTTCTTTTCAAGATCCGAGAAGATCCGCGCGTAACGCCAGTCGGTCGAATACTGCGCCGCTTCAGTATCGATGAGCTGCCGCAGTTCATCAACGTCCTCCGGCAAGAGATGAGTGTCGTCGGTCCGCGGCCGCCGTTGAGGCGCGAAGTCGAAGCGTACGACGACGATGTGCAGCGGAGGCTGCTCGTCAAGCCCGGTGTCACCGGTTTGTGGCAGGTCAGTGGGCGATCCGATCTGTCCTGGGACAAATCCGTTCGTCTGGATCTGTCGTATGTCGACAACTGGTCGATGGTGAGCGACATCTTGATCATCGCGAAGACGGTGCGAGCAGTCTTCCAGCGCAAAGGAGCCTACTGAAGTGCGGTGCCGGCTGTGCCAATCGAATCGCCTGTTGAGTGTTCTCGATCTTGGCGCGACCCCGCCATGCGAGAAGTTCCTCACTGCCGATGAGCTCGATCTGCCCGAGCCCACGTTTCCACTTCACCTCAGGGTGTGTGAAGACTGTCTGCTGCTGCAGATTCCGGCGCTGATCACCCCGGAAGACACATTCACCGAGTACGCGTACTTCTCGTCGTACTCCGACAGCTGGGTGCAGCACGCGAAGACGTTCGTCGACGACGCCGCGGAACGCCTCGGTCTCGGTCGCCGATCCTTCGTGGTCGAGGTCGCCAGCAATGACGGTTATCTGCTCCAGCACGCGGTCGACAGCGGGCATACCGTGCCTGGGCATCGAGCCGTCGGTCAATGTCGGAGCGGCCGCGCGCCAACGTGGCGTGCCGACGATAACGGCGTTCCTGGACGAAGCAACTGGCCGCATTCGTGCGCGACCGAGCATCGGCCCGCAGATCTCGTTGTTGCCAACAACGTCTACGCGCACATCCCCGATCTGCTCGGCTTCACCCGGTCGCTGCGTGGACTGCTGGCCGACGACGGCTGGTTGAGCATCGAGGTGCACCACGCCCTGAACCTGGTCAGTCTCGGCCAGTTCGACACCATCTACCACGAGCATTTCCAGTACTACACAGTGCTTTCGGCGATGCGCGCACTCGCCACCGCCAACTTGGCGGTCGTCGACGTCGAGTTGATCCCAACGCATGGCGGCTCGATTCGAGTGTGGGCGCGCCCCGAGGAAGCCGCCGGCACGCCAAGCCCACGGGTGGATGAAGTGCTGCGGATCGAAGAGGAGGCCGGGCTGCACAGGTCGACGGTTACCTGCAGCTGCGACCGCGGACCGAGGCTGTCCGCCACGAGCTACTGCGATTCCTGCTCGACTGCCGCGCCCAGGGCAAGCGAGTCGTCGGTTACGGGGCACCCGGGAAGGGCAACACGCTGCTCAACTACTGCGGTATCCGCAGCGATCTGCTCGAGTACACCGTCGACCGCAATCCGTACAAGCACGGTCGATTCACGCCGGGGACACGCATTCCGATCCACGATCCGGCCCAGATCGACAAGGACCGGCCCGACGTTGTGCTGGCACTGCCGTGGAACCTCGAGACCGAGCTGACCGAGCAACTTGCATACATCACCGACTGGGGCGGCGAACTCGTCTTTCCGCTGCCCACCCTGCATGCCGCCACACCCGACTCTGAGAACAACCGGAGGTAAACACCATGAAAGTCGTCCTTTTCTGCGGCGGATACGGCATGCGCATGCGCAACAGCCGTGAAGATGCGGATGCCGAAGCCGATGCAGATGGTCGGACCGCGACCGCTCATCTGGCACGTGATGCGCTACTACGCCCACTTCGGTCACAAGGAGTTCATCCTGTGCCTCGGCTACGGCGCGTCGCACATCAAGAACTACTTCCTGACCTATCAGGAAGCCGCGTCGAACGATTTCGTCATGCGCGGCGGCCGAGGTCGAATTGATGCACTCCGACATCAGTGACTGGTCGATCACCTTCGTCGACACCGGCCTGGAATCGGCGATCGGCGAGCGCCTTCGCCGGGTGCGCAGCCACCTCGACGGGCGACGAGTACTTCCTGGCCAATTACGCCGACGTGCTGACCGATGCGCCGCTGGACCACATGGTCGAGCAAGTTCCACGAGTCCGGGGCCGGCCGCTTCGATGATGGTCGTCCCGCCGCAGTCGTCGTTCCACTGCGTCGAGGTCAGTGAGACAGGGCGAGGTCAAGGACATCATCGCCGTGTCCAAGCTGCCGATCTGGGAGAACGGCGGATTCTTCGTGCTCTCGCAGGAGATCTTCGACTCCTGCCTCCCGGCGGAGACCTCGTCGCCGATGTCTGCGGCACGCTGGCCGGGCAGGGCAAGTTGTTCGGGTACCGGTACGACGGATTCTGGAAGCCCGCCGACACGTTCAAGGAGACGGGCCGAGCTCGACGCCCGATACCACAACGGTGATCGCCCATGGATGGTGTGGGAGCACGCGAGTCGGCTGCCGCGGCACAGGGCCTGATGATCTCACTCTTCACCGGCGCACTCACTGAAATCGCGGTCGTCGGAGCGCATTGCGACGACATCGCCATCGGCATGGGTGGCACGCTGCTCGACCCTCGCCGAGAACCAGCCCGGGACTGCGCGTGCGCGGTCTCGTGCTCGTCCGGCGGCGGCACCGAGCGTGAAGCCGAGGAGATGGAAGCGCTCGCCGCCTTCTGCCCTGGCGCCGATGTTCGAAGTGACGGTGCTCGACGTACCGGACGGTCGAGCGCCGGCACATTGGGAACGAATCAAGAATCATCTGAGTGACTTTCGCGAAGTCCTGCAATCCGCAGGTGGTGTTCGGTCCGCAACGCGACGACGCCCATCAAGATCATCGGCTGCTCGCCGAGCTGTTGCCGACCGAGTTTCGTGATCACCTCGTGCTTGGGCTACGAAATCCT
Organism: uncultured Actinomycetota bacterium; assembly: GCA_963848855.1. GTDB lineage: Bacteria > Actinomycetota > Actinomycetes > Mycobacteriales > Mycobacteriaceae > Mycobacterium. Next base: position 265,726 of record CAWKFL010000003.1, read on the forward strand.
CAAGTGGGAGGCCGACACTCCGCGCCCGACGGTCTTTCATCCCCTCGAGATCTGACGTTGCCGAGGAGAAGGCGCGCCTGCTGCTCAAGCACTATCCGTCGCAAGTCGGCCACGACTGGTTCGACGAAGCAAGCGTTCCTCGGACTCTCCCGGCTTCGCGGCGTGCAGTGCCGCAACCAGCACGCGGAGGCATTCATCCTGGAGAAGGCGACCGTCACATTCGAGCGCTGCAGCGCCGAGAAATCAGCGTGAAAGGAATCGAAGATGCGAGTACTGGTCACAGGGCATCAGGGCTATCTCGGCACGGTGATGGTGCCGATCCTGCAGGCTGCGGGGCACGACGTAACCGGCTTGGACTCCGGCTTTTTCGCCGACTGCGTGCTCGGTCGCCGCGCCGCAGGATCCACCCGGCATGCGGGTGGATCTGCGCGATGTGACGCTCGCGCAGCTCGATGGGATTCGACGCGGTCATTCATCTCGCCGCACTGTCCAACGATCCGCTCGGCGCCCTGGCGCCGCAGATCACCTACGACATCAACCACCACGCGTCGGTGCGACTGGCGCGGCTGGCGAAAGCAGCGGGCGTGCAGAGGTTTCTGTATGCGTCCACCTGCTCGGTGTACGGGTCGGCGGGCGAGGATCTGGTGACCGAGGACGCGCCGTTGCGACCGCTGACGCCGTACGCGGAGAGCAAGGTCCGCGTCGAGGACGACGTCGCCGCGATCGCCGACGAGTCGTTCTCGCCGGTGTTCCTGCGCAACGCAACGGCATTCGGGTTCTCGCCGCGGTTGCGCGCTGACATCGTGCTGAACAACCTTGTCGGTCACGCTGTTCTCACCGGCGACGTCCGCGTGCTTTCGGACGGCACGCCGTGGCGTCCGCTGGTGCACGCCCGGGACATCGCTGCCGCATTCCTCGTCGCACTGGAGGCGCCGGTCGACAAGGTGCACTGCGCGTGCCTACAACGTCGGAACCGAATCGAACAACCTGACCGTCGCCGAAATCGCGCAGGCGGTGGTCGACGTGGTGCCGGGTGCGAAGTTGCTGATCACGGGTGAGACGGGCGCCGATCCACGGTCGTACCGGGTGGACTTCTCCGCGTTCCGCGACGCGCTCGGATTCGAGGCGGCGTGGTCGATTCCCGATGGCGCCGCCGAGCTTTACAAGGAATACACCTCGGCCGGGCTGACCGCTGACGACTTCGCCAAGAAGTTCACCCGGCTGCCGCATCTGGAAGTCGTTGCGCGCCGGTGGTGTCCTCGACGAGTCCATGCGGCGGATCACGGCAGATGCTTGACCAACTCGGCCCAGCTTCCGGCACCTGCGTCGCGGGCGGACACGGTCGAGACGGGCAGCGGCCAGTCGATCGCAAGATCCGGGTCGTTGTACGCGACGGCCAGGTCCTCGGCGGGATCATGCGGACGGTCGATCCGATAGCACACATCGGCGGTCGCGGTCAGCGCCTGAAAGCCGTGCAGGAAGCCGGGCGGGACGTACAGATGCCGAAAGTCGTTGTCGTCGAGCAGAAAAGCCTGCTGCATGGCCGAAGGTCGGCGAGTCCCTTCGAATGTCGACCAGCACATCGTGCACGGCGCCGTTGGCGCAGCGGACCAGCTTCGCCTCGCCGCGCCCCGAGCGTCCGTGCATGTCCGCGGATCACTCCCTTCGGCCGAACGCGACTGAGAGTCCTGCACGAACGACGCGGAGATTCCCGGCGTGCCGAGGTAGTCGTCGAAGATGTCCGCGTCGAAGGTCCGGGTGAACAGGCCGCGGTCGTCGCGGAACGGCTGCGGGACGAGGACGAGAACGTCTGCAAGATCAGTCGTTTCGATGCGCACCTGGAAATGCTGTCATGACTACGTGCCGCGGATGTGCGGAATCCGGATTTGAATCGGGTGCTCGATCTCGGTAACGTGCCTGCCGCCGATCACTTCCCGCTCGCCACGGAACCGGTGAGCGCGGACGAGGCATCGCACGCGTTGGCGATGGACGTGTGCTGCGCCTGCGGCCTGGCGCAACTGGCCGACGACGACACAGTCGCCGACGAGCCGCGCGGCGTGGAGCCGCAGGCGCTGAAGGACCAGGCCGAGGCCGCGATCAAGCGGGTCGCAGCGGCGGGTTGGCTGCGCGGGCACACCGTCCTCGAATTCGGCAGCCCACACGGCGGCACATGGATCCCGCTGCTCGACGGAACGCGGGTTCACCACGACGCACGTCGCGGGCGGACGTGGTGCTGGACTGCTTCGGCATCATGCACGAACCCGACCAGCGCAGCGCCTTCGCGCGGCGCGCCGAGGTCGACCGCCCCGGACGGCGTGCTACTGCTGCAGTATCACTCGCTCGTCACGATCGTCGAGCAGGGCCAGTGGAATGCGTTGCGGCACGGCCATTTCGCTTACTACTCGCTGACTACGCTGATGTGCCTGCTGAGTGCGGTCGGGTATGCGGGTCGTCACCGCATGGGAGTTCGATCTGTACGGCGGGACGGTACTGGTGGCGGCCGTGCACGGTGCGGCCGAACCCGACGAATCTGTTCAGCGCATCCTCGCCACAGAGGAAGCGCTGGGCGTGACGAATCCGGATTTCATCGGCGGTCTCCAGCAGCACGCCGATCGGCACGTCGACTCGCTGCGAAACTGGCTTGAAGAGGAGGCTGAGGCCGGGCGCACCGTCCTTGGCTACGGCGCCGCGTCGCGCGCGGTAGCGCTGTTCAGCCGCGCGGGGCTCAATGCGGACCTACTGGCGGCGGTCGCCGACGCCTCGGTCGCCAAACAAGGCAGGCGGATGCCAGGCACCGACATTCCCATCATCTCGCCCGATGAACTTCTCGCTGCACGACCGGATCGAGTGCTGCTGACGCTGCCCGATCTACTACCCGAGCTCCGTGCGAGGATGCCCGAGCTCGACGGCAGATGGAAGGTCGACGGCGAGTTCACGGAGTGAGAGTGTGAGCGACGGCCGGCGCCTCGAGCGTTCGTGGCGCCGCGAATCGGCGGATCGCCGGCGCAACCGGGCGGCCCTCGAGAAGTCCGTCGACTGAGCCTTGTTCAATTGCGCGCCGATAGAGAGGCAGCGCTTCGCACACCGCGGCGACGGTGCGCTCGATATCGTGATCGGTGTGAGCCGCTGAGGTGACGAACGACTGACCCAGCACCCCCCGCCGAAGCAACTCCTGAAGAAATAGAGTGCGGTAGGCCTGCGACGGGTTCTTGTCGGAATCGCGGGTGATGAAGGTCAGGCACGACGTCCTGCCGGTCAGCTGCACATAGTCTGCCAGGCCTTCCTCGCGAACTGCCGCTTCGACGCCCTCGACCAACAACTGTCCGGCGTGTTCCATCCGGCCGATCGGGTCGTCATTTGCGTAACTCTTGACCACCGCGCGGAATGCGGCGAGTGAGCCGGTCTCCGGACCGTGCGTAGTGGATAGCAGAAACACTCGATCACGGTCGGTCCGCAGGCCGCCGAGCTCCATGAACTCGCGCTTACCGGCCAGAGCGGACACCGGAAATCCGTTGCCCATCGCTTTTCCCCAACAAGACAGGTCCGGCCGAACGTCGTAGACCGCCTGTGCACCGTGCGCAGACCAGCGGAACCCGGTGATCATTTCATCGAGAATGAGGAGTGAGCCATGCTGGTCGCACAACCGTCGGACACCTTGGAGGTAGCCACGTGCGGGTTCAGCGGTTGCCGTCGCGGCTTCAAGAATCACGCAGGCGACGTCCTGCGCTGCCAACACCGCCGAAAGCGACTCGAGGTCGTTGTAGCGGAAGCGAACAGTCGCCTCTCGACTCGATCCCGGGATACCGCTGTCCATCTGCGTGGTACCGATGAACCAGTCATCGGTTGAGAAGAAGGGCTGTTCGCAGGCGGCGACCTTGACACGGCCAGTCGCCGCACGTGCGAGGCGGACCGCGGCCGTGGTGACGTCGGACCCGTTCTTGGCGAACTTCACCATGTCGGCACCCGGTACCAGACCGAGGAAATCTTCGGCCGCTGCCAGCTCAAGCACCGTTGGCCGGGTGAAGTTCGCTCCGTCGGCGATAGCCGAGCACACCGCCTCGACGACCGGCCGGAAGCCGTGACCGAGCGTCACCGCACGCAGGCCCATGCCGTACTCGATGTACTCGTTGTCGTCCGCGTCCCAGACCCGGCAGCCATGGCCGCGCACCAGCACCGGCGTCATGTGTTCCGGGTATTGATCCGAGCCGCGCGAATAGGTGTGCGCCCCGCCGGGAATCAGGTCATGCAGTCTCGCCTGGAGCTGGCTGGAGCGCTCGAACGATCGATTTGCGGGGCAAGGGCGGCATTGGTGTTCTCCGGATGAGTGATTGCCCCAGCGGGGCGGGATCACACTAATCTACCAGCTTGGGCTTGGTTGCTAGCAATCTCGCGCAGTGTTGCCGGACCGGGTGCGTTTAATGACGCCTCGGCGGGTACCGACGATGCACTGCGCGATCGGGCTCGGGCGAATCGCACGCCGTCGCACCGTGTGCCCTCGCATATGAAGCAGCTTCGCATACCGCCCTGACGTGCCGACTCGAGCAAATCAAAGGGAGAAGGGGAGTATTGGCGGCCATGAGCAGGCAACTGGGCGCCGTCGGGAGGGACGAGCTGTACCGCTCAGCAAAAGTTGATGCGCCGTAGCCCGGCGGTCAAAGGACGCGGCGTAGGCCGCGGTGCGGTGGCGACAAGATCCTAGGCCAGAACCGTTCATTCCGTGGCATGCTAAGGACATGTGTGCTGAATCCGCCGTTCCATTCAACCCGCAGATCGGTCGCCGCGAGTTCGCCCGCCTTTCGCTGGCTACGGCCGCTGCCGTCGTCGGTGGCTGCGCGGCCAAACCCGAAGCCCCACCCGAATCGCCTTCCGCAACGACTGCGCGGGTTGTCCATGCGAGCCAGGCGTCCTTTGTCGGTGATTACAGCACCGGCGATTTTCGGCAATGGTGGGTCCAATGCAAGGGCTACAACGAGGAGGGAAGTGAATTCCCGGGCTCGTACTCTGCGCGCATCGTGGCAGACCCCAGCTATGGAAGAGCGGCCCGCTTCGAAGTGCGTGCCGGCGATGTGCCGCCGTTCGGAGGGGGTGAACGCTCCGAGGTGAGTGGCGACGACAGCTCGGGCGGCAGCGAGGGCCAAGTCCGCTGGTATCAGTTCGCGACAAAGTTCGATGAATCTTTTCCGACCAACCATGCGAGCCTTGGCTGGGGGTTGACCAATCAGTGGCATGGCGATGCGGCCACGGGCGGTCCGCCTATCAGCTGGAGCGTCGGCGAGCAAGACGGCCAGTGGACGCTGGTCGCCGAAAGGCAATCCTCCCCAGGCGGGTATCTCGGCCAGGTTGCCTTGTTCCGCACTCCCCTCAATGTGGGTAGTTGGCACGATGTGAAGATGCAGATCTGCTGGTCAACCTCAGACTCCGCAGGTTATGTTCAGTTGTGGCTAAACGGTGCACGCCAGACATTCACCGACGGCTCACAGACCTACCAAGTACGCACCCTGATCCCCGGTACCGCGGCTCCCTCCGTCTACTACAAGGAGGGCTACTACCGGCAGAACGGCATCGTGCCGACCGGCATCGTCTACCACACCGGATACCGGTGTGCAGCCGCAGAAGAGGCACTATAGACTCGCTGTTCGCTCCGGCCTGTGATCCCCGCACACCTGCAACCGTCACGAGCGCATCCCCAGTCGTCGTACAATTCCAGAGCTGCAACCGACCTTCGGGTTCTGGGCGGGGAGCTCCGCCGTACGGCTTTTGTATGGAAAGCCGGTTCCGGCTGCGCAGTCGCGCCGACGGGCCCTGTCGGCACAGTGGAGCGGGCTTATCGCCGACCTGCACTTCGCGGCTTGCCGGACAGGCGATTCGAAGGCACGATCGGGGCCCGTCGCGCCACCGATCAGACTTTCCTGCGACCGTTCACCGACCTGGCGAATACGTCCTCGTAGAACCCGAGGAGGTTCTTTCGCGACGTGTCCCAGGACAACTCACGCTCGACCCGCTCACGGCCATAAACGCCCATGGCCTTGCGGCGATCCGGATCATCGAGCAGATCGTTGATCGCCGCCGCGAACGCGGCCTCGTCGTTGGCCGGCGCATATACCGCAGCCCGCCGGCCGACACCCGAGCTTCGACGAGATCGAACGACACCAAGGGTCTTGCCATCGCCATGTATTCGACGACCTTGTTCATCGTGGAGACGTCGTTCAGCGGATTCTTCGGATCGGGCGATAAGCAGACATCCGCACTGGAGAGACAGCGCTGGACGAACTCGTCGGGCACCCGACCTGTGAACTCCACGATGTCGGAGATGCCGAGATCCGCGGAGAGGGCGACCATATCGTCGAACGCGTCGCCAGCGCCCATGAAGACGAAGTGTGTGTCCGTGCGTCCGATTTCATTGCGCAAGTGGGCGATCGCGCGCAGCGCGTAGTCGACACCATCTTGGGGCCCCATCACACCGAGGTAAGCGCCCAGATACTGTTTACCGTTCCGCAGACTGGGATCGGGCTCGCGCTGCACGAACCGAGACAAGTCCGGTGCGCTTCTGACCACCGACACCCGATCGGGTGGGATCTTGCCGCGCTCCATAGCAACCCGCCGATAGCTTTCGTTCGTCGAGATCACGGCATCGGCGCACAAGAAGGTCAGGCGTTCGAGCGCCAGCGTCAACCAGTACAACACCCTGCCGCCAGACGAGAATCGGGACAGGAACAGTTCGGGCACCAGATCGTGCTGATCGAACACCGACCGCGTACCGCCGAGAAGCCGGAGGATGACCGCGACAATGAAGAACAGGTCCGGCGGGTTGCAGGAATGGACGACGTCGATGCGCCCTTCACTTCGCACCTTCAGCGCGAGCCGGGTGGTGTGCCACAGGGCCACGGAGTATTCACGCAAATAACCAATTGGTCCGCCCTCCGCCGCGCGCAGCGGATAGCGCAGGATGCGGACGCCGTCGATGATCGCTTCGCGCTCCGTGTCCTGCTTGGTTCCTTGCGGGCAGATGACCGTTACCTGATACCCAGCACCTGCCAGAGCGCGGCTTTCCTGCCAGACGCGCCGGTCGAACGGCACCGACAAGTTCTCGACGAGGATCAGGACGTGCCCCCTCATCCTTTCATCCTTTTCGCGCCAAAACGTCTGTCAGCAGTTCCTCATACTTCCGCGCTGTGTTCTGGATGCGGAATTCGCTCTCGGCGCGCGCCCGCCCGCTCTTGCCGAACCGGGTACGCAGCGGCTCATCATTCGCAAGTAGTCGAAGCCGATCGGCGAAATTCTCGACATCACCGACAGGGACGACAAAACCCTGCTCGCCGTCTTCCACGATGTCGCGAACCGAACCGCAGTCGGTCGCCACGATCGGCAATCCGGCGGCCATCGCCTCGATCAGCGTGATCGGCACACCTTCGTGCACCGACGAAAGACATGCGACGTCCAGACCTGGCAGCAGATCCGGTACGTCGCGGCGGATCCCTAGAAAGATCGTGCGCGAGTCGATGCTCAGTTGTCCGCGCCAGTTCCCGCAGTTCACTCTCACGATCACCGCCGCCGATCACCACTAGGCGGACCTGCGGCACTGATTGCGGCGCAGGTCGCGACTGCCTCGAACAACACCTCATGCGCTTTCTGTGCACTCAGCCGGGCGACGATCCCCACGACGAAATCGGATTCTGTGACACCCAACGATTTTCGCGCGCGCAGCCTGTCCGCCGTGGTGGGAGAGGCCGGCAACTGGATGCCATTTGGAATGACCACCTCCCGGGTGGTCCCGCGCAACCGCTGACCGACCCCTTCCTCGCGGTGGAGATATCTGCCTTGACCCGGCGACAACAGCACGAGTGCATCGGAGAACGCGAGGGTGTTGACCGCCCACCGGGGCAACACGCGCTGGCCGGTCGATGTCAGGTCCATGTCGTGTGCCGCAACGATGTTCACCGGCACCCGGGCCAACCTTGCGGCGATACGCCCGAGGGCCAGAGAAGCGCGATGATGATGTGTCACCAGGACGGCATCGGTACGCGCTCCGCGAAAGGAACGGATAAGGCGGGGCAGAGTGCGCAAGTCGAATCTGCCGGACCGGCCGAGAACCTCGACATCGAAGCCTGCCGCCCGGAAGTCGTCGGCGAGCGGGCCGGCTTCGCGCAAGCACACCAGCCGCGGCTCAACGACTTTGGGGTCGAAGTGTTTGAACAGATTGAGTAGCAGAATCTCGGCGCCGCCCACGGAGGTGAGATCGAGCACGACGGTCAACCGCACTGGCCGATCCCGGATCCGGCCCGCACGTACCAGTGCGTCCAGCGCGTGTTCGGTCGCCGAAACGCTTGCACGCAGGCTGAACTTGGTTTCGACGCGCGCACGCGCTGCTTGGCCCATCTGATGTGCGAGCTCGGAATCGGACAGGATACGTACCAGCCGATCGGCGAGAGCATCGGGATCGCGGGGAGGCACCAGGTAGCCCGTTGTCGGGTTCCTCGATCATCTCGGGCACGCCGCCGACCGCGGTGCAGACCGCAGGCCGGCCCGCCGCCATTGCCTCCAGCAGCGCCATCGGGAAGCATTCCACGGTGTAGGAACTCAGGACGAACACATCTATCGCCCTGAGGAGATCCGGGACATCCGCGCGCGACCCCGTCAGCACGACGCAGTCGGCGAGATCGAGTTCGCGGACGAGCCTTTCGATCTCGGGCCGCATCGGGCCGTCACCGACGACCAGGAACTTCGCCTCTCGGAACACGGTCGACCACCAGGCGTGCGGCCCGAAGAAAGTTCTCGTGGTCCTTCTCCGGCCGCAACCACGCGAGTATCCCGACGACCTTGTCGGATTCGCCGATACCGAGATCGGACACCGCGCTACGTTCATCGGTCCACTGGAAACCATCGGGATCGACGCCGTTGTGGATGATCTGGATCTTGTCCGGCGAATACTTCAAGTCGTTGACCAGGTAATCGATCTGCGCCCTCGCCACCCCGAAATAGGCGCTGGTCACCCGGTCCAGCACGCGATCTGCAATTCGGCGAACCGCGCCCCGTGGCTCGGTGTCGCCGTAGTTGTGAACCCAGACAACATTGTGCGGCACGTGTGTCAGCCAAGCCGCGATGCGGCCGAGCATCTCGGCGTTGTAGCCGCGCGTTATCACCACATCAGGCGTGAAGTTCCGCATCTCGCGCACGAGATCGCGCAAGGCGCGGACCATTTGCCGCTTACTGCGATGCAGTGCAACCGCCCGACTGCCGGACGCTGCGAGATCGGCGGCGAGCTCCCCCTCATTGCCGATGCACACGACAGCCGTGTCGAATCGCGAGCGGTCAAGATTCGGCATCAGCGTCGTAACATGCCGCTCTGCGCCGCCGACGCCCAGAGCGGGCACGACGTACATCACGCGGATGCGTTTCGGGCGCGTCACCGGCCGACCTCGCGATGAAGCTGGTCGAACTTGCGCCAGGCGACGTTGACGTCGAACTCGCCTCGTACTGGCTTCAAGGCATCGGCCAGACGTGAAAGTGAAGACGAGACGAGCGCCGACGGCCTGGGTTGCCGCAAAGATGTGCTGGAATCCCCAAACGTTAATGTCGACGTCCGCGTCCGCTTCTCCGGTGACAATGATGCGAGGTCTCGATGACAACATTCTCCGTCTACGATCAGTTCCAGCAATTAACCCACGAACTTGAGGTGTGCACAGGAGAGCAAGCCTCTTCGCCGATGTTGAACCTGCGGCGAAAACCGAGCCGAATTCCATCTGCGTCATCATCGTGACCGCATGCCGCTCATCGCCGCCGACCTGCAGATCTGGGACAACATAACGTGCCCGGAACCGGATTCCTCGTCACCGGGAAACCTCGCGGTAGAGTGCGTCGAGCCGACGCGACACGGTGCGGATGTCGAACTGATTCTCGGCTCGTGCGTAGGCGGCGGCACCGAGTCGGGCGCGCAACTCATCGTCGTAGACGACAAGGCGCAAAGCGGCGGCAATCGACGCGACGTCGTCGGGTGAGACGACCACGCCGCACCCGCCATCGATCATCTCCGACAACCCACCGACGTCGCTGGCGACGACGCACAGCCCCCGTGCCATCGCCTCCAGCACCGCCATCGGCTGGCCCTCGTTGCGTGACGGCAGCGCTAGCACCTGGGCACGGTCGAGCAGTTTGCAGACATCGCTCTCCGACAGCCAATCGCGTACTTCGACAGTATCTTCCAGGCGAAGTTCCCGGATGCGGCGCCGCGCCCGCTCCACCTCGCCGTCACCGGCGATCGTCAAGATTGCCGCGCTTCCCGCGATCCACATTGAACTCCGGGTCGCGCGCCAGTTCGGCCCACGCGTCGAGCAGCCTGAATGTCCCTTGCGATCGCCGATGCGGCCGAGGAAAACAACGTGCACCGGCTCGCCCGGTGCGGGCTGGGCAGTGCGGCGCGCGAGTCGAACCGCGTTAGGGATTGCCGTAATCCGCGCAGCCGGGGCAATCACCCGCATCCGGGCCGCCCACTTCTCCCCGAGCGCGACGAAGGCGCTCGCCCGGCAGAGGGTCGCACGGATCACCGCCTGGACCGCCCTCGGGGAATTCTCGTAGTAGTCCTCGAAATCGGACCCGTGCATGTGCACGACAACGGGCACGCGGGCAGGCCGGCTGATCCAGAACAGAATCGCCTTCCGGACGAAGCTAGCGCGGCTACTGGCGTGCAAGTGGACAACGGTCGGACGGAACCGGATCAACTCGACGACGAACAGCAGCACTCCACGCGCGAACACCGCGATCTTGGCCGCCGCGGAGCCGTCCCGGTGGGTCGCGACGTGGCGGATGTTCCAGTCAGTCCACAGCGGTGTTTGCTGCATGGCCCGGACGTAGGTTGCGATACCACCTCGGGTCTCCACGCTGGTTGAAACCCACAGTGCCCGTCGCTCAGCCATGTTGGTGGGATAGTGGTTCGGTGATGACGCCACCCGCCGCTTGCGCCCGCTTATGGCGATCGGACCAGCCGATCGCGATTCCGACGAGCAAGAAGGTGGTGGCCGTCGGGAAGTCGAAGAACCGGAGGTCGACGGTCAGCCCGCTGCATGAACAGAATGGCGAACGCCATGATCGCGGTGACCGCCAGCGGCTTGCCGCACAAATCGTCGTCCGGCAGCGTCCGGTACGCATCCCACAGCCGGTATGCGACGAGCGCCAGCACGCAGATCCAGAGCGTGAGGCCGATCGCGCCCAACTCGGCCAGAATCCCCAGCTCGTTTGTGTGCGAGACGATGGCATAGCCACGGATCCATGGTGTTTCCGGGGACCACTGCTGATGGTGGTAGGTGTTGACGATCGGAAACCGGCCGATGCCCCAGCCGGCGAGGGGTTTCTGAGCGGCCGCCCAGAGCGCCGTCTGGGCGGTGTTCAGCCGATCGTCCACCTCGCTCACGGAGGCCACGCCACCGGCTTCCCGGTCACTGCTGGTAAACACCGACCAGTTGATCGCGATGATCGTCGCGGTGATGCCCAGGGCCGCGATGAACCCCTTGCGGTACCCCTTTGCCAGCAGTGCACCGATGATGAGCACGACCGCTCCGCTGAGCCAGGCTGCTCGGGTGTGGGTCAGATAGAGGCCATAGCCGCAGGCGACGGCAATCACGAATGCCAACCACCTCCGCCAGGCCGGCTCCTGGCTGTGCCGGCTCATCAGCAACATCGCGACCGCGAAGCCGAGCGCCAGCAGCATTCCGTTGACGACCGGCTGGTTGAAGACGCCGACGGCCCGGCCGACCCAGGTCTCGTCGGCGCCAACGACCCATCGACGATGAAGCGAGGCCAGACCCAGGCGGTCGGGCCGGTAAATTGCAGGATGCTCACCGCGGCTGAGTAAGCCGCCAACGCCAGGATCGTCCACAGCAGTATTCGCACCGCCGCTGTCCGGTCGAACGCGTAGCGCCCGACCACGTACATCACAAACGGGATCACCGTCGAGATCATGATCATCCGGGGGATCGAGTAGGCTTCGCCGGTCAGCGGTTCGATCGCGGGGTACTTGTGCGGGGCGAACATCGAGTAGGCGTTCCACATCAGGTATAGCGCCATCGCCAACTCAACCGCTCCGATGCCGCGCAATCGCGTAGGGGTTGCATCAATCCACAGCGCGGTTGCGATGACTACGACAAGCAGCAACACCAAGAACACTTTGTTGGGGAGCACATCTTGCTAGCGCGAAATGAAGGAACATCACAACCACCAGGACAAGGGTGGCAATTACCGGCGCGGTCGTCCACCTCTGCGGTCGGTTGCCTTCGGCCTGCAGGCTGGTCCGCGCGAATGATCCGGTCACCGTTGCCAACTCGAAATGACCTTGTTAGCTGGCGCCGACATGGAAGCCTGCTGCTCAAACTGTGGTCCGTCTTCGGCGCCCAGTCTCGGAGGTTGGCCGCCGGCGGATGGGCCGCCCCGTCGCTTGTCGTTCGACCTGTCGATCAACACTGCCCCCAGGAGAACTGCGTGTACCTTCTCTAGCGTCTCTGCGGCCGAGGTGACGTCGCCCGCTCGCGACGACCCCTTGGTCACGACAAGGATCGTGACGTCCGCCGCCGCACACAGCAGCTGCGTCTCGGCGGTTTCGGCGATCGATGGGGCCACGACGAAAATGGTGTCGGCGCCCTTCCGAAGCTCGTTCAGGAGATCGACGATTTTTTCGCGGGTCGATGAGCGGATAGCGATCGGCAAGGGTCGAACCGGCGGGCAGGATTTTCAGTGACTCGACATCGCCGTCTCTCAGCATGCCGTGAACCAGGCCGCTGTGGACGAGAGCGTCGTTGAAACCGGCACCGCCGGCTGGCTCCGACGGATCGTTGTCTGCGTAGATCAGAACGGTCCGACGCCCTTGCTGCGCCGACAACTCGGCCAGCCCTTCGGCGATGTCGCGTGCCCCCCGCCCGCCACGGCTGTCGGTCAGGGCGATCACCGACGACTTGGGCAAATCTTCAAGGCTGACGAGGTTGGCAAGTGTGCGCAAGCGATCTCGGCGCTACGCTGTCCCGCTTGACCGATCCGGTGTCTGGGCACCTCAACCAACGGTTCGACGCCGGTCTTATCGCGAAGGTCGGCCGAACTCGTCAGCCGTGTCGATAGTGCCGCCAGACCCAGCGCGGCGAGAATGCCGAGCACTAATCCACCCGCGGCCCCCAGCCCGAGCGTCGACACGATTTTCGGCGCGTTCTCGGTGACGCCGGCGCGGGCCTGAAGCAACTGAAGTAGATCGCTCGAGTTGGACTTCACCTCGTCGATTCGGTCCTGCAAGTCGGCGTAATACGGATTCACCGAACCGTCGGGCGCCATGGCGGCTACCTCGCCGAGTTGGTGCTGCAGCTCCGCGATGTACTTGTCGGCTCCCTTCTGCTTGACCGAGTTGACGTCAGCGCGGAACGCCTCGGCCATTCTCTCTGCCGCATCCTGCGCGACTTCTGGACTGTCAGCGGTAGCCTCGATGCTGAGCATCGGGCTGGCAGCAATCGTCTTGGCCTCGAAGGTGACGTCCTTGGGGATCTTCGCCGTGGCCGACAATCGGGCGATCGTCGCCGGGTCGTTGAAGATCGTCATATACCCGACGATGACCAGCGCGCCATCAACGGGACTTTGTCCCGGAAGCGCCAGTGTCGTCTTCCCCACGTACGTCGGACGCGCAAGTACCGAAGTTGCCACCGCGACCGACAGGGCGAGGACGGCGACCACCACGACCACCCACCACCGCTGCCGAATCTGCTCAATGCGGCGCTTCCAGGTGAGATTCAATTGTCCCTCCATTCAAAGCGATCCGGATGTCGGACCGGCGCGCGGAAGCCGGACGCCGTCACCGCTGACCGGCCCATTCGGGCGCCCGTTGCCGTCTTGGCCTCAAATATTCGCGCTACCTAGGCCCAGATTGAAATGGGGTCCCCACTCCGATTTGCTCACAACGCCCAAAGACTACCACGCAATCCGCATTCGCAAAAAGGTTTGCGCGCACTCCAGCAACCTCCCAGGCGGATTTGCGCAATCCGATCCCCCTGCGGTGCACACGGCCCACGTGCGCGGCCCGGATAAGTCCGCGGTCGGGACGGCACACTAGATTTTCCCGGCCTATGTCGCGCTGGGTTCTGGGCGGACCTGCCCGAAAGCGTTCTGCGGGTGAACCGGCCTCGGCCGGCTCGCAATACACGCCGAACTGCGACCACTACCGTCACGCCCGCGTCGAACTCTGCCTGTTGACGAGTCCGCGATGCTGCACTTCGAGCGACAGCAACGTCCAAATCTGTGACTTGCTTGTAGCGATCGCCGTATGAACGTGCATCGCATAGTTTGCCCACCGCCGCCGGATCGGATTTGGTACGGACGACCGAGGATGGCCTCGCAAGCAGATCGAGCGCCGTTGTCGTGCAACCCCCCCGGAACCATTCGTCCGGCGGAGCCTGATCGCCTCGATCTAGGAATCCCGCGACGCCCACAATGACGTCGCACGCTCTTACGTGTGGATAGACGTGCGGATAGAACCGCGGAATACCACCCTCCGAGGTGGCCAGCGGACGGCATCGCCCTCGAAAGGTCAGCAAAATCCAGGACACACCACTAGGTGTCAGGATGGCAGACCACCCCGCATACCTGAAGCCGTCTAGAAAAATGCCATCCCAGGCTGGTTGCTGGCCACTCCCAAGAAAACACGCTCACCGTCGCGCTGGTACTGCAGAGCGTGTTGCTGCCGGCGGAGTTCGCACGTTTCAACTCTGGCCCCGCACATGGTCGACCGCACCGGTATCGCCAGCAGTGGCACTCCGTGGTGCAAGTAAGCAGCTCTGGACGAGAAGCCGATCCGAGGCACTTGTCTATTCGCTAGATGTAACAATTAGATCATAGCGAACAGCCTGGTCCGACATCGGAGTGTGCCTCCCCTACCGGGTAGCCAGGCGGCCCGCCCCGGGGACACTCCTTCGGCTACGAGGTGGGACCGTCCGCTGGCCTGCTCCTTCGGGGGTTAAGCAACGAGAAGTTATGCTTTGAACTCGGATAAATGGTAGTCAGGCAAAGTCGGCATAGGGAAGGTGAGGCATGGTCACGCCTCCTCTTGAGAACCATTTGTCGGACCGGGGGACAGAGGACCCACTGAACAGTGCGTACGGTCTCGAGGCAACCAAATATTCGATAGCCATGTCTGTCGATGGCGATCTAATATCCTTTGCTGTACTGTGCCGTATGGCGAATGCTTCAGTACTCGGCTAGGGGGACACGGTGTCTAGTCTCGCTTGGTACGCGGGTCGCGTGGCGGCGATGTCGCCCCGCGAGATAATGTGGCGTGCCCAGCGCGTCGGCGACAGTCTGGCACGCCGTGATCGATCGTACGAGCAAATCGACTCAAAGATGCTGGCAAGTTCCACGCACGACTGGGACGCACTGTCGCAGGGGTTCCGCGACGGCACCGCGCGGCCCGTGCTGCTTGATCAGGACCGCGCCAGCCGGATTGCAGCCGAACGCCCCGCGGAGGTAAAGGCGCTGGTCGCCGAGGCTGAGCGATTGCGAGCCGGAGAGCGCGCTTATTTTGGATACCCGAGCGCCAACATCGGTGCCATCGTCGACTGGAACTACGACCCGGTTACCGACTATCGCTGGCCGGCTGTCGCCAGCAGCAGGATCGATCACCGGGTGGCACGCAGCGACCCGAAATGGATCTGGGAGCTGAATCGTCTCCAGCATCTGCCCGTGCTCGCGCAGGCGTGGCTGTTCACCGGTGAAACCGCATACGCCGAGATGGCGTTCGATCACCTCGACTCTTGGTTGGAGCAGAACCCGATCGGCACCGGAATTGCGTGGCGGGGCGCATTCGAGGCGGGCATCAGGGCGATCTCGGTGGCCATCGCATTCCAGGGACTGCGGAACTCGTCCGCGATGACCACGGAGCGGTATCGCCGCGTGGTCAGGATGCTCGACGCGAGCGCCCGCTACTGCTGGCACGGCCGATCCCGCTTCAGTTCGGCCAACAATCACCTGATCGGTGAACTCACCGGGTTGGTAACCGTGCACCTGCTGTTTCCCGAGCTCGCCGCACCTGCATCGCTATACAGCCGCGCCATTGCCACGCTCGCATCCGAAGCGGAGCGACAGATCCTCCCCGACGGCGCGGGTGCCGAGCAGTCGGTGTCCTACCAGATCTTCACCGCAGAGCTGTTGTCGATGGTGGTCGTGCTGCTGCAACTGCGCGGTGATCGGGTGCCGCCAGAGTTGGTTAGGGCGCTGGACCGCAGCACGCAGTACCTTGTCTCCGTCGTGGGCTCCGACGAGCCGGACCCTCGATACGGAGACGACGACGACGGTTTCGCGCTCAGGCTGGGTGCCGAGCCCAAACGAACGGTCCGCCAGCACCTCGGGATCATGTCGGCGATCACTGGAAACGTGACCGCCGCCCGGTACGGCTACCCAACTCTGGCGGCGGCGTGGTTCACGGCCTCACTGGGCACGCACATCGGTGACATCGGCACGGGTGTCGGCCGGGGCGAGACGAACGCGAGTTTCTATGCGCCGAACGGTGGGCTGGTGGTGCTGCGCACCGGGCAGCACCGGCTGACCATGGACGTCGGGCCGCTCGGCTATTTGTCGATCGCCGCGCACGGGCACGCCGACGCGCTCGCCGTGACGCTGAGCGCCGCCGGTCGCGAGCTCATCGTCGACCCGGGAACCGTTAGCTACTACGGCAATCCAGCATGGCGGACCGTGCAGCGCGGCACCCGCGCACACCCCACGGTCTGCGTCGATGGCCTCGACCAGTCGGTGATGGGTGGACCGTTCTACTGGAGTCGGCACGCCACGACCAAAGTGCGCTCGGTCGATCTGCAGCACGGCATCGTCGACGCGGAGCATGACGGCTATCGTCGGCTGGACGACCCGGTGGTGCACCGCCGGTGGTTGATCGCTTCGCCGAATGACCTGACCATGGCGGTCGTCGATCTGATCGACGGCCACTCGATGCATGACGTCATTGTGTCGTGGCCGCTACACCCAGAACTTGACCTGGCGTCGACCGGCGACGCGCCATTCGCCGGCCATCTGGCCAGCCGCGATGGCGTCCCGGTTCTTCAGCTCTGTTACGCCGCAACCGATTCGATCCAGGCGGCGCAAGTCAAGGCGGACCCTGATTCCCACCTGGGGTGGTGGTCCGACCGCCTCGAGGCCAGGACGCCATCCTGGCTAGTCGGGGCAACGTGCCAGTCCGGCGCACCGGTCGCCATGCGTTACCCTGCTGCGCACTGTCGACGCGGGGGCGATATCGGAACCGAAAATCGTGATGGACGGCGCGACGCTGGTCGTCACGTGGTCAGAGCACGGCATCGAGTGCGGATTGTCGATCGACAGCAGCCGCTCCGGTGCCGTAACGAGAGGCCCCTTTTCGCGGGCCGTGAGGGTGGTGAGCACGTCGTGAGCGATCAGCAGCGGACGACGGTCAGTGTTTTCGGGCTCGGTTATGTCGGTTGCGTCTCCGCAGCCTGCCTGGCATCGCGAGGGCATCGGGTGATCGGCGTTGACGTAAATGCGGGCAAGGTGGAATCAATTCGACAAGGCAGGTCGCCGGTGGTCGAGGAACGAATCGGCGACCTCACCGCCGAGGTCGTTGCCGCAGGTGACCTCACCGTTACTGCCGATGCGCGGGCTGCGGTCGTGAGTTCAGACATCTCGCTGGTCTGTGTCGGTACGCCTTCGGGTCCCGGCGGTGGGTTGTCCACCAAGTTCCTCGAGCAGGCGACCGACGAGATCGGCGAGGCATTGGCGGGCAAGGACGGCTGGCATGTTGTCGTATACCGCAGCACCATGGTGCCGGGAACTTGTGAGGGACTGTTGATCCCGCGGCTGGAATCGGCGTCGGGCAAGCGTGCCGGCGTCGACTTCGGGGTTTGTGTGAATCCCGAGTTTCTGCGCGAGGGGTCGAGCGTTCGAGATTTTCTCGATCCGCCGAAAACCGTTGTTGGCCAGTCGGATTCACGCAGCGGCAGCACGGTCATGGCCCTGTACGCGGGCCTTCCAGGCCCAAGGTTCCACGTCCCCATCGGCGTTGCGGAAATGACTAAGTATGTCGACAACAGTTTCCACGCGCTCAAAGTCGGGTTCGCCAATGAGATCGGCGCAATCTGCGCCTCATTGGGGCTGGACTCCCATGACGTGATGGATATTTTCCTTGCCGATACCAAGTTGAATATCAGCCCCGCCTACCTTCGCCCGGGGTTCGCTTTTGGTGGCTCCTGCCTTCCCAAGGACGTCAGGGCGCTCACCCACACCGCGCGGCGCAACGACATTGACGTGCCGCTGCTGTCGAACCTGTTGGTCTCTAATGAGGTTCATCTGCGTCGCGCGGTGGACCTTGTCGTCGCGGACGGCCGCCGAAAGGTGGGAATCTTCGGGCTGTCTTTCAAGCAGGGCACCGACGATCTCCGTGAGAGCCCAATGGTGGAACTCGCCGAACGCCTCATCGGTAAGGGTTTCGACGTCAAGATTCATGACGCAAACGTGACCCTGTCACGACTTATCGGTGCGAACAAGAGCTACATACGTCAGCAGCTGCCCCATATCGGCGAATTGCTCACCGACGACGTCGACGCAGTGCTCAACCACGGTGAAGTGCTGATCGCCGGATCGCGCGCACCTGAGGTCGTCGACGCGATCGAGCGAGCTGGCCCGGAGAAGCTCGTCGTCGATTTGGTGCGATTACCGATCACCGAAGAGCTGCGTGGCAAGTCGAACTACTGCGGCATCGGTTGGTAGGCAATGCCTGAGACGCCCGATCGCAGGAGTAGCACCGGGACTCCATTCGTCAGCTTCCTGACGACCGCATACAAGACCGAGCAATACGTCAGCGAAACAATTGAATCGGTGTTGGCCCAGACCCGCGGCGACTGGGAAATGATAGTCGTCGACAATGGCAATTCCGACGAGATGGCCCGGATCATCAGCAACTATACGTCCGATCCGCGTATCACCATGATCCGGCAGGACAACAAAGGCTACGTCGGCGGGGTCAGTGCAGCGGCTGCTGTCGCCAAGGGGCGTTACGTGTGTGTTCTGGATAGCGATGACGCGGTGCAACCTAACTATTGCGAGCGTATCGGCGCGATGATCGATGCCGATCCAGGGATCGACGCAATCGGCTGCAATGCGATGCTTTTCCAGGAGCCCGACGACGGGCAGAAGCCCGGTGAATACTTCGCGTTGATCGGCCGCAAGGCCCCGCCGGATTCGTCTCGGTCAGCATCTATCACCGAACTGCTTGACGAGGGCGTGCCGCCCTACGCCGGCACGATTCGGCGCGAGGCCTGGGATGCCCTCGGCGGATATGAGTCCTCGCCCGACGTCGAGCCCGACGTGGTGCTGTGGCTGCGGCTCGCCAGCACCGGCCGCGACGTGCGAATCCTGCCGGACACGCTGATCCGATCACGCAGGAGGGCGACGTCGTTGTCCACGGATCCGGCAAACATCGACGCGTTCGAAGACCGGATGCAACAGTCTTTTGTCCTGGTGGCCGGGGAGCACGGGCTCAGCGAAAGCACCGTCGCCGCGGCCGCGATGGTACGTCGGCTGCGCTACCACCGCTCGTTGCGCAAGGCCAGATGGGCACTGCTGGCCGGCGACGTGGAGGCCGCGCGCACTGCGGCCCGCGATGCGTTCCGTCAACAGCGCACGCTGCGTGCCGCCGTCGCCCTCTTCGGACTGCACCTGAGCCCCCATCTGTTGGCCGCAATCCATCCCGCCAAGAACCGCGTCGCGAACGCACTGCGGCGCGCACAAAACTGGACGTTGTGTCAACGCCGCGGGGACGCGCCCACGCGGCCGGGGTGGGCCGGCCCCCGCCCGCCGCTGGTAGGCGAGCCGTGACCGAGACCGCGGCCGGCCTGGCGGGTGTCCTCAAGCGCGGGGCGGCGATGTCCGCTGTCGGCCTTGTCGTTTCCCAAGTCGCCACCGTTATTCAGACGCTCGTTTTGGGCCGGATCCTCGGGCCGCACGAGGTCGGCGTCTTCGCGGCCGGATCGGTGATGATCGGCTTCTTGTCAGTAGCCGCGGGGGGCGCCCTATCGCAGGCACTCATCCACCGCAAGACCGACGTCGAGGACGCCGCCAACACGGTACTGGTCGTTACCTTCGGGACGGGCCTGCTGGGCGGTCTTGCGCTCCTGGCGGCCTCGCCGTTGATCGGCACACTCTTCGACAGTTCGCGGGTCGGTCTGATTGCGGCCGCGACCTCAGGACTGATGGTGCTTCATGTGTGTGCGAGCGTCCCGGACGCACTGATGAAGCGTGCATTTCAGTTCAAACCACAGATGATTATCACGCCGGCGTCTTCGATCACGTTCGCGGCAGTCTCGATCGTGTTCGCCATCCGCGGATACGGAGCCTGGGCAATGGTCATCGGGTGGTACGCATCAACCACCACCACGGTCGTGCTGAGTTGGTGGATGGCGAAATGGCGCCCGTTCCGAGGCCGATTCTCATTCCGCATCTGGCGCGAGATGGCTGGGTTCTCATTACCGTTGTTGCTCGACAACCTCGCTGACCGTTCGCGAGAGATGTTCGAACAGATGATCGTGGGTCGTGCACTCGGAACCGGAGATTTGGGTCAGTACCGGTACGCATACCGCATCGCCTCGCTGCCGTCACTGACAGTCATCACGATCTGTTCCCACGTGCTGTTCCCCGCCTTCTCGCGGATTTCCGACGACAGCAGCCGGTTCCGGGCAGCCTTCCTGCGCGCACTCTGCTGGATCTGGTTCGCCGCGCTTCCCGTTGGTGCGCTACTGGTTGTCACGGGCCAGCCTCTGGTGGTGTTGCTGCTAGGCGAGGAATGGCGTTCGGCAGGGGCCGCCGCCGCGGCGATGGCGGGAATCGGACTGGGCGTGGCGCTCCTCTCGGTGACCTCGGAGGCGATCAAGGGCGCGGGTCGTTCATCGCTGCTGAACTGGTTGACGGGCCTCAGTGTCGTACTCGGTCTGCCACTGATTGTGCTGCTACTGCCGTTCGGTCTGGTCGGGGTCGGAATCGCAATCTCGGTCTCGTATCTGACCGTCGGACTCGTCAGTGTTGAGCTCGCGCGCCGCGTAGTCGGCGCCTCGCGCCGTGAAACGTGCGCGTGCCTGGGGCCGGCCATGCTCGCGGCGGTTGTCGCCTTCGCTGTGCTGCTGCCGCTGGAGCTTTTCTTCATCAGGTCGGACCGCTACCCAGGGTTACCGGGCCTGGCGTTGATCGTCGTGGAGTGCGGACTGTTCGTACTCGTTTACATCGGTGTGCTGCGCTGGGTTTCTCCGATGCAGTACGGAACCATACGTGACGTCGTCGCACGTGCTCGGGCAAAGGTCACTGGCCTCGCCCGCCGGCTGGTGAGTGCGTCGTGAAAAAGGTGGCGATCAGCGCCTGCACGCTAGTCCCGGCGCTTGCCACGCGGGACGATATTGAGAGTGTCGCGGGGCCGCGGTTCCATCACGGGTGAGGCACCGACCGACTATCGGCGGGAAGGCCCGGAGGTCGAGGTCTACTAAGTGCGGGGTCATGGCGGTTGCCGGTCTGGGTGTCCGGAGTGGGTGGAACCCGTCGGTGGGAACCAACCCCAAGTAGGCGCCAATTGAGCGGCTACGGGCCGCCGCAGCCAATTCCGGATCGGCGTGCGGCGGATGGTGATCGCCCCACAGCCGGTGCAGCAGCGCCCGTTGGGGCAGATCAGCAGCGCCACTTCGACATCGCGTGCATGGTTTGGCAGCCGCACGCCGTCGACGGACCCGCTCATCGCCGAAGTCGCCCTCGCCGCGGGCGAAGATCGACCGTTTGGCGACCCACCGCACCGTGCCGTCGGAGGTGTCAGGATTGTTTCGCTGACGATCATCATGCCTTTGCCCTGATCCCAGATGTGGGTGAACGTCTGGACGGACCTGTGACGTGCAAGGCGGCAACGGCGCGGGCACGGTCACCGCCTCGTCGGCATGTCGTAACCTTGCTCAGCGCAGGCTCTGAAAAGTAGTGCCGCCAGGTATCCGAACGTCATCGTCGGGCCGATGGTCCCGCCCTGCCCGGGGTAGGTATGGCCCATCACCTGGGCGCTCAAATCGCCTGCGGCATATCGACCTTCGATCACGCTGCTATCACCATGCAAGGCGCGGGCATGCATATCGGTGCGCACTCCGCACTTGGTGCCCAGGTCGCCGGGCAACGTCCGATCGCGTGGTAACGCGCGGATGGGTGGTCTCGCCGGGCTGGGATCTGGCGTATTAGTGGGATCGCTGTAGTACCTATCGTGGACGCTCGCCCCGGTGGAAGGCTGGTCGATGCCGCTTCGCGCCAGGCCGTTAATCCGTTAGTGGGTCGCTCCAAGCCCTCGGGATCGATACCCACCTTCTCGGCCAACTCGGGTGTCCGTGGTCACGACAGCGCCGGATTACAGCGACTTGCGTGGAATCCGCTGTCCGCCTTGCTATCCAGCGACCACATATCGATCACGGCACTGTTGGTCGATTGTCATCCATGATGGCAGTTTCTAACCGGGTTCGCGTCCCTGGCAGTAGGTCCGCCGTACGGTGATGGGCGCCCCCCGTGGGGCAGCGCCTCGTTCATATACCGCTTCCCGGAGGTGTTGACCATGATCGACCTGGGGCGTTGCGCTCCGACAGCGCGTACCACGCACCGTTGGGCAGCGGATTGTCGGCTCCCAATAGACGTCTTCCATCGCGCATGGAGAGCGGCACCGAGCCCTTCGGCGGCGATGATGCCGTCACCGGTGTTGGCCGCGGCATCGACTGTCCAGTCCGGTGATCGGCTCACACTGGTATTCGATCCGTATCTGCTCGACGCGTTCAAACCCGCCACCCGCGAGGATGAAACCGCGTCGAGCCCGGATCGTTTGCGGCTCCACGGATTTCGAAGCGGTGGTGTGGCGGGCCTAGATCCCAGGCACGACTCCCGTCCTCGACGTACAGGTCGGTCGGTTCACAGTAGTAGCGAATTGCGGTCGAGTGCACGCAAGTCTTCGTCATTGATCCAGCATTCACCAGTCCACGTCCTCGGCGACCGCATCGGCCGAATCCGAGCGTATGACGCTGCACCACAGCGGATACGCAATACCCGAGCGAACGCGAGGAGAATTGTCCGCGGGTCGCGCGCCATGGACCGATCGTAGGGACCGGGGCGGTGTCGTCTGCTTAACAACCGGGTTGCACCGCCGCGCGTATGTAACCCGCGCTCTGGTAGACGTATTCGTAAGCCCATCTCGGCGCAGATATGCGAGCCGGACTCGCCACCATCACCAGGTCACCGTCGAAGCACTGCTCGAGGATAAACCGGGCCCTGGAGATGTGCGGCCGGAACGTGACGACAATAACGGTGCGCCAGCCGTTTTGCGCAGCCAAGCGGCGCAGTTCTCGCGCTTCGCCTCTCGTCGTCGGCGGATCGGGGGTAAAACACTGCACGTCGAGTTTGGGGTGCGGCGTTGCACAAAACTCAGTCAGCCATGGATCATCGGACCCGTCGGGATTCGACACCACCACCCTCGGCGCCCAACCCTTCTCGCCGAGTTGGAAGCCGAGCGCGTACCGATCATATCCGAATCCACCCAAGACGAGGATCGCGTCGGCCTGTCGGAGTGGATCGATCTGGGGCCGCACGTACACTGGCAGCCCGCCGATCACGGCAACGACCAGCAGCAGACAAACCGATAACAACCAATGTCGGATCCAACTTGGGCGGCGGGCATCACCGCGCGGCCACGCGCGACACCTACTTCTCGCTGACGAACGCGTCCTCACGGGTCGCGGTTGTATGGATTTGGTCACGTTCTGCACAGAGTAACCGGCCGCTAAGCCTAATGCCTACCTCTTCACAGGATCTACATGCGTTGCCACTACTTCTCTCGCGATGAGAATTTAATCTAGCTAACGGTATATATCCGGGACCGGTCGCAAGTGAAGTCTCGCTGACGCATTTTTAGGTCTATTGGGTTCGCTGATAAGGGCAGATCGTCGCCGGTATGCACTTGCGCTAATTCGATCTACCCATTCGGTGAGATTGCGTAATATAGTGACTGTCTGGACAAAGGTCTGAGATCCAGAGCGGCGCTCAAAGGTTGTCGGTCGGCGCAACTGTTGCCCTGTCACGGATCAATAGTGTTTGCTGAAAGCATCTTTGGACGGTTGCCAGCCGGTGGTAGCTTCTAAGGATCACGGCGAGGCGGCGTGGCAGAGATTGACGTCTTAGCTAACGAGTCAATATTTGCCGTATGTGACGTTCGGTTGTCGTATGGGAAGGGAAGCAGAAATGGTGCGTCGGGGCCGTTGGGCATCTCCCCAGATCCTCGCTTCGGGCTCGTTTCGATCGTCGGCTGGGCGATGGATATAACTCGGCCCCGCCGACCGGCAGGACCTTGCTGATCATGCGAGCCTTGTTACCGGCCCAGCCGGATTCGTTGGATCAACTCTGCTCGACCATCTCCTGGCCGCAGGCCACCAGGTGGTTGGAATCGACAAATTCCGCATGGGCATTGCTGCGAACCTGGAGCACGCCGATGGCTGCAACGCCCTAAGCCCGAGCGGGTTTGGCATGGATCAGGCTTGCCCGATTTGTGGACGTCGTAGCCTTGGGCCTGGCCGACCGACGCCGTGAATACCCGCGGTGGGATCGCTTGACAGCAGCGCCTGGAAAGTGTTGACACCGCCGGTATTTCGACCAGGCGGTCGATGGACACCGCGACGGGTCAGCGGATAGCCGCCGGCATCCGGTAGGACACCGGCAATGACGCCATCAAAGTCGGCGCCCCTGGATCAGTGGACATGAAATGTATTTCGCCACAAACCATCTCGGCCATTTCGCGCTGCGGTCGCGGACGCGACTACAACCCATTCGGCGCCTATGGCCAGTCGAAGACTGGCAACGTGTTGTTCGCCTTGGAAAGTCCCCGCCGTAGGGCGTCCGACGGCATTTTCGCCAACGCGCTCAGCCGGGCGGAATCGCCACTCCGAAACGCCACCTCGTCGCGCATTATGCCGAGCAGGCGCTCGAGGCGTTCCGGACGGCCGCGGCGACTGAAGTCTCGGACCGACCGAATCGCGCTAACGAGGTCAGGATGAGGAGCCAGAGGTCAGGATGAGGAGCCAATCGTGGCGACCATCGGCGTTCATGCCGGGGGTCGTGAAGGTTGCCGACATCGGGACGGGGTCCCTGCCGCCGGACGTCGGGTCTATCCACGCGGCGCGAGTCCCGGCGACCATCGCCGAGGCGTTTACCGAGATCGTGTGCTGGGTCGGCAGGTAGATGACGGCCAGATGGCCGTCCGGAGTCCTCGCCGCCGTCACATAGTCGTTCTCCAGGACGTCCTTGGCCTCGTCGGTCGTCAGTTCCGTGCCGCGTCCCGCTGTAACCAGCTCGTTGGTGGTGTCCGGCACCAGCTGCCACCACGCAAGTGTTGAGAACAGGGCGCGCAGCCGGGTGATCTGGGTGAGCGCGCGGGTCGACAGCCGTTGCTCCCACGCGTCATGGAACTCCCAGTCGTCACTGCCAACGAACTCGCCCGCCGCGCCGGAGGTCAGCGCCCACAGCACCTGACGGCGAAGGGTCTCGTCCGTGGTCGGTGGGGTCTCCGGCTGGTTGTTCTCGCCCTCGTAGTTGGCCTCGCCGAGGACCGCCGGAATCGCCGGCTGCCGCCGGTAGGCAGCCAGTATGGCCTGATAAGTCGGGTGGTAGGTGTAGACGAAATTCCAGTCGACCCGCCGTGCCCAGAATGGGTTCTCGGTGGAGATCGACTGGGGCTCGAACTGCATGGAGAACGGTCGGCCGTCCCCCGCCTCGCGGATCCCACGCATCATCGCGTCGATACAGTGGTCGACGTCGCTGGCGCGTGCCGCGTCCTCGCTGGCCGAGATGTAGTCACCCCCCGACACCCACACGATGTTGGGCAGGTCACGAAAGCGCTGCGCCACCTTGCCGCCATATTGGTGGCACTGCTCGATCGATTTGGGGACGAAGGAATGTCCGATGGTCCAACCGTCGATCGGGTAGAGCATGATTGTGATGCCGTGCTCGGCGGCTAACCGCAGGTATGTGGTCACCCGCTCCCAGTACGGCTCGCGCCACTGGAGGACGTCGCCGTCCACGAACGGGAGCAAGCCATCGAACGTGGCGCCGTCATCGCTGGGAGCGCCGTTGGCGATCGCTCCAATCAAAGAGACGATGGCCGCGTTGAAGCCCTGCGTCTGGCGGTCCGCGAACCATAGCCGGGCCCGCTCCGGCGATAGCCTGGTCATCAGAGCCCACGGGGCGTCGCCCTTTACCAGGATGGGCTTGCCGTACTGATCGAGGAAGTAGCGACCACCTGGACTTACGGAGGTCACGAACGGCGGCCCTTCCGGTGTCGCGTACGTGCTGGGAGCGGGCATGGGCCAAGGCACAACGGGACTGGCCGCCTCGCCTGGGATCGTCATGCGCTGTCCTTGGTGAAAATGCCGCTCTGGGTGAAAATGCCGCGACAGCACCCAGAAACCGCTCGCACCCACCACAAGTATCACCGCCAGGACTGCCAGCCCCAGGATCCACCATCGGCGGCGGCGCGTCGCTCGGAGTCGTGCCATTGTTACGTCGCAGCCTACTTTTGGAGCCCACACCCGCGCGCACTCCACCAGACATCTGCCCACTAAGGCGGCCGGACCTGGTGCTGTTGCTCGGCAGCTCCTAGGGCTATCTCAGGCATCCCTGGTCGGGAGTTCCAGCCATCTGCCAACGGCGGCCGAAAATTGGCTCTGCGACAAATTTCGTGATCGTGAGGCCGGGTTAGCCTGGGCCAGTTGATGATTGTTATGTATGGGCGGGGCGGTGGCAGCGGGCGTAAATAGCGCAGGGTGCTGGGGTCGTGGCTGACGCGGTGCGCTTCGACGGCGTCGAGGTTGGTGAACAGGGTGGCGACGGTGGTCGAGGCTCGGACAAGCTGCGAGACAGGCTCGTGGCGTGAGGGTAATGCCGGGTCAGCGCGGACGAGTCGGAGTTGGGTCCGCTGAATTACCAGCCCCGCCCGGCGAGCACGTGGTCGAGATGTTCGAACTCGGCGATCATCGCCGCGGCCCTGTCGCGCTGGGTTGCCGGGAGGTCGTCGAGGGTGAGGCCGTCGAGCTGCGCCGGCGACATCGCGAGGTGCGCCGGGCAGGCAGCCGCGGGGTCGCTGTGGGCGCTTGCTACTACACACGGAGCACTCCACACACTCGTCAACGCACTCTGAATTACGAAGGGCAGAGCAAGTTCGTGCCAGAGCCATGACGTGGACGGACAACCCCTGAAACCTGGAAAATAGCGTGACCGTCAACACACATCGGCGCAATCGGCCGACCCTTAACGTCTCGGGCAAATTGTTGACGGCATGTCGACGGCTCGCACCGCTCTGGCGGTTTCGGAGAAAGCTGGCGCATGGTGCGATCACTAACCAGGCACAAGAGGCGATTGAAATCGAAGGGGCACCCAAGCTCGATAGTCCGGCCGTGCGTTCGTCTGCACTGTCGACACTTCGTTCCTGCCCGCTATTGAACTGATCGACGCCCCAGCGCACCCGCAATTCGCATCTTGGCCTCGATGTGATGTCGCCTCCGGCGCGAGCCTAACTCGGCGCGGAGGTACGGAACGGCGCTATCGGATGGCGCCGACGCCTAGGTGCTCGAGAGCCGCCGTGGCATGCGATCCTGGCGGACGCAGCGACGCGCGGCTGGGGCAAACACTGACGTCAATTTGGCTGCTCGCCCTGCGGATTGAGCGGACTTTTTTGTTGTCGGCAAAATGGGCCGCTGGACTTGTAATTCGACGAGGTATTTGGCAACGGCTGAAAATAAATCACGTTGCCGTTTTGAAATATCTCTGAGATAGACCAGTTTGAGGGAATATAAAGCAACTGCTAAGTCCCGATACTGGCGTTGAATGTGTTGAAACATATTGACATTAGCTGATGGCGGGAAGCGCGGCCATGCACCGTCGTGAGCGCGACCCTTAACGATGATCCTGGGTGTCTCCGACCTCCCGGCTGGTCACAGGACCAACGGCCGTTTGCAGGAGGTTAGCCGGCCCTACCGCCGGCGCAGTCCTGGCCCGGTCGCGGCCAGGTCAGCCTTGCCGTGTGTGATGAAGATCACAAAACGCTGCCAAAATTCATTTAGGCTTTTTGGCAAATTCCAACCTGACCTGCGCAGACGAATACCAAGCGGTGTCGTGATCTGTCTGTGATCTTACTGTTATCTTGCGTGATTTTGTTCGGAGTTGGGACCAGTAACCGCGACCATGTTTGTACGATCCCTCAACATGCCAAGAAACGTGAATGAGTTAAGTGCAGCGGCGTATGTGGGTAGGGTCGGCGGGCTGGCTGTCGCTCTGGGGTTGGGGGCCGCCGTATTCGGAGGGCATGGGGTGGCCTCGGCCGCGCCGAATGATTCGGTATCCGCTTCCGATGGTCCGGCATCGTCTTCGGACGGCTCCTCGGGGTCGCCTTCGACAAGCTCGTCGGCGTCGCCTGAATCCGTGTCGACGTCCCGGTCCTTGGGCTCCGTGAAGTCATCGGCGTCGCGGTCATCGGGATCATCCGCATCGAGTTCGCCGTCTCGCTCCACCTCGAATTCCGCGCGCCCTGCGTCGCGCACAGGAGCGAAGCGTGCAGTCGTGGGGGGCGACGACACCCACACCAGATCGGCCTCCGATCCGACTGACGCGACGACGACTCGCGACCGAACCGCACAAACGGCCGCCGTGGAGGACACAACGACGACGTCGAGCGCCGTTAGCGACGAAGCAGTCACTGCGCCCGCATCGGAGGCGCCGCCAGATTCGCCCGTGACTTCGTCCGAATTCAGTGAGAGCCAGCAAGATTCGGTGTCGGCCACTTCTTCGGAGCACTCGGCCCCATCCTCTGCGAACAACTCTCGGACCTTAGCCTCAATGATGGTGTCGGGCACTGGCGACGTCGTTGCTTTCGATCGACGATTCGAACGGCGTCTGCAGCGAACCGCTAAGCTGTCCGCCGTCGAGGACGTTAGCCTGGCTGCCGCGACGACCCGGACGGTGCGGGGCACCCAGGTATCGACCTCGCCGGTGGTCGCGCCGGCCGTGTCTACGGCTATTGCTCAAGCGGTACCGATAACGTCGCCGCAGCGCGTAAACGATCTACTGACCACCAATACCCCGGTCGCACCTGTCAAGCCGCCCGTGAAATGGGACGAGTTGCTGGGGTTGGTGCGTCGCGATTTTGAGCGGACCTTCGCTAAATTCGATAAGACCGCTCGCGTGCGCGGCGTCCCGCGTTCCGAGGCGCCTAGCGAGCCCGCGGTCGTCCCTGAACCTAACCCGTTACCCGAAGTTGAGGCTCCGCCAGCACCGGCGGCACCCGCGCCAACATCACCGGCGTTGTTCGTCGGCGACTACAGCACGGGGGATTTCTCGCAGTGGAGTGTCATCCAGAACAAGAGCCTTAACGCCCCTCCTTCGGGCTGGCCAGCAACTGGTAACTACTCGGCGCAGATTGTCGAGGATCCCGAGCGCGGGTATGTGGCACGTTACGAGGTGCGACAGGGAGATCGCCCGTCGTTCGACGCGAGCAATGTGAATCGTTCGGAGGTCCAGTCTTCGGGCAGAACGAGCGGCGGGGGGGAAGGGGATTTGCGCTGGTATTCCTTCAGTGTCAAGTTCGATCCAACTTTTCCCGATGACACTGGTGGCTGGGGTGTCCTGACCAATCAGTGGCACGCCAACGCCTCGTCGGGTGCTCCGCCCGTGGCATGGTATGCAGTCGGCGATAAATGGCAGTTGACCGCGAATCCGCAGTCCTCGCCTGGGGAGTACCTCGGTAGGAAGGTGCTCTGGGAAACCCCAATAGAGTCAGGGGAGTGGCACGACATCAAAATGGCTATCAACTTCTCAACTTCAGACAGCACCGGCTACGTGCAAGTCTGGCACAACGGGGTTCCGCAACAGCTCACGAACGGTTCCGACACCTATCAGATCAGAACCCTAATTCCTGGTTACGACAACCCGACGACCTATTACAAAGAGGGAATCTATCGCTCCGCTTCGTCGTCAACCGCGATTGTTTACCAAACCGGATTCCGTAGCGCTACAGCCGAAACCGGCGTATAGCTACGACTCGCGGACCCGACGTGGACAGCATTATCCAAAGTGCGTGGCAGCGTGCCCGGCTTGTAAAGACAACGGGACTTGTCGCCGCCTGACCTATGCCGGCGAGCGCACTGTTGGCTCATTCGACGGTGACGGACTTGGCCAGGTTGCGGGGCTTGTCGATGTCGTAGCCTTGGGCCTGGGCGAGCGACGCCGCGAATACCTGCAGTGGGATCGTGGAAAGCAGCGGCTGGAAAAGCGTTGACACCGCGGGGATTTCGATCAGGTGGTCGGCGTACGGGCGCACTGCCTCGTCGGCCTCCTCGGCGATGACGATGGTGGTCGCGCCGCGGGCCTGGATCTCGCGGATGTTGGACAGCAGCTTGGCATGCAGGGTCGAGGAATTCTTCGGCGAGGGCATCACCACGATGACCGGCAGGCCGTCCTCGATCAGCGCGATCGGACCGTGTTTGAGCTCGCCGGCCGCGAAACCTTCGGCGTGAATGTAGGCCAGTTCCTTCAGCTTGAGCGCACCCTCGAGGGCAACCGGGTAGCCGACGTGGCGGCCGAGGAACAGCACCGTCGACGACAGCGCAAACCCGCGGGCCAGCTCAGCGATGGGTTCGAGATCGTCCAGCACCCGCGCCATCAGCTCGGGCATCGCTTCCAGTTCCCGGTACTCGCGGGCCACCTCATCGGGATATTTGGTGCCGCGGGCCTGCGCAAGCGCCAGTCCGACAAGGTAATTGGCCGCGATCTGCGCCAAAAACGTCTTGGTCGCCGCCACCCCGATCTCCGGCCCGGCGCGGGTGTAGAGCACCGCGTCGCATTCCCGCGGGATCTGGCTGCCGTTGGTGTTGCAGATGGCCAGCACCTTGGCCTTCTGCTGTTTGGCGTGGCGCACCGCCTCCAGCGTGTCGGCGGTCTCCCCGGACTGCGAAATCGCCACCACCAGCGTGCTGCGGTCCAGCACCGGGTCGCGGTAGCGGAACTCGCTGGCCAACTCGACCTCGACGGGCAGCCGGGTCCAGTGCTCGATGGCGTACTTGGCCAGCAGCCCCGAGTGGTAGGCGGTGCCGCAGGCCACCACGAACACCTTGTCGATCTCGCGCAGTTCTTGGTCGGACAGCCGCTGCTCGTCGAGCACGATGCGGCCGTCGACGAAGTGGCCCAGCAGCGTGTTGGCCACCGCGGCGGGCTGCTCGGCGATCTCCTTGAGCATGAAGTACTCGTAGCCGCCCTTTTCGGCGGCCGACAAGTCCCAGTCGACGTGAAACTCGCGGAACCCGACGTCGGTGTCCTGCCCGTCGAAGTCGGTGATCCGATACCCGTCGGCGGTGATCACCACCGCCTGGTCCTGGCCGAGTTCGACTGCGTCGCGGGTGTATTCGATGAACGCCGCGACATCGGAGCTGACGAACATCTCGCCGTCACCGACGCCGAGTACCAGCGGGGTCGAGCGCCGGGCGGCGACGATCGTGCCCGGCTCGTCGGCATTGGCGAATACCAATGTGAAGTGGCCCTCGAGGCGGCGCAGCACGGCCAGCACGGAGGCGACGAAGTCGCCGGCGGTGTCACCGCGCTCGTACTGGCGCGCGACCAGGTGCACGGCGACCTCGGTGTCGGTGTCGCTGGTGAATTTCACGCCGGCGGCTTCCAACTCGTCCGCAGCGCGGCGAAGTTCTCGATGATGCCGTTGTGGACGACCGCGATCTTGTCGGCGGCGTCGCTGTGCGGGTGTGCGTTTCGGTCGGTGGGCCTTCCGTGGGTTGCCCAGCGGGTGTGGCCCACCCCGGAGTGCCCACTCAGCGTTACCGCGTCGGTGGCGTCCAGCGCGTCTTCCAGGTTGGCCAGCCGCCCGGCGCGGCGGCGCACCGTCAGAGTGCCGCGGCCGTTGACCAGGGCGACACCGGCGGAGTCGTAGCCCCGGTACTCCATGCGGCGCAATGCACCGATCACCACATCGCAGGCGCGACGATGCCCGACGTAACCGACGATTCCGCACATAACGCACACAGTACTGCAGTTGAGCAAAGAATCATAGATTTGCGAAAATCAATCTTTGAGATTGCTGCAGGCGAGACACGGGAAGTAAAGGCCAATCGGCGATCCGCCTCGTGCGAGCTAATGACATAGCACACCCCAGTTCAGCAAGCAGAGTCACTCATGGTCGGGCGGCGGAGCGGGTATGCCTGCGCGTTGCGCCAAGGGCGCGGTGGTCTGCGGGCCCGCTGCTGACTGACACGCAAACCGTGATCTTCTTCGCCATCACTGCATGGATGCGGTGAAGAGCAGGTCGAGGATCGAGACGGATGGGGTTGATGCACGAGGTTGCTGGACTACGACAGCAAAGTGTGTTCAACCGCACAACAGCGAACGATAGGCTTCTCCGCCCGTATTCACTGATCCGGCATGGTCAGACTGCAGCCCAATGGCCATCGGCGTCCCCTTGCGATAACTCGCCAGCGCGAAGTCGCACCCGCCGCGGATCAACGGCAGGCACGTTGTAGCCATCAGTCAGCGGGGCGACGCCGACATACTCCTCGCGATTCGAGGGCTTCGACAGGCCGATCGGGCTGCTCCACAGTCAAAACACAAGTAAGGACAAGCATTTTGCCAAACTTGCGCTGGTGGACGACACAGCGGCTGTTACGGATGTGCGGCCTGGTGCAAATTTCGAGAGAGATGGCTAATTTTGTCGGCTGCGCCGCTGGTAATCAACGCCGACTCGCCAGGAGGCGATGGCGAGCGATCTCCTGCAATGTCAGCAATGTCGATGCCGCTGTTCAGCTATCCGAGGAAAGCCATACCTAAGTACCTTTGCACCCCCGTTTTTGATACCAGTCGGCTGTTCTACAGGTAATTCCATGGTGAGAGTATCGAGATCTGCCGTCGCCTAGACATGCTGCAAGTCGCCTACGCGCGCCATAACTGCAGCTAAAGGGGGATGACAGCGGATGCATTCGTTTCACAGCGTAGTCGTGTGCGCCGTCGGGTTCTTGGCCGAAAGCGCGCCCTGGTCATATCGATGATGTAACCTGGCGACGTCACGGCCCGCAAAGTCTGGCTATGATCGGGGTGGCATCGTCCGACTCGCCTCTGCGATCGGTCGTTCGGGTGGTGAGTAGGGGATATGGCAACGTTTACGCAGCCAGAAGGCTTTGTTTGCAAGCGGCACTCGATGAGGTGGCAGAAGATGTTTGCTAATTGTTACCGCAGCCACCCAACGGAGGCCCGCCTGCGCCCGCGGGTGCTTGCCAATGTCCGTAGCGACCGAGCACGGAATTTTCAATGGGCGCCGAGTCCGCTACTACGAGGGAGACCCGAATGAGAAGAGTGCGCGGACGGTCGGGCAATTTCGACCACTACTACTGGCTTACAGCGCTTCTCGCGTCGCGTGGTGCGCAACAGCCCACCTGCCGGGTCATCGCTGTCGTGATCTTCTCTCTCGGCGTGATGCCGCTGGCATTGATGCAGAGTGGCGTGGGTCCGGATGACCCACGAGGCCGAATCCTCGCAGCCGCCGTCGCCGTATGCGGTTCGGTGATGGCGCTCTGCTGGCTTCGGCGACGTTGGCCCACTAGGAATGAGTCGCGACTGTTCGTCGCAGTCGGAACCATATGCATAGCCGTGGCATGCCTCATCCAGGTCAATCCGCTGGCCGGCCTCCTAGGAGCGACCGCCTTCTGCGCTGTTTGCGCCTACACCGCCTTGTTTCATACCGCGAGGCTATTGGTGGTTAGCTGGACGGTCGCTGCGGCGACCCTTGGCATCCTTGGCTTCCGCTTTGCAGCCATCGACCCCGTCCCAGCGGTATGCGCTGTCGTTCTCGTCGTCGTCGTCAATATCTTCGCTGTGTTCGCGTGCCGAGTGATTCTGCGGTTGATCGACACCGAGGTCCTACACCAAGATGTCGAGCCACTTACTGGCCTGCTCAACCGGGCCGGCTTCGACGAGAAATTCGCCACGCTGGTGGCTGCCCGTAGTCGAAAGGAGGACCGATATCTGGTGGTAGCGGTGATCGGGCTCGACGGTCTTTCGGTTTGCACCCGGGCCGGCGGCGCATCGGACGCAAACCGGACCCGCATTGCCGTCGCCCGACAGCTCCGCGAAACCGCTCGGAGCACTGCCATCATCGGCCATTTCTCCGATTTCGAGTTCGTGCTCGCCGACGTGTTCTCTACGGCGGAACCGGCGCCCCTTGCGGAGCGCATCCACGACGCCCTCACAACGACGTTCATACCCCGGACGGCGAGCATCGGGGTGGTCAGCACGCCACTGGCTCCGTTGGTTCAGCAGTCCCCATACGACGTCCTCGACGAGGTTCTAGCTCTCGGCGCCACCGCGGTGTATGAAGCGCGCGAAGCAGGAGGCGGTCGAATTCACTACGTAAGGACCTCCATGCTGAGTGTCGCCGCCGGTTCCGGCAACCGAGATTGGGTCGACACCGAACGATCCGCACAATCGGCGTAGGCTGCCGCACGACCGCATGGTCGTTCGCCAGTGCGAAACACCTTTGGCGGCACCAGTTTCAAGCCGACAGCACCTCGTCCGTCCAAGAACGCGCCAGCAGCGTCTCAACCGTGCAGTCGACACCCGCGGAATGAGCCCATAGGACTTCACGCGAATTCCGGATTCGAGGGATTACGACCCCCACCATCGCCTTGCGCGCAATCCCGTAGGTGCACAGCCCGTACAGAATGGGACGCGGAAAACCGGCCACCGCAGCGAAATCTGGGGCCCGAGTGCAGAGGGTTGCGGTACCCGTACATCCGGTACAGCGGCGCCTGCTGGCGCAAAACCAGAATAAAATTCCGAATCACTTGCACGAGAGGGCGGTTCGGCCTGTGTCGACAAACCACGCTCACCGCCGAAGCCGCCCTCGCCGCGGGCGAAAATCGACAACTTCCGCGTCCAGAAAGGGGGTGCCGTCGGGAGCAGTCACTGCCGTCTACAACCAGATCACCCCCGGCCTTGCCCTTGACCCAGAGTCCGTGAATTCCGTGACCTCGACAGCGTTGACCATGATGCAACATATTTAGCAATGGGGTCTGGCGACTGTCGATTGCCCATCAATTGTTTGCCTGTGCGGTGCGCAGGAGGGCCGACGCGCCGCAGTTGCGACATTCAGACTCGAAGTTCATCGCCATGTCCAAACCCTGCCAATGATGCCAACGGATGTTGGGCAAGCGTGATCAGTTTCTGTGAAGATGCAAGAGCTGCCTTCATATTCAGGAGTAATGAGCTGACGGCTCTGGTCGGGAGGACTATCCCATGCCTGCGGCCCCGGCCAGCTTCCAAGGGGCTCACGCGGGGCCAGGGTTGGGAATTCGTCCTGTTCGACATCTTCTTCGCTAAAATCACCGCCTGTGTTATTGACACATCGACCAGCAAAGTCTTAGTCTGACACGCAGCATCACATAGCGCGGTGCCGGGGGTGATACTCAGGTGCAATTGAACAACAACGAGTGCGTCCAGAACGTGCTGCTGCCTAAGCACCCCGATGAGCCTCCGGCTGTGCCGGTCAAGCGTTCTCGCGGCCGAATTGAACGGATCCTTTTCGGCATATCGACTTAGAATCGAGGGCGGCCGATGTCTGACTGCACGTACACCGCAGAGCGTCGGGTATTTCTAGTTCTTCTTGCTTCGGGCGTCGCGATCTCTGCGTGGGCGCTTTTTCCAAGAACCGTTGAGCGGGGAATCTACGTCCCACTCCCTGAGATGTCGACACCCTCTGCTTCAGACCTTAAGTCAACGATAGAAGGTGTCGATGGCCGTCCGGTCAATGACTACAGGTTAATTAACGCCAAACTGTTGTCGTCGAAGCCGACGGTGTACGGGGTTTCACCGAAGCCCACGATGTATGGGTTGGTGACGGCACGCTACCCGAGTCCCGTGGTTGTCGTGAGTCTGAGGTCGAAGCTTCAGGCATTGTTGATGCTGTTGTATTCCCAATCAGGCGACGTGGATCCGGCGGCTCTGGAGGCGAAGCTACAAGCGCTGCTGAAGTTGCCGGATTCCGTATTGGCAGGGTTGATGGAACACCCTGATCTAGCGGACTTGAACAGGACGCTAGACGCCGTGTTCCTAGGAACATCCGATCTGTCGGGAGTCAAGACCGAACTGGACAAAATCGAGGTGACCTCAGTCCCGGCGCCATCCGAGCAGATCGACGTGGTCGAAGTAAATGGCAAGCCGGCATACATCGTGCATTCGCCTGTTGTCCAGAACGGACCTGAGAGCGCTACTGGGTCGCCGGTGTCCGCGCTGCCGCCGCCAGGCGAAGCGGTGACGGTGACGGTGATATCCCCGGCTGAAGCGCCGGCGGCCTTGTCGGCGTCCACTCTCACGGTGGCGCCGGGCAGTGCACCACCGCCTCCGGCGCCGGCGGCCTTGTCCGCGCCCGCTTTCACGGTGGCGCCGAGCAGTGAACAACTCACTCCTTCTCCGCCTCCGGCGCCGGCGGCCTTGTCCGCGCCCGCTCTCACCGCGGCGCCAAGCAGTGAACCACTGAGCCCGCCTCCCGCGTCGGCTACGCTGTCCGCGCCGGCTCTCACGGTGGCGCCGAGCAGTGAACAATTCACCTCAGCTCCGGCGCCTGCGCCGATGCCTACCTCTACGCCTACGGCGGAGCTTACGAATTCACAGGAGGAACCGACCGGCACCCCGCGGAAGTCCGCCGACGTCCTCAACTCGGGCAACAGATTCGAGCCTGGGGACACGGTGACAGATCGGACTGCGGACAATTCGCCCGCGACCAATTCCCCTGCAACACAATCGGAAACGCCGTCAACACCTGCTACAGACGGGGAAAGCCCCGCTGATGCAAGCGGCGTGACAGGTGGTGGAGGCGTAACCTCGCCGAGCAATAATCACAGTACCTCGCCGAGCAATAATCACAGTACCTCGCCGAGGAATAATCACAGTACCTCGCCGAGCAATAATCACAGTACCTCGCCGAGCAATAATCACAGTACCTCGCCGAGCAATAATCACAGTACCTCGCCGAGCAACAATCACAGAACCTCGTCGAGCGACAATGATAGTGGCGGCGCGTCTTCAGGCGGCGGAACGAGTCCGTAGCTTGCGCACCTGAATATCGCCGCATATATATCCTGCTGCAGCACGATGGTATTGAACGGGTTTTGCTGGCGGTAGCTCAAGAGTGGGCAGAGTTGCAGGTCGATCGGGCACCTGCCCGGCCGCTCGATGTAGCAATGTGTGTTAGTGCGTGCGGACCGGGCGGCCTTCGCCTACTACCTCAGTACCGCAGGCGATTCATCGGGGTTGTGAAGTGATCGTGAGCCACAACGAGTATCGGTATAAGTGCGACTGAGCGTCCGGATCCGTGGCAGGCGGACTCGTCCACACCGTCGCCGGACGACTGGGACCCTCCGACCACCACATCCGAAGCTGCAAACCAACCCCGCTGCCGAGAGACGCACTGGCAAAGGTCTGTTGCGAAAGTATTCCGCCCCGGGCGGTCCACTTTCGTCGACATACACGTTGGTACGCGACAAAGCCGCGCTGGTGGGACTTTCGAGCTAAAGCAGATCCTGCGGCCCTGATACGAGCTAAGCGGGCGTCATCTCCACGTCGGACAGCGCTACCGCGTCATCGCGTTCCGGCGCGGTGACGACAGCCTGGAAGCCGTCGCCCTCCTTCCAGATGCTGGCCTTGAGCGTTTCGCCGGGGTACACGACACCGGCAAACCGGGCGCCGTAACTGCCGACCCGAGAGGTGTCGCCTTCGAGTAGCTTGTCCACCATCGCCTTGCATGTCATGCCGTATGTGCACAGCCCATGCAGGATCGGACGCGGAAACCCGGCTGCCGCAGCAAAATCCGGATCCGAATGCAGCGGGTTGCGGTCCCCGCACATCCGGTACAGAAGCGCCTGCTGCGGCGACACTCGGAATGGACAGCTCGAGGTCGGGTGCGTGCTCGGGCGGCTCCGACGGCGTCGACGGTCCGCGCTCGCCGCCGAAGCCGCCTTCACCGCGGGCGAAGATCGACCGCTTCTGCGTCCACAGCAGCGTGCCGTCGGGTGCGGTGACGGTCGTCTCCGACCAGATCACCGCGGCCTTGAGCTTGTCCCAGATGTCGGTAAAGCGAGTGATCGCAACGCCGGTGCCCGACGGTGGAATCGGTCTCGGCACGGAGACGGCCTCGCTGGCGTGCAGCACCCTGGAGAGTTCGATGTCGATGCCGGGGAACTTCACCGACGGCGGTTCGGTCATATGGAAGCTCTGCGCCACATTGCCGAATGTCGGTAGCACCTGCGGGGTGTCATCGACGAGGTAGCGCAACTCGCGCGGATCCATGGGGTCGGCACCTGCGCCGAGTCCCAGGTGGTACAGCTGGATATCGCTACTGGCCCAAGAGAATTCGACGGGATCCAGCTCGGCGCCCAGCGCCTCGTCCAGGTTGATCGGCATGTTCTAACTCTTTCCCGCGAGGTGCAGCGCGGCCAGGTATCCGAACGTCATCGCGGGGCCGATGGTCCCGCCGGGGCCGGGGTAGGTGTGTCCCATTACCGGTGCGCTGACGTTACCCGCGGCATACAGCCCCTCGATCACCGAGCCGTCGTCGCGCAGCGCGCGGCCGTGTGCGTCCGTGCGGATGCCGCCCTTGGTGCCGAGGTCGCCGGGCACCATCTTGGCGGCGTAGTACGGTGGGTGGCTGATCTCGCCGAGGTTCGCGTTGGGCTTGTTGGTCGGATCGCCGTAGTAGCGGTCGTATGCGCTCTTGCCGCGGTGGAAATCCTCATCGACGCCCGACTGTGCAAAGCCGTTGAAGCGCTTCACCGTTGCCGCGAGTTGATCCGCAGGCAGCCCAGCCTTTGCGGCGAGTTCCTCTAGCGTGTCGGCCTTCACGATGACACCGGACTCCAACCACTTGTTCGGAATGCGTTGTCCGGGCTGCAATCCCGCGAAGATGTAGCGATCGCGATACTGCTGATCGAATACCAGCAAGGCCGGGATGTTCTCGCCGGGGCCAGGACCCTGTCCCCACGGGCCGCCATACATGTGATGGCACGCCTCGACGTACGGCATGGACTCGTTCATGAATCGCTTGCCTGCTATGTTCACGATGATCGAGCCGGGGGAGTTGCGTTCGGACAGGGCGAACCACGGCGCGCCGACGAGTGGCACCGTCGGGCCCCACCACGCGTCTTCCATGATGTCCAGCGCGGCGCCCAGCTTCTCGGCGGCGATGATGCCGTCGCCGGTGTTGGCCTTGGCGCCCACCGTCCATTCGGTGGTGATGGGTGCGCGCTGGTACTTGACCCGCATCTGTTCGTTGTGTTCGAATCCGCCGGAGGCGAGGATGACGCCG
The DNA here is from genome assembly GCA_963848855.1 of uncultured Actinomycetota bacterium. Classification (GTDB taxonomy): domain Bacteria; phylum Actinomycetota; class Actinomycetes; order Mycobacteriales; family Mycobacteriaceae; genus Mycobacterium. Next base: position 305,144 of record CAWKFL010000003.1, read on the forward strand.
CGGCGCGCCCGGATCAGTTCAGGCTCAGCCGATTCCGGTGCATTCGTGTCGTGGACGTATATCCCACGTACGACACCGTCTTCGACGTATAGGTCGGTGAATGCCGTGTTCAGCCGAACCGGTACTCCGGCCTTCTGCAGGCCGATCCGAAGCGGCCCAATCAATGCACGTCCCATGCCGACGAGGTTCTTGCCCGTCGCCTTGGCCCACATGGTGCGGGCACCAACTTTGAAACTACGCAGCACGCCGCGCGGATGGCGCTTGAGTTGGTTGAGTCGTACGTAGTCTTGTTGCATCACAACGACATTGAGTGGCACCTTGCCGTACGGCGGCTCCAGACCGGCCAGATCAACGCCAAGTGTCTTGACGTTGAACGGTTTCGGCTCGATCGAACGGCCTGCGGGACGACCACCGGGACTCTCGGGGTAATAGTCGGAGTATCCCGGCACCCAACACATTCTCAACGGCGAGTTCTTCAGCACGAAGGACAACATCTCGGGACCGTGATTGAGATAGGCGTCTATGCGCTGGGGTTCGACGACGTCGCCGATGATGCCGTGCAGGTAGGTGCGCGCCGCCTCCGGGGTGTCCGTGACACCGTCACGCTTGAGGACTTCGTTGTTCGGAATCCACACACCGCCGCCCGACCGCGCGGTGGAACCGCCATAGTGCGGCGCCTTCTCGACGACTACTGTTGATAGTCCCTGGTGGGCCGCGGTAAGGGCGGCGACCATGCCGGCGGCGCCGCTACCCACCACGACGACGTCGTACTCCTGACCCATCATGTAGAACACGTTATAGAATTGCCCGGCCGCAGGACAACTGTGCCGGTCGAAGATGCGAGCGGACAATGAGGGGGCCTAGCATCAATGCTCAGTGTTCAGGTGCGTGACGAGCTGGCCGCCGACCTCGCGCAGGCGGAGCGGAGTCGTGTGGCGATTTCGCCGTTGACCGAGGCTAATCCCGGCTATGGACGTGGTGGATGCCTATGAGATTCAGCTGATCAATATCCGGCAGCGGGTGGCTGAGGGTGCCCGGGTGGTGGGGCACAAGGTGGGGCTGTCGTCGGTGGCGATGCAGAAGATGATGAATGTTGATGAGCCTGATTACGGGCATCTGCTCGATGAGATGCGGGTGTTTGAGGATCGGCCGGTGCGCTCGGCGGATTATCTGTTTCCGCGGGTGGAGGTGGAGGTGGGGTTTGTGTTGGCCGATGATCTGCCGGGTGCGGGGTGTACGGAGGATGATGTGGTGGCCGCGACGGCGGCGTTCGCTCCGGCGATTGAGTTGATTGATACCCGGATCAGGGACTGGAAGATCCGGTTGTGCGACACCATCGCCGATAACGCGTCGTCGGCGGGGTGGGTGTTGGGGCAGGCGCGGGTGTCGCCGAAAGATGTTGACATCCGCGGTATCGAGGCGGTGTTGTCCCGTAATGGCGAGGTGGTGGCCGAGGGCCGCAGTGATGCGGTGTTGGGTAATCCGGTGACCGCGGTGGCCTGGTTGGCCCGCAAGGTGGACGGTTTCGGGGTGCGGTTGCGCGCCGGCGACATTGTGTTGCCGGGGTCGTGCACGAAGGCGTTCGATGCTCGACCCGGTGATGGGTTCGTCGCGGACTTCGCCGGGTTGGGTTCTGTACGACTGAGTTTCGAATAGCGAGGAGTCCCTGTGTCGTCGAGTTCTGCTAAGGCGTCTGTGGCGATTGTCGGTTCGGGCAACATCAGCACCGACCTGATGTACAAGCTGCTGCGTTCGGATTGGTTGGAGCCGCGCTGGATGGTGGGCATCGACCCGGAATCCGAGGGCCTGGCGCGGGCCCGCAAGCTCGGTCTGGAGACCAGCCATCAGGGGGTGGATTGGCTGCTGGCCCGAAGTGAGCAGCCGGATTTGGTGTTCGAGGCGACCAGCGCCTATGTGCACCGCGACGCCGCCCCGCGCTACGCGCAGGCCGGGATCCGGGCTATCGACCTGACCCCGGCCGCGGTCGGCCCCGGGGTGATTCCGCCGGCCAACCTGGATGCGCACCTGCAGGCGCCCAACGTCAACATGGTGACCTGCGGCGGGCAGGCCACCATCCCGATCGTCTATGCGGTGTCGCGGGTGGTCGAGGTGGCTTACGCCGAGATCGTCGCCTCGGTGGCTTCGGTGTCGGCCGGGCCGGGGACCCGCGCCAACATTGACGAGTTCACCAAGACCACCGCCGGCGGGGTGCAACACATTGGTGGTGCGGCGCGGGGTAAGGCGATCATTATTTTGAATCCGGCGGAGCCGCCGATGATCATGCGCGACACCATCTTCTGCGCCATCCCCGCCGACGCCGACCACGACGCCATCGCGCAGTCCATTACCGAGGTGGTCGCCGAGGTGCAAACGTATGTGCCGGGGTATCGGCTGCTCAACGAGCCGCAGTTCGACGAGCCCACGGTCTTTAACGGTGGCCACCACGTGGTGACCACGTTCATCGAAGTCGAGGGGGCCGGCGACTATCTGCCGCCGTATTCGGGAAACCTCGACATCATGACCGCGGCGGCCACCAAGGTCGGCGAACAGATCGCCAAGGAATCTCTGGCGGCCCACGAGCGCTCGCGCGAGGAGCAGACAACCGGAGCGGGAGGTCAGCCATGAGCACCGACATCTTCTTCAACCCGGTGTGGGATATCCGCATCACCGACACGTCGCTGCGCGACGGCAGCCACCACAAGCGCCACCAGTTCACCACGGAAGAAGTGCACGCGATCGTCGCGGCGCTGGACGCCGCGGGGGTGCCGGTCATCGAGGTCACCCACGGCGACGGGCTGGGCGGGTCGAGCTTCAACTACGGCTTCTCCAAAACCCCCGAGCAGGAGCTGATCAAGCTCGCGGCGGCGACGGCGAAGACATCCAAGATCGCGTTTTTGATGCTGCCCGGGGTGGGCACCAAAGACGACATCAAAGCCGCCCAGCACAACGGCGGCTCGATCTGTCGGATCGCGACGCACTGCACCGAGGCCGACGTCTCCATCCAGCACTTCGGGCTGGCCCGCGACCTCGGCCTGGAGACCATCGGATTCCTGATGATGAGCCACACCCTCAGCCCGGAAAAGCTGGCCGCCCAAGCCCGCATCATGGCCGACGCCGGCTGCCAATGCGTCTATGTGGTGGATTCGGCGGGCGCGTTGGTGCTCGACGGGGTGGCCGACCGGGTCGCGGCGTTGGTGGCCGAGCTCGGCGCCGACGCCCAGGTCGGGTTTCACGGGCATGAGAACCTCGGGCTGGGGGTGGCCAACAGTGTGGAGGCGGTGCGTGCGGGCGCCAAACAGATCGACGGGTCCTGTCGGCGCTTCGGCGCCGGGGCGGGTAACGCGCCGGTGGAGGCGCTGATCGGGGTGTTCGACAAGATCGGCGTCAAAACCGGCATCGATTTCTTCGACATCGCCGATGCCGCCGAAGACGTCGTCGCCCCCGCCATGCCCGCCGAATGCCTACTGGACCGCAACGCGCTGATCATGGGCTACTCCGGGGTGTACTCCAGCTTCCTCAAACACGCCATCCGCCAATCCGACCGCTACGGCGTACCCGCCCACCAACTACTCCACCGCGCCGGCCAACGCAAACTCATCGGCGGCCAAGAAGACCAACTCATCGACATCGCCCTCGAAATCAAACGCGAACAAAACGCGGCCGAATCGCCACACGGTAAGTCCGACTAACGAAATTGTTTGGCGGGCCGCCGTCAGCTCGCCCGACGACGCACCTTTGACGGAGGTATCGGCGCATTCCATCCCTTACTTGTTTCGCGTGGCCGAAGATGTTCGCGTCGCAGCCGCTGTGCGCGACCGCATACGGACCCTCGAAGCGAGGATCGGTTACGTCGCCCGCGGGCTGGAAACGCACATCGATCGAAACGCGAAAACCCTTGCTGCGGTTATCAAGTGTTGCGTGCAGGCCGCGCGTACTGAAGATGATCACGTCGCCCAGCCGGTAGTCGGTGCTGAGCCAGCGCGTGCCGAACTCTTCGCAGACGCGGTCGGGGCGGCGGCTGTAGCGCCCGCCGTGCACGAACGTACCGTGCTTGAAGCGCGCGGCGTCGAAGTAGCCGAGCTTATCGGCGTCCATGTCCAGGTAGCGGCGGGTGTGCGGATTGTCGTGATGAGAGTTCTCGAGAATCATCAGCGGTCCGTGCGACAGCGGCAAGTCCATCAGCGGAATCCACGCTGTGTACAGGCGCGGCGTCCCGCGCCGCATGTAAACCCAGTCTGAATGCGGCAGCTCACCGCGGCCTGGGCCGGCGATTCGCGGCCAGGTGTAATCGAGCGGCTTGGCCCCTTCGCCGAAGATGGCGCGGAAGATCGAGTGCAGCTCGGGCTGGCGCGTCACCGCGCGGCGCTCCTCCTGACTGATGTCGGCGACCACTTTGTAGAGCGATAGGCCGGGTCGCGCGGGGAAGAGTTGCGCGGCGCGGTCGCCGTCGGGATCGATCGCATCGAGCCGGTGTAGCTCATCGGCGACGATTTGCTGCGCACGCAGTAGCACCTCCTTGTCGAGCACATCGCGGAGAAAGACGTACCCGTCTTCGCTCAGGCGCTCGCGCAAAGTAGCTCCGTCCGCGGCATGCTCGCTCGATTCTCGCAGCCGCCCGAACTTGGTCGGATCCTGGTCGATGACACGACCATTTGAAGTGAGTGTGGTCTGTACTCACGATTCCCTGTGGATCTTCCTCGATGTTGTCGGTAGAAATCGCAAGCTTTTGGTTAACGCTCAGCAAACCTGACCTTAGCGCATCGCGCAAGCGGATTGTAGTAAATGTTAACTCTTCGTCATGCGGGCAACCTAATGCACCGCAACGGCCACCAAGGTCGGCGAGGAAATCGCCAGAGTCGCTCTCCGTAGGGTCACCCGTGAGCACCGATGTTTTCTTCAACCCGGTGTGGGACATCCGCATCACCGACTCCTTGCTCCGTGACGGCAGCCACCACAGCGCCACCAGTTCACCACCGACGAGGTGCACGCGATCGTGGCGGCACTCGACGCAGCGAGGTACCGGTCATTGAGGTGACCCACAGCGATGGGCTGGGCGGGTCGAGCTTCAACTACGGCTTCTCCGAAGTTCCGGAGCACGTGCTGTTCAAGCTGGCCGCCGAGACGGCCACCGAATCCAAGATCGCGTTTCTGATGGTGCCCGGTGCCGGTACCAAGGAGGACATCAAGGCTTCGATATCGCCGATGCCGCCGAAGAGGTCGTCGCCCCGGTGATGCCCGCCGAATGCCTGCTCGACCGCAACGCGCTGATCATGGGCTATTCCGGGGTGTACTCCGGCTTCCTCAAACACGCCATCCGCCAGGCCGAACGCAACGGCGTGCCCGCCCACCAGCTACTACACCGCGCCGGCCTACGCAAACTCATCGGCGGCCAAGAAGACCAACTCATCGACATTGCCCTAGTAATCAAACGCGAACTGGGGCCACTCCCCTCGCAAGCTGGGGGGCCCACCCCGCGTGCAAGAGGGAAACGCGGCCGCGGCCACATAACACCGTTCTACGAAAAAACTTTGGACCGCCGATTTCTGCGGTGTGTCCAGGAACGATGCGGTCCGTTAAGGGGTGGATCCTGGGTGGCCGGTGTTTAGACCCCCGGCCTTCCGGTTAGGCCATGGGCTGCGACAGCGAGTCGCAGACCGAAGGAGTGATTCCATGTGTATGACCGCCACCACTGTGCGACGCGGCCTGTATGGCATGTTCGCTGGAGGTCTTTTGGCCTTTGGATCGGCGGCCGTTGTGATGCCGATTGCCGGCGCAGAACCCAGCACCACCCCGTCTTGCACCCAAAGTGGCATCGCCGCCACCGCGAGCACGGTGTCTGCGTCCACCGGCACGTACCTGGCGTCGCATCCGGAGACCAACCAGGAGCTCACGGACATCGCCAAGCAGCCTGAGGAACAGGCTCAGCAGGCCTATAAGGCGTACTTCACCGAGAATCCTCAGGTGCAGGACGAGCTGATGGCGATCAATCAGCCGGTTGTGGACCTCGTGAGCCAATGCGGCATCGAGGTGACGCCGACGCCGATCTCGGCGGCGCTGGCCGACCTCTGATCAGGTAACGCGGGCAAGATGGGGCGGTGACCGCCGCCCCGACCGTGCGCCGACGGCGTATCGGTTCGATGGAGGTCTTGCTCGTCTCGCTCATTGCGCTGGCACTCGCTGCCAGCGCAATGAGTGCTTTTGTGGCCGGTAACGCCGGTCTGAGCGTCGCCGCGACGGTGTTCTGCGGCGTTTTCGTTCAGGCCTTGCCCTTCCTGGTGCTCGGCGTCGTCGTCAGCGGCGTGATCGCCGCCTTCGTCCCCGCCGACCGCCTGGCCCGCTGGCTGCCGCGACGTCCGGCGGTGGCCGTGGCTGTTGCGGGTGTTGGTGGTGCGGCGCTGCCGGGGTGCGAATGCGGTTCGGTGCCGGTGGCGCGGCGGCTATTCGGTCAGGGCGTGTCGGGCGCGGCCGCGCTGACGTTCATGTTGTCGGCACCGGCCATCAACCCTGTTGTGCTGGTGGCGACGGCCGTGGCCTTTCCCGGCGAGCCGGCGATGGTGCTGGCCCGGTGTGTGGCGTCGTTGATCACCGCGGTGACGATGGGACTGGTGTGGCTGCGCTGGGGCGTGCCGAATGGGTGACTCGACGGCTTCCGACGCCGCATGCAAACGATGGCTCGCGCTGGACAGTATTCACCGAGGCCGCCCGGCACGACTTTCTGCAGGCCGCCTCGTATCTGGTACTGGGCGCGGCAGCGGCGGCCGCGCTGCGAGTGGTCGTCCCGTCCTGGGTGTTCGAGCACCTCGCCGGGCACCTCATCGTCGGCGTCGTGACGATGGCCCTGCTTGCCGTCGTGCTGGCGCTCTGTTCGGAGGCTGACGCGTTCGTCGCCGCGAGCCTGACGATGTTGCCGCTGTTGCCGCGCCTGGTGTTCCTCGTCGTAGGCCCGGCCGTCGACGTCAAGCTTTCTGCGATGCAGGCCGGGATGTTCGGGCGCCCGTTCGCAATTCGATTCGGGCCCGCGACGTTCGTGGTCGCCATGGTCGTCGCGACGGTCGTCGGCGTCATCGTCCTCGGCGGCCCGCGATGAGCCGGGGCACGCAGAACGTGCTGCTGCTTCTCGTCGGGTTGAGCGCAGTCGTCATGGCGGTCAAGGGTTCCTACCTTCACTATGTGAAGCCGTCACTGCTGCCATGGCTGATCACCGCCGCGACGGTTCTGATCGTGCTCGGGATCGCCGCCGTCGTGCGCGATCTGCGCCACGCGCCCGATGAGAGCGGGCACCGCCATCGACCGTGGCTGGTCTGGTTGTTACTGGTGCCGATCGCGTTGACGGTGTTCGTCGTGCCGCCGCCGCTGGGGGCTCAAGGCGCGACGCCGGAAGCCATCGCCGCAACCGCGCCGCAGAAACACCCGTTCCCTGCGCTGCCCGCGGGACCCGCTCCGGCCGTGTCCGTCCCCGACGTGGTGATGCGCGCCGCCGCCGACTCTGCGAACAGCCTCGAGGGCAGGCTGATCACCGTCACCGGCTTCACGTTGCACTACCCGGGCAACACCGATCTGGCCCGCGTCGTGATCGTCTGCTGCGCCGCCGACGCGCAATTGGCCCGCATCCACTTGTCCGGCCCGGCGCTCGCGGAGGCCGCCGGATATCCAGAGGAAACATGGCTGCAGATCGAGGGTCATGTGCTGACCGCTACGTCGCAGGCGGCCACGAATTTCATTCCGACGATCGCGGTTTCGAGCGTCAAGCGCATCGACAAGCCCGCGAATACCTACGCCTACTGACTGCCCGGTCTGGCGCCGCCGAGCTGGGCTGTCACCGCATCGGCCGTCGTCACCAGCGCCCGGGCGCGCTCGCCGATTTCATTGTCCGTCAACGACTTTCCAATGTGCATCGACGCCACCATGACCTGGCGCCGGTAATGGTCGTACACCGGTGCGGAGATCACGCTGATGTCATGGCGCCTGCGGCCGTTCTCGCCACGCAAGTAGACGCGTTCGCCGATGTCGGACACCAACTCGCCCAGCAGCACCCGCAGTTCGTCGGGCAATGTGGCTCGACATGCCCGCCATCAACGAGTACAGCCGTCGACCGCCCGGCGTAAGCCGCTCGACCAGATATCCGTCGGCGCGGCAGGCCTCGATCACGCGATTGAGTCGTTCGGTGTTGGTGCGCAACGGGATCGTCGGTTCCTTGGCCAGCCAGATGCGCTCGGCCTCGTCGTCCCACAACACGAACATCAGACCGACTGGTGGCGCGAACGGATAGCTCTGGCCGACCACCACGCCCGGGCTGGCGCCCGCGGGCGCAACCAGGTCCAGCAGGGTGATCCTGTCGTCGATCACGCCGGACAGCGCCGCGGTGACCCCGAATCGTGCTGAGAGCCTACGCAGTTCCTCACGCGCCGCGGGGCTGACCCGCATCGACTCCTGAGCCTTGTGCCCGAGCGTGATCAGCGATGGGCCCAACCGGTAGGTCTTGTCTGCAGTGTCGCGCACCAGGTATCCAGCGTCGGACAGCGACTTGACGATGCCAAGGCAGGTCGGCTTGCTCAGCCCGAGGCGGCGGGCCAGTTCGGAGAGTCCGAAGCGATCTTCCGGGCGGCTGGCGAGGAAATCGAGTATGCGCACGACCCGGTCGGTCGGCGGCGACGCGCGGCCGGAGGACTCGGGGTCAGGCATCCACGGAGAGTACCCGCTTGTTCCATATATGGACCGCCACGGTCGATATATTGACTCTCGTTAGAACGCGTTCTAGTTTCGAGGTGTGTTTTCGCAGCCGCTGATCGACGCGATCGCCGAGGCCGAACAACTCGTCGCGTCGGCCACCTTCATCGAATCCGAAGCCGACCTGCTGGAAGGGTTGCAGTATCTCGCCGGGTGTATCTCGGGATGTACACATCTGGCGTTCGACTACAACCGCGACCATCCGTTCATCCAGTCCGGGACCGGGCCGTTCACGAAGATGGGACTCGACAACCCGGACACCCTCTACTTCGGCACTCGCGTACAGGCCGGCCATGAGTACGTCGTCACCGGCAAGCGGGGGACGACGACAGACTTGAGCTTCCAGATGCTCGGTGGTGAGTACACCGACGACAACGTGCCCGTCAGCCAGGCGGCGTTCGACGACCGCGAACTCGAGATCGCTCCCGACGGCACGTTCGAGTGGCGCGTCACGCCGAACAGTCCGTCCCAGTTGCTGGTTCGCGAGGTCTACAACGATTGGTCAGGCCAGCGTGGGCACATCAGCATCGCGCGCACCGACACCGCGGGCACCGCGCCGCCGCCACTGACGCGTGAACTCATCGAAAAACGTTATGCGTTAGCGGGAAAGCAGTTGGTTCAGCGGGTCAAGACCTGGCTTCAGTTTCCGAAGTGGTTCTACAACCACCTTCCGGTCAACACGATGGTCGCGCCGCGATTGACACCGGGCGGGCTGGCCACCCAGTACTCGTCGGTCGGCCACTACGAACTGGCCCCCGACCAGGCGATGATCATCACGCTGCCCGTCACCGACGCGCCATACCTCGGTTTCCAGCTGGGCAGCCTCTGGTACATCTCGCTGGACTACATCAACCACCAGACATCGTTGAACGGCACTCAGGCACAGGCAGACCCGGACGACAAGATCCGCATCGTGGTGTCCGACGCCAACCCGGGTGTCACGAACTGGTGCGAAACGTTGGGCCACGGAAAGGGTTATCTGCAGTTCCGCTGGCAGCGACTGTCCCGTGAATTGACGGAGACCGATGGCCCGACGGTCGAAGTCCTCGACATCGACAAGGTGGCCGAAGCACTGCCGTTCTACGAAACGAACAAGATCTCCGATGAGGATTGGCGGGCACGGATCGCCCTGCGCCAGAAGCAGATTGCCGACAGGATGGTGGGCTAGTGCTCGAGAACAAAATTGTCGTCATCAGTGGCGTCGGTCCGGGGCTCGGCACCACGCTCGCTCGGCGGTGCGCAGAGGCGGGGGCTGATCTGGTGCTCGCCGCCAGGACTGTAGAACGGCTCGAAGACGTGGCCAAGCAGGTCACCGACATCGGTCGTCGCGCGGTGACGGTTGGCACGGATATCACCGACGAAGCGCAGGCGAACCGCCTCGTCGAGGAGACGCTCAAGGCGTACGGCAAGGTCGACGTGCTGATCAACAACGCCTTCCGTGTTCCGTCGATGAAACCGTTCGCCAACACCTCTTTCGACCACATCCGCGACACCATCGAGCTGACGGTGTTGGGGGCACTGCGGCTGATCCAGGGCTTTACCCCGGCGCTTGCCGAGTCCATGGGATCCGTGGTCAACGTCAACTCGATGGTCGTGCGGCACTCCGACCCCAAGCAGGGCGCGTACAAGATGGCCAAGTCAGCGTTGCTCGCCATGTCACAGTCACTGGCAAGCGAGCTCGGCGAGCAGGGGATCCGAGTGAATTCGGTTCTGCCCGGCTATATCTGGGGTGGCACGCTCAAGGACTACTTCAGCCACCAGGCCGGCAAGTACGGCACCACCGTCGAGGAGATCTATAAGGCGGCGGCGGCCAACAGCGATCTCAAGCGGCTGCCCACCGAGGATGAGGTGGCCTCGGCCATCCTATTCATGGCGAGCGATCTTTCCAGCGGAATCACCGGACAGGCGCTCGACGTCAACTGCGGTGAGTACAAGGCGTGATGCCATGAGCGTCCGAAGACGAGCGCGAGTGAGGATCGAGCGAGGACCGGAGCGAGCGGGAGTCGAGCGATGAGCGTGCGAACCGACGTCGGCACCGTCGACGACCTGCACTCGTCGGCGACGAAAGCGTGCGGCCTCGACGACTTCGGGGTCGATGATGACAACTACCGCGAGGCGCTGAGCGTGCTGCTGGAGTCCTTTCAGCGCGACGCGGACCTGACCGAGCTCGGTAGCAAGATGAACCGATTCTTCGTCCGCAATGCGCTCGTGGCCAGGTTGGTGTCGGAAGCGGCGTGGAAGCAGTATCCGCAGCATGCCGACGTCGCCATCGAACGGCCCATCTTCGTCACCGGGCTGCCGCGCACGGGCACCACCGTCATCCATCGACTGCTCACGGCGGATCCTGCCCACCAAGGCCTTGAGCTGTGGTTGGCTGAGTTCCCGCAACCCCGGCCGCCCCGCGAAACATGGTCGGATAACCCGGTTTTCGCGCAACTTGATGCCCAGTTCGCGAAGGCGCACGCGGAGGATCCGGACTACACCGGGCTGCATTACATGACCGCCGACGAGGTCGAGGAATGCTGGCAGCTGCTGCGCCAGTCGCTGCACTCGGTGTCGTACGAGACGCTGGCTCACCTGCCCACCTACTCGCGGTGGCTGGCCAAGCAGGACTGGACCAAGCCGTACCAGCGGCACCGCCGCAACCTAGCGCTGATCGGCCTCAACGACGCCGAGAAGCGTTGGGTGCTCAAGAATCCGAGCCACCTGTTCGCGCTCGACGCGTTGTTCGCGACGTACCCGGACGCGCTGGTCGTGCAGTGTCACCGCCCCGCGGAGACCATCATGGCGTCGATGTGCTCGCTGTCGCAGCACACGACTGCCGGATGGTCGAATTCGTTTGTCGGCGCGCAGATCGGCGAGGATGCGATGGAGACGTGGTCCCGGGGTCTGCAACGGTTCGACGCCGTTCGCGCCGACCACGATCCGGCGCAGTTCTGCGACGTCGACTACTTCGACTTCATCAAGGATCCGGTCGCCAGCGTCGAGGGCATTTATCGACACTTCGGCATCGAATTCACCGAGGCGGCCCGGCAGGCGATGGTCGACAGTCACACCGAGAGCAAGAAGGGGCCCCGCGCGCCCAAGCACACCTACTCCCTTGCCGACTACGGCCTGACCGACGAACAGGTCAAGGAACGCTTCACGGGCCTGTGAGCCGCGGTTTACGCCGTCGTATTGGCCAGCTTCTCAATGCGTTCCAACGCATCCTCTGCCAGGTCGAGCACCTCGTAGCCGCCGACCGGCCCGCACGTCGAGATCTCGATCGCCGCATTGTGGGCGGCAACGAACGTGCTGTCACAGGCCCAGTCGTCGGCCCTGAATGACCAGAGCAGGATGTCCGGTGAACGGGAGTCCACCTCGGGTAGAAGCCGAAACGCGTAGTCGCGTCCGTTCATGTCGGTGACCGTGAAAGGAACGTCGCGACAGGATTCGATGGTGTCGCGGGCCTGCGCCAGTGCCTGCCTCGCATCGAAGTCGGCGTGATACACCCCGACCATCTCTTCGATGTAAACCTCCCGGCCGTCCTCGGCCACCCAATGTCCGCCATCGGTTGCCGCGGGATCGCGGTCGAAGATGAAAGGTGGGTCCACCTCGCGGGCAACACCGGTGCACTCGTCGGGTGTGACGGTGGTGAAGAGGTTGCCGTCCCCTCCTCGAAGAGCCTTGGGGCTCAACAGTTCGCGGACCTGTAGGGCGGTGAGCGGGGCCACCAGCGGCTCGGGCTGCGCGCGTGGCGAATCGACGTTCTGCGTGCACCCGGCGAGCGCCAGACCGACTAGGAGGATCACCCCCCGCTTTGCCATGTCAATCAGTGTAGGGATGCGCGTCGAGATCGACGTTTTGGTGTCATGTACTCGCACTTTCTCGCCCGTATGTCCGTTTGGGCGGGCTGTTGGCGGGGTGTTGTGGAGGTCTCGCTTGCGTTAGACTCGGCCAGGACCAGTAATTGGGATGCTATCCCTAAAATCGGGACAGATGAGCGGGTGACCGCATGACAAGCAACAACCCCGAGGGTGACGTAACGCTGAGCGAATCTCACCCGGCAGATCAGAAAAATGTGCGCAGAGCCGCGTGGGCCGGGCTCATCGGTACCGCGCTCGAGCAGTACGACTTCGTCATCTACGGCACCGCGGCAGCGTTGGTGTTTAACGAGATCTTCTTCCCCGACGTATCGCCCGCCGTCGGATTCATCGCCTCCTTCAGCACCTATGCGGTCGGTTTCGCCGCGCGACCACTGGGCGGCCTGATCTTCTCCCATTTCGGCGATCGGCTTGGCCGCAAATGGGTTCTGGTGGCGACCCTGCTGTTGATGGGCATATCGACCTTCGCCATCGGTCTCCTGCCTACCTATAGTCAGGTCGGGCTGCTCGCGCCGGTCCTGCTCGTGGTGCTGCGCATCCTCCAGGGCTTAGGGGCCGGCGCCGAGCAAGCGGGCGGCATCGTGCTTCTCGCTGAGACGGCGGCGAAGGGCAGACGCGGACGCTACTCGTCCCTTGTCTTCGTCGGTGCCGCGGCAGGCACCGCCCTCGGGGCGGTGATCTGGATCCTCGTCCAGCTGTGGCCCGAGGACGATGTGATGAGCTGGGGCTGGCGTCTGGTGTTCTTCTCCTCGGTCTTCGTGACCATCGCGGCGTTCATCATCCGTCGCCGGATGTCCGAGTCGCCGGTGTTCAAAGAGCTCAAGACGGAGGGTGTCGTCGAGCGCCAACGTGCGCCGATATCCGATGTCCTCAAGAACGGAAGGCTCGGCGTAGCACGCGTCTTCTTCATGAACGTCGGTGCCAACGCCCATTCGTACGTCTTCCAGGTCTTCCTGGGCAGCTACCTCATCAGCCAGCTGGAGATCGACAAGGAGTTCATCCCAAAGGTGCTGCTTGTCGGCGCGCTGTTCGCCTGCGTATCGGCCTTCGTGTTCGGCACGCTGTCGGACCGCTTCGGCCGACGCCGGATGTACCTCATTGCAACGGGATTCCTACTGATCTTCCCCGTACCCGCGTTCCTGCTGCTGCAGACGCAGAACCTGCTGTTGATCGCACTTGTCATCGTGCTGGGCTTCGTGTTCGCCGGCTACGGCACGGTCGGAGTGCAAGCCGCATACTTCCCCGAGCTGTTCGGATCGCGCTACCGGTACGCCGGTGTGGCGTTGGGCCGTGAGTTCTCGTCCGTGTTCGGCGGCGGCATCGCGCCACTGATCTGCTCGGCGCTGGTGACGTGGGCTGCCGGATCATGGTGGCCGGTAGCGATTTACATGATGGCCATCATGGCGATAAGCGTGGTGAGCACCATCATGGCCCCGGAGACCGTCGACAGGGACCTGCTCACCGAAGACGACGCCACACGATGACCAGAGTCGACGCCTCGCCACTGCTCGGCGACAGCCAGGTGGTCGCGGTCAGACTCGGTGGCCCGCGGCTCATGGAAGTCGTGCGTTCGGCGGTGGGCGCACGAAAAGCGAAGCAATGAGCGAGAGCTCGACGACCGATGTGGTCACGGTCGGGGAGACGATGGCGCTCATCGCTGCCAGCGGTCCCGGTCCACTGCAACACGTCTGCGGGTTCACCCTCGGTATGGGCGGATCCGAGTCGAATTGCGCGATCGCGCTGCATCGCCTCGGCACGACCGTGACCTGGGTCGGACGGGTCGGCGTGGACAGTCTCGGCGACTACATCCGACGCGAACTCGCGGCCGAGGGGGTCGACGCGGAGGTCGTGCCCGATCCGTCGGCGCCCACCGGTCTGATGATCAAGGAGCGGCGCACGGTTTCGACGCAGAAGGTCTGGTACTACCGCGCCTCCAGCGCGGGCTCCCGGCTGTCGCCCGCGGATCTGCCAGTCGAGAAGATCCGGCGTGCACGGCTGTTGCACCTCACTGGCATCACGCTCGCATTGTCCGAATCAGCCTCGGCGACAGTCGATCACGCGATCGAGTTGGCCCGTGGCGCAGGCACCGTCATTTCATTCGACGTCAACTACCGGTCGGCCCTGTGGGCGCCGGAAGTCGCGGGCGACGCGTTCCGCGAGTTGGCGCGGCGCGCCGATATCGTCTTCGCGGGCGACGATGAGGCGACGTTGCTCGTCGGACCGGCCGACGACGCCGTCGACCTTGCCCGCAAGATCGCCGAACTTGGCCCGGCACAGGTGATCATCAAGCTCGGTGAGCGTGGTTGCGCCGCGCTCATCGATGGTGTTACCTACCAAACCGACGCGATCGCCGTCGATGCGCTCGACACCGTCGGGGCGGGCGATGGTTTCGTCGCCGGCTATATCTCCGAGCTGTTGGCCGGCGCCGAACCACAGACCCGGCTCGACACCGCCGTGCGCGTCGGTGCCCTCGCCTGCCTGGTACCCGGTGATTGGGAGGGCATGCCCCGCCGCGCCGAACTGGGAATGCTCGATTCCCGTGAGCCGGTCACGCGGTAGGCGCTGCCGCCCAGTGTGATTCGAAGCCTGCAGGTATCAACGGAGACAACGACGGCTGCGCCTCACGCAGGTACCGCACCATCTCGGTGTAGCGCCGCGCAGGCAGGTGCACGCTCGGCGCAGAGACCGATATCGCCGCGGCGATCCTGCCCTCTAGATCGGGTATGCCGATCGCCACGCAGGTGATCCCGAGTTCGTTCTCCTGGTTTTCGACCGCATAGCCACGCTGACGGGTGCGGGCCAGCCCGGCGAGGAAGTCCTCCAGCGTGTGCGCCGAATTCGGTGTTCGCGTTGCGTTGGGGTCGAACCGGCGGGCAGCCTCACTGTCGGGGAGGGTCGACAACAACATCTTGCCCATCGCGGTGTTCTGCGCACGCAGCCGGATGCCGGGGCGAGACAGCATCTCGATACCGCGCCGGCCACGCGCCTTCGCGAGGTAGAGGACATCTGTGTCGACGAGGACGCCGAGGTGGGTCGCATCGAGCGTGCGCGCCGAAACCGCTTCCAGCGCAACCTGAATCTCCCGGGAGAGGTCGATGGTGGCCTGCGCATAGCTGCCCAGCTGCAGGAGTTTGATTCCGAGCCGGTATTCATGGTTGACGCCGAGCGTCAAGAACCCGGCGTTGACCAGCGTGCTCAACATGCGGTGAGTCGATGATCGGCTCAATCCAGCCGCACGCGCGATGTCATCGAGGCGCGTGACGCCATTGGCCACATGGTCGAGCAGGCCAAGTCCCCGTTCGAGCGTCTTGGCGCCGGACGTGGTGTCGGGCATGTCACCCAGTATCCCTGATATCGGGATGGGTGTTCAGCCGTCGCCGGGAGATGGGGCCGAGGACACTTCTTCGAGGCATCCCTCCGCGACAGCGTGTTTGATGCTGTCGGCGAGCTTCGGACAGGACCGGGCGCGCGCCGATTCACCGCCTGCTTCGCGGATCTCGCTGAAGTACGCGCACCGTTGGGACGCCTCGGAACTCCACTGCACCGAGGTGTGCTCGGGCCCGAGCTTTTTGACGCGAACCGCCACATGGCAGAACCGGCAGTCGACGGACACCAGCCCGGATGTCAGATACCGCTCGCGGTCTCGTTGCGTTGCCTCTCTCAGCGCCGCCGCACGCTCGGGCTCCGACGCGAAATTCGGTGGCTTGCGCCAGGTCCCGCCACCGTTGCCGTGATCGTGTTCGTCATCGTCGTCGTGGGCGCCATGCAGCAACAGCATCGACCGGGCCAGCCGATCGACGTCAGGAGCCTGTTGCCTGTCGCGAGAAGTCATGATGAAGGCTGCTGCGCCTTCTCCTTTTCTTGGGCCTGATGCTTGAGGTTCTCCTCGACCTCGACGTGCCATTTCTCGTTGGCGGCGGTGGTGTCCACCTCGATCTCGAAACGGTCGGTCATGTCCGGTGTCACGTCGGCGAAGTCGACGTAGAACTGCTGATACCAGCGCCGCATCTGGTAGACCGCGCCGTCCTCCTCGACCAGCAGCGGGTTGTCGATGCGGGTCTTGTGCTTCCAGATCTCGACGTCCTGCAGGAAGCCCTTGCTGACGCCTTCGGTGAAGGTCTTGGCCAGCTTCTCGGTCATCGCCTCGTCAAGCCCCTTGGGCTTCTCGACGATGACGCCCCACTGCAGGACGAACGAATCCTGCGAGACCGGGTAATGGCAGTTGATCAGGATCGATTCCGCCTTATAGCCGCCGTAGTTGTTGTGCAGCCAGTTGATCATGAACGACGGCCCGAAGTACGACGCCTCAGAGTCCAGATGCGCCTCGCCGTAGGTCGTGCCCATGTCGTTGATGTCGGGGCGGCCGACGTTGTGCAGGTATTGCGATGCGATATGGCCTTCGAAGACGTTCTTGAAATACGTGGGAAGACCAAAGTGGATGTAGAAGAAGTGGGCCATGTCGGTGACGTTGTCGATGATGTCACGGCAGTTCGAGCCCTCGATCAGGATCGAGTTCCATCGCCAGTCGGTCCATTCGTCGCTGGCGAACTCCGGAATATCGGGGATCTGCACCTCGGGAGGCGGCGGGTTGCCCTCATGGTCATGCCAGACGAACAGCAGGCCGCTGCGAACGTCCGTCGTCCACGCCCTGGTGCGGGCCAACCGCGGTGTGCGCTTGGCGTAGGGCACGAGCTTGCACTTGCCGTCGCCGCCCCAGCGCCAGTCGTGGAACGGGCAGGCGACCTCGTCGCCCTTGATGGTGCCCTGGGCGAGGTTTCCTCCCATGTGCCTGCAGTAGCCGTCGAGGATCTTGATGTCGCCGTGGGAGTCGGCGAACACCACCAGCATGGTGCCGAAGATCTCGATGCCGTGCGGCTTTCCGTCCCGGAAGTCCTGCACCGGGCCAAGGCAGTGCCAGCCCCGCGCGTACCTGTCCGGCAGGGTGCCGGTGTCGATTTCGCGAATGCCTGCGGTTTCGGTGCTCACCTCGGGCCTCCCAATCTGTGCTCTCTAACTAGAACACGTTACAGTTTTTGCCCCCCGACGCGCAATCTAAACCGGTTTTACCTGCGGTATATCTAGACAATGCCGTTGTACTCATTCGAGGGCCGATCGCCGACTATCGACCCAGGCGCGTTCATCGCCCCCACAGCCGCGATCATCGGCGACGTCCACGTCGAGGCGGGCGCGTCGGTGTGGTTCAACGCGGTGGTCAGGGCCGATTTCGCCCCGATCATCATCCGGGAGGGCGCCAACGTGCAGGACTGCTGTGTGCTGCACGCCCCGCCGGGCATTCCGGTCGATGTCGGGCCAGGCGCCACGGTGGCCCACAGCTGTGTGGTGCACGGCGTGCACATCGGGGCTCAGGCTGTCCTCGCGAACCACTGCACCGTGCTCGACGGCGCGGTCATCGGCGCGCGCAGCCTGATCGCAGCGCACTCGCTGGTGGTTGGTGGCACGAAGATTCCCGACGAGGTGTTGGTGACCGGTTCGCCTGCGAAGGTCAGGGGCCCGATCGCGGGCACCGGTGCCGAGATGTGGGTGAACACCAATCCCGGCGCATACCAGGATCTGGCCCGCCGCTACATGACGGGGCTGCGCGAGATACCCGAGTAGAGCTCGCGCGCCTCATCTGGAGTCAGAGACCCGCCGCGACGTGGTGGTAGACGTCGTTCCACTTCAGCTCCCGGGCGAATCCGCGCATGGTGGTCTCGTCGTCGATCACCAGCAGCTCCGTTGCGGTCATCGTGGCGAAGTCCTCGAGCACCTCGGTGCCGACGGCCGTGGTCAGCACGGTGTGGTGCGGCGCACCCGCCATCAGCCACGCCTCGGCCGAGACGGACCAGCTCGGGCGCGGCTCCCATACCGCGCACGCCACGGGAAGGCTTGGCAGCGGCGACGTCGGCTCGACGACCCGAACCTCGTTGGCCACCAAGCGGAACCGCGATCCGATGTCGCTGATCCCGAGAATCACCGCGTCGGCAGGTGCCGCCGTGAACCGCAATCGGACGGGATCCTCGCGGCCGCCGATCGACAGCGGGTGCACCTCAAGCGATGGCACGCCGTCCGCGATCGACGGGCACACCTCCAGCATGTGGGCGCCCAGCACTCGTTCGGCGCCGGGCGTCAGGTCGTAGGTGTAGTCCTCCATGAACGACGTACCGCCGGGCAGACCTTCTGACATCACCTTGACCGCCCGCAGCATCATCGCGGTCTTCCAGTCGCCTTCGGCACCGAAGCCGTACCCCTCAGCCATCAGTCGCTGCACCGCAAGGCCGGGCAACTGGCGCAGCCCGCCGAGATCCTCGAAGTTCGTGGTGAACGCGTGAAAACCACCTGCTTCCAGAAACTTTCGCAGACCGGCTTCGATCTGCGCGCCATGCCGAAGTGAGGTGTGACGCTCACCGCCCGGGCTCAGCTCAGGCGCGAGCCGGTACGCGTGCTCGTACTCACGGATCAGCTTGTCCACGTCGCTGGCGGGCACCCGTTCGACGATGTCGACCAGTTCGTTGACGGGATAGGTGTTGATCGAAGCACCGAAGTGCGCTTCGGCTTCGACCTTGTCGCCCTCGGTCACCGCAACGTTGCGCATGTTGTCGCCGAACCGCGCCACCCGCAAGGTCGCGAGCTCGGCGGTGGCAAGAGCCGCGCGCGTCCACGCCCCGATGCGCGAGCGGGTGCGTTGATCGCTGACGTGCCCGGCGACAGTCTTGCGTGGCGTCGACAGCCGCGATTGGATGTACCCGAACTCGCGGTCGCCGTGTGCCGCCTGGTTGAGGTTCATGAAATCCATGTCGATAGTGCCCCATGGCAATTCGACACCGTACTGCGTGTGCAGGTGCAGCAGCGGCTTCTGCATGGCCTTGAGCCCGCGGATCCACATTTTCGCCGGGGAGAACGTGTGCATCCATGCGATCACGCCGACGCATTGGGCGCTGTCGTTCGCCTGGCGGATCACCGCGGAGATGTTGTCCGCGGTGACGACGGTTGGTACCCAGACGATTCGGACCGAGATCTCGGCACTGCCGTCGAGCTGTTCGACGATCGCGCGGGACTGGCTGGCCACCTGATCGAGGGTTTCCTCGCCGTACATGGATTGGCTGCCGGTGACGAACCAAACCTCGGCGTCGATGATTCGCGAGTCGATCATGGGTGCTTACCTTCCTGCAGTGCGGCCGAGGACTGGCCGTACACGTTTTGGTAGCGCTCGAAGAGCGCGGTGATATCGCGGTCATCGATGCGGTCGATGGGGCCGAGCTGCCTGCCGACGAGTACGGTGCGGGCCACGTCTTCGACCATGACGGCGGCCTTGACCGCCGAGCGAGCGTCGGATCCGACCGTGAACGGCCCGTGGTTGCGCATGAGCACCGCAGGAGAACGGCTGCCGCGCAGGGTCTCAACGATGCCGCGGCCGATAGAGTCGTCGCCGATCAGCGCGAAGGGGCCGATGGGGATGTCGCCGCCGAATTCGTCCGCGATCATGGTCAACACGCACGGGATGGGCTCGCCCCTGGCCGCCCATGCCGTGGCGTAGGTGGAGTGCGTGTGCACCACGCCGCCGACCTCGGGCATGTGGCGGTAGACATAGGCGTGTGCGGCCGTGTCCGACGACGGGGCCAGGTGGCCGTCCACCAGGTTGCCGTGCAGATCGCACACCACGATGTCGTCCGGCGTGAGGGTGTCGTAGTCCACCCCGGACGGCTTGATCACCATCAGGTCGCGGCCGGGAACTCGCGCTGAGACGTTGCCCGCGGTCCAGATCACGAGCTGATACTTCGTCAACTGCGCGTGCAGGTCGCAGACCTCCCTGCGCAGTTCCGCTACAGCGGTATTGATTTCGGTGGTGACGGTCATCGGGATGCTCCAGCTTGTTGTGAAGTGGATATCTTGCGCAGGGTTCGCATCATCGCGTTGCTGCGGCCGAACCAGTCGTGCAGCTTGACGTATTCGGCGTACAGCTCGTCGTAGCGTTCGACGTTCTCGGCGATCGGGACGTAGGCGTTGCGGGTGCGCCCACCCATCTGCTTGGCCGCTGCGGGCACGTCCGCGTACGCACCTGCGGCCGCGGCAGCGTGAATCGCAGCGCCGAGCGCGGGCGCTTGTGCCGAATCGACCGTCGACAGAGGCAACCCCAGCACATCGGCGTAGATCTGCATCAGCAGGCGATTCTTCAGAAGGCCGCCGCCGACGACGAGTTCGGCCACCCGCACACCGTTGTTGGTGAAGGTCTCGACGATCATCCGCGTGCCGTAGGCCGTAGCCTCCAGCAGTGCGCGGTACATATCGAAACACGTGGTCGCCAGTGTCTGACCGACGATGACGCCCGACAGCCGATGATCCACGAGCACCGACCGATTTCCGCTGTGCCAGTCGAGGGCGACCAGCCCGTGCTGGCCGACCCGCTGGGTTGCGGCCTGGTCGGTCAGGAAGTCATGGACGGAGATGTTGCGCGCCCGAGCCTGCTCGTGCACGGACGCGGGAACACAGTTGTCGATGAACCAGGAGAAGATGTCGCCGACCCCGGACTGACCCGCCTCGTAACCCCAGTACCCGGCGACGATACCGCCGTCAACCACACCGCACATGCCCGGAACTTCCTGCAGAACATCGGAATTCATGACATGGCAGGTCGAGGTTCCCATGATGGCCAGAAGGCTGCCGGGTTCGAGGGAGTCGGCAGCGGCCGCGGTGACGTGAGCGTCGACATTGCCTACGGCGACGGGCAGCCCGGCAGGCAACCCGGACCACCGTGCGGCTTCCTGCGTCAATCCTCCTGCGGCATCGCCCAGCGCTCCGGTTTGGTGTGCGAGCTTGTCGTCGACGAAGTTGGCGAACTCGGGATGCAGCGCGGTCAGGAATTCCCGGGTGGGGTAATGCCCGTCCTGGAGGATGCCCTTGTAGCCCGCGCTGCATGCGTTGCGGACGTAGGTCCCGCACAGCTGCCAGACGATCCAGTCGGCGGCCTCGACCCAGCGGTCGATGGCGTGGTAGATCTCAGGGTCCTCCTCGAGGATCTGCAGCGCTTTCGCGAACTCCCACTCGCTGGAGATGGCGCCGCCGTATCGCCTGAGCCACGGTTCTTTTCGCTCGGCGGCCAGCGAGTTGATCCGGTCGGCCTGCGGCTGGGGGGAGTGGTGCTTCCACAGCTTGGCGTATGCGTGCGGGCGGTCGGCAAACGCCGCCGTCTCGCACAGCGGTGTGCCGTCCCCGGTTACCGGGATCATGGTGCATGCGGTGAAATCGGTACCGATACCGATCACATCGTGGGGATCGATGCCCGATTGGCGGATCGCCTCGGGCACCGCTGTTTTCAGCACGCTTCGGTAATCCTCTGGCACCTGCAACGCCCATTCCGCCGCCAGGCGAACATCACCGACCGGCAGCGACCGGGTCAGCACACCGTGCCGGTAGTCGTGCACCGCGCTGGCCAGTTCGGCTCCGTCGTCCACCCGAACGACGACGGCGCGCCCAGAAAGAGTGCCGAAATCAATTCCGATCGTGTACTTCTGGTGATCCATGGAGATCCTCACGTGGTCCTGGTGTGCGGGCGGGTGCTGTCGCGAACGACGAGCTGAGGAGCGAGCAGCGGGGTGGCGGCCGAGACGCCGTCGAGGACAGCTGTCAGAAGTTTGATCGCGCGTTGGCCGACGGCGTGGAAGTCCTGCCGAACCGTGCTCAGCGCCGGGTTGAGGTAGGCGGCCTCGGGAACGTCGTCGAAACCGATCAGGCTGACCTCGTCGGGCACCGCGATGCCGGCTTGGGCGAACGCGTGCAGGATGCCGATCGCCATCTGGTCGTTACCGACGAAGACGGCTGTGAAGTCGTTACGCTTGACCAGTTCTCGGCCGATCGCGTAGCCGCGGGCCGGACTCCAATCACCTTCGAGATCCGCCCGCACCTGCAGTCGGGCACCGCGCATGACCTCGATGTATCCGGCACGGCGGGCACGTGCCTCCGTCCACGTCAGCGGGCCGCTGACATGCACGATGTCGCGGTGGCCGAGGTCGACGAGATGCTGGGTTGCCAACCGTGCGCCTTGCGCCTGGTCTACACCGACGCTCAATCCGCGCCCGGACAGTTCACCCTCAACGACGATCAGCGGAATGGTGGTGGCCTCGGAGCGCACGACGGCCAGAGCCTCCTGCTGGGTGACGATCATGACGATCGCCTCCACCGACTGGCGGCTGAGATAGTCCAGCGCTCCGCGTAACTCGTCGTGCGTGACCGCCGCCAGTGTCACGAGGCTGGTGAAGTAGCCTGCGGTGCGGGCCGCGTCCTGGATCGAGAACTGAATGCTGGCAGGCCCGTAGAGCGCGGTGTTGCTGCCGATGATCCCGATGATCTTGGAGCGTCTGGTGACCAGTGCGCGGGCGGCGGTGTTCGGGTGATAGCCCAGATCGGCGATCGCACGCTGCACCCGTTCCCGCGTGCTGGGCCGGATGTTTGCCGAGCCGTTGATGACCCGCGACACCGTCTGGTGCGAGACACCGGCGAGACGGGCGACATCGGCCATGACGGGCCGGCGCGGCGTCGGGTCGGCGGTCATCGGGTATCCCTGATCAGGACACGCTGCACAAGCACGAAGATCAGCAGCAGAACGCCGGTCATGATCCGGGTCCAGTAGGAGTCGAGGTTCTCGGTCGTGACGAACACCTGAATGGTCCCGAGGACGAGCACACCGATGAGTGAGCCGAGTACGAAACCGACTCCGCCGGAGAGCAACACACCGCCGATGACCGCGGCGGTGATCGCGTCGAGCTCGAGGCCGACTCCGTTGAGGCTGTAGCCGGACAGCTTCTGCACGCCCAGCAGCAACCCCGCCAGTGCGGCGCAGAAGCCGCTGATCACATACACGGAGATCTGGGTCCTGGCCGCGGGCAGCCCCATCAGCTGCGCCGATTGCCTGCTGCCGCCGACCGCATACACCGTGCGGCCGAACCGGGTCAGGTGCAGAACATAGACGGCCACCACGACGACGGTCAGCGCGACGACAACCGACCACCGAATGAACTTGTCCTCGTAGAGATACAGGTAGTTCAGGCCGAGCGCCCGCAACAGCGGATCCTTGATCGGCAGACTGTTGACGCTGATGACATAGCAGAGCCCGCGCGCAAGGAACATGCCTGCGAGAGTCACGATGAACGGCTGCACATCGAAGAACTCGATGATGGTGCCCATCAGCAGGCCCAGCACCGGTCCGACCACCAACACCGTGGCGATCGCTACCGGTGCGGGCCAACCGGATTGCAGCGTCTTGGCCAGGATCACCGTGGACAGCGCGACGACGGAGCCGACACTCAGATCGATTCCGCCGGTGAGAATCACAAACGTCATCCCGACCGCCAGCACGATCAGGTAGGCGTTGTCGACGAGCAGGTTCAAAAACACCTGGGCCGGGCTGGCGAAGTCGTAGCGGGTGATGACCATCCCGAACAACGCAATGAACAGGACAACCGACGCGATGGGGGACAGGTACCGTCCGCGCAGGCGGGTCGCGAGCCCGGGCAGCGTGATCGTGGGCCGTCGCAGCAGCTGGGTGCTCACGATGCCGCCACCTTGTCGTCATGTGATGGGCGCTGCGCGACTTCGGGTTCCGCGACGGCGGGTTGCGCCGGGCCAGCGCCCCGACTGCGCCGAAGGAGTCGCCGGAAGCGCGGTGCCTGCAGCAGGCAGACGGCAATGACCACGACCGCCTTGAAGACCAGGGTCGTTTCCGGGGTGATACCCGCGGTGTACACGGTGGTGGTCAGGGTCTGAATGATGAGCGCGCCCAGGATCGTTCCCGTCAGGCTGAAGCGGCCGCCCAGCAGCGACGTGCCGCCGATGACCACCGCGAGGATGGCGTCCATCTCGATCCACAACCCCGCGTTGTTGGCGTCGGCGGCCGAGATGTTGGAGGCGATCATCAAGCCCGCGATGCCTGCGCATAAGGCGCTGAACACGTAGACGGCGAAGACGATCGTGCGATACCGCACACCGGCCAGCCGGCTGGCGGCGGGGTTCACACCGATGGACTCCAGCAGCATGCCAAGCGCGCTGCGGCGGGTGATCAGCCCGACGACGGCGAACACCGCCAGGCTCACCAGGATCGCCACCGGCAGCCCGAGTGCGTAGCCGGCCCCGATGACCTTGAACGGATCACTGGTGACGGTGACGATCTGGCCTTCGGTGATCAACAGCGCGATGCCGCGACCGGCGGTCATCAGCACCAAGGTGGCGATGATCGGTTGAATCCCGAAGCTGGAAACCAGAATTCCGTTCCACAGGCCGAGGATCACCGCGACACCGAGGGCGATCAGCATCGCCATGGCAACGGTGGATACGCTGTCGCCGTGTGACGCCGACGCGATGTGCGCGCAGGCCAGCGCACCGGAGATCGCCACCACCGCGCCGACCGACAGGTCGATACCTCGCGACGCGATGACCAGGGTCATGCCCAGCGCGACGAGCATGGTCGGTGCACCATTGCGCAGGATATCGATCAGGCTTCCGTACAAGTGGCCGTCCTCGACCCGGATAGTCAAGAACGCCGGAGTGAGAAAGACATTGAGACCGAGCAATGCGATCAGTGCCAGTACGGGCCACAACAGCGGTGACGCGGTCGCGCGGCGCATCATCGACGACTCCCGCTGGCGATGAGGCGGGTGAGCTCCGAGACCGGGCAGCCGCCGTCGATCTGGGCGATGTTGTGTCCCTCGCGCAGCACCGCGATGCGATCGCTGATGCGCGCGACCTCGTCGAGTTCGGCCGAGATGAAGAGCACTGCCATGCCATCGACAGCCAGATCGCTGATGAGCTTCTGAATCTGTGCCTTGGCGCCGACGTCGATGCCCCGAGTGGGTTCGTCGAGGATGAGCAGCCTGGGCTCGGTGATCAGCCAACGTGCCAACAGCACCTTCTGCTGATTGCCGCCGCTGAGGTTCTTGATCAGTGCATTGGGATCGCGGGGCCGAATGTCGAGGGCCTCCATATAGCGCTGCACGAAACTGTTCTTGGTCTTCGCCGACAGGGGGCGGGCGAAGCCACGCCTTGCCTGCAAGGCCAGTACGAGGTTGTCGCGAACACTGAGATCGCCGACGATGCCCTCGCCCTTGCGGTTCTCCGAGGTGAACGCGAACCCGTTGGCAATCGCCGCTCTCGGCGATCGGAGCCGCGCCTGCTTGCCCGCGACGCTGATGTGGCCACTCGTCGGCCTGTCAGCGCCGAAAAGCAAGCGAGCGAATTCCGTTCGGCCCGAGCCGAGAAGCCCGGCCAGTCCCATCACTTCGCCGGAGAAGATGTCGAGGGAGACCGGATGGACCTGCGGCTCGCGGCCGATGTCCGACGTACTCACGATCGGCGGCGCGATGTCGTTGCGGTGTGCGCCGGGTACGGTGTCCGCGATTTCGTCGAGGAGGTCCAGTTCGCGACCGAGCATCTTGGTGATCAGTTGGTGGTGGTTCAGCTCGGTGGTGAGGTACTCGCCTACCCTCCGACCATTGCGCAGCACCGTCATTCGATCCGAGATCTCGTAGACCTGATCGAGGAAGTGCGAAACGAAGAGCACGGCCGCGCCGTTGTCACGCAATTGCCGGATCACCCTGAAGAGTTCGGCGACTTCCTCCGTGTCCAGGCTCGACGTCGGCTCGTCGAGGATCAGCACGCGCGCCGATACGGCCGTGGCGCGCGTGATCGCGACCAGTTGTTGAATGGCGATCGGATGCGATCCGAGCGTTGAGCGCGGATCGATATCGAGTTCCAGCTGCGAAAGGAGATCGCGGGCCCGACGCTTGAGCGCGCGATGGTCGATGCGGCCGAACCGGCGTGGTTCGCGACCGAGCAGGATGTTCTCTGCGACTGTCAGATTGGTGCACAGGTTGACTTCCTGATACACCGTGCTGATCCCGGCCTCCTGCGCCTGTCGCGGACCGGTGAAACGCCGCGACACACCGCCCACCGTGATGCTGCCCGTGTCGATGTCATAGACACCGGTAAGCGCCTTGATGAGAGTGGACTTACCGGCCCCGTTCTCGCCCATGAGGGCGTGCACCTCGCCCGGCAGCAGCCGGAACGCGACGTCGTCGAGCGCCTTGACCCCCGGGAAGCTGACGCAGATGTCGCGCATCTCGACCACGGGAGCCGGGGGCTCCTCGGTGAAAGTCGATGACATGGACGCGTTGTCAGTACTTGCGATCCGGCAGGGCCGCGATGGCTTGCTGCTGATCAAATGTCTTGTCGGGTACGACGACACGCGCAGGCACGGTCTCGCCTGCTTGCACCTTCTTGGCCAGGTCCATCAGTTGCGGACCGAGCAGTGGGTTGCACTCAACGAGGTAGTTGAACTTGCCGTCGGCAAGAGCCTGCATGCCGTCGTGGGTGGCGTCGACCGCGACGATCTTGACGTCCTGTCCGGGCTTGAGCCCGGCCGCCTCGATGGCTTCTAACGCGCCGAGGCCCATGTCGTCGTTCTGGGCGAATACGACGTCGATCTTCGGGTTGGCCTTCAAGAAGGCTTCCATCACCTGCTTGCCGCCGGACCGGGTGAAATCACCGGTCTGCGAGGCGATTACCTTGAGGTTTGGGTTGGCCGCGATCGCCTCGGAAAATCCCTTGCTCCGATCGATGGCCGGGTCGGCACCGGTAGTGCCTTCCAGCTCGACGATGTTGACCGGCTGCGGGGCCGTCGCGTACTGCTTGACGACCCAGTCACCTGCGCGGCGGCCTTCCTCGACGAAGTCAGCGCCGACGAAGGTTTTATATACGTCGGTTTCCTCGGTGTCCACGGCGCGGTCGGTCAGGATCACCGGGATGCCGGCGTTCTTGGCTTCGAGGAGCACCGCGTCCCAACCGGTCCGCACCACCGGGCTGAGGGCGATCACATCGACGTGCTGCTGGATGAAGGAGCGGATCGCCGAGATTTGGTTCTCCTGCTTACCGTTGGCGTCGGAGAACTTGAGGTCGATGCCGTCGGACGCGGCGGTTTCCTGAATGTTCTTCGTATTCGCGGTACGCCAACCGCTTTCGGCGCCAACCTGCGAGAAGCCCAGAGTGAGCTTTCCATCCGCGGATCCGCCCGGTGCAGGGCCGCTTCCGCAGCCCACCATCGTTGTTGCGGTCAGCGCTACCAGCGCCGCTGCCAGGGTTCTCTTCACCGCGACTCCTTGGGGTCATATCGCGCCTACGGGTGTGACCGGCGTTACAAGGCGAGGATGTTAGCGTTAACAAAACAGCGGTGTCAACGCCTGGCGCCGTTCGCCGTGTCCGGCCGTGCTATCGGCGCAGGACAGTGCGAATTTCCACCCTTTCCGCAGCTCATAGGCTAGATCGCAATCGCTTATTGACAAGCCAGTGAGTTGGCTCACATACTAACGCCTTAGATGTTAACGCTCACATTCTGCAACATGGCCGCCTTCCGAAAGGCCATGTCCACCCAGGAGGATTTTCGTGAGGAAGTTGATCTGGCCCGCCGTACTGGCACTGCTGGCCATGCTGGTTCTGTCGGCCTGCGGCCGGTCCACTGACACGTCCGCGAGCGGCGGCGACGACAACGGCACCGTCGGCATTGCCATGCCGACGAAATCGTCAGAGCGCTGGGTCGCCGACGGTAAGAACATGGTGGACCAGTTCCAATCGATGGGCTACGCCACCGATCTGCAGTACGGCGACGACGTGGTCCAGAACCAGGTGTCGCAGATCGAGAACATGATCACCAAGGGCGTCAAGCTGCTCGTCATCGCACCGATCGACGGATCGTCGCTGACCACCACGCTGCAACACGCGGCGGACGCGAAGATTCCGGTGATCAGCTACGACCGCCTGATCAAGGGCACTCCGAATGTCGACTACTACGCAACGTTCGACAACTTCAAAGTTGGTGTGCTGCAGGGCAACTACATCGTCGACACGCTCGGCCTTGGGCAAGGAAAGGGCCCGTTCAACATCGAGTTGTTCGCAGGTTCTCCCGACGACAACAACTCGGTCTATTTCTTCGACGGCGCCATGAGCGTGCTCAAGCCCTACATCGACAGCGGTAAGTTGGTCGTCAAGAGCGGCCAGACCTCATTCGATCAGATCGCCACCCTGCGGTGGGACGGCGGGCTGGCCCAGTCGAGAATGGACAACCTGCTCAGCCAGGCCTACACCACGGCCAGGGTCGACGCGGTGCTGTCGCCCTACGACGGAATCTCCCGGGGAGTCCTGTCGGCGCTGAAGAGTGCTGGCTACGGGAATGCGGCGAAGCCGTTGCCCATCGTCACCGGTCAGGACGCCGAGTTGGCGTCGGTGAAGTCGATCGTTGCCGGTGAACAGACCCAGACGGTGTTCAAAGACACCCGCGAGCTCGCGAAAGCCGCTGTGCAGGAGGCCAATGCCGTGCTCACCGGTGCGAAGCCGGAGGTCAACGACACGAAGACGTACAACAACGGCGTCAAGGTGGTCCCGTCGTATCTGCTCCAGCCTGTCAGCGTCGACAAGTCGAATTACAAGGCCGTGCTGGTCGATTCGGGCTACTACACAGAAGCGCAGGTTCAGTGACCTCGACACTGCTCGAGATGCGGGGGATCACCAAGGAGTTTCCCGGCGTCACGGCGCTCTCCAACGTGGACCTGACGGTGAAAGCCGGCGCGATCCACGCCATCTGCGGAGAGAACGGGGCGGGTAAGTCGACGCTGATGAAGGTACTCAGCGGTGTCTACCCGCACGGGGACTACGACGGTGAGATCTTGCTCGACGGACAGGCCTGCGAGTTCAGAGGCATTCGGTCCAGCGAGCGGGCAGGCATTGCGATCATCCACCAGGAGCTCGCGCTGGTGCCGTATCTGTCGATCGCCGAGAATGTGTTCCTGGGCAACGAACTCAGCCGCTATGGCGTGATCGGCTGGGACCACACTCTTATCGAGGCGCAAGCCCTGCTCGACCGGGTCGGTCTGCGGGAAAGCCCGCAGACCCTGGTCGCCGACATCGGCGTCGGTAAGCAGCAGCTGGTCGAGATCGCCAAGGCGCTGTCGAAGAAGGTCCGGTTGTTGATCCTGGACGAGCCGACGGCCGCACTCAACGACTCGGACAGCCGTCACCTGCTCGACCTCATTGTGGATCTGCGCAAGCAGGGGATCACCTCGATCATCATCTCGCACAAGCTCAATGAGGTGATGGAGGTCGCGGACACCATCACGATCCTGCGAGACGGACACACGATCGAGACGATCTCCGTCGACGAAGACCTCACCGAGGACCGCATCGTCCGCGGAATGGTCGGCCGCGATCTCACCCACCGGTTCCCGCCACGACCCGAGCGCGCAATCGGCGACGTCGCTTTCGCGGTGGCCAACTGGACCGTCCTTCACCCGATCGATCAGCATCGCAAGGTGGTCGATGACGTATCGCTGAACGTGCGCGCCGGTGAGATCGTGGGCATAGCGGGGCTGATGGGCGCGGGCCGAACCGAATTCGCAATGAGCGTGTTCGGCCGCTCCTACGGGAAGTACGTGAGCGGCCGAGTCCTGAAGGGCGACCGCGAGATCAGCACCCGAACCGTCTCGGAGGCAATCAGGCACGGAATCGCGTATGCGACTGAGGATCGCAAGCATCTGGGCCTGAACCTGATGGACAGCATCGCGCGAAGTATCACCCTGCCGTCGCTGCGCAAGATCAGCAAGCGATGGGTGGTCAATCAGCATGACGAAGCCGGTGTCGGGGAGCGCTTCCGGACCTCGATGCGGATCAAGGCCTCTTCGGTGTCGGCCGTCACCGGCGAACTCTCGGGCGGCAACCAGCAGAAGGTCGTGCTGAGCAAGTGGCTCTTCACCGATCCCGACGTACTCATTCTCGACGAGCCGACGCGGGGCATCGACGTCGGCGCAAAGTACGAGATCTACACGATCATCAACGAGCTGGCCGCACGTGGTAAGGCCGTGCTGGTCATCTCGTCGGAACTGCCGGAGCTGCTTGGCATTTGCGATCGCATCTATGCATTCAGTCAGGGCCGCCTCACCGGGGAAGTGACGCAGGCCGATGCGAGTCAAGAGACTCTCATGCGGTACATGATGAAAGGACGTGCGTAGGTGACCACCACCGTCGAGCAATCGTCTCAGAAGCCGGACGCGCAACAACGACCCGGTGAGCCAACGCCACCAAGTCTGCACCAGCGTGTTTCGGCATTCCTCCTATCGCACGTGCGCCAGTCCGGCATGGTGGTCGCGCTGGCCGCCATCGTGTTGCTGTTCCAGGTGGGGACCGGCGGGATTCTGCTCAAGCCGTTGAACGTCACCAACATCATTCAGCAGAACGGCTACATTCTGGTCCTCGCGATCGGCATGGTCATCGTGATCATCTCCGGCCACATCGACCTTTCTGTGGGCTCCATCGCAGGGTTCATCGGAGCGATGTCCGGAGTTCTCATGGTGCGCAATGACATGCCGTGGCTTCTGGCCGTTGGGGTGTGCATCGGTATTGGCGCGCTGATCGGAGCATGGCAGGGATTCTGGATCGCCTACGTCGGAATTCCCTCCTTCATCGTCACGCTCGGTGGGATGCTTGTCTTCCGCGGCGCGACGCAATATCTGCTCGAAGGCCAGTCGATTGCTCCGATGCCGCACGGGCTCGAGCAAGTGAGCAGTGGTTTCTTACCGGAGATCGGGACCAATGCCGTCTACCACTGGCCGACCGTCATCCTTGGCGTCGTCATCATGGTGGCCGCGGTGGTGGTGCAGATCCGACGGCGACGCTCCCAGATCCGCTACGGGCAGCACGTTTCGGCCACCGCGCTCTTCGTGACGAAATGCGCGGCGATCGTCGTCGCGCTCGCGGTGACGACCCTGCTGCTCGCCAGCTACCGAGGAGTGCCGATCGTCGGGATCATCCTGGTGGTGCTGACCCTGATCTACGCATTCGTCATGCGCAACACCGTTCTCGGGCGGCAGGTCTATGCCGTCGGTGGAAACTCGGCGGCCGCACGGCTTTCCGGGATCCGCAACCAACGGGTCACGCTGCTCGTCTTCGTCAACATGGGCATCCTCGCCGCCGTCGCTGGCCTGCTGTTCGCAGCGCGCCTGAACTCCGCCACACCACAGGCGGGTATCAACTTCGAGCTCGAGGCCATCGCGGCGGCATTCATCGGCGGCGCATCGTCCAGCGGCGGTGTCGGTACCGTGTTCGGCGCGATCATCGGCGGATTGGTACTCGGCGTATTGAACAACGGCATGTCGATCCTCGGCATCGGCAGCGATGTCCAGCAGGTGATCAAGGGCCTCGTTCTTCTCGCGGCGGTCGGATTCGATGTGTACAACAAGCGCAAGGGCGGACGCTAGGATCAGCGCCGCAGGGTGCTGTGCCGGACGATGAGTTGAGCGGGCACCAGCACGGGCTGATCGTCGATCGGAGTTTCGTCGGCGTCTTCGACTCGGGCGATGAGCATTTCGACACTCCTGCGACCGACCGTCGTGAAGTCCTGCCGGACAGTTGTCAGCGGTGGCGAATAGAACTCGGCTTCCGGGACATCGTCGAAACCCGCCACCAGCACGTCGTCGGGCACCACGCGGCCGGCCTCGGCGAAAGCCCGCAACAGGCCGAGCGCCATCTGATCGTTGGCGACGAAGACGGCATCGACGTCGGTGCGTCGGGCCAGCGCGATTCCGGCCTGATATCCCGATGCGGGTGACCAGTTGCCTTGCAGCGGTTCGGGAATGGCGCACCCAGTATCGGTCAGCTCCTCCCGCCACCCGGCGAGGCGGGCATCAGTCTCCGTCCAACCCTCCGCGCCCGTCACATGCCATACGGTCGATACGCCCCGCTCGAGCATGTGGCGGGTGACCTGTCGCGCGCCGTCGAGTTGGTCGACGCTGACCACCGGCAGACCGAGGCCGCCGGTGGCGTCGACGGCCACGACGGGGATGTCGCGGCGCAGCTGCGAGAGGGCGCGGCGGGTTTCGGAGAGTGGCGCGATCACCACGACCCCCTCCACCGACTGTTCGGCCAGCCGGTTCAGCGCCCGCGGCAGGGTCGTGCTGTCGATGGTGGACTCGCTGGCCACGCTGACGAAATAGCCCGCGCTGCGAGAGGCGTGCTCGATCGCGTAAAGCATGCTGGCCGGACCGTACAGGGTGCTGTCAAAGCAGATGACACCCAACGTCTTCGACCGGTGGGTGGCAAGTGCACGCGCCGCAAGATTGCGGCGGTAGCCCAGCTCGTCGATGGCCGCGTTGACCCGGCGGCGGGTGGACTCCTTTACTGCGGCCGAGTCGTTGAGCACCCGTGACACAGTCTGGTGAGAGACCCCCGCCGCCCGTGCGACGTCGAACATGTTGACCGGTCGACCCTCGCGACGCCGCCCCGGTCCGTCGACAGTGTCCACTCTCGGAGAGTAGTCCCCGTGTGAGCGCTCACGGGGTTTTGACTCGAAGGTTGTTAACGTTAACATTTAGGTATGCCGGCCGCGATGACCGTTGCCAGACTTCACGGTGTGCGCGACATTCGAACCCACACCGAGGCGATCCCAGTCGCCCCAACCGGATACGAGCTGGTGCGCATCACCGCCGTCGGGGTGTGCGGATCCGACCTGCACTGGTTCACCGAGGCAGGCATCGGCGACGCACGGCTGTCGCGGCCGGTGGTGCCGGGCCACGAGTTTGCCGGTGTCATCGAGGGTGGTCCGCGCCATGGGATGCCCGTTGCGGTGGACCCGGCGTTGCCGTGCCGGGGCTGCGAAACATGTCTCGGCGGATACCGAAACCTCTGTCCGGATGTGGTCTTCGCCGGTCACGGCGACCAGGACGGCGGATTGCAGCAGTACCTGTCGTGGCCGTCGTGGGCGCTTCATCCACTGCCCTCTGCGCTGAGTGCTGCCGATGGCGCGATGCTCGAGCCGCTCGGCGTCGCATTGCACGCACTGGACCTGGGCCACTTACGGATTGGATCGACCGTCGCGGTGGTCGGGGCCGGTCCGATCGGCCTTCTGCTGGCTCAGGCGGCGGAGGTCGCGGGGGCCGCGCGCGTCGTCGTCGTCGAACCGCTTCCGCATCGCCGAGACGCAGCCCTGCGAAACGGTGCCTGCGTCGCACTCGATGTCCACGAGGTTTGCGACGACATTGGTGCGGACGCCGTGTACGAGATGGCGGGCACCGACGCCGCGGTTGAGATCGCCATGCGCGCGGCTCGGCCCGGCGCGCGGGTGGTGCTTGGCGGTATACCCGACGGTGACCGTACGTCGTTTCCCGCATCCCTGGCCCGCCGCAAGGGGCTGACCCTGGTTTTGGTCAGGCGCATGAATGAGGCCTATCCACGGGCGATTCGGCTCGTCGATCAAGGGTTGATCGACGTCTCGTCGATCGTGTCGCATCGGTATCCGATCGAGCGCGCCGCCGAGGCATTCACCATCGCCGCCGACCGGCAAGGCCTCAAGGTCGTCGTAGAGCCTTAAGTGGGGTTTGCGTCGTGGTATTTGATGGCCCACGACATCGACCAACGGTCACCCGGAGGGATCCATCGCAGCCCTTCGCCGCTGTTGAATGCGTCGGCAGGCGCAGTCATCGGTTCGATCGCAACCGCCGTGATCAACTCGCCCCTGCGGGGGAATTCGCGAGTGATGAAGACCTGGACATAGCCGAATTGGTCATCGGCCCAAAGCGATACGGTTCGCCCGTCGGGTGCGCTGAGCCAGTGGGTGCTTCCGCCTTCTCCCGTGGTCAGACCCGACCAAGCATCGTCGAGGTCGAGTGTTTCCACGAGTCGTCCCTCGCGCAGGTCCCATTCGGTGTCCTGTACCGGCGTAACGCCGACCGGATTGAGGCGGTCGTCGACATCGATGTGGTGGTCGGCCGAAACCGTCAGCGTGAGCATGTCGGTGCGTACGTCCCCGATTGCGAGAAACGGGTGGGCACCGACCGCGACTGGAGCACAGGCTGATCCGACATTGCGTACGGTGTGCGTCACACGCATGCCGCCAGGGACGAGGGCGTAGCGCACCTTGCTGTCCAGCTGAAACGGGTAGCCATTCTGCGGAAAGACCTGTGCCCGCAGGGTCAGCGAGTCGCCGGTCCGCTCGACGAGTTGATAGGGCGTATTGCGCAGGAGGCCGTGAAGTGCGTTCCCGAGGCGGGGTTCGGTGATATCGAGTTGCAGCGTCTGCCCGTCGTGGGTCCATCGGCCGTCGCGCACGCGATTCGGCCACGGCACGAGGACGATTCCGCAGCCGAACGGCGGCGGGGTGTCGTCGTCGTAGCCCGCGGTGATCTCCACATCGTCGACCGACAGGTGCCGTATCGCGGCGGCGACCTCGGTGATGACCGCGCGCACGGATCGACCCGCAGCCGTCAGGGTCAGCTCGTATTGCTCGCCGAGTGCGGGCCGCGGTCGGAAGGACATCGCCATAATGTTAGCGCTAACAATTTTGGGGCATCAGGCGATCCCGAACTCCTTGATCTTGCGGTAGATGGTGGCCCGTGACATGCCAAGGGCTTCGGCGGCCTCGGCCTTGCTGCCGCCGTTGTCCCGCAGGCTCCGCACAATGGCATCTCGTTCGAGTGCTTCCAGCTGAGTGAGTCGCCGTCTGGCCAGCGAGCGGCATTCGGCAGGCAACTTGTCCGCGCCGATAATGCCTGAGCGCTGCAGTGATACCGCCTCCAGCAGGACTTTTCGCAGCTGCGCGACATTGCCCGGCCATGGCAGCTTGGTCAGCTG
The DNA here is from genome assembly GCA_963848855.1 of uncultured Actinomycetota bacterium. Classification (GTDB taxonomy): domain Bacteria; phylum Actinomycetota; class Actinomycetes; order Mycobacteriales; family Mycobacteriaceae; genus Mycobacterium. The sequence goes on from CAWKFL010000003.1 coordinate 340,384, forward strand.
GCGCATGGCGTCTGGCCCCAACTGCACGTCGGCGCCTCTGGTCAATTCCCGCAGCAGGTGCGGTACCAGCTCCTGCAGATCTTCGATGCGGTGGCGTAACGCCGGGACGGTCACGGTATGGGTAAAGAACGGCAGTACGAGCATGTCCAGCTGCGCCGACCTGCTGTCGCTTCCCGTCGTAGCGGCGATCCAGCCGCGCCCTGCGCGTCTTTGTAACACGCCGGTCAAGGGGTCGAGCGCGTCGTCGGGCAGCTGGTCGACGTTGGCGACCACAACGGCGAAGTCGTCGCCGTCGGTCTCAGCCTCCAGTTCGGTGATGAAATCGTCTGTGGTGTCGAAGTTTTCGGCGCGCAGCACCCGCACCGTTCGTTCGGGGGTGACGTGCTGCGCGACCGCCTGGCCCAATCTCGAGCGTCCAGAACCGCTCTCGCCTTCGAGCACCACCCAATCGCGGTCGCGGTAACAACGCTCCACCTGTTGGCAACTGCGCAGCCACGAGCTGCTGCGACCCCCGAGGCGCGGAATCGACTCGAGCGCGACGCGAGGGGCCGGAGTGTCCTGGGAAGCCAGCTGCACGTGAAACACCACATTACTGCTCCGGCCGCGCGTCGAAAACTGCTCGGCCGCAGAGATTCTCGCGGTCGTGCCGCTGGGCAAGGTTGCGATGGCGGTCGCCGGACCCGAGGTGCGCGCCATCTCGTCGGCGTGATCCAACAACGCGGTCTGGTCGCCCGCATCCAGCGCCTGGCGCAGGTAGGGGTTCATCAGCACGACCTCGCCGCCGATGGCCAGCACACCGCCCGGATAACGACGGCTCTGCTTCAGATAGGTTTCGAGTAGCGCTGTTTCGCTCTCGTTCTTCAATGCCGAGAGACGATCTTCGATCTGACTTCCCGCGCTCTTGGCGAGCACGAACAACAGCGGATCGGATTGGTTTGCCCAACACGTCAGGTCGACCACGCCGAGTACCCGGCGGGTGATCGGATCGCGGATCGGCGACCCCGCGCAGGCCAGCCGACCCAAGGTGCCGACGTAGTGCTCGCTGCCCTGGATGAATGTGGGCGTACCGGTCTCCAACGTGGTGCCGATACCGTTGGTGCCCGCGTATTCCTCGGCATAGCTGTAGCCCTGGGCCAACCGTACGGCATCGAGTGCCCGCAGGATCGTAGGATCGGCGACCACCCGTTCGAGCACCAGCCCGTCGGCAGAGGTCAGGATGACGCTCACGGCCTGTGACGCCAGATCACTGGCGATCCGCCGCAACACCGGTGCCGCGGCGAGCACAAGCGGCGTTGCCGGGTCGGGGTCGCGCACATACGGCAACTCGATGCGGTCCGGGTGCACGTGCAGCGCCCGTGACCTACGCCAGGAATTGAGCACACTGGGCGCGACGAGGTCGTCATCGAGCGCACCGGCGTTGAGAAACTGCTCCCGCGCGCGCTGCGTGCCCACGGCCGTATCGGCGTCTCTCGCCATGGTGGCTGTACCTCGGTCCTGAATGGCTGCACCAGCAGGGTAGACCGCATCGGTGTGACCCACGTCTCAAATTGAGACTACTGGCTGTCCAGGCTCGGGTGTGATGTGCGTCTCAGACTGAGACGGTCACATGCCAGTTCGCGGAGTTCCATCTGATGTGCAAGGTCAGCCCGCCGGTCCTGTCCGGCACGCACACAGGAGGCTCAGTTGAGTCGACAAAGCCTCACCAAGGCTCACGCAAAAATCACCGAACTGTCATGGGAACCCACATTTGCAACGCCGGCCACCCGGTTCGGCACCGACTACACGTTCGAGAAGGCCCCGAAAAAGGATCCGCTGAAGCAGATCATGCGGTCCTACTTCCCGATGGAAGAAGAGAAGGACAACCGCGTCTTCGGCGCCATGGACGGCGCCATCCGCGGCAACATGTTCCGTCAGGTGCAGCAGCGCTGGCTGGAATGGCAGAAGCTGTTCCTATCGATCATCCCGTTCCCGGAGATCTCGGCGGCCCGCGCGATGCCGATGGCCATCGACGCGGTACCCAACCCGGAGATCCACAACGGCCTGGCGGTTCAGATGATCGACGAGGTCCGTCACTCGACGATCCAGATGAACCTCAAGAAGCTGTACATGAACAACTACATCGACCCGGCTGGCTTCGACATCACGGAGAAGGCATTCGCGAACAACTACGCGGGGACGATCGGAAGGCAGTTCGGCGAGGGGTTCATCACCGGCGACGCGATCACCGCGGCCAATATCTACCTGACGGTGGTGGCCGAAACAGCCTTCACCAATACCCTTTTCGTGGCGATGCCCGATGAGGCCGCAGCCAACGGTGACTACCTGTTGCCGACGGTATTCCACTCGGTGCAGTCCGACGAGTCCCGGCACATCTCGAACGGCTACTCGATCCTGCTGATGGCGTTGGCCGACGAACGCAACCGGCCGCTACTCGAACGCGACCTTCGATACGCATGGTGGAACAACCACTGCGTGGTCGACGCCGCGATCGGCACGTTCATCGAATACGGCACCAAGGACCGGCGCAAGGATAGGGAAAGCTATGCCGAGATGTGGCGGCGCTGGATCTACGACGATTACTACCGCAGTTACCTTCTCCCACTGGAGAAATACGGCCTGACCATCCCGCACGACCTGGTCGAGGAAGCCTGGAAGCGCATCGTCGACAAGCACTACGTGCACCGGGTTGCGCAGTTCTTCGCCACCGGCTGGCCGGTTAACTACTGGCGCATCGATGCCATGACGGACAAGGACTTCGAGTGGTTTGAGGAGAAGTACCCCGGTTGGTACAACAAGTTCGGCAAGTGGTGGGAGGACTACAACAGGCTGGCATACCCCGGTCGGAACAAGCCCATCGCCTTCGAAGAGGTCGGCTACACCTACCCGCAGCGCTGCTGGACCTGCATGGTGCCGTGCCTGATCCGCGAGGACACCGTCCTTGACGAGGTCGACGGCCAGTGGCGCACCTACTGCTCGGAGACCTGCCACTGGACCGACGCGGTTGCGTTCCGCGGCGAGTACGACGGCAGGCCGACGCCGAACATGGGTCGCCTCACCGGATTCCGCGAGTGGGAGACGTTGCACCACGGCAAAGACCTCGCCGACATCATCTCGGATCTTGGCTACGTCCGCGACGACGGCAAGACGCTGATCCCGCAGCCGCATCTTGACCTCGATCCGAAGAAGATGTGGACGCTCGACGACGTCCGCGGCAGTGTGTTCAACAGCCCGAACGTGCTGCTCAATGAGATGAGCGACGAGGAGCGCGAGGCCTACATCGCGGCGTATCGCGCCGACACGTTATCGGTCTAACCGTCTGGACCCCGTCGAGTCCCCCGCCCCCGGTGGGTGGTGTCGTGACCTCTCCGGCGCCACCCACCGGGTTCCAACTCGCCCAGCGAAAGCCTAAGGAGGCATCCGTGGCCGACATGCACCGCATCAGCTTCGAGCCGGTCGAACATCGAGATGGAGGTCGGCGAGGACGAGAAGATCCTGGACGCGGCGTTCCGGCAGGGCATCCACTTGATGCACGGGTGCCGTGAGGGTCGCTGCTCGGCGTGCAAGTCGTATCTTCTCGACGGCGACATCCAGATGGAGAACTACTCGACGTTCGCGTGCAACGACGCGGAGGTCGAGGAGGGCTACGTGCTGCTGTGCCGTTCACACGCGTTCAGCGACTGCACGATCGAGCTGCTGAACTTCGACGAGGACGAACTGCTCGGTGGTGTGCCCATCCAGGATCTCCGCGCGACGGTGACGGCGGTCCAGCCGGTGACCCGCGACATCGTGTCCCTGCGGCTTGAGGCGGTGGAGCCGGCCAGCTTCGAGTTCAAGCCAGGTCAGTACGCCGACATTGGAATCCCGGGCAGTGACGAGCACCGGTCGTTCTCGATGGCGACCACACAGTCCACCCCGGGCCAGATCGAGTTCCTGATCAAGAAGTATCCGGGCGGGAAGTTCTCCGGCCTGCTTGACGGCGGTATCGGGGTGGGCGACGAGCTGTCGCTCACCGGGCCGTACGGTACCTCCACACTCAAGGACGGCCACGTCCTGCCAGTGGTCTGCGTCGCCGGCGGGGCCGGTATGGCGCCCGTCTTGTCAATCCTGCGGCATCTGAGCGAGACGGCCAGCTCGCGCCCGGTCCGGTTCTATTACGGTGCCCGCACCGCGGCCGACCTGTTCTACCTCGACGAGATCGCCGAAATTGGAAGGGGTCTCAAGGATTTCGCATTCGTGGCGTGTCTTTCGGAGTCGATGGACGGAGAACTACCCGACACGGTGACGGTCGAAGAGGGCAACGTGACCGATGTCGTCGCCCGCAACGAGGGCGACATCGGCAGAACCGAGATCTACATGTGCGGCCCGCCGCCGATGGTCGACGCTGCCCTGGACCTACTCGAAACCCGTGTGGTGCCCAAGGATCAGATCTTCTACGACAAGTTCACCAGCCCCATCTTCGACTGATTCCGTCCCAAACGTTTTGCAGCCCAAAGAGAAACAGGAAGGATCGCAATGTCTGCACCCGCAAAGCAGCGTAGCTTCCCCAAGATCGAGTTCACGGACTCGGAGGCGGGCGCGCTGGAGTTCCCCAGTTCCAAGAGCCGCAAGTTCACCTACTACAAGCCGGCCAAGCTTCGCTCGACGATGTACGAGGACGTCACCATCGACGTTCAGCCCGACCCGGAACGGCATCTCTCGCAGGGCTGGATCTACGGCTTCGGCGATGGACCCGGCGGCTACCCGCAGGACTGGACCGTGGCGAAATCTTCCAACTGGCATGCCTTCCTCGACCCCAATGAGGAGTGGGAGCAGACCATCTACCGAAACAATGCCGCGGTGGTGCGTCAGGTGGATCTCTGTCTGCGCAATGCCAAGCGCGCGCGTGCCTATGAGGGCTGGAACACATCGTGGTTGAAGTTCCTCGAGCGTCACCTCGGGGCGTGGATGCACGCCGAGAACGGCATGGCGTTGCACGTGTTCACCTCCATCCAGCGGTCGGCCCCGACGAACATGATCAACAACGCGGTCGCTGTCAACGCCGCCCACAAGTTGCGATTCGCGCAGGACCTGGCGTTGTTCAACCTCGATCTGTCCGAGGAGACCGAGGGATTCGACGGGCAAGCGCACAGGGAGACCTGGCGGTCAGCGCCCGAGTGGCAGCCGACGCGCGAGGTCGTCGAGCGCCTGACCGCGGTCGGCGATTGGTGCGAGCTGCTGTTCGCGACCAATATCGTGTTCGAACAGCTTGTGGGCCAGCTGTTCCGCAGCGAGCTGGTGATGCAGATCGCCGCGCGCAACGGTGACTACATCACCCCCACCATCGTCGGCACCGGTGAGAACGACTACGACCGCGACCTGGCCTACACGCGAAACCTGTTCCGGATCCTGTCCCGCGACGAGCAATTCGGCGAATCGAACAAGGAACTGTTCTCGTCGTGGCTGTCCATCTGGATACCGCGGTGCCTGGACGCCGCCCATGCCCTGCAACCGCTGTGGTCGCAGCCAGCCGAAAAGGTCGTCACGTTCGCCACCAGCCTCGGCCACACCGAGGGCAAGTTCACCGATCCTGCTCGAGTCGATCGAGCTCAGTGCCCCCCAGGAGATCACGAAGGAGTCGGACAAGTGACCATGCAGTTCGGATCAGACACCGCAGTTCTCCAACATGTGCGGCGTTACGTTGATGAACACTCCGATGGGCCGCGTCGTCGCCGACGTGATGGGCGCCAAGGAGGGCGTCGAGCTCACCGAGTACCCGTCGATGATCCGTGTCGACGGCCAGCGGGTGCTCGACTTCGACTACGCCGAAATCACCGATGCCCTCGGTGAGGAGTTCGACGGCTCGATCTTCGAGGAGATCAGCTCCACGCACTACGGGCGCATGGTCCACCTCGACGACAAGACTCTGCTGTTCGCCAACCCGGAGGACGCCGCCGAGTACATCGGTTTCGACCTCACCGCTGATGAGCTAATCCGAGATAGCCGCACAGTCCCAACGGGATCAAGGATGTACTCATGTACCAAAAGGACGGTAACACGTACTTCATCGTGGACGGCCACGTGCACATCTGGGACGGTCGCGAGTCGAACCTGAAGAACATCCACGGCAAGCAGTTCATCGACTGCTTCTACGACTATCACACGAACCTGTCCCCGGAGGAGGTGGTGTGGGACTACGACACCTACACCTATTACGGCGGCGAACGGCTTCATGCGGGACCTGTTCGCCGAGGGGTACGTCGACCACGCGATCTTCCAGGCGACCCTGCTCAGTGACTTCTACATCAACGGGTTCGGGCAAACCGAGGAAGCCTTCGGCCTGGCGCAACAAGCATCCCGGACAAGCTGACCTACAACCACGCCTACGACCCGCGCAACGGAGAGGCCGGGCTGGAGCAGCTGCGCCGGGACGCCGAGCGGATGAACCTGCAAGGGCGTCAAGCTCTACACCGCCGAGTGGCACGGCGACTCGCGCGGCTACAAGCTCGACGACCCGTGGTCGCGGCGATACCTCGAAGAGTGCATCAAGCTGGGCATCAAGAACATCCACGTGCACAAGGGCCCGACGATCCGGCCCGCTGGACCGCGATGCCTTCGACGTCGCCGACGTCGACAAGGTCGCCACCGACTACCTGGAGCTCAACTTCATCGTCGAGCACGTGCGGCCTGCCCCGCTTGGAGGACTTCTGCTGGATCGCCACCCAGGAGTCCAACGTGTACGGCGGCCTGGCCGTGGCGATTCCGTTCATCCACACCCGGCCGCGGTACTTCGCCCAGATCATCGGCGAGCTGCTGTACTGGATCGGCGAGGACAAGATCCTGTTCGCCAGCGACTATGCGCTGTGGACCCCGAAGTGGCTGATCGAGAAGTTCGTCGACTTCCAGATCCCCGAGGACATGACGCGAGTACGCGCCGATCACCGTCGAGGCAGAAGCGAGAAGATCCTCGGGCTCAACGCGGCTGCGCTCTACGACATCGACGTTCCCGCCGAGCTGCGACTGGCCACCCGGACGCCAGGACACCGTGGAGGTCGCCGCCGGCGCCAAGGAAGCGGTGCCGTCATGACCGTCGCCGTCGCTGTCAGCCTGGAGTCCGACATATGGCGGCGCTGTCACCGTCACCGACCCCGAGCTGGATCAGCCGATCACCGACCTCGGATTCGTGCGATCGGTTTCGGTTGACGACGGCGGTGTCACCGTTCATCTCCGGCTGCCGACGGCGTTCTGCTCGCCGAACTTCGCCTACCTGATGGCCTCGGACACCCAGGACGCACTGCGGGCGGTGCAAGACGTCGGCGAGGTTCGGGTGCTGCTCGACGACCATCACGACAGCGACAAGATCAACGCCGGTCTGGCGGCCGACTGCCGGCTACGTCGGGACGTTCGGATCCGAAGCGGAGGAGAGTCTCGATCGAGCTGCGCAGGACATTCCTGTGCAAGGCACACACCGCGGCGATGGAGCGGTGCGTGCGGCGATGATAGGCAAAATCGCGTGGGCGCCAACAAGATTCACCTGCTGACTCTGCGCGATCTGCCCGAGGGGAGCGACAAGGCGGCGCTGCTGCGCCGCCGGTTCGCCCTCGGCCTGAGCATGTGCCCGAACGGCCGGGTGATGGTCGACGAGGTCGGTCATCCGCTGGCGGCCGAGGAGGTGCCGATGCGGCTGCGCTTCGCCAAGTCCGTTCGGATCTCGATGGAAGGCAACGCGCCACTTCTGCCGCGGACTGCTGGCGACCCGCTACGACGATGAGCGCGGCGGCGTACACGACGTAATGCAATTCACCAACTCCAGAACGAGGAGCCCGTGATGAAAGCCGTGCAGGTCGTCGGATACCACACCAAGCTGCAGCTCACCGATATACCCGAGCCGACCATCGAAGGGCCGCTGGACGTCATCGTGAAGATCGGCGGTGCGGGGGTGTGCCGCACCGATCTGCACATCCTCGAAGGGCAGTGGGAGCAGAAGTCCGGCGTCGAGTTGCCGTACACGATCGGCCACGAGAACGCCGGCTGGGTGCACGCCGTCGGCGACGCGGTCACCAACGTCGCCGTCGGCGACAAGGTGATTCTGCACCCGCTGATCACGTGCGGGCTGTGCCGCGCCTGCCGGTTCGGCGACGATGTGCACTGCGAGAACAGCAGTTTCCCTGGCATCGACACCAACGGTGGGTACGCCGAGTATCTGCGCACCACCGCCCGCAGCGTGGTCCGGATCGACGATGCGCTCGAGCCGGCCGACGTCGCCGCCCTCGCCGACGCCGGCCTGACGGCGTACCACGCGGCCGCCAAGGCGGCGCGGGCGACCGACCCGGGACGTCTGCGTCGTGATCGGCGCGGGCGGCCTCGGCCACATCGGCATCCAGGTGCTGAAGGCGATCTCGGGCGTCACCGTGGTCGTGTCGACCGCAACCCGGCCGCCGTCGAACTCGCCGTGGAGATCGGCGCCGACCACGGCATCGTCGCCGACGGCACCCACGTCGAGCAGGTGCTGGACCTGACCGGCGGCAACGGCGCCGAGGCCGTCGTCGACTTCGTCGGCGAGGGCGGCGCGACCGCAGAGGGATCGCGATGCTGCGCCGCGCCGGCAACTACTACGTCGTCGGCTACGGCGAGAACATCGACGTCCCGACGATCGACGTCATCTCCACCGAGATCAACTTCATCGGCAACCTGGTCGGCTCCTACAACGACCTGCAGGAGCTGATGGTCCTCGCGGCCCAGGGCAAGGTCACCCTGCACACGACCAAGTACCCGCTGGAGGAATTCCAGAGGGCGATTGACGATCTCGACGCGGGCCGGGTGCGCGGCCGCGCGATTCTCGATTCCCTGAACGTCGCCGATCACAGAAAGGAACAAGACCATGGCCAAGGAGCTGCGGTACAACACCGAGGCGCGCGCGCGGCTCGAGCACGGCGTCAACGCGCTGGCGGATGCCGTCAAGGTGACGCTCGGCCCGAAGGGTCGCAACGCCGTCCTGGAGAAGCTGACCGGGCCGCCGACGATCACCAACGACGGCGTGACGATCGCCCGCGAGATCCAGCTGGCCGAACCGTTCGCCAACATGGGCGCCCAGCTGGTCAAGGAAGTCGCGATGAAGACCAACGGGATGGTCGGCGACGGCACCACCACGGCCACCGTGCTGCCCAGGCGATGGTCCGCGAGGGTCTGCGGGCCGTCGACGCGGGGGCCAACCCGATGCGGCTGCGCCGCGGCATCGAGCGGACCGTGCCCGTCGTCGTCGAAGCCCTGACACGAGCAGGCAGTCCCGATCGGCGGGCAGCGACGACCTGCTGCGGATCGCGACTCTGGCGGCCAGCGACGACGAGGCGATCGGTGAGGTCATCACCGCGCGCGGTCGACCACGTCGGTGAAGTCGGGCGTCGATCACCACCGAGGAGAGCGACACGCTCGGGCTGTCCGTCGACGTCGTCGACGGGATCGAGTTCGATCACGGCTACATCTCCGCGCTACATGGTCACCAACCCCGAGCGCATGGAAGCGGTGCTGGACGAACCCGGTGATCCTGCTGACCAACAAGAAGATCACCGCAGGTGCAGGAAATCATGCCGACCATCGAGGTGGCCAAGCGCGCCGACCGCCCGCTGGTGGTGCTCGCCGAGGATGTCGACGGGCCGGCTCTGCAGCTGCTCGTCGGCGGCAACATGCACAAAACCATGCAGTCGGTGGTCGTGCGCGCTCCCGGCTTCGGGCACCGCCGTGTCGCCGAGCTGGAGGATCTCGCGGTCGCATTGGGCGGCCACGTGATCGCCAAGGACACCGGCATCGAGCTGTCCGAAGTTGCGCGTGGAGCATCTGGGGTCCTGCGATCGAATCACGGTGACGGAGAACGAGACAACGATCGTCGGCGCACATGGCGAGCAGGGACTGATCAATGCTCGCGTCGGACATCTCGAGGCTCAGCGGGAACGGGCCAGGATCGACGCGGACCAGGACAGCCTCGAGCTGCGCATCGCCCGGCTGACGGGCCGGGTCGCGGTGATTCGAGTTGGCGGCGCCACCAGCGTGGAGCTCAAGGAGCGGATGCTGCGGGTGGATGACGCGCTGGCCGCGACCCGAGCGGCCTTGGAGGCGGGCGTCGTCTCCGGTGGTGGCACCGCGCTGGCTCAAGCGCACCGTGCGCTGGCCGAACTGAACCTGCCGGGCGACGAGGCGGATCGGTACCCAGGTGGTGCGCCGGGCGCTTGCCGAGCCGCTGCGCTGGATCGCGCACAATGCGGGTTTCGAGGCCGAAGACGTCGTGCAAATCGTCGAAGACCTCCCGCTCGGGCACGGATTCAACGCCCTCACCGGCGAATACGGCGACATGTTCGACGAGGGTGTCATCGACCCGCTCAAGGTCACCCGCGCGGCACTGGAGAGCGCGGCGTCGATCGCGGCGCTGCTCATCACGACCGAGACGGCGATCGTCGAGCAGGTGATGGGCAATCCGGGCGCAATCATCGCGCCCGGTTTCGGCGACCTGGCCGAGGGAATGGTCCGGCCGTCGAACATCTACTAGGGCGGCAGTCGGTGCCGACGCTGGAAATTGCATCCAGGGCTGTGATCGACCCACCGTCCACAGCCCTGCGTCCAATCTCCGCTAGATCTTGCGCGCGCTCGCGGTGGCGCGGTCGAGTTCCCAGTACGCGCGCAGTGCGACGATCTTGCCGTCGTCGTTGACCCGGTAGGTGAACACACCCTCCGCGATGACCTCGTAGCCGGCGGCCCTGATCACGATGTTGCCGACGTTGGCCTCCTCGTTACCGCACTGGTAGGTCTTTTCGAAGTTGAAGGTGAGTTCGCTAGGTGCGATCGCCATGTCGTAGAACTTCGCGATCGCCTCCTTGCCACGGTGGCCTTTGCCCTCCGGGTCGAAGTGTGACCGACCGATCGGGTCTTCGACGACGGCGTCGTCGGCGAAGTTGGCGAGCCATGCCTCCTTGTCGTGGGCAACGGCGGCTTCCCGAGAACTCTTGCCCGCAAGGTGGACCGGCGAGTCGGAAGCTGTCATTGCTGCCATCCAGAATGGATGTAGGTGTCCGCGAAGCGTTTCAGCGAATCCTGTTTCGCCTGCAGCGGCGCGTCGAACCCGAGGCCGTCGAACATCCACGGCATCACGATGTTGTCGGTGACACCGGCCTCGACGAGCTCGCGGTGGCCGTCGACGCCGAACTTGTCGATGCACACCACCTGAAATTCGAACGGGTCGTCGGCGCGGTCGGCCTCGGCGAGCATGGCCTGCAGCTTGCCGATGATCTCGGACGCCTCCAGGCACGTCAGCATCGCGCTCGACCACCCATCTCCGACCCGGACAGCGCGCCGCAGCGCGACATCGGTGTGACCGCCGACGTAGATCGGCACCGGCGCGCTCGGCGCGGGGCTCATCTGCAGCTTGTCGAAATCGTAGAACTCGCCGTGGAACTCGACCATGGCGCCGTCGAGCACGAGCTTGATCACATCGATCATCTCGTCCACCCGCTTGCCACGCTTGGCATACGGCTGGCCACACCATTCGAATTCCTCGGGCGCCCAGCCGATCCCGACGCCTAACCCGAATCGGTTGTTGGTCAGGTTTGCGACCGAGCCGACCTGGCGGGCCATCAGCAGGGGATTGCGCGAGCCGAGCTTCATCACGTTGGTGTAGAACCGCAGCCTCGACGTCACCGCGCCCATGGCGGCCGCGGCGATCAGCGGATCGACCCACGGCGTGTTCTCGTCCCAGAACCGCGATCCGTCGGCGGTGTACGGGTAATCCGCAGACTGTGTCTCCATGTAGAAGATCGAGTCGGGCAGCGCGATCGAATCGAATCCGACCTCCTCGGCCGTCTTCGCCAGCTCGACGAGTTGGTCGATCTGGCACATCGGCACTGCGCAGGTGTATTTCATCATCGGCAGCGTCACGGCTTGTCGGCCCCTACCACCCACATCGAGTAATACTGCGAGCCGCCGCCGTAGGCGTGGCCGAGGGCCTTGCGCGCACCCTCCACTTGGTGGTCGCCCGCCTTGCCCATCACCTGAATGGCCGCCTCCGCGAACCGGATCAGGCCCGAGGCACCGATCGGGTTGGAGGACAGCACGCCGCCGGAGGCGTTCAGCGGAATACGCCCGCCGATCGCGGTTTCGCCCGCCTCGGTGAGCTTCCAGCCCTCGCCTTCGGGTGCGAAGCCGAGGTTCTCCAGCCACATCGGTTCGAACCAGGAGAACGGCACATAGATCTCGGCGGCGTCGATCTCGTCGATCGGGCTGGTGATGCCTGCGGCCTTCCACAGCGCCTTCGCGGCGTCACGGCCCGCCTGCGGGCTCACCTGATCACGGCCCGCGAACGCGAGCGGCTCGGTACGTAGCGCGGTCGCGTGGATCCAAGCGACGGGATTACCCCCGGCCACCCGCTTGTCGGCGATCTCTTCGTTTCCGATCACGACCGCGCATGCGCCGTCGGACGATGGGCAGGTCTCGTCGAACCGGATTGGGTCCCACAGCATCTGCGAAGACATCACTTTCTCCAGCGTGATGTCCGGCTGGTGCAGGTGGGCCAATGGATTCTTGGCGCCATTGAGCCGGTCTTTGACAGCGACCATGGCGCCGATGTGCTTCGGCGCTCCAGACCGGCGGATGTAGGCGCGTACGTGCGGCGCGAAGTAGCCGCCCGCACCGGCACCGACGGGCTTGGTGAACGGCACCGGAATGCTCAACGCCCACATGGCATTCGATTCGGATTGCTTTTCCCACGCCATCGCCAGCACGCGCCTGTACTTGCCTGACTGCACCAGGCTGGCGGCCACCACACCGGTCGAGCCACCGACGGAGCCCGCGGTGTGCACGCGGATCAATGGCTTGCCGGTCGCCCCGACGGCGTCGGCCATGAACAGCTCGGGCATCATGACGCCCTCGAAGAAGTCGGGCGCCTTGCCGACGACGACGGCGTCGATGTCGTCGAATGTCGACCCGGAGTCGGCCAGCGCCTTGTCGATGGCCTCGCGCACCAGGCCGTTCATTGAGACATCCTGGCGCTTGGCGACATACTTCGTTTGCCCGGTGCCCAGCACCGCAGCAAGCCGACCGGCCATCAGTTCTTCCCTTCCAGGACCGCCACCAGATTCTGCTGCAGCACCGGGCCGCTGGTCGCGTGCGCCAGCACCCGACCGGCCGAACCGTCGAAAATATGTTGTGCGACAAGGCCGATTCGCTCTAGCCCCGCCGAGAACATCGGGTTGGCCGCCAGGGGACCGCCCGACGGGTTCACCTTTGTCGACGCTGGAAGGCCGATCGCCTCGGTCAGTATCAGGTGCTGGTGGGTGAATGGCGCGTAGATCTCGGCGACCTCGATCGAGCCGGTATCGCCCCCCGTCGCTGCCTTGGCCGACGCTTCCGTCGACGGCGACGTGGTCAGGTCTCGGGCGCCCAGAACGGGAGTTTCGATGCGGTGCTCGATGCCGGTGATCCACGCGGGGTTCTCCCGCAGCTCGCGCGCCCTGTCGCCCGCGGCCAGCACGATCGCCGAGGCGCCGTCGGTGATCGGCGCGATGTCGTGGCGCCGCAACGGATTTGCGAAATATGGCCGGGACAGCAGTTCATCGATGCTCTTGGCGGGCTTTTCGCTGTCGGTGCGCTCGGCGACCGCGAACGAATCCAACGCCACCTGTGCCATCTGCTCGACCGTCCACTTACCCGCGTCGAGGCCGAACCGCGCCTGCAGGCCGGCCATCGACACCGAATCGGGCCACAGCGGTGCGACTGTGTAGGGGTCGGTCTGCAGCGCGAGCACGCGCCGCAGCGTGCCCGCCGACGACTTGCCGAAGCCGTACACCAGCGCGGTGTCGACCTGTCCGGTCAGGATCTTGATGTAGGCCTCGTACAGAGCCCATGCGGCATCCATCTCGACGTGGGACTCGTTGATCGGTGGCACGGCGCCGATCGAGTCGATGGCCGAGATGAACGAAAAGGCACGGCCGGCAAGGTAATCCGATGACCCGGAACACCAGAAGCCGATGTCTCCCTGGGAGATGCCGAGCTCGTCGTACAGCTGGTGGAAGCACGGCATCAGCATCTCGACGCCGTTGGTGGTGCCGTCGGTGCGGCGCACATGCGGGGCATGGGCGAAGCCGACAACGGCTACGTCGCGAAAAGTCATCAGGCGGATCCCTTTTCTACAGGTGGTGCTTGTAGGTGTCGTAGTCGGCGTCGGGTTCGCCGGTCGGCTTGAAGTATTCGATGTTGTCGATGCCGAGACTCCATTCCTCGCGGGGCTTCCACACCGCCTCCACACGCATACCCATGCGCACCTCGGAGGCGTCGATCTCCTGAATCAGGTGCAGGAATGGGATATCCGCGCCGTCGAGCAACACGTAGGCCGCAACGTAAGGCGGTTTGATGCGCTGGCCCGCGAACGGAATGTTGATGATCGCGAATGTCGTCACGGTGCCCTTGTCGGGCAGCTCGAGGAAGTTGTCCAATTCGAGGCCGGTGGCCGGATCGGCTTCCTTCGGGGGGAAGTACACCTTTCCGTCCTCGCCGGTGCGGGCGCCAAGCAGCCTGCCCTCTTCGAGCCCGCGCAGGAACGCGCTCTCTGGAAGCGAGGCGGTGTGCTGGATTTCGATACTGCTCGGCGTGACCTGAACCGTCACCGGATCGCGGTCGTCGGACTGCTCGGCCGCCGACTCCTCCTGATCGCCGAGCGCGAAGTATGCGATATCGGTGATCGCACCAATGGGTTCGTCGACCCAATGCGCGTGCACCCGCGCGCCAGTGGTGATCGTGTCCGAGGACTCCGCCTCGACGGCGTGCAACAGCGCGGTGTCCGCGCCGTCGAGTTTGATCAGCGCCCACGCGAACGGTTTGTCCAGCGGTTGACCCGCGAGCGGCTCGGCCTGCCAGGTCCACGACAGCACCGTTCCGACGCTGGCCACCGGTACGATCTCGGTCAATCGCTGGTAGGTCACGGGATCGAATTCGGCGGGCGGCACGAGCACCCTCCCATCCGAGCCTTGGACGCCGATGATGCGTCGCCCGCGCAGGGCGGTGAAGAACTGGCTAAGGATGGGTCCCACTGAACGGGTGTAGTCGAATGACAGCTTCAGCGGCGCCGAAAGAGGCGGCTGATGCGCGTCGATCTGCACCGGGCTGCTTTGGCTGGCGGTCACAGCATCGAGTAGAACAGGTTCTAAGTGTGGTTTCAAGCGACCGCGAGAAGGATTAGGAAGGCGAGCTAATGAACGCAAAGGCGGGGTGGTGGGAATGCGGCTAGGTCTTCAGCTGGGTTATTGGGGCGCGCAGCCGCCGGAGAACCATGCGGAACTGGTCGCTGCCGCCGAGGACGCCGGCTTCGACACCGTATTCACGGCCGAGGCGTGGGGATCGGACGCGTTCACTCCGCTGGCCTGGTGGGGGGCGTCAACCAGCCGGTTGCGGCTGGGAACCTCGGTGGTCCAGTTGTCGGCGCGGACTCCTACCGCGTGCGCGATGGCGTCGCTGACCCTCGACCACCTCTCCGGCGGTCGCCACATCCTGGGCTTGGGGGTGTCGGGCCCGCAGGTCGTCGAGGGCTGGTACGGCCAGAAGTTTCCCAAGCCGCTGGCGCGCACCAGGGAGTACGTCGACATCATCCGGCAGGTGTGGGCCCGCAAGGCGCCGGTGACCAGCGACGGCCCGCACTACCCGCTGCCACTGAGCAGTGAAGGCACCACGGGGCTGGGCAAGGCGCTCAAGCCGATCACCCACCCGCTGCGCGCGGATATCCCGATCATGCTCGGCGCCGAAGGGCCCAAGAACGTGGCGCTCGCCGCCGAGATCTGCGACGGCTGGCTGCCGATCTTCTACACCCCGCGGATGGCCGACACCTACAACGAATGGCTCGAGGAGGGGTTTGCGCGGCCTGGCGCCCGGCGCAGCCGCGACGACTTCGAGATCTGCGCGACGGCCAACATCGTGATCACCGACGACCGCAGCGCCGCGTTCACGGCGATGAAGCCGTATCTCGCGCTCTACATGGGCGGCATGGGCGCCGAGGACACCAACTTCCACGCCGACGTGTACCGCCGGATGGGCTACGCCGAGGTGGTCGACGACGTGACGAAGCTGTTCCGCAGCGACCGCAAGGACGAGGCGGCGACGATCATTCCCGACGAACTGGTCGACGACGCCGCGATCGTCGGCGACCTCGATCACGTCCGTGAGCAGATCAAGGTGTGGGAGGCCGCGGGCGTCACGATGATGGTCGTCTCGGGCCGCAACGCGGCGCAGATCCGCGAACTCGCAACCCTTGTGTAGACACTTCTTGCGAGTTGTCTAGAACACGTTCTAGATTGACTCGATGACTGCTTCGCAGCACACCATCGCAGGCACGGTCCTGACGATGCCGGTGAAGATCCGCAAGGCGACTCAGCACACCGCTATGTTCGCCGTCGACGCCGACGCCGCCCAGCGGATAATCGACTACAGCGGGCTTGCGGTCTACCGCCCGCTGGCCGGTCGCGCGATCGTGACGCTGATCCTGACGCATTTCGTCGATGGCGACCTGGGACCGTACTACGAATACAGCACCTGTGTGATGGTCAAGCCTGAAGCGTCGGACGTCTCCGGGCTGCAGTCGGCATTCGCCGCGCACATGTTCGTCGACCAAGCTTTCACCTTGGAGGCGGGACGAACCGTCTGGGGCTTCCCGAAAGTAATGGCCGACTTCACTATTCGCGACGGTAGTCAGTTCGGGTTCGACGCCAGCATCGACGGCCGACTGGTGATCGGCATGGAATTCCGTCAAGGACTGCGACTTCCGTCGAAGCTCATGTCAGGCGAGCAGAAGCTGCGCGCGTACTCCTGCCTCGATGGCCTGACGCGTGAAAGTCCCTATGAGGTCTCATTCCATGGTGTGCGCTACCGGGCGGGCGGTGTGCGGCTATGGCTCGGCGACCACCCATACGCCAAAGAGCTTTCGGCACTGGGGTTGCCGAAGCGCGCACTGGTATCGAATTCCTCTGAGAACGTTGAGATGTCGTTCGGCGACGCACAGGAGATTTGAAGATGACGGCAACGAAGCCCGATGTAGATCTAGCCGACGGCGCGTTCTACGCCGACCGTCCCTCCGCCCGCGCAGCCTACCGATGGATGCGGGCCAACGAGCCGGTCTACCGTGACCGCAACGGTCTGGCCGCGGCGACGACGTACGAGGCTGTGATCGACGCCGAGCGCAATCCCGAGCTGTTCTCGAACTCAGGCGGCATCCGCCCCGATCAAGATGCGCTGCCGATGATGATCGACATGGACGATCCGGCACATCTGTTGCGGCGCAAGCTCGTCAATGCCGGCTTCACCCGAAAGCGGTTGAAGGTCCAAGACGAGACCATCGGCGCTCTGTGCGACATTCTCATCGACGCGGTATGTGAGCGCGGCGAGTGTGATTTCGTCCGAGACATCGCTACGCCTCTGCCGATGGCCGTCATCGGCGACATGCTCGGTGTGCTCCCTGACGAGCGAGAGATGTTCCTGAAGTGGTCCGACGAAATGATGGTCGGACTCAGTTCCACGGTGTCCGAGGCTGACATGCAGGTCACGTTGGACGCCTTTGTGGCGTACAACGACTACACCCGCAGCAAGATCGAACAGCGTCGCGCCGGGCCGACCGAGGACCTGATCAGTGTCCTGGTGCACGCGGAGGTCGACGGTGAACGGCTGTCCGACGACGACATTCTGCAGGAGTCCCTGCTGATCCTCGTCGGCGGCGACGAGACGACGCGCCACACGATCTCCGGTGGAACCGAACAGCTGATACGCCACCCCGACCAGTGGGATCTGCTGCAGAGAAATCCCGACCTGGTCCCCAGCGCGATCGAGGAGATGCTGCGCTGGACGTCGCCGCTGAAGAACATGTGCCGCACGCTGACGGCAGACACCGAGTTTCAGGGCACGCAGCTCCATCGGGGCGAGAAGATGATGCTGATGTTCGAGTCGGCGAACTTCGACGAAACCGTCTTCACCGACCCCGACAACTTCAACGTTCAGCGAGATCCGAACAGCCACTTAGCGTTCGGCTTCGGCACCCACTTCTGTTTGGGCAACCAGCTGGCCCGGATCGAGCTCCTCAACATGACGCGCCGGGTCCTGCAGCGGATGCCCGATCTGCGGCTCGCCGAAGATGCCAACCTTCCCCTGCGTCCGGCAAACTTCGTCAGCGGCCTCGAGCGGATGCCGGTGACATTCACCCCGACCAAGCCGCTGCTCGCCGGCCAGTTCGCGAAGCTGTAGTTATCGAGACCGTTACTCGGACTTCTGCACGGTAACTGCAGCTTCGTGAGCAGAGCCGACCAACGCGAGGTCCGTCACAGGTCGGGCCGGGGCCCGCCGCGTTGAATAAAATGTGGCCATGGACGGCCTGCTGCAGATCGAGGACTGCCTCGACGCCGACGGCGGCATCGTCCTACCGCCCGGCGTCACGCTGATATCGCTGATCGATCGCAACATCGCGAATGTCGGCGACGCGGTGGCCTACCGCTACCTCGACTTCACCCGCTCGGATGCGGGCCAACCCGTGGAGATCACCTGGACCCAGCTCGGCGTCCGGCTCGAAGCCATCGGCGCGCGGCTTCAGCAGGTCACCTCACGGGGCGACCGGGTCGCGATCCTGGCGCCGCAGGGCCTTGACTACGTCGCCGGATACTTCGCCGCGGTGAAGGCGGGGACGATCGCGGTGCCATTGTTCGCACCAGAACTGCCCGGCCACGCCGAGCGCCTCGAAACGGCGCTCAACGACGCCAAGCCCGCCGTGGTGTTGACGACGAGGGCCGTCAAAGATGCGGTGGAGGCGTTCCTCGCCACGATTCCTGCCGCGCGCAGGCCACACGTCATCGTCATCGACGACGTCCCCGACTCCGCGGCGGAGGCTTTCACGCCGGTCACGCTCGACGTCGCCGACGTTTCTCACCTTCAGTACACCTCGGGCGCGACGCGGGCCCCTGTCGGCGTTGAGGTCACCCACCGGGCAGTCGGCACCAACCTACTGCAGATGATCCTCTCGATCGACCTGCTGGACCGAAACACCCACGGCGTCAGTTGGTTACCGCTCTACCACGATATGGGTCTTTCGATGATCGGCTTTCCTGCGGTGTACGGCGGCCACTCGACACTCATGGCCCCCACCGCGTTCATCCGCAGGCCGCAGCGGTGGATTCATGCGTTGTCGGCCGGATCCCGTGAGGGCCGCGTCGTCACCGCCGCGCCGAACTTCGCCTATGAGTGGACGGCTCAGCGCGGCCTGCCCGAGTCGGGCGATGGCGTGGACCTGAGCAACGTCGTGTTGATCATCGGGTCCGAACCCGTGAGCATCGACGCGATCCACGCTTTCGACAAAGCGTTCGCGCCCTTCGGTTTACCGCGTTCGGCGTTCAAGCCGTCGTATGGAATAGCCGAGGCGACGCTGTTCGTTTCTACCATCGAACCGAGCGCGGAGCCGACCGTCGCCTACTTCGACCGTGAACATTTGGCCGGCGGCCGGGCGGAGCGCACCGCCGCAGGCAACCCGAATGCCGTGGCGCACGTGTCGTGCGGTCAGATCGCGCGGAGTCAGTGGGCCGTGATTGTGGACCCCGACGCAGGCGCCGAGCTGCCCGACGGCCGCGTCGGGGAGATCTGGCTTCACGGCGACAACATCTGCCGGGGCTACTGGGGCCGACCCGACGACAGCCGACGAGCGTTCGACGCCAGGCTGCAGAACCGACTGGCCGCGGCCAGTCATGCCGACGGTGTGCCGGTGACGGTTTCGTGGCTGCGCACCGGCGATCTTGGCGTGTATCTCGACGGCGAGCTCTATGTCACCGGCAGAACGGCGGACCTGGTGGTCGTCGACGGTGTGACCCACTATCCGCAGGACATCGAGGCCACCGCGGCGGAGGCGTCGCCGATGGTGCGGCGGGGTTACGTGGCCGCGTTCACCGTGGCCGACGGCGACGATCAGCGCCTGGTGATCGTCACCGAACGCGCACCGGGCACCGGGCGTGGCGATCCGCAGACCGCGATCGACGGTATTCGCCGGACGGTGATGCAGAAGCACGGGCTGACGGTGTCCGACGTTCGCTTCGTTCCTGCGGGCTCTATACCGCGCACCACCAGCGGCAAGCTGGCCCGGCGGGCGTGCCGCGCCCGGTACCTCGACGGTTAGTGGTCGACGAACACCACGTTGCTCTCGACGGGATTACGGGGCACCCGAAGCGAATTCCCCGGAAACGCCGGGTCGGGGTAGCCGATGGCGAGGCCGCACAGAACCCGCATGTCCTCGCTGATGCCCAGTTGTTCGCGAACGACCTCGGGGTAGCCCGCGATCGACACCTGGACACACGTTCCCAGGCCGCGCGCCGTCAGCCCAAGCAGCAATGTCTGCAGGAACATGCCGACACCCAGCGCGTCGACGTTGCCGAGGTCGCGGTGCATACAGACGATCCCGGCCAGCGGGGCCCGGAAGAACTCCCAGTTGCGCAGGACGGCGATTCGTCGCGCCTCGGTGTCGTCGCGGGCGATGCCCATCGAACCGTAGACCAGGGCGCCGAGGTCGCGTCGCATGTGCGCAAACGCTTCGGGTAACACGGGCACATTCGGCGACTCGACGTGGGCCACCTCGAGCAGGGCTTCCACGA
Source organism: uncultured Actinomycetota bacterium (assembly GCA_963848855.1). GTDB lineage: Bacteria > Actinomycetota > Actinomycetes > Mycobacteriales > Mycobacteriaceae > Mycobacterium. The sequence continues at coordinate 360,999 of CAWKFL010000003.1, forward strand.
GGCGCGCCCTGGCCTCGCCGGAGGCGAGGACGAGGTGCCATGGCTGGACGTTCGAATTCGACGGGGCGCGCATCGCGAGACTCAACGCCTCGCGGACGAGTTCAGTGGGACGGGCTTGTCGCTCAAAAACATTCGCGATGATCGGCGCTCGATGATGGCCTGGTCCAAGTCATACATCGGCGACCCTCCCAAGATGCTGTACCGACACCACGTGGAACATTTTCAACAAATGTTTAATTCCCATGGGCGATCGCGAGCGTGCGTCAACTGTCGAATATTATCGGCGCGTCGTGTGCAAACACGCACGCTCGCGCAAACGGGGTGACTACTTCATCTTGAAGTTCGGCGGACGCTTCTCCTTGTACGCCAGCGGGCCTTCCTTGGCGTCGTCGCTCAGAAAAACCTCGATGCCGATCTTGGTGTCGATCTTGAAGGCGTCGTTCTCGTGCATGCCCTCGGTCTCGTGAATGGTCTTCAGGATCGCCTGCACCGCCAGCGGTCCGTTGTTGTTGATCACCTCGGCGATCTCGAGCGCCTTCTGAAGCGCCGTGCCGTCGGGCACGACGTAGCCGACCAGTCCCATCTCCTTGGCCTCGGCCGCGGTGATGTGCCGTCCGGTCAGCAGCAGATCGCACGCCACGGTGTACGGGATCTGGCGGACCAGTCGGACCGCGGAGCCGCCCATCGGGTACAGGCTCCATTTGGCCTCGGAAATGCCGAACTTGGCGTTCTCACCCGCGATGCGGATGTCGGTGCTCTGCAGGATCTCGGTGCCGCCCGCGATGGCAGGCCCTTCGACTGCGGCGATCAGCGGTTTGGTCAGCCGGCGTCCCTTCAGCAGGGCATCGATGCGCGACGGGTCGTAGCTGCCGTCCTTGAACGAGTCGCCGGGCGGCTTGGCGGTCGCCGCCTTGAGGTCCATGCCTGCACAGAAGTAGCCGCCCGCGCCGGTCAGGATGCAGGTCCGGATCTCGGGATCGTTGTCGACGCGATCCCATGCCTCGACCATGATCGATAGCATTTCGGTGGAAAGCGCGTTGCGCGCCTCTGGCCGGTTGAGCGTCAGGATCAGGGTGTGTCCGCGCTGCTCAATGAGGGCGTGGGGGCCCTTCGCGGTGTTTTCACCGTCGCTCACGGAATAGTCCGCCTTCCTGCATCGATGCCACAGACTTGTCACGAAATGTAACACGTTCTAGTTTGGTGCCGTGGCCCTGAACATTGCAGACCTTGCCGAACACGCCATCGACGCCGTGCCAGATCGTGTCGCCCTGATCTGCGGTGACGACCAGTTGACCTACGGCCAGCTGGAGGAGAAGGCCAACCAGCTCGCCCACTACCTCATCGACCAGGGCGTCAAGAAGGACGACAAGGTCGGGCTCTACTGCCGCAACCGCATCGAGATCGTTATCGCGATGCTCGGCATCGTCAAGGCGGGCGCCATTCTGGTCAACGTCAACTTCCGCTATGTCGAGGGCGAGTTGAAGTACCTGTTCGAGAACTCCGACATGGTGGCCCTGGTGCACGAGCGGCGCTACACCGACCGCGTCGCCAACGTGCTGCCCGAGACACCGAACGTGAAGACCGTGCTGGTGGTGGAGGACGGCAGTGACCCAGAAGATGGGGATTACGAGCGCTACGGCGGCGTCGAGTTCTATTCGGCCCTCGAACAGGCCTCGCCCGAGCGTGATTTCGGTGAACGCAGCGCGGACGACATCTATCTGCTGTACACCGGCGGCACCACCGGGTTCCCGAAGGGTGTGATGTGGCGGCACGAGGACATCTACCGAGTCCTCTTCGGCGGCACCGACTTCGCGACGGGTGAGCCCGTCAAGGACGAGTACGACTTGGCCAAGGCGGCGGCCGAGAATCCACCGATGATTCGCTACCCGATTCCGCCGATGATCCATGGGGCCACCCAGTCGGCTACCTGGATGTCGCTGTTCGCCGGCCAAACCACCGTGCTCGCACCGGAATTTGATCCCGACGAAGTGTGGCGGGCGATCCACGAACACAAGGTCAACCTGCTGTTCTTCACCGGCGACGCGATGGCCCGCCCGCTTCTCGACGCGCTGCTCGCGCATCAGGACAACGGAAACGAGTACGACCTGGCGTCGTTGTTCCTGCTTGCGAGCACCGCCGCACTGTTCTCCGCGAGTATCAAGGAGAAGTTCCTCGAGCTGCTGCCCAACCGGGTGATCACCGACTCGATCGGATCCTCGGAGACGGGCTTCGGCGGCACCAGCATCGTGGCAAAGGGGCAGTCGCACACCGGTGGACCGCGCGTCACGATCGACAAGACGACCGTGGTGCTCGACGAGGACGGCAACGAGGTGACGCCCGGCTCCGGCGTCCGGGGCATCATCGCCAAGAGGGGCCACATTCCCGTCGGCTACTACAAGGACGAGAAGAAGACCGCCGAGACTTTCCGCACGTACAACGGTGTGCGGTACGCGATCCCCGGCGACTACGCCGAGGTGGAAGCCGACGGAAGCGTCACGATGCTGGGTCGCGGCTCGCAGTCGATCAATAGCGGCGGGGAGAAGATCTACCCCGAGGAGGTCGAGGCCGCCCTCAAGGGCCATCCCGACGTGTTCGATGCGCTGGTGGTCGGCGTGCCCGACGAGCGCTTCGGCCAGTGCGTCGCGGCCGTCGTTCACCGTCGTCTCGGCACGAACCCGACACTTGCCGAACTGGACAGCTTCGTGCGCCAGGAGATCGCGGGATATAAAGTGCCGCGCAAGGTCTGGTGGGTCGACGAGATTCATCGGACCCCGGCGGGCAAGCCCGACTACCGGTGGGCCAAGGACACGACAGAGGAGCGGCCCGCCGACGACGCTCACGCCAACCATGTAGGGACATCGACCTGATGCGAACTGAACTGTGTGATCGCTTCGGCATCGACTTTCCGATCTTCGTCTTCACCCCGTCGGAGAAGGTGGCCGCTGCGGTCAGCAAGGCCGGCGGGCTGGGGGTGCTGGGCTGTGTGCGGTTCAACGATCCTGACGACCTCGAGACCGTGCTGTGCTGGATGGACGAGAACACCGACGGCAAGCCGTATGGCGTCGACGTCGTCATGCCGGCGGAGGTGCCGACGGAGGGCACGGCCGCCGACATCAACACGCTGATCCCGCAGGAGCACCGCGACTTCGTCAGCAAAACCCTTGCTGACCTTGGCGTTCCGCCGCTGCCGGATGACGAGGCCCGGTCGGCGGGCGTGCTCGGATGGCTGCATTCGGTGGCCCGGTCGCACGTCGAGGTGGCGCTCAAGCATCCGATCAAGCTGATCGCCAACGCCCTGGGCTCGCCGCCGCGCGACATCATCGACCATTCCCACGACGCCGGAGTTCCGGTGGCCGCACTGGCGGGCAGTGCCAAGCACGCGCAGCGGCACGTCGAGAACGGTGTCGACATCGTTGTCGCGCAGGGCTACGAGGCAGGCGGCCACACCGGAGAGATCGGATCGATGGTGTTGTGGCCGGAAATCATCGATGGGCTGCGCGCGCTTGGCCATCAAACTCCGGTGCTGGCCGCGGGAGGTATCGGATCCGGAGGCCAGATGGCCGCCGCCCTGGCGCTCGGTGCGTCAGGCGTGTGGATGGGTTCGGCGTTCCTGACGGCGGCCGAATACGACCTCGGGCATCGCAAACCGGGTGGCACCTCGACGATCCAGGAGGCGCTGCTGCGCGCGGGCTCCAGCGATACCGTGCGCCGCCGCATCTACACCGGCAAACCGGCACGGCTGCTGAAGACCAAATGGACGGACGCCTGGGACGCGCCGGATGCGCCTGAGCCGCTTCCGATGCCGCTGCAGAACATTCTGGTCAGCGAGGCCCATCAACGGATGAACGAGTCGGACAATCCGGACACCGTCGCGATGCCGGTCGGCCAGATCGTCGGCCGAATGAACGAGATCCGGCCCGTAGCAGACATAATCGCCGAGTTGGTCTCCGGTTTCGAAGACGCAACTCGGCGATTGGACGGTATCCGGGAGAGCTAGCATCCCGCCTTGCGGGCGATGTCCGCCGCGAACAGCGGGGTTTCCTCCTCGACGTGCTTACGGAGGAAGTGCGACGCGAAAATCGATGATGCCGCAAGACGCAGCAGTGTGGGCATCGTGGTTTCGACGGTGCACCGGAACGTGGTCGAGTCTGCGTTGCGCGGCGTAGCCGTCATCGTCCAACGCACCTGAAAATGGACGGGGAACAGATGCATGATCAATCCGCGCGTGCGTTTTGACAGCATCTCCACCCGGGAGGGCTCAGCGCTCACCTCGTGGTAGTGCTGAACCATTAACGTGCCGCCCACGGTCTCTATGTTGACGGAGCCGCGGGCTCCTGCCTCGGTGGTGAAGTTGCCGGCACCCCGATGGCCTTTCGACGCGGCCTGGTACTCCTCGTCGGACAGCGTGAACAGCCATTTCTCCAGGTCGACTTGTTCGATCGGGGCATCGATGACGGCTTCGTGCGTGGCAATCATGGTGGTCTCCTTCGGTGGCCCGATAACTTAACGGCCGTTTACTTATGGCGTAAGTTCTACACGATAAGTAAACAGATGTAAAGTGATCTGCGTGACACAGTCCGGCCGCGCGCGCAACCCCCGTGGTGCAGGGGACCGTTTGCGCCAGGAGATCATCGAGGCGGCAACAAGCCTCATCGGCGAGGATGGGCAAGGCGCTTTGAGCCTGCGGGCGATCGCGCGGCGCGCTGGCGTTACCGCACCGGCGATCTACGCTCATTTCGACGACCTCGACGCCGTGCGACGCGCCGTCATCGACTCCACGTTCACCGACTTCGCCGCGTACCTGCGGCGTGCGCTTCGTGGTCATGCCGATCCGGCGGACCGATTGCGGATACTGTGCCGGGCCTACGCCCGATTCGGGCTGACGCGGCCCCACGAGTACGAGGTGATGTTTGGCGCCGAACCGGATCCGCCCCCTGGCGGCACCGCGAAGTCGCTCGACACCATGGAGGGTGCCGAGCCGTTCAGCATCCTGCTCGACGCCATCCGGGCATGCGTGGACACGGGGGCGTCGGGCTCGACGCAGCCGGTCGAGGATGCGACCGCGATGTGGGTCGCGCTACACGGTTACGTCAGCTTGCGGTCGGCGATCCCCGACTTTCCTTGGCCAGCAGGCGATTCGCTCCTTGACGCTATCGCCGAACGGCTCGGAAGCCTCCGCGTCACGGCGTGATCTTCGTCTGCTCGTCGATCGCGTTGGTTGCAGCGCCAACGATTGCGGCCTGGTCTTCCAGCCCATCGGCGTTGAGCTGCAAGACGTAGTAACCGTCACTGCCGGGGATCACGACCGTCTTCTGCGCGACGATCTTGGTTTGACCGTCCTGCGTCCATGTGCCGCCCAGCTGGTAGGCGGGGTAGTTACCGAGCGTGCTGACCTCGCCTTCGTTCATTGCGATCCAGCCCGGCAGGTTCTGCAGCTCGCCTGGCGCGAGGTCGATGATCCGTTGCGGGTCGACGTTTCCGGTCAATTTCGACATCAACGCGACAATGCTCGGGGTGTAGTCGCCCGCGTCGGGACGGGTGTAGATGATCGCACTGTAGGCCCAGTCCGGGGTGTTCTCACCGGCAAGCTGCCAGCCCTCGGGAACCGGCAGATCCACTGTGGGAGAACCGGGATCGCCGCGCTTGACCGGCGTCTCTTCAATGTTGTTCTCCGCGATGTAGCTGGCGATCGTCGGATTCGGGCTCTGCGCGTCTTCGTCGCGAGGTGCCACCTCGGCCGTCGACGTTGCAGTCTTGGCGCTCGTCGTGGTGCTGGTCGTCTCGGAGGCAGCGGCACTGGGTTCGCCCTTGGTGGTAGAGCCGCAACCCGACAGCACCAGAGCAAGTGCCGCGGCCATCGCGGTGGCGCATGAGATTGTGCGATTCATCCGTAAACTCCCGTTGGTCTGCTGTTGCCTGCGCAGACGGTGGCAAACAGTTTTCTGTGTGCGTCGATAGCGAAGCGTAGTGCAAAAGCCTGGTTGTGCAGTGTGAGTAGATGTACCTGATCTGCGTGAGCAAAACTAACCGCAACCGTGCTTCAGTTAGTTGTCGTCTTTGCTATACCGCAACGTCGTCAAGCTGTCCGATTTGTTCACGACAGCACGATGCGATCCCCCTAGCGTGCAAGGTATGGATATTCGACTGACATCGACCGTCTTCCAGATATTCGCCGGCGACCTAAAACGATCGCTCGACTTCTACCGCCTGCTTGGCCTGCCCGTACCGGATCCCGACGGGCCACCACATGTCGCGATCGAACTGCCCGGGGGCAACACGTTGTCGTTCGACACCGAGGACACCATCGCAGGCATGCATCCGGGCTGGGAGCGACCAACCTCGACGGCAAGCCGGTTGGCGTTGGCCTTCGGAGTCGAATCGGCCGCGAAGGTCGACTCGCTGTACGAAAAGGTCACCGGCGCAGGCCATCCCGGACCGTTGAAGCCGTACGACGCGCCGTGGGGCCAGCGTTACGCAACCGTGGCGGACCCCGATGGCAACTGGGTCGACTTGTTCGCACCGCTGTCCTGACGCAGCGCGGCCAGCGGAACTCCCGCCAGGTCGCGGACCTCGCGGTGCAGGTGCGGCTGATCAGCGTAGCCAGCGCGGGCCGCCACCTCGGTGGCGGGCAGACCTTCGTCGAGCAGCTTCACCGCCTGCCGAAACCGCAGGATGCGCCGCAACGTGGCCGGACCATAGCCGTACACGGCGCCACACTGGCGCTGCAAAGTTCGGTTCGACCAGCCCACTTCGTGCGCGACATCGCTGACCGCCGAGCCGACGGCCAGGCTTCTGGTGACATGGCGGAGCAGGGGCAGCGACCAGGGCGCGGTCTCTGGTCGCGGACCGTCCGACGCGAGGTCGGTGGCCAGCTGCACCAGCGAACGCATGCGGTGCGGCACCGGTCGCAGCTCGCTGAGCGCCACGCGCGTATTGCGCAATTCGGACGCGGGCACGCCCAGTAGCCGGGGAAGCACACCGGAATGAAATCGTAAGCCCACGAACGGATCTCCGTCGCGTCGAGTGACGGAGGCGGCGGTGTCGGGCCCTGCCACGATGATGCGGCCGTCCATCCGCATGAGATCCATGCAGCCGTCGGGAAGCACGCGCACCGGCGCGGGTGCACCATCCACCACCCATGCGCATTCGATGAAGTCGCCGAGCATGGCGGGCGGTCGGAATTCGCGATAGCCCACGTGCAAAAGGCTACCGTTGAGCTATGACACGCGCAGGGCAGCGGATTGTCCTGGCCCGGTGGAGCCCGCTTGGGGGCGGTCGGTTTGCTGGCGGCGATGGCGTTCCTGGTGGCGTGCCCGCTGTGGCCGCTGCTGTCCGACACGGGCACCCGCATCGAGCAGGTCTTGACGGTCGTGCTCAGAACACCACCCTTGGCCGTTGCGTTCGGGTGGATGTTGTGGCGGATAACGAAGTCGCTGCCCGGAATGGGAGTCACTGTCGATCACAACGGCATTTCACCGTTCGATGGCAGGCGCACCGACACCATCAATTGGTCGGAGATTGCGGGCATCGGCTTCGGCTCGTACCCGCACGCCGAAGGCGGACTCAATACCCGCGCATTGCCGGGGCTGGAGATCTATTTTCGCAAAACCGATGATGCGGCAACCCATCCGCGATTGCATGGCGACTGGCAGGTTGTCGAGGCACCGGTCGACGGATTTTCGGCCCGATGCTTCCGGTACATCGTTTCGCCCTCCGCGGGGAAGAGGCCGAGCGCGTCGAGGAGACGGTGCGCGGGGTTTCATCCCGAGTTATGGGCCGGACCGTTCGTGCACGAGCGCTAGCGATGTATCGACACCACGAGATCGTCGCATTCGACGCCCTGCGCCGACAGCTCGCGTTTGACCACCTTGAACGTCTCGGTGCGGGGTAGCGTCGCGCTGATCCGGACGAACGATGGCCACTGTTTCGGGCCGAGATCGGGTTGCTCGCTCAGGAATGCCAGGAACTTATCGGCGTCGAAGTGCGCGCCCTCGGCCAGCACAAGCGCGGCCATCACGCGATCGCCGACGTCGGGCGCCGGAATGCCGTACACCGCTGCTTCAGCAATATCGGGATGGCGCAACAGGACTCGCTCGATCGGCGCCGTGCCGAGGTTCTCGCCGTCGACGCGCATCCAGTCGCCGAGCCGGCCGGCGAAGTAGACGTAGTTGTTCTCGTCGCGGTAGGCAAGGTCGCCGCTGTGGTAGACACCGCCGCGCATCCGCTCCGCGTCGGCCCCGGGGTTGTTGTAGTAGCCTTCGAAACGCCGTGCGTCCGAGACGTTTACGAGCTCACCGGTCACACCGGGCGGGCATTGCTCACCCGTGGCGGGGTCGACGATGTAGATTCCGTCGGGCAGTGGTCCCAACGAACCCGCGGGGGTGTCCGGGGTGCGGGCGATGTTCACCCCACCCTCTGTCGAGCCGAAGCCGTCCATCACGACGGTGTCGAACCTGCGGGCGAACCGCTCGAGGTCGGCGGGAGCACCCTCGTTGCCGTACACCGCGCGCAACGGATTGTCGGCATCGTCGTCGCGCTCGGGGGTGGCCAGCACGTAGGACAGCGGCTTGCCGACGTAGTTCGCATACGTGGCGCCGTAGCGCCGCACGTCGGGCAGGAACTGCGACGCGGAGAACTTGCGACGCAACACCAGTGATCCCCCGCAGGCGAGCGCCACCGCCCACCCCACCAGCACCGCGTTCGAATGGAAGAGCGGCATCGAGACATAACAGACATCGGAGGGTCCGAGGGAGAATCGCAGTGTCATCGTCACGCCCGCGATCGCGACCTTGCCGTGGCCGCACTTGACCGCCTTCGGGTCACCGCTGGTGCCCGACGTGTAGATCAACATGAACACGTCCCGCGGGTCGGCGTCGCGCGCAACCACCGGGGTGTCCGCGTAGCCGCCGACCTCGGCGGCCCACTGCGGAGAGTCGACATCGATGAACTCGGCCTCGCCGAGGGTCGCGGCCGACGCCGAATCAGCAAGCACCACTTGGCAATCGGCGTGTGTCACGTCGCGGGCCAGCGCCGCGCCGCGCCGAACGGGGTTCAGGCCAACCGGGACGATCCCCGACAGCGCGGCCGCGACGAGCACCGCGGAGAAGAACGGCGTGTTCTGCAGCAGCACGCCGACATGCGGCGGCCGTGCGGGATCGAGCCGGGCCTGCAACGCGGCCGCTACCGCGGCGCCGTGTCGAATGTGGTCGCGCCAGGTGGTGTAGGTGTCCTCGAAATACACACCCCGGTCATCGACATCGGCCAGCGGCGTGACGAGCCCAGTGACGGTGGGGAGAGGACTGCTCACGGTCAGGCGGGTGTGTCGGCCAACTCGCGGCCGATGCGCAGCAGCTGCCCGGTGGCGTTGCCGACCGCGAACTCCGTCTGCTTGGCGGCCAGGAAATACCTGTGCACTGGGTGGTCGAGGTCGATCCCGACGCCGCCGTGCACGTGAACAGTGGTGTGGGCCACGCGATGTCCCGCGTCGGCGGCCCAGAACGCGGCGGTGCCGACCTCGACATCGGCGGGTAGCTGTTCGGACAACCGCCACGCCGCCTGGGTCAACGTCAGTCGCAACGCCTTGACGTCGATGTACCCGTCGGCCAGCCGCGATGAGACGGCCTGGAAGCTGCCGATCGGCCGGTCGAACTGCTCGCGTTCACGGGCGTAAGACGCGGTGAGCTCCAGCGCCCGCTCGAGCACACCGAGCTGAAAGGCGCTGCGGCCCAGGGTGCCATGTGTCGTCAGCCACGAAACCACATCGCTGCCGCCGACGACGCGGGTGGTGTCGACCTCGACACCGTGGCACTCCAGATGCCCGATGCTGCCGCGGCCTGTGGTTTTCAGCGCGCTGACCGTAACCCCGGCGTCGGCGGCCGCAATCACGAAAACCTGGGTGCCGGAGTCTGTTTCGGCAGGAACCAGGAAGGCGTCGGCGACAGGGCCGAAGGCGACCTGTGTGCGCGAACCGGTCAGCCGGTACCCGTCACCGCTGGATGTGGCCTGCACCGGCCCCTGTCCCATCTCGCCCTCGAGTGCGACCGCGATGATCTTCTCGCCGTTGATCGCGGGCGTCGCGAGGTCGTCCTGCAGCTCGCGGCTGCCGAACTTCGCCAGCGCTCCCGCCCCGAGCACCACGGACTCCAGATATGGCACCGCGGCCAGCTGCCTACCGAGTGCCACCAGCACCGCGACCTGCTCGAGCACGCCAAAGCCTCCGCCGCCCACCGACTCCGGTGATGCGGCGGACAGCACGTCGGCCTCGATCAGCTTGGTCCACAAATCGCGGTCAAAGCGGGTGTCGAGACCGTCGAGGTCACGTTGATGCGCCGGGGTGCACACCGACTCGGAGATGGTGCGCACCAATCCGCCGAGATCGGTGGCGGCTTCAGATTGTGAAAAATCCATGATCTATGTGTCCTTACCGGTTGACCCTGGGCAGGCCCAAAGCGACCATTCCGATTATGTCGCGCTGAATCTCGTTGGTGCCGCCGCCGAATGTCAGGATCAGGCAGCTGCGATGCATCCGTTCGACCCGTCCGCGCAACAGGGCGCCGGGTGAGTCGGGCCGCAGCGTGGCAGCGGTGCCCAGCACCTCCATCAGCAGCCGGTACGCCTCGGCGGCCAGCTCCGTGCCGAACACCTTGGCCGCCGACGCGTCGGCGGGCGACGGCGCGGCCTTGTCAGCGGATGCCAGCTCCCAGTTGATCAACTTGAGCACCTCGGCCTTGGCGTGCACGCGGGCAAGGTTCAACTGCACCCACTCGGAGTCGATCAGCCGCGAGCCGTGCACGTCCTTGGTGTTCTGTGCCCACTCCCGAATGGCCCCCAGGGCCGAGAAGATCGGCTGCGCCGACACCAACGCGACACGTTCGTGGTTGAGCTGGTTGGTGACCAGTTTCCAGCCGGCGTTCTCCTCGCCGACCAGGTTGGTCACCGGCACCCGCACGTCCTGGTAGTAGGTGGCGCTGGTGTCCACACCGGCCATTGTGTGCACCGGGGTCCACGAAAAGCCGTCCGCCGTCGTCGGCACGATCAGCATCGAGATGCCGCGATGCTTCTTGGCTTCGGGGTTGGTCCGCACGGCCAGCCAGACGTAGTCGGCGTACGCGATCAGGCTGGTCCACATCTTCTGGCCGTTAATCACGTAGTCGTCGCCGTCGCGCACCGCGGTGGTGCGCAACGCGGCCAGGTCGGTGCCCGCACCGGGCTCCGAGTAGCCGATCGAGAAGTGCAGGTCGCCAGAGGCGATCTTGGGCAGGAAGAACTTCTTCTGTTCGTCGGTGCCGAACGCCATGATCGTCGGCGCGACGCTGTTGATGGTCAGGAACGGCACGGGCACGTTGGCGATCGCGGCCTCGTCGGTGAAGATCAGCCCGTCCATCGGCGGGCGGGCCTGGCCGCCGAACTCCTTGGGCCAGCTCAACGTGAGCCAACCGTCCTTGCCCATCTGCGCGACCGTCTCGCGGTAGACGTTCCCGCGCCCCATCTCGCCCTCACCGGAGCTCAACGCCTCCGCCCGCGCGGGCGTCATCAGCTTGGTGAAGTAGGAGCGCAGCTCGCGGCGCAGCTCCTCTTGTTCCGGGGTGTAGCCGATCCGCATGGCGTCGTCCTAACGTCAGATTGACGGGACCCATCGTGCGACCCGGATCCCCACCCGGTTGTAACACGTTCTAGTCTTGGGGTCCAGCGAGCGTGGTCGTATCCTGACGGCGGGTTCATCGGCCCTGCATCGAGGAGGATGTCGTGCGAGTTGGAGTTGACCGGGATCGATGCGAGGGCAATGCCGTGTGCCTCGGCATTGCCCCGGACATTTTCGATCTGGACGACGAGGATTACGCCGTCGTGAAGACCGACCCGGTACCGGCCGAGCAGGAAGATCTGGCTGACCAGGCGATCGCTGAATGTCCACGGGCTGCCTTGATCCGCAGAGACTAGAGGTATTCATAAATTGACACCGAACTCCAGTGCGACCGATCTGTCCGGGCTGGTCGCGGTTGTGACGGGCGCGGCGGCGGGGCTGGGCCGCGCGGAGGCCATCGGCCTCGCCCGTTCCGGCGCGACGATCGTCGTCAACGACATCGCGTCGGCGCTGGACTCCTCCGACGTCATCGACGAGATCTCGTCGGCAGGCTCGAAGGCCGTTGCCGTCGCCGGTGACGTCAGCGAGCGGTCGACGGCCGATGAGCTCATCGAAACGGCTGACGGACTCGGCGGGCTCGGCATCCTCGTCAACAACGCCGGGATCACCCGCGATCGCATGCTGTTCAACATGACGGACGAAGAATGGGACGCCGTCATCGCGGTTCACCTGCGGGGGCACTTCCTGTTGACCCGCAACGCGGCAACCTATTGGAGGGCAAAGGCCAAGGAGGCTGACGGTGGCCAAAAAGGACGGGTTTACGGCCGCATCATCAACACCTCGTCGGAGGCCGGGCTCGTCGGACCGGTCGGCCAGGCCAACTACGGGGCGGCCAAGGCGGGCATCACCGCGTTGACACTGACGGCGGCGCGCGCGCTCGAGCGCTACGGAGTGCGGGCGAACGCGATCTGCCCGCGGGCTCGCACCGCGATGACGGCCGATGTGTTTGGTGACGCACCCGACCTAGCCGAAGGCCAGATCGACGGCCTTTCGCCGGAGCACGTCGTCTCACTTGTCCGCTTTCTCGCGTCCCCGGCGTCCGACGGCGTGAGCGGTCAGGTGTTCATCGTTTACGGCCCGACGGTGACCCTGCTGGCCGCGCCGACGGTCGAACAGCAGTTCACCGCGGACGCTGACGCATGGGAGCCGGACGAATTGAGCGCGACGCTGCAAGACTTCTTCGCAGGCCGTGAGCTCGAGCGGGGCTTTTCGGCGACCAACCTGATGGGGCGCTGACGTCCAGCGGGATGTCCGCTGTCACGTCCTGCGCCGCGCCGCCAGGTCAACATAGAACTGCAGTGCGGCGGGATCGGCAACCGCCGCGGCGTTGAACGCCTTTTCGGGTGAGATTCCCTGAAAGATCCGCTTGACCGGAACCTCGAGTCGCTTGCCGGTCCGCGTGCGGGGGACGGCCGGTACCGTGATCACCTCGTCAGGCACATGTCGGCGGCTGACCTCCGAAGCGATCCGCTGGCGGATCAGGCCAGTCAGATCGGCGTCGACTTCGGGTCCGCCCGCCGCTGGGACCACGAACAGCGGCATCCAGTAACCGTCCGGCTCCTCGACCCCGATCAGCAGGCTGTCGGCGATCTCGGGCATCGCGTCAAGGACCGCGTACACGTCGGCAGTGCCCGTCCGCACCCCGCCGCGGTTCAGAGTCGCATCCGACCGGCCCGACACGATCGCGGTGCCGCGGTCGGTGAGCTCCAGCCAGTCGCCATGCCGCCACACCCCCGGATACGTGTCGAAGTAGGCGTCGCGGTAGCGCGAGCCGTCGGGGTCGTTCCAGAACCGAGTCGGCAACGACGGCATCGGTGCGGTCACGACGAGTTCGCCCTCGGCACCACGTACGGGGTGTCCGGCCGGATCCCACGCGTCCACCGCGACACCCAGCAGCGGGCCGCTGATTTCACCGGCATACACCGGCAGCAGGGGCGATCCGCCGACGAAGCCCGAGACGATGTCCGTGCCACCGCTGGCCGACGCGAGGTGAACATCGGGTGCGACGGCGTCGTACACCCACGCCGCGGTCGCTGCGGGCAGCGGTGACCCGGTCGACCCGATCGAGCGGACTGCGCCGAGGTCGTGATGCTGTCCGGGTCGCAGGCCGGCCCTGGCGCACGCGGTCAGGTAGCCCGCGCTGGTGCCGAGATAGGTGACGCCGCAGTCCTGGGCAAGCGCCCACAGCGCGGACAGGTCGGGGTGGGTGGGACTGCCGTCGTACAGCACCGCTGTCGCGCCGGTCAGCAATCCGGAGACGACGACATTCCACATCATCCAAGCCGTGGACGTGTACCAGAAGAAGCGGTCGCCCTGGCCGACGTCCATGTGAAGGCCGACGGCCTTGAGCTGTTCGAGCGCCACGCCGCCGTGACTGTGCACGATCCCCTTCGGCGCACCGGTCGTGCCAGAAGAGAACAGGATCCACAGCGGATGCTCGAAGGCCACCGCGGTGAAGTCGGGCTCAACCTCGTTTGCGACGGTGTCCCGCCACGACAGCCAGCCATCGGGCACCACACCCGTATCGAGCGCGTCGATCCAAATGGCGTGACGCACCGACGGGAGCGCCGCCCGCACGGTGCGCATCTCGTCGGCCCGCGGATGTGCGGCGCCGCCGAAGCGATACCCGTCGGTGTCGATGAACACTGCCGGTGCGGTCTGACCCAGCCGTTCGGCCACCGCGTGCGTGCCGAAATCCGGTGAGCAGCCGCACCATATCGCGCCGACCGCGGCGGCTCCGAGCATCGCTGTCACCGCGTGTTCGGCGTTCGACACCACACCGGCGACCCGCTCGCCCGCGGTGACACCGAGATCGCGAAGGGTCGCGGCGAAGGCCCCTACCTGCCATCGCAGGCGGTCGGCGCTGACCGCGCGCGGCTCGCTGTCCTCTGACACCACCACGAGGGCGGCCGTGTCTGGAACCAATTGCCGCAGCGCGAGCTCGGCGAAGTTCAGCTGCCGCCCGGGGAACCACTGTGCACCCGGCATCCGCATATCACCGAGCACCGTCGACGCATCGACGTCGCGAAGGACGTCGAAATACGCTGCGACGTCGGCCCAGAATGCGTCGAGGTTGTCGACAGACCAGCGGTGCACAGCGAAGTAATCCGCGAACTCGACACCGCGACGGTCCTGGACCCACCGCACGAAGTCGGTCATCCTGCTGGCCGCGGCTCGCTCCGGCGATGGCCTCCACAGCAGCTGGGGGGAGGCCGTCATCTCAGTCGAGCGGAGGCTCGACGTAGAACTTGCCGAGCGGGGTGCCGTCGTCGGCGTACACACCGTCGTTGTAGATGCCGATGTTCGCGAACCGTTCGCTGGTGCTGGTGTTGATGAACTTGTGGATGACCCCACGAGGTATGTAAATGAAATCGCCTGCCGCGACTTTCTGTTCGAGCTTCTCGTAGTTCTCGGTGTAGGTCACCAGCGTTATCTGACCCTCCAGCACATAGCACGCACCGTCGGAATGCAGGTGGAAGTGTGCCCTGGTGGCCTGGCCCGGCTCCAGGTACGCGGTATGCACATTCAGCCGCGGCGAGCCAGTCTGAGTGCCGATGCCGAAGCCGTGCGGCATCGTCGCCTCGTAACCGGTTTCGGCCTTGACGTCGCTGCCCTTGACAACAACGACGCCCGCGGTGTCCGGCGCCTTTTCTGACATACCGTGCTCCTTCTCTTCGGTGTCCCCGAAAGACATTCGTGGACAATGTGTTACGGCGCTGAATCGGTCCCGTAGGTCAGCCAGTCCGTTCCCGTGCCGAACACCACCGCTGTGGGCGGAGGAGCCTCGGCCATGTTCATGATCATCGCCAGGGTGGTGTAATAACCGGCGATGGTGGTGATCTCGACGATCCCGGCTTCGGTGAATGTCGTCACGGCGAGGCGGTAGGTCTCATCGTCGATCCGATGGCGGTTCATGAGTTGCATGACGGCGCGCAGGGCGGTGTCGAATTCTTCGGAGAGTCCGTGAGGCCGTTCGCCCGCCAATAGATCGGCGCACGCCGACTCGGGTACGCCTGCCGCCACCGCCAATGGCAGATGGTGTCCCCACTCGAACTCCTGCTCCCAGAACCGCGCCACGGCAAGCACGATCAGTTCCCGCACTGCCGGCCTGATCGCGAGATCGGTGAAGCGCAAATGCGTGCCGACTGCCTGAACCCGTCGCAGCAATTCGGGGCTCCGCAACAACGCGACGAACGGGCCGGTGATGTCGCCGCGGGGGCCCTGACGGAGCTCGTCGGCGGCTTCGCGTTGGGCGGGGCTCAGCTCATCCCATGGCGGCATCTGCATCCGCGAGGTGCCGGTCAACCCGTCACCACTGCGGGGGCATGGGGCGCGAATGCGCCGAACGCGCGGTCGAAGGACACCAGAGGCTCTCCCGGTCTCGTTGCGGAATGGATCACCCGACCCAACAAGATCACATGGTCGCCGCCCGGAATCGATTGGTGACGAGTGCATTCCAGGTGCGAAATTGCCTCGCGGATCAACGGGACGCCGGACGCGGCACCCCTGAAGTGGTCCTCATCGGTGAATTTCAGGGCGCCTACGGTGGCGTAGCGCCGCGCGACATCTGACTGGTGTGCGGCGAGGATCGAGATGCCGAAGGATTCGCATTCCGACAGATGCACGAAGCTGTGCGCCGATCGGTCGACGCAAACCAGCACCAGTGGTGGGTCCAGCGACAGCGAGGTGAACGAGCTCGCGGTGATGCCGATCGGCTGGCCATCGGCCGTCCTTGTCGTCGTCACCGTCACGCCACTGGCGAATCGGGCCAGCACACCGCGCAGCAGGAAGTGATCGGCCAGCTGCGTCCTGGTCGGCGTCGCGGGCTCCACGTTTCAAGTCTGGCAGTGGGCAGCGCTCCAAGGGAGTACGGAAGTCGATGGATTTGCGCGACGAGTTCACGTGACCCGGCACAGACGCAGGCCCACCGGTGGCACTTCACTGAAGAGGACGGGAAGGAACGTCGATGCCTCTTGCCCAGCCCGCCGCAATCACCATCACGTCGGCGGCACACCCCGATGAGTGTCCCGTTGTCCTTATTCATCCGCTCGCCGCTGACCAGTCGATTTGGCACGATGTCGTCGCGGCCCTCGGGCCGCGTTGCGTCGTCACCTTCGACGTACCGGGCCACGGCCGCAGCGTGGTGCCGGAAGCGCCATGGACGATGGCCGATCTCGCCGACCAACTCGCGGCCCTGATGGACGCCGAGGGTTACGACCGCGCACACGTCGCCGGAATGTCGCTGGGCGGCACTGCGGCACTGCAGTTCGCGCTCGACCATCCCCGGCGGGTGGCGAGCATCGTCGCCGCGGACTGCGTGCCGCACTACCCAGACGACGTCGCCGCGATGCTGCGGTCGCGGGCCGACGATGCGCGGACGTCCGGGATGGCGGCGATCGCCGATTCGGTGCTCGCGGGGTGGTTCACAACGAATGCCCGGCAGGCCACGTCCGAGATCGTCGCGAACGCTAGAGCAGCGTTTCTCACAACCCCTTCGGAGGGCTACGCGATGGCCGTTGACGCGCTCATCGGGACCGATCTCCGGCAGCGCATCTCCCGGATCGACTGCCCCACCTTGTTGGTCTGCGGTCGCGACGACCTGCCCGCGATGAGGGATGCCGCGCTGTCGATGGCGGGAGAGATCCAGGGGTCCCGCCTGGAATGGGTACCGGGTGCCCACGCCGCCCCCATCGAGCATGCGACCGAATTCGCGCGCTTGCTGGCTGACTTCGTCGACTCCTTCAGATGACGAGGCGTTGCAGGCGAAGCGCAACCTGCAGCTCGATGCGGCGATCGGCCGGTCTGCCGCCCAACAGGGCCTCGGCCCGGCGCAGCCGGTTGCGCACGGTGTGTTCATGCAGCCGCAGCTGCTCGGCGGCGTCGACGTGACTGCGGGCGGTGCACCATGCCAGCAGCGTCTCACGCAACCGGGCGCTGGCCGCGCTGTTGTCGGCAAGCGGTCCGAGCTCGTCGAGTACGAACCGCCGCGCCGATTCGATGTCGTTGAGCAGCAACGCTTCCAGGCGGACATCGGAGAAGCGCAGCACGTCGGGGGCTTCGCGCCAGTATCGCCGGACTTCCTCGACGCGGGCGACGTCGTGGTAGCCCGCACGGAACCCGTCGACACCGCTTGCCGGCTCACCGATCGCCGCCTGGGCCCCGGCCTTGCGTAGCTCGGCGGCGATATCGTCGAGCTGAGCCTGTGTCCAGGCTTCCCGTCTGCCGAGCCACACCACCACCTCGTCGATGCTCATGCGGCTGATGAGCACGTGCTGGGCGCCGGTGCCCGCCAGCAGTTTTGAGCCGAGAATGCGAGCGTCGTTGTCCGACACCTGGCCGAGCCGGACGGCGACGTGGGCGTCGGTCAGGTCGTAGCGGAGGGTGTAGTACAGGTCGGCGGGAGTGGACGGTAATCCGCCGCCGATGATTTCGCGCACCAGCGCATCGCGCGCCTTTACTCCCGAGCGTCGCAGCGCCTCGTCCTGGCGCGCATAAGCGTTGTCGACGGTCGCCATGACGAAGTCGAACCAACTCAGGATGCGGGCCGTCGAAAACCGGAGTGCCACAAAGCCTTCAGTCGGATCGATGCCGTCGCGCTCGATGCATGTCGCCAGCCAGTCGGCCCAGTGCGACCACAACACCTGCAGTCCCACGCGGTAGGAACGCTGCAGCGCTGCCTGTGGAATGCCGAGTTCGGCCTGTGTCCTGGCGAATTCGACCGGTCGGGTGAGCAGGCCGTCCCTCAGCGCCACTCGCCCGGACAGGTGATCCCGCAACACGGTGAGGTTCTCGGTGACGCTGCCGCGCAGCATGCGCCGGAAGCCGTCCTCACCGTCGCGGTCGGGAAACGCCGCTTTGATGTCGGCATCCATCAACGGTTCGCACACCTCGCCGATGTCCCATCCGGGGGCAACCACCTCGCTGAGGTAGTTCTCGATCCGGATGTCGACGTCGGTCAGGCTGTCGGTCAGCGTCACACCCCAGCTCGCTCCGTCTGGCGTTGACGCAGTTTCCTGCGGGTCGAGATCTCGGACCATATGCCATAACCAAGCATGGCCACCGAGATGATGACAAGGGTCAGCGTGATCGGCCTGCCAAAGAACCTCAGCAGGTCGTAATCCTCCAACCGCAGGCCGGTCCGCAGACTGGATTCGAGTCGCGGCGCCACGATCACCGCGAGCGCCAGTGCGGCGGTGGAGTAGCCGTATCGGAGCATGAAGTATCCGACCAGGCCGGCGAACAGGCAGACGAACACGTCGAAGACCTTCGCGCGGATCGAGTACACACCGATCACCACAAGTGCGAGCGCCACGATGTTGACGATCTGCCGGTCGATGCTGATGACGCGCACCATCAGCATCGCCGTCTTCCAGCCGATGATCACCAACAGCACCGTCGCGCCGATCAGACCCAGCACCGCGGCGAAGAGCAGTTGCGGCGTCTCGCGAAGCATCTGGGGCCCCGGCACCACACCCTGCATCATGAGGGCCGTCAACAGCAGCACCGTCGATCCGGACGTCGGGATGCCGAGGCCCAGCGCGGGGATGATTTCACCCGAGTTGGCGGCGCTCTGCGCGGCCTCGTTGGCTGCCAACCCCTCGATCGAACCGTTGCCGAATTCCTCTGGCGTCTTGGAGAAGATCTTCGCCTGTTGATAGGAAAGCAGTGACGCACCACCGCCGCCTGCGCCCGGGATGGCCCCCACAAACGTGCCGACGAGCGTGCCGATGATCGAGGGCCGCCAGATCCGCCGAAGTTTGGACATCGGCGGGAATTTCGGCACCTTGGACCCCGCGGCGTCGACCTTGTACTGATAAACCTGACGCATCTGGCGGAACAGCTCGCTGACCGCGAGGATGCCGATCACGATTGCCGTCTCGTCCAACCCGGTCCGGAAATCCGGCGTCGGGGCGAACCGGGGCAGGTTGGTCAGCGGGTCCATGCCCACCAGTCCGATGATGATGCCGACACACGCCGCGGCGATGCCGCGCAGCACGCTCTTGCCCGTCAGGCTGATGATCGCCACCATCCCAAGCAGGTACAGCCCGAAGAGTTCAGGCGGCAGGAAGATGTAGGCAAGGCCGGACAGCGGGACCACCGCGAACACGAAGATGATCGCACTCACGAACTGGCCGCCGAGTGCCGCGATGTACTGGGTGGCCAGTGCCACCCCGCGTTCTCCCCGTTTCGACATCGTGTAGCCGTCCAGCGCGGACAACACGGCCGACGGCGTCCCGGGCACGCCAATGAGCACCGCTGGCAGGCTGTTGCCGTAGGCGACGCCGACCGCGGTGGCCAGCAGAAGGGTGACGCCCTCCGTTGCTTGCAGCGCGAAGGTGAACGGCAGGATCAGCCCGTAGGCCAGTGTCTGTCCGATACCGGGCATCGCGCCCGCGATGATCCCGTACACCACACCCACTGTCAGCACGACCCAGATCTTTGGGTCAGACAGCAATCCGGCTGTGCCGGAGAGGATGTCACCAACGCCCATCGCGATGCACCTTCGCAATATCCGATTCAGAAGTCGCCGGTTTGGCGGTACCCGCTTCGGTCATTCGAGCGCCCACCCTATCGGGACCAGCAGCGGGCGGAGCAGGCCTGCGGGCAGCAGAACGCCGAGCAACTCGGCGAATACGTAGTACAGGAATATCGGCATGACCACGCAGACCACGAGCAGCGAAATCACCTTCCGTACCCGCAACGCCCACAAGGTCGCGAAGAGGTAGAGCGGCGTGGCGAGGAGATAGCCGAGGAAACTGAAGGTTGCCGCGTAGGCGAACGTCAGGCCGATGACGGTGAACGCGGTGATCGCGGACGCGGGAATTCCCGGCTCGTCCTCGGCGGCACCGAAGTTCGTCGGTGGACTACCCCGAAGGCGACTGCGGATCGACATGACCGCTGCCGCGCCTGCAGTCAGGGCAAGTGCCCCGCCCGCCGCGCGAGGAAAGGCCCGTGGTCCGAGGGTGTCGCCGACCGCGGAGCCGTACTTGATCGTGAGTTCGCCGATGACGACGATCGCGATACCGCTCAGCGCCAGGATGATTGAGAAGATCAACTCACCCGGCCCCACGGGTTCCGGTGGCGCTTCGGCGAATTCCAGTGCGGTCTCCGCGTCGATCATCGGCATTGCATCGTTCGCGGTCTTCGGCTCGGAAACGGGGTCGGCACCGGAATCCGGTGCCGCCGCCCCGTCGTCGATATCACGGTCGCGCAAGCTCATTGGGTGCAGCCGGGGCACATGTCCAGGTCCTGGAGCATGGGCTTGATTACCTCAAGATTTGCCTCCGCGGCGGCACGGGACTGATCGTGATCGAGCGGCTTGTCGAACAGCAGGATCCCGGGCACGGTGCTGCGGGCCTTGATCAGTTCGGGGTCCTTGATGCCGTTCTGAAAAAGCTCGTAGAGCCATTGGCGGTGCAGGTCCGACACGTCCTTGGACACTGCGAAGCCTGCGGGATAGCCCCACGGATCATCGGGCCCGAGAACCGTTGCGCCATTGGGGACTCCGGCCCATGGCACGTTGCTCGCCACCGGCTGCTTGCCGCCGACGAAGATCACGTCGACCTTCCCCGCCTGCACTCCCACCAGGACCTCGCCGGGTGTGTTGTATGTGATATCGCCCTCGCCGGCTCCGACGATGGACGTCATCTGCTGGCGATCCTCACCGCAGACCTCTCGGAACTGCAGATTGCCCAAGGCGATGCTGTAGGCCTTCCAGGTCAGGTCGAGGCCGTCGCCCGGTCCACGGCAGACATACGTCACCTCGCCGGGGTGGGCCTTGACGTAGTTCACCATGTCCATGAAATTCGTGCTGTGCCACGGCGGGTCCTTTCGCTGCGCCAGCACGTGGGGCACCTGCTCGGTGCCGATCACGAAGTTGAAGTCGTCGAGCTGGGAGCCCAGCGTGGCGGTGACATCGGTGGACAGCAGATCCTGTGCGGCGCCGACGATCTGGGCGACGACGACCATGTAGCCCTCTTTGCCTGCCTGGTCACGATTCGTGTAGTCGAGCGCCGACCACGTCCCGAAGAGCGACCCGAAGTCGGGCCGATCGGTCACGCTCAGTTTCACCGGCGAGAACTTTCCCATCGCCTGTGCCCAGTGTCTGGCGTACAGCCCGTCGCGCGATCCCGCCTCGTCGGGATTGATGATCATGATGTCCTGCGATGGAAAGCCGTCCGGAAGCGGCTGTAAGACCCCGTCCTTGTATTCCGGCTTCCAGTCGGCGGCCGACACCGTGTCGTCTTTCTGCCCTGCGACATCTTTGGCAGGCGAGCAGCCGGTTGCGGCGACCAGGACACCGATCGCCAACAATGCCATTGCGGCCAACCGTGATTGCTTCATGAATCCTGACTTTCTCTATGCGGGCCAGCGCAGGAAGCGCTTGGCGTTGGTTGTGCCAACGCGGTCGAGTTCGTTCTCTGGCAGGCCCGCGGCGATCAATTCCTCCAGCGGGGTGGTCGTCGACATGTCCCACGGGTAGTCGGTCCCGATCAGGACGTGGTCCCAGCCGAACCGCTGCGCCAGGAACGTCACCGCTCGCGGATCGTGGGTCAGCTGTTCGAAGTAGCACTGCTCGACGTACTCGCTGGGCGGCTTCGCGATGACCTCCTGCGCTTCCTTGCGCACCCGCCAGCCGTGATCCCACCTGCCGAGTTGGAACGGAACATGACCGCCGCCATGGACGAGCCCGACACGCAGCCCGGGATGACGGTGCAGTACACCACCAAACACCATGCTGCCCAACGCGATCGCCGTCTCGAGTGGATTACCGATGGTGTTCGACAGGTGGTACTTGCCCAACCTCGCCATCTTGGCGTTGCCCGGCCCGTACGGATGAAGCAGTACCGGCAGATCGTGCGCCGCCAGAGCCTCCCAGATCGGCTCGAACATCTCGTCATCGAGATTGCGGCCCGCGACGTTGGTGGGCAGCTGGACCCCGGCGACCTCCGCGAGCGCGCCGAGTCGCTCGACCTCGGCCACCGCGCGCACCGGATCCTGCAGCGGCAGGCCGCCCATCGCCACAAATCTCCTTGGATGGTCGCGCACCGTCTTCACGATCGCGTCGTTATGGATCGCCAGTGCCTCCGCCGCCGCCGCGCCATCGGCCCTGTCGAGGTACAGCGACGTCCACGCCGCAAGCGCGTGATACTGAATGCCTTGTCCGTCCATATCCGCGAGCCGTCGAGTCAGGTCGAAGCAGCCGGATTCGATGGGTATCGCGCGATCGGTGCCCGGTGGCGTCCATGTCCACTCGCCGGTCGCGTCGTCGCGACCCACCCGGGGAACGTCGTCGGGAGCGATCCGGTGCATCGCGTTGACCGCGTCCGGGTCGGCGAAGTGCGCGTGTACGTCGATGAAGCCACTAGTGCTGCCGTCGACAGGACCCATGTGGTTCCTTCCTCAGTCGCGACCGACGTGACACCGGTCACAGCGGAACAATATATAAAAAGTAGACGCCCGGGTGGGCGGGATCGCAGTGTGCGGTCACGTGATTTCTTCATGGCGGAAGTACGGGAAGCGTCAACTTCTCGGGCCGTCCCCGGCGGCCCACCGAAAATCGGGGCGAAACTTCACGTACTCCGCGAACAGAGCGGCAAACTTTGACGCTTCTCCCCACTGCGCAGCGGCGCCTTCAGAACCTTCACTGGTGCTACCCGATCGCCCGATACCAGGAGTTCCCGACATGCGCCTCGGATACTTCGCCATGCCAATGCACCCGTCGAATCGCCCGTGGCAGGCCACCCTGGAAGAGGACCGGCAGGCCGTCATCTTTGCTGACCGGCTCGGGTTTCACGACGCATTCATCGGTGAGCACCTCACCGACCGCTACGAGAACATCACCAACAGCATGGTGTTCCTGGCCTCGCTGATCCACGACACCGAACGAATCAAACTGGGCACCGGAACGGCCAACCTCTCCCAGATGCATCCCGGCCTGGTGGCGGCCAACGCGGCCATGCTCGACCACATGAGCGGCGGCCGGCTGATCCTCGGTATCTCACCGGGAGCGCTTCCCTCGGACGCCGAGCTGTTGGGGATCCTCAACCAGGACCGCAACGCCATGTTCGTCGAGGCCATCGACATCATCCTCGAGCTGTGGTCCGCTGAAGCTCCCTATGACATCCGCGGTGAACAACGGCACTGGCAGGTGACCACGAAGCAGACCTTCAACGCCGAACTCGGACTTGGCTCGGTGCGCGGGCCGTTGCAATTGCCACGTCCCGAGATCGTGGGCACCGTGGTGGCGCCGTACTCCAAGGGGGTAATCGCGATGGGGGAGAAGGACTTTCACCCACTGTCAGCGAATTTCCTGTTGCCGGCGTGGCTGAACAGTCACTGGGTCAACTATTCGGCGGGGGTGGGTAATCGAGGTGCGGTCGCAGACCCGGGGGACTGGCGGGTCGCGCGGACGATTTTCGTCGCTGACGACGACAACGTGGCTGTCGAATACGGGCGAGCATCGGCGGGCAGTCCGTACCGGTTCTACTACTCGCAGATGGTGAAGAAGATGGCGATGGCGGGCCGGCTCAACCTGTTCAGGGAGGACCAGTCGGCTCCCGACTCGGCTGTGAACATCGAGAGCGTGCTGGACCAGTTGGTCATCTGCGGTACGCCGAACAAGGTGACCGACGAAATCCTGGCGCTGCGAGAACGGATCGGTGATTTCGGTGAGCTCGTCTACGCCGGCATGGACTGGGTCGATCCGGCGCTGGGGCGGCGCTCTCAGGAACTCATGGCCACCACGGTCATGCCGCAGGTGAACCAGGCGCTGGTATCCGTCTGACCGCGACGTCCGCCAGGGCGTGTGGTTCGGTTACGTTGTAGCGTGACCCGGGTCCCAACGTGGCCGCGGGGCGCGCGGGACACGCGGCGGTAATTCTTTGCTGGCAGTGGTCCGTGGCGCATTTTCTCGGCCACGGCCCTGATCCGTCGGCAAGACTGACAGTCTTAGTTGTCAGTCTCCTGTGAGCACTAGAACCTGTTTCAGAATGACCTGCGTCACACTGGCGCTGACCAGCGCAAAGGTTACAAATTCCACCGATATTGTCCTTCTTTGACACTGCGAACTTGTTCTAGTTAGTATGATCCGGCTCACTAAGAGCAACGCTTAACGCATGGGTCAAAAAATCGCGGCGGCGGGCGGCTTCGAACTCTTCGCCACAACGATTCTTTGAGAACCCGCCCCTAGAACGGAGCCGAGGTTGATCGAACAGCTTGCGGCACCGGCTCGGGCCGTGGGCGGGTTCGTCGAAATGTCCTTGGACACGTTCGTCAAGATCTTCCGTCGCCCATTTCAATTTCGGGAGTTCCTCGATCAAACGTGGATGATCGCGCGGGTATCGCTGATCCCGACGCTGCTTGTCGCCATCCCGTTCACCGTGCTCGTGGCGTTCACGCTCAACATCCTGCTTCGCGAAATCGGGGCGGCCGACCTCTCAGGCGCAGGCACCGCGTTCGGCACCATCACTCAGCTCGGCCCGGTGGTCACCGTGTTGGTGGTCGCGGGTGCCGGCGCGACGGCAATCTGCGCGGACCTCGGCGCACGCACCATCCGCGAGGAGATCGACGCGATGCGGGTGCTGGGCATCGACCCGATTCAGCGCCTCGTCGTACCCCGCGTCCTCGCGTCGACGTTCGTGGCGCTACTACTGAACGGTCTCGTCTGCCTGATCGGCCTATCGGGCGGCTATGTCTTTTCTGTCTTCCTTCAGGGCGTCAACCCTGGCGCATTCATCAACGGTCTTACGGTGTTGACCGGCCTCGGCGAGCTGGTGCTCGCAGAGATCAAAGCTTTGCTGTTCGGTGTGGTCGCGGGTCTGGTCGGCTGTTACCGCGGCTTGACGGTCCAGGGCGGACCGAAGGGTGTGGGGACGGCGGTCAACGAAACCGTCGTCTATGCGTTCATCTGCCTGTTCGTGATCAATGTGATCATGACGGCGATCGGCGTCCGGGTGCTTGTGCGATGAACGCTTGCGTGAAGTGGGGGCACTCCCCACGCAAGCGGGGGGCCCACCCGCCCGTAGGGCAGGGGGACAGAGGGTCCCAATGAGCTACGACCTCACACTTCGCATTCGGCGCGCCTTCCGTGGTGTGCCCAGGGCCGTCGACTCGGTAGGCGAGCAGGCGCTCTTCTACGGCGAGACCATCCGCTACATCCCCAACGCGGTCACTCGCTACCGCAAGGAGACCATCCGCAACATCGCCGAGATGACCATGGGCACGGGAGCGCTCGTGATGATCGGCGGGACCGTTGGCGTCGCGGCGTTTCTGACCCTGGCATCCGGCGGTGTCATCGCCGTGCAGGGCTATTCGTCGCTTGGCAATATCGGCATCGAAGCACTGACCGGGTTTTTGTCGGCGTTTCTCAACGTGCGCATCGTCGCCCCCGTGATCGCCGGTATCGCGCTGGCGGCGACCATCGGTGCGGGCACCACTGCCCAACTCGGGGCGATGCGCGTCGCCGAGGAAATCGACGCGGTCGAGTCGATGGCCGTGCACTCGGTGTCGTACCTAGTCTCAACCCGGCTGGTGGCGGGGATGGTCGCGATCATTCCGCTGTACTCGCTGTCGGTGCTGGCGGCGTTCTTCGCCGCGCGGTTCACCACCGTGTTCATCAACAAACAGTCCGCGGGTCTGTACGACCACTACTTCAATACGTTCCTTGTGCCCACCGACCTGTTGTGGTCGTTCCTGCAAGCCATCGTGATGGCGATCGCGGTGATGTTGGTGCACACCTATTACGGCTACAACGCGTCCGGCGGCCCGGTCGGCGTCGGCATCGCCGTCGGTCAGGCCGTGCGCACCTCGCTGATCGTCGTCGTCACCATCACCTTGTTCATCTCGCTCGCCGTCTACGGCGCGTCCGGCAACTTCAACCTTTCCGGATAGGCGGGGACGATGTCGGACGGTGACGCCAAGCGCAGCCACGTGAGGATCGCTGCGGCGATCCTGGCTGCAATCCTTCTGGCCGCCACGGTCTTCACCTACCTCGCTTACACCGCCGCATTCACCGACACCGACACCGTGACGGTGACGTCTCCGCGGGCAGGCCTGGTGATGGAGAGCGATGCCAAGGTGAAGTACCGCGGCATCCAGATCGGTGAGGTCAAGTCGATCGAGTACGCCGGGGACCAAGCCAAGCTGACGCTGGCCATCAGAAGTGAGGAGCTGCGCTTCATCCCCGCCAACGCCGACGTCCGCATCGCGGGCACAACGGTTTTCGGCGCCAAGTCCGTCGAGTTCCTGCCTCCCGACAATCCGGCCGGCACGTCGCTGCGGCCCGGTGCTTCCGTGGCGGCGTCAGCGGTGCAGTTGGAAGTCAACACGCTGTTTCAGACGCTCACCGATGTGCTGCACAAGATCGACCCCATCAATCTGAACGCGACACTGTCCGCTCTCGCGGAGGGCCTTCGTGGCAACGGCGATGATCTTGGCGCCACCCTCTCGGGCTTGAATTACTATCTGCAGCAGCTGAATCCGAAGCTGCCGACGTTGCAGGAAGATCTGCAGAAGACCGCCGTGGTGGCCAACATCTACGGCGACGCGGGTCCGGATCTGGCCAGGATCTTCGAGAACGCACCCCCATCAGCAACACCATCGTCGACCAGCAGGACAACCTCAACGCGACGTTGTTGGCGGCGACCGGGCTGGCCAACAACGGCACCGCGACCCTCGAATCTGCGGAGAACGACTACATTGCCGCGATCCAGCGCCTCCGGGCGCCGCTAAAGGTGACGGCCGACTATTCGCCCGAGTTCGGCTGCCTGTTCAAGGGTGTCGCCAACGCCATCGACACCTTCGCGCCGATCATCGGTGGCATCCGGCCGGGCCTGTTCGTCTCATCGAACTTCCTGCCCGGAGCGCCCGCGTACACCTACCCGGAAAGCCTGCCGATCGTGAACGCGTCCGGCGGCCCCAACTGCAGGGGCATGCCCGACGTTCCAACGAAGCAGTACGGCGGCAGCTGGTATCACACGCCGTTCCTCGTCACCGACAATGCCTACATCCCGTATCAGCCGAACACCGAGCTGCAGTTCGATGCGCCGTCGACGGTGCAGTTCCTGTTCAACGGCGCCTTCGCGGAGAGGGACGAATTCTGATGCGCGGCGACCGCACACTGCTCAACGTCTCAATCTTCACGGTGGTGATGGTGTTGGTGGCGGCCGTGCTCATTGTTGTGTTCGGTGAGTTCCGGTTCGCCTCGGACAAGTCGTATCACGCCACCTTCACCGACGCTTCGAGGCTCAAGGCCGGCCAGGATGTGCGCATCGCAGGGGTTCCGGTCGGCAGCGTCAACAAGGTGGCGCTGAACCAGGACAACACGGTCGACGTCGCGTTCGACATCGACACCCGGTACCAGCTGTACACGTCCACAAGGGCGGTGGTGCGCTACGAGAACCTTGTTGGCGATCGCTACCTCGAGATCACCTCGGGCCCAGGCGAACTGCGTAAGCTGCCGCCTGGTTCGACGATCCCGAAGCAGAACACCCAGCCCGCACTCGACCTCGACGCTCTGCTCGGCGGCCTGCGGCCGGTGCTCAAGGGACTCGACGGTGCCAAGGTCAACGAGGTGAGCAATGCGGTGATGGAGCTACTGCAGGGCCAGGGCGGTGCGCTGTCCAATCTGCTGTCGACCACCAGCGCGTTCTCTCAGAACCTCGCCGCAAGAGACCAACTCATCGGCGACGTGATCAACAATCTGAACACGGTGCTAGGCACGGTTGATGAGAAGGGCGCCCAGTTCGACGCCAGCGTCGACCAGCTGCAGAAGTTGGTGACGGGGCTTGCGGAGGGCCGCGATCCGATCGCGGGCGCCATCGAACCCCTGGCTTCGGCCGAGAACGATCTGACCGACATGCTGCAACAGTCGCGCAGGCCGCTGCAGGGTGTGATCGAGAATGCCCGTCCGTTCGCCCAGCGCCTCGACGAGCGCAAGGGTGACATCAATAAGGTCATCGAGTCGTTGGCCGAAAACTACTTGCGGCTCAACGCACTTGGCGCGTATGGCTCGTTCTTCAACATCTACTACTGCTCGATCCGGATGAAGATCAACGGCCCCGCGGGTAGCGACATCCTGATTCCGTTCGGCGGACCGCCGGACCCGTCAAAGGGGAGGTGCTCGGAGAATGGCTAGGCCAGACGAGACGAACCCGCTGCGTACGGGGATCTTCGGCATCGCGTTGGTGGCGTGCCTGGTGCTGGTGTCGTTCGGATACACCAGCCTGCCGTTCTGGCCGCAGGGCAAGCCCTACCAGGCGTATTTCACTGATGCGGGCGGCATCTCGCCCGGCAACGACGTCAACGTGTCGGGTATCAACATCGGCAAGGTCACCGGGGTCGAGCTGGCGGGCGATGCCGCCAAGGTGACATTCACCGTCAACCGCGACGTCCGGGTCGGTGACCAGTCGCTGGTCGCAATCAAGACCGACACGGTGCTCGGCGAGAAGTCGCTGGCCGTCACGCCTCGGGGCGCCGGCGAGTCGACAGTGATCCCGTTGGGCCGCACTACAACTCCGTACACGCTGAACACCGCGCTGCAGGACCTCGGCCAGAACGCCAGCGAGCTGGACAAGCCGAGGTTCGAGCAGGCGCTGCAGACCCTGACCGATACCCTGCGCGACGCGACGCCGCACCTGCGCGGCGCCCTTGACGGTGTCGCCAACCTGTCGCGCAGCCTCAACAAGCGTGATGAGGCGCTCGAGCAACTGCTCGCCCACGCCAAGAAGGTGTCCGACACGCTGGCGCAGCGCGCCGGGCAGGTGAACCAGCTGATCACCGACGGCAACCTTCTCTTCGCCGCGCTCGATGAGCGGCGCCAGGCGTTGTCCAACCTGATCGCCGGCATCGACGATGTGTCACAACAGCTCTCGGGTTTCGTTGCCGACAACCGCAGGGAGTTCAAGCCACTTCTGGACAAACTCAACGCCGTGACGGCCAACCTGCTCGAGCGCAAGGAACACATCGGCGAGGCGCTGAAACGACTGCCGCCGTACGCCACCGCCCTCGGCGAGGTGGTCGGGTCGGGCCCAGGCTTCCAGATCAACCTCTACGGCCTGCCACCGGCCGCCACGGCCGAGGTGTTGCTGGACCTCTACTTCCAGCCGGGCAAGTTGCCGGACAGCCTCGCCGACATGCTGCGCGGGTACATCTCCGAACGCATGATTTTCAGGCCGAAGTCCCCATGACCTATACAGATTCCTCGCTGACCCGCAGCCGCTGGCCACGGGTGGCCCTGGGCGCCCTGCTGGTGGTGACGCTGCTGGTCGGCGTCTACCTGGTGTGGCCGTCGCGCGTCGGGCAGCAGGTCGTCGGCTACTTCAAGTCGGCGGTGGGTCTCTACCCCGGCGACGACGTCCGGGTGATCGGCGTTCCGGTCGGCACCATCGACTCGATCGAGCCACGGGCCTCCGACGTCAAGATCACCATGACGATCAAGGACGGCGTCAAGGTGCCTGCCGACGCCAAGGCACTCATCATCGCTCCAAACCTGGTGTCGGCCAGATTCATTCAGCTCACCCCGGCCTACACCGGTGGTGCGCTGATGGCTGACGGGGCAGAGATCGCGCTGAACCGCACCGCCGTGCCGGTGGAATGGGATGAGGTCAAGGAGCAGCTGACCCAACTGAGCACGCAGCTTGGACCACAGCAGGGATCGATGCAGGGTCCGTTGTCTGCGTTCGTCGACCAGGCCGCCGATACCTTCGACGGAAACGGCGATTCGTTCCGGCAGGCGCTGCGCGAGCTGTCACAGACCGCCGGGCGGCTCGGTGACTCGCGCGTCGACCTGTTCGGCACCATCAGAAACCTGCAGGTGCTCGTCGACGCACTGTCCAACAGCAACGAGGAGATCGTGCAGTTCTCCAACCACGTTGCGTCCGTGTCGCAGGTGCTGGCCGACAGCTCAACCGATCTCGACAACACCCTCGGCACCCTCAACCAAGCGCTTGCGGATGTGAAGGGGTTCTTGAATGAGAACAATCAGGCGCTGATCGAACAGGTCGGCAAGCTGGCAGACTTCACCCAGATCCTCACCGACCACAGTGACGACATCGAGCAGATCCTGCACATCACGCCCAACGGGTTGGCGAACTTCTACAACATCTACAACCCCGCGCAGGGCACCGTGGGTGGCCTGCTGACCCTGCCCAACTTCGCCAACCCGGTCCAGTTCATCTGCGGCGGCACGTTCGACGTCGGTGCGTCGCCGGACAACTACAAGCGCGCGGAGATCTGCAGGCAGCGGATGGGGCCGGTGTTCAAGCGGATCACGATGAACTTCCCACCCCTGCTGTTCCATCCGATCAACAGCATCACGGCGTACAAGGGCCAAATAATCTACGACACACCTGAGACCGAGGCCAAGGCTCAGACGCCGGTGCCGTATCTCCAGTGGCAGCCGAACCCGGGCGTGACACCACCGCCGGCGTCGGCTGAAACCGACATCAGCTCGCTGATGATGCCGCCGGCACCGGGAGGCGGCCCCGGTGCGCCCGCGCCGTCGACGTCGCATGCGGGCGGCCCCGAGGCCGGGCCGACGCCTGCGCCCGCCGCGCCGCTGCCCGCCGAGTCAGGTGGCGGATGATGTCGAAGCTCAAGCGCGCACTTGCCATCTCATCGCTAGCCGTGCTGCTGGCGGGATGTCAGTTCGGCGGACTCAACTCGCTCAACATGCCGGGTACGGCCGGGCACGGCGAGGGCTCGTACAAGATCACCGTCGAACTGCCCGACGTCGCGACGCTGCCGCAGAACTCGCCGGTCATGGTCGACGACGTCACGGTCGGTAGCGTGTCCGGCATCGACGCGGTGCAGCGCCCCGACGGCACTTTCTACGCCGCTGTGCAGCTTTCGCTGGACAAGAACGTCAACCTGCCCGCCAACGCGACGGCCAAGGTGGCGCAGACCTCGCTGTTGGGTTCTCAGCACATCGAATTGGCTGCGCCGGTCGACGAGCCGGGCACCGGGAGGCTCGGCCAGGGCTCGAATATTCCGCTGAATCGCACCGGCCGCTACCCGACGACCGAGGAAGTGCTGTCGTCGCTAGGCGTGGTGGTAAACAAAGGTAATCTCGGTGCGCTGCAGGACATCACCGATGAGGTGTTCAACGCGGTGGCAGGCAGGCAGGGCTCGTTCACCGACTTGATTCCGCGGCTGGCCGAGCTGACGAGCTCGCTCGATCGGCAGACCAACGACATCATCGCCGCGGCCGAGGGGCTCAACCGGTTCGCGAGCATCCTGGCACGCAGCAAGGACAGCCTTGGCCGTACCCTGGACTCCTTGCCGGAGGCGTTGAAGGTCCTCAACAACAACCGGTCGAACATCGTCGACGCGTTCGGCGCGCTGCGCAGCTTCGCGACTGTCGCGTCGCGCATCCTGTCGCAGACGAAGGACGACTTCACGGCGGACATGAAGGACCTGTTCCCGGTGATCAAGGCGTTCAACGACAACGCCGATCCGATAATCAAGGACCTGGAGTTGCTTCCGACCTTCCCGTTCCACTACAAGTATCTGCGCAACGCGGTGCGCGGTGACTACCTGAACGTGTTCGTGACGTTCGACCTGACGCTGCGGCGTCTCGGAGAGTCGGTGTTCACCACGTCGCTCGGCCTTGACCCGAACATGAAGCACCTCAACGAGGTCGTCAACCCACCGGACTTCCTCACCGGCGCGATGGCGAACCTCTCGGGGCAGGCGGCCGATCCGTTCAAGATCCCGCCGGGCACCGCCACTCAGCACGAGGGGGCGCCGTAAATGATCGACCGGCTCACCCGACTGCAATTGTCGATCTTCGCGATCGTCACGGTGCTCACCGTGGGCGCGATCTCGATCTTCTACCTCCACGTGCCTGCGGCCGTCGGCATCGGGGCCTATAAGGTCACCGCGAATTTCGTTGCGGGCGGCGGCCTCTACGAAAACGCGAACGTCACGTACCGGGGTGTGACGATCGGCCGGGTCGAGAAGGTCGGGCTGACTAACGACGGCATCGTCGCCACCATGCGTCTGAATAGCGGCACGCCAGTGCCCGAGAACGTCATCGCCACCGTCAAGAGCGTCTCAGCGGTCGGCGAGCAGTACATCGACCTGGTACCGCCCGATAACCCGGCGCAGACCACGCTGCATAACGGCTCGAACATCGACCAGTCGCACACCGCAATCGGTCAGGACATCGCCGGGCTGCTGCGGGAAGCCGACCGGTTGGTCAGCAGCGTCGGGAACAGCCGACTCCAGGACCTGCTCCGCGAAACGTTCAGGGCCTTCAACGGGTCCGGGCCGGAGTTGGCGCGGCTGATCCAGTCGTCGCGGCTGCTCATCGATGAGGCGAACGCAAACTACGGCCAGGTCGCCCAGCTGATCGACCAGGCGGCTCCGTTCCTCGACGCGCAGATACGCAGCGGGGACGACATCAGGTCGCTCGCCGACGGGCTGGCCCGGTTGACAGGCGAGGTCGCGAACGCCGATCCGCAGCTGCGGTCGGTGTTACAGAACGTGCCGGGGGCGACCGAGGCGGCCAACACAACCTTCGAAGGCATCCGCCCCACCTTCCCGGTGCTGGCGGCCAACCTGGCCAACTTCGGTCGCATCGGAGTGATCTACCGCAAGTCTATCGAGCAGGCGCTGGTGATCTTCCCCGCGTTGATGGCTGCGCTGCTCACCGTTGGCGGCGGCGTGCCGGCCGACGAGGGCGGCAAGCTGGACTTCAAGATCAGCCTGCAGGATCCACCGCCCTGCTCGACGGGCTTCATCCCGCCGCCGATGATCCGGTCGCCCGCCGACCAGACGCTGCGTGAACTACCGCCCGATCTGTATTGCAAGAC
This sequence comes from uncultured Actinomycetota bacterium, assembly GCA_963848855.1. Lineage (GTDB taxonomy): Bacteria > Actinomycetota > Actinomycetes > Mycobacteriales > Mycobacteriaceae > Mycobacterium. The sequence goes on from CAWKFL010000003.1 coordinate 394,455, forward strand.
ACCCCATAACGATCCCGCTGTGGTGCGCGGTGCGCGCAACTACCCGTGTCAGGAGTTCCCCGGTAAGCGTGCACCCACCGTCCAGCTGTGCCGTGATCCGAACGGCTATGTGCCGATCGGCAACAACCCGTGGCGCGGTCCGCCGGTGCCGCTCGGCACGCCCATCGAGGACCCGCGAATGATCCTGCCGCAGAACAAGTTCCCGTACATACCGCCGCAGGTGGATCCCGACCCGGGGCCGCCGGTCGTGCAGCTGCCGCCGGGTGTGCAGCCGGGACCGGGGCCTGCCCCGCATGCGCCGTTCCCGCTACCGGTGCCGCCCAATGACAACGGGCCGCCTCCGCCGTTGCCGTACTACGCGCCGCCGGATCAGGTGGTGCCGCCGTACGGGCGGCCTGCACCGGAACCCGAACCTGCGCCGGTGCCGCCCCCTGCGACTGCGCCGGTCGACGGGCAGCCCCCGCTGCCTGCCGAGGCGCCGATGGCTTCGGGACCGTCAATGGCGATGTACGACCAGAACGGCAAGTTCGTCGACCCAGCCGGCGGAATTGGCGTCTACGCACCCGGTGCTGACACACTGGCGCCCGCGGAAAATTGGGTTGATCTGATGAGGGCTCCAAGGCAGGCGTAATGGCAGAAGACACGGTTTCGACGGCCCCGAAGCCCGTGCGCAGGCGAGCGTCACGGGCGGCAGGCCCGGCGAACGGGGCCGCCAGCTCGTCGTCTACGGGCGTGGCAGCAGAAGCGCCGCAGACCGTGAAGGTCCGGTTGGCCCGGCCTGCGGGCCCTCCGCCGCGGCGCCAACCGCACCCGAAATTGGTGGCCCTTATTGGGCTGGGGGTCACTGTGGTGGCCGTCGCCGTGCTGGGCGGGGTCGTCGCACTGATGTTGGTCCAGCAGCGGCATGCGGAGACCGCCGACGCCCGCAGCCAACGGTTCGTCGACACCGCTTCACAGACCGTGGTCAACATGTTCAGCTACACGCAGAACAACATCGACGAAAGTGTCAATCGGTTCGTCGACGGCACCAGCGGCCCGCTGCGCGACATGATGAGCCAGCCCGGCAACGTCGACAACCTCAAGGCCATCTTCCGAGACACCAATGCCAGCTCCGAGGCCGTGATCAACGGCGCGGCGCTGGAGAAGATGGATGAGACCGCGAACAATGCGGCGGTCCTCGTATCGGTCCGGGTCACGGTCACCGATCTCGACGGGGTCAACGCGCCGTCGAAGCCATATCGCTTGCGCGTCATCGTGCACGAGGACGACAACGGTCACATGACCGGCTACGACCTCAAGTACCCCGACGGAGGCAACTGATGGGCCGGTGGACCACCAGGCTCGCGACACTGGTGGGTGTGATTCTGGCGCTTGCGCTCGTCTCGCTCGGCGGGGTCGCGGGATACGAGTACTGGAATCGTGTCGAGAGGACAGCCCAACAGCAGGCCCGCGCTGAGCTTCCGGGGCTTGCAGCGCAACAGATCCCGAAGATCCTCGGCTTCGACTACCAAACGGTGGAGCGCAGCAGGACAGAGGCGTACACGCTGATGACGCCGGGTTTCCGGCGCCAGTACGAGGAAGACACGAGCAAGACGGTGATTCCGGAGGCCCGCGATCGCCAGGTGATCAGTCAGGTCAACGTCGTCGGTGCCGGACTGCTTACCGCGCAGCGGGATTCCGCATCCGTCATAGTCTTCATGAACCGCACCGTGACCGACAAGTCCAAGCAGTCGGTCTATGACGGCAGCCGACTGCGCGTCGACTACGAAAAGGTCGACGGCAAGTGGCTGATCGGAAACATCATTCCGATTTAGCTTCGCGCGAGTCGGTGTCGGCGAGCGCGTCGAGGAACGAGCGTGCCCACCGGTCGACATCGTGAGCCAGAACTTGCCTGCGCAGCGCGCGCATGCGTCGCCGGCCTTCCTCGGGTGTCTGGTTCAGCGCGGCCTCGATCGCGTCCTTGACTCCCTCGAGGTGATGCGGGTTGGTGAGGTAGGCCTGACGGAGTTCGGCTGCGGCACCGGTGAATTCGCTCAGCACGAGGGCGCCGCCAAGATCGCTGCGGCAGGCCACGTACTCCTTGGCGACCAGGTTCATACCGTCGCGCAGGGGAGTGACGAGCATGACGTCGGCCGCGACGAAGAACGCGACCAGCTCTTCGCGGGGGACGGGCCGGTGCAGATAATGCACGACGGGATGGCCGACTTCGCCGTACTCCCCGTTGATGTGGCCGACCTGGCGCTCGATGTCTTCACGCATCTCGATGTAACTGTCGACGCGTTCCCTGCTGGGCGTTGCGAGCTGAATGAGCACGGTGTCGTCGCCCTTGGCGCGGTGTTCGGCGAGAAGTTCGCTGAACGCCCGCAGCCGAACGTCGATGCCTTTGGTGTAGTCGAGCCGGTCGACACCGAGCAGGATCTTGCGCGGATCGCCCAGCTCGCTGCGGATTTCGCGGGCGCGCTGCCGAACGGCTCGGGAGCGCGCCTGCTGATCGAGCGCCGTCGAGTCGATCGAGATCGGGAACGCACCGACTTTGATAGTGCGGGAACCGAACTCGACCTCCCCGAAGCGGGACCGCACGCCGACCGAGCCTCGTGAGGTGTTGGCGCCGAGGAGTCGTCGCGCCAGGATCAGAAAGTTCTGCGCACCGCCGGGCAGGTGGAAGCCGACGAGATCGGCACCGAGCAGCCCCTCGATGATCTCGGTGCGCCACGGCATCTGCATGAACAGCTCGACCGGAGGGAAGGGAATGTGCAGAAAGAATCCGATGGTGAGGTCGGGCCGCAGTGTGCGCAGCATCTTCGGAACCAGCTGGAGCTGATAGTCCTGGACCCACACGGTCGCGTTCGGTGCTGCCGCCTTTGCGGTGGCTTCGGCGAACCGGCGGTTGACATCGACGTAGCTGTCCCACCACACCCGGTGATAGGTGGGCTTGACGATGACATCGTGGTAGAGCGGCCACAGCGTCGCGTTCGAAAACCCCTCGTAGTACGTGGAGACGTCTTCTGCCGTCAGCCGCACCGGCCACAGGTGCATATCGTCTTGCTCGATCGGTCCGTCGTCGGCGTCGGGGATGCCGGGCCAACCGATCCATGCACCCCGCCGTCGGCGCAGCAGCGGCTCCAGCGCCGTGACCAGGCCACCGGGGCTGCGTTTCCACTGCGTGCTGCCGTCGGGCAGGCGCTCCATGTCGATGGGCAGCCGATTGGCCACCACAATGAAGTCAGCATCTCCGGAGCCGACCTCCTGGCCGCCGCGCGGAGACACTTAAACCTCTAGCTTCGCCGGCCCAATGCCCAGCATGGACAGGAAGACCCTGCATTCGTCGGCGTCAGTCGCGTACGCGGCTACGACGCGCCTGGCCTGGCTTGCTGTGCTATCGGCTAGCGGTTCGACTTCCCCGAGTTCAGCGGGGTCAGATTTGGCAGGCATGGGTCAACTCTAGGCGACGGGGGTGGCCGCCCTGTTCACGGCCTGTGATTAGATGCCGCCGGTGACGGTCGGACTGTGGCCGACGGTCGATTCCGGCATCGGCTGCGGACCCGCGGCCGCCGACTCTTCGGCGAGCCCGATGCACTGCCCCGAGTTGTGGCCGGTGCATGGAATCGAGCCGCCGCCGCCCGGCAGATTGACCGCGGGCAGGGAGGGATTACCGGGGATGCTGCTGAACGCCGAACCCGCATTCGGGACGGTGTGCGGAATGCACGTGCCTGTGTACAGATCTTGTTCCTCGCCGGCCGGGCACTGGGCCAGCGGGACGGCATCGGTAGGCACTGTGAAGACAGCGATCGCGGGGGCTGCGGCAACCGCGACCGCAAAGCCACCGGCAAGAATCAGTCGCCGCGCTGAAAGAACGAAAGTCGCCATCGTCACGCTTTCTCTAGTTAATGACTGTGTCGTCGGGAGGATTCTATGGAAGCTGAAAGAAATCTGCATAAGTTCCACCAGTTCCCTGGGAATCCGCTGCCACGACTTGCGACTTCCGGCGCGTCCAACTAGGGGCTGGAGCTGATGGTGGAGCGTGGCACCGGCGGCGGACCCGCGGCCTGCGCCTCCTCCGCCAGCCCGATGCACGCCCCCGAATCGCGTCCTGTACAGGGGATACCGTCGATCTCCGGAATGTCGGGGTTGGCCGCGGTGGTGGTGAAGCCCGACGGCGAGTTGGGTACCAAGAACGGCGTGCACGTCGTGGTGAAGACGTCCTCCTCCTCACCGGAATTGCATGCGGCGACGGGAACCCCGGGGTCTGAGTGGCCAAGCAGCCCAACTGCCGGCGCGGCAGCGACCGCAAGAGCGAATCCGCCGGCAAGAATGAGGCGGGTTACGGGGATTGGGAAATTCGCCATTGCGCTGCCTTCTGTAGTGACTATGTCGTCTAGCCGAATTATAGGAAATCTGAAAGGTTGCTGGACGCTTTCGCTTCAGGCGCGCACGAAAAAGCCGGGGCACCAAGGCGCCCCGGCTTTCGGTCGTTGGGCTACGGGCTGGAGCTGATCTCCGAGTGCGGCACGGGCATGGGACCTTGGGCCTCCTGCTCTTCGGCAAGACCGATGCACTGGCCCGAGTTGCCTCCGGTGCAGGGGATGTTGTCGATCTCCGGTAGTCCACCCGCGGAGGTTTGGCCGAACTCAGGTGAATTCGGCACGAGGTCCGGGACGCAGACGTTGGTGAAGGTGTCTTCGGATTCGCCGCCTGGGCAAGCGGCGATGGTCGGTGCCGACGTGCCCGCCGTCGGTACCGCGAACATCGCGACTGCCGGTGCTGCGGCCACTGCGACCGCAAATCCACCGGCAAGGATCAGGCGTCGCGCTGGGAGGTTCAAGGTCGCCATTGTCACGCTTTCTGTCGTTTTGCTGACCGTACTCGGTGGCAACTCACGAGGGGCGTTGCGAGCTGTCTGGATACGCTCTTCGAGTTACCTGCCGATGGCTGTCTCGAAGTTGTGCCGCGACAGGCCATCTGCTACCGCAAACATTACGCCGAGTGGCACGGAATCGCCGTGCCATCGCAAAGAATTTTGGTGCGCATGTGCCATTTCTGAAAGGTTGCTGTGGAGTCGCTGTGGCACCCCTCGGGAGACGTTCGCCGTGGCACCGTAATGTGCTTTGAGATCGACGAAATCCAAGCGAACGAGGTGGTCCGCTGTGGCGAGCCCTGACCGATACCGAGTCTGCCGACGGCGATGCACCCCAACAGGTGATGTACGAGAAGCTCGACGAGGGCCGGATCGTGCGGATCTGGCTGAACCGGCGCGAGGCGCAGAACGCACAGTCGCGAACCCTATTAGTGCAGTTGGACGAGGCGTTCGGCCGCGCAGAAGCCGACGATCAGGTCAGGGTGGTGATTCTGGCGGCTCGCGGCAAGAACTTCTCGGCTGGACACGATTTGGGCTCCGAGGAGGCGCTGCTCGAGCGGAAACCCGGTCCGGCGCAACATCCGACTTTTCGTTCGCACGGGGCTACACAGCCGGCGATCGCGGAGAGAACGTATCTGCAGGAGTGGCACTTCTTCTTCGAAAACACCCGGCGTTGGCGGGATCTTCGCAAGACACCATCGCTTCGGTGCAGGGCAATGCGATCTCCGCTGCGCTGATGCTGATCTGGGCGTGCGACCTCATCGTCGCGGCCGACGACGCGAAGTTCAGCGATGTCGTCGCCGTACGCATGGGCATGCCGGGCGTCGAATATTACGCCCACCCTTGGGAATTCGGCGCTCGCAAGGCCAAAGAGCTTCTGCTGACCGGTGACTCGATCGATGCCGACGAAGCGCAGCGGCTCGGCATGGTTTCGAAGATCTTCCCGCGTGCTGAACTCGAGGACAAGACGCTCGAGTTCGCGCGCAGTATCGCCGAGCGCCCGACCATGGCGGCACTGTTGATCAAGGATTCGGTCAACGCGGCCAGTGACGCCATGGGGTTCACAGAGGCGTTGCGGCACGCATTCCACATCCACGAGCTCGGCCACGCGCACTGGGCGGCACACAACGAAAACCGGTACCCGGTCGGACTGCCGCCCAACGTCCCGGACTGGCGGACGCTCGGTCCGCCCAAGCCTGCGCGGCGCGACGAACCGTGACGTATAACTAGAACTTGTTCTAGTTGACCGAACGAAGGGGTCGCTTTGCAAGTGTCGTTGGCGGGTCGAACGGTACTGGTCACCGGTGGTGGCAGCGGGATAGGCAAGGGCGTGGCGGCTGCGGTCGTCGCCGCGGGCGGTAACGCGATGCTGGTCGGCCGCAATGCTGACAAACTGTCCGCCGCGGCTGACGAGATCAGGGCCCAAGGCGGCGCAGGCCAGGTGCTGTATGAACCCGCCGACGTCACGAACGAGGACGAGGTCGCCCGGGTCGTCGACGCCGCGACGGCATGGACCGGACGGCTGCATGGCGTCGTGAACTGCGCGGGTGGAAGCGAAACGATCGGACCGATCACCCAGATCGACTCCGAAGCGTGGCGGCGAACGATCGACCTGAACATCAACGGCACCATGTACGTGCTCAAGCACGCGGCCAGGGAGATGGTGCGCGGAGGGGGCGGGTCCTTCATCGGGATCTCGTCGATCGCGTCGAGCAACACACATCGGTGGTTCGGTGCGTACGGGGTAAGCAAGTCCGCGGTGGATCACCTGATGCAGCTGGCTGCCGACGAGCTCGGCCCGTCATGGGTTAGAGTGAATTGCCTCAGGCCGGGGTTGATCCGCACCGAACTTGTTGCGCCCGTGCTAGATTCACCCGAGCTGAGCGCCGACTACGCATCCATCACCCCGCTCCCGCGCCCCGGTGAGGTCGAGGACGTCGCGAACATTTCGGTGTTCCTGCTCAGTGACGCGGCCTGCTATGTCACCGGCCAGGTGATCAACGTCGACGGAGGCCTGATGTTGCGACGCGGCCCCGACTTCTCCGCGATGCTCGAACCCGTCTTCGGAGCCGACGGCTTGCGCGGCGTCGTCGCCAAATAGCACTTAGGTTTGTGATCTGGCGCTTTCCACGACCTTCAGCGCTATCTCACGGGGTTGGGGCCGCCCGCTTCCCAGGCGGCCAATGCGCCGACTGCGGACCAGTCGAGTTCGCCACCGCCGTTGGCGAGCAGGGTGAGGAAACGGTCGCGCAGCAGACTGGCGATGGGCAACGGCACTTGCAGGGTTTCGCCCGCGGTGAGCACCAGGCGGACGTCCTTGCTCCCCAGTGCGGCCGCGAATCCGGCTGGCTCGAATTCATCGCGCGCGATGAGCCCGCCGTAGGTCTTGTAGATCGGCGCACCGAACAATGTAGACGTCAGCAGCTCCAGGTACTCCTCCTTGTCGACACCGGCCTTATGGACCAGCGCCATCGCCTCGCCGAGCGATTCGATCACCGTGGCGATGAGGAAGTTGCCGCTCAGCTTGACCAGGCTGGCGGCCTTCGGATCCTCCGCGACGGTGAACGTCCGCTGGCCGATCGCATCAAATACGTCCGAGACCGCCTGCAGGACAGCGGGTTCACCGGCCGCTACCACGAACAGCTTTGCCGCTGCCGCGGCCTCGGGCCTGCCGAATACCGGTGCGGCGACGAAGCCCTGGCCCGCCTCGGCATGAGCGGCGGTAAGCCGCTCGGCCAGTGCGACACTGATCGTGCTCGACGAAACGTGGATCGCGCCGGCCTTCAGCGAAGCCAGGATGCCGTCGTCACCGAACGTGACTGCCTCGACGGCCTCGTCGTTGGCCAGCATCGAGATCACGATGTCGCCGCCACACGCCTCCGCGACGGTCGTCGCGCGCTGTGCGCCCGCGTCGGCTAGCGCCGCGACCTTGTCCTGCGACCGGTTGTAGGCGGTGACCTCATGCCCGGCCTTCAACAGATTCGCGGCCATGCCCGATCCCATGTTTCCCAGTCCAATGAAACCAATCTTCATGGGATCCACGATGCCCGGCGTTCCTGTGCGGCGGTGGTGCGGGCCACTGACCATTGACTCTGCGCTCACGGCGCGTAAATCCGCCCGAGTAACCCCCGCCATAGGTGCAGAGTCAACGAATACGCGCGGCCGTCGAGCAGAGTATGCGAGCAAATCGGGATCCGGCTAGGGAGCGTCCGACAGCGTCTCGGCGGCGCGGTGCGCCGCGTTGATGATTGCCTGGTAGCCCGTGCAGCGGCAGAAATTGCCGGACAGGCCTTCGCGGATCTCCTCGTCGGTGGGCTTGGGATTGTCGCGCAGCAGCGCGGTGATCGACATGACGAAACCCGGTGTGCAGAAGCCACACTGGAGACCGTGGCAGTCGCGCATCGCCGCCTGGCCGTCGAGCAGCACCGTGCACGCGCCGCATGCCCCGTGCTCGCAACCCAGGTGGGTGCCGGTGAGACCGCACTTCTCACGCAGGAAGTCCGCCAGCGTGACGCGGGGCTCGACAAGCCCGTGTTGCGACCGGCCGTTGACGGTCACCTCGACCGGCATGTCATGCATGGATCGCCTCCGTTCGGGACGTCTGAGCCGCCGAGATCGCGCCCGTGAACGCCCGCGCCACCATCGCCGCTCCGACCCGGGCGCGGTAGTCGGCCGAACCCTGCAGGTCGGCGGGAATGTCGGTCAGTCCGCTCATCGCCAGTCGGCCGATCTCGTCGGCCGTGAGATCGCCAACCAGCTGACCGACGACGGCGTCTTCCGCACCCGAACCGCGCAGCGGCGTCGAGCCCAGGCCCAGCAGCCCGATGCCGCAGTGCACAACCCGCTCGTCATCGTCGAGTTCCACCGCGACGGCTGCGCCTGCGATCGCGAAATCGCCGTGCCGGCGCGCAAACTCCTATCGCGAATCCGGACCGGCCACCCCACACCGGAAACCGCACGCCGGTCAAGATCTCGTCGGCCGCCAACGACGTCTCCCACAGCCCGGTGAAGAACCCCGACGCCGGAATCTGTCGGTTCCCGCGCGGGCATCGGCCGCAACAGGTGTGGCGGCCGTCGAGGTGCCAGCGGTGGCCGGCGCAGCGCCACCGAGCAGGTCGGCCTCCAGGCTCTTGGCGAACTGACCGATCAGGTTCGAGGCGACATCGGCGAGCACACCCCGCCCGAACTGCGCAGCCTTACCGGAGATCGTCGGTCCGTGGTGATCACCACGCTCGTGGCGTCGCCCTCGTCCTTGAGTTGTGCGGTGACGACGGCCGCGGCGCTGCCGTTGCCCCTCGTTTCCCTGCCATTGGCCTTGAGCACCATGCGCTGCGCGGCCGCGTCCTTCTCGTGAAAGCCCGCCTCGCCCTTGTACGACACCGTGATCGGTCCGACCTTCACCTTGACCGCGCCGGTGAAGTCGTCACCGTCGACGGACAGCAGGGTGGCACCCGGCAGGCATGGCGCCACACGATCGACGTCGGTCAGGAACTCCCACGTCTTGGCCGCGGGCACCGCGACGCGGAATTCGTTGTTGAGTTCCACGGCTAGGAATCCTTTCGGGCTTGCTCAATCAGTTCGACGATCGCTGCGGGACTGGCGGGGAGCCGCGTGAGTTCCACGCCGAGCGGCGCCAGCGCGTCGTTGATCGCGTTGATGACCGCGGGCGTCGCGCCGATGGCACCCCCTTCGCCGCAGTCCTTGTAGCCGCCGACGCCGGGGCCGGGAATCTCGACATGGCCGTATTCGATCGGTGGAATCTCGGTGGCGGTCGGCAGCAGATAGTCGACAAACGTTGAGGAGAGCGGGTTTCCGTCCGCGTCGTAGGCCATGTTTTCGAGCAGAGCACCTCCGATGCCCTGCACGGTGCCACCGGCGATCTGGCCCTCGACGACATTCGGGTTGATCATCGGGCCGACGTCCTCGCTGACGATGTAGCGCGTCAGCGTCACGTGACCGGTCTGGACGTCGACCTCGCACGTGCACGCATGTGTCGCATTGGCCCAGTGGATCGGGTGCTGCGCGGTGAACCTGGCCGTGGCTTCAAGGGAGGACGACGTACCCGGCGGCAGCTGCTGAGGCTCGTAGTACGCGCGGTAGGCGAGGTCGGCGAAGCTCACACTCTTCGATAAGACTTCGCGCACAACGGCTTTCGAGCCACCCAGTTCGATCTCGGATTCCTCGACGCCCAGTCGGCGGGCCGCCATCGCCACGATCTGTGCGCGGAGCACGGTGCCCGCTTCGTTTACGGCTCCCGCCGTCATCGGCCCGCTGCGGCTGCCCTGCGTGCCGGCGCCGTACGGCGTCACCGCGGTGTCGCGCTGGATGGTCGCGACGTCCTTGATATCGGCGCCCAGCGCATCGGCGGTCAGCTGGACGACCGTCGTCTCGAGGCTGTTGCCCGTGGACCCGCCGTTCACATAGACGTTGATCTTGCCCGTCGGCTCCATGCGGATCGTCGCGCCCTCGGTGGCGAGGTGGCTCGTCGCGGCGCCGGTCGGCTCGATGTACGCAGAGAATCCGAGGCCGATGTAGCGGCCCTGCTCGAGTGCGTCGCGCTGCTCCTTCCGAAACCCTTCGTGGTCAAGAATTTTCACGGCCTGCTCGAACGTGTCCGCTGGCGCAACGTGGTCGTAGGGCATTCCGTTCGGGGTGAAGTACGGCATCTCGTCGCTGCGGAGGATGTTGCGGCGCCGCACCTCGACGGGATCCATGCCCATCTTCCGCGCGGCGATATCGAGAACGATTTCTCGCGTCAGCGTTTCGTACTGCCATGGGCCACGGTAAGCCGCAAGTCCTGCGGTGTTGAGAACACCGTCTTGTAGTTGAAGCTCGCCTTCGGCACCCGGTACGGACCAGGAAAGAACATGCCGATCGCGGCGGTCGTCAACACCGGGTACGGGTCGGATACGCGCCGATGTCCGGACGAAATCGATGTCCGCGGCCAGGATGTTGCCGTCTTCGTCGAACGCCATCCTCGCGGTGCCGTCGACGTGGCGAGCCTGACCCGCCGACATCAGATTCTCGCGACGGTCTTCGATCCATTTCAGCGCGGCGGGCACCTTGCGTGCCGCGAGCATGATGCACATGTCCTCGCATCGGCACGACCTTCTGGCCGAAGCCGCCGCCGGTGTCACGCATGATGACCCGGACGTTCTGCGCCGGAATGCCAAGCAGGCGTGCGCAAAACGCGCGTAGCTCGTGCGGTGTCTGAGTCGACGCCCACAGCGTCAGTTCGCCGGACGCCGCCTGGAACTCCACGACCATGCCGCGCGTCTCGATCGGCACAGGCGCGTAGATCTGTTGATACACGTTCGCGGACGCGACGTGGGCGGCCGACGAGAACGTCTCCTCGTCAGGTGGCGCGCCCCCTAAGCCGCCGGCGACATTGTCCGGATATGCCTCGTGCACAACCACATCGGAGCCAACAGCCTGAGTGAAATCGGCGACGGCAGGCAATTGTTCGTAGTCGACTTCCACCAGTTCGGCGGCATCCTCCGCGACGTACCGGTTCTGGGCGACGACGAGCGCGAGTGGGTCACCGACGAAACTTGACCTCGCCCTCGGCCAGCGGCGGGCGCGGAGTGTCTGCGACGTCCTTACCGGCGACCGCGTGCCAGGCCTGCCTGACCTCGGGGTTGAGATCCTCCGCGGTGAACACCGCGACGACGCCGGCCAGCTCCAACGCCGCAGATGTGTCGATGCGGTTGATCCTGGCCCGGGCGAACGGGCTACGCACGAAGCAGGCGTGCAGCATGCCGGGCCTGCTGACGTCGTCGACTAACGTGCCGTGCCCGGTGAGCAGGCGAGTGTCCTCAACACGCGGAACCCGGGTGCCCGCATAGCGGGGTGCGACGGTCTCCGTCATGGCAGCTCCAAGGTGCTAAGCGATCGCACAGCGTTAGCGTACTGGATACGAGATTCTCGCTTTACCGCATATGCCATTCTCGCCCGCTACCAGGGGCGAATCAACCTGCGTGGTGGATGCGTCCCATGGTCTCGGTCAGCGGTCTGCCACCGCCGCCCCACCGTCGCGCGATTATTTCCGCGACGATCGACACCGCGGTTTCCTCCGGGGTGCGAGCACCGAGGTCCAGGCCGATTGGGCTGGACAAGCGTTCCAACTCGGCCTCGGTCAGGCCTACTTCCCTCAGCCGGCTCATGCGGTCGTCGTGGGTCCGCCGCGAGCCCATGACCCCGATGTAGTCGACCTCGGGCAGTCGCAACGCGACCTGCAGGGCCGGGACGTCGAACTTGGGGTCGTGAGTGAGCACACAGATCGCCGTGCGGGAGTCGATCGCGCCCTCTTGAGCCTGCGCCGCGAGGTAGCGGTCGGGCCATTCGACGATCACTTCGTCGGCGGCGGGAAATCGGGCCATCGTCGCGAATATCGGCCGGGCGTCGCACACCGTGACCCGGTATCCGAGGAGGGCGCCCTGGCGCGCCAGTGCGGCGGCGAAGTCGATGGCGCCGAAGATCAGCATTCGAGGCGGCGGCGCGTGGCTCGCGACGAAGACCTCCATCCCTGCTTCCTGACGCTGGCCGTCGGGACCGTAGGTGAGGACCGCGGTGCGCCCGGCGGCGAGCAGGCCACGCGCGTCGTCGGCAACGGCGTCGTCGGCCCTGGCGGATCCGAGCGATCCGTCGACGGACTCCGTTCCGACGATCAGCCTGCGACCGATCCACTGCGGGTTGGGATGCTCGATCACTGTCGCGACCGCAACGGGCCTAAGGCCCGCGATGGCGTCGGCGACCGCCTCCAATTGCGGAAAGGTATTCTGCGACAACGGTTCAGCAAAGATGTCGATGATGCCGCCGCAGGTGAGACCGACCGCGAATGCGTCGTCGTCTGAAAAGCCGTAGCGCTGGAGTTCAGGCCGCCCGGTCGCGACGACTTCGTTGGCGAGTTCGTAGACCGCGGCCTCGACGCAACCGCCGGACACCGAGCCTGCGACGGTGCCGTCGGGGGACACGACCATCGTCGCGCCCGCTGGGCGCGGCGCAGACTTGATCGTTCGCACGACGGTGGCCACGCCCGCGGTGCCGCCGGAGCGCCAGACTGTCAGCAACTCGTCGATGACGTCGCGCACGCTGCGAGTCTAGGCCAAAGGCTGACGCTGTGCAGACGCTCAGCAGTGTGTGCGTCAGATTCCCGCGGCAAGCCCGAGGAACGCCTTTATTCGATCCAGCGCGACAGCGACTCCCGTTGCGTCTCTACCGCGCGTCGAACTCGATCGGAAGCACGGCAGGGCCGGTGATCCCCAGAATCGGTTTCCACTGCGCGGGCTCCGCAAGGCGGAGGTTCCGCATCCTGCGGGACATGATGATCAGCGCTTCTGCAAGCTCGCGACGCGCGAGATTCGCCCCGAGACAGTAATGCGGACCGGCGCCGAACGTCTGCATAGGCGCGGCGCCCTCCCGCGTGATGTCGAAGCTGTCCGGCTCGGCGTAGACGTCAGGATCGCGGTTCGCGGACGCCGTGTTGACCAGGACAAACGTGCCGGCCGGGATCACGACATCCGCCAGTTCGACGTCTTCTGTCGCCATCCGCATCGCGCCGAAGATGACGGGGTAATAGCGCATCACCTCTTCGACCGCCCTCATGGCGAGTTCGGGTCGCTGCGCGAGGAGCTCCCACTGCTCGGGGTGGTCGCAGAACACGTCCACCGCTGCCGCCACCTGGTTACGGGTGGTATCGGTGCCCGCCATTAGGATGCCCGCAGCGAGCATGCGGAGCTCGTCGCTGCTCAGCCGGTCGCCGTCGTCCTCGGCGCGAATCAGGTCGGACAGCAGGTCGTCGGTGAGCGATCTGCGACGGTCGGCGACCATACCGTCGATATAGGCGTCGAGCTCAGCCCAGGCGGCCAGGATCACCGGTTGGTGTTCTGCGACGTTCCACGTGAACAGCTTGAAGAAGTCATCGGCCCACGCGGAGAACAGTTTCCAGTCATTGCTCGGGGCACCCAGCAGCTCGCAGATGACCGGGACCGGATAGGGACGCGCGATGTCTTCGACGACCTCGCAGCGGCCCATATCGGCCAGCGGGTCGATCAGTCCGCTGATGATGTCGGTGATCGTGGTGTCGAGCCGTGACACCGCACGCGGCGTGAAGGCCTTCGACACGATTCGGCGCAGCCGGGTGTGATCCTCACCATTGACGCTCAAGATGGTCTTGGTGGCCCGATCCCACAACGGTCCGGATGTGATGCCCTGGCCCTCAAGGCCCAGTCCGCGCGGCACAATCAAGCGATGGTCGCGCAGCGTGGCGTGCACCAGATCGTGGCGCAGCACCTCAGGGCCGTGCGCTCCGATCGCGATCGGTGCCTGCTGCCGGGCCACACCGATACGGCGGTGTGCCTCATCCGGCGTTGGGGCCTCTTCGTATGAGACGGTCGGCAGATCGGCTTCGAATACGCTCGGGCAACGCAGTTCGACGGTGTCGACGCTCATGGTGGCCTCCTCGATCGGGACACCTCGATGCTCAGACCGAGACCAAAAGCGAGCTAGCGTATCTCACTACCTCAGTTGGGAGGGCGCACCGCATGCGCTACGCAGTAGTCGGCTTCCTGCTACTTCTTTGCAGTGCATTCGGCGGCGCGCAGGTGGTGGCCTCGGCATCGCCTCCGCCAGTGGTGCCTCCGGTTTCCGACGCGGCCCGCGCGGCGGGCCTCGTCGACGTGCGGACCGTTGTGCCGGATGCGGTCATCGATCTCCGCTACGCGACTGCGAACAACTTCGTCGGCAAGCCGTTGTATCCGCCCGACGCCCGCTGTCTCGTGCACGAGTCGATGGCAGGCGGTCTGGCCACGGCGGCCGACGTGTTGCGCCCACGTGGCGAAGTGCTGGTCTTCTGGGACTGCTACCGGCCGCATGACGTGCAAGTGGCAATGTTCGAGGCGGTTGGAGACCCGAACTGGGTCGCGCGGCCGGGACCGTACTCACGCAGCCACGAGGCGGGTCGATCGGTCGATGTGACGATGGCGCACGGCGGTTCGTACGTCGACATGGGCACCGACTTCGACAACTTCACGCCGAGCGCGCTTGCGTTCGCCACCGAAGGAGTCAGCCCGGCTGCGCAGGCGAACCGGGCGCGGCTGCGGGACGCGATGAGTGCAGGAGGATTGGCCGTGTACAAGGGTGAGTGGTGGCACTTCGACACCGACGACTCCTACACCAAGCACCCAATCCTCGATGTGCCTGTCAACTAGGTGATTCGATCGTCTGACGCGGCAACTGATCGCGGCGATATGTCTCGTGGCGGTGGCGCTGTCGCCGGCGTGCGGTCGTAACAAGCCGCCCACCTCGCTCTTCGACGCCGCGGGCTACCACGTGCGGGGCGACAAGGTCCATTACTTGAACGCATTCCCCGGCAAGACCTTTGAGATCGACGACGCCGACGCAGACACCTTCCAAGCCGTTGACGGCACATACGCCCACGACTCATCGGCCGTGTACTTCGACGGTCGCGAGGTGCCGGGTGCCGATCCGGCGACCTTCGAATTGCTGGATCGCCCAGGCCTTTTCAAGGACCACCGACATGTGTATCAGCTGGACCGGCCGATCAGCGACGACCCCGCTCACTTCGAGTTGCTGGACGGCGACCTCATGAAGGGCAGCGCCGCGGTGTATTGGTCGGATGGAAGCGTGTTATCCGAGGACCCAACGCACTTCGCGATCATCTCGAACGCCGATCACTATCTGTTCAACAGGGACAGTCGGACCGTCCACGTCAACGGAAACCCGATTCCCGACGCCGATCCGGCAACCTTCCGCGTGGTGCGGGGCGCGTATGCGCGTGACCACCGGCATGTCTACTACTTCACTGACCTGATCGCGGACGCGGACGCGGCCTCGTTTCGAGCGCTGGAGGGCCCCTATGCCGCCGACGCTGCGCAGGTGTACTGGATGGGGAAGACCATCGACGGGCCGATCCGACCAGCTTCCGGGTGCTGAAAGCCGCCTTCGAGTGCTCGGCGGATGCACACCACGCGTACTACCGACAGACAGTGATCGCGGGCGCGGATCCGGTACTCGTTCCCGGCGGATCGCCCTGTCACCAACTGCGATGAGACGTCCATCTCATTCGCGGACTAGGCGGCAGGCGGGTCGGTTTCCGTCGACTCCACGGCGGTCAGGAGCGAGACCTGCTCGCAGAAGGAACACAGGTCAAGCCCCAGCGTCGGGTAGCCACACCCGCCGCATAGCTGGAGCTTGCCGTACCCGTCCGCCATTGACATGCGCGCTTATTACCCCCCAGCGAACACAATCAACCCTGCCTGGTCCACAGGCAGTAGCCGCGCATCTCGATGGAGAAGAGTTGCGGCACGATCTGAAACGATAGCGTGTGGCCCGGCTCCCCTTCGGAGGTTTGGATGGGGCCAAGGACGCCCGCGTCGACGACGGCCTGTTGGTCCGCGCGGCACTGGGAGTTCTGGTCCTGCGGCGTCGCAGTCCACTCGCCTGATTCGACGCTCGGGTTGCGCATGCCCTGTCCGTGCAGCGTCATGGCTGGCCCATAGCTCAGCCATCGGTCGTTCGGAGGGGGCGGCGTTGTGACGAGTGTCCACTGTTGCCCGACGCACCTCAGCGGCATCTTGGCGTCGGTGGGCCATGTCATCGTGCCGTCGAGATCTACCGCGCATGGTGTATCTTGCTGCGGCACAGCTGGATCGGCGCAGGCGATGCCGGGCACCGAAACCATCGTGACGGTCGAAATGGCAACCGCCGCAATCAAACGCGACATCTCTGCACCTTCGACAGATCGGTCTTCATCAGCATCACGTTGTACTCAGACCACAACGACAGATTCCAGTACAGTTCGGTGCCCTGGGCGAGCGTCGACGGCGACCACGGGTGCAGCATCGGTGCGTAGATGCCGCCGTTCTGCTGGTTCAGTATTGTCGTCGCATCCGACCAGGCTCCCTCGGGGGTGTCCGATGTGCGTACCACGATGTTGTTGTACTGATCGCCGTAAACCACGATGTAACTCTTCAGGTAAGCGTTGTGCCCGGTGCTCGCGCCCAACGGTCGGGATTCCCCATGCCACCCAGAAACGGGCCTCGGCCCATAGCCCCATCCTCCACCCGAGTCGGCTCAATGTAGCTTCACGGGGACGCGAAGGGGTCCGTTAACGAGAAATGAAGGTGTGTAGGGCACTTCGTCGGGGCCCACGGTGAGCGTCATATGCGGAAAGCGTTGAAACAGTTTGGATAAGGCGATTCGCCCCTCCAGCCGAGCCAGTGGTGCACCGAGGCAGAAATGCGGGCCGTGACCGAAGGCCAGATGAATCCGGCGCTCGCGATCGATATCGAAGCGCGTAGCGTCCTCGCCGTACGCGGCAGGGTCCGTTGCTGCGCCGTTGTAACAGAGGTACACGGCATCGCCTGCGGGAATCTCGATGCCGGCGATGGTCACGTCGTGCAGCGCGTACCTGAAGATCGCGCCGACGACCGGTGAGTGCAGACGCAGCGTCACTTCGATCGCATCCGACCATCGCTCGCCCTCGGCCACCGCAGCGAGTTGGTCTGGGTGGGTTACGAAAGCGATGACCGCGTTGCTTATCAGGTGCAGGGAATCGACGAGCTCCTGTGTAGACAGTTGGCCCTCGTGGTCGTGTGCGGAGACCAGCGCAGAAGTCAGGTCGCCCGCCGGGCTTACACGCTTCGACTCGACCAGCAGATGAAGATATGTGAGCAAGTCGCGGCCAGCCGTGATGGCCTGCTCTGGCGTGGCGGTAGCCGAGAACAGCATCGAGGTCCAGTGCCGGATACCGCCGCGATCGGCGTGGGGGACGCCGAAGAGCTGTCAGATGACCGGCCATCGGCACATGTTCAGCGAAGGCCTGGACGAGATCGGCGGTCGCGCCCATGCGGTCGATGAGGTCGTCGACGACGCGTTCGATGAATGGCTCGAGTGCCTGCACGCGGGGCGGTGTGAAGCCGGCCGACACCAGTCGGTGCAGGCGGGCCGCCCAGACCATACGCCGCCGGGTAACTCGAGCGGGATCACCGGTCCGAGCGACCGGAATCGCGCGTAGGTCTGCCAAAGGTGATCGTCATGCGCAGGCAACTTCACAAGCATTGGGATGCCATCTTTCGAGAATCGTTAAGGCGGGGCACCCAAAGGACAGCGGAGCGAATCGAACGCCCAACGTGACGGTATAACGCTATGGTATGAACATACCGATCAATGATGTGACTGCCGCCACCAACATCAAATGATCGGCTCGTCCTCGGGCCGCCGCAGGCGTAGCCACCGGTAGCCATAGCCGTCGACCCCGACCTCGATTCGGCCGGTGTTGTCGACTTCATGGGTATCGAGCCTGTGCAGCAAGTCGACGAGCGTGGAGCCCGGGGGAGCGTCGTCCAGCTGGATCGGCACGATGCAACCGTCCGCCCCAAAGTTGTGCAGCGCCACCATCGCCCACCCCGACTGCTCCTCCCGGCAGACATGGGCCAGAACCGCGGGCTCGGGCTGCTTCAGGACTTCCGCCGTCGACCAACCCAACTCCGGCTGCTGCCGATACGTGTAGATGAGGTTGCGCATGAACCACCAGAAGGAGTCGTGGTCATGGCGCTGATCGGCGGCGTTGACGCGGTCGGGGCCGTACAGACCGTCAGGCAGCGGACGGGTGAGCCGTCGCTTTTGGGCCTTCGAGAAGCCGCCGTTGTCGCCCGCGGTCCACTGCATGGGAGTGCGGACGGCGAATCGACCTGGAATGTCCAGGTTTTCGGCCATCCCGATCTCCTCGCCGTAGAACAACACCGGAGTGCCCGGGAGGGAGAAGCTCAACGAATAGGCCATCCGCATCCGCCGCTGGTCCCCGCCGAGCATGGACGGCAGCCGTCGACGCAGTCCGCGTCCGTAGAGCTGCATATCCGGCTCAGGGCCGAACGCGTCGAAGACCTCTTGACGTTCGTCTGTGCTCAGCTTGTCGAGGGTCAGCTCGTCGTGATTGCGCACGAAGTTGGCCCACTGGCTCGTCAAGTCGAGTTGCGGTCGCTGCTGCAGGGCATCGGTGATCGGACCCGCGTCGCCGCGGGCAAGCGAAAGATACATCGCCTGCATGCCGATGAAGTCGAATTGCATGTTGAGACCGTCACCGTCTGGCCCGCCGAAGAACTTCAGCTGGTCTTCGTACGGCAGGTTGACCTCGCCCAGAAGCACCGCGTCCCCGAGGCGGCGGGTGACGAAGTTGCGCACGTCGCCCAGGTATTGGCTGGAATCGAACACGGTGGGGTCTCCCGGCGCGGAGTCCTTGGCGAACATGAACGGGACTGCGTCCACCCGAAAACCGGATACGCCGAGTTCGAGCCAGAAGCCCAGCGTTCGCGAAATCTCCTCCTGGACTTTGGGGTTGGCGACGTTGAGGTCGGGTTGGTGTTTGAGGAAGTGGTGCAGGTACCACTCATCGGTCTTGCGGTCGAACTCCCAAATGCTGTCCTCCTGGTCGGGGAAGACGACGTCCTTGCGGCTCGACTTGGGTTTCGTCGCACTCCACACGTAGTAGTCGCGGCAGGGATCGTCGATGCTGCGGCGGGCGGACTTGAACCACGGATGCTTATCGGAGGTGTGGTTCATGACGAAATCGATGACGACGCGCAGACCTGTCGCCTTGGCGGTGCGGACGAGTTCGACGAAATCACCGAGGGTGCCCAAACGTGGGTCAACACCGAAGAAGTCGGTGATGTCGTAGCCGTCGTCCACGCGGGCGGTCGGGTAGAAGGGCATGAGCCACAGGCACGTCACCCCGAGGTCGAACAGGTACTCGATGCGTTCCGTCATGCCGCGGATGTCGCCGCACCCGTCGCCGTCCCAGTCGTAAAAGGTCTCCACGTCGGCGCAGTAGAAGACTGCGTTCTTCCACCACAGATCGCCGGTATCGCATCGCCTCATGCGGTTACCGCCCGGGCTGCCAGCTGTGGCAGCACATCCTCACCGAATGCATCGATGAACGCACTCTGCTCCTTGCCGACGAAGTGGAGATAAAGCTCGTCCCAGCCCTGCTCGATGTCCTGGCGCAGCCACTCGATGTGCTGGCCCAGATCGCTTGAGACACGCACGGATTGCCGCACATGATCCGGGGTGACCCGTTCGCTGATCACGTCGAACGCCTCTACCGATTCGATATCCCAACAGACCGGAGGTTCGAAGACGTTGCTGCGCCACTGGTCGTGGGCGATGGCGACGGCCTCCTCTTCAGACGGCGCCCAGCTGAGATGAATCTGCAGACGGGCCGGTCCGCGGCCGCCTGCCTCCCGGTACGCGTCGAGAACTCTCTGCAGGGCCTCCTTCGATTGATTGACGGTGATCAAGCCGTCGGCCCATGCGGCGTGCCGGGCCGCGGTTTCTTCAGTGACGGCGGGGCCGACGAGATCGGGGACTGTCTCGGGACGCGTCCACAGCCGCGCCCGGTTGACGTGTACGAGGCCGCTGTGGCTGACCTCCTCACCCCTGAGGAGACGGCGAATGACGTCGACGCACTCGACGAGACGCCGATCCCGCACCTCCTTGCGCGGCCACTCATCGCCGGTGACTCGCTCATTGGAAGCCTCGCCCGACCCGAGCGCAGCCCAGAATCGACCAGGAAACATCTGCGCGAGCGTCGCGATGGCCTGGGCGATGATCGCGGGGTGGTAGCGCTGCCCGGGCGCGTTGACGACGCCGAACGGCAGGTTGGTGGTAGCAAGCGCGGCGCCGAGGAAGGACCAGGCGAAGCCCGACTGGCCTTGCCGCGCGCTCCACGGGCTGAAGTGGTCGGACGACATACCCGCGGCGAAGCCGGCCTGTTCGGCCCGCTGGATGTCACGCAGCAGCTGAGCGGGGTCGATCTGCTCATGCGAGCAGTGGAATCCGATGACCGTCATGTATGACGGCATACCCGTTTTGACGCCGCTGTCAGGGGTGGGCGTTTAGGGATGCGCGAAACGGGAGACCCTGACGCGCATGCAGGAGGTCAACAGCCCTGTCCCAACGCCGAAGGACGCCACCAAGGCGACCGAAGATCAGCGTCGGCTCCAGAAAACGCTGGATCATCAGGACGACGATCCGGATGCCCCCGGTCGGCATGTGAGCCACGAACAGGTCGCTGACGAGACCTGAGATTGGCATAATCGGCAAATGTCAACACCGCGCCCGGCGCGCAGCTTGGATCCCGATGCCTTCGCCGGGGCGGTCACGAATCTGAACGTCGGCAGCTTCCGCTTCTGGTTCGTGGGCCAGCGTTGGGAATGGTCCGACGAGGTCGCGCGCATGCACGGCTACGAACCAGGCTCCGTCGAGCCGACCACCGAGTTGCTGCTATCGCACAAGCATCCGGATGACCGACAGCACGTTCAGGACATTTTGGACCGCCTCTTACATTTCGGCGGGTCGTTCTCCAGCAGGCACCGATTCGTCGACACCGCAGGCAAGCAACACGCGGTCATCGTGCTCGCGGACCGGATGCTCGACGACAGCGGAGCGGTCGTCGGTAGCGAGGGCTACTACATCGACCTGACCGATACGTTCGATCAAACTCGCCGCCAAGTGCTCGACGACTCGCTGCCCGAACTGTTCGAGGCGCGTGCGGCGATCGAGCAGGCAAAGGGCGCCCTCATGCTCGTCTATCGGATCACCGCAGAGCAGGCATTCGAAGTGTTGCTGTGGCGCTCACAGACGACGAACACCAAACTGCGAGCGCTGGCGGCACAGATCGTCGCCGAACTCAACAGCGTGCGGTTTCAATCCGACAACTTGCGAAGGCAATTCGATCACCTCGTGCTCACGGTTCACGAACGCGTCGGCACCAATGGCGACTAAAGGCACAGCGTAGGCATTTAATGTAGGACGACTGCAACGAGTTACGGAGTGCGTGCGTGGCGTTATTGGAAGTCGAGCAGGACGTGCTCGACACAGCGGTCGTGGTGTCGGCTGACGGCGAGGTCGACTCGGGCACCGTCGATATTCTCATCACGCATCTCGATGCGGCCCTGCAAGCCGCGTCGGATCATCCCAGCGGCGTGCTCGTCATCGAACTCGCCAAGGTGACGTATTTCGGCAGCGCAGGTTTGAACGCCGTCCTCGGGTGCTATGAGCGAGGTGTGTCCGACGGCGTCATCGTCCGTGTGGTGGCCCAGAACCTCGAGGTGATTCGTCCCATCGAAGTCACCAAGCTCGACGGTGTCCTTCGTCCGTACAAGACGGTGGCGCACGCGGTCGAGGGAACTGACGAGGACGGGTGAACGCTTCAGAGCCCGAGCGCTCGTCCGCGGCTGGGGTTCTCGCTGCGGGCGGCGAGGTCGGTCGCGACCTCGCGGCGGTGGACTGGGCAGCCACGCCCCTTGGACCACCCGACGAATGGCCGCAGAGTCTGCAGACAGCGGTGAGCATCCTGCTGTCGTCGCGCTTCCCCATGTGGATGGCGTGGGGGCCGCAGCTGACCTTTTTCTGCAACGCCGCTTACCGCCGAGACACCTTGGGCCGCAAGTATCCCTGGGCGCTGGGTCGGCCTGCGAACGAGGTGTGGGCGGAGATCTGGGAGGACATCGGTCCGCGGATCGACCAGGTACTGGCGACCCAGCAGGCGACATGGGATTCGGCGCTGCTGCTGTTCCTGGAACGCTCCGGATATCCGGAGGAGACCTACCACACCTTCTCCTACAGTCCGTTGCGCGATGACGACGATCGGGTCGTCGGAATGCTGTGCGTGGTCAGCGAGGACACGCTGCAGGTCATCGGCGAGCGGCGGATGGCGACGCTGCGGGATCTGGGCTCGGACCCCAGCGTGGTGCGAACCGAGGAAGAGATCATGGCGTTCGTCCATCGCCAGCTGAGCGAGAACCTGCGCGATCTCCCCTTCGCGTTGACCTACCTGTTCGACGACGGCGGCACTGCGCATCTGGCTGGGGCAAGCGGGATCGACACCGGGCATCCGGCCGCCCCCGCCGCGTTGGCCGCCGACGACGATGCGGTGTGGCCCGTGCGGGAGGTGGCGGGTGGCGAATCGGTGCTGGTCGAACTCGAGGGCGGTGTTCAGTCGGATCTGCCCACCGGCAGCTGGTCGGGTCCGCCCGCGCAGGCCTTGGTGGTTCCGCTGTTGCAGCAGGGCGCTTCGCCAACCGGATTCCTGGTCGCTGCGCTGAACCGTTACCGACCATTGGATGAGCCCTATCGTGGCTTTGTGACCCTCGTAGCCGCGCACATCGCGGCAGGAGTCGGCGCAGCACGAAGTTATCGGGCGCAGCAGCGACGAGCCGTCGAGCTGGCTGAGCTCGACCGCGCCAAGACCGCGTTCTTCTCCAACATCAGCCACGAGTTCCGCACACCACTGACGTTGATCCTCGACCCCGTCGCTGAGTTGCGCAGCCGCACAACGGGTCTGGATGCTTCGACGCGCGACGAGTTGGACATCGTCTGGCGCAACGGATTACGACTCACCAAGCTGGTCAACACATTGCTCGACTTCTCCCGCATCGAGGCGGGCCGCGCCCAGGCCCGTTACGAACCGGTCGATCTCGCAGCCGTTACCGCCGAACTCGCAAGCGTCTTCAGATCGGCGATAGAACGAGCCGGCCTGACGCTCACCGTCGACTGCCCGCCACTGACCGATCCGGTCTACATCGACCGGGACATGTGGGAGAAGGTGGTCCTGAACCTGCTGTCGAACGCGCTGAAGTTCACCTTCGACGGCGCCATCACGGTCAGTGTGGGTCGCGAGAACTCGGACGCGGTGGTCACGATCGCAGACACCGGAATCGGTGTGCCTTCCTCGGAAATGCCTCGACTGTTCGAACGGTTTTACCGCATCGAGAACGTGCGTGCGCGCTCCAACGAGGGCAGCGGAATCGGGTTGGCTCTGGTGAAGGAATTGGTCGGACTTCACGGCGGCGTCATCTCTGCCGACAGCACCGAGGGTGAGGGCACCCGATTCATCATCCGGTTGCCGTTCGGAAGTGCACACCTGCCCGAGGACGCCGTCGCGGCTGCGGGGCGCACTCAGACGGCGTCCGGCGTGGCTGAACCGTATGTGCAGGAAGCCCTGCGGTGGATGCCGGCTGACGCCGATTCGATGAAGGCCGAGACCGATGACGTGACGCTGGCCCGGGGCAGAGTGACCACTGCGCGCTCCGGCTCCGGCCCGACGTCCCGTGTGTTGATCGCCGACGACAACAGCGATATGCGCGACTACCTGGCGCGGCTACTGCTCAGTGAAGGCTACGAGGTGGACGCCGTCACCGACGGTCAACAGGCGATGGAGGCGATCCGCACAAACCAGCCCGACATGGTGATCAGCGACGTCATGATGCCTCGGTTGGACGGCCTGGCCCTCGTGGCGGCGTTGCGAACTGACCCGCGAACGGCCGCCGTACCCGTCCTACTGTTGTCGGCCCGTGCGGGGCAGGAAGCATCCGTTGAAGGCCTGCAGGCCGGCGCCGACGACTACCTCGTCAAACCCTTCGCTGCCGTCGAACTGCTTGCCCGCGTCCGCGCCAACATCGAACTCGCCAGGCTGCGCAACCACCACTCCCGTTGGCGCACAGCCCTCGTCGACTCGCTGCAAGAAGCATTCTTCGTGTGTGACGAGGACGGCGCGATCATCGAAATCAACGCCGCGTTCACCGACATCATCGGGTACGGGACCGAAGGGCTGCCGTACGATACCGATCCCCCTTGGTGGCCGTCGGCCGACAACGACCTCGATGCCCACCGTCGCGTCGCGGATGCGTTCGCCGAACTGCTCGACCAACCGCACGGCAGCTTCACGGTTCCGGTCGTGCACCGCGACGGACACCGCCTGTGGATCTCCGTGAACTTCAACCACGCCAACGATCCCGATACCGGCCGCCGGGTCACCGTCGGCACCTTCCGCGATGTCACCGCGGAGCACTACACGGTGCAGAGGGAGAGTGCGCTGGCGTCGTTGAATCAACAACTCGCTCAAGCCGACACGCTCGATGACGCCGTGCGTGCGGCGGCCGCGGAGTTGCAACGGGTGTGGAGGGCCCGACGCGTCCTGGCCGTCACAGTGTCCTCCGATGGCACAGAGGTCGGTTCAGGTGACCTCGTCTACGCGGGTGAGCCAGCTACGTGGGTCGATCTGCCATCGAGCACACGGGAGACGATCCGGTCATTGGGCGATGGTGACCTCCTTTCGCCCGCCGAGGCGGAGCCCGGCACCATCGGCATCGCACTGCAGCATCCGCGCGGAGTGCTCGTGGTCTACATCGAGTTGGCCGAGCATCGACCGTTCACCGCGGAAGACCACGTGCTGCTCACGGTCCTGGCCGGTCGCCTGGGACAGGGTCTGCAGCGGGTGCATCAGCTCGATCAGCAGCGGGAAGCCGCCCTGGCGCTGCAGCGCGCAATCCTGGGGCCGGTTGTCTCCAGCGGCTTCGCGGTGCGATACCAGCCGGCCAGTAGCCCCCTCCAGGTAGGCGGCGACTGGTACGACATCGTCGATCTTGACGACGGCCGCATCGCGCTGGTCGTCGGAGACTGCGTCGGCCACGGCCTGGCCGCCGCGACGGTCATGGGGCAGGTGCGAAGCGCCTGCCGTGCGCTGTTGCTGGAACAGCCAAGCCCCAGCGCCGCACTATCGGCACTCGACCGGTTTGCGGCGCGGTTGAACGGCGCACGGTGCACCACGGCCTTTTGTGCGGTGCTCAGCCCCGATACCGGTGAGCTGGTGTATTCCAGCGCTGGCCATCCGCCACCCATCCTGGTCGGAGCCCGACGGCACGATCCGGCTGCTGGACGACGCCCGTGCAATGCCACTCGGCCTGCCGTTCGACCCGTTCCGCCCCGAGGCTCGCGAAGTGGTGCCCCCACAGTCAACCCTGCTGCTCTATACCGACGGCCTCGTCGAGCGTCGACGCGAATCACTGGACAGCGGCATCACCCGGGCGGCGGAAGTGATGGAAGAAAACCAGTCGGCCACCCTCGATGACCTGGCCGACGAGGTAATGTCACGGCTCGCGCCCAGCAGTGGGTACCCGGATGATGTGGCCCTCCTCCTGTACCGTCAGCCCAGCCCTCTCGAGGTCGAGCTGGGCGCCGATGTGAACGAGCTTGCGCCCACCCGTGCCGCCCTGCGTGTCTGGCTGATCGAAGCCGGCGTCAGTTCCGATCAAACCCTCAACGTGCTCATCGCCGCCGGCGAGGCTCTTGCCAATGCCATCGAGCACGGCCACCGTCACCAGCCCGACGGCACGATCAGGCTGCTTGCCAGCGCGCTCGCCGACCGCTTACACGTGACCGTCATCGATACCGGTTCGTGGAAGCCTCCGGTCACTGCAGTCAGTCGTGGCCGGGGTATCGCCCTGATGCGTGCCCTGATGCAGGAAGTGACGATTCAGCAGCGCACCAGCGGGACCACGGTTCACATGCACGCGAGGATCGCCTGATGGCCACGCCGCTGAGCCTGCATACCGACCGACGGGCCGATGACACACTCGTGCTCACGGCGGCGGGAGAACTCGACCTGAGCAACATCGACACCTTCACCGAGGCCCTGGCCTCCGCGCTGTCGCAGGCGTCCACCGACGGCGGAACCGTCGTCCTCGACTTCCGTCGCGTGGAGTACCTGGACAGTGGCGGAATCAATGCCTTGTTCACCCATGCCGAACAGATCCGCCTGATCGCCAACCCGATCCTGATGCCGGTGCTCAAGATCAGTGGCCTCGCCGACGTGGTCCGCCTGGAAGCTGCACCACCGACTGAATGACCGATAGCGACGGGATCTCGGTGCCGAACCGACGGCGCGCTATCGTGCGGCTCGCGCTGGTCGCCGCCTTTCTGCTCGGGTTGTTCTATCTGGTCGGTGTGACGCGGGTCGTCGATGTCGAGGACGTCCGCCGCGCGGTGGCGGCGACGGGCCCAGCCGCGCCGCTGACGTACGTCGTCGTGTCGGCGGTGCTCGGCGCGATCTTCGTCCCAGGACCGATCCTGGCCGCAGTTAGCGGCGTCCTGTTCGGGCCGGTGCTTGGCACGTTCGTGACGCTGGGCGCGACCGTCGGCACCGCCACCATCACCGGCCTCGTAGGCAGGCGGGCAGGCCGTGCCAGCGCGCGTGTGCTGCTCGGCACGCGTCGCGCCGACCGCCTCGACGCGCAGATCGAGCGGTGGGGACTGTGGGCGGTGGTGGGTCAGCGGTTCGTCCCCGGCATCTCGGATGCGTTGGCGTCCTACGCCTTCGGCGCGCTCGGGGTTCCGTTGTGGCAGTTGGCTGTTGGAGCCTTCATCGGGTCCGCACCGCGGGCCTTCGTCTACACTGCGCTCGGTGCTTCGATCGGGGATC
This sequence comes from uncultured Actinomycetota bacterium, assembly GCA_963848855.1. GTDB lineage: Bacteria > Actinomycetota > Actinomycetes > Mycobacteriales > Mycobacteriaceae > Mycobacterium. The sequence continues at coordinate 421,586 of CAWKFL010000003.1, forward strand.
TGTCGTCGCCGCTGGCGTATTCGGCGATCGCGGTGTGGTGCGCGACTGCCATCGTCGGCGCGTTCGCCGCGCACCGCGGCTACCGGAGCTGGCGGGCCAGCGCTAGAACGGATCACCGGCCTGACCGAGCATCGCCTTCCGAATGAGCGGCACAGGCAGCGGCCCGAGTTTGATGAACGTGTCGTGGAAGTCCTTCAGCGAGTACGCTTCACCGGTTTTCGCCCGGTAGTCTTCGCGTAGTTTGAGGATCATCAGCTTGCCCATCGTGTAGTAGCCGTAGGTCGCATCCGCCGTGCCGCGTTTGGCCTCCGAGGCCGCGACTGCCGCAGGCTGATAGGCGTCGTCGGTGAACATCTGCTTGGCTTGCTCGACGGTCATGCCCTGGGTGTGCAGCTTGATGCCGACGATGAATCGAACGTCACGAAGCAACGCAAGATGAACCTGCGCCAGCCGATAGCGCGCGTCGTCGGCATGCAGGCCCTCGTCGAGCATCATCTGCTCGCAGTAGTGCGCCCAACCCTCGAAATTGCTTGCGGCGCCGAATACTTTGCGCACATCGGATGGATAGTCCTTCGCGTACAGGAACTGCACGTAGTGCCCCGGCCACACCTCGTGAACGGAGATGTTGCTGATCTGCGGCCGGTACCAGTACGACATGAAATCGTCCTGTTCGGCCTTCGGCCATGTCGGGTCGGGCAGCGTCACGGTGAAGTAGGCCTCGGTCGCAACCTTCTCGAACGGTCCCGGGGTATCCATTGACGCCGACGTCGTCGCGCGCAGGAACGGCGGCGTCTCGACCACCGTCGCAGGCGGGGCCTGCGGAAGATCGATGATCTGTTTGTCTTCGACGAATTGGGCCAGACCGTCGAGGTTGCTCTGCGTGACGGCCAGCAGGTCGGATGGCTGCGGAAAGTCCTTCTTCACGTCCGCCAACACGTCGGCCGGCGCCTTCGAGGGGTCGATCCCGCGGGCGGCCTGGGCGAACGCCCGTTGGTTGCGTTCGAGGTCTTTCTCGGCGATGGCCAGCAGGTCGGGGAGCGGGGTGGTGATCATCTCGTTGGCGGCGAGCACCTTCTGGTACGTGTCTGCGCCGTACGCAAAGGATCCGTTGGACCGTGGCAGCAGCTCGTTGACCAGCCATGTCTTGTAGTCGTCGAGCGCGGCGACGACGGCGTCGTTGGCGGTCTTGAACTCGGTGAGCAGCGTCTGGTCTTTCACCTCGTCGAACGCGGTGGGTACATCCTGGGCGAAGAAATCGCGATTGCCGTCGATCTGTTCGATGGCGATCTCGGTGTAGATCCGTGGCGGGTTGTCGAGGTTGGTTCGGGCCGCGGCGAGCGAGTCCGGCATCAGTTTCAGTCGAGAGGTCAGCGACCTGAGGCGCTGTTCGGGAGGGGCGAACGTGCGCGAAATCATGACAAAGGCGTCGTTGGTGATGCCGCTGCTGTAGCTGTCCGGATCCTTCGCCCACGGGCGGATGACCTCGGCGCGCAGCAGCCTGCCGTCCAACGTCCGCTTGGTCAGTTCCAGGTCGAGCGCAGCTTCGGGCGAAAGTGATTCGGCGGCAACGGCATAGAGTCGGGACCGGAACGACTTGACCTCCTCGACGTCGGCTGTAACCGCCACGGCGGAACGGTCGGGGATCAGGTCGTCGTAGGTGTGGATGCCGAGGGAGGTCGCATTAGTCGGATCCTGCTTGTAGGTGTGTTCGAGTATCTCGGCCGCGAGTTGTCGGAACGCGGCATCGCCGGAGCCCGCATCCGGTTGCCGTGGCTCGCTCGGATTGCTGCATGCCCCGACGATCGCCGTCACGAAGATCAGTCCGGCCAGCGCCGGCCGCCACCGTCTTCTCATGGGAAGGAGCGTATTGATGTTTCCCGATGCGGTAGGGCGGTTACTGACTTACGCATGAGTGGCGACACGTTGTTCGCGATGATGGGGTTGATGAGTCTGGTTGCCGCAGTGCTGACGGGGGCGCTATGGGACAGCCCGCTGGTGGCGGCGTCCTTGCAGGTGGGGCGGAATTTCCGCGCTGAGGGCCGACACGCGATGCGCCGTTAGGTCAGTCCCGGTCCACCCGAATGTCGTATTGAGCGATCTTGCGGTACAGCGTGGCGCGGCTCATGCCGAGTTCGGTGGCCACCTCGGCCATCGTCAGCCCCTCGAGGCCAAGCACTCGCACGATCTCGCCGCGTTCGAACGCCTCGATGCGCGAGAGGTGACGGGTGTTGCCCGCCAACACCTCTGGGGGAAGTCCTGCCACGTCGATGACGTCCGCCCGCCCGGCTGCGTGCGTCACGACATGAGACAACTCGCCGACGTTTCCGGGCCAGTCGTAATTGCGCAGCGCCCGCGACGCCGACGGCGTGAACGGCAACTCGCGGCCACGCACCCGCGTCACGACGTGGTTGGCCAGCGGCAGCACGTCGTCCGGGCGTTCCCGCAACGGCGGCGCCGTCACCACCGTGTCGATGAGTGAGGCAAGCGCTGGCGGAATGTCCTCGAATCGCTCCGCCGTCAGTGCGAACGGGACCGAAGTGCCTTCGCCGCTGCGCAATACAAGATCACGAAGTCGCTCGGCCACCCACGACGGCAGGAGGTCGACATCCCGGACGATCACGGCGGTGTGTGACTTGCCGAGCTCCGGTGCCCACAATCCCAGCCACGTCTGCACATCCGTCGGCGCCGGGGCACTGGTCGACAGGATGCGGTCACGTGGAAACAGATGGCGGGCCGCCTGCGCCAACAGCGTGGCTCGCCCCGAACCCGCCTCGCCGACAGCCGCGACAACGCCGCCCGCCCTCATGCCGCGCTCGGCGCGCGCCACCGCCTCGTTCCACGCGTCCGACAGCGAATGCAGAGTCCCCGAACCCGGCTCGAGTCGCGGTACCTCGACCCGGAACACCTGACCCCGCGGCACGTGCCGGGGCAGGCGTCCGTTCGACCGGGCCAGCATCAACGCCGCGGTGTTCGACGCCGCCGACCTGGCCAGCGCCAGCAGCAGCTCGCTCGACGACCGCGACCACGTCGTCAGGTTGACGCTGCCCTCTAGCCGACCCGACGTCGGATCGAGCACGGGCACCGCCGCGCATGTGAACGTGCACAGGCTCAGCGAGTAGTGCTGCTCGGCGCGCACCAGCGTGGGGACCCGGTCGGCCAACGCCAGCCCGAGCCCGTTGGTGCCGACGTCGCGTTCGGAGTAACCGAACCCCGGCGCTAGGTGCACGTCGTCGAGCGCCTGCAGCAACGTGCGGTCGCCCGACAGCCGCGACAGCACCACGCCGTCGGCGTCGGTGAGCATCATGCTGACCGGCTCATTGGCCAGAGTGCGATGCAGATCGGCGAGCACCTCATTGCCGCACTGGAAGAACAGCGAACTCAGATCGTCGGTGCCGGTGAACACCGGCTCAACCGATTCCAGGGGAACGCCGTACTCCTCGCTGCGCTGCCACGACGCGAGCAATCGGCGGGGCACGGGGCCGGCACCGTCGACGTCGACACCGGCCTCGCGCTGCTGCATCCGGTGCAGGCTCATTCGATCAGGCACGCCAGCGGCCACGCTGCACCTCCTGTGATCCACGTTACAAAGCGTGGCAAGTCGGGGTGGCCGAAACAGCCCCACCTGCGTCTCACATTGAGACGCGAGGACCCTCGGCAGCCGCCGCCAACGCTCTTAGGCTCGCCGCAGGTTGTGACAGCCGTCACACGAGAAAAGGACAGCCCCCATGTATCAGAAGGATGACAACCGCTTCTTCATCGTCGACGCCCACATCGCCCTGTGGGACGCGCGGCCCGAAAATCAGCGCAACATCCACGGCAAGCAATTCATCGACTGCTTCTACGACTACCACCGCAACCTGTCGCCGGAATCGGAGGTGTGGACCTACGAGGACTACCTGTACCAGGGCGGCGACCGCCTGATGAAGGACCTCTTCACCGACGGCTATGTCGACCACGCGATCTTCCAGCCCGCGTACCTCGGCGAGTTCTACTACAAGGGTTTCGGCCAGACCGACGAGGCGTTCGAGCTGGCGTCCAAGCACCCCGACAAGCTGACTTACAACCACAACTTCGACCCCCGCAACGGGGAGGCCGGGCTCGAGCAGTTCCGCGAGGACGCCAAGAAATTCAAGCTGAAGGGCATCAAGCTCTACACCGCCGAGTGGCACGGCGAATCCCGCGGATGGCGCATGGACGACCCGTGGGCCTACCGCTACTTCGAGGCGTGCCGCGAGCTCGACGTTCGAAACATCCACGTGCACAAGGGCCCGACGATCCGCCCGCTGGACCGCGACGCCTTCGACGTCGCCGACATCGACCATGTCGCATCGGATTTCACCGACCTCAACTTCGTCGTAGAGCATTGTGGACTCCCTCGGCTCGAGGACTTCTGCTGGATCGCCACCCAGGAACCCAACGTGCACGCCGGGCTGGCCGTCGCGATGCCGTTCATCCACACCCGGCCGAAGTACTTCGGGCAGATCATGGGTGAGCTCCTGTACTGGATCGGCGAGGACCGCATCCAGTTCTCGTCCGACTATGCGCTGTGGACGCCGCGCTGGCTGATCGAGACGTTCGTCGACTTCCAGATCCCCGAGGACCTCGGCGAATACGCGCCGATCACGATCGAACAGAAGAAGAAGATTCTCGGCCTCAACGCGGCGAAGATGTACGACATCCCGGTGCCTGCCGACCTGCAGTTGCCCGCGGCCGACGACACCGCCACCGGGCCGCGCGGCGCCGACAACCTCGTGGACGCCTGACATGAGCCGGCACGAAATGGCGTACACCGCACTGGGTGCGGTGATGGATCCAGAACTCGACGAACCGATCACGACGCTAGGGTTCGTACGGTCGCTGACGGTGTCACCGGGCGGAAACGTCAAGGTCCACCTGCGGCTGCCGACGTCGTTCTGCTCGCCGAACTTCGCCTATCTCATGGCCTCGGATGCGAAAGATGCTCTCAAGCAGTTGGATTGGACGCACAACGTGCTGGTGGAGCTCGACGACCATCACGACTCACCGATCATCAATGCTGGCCTGGCCGCGGATGCGGGCTACCGCGGCACGTTCGGTCACGAGGCCGAGAACAGCCTCGACGAGTTGCGTGAGACATTCCGGCGTAAGGCGCACACCGCCGCGATGGAGCGTTGCCTGACCGCCCTGCTTCGGGCGGATCCGGCTCGCTCCGAGTCGTCGATGGGCGAGGTCACGCTCGGCGACCTGCCCGACGACGCCGCCAAGTCGGCATTGCTCAAACGCCGCGATGCGCTCGGATTGCCTTTGACGGCAGGAGCTCTGGTCATGGTCGATCACCATGCGCAGGGTTACCCACCCGACGCGGTGCCGATGGCGCTGAGACGGGCGCGTTCCACGCGAATCTCCATCGACGGGAACGCACACTTCTGCCGCGGGCTGTTGCGCACCCGCTACGGGGACGACGAGCCGTCCGCGTTCATTCCGCTGTCCACGCTCACCATCCACTGATCAGGAGAAGGAACACCATGAGCACCATGCGAGCCGTTCAGGTTGTCGGCTACCACCAAAACCTGGAAATGAAAGAAGTTTCCGTGCCGACGCCCACCGGGCCGTACGACGTCGTCGTGAAGATCGGCGGCGCCGGCGTGTGCCGCACCGACCTGCATATCCTGGAAGGACAGTGGGCCGAGAAATCCCAGGTGCAGTTGCCGTACACGATCGGCCACGAGAACGCGGGCTGGGTGGAAGCGGTCGGATCCGCGGTCACCAATGTGTCGGAGGGTGACAAGGTCATCGTTCATCCGTTGATCACCTGCGGGCTGTGCCGCGCGTGCCGCTCCGGTGACGACGTCCATTGCGAGGTAAACCAATTCCCGGGCATCGACACCAACGGCGGCTACGCCGACTACCTGAAGACGTCGGCGCGCAGCGTCGTCAAGATCGACGAGACGCTCGAACCGTCAGACGTCGCCGCACTCGCCGACGCCGGGTTGACGGCCTACCACGCCGCGGCGAAGGCCGCCAAGCGGCTGACACCGCGGGACCGCTGCGTGGTGATCGGCGCAGGTGGCCTGGGGCACATCGGCATTCAGGTACTCAAGGCGCTGTCACCGGCCGAACTCATCGTGGTGGATCGCAATCCGGAGGCGCTGAAGCTGGCCGAGTCGATCGGTGCCGACCACGGAGTGGTCGGCGACGGTTCACAGGTCGAGCGCGTGCTCGAGCTGACCGATGGCCATGGCGCCGAGACCGTGGTCGACTTCGTCGGTGAGGGCGGTGCGACGGCGCAAGGCGTGGCGATGTTGCGGCGGGCAGGCGACTACCACGTCATCGGCTACGGCGAGAACATCGACGTGCCGACCATCGACATCGTCTCCACTGAGATCAACTTCATCGGCAACCTTGTCGGGTCATACAACGATCTGTGTGATTTGATGGCGTTGGCGGCGCGCGGCGCAGTCAATCTGCACACGCAGAAGTATCAGCTCGACGATTTCCAGTCCGCCATAACGGATCTCGACAATGGCAACGTCCGAGGCCGTGCCATTCTCATCCCATAGGAGCCCACCGTGATCTTTATCGTCGTGAAGTTCAAGCCGAAGCCGGAGTACGTCGAGAACTGGCCCGAGGGGGTCGCCGAGTTCACCACGGCCACCCGCAACGAACCGGGCAACATGTGGTTCGAGTGGTCGCGCAGCCTGGAAGATCCGTCGGAATATGTTCTCGTTGAGGGCTTTCGCGACGGCGACGCAGGGAAGGAACACGTCACTGCCGAGCACTTCAAGAAGTTCATCGCCGAAACACCGGCGAAGCTGGCGTCGACTCCGCAGATCATCAGCCAGACCATCGATGCGACCGGATGGTCGGACATGGGGGAGATGGAGATCGACTGACCGGCGCCGACGCGATAGGGTCGACGCTGCCGAAAGGAATCGCATGGTTGGCAGCGTCGCCCTCTCTGTCCGGGTGACGACGGTTGTCGCAGCGATCGCGTGCCTGCTTGCGGGCTTTTCCACGCGAGCGAACGCGCAACCGCTCCCTGGAGAAGGCGGGCCGCCGCCCGGGACCTTCGCCATCACGGGACAGGTCGTTCACCCCACCACCGTCACGCTGGACGATTTGCGCGCGCGGCCCGCCGAAACCGTCTCGGTGACCTTCTCGACGCATTCCGGCACGGAGAGCCACACGTACACCGGCACCCCACTCGAGGGACTGATTTCCGCGGCCGAACCGATCGCCGATCCGGCCGGCAGACATCCGCTGTTGGGTGTTGCTGTGCTCGCCGTCGACGCCGAGGGGTACTCGGCGGCCCTGGCGTGGGCCGAGATCGCCACCGCCCCGGATGACTTACCACCGCCGGTGGCCTATATCGAGGACGGAATTGGAATGAATCAGCCTCGACTTGTCGTTCCACGGGATCGTGAAGGCGCGCGGTACGTCAGAAATGTGACCGAGTTTCGCGTGTTCAATCTCGCTATGCAGTAAGCGATTTGAGATCAGGTCAGGGACTGCAGCAGCGCAGGTGTCTCGTTATCGTCGCCACTGACGCGGCCCAGTACCGTCTCGGCGACACGCTTCGCCTGCCCGCGTAACTCCGGGACCGCGATGGATTCCCAGTAAGTTCCCTTGAGCAGCGGGCCCAGCGCGAGCAGGTAGGGCGATCGGGTACCCTCGCCGGTCAGCACGGTGTGATCAGGGTCCACGCGGATTCCCATGTCCGTAGAGTCGGGGGCAATCAGGCTGTCGCGCAACAGATTCCGCAGCAACGTCGAACGCGTGGCGGTGAGCTTGCTGGACGGGCCGGTCGCGTTGACCACGAGATCGCCGACGACCGATTCTCCGTCGCCCAGCTGCACGAGGATCCGATTCCCCACCCCCTCCAGCCGCGCAATGCTTCCCGTATGCACCCGTAATTGGCCGGTGCGCTCGGCGCTGGCGACGTGGGAGTGGAGCTCAGGCGCGATGCGGTGACGCAGCACATTCCACCGGGCCGCATGCTCCTTCGCGAACGTCAGGCGCTCCTTGTCGCTGAAGTGTTCCCAGATTCGTTGCGTGTACGGGCGCAGCTTGTCCACGATGATGGCGGGGCTGACATTCCGTTTCTCGAGAATCGCGCAGTGCATCTGAACGAGGTCCACCAAGCGATCCAGGCCGAGCGACGCGAGATCGACACCCGGCGGGGGGAAATCCGGATACTCAAAACATCGGAAATGTGCATGGGGAAACAAACCGTGCCGGGACACCGCATGAATATCACCGTGCCATCCGACGGCGCCCAGCGTGATGACGGCGTCGACCGTCGTCAGGCCGGTGCCGAGGATCACGATGCTTCCTTGGCGCGGCAGCCGCCGCTCCCAGGCCTGCCACGGATCGGGAACCCACGATGGATGATCAGCAAGCTCTGCGGTGCCATGAAGTGCCGCGGGCGCTTCGTTTCCTGTGGCGATCACCACGCGATCGGCATCCAGTGCTGACCCATCCGCCAAGTGCACGTTGCAGCCCGCGTCCAGCGGTTCGATGTCGACCACATCACCGACGAGCGACCGGAAGCGCACGTGTCTTGCGCCACGCCGGGGCGCGAGATGGTATTGCACGATGGAGTGCAAGTAGTCGCCGTAGATCTGGCGGGGAATGAAGCGCTCCCGCAGTTCGGCTTCCGGCGTCGATTCGAATTCCTGGCGCGTCCGCAGCCACAGCAGAAAGTGGTCCGGCTCGTCAGGAAGGGCGGACATGTTCTGTGCGGGCACATTGAGCAGATATTCCGGTCGCCGTCTCGCGTAGGCGACACCGCGACCGACCTCGGGACGCCGGTTGACCACGGTTACATCCAACGGCTCATCGCTCAGTCGCGCGATGTTCACCGCGGTCATCGCGCCGCTGAAGCCGCCGCCGACGATGACAACCTTGCCTGCTGCCATGCCCCGTAGATCACGCGTTGAGAGAGCGGATGTCACTGGTTTGCCTGATCGTGATTGAAAGTCGTCATGCGCAACTCGCATCGCCAGCTTCCTCGCGAGTCCCTAGGCCGTCCGTCCCGACGAGAGGTGATGTGCCGCGTAGTCCGCGGCCTGGTCGGTCAGGCCGTTGGTCACGTACATACTGTGTGCTCCTTGGTCGGTGCCGCCGGGCGCGCAGATCGGGTCGCCGGGAATGCACAGCTCGTCGGTTTTTCCTGAATACAGCGAACCCACTGTGATTGGGGGCGCGCTGACGTTGATCGTCTGCAGGAAGCCGCTCGACGGCTTTCCGAAGAGGGCGACCGCGGCAACATGGTCAGCAACTGAGGACGGCATGGGGCCGGAGATGCCCTGGGGCAGGGCGAAGCCGGAAGGAACCTTGTCCGCCGTGATGTAGCCGATCACTGCCGCCCCCTGGGAGTAGCCGCCGAGCACCATCTTGGTGTTCGGGCAATCCTTGGCCGTGGTCTCCACGTGATCGCTCGCATCCACGACACCGTCCGCCGCCGTCGCGAAGTCCAGGGAGGCCGGATAGTTCACGGCGTACACGTCCACAGATCTCCCGCCAAGGCGCGACCGCAGCGAATCGACGAACGCCTGCCCCGTCCCGCCAATGCCGGGTGGCTCGAATGTGCCGCGCGCGAACACCACCTGAACATCGGGGCATGGCACGGCCGCCGCGGACGGAATACCGATCGGACCGAGTAGCGCCGGAGTTGTGAGCACTGCTGCAACCAAGAAACGCCAGACGACACTTACCGATACCCACCGCTGCATACCATTTCGTAACGCTTACCGAGCGCCAAATAATCACACCGGTGTGTTCGCGGCGTCAGCGCGGCGAGTCCTCGACGGCCTGATGACCAGCGTTGTACTACTGGATCACCAGCTACGTCGTCGGCGACAAGATCTACTGCGTCCACGAGGCCGACCACGAGGCCACGATCCGCGAGCACTCCCGTCGAGGTGGCTTCCCGGTCAGCGCCGTAACCCTCGTCGCACGCGAATTCGGGTCCGATACCGCAGGTTTGATCGTCAGAAACCGGCCGAACCAGCAAATCGATGCACAATCGTTGCAGTCGGGGTAGGGTGGTCTTTGGGGTCTCGTCTATTCAAAGGCGGAGGCCGCTCCACATGCCAGGTTCAGCTCCGAGCCGCAGCCAGCAAGGATCCGCGGATGAAGGGCGTTCAGTGGCGTCAGGACCGAACTCCGAATACGACGACGTGATGGACATGTTCCGGCGTCTCAAGGCGCTGGACGAGCAGTCGATCGAGCACCGGCTCCAGCGCGACGCCATCATCGAACGATGCCTGCCGCTGGCCGGTCACATCGCACGCCGCTTCACCAACCGCGGCGAACCCTACGACGACCTGCTCCAGGTGGCGCGTGTGGGCCTCGTCCAGGCGGTGAACCGTTTTAACGTCGAAAACGGGGCGGATTTCCTGTCGTTTGCCGTGCCGACGATGATGGGCGAGGTTCGCCGCTACTTTCGCGATCACGGCTGGTCAGTCAAGGTTCCTCGGCGGCTCAAGGAGCTCGGTTCGCAGCTGAAGAAGGCCCGCGAGGAGCTTTCCCATCGGCTGGGTCGTGCCCCCACAGCCAGCGAGATCGCCGAGTATCTGGGTATCGATCGCGAGGAGGTGGTGCAGGCGCAGATCGCCTACAGCGGGTACTCCACCCTGTCCTCCGACGCCCCGGGTCCGGGAACAGATGACGACGACGTCCGAAAATCGGTCGGTGACAGTTTCGGCGATCTCGACGCCAATCTGGACAAAGTGCTCGATGTGGAAACCGTTCGCCCGCACCTGGCGCAGCTGCCAGAACGTGAGCAGACCGTGCTCCTGCTCCGATTCTTCGAGAACATGACGCAGACCCAGATCGCCGACCGGCTCGGGATATCGCAAATGCACGTTTCGCGTCTGCTGGCTCGATCGCTCGGCACTCTTCGGCAGGGGGTGCGGACGCCGGAACCGGTGTGATCTAGACCTCGATCGTCGAAGCGGGCGGCTTTGGATTCGTCCGCACAACCCGCTTACAGCTACGTTGTCGACGATGACGGCCGACGAGAGTTCCTCAGGATTCCCCAGAGGAATGGCCCTGCTGGTGGCGGGTGCCTTCTTCATGGAGATCCTCGACGCCACGATCATCACCCCGGCGATCCCGCTTATCGCCGACTCGCTCAACACTGCGCCCGTCGACGTCAACGTTGCGATCTCGGCCTACCTGGTCACGGTCGCGGTGCTCATACCGGCGAGCGGCTGGATGGCCGACCGGTTCGGTGTTCGGCGCGTATTCATCACGGCGATCGCCATATTCACGATCGCCTCCATCGGCTGCGCTGCGAGCGTCTCTCTGCAGATGCTCGTCGCGACAAGGATTCTGCAAGGCGTTGGCGGCGCAATGATGGTGCCAGTCGGCAGGCTGGCGGTGCTGCGCAGTTCGGACAAGTCGGATCTGGTCCGCGCCATCGCCGTGCTCACCTGGCCCGCGCTTACCGCGCCCGTACTTGCCGCCGCGCTGGGCGGAGCGATCGTGACTGTCGGGTCGTGGCGATGGATCTTCCTCATCAACATCCCCATCGGCATCGTGGGATTCTTGTTGGCGCTCAAACTGATCCAGGGGCGGCCGGCCCCGACCAACCGGCCGCTGGACTGGCGGGGTGTGCTGCTTCTCGGCCTCGGAATCGCCGCCGCCTTGATCACCCTTGAGCACATCCGACCGCCCGACATCGACTGGGTATCGGTACTCGTCGGCATCATCGTCGCCGCAATCCTGCTCGGCTGGGCGGTGATTCATATGGTCCGGTTCGACCAACCACTCATGCAGTTGAGGGTGTTGCGGGTACAAACGCTGCGGATAACCGTCTCGGCGGGTTCACTGTACCGGGCTGTGATCATCGCCGTGCCGTTCCTGCTGGCCCTTCAACTCCAGCTCGAATTCGGCTGGACGCCATTGGCATCCGGCCTCCTCATTGCGGTGCTGTTCCTGGGAAATGTCACCATCAAACCGGCTACCACACCGCTGATGCGTCGCTTCGGAATCAAGCGCGTGCTGTTGGTCAACGGCGTCGCTTCGATCGGGTGCTTCGCACTGCTCGCGGCGTTGCGAGCGGACATGCCCATCGCCGTGATGGTCGTCATTCTCTATGTGTGTGGCGCATTTCGCTCGATCGGATTCACCGCCTACAACAGCCTCGCGTTCGCCGACGTTCACGGCGACGAGCTCACCCATGCGAACACGCTCAACGCGTCGGTCCAAGAGCTGGCATCGGGCCTCGGCATCGCCGTCGCGGCGCTGCTGCTGAGCCTGCTCGTCTCGTACCCGATGACCTATGTCGTTCTCGGGGTCTTGATGGCCGTGACGATCATCGAGACATTGCGGCTGCCCGGCCAAGCGGGAGCGCACGTCAGCGGGAGCGCATAGCCGCAGGATCGAATGGGATCGATTCGCTTCCGGCGGTATCAAGTTCGGGGTGCGGCTGCCCGGGTGGCCAACGTGAGAGCCGTGAAGCCTGCCTTCGGCGCGAGTGCGGTGAGTGCGGTGCCGATCGTGTGGGTTTCGCGACGTGGATCATGCTCGATCGAGCGAGCGCCTTGGTTGGGCGCGTGATGAGGCGAGGTGGCCGCTCAACGCTTCGGCTGCTGAGCGGTTGGCGGCCGATGAGGCTGTGCGTCTTGGTATCTGGTGACGGCTACGCCCCCGGGTGCGGGTCGGGTGGCCGGGATTTGTCGGTGCCGGCTGCAATGATGGCGTTATGTCCTTGACTACTTCGTCTGACGCGGAGGTGGCGTGTGCTGATGAGCGTCTGGAGGTGTTGTTCGAGGAGTTGGCGGAGTTGACCGGTCAGCGCAACGCCATCGATGGGCGCATCGTGGAGATCGTCGCCGAGATGGACCGCGACCAGCTGTGCGGCGCCACCGGCGCGCGCTCGATCGCGGCGTTGGTGGCCTGGAAAACCGGCACCTCATCGGGCAACGCTAAAACGATCGCCACCGTCGCGCACCGGCTGGCGGCCTTTCCCCGCTGCGCGAAAGGCATGCGCGAAGGCCGGCTGTCGCTGGATCAGGTCGGGGTCATCGCCGGGCGCGCCGCCGACGGATCCGATGCCCACTACGCGGAACTGGCCCGCGCCGCCACGGTCAACCAGCTGCGCACCGCGGTCAAACTCGAACCGCGACCCGACCCCGATGCGCGGCCCGACCCGCAGGCCTCGATCACCCAAACCTGCGACGAGCAGTTCAGCTGCTATCGGATCAAACTTGATCACCTGGACGCGGCGAAGTTCGACGCGGCACTGGCGTCGCATCGGGAGGCGCTGATCGCCGAGTGGAAACTCGATCGCGAGAACCACGGGCGGGCATCCGATAACGCGCCGCCGTTGCCCACCACTGTCGAGGCGTTCATGCGGCTGGTGCAGGCCGGCTGGGACGCCGAGGCCACCCGCCGGCCCCACGGGCAGCACACCACCGTGGTGGCGCACGTCGACGTCAAGGACAGCGCGCCGCTGCGCTACATCTGGGTCCGCTGCTCACCGACGCCGACCGCCAATACCTGACCTGTGATGCCACCTGCGAAGTGTGGTTCGAACGTGACGGCCAGCCCATCGGCGCCGGGCGGGCGACCCGCCAGATCAACCGGCGGCTGCGCCGCGCGCTGGAGCACCGCCATCCCACCTGTGCGGTTCCGGGTTGTGGTGCCACCCGCGGTCTGCACGCCCACCACCTCCGGCATTGGGAGGACGGCGGCGAAACCGAGCTGGCCAACCTGGTACTGCTATGCCCCTATCACCACCGGCTGCACCATCGCGGCGTCCTCACCATCACCGGACCCGCAGACGATCTCATCGTCACCGACAGCTCCGGCCAACCACTCAGTGCAGGATCGCTCGCGCGCCCACCGACGCGACCCCCACCCGCGGTCGCGCCGTGCCCCGGGCCCACCGGCGAGCGCGCCGACTGGTGGTGGTATGAACCCTTCCAACCCCAACCACCACCAACACTCAACTAAGGTGGTAACCCCGTCGAAGCGCAAACGGGCTGGGGCATAGACAAATTCGTTCGCAATCCGCGCAGCTACCACACCGCCGCCGACCCGCTACCCCCAACGCCCCCATACAGATACTTGGGTTGTTGATGGCTGTGACGATCATCGAGAGATTGCGGCCGCCCGGCCAGGCGGGAGCGCACGTCAGCGGGACCGCATAGCCCCATTTGTAGACGTACGCGCCACTGGCTTGGAAACGGGATAAAGCCAAGTCGTGCGAAGGCGATGACGCCGCGGGATGGAATCGGATGGATCTGCTCTCAGCGGCACCAAGAAGTTCCTTGGCCACCAGAACCAGCGGCCGAGGATGGCGACGATGGCAGGCACCATAAGGGCTCGAATTATCAGAGTGTCGATCGCCAACCCCGTGCCGACGGTGGTTCCGATCTGTGCCATGTTGTGGGCGGGACTCACCAGCGTTGCGAACATCGTTGCGCCGAACACCAATCCCGCTGTCGTCACCACTTCACCTGTTCCGGTCATCGCCCTGATCACGCCGATACGCGGGCCGGCAACCGATTCAGCTTTTATCCGGCTCAACAGCAGCATGTTGTAGTCAGCGCCGACAGACACCAAGAAAACAAACGAGATTGGCGCCACCGACCAGTGCAACGGAAGCCCCAGCAGATGTTGCCAGACCAGAACGCCGAGGCCCAGGGCAGCGAGATACGAGAGCGCCACGGTGACGATGACAACAATCGACGCGACAACGGCACGTAAGAGAACCAGGACAACGCAGAAGACCAGGGCCAACGAGGCCACCGCACTGGCAATGAAATCCTCACGGGCGAATGCCGCCAGGTCGATGAGAGTTCCGCCGGGGCCACCGATGGAGACCGTGCCTCCCGCCAGTGAAGTATCGCGCAGCGCATCAGCGGCCGTATTGACGACATCTTGGCTGAGTTGCATCGCCTGAGCGCTGAACGCCTGTACTCGTGGCGTGACGATGATGCGGGTCATCTTGCCGTCCGGAGTGAAAAAGTATGAGACGGCGGCCTTGAACAGCGGGCTCGTTTGCGCTTCGGCTGGGAGATAGAAGAAGTCGGAAGGACTTCCGTCGACGAAGCTGGAACCAACCTCGCTCAAGAACGAGGTCACCTCGGATAGGGCTGGGACCGTGGCGATCAACGTGGATTTGACGCTCGGGTCGTCGACGTTTGCCACCTGGCTACCGAGACTCAACATCAGTTGTTGAATGCGGTCGGCGGCATAGCCGGCTTCGCTCGCCAGGGTGGCCCGCTGGATCGGTGCCGCAAGCGGCCTGGTAACCGCTTGCACCGCACTGACGTTGCGAATATGTGCCACCGAGTTGGCCACCTTCGACAACGCAATGAGATCGGCCGGGTTGCGCATGTCGTGATCAGACTCGACGAGCAGGATGCTCGGAGCCATGCTGTTGGGTGGGAAATGTCGATCTGCGGCGGCGAATCCTCGGTTCGCTTCGGAATTGGCGGGTTGCGCCTGTTGCTCGTCGAAGCTGGGCGCAAAGCCGATGAGCATCAAGATCGCAACGATCGTCACAGCGAGGGTTCCGGTGAGCACTGCCTGCGGCCAGCGAACGACCGCGGTGGCGATGTTTCGCCACCGTCGCGGGGCTATCGAGGATCTCGGTTCGAATAAGCCGAACCTGCTGCCGATGGCCAGCAATGCCGGACCCAGGGTGAGCGCGGCGGCCAGCGCTGTCAGCACTGCGATCGCACACGGCAACCCCGACGTGCTGAAGACCGATAGGCGACTTGTCGACGTGCACGCCGCCGCGCCCGCGACCGTCAGCGCCGATGCAACGATGATCGGCAGTACTCCCGATATAGCCGTGTAGAACGCTTCCTCGGAATCACTTCCCGCTCTGCGCGCTTCCTGGTATCGACCGACGAGAAACACGCCGTAATTGGCGCCTGCGCCGAGCGTGATCACCGACATCAGCGCGGATGCGAACATCGAAACACCGATGAGTTCCGCGTTGCCCAGGAGCGCGACGATCGGGCGGGCGACCAACAACGCCAGTCCGACCGTCAACAGTGGCACTGCCGCCGTCAACACGGATCGATACACCCAGACGAGAACCAGTGAAATCAGCGCGGCGCAGGCGATCAACAGCAGGGTTATCGACCTGCCCATTCCCGCGAACTCGTCGTTGACGACGACCGAGGGACCGGTCAGATAGACGTTGACGCCCGCGGGCGCATGACTTTCTGCGATCGTGTCGCGCACGGATTGGGTGGATTCCGCGGCAAGTGCGGTACCCATGTTGCCGCGGAGATTGATCAGAACGTAAGCAGCTTTGCCGTCGGCGCTCTCGCTGGCGGGGGCGAGCGAAGGATTACTCCAGAGATCCATCGTGGCGAGAACATGGTCATGGTCGTTGTTGAGCCTCGACAGCACTGCGGCGTAAAAGGCGTGGGCCTTCTCGTCCAAGCGCTGATCGGATTCGAGCAGCAGGTAGGCGAAATTGTTCGACCCCGCATCACCGAAGCGTTCGCCCATCTTCTTGATCGTCTGAACCGACGTCGAATTATCTGGCATAAAGGACCCCGCATGGTCCTGTATTACCCCTTCCAGTTGTGGGATCAGCGCATTCAACAAGAACGCGAGAAGGAACCACAACCCGATGATGGGAACGGCGAATTTATAGAGCAGAACACCGAATTTCGAACTACGCACCAATTACTCGATCACTCTCTGAATTGACGGTATCTACGTCGCAGGCAGCGTGCAGTCGACTGGCGAGAAATCCTGCGCCGACTGGTGCGCGATCACCGTCATCCCATTAACGGAAATCTCGCACGAAATAGACCTCGCCACCGATTGGGCCAGCACGCTGGCGGCCGGTGACAAGTGCCTTGTCTGCACCGTAACGCTCCATGGAAGATGCGCGACGACTCTCTGTACTGGCCCGTCGGGCTGAAGATACGCGAGCGTGACATCCGCCCCATCTGGGCCTTTCACCGTATAGACGACTGTCGTCTTCGCCGGTGTCCCCATCGCGACGGCTGGCGCGGAGTGCACAACTGACGCGTCAGCCAGATCACGATGCCTCAGTGTCTCGACGAAAAAACTCGACGACGTCAATGCGGTTACAACGACAATCCATACCCAGCTTTTTCCGGCGATGCGCCTGATTTGAAACTGCCGGTGCTGACGGCGAAAATTAAGTCTCATATACTCCCTGCCGTGACGGCCACTGTTAATCGTTAACGCAACGGTGGGGGCCGCCAATCGGCTGGTTGCCGGCTGACTTATGTGAAGTATCTCACAGCCTTCTAGTGCATGAATGCTGGGCGATTGACAGTTTCGACTTAAATGGTTGCGGACGTCCTGCGCGGACAATTCGACGAGGAAGTGTGATTGTGGTTTCTATCGCTATAGTCGGAATTGGCTGCCGATTTCCTGGTGGTATCACTGATCCAGCCAGCTTCTGGAATTTTGTCGCCGGAAAAGGTGACGCGGTGACGGAGATACCCGCCAGTCGATGGGACGTCGACAGATATTACGACGCGGATCCAGACGCCCCCGGCCGCATGTACACGCGGCACGCGTCCTTTCTTCCTGACCCCTTCTGGTCGTTCGACCACGGCTTCTTCGGAATATCTCGTCGTGAGGCGGCGACTTTGGACCCGCAGCAGCGACACGTGCTCGAGGTCTCCTGGGAGGGCCTTGATGACGCAGGCCTCGCCGGCGCCGTCAGCGGTCAAGAGGTGGGGACATTCATCGGTGGCTTCACCAACGACAACGTGGTCGCCAAGGCGCGAGCTTCCGCGCACACGCTCGACGGGATCTCGAACTTCGCGGCGACGAGTTCGTCACAGACGTTGCTCTCCAACCGCATCTCCCATTCGTTGGATCTCCGCGGGCCGAGCATGACGGTGGACACCGCTTGCTCGTCATCGCTGGTCGCCACCCATCTCGCGGTGCGTGCGATCGCCAACGGCGAATGCGACGTCGCGCTCGCCGGTGGGGCGAACCTCATATTCCAGCCCGAAACCTTCATCACCATGTGCAAGGGCAGGTTCCTGTCGGTCGACGGTAGATGCAAATCCTTCGAGGCATCAGCCGACGGGTACGGACGAGGCGAAGGCATCGGGATCGTCGTGCTGAAGTCGCTGGAACAGGCACTGCGGGACCGCGACAGCATCTACGCCGTCATTCGTGGAAGCGGAGTGAACCAGGACGGCAGGACACTTGCGCTTCCCGTACCGAGCGCAGAGTCGCAGAAGCGACTGGCCGAACGAGTCTGCCGGGAGGCAGAGATCGACCCGGCAGACGTTGCGTTCGTCGAGGCGCATGGAACTGGGACGGCAGTCGGCGACCCCATCGAGGCCGCCGCGCTCGGTACCGCGTATGGCACCGCGACCGGCCGCAACGGTGAACTCCCTGTCGGGTCGGTGAAGAACAATTTCGGCCACACCGAGGCCGCGGCGGGAGTCGCAGGGCTCATCAAGGCCGCCTTGACCGTGAAGAATGGGTGCGTCGCGCCGCAGGCACGAGTCACCGAACTCAACCCCGAAATACACTTCGACGAATTGGGCATCGTAGTACCGGTCGAAACGCAGCCGCTGAACGGAAAGTACGCAGCTGTAAACAGTTTCGGATATGGCGGCACCAATGCACACGTGCTGGTGGAGCGGTCTCCCGACTTGGCCGGTACCGAAAGAACCGAGACACCGCGGGGAGTCTCGATCTTCCCGGTGTCAGCGCGTTCGATCGATGCATTGGCAAGTCTCGCCGAAACCTACGCGAATCACGTTGTCGTATCGTCCCCGGAGTCGCTGTCCGAGCTGGAGGTGGCAGTGGGGGTACGGCGAGCCCAGCACCATCTGCGCGTCGGCTTTCCCTACCGGAACCCATCAGACCTCGAAAGCCGGCTCCGTGAGTTCGCCCGGAATCCTCCTTCCTCTACTGGTCGAACGTTGGTCGAAGGCAACGTGTCTCCGGTATTCGTCTTCAGTGGAATGGGGCCGCAGTGGTGGGGGATGGGGCGCAGCCTGCTCCAGGCAGAGGGGCGATTCGCCGAAACGGCCGCCGAGATCGACAAAGAGTTCACGAACCTCGCGGGTTGGTCGATCGTCGATGAGCTGCTGAAGCCTGAGGATGCATCGCAGATCCAGCTGACCGAAAAGGCACAGCCCGCAAACCTTCTGATTCAGGTCGCCTTGGTCGACCACCTCGCGGAGTTCGGGGTCGTGCCCGCCGCGGTTGTCGGGCATAGCGTCGGTGAAATATCTGCGGCCTACGTGTCAGGCGCGCTGACGTTGTCTGATGCCGTCAAGATCGCCTATCACAGATCACGCCTTCAAGCGACCACCGCCGGGTCAGGCGGGATGCTTGCCGTTGGTATCGGCGAGGACGACGCCAACGCGATCGTCGAGAAACATCAAGGACGTATTTGCGTCGCGGCCATCAACGGACCCACGTCGATCACCTTGGCCGGAGACATGTTGGTGCTCAACGGCATCAGCGAAACACTTGCCTCAAATGGAGTCTTCGCGCGCCAGCTTCGCGTCGAAGTCCCCTACCACAGTCATCTCATGGATCCGATCCTCGATGAGTTGGAGGAGGCGCTGTGTGAGCTGCGACCGGCGACGTGTCACACGATCGCTTATTCGACCGTCACCGGGGCGGCCCTGGACGGAACGCAGTTCGGCACGGCGGCCTACTGGCAGAGAAACGTACGTGAGCCGGTGGTCTTCGGAGCCGCGGTGGAAAAGCTGCTGGATGAGCAGTACCGCGTCTTTCTCGAGGTGGGGCCGCACCCCGTACTGAGCGGCAATATCCGTGAAGCCCTGATACGTCGCGGCATCTCCGGCGTTGCAGTGTCGACGCTGAATCGCGACAACGGCGCGCAGGACTCCCTCTTGGAGGCCGTCTGCAATTTGTACGCATGCGGCGCCATCGAACGGCCCGCCAGTCCGTCATCGGCCACGATCCCAGTGCCGAACAGGGCGCTTCCGACTTACCCGTGGAATCGCGCGGAGGCATGGGATGAAGATCCAAAGACCTTGCGCCACAGGTACGGCGACGAGGACAGGTTTGCGCTTCTTGGCGATCAGACCGACTCCACAAACTCGGAATGGGAAGTCACCCTCGGGCAAGCAAACCTGCCGTGGCTGCGAGACCACAACATCGCCGGGACAACGCTGTTGCCGGGGGCCGGATTCATCGATGCGGGACTGAGCGCTGCAGCCAAGCGATCCCGTGGTACACAGTGCGGGATCGACAACCTCGTGTTTTCAGCGCCGTTGGTGATCGGCGAGCACGACGTGCCCACCATGCGCGTAGCGGTGGATTCGTCCACCAAGCGGTTCGTCGTCCGATCACGTACGGCGAACAGCACCGTGTGGTCAAACCACTCGACCGGCCGTCTCGTCGAGTTCCCAACCGGGGTAGAGAAAATCTCGATTCCGGACCCGTCTGACGACGATATCGTCGTGACACGAGACGAGATATACCCGGCGCTCAACGCACTCGACCTCCAGTACGGACCCGTCTTCCAGCGGATCGATCGCGTCCGCATTTCAGGGAGTACATGTGTTGCTGAGCTCGCACCGATTATGGACGAACAATCCGGACGAACCCCACATGTTGTTCATCCCGCAGTAGTCGATGCCGCCTTGCAGTGCGCCGCAGTTCTGCTCGCGTCTTCGATTACCACAAGCGAATTTTGGGCCACCGATCTCACCAGCAACTCCGCGCAGGTTCCGACCTCGGTCGACAGGGTGAGGTTCTACCACGACATTCCCGCGGACGCACTGGCCGTGGTGCGCATCAACACCATCGCACCGCTGTCGATCGATGCGTTCATCACAAACCGTAATGGTGATGTCGCAATGGCGCTGCACGGCGTCGAGTTCAGTCCGATCGGGACTATGGACAACCCGTTCGACAACCTCGGCAACTACTTCTACGAGCGCCAGTGGGTTGCGCTAGGCGCGCTGGATAGCTCGTCGGCGCCGGATCGACCGACCGCGCGCCGGACCAACCTCGTCGTCGAAATCGGTGACGTGAGCGCCAGCGCATTGGGCGGGGTGATCGACTCAGCATCGGTTAATACGTTGCGGTACAAAGCGTCATACGCACAAGCGTCCAATGCCGAAACGCTCACCAAGATTCTCGAGGGGCGGTTCAAGCAGGACCAGTATCTGCAAATAGCGATTGTTCTCGGTGCGGGACCGGGCCAGCCGACCGACGCATCGTGGCAGCTGATTCAACTGGCGCAGGCCATATCGAGATTCATCAACAACGATGTCGATCAAGCCGCCGAGGCGCAGATCCACGTCGTCGTCATCACACAGAACGGCCTTATTGCACCCGCCGACAACGCATTCGACTTGGGCCAGTCTGCCGCGGTAGGGGCGCGCCGCACCATCGCAAACGAGATGTTTCCTGCGCGGTGGACGCTGATCGACCTCGACACGTCCGCCACCGCACAGCAGGTCGCCGACGAGCTGAACTTCGGCACCACTGCGGAATGTGACGAGGTGGCGATTCGGGATGGCGGCATACGTTGGGCCGAGAGGCTAAAGGGCACCGTCGACGAGCGCGCCGAAAAGTGGGAAATGGTTTATACAGCCGAGTCGTCCGATGACGCCTACGAGATAGAGATTCCGCGCACGCGTCTCCTCAAGGACATTCGACTCCGGGCATGTACGAGAGTCGCACCCAGCGACCGCGAAATCGAAGTCAAGATCGAGACAATAGGCCTCAACTTCAAGGATGCACTGAAGGTGACCGGCATACTCGGGCACCATCAGCTGTCGGGGACCTACTTTGGCACTGAGCCCGGCATGGAGGCGTTCGGCGTCGTCACCAGAACGGGGTCCGCGGTCACCAGCATCACGCCCGGCGACCGAATGATCCTTGCTGAACGAAACATACTGCGTCGCTACACGACGATGAACCTGGAAGGGGACGGCGCATGGGTGCATATCCCCAAAGAAGTGCCCGACGACCTCGTCGATCCCTTGGCGATCGGATCGGGGCTGGCATTCTTGACCGCGATCTATGCGCTCAAGACAATCGCGAAAGTGCAGCAGGACGA
The DNA here is from genome assembly GCA_963848855.1 of uncultured Actinomycetota bacterium. Lineage (GTDB taxonomy): Bacteria > Actinomycetota > Actinomycetes > Mycobacteriales > Mycobacteriaceae > Mycobacterium. The sequence continues at coordinate 443,601 of CAWKFL010000003.1, forward strand.
GGTTGTCCTGGTTCACGGAGCGGCCGGCGGCATGGGCTTGGCAGCGGTGCAGGTAGCAGCCAATATGGGGGCGACCGTCATCGCCACCGCCAGCAGTGACGACCGTCGGGAAAAGGCCAAGTCCCGCGGCGCGGCTTACGTTTTCGATTCGCGATCAACCGCGTTCGTCGAGGATGTCCTTGCCGTCACCGGAGGCAAGGGCGCGGACGTGATCTTCAATTCAGCTCCAGGGGAGATCATCAGCCAGAATTTCAACGCCGTTGCAGAGTTCGGCCGCATCGTCGATCTTGGAAAGGCGGACGTGTTCTTCGGGGGCGCACTCGATATGAGCCCATTCAAGAAGAATGTTGCCTTCTATGCCATCGACATGGATCGGCTCTTCGCGGCCGATCCGGCCCGTTTCAAGAGGTTGATGTCCGAAAGTAGCGAGTTGCTTTCCAAGGGAGGCTTCGAGCCGATCCCCTACAACCGGTTTCCGGTCACGGAGCTTCCTTCGGCATTCGAATCTGTCCTGCGGTCGAACCTGGTCGGACGCGTCGTCGTGGATCTACGAGTTGACACCCCCGAGTTGTTGCCCCAGCGGCCCAAGACCTGGTCGGTCCGTCCCGGCGCGACCTACCTTGTCACCGGCGGGTTCGGCGCATTCGGCTTGGCTACCGCGCGCGCCCTTGCGCATCGCGGCGCTCGGCGGATCGCCCTTGTCGGACGGTCGGGCGCCACATCTACGACTCAACGTCGACAGGTTGATGCGCTTCGCATGGCAGGCGTGACTGTGCTCGAGGAGACAGCCGACATCAGTAACCCCGCTGACGTCGAGACATTGCTTGACCGCATCGCAACCGTTGATGCACCACTCAAGGGCATCTTTCACACCGCCAACGTCATCAATGATCAACCAGTCACCGATATCACCTACGAATCGCTGAACTCCGTCTTCGCACCAAAGGTGCTCGGCGCCTTGAACATTGCGCAGGCCATCAGGAAGCGGGGTATCGAACTCGATTACCTGGTGCTGTACTCGTCGATCAGCGCCGTGACTGGCACCAGTCTCCAAACGAGCTATGTCGTCGCCAATACTGCGCTCGATGGCTTGGCGAGTTCGTGGCGGTCGGCGGGAATGCCGGCAACTTCGGTCAATTGGGGCGCGATGAGTGGTGGCGGTATGGCCGAATCATCGGAAGCGGTCGCCAAGTACGTGGAGCTTCTGGGCTATAGATCCTTGCACCTGGATGTGGCGGCAGCTCTCATGTTCGAAACATCGCGATTCGACCTGGCCAACTACCTTCTTGCCGACGTTGATTGGGGCAGCTGGCGAAATGCTGCACCTGGTGCGTCCATCAGCAACCGCTTCGAAACGCTGGCAGCAAGAGCCTCAGAAACACCCGAAAGCGAACAGCTGCGTGCAGCGATGCTGGCGCTCCCCGCCGAAGAGCGCGCACCGGCAGTGCTGCAAGCCATCGTCACCCAAGTCGCCGAAGTCCTTGCGGTAGAACCGGAGACCATAGGGGTTGACGACCCGATATCAGATCTGGGGATCGACTCGGTGATGGCAGTCGAGTTCGCCGCCAAGGTTCGAAAACGGCTGAACGTGCAAATGAGCATGTTCCAGTTCACCGGCGACCTGACGCTGCGGAGCATTGCGGCGAAGGCGACCAACATGCTCACGGAAGGCTAGTCCACCGACCGATCTTCGGAGACTTATCATGCCCATCTTTGAAAAGCGTTCTGAGGTAACTGATTTGACGCGGCGAGCTCGAGAGTATTGGTGGTGGCCGAACAGGTCACCGCAATCGACAAGGCCAACAATTCTGTTTTTCGGCGGCGCTGGAACGGACTACATCACGAGGATCGTCCACCTGCTTGCGCCGTTCATCAAACATGCGAACTTCGGCGTGTGGATGATGCCCGGCCGCGGCAATCGCTCGGACGAGCCCGATCCAACAGATATCAGGACACTCGCGCAGGAGATCGCGTCGACCATCGTGAGGCTGCAACTGCCTCGCCCGATTCTGGTTGGATACAGTTTCGGCGGACTCTTGGCCTATCTCGTCTGTCAGGAGCTGGAACGCCGCGATTTTCCGATCGGACGCCTAGTGCCCGTCGCGGGCGTTGACCCTCTCAAATGGCGGTTGATCAGCATGTACTGCATGTTGCGCGGAGGACGCGACGCCTACCTGCGTAGGGGAGCCCGAGGCTACGACCCCACCGGTGTTGAGCCCACGATTCCGTTTGCGGATCCAGACCTGGTGGCCGAAGCTCGGGAGCGAGGGATTGCGGATTTCCGTCTTGGGCTGCAATACGTTCGGCATAAGCGCGTAGCGACGTCGATCACCGACGTATCGGCATCCGATGACAAGCTGATCAGATTCAACAATCCGCTGCGCTGGAAGCGCTTCACCACAGGCGAATTCGAATCGATAGTCATCACGGGTGACCATTTCTTCTATCAGCGCGCTCCGGAGAAGCTGGCTAGAGTGCTCAGCAACGTGGCAGACCACGCCTACAACTCTTACTGACGCCGTTAGGCGTCGTCCTCGGCTTCGACGGGACTTTCGACGAGAAGTGACATGCCGTGGAGGGCCGGCAACTCGACCGCGAAACTGTGCAGATCATCAACTGTGGCAAGCGGTCCGCCCGTGAACATGTCTGATACGGCGCCCCCCGGTGGCAGCTTGTCCGACCGCACGGTGCCTGCGACGTCTTCGTTGGCGAAGTTCAAGACGGTGAGTTGGTGCTGGTTCGGGTCGGCCAGCTGGTGAACGAGCACCAACATCCCGCGGTGCGACACCTCGGGAATGTCGATCTGACGGCCTGTCGCGATCCCATAGTGCGAACGCACCCTCAAGATCGCCTGAAGCTGGCGCAGAAAGCTGGTGTCATCGGCGAGTTGCTCTGGGATCGACCCATAAAGACTTCTGCCCCTGGGCATCCCAGCCGGCGACTGCTTCGCCGATGGGTTCACGCCCATGAGGTCGTGTGCCGCTCGGTGGATCCAGCGAGTGTCCCCACCCCGCAGCAGTCCTGCCACCTGTTTCGAGGGCAGCGTCAGCATGCCGCACATATCCCAACCAGATAGGGCGAAGACACCCGGCTGCAGAGCATTGAACATCGCCAGTAGGAGGTGTGCTCGCCGGATACGGTCGATGTCGGAGATGCTGTCCAGATCGGTGATACCGAGCGTGGCCGCGATGACCGTCGCGGTCGTACACGCAATGCCGTTGGTGGTGAAAACCAGGTTGTATGGGGCGTTTTCGCCGGTGAGTCGCTCGGCAAGGTCAGAACGGATCGTGTCCCCGAGCACCTCGCCGGTGATCTCCTCACCCTTGTAGTGGTAGACGTCGTCGCGGTGGCCCGTGGACCAATGCACCAACTCGTAGGTGAGTTCGTCGTGATTCTGTAACGCGTGCACCAACGAAGCAGGATCGACCCCGAGTTCGAGTGTGGTGCGCAGCGTCAACCGGAGGAATTCGGTATCCGCCGTCGCCAGCGCATGATGGTAGGCCGGCCGATTGATGAAGTCATAGGACAGGTCCGCCCCGGCTTCGCCGATTTCGCGGATGTCGTCGATAGTGAGATTGAGCTCCTGGAAGGTGAATCCGCCGACCTTCCGGACCATGCTGGCGATCAGGTGATTCGCGGCCTCCGACAAGGGGTGGCCCTCCGACCACGCACTGCTGTCCTCGGCGGCCGTCTTCTCCGCACCGAGGAAGCCATTCGCATCGAGCCGGAGACCGCCGGTGCCCAGATCGGTCAGCGAGTGCAAGGCGTCGCCGATGACGAGGCGCATGCCCGCGAACGAGGGATCGAGCCAGTTGATCGACGGTTGACCGTCCTTGAAGTAGTGCAGATATACCCAACGACGTTCCACACCGTCGATACCGACTACGGGGCGTGTGACGCTCCAGTTCGTCTCCTTGATCCCCTCCGCATAGAAGATCACCCGTTGTAGCCGGCCGATGATATAGCCGGCCTTGTCAAGCCACTCCTCGGTCGCGCCGTCAATGTTCACCGAGTCCGCCCCGGTCGGTACCTCGGGGAGGTACTCCCAGTCGCGCGGATCGATCTCGACCATGTGGTAGATACCGGGGTAGTCGGCATACTTCATCTCGGCCAGCCGGAAGTCGGCGCCTTTGCCGGTGTGACCAGGCACGATGTCGTCGATGATGGTGCCGCCGTACCAATTGGCCGTGCCACACATCGTGCGGAACTCGTCTTCGGTGCCGAATGCGGGGTCGATTTGCGTGCTTATGCGGTCGAAGTGGCCGTCAACGCTTGGGGTCTGCTCCCAACCGGAGATGCCTCCCGCACGCTTGACCGGCCCGGTATGGATCGCTTCGATGCCGATCGCCGCAAACGCCTTCCACATGTCCTCGTCGGCCATTGTCTTCAGGAAGGACTCGTCGGGGCGGGTGATCAACGACAGCGGATAGGCGGTGAACCATACCGATGCGGTGTCCACAGCGCCTCGGGGGCTTGGCGTGGCATACGGGTTCTGCCACATTGAGCCCTGACCTGAGAACTGTTGGCTGATTTCGTTCGCATCGGCCAACATCGACTGGCTGAGCAGCCAGGACACGTACGCGGGATTGTCGCCGGATGCCGACCCGTCCTGAGCGACGACACGGCGGCTGAACGGAGCGCGCACGCGGGGCCGGAATCGAAGCGAACGCGGACGTGCCGGATGCAAATGTTCGTCGAAGGTGATCTCAGTCGGTTCGTTGGCTGGGTCCTCGGGCTCCGACTCTGCCGTCTGAGACATGTATCCCTTTCGCACTGCTTCGCGTCAATCGTCTCTGAGGCAGTATTGCCTGCCGGGTGCCGAGTTGAAACAGGCAGCACCTTCACCTGCTGGTTTGGGCCGGGCCCGGCGCGGTGACGACGTTTCCGTATCGGCCGTCGTGTGCGGGCTGCCCGAGTGCGCCGGCCACCAGCACGTCGGCGACCTGCCATGGCCGATGTTCAGCGAAGAAGGCGTTCTCCCGGTTCAGCCAATCGTCAACGTACCCCAGCGTATGGGGCTTCCTCGTTTCCATACGTCGCCGTCCCACCTCCTCGCGTACGTACATCCAGACAATGGCGTTCAGTGACGTCCGCGCTTCGCGGCGAGCCGACCCAACGCCTTCGACGAAAACGATCGACGCATCCAGGGGAATCGTGAGCACGCTTCCTCCGGGCAAGAACAGGTGATGCCGCGACAGAACGTCGGTGTGAATGACGACCGCCCGGGGCTCCAGTGCGGCCAGCCCATCGGCCAGCGTCGTCTTCCCCGAGCCGCTGTGACCGTCTATCGCGACGACCGCAGGGTGCCGGGCCGAGGTCAGCTCCAGCAGTTCGTTCAGCACGTCGAAATACGAGCGGACCTGCCATTGCACGCCGGTTGGATCGATGTCGGCATACGGCATGCCGTCCGGGTACCCCGATTCCTCGAAGAAGGTCACACGGTCGGTGCGCTGACCGCGCGCATCCGGACATCGAACTCGAGGTGAGCCGCTGACTTCCTGGCGGCGTCCACCGCCAGATCGGCCGTATCCCCGGTGGCACGAATGGATGCGATTCGTGAATCCGAGGACTCCAGGGCGTCGATCGTGTCGCCAGGCCGGGCCAGCAACTTCACCTCGGTGACCCCGCCGCTCTTGGCCGCCTGTTCGGCGCCGCGGACATCTGCGAGCACGCCCGCAGCAGGAGCCGCAACGAACCAGATCGCCGAGCAGCGGGATGTCCGCTGTGCGGCCAAGACCGCGCGGATGTCGGGGAGCACCTTCTCGCCTACCGTCTGCCGGACGACGCACTCGGCAAGATCGACACCGGTGGCGTCGAGGGTCAGCGCGGGGATCTCATCACCTCCCTGCCGCACATGGGTTTCGATGATCCGGGGTCCAGACGCCGTCAGCACGATCTCGGTATGGGTGGCGCCGAACTCAACGCCAATGGCGTCGAGCACCCGTTCCACGAAGTACTCGACCTCTTTTCGATCCTGTGGTGTCAGATCCGCGGGGGCCACATGGCCGAGCTCGACGAAGTTCGTCGGATCGGAGAACTTGCGGGTGATCGAGACGACCTGGTGCTCGCCGAGTTCGGAGAACGCCTCCACACTGAATTGCGGGCCTTCGTGGAACTGCTCGACCAGCACGCCGGCATAGGGTAGATCGTCGAATCGGGTGTCGGCGCGTGCGAACGCCGAGTCCAGCTCACTGTCATGCCGGACCACGGCAACGCCTGCACTACCCGCACCCGCCACGGGCTTGACGACACAGGGGAATCCGTGTTCACCGACGAACGCGCACAACGCATCGAGATCAACCACAGTCGAGGAAGCCGTTGGGTCGACGCCTGTTTCGCGAAGCCTGACGCGCATCGCTTGCTTGTCGTGCACCAGCTGTACGGTGCGGTGCGAGTGGGTGGCGATACCGAGTGCCTCGCCGATCACGGCGCACCGGTCCTGATCCGTCTCGCCGAACGTGGCGATCCGGCTGAACGGGTGCAGTTCGTGTACGGCCGCGGCAAGGGCCACCCACTCGTCGTCATGGGCGTCGTCTCGCACCGCGATGACCCGCGTATGTTCGGTCAGCTCGCGCAGCTTCGCGACGAACTGCAGGCGACAGATCACCGAGGTCTCGGTACCGGGACGGGCCTGCCGAACGCGGGCAGGCAGATCGCGGCCACTGCCGACGACGAGGACGTGCTCCTTCATGATTTCACCTCAACTGGTAGGGGATTGGATACAGAACGGGCGACAGCAGCGCACTGCCGCTCGGCGAGACAGCGCCGCGCCGCGGTTCGCGACACGAGGGCAGCGGCACCGAAGGCACCTGCCAGCACCGGCCAGGCGATCAGCCCGGCAGGCATCAAAACCACGACCAGCAGGCTGGGCCCGACCACCTTCTGCCCGCTGAAGCCCAGGCTGAACGCGCCGAGATAGCGGGCCTTCGCCGCCTCCGGCGACAATTCCGCCGACAGCTCCCACGCCGCGACCTCCTGCAGGTTTTCGGCAATCGAAAGCACCACGACCGCAACCAAGATCGCCAAGATCGCGACGGTGGCCGACGTCGCCTGGCCTATCGCGAAGAACCCACAGCAGACCGCCATCAACGCACCGGACAGCATTAGCAGCCGAATGGCTGCCGCGGTCCCGTCGGCGAACCTGGCGACATAAACCTGGAGCAGCACGGTCAGCACCGTGTTGACCGCCATCAGGACCGGCACCAATGCGACCGGCACTGCGGTGTGTCCGATCACCCAGAGCGGCAGCAGAACGATCAGCACAGTGTCGTACAGCGACAGAACACCGTTGCCGACCGTGAAGACCATGAACCACTTGTCCCGTAAGGGGGAGCGGACTCCCGCGACGGACGTTGGAGCGGACGTTGGGCGTTCCACGATCGAGCCTGCGTTTGACAGCACGTGCCACACCATGGCCGCGACGATGAGGAAGGAGAGCCCGTTGCCGACGAAAATCGCTGTGAAAATGAACGGTTCGGCCGCGGCGAAGGCGGCGCCCGCGAGGAGGAACCCGATTGTCAGGCCCACGTTTCGGACGGCGCGGATGGAGGCCATCGTCCGAGTGCGGTCCGTGCCCCCGATCAACGCCGTGACAACGGCTTGCTGGATCGGTGAGCTCGACCGGTCGGCGGCGGTGAGCAATACGGTGAGCAGAAGGAAGCCCTTGAAGTCGGAGACGAACGCGAAGCAGCCGTAACCGAGTCCGCGCAGCAGCAGGAGGGCGACATAGAACTGTCCTGTCCCCAACCGGTCCGCCAGCCGGCCGAGCGGCACCGGCGCGAGCAGGGCGACCGCTCCTGCGAGTGTGGCCGCCAGGGCGACCTGGGTCGCGGCGATGCCGACGACACCGACGAAATAGAGGGCGAAGGAGGCGTAGAACATTCCCGTGCCCAGGGAGTCGATGCCTGCACCGATCGCGAGTGTGCGGCCGGCGTGGCTGCTGGGGAGCAACATCGCACCCAGCCGCCGAACCACGTCGCTCACTGTGAAACCTCCTGGCGCGTATTGCTTATCGCTCGTATCAAGTCGGCGGACCGTTGCACGTGGATCGCGGTGGCCGCCTCGGGCGCGGGACGGCGAAGGTGGTTCCAGGCGTAGCGACGCGCGGCGTTGACCAACGTCTCCGTGGTGGCGATCGATCCGCCCCTGGCCGCGCGGGCGACCAGCGCGGCCGCGATGAGCAGTCGGCCGATCCGATCGACCAGCACCCACCCTGCGGCGGCGACGGTCGCAGGATCGGCACCGACCCACTCGTGACGGGTCGTGTTCAGCGTCTGCAGTCCGTCGTTCACCATCTGCCACGCTGCGCAGAGTCGTCCTTCCGGCGTTGTGCCGAGCAGCTTCCTGGCCCGATCGACACAGGCATCGAAATGCTCGGGAACGGTGAGTATTTCGAGCGCGTCTGCGGTGAGGGCGAACGTGTCCAGGCGGGTGCTGTCGGGCCCGCACACCACCGCGGCGTCGGCGGCGATCACATAGGCGACAGACCGTTTGGTCGCCTTCAGGGCGCTCCCATGCGAAGAGTCCCGGAGGGCATGCCAGACCCGGGCGGCGATCAGGTCCACGACCCGGTCGGCGGCCTCCTCACGGCGGGCGACGGCAGCGGGGTTGTCGTCATCGAACAACGTTGCGGCGGAGTCGGTCAGGCGCGCGACACCGTCCTCCAGCATCGCCATGCTGTCGGCGGCAGGCGCCGCAGCGCGATCTGGCCGGTGCTCCACATACTCGAGCCAGTGCCGGTACGCGGGGTTGCGTCCGCGGACGACATCGTGGAAGGCATCGCGCAGGCGCTCCGTGATTGGTCCGCAGCCCGCGGCTGCCGTCGGCCGGTCGTCGACCGACGCAACGGGGATGATCTCGGCTGCGGTGCCGGTGAGGAAGGCCTCGTCGGCGACATACAGCTCGCTGCGGGTCAGACTCTGCTCGCGAACCGTGTAGCCCAGGTCCCTGGCGAGTGTGATGATCGTGTCCCGTGTGACACCGGCGAGAATGTTGTCGCTGATCGGCGGTGTGATCAACTCCCCGTCGCGGACCACGAAGATGTTGGCAGCGGAGGCTTCCGACACATGTCCAGTCGGGGTGAGCATCAGGGCGTCGTCGTAGCCGGCGCGGATCGCGGCCACCTTGGCGAGCGCCGAATTCACATATGCCCCAGTTGCTTTGGCGAGCGGCGGGACCGAGTGAATGCCATTGCGTTGCCAGCTACTGACGACGAGTCGGCACCCCTGCTGGTCCGCCTTCTCGCCCAGGTACGACCCCCACGGCCAGGCCGCGATCGCCACCCGGGTGTTGTCCAGCGCGGGCGCGACGCCCATCGCGCCGTAGCCGAGGTAGACGATCGGACGCAGATAGCCTGACTCGAGGCCGGTTCGATGGAGCAGTTCGAGCGACGCCTCGGTGAGTTCGTCGACCGTCCAGCCGGGATCCATGAGGTAGACCCTCGCCGAGTCGTGCAGCCGCTTCAGATGGTCCCGCAATCGGAAGACGGCCGGGCCGTCCGCGGTCGGATAGGCCCGGATGCCTTCGTAGACGCCCCACCCGTAGTGCAGGCTCGGAGCCAGCACGTGGACCTGTGCCTGATCCCACGGGACGAACTCGCCGTCCATCCAGATGGTGTCGGTCGGTGTCAGTTTCACTGCTGTGCTCCAATGACATTGGTGAGTACGGGGGTTCGGGACGGGACCGGTGTCGCAGGCTTCCCGACGAGGGACAGCTGACGCTCGATGCTTCGCGACTGGAGCGTGAGGACGTCGCGATAGGTTTCGGCTTGGGCGCCGTGGAACGCAAACCAGCCCCATCGGGGCCGCAGATCGCAACCGCGCGCGACCTTCGCCTCGTATGCGGCCATTCCGTAGTGGATTCGTCGGATCCCGTTGTTCAGCGCCCATCGGGCCGTCTCGTGATAATCGACGGCGAAGTAGCAGCCTCGTGCCTCCGGCAGTGTGCCGCCCGTCCGCGCGAACAGCGCGTCCCTGGTACGAAGGTAAAGGGTGAAACTCCCCATCCTGCCGTCTTTCTCGGCGGCGAATACCACGCAGCTGTCCGCCAATTCGTCGAATACGGCGGTCAGGTCACGGCGAACGCGCTCTTCACCACCGGGTAGACCGTATTTGGCCCGATGAGCGACTTGCAGTGCCACCAGCTCGTCGGTGAACGCATCGGAACCCGAGCGGACCACCGTGCTCCACCCGTCCGCCTCGTAGCTTCGGAGCTCCTTTTTCGTTTGATACCTGCGACGCTTACTGAGACCTGCCAGATAGCCCTCCCAGGTCGCATCGGGTAGTTCGAGTACGCCCTCTGCGCCCAGCAGGGTGGCCGTGTACCCGGCACGAGCTGCGGAGTCGTCGACGTCGGCGGCTTCCGGCTCGCCGACATACAGCAGCGCGACGCTGCGGCAACCCAATTCAGCGGCGGTCTGCAGCAGCAGTCCGGGGAGAGCGGCCATGACCGCGCGGCGCTGGTCGGAGGTTTGATCGGCAGCATGTGCCACACCGTGGTGGTTTCCGAAGGTGGCGAGCGCCAGCGACGGATACTGGTCCGGATCGGGCAGGTTTGCCGTCAGTTCGGTCCAGTGCAGTTGGTCGGGTGGGTCGAGTAGCCGGGGTTCGGCCAACGCGCCTGCGGTTCCGGCCAATCGGGGCAGATCGTAGAACAGCAGACCGCCAGGCTTCGCGGTGATCAGCAACGGTGCGAGCGCGACGGCCCGCCGCCCGTCTTCACGCACCACGAGATAACGGGTCTCGTGTAGGTCCGTTTGTTCGGTGAACCTCCACCAGCGGGCGTCTTCCCATATGATGTCCGGATCGGCAAGTGCGGCGAAGTCCTGTGCTGTTGGACGAGAGTTGGGCGGCAGCAGGTGGCCCGTGTAGGTCATGCGGCGTCCTTGGGAGCAAGGACTTCCCAGCTGAATCCGGCGCTCACGGCAGCGGCGGTCGAGTCGAGTCTCGCCCTCAGCGACACGCCATCCGTGTCGGTGACCACCCAGCTGGCAAGGAAGTCGGCCGACTTGCGGCCCGCGTAGCGCTCGGTGCTCCATTCGTCACCGATATAGGTGTTGACCATGAAATCGACTACTCCAAACGGTTTTTCGGGCAGACGGAGGATTCGGCCCTGCCTGGGTGGCACGCCGTAGAAGGCGGCGAGTGGGGCGGCCGATACTCGCTCACGCACGGCTTCGAGGTCGGTGGGCAAGCCGCACTCCACCCGGGACCACAGCTCCCGCGGGTCGATCCCCAGAACTTGGCGGAGCATTCGCGGTATCGGGCCACCGCCGATGCGGGCGGCGACCTCGCACAGCACGATGTCACCATCGGTGGTGACGAAGAACTCTGCGTGCACGCAGACGGTGGGCGGCGATGGCATCGCATCCACGAGCCGCCAGGTCTCCTGCACGAGGCGGTCGCTCAGTGGGTCGGCCCTGTCAAGCGTGCGCGAGCCAAAGGGGGCGTCGGTCCAATGTTCGAGGCAACCCTGGCCGGTGTAGTAGGACGCGACCGCGGCAACCGGGTCCCCGTCGACTCGGAACGCGTCGACATGATGAAGAACACCGTCGACGAACTCCTCGACCTCGTACGGCTCGGTCGATACGACGTCGGCGAGGTCGGCGGCTTGGTCTTCGGCATCGAGAACATAGACGCCGGTGGAACCGGAACCGCCGCGTGGCTTGGCGACCACCCGTCCGGGATGGGCGGCCATGAAGTTGGCGATCTCGCTGACGCTGGCCACCGGTGCGAAGTCAGGCACCCGAATCCCTGCCGCGCGCGCGAATGCCTTCATCGGCACCTTGTCGCGGTAGACGGTCGCGGCGACGGTGCCGAGTCCGGGCAGGTTGAGTTCTCCGCGCAGCACAGCGGCCCGGCTGACGTCGATTTCGGCCAGAGCCAGGATCGCCCGCGGCCGATGCCGCTTGGCGGCCGCCCTCGCAGCGTCGAGCACCGCGTCGTCGTCGGTGTAGTCGGCGACGGTGACGACCTCGCTGAACCCGCCGCCCAGGTCGACACCGGCCGCGGTGATGGCGACGAGTCGACCGCTCTCCTCCGAAAGCCATTGACCGAAGGGCAAACCGGCGTTGCGCGGACTGATCAGTACGAGAATCATGATGCGATCTCCTCTTCTGTGACGACTGCGGCCGTTGGGCCGGTCAGTCCGAGATCCGAGGCCAGCGCGGTGAGGACGTCGGCGGTCTTCGCGTCCAGCGGTATGGCGTATTGCCGGCGCTCGTCCTCGTTGGCGCGTTGAGGGTCGCCGGGTGCCAGCACAGGTTGGTTGCGATTCGCCGGCGTGGTCGTGCGCACGGTGCTCAACAAATCAGCCAGTCCGGTGCGGAAGTTCCGTTGGCCCGTGAAGGCCTGCGGATCAAGGGCGAGCAGAAGATGACCCACGCCGCGTCCCTGACCGTGCGCGCCCTCGCCGACCTGGGAAAGCTGCCAGTCCAATGGCGACCCCGTCAGCACACCCGCGAGCAGGGTGACCGCCATGGCCAGGCCCTGCCCCTTGTACCCGCCGAGCGGCGACAGGGCATAGGCCTCGTCGGGTTTCGTCGTCGGTTGCCCGTCGACGTCGGTCACCCAGCCGTCGTCCAGCGGTCTGTGCTGGGCCCGGCGGTGTTTGATCTCACCGAAGCAGACCTGGCTGGTGGCCATGTCGAGCGCGAACTGGTCGCCCTTGCCCGCGGCCACGCTGATCGGGTTGGTGCCGAACAGCGGCTCGACACCGCCGTGCGGGGCCACCCGTGATGCCGCTGACGTGACCGCGATGCCGATCAGCCCGTCGCGGGCGAGCCGCCGGGTGTAGACCGAGGCCGCGCCGAAATGGTTCGAGTTGCGAACACCAACCGCTGCGACGCCGAACTGCCTGGCGCGGTTCGCGGCGGTCCGGGCGGCGGTCAAGCCAGCGAGGACGCCGAGCGCGCCGTCGGCGTCCATCAGCAGTCCCGCGCCGCGGTCCTGGATCGCGCGGATCCGGGCCGACGCATTGGCAACGCCGGTCGCGAGCTCGTCCAGATACTGCGGGAGCAACCGCAAGCCGTGGGTGTCGATACCGCGCAGCGAGGTGTCGACGAGGGCATCGGCCACCGTCTCCGCGTCAGCTACCGGCACTCCGGCTTGTGCGAGTGCGATCCGGGTGAGGGATCGGGCATCGTCTTCGGAGATCGACGGAACTGCCTGCTGCCGTGGCGAGTACGAAGTCATGAAATAAATGCTCGCGGTTGACCGCGGATTCCGTAATCGCCGGAAGGCCAGATTCAGCTGGGTGGAGGTAAGGGTTTTCTATCCGCACGGTAAGGCCGCAACGAGGCTCACGCGCGCCAGTACATGAAGCAATGCGGCCCGATCCCGGGCATCGTGAATTCCTCACCCACGGTTCGGAATCCGTGCTTGCGGTAGAAACCGGCGACCGAGGTGCGGGCATTGCACCAGATCACCTCGGCGCCGGCGAGTGCGGCGTGGGTGAGCGCGGTCCGCAGCAGGGCGCTGCCGGCACCCGTGCCACGTACGTCATCGAGGGTGGCCATGCCGCGCAGCCGCCAGCCACCGCCCGGTTTCAGGCCAGGAATGGCGAATTCGCCGGGCGGATCCTCGTGATACACCGAGGCGCACCCCACGGTGCGGCCCCGGTGCAGCGCGGCAAAATGCCGGGAGCCGGTTCGATCGTCCTCAGGGTAGGCGCACAACTGCGCGGGCTGGCCGGGACGCAGCACCTGGTGGCGGATCGGCCACACGTCGGCGGCGGGCACCGGTCGTACCCGCCAGCCCAGCGCGGTTGGGTCGGGGACATATCCGGACCCAGGGCTGTCCGGCACGGTGATGCCACCTCGGTCATCGAGCATCAGCCCACCTCCGGTGTTCACCGCCAGCAGGTCGACGACGTCGACATCCAGATGGTCGGCCAGCGCGCCGAGGTGCGCGGTCGCGGTAACGCCTGCGGCGGACTCGGGCATGCAGCCGAGCATCGTGATCAGTCCGCGCTGACGAGCCGCGCGCAGCAGCGCAAGGGAAGGCGTGATGCCGCCGGCCTTCATGGGCTTGACGTTGATGCCGTGGAACGCCTCGGTGCAGGGGTCCAAGTCGGCAGGCGAGGTGATGCTCTCGTCGGCGATCACGGGGATAGGGCTGAGGCCCTTAAGGATTCGGGCATCTCCCCACGCCGCTCGGGGAAAGGGTTGTTCAATGAGCGAAACGCCGAGCGCCTGCAAATCGGCCAGCGCGGGGACGACCCGGGACAGTTCCCAGCCGCAGTTGCCGTCGACGTAGAACGGTGCGTCGGTATGACGACGGAGGTCTTGCAAGACAGTCAGGTCGGCGGGGTCGGCGAGTTTGACCTTGTACGCGGACCACCCCAGCCGCTCGCACAGCTTGCCGACCATCACGGCCGGCTCGTCGAGGCCGATGCTGAAGCTCGATCGACGTCCTAGCGGCGGGTCGAGACCGAGGGCCTGCCACATCGGCACGCCGAGCAACCGCGCGCGCAGATCGTGCACGGCCGCATCGAGAGCTGCCAGTGCAAACGGCGAACCGGGCAGCTCGGCGGCGAGGGTCTGCCAGACGTCAAAAGGATTGTCGGGGAGCAGTTTTGCCAGCAATGGGCCGACCCGGCGAAGATCGCCGTGCAACTGTTCGAGGCCGGAGTTGTAGTGGGCGGTCATGAACGCGGACGCCTCACCGAATCCGGTAACGCCGTCCTGTTCGAGCTCGACGATCAGCGCGTGCTGAACGGGGATTGCTTCTCTGGTTGAGCGCCAGAGATGACGCTGAGTAAGGCTGATCTCGTGTGCCGTGACCCTCATCAGGCGGCCACTTTGACGTGCGCGCCGAAGAATTCGCGGTCCCTGACGCTGTACGGGCGAAGGTCGTCCCACCATTGGGCCTGGGGGTCATAGGCGGCGAAGAACGGCCTGCCGACCAACTCGGGTCTGCGTGCCTGCAGCATGCGCAGCGCGAAAGCGGGCCCCCACTCCAGATCGACGACGCCGTCGATCACAACCTTGCCGGGCGTAGCCGACATCACCGGGCCTCTGGCGGTCCGCCCGATGCCCGAAACCTGTTGCAGGGCACCGCGATAGATTTCCGCAGCCCTGGCGAGCGGCAAGCCGTAGTATCGCCGTGCGCCGGTGTCGCGTTCGACGAACATGTAGTAGGGCACGACGCCGTTGCGAACCTCGGCCTGCCACAGCTCGGCCCATGTGTTCGGGTCGTCGTTCACGTGCCGCACGACGGGGGCCTGGGCACGAAGCACGGCTCCGGTCGATGCCAGGCGCGACAGTGCCGCCTTGACCGCGTCGGTCTTCAACTCCGCGGGATGCGACAGGTGCAGCATCATTGCGACGTGTTTGCCTGCGGCGGTGAGCCGTTCGAGCAGTCGAAGGAGGCTGTCGGCCTCCGTACCGGCAAGCAGCCGGTACGGCCAGAACGAGAGGGCCTTCGTCCCGATCCGGATGGTCTCGACGTGCTCGCGGCCCGGTTCCAGCAGGGGTTCGAGGTAGCTGGCCAGCAGATCCGTTCGCATGACAAGAGGATCTCCGCCCGTGAGCAGTACGTCCGTGACCTCAGGATGGCTGTCGAGGTACCTGGTCATCGTCTCCGGCCCGGGTACCGCCTGCTTCAGCTCGGGCCGCTCCACGAATTGCGCCCACCGAAAGCAGTAGCCACAGTAGCTGTGGCACGTCTGTCCCTGCCGCGGGAAGACAAGCAGCGTCTCCGGATACTTGTGCTGCAGGCCCCAGGCGTCGAGGTCGTTGTCCTGGGGGACGTTCATGCTGAGCTGGTTACTGGGGTGCGGGTTCAGCGCGTATTGCACCTTGGTGACAGCCTGCCGGATCCCCTCCTTGTCGCCGGCCAGCACAGCCTCCTCGACCAGTTCGAAGTGCTCGACCTCGAGCATGTCGCGGTGCGGGAACGTGAGCCGGTAGATCGGATCGTTGGGCGCGTTGTTCCAGTCGATCAGCTCGTCGATCACATAACTGCTCACCTTGAACGGCAGAACCGCGGACACGACGCGCGCATCGTGGGCGAGATCGGTGTCTTTCGTCCGCTCGCCGACGAGGCGGCAGAGCCGGTCGCCGCTGACCGACCGAGGTGCAAGGGCTGCGCGATCTGCGTTGATGAGCGAGGTCATTTCTTCACCTCCGCCAGTCCCCAGTCGAAGTCGACTTCACCCAGCACGTCCATGTCGGACATCAGCGAATGCAGGCCGGTGTAGTCGCGGACCAGGCGTGAGCTCGACTTTTCGGCGCGGACGTCTGCGACCATGCGGTCGGCGCCCTTGACGTTCTCGATCGCAAGGATCGCCGACCAGGTCGTGTAGTCGGTCGCGACGAAGGCTTCGAGCCCGGCCACGAGCATGTCGAGGAAGAAGCGCCGCTTCTCGGTGTCGAGAACTTCATAGACCATCTTCGCCATCTCATCGGAGATCGACGCATGGCAGTACTCGTCGCGGTTGTGCAGCTTGGCGGTGGTGGAATTGACCACCTGGATGTCGGGATCGTCGGCGAGCAGATCAAGATACGCGTTGATCGAGATCTCGGAGACGGTCGCGAAGGCCAGCGTGGTCAGACTGCGCTGCCAGCGTTCGGCGCATTGCGCGCGCAGCAGCTGATGCGTGCGGGCCGTGTGTGATTCGGGAAGAAGGTGGTCGGGGAAGGCGTGCTCGCGCTTGCGCCTTGTCAGTGCGCTCGCACTGATGTGCATCAGGCTGTGGTACTGCTCGTCGACCATCGCTTGTGCGAGGGCGATCTCCATGTCATGACCGCCGAGGCCGGGGAACTCCCCTTCCATGACGAGCGCGAACGCGGGGTTGGCCACGCGCTGCTCCGCAAGCACCGTATGCCGGTTGTAGGCGATCCACGCCCAGCTGAGGAGACGCGACCGCGCCTCGTCCGGCAGTGCCTGCCAGGTGGGGTGGTGGCGGAACGGGATGATCCGCTCGGGGTAGTCGGGTCGGTTGGTATCGAAGAGCGCGTCCAGGTCGGGCTCGTCACGCTTTACCGTCGCGCGCCGCCGCCAGTTTCCAGCGAGGCGCTTGATGATCGCGCTTTCGCACACATCGGTTGGATCGAACGACGGGAGTCCCTGGATGTGCACCAGTCCGTCGGTCATGCCCGCCTCCAGTCGCCGCAAAAGAACCGGGTGAGGTGACGAGCGCGATCCGCGTATTCCGATCGGGCGTGCAGCATGCGCTGGTTGTCCCAGATCAGCAGCGAGCCGTCCGGGATCAGCACACTGGTGCGCAGTTCGCGGAAGAGGTCGCTGACACGGTGGGCCAGCGTGCGGCCGGGCTCGCCGAGCGGCAACCCCGAGTGTTCGACGTCGACGCCGAGGTCAGGGTCGTAGTCGGAGGTGGTCAGCAGGTTGTAGCTGAAGCGGGCGACCGTGTCTCCCGCGGAGTCGGTGCTCAGCATCGTGCTCCGAACGCCTCCGGTCGGTCCGGGGAAGTGCAACTCGGCATCGGTCATCAAGGCGATCTCGTCAGCGTCGAGGGCCCCCACCAGCTGGCGCACGTCGAGGAGGTCGGTGTGGCCGCCCCCGCAGCGAGCCTGGCGGTGACAGAACAGCGCGAGGTAGGCAGGGCTGGGGTCCCATCCGGGCGCCTCGGTGTGGGCCAAGATCGTGTTCGCGCTTTGCGAATACGCCTTGTGGTCATTTCCCGGACGGTAGGTCACTTCGTGTGTGAGGCCACCGTGATACTGCGGGATCGGGTCGCCCACGGACCGAACGAGTTCCTCTGCGACGGTCAGGTTTCCGACGTCGGGAATGACGACAAAGCCCCACTGGTCCAATCGCCGTTGATCCGCATGGCTGATGGCCCTGGTCGAAGCGGTCATGCGTGCGGGCGTGCGGGTCCTGTGATGGCGATCGAACTGAACGATCGCATCGTCGTGCTCGCGCGATGCCGGGCCTGCCAGCACCTCGGTGAGCCCCGATACGTACCAGATGGCTTGCTGTTCTTCAGCGTTGGTGGTCATAGGTAAATAGTCGTGATTGCGCGGTCGCGGCGTAATCGCCGCGAAGCCAGTTTTCCCGCCGTGAGGGGAAGGGTTTTCTATCCGTCGGGTAAGCCGGCTGTTGCGCGCCGAAATGGGAGCTCAATGATGTGGTCTAAATGCTCTGGGCTGGAACGGATGTCAGGCGTCGCAGTTCGCCCAGCATCACCGACGCGGAACGTGCTATCGCCTCGGTGGCGACGAAGTGGCCGCCTTCGATGCACCGCCCTGCACGGCGAATGCAGACCGACTCGGGGATTGGCGTGTTGGCGCCACCGACGAAACCCAGAAGCTTGTACTGCCCCTCGAAGTGCAGACTGTCAACGGCGCTCTTCGGTACCGCGTTGAACTCGTAGTCGTTTTCGGGCAAGACGAAAACCACGGCGTCGGCCGCGCCGACGGTCGTGCCCTCGTCCAACAACGGAAAAGCGACCTCGACCAGGTCGTCGAGGTGCACGTCGAAGCCGGCATGTTCACGGGCGCACTCGGCGAGCCATTGCGCGACCGGCAGCGCCAGTCGGCCCGGCCGAATGCTGGCGACGACGATCTGCAGGACTGCCATAGGGAAATGGTCGTGATCAAGGCGCCGCTGCGGAATCGCCGGGAAGCGAGATTCCACTGCTTACCGGACAGGGTTTCCTATCCGCGCAGTAAGCAGCGCGGGCCGTCGGTCAGGCGCAGGCTAGATGAAGTCCAGCGCCTCGACCGTCGCGACCGCTCCTTCATGGGTGGGCCGGTTCGCCCCGCCGATGACGTACACCGTGTTACCGACGGTGGCGACCACCTCGCCGTGCCGCGCCGTCGGTAGCGGCGCCAGTGAGGACCACTTCCCCTCCGCGATGTCGTACATCTCGGCCGTGCCGAGAACCTGCGTCGGTTCCTCGCCGCCGACGGCGACGATGCGGCCGTTGATGAACGTGGCGCCGTAGCTGCCGCGGGGAGTCGGCATGTCCACCAACTTCTCCCACGTTCCGGATGCCGGGTCGAAGCGCTCGAGCGCCGCGGAGTTCTTGTCGGCGGACAGGAAACGTCCACCGACGGCGTACACGTAGAACCCGTCCGACACTGCTGCCAGGTGTTCGCGTGGGGTCGGCAGATCGGCCGCGTCCGACCAGGACTGGCCGTCGAACACCTCGGTCTGCGGGACGAGTTGCTTCTCGTTCTGACCGCCGACGACAACGAGCTTGTCACCGACCACCGCCGCTGCCGCCCCCGCGCGCGCGTGCGTGAGGTTCGGCAACTCCACCCAGGTACCCCCACGCAGCGCGTAGACCTTGTTCGACGCGTTCGCGAGTTCTTCACTGGCGCCCCCGATTACCACTACCTCACCGCGGTATGTAGCCGCCGTCGCGTGATGCAGGGGCACGGGAAGCGGAGGCTGTTGTTGCCAAGCTCCGGTCTGCGGGTTGTAGCTCTGCACCACCTGCAGGTTGTTACCTTCGCTCATGCCGCCTGCCATCCAGATGCTGTCGTCGACCACCGTCCATGCCATCATCAGCCTGGGGGTCGGCGCATCGGGTAGCGCCCGCCATTCCGGTGCGGGCTGGAGCTTACGTGGTGCGAGTTTCAGTGCCTCCGCCGTCGCGGTCACCTGGTCGTCGCCCACGGCCGTCGCTCCGCCGATCGCGTACACCGACTTGTCCACCGCCGCAACGGCCATGCCGTGCCGCGCGGTGCTCATGTCCGGCAACCCGGCCCACGTCTTCGCGGCGAGATCCATCACTGACACACTTTTCTGAACCTGTCCCGCGGACAGGCCACCGACCGCAACCAGACGTGCGTCGGCGATGGCCACGCCGAGGTCGCTGCGCGGCTGGGGAAGGGCCGGCAATGACGTCCAGCTGTCGGCGGCGGGGTCGTACGCCTCGACCGTCGGTAGGTCGGCGTTCCCGTCGGATCCGCCGACGGCATACACGACCTTGTCGTCTGACGCCGCGCCGAGCATCTGTCGCGGTGTTGGCATTTGGGCTCCGAGCGTCCACGAAGTGCCGTCGAAAACCTCGGTGGTATTCAGCAGCTTGCCGTTGGTGCCCACCCCGCCGGTGACGACGAGGCGGTCGCCGACCACGGCCGCCGCACCCGCCGCGCGGGGCTGCAACAGCGGCGGCAGTTCCACCCAGCGACTGTTGACGACCCGCCAGACCTTGTCCGTCGCGACCCTTGTGTTGGAGCCCTCGGCCCGCCAGCCGCCGAGCACGACCGGGTTGCCGTCCCACGTCACCGACATCGCGTGCTGAACCGGGACGGGAAGGTCGTCGCCGCCCTTCCAGTTGTCGATGGCCGGGTCATACCCCTCGTGCCGCCCGCTGACCTGGCCGTCTGCCCCGACTCCGCCGAAGATCCAGATCGTGCCGTCGGCCTCGGTGGTCGTCGCTGCCTCGCGGGCAACGCGCGCATTCGTGATCGGATGCCAGCCCGCCTGGGTCTCGGCCGTGGGTTGACTCGCGGCGGCTGTGGTTTCGCTTTCCCCCTTGTCGCGGGAGAAAATGAAGTAGACGCCGGTGATCACCAACAGCAGCGCTACGGCGGCCGCCCCGGCGGCAATCAGTATCGGTTTCAGATTTCGCTTCTGCGGTGGCGGCCCGGCCGGTGCGCCGGGCTGGATCGGCCACGGCATGCTCGCCACGTTCATGGCGTGCGGTGTGGGCGCATCCGGCTTTGGTGGGGGCGGTGACATGCCCCCCGTCGGGGAAGGAGCAATTGCCGTCGGCGGAGGCGTACCCGCGGTCGATTGAGGAGGACCCGACGTCGGTGGCGGCGCGCCGCCGGAAATGCTCGACCCTGACAAGGGCATCGCTGGAGTGTTCACCGTTCGTTCACGCGTAACCGCGCCGCTGAGCGGGCTGAGCGCCATCGAATCCGCTGTCAACCCGTTGTGACGTTGTGCCGCCTGTAGTTCGCGGCCGAATTCCTCCGCCGACGCCTGCCGGTTGGCCGGTTCGAGCGACATCGCCTTCTCGATGGCGGCGCACACGTCGGCCGGGATTCCGCCGGGACGCAGGTCGGGCACGGGCGTCGAGGTGATCCGGAGATAGTGCGCGATCAGATCCTCGTCGGTCTTGCGCTCGTGTGCGGCACTGCCGGCGATCAACGCGTAAAGCGTGGCGCCAAGCGAATACACGTCGGACTGAACCGTCGGCGGCTTGCCGGAGAGCACCTCGGGCGCGGTATAGGACAGGGTGCCAGTGAAGAATCCGGTCTGGGTTTCATAACCGCCGGCGATGCGCGCGATCCCGAAGTCGCTCAGTTGAGCGTCGCCGTAATCGTTGACGAGCACGTTCGCGGGCTTGATATCGCGGTGCAGGGTGGCTGCCCGGTGTGCGCTCTCCAAAGCACCGGACAACTTCACCCCGATGCGCAAGACCTCCGGCCAACCGATTCGGCCTTCGCGGCGCACGCGGTCCGCGAGGGAACCCGCCGCGTGGTAAGGCATCACGATGTATGGTCGGCTGTTTTCGGTGACGCCGACCTGCAGGATGTTCACGATGTTGGGGTGGCCGGACAGCCCTCCCATCGCGTAACCCTCGCGCAGGAAACGCTCCCGGTTGTTCTCATCGAGGTCGGATGCCAGCAACTTGATCGCGACACTTCGCGCGAGAGCCGATTGGTAGCACCGATACACGACGCCTGCGCCACCCCTGCCGACCTCGACGGCGTGAAGGAACCCGGCGGCCGCCAACGCATCGACGATGCCGCCCCGCGCCGGGGGCGGAGCGCCACCCTGGGGCGGTGTACCGCCGCCCTCGGGCGGCGTGCTACCGCCCTTACGTAATCCGCCCATAACGAAATCGTCCCCCACTCCGCGGTCGAAAATTTGCGATCTCCGAGATTAGCGAGCAAAAATCGCCGCCATCGTAAGTTTCACGTGTCTGGCCCGCCCGCGGGTTCAATTGGCACTGCAAAGTGGGCGGATACCCCTACAGGCCGGGTTCGCAAAGCGTGTCGGCGACGCGTGCTGAAGCAAGCGCCGGGGTGGTAGCCGCCGCGAGCGGTGACCGCGCAGCGGACCCCGCCGAGCAGCTTTCGGAGCATGAGCGCCCCCAGATGATGCTGGGGTGTCTGCACTCCTTCCCCCTTTCGTGTTAGCTGCGAGAAAACGCCGTCGAACGACGCCCGCGGTCGAGCTCTGTGAGTATGTGTTGCTGATTCAACGGTGCCGGTTCCAAGCCATTTCAGCATCGCGTTGATTGGCTGGTAGCACTACCTCGTGGCAATTCAACTATCTGTGGATACCCGCGCATCATTGTTTGCTGTAATCCTCCCAAGGGTGTTCGGCACAATAGTCGCACATGTTGCTTGGGGGGTCGTGATAGTTAGCCATCTTTCACGTAAGCGTGTCAGTACTCGGGTGAGTCAATCACCACCGGGCATCCACTGAAAAAAACTGCCCACCCAAGGCGCATCGCTGCGTGAATGCGATATCGCAGGTGACGTTTCGAGCGATCGTCACTCTCCGAAGTTTTACGGCTTGAGCGTCTTCATCGTGACGCGGGAATCTACGCGGGCGATGGCCGGATCGGACATCAGCCGTGTGGTCAGCCAGCGTTCGTATTCATCCGCGTCCGCGACCCGTACGCGGATGATGTAGTCGGGTAGGCCGAACATTCGGCGGAGTTCGACGACCTCGTCCATTGCCATCAAGCGAGCTTCGAACTCCTCGACGCTGGCCGCATTCTTGGCGATGAGGTCGGCGTTGATGATGATCTCGAACCCCCGGCCGACGGCGACCTGGTCCACCACGGCGACGTAGCCCGTGATGATTCTGCTCTCCTCGAGTCGCCGTACTCGTCGCAGACACGGCGCTGCCGTCAGGCCGATCCGGGCGGCCAACTCCTGGTTCGTCAAACGGCCGTCGCGCTGCAGCTCGGCAATTATTGCGCGATCTAGCTGATCCACAGTTATATGATTGCGCATAACCGTCTAGCAGGGCAACAAGTAGCAACCATATTGCGCAGAAATCTCTCTATTATTGCTTTATGCTCAAGAGAGACGATTTGCGAACCGCGGTCCGGGAAGCCGGTGTGGTCTGGATTGGGTTGCTGGCCTTGGGAATTGGGTTCGGGGTCGTTGTCGCGGGATTGGATCTTCCCTGGTGGCTTGCGCCCACAACGGCCACGCTGGTGTTCGCCGGATCAGCCGAATTCGTCATCGTCGGCATGCTCGCAGGCGGCGCCTCGGTAGCCGCCATTGCGCTTACCACGGCTCTGGTCAACTCGCGACACCTGTTCTACGGCTTGACCTTTCCGCTGTATCGGGTGCGGGGTCGCGCCGCGAAAACCTATAGTGTCTTCGCGCTGTGCGATGAGGCGTATGCGCTGATCACCAGGAAGCAGCCACATACCCTGTCCAGTCCGCGGATCCTGTGGACCCAGGTGGGGCTGCACGCATCCTGGGCGCTCGGCGCACTCATCGGGGCGCTCATCGGGACTGCCTTTCTCGCGGACGTCGACGGCCTGGGGTTCATCCTCACCGCGTTGTTTCTCGTCCTGTCGATAGACGCTCTCCGCGACGCCGATAAGACAACCGCCGTTCTCGCCGCCGCGAGCTGCGCTGTGGCGCTGGTAGTGGTCGCCCACGACGCGATCATTCTCGTTGCCATGACCGTATTCGCAGCAGCGCTGGTGGTCCGCCATAATGTCGGCCGGAAAGCCACGCGATGACCAACATCGCTTATCTCCTTGTGACAGTGGCTGTTTGCGTCGCAATTACGGTCGGCTTGCGCGCGCTGCCATTCCCCGTTGCACGCACGCTCCAGCGGCATCCCATCGCAGACGACCTGAGCCGATGGATGCCGGCCGGCGCCGTCATGATCCTGGCTATCTATTGCCTTGCCGGCATCAAAGACACCACGACCACACACGGAGTCGCTGAAATCGCGGGAGTTGGCACCGTCGCGCTACTGCATCTCTGGAAACGCAACATGCTCATCTCCATCGTCGGAGGGACAGTGGTCTGCGTGACCTTGGCCAACCTGCTCTGACTACATCATTTGCACCATATGCGAGGCGGGCAAACGCATCTTTCACCCGATGCTGCAGCCCTCGTGCCGGCCATACCTTAGGCCAGCACGACTCCCGACTATGGAAGGCCAAGCGACGTGATGAACGGGATCCCCACCGGCAGGGACATCGAGGACGGCGGTTACAAGCCAGAACTGAGAAGGACGCTCAGCTCGTTTCAGATGTTCGCGATTTCGTTCGCGTCGGTTTCGGTCGTAATTGGGGTGTTCTCCACGTACGACGACGTGCTGCGGAACTCGGGTCCGGTTGGAATCTGGCTTTTCCCGATCGTTGCGGTCGGCCAGATCCTGGTGGCGTTGGTGTACGCGCAATTCGCGGCGCGGATCCCGCTCAGCGGCTCGTCATACCAATGGGCTTCACGGCTGGCGAACCCGAAGATCGGCTGGATATTCGGCTGGATCGCGGTGTGGAATGTGGGACTCAGCCCGGTCGCAGTCGACAATGCGTTGGCAAGCCAATGCCTGATGCCGTTGTTCAACATGGCCCCGAGCGAAGTCACCGCACGTGTTATCACGGTGATACTGCTGGTGATCCAGGCCGTCATCGTGATCGCCTCGACGCGGATTGTCGGCTGGACGAACTCGCTGGCCGTCGGTGTCGAACTGGCGATCGTCGTGGTGCTGGGCATCGCCCTGGTCGTCGCGGTGATTCTGACCGGCCATGGATCGACGCACAATCTGGTCTCGCAGGGAATTGCCGAGGGCGCCCCGAACTACTTCGCGCTCGGCGGCGGACTGATGGCTGCGTTGATCATGGGTCTGTCGACGCTGGTCGGCTTCGATGCCTCAGCCAACATGGCCGAGGAAGCCAAGGATCCGCACCGCAGCGTTCCGCGGGCGATCGTCGGATCTGTTGTCGCGGCAGCCGTTTTGGGGATGCTGCTCATCCTCGCACTGACGGTCGCCATCACTGATATGGGTCGCGTCTCCGCAAGCGATTCGCCTGTCGCGGAAATCATGCGCGATCAGTTCGGCCCGGGTCTCGAGAGGCCGTTCCTGCTTGTGATCGCGATCGCGTTTTTCGGAGCCGCCGTGGTCTCGATGGCGGCAACGGCGCGGATCATCTTTGCGATGGCGCGCGACAGGCGCCTTCCCGCGCACGGTCTGCTCAAGAAGGTCAATCCACGTACCCAGACACCGATTTGGGCGACGCTCTTCGTGCTTGCCGTCGGCATCGTGCTGATGATCGTCATGCCCGGCGGGGCGCTCCTGCAATTGATCCTGGCTGGTGCGATCCTCACGAACATTCCGTATGCGATGACGATCGTCCTCTATCTGGTGGTGCGCCGGAAACTCGAACACAAGCAAGGAGCGTTCGACCTTGGGCGCTTCGAGTTGCCGGTTGCCGTCGTCGCACTGGTGTGGGTTCTCGCCGCGATGACTATCGTGATTGCGTCCTCGGCGACGGTGGTCCCGATAATGATCGTGGCCGGCCTATTACTCGCGGGCGGTGTGTATTTCGCCTACCTGATGAAGTTTCAGCGCCACGTACTCGAGCACGAGCCCGGAAAGGCCGACCCCTTCGAGCCAGCTCACTCGACTTCAACCCAGAGCGAAGCAAGTGAGGATCCAGGCGTAGATCTCGGCCTCGTAGTCGAGTTGGGAATAGCGCCCGACAGGGCCCTCGTGGGCGCCGGAGCCGGTTTCGGCGCGAAAGAGGATCGTGCACCGGGACACCGCTGAGGTGGGATCGATGCCTGCGCCGTGGTCAGGATCGCCGGCTCGCAGCGTCGCGACCCACTTCGCCGGCTCCCGGACGAGCACCCTCGTGTCGTGGACGGCTCCCGTGACCAGCAGTGCCGGTCGCGCGTTCGCAGGCGGCGGGTTGTCGACCGGCGAGTACGACATCATCACTTCGCGGTCGCCGGGGTCGGCCGGATTTCCCCACTCGTCCCACTCCGGGATGGTCAGCGGCAGCGACGGGTCCGACATGGTGGTGACCACGTCGACGAAGGGCACCTCCGCCACGATCCCGGTGAAGCGCTCGGGACGGCGGGAGTACAGCGCACCCTGCAGAAGGCCACCCGCCGACAGCCCGCGGGTCACGATGCGAGTGCCGTCGACGAACTTGTCGGCGAGAAAATCTGCGACGGCCGCCTGGTCGTCGATGGTGTTGGGTTTAGCCCGTACATTGCCGTCGAGCCACCATCGTCGGCCCAACTCGCCTCCGCCGCGGGGCTGGCCGAACGCGCACACGACGCCGCGGTCGAGCAGCGAGGGCAGTGAGCGCCACCAGTCGTAGCCGAAGTCGGGGTCCATGCACGCCTCGTACGACCCGTAGCCGTAAAGGTAGAGCGGTGGCAGGCCGTCGAGGTCGACGTCGCGCCCTCGCACGACGACCACGGGTACCTGCGTACCGTCGCTCGCGCGGGCGAGGTGACGTTCCTGTACGTAGGCGTCGGGGTCCACCCCGACAATCCGCTCGACGTGACGCAGGCTGCGGCGGCCCGATGCGCTGTCGACGTCCTCTGTCCGGCTCGGGTGGATGAACGACTGCTGCACGACGGTGACGAACTCGGCGTCGAACACCTCGTTGCGGCCCAGTTTCACCAGCCCGCCGGCCTGATCGGGCCAGACGTCGTAGGGCACACCGCCGTACGGGCGCACAGTCAGCATCCCGACGCCCTCGCGCCGGGCGGACACCACCACAGCCGAGGCGAACGCTTCCACCTCGTAGATGCGCGTCGTCGGATCCTCTGCGACGTACTCACTCCAGTCCCCTGGCGCATCGACCGGTGCGGTGGCGATGCGGAACGACTCAGCGTCCAGATTCGTGACGATGAGGAATCGATCGCCCTCGGGTCCCGGCGCGTGCTCCACGAAGTACTCGACGAGATCGGATCGTGGACGCACCAGAATCGGAGTACCGGCAGGGTGCGCGGTCGACAGCAGGTGGACCTCGGACGTGTTCCGCGAGGATGCGGTGATCACGAACCACGCCCCCGAGCGGGTGACGTCGACGCTGACCTCGAAGCGCTCGTCGGGCTCGGTGAAGACCAGCACGTCAGTCGAGGGATCGGTGCCCAGCGTGTGGGCCCACACCTGGTGCGGCCGATTGACTTCGTCGGTGCGCAGATACAGATACGTCGTCGCATCCGCGCTCCACCCGCCACTGGGGTAGGTCGCCTCGATGACACCGGGCAGGTCCGCACCGGTCTGCAGGTCGCGGAACCGCAGGCGGTACCGCTCGTCGCCGACTATGTCGTAGGACCAGGCCAGCATTCTCCCGCCGGGGCTCACCTCGAGCTCGCCCCGGTGAAACTCCGCGCGCGGGTGGGCGTCGGCGACCTGCTGCAGGTCGATCACCGATTCGTCGGGCCCGTCGTCGCTGCGCCGCACCACGGCCGGGAATTCGGCGCCCGCCGCGTGGACTTCGCGGTAGGTGAACGGTCCGCACCGCCACGACGCGGATTCGGACGTGTCAGGGACTCGCGCGGCCATCTCGGCGGCGAGCTCGGCGCGCAGGTCGGCCAGCGGCGCAGTCCGCGCCTCGTAGTACGCGCGCTCGGCGTCGAGAAGGTCGATCAGCTCCGCTGTCGGCTCGGCGATCCAACCGTACGGGCCGCGCTGGTCACCTCCGGTCCGCGCGACCGGCGGTGCGAGGGCCCAGTCAGAATCATCGCGTGATGGCACAGAACCTCCGGGACTCTTTCGATGGGAACTAAGTCGTGCTGGAACGATATTCCGCTGTCTCGGGACATGTTCCGGTTGTGAAACGAAATTCCTCAAGATCATCGGACTGCCTACGCAACTCCACCTTTCGTGGTGTATTTGGTGCGTCCTGATTCGCCGTTCAAACATGAGGGGCACGTGATGTCGCATCGGCCCGCCCGCCTCGTTGCCGCGATCGCCACCGTTGTAGGGCTGCTCGTCCTCTCAACCGGTCTCTCGAGCGCCCAAGAGCCCCCACCGCCAAAGACCACGTTCACGGTCGGAGTCACCCAGGACGTCGACTCCCTCAACCCGTTCATCGGGATCACCGTCGCCGCATACGAGATCTTCCAGATGGCCTATCCCCCTCTGACCATGTACGGAGCCAAGGACTTCAGCATCGAGCCTGGTCTCGCGGAATCCTGGGAGGAGTCTGCGGACAAGACGTTTTGGACCTACAAGATCAGGTCAGGGCTGAAATGGAGCGACGGGCAGCCGCTGACCGCCAAGGACGCCGCCTACACCTTCAACCGGATCATCGACGGGACGTTCGAGAAGACCAACTACGGCAACTACGTCGAGAACATCACCAAGGCCGAGGCGCCCGATGACACCACGCTGATCCTTCGTGTCGACAAACCCACCCCGATCATGGACAGGCTGTACGTCTACATCCTGCCCGAGCACGTCTGGTCCAAGATCGACGAAACGGCGATCCAGAGCTACAACAACGAACCGCAGGGTGGCAATCCAGTAGTCGGCTCAGGGCCATATCTGGTCGCCGAGCGGCAGGTCGGGCAGTTCGTCAGGATGGTCGCGAACCCCAATTACTACAACGGCAAGCCCGCCGTCGACGAGGTCGTCTTTAAGCTCTACGCCAACCCGGACGCGCTCGGCCAGGCACTGAGGAAGGGCGAGATCGACTACGCGGACAACCTGGAGGCGAACGTCTTCGATTCCCTGGCCGACGCGCCGAATATCAAGCGCCTGTCGGCGGTGTACTCGGGATTCAACGAGCTCGCCTTCAACACCGGCGCCGCGCTCGAATCCGGCAGGCCGATCGGGGACGGTAACCCACTGCTGAAGGACAAGCGCCTCCGTGAGGCGATGGGATGGTCACTGGACCGAAAGACCATGCTCGAGAAGGTGTTCGGTGGACACGGCAGCGTCGGCTCGACCGTCATACCGGCGATGTACAAGAACTTGCACCTCGCTCCGCCCAACGAGGTCACCTATGACCCGGCCAAGGCGAAGTCGCTGCTGGATGCCGCGGGCTACCGCGTCGGTCCGGACGGCATCCGCACCGCTCAAGACGGCGCGCGGCTGGATTTCCGTCTCTTCGGCCGGTCGGACTCCGCGACTTCGAAAAAGGCTGTCGAGTACATCAAGCGCTACCTCGCCGATGTCGGCATCTCGGCGAACGTCACGCTCATCTCCGAGGACGCCCTCACCGAGAAGATCGGCCAGGGCGAGTTCGACATGTTCGAGTGGGGGTGGGTCGTCGAGCCCGACCCGAACTACCAGCTCTCCACCATGACATGCGGCAGCAGGTCCTACGAGGAGGGCGGCAGCGTTCTGGCCGGTCTCTCCGACTCCTTCTACTGCAACCCCGAGTACGACAAGCTCTTCGACGCCCAGGGCACCGAGACCGACGAGGCCAAGCGCACCGAGCTCGTCAAGCAGATGCAGCAGATGCTGTACGACGACTGGCCGTACGCGGTGACCTACTACTACGACAACCTGGTCGCCTACCGCACCGACAAGTTCGAGGGCTTCGTGCCGCAGCCCGATCCCAACGGTTCGTACCTGTTCCAGTACGGGACGTGGACCTACGAGAACCTCAAGCCCATCGCGGCGGACGCGGGGGAGTCGAGTGGCCCGTCACCGGCGCTGATCGGCGGAATCGTGGCCGCTGTGGTGGTCCTCGGTGGCCTCGCCTTCCTGTTGTTCAGACGCCGCCGCGCCGGGGCGGCCGACGACCGGGAGTGATGCAACCATGGCGCTGATAAGCGCACCGGATGTCGCGCCCACCCCGCAGGCCGCCGGGCGGGGGCGCGTCCTGGGGCCGGGTGCTCGGTTCGCGGTGTCACGGGTGCTGTCGTCGATAGGGACGTTGGTCTTCGTCATCCTGTTCAACTTCTTCCTCTTCCGCATGCTGCCCGGTGATCCCATTGCGCTCTACTTCCGCGGGCGGGACGTGGATCCGGAGATCAGGAGGCAGATGCAGGCGAAACTCAACGCCCCGATCGCCGAGCAGTTCGTCCAGTACATCAAGAATCCGTTCGTCCCTGAGTTGCCCTCTCAGCAGTTCAGCGTCCCCGTGTGGGACGTCATCGTCCCGCGGATCGGGCCGACTCTGTTGCTGGTTGGAACGGCGACCGTGCTCGCGACGGTCTTCGGCGTATGGCTGGGCGTCCGCAGCGCGTGGAAGCGCGGCGAGCGGTTCGACAAGGTCGCCACCACAACGACTCTCGTGCTGTACTCGATGCCGGAGTTCTGGTTCGGGATGATCCTGTTGACCGTGTTCTCGGTCGGCGTGTTCGGAATGCCGGGAATCTTTCCCGTCGGCGGCCTGTCCACACCCGGCGTCGACGTCGGCACGTTCGCTGGATTAGCCGACGTCGCATGGCATCTCACGTTGCCGGTCTTCACTCTCACCGTCGTCTATCTCGCCGAGTACTCCCTGGTCATGCGAGCCTCGCTCATCGACGAGATGGGCCAGGAGTACCTGCAAACCGCGCGCGCCAAGGGCCTGCGCGACGCCGAGGTGCGCCGCAAGCACGCGGTACCCAACGCCATCCTGCCGACGACGACGCTGATCTTTCTCAACCTCGGCTTCGTCATCGGCGGCGCGATAACTATCGAGTACGTGTTCTCGCTGTCCGGTCTCGGCTCCCTGACCGTGCAAGCCCTGCGCGGGCCGGACATACCCCTGCTGCAGACGCTCTTCCTGTTGTTCTCCGCGGCCGTGATTCTCGCCAACCTCCTCGCCGACCTGCTCTACGCCCGGCTCGATCCGCGGGTGCGGACATGACGACTCAGACCGCTCCCGTTTCGTCGCGCTCGATCGTGTGGGCGCGACGGCGCCGGTCGTGGAACAACCTGGCGGGCCAGTTTCGCCGTTCCCGGCAGGGAATGCTGGGTCTCACGATCTTCGTCCTCTTCGCCGCGATCGCACTGCTCGCGCCGGTCTTTTTCGACGAGTCCCAACTCGACGTCACCAAGGCGACCGGCGGAGTCTACGAAAACCCGTCGGGGCAATTCTGGCTCGGCACCGACGATTCCGGGCGGAATGTCCTCGCGCTGGTGGCGTGGGGCGCCCGCATCTCGCTGCTCGTCGGGCTGTGCGCCACCGTGCTGGCGATGGTCATCGGCACCGCCGTCGGCATCGCGTCGGGGCACTACCGCGGACTGGTCGCCGGAGTCCTGAACCGGCTCACCGACTGGTTCCTCGTCATCCCGTTCCTGCCGCTGGCCATCGTCCTGGCCACCGTTCTCGGCAAGAGCCTGCTCAACATCATCATCGTGATCGGCGTGACCTCGTGGCCCGCCACCGCCCGGCTGATCCGAGCCCAGACACTCTCCGTCGAGGGCAGGCCGTATCTGGAGCGGGCCAAGGCGTTGGGCGGAAGCGACTTGCACCAGATGACACGGCACGTTCTTCCCAACGTCATGCCGCTTGTGCTGGCGAATACGACGCTCGCCGTGTCGATCTCGATCCTGTCCGAGACGACGTTGTCCTTCCTCGGCCTGGGGGACCCGACCGCGGTGTCCTGGGGAACGATCCTCGATGACGCCTTCGCCAGCGGGGCAATCTCGGCGGGCGCATGGTGGTATCTGGCCGCACCCGGTATCTGCGTCGTCCTGGTCGTGCTGGGCTTCAATCTCATCGGGCGAACGCTCGAGGACATCCTCGACCCGCGCGGGGCACACGTATGACGCTGCTGGAGTTCGACGATGTCAGCATCACCTACCAGTCCCGACAGGGTCCGGTTCCCGCGGTGCGCAATGTGTCGTTACGCGTGCCGCTGGGCAAGACCGTCGGTATCGCCGGCGAATCCGGCTGTGGCAAAACCACATTGACGAGCTCGGTGTTGCGCCTGCTGCCAAAGTCTGCGCAGGTTACCGGCCACATACGCCTCGATGGCGAGGACGTCATGGCGATGTCGTTCGGTCAGTTGCGCGCGGTCCGCTGGGCGCAGGCCGCTGTGGTGTTCCAGGGCGCGATGCACGCGCTCAACCCGGTACAGCGCATCGAAACCCAACTCGCCGAACCGATCCTGCTGCATGAGGACGTCGGAGCGAAGGCAGCAGGCACGCGGGTCGGTGAACTCCTCGAGCAAGTCGGTCTGCCGGCAAGTCGGGCGCGTGCCTACCCGCATCAGCTCTCCGGCGGGCAGAAACAGCGAGTGATGATCGCCATGGCCCTGGCCTGCCGACCCAAGCTGCTCATCGCCGACGAACCCACCACAGCGCTTGACGTCATGGTCCAGGCGCAGGTTCTCGACCTGCTTTCGTCGCTGGTTGCCGATCTCGGGTTGGGCGTGGTGTTCATCAGCCATGACCTGTCCGTTCTCGCCGCGGCGTGCGACCAGGTCGCGGTCATGTACGCGGGCCGGATCGTCGAGCAGGGCAAGGCAAGCGACGTCTTCACCCGACCGCTGCATCCCTATGCTCGGGCGCTCGCGGCGGCGTTTCCCCGGATCGGCGACGCAAAGTTCCGCTACGCGCCTGCCGGTGTGCCCGGCGATCCACCATTCCCCGGTGACCTGCCTGCGGGTTGTCCGTTCCACCCGCGTTGCCCGATGGCCCGTGATCGGTGCGCAACATCGGAACCGGCGCTGGAGCACTACGGTGATCGGGACGCCGCCTGCTATCGCGCGGGGGAGGTGCTCGTGTGACGGCAACATCCGAAGCGGGCACGACGGCGCTGGAAACGCGTGAGCTGGAAGTCGAATTCCGTATCCGG
Organism: uncultured Actinomycetota bacterium; assembly: GCA_963848855.1. GTDB lineage: Bacteria > Actinomycetota > Actinomycetes > Mycobacteriales > Mycobacteriaceae > Mycobacterium. The sequence goes on from CAWKFL010000003.1 coordinate 476,217, forward strand.
GGCGGCGGGGTGGCGCGCGCGGTCGACGGCGTCGACCTCGCTGTCCGGCGCGGTGAGATCCTCGCCCTGGTCGGCGAAAGTGGCTCAGGAAAGACGACATTGGCCCGCACGATCCTCGGTCTGCAGCGGCCGACGTCGGGCGCGGTCTACGTGGCCGGTGAGGCGCTGTCGTACCGGGGCCGCGATCTGAAGGCCTACCGCAGGCGGGCGCAACTGATCCTGCAGGACCCGTCGGGAGCGCTCAATCCCAGGCACACCGTATACGAGGCGGTAGCCGAGGGCCTGCGGGTACACGGTCTGCATCAGGGCGAGGAGGCCAAGGTCGCCGATGCCCTTTCGCGCGCGGGGCTGCGTCCTCCGGAGCGCTTCTACCTGCGTTACCCACACGAACTTTCCGGTGGGCAGCGCCAGCGGGTGGTGATCGCGGGTGCCCTCGTCCTCGACCCGCAGATCATCGTCGCGGACGAACCGGTGTCGAGCCTCGACGCGTCGGTTCGCGGGGAGATCCTCGCGCTGCTGCTGCGGCTGCGCGACGAGCTGGGTTTGACGTTGGTTGTCGTCACCCATGACCTCGGCCTGGCCTGGAACATCGCCGACCGGGTGGCGGTCATGTACCTCGGCCGCATCATCGAGATCGGCCCGACCGAGGAGATCATGTTCGCGCCCCAGCATCCCTACACCAAGGCGCTGCTCTCGGTGGTTCCGGAGACGGCGCGCGTCGAGCCGATCGTGCTCGCAGGCGAGACGCCCGACCCGACGCGCATCCCCGCCGGTTGCCGGTTCCACACCCGCTGCCCCGCGCTAGCGGACGGCACGGCAGCCGCCGCAGGCGTCGACGAGCAGTGCCGAACCGTCGCGCTGCCCGTGCTCGGTGCGGAGGCGGGCACCGACATCCATTCCAGCGCATGCCATCTCGTTGCGGCCCATGCAGGGAGGTGACGCTATGACGGAGACCGGGCCGCCAGGACTTCAGCCAGCGCTCGATCGGCACCACTACACGGACCCGTCGTCGTTCGCGCGTGAAGCGGAAATGCTACGTCGCGAATGGACGTGCATCGGTCGCCTAGACGACCTCGGGCTTGCCGCGTCGGGCGGCGTATGCGCCAATCGGCGGACGGTCGTGGAGTTTCTGGGTGAGTCGATCATCGTCACCGCCGACGCCGCCGGATCCCTGCACGCGTTCGCGAACGTGTGCCGACACCGGGGTTCACAGGTGGTGGCCGTCGAGTCGGGCGTCCCGCCTACGCCCTGCGACGCGAAATCGTTGCGCTGCCCATACCATTCCTGGACCTACGGGCTTGATGGCCGGCTGTTGCATGCTCCCCACACCGACGACATCGATCTGGACACGTCGGCCTTCGGGCTGTGGGCACTGCGCGCCGCCGCATGGGGCGGATTCCTATGGCTCACCGAGGATCTGGAGGCGCCTGCCGTCGTCGACGCGCTGAGTCCCGTGCCGGACCGGGTTCGCCGCTATCCGCTCGACACACTGGTGGTGGGCATGCGACTGACCTATTCGGTCGCGGCGAACTGGAAGGTGGTCGCCGAGAACTACAACGAGTGCTACCACTGCGGTCCTGTCCATCCCGAGCTGTCGCGGTTGGTCCCCGCGTTCGCCGGTGGCGGCACGGATCTCCCGTGGGACGACGGCATCCCACACCGCGACGGCGCATGGACATTCACCCTGTCCGGCACGAGCGACCGCGCGCCGTTCCCGGACCTCGACGACGCGGAACGGGTTCGACACAAGGGCGAGCTCGTCTACCCGAACCTGCTGCTGTCGCTGTCGGCCGAGCACGTCGCGGCGTTTGTGTTGCGGCCCAACGTAGTTGACCGAACCGAGATCACCTGCGATCTGCTCTTCGCGCGTGACGAGGCGGCGAAACCGGGGTTCGATCCCACTGACGCAGGCGATTTCTGGGATCTGGTCAACCGTCAGGACTGGGCGATCTGTGAGTCAGTACAACGCGGAATGACGTCGCGGTACTACTCGCAGGGCTGGTTCGCGCCGATGGAGGACGCGTCCCTCGACATCCGACGCTGGCTACTTCCCCGGCTCGAGCGGCACGGCTCCCGTGGCTGAGACATGTGACCTCGCGGTCATCGGCCTTGGGGCGCTGGGCAGCTCGACCGCATGGCACGCCGCGAGCCGCGGACTGAGCGTGGTCGGCATCGAGGCATTCGAGTTCGGGCACGAGCGCGGCGCCTCGCACGACACCTCGCGGATCATCCGGCACAGCTACCACACCCCTGCCTACGTCGCCCTGACCTTCGGCGCCTACGACGAATGGTCCCGTCTGGAGGAGGAGTCTGGCGAGCAATTCGTGACGGTCACCGGTGGGGTTGACCTGTTTCCGCCCGATGCGCAGATCCCCATGGCGGACTACACGTCGTCGATGGACGCCCACGACATCGCCTACGACGTACTGGATGCCGGCGAGGTCAGCATGCGCTGGCCGGCGTTCGTGCTGCCCGACGGGACGACCGCAATCCATCAGGCCCGCACCGGAATCGTGCCTGCCGCCAAGGGGACCGCCGCGATGGCGCGGCGTGCGTACGACCTCGGCGCGATGCTGCATTACGACACCCGCGTCGAGGCGATCGTGCCCGGCGCCGACGGCGTCGACGTGGTCACCGCCGACGGTGTGGTGAGCGCGGGACGCGTGGTGGTATCTGCGGACGCATGGACTGCCGATCTGCTCGCCCCGCTCGGCGTGCAGTTACCGCTGACCGTCACCGAGGAGCAGGTCACCTACTTCACTCCGGCCCGCCCGGCCGAGTTCAGTCCCGGTGCGTTCCCGGTGTGGATCTGGATGGACGAGCCGTCCTACTACGGCTTCCCCACCTACGGCGAGTCGACTGTCAAGGCCGCACAGGACTGCGGTGGACCCACCGTGACGGGCGATGACCGCAGCGGCGCGGTTGATGACGTGATGCAGGAACGGCTTACGGCGTTCATGCACCAGGTCATCCCCGGGATCGGGCGCACCCGTCCGGTCCAAGCGCTGCCTGTACACGTTGACGCCGGATCGCGACTTCGTCGTTGATCGACTCCCCGGGCATCCCAGCGTCACAGTCGGTCTCGGTGCGGCACACGGGTTCAAGTTCGCGGCGCTGTTCGGACGCCTCCTCACCGACGTGGCGGTTGATGGCGAAAGTCCTTACGATCTCTCGGCCTTTCGCCTCGACCGTCCAGCCCTCACCGACCCGTCTTACGTAGCGAACTGGATGGTGTGATCGCACGGTCCGCGAACTCGGGCCCATGCGCACCACTGGTCACAGTGTCACCGCCCGGTTGGCGGCTGGTGCTCCTCGAACGTGATATCACATGTGATAGCACGCTTTCCGCCAGGACATCTCGGCTACCCGCGTGGCGGATGTGGCCGATGTGACTCCCTCTGTGCCACGATGCAGTTGTGGATTACGCAGAGATCAATCGCCTCAACTGGGACGAGCGCGCCCCCGCGCACGCGCGCTCCCCTGGCTACCATGTCACGCGATTCGCGGAGGACCCAGAGTTCCTGAGTTACGTTGTGCAATTCGATCTCCCGCGGCTCGGAGACATCGCCGGGCTGTATGGGATCCATCTGCAGTGCCACATCGGCACCGACACCATCTCGCTCGCCCGGCTCGGCGCGCGCATGACCGGGCTGGACTTCTCACCAGCAGCCCTGACCGAGGCGCGGCGGATAGCGGCGCTGGCCGGAGCGGACGTGGATTTCGTTAAGGCGGAGGTGTACGACGCCGTCTCAGCGCTCGGCGCGGGCCGGTTCGACCTCGTCTACACCGGTGTCGGAGCCTTGGGCTGGCTGCCCGATATCCGCCGATGGGCGCGAACGGTTGCTGACCTGCTGCAGCCCGGCGGACGGCTGTTCATCCGGGAGGCTCATCCGATGATGTGGAGCATCGACGAGGAGCGCAGCGACGATGTGCTCGCCGTCAACTACCCGTACTTCGAGACGCTTGAACCTCTCGTGCTCGAATACGACGGCACCTACGTCGAAACGGACGTGGTCTTCGCCACCACGACGACCCACAGCTGGAATCACGGGTTGGGCGAAATCGTCGGCGCAGTGCTCGAAGCCGGGCTGGAGCTCACCGCGTTGGAAGAGCACCGCAGCGTCCCGTGGGAGGGGCTGCCCGGTCACATGGTGCGCGACGAGCATTGGGAGTGGCATCTGAAGGACCGGCCGGAGCGGGTGCCGTTGACGTATACGCTGCAGGCGCGCAAGACAACTCGCTGAGTTCATGCGAGGTCGCGGGCGAACCGTCGATGCCATGATCGCTCCCCGAAGTTGCGGTCGCCCGACGAACCCGTCTCTGTACAGGTCAGCTCGATCCTGACGTCCAGGTCGGTCTCGTCCGCCTCGATCCGCAACTCTGACGAGACCACACAGTCAACGGGAGCGCCTGACCCGTCGTCGTCGTAGTGGACGAGGAACGTCACCTCCGACCGCGCCGACTGCAGATGATTCTGCGTCTGCACTGTCACCTCGCCCACGTAGTGCTCGCCTGCGCGGCCGTGGGGAGTGTCGTAGGGTTCGCCGCCGTGCTCGACGAACGCACCGGTGACCCGGGCGAGCACGTCATGAGACGTCCGCCAGGTGACGGCGGCCGGGTCCTCGTCGGCGGTCTCGTTGCCTGGGACGAAAGCTGGTGTTGGATAAGGGCTCTCGGCCGGATCGTAGGCCGGCAGCACTAACTCGCCGCCGTGGACCGTGATTGCCAGCGGGGTCGGAGGTGCGATCACATTCGGCCAGTCCGCGCCGGCCAGCGCCAGCCGCAGCATGTGGCCGGGTGTCCAGCGCCACGCGATCGCGTCGATTTCGACATCGACGTCGTAGATCTCACCGGGCACCAGCGGCTCGGCCGTGGCCATTCCGTTGCGCCGGGTCAGGTTCAAGAAACCACGCGATACCAACGTCGACGTGCCGTCCGGCGCCACATCGCACAACCTGACGGCGACGCTGGTGACCGATGCGGTCGTTGAAATTCGCAGCCGTACAACCGGATACCCTGCGATCTCGAGTGTGTCAGCCAGCGGCCAGTCCCACGTCAGCGACCGGATGTCATCCACGCGTTGGTCGTCAGGTTGACCCCATGGCAGATGTCCGCTGCACGAGAGCCACGCGGTGAGGCCGATATCGGCGACCACTTCGTACGGCGGCTTCGGCGACAGAGGCCTTCTCTGCTCGCTGGTGCGCGGCGTCGGCCACTCGTCGGCTCGCCACACGCCGGGAACCTCGTCGAGATCGGGCGCGGGCCGGTGGGAGGCCTTCGCGTACCAGCGCGCCGGTGCCGGCTCGACCTCGGGAGTGCGGCCAAGCAGCCAGCGATCCCACCACGTGACCATCTCGGGAACCAGATCGATGCGCGGACCCGGCAGACATGACGAGGTCGCCGCGTGCGGCCACGGCCCGGCCAGAAGCTCGGCGTGCCGTCCCGCCGCGCGCAACGCCTCGACGGTGCGGAACGTGTTGTTGCGGTAGCCATCCGCCCAGCCGGCGACGATGAGCACCGGACACCCGATGTCGTCGTAGGACGGGCGGATCGATCCGTGCTCCCAGTATTCGCCGCGGCGGGTGTGCTCGAGCCAATGCCAAAGCCACGGCTCGTGCTCGGCGATCCGCGCCGACCACTCGTCGCGCCAGCCGTCACCCCACAGTGCGGGCACCGGCGGCAGGGCATTCATCGGCGTCATGTAATGGCAGTAGTCGACAAGGTCGAGCCACCGTCGCGAGCCACCACACAGGTGCACGTCGTCGGTGAAACGGTCGTCCGTCGCATAGATCGCGATGACCGCCTTCAACGCAGGAGGGCACTCGGCGGCCATGTGCAGCGAGTTGAAGCCGCTGTAGGACGTGCCGTACATGCCGACGTTGCCGTCGCACCAGCCCTGGTCGGCAAGCCATGCGATCACCTCGGCCAGGTCGCGCTGCTCCTGGTACGGGTATTCGTCGGTGGCCCGGCCACTGCTGCTGCCCGTGCCGCGGACATCCAGACGGGCCACCGCGTAGTCGAATTCGTCGCGCAGCCGGATGTATTCGGGGCGGAACGACGCGGTCAGGTCATCCTTCCGGTACGGCAGCGCCTCCAGGATGCACGGCCGCACACCGCTTTCGGGAAGGTAAAGCGTGACGGCGAGGCGCTCACCGTCTGACATCGGGATCCACTCGTCGCGCCGTGTTCCTGTCACTGCACTCCTAATATCGTGCGCACCCGATCGAGAGGAAGCGCCTCGATGGTCCTGCCGCCGACTCCGGTGGTCGTCGTGGCGCCGAGCAGCGCGTCGATCACGGCCTCCTCGGTCGCATCGATGGTCGCTTCGAAGTAGAGGTCGAGTCTGGTGCCGGAGATGGCGGCCGTTGACGCGACGTTAGTCGACCGATCCGTGCGCAAACCTGTTGCCACGCCGAGGAATATCTCACCGGAGGAGTGATTGGCCGTGGACCCGGTGCGGGCCAGTCCCAGGCCTATCCGCGTCGCCAGGCGAGCACAGCCCGCGGCGTCGATCGGTGCGTCGGTGATGACCACGCCGAGACACGACCCGGCGGGTGGCGGCGCGATATGAGGCGGCGGCCCCAGGGCGCGGCCGACGGCCGCCCCCGCGATCGTGAGTCGATCCCACCACCCGAAGTTGGCGAGCACCAGTACCGCGACGACATGGCCGTCCGGGAGCACCCGTGACGCCGATCCGATGCCGCCCTTCCAGCTGAAGCTCGACATGCCTGTGCCGGCGCCGACGGCGCCGAGGCCGACGTCATCGCCGCCGACCGAGCGGCGCGCCGCCGCGAGTGCCGACGCAACATCGTCGTACTGCACGTGCATCCGGCGGGTATCGGTCAGCCACGAATCGTCGCATTCACCGACGAGCGGGATGACGACGTCGTCGACTCCGATCCGCGGCTGCTCGTCGATGAGTAGCCGGCACGCCGCGTCGTAGACCCGACCGACCTGCATGGTTGAGGTGAGGAAGACCGGAGTTTCGGCAACGCCCCACTCCTCGACCTGCGACCGGCCCGTCAGCTCGCCTGCGCCGTTGAGAATCGACACACCCGCAGGGACAGGGGAGACCCATAGATCCCCGCCGGGGTCGAGAACGGTGACGCCGGTGCGTGCGATGCCTGTACCGGTCGGCGGGTCGGCCGCATCGGAAATCACCGTCGCATGCCCCAACCCGACGCCCGGCACATCCAACACCGAGTTGGTGCGACCGCGGGGGAGCGTGCCGATGGTCATCGACCAGTCGGCCAGCCGAACCCTTCCGCTCATTCGCGCATCGTGCCATGCTGCGCAGGTGGCGGGGTGGATTCCGGTTGTCGTGGACCCGCGTTGCCACGATCACGACCCGGGGGCGGAGATCTGGGTGGGGGTGAACACCCCGGGCGCCGAGGTCGCCGAACGCGTCTCCGTCATCGAATCGACCCTGCGCCAACTCGGCCACGACGTCGTGCCTGCGCGCGAATTCGATGACGCCTGGCTCACCCACGTGCACTCGGCGGAGTTGATCAACCACCTCGCCACGGTGTGGGACCGCTGGGCCGCCGGCGGCTACCCCGACCTCGGCGCGCAGCGGGTCGTGCCGTATCTCTTTCCCAGCACCGAACTTCTTCACGGGCTTCCCGCCCGGCTGCCCACCGCACTTCATGCCCAGGTTGGCGTCTACTGCTACGACACGATGACGCTCATCGGTTCTGGAAGCTGGCGAGCCATCCGCGCCGCCACCCACGCTGCTCGCACCGCGGCGGACCTTGTCGCGTCGGGCACACCCAGCGCCTACGCGCTGACCCGGCCACCGGGTCACCACGCGACGAGGTCGTCTTACGGCGGGTCGTGCTATCTCAACAACACGGCGATCGCCGCACAGGCGCTGCGCGAATCCGGTTACGCGAGAGTCGCTGTCATCGATATCGACGCCCATCACGGCAACGGCACCCAGGCGATCTTCTTCGAGCGGTCCGACGTCTTCACTGCGTCCGTGCACGTCGATCCGGGTGCCGGGTGGTTCCCACATCACGTCGGCTTCGCTGACGAGACCGGGCGCGATGCAGGGCTCGGGACCAACCTCAATCTGCCGCTCGTGCCGGGATCCGGGGATGAGGTATGGCTCTCGGCCGTCGAACGCGCCGTAGACGCCGCCGGTGAATTCGGCGCCACCGCCCTCGTGATCGCCCTCGGAGTGGACGCGGCGATCGATGACCCCGAGAGCCCGTTGCAGGTGACTATCGACGGCTACCGGCGAGCCGGCGATGCCTTAGGGGCGTTAGGGCTTCCCACTGTTGCCGTGCAGGAGGGTGGGTACCACCTACCGACTCTGGGTCACCTAGTGGGCGCGACCATCGAGGGGCTTGCGGGCAATAAGTGAGTACAGGAGCGGCAGTCGCGGCGTTCCCTTCGGCATCCGATAGACGCCGCCTTCTCTGCCGTCTGGTTCCATGAACGGCCACTGCTGATAGACCTGATGGTCGTATTCCTCGAGGCGTTCGAGCACAAGGCCGCCGTCGATCACCGCATTCACGACCTCGCTCAGCGGGTGCTGCCACTCCTCCGTCCGGTTGTGGACGGTCGGGGCGTCCGGGTCGGTGTAGGTGCCGGGCTCGTCGTAGACCTTGCGGTGTTCGAAGTAGTCGCTGTCCACCGTGAGGTCGTCGTCGCTGAAGACCCAGCTGAACGGGTGCACCTCGGTCATCAAAAGGACGCCGCCGGGTTCCAGCAGTGCCTCGACGACCCCCGCCCAGCGCCGCATGTCGGGCAGCCAGTTGATCGCGCCGATGTTGACGTAGACGATGTCGAAGCGACGGCCGTCGAACGCCTCTACAGCGTCGTAGACGTCCGCGCAGACGAAGTCGGCGGCTACGCCGATGTCCGCGGCGAGGTCGCGGGCGGCCTCGATCGCCGGCGCCGAGAAGTCGAGTCCGGCGACGCGTGCGCCGTGTCGGGCCCAGGCCAGGGCGCCGAGCCCGAAGTGGCACTGGAGCTGCACGAGCGACCGATCGCTTACGTCGCCGAGGGCCTCGAGTTCGAAACCCTGGAGCGTCTCGCGGCCCGCTTTGAATCCCTCGACGTCGTAGAACTCGCTCGCGGTGTGAATCGGCACGCGCTCGTCCCAAAAAGCGCGGTTGATTTCGCTTGCCACACGAGGATGGTAAGTCAGGCGCAGGTGCTCGAAAGCCGATGTTCTTCTGCCCATCGTCGGCGAGACTGTCGCCTGTGGCCGAACACCTGACCTCCCCACTCATCAAGACGGCCCTGCCCGGCCCGCGCGCCAGAGAAATCCTGGTCCGCGACAACGCGGTCACCAGCCCGTCCCTGCCGCGCGCCTACCCGCTCGTTCCGAAGCGCGGCCGCGGGTCCAGCGTCGAGGACGTCGACGGTAACGTTTTTCTCGACTTCAACGCCGGGATCGCGGTGACCTCAACGGGGCACGCGCACCCCAAGGTCGTCGAGGCGGTGCAGCGGCAAGCCGCCGAGCTCCTGCACTATTCGGCGTCCGACTTCTATCTCCCGATCTACTCGCAGATGTGCAACGCCCTGCGCGACGTGGCGCCGATGTCGGGTCCGACGCGCGTGTTCCTGTCCAACTCCGGGGCAGAGGCGGTGGAGGGCGCGCTCAAGCTAGCGCGGTACGCGACGAAGCGCCCGTACGTCATCAGCTTCCAGGGGGCCTTTCACGGCAGGACGATGGGCGCACTGACCCTGACCGACTCAAAGGCCAAGTATCACAAGGGGTTCGGACCGCTGCTCCCCGCGGTCTTGCACGCTCCCTACGCCGATCCGCGGCGCACGGCGTCTGGTGACCGCGACACCGCGACCGTCGAATATCTGCGCAACTCCCTGTTTCGCTACGAGGTCGAGCCGACCGAGGTCGCTGCGATTTTCGTCGAGCCCATCCAGGGCGAAGGTGGCATCATCGTCCCGGCTCGGGGCTGGATGGATGATCTCCGTGAGCTGTGCGACGAGTTCGGGATCTTGCTCGTTGCCGACGAGGTCCAGTCGGGTATGGGCCGGACCGGCAAGATGTGGGCCATCGAGCACACCTCGGCCGAGCCCGACATCGTCACCAGCGCAAAGGGTCTTGCGTCCGGCCTCCCGCTCGGCGCCTTCATCGCGCGCGAAGAGATCATGAACGCCTGGGGTCCTGGGGCACACGGGTCGACGTACGGTGGCAGCCCCGTCCCGTGCGCGGCCGGTTTGGCGACCTTGGAAGTCATCACGTCCGAGAACCTGCTCGAGAACTCCACCAACCTCGGCGACTATTTGCGCGAGGGGCTGCGCAAGCTGCAGGCCAACGAGCCCGACATCGTCATAGACGTCCGTGGTGTGGGCTTGTTCATCGGCGTCGAGTTTCCCGACGGGCAGGTGGCCAACGCCGTCCAGAACCGTTGCTTCCAAAAGGGTTTGCTCGTTCTCGAGGCCGGGGAGAACGTCGTCCGCATGACGCCACCGCTCGTCCTTCGGGCCGACGAGGCCGAGACTGGCCTTCGCCTGTTCAGCGAGGCCGTCTCCGAAATCGGAGCATCAAGGAGTCAACAATGACAATGAAAGTCGACTACACGTCCACCGAACTCCCCGCCGACCTCGCAGCTGCGTTCGAGACCGCGCTGCGCCGCCTTCGCAGCGAGGATCCGCCCGTCGAGGACCACATCATCGGCGGTGCCCGACGCACCGACGGCGTGGTGTTCGAGCGGTTCGATCCGTGCCATCCGTCAGTGCGGGTCTCCGCTGCCCGCACGGCCCCGACGGAACTCGTCACCGAAGCAGTGACCCAGGCCCGCAACGCCTTCAAGGCATGGCGCAAGACCACCGTCGAAAAGCGGTGCAGCAGTCTCCTGAAGGCAGCAGACCGCATCTCCGCCGGCGTCGCCGAGGCCAGCGCCATCCTGTCTGCCGAAACCGGCAAGACACGCTTGGAGGCGATCGGTGAGGTCGAGGAAGCCGCCGACATCATCAAGCACTACACCCGCCTGATGGCCGAGAACGACGGCTACAACAACCAGATGAAGTCCTCGGAGACCGAGGACACCTACGACGTACTCGTTCCCTACGGCGTGTTCGGTGTCATCGCCCCGTTCAACTTCCCGTTCGCCCTGGCCACCGGAATGATGGTCGGTGCACTCGTGGCAGGCAATACCGTGGTCTGCAAGCCATCGGACAAGACGCCGCGATCGACCGCCGCCGTTGCCTCGATCCTGGCCGACGTGCTCCCGCCGGGAGTCGTGAACGTCATCCACGGCGGTGCCGACATCGGCCGCGCCCTCGCCGAGACCGACATCGACGGCATCGCGTTCACCGGATCTGCTGGGGTCGGCTGGCAACTGATCGCGACCACTACCCCCAAGGGCCTGCCGCGCCCCGTGCTCGCCGAAATGGGAGGCCAGAACCCAGCCGTTGTCGGCGCCAGTGCCGACCTGGATGCAGCTGCCAGCGGCATCGTCCGCTCCGCGTTCGGCTTGTCCGGTCAGAAGTGCAGCGCCTGCCGCCGAGTCGTCGTCGTCCGCGACGTCGCCGACGACCTCGTCGCCAAGATCGTCCGAAAGGCAGAACAACTCGTGATCGGCGACCCGATCGACGCCGACACCTATATGGGTCCAGTCATCGACGAGCACATTGCCGCTCGCCTCGATAAGGCGCTCGCGATCGCTTCCCGCGACGGCATGGTCCTGACCGGGCAGCGGCTCGACCGCGACGGGAACTGGTTTTCCCCGATCGTGGTCTCCGACCTCCCGACCGGGCATGCCCTCACCAGAGAGGAACTGTTCGGACCGTTCCTCACGATCACCGCCGTCGACAGCTTCGAAGACGCCCTCGCCGAGGCCAACGATGTGCCCTACGGCCTGACCGCAGGGGTGTTCAGCGGCAGGCAGGATGAAGTCGACCAGTTCGTCGAGCAGATCGAGGCCGGGGTCATCTACGTCAATCGTGCGGCTGGTGCGACCACGGGCGCGTGGCCGGGAGTCCAGTCCTTCTGCGGCTGGAAGCGCAGCGGCTCGATAGGGAAGGGCGGCCTCGGCCACTGGTACATCCAGGGATTCATGCGCGAGCAGAGCCGCACGGTCGCAAAGCCTGCACCGTGAGCGCGAGCGACCTGGATAACGAAACCCTCGCTGTTCGTGCACACGCAGTCATCCCGAGTGGGACATCCCGATCGACCCTCTTCGTGCCGCCGGCGGCCCCGATGGCGCGCAGCGGCAAGGGCGCCTGGCTCACCGACGAAAGCGGCGCCCGAATCCTGGACTGCAACAACAACTACACGACCCTGATCCACGGGCACTGCTTCGAGCCCGTCCAGCGCGCAGTAACCGAGGCCCTCGAAGACGGGACGTCGTTCGGGCTACCGACCCGACGCGAAGTTGTGCTCGCCGAGCACCTGCGGGATCGCACGGGCCACGAACAGTGGCGGTTCTGCAACTCGGGAACAGAAGCGGTCATGCAGTCGATCCGGTGCGCCCGGGCTGTCACCGGACGCGATGTCATCGTCCGGTTCCACGGGAGCTATCACGGGACATCGGATCCGGTAACCGATTTCGGCAAGCCCGGCATCACGAATGCCGAGCGCGAGGCTATTATCGTGCTCCCGCAGGGCGATTCGTCTGCTCTCCGGGAGCTCTTCGATGCGAGCGGTGCGAAGATCGCCGCGGTCCTCATCGACCTCATGCCGAACCGCGCCGGCCTCCAACCCGCGGACCCTGAGTTCGTCAATGCGGTCCGCCAGCTGACTGCCCGTACCGGCTCGCTCATGATTGTCGACGAGGTCATCACGTTCCGCCTCGCGCTGTCCGGCCTCAGTCCCGCCTATGGCATCACCGCCGATCTCGCCACGTTCGGCAAGGCGATCGGCGGTGGGCTTCCCGTCGGCGCGCTTGCCGGGCGCAGCGACGTGATGGCCGCATTCGACTCCAAGAGCGGTCCGCAAATCGCGTGGGGCGGCACGTTCAGCGCCAACCCACTGACCATGGCCGCCGGTCTGGCCGCCGTGGAGGCGTACGACCAGAACGCAATCGACCGACTCAATAACCACGGCGACCGGGTACGCAACCGCATCGGTGCGGCGGGCGTTGCGGTGAACGGTCGCGGTTCGCTGATGCGGATCATGGAAAACGTTGATATCAGCGACCTTTGGTGGGGGCTCTATCGCCGCAGAGTCCTTGCAGGCACCAATGCCCTGCTGGCGCTTTCCACCCCGATGACCGACGGAGACCTGGACTTCGCTGCGGACGCGATCATCGACGCCGTCCAAGCCGTCCGGTCCTGACGAGGCCGCGAGTGGAGCCCTTTGTCAGTTTCTCAAGATCGCGACCTACCTGCGGTGATGAAACAGCAGACCGCCGTAGCCGTACCCGAAGAATGGGTACTGCTGCTGAGCGGCGTACAGCGCCGCGTTACCTGGCTGGGTATTGATCTGCACATTGCCAGGCGTCTGGCATTGCGTTGCACCACCTGTAAACGTGCAGGCCGGCGGAGCGCTTGCGTTGGCGAGTGCGGGGAAGCTCAAGGCGGCACCGCCGATGATGCCAGCGGCAGCGAGGGGGGCCGCAACGAAGCGGATGAGGTTACGAGACATGGTTGTGTCCATTTGAGTTTTCCTTTACGAGTGGGTGTTTGGTTTTGTTCAGCACCGGGGTCGATCACGGACCCGTTGTGCGTGAACTTGTTGCAGCCCCGAAGTTACGGATCGGCCCCCACCGCGTCGCGGTTGTGCTCACAACCCGTGTAATGGGCAATCTTCGCCTTTTGCGCATTTTAGCCATCGACTCGGGCACGATCAGCGTTCATCGGTCGGGCGAATAGCAGTTGTCAAAATCCGAATCCTTCTGTGTCCGTGTGGGTCGAGAGTGCTGTTGGAACAACTCCGCTGACGCCTGGCCGAGCGCATCGAGTGCGGCGAGCAGCGCCAACGCGTGTGTATGACTGTCGGCAGCAGAATCGTGGGGGGACTGGCCGCTTCGTTGGCCTCTGAGTCTCGAGACCGCGATTGAACATAACCGCGCCGAGATCAAGCGGAATTGGGCTAGCCTCGATCTTTCGTGACGTGTGGTTGGTGATGGGCGTGTAATGCACGGAAGTGCCTGTCCTGCTTGAGAAACTTGGCTTGTCTAAGGTCCAGGTTCTGCAAGCTGAAAGGCACTCCGTAGGTGAAGAATATCCCCTCTGGTTCTCGGGTTCGTGTTGAGGCTGGCGGCGAGTCGCTGATCTCATCAGCGGGTGGGTCGATGCTGCTGCAGACCGCGGCTGTGAGTGGTTTGGCGGCGGGTCTCTCGCGTGGTCTGGCGTCGTGGCGACCGGCTCGGTCGGTGCATGATCCGGGCAAGACGGTGCTGGATCTGGCGGTCACGATCGCGCTGGGTGGTGACTGTTTGGCCGATGTCGCGGTGCTGCGGGCCCAGCCGGAGTTGTACGGCGCGGTGGCCTCCGACCCGACGATCAGTCGGCTGATCGAGGGCCTGGGCGATGACTCGGCCACGGTGATTACCGCGATCCGTGCTGCTCGGGCCGGCGCGCGGGCCAAGGTGTGGGCCCATCACCGGCCGATTCCGAGCACGGATCAGGTCGTGGTCGATCTGGATGCCACGCTGGTCGGGTCGCATTCGGAGAAGGAGGGCGCGACCGCGAACTTCAAGCGGGGCTTCGGGTTTCACCCCATGCTCGCCTTTGTTGACCACGGTGCGGGCGGCACCGGAGAGCCGCTGGTGGGCATGCTGCGCCCCGGGCGGGCCAACGCCAACGACGCCGCCGACCAGATCGCGGTCCTCGACGCCGCGCTGGCCCAGCTGCCCGAGCAGACCCGCTCCCGAGTGCTGGTGCGCGGCGACACCGGCTCGGGTGTGCAGCCGTTCCTGTGGCACGTCACCAACCTCGGGTTGCAGTACTCGGTGGGGGTCTACGCCCGCCAACCCGTCCAAGACGCGCTCGCCGCGCTACCCCAACAGGCCTGGCGAAAAGCACTGGACGTGGACGGCAACCCCCGCGACGGTGCCCAGGTCGCCGAGCTGACCCGATGGCTGCCCGCGACCTTCGTCGGCTGGCCACCGGGAATGCGGGTGATCGCCCGCCGGGAACGTCCCCATCCCGGCGCCCAGCTGCGCATCACCGACCACGAGGGCTGGCGCCTCACCGTATTCGCCACCAACACCCGCGGCGGGCGGCTGGCCGACCTGGAAGTCCGTCACCGGCTGCGGGCCCGCGCCGAGGACCGCATCCGCGGGCTCAAGGACACCGGCCTGACCAACCTGCCGCTGCAGGCGTTCGCCAAAAACCAGATCTGGCTCGAACTCGCCCAGCTCGCCGCCGAACTGCTCACCTGGACCCAGCTGCTGGCCTGGCCCGACCAGGCCGCCCGAACCTGGGAACCCAAACGGCTACGGCTGCGGCTACTGGCCGTCGCCGGGCGGCTCATCACCACCGGCCGCCGACGCATCCTGCGCTTCTCCCAACGATGGCCCTGGACCGATCTCATTACCAGCGGCCACCACCGGCTGGCCGTGCTGATCTGACCTGAACCATCCGTCCCATCAACCAGGAACCAGGACAACCGGCGACACCGCGCCGGGGACCACGCACGACTACAGCCGACACGGCCACAACCAGCCCAAGCTACTCAATGTCGAGCTCGCTCACGAAAGATCGAGGCTAGTGCACTACCCTATTTCGTCGCGCCGCAGGTGACCATCCGCACGAGCAGCGTGACAACGGACTATCCCACCCGTCCAGGTCAGATGGTCACACCCACTCACTCTGACGTGCAAAAGCACATGAATCGGGGGGACACGTCCGCGGTTAGCCGGTGCGCGTGCTGTACGAGTGCGCGCCGGTGCCCGCGAGCTTCCCGCCCTCGACGATGAGGTACTCGTCGCGGATCGTTGTGCCCGCGAAATATGACTCCAGAATCTCGCGGGTGCCAGCCGCATAGCGCGTCTGCGCTGACAAGGACGAGCCACTGATGTGCGGCGTCATCCCGTGGTGGGGCATCGTTCGCCACGGGTGGTCCTTGGGCGCAGGTTGCGGATACCACACATCCCCGGCATAGCCGGCGAGTTGACCGCTCTCCAGCGCACGGACGATCGCGTCGCGGTCGCAGATAAGCCCACGCGCGGTGTTGATGAGATACGCGCCGCGGCGCATCGTCGACAACAACTTGTCGTCGAATAGGCCCTGCGTCTCCGGATGTAGCGGCGCGTTGATCGTCACCACGTCGAGGTTGGTGACCATCTCCTGGGTGGTCTCGTAGAACGTCAGGCCCAGCTCTCTCTCGACGCTTTCAGGCAACCGATGGCGGTCGGTGTAGCTCAGCCTGACGTCGAACGGTGCCAGGCGCCGCAACACTGCGAGCCCGATCCGGCCCGCGGCCACTGTGCCAACCTCCATCCCTTCAAGGTCGTAGGACCGTGCGACACAGTCGGCGATGTTCCAACCGCCGTCGCGGACCCACTGGTTCGACGGCAGGTAATTGCGCACGAGCGAGAGGATCATCATGACGACATGCTCGGCGACACTGATGCTGTTGCAATAGGTCACCTCGGCGACTGTCACGCCGTGCTCGATCGCCGCATCGAGATCGGTGTGGTCGGAGCCGATTCCGGCGGTGATGACGAGCTTGAGGTTATTCGCCTTGTCGAATCGCTCCGCTGTCATGTATGCGGGCCAGAACGGCTGCGAGATGACGACTTCGGCGTCCGGCAAATTGCGCTCGAATTCGGAGTCGGACCCCTCCTTGTCGGACGTGACGACAAACTCATGGCCTAGGCCTTCGAGGTACTTCCGAAGCCCAAGGCCGCCGGACACGCTTCCGAGCAGCTGGCCGGGCGTGAAGTCGATTTCTGATGGGGTGGGCAAGTTTTGGCCGCCGGGATATTGCTCGAGGTGGGGGAGTCCCTCGCGTGCATATGAAGTCGGATATCCGTCGACGGGGTCGTCGTACAAGACGCACAGGATCTTGGCCATAGCTGTTGCCTCCGTGTTGATGGGACTTCGGTGTCGACTTGGTCTGGTCAGGCGCTGAACAACAAACGCGCTCGTTCCGCCCGCGGCGCTGTGCATCCGCCTCGCCATCGGATCGGCATACCTGTGGAGTGACGCGTCTCACTCTGGTCACTATCGTTGCAAAGCAACTCTTAGGTCAAGCCACAGTTTTCTATTCTGTGATAACTGATCTGTATCAAAAGTTGTTGATTTCCGGGAGGCAGGGCCATGCAGACGCGGTATCTCGAGTACCTCGACGCCCTGGCGCACGCGCGACACTTCGCCCACGCCGCGGCCGCGTGCAACGTCTCGCAGCCCGGCCTGTCCGCCGGCATCCGCAAGCTGGAGGCAGACGTCGGTGTACAGATTGTCAAGCGGGGTCGCCGGTTCGAGGGATTCACGCCGGAAGGTGAGCGAGTCCTACATGTGGCGCGCCGGATGATCGCCGAGCGCGCCGCCTTG
The DNA here is from genome assembly GCA_963848855.1 of uncultured Actinomycetota bacterium. Taxonomy (GTDB): domain Bacteria; phylum Actinomycetota; class Actinomycetes; order Mycobacteriales; family Mycobacteriaceae; genus Mycobacterium. The sequence goes on from CAWKFL010000003.1 coordinate 493,635, forward strand.
CACCAGGACCTGACCAACATGAAGGGGGCGATGTCGGGCACGTTGCGCATCGGTGCGATTCCAACTGCTCTGACGGCGCTTTCGTTGCTAACCAGGCCGTTCTGCGATGAGCACAAGTTGGTCAATCTCGCGGTCTACTCGTTGTCGTCGGACGAGATCGTACACCAACTCTCGGAGTTCGAGTTGGACGTCGGGCTGACCTACGTCGACGGTGAGCCCCTTGGGACGGTTCACACTGTGCCGCTCTACGAAGAGCGCTTCTTGCTGCTGACCCAACGCGACAGCCCCATCGCGGGGCAACAAACGGTCGCCTGGGCCCAGCTCGCCAGCCTTCCTCTTTGCCTGCTCTCGAGCAACATGCAGAACAGGCGCATCCTGCAACGGAACTTCGCCGATGCAGGGATCACCGTCAACCCAAAGCTGGAATCAGACACGATATCCGTTCTCTACGACCACATTTCGGCCCATGACTGGTCGACGGTGATCACCGACGCCTGGCTTAGGGTCCTTGGCATACCCGTCGGAATGTGCGCGATCCCGATGGACAAACCCCGCAACACCTTTCACGTCGGGATGGTGCTGGCCGACCGGGAGCCGGCCCCTCTGCTGGCGCGGGCCTTTCTCGACGTCACGCAGCGCCTGGACCTCGCCAGAGAGTTCAACCAGGTCGGCACGTCGTCTTAGTGGAAACCGCGGTGTGTCACTAGCTTCCGGTGACTAGGTCACACTAGGAGTTGTCCGCGACCCGCCGAGGGAGGCGCATCCGTACTCAATACCATGCTCGTTCAATCCTTTTCCGATATCTGGTACCCTTCCTGCAATCCGTGCCCGAAAAGCGCGAGTAGTCATAGCAATTCGCCGAAACCCAGTGCAATCGCTATGGCACATAGGCCGGTCGCTACATTCGAGCCGCGGAGGCAGCACGCGCGAGGGGAGCGGACAACGATGCCGAACCCGTCACCCCTCTGTTTCCTCGGGTCACCGCACACTCCGTCGCTGCGTGTTTCGCGATGCGCGCCAGCCGCTCGAGATTCCCATCGACCCGCGCTGATCTCGGCTCACATTGATAGATTGCGATTCGCATCAGAATGACACCGCTGTACGTCAGTCGGCCAGTTCCATTGGCCCGATCTCAGCAAAGGCGTCGCCAGGACCCGGATTGTCCGGACGGGTGCGACCACCGAAATGCCGCTCGATACCCCAGACCGCGTTGAAGGACAATTTCGAGAACGCGTCCGACCTCGCGACGAAGTCGTAGAACGTGCGGTCGTCCCATATCCGCACCAGCTTGTTCCACAGGGACTTCAAGGTCGCAACATCACGGGCTCGGATCGCATCCTGAATCCTGCTGAACCCCACCTCTTCCAGCGCATCGGCCGAACCCCGGGCCACCGCCTGGAATAGCGCCGGCAGTGTGTCGGGCTGCTCGGCCTAATGCGTCGTGCCTTCAATATGGATAACCGTGCTGTTGGACGCGGGCGTGAGCGGGTTGGGAAATGGCGCAGTCGGTAGCCCCAGCAGATCGACATAGTGATAGAACGCGGTCGATGAGACCGGGAAACGCATTCCGCCCAGCTCTGCGATCACGCCGGTCGGCGCACCCTCGAACTGCTGTGAACGCAACCGGCCACCCATGTGAGAAGCCTCGTACACGACGGGCTTTAGACCGAGTTTCATGAGTTCATGCGCCGCGACCATTCCGGAGATACCCGCCCCTACGACCGCAACTTCCTCGCCGAGGCGCTCCTCGGGGATCGAGCCGATTCCGGCCGGGTGGGTGATCCAGTCGTCGAAAGGAAAGGAAAGTCGGGGCCGAATATTGTGACCGGCCGCTGTGCGCTGTCTGCCGCAGAAGTGAATTTACTCGCCATGTCCGCGGCCCTCCATCACTTGGTGCACGGAAACGGAAAGTTTTACAGCCAACTCCCGCGTGAACCACATGTTACGCACCATTACTCACCCGGTGATCCCCGTCTATTCCACATGCCTCGAAGGACCGGCAGTTGCGAGGATCTCTACAAGCCGCGCCGACTGAGCCGCCTCTAGAAGATCGGCGGCGATATGGACTTGCCTCGGTCGCCGGCGTGATGGTTGGCGGGATTTAGAGCCCGTACTCAGCGGTGAGGATATCGCCAGCGCGCTCCCCGATGATCACACACGGCGCCATGGTGTTTCCGGTGGTGACGCGGGGCATGATTGACCCGTCGGCGATCCGGAGTCGTTCTATTCCATGGACTTTCAGACTGCGGTCCACTACAGACGCGTCATCACGGCCCATCTTGGCGGTGCCGGCCGAGTGGAAGATGGTGACCGCGGCGGTTCGGATGAAGTCGGCCAGCTCGGGGCCCTTCAGGTCACCCGGCATCACCTCACGCTTGGCGAAGGGCCGCATGGCTGGCGAATTGCCGATCTCGCGAGACAACTCCACGCACGCCGTCATAGCGCTCATATCGTTGGGGTGCGACAGCAGATTGGCGTCGATTTGTACTGGGTCACCGGGATCCGGTCCCGTCAGCCGGACCGTGCCGCAACTCTCGGGACGTACTACCACTGCGGAAATGGTCCAGCCCTGTTCGGGCACATCGTATTTGGCGGCGGCCTCAGCGTTGGACACCGGTATCTGAGTGAGGCTGAGCTGCAGATCGGGGCCGTCCAGAGCCGACGAACTCCTCCAGAACAGGGTCGCGTCGCCGGCGACGTTTCGTGGCGGCAGTGTCTGCTGGTACTCCCAGATGCAGTCGACGCGGGGGTGATCCTGATAATTGCGGCCGACACCAGGCAGGTCCGCTGCCACCGGGATCCCGAACCGTCGCAAGTTGGCCGCTTCGCCGATGCCCGATTGCATCAACACCTTCGGAGTGTTGATGGCGCCCAGCGAAAGGACCACTTCCGATCTGGCGGCAATGTCTCGGGATTCGCCGTTGTGGTGGATCGTGACGCCGGTGGCGCGGTTGCCATCCAGCACCACCCGCGTCACCTGTGCGCCATCAAGCACCGTCAGGTTGGGGCGGTCCAGAACGGGGTGGACATATGAGCGAAAGACGGACTGACGCTGACCATTTCGGACCCGACAGTCGAAGATGGACCCGCCGCCGACACCTTCCATCATCGCCCCGTTGATGCTGTCGTAGGTCGGGATGCCCACCGAGCGGGCACCGTCGAGCAGGGCACGGGTAACCGAAGTCGAATCCGCGGCGGGTTCGATGAATACCGGGCCGCCGCATCCACGATGTTCGGGATCGGATTTCCCGTGCCAATCCTCGATACGCCGGTAGATGTCGAGCACCGCTGGATAGCTCCAGGCGTCGTCACCCGCTTCGGCGGCGAAGAAATCCCAGTCGTCGCGGTGACCCCGTGCCCAGACCATCCCATTGATGCTGGAGCTGCCGCCCAGCACCTTGCCCATAGGCAGCGGAATCGACCGGCTGTCCAGGTGCGGGTTCGGCTCAGACAGGAAGCCCCAATCGCGTTCGCTGCCGAGATTGAGCGGCCAGAGGGTGGCATCCATGACCGCAGCCACTTCGTCGGTGCCCCCGGCTTCGAGCAGCAAGACGGTGACGTCGGGGTTCTCGGCGAGCCGCCGGGCCACCACGGATCCCGATGAACCAGAGCCGCAGACGATGAAGTCGTACTGCGGTGTGTGTCGATCAGCTGACATCAATACTCCGATTCGGTTGGCACCTAATCGGTACAACGAAACGGTAGTGTCATACCGATACCGGGGTCGAGGCGTACTTGGCGCCGATAACAACGGTCCGTTGGCGGCCTGCGCTGTTTAGGCTGGTTGGGTGATACACCACGTCCAGGTGGCCTGCCCGGTCGGCGGCGAAGCTGCGCAGCGGGCCTTCTATGCGCAAGCGTTGGGGTGGCAAGAACTGCCAAAGCCACCCGCGCTGGCAGCCCGCGGGGGTTGTTGGTTTCGCGTTCCCGGCCTCGGAGGGCCCGACGGCGAGTTGCACGTTGGCGTTGAAAAGGACTTCCGGCCCGCACGTAAGGCCCATCCCGCGTTCGTCGTCGACGTGGACACCACGGCGGCGGCACTGCGTGCTGCCGGGTTTCCCGTGGAATGGGCTGACCCGGCAGAGATCCCCGGTCGGCGCAGATTCCACTCCGCCGACGGGGTTGGCAACAGGGTGGAGTTTCTAGATCGTTAGCTCGGTCGCGGTGAATTCGGTTCTTTGCGGCCGTTTGTTGTTGGTTAATCGTGTTCGAGCATGTTCATCGCTGTGCGGCGTGCGAGGGCCATCGTGGACACCATCGGGTTGACTCCCGAGCAGCTCGGCATCCCGCTTGCATCGGCGATCCACACACCCGTGACGTCGTGCATCTCGCCGGTTGGTTTCGCGATCCTTTGCGCTGCACATCTGATGCGCACTGAATACCGGGGTACCGCCCGGGCCGATAGGGATCTCGTTCACCTTCTCGATGAAGGACTCGAGATCCTCGCCGCGGTTCCACGGCGCGAACGGCTGGCCGGCGAGAAATATCTGTTGCGCCCCCGCCGCCTCGTGCATGCGGATCGACGTCGCCGCAGCTTCGCGGAAATGACGGCGATCGAGTTCGTCGGTGAACGGATACCAGAAGGTGGACTGACCTTTCTCGTCGATCGTGACGCTTCCGGCGCCGCGGTCCTTGACGATGAACACCCAGTCGGCCCGGTACCGGTATTTGCGCGTGAGCTCTTTGTGCTGAGCGCCGTCGATCCACGGTACGACCGTGGTGAACAGGCCGGGCAGGTGCTGGACGCATTCGATTATGTATCCGAATCCCTCGTTTACTTCCGCGAATTCGTTCATGACTCCGACCGCAAGACGGGCAAAACTTTTGTGCGCTACCAGGTGACGGCTGACGCAGGTAAGGGCGCTGACGGTAAACGCCGCAAGGTCCGCCGCCGGTACGCCACCGAACGTGACGCGCGTAACTCGCTCGCGGAAATCACGGGCGGGGTAGTCGACGGCACATTCGTTGCACGCTCATCTCTGACGATCGAACAGATATGCGCCGACTGGCTAGCCGGTATGGACGGCATCGAACCCACCACTCGCGCGGCATACGAGAACGCTTTGCAACCTCTGCGAGTCCGCCATGGCTTCTTGCCAGTGCAGCAGTTGACGAAGTCGCGCCTCGATCACCTCGTGACCGATCTTGTCGCCGGTACGTTGCCTGGGCAGAGAAGGGGTTGGACGGCCAATTCGGTCAACCCGATGCTGAACTCTTGATTTCTCGTATGTTGGCCGGTCTAGTGCGACAAGGCGCGGTCGCTCGTGACGTTGCAGCGTTAGTCAAGCGCCTCAAACGGCCCGAAAAGAAGCTGACCACCTCCACCGAAGACGAAGTGCGTCAGGTGCTGAGCTATGTCGAGCACGACCGCCTGGGCCACGCCTGGCATCTGGCGCTGGCGGGTTTGAGGCGAGGGGAGATCAGCGGCTTACGTTGGTCGAACATCACACTGGACGACGCGATGGACACGGGAGAGCTGACCATCGAAAACAACCGGGTGTCGGTCGGTGGCGCGGTTCACAACACCGATCCCAAGACAGATCGGTCAGCACGCACCCTGCCCCTATCGCCGACGCTGGCGAAGACACTGAAGCGCGCCAGGGGGGGCGATCCAGGCAGCCGAACGGCTTCGTCTAGGTCCTGATTACGGTCCCGGCGAACACGTCGTTGTTGATGAAGCTGGCCGCCCTTACCATCCCGACACGCTCAGCGACTTCTGGCGGAATCTATGTGGTGCAGCCAAGGTGTCCCAGATCCGCGTTCATGATGCTCGCCACTCGTGCGCTTCGATCATGCACGCCGACGGCGTGCCGATTGCCGTGATATCCGCATGGCTCGGGCACGCCGATCCCGCATTCACGATGCGGACTTATGTGCATGCCCAGAACGATGCCATGAAGACGGCAGCGGCGACATTGCAACGGGTTGTGACACCCTCGTGACAGCGAGCGGCGGGTCGAACGTGGTTTTGACATGAGCCGACCGCCGTTTGCGCAGATAGAGCAGCTTTTCTGGGGGAGCCTCCTGTCAGGATTGAACTGACGACCGCTCGCTTACAAGGCGAGTGCTCTACCACTGAGCTAAGGAGGCCTGAAGGAGCTGAGTTTATCGGGTCACTCGTCGGCGTCGATGATCCGTTGTGACACGATCGGCCGGCTCGACGGGCGGCCCCTTGGCCGCCTGCCCGGCAGCGGAATCCGGTCGGCGATATTGCTCAGCGGGTTGACCACCTGGCTGAGCGTGATGACGGCGTCGTGCAACGCGTCGATCGTCGGTGCCAGGGCCTCGAGTCCGGGCGCCAATCGGTTGAGCGTGTCGGCGACATCGGCGAGCTTCAGCAGCGGCCCGTCCTCAGCGGTCAAGGTGTCGAGCAGCCCACCTTCTGCCAGCAGCCGGTCAGCCACCCCGTCCTCGCGAAGCACCCTCTCGATCAGCCCGTCATTTGCCAGAAGCTGATCAGCCAGCCCACCCGGGGCGATGACCCGCGACAGCGCACCGTCGTCTGTGGTCATCCGATCCATCAGCCCACCCTCGGATGTCACCTGGTCAACCAGCCCACCGGGCGCAAGGGCCCGCGCCACTGCGCCGTTTTCCGCGGTCAACCGGTCCAGCAACCCACCCTCGGTGGTTAGCTGATCGACCAGCCCGCCGGGCCGCAGCAGCCGGTCGATCGGGCCGTTCGGTGCCAGCGCCCGCCCGAGCGGTGCGTCGTCATCCATGAGCCTGGCCAGCCGGTTTGCGCGTTCCACCGCATCGTCGATGCCGAGCATATGCGCGAACGAACCCGACCCCGACCTGGCCTTCGAGTTCGCCTGACCCAGCGTTCGCTGCGCCATTCCGAGCGCGTCGTTGGCAATGCCCAGGCCCGCGTCGGCGACGGCGAGCCCGACCCGCACCGGCGCGAACGCGAGATCGGTCAGGGTTTTGCCCAGATTCATGACCACAGTCTATTGGCGTACTCTCGCCTCACCGGCGGTAGCCGCATAGAGCCTGTGAATGAAACTCACAGGAAGTTGACAGGCTTTGTGCAGGATTATTCCAAGCGAACCGGTGGAGATTAGCGGGATGGCGATGGCTGCACTACCCGAAAACACACCCGAGGCCAGGGTCCTGGTAGTCGACGACGAGCAAAATATCGTCGAGCTGCTCTCCGTGAGCCTGAAGTTTCAAGGATTCGAAGTTCATTCGGCCTCCAACGGCCCCTCCGCTCTCGACAAGGCCCGCGAAGTCCGCCCCGACGCCGTGATCCTCGACGTGATGATGCCCGGTATGGACGGCTTCGGGCTGCTTCGCCGCCTGCGCGCCGACGGTATCGACGCGCCCGCGCTTTTCCTGACCGCGCGAGATTCGTTGCAGGACAAGATCGCTGGCCTCACACTCGGCGGCGATGACTACGTGACCAAACCATTCAGCCTCGAAGAGGTCGTCGCGCGCCTGCGAGTTATCTTGCGCCGGTCCGGCCGCGGCATCGAGGAGCCCCGCAACTCCCGCCTGACCTTCGCCGACATCGAACTCGACGAGGACACCCACGAAGTCTGGAAGGCCGGCAAACCGGTATCGCTGTCGCCGACGGAATTCACGTTGCTCCGCTACTTCATCATCAACGCCGGCACGGTGCTCTCCAAGCCCAAGATCCTCGACCACGTGTGGCGCTACGACTTCGGCGGTGACGTCAACGTCGTCGAGTCCTATGTCTCCTACCTGCGCCGCAAGATCGACACCGGGGAGAAGCGCCTGCTCCACACATTGCGGGGCGTTGGGTACGTTCTCCGCGAACCTCGCTGATTTACGGCGAAAATAGAGGGGTGGCCGGGCTGAGCGGACGAGGCATACCCCTGAGGGTGGGGTTGGTGGCTGCCACCCTCGTGCTCGTGGCGTGCGGTCTTCTCGCCTCCGGGATTGCCGTCACCTCGATACTGCGGCACAGCCTGATCAACCGGGTCGACCAGACGCTGCTCGATGCTTCCCGCAGCTGGGCACAGGTACCTCGGCGGATGCCCGCTCCACCCGTCGAGGGACCCAATCCCGCGCGGCCGCCGTCGGACTTCTACGTCCGCGGCATCGGACCCGACGGTCACATCTGGATGGCGGTCAACGACCGTGACGCCGAGCCTGCACTGCCTGCAAACAACGACGTCGGCCCTGTCCCGGTCACCGTCAGCTCCATCGACCATTCCAACGTGCAGTGGCGCGCGATGACCGTGCGTGGCCTTCGCGGCGAACTGACCACCGTCGCGATCGACCTCTCCGATGTCCAGTCGACGGTCCGCGCGCTGATCTACGCCCAAGTCGGCATCGGCGCCGCGGTTCTTCTGGTGCTCGGCGTTGCCGGCTACTGGGTGGTGCACCGCAGCCTGCGGCCACTCGTCGAAGTCGAGCAGACGGCCGCCGCGATCGCGGCGGGGCAACTCGACCGACGCGTCCCCGAACGCGACGCCCGCACGGAAGTCGGCCGATTGTCGTTGGCGCTCAACGGAATGCTCGCGCAGATCCAGCGCGCGGTCGCGTCGTCGGAGTCGTCGGCCGAACAGGCCCGCAGCTCCGAGGACAGGATGCGCCGGTTCATCACCGACGCCAGCCACGAGCTGCGCACGCCGCTCACCACCATCCGCGGCTTCGCCGAGCTCTATCGCCAGGGCGCGGCCAGTGACGTCGAAATGTTGATGAGCCGCATCGAGAGCGAGTCACGCCGCATGGGCCTTCTCGTCGAAGACCTACTGCTGCTTGCCCGCCTCGACGCGCAGCGACCCCTTGACCGCCATCGCGTCGATCTGCTGGCGCTCGCCAGCGACGCCGTCCACGATGCGCGGTCCATCGCCCCACAACGCGGGATCCGCATGGAGGTGTTCGACGGCCCCGGCACCCCGGAGGTGCTCGGCGACGAGGCGCGGCTGCGGCAAGTGCTGGGCAACCTGGTGGCCAACGCGCTTCAGCACACCCCCGACACCGCAGGCGTGACCGTGCGCGTCGGCACCGACGGCGACACCGCGGTGCTCGAGGTGTGCGACGAGGGTCCCGGCATGAGCCCCGAGGACGCCCACCGCGTCTTCGAGCGGTTCTACCGCGCGGACTCGTCGCGCGCCCGTGCCAGCGGCGGCACCGGGCTGGGGCTCTCGATCGTCGACTCGCTTGTGTACGCCCACGGGGGCACAGTCAGCGTCACCACCGCTGTCGGCAAGGGGTGCCGCTTCAAGGTGAACCTGCCGCGGATCGCCGACGTGGTCGCGCCCGTCCGCTGATCCTCAGGCCAATTCGGCCAGCGCGGCCTTGATCTTCGCCTGCGCCTCATCGAGGGATTCCTGCGACGGGTTCTGGTCGGCGTTGGCGAATCCGAAGTCGCTCAGATCGCGGGCCGGGAAGACGTGCATGTGCAGATGCGGCACCTCGAGTCCGGCGATGATCACGCCCGCCCGCTCGATGTCGAACGCCTTGCAGACCGCCTTACCGATCAGTTGCGAGACGTTCATGACCTTGTTGAGCGCAGCTGCGTCGACGTCCTGCCACTGATCGATTTCGGCGCGCGGCACCACAAGCGTGTGGCCGTGAGTGATCGGCGCGATCGTCAGAAACGCGACGACTTCGTCGTCCTCGTAGACGAATCGACCCGGTAGTTCTCCGTTGATGATCTTGGTGAAGACGCTGGCCATGAGCACGAGCATTCCAGCAAGCTCCCAGCGCCGGCGCAGTGGGGTAGCAGCTTGTTAAACGACGGTTAATCCCATGACCGACCTGGCGGTTCCTCGCACGGCCGAGGTGTCCGCACGCCCGGTGCGCCCCTGTGTTCTCGACATCGTGATCCCGGTCTACAACGAGGAGCGCGATCTTGCGGGAAGCGTCCGCCTGTTGCATCGCTTTCTGGCTGCCGAGGTGCCTTACCCGTCGCGAATCACTATCGCTGACAACGCGAGTACCGACGGAACGTTGGCGGTGGCGCAGGCGCTGGCCGAAGAACTCAGCGACGTCGGCGTCATCCACCTCGACGCGAAGGGTCGCGGCGGGGCGCTCTACACCGCGTGGATGGCCTCGGAGGCCGCCGTGGTCGCTTACATGGACGTGGACCTGTCGACCGACCTGTCGGCGTTGATGCCCCTTGTGGCGCCGCTGATTTCGGGTCACTCGGACGTCGCCATCGGCTCCCGCCTGGCCGCCTCCTCGCGAGTGGTACGCGGCCCTAAGCGCGAATTCGTCTCTCGCAGTTACAACTTGATCCTCCGGGGCGCACTCGGCGCCCGCTTCTCCGATGCGCAGTGCGGATTCAAGGCAGTACGCGCCGAGGTGGCGCGGCAGCTTCTTCCGCACGTGGTCGACACCGGCTGGTTCTTCGACACCGAGCTGTTGGTCATCGCCGAGCGAGCCGGGCTGCGCATCCACGAGGTACCGGTCGACTGGGTGGACGATCCGGATTCCCGTGTCGACATCGTCAGCACCGCGATCAACGACCTCAAGGGCTGCTGGCGGGTGGGCCGCGCGCTGGCCACCGGCGCGCTGCCGGTCAGCGAGCTGCAGCGCAGCCTTGGCCGTGAACCGTTGGTGCCCGGCGTCCCGCGGGGCCTGGTCGGTCAGTTGGTCCGATTCGGCATCGTCGGAATCGCCAGCACGGTAGCCTACGCGCTGCTGTATCTGGCGCTTCATCCGACGATGGGTGCACAGACGGCCAACCTGTTGGCGTTGTTACTCACCGCAATCGGCAACACTACGGCCAACCGCACATTCACCTTCGGCATCCGTGGCCGCACCGGCGTTGGGCGCCACCAACTCAACGGGCTGGTGGTCTTCGCGTTCTGCCTGGCCATCACCAGCGGATCGCTGTACGTGCTTCACCAGTTCGACTCGACGGTCGGCAAAGTCATCGAGCTGTCGGTCCTCGTGTTGGCCAACCTGATCGCGACACTGGTCCGATTCATCGCGCTGCGAAGGGTTTTCAGCGTGTGACGAGCCGGGCAGTGTTGTCGCTGTCGACCAGGAAGGACGCGTAGCCGCGGGATTCGGCCTCGCGGCAGTGCTCCTGATAAACCTGCCCGCCACCCATGTACACGAGGAACGCTTCCGGCTTGCCGGGTACGTTCGTCGCCGAGGAACCACGCCTTGGCCTTCTTGCCCTCCGAGTACATCACCGTCGCCTTCCCGGTGCGCTCAGTCTCGGCCGCCCACCATTCCTCCGACTCGGGCGTCGCCTCGAACCGTTCCACGCCGTTCTCCTCGGCCCACCGCAGAGCCCGCTGCAGCCATTGCGCGCCAAGCTGAATCGGGACCACCAGGTTGGAGTACGGTGTCTGCGGGCCCAGCGACATGAAGAAGTTCGGAAAGCCACTCACGCAGATGCCGAGGTTGGACCGCAGACCGTCACGGGCCCACCTGTCACGCAGGGTGATTCCCTCGCGGCCGACGATGTCGATATTCGTCAGCGTGCCCGTCATCGCGTCGAATCCGGTGGCGAAGATCAGCACGTCGAGTTCGTACTCGGTACCGCCGACCACGACACCGCGTTCGGTGATCGCTGTGATCGGGTCGGTCGCCGTGTCGATAAGGTGCACGTGCTCGAGGTTGAACGCGTCGTAGTAGCCGTGTCCGGTCGGGACCCGCTTGCCGTTGAAGGAATACGTCTGTCGGACAGAGCAGCTCGGCGGTCGCCGGATCGGTGACGATCTCCCTGATCTTGGACCGGATGAACTCCGAGGCGAGCTCGCTGGCCCGATGGTCAGTGGCGAGGTCGTTGAAGCATTCATTGGCGAAATGGAATCCGCCCTCGTTCCACTTGCTTTCGAAGATGCGCCTGCGCTCCTCGGGTGAGACTTCCAACGCGCTGTATTCGGCAGGCTCCATCGCCACGCCGAACGGATGGTTGGCGGCCTTCTCGTAGATCGCGTCGTAGTTTTGCCGGAGCCATGCCATCTGTTCCTCGGTCACCGGATCGTTCGTGGTCTCCACGATGAAATTCGGCGTGCGCTGGAAGACGATAGAACGCGCCGACCTCGCGCGCGATCGCCGGAACGACCTGGATGCCCGACGCGCCAAGCCCGATGAGCCCGACCCTCTTTCCGGCCAACTCGACACCCTCGCGCGGCCAGTGCGCCGTGTGGTACTTCTCGCCCGGCGAAGCTGTCGATGCCCGGGATGTCCGGATAGATCGCCTGCGACAGCACACCCATGCCGCTCACGAGGTACTTCGCCACCAGCGAATCGCCGTCGGCGGTCTGCACTGTCCAGGTGTTGCTGTCCTCGTCGTAGCGCGCGGACTCGATGCGGGTGTTCAGGCGGATGTCCCTGCGCAGGTCGAGACGGTCGGCGACGAAGTTGAGGTAGGCCAGCACCTCATCGCCCGCCGGGTAGCGCTGTGTCCATGTCCACTCCTCGCGCACCTCCTTCGAGAAGGAGAACGAGTAGTAGCTGAACTCGCTGTCGGTACGGACGCCGGGATACCGATTGGCCCACCATGTTCCGCCGACACCGTCCTGGGCGTCGACGACAAGTGTGCTCAATCCGATTTCGCGGAGGTGATGCAGGATGGCGAGTCCGGAGAATCCGGCGCCGATGACAATGGCATCAAAGTTGTTGCGGGCATTCATCGAAGTGTCCTTTTGTGATCGGGGAAGTCAGGCTGATGTCGGTTCGAACGCGGCCGGGCTTGCGGGCGACGCCGCGCGGCCCTGGCGGTACCAGGCGGCCATCGTTGAGATCGACTCATCGGCGGCGGCGAGGAGGCCCGCCTGCAACGGAAAGACGTGCTGCTGATCGGCGGCGACGTCGAACGTGACATCGACACCGGCGTCGCGAGCGTGGGCGTACAGCCGGGTGGCGTCGGCGTAGAGCGATTCGATATCCGAGGCAGTGATGTACAGCGGCGGCAGCTCCGAAGGTCCGCGTACAACGGGTTGACCAAAGGATCCGTTGGGCTGGCGCCACCGGACAGGTACCGGTCGATGTTGCCCTGCAACCCTTCCCGGGTGATGAGGAAGTCGGTGTCGTTGTTGGTTTCGATGGTGGTGCCGCTGTTCTCCATGTTCAGCCACGGGGATATCGCGATGACCCGCCCTGGTGTGCGGTTGCGGTCACGCAACAGCGTCAGGGCCGTCGCAATAGCGATGTTCGCGCCGGCGCTGTCCCCGACGAACGTGATGTCTTTCGGCAGAGTCCCGTCGGCGACAAGTGCGTCGAACACCGCTGCGGCGTCTTCGATCTGGGCCGGATACGGATGCTCCGGTGCCCTGCGGAAGTCGGCGACGAAGGCATGCGCGCTGCATGCGTGGGCGAGGTGGCCCGCGAACTTGCGGTGGCTGGCCGACGAGCCGAGCGCGAACCCGCCACCGTGCAACACGAGCAGCATCTGGCTCGGATCTGCATCGAGTGGCTTGACCAGAATTCCTGGTACACCACCGATGTCGGTCGACTGGTAGGTCACGTCTTCTGGCTCCGCGGTGGCGCGCTGCCAATCCTCGAACACCCAGCGCATGAGTTGCAATGACATGGCGGGGTTGGCGATGAACTCTTCGGTCCATTCCGCGTAGATGCGGCCCAGTGGGTCGGTCGGCTGATGCGTGGACATGTTGTGCTCCTGCAGTTCGGGCCGGCCGGCCGTGGTGACCGGCTTCACTGCGAGTGTGTGGGTGCCGCGCCGGCTCACCGTCGATGTGTCGCAAAATGACGCACCAGTGTCTCAGCGTGACGCACCGCACCGTGATCGCGGCGCGGCGCGGTTGTCTCGTCGCATCCGCTGATTGAAGGGAAGTGTCGAGATGAATCGTTTGGACGGGAAGGTGGCCATCGTGACCGGGGCCGGCCGCGGCATCGGTCACGCGATCGCCGAGGCGTTCGCCCGCGAGGGCGCTATCACCGTGGCGACCGGTCGGGCGAAGACCGACGAATCGTTCGGTCCACGATCCCCTGGCATCGAGTATCGGCAGCTCGACGTGTCACAGGAAGCCGATTGGGACTCTGTGGTCACCGAAGTCATTGCCGACCACGGCCGTATCGACGTGCTGGCCAACAACGCCGGCGTCATCGCATACCAGCCGTTGCACGAACTGACGATGGCCGAATGGGAGCGCGTGGTGGCGACCAATCAGACAGGCACCTGGTTGGGGATGCGTGCCGTCATTCCGCACATGGTCGGACAGCGCAACGGGTCGATCATCAATATTTCGTCGATCTGGGGTTCGGTCGCGGTGTCCGGCGCACACGCCTACCACGCGACCAAGGGTGCAGTCCGCAACATGTCGAAGAGCGCAGCCATCAGCTACGCCAAGGACAATGTGCGGGTGAATTCACTGCATCCTGGGTTCATCCAGACCCCGCTCACCGATGCGCAGGATCCCGAGGTCAATGATTTCGTCGTGGCCCAGACGCCGCTGGGGCGGGCAGGCACCGCGGAGGAGATCGCCAACGGTGCGGTGTTCCTGGCGTCCGACGAGGCGAGCTTTGTCACCGGATCGGAGCTGGTGATCGACGGCGGATACCTGGCGCAGTAGTCACCCAGAAATGTGATAGGTCTTGAGTTTTCGGTGAATCGTGGCTCGCGATATGCCGAGCAGTTCGGCCGCCCGTGATCGATTTCCATCCGCCTCCTGCAGCGCCCGGCGGATGGCCTCGATCTCGGTCCGCTCGATCATCGACCAGGCGCGGTGGCCGCGCATCGCGTCGGGAAGGTCGTCGAGAGAGACTAGCCCGCGTTTGCCCGACGCGACCAGTTGCTCGACGATGCCACGCAGCTCCGTCAGGTTCCCCGGCCAGCTGTGCGCCTCCGCCGCCCGCCGCGCATCATCGGTGAGCGCGAGCCGCAGACCCGGAGCACGTTGTGCCGCAAACGCATTCCACAGGATCGCAACGTCGGCCACCCGGTCGCGCAGCGGTGGCACCCACACCGTGGCGGCCCCGACCCGCGCGGCAAAGGCCTCCGATTCGACGTGGCTCGACGCCGCCATCGTGAGCAGCACCGGTCCACGGCCGGTATTGCTCTCGATCAGCGTGCGCAGCGCGGCCACCGCTGGGCTGTCGAGCGTCTCGACACCACGGACGATGACGGGAGTCGGTGTGCCCATGGCATCGGCGAGCCGCTGCAGCCAGGCGCGGTCCCCCGATATCTGCCGTTCGGCGGCATGCACCACGACCGCGCCGTCCACATCCGTTCCCGGGACGTACGGGCGTCCGAGCGCCAACGATGTCTTACCGCTGCCCGGCTCGCCCGCGACGATCAGCGCCTGCCGCGCTGCGATGTGTCTACTGACATGGTGCGCGGCGGCCCGCCACGACTTCGACTGCCCGACAAGGCCGGTCAGCGATGGTCGGCCTTGGGCAAGAGTGGAGCGAGGAGCGGGCCGCAGCGCCGCGACCACACCGGCACCGTCGTCGAGCGCGGTGACGTCGATGGTGGTGGCGCCGGTGGAGAGTGCGGCCGTCACGCGGGTGCTGCGCCGCATTCCGGCGCACAGGTGACCGATCATGTCGATGTCGGTCTGGGTGAGGTTCCCCGCGCGCTGGCTGCGCATCGTGAGGCCGTCCGGGCCGAACGCGACCACCGGGCCCGGGTGATTGGCGGAAGCGTCGAGGAATGCGACAAGCATGGCCCTGGCGCCGGGCTGTGCCACATCGAGAACGTGCTCTTCGAGCTGGGCGGCCACGGAATTCGTCAGCGGTAGCAGCAGGCCGCTACGCTCGCTGATCGTCGTCGAAACCGTAACCACTGCAAGCAGTTTGCCGGTGATCGGATGCCAGACCGGCGCCCCGGTGCACAGCGCATTCTGGTAGAGGTCCGCGAAGTGCTGAGCGCCCTCGATCTGCACGCTCCTGCCCGCAGCGATGGCCGTGCCGATGCCGTTGGTGCCCACCGCGTCCTCGGCGAGCACCGCGCCGCGGACCGAGCCGAGACGATCGAGGTGGGTCATCGCCATCCTGTCGTGCGACCACCGCTGAAGGATGCGGCCCTGCGCATCGGCTAGCAGCAGGCCCATGCCCGAACCCTCGAGGTCTTCCGCGACCCGGGCCATCGGGGCCTGAAACATTTCGACGAGGCGGTTGTCGAGAAGATCCTCGTCGACGCGCGGCACGTCGCGCACGTTCGCAGGCACACCGAGTGCCTCTTGGGAGCGCCGCCATGAGCGAAGAAGCTCGGGCGGCACGGCGTGATCGGGGTCGGACGCGGTGAGGAACTGGGCGCGCATATCTTCGATTCGCGGTGCGCGGTGCGCGGCGACGTGCTGACACGATGGCTCCTTGCGTCGCTCGGCTCGGCGGAGTTGGACGGTGACCGTCCAGGACCGAGGTGCGACTCAGGTCACAGAGCATACCGGAACGCGGACCGGTCACAGCTGGGCTTTCCATGGCCCTGCATCTTGCTCGGTGGGCAGGTCCTCGCGCCCCGAACTGTCTCAAAAAGATTCACTCGGGTGACGCAGAGCTTGCCGGCCATACCGTAAAGGCGCTTATCCAGGCGGTATCACATTCCGTCACCGACTCATCCGCGAGGACTTCATGACGACGACTTTGGTCGGCCATCCCGACACCGCGTTCATTCGCAACCACTCCGTGCCGACTGGCCTGTTCGTCGGCGGACGCTGGCGCGCGACGGACTCGACGTTTTCGGTGCTCAACCCCGCGACCGGGCAGGAGATCGCCACCGTGTCCGACGGCGGGCCCGACGACGCGCTCGAAGCGCTCGATGCCGCGGTCGCCGCGCAGGCCGCATGGCGCCGCGTTGCCCCTCGGGCCCGCGCCACGGTGTTCTCTCGCGCCCACCGCATGCTGTTGGACAGGGCCGACGCGTTCGCCGACGTGATGACCATGGAGAGCGGAAAACCGCTCGCCGAATCGCGGGCGGAGTTCGCGCTGTCGGCCGACTTCTTTCTCTGGTACACCGAGCAGATTGCCCACCTGCACGGCACCTACGCGCCGGCCTCCAACGGTGGCTACCGGGTAGTCACCACCCACCAGCCCGTAGGGCCCGCCCTGCTCATCACGCCGTGGAACTTCCCGATGCTGATGATCGCCCGCAAGGCGGGTGCCGCGCTGGCGGCGGGCTGCCCGGTCATCGTGAAATCCGCCAAGGAGACGCCGCTGACCTGTGCGCTGTTTGTCGAGACTCTCCGTGAAGCCGGTTTCCCGGATGGTGTTGTCAATCTGATCCACAGCACGTCTTCGGGCGCGGTGTCGGCGGCGGTGATGGCCGATCCGCGGCTGCGCAAGGTCAGCTTCACCGGCTCCACCGGGGTCGGGTCGACGCTGCTTGCCCAGGCTGCGCCCGGAATCGTCAACGCCTCAATGGAGTTGGGTGGTGACGGGCCGTTCATCGTCCTCGACGACGCCGACGTCGAGCTGGCCGCACAGCAGGCGATCGTGTGCAAGTTCCGCAATGCCGGGCAGGCGTGCGTGGCCGCCAACCGCATCATCGTGCACAGCGCGGTCGCCGACGAGTTCACCAGGCGGTTCGTTGAGCTGACCGAGACTCTGCGTGTCGGAGACGGATTCGATGAAGGCGTCGACATCGGACCCATCATCTCCGCCCGCCAACGCGACGGTGTCGCGGAGCTGGTTGAGACGCTGAAGGGCCTCGACGCCGAGCTCTTGACGGGCGGATCTGCCTTACCGGACGAGGGATACTTCTTCCAGCCCACCGTCTTCCGTGTGGACGGCCGTCCCACCGAGTTGTGCAACCGCGAGTTGTTCGCGCCGGTGGCCACCATCTACCGGGTCGACTCGACGGAGGAGGCGATCGCTTTCGCAAACGACACCACGTACGGGTTGGCCGCCTACGTCTTCACGCGTGACCTGTCACGTGCGCTCGCCGTCGGCGAGCGCCTGGATTTCGGGATGGTCGGCATCAACCGGGGCATCATGGCTGACCCGGCGGCGGCATTCGGCGGAATCAAGGCCTCCGGCCTCGGCCGTGAGGGCGGCCACGACGCCATTTACGACTATCTCGAACCGAAGTACCTCGCCGTCACCGTCAACGAGGAGGAGGGACTCGCATGACCACCATCGACACTGTGTCCGTGCCGCGGCCGCATCGATCCAGCAATGACCTTGGGCTGGGCCTACTACGGCAACCCACCACGGTGCTGTTCGGGCCCGGTCAGCGCCGTCAGATTCCGCGGTTGGTGGAGGCGATCGCCGGCCAGGTGCTGATGGTGACCGACGACCGCATGTCGCGCAGCGCCGAGTTCGCTGAGATCGCCGATGGCATTGCGGCAAGGGGAGTTTCGGTGCTGACCTACGCCGAAACCGAACCGGACCTGCCCCGGAGAAACGTCGTTGACATCGCCGCTCGGTTCGGCGGGACCACCGTCGACGCGATCGTCGGCATCGGCGGGGGCTCCTGTATGGATCTGGCCAAGGTCGCCTCGGTGGTACTGGCCAACAAGGGCGATGTGCGTGACTATTACGGCGAGTTCCTGGTGCCAGGACCAGGATGCCCCGTCATCACGGTGCCCACGACCGGGGGTACAGGGGCCGAGGTCACGTGTATCTCAGTGGTTTTCGACGAGGAGAAAGCCATGAAGGTGGGCGTGGCCAGCCCGCATCTGGAAGCGTTCGCCGCCGTCATCGACCCCGAGTTGACGCTCTCCTGCCCACCCGGGCTTACCGCCGCTGCTGGGGCCGACGCCCTGTCCCATCTGATCGAATCGTTCACCGGCAGGGCGAAGAATCCAGGGCCGGACGACCTCGCGACCAAGCTGTACGCAGGTAAGAACCTGCTGGCCGATATCTATGCACGCACCGGACTGGCCCTGCTGAACACGTCGCTGCCCGCCGTCGTCGCCGACCCGGGCGATCTCAAGGCGCGTTCCGACACCCTGTTCGGTGCATACTGCGCAGGCATGGCGATCAACACCGCGGGCACGGCAGGGGCGCACGCGATTCAATCGCCCATCGGCAACCTCACCCACACCGCGCACGGTTTCGGCATCAGTGCCCTGTTGCCGTATGTGATGCGCTACAACCTTCCTACCCGAGTCCCCGAGTTCGCCGAGATCGGCCGCGTTCTCGGAGTGGCGAACGCGACGGATCCCGATCTGGTGCAGGCACATTGCGCCATCGAGCGGATCGAGGCGATCCTTGAAACTCTCGGAGCACCTCTGGATCTGCGGACCCTAGGGCTGTCGGAGTCTGACTTCGGCTTCGTCGCCGACCAGGCCATGCTGGCCACCCGGCTTACCGCCAACAACCCGCGCGAGCTGACGGTCCCGGCGATCATGGCGATCCTGGAGCGGGGGTATGCGGGCGACCGCACCTGGTGGGAACTGTGACGGGAACCAAGTCGTCGATTGCGATCCTCGGCGCGGGATCGATCGGGGTCGCGTTCGCCATTCTGTTCGCGCGACAGCGGTTTGCAGTCAGCGTATACGATCCGATTCCGGAAGCGCTGCCGCGGGCCAAGGCTGATCTGGCGGAGCGATTACGGCAGCTGGATCACGCCGGACAGCTCGCCGACGTTGTCGTCAGGTCGCGGAGCGGGTGCGCTTCACGACGGAGATGCCAGACGCGCTGGCCGCGGCAACGCTGGTGCAGGAGTGCGCGCCCGAGCGCGTGGAGCTCAAGCGAGAGCTGTTCCGGGAAGCCGGTGTGCATACCGACCGCGATGTCCCCCTTGTCAGTTCGACCTCTGCGATCGTGCCGAGCGCACTCACCGTCGGTCTCGACGCGGACATCGCAGAGCGCGTCCTCGTTGGGCACCCGGGCAATCCGCCCTACCTGCTGCCGGTGATCGAGTTAGTGCCGTCGACGGTCAGCGAGCCTGGCATCGTCGAGCGGGCGCTGGCGACCTACCGCGCTGCGGGGTTGCGGCCGGTGATGGTACGGCGCGAGGTGGAGGGCTTCATTTTCAACAGGCTGCAGGGCGCATTGTTGCGTGAGGCGTATTGCCTTGTACGGGACGGGGTTGCGTCGGTGGATGACATCGACGAGGTGGTCCGCAGCGGGCTCGGCCGTCGATGGAGCATCATCGGGCCGTTCGAAACCGCCGACCTCAACACGCGCGGTGGCCTCGAGTCCCATGCGGCGAAGATGGGCCCGGCCTACGAACGCATGGGTGCCGAACGCGGCCAACATGACCCGTGGACGCCCGACCTTGTTGTGGCGGCCACCGCCCAACGCCGCAAGCTACTCGAACTGGCGGATTGGGACGATCGGGTGCGTTGGCGCGATCGACAGCTCATGCGGCTGCAGGCCCTCTGGAACGAGCCGGAGTAGCGGGCAGTCGGGAGCGGATGCCAGAGTTCTCCCAGCAAGAGGCCCGAAACTGGCGGAGTGCCGCCAACTGATCCGACACCCGCCCCGCTGCCGGTTCCCGCTCCGAAGATGATGCCCCCGCTGCCGGATTACGATTTCAGCAACTACGGCAGGGGAATCTCACTGCTCGGCGGTTGGCTTCCGCTAACCATCGACATCGTGACAGTCGTAATCCTCATCGTCGCGATCGGTTGGCGAACCCGCCGCTGGCGCCTGGTCTGGATACCGGTCTCAGTTGCGATCGGTGTCGTCGTCGCGCTCGGTGCCCGTACCTACATGAACTCTGAGGGACTGTCATCCGATCCGGCTCCGCTGAAGCTGTGGGTGTGGACCGCGGTGTTCGCGGCGTCGATTGCGGTGGCGGTGTTGGGCTTTCGCGGCACGCGCTGGTGGAGGCGAGGGCTGTCGGTAGCGGCGATCCCGCTAACCATGGTGTGCGCCCTTCTCGCGCTGAACAACTGGGTGGGCTATTACCCAAGCGTGCAGAGGGCCTGGGGAGATTTGACGTCGGGGCCGTTGCCCGACCAGACCGATCTCACCGCCCTTGCCGCACTGCGCAATACGCACCCTGCCACCGGCAAGGTCGTGCCGGTCGACATTCCGAATGATGCGAGCGGCTTCAAACATCGCCGCGAGTACGTCTATCTCCCGCCCGTGTGGTTCGCCGGCGCCACCCCGCCGTCGCTGCCGGTGGTGATGATGATCGCCGGTGAGTTCGGCAATCCGACCAACTGGATGCGCACCGGCAACGCGATAGGTGTGCTCGACAAGTACGCCAAGGCGCATAGCGGAGCAACCCCGGTGCTTGTTTTTCCCGATTCCAGCGGAAGCTTCAACAACGACACCGAATGCGTCAACGGACCGCGAGGCAACGCCGCCGACCACCTGGTCAAAGACGTCCGCCCCTACGTCATCTCGCGCTTCGGCACATCGTCCAACCCTGCGGACTGGGGTGTCGTCGGCTGGTCGATGGGTGGCACGTGCGCCATCGACCTCACCGTCACGCACCCCGACTTGTTCACCACATTCGACGACATCGGCGGCGATCGCGGTCCCAACTCAGGCACCAAGGAACAGACGATCAACCGCCTCTACGGCGGTAACGCCGCGGCATGGACGGCCTTTGACCCGCGCACCGTGATGGCCAAGCATGGGCCGTATGTCGGCGTTGCGGGGTACTTCGACGACTCGCAGGAACCCGCCGACGACAAGACCAAGGACCTAAAGGATCCGCCCGATCAACATCAAGCTCCCGTCGGGTTCGGTGGCCACGACGACGAGGACGAATTCCGGGAGAAGGGTGCGCTGCCGGACCTATGCAAGGCCGCAGTCGCAGTCGACATCGAATGCGATCTGCGCGTGTACCCGGGATACCACACCTGGCAGTTCGCGGCGCAGGCGTTCTCGAATGCGTTGCCGTGGTTGGCAGGGCGGGTACACACGCCCGAAGCCCACGTTGAGACATGAGGCTTCGTGATACTTGCCCTGGCAACCCGGGTCAGCTTTCGATCAGATTCGGAGCGTACATTCGCGGCCTGGTTGGTCTGGACGTAAGGGCTCACGCCAGCATTCGTGCGAGGAGGACACCGGTATGGCACGTGCCGAAGACGACACCTGGGATCTGACCACGGGAGTGGGCGCCACCGCGACCGGCGTGGCGGTGGGTCGAGCCCTTGCCACTCGCGCACCTGACGCGCTCATCGACGATCCGTTCGCAGAGCCATTGGTGCGCGCGGTGGGAGTGGAGTTCTTCACGCGGATCGCCACCGGCGAGCTGGATCCCGTCCAAGTCGACGGGGGAGCTCCGTTCGGGATGGCTCGATTGACGGGAATGATCGCGGTTCGCACCCGCCTTATCGACGACTTCTTCCTCGATACCGGACGCGCTGGGGTTCGGCAGGCGGTTATCTTGGCGTCGGGGCTCGATGCACGCGCCTATCGGCTCCAATGGCCATCGGGCACGACGGTGTACGAAATCGACCAGCCCGAGGTAATCGATTTCAAGACAAGAACGCTCGCTGCCATGGGCGCTCAACCCACCGCGAAGACGCAGACGGTCGCCATCGATCTGCGGCACGACTGGCCGGCGGCCTTGCGCGCGGCGGGCTTCGACCCGACATTGCCCACCGCGTGGAGCGCCGAGGGACTGCTCCCCTTCCTCCCTGCCGATGCTCAGGATCGGTTGCTAGACAACGTGTCCGCGCTCAGCGCTCCGGGCAGTTGGCTGGTCTGCGAGAGCATGCCGGGTCTCGACGGGGCCGCCGCCGCGGTACTGGATGGTTTTCGCGACGCGGTGGAAAACTGGTGCAAACACGGTTTGGATGTAGAGATGACCGACCTGTGGTACTTCGATGACGATCGCCACGACGTCGCCGACTATCTCAGCGGCCGGCGCTGGGTGCCCACCGAAACCACGACCGCGAAGCTCTTCGCGGCCCATGGGCAACAGCTGGCCGGATCCGACCAGGAGAACCAGGATTTCGGCGCACTCACCTACGTGATCGCCAAACGGGTCGGTAGCCGCTGACGAAACCGACGTTGTCCGCCAGTCCTTTTCGACCAGCAGCGGTCATCCCGGGTCTTCATCGTCCGGGTCCACCAGGTACTTCTCGGGGTGGTGGTAATCGTTCACCAGAGTCTGGCCGGTGTCGAGGTGGGGTGGTGGGATCCATTCGGTGCGGCCGTCGTGGCGTTGCCGGGTGGTCCAGCCGCCGGGTTTGACGGCGCGGTTGTCGGCGGGGCAGGCCAGGGTGAGGTCGTCGACGTCGGTTTGGCCGTTGTCGGCCCAGTCTGCGACGGCGTGGTGGACTTGGCAGTCGGCGCCGGCGATGGTGCAGCCGGGCCGGGTGCAGCCGCGGTGTTTGGCCAGCAGCACGATGCGTTGATCGGCCGAGGCGATGCGCCGGCTGCGGCCTAGGTGCAAGGTGCGGCCGGTGGTTTTGTCGAAGATGATCAGGTAGTGGTAGGCGTGGCTGGCCAGTTTGATCACGGTGGACATGGGCAGCAGGCTGCCGGTGGCAGTGACGGCATGCCCGCAGCCGGATTCGAGCTCTTGCAGGGTGGTGGACACGATGATGGTGACCGGCAGCCCGTTGTGCTGGCCCAGCTTCCCCGATGCTAAGAGGCTGCGGCACAGGGCTTTGAACGCGTCGTGAGCGCGTTGGGCCGCCGAGCGCTGATCGCCCTGGATCTGCGCCTCGGAGGGCACCCCGTCGACACACGGGCTTTGGTCGTCGGGGTTGCACATGCCCGGAGCGGCCCATTTGGACTGGATGGCTTCCCAGGCGGCGCGGGCTTCAGGGTCGAGCAGTCCATTGATGGCGCTCAAGCCGTCGGCCTGTTGTTTGCCCAACGTGATGCCGCGGCGGCGGGCGCGGTCGGCGTCGGAGTAGTCATCGTCGGGGTTCACCAGGTTCTTCAATCGGTGGGCGGCTTTGCGCAGTGCGTCGGGGGTCTGTTCGGTGGCGATGCGAGCCAGGGTCTTCTCGCAGCCCTCGCGGGTCTGGTAGTCGACCGCGCCGGGCAGTTTGGTGAGGAACGCGCGTATTTGGCGGACGTGTTCGGCGCCGATGGTGCCGGCGGCCTGTCCGGCGGCCACATTCGGCAGGAGTGGTGGCAGCGGTTCTCCGGTCAGCGCGGTGCGCGGGCCGAGGTCTTCGGCTTCATCGAGGCGCCTGCGGGCGTCGTCGCGGCTGATGCGGAGCCGGTTGGCCAGCACGTCGGTCCAGGATTTTCCGCCCAGTTCGACCGGGCTGGCCTGGGAGACCACGCATCGGGTGAGTCGGTGATCGACGGCGGCTTGGCGGCGCGCCACCGTCTCCAACCGGTCTTTGACCGTCAGCGCCTGCGCAGCGCCGAGCGCTTCGAACGAAAGGGTTGCCAGCTCGGCTTGGACGGCTTCGTAGCGGTCGAGGACGGCCGCGATGGCCTCCCCATCCGAAACGGCACCCACATCCATACTTCGAACAATAGTTCGACCCACCGACAAAAACGCGCACCCAATTCGCAGGTGAAGCCAAAGTGACACAAGTGAATTCGACTGCTGCCGGCGCTAGTCGCCGACCATCGCCGCGATCTCTTCGATGGACCACGGTGGCGACTCATTGTGATCCCGGTAGCCCAGCACCGACGGCGCTGGCCGGTCGATGCGTCCGACGAAACCGCCTGCAGCGACGAAGATCTGACCCGTTACATCCTTGGCGAGATCGCTGACGAGATACGCGTACGTAGGCGCCACGTACTCCGGCGGGGGAGCGTCGAGCGCGGTCTTCGTGCTGAACTTGTCCAGCAGTCCGCGGCGGCTCAGTTCGACGATGTGCGCCTCGTACTCCGGTCCGGTCGAAAGCCGCGTCTTTGCACCGGGGCAAACGACATTCGCGCGCACCCCGTGCTCCTTGAGTTCGGCGGCGAGCGCCATCGTCAAGGCATTGATCCCGCCCTTGCCCGCCGGATATCCCGTGCCGCCATAATCGCCGAAATACGCGAACGAGCTTGTGTTGACGATCGCGCCACGGCCTTGAGCGACCATCTTCGGCGCCGCGGCACGACAGGTCTCGAATGTGGTGAGGAGGTGCGCATCGATCAGCTCGCGGAACAGCTCACTGGTGACATTGAGAATCGACTCTCTGGCCAGCGCTGGGGTGCCCGCGCAGTTCACCAGGATGTCGATTCGGCCGAATTCGTGGACACAACTGTCGATCAGCGCATCGGCGACCGCAGGCTCGGCCGGTGAACCCGGATGTGCCACAGCACCTTCGACGCGGCTCGCGGCGTCCGCCGCGGCCTCACCGTCCCGCCCGTTGATGACGACACCCGCGCCGCGCGCCGCCAGCAGTTCGGCTATCGCGAACCCGATCCCGCGCGATCCACCGACGACGACGGCGCCGCGCCCTGCGAGCGAGTCGCTAATCGGCCGAGCCTTTCGCCACAGGCTTCATCATGCCCATGTTCCAGTAGCCGCGCAGGTTGGTCAGCAGACCTGCATCGTTGACCTTGTAGGTGAAGATGCCCCGCACCGCACTCGAGGAACCGTTGTCGAATGTGAAGCGCAGCACCAGAATGTGGGCGATCTCGTCGGGAGAACTCGAGGGAAAGGTCTCTTCGCAGGTGATGTTGATGGTGGCGAGACCGATGCTGTTGTCCCAGAACGACGAGACACCTTCCTTACCGCGCACACCGGTGCCGTCGGGGTTGGTGTAGGCCGGGCCGATCGGGTCCTCGATGACGACGTCGTCGGCCATCAGTGCCAGCCAGCCCTCCTTGTCCTTCGCGTGTACGCAGCTCCATGAACTCTGCGATGCGGTGAGCGCCGGGGTCTGCTCGACGGTTTCTTGCGACATGCTTCTCCTTAGATAGTGCATGCGGCGCGGGCGCCGTCTTCGGTGGCCTTGCGAATGAGTCCAAGGCCGGTGCAGTCGCCCGCGGCGCTGACATAGGTGTCGGGTAAGGCAGCGACGAGCTTCTCGTAGAGTTCGGTGTTCGGTTGCAATGTTCCCGCCACGACAACACTGTCGGCGGCGAGGTGACGGCTGGTGCCTTGGTAAGGCGTGAAGACGACGCCGTCGGGCACGATCTCGTCGACCGCGACGCGCACGTGCACGGCAACGCCCAGCCGGTCGAGCCGATCCATGTGTTCGGTCCTGCGCTTGTTGCCGAGCTCCGCCGCGATCGTCTTGTCGGATTCCAGCACGGACACCAACCGGCCTCGGGCCGCGAGGAATTCGGTGAGTTCCAACGCCACCAGGTCGGCACCGACGATCACGACACGGTGCCCCATCGGCATCCACGCCTTCGACATCATCCGAACGACCTGCGGCCGGACCAGGCGCTGCCGCCAGCCGCCGAACCGTTCCCGCAGCGCTTGCCCGGTCTGCACATGTGGCAGCTCCGAACCAAGGATCGTCGGCAGCACTACCTGACCACCGTTGGCCACCACCACTGCGTCGGGTCGCATCTCGACTACGTCGTCCGCCGAAAGTTCACGTCCAAGCTCGATTTTCACCGAGCTGCGCGCGATCTCATCGCGTTGCCACCGCAGGAACGGCTCGTTCTCCCGGTGCAGAACCGAGGCCCACAGGAGCGCACCGCCCGTCTGCGTGTTGCGTTCGTACAGTGTGACGTGATGTCCGCGTTCGGCAGCCACCCGCGCGGCCTCCATTCCTGCCGGACCGCTGCCGATCACCACGACCTTCCTGGCGCGGGGCGCCGGATGCGGGGCCAGCTCCCGCTCCTTGCCTGTCCGCGGGTTGACCGCACAGTCGACGGAGAACCGTTTTTCCATGGCGTCGATGCAGTTTTCGCACGAAATGCATTTGCGAATACGCCCGGCGCTGCCCTGGGCCACCTTGTTCATGAACTCCGGGTCGGCCAGCATCGGCCGTCCCATCGCGATGAAGTCGGCGCGGCCATCGGCCAGGATCTGCTCGGCGTGCTCCGGGTCGTGGATGCGGCCGACGGCGATCACCGGGACATCGACCGCTTCTTTGACCGCGGCGGCCGCGCCGACGTTCAGTGCGTCGCCGTCGTCGGCGGCATTGACCATGCCCGTCACCAGCCGGTCGATCACCCCGCCGCTGACATGGAAGGCGTCCACTCCCGCGGCCACCAGTTGCGGTGCCACCTGGGCGGTTTCGAACATCGGGCGACCGCCGGCCACCCGCTCATAGCCCGAGATGCGCAACGTGATCGGCAGTGCGTCACCGATCTCGGACCGGGTGGCGGCCAGTGCCTCGAGCACCACTCGGATACGGCCCTTGACTGAGTCGCCGCGGTACTCGTCGGTGCGCCGGTTGCGCTGCGGTGCGAGGAAGGATCCGAGCAACATGTAGCCGTGCGCGGCGTGCAGTTCGATGCCGTCGTAGCCTGCCTCCGCAGCACGTCGCACCGCCGCCCGGAAAAGGTCGAACACTTCGATCAGCTGTTCGTGGCTGACCGCTTCTGATGGTCGTCCGGTCAGATACGACGGAATCACGGACGGCCCAATTGAAGTCACACCGTGCATTTCGGGTCCCAGACCATCGGGCCCGGCGTGTACGATCTGCGGCTGGATCTTGGCGCCATGCTCATGTACGGCTTCGACCAGTGCGCGGTGAGCCTCGACGGCGGCGTCGGTGCCAAGGTGCAGACCGCCGGGCGTCTCGGGATGGTGGTGATCAATGCCGGTAGCGCCCACGGTGATCAGGCCGACGCCGCCCTTGGCGCGTGCGGCGAAGTAGTCGCGGGTGCGCTCCGACGGCAGCCCGTCGGGCGTGCCGTACATGGTCTCCATCGGAGACATCACCAGCCGATTGCGCAGTGCCATCGAGCCGATCTGGCCCGGCGCCAACAGGTGTGGGAAGGTTTTCACCGCGCGAAGCGGCCGGCGAAGGCGCGCAGTGGCAGGTCGGCGCTGGTGACGATCCCCGGAGCGGCGTCGACGACGGCGCGAATGGAGTTCAGCGCAGGCATGCCGGTGACCGTCATGCCGATCTTGGCGAACGATTCGGCCGACGATAAATCCGTGCCCGGCTTGGGGATGATCATGTGCTTGCTGTAGATGCACGGGTCGCCGTCGATCTTGGTGATGTAGCAGCCTTGGATGTCCCATTGCGGCTGGGTGTGCGGGGTCATCTGCCAGTCCATCCGCAGCTCGACCCGTTTCTCGCCGCCTACCCTCCCGACGTACCGCAGCACGCAGCCGCCCAGTGAGCCCGCGGGCAGCTGGTACCAGCCGAGGTCGACATCCTTTGTGCACGCGCCTAATTGACAGGAGAAGGTCACTCCGTTTGGTCCGGGGTCGAGCTCGATGTCGAGGCAATCGGCCATCAGCCGGACGCCGTCTTCGAACACCCGGGTTCCGAGCTCGAGCAGCCGCGGCACCTCCGGGTCGTCGACCGGCCTGCCGAAGCCGCAGTTCTGCCATGTCTCCGCCGAGTGATGGCACGACACGTCGACCGACTCGATGCACGTGACGCTCCGGATGTCGGCGACGTCAGCGGAGTGCACGATGGTCAGCATCTGGGCGAGGCCGGGATTCATGCCCGTGCCGTAGAAGGTCGCGTTGCCACGCTCACAGGCGGCCTGCAGAATCTCGGACTCGGTCGTGCCGTTGCGGCGGTGGTTCGTATCGCGGTGCCGCCCAGTGATCCAGTCCGCGGTGGTGACGACGTTGATTCCGGCCTCCAGCACTCGCACGTAGAGGTCGATGTCGGGCCAGACACCGTGGAACGTCAGGCAATCCGGGTGTGCGGACAGGATGTCATCGATGGCGCCGGTGGCGGTGACACCGATTGGACCGATGCCGGCGATATCGCCGATGTCGCGCCCGACCTTGTCCGGCGAATAGCAGTGCAGCCCGGTAAGTTCCAGGTCCGGATGATTCTGGATGCGCCTGATCATCTCGGTGCCGACGTTTCCCGACGCCACCTGGAAAACCCGCATCGGGCTGCTCATCAGGCTCCTACCGATCGTCGTCCGTAAAGCGGATCACGCCGCGAATGTTCTTGCCGTTCAGCATGTCCTGGTAACCCTCGTTGATCTGTTCCAGCGTGTACTGGCGGGTGATCATGTCGTCGATGTTGAGCTTGCCCGCCTTGTACATCGACAGCAGCTGCGGGATGTCGTAGTGCGGGTTACCGCCGCCGAAAATGGTGCCCTGCAGGTTCTTCTGCATCAGCGTCAGCATCGCGAGGTTCAGGGTGACCTGGGTGTCCAGCAGGCTGCCGATCGCCGTAGCAACGCAGGTACCGCCCTTGGCGGTGATCATCAGGTAGGTGTCGACGTCCTCGCCCTTGAGCTCACCGACGGTGACGATGACTTTGTGTGCCATGAAGCCCGCGGTTACCTCGGCGATGCCCATCAGCGCGGTATTGATGTCCGGGTACACATGGGTGGCACCGAATTTCAGTGCTGCGTCGCGCTTCCACTCCACCGGTTCGATGACGAAGACGTGGCGTGCCCCCGCACTGACCGCACCCTGAAGCGCCGACATACCGACGCCGCCAACGCCGACGATTGCGACGTCGTGGCCCGGACGGATGTCGGCGGTCCGCACCGCGGAGCCGTAGCCGGTGGTGACGCCGCAGCCCACCAGGCAGGCCACCTCGAACGGGATCGACGGGTCGATCTTCACCACCGAGCTCTTGTGCACCACCATGTACGGCGCAAACGTACCGAGCAGCGTCATTGGATACACGGGGGTGTCGTTCTTGGCCTTGATGCGAAAGGTGCCGTCGGAGACCGCGGCGCCGTTGAGCAGGTGCGCACCGAGGTCGCACAGGTTGCGCATCCCCGCCTGACACGACGGACAGCTGCCGCACGACGGGATGAACGACAACACCACGTGGTCGCCGGGAGCGATGTGCTCAACCCCTGGCCCCACTTCGGTGACGATGCCCGCGCCCTCGTGACCGCCCAGCACCGGGAAGCCACCCATCGGGATGGCGCCGGTGACCAGGTGATGGTCGGAGTGGCACATCCCCGACGCTTCCATCTGGATCGTCAACTCGTCTTTGACGGGGTCGCCGATCTCGATCTCCTCGACCGACCACGGCTGGTTGAACTCCCAGATGAGAGCGCCTCTTGTCTTCATCGCGTCCTGCTTTCGTCGGGGAACTGTAGCGACAGACTAAGTTATCTAAGTCACACTTGGGTACGGCGGGTTACCAGATGGGCACGGGCGCCTCACCGAGCGGGTAGTAGCCGGGTAGCTTCTCTCCGGCCAGGCTACGTTCGATCCGCTCCTGCATGCTCTTGGACAGCTTGCCGTCCTTCATCAGGTCCAGATAGAGCTTCTGGACGTGGCCGAAGTCGAAGAAATCGCGCTGCCACTCGATCTTGCCGTCGGCGTTGAGCCGAAACCAGCTGCCCCCGATTCCGTAGATCTCCCGTTCGCCACCCTGCGGGTTGTCGGGATTTGTAGCAACCTGCTTCCAGAACCCGACGATCTCGCCGATCTTGTCGTCGATGATCACCTTCTGATACGGGTACCTCCAACCCTCGAGGCCTGCCATCTCCAAACCCAAAGCGATGTCGCGGATTTCGCCGATGCCGATGCACATAACGTCTTCTTTGGGGCCGATGTTCCATCCGTAGGTGGCGTCGTCGGCGTAGAAGTCCGCCAACGGCTTCCAGTTGCCGGCCTTTTCGGCATCTCGATTGACCTGAAGCCACCGCTCGACCCAGTCTTCCAATTGCTCGCGGGGGAGTGCGACCATGTTCAGTCTTCCTCTTCTTTGATGGACAGTGCTTGCGTGGGACATGCCCAAACGGCTTGTTCGACTTCGGCCCGATCCTCTTCCGGGGGTGTGTCGTTGACGATGTCGACCTGCCCGCGCTTCGGCACTTTGAAATAGTTCGGGGCCTCGAGCTCACACATCGCGTGGCCCTGGCACAAGTCCAGGTCGACTTCGACCTTCATGCCCATGGTTGTGGCTCCTAACCTCGCTTGCTGTAGCGCACCTTGGCGGGCCGATCCAGCTGAACGACCATCTTGGAGTGGTCGTTGCGGTACGTGTCGGCCGGCTGTGCCATCTCGAACTCATACTCGCGCAACAGAACCGAGAAGATGGCCTTGATCTGCATGGTGGCGAACGCGGCGCCGACGCAGCGGTGTCGGCCCGCTCCGAACGGGATCCACGTCCAGCGGTTCGCGGTGTCGGCGTGTTCGGGTTTGTTGTAGCGGTCCGGGTTGAAGGCATCGGGGTCAGGGAAGTCTTCGGGAATCCGGTTGCTGATCGCGGGTGAGGCGGCGACGAAGTCGCCCCGGTGGATCGGGAAGCCCTGGACGTCGAATTCGCCTTGTGCGACTCGCATCAGAATGATCAGCGGCGGGTGCAGGCGCAGCGTCTCTTTGACGACGTTGTCCAGCTTCGGAATCTGGCGCAGCGCATGGAAACTCACCTCCTGACCGTCGGCGTACAGCTCCTCGAGCTCGCCGAGCACATCAGCGTAGACATCGGGATTCCGGATCAGCTCGATGAGTGTCCACGACGAGGTGCCGGAGCTGGTGTGGTGGCCTGCGAACATCAGCGAGATGAACATGCCGGTGATCTCGTCGGCGGAGAATCGGGCGTTGCCCTCCTCGTCCTTGATCGACACCAGCACGTCGAGCATGTCGCGGTCGCTCTTGTCCTTGGGCGGGTTCGCCAGCCGTTGATCCATGATCTCCTGAACCAGCGCAACGAGTTCGATGCGGGCCGCGTCGCGGCGCTGGAAGCTCTCGATCGGTAGATACGGGTCGACGTAGCACAGCGGATCGGTGCCGCGTTCCAGTTCGTGGTAGTAGTGCGCGAACCGGTGGTCGAGCTGATTGCGGAACTTCGGGCCGATCAGGCAGGCGGTCGAGGTGTAGATCGTCAACTCGGCGAAGAAGTCCAGCAGCTCGATTTCGCCTTCGTCACCCCAGTCGGCGATCATCCGTTTGACTTCGCCCTCGATGGTGGCCGCGTGGCCCTTCATCTGCTCACCGCGTAGCGCAGAATTGTGCAGCATCTCCTTGCGCCGCTCGGGACTTGCGTCGAACACGACGCCCTTGCCGAAGATCGGCGTCATGAACGGATACGCCTCGGACTGGTCGAGCTCCTCGTCACTGGATCGGAAGAAAAACTCGTTGGCTTCGGCTCCGGACAGGAAGATGACGTGCTTGTCGACGAGTTGGAACCAGCCGACGTCGCCGCATTCCTCACGGATGCGCGTCATCAAGCCGATCGGATCGGTACGGAACTCCTCCAGGTGGCCGTGCTCTTCCTCGCCACCGGATACCCGGGGCACGATCGCCGTGGTCATGACGGCATCCCCTCCGGTCCGAGCTTGAGTTGCTGACGTTCCTTGACGGTCGCCAGCGGTGCCTCCGGCTGGATCTCCATGTTGGCGATGAAGCCGCCGCGGGGAGTCTCGGCGACGAACGCGATGGCCCGTGCCAAATCCATTGGGCGCAGGAAGTAGTCGTGACGCGCCTGGCCCCACTTGGCCCAGTCCTCGAGCGCGGGACCGATGGCCTCGGCGGACAGGCTCCAACCCATGCCGGTCTTCGTCGGACCGGGATGGACGATCGACGCGCGGACGCCGGTGCCCTCGAGTTCCATCTGAAGGTTGGTCACCATCGCGACGAGTGCGGCCTTGGCGGCGCCGTAGGCGCCCATGTGCGGGCGCTGCCGCAGCGCCACGTCGGATCCGACGAAGATGAGGTCACCGCGTTGGCGCTGGACCATGCCCGGCAGCACCGCGGTGGCCAACCGGTTGGCGCCGACGAGATGGATCTGCAACTGCGATTCGAATTCGTCCGTGCTGATCTCGTGCAGCCGACCGAAGTAGGTGTCGCCTGCGCCCGCGACAAGAAGCTCGATCTCACCGAGCTCCTCGGTGGCGCCGTGCACGAACCCCTTGACCGACTCAGGGTCGGTCACATCGAGCGGCAGCGCCATCGCTTCGCCGCCCGCGGAACGGATTTGGTCGACCAGCTCGTGGCATTTGTCGACGCGGCGCGCGCCGAGCGCAACCGGGAAGCCGCGGCCCGCGAGCTCGACGGCCGTCGCGGCACCGATCCCTGACGATGCGCCCGCGACGATTGCGGGCCTGCGCTCGGGGAGTGGGTCGAAACGGGGCATGCCTAGCCTTTCAACGGACCGTTACTGCAATGGGCAATTGGGCGAACCCGCGGACATTGCTGGAGTGGACTCGGACGGCGTTGGCCTCGTCGACCTCGTATCCACGGATTCGCTTGAACAGTTCTGCCAGTGCCACCCGCGCCTCCGTGCGGGCCAGGTGTGCGCCGAGGCAGAAGTGGGCGCCGCTGCCGAAACTGACTAGCTTCGAGCCGATTTCACGCCCGATGCGGTACTCGTCGGCATCGGTGAACACGCGGTCGTCGCGGTTGGCGGACCCGGGCAGCAGCAACAGGACATCGCCGTCGGGGATCGTGGTGTCATGGACCGTCAGCTCACCCGCCACGGTTCGCGCCAGGATCTGGCTGGAGGTGTCGTAGCGCAGCGTCTCCTCGACCCACAGCGGGATCTTGGAGTGGTCGTCGTGTACCGGAGCCAGCTGATCGGGATTCTTCGCGCCCCAATATGCTGCGTTGGCAAGCAGTTTCGTGGTGGTCTCGTTGCCTGCGACCACCATCAGGAACAGGAACGCCATGATCTCGTTGTCGGTGAGGCGATCGCCGTCGATCTCGGTTTCCAGTAGCGCTGAGGTGAGGTCTTCGCTCGGCTTCTTGCGGCGTTCGGCCACCATCTCCGCGTAATAGACCATCAGGTCGGCGGAGGCCTGCATCGCCGATGCCGGCACGTCAGCCAGGCCCTCATCGCGGTGCATGACGCCGTCGGCCAGCGCACGGATGCGGGCGCGGTCAGGTTCGGGTACGCCCATGAGCTCGGAGATCACGTCCATCGGCAGCTTGCCCGCGAACGCGTCGACGTAATCGAAAGTCTCGGACTGCAGGGCGGACTCGAGGTGCTGCACGGCGATCTCGGTGACACGCGGTTCGAGTTCACGAATGCGGCGCGGGGTGAAGCCCTTCGATACCAACGTGCGCATGCGCAGGTGCGCGGGAT
This sequence comes from uncultured Actinomycetota bacterium, assembly GCA_963848855.1. Taxonomy (GTDB): domain Bacteria; phylum Actinomycetota; class Actinomycetes; order Mycobacteriales; family Mycobacteriaceae; genus Mycobacterium. The sequence goes on from CAWKFL010000003.1 coordinate 527,384, forward strand.
CGTCGAGGGCCAGGAAAGACATCACCTTGTGGGCGTCCAAGGTGCGCGAGATCGGATCGAGCGACACCCCGTACTTGTTGGACAACGCCGTGCTGTTGCGGAAACCCTGAAGGACGTCGGCGTGCCGCGACAGCGCCCAGAACTTCAGTTCATTGTTGCGGTACAGCGGCGCTTCGTCGCGCAGCCGCCGGTAATACTGATACGGGTCTTCGTGGAAGTCGTAGTCGTACGGGTCGAGGATCAAATCCCCTCGTCGCTCCTCCGTATTCAAAGTCATGGGTTCTCCCCCAAGATGAGCGCCACCACATAGCTGAGCCGGTCGGCGATGTGGTGGTAGGTGACGGCGCCGCTGCCCGCGTGAACCAGCGCGCCGAAGTAGGTCATCTCGAGCGCCGACACCGTGCGCGGGTCCGCGTCGGGTCCCATTGCCGACCGGATGCGGCGGTGGATCTCCGCGCCGATGCGATCGCGCACCGTACGCACCGCGGCGTCGCCGTTGCTCAACAGCGCCGTCGTGCACGCGGCGGCGACCTCCGGTTCGTCGGCGATCATCAAGGTCAGCGCGCGCAGCGCCTTCTCCACCCGGGTGGTCTTCGTGTCGTTGACGTCGGTGAAGTACGGCACCGTGCGGACCAGGTCGAGGTACACCTCGGCGATCAGATGGTTCTTCGACGAGAAGTACGTGTAGGCGGTCGCCGGGGCAACCCTGGCGCGCGCCGCCACCGCACGCACGGTCAGTTCGGCATATGAGGACTCGCGCAACATCTCGACACCGGCGGCGAGCACCTTCTGGAAGGTCTCCTCCTGCCGGCGGTTGCGCGGCGATTCGGTGATCGCAGCCGCAGCATCGCTGGACACATGTCTAACTTATCGGAGTGGGTCGGAAGTAGGCAAGTGTGCGCAGCAAACACGCAGCCAAACGCATTGTTCCAGGCCACGGCCTTGCCTCCCGCGGCGTTCTGTGGCTATGGTTCGGATGAACAAAGTCGGACACTTGTCCAGCAATGTGGAAACGGAAGCGTGGAATGGGAATTCTCGACGACCGCCATAGCCGATTGCTCATCGACGGCAAGCTGGTTACGGGCGGTGCGGGGACGTTCCCCACCGTCAACCCGGCAACCGAGGAAGTCCTTGGCGTCGCGGCGGACGCAGACGCCGAAGACATGGGCCGAGCAATCGAAGCGGCCCGCCGCGCGTTCGACGACACCGACTGGCCGACGAACACCGAACTTCGGGTGCGGTGCCTGCGTCAGCTGCAGGAGGTGCTCACCGCTCATGTGGAAGACCTCCGTGAGATCACCATCGCCGAGGTAGGTGCGCCGGTGATGCTGACCGCTGCCGCGCAATTGGAGGGGCCGATCGCCGACCTGTCCTTCTGCGCCGATACGGCGGAGTCCTATCAGTGGACAACCGATGCGGGGATCGCGTCGCCGATGGGCATCAAGACCCACCGCACGATTGCCAGAGAAGCGGTCGGGGTTGTCGGTGCGATCACGCCGTGGAACTTCCCGCATCAGATCAACCTTGCCAAGCTCGGACCGGCTCTCGCGGCAGGCAACACCGTCGTGCTCAAGCCCGCGCCGAACACACCGTGGTGTGCGGCCGCGATCGGAACGCTGATCGCCGAGCACACCGACATCCCGCCCGGCGTGATCAACATAGTCACCTCGAACGACCACGCGGTGAGTGCCCTGCTGTCGAAAGACCCACGGGTGGACATGGTTTCGTTCACCGGCTCAACGGCCACCGGCCGCGCCGTGATGGCCGACGCCGCGGCCACCCTCAAGAAGGTCTTCCTCGAACTCGGGGGGAAGTCGGCCTTCCTGGTACTCGACGACGCGGATCTGGCCGGGGCGTGCTCGATGTCCGCATTCACCGCCGCCGTGCACGCAGGGCAGGGCTGCGCGATCACCACCCGGTTGGTGGTGCCGCGCGCCCGCTATGACGAAGCCGTCGAGGCCGCGGCGGCCACCATGGGTTCGATCAAACCCGACGACCCCACCGCCCCTGGCACGGTCTGCGGACCGCTGATCTCCGCGCGGCAGCGCGATCGCGTGCAGGGCTATCTCGATTCGGCGACCGCCGAGGGAGGCAAGTTCGCCTGTGGCGGTGGACGACCCGCAGACCGCGACACAGGTTTCTTCATCGAACCCACTGTGATCGCAGGCCTCGACAACAACGCGAAGGTGGCGCGCGAAGAGATCTTCGGGCCGGTGCTCACGGTGATCGCGCACGACGGCGACGACAACGCGGTGCGGATCGCCAACGACTCGCCGTACGGGCTTTCGGGCACGGTGTTCTCCGCCGACCCGGATCGCGCAGCCGGGATCGCCGCGCGGATGCGCGTCGGCACCGTCAACGTCAACGGCGGCATCTGGTACTCGGCGGACATGCCGTTCGGCGGATACAAGCAATCCGGTATCGGCCGGGAGATGGGCCTCGCGGGTTTCGAGGAATACCTCGAAACCAAAGCCATTGCCACAGCGGCAGGTTAAGGAGATATCGATGGGTCAGTTCGATGACAAGGTCGCTATCGTCACCGGATCGGGTGGCGGAATCGGCCAGGCCTACGCCGAGGCGCTGACACGCGAGGGCGCCGCAGTGGTGGTGGCCGACATCAACGCTGAAGGCGGCGAGCGGGTGGCCAAACAGATCGTCGCCGACGGGGGGACAGCGATCAGCGTGCCCGTCGATATCTCCGACCCCGAGTCGGCCAAGGCCATGGCCGATCGGACGCTGGCCGAGTTCGGCGGCATCGACTATCTGGTCAACAACGCCGCGATCTTCGGTGGTATGAAGCTCGACCTGCTGCTGACTGTCGACTGGGACTACTACAAGAAGTTCATGAGCGTGAACCTCGACGGCGCGCTGGTGTGTACCCGCGCGGTGTATCGCAAGATGGCCAAACGCGGTGGCGGGGCGATCGTCAACCAGTCCTCGACCGCGGCGTGGATGTACGCGAACTTCTACGGCCTCGCCAAGGTCGGCGTCAACGGCCTGACCCAGCAGCTGTCACGTGAGCTCGGCGGCATGAACATCCGGATCAACGCGATCGCACCAGGCCCGATCGACACCGAAGCGAACCGGACGACCACGCCTCAGGAGATGGTGGCCGACATCGTCAAAGGTATTCCGTTGTCCCGCATGGGCGAACCTGAGGACCTGGTCGGCATGTGCCTGTTCCTGCTGTCCGATCAGGCCAAGTGGATCACGGGGCAGATCTTCAACGTCGACGGAGGGCAGATCATCCGATCATGAATGAAGACGTGAAGCTCGGCTATATCGGCCTCGGCAAGATGGGCGCGCCGATGGCAAAGCGCTGGGTCGACTGGCCCGGTGGACTGGTCGTGTACGACGTTCGCGCCGAGGCGATGACACGACTGGCCGAAAAGGGCGCGACACTGGCCGACAACGTCGCCGACGTCGCCAAGGCCGGCGTCATCAGCGTCACCGTGCTCAACGACGAACAGGTGCGCGAGGTGGTCGCAGAGATCGCGGCGAGCGCCAGGCCGAACACGGTCATTGCCATTCACTCCACGATCAGCCCTGAAACGGCTGTCGAACTCGCCGATCAATTGAAACCGCAGGGCATTCATGTGGTCGACGCGCCGGTGACCGGCGGCGGTGGGGCAGCGAAGAAGGGTGAGTTGGCCGTGATGGTCGGCGCGAGCGAGGAGGCCTACGCTCTGGTTCATGAGCCGTTCTCCCAGTGGGCATCGCTGATCGTGCACGCCGGCTTGCCCGGCGCGGGAACACGAATGAAGCTGGCGCGCAACATGTTGCACTTCATCTCGTTCACGGCGGCCTGTGAGGCGTCCAGGCTTGCCGCAGCGGCGGGCGTCAACCTGCAGGACCTCGGCAATGTGGTGCGGCACAGCGATTCCCAAAGCGGAGGCGCAGGCGCGATCATGTACCGCGACGATGTGAAACCGCTTGCACCGGACCATTTCCTGTATCAACCGTTCCTGCACACCCGCGGACTGGGGGAGAAGGATCTGAGCTTGGCGCTTGCGCTGGGCGAGGCGCTGGGTGTGGAGCTGCCGCTGGCGGAGGTGGCTCTGCAGAATCTTGCGGCAGGACTCGGCGTCCCGCATCCCGCATCGACTGCAAAGGAGTGAACACTCCGGACGCGAGAGGAGAGAGACGAATGGACGAACTGCGCAAAAAGGGCCTCGAGAAGATGAACGAGGTCTACGGCTGGGAAATGCCCGATATGCCAGGCGAATACTTCGCGCTGACCGTCGACCACCTGTTCGGGACCATCTGGTCGCGGCCCGGCCTGTCGATGCGCGACCGGCGGATGATGCTGCTGGGCGTGCTGGCCGCCCAGGGCATGGAAGAGCTGTTGGAAGTGCAGGCCAACGCGATCCTGCACAACGGCGAGATGACGCGGGAAGAACTGCGCGAGATCGCGATCTTCCTCACTCACTACGTCGGATTCCCGTTGGGGTCCAAGGTCGACGGTGCGTTCAAGCGGGTGGTGGCCAAGCGCAAGAAGGCGGAGGAGAAGGGCGCGGGAGGTGACGCGTCCGAGGCAAGGCGAGCCAACGTCAACGACGCCGTCCAGATGCACGTCGGCAGGAACATCCATGAAAAGTAGGTACGCCGGCCTGTCCCGCGACCAGCTCGCAACGTTGGTGCCCGAGCTGCTGCTGATCGGTCAGCTCATCGACCGATCCGGAATGGCGTTGGTGCATCAAGAACTTCGGGCATCCAGGAGATGCTGCAGATCGCGATCGAGGAGTGGATGGGCTGCAGCCCGATCTACACGAAGCGGATGCAGAAGGCACTGCGCTACGAGGGCGACGACGTCATCACGATCTTCAAGGGCCTGCAGCTCGACATCGGCGCACCGCCGCAGTTCATGGACTTCCGCTACACCGTCCACGACCGCTGGCACGGCGAGTTCCACCTCGACCACTGCGGCGCGCTGCTCGACGTCGAGCCGATGGGCGAGGACTACGTCCGCGGCATGTGCCACGACATCGAGGATCCCACGTTCGACGCGACCGCGGTGGCCACCAACCGCAGGGCGCAGATCCGGCCGATCCACCGGCCGCCGCGGGTACCTGCCGATCGGCACCCGCACTGCGCATGGACCGTGATCATCGACGAGTCCTATCCCGAGGTCGACGACCACCCCGCGCTGGATGTCATCCGCCGAACCCGTGCCGCCAGAACCGAACTCGACCCGATCGATCCACCGACGAAGGACAGCGCCGACTACTCCGGGCGACTGGTTTCCGATCTCGACTTCGCCGCGTTCTCGCACTCGGCCCTGGTGCGCATCGCCGACGAGGTCTGCCTGCAGATGCATCTGCTGAACCTGTCCTTCGTGCTCGCGGTGGGCACGCGAGCGGGCACGAACACCGGAGCTGGCGAAGGAGATCTGCACCAAACAGCTGACCGGGATCGCGGGCATGGCCGCCGAACGCATTCATCGTGCGCTCGACCTTCCGAGCGGGATCGAGGGTGCGATCCGCACGCTCGAACTGCATCCGATGTTCAATCCGGCGGCCTACGTGACCGCCGAGTTCGGGCCGGACACCGTCGAGGTGCGAAGATCACCGGCCCACGAGGACGGGGCATGGGTGTCGCTGGTCGGCCCGGTCGAGAAGCGGCCACTGCAGGCGATTGTCGCCGCGGTCGACCCCCACCTCGACGTGGAGGTCAGCGGCACCGACACGGAGTGGACGGCGCGGGTGATCGAGACCGACACGGCAGCAAAGGAATTGCGCGAGGTCGTCGTTGACGAGGATCAGCGGCGGCTCGACGTTCGTGTTCGAGCCAGGAAGTCGCTTCCGCTGACGGTAGTTTGATTGTCGGCTCAGCCGACGGTTGTTTGATTGTCGGCTCAGCCGACGGTTGTTTGATTGTCGGCTCAGCGGACGGCCGTGTGACAGCGGCTCCCACCCAACGCCGCAGATAGTCGCGCAGTTCGTCGCCCTTCGCGGTGGCCGGCCAGGGTCGATGACGAACGACTGGATGATCCGCAGCAGGTGCTCGGCCAGTTCGTCGAGATCGGTATCGGTGAAGCCGAGGCCGGCCCAGTCGACATCGAACCGGCGCAGCATGGAGTTCGCGAACTGCAGGGCGACGTCCGACGTCACCGACTCGGTGTGGAGCGTTGGCTCGGCCGGGAATGATCAGCAGGCCGATGTGCTTGTCCTTCGGCAGCCACTCCAGCGCCGTGGCGATGCCCTCCGTGACGGCTTCGACGGGATCGGTGATGCCCCCCAGGTGCCCGGCCATCCGGTCGAGGAAGTCGCTCGCCGCGTGCACGGCCGCTGCCACGAGCAGCGCGTCGGTGCTGGGGAAGTAGCGGTAGACCGTCTGCCGGGTGACGCCAGCGTGCGGGCGACGTCGGCGATGGAGAAGTCGGCGCCGCGCTCGTCGATCGCCTTGCCCGCCGCGTCGAGGATCCGCGCGATGGCCTCGTCGTCGGTGGCGGGCGCCGATCCAGACCAGCCGTGGGTGCGCACGACAGCGAATGGTACTTGGTCAGCCCCGTAGGAGACCTGCAGCTCCTTGACCCCGTTGATCCAGCCGGACCGAAGACGTTGACGGCTTCGGCCAGTTTCGCGATATCCGGGATCTGCTCGGCGATCTCGTTGAAGATCAACTTGATCTCCATCCGCGCCAGGTTCGCGCCGATGCAGTAGTGCGCGCCGTTGCCGCCGAAGCCCAGATGCGGGTTGGGGTCACGCAGGATGTTGAACTCGAACGGCCGGTCGAACACGGCATCGTCATAGTTGGCCGAACTGTAGAACAGGCCGACGCGCTGACCCTCGCGGATCGTCACGCCGCCGAGTTCGGTGTCGGCCAACGCCGTTCGCTGGAAGCAGTGCACAGGAGTGGCCCATCGCACGATCTCGTCGGCGGCGGTCTCGGGCCGGTCACGTTTGAACAGCTCCCACTGGTCAGGGTTTTCGAAGAACGCGTTCATGCCGTGGGTCATGGCGTTGCGGGTGGTCTCGTTGCCCGCGACCGCGAGAAGGATCACAAAGAATGCGAATTCGACGTCGTCGAGCGATTCGCCGTCGATGTCGGCCTCGATCAGCCGGGTGACGATGTCGTCGGCAGGACAACGGCGGCGCTCCTCGGCCATGGTGTAGGCGTAGCCCATCAGCTCGGCATTGGCGGCCGCATAGTCGGATCTCGAAGTCCGGATCGTCGGTGTTCATGATCGAGTTGGTCCAGCCGAACAACTTCTCGCGATCGGCCTCTGGCACGCCGATGAGGTCGGCGATGGCCAGCAGCGGCAGGCTCATCGCGATGTCGTCGACGAAGTTGCCGCTGCCCTTTTCGCTTTGCGGCGGCGACGATTTCGCGGGCCGCGACCGCTAGCTTCTCCTCCAGCGTGGCCACCGCCCGCGGCGTGAACAGTCGTGACACGAGCTTGCGCAGCCGCGTGTGCTCGGGCGCGTCGTGGTTGATCAGCAGCGCCTTGGTCAGCTCCAACTGGTCGGGCGTGGTGCCATCGGGCATCCGCATCACGACGCCCTTGCGGTTCGTCGACCACAGCTCGCCGTCCCGCGAGATGGCCTTGATGTCCTCGTGGCGGCTGATCACCCAGTAGCCGCCGTCTCCGAAGATCGACTCGGGTTGCTCGTTCCACCACACCGGTGCGGTCTTGCGCAGTTGGGCGAACTCGGTCACCGGGATGCCGTGCACGAGGACGTCCGGATCGGTGAAGTCATACCCCTGCCCGAACGGGCATGTGCTCTGCGTCATAGTTGGACCATACACTCCGGGGTCAAGTGTATGGCCGCAGGTCGGGCTGGGTCAGCGGCGCGGCCGCGGCACACCCGTGGACCACAGCGCCCACAGGACGAGCAGCGGCTGGAACAAGAGCCGCACGAAACGCCGAACGTCGCTGTTCAAGCCGAAGCCGTCGCGCTTGTTCACGAATTGCGCGATGTTTCCCGGAAATACAGCGACGAAGAAGGCGGCGATCAGCCGTCCCACACGGACACGGTCGCGGTTGAGCAGTGCAAGCCCGGCGCCCAGAACGATTTCGACCCCGCCTGAGGCCATGACCACCCCGTCCTCGTCCAGCGGAATGGACTTGGGCACCTGCGCGCGGAACGTGTCCCGTGCCCAGAACAGATGTGACAGGCCGGCGAAAACGAGCACACCGGCGAGGGCGAGGCGGGCCGCGGTGCGCAGCGGAGTGGACGGGGGCGGGGCGGGTAGCTGTGCGGTCGACATGACGTGCAGATACCCGCAGTCGTTCGGGTTGAACAGAGTCGGTGCCGGGCTGCCGTTAGGGTGATGGATTGTGCGTGTCCTGGTGATTGGATCCGGAGCCCGTGAACATGCGCTGCTGCTTGCGCTGCGCCAAGACCCCGAAGTCACCGAACTGGCTGTCGCGCCCGGCAACGCCGGGACCGCGATCATCGCCGACCAGTACGACGTCGACGTGACTTCGGGGGAAGCGGTCACGGCGCTGGCCCAGCGGATCAGTGCTGATCTTGTCGTCATCGGGCCGGAGGTACCTCTGGTGCTCGGCGTGGCCGACGCGGTGCGAAGCGCGGGTATCGCTTGCTTCGGGCCGACGAAGGACGCCGCGCGCATCGAGGGCTCCAAGTCCTTCGCGAAGGACGTGATGACGGCGGCCGGTGTGCGCACCGCGCAGAGCGAGATCGTCGACAACCCGGCTCACCTCGACGCCGCGCTCGACCGGTTCGGCCCGCCTGGGGGCGACCCGGCCTGGGTGGTCAAGGACGACGGCCTGGCCGCTGGCAAGGGTGTGGTGGTCACCGACGACCGCGACGCGGCCCGGGCACACGCCGCAAGCCTGCTCGACGCGGGCCATCCCGTGCTGCTCGAGTCGTTCCTCGACGGTCCCGAAGTGTCACTGTTCTGCGTCGTGGACGGCGAGACCGTGGTGCCGCTGGTGCCTGCCCAGGACTTCAAACGGGTCGGCGACAACGACACCGGACCGAACACCGGTGGCATGGGCGCCTACGCTCCGCTTCCGTGGCTGCCCGACGCGGTGACTACGCAGATCGTCGATGAGATAGTGAAACCGGTTGCCGCCGAACTTGTTCGGCGTGACGACTCGTTCTCGGGGCTGCTCTACGCCGGGCTGGCTATTACCTCGCGCGGTCCCGCTGTCGTCGAATTTAATTGCCGCTTGGGCGATCCGGAGACGCAGTCGGTCCTCGCGCTGCTTGAGTCCCCGTTGGGCCAGTTGCTGCATGCCGCAGCCACCGGGCAACTGGCCGGCCAGCCGACGCTGCGTTGGCGAGACGGTGCCGCCGTCACCGTCGTGCTCGCTGCGGAGAACTATCCCGGCCGCCCCAGGGTCGGCGACGTCATCGTCGGTGCCGAGGCCGACGGTGTGTTGCACGCGGGCACCGCCCGCCGCGAGGACGGGGCGATTGTGTCGTCCGGCGGCCGGGTGCTTTCGGTGGTGGGGACGGGCGCCGACCTGGAGGCCGCGCGCGATGCGGCCTACAGGCTGGCGAAGTCGATTCGTCTGCCGGGCAGCCATTTTCGCAGCGACATCGGGCTGGCAGCGGCCGAAGGGCGCATCAAGGTCTAAGCGACCAGCAGCGGCGCCATCCACCCGAGCTCGGCGGGCAGCTGGCCGCTCCAGTACCCGGCGTCGTGGCCGCCGGGGGAGAAGCCGCCCGCAGGCGGATTGGGCAGCTGCGCGATGAACTGTCGAGTTGCCTCGGCGAACGGATCGCTGTCGCCGCAATCGATCCGGAGGGGAATCGAATTCAGCTCCGGCCTGCCCCACACGCTGTTGGCTTGGTAATCCTCGGCGCCGTCGAACGCATAGGGGGCCGCGGCGCCAGCTGATGTCCACAGCGCCGGGCTGACCGCGCAGATGGCCGCGGTACGGGCCGGACCCAATTGGGAGCCGAGCAGCAACGCGCCGTAGCCGCCCATCGACCACCCGAGAAATGCGACTCGCGATGTGTCGATCTCCTGCGTGCCGAGAATCGGGATGAGTTCGTTGAGCACCATGCCGCCGGCGTCCTCGCCGTTCGCCCGTCTGTGCCAGTAGCTTCCGCCGCCATCGACGGCGACCACCGCGACGGGCGGCAGGCCCGCGGCGACGGCCCCGGCCAACGCTTGCTCGACACCACCCGCCATCACGCCTGCGGCGCTCTGCCCCTTGCCGTGCAGGGCGATGATGGGGCGCAGCGGCGTGGTCGTGCCGGGCGGTCGGGCGATGGCCCACTGGGTCGGCATGTTGCCTCGGGCGGCTGAGATGAAGAACCCGTTGGAAGACGTGGGTGCGGCGGCTGCAGGCGCGGCGGTGCCCAACGCGAAGGCGCCCGCCGCGCCCAAGCCAAGACCCATGAACGTGCGACGGCTCAGTTCTGGCATGCGGGTCATCATGCCATCGGGCCTCGGCCGACTTTGAATACTTCCCTGAGTAAAGGCTGATGATTAGCCGAAAGCGCGATACCAAAACCCCTTGACTGGCAGCATGCTAGTGGTGACAGCAGCAGTCACTCCGAAGGGAGAACGTCGGCGGTACGCGCTGGTCAGCGCGGCCGCTGATCTGCTGTGCGAGGGCGGGTTCGATGCCGTTCGGCACCGGGCCGTCGCCCGCCGCGCGGGGCTACCGCTTGCGTCGACGACGTACTACTTCTCTTCCCTCGAGGATCTGATCGCCAAGGCCGTCGAACATGCAGGCGCCAGGGAAGCCGAGCAGTTGCAAATGCGGGTGGTGACGTTGTCGCGGCGCCGCCGCGGCGCGGAGTCCACGGCCGACATTTTGGTGGATCTCTTGGTCGGCGAGGCCAACGGTCTGCGGGTCACCGAGCAATTGATCTCTCGCTATGAGCGGTACATCGCGTGTGCGCGCCAGCCGGGGTTGCGCGATATCGAGCGGCGGATTCTGCAGCAGCGGACCGACGCCGTCGTCGAGGTCGTCGAGCGGTCGGGGCGATCCGTGCGGGCCGAGCTGCTCTCGGCTCTGGTGTGCGCGGTCGACGGTGCGGTGGTGGCGGCGCTTGTCGGCGACGGCGACGGCCCGCGCGCGACGGCCCGCGCGACGTTGGTCGACGTCCTGGATGTGTTAGCACCGATCGACGAGCGGGTAGCCCAGGTGTGATCAAAGGAGGGTGATGAGTAAGGCGGACACCGTCGAACAACAGCCAGAACTACGACGAGTCATGGGTCCGGGCTTGCTGCTCCTCTTCGTCGTGGGTGACATCCTCGGCACTGGCGTGTACGCGCTCACCGGTGACGTGGCCGCCGAAGTCGGTGGGGCGGCGTGGGTTCCATTTCTGGTTGCGTTCCTGATCGCCACCGTCACCGCGTTCAGCTACCTGGAGTTGGTCACCAAGTACCCGCAGGCCGCCGGTGCCGCGCTGTATGCGCACAAAGCTTTCGGCATTCAGTTCGTGACGTTCCTGATCGCTTTCGTAGTGATGTGTTCGGGCATCACGTCCGCGTCGACGGCATCCCGGTTCTTCGCGGCCAACTTCTTCGAGGCTTTCCACTTCAACTGGGGCACGGCCGGAATCGTCGCCGTTGCATTGCTTTTCATGTTGATGCTGGCGCTGGTGAACTTGCGCGGGGTGGGCGAGAGCGTCAAGCTCAACGTCGTATTGACCATCATCGAGATCAGCGGTCTGATGATGGTGATCATCGTGGGTCTGTTCGCCTTCACAGGTGGAGGCGATGTCGACTTCTCCCGCGTCGTCGCGTTCGACACCGCCAGCGACAAGAACTGGTTCATGGCCGTCACGACCGCGACATCGCTGGCGTTCTTCGCGATGGTCGGCTTCGAGGACTCGGTGAACATGGCCGAGGAGACCAAGGATCCGGTGAAAACCTTTCCGAAGGTGCTGCTCAGTGGTCTGGCGATCGCGGGGACCGTGTACGTGATCGTCGCCATTGTCGCGGTCGCACTGGTGCCGGTCGGCACGCTGGAGGAGAGCGAAACCCCGCTCGTCGAGGTGGTCAAGGCCGGTGCGCCGGGGCTGCCCATCGAAGACATCCTGCCGTTTATTTCGATGTTCGCAGTGTCGAACACCGCACTGATAAACATGCTGATGGCGAGCCGGTTGATCTACGGGATGTCGCGCCAGCGTGTGCTGCCGCCGGTGCTCGGGCGGGTGCATCCGAAACGGCTTACCCCATGGATCGCAATCATTTTCACTACCCTGATCGCGTTCGGTCTGATCCTCTACGTGACCGCGTTTGCTAACAGCAAGGCGATCTCGCTGCTCGGCGGAACGACGTCGCTGCTACTGCTCGCCGTGTTCGCGGTCGTCAACATCGCGGTGCTGGTGCTGCGGCGCGATGTGAAAGCAGCGGGCGGAAACTTCAAGACGCCGACAGCCCTGCCGGTCATCGGGTGCCTTACCTCCCTGTACCTGGTGACGCCACTGTCGGGTCGGCCCGGACAGCAGTATCTGCTGGCGGCCATCCTGATCGTTACCGGCATCGTGCTGTTCGTGATCACTCAGGTGATCAACCGTCGCCTCGGAGTGCAGGATGCGGGCATCACCGACCCGACGCATCTGGCGGACGCACCCGATTAGCGAAGCGCCTCACGGATAGCGATTAATTCGCGCTGGGCGTCTTCGAGTAGTTCCATCGCGCGGATCACCCGGTTCTCGAGTGAGGAGCGGCTGCCACGCCGTTCGCTGACGACCGCGACGGGCAGCGTCGGCGTGACGATGTAGCCGGTTTCGAAGTCGCCGTAGATCGTCACGTCTTCGGGTCGGTGATACCAGTACAGCGCGACGTACGCGCACACCACGGCGTCGATGGGATCCTCGTCGCGGTCGAGTTGGCTAGGTCGCGTCGCGGCCTCCACCCGCTTGCGCAGCTCCACCCACGACACGCTGCGATTTACGCGCAATCGCGGGCTGGCGCTGTCGAGTCCCTCGATCAGCGTCATCAGCTCGAGGAGGGCATGCTGGCGGTCCGCGAACGAACCTCTCTTGTACTTGAGCGTCTTCTTGAGGTCGAACAACACGACGCTGGCCGGGTGCGGGTAGACCTCGATCGCGCGTCGGTTGCCGTTGGAGGCGGGGTCCGTGTCGAGGCCCAGCCGGGCCGCCAGCACCTCGGCCCGAGGCGGGTTGAACGCGGGATTCTGCGTGAACGCGGGCCGGGCGCCCGCGTCGAACGGCGAGAAGTCGCGACTGAGTGCCGTCTCGCACGGCCGGAACCCGGTCTCGTTTTTCACGATCAGCGGTGCATCCATGGCGACCAGGCAGTCACCGGCGATGAACGGAGCAATGGCGGCCGCGATGCTCTCGTCGTCCTGGGCGCTACCGATGTGCAGGAGTCGGCCGTCGGCATCGACTACCGCGACACCTGTCTGGTTCTTTTCGCCCCACGCGAGGTCCAATCCAACAAAGTGCATGGCCCCTACTGTGCCCGAACCGCGCCGTAAGCTGTGTGTCTGTGACGATCCCTAATGTGCTGGCCAGCAGGTACGCCAGTGATGAGATGGTGGCGATCTGGTCACCGGAGGCAAAGGTGGTCGCCGAACGCCGGCTGTGGCTGGCGGTTCTGCGCGCGCAAGCCGAACTGGGAGTCGACGTACCCGACGGCGTCGTGGCCGACTACGAGCGCGTGATCGATGACGTCGACCTGTCGTCGATCGCGGCGCGCGAGCGGGTACTGCGCCACGACGTCAAGGCGCGCATCGAGGAGTTCAACGCCCTGGCAGGCCACGAGCATGTGCACAAAGGCATGACGAGCCGCGACCTCACCGAGAACGTCGAGCAGCTCCAGATCCGCCAGTCGCTCGACCTCGTCTTCTCGCATGGCGTTGCCGTCGTGGCGCGGCTGGCCGAACGAGCGATCAGCTACCGCGATCTGGTGATGGCAGGTCGCAGCCACAACGTCGCCGCGCAGGCGACAACGCTGGGCAAGCGGTTCGCGTCCGCGGCTGAAGAGATGCTGATCGCGTTGATCCGGTTGCGCCGATTGATCGACAGTTATCCGCTGCGCGGCATCAAAGGGCCGATGGGCACCGCTCAGGACATGCTTGACCTGTTCGGCGGCGACGTCGACCGGCTCGCGGAGCTGGAGCGGCGGGTCGCCGAATTCCTGGGTTTCACAGACATTTTCACCAGCGTCGGCCAGGTGTACCCCCGGTCGCTGGACCACGACGTCGTCTCGGCACTGGTGCAGGTGGGCGCCGGCCCGTCGTCGTTGGCGCACACCATCCGGCTGATGGCGGGCCACGAGTTGGTGACCGAAGGTTTTGCGCCGGGTCAGGTCGGCTCGTCGGCGATGCCGCACAAGATGAACACGCGGTCGTGTGAACGGGTCAACGGGCTGCAGGTCGTGCTGCGCGGATATGCGTCGATGGCCGCCGAACTGGCTGGCGCGCAATGGAACGAGGGCGACGTGTTCTGCTCGGTGGTGCGCCGGGTGGCGTTGCCCGACGCGTTCTTCGCCATCGACGGGCAGACCGAGACGTTCCTGACGGTGCTCGACGAGTTCGGCGCGTATCCGGCGGTGATTCAGCGTGAGCTCGACCGCTACCTGCCGTTCCTGGCCACCACCCGGATCCTGATCGCCGCGGTGCGCGCAGGCATGGGCCGCGAAGCCGCGCACGAGGTGATCAAGGAGCACGCCGTCGCGGTTGCGCTTGCGATGCGCGAGAAGGGCGCCGAACCCGATCTGCTCGACCGGTTGGCGGCCGATCCGCGGCTGCCGCTGGACCGTCCCGCGTTGGATGCGGCGCTGGCCGATAAGCAGGCCTTCACCGGCGCGGCGGGCAGCCAGGTCGACAGGGTCATCGATGCGGTCGACGAACTTGTCAGCCGCTATCCGGAGGCGGCCAAGTACACATCAGGTGCGATCCTGTGACCCTTGCCGGCATCGATTTCACCGATCTCGATAATTTCGCTGCCGGATTTCCCCACGAGCTTTTCGCTGTCCACCGTCGCGACGCGCCGGTGTACTGGCATGCCCCGTCGGACAACACGCCCGACGGGGAGGGGTTCTGGTCGGTCGCCACCTACGCCGAAACCCTTGCGGTGTTTCGTGATCCGCAGACATATTCGTCGGTGACCGGCGGCTCCCGGCCGTTCGGCGGGACGCTGCTGCAGGACTTGTCGATCGCGGGTCAGGTGCTCAACATGATGGACGACCCGCGGCACGCGCAGATCCGGCGGCTGGTCAGCTCGGGGCTCACCCCGCGGATGATCCGACTCGTCGAACACGATCTGCGTGTGCGGACGCGGCGGCTGCTCGACTCGGTCGAACCGGGAGCGCCGTTCGACTTCCTCGTCGAGATCGCCGCCGAACTGCCTATGCAGATGATCTGCATTCTGCTGGGAGTGCCGGAATCCGAACGGCATTGGCTGTTCCACGCGATCGAGCCGCAGTTCGACTTCGGCATGGCCCGGAGGGCCCAGATTGGCACAGTCGCGCAGATGCCGGTCGAGGACGCCGGTTCGAGGATGTACTCGTACGGCCAGGAGTTGATCGCGTCGAAGCGCGCCGAGCCGACCGACGACATGCTGTCGGTCGTCGCCAACGCCACCGTCGACGATGACGGTCTCTCTGTTTTAGAGCTGTACCTGTTCTTCAGCCTTTTGTTCAGTGCAGGCGCGGAGACGACCCGCAACGCGGTCGCCGGCGGGATACTGGCGTTGGCGGAGCACCCCGAGCAATGGGCGTTGTTGAGTTCGGATTTGTCGCTGCTGCCGACGGTCGTCGAGGAGATCGTGCGATGGACATCGCCGTCGCCGTCGAAGCGGCGCACCGCAACACGTGACGTCGAACTGGGCGGGTGCACCATCGAGGCCGGCCAGAAGGTGCAGATCTGGGAGGGCTCGGCCAACCGCGACGGGCTGGTGTTCGCCGACCCCGATACCTTCGACATCACGCGTAAACCGAATCCGCACTCGGGTTTCGGACACGGTGTGCACTACTGCCTCGGCGCCAACCTGGCCAGGCTCGAGCTGCGCGTGCTGTACGAGGAGCTGCTCGCCCGCTTCCGTTCCATCCAGGTCGTCAAACCTGTGGAGTGGACACGCAGCAACCGCCACACCGGCATCCGTCATATGGTGGTCGAGCTACGTACGTGAAACCCGACGTGTTCGCGGCGGTCATGGCGACCGGAATCGTGTCAATCGCCGCTGCGGACCACGGCCTTGACATCATCAGCGATGCGCTCGCCGTCGTCGCTGCTATCGGACTGCCGATTCTGGTTGTCGCGGTGTTGGTTTCATGGCTGCGCGATCCACCGGATGTGTCCGACCCCGATGTCACGATTCGGCTGTTCACGTTCGTTGCGGCGTGCGCGGTCCTTGATGCCAGGTTGATGATGGTCCCCGGCGTGCTCTGGACGCTCGGTGCGCTCGCCCTGCTGGCGTGGCTGGTGCTCAGCGCTCTGACTGCACGCAACTTCGCGGCACGCAGGTGGAGTGACTTGCAGCAGCAAGCCCATGGCGCATGGGAACTCGCCAGCGTCGGTACGTCGGGTCTGGCGATCGTCTTTGTGGCGCTGGCCGATCACACCGGTTGGCGGCCGCTGTTGACGGTCGCCGTGGCGATATGGGCCGTGGGTATCGCGGTGTACCTGCTGATGACCGCACTGATCTTGGCGCGCGCCTTCGCCGCGCGACTGGATCCCAACGGATTCGAGCCCGATGCGTGGATTCTCATGGGCGGCCTTGCGATTGCCACACTGGCCGGCGACCACATCCATCACGCAGGGATCGACGCCGTCCGTGGCGTGACGATCGTGACGTGGGTGCTGGCCACGCTGTGGATCGTGCCGCTTCTGTTCTTCGGTCTGCGGCACATTCAGCGCGCCGAGGCCCGGCATTTCGCCGGGGTGTGGTGGGCGATGGTGTTCCCGCTCGGTATGTATTCGGCGGCGACGTATGCGATGGCGGTCGAGACGAGCTGGCGAGTCTTGCCGACTGTGTCGCTGGTGTTCTTCTGGATCGCGTTCGTGGCGTGGGTGATTGTGGCAGTCGGCATGCTGTGGCGATTTCGGTATCGTTCGAAGACGTCGTCCGATCCTGGAAAGACCAATGCCTGAAGCGTCACGACACCGTCTGCGCCTTTCGGTCGGCACGGAGCTGTCCGTCATCACGGCGGGCGACCCGTCGAATCCGGCGCTGCTGCTGTTGCACGGATTTCCGAGCTCGGCGCGGACATTCCGCGAGGTCATTCCGGTTCTGGCGAAGGTGTGTCACGTGGTCGCTCCCGACCTGCCCGGCTACGGCGAATCCGATGTGCCCCCGCATGCTTCGTTCGCAGCACTCAGCGGGGCGATCGCTGAGATGCTCGACCGGTATTCGATCGGGCGGCGCTACATCTACCTGCACGACTATGGCGCGCCGGTCGGCCTCGACATCGCGATGCGGGCGCCCGAGCTGGTGGCGGGGTTGATCATCCAGAACGCGAATGCACATCGGACGGGGTTCGGACCCGAGTGGAGCGAGACGCTCGCGTACTACGCGCAGCCCACCGCCGAGAACGAAGCGGCCGCCACCGCGCATCTGTCGCTGGAGGGGATCCGCGACCAGTACATCGCGGGCGTTCCGCCGGACGTGGCTGCCACGATCGCGCCGGAGGTCTGGACCGAGGACTGGCGCGTGATGTGCCTACCCGGACGACTGGACACCCAGCGGGCACTGGTGGCCGACTACGCGAACCACATCGCGCGCTTCGACGAGATCGCCGAGTACCTGTCGAGTCGGCAGCCGCCGGCCCTGATGGTGTGGGGTCGTCACGACGCGTTTTTCGACATCGCCGAAACCCTGTCGTGGTTGCAGGCGCTGCCGCGCATGGAGGCACATGTCCTCGACGGCGGGCACTTCCTCCTGGAGACGCACGCCGCGCCTGCCGCGTCGCTGATGGCCGAGTTCATCATGCGGACCGGGTCCGCATAACCGCTAGAGCCGGCGGGCGACACCCGCAGAGCGGAGCTCCAGCGCCGCGAGACCGTGGATGGTGGCCGCGTCGTGGTTGCGCCACGCGCCGACAGGATCGGCATGGATGGCCGCGAGCTTGGCCAGCGGCCGGTTGGCGAGGGCTCGCAGCGCGAGCAGCTGCTCGCCGGCGGGGGTTCTGGCCAGCGTGATCGCGATCCACTTGCGCCGGAAGAACTTGATGCGCAGATACAGCCACGGCATCGCGACGAACAGGATCGGCGGTGCGGCGACCGCCAGCGCCAGCACCCAGGCAAGCCAGCTCGCCGTAGCGTCGAGGCTGTGCCCCGCGCCCGCGATGTCGAGCGCCGCCTCGCTGGCCGCTCGCAACGGCTTGCTGAAAGCGTCGCCGACCAGGGGAAACCTGTCGGCTCGGTCACCGGCGGCGTCGAGATTGTCGGAGACGCCGTTGGCTCCGGTTTCGACCTGTCTGCCGACCTCGGCTATCGACGATATGGCGGAGTTCACAGCCACCCCCACCAGCATCCAAACGGTGGTCCACACGATCACCACCGAGTCGCTGATCAGCTGCGCGGCGAGGCGAGCGGGTGTGGTGGCGTACGGCACAAACCGGGAAGTCATGTTGTGATGCTGCCCGATAGGCTGACCCGATGCGCCCCGCTCTGACCGACTACGAACATCTGGCCAGCGGGAAGGTTCGCGAGCTGTACCGCGTCGACGATGAGCATCTGCTCTTCGTCGCCACCGACCGCATCTCGGCCTACGACTACATCCTCGACTCGGAGATTCCGGACAAGGGTCGAATCCTGACCGCGATGAGCGTGTTCTTCTTCGACCTGGTCGACGCGCCCAACCACCTGGCGGGTCCGCCCAACGACGAGCGCATCCCACAAGAGGTGTTGGGTCGCGCGCTCGTTGTCTCCGAACTCGAGATGCTTCCGGTTGAGGCCGTCGCCCGCGGATACCTGACCGGCAGCGGGCTCATCGACTATCAGAAAACCGGCAAGGTCTGCGGAATCGCGCTGCCGCCCGGCCTCGGCGAGGCCAGCAAGTTCGCGCAGCCGCTGTTCACCCCGGCGACCAAAGCCGAACTCGGGCAGCACGATGAGAACATCTCGTTCGCCGACGTCATCGATCTCGTTGGCACGGTACGCGCCAATCAACTTCGGGACCGCACAATGCAGACCTACATTCAGGGTGCGGACCATGCGCTGACCAAGGGAATCATCGTGGCCGACACCAAGTTTGAGTTCGGTGTCGACAAGCATGGCAATCTGCGGTTGGCCGATGAGGTCTTCACGCCCGACTCGAGTCGGTACTGGCGTGCCGATGAGTACAAGGAAGGCGTCGTGCAGCAGAGCTTCGACAAACAGTTCGTCCGCAACTGGCTCACCGGGCCCGACTCCGGATGGGATCGTGACGGTGACAAGCCACCACCAGCGTTACCGCCCGACATCATCGACGCGACCCGTGCCCGCTATATTGAGGCGTACGAACGCATTTCGGGCAGGCAGTTCAGTGATTGGGTCAAGCCGTGAACCCGCCCGTCGCCAAGCGCGTCGAGCACCGCCGCGAGCACCACGGCGATGTCTTCGTCGACCACTATGAATGGCTTCGCGACAAGGAAAACCCCGAAGTCATCGACTACCTGAACGCCGAGAACGACTACACCGAGCGGGCCACCGATCATCTCGCGCCGCTGCGGCAGAAGATCTTCGACGAAATCAAGGCCCGCACCAAGGAAACCGATCTGTCGGTGCCGACCCGCCGCGGTGACTGGTGGTATTACGGCCGCAGTTTCGAGGGCAAGCAGTACAGCGTGCAATGTCGCTGCCCGGTCACCGATCCCGAGGACTGGGTGCCACCGCAATTCGACGAGCACACCGAGATCAAGGGCGAGCAGATTCTGCTCGACGAGAACGTCGAGGCCGAAGGGCACGACTTCTTCCAGCTCGGCGCCGCCTCCGTGAGCATCGACGGAAACATCCTCGCCTATTCGGTCGACGTCAAGGGCGACGAGCGTTATACGTTGCGGTTCAAGGACTTACGCACCGGGCGGCTGTACGACGACCAGATCGTCGGAATCGGTGCCGGTGCCACATGGGCCGCCGACAACCACACGGTCTATTACGTCACCGTCGACGATGCCTGGCGGCCCGACACCATCTGGCGTCACCGCCTCGGCGCCGGACTGCCCGCCGAGAAGGTGTTTCACGAGCCCGACGAGAAGTACTGGCTCGCGGTTGGCCGGACCCGCAGCAACAAGTACGTCTTCATCGCGGCGGGCAGCGCCGTCACCTCGGAGCTCCGCTACGGCGACGCAGGAGATCCGGAGGCCGAGTTCACCACGATCTGGCCGCGCCGCGAACTGGTCGAGTACTCGGCCGAACATGCCGTGGTGGGCGGCGAAGACCGCTTCCTCATCCTGCACAACGACGGTGCCGAGAACTTCACCCTCGTCGAGGCTCCGGTCGATGATCCGATGAACTTTCGGACGCTGATCGAGCACCGCGACGACGTCCGGCTGGATGCCGTCGACGCGTTCGAGGGTCACCTGGTGGTCAGCTACCGCAGCGAGGCGTTGCCGCGCATCCAGCTGTGGCCCCTCTACGCCGACGGCGACTACGGTCACCCCGAAGACATCACATTCGACTCCGAGCTGATGTCGGCGGGCCTGAGTGCCAATCCGAACTGGAGCTCACCGAAAATGCGGATCGGTGCGACGTCGTTCGTCACGCCGGTGCGGATCTACGACATCGACCTCGCCACCGGCGAGCGCACCCTGCTGCGCGAGCAGCCGGTGCTCGGTGATTACCGTCCGAAGGACTACGTGGAGCGCCGCGACTGGGCGATCGCCGCCGACGGTGCGCGCGTACCGATTTCGATCATCCACAAGATCGGGCTGCAGTACCCGGCGCCGACGCTGCTGTACGGCTACGGCGCATACGAATCGTGCGAGGATCCACGGTTCTCGATCGCCCGGCTTTCGCTGCTCGACCGCGGCATGATCTTCGCGGTCGCCCATGTGCGTGGCGGCGGCGAGCTGGGCAGACCGTGGTACGAGCACGGCAAGCTACTCGAGAAGAAGAACACGTTCACCGACTTCGTCGCGGTCGCACAGCATCTCGTCGACACCGACATCACCCGCCCCGACAACCTTGTCGCATACGGGGGCAGCGCAGGTGGCCTACTCATGGGGGCGGTCGCGAACATGGCGCCCGATCTGTTCGGCGGAATCCTGGCGGCCGTGCCGTTCGTCGACGCATTGACGACCATCTTGGACCCGTCGCTGCCGCTCACCGTCACCGAATGGGACGAGTGGGGAAACCCGTTGGAAGACAGCGACGTTTACGCATACATGAAGTCGTATTCGCCCTACGAGAACGTCGAGGCGAAGGGCTACCCTCCGATTCTGGCAATGACGTCGTTGAACGACACCAGGGTGTTGTACGTCGAGCCGGCCAAATGGGTTGCCGCGCTGCGACACACCAAGACCGACGCTCACCCGGTGCTGCTCAAGACCGAGATGAACGCCGGACACGGTGGTATCAGCGGGCGCTACGAGCGGTGGAAGGAAGCCGCGTTCCAGTACGCGTGGCTATTGGATGCCGCCAAGACCAATCACGACGGCGGCGCCTAGGAACACGACCTGCTCCACGCTGCGGACGTCGAGCCGAGCGGTCATCGACTTCGGCGGGTTCGGCATCCGCGACGCGTAGACGTTGGCGGGGAACATCGCCAGCATCAGGACGAACAGGCACACCGCAGCGGCCACTCGCGTCGGAGGGTAGAGCAGCCCGACGGCGCCGATCAGCTCCAGCACGCCGGTGACGGTGACGAGCACGCCGGCTACGCGTAGCCGCGGCGGCACGATCGCGATCATGTCGCGCCGGAGGGGGTTGACGAAATGCGCCGCCCCGGTCAGCACGAACATCGCGGCCAACCCGATGGCGATGGCCTTTGGCCAGCTGTCGACGTAGTCGACGCCCAGCAACACGACCAAGCGGGCTCCGAGCGAGCAAAGGACGAGCGTGACGAGGACAGCCATTTCAAGTCCAATCTAGACAGCGTCAAGATACCGGAACACGGTAGGTGGCGATCTAGGCGCTGTCAAGATTAGCGGTTATGCTCGACGCATGAGTAGGAGCAGCTACCACCACGGCGACCTGAAGGCGGTCATCCTGGTCCAGGCCGCCGAGCTGGTCGCGGAGCGCGGCGCAGACGGCGTCTCGCTGCGTGAGCTCGCGCGCGCGGCGGGGGTCTCGCATGCGGCGCCCGCGCATCACTTCACCGACCGTCGCGGCCTGTTCACCGCATTGGCCACCGAGGGCTTCGGAATGCTTGCCGATGCGCTCAAAGGCGCACGGCCCGACTTCATCGACGCCGCACTGGCCTATGTGCGGTTCGCGATCGGGCATCCCGGCCATTACGCCGTGATGTTCGACAAGTCCCTCTACGACCCCTCCGACTCCGATCTCGTCGCTGCTGAAACCGCCGCGGGCGCCGAGTTGTCGGCCGGTGTCGGCACACTCGACGACCCACGCGCCGAGGGCGACCCGGATGCCGCAGCCCTCGCGGCATGGTCTCTGGTGCATGGCTTTTCGCTGCTGTGGCTCAACAAGGCCATCGACACCGATGCCGACCCCATCGCAACGGTGGACCGCGTCGCGCGGATGCTTTTCCAGAAGGGGTAGCGTGCGCACATGACCGAAACGCCGCTCACCGAGATCGCTTTGACCACACTGGATGGCCGCGCCACCACGCTGGCTGAACTCGCCGACGGCGCCGCGTTTGTGGTGAACGTGGCCTCCAAATGTGGCCTCACACCGCAGTACAGCGCGCTGGAGCAGCTGGCGAAGAATTACGGCGAGCGCGGGCTGACGGTCATCGGTGTGCCGTGTAACCAGTTCATGGGACAGGAACCGGGCACGGCCGAGGAGATCCAGACGTTT
This sequence comes from uncultured Actinomycetota bacterium, assembly GCA_963848855.1. Classification (GTDB taxonomy): domain Bacteria; phylum Actinomycetota; class Actinomycetes; order Mycobacteriales; family Mycobacteriaceae; genus Mycobacterium. The sequence continues at coordinate 550,191 of CAWKFL010000003.1, forward strand.
TGCTCCACCACCTACGGAGTGACGTTTCCGTTGCTGGCCAAGACCGACGTGAACGGCCCGGATCAGCATCCGCTGTACGCCGAACTGAACAAGACGCCCGACGACAGCGGCGAAGCGGGCGAGGTGCAGTGGAATTTCGAGAAATTCCTGCTCGCATCCGATGGGCGGGTGGTCAATCGGTTCCGCCCGCGCACGGTGCCCGATGCGCGAGAGGTGATCGAGGCCATCGAAGCGGTTTTGCCGCGATAACTGAAAGACAGCTGAAGTCGAAGTGTTGGCAACCGTCAAGACACTTCGCGTTGCCACAATGACAACGTGGCTGGACAACTGATCGTCTCGGTTTCCGGGATCAGCGACCGCACACTGGGGGACGTCGACGCGTTCCGCGGTCAGCTGGAGATGCGCGATGTGCCGGTGTCTTTTCTGGTTGCACCGAGGATCAAGGGTGGATACCGGTTGGATCAGGACGCGCCGACGGTCGAGTGGCTGGCGGACCGTCGCGAGCGCGGTGACACGATCGTGCTGCACGGCTTCGACGAGGCGGCGACGAAGAAGCGGCGTGGCGAGTTCGCGACTTTGCCTGCGCACGAAGCGAACTTGCGGCTGATGGCCGCCGACCGAGTGCTCGAGTACCTCGGCCTGCGTACCCGGTTGTTCGCGGCGCCGGGCTGGACGGTGTCCCAGGGAACCGTAACCGCGTTGCCGCGCAATGGGTTCCGGCTGGTGGCCGGCTTGGCCGGAATGACCGACCTGATCCGCCAGACCACGGTGCGGGCGCGGGTGCTCGGTATCGGTGAGGGCTTTCTGAGCGAGCCGTGGTGGTGTCGAACGCTGGTGTTGTCCGCCGAGCGCACCGCCCGCCGCGAGGGCATCGTCCGCGTGGCCGTTGCGGCGCGTCACTTGCGTCGGTCGGGCCCGCGTCAGGCCATGCTCGACGCGGTCGACCTCGCCCTGATGCACCAGTGCGTGCCCGCGGTCTACGAATGGCGGCCGTACCCCGTTCTTACCGACGTCGCCTGAGGCGGCGGTACCGTAGCGTCTCATGGCAGACGCTGATGTAATCGTGGTGGGCGCGGGCCTTGCGGGTCTCGTGGCCGCCTGTGAGCTGGCCGAGCGCGGGCGCAGCGTGTTGATCGTCGACCAGGAGAACGCCAACAATGTCGGCGGCCAGGCGTTCTGGTCGTTCGGCGGGCTGTTCTTCGTCGACAGCCCCGAGCAGCGCCGGCTGGGTATCCGCGACAGCCACGAGTTGGCGCTGCAGGACTGGCTGGGCACTGCGGGATTCGACCGGCCCGAGGACCATTGGCCGCGGCAGTGGGCGCATGCCTACGTCGATTTCGCGGCGGGCGAGAAACGCAGCTGGCTGCGCGAGCGCGGATTGCACACGTTCCCGGTCGTCGGCTGGGCCGAGCGCGGCGGCTATGACGCACGCGGACACGGTAACTCGGTGCCGCGCTTCCACATCACATGGGGCACCGGTCCCGCGATCGTCGACGTCTTCGCCCGCAGGCTGCGTGAGGCAGGCAATGTGCGATTCGTCCACCGCCACCGCGTCGACGAGCTGATCGTGGAGAACGGTGCCGTCGCCGGTGTGCGCGGGGCGGTGCTTGAACCGTCGGTGGAGCCGCGCGGTGTAGCGTCGTCACGAAATACCTTCGGCGAATTCGACTTTCGGGCCCCTGCGGTGATCGTCGCCAGCGGCGGTATCGGCGGCAACCATGACTTGGTGCGGCAGAACTGGCCGAAGCGGATGGGCCGCGTGCCCGAGCAACTGCTCAGTGGCGTGCCCGCGCACGTCGATGGCCGGATGATCGGAATCATCGAAGCAGCGGGCGGGCGCGTGATCAACAGCGACCGCATGTGGCACTACACCGAGGGCATCACCAACTACGACCCGATCTGGCCGATGCACGGCATCCGTATCCTTCCCGGCCCGTCGTCGTTGTGGCTCGACGCGACGGGCAAGCGGCTGCCGTCGCCGCTGTACCCGGGCTTCGACACCCTCGGCACGCTCGAATACATTGCGCAGACTGGTCAGGACTACACCTGGTTCATCCTCAACGCGCGGATCATCGCCAAGGAGTTCGCACTGTCGGGCCAGGAGCAGAATCCCGATCTCACCGGCCGCAGTGTCCGCGACGTGCTGGCCAGGGTGCGGCCGGGAGCGCCCGCGCCGGTGCAGGCGTTCGTCGACCGCGGTCTCGACTTCGTCAGCGCAAATTCGTTGCGGGACTTGGTGTCGGCGATGAACACCGTCCCCGATGTGCTCCCAGTGGACTACTCGGCCGTCGAGGCTGAGGTGACGGCGCGCGACCGCGAGGTCGCCAACCGGTTCACCAAGGACATCCAGGTTATGTCGATCCGGTCGGCCCGCGCTTACCTCGGCGATCGGATCAGCAGGGTCGTTGCCCCGCACCGCCTCACCGATCCGAAGGCAGGGCCGCTGATCGCGGTCAAGCTGCATATCCTGACGCGAAAGTCGTTGGGAGGGTTGGAGACCGACCTCGAATCACGGGTCCTGCGGCCCGATGGGACCGTGTTCGATGGTCTCTACGCCGCGGGCGAGGCCGCCGGTTTCGGCGGTGGGGGAGTGCACGGCTACCGCTCGCTGGAGGGGACTTTCCTCGGTGGCTGCGTGTTCTCCGGCAGGGCCGCGGGGCGGGCGGCCGCCCGCGACACGGCCTAGAACGCCGCGGCTGAGCCGCGAATCAGAACGCCGCGGCTGAGCCGCGAATCAGAACGCCGTACCGTTCTCCGGTTCGAGGACCTGGAAGTCGGTGTCGGTCATCTCGGACAGCCGCCCGTAGTAGATCCCGCGGGCGTTGGGCTCGACAATCGCCTGGTGGATGGGCACCGCGCGCGACGGTGCCACCGCCCGCAGATAGTCCACGGCCTCCGAGATCTTCATCCACGGCGCGGCCGCAGGAGCGGCGAGCACGTCGACCGGCTCCCCCGGCGCGAACAACGCGTCGCCGGGATGCATGAGTCGGGCCGGATGGTCGCCGTCACCGATCAGATACGAAATATTGTCTATCACAGGGATTTCCGGATGAATGACGGCGTGCCTGCCGCCGACACCGCGCACGGTCAGGTGGCCGACGCTGAACTCGTCGCCGACATGCACCGCACGCCACGGCTCTCCGAGTTGGGCTGCGGTCTGCGGATCGGCGTACAAAGCGGCCTGCGGGTTTGCCTCGACCAGCGCGGGTAGCCGTTCGGTGTCGGCGTGGTCGGGATGCTGATGGGTGATCAAGATCGCCGAGAGCCCGGTGATGCCTTCGAATCCGTGGGAGAAGTTTCCCGGGTCGAACAGCACGGTCGTTTCAGAAAACTTTGCGAGTAGGCATGAATGGCCGAAATGAGTCAATTCCATGCCTATATTGTGGCTGCGCAGGCGGTTCGAGGGGGAGCTTGAGACGTGCGATTGCTATTGGCGGCGGCGCTGGTGACGTGCGGCTTGGTCATTTCACCTGCAGGTGTGTGGCCGGTACGGGCGGTTCCTGGCGCCTGCCCACCGATCTGCGACGCCATCCCCGATTCCGCCTGGATCGTGCCGACCTCGATCCCGCTGTACTCGGTGTACAGGTGGCCCGGTCTGGCCAGTCTGGCCGTCACCGCGTCGTCACCGAAGTTCGGGTTCGAGGCCCTGTGCGACAGCCCGCCGCTGCCCGACGACGCCCGTAGCTTCGTCGTCGGCGCGCGGTCGGTGGTGCCGAACCCGGCAGGCCAGTGGAACCTCGCCGTTCAGGTGATGCACTGGCGCGGGGATGCCGTCCACAGCGGCCCGATCGCGTCGGCGATCCTGGATTCGGCCAGGCCACGGCTTCGCGCCTGCCAGCTCACCGCGCCAAAGGCGTCGCCATCCGTCACCACCGATGAGCCCGAGCGCATCACCGCGGTGATCAGCGCCGCCGGTGAGCAGGTCATGCATGAATACCTGCTGGTCCACCCCGCGAGCAGCACGATCGTCGAGTTGGCCATGTGGTCGACGCTGCCGCCGGCGGTGGACTGGCCCGCGGTGCCCGACGCCCAGATCTTCGAGGCGCTCATTGGCCCGTTGTGCAGCGCATACATCGGTTCGTGCCGGTGAGGCGATGCGGCGTTGCTCGCCGGTAGAGTGATCGCCGTGGCAAGGGTGGTTGTGCATGTGATGCCGAAGGCCGAGATCCTGGACCCGCAGGGGCAGGCGATCGTCGGCGCCCTCGGCCGTCTGGGCTTCGGTGCGGTCTCAGATGTGCGGCAGGGCAAGCGTTTTGAACTCGAGGTCGATGACAGCATTAGCGACGACATCCTCGCCGAGATCGCGGAATCGCTGTTGGCGAACACCGTCATCGAGGACTGGTCGGTGAGCAGGGAGCAACCATGACGGCGCGTGTGGGCGTCATCACTTTTCCCGGCACGCTGGACGACGTCGACGCGGCGCGGGCCGTCCGGCTCGCCGGGGCCGAGGCCGTGAGCCTGTGGCACGCCGACGCCGACCTCAAGAACGTGGACGCAGTGGTCGTGCCTGGCGGCTTCTCGTACGGCGATTATCTGCGCTGCGGCGCCATCGCGAAGTTCGCGCCGCTGATGGGCGAGGTCGTCGCCGCCGCCGAGCGTGGACTGCCAGTGTTGGGCATTTGCAACGGTTTTCAGGTCCTCTGCGAGGCAGGGCTGCTGCCGGGCGCGCTCACCCGCAACGCGGGCCTGCACTTCGTTTGCCGGGATATCTGGCTCGAAGTGGCGTCAAACTCGACGGCGTGGACGTCGCGCTACGAGGTGGGCGCCGACATCCTGGTCCCGCTGAAGTCCGGTGAAGGCCGCTACGTCGCCGGCGAAAAGGTGCTCGACGAGCTCGAGCGCGAGGGTCGGGTGGTGTTCCGCTACCGCGACAACCCGAACGGCTCGCAACGCGACATCGCGGGCATCAGCTCGGCCAACGGGCGCGTCGTCGGCCTGATGCCGCATCCCGAGCACGCGACCGAGGCCCTGACCGGCCCGTCCGACGACGGCCTCGGCCTGTTTTACTCGGCACTGGATCTGGTGCTGACCGCGTAGCTCGAAGGCAGCGCTCGATGCCGGATGACGTCTGGACCCCGGGTGTCTTCATCGACGAGTTCTAGGCCGGACGCGCCATCGTCGGTGTTGCGACGTCGATCACGGCGTTCCTCGGCCAGGCGGCAAAGGGGCCGACGGACCGGGCAGTGAGCGTCTTCGCTCTCTCCGATTTCTACGCCCAGTTCGGAGCGCTCGATCTGAACTACCCGATGGGATTCGCGGTCCGCGACTTCTTTGCCAATGGCGGGACGCACGCGGTCATCGTTCGGCTCTACCGGGACTTCGACGCTGGGAACGCGTCCGCGTCGCTCAAGGCGGGAAGGGTCGACCCCCTCACGCTGATCGCTGCCTCACCCGGGGACTGGGCCAACGGCCTGGAAGCGCAGGGCGAGCATGAGCAGAACGACCTTTTCAGTCTGCGGATCAGAATCCAGCCGGGCGGACCGCAAGAGCAGTTCGAAAACCTCACGGTCACAGACGGTGCCCGTCGCGTCGATCGAGTGCTGGCCTGAGAGTCGGCGTTGGTGCGGATCGCAGATGCCGGCGCGTTCGACACGACCGGAGTCAAGCGGCCCGGCGAGTCGGTCGACGGCGACGGCGCAGCGACATGGGACCGGGTGCAGCCCGGCGACGCCGGCGGCGCGAGTGCCCCATTGGACGACACCACCTATCGGGGCGACCGAAACGCGGGAACCGGCAAGTACCTGCTCGAGCGCATCGACCTCGTCAACCTCGTTTGCGTGTTAGGAAATTCGCTCAACGGTGCAGTGCCGCCGGAGGTGTACAAAGACGTCCTCGACTACTGCGTGGAACGTCGCGCGTTCCTCATCGTCGACCCGCCGCCCGACTGGACGCGCAACGGCTTGGTGAGCGATCCGACGCACGAGCTCGCCAGTCTGAACCTCAGCGGTCCGCCTGCGCGGAATGCGGCGCTCTACTATCCGAGGCTGCTGCAGGCTAATCCGTTGCGTGGCAATCAGATAGAGGCATTCGCGGCGTGTGGGGCGCTGGCTGGAGTGATAGCGCGCACCGACGCCGAGCGCGGAGTCTGGGTCGCGCCCGCCGGCACTGGTGCGTCTACCGCCGGTGTCGTCGGCCCGGCCGAAACGCTCTCCGACGCCGAGAACGGGTCGCTCAATCGACATGGGATCAACGTGATTCGGACCTTCCCGGTACTCGGCCCGGTGGTGTGGGGAGCACGCACACTGCGCGGTGCCGACGCCGCAGCCGATGAGTTCAAGTACATCCCCCTCCGGCGCACCGTCCTGTTCGTCGAGGAAAGTTTGCATCGCGGACTGCAATGGGTGACGTTCGAACCCAACGCGGAACCGCTGTGGCCAGAGATCCGGCTCAACGCAGGCGCGTTCATGCACAGTCTCTTCATGCAGGGCGCTTTCCGGGGCAGGACGCCCAACGAGGCTTATTTCGTCAAGTGCGACAAGGGAACCACCACAGACGAGGACATCGACAACGGCATGGTCAACATCATCGTTGGCTTCGCCCCGCTCAAACCAGCCGAGTTCGTCATCGTGCAGCTGCAACAGATGGCAGGCCGGCTCAGCGCCTAACGCACAAACAGCGCACGCGCTGTCACAATTGGAGCACGCTGCACAAGGGGGGCACGGCGATGATCGTCGTGACGGATACGGTAAACACCTGGGGCTACTCCGCGACCGTCCACTACTCGCACGGCCCCCACTCGGTTGTCGCTCAGTCAACGCTGGCGCTGCATATGGAGTTCAACGCCAACATCGGGCCGAATCCGGTGTTTCGGAGTTACGCGCTCCTGCGACAGGTATCACCGAGATGCACTTCGAACTCGTTACTGACAACGGTGCGGCGGTGGCGGTGGTTAATCAGTTCGATACCACGGGTGCCTTCACCGGTCCGCCGAAAGAGCCAACCAGCGTGCGGATGGTCTCGTTTCACCGCCCCTCGAACGGCACCACCGCCTACGCCCACACGGCGAAGGTCTTCGCCGGTGGCCGTGACATCAGCGAGCAGGAGGCCGTTGACACGGCGATCGCGGGACTGGCTCCCCTCGGCCTGAATCCGGCCGACCTGATCATGAAGGTGACGACGGACGAGGCACCCTTGTCTCGGCTGCAGCGGCTCGATCTGCAATCCAACGAGCTGGTCGACGAGGTAACCGATCCGCGGATCGGCTAAGGCGCAAAATGACGGCAAATTGCGGCGTGTCGGTGTGCAGACACGCACGTCCCCTACGCACGTGTGGGCCCACGCCACAACGAGGGGGCTAGGGGGTCAGGGCGACTGAGGCCTCGGCGGTGTAGCACAGGAACGTCAACGTCTCCTGCAGGTACAGCTGGACGGTGTCGGCGTCGTGTGACAGGTATCCGATCGACACGTCGGTGCCCAGCTGAAGGTCGAAGTCGCCGCCGCGGGTGGACAACACGAACGCGCCGTCGATGGCGGGCGCCCAGATGATCTCACCGTCCACCAGCCGGTTGAGGTGCTCGCGGATCGGATAGCCGTGTTCGGTGGTCTCGCTGACCTTGGTGTACACATCGGCCGACAGCAGCACCGAGTACGGCCCGTCGACGCCTGCCAACCGCAGCTCCGACAGCGCCTGGGCGATGACATCCGGAATGTCGCCTGCGTTGTCGGGCAGGGCGAGTGCGGTGTTGGAGCTGCACGCGCGGATGCCCTCGATCGACGCCGCCTCGTAGCCCTCGAAGATCGCGCGGTCCTCGACGAACGCCAACTTCTTCGCGGCTTCCTTGACCGGATCCCAATCGGAGTCCTGCGAACCGCGCTCGACGTCGTCGATGGCTGTGCGTGTCACCGTGAACGGCACTCGCAGCCGCACCAGCGGCTTGCTCTGGCGCAGATGGGCTTCGACGCCGTCGCCAGGCGACGAGATGTCCTGCAGATGACCGGAGCTGACCGCCGCCGTGACGGGGCCACCGGGCTCGCTGACGTCGACGACACGCCGTCCGGCGATGTGCCGCTTGAATGTGCGCGTCGCCTCCTCTTCGATCTGCGCCCACGCGAGTTCGGTGATCGGTGCCAGGTCGCGATAGAGGTTGTTCATCAACGGGTTCCTTTCAGGCTGCCGATCCCGAGCGAGCCGTCGGAGATGACGGGTACCGCAGCCACCTCATTCGGTTGTTCGGTGGCCGAATCCGGTAGCGGCGGTGGGTCATTGAGAAAGTCGACGATTGGCGTGAAGAACATGGAGCCGGTGACGGCGGTGGAGAAGTCCAGGATGCGGTCGGTATTGCCGGGTGGGTCACCGATGAACATGTTGGTCAGCATCCGCTCGGTGACGGCGGCGGTCCGCGAGTAGCCGATGAAGTAGGTTCCGAACTCGCCCTTGCCGATCTCCCCGAAGGGCATGTTGTGCCGGATGATCTTCAGTTCGGTGCCCGTCTCGTCTTCGATCACGTTCAGCGCGATGTGCGCGTTGGGTGGTTTGTCGTCGTCGTCGAGTTCGATGTCCTCGAGCTTGGTGCGCCCGATCACCAATTCCTGTTCGGTCACCGACAGCGACTCCCACGCCGTCATGTCGTGCACGTACTTCTGCACGTGCACATAGCAGCCGCCCGCGAAGTCGGGATCCTCGTCGCCGATCTGGCTGGCGCTGACAGCCAGTGGGCCGTCGGGGTTTTCGGTGCCGTCGACAAAGCCGAGCAGGTCGCGGTTCTCGAAGAAGCGAAAGCCATGTGTTTCGTCGACGACGGTAATCGCATTGAGCGCCTTGACGATTCGCCCCGCAAGCTCGAAACACATATCCATCGCCTCTGCGCGGATGTGGAACAGCAGATCGCCCGGCGTCGACGGGGCGTGGTGGCGCCCTCCGTCGAGCTCGATGAACGGATGCAGTTCGACGGGTCTGGGTCCGGAGAACAGCCGGTCCCACGCATCGGATCCGATCGACGTCACCACCGACAGCCGCTTGGCCGGGTCGCGAAAGCCCACCGCGCGCACCAAACCGGAGATATCGCCGAGCGCGTCGTGCACGTCTGATTCGCCGCCCTCGTCGATGGTCGCCACGAGAAAGATGGCGGCAGGTGTCAGCGACGCCAGCACCGGCTGCGGCAGGGGATCGGGCACCGTTTGAATCTAGATCAAGATCTTGGGCGATGATGGTGAACCATGTCCGCGAGTGCGCAGGGGCTGTGCGAGTTCATCGATGCGTCGCCGTCGCCGTTCCACGTCTGTGTGACGGCCGCGCAGCGGCTCAGTGCCGCAGGCTTCACCGAGCTGTCCGAGCGGGACCCTTGGCCGGAGACGGGACGGTTCTTCACGGTGCGGGCCGGCTCCGTCGTCGGGTGGCACGCCACCGAGCAGCATCTGCCGTTTCGGATCGTCGGGGGCCATACCGACAGCCCGAATCTGCGCGTCAAGCAACATCCCGACCGGTTCGTGTCGGGCTGGCAGGTGGTCGCGCTGCAGCCCTACGGCGGCGCCTGGCTGAACTCATGGCTGGACCGCGATCTCGGCATCAGCGGGCGGCTGTCGGTGCGGACCGGCGACACCATCGACCACCGCCTCGTGCGCATCGACGACCCGATTCTGCGGGTACCGCAACTGGCGATCCACCTGGCCGAGGACCGCAAGGCGGTATCGCTTGATCCGCAGCGGCACGTCAACGCCGTCTGGGGCGTGGGCAGCGAGCCGCGGTCGTTCATGGCCTACGTCGCCGAGCGGGTCGGCGTCAAAGAGACCGACGTGCTCGGTGCTGACCTGATGACCCACGACCTGACCCCGTCGAGGCTCACGGGCGTGGACGGCGAGCTGCTCAGTGCGCCGCGGCTGGACAACCAGGCGACCTGCTACGCGGGGCTCGAGGCGTTCGTGGCGGCGGAGCCCAGCGGGTATCTCCCGGTGCTGGCACTCTTCGACCACGAGGAGGTCGGCTCGCAGTCCGACCACGGCGCGCAGTCCGAGCTGCTGCTGACGGTGCTGGAACGGATCACGCTCGCGGCCGGCGGCGGCAGGGAGGATTTCCTGCGCAGGCTGCCCGCGTCGACGGTGGCTTCCGGGGACATGGCCCATGCCACGCACCCGAACTACCCCGAACGCCACGAGCCGAGCCACCTGATCGAGGTCAACGCGGGCCCGGTGCTCAAGGTCCAGCCCAACCTGCGCTACGCCACCGACGGCCGCACGGCGGCCACCTTCGCGCTGGCGTGCGCGCAGGCAGGAGTGCCGCTGCAACGCTACGAACACCGCGCTGACTTGCCCTGTGGCTCGACGATCGGGCCGATGACGTCCGCGCGGACCGGGATCCCGACCGTGGACGTCGGCGCCGCACAGCTGGCCATGCATTCGGCGCGCGAGGTGATGGGCGCGGCCGACGTCGCCGCCTACGCCGCGGCGCTCGGGGCGTTCCTGTCTCCCCGCTGAGCCGGGTCAGTCCTCAAAGACCTGGTCGTAGCGGATAACGTTCTCCACCACGATTCCGTCGTGGGTGCGGACACGGTCGAGTCCGCGGATCGCGAGCGGACCGTCCGGGCCGGTGCCCGCACCGACGTAGTGCAGGAACACGAGCTGCTCATCGGGCGCGCTGCCGTCAACGGTCGCACTGTCGACGAGATCCAGCCGCAGGTCGGGGACGGCGGAAATGAGCTCGACGATCTTGGCTACATACGCGTCGCGTCCCTGCACCGGCTTCGGCTCGCCTTGCCAGTAGCCGACGATGTCGTCGGCGAGGATGTCGCCGATACGCGCCTGGTCCGGTGCGGCCCAGAAGGCCGCCCACATCTCGGCGCTGAACTTTTCGGGGGTCTTGGTGTCTGTCATGCGATCAGAATCCGTTGACACAGGCTGTCGCTCAATTACGCGAGAGGTAATCACGGGAGATGATCGGTCGCGTTTTTTGTCACCGGCCTGATCTAGGGTCGGCGCCATGGCGCTCAAGACAGAGAACATCACCTTTGACAGCACCGACCCCGAGAAGCTCGCCGGGTGGTGGGCCCGTGCGATCGACGGGGACGTGAACCCGATTGCACCACCGTGGTTCTTCACCGTGAGCCGACCGGACGGCCCGGGCCTGGCCTTCCAGCAGGTCGAAGACCCGACGCCGGGCAAGAACCGCGTTCACATCGACTTCTCTGCATCCGATGTGGAGGCCGAGGTGAAGCGGCTCGTCGAACTCGGCGCAAGCGAAACGGGCAGGGGCAACTTCGGCGAGTTCGAGTGGGTGGTGCTCGCCGACCCCGACGGCAACGCGTTCTGCGTGGCCCCGGCGGGCTGACTCACGACACTAGCGGCGCGTGAACAGCTCGGCCGCCTTGTTTTTCGCGAGCTCAGCCACCACATGCCAGCCGTTCGGGTCGCCCTTGACGATGGCCTCGGCCGTGGACTTCATCTCCTCGAAGGTGGCGTGCGGCGGTATGGGTGGCACCTCCGGGTCCGTGCGGACGTCAAGCACGATCGGCTCGTCGGCGGCCAGCGCCTCGTCCCATGCCGGGCCGACGGCGTCGGGGTCATTGACGGCGATCGAGCGCAGCCCCATCGTGCGAGCGACGTCGGCGTAGGACACCTCCGGCAGCGATTGGGACTCCTCGAACTTCGGCGCACCACCCATCGCCCGCAGCTCCCAGGTGACATGGGCGAGGTCGTTGTTGTGGAACACGCACACCACCAGCCGTGGATCCGACCATTGGCGCCAGTACCGGCGGATGGTCAGGAGTTCGGCAAGGCCGTTCATCTGCATGGCGCCGTCGCCCACCAGCGCAATGGCGGGACGATCGGGGTGGGCGAACTTCGCGCCGATCGCGTAGGGCACAGCGGGACCCATCGTGGCCAGCGTGCCGGAAAGCGAGCCGCGGACCGACGGCCCGAACCGCAGGCACCGGGCGTACCAGTTGGTCGACGAGCCGGAGTCGCCTGTGACGATCGCGTACGCGGGCAGCCGCGACGACAGCTCCCACACCACCCGCATGGGATTGACCGGATCCGCTGACAGCATCGCCTGCCGCTCGACCACCTGCCACCATCGCGCCACATTCTGCTCGACCGATTCCCGCCAGGCCCGGTCAACCTTTATGGTCAGCAGCGGAAGAAGTTCGGCGAGAGCGGTTTTCGCGTCGGCGACGATGTTGACCTCGGTCGGATACCGCATTCCGATATTGGCGCCGTCGATGTCGATCTGCACCGCGCGTGCCTTGCCGTACTCGGGCAGGAACTGGCTGTAGGGAAAGTTGGAGCCGACGATCAATAGCGTGTCGCAGTCGCGCATCAGCTCGTAGCTGGGCCGCGTGCCCAGCAGACCGATCGACCCTGTGACATACGGCAGGTCGTCTGGCAGTACGTCCTTGCCGAGCAGCGCCTTGGCGACGCCGGCGCCGGTGCGCTCGGCGACGGCATCCACTTCGGAGGCGGCGCCCCGGGCGCCCTGGCCGACGAGGATCGCGACCTTGGATCCCTCGTTGAGGATCGACGCGGCGCGCTTGATCGATGACGGGTCCGGCAACAGCCGAGGTTGCGCGTCGTGTGGCGCACTGGACGGCACCTGCTTGAAGGCGTGTGCCGGCGGCTCGTAGGACTCCTCTTGGACGTCGGACGGAATCACCACCGCCGTCGGCGCTCTGCGGGCCCGCGCGGTGCGGAAGGCCCGGTCCAGTGCATTGGGCAGCTGGCTGGCGACGTTGACTTCGACCAGGTAATCACTCGCGACGTCCTTGAACAGCGTCTGCAGGTCGATCTCTTGCTGGTAGCTGCCGCCCATCGCGCTGCGTGCGGTCTGCCCGACGATCGCAACGACCGGCGTGTGGTCGAGTTTGGCGTCATAAAGGCCGTTGAGCAGGTGAATGGCACCCGGCCCGGAGGTCGCCAAGCAGACGCCGACCTGGTCGGAGAACTTGGCGTAGCCCGTGGCCGCGAGTGCCGCCATCTCCTCGTGGCGGGTCTGGATGAACTGCGGATCGTTGTCGGCCTCGCCGAACGCCGCGATCAGGCCATTGATCCCGTCTCCCGGATAGCCGAACACCTGCCTGACTCCCCATTCGCGCAACCGGGCGAGGACGTAATCGGCGACAGTCTGACCCATGTGCGTCGCCATACCCCCGACGAAGGACGCCAAACTAGACTGTCTGCGTGACGTCCGGGCTCACCCATGAGGTCGACACCGTCGACCACGCCACCGCCACTGCCGACCAACCCCAGCCGTTCCGCGAACTCGGCCTCAAGGATGACGAGTACCAGCGGATCCGCGACATCCTCGGGCGTCGGCCAACCGACGCCGAGCTGGCGATGTACTCGGTGATGTGGAGCGAACACTGCTCCTACAAGTCGTCGAAGGTGCACCTGCGCTATTTCGGCGAAACCACCACCGAGGCGATGCGGGCGTCGATGCTGGCGGGTATCGGCGAGAACGCAGGCGTCGTCGACATCGGCGACGGCTGGGCGGCCACCTTCAAGGTGGAATCGCACAACCACCCGTCGTACATCGAGCCGTACCAGGGCGCGGCGACCGGTGTGGGCGGGATCGTGCGCGACATCATGGCGATGGGCGCGCGCCCCGTCGCGGTGATGGACCAGCTGCGCTTCGGTGCCGCCGATGCGCCAGACACGCGCCGCGTTGTCGACGGTGTGGTGCGCGGTATCGGCGGCTACGGCAACTCGCTCGGCCTGCCCAACATCGGGGGCGAGACGGTCTTCGACCCGTCCTACGCGGGTAATCCTCTCGTCAACGCACTCTGCGTCGGCGTACTGCGCAAGGAAGATCTGCATCTGGCCTTTGCCTCGGGCACCGGCAACAAGATCATCCTGTTCGGTGCGCGTACCGGCCTCGACGGCATCGGCGGTGTATCGGTGCTGGCGTCGGAGACGTTCGGCGGCGACGAGAGCGGCGCACCCGGCCGCAAGAAGCTGCCGAGTGTCCAGGTGGGCGACCCCTTCATGGAGAAGGTGCTCATCGAGTGTTGTCTCGAGTTGTACGCGAACGACCTGGTGATCGGCATCCAGGACCTCGGCGGAGCCGGATTGTCCTGCGCCACATCCGAACTGGCCTCCGCCGGTGACGGCGGTATGTCGATCGAGCTCGACACCGTGCCGCTGCGTGCGGCCAACATGACCCCGGCCGAGATCCTGTCCAGCGAGTCGCAGGAGCGCATGTGCGCGGTGGTCGCACCGGAGAACGTCGAGGCGTTCATGGCGGTGTGCCGCAAATGGGAAGTGCTCGCCACCGTCATCGGTGAGGTCACCGACGGCGACCGGCTCCAGATCACCTGGCACGGCGAGACTGTCGTCGACGTGCCGCCCAGGACGGTCGCGCACGAGGGCCCCGTGTACGAGCGCCCGGTGGCGCGGCCCGACAGCCAGGACGCGCTCAATGCCGACACCTCGGCCAAGCTGCCACGGCCCACCACCGGCGACGAGCTGCGCGCGACTTTGCTTGCGCTGCTTGGCAGCCCGCATCTGTGCAGCCGCGCGTTCATCACCGAACAGTACGACCGCTACGTGCGGGGCAACACCGTGCTCGCCGAGCACGCCGACGGCGGTGTGTTGCGCGTCGATGAGGAAAGCGACCGCGGGATCGCGGTGTCCACCGACGCTTCCGGCCGCTACACCGCATTGGACCCCTACACGGGCGCACAACTCGCACTCGCCGAGGCGTACCGCAACGTCGCCGTCACCGGGGCCACGCCCGTGGCGGTCACCAACTGCCTCAACTTCGGTTCGCCCGAGGATCCCGGCGTGATGTGGCAGTTCTCTCAGGCAGTTCGCGGACTTGCCGACGGCTGTGCGGCGCTTGGCATTCCGGTAACCGGGGGCAACGTCAGCTTCTACAACCAGACGGGCACCACACCGATCCTGCCGACCCCGGTGGTCGGGGTACTCGGCGTCATCGACGACGTGAAGCGGCGCATCCCAACCGGATTGGGCACTGAGCCGGGGGAGACGCTGATCCTGCTGGGCGACACCCGCGACGAGTTCGACGGCTCGATATGGGCGCAGGTCACCGCCGACCACCTCGGCGGTCTGCCGCCGAGGGTCGACCTCGCCCGCGAGAAGCTGATCGCCGAGGTGCTCACCGCCGCGTCCCGCGACGGACTGGTGTCGGCCGCGCACGATCTGTCCGAGGGTGGGTTGATGCAGGCAGTGGTCGAGGCCGCGCTCACCGGTGAAACGGGTTGCCGCGTCCTGATTCCCGAGGGTGCAGATCCTTTTGTCACGCTGTTCTCGGAGTCGGCGGGCCGCGTGCTCGTCGCGGTGCCGCGCACCGAGGAGAGCCGCTTCCGGGCGATGTGCGGAGCGCGCGGGCTACCCGCCGCCCGCATCGGGGTGGTCGATCAGGGCAGCGACGCCGTCGAAGTGCAGGGCCATTTCACAGTTTCCCTGGCGGACCTGCGCAGCACGTCGGAGGGCGTGCTTCCCGGGTTGTTCGGGTGACTGTCCCGACAGAAGACATAGCCGGCGAACCAGTCGCCGAAAGCCATCGGCGCGGGGACCGTCACCCGCTACTGGTCTGGGCGTGGAGCCTGGTGAGCCTCGATTTCGTCGGCGTCGGCTTCGGCGCGCTGTTCTTCTGTTTGTCGCTCACCCCGTCGCTGCTGCCCCGTGACTGGCTGTTCCAGGGCCTGATCGGCGGAATCAACGCCGCGATTGGCTACGGAATCGGAGTGTTCTTCTGGAAGTTGTTCCGCCGCTTCGTTTTACGTCCACGTCATTGGTGGCCCCCGTCGAAGCGGGTGCAGTTCGCGCTCAAGGCCGTCGTCGTTGCCGTTTCGGCAACCGCCTGTGTGCTGATGTTGATCCCTGCGGCCGCATGGCAGCGGCAGGTGTCAGCGGTGATCGGGATCGAGGGGCCGAACACGCTCGGCTACATGCGTACGCTGATCATCGCGACGTTGGTCGGCGGCGTGTGCGTGGCGGTGGCGCGCATTCTGCTCGACCTCATCAAGACAATGGCACGCTTTCTGATCAGGCGCTGGCATCTGCACGACGAGGTGGCGCTGTTCATCGGCACCGCAATCGTCGTTGTGATCGCCGTCACGCTGATCAACGGCGTGGCGGTCCGTGGATTCCTTGCCGGAGCCAGCAGGGTGTTTCAGCCGCAGAACACCACCACCCGCGAGGGCATCGTCCAACCGCAACAGCCCGAACGCTCAGGCAGCCCAACGTCTTACGCGCCGTGGGACACGCTTGGCTTCCAGGGCCGCAACTTCGTCGCAACCGGCCCGGACGCCGACGAGCTGACCCGAATGAACGGCACGCCGGCCAAGGAACCGATTCGGCTGTACGTCGGACTGCAGACCGCCGACACCGACGAGAGCCGAATGGCGGTGCTGCTCAGCGAACTCGAGCGCACCGGTGCCTTCACCCGGAAGCTGTTGGTGATCGTCCCGACCACCGGCACCGGATGGATCAACCCGGTCGCGGCCCGATCGCTTGAGCTGATGTATAACGGCGACACGGCGATCGTGGCCTCGCAGTATTCCTATCTGCCGAGCTGGATTTCGTTCCTCGGCGATCGGGAGAAGTCGATGGATTCCGGCAGGACGATGATCCACGCGATCCACGATCGGTGGGCGAAACTGCCGCCGGACCGTCGGCCCAAGCTCGTGCTCTACGGGGAGAGCCTCGGTTCGATGGCAGGCCAAGGCGCCTTCGGGTGGCTGCCCGACATCGCGCAGATGGGGTTCTCCTCGGTGCTGTGGGTGGGTCCGCCCAACGCCAGCCCGCTGTGGCGGGCGATCACCGAGCGCCGCGATCCCGGCACCCCCGAGGTCAAGCCGCGCTACGACAACGGACGCACCGTACGGTTCACGCTGGCCACCAACGCTCAAGAGATC
Source organism: uncultured Actinomycetota bacterium (assembly GCA_963848855.1). Taxonomy (GTDB): domain Bacteria; phylum Actinomycetota; class Actinomycetes; order Mycobacteriales; family Mycobacteriaceae; genus Mycobacterium. Next base: position 566,996 of record CAWKFL010000003.1, read on the forward strand.
GCCGATGACACCGCGACGCCGTGGGAGGGCACCCGAGTGCTGTTTATGCAGCATCCGTCCGATCCGATCGTGTGGTGGTCGCAGGATCTGCTGTTCACCCGCCCGGACTGGTTGAAGGAGCCGCCTGGCCGTGACCGCACCGCGTCGATGCGCTGGTACCCGATCGTGACGTTTTGGCAGGTCGCCGCGGACATGACGAACGCGGCGTCGGTGCCTGGCGGCCACGGCCACAACTACGGCAACTACGTGCTCGACGGCTGGGCTGCCGTCGCGCCGCCAGACGGCTGGACCCCCGAGGACACCGAACGCATCCGCACCGCACTGGAGAAGACCGAAGCGGCCGACGGGCCCGAATACTAGTGCGCGCCAAACGGATCCGCGCGCTTGCTCTGGCCGTGGGCCTTGTCGGCTGGAGCTTCCTTGTTCCGCGGTTCCCGCCGCGGTGGAATTCGGTGCCACACGTAACGCTGGGTACCGCACTGGTCCTCGTCACGCGGGCCCCGTTGGGGTTACGTCCGCCTGAGCTGCGGTCGGGCCTACGGCACGGTGTGGTGGCGGGCGCGGTGGTGGCGTGCGGTGTTGCCGCGACGACGGCATTGCCGCCGGTGCGGGCAGCGATGGCCGAATGTGAGTTGCCCGACGCGACGGCCCGCTGGCTGGCGCTGCACGTTCCGCTCGGAACGGTGTGGTCAGAAGAGGCGACGTTTCGAGGAGCGCTTGCCGCAATAGCCGCGGACGCCTTCGGCCCGAAGCACGGTCGGCTGTTGCAGGCCGCGGCGTTCGGGCTCTGGCATATCGTCGACGCCCGCAGCACCGGGCAGCCCATGGTCGGCACGGTACTGGTGACCGGCGCGGCCGGCTGGTGGTTCGGCTGGCTGCGTGAGCGGTCAGGCAGCCTGGCGGCGCCGATGCTGGCGCACCTTGCCATCAACGAAGCGGGCGCGGTCGCGGCGTTGGCCGTTCAACGCTCGCGCGGGATCAGGCGTCGCGGATATCGGCAACCAGCTGATGAGGTTCGCTGACCTGATCGTCGATGCCGAAGCTGATGATCCGCTTCGGCGTCACCCTGATGATCGCGGTGTCGAGCTGATCGCCGGCCGGAGCTTGTGCCGGCGCGGCTTCCGCTTGTTCCGCGGTGCCACGGATTTCGAGGCAGCGCACCCGCCACGGGTCGCGTGAGGTGATGTCGTCGACGACGAACGCCACCTTGTCGTTGTGGGCGAGGTTTCGGAACTTCTGACTTTTCGACATCTGATAGCCCGCGATGTCGATGGTGCCCAGCTCCTCGTTGTAGAAGAAGCCGACCGGGCTGTTCTGCGGTGTGCCGTCACGCTGAATCGTGGCCAACCGCCCCAATTCTGCCTGGCGCAGGAACTCGATCTCGTGCGGTTTGAACGTCATATAGCCAAAGGTAGAACCTCAATCTCTGTTGATGTCAACCATCACGGGTTGATCGTGTACTGGCCGACCTGTCGACCCCACACGTATTCGATCAACATCGGCTGCGGGATCTCCGCATGGTTGTACGGCGCGATCGACGCGCCGGTATCCATCACCAAATAAGGTGCGGGCCACAGTTCGCGGGTGATCTTCTGCCAGCAGCCGGGACGACCCTCCGGCCCGCCGCGGGCGTTCACGCGCGGCAGGTTGTCGGGGTAGACGTACGGATTGCCTGCGCCCCCGACAGTGCCCGACGACGTCGCCAACGAATAGCCGTTACCGCCGAGCACCGCGCTCGACCTGACCTGAAGCTCCGCGACGTTGCGGATCGTGCAGAACAGCATGCCGCGATAGTCGTCGAGCAACTTGGCCGTCGGCACGAGATCGGCAGCGCCGCGCGCCAAGTAGGGTCCACTGCGCTCGATGCTGCCGGTGGCCGTCCCCGCAAAACCGATCGACGCCATCAGTGCCGAGTCGATGTCGCCGCTGTGGTCGTTGAAGGTGCGGGCGGTCTGGACCGCGTTCTGCAGGCCATCCCACAGGTCCGGTGACGCGTTGGCGTAGACGTCGGCCAGATCGGCCAACTTCCGGTTGGCATAGCGGATCTGCGGCATCTCCCCGTTCAGGTCCTCGAGGATCCTGTTGCCGACGCTGATCAGTGAATTGCCGAACCCATCGCCCAAACCGGTCAACGCGTCCGCGGTCGCTGTCAGCGTCTGATTCAGCTTGATCGGATCCACCTGTTCGGCGATAGCGGTGACGGTTTCGAACGCGTGTTGAACTCCGTTGTCACCGACGATACGTCGACCAGGTCTTGGCTCGAAATACGCTGTGTGACAGGATTTTCCGGTGAGCTGAACGAAATGTACTTGTTGCCGAACATTGTGGTGGCCCTGATCTCGGCGACCACGTTCGCCGGAATGAACTTGAGGTAGCGCGGATCCACGTCGAGCGTGAGTTTGGCTTTCGGGGTGTCGTCGACGTCGACCATGCCGATCCGGGACACCCGGCCGATCTCCACGCCGTTGTATGTGACCTTCGAGCCGGGGTCGACCACCACACCGGCTCGCGACGAGAGCAGGGTCAGCGGCGTGGCGCGTGTTAGGTCACCGCGGAATTGCATGAAAATCAGCGCGCCAACCGCGGAGGCGATCGCGAGCATCACCGCTCCAGCCACTTTGTAGGGCGGATGATGGCGGTCGACCAGCACTTTGAGAATCTAAGGTATGGCCGCCCGCCGTAGTGCCGATCCGGCTAAGACCCGCGCCGCTGTGGCAGTCGTCGGCGCCTGGCTGCGCGACGGCAACGAGACGGAACCCGCGCGCGCCGAGCTCGCAGACGCGGTGCGGCTGACCGCCCGAACGCTCGCCGACATCGCACCGGGCGCCAGCGTGGAGGTACGCGTGCCGCCATTCGTTGCTGTCCAATGCATTTCCGGCCCCGAGCACAGGCGCGGCAATCCGCCCAACGTCGTCGAGACGGACCCGCGCACCTGGCTGCTGCTGGCGACCGGTCTCCTGACGGTCGCCGACGCGACGGCCAGTGGGGCGCTGCGGCTTTCCGGCGCCAGGGCCGGCGAGATAGCCGACTGGCTACCGCTGGTGGCGCTCAGCTGAGCTCGACTGCGCGCCGAACGTTCCTTACCACTCGAAAAATCGCGGAAATTTCGAGTGGTAAGGAACGTTCGGCGGAATGTACGCGGGCACCATGTTTGTTCTCCACTGTGACGACACCTGTGTCGTCCCGATTCCGTGATTAACCCGTGATGACCGTAGACTGAACGAGTCACCCACCGCCCCCTTGGAGCAGCCCTATCGTGACCGGCCAAGAGACCGATAACGAACCAAGAGAAGAATGTGGCGTATTCGGCGTTTGGGCGCCGGGCGAAGATGTGGCAAAGCTCACTTACTACGGTCTTTATGCGCTGCAACACCGTGGCCAGGAGGCCGCAGGTATCGCGGTCGCGGACGGTTCTCAGGTCCTGGTTTTCAAGGATCTGGGCCTGGTCAGTCAGGTTTTCGATGAGCAGACGCTTGCCGCCATGGATGGCCACGTCGCCATTGGCCACTGCCGCTACTCCACTACCGGCTCCACGACCTGGGAAAACGCCCAGCCGGTATTTCGTAACACCGCCGCAGGCACCGGAGTGGCGCTCGGGCACAACGGCAACCTGGTCAACGCCACGGAGCTGGCGGGCCGCGCCCGCGAAGCCGGGCTGATCGGGACGCGCGGCGCCCCGACCGCCACCACGGATTCCGACATCATCGGCGCGCTGCTCGCCCACGGCGCCGCCGACGCCACGCTGGAGCAGGCGGCGCTCGAACTCCTGCCCACTGTCCGAGGCGCGTTCTGTCTGACATTCATGGACGAGAACACCCTGTATGCGGCCCGCGACCCCTACGGCGTGCGGCCGTTGTCATTGGGACGTCTCGACCGCGGCTGGGTGGTCGCATCCGAGACCGCCGCCCTGGACATCGTCGGCGCCTCCTTCGTCCGCGACATCGAACCGGGCGAGTTGCTGGCCATCGACGCCGACGGCGTGCGGTCCACGCGCTTCGCCAACCCCAACCCCAAGGGGTGCGTCTTTGAGTACGTGTACCTGGCCCGCCCCGACAGCACGATCGGCGGCCGGTCCGTGCACAAGACCCGCGTCGACATCGGCCGCAGGCTGGCCCAGGAGAAGCCCGTCGAGGCCGACCTCGTGATCGGTGTGCCGGAGTCCGGCACCCCCGCCGCGGTCGGCTACGCACAGGAGTCGGGCATCCCGTTCGGACAGGGCCTGACGAAGAACGCCTACGTCGGACGCACCTTCATCCAGCCGTCGCAGACCATCCGCCAGTTGGGCATCCGGCTCAAGCTCAACCCGCTCAAGGAAGTTATCCGCGGCAAGCGACTGATCGTCGTCGACGATTCGATCGTGCGCGGCAACACCCAGCGCGCCCTGGTGCGGATGCTGCGCGAGGCGGGCGCTGTCGAGGTGCACGTGCGCATCGCGTCTCCGCCCGTGAGGTGGCCGTGCTTCTACGGCATCGACTTCGCCACGCCTGCCGAGCTGATCGCGAACGCCGTTGAGAACGAAGAGGAAATGCTCGAGGCCGTGCGGCACGCGATCGGCGCCGACACGCTCGGCTACATCTCGCAGCACGGCATGATGGCGGCAACCGAGCAGCCCGCCTCGCGACTGTGCACGGCATGCTTCGACGGCAACTACCCGATCGAACTTCCGGGCGAAACGGCGTTGGGCAAGAACGTCATTGAGCACATGCTGGCGACGGCCGCGCGCACCGGCATCCCTATGCAGTCCGACAACGACAACGCCTCTGCGCTGCGCAGGCCGTAGCTAGTCGTCGTCGCCTTTCGAACCGCGTCGCCACTCGGTGATCCGCCGACCCACGTCGGCGATACCGCCAAGGCCATCGCGAATGCCGCGGATCAGCGGATCGTCGGACTGGTCGAAGCCGTCCTTGTAGTGCCGCGCCGCCGCGCCGACGTCTTCGTGCAGTCGCGCGCTGCCGTCATCGGAACGTCGCGGGTAATCGCCGGCCATGATCGCGCCGTAGCCGCCGGTGTCGACCCACTTCGTCAACGCCGCGGCGCGCAGCACCGAGAACGGGTGGGTCCGCAGTTCCAGGTTGAGCAACTTCAGCAGCCCGTCGCGCATATCGCCGGTGCGCTCGTATTCGTGCGCCTGCGCGAGGAATGCCTGCGAGTCGAGCTTGTCGAGGTGCTTGCCGCCGGCCAACTTCAACTCGACGCGGATCGCGGCGTCGACGTCTTGGGCGCACAGCAGACCCGCGCGGTCGCCCGAGAGTTCGGACTTGCGTTGCCATTCCAGCAGTGCGGCGACGATGGCGCGAAGCGCCCAGCCGCCCAACGGGATGAACCCGAACGACGACGCCAACCGCATCAGGTGCATCAGCATCGTGCGATAGACCGCGTGGCCGGATAGGGCGTGGCCGAGTTCGTGGCCGAGCACGAACCGCATCTCGTCGTGGGTCATCAGCTCGTACATCCCCGACGTGACGACGATGAACGGCGTATCCATTCCGATCGTGTAGGCGTTCACTTCGGGCAACTGGCTGACGAACAGATCCGGTTTGACCTGCGCATCGAGCACAAGCACGCATTCATCGAGCAGCGCATCGAGATCGGCGAACTGGCGCGGTCCGACCTGCGCGGAACTGGCGAGATAGAGCAACCGGTGTTGGCGTTCACGCAGCATCGCGGAGAGCACCTTGAGCACCTGGTCGAACCCTTTGAGTCGACGCAATGCGGTGAGCGCAGTGCGGTCAGCGGGGTGTTCCCAAGCGCGCGAACTGATTTCGGGAAAAACCGTTCGCGTAGTGGCAGGCGTCCCAGAAATCCCAGACATCTCAGTCATCGCGCTGCACTCCTAGCGGTGGCCTCTTCCGACGTGCGCCCAGTGCGGATCGCTGGGCAGCGGGCCGCACCGCAATGCGTGGGCCACCGCGTCACGGTAACCCGTAAGGCCGCCGTCGGGAGGTTCGATGACCGCGTCGATGTCGTGTTCGCCCACCACCGCATCGACCTCTAGCGACTCGATGAGCGGCCGCGCCAGACCGGGGGGCATGGGCGTCACCAAACCCACCCACAGGCTCGCGATCGTCGGTGTGAGGAACGGCAGCGCGATGATCCATCGCCGCCGCATTCCTGCCACGGCGGCGTAGCCCTGCATCGCTTCGCCGTACTCGAGTACATCCGGACCGCCGATGTCCCACGTGCGTGACTCGCCGACATCCGCGACGGCAGCCTCCGTGAGGTAGTGCAACGCATCGTCGATCGCGATCGGCTGGATCCGGTTGTGCACCCACTTCGGTGTGGTCATCGCGGGCAGCCGGTTGGTGAGGTGCCGCATCATCTCGAACGACGCCGACCCGGATCCGATCACGATGCCCGCCTGCAGCACGACCGTCTCGATGCGCGATTCGAGCAGGATGTCGCCGACCTCGGTGCGTGACCGAAGATGCGGTGACAACTCGACGCCTTGCGGATGCAAGCCGCTGAGATACACCAGCCGCCGCACACCGGCGCGGCGGGCTGCGGCAACGACATTGCGGGCTGAGCGCGCCTCCTCGGCCACGAAGTCGGGTGAGGTGCCCATCGAATGCACGAGGTAGTAGACGACGTCGACGCCGTCGAATGCCGCAAGAAGCGAATCGGGGTCGCCGAGATCGCCGCGGATCACCTCGACGCGGTCCCGCCAGGGCACGTCGGCGAGTTTGTCGGGGTTGCGGGCCAGCGCCCGAACCCCGTATCCGCGGTCGAGCAGCCGTGGCGCCAACCGGCCACCGACGTAACCGGTCGCGCCCGTCACCAAACAGCGGATCACGTCGGCCGGCACGCACGCCGGATGACCGTTTTCAGGGTCAGGCAAACCCACAGCCGGGGTCTGGGGCATCGACCGCGAGCGGGGTGCCCGCGGGGTTAATGTAGAGCACCCACATCTTGAGAGGGATGGGTTCGAGGTTACGGCCGATGTGGACGTTGCCCGGCCCGCTCGCCTCCGTGATCGGGGCGCCGGTCGGATAGATGCCGTCGACCGTGCAGTTGGCGGCGTCGTGGGTGAGCGTGCCTTCCCGGATGAGGCCGAACACCCGGCCGTCGTGATAGTGCCAGCCAGTGCTGCCGCCCGGTGCGATCGTGATCTCCCGCGTGATGTAGTCGACCCCGTCGACCGTCGCCTGCGCGATCGTCACAGCGTCGACACCTGCGGCTCCAGTCGCCGCCGCCGACGCGGAGCCGAGCAACGAGACCGACACGGTAGCCGCGGTTGCCAGCGCAAACCAGCGAACAGATTGCATGGTCGGTCACATTCGCATACCGCCGGTCATCACGCGACGCGATCGCAGGAAGTGGGCGTAGAAACGGCAGTTACCTAGCTATGCCTAACGAAGGTAGCCTTGCTATCGATGACCGATCGCGCCGAACAACACGGCATTTCCTACGCATCGGCCGGGGTGGATATCGAAGCCGGTGATCGCGCTGTCGAACTGTTCAAACCGCTGGCCAAGAAGGCCACCCGGCCCGAGGTGCTGGGTGGTCTGGGTGGCTTCGCCGGGCTGTTCGCACTGCGCGGCGGCTATCGCGAGCCCTTGCTGGCCTCATCGACCGACGGCGTCGGCACCAAGCTGGCCGTCGCACAGGCCATGGACAAGCACGACACCGTCGGCATCGACCTGGTCGCGATGGTGGTAGACGACCTTGTGGTGTGCGGTGCCGAGCCATTGTTCCTGCAGGACTACATCGCGGTCGGGCGCACCGTGCCGGAGCGGGTGAGCGAACTGGTGTCGGGCATCGCCAACGGCTGCGTGATGGCCGGCTGCGCGCTGCTGGGCGGCGAGACGGCCGAGCACCCCGGCTTGATGGCGCCCGACCACTACGACATCTCCGCCACCGGTGTCGGCGTTGTGGAGGCCGATGACGTGCTCGGCCCGGATCGAGTCAAGCCAGGCGACGTGATCATCGCGATGGCGGCCACCGGCCTGCACTCCAACGGCTACTCACTGGCCCGCAAGGTGCTGCTGGAGATCGACCGGATGAACCTCGCCGGCCACGTCGAGGAATTCGGCCGAACCCTCGGTGAAGAGCTGCTCGAGCCGACCCGCATCTACGCGAAGGACTGCCTGGCGTTGATCGCCGAAACCCAGGTCCGCACCTTCTGCCACGTCACCGGGGGCGGACTCGCAGGCAACCTGGAGCGCGTGATCCCGCACGGCCTGGTGGCCGAGATCGACCGTGGCACTTGGACTCCCGCACCGGTCTTCGGGATGATCGCCCAGCGCGGCCGCATCGAGCGGGTCGAGATGGAGAAGACCTTCAACATGGGTGTCGGCATGGTCGCCGTCGTCGCGCCGGAGGACACCGATCGCGCGCTAGCGGTCCTGACGGCCAGGCACCTGGACTGCTGGACGCTTGGCACCATCAAGAAGGGTGGCAAGGACAGCCCACGTGCCCAGCTGGTGGGCCAACACCCGCGCTTCTAGGACTGGCGACGCCAGTCGTCCTCGTCGGCCCAGTCGTCGGTCAACCCGTCGGTGCCATTGAGGTTGTCATCGCTAGAGCCCGACAGCTCGCGCTGAAGCCGCTCAAAATCGGTCTGCGGTGAGCTGTATTTAAGCTCACGAGCAACCTTGGTCTGCTTTGCCTTAGCCCGGCCGCGGCCCATGGGGGAACCCCCTCGCGCAATAACGGAGCGGCCCAATTAACAGGCGGCTCCGATCTGTGTGTCATTTATTGTCCTGCCAACACTTTACCGTGCCCGGCTTCGGTGCGCTGGCAGGCCCATCGCCTTAACGCGCGCCACCCCGCAGCTGTTCCAGCGCGCGCCGCCCGGCACCGGCCTCGTCGGGTGGCGGCATCGAGTCCACATCGATCACCGCGGGCACCTCTGTTTGGCCTCCGGTGGTCAACGACGTCTCCGCGGGGAGGCCTCGCTTGAGCAGCGCCAGGGCGATCGGGCCCTCATCGACGTGGTCGACGACGGTGCCGAGCCGGCCGACAGTGCGGCCACCGGCCAGCACAGGGTCGCCGGCGAGCGGTCTGTCGGTGGAGCCGTCGAGGTGCAGCAGCACCAGCATGCGAGGCGGTTTACCCAGGTTATGGACGCGTGCGACGGTCTCTTGGCCGCGGTAGCAGCCCTTGTCGAGGTGTACGGCCGCGCCGATCCACCCGACTTCGTGCGGAATGGTCCGCTCGTCGGTGTCGACGCCGAGCCGCGGCCGCAGCGCGGCCACCCGGTGCGCCTCATAGGCCCAGACGCCGGCGGGCCGCACCCCGGCATCGATGAGCCGCTGCCGCGTTTGCGTCGCCAGCTCGCGCGGTACGACGACGTCGAGTTCGATGCCTGAAGCAGGCATGCGACGGAGAAAACCGCCGGTAGGCAGGGCCACCGCCGTCCCTTCAGCTGGTAGCGAACCGACGCCGAGAGCGTCGAGCACCGGCGCGTCGGCCAGTCGGGGGCCGAGCAGCGACAACACCGCTAGATCGGCGGGGTCGACGACTACGTCGGCCCAGAACACCATCTTCTTCAGAAAGCTCAGCAGCGGCTCACCCCGCCACGGCTCGGTATCCAGATACGTGATGCCGTCGAGCTCGGTCTGGACCCAGTGATCTTGGACACGGCCCTGCCCGTCGAGGCTCAGGTTCTGCGTAACCGTGCCGTCCGCCAGGTTGCTCACGTGCTGGGTGGAGATGGTGTGCAACCAGGTCTGGCGCTCGCCGCCGCTGAGTTGGAGCGCGGCCCGGTGCGAGCGGTCCACCACCACGGCCTCGTCGGCCGCGGCGCGCTGCTCGCCGAGCGGATCACCGTAATGCCACACGGCCCCAGCGTCGGGTCCGGTTTCGGGCGAGAGAACTGCTGACATACGTCAACTCTACGGTTACTGCTCCGGGCGCCGAGCGCACGTTGCGCGGCGCTAAGGTGATGCCTGATGGCTAGCGAACCAGGCATTGTGGTCACCCTCGACGGGGGGCTGCACGACCCCGCGGTCCCGCTGCTTTTCGCAGACGAGCTTGCCGCCGTGCGCGGCGACGGCATCTTCGAGACGCTGCTCGTGCGCGACGGTCGGCCCTGCCTGCTCGAGGCGCACCTGGCGCGGCTGACGCAGTCGGCGCGGATGACCGACCTGCCCGCACCGGAGCTACCGCGCTGGCGGTCGGCGGTGGAGGTCGCCGTCGCGCGTTGGAACGCCGACGGAGGCGGCGAGGGCGCGCTGCGACTGGTGTACAGCCGAGGACGGGAAAGCCGGTCTGAACCCACGTCGTTCGCGACCATCAGTCAGTTGCCCGCGCGAGTCGCCGACGCGCGCAGCAAGGGCGTGGCGGCGCTGACCCTGGACCGTGGTCTACCTTCTGACGGCGCGGCCGATATGGCGTGGCTGCTGGCGGGCGCGAAAACGCTGTCCTACGCGGTGAACATGGCCGCGCTGCGGCACGCCGAGCGCAACGGTGCCGGTGACATCGTCTTCGTCAGCTCGGATGGCTACATCCTCGAGGGGCCGCGCTCGACGGTGGTGATCGCCACCGAAATCGACGGGAACCCCACGCTGCTCACCCCGCCGCCGTGGTATCCGATCCTGCGCGGCACGACGCAGCAGGCCCTATTCGAGGTCGCCCGCAACAAGGGCTACGACTGCGACTACCGATCCCTTCGACCTGCCGATCTGTCTGCCGCGCAAGGGGTTTGGCTGATATCGAGCATCACGCTTGCGGCCCGCGTGCACACGCTGAACGGAAAGCTGTTGCCGCACGCACCGCTCGCGGCGGAAGTCGCCGAACTCGTCGACGCGGCGATCCTCAGCGATCGCTGAGAGCGCACGTAAATTGCTTGTCCCGCCGTCATTCCGCGGGTACGGTCGCTCGTACACGAGGAAGGAGGTGGTCCGCCAAATTGATTGACTTATGGACATGTGAGGTGGTTGCGCGCTAGTAGCGCTAGGCGGTATTCGTTTCTTTTCGCGCAAGCGCTCGTGGACGAGTTCAACCTGCGCGCACTAGCGAATTCCCCGTAATCACCCGGCCCCCGAGCCCCTTGGTTTGTCCAACCTTGGAACAACGGCTCGGGGGCCGCTCCATGTCGCGGGTAGGACGGCGGCAGTGCAGTCTGGCAATGGTGCATCCGCACGCTCGTAGACGCGCCGCGCCAGCTCGTTGCGCGTCGCCGTCGACGGGGCGACCGTACGGCAGCAAAGGATTCGCCGCCGGGCAGCGAACCTGAAGGGTGGCTCTTGTTGGCCATCTGCGCGATGATGCGGCGATGCGGTTTGTGCGGAGTCTCGCGGTGTTCACGGGCGCGGCCGCGTTCGCCGCGGCCGCCGCGTGCGCCCCCGCCGCGCCAGAGCCGTCCGCAAAGGTTGGCCCCGAGGACTGCACGAAGGACTCGCTGGAGACCGAGTACGCCGGCATCTTCACCTTCGGCACCGACCAGCCGGTGTACCCGCCGTGGTACATGGGTGACAACCCCGCCAACGGCGAGGGCTTCGAATCGGCGGTCGCCTACGCGGTCGCGGAAAAGATGAACTACACGCGCGACGAGGTGCGATGGATACGCGTACCGTTCAACGCCGCGCTGGCGCCGGGCCCAAAAGCGTTCGACGCCAACCTCTCTGAGTTCTCCATCACCGACCAACGCAAAGCCGCGGTGGATTTCTCCACACCGTATTTCGACGTGACGCAGGCGATCGTGACCGTCAAATCGTCGCCGGCGGCGCGGGTCAAGACATTGGCAGGCCTCAAACCGCTGCGGCTCGGTGTGCAGGTCGGCACGACCAGTTATTCGGCGGCCACGTCGGTGGAAGGCAACGTGCCCGTCGAGGTCTACAACACGAACGGCGACGCCAAGATGGCGCTGAGCAAGGGTGAAATCGACGCGGTGGTGGCCGACCTGCCGACCGCGTTCGCGGTGGCCAACGAGCTGCGCGAGGGCGTGATGGTAGGCCAATTGCCCAGTGTCTCAGGGGATGTCGAGCAGTTGGGCATGGTGCTGGACAAGGACAGTCCGCTCACCCGCTGCGTGTCATGGGCTGTGGACACTCTGCGGGACGACGGCACGCTCGAGCGCCTTCAGCAGCAGTGGCTGACAGACGCAGGCAAGGCTCCGTTGCTCGTTTAGCTCTCGGGGCCGGGGGATAGCGAGGAGCACGCCTGTATCGCCTTGTGCCAGGTATCGGGGTCCACGCCAGGAGGTGGGCCGACGGCGGGACCTGGCGCGCTGGGCACGCCGTGCTCACTCAGGCAGTGCGCCAAGGCGCCGTGGCCGGTCGGAGCGGTGGTCGACGGCTCCGGCGCCGGGGTGTTGGACGAGCAGGCGGCGGCAAGCAGTCCCGCCACGGCGAGGAACGCCGTGGTTCTCGGTGCACGCACTATCCGACGAACCTCGATAGCCGGGCCGACAGATGCGGCACCAGTCCTCCGTCGGCGTCGACGCGCTCTTCCACGTAGGCGAGGTCGCCGCCGTCGACGATGCCGTAGAGACGTTTGGCCCCTCCGACGAGCATCCCGGACTTGCTGCGGGCCAAGGCGTCGGTGACCAGTTCCCACGATGACTGGTTGCGCGGCCGCCCGTAGAACAGCTCGACGTAGCCCGCCGAATTGGCCAGCAGCAGCTCGATGGCTTGCGACTCCGAAGGGTCCGCCGGGTCGACGATGAATCGCCAGAAGCCGGTCTCTCGCAGCGCGGGTGACTCGTATTCGCCCGCGTCGTCGAGCCGCCAGGACCTGGACTCCCAGTTTAGGTAATCGCCGCCGTCATGCGATACGACGATCTGCTGGCCGAACCGGTAGTCGCCGTGCGATCCACGCCCCTCGCCCTCGCCGCGCCACACGCCGACCAGCGGCAGCAGCGCCAGCAGCGCATCGCTGAGGTTGGCGCCCTCACGCAGGTTGGCGGTGTCCGCTGGCAGGGGCAGGTCGTCGAAAGCCGGGATGTTGCGCGCCGCTGTCAATTTGGCCCGCTCAGCGGCCGCAGCGACCGCCTCGTCGCCCGCCGTCACGACTCGTCGGTGATGAGGCGGTACAGCGCGTACAGCGCGAACCAGGTGATAACCACGACGGCCGCGACGAGCATGATCTCGAAGAACAGCACCACGGCAGTCAGTCTAGTGCCGGGCCCTGCTCTTGGATCACGCGAGGTCTGGTGGCCCGACTCCTTTTCGGCGCGTGCCGCGCCGCCTTCGTCGTCAGGCGAGGTCTGGTGGCCCGACTCCTTGTCGGCGCGTGCCGCGCCGCCTTCGTCGTCAGGCGACCTTGACGTCGACCTCGTGGATGCCCGCGCCGGACGGGGCAACGCTCGCGTCGCCGTTGCCTGCGGGCGACAGCGCGCGCAGCGTCCAGGTACCCGGTGCCGCGAAGAACCGGAAGTCACCGGTGGCCGACGCGACGACCTCGGCGGTGAACTCGTCGGAGGAGTCCAGCAGGCGCACGAATGCGCCGCCGACCGCCTGACCCGAACCATCCACCACCCGGCCGGTGATCACCGTTTCCTTCTCGAGGTCAACGCTGGCGGGCAACGTCAGTCCTTGCTTCGGTGCAGAGCACATATCAACTTCCCAACTCGATCGGGGCGCCCACCAGGGAGCCGTATTCCGTCCAACTGCCGTCGTAGTTCTTCACGTTCTTGTGGCCCAAAAGTTCCTGCAGCACAAACCAGGTGTGCGACGAGCGCTCACCGATCCGGCAGTACGCGATGGTTTCCTTCTCGCCGTCAAGGCCAGCCTCGGCGTACAGCTTGGCCAGGTCGTCATCCGACTTGAACGTGCCGTCCTCGTTGGCCGCCTTACTCCACGGAACATTGATCGCGCCTGGGATATGCCCCGCGCGCTGGCTCTGTTCCTGCGGCAGGTGCGCGGGGGCAAGGATCTTGCCGGAGAACTCGTCAGGGGAACGCACATCGACGAGGTTCTTCGCGCCGATGGCGGCGATTACCTCGTCGCGGAAGGCGCGAATGGCGTTGTTCGGGTCCTTCGCGGTGTAGCTAGTCTCGGGCCGGTTGACCGCGTCACTGGACAGCGGACGGCCGTCGAGCTCCCACTTCTTGCGGCCGCCGTCGAGCAGCTTGACCTTGTCGTGCCCGTATAGCTTGAAGTACCAGTACGCATAGGCGGCGAACCAGTTGTTGTTGCCGCCGTAGAGGATCACGGTGTCGTCGTTGGAGACACCGCGGTCGGAAAGCAGCTTGGAGAACTGCTGGGCGTCGACAAAGTCGCGCTTGACCGCATCCTGCAGATCGGTCTTCCAGTCCAGCTTGATGGCGCCCTCGATGTGGCCGCCGTCGTAGGCGCTGGTGTCTTCGTCGACCTCAACAAAGACGGTGTTCGGGGCATTGAGATTGCTCTCGGCCCAGTCGGTGGTGACCAGGACGTCGGAGCGTGCCATGGACGAAATCCTTTCGGTTGCTTGATATTTGAGCGCTTATGCGGGGGACGGTGTGTTACGCAGTCGTACGACGAGCGGATAGATCTGACAGCCAAGGCAGATGCCGAAGGCCGCATTGAGGAATGCCGCAACGAGCGCGAAACCCGTGGCGATCAGTCCAAGAAGTGGAACGCCTGAAGCGAACCCGACGGTACCGACGAGCGCGAAGACGAAGCCGACGAGTTGGGCGAACTTCAGTGGCGCGACGGGCTCCTTATCGGTGACGGGCCCGAGACGGCGCGCGACGAGGCGGACGAAGATCAGACCGTACGGATGCTGGCGCGGCCCCCGCCACGCGCCGATCGCGAACACAACCGTCTGCAGGCCGAGGAGTACGGCCGCGCCGATGTTGCTGAATCCGGCGACAACCAGCGTCGCGACGAGCGCGCCTGTGGTGACCCACGCGGCGAACCGCGGGCCGCGGACGTCCACCTGTGCCGGTGCTGAAGATTCGGTGTTGGTCGACATGAAAATGCTCCTGTTGCGTCAATGGGCTGGGCGTGGGCAGGCCAAATGGACTGCTCGCAGAGTGCGGCGCGAGGGACGGCGCGGCTACTCAGCAGCTACGACAACAACAGCAACAGCCCGCGAGGCGGCACAGATCGACCGCACGTCGCTTGGTGAGCGAAAGCTCGAGGCGGGCTGACACGGCTGACAGCTTACCCAATGACACCGTGATCAAGCCAACAGCGGTTCCAGCGCAGACCGCAGGTCAGCGGCCTTGGGCACGCCGGTGGTGCGGTGTCGCGGCCGGCCGTCGGCATCGAAGATGATCGTCGTCGGCAGGGACATCACCGAAAGTCGCCGCGCGGCTTCCGGATTGGCATCCATGTCGATTTCAACGTGGGCGACACCGGGTAGGTCGTCGCACACCCGATCGACCACCCGTCGCACGGCGGCGCAGGGCCCGCACCACTCGGCGGTGAAGTGCAACACGGTTGGGCCCGTGCGCGAGAGCCCAAGGCCGGAGGTGTCGACGTTGCTCGCCTCGTCGGCAGCCTTGAGCATGCCGGCGCGCAGCGTGATCAGCCTGCCGACCACAAAGGCGACACCCACGGCCGCGATCAGCACGGTCAGCACCAGCACCCACGACGAACTCATGACAGTCGGAACTCATTCAGCTCGATGGTTACTCCGTCGGCGATGCCTTCGATGATGACATCCGAACCGCGGACCCCCTCGCTGGTCGGGGAAATCCCGAATGGCAGTTTCTGGCCCGGCATGCTGGTGGAGAACGCCGTCAGCACCGCAGACAATTTGTCGTTGGGGACCGTCTGGTCGGCGGTGCCTGCACCGGTCAACACCCCGGTGGCCGTGAATACCAGCGTGGTTCGTTCCGGCCCGGCGATCGCCAGGTCGACAGCGATGCTCACCTTCTCGTCGTAGCCCGCTTTCTTGGGTGTGCCGGTGAACACCAGGCCGTGGTTGCTGGAGATGCCCGACTCGGTGGTGCCGCCGGTGGCGTCGTTGGTCTCCACCGGCGGCGCCTCCACCAGCAGGTCAGGGATGCCCATGAACCGGCCGACGTGTGTGGAGTCGATGATGATGCGGCTTTCCACCTTGCCGACAGGCAGCTTTGCGTCGGGTTCGATCAGCCAGGAGCTGTCGGCCAGATCGATCGAATGCAGCGTGGCTTCCAGCGACGCCTTGCCGACGACCGCGTGATCAACGCCACCGGCCTTGATCTCGACCTCGTCGTAGTGCTTGCGCATTGCCTGCGGGATGAAGGGGAAGCCCAATATGCCCACTGACGGGTCCCACTTGAGGTTTGCCGCGGCGCGCACGCTCCTGGCCAGCCGATATTCGGCATAGATAGCTGCGCCGAAGTCTGTGCCGACCACGCCCACCGCCATCGCGGTGACCATGGCAATCACACCGATCAGCAGCTTTCGCACCCGCACATTCTGGCCCACGGGCACCACGGTCGAGGTTCGACGCGGCTAACGAGCAGGTAGCGCGCTATGGTTAGGTGACCATCGGCCCGGTAACGGCCGCATGTCATGCATGAATCTGGGAAGTCACCGACACTAGCGACGAAGCTGTCCGGACGAGGTCCCATCGCTGCTGGAGGGCCAGTTGGATCTACTGCTACTGACCGTCGACCCACATCCCGAATCCGTCCTGCCATCATTGTCGCTGCTCGCACACCACGTGCGGACCGCGCCGACGGAAGTGTCCTCGTTGCTGGAAGCGGGCACAGCGGATGTAGCGATCGTCGACGCGCGCACTGATCTGGCCGCCGCGCGGGGGCTTTGCAGGTTGTTGGGGACCACGGGGACGGCGGTGCCGGTGGTGGCCGTCGTCAACGAAGGCGGCCTGGTGGCCGTCAACGTGGAGTGGGGCCTCGACGACATACTGCTGCCGAACACCGGACCCGCGGAGATCGACGCGCGACTGCGCCTGCTCGTCGGGCGTCGCGGCGGTGGCGCCAATCAGGAGAACCTCGGCAAGATCAGCCTGGGTGAGCTCGTCATCGACGAAGGCACGTACACCGCGCGGCTGCGGGGCAAGCCGCTTGACCTCACCTACAAGGAATTCGAGCTGCTGAAGTATCTCGCCCAGCACGCCGGACGCGTGTTCACCCGCGCCCAGCTGCTGCAGGAGGTGTGGGGCTATGACTTCTTCGGCGGTACCCGCACCGTCGACGTGCATGTGCGGCGGCTGCGCGCCAAGCTCGGCACCGAATACGAGTCGCTGATCGGCACCGTGCGCAACGTCGGCTACAAGGCGGTACGTCCCGCGCGAGGGCGCCCGGCGGCGACGGGTGCGGACATCTCCGAGGACGACGTGGACGACGGCAGCTACGATACGGCGCCCGACACGCTGCCCGAAGGGCTGGCCGACCCGCTGCGCAGTCCGTGACGTCGGACGCGGTCGCCGGCGGTCCGGCTCCGGCGATCGGCTGGCGCGCGGGTCTCTCCGACGACGACCAACGACGGATCCGCGAGCTGATCGCGGCGGCGACAGCGGCCGACGGCGTGGCACCCGTGGGCGATCACGTGTTGCGAGAACTTCCTCACGACCGCACGCGGCACTTGCTGGCCGTCGACGGGCACGACATTTGCGGATATCTCAATCTCACGGCTGATCCCGCGATGGCTGAACTCGTGGTGCATCCGCGCGCCCGCCGCCGCGGCACCGGCTCGGCGATGACCCGCAGTGCGCTGGCTGAAGGCGGCGATGACGCTCGCATCTGGGCGCACGGCAACCTCGAGCCGGCCCGGGCAATGGCTGCCGCGCTTGGCCTGGTTGTCGTGCGCGAGCTGCTGCAGATGCGCCGGCCCCTAGCCGACCTGCCGCCGGTGACGGTTCCCGACGGCGTGCGCCTCACCACGTACTCTGGCCCCGGCGACGACGCCGAACTGCTTCGCGTCAACAACACCGCGTTCGCGTGGCACCCGGAGCAGGGCCGCTGGACGCCAGCCGACATCGCCGAGCGCCGCGGGGAGCCCTGGTTCGACCCCGACGGCTTGTTCATGGCCTTCGACGAGCACACCGGCAAGCTGCTCGGCTTCCACTGGACGAAAGTGCACTCCGGCACGCTCGGCGAGGTCTATGTCGTCGGCGTCGATCCGGCCGGGCAAGGCCGCGGGCTCGGCGCGAGCCTCACTCTGGCCGGCCTGCACCACCTCGCCGAGAGACTGCGCGCAGGTGAACATTCGGCGGTGATGCTCTACGTCGAGGCAGATAACTCGGCGGCCGTCAGGACGTACCAAAAGCTCGGTTTTGCGGTGGTTTCCGTCGACGCCGCGTATGCGCCAGAAGGCTCTCGTTAGCTTCGCTAGCTGCGAAACAGCAGTGAACTAGCTGAACCTGTTCACCAGTCGTTCATTTTCAGTCCGCAAGCCGTCCACCGGCGGCGCATACGTTGCCGGAGGGTTTGAAGGTCTCAATCGAAAGTGGGATAAGTGAAGCTCAACAGCATTGGCAAAGCTCTCGGCACGACGCTGTCCGCCACAGCGATCGCGGCGCTGACGCTGACCGCATGCGGCAGCGACAACAACGCCGGGACTTCGTCGCCGACGAGCGGGTCGGGCACCGCGTCCGGCACTGCCTCCGCCGCCGCTGACTGCGGTGGCAAGAACTCGCTGACCGCAGAAGGCTCAACGGCTCAGCAGAACGCGATCGCCGAGTTCAACAAGGTGTGGGGCCAGGTCTGCTCGGGCAAGAACTTGTCGTACAACCCGACCGGTTCCGGTGCGGGCCGCGAGCAGTTCATCGCCAAGCAGGTCGACTTCGCCGGTTCGGACTCCGCGCTTTCGGAGGACCAGGTCAAGGCCGCCGCCGACCGCTGCGGCGGTAACCCGGCGTGGAACCTGCCGCTGGTGTTCGGTCCCGTCGCCATGGCCTACAACCTCGAGGGCGTCGACAAGCTCGTCGTGAACGGCGACGTGCTCGCCAAGATCTTCCAGGGCCAGATCAAGAAGTGGAACGACCCGGCCATCGCGGCGCTGAACAGCGGCACCAACCTGTCCGACACCGACATCAAGCCGATCTACCGCTCGGATTCGTCGGGCACTACCGACAACTTCCAGAAGTACCTGGGTGCCGCGGCCCCGCAGGCATGGACCAAGGGTGCGGGCAGTGAGTTCCAGGGTGGCGCCGGTGAGGGTGCCCAGAAGTCCGCTGGCGTGGTGCAGGCCGTGCAGGCGACCCCGGGTGCGATCGGCTACGTGGAGAAGGGCTTCGCAGACCAGGCCGGCGTTTCGAAGGCCCAAATCGACAGTGGCGCAGGCGCTGTCGAGCTCACCGACGATTCGGCCAAGAAGGCCATCGACGCTGCGAAGTTCGCGGCAGAGGGCAACGACTTGGCGCTGGACCTGAATTCGATCTACGCCACCAAGGAGGCGGGCGCCTACCCGCTGGTGCTGGCGACCTACGAGATCGTCTGCTCGAAGGGCTATGACGCCGACACGGCCGATGCGGTCAAGTCGTTCCTGACCGTTGCCTCCAACCAGGGCCAGGCGAACCTGTCGCCCGCGGGCTACGTGCCTTTGCCGGATGCCTTCAAGCAGCGCCTGGCGACGTCGATCGAAGCCATCGGCTCCACTGCTTAGGTTTCGTGGCGCAATAGATCGAAACCGGCGAAGATGGGTGTCTGATAAATGACCGATAGGGTCGACGTGACAACTCCGAATCCAGCGTCAGCGGGCTCGGGTGAGGCGATAGCAGCACCTCACCCGGAGCCGACACCCATCTCCACCGACCCTTCGAGGAACGCGAAGGTTCGCATCGGGGACCGGATCTTCCGCGGCCTCGCGGAGGGTTCCGGCGTCCTGATCGTCGTCATCATCGCGGCGATCGGGGCTTTCCTGCTCTGGCGAGCCGTCCCAGCGCTGACCCGTAACGAGGAGAACTTCTTCCTCTACGGCGGGAACTGGATCACCACCGACACGTCGTCGATGCAGTTCGGCATCTTCGATCTGCTTCAGGTCACGGTGTTCGTGTCGGTGTTCGCGCTCATCCTCGCGATGCCGGTTGCGCTGGGCATCGCAATCTTCCTGACGCAATACGCGCCTCGGCGGGTGGCAGGTCCGCTGGCCTACATGGTGGACCTGCTGGCCGCGGTGCCGTCGATCATCTACGGCGTATGGGGCCTTTATGTATTGGCCCCGGCCATCAAGCCGCTGGCCACCTGGCTGAACGAAAACCTCAGTTGGCTGTTCCTGTTTCAGACCGGCAATGCATCGGTTGCCGGCGGCGGGACGATATTCACCGCAGGCATCGTGCTTGCGGTGATGATCCTGCCAATCATCACCGCGGTCACCCGCGAGGTGTTCATTCAGACACCCCGTGGCCAGATCGAGGCGGCGCTCGCACTTGGCGCCACCCGCTGGGAGGTTGTGAAAACCACGGTGCTGCCGTTCGGGCTGTCCGGCTACATCAGCGGCGCGATGCTCGGCCTCGGTCGCGCGCTCGGCGAAACGATCGCACTGCTGATCATTCTGCGCGGTACCCAGCAGGCGTTCGGATGGTCGCTGTTCGACGCCGGCTACACCTTCGCGAGCAAGATCGCCGCTGCCGCTTCGGAATTCAACGATCAGTACAAGGCTGGCGCTTACATCGCCGCCGGCCTCGTCCTATTCATCTTGACGTTCGTCGTCAATTCGCTGGCGCGCGCCGCCGTCGCCGGAAGGACTAAGTCATGACGTCGACGCTGGATCAGCCGGTCAAGGCGCCGACCTTCCAAAAGCTGAGCCTGCGGCGGAAAGTCACCAACAACGTCGCGACGGTCTTGGTGACACTGTCCGTGGCGGTCGCAGTCATTCCGCTGGTGTGGGTGCTGCTGACCGTCGTGGTCAAGGGGATCGGCGTCGTCACGTCGCGCACGTGGTGGTTCAACTCGCAGGCCGGCATGACCGCGTTCCAGGCGGGCGGCGGCGCTTACCACGCGATCGTCGGAACCCTGTTGCAGGGGCTGGTGTGCGCGATCATCTCGATCCCGATCGGTGTCTTCGTCGGCATCTATCTGGTGGAATACGGCGGCGGGACGCGGCTGGGCAAGCTGACGACCTTCATGGTGGACATCCTCACCGGCGTGCCGTCCATCGTCGCTGCGCTGTTCATCTACGCCCTGTGGGTCGCCACCTTCGGTTTCCAGCGCTCCGGCTTGGCAGTGTCGCTGGCGCTCGTGTTGTTGATGATCCCGGTCATCGTGCGGTCCACCGAGGAGATGTTGCGGATCGTCCCGATGGATCTGCGCGAAGCCAGCTATGCACTCGGCGTGCCGAAGTGGAAAACCATCTCGGCCATTGTGATTCCGACCGCCTTGTCGGGCATCGTGACCGGGATCCTGCTCGCCCTCGCCCGCGTGATGGGGGAGACGGCACCGCTGCTGATCCTGGTCGGTTATGCGCAGGCCATCAACTTCGACATGTTCAACGGGTTCATGGGCTCGCTGCCGGGCATGATGTACGACCAGACGTCAGCCGGCGCAGGTGCCAATCCGGTTCCCACCGAACGGCTTTGGGGCGCTGCGTTCACCCTCATCGTGCTGATCGCGTTGCTGAACATCGGTGCGCGCTTCATCGCCAAGTTCTTCGCCCCTAAAAAAGTCTGAGCAGGTTTAGGAGAAAAATCTCGTGGCCAAACGGTTGGATCTCAAGGACGTCAACATCTATTACGGCTCGTTTCACGCCGTCGCCGATGTTGCGCTCTCCGTTCAGCCACGCAGCGTGACGGCCTTCATCGGTCCGTCGGGGTGCGGCAAGTCGACGGTGTTGCGGACGCTGAACCGCATGCACGAGGTGATCCCCGGCGCCCGCGTCGAGGGTTCGGTGCTGCTCGACGGCGAGGACATCTACGGCGCAGGAGTAGATCCGGTCGGTGTTCGTAAGACCATCGGCATGGTCTTCCAGCGGCCAAACCCGTTCCCCACCATGTCGATTCGCGACAACGTGGTGGCCGGGCTCAAGTTGCAGGGTGTGCGCAACAAGAAGACCCTCGATGAGGTCGCCGAGCGGTCGCTGAAGGGCGCCAACCTCTGGGTCGAGGTCAAGGATCGGCTCGACAAGCCGGGCGGCGGCCTGTCTGGTGGTCAGCAGCAGCGGCTGTGCATCGCCCGCGCGATCGCCGTCCAGCCCGACGTGCTGTTGATGGACGAGCCGTGCTCCGCGCTCGACCCGATCTCCACGCTGGCGATCGAGGATCTCATCTCCGAACTGAAGCAGGACTTCACGATCGTCATCGTGACGCACAACATGCAGCAGGCCGCTCGAGTGAGCGACCAGACCGCGTTCTTCAATCTCGAGGCCACCGGCAAGCCCGGCAAGCTGATCGAGATCGACGACACCGAGAAGATCTTCTCCAACCCGACTCAGAAGGCCACGGAAGACTACATCTCCGGTCGCTTCGGTTAGGGCGTCAGGACGACACGGGTGCCCGACGGCTCGGCGGCAGTCCACGCCTGCTCGACCTCGGACAGTGGACGCGCCAGCGTGCGCAGCTGAAGTTCACCCGACGCCACCATCGCGAACAGCCGCGGCAGGGCCTCGGTGCGTGCCCGGATCATCACCTCGGGTGGCATGCTGCCGAGTCCGACGCCGACCAGAGTGATCGCGTTGCCGCGCAGTATGCCGGCGGCCAAGTTCATTGTGGGACCGGCCATCTCACCGATCTGGACGAACTTGGTTGCATGGTAGTGCACCGCTGAGTGGGTCGACGCCATGGCGGTGAGTACCTGCTGCGCCGGCTCGCCCCACAGATAGTCGAGCACCACGTCGAATGGCCGGTCGCCATGCAGCGTGCCGACCCGCTCCGCGAGGTCGTCGCTGCCGAGTGCGATCGCGTCATCGGCGCCGACGGTGCGCAGCCAATCCAACCGCGAGGTGTCCCGACCCGCGACAACGACACGTCCGGCACCGAACATCGATCGGGCCAGCTGCACGGCTGTCGATCCGGTCACGCCAGTTGCGCCAAGCACCAGGACGTGATCGCCGGGGCGTATCGCCGCCGCATGATCCAACGACATCCATGCAGACATCCCGGGATTCGGTACCGCAGCGGCGGTCACCGAATCCACGTCGTCGGGGATTTCGATTGCCCCGTGCGCGCTGATCAGCGTCCGCTCGGCCATCATCCCGTAGGGCGCCAGCGCACCCGTGTACACCCGGCGCCCGTCCTCGAGACGGGCGATCCCGTCGAAACCGGGGATGACCGGCAGCGCAATCTCCTTGCTGGCGTAGTGCTTTCCCGAAACCAGACCGCGGGACAGATTGGTCAGCGCGGACGCCTCGACATCGGCCACCACGGCACCATCCGACATCGACGGGTCCGCGAACTCGGTGTAAATGGGGGCCCGGCCCCACTCTTCGACCACCGCTGCTTTCATGATGCTCCCTGTAGTTTCCTTTAATATGGTTTCTATAGAAACAATATGCACGACCTCCGTCTGGATGGCAAGATGGTTTCCATGAAAACCAAGGCTGCGCTGGTCGAGGAGATCAACGACCTGATCGGGGCCGTGGGGGACAAGCTGGAGGCCGCCGAAGGTGACGCCGAACGGGACTTCATGGCCGAGCACTGCCCGAAGAGGCTCGAGCCGATAGTGCGGGGGCTACCGACACTGAGCGTGCACCTTCTCGCCCACATCGCCGAGGGGCCGGTGAGCGTGGTTGGCTTGGCCGCGCGGTCGGGCCAGCTGAAGGGCACCGTCTCCAAGCACGTGCAGCGCTTGGTGGAGGCCGGCCTGGTGGAGCGCACACCGATCCCCGGCAACCGCAAGGAGGTGGCGCTCGAGCCGACCTCCGACGGGTGCATCGTCAATGAGATCCATCGACGAATGCACCGCGAGATGCGCGACGGCCTGCGTGACTTCTTGTCGCACTACAGCAACGCCGAACTCACGGTGATCACCAAGGTGTTGCGTGACCTGCTGGCTACCGAAAAAGTCGGTGTGAGAATCGCTGTCCCGGAATAGTCCGCCACTTCGTCGTGTCGTAGGTCTCATGAAGGCAGTGCGATTCGACGAATACGGCGATATTGATGTGCTCGAGGTGCGCGACGTCGAGAAACCCGTACCGGCCGAGGGTGAGGTGCTGGTCGCGGTCAAGGCGGCGGGCATCAATCCCGGCGAGGCGTCGATCCGCCGCGGTCTGATCCATGATCGCTGGCCTGCGACGTTCCCGTCGGGTCAGGGCAGCGACTTCGCAGGAGTGGTCGCGGAGGTCGGCCCCGGCGTCACCGGTGTTGCGGTCGGAGACGAGGTGATCGGCTTCACCGACCGCCGCGCGAGCCATGCCGAGTTCGTCAGCGTGCCGGCCGACCAGGTCACGCCGAAACCCGAGGCGGTGCCGTGGGAGGTGGCGGGCAGCTTGTTCGTCGCAGGAACCACGGCATACGCCGCCGTGCGTGCGGTCGGGCTGACCAAGGGCGACACGGTTGCGATCTCGGGCGCCGCAGGAGGCGTGGGCTCGATCGCCGTGCAGCTCGCGAAACGCGCGGGTGCCACCGTTCTCGGCATCGCTGGCCCTGCCAACGAAGACTGGCTGGACGAACAGGGCGTGATCCCAGTCAACTACGGCCCCGAGTTCTCCGACCTGGCGAATCGCCTCAGGGCCGCGGCGCCGAACGGCCGGATCGACGCCTTTCTGGACTTCTTCGGCGGCGGATACGTCGAGCTTGCCGTCACCGAACTGGGCGTCAAGCCGGAGCGCGTTGACACAATCGCCGATTTTTCTGCGGTCGACCGGTTCGGGATCCAGATGGCCGGCAATGCCGACGCATCGGACGCCGGCGTGTTAGCTGAGCTCGCGGGCCTGATCGCCGCAGGTGAACTCCAGGTGCCGATCGCCGGTGTGATCCCGCTTGCCGAGGTGCAGCGCGCCTATCGCACGCTCGAGCAGCGCCACACCAGAGGCAAGCTCGTGCTGCGGCCGTGAATCAGCCGATTCAGCGGGGCGCTGGGATGTCTTCCTCGTCGGGCAGCTTGCCGGTGACCTGGAAAATGATTCGGCGGGCGACCTCGACGGCGTGGTCGGCGAACCGCTCGTAGAAGCGGCCCAACAACGTCACGTCGACCGCCGCGGCAACGCCGTGCTTCCATTCACGGTCCATCAGCACCGTGAAGAGGTGACGGTGCAGATCGTCCATCGCATCGTCTTCTTCACTGATGCGAGCAGCCTTCTCCGGGTCGTGGGTGACGAGCACTTCCTGGGCGCTGTTGCCCAATTCGACTGCGACTCGGCCCATTTCGGCGAAGTAGCCGTTGACCTCTTCGGGCAGCGCGTGCTGTGGGTGGCGACGTCGGGCGATCTTGGCTACGTGAAGGGCGAGCGCTCCCATCCGGTCGACATCGGCGACGATCTGAATTGAGCTGACGATCGCGCGCAGGTCGCCCGCCACCGGCGCCTGCAAAGCCAGCAGCACGAAAGCGGCTTCCTCGGCGCGTGCACTCAGCGCGGTGATCTGTTCGTGGTCGGTGATCACTTGTTCGGCCAGCACCAGGTCGGCTTGCAAGAGGGCTTGCGTCGCGCGCTCCATCGCCGCACCCGCCAGCCCGCACATCTCACCGAGCTGCTCCGTCAGGGCCTCAAGTTGCTCGTGGTACGCGGTTCGCATGCCCCAAGCCTACGGTCTGAGCACCCGAATCGGCATGACGTCCAGGGTGAACGAACGGTGAATGCCGCTTGCCCAATGCCCGACGCAGGCCACCGGCTTTGCTTGCTACTCGCACGTAGTGTCGGCTGCGTTGGTGACTGTCAGGTCTTCCGGCAAATGCGTCGGAGTGCTGCTGGTGCCGTGCACGACGTGCACCTGTACGGGCGATCCACTGGGCTGCGGCGCGGTCACCGAATAGAAATCGGAACCGAGCACGACCTGCACCACATCGCCCATGCCGGTGACGCGCTCAACGGTCGGGTTGGTAAACGCCGAGGCCACGGTCGCCGCGGCCTGCTCGTTGCCCGGCGAGAAGAACACCGTTGTCGAGGTCAGCGGACCGGGATAGTCGTCGGGAGTGGTGACGTTGAAGCCGTGCGCCTGCAATGCGCTGGCTGCAGTGGCGGCAAGCCCATTCTCACCAGTGGAGTTCGACACCTGCACGGTGACGTCCTGCGGGCTGGTGGTAACCGCGTCGACCAGTTCGGCGGCAGGCGTGGACGGCGATTCGGACGTGCCTTCGTCCGACGGGTCCGGCGCCGCGTTCACCGTCGACTCGGGGGTGCCCGGCACCGGCGTGTTGTCGGCGTTCTTCTCTTCGGGAAGCGGGTCGTCGTTGATGATCGCGTCGAACAGTGAGCGCATGTCATCGGTGCGGGGCACTTCATTGCCGTACTCGTCGGCGTATCCGACCGTCGGGACCGTGACGAACGTGATCCGGCCGGCGTTCACACCCTGAATCGACTGGCCGAGATCAACGAGGTCCTTGGTGTCGATGTTGTCGACGTAGCTGTCGCCGATGAACATGTTGACGACGTTGTTGAGCTTGCTCAGCGAGAAGAACACTTCCTTGGAGATCAGCGACCGCAGTAACGAGGACAAGAAGAGCTGCTGACGCTTGATGCGGCCGTAGTCACCGTTGGTCTCGGTGGTCACCTGACGGGCACGCACGTATTGCAGCGCGGTGTGGCCGTCGATGGTCTGGCGGCCCGCATTGGGCAACACCGTGCCGAGCTCGTAATCCTCCAGCGGCGTCGTGCTGCATACCTCGACACCGCCGAGGGCGTCGACCATCTTGGAGAATCCGGCGAAATCAACTGCCATAAACCGGTTTACAGAGAGGCCGGATAGCTTCTGGATCACCTTCACCAGGCATCTCGGGCCACCGACCGAATAGGCGGAGTTCAGCTTGGTCTCGGTGTAGACCTCGTCGGGCCCGTAGGTCTGGGTTTCGTCGTCATAGAGCGGGCCGTATTGCCTCGTTTCCGGATTCCATGCTTCGCACTTCATCGGGGTGATGGCGAGGTCGCGCGGGAATGACACGGCGACAACGCGTTTCCGGTTGGCCGGAATGTTCACCAACATCACGGTGTCCGATCGGGAACCGCCTGCGTCCTCGGTGGTACCCACACCCATGTCGCTGTTTTCGCCGAAGCGGCTGTCGACACCGACGATCAAGAAGTTCTCGTCACCGAACTGCGCATTGGGATCGACGATGTCGCGTGAACCCGGGTCCAGCGCCGAAACCCTGTTGAGCATGTTGTTTTTCGACGACTGCCACTGCCAGGCCCCGCCGGTCAGTGCCAATGCGAGCACGGCGATCAGAGCGGCGAGGGCACGGCCGGCCACCATCGACTTGCGCCTGCTGCGCTTATGAGGTTCGGGCGGTTCGGCGCCCCGACCGATTCCGACGCGCGAAGGAGTCACCCTGGAGGCGCGACGCTGCCGCGCGACATCCGGGATAAGAGAGGGGTCCGCCGAGGTGACCGGGATGATCTCGGTGTCGTCGTTGTCGGGATAGGGGACGGCCTGCTGGACCGGGTCGATCGCCGCACGCGGTTCTCGGACGGCGTCGATGATCTCGGTCGGCGGTGCAGGCGGTGTCGGCGGTGCGAGTGGCGCAGGCTCGGGCTTGTCGTCTGCGGGGCGGCGTCTGAGTTCCTCGGGAACGCTCGAATCGCCGTGGACCTTGGCGATGAGGTCGGCGACCGTCACCCCGTCGGTGTGGCAGCCGCTCGCCCTGGATGTCGGCGCTTCCTCCGCGTCAGACCCGGCGGTGCGCTCCCACGGCGCGGCGCCTGGCGATGGCCGCGGTGATCGGGTAAGCCATTGGTTGTCGCCGTCGTCGACGCCTCGGGGATGCGGAAGCCCAGGAGTGGCGTTATCGCCGTCACTCATGTTCTTTCCGGCCTCCGGCTCTTGCGGCGTTGTGCGCGTCGGTGCGCATGGGCGTATGCAGTGCCTTTTCGTCTGCTAGCAGCAGTTTGTGTGGCCCCGCCTTTGGAGCCAGATACGACGAGATTCATATCGTACTGAGACATCCTGAGATACGTAATGCCGAGACTGTCTCGGTTTAGCCTCCAGAGTGCATAACCTCAGCATCAATGGGCACTGCGCAGTCGTCGGGATCGGTCAGCCAGCCCTCGGGCAGCGCCACCGAAGCCGGTGAGCCCTGCCGCCCGCGAGGCCCGGCCGCAGCGGGCGGAAACGGCACATCGGGGTCGAGCTGATCCACCATCTCGTCGAGCTCTGCCAGCGTCTTGACCAGCGCCAATGACCGTCGCAGCTCGGCGCCGGCGGGGAAGCCGTGCAGGTACCACGCGACGTGCTTGCGGATGTCCCGCATGCCCTTGTCCTCGCCGAAGTGGGCGGCCAGCAGCTCGCCGTGCCTGCGAATGATCGCCGCGACCTCACCCAGCGTCGGGGGTGGGGCCGCAGGCGTGCCCGTGAAAGCCGCCGACAGCTCGGCGAACAGCCAGGGCCGGCCGAGGCAGCCCCGCCCGATGACAACCCCGTCGCAGCCGGTCGCCGACATCATCGCGAGCGCGTCGTCCGCGTCGAAGATATCGCCGTTGCCGAGCACCGGAATGCCCGTGACGTGCTGTTTCAACAGCCCGATCTGCGCCCAGTCGGCGGTGCCGGAATAACGCTGCGCAGCGGTACGCGCATGCAGCGCGACGGCCGCCGCGCCCTCCTCGGCCGCGATCCGTCCTGCGTCCAAGTGGGTGCGGTGGGCATCATCGATCCCGATCCGGAATTTCACCGTGACCGGGATGTTCGTGCCCTCGGTGGCCCGCACCGCCGCGGCGACGATCTGGCCGAACAGGCGCCGCTTGAACGGCAGGGCCGCGCCACCACCGCGCCGAGTGACCTTGGGCACCGGGCAGCCGAAGTTCATGTCGATGTGATCGGCCAAGCCCTCGTCGGCGATCATCTTCGCCGCGGCGAACGTGTTCTCCGGGTCGACGCTGTAGAGCTGCAGTGATCGCGGCGACTCATCCGGTGCGAACGTCGTCATGTGCATGGTCACCGGGTGACGCTCGACCAGAGCGCGCGCGGTGACCATCTCGCACACGTACAGCCCGCTGACCGTCCCGGCTCTGGCTAGCTCCAGTTCACGGCACAGCGTGCGGAAGGCGACATTTGTCACACCCGCCATCGGCGCCAGCACGACAGGGCTGCGCAGCGCGATCGGCCCGATCTGCAGCGGTGCCGGAGTGTCGGTTAGGACGCTGATGAGGCCAGCTCTTTCTTGGCCGCCTTCTTCTCGGCGACCTTGGCCTGACGTTCGAGCCGACGCTGCTTGGCGACCTCGAACTTCTCGCACGTCTCCCGAAGCTCGTCGACGAGCGCGCCGAGTTCGTCGCGCTTGCGAGCGGCTTCGCCCGTGAAGTCCTCGCGCTCGAAGATGCGCCACTTCTTGAGCACCGGCATCACCACGTCATCGAGGTGGATCCGCGGGTCGTACACGCCGCCGACGGCGATGATCACGGCCTTGCGCCGGAACTCCGGCACGGTGAAGCCGGGCATCTTGAAGTTCGTCAGCACGCGGTGCAGCGAGTGCATCGCCTGGTTGGGCGCCATGTCCAGGCCCGCCTCGGACACGTCCCGGTAGAAGATCATGTGCAGGTTCTCGTCGGCCGAAACCCGTTGCAGCAGTTGGTCGGCGACGGTTTCCTGGCACGCGCGACCGGTGTTGCGGTGCGATACCCGGGTGGCGAGCTCCTGGAACGTCACGTAGATGACCGAGTCGAACAGGCTCTCGGCGAACAGATCGCCCTGTTGGTTCTGACCGGGGCTGAATCCGCGGGTCATCTGCTCGACACGCAGCTGCTCGAGCTCGACCGGGTCGATGGCGCGTGTGACGACGAGATAGTCCCGCAGCGCGATGCCGTGCCGGTTCTCCTCGGCCGTCCAGCGGTTGACCCATTGGCCCCAAGGGCCGTCCATGCCGAAGTTCATCGCGATCTCGCGGTGGTAAGACGGCAGATTGTCCTCGGTCAGGAGGTTCTGCAGCATCGACACCTGAGCGACCTCGGAGAGCTTGGACTGGTCGGGATCCCAGTCCTGGCCGCCGAGGGCGTAGTAGTTCTTGCCGTCCGACCACGGGATGTAGTCGTGCGGGTTCCAGTCCTTGCGCATCGACAGGTGCCGGTTGAGGTTCTTCTCGACCACTGGCTCCAGTTCGTGGAGCAGCTGCAGGTCCGTCATACCTTCTGACATGGGCCCCTCCCAGTTATCTGTACCTGTTGGTTGCAGTCAATATATCTGTGTACCCCGGTGACATCAAGTTCCCCGTCGGAGTGTCACATGCGCCCCTCGCGACATCATCTGTCGCGCTACGATCCCGGCAGGTGATCCGTTCAGGCCCGGATTTCCTGCCGAAGCCACATCGACTCGGAGGACGGGCTCACGTGAAGACTCTTCCCATACTTATTGCAGGCGGTGTAGCCGTCGCATCCGCCGTCCTGGTGGGTTCGGGCAACGCCAACGCCGCCCCCGATGTGGCGGGGCAGACGTATCGAGATGCCAAGGCCACCATTCAGGAGTCCGGCGCCGCGGCGGTCATCGCCACCAAGACCGGCAGCGCGGCCGAGGAGAACGACTGCATCGTGACCAACGCGTGGGATGCACCATTCGTGCGCAGCGACGGCAGTCGGGCCCGGCATGCCGACGGGGAGGTGCTGGTGGCACTCAACTGCAATGGCGCGGTCGCATCCGTCGGAGCGGCGGGTAATTCGGCGGCCAGTCCCGAGGGTCGTGCGGCCCTCGCGGCCATCGACGAGCCCGAGAAACAAGAACTGGAAGAAGTAAGCACGCCGAACGAGTAGCGGCCATAGATGGTCTGGCAATAAGCTACGGATCCATAACGCAGTTCACACCCAAACTATTCGGAAGGTCGGGCTCACGTGAAGAAGCTCATTGTCGGAGCCGGCGCTGCCGCAGCCGCAGCAGCGTGCATGGCGTTGTTCGGCACAGGTGTGGCGGCCGCGGCCCCGGATGTGGTGGGCCAAACCTACGCCGACGCGTCTTCAGCCATTGACGAAGCGGGCAGTACGGCCATCGTCGCCTCGACGGTCGGTGGCAGATTGCCGCAAGACGAATGCATAGTCACCAACGCGTGGGATGCGCCGTTCGTCAGGGACATGGACTTCGCCGGCGAGTTCGGGCACGCCGATAGCGAGGTGATGCTGGCCTTGAACTGCAACGGTGATCACGCGACCGCCACCAATGCGGGTCCGTCGCTGGGCAGCCCGGAGGGCCGGGAAGCCAAGGCCGCCGCCGACCAGGCTGCCGCCGAAGAACAACAGTCGCTCGAAGAGGTCAGCACTCCCGACGAGTAGCGGCTAGTAGCTCGTCACTCGGCTCAGCAGCATCTCGACGCAGTAGTCGATGAACTGCTCGCGGGTCGCCGTCAGGCGGCCGTCCAGATAAGCGGTGAACAGCGCCGATAGTGCGCCGATCAGCCCTGTCGCGACCATGGCCTGCACGGCGGGGTCGGTGATGCGGGTGAGCTTGCGCTGCAACAGGTCGATGAAACTCGGCATCCATTCGGCGCCCGACCGGGTCAGCACCGGTTCCACCTCGGGTGCCAGCAGCAGCACCCTGCCGCGTGCCGGGTCGTCGACCATGAGCGCGACGAACCGCTCGACCGCGTCCCGGGGCGTCTCGGCCGTCATCAGTGTGGACATCGCCCGCGTGCACACGTCGTCATAGACCGCGCGGACGAACTCGTCCCGGTCGACGAAGCTTTCGTAGAAGTAGCGCTCGGTCAGCTCCGCGGCGCGGCACACCGCCCGCACCGTGAGGGCGGGTCCGCCGGCGCTGCCGAGGAGCGCGACCCCGGCGGCGATGAGTTCGTCGCGGCGCAGGGCCTGGCGGTCCTGGAGCGGCACGCCCGACCAGCGGCCCCGTCGTTGACCGGAAGTCACAGCACTCCTAAGCTTCGTGGTGACAACGCCCGTAGTCAGATCCGCGTCTGATTCCGATCGAAAGTTCACCGGTGACTCAAGATACGTCTGCGGCTGGCTCTCTTACCAGCGGTTCCGTCCCCGCCGGGGCGGGTTGCCCCGTGTCGTCCGGCTCCTACGACGCGCCCCCGCAGCCGCTCGGACCCGACTCTCTGACGTGGGAGCTGTTCGGCGACTGGCGCGGGCTGCTTCAAGGGCCGTGGGCCGGATCCATGCAGAACATGCACCCGCAGTTGGGCGCCGCGGTCGAGCAGCACTCGATCTTCTTCCAGGAGCGCATGCCGCGACTGCTGCGGTCGTTGTATCCGATTGGTGGCGTCGTGTTCGACGGGCAGCACGCGCCGCAGACGGGTGCGGAGGTCCGCAACTATCACATCGGTATCAAGGGTGTGGACGGCCAAGGCCGCCGCTACAGCGCGCTGAACCCCGACGTCTTCTACTGGGCGCACTCCACGTTCTTCATGGGCACCATCCTGACCGCCGAACGGTTCGGTGATGGCCTGTCCGAGGCGCAGAAGCGTCAGCTGTTCGACGAGCACATCACCTGGTACGGCATGTACGGGATGAGCATGCGGCCAGTGCCCAAGTCGTGGGATGAGTTCCAGGTCTACTGGGATCACATGTGCCGAAACGTGCTTGAGAACAACTGGGCGGCCCGCGGCGTGCTCAACCTTTCGACAATGCCCAAACATCCTTCGCTCGAATGGATTCCGGACTGGCTGTGGCGTCTACAGCTGCGAGTGCTTGAGCCGTTTGCCGTGTGGGTCACCGTCGGCCTGTATGACCCGAGCGTGCGCGAACTGATGGGCCACACGCGGTCCGCGCGCGACGAGCGGCTGCACTGGCTCTTCGGCCGGATGGTCAACATGACCTTCAAGCTGCTGCCGAAGCGCAGGCGGTATCACCCGCGTGCCCGCGCCGGCTGGGATCGCGCGACGGGGCGCATCCCGGCCGACGCGCCACTTGTCCACACTCCTGCGCGCAACCTGCCGCCGCTGGACCATCGGGACAACCCGATGCACTACAGCCCCAAGGTCTAACGCGGCGCGGCGAATCCCGTCCAGACGGCGCCGTCGAAGTAGCGGAGCTGGCCACGGTTCAACGGATCGGGGAACCAGCCCGGCTGCACCGGGGGATACCGGCCGAAGACACCCCGCGGGTCGCCGGCGAGGCTGAGCCGATGCTCGTAGTCGGCGCGGGCCCGCAGTCCGGCATCGCGCCACGCAAGCTCGCGTCTGCGGCGGACGACAAAGAGCAGCAAACCGACGATCGCGGTGACCGCGACCGCTTCAAACCAGCCGTTGGCCAGCCACCAGGAGATTACGAACAGCCCGGTGGCGGTCATCACCGGGTGCCGTCGCCAGAAAGACCGCCGAACAGGCTGGTAGAGCATGGCAATGAGATTACCTAAATCGGCACGGTAACATCCAGATCGACGTCATCAATGTGATTGTGCCGCTGATGAATTACGACGTGACCGGATCAGCCCGCTGGGCTGCCGGACGCACACCACAGCCGTCCCTATGGTTCCAGCCAGGTAAACGTTCGGCGTTTTCGCTATGCGTCCGGCGATTTTTAGGGGACGATGCCCTTGTGTTGCGTTCAGGCCGGTCCATCGGTGTTGCGATCGTGACGATGATCGCTGCGGTGGCCATCGGACTGGGGATGAGCGTGTCGTCGGCCGCTCCCGCGTCGGCGTCGACGACCTCGGCGGTGCCTGACATCCATCCGCCAGTGCCCGGACCCCTATTCGGATTCCTCAATCCCCTTGCCGCCGGGTACCACGTCATCGACGCCATCGCGGAAGGCCTCGCGAACATCGTCGAGATGGTGAGCACCCCTCCGCCGATCGCCATTCCTGCACCTCACGCGGGCGCGACCACCGACGGTTCGTAACCCGCGGTTTGACGCCGCCGCAAGACGGCTAGCTTGAAGATATGCAGGCGCCAGTAATTCTTGGTGGCCGCTATGAACTACGGGGAGTTCTTGGGCGCGGCGGAATGGCCGAGGTACGCGACGGCTGGGACACTCGACTCGACCGGCCGGTCGCGGTCAAGCTGCTGCACCCGTTATTCAGCACCGAACAGGATAATCGCAGGCGCTTCGAAACCGAGGCGCGGGCGGCGGCGGCGCTCAACCATCCGAACATCGTGTGCGTGCACGACAGCGGCGATCACGACGGCACGCCGTACATCGTCATGGAACGGCTGTCGGGCCGCACGCTGGCCGATCTCGTCGCCCGCGGGTCACTGCCGCAAGCACAGGTGCGGTCGATTCTCGATGCCGTGCTCTCGGCGCTGGCCGCCGCGCATGGGGCAGGGATCCTGCACCGCGACATCAAACCGGGCAACATCCTGTTCACCGACACCGGCGAGGTAAAGGTCGCCGACTTCGGCATCGCCAAGAGCGCCGATACCGTCAACACCCAGACTGGGCTGATCATGGGCACGATGGCCTATCTCAGTCCGGAACGGGTCGCGGGCAGGCCGGCGGCGGCCGCCGACGATCTCTATGCGGTCGGCGTGGTCGGATACGAGTCATTGACGGGTCGACGGGCCTTCCCACAGGAGAACCTGGCCGAACTGGCCCGCGCGATCACCGAGCTGCCGCCACCGCCCCTCGCTGCCGTGCGGCCCGACGTAGACCCCGCGCTCACCACGTGTATCGAGCGGGCGATGGCACGCGATCCCCAGTGGCGCTTCGCCACCGCTCCGTCGATGCGGTCGGCACTGGCAGGGTGGGTTCAACCACCGCCCGCGGGCCGCCCGCCGACCCGTGTGCTCGCAGCGCCGCTGCCGGACCCGTCGACGATGATGGTCGCGCCGTCGGTCCGGCGCGGCAGGCCACGACTGCTGATCGGGTTGGCCGCCGCCTGCTTCGCGGTGGCCATCGCGACCGTCGCGTTCATCGTCGACTCCGCGTCCCGACCCGCAGTGGTCGGGCCCGCAGCGACCAGCACGTCCGTACCGCCTCCACCCACCACGTCGGTGTTGCCGCCACCGACGACGGCGGTGGCGCCGGTGCAGGAAGTCCCTCCGCCGCCGCCCAAGAAGCGCGGCGAGCACGGGAACGGGCATAACGGAAACGGGCACAAGAAAAAGGGCGACTGAGCGGCTGTCGAGGCCGCCGCGCGGCATGCTAACCGGTATGGCCCGCTGGTATCCGCTCGAGTCCGCCGACGCGGACTTTCTCGACTCCGCCCCGCATGTCTTCGTCGATCGCAAGCGATTCGCAGCACCACCAGACAAGGTCTGGGAGTCGCTGACCTCCGATGCCTCGATCGCAGCGTGGGGCGCGACGTTGAAAGAGGTCACCTGGACGTCGCCGCGGCCGTTCGGGGTCGGCACCACCCGCGAGGTCGCTCCGCCCGTCGGCCCGCGGATGCGCGAACGATACTTCCGCTGGGACGAGGGACGGCAGCACTCGTTCGCCGTCTACGAGTCCACCCGGCCGCTGTTCACGCGTTTCGCCGAGGACTATCTCGTCGAATCCGATGGCACCGGAACCTCGTTCACATGGACGCTCGCGATAGAAACGAAGCGTGCGCTCGCGCTGCCGGTTCGGCTGCTGGCGCCGGTGATCAAGGCGGCGTTCGGGCAGCTACCTCGGGACGGTCAGCGCTACTTCGCGAAGATGACGTGATGTCGGGAAGCGGCTACGCCGAAGCGGCCGACGGTCTTGGAATCCATTACGAGACTTTCGGCGAGGGCGCACCTCTCGTTGTCCTCGCCGGGGCCCTCATGCCGATCAAGACCATGGCGCAAGTCATCGGGCCGTTATCCGAGCGGCGCCAGGTGATCGGCATCGACCTCGAAGGCCACGGCCGCACCGGCCTGCGTGAGACACCGATAAGCCATGAAAGAAACGGTGACGACGTAGCCGCGGTCTTGCGGCACCTCGGCATCGCCACAGCCGACGTTGCCGGTTATTCGCATGGCGGGTATGCGGCGATTCGAACGGCCATCCAGCACGCGGACATGGTGCGCAATCTCATCGTGATAGCAACCGGATTCGCCCGTGAGGCGTGGTATCCGGAGGGTCAGGAAGGGATGAGTTCCATCAGCGGCTCGCACGCCGAACAGATGAAGTCGATGCCCTTCTTCGAGGGCTACGGCCACCCCGATCAGTTCCCTCAGTTCCTCGACCGCATGGGCGAATTGGGGTCCAAAGACTGGGATTGGCGCGAAGAGGTACGCGACCTCGCGATGCCGGTGCTGTTGATCTACGCCGACCACGATTCCGTCTCGATGCGCCACATCGCCGAATTTTTCGCACTGTTTGGAGGCGGCATCCAAGAACCCGGCTTGGACGACCCGCACTTCTCACGCGCCCGGCTCGCAATCATTCCCGGGTACACGCACTACAACCTGACGCAAGGGCCGGACGTGGCGCGAGTCATCGAGGGGTTTCTCACGCAACCGACGTCGCAGGCGACGATGTTCTCGCCTTAGGCGCCTCGGCTTAGCGCGAGATATTTTGCGGCACAGCATCATCACGCATCTCGGGCAGATCCATTTCACCGCCGCCGATGCGTGGGGTGCGACCTGGGCTCCGTCGCGGCTTTAGAAATTTCAGTACCTTTTCCGTGCAGTCGGTGCTACCCCGCTGTCCGTCTGTGTTTTGCAGTCGCTGAACGATTTTCGACCGGAGGGCCGTTGTGAGGTGTAGCACGGCGACATTACCGAAGTCGAGGAGTGACATGCTCACCACAAGTTTCAGCTCACACTACGACTTCATTGTGTGCGGGTCGGGCTCGTCGGGCTCAGTGATTGCACGGCGGCTGGCGGAGTACCCGGATGTCAATGTGCTGTTGTTGGAAGCAGGCGGATCCGACGACATACCGCAAGTCACCGATCCAGTGCAGTGGCCGACGAACTTGGCTAGCGAGCGTGACTGGAGCTCGAGAGCGGAGCCCAGCACCGCGGTGAACGGACGGTCGGTCTCGATGTCGGTGGGCAAGGTGCTCGGCGGCGGATCCAGCATCAACGTGATGGCGTGGGCTCGCGGGCACAAGAACGATTGGGATTACTTCGCAGCCGAGTCTGGTGCGGCGGAGTGGGGATATGAGTCGGTGCTCGACATCTACCGGCGGATCGAGGACTGGCACGGCAACCCGGATCCCGCCTACCGGGGGACAGGCGGCCCGGTCTATGTTCAGCCGGCGCCGGATCCCCACCCGGTGGCCCGCGCCGCGGTCGCGGCCGCCGAGTCGATAGGTATCCCGGGCTACCCCAGTCATAACGGGGTGATGATGGAACGAGACGGCGGCGCATCCATCCTTAATCTCATCCTCCGTGACGGACGGCGCCAGTCGATTTTCCGCTCGTACGTGGCCCCATATCTCGACCGACCGAATCTGACCGTGCTCGCCGACGCGCTGGTGACGAACGTGACGTTCGACGGCAATCGCGCCACGGGAGTGCAATTCACCCACGGCGGGACGCTGCACACCGTGTCGGCAGGTGGCGAAGTCATTCTGTCCGCGGGTGGGATCCATTCGCCGAAGTTGCTGATGCAGTCCGGCGTTGGTGCGGCTGAAGAGCTGAGGGGGTTCGACATTCCGGTCGTCGCTGACCTACCCGGAGTGGGCCAGAACTATCAGGATCACCCGCGCATCGAATCCGTATGGGAGTTCGCCCAACCGATGCCGCCGCGCAACAACGGTGCCGAGGCGACATTCTTTTGCAAGAGTGACCCATCGTTGGATGCACCCAATTTGCAGATCTGTGTCATCGAGGTCCCGCTGTCGAGTCCCGAGGTCGCCGCCAAATATGTTCTGCCCGAACACGGGTGGACACTTGCGGCGGCCGTACTGCAGCCTGACAGCCGCGGTCGGATCCGCCTAACCGGAGCCGAACCGAGTAGCCCTGTACGTATCGAAGCCAATATGTTGACGCACCCCGACGACCTGAACGCCGCGGTGGCAGCGGTCCAGATGTGTCGTGAGATCGGCAATGCTGCGCCGTTGGCTTCCTGGAGCAAGGGTGAAGTGGTACCCGGCGATCTGAGCGGTGATGGCCTGGTGGACTTCGTCCGAAACGCCGCCGAGTCCTTTTACCACCACAGTGGAACCGCAAAAATGGGTACCGATGACATGTCGGTGGTCGACAACACCCTCAAAGTCCATGGGGTCGAACAGCTTCGGGTTGCCGATGCCTCGATCATGCCGCGCATCACCACTGGAAATACCATGGCGCCTTGCGTTGTCATCGGTGAACGGGCAGCGGACCTGCTGAAGGCCGAGCACCGGCTGTGACTCGGTGGCTGGATCTGACGCCGTGGCGATCGGCAAATGCAGCCGTAGGTGTTCGTGGTCACGGATCGATTGTGAGTC
The DNA here is from genome assembly GCA_963848855.1 of uncultured Actinomycetota bacterium. Lineage (GTDB taxonomy): Bacteria > Actinomycetota > Actinomycetes > Mycobacteriales > Mycobacteriaceae > Mycobacterium. The sequence goes on from CAWKFL010000003.1 coordinate 605,048, forward strand.
ACCGGTGCGTCGGATACAAGACCACCGTCGGTCGTCGAGGGACCATCGTGGCCCTGTAATTCGGTTGTCGAGACAAGTGGTGCGTGCAACGCTTCAGGTCGTGCAGATGCATCCCGGCCAGTTGTCGGTTTCTCCCGTTACGGTGCGGACGCTCGTCGCTGAGCAGTTCCCTCAGTGGCAACATCTTCGCATCCAGGCTGTACCGAGTGTAGGGACAGTGAATTCGATCTTCCGCATTGGTGATCAGTGCGTGGCCCGCTTCCCGCTTGTATTCGACGACGACGAAGCAGCCGTCCGGGCACAACTGGAACATGAGGCTGCCGCCGCCGGGGAATTGATCGGCCACACACGTTTCGCCACGCCGCGACCAATCGCCATCGGCGAACCCGGTGTTGGTTATCCCTTACCGTGGTCGGTCAACACCTGGGTGCCCGGCCATCCCGCCACCGCTGATGACTGCAGTGAATCCGATTCTTTCGCAATGGATTTAGGCGACTTCATCAACGCCGTGCGTGCCATAGACACCCGCGGACGGACCTTTGATGGTACGGGGCGTGGCGGCGTTCTGATTTCCCACGATGAATGGATGCAGGAATGCTTGGCCCACAGCCAAGACTTGCTTGACATCGCGACTTTTCGCGCGATCTGGGCAGAGATGCGCGACATCCCGCGTGGTAACGCTCGCGACGTGATGAACCACAGCGATCTCATCCCCCCGAACACTCTGGTTGCCGAGGGGCGCCTCGTTGGGGTGCTTGATGTCGGAGGTCTCGGTGCAGCCGATCCCGCTCTCGACTTGGTGAGTGCGTGGCATCTCCTGGATGCCGAGCGTCGTCAACTACTCAGGGACTACGTCGGTTGCGACGAAGCGGAATGGCATAGAGGACGGGCTTGGGCGTTCGAGCAAGCGCTGGGCGCCGTCTGGTACTACGTCGACAGCAGTCCGACCATGAGCGAAGGATGCCGATGCACCCTCGAACGCATCGTCACCGACATCCGCTCCTGACATTCCATCCATGATCAGAGACGCGGTGTCCATCGGTGGGCGATCCGGCACTGGCATGACGAGCGTCGGTTTCGAGATCCACGCCAAGTTGACCGCTGCCAAAGTCGCGCATTGCCTGATCGTCGGCCAGCATCGTGATCACCACCAACCGCGGTGTCGGCGCCTGGAGCGAGATCCTCGGCGACACCACCGTGGCCGCCGCCATGGTCTACCGCCTCGTGCACCATGCCGAAGTCATCTCCACCAACGGAACGCAAACCGTCTTGGCTTGACACCGGGCGCGGGTGTGGTGACGGTTTGCTGCTGGGTGTTGGTGGGCCGGTCGGGTCCGGTGGTGGCGGGTCGAGTGCGATGCGCAGCCGGATCTGGACGTGCCAGCCGGTGACGCGGACGTCTTCGATGAGTAGGCGCAGCAGCTGCTGTTTCTGGGTGTCGTCGAGGGTGTCGATGACGGCGTGGATGCGGGCGGCGAAGTCGTGCACGCGGCGGCGGAGCTGGTTGTCACGGGCGAGCGCGGTTCGTTCGTCGGCGAGGCTGGTTCGCTTGTGCTGCAGCTCTTTTCGGCGGGAGGAGACTTCGGTGGCGCGGCGCTGCATTTCGGGGAGTTCGATGAACCCGCCCTGGTAGAGGTCGATGAGGCGGCGCCGTTCGGTGTCGGCGGCGTCGATCTTGCGGTCCAGCCGGGCCAGTTCGGCGGACGAGGAGTTCGTCGTCGGGGATCGGGGTGTGTCAGGGTGACGGCTTGTTCGCCGGCCAGCAGCTGGTCGGGGTGGGTGATCGCGGCGCGGATGTGGTCGAACACGAACGCGTCCAGGGCGTCGGCGCGGATGTTGCGTTCGGGACAGCGGCGGGATTCGCCGCCGGCGCGCAGCGGGTCGTGGTTGCGGCAGTAGTAGTAGCGGTGCCAGGTGCCGTTGCGGCCGCGCATCTTGTGGCAGTTGGTGCCGACACCGCAAACACCGCATTTGACAAGTCCTTTGAGCAGCCACTGGCGCCGGGTTCGGCGCGGCGCGGGCTCCACTTGGTGTTGTCGGTGGCGACTCGGCCGGCGGCCTGGAACAGCTCGTCGGAGATGATGCGGGGGCAGTCGATGGGGATCCATTCGTCGCGGTCGCGCGGGACCTGCCGGGTGCGGCGGGTGGGGCGCCGGTCGGGCACCGATTCGGTGCGGTTGTAGTAGACCCGGCCGATGTAGGCCTCGTTGCGCAGCAGCCGGCAGAGCGTGGAGTGGCCCCAGGTGGGTTTGCCGGTCGGTGAGGGTATCGCGTCGGCGTTGAGCCGGCGACAGATCTCGCGCACGGTGATGCCGGCGGCGCGGTCGGTGAAGATCCGCCGCACCACCGCGGCCTCGGGCTCGTAGACCTCGTGGTGTGCTTGGCCGGTGGCGGCGCTGCGGGGGATGCGCCGATACCCGTAGGAAGCCTTCCAGGTGACGATCTCGCCGGCGCGGGCCCGAAACAGTTTGCCGCGCCGGTAGCGTTCGGCGATCTTGGCTTTCTCGTATTCGGCGATCACGCCCTGGACCTGGGTGAGCAGGGTGGCTTGCGGGTCGTCGGCGGCCAGCCCCGGGGAGTCGGTGAACGCCACGGTGACCCCGAAGCGGTCCAGCTCGTCGAGCACCAGCACCTGGTAGGCGTAGGCGCGGGCGAGCCGGTCCGGCGACAGGCACCACACCCGTTCGACGAGCCCGGCCTCGGCGGCATCACGCAACGCGTCCAGGCCGGGGCGGTCCAGTCGGGCGCCGGAATGCCCGTCGTCGACGTACTCGCCGACCAGCTCGTCACCGGCGGCGGCGATGTGTTCGCGCAGCAGCGACAGCTGCGAGCCGATGGTGCCGCGGTCGGCTTGGCGCTCGGTGGACACCCGCGCATACAGCGCCGCCCTCACCGCAGGCCCCCGCAGCGATAGTGCCAGTGCGGCGACCGAATCCACGGTCGGCGGCGAGCGTCGAGCAGGAACTCATACCCGGCGGCCAGCGCGGCCACCCGCGGATCCTCGTGCGGTGTCCAGGCCGGACGGGCGGCGGCGAGCGAGTTCGGCGACGAACACCGGCTCGGCGCTCGGCCACGCGATCAACCCGGCCAGGCCGCGACGGGCGAACCGGGCCGCGGCCAGACCCTCGGGCAGCCCGCAGTGGCTCAAGCACGTGCGCGCGCAGCGTTTCGTAGTCGACCTGCGCCGCCTCGGCCGGCGGCCAGAACGACCGGGCGCTCACCGCCCGCGCACCCGCTCGATGGTGCGCCGGTGCAACCGCACCCCGAACCGGTCGGCCACCTGCTCGGCGATCTGGGCCCCCGACCCGGCGTCGGCGCGGATGAAGTCCACGATCTCCGGGCGCAGCTTGACCGGGCCACGACGGCCGCGCCGCTCGTCGACCAGCCCCGCCATCCCCGACTGATCGAACGCCGCCGCCACCAGATAGAACGCTGCCCGCGAATAGCCATGTGCTGCAGCAGCTTCGGCCACAGGCACACCCTCGACCAGACGCGCCCGCAGCATCTCGTACTTCACCTGCACCTTGTCGGAGGCCAGAAAGAAGCCCGACCCGCCGGTGAACAACGGCGCGTACACCCCGTCCGGATTTGGGTGCAGCAGCCCCGCCTCGGTCAACGCTCGAAGCCGTGTCGTGTCGCTCACCGGCCCCACCTCCCGCGCCCGAGCCTAGGCCCCGAACCTGCTGCGTCTATTATTTACTGCCGCGTGTCTGGGGTCTAAGCTCCAGATAGCTCACCCAAATCACCTATATATCGCAGTCATATACAGCGAGACATGCGGCATTCAACACTAGATATGCGGTGCGTCATTACTAGACATCGAAGTCACTCCGAACAACCGGCCGCCGTCGTCGACGACGGTGATCAGGATGCACATACAACCCAGGGACGGCCTCCGCTGGGGCCAGCGCCACCGTCAACTGCAGCTTTGCGTTCCTTTGGTGTCCTTCGACGGCGAGTCCTACCGCCTCCGCGACCACCACGCCGCCGCCGAAACCCTCCGCAGAGCAGCCACCGGTAACCCCCAACCACTACACGGACCGAGGCTCACAGGTGGGGAATTTCAACGAGCACACCTGGGGAATTTCGATGAGCGCGATTAGCCAAGTTTGGGGGTATTCCGCCAAGAAGTTCTTGGGACGAATGGGTTAAGTGGCCGATGGCGCGGCGAACGTGGCGACTTCAACCCGGATGTTCATCTTTACGCAGGCCCCAGTACTCGTGCGAGAAACGAGTTACGTTGCCGGCGACCGCCACCGACAACGGGGCAGCGGTAATGACCGTTGCGAATCTCGGGTGAGGCAGGGCGCTAGGCGACTTCGAGAAGAGATCCGGCGCGTGACGCCCCAGGACGGACGACGCGTAATCCCCGCGGACGAACGACAACCAATGACCCCGATCGGACGATACCTAACGGCCCCGGACGGGCGAAGCGCGCGATGCCCGCTGTCCGCAATACGAAACCGGCTTTGGCCTGGCGGTATCCGATGCGCACCCCGGCTAGGGTAAGGATCACAAGCCCGCCTAAGCCCGGCAGAGCCGTAGCGACCAGCGCCCACAGTGAAGCGACTCGCGGGAGGTCGCCGAACGAATGCGGGAGAAACGACCGCACACCCACCGGAATGGCGCCATTGGGAGCTGGCGGTGCGATCCCGAGCACCGATGACGCTCGACCTGCCTCGCTCATCGTGCTGAAAATGGATGCCGCGATGCCCCCGAGCGTTGCAGCCTCGACCTTGGCGGTCAGTGGCACCGGAACGCCGGCAGGTAACGGGACCAGCCGCAATTGTCGCAATTGCGAAGCTACCGTCGCATCCGCGGCCGCCGACCACTCAGAACCGTCGATTCCTCCCAATCCGTTCTCTACTGGCGCCACCCCCGTGAGGCCCAACAAGAACGAGTAAAGGTCGGACTGCAGTTGCGTCAGAGGGACGACCGCACCGAAAACCGAGGTGAACATGTTCTGAACCCACGCGATCATGTCAGAAACTACAGCGGCGACACCAGGAATCGGTGCCGGGCCAGAAATCTGTGCCGGGTTAGACGGCGGTGCCGGTTCAGAAATCTGTGCCGGGTTAGACGCCGGTACCGGTTCAGAAATCGATGCCGGGCTAGACGCCGGTGCCCGCTTAGACGCCGGTGCCGGTTCAGACGCCGGTGCCGGTTCAGATACCGATGCCGGTTCAGATACCGATGCCGGTTCAGATACCGATGCCGAGTCAGAAATCGGTGCCGAGTCAGAAATCGGGTGCCGGCTCAGTCACGGGTGCCGGCTCAGTCACGGCGGCCGGTTCAGTCACGGGAGCCGGTTCAGTCACGGGTGCCGGCTCAGTCACGGGTGCCGGCTCAGTCACGGGTGCCGGCTCAGTCACGGCGGCCGGCTCAGTCACGGCGGCCGGCTCAGTCACGGGAGCCGGTTCAGTCACGGGTGCCGGTTCAGTCACGGGTGCCGGTTCAGTCACGGGAGCCGGTTCAGTCACGGGTGCCGGTTCAGTCACGGGTGCCGGTTCAGATGTCGGTGCTGGCTCAGTCACGGGTGCCGGTTCAGATGTCGGTGCTGGCTCAGACATGGGTGCCGGTTCAGATGTCGGTGCGGGTTCAGAGATCGGTGCCGAGTCAGACACCGATGCCACCACGTTCGAAATCGCGACGACGGGGTCCGAGTCCTTCTTCTCGTCTTTAGTGTTTCCCTGCCGCACGGATCCTGTGTCGGCGTTTGCGTGCCGGGGGACGGCTTTATGGCCTGGTTGCCGGCCCGAGCCAACCGTGATCGTTACGCGCTGAATATCCCCCCGCCGAGTTTTAGTAACGTCGCCGACCGGGCTGCTTGCCGTCGTACTGCCGTGTCCTGAAGCGTTTGTGCCGCCATCGTCGCCGGACGCCGCAGAACTGCTGGTATCGGCGTCGGCCACGGCGATGGCAGCACTGCCCATGAGCAGACCCGCTGCGAGCACGCAAGCACCCACAGCAAAGCGCAAATGCGACAGAGCCACCACCGTCTGCTCCCACCCCCAAATGGACCGATGCAGCGGACACACACACTGTTTGCCATATCTTACATAGCAAGACACACCATGATACGGGAATCGCAAGCCAGATATACACAGCGGGCAATGGCAGCGTTCCTACGACGCGCTCGAGGGCAACCACTGGGCGGTGACCGGCACCTTGGCATGGTCGATGTATACGAGCTTGACAACACGTGCCGCGCCTAGACGAAGCTCTTCCTACTGGGACAATGCCGAAACAGGCAGATAGCTTCTGAAGTTGGAGTAGTCTCACCCGCAGGTGATCGGCGGGTTTCCAACCAGGGTTTGTAGGCGGCGTTGCCCGCCGATCATCGCCCGAGTTGCATCCTTTCTTTGAAGTTCTGCGAACGGAAATGCATATATAGCGAAGATAGAATATTTCGCTACAGTGTTCGCTGAGGGAACGGCGGGTGTGGTGGTCTCCGCCCAGCCAGAATCGGCCCTCAGCCCATGGGATGGGTTACGGGGATAGGGTCGGCTCGAAAGTGCTTGTTGGCCTTTGCCGACGCCCCCGACCTCACGGCGTAACAGACCCCGCGACTCGGCCAGCTCGATGGCGTTGCGGATATCGTCCTGGCGTCCCTCGACGGCCTTGTCGATGTCGCCGAACTTCGCGCCCGGGTGGTCCACCAGGAAGTCGCACACCGCAACCGCGACATCTCCACCTTGGCGCCAATGGGTCGCTGCTTTCGGCTATCGGCCCCGGTCAGTGATAGCAGCCGGGTTTCGGGATCGAAGCGCAACCGGTGCTCGTCCATCGCCACATCACGACCGATGGCCGTGCCGCCTCTCGCACGCGTAGGCGGTGCAGTTCCTTGGCCACGTCGTCGTCGAATGTCTCGGCTGTAACCACGTGGTCGTCGTCCGCACTGCGGTGCTCGTGCTCGCCGAGTTCCTTGCGAGTGAGCTCATCGGTGAACGTCGCCACCTTGGCCATCGCCCAGCGGTAGGCGCTGCCGATCTCGTCAGGCTGTAGATCGCGAGGACGGCCCACGGTGTCGCACCAATGCGCCAGACACCGCGCTCCAGTGAGGCCGTTAACCGTCGGCGGTGATGCACCCCAACCGGTGCGCATAGGCCAGACGCACAGCGCGATTCATGGCCCACTGGTGACGTCCTCCTATTGGCTGGTCGCTGGGCTTATCCCACGGCAGGACCATCTCGACCACGTACGGCAATCCGAGGTGCCGTACTTCCAGCCGTCTGGCGCACTGATCACTTCACCGGTAACCGCAGCGTCGGAGTCGATCTCAGTGCCCCCACCAGGGCTCGAACCTGGGACCTGCGGATTAAAAGTCGCTAGGTCAGGCCACGTACGCGTTACAGATGCGCCCGAGCGCCCTTCCCAGCGCTCATCGTTTTCGGAGCACATTGCGGCAGAAATGGACTCGTTTAAAGACTCGCCGGTGCTTGACGGAACGGCGGCCGATTGCGCGCATCTAGAGGGGCGCGAACGATTCGGGATTACGTATTGGCACCTCGGTCCCGACGATATCGACGCCGTCAGTCGAATCCTCGAACGACTCGGTTCGCAGTGAAATATGAATGACTTGGCGCTTAGTTGATTTGCTGTTAGGCCGCCTTCAGCTAGCGGTGCTGTCCACAAAGCGCATCGTCGAGTCCACTCACTCGGCTGACCGCAGTAGCGCCGAGGACACTCGCCGTCGAGCCTATCGGCAGTTTACGTTCTGGCGCGATGGCAGCCAGCTGGCACGACGATTCGACGCCAGCCTCAACCGGGCGTTAGAGCATGTCCGACAGTGCGACTCTGGCGCGAGCGAATCCAGAACCATGGGCCAGAAAAGTTGCTATCGAGAGCTACTGCTCGGCAAAGGGTTAGGTGTTCGTCGAGGACGGTGTCGGTCTCACTGATGCATGGTGGCATTGGAAATTTGTTATTTTGTTTGCTCTCTCGAGCCCCTGACGCAGGTATAGTTACCGGCAGTGGCGGTGGTGGGCGTCAGGTCCGATCGGCCAGCCTACTCCTCAGAGGGGAAGCGAACCATGTTGACCATGCGGCGGGACGCGCTATGTGCGGAATAGTAGGGATTCGCCGATTCGACGGTGAACCGGTGAACCGCGAACTGCTTGTGGATATGGCCGGGACGCTGGTTCATCGCGGTCCCGACGACGCCGGGATGTGGACGGAAGGTGCTGTCGGATTTGCCCATACCCGGCTGTCGATCATCGATTTGGCGGGTTCGCGTCAGCCGATGGCGGACGTGCGCGGGCGTATTCACCTTGTCTTCAACGGGGAGATTCTGAATTACCGCGAGTTGCGCGCGGGACTGTCGTATCCGTTCCGTAGCCACGGCGACACTGAGGTGCTTCTCGCGCTCTTCAAGAAATACGGACCGGATGGGGTCAGGCGGTTGCGCGGTCAGTTCGCCTACGCCATACACGATTTGGAGACCGGTCACACCCACCTCTTCCGCGACCGGCTTGGCATTCTGCCGCTTTACTACTACGTGAATAACAGCGTGTTCGCGTTCGCCTCTGAGATCAAGGCGCTACTTCCGGTGATCGGCGTGCCCACTGTCGATGAGGACAGCTTGCACGACTACCTGGCGCACCGGTCAGTGCCTGCTCCTTACACGCTCATCAATGGGGTGCGCAAACTTCCGCAGGGCCATTCTTTGGTCGTCAAGCCCGATGGCACGGTGCATTCGGCCGCCTACTGGCGATTGTCTGCGGTGCCCGACGCCCGCAAGGTAACCGGGGAGGAGGCCGTCCAGCTCGTCGAAGAAGCGCTCACCTCTTCGGTGCGCGAAGCCATGGTCGCCGACGTACCGGTCGGCGCCTATCTATCCGGCGGCGTTGACAGCAGCTTAATTTCCGTACTCGCTGCACGTGAGCGTAAAGGCACGCGTCTGCATACCTTCTCGGCAGGTTTCGGTGACGATCGCTTCGATGAGACTTCCTGGGCCCGCAGGGTCGCCGGAATCGCCGGGAGTACTCATCACGAGTTACTCGTCACCGCTGACGACTTCCGACAAAACTGGCACAGGTTGAGCTGGTACCGTGACGCTCCGCTATCCGAGCCCGCCGACGTCGCCGTCTTTCGTCTCGCTGAGCTGGCACGTCAGCATGTCAAGGTCGTGCTTTCCGGTGAAGGCAGCGACGAGTTGTTCGGCGGCTACTCCAAGTACCTGTTGGCTGGCGCCACGCGTTGGCCGGGCCCCTTGGCCGCTCCGGCACTGCGCCGTCTCGAGAAGGCGCTTCCCGCAAGTGCGGCGCGCCTGGGCATCGCGATGCGCGCCATGTCCGAGTCCACGTACGCCGAACGGATGCGCGGTTGGTTCGCACCATTCACGATGTCGGAGCGGGCTACTCTGCTCGGCCGGCCGGCAGCACGCAGCACCCTTCACCCGTATCTCGATGGCCGAGGCGACGCCCTGCGCAGAATGCTCTACGCCGATGTGCACACGTGGTTGGCGGACAACCTACTTGAGCGCGGCGACCGGATGTCAATGGCCGCATCGCTCGAACTGCGTCCGCCGTTCCTCGATCATCGCCTGGTTGAGCTCGCGTTCGCACTGCCGAGCACCGTGAAGGTGCGCGGCCGAACGGCAAAGTGGGTGGTCAAGGAGGTGGCACGCCGGCACTTGCCCGCTGATGTTGTAGATCGGCCCAAGATCGGCTTCAGGGTGCCCGTCGATACGTGGTTCCGGGGTGGCCTGCGTGATATGGCCTTCGACCTTTTGACCGGCCCAACCTCGTTTGTCGGCACAAGGTTCGACAGCGCGGCAGTGCGCAAACTGCTCGAAGACCATTCTTCCGGCGATCGCAATGAGCAGTCCCGCATCTGGACGTTGCTCTCGCTCGAGGTGTGGCAGCGTGAGCTCGTCAAGAGGGTGAGTTCGTCGAACCCCTCTCGTTTTTTGCTTCCGTGCGGGACGACGAGGCCGGGCGCGCCCGGGGCGGCGTCGGTGCCCAATGCGGCACCGGGGGCGGCGGCGCGGATCCATCCGCGGACGCCGCGTGCCGCCCGGTGATGGGCGTCAATCGGCATCGGTGCGTCGCCGACGCCCGCCCGCCGACCGGCCTCGACGAACAGGCAGATCATCGCCACTAGCAGAAGGACCTCGACGTTGGCCTCCATGATCTCGCTGAGACCGGCCGGAGCGGTCGCGCCGTGCTGCGCCGCCTCCGCCGGGGTGTCGACGGTGAAGGGTAGCCCGCCGATGTTGCCGTGGTAAGTGCCGTGCCACTGGGACGGGTCGGCGCGCCAAATGGCCGGCACCGTCTTCCACAGCAGCTGCTGCGCGATGAACAGCCCCGCGACCCACAGCGGGACGATCGGAAGGTAGCGGCGGAGGACCCGGCCGACCGCGGGGACGAGCGCGAGCAGCGGCAGCGCGATCCCGAAGCCCCGCCAGAACATGGCGAACATCGTTGCGGAGAAGTTCTGGCCGTGCTCGTCGCCGTAGAGGTTGTGCAGGTTGATCTCGCCCTGCGAGTTGATCTGCGCGATCGGGTCGGGCGTCTTGATGGGAAGGTACTGCTGCCCCCAGCTGATCTCCTCACCGAAGGCCACGAAGAGGAACAGCGCGAGCCCGACGAGCGCGATTAGCTTCACGATGTGCGCGCCGTTCGCCTTCTCTCTGCGGAGCGTTAGCACGGCGAAGACCGATCCGGCGAGCATCGCGGCCGCGCCCAGCGTCTCGAAGAAGCCGTCCTCGACAGTGAGCCAGTCGGTCACATCGTCGGGCAGGCGCAGGAGGCCAACGCTCACCACGAGGTACACCAGCAGTCCGGCGACGACCAAGCTCTTCTTCAGCATGAGTCCCCCTGCCGTTCCCCTCAGCACAACCACGCTTCGCCTCGAAGCACTCGTCGGAGTACCGATCTTCAAGACTTCGGCGATCACGGTGTGGTCGAATTTCGCGCGTTCGAGGTTGTCGTCATGTCGCGCGTTGCTGGAGGGGGTAACACAGGGCGCAATATAAACGGATGTGGACGTGGTGTGGACGCGACGTGGCAGCTGGCCTGCCCGTGCGGTGCCTATTGCTGGCAACAGCACCCTTACCTGGGCGTTTGCTCAGTGCCCCCACCAGGGCTCGAACCTGGGACCTGCGGATTAAAAGTCCGTAGCTCTACCAACTGAGCTATAGGGGCGCGAGATCAGGATACTGCGTGCTTGTGGGCGGCCCGTTTGAGGATTCGTGTGCCGGTACCCTAAGCTATCGAGGCCCCCAACGTCACAGCGTTGCGAGTACCCCGGAGAGATTCGGCTGGCCCCCTTCGTCTAGCGGCCTAGGACGCCGCCCTTTCAAGGCGGTAGCGCGGGTTCGAATCCCGTAGGGGGTACGCGCGACGACCGTACGATGGAGTCGCACAGCAAGGCCCTGTGGCGCAGTTGGTTAGCGCGCCGCCCTGTCACGGCGGAGGTCGCGGGTTCAAGTCCCGTCAGGGTCGCCAGTGTTGGCGAGGCACTTGGGTTACCAATGGGTGCCTTCCGGCCAGGTAGCTCAGTTGGTATGAGCGTCCGCCTGAAAAGCGGAAGGTCGCCGGTTCGATCCCGGCCCTGGCCACTCCCGATTGTCGCTGGTGAACGGCGTGCTCGCGGAAGGTCGCCGGCAGGTGGAGGGCGTTTAGTGGCCGGTGATGGGGCCATTATGGGGCCAAATTTCTAGCTGCGGTCCTGAGCGCCGTCATCAAGTGAGTCGAGCGCAGAGGCGATGCCGTCGAGCTCGTCGTCATACAGATCGGCGTAGACGTGGGCGGTCACCGTGATCGAGGCATGCCCCATCGTCTTCTGCAGCAGCCGCAGGTCCGCACCGGCCTTGCGCGCCAGCGATGCGTAGGTGTGGCGCAGATCGTGCACCCGCAGGCCCGGTCGACCGATCTGCTCGATCGCTTCCTTCCACCTGACGGAGCGCTTCCAATTCTCCAAGCTCAAACGGGATCCCCGCGCAGATGTAATGGCTGGGGCATCGGGGAGCCGTCCGGCCAACCGCGCGGTCAGGGATGCGATGAGGCGCTGCGGGATGGGTACGGATCGTCGACTTGCTTTGGACTTCGGATTGCCCTCGATCAGCTTGCCGCCGACTTGGGTGATCGAACGTCGCACCCGGATGCGCCGGGTGTCAAGGTCGACGTCTTCGACGTTGAGACCGACGAGTTCACCGAAGCGCAGGCCGGTGTAGGCAAGCAGGGGCACAATGTCGCCCTGCGCGCCGCACGCTACCGTGAGAGCCGCTACCTCAGCGGCCGTCAGGTAGGTGTGTGCGGTCTGACGCATGGGTGGGAACTTGGTCCGATTGGCGGGGTTTTTGCCGCTGAGCATGCCGGCGTTGGCGGCGTGTTCGAGGCACATCCGCAACACTGAATGGGTCCATCGGACCGTGCGGGGGCTGAGGCCGGATTCAGACATCTGATTGACCCATTCTTGGATTGCGCTGTGGTCAATCTTTGACACGGGCCACGAGCCGAATCGCGGTTCGATGCGCAGCCGCCAGTTGTCCGAGTACCCGCGTCGAACCTTGGCGCTGAGGTCTGGCCGGGAGGCGAACCAGGACCCGTAGACGTTGGCGAGTGTGGCTTTGCCGGCCCGTGGGTCGACGAACTCACCGCCAGCGTGCTTGGTGACGATTGACGCTTCGAACAGCCGAGCTTCTCGCTCGGTCTTGAATGTCTTCTTTCGTTTCGACCTGTCGGGTAGGCGCCACGAAACGTCGAAACGAGCCCCGCTGTTGGTCTCGCGCCGGCGGATCGCCATCATGCCCTCTTCTGTGATCGGCAACCTGACATGTGGTGCACCGTGAGAGTCAGCTGCTCGTCCTCACACGCGAGTGGATTCCAGCCACAGCTTCACGTCGGCCAGAAGCCACCTGCGATGCCGTTCACTGAGCCGCAAGTGGTGTGGCCCGGGCGCGTCGATTCCGCGTTCGCGCTTGGCTGCCCAGTCGTGCAGCGTGGACACGGGCACCCCCGTCATCGCATGAACGTCCTGCGCTGTCAGCATGGCTGGACCGTTGTCGACAAGGCTCATGATCTTCAATTTCCTTTGTTGCCATAGTGATTGGCGGCAGGAACAGTCCAGTAGTGAAACGTTTCATGGTCCTGATCGCGTTTGACGCGCCCCTTGGTGAGTGGTCTTGCAGAGAGTTTTTGCAACTGTGGCTCGTCGAGTCGTTGTAGGGGCGCGCCGCCGATGCGGGGCAGGACGTAGTCGTTCCAGTTGGGCCAGGCAATCGCGCCAAAAGATGTCGGCATGGCAGCGAAGAACTCAGCGAGGGCCCAGGCCGAGGGCTGCACGAACCGACCAGCGTCGGCATTACGCATCGCGTCTTCGGGTGCCTTCGGTGCCTGCTTCTGAGTGAGGAGTCCGCGCTCCGAGATCCACGGATACCCGCCCGTAGACAGATCGTGCTCAGAGCTTCGGAAGCAATACGTCCAGATCGCAACGCGTTGGTAATAAAAGCCTTTCACGCTGCCACCAGTTCGCGGAGCGCTGCGGTGACGACGTACACCCTACCGCCGAGTCGGCGCACGGGAAGTTCGCCGGATGCCGTGAGGCGGTAGGTGGCGGCGCGGCTGATTCCCAGTAGTTGCGCGGCGCGGGGCACCGTCAGTAGCAGTGGGAGTTCGTTAAGAACGTTGTTCTCCAATTTATTTCGTCTCCTTCGGGTGGGGATGTGAGTTGCATGCTTTTCGTTGGGCTTGAGGGCTGCAGCGGGGGCAGAACGCGGCTGCTTCGGTGCCGTTGGGCGTTTCGATGGTGATGGTGCGTGATTGTTCGTCTTCGCATTGGCCGCACCAGGGGATGGTTGGCGGGCGGGAGTGTGGGGGCGGGTGGGGTAGGTCGGCGAGGCGTCGGGCTAGGACCCGTGCGGGGTGTCGGACGCCCTCGGGGTGGTGTGAAAGGCGGGCGATGAGGTTTTCGAGGGTCCAGCCCGATGTGAGCGCGGCCTGGATGGCGGGGATCAGGATTTCGGCGTCGGTGCCGCCGACCCTCCAGGTTTCGGGTAAAGCGGCGAGCACAGTCGTGGCGTCGGCTGCTGGTTCGGTTGGTGGTTCTGATGGGGGGTTCAAGGGGTCCCGATTTGGGACCCCCGTAGGGTCCCGATTTGGGACGCCCCCCGTCTCGCTGTGGGACGGGCCCCGTCCCGATTTGGGACCCCCCTGAGTGTGGTCACCTAACTTGGCCCCACTTTGGCTGGTGTTCTTCACGAATTCTGGCCCCATCGGGGTGGTGACCATTCCGCTTGGGTGGGGTGCGGTGTGTCGTCACCAATGTTGGCCCCACCCTCGTTCAGATCGTTCCTGTCGGCCGTCGTCCCCGTCGGTCGTCAGGGAGGTCGGTCAGGATGCGGTCACGCGTGGAACTGTTCGAAAAGATCAGGAGAGACCGCCGTCTCGATGACCTGTCGATCCGTGAGTTGGCGGATCGTCATGGCGTGCATCGTCGGACGGTGCGTCAAGCCCTCGATGACGCGGTCCCGCCGCCGCGGAAGGTGTATCCGGCGCGGCCTCGTCCGGCGATCGACGCGTGGGCGACGGTAGTCGATGCCTGGCTGATGCAGGACGGGGACGCACCCCGCAAGCAGCGACACACCGCCCGGCGGATCTGGCAGCGGCTGGTCGCCGAGCACCAGGCCACGCTCTCCGAGGTGACGGTGTCGCGTTACGTCGCTCGGCGTCGGGTCGAGCTCGGGCTGGCGACCGGTGAGGTGTCGATCCCGCAGACCCATCTGCCCGGCGCCGAGGCCGAGGTCGACTTCGGCGAGTTCTACGCGACGATCGCCGGGCTGGTCGTGAAGTGCTGGATGTTCGTGATGCGACTGTCGCACTCGGGCAAAGCCTTTCACGTCGCGTTCGCCACTCAGGCCCAGGAAGCGTTTCTGGAGGGTCACGTGCTGGCCTTCGCGTACTTCGGCGGTGTCCCGGGCCGGATCCGCTACGACAACCTCAAACCCGCCGTCGTCCGGGTCCTCAAGGGCCGTGGCCGCACGGAGTCTGAACGGTTCACCGCACTGCGCAGCCACTACGGGTTCGACTCGTTCTTCTGCCGCCCCGGCATCGACGGTGCCCACGAGAAGGGCGGTGTGGAGGGCGAGATCGGCCGCTTCCGACGGCGCCACCTCGTCCCCGTCCCGAAGGTCGCTTCGCTGGGCGAGCTCAACGAGTTGATCGCGAACGCCGACCGGGTCGACGACGACCGGGTGATCACCGGGCGCCCGATCACCATCGGGGCCGCGTTCGCCGCCGAGGCGAGCGAGCTGATGGGGTTGCCGGCCGAGGCGTTCGACTGCGCCCGGCTGCTGCACGCGCGGGTCGACAACCGGGCCAGAGTATCTGTGCGGCAATGCTTCTACTCCGTCCCGGCCCGCTACGCCGGGCGACGCCTACCGGTTCGCCTATCCGCCCGCACCGTCGAGGTCTATGACGGACCCCGGCTGGTGGCCCGCCACGAACGGGCCGTCGGACGCTACGTCGAGGTCCTGTGCCTGGATCACTACCTCGAGGTACTCAAGACCAAACCCGGTGGCCTACCCGGCGCGACCGCGCTGGCACAAGCCAAGACCCGCGGCGTGTTCACCGCCTCACATCAACACTATTGGGATGTCGCCCGAGTGTCCCGCGGCGACACCGCGGGCACCCGCGCCCTGATCGCCATCCTGCTGGCGCACCGCAGCATGCCTGCCGCCGCGCTGATCGCCGCGATGGACCGAGCCGTCGCCTCGGGGTGTCTGGAACCCGAGACGGTGCTCATCGACGCCCGCCGCCACCTCAGCGCCCTCGTCGCCGCGGTCCCGAATGGTGCGCTGGCCCGTTACGACCGACCGCCACCATCGTTGACCGATTACGACGACCTACTCACCGGAAGCCAATCATGACCACCACCACCAGCAGCAGCAGCAGCAAGCCGGCGACCGTCGATGCCGCCGCGCAAGCCTCAATCGGCGCGGCCGCCCGCGAATTGCACCTGCCCACCGTGCGCACCGAGGCGGTTCGCCTGGCCGAGATCGCCGACCGGGAACGCCACACCCACCTGTGGTACCTGGCCGAAGTCCTGGCCGCCGAGGTCGATGACCGCACCGAACGGCGCCGCGCGCGGCGCATCCACGACGCCAAGTTCCCGAGACTGAAACGGTTGGCGGAGTTCAACATCGACGCCGTCCCCGGCGTCGCGCCCGCCCTCCTGGGCCAACTGGCCGGCGGTCACTACATGGACGCTGGGGAACCCGTCGTCCTGCTCGGTGACTCCGGCACAGGCAAGTCCCACCTACTCATAGGACTGGGCTTGGCGGCCTGCGAACAAGGCCGCCGTGTCCGTTACATCACCACCGCGCAACTGGTCAACGAACTCGTCGAAGCCGCCGACGAACGGGTCCTGTCCCGCGTCGTGGCCCGCTACGGGCGCCTGGACTTGCTTTGCCTCGATGAGCTCGGATATGTCCAAATCGACCCTCGCGGAGCGGAATTGCTGTTCCAGATCATCACCGAACGTGAGGAACGGGCTTCCGTCGCGATCGCGACCAACTTGCCCTTCAGCGAATGGGGCACCGTCTTCCCCGACCCCCGCCTGGTCGCCGCCATCGTCGACCGCGTCACCTTCAACGCCCACATCATCGAAACCGGCACCAAGTCCTACCGACTACGCACCAGCAAAACCACCTCCCGAGCCAAACGAGCCAACTAAACAGGGTGGGGCCAAAATTCGTGACCGCCCTGGGGCCAAATCACTTGACGAAACGCACCCCCCCGTTTCGCTGTGGGATGGGGGGGTGAATGGGGTGCTTGGGGGTGGTTGAGGTAGTAGCGGGTGGATCGTTGTGCTCCGGAGTCGTGGAACTGTGGGCGGCGGGTGATGAAGCCGGTGGCTTCCAGTTCCTGCAGCGCTCGCATGACGGTGCTTCGTCCGGCACCGGATTCGGCCATGAGGGTGCGGATCGACGGGTAGCACGAGAATTCTTCGTCGGCCTTGTTGGCGAGAAGGTGTAAGACAAACTTTGTGGTTGGTGAGCTGATGTCGGACTCAGTGGCCCAGTCGAGCGCTTTCCAACTCATGTTTGCGGTGTGCTCGGGGACATCGCGCGGTCGGTTGCGGTGTGATGCCCTGTCCTAGGCCGTCTCATGTTCGTCACGGTAGGGCTGCCCGATTCCAACCGTATACCACAGCAGCGAGATCCGACGATAGATTGGTCAAATACGCTTGTTTTCATCACCTTTCGCTTGGCCGTATTGAACAGTGTGTAGGGGTCGTCTTATCGCTTGGGTCCCTGTAGGCCTACGCCGTTAGACAGCTTGTGTTGTTGCGCGGTCGAGCAGACACCCAATGGCCGGTGTGCCGACCATCGCTAGGTGATAGCCGCCGAGGAATGGGGGCCCGTCCGACCAGTCGCATCTGTTCGGGTCGCCGCTCCTACGATGGTCGGTGAGCTGCGATTGCCGGGCCGGCGAGTGCTGCTGCCTGTGTAGCGTCGGGTACAGCGTTGGTTGCAGGAGTGGATGGGCGAACCTGTTGGGGGTGTCCGTCTTATTGCCTGTGGTGGCATAGCGCTTGCGCGCGCGTGTTGACGTAGGTCACCGGTGGTCCTTGGCGCCGGGATATGGCGAGCGGTCAATGTGGTGTTGGTGTTGGCGGGTTGTGGTGGGTGTCGGTGATACTGCGGGGCGTGTCGCTGGATGGTTTGGCCGCCGAGGTGGGTCGGGTTCTCGGTGATGCTCGCAGCTTGTATGGGGCTGCGCCGCGGGGCGGGGGATGGTCGACTACGCAGGGGTTGAGTGCGGGCCGGGACGGGATCGCCGCGGCTGGGGCAGTGGTTGGGGTGGTGCGGCGTCGTCGATGCATCTGGCGGCCGGTGGTGGTCGGGTGTTGGCGTTGGACAATGTGATTGGCGCTGACGGGGTGACAGGTTCGGGCTTTGGTGGTGCCGCGGATGCATCGCGGTCCGGGCGTGGCGGGATGACTGGTGTGGTGGATGACACCGGCCGCGGGGTGGCGGCGATCGCGCCCAGTACCGATACCGCGGCCGGTAAGCGCCAGTTGGTGGATCATCTGCAGTCGGAGTTGGATCGCGCGAAGTCGCTGTTGACGGTGTCTGAACAGCGCAATGTGATGCTGGCGCGGTTGATCCGCGGGGCCGCGGGCGGGTACGGGGCAGTGGGCTCGCACATGGGTGGCGCAGGCATGTCATCAATGATCGGCGGCATGCCTGGTGTGGGCGGTCTATCACCGATGAGCCTCGGCGACGGCAGAGGACTGCCCGCCATCCCCGACATAGGCTCCCTGCTCGGGGATCGTCGGCCTGGCCGTGACAGGGCGGCGCGACCTGGACTCACCTTGCATCCGCCAGTGCCCGCCGGGCCTGGCGCCGAGGCTTTCCGCGTCGCAGTTCGCCGTGGCCTGACGATCAAAGGCATCACCGATCCAGTTGCCCGCGCGAATTGGGAAGCGGGCCTGATGGTTGTGGGTGACCGCGAGTCTGACTTCAACAACACCGCGGTCAACCGCAGTGACTTCAACGCCGCTGCAGGAAATCCTTCTGCTGGCACACTGCAATTCACGCGAACGACGTTCGAGGCCTATCACGAGCCGGGAACCTCGGCAGATCGTGGCGACAACGTCGCTCAAGTGTGCGCCTTCGTTAACTACGCGATGGACCGCTATGGCGTATCGGCCGATGGCTCCGACCTCGCCACCAAGATCCAGCAAGCCGACCCCACCCGCCCCGCCAAAGGTTACTGAACCACAGCGGATCTATCCGATCGTCATCAATGTGGTGTTGGTGTTGGCGGGTTGTGGTGGGTGTCGGTGATACTGCGGGGCGTGTCGCTGGATGGTTTGGCCGCCGAGGTGGGTCGGGTTCTCGGTGATGCTCGCAGCTTGTATGGGGCTGCGCCGCGGGGCGGGGGATGGTCGACTACGCAGGGGTTGAGTGCGGGCCGGGACGGGATCGCCGCGGCTGGGGCAGTGGTTGGGGGTTGGGGTGGTGCGGCGTCGTCGATGCATCTGGCGGCCGGTGGTGGTCGGGTGTTGGCGTTGGACAATGTGATTGGCGCTGACGGGGTGACAGGTTCGGGCTTTGGTGGTGCCGCGGATGCATCGCGGTCCGGGCGTGGCGGGATGACTGGTGTGGTGGATGACACCGGCCGCGGGGTGGCGGCGATCGCGCCCAGTACCGATACCGCGGCCGGTAAGCGCCAGTTGGTGGATCATCTGCAGTCGGAGTTGGATCGCGCGAAGTCGCTGTTGACGGTGTCTGAACAGCGCAATGTGATGCTGGCGCGGTTGATCCGCGGGGCCGCGGGCGGGTACGGGGCAGTGGGCTCGCACATGGGTGGCGCAGGCATGTCATCAATGATCGGCGGCATGCCTGGTGTCGGCGGTCTATCACCGATGAGCCTCGGCGGCGCAGGAACACCTGGCATTCCCAACCTGTCAGCTCTCACCGGCTTGGCTGGGCGTGCGCGCCAAAGCAGTGGGCTTGGTGGATCCTCGGCCGGACCCGGTGCGCGCACGGTTGGTGGTGGCCCGCTGGCTCAGATGGCGGTCAAGGCCGCGCTGTCCAAGAAGGGCACGCCGTACGTGTGGGGCGCTAAGGGCCCCAACGTGTTTGACTGCTCGGGGCTGACGCAGTGGGCGTGGGGCCAGGCCGGTGTCACGATCGGACCCGACACGTACACCCAGGTCGAGCAGGGCGTTGCGGTAGCGCCCGGAGATGTCCAGGCTGGCGATCTGATCTTCCCGAGAGGCTCATGGGATTCACGAGGGCCGGGCCATGTGCAGCTGGCGATTTCACCGACCGAGGTGGCGCACGCGCCGCAGACCGGTGATGTGGTGCGAATTGCGCCTATGCCTAAGGATTTCATCGCCCGCCGACCCGTCGCAGCGTGACAGGCGGTCGCGGTTAGCCGGTTTTTTGCGTGGCGGCTTTCAAGGTTTCGCGGTAGCGGTGGACTTCGGCCAGTGCCGACATCGTGTCATCGAACGCGTCTGCGGCGTGGGGCAGGCTGGCCGCGATCATCGTCTCCAGGCTCAACAGTTGGGTATCCAGCTCCCGCAGCAGCGCACCGGTGTCCGGGTCGTCGGCGCCGTGGCGAAGCAGGATCTCAATGGCTCGGGCGGCGACGTTGACGACACCGCCGGCGATCGCGGCCGCGTGCACGGCGCTGACCGCGGTTGGGGTAGGCGCGACGGCCGGCGCCGGCGTTGGTGATGGCTGCGCGCCCGGGACCGGTTCGCCGCGGCGAAGCGCGGCCAGCGTGCCCGTCGGCCAATTCAGGGCTTTTTCCAGCTTGTGCGCGTTGGACCGGCGCGGGAACGTGTGCCCTCGCTCGAGCATTGCCGCGGTGTTCAGTGCGACCCCCGCGGCTTCGGCGAGCTCACGTTGGGTAGCGAAACCGACTTCGAGGCGGCGATCAGCGACGGCATGTCCCACGCGGGCGGTAGCCGGGTCAATGCCGCTATCTGGCGTCGGATCCGCAGTCGTCATCGCTACTTTCCAGTCAATGAAAGCCCACTGTAACGAGCTAGACCTGTGTGCTGTCGATCAACCCAATGAATGATGCCAACCAGAGACGTTTAGACACGACGTCCGGACGAACGCCAACCTATCGATAGTCATGTATAGTTGACTAAAGTCGTGTTTGGTGAAGGCGGGTTGGGATGATCGGAGCTTCTCACGCAGGCCAGGCAGCGTCGGTGCCGCTCAGAGCGCACGCGATGACTGTTACCGCCAGAGCTGTCGTCGATTCCATCCGGCGCGCTCGGCGCGACTTTCTGGCCGATCCACGGTCGGCTCTGGACCGGCCCGCGCTAGCTGATGCCACCGACCCGGTCGTGGCAGCGTTCGTAGCCGCATATGACGAGGCGGTCGACACGCTGGGGGAGTGCACTCAGGATCACCCGAGGTGTGCCGCACGGGCGCTTTCTGCTGCTTATGCAGCGGAATACGCTGCGTCCCTTGCCGATCAGCACGCCCGGCAGTTGGCCAGACAGGGCAGCTATCCACACCTGCGCGCACCGTTGGATGTGCGTGGGTTGAACTTGGTTGCGCAGGCTCGCGCCAGTCTGGAACTCGCCGCGCACGCGTGGCCAGCGTCGGCGGCGACGCGACATTGCCGCCGGGCCGCACAGCTCGCGCAGGACGTGGGCATCGAGGTACCCGAATTGCTCATCCCGGTCTGGCAAGCGTTGCTTGACGAGCCCGCGTCGGTAGCCGCGGCCCTGTCCCGGCGGTCCGATTGGTCGCTGCGGATGCCTTGCATCGACAATTAACTACACCCTGGTGGAGAATCAACTAGATGTGTGATAGAACATCTTTAGTTAACTATATGGTTATCTTTAGGTGTTTAGGAGCCGGGAATGGCACGCGCACTGACTGACGCATCCGCATCTGATGACTCCGGCCTGTGCCGGTACGGCGATGACTCCGACTGGTTCGCCAGCCACGCGGTGCACCGGGCACGGGCGATCGCGATCTGCAACAACTGCCCCATCCAACGCCAATGCGCGCTCGACGCCCAACGCCTCGGCGCCACCGACGGCGTCTGGGCTGGGGTCTACCTGCCCGGATTGCGCGACGCTGAGGGCCTCGAAGCGGCCCGCCAGAAGCTCGAGAAAATCGCCCAGCGACTGGCCGGCCAGACCGACGCGCATCGCCGTCGCACTATCACCATCCGCGCGGCCCTCCGCTATGCCGCAGACCTCGCGCAGGACCGCCACAGTGCCTGACCGCAAGGTCTGGCAGCACAGCGACCTGCTGGCCCAACTGCCCGGACCGTCGACCGATGAGCGCCAATGAGCTGCGCACTGACCCTCGCCACGGGCGCCTGAACCCCACGTTGGGGAACAGCCATGACCATCGACACCACCGCGACTCCGCGCGGCGCCAATCCAACAGGTGATCAACACCTCGCAGCTGCGCCTGGTCAAGTAATCATCCTAAACGGGCTCGGCGATGGCAGTCCTGCGGATGCGCACCGGCCCTACCGCTTGTCGCATCGACCGATCTCCATGATCACGCCGCTGCCAACAACCACTGCGGTGCCGCCTTGATAAAGGAGAAAACCACGTTGGCCATACTCACTGCCGCGATATCGCCTGCAGGCGTGGGTATCTCAACCCCGGCCACCTCCGCAGCGGATGAGTCGATCGGCGCGAAGCCCTGCCGCACCGCAACACCTGCCCGAGGACCCAGCCACATCGCACCATCCACCCGAGAGGCCACGGCGTCCGAGGCCACACGCGCTGGCCACGACGCCGACGAAACCGAAACACCCTCAACGGCACCGCGCCCTGGCGACCGAGAACCCATCTCAGGACAGACGCCGCAAAAGACAACAGCAGCGATCCGTGGCCCGTTGCCACCAACGCCAACAACTGGCCGCACCAACAATGTCAGTGACCGTCGCGGCGCTGCACGCCATTCGCGTTGCGCCCGTGACACATCGCCGCTCAATCCAGCACGACCGCCGCATCCGCCGCCTCCACTGGTGGCCGCCACGCTGCGGCCGACGCCCCCCGAGCGCACCGAGCGCACCGAGCGCGCCAGCGCCAACCGCGCCATCGGCGGGCATGAGCGATGACCAAAAGACGCATCCCCTTACGAATTGGCCACCACCGCACGGGAATACAGGACCCTCGTCGACTGCAAATACGATGGCGACATCACCGGCTGGGTTCTCGTTGATGAGCACGGCGCCCTCACAGGAGGGCGCCAGCAGATCGCTCGTGGCCCCACGTGAAGCGATTGCGACAGCGCCATGCACGGTTTCATCCCCGACAGCAGCCGCCGAATGTGGCAGACCCGCCGCGGCTGAGTCGCCGTCGCTGACTCTCACCGCTATCTGCTCGGCCTCTACCTGATTGCTTTGAGGTCAGGAGTGTTCGGCACCGGAGGGCGGCTTCGGCGGTGACGACCCGCGACAACCGATCCGCGCGGCGCCGAGCCCTCGCCGATCGCCGCTGGCGAGCCTTCTGCCGCACCCTCGGCTACCCAGACCCCGACACCATCACCCAGGAGAGGACAAAATGGCGCGCAGGCGCAACGCAGATCGCGACCAGCCGGATCTGTTCAGCATCCTCGACGGGGAAGGCAGCGGTGAGCAGTCCGGAGATACGCCAGATCGTTGGGGACGTGTACAGCCAGCACCTAGCGTTGCCACCGGAATGGACACCGGAGCAGTCGGCGACATTCCTCGAAGACGAAGCAGCCAGGATCAGCCAACAGATCGCGGCGCTAGGCGACCAGATGAGCGCCCAATCGGTGGCCGAGTGGACGCAGCGCACCGGAGAGCACCCGGACTACCTGACCAAGGTAGGACTGCTCAACACGGCGATGGCCTCGGCCAAGGAAATCGTGCTCAGCGAGGAGCTCTACGAGCTGATCCCACGGCCGCAGGATCCACCAAACGTGACCACCGAGAAGCCCCCGAGCCTAGGTCACAGTCAGGTGCCGTGGGATCAGCGCTGGACCCGCACGCAGTACCGCACCGACCCCAGCGAGCAGATCGAGGACCTCGTCGCCCAGATATGGCCCGACCCGGATTTCTCGGCGGTGTTTCGGATCAAGGCCGGGTACCTGCTGGCGGCCCGAGCGGAGGACCACCTCGGGATGCCGACCCATCGCGAGGATCCGCTGGCCGCAGAATTGGCGGCGCTGGTGTACAGCGACCTGCGCCACGACGGCCTGCCCGAGCGGTAAATTCGCAGGCGTCGCTGTTCGACGAGCCTGCCGACCAACCGACCGACCCGCGCAGCACCGACCCCGGCGGCCAACCGCTTCCGCCGCCAGTAAAACCCCCGCCCGAGAACACCACTGCGCCAACACCAACCACCCCGACCGTGGCCGTACCACCGGAGGTCATAGGGGAGCAGGCGCCGGCGGCATTTCGCACCGCCACCGACTTTCCTGCCAGCACCCACGCACGGGTGCCCTCGGGTGCCAAGGCCCGAGTGCAGGCAAACATCGCGGCGATCGAACTGCTCGACGCGCTGCGCGAGTCCGGCCGGCCGGCCACCGTCGAGGAGCAGGCGGTGCTCGCCGCGTGGTCGGGTTGGGGCGCGGTACCCGAGGTGTTCGATCCGCGCACCGACACTTTCACCGGCGAGCGCCAACAGCTGCGCGACCTGCTCACCGTGGTGCAGTACCGGCAGGCCGAAGCCTCGGTGCTCAATGCGCACTACACCGACCCTGCGGTGGTCGCCGTCATCTGGCAGGCCATGCGCCGCGCCGGATTTAGCGGGGGCCGGGTTCTCGAACCAGGTTGCGGCAGTGGCGCATTCATCGGCCATGCGCCCGACGATGCGGTCATGATCGGTGTGGAAAACGATGCGATCACCGCCGCGGTCGCCGCGCAACTGTACCCCTCGGCCCAAATCCGCAACCAGGGATTCGAAACCACCCGGGTGCCGGAGAACAGTTTCGCGCTCACCGTCGGCAATGTGCCGTTCGGCCGGTACGTGATCGCCGATCCCAGCCACAACCCCCAACGGTTCAGTGTTCACAACCACTTCATCTGCAAATCACTGGCGCTCACCGCACCAGGCGGATACGTCGCCGTGCTCACCAGCCGCTACACGCTGGATTCCGCTAAACCCGCCGCCCGGCGCGCCATGGCCGAACACGCTGACCTCATTGGGGCAATCCGGTTGCCCTCCAGGGCGTTTTCCCGCGTCGCCGGCACCGACGTGGTGACCGATCTGCTCATCCTGCGCCGCCGCGAACCCAACCAGCGCGCGCCCGAGCGCACCCCGGAATGGGTGAACACCACTTCGGCGTTGCTCGACGACGACGGCGAACCGACGGAGGTTCTGGTCAACGGCTACTACGCTGCGCACCCACACCACGTGCTGGGCACTATGACCCTCGGCCACGGGCTCAACGGATCAACCACCCTGGCCGTCGACGGCGACACCGGGGAGCAGCTGGCCGAGCAGCTGTCGCGCCGACTCACCGGCATCATCGACCTCGCCGTAGCGCGCGGGCACGGCCTGAGTGCCACCGCAGAGTCGCTGACCGTCGTCTCACCCGACACCTTCGACGCAGGCCTGATCACCGCCGCTGACCGCGGCGCCGACACCCCGCTGTACACGCTGCGCTATAACCCCGGCACCACAGGCATCGAATTCTGGCCCGGTCACCGCTGGGAGTCCAATCCCACCCCGAAGACACGGCTGGCCGAAACTCGCGAACTCATCGCCCTGCGCGATGTCGCCACCAGTCTGATCACCTCACAACGCGAGGGCCGGCCACCGGTTGAGCGTGACCAGCTGCGCGGGCACCTCAACACCCTCTACGACAACTACGTCCGCCGCCACGGACCCGTCAACCGCTTCACCTGGATTCACCCCAACCAGATCACCCAGGACCGCCACGACGAAAAGGTTGCGGCAGCCGAAACCCGGTGGCGGGAAAAGGAAGGCCAACCCGGTGCACCCTACCGCGGCCCGATTCCCGACGAGCTTGTCGAACAGTGGGACAGCGCCGCATGGGAAGCCCCAGCCCCGTACAAGAAGCGGGCACACCTCGACGGCGGCATGCGCCACGATCCCGGCTGGGCGGTCGTGTCGGCTTTGGAAATCTTCGACGAAGACACCGGCCAAGCCCGTAAAGCCCCCATTTTTTCCACCGATTTGCTCACCCCCGCCCGCGAGCGGCTCACCGCCGACACCCCAGAAGATGCGCTCGCGATGAGCCTGGACCGCATCGGCTTTTCCACCGTGTCATGACCAATCGACAGGATCACGTCAGCACGATCGATGGCCTCATGCACATAATCGCGCTCCGACAACGCAGCCGTTCCCATCGACGCTTCGACCGGCGCTCCATCTGGGGCACCTGCCACCACGCCCTTGCCCATCTGAGTGGTGAAAAGCGGAATCTTGGTGCGCGCCAAGAACTGAAACGTCGTCGACGCCGAGGCACAGGTGCGGCCACTTACTTGGTTGCGCCGTTGGTCGAGGCGGTCTCGAACTCCGCGGTGGCCTGGATGAGGGCCAGCAGTTCTTTATCGAGAGCGCGGAGAACTCTTCGCGTCGTTCGGTGCGATGGTCATCGGGAACTCTTCGGGCATCACCGCGGTGCTCAGCATGGTCCCGTAGCTGGACGGGGATGCACCCGCGATACCGCTTGTCGGCCTGGCTTCGTCGTCGGAGCTGATACTTGCGTGTCGGACAGGTTGTGAGGCAGCAGGATTCGCGGAATTGTCCGCCTTAAATGATGCCGTGGATTGGACATGCGCATCCCGAGACGGTGCCGAAGGCCGTTGGGTTGTTGATGGCGCGGCTCCGCGGTTGTTGATATGTCTTGGATCAGTTGCCGTCGCGAATCAGCGCGACGTCGGATACCAACCGAATGTGATCGGCCATCGCGCGGGAGGCCTCCTGCGCATCCTGTCGACGCACCGCCTCGGCGATGCGCCGATGACCGTCCAATGATGCCCGCGGCCGGCCCTCCTGTGACAACGACTCAATACGGGTTTCCCTAATGAGACCGGAGATTTCGTGCATGAGCTTGGCGAGTAGCGACGAGTGCGCCGCATTGGTGAGCGCTTCGTGGAACATCTCGTCGCCGGCGACACCGCGGTCGCCGGCCTCGACCTCCGTCTGCATAGTCGAAATCGCGGCATCGATGCCGGCCATGTCGGCGGTGGTGCGGCGTGCGGCCGCCAGTCCGGCCAACTTCACTTCGAGGGCTTCGCGCGCGTCGATGATGTCGGGAATCCGGTCGGCATGTTCGCGAAGCGCCCTAATGGCGCCCTCCTCGGTTGGGGGACGCACGAGGATGGCGCCGTCACCATGTCGCACCGATAAGACGCCCTGGACCTCCAAGGCGACCAGCGCCTGGCTGAGGGACGCGCGGCTGACGCCCAGCTTTTCCGCGAGGTCACGCTCGGCGGGCAGGCGATCCCCGGGCGTCATGCTGTTGTCCGCGATGTATGAACACAGTTGCTCAACGATCACTTCATACAGCCGCGGCTTTGCCACCGGTCTGAGTTGCTCTGCCACTGACTCACCTACTCTCTGCTCCACATACTACTCGGCCGTACGCTTGGCGCAGCTAGCTGGGCGTCATCGATCGGTGTCAGCGCGGGAGCGGACCTACTGGCCCGTTAACAGCACAACTACGTTGGGGTCCAGCTGAATAGTGGGAGACTTTCGCCGCGCGACCGATGCCCCATGTTCTAACTCGTTCGCTTCTTATACGCCGGGCCTTGACGTTCGGGGATCGCATGATTATTCTTATTGGATAGGCCACTAGGACACCAGGTCACTAGGTCTAAGATTTTCGGAGTTGTGAGTAGCCCGCTCTTCGTATCCAGTCCGGCCGCCAAACGGGACGGCCTCGGATAATTGTTGTCGATCTGACTTCACGCCCTGAGCTGGGTAGGCCGCCGCGATGATGATCGGCGACCTCGGCGCCGGAGTCATCATGGTGGAAATTTCAGGAGGCGTCATGTCCGGATGTGTAATCGTCGCTGGGGCTCGCACCCCGATTGGTCGCCTGCTCGGGGGTCTCAAGTCCCTATCCGCGGCCGACCTCGGCGGCATCGCCATCAAAGGCGCCTTGGAGAGGGCGGGAATAAGTGGCGCGCAGGTCGACTACGTAATCATGGGCCAAGTCATCCAGGCGGGCGCCGGTCAGAACCCCGCCCGCATGGCCGGTGTCAAGGGCGGTATCCCGATGGACGTCCCCTCCATCACCGTAAATAAGGTCTGCCTGTCGGGCCTGAACGCCATCGCGATGGCCGACCAGCTCATTCGTGCCGGCGAGGCGGACGTTGTCGTAGCGGGCGGCATGGAGTCGATGACCAACGCTCCGCACTTCCTGCCCAAGTCGCGCGAGGGTTTCAAGTTCGGCGACGTCAGCCTGGCCGATTCCATGGCGTACGATGCGCTCTTCGACCAATTCACGGAGCAGGCCATGGGGCTGCTGACTGAGGAGTGCAACGCGGCCGCCCACAACCTCACCCGCGAGGAGCAGGACGAGCTCGCCGCCCAGTCGCATCAGAAGGCGGCGGCCGCCTGGGAACACGGCGTCTTCGACGCCGAGGTCGTCCCCGTCGAGATCGCCCAGCGCAAGGGTGACCCCATCATTGTCAGCAAGGACGAAGGCGTGCGCGGTGACACCACCGCCGAATCTCTCGCCAAGCTGCCGGCCGCGTTCTCTAATGCCGGCACCATCACCGCCGGCTCCTCTGCGCAGATCTCCGACGGCGCCTGCGCGGTCGTCGTGATGAGCAGGGCGAAGACCGAAGAGCTGGGCCTTGAGTGGCTCGCCGAGATCGGCGCGCATGGCCAGGTCGCCGGCCCCGACTCCAGCCTGCAACTGCAGCCGGCCGCGGCCACGGCGAAGGCGTGCGAGAAGGAGGGCATCAAACCCTCCGAACTTGACCTGGTCGAAATCAACGAAGCCTTCGCCGCTGTCGGTATCTCCTCGGCGCGTGAGCTCTGTCTGGAAAACGCCAAGGTCAACGTCAACGGCGGTGCGATCGCGCTGGGTCACCCTGTCGGTATGTCGGGTGCCCGGTTGGTCCTGCACCTCGCCCTCGAGCTGAGGCGCCGCGGCGGGGGGATCGGCGCCGCTGCCCTCTGCGGCGGTGGCGGTCAGGGCGACGCGCTGATCGTCCGCGTCCCGCAGTCCGTGCGTGATCGGTGAGATTGGAAAACTGACCAACTGAGAGCCGCGCGGTGGCAGCCGTCGGCGATCGCAGCGAAAAACGGCCTTTTGGATCGCCTTCGTGACGCCGGTCCGATCGCCGTTGACATGCAACGGGCGCACGCTCGTAGGTGCCGTCCAAGGCGTTGCGACTGATGGCCTCAGTGCCGCGACCATCGTGGCCCGTGCTGGCCAACCTAGAGGCGGTGGAATGGAACCTGCGATCTGTGAGCGTGGAGTGGTTGCCGAAACGATCGGATCTATTCGCTTTTCGGCGGGTTTGGTTTGAGTCTCGAGTGGCAGGCTTAGGTGTACGCATCGGTGTGAAGCGCGATAGTTGTTATGCCGCAACGGTGCTCGGCATTCAGCTCACGCACCGCCGGTGGGCTTGATGTGGCAGATCGCCGCCATCTCGACCTGGTCCAGCATCCCGATTCTGGGCTGCATCGACGCGCCCACGCTGGAGGGTTTGCGGCGAGCACGATCAGGCCGTCGTGCCTGCGAACAGCAGGCTACTTGCGGCACGCATCCCCGATGCGCCGCCTTGAAATTGGCCAGGCCGGACACGATCTGCAAAAGCCCGCACCGGCGGCCGTGGTGGGCCGCCTGGTTGAGCGCTTTCTAGCTGCGGAAGCCTGCGATCGCCACTCCAACAACGATGCTGTCGCGCGGAATAAGGCTGCTAGTTAAACGCAGACGCCATTTCCACCCCTGCGGTCACGGCCTCGGACTCCTCAACCGTCTTCTCGCGGGTCGGTGCCGTCGTTTCGTCGGGCGCAATGACGGCGGGATCGATCCGGAGAACCGCGTAGCCCGCAACGGCGCCGGCACCGAAGCCAGGAGCGAAGACACGGGTTGGCTTCGTGATGACCTGGTCGCGGACAGCGTCGTGGATTGCCAGCGGAATGCTCGCCGCGGAGGCATTCCCCACCCGTTCAATATTGAAATACAGCCGATCCGGGGACAGGCCGGCGCCCTTCGCCAGCTCGATCACCATGGTCTTATTCGCCTGGTGCGGGATGATCAACTCGATGCTGTCCAGCAGCGAATCCGCGACTCCATCCGGATCCGGCAAGGCCCGGATGTCATCGAGCATCTGCACTAGGTAGCGCCCGGCGAGCGCCTTCACCTCGGGGCCGAAGACGGTGATGCTGTTGGCGAACGCGGGGTTGGGCCACAAGATCGAGTTGACCTGGCTTGTCGGACCGCTGGCATAGGTCTGCATGTACTCGATATCCGGCGGCGACCCCTCGGGAGCGGGGCCGACGACAATGGCGGCCGCGCCGTCGCCGAAGATCATCCGGGAGGGCCGGACATTTCCGATCTTGTCGGAGAACTTTTCCGCGCACACCACCAGCACCGGCCGCCGAACCAGCTGGAGAATTCTCGTCGCTTCGGCCAGCCCGTAGCTGAGGCCCGCGCACGCGGCAACGAGGTCAAACGAACAGTGTGTCTGCTGGATACCCAACTGGCCGGAGACCCACGTCGCGACGGACGGTATCAGCCGAGAGCTGGTGCAGGTGCACACCAAGACCGCTCCGATCTGATCTGGACCCACTTGAGCGTGAGCCAGCGCCGACCGCGCGGCCCGCAACGAGAGGTCCTCGAGGCTGTCGGCGGTGTAACGACGCTGCTCGATGCCGGTCTTGGCACTGATCTCGTCCGCCGACATGGGGGACCAGTTGTACGCGCTGTTACGGATGAGATCCTCATTGGTGCAGACGATTTCGCCGTGCACTGCCGAGATGGCCTCGATGCGCGGTGCCACCGCCAAATCCTCGCGCACGTTCAGGGCGGGGTAGGGACGAACGGGAGCGCAGACCTTGGGGGCAGCGTGGGCGGCCTGCTTCGGGGTGTGCCCCGATTTCACGCGGGACAGGAACAATTGGACCTCGCGGTCACGGGGGTGAAAGACTACGACGTAGTCGTCGTCACGTAATTCCCCAATCGTGGTCAGCGCGGCGTCGTTGCGCGACCACGGATACTGATTGTGCAGGACCATCGACCAGCGGCGTAGCGCCTCCAGCTCGGCCACATCCTCGTTGCAGTCGATGATCTCGGCGTAGCTGTACCGGCGGAAGTCAGGGTCAT
This sequence comes from uncultured Actinomycetota bacterium, assembly GCA_963848855.1. GTDB lineage: Bacteria > Actinomycetota > Actinomycetes > Mycobacteriales > Mycobacteriaceae > Mycobacterium. Next base: position 635,781 of record CAWKFL010000003.1, read on the forward strand.
ACCGATTTAGCCGCAGCGTTTGATTACCGGGGTCAGCCAGCAATTCGGCAACAGTGGGTACGACGGCTGAGAGCTTGGTCGCATGGTTTCTGCGATGGCCGAACACGTCGAAGAGGACCTCGAAGATGCTGTCCTCGACTTCGTCGTCCCACTGCGCCGCAAGACCGGGATAGGCAGACTGCACCGCGGTCACCTTCGTTTCGCGGTCTTCCCATGGCGTCTGGATGGGGACGAAGATGTCCTCGCGCCGACGCGGCACGTCGGCCCAGCGGGTTGGTCGGACGTCGTACATCGTGATCTTGAAGCGATTGGCCCAGAACAGGTTGAGCGCCATGTCTCGCATCAGCTCGAACTTGGATTGGTAGGCGCCGGTCTTGATCCGACCGAGGATGTCGGTCCCGGTGGGCGCCTTAGCATCGAAGTCCCGCCGGACCACCGCGTCGAGCTGTTCGATGCTTTCGAAGGTGGAGAAGTCCAGATCGGGAAAGCAATTGGACGGAAAGACGATCTTGCCGTGATTGTTCATTTCATAGGAATGCATTGCCGCTCACCCTTTCCGATCGGATTTTCCGAGCGTTGAACTAACGCTGAGCGCCCGCGAGGCGGACCATGAGGGATCACATGTCCAGGCCACCGTTGACTCCCCAAACCTGGCCGGTGATGTATCCCGAGGCGTCCGCAGCCAGGAAGTGCACCACTCGTGCGATCTCCCACGGTTGGGCCAACCTGCGCATGGGGATGCTGCCTTTGATTCGGTCCAGGACCTTGTCGGGGATCGACTCGACCATCTCGGTGGCCACGTAACCGGGTGTGATTGCGTTGACCGTGACGCCGATACCGTTTTCGGTCAACATGCCCGCGCGTCCCTTCTGAAAACACGCTTCGCGCGCAAGTGTTTTCGTCAGGCCGAACAGGCCGGCCTTGGAGGCCGCATAATTCGCCTGACCGATGGCACCCATCTCACCGATCACCGAGGAGACCATCACGATCCGGCCGCTGCCGCGCTCGAGCATATGGGCCAACGCCGCCTGGGCAAGAAAGAACGCCCCGGACAGGTTGACTGCGATGACCTTGTTCCATTCGTCTTCGGTCATCTTGGCCACGGTCTTGTCTATCGTGATGCCCGCGTTGTTGATCAGGATGTCCAGGCGCCCGTGGCGGTCGATGACCTCCTGGATGGTGCGCCGACAGTCGGCCGCGCTCCCGACATCGCCCTGATGGACGCTGACCTCGGCGTCATCACTCGCCGCCGACAACTCGGCGAGAAACTTCTGTGCCTGTTCGGTGTTCCTGCCGTATCCCGCGGCTACCGTCGCGCCCTGACTGGCCAAGCTCTTGCTGATCGCGGCACCGATTCCCCTGGTACCACCGGTCACGAACGCAACGCGCCCACGCAGCTTCGTGCCCTGACCACCCTCTGACAGGGACTCGCCGATCTGTTCGACTGTAGTGGTAATGGTGTTCCCCTCTCCGTCTTGGCTCGGTAAACGTGATTGTGTCAGCAGGAATCTGCCCGCCGCAGGTTGACGATCCTGGTGATAAGCACCGGGTCGCTGGACCCCTCCGTCAGACTGGCCTCGGGTTCTCTTATGGTCATCCACCACGACAGGTGGCGCCAAGATCGCCCGCCGGAACGCCAAACACCGGACGCATCAACGATATGCGCATCCTCGGTGCAGTCGATGACGTCGATGAGTTGGTGTTCGGTGTCGATGACTGAGAAGTCGAGTTGGGGGATGAAGTTCGACGGAAACACAAGGCGTCCGTGGCGATTGGCAACAAACGGCTGCATCTAACTCTCCTTCACTGGAAATCGGTCGGGGTGCTGGCGGGTAGGGACCGACAAGAAGCCCTTTCCTGGCCTGTGTCCACCGTTGTGGGCTGTCATGCGGTCGGTTACAAAACGACGAACAGGGCCCACAACACGATGGGCGCGGCGATGGTTACCACGGCGGCATAGCTGAGCAGCCGGCGGAAGAACACCTGTCGGTCCACGCCCTTGGCATTGGCCAATACCAGCGCGCCGTTGGTCGAGAACGGGCTCACATCCACGATCGTCGAGGACACCGCCAGCGCGGCGACGAATCCGATCGCGCTCACGCCGGTGCCGCCCTGCAGGAACGGTACAGCCAACGGAATGATCGAGCCGAGCACCGCCGTCGAGGACGCGAACGCCGAAACGATCGCCCCGATCAAGCACAACAGCAGCGCCGCGATCAGCGGTGAGGCCAGCCCGGCCACACTGTCGCCGACGTAGTCGATGGTGCCCATCTCTTCCATGACCGCGACGTAGGTGCTCACCCCACAAATGAGCAAGATCTCCGGCCAGGTGATCTGACCGGTCGCCCGCTTTTGCATATTCGGCGCGATCAGCGCCAGCACCAGGCCGATGGTCAGCGACGTAAAACCGATGTCGGCGTCGAACACCAGGGTGAGCACCGCGAGCACGACCAAGCCCAGGACCGTGAGCATCTGGTAGGGACGCGAGTGCCCGTGGTGGGGTTCGGCGTCGGCTTCCTCCAGCAGGTTGTCGGGATCGTCGTGAGACTCATGCTTCCACTCGCTGAGCGCCTGGGCCTCGGCATCACCATAGATTTGGGCGCCGCCCTGCGGCTGGGCGACGGTGACCTGGATGTGGGGATCACCCGGGGTTCCCGCCACATGCACCGCACCCCCGGCCGAGGCCTCACTGAGCACCTGATCGACCGCGTCTGCTTGCCCGGCGCGCTGCTTCAACAAGCGTCTGCCACCCATCAACATAAACAGCAGCAGCGCCACCGCGAAATTGACCACCAGACTGGCCAAAAAGGTCACCACCGGGTTGAGCGGCAGCCCCGCATCCCCGACGACTTTGTTGGTGATGCCGCCATAGATGCTGATCGGGGAAAACCCGCCGGCTTGGGCACCGTGGATCACCATCAGGCCCATCATCAGCGGATTGATCTTGTATTGGAAGGCGAAGCCCAGCGCGATCGGCGCGATGATCGCCACCGCACCCGGGCTGACCGCGCCCACCGCGGTGAGCGTGGCCGCGAGGAAAAACATGATCCACGGAATCGCGGCGACCCGGCCGCGCACCGCCCGTACCGCCAGTTCCACCAGCCAGTCGATGGTGCCGTTGTTCTGCGCGATGGCGAACAAGAACGTGATCCCCACCAACGTGAGAAACAGCCCGCCGGGAAAGCCGGCGATGATGTCCTTGCTCGGCATATGCACCACGAGGGTGCCCACCAAAAACGCTCCGACGAACGCCAAGATCCCCATGTTCACCGGCACCACGGTCGCCACGACGAACATCAGCGCCAACGCCAGAATCGAAATCAGCTCAGGTGACATCGGCCACTCCTGCACCAATCAGTTAACTCTTGCCCGAATCTTCCGTCATCAGTAAACTCTTTGAGAGTCGCGTACGCAAAGATTTCGGCAATTCCACCGCAGCTCTGCGGTTCGGCACATGGGAGATCGGCGCTGCGAACCAGGCCAGCCGGGAGTTGATGTGAGTAGCAAAGATTCGGTTAATTCATTCGGGGCCCGCGACACGTTGAAGGTCGGGGACAACAGCTACGAGATCTATCGCCTCGACGCGGTGCCCGGCACCGAGAAGCTTCCCTACAGTCTCAAGGTGTTGGCCGAGAATCTCCTGCGCACCGAGGACGGCGCCAACATCAGCAAGGACCACATCGAGGCCATCGCCAGCTGGGATCCGTCGGCCGACCCGAGTGTCGAGATCCAGTTCACGCCGGCCCGGGTGATCATGCAGGACTTCACCGGAGTGCCCTGCATCGTTGACCTGGCCACCATGCGCGAGGCCGTCGGCGACCTGGGCGGCGATCCGGAGAAGGTCAACCCGCTGGCGCCCGCCGATCTGGTCATCGACCACTCGGTGATCGCCGACCTGTTCGGCACGGCGAACGCGTTTGAGCGCAACGTCGAGATCGAGTACGAGCGCAACGGCGAGCGCTATCAGTTCCTGCGCTGGGGTCAGGGCGGGTTCGACGACTTCAAGGTGGTGCCCCCGGGCACCGGCATCGTGCACCAGGTCAACATCGAGTACCTGGCCAGCGTGGTGATGGAGCGCGACGGTGTCGCCTATCCGGACACCTGCGTGGGCACCGATTCGCACACGACGATGGAGAATGGCCTGGGCGTGCTGGGCTGGGGTGTCGGCGGTATCGAGGCCGAGGCGGCGATGCTGGGTCAGCCGGTGTCGATGCTGATCCCGCGGGTGGTCGGTTTCAAGCTGTCCGGCGAGCGCAAGGCGGGCGTCACCGCCACCGATGTCGTGCTCACGGTGACCGAGATGCTGCGCAAGCACGGTGTGGTGGGCAAGTTCGTCGAGTTCTACGGTGAGGGTGTGGCCGAGGTGCCGCTGGCCAACCGCGCGACGCTGGGCAATATGAGCCCCGAATTCGGTTCCACCGCAGCGATCTTCCCGATCGACGAGGTCACCATCGACTACCTGCGGATGACCGGCCGCAGCGAGGAGCAGCTCGCGCTTGTCGAGGCCTACGCCAAGGAACAGGGTATGTGGCACGACCCCGAGCGGGAGCCGAAGTACTCCGAATACATCGAGCTGGACCTCTCCGATGTGGTGCCGTCGATCGCCGGGCCCAAGAGGCCGCAGGACCGCATCGCGCTGACCGATGCAAAGACGGCGTTCCGCAAGGACATTCACAACTACGTCGAGGAGAACCTGCCCGCCGAGCACACCAAGCTCGATGAGGCGGTCGAGGAGTCGTTCCCGGCCAGCGACCCGGCGGTGCTCTCGTTCGACGACAACGACACCCCGGTGCCCTCGGCGGCCGTCAACTCGAACGGTAGGCCGAGCAATCCGGTCGATGTGAAGTGCGAGGGGCGCGGTGAGTTCATCCTCGACCACGGTGCGGTGGTGATCGCCGCGATCACGTCCTGCACGAACACCTCCAATCCCGAGGTGATGCTCGGTGCGGCACTGCTGGCCCGCAATGCCGTCGAAAAGGGCCTGATGTCCAAGCCGTGGGTCAAGACGACGATGGCGCCCGGCTCGCAGGTGGTCACCGACTACTACAACAAGGCCGGGCTGTGGCCGTATCTGGAGAAGCTGGGCTTCTACCTGGTCGGCTACGGGTGCACCACGTGCATCGGCAACAGCGGACCGCTGCCCGAGGAGATCAGCAAGGCCGTCAACGACTGCGACCTGTCGGTCGCCGCGGTGCTGTCGGGCAACCGCAACTTCGAGGGTCGCATCAACCCGGACGTGAAGATGAACTACCTCGCTTCGCCGCCGCTGGTGATCGCCTACGCGCTGGCGGGCACGATGGACTTCGATTTCGAGTCCGAACCGCTCGGCACCGACGAACAGGGCAACGAGGTGTTCCTGAAGGACATTTGGCCCTCGCAGAAGGACATCTCGGACACCATCGCCTCGGCGATCAGCACCGAGATGTTCACCAAGAACTACGCCGATGTGTTCAAGGGCGACGACCGCTGGCGCAACCTGCCGACGCCCAGCGGCAACACATTCGAATGGGACGACAACTCGACCTACGTGCGCAAACCGCCGTACTTCGACGGCATGCCTGCCGAACCGGAACCAGTGAGGGATATCAACGGCGCGAGAGTGCTGGCGCTGCTGGGTGATTCGGTGACGACCGACCACATCTCCCCCGCTGGCAGCATCAAGCCGGGCACTCCCGCCGCGCAGTATCTCGAGGAACACGGCGTTCAGAAGAAGGATTACAACTCCTACGGCTCACGCCGCGGCAACCACGAGGTGATGATCCGCGGTACCTTCGCCAACATCCGGTTGCGCAACCAGTTGCTCGACGATGTGTCCGGCGGCTACACGCGGGACTTCGCCAACGGGGGCGAGCAGGCGTTCATCTACGATGCCGCGCAAAACTATGCAGCGCAGGACATCCCGCTGGTCGTTCTGGGCGGCAAGGAGTACGGGTCCGGGTCGTCGCGCGACTGGGCGGCCAAGGGCACCAGCCTGCTGGGTGTGCGGGCGGTCATCACCGAATCCTTCGAGCGCATTCACCGCTCGAACCTGATCGGCATGGGCGTCATTCCGCTGCAGTTCCCCGAGGGTGAGTCGGCGGCCTCCCTGAAGCTCGACGGCACCGAGACCTTTGACATCACCGGCATCGAGGCGTTCAATGACGGCAAGACCCCGAAGACGGTACAGGTCAAGGCCACCAAAGAAGGTGGAAAGACGGTGGAGTTCGACGCGATGGTTCGCATCGACACCCCCGGCGAGGCGGACTACTACCGCAACGGCGGCATCCTCCAGTACGTACTGCGCAACATGCTGAAGAGCTAGGACGTAGCTCGGGGGACGGTGGGGCACTGCGTCGTCCGGATAACCGGTCCTTCTGAGACGGGACACATTGTTCTTTGAGTCGGCTCACGGGCACGGATTGCCACGTGGCGTCCCGGGCCCACGCAGGTGAAAAGTCATCGACGAGTTCAGCGCGCGGATAATGAACGTATCCGGACGTAGTGACGTCGGCCATCGATCACCGCCTCGAAGTCCGCGGATCGCGACGGCAGCGCACATCCACGCAGCCGACCTGGCTCCGGTTGCCGCTCTGGCTACCCGAATGCCTCGTCGATGATCTCCTGCTGCTCGACCGCGTGCACCTTCGACGAGCCCGATGACGGCGCCGACATCGCGCGGCGCGAGATCCGCTTGATGCCCGACAACCTGTCCGCGCACAGTTCGGGCAACGTCAAGCCGAACGTGGGCCACGCGCCCTGGTTGGCCGGCTCCTCCTGCACCCAGAAGTACTCCTGCGCGTTTGGATACCGATCAAGCGTCTCGGCCAGCCGCCGCCGCGGCAGCGGTGCGAGCTGCTCGATCCGCACGATCGCCACGTCCTCGCGCCGGTCCTTGTTCTTGCGTGCCGCCAGGTCGTAGTAGATCTTGCCGCTGGTCAACAGGACTCGGGTGACCTTGTTGCGGTCGCCGTCACCGTCGGTGTAGGTCGGCTCCTCCAGGACGCTGCGGAACTTGTGCTCGGTGAAGTCGCGGACGTCGCTCACCGCTGCCTTGTTGCGCAGCATCGACTTCGGCGTGAACACGATCAACGGCCGGTGGATGCCATCGAGCGCATGACGCCGCAGCAGGTGGAAGTAGTTGGCAGGCGTCGACGGCACCGCAATGGTCATCGAACCCTCCGCCCACAGCAGCAGGAACCGTTCGATGCGTCCCGATGTGTGGTCGGGTCCTTGGCCCTCATGACCGTGGGGCAGCAGCAGCACCACGTCGGAGAGCTGACCCCACTTGGCTTCGCCGGAGCTGATGAACTCATCGATGATCGACTGTGCGCCGTTGACGAAGTCGCCAAACTGTGCTTCCCACAACACCAGTGCATCAGGGTTGCCGACGGAGTAGCCGTATTCGAAGCCCACCGCCGCATATTCCGACAGCGCCGAGTCGTAAATCATCAACTTGCCGCCGGTCGGCGTTCCGTCCTTGCTCCGCGTCAGCAGCTGCAGCGGCGTGAACTCCGCACCGGTCGTGCGGTCGATGACTACCGCATGCCGCTGGGTGAACGTGCCGCGGCGGGTGTCCTGGCCACTGAACCGCACCGTCTTGCCCTCGGCGATCAACGTTCCCAGTGCGAGCAGTTCGGCGAACGCCCAGTCGACCTTGCCTTCATACGCCATCTCCCTGCGCTTCTCCAGCACCGGCCGCACGCGTGGGTGCACGGTGAAGCCGTCGGGAGCCGCCAGGTGCGCATCACCGATCTGGGCCAGCAGCGACTTGTCCACCGCGGTGTTCATCCCTCTGGGTACCATCTGGTCGGATTCCACCGATTCGCTGGGCTCGATCTCGTGCTTCTCGAGGTCGCGCACCTCGTTGAACACTCGCTCCAACTGGCCCTGGTAGTCGCGCAGGGCGTCCTCAGCCTCTTTCATCGAGATGTCGCCGCGGCCGATCAGCGATTCCGTGTAGGTCTTGCGCACCCCGCGTTTGACGTCGATCGCGTCGTACATGGCCGGCTGCGTCATCGACGGATCGTCGCCCTCGTTGTGCCCGCGTCGGCGGTAGCACAGCATGTCGATGACGACGTCCTTCTTGAACTTCTGCCGGAAATCGACCGCCAACCGCCCCACCCACGCCGCGGCTTCCGGATCGTCGCCGTTGACGTGGAAGATCGGGGCGCCGATCATCTTGGCGACGTCGGTGCAGTACTCCGACGACTTGGCATCGGAAGGCGAAGTGGTGAAACCGATCTGGTTGTTGACGATGATGTGAATCGTGCCGCCGGTGCGATACCCGCGCAGCAGCGCCAGGTTCAGCGTCTCGGCAACCACGCCCTGACCGGCGAACGCGGCGTCGCCGTGCAGCATCAGCGGCATCACGGTGAACCCGTCGTCGCCGTCGCCCTTGTCGAGCACGTCCTGCTTGGCCCGCACGATGCCTTCCAGCACCGGATCCACGGCCTCCAGATGCGACGGGTTGGCCACCAGCGACACCTGAATGTCGTTGTCGCCGAACATCTGGATGTAGTTGCCGCTTGCGCCCAGGTGATACTTGACGTCACCGGATCCATGCGCCTGCGACGGGTTCAAGTTGCCCTCGAACTCGGAAAAGATCTGCGAATAGGGCTTGCCGACGATGTTGGCCAGCACGTTGAGCCTGCCGCGGTGCGGCATGCCGACCACAACCTCGTCGAGGGTATGTTCGGCGGCCTGATCGATCACCGCGTCCATACACGGGATGACGGTCTCCGCGCCTTCCAGCGAGAACCGTTTCTGCCCAACATATTTCGTCTGCAGGAAGGTCTCGAACGCCTCAGCGGCGTTGAGCTTGGACAGGATGTACTTCTGCTCCGCGACGGTCGGCTTCTCGTGCTTGACCTCGACGCGTTCCTGAATCCATTGCTGCTGTTCGGGTTCGAGGATGTGGGTGTACTCCACACCGACATGGCGGCAGTAGGAGTCACGCAGCAACCCCAGCACATCGCGCAGCTTCTTGTACTCGCCGCCGGCGAAGCCGTTCACCTTGAACACCCGGTCCAGATCCCACAGCGTCAGGCCATGGCTCAGCACGTCGAGATCGGGGTGGCTGCGGAAGCGCTTCTTGTCCAGACGCAGCGGGTCGATGTCGGCCATCAGGTGACCGCGGTTGCGATAGGCCGCGATCAACTCGATGACGCGACCGTTCTTGTCCTCGATCGAGTCCGGGTTGTCGATGCGCCACCGCACCGGCTCGTACGGAATGCCGAGCTCACGGAAGATCTCGTCGAAGAAATCGTCGTCGAGCATCAACTGATGGATGGTGCGCAGGAAGTCACCGGACTCCGCACCCTGGATGATGCGGTGGTCGTAGGTGGAGGTGAAGGTCACCAGCTTGCCGATGCCCAGATCGGCGATGCGTTCCTCACTGGCGCCCTGGAACTCCGCCGGATACTCCATCGCGCCCACGCCGATGATCGCGCCCTGGCCGCGCATCAACCGCGGCACCGAGTGCACGGTTCCGATGGTGCCGGGGTTGGTCAGCGAAATCGTCACACCGGCGAAGTCCTCGGCGGTCAGCTTGCCGTCGCGGGCGCGTCGCACGATGTCTTCATAACCGGCGATGAACTGGCCGAAAGACATTGTCTCGCAACCCTTGATGGACGCCACCACCAGCGCGCGGTTGCCGTCCTTGCCCGGCAGGTCGATCGCCAGCCCGAGATTGATGTGCTCCGGGGTGACCGCGCTGGGCTTCCCATCCACCTCGGCGAAGTGCCGGTTCATGTTCGGGAACCTCTTGACCCCCTGCACCAGCGCGTAGCCGATCAGGTGGGTGAAGCTGATCTTGCCGCCGCGGGTCCGCTTGAGATGGTTGTTGATGACGATCCGGTTGTCGATCATCAACTTCGCCGGGATCGCGCGGACGCTGGTCGCCGTCGGCACTTCCAACGACGCCGACATGTTCTTGACCACGGCAGCCGCCGCACCCCGCAGCACCTGCACCTCCCGCCCGCGGCGGGCGGTGCGGCGGCAGGCTTCGGCTTGGCGGGTGCTCTCTCGGGTCCCGGCTTGGCCGGCGCCGTCACGCCGTTGCTCGCGGCCGCCTTGGGTGCCGGGGCCGGTGCCGGTTCGGGCGGCGAGGTGGGCGCGGCCGACGGCAGTCCGTTGCCTGCGGTGGTCTGGGTGTCAGTGGTTGGCTCGGGGGAGTAGTCGACCAAAAATTCGTGCCAACTGGGGTCTACCGACGAGGGATCCTCGCGGAACTTGCGATACATCTCCTCGACCAACCACTCGTTCTGACCGAATGGTGATGGTGAGCTCACGGCAGCTACTCGCCTCGATTCCTTCGCCTCAGGCCAGCGTGCGCATTGACGCTCGCCACTGGTGTCTTTCGCCGGTTTCCCGCAGGCGAATGGTGTGCTCTGTCATTGCCGGACCGTGTTTCCCTAAGAAGGCGAGAGCGCGCGACGCGGAAGAACAATTAGCGGGTGTCGACGGCTTTGTAGGAGCGTTCGCCGCAGCCGGTGTAAATCTGGCGGGGCCGGCCGATCCTGCCGTCGCGCTCGTCGTGCATCTCCCGCCAGTGCGCGATCCAGCCGGGCAGCCGACCGAGCGCGAACAGCACGGTGAACATCCGGGTCGGGAAGCCCATGGCGCGGTAGATCACGCCGGTGTAGAAGTCGACGTTCGGGTAGAGCTTGCGTTCGATGAAGAAGTCATCGGTGAGCGCGACCTGTTCGAGCGCCTTGGCGATTTCCAGCAGTTCGTCGTCACCGCCCAGCTTGCCGAGGATTTTGTCGGCCTGCGCCTTGACGATGCGGGCGCGCGGGTCGTAGTTCTTGTAGACCCGGTGGCCGAAGCCCATCAGCTTGACGCCGTCTTCGCGTTTTTTCGCCTTCCTGACGAATTCGTGCACGTCGCCCTCGGCCTTGCGGATGTTCTCCAGCATCTCCAGCACCGCTTGGTTGGCGCCGCCGTGCAGCGGGCCCCACAGCGCGTTGATGCCGCCCGAGATCGAGGTGAACAGGTTGGCCTGCGCCGAGCCGACCAGCCGCACCGTCGAGGTCGAGCAGTTCTGCTCATGGTCGGCGTGCAAGATGAACAGCATGTCGAGCGCCCGCACAAGCTCGGGATCGACCTCGTAGGGCTCGGCGGGGAAGCCGAACGTCATCCGCAGGAAGTTCTCCACCAGCGTCAGCGAGTTGTCCGGGTACAGGAACGGCTGGCCGATTGACTTCTTGTAGGCGTAGGCCGCGATCGTCGGCAGCTTCGCCAGTAGCCGGATGGTGGACAGTTCCACCTGCTCGTCGTCGAACGGGTCAAGCGAATCCTGGTAGTACGCCGACAACGCGTTCGCCGCGCTGGACAGCACCGGCATCGGGTGGGCGTTGCGGGGGAAGCCGTCGAAGAACCGCTTGAGGTCCTCGTGCAGCAGGGTGTGCCGCTGGATCCGGTGCGTGAACTTGTCCAGCTGCTCTTTGTTGGGCAGTTCGCCGTAAATCAGCAGATAGCTGACCTCGATGAACGACGATTCCTCGGCCAGTTGCTCGATCGGGTAGCCGCGATAGCGCAGGATGCCGGCATCACCGTCGATGTAGGTGATGGCGCTCTTCGTCGAGGAGGTGTTGACGAATCCGGGATCGAACGTCGTATAGCCGGTCTTGGACAGCAACGAACCGAGGGCGATGCCGTCGGCTCCCTCGGTGGCGTCGACGATTTCCAAATCGAGCTCGCCACCGGCGTACTTGATGGTGGCATGTGCTTCACCACTGGACGAATTAGCAGCCACGGGAATCCCTTCCATCGCTGAGATCGGACTTCTGCCATAAGCCGATGCGGTGCGCAAGCCGCATCTACAAAAAGCCTTCCGCGCGATTGTCGATCACATCCGGCCGCCTCCGGCGTCGCCCTCGTGCGCGAGACCAAGTGACTGACGCCCTGCGCCGGCTCATCGGGCAGGGAGGCGGATCGTCGAGGGAGGCAATAACCATTTCACAGACTTAGGAATTCTGAGCGGCAAGCTCCGCCGCGCGACGCGCGGCACCGTCCATCGTGTCGACCATTTCGACGATGTCGTGCTCGGCTTCGTCGAGAATGCGGCGACCTTCCGCTGCGTTGTTTCCGTCCAGCCGAACCACGAGCGGCTTGTCGATCGGCTCGCCCTTCGCCTTGAGCATTTCAAGGGCTTGCACTATGCCATTCGCGACCGCATCACATGCCGTGATCCCCCCAAACACGTTGACCAACACGCTTTTCACATCCGGGTCGCCGAGGACGATTTCAAGACCGTTGGCCATGACTTCCGCCGAGGCCCCGCCGCCGATATCTAGGAAGTTGGCCGGCCGCACACCGCCGAACTCTTCGCCCGCATACGCGACGACGTCCAGTGTGCTCATCACCAGGCCGGCCCCGTTTCCGACGATGCCCACCGCGCCGTCAAGCTTGACGTAGTTGAGGTCGCGATCCTTTGCCCGTTGCTCGAGTGGATCGATGGCGAACCGATCGGCCAACTCGGCATGGTCGGGGTGACGAAAATCGGCGTTGTCGTCCAGGGTCACCTTCGCGTCCAGCGCCAGAATTGCGCCGTCCGCCGTCTTCACCAGTGGGTTTACTTCGACCAGCGTGGCGTCTTCGGCGACGAATACTCCCCAAAGCTTGACGAGCACTTCGCTGACCTGGTCGGCCACCTCGTTCGGAAACTGTGCCGCTGCAACGATTTCCCGCGCTTTTGCCGCGTCGACGCCCTTTGTCGCATCAACGGGGATTTTCGCTAGCGCTTCGGGTTTGGTCGCCGCGACCTCTTCGACGTCCATGCCACCTTCGACGGTGGCCATCGCGAGGAATGTCCGGTTGGCACGGTCGAGCAGATAGGAGACGTAATACTCGTCTACGATCTGCGCTGTCTGAGCGAGCATCACTTGGCGCACCGTGTGGCCGCGGATGTCCATGTTCAGAATCTGGGCGGCCTTCGCCGCCGCGTCCCGCGGGTCGTCAGCGAGTTTGATGCCACCGGCTTTGCCGCGACCCCCGATCTTCACTTGAGCCTTGACTACCGCTTGGCCACCCAGCCTTTCCGCTGCCGCACGGGCTTCCTCGGGAGTCCTGGCGACGATGCCATTGAGAACGGGAACCCCATGCTTCGCGAACAGGTCTCTGGCCTGATATTCGAACAGGTCCACGATTCCTCCCTACCTATTCAGTGCGCCGACACCGAAGCCCAGGAGACAAACAGCGCCTCCCCGTTGACGATTACTGCCGCACGCGATTTTTTTCTTGCACAGGATCGGTTGCCTGCCCAAGTGCGCCTACGACCGAGCGGGGGACTGCGCGCCGTCGAGCTCGTCGAGCCACGCCCGCACGCTGTTGTTGTGTTGCCCGAGGGTGGGGGGTGCCAGGTGGTTTTCGCGTTGGCCGTCGTCGAGTCGCAGCGGGGGACCGGGCAGGGTGATGCGGCCTAGGGTGGCGTGCTCGACGTCGAGAAGCAGCCCTTGGGAACGGGTTTGGTCCCATTGGTAGACGCGGTCGAGTGTGCGCACCTCGCCGGCGGGCACCCCGGCTTTGTCGAGCTCGGCCAATAGGTCATCAACGGTTCGTTCCTCAAAGGCATCGTTGATCAATTCGATCAAGGCCTTGCGGTGCCGTACCCGATGCGCATTGTCGGCGAACAGCGGGTCGTCGGGTTCGATCTCGACCAGGGGAGCGAATTTGCGCCACAGTCCCTCGCTGCCGACGGCGACCTGGATAATGCTGTCCTTGCACCGGAAAGCACCATAGGGCGCCATCGAGGGGTGGTGATTGCCCTCGGCTTGGGGAACCTCGCCGGCCACCGTGTAGCGGGTGCCTTGAAAGGCGTGCACCCCAACGATCGCGGCCAGCAGGCTGGTCCGCACGACGCGGCCCCGGCCGGTGCGCTGCCGCTCATACAACGCCGAGACCACGCCGTAGGCGCCGTACATCCCGGCGAGCAGATCAGCGATCGGCACACCAATCCGGGTGGGCTCGTCGGGATTTGCGCCCGTGAGGCTCATCAGTCCCGCCTCACCCTGGGCGATCTGGTCATATCCCGCGCGACCGCCCTCTGGCCCGTCGTGCCCAAACCCGGTGATGGACAACACGACAAGCCCGGGGTTGAGCTCATGGAGCCGCTCTACCGGGAAGCCGAGGCGGTCAAGGACCCCGGTGCGGAAGTTCTCCACCAGCACATCGGCGGAGCCGATAAGCCGGGTGAGCGTCTGCTGCCCATCCTCACTCTTCAGATCCAGCGTGAGGGATTCCTTATTGCGGTTGCAGGACAGAAAGTAGGTCGACTGCCGATCATCCTCGGGCCCAACGAAGGGCGGGCCCCACCCTCGGGTGTCATCTCCGGTACCGGGCACCTCAACCTTGATGACCCGGGCGCCGAGGTCGCCAAGCATCATCGCGGCGTGCGGGCCGGCCAGTGCGCGGGAGAGATCGACGACGACGACACCATCCAATAGAGCTGGCATGTTGACTCCTTGCTGCGGTGGATATCGCCGAAATCTTTGCGTACGCGACTCTCAAAGAGTTTACTGATGACGGAAGATTCGGGCAAGAGTTAACTGATTGGTGCAGGAGTGGCCGATGTCACCTGAGCTGATTTCGATTCTGGCGTTGGCGCTGATGTTCGTCGTGGCGACCGTGGTGCCGGTGAACATGGGGATCTTGGCGTTCGTCGGAGCGTTTTTGGTGGGCACCCTCGTGGTGCATATGCCGAGCAAGGACATCATCGCCGGCTTTCCCGGCGGGCTGTTTCTCACGTTGGTGGGGATCACGTTCTTGTTCGCCATCGCGCAGAACAACGGCACCATCGACTGGCTGGTGGAACTGGCGGTACGGGCGGTGCGCGGCCGGGTCGCCGCGATTCCGTGGATCATGTTTTTCCTCGCGGCCACGCTCACCGCGGTGGGCGCGGTCAGCCCGGGTGCGGTGGCGATCATCGCGCCGATCGCGCTGGGCTTCGCCTTCCAATACAAGATCAATCCGCTGATGATGGGCCTGATGGTGATCCACGGTGCCCAAGCCGGCGGGTTTTCCCCGATCAGCATCTATGGCGGCATCACCAACAAAGTCGTCGGGGATGCGGGGCTGCCGCTCAACCCGGTGGTGACCTTTTTGGCCAGTCTGGTGGTCAATTTCGCGGTGGCGCTGCTGCTGTTTATGTTGATGGGTGGCAGACGCTTGTTGAAGCAGCGCGCCGGGCAAGCAGACGCGGTCGATCAGGTGCTCAGTGAGGCCTCGGCCGGGGGTGCGGTGCATGTGGCGGGAACCCCGGGTGATCCCCACATCCAGGTCACCGTCGCCCAGCCGCAGGGCGGCGCCCAAATCTATGGTGATGCCGAGGCCCAGGCGCTCAGCGAGTGGAAGCATGAGTCTCACGACGATCCCGACAACCTGCTGGAGGAAGCCGACGCCGAACCCCACCACGGGCACTCGCGTCCCTACCAGATGCTCACGGTCCTGGGCTTGGTCGTGCTCGCGGTGCTCACCCTGGTGTTCGACGCCGACATCGGTTTTACGTCGCTGACCATCGGCCTGGTGCTGGCGCTGATCGCGCCGAATATGCAAAAGCGGGCGACCGGTCAGATCACCTGGCCGGAGATCTTGCTCATTTGTGGGGTGAGCACCTACGTCGCGGTCATGGAAGAGATGGGCACCATCGACTACGTCGGCGACAGTGTGGCCGGGCTGGCCTCACCGCTGATCGCGGCGCTGCTGTTGTGCTTGATCGGGGCGATCGTTTCGGCGTTCGCGTCCTCGACGGCGGTGCTCGGCTCGATCATTCCGTTGGCTGTACCGTTCCTGCAGGGCGGCACCGGCGTGAGCGCGATCGGATTCGTCGCCGCGCTGGCGGTGTCCTCGACGATCGTGGATGTGAGCCCGTTCTCGACTAACGGCGCGCTGGTATTGGCCAATGCCAAGGGCGTGGACCGACAGGTGTTCTTCCGCCGGCTGCTCAGCTATGCCGCCGTGGTAACCATCGCCGCGCCCATCGTGTTGTGGGCCCTGTTCGTCGTTTTGTAACCGACCGCATGACAGCCAAAGACAGTGACACACATGCGGGGAAAGGGTTTGTCGACCTCTATCCGCCAACACAGGCAGAACCTCAGTGAAGGAGATTTTAAATGCAGCCGTTTGTGGTGAATCGGCACGGACGCCTGGTCTTTCCGTCGAACTTCATTCCCCAACTCGACTTCTCAGTCATCGACACCGAACAACAACTCATCGACGTCATCCGCCGGGACTTCGAAAAGAAAGCGCCGACAGGCACCGGCATCCTGGAGAGGATCCAGGCCGGCTCGTACCCGAACCGGTACGCCCTGATGAACGACATGGCGCTGAATTTGTTTTGGGCCAACCGCTTCGCTGCGACCATGTATGACAAGCAGCCCACCCGGTGGAAAGACGTGCCACGCCAGCGTGAGGACGTGTTCTTGCCGGTCATGACACCGTGGGAGGACGGGGAGCGCAAGGTTGCTTCTGTGGAGAAGGCGTACTGGTCTCTGCCGGCGGCACGGGATCAAGCCGCCGAGGACCGCATCTTCCAAGTCCTGTTCGATGTGTTCCGCCATCGCCGCCACCACGCCACCGAGCTTCGCGCAATCGGCCCGACAGTCGCCGAAGCGCTGGTTGACCCCGGCAATCTGACGTTTCACCTGCTGGAGTACGACCCGGACTTCCCGCGCTACAGCCTCGACGACATCATCGACTGCAGTGAGGATGCGCCCGAGGTTGAGGCTCTGCATCGGTGGGCGATGGTGCTGCACAACCAATACCCCTGGAACCGTGCTCAGGTCCAGTTGACCGAGGTCGGCCGGTTGAGCGACGATGACACCGTCGTACTGTTCGTGCCGCGCACCCCTGATGTATTCCGCTTTATCAAGCGCGTGAAGAGTGGCGCTGCGCCCCCGCCGAAATCAACTCGAGCAGCCATCGAAGCTCAACAACCAGTCCTCCCGTACCCGGCGGTTCACGTCCCGACAGCGTTTAGCGTCTGGCCACGAATCGAAGCGCTGGCTGTCGTCAAGGGTGAACATGTCTGCAGCAATGACGATCTGATCCGCAATACCGCCTACAACTGGTCTCCGATGACCGCCGAGGAAATCAGCGCCAAGACCGGCATCGACCAGCGCGTCTACACCGAACGAAGTCTGGACGACATGGCCCTGCAGGCGGCGCGCGAGGCCCTGCGGCACTCGGGCCGAAAACCCGAAGAAATCGGAGCCGTGGTGTTCTGCTCCTGCACCAACACGCGGATGATGCCCTCGGTGGCAACTTGGCTGTCCGCTGAATTGGGCATGTACCAGACACACTCCTCTGTGGACCTGGTAACCGCATGCGCGGCCTGGCCCTACGGCCTGGCCGAGGCCGTTCGCCTGCTGCAGGAGGTTGCCCGTCCAGTGCTAGTGGTGCTCGCCGAGAAATTCTCCGACAAGATCGGCAACGTGCGGCCACCCCGAATGATCTTCGGCGACGCCGCGGCGGCGACGGTGGTGGGAGTCGCTGCGGAGGGACAACCCAGCGACATCGAGTACCTGCAGACCTATGCCAGCGGCCCCACCAGCGAGGTGAACTCGATTGTGTGGCCCAACCCCGCGTTCGACAACAACATCACCATCCACGGGCCTGAAATCCGGTCGCTGGCTGGGCGCTATCTCGCCCAGATGATCAACGAGCTACAACAACTGCCCGATCCGTCCGGCACCAACGGATCCCTATGGGACACCATCGACCTGGTCGTGCCCCACCAGGCCAACAAGACCATGGTGATCGATCTGGCCAGCAAGTCGGGACTGTCCGCGGACCGCCTGTACTTCAACATCGAGCAGGTTGGCAACACCTCGGCCGCCAGCATTCCCGCAGCCATCGCTGATGCGGTGCGCGACAACGTGATCTCTCAACCGACCCGCATCTTCGCTCCCGGCTTCGGCGCCGGCGCCGTCGGCGGATTCGCCGTCATGCGCATCGATCCTCAAGTCATCGCCACAGAACATCTCGCCGAGATCGAGCCTGAAGCTGCCACGCCTCACGCCCCATCGACCAACCAAACCGCATCCGAAGACGTTCAAATAGCCTTCGCCGGATAACCCCCACAGTCGAGGAACCGCGTCTACGCAAAGTGTCGGTCACGGAGGACGGCAGCGGCGCATCCGGACTTCACTGTGATGGAAAGCACCCGAACGCAATCAGCGAATCAGTTAGTTGATGTTGAGGACGGGACTCAGACATCGGTATCATCGACTGAAACCTCGAGTGTTGGGAGTGTGCGTACGTGTTGCCGGCTTCCTCACACATTGCGCGCAGCGGCGGCGTGTATCGCGGGCGCGGCCCCCGAGCGGCGGTCCTGGTAGCAGACTATCTACGACAACAGATCGTCGAAGCCAACATCCAGGACGGGGATGACCTGCCCTCGGAAGCGGTTTTGATGAAGCAGTTCGACGTCTCCCGACCCACTCTTCGGGAGGCATTACGTGTCCTGGAGTCCGAAGGGCTGCTCACCGTGCGGCGAGGCTCCCTTGGCGGTTTTCGAGTCCACGCGCCCAACCCTAGGGTGGCGGCACAATTTGCCGGCCGCGTTCTCCAACACCGCGGCGCAACTCTGGCCGATATCCAACAGGTGCGCTTAATGCTTGAGCCGCAGTGCGCGAAATTGGTGGCCCAGCACAGGACCAAGTCCGACCTCAAGCGGCTCAAAAGGTGCCTAAAGGCGGGCGCCGACCAAATTGACTCTACAGATGGTGCACCGCCGGGCCATTATCGCGCTTTCCACCAACTCATCGTGGAACTCTCCGGCAACCAGACCCTGATCCTCGTGTCGTCGATGCTTCGACACATCGTGCACGACCATGCGTCCAGCCCCGATGAGAGCGAATCCACACTGGACTCACGCATCGGCGACATCGACAAACAGCACCAACAGCTGTTTGAGTTCATCGACGCCAAAGACGCCGAAGAGGCCGAACAGCTGTGGATCCGCCACCTCCGCGACGGCAGCAACGTGTGCACCTAGCGTCCGCGACGCTCCACACCCTGACCCATCAGCTTCATATATCACCCTGACCCATCAGCTTCATATATGAGGCTAAGTGATGCCTTCGGTCTTTTTGTCAACGGCGGCCGAAAATTGACCCCTTTTCGACGGTTGAAAATTGACCCCCTTGATGTTCATTCTTCGGTGGATCCCGGGACTCGCCCGAGGTCGCGGTCTTTGATGCGGTAGGAGTCGCCCTTGAGGGCGATCACCTCAGCGTGGTGAACAAGGCGGTCGATCATGGCGGCGGCTACGACGTCGTCGCCGAACACTTCACCCCACCGGCCGAACGGTTTGTTGGAGGTGACGATCAGCGAAGCCCGTTCGTAGCGGGAGGACACCAGCTGGAAGAACAGGTTGGCGGCCTCGGGCTCGAACGGGATATAGCCCACTTCGTCGACGACCAGCAGCGGGTAGCGGCCCAGCCGGATCAGTTCCTGCTGCAGTCGCCCGGCGTGATGAGCTTCGGCCAGCCGGGCGACCCACTCGGAGGCGGTCGCGAACAGGACACGATGGCCGGCTTGGCAGGCCCGGATCGCGATGCCTATGGCCAGATGAGTCTTGCCAGTGCCCGGCGGGCCCAGGAAGACAACGTTGTCCTTCGCGGCCACGAAGTCCAGCGTCCCAAGGTGGGCAATGGTGTCGCGTTTGAGGCCGCGGGCATGGTCGAAGTCAAACTCCTCCAATGACTTTCGTGAGGGGAAGCGGGCCGCGCGGATGCGGCCCTCGCCGCCATGGGATTCGCGGGCGGAGACCTCGCGTTGCAAACACGCCACGAGGAATTCCTCATGTGTCCAGGACTCGGCACGGGCCCGCTCGGCCAGACGAGCCACCGCCTCGCGCATCGTGGGGGCTTTCAGGGCGCGGGTCAAGAAGGTGATCTCAGCGGTCAGGTCGCGGTTGGTCGATGAAGCCGCAGCAGTCTTGGCCGGGGTGGTTTTGGTCGTCATGACACCAACCCGCCCTCGCCGAGATCGATACCAAACGCGGCGTCGTAATCAGCCAGGCAGCGCTGCTCGACCGCCAACTGGTCGCGTTCGGGCACCGGTCTCAGCGCACCGATTCGGTTGTGGCGAAGCATGTTCGCCGCCTCACGATGCTGCGGGTCGGTGATGGTCTGATGCCAGGCCCACACCCGCTCGTGATCGGCGACGGTCTTGCCGTCACAGAACACCTTGACCCGATCCAGATCCGCGAGGACCTCGATGCGCCGACCGATCACCGCAGGGTGCACCGAGTAATCGTTAGAGTCCAACCGAATGTAGTGATCCCGCGCCAACCGGGTGGAGTTGCGCCACCCCACCTGCGGGGCCGCCGGCGGCAGGGCCAGCATCGCCTGGCGGTCGGCACCGATGCGATCGGTTGGCGCACACCCCAGTACCCGGCGCCGTCGAGCGTTGACGATCTGCAACCACTTGTCGAACTGGTAGTTGAAATCCCCAGGGCCACTGAATGTTCGGCCAGGCAGAAACGACCGCTCGAAGTAATCATGGGCCCGTTCGATGATGCCCTTGTGTTCAGGTTCGCGCGGTTTGAGCACCACCACCTTGGTGCCCAACACACCACGAAACGCCTGACAGTCGCGGGTCAATTCGGTGCGCCCGGCCCGCCACCGCCCGATCGCACCCTCACCGTCCCAGACCAGGGTGCGCGGCACCGCACCCAACGCGCTGATCAGCTGCCACCACCCGGCGAACAAATCCTCAGCCCGCCGTGACGGCAGCAAGATCGCTGAGAGCCACCGCGAATACCCCAACACCATCGTCAGCACCGGCAGCTGCAACGGCGAGCGGCTCTGCCCATAACCGACCGGCACCTGCGTGGGCGGGAAGCACAGATCGCACTGGGCCACATCACCGGCGTCATAGCTGGTGCGCCCGGCCGGATCCGGTGGCAGATACGCCGGGCGCAACTCACGAACCCGCTCATTGAACACCGTCATCCCACGCGTCCACCCGACCCGCTCAGCGATCACGCTGGCCGGCATCGTCGGCACCAGTGTCAGCTGGGCGCGGATCGCATCCTCGAAGGCATCCACCGCCGACCCAACAGGCTTGCGCACATACTTCGGCGGCTCATCACTGGCCAACGCCGACCGCACCGTGTTCCGCGAGATCTTCAACGTCCTGGAAATCAACTTGATCGGCAACCCCTCCGCTCGATGCAACCTGCGGATCTCAGCCCAGTCCTCCACAGCCAACAACTCCCTTCTCCTCTCGGCTCGTAAGCCGAGACTCAGACGAAGGGGGTCAAAATTCGGGCGTCGACACGGGGTCAGTTTTCAGACGACGCGGACACTTTTCGTATTCACAGAGGAGGCCTTGTATTTGCGTGGTTCGCGCGCCCACCAGCGCCGCTGCCGACTGTCCATGGCCCGCTTCGATAAGGCGAATAATGTCCTTGTGCGACTTCACCTCGGCCAGACTTCGGATCACGGGGTGAAAGCATGGGTCCATGCGTGATGTTGCGGATTCGATAATCTCATGCAGCATGTCCATCAAGAGGATGAGCGTCTCGCAGCCTAGGGCCTCAACAATGGCTTTCTGGAACAGCAACTCATTTCGAAGGAGTCGGATAAGTCCTGGGGGCCGTACGTGTTCTGCGGCAACCATCGCTCGCAGGCTGCTATACGAGCTGTGATACTTGCGGTCAGCTAGGCAAATCAGCGAAGGCGGCATAAAGGATGCGCTCGCCACATAGATGTCGGCCAGCGAAGCGTGCTTGCAACTGAGAACCAACCCGGCATGCGCTACGAGGTCTGCGATATCGGCGTCATCATCGTCGCCCCGTGGACCGGAGTAGCCACGAGGACTCGAAACGCCGGGCAGGGACCGCAACGGATTGACGCGAATGTGGCGTCGACCCGCAGCACTGCCGCCATCAAGGTGTGACAATGTTCCCATCCATTCGTATCTGCCCTGTGGGGCGCTGTTATCTATTCATCCGTGCACAGCGCGTTCGGGACGTTCTCCACGGCCGAGCATTCCGTCCCACTGAGTCGGAGTACCAGTGAGCTAGTGGACTAGCCACTAAGTCTCTAGCCCTGTTTGTCGGTTGTCAACCCTCAATCTGTGAGGTCCGCGGGAGCCCCTCCGACACCTGTTGATCGCTTGACGCCCCGCGGTCGCGCATGTGTTTGCTCACGGGTGGCGGCCGGCGGAAAACGAGTCGCCAGTAAAGTGGCACCGCTGCGGGGAGCCTGGGGTACGGCTTCAAACGTTCCCAAACCGAACATGAGGCGCGGCTCGCGTCAGTGCATCGACTACGTCGACTCAGGTTTGCGTGCTGGCATACTTAAGACCGCTTGAAACCTCGTCGAGCCGGGAGTGGTATGACCATGATTCACACACCCGAGTGACGGGTCTCGAGCAGCTGGCGGTGCTGGCGGCAGGCTTCGGTGCTGGCATTCTCACATCCACTGTGGGCGTGGCGTCATTGTTGAGCTTTCCGGTCCTTTTGGCGGTGGGTCTTCCGCCCGTGGTCGCCAACGCGTCGAACACTGTAGGGATGACGCCCGCCGGATTGAGCGGGTCGTTCGGGTACCGGCGCGAGCTCAGAGAGCACCCCAGGGTCGCCGCGACCGTCATCGCCACATGCATGGTCGGATCGGTCGCAGGGGCCATCCTCCTGTTGGCCCTGCCACCCGGGGTCTTCGAGGCAGTCGTTCCGTGGTTGATTCTGTTCACGTGTGTCCTTGTTGGCGCGCAGCCTCGAATTTCGGCCTGGCTCCGCCGGCGTCAGGGGATCCGATTAGTCGAACCGCGCACGACGATGTCGTCAATCACCACCGTCTTCGCCACGTTGACCGGCGTTTACGGCGGGTACTTCGGTGCTGGCTCGGGCGTGATGATGCTGGCCGTGCTGGGCTTAGGACTCGACATTGAGCTACGGGTCACAAACGCGCTCAAGACCCTGGCGGTGCTCGCTGCGAACCTAGTGGCCGCTGTGATATTTATTTTTGTGGCCCACCTGGAGTGGGCCGCAGTGGCTCTGCTCGCAATTGGGTCGGTTGTAGGTGGATACGTAGGTGCCCACATCGGCCGTCGGCTGCCCCCTGCGTTGTTTCGCAGCCTGATCGTCTTGTTCGGTGTCACGGCCAGCGTGATGATGCTGCTTTGACGCCGTCCGCGCGGCACATGGGCCCCAATGATGCTGGCTGTGCAGGATTTCAGCGCGTTTCCGGGTCCGAACCCTTTGCCGGTGCTTTCACCCGCCACATGACGAGGAACCCGCGGACACGAACAACAGTCGCGCCACCGGTGGGCCGTTGAGGCTTGCAGCCGGACGCGAAGCCCGAAATCGCAACCGCCGCGTGTCTGGGCGACATCTTGGCGGCGGGACACTAGCGCGCGAACATGAGCGCGCGCTTGACTTCCTGGATCGCCTGCGTCACCTGGATGCCGCGCGGGCAGGACTCGGTGCAGTTGAATGTGGTGCGGCAGCGCCACACGCCGTCGACCTCGTTGAGGATGTCGAGTCGCTCGGCTGCGCCCTCGTCGCGGCTGTCGAAGATGAACCGGTGGGCGTTGACGATCGCGGCGGGGCCGAAGTAGCTGCCCTGGCTCCAGTAGATGGGGCAGCTCGTCGTGCAGCACGCGCACAGGATGCACTTGGTGGTGTCGTCGTAGCGCGCCCGGTCGGTCTGGCTCTGAATGCGTTCCCGGGTAGGCGGATTTCCGCTGACGATCAGGTAGGGCTTGACCGCGCGGTAGGCGTCGAAGAACGGCTCCATGTCCACCACGAGGTCCTTCTCGACGGGCAGGCCGCGGATCGGCTCGATGGTGATGGTGAGCGGCTTGCCCGGCTTCTTGGGCAGCAGGTCGCGCATCAGCACTTTGCAGGCCAGCCGGTTGACGCCGTTGATGCGCATCGCGTCGGATCCGCACACCCCGTGCGCGCAGGATCGGCGGAACGTCAACGTGCCGTCCAGGTACCACTTCACGTAGTGCAGCAGGTTCAGCAGCCGGTCGCTGGGCAGGCAGGGCACCCGGAAGCTCTGAAAGCCTGCGGCATCGGGGTCTTCGGGGTTGAAGCGGGCGATCTTCAGCGTGACCATCACCGCGCCGTCGGGGACGGCTGGCAGCGGCGGGTCGCCTGCTTCCGGGGCTTCGATGACCGGTGCGCTCATGTCAGTACTTCCGTTCCATCGGCTCGTAGCGGGTCTGCACGACCGGCTTGTAGTCCAGCCGGATATCGCTGAGCAGCTCGCTGCCCTGCTTGTAGGCCATGGTGTGGCGCATGTAGTTGGTGTCGTCGCGGTTGGGGTAGTCCTCGCGGGCGTGACCACCGCGGGACTCCTTGCGGTTCAGTGCGCCGACGACGGTCACCTCCGCCAACTCGAGCAGGAAGCCGAGCTCGATCGCCTCGAGCAGGTCGCTGTTATAGCGTTTGCCCTTGTCGTGCACGGTGATTCGGGCGTAACGCTCCTTGAGCGCGTGGATGTCGGTGAGCGCCTGCTTGAGGGTCTCCTCGGTGCGGAACACCGCGGCGTTGTTGTCCATCGACTGTTGCAGCGCGCCGCGGATGTCGGCGACACGCTCGTTGCCGTGCTCGGAGAGGATGTCACCGACCCAGCCCACGACCATGGCCGCGGGTTCCGGCGGCAGGTCGACGTGGTCGTGGCCCAACGCGTAGTTGGCTGCGGCGATGCCCGCGCGGCGGCCGAACACGTTGATGTCCAGCAGCGAGTTCGTGCCGAGCCGGTTCGCGCCGTGTACCGACACGCACGCGCACTCGCCTGCGGCGTACAGACCGGGCACGACGGTGGTGTTGTCGCGCAGCACCTGGCCGCTCACCGTGGTCGGAATACCGCCCATCACGTAGTGGCAGGTGGGGTACACCGGCACCAGTTCGGTGACGGGGTCCACACCGAGGTAGGTGCGGGCGAACTCGGTGATGTCGGGCAGTTTCGCCTCGAGCACGTCGGCGCCGAGATGGCGCACGTCGATGTAGACGTAGTCCTTGTTCGGCCCGGCGCCGCGGCCCTCGAGCACCTCGAGCACCATCGACCTGGCGACGATGTCGCGCGGGGCCAGGTCGACGATCGTGGGTGCGTAGCGCTCCATGAAGCGCTCACCCTCGCCGTTGAGCAGGCGGCCGCCCTCGCCGCGGACAGCTTCGGAGATCAGGATGCCCAGCCCGGCCAGCCCCGTCGGGTGGAACTGGTGAAACTCCATGTCCTCCAACGGAAGTCCCTTACCGAACACGATGCCAAGGCCGTCGCCGGTGAGCGTGTGCGCGTTGGAGGTGGTCTTGTACATCCGGCCGGATCCGCCGGTGGCGAAGACGATCGCCTTGGCGTGGAAGATGTGGATGTCACCGGTGGCCAGCTCGTAGGCGATCACGCCGGTGGCCACCTGGCCGCCCGGGGTCTGCGTCATCGCGATGTCGAGGGCGTAGAACTCGTTGAAGAACTCGACGTCGTGCTTGACGCAGTTCTGATACAGCGTCTGCAGGATCATGTGGCCGGTGCGGTCGGCGGCGTAGCAGGCCCGGCGCACCGGCGCCTTGCCGTGGTCGCGGGTGTGCCCGCCGAACCGGCGCTGGTCGATGCGGCCCTCGGGGGTGCGGTTGAACGGCATCCCCATCTTCTCCAGGTCGAGCACCGCGTCGATGGCTTCCTTGCACATGATCTCCACGGCGTCCTGGTCGGCGAGGTAGTCGCCGCCCTTGACGGTGTCGAAGGTGTGCCACTCCCAGTTGTCCTCTTCGACGTTGGCCAGCGCCGCGCACATGCCGCCCTGCGCCGCGCCGGTGTGGCTGCGGGTCGGATACAGCTTGGTCAGCACCGCGGTGCGGGCCCGCGGACCGGCCTCGACAGCGGCGCGCATGCCCGCACCGCCTGCGCCGACGATCACGACGTCGTAGCGATGTTCGGAAATCATTTACCTACCCCCGGTCACGAAATGGTCGCGTCGAAGGTGACCAGCACGTAGCTGCCCAACACCAACGTGAATCCTGTCGCCAGCAGAAGCAGCGAGTTCAAATAGAACTTGGTGACGTTCTTGCGGGCGTAGTCGCCGATGATGGTGCGCATGCCGTTGGCGCCGTGAATCATCGCCAGCCACAGCAGCGCCATGTCCCAGATCTGCCAGAACGGCGAGGCCCAGCGCTCGGCGACGTAATTGAAGTCGATGCGGTACACACCGTCGTCCCAGATCAGCATGATGAACAGGTGCCCGAGCGCGAGGAAAACCAGCGCAACCCCGGAGAACCGCATGAACAGCCAGGCGTACTTCTCGAAGTACGGGACGCCCCTGGGTCGTCGGGGTGCGCGGGGGTGGTCCAGGCCGGCGGGGCGGTCGTGTTCCTTCTCCATCACCGGGGCAAGGCGGCCCTCCCGGTGATGCGGGGTCCAAACTCCTCCCGCCGACCCACCCGACGCTGCGCCCGCCGACCCGCCCGACGGGGCGCTCACAGGAACCGCTCCGCCATGTGCATCCCGAGCACGCCGAGCGCGGGGATGAAGACCGCCAAAAAGACCCCGACCACGACCCACAGCATGAGGCGTTGGTAGCGGGGGCCGTGCTGCCAGAAGTCGATGAGGATGATCCGGATGCCGTTCAGGGCGTGGTAGAGCACCGCGACAACCAGGCCGATCTCCATCAAGCCGACGATCGGGGTCTTGTATGTCTCGATGACCTCGTTGTAGGCCTGTGGGCTGACCCGCACCAGCGCGGTGTCCAGCACGTGCACGAACAAGAAGAAGAAGATCGTCGCCCCGGTAATGCGGTGCAGCACCCAGGACCACATCCCGGGATCACCGCGATAGAGGGTGCGCCTGCGCGACGGTCGAGACCGCGGGGCTTCTACCCCCGGACTCGCGGGTGTCGCTGTACTCATCTGGCCTCCAACACCATCGGTGGACGGTGACAAATCTCTATCGCGGGTCGGACGCGGGCGCGGCGGCGAACGCAGCGCGATCGTGCGAGCCGGCAGACGATAAGCGGGCGCATGATTTCTGTGGGCTGCCGACTTTCTAGGAACACACGCACGACTACTATCCGCCGGATTGCGCGACGGCCCATTAAGCGGCTCCCGGGAACGCTTTGATGGGCAGATTTATGCTGTCAACGTCTTCTGCTCGGAACAATTTCATGGGCCAAGTGCGCAGTCTCAGACGGGGTCTTGCCAACTTGGACGCCGGCGGCTTCGAGGGCTGCCTTCTTGGCGCTGGCGGTGCCGGAAGATCCGGAGACGATAGCCCCAGCGTGTCCCATGGTCTTGCCCTCCGGGGCGGTGAACCCGGCCACGTACGCGACGACGGGTTTGGTGATATTGGCACGGATATAGTCCGCGGCGCGCTCCTCCGCGTCCCCACCGATCTCACCAATCATGACGATCGCGTCAGTGTCGGGGTCGTCCTGGAAGGCCTGGAGGCAGTCGATGTGCGTAGTGCCGATGACCGGGTCCCCGCCGATGCCGACACAGGTGGAGAAACCGATGTCGCGCAGCTCGTACATCATCTGGTAGGTCAGTGTCCCTGATTTTGACACCAGACCGATCGGGCCGGAGGAGGAGATATCGGCCGGGATGATCCCCGCGTTGGACTGCCCCGGGCTGATCACCCCAGGGCAATTGGGCCCGACGATGCGGGTCCGCCCGCCTTTAAGCACGTTGTACGCCCAGAAGGCGACTGTGTCGTGCACGGGGATGCCCTCGGTGATCACGATGGCCAGCGGCAGTCCGGCGTCGATCGCCTCGATGACCGCGGCTTTCGCGAACTTAGGGGGGACGAACACAACGGACGCGTCCGCGCCCGCCTCATCGATGCTGTCCTGGACGGACCCGAACACTGGCACAGATGCGCCGTCGAACTCGACTTTCTGGCCGCCCTTGCCGGGCGTAACGCCGCCGATGATGTTGGTACCCGCGGCGAGCATGCGCTGTGTGTGCTTTCGTCCCTCCGACCCGGTCATGCCCTGAACGATTACCCGGCTGGCCCGGTTGAGGAAGATCGCCATTTTCTCAAGCCTTCCTTGTGTGGCGAACGCGTTCGCGGTGCGCGTCGCCATCTGCGGTGTCGATCGGCCGTCGCGGTGTGCGGGCCGGCTAGTACGTGGTCGAGATCGACGGCAACGGCACCGTCCGACGGGTTCGACATAGGCACCTCCACGTCGCGGTGACGAATGCTGCGCTATTGCACAAAGCTAGATGAATGAGTTTACTGATGGTTGAAGACTCCAGCAAGAGCTCACTCTTCGTGCGGAGGCATCTCGTGTGGCCTGAGTTGATTTCGATCCTTGCGCTAGCAGTGATGGTTGCAGTCACCCTCATCGTGCTTATGTGCCCATACCGAACCAACGGCTCGCTTGTGCTGACCGCCGCTAAGGGCGTTGACCGCCCCGCGTTCTTTCGCCGCCTCCTCAGCAACGCCGCATTCGTCACCATTGCTGCACCTGTCGCAATGAGGCTTCTCTTGTCGTCATCCGGTAGCAGCGCCATATAAGGACGTGATCAATCTGCCAACGCCGCTTTTGCTTCGAGTCCTGACCTCTCGTGGATGGTCAGGCGTTCGTGGTCCGCGCAGTTCTGCGCAGGATGCCGTCTGTCACGTCTGCCGCCACCTCGACCGGCTATGTGGTTGCAGAAGGCCGGGGAGCGGGCACCGAAAGGGGCATCATGTCTACGACTGAAAGTCCCGAGGCCCCGCCCAGCGAGCCGGGTAGGCCATTTCTGTTGACGGGGGAGGGCTGGCCTTACCTGCTGGTGCCGTTGATCCCGGTCGCGATCGTGCTGGAGTTCCTCCATGCCGACGCGGTGGCGGTGTTCGCCGCATCGGCGCTGGGCGTGATCCCAACGGCGGCGCTGATGGGCCGGGCGACCGAGGAGCTGGCCGCCCGGTCGGGCCCGGGCATTGGTGGCCTGCTCAACGTCACGTTCGGTAACGCACCGGAGTTGATCATCGCGCTGTTCGCGCTGGGCGCCGGGCTGCACGAGGTGGTCAAGGCCTCGCTCGTCGGGTCGATCCTGGGCAACATCCTGCTGGTCCTGGGGGTGTCGATGCTGGTGGGCGGCCGAAGACGGGAGCGGCAACGCTTCGAGCTGCGGGCGGCCACCGCGCAGTCGCTGATGCTGCTGCTGGCGACGGTGGCGCTGGTGATGCCGGCGATATTTCAGCTGGTGGCCGGCGGCGGGCTGCCCGATCCGACGGCCAAGGCGGTGGCATTCCCCAGCGACCTGCAAGCGCTGTCGGTCGGGGTGGCCATCGTCCTGCTGGCCTCCTACGGGGCCGCGTTGGTGTTTTCTTTAAAGACCCACGCGCACCTGTTCAATCCCTCCCATGACGAGGAAGAGCACGGCGGCGAGCCGTGGTCGGTCCGCAAGAGCGTGCTGATGCTGGCAGGTGCGGGTGCCGCGGTGGGCTGGATGTCGGAGATCCTGGTCCACTCGATCACCGAGGCGTCGGCGACTATCGGGCTGTCGCCGTTCTTCGTCGGCGTAATCGTCGTAGCGATCGTGGGCAACGCCGCCGAACACTGGGTGGCGGTGTATTTCGCCTCCCGCGACAAGATGGACATCTCCGTCAACATCGCGGTGGGCTCGGGCGCCCAGATCGCCCTGTTCGTCGCTCCGGTGCTCGTACTCATGTCGTTCGTCATCGGCCCGTTCCCGATGGCCCTGGTGTTCAACGGGTTCGAGCTCGGTGCGGTGTTTCTGGCGGTCATCATCGCCAACGAGGTCACCCAACGCGGCGAGTCCACCTGGTACGAAGGCCTGCAACTACTGGCCATCTACATCGTCCTCGGACTCACCTTCTTCTTCGTCTGACGCGCACGCATTACGCCGTTGTAGCAGACGGGGTGACCAAGCGGCCGCTCGGCGGTCACACCTGAAGGGGTAAGTGTCTGCTCGCGTGTACGCCGCTCTGCCTCGCCAGCCTCGAACACGCTGACCGCGTCCTGGGCGTGGCATTGTTTGACGGGCGCCGTTCTTATCCGAGTACGCCGTTCGAGCAGCGCGGCAGCCACACGCAGCTCTTGCGAAACAAGCAGCGACAGCCACGGTCGCGCATTGCACTCCCTAACCCAAGGCGTCACATTCGTCAGCACCGCTGGCCGCGCTCACCGAAGCGACATGCAGCCTCGTTCGAAAACGGCGTATGTTGCGGCCGACGAGAACGACTGCCGCTCAACGGATTGCGAGGAGGACACGGTTTTGTCGTTGGCCGCAGGATACTCACGTCGACTGAAACCCCACCATATCCACTTTGCTGCGTATTGTTAAAGTGGTTGCACACCAACAGATGCCGGTCAGTTTACTCACAGTCATCGACCAAACAACGCGATTGAATTATCGAAGTCGGTTGCAGCGTCGCAGTGCGCACCTTCGCGGACTTTGCGAACAATGTCGCGACCCACGCAATGAAGTCGCCGTCGAACGATGCCGAACGATTGCAACCGTATTAGGCACTACGCAGTATTAGGCACTACGCCATCCACGCTGACCAAGCTCTCACGCACTGGTTGACTCCTACGTGAATCGGCCTGGGCCGAACGGGTGAATTAAACTGGTTTTCAACGGCTTTCGGGGCGTATTCCAAGTGTGCTAACGCATTGCCCTGATGTCTAGAGGACAAGTAGTAGAAGCACATCGCGTGGCGTGCTTCACACGCGGCGCAGAGTGTGCAATAGCCCATAATTGGGCCGGTGCGCCCCGCTGTGCGCTCTCCAGTGTGCTTTGATGTGTTGAGGTGCAGGAGAATTGTGCAGGCGTTCGCCTAAACAATATGCGGGACAACCGCGTGCGCACAGATGGGAAGTATCTATTTATGACTGAAATACTCGAAACAGAGCAATTGGCCACCAGGCTGAACAGATCTGTCCATACGGTTCGCTACTGGCGGACGATCGGGTATGGGCCGAAATCGGCCCGAATCGGTCATCGCGTCGTCTATCGGCGCGCCGATGTGGAGGCGTGGATCAACGCCGAATGCGCCTTTCAGAAAAACGTCAACAGACACTGAAAAACGCCAACACCAACCGCTGAGATACGCTCACACTCAAGGATCGGTTGACACCAGCAGCTACCCGGCTGATCTTCACACCTATGCGGTTGCGTGGGGTGCGCGGTATGGCCGGACTTTAGTAAACTCTATATAGCCTGTGCGAGAACGTGATCAGATCTCCTAACCCGCGCTCACCGTCGCGCTTCGCTGAGCCGGCGTAATCGTCCGAGGGAGTCACAGGTTTGTGTCACATGTAACATCGGTGACATACCCGCTGAAATCAGCGGCGGCATTCCCTCTAACGCAACCTTTGACTGGCGCCTTCGCGGGCTGATGCATCTGCGAGCAACTTCCGGAAGCTATCGCCGGATCGCGCGTCATTGTGGGCTCCGTGCGATTGCGGCGCGGAACGTGGCGTGCGTTGGTTTCAACATGAAAAATGGTGCGAGGGTGCCGTATAGTCGGACCGTCTGCACGATCGAGCGGGCCGATGATTCGCGTATGCAACCCAGCACGATTGAGCGGTTGGCGATGGGCGAACGTTGACCCGGATCGGCGCATTGCGGACGGCGACGTCCGAGTTCGGGGGGACCAGAGTGCTCGGACTCGGTGCTGAGTCGTGCAAGGTGCCAAACGACAGTGCGGTCCGAAGGCTGCCGCGGCTCCGATGCGCTTTGGCGTGATCCGAAATAGACGTGCCCGAGAGTCTCCTATAACAGCGTCGCAGCCGTGTCGGCGAGCTGGGGGGCCTGTCGCGCCGCCGAGCATCCATCGATTCGCAATCGATCACGTTGCGACACAGTCTTTTACGAAACATGCCCTGGCAGATCGACGGAGAATTGAAATGTTCCGTCCGCCAACGAGCACAGAGTCCTCGTGTTTACGCTTGGCCTGCTGCTCAAATGGATCAACGACATCGCCTCGCGCGTAATCAGTTTGGGGTCCTGCACGACGTTCGAGTCCAAGTCCGTTTTAAACCAGCTTCCGTGGGCATTGGGCACCACTCTACTTAACCCGTCGGTCGGACCGGTGGACGCTCTGGCCGAATCTGCCGCGGATGCGGTAGCGCCTCGGACATCATGACCAGGGTCGCCTGTTATACTAAGCATCTGTCTGATATGGTAAGCGATGTGCCGATCGGGAAAGACAGCGATAGAACGACGCCGAACGCGCGAATGTGCGTCCCGAAGCCCTGAGCAAGTTCCTGGCCATGTTTTTCCGAAGCCCGCAGGTTCAAGTCGAGCTTATGTGTTGCTTCGGGATGGCAGTTCCGTAGCGGTGCAGCCCTGTCAGTTGCAGTAGCCGCTGGATCTCGCGGTTGAGCGTGCGATGCGGCCAGGATGCGCGCAGTAGCGCGGGATGTGAAGCAACCCGAGGGACGCGTTCGCTCAGCAGTTCAGACGTGACGCGTTCCAAAGACTCGAGAGCACAACAGATCAACGCTCTTCGTCGCAAAATGAAGGAGATATCAAATGTCTGGACTGTATTTCGACGATCGCGTCGCCGTCGTCACGGGCGCTGGCCGCGGGCTAGGCAGATCACATGCCCTAGAACTGGCTCGACGCGGAGCACGCATTTTGGTCAACGACGTAGGCGGTTCGGTCAATGGCGATGGCTCGTCCATTGATGCCGCACAGGCAGTAGTAGACGAGATCGCGGCGCTTGGTGGAACCGCGGTTGCGAACCACGACACGGTCGCGACCGCGGCGGGCGGTCAAGCGATCATTGATGCAGCACTCGACGCCTTCGGGCGCCTGGATATTCTGGTCAATAATGCGGGGATAATCCGGGACAAAGCTTTTCATAAGATGGATGTGTCGATGATCGACGCGGTGATCGACGTCCATCTCAAAGGCGCGTTGTTCGTCAGCCAACCCGCGTTCACGCTGATGCGCGGCCAAAAGTATGGGCGAATCGTCAACACCAGCTCGGCATCTGGCTTGTTCGGCAACTTCGGCCAGGCAAACTACGGAGCGGCCAAGGCCGGAATCGCCGGTCTGACCAGGGTGCTCGCGCTCGAAGGTGCCGCCCACGGCATCACCGTGAACGCGATCGCCCCGATCGCCGCGACCCGCATGACGGAAGGCATCCTCGGCGACCTGACTGTCCGTGTTTCGCCCGAGTTTGTCAGTCCCGTCGTCGCCTATCTCGCCCACGAGCAGTGCGCTGCGAATGGAAACGTGTACTCGGTCGCAGGCGGGCGGGTAGCGCAGATATTCGTCGCCGAGACCGCCGGGACCGTTCTGACCGAACTTACGCCGGAGGCGGTTCGCGATCACCTCGAGACCATCGAAGACAGGCACCGATACCACCAGCCTGAGTCCCTTGCTGCCGCAACCTCAATCATCGCCGACGCATTGGGGGCTGACAGTGCACCGCACGCTTAGCACTGTCGAGTGGCTACCGCCCCGATCGCGCTGTCAGGCCATTGGTTGGCAAGAGCAATAGATGAATGCGGCACACAGCTCGGCCTCGAGGCGACGGTGCCGCGTGGACGGCTTGGGCATCCGGCTGCATCGTCATGGCGCTCAGCGTCGTCAGGTATCTGCGCGGTTGGTCCTCACTCCGAGAGGACTGTTCGCGACAAACGTCGATCAGAATCCTGCTTGACGCAAACCCACAGGTTGTGTTGTCACCATCGACGGCGGCCTCGTGATGGTGGTCAACACCCGCGCGATTCCCGCCAACGGGGTCAGCACAACGCAGACTACGACGACGCGGCGCACCCGACCGGCTCGACTGACGGGGTTCGGGTCGGCCCGGATCAGCGGAGCGGCACGCCTCGCGACCAATGGGACAAGCGCCGAACCACTCGATCGTCGTCGACGCGGCGAATGCCCAACCCGCACAGCCGCCCCCGACGAAACCGGTCTAGGAGAGGCGGCGTCCATCGAAGGCGCAGCAATGCCGGCGGACGGGCGGCGGGTTTCCCACTGCGTCAGGCGCGCAACGACGACAAGCACATCGGCAAAAGGTAGGCGCGGCTCGAGTTTGGCGGCCGTCCATCGGTTAAATCCGTTGCACTGCCTCGGCATTGATGAGTCTATTTAGGAAATCGGCTGGAACATCCGGCCACTCTGGTGGCCACCGGCCAGCCGCGTGATCCTCCTGCAGCGCCGCGATAGTGGCCGTTACGTAGGGTCCGCTGTCGAGGAGGAAACGGAATAGTCCCAGCTGGGAGCATTGCGCGGCGATGGTGGCTAGAGTCCTTTTAGCCTCGTCATCGCGTCCAGCTGCAGCGAGGCAGGCGGCCAACAGGCGGCGCGCCCGCAACAACGGCTGCGGGTGGTTCTGAGCCGCCAGCCGGTCGACCCATTCCTGTACCCACCGGCAGGCAAGTTCTCTACTCGCCGGGTCGTCTTTGGCGATGAGCAGCCGGATTGCCGTGGCCTCCTCAAATTGCACAGTGATCTCGTCGATCGCGTCCGTCGGCTGCCGGCGCGCGTAGTAGGAGGTCACCGGCAGCACACCGAATTTCGGAAACGGCGGAAGTCCGAGGCGGATTCGTTCATTCTCCACCATTGCCCGTAGTCGATCCAGTGACAGGGCGCGCGCCACTCTGGTGGCCTCGTCGAGCCTTTGGATCGCTGCCTCTCGATCACCACGGAGCACCTTGATCCGGGCACCAATTATGTAGCGAGCGATCTTGAAGTCAACCGAACCACCCTCCGCCCCGATCTTGAAGCTTTCCTCGAGCAGACGCTCGGCTTCATCGATTTCGCCTCGCTCATATAACAATTCACCGAGCATCGAGCTGGCCAGCCGGGCACTGTGGGAGTACCTGCCCCCGGACCGCTTGGCGATCTTGAGCGCCTTGCGGAAGCAATCCTCCGCCGCAGGGATATCGAGCAATAACCGGTGTGCGATCCCGGTGAACGACAATCCATTAACCACGCTGAACGCATCTCGGCTGTGTTCGTAGAAGGGCGCCGCCCATGCCTGGAGCCGGTTGACCTCGGGGAGGTCATATCGGTACGCAGCCGCGAATGTCGCCACGTTCGCGGCCAACGCCACGGCGAATGGACGCAGCCGGTCCGCTCGCGCCAGGGCGGGCGCGATGTGCTCGTCGATGCCCGCCAGCCGGTCGGACCGCAACGCCACCAGACCGCGCACGACGCCGGCTTCCGCGCGCACGTCGGCGATCTCGTCGGCCGATAGGCCTGACGTCTCCAGCGTCGAGTCCATCAGTGCCAACGCGTGCTCCGCAACAGGGATCCGGTGCAGGATGATGTTGGCCCAGGCCAGCGCCAGCTGCACCCGAGGGTGCGACTGCACGGCCGCTGCCGGCAATCTGCTCACGAGCGCGATGAGCGTCGCCATCTGCGAGTTCGCTACCAGATAGATGCCGTCGTTCTCGACAATCTCGACCGCCCGTTGTTCGTCACCGGCGGCAAGCGCGTGATCGACCGCTTCGCTGACCATGCGGCGCTCGACGAACCACGCCGATGCGGTGCGGTGAAGTTCCGCGACCCGCGTGGGCTGGTCGCGCGCCAACCGGTGCTGCAGGAACTCGCGGAACAGCTGGTGATAACGGAACCACTGGTCGTCGATGCGCCGAAGGAACAAGTCGCGTTCCTCGACCTGGTGGAGCATCGTCTGACCGTCGGGCACGCCGGACAGCAGCGACGCCAGCTCACCGCAGATCCGCTCGGTGATCGAGGTGTTCAGCAGGAAGTCCAGCGTGGACGGTTCCAGGGCGTCTAGCACGTTCTCGGCGAGGAACGCGCTGATCGCGTGGTGGTGACCGGTCATTGTGCCGATTAATCGAGCCGGGTCCTCGCTTCCGCGCAGCGACAGCGATGCGAGCTGCAGTGCCGCCACCCAGCCGTCGGTCTTCGCGGTGAGCTCCTCGACGTCGCTGCGATCTAGGTCCAACCCACTCAGGTCGACCAACAACTTCTCCGACTCGGTGTTGTCGAAACGCAGTGCCGTGCCGTCGATTTCGACCAGTTCGTCCTGCATCCGCATACGGCTCATCGACAGTCCAAGCTGGGTGCGGGCGGTCACCACGACGGTCAGCCCGGGACAGGTGTTGTCCAGCAGGTAGCGCAACGCCGCGATGGTGGTCGGATCGGTGACGTGATGCCAGTCGTCGATGATCAGGGTCATCTTTGTGCCGCTCTGGTGGATTTCGTTAATCAGCGACGCGAGCACGTAGCGCTCGGCGTCGTCACCGTGTTCTTGCAGCAGCTCACCGAGCTCCGTGGCCAGCGCGGGTGTCACCGTGCGGATGGCCTCGATGAGGTGCGACAGGAACCAGACCGCATTGTTGTCGTCATGGTCGACGGTCAGCCATGCCACCGGAACTCCATCGGCGGTTAATAGCCTGGCCCACTGGGCGGCCAGCGTGCTTTTGCCGAAACCGGTCGGGCCATGAATGACCGTGAGCTTCTTGTTCTGACCGGCGCGTAAGGTCTCAATCAGCCGGGTGCGGTCGACCATCGTCTTCGTAGCCGTCGGCAGACGGAACCGAGTGGCCGGGGTCGGCGGCGTCAACGCCGAGTCGCTGCGCAGCGTGCCCGTCGACTGCGCCGGGATCCGCGTAACCGTCGCCGTGGCTGGGAGGGGTACAGGGATGTCATCGACCGCGATGCCGTGGCGGCGCTGCACTTCACGCAGCTGGTGGCCGAACTCCGCCGCAGTCGCCGGACGGTCCTTCGGGTCACGGGCCATCGCGTGTTCGATCACTGCGCTCAAGTCGGCCGGCAAGCCCGAATCTTGCAGATTCGGCAACGGATGCTTGGCAATCCGCAAGAATTGGGCCACCAGCTGCTCGCCTTCGCGGCGCTCGAACACCGCATGCCCCGTCCCAGCGCAAAACAGCGTCGACGCCAGACTGTAGACATCGGAGGCCACCTGTGGCGGCTGCCCGTGCAGTATCTCCGGCGCCGTGTAGGCCGGTGACCCGGTGATCAGTCCGTCCGCGGTCTCGAAGCCGCCGCTGATCCGGGCGATACCGAAATCCGTCAGTTGCGGCTCGCCGTAGTCGGTGAGCAGGATGTTTGCCGGCTTGACGTCGCGATGCAGGGTGCCGCGTCGGTGCGCGGTCTCCAGCGCGCCAGCCACCTTGACCCCGATGTGCAGCGTATCGCGCCAGTCGACCGGACCCGTGTCGTGGATCTTGGCCTCCAACGACCCGTGTGGGTGGTACTGCATGACGATGTAGGGCCGACCGGTGTCGGTGGTGCCGACCTGGAAGATGTTGACGATGTGGGGATGTCCCGACAGCTGTCCCATCGCCACCTGCTCGCGCACGAACCGCTCCACATTGTCCGGCTCGAGATCAGTTGTGAGAACCTTTACCGCGACGGTGCGGTCCAACGCACACTGAGTGCAGCGGTACACCACACCGAACCCGCCCCGCCCGATCTCGGCGGGATCCTCGAAGCCGGCCGCCACCACTTCTGCCGCGATCCCGGCAGGCATACCCCGCTGTGTCGGAAGCGGGTCGTTGTGGGCCATCGTTCGCCTCAAAACTCCAGCGGCGCCAAGGCGGCACCAACTTCACCCGAGCTGAGCATAAACCGCATGGCCGACCCCGACTCTGCTCCTCGACGTTTTGGGTTTGGACGGCAACGACCACTGGACTTTCGCGTGGGGACCGGTTGGCGCTGCTCGATGAACTGCAGCATGGTCTGGCCGGACCGCGGGCCTTCGATGTTGGTGTTCAACAACATCAGCATGGGCCCTGCCGCGTAAAAGGAGGTGTCGACGATCACCAGCTCGAGTTCGGCGGGGTCGTACTGCTCAGACACTGGGCTGACGTGCATCTGCGGGAGTGGTAAGGTCCTCGCCCCGCACAATCTGTCACGGCTGTGTGTTTGATTGCGAGCCGTCGAGTTCGTCGAGCCACGCTCGCACGCTGTCGTTGTGTTGCCCCAGGGTGGGGGGTGCATCGTGGTTTTCGCGTTCGCCGTCGTCGAGTCGCAGCGGCGGGCCGGGCAGGGTGATGCGGCCTAGGGTGGCGTGCTCGACGTCGAGAAGCAGCCCTTGGGAACGGGTTTGGTCCCATTGGTAGACGCGGTCGAGTGTGCGCACCTCGCCGGCGGGCACCCCGGCGTTGTCGAGCTCGGCCAGCAGGTCGTCAACATTGCGGTCGGCGAAGGCATCGTTGATCAATTCGATCAAGGCCTTGCGGTGTCGTACCCGATGCGCATTGTCGGCGAACAGCGGGCTGTCGGGTTCGATCTCGACCAGGGGGGCGAATTTGCGCCATAGTCCCTCGCTGCCGACGGCGACCTGGATGATGCTGTCCTTGCATCGGAAAGCACCGTAGGGCGCCATCGAGGGGTGGTGATTGCCCTCGGCTTGGGGAACCTCGCCGGCCACGGTGTAGCGGGTGCCTTGAAAGGCGTGCACGCCAACGATGGCGGCCAGCAGGCTAGTGCGCACGACGCGGCCCCGGCCGGTGCGCTCCCGCTCGTACAACGCCGAGACCACGCCGTAGGCGCCGTACATCCCGGCGAGCAGATCGGCGATTGGCGCGCCAATGCGGGTGGGCTCGTTCGGATTTGCGCCCGTGAGGCTCATCAGCCCGGCCTCACCCTGGGCGATCTGGTCGTATCCGGCTCGACCGCCTTCGGGCCCGTCGTGCCCAAACCCGGTGATGGACAACACCACAAGTCCGGGGTTGAGCTCATGGAGCCGCTCTACCGGGAAGCCGAGGCGGTCAAGGACCCCGGTGCGGAAGTTCTCCACCAGCACATCGGCCGCCCGGACCATCCGGGTGAGCGTCTGCTGCCCATCCTCACTCTTCAGATCCAGCGTGAGGGATTCCTTGTTGCGGTTGCAGGACAGAAAGTAGGTCGATTGCCGATCATCCTCGGGCCCAACGAAAGGCGGGCCCCACCCTCGGGTGTCATCTCCGCTGCCGGGCACCTCGACCTTGATGACCCGGGCGCCGAGATCGCCGAGCATCATGGCGGCGTGCGGGCCGGCCAGCCCGCGGGCGAGATCGACGACGACAACACCGTCCAGTAGAGCGGGCATGGCGACTCCTTTGCGGTGAAAATATTGAACCGCTGCGCAGGCGACCCCCAATGAGTTTACTGATGACGGAAGAGTCGGGCAAGAGTCAACTGTTGGTGCCCGCCACGTCCGGCCACTACCGCCAAACTCTTCGAGATGTTCGCCCGCTGGGCACAACCGGCAGGGCGATTGCCGACCTATCGCGCGTGCCGGTAGAGACGCTCGGGCCTGCCGCCGCCGTATTTGAGTCTTACCTTGGCGTCTCGCGTGGCGACGAGGTATTCGAGGTATCGCCGCACCGTCGGGCGCGCCATTCCGGTCGCCTCCGCGCAGGTGGTCGCTGAGTGCTCTTGTCCTTCTGCTAGAGCTGCCCTGATGAGATCGAGGCTTTCGTTGCTGAGACCTTTTGGCGGGGCCGGCCGTTCCCGTTGCGGCCGACGGCTAAGCGTCGAGAACGCCGCGTCGATATCTTGCTGGTCGGTCTTTCCCGTGCGCAGTCTGCCGGCGGCATAGCTGAGGATCCGGGCCTGAAGCTCGTCCAAATCGAACGGCTTGACCAAATATTGGGTGGCGCCGCCGCGCAACGCGGCCTTAACGAACTCGGCGTCCCGTTCGGCAGTAACCACGATGGCATCGACATCTTCGCCGCGGTCTCGCAGCTGCTTTAAGACCTCTAAGCCGCTCATGTCGGGCAGATGCACGTCCAGTAGCAGCAGGTCGGGTTGCAGTGCGGCAACCATCTCGAGTGCCTGTAAGCCGGTGCCGGCCCTACCCGCGACGCGGAACCCGTCGGTGTCGGCGACGAGTTCGGCATGAAGACCCGCGACCATGAAGTCGTCGTCGACGACGAGGACCGCCAAGTCAGCGCTGCCCTCCGGCATGGGATAACGATACGGGCTCTTCGGCCTGGCCGGACCCGCGGACGAAGCGCTTTTCGATATCGAAGTACGTATCGATCTCCATCAGCTCATTCCACTCGTCCGGGGTTGCCATGAAGGGACGGACAGTGGTGCTCTGCCCTTCGTCGCGCAACACGGCGAGGGCGCGCCTGGCCGCGGCGACCATTGAGTAGCGGATGACGCCGGGGTATATCGCCA
The DNA here is from genome assembly GCA_963848855.1 of uncultured Actinomycetota bacterium. Classification (GTDB taxonomy): domain Bacteria; phylum Actinomycetota; class Actinomycetes; order Mycobacteriales; family Mycobacteriaceae; genus Mycobacterium. The sequence continues at coordinate 675,787 of CAWKFL010000003.1, forward strand.
TCGAAAAGCCCAATTCGCCGATCTGTGAGACGTGCATCGTGGACAGCGGTCCCTTTTCCTCGACCAATGTGAAAAGGGGAGCGTCGACGATGGACAGGACGGTTTCGACGTCGGCTGGCTCGCGGACGCCGATGACCAGCGCGGAATCTGCGCCGGCTTCGATCGCGCGCTTCGCGCGCCGCGCCGCTGCCTCGACGCCCAGCGTGTTGGCGGCATCGGTGCGGGCAATGATCACGAAGTCGGGATCCTTGCGAGCCCACAAAGCAGCTTCGACCTTGCCGAGGTACTCGCGCTCGCTCACCACCGGGATCGGCACGTCGAGCACACCGCACCGCTTCGGTGTGACCTGGTCCTCGAGCTTGATGGCGGCCACTCCGGCGTTTTCGAATTCCTGGATGGTGCGCGTCACGTTGAGCGCGGTGCCGTATCCGGTGTCGGCGTCGAAGATGACCGGAATGTTTACCGCTGCAGCGATATTACGGGCCACTTGGGCACTTTCGGTCAGTGTCACGAGGCCGACGTCGGGTCGTCCCAGCAGGCTGGCCGCGATACCGTTGCCAGTCACGCTGATCGCCTGGAACCCTGCGGCCTGGGCCAGCCGGGCAGACAGAGCGTCGTAGACGGAGGGCACCTGCACGATCTGCGGATCGGTTAGCAATTGCTTGAGTTTCTGACGGGCGCTCATGGATCTCCTTCGGTCGGTTGGCTCTAACCGTCCGACGGCGCAGTGCCGGCAGTCAACGTTGCGCTGACAAGTCTCGTTGTGCTCGTTGTGCTATCGGGATGACCGCGGCGAAAACGGCACCGCCGTCGTTGCGGGCGTTGACGTGTCCGCCGCGTTGCTCGCACACGGCCTTGGCCAACGCCAGGCCGATCCCGCGAGTGCGGTCGGTGGACTTGGTGCTGACCCCTCGTTCGAAGATCATTCCCATCACCGCGGGGTCTACGCCGGGCCCATCGTCGCGCACCTCGACCGTGAGGTGCTCGGGGGTTTCGATGATCTCCAGCCGGATGTGACGGCCGGTCGCGCCAGCGCATGCCTCCAGTGCGTTGTCGACGAAGTTGCCGATCACCGTTTCGAGTGTGGCGGCGACGTCCAGTGTCAGCACCCCCACGTGGGTGGTGTCCGCGACGGTGAGATCGACGCCGCGTTCGGACGCTAGGCTGCCCTTGGCGACGACCAAGGCGGCCAGGGTCTGGTCTTGGATGCGTGATGTCACCGAGCGCAGGAATTGGTTGTGGCCGGTCTGCAGATCGGTCACATACCGCTGAGCTCTTTCCCACTTGCCCAGCCGAAGCAGACCGGCGATGGTGTGCAGGCGGTTGGAGAATTCATGGGTTTGGGCGCGCAGCGCATCTGCGGTGTGTCGGGTGGTGTCCAATTCTTGTCGCAAACCCCACAATTCGGTGCGGTCACGCAGAGTCACCACCGAACCGATCACCCGGTTATGGGACACCACGGGCATGCGGTTGAGCACCACGATCCGTGCACTGGTGTCCAAAACGCGGTCGGTGGTGCTGTGTTCATCGGTGAGCGCACTCACCGCAGACGGGGTCAGGCCGACCTCGTGGATACGCCGACCGACCACGTCCTCGGGAAGGTCCAGAAGCTGCTGAGCTTCAGCGTTGACGATCGTGATCCGCTGGTTCAGGTCGAGGCCTAACACTCCCTCCTTGATCCCGCGCAGCAAGGCCTCGCGATGCTCCACAAGCCCGGCGATGTCGCGCGGTTCCAGCCCCAGCGTCTGACGCTTGATACGCCGGGCTAGCAGCACCGAGCCCACGACCCCCAGTGCGCTCGCGACCCCGAGATAGATCAGTAGGTCAGGCACCGCGGCAGTCAGGCGGTCCCGCACACTGGGCGAGTACCGCCCGATCACCACGTAACCGAGTCGTTGTCGGTTCTCGGGATCAAGGACGGGCACATGGGCCTGTATGGAGGATTTGCCGTCCGGCAGCTCTGCGGGTCCGACCCAGGCCCGGCCGGTCCGGACGTCACTGGCGCCGAAAGTCCAAGTGCCACTGAGGTGGTCGGGATCTTGGCTGGCGATGGCGTTGCCGTCGCGGTCGAGCACGGCGACGAAGTCGACGCCGGACACCGACTGGACCCGTGCCGCGATCGGCGCGATGGACCCCCCCGGAATATCTCCACGCAAACCCGAACGCACCACCGAGTCGGTGGCGAAGGTCTCCGCCAGCCCAAGCAGTCGATTCCCGGTCGAACGCCGAAAGTCGCTTGTGGACTGGGCGTAGGTGATCGCGACGACAACACCGAGCACCAAGAGGATGAGCGATATCTGCAACAAAAGCAGCTGCCGCGACAGGGGCAGCCGGCCAAACCTCACGTCCTGATCGTAGGAGCCGACACCGGGTCGAGACCCACTGATCGGCGATCACAACGAGCACAAGAAACGTTGCCAGCGCAAGCGTGACACCGGTTGTGGCCGCGATCACGCTACCTCTAACAAGTTGTTTCGCATCACAGGAGGTACTGATGAACAGGTTCACTAAGGCGACACTCGCGGCTGCGGCCGCCGCGGCGATCGGTCTGACGGCGGGCTGCTCGGGCGGACCGGGCGCAGCGGGCGGCGGCGACCAACTCGATCAGTTCCGCTACATGGTTCCCAACTCGGCCGGGAGCGGTTGGGACACGACCGCCCGAACGGCCGCAAAGATCATGGAGCAGGACAAAATCGTCAACCGCGTCGACGTGTTCAACGTGGACGGCGCCAACGGAACGGTGGGGCTGTCGCGGCTTACCGACGACAAGGGCAACGGCGAGCTGGTGATGCAGATGGGCTTCGGTCTGGTGGCCGCCACCGTCTCGCAGGGCTCGGCGAACACGTTCGACAACACCACGCCGCTGGTCAAGCTGCTCGATGAATATCTGGCCGTCGTCGTACCCGGGGACTCACCGATCAACGACTACGACGGTCTGGTCGCGGCGTGGAAGAAAAACCCCCGACTCAACGTCGGCGGTGGCTCGGCGATCGGCGGCGCGGACAACGTGGCCACCCTGCGCATGGCAGAAGCTCACGGAATCTCCCGAGAGGACGTCAACTACGTCAGCTTCGGTGGTAGCCAAGTGTTGCCCGCCGTGCTGGGCAAGCAGGTCGAGTTCGCTGTGATGAGCGCCGCCGACGTGGTCGAGCAGGTCGACGCCGGAGCCCTTAAGGCCATCGCGGTCACCGGCGCCGAGCGTTTCGACTCCCTTCCCGACGTGCCCACGTTGAAGGAGTCCGGCAGCGACGTTGTCGTGGCCAACTGGCGCGGTGTGGTGGCGCCTCCCGGCATCGACGAGCAGCAAACTGAACGGCTGATCGAGGCGTTCGACAAGATGCATCAGAGCCAGGCGTGGAAAGAAGCCGTCGACAAGAACGGCTGGGTGGACGCGTTCATGTCCGGTGATGAGTTCAGCACCTACCTCAAGGACCAGGCCACCGAGATCAAAGAAACGGTCGACGGGATCCAGCCGTGAGCAGCCAAGTTTCGGCGGTGCGCACACCGCTCTCGGCGAAGCTCTCCGGAAAGTCCGAACTGGGCGTCGCGGTGCTGTTGTTCGTCCTCGGTGGCGTCGCGTTGTATGACGCCTCGACGCTGTCGAACAACGCGGCGACCAGGGGCCCGCTCAATTCGGCGACCGTGCCGATCGTCGTCGGCGGGCTGTTGGTCGTGCTCGCAGCGGCCCTCGTCGTCGATGTGCTCCGCGGTGGCCGCGGCGAGATGGAAGGCGGCGAGGACATCGACCTCGAGCAGCCGACGGCCTGGCTGCCCTTAGTAGCCATAGCCGGCATCTTCCTGGGCAACGCCGTGTTGATGGAGACGCTCGGTTGGCCGATCACAGGCACGCTGTTGTTCTGGGGTGCCGTCATCGCGCTGGGCAGTCGGCACTTAGTGCGTGACTTCGCCATCTCGGCGGCCATCGGGTTTGGCAGTTATCTGCTGTTCGCCTACACCCTTGATGTGGACTTGCCGGCCGGTGTGCTTGGGGGAGTGATCTGACATGGAATCACTGGAGATGCTGCTGCAGGGGTTTGAACACGCGCTGACGCCGACCTACCTGCTGTTCGCTTTGGTCGGGGTGATCCTCGGTACCGCCGTTGGTGTGCTACCGGGAATCGGGCCGGCGATGACCGTCGCGTTGCTATTGCCGCTGACGTTCGGTCTGGATCCGACCGGCGCGCTGATCATGTTCGCCGGCATCTACTACGGCGGCATGTACGGCGGCTCAACCACCTCGATCCTGCTCAACACCCCCGGTGAGGCGTCCTCGGTGATGACCGCTATCGAGGGGAACAAGATGGCACGAGCAGGGCGGGCCGCCCAGGCGCTGGCCACGGCGGCCATCGGATCGTTCGTCGCCGGCACCATCGCGACCGCCCTGCTGGTGATGGTGTCGCCCTACATGGTCAAGGTCGCCCTGGCGATCACTCCCGCCGACTATTTCGCGCTCATGGTGCTGGCCTTCGCGGCGGTCACCATGGTGCTCGGAGCTTCACGGATCCGCGGCCTGGCGTCCTTCGCCATCGGATTGTTCATCGGTCTGGTCGGCATCGACGCGTCGAGCGGTCAAGACCGCCTGACCTTCGGGCTGCCGCAGCTGATGGATGGCATCGACGTGATCGTGGTCGCCGTCGGCATTTTCGCGCTGGGTGAAGCACTGTGGACGGCGATGCACCTGCGCCGCCGCGCAGCCGACATCATTCCGGTCGGACAGCCGTGGATGGGCCGCTCCGACTGGTCGCGGTCCTGGCGGCCATGGCTGCGCGGTGCGGCGATCGGTTTCCCCTTCGGGGCGATGCCGGCGGGCGGGGCCGAGATCCCCACCTATTTGTCCTATGTGACGGAGCGCAAACTGTCGAAGCGGCCGGAGGAGTTCGGCCACGGCGCTATCGAAGGAGTGGCGGGACCGGAGGCCACCAACAACGCCTCGGCCGCCGGTGTGCTGGTGCCGCTGCTGACACTGGGTCTGCCGACGTCGGCGACCGCTGCGGTGTTGCTGGCCGGCTTTCAGCAGTACGGAATTCAGCCGGGCCCGTTGCTGTTCGAGAACGAGCCGCAGCTGGTGTGGGGGTTGATCGCCAGCTTGTTCATCGGCAATGCGCTGCTGCTGGCATTGAACCTTCCGCTGGCCCCGGTGTGGGCGCGCTTGCTGCGCATTCCACGGCCATACCTGTACGCGGGGATCCTCGTGTTCGCCTCGATCGGGGCCTACGCTACCGACGGTTCAGCGATGGGGCTGTATCTGCTGCTCGTCATGGGTCTGCTCGGTGTCCTCATGCGTCGCTTCGGGTTGCCGATCGTGCCTATCATCATCGGCGTCATCCTGGGCCCGCTGGCCGAACAGCAGCTACGGCGCGCTCTGCAGCTCAGCGATGGTGACCCCAGCGCGCTGGTGTCGTCACCGCTGTCGATCGCGCTGTATGTGGCGCTCGGGCTGGCGGTGGTTGTGCCGCTGGTATGGCGCTATATCGCGGCTCGAAAAGGTCGCGGCCGCGAGGCCGTCGGTGTCGGCACCGGCGGTACCTCACCCGACGTCGATCATGTTGGAGCGCAGGCGGATACGAACGCCGACGCCGAACTGTCTTCCACAGTTGATTCGCGACGCGAAGGAGAGGTGACGATCCAAACGGTTCCGCGCCATGGCCGCTGAACCGCGGCGCCGGGGACGGTGGCGGACGTGGACTCCTCTGGTGGTCCACGCCGTCACCGTTCAGGCGTTTGTCTTCGCGGTACGACCCAGCGTTTCCTACGCCGCGCTGGACGCCGGTGTCGCACCGGCACTGCTCGGCTTGCTGTCTGCCAGCTATGCCTTCGCCCCTCTTCTGCTGGCCCTGCCCGCGGGACAGCTGGTGGACCGGTTCGGTGAACGTCCGGTCCTACTGACTGGCGGCGCGATGTTGACTGTCTCGTGTGTCGTCCTGCTGATCGCGCCACCGCGGGTGGGGTGGCTGGCCGCCAGCCTTGTGCTCGCCGGCGTGGGTCATCTGCTGTGCATGACCGGCGAGCAGACGGCGGTCGCGAAGATGTCGACCGACGCAAGCGATTCCCGTTTCGGTACTTACACATTCGCGTCGTCGTTGGGCCAGGCTGTGGGACCGCTGCTGCTCTCGTTCGGTGTCGGCGCCGGCGTCTTGATATCGGCGCTTGTGCTGTCGGGCATCGCCATCGCGACGTCGTGTGCGATCGGTTCCCGCCCCGTGCGGGCGAACGTCCCAATCGGGGACAGCGTGCTTCCGCTGCTACGCGATCGCGGCATACGACAAGCGGTGCTGGTCAGCGGAATCGTCATGGCTGCCGTCGACATCACACTGGTGTATCTTCCCGCCCTCGGCCAGGAAGCGGGCTTTACTGCCGCGTTCGTGGGGTGGGCGCTCGCTGTGCGGGCGGTCGCGTCGATGGTAGTGCGCTTGATCAGCGGCTTGGCCGTCCGAGTCCTCGGGCGGAGGACTGTGCTGCTGACTGGCATGATTTTCTCAGCGGCAGCCTTCGTGGCCGTTGCGACGTGGCATGAGCACGCGGTATGGCTTGTCGCAGCGGCGGTACTCGGTGCGGGGCTGGGGCTGTCCCAGCCGATCACGATGTCGGCAGTGGCCGACAATGCACCCGTTGAACGTCGAGGCACTGCGATGACGTGGCGTCTGCTTGGAAATCGGCTCAGCGTCGTGCTGGTGCCCGGTTCGATTGGGGCGGTGGCCGCCAGTGCCGGGTCTGCCGGTGTGCTCGTAGCAACCGCAGCGCTGCTGGGCGTGGGCTGCGCGGTATGGGCCAGGCGGTGATAAAAACCCCATCCCGCGCGACCGCGGGGATTGGCTTTCCGAATCATTCGCACGTTCGCTGAGCCGGCCTGTCCGTCGGTGGCCACGCCGAGTTTGTGTGACATATGGCGGGGAATTGATGGCGGCATCTCGTCGTCGCAGAGCCGCTACGAACTGCTGCGAGTAGGGGACGAGCAACGTGCCGCTCGCCGAGGGCGTTTATGCGGGTACGGCGGCGAAAGTCGGTGGCGTCCTCACCGCAGTGCAGTATCACGACCAGGGGCCCTGGCACCCCGGTGTAGCCCGGTCGGGGGATCTCGACAGAATCGATCGTCACCACGAGAGTGGGTCTACCGGCAAGTCTTCACCAACAACGCCGAGCGCGCCGAGCACTTGCCCCATGGCTCGGGCGCTACAACGACTCGACGCCGGGCACTGCGCACTCGGCGGCCTCCCACCGATCGACCGACTGTGTCCAATATCATGACCGAGTACACCCAAGGGGTGTCACGGCGAGCGCGGTGCTGCGATGTGCGCTGGTCAGGCTGTCGAACACACCGTTGTTTCAGGCCACGGGATCGCTGGACACTTTGCGGTCGTGAACTTCGGCATCGTAGAACGAGTGCGCAACCGTAGGCTCGCGGGATGACTACCTCTCGCCGCGTCGCCCGGATGCCGTCGGCTACCGACTGGATCGCACCCTGGATGCAGGCGTGCGAGATCGCCTGTACGGCGCCGATCGTGATCGGGTACCGGACGGCGCGGATGTTTACAGGCGGATGGCCGCCCAGTGCTCGGGATCGCCGGGAGTACACGCGGATGTGGCAGGAGAAGGTCGAGGCCTACATGCAGGCGGCGATGGCCGTCGCGACCGCGGCACCCGGCCCTGTCGCGGCCGGCCGAGTTCTGACCCCGGTGCGTCGTCGGGTGCGTGCCAACGCGCGCCGGCTGTCCCGAGGGTGAGCTACCCGGACGATTCTCTGTATTAGCGGGCCCGGCCCCCGTGCTGGTCGGCAATCAGGGACGAAGCTATCTGCAGCGTGGATCGCCGGGCGAACATTTCCCGGGCCGCGCCGCGCGGGCGGCGCGCCCTCGTTCAGGGCATGTGGCTCCGGGCGAGGAAGAATCGAACCATTTCTGCTGACGCGTCGGGGCCTAACGTGTCGGTGTAGGACCCAACCGCGCTCCCGCCGTACCAGGCATGCCCTCCGCCATGAACTGTCCAGGACTCAGCCAGAACGTTGTCGTCGGCGTCTGTATGCACGGTCCGCGTGCAGGCGCGGCCGGTGGTCTGCTCATCGAGGTGCGTCGTGTCTGACACCGGGGTGTCGGCCGCGGCCAGCCGGGCGGCGACGAGGTTCTTCGCGTTGACCGGCGCGACGATGTGGTCACGATCGCCGTGAAACACGATCAACGGCACGTGACCGCCCGGGGCCGGCGAGCCGCCTGTCCGCATGGCGACGAATGCCGAGCCGACATCACGTGCTGCGCGGTAGGCGATTCCGGAATGCACGCCGACCGCTGCGTAGAGATCCGGGTAGGTCGCGGCCATCACCGCCGCCATGGCGCCGCCGGCGGAGAGCCCTGCGACATAGACCCGGGCGGCGTCGATCTCGTGGTCGGCCATGATCTGACGGGTGATACCGGCGATGATCGCAGGCTCGCCGGCGCCTTCTTGCTGGTCGGCGGGGGAGAACCAGTTCCAGTAGCCGCCGCTGTTTGCGGCTGCCGATTGCTGCGGGTACGCGACGAGGAACGTGTGCTGCTCGGCGAGGTCATTCATTCGGGTGCCTGCGGCGAAATCGGTGGCGTCCTGCCGTCCGCCGTGCAGCATGACAATCAGCGGCACCGGCGCGCCGGTATAGCCGGTCGGGATGTAGAGGTCATAGCTTCTGGTCCCGGCCGGTTCGGTGTGGTGCAAGTGGCGGATCTCGCCGCCGGCTGCGGCGGCCGCCGCGGCCGCTCCCGGATTCGAGGTCCGCGACGACCGCAACTTGCCGAGCAGCCCTCCCCTGCGGCGCGGGGCGGGCCATTGCGTGTGCGGCACCTGGTGGCCGCCGACAAATCTATGTGAGGCAGTACCGACAGGCCCAGTCTGACCAGCTCCGAGTGTGCGCTGCAGGACGGCGAACGCCTCCGTCAGCTGTCCGGCGCGGGTGAGTCTCAGTGCTTCGGACATGCCGGTACTGCGGTGGTCGTCGTTCATGGGTACCCCTCGGGTGCGATGTTTGACGTCGACCGGTCGGCCGGCGCTGCCGCGCTCAGGTGGTGCGGCTAGCGAGTGCAGCCTTCACCGCTTTCGGCGCCCGCAAGGCGCCGAGCACGTCGACCAACGAGATCGTTGCCAGGGCGAGATCGGCACTCACGTCGTCGGCGATACTCGCCAAACCGAGGACACGCAGTTCTATGGTCTGCCCCGCATCGCGCAGTTTCTCCAGGTCACGACGGCTGAGGTGCTGTGTGCCCAGTGTCAGCGCCCTGCGCACCACCGTCGTCTTTACCGCGTCCGCCCGGCTTTCAAGTTGCCGCCGGATCGCTGTGCGGATGAAGTCGGTGCGATTGGCGTAAAAGCCTTCATTGACGAGTAGGTCGATCTGGCCGAGGTCGACCAGGCCCACGTTGATGGTGATTTTCTCGCTTCGGTCAATTTCCGCCATCGCCTCTCCCGACCATCCGGCAGCCATCCTATCACCATCCAGTGGGATGGTCCGAAACGGGCTTTTCGGGATCTGTTTTCCGGCGCAGACATCCCCGCCGGCAGGTAGATCTCTCGACCGATGCGCGTCGCAAGATCACCGAGGTGTGGCATGCAAGAGAACGTATTTTCCCGCATGGCGGAGCAACCTGCGTCTATCGGCGACCCGGTTTTGACCGGGGCCCGACGCAACCAGCCCGCCCGGCGCTGCAGATGGACGTGGTGCACGGCACGGCCGCACCGACAGTGCCTAACCCGGCCCCACAAATCGTGGCACGAAACAATCCGAAGACCCAGACCCCGAGGTCGACGACTGCCGGTCAGAATGCTCGATCTTGTTATCTCAGGTTCGTGCGCCAGTATGCAAGCCCGGTGCGCGACATCCTCGAGTGGGTTGACCGCGATAGCGATGTGAAGACGCTGGAGCCGCTCGTCGTTGATGGCAGAAAGATCACCATGGCCGGCCGATATGTGTCGTGGTATGTGGTGTTGGACTGCGGCCATGTCGCCACGGTGACCACCGATCCTGATTGGAGACCGGCAGATGGGTCCCCACCGCAGGGGGTGCGGCGTGACCGGCGCGAAGTCGAGTTGACCTTTCGAGGGGCCCATGCTGATGACGAGCACTACCCCTATGTTCTGCAACCAGACTTGTGAACGGATTTGTGAACGAAACGCGGCGCAACGACCGTGTTGGTGTGGAACGGAGCGTGACGGCATAGACGGCATGGTTGGTTCTGACCTGCACGTTAGAGACCGGGTAGCAGACGTAAGACTGTTACCCATTAGCTCTTAACCCAGAGATCGCAAGCACGCGTCGGCGGCAGCTGAGGCGCGACCTGGACGCCGGTGTCCCGCGTTGTGCTCCGTCGTGTCTGCCCGTGTCTGTCCAGGCGTTCTGGGAAGATCGCCGGGTGAATCGGACGGCGGGTGCGCATGTGAAGGGCCGGCAGCTGAATCTCGCCTTCCTCGGGTCATCGGAGCGCGAAGGCATCCTTGCGTCACCCGTGAGCCAAGGCGTGCGGCTGGAACCGAACTCCGGACTTCGCGAGGCCGCGCAACTGGTCGATCTCAAGGACCGTATCGCGGCAGAATTGCGGGCGGCGAAAGTAACGCGCGTCGTGCTCGTGCAAACGCGCAAAACGAATTCCTGGAGTTACAGCGACGCCTATAACCGCGTCTTCGCGGCGGCGGCGCTGATGTTCGCCGCGCACGAACTGCAACTCGATTTCTCGACGGAGAAGACGTCGGCCATAGGCAAGTATCTAGATCTCAAGGCGACCGAACTCGACGCGATCGAATGCGAACGGTTCGGCTTCGACCAGAACCCGATGTACTGGACGACCGGTCTCGCACACGCGTACGCCGGTGCTGCCTACGCAATGTCCATGTCGTCTTCCGAAGGTGCATGACGGTGACCGGCGACGTAAAGCTATTGCGTCTCGACTACGAGTGCCTCAGAAGCATTCCCGGAGGGCTCAACGAGGTCAGGCTCTGGTGGGATGATCAGCTCGGCTGTCACCGCGTCGGTAAACGCTACGACACGGCATGCCTTGATGACGTGCTGCCCGAACCGGCGACCCTCCAGATGATCGAACACCCCAATGTGGTCGGGGTCGTCGCCGCGGGGGTGATTGAAGACAAGAAGCTCTACCCGCCACCGATGAGGGTGATTGAGCTGATCACGCCGTACTTCCCCCGCGGAAGCATCACCGATGCGTTGCTGAGGGGAGAGCGGTTCACCTCCACGCGTGCCGTTCAGATCGTCCAGGCGATCCTGCGTGGACTGGCAGCTCTGCACGACGTGCATGAGATCGCACACCGCGACATGAAAAGTGGAAACGTCCTACTTACCGACGACTCGGACCCGGCCGTCGCCAAAATTTGCGACCTTGGACTCGCCGGCCTGTTCGACGATTCAGGGGCAGTTCCCGCCCTCAACAATCCGACCCTTTACTCACCGCCGGAGTTCGAATGCGGTGCGGCCCTTTCACGAGCGGCCGAACTATACCCCGTGGGTCTCATTCTGCTGGAGCTGCTGAAGGGGCCGTTCGACTACGCGAACTACCCGATGGCCGACATTGTCGAACGTCTGATGCAAGGCAAACATGCGACGGTGGACGCGGACCGTCAACCGCCGGTTTGGGCGTCGGACTCGATGCGTCGATTCCTGACCAAAGCTGTGCATAAGGATCCGAAATCACGGTTCCGATCCGCACGTGAGATGTCCAACAAGCTGGCGAAGGTGATCTGCATCGACTGGCAGGAGACCGATGAGCTGTGCTGGCAGGCATCGTTCGCCTTCAAGCCCGGCCGGTTTATCCGTGTCACCGGGATCCGAGACACCGCCGGCGGTATCAAGCTGACGACGCAGGTGGACAGCGGGAAGGGGTGGCGCCGGGCGACGAGCGTGGAGCCGCGGACGGTCCGCAAGCTCGACTCAACTCACGGGCGCGAGGTTTTTGACCAGGCGACGAAGATCGCCATCGCGCGCTGAGCTGCCGACCTAACAGAATCCGCTTCGGCGGTAGTGACCTTGCACCAGAGCGCGTCGGCAGCGGTGCGTCCACGGTCGGCAATCATCCACACCGCGGTGTCGAAGGAACCGAACGGCTTGATGAACGCAGAGGCGGCCAGTTGGTTCATCACCGGTGCTACGCGGTGATTGGTCACGCCTCTCTGCGGATCTCGCAGTGCGAGGATGGTCTCGCGAGTCGGACCGTCCGGCAGCTCAGCGATCAACTGCTCAACAAGGAGCCGTACAACCCACGGGGCCCGGGGGAGTTGCGCGCCGTGGGCGCCGAACTGCGCGGAGTCCATCGCCAGGAGCAGGACATCGCTCGCGGCGTGGGGCTGGCACACACGCGTCATCGTACTGGCCCAGCGACTACCAGCCGGCTTCCGCCACGTCGTCGGCGACGATGCGTCGATGTCCGTCACCGATGCGGGTTGAATTGGGCCAGATGCGAGCACAGGCACTAAGGAGCAGCTGCCCTTGGCGCCAGTGGTTTGGGTCTGGTGTTGGCGTGTGCTCGACGTTGGTGTTGCGGCAATTGGGCATATCTCGCCCCGGTTTTACCCAAGAGGCGCGCGGTGGTGTGAATCGGTGTGAATCAGCTTGGATGAGGGGAAGTGTCTCTAGCCCTTCCGGCGGGACGGGCAGTGTTGACTGACGCGGTCTCCGGCCACATAACCCAGCTGGCGTGCAGCGGGCGGTTTATGGGGCCAAGATGGGGCCAGAGTGCCGGACCAGCTGATCCAGCTCGTCCAATCGCGTCGGCTACTTCCGGTGTGAGCAGTAACGGCGGTCGGATCGTTGCCGCAACTCCGCCTGAAAAGCGGAAGGTCGCCGGTTCGATCCCGGCCCTGGCCACCAGAGGTTTATGCAGGTGAGACGCCTATCGAAGTGTGAACACGGCCCCGAAGGCGCGGCCAGGCGGTCCTGCCATATGGGGCCCAGGTTAGGGGTCGTACGACTGGTTGCAGTCTGACGGAAGGTCAGGCGCCACGGCGGCGATGTTGTCCAGTCGAACAGATCGGCGTACGAGTTCGCCGTCACGACGTTTTACACACGGGGGCAATATTCCTTGACCGAGATGGCGGTAAAAACTGCAAAGTCTTGGCGCTTAGTTGGGACCACGACACGGCTTCACTCGCCAAGGGTGTGCGCGTGACAAGTGGCGAGCGAGAATAGGCGGTTGCTTTCTCCACGCCGAAGGCAATCCGATTGGGATAGGTCTAGTTCGTGAGCACGACCGCGCCGGCGGCATGCACACCTGCGATTGTCTGCGAAGTCACGCCCTCAAACTCGCCTTGCGTCCCAGCAGTCTGGGTCTCGGACCGCACACGCTCGCGGCCATCGATATTGTCGCACTCGGGCAACTGGATGCCGAAGCCGAAATGATCGCCGAAGCCTATGACGCTTTCCAGCGCGAACACGGCTGACCCAGCAGCAGCGAAAGCCGGCAATCTGCCGACGTGCAGGTCGGGCAGCTTAGGTTTGGCCATTCCCCGGGCTGTTCCTGCGGCCGACCGGTTATTGCGCTTCGGTTTGTGCCACATGGGGCCGACACCCGGCGGTGTGAGCGGCGGTTCCAGCGCTTGGGCCGCGGTTCCCGCGGCACGTCGAGCGTGTTGCAAGGGATGTCACCAGCTTCCACAGGAGGCTTTCCTACGTGACGACCGTCGACCAGATCAAGCGCGTCTATGCCGAAGGCCGGGGGGCCGAGGTCGGCGCCGAGAATCCGTATCGAGGGCACGTGTTTCTCGCGTCGGTCTGGATGAGCGGCTACCGCAAGATGCTTGACGACAAGATCGCCAACTCGCCGGCCATGCAGGCGTACCTGCGCGAACACTCGACTTATTAGCTTCCCTTTTGGATCCGCCGCGGACGGAACGGCTTGCCATCTCGGTGGATCCCATCCTCGTCGAAAAGGCGACCGCGGAGCGGCTCAGCGGATCGTCGACTAACGGTGAACCGGATCGTTCCGCTGACCGTTGGACCGGACAGAGACGCGGCGGGTGCCGCCGGTTTCGCTCGGGAAACGAGTGTCGACGATGGAGCAACAACGCAATGGCAGCCTGAATCGATGGGATTCAGGTGTCCGCAACGAAACCATCGAACCTGGAGTGGCCCGCGACGAGCGCGCCATGATCGAGTTCATCCGACGTTGGCACCGGTTCGGGGGAGGATCCGCCCGGGACATCCTCGCCGAGCTTGGTCTTGCTGAGAATGAGTTTTCAGTCGGACACTCGAGTTGCTTCAGATCGGGCACTTCACTGGAATCAATGAGGAAACCGCCGCTCACATCCGCAAGGTATGTCGGTGGCGTCTATTGGCCGTTCGTGCATCCTGACCAAAGGTTGTTGCGCCATCCCATGAGCGCCACTCCACGTAGCAATCGGCCCACCACCCAACCAAGATGACGGGCCGATTCCGGGTCGCAGCTAGTCCAAGTCCTCCGTCTTCGTCAGATCGAGGGCTCTCGTCTGCTGCCGCGCCTCAATCTCGCCAGCAACCTTGACGAGCTGGTCGCCGTGTATGCCGCGCTCTCTCCACCGGGCGATCTCATAGAGCGCCGCGCGAACGGCTATGGACTCTTCAAGGCTCCATTCATCGGCGGGGTACATCCCCACGAGGCTGTTGATCGTGCTGTGGACGCCATTGAGCTTGCGCTGATCCATCGCGGACTTGCCGTCGGTGGTGGTCATCGCGTGGCCCCGTCTAGATCTCGCAGGCGTCGGCGCAGTTCTGCAGCATCGCCGCCAACTGGCGGGCGTATAGCACTGTGAGGTCGTCCTGGAAGTCCTGGAGATGCTCGCCGAGCGGCTCAGGATGCTGCGGCCCGTAACTCCGTTTGCGTATTGGACGCCGCGGATGGTGAGGATAGCGTCGCCGATGTCGACAGGGGCGTGCTCGAAGTATCGGGTGCGGTCGGCGCCTTCGCCTTCCTACTCATCGACGCCGACGGCGCCGGCCGGATGCGGAACGCTGGCAAGGTTTTCACAGGTGGCGCCGGCGGTGGTCATGGCTAGCTACCTCTCGGTGTTGGTGCTAGCGCGCCGCGGGGCAGGTCACATTGAGGTCATGCGAGCCATTAATTGGTCTATCCGCAGCTAAAACGTGGTGCGCGATACTGGGATTGAACCAGTTCAATCAGTTTGCTAGCTTCAGCACCTTGGACGAATGGTTGCACGTTTTGTGTTCTTCCCGCGATTACGGGATGCGGGACCTCTCCTCGGTTGTGCTGACTGGCGCCAACGTTGTTCAGCAGCTGTCCCGAGCCGTATGCCGGGCAACTTTTAGAGTTGCTTTATCAGGTTCCGCGCAGGTTGAGCCTGTTGCTAGCTTTGAATGGCGCGAGCTGGACCGCATTAACGTCAGTGATCTATCGACTGCTGCATTTTGCTGGTGCAAATGTCGCAAACAACGACGAGTTTGTTAGTAACAATCTGAAAAGTGACGGTCATCTAACTGCCCGGTGGCAGTCATGAGAATTGTATCTCGGTCGGATCGCGACGCGCCATCGGCAACTCTAGAAATGCCATCTGACTAGGAACGATAGCTCTCAGATCCTGCTCTATTATGCAGCATGACTAATGGACCCTCAGTTGCTTGTTGAATCCGCAACGATCAGCTAAGGGGTGTCGGGAAAATTACGCGTTATCGATACGCCCGGTGCTACGTTGCTGTCGGTGGTTCAAGCTCTATTTGAAGGGGGTTCCACTATGTCTAAAAATAGTATTCGAGGGACCGACTCTCGGCGGTGGCGGAAGCCGAAGCGTCCATTGCTGGCGGCGGCGGCGGCAATCGGCGGCGCCGGTTTGGTTCTGGCCACTCCCGGCGCGGCGTTGATGGCCGCTCCAGGCCTAGCGCAGGCCGCGCCGGTGATCCCGGCGCCGCTGCAAATTGGGGGTCTCGACTTTTTCGGGGATGGCGGGCTCAGCGCCGCGTTCTTAGACCCCGTCTTTGAAATCTTTGGTGCCCTCCCGTTCGTCAATATGTTCATCGCAAACGGCGTTGACGGCACCGCAGCGAATCCCACCGGCGGCAATGCCGGGCTGTTCGCTGGCAACGGCGGTGACGGCTTTAGCCCCACCGTGCCGGGGACAACCGGGGGTAACGGCGGCAGGGCCGGGCTGTTCATCGGCGACGGCGGCAACGGCGGCAACGGCGCCCCCGGCCTCAACGGCCTCGACGCCGTGAACCCCACCACCGGCGACACGGCCCCGAATGGGGCCGACTCTGAGGGTGCGATCGGAGCCTTCAGTGGTGACGACGGCGTAGGCCTGCAGAACGGCGGCAACGGCGGTAACGGCATCAATGACGGCTTCGGCGGCGGCAACGGCGGCCTGGGCGGACCCGACGGTGGTAACGGCGGGAACGGCGGCATGGGCGGACCAGGGACGATTGATTTCTTTGCCGGCGTCGGCGGCAACGGCGGCGATGCCCTGTTCGGCGGTGGCAACGGCGGCAACGGCGGCGACGGCGGGGATGACCTGACTGGCGAGGATTTCGCAATCGGCGGCGACGGCGGCAACGGCGGCAACGGTGCGGCCGGTCTGAACGGTGCCGACGGCACCGATGGCGGCGCCGGCGGCGCCGGCGGCGACGGCGCTTTGTTCCTCGGCGTCGGCGGCAGCGGCGGCGACGGCGGCGTCGGCGGCAGCGGCGGCGACGGCGCCCCCGGTGGCAACGGCGGCACCGGCGGGAACGGCGGCGACACCAGCGGTGAAGGCGACTTTGCTGCCGCCGGTAACGGCGGCCCCGGCGGCGATGGCGGCGCGGGCGGCAGCGGCGGCCTGGGCGGCGATGGCGGCAACGGCGGCGCACCCGGGGGCGGCGGGTTCATCCCGTTCTTCACCGGTTCCGGGAAGGCCGGCGTCGGCGGTAACGGCGGCGCGGGTGGCGCCGGTGGCGCCGGTGGTAACGGCGGCGCGGGCGGCACGGCCGGCAATCCTAACGGCGGTGCCGACGGCACCGCTGGCGCCCCCGGCACCCCTGGCACCGGCGGCACCGGCGGCACCGGCGGCAAGGGCGGCACCAGCCCCGGCGGCACCCCGGGCGCCGACGGCGCCAACGGCGACGACGGCGCCGGGGGCGCAGGCGGCGCCCCGTAACCGCTAGGCCGTAGGGGCTCGTCAGAGTCCCGCGGTTTGGATCCCCTGGGGGTGTCGGCGACCCCGACGCCCCTCGGGGATCACCGCACTGCAGACTGCCCTATTTGCGCAGCTCGAAGTGCCGTTGACGCAGGCAAGGGTTGCGATCGGTGGAACAGTTCCGATCGCTGTCTCGGTTGACGCACTGGGACGTTGTTGCACTCGGCGCGCCGAGTTGCACGAAGCGGTCGTCAGAACATGTCGTGCTGGGCCGTCGACGAGGCGCACCAACTCCGAGCTGACATCGCGGCTGCGGTCGAGGCGATGCAGGGGCTGACCAGGGTGGGTTGCTAGCAGCCAAGACTCAGTTCACGTTTAGTTCACGGACCTGCGTTGTAGGTCTGAATAGTCCGCTGACCTGTATAAATACTGGTGCGCGATACTGGGATTGAACCAGAGCTTTCACACTCGCCACCCAGTGGCGGTGGCTGACGGAATCGCAAAAGCTCTGGCGCATCACGCAGTCCGGCGACGTTGTCGAAGTCCAATCTTTCAAGCGCAGCTCCGGTGCATCCACACTCATCAATGCAGTAGACATGCCGGTGCCGGGCATTAAGCCGTGCCGGTCTGGGGTCTGGCGCCCTACTGCTTCGTGCCGAAGATCCGTTCCTGCAGCGCAGTGTCCCCGTAGCTCTGGACTTTGGCGGCTTTGCCGTCGCGGAAGGTGATCAAATCGGCTTGGGGTGCGGATTCCCCGCCGGCGGTGACTTGGGTGAGGACGACCACGACATCATCGTCGGCGATGAAACGGCTGGGCGTTGTTGTGAAGGACTGCTCGGCCAGCGTCACGAAGAATTCCGTGACCTCGGCTTTGCCACGATAGGTTCCGCTGACCGCGCTGTTACCGGGTAGGACAAACTCGATGTCGTCGGCGAACATGCTCAGGACTGCTTCGAGATCGGCCTCGGCGAACGCAGCGTACCCGTTCTTGGCTACCTCGAGATTCTCGCTTGTCGACATGATCACTCCTTTGTGTCGGTTTTCTCTCGCGGGGGCTTTCCCGCAGAACAGGTTGATCTTCTCTCCCCGGAAGGACTCGCGCGAGCACATTGATGGGCTTTAAGGCTCGCGTCGGGGGTCGGGACCGTGTCTACATTGCGTGAGTCGCTTCGGTGAGTTTCGCGCACTCGGTGTGGATGGCATTCCAGTCGTTGGTAACCATCGCGTCTCCGAGATCGACCATCGCGTCGCCGAGTGTGGTGAACACCGACAGGTGGCTGTGCCTCCAGTTCGCGATCAATTGGGTGTGATCGAGTGCGGCAGGTGTATTTGTTTGCGGCGCCAATGATGCGGTGGCTGTGACGCCAGCGTGTGCGCGCCGAACCGCCTTGGGGCGAAACATAATTCAACGGGGATGAACAGCAGCAGGCGGCGCGTAAGGCTCGATACCCTCGTGGCACGCGAAAATCCCTCACCGCCACCCCCGGGGGATGGACTGAGTCTGGCGATCGCTCAGAGACGATTCCTCAAGACCTTTGAGCGCGTACCTCGTGAGCACGCTACTACCGCCTGAACGGACAGCGCGTCCCGAATGGACCACATTTGAGACAGCTCACGCCATCTCGCGTTGCCGGGGAAACCGCAACGTCGCCGTGTCTCAAAAGTCCGTCTCGGAAATAGTTGTCCCACAACGAGTGTTGCTCAATATCTGAGTCGCATCGACGCCGACCAGCGTCAGCAGCGCGGCACACGACGAATTCCTCGACGACGTAATCGCGGCTCTCGCCGGCAGCCACACCACGTAGTGTGCCGTCCGCGCGCGGTATCTGGCCCGCGCAACATATAGCGCCTGCGCCCCCCGCGGCGCGTCGCGCTGCGTCGCTCCGTCTTCGTCCCAGGCCAGAGGGGTGTTGCGCGTCGGTGAGCACAATGCGCAGAAGTGGAAGATCGCGCATTGTGCGGCTTGCGCGCACAAGCGAGCCGTGACCGGCACGCCTGGGTGATAGTTACTGCGCAAGCCGAAAAGATCGGCTCACTACCGTAAACACCACCTGCCAAAGGAGTATTAAAAGGAACGCGCACACATTCTTCTTGCGGATAGTCGGGTTCTTTCGCGCTGGATACTCGGCCGATGCACCACAGCTGGGCCATGTGGCGTTGATCGCCATGTGCCCTGCGGCTGCTGGCGTCGTTCGGCCGTTTGCGCCGAACCGAAACATGTCGGTGTAAAGCACGTCTCGGACGACCGGGGCGGCGCCGTCTCGTCAGTGCGGCCCGGGTTTGTGAACCTGAAAGCGCGGTCGCGTGGACGCCCCTGCGCCACAAGATAATCCGTCACACTGAACTAGTACAAGAGGGGTTGAAAGGGAGGTCAATTAGTAGGTCCATGGCTGGCGTCAGGCAAGCGTCCCGACATGCCAAAGTGGTCTATCGCGAATATTTCGCGGCGCGACGAGTAAATTTGTTTCCGGCGCAGAATCTAGGCGAAAGATGGTAGGCCGGCGCGTGGATGCTCCAACCATCAAGCTGCCCGGTCCGGAATACATTGGGGGTGAGGCGACTCCGTGACCTCAGAGCTTTCAAACCAATCGCGGACGAGAGTTGGCGGGGTCGTCCGCGAAGACATGGTTGTGCTGGATGAAATCCAGCACACCCTAAGAGTGTCGGATGACATTGCGGTTATCGTCTCGCCGACCGGGCCGACGGCCTCTCGCAAACCGGCCATCCGCGCCTGTTCTTGGCCCACGCACAGGCTGATGGCAACGCGCTATTGGTTCACCGCGACCAGCGTTGATCGGCGGACATCTGCCTGGGCTGGATGGCGCTACGGCCCAGGAGCTTGACTTACCTTCCCGCGCAAGCGCTTTCCGCTTTCATCAGACGGCGTTAGCGGAACTACCGCTACTACGCATCTGAAACAGCGCATTGTCCACAGATTGACTATCAGTAGATAAACTAAGTTGCTGAGAGGGGCGGCCTGAAGCTGCGCCGTTATAGCGTGCAGCAGCACGAGATGAGAATCGAGTCGGTTCTCAGCGCCAGCTCTTCGAAACGGACATTGGACCGATTGGCGCTCAGAGCATTCCAGAATTTCGGCGACCCTCGTGGACGAAACCTGTCATCGCGGTGCGCGGCGCATGCCCGCCGCAACTGCTCAAGCGGGGCACCGACGACCCCGAGGGCGAAACCCTCGATGCGATCCGTGATCACAACGACATGCGTCACGGCGTACGAGACGCCAAACGCCGCAGCGCGGGTACCGACGAATGGTGGGCGGCCGTTGGCCGCGCCAGCGTGGCGAATGACGACCATATGGGCGAGGAGGACGGGGGACGGACTATCGGACTTCCGTTGCCATGCACCGATCGGCCTGCGCGAGGCGCTCGGACAGCAATACAGCGATTTCATGTTGGAACATTCGACGACGCGGGGATTGAAAATCGCCGACCGTGATCCGCAGGCCTATGCCGACGACATCGAGAACCAGCCGTCTCGCCAGCCGAAGGACACGTCGCTGTAGGCCGAGCCGGCGGCGGAATTCGACTTTCGCGCCGGGTTCACTGCATCGGCACCGGTGCAGGCTGCCGCTCTGCGATGAGCCGCTCGCCGAGGTCGTAGTCGTCGTCGGCGTTGTAGGTGAGGACGCCGACTACCGCGTCGCCGGCCTCATACCAAACCGTGAAGCCGTCGGGACCAATCAGCATCCGGCTGCATTGGTAGCCATCACCCCACGCGTGGTACTTGACGGTCGCCTCGCCTATGGTGCTCCAAAAGCCCGGCACGCCATCCCATATCGCGTCCTCGCCGGCTGCCGAGGTCCCCGCGATCGTCCCTTGGTCGATCGCGTCCTGCCAGTGTTCGATCGCCAGATGCCGTCCTGCGATGGCGTGGCGGGCCAGCGCAACGTCGCCGGCGGCGTATACACCCTTCACCGAGGTGCTCATGTCGGAGCCGACGACGATGCGTGAATCGCGTATCTCCAGGCCGGCGTCGTCGGCGAGTCGGTGCTGCGGCGCCACGCCCGTCGCGGCCAGGACGAGATCGCAGTCGATCGTCACGCCGTTGTCGAGGCGAACGCCGACGTCGGTGATCTCTTCAACAGCGACCCCGCCGACATGGCGCGCGCCCGCCTGGACGACCAACTCGCGCAAACGTTCTGCCGCCGCACTGCCCAGGCGCGCCTCTTGCGGAAGCGGTTCGGGAGCAACGAGAGTCACTGACAATCCCTGCAACGCCAGCGACGCCGCCGCCTCGCAACCGATGAATCCGGCCCCGATCACCACGGCGGTGCGGGCATCCTTTGCCGCCTGTCGCAGAGCCGCGGCGTCGGCTAGCGAGCGCAGTAGTCTGGCGCGTTCTGCGCCGGGCATGGGAGGGGCGACGGGCGCAGCGCCGCACGCCAATATGAGTGTGTCGTACCGATGAAGTCGCCCCCCTGCGCGAATCGTCTGCTCGGCGAGATCCAAGCCGTCCGCAGTCGTGGAATCGACCAACTCAATCGCCTTGTCGTTGAACCACTGCCGGGGGTGCAGGCTCACATCGTTGGTCTGCCCACGCAGGTACTCCTTGCTCAAGGGCGGTCGGGCGTACGGCAGATCGGGGTCGGCTGTCAGAATCCGCACACGACTGGATGCGTCGTGTTCCCGGAACGATTCCGCCGCCGCAACGCCGGCCGGACCACTGCCTAAAACGATCAACCCGTCTTCGCTCACGGTTTCCTAGTACCCGTGAGTGCGGCCCTCATACACACAGCGGGCCGTTTCATGGGGCCAAGATGGAGCCTGCGTGTTAGACCAGCTGATCCAGCTCGTCCAATCGGGTCGGGTTCTTTTGCTGTGAGCGTAACAATGATCGGATCGTTGCTGCAGGTCCGCCTGAAAAGCGGAAGGTCGCCGGTTCGATCCCGGCCCTGGCCACTCTTGATTGTTGCTGCAGGTCAGGGCGTTCTCTGGCGATCGAACGGTCCATGTCGGCCGAGGTCGGCGAGGTACTCGGTGAGCGGATGCGACCCACGCCCCGCACCACGTGCCGAAGGAATGGTCCGACCAGTACCAGGGCAAGTTCGATGCAGGCTGGGATGTGTTGCGCGAGAAGATCTTCACGGGGCGGAAGGAAGGGCACCCCGAACGGCTGCTACAACGGCGCTTCACGTTCAACGGCTTGCCGGGCGTCGAAACCACGGAGTTCCTGCTGTCCAACATTGACGATTTCGGCACCCCGTGGGCGTACAACCACAACGCGGTCGGCTGGGCCCACACGTTTGTGCACGCCGTATCGGTGGACCAAGCAGATCGCCTCACACTGGGGCGGCACCCGCAACGGCGCCATCGCGTAATGGCCGAAGGTTTTATTCCGATAAAGGTAAGAGTGGCAACCAGTTTCACCACGTCAGTACTACGAGATCATGGGCATCCGCAGCATCTGTCACCTGGGCTGGACCGCGATGACCTAAGCACCGCACTCCGTGGTTGCACGGATGCGCCGCCGTTTGCCAACGACATCTGGGAGCTGTACGGCCCCGAGGATTGGACTCAGGCCCACAGGCGACATGGCCGGGCGGACACAGCTGATTCGGGGCAGCCGGAGCCAACGCGTATGCCGATTTGTGGCCATCAACGAGGGCTTCGTTCAGGTGGCCCGGGGCTCCGCGTCACCGGCCGCGCCAGCGCTCTCGGGGAGATTGCGCGCCCGACGCAGGTGTTCCTCGGGGGTGACGACATCTGCCGGTGACACCCAGGTGAAGTTGTGCGACGCGTCTTTCAGGAGGACGAAGGCCAACGTTCCGAAGCAGAAGGGCAATGTCAGCGCGGGCAGGCCCCACGGCCCGAAGAACGACGCGATCGCGCCGAACAGCAATGCGGTGAAGGCCGCACACGCCACGCCCAACAACGCTGAGCGCCAGGTCAATACATAGAACACGCCGGCGATCGCGAGCGCCGCGTCGAACGAGTTGAAACCCCACAGTCCGTTGTAGATCGCCGTGCCGTCGGCGCCGAGTGCCATCCCGACGAGCATGCCGACAATCGACCCGACCAGAGCAAAGATGGCGGCGATCCGGGAGCAGAACGCGATCCCGATGATGATGAGGACGCCGGCCAGAATGCTGTTGAGGAAGAACAGCTGGCCGATGCCGCGGAAGATCGCGTTCACGATCGCCATGGCGTCGGTGCTCCCCGCGGCATCGGCGCCCGGACGCAGGGCGGTTTGCACGCCCGCCCCGCCAGACACCGGCGCCGCCGGTTCGACACCGACACCGAGTCGCCCGTGCGCCACGTGCAGCCCGGTGATCAGGAACAGCAGGGTGATGGAGTTGAACGCCAAGGTGAATGGGGGCACCCCCAACGCTCCGACGAACACGGCTGCCAGCGCGCCCATCAGCACCGAGGAGGCGGCACTGAGCGCGATGATCCACACGATAACGAGGACGTCCCAGGTGGGCGTCAGAAACAGTGCCAGCGCCAGCCCAACGAGAACGCCGTTGAATCCGTAAAGACCGGCGTGGATGAGGTCACGGTCGATACCCAGCGCGTGTGCGGCGAGTGTCGACGCGATGACACCGATCGTCCCGGCAAAGCCGAACCAGGGGTCGTAGATCCACATGGCCGCCAAGATGAAAAGACCGGTGATCGGGCTGTTCATGAACACGACCTGCCCGATTCCGCGCAGGCAGTACTCCAAGAATCCCACCACGGGGATGTTGTGCGCCTTCTCGCCAAGCGCAGGCATTGTGCCGTCCACCATTTGCAGCGGGCTTTGCCTCGGTGTTTGATGTGCCATCGTCATAACCGCCTCCTCCGTTGAATCAACGAGAGTCTTGATATCTGCGGAAGTCGTGAAAACCTGGCCGCCGCCGCCGACATCGCACGGGCGCGACGTACCTCCTGGCCGGTTGGCGGGGCCGCTGCGGCGGCCCCGTCTCCGATCGGATAGTGGCGCGGGATTAGGACCCGCTTGACATCGGGACGCCCATGCCGGGATCGATCTGGGCCGGTCCGGTGGCTGAGGGTCGGACGTCGATGTCGAAGATCTCGGTGGGGATGTAGACCGTTGAGCAGGAGTTGGGGATGTCGACAACGCCGGACAGTCTGCCCTCGATCGGCGCCGACCCCAGAATCATGTAGGCCTGGATGCGGCTGTAGCCGAACTTGGTGAGGTAGTCGATGGCGTGCAGACAGGCCCGCTGATAGGACAGGTGCGAGTCCAGATAGTGCTGCTTGCCGTCGAGTGTCACCGAGGTGCCGGAGAATGCCAGCCACCGGCTGAACTGCGGATCAGTGGTGCCCGGCATGAAGATGGCGTTCTCGCTGACGCCGTAGGTTTCCATGCCGCCCTTGATCAGGTCGACGTGCAGGTCGATGAAGCCACCCATCTCGATGGCGCCGCAGAAGGTGATCTCGCCGTCGCCCTGGGAGAAGTGCAGATCACCCATCGACAGGTTGGCGCCGTCGACGAAGACGGGATAGAACACCCGGGTCCCTTTGGTGAAGTTCTTGATGTCCTGGTTGCCGCCGTTTTCCCGCGGCGGGGCGGTGCGGGCGGCCTCGCCGGCGACGCGGTCGAAATCCGCGCCGGAGAGGCTGCCGAGGACGGCGGAATCCGGCAGCGGCGGCAGCGCGAGCGGTGGCACCCGGTCCGGATCGGTGTCGATGAGGGCCTGCTCGCGGGCATTCCACTTGGCCAGGAGTTCGGCTGACGGCGCGGTGCCCATCAATCCGGGGTGCACGATGCCGACGTAGGAGACGCCGGGGACGTGGCGCGAGGTCGCGACGCCGCCTTGAAAGTCCCAGATCACCTTGTAGGCGTCGGGGAACTGCTCGGTGAGGAAGCCGCCGCCGTTCTTGGTTGCGAATACGCCGGTGTAGCCCCAGCCTTGGCCGGCCAGTGGTCCCGAATCCTCTTGTGGGATCGGGCCGACATCGAGGATGTCGACGACGAGCAGGTCGCCGGGCTTGGCGCCTTGTACGGCGATCGGCCCGCTGAGCACGTGCACAGACGGCAGCGGCGCGTTCAGGATGTCGTCGGCGGAGTCGTCGTTGTGGATCGCGCCGTCGAACCATTCGCGGCAATGAACGCGGAACGAGTCACCAGGTTTGACCTGTACTTGGGCCGGGATATCCGGGTGCC
Organism: uncultured Actinomycetota bacterium; assembly: GCA_963848855.1. Lineage (GTDB taxonomy): Bacteria > Actinomycetota > Actinomycetes > Mycobacteriales > Mycobacteriaceae > Mycobacterium. Next base: position 700,963 of record CAWKFL010000003.1, read on the forward strand.
AGCGATTGTGGCCAACTATCTGCTGCTCGGTGAACTTCTTCGTGGAATCGAGCGGAAACACTACCTGCGGCATCAGATCTCCTGACTAGTTGTTGACGCTGGACCAGCTGTGGCCGCTCGACCAGAAACGCAGGCGAACGACCAGGAACTCGGGAGATTCACACCTCCTTTCCGTTTGTCGGCTACCACCTGAGCCGTGACCGCGTCTGCGTGAACTTCAGGGCCTCGGCAGACGTTGCCAAGCCGGGTTCTGTGCCACCGGCCTCGGCGTCCGGCCCGGACGTGGCGGCACCGAGGACACCACTTCTGGTTCATCGCTGGATTTCTCGGTGCGGTCGATCGCCGCCACCAGCGCGCGAGGTGCGAGCGAAAGCATCGGCGCGCGGAAGACCCGCACCGCCTCGTCATCACACACTGGGCACTGTGACGTCGGCGCAGCCGTTCCCATCGGCCGGCACACGTCGAAGACGCCATCCTGGACACATCGGTATTGATATGTCGCCATACAGTGCTGTCCTCCTAGCCGCCTGATCCTTCGTGTGCGCGAGCGCAGTAGTGCCAATGTCGCGAACCGCCCAGTCAGACGCGAAGTGCCGGCGCCTTCCGGCCGAAGCATACGCACGAGGGCCGCGGTGTGGGCGCGTAATTGCCGAAGTACTCGCGTGAACTTGATGCTGTACTCAGCAAATGCATGAATAGCATGCCGCGCCTGCGTGTTTCGTGATGCAAGTAATCGCTGTGACTCTCGATTTCCCTGACTCTCGAGGCTGTGCAGCAGAGCTTGAGAAGCGGCTGCTCGGTGACCGCGCGTCGCGACGTCCGGCTTGAAAGATCGCGCGCGGCACCACGGCGGTGATGACGAGCTGCACGGTGGACAGGGCAAACCTGCCGACCTAAAGAGGTGCCGACTATTCGCGAGACAGGGTTCAACAATGTCCTGAAATCACACACTCCGGCTATCAAAAGTGGGTCCGACAAGGGCAAATGGTGGATTCTCTCGCATCCAACTATCGGGAATTTTAGCCCTGCTCACGATCTGGCAATCGTCTTTGCTGCCTGATCCCACCCGTTGCCGATCAGGAATGTGAAGCGCCCGCTCTGTGGCGTCGCGGTTGGTTGTTTCTGCGAAAGCGTGCCTTGGTTTTCGGGAATGATCGGCGTTTGCCGGCTCAAGTCGCGTGCTGATTGCTTTTGAGCTTCTAAGTGGGATCTGTTGCATGCCAACGTGTTTGCGGTAATCTGTATGAGGATAGCGGGTCGGGAGTTCGTTGTTGGCCGTGTTCGCTACCGGGTGTGTGAACGTTTTGCATGATGCGCTCGTTAGACAGAATTGCACTGTTTGGTTTGCTGTTTCGGAGTCAACGGCGGGACGCGGCCTTCTTCGGTAGGCGTCTCTATCGCGGAATGCTTTGTCGGTGCAGCACATCCGGCCGGCGACGCGCTGGCTGATTGATAGTCCGGCGCGGCGGCAGGCGTCACGAGGAAGGTGTAGATGTTCGGCGGTGACAATTCGACTTGTAGCGGCCAGCATTGGTCGCCCGACCGTAGCTCGCTCAATTTGGGCCGCACGCTCGCGGTCGGCGATCTGGTCCACTGTATGAACGCGTGAATAGTCCGCCCGGTGGTGGCTTGTCGCCAGCCGTGTCGTGCCGGGGAGGGCACACGTGGACGTGCGAGTGCGGCGCAACGGTTTACGCGCCGTCGGACGGCTCGACTGAGCGATAGCCATCTGCTTTAACAGAGCCCGGTAGCGCAACGGTTACCGATTCCCAGTTTTTCGTGGCTAACTGTTGATGTTCGCAAAACGGCCTGACCTACCGAAACTCAACACTTACTGAAACCCGCAGAAGCGCGCGAACAGGTTGCTCACACGCCGTCCCCGCTCAGCGGCCTATGTGGCCGTCGTGCCGGGGGACAGCAGGCCTGGAATGACCGACTCGGCTCGGCGTGGCGGGCAGCAGGTACGAGCCGCCCGGGATGAGTCCAGCGTGTTCAGGCCCTGCGTGGGCGTTGACACTGTCCGCCGATTGTCTGCCGTCAGGTTCAGAACCAATGGCTCAACGACGGCTTGCTCGTTGAGTTGATCCTGCGTGACCGCACGAACCGGTTTGTCCCGCAATCATTTCCGCCTGAAGCGGAAGATCGCCGGATCGAGATTGCGCAGGTCAGCGCTTGTTCTGGCGGGGCTGGGCTGCACTGACGTGCGCGCACGGGCCCGCGGGTGTTACCGCCGCGGAACCGTATCGCATAGAGTATCCAATATCGTAAAAGGGAGAGCCGATGTCACCGCGAGCTGCGCAGCGCACCCCACGCATCCGGGCCGCCGAACCGGGCAGTGGCCAGCCCTCGGATTTCGTTCGGCCCAAGACGGCTAACCAGGCCGTCGCGGAGGCGATGCGTCGCGACATCAGCAGCGGTAAGTTCCCGCCCGGCAGCTGGATCGTGCAGGAGAACCTGGTCGAGATGTACGGCGTGTCCCGGATCCCGATCCGGGAAGCGCTGAAAACGCTCGAGGCCGAGGAGTACGTCACCTACGTGCCGCACAGCGGGTATCGGGTGGCCAAGCTGACCTTGGAGGAACTGCAGGAAGTCTTCCGGTTGCGGGCGATCCTGGAAGAGGTCCTGATTCGCGACGCGATGCCCCATGTCACCGACGAGATCGTCGAGGACATGCGCGTCCAGATGGCCGAAATGGACAGGGCCGCGACGGCCGAAGACCTTCCCGCCGTGGGCTTGGCGAACCGGCAGTTCCACTTCCTGACGTTTCAGGCGAGCCGGATGGCGCGCACCAAGCGCATCGTCACCCAGCTCTACAACACCGCTGACGCGTACCGCCCGCTGTATGTGCACCTGATGGATTTGAGCAAAGTCAACAGTGAGCATGTACTGCTGACCGAAGCGCTGGCCGCTCGCGATGTTGAGAAGGCGGTGGCCTTGAATCACGAGCATCGCGCGCACGCCATCGACAACCTGACCGAGGCGCTGACCCAGGAGGGCGGATCGGCCGAGTGACGCCTAGCCTGCGGTTGGCCCGCTTGGGGCTGACTGTTCCCGGGGCGGCTACGCCGAAGGGCGCCTACTTTCCAAGTCGCTTGTGCGGCAACCAGTTATGGGTGTCGGGCACGACCGCGCGCGTGCCCGGCGTTGGCCGGCGTGGTCGGCGCAGACGTTTCGGTCGAACAGGCGCAGGCGCAAGCCCGGCTGGCCGCGCTGAATCTGATCGGGGCGATCGAGGCGACGGTCGGAATGGACAACGTGACTGCGGTCGTGCACCTGCGCGGCTATGTCCGTGCGGTCGGCGATTTCGACGGCCATCCAGCAGTCATCGATGGCGCCTCCCGGCTGCTGCTCGATGTGTTCGGCGAACAGTGCGGTGCCCATGCGCGCACCGCTGTCGGTGTCGCGTCATTACCCGGCGGGGCCTACGTAGAGCTGGAATTGGTTGCGGCCGTAGAGGTGTGACTCAGGCTAGGCGCTCGGCAGTCCGTCCGATGGAGAGCCCAAGCACGATGCCGGCCAGCACAGTGAGCGCCAGGACAACCTTGTTGTTGGCCGTCGTCCTGCCCGCCGCGGCGGGTGCTCGGTGTACGGGGACTTCCTGGCCGCCCTCGGGCCCGGAGATGACTGCGTTCAAACGTCTCGCAAACTGCGCGAGGATCCGGTTGCTCACCTGCGAGATGACCCCGCTGCCGAACTGGGCGATCCGACCGCCGAGCTCGAGATCGGTGGTCACTGTGACCGTCGATCGCCCGCCGTGGTCGTGGGCGACCATGGTGACCGTCGCTTCCGCCGAACCGTTGCCCCTACGGTCGCGGGCCTTCCCACGGACCACCATCTGGTGCCCGGCGTCGTCGCGGCTGACAATGGTCGCGGTTCCGGTCAGCGTCATGCCGACCGGGCCGACCTTGACCGTCATGCTCGCGTCGTAGTCATCGCCGCTGCTGCCCTCGAGTTGTGCGCCGGGAATGCATTCGGCCACCCGCGGGATGTCGGTGAGGACCGCCCACGCGGTGTCCAGCGGGGCGTCGACGGAAAACTCGTTGACGAGTTGCACGGCGGTTGTCCTCCGTCTCGACTGGTGCGGTTGTGTGAGGCAAGCTCAGCTGATTACGATATTGGATACTCTATCCAACGCGCACGATAAGGACGACGGCATGCTGAGCAAGGGAGTCGGTTTGTTTCCCACCGAGCCGGTGGGGACGATGTGCGAGTACGTCCGGTTGTGTGAGGACCTGGGCTACGACAACGTCTGGTTCGGCGACTCGCAGAACATCTGGCGTGAATCCTCGACTGTGATGGGTGCTGCCGCCGTCGGCACCGAGAAGATCGTCTTCGGCACCGGCGTGACCAACGCCGTCACCCGCCACCCGTCACTGCTCGCGTCGACATGGGCGACGCTGGCGGAGTTCACGAATGGACGCGTGGCGCTTGGCATCGGAACCGGGGACTCCTCCCTGCGCACCATGGGTCTCAAGCCGCAGAAGCTCGCGGAACTCGAACACTCCGTGACCGAGCTGCGCACTCTGTTCCGGGGGGAGAAGGTCGTCGAAGCCAGCAGCGGCGCCGACTACCACCTGAACTACCTGACGGCGCCACTGGAGATTCCCGTCTACATCGCCGCCTCCGCGCCGAAGATCCTGCGGATGTCCGGGCGCGTCGCCGACGGGGTCATCGTGCTCGTGGGAACGGCGCCGCACTTCATCGAGGCGGCACTGGCGACGATCGAGGCCGGCGCCAAGGAGAGCGGCCGCAGTCTGTCGGATTTGCACATCGTGCTGTGGACGCCGACGGCCATCGCTGACGATCGCACCGAGGCCCGTGACCTGGTGCGTGCCCACGTGTCCCGGGTCGCCATCCGGCCCCTGCCCGCGGCCGTGGAGCCAGCGCTGGAGAAGGCCATCGATCGGATCCGCGACAGCTACAACTACTACGAACACATGAACACCGAGGCGGCGCACGCCGACCTGGTGCCCGACGAACTCGTCGACCTGTTCGCGCTTGCCGGCACCGGTGATGAATGCGCACAGCGGCTCAAAGAGATCGAATCCCTTGGCATCGACCAGGTTTCGATCGTGCCATTCGTACGCCCCGGCCAGAGCAGGGAAGCGACCATCCGCACCTTCGCCGAGATCGTGGACGGCTCGCGGCCATGATCGCCGGCGGCACCAGGGACGACGCGGCGGCGGGCTTTCCCGCCCCGGGTAGTTCGGTGCCGGGTGCGCCGCCACCGCTGAAGCGCCCACTCACGCCTGCCGACGGCGTGCTGATCGCGTCATCGCCGCTACGGGCGCAGCAGGCCGATGCGATCGGTCATGCGCCGGCCCAAGCGCACCCGGCAACTGCATTCGGCTCGCCACTGATCGCGGCGGCCGCCATGGTGGGCATCGCCGCGGGACTCGAGTTGGCCGGGCTGCTGGCGGGGAGATCCGCCAGGCGCGGTCGTCACAAGCCGCCTAGACGTTGACGTAGATCACACCTCTACCTATAGTTGGATCCAATATTCAGTTTCTCCCCGGAGGTGTCTGATGTCGCGTTTGCCGAAACTCATGGCGGCCGTGTTCACCGTTCTCGGTCTGGTAGCTGGCGCTACCGCGTGTGCGGACGAATCCTCGGCTCCTGAATCGGGTGGCGGCGGTGGCAGCGGCAGTGGCACCGATATGCTCAGCATCTCCGCCACGGGTGTCGACAGCCTGCCGTTCATGGCGATCTTGCAGGCGGGAATCAACAAGAAGTGGTTCGAAGAAGAAGGCCTCAAGGTCGACCTATATTCCGGTGGCGGGGGAGGCAACACGCTTCGCGTGGTTACCAGCGGTGACGCCGACATGGCCATCGCGGGCAACACCTCGGTGATTCTGGCTGCGCAGCAACCGAATTCGAACCTGAAGGTGATCGCACCGTGGTTTCAGGTGAACGACTTCTCCTGGATCTGCCCGCCGGGACGCGCAGTTGACGGCGCAACGCTCGGTTTCAGCTCCGCTGGTTCGTCGACCGAGCTGTTGGTCAAGGGACTGGAAAGCAAGCTGCCTGGCGTCAAGGCGCAGGCCGTTGGCGCGATGGGCGACAACTGGACGGCCGCCAAGGCCAACCAAATCACCGCCGGCTGGGCGATGCAGCCGTTCATCGCCGACAAGCAGGCGTCCGACAACGCTCAGATCCTCGTGAACTCCCGCGAGGTGCTCGGTGACCTTCCCGCGGACCTGGTGGCGGTCAATACCGAATACGCCAACGCCAACCCGGACAACCTGCGGTCGTTCTTCAAGGTGGCCGACCGGCTGAACCAATGGGTGGTGTCGAGTCCGGACGAGGCCGCCACCGAGCTGGCGCCGCTGGTGGGTGTGACTCCCGCGGTGATGACGGCCGCATTCAAGAACAGTCCCGACCTGGCCAAGGGCTACTCCCTTCAGGTCGATGCCGCCGGTCTGAAGAACCTGTCTGACCTGATGGTGGCCGCTGGCCAGATCAAGGAGCCGGTCGACTGGGCGAAGGTGCTCGATCAGCAGTACCTGCCCGAGAACGCCCGCACGAACTTCTGATCGCACACAGCCCAGGAGAACCGAAAAGACCAATCGGAGAGGGATATTGGTGGACCCCCAAGGCATCCAAATCGAGAACGTGTCCGTGGTCTTCGACGTGCCTGCGGGGGAGGTGGTCGCGGTCAAAGACATCACCCAGCACGTCCCGCACACCAGCTTCGTCTCCATCGTGGGCCCGAGCGGCTGCGGGAAATCGACTCTGCTCGCTGTCATCTCGGGCTTGCAGAAGGCGACGATGGGCGCCGTCACTGTCGCCGGTACACCGGTCACTGGACCGGACCCGAAGATCGGCATCGTCTTCCAGGAAGATTCGACGCTGCCATGGCGCACCGTCGAGGAAAATGTTGAGTTCGCCATGGAGATGATAGGCACCGCCAAGGCGACACGGCGTCAGCGCGCCAAGGAGGCGATCGATCTTGTCGGCCTCCGCGGTTTCGAGAAGTCCTATCCTTCACAGCTTTCCGGTGGCATGCGCCAGCGGGTTGCCTTGGCGCGAACGCTGGCGGTGCAGCCCGAGGTGGTGCTGATGGACGAGCCGTTCGCCGCGTTGGATCAACAGACCAGGCTGTTCCTCGGCGCCGAAGTCCGGCAAATCTGGGCACGCACGAAGCAGACCATCATGTTCGTCACCCACGACATCTCCGAGGCCATCCTGCTCTCGCAACAGGTTTGGGTGATGTCGTACCGGCCCGGCACCATCATCGACGTCGTTGACATCGACCTACCCGGTGATCGCGATGCGAGCATGGTATCCACGCAGAAGTTCAACGAATTGCACAACCGAATCTGGAGTTCGCTGCAGGCCGAGTCCATGCGCGGGTTCCAGCAGCAGGAGGCGCAGGAAAAGGTCGCGAGGTGACAACGACATCGTTCGTTGCGGCCGACGATCTGCCTTCCGAGACCATGCCAGAACTGCAGGAGCGGGGCGAGGTGAACAAGCGACGACCCCGGATGGGCAACCTCACGCTGTCCGTGCTGTCCACCGCCGGCCTGATCCTGCTGTTCGTCGCCTTCTGTGAGATCGGCGTGCAGACCGGGTTATGGAGCGCGAACGTTCTGCCCGCGCCGTCGACCATATTCGCCCAATTGGGAACGCTTCTCACCGAGGGTCAGTTCTGGGGCGATGCCGCACGGACTGGGCTCGAGGTGGCCGTGTCGATCGTCATCGGGAGCTTGCTCGGATTCGCCGCTGGCCTTCTGTTTTGGAAGGTCCCACTGGTGGGCCGGATCTTCGAGCCGTACATGGTGTCGTTCTACGCCGTACCACTCGTGCTGTTCTACCCCGTGATGATCGTGCTGGTCGGGATCAACGCCATGTCGGTCATCATCCTGGCCACGATCATGGCGGCGATCCCGATGGCGCTGAACACCGCCGTGGGTCTCAATTCGATGCGACCTGTCTACATGAAACTGGCTCGCTCGCTGAAAGCCTCACCGCGCCAGACCCTGTTCGCGATTGCGATTCCCGCCGCTGGACCATTCATCGTCGCGGGGCTTCGACTCGCGGTTGTGTACGCCCTCATCGGAACAATCGCGATGGAGTTCACCACCGCCCAGGCCGGCCTGGGCTACCGGATCCGCTATCTCTACGAGATCTTCGACAACGACCAGATGTTCGCCTACATCGTGATGGTGTTGGTCCTGTCGATGATTCTCACGGCTCTGCTCGCGGTCGTGGAGCGCGTGCTTCTGCGCGGGAGGAACCTGTGACCACCACGCTGACGGAAACCTCCAAGGCGCTGCCGCGGCCTCGCCGGGTGCGCTCGGTGCTCGGCAACCAGTTCGTCGGCGCCGCGCTGTTGGCGGTGCTGCTCACTGTGGGATGGGAAATCCTGTCCGGCTTGACCTTTGTCATCCCTTCGCCGGTGCAGACGGTGTCGGTGCTGATCCAGAATCTGTCGGATCCGGGCTACCTGTTCGACCTTCGCGTCACCGCACAGTCGGTGTTGCAGGCCTTCGTCATCGGCACCGCGGTGGGCGGCGGAACCGGTCTGCTGCTGGGGCTGTCGCAACGGTTGCGGCTGATCTTCGAACCGCTGATCATCGTCCTCAACGGCATCCCGAAGATCGTGCTGTACCCGGTGCTGTTGCCCATCTTCAGCCTGACCGGATCCAAGGTCGTCATGGGTGTGCTGTTCGCGCTGTTCCCGGTGCTGATCAATGTGTCGACGGGCGTCCAGGAGATCCCGCGGGTGTATTGGAAGTTGGCGAAGTCGGTGCGCGCAAACGCCTGGCAGACGTTGGTGCACATTATTTTTCCAGCCATCCGGCGACCACTGCTCACGGGGATCCGATTGGCTGTGAGCCTCGCCGTCGTCGGTGTCGTGCTGTCGGAATTCTTCGCGACCCGGCGCGGCCTGGGTCGCGTCGTGTTGCAGGCGTACAGCCACGGCGATTACCCCTCGATGGTCGCGACCATCATGTTGCTGATCACGATCTCGTTCGCCATCTCGATCGCCTTGTGGCAGTGGGAGAAGCGAATCCATTGACACCGCTCACGTCTGGACCGGGCTACATCGGCAGTTCGGTGCGGCGCCGCGAAGACGAACGGATGCTCGGCGGGCGAGGGCAGTTCCTCGCCGATCACGCGACGGGCTCCTACCACGTGGCGTTTGTGCGGTCGAGCCAGGCGCACGCACGCATCATCGGTATCGACACGTCGCGGGCCCACGAGATGCCCGGTGTCCTGGGTGTTTTCGTCGCGGAAGACCTCGGTCTCGCTGACACACCGATCCCGGAACTCACCACACCGGATCCGGCTTTCACGTCGACGACATCGTGCGTCCTGGCCAAACAGCGATTGCCGATTCTGGCTAGCGACCGGGTGTACTACGTCGGCCATCCCATTGCGGTGGTCATCGCGGAAGACCGCTACCGGGCGGAGGACGCGCTGGAGGCCGTCGAAGTCGAATACGAACCGTTGCCACCGCTGACCGACCCGCTGGCCGCCCTCGAGCCCACCGCCCCTGTGCTGTTCGACCACCTCGACCATAACGAGGCCGCACGAATCGAGTTCAGCTTCGGCGACCCGGAGTACGCGTTCGCCAACGCTCCTTGCATCGTCGAAGGCACCTACCGGATGAATCGGCACGGCGCAGTGCCGCTCGAATGTCGCGGGGTCGCAGCGCAGTTCGATGTGCGCCGCCAGCGCGTCGACGTGCTGACGTCGACGCAGGTGCCGCACATGGTGCGCAACGCGATATGCGCGGTGACGGGCTGGTCGGCGGAGGACGTCAAGGTCGCGGTGCCCGACGTCGGCGGTGGGTTCGGGACCAAGGCCAACGTCTACAGCGAAGAGATCGTGCTGGCCGTGCTGGCCAGGCACACCGGCCACAAGCTCATCTGGGTGGAGGACCGTCAGGAGCATCTGGTGGCCAGTGCGCAGGGGCGTGACCAACTGCACCGAACCCGGCTGGCGATCGACCAAGACGGCCGAATCCTAGCGTGGGCCGACGATTTCGTCGTCGACATCGGCGCGGGCAGCCTGTGGGTCGCAGGAATCGTCGCCAACACCGCCATCCACCTACTCGGGCCCTACCGCATACCCGCCGTGCATATCAAAGGCCGCGCGGCGCTGACCAACAAGACCCTGGTGGCCCAATACCGCGGCGCGGGTCGGCCCGAGGCCACCTTTGCGCTGGAACGTAGCCTGGACGCCGCCGCGCGCCGGGTGGGTCTGTCGACCGACGAGATCCGCAGTCGCAACCTGCTCACGTCGGACGACCTGCCCTATAAGCGGCCGATCCCGTATCGCGACGGGGTCCCGATCGTCTATGACGGCGGCGACTATCTGGCGTGCCTGGACTCGGTGCTGACGTCGTTACCCCGCAGTGAGGTAACCATCTGCGCGGCAGCGTATCCCGACTACCGGATCGGGTATGGCCTATCGTCCTACCTGGAAGCGACAGGCCGTGGGCCGCATGAGACCGCCCGGCTGCGACTGCTGCCGAACGGGCGATTCGAGGTGACCGCAGGCGCTGCCTCGGCGGGTCAAGGCCATGAGACGACCTTCGCGCAGGTCGCCGCCGATGCGTTGGCGGTGCCATTGGACCGGGTGCGCTATATGGCGTCGGACACCGAGCGGCTACCCGACGGCGTCGGAACGTTCGCCAGTCGTTCGGCGATCCTGGCCGGATCGGCGGTCCACCAGGCGGCCTGCGAATTGATCGAGATCGCGTGTGAGCGAGCGCGCAAGGTACTCGGTGCCCCCGAAATCCACTATGCCGACGGGAAATTCCATAGCGACGGCCGTGTCATCGGCTGGGATGAGTTGGCCGCCGCACAACGAATCGGCGGCGACGACGAAGGCGGCGCTGTGCTCGATGTGTACACCGTCTTCCGGGTGCCCACCGTGACCTGGACCATGGGCGTGCACGCAGTCATCCTCGGTGTTCACCGGAGGACCGGCCTGGTCAAAGTGTTGCGCTACGCCGTTTCCCACGAGGGCGGTCGCGAGATCAACCCGAGCGTGGTCGAGGGCCAAATCATCGGCGGTGTCGCGCAGGGCATCGGGGGCGCCCTGTTCGAACAGTGGCGCTACTCCGAAGCTGGTGAACCGCAGTCCACCACGTTCGCCGCATACCACCTACCGCTGACGACCGATGTGCCGCAGGTGCGGGTCAAGCACCTGCATGTCGACACTCCGTCCAACCCGATCGGCGTTCGCGGCGCTGGCGAGAGTGGCACGATCGCGGTCTATGCAGCGGTGGCAGGCGCCGTCGACGACGCACTGGGCGGGGAATTCCATGTCGAGCACACCCCGATCACCACTGGCGACCTGTGCCGGGCGCTGGAGTCGGTGGCGTCATGAAACCGGCCGAATTCCGATACTTCCGGCCGCACTCGGTGGCCGAGGCGCTCGAACTGCTGGCCGAACACCCGGACGCGAAAATTCTGGCCGGTGGCCAGTCCCTGCTCACGCTGATGAACATGCGGCTGGCCCGGCCTTCGGCGGTAATCGACATCGGGGCGTTGGCGGAATTGACCCGAACCTTCGATGACACCGACGATCTCATTCTCGGCACATTGGTGACGCACCGCACGGTAGAGGTGGATCCGCTCATCGGCGCCCGCGCGCCGCTGCTGGCCGACGCGGCGCGCTACATCGGTCATATCGGTATCCGCAACCGCGGAACCATCGGTGGTTCGGTCGCCCACGCCGATCCCGCCGCCGAGATGCCGCTGGCAACCCTTGTGCTGGGCGCCGTCTTCCACGTTGATTCGGCGAAGACCGGCCGCCGCCGGGTCTCGGCGGAGGACATGTTCGTGTCCTTCTACACCAGCGCGCTCGAACAACACGAGATGATCACCTGGATCTCGATTCCGGCCGCCCAGCCGCATCAGGGTTGGGGATTCGTCGAATACGCGCATCAGCACGGCGATTACGGACTCGCAGGCGCCGGGTGCACGCTGACGCTGCGGCCGGATGGCCGGGTGGCGTCGGTACGGGCGGCGGTGCTCTCCGCCGCCGATCGGCCTCTGCTGTTTGTCGCGGAGCAGGTGGTCGGCGCTGAGCCGTCACGCGAGCTGTGGGCTGAGCTCGCCCATGACTGGGCGGCAAGCATCGATCCGTCGGCCGAAGACGCGGACTACGCGCGACGACTCTGCGCGGCGGCTCTCGCCGAGGCGTTGACCGCGGCGCAGCGCCGACTCATCGACCAGGAGGGCGCGTATGACGACAGCTGATACTCTGCCCGCGGTGGCCGTTGCCATCACGGTCAACGGTCGCGAGTTCCGGCGGTCGGTACCGCCCCGGCTGACACTGGCGGATTTCCTCCGCGACGAACTCGGCTTGACCGGTACGCATTTGGGCTGTGAACACGGTGTCTGCGGTGCCTGCTCGGTGTTCATCGAGGGACGCAGTGCGCGCGCGTGTCTGACGCTGACGGCGCAGGTCGACGGGTTGCGGGTGGACACGGTTGAAGGACTCGATCAATTCGAGGAGGCGGCGCGACTGCGACGAGCCCTGTCCGAGAACAGCGGCCTGCAGTGCGGGTTCTGCACACCGGGTTTCCTGATCACCGCGGTGGAGTTACTACGGGACACCGACACCGAGAAGCCGCTCACCGAAGAGGTGGTGCGAGAAGCATTGTCGGGCAACATCTGCCGCTGCACGGGATATCAGGGAATCGTGCAAGCCGTGCTCGACGCCGCCGACCCGCCCGAGTAGTGCGGTCACCGACGATCCAGCCGGCATTGGCTGATCTGTTCCGGCCGGTCGGCCGGGCCAGGTGGGCGATGGCGGCCTGGCTGTCGGCGGCGCTGTGCGTGACCCTGGTGGTGTCCCGCGTCCTGGGCCACGCCGAGTTGGGCGCAGCGGTGGCACTGGGATTCGTGCTCACCGCGGTGCCCTCGCTTCCCCTACGGCCGCGTGCCGCAGTTGAAATCTTTGTCGTGCGCGGCCTGACGGTAGTCGCCGGCGCATTGCTGGTGGCGCTGACGGCCTGGAGTCCACTGCTGCATGGCGCCACCATCGTCGCCGCTGCGGTGTTTGGTGCCCTCGTCGAAAAAGTCGGCCCCACAGCGGGATTAGCGGTGGTTCTGATCGCGGTCGATACCGGCTCGACGGCGGCCGTCTGGCCGTATGCGGTTGGCGCGCTGGCGGTCTTGGCGGCGTGGCTGGTGTGGTGGACGTGCGCGCAGGTCGGCGGACACCAGCGCGATCGCGACGACGAGCCACCTCCCGCGGTGCCTGGCATGGCGCGCGGCCACGCCGTCCGAGTGGCGTTGGCCGTCAGCGCCGCCGTCCTGATCGGGGGTCTGCTGCCCGATGATCTGGTGGGTGGGCACTGGTTGGTCACCAGCGTGCTGCTGACCATCCAGCCACAGCAGATGCAGACCGGTATGCGCATAGCGCAACGGCTTTCGGGTAACACGGTGGGCGCCGTCATTGCGGCGGCGGTGCTCGGCGCACACCCGTCAGCGCCGGTGGTCATCGCGGTCACGATGGTGCTGTTTCTGTTGGCGATGGCTCTACGGCCGGTGAACTACACCTGGTGGGCGGTCACCGGCCCGCCGGTGCTGTTGGTCATCAGCGAGTACCCCGAACTGTTTCCCTGGTACGAGGGTGGCGTCCGGCTCGCGATGAACCTCGCTGGCGCCTGCATAGTCCTCGTCGTCGTGTTCGTCATGCCTTGGCTGTCGCGACACCGGCCTACCCGTATGTCACAAAATCGGATAGTGTATCCAAAAAGAGTACTAAGGAGTCGCGAGTGACCACGCTGTTGGTGGAGGACATCGGCCTGCTGGTGCACGGCGACAGCGCGAGCGCTCCGTTGCGGGACACGATGATCCTCGTTGAGGACGGGGTCATCTCCGCCATCGGAACCAGCCATGCCGCACCGGATCTGGTGCTCTCGGCCGGCGGGCTGACCGTGATGCCCGGCCTGGTAGACGGCCACGTACACCCCACGTTCGGGGAATGGACGCCCGCACAGGATTCCATCGGGTGGATCCACAACTATCTGCACGGCGGCACCACCTCGATGGTGTCGGCAGGCGAATTGCACATCCCGGGCTTGGCTTTCGACGCGCTGACCCCGGAACTGGTGTTGAGTATCGCGATCACGTCCAAACACACCACCGGCCGGATGCGGCCCTCGGGGGTCAAGGTGAACGCGGGCACCGTGCTTCTGGTCCCAGGCATGACAGAAGTGCATTTCGACCGGGCCTCGCGCGAGGGCATCGATCAGGTGAAGTTCATTTTCTACGACTGGAATCGGTTGGGCGACGGTGAGGCTCAGCGATATGTCGGTTGGGCACACGAGCGTGGGATGACCGTGAAAATGCATTCCGGAGGCGTGTCGCGATCCGGCTCCAGCCGGGTCGCCGGATGGGACGTGGTGGCCAGCGTCAAGCCGGACATTGTCGGGCACATCTCCGGTGGTCCCATTCCCGCGCCCGACGAGGACATCGTCGCAATCGTGGCCGAGTTGCCGTCGGCGAAGCTCGAAGTATGCAGTTCCAACAACTACCGGGCCACCAAACTGGTCGTCGACGAGCTCACCGCCCGTGGTCAGCTGGATCGCCTCACCCTGGGCACCGACACACCGGGCGGGACCGGGGTGATACCGCGCGGGATGCTGCGCAACATCTGCTATCTGTCGTCGGTGTGCGGTGTCGACCCACTGGTGGCCGTCGCCGCGGCCACCGGCCAGACCGCCAAGGCGCACGGCTTGCGCACCGGGGTCCTGGCAGAAGGCATGCCGGCCGATCTGCTGGTGCTAGGCCCGATCACCGGTTCGAGGGCGCAGGACGGGCTGGAATGCTTTGCGCTGGGCGATCTTCCGGGAATCGCCGCAGTCCTCGTCGACGGAGTGCCATTGGTGCACAGCCGCAGTGAACAGACCCCGCCGCCGAGCCGGTCGGTGAGCTGGCGCGGGCAGGCAAGTGCTCATGATCCTGAGCGCCCCGCCGTCGTCGAAGCACACAGCCGGGGCTGCTGCTGAGCCGTCAACCATCCACCACGTAGGAGACGCCGTGAAACCTTCCGAGCCTCTGAACCCGCCCATCAGTCCCGATGCACTCATCGGTGTCGACGCGTTGCTCGACGACGAAGAGCGTCAGATCCGCGATGCCGTAAGGGCTCTCGTCAAGGCGCGCATAGCGCCCGATATTGCCGGCTGGTATGAGGATGGTGAACTGCCTGCGCGCGAGCTTGCCGTCGAACTCGGCGAGCTCGGGCTGCTCGGGATGCACCTGACGGGCTACGGCTGCGCAGGCACCTCCGCGGTGGCCTACGGGCTGGCTTGTCTGGAGCTGGAGGCGGGCGATTCCGGGATCCGGTCCCTGGTGAGCGTGCAGGGATCGCTAGCCATGTTCGCGCTACACGCCTTCGGCAGCGACGAGCTCAAATCGCAGTGGCTGCCGGAGATGGCGGCCGGGCGCAAGATCGGCTGCTTTGGGCTCACCGAACCGGACTTCGGCTCCGATCCGGCCGGAATGCGAACCCGCGCTGCGAGATCCGGCACCGACTGGATCATCAATGGCACCAAGATGTGGATCACCAACGGATCCGTCGCCGACGTCGCTGTCGTGTGGGCGCGCACCGATGAGGGCATCCGCGGATTCGCGGTTCCCACCGACACGCCCGGCTTTTCCGCCCACACCATCAAATCAAAACTGTCGCTGCGCGCCTCGGTCACCAGTGAGCTGGTGATGGAGGATGTGCGCCTGCCTGACAGTGCGCGACTTCCTGGGGCCACCAGCCTTCGTGCGCCGCTGAGCTGTTTGAACGAGGCCCGGTTCGGGATCGTGTTCGGGGCCATCGGCGCTGCCCGCGACTGCCTGGAGACCGCGCTGAGCTACGCCCGCGTGCGCAAGCAGTTCGACCGCTCGATTGGCGAATTCCAGCTCACTCAGCAGAAACTCGCCGATATGACGCTCGAGTACGCCAAGGGATATCTGCTCGCGTTACATCTGGGTCGGCGCAAGGACTCCGATGGTCTTGCCGCGCCACAGGTCAGCCTCGGCAAGCTCAACAACGTGCGCGAAGCGCTGACGATCGCCCGCACCGCCCGTACCATCCTGGGCGCCAGCGGAATCACGTCCGAGTACCCGGTCATGCGGCACGCCAACAACCTGGAATCCGTGCTGACCTATGAGGGCACCAGCGAGATGCACACGCTGATGATCGGTCAAGCGCTCACGGGCGCGGCCGCGTTCCGGTGACAGCGCGGTGACTGAACCGATCGACGAGTTTTTCGTCACGACGATCTCGGCGTTGCCCGACACCGGCGGAACGCCGACAACGAGCGGTGCCCTGAGTCCGCAGGCTTGGATCGACCTGTTCGACGCGCAACTCGGCAATCGCCATCTCGATCTTGCGGCGCGCTGGCTGCGGTCACAGGGCAAGGGCTACTACACCATCGGCTCGTCGGGTCATGAGGGCAATGCCGCAGTGGGCGCTGCGTTGCGGCCGACGGATCCGGCGTTGTTGCACTACCGGTCCGGCGGGTTCTTCCTGGCCCGCGCCGCCCAAGTGCACGGTAGCGACCCATTGCGCGATGTGCTGCTGGGTATGGTTGCCGCGACGGAGGAACCGATTTCAGGTGGGCGGCACAAGGTGTTTGGCCGACACGATCTGAACATCATCCCGCAGACCTCCACCATCGCCTCGCACCTACCGCGAGCGGTCGGCGTAGCGTTCTCCATCGCTCGCGCCAAGAAGCTGGGTGTCGAATGTCC
Source organism: uncultured Actinomycetota bacterium (assembly GCA_963848855.1). Lineage (GTDB taxonomy): Bacteria > Actinomycetota > Actinomycetes > Mycobacteriales > Mycobacteriaceae > Mycobacterium. The sequence goes on from CAWKFL010000003.1 coordinate 717,681, forward strand.
TTGGCCCAGCGACGCATTGGCAGTGTGCAGTTTTGGTGACGCGTCGGTGAACCACTCCACCGCGGTCGGCGCCATCAACACCGCGATGCATAGTGCGTACCAGGGTCTGTCGATCCCGCTGTTGCTCGTCTGCGAGGACAACGGCATCGGCATCAGCGTGAAGACCCCTAGTGGCTGGGTCGCGCGGGCATACTCGAATCGCGACGGCCTCGAGTACTTCAGCGCCGACGGCTCCGACCTCGCCGACACGTTCAACACCGCCGCGCTTGCTGCCGAATGGGTGCGAGCTCACCGCGGACCCGCATTCCTGCATCTGCGCACCGTCCGGCTGATGGCGCATGCGGGCTCGGACTTTGAACCTGCCTACCGTCGACCCGACGAGATCGTGGCCGATTACGACCGGGATCCGGTGCTGTGCACCGCCAAGGCACTGATCGCCCATGGCCTGTTGACACCGACCGAAGTGCTCGAGCGCTACGAGGCGAAACGGTCGCAGGTTCGCGAAATTGCCTCTGAAGTAGCCGAACTCGCCCAACTCGACAGTGCGCAGGCGGTGATGACGCCACTGCGGGCGAGTCTCGATGAGGCGGTGGCAGCCTCGGCCCGGCCGCGCGCCGCGTTGGAGGTCGACCTTGGTGGCGACGACTCGCCACTGACGGTGGCGCTGGCCATCAACCGGGCTCTGCAGGAAGTGCTGGCGCGCCATCCCGAGGCGTTGGTGTTCGGCGAAGACGTCGCTCGCAAAGGCGGCGTCTACGGGGTCACCCGCGGGCTGCAAGCCAAGGCCGGGCCCGCGCGGGTTTTCGACACACTGCTCGATGAGCAGGCGATTCTCGGCTTGGCGCTGGGCGCGGGAGTGTCTGGACTGCTGCCGATTCCGGAGATCCAGTACCTGGCTTATGTACACAATGCCGCAGATCAGATCCGCGGCGAGGGTGCCACATTGCAGTTCTTCGCCAACCGGCAGTACGGCAATCCGATGGTGGTACGCATTGCGGGGTATGCCTATCAGAAGGGCTTCGGCGGCCATTTCCACAACGACAATTCGATTGCGGCGCTGCGCGATATCCCCGGAATCGTCATTGCCTCGCCTGCACGTCCCGATGACGCCGCGGCCATGCTGCATAGCTGTGTCGAAGCAGCCTGGGAGGCCGGTGTCGTCTGCGTGTTCCTCGAACCCATCGCGCTGTACCACACGCGAGATCTCCATTCCGATGGCGACAATGGATGGTTGGCGCGCTACCCGGACGTCACAGCCCCGATCGGTCGGGCCCGCACGTACGGCGACGGCACGGATCTGACCATCTTGACGTTTGGTAACGGCTTGAGGATGAGCCTGCGGGTGGCACGCAGGCTCGAGAGCATCGGCATCAACATTCGCACCGTCGACCTGCGATGGCTTGCGCCTTTTCCGGTCGACGACATCATCCGAGAGGCAGTCGCCACCGGCAAGGCGTTGATCGTCGACGAGACCCGGGAAACCGGTGGAGTGGGCGAGGGCATCCTCGCCGTCCTGCTCGATAACGGATTCACCGGCCAGGTTGAGCGAGTCGCCAGCTGTGACAGCTTCATCCCCCTCGGTGATGCAGCGCTGGAGGTACTCCTTTCGGAGGACGCCATCGAGGCCGCCGCGATCAAGCTGGCCCGCTCGGCCTAGCCACCCGCGCTGACCAGTAAAAACACCCCACAATCGGCGGATTACTTCGTGCCCTATGTGTTCTTCCGGCTAACAGGTATCCGTACATCCGGTTGGCGGGCAGACCAGATGGGCGCCAGCAACGATGCCGTGACCGTCGCCCTCGACCACCATGGTTGTAGGAAGTCCAAGCTCGTCGTGCGGCCAGTAGCGCTGCGTCGGTGAATCGCCAGTTCAACAGAGTGAAGGGGACACCATGCGATATGTGGTCGGTCGACTCGCGCTGTGGATCGCCGAGATTCTCGATCGCAGCCTGTTGACGGTGCCCGACTTGGACCTCGACGGGACGTCCACCCCGTCGAGGAGCACACACAGGCGCTAGTCACAGTAACACACCGCGCCCCGGATGATCCTGAAGGTATTTCCTTTGAAAAACACAATCATCGCGACGTCCCATGCTGGACTAAGCGCGATGCTTAGATCATCTGTCGAATTCCAGCTAACTGCAATGCATGTTTGCGGACAGGGCGGGTATGACTAGAGCCATGGAGTCTACGGTTGAGGTGGTACGTTGCGTCATCGTCGACGACAACCCCAGCTTTCTCGAGGCGGCATCGAAATATCTTGGCCATCACAGCATTACGGTGGTCGGGGTGGCGATGAATTCCGCAGAGGCGCTGACCCGCGTCGCGGACCTGCAGCCTGACGTCACGGTCGTGGATATCGATCTCGGCCCAGAAAGCGGATTCGACGTGGCAGAGCTGCTCGCCAGCGGGCCGGTCACGTCACCGGTGATCCTGACCTCCACCCATTCCGAACAGGCATTCGCCGAGATGATCGCGGCCAGCTCGGCGCTCGGCTTCATGCCGAAGGCCGAACTGTCCGCGGAGGCGATCCGGCACTTTCTCCACGACTCCACGGACCGCCGGTAACGACGCCGCTCGCGTCAGAGCAGGCCAAGCAGTCGCAGATCGCTGACGTACTTGGTGATCAGCGGCGCCGTCAGATGCGGGATGTCCTTGTCGACCCCGACCTTGGCGGCTCGCACCGCCTCGTGGAACACCTCGGTCGGCGCGGCGGCACCGCGCAACGGCCGCTCAGGCTTGCGGTAGGCGTGTAGCAGCGGCAACACCGACTGCTGGCGCTGCTTCTCGGGCAGTCCTGTTAACGCCGTCTCGAACCGGGTCAGCCAGTCGGCGTAGTCATCGATCCGCTCGATCTTCTCGCCGGCGAAGTTCAGCCAGTCCACGAACACATCCAGGGAAATCCCGTCGTCATACGGGTTCATCACGTCATACGACCGGAACCCGTCGGTGCCCTGCTTGCCCAGCGTGGTGACCGCCTCGGCGATGAAGTCGACCGGCAGGCCGTCGTAATGCGCCCTGGGCCGGTGAACGGCGCAGTCGGTCTCATAGAACGACCGCGGCGCGATCCCGGTCGCGAGAAGGCTGAACACCAGTCGTGTGAACATGTCGGGCACGTTGAGCTGGCCCTCATACGAGCTGTGCGCGAGGATCAGGTCCGAGCGGAACACCGAGACAGGCAGACCGCACAGGTCGTGTGCCTCGCGGAGCAACACCTCGCCTGCCCACTTGCTGTTCGCATAACCGTTGGCATATGAGTCGTCAATCGGCCGGACGGGGCTGATCGCACGGATGTCGCCGTCCTCCTCGAACTCACCCGGCGCAACGGTCATCGCCACCGCGACGGTCGACAGGTATGTGACCGGCTTGATCTTCGTGGTGATCGCCAGCCGGATCATCTCCGCGGTGCCGACCGCGTTGGGCCCGAACAGCTGGCTATAGGGCAGCACGTGGTTCACCAGCGCGGCGGGGTGGACGATGAGATCCACGGTGTCCGCCAAGCGGGTCCACGTCGCATCGTCCAAGCCGAGGTTGGGCTCACCGATGTCACCGGCCAACACCTCGAGATGATCTTTGGCCAGTCCGCGGAATCGCCTCAGTAGGTCGGGATCGCCGCTGTCGAAGACCTTCTCGAGCCGGGCCCGGGCCTCGGCCGCGTCGCGCCCGCGGACCACGGTGATCAGCGTTCCGCCGGTCGTGGCGAGCCGTTCGAGCCATTCGAGGGTCAGGAAGCGGCCGAGCCAGCCGTTCGCTCCAGTCAGCAGAATTGTGCTCGGTTCGCCGGTGACACGTGGCAGCGTCGGGGCGACGGCCAGCGTCTTGGCATCGATGAACTTGTCCAGGGTCAGGTCGGCCGCGCGCACCTCGGTCGCACCCGAGCCGTGCACGGACGAGAACGTCGGTCGCCCGGAACCCGAGTTGCGTTCGGAATCAACGAAATCCGCGAGCTCCCGCAGGTTGTTCGCCGGGCTGATGATGACGCCGACGGGGACCTCGATATCGAAGATGTCGGCCAACAGGTTCGAGAACGTCAACGCCGACAGCGAGTCGCCCCCGAGGTCGGTGAAGTGCGCATCGGGATCGACCTCACCGGCGCCCAATGTCGCGAGCGCGGCGCGGATCACGGTCTCGAGCACCGGTCGGTCGGCCGCCGCCTCGCGAAGGGCACGCAACTCGTCCACTCGGGCCGCGGCGATCTCGTTGTACATCTGCTCGAGCCGCTCACCGTAATGCTCCTTGAGCTTCGGCCGCAGCAGCTTGCCCACACCGGACAGAAGCCCGTTATCGGCGGTGAATGGGTCCGTCTCGACGATGAAATCGACGGGGAGCTCATAGGATTGGAGTTCGGCCGAGCGCGCTGTCCGCTGCAGCGAGTCGGACAAGGCGGTCTTGAGGCCCGCGGTGTCGCTACCGAAGTTGTCCAACGCGTAGGGAGTTGGGACAACCACCGCCAGAAGGTTGGCGCGTTCGCTGTTGCCGTAGACGAAGATCTGGCGGACCAGCGGGGCGCCGGCGAACACCGCCTCCAGGTGTGCGATCGCGACGAACTCGCCCTGCGACAACTTCAGCACGTTGTTGCGACGGTCGACGTACGCCAGTCGGTTTGGTTCGATCTCGGCCATCACGTCACCGGTTCGGTAGTAGCCGTCATCGTCGAAGGCCGCCGCGGTGACCTCGGGGCGCTTGTAATAGCCAGGTGTGGCGGTTTCGGTCTTGACCAGCAATTCGCCTCGGGGATAAGGCTTGTCGGTCAGGAAGTACCCGAGCTCGGGCACGTCGATGAGCTTGTAGTCCGTCACCGGCGGACGCTCAACCACACCGTCCTTGGTGACGGCGCCGACCTCCGTGAGCCCGTAGCCGTCGATGACGTGCACATCCAACACCGTATCCAGGAAGGCCTTCATGTCTCCGGCCAGCGGGGCGGTGCCGACGAAGCCGGTGAGTACACGACCGCCGAGCACCACGTCGCGAACCTCGGCAGCGGCGCCCTGCTCGGCCTCAACGACACTGGCTTCCTCGGCGGTGCGGCGGTCGACTGCGCTGCGGTACCGTTGAAACAGCATCTCGACCACCCTGGGCACCAGCCCCATTTCGGTTGGCCGCACCAGCGCCCAGTCATCGAACAGCGTTGACATGTCGGACTCGGGGACGAAATAGCTCACCCCGCCTGCCTGGAAGGACGTGGACAACGGCAGCCGGCCGCCGAGGTGGTTGAGTGGCATGAAGTTGACGTTGAAAATCGGTTTGGTCGAATCGGACGAACTGGAGACGAAGCCCGACGTCCACAGCTTGGACACCATCTTTTCGGTGTACATCGCACCTTTGGGCGTTCCTGTGCTTCCCGAGGTGTAGAGGATCATCGCGAGCCGGTCATCGTTGCCGGCGGTGTACACGGGTTCGGGCGGTAGCTCTGCGCCGCGCGCGACGACCTCGCCAAAGGTATGGATGACTACCTGCTGGCCGTTTTCGCGCAACTGCAAACGGGCGGCCTCGATGCTCTCGCGATGCGCGTCCACCCCGGGCCGGTAGTCGAATACCACCAACTGCCGCAGCGTTGTGCTTCCGCGAACGGCCTCGACGGCAACGTCCAGATATTCGGCGCTGACCGTGACGATGCGCGGTTCGACCTCCGCGATGATCGGTTGCAGTCGGGAGACGGGAGCATTGTGCTGGAGCGGCACGGAAACGAGACCGAGGTATGCGCACACCATGTCGATGATGAGGTAGTCCGCACTGGCGAATCCGATGGTGGCGACGAAGTCGCCCGGACGTGCCGGCGCGTCCGGATCGTTGTGCCAGGCGGTGGCGATTGCACGCACCTGCGCCCAGACATCGCGGTAGCTCACGGTGTCGAACCGCCGCAGCAGCCGGGCCGACGCATGCCCGGTGACCGGATCCGTGATGTACTCGCGGGCGCGTTCACCAAGGGCCGGCCGATCGGCGTAGCCCTCGGTGAGGGTCTGAAGGATCTGGCCCAACCGCAACCCGGGTCGACGCGCGGCTTCGACCACCGCGGGGTTGGGTTTCGCGGCGCGGAACTGGCGGTCGGTGGCATAGAGGTCGGCGATTCTGCGGTCGAGCCGCTGCGCTCTGCCCTCTTCGAAGTCGTTGAGATCGTCAACCTGCTGGGAAACGTCGCTCGTCATGCGCTCGCCTTTCAGTGCGTACCTAATGAGACGAGCGTCGGGGTCGATCTAGTTCGTTCCCTTTTTTGTGTGTGATGTTGTGCACACCCCGCCGAGCGGGGAATCAACCTGCGCCACTTAGCGATTGAATAGGACAACTCTCAGCTTTTCCTCAGCTGTTTCGCGGAAAAGTCGGCCGGAGCTACGATGCGTGAGTGACGACGGCAAAGACCAGCGACCGCACCGCGGCAGGCGTGGGAGACGCGCGCGCCGACGATGACAAGCGCGATTTCCGTCAGCGCCTACTCGATGCGCTCGAGGCATGCATCGCCGAGGACGGCTATCCGCGAACCACGGTGGCTGACATCGTGCGGCGGGCCAGGACGTCGCGCCGCACCTTCTACGAACACTTCGACAGCAGGGAAGCCTGTTTCGTCGCGCTTCTCACCGATGCCAATGCGGAGCAGGTCAGACAGATCTCGGCGGCGGTGGATGCCTCAGCGCCCTGGCGCCATCAGGTGCGGCAAGCCATCGAGGCGTGGATATCCTCCGGCGAATCCCGATCGTCGCTGATGTTGAGCTGGATTCGGGACGTACCGTCGCTGGGCACTGCAGCGCGTCGCCTGCAACGCGATGTGATGGAGAACTTCGTCGATATGGTTCAGGCGCTCGGCGACTCCGCGGGCTTCCGCGCTGCAGGCGTCGGGCCCGTGTCGCGGCAGCGGATCATCATGTTGCTCGGCGGGTTACGCGAACTCACCGCGAACACCGTCGAAGAGGGCGGCCGGATGAGTGACATCACCGAGGAAGCGGTGGGCGCGTCGATCGCTTTGATTGCCCCGCAGCCAGCCAAAGACTGAGCTACGCAACGCGTTTGGCTCGTGCGGTCACCGCAGGGGTGAAGACCACATCGTCGTCGATCGGACCGCGGCGCAGCAACCGCACATCGCGCACATAATTCTGATGCAGCCGCCACGGCGCCCGCTCGCCCTGCTTGGGCAGGTCTGCCACGCTGCGTTGGACGTAGCCGGACGCCAGATCCAGTAACGGCTTGTCCGCCGTCGCGCCGCCCGCATCGGGTGTGACCGCCGCGTACCGGTTGTCATCCATGTAATTGAGCAGTCGGCACACGTACTCGGCAACCAAATCGGCCTTGAGCGTCCAGGATGCGTTGGTGTAGCCGATGGTCCAGGCGAAATTCGGCACACCCGAAAGCATCATGCCCTTGTACGCCATCGTTTCCGACAGCTCGATTGCTCGGCCATCGACAGCCAGCCGCATTCCGCCGATCGCGAGGAGGTTCAGTCCGGTGGCGCTGACCACGATGTCGGCCTGCAGCTCGGTGCCGGACTGCAGCCTGATACCGGTTTCGGTGAAGGTGTCGATGTGGTCGGTGACGATCGACGCACGCCCTTCGCGGATGGCGGCGAACAGGTCACCGTCGGGCACCAGGCACATCCGCTGATCCCACGGGTTGTAGGCGGGCGCAAAATGGGTGTGCACGTCATAGCCGTCGGGCAATTGCGCGATAGCGGCCTTTCGCAGCAGTGATTTCATGAATTCCGGCCGCCGCCTGCTGATCTGAAAGGTCACGGTGTCCTGTAGTGCGTTCTTCCAGCGCACGATCGCGTATGCCAGTTTCTGCGGCAGCCAGGCGCGCAGCCGGTCGGCCAACCCATCGCTGGCGGGTCGCGAAACGATATAGGTGGGCGAGCGCTGCAACATCGTCACGTGGGCGGCGGTCTCGGCCAGCGTCGGAACCAGCGTCACCGCTGTTGCGCCGCTGCCGATGACGACGACGCGCTTGCCGCGGTAGTCCAGATCCTCCGGCCAATGCTGAGGGTGGATCATCGGGCCCCGGAAATGTTCGGCGCCAGGGAATCTCGGGCTGAAGCCCTCGTCGTATCGGTAGTAGCCGGAGCAGACATAGAGGAATGAGCAACTGACGGTGGTCCGCTCGTCGGTGTCGGTCCGGTGCACCTCGACGGTCCAGCGCGTCTCGTCGCTGTCCCAATTGGCTTCGATGACAAGGTGATTGAGTCGAATCAGCCGGTGGACGTCGAACTCCCGGGCCGTGTCGTTGATGTAGCGCAGGATGCTCGGTCCGTCGGCGATCGCCTCGGGATCGGTCCAGGGGCGGAACCGGTAGCCGAGCGTGAACATGTCGGAGTCCGACCTGATGCCGGGGTAGCGGAACAAATCCCACGTACCGCCGATCGCGTCGCGAGCCTCGAGCACCACTACGGACTTGTCGGGGCATTGCCGAGCCAGCTGGGACGCGGCGCCCACGCCGGACAGGCCGGCTCCCACGATGACCACGTCCGTGTGTTCGATGGGTGCATTCGTCATGGCGGGGACCCTTCATGAGCTGCCGGTACCTCTGCGTACCGGCCGGTCGGTACCGAACCGTACCACTATTGAACGCGTGTGGAAAGGAGGTTGTAAATTCCGGTACCACGGCGTACCGTGGATCGGTACCTTGGAGTACCACCACGGAGGTGACGACATGGCGCGGGATCCGTCGCTGCACCGGCGCGTCGTTCGCCAACATGGAAATGAACGTCACATTGCGCGCGCTGTTGCGTGAATTCGAGTTCGGCACCACGTATGCGCGCGGTGAGCGGCTGCATTCCCGCGGTGTTGCCACAGCGCCTGCAGGCGGCGGCCGGGCGGTCGTCTACCGGCGAAAGACGAAGGCACAGGTCACCTCTCCGAGCGAGGCCGAACGGGCGTCGGGCATGACGCCGCGCGAGCCCGTTGCCGACGTCGGCCGCGGGATCGAGCTGTGCTACGACCAAACCGGTGACCCGTCGGACCCGCCGATGCTGCTCATCGCGGGGCTCGGGCAGCAATTGCACTCGTGGCCGGACGATTTCGTCACCGCGCTGGCCCGCCGCGGTTACCGAGTGACGCGGTTCGGCAACCGCGACGCCGGTAGGTCCACCCATATGGACTTTCCACCGCCCAATCCGATAGCGATGTTCCGAGGCGGGGACCGCTCCGCCGAACTTCGTACCATCGATGTCCCGACGCTGGTGATACGGCGACCGCGACCGGATGGTGCATCCGACTGGCGGTGCGGCGACGGCGCGCGCGATACCGGGCGCGCGTCTGGAGACGATCGAGGGCCTCGGCCACGACCTGCCCGTCGGCGCGTGGGGCCGCATCATCGACCTGGTAAGCGACCACACGACCTCGGCGGCATTCAACAAACTGGAGGAACAAGTATGAGCAAGTCGGCACGCAGGACGATCAGCGGCCGTACCGTCGTGATCAGCGGCGCGGCATCCGGCATCGGTCGTGCTCTGGCGCAACGACTCTCGGCGCACAGCTGTCCCGTGGCGATCACCGACGTCAATGAGGAAGGGCTCGAGAATACAGCGGCTTCGTTGAGCGGACCTGCCCTGGTGCGGGTGCTCGACGTACGCGATGCCGGGGTGCAGCGCGAGTTCGCGAACGAGGTCGCGGATTGGGCGCCGCAGCCGATCGGCGCGGTGTTCAACAACGCCGGAGTCGCCGTGGCCTCGAGCGTGCTCAACGCTGTCGACGAGGACGACAACAGGCTGTGGGACATCAACTTCCACGGCGTGGTCAACGGCACGAGGGCGTTTCTTCCGATCCTGGTCGAGCAGAACGAAGGCGCGATCGTGAACACGTCGAGCGTCTTCGGTCTTGTCGGCATGCCGACTCAAAGCGCCTACTGCTCAGCCAAGTTCGCCGTCCGAGGCTTCACCGATTCGCTTCGCCAGGAATTGCGGGGCACCGGCGTCACCGCCATCAATGTGCATCCGGGCGGCATCAACACCAACATCGTGCGCAACGCGCGGTACCGCAAGGATCCCGAGGGGCGTGGCCGCAGCCAAGAGCAGATGGCGGCAGAGTTCGCCGCGATCACCCTGACCCAGCCGGACAAGGCGGCCGAAATCATCCATCGCGGGGTCGAGGCGGGCAAGGCGCGGATCCTCGTCGGTCCGGACGCCTATATGTTCGACGCGTTGGCCCGCATCGCGCCGACGCATTACTACGACGTGCTCGGTCGGCTGCAGTCATTCCTACGGAGCCGCAGCCAATCCGGCAGCGCGACCTCGGCCCGCGTGTAAGAGTTCTGTCGTGCGCGCAGTCGTCATCACGAAACACGGTGATCCGTCGGTTCTTCAGGTGCAGCAGCGGCCCGACCCGCCGCCCCCCGCCGTGGGGCGAGTGCGCATCGCCGTGCGCGCCGCGGGCGTCAACTTCGCCGACCACTTGGCGCGCGTCGGGCTGTATCCAGACGCGCCCAAACTGCCATCGGTGGTCGGCTATGAGGTAGCAGGCACCATCGATGCGGTCGGCGACGGGGTCGACGACGCGCGGTTCGGCGAGCGGGTGATGGCCGGCACGCGGTTCGGCGGCTATGCCGAAATCGTGGATGTCGCAGCGGGCGACGCGATTCCGCTGCCCGATACGCTGAGCTTCGAGCAGGGCGCCGCCATCCCGGTCAACTACTCGACCGCGTGGGCTGCCCTGCACGGCTATGGCTCACTGCGTCCCGGTGAGCTGGTGCTGATCCATGCGGCGGCAGGCGGTGTCGGCGTCGCTGCCGTACAGCTCGCCAAGGCAGCGGGCGCTGAGGTGCACGGCACCGCATCGCCGGGCAAGCATGCTCGGCTGCTCGAACTCGGCGCCGACAGAGCCATCGACTACCGCGCTGACGGTTGGTGGAAAGGCTTGCCGCCCTACGACATCGTGCTGGATGCGCTGGGCGGAGCGTCGCTGCGCCGATCGTATTCCCTGCTGCGGCCCGGTGGTCGGCTCGTCGGGTACGGCATCTCGGCCCTGCAGCAGGGTGACAAGCGGTCGGTGCGTACTGTGCTACCGCAGCTGCTGCCGATGCTCCGCGGATTCAATCTCGTCAAGCAATTGTCGGAGTCCAAGACCGTCATCGGCTTGAACATGCTTGCGCTGTGGGATGACCGGGGAACGCTCGAGCCATGGATCGCGCCGTTGCGCGCAGCGATGGACGACGGCATCGTCGACCCGGTCGTGCACGCGGCGGTGCCCTTCGATAAGGCCGCCGAGGCTCACCGGATCCTCGCGGCACGGGAGAACGTCGGCAAGGTCGTTCTCGTCCCCTGAGGTCCGCGCTACGGCGGCTCGTCGTCGTCTTCGGGCGCGAGGTATCTCTCGGGGTGGTGTTTGTCGTAGACCACCACGTAGTGGTGGGCCTGGGCGGCTAACTTCTCGATGATCTGCACGTGCTCAGCCCCGATTGCGCCGCGGGCTTGGGCGGCGGCGACATTCGGCGGCGCCAACGGCTTACCGGTCAACGCTCGCCCCAACAATTTGCGAGCTTGATGCGCGATCGCGCCTCACCGATCGAGATGCGCAACCGGGTGGCCAGCGGCTCGGCCCGAAGGCGCGCGATCAGCTCGTGGCTGATAGCGGGCGCCTTCCACGACACCGCTTCCAGCCGGCTATGCACGGCCAGCAGCTGGAGAAGAGTCTCCGCGGTGAACGACTCGTCGGACAGCATCGCGTAGCCTGCCTCGATCATCTCGAGGGCGGTGCCGACACGGCCGCCATCCGAACGCATGTTCGAATGCTGTCCCCGCATTCCGACACGTGACGAAAGTTATCCACACGCCCTCGCGCTACGCCGTGGCCCTGGCATCCTCGAACAGGGTCTTATCGTGGGCGCAGACGATCAACAGGTCTGGCTCTTGGCGCCGATAGAGCTCGGCGAGGCGGGCGTGGTTGTCCTGCACCTGTTTTCGATCAAACGCGCTCAGCGACTCCATCACGACCAGTGTTCGAGGCACGGGCGACTGAGCGTCGAGCGTGCCGTAGTGGTAGAACGCATCACCCGCATGCAGGACCCATCGCTGGCCGGCGTCGACAGCGATACACGCGTGTCCCCGCGTGTGCCCCGGCAGCGATACGAGCACGATTCCAGGTGAGATTGCGTCGAGTTCCTTCGCGGCCGCAAAACCCCGCCATCGCTCGCCGTCGGGATTGTGTTCAACGATGTTGGGTCCGTGGGCCCATTGCGCGGCGCGGAAGCGGATTTCCTGACGTCGCGTGGGAGGCCGCATGGCGCCGAGGGTTTCGGCAGTGGTGGCGTGTACCTGCGCGTGGGGGAAGTCCGAGAGGCCGCCGATGTGGTCGAGGTCGAAGTGTGTGACGACGATGTGGCGTACGTCGGCGCGACGAAAGCCGAGCCGCTCAACCTGATGGACTGCGGTCTCCGCGGGTTTGAGCACCGGCCGGATGATTCGGCGCGTCGGGCCATGGCGTCCCGCCGGATCGTCGCAATCCTCCGTTCCGTAGCCGGTGTCGACCAGCACTAGACCGTTGTCGGTCTCGACCAGCAGTACGTGACACACGTACTCGTCCGGTCCGTACGGACGCATCGTTCCGCAATTCAGGTGGTGAAACCTTCACCCGTGCAGTTTGCTAAAAGCGTGCGCCTCAGGCGGGGGTTTCGACCGGTGTCGCCGCCAATTGATGCCTGCGCTGCCGCTCGACGGTAGCCAAGTAGAACGCCCATGCGAACGCGAAGCTGGTGAACACGCTCGAGACGAAGAACAGCCAAGGGCGATTGATCCCTCGCCTGCGGCCGTCGATGATCGTGAAGAGCGGCAACAGGATTACGTTGCCTATCGTGTAGTCCGCGCTCGCCGACGCTGCCGCCCAGTTGGCGTACCCCATCGCGATGAACTCCGACCAATCGCCCTGACCCCAGAACGGGTTGTCCGCGTACGTGTACACGTAGCGGATGTTGAAGTACCAGCACAGTGGTAGCGATGCGATGCCGACAGCCCAGAACACGATCTCCAAAACCGACAGCGACGGGCAATCGGGAACACGCTTGAAAATCGTCGGATTCGATTTGACGATGACCGCGATGACGATGATGCCGAGAACCGCGTGAACGATCAGCGAAACCATAGCGGAGTCTCACCCGTTGCTGAAGTTTTGTCAATATTGGCATAACCGAATCTGGGGTACCTTACGCACATGGTCCGGCCTGCCCAGACGGCACGCAGTGCACGCACGCGAGAAGCCTTGCGCCAGGCCGCACTGGTGCGATTTCTCGCCCAGGGCCTCGACGAAACGTCCGCCGATCAGATCGCGGCCGACGCCGGGGTGTCGCTTCGGACCTTTTACCGCCACTTCGAGTCGAAGCACGATCTGCTTTTCGCCGACTACGACGCGAGCCTGCACTGGTTTCGTGCCGCCCTCGCGGAGCGCTCGCCCGACGAGTCGATCATCGAGTCGGTGCATTCGGCGATCATGGCGTTCCCCTACGACGCGGGCGCCATGCCCGAGATCGCCTCGCTGCGAGCCAAAGAACTCGATCCCGGCCGGATCGCGCGGGCCATCCGTCAGGTCGAGGCCGATTTCGCCGATGCGGTCGAAGAGCACCTCACTCGCGACAATCCGCCCGCGCCGGGAACCGATCAGCGCATGCACATCACGGTGACCGCCCGATGCATTGCGGCGGCGGTGTTCGGCGCGATGGAGGTCTGGATGCTCAGCGAGGAGCGGTCGCTGCCCGAACTGGCCAGGCTGTGCCGGGCGGCGCTGGAGTCCGTGCGCGACGGCATCAACGAATCGCACTGAACAAGTTTCGTCATTATTGACAAAACTTTGCGGTCGTGTCAGCCTCAGCCGATGGCGGACTACGACGCGATTGTCATCGGCGCGGGCCACAACGGATTGACCGCGGCCGCTCTTCTTCAGCGTGCGGGCCTTCGCACGCTTTGCCTGGATTCAAATTTGTACGCAGGCGGTATGGCCTCCACCGTCGAGTTGTTCGACGGGTTCAAATTCGAGATCGCTGGCTCTGTATAGATTCCGACGTCGGCCACGGTGAGCCGCGAACTCGGGCTGGACGCATTGCCCACCGTCGAGCTCGAGGTGATGTCGGTGTCGTTGCGTGGTGTCGGCGACGAGCCGGTCGTGTACTACACCGATTCGATGAAGCTGCTGACGCATTTCAACGAGGTGCACGGCGCCGAAGCGGTCAACGGCATGGCGGGGTTGATGGCGTGGAGCCAGGCACCGACCAGGGCCCTCGGCCGATTCGAGGCGGGTCAGCCGCCCAAGACCCTTGACGAGATGTACGCCTGTGCCACAAGCGAATTCGAGCGTTCGAGCATCACCGATCTGCTGTTCGGGTCGGTCACCGATGTGCTCGACCGCTACCTCCCCGACCGCGAGAAGCACGGTGCGTTGCGGGGCATGCTGTCCCTGCTTGCCATCAACACCACCTACCGCGGACCCGCCACTCCCGGCACCGCGGCGGCGCTCGCATACGGGTTCGCCGTCCCGGACGAAACTGCGTTGTTGGTCAAGAAGTTGCGGGGTGGCATCGGCGCGCTCACGACGCATCTGCAGGAGCTGTTCACCTCCAACGGCGGCGAGCTGCGGTTGCGCAGCAAGGTCCGGCTCGAGGACGGTTCGATCGTGACGGCTCCCGTCGTCGTGTCGGGCGTCGCGCCCGACTTCACCGTGACCCGTCTGGTCGACCAGAACGCGGTGCCCGCCGATATCCGCGACCGGTTCTCCCGCATCGACCACCGCGGCAGTTACCTCCAGATGCACTTCGCTCTCAACGGCACACCGGCGTTCGCCGCGCCGTACGAACTTCTTAACGATCCCGAAATGCAATCCAACATCGGCATTTTCAGCACGCCCGAGGAACTGCAACAGCAATGGGAGGTCTGCAGGCACGGCATCGTCCCCGCGGATCCCTCGATCGCGCTACAGCTGCCCTCCGTCAACGATCCGGACCTTGCGCCGCCCGGCAAGCACGCGGTGTCAGCGTTCTCGCTGTGGTTCCCAGTCGAAGAGAGCCAATCGAGCTACGGCGACATGAAGGTCGAGATGGGACGGCGGGTGATCGAGAAGATCACCCGGCTGGCGCCGAACTTCGAAGATCTGATCATCAGGCACACCACCTTCACTCCCAAGCATATGGGCACCATGTTCGGCGCGCCCGGCGGTGACTACTGCCACGGTCTGATTCACCCGGATCAGATGGGGCTCAACCGGCCGGGTCCGAAAGGCTATGTCGATCAACCGATTCCGATCGACGGGTTGTACCTGGGTAACGCGGGATGCCACGGCGGGCCCGGCATCACGTTCATCCCGGGCTACAACGCGGCGAAGCAGGCGCTGGCTGAGCTGCCCTAGGTCACTGCGTGTGGTCGCCGGTGTCGGCGGGACCGCTCGGCGTAGCCCCGCCTTCGTCGGACCAGTCGGCGGGGCCATCGGTCCCCTTGGCCGGGTCGCTCTGCACGTCGTCGTCCGCACCCTGGGGACCCGCATCGGATTCGGCGGTCTCGGGACTGTCTTTCTTCATGGGTGCGGAGTACCCAGTCTCAGTCGCCGCGACTCCGAAGCTGGGCCATCCAGTCACTCGGCACCCTGCCCTGTGGCCCGGGCACGGATTCGGACTCCGGCCTGGATTCCGGCGCGGCGAGCTCCGGCCCGTCGTAGTACTCGTTGGTGTCGTAGTTCCAGAACCAGTCTTCGCCCGGTTCGAACGAACGGATGATCGGGTGGCCGGACTCGCGCCAGTGCGCCGCGGCATGCCGGGCCAAAGAGTCGTCACAACAACCGATGTGGCCGCAGGCGGCGCAGCGGCGCAGATGCACCCACCAGCCGCCGACGGCGTCGCATTCGACACATCCCGTGCCAGTCGGCGGAACTGTTGGATCGACGGTTGCGCTCATGTCGGCGAGCCTACCGGCGACAGGCTGTACGTTTCGCTGAACGGCGTCCCGTGGCAAGGCAGTCGATGCTGATTCCGCGTGCGTGATAACCAGACGGTTATCGATGTAAGCACTCGCGCGCGGCGTTAGAGGCAACATGATGTCTGACTACGTCGTTGTGGGGGCGGGGGCAGCGGGCAGCGTCGTGGTCCGGCGGTTGCTCGACGCCGGTCACAGCGTGCATGTGCTCGAGGCCGGACCCGTTGATACCGATCCCGCCATCCATTCGCCGCAGGGTTGGCCGACGCTGCTGGGCGGTCCGCTGGATTGGGGGGTTTTCACCACCCCGCAGCGCCATGCGAACGGCAGGCGGATCTTATGGCCCCGAGGCAAGGTGCTCGGCGGTAGTGGCTCGTTGAACGGCATGATCTACATCCGCGGGCACGCCGACGACTACGACGGGTGGGCGACCGCGGCAGGAGACACCGGATGGGCGTGGAAGCGTGTTCTGCCGCTGTTTGAACGCTCGCGGGAGCTGTTGCCCGTGTCGCGAATCTCCGAACCGCATCCGCTGTCGGAAGCGTTCGTGCACGCGGCGATCGCATTAGGGCACAAGCCGATCGGTAGCTTCAACTGCGGGGAGCTGGTCGGCGTCGGCTACAACGAGGCCACCACGCTCGAGGGTAAACGGATGAGCGCATGGAAGAGTTTCGTGGCTCCGGTCCTCGGGCATCGACGGCTGACCGTCACCACCGAGGTGCTTGTGCACCGGCTCATCGTCGAAGGCGGGAACGCCGTCGGGGTCGAGTTCAGCCAGGGCCACGGCGATACGACGCGGGTGTACGCGGAATCCGAAATCGTGCTCAGCGGCGGCGTACTGGGATCACCAAAGATGCTGCTGCTCAGTGGAATCGGCCCAGCGGCACACCTGGAGTCGGTCGGCATCGAGCCCGTCGTCGACCTGCCGGGCGTCGGCGAGAACCTGCATGATCACCTTTTGATCAGTAACATCTACGCCGTCCGCGACGAACTGCCCGCGGGCAAGGGCAACCTGCTGGAAGCCCAGCTGTACAACCACAGTTCGCGCACCGAGGACGTCGTACCGGATTTGCAGCCGGTGTTCATTCACATTCCTTACCCCGCCGATGGCTTTCCGACGCCCGAGCATGGATACACGATCGCTCCGGGGCTGGTGGCACCGAGATCGCGTGGCAATCTGCGCCTTGCCTCCGCCGATCCCACCGATCCGGTGCTTGCCGACCCGAACGTTCTAGCCGACTCATACGATCTCGAGGCGATGGTCGACGCCGTCGAAATGTGCAGGGACATCGGTGCGTCTACCGCCTTCGCGCCGTGGCGGCAGGTCGAGGTGTCACCCGGGCCGCAGGCGCGTACACGAGACCAATTGCGCGCGTTCGTTCGACAATCAGTCGGCACCTATCATCACCAGGTCGGCACATGCAAGATGGGAGCGCCGGGCGACGCCGAAGCCGTTGTCGGACCTGATCTTCGCGTGCGCGGCATCGACGGGCTGCGCGTCGCCGACGCCTCGATCATGCCGACGGTCCCGCATGGGAACACGAACGCACCGTCGATCATGGTCGGCGAGCGGGCGTCGGATCTGATTCTGAACTGATCGCTATCGACGGGCCATCGTCGAGTCGGGTGCGGTCCAGTCCGTCGACACGAAGCGGTGACGAATCAGCCACTGGTCGTCGGCGGGAACAAAGACATCCGTAGTGGTCGAGACCGATCTCGGTGAGGACGGTGAAGTAGCAAGCGACCCGCGCTTCATCCGGCGTGATCTCGGTGAACCGGATGTTGGTCACGTTGTGGCGCACGATGCGAGTCACGCCCGACGCCTGCGCCGCCGCATTCGGTGCGGCGACGGCCCCGCCAAGGAACTCGACGATCGCCTCGCGACCCCGCAGCGGCGTCGAACCTCTCAGCTCGAGCCGGAGCGGGTCACCCGACCAGTTGTAGCGGGCCAGGGTGTCCCTGATGCGTTCACGAGCCACCACCTCCCAAAGCTCCATGACGCCAACCGTTAAACCGGCTAGGGTCGCGCCATGGCTACCAGCGATTCCCGTGAGGTTGTGATCGAGGCGAGCCCGGGGGAGATTCTCGACGTCATCGCCGACGTCGAGTCGACACCCACGTGGTCGCCTCAATACCAAAGGGCCGAGATTCTGGAGGCGTACGACGACGGCAGACCCAAGCGGGTGAAGATGAAGGTCAAGTCCGCGGGCATCTCCGACGAGCAGGTCGTGGAGTACACCTGGACGGACAACAAGGCGAGCTGGGCCCTGATCTCCGCGGGCCAGCTGAAGGCGCAGGACGCCAGCTACACGCTTACCCCGGACGGCGACAAGACCAAGGTCAAGTTCGACATCACCGTCGACCTGTCCGTGCCGTTGCCGGGCTTCGTGCTCAAGCGTGCGATGAAGGGCGCAATGGAGACCGCGACAGAGGGCCTGCGCAAACAGGTACTGAAGGTCAAGAAGGGTTAGATCGGCCGGTCCAGTTCGTCGGGTTCGGCGATCGTCAACACCGCGTCGACGATGTAGGGGTCGGACTGCAGCTGCATCTCCAATCGGCGCAGCGTGCTGGCCACCCGTGACTCGGACGCGTCGCCCTCGAGGTCCACGCTGGCCACCAAGAACAACTGCTTCGGTCCGACGAACACGAGGCGGATGAACCGCACCGAAGACACCTCGGGCAGCTGCTGTATGCGGCTGATCGCGGCTTCACGCAGTTCCGCGCTGGCCGGTTCACCGACCAGGAAGCGGCGATTGCGGTCGATCAGGATCACCGCGATGACGCCGAGCAGAGTTCCGACCAGAATGGAGCCGATCGCATCCCACGCGGCATTGCCGGTGAGTTGGTGCAGCCCAATCCCCAAGGCAGCCAAGATAATTCCAACCAGTGCGGCGGTGTCTTCGGCGAACACCGCGCGCGTCGTCGGGTCCGACGTGTCGAGCACGTGAGCGAGCAGGTCGCGATCGAATTCGCGGGCCTCGGCGCCCAGCTGCCGGACGGCTTGAAACAGCGACACCGACTCGAGTGCGAACGCGACAGCCAGCACAACATAGGCGACGAGATAGTTCTCGTGACTCGATTCGCCATGCAACAGCTCGGTGACGCCGTGCCACACCGACAACGAGCCGCCGACGACGAACAAGCCGACGGCCGCCAACAACGACCAGACGTAGGCCTCGCGGCCGTAGCCGAGGGGCCGCTCGGCGTCGGGCGGACGGCTGCTCCTGCGGTTGGCGATCGCCAGGAGGCCCTGGTTGCCTGCGTCGGCCCAGGAGTGGGCGGCCTCGGCGGTCATCGACGCCGAACCGGTGATCACCGCGGCCACCGTCTTGGCGACGGCGACCGCCACGTTGGCGGAGAACGCGATGACGACGGTGAGGGTGCTTTCGCCGGCCGAGCCGGCGGTCTGACTCACTGATTCGGCCACGCAGCTAGTGTGCGTCGCATGACGAAATCCGGCCCCTTGGCGGGGGTGAAAGTCATCGAGCTCGGGGGTATCGGCCCCGGTCCGCACGCGGCGATGGTGCTCGCCGACCTGGGTGCCGACGTGGTCCGGGTGCGCAGGCCCGGCGGGCTGCAACTGCCCGCCGAGAACGTCGACCTGCTGCACCGCGGTAAGCGGGTTGTCGACCTCGATGTGAAGAAGGACCCCGAGGCGCTGCTGGAACTCGTCGCCAGGGCCGACGTGCTGATCGATGCGTTCCGCCCCGGTACATGCGAACGGCTCGGTATCGGTCCCGACGACTGCGCCGCGGTCAACCCCCGGCTGATCTTCGCCCGGATCACCGGGTGGGGGCAGGACGGTCCGCTGGCCCAGACCGCAGGCCACGACATCAACTACCTGTCGCAGACCGGTGCGCTGTCCGCCATCGGCTACCGCGACCGCCCGCCGGTCGCGCCGCTGAACTTCGTCGCCGACTTCGGCGGCGGGTCGATGTTCGTGCTGCTCGGCATCGTCGCCGCGCTTTACGAGCGGGAGCAGTCCGGCAGAGGGCAGGTGATCGATGCGGCGATGGTCGACGGCGTCTCCATCCTGGCCCAGATGGCGTGGACCATGAAGTCGACGGGCACGCTGCGCGACGAGCGCGAGTCCTTCATGCTCGACGGCGGCGCACCGTTCTACCGTACCTACGAGACTGCCGACGGCAAGTACATGGCCGTCGGCGCGATCGAGCCCCAATTTTTCGCGCAGCTGCTGGACGGTCTCGGCCTGACCACCGCCGACGTCCCGAACCAATTAGATGCATCGGCGTTTCCCAGAATCCATAAACTCTTTGCAGATCGATTTGCGAGCAAGACCCGAGATGAGTGGACCGAGATATTTGCAGGCACCGACGCGTGCGTCACTCCCGTACTCACCTGGACCGAGGCAGCTCAGAACGAACACTTACGTGCACGTTCAACGATGGTGCAAGCCAATGGCGTCGACCAGGCCGCACCAGCGCCGCGATTCTCACGCACACCGTCGGCCCTGCCGGGCGCGCCACCGCAAGCCACCACGCCCATTACCGATATCGATTGGTAGCGCTATTAGCTACAGAAATCCTGCAAACACGCCGGAAAGTTAGCTAGTATTTGCCGCATGGCCGTTCGCGCATCGAGGGAAGTGGTCTTCGACGCGCCGCCAGAGGTGATTCTGGACGCGCTCGCCGACATCGAACACGTGCCATCCTGGTCGTCCCTGCACAAGAACGCCGAGGTAGTCGACCGCCATCCGGACGGCAGGCCACACCACGTCAGAACAACGATGAAGATCATGGGGATCACCGAGAAGGAGCTCCTCGAGTACCACTGGGGTGACCGGTGGATGGTGTGGGACGCGAAGGACACCTTCAACCAGCGCGGTCAGCACGTCGAGTACAACCTCACACCCGAGGGTGAAGACAAGACGCGTGTCCGCTTCGACATCATCCTCGACCTCGCGGCGCCGATTCCCGAGTTCCTGATCAAACGGGCCAAGAGGCTCGTGCTCGACGTCGCGACCGAGAGCCTGCGCAAGCAGGTGATGGAGATCTACGCGTCCTAGCTCTCGAGGTCAGCGCGCTCGGGGTCAGTGGCAGGGGAAACCCAGCAGGTGACGGGCGTCGTGCATGAACTCGTGAATCGCGCTGTTGGAGCCGAAGACCGACGTCGCGCCCTGGTCGAGGCCGACGAAGTAGAGAGTCAGCAGCGCGAGTAGCGCCGTGAGGCTCAGCCATGCGGCACCGGTCAGGGTCGCCGATACGGTGCGGTTCTTGACGGTTGTGGTGTCATTCATGCCCATCTCCATTCAGTTTCGGCGGGGCGGTCAGCAGTTTGTGCTCGTCGATCATCTTCTCCAGCGCGGCGACCCAGTGGTCGTAGTACTGCCAGTCGCCGCGGGCGTCCGTGGATGTGTCCTCCCACTGTCCGATCGCTTCGATGAGGCTCTGCTGGAACTCGCTCCACTGATAATGGCCGAATTCGGACAACGCCAGCGCGAGGCCGAACGCCCTGCGCTGCCACTCATGCTCGAACTGCGGCGCGGCCTGGTCGGTGGTGCACGTGTCGTGCAGCCTCACGATGCCGGTCCCGCCAGCGCGACGCCCATCATGGATTCCGTCGTCACCAGATCCATCAACATGTCGTCGGTGAAATCGTCTGTGCCGGAGGGCCGTTCAGGGATCACGAACCAACGGGAGTGCCCACTGCTGTCCCACACCTTGATCTCGGTGTCGTCCGGTACGTTCAGGCCGATCTCGGCGAGCACCTTTCGCGGTTCGCGCGCCGCGCGTGCCCGAAACACTGGGTCCTTGTACCAGTACGGCGGAAGGCCGAGCACCGGCCACGGGAAGCACGAGCACAGCGTGCAGATGATCAGGTTGTGCACCCCGGGCGTGTTGGCGACGGCCCGGAGGTGTTCCCCCTCGGCGCCCGCCATTCCCTCGGGTAGGTCGAGTTCGGCTATCGCGGCTGGGGTGTCGGCGACCACCCGCGCCGCGAAGTCGGGATCGGTCCAGGCCTTGACGACGATCTTCTTACCGTTCAGGGGTGTCATTTCGGATTCGAAGTACGCCAGCACCTTGTCGACGGTCTGCTGGTTGATCACGCCCTTCGATATCAGAAGCGATTCCAGGGCACTGACTTTCGCAGCGCTGGACGCCTCGCGGTCCTCGGGATAGTGGAACTGGCCGCTCATCGAACTCCTTCTAGGTAGGCCTCGAACAACTCGGCGTAGAACTTCTGCCTGCCGGGTTCTGCTTTGTCGCCGAACAATTCGCTCGGCTCGAACGCGACGATGTAGACGGGCATTGCGGCGCCGATCCCGTCTCCGGTGTCGACGAAATAGGCATAGTCCCCTTCGAAGATGCGCTCGACGATTCCCGTCTTACCCCGGAGATGACCCGGCAGCCGCGTGTGTTCGACCGCAGGCACGTCGGCGATACGTACGTGATCGCCGATGGCGAAATTCGGGTGCGCCACATCGCGGCGTGGCGTGTCGCCTTCCCGCAGATACCGAATCACCTGATCGTCGATGGCCGGTCGGCCCTCGGATGATCTGGCAGCCTGTCCTGTCGTCAATTCGGTTTGCCGCGACAACAATTCGTCCTCGGTCAGGTACCCCTGATCGAGGAAGAACTGGGTGATCCCGCCGAGCCACTTCTCGTAGTAGCGGTACTTGAAGTAGTCGAACGGGTTCATGGCTTCGGCGCCGGTGCGCAGGCTGGCCCATGTCCACTCGTCTTTGAACGTGGTGGGCACCTCGTCGACCGGGTATTTCGGCACCGCCGAACTCAGGTGCTTGGACAGCGCCATCATCGCGACGTGAATGCCGAAGATCCGCTTCTCCCAGTCTTCGACAAAGACCCGTGTTTCGAGGGCGTCGATCTCCGGCAACCCCTCCAACCCGCCGAGGTAGTGCTGCAACTTCATGCCAGGGTTCCCTTCCGCGCGCAGGCCGAGGTGATGAGAAAAGGCTCCAGCGACGTTGTTACGGACGTGTTACACCGCTTTTGCGAACGGCCACAGAGTAGGACACCGCGTGCGCAATTCCGGACATCGGGCCCTACGGTGCTGTAAATGCCTTCGCCCAAACATGTTGCGATGCTTGTCTACGACGGGGTGCGAACCCTCGACGTGACGGGGCCGCTCGAGGTCTTCGACGTCGCCCGGTCGTTGCGGTGCGGATACACCGTCGAGCTCTACGCTGTCGCAGACCAGGCGACCGTGCGTTGCTCTTCGGGTGTGGCGCTGGCCGCCACACCGATCTCGGTACTCACTGAGATTCCCGACACGTTGCTGGTCCCCGGCGGTGAATGTCTGGTCGCACCCGGCCCCGACGCGCGACTGCTCGATGCCATCCGCCGATTCTCTGGCCGGGCCCGCCGGACGGCGTCGATCTGCGCGGGCTCGTTCGCGCTCGCTGCGACCGGTTTGCTCGACGGGGCGCGCGCCACCACGCACTGGCGACACCTGGACACGTTCGCCCAGCGCCATCCCTCGGTCATCCTCGACCCCGATTCGGTCTTTGTCCGTGACGGCAACGTCTGGAGCTCAGCCGGGGTCGTGGCGGGTATCGACCTCGCACTCGCGCTCGTCGCCGAGGACCACGGTTCGGCGATCGCACACGAAATCAGCAAGGACATGGTGGTTTTCAGCCGACGGCTTGAGGGGCATCCGCAGCTGTCGGTTGCTGCCCGCACCCCGCGGCCCAAGCATTCCGGGCTCGAACATCTCTTGCAGACGATCAACGCCGAACCCGCCCGCAAATACACACTCGATAAGGTCGCTGCGGATCTCGGTGTGAGCGCCCGTCACCTGTCGCGGTTGTTCACCGCTCAGGTGGGCTGCACGCTGAAGGAGTACGTACTGGCGGTGCGGATGGAGGGCGCCGTCGGGCTGGTGCTCGCGGGTGAGTCGTTTCACGCCGCGGCGCGGCGTTGCGGTCTGCGCGATGGGTCACAACTCCGCGAGCTGCTGGCCTCACCCCCACCCCATTTCGCCCAAACGGACATTTCGGCGAGAAAGCGCGAGTAGATGGCGCCAGAACGTCGATCTCGGCGAGCGATAAGGACGCGCGCAGCAACCGTTTCGATCACGACGAGTAGATCGGCGCCTGCAGGAATACTCGCCGGCAGGTGCGGGTTGCTCGCGATATGCCAACCGGAGTCGTCCTATACGCACGCCAGAACGCCGAGAACGCTGTCGACGACCTGATCGCACAGGCGCGACGCGCGCACGAGATCGGAGTCCGTCAGGTCTGGGTCGCCCAGCAGTTCGACCACGACGCCATCGCGTTGTCCGCGGTCATCGGGACCGCCATCCCCGGTCTTGGGGTCGGCACGTTCGTGGTGCCGATCAACCCGCGGCATCCGTTGATCGTGTCGTCGCTCGCCCAGACCGCACAGGCCGCGACGGGCGGCAACTTCAGCCTCGGCCTCGGACTCGGTGCACACGAACCCGAACGGCAGGCCTTCGGGACGGCGTGGCCGAATACGATCGGGCGACTGCGCGAGCACCTGTCCGTCCTGCGCTCCATCTTCGACACCGGATCGGTCGACTTCCACGGCGACGAGTTGACCGCCAGTCCCGCATGGCCGGTGACGCTCGCCGGAGGACGACCCGTGCCGGTATACGTCGCGGCGATGGGCCCGAAGGCGTTGCAAGTCACCGGCGAACTGGCCGACGGCACACTGCCGTATCTCGCGGGTCCGCGCACGATCGCCGAATTCATCGGCCCCACCATCAGCAAGGCCGCCGCGGACGCCGGTCGGAGGGAGCCCAGGATCATCGCCGCGGTTCCGGTTCTGGTGTCCGACAACGTCGGCGCCGCGCGGGACCATGCCGCTGAACAACTCGCCTTCTACCAGTCCATCCCGTCGTATGAGAAGGTGATCGCCCGCGAAGGCGTCACCGATCTTGCCGACCTCGCCGCGGTGGGACCCGCCGAATCGGTGAGGGCGCAGCTGAAGCGGTATGTCGACGCGGGCGCCACCGATGTCGTATTGAGTCCGCTGGACCGCTCGGAGGGCGCCGACCGCGAGTCGGTGTGGGCGCTGGCCGCCTCGCTCTAACTACACCGCAGGCGGGTGAGTGGCGCGCCAATGCTCGGCGATTTCTATTCGCCGTGCCAGCCACACGTCGTCGTGCGACTGCACATGGTCGAGGAATCGCTCGAGCGACTTCGTGCGGGCAGGTCGTCCCGCCAGTCGGCAGTGCAGTCCGACGGACAGCATCTTCGGGCTGCCACGGCGGCCCTCCGCGTAGAGCACGTCGAACGCATCGCGCAGATGCGCGAAGAATTCGTCACCGTTGGAGAACCCTGCGGGCGACGCGAACCGCATGTCATTGGTGTCGAGCGTGTACGGCACCACCAGGTGGTCGGTGTCATGAACCCGGACCCAGTACGGCAGATCGTCGGCGTACGAGTCGGCGTCGTAAATGAAACCGCCGTGTTCGACGACCAGTTCGCGGGTGTGCGGCGAATCCCGACCGGTATACCAACCGCGGGGCGCGGTGCCGGTGAGTTCGTGCACGATCCGCACCGCTTCGGCCATGTGCGCGCGCTCGGTGTCCCTGTCGACTTGCTGGTAGGACACCCACCGCAAACCATGACACGCGATTTCGTGGCCGAGTTCAATGAAGGCCGCGACGGCCTCGGGGTTCCGCTGCAAGGCCCGGGCGATGGCGAAGATCGTGAGCGGGATCCCGCGTCGTTCGAAGGCATTCAGCACGCGCCACAGCCCGGCCCGTGAGCCGTACTCGAAGAGCGACTCCATGGTCATGTGCCGGTCAGGGAACGCCTCCGCCGGAGTGATCTCAGACAGGAACGTCTCGGAATGCGCGTCCCCGTCGAGCACGGAGTTCTCGCCGCCCTCTTCGTAATTGAGGACGAACTGCACGGCGATGACCGCGCCGCCCGGCCACTTCGGATCCGGCGGCGTGCGGCCGTATCCGACCATGTCGCGCGGATATTCGGCTGCGGGCGGTGTGTCGGCCATCCCACCATCGTAAGGATGCGCCGAGCAGTGGAGGGTAGCCGGTACGAGCGGCTACCGACTTTCCAGCCAGCGCTATGGATGCCTGTGTCGACGTGCTTCGACCCCAAATAGTTGATCATGAAAACAGCCAGCTGTAACTCCGATGGCTATCTATGGGGTGAAAGGAGTTCGATCATGCGAGGTTTGGCGATAGGCACAGTGACACTTGGTATTTGGGTAGCGGCAGTCGGGCTTGCCGGAGTGGCCGCCGCGGCTCCCACCGGAGGCGCCAATGCCGCCGATGCTGTCAAACAGCTGAGGGCGGAGGGATACAGCGTGCAGATCGACAACGATCAGGACACGCCGCTGTAGGAATGCACGGTGACGGATGTTTCCGGACTCAATGGGACGAACTGGGCCGGCAAGCCGCTCACGCCGGCAGAGGTCGGCACCGTTCACGTTGGCGTTTCCTGCGACGACGACCACGATTAATCTCTGAGCACTGCCAGCCGGCGGATGGCCTCGTCGAGCGTGTCGTCGCGCTTGCAGAAAGCGAAGCGCACCAGGTGATTCCACGCACCGGCGTGCTCGGCACCGGGGTCGCAGAACGCCGACATGGGGATCGCGGCGACGCCTGCCCGTTCGGGCAATTGCGCGCAGAACTCGCCGCTGTCGTGATAGCCGAGCGGGCGTGGGTCCGCACACAGGAAGTAGGTGCCGAAGCTGTCGTGAACGTCGAAGCCCAGTTCGGCGAGCGCGGTGCCGAGCTTGTCGCGCTTGGCCTGCAACGACTCCCGCAGCGCGGCGACCCAAGCCTCTTCGGTGTTCAGCGCCTGCGCGATCGCCGGCTGAAACGGCGCACCGCCGACGTAGGTGAGGTACTGCTTGGCCGCGCGCAGACCGGCGATGAGATCCGCTGCGCCGCAGGCCCATCCAATCTTCCAGCCCGTCACGTTGAACATCTTCGCGGCGCTGGAGATGGTGACGGTGCGGTTCGCCATCCCGGGGTAGTTGGCCAG
This sequence comes from uncultured Actinomycetota bacterium, assembly GCA_963848855.1. GTDB lineage: Bacteria > Actinomycetota > Actinomycetes > Mycobacteriales > Mycobacteriaceae > Mycobacterium. The sequence continues at coordinate 744,500 of CAWKFL010000003.1, forward strand.
TGGGATGTGGCGACGGCCGTCGAACACCAGGTGTTCGTAGACCTCGTCGGTGATCACCAGCAGGTCGGCTTCCACGGCGAGCTTGGCGAGCGCTTGGAGCTCGTTGTCCGACAACACCATTCCGGTGGGATTGTGGGGGGAGTTGACGATCAGTGCCTTCGTCTTCGGTGTGACGGCTCTTCGGAGCCCGTCGATGTCGACGGCGTATCCCCGGCCGTTCTGGATCAGCGGGACGGCGCGACGCTCGCATCCGGCCATCGCGATGACGGGGGAGTATGAGTCGTAGAACGGCTCGATCAGCAGGACCTCTGAGCCGGGCTCGACGAGCCCGATCACCGCGGACGCGATGGCCTCGGTGGCGCCCGCGGTCACCAGTACCTCGGTGTCGGGGTCGTACTCCGTGCCGAAGTGGCGTTTGCGTTGCGCCGCGATCGCCTCTCGCAGCGGAGCGATGCCCAGCCCCGGCGGGTACTGGTTGACGCCTTCGGCGATCGCGTTCTCGGCGGTCTTGAGCATCGCGGGCGGGCCGTCCTCATCGGGGAAGCCCTGGCCGAGGTTCACCGCCCCGATGCGGGCGGCGAGCGCCGACATCTCCGCGAAGATGGTGACCGCGTAGGGCTGCAACCTCGACACTGTCATGGGTGCCGAGCCTAATGGCGTCACCTGGCGCGCCGAGATCGACGTTTTGGCGAGATCTACTCGCACTTTCCCGCCGGTTTGTCCGTTTGGGCGTTACGGGGGTAGCTGGGGGCCCAGCTAGGTTCCCAACCAACAGGTTGATCGAGGCTGTTAGGCTTGCCAACAGAGGACTAACCTCCACGTGGGTGCGCGCGCCCGCGAAACCCAACCTGAACTAGGACTTGGAGTTCACACATGTCCGAAGAAGCCTTCATCTATGAGGCAATCCGCACTCCCCGCGGTAAGCAGAAGAATGGCTCGCTGAACGAAGTCAAGCCCGTCAACCTGGTCGTCGGCCTGGTCGACGAGCTACGGCGGCGCAATCCCGATCTGGACGAGAACCTGATCAGCGACCTCATCCTCGGCGTCGTCTCGCCCGTCGGCGACCAGGGCGGCGACATCGCCCGCACGGCCGCGCTGGTGGCCAAGCTTCCCGAGACCACCGGTGGGTTCCAGCTCAACCGGTTCTGCGCATCCGGACTCGAGGCGGTTAACACCGCCGCGCAGAAGGTTCGCTCCGGCTGGGACGACCTGGTGCTGGCCGGCGGCGTCGAGTCGATGAGCCGCGTCCCGATGGGCTCCGACGGCGGCGCGTGGGCCACCGACCCCGAGACGAACTACACGATCGGCTTCGTCCCGCAGGGCATCGGCGCCGACCTGATCGCGACCATCGAGGGCTTCTCACGCGAGGATGTCGACCGCTACGCGCTGCGCAGCCAGGAGAAGGCCGCGGCGGCGTGGTCGGGTGGCTACTTCGCCAAGTCCGTCGTTCCGGTCAAGGATCAGAACGGTCTGGTGATCCTCGACCACGACGAGCACATGCGCCCCGACACCACGCGTGAAGGCCTGGGCAAGCTCAAGACCGCGTTCGACAGCGTCGGACAGATGGGCGGCTTCGACGACGTGGCGCTGCAGAAGTACCACTACGTCGAGAAGATCAACCACGTCCACACCGGCGGCAACAGCTCCGGCATCGTCGACGGCGCCGCGCTGGTGCTCGTCGGCTCAGAAAGCGCAGGCAAGTCGCAAAATCTGACGCCGCGGGCCCGCATCGTAGCCACCGCCACCAGCGGCAGCGACCCCGTCATCATGCTGACCGGACCGACGCCGGCCACCCGCAAGGTGCTCGACCGCGCCGGGCTGACGATCGACGACATCGACCTCTTCGAGCTGAACGAGGCGTTCGCCTCTGTGGTGCTGAAGTTCCAGAAGGATCTGAACATCCCCGACGAGAAGCTCAACGTCAACGGCGGCGCCATTGCGATGGGTCACCCGCTGGGCGCCACCGGCGCCATGATCACCGGCACCATGGTCGACGAGCTCGAGCGCCGCAACGCGCGCCGCGCGCTGGTCACGCTGTGCATCGGCGGCGGCATGGGTGTCGCGACCATCATCGAGAGGGTTTAAGGCCATGGCAGACAACACCATCCAGTGGGATCAGGATGCCGACGGCATCGTCACCCTGACGCTGGACGACCCGAACGGCTCGGCCAACGTCATGAACGAGCATTACCGCGAGTCTATGCACAAGACGGTCGAACGTCTTGTGGCCGAGAAGGATTCGATCACCGGTGTCGTCATCACCAGCGCCAAGAAGACCTTCTTCGCGGGCGGCGATCTCAACACCATCATCCAGGCCGGCCCGGAGAACGCTGGCGAGTTCTTCGCCGAGGTTGAGGGCATCAAGCGCGATCTGCGTGCCCTCGAGACACTCGGCAAGCCGGTGGTCGCCGCGATCAACGGCGCCGCACTCGGTGGCGGTCTGGAGATCTGTCTCGCGTGCCACCACCGGATCATCGCCGACGTGTCGGGTGCGGTCGTCGGCTTCCCTGAGGTGACGCTCGGCCTGCTTCCCGGCGCCGGTGGTGTGACCCGAAGTGTGCGGATGTTCGGGATCCAGAAGGCCTTCATGGAGGTGCTGAGCCAGGGCACGAGGTTCAAGCCCGGCAAGGCGAAGGAGGCCGGCCTGGTCGACGAGGTGTTGCCGACGGTCGAAGAATTGGTGCCTGCGGCCAAGGCGTGGATCAAGGCCAACCCGGACGCCCACACCCAGCCGTGGGATGTCAAGGGCTACAAGATGCCCGGCGGCACCCCGGCCAGCCCCGCGCTGGCAGGCATCCTGCCGTCGTTCCCCGCGCTGCTCAAGAAGCAACTCAAGGGTGCGCCGATGCCCGCGCCGCGCGCGATTCTCGACGCCGCGGTCGAGGGCGCGCAGGTGGACTTCGACACCGCGAGCCGCATCGAGAGCCGCTACTTCACCCATCTGGTCACCGGCCAGGTCGCCAAGAACATGATCCAGGCGTTCTTCTTCGACCTTCAGCACATCAACGGCGGTGGCTCGCGGCCCGAGGGCATCGGCAAGACGCCGATCAAGAAGATCGGCGTGCTCGGCGCGGGCATGATGGGCGCGGGCATCGCGTATGTGTCGGCCAAGGCCGGGTTCGACGTGGTGCTCAAGGATGTCAACCTGGAGGCCGCGCAGAAGGGCAAGGGCTACTCCGAGAAGCTCGAAGCCAAGGCGCTCGAGCGCGGCAGGACCACGCAGGAGCGCTCCGACGCGTTGCTGGGCCGCATCACCCCGACCGGCGATGCCGCCGACCTCAAGGGCGTCGACTTCGTGATCGAGGCGGTATTCGAGAACCAGGAACTCAAGCACAAGGTGTTCCAGGAGATCGAGGACGTCGTCGAGCCCAACGCGCTGCTGGGATCGAACACCTCGACGCTGCCGATCACCGGTCTGGCCACCGGCGTCAAGCGGCAGGAGGATTTCATCGGGATCCACTTCTTCTCGCCGGTCGACAAGATGCCGCTGGTCGAGATCATCAAGGGCGAGAAGACTTCTGACGAAGCGCTGGCCCGCGTGTTTGATTACACGCTGGCCATCGGCAAGACGCCGATCGTCGTCAACGACAGCCGCGGCTTCTTCACCAGCCGCGTGATCGGGACGTTCGTCAACGAGGCGCTGGCCATGCTCGGAGAGGGTGTCGAGCCGGCCAGCATCGAGCAGGCGGGTTCGCAGGCTGGCTATCCGGCGCCGCCGCTGCAGCTGTCCGACGAGCTCAACCTCGAGCTGATGCACAAGATCGCTGCGGCGACCCGCAAGGGCGTCGAGGATGCCGGCGGCAGCTACGAGCCGCACCCGGCCGAAGCGGTCGTGGAGAAGATGATCGAGCTCGGTCGCCCGTCGCGGTTGAAGGGTGCAGGCTTCTACGAGTACGTGGACGGCAAGCGGACCGGTCTGTGGCCGGGGCTGAGCGAGACGTTCAAGTCCGGGTCGTCCGAGCCGCCGCTGCAGGACATGATCGACCGCATGCTGTTCGCCGAGGCGCTGGAAACGCAGAAGTGCCTCGACGAGGGCGTGCTCACTTCGACCGCAGACGCGAACATCGGCTCGATCATGGGCATCGGATTCCCGCCGTGGACCGGTGGTTCGGCGCAGTTCATCGTCGGCTATCAGGGGCCCGCGGGCACAGGCAAGGACGCCTTCGTGGCCCGCGCCAAGGAACTGGCCGCCCGCTACGGTGATCGCTTCCTGCCGCCGGACTCGCTGACCGGCTAGCAGTACGCGCAAAGCCCCCGAGACAATGGTGTTTCGGGGGTTTTTGCGTTTCTGCGGGCCGTAGAAGATTCCAGCCGAGGCAGGCGTTATCCATTGTGATGGAAATATGTAGCGAACGTCGGGATAGCACAAGGCTTTTCACGCCTGCGTCGCAACGCTTCGACGGCCGCGAGATGGCCATGGTGCACAGGATGTTCCGCAGGGAATTTCTCCTTGCCGCAGGCGTGGTCCGGCAAGTTGCCTGCGGCGACACCGAGCGTGCTCGCATCGTGGCCGCACATTTGCGGTTCATCGGCACGACACTGAACCACCACCATTCCGGCGAGGACTGTCACATCTGGCCGCTACTGGAAGGCCGGGCGTCGGCGCAGGTGTCCGAGCATGTGCGAAACGTTGTGCAGCAACATCATCAGGTCGACGCGGCCCAAGCGGCTGTCACCGAAGAGCTGGCGATATGGACCCGCTGTGCCGCCGCGGACTCGCGTGACCGGCTGGCCGCCGCGTTGGACCGCTTGGCCGTCGCGCTTGTCGACCACATGGATTACGAGGAGAGGCATGTCGTCCCGGTTATGGAAGAACACATCGCACTCGAGGAGTGGAACCGGATCGTGCAGTCCATGACGGCGGGCCTTGACCCGAGTGAGGCGGTACTCGCTTTCGGGATGAGTGCATACGAGGGCGATCCAGACCTCGTTGAACTCGTCGTCGAGAACATGCCACCGGAGGTGCGTGTGGGAATCCGCGTTAAGGCGGCAGATGTCTACGCCGCACACGCGCGGCTCGTCTACGGCAGTCCAACTCCGCCGCACAGCACGGAGATCCGGCGATGAAGATCGGTATCGGGCTGCCGACCCAGATTCGAGATATGGACGCGGCCGTGATTCCGCAGTGGGCGACGCGCGCGGAGGAAGCAGGCTTCTCGACTCTTGCAACGCTCGGGCGGATCGCCTACCCCGGCGTGATGGATACCGTTGCGCTCGCCGGCGCTGCGGCCGCAACGCAGACAATCGGCCTGTCCAGCAACGTGATGCTGTCGACAGTCTGGCCCGCTCCGCTGTTGGCAAAGGAACTCGCCGGAATCGACGCGATGTCCAAGGGACGGCTCACCCTGGGCCTGGGCATCGGCGGTGACCGACCCGACGATTTTGTCGCGGATGGTCTTCCGCCGCGCCGCCTCGGCAAGCGGATGGACTCGGATCTCGAGACGTTCCACCGAGTTTGGCGCGGTGAACCCGTGGGTGGCGGCGTCAACGCGGCCGTGCCGACGGCCACGCGACAGATCCCGTTGTTGTTCGGCGGTATGGCGCCTCGGTCGTTTGCGCGAATGGCCAAGTGGGGCCAGGGGTATGTCGCCGGAGCACTGCCGGCACCGAGCATCGAGCCCATGTTCGAATCGGCCAGGAAGGCATGGCGCGACGCCGACCGAGAGGGGGAACCGAGGCTGGTGGCAGTCGCCTACTTCGTCTTCGGCGATGCCGAGCGCGGCCGAGCGAGCGTTCGCGACTACTACCAGGCGCTGGGCGACGAATTCGCCGATGCGGAGGCACAATCCGTCCACGTCGGCGCCGACGGAGCCCGCGCGGCCATCGAGTCATTCCAGGCGATCGGCGCCGACGAGCTGATCCTGCACCCGACGATCGCCGACATCGATGAGGTCGGACGGCTCGCCGACGCGGTGCTCCGGTGACGGTCTAGACGTTCTCGGCGACGGGCCGGTGGACATAGCCGAGCCGTCGGGACAATCCGCGGCATGCCTCCGCCACCGCAACGCCGACCTCGTGCACCCGTAGGTCCTCGAGCCGGTCTGCGGGACAGCTCAGCGCGATCGCGCCGCCCACCCGCCCGCTTGCGTCGTGATAGGGCGCCGCGATGCCTGCGCCGCCGCGCACCCAGCGGCCCGGGCTGTAGGTATAGCCCAGCGCCCGGTCGGCGCGCAGCTGGGCGCGGTATTCCCCGGGGTCGGTGATGCTGGCAGGCGTGTAGGCGGGCAGTTCGCTGTTGTCGAGGATGGCGTCACTCTCGTGCTCGGGCAGTCCGGACAGGATTGCCGTGCCCGCGGCGCCGCCGACCAGCGGGAAGGGCTTGCCCATCTCGATGACGTAGCGAATCCGGTGTTCGCAGTCCACCTTTCCGCGGAACACCAACTCATCGCCGACTCGTGCTGCGACATAACAGGTTTCGTTGAAGCGACCGACGAGGTCCTTCAGGAACGGCTCCGCTGCCTTCCGCAGGCTGTCGCGTTCGCCGAGCACGGCGACCAGGGCGAACAGGCTCGGCCCGGCGACGTAGACGCCCCGCGCGCCGTCCTGCGCGACATACCCGAGCTCCTCGAACTGGGACAGGATGCGGCTCACGGCGCTGCGGTCGATCGCGGTCTGGCGGGCGGCCTCCCGCACGCCGATACCGTCTGCGTGCATCGCGACGGTCTCCAGCAATTTCAGCGCCTTGGTCAACATGCCCGGCAATCGTAGAACCGCATCCCGTAAAAAGCACGACACCGTCTCACACAAAGGCTTGACAGGCTTCGGTACGTGCTGGCAGTCTTCGATCAAGACGACGTCTCGTTTAACAAGACAGGTGGTCGAGTGGCGCAGATGACGGGCGCGCAGTACCTGGCGCAAACCCTGGACGCCTATGGCGTCACCGCTGTGTTCCTGGTCCCGACCGTGCTGAGCCGCACGCTCGTCGAGATGGAACGCACCCCGATCCGCCGGATCGTGACCCACGGCGAGAAGTCGGCGGCCTACATGGCCGACGGGTACGCACGCGCCACCGGCAGGCCCGGAATCTGCATGGCCCAGAATGTCGGCGCAGCCAATCTCGCTGCGGGACTGCGTGATCCGTTCCTCGGCTGCTCGCCGGTGATCGCGATGACGGGCGGGCCGTATCGCTGGAGCCGCGGGCGCAACTACTACCAGGAGATCGAGGACTTCCCGCTGTTCAAGCCAGTGACCCGATCCAGCCGTCAGGTCATGCATGCCGACCGGCTGCCCGATCTGCTGGATCAGGCGTTTCGCGACGCCACGGTCGGAAAGCCCGGGCCGACTCACCTCGAGCTGGCGGGCCACACCGGTGACGACATCGAGAACGACACACTGGACGCCAACCCGCCCGAGCCGTGCGCGCGCGCAGTCCCCGGTGTCCGGATAGCACCGGATCGCGACGCCATCCGAGCCGCCGCAGACGCACTGCGCAGCGCAAAGCGACCGGTGATCGTCTCGGGCGGGGGCGTCCGCACATCGGGCGCGGGCGCTGAAATCGTCGCGCTCGCAGAGTGGTTCGCGGCGCCGATCGCGACGTCACTCAACGGTAAGGACACGGTGCCCGGCGATCACCCACTGCTGGTCGGCATTCCCGGCCTGTACCCGAGAGCCTGCGCCAACGAGGTCCTTTTGGAAGCCGATCTGGTGTTCTACGTCGGCAGCCAGACGGGCAGCCAGCTGACCCTGAACTGGCAGGTGCCCGCGTCGGGCACCCGGGTGATGCACCTCGATATCGACCCGCACGAGATCGGTCGGCACTTCGACACCGAGGTCGGCATCGTCGCCGACGCCAAGCTCGGTCTGACCGCCTTGCTCGCCGAGATCGCGGGTGAGGCAACGTTGGAACGTCCGGCATGGATCACGCGCGCCGCCGAACTTGTTGCGCGGTGGCGGTCTTCGGTCACCGACCGAGTCGATGAGCAGAGCCCGCTGCGGCCCGAGTGGCTGGCCGATCGCCTCTCAGGTGCGTTGCCCGACGACGCGCTGGTCGTCGCCGACACCGGTCACGCAGGCATGTGGACCGCCGCCCACCTTGACCTCGCCGCCAGTTATGGCTTCATCCGGGCGGCCGGATCGCTGGGCTGGGGACTGCCCGCGGCGATCGGCGCCCAGATCGGCAGGCCGGATCGCCGAGTGGTGCTGTTCACCGGCGACGGTGGTCTGCTCTACCACCTCAGCGAACTGGAGACCGCGGCCCGCTGGAAGGTGCCGATCATCGCGGTGGTGAACAACAACCACTCGCTCAACCAGGAGATCAACCCGTACACCGTCGCCTACGGCGGCGGCCTGCACGGGCGCCACCACGAACTGTGGCACTTCCTCGACGTCGACTACACCCGGGTGGCGGAATCTCTTGGGGTAACCGGCATCCGGGTCGAGAAGGCCAGCCAGTTCGAGTCCGCGATGGCACGCGCGGCGGCGACCGAAGGACCCGTGCTGATCGACATCGTGACCGATATCGACGCTGTGGCCCCGAAGGGCTCGGCGCTGGCCGCCCAACCCTGACCCACCCCGAGAGGAAGGACCTGTAAATGACCACCACCACACCCACGGTCGACACGGTGCGCGAGCTGAGCGCCAAGTACTCGAACTGGGGACGCTGGGGCAACGACGATCAGCGCGGCACACTCAACCATGTCACCCAGGCAGATGTCGTCGCAGCCGCGGCGAGCATCCGCAGCGGCAAGCGCATCTCGCTGGCCCTGCCGTTCGACGCGTCGGGCCCGCAGACCGGCGGCTTCGGCCGCTTCAACCCCATCCACCTGATGTTCCGCGACGGCGGCGACATCGTGTCGGGATCGATCGTCGACGACTTCTACGGCGGCAACGACCGGCACATCCGCGGCACCGACGACATGATCATCATGCCGCTGCAGTCCGGCACGCAGTGGGATGCGCTGGCGCACATCATGTTCGAGGACAAGATGTACAATGGCTTCCCGGCGCGGCAAGTCACCAGCAAGGGCGCCCACGTCAACGACATCACCAAGGCACGGGATTCGATCGCAGGCCGCGGCGTGCTCCTCGACATGGCCCGGTTCAAGGGCGTCGATGCGCTGGAACCCGGCTATGCCATCACGGCCGACGATCTGGAGGCGTGCGAGCAGGCCCACGGCGTCACCGTCGGTCGCGGTGACTTCGTGTTGCTCCGCACCGGCCAGCTCGGCGCGCGCCGTGGGAAGTGGGGCGATTACGCGGGCGGGCCTGCGCCGGGGCTCGGCTTCGCGAGCGTGCCGTGGGTGGCCGAGCGCGAGATCGCGGGCGTTGCGACCGACACCTGGGGAATGGAGGTACTACCGAACGAGACGCCCGACGTCTTCCAGCCGCTGCACTGCATCTTCATCGTCGCGATGGGCCTGTACATCGGCGAGATCTTCGACCTCGACGAGCTGGCCGACGACTGCGCCGACGACGGCCAGTACGACTTCTTCTTCTGCGCGCCACCGCTCCCCATCAGCCAGGGTGTCGGCTCGCCTGTCAACCCGATGGCCATCAAGTAGGTCCTGGGACCCGCGGAAAGTCCTGGCATAAAACAAGACAGTGTCTTAACATGTGGTGTAACCGCCGTCACACGAGGGGCCAGCACGCACCTTCCGCCATTCAGCCGAACCAAAGGAGATTCGCGATGAAGAAACCACTTGCTGCACTCGCTGTCCTGGCGAGCGGGGCGCTGGTCCTGGCCGGGTGCTCTGGAGGTGGTGAGAGTTCCGAGGCCGGCGGCAGACAGTCGATCAAGATGGGCATGGCCGCGACGGACACGTTCACCGCGGAGTGGTGGGGTTGGCTCGCCGCCGACAAGCTCGGCTATTACGACGATCTCAACCTCGACGTCGAATTCGTTCCGGCAGGCGGCAGCGGCGACGCGATCGAGCAGATCATCGCAGGCAATCTCGACGCGGGGAACCCGTCGATGCCGACGGTCGGTGAGGCGCTGCTCGGCGGCCAGGACGTGGTCAACATCTTCACGTACAGCACCGGCGCGATCTTCGGGATCTTCACCCCGCAGGACTCGGGAATCACCAAGATCGCCGACCTGAAGGGTAAGAAGATCGGCATCTCCGAGGCAGGCGGCGGTGAGGTCGCTTTCCTGGAGGCGGCGTTGCGTGCCGAGAACATCGACCCGATCAGCGAGGTCACCATGATCCCGATCGGTGACGGTGGACCCGAGACCTACGCGGCGATCACCAACAAGGAAGTCGATGCGTACTCGACGGCCTACAACGACATCTTCGGTCTGCAGGCCAGCGGAATGCAGCTCGACGACCTCACCCCGGAGTTCTACAAGAAATTCCCGGCTCGCGGCATCATCACCACGTCGAAGGTGGTCGCGGACAAGCCCGAAGCGCTGCAGGCACTTTCACGGGGCACCGCCATGGGTATCGAGTTCTGCCTTGCGAACAACGAGGCTTGCATCAACTTCCTCAAGGAGGCCAACCCGGCCGCGTTCGAGGCCAACGCGGACGGCGTGTCACAGGGTCTGCTGCGCTTCGATCTCTCGCTGACCCAGGTGCCCCCGCGCAACCCCGACCGTATCGGCGCACACGACGACGAGGAGACCCGGATCTTCCTCGACACCATCGTGGGCACGATGGAGAGCTCATCGCCATACGACCTGAACACGTTCCTGAACACCCAATTCCTCGACTACGCCAACGATTTCGACCGCGCCAAGGTGCGGGAGGAAGCGGCCAATTACGGCGGCTGAGCGAACCTGACAGGCATTGGGATGGCAACGACGATGATGACCAAGACCGCTCCGCTGGTCCGTGCCGAAGGTGTCAGCAAGGAATACCGCGGCGGCGACAACGAGATGGTCGCGCTCAGCGGGATGGATCTCGACGTGATGGACGGCGAGTTCCTGTCACTGCTCGGGCCGAGCGGATGCGGGAAGTCGACCGCCCTGAACATCATGGGCGGTCTGCTCGCCCCGACGTCGGGTTCTGTCACCTTCGACGGGAACCCGATTTCGGGACCAAGCCGCGACGTCGGGATGATGTTCCAGCAAGCGGTGATGTTCCCGTGGCGCACCACGATCGACAACGTATTGTTGCCGATCGAGGTATTCGGGCAGTCCAAGAAGAAGTTCCGGGCCAAGGCCGAAGAGCTGCTGTCCATGGTGGGCATCTCCGAGTTCGCCAAGTCCTACCCGTGGCAGCTGTCCGGCGGAATGCAACAGCGGGCCGCGCTGTGCCGGGTACTGATCCACAGCCCGAAGCTGTTACTGCTCGACGAGCCGTTCGGCGCACTAGACGAGTTCACCCGCGAATCCATGAACTCCGAACTGCTACGGCTGCAGGCGCATACCAAGGCCACCGCGATCCTGGTGACGCACAACATCAACGAGGCGGTGTTCATGTCCGACCGGATCGCGGTGATGACTCCCCGTCCAGGGCGGCTGGTTGGCATCATCGACGTACCGTTCGAGCGCCCACGCAGCCCGGAGCTGACGCTGCGTCCGGAGTTCGCCGCGCTGGCGCTGAAGGCGCGCAACATGCTCGGGCTGCCGTGACTTCGGAGCTTCGGGTCCGGCCGACGAAGGCCGGCGTCGCCAAAGCCGATGGTGGCGGCAGCAGCTGGTGGATCAGTGCAGGCACCATCGCCGTTGTCGCGCTGGCCTGGGAGCTGGTGCCGCGCACGCTCGACGACCGGACACTGTTTCCGACGTTGTCCGAAACCTTCGCGGGACTGGTCCGGTTGGTCAGCGCGGGCTACTGGTGGAGCGACCTGGCCAGCACACTGATATCGGTCGTGGTGGCCTGGCTGATCGGCTGCAGCGTTGGCCTGCTCGCCGGAATCGCACTCGGCACTGTGCCGTTCATCCGCACCGCGATCACGCCATATGCGATCGCCGTGCAGGCGCTGCCGAAGATCGTGCTGGCTCCGCTGTTCATCGGCTGGCTCGGGTTCGGGCCGCAGAGCAAGGTCGCCATCGCCGTCGTCATCTGCTTCTTCCCGGTATGGATCGACACGATGGTCGGTTTGGCGCTGCCGTCGTCCAACGAGTTCAAGTTGATGCACTCGCTGAACGCCACTCGGGCACAGACCTTCTGGAAACTGCAGCTGCCGTCGGCGGTGCCGATGATCATGGTGGGCGTCAAACACGCCATGCTGTTGGCGTTCACCGGCGTGCTGGTCGCCGAGATACTCTCGGCGTCCGCGGGTGGCCTCGGCACGCTGACCAAACAGTTCTCATCCCAACTGAACATGCCCCTGACGTTCGCCGTCGTCATCGTCGTCGTCGTCATCGCGGTCACGTTGGTGTCGGTCATGGATGTGGTCGAGCGCCGCGTGGTGTTCTGGTCCGAGGAATCCAGGTCACGGAAATCATGACGACCGTTGCCGACCGCGTCACCGAGCCAAGGGCCGACACCCCGACGCGGCGCCGGAGGGTGTCACCGTATGTGGTGACCGTGCTCATCGCCCCGCTCATCCTGGGCGCTTGGTACTACGTCACCCACAGCGGCATGGTGCCCTCGATCCTGTTGCCCACCCCGCAGGCCGTCGCGGAGGCGGTGCCGAAGGTGGTCGGCGCCAAGGGTTTCGGCGGCCACGTGCAGCGCACCGTGCTCGAGATCGTTCTGGGCTTCGGACTCGGCGCCTTCGTCGGCTTCGCGCTCGGCCTGCTGCTCGGATCGTCTATCCGACTGCGGACCGCCTACCTGCCATTCCTGTCCGCGCTCGAGGCCATTCCGACGGTCATCCTCGCCCCGGTCATCATCGCCTGGTTCGGGTTCGGCATCGAAGGCAAGGTATTCCAGGCCGCCATCGCGTGCTTCTACGCGGTGTTCATCACGACGTTGTCCGGACTCGGCCTGGCCGAACCGAATTCGGTCCAACTGATGCGCTCACTGTGCGCCTCGAAGTGGCAGATCATGCGGATGCTGAAGATTCCCGCGGCACTTCCGGTGATCTTCGGCGGTCTCCAACTCGGCGCCACGACGGCCATCATCGGTGCCATCGTCTCGGAGTTCGTCGGTTCCGACGCGGGGTTGGGATATCTGCTGCAGCGTTATCGATCCGGATTCGACACGCCTGCGGTGTGGGTCCTCATCGGAATCTTCCTGATCTTCGGCCTCATCGCCTACCTCATCCTGTGGTTCGCCGAACGCAAGATCGTGTTCTGGCGTGCCACGGCCATCGCCCGCCCCGACCTGGAGAAGCAGTGACCACCGACATCCACGCGCACATCGTCCCCGAAGCATTCATCAACGAGCTGGCCGCCGAGGTGCCTGCCGCCCGTCCGACGATCGAATCCCGCGACGACGGTTGGTATTTCAGATATCCGAGCGGGCGCATGTCGGGACCGTTCCCCGCAGGGATGTTCGACGTGGGTGCCCGCATCGCCGACATGGACCGTGACGGCATCGACGTGCACGCACTTTCCGTGCCGCCACCTCAGTTCCAATACGGGCTGGAGCCTGCGGCCGCAGCCGCGCATGCCCGGCTCTACAACGACGCGCTGGTGGACATCGCGCGGGCCCACCCGGAACGCTTCGTCGTGCTCGGCACGCTGCCGATGCAGGACGTCACCGCCTCGATCGCCGAACTCGAGCGGCTGGTCTCGATACCCGAGGTTGTCGGGCTGGAGCTGGCGACCAACGTGGCAGGGACGAATCTGGGCCACGACGGCTTCGCCGACCTATGGGCGGCCATCGCCGCAGCGGGCCTGGCCGCCGTACTTCATCCGTCCGAGGTCGCAGGCCACGATCGCATGCACGACTATTACTTGCACAACTTCGTCGGCAACCCCACCGACTCGACCCTTGCCGCGGGCTCGTTGATTTTCAGTGGGGTACTGGAACGTAACGCCGCACTGCGGATCGCGCTGTTGCACGGCGGTGGCTTCCTGCCCTACCAGATCGGCCGGTTCGACCACGGCTGGAAGGTGCGCCGGGAGGCCGCTGCGCGGATCGGCCGTGCGCCGTCGGAGTACCTGGACCGCTTCTGGTTCGACACCCTCACCCACGACCGCGCGTCGTTGGCGTTCCTGCTGCAGCGGGTCGGTGCCCACCGGTTGGCACTGGGCAGCGATTACCCGTTCGACATGGCCGACCCCGATCCGGTGGGCTCGGTGCGCGCCGCCATCACCGATCCCGTAGCGCTCGACAAGATCCTGCGGGGCACCCCCGACGTGCTGTTGACCCGGACCACTGAGGTCAGCCATGCGTGAGTGCGATGAGCTCACACTGACCGTCCTGGTCGACAACTACATCGACATGCTGATGACGAACTCGCCGGGCATCGTGCGACAAGGCATGCCCGAGCACTTCGGCGCCCGGCGTGGCACACCGCTGGCCGAGAACGGGATCTCGTTCCTGCTCGAGGTCACCGCGGGCGGCCGCAGCACCACGATCCTGTTCGACGCCGGGATGAGCCCGATCCCGTTGGTGCACAACGCCCGTCTGCTCGGCGTCGACCTCACGAAGGTGGACCAGGTGGTGCTGTCCCACGGGCACCCCGACCACTACGGCGGTATATACGCGGCGTTGGAGGAGATCGGCTATCGTGTTCCCCTGCTGGTGCATCCGTCGGCCTTCACACCGCGGCTCATCCAGCGCCCGGACGTCACCCTCCAGTACTTCAACAAGCAACTCACCGAGGCCGAGCTGACTGCAGCAGGTGCGGCGGTGGTGGCGCTGAAGGACCCGCTGGAGATCGCGCCGGGCGTCATGACGAGCGGCGAGATCCCAACCACCGTGGACTTCGAGGAGGAGGTGCCGGTCGGCCGAATGTCGGTGCGCGACGGGCACGTCTGCGTCGATCCGATCGAGGACTACCAGACCCTCATCGTCAACGTGAACGGTCTCGGCCTGATCGTGCTCGACCCGTGCGGGCACGCAGGAGTGGTCTCCTCGCTCGACCACGCGATCAAGCTCGCCGAGGTCGACAGCGTGCACGGCGTGCTCGGCGGATTCCACCTCGGGCACGCGGGCATCACCCAGGCCAAGGTGGACCGAACCGTTGACGAACTGCAAGCGCGCGGCCTGGCGTGGGTTTCGCCGATGCACTGCAGCGGGTTCCGCACCCAGCGCGCCGTCGCGGAGCGGATGCCGGACGCCTTCAAATTGATGACGGTCGGCACCGTGGTGCGCTTCGCCGCCTGACTCAGGCGGCGTCCGCCGAATAGCCGAGCAGATGGGACAGTTTGAGCCCGGCCTCGCGCACCGCCGTGCCGAACTCTTCGACCCGGGTGAGGTCGAACCGGGTCGACGGGCAGGTCCACAGGATCGCGGCCACGCAGTATCCGTCGGCGCGCAGCACAGGCGCGCCGATCCCGCGCCCGCCGGCCACCCGCTCGCCGAGGCTGACGCTGTAGCCCCGCTCGCGATCCTGCTCGACGAACTTGTGCAGCAGCGCCCGATCGGTCACGGTCTCCGACGTCATCGGGTTGACCTCGACCTGGTCGAGGTACTCGGTGGCCGCCTCGATCGGCATGCCCGCCAGGATCGCACGGCCCGCCGCACCGGCATAGAGCGGTGACGTCACGCCCGGCTCGATGACGTAGCGAATCGCCTGCCTGCAATCGATCCGCTCCTGAAAGCGTGCCTGATTTCCCTCGCGCACAACGAAATAGCAGGTCTCGTCGAAGCGGGCCACCAGCTCGCGGACAATCGGCTCGGCCAGGCCCCACAGCGAATTGTGGGTATGCAGCACCTCGCCGAGGGACGACAGCCTGCGGCCGACCTCGAACCGACCGGTCAGCGGGGACTGCTCGACAACGTCGAGCGCCGCCAGCTGGTTGAAGATCCGGCTCACCGAGCTCTTGTCGATGCCGGTCTCACGGGCCACCTCGCGCACGCTGATGCCGTCGGGCGCCGCGGCCACCGCCTCGAGCAAGGTGAACAACTTCGTCGCGACACCCCGGTGTTCGGCCTCGGCCGTGTAGGTCGGCGCGGAGTCGTCGTCCGTGTCGTCGGTCGTCATGCGAACCCCTCCGATATGTGCTTATCCCGCGGTGTGGTTGACGGCGGCCCCTCACCCCGATTGACTACATAGACAAGACGCTGTCCCGAATTATATGTAGCAGAAGAAGGGTCCGAATGGCGATCATTTTCCCTTGGTACAGGCTCGGTTACATCATCCCGCACCGACATACGGATATGGACGGCTATCAATTCGCCCGTGTCGCGCCGGACGGCATGCTGCTCGTCACCACACAACTCGACCTCGCCGAATACAGCCTCGCCGCGGTTGAGCGGGAGTTGCCCGCGCTCAACGAGGGCGTGGACACCCTGGCGTCGCGCACGGACTCGATTTCTATCTCGGGAGTACCGCTGGCCGCGTCGCTCGGGCGCGATCGCACCGTTGCGCTGCTGGCCGAGGCCGGCGACCGGGCCGGACGGCCGTGCCGCACCGATCTCGAAGCGCACATCGAGGCCATGCACCATCTCGGCGCCGAGCGGATAGCGCTGGCCACCCGCTGGCCTGACGCGCTGAACGAGGCCATCGTCGCCTACCTCGCGCTGGCGGGCATCGAGGTGCGATCGGTGCGCGCCGAGCAGCGCAACCTGCAACAGAACAAGGTCGCCAATCCCGAAGCGGATCACCACCTGGCGCTGCGGCTGGGACGTGCCGCGTTGGAGGCCGCGCCGGACGCGCAGGCGCTCATGCTGCCGGGCGGCCTGTGGTTCGCGATCCATGCCGCACCGCTGCTCGAGGCCGAGTTCGGCGTTCCTGTGCTGCTCAACATCACGGCCACGGTGTGGGCGGCACTGCACGCCGTCGACGGGCCATTGCCCGCATATCCGGGCGCCGAAGCGGGCGCGCTGCTGGCCGGTTTGGCGACCGAACGCTTCACAAAATAGGACACTGTCTCGTATAGTCATTCATAACCGGAGCCGCCTGTCACGCTGGAGGAATACGTGGATCTCGCAGGACTGACCGTCGCAAGCTTCTTGGCAGAAGCCGTGGCCGAGGTGCCGAACGATCCACTGTTGATCACCGAAGACCGCCAGATCTCGTACCGCGAATTCGACGAGCAGGCCAACAGGGCCGCCAACGTGTGGCACGACCTCGGAGTGCGGCGCGGTGACCACGTCGCGTTCATGGTCGACAACAAGCCGGAATTCCTTTACGCCTGGTTCGGTTTGGCCAAGCTCGGCGCGACGTTGGTTGCCGTCAACACCGGGTTCAAGGAGCAGGAGACCCGCTACATCCTGCAGCACTCGCAGGCCAAGTACGCGCTGGTCGACGACGTCTACGCCGACGTTGTGGCGCCCGGTGTCGACGAGCTGCCCGGCCTGAACGCGGTGTACTGCATGCAGCCCGGCGGGCCCTTCGACCACTTCGGCGAGCTGGTCGAACGCGCAGGCACCGTCGCGCCAGCTGCCGACGTGCATCCCGACGACGTGATCAGCTTCATCTACACGTCCGGGACGACCGGAAATCCCAAGGCCGTCATGCAG
Source organism: uncultured Actinomycetota bacterium (assembly GCA_963848855.1). Classification (GTDB taxonomy): domain Bacteria; phylum Actinomycetota; class Actinomycetes; order Mycobacteriales; family Mycobacteriaceae; genus Mycobacterium. The sequence goes on from CAWKFL010000003.1 coordinate 761,905, forward strand.
AGTCAGAAGAACTTCGTCCTCACCGGGCAGGCCTACCCCTACTGGATGGGGATGGCGAAGGGCGACCGGATCTACGCCTGCCTGCCGCTGTTCCACATCAACTCGCAGGCCTACTCGATGATGGGTGCCATCGGTGCGCGCGGCGCGATCGTGCTGGCGCCGCGGTTTTCGGCGGGCAAGTTCTGGGACGACATCCGCAGGCACAAGGTCGCGGTATTCAACTTCATCGGCGCGATGACGCTCATCCTGAGCAAGAAGGAACCCGCCGACGACGACATGGACAACGACGTCAAGGTGGCGTACGGCGTACCCGCCCTGCCCGGCGAACTGCGCGAGACGCTCGAGCGTCGATACGGCATGAAAGTCGTCTCCGGTTTCGGCATGAGCGAGACCACCTTCGGGCTGCTCGAGCCGTTTGACGAGCGGCGCAGGGCGGGGGCGATGGGCTTCCCCCGCAACCACCCGGACCCCTCGGTCCCACGCACCGAGGCAGCGGTCGTCGACGAGGACGGAAAACCGTTGGGTGACAACGAAGTCGGCGAACTCGTCCTCCGCGGACCCGCGCACATGCTCGGATACTTCCATGACCCCGAGAAAACCGCGGAGGCGCTGCGGGACGGCTGGCTGTACACCGGCGACATGGCGCGCCGTGACGTCGACGGACAGTACTACTTCGTCGACCGCAAGAAGGACATCGTCCGCAGGCGCGGCGAGAACGTCTCCTCGCTCGAGGTCGAGAACGTCATCAACGACCACCGGCCGTGCTCGAGTGCGCGGTGATCGGGGTGCCGTCCGAGCTCACCGACGAGGAACTGATGGTGTTCATCGTGGCGCGCGACGGCGTGGAACTCGACTTCGACGACATCGGCGACTGGGCCGCAGATCGACTGGCGCGGTTCAAAGTGCCGCGCTACTACCGGCAGATCGACGCGTTGCCGAAGACGTCCACCCAGAAGATCGCCAAGCATCAGCTTCGGGCCAGCGTCGACGACCCGTCGAAGGGATACGATCGTGACCTCGCAACCTCAGCCCGATGACGCACTGCTTCGCGTAAACCCGCTCACCACGGACGTCGAGCTCGAAGAGGGCTCGGTCCCGGTGACCATGAACAAATACGTCGACCTCGTCGGGTCGCTGCTGATCGCCGGCCTCGGAGTGTTCGTCCTTGCCGTCGCCTTCAGCTACGCACCGCCCAAAGTGGTCTTCGACGCGATCGGACCGATGGGATTCCCCAAGGCGATCGGCGCATTCCTCGTCGTCGGCGGGCTCGTACAGTCGGTACGCACCGCGCTCTACATTCGCCGGTTCGGCAAGTGGTCGCCCGAGGAAGGTGTACCCGACGAGCCCGAACATCCGGTCGTCGAGGTGGCGAGCGCTGATCTTCATCGCGGGTTGCTTCGTGTTCCTGATGCTGATGCCGATGCTGGGATTCCTCATCGCGATGCCGCTGGCCCTCGTCGCAGGACTCTGGTCGATGGGCTACGCCAACTGGGTGCGCCGCGTGATCGTCGCGGTCGGCTTCACAGTGTTCGCCTTCGCGATGTTCGAGCTCGTGCTCGGCGTGCCCCTACCCGCGGGCCCGATCGAGATCCTGCTCATCGACGCCGGCTTGATCAACCCCTAGCGGCGCTGGAGTCATCGGATGAACCTTGTGCAGAGCGGACTCTCGGCGTTCGGCGAGGCGATCACGTCGGGGGTCGCAATCCTGGGCAACCCGATCATGTGGGTGGCCATCGCCGCGGGTGCCATCGTCGGCGTCATCGTCGGTGCGCTGCCAGGAGTCGGTACCACGCTCGGCTACGCGCTCATCCTGCCGTTCACCTATCAGCTCGACATCACCACCACCATCGTGCTGTTGATGTCGCTGTCGGTGGGGTCGCAGTACGGCAACAGCATTCCCGCCATCCTGGTCGGGGTGCCGGGGTCGCCCGCCGCCGCGCTCACCGTCATCGACGGCTACACCATGCACAAAAAGGGCGACACCGGGTACGCGCTCGGCATCGCGTTCGTTGGGGCGATCTTCGGTCAGCTGGTATCGATGCTGTTCTTCATCGCGGCGATCATCCCGCTGGCCGGGCTGGCGTACTACTTCCTGCAGCCGGAGTTGTTCGCGCTCTACGTCTTTGGTCTCGTCGCCATCGTCAGCCTCACCGGGCGCAACGTGCTCAAGGGCCTGCTCGCCGTGGCGGTCGGCCTGCTGATCGCGGTCGTCGGGCTCGATCCGGTCAACTCGACGCTGCGGTTCACCTTCGACATCCCGTGGCTGCGCAGCGGTATCGACGCCACCATCGTGGTGATCGGCCTGCTGGCGCTGTCAGCGAACTGCTGCGCCAGGTGCGGCAGAACTTCCAGTGGGACACCGGCGGTGGGCATTTCAAGGCCAAGTTCCCCAACTGGCGCCGGTTCGTGCCGGTCTTGCCCGCCATGCTCGGCGGCACGGTGGTCGGCACGGTGGTGGGCGGCGTCCCCGGCGCCGGCTCCACGCCCGCGGCCATGATCGCCTACCAGAACGCGCGGATCATGTCGAAGCATCCGGAGAAGTTCGGCCGCGGTGCACCGGACGGGATCGCGGCGAACGAAGCGTCCCAGAACGCGTCGAACTCCGGAGAGCTGATACCGACTCTCGGCATCGGCATCCCGGCCAGCGGATCGATGGTGTTGCTGCTTGCCGCGTTGTCGCTCAACGGGTTCGTGCCCGGCCCACATCTGGTCAGCGAGTCGCCGGAACTGTTCCACGCGGTCGTGGCCGGACTGCTGGGATCGTCGATGTTCATCATCGTCACCGGCTGGCTGATGGCGCGCGGCATGGTCAAGCTGCTGACCATCAACCGCTCCGTCGTCATCGTGCTGTCGATCGCGACCGTGGTGCTCGGCGTGTACTCGCTGCAGTTCCGGATCCTCGACGTGGTGCTCTGCTTCGTCGCTGGCGCGATCGGTTACTTCATGTTGCGCTACGGATACTCCACCCCCGCCGCGTCGCTTGCGGTCGTGCTCGCCGCGGGGTTCGAGGCATCGCTGCGACGCGGGCTGTCCGTGTTCGACGACGACCCCGCCGCGTTCTTCGGCAGACCCATCACCGTCATCATCCTTACGCTCGCCGCGGTCTTCCTCGTCGTCGGCATCCGAAGAACGATGAAGGTGGCCCGGCAGGAGCGAGAGCTGGCGGTAGCCGAATCATCCCGAGCCGACGGGCACGTCACCGCCGCCCGCCGCGGACACCCTGACCCCCAAGCCCGTCGATCACATTGCCCGCAAGGAGGACTGACGTGTCAGAACAGCCGAAAGCCAATCGCCGTGGTGCTGGCGCAGTATCCGGACGACGAGCGCAAGCGGCGCGTTGACGCGGTACGCGGCCGCCGCGCCGTATGGCCAGCCCGTCGAGTTCGTGGAGATCGAGGGCTCGGTGTACAAGAAGGGCCTCACCCAGTACCACCGGGCGGTGATCGCGCCGCTGGTGGCGCGGGCCGCTATGCAGGCGCAGCGCGGCGGGGTACAGCGCCGTGGTGCCCTACGGCACGTTGGATCTCGGCATCGACGAAGCCCGCCACGTCGCCGACATCCCGGTCATGGGTCCAGGCCGCACCAGCACCCACGTCGCGTTCACGCTCGGCGCCCGGGTCAGCGTACTGTGCTACGACCAGCCGCATGTCGTGATGTTCCGCAAGCTGCTGCCGTCATGGGGCGTCACCGACGGCATCACCTCGATCAGGCCTGTTGACGTTCCCATCACCGAAATGGCAAGTCGCGTCGACGATCTGCGGAAGCGCTTCATCGAGCAGTCCCAACGCGCCATCGAGGACGAGGGCGCCGAGGTCATCCTGCCGCTCGGTATGACGATGGTGCCCGTGCTGATGTCGGCGGCCTCGCTCGTCCGACGAGATCGGCGTCCCCGTCGTCGACCCGATGGCCTCGACGCTCGCCGTCGCGGCATTCCTCGGAGCGGGCGGCTACACCAACAGTCGCGTTGCCTATCCGCACGTCGAGCCCTGACACCCATCCCACCGAAGAGCAAGGAGGCTCTCATGAGGGCAAGTCATTTCATCAGATCAATGGCGGCGATCGCCGCCGCCACCACACTGCTGACCGGTGTGGTGTCGTGTTCGGCGTCCCGCGACCGTGGTGAGCGAACCGACGATGCCAGCGACACACCGGTTTTCGCCGAGGACGGTAAGCTCCAGCCGCTCAAGGACGGGTTCCCGAAGAGTCCACTGTCGATCGTCGTTGTCGACGAGGCGGGCAGTGACGACGGCATCTACGCCAGGCAGGTCGCCGAGGCCGCGTCGAAGATCGCGCCCGTCGACATCAAGGTGCTGGACCGACCCGAGTTCGGCAGCACCTACGGAGCGTGGGAGGCGCTCGACTGGATCAGCCGAGCAACGCGGCGGAGACGAAGGCTACATGATGGCCGTCGTCACCCTGCCGGGATCGACCATCGACCTGCTGGCCACGCCCGTCGCCAACGACCTCGGCGTCAACATGGCGTCGCTGAACACCGTCGCGCTCACCGAGGCGGTGCCGTATGTGGTGGTATCCCGCGCCGGTGCGCCGTGGGGCGACAGCTTCGAGCAGATGCTGGCCTACGCCAAGGCCAATCCCGGTCAGGTCAGGTACATATCGCGCGGACCGGGTGCAGGACCCGACCTCGCGATGAACAACTACGCCGACATTGCGGGTGTCGAGTTCAACACAAGCGTCGGCGGTTCGCACTCCGAGATCAATACCGCGCTCGGCGCGGGCGCGGGCGATATCGCGGTCACCCTGCCCGGTGCGGCATCACCGTTCGTGCAGGACGGCAAGGTGGTCCTGCTGACCTGCACGGGCAACGCCAACCCGTGTGCCGCCAACTGGGGCAAGGAGCAGCCCAACGCGGCGTCGGTACTCAGCATCGACAACGATCCATGGGGTTCGACCAGGGGACTGGTTGCGGCCCAGGATATTCCGGAATCACACCGGCTTTGGTTGGAAGCGCTGGTGGACAAGGCCACCGAGTCCGAGGAGTTCGTCAAGGCCCGCACCTCGATACCCGGTGTCGGCATGGCCCACATGAACAAGGCGGAGGCGCTGGAATTGCAGAAGGCGGCCTACGACCCCGCATACGACATCCTCGACCGTCTCGGTGGGCTCGCGCCCGGCGTCACGAAGTAGCCGTACCTACCGCGTCCGCCCGAGTGATCGACGCTCCGATGCGCATCTGATCTCGGCCGAAGCCCTGGAGACGATGCGACACGAGTTGCCAACCCATGCACCGGCTTTCGAGGATCGCCCGGCCGGACGGTTTCTGGTCTACCCGAACGGGCGTGTCAGCGGACCGCTGCCGCCCGGCATGTTCGACCTCGACGTCCGGCTCGACGATATGGACCGGACCGGGGTGTCCGTCCAGGTGCTGTCGCCCAATCCGCCGCAGTTCGGCTACGGGTTGGACGCTGCCGCGTCGGCGGTGCATTCGGCAATCGTGAACGACGCGACAATCGCCACGGCCGAGAGGGTGCCCGAACGGTTCCTCGCCTTGTTGACCCTTCCGTTGCCGCACATCGACGAGGCACTCGATGAATTGGACCGCTGCGCCGAACATGGGTCGGTGCGCGGTGTGGAGATCGGCGCGAACGTCGCGGGCGAAAATCTGGACGCCGCCGAATTCGGCCCGCTGTGGGGGGAACTCGAACGCCGCCGGATGTTCGTTCTCGTGCATTCGGCACCCGCCGAAGCTCCGCAGTACCTCAGGCACTTCACCCGCAACCTGGTGGGTAACCCGGCCGATTCGACGCTGGCCATCGCGAGCCTGATCTTCGGTGGTGTGGCCGCGCGGCATCCGGATTTGGTGTTCTGTTTCGTGCACGGCGGTGGCTTCGCGCCCTACCAGATCGGCCGGTGGGACCGGGGTTGGCGGCAGCGTGCGGATCTGCGCGCCGCGCTGCCGCACCCGCCCAGCGAGTACCTGCGCGGCTTCTACTTTGACACTCTCACCCACGACCCGGCGTCGCTGGCATTTCTGGGTGGCCGGGTCGGCTGGGACCGCGTGGTGCTCGGCAGCGACTACTGCTTCGACATGGCCAGCGACGACCCGGTGGCAGACGTGCGAATGCTGGGGCTCGACCTCGCAGACGAATGCGCCGTGCTCGGCAACACGATGGCGTCGATCCTCGATCGGGCCGAAACCGTAAGGGGGAAGCAATGACCGTCACCGACACCAAGCTGGAGCAGGATTGGCAGCGGCTGCGCGACGCGGCAGAGCGGTGCAAGAACTGGGGTAAGTGGGGCCCGGACGATCAGGCGGGCACGGTCAACTACATCACCGCGGAGATGATCCGCAACGCGGCGGGCCTGGTCCGCGACGGCCGCGTGATATCGCTGTCGATCGACTACGGCGAAAGCGGACCGCAGAGCGGGCATCTGCGCCGGTTCAACCCGATGAGCTTCATGATGCGCGACGGGGACGACGCGTATGCCAGGGCGCTGGCGGGCACTCCGCAAGGCATTGGGGCCGCCGACGATATCCTGATCATGGCCGCACAGGGCGCAACACACTGGGATGCGCTGGGACACATGTTCTTCGACTCGAAGATGTGGAACGGATACGACGCCCGACTGGTCAGTTCGATGGGTGCGGAGAAGAACGACATCAGCAACTACCGCGACCGCATCGTCGGTCGGGCGGTACTGCTCGACCTGCCACGTTTTCATGGGCGTCCAGTGGCTGCAACCCGGAAGGTCGGTCAGCGGCGACGAATTGCAGGCGTGCGCCGACGCGCAGGGGGTGGCCGTCGGGACCGGCGACATCCTGTTGATCCGCTTCGGGCAGCTGACGCAGGTCCGCACCGAGGGCGAGCTGGGGTGGGTATGCGGGCGGCGATGCCCCGGGACTGGCGTTCGACACGCTGGATTGGTTGTTCCACAAGGAGATTGCCGGCATCGGCGTCGACACCTGGGGAGCGGAGGTGCGGCCGAACGACGTCAGCGCGGTCAACCAGCCTTGGCACCGGGTGGCGCTGCCGTCGATCGGCCTGCTGGTCGGTGAGATCTTCGACCTCGACGGCCTCGCCGAGGACTGCGCACGGCAGACGGACGCTACGAGTTCTTCTTCTCAGCCAGCCCGCTGCCGGTGATCGGCAGCGTCGGCGGACCGATCAACCCGGTGGTGGTGAAGTGACCGAGCGCCCGATCCCGCAACTGCGCGGTGAGGAGAAGCAGTACTACGCCGATCTGCGCGAGCACCGCCTGCCGTATTACCGATGCGCGGACTGCGGTGCGGCGCACGCGCAGGCCGCTGGAATTCTGCCCGGCATGCGGTGGCACGGTGGCGCGTCAGTGGTCGTCGGGGGAGGGGACGGTGTACTCGTTCACCACGCAGCAGCGTGCGGGCCATCCGTACTTCGCCGACGCGGTGCCCTACACCATCGCGCTCGTCGACTTCGCCGAGGGCTTCCGCACGCTGGCCGACCTGACAGTGCCCGACGGCGAACCCCGCATCGGCCAGCGCGTGCAGGTCGAGTTCGAGGACGTGACCGACGATCTGACCCTCGCCCACTTCGTGGCGGTCGTCATGAGCATCACCGGCACCGCGGCCATCGTCGGCGCGGCAGAGGTCGACACCTGGCAGTCCGAAGGTCGCTCTCCGGTCGGTCTGATGGCCGAGGCGACGCGGCGCGCGGTCGCCGATGCCGGTCTCACCATGGCCGACGTTGACGGATTATTCAGCGCCAGTTCACATTACACATTCCCGACGCTGAACCTCGCCGAGCGGCTCGGAATGCATCCGCGGTTCATGGATTCGTCCAATATCGGCGGCGCGTCGTTCATCAGCCATGCGGGCCACGCCGCCGCCGCGATCGCGGCGGGGCTGTGCGACGTCGCGGTGATCGCATACGGCAGCACTCAGCGCTCCGATATGGGCAAGCTGATAAGCCGCGCCGAATGGTCGGCCTACGAAGAGCCATACGGCCTGATACACCCGATCTCGTCGGTAGCGCTGATGGCGCAGCGCCACATGCACGAATTCGGCACCACCAGTGAGCAATTGGCTGCGGTCGCGGTAGCGGCGCGGGACTGGTCGCTGCTGCACCCGAATCCGCCGTACCCGAAACCGCTGACCGTCGAGGATGTGGTCGGCTCGAAGATGATCAGCACACCGGTGCACGCCAGGGATTGCTGCCTGGTCACCGACGGTGGTGCCGCGATCGTGATGACCTCCGCGGAACGGGCCGCGTCCCTGCCGCATCCGCCGGTGTATCTGTTGGGCTTCTCCGAGTCGAGCAATCACCGCACCGTGTCGGCGATGCCGGACCTCGCCCGCACCGTGGCCAGCCAGACGTCCCGGATCGCCCTGGAGATGGCGGGGCGGTCGCTGGCCGATGTCGACACGGCCCACGTCTACGACGCGTTCACCGTCAGCCTGTTGATCCTGTTGGAGGACATCGGATTCTGCGACAAGGGGGAGGGCGGGCCGTTCGTGGCCGACGGCAACATCGCGCCGGGCGGCACTGTCGCGTTGAACACCAACGGAGCCGGGCTGTCGTTCACCCACCCGGGCATGCTCGGCCTGTTCCTGCTCACCGAGGCGGTGACACAGTTGCGCGGCGACGCGGGCCAGCGTCAGGTGGCGGGTGCGGAGAACTCGCTCGTGCACGGAATGGGGCTCACGATCGCCGCGCACAGCACGGCGATACTGTCGACACATGCCAGCTGATCCGACCTGTCCGCCGTGAGCGCCGAGACCGTCGATGGGGTCGGCTTCCGATCGGAGCGCGGGCCGGTCCTTGTCTCGATCATGCTCTCGCTCAGCCTCGTGGCATTGGACGCCACCGTGCTGGCCACCGCGGTGCCGACGATCGTGGGCGAACTCGGCGGCTTCACGCTGTTTCCGTGGCTGTTCTCCGGATATCTGCTGGCGCAGGCGGTGACGACGCCCCTCTACGCCAAGCTCTCCGACGTGTTCGGCCGTAAACCGGTGATCCTGGTCGGGATCGGGCTGTTCATGGTCGGGTCGATCCTGTGCGCTGTGGCGTGGTCGATGCCCGCGCTCATCGTCGCCCGCGCCGTGCAAGGACTGGGTGCTGGTGCGGTGCAACCGATGTCGGTGACGATCGTCGGCGACATCTACTCGCTCGCCGAGCGGGCCCGGGTGCAGGGCTACTTCGCCAGCGTCTGGGCGATTGCCTCGGTGGTGGGCCCCACCCTCGGTGGGCTGTTCGCCGAATTGGGGATCTGGCGCTATGTCTTCGTCATCAATGTCCCGCTCTGCCTATTGGCGGCCTGGATGATGGTCAGGCGTTTCCACGAGGACGCCGAGCGCGGTACCCGGTCCGTGGACTATCGCGGCGCGGTGCTGCTGACGGCCGCCCTCACGCTGTTGGTGCTGGGAATTCTCGGCGGCGGGCAGGCGTGGGCGTGGGACTCGGCGGCCAGCATCGGCACGTTCTCGGCCGGTGTAGTGCTGCTCGCGGCGTTCTGCCTCGCGGCAAGGCGGGTGGCCGAGCCGATCCTGCCCGGCTGGGTGCTGACCCGGAGATTGCTGCTGACCACCACCGTTGCGGGTCTCGGCGTCGGAGCCATCCTGATCGGGCTGACCTCCTATGTGCCGACCTACCTGGAGGGATCGCTCGGCGTGTCCCCGGTCCAGGCCGGCCTTGCGCTGACCACCCTGACCATCGGCTGGCCACTGACCGCCGGTCTGGCCGGCCAGATCTACCTGCGGATCGGCTTCAAGCGGACCGCGATCATCGGGGCGGTGCTGGTGCTCACCGGTACGGGCGGCCTGCTGGCGGTGGTGCATTCGCCCGACATCGTCACAGTGGCGGCGCTGTGCTTCGTCACCGGCTGCGGACTTGGCCTGCTGGCGCTGCCGAGCCTGATCGCGGCGCAGTCCAGCGTGGATTGGGATGAGCGAGGTGTCGTCACAGGGGCTCACATGTTCGCCCGGTCGCTGGGCAGCGCGGTCGGGGTGGCGGTATTCGGGGCCACCGCCAACACGATCTTCGGCGAGGGTGACGTGCACACGCTGGGTGCATCAGCCATCCAGGCCGGTACCGCGGCGGTTTTCCTCGGAGTAGTGGTGGTGGCGGTGGTCGCTGCCGTTGCGGTACTGGCGATGCCGTCGACCCCGCCTGAGCCAAAACCGTGATCGGCAGATGCGCAGCGTTTTTCGCTGAAGACTGAGTATGCGCATCTGCTCAACCTTTAGGCTGAGCGGATGGCGGCGGGGGTGGCCTGCTCGGCCTGCGGCACCGACCTGCGGGCCGATGCGAAGTTCTGCGACGAATGCGGCGAGGCGGTATCGCGGATCGGCGAGGCTGCCGAGTACAAACAGGTCACGGTGCTTTTCGCCGATGTCGTGCAGTCGATGGACATCGCGACGGCGGTGGGTTCCGAGCGGATGCGCGAACTCATGTCGGAGCTGTTCGACCGGTGTTCTGAAGTGGTGCAGCGCCTCGGCGGCACAGTCAACCAATTCACCGGCGACGGCATCATGGCCGTCTTCGGAGCCCCGGTATCGCTGGAGGATCACGCGAGTCGAGCCTGCTTGGCGGCGTTGGACATTCAGCGGCGCGCCGAAGATCTCGCCGTTGAAGTACACGAACGGGATCGCGTCGATCTTCGCCTGCGGGTGGGCCTCAACTCGGGCGAAGTGATCGCGGGCGACGTGGGTTCCCGCGCACACAGTTATACCCCGGTCGGCGACCAGGTCGGCATGGCCCAGCGAATGGAATCCGTTGCGCCGCCTGGCGCGGTGATGCTCAGCGAATCGACCGCGCGACTCGTGTCGGCTGTCGCGGAACTCGGTGAGCCGCGGCAGGTGCAGATCAAGGGCGTCGAAGCGCCTGTTCCGGCGCGCCTGCTTCTCTCGATGCGCGACCAGCGCGCCTCTGTGGCGTCGCGGCTCTCCACATTGGTGGGCCGTGAATGGGAATTCACCGCTCTGACCGCCATGCTCGATCGCGCGGTCAACGGACACGGTTGCGTGGCGTGTATCGTCGGCCCGCCCGGTATCGGCAAGAGCCGAATCGTTGCGGAGACAGTGGCTCTGGCGGAGAACCGTGGGGCACCCGTCTGGTCCACGTGGTGCGAATCGCACACCACCGATGTGCCCTTCTTGGCGGCGAACCGACTGCTGCGGTCGGCGCTCGATATCGAGGGCATGGACGACGAGGCAGCCCGTGCAAAGGTGCGTGGCCAGGCTCCCGACGCGGATGCCGCCGATCTGATCCTGATGTTCGACGAACTCGGGATCGATGATCCGGCGGACGTCGTGCCGGACATCGCGCCAGAGGCCCGCCGGCGTCGGCTGACCGCGGCGGTGAACGCAGCCGTGCTGGCACTCCCGATACCTGCGGTGTGTGTGATCGAGGATGCCCACTGGATCGACTCGACCAGCGAGTCCATGCTGGCCGATTTCCTCTCAGTCATTCCCCGCAGCCGTTCGCTGGTACTGATCACTTTCCGCCCCGAGTACCGCGGCGCGCTCAGTCACACTCCTGGCGCACAGACGATTGCACTCGCGCCCCTCGACGATGCGCAAACCGTCGGCCTGGTCAACGAATTGCTTGGGACTCACCCCACCGTGGCGGCCCTCGCGACGCAGATCGCCGAACGTGCCTCGGGCAACCCGTTTTTCGCCGAGGAGCTGGTGCGCGACCTTGTCGGCCGCGGCGTGCTCGACGGCGCGCGGGGCGCATACACCTGCGCGGACGAGGTGGCCGACGTCGATGTGCCCGTCACACTGCAGGCCGCCATCGCCGCCAGGATCGATCGACTCGATACCAACGCGAAGCTCACGCTCAACGCGGCGGCGGTCATCGGCCTGCGTTTCGACGAGCCCCTGCTGACGGCTCTTGCGCACGACGCCAGCATCAAGCCGCTGGTTCGTGCGGAACTCGTCGATCAGGTGACCTTCGCTCCGCAGGCCGAGTACACGTTCCGCCACCCGTTGATTCAAACCGTCGCCTACGGCTCACAGTTGAAATCCGCACGGGCGCAGCTGCATCGGCACCTCGCGGTCGCACTCCAGGAGCGCGACCCGCAGTCGATGGACGAAAACGCCGCATTGATCGCCGAGCACCTGGAGGCTGCAAGTGATCTAGCCGGCGCGTTCGACTGGCACATGCACGCAGGCCGTTGGTTGACTTCCCGCGATGTCAACGCGGCCCGCGCGACCTGGCTGCGGGCGCGCCAGGTCGCCGATCGGCTGCCCGCCGACGCACCGGACCGGGAAGCCATGCGTATCGCGCCGCGCGCCCTGCTCTGCGCAAGCGCGTTCCGTGTGGGTGGTGCCGTCGACGAGGACGGCTTCTCCGAACTGCGACGGCTCGCCGGCGCCGCCGAGGACAAGATGTCACTGGCCCTGGCGATGGCCGGTCACGTGATGTCGTTGGTCTTCCACGCGCGTTATCGTGAAGCATCGCAACTGGCGACCGAACTGACGGCGTTGGTCGATTCGTTCTCTGACGCTGGGTCGGTTGTCGCCCTACTGTCCGAGGTGATCACCGCAAAGCTGGCGAACGGCGAGGTCGTCGACGCTCTGCGGTTGGCGGAGCGAGCCATCGACCTGACCGGCGGCGACCCTCGGATGGGGGATTTCGTCATCGAATCACCGCTGACCGTTGCCACGGTGTGCCGCGCGACCGCCCGAATGTGCTTGGGCGCCAGCGGATGGAAGTCGGATATGGATCGAGCGACCACGATGTGCCGGGAATACCACCCTCTCGGCCAAGCGGTGTTGCTCTTCTGGCGATACGGCTACGGTGTCTCATCCGGGGCGATCCGGCCCGACGCTGATGCCGTACAAGTCACAGCCGAAGTGCTCGAGCGCGCCGAGCAAACCGGCGACAACCTCTCGCTCGAATGGGGCCGTTTTCTCCACGGCTTTGTGCTGACCCAGCTGGACGGTTCCGACAGAGCGCGCGGGCTGGCGCTGTTGGCAGCGGCACGCGAAGCCGCGGTGCAGCATCTGTCCGCCGAAATCATCGTGCACCTCTCGGATATCGAACTCGCCAAGGAGATGGCGAGGACTGGTGATCCCGACGAAGCGATTCAGCTGCTCGGATCGGTCATCGAGCGTGCGATATCGGCGGGTGGCATGGGTTCGCACGGCGCCGCCGTCGAGGCGCTTGTCGAATTGCTGCTCCGACGCGGTGCACGTCGGGACGTGTACGCCGCGCAGGCGGCGATCGAGCGGCTGGCGGCGGTACCCACCGGACCGGGGTTCGTCGTCTATGAGACCGTGCTGCTCCGCCTGCGGGCACTGCTGGCTCGGGCGTGCGGCAACTACGTCGAGTACCGGCAATTCGCGAATGGCTATCGGGCCAGGGCGACTGAGCATGGCTTCGAACGGCATATCGACACGGCCGCTGCGATGCCATGACGGCCTTGGCTATGGTCTAGGCGTGCCCGAAAGCTTTACCGAAACCTTTGCGGCAGGGCTGGCCGGTTACGGCGAGCAGCCTTGCATCGAGTTCGAGGGCCGGTGGTATTCGGGCGACGAAATCAGCACATACGCGGACGCGATCGCGCAGAAGCTGGGCGATGCCGGGGTCTCCGATTACGCACCGGTGGGTCTGGTGGTCCGCAACCGGCTGCCGCACGCCGCCGCGATAATCGGCTTCCTCGCCGCCGGGCGTGCGGTGTCGATGATCTACTCGTTCCAGTCGCCCGAATCCATCGGCCGCGATATCGAGACGTTGCGGTTGTCGGCCATCGTCGCCGACATCGAGGACTGGACCGGGCCTGTCGTCGACGCCGCGAAGCGCGCGGGCAGCGCCGGCGTGTCGATTTCGATGCGCGAGCCGCAGGTCGCCGGTGTTCCCGGCATTGAGCGGCGCGACGGTAACCAACGGCATGCAGAAGCCGAATCCGGTGTGGCGCTTTACATTCTGACCAGCGGGACGACTGGACCGCCAAAGCGTCAGGCGATCAAGACCGCGGTCTTGGAGCGCACCGTCTTCAGCGTCACAAGCGGCGAGAAAGCGCCACCGGACGCCCCGCCGGAGCTCGCGTACTGGCAGTTCGGCGGCATCGGGGTCTGTCAGCTGATCGCAGGCGTCCACAACGGCAGACGGATCGCGGTGCTGGAGCGGTTCAGCGTCGACGGGTGGGTGCACGCGGTCAAGACTCACCGCATCGCCCGTTCGGGCGTGCAGCCCGCGGTCGTCCGCATGCTGCTGGACGCGGACGTCGCCAAGGAGGATCTGGCGTCGCTTCAGCTCATCATCAGCGCGTCGGGTCCGCTGGATCCCGAGACCCGCGACGAGTTCGAGGACCGGTTCGGCATTCCCATCATGCTGGCTTACGGCGCAACCGAATTCGCGGGATCGTTGTGCGCGTGGACAGCGGATATGACCCGTGAGTTCGGCGCCGCCAAACGCGACAGTGTCGGCAGGGCGCTGCCCGACACCCAGCTGCGCATCGTCGAGGAGGATACCGGCGCCGAGGTGCCGACGGGTGAGCAGGGGCTGCTGGAGGCCAAGGTTGCGCCGCTCGGCCCGGACTGGATCCGCACCACCGACATCGCCTCGATCGACGCCGACGGGTTCGTCACGCTTCATGGCCGAGCTGACGGGGCGATCAACCGCGGCGGCTTCAAGGTCCAGCCGGAAACCGTTCGCCGCGTGCTCATTTCACACCCGGCGGTGCGCGACGCCTGTGTGGTGGCCGTGCCGGACCGGAGGCTCGGCCAGGTGCCCTTCGCCGCCATCGAACCGACCCCAGGGGCGACGGTGCCATCGGATCACGAGCTCGAAGAGCTGATCCGGGGGGCGTTGCCGCCGTACAACGTGCCGGTCGCGTTCGCCGCGGTCGACGAACTGCCGCGAAATCCCGCGCTGAAGGTCAGCCTGCCCGCTGTCGCTGCGCTCTACGAGGAGCGTGCGAACAGGTAATAGCGGCCGGGGTCCTTGCCGTTGTGGTCCATCGCCGGTTCGCTTCCCGACGACAGCATCGTCCAGCCCGCGGCGAACCGCAGTTCGACCTCGTCAGGGTCGATGCCCGGCACACCGAACGACCCACCCGTCATGAACTCAACGAGCAGCAGTCGGGCGTCCGGTGCGGCGACCGCCGTGACCTCGCGCCCGTAGGCATCGCGGTCCTCGGCGCTCATCCCGTGCAGGCAGCCGTTATCGACGATCAGCCCGAAGCCCGACCCGATGCCGTCTGCGGACAGTCGCGTCGCATCGGCCAACGCGAAGGTGATTGCCGCCTTCTTGGCGGTCGCCTTCGCCCGAGCCTTGTCGATCGCCTTTGCGACGAAATCGACCCCGGTGACCGTCCAGCCGTGTTCGGCGAGATAGATCGAGTTGTCGCCGGTGCCGCAGCCGATGTCCAGAGCCGTCGTGGGGGGCAGCGGGTCGTCGCCCTCGATCAGATTCCTCAGGCTTTCCGGCAGCGGGTGGCCGTCCCACGGAACGAAGCCGAGCCGATAGAACGTCTTGAACAGCAACTGCCGTGACGACATGCGTCAGATCGACCCCAGGTCGGCCGACAGCCAGTGTTGCGGCTTGAGGAAGATCGCCACGCCCTCACCGGGTTCGCGCCGGGCGAACTCGAGGTAGGCGTCGACCTTATCGGGCGGCAGGTAACGCTTGACCATCTCGACGAGTTGTTCGTCGGTGGCGGGCTCGATGCGGCTGACCGGGCCGTCCACCGCGACATAGCGGACAGTCGGCTCGCGCCGCTGGGCCATCAGCGTGAACTCACCCTGGGTCTCGATGAGGCGGTGTTTGCGCGAGCCGTTCCCGGTATGCACCCAGGGCTCCCCGCCTGGCGTGTACTGGTACCAGATCGGCACAGTCAATGGGCCGCGTTTGTCGCCCGCGCTCACCGATAGCGCACCGATATGCGGCTCGGCCAGAAACTGTTCGCGTTCTTCTTTGGAAAGGGCCATGTTCGCCAGGTTAGTCAGCTAATCCGGGGAGCGGTGGAAGGGCGATGAAACGCCTCAACTTGCCGCTGGCCGCATGCCGCGCGATCCGGTCGACGACCCGGACGTCCACCGTCGGGTCCACCAAGCCGTAGCGTCGCATCGACGCGATCAGCGACGTTGTCAAACCAGCCGCATCGGGCCTGCCGACGGTGACGATGTCGGCGCCGGTGGTCGTCTGGGTGACCTGGTACTCGGATACCCGGGGATCGATGCCGAGCACATGTCGGAAAGCGCTGGCGGGCACTGTGATTGACCCATATTGGAAGTCGTCGTCACGCCGTCCGCCGATGTCGGCCACCCGCGCGAACGCGCTGCCGCACTCACACGGACCGGAAAGCCACGTCACATCGTCGCCCAGGTCGTACCGGATGAACGGAAACGTGCGGTTGGCCAGTCCCGTCGCGAGCGTTCGCGCCGCGGGCTCATCAGGGCCGACCGGACGTCCGTCCTCGTCGACGCGTTCGAGCACCACCTCGTCCTCGCAGACGTGTAGTCCCTCGCCGATACCGCAACCGACGGCCTGCACTCCGATTTCGGTGGATCCCCAGAGGTTGTGAATCGGCGCGTGCCACGCCTCGGTGATCGCCTGCCGGTCCTCGTCGAGCAGCG
The DNA here is from genome assembly GCA_963848855.1 of uncultured Actinomycetota bacterium. Lineage (GTDB taxonomy): Bacteria > Actinomycetota > Actinomycetes > Mycobacteriales > Mycobacteriaceae > Mycobacterium. Next base: position 778,421 of record CAWKFL010000003.1, read on the forward strand.
GTTCGGAGTTCGTGCTCACCCGCACCGGCCTGCACTGCAATGTCCCCGCCGCCGCGGCGCGGGCCAGTCGCCCGATCACCGACGGATAGCCGACCAGATGTGTGGGTTGCGCGTCGGCGACGGCGTTGAGCACCTCGTCGAACGGCGCGCCCGCCGCGATGACGACGGTCTCCATCCCCTGCCCAGTCGGCACGTCGAACAGCGGCGTGCTGGCATGCGGGGGCACACCGGCCTCCAGCACGGCGAGACGCGCTGCCATGCCCGGTGCGGACTCGCGCCGCTCGGCTCGTGCCTGTGTCCGCCACGCGAGGCATGCGACGGAAACGAACAGATCCCAATCCCAGACGTACACGCCGCGAACGCCGCTCGATCCGCCCGAGCTGAACACCTGATAATCCTCGGGGGTATACGAAAACCATTGCTGCTCAGCAATAATGCGTTCGACACGGTCGCGGTTCAAACCGCGGTCGGTCACGATCGAATCCCACTCGAACTGTGCCTCGGATTTCGTCATCACCGGCAACGAGGCCAGATCGGCCACCGACACGTGGGACAGGTCAAGGCCGCTCAGGCGCCTTGCGTGAAATGGTGACCGCTCGCGCGCATATGCCAACAGCATGCGCAGCCGTCGATCCCGGTGGCGCTCAATCTGTTCGCGCGTCCAACCCAGCCGCGCGGTGTGGTCTTCCAGCGCCGCCGCAACGGCCTGTAGGTGTGCGGCGCGCATGTGTTCGTAGGTCATAACGTCCCGATCACCATATTTGTGGTGGACACTGCGTGTTACCCAATTGTCGATTCATGGGCGGGCGAGCATGAGCGAACTATGCCACTTACCGGCTCACGAACTCGTGAAACTGATGTCGACGCGCAGGGTTTCCTGCCGCGTAGTGATCGAGGCGCATCTGGCACGCATCGACGCCGTCTACCCTGCGCTCAATGCGCTGGTGGAGGCCGCTGACCCGCAGACGAGCCTCGACGCTGCCCGCGACGCCGACGACCGTGCCGCGCGCGGTGACCCGCTCGGCAGAGCACACGGGCTGCCGGTCGTCGCCAAGGACGTCATGCACGGCCGAACGATGGAGCTGTTGTGGGAGTCTGTCTTCCTCGGCGGCGATCGAGGACGCGGGTTCACCGACGACTTGCTCGCCATCGGTGCGACGGATCCGTCCGAGGAACTCGCCGAGTTTCTCAAACAGGCGCAAAAGGTCCACTTTTCGCTGTCTACCGCGCGGAGTCGCTTCGCCGACATCGACACCTGCCGCATCGAGATGCTGACGTTCATGACCGACTACGACCTGATCATTTGCCCTGCCATGCCGACCCCAGCCAAGGAACACCACCACGGCCTGGTTGAGATCAACGACTTCTCCCACCTGATGGTGCACAACCTGACCGGCCGGCCGGCCGCCGTCGTGCGCTGCGGCACCGCCAGCAGCGGATTGCCCATCGGTGTCCAGATCGTCGCCCGTCCCTGGCAGGATGCTGTGGCACTGGCGGTGGCGGGACATCTGGAAAAGGTCTTCGGCGGATGGCGCCCTCCGGCCGTCGCATAGAGTCGTGGGTCATGCGCTTCGGAATTTTCATCCCTCAAGGTTGGCGACTCGATCTGGTAGACATTCCCACCGACAAACACTGGGCGGTGATGCGTGACCTCGCCGCGTATGCCGATGACGGAGCTTGGGATTCGCTGTGGGTATACGACCACTTTCACACGGTGCCGGTGCCGACTGACGAGGCGACTCACGAGGCGTGGTCACTGATGTCGGCCTTTGCGGCGACGACATCGCGGATCAAGCTCGGCCAGATGTGCACTTGCATGAGTTACCGACCGCCGGCCTATCTGGCGAAGGTGGCGGCCACCATCGACGTCATCTCCGGCGGTCGCGTCCAGATGGGCATCGGCGGCGGCTGGTACGAACAGGAATGGCGAGCCTACGGTTACGGGTTCCCTTCTGCAGGTACGCGGCTGGCCCGCCTCGACGAGGGTGTGCAAATCATGCGTGACGCGTGGCGCGACGGAATCGTCAGCCTGGACGGTAAGCACTACCAGGTCGACGGCGCCATCGTGCAGCCAAAGCCGTTGCAGGAGGGCGGGATACCGTTGTGGATCGCCGGGGGAGGAGAGAAGGTGACGTTGCGCATCGCGGCGAAGTACGCGCAGTACACGAACTTCAGCTCCGAACCCGAGGTATTTGCCCACAAGTCGCAGGTGCTGGCTGGACACTGCCGCGATGTCGGTACGGATTACGACGCGATCGTGCGCTCGACCGACTTCAACGTGGTGATCGGCGATTCGGCGAAGGACCTCGCCGACCGCATCGCCCGGATCCGTGAGCGGCTGGTCTCGAAGGCCGACGCGGCCGCCGTCGACGAGATGCTCAGCATGCTCACTTCGCCCTACGCTGGCACTGGCACAACGGAACAGGTGATCGAAAAGATCCAGCGGATCCGTGATCTCGGTTGTGAATACGCGAACATCTACTTCCCCGAAGCGGCCTACGACCGGTCCAGCATCGAGCGCTTCGAGCGCGAGGTGATCCCCGCGCTGAGCTAGGTCGCAGGCGACACCTGGTAGTGGCTGATGCTCCAGGTGTCGCCGCTGCGACTCACAAGCACACCGAGATTGAGGCTCACCGGCTCCCTGTCGAGGTAGGAGAACACGACGTGCAGGTAGCCGAGCACCAAATCGGCTGTCGGCCGCCGTGTTTCGAGGATTCGATAGGTGACCGTCATCCCGAGCGGCTGACTCGCGTAGTAGTCGTCGACGCCCTGACGCCCGACGCTGTAGGGCCGCAGGCCTTGGAAGATCGCGTCTTCGGCGAAGACCTCGGCCACGCGCTGGGGCTCGTGCGCGTCGATGCCTGCCTTCCAGCGGTCCATCACGCCGCGTAGAACCTGCTCAGTGCCCTGCACTTTGCCCACCGTCGACGTGCAGGATCTCGCCGGTGACGAACGGCGCGTTCTCGAGGTACAGCACCGCGTCGACCACGTCGTCGATGTCGCCGAGTTGACCCATCGGATGCAGCTTGGCCAGCTCGTCATACGACGACGGATCGTGCATCGGCGTGCGAATGACCCCGAGCGCCACCGTGTTGACCCGGATCCTGCGGTCCGCGTATTCGATTGCCAACGCCTTCGTCACCGCGTTCAGGCCACCCTTGGTCAAGGACGTCAGCGCCGAGGGAACCGCGGAGTTGGCGTGGTCGACAAGGGTGGTGGAGATGTTCACCAGATGACCGCCGTGTGAGAGCATCGCCGCCACTGCGGCGCGGGACACCTCGAAGAAACCGCGCAGGTTCACCCCGGTGATGGTGTCGTAGTCCTCGTCGGTGTAATCGGTGAACGGTTTGGGAACGAAAATCCCTGCGTTGTTGATCAGCGTGTCCACCCGGCCGAAGCGCTCCAGTGCGGCGTCGACGACTCGTTGGCCGACCCCGGGCCGCCCGATGTCGCCCGGCACCGTCAGCACCATCGGATCGTCGCTGGAGGCGATCGTGCGCGAGTTGGCGACGACCGCGTAGCCGAGCTTGCGATATGCCGCTACCAAGGCCTCGCCGATTCCCTGGGATGCGCCGGTGACGATCGCGACGCGTTGTGAATCTGTCATGGTCAGGCTCCTTGTCTTGTTGACGATGTCGTCCACAACAGACGGTGGCTGCTGGTGGTTCCCCGCAGCGATGACCGAATTGCTCTCTGCTGGTAGGCCCAGACTCGTACTGAATTACGCTTGCCCGGTGGAGCTGCGCCAACTGCGCTACTTCGTGACCGTCGCCGAGGAACTGAACTTCGGGCGGGCGGCCGAACGGCTGCGCATTGCGGGGCCGTCGCTTTCCCAGCAGATCAAGGCCCTCGAGCGGGATCTGCGGGTGCGCTTGTTCGATCGCGATCGCCGATCGGTTGCCCTGACCCCCGCAGGTGCATCGCTGCTGCCGCGGGCCCGCGCTCTGGTGGAGCAGGCCGACGACCTGCGCAGGCGCGCCCGTGAGCTGCCGACGACCGAACCGGTGCGGATCGGCTGTGTCAGCTGGTGCCCGGTCGACTGGGCGGAGCGGGCGGCGGGAGTTGCACAGTTGCGGGTGGATCCGTGGATGATGCCGTCGCATACCCAGGCCGCACGCGTGAGTGAGGGAATCCTCGACCTCGCGATCTGCTGGGTGGACACCGCCGATCTCGCGACGCTGTCCCTGGAGTCCCGCCTCGTCGGGGTCGACCGACTGGACGCGCTCTGCGTCGGTTCGGACACGTCACCCGTCGAGGCCAAAGACATCACCGTGCTGGCCGATGTCGACACGGCCACATGGTCGTCATGGAACCGGTTCGCCGAGGAGTTCGCCTCTGAAACCGGCGCTTCCATGGTGCACACCGATGACGGCGGGGTAACGGGCCCAACGTTTTTCGATCATGTTCGCGGCCTCGGTCGTCCGGTCCTGAACAACCCGAAGGGTCGCAACGAACAGGACCCACGAGACCTGGTGCGCCGTCCGGTGATTCATCCGACACCGGTGTGGACGTGGTCGCTGGTGTGGCGTCGCGATGAGGACAGTGCGGCCGTGCTGGGCGTCATCGACGCGTTCACCCGCGACGCCTGCGACCTCGGCGTCGACGGTGACGATGTCTGGCTGCCGTCGGCCGATCCTCATCGTCCCGTGGGCTGAGGGACCCGAAGCGGGCAGGTTACTGCATACGATTGTGGTTGGTCTGGTGTAGACCAAACTGAACGGGTGCCGCCCAAACCTCCAGGCACACAGTGCCTTAAATTGATAGTAATCGGTATTGACTAATCTTCGACATCTGGTCAATACTAGGTTTTCAGCGCAGATGCTGCAATCGTTTGCAGTCTGGAAGGATGGGCTTGTGAAGACTCTCTTGCAAGGTGGCCAGGTGGTGGCTCCCTCGATGCCGCACCTTCTCGACGGCGGCGACGTGCTGGTCGATGGCGCCACCATCGCCGGACTGGGCGAGCCCGAAGCATTCCAGGACGTGCGAGTCGACCGGACCCTGGACGTGTCGGACTGCCTGGTGATGCCCGGAATGGTCAACACCCACCAGCACGAGTGGTATCTGCTGGGCAAGGGGCTCGGCGACAACATGCTCCTCGAGAAATGGATCAGGGAGTGCATGTTCCCGCTCAAGTCGGAGCTGACACCGGACGACTTTCGCGTCGCAAGTGAGCTCGCCGCGCTGGACATGATCCGAGGCGGGACGACCACGTGCGTCAACCACCTCGTCGCAGAGACTGATGCGGCCGATGAGGAGGCGATCTTGTCGCCGGTGCTGGCCAGCGGTATGCGGCAGTACTTCGCTAAGGCCGTGCGGCCCGGCGATGTTGACGACGATTTCAAGAGCGCGCGGTCCTGTCACGAAACCTGGGACGGCGCGGGGGACGGCCGGATCCGGGTCGGCATCGTGCTCGAGGCGACGTCGCACTGGGTCGCGGCGGGCCAGACCACCGAGGAGATGCTTGTCGGGGGACATGCTCTGGCCGACGAGTTGGACACGTTCATCACCGCTCACATCGCCGGCGGAACGATGTCGCGCGAGGACGGCTACCTCAAGTACGTCCTGGAAACCGGTCGCACCGACATAGAGTTCTTGCACAGCCTCGGGATTCTGGACCGGCGCTGGATATTGGCTCACACGATCAACACCCGCGAACGCGATCTGGCCCTCATCGCCGCGTCCGGCGCGTTCGTATCGCATACGCCCAGTTCCGAGGCCGCCAGGGGTGGCGGCGTCACCCAGGTGCGGGCCATGCTGGAGCGCGGGATCCGCGTCGCGCTCGGCACTGACGGGCCGATGGTCGACCACACCAATGACATGCTCGAGCAGCTCAAGTGGACCCGGCTCTTGCAGAACCAGGTGCATTACGAGCCCTCGAGCGTCGCCATCGACACGCTCATATCGATGGGCACGGCTTACGGAGCCGAAGCCCTCGGTGCTGCCGACACCTTCGGCACGTTGGCCGCCGGTATGCGAGCGGACATCGCGATGTTCGACATCAAGACCCTGCACGCCGCGGTCACACACAATCCCCTCAGCACACTCGTGCACGCAGTGCGTTCGAGCGACGCCAAACATGTGATGGTCGACGGCGAGTTGCTGCTCCACGACAAGCAATTCACCCGCACCGACCAGCTGCACATCACCGACCTGATCACCCGTGCCGGTAGCGCCGCCCGCGCGCTGGGCAGGCGTGCAGGTCTGCTCGTCTGAGCCCGACTGTACGAAGGATGCTTCGCGGCATGGATTCGATGCAATCGTTTGCGGTCAGCGCAGACACTAGCTCACGCGCTGGGTGTTTTCCATTGCGCGAGAACAATATTCGCCAGATCAATGGAGAAATCTGCAGAGGCGGGGAGACATGACATCAATTCGTGAAAAGCGTCAGTCATCGTGGGTTGTGGTCGTCGCCCTGTGCTGGCTCACCATCCTCTTCGACGGGTATGACCTCACCGTCTATGGCACGGTCGTCCCGTCTCTGTTGGCGGACGATTCGTGGCATCTGACTCCCGTCGAGGCGGGAGCGATCGGCAGCTGGGCGCTGTTCGGCATGCTGCTCGGATCGCTTGTCGTCGGCACGGTGACGGAGGTGATCGGCCGGCGTCGAACGTTCTTGAGCTCGGTGATCCTCTTCTCCGCGATGATGGGCGTTGCCGCGGTGATGCCCACTCCGGCGCTTTTCGGTGCGGCGCGGTTCTTCGCCGGCATCGGCCTTGGCGGCCTCATGCCGACTGCAATGGCCATCACGACGGAGTTCGCCCGCGCAGGTCGCCGAAACATCACGCTCGTCGCGATGTTCACGGGCTTCTCCGCGGGCGGCGTGATGGCGGCCCTGCTGGGCATCGCCGTGATTCCCGCCTTCGGCTGGCGGGCGATGTTCTTGATCGGTGTCCTGCCGCTCGTGGTTGTGGTGCCGCTGGTGTGGCGGCTGCTGCCCGAGTCGCCGACGTTCCTCGCCGCCGCGGGGCGCCGCAAGGAGGCGGAAGAGGTTGCCGCGCGCTACGGCATCCGAGTACCGGATGTCACCGAGTCGTCTGCCCGCCAACGTGTGCCGCTCGCGGCTATGTTCACCTCGGGCCGGGCCCGCGCGACACTGTCGTTCTGGTCCGCCTCGTTCATGGGACTGCTACTGGTTTACGGCCTCAACACGTGGTTACCGCAGATCATGCGACAGTCCGGATACTCGCTCGGTTCGGCCCTGTCCTTCCTGCTCGTCCTCAACGCCGGCGCCATCGTCGGTCTGCTGATCATCGGTGCGGCCGCAGATCGCTTCGGTACCAAGCCGATCGCCATCATCGCGTTCATGTGCGCGACGGTCGCCGTTATCGGGTTGTCGACGGCACCACCGCTCGCAGCGAGTTATGTTTTCGTCGCGCTGGCGGGGCTCGGCTCGACCGGTACCCAGACGCTCGTCAGCTCGCTGGTCACCCAGTACTACGCGCCGCAGATCCGGGCGGGGGCGCTCGGGGTGACGCTCGCGGTGGGCCGGGCGGGTGCGATGGCCGGACCGCTCATCGGCGGCTGGATCGTCGGTTCCTCGCTCGGATTCGCCGCGAACTTCGTGGTCTTCGCGATCGCCGCAGTGCTTGGCGCACTGCTCGTCGCGGCGGTGCCGTGGAGCCGCCGTTATCGTCCCGCGGCGGCGCCGCAACCGGATTCCGCCCGCACGGTCGACGTGTGACGCTATCGCTCGACGGGCTGCGGGATCCGCAGCGGGGCGGCGACGACCGCGGAGGCGAGGACGACGAGCGCGGCCGCGATCAACGCGTATTGGAAGCCGTGGTCCAGTAGCGGTGCAACGATCAGCGGACCGAGGATCTGGCCGACGGAGTAACCGGCGGTCAACAGGGCGACGGCGCCGGGGAACTGCAACAGCCGGCCCGCGCCGAGCGCGATCGTGCTCACCCCGATGAACGTGGCCCCGAACAGGATTGCGCCGATCAGTGCCGGGCCGACACCGGGAATGAGGGCGGGCAACGCGATGCCGACGGCCTGCAGGAGCAGCGCAACCACGAGCAGAACCGCGTGCGACCATCGCGTGCTGAGCCATGCCCACAGCGCGGCCGACGGGGCCGCGGCTATCCCGACGAAGACCCACGAACCGCTCGCCAGCCACCCCGGTGAGGTCTGCTTGATGGCCGCGACGAGAAACGTGCCCGCGATGATGTATCCGATGCCCTCCAAGGTGTAGCTCGCGAACAGCACGGCGAACCAGCGTCGGCTGCGGTGCGGCGAGGGCGACGACGTGACGGGTGCAGCACCGGATTGCGGGGTGGCGCGCATCGTCCAAGCGCCGACGGCGAGCGCCGCGGCCAACGCCGCCGCCGTCCACCACGCGTGCTGCCAGTGTGCGGCCCTCGGCAGCAGCAGCACCACGGCACCCGACAGCGCAATGCCGACACCGACCCCGCCGAAACCCCAGCCGGGCAGATGTGGCGAGTGATCGCACAGATGATCGAGCATCGAGTTCACGGCGATCACGAACACCAATGCGCTGGCGAAGCCTGCGAGCGTCCGCAGTGCCAACCAGCCGAACATGGTGGACTGCAGCGGCATTGCGGCCAGCGAAGCGACAACGACGACGAGTGACGTGCGCCACGCGATCGGGGAGCGCACCAGCCTGCCCGAGGCGGTGCCTGCGACGGCCCCTGCCAGATACCCGACATAGTTTGCGGTGGCCAGGTTTCCCGCGGCCTGCGCTGTGAGGCCGGCTTGCGCGGTCATCAGTGGCAGGATCGGGGTGTAGACAAAGCGGCCGATGCCCATGGCGGCCGCCAACGCCGCGGCGCCGCGGCCGACATGGGTCATCGCATGGTTCCGTCGCATCGCTCCATCGTGTGGTGCTGCGACGCGACGGTGCCACGACTGAATTGCTATCAGCTGGAAGGTGATTCCTCCGTCACCGGTGCCCACACGCCCGTCGCGGCAGCACCGCGGGCGTAGTCACTGAAGTCCTTCGGCTGGCGCCCGAGTGCGCGCTGAACGCCGTCGGCCAACTGCCCCTTGCTGCCGAGCACCTCGGTGAACAAGTGGTTCAGCAACCAGATGAAGTCTTGCGGCAGACCGTATTCCGTCAGCATCGCCGTGTATTCGTCGATCGGCATGGAAAGGAAGGCGATGTCGCGTCCTGCCGCCGCTCCCACCTCAGCTACCGCGGCGCCGAAACTGAGCAAGCGTGGGCCGGTCACCTCGTAGAGCTGTCCGATATGGCGGTCGTCGGTAAGCGCCGCGACCACGACGTCGGCGATGTCGTCGGCATCGACGAACGGCTCCTGTACGTCCCCGACAGGCAGCGCCACGCTGCCTGCGAGAACCTCGTCGAGCCAGGCGCCCTCGCTGAAGTTCTGTGTGAAAAAGGCGGCCCGCACGATCGTCCACTCCAGGCCGGATGCCTTGACGACCCCCTCCGCGCGCTCGGCCTCGGCTTCGTTGCGGCCGGACAGCAGCACCAGTCGGGTGACGCCGGCATGCCTCGCCAGTTCGGTGAGCTTGCCGACCGCGTCGACGGAGCCCGGGACCGCCAGATCGGGGTAGTAGGTGATGTAAACCTTGTCGACGCCGGCCAGGGCGGCCTCCCACGTCTGCGGGTCATCCCAGTCGAACGGGACGGCGGCCGACCGGGAACCGTGCCGTACCGGGATGCCCCGCGCTTCGAGTTGAGTGATGACGCGCTTTCCGGTCTTGCCGGTGCTGCCGATGACGAGAATGGTGTTGGTGGTTGTGTTGGTCATGTCTCGAATTCAACGGCCCGGATTCGAGACGATCCATCGCTCAAACGCTCGATCGCATATCTGATCGTCTGAAAGGGAAATGGCGATGAACAAGGTTTCACTCACCGCGCTGGCGCGTGAGCATCTCGAAGCAGCCCGCGCCGCAAGCAGCGGTCGCAGCTCGCACACCGTGTACGGCGGCCATGAGCATTCGCTGCGCCAGACCTTGATCGCGCTGAAGGCGGGCAGTGCGCTCGACGAGCATGAGAGTCCCGGCGAGGCGACCCTTCACGTCTTGCACGGCAGGGTGCAGGTGACCAACGCGCAGGCCCGCTGGGACGGGTCTCCCGGCGATCACATCGTCATCCCGCAGTCGCGGCATGGCCTCAGCGCGCTCGAAGACTCGGCGGTCCTTCTGACGGTCGTGAAAGCCGTTGGGCCGCACGTGTAGTCGTCGACGTGGATTTCCCGGGGTGCCGCGGCAACCACCGGTCATGAACCGGGCGAGTGGCTCAATACGTTGACGATGTTGCCGGACGGGTCGGCGAAGAAGAACCGGCGAACGCCCCACTCCTCGTCGCAGAGCGGATGGACGATCTGCAATCCGGCGTCGACCACGGCCCGGTGCACGGCGTCGACGTCGTCCACCTCAACTGACACCGAGGGATTGACGGGGGCCGTCGCATCACGTGTCATCAGGCTGACCTGGTGGCGCAGCTCGTCGTCGGCCAGAGTGATGACCCAGCCGAGGTTCATCACCTCGCGCAGCCCGAGTATCCGCACGTACGCGTCGCGGGCAGCTTCCGGGTCCGACACCGTGAAGATCGGCATCACCCGCTGCACGGTCATAGCGCCGGGCCCAGCAGATCGTCGGCGTCTTTGATGATGTAGCCGTAGCCCTGCTCGGCCAGGAAGCGTTGACGGTGCGCGGCGTACTCGGCGTCGAGGCTGTCGCGCGAGACCACTGAATAGAAGATCGCGCCGCCTCCGTCGGCCTTGGGCCTGAGCAGGCGCCCGAGCCGCTGCGCCTCCTCCTGCCGCGACCCGAACGTGCCCGAAACCTGCACGGCCACATTGGCTTCCGGAAGGTCGATGGAGAAGTTGGCGACCTTGGACACCACCAGCGTCGGGATCTCGCCGCGACGGAACTCATCGAACAGCGCCTCACGCTCGGCGGTCTTGGTCGATCCCTGGATCACCGGGGCGTTCAGCTCCTGCCCGAGCTCGTCGAGCTGGTCGAGGTACGCGCCGATCACCAGAGTCTGGTCGCCCTTGTGTTTCTCCAGAATCGACTTCACCACCGCGATCTTGGAGTGCACCGTCGAGCACAGTTTGTAGCGTGCGTCGGGTTCGGCGGTGGCGTACAACATGCGCTCGTTGTCGGTCATCGTGACCCGCACCTCGATGCATTCGGCAGGCGCGATCCAGCCCTGCGCCTCGATGTCCTTCCACGGCGCGTCGTAGCGCTTGGGACCGATCAGCGAGAAGACGTCGCCCTCGCGCCCGTCCTCACGGATCAGCGTTGCGGTGAGTCCGAGCCGGCGCCGCGACTGCAGATCCGCGGTCATCCGGAACACTGGCGCGGGCAGCAGGTGTACCTCGTCGTAGATGATCAGGCCCCAGTCGCGGCTGTCGAAGAGTTCGAGGTGGCGGTATTCGCCCTTGGTGCGGCGGGTGATCACCTGATACGTGGCGATCGTGACCGGCCGGATCTCCTTGCGCTCACCGGAGTACTCGCCGATCTCCTCCTCGGTCAGCGAGGTCCGGTTGATCAGCTCGCGCTTCCACTGCCGTCCCGCGACAGTGTTCGTGACGAGGATCAGCGTGGTTGCACCGGCCTTGGCCATCGCCGCAGCACCAACGAGTGTCTTGCCTGCACCGCATGGCAGTACCACCACGCCGGAGCCGCCTTCCCAGAACGACTCCGTGGCCATCTCCTGGTAGTCGCGCAGGTGCCAGCCGTCCTGGGCCAGCTCGATCGGATGCTTTTCGCCGTCGACGTAACCGGCCAAATCTTCAGCGGGCCAACCGATTTTGAGAAGCATCTGCTTGACGCGGCCGCGCTCGCTGTTGTGCACGGTGACGGTGTCGTCGTCGATGCGGGCACCGAGCATCGGTGCGATCTTCTTGTTGCGCAGGACTTCCTCGAGCACCGCTCGGTCCAGGCTGACCAGCGTCAGGCCCTGCGCCGGATGCTTCACCAGTTGCAGCCGGCCATAGCGGGCCATGACATCGACGATGTCGACCAGCAGCGGCTGGGGCACCGCGTAGCGCGAGAACGATACCAGGGCGTCGACGACCTGTTCCGCGTCGTGGCCCGCCGCGCGCGCGTTCCACAGCGCGAGGGGGGTGATCCGGTAGGTGTGGACATGTTCGGGCGCGCGCTCCAGCTCGGCGAACGGGGCGATCGCGGCGCGCGCCGCGCCCGCTTGCTCATGGTCGACTTCTAGCAGCACCGTCTTGTCGGACTGCACGATCAGGGGGCCGTCGGTCATTCTGTCCATTATCCCGAGTCACCCGACAGCACCGTAGAAGCGGCGGCCCCGAGGGGGTGGACCGCCGCTTCGGTGTCGTTCAGCCAGCGGTGTGCGGGCCGAATTCGGCGGCCACCGCAACGACGCTGTTGGCCGGGAACCCGCCGCGGCGCGAGTGCTCGCGAATCGTGTCCTCGTTGTCGGCCTCGTGGACGCAATAGACCTTGTCGCCCGCGACGTAGCTGGTCACCCAGGCGTACGGAACGCCGAGCGAGGCAGCCGCAGTGTTGGACGTGCGGGCGATCTCGGCCAGCTGGTCTTCTGACAATTCGCTGGCTCCGGGGATTTCCCGCTCGATGATGAATCGCTTCATGACCCTTCTCCTGTCTCGTGGTGGCATGTCTCCTGCCACTTCAGAGTCTCGCAGCGGTGGGGTCCGGCACATCGGTGGAACCTCCCCATGTTTTGTTTCGACGGCACTATTTCTGCTGTTCAGCGAGGCATCATCCGGATATCATTCCGCCGTGCAGCTGGTGGAGCGCGGACAGGAGCTGGCAATCATGTCGGCGTGCGCCGACCGTGCGCGTGCAGGCGAGGGCCAACTCGTCGTGGTGTCGGGTGAATCCGGCGCGGGCAAGACCGCCTTCGTCGAGCAGTTCGTCGCAGGCAGGTCGGATAGCGCGCGTTTGCTGTCCGCGATGTGTGACCCGCTCGACACCCCGCGTCCGCTGGGTCCGGTACGCGACATCGCCGACGCGCTGACCGAGGGTGCGCGACGGATGCTCACAGACGCGGAGCATCCGTACGACATCTTCGACGCGGTCCTCGCCGACCTCGGCGCCGAGCCGACGATCCTGGCGATCGATGACTTGCACTGGGCCGATCAGGGCACGATCGACCTGCTGCGCTTCGTTCTGCGCCGCATTCACCGCAGGCCGCTGATGGTGATCGGGATGGCGCGTGACGAGGAGGTGGGCACGTCGCACCCGTTGCGGACTCTGCTCGCCGACATCGCACGCTCCGGCAGTGCCCGTCTGGTGCCCCTGCCGCCGCTGAGCACCGAAGGGGTGCGCGAACTGGTGGCAGGCCGTCCCGTCGACGCCGAACGGCTTCACAGGACGACGGGAGGCAACGCCTTCTTCGTCACCGAAATGCTCGACTATGTGGGCGGCGACCTGCCGACCACTGTCCGCGATGCGGTGCTCGGCCGCACGGTCGGCCTCGACGAGTCCGAATGGGACGTGCTCAACCTGCTGAGCTGTTCACCCGAGGCGATACCCGACTACCTGCTGGCCGGTCTGGGTGTCCCGCTCGCGCCGCTGCAGCGGCTCCGCGACGCGCATCTGATCCGGCGAACCGCTCGCGGTGTCGCGTTCCGACACGACCTGTGTCGCTTGGCGGTCGCCAGTGTGATGCCACCAGGGGCCGAACCGCGGCTGCACCTGCGCATGCTCGCCGCCTACGAGGCGGCGGGGCGCACCGACCCCGCCGTCATGACCCACCACGCTCTCGGCGCCGGCGACCAGCAGCGGATCAGGATGGCAGCCATCGATGCAGGTAAGACCGCGGCGCGCTCCGGCGCCCACCGCCAGGCTGCCGAGTTCTACCGCATCGCAATGGAATCCGGTAGCGAGCTGGCGGCGGGCCAGGAAGCGGAACTGCTCGAGTTGCTGGCGGCCGAGTACTACCTCACCGATCAGCTCGACGATGCAATCGATGCCTGCCAGCGCGCGCTGCGTGTGCGCCAGATGACCGGTATGACCGCCGAGCTCAGCGCCGATCACCACGCACTAGCGGTCTACGACTGGTACAACGCCGACCGTCGCGGTGCCGACGAGCATGCCGCCAACGCCGTCACCGTGGTGGACGGGGACGCCACATCGCTGAGTCCGTCGGCACTTTCCTCGCTGGGGCACGCGTTCGCGATGCAGGCGTACCTGGCGATGCAGTCGAACGATCTGGCGCATTCCGCGTCCCTGCTGACGCATGCCAAGGAGATCGCCTCGGCAGCAAAGGATCCCGCTCTAAGCGTACGTGTGGAGATCATCGAAGGCATCTGCTCGGTGATCGCAGGCGAGGACACCGGACGCGACGCGGTGTTGACGATCATGCGTTCGGCGCCAAAGCATCTCGACGAGATCTACTCGAGCGGATACAGCAACCTGACCTATCTCGACGTGGAGCAACGTCGCCTCACCGACGCGGCGGAGCTGCTCAACATCACCATCCCGATGACGTGGGAGCGCGATCTGCCCATCTGCCGGGTGTGGCAGCTCGGCGCCCGCGGTCGGCTGAGCCTTCTCAGCGGCGATTGGGACGACGCGCTCGCCGACGCCGCCACGGTGCTCGACGTCCAAACGGCACCGCTGGCGCGCACCTGGCCGAACCTGATCCGGGGCCTGATTCTGTTGCGCCGCAACGGTGATGACACCGGCCGCTTGGCAGAGGCGTGGAACCTGGCGCGCAGCTACGGCGAACCGGTCCGCGTGTTGCCCGCTGCCGCGGCCCTCATCGAGAACGCCTGGCTCACCGGCAAGCCGGTCGCCGACGTCGCGGAATACAAACGCCTGCTTGACGATGCGAACGGGCCTGGGCTCGAATGGGCCAGGGGGGAACTGGCGATGTGGTTGCGGCGCGTCGACCCCACAGTGGACGCCGACGGCGTGGCGGACTGCTATCGGCGCTATCTCAACCGTGACATCCGGGGCGCCGCCTCGGAGTTCGAACGGCTGGGCACCGTGTACGAAGCGGCGCTCGCACTCACCGAGACCGGTGACGACGGCTGCGCCCGCCGCGGCCTGGACATGCTGGACCGCATGGGTGCGACCGCCGTCGCCGACAAGGTGCGGCTGGACCTACGCGCGGCAGGCATGAAGGGTGTGCCCGCCCGCCGCCGCAGCACGACGTTGCGCAATCCCGCAGGCTTGACCAGACGTCAGGTCGAGGTGCTGCAGCGGATGGACCATGGGCTCACCAACGCCGAACTCGCTGCGCAACTGTATCTTTCGGCCAAGACGGTCGATCACCACGTTTCGGCGATCCTGGCGAAGCTGGACGTCGCCAACCGGCGCGACGCGGTCCGGCGCGGACGCGAGCTCGGCATCATCGCCTGACGTCAGCGCTCGTCGGCGGACACCACCGACGTCACCCGGTGGATCGCGAACTCACGCACCCGGCCCGACGCCGGGTCGTAGGCGGTCAGTTGTCCGCCGCGCACGTTGATCGGGGCGACCACCCGCTGCGTGGCCACCCCGGCGGGGTCGACGTAGCCGATCACCACCGACGTCTGAAGGTGCGCGGCCTCCTGGAGTTGTGCGATCGCGACCGCCGGATCAAGTCGCATGCTGCCCGCCGGAGTGGCCGCCACCTTGCGCAGCACCGCGACGATCGCGCCAAGCGTCTGGCTCGTCGGGCTCGGCGTGTGCCGATGGAAGCGGCGCGGCGGCGGTGTGGGCACCCTGGCGCCGCGGGCGCGGATGTCGACGATCGTGCCGGTGGAATCCTCTGCCGCGGGCGCGAAACCGGCGTCGCGCAAACCCGCGAGCACCTCGGAGATCGGCGCCTGCGACACGGCAACCGTCGGCGCGAGCAGCCGCATCTCCAGTTGTTCGGCGGCGGGCGCCGCGACCGCCTGCGCCAGCAGCGCCGCGTCCTCACAGCGCACGAACGAGGCGGCCATGCCGACCCGCAGCTGCCCGTGACGCCGGGCGACGTCGTCGATCAGATACGTCAAACCCTGCGGCACAGGTGTTTTGGAGTGCCGTGTGAACAGCGCATGCAACTCGCTCGCGGTGCGTCCCGTGTCGAGTGCACGCCGGATCGAGGCCTCGCTGATGCGGTAGACCATGGCCGCCCCCGCCGATTCCACGGTCGCGACGCCCGCCAACTGCTCGGCAAGCTCGCGCTCCAGTGGTCCGGGCACGATGACCGTCAGATCCGCCTGCAGCAGGAAATGGTCGATGGGTTGCGGCAGCACCTTCGACATCGCCGCAACGATGTTGTCGGGTGTCTCGCCGGCCAGCAGCCGTCGGGTCGGGGTCGCGATCGCGCCGCGCCCGACCACGCCAAGCGCGTGTGCCTCGGTCAGCAGCGCGCCGACGGGTTCCGGTTGCAGCCGCACGGCCCACCGCGGCCGCCGCCAGATCATCGCCTGCGAGGCCTCCCTGGCGTCCACACCTGCGCCGGGCGGCAGGTCGGCGAGCACGTTGAGCAAGAGCCTGCGGTCCAGCGGCGCCGCGGTCGAGAACAGCGAATCCGTCAGCGCCGCATAAGGTTTACCATCAGGTCCGCGATTACCAATCAGGCCGGGGCGGGCGGGCAGATCCAGCCACGTCGACGCCAACAGATGCCACTTGGCAGCCGTCGCCGATTCGACGAAGCGGTCCGCGGCCACCGTGGGCGCCCAGTACGGGCCCGGGCCGTCGTGTGGTTCCGGCTCGGGCATTCCCGCCGCGATCAGCCCGGCCGCTGACGCCACTTCGAGGATCAGGCCAAGGCGACCCTCGTCGATCCCGGTCACCTTGGTCAACCGCTTGACCTCGCGCACCCCTAGGCCGCCGCTGCGCAGCTCGGGAACCGGTGTGGCACCCAGTGTTTCGAGCACCAGCTCCACTTCGCGCAGTATGTCGATCGCTGCACCGGCGGCGACCGCGTCGACGTCGGCGGCCGTCGTGGTCGAGACCGCGGGATCGGGCTGGGTCAGCTCCACCGGGCCAGGCACTTCGCCGCGCATCACCTGACCGACGAGCCGCGGCAGGATCACCGTTTCTTCGTCGACCTGTCGCAGCAGCCCCGCCGCGAGCAAGCGCTGCACCGGCCGGTCCGGCGGAGTGCCAGGCGCCGCGTCGCGGGTGCGGCCCATCGGTGACCCCTCGAGCAGCCTCTGCAGGAGCTCCGTCTGCGCCGCGTCGAGGAACTGCAGCCGGGCGGCGACATCCGTCGGCTGAACGTCTTCGACCGTGGCCTGCCCGGGATACCAGGGCAGGCCCGACGTGGCTTCTGCCGCTACCCGCACGTTCGCGTCGCCCCACACCAGTGCGCGGTCACGCAAGTCGTTTACCGCGGCGGAGACCGCAGCCTCGGTCGCGCGGTCGCCGATCAGTGCCATCAGCTTGCTCTGGGGAACGGCGGTGGTGTCCGCGTGCAGCACCAGCAGTGCGTCGAGCACCGCGAGCCGTAGAAAGTCGAGCTCGTCCGTGGCCGCCTTGACCGACTGGCGGGCCTGGGCGCGCGCCGCGAGCGCTGCGATCGTGCCTGGCGGCGGCTGCGTCAGGTCGGGCCGCAGCTCCAGCAGCCGGATGAGCCGCTCGTCGTCTAGCTCGGCCAACCAGGCGCCCAGCGGGACACCCGGAGTCTGTTCGGTCATTGCTGACCAGCGTAAAGCAGCCGCCCGACCTCGCCACTTCGCGCGGCGCCTGCCACAATATGGGGCGTGGCTGATGAGAAACGGCAGAAGAACCGCTACGTCGACCCGGGCTGGCCCGAGATCAACGGCGACGACGATCACGCAGTCAGCGAGCTGGCCACCGACCGCACCGGTGCGTCGTCGCCTTTCGGTGACCTGACGTTCCCAGTGCCTGCCGACGACATTCCGTACATCCACCCGGTCACGGTCATCAACAAGTAACGGTGTCCGACCCGGCGAATCGTCTTTCGCACCTGGACGAAACTGGCGCGGCTCACATGGTCGACGTGACGGCCAAGGACGTCACCAAGCGCACTGCCGTCGCCGCGGGCACGCTGCATACGACGCCCGACGTCGTTGCGCTGATCGCGTCCGGGGGACTGCCGAAGGGCGATGCCCTTGCCACAGCGCGCGTGGCGGGCATCCTGGCCGCCAAACGCACCAGCGACCTCATCCCGCTGTGCCACCAGTTGGCGCTGACCGGGGTGGACGTCGACTTCCAGGTCAGTGACGCGCAGATCGGCGTCACCGCGACCGTGCGCAGCACCGACCGCACCGGCGTGGAGATGGAGGCGCTGACGGCGGTGAGCGTGGCCGCGCTGACGCTCTACGACATGATCAAGGCGGTGGATCCCGCCGCGCGTATCGACGACATTCGGGTTCTGCGTAAAGAAGGCGGCAAGACAGGCACATGGACGAGGTGACGCGTTCCGGCCGGGTGGTCATCGCCTCCACCCGCGCGGCGGCGGGAGTGTACGAGGACCGATGTGGACCGATCATCGTCGACTGGCTCAACGGGCGCGGCATCGCCGCCCCCGAGCCCGTGGTCGTCGCTGACGGCATCGCGGTGAACCGTGCGCTGCACATGGCCGTTGACGAAAACGTGGACGTGATAATCACTTCCGGCGGCACCGGGATATCGCCGACCGATTTCACGCCCGAGGCCACCGCGAACCTGCTGGACTATCAGATCCCTGGGCTGGCCGACGCGATCCGGCGGTCCGGGCTGCCGAAGGTGCCGACGTCGGTGCTGTCGCGCGGGGTGTGCGGCGTCAGGGGCCGCACGCTGATCGTGAACCTGCCGGGTTCTCCCGGCGGCGTCAAGGACGGCCTTTCGGTGCTCGACGACGTGCTCGAGCACGCGCTCGACCAACTGCGCGGTGAGGACCATCAGCGATGACGGTCGTCGTGCGGGCGGAGCTAACCGAGCACACCATCGAACTCACCGAGCACGAGGCGCTCGTATCCCATCGGGCCGCAGGCGCGGTGGTGGGTTTCGCCGGGGTCGTCCGCGATCACGACGGCGGACGCACGGTCACGCGGTTGGAGTACTCCGCGCACCCCTTGGCGCAGCAGACCCTGGCCGACGTGGCCGCCGAGATCGCAGCCGACTGTCACGGCGTGCGCGCCGTCGCGGTGAGCCACCGCATCGGCACGCTGCAGATCGGGGACGCCGCCCTGGTGGCCGCGGTCGCCGCGGACCACCGAGGGGCGGCATTCGAGACGTGCGAACGGTTGGTCGACGCCGTGAAGGCGCGCCTGCCGGTGTGGAAGCACCAGTTCTTCGCCGACGGATCCGAAGAGTGGGTCGGATCCGCCTGATCCGTCAGCCCGGCGGGGCCGGCAGGACAGGAGCGGGCGCAGGCGGCGGCGGGGCCGCAGGATCGACAGGAGCCACCGGAAGGCTGGGCGGCGGACCACCGGGAGCATCCGGCGTTGTCAGCGGGCGCTGCGTCAAGGCAAGCAGCGCATCCCTACCGCTGATGTCCTGCGTCTGGATCGCGTGCCAGATCTCCTTGAGGTAAGTGACGTTGGGGCTGCTCGAGTCGGACAACTGCGACGGATCGGCAGTTGTGCCGGGCGGCAGGTTCTCGGGGCTGGCCAGGTGCGGCATGCCGTCCGGCGGCACGGGCAGCTGACCGCTCGCGGCCTGGTTGGTCACGTCGAAGGCCGGGCCGGGAATGTCGGCGGCGTTGAGCGGGGCCAGCGGGTCCGGAGCAGGCGCTGCGACAGCCGCGGGTGCCGCGGCGGCCCCCGGCGCGGGCGGCGCCGGGGGGGCCGGTGGGGCGGGCGGGAGCGGCGGCAGTGCGGGGTCGACCGGGGCAGGGTCGAGTGGAGCGGGCGCGTGCAGGGCCCAGACCACAGGTTGATCCGGAATCGGCGCTGCGATGTCCCATTTGTCGGCGGCCACGACGGTCGCGTCGTCGATAGGCGTTGCGTCGGCGGGCGGCGGCGGAGGAGGCGGCAGCGGCGCGTCGAGGGGAGCCGTCATGGAGGCATCGACGACCGGCGCCTGGTCGATCGGCGGCGGGGGCGGCAGCGGCGCGTCCAGCGGTGCCGGCGGCGCTACGTCGGGCAGCGGTGCCGGCGGCGGCACGTCGGGCAGCGGGGGTGGCGGTGGGGGCGCATCCGGCAGCGGGGCAGGCGGGAGCGCCTCGGGGGCAGGCGGGAGCGCATCAGGCAGGGGAGCGGACATCGCGTCGAACGCGGCGGGCTCCGGCGGAGGCGGAGGCGCCTCGGGGGCAGGCGGGAGCGCGTCAGGCGGCGGGACGGGCGGCAGCGCGTCGGGCAGGGGAGCGGACATCGCGTCGAACGCGGCGGGCTCCGGCGGAGGCGGAGGTGCGAACGGGTCGAACGGCGGCGGAGGCGGCAGCACCTCGCCGTTCAGGCCGGGCGCATCGAGGGGCTGCGGCTCATCGACCACGTTTCGGGGGCTGGCGCCGGAGAGCGGGCCACCACAGACCGGCCACGCGCCTTTGCCCTGGGTGGCCAGCACGCGCTCGGCAACCGCGATCTGCTCTTCCTTGCTGGCGAGGTGCGCGGCGGGGGCGAACTCACCGCCGCCATGACCTGACCAGGTGCCAGGCGAGAACTGCAGGCCGCCTTGGTAGCCGTTGCCGGTGTTGATGGCCCAGTTGCCGCCGGATTCGCAGCTGGCGACCCTGTCCCATTCACCGTCGGTGGCGGCGCCGGCATGTCCGGCAAGGGCGAGGCTTCCGCCGCCGATGACTGCGCCGGTGAAGGCGATCTTGGCGACGCTGACAGAAGATGTACTGGGCTTGCGGTGCCGACCCATAAGTGCGTGAGGTCCTCTCTAGCGCGCCCACGAGGTCAGCTGTCGGGTTCGGGCTGGAGAGGTTGCCCGGCCGACGTCGTCCGTGACGACGACGGCTTCACCCCAAGGAACCGCAAGCGGTTCCAGGTCCGATGCTTTCGGTGGACCGGTGGGTCCCCCGTCTCCATCCAAATTGTTTGTCGTTGACCATGTCTGGACGGATGGAGCTCGGCGCTGTCCCGACACAGCGGGCCACCCGATTACGGTCGAGGGCTTGGATGAAGAACCTAACGGCTCTCTCTATTCCCGTCATCTTTTGCCTTCCTCGGCGATTCACGCGAGGGCAAATAATAAAAGGGCTCTAAAGGCGCAGGAGAATCGAGTGTTCTCGCAGGTGCGGCTGGTTAGGTAACGGACTGTAGCCAGCTTGTGACCATTTCGTTATGTGACGTAAATCACGCTTATCCGCCGGCAAACGGTGGAAGTACGTCGATCATTTGCTCAGCCGCCAGCGTTAGGCCGTCGTCGCGCACGGCGACGCCGTCGCACAGAAAAGAGCAGCGGCGTAACACTTTCGCCATCTCCCAGTGGCGCGATCCGAGCTGTTCCACCAGCTCAGCGATCGTGGTCCCGGGTGCAATGCTGACGGTCTCGGCCTCTGTGCCCGCGGCTGCCCGGGCGGCCGCGAAGTAGCGGACCGTCACGCGCACTGTGGTGGTGATCGTCATGTCGTCATCCGCCGATCGCGCTCATCGGACGGTCGGGTTGCACGAAGTCCGGGTCGTTGATGCCATGGCCCGCGGCCTTGCCCCACATCGCGGTGCGCCACGCCGCCTCGAGCGCCGCGTCATCGGCGCCTGCGCGCATGAGGCCGCGCAGATCCGTCTCGTCGCGCGCGAACAGGCAGTTGCGGACCTGACCGTCAGCGGTCAGCCTGGTGCGGTCGCACGCCGCACAGAATTGATGTGAGACCGAGGCGATGATGCCGACGGTGCCGGGGCCGCCGTCGACCTGCCACAGCTCTGCCGGCGCCGATCCGCGGGGTGAGGGATCGGGGGTCAGGTCGAACTCGCGGCGCAGGGCGGTGAGCACGTCGTCGGCGGCGATGGCGGTGCCGCGCTTCCACTCGTGACCAGCGTCGAGCGGCATCTGCTCGATGATCCGCAGCTGATATCCGTGCTCGAGGCAGAAGCGCAGCAGCGATGCGGCGTCGTCCAGACCGGTGATGGGGTGGAGCACCGCGTTCACCTTGACCGGATTCAGCCCGGCGTCCTTCGCCGCGGCCAGGCCGGCCAACACGTCGGAAAGCCGATTGCGGCGGGTGATGCTGGCGAAGCGCGCCGCGTCGACGGTGTCGAGTGACACGTTGATCCGGTCGAGGCCGGCCCGTTTGAGCTTGGCAGCCCGTTTGTGGAGTCCAATCCCGTTGGTGGTCAGCGTGATTTCGGGGCGCGGGTGCAGCGTCGCGGTGGCGGCGACGATGTCCTCGAGGTGCTTGACCACCAGGGGCTCGCCCCCGGTGAAGCGGACGCTGGTGACGCCGAGGCGGGTGACGGCGATGCCGATCAGCCTGGCCAGTTCCTCCGCTCGCAACAGTTGGCCGCCCGGAAGCCAGTCCAGCCCCTCGGCGGGCATGCAGTACGTGCAGCGCAGATTGCAGCGGTCGGTCAGCGACACCCGAAGATCGGTGGCCACCCGGCCGAAGGTGTCGATCAGCGGGCCGCTGGACGGCGCGGCGCCGATCGGACGCTGCACGCTCGGCACACCGAGTTCGGTGATGGTCATGCGGCGGCTCTCGGCGAATACGACGACCACTGCGCCTGGTCGACGGGCACGATCTCTTTGCCCAGCGGGAACAGCGAGACGGGAATCAGCTTGAGGTTGGCCAGCGCCAGCGGAATGCCGATGATCGTGATGGCCATTGCCACCGCGGTGATCACATGGCCAATCGCCAGCCAGACGCCGAACAGGATGACCCAGATGACGTTGCCGATCAACGCGCCGGGGCGCGGGCCTGGCTTATCGACGATGGTGCGGCCGAACGGCCACAACGCATACGACGCGATCCGCAACGCAGCGAACCCGAACGGGATCGTGATGATCAGGACGAAGCAGATCAGGGCTGCCAGCAGGTAGCCCAGCGCGAGCCATAGGCCGCCGAAGATCAACCAGATGATATTCAGTATTAAGCGCATCTCTCCTCCAGCGGTTGTTTAAGCCTACCGACTAAAGGGGGTGCTGGGCGCTGCGGCCTCCGAGTAAACTCTGCTCACGCGTCCCGGCGCAGTCGGGACGCTTTCATTATGTAGTGACTTAGCGAAGACAGCAGGTGAGACCAGTGCCGACCGGCCGGGTTAAGTGGTACGACGCGGAGAAGGGCTTCGGCTTCTTGTCGCAGGAGGACGGCGAGGACGTCTACGTCCGGTCCTCGGCGTTGCCCGCCGGTGTCGAGGGTCTCAAGGCGGGCCAGCGGGTCGAGTTCGGCGTGGCAGCGGGCCGCCGCGGCCCACAGGCGTTGAGTCTCAAGCTCATCGACCCGCCGCCGAGCCTGACCCGCACGCGGCGCGAGGCCACCACCGTCGAGCACAAGCACACTCCTGACGAGCTGCACGGCATGGTCGAGGACATGATCACCCTGCTGGAGAGCGCGGTGCAGCCCGAGCTGCGCAAGGGCAAGTATCCCGACCGCAAGGTCGCCCGCCGGGTGTCCGAGGTGGTCAAGGCCGTCGCGCGCGAACTCGACGCCTAACCCCTTTTTGCGCGAACGTTCCTTACCACTCGAAAAATCTGCGATTTTTCGAGTGGTAAGGAACGTTCGGCGGGGGCGGAGGCGCGGGCGGGGCATGCTGGTGGCATGGCATATGTCGCTGGCGGTGGCGATTTCAACCGCGATACCAACTACATCACCTCTCGCGTCACGGCCGACGGTCGCGACGGCTATCCCGTCGAGCCGGACCGATACCGGCTGGTAGTCGCGCGGGCCTGCCCGTGGGCCAACCGCACCATCATCGTGCGTCGGCTCCTCGGCCTGGAAGACGTTCTGTCCATAGGCTTTTGCGGGCCCACGCACGACCAGGACAGCTGGACGTTCGATCTGGACCCCGGCGGGGTCGACCCGGTGTTGAAGATTCCGCGGCTCAAGGACGCCTATCTCAAGCGGTTCCCCAATTACGAGAAGGGCATCACAGTCCCCGCGATCGTCGACGTCCCTACGGGCGAGGTCGCCACCAACGACTTCGCGCAGATCACTCTCGACTTCTCCACCGAGTGGGCGAAGTTTCACCGCGAAGGCGCCCCCCAGCTGTATCCCGAACCGCTGCGCGACGAGATCGACGAGGTCGCCAAGCGGGTCTACACCGAGGTCAACAACGGCGTTTACCGCTGTGGTTTCGCCGGTTCACAGGAGGCCTACGAGACGGCCTACGACCGGTTGTTCACGACGCTGGACTGGCTCACCGACCGGCTGACGAATCAGCGCTATCTGGTGGGCGACACCATCACCGAGGCCGACGTGCGTCTGTTCACCACGCTGGCGCGCTTCGATCCTGTCTATCACGGGCACTTCAAGACCAACCGGCAGAAACTCGCGGAGATGCCGGTGCTGTGGGCCTACGCGCGAGATCTCTTCCAGACTCCCGGCTTTGGCGATACGACCGACTTCGTGCAGATCAAGCAGCACTACTACATCGTCCATGCTGACATCAACCCGACCAGAATCGTGCCTAAGGGGCCCGACCTCTCCAACTGGCTCACGCCGCACGGCCGAGAGTCGTTGGGCGGCAGGCCGTTCGGGGACGGCACCCCGCCGGGGCCGACGCGCGACGGAGAGCGGGTCCCGCAGGGCCACGGCGCAGCCTAGGGCCAGTTCGTCTGCACCGCCCACTCCGCATGCGGGACGGGCTGCAGCTCACCGGCGGGGTCGAGCACCAGCGTCTTGAGGTACACGCCAAAACCCTTGAGCCGACCGTGCTGGGGATCGACCGTGGGGATCGTGACGGCCAGGTGGGTGTTCGGTGAGTAGTCGTTGACGATCGGGTCGTCGGAATCCTCGTAGTAGCGCAGTAGCCGCCACGGGGCCCTGGCGATGCCTTCAGGCAGCGACAACTGCACCGGGCTGCGCGCGGTCACCGGCAGCTCACCCTCGTCCTTCGGTTCCTGGCAATCGTTGATATTCAACACATTGCAGTACCGGTAGGGCCCAACCCGCGTCAGATGCCCGTGCGTGTACGCGCTGATTTCCGGAAACTCTGGGCCGTGGTCGCGGCTCAGCCGCCAGACCAGCACACCGGTGGCAATGGACGCGACAACCACCACGACCGCGAGCGCGGCGATGACACGTTTCACTCGGGGGCCGCCGCCGCGGTGTCTGCCCGCCCGCCTTCCTGTGCCGCCAGCACAGGACGGTTGCCACCGAATCCGGGGATCAGCGACTCGCCGAAGTAACTCACCACTGTTTGCGCCAAGCCGAGGATCAGCACCGCGGTGATCGTCGTGAACCCGATCCACAGTTGGGTGTAGATCAGCACACCGGTCGCGCCGCCTGCGACCCAGGCCAGCTGCAGCAGCGATTCTGAACGCCCGAACGCCGACGCGCGCGATTCCTCCGGAAGATCGTCCTGCAGAGAGGCATCCAGTGAGGCCTTCGCGATCGCACTCGAGCCGGAGGTGATCAGCGTGGCGATGGCGGCGACCATCAAATTGCCGGTCACGGCGGCGGCCAACGCGGCAGCGGTGACTGCGATCGTGCAGCGCACCACCAGTTGGGCCGGATGGCCGAGTTTGAGTCGCGCGCTGGCGAAGTTGCCTGCGAAGTTGCCGATGGCCGCCGCCGCGCCGATCAACCCGAGGATGCGCAGCTGCTCCCAGCCGCTCGCGTCGTGCGACTTGGCGACGAACGCCGGGTACAGGAACAAGAAGCCGACCATCACCTTAATCGTGCAGTTACCCCACAGTGCGGTGATGATGTTGCGGCCCAACGGTTGTCGGG
The DNA here is from genome assembly GCA_963848855.1 of uncultured Actinomycetota bacterium. Taxonomy (GTDB): domain Bacteria; phylum Actinomycetota; class Actinomycetes; order Mycobacteriales; family Mycobacteriaceae; genus Mycobacterium. The sequence continues at coordinate 804,051 of CAWKFL010000003.1, forward strand.
CGGTCTTCGACGGGTGTTCCGGGTGGCGGCGCAACTCCCCGCTGCGGCCGTGGTAGGAGAGCGTCGCAGGCACCTCACCCGCGGTCACCTCCACCCACTTCGGGATCCGCATCGCCAGGGCCGCACCACACGCGGTCACCGCGACGACGACATACAACGCGCCGGGCATCCGAAACAGTCCGAATGCGTACTCCGCGCCCGCGGCGATCGCGCCGCCGACCATCGTTCCTCCGAGCAGGCCGAACGTCGTCAGCCGGGAATTCACACGCACGAGGTCGATGGTCGGTGGCAGCACGCGGGGGGTCACAGCGCTGCGTAACACGCTGAATGACTTGGACAGCACCATCATTCCGAGTGCACACGGGTAGAGCACCCACGAAGGGAAGCTGCCCGTCGCGCCGTCGTAGTTGGCGATGAGCACCACCGCGAGCGCGGTGCGCAACATGAACGAGGTGGCCAGCGCCACACGGCGGCCGTGCTGCAACCGGTCCAGCGCCGGTCCGATCAGCGGGGCGATGACGGCGAACGGCGCGATCGTGATCAGCAGGTACAACGCGACCTTGCTCTTGCTCTCGCCGGATGCCGCGGCGAAGAACAGCGTGTTGGCCAGCGCGACGGCCATCGCGGCGTCGACTGCGAAGTTCGCCACCACCGGCCACGTCAGCGCGGTCAGTCCCGACTTGTCGGCGCCGTCGGCGGTCGCCGCCCGGTGCACCAGGCCGTACATCTTCGAACCCATTTCGCGGCTGCGCTGCGCGGCCGCCCTTGTGACGGTCACCTTCTCGCCCGCGGCCGAGCCGACGGTCGGCGGGGGATCCGAGTGATACGTCCGCTGCGGCTCGTCGAGCGGCGGCAGCCACCGATTCGCACTCGGGGTGGACGACGACCGTCGCGGCTTGCGATAGCCACCGTCGCTGGGATAGTTAGCCATCCCGGGGTGTTCGTCGCCGGGATCCGCGGGCGGACGCGGCGGGAAATAGCGAGGGTCACGCCGCGGTCCGGTCACGCCCCGATTCTCCCCCATCGGGGCGATAGCGGACGCGCAGCCGACCGGTGTGGCTAGGGGTTCGCTCCTTGAGGCAAGATTAGGGGCGATGGACAGCGTGAACACCGAGGATCGATCCGACTTGGAGGCGGTGCTGACGGGTGCCGTCGATGACGCGCGCGCGGCGATCGTCGAGTTCAGCGGCGAGGAGTCGGTCGGGGAGTACCTCGGCGCGAGCTTCGAGGATCCGACTGCCGCCACGCATCGGTTCCTGGCAGTCATGCCTGGATACCGCGGCTGGCAGTGGGCCGTCGTCGTCGCAGCCTGCCCTGGCCGCGATCACGTCACCATCAGTGAGGTGGTGCTGGTTCCTGGGCCGACGGCGTTGCTGGCACCGAAGTGGGTGCCGTGGCAGGAGCGCATCCGGCCCGGCGACCTGAGCCCCGGAGACCTGCTCGCGCCGCCGACGGACGACCCCAGGCTGGTGCCGGGCCACATGGCCACCGGCGACCCGCAGATCGACGACGTTGCCGTCGAGCTCGGCCTCGGCCGTCGTCAGGTGCTCGGCGAATGGGGCCGCTCCGGCGCGGCGCAGCGCTGGCATGACGGGGATTACGGGCCGGCATCGGCGATGGCCCGCTCCACCCGCCGCGTGTGCCGTGACTGCGGCTTCTACCTCCCGCTGGGCGGGGCACTGGGCACGATGTTCGGGGTGTGCGCCAACGAGTTCGCCGCCGACGGCCACGTCGTCGACGCTGAATACGGCTGCGGTGCGCATTCGGATACGCCCGCGCCGCCGGGGACGGGCTCGCCGCTCTACGACCCCTACGACGACGGTGTCCTCGACCTCGCCGAGCCGGCCGACTAGCTTTCCGCGGCGAGCTTGATGCGCGCCAGCGAGGTGTTCATGCCCTCGATGAGCTCCTGCTCGAAACTGGGTACGCCGCCCATCAAGGTGTTCACCGCCAGGTTGGAGATCGGCTTGACGCCGTTCTCGGCGTGGCGCGTTTCCACCAGCCGGGTGCCTGCTTCGGTGGGCTCGAGCTCGTAGCTCCAGATCGTGTTGTTGATGTTCACCCGAAACGCGACCTTCTTCTCCGGGATGACCTCCATCACGGTGCACGTAGTCGGCCAGACCACCGCTTGCGGCGGTTGAGGTTGATCGTTCGCGCGCCCTGCCGCAGCGGGCCGAGAGTCTTCATCAGGCGGCACTGCGGGCTCCACTGCGGCATCCGGCTGAGGTCCGACACCAGCCCCCACACCGTCGCTACCGGCCGTTGATGTCGATCTGTGCTTGCAATAGCGGCGCTGCCAATGCGATCTCCCTCGCGGCGAATTCCCGTCGAACTAGCTGAGTCCGCTTTGTGCCCCGCGTGAGCCACGGCGCACGGCGTGACGTTGCCACAGAAATATCGACGTGCCAAGGACTCCGACGCCCAGTCCGGCCACGGTGAAGGGGCGCCATTCGTGCAAGGCGCCGACGGTGAACGCGAGCACCGTGGCGATGGCCCATCCCGTGGAGATCACCACGATCACGGGCCACGGCTTGAGCAGGACGGCAGGCAGGGCGGGGGGCTGCGGCCCGTCGTTGGGCTCGGCGGTCATGTCGGCTCCTCGCGTCCGGACGCATGCCCAACGTAGTCGATTACTGACTTTTTCCAGAGCCTTGCTAGGTACTCTTTGCTTTTGTGAAAGACGTCGACGGCCGTCTCGCAAGCGATCTGTCGCTGGCAGTGATCCGCCTAGCTCGCCAATTACGGTTCCGACGTCCGGATTCGCCGGTTTCGCTGTCGCAGCTTTCTGCGCTGTCGACTCTGGCCAAAGAGGGTCCGATGACCCCAGGTGCGTTAGCTGCTCGCGAACGGGTCCGCCCGCCGTCGATGACGCGGGTGATCGCGTCGCTCGCCGAGCTCGGTTTCGTCGCGCGCGACGCCCATCCGGCCGACGGTCGCCAGGTGCTGGTGTCGGTATCGCGCGCGGGCGCCGACCTGATCGAGGCCGAGCGCTGCGCCAGCCAGGAGTGGCTCAGGGAACGGCTCGACCGGCTCGATCCCGACCAACGCGACACCTTGTTGGCGGCCGCCGATTTGATGTCGGGGATCGTCGACGAAAGCGCGTGAGTCCCAACGTCATCGACGTCGCCGACCCTACTGACCCGAGGCTCGACGACTTCCGCGATCTCAACAGTGTGGACCGCAGGCCCGACCTGCCCAGCGGCAAGGGGCTGGTCATCGCCGAGGGTGTGTTGGTGGTACAGCGGATGCTGGCGTCGCGGTTCCGTCCGCGCGCGCTGCTTGGCACCGACCGCAGGCTCGCTGAGCTCGCCGACGACCTGGACGGTGTCGAGGTACCGTACTACCGCGTGCAGGCCGACGTGATGGCTGATGTGGTGGGGTTTCATCTGAACCGCGGGGTGCTGGCGTCGGCGTCGCGCGCACGCGAACTGACCGTGGCGGAGGTGCTCGACGGTGCCGGCACGGTGGCCGTGCTCGAAGGCGTCAACGACCACGAGAATCTCGGGTCGATCTTCCGCAATGCGGCGGGCCTGGCGGTGGACGCGGTGGTGTTCGGTACCGGCTGCGCCGACCCGCTGTATCGGCGGGCCGTTCGTGTCTCGATGGGCCACGCGCTGCTGGTGCCCTACGCGTGGGCCGAGTCGTGGCCTGATGAGCTGAATCTGTTGCGGACCAACGGGTTTCGACTGTTGGCCATGACCCCCGATGCGTCCGCCCGCACGTTGCCGGATGCGATGTCGGAGATGGCCGACGAGCGGGTGGCGATCATCGTCGGCGCCGAGGGTCCTGGGCTGACGGAACGGGTGCTGCGGGCCAGCGACGCCAGGGTGCGAATCCCGATGTCACGCGGCACCGACTCGCTCAACGTGGCGACGGCGGCCGCGTTGGCTTTCTATGAGCGAGCTAGATTGGCCGGGTGATGGACGACTCGACACCGTGGGCCCTGGGTTTGACGGTGACCGCGTTTGTTGCCGCGGTGATCGCCGCAGCCGTCGTCGTACTCAGCCTCGGGCTGACGCGCGTGCACCCGTTGCTGGCCGTCGGTCTGAACCTCGTCGCAGTCGGAGGATTGGCGCCGACGGTATGGGGTTGGCGCAACCTTCCCGTGTGGCGATGGTTCGTGCTCGGCTCCGGCGTCGGCGTGGCAGGAGCGTGGCTGGCCTTGCTCGCGCTTGCCCTTGGCGGATAAGCGAATTCAGCCGATGAGGGCTTCGGCCAGCACGGCGCGCCAGCGCTGTTCGTCGTCGGCGCCGAGAATCCGCAGCACCACTTGATCGGCGCCCGCGGCGCGGTATTCGCCGACCCGCGCTGCGATCGCGTCCAGGTCGCCCCACGCGGTGACACCGTCGAGCAGGCGGCGGCTGACGTCATCGATGTCGGATTCGGAGAAGCCCTGCCGCAACAGGTTCCGGCGATAGCCGCCTACCCTGGCGAGGAACTCCAGTGGACCCGCCGCGACGCGCCGCGCGGTCTGCGGGTCGTCGACGGGGATGACCATCAACAGCGCAGCCAACGCCCGGTCGGCACCGAGCACGCCTCGCGCCTGCGTCACGTACGGCGGCGTCACCAGATACGGGTACGCACCGCTCGACCGGTCGCGCGCCAGCGCCAGCATCGTCGGGCCCAGCGCGGCCAGCACCCTGTCGCTCGCAGGCACGCCCGCCGCATCCAGCTCGTCGAGGTAGGCGTCGAGGGTTGCCACCGGCCGGGCGTTGTGCGGGCCTCCGAGCCCCACGATGAACCGCCCCGGGTGATCTTGCTGCAGCGTTCGATACGTCGCGATGACATCCGCAGCGGGCACGTTCGACACCGGGATGATGCCGGTGGCGACCGGAATGGTGCGGTGGCCCGCACCGCCACTTCGAGCATGCGCAGATTGCCCGAGCGCCAGAACGTCGAGAAGCCCAAGTCCTCGGCGGCGTGGGCTTCGTCGGCGACGGCGGACTCGTCGTCGGTGTAGGGGGTGCTACTGGCCAGCCCGATCGGCCCGAAGCGCGTCATGAGGTTGCACGGTAAGACCTCAACGACCGTTTAGGTCAAGCGGATCAGCGCTGCCCGCCGGACCGCACACCGAGTAGCACGTCCTCCCAGGCCGGGACGGCCGGCTTGCCCTTGCGGGCGCGCGGCGGCTTCGGCGCAGCAGGCGGCGGCTCGGGTGCCGGAGCAGGTGGCGCAGGCACCGGCTCCTCGAATTCGAGCTGGGACACCGGAGCGAGGGGTCGCAGCGGACGCGCGAAGTCCGGATCGATCAATTGGCTGCCTGCGTCATCGAATGCGGTCACGGTGCCGCCGTGCGCGCCAGGGGTGAACCGGAAATGCGCGACGTTGTCGGACAAGCCGGCCTTCCAGCCCATTTGCACGGTCCAGCGGCCGTCCTCGTTGCGCCAGGCGTCCCAGCTGGTGCCGTCGGGGTCCAGACCACGTGCCACCAGCGCCGTCGTCACGGTCTCCAGCAGCGTCAGCACCGATGGCCCGTCAGCGAGCACCGGATGCGCTGCGGTCGCCAGTTCGGCGGCACGGGCGCGTTCCAGCAACACCGGATGGGCGAACCTCTCCACCCGGGCGACGTCGACTCCTGCCGCCGTCGCCACCTGTTCGACGGATGCGCCCGCCCGAACCCTGGCTTGAATCTCTTTGGGACGCAGCACGTTTGGAACCTCGACATCGGATGGGGGGGTACTTGCGCCGGTTTTCTCACCGCGAGCGGCGGCACGCAGCCGGTCATCGGACAGCAGGATGAACTTCTCGCCGGAGTCGGCGGCCTCGCAGATGATTCGTTTGCCGTCCACGTCAAGCCCGACGACTTTGAGTTCCTGCATGCCGACCTCCTCCGGGCGACGCGCCTGGCCCGATTTAGAGGCACCCTACTTCGTTATCCACCCGTAACCCTGTTGACACGCTGGGAGTAGGCGAACTGTGACTTCGGGCACGTCGCGCGGGCTGGGTGAGGTCACGCACTTCACGGAATAGCCTTCTATGCATCCGACGTCGACTCTTTGAGGGGAGTGACGGCGACGGGGTCGAAAGGGTTTTTCGCAGTGAGAACAAGCAGCCTCAAGTTGTTCAGTGTGATCGCGGCAAGCGCGGTCGTCGGCGTCGGCGCGGTCGTTCTGACCGTGACGCAGGAGCAGTCGCCCAGCTTCTCGGTCGCCGATTCGACCATGAAGACCGGCGTGACGGATGCGCCGTCCGAGGTGGCCAAGGAGCCGGCGGTGGCGAAGGCTGTGCCTGCCATCAAGGGCCCGGCTCCGCTGCCGCCCGAAGAGCAGGGTCTGCCTGGCTGATCTGGCTCAGAGGCGCTCGACGACCCAGTCGATGCACTGGGTCAAGGCGCTGACGTCGTCGGGTTCCACGGCAGGAAACATTCCCACCCGCAGCTGGTTGCGGCCGAGTTTGCGGTAGGGCTCGGTGTCCACGACGCCGTTGGCCCGTAGCGCCTTGGCGACCGCGGCGGCGTCGACGTCGTCCGAGAAGTCCACCGTCCCGACCACCTGCGAGCGCAGCTCAGGGTCGGTGACGAACGGCGTGGCGAAACTCGACGCCTCCGCCCACGAGTAGAGCCGCTGTGACGAGTCGCCCGTCCGCTTCACGGCCCAGTCCAGCCCGCCGTTGGACAGCAGCCAGTCGATCTGGTCGGCGAGCATGATCAAGGTGCCGATGGCAGGCGTGTTGTAGGTCTGGTTCTTGGTGCTGTTGTCGAGCGCGATCGGCAGAGACAGGAAGTCCGGCACCCAGCGGCCCGCGCCTGCGATCGCCTCGATGCGAGCCAGCGCGGAGGGCGACAGCAGCGCGATCCACAGCCCACCGTCGCTCGCGAAATTCTTCTGCGGTGCGAAGTAGTAGGCGTCGGCCTCGGTGATGTCGACGGGCAGTCCGCCCGCCGCCGACGTCGCGTCGATGACGATCAGCGCGTCGCCGGATCCGTCGGGGCGGCTCACGGGCACCGCGACGCCGGTGGATGTCTCGTTTTGCGCCCAAGCGATCACGTCGACGGACGGGTCCGACTGCGGTTTCGGGGCGCTGCCTGCATCGGCCTTCACGATGATCGGATCGCCGACGAACGGATTGGCTGCGACGGCCGAGGCGAACTTGGAGCTGAACTCCCCGTATGTCAGGTGCAGGGAGCGCTTGTCGATCAGCCCGAACGCGGCGGCATCCCAGAACGCCGTCGAGCCGCCGTTGCCGAGGACCACCTCGTAGCCGTCCGGCAGCGAGAACAGTTGGCGCAGACCGTCGCGGACCCGGCCTACCAGGTTCTTGACGGGCGCCTGCCGGTGCGACGTGCCGAACAGGTCGACTGCGGCGGCGAGTGCGGTCAGCTGCTCGGGCCGGACCTTGGACGGTCCGCATCCGAAGCGTCCGTCGCGGGGCTTGAGGTCGGCGGGAATGGTGAGCGTTTCGGCCATGGCCCCAAGGGTAGTAAGCGCATCTGTGCGCCTTGCAGCGTGTGCACAATGGCGCGGTGGACCCCTTACATGAGCGTGAACTGACGAGCCCGGCGCTGGACGCCGTCGCGAAGGCGGCGGCGGGGTATCTCGCGGGACTGGACGAGCGGCTCGTCTTCGACCCAGCGGCGGCGAAGCTGCTCGCCGAGCTGAAGCAGCCGCTGCCCGAAGATGGTGTGGGCACCCTTGATTCGGTCGACGAGTTGTTGCGCGTCGGCGCCGCCGCCGCCACACATTCGGCCGGGCCGCGGTTCTTCCACTTCGTCATCGGTGGCACCACGCCCGCGGCAACGGCCGGTGACTGGGTGGCCGCACTGCTCGATCAGAACGCCGGGATGTGGACGTCGTCGCCGTTGGCGGCCACCGTCGAAACGGTCACCCTCGGCTGGCTGAAGGACCTCTTCGGGTTGCCGCCCGACTGGGGCGGGGTGCTCACCCCGAGCGCTACCTTCGCCAACCTCACCGGCCTCGCGGCCGCGCGACAGTGGTGGGGATCCCGGCACGGTCGCGACATCACTGCCGAGGGACTCGCCGGGCTGCCCGCGATGCCGGTTTTCTCCAGCGGCTACGTCCACGTGAGCGTGCGCAAGGCACTGCAGATCCTCGGCGTGGGCCGCGACACCATCGCGGTCTTCAGCCGCGACGACGCGGGCCGCGTCGACCTCGATGCGATGGACGCCGCGCTGGAGCGGCTCGGCGCGCCTGCCGTGATCGTGGCGTGCGCCGGTGAGGTCAACGCGGGCGATTTCGACCCGATCGATGCGATGGCCGACCTCGCCGAAAAGCACGGCTGCTGGCTGCATGTCGACGGCGCGTTCGGCTTGTTCGCCGCGCTGTCGCCCCGCACTGCGCCGTTGGTGGACGGTGTGGCGCGGGCGCATTCCGTCGCGGCCGATGCGCACAAGTGGCTCAACGTCCCCTACGAGAGCGGCTTCGCGTTCGTCCGGGATCCGCGGACGCTGACCGACGCCTTCGGCTCGTTCGGGGCGCCCTACCTCGCGTCCGTCGACGACACCCAGGTGGACTACAACCAGCTCGGCCCGGAGTCGTCGCGCCGCGCGCGGGCGTTGCCGATCTGGGCGACGCTGCGCGCCTACGGGCGCGCCGGACACCGGGCGATGGTCGAACGTCACCTCGACCTGGCCGCCCACCTCGGGCGCCGCGTCGACGACGCAGCCGACCTCGAGCCGCTTGCCCCGGTCAAGCTGTGCATCGCCTGTTTTCGTTACCGGCCGCCTGGCGTACCCGAAGAACGGCTCGACGAGCTCAACTCACGGCTTGGCCGCGAATTGCTGGCCGACGGGCGGGTCTACGCGGGCACGACGGTGTACCGGAACCGCGTGGCGCTGCGGCCCGCGATCGTCAATTGGCGCACCACACAACGGGATATCGATCTGCTCGTCGATGTGGTTCGCGAGATCGGTGCGCGGCTCAGTTCGTGAGGATGCGGGCGCCGTCGGCGGTGACTGCGACGGTGTGCTCGCTGTGCGCCGCGCGCGCACCGGACGCCGTACGTAGTGTCCACCCGTCGGGGTCGTGCCGGTAGTCGTCGGTGCCGTCGCCGATCAGCATCGGCTCGATCGCGATCACCAGACCGGGCCGCAATCGCATGCCCTTGCCCTGACGACCTTCGTTGGGCACGTGCGGATCCTCATGCATCGTGCGGCCGATGCCGTGGCCGCCGTGATCGGCCAGCAGGCCGTAGCCCGCGCCGCGGGCCGCCGCCGAAATCGCGTGGCCGACGTCGCCGAGCGTGTTGCCGGGCCGCACGGCCGCGATGCCCGCGGCCAGCGCCGCGTCCGTCGCCTCGATCAGCGCGGTGTCCTCGGCCCGCGGCGGTGCCGACGATGAAGCTGCGCGCGGCGTCGCCGCACCAGCCGCGCAATATCGCACCGAAGTCGACCGACACCAGGTCGCCATCGGCGAGCACCTGTCCGTTGGGGATGCCGTGAACGACGGCGTCGTTGACCGAAACGCACAGCACAGCAGGGAACGGAGTCGGCGCCCAGCGGGGGTGATAGTTGAGGAAGGGTGAGATCGCGCCGTGGCGGGCGAGCACGTCGGCAGCAACCTTGTCCAGCTCCGCGGTCGAGCGGCCAGGTGCGGCGTGCTCGACGACTGCGCGTAGCGCTTCGGCGACGACAGCACCGGCAACGGCCATCTGATCGATCTCGGATTCGGTCTTCAACTCGACCATGTCAGCGACTCTCTAGCAAACTCGAATTTTGGCAATGGACATCTATGCGATACCTGGGGTACCGTTGTACAACAAGCCGGTCAATGTAAACCTCATAGGAGGCTTCGGATGGCTCGCACGCGCATAGTCCGACGGTGGCGTCGCAATATGGAGGTTAGCGACGACACCGCATACGTAGACATGCTCACCACCCTGTCCGAGGGGTCGGTGCGGCGCAACTTCAACCCATACACCGACATCGACTGGGACTCGCCAGAGTTCGCCGTCATCGACAACGACGAACGCTGGATCCTTCCGAGCACCGATCCGTTCGGTCGGCACCCGTGGTATCAGGCGCAGTCGATCCAGCGTCAGATCGAGATCGGGATGTGGCGGCAGGCAAACGTCGCCAAGGTCGGTCTGCACTTCGAGTCGATCCTGATCCGCGGCCTGATGGATTATTCGTTCTGGACGCCCAACGGTTCGCCGGAATACCGGTACTGCCTGCACGAGGCGGTCGAAGAGTGCAACCACACCTTGATGTTCCAGGAGATGGTTAACCGCATCGGTGCCGACGTGCCGGGCATGCCGCGGCTGTTGAAGTGGGTCCAGCCCCTCATCCCGCTGGTCGCAGGTCCGCTCCCGATCCCGTTCTGGTTCGGCATTCTCGCGGGCGAGGAGCCCATCGACCACACGCAGAAGAACGTGCTGCGCGAAGGCAAGACGCTGCACCCGATCATGGAACGCGTGATGGCCATCCACGTGGCCGAGGAGGCGCGGCACATCTCCTTCGCACATGAGTACCTGCGCAAGCGCCTGCCGCATCTGCCGCGACGCAAGCGGTTCTGGTTGTCGCTCTACGTGCCCGTGGTCATGCGGGTACTGTGCTCGGCGATCATCGTTCCGCCGCGGGCGTTCTGGAAGGAATTCGACATCCCGCGCTCGGTGCGCAAGGAGGTCTTCTTCAGTTCGCCGGAGTCGCGGCAGATGCTGCGCGACATGTTCGCCGACGTCCGGATGCTCTGCCACGACACGGGCCTGATCAACCCGATCGCGAAGATCCTGTGGCGCATCTGCAAGATCGACGGACGCCCGAGCCGCTACCGCAGCGAGCCGGCCCGCCAGCACGTGGTGGCCGTCGCGTAGGCACCCATGCCCCATGTGATTACCCAGTCGTGTTGCAGCGACGGATCCTGTGTGTACGCCTGCCCGGTGAACTGCATCCATCCGTCACCGGATGAGCCGGGCTTCGCAACTGCGGAGATGCTCTATATCGATCCCGCGGCGTGTGTCGATTGCGGCGCCTGTGTCAGCGCATGCCCGGTCGGTGCCATTGCGCCCGAAACCCGCCTCGAGCCAGAGCAGCTGCCGTTCGTCGCAATCAACGCGGCGTTCTACCCGGATCGCGCGCCCGACGAAAAGGTGCCGCCTACATCGAAATTGGCTCCGGTCCTCGAGGCGCCGGTGGTGTACCCGAGATCCGGTGGACCGCTGACCGTCGCGATCGTGGGCTCCGGGCCCGCCGCGATGTACGCCGCCGACGAACTGCTCACCCAGCAGCGTGTGCGCGTCAACGTCTTCGAACGGCTGCCAACTCCGTACGGGCTGGTGCGCGCCGGGGTCGCCCCCGACCACCAGAGCACCAAGCGAGTGACGCGGCTGTTCGACAAGATCGCCAGGCGGCGCGGGTTTCGGTTCTACCTCAACGTCGAGGTCGGACCGGACCTGACGCACGACGAGCTGCTGGCGCACCATCACGCGGTGCTTTATGCAGTCGGCGCACCCAACGACCGTCGGCTCGAGATCGACGGCATGGGCCTGCCCGGATTCCGAACCGCAACCGAGGTCGTGGCGTGGATCAACGGGCATCCCGAATACACACATCTGCCAGCCGATTTGGGTCATCAGCGGGTGGTGATCATCGGCAACGGCAACGTGGCATTCGACGTGGCCCGCGTCCTCACCACCGACCCGGATAGCTTGGCCCGCACGGACATCTCCGAACACGCGCTGGCCGCGCTGCGTGACTCACGCGTGAACGAGGTCGTGATCGCTGCCAGGCGAGGGCCCGCCGAGTCCGCATTCACACTGCCCGAACTCATCGGCCTGACGTCGACGTGCGATGTGGTGCTCGACGCCGCGGGCCACGACCTGGTGCTGCGCGACCTGGCCGGGGCCGTAGACCCGTTGACCCGCAACAAGATTGAGATACTGAGCAAGCTTCCCGACAGCTCCGCACCGATCACCCGGCCGCGAATCCGGCTGGCCTATCAGTTGACACCGCACCGCGTGCTCGGTGATGAGCATGTGAGCGCTGTCGAGTTCACCGTCACCGGCACCGATGAGGTCCGCCGCGTCGATGCCGGGCTGCTGTTGACGTCAATTGGCTATCGCGGCAAGCTGATTCGTGATTTGCCTTTCGACGACATCGCTGCGGTGGTGCCCAATGACGGAGGTCGCGTGGTCGACCCCGCTACCGGTGTGCCGGTGCGGGGCAGCTACGTCGCTGGATGGATCAAGCGTGGCCCGTCGGGGTTCATCGGGACCAACAAGTCATGCGCCGCAGAGACGGTGCACAACCTTGTGGCCGACTTCAACGAGGGCCTGTTGTCGGATCCCGTCGGCAAGACCGCCGCGCTGGACAAGCTTGTGCGAAGCCGTCAGCCGGCGATGATCGACGCCGCCGGATGGAAGGCGATCGACGCCGCCGAGATCAACCGCGGCGGCGACGAACGGCCACGCGACAAGTTCACCACGATCGACGAAATGCTGGCCGCCGCCGCGAGTGCGTCCACGCCGCCCATGCGTCAGCGGTTGCTTGCGGGCCTGCGCCGCTAACCAGCGACGAACGTTCCTTACCACTGGGAATTCTGGCGAATTCTGGTGTGGTAAGGAACGTTCGCGACGACTCAGAGCAAGATAGGCGGGCTTAGGCGGGTCTTACCAGCCCCAGCCGCGCCATCCGCCGCCCCACGGGTGCCACCACGGGTTGGGGCGCCATCCCCAGTCGTGTCCGTGGTTGTCCCAGCCATGTCCGTGTCCGCCATGCCAGTCTGTCTGGACGATGGTGGGATTGGCCTGTGTTGCGGGCTCCGCGTTTGCGGTAGCGGTGCCGATGCCAAGCGCTGACGCCGTGACCGCTCCTGCGATCGCGACTGCACTCATCAGTTTCTTTGCGTTCATCGATGTACTCCTTCGACGTTAGGGTGTAACAGTCCTGCTGATCGAAATCATCCCGGAGCCAATGGATCTGGCGTCATCGCCGGTGCGGCCGGTCAATTAGTTAGAGCAGCTTGTCACCAGACCCAGGGTTCACTGGCCCCGCCCGTGTGTCGTCGGTGCTGGCACCCAATGAAAGTTCCGGTTACCCGGTATCGGCGGAGTCCGCTTGCGCTGCGCTGTAATCTCTTCGGAGATCGCCGGTAGTCCTTTCAGGGGCCTCATAGCTGGCTCTAAGCCGCGCGGCGCAGTGTGGTGTTATGCACACGAAAGCAGTAATCGGTGGTGCCGCAGCGGTCGTCTTGGTGTCGGGCGCCGTCGGCAGTGGTTTCGCGCTGACAGCCTCCCATGAGCACTGGCTGGCACAACCAAGCGTCGCTGCGGCGCCGGTCGTCCCGGCTTCCAGTCCGCGTGCCGGATCGGTTGAGCAGGTTGCCGCGAAGGTGCTTCCGAGCGTGGTTGAGCTGCAGACACGTCAGGGCGACATGCTTGCCGAAGGATCGGGAATCATCCTCAACCCCGACGGCCTGATCCTCACGAACAACCATGTCGTCGCGGGCGCCGTGCCGGCCAACTCCGAAGTCACCTTTACCGATGGCCGGACCGCACCCTTCACCGTTGTGGGTGCCGATCCGACCACCGACATCGCTGTTGTTCGTGCGCAAGGTGTTTCGAATCTCACACCGATAGCCCTTGGCTCGTCGGAAGACCTTCGCGTCGGTCAGCCCGTTGTCGCTGTCGGATCACCCTTGGGATTGGGTGGCACGGTCACCAGGGGCGTCATCAGTGCGCTCAACCGCCCGGTGCACGTGGGCGAAGCTCCCGACCAGGACACGTATTTCGATGCGATCCAGACCGACGCATCGATCAATCCCGGCAACTCGGGGGGCGCTCTGGTCAACTCGGGCGGCCAGCTGATCGGTGTGAACTCGGTCATAGCGTCGCTGGGTTCTGACGCGTCCGCGGGTGGGGAAACCGGGTCGATCGGGCTCGGCTTCGCAATCCCGGCCGATCAGGCCAAGCGCATCGCCGATCAACTCGTCGCCACCGGGTCGGCAACACACGCTGCGCTGGGGGCGAGTGTCGTCAGCGATCCGAACGTCCATGGCGCCATGGTCACGGAGGTCGACCAACGTGGGGCCGCCGCGGCGGCGGGCCTCCCGCCCGACGCGGTTGTGACGAAGGTCGACGGTCGCACGATCGGTGACAGCACTGCCCTGATCGCGGCGGTGCGCTCCAAGGCCCCCGGCGACAAACTCACACTCACCTACACCGACCGGGGCGCCCCGCGCACCGCCCAGGTGACGCTCGGCAGCGACCGACAGCGACAACCGCTGTGATCACCGCCGAGCGAGAACCGCTACTGGTGCTGGTTCACCGCGGCGGCGATCTCCTGCTCGCTGACTTCGCGCACGGGCTGGCCCATTGACCACAGATGCCCGAACGGGTCGCGCAGCACGCCGTAGCGGTCGCCCCAGAACGCGTCCTCCAGCGGCATCACCACCGTCGCACCGGCGCCGACGGCCGTCTGGAACTTCGTGTCCACGTCGGTGACGGTCAGGTGGATGGTCACCGGCGTTCCACCGAGCGCGGGTGGTGTCATCGACTTGCCGTCACTCATCTCCGGGAAGTCGTCGTTGAGCATCACCAACGATCCGTTGATGCGCAGCGCGGCGTGGTACAGCTTCTTGCCGTCGGGTCCGGGTACGCGGCCGAGTTCCTCCGCGCCGAACGCCTTGACGTAGAAATCGATGGCCGCGGCGCCATCGCCGACGGTCAGCATGGGGGACACTGCGGGCTCAACATTGATTGGCATGGTCATCTCCTGCGGTGTGTTGACGTGACCTGGTTATAGACCGCGCACGGGCGGTGCACTCATCGCGACGGCCACCATGCAACACCACTGCACCGACAAATGGGGAATTCAGACCACCGAAAATCCGGGCGGCAGCGCGCCGCGGCCCGTCAATGCCAGCAGCACGGTCTGGCCCTGTGCTCCGGACCCGGCGATGAGCGCCGCCAATGTCAACGCCTCGTCGATCACGTCTGCCGGCAATGAGATCGGAATGTCAACGGCCCGAGCAATATCGAGGCTGTGCACCGCCAGCTCGAACGTCCGCGTCGGCAAATAGGTGGACAGCCGGATACCGGCACCGCCGATCACCGCGATCAGCCGGTCGTCGATTCCCTCGAGGTCGCCGAATGCGCGTTCGACGAGACCATCCACCGCCGCGGCCGGATCGTCGCCGAGGTCGCTACCGGCTTGCCTGCCGCGCTCGAGGACTGCTGCCGGATCGATGCCGAGTGCCGAGGGGTTCACCAGCGCGTAGTACTCGTGCGGGGTGGCGATGTCCTCGTGCTCAGCGGTGGTCTGCAGATAGGTGCTCACCGTGATCAGCGAACGCGTTGTGTGGCCGACGAGGGAGCGCAGGTCCCACTCGCCCAGTCCTGGGCCGTCCCAGCGCCCCACAGGGATCTGGTGCACGAGCGCCGCGAAACTCTTTGCCGCCGAGGCAAAGGGCGCGATGGACTCGGACGAGATCGTCACGACTTGGCGACTTGGTCCCAACCCTCGACCGATTCCGGACTCCGCGGCCCGGGACCGACGTAGATCGCCGACGGCCGGACGAGCTTGCCGAGCCTCTTCTGTTCGAGGATGTGCGCGCACCAGCCCGCGGTACGGCCGCAGGTGAACATGGCAGGCATCATCTTCGTCGGCACCTGCGCGAAGTCCAGGATCACCGCGGCCCAGAATTCGACGTTGGTTTCGATCGCGCGGTCCGGGCGGCGTTCATGCAACTCGGCGAGCGCGGCCCGTTCGAGCGCGGCCGCCACCTCGTAGCGCGGGGCGTCCAGTCGCTTGGCGGTGGCGCGCAGCACGCGGGCACGCGGATCCTCTGCGCGGTACACCCGGTGACCGAAGCCCATCAGCTTCTCGTTGCGGTCGAGTATCCCCTTGACCACCGCGCGGGCGTCGCCGGACTTCTCGGCCTCCTCGATCATCGGGATCACCCGCGCGGGGGCACCACCGTGCAGCGGACCGCTCATCGCACCGATGGCGCCGGACAGCGCCGCCGCCACGTCGGCTCCGGTCGACGCGATCACGCGGGCAGTGAACGTCGATGCGTTCATGCCGTGCTCGGCCGCGGTCACCCAGTACGCGTCGATCGCCTCGACGTGCCTGGGATCCGGGTCACCCTGCCAACGCGTCATGAATCGCGCTGTGACGGTGGCACACTCGTCGATCGTGCGTTGCGATACCGCGGGCTGGTAGATGCCTCGCGCCGACTGCGCGACATACGAAAGTGCCATCACCGAGGCCCGCGCGAGTTGGTCGCGCGCCGTCGCGTCGTCGATGTCGAGCAGCGGCGGGTATCCCCAGATCGGCGCGAGCATCGCCAGGCCGGCCTGCACATCGACGCGGACATCGCCACTGTGGATTGGCAGCGGGAACGGCTCCGCAGGCGGGAGGCCGTGGCCGAACTTGCCGTCGACCAGCAACGCCCACACGTCGCCGAACGTGACATGCTGGTTGACCAGATCCTCGATGTCGACGCCGCGGTATCGCAGCGCGCCGCCGTCCTTATCGGGCTCTGCGATCTCGGTCTCGAAGGCCACCACCCCCGCGAGCCCGGGAGCGAAATCCTTCGGCACGTCTGACGTCGTAGTCATGCGCCGATTCTCGCACCCGGGTTCGCGGCTACTTCTACCGGTCGGTAACCAGTCGGCGAAATTTAGCTGGGTACCGCGTCGGCCTGGCTGCCTTCGAGCGCCTCGATGGCGGCGGCCACCCCTGCCCCGTACGCCGGATCCGCTGCGGCGCAGTGCCCTACCCAACGCTGCTGGATCTCGGAGGGCACGCCGTACATCGCCCGTGCGGTGTTCTCGAAGAGCCGCTGCTGGGCGTCGGGCGTCATCAGCCGGAACAGGTTTCCCGGCTGGGAGTAGTAGTCGGCGTCGTCCTCGCGGAAGTTCCAGTTGTACGCCGAGACATCCCCGAGGTGTTCGGGCGGCGGCTGGTAGACGGGTTGCTCCTGCCACTCGCCGTAGCTGTTGGGCTCATAGGGCAGGGCGGCGCCGTAGTTCCCGTCGACCCGCATCGCGCCGTCGCGGTGATAGGCGTGGAACGGGCAGCGCGCCGCGTTGACCGGGATCTGGTGGTGGTTGATGCCCAGCCGGTAGTTCTGCGCGTCGTTGTAGGAGAACACCCGGCCCTGCAGCATCTTGTCCGGCGAAAAGCCAATTCCTGGAACGATTCTCGCGGGGGAGAAGGCTGACTGCTCCAGCTCGGCGAAGTAGTTGTCCGGGTTGCGGTTGAGCTCCCACTCGCCGACCTCGATCAGCGGGTAGTCGGCGTGCGGCCAGATCTTCGTCAGATCGAAGGGGTGGTAGGGCACGGTCGCGGCATCGGCCTCGGGCATGACTTGTACGTAGAGCTTCCACTTCGGGTAGTCGCCGCGCTCGATCGCCTCGAACAGGTCGCGCTGATTGCTCTCGCGGTCCTTGCCGATCACCGCTTCGGCGTGCGCATCGGTCAGGAACTCGATGCCCTGCTGGCAGACATGGTGGAACTTCACCCAGTGCCGTGCGCCGTCGGCGTTGATGAAGCTGTAGGTGTGCGACCCGAATCCGTGCATATGCCGGAACGACTTAGGAATGCCGCGGTCGCTCATCGTGATGGTGACCTGGTGCAGCGACTCGGGCAGCAGGCTCCACCAGTCCCAATTGTTGCGCGCGCTGTAGAGGTTGGTTCGCGGGTCGCGCTTGACGACGTGGTTGAGGTCGGTGAACTTCAGCGGGTCGCGATGGAAGAACACCGGAGTGTTGTTGCCCACCAGGTCCCAGTTGCCTTCTTCGGTATAGAACTTCACCGCGAAGCCACGGATGTCGCGAACCGCCTCGGCGGCGCCGCGTTCGCCCGCAACGGATGAGAACCGAACGAACATCTCGGTCTGCTTGCAGACCTCGGAGAACAACCTGGCCCTGGTGTAGGGCGTGATGTCATTGGTCACGTGGAAGGTGCCGTAGGCGCCCGAGCCCTTCGCGTGCATCCGCCGTTCGGGGATCACCTCGCGGTCGAAATGCGCAAGCTTCTCCAGATACCAGACGTCGGCGAGAAGCATCGGGCCGCGTGGGCCCGCGGTGACGACATTGTTGTTGTCGACCACGGGCGCGCCCGCAATCGTCGTCAGCCTGCCGTTGCGTGAGTTGGCGCTGTGATGACCGTTGGTGCTGTTTTCCATGGCGTTCCTTTCCGGCTGGTCAGTGTGTTCAACACCTCGAAGGCCCTCGCTAATAGCGCTCGTACAGCCGGGCGTAGCGTGGGCAAAGTGACTGGTCAGGGCGGTGAGCATTTGGCGAAGATGCGCGTCGAGTACGGGGCGCTGGAGAAGGACGGCAGTCCTGACCTGGATGCGGACTGGCTGGCCGACGGGTGGGTGGCGCTGCTGAGGGCGTGGCTCGCGGATGCCGAGGCCGCCGGCGTCGCCGAACCCAACGCGATGGTGGTCGGCACGGTCGACGGGAGGGGAAGGCCCGTCACCCGCTCGGTGTTGTGCAAAAGCGTGGACGAAGCCGGGATCACCTTTTACACCAACTACGACTCCGCCAAAGGTGAGGAACTGGCCGCCAACTCGTACGCGTCCGCAACGTTCCCGTGGTTCCTGCTCGGCAGGCAGGTACACGTGCGTGGCCCGGTGACAAAGGTCTCGCAGGAGACCACCGCCGACTACTGGTCGAAGCGTCCGCGCGGTTCGCAGTTGGGAGCGTGGGCGTCGCACCAGTCCAAGCCGATTGGCTCGCGGGCTGCGCTGCTGGAACAGTTAGCCGATGTGACACAACGATTCGCCGACTTTGATGCGGTTCCGGTGCCGCCGAACTGGGGTGGTTACTTGATCGCGCCCGAGGTCGTCGAGTTCTGGCAGGGTCGGGAGAACCGCGTGCACAACAGGATTCGTCTCACAGAAGGCCGCGTCCAGCGGCTGCAGCCCTAGCGGGGTGCGAAAACTTTTCGCCGACACCACACCGCTGCGGACACCGGACTTCCGGCGGCTGTGGTTGGCAGGCATCGTCACCGTCATCGGCGCCAACCTGACGATTTTCGCTGTCCCGGTGCAGCTCTACGCGCTCACCCAGAACTCCGCATACGTCGGGCTCGCTGGAATCTTCGCACTGGTCCCGCTGGTTGTCTTCGGCCTGCTCGGTGGGGCGTGGGCGGATGCGATGGACCGGCGCCTGCTCCTGATCATCGCCTCGTGCGGGCTGGCGGTCGCCTCCGTCCTGTTGTGGCTGCAGGCCGCGCTGGAGCTGAACAACGTGTGGGTCGTGCTGTGCCTGTTGTCGGTGCAGCAGTCGTTCTTCGCTATCAATCAGCCGACCCGGTCGGCCGCGATTCCGCGCATGCTGCCGGGCGAGCAGTTGCCCGCGGCCAACTCGTTGAACATGACCGTTATGCAGTTCGGCGCGATCGTGGGGCCGCTGCTGGCGGGCGTGCTGTTGCGTTGGGTGGACCTCTCGACGCTGTACCTGATCGACGCGATCACCTGCACGGCGCCGATCGTGGCGACGTTCCGCCTCACGCCGATGCCCGCCCTTGCCGCCGAGAAGGGCGCGAGCCGCTGGGGCTTCGCGGCGGTGCTCGACGGGTTCCGCTATCTGGCGGGCCACCACGTGGTCTTGATGTCGTTCGTCGTCGATCTGATCGCGATGATCCTCGGCATGCCGCGGGCCCTGTTTCCGCAAATGGCGCACGAGAGTTTCGGCGGGCCCGTCGAAGGCGGCACGACGATGGCGCTTCTGGCCGCCGCGATGTCGGTGGGTGCGGTGGCGGGAGGTGTGTTCTCGGGATGGCTTCCGCGCATCCGACGGCAGGGCCTGGCCGTGGTGTGGGCGATTGTGGCGTGGGGGCTCGCGATGGTCGGCTTCGGGCTCGCGGCGGGGTTCGCGGGGGGTCACACCGGGGTTTTGTTGTGGATCGCCGTGACGTTCTTGGCCATTGGTGGGGCCGCCGACATGGTGTCGGCGGCGTTTCGCTCGACGATCCTCCAACAGGTGGCGTCGGATGAGGTCCGCGGGAGGCTGCAGGGCGTCTTCACGGTCGTCGTCGGCGGTGGGCCACGGCTGGCCGATGCGTTGCACGGCGGTGCGGCCGCGGTTGTTGGCACCACGATTGCTGCCGCGGGCGGCGGCGCACTGGTCGTGGTCGGTGTGATGATCGCCGCACTTGCGGTGCCCGCGTTCGTCCGCTACCGCGTGACAGCAAACGATAAGGCGAACGACAGCGCCGACGATGCGGTGTGACCGGCGTCAAATGGCAGTCATTGCCACTTTCACACTTATTTCATAGTTTGACGCGTTAGCATCCGGGACGTGGCTTACGTCCGGGGGGAGCCAGCACTCGGCTTGCGTGAACGCAAGAAGCAAAGAACCCGCGCGATGCTGATCGACGCGGCTGTCGAGCTATGCGACCGCCAAGGATTCGACCACACCACCGTCGACCAGATCGCCGCGGTCGCCGACGTCTCTCCCCGCACCTTCAGCCGGTACTTCGCCACCAAGGACGCGATCGCGCTTGCGCTGATCGACGAGATCCTCGGTGTGGCCGCGGTGGAACTGGCCCGGCAGCCGCCCGACATCAGCCATTTCGAGGCGCTGCGCCGGTCCTACGTTTCGATCGCGAACGCCGCCAAGGTCGCCCCGGCCGGGGGCCTTTCGGCGGACCGGCTGATGTGCATCATGCGGATCATCGTCTCGTCGACGACCTTGCGCCAAGTGGCGGTGGAATACCGCGGAAGCGTCATCGACGCCGTGCTCGCGGAACGGATGGGGGTCACACTCGACGACCGCAGGCTCAAGATGGTTTCGGCGGTGTGGGGCTCGATTGTGATGACCGCGATCACCGATGTGGCGGATCAGACAGCCGACTTTGACCAGCTCGGAATTGACGACGTAGTCGCTCGTCTGGAAGTCACATTCGCCGAGTTCGCCGCCGAAGTTTCGAGGGTCCGGCTGCCGGTCTGAGCAACTGACCGCCCCCCGCGGGCACGGCTGCCGGAATGGGACTACCTTTTGTAGGGCAGACCTTGCATTTTTGACGCCAGCGAAGAAGGGATTCCCGTGGCCGATAACTCGTCCAGTGGTGAAGCAAACGCCACCCTTAAGTACCCCGGTGGCGAGCTCGAGCTGGAGATCGTCGGCGCTTCGGAGGGATCCGACGGTATCTCGCTGGGTTCGCTATTGGCCAAGACCGGTTTCACGACCTACGACGAAGGTTTCGTCAACACCGCGTCCACCAAGAGTTCGATCTGCTACATCGACGGCGACGCGGGCATCCTGCGCTACCGCGGTTACCCGATCGAGCAGCTCGCGGAGAAGTCGAACTTCATCGAGGTCAGCTACCTGCTCATCTACGGCGAACTGCCGACTTCCGAACAGCTGGACAAGTTCACCACCCTGATTCAGCGCCACACGCTGCTGCACGAGGACCTCAAGCGGTTCTTCGACGGGTTCCCCCGCAACGCGCACCCGATGCCGGTGTTGTCGAGCGCCGTCAACGCGTTGAGCGCGTACTACCAGGACTCGCTGGATCCGTTCGACGACGAGCAGGTGGAGCTGTCGACCATCCGTCTGCTGGCCAAGCTGCCCACAATCGCTGCCTACGCCTATAAGAAGTCGGTCGGCCAACCGTTCCTCTACCCGGACAACTCGCTGACCCTCGTCGAGAACTTCCTGCGGATGACGTTCGGTTTCCCCGCCGAGCCCTACGAGGTCGACCCCGAGATCGTGCGGGCGCTGGATCTGCTGCTTATCCTGCACGCCGACCACGAGCAGAACTGCTCGACGTCGACGGTGCGGCTGGTCGGCTCGTCACAGGCCAACCTGTTCACCTCGATCTCGGGCGGCATCAACGCGTTGTGGGGCCCGCTGCACGGCGGCGCCAACCAGGCGGTGCTCGAAATGCTCGAGAAGATCCGGACCGAGGAGAGCGACGTCCACGACTTCGTCAAGAAGGTCAAGAACCGCGACGACGGCGTCAAGTTAATGGGCTTCGGCCACCGGGTCTACAAGAACTACGACCCGCGGGCCCGCATCGTCAAGGAGCAGGCCGACAAGATCCTGGGCAAGCTCGGCGGCGACGACGAGCTGCTGGACATCGCCAAGTCCCTCGAAGAGGTCGCGCTCACCGACGACTTCTTCATCGAGCGCAAGCTGTACCCCAACGTCGACTTCTACACCGGCGTGATCTACCGCGCGATGGGCTTCCCGACCCGGATGTTCACCGTGTTGTTCGCGCTGGGCCGGCTGCCGGGCTGGATCGCGCACTGGCGTGAGATGCACGACGAGGGCGGCGGCAAGATCGGCAGGCCGCGCCAGATCTACACCGGCTACACCGAGCGCGACTACGTCCCGTTCGACAGCCGCTAGCCCCAGCACCCAATACAGCGTCGAGATCCGGGTTGTGACACCTTCACCCGTCTCAGGCGTGTCGTAAGTCGGATCTCGGCGCCGTCGGCTTCGTGCGACATATCTCACCGCCGCGCAGCTTGCCACCGGGACAGTTGTAGTTTCACAATTGTTGTGTGAATGAAAGTGTCGTCCGGTCGCTGAGCGCGAGGCGCAAGGCCATCATCTTGGTCTCCTGCTGCCTGAGCCTGCTGATCGTGTCGATGGACGCGACGATCGTCAACGTCGCCATCCCCAGTATCCGGTCCGACTTCGGCGCATCGGCGTCGCAGTTGCAATGGGTCATCGACATCTACACGCTGGTGGTGGCGTCGCTGCTTATGCTCGCGGGCGCCGCAGGCGACCGGTTCGGCCGCAGGCGCACGTTCCAGATCGGGTTGACGGTGTTCGCGCTGGCATCGCTGCTGTGCAGCCTCGCGCCCAATATCGAGACGTTGATCGCCGCCCGCTTTCTGCAGGCCGTCGGCGGCTCGATGATGAACCCGGTCGCGATGTCGATCATCAGCCAGGTGTTCACCGGCCGAGTCGAGCGTGCACGCGCGATCGGCGTCTGGGGCAGCGTCGTCGGCATCTCGATGGCGCTCGGCCCGATCGTCGGCGGTGCGCTCATCGAGTACGTCGACTGGCGCGCGGTGTTCTGGATCAACCTGCCGATCTGCGCCCTGGCCATCCTGCTCACCGCGATCTTCGTGCCGGAGTCCAAGTCGGCGACCATGCGCGATCTCGACCCGTTCGGGCAGGCCCTCGGCATGGTCTTCCTGTTCGGCGTCGTCTATGTGCTCATCGAAGGCCCGGGTCTGGGCTGGACCAACATCCGCACCATCGTCGTCGCCGTCATCTCGGCCACGGCGTTCGCAGGCTTCCTGCGTTATGAGGCGCGCCGCCGCGACCCGTTCATCGATCTGAGATTCTTCCGCAGCGTCCCGTTCGCGTCGGCGACGATGATCGCCGTCTGCGCATTCGCTGCGTGGGGCGCGTTCCTGTTCATGATGTCGCTGTATCTGCAGGAGGAGCGGGGCTTCTCGGCGATGCACACCGGGCTGATCTTCTTGCCAGTTGCCGTTGGCGCGCTGGTCTTTTCGCCGCTGTCGGGCCGGCTTGTCGGCCGGTTCGGGGCCAGGCCCTCGTTGCTCGCCTCCGGCTTCCTGATCACGGTGGCGACGTTGATGCTCACCCTGCTGACGCACAGCACGCCCGTGTGGCTGCTGCTCGTGATCTTCGCCGTGTTCGGCATCGGATTCTCGATAGTCAATGCGCCGGTCACGAACGCCGCAGTCAGCGGTATGCCGACCGATCGGGCGGGCGCCGCTTCGGCGATCGCCTCGACCAGCCGACAGGTGGGCGTCAGTCTTGGTGTCGCACTGTGCGGTTCGATCGCCGGAGCCGCACTGGCCACAGCCGGCGCGGACTTCGCGGTCGCCGCCCGCCCGCTCTGGTTGGTCTGCGCGGCGCTGGGCGTGGTGATCTTCGTGCTTGGCTTCTTCTCGACGTCACCGCGGGCGCTGCGCTCCGCCGAACGGCTCGAACCGCTGGTGGCCGGAACCCGCAGGATGGAGGCCGCCGATGTCGGATAACCCGCTGGCCGACGAGGTCTGGCGCAGGATGGCCGCCTTTGTGATGGACAACCGCGACACCTGGAAACGGGCGGTCGTCGAACAGGCAGGCATGCCGTTCAGCAGGATCCGGATCCTCAAACGGCTGGACCGCCAGCCGATGTCGGTCAGCCAAGTGGCGCATGCCGCGACCATGGACCCGCCCGCCGCGACCGTCGCGGTCAACGACCTCGAAGCACGCGGTCTGGTAGTGCGAGAGACCGATCCGTCGAATCGCCGCTCGAAGGTGGTGTCGCTGACGGACGCAGGCCGCGCCATCGTGCGCAAGATCGACGCGGTCGACGATCCCGCGCCTGACCTGCTGGCATCGCTCGACGACACGGAGCTCAAGGGGTTGCACGCCCTGTTGGAGATGCTCGCGCCGAAATAGGGCCATTTCGTAGCCCCGACCTCTGTCTCGGCGGCAGGATTAAGCGGTGGCCACACCGTGCCGTGCGTGCGGCGCCGAACCGCGGGACGGCGCTCGGTTCTGCGATGCATGCGGCTCGCCCATCGCAGTGGCAGAAAGCCACGCCGAGTACAAGCAGGTAACGGTGCTGTTCGCTGACGTGGTGCATTCGATGGACATCGCCGCGGCGGTCGGGGCCGAACGGCTGCGCGAAGTCATGACCGAGCTTTTCAACCGCTCGTCGACGATCGTCCAGCGCTACGGCGGCACCGTCGACAAGTTCACCGGTGACGGCATCATGGCGGTTTTCGGCGCACCCATTGCCCTTGAGGACCACGCGGCACGCGCATGCCGCTCCGCGCTGGACATCCAGAAGGATGTGCGAACTCTGGCCGCAGACGTCGAGCAGCGTGACAAGGTGCCGCTGCAGCTGCGTATCGGTCTGAACTCCGGCGAGGTGATCGCTGGTGAGATCGGTTCGGGCCCTTTGGCATACACCAGCGTCGGCGAACAGGTCGGGATGGCGCAGCGCATGGAGTCGGTGGCGCCGCCAGGCGGGGTGATGGTGAGTGAGTCAACCGCGCGGCTGGTGGAGAAGGGCAGCCTGCTCGGCGATCCCGAACTCGTACACATCAAGGGCGCGCATGCACCGATATCGGCGCGACGCCTGCTCGGCATGGCCACCGGGAAGCGGCCAGATCGCGGGGAGCCGACCTTCGTTGGCAGGCAATGGGAACTGGCCGCCCTCAACGGAATTCTGGATCGTGCGGTCAACGGCAACGGCGCGGTCGTCGGTGTCGTCGGCCCGCCGGGCATTGGCAAGAGCCGCATCGTCCGCGAAATCGCCTCGCTCGCAGGAACCAAGGGCGTCGACGTGTTCTCCACGTACTGCGAATCGCACACCGTCGAGGTGCCCTTCCACGCCGCAGCGGGCCTGCTGCGGTCGGTGACGGGTTCGTCCGGGCTGGACGGTGCCGATGCGCGCGCGCAGGTGCGGGCGCGGTTCGCGGACGCGGAGGTCGACGACCTGATCCTGTTGGACGATGTTCTGGGAATCGGCGACCCCGCCGCGCCTGTGCCACAGGTCGATCCGGACGCGCGTAGGCGACGGCTGGTGGCGATGGTCAACACCGCCGCCCTCTCGCGGACGACGCCGGTGGTGTACATCGTCGAGGACGCGCACTGGATCGACGAGATCAGCGAGGCGATGATCGCCGAGTTCCTCACAGTGATCTCGCAGACGCGCTCACTCGTGCTGATCACCTACCGACCCGAGTACAGCGGTGCGCTTGCGCATGCGCCGCGGTCACAGACCATCACGCTTGAGCCACTTGACAATTCGCAGATCTCAGCGCTGAGCACCGAGCTACTCGGTGCCGATCCTTCGGTTGAGGCTCTCGCCGAAGTGGTGGTAACCCGGGCAGGCGGCAATCCCTTCTTCGCCGAGGAGATCGTTCGTGACTTGTCCGAGCGGGACGTGGTGATCGGCGGCCGCGGATGCTATCTGTGTCTGGATCCCGCGGGTGAGGTCACGGTGCCGAGCACGTTGCAGGCCGTGATCGCCTCCCGCATCGACCGTCTTGATCCCGCCGCCAAGCGCACCCTGAACGCGGCCGCGGTGGTCGGATCCGAGTTCACCTCTAAAGTACTGCGGGCCTTGGACATCGAGCCGGCGGTGCAAGATCTTGTCGCCGCGGAACTGGTCGACCAGACCGCCTTCAGCCCGACGCCTCGGTATGCCTTCCACCACGCCCTGATTCGTGCCGTCGCATACGAGTCGCAGCTCAAATCGGACCGCGCACAGCTACATCGGCGGTTGGCGGAGACTATCGAACAGGCCGACCACAACGCCGCGCTGATCGCCGAGCATCTCGAAGCAGCGGGCGACACGCGAGGGGCGTACAGGTGGCATATGCGCGCGGGCGACTGGTCGCGGGTTCGCGACGTTACCGCCGCGCGGACAAGCTGGACGAGGGCGAGTACCGTGGCCGATACAGTGGCCGCCGACGATCCAGATCGCCTGGCGATGCAGATAGCACCCCGAATGATGCTGTGCGCAACTACCTTTAGATCAGCAGGGAGCATCATCGATTCGGGTTTCGAGGAGTTGCGCGAGCTGTGTGATGCAGCCGGTGACAAGCGATCACTGGCGATGGCGATGTTCGGGCAGATAACAGAGCTCATGGCGCAGGCCCGGGTACGGGAGGGGACACAACTCGCGACCGAGCATGAACAGCTGTTGGAGTCGATCGGGGATCCCGAATTCTTGCTGGGGTTGTCGTGGGGCACGATGGCCGTCAAGCAGGAGAGCGGCCAGTTCGCCGACATCCTGCGGTGGTCGCAGGCCGCCATCGATATCGCCGACGGCGATCCCACCAAGGGTGACTTCTTTGTGATGTCGCCATTGGCCGTCGCGCTGGTGTTTCGCGGGTTCGCGCGCGCGGTCCTGGGTGTACCCGGTTGGCGTAGGGACTTCGACGACGGCTTCGCGATGGCCCGTGAGTTCGACCCCCTTGGCTTCGCCAGTTCGGTCGCCTACAAGTACGGTGCCGCCATGCAGCACGGCCTGTTGGTCATCGACGAGCCGGCGTTCCGTGAAATGGAGGAGGGGCTGCGGGTGGCCGGTGAATTCGGCGACCACAATGCGCTGGGACTCACCAAATACGTTCTGGGAAGTGCACTTCTGGAATACCGCGTCGACGTCGAGCGCGGACAGCGGCTATTGACGGAACTGCGAGAGATGGCCGAACGCGGACAGTTCTTCAGGACGGAACTTCCCGTCATCGACATCGCGATGAACCGTGAGAAGGCACTGAACGGGGACGTCGATGCCGCGATCCGGGCCATCAGAGTCGCGGTCGATACCCTCTTTGAATGTGGCCAGCTCGCCTTTTGCAGCTGGGCAACCAGCGTGCTGGTTGGAATGCTTGTAGACCGCGGTACCGAAGCCGATGTCGCAGAAGCCGAATCAGCGGTCCTGCGGCTGGCCGCCGCGCCCATCGACGACTTGGTCACCCGCGACGTCATGCTGATGCGGCTGCGGGCATTGTTGGCGCGGACCCGCGGTGACGACGCTGCCTACCGCGAATACCGTGATCGCTATCGCGACATGGCTGCACAGTTCGGCTTCGAAGGACACCTGGCTATGGCGGCGGCGATGGCATAACGCCATGCCCACATGCTTTCGTCGGAGAACTACGGGACCATCGATATGGTGGACGCCGCCCTCGTCGAGACACTGCTGGCCCGGAACGCGCACCTGGGCCTCGCGAGATCTCACGGTGGCACGCCTGCGCGCTCTACTGGCTCACACCCGTGGCGACGCGACGGCGTACGCGGAACTCCGCGACCGCTATCGCGCCACCGCCGACGAACTCGGCTTCGAGGGCCACATGCAGTGGGCCGCTGCGCTGCCCTAGCTCTCCAGCACCGCCATCGCGGCGTTGTGCCCGCCGAGGCCCGAAACCGCGCCGCCGCGGTGAGATCCCGACCCGCACAGCAGGATCCGATCGTGCGCCGTTGACACACCCCACCGCCGCGCCGGGGTGTCGAGCGGCTCGTCGTCCTCGACGAACGGCCACGACAGGGCGCCGTGAAAGATGTTGCCCGCCGTCATCCCCAACGTCTGCTCCAGGTCGACGGTGGTCTTGGCCTCGATGCACAGCCGACCCGCCGCATCCTCCAGTAGAACATCCTGAATGGGTTCGGCCAGAACAGAGTTCAGCGAGTTAAGCACCGCAGAGGTCAATCTGTCGCGCATGCGATCGGGTTCGCCCTCCGCGATCAGCTGATGCGGGGTGTGCAGCCCGAACACCGTCAGCGTCTGCGCACCGGACGCCCGCAACTCTTCTGAAAGGATCGTCGGGTCGGCCAGCGAGTGGCAGTAGATCTCGCACGGCAGCGGTTCGGGAACCAGACCGTGCTCGGCGCGGGTGTATGCGGTGTCGAGCTGGCTGAGCGTCTCGTTGATGTGGAACGTCCCACCGAAAGCCTGTTCAGGGGTGACGGTCTCGTCGCGCAGCCGTGGCAGCCGTCGCAGCACGAGGTTCACCTTGACTTGGGCGCCCTGGGTCAGTTCGGGCTCCTTCTCGCCCAACAGTCTGGCGAGCACGGCAGGTGTGACATTGGCCAGCACGTAATCGGCGTGCACCCGATGCTCTTGGTCGTTGTGCCGGTACCGCACCTCACCATCCGGGTCGATCGCGTAAACGTCTGCGCCCGTGATGATTTCGGCTCCGTGGCCGGATGCGGCCGCGGACAGTGCCCCGCTCACCGCGCCCATGCCACCGACCGGGACGTCCCAATCGCCGGTGCCGCCGCCCACCAGGTGGTACAGGAAGCACACGTTCTGGATCAGCGTGGGGTCGTCGGTGCGGGCGAACGTGCCGATCAGGGCGTCGGTCGCCATCACACCGCGAACCAGGTCGTTGCCGACCGCCTCGGTGATGGCGTGCGCGATCGGGCGGCAGATCAGCGATTGCCATGTCGCCTCTGCGTCGGCTTCGCCGCCTGTCGCCAGGCGACGCGCCTCCTCGCGCGTCATCAGCGGCGACGTCAATGTCGGCCACAACCGCGCCATGACCGTCTGCATGCGCCGGTAGAACTCGGCGAAACCCGCCGCGTCCGCGGCGGCGCCGATCGCGTCGAAGGTCGATTGCGGCCCGATCAGCAGGCCCGTCTGGCCATTGGTCGATGGGTCGGGTGTGTACGACGAATAGCGGCGGCGCACCAGTCGCACGCGTGCGCCGAGGTCGTCGACGACGCGCCGCGGCAGCAGGCTCACCAGATACGAGTAGCGCGAAAGCCGGGCGTCGACGCCCTCGAAGGCGTGCGCTGACACCGCGGCACCGCCCACGTGGTCGAGCCGTTCCAGCACCTGCACCCGCCTGCCCGCGCGGGCCAGATAGGCGGCGGCGACTAGGCCGTTGTGACCGCCGCCGACGATTACGATTTCGGGATTCGTCACCTCAGCCAAGGTATCCCTCGACCTCGTCGGCCGGGCGTACCCGTGCCTCACGAGGATCCCCGCCGGTCTCGCGCAGCGCTCTGCGTTGCCGAAGCAAGTCCCAGCATTGGTCGAGCGCCACTTCTACGGCACGCAGCCGCTGGTGCTCCTCGGATTCGTCGATTTCATGATGCTGCAGTTTGGCCCGCAGCTCTTTTTCCTCGGTGACCAGCTTGTTGACCTGATCGAGAATGTCTTGGTCCTTCGCCACGGCTCTAGTCTGCCCGACTACGGTATGTGCGGTGAGTACGAAACCCGAGATCGAATTTCCTGACGGGCCTGCGCCGACGGACTTGGTGATCAATGACCTGGTGGTCGGAGACGGTGCGGAGGCCGTGCCCGGCGGCACGGTGGAGGTGCATTATGTCGGTGTCGAGTACGACACCGGCGAAGAGTTCGACAGTTCCTGGAACCGCGGCGAGTCCATCGAGTTCCCGCTGCGGGGGTTGATCCAGGGCTGGCAGGACGGAATCCCCGGCATGAAGGTCGGCGGCCGACGACAGCTCGTCATTCCGCCCGAGCAGGCCTACGGTCCGGCAGGTGGCGGCCACCGGTTGTCCGGTAAGACGCTCATCTTCGTGATCGACCTGCTGGCCACGCGCTAGCCAACCCTTCCGCCGAACGTTCCTTACCACTCGAAATTTCCGCAGAAATTCGAGTGGTAAGGAACGTTCGCGGGGCAAAACGCGGGGGCGATAAGTTAGCGGCGGAAGGGTAGCTTCAGCAGCAGCCGGGCGCCGCCGAGCGGGCTGTCCTCCAACGACGCAGTGCCACCGTGCAATTCGGCCTGCTGCGCGACGAGCGCCAGCCCCAGCCCCGAGCCGGAATGCGACGCCGTCGAGCCACGCGAGAACCGGTCGAACACCAACTTGCGTTCCTCTTCGGGTACGCCGACGCCATCGTCGTCGATGGCGATCTCGACGCCGGCGCGTGAGCTGACCGCCGACAGCTGGACGCGGGTGGCGCCGCCGTGCTTGACCGCGTTGGCGATCGCGTTGTCCACGGCGAGCCGCAGCCCGGCAGGCAGCCCGACAATGATCACCGTCGGGGCGGGGATCATCGACACATCCAGGTCGGGGTAGACCCGCATCGCGTCGTGCGCGGCGCGGTCCAGCAGCTCGGTGATGTCGACGGGCACGTGGTCGTCGGCGGTCGACAGCTCGCCCTGCGCGAGACGCTCCAGCGCGCCGAGCGTGGCCTCGATGCGCGACTGGGTGCGGATGACGTCGTTGACCACCTCTTTGCGTTGCTCCTCGGGGAGATCCAGGGTGGACAGCACTTCGAGGTTGGTGCGCATCGCGGTCAGCGGGGTGCGCAGCTCGTGGGCCGAGACCGATGCGAAGTCGCGCGCCGACGCGAGCGCCGCCTTCGTTCGATCCTGCTCCTTCCAGATGCGTTCGAGCATGCCCTTCACGGCCTCGGCGATCTCGACGGCCTCGGTGGCGCCGCGCACTTCGACGTCTGGCGCCTCATCGCCCGCATCGATCTGCCGCGTCTGCTGTGCGAGCCGTTTGAGCGGCCGCACCGCGAACGCGGCGAGCAACCAGCCGAACACCGTCGCGGCTCCGACGGCGAGCACGCAGATCACGATCACGCGGCGATGCAAGTTATTGGTGTCGGTGATGGTGGCGTCATAGGTCGCACCGACGGCCACCGACATCGGCTCGGGCACCCGGATCTCGACGGTCCGCACCCGGTACCGCACGCCGTTGACGTAGGTGTCCGCATAACCGGCGGGCAGCTCCGGAAGGATGACGTCCGAGTTGGACGTCACCTCGCTGCCCTTGCGGACCGTGATGACGGCGTCGTTGTCGTTGGGGGACTTGGGAATCTGGTCCAGGCCGCGCGGTAGGAACGGGATCGCGAAACCTGCGGCTTCGTCGAGACGACGGTCCAGCCGCTCCTTGCGGTCGTTGGTGATGCCGACCCACACGACGGTGCCCACGATCACCACGACGATCGCCGCACCGATCGCGGTGGCCAACGCAACGCGGGTGCGAAGCGACGGGGTGCGACGGAAGATCCGGGACAGCAGGCTCATCGGACTACTGCATTAAATAGTGACTCGCACAGCGGCGCCCATCACTGCTGCCTCAGAACAAACCCCACGCCGCGAACGGTGTGCAATAGCCGGGGTGCGCCGCCGGCTTCCAGTTTGCGACGCAGATAGCCGATGAAAACGTCGACGACGTTGGTGTCGGCCGCGAAGTCGTAGCCCCACACCAGCTCGAGCAGCTGCGCGCGGGACAACACCGCGGTCTTGTGCTCGGCCAGCACGGCGAGCAGATCGAATTCGCGCTTGGTCAGATCGACGTCGACGCCGTTGACACGCGCACGCCTGCCCGGGATGTCGACCTCGAGCGGTCCGACCGAGATCGTCTCCGACGAGAACGTCGCCGTCGATCCGCGCCTTCGCAGCAGCGCCTTGACCCGGGCCACCAGCTCGGCCAGCACGAACGGCTTGACCAGGTAGTCGTCCGCGCCCGCCTCCAGCCCCGCGACACGGTCGTCGACGGAGCTGCGCGCCGACAACACGCAGACCGGTACGTCGTTGTCCATCGCGCGCAACGCGGTCACCACGCTGACGCCGTCGAGAACCGGCATGTTGATGTCGAGGACGATCGCGTCGGGACGGGTTTCAGTGGCGCTGCGCAAAGCCTCGGCGCCGTCGACAGCGGTGGACACATCGAAGCCGGACAGCCGCAATCCGCGCTCGAGCGAGGCGAGCACGTCGGGGTCGTCGTCGACGACGAGCACCCGGGGTGAGGATGAACCACTGTCCATGCACGCAATCTTGCCTGATGCGGTCCACAGCATGTGACAGGCGCGGGAGCTACCGTGCATCACCTTCGCGGCGGTCCCATCACCGCCACGTCACGGGAACCTGAACGTTCGACCGATAGCAAAGCAACAATATTGGCTCGACGCTACGATCCCGAAATTATGCTTCCCTTTGCCACGCGTTTGATTGTCGAGCCTGACGACGGCTCGGATCCGGTCCGCGAATTCATCAATGCCGCCGAGAATTCGCTACTGATCAAACAGTTCACATCCACCGAAGCGGGCCTGATCGACGCGGTAATCGAGCGGCAAAAAGCGGGCGTCGACGTGCGCGTCATGCTCAATGCGCGACGGTCGGGCGGTGACCGGGCCAACGACGCCACATTTGAAAAGTTTCGGAGCGCTGGAATCGCCGTGCAATGGTCGAATCAGAAGTTTTATGTCACGCACGAAAAGTCGATCGTGGCTGACGAGAAGGCCGCACTCGTCGCCACCTTCAATCTCTGCACCAAGTACTTCACCTGACCCGCGACTACGGCATCATCACCGACAATCCGTACCACGTCGCGCAGATCGTGGTGTAAAAGTGCACGTTCGGTGCGGCGGAAAACACGGCATCAGCGAATGGGACATCCTCGACACATTTGCTTCATTTCGCGCGCTGAGGCGCTTCGGCGTCAAGGTGCCCAAGCAAAAGAATCTGAGGGTGCACGCCAAACTGATTCTCGTTGACAACAAGGACGCATTGGTGGGTTCGATGAATATAGACCGCAGCGCGTTTGATTTGCGCAGGGAACTCGGCGTCACGGTGACTAATCCGGAAATCGTGACACGCCTGAAGCAGGTTTTCGACAGCGACTGACGAACTGTCGCACCACTACGAGGCGCCGGATCCGCTAGAGCCCGCCCACCACCACGAAGACGACTTCCCGCACGACACAGACCTCATGCATGAGTGAGGTCGACACACCGCTAGAGCGCGTCTCCCTTCTCGAACTCGCGTGGACCTTCAATCACCTCATTTGGGGGTGGGCTGTCCGCGTGGTCACGGGAAGTCCTTGTGGTCGAGAAGAAATGGTTGGGCGAGGAGGAATTCCTGTCCGCCATGACGATATGCCGGATACTGCGCGGTGCGAATCAGGTGAACATGGCGGTGTTCGCGGGCACGAAGATGCGCGGTCTGCCCGGCGCGGCGGCGGCGCTGTTCGGCTTGTGCCTCGTGCCCATCGTTCTCGTCCTGGTGATGGCGTACTTCTACTTTCGCTTCAAGGAGGAGGCCGCCGTCAAGGGGGTGCTGCAAGGCGCATCGGCCGCCGCCGTGGCGCTGACCCTGGCCATGGTCATTCAGACCGGTCGCAAATGCCGCACCGGCGTGGTGCCTGTGGTGTTGTTCGGGATCGCGTTCGTGCTCAACGGCGTGCTTCGATGGCCGCTTCCGTTGACCCTGCTTGTCGTCGCGCCGCTCAGCCTGATCTGGGCGTGGCCGAGAACCCGTCCCACATGAGCACGTATCTGCAACTGGCGGGTTTGTTCGCCTCGCTGTCGCTGCTGTCGATCGGCGGCGGGAATGCGGTGCTTCCCGACATGCATCTGCAGGCGGTCAAGGGTCATCACTGGATGACCGACAGCCAGTTCGCCGACATCTTCTCCGTCTCCCAGACCGCACCCGGGCCCAGCATCCTCATCGTCACGCTCGTCGGCTACGGCGCCGGGTTGCACGTCGGTGGCGTACCCGCCGCCATCCTCGGGGGCGTGATCGCCACTGTCGCGATGATCGTCCCCGCGGCGTCGTTGATGTTCGCCGTCAGGCTGTTTTGGCAGAAGGCGCAGAAGTCGAAGCTTCGGTACGCCGTGGAGAAGGGGTTCGCCCCGCTGACCGTCGGCCTCATCATGGCCACCTCACTGGTGATGAGCCGGGCCGCCGACCATGATTGGCGGGCATACCTAGTGACCGCGATCTGCACGACGATCTTCGTGTTCACCAAGGCAAATCCGCTGGTAGTGGTGTGCGCGGCGGGAATACTCGGGTATTTCGGGGAGATCTGACGACACGCCCGGGAAGTCGTTGACCTCATCCATTGTTGAGGTTTTACGGTGACTTCATGAGTATGGAAACGGTAGCCCGGCAAACGCTGTACCGGCAGACGCACGCCCGCGGGGGAGACCTGCGGTCGCTCGTCGACCGTAGGCTACTCGGCCGGATCTGGCGCTTCGCCGGACGCCACCACCGCAGGTTGGGCGGCTTCGTGGCGGTCAGCATGCTCACCGCGCTGCTCGGCGTCGCGACCCCGATGCTGGCGGGCAAGGTCGTCGACGCGATCGTCGGCGGCGGCTCGCCGAGGTTCGTGGTGTTGCTGGCCGCGGTGATCGCTGCGGTGGCCGTCGCGGAGGCCGTCATCTCGCTGGTGACGCGGTGGCTGTCGTCGAACATCGGCGAGGGGCTGATCCTCGATCTGCGCACCGCGGTGTTCGACCACGTGCAGCGCATGCCCGTCGCGTTCTTCACCCGCACCCGCACCGGCGCACTGGTTAGCCGGCTCGGCAACGACGTCATGGGCGCGCAGCGGGCGTTCTCCGACACGCTGTCGGGGGTGGTGTCCAATGTCGTGACACTGACGTTGACCCTGGCCGTGATGCTGTCCATCTCGTGGCAGATCACGCTGCTGTCGCTGGTGCTGATGCCGTTGTTCGTGCTGCCTGCCCGGCGGATCGGCGCGACGATGACGCGGCTGTCGCGTGAGTCGGCCATCAACAACGCGACGATGAACACCCAGATGACCGAACGGTTCTCGGCGCCAGGCGCGACTCTGGTCAAACTCTTCGGCAGCCCGGCACGGGAATCGCAGGAGTTCGAGCGCCGCGCGGACCGCGTCCGCGACATCGGTGTGCGCACGGCGATGCTGCAGTCGGTCTTCATGAACTCGCTGACGCTGATGTCGGCGCTGGCGCTGGCGCTGGTGTACGGACTCGGCGGCGTGCTGGCCATCGGCGGGCATCTGCAGGCGGGCGCGATCGTGTCGTTGGCGCTGCTGCTCACCCGGCTGTACGCCCCACTGACCGCGCTGGCCAACGCGCACGTCGAGATCGCGAGCGCGCTCGTCAGCTTCGAGCGCGTCTTCGAGGTGCTTGACCTTGTGCCGCTGATTCAAGAGGAGCCGGGTGCGGTGGCCGTGCCCGACGGGCCCGTCTCCGTCGAGGTCGACGACGTGCGGTTCTCCTACCCGTCGGCGGACAAGGTGTCGCTGGCCTCGCTAGAAGAGGTCGCTGTGCTGGACGACCGCGGCGGAGACGAAGTGCTGCATGGTATTTCGTTCACCGCGCACCCCGGCGAGATGGTGGCGCTTGTCGGATCGTCCGGGGCGGGGAAGTCGACCATCGCGTCGCTGATCAGCAGGCTCTACGACATCAGCTCCGGTGCGGTCCGCCTCAACGGTGTCGACGTGCGCGACGTGTCGTTTGCATCGCTGAAGGACACCGTCGGGATGGTGACCCAGGACGGGCATCTCTTCCACGAGTCGATCCGGTCCAACCTCACGCTGGCGGCTCCGGACGCCACCGACGAGCAGCTGTGGCAGGCGCTTGACCGCGCCCGGCTGGCCGATGTGGTCGCCGATATGCCCGACGGCCTCGACACCATCGTCGGGGAGCGCGGCTACCGTCTCTCCGGCGGACAGCGGCAGCGGTTGACGATCGCGCGTCTGCTGCTCGGGACGTCCCGTGTGGTGGTGCTCGACGAGGCCACGGCATCGCTGGACTCGTCGTCCGAGGCCGCCGTGCAGCAGGCGCTGGCGCAGGCGCTCGCCGGCCGGACGTCGATCGTGATCGCGCACCGGCTTTCGACGGTGCGCGCCGCGGACCTGATTCTCGTTGTCGAGGACGGCCGCATCATCGAGCGCGGCACCCACGAGCAGCTATTGGCCCGTGGCGGACGGTATGCGGAGCTGTACGAGACCCAGTTCGGCAACGACAGGGATGCCGTGGCGGCCGCATGACGACCCCACACCGACGCCCAAACGGACATTTGGGCGGAAAAGAGCGAGTAGAGCGCGCCAAAACGTCGATCTCGGCGCGGGATCAAGCGCGGAGGTTAAGCGTTTGCACGGCATGGGAAGATTTACTAAGTGGTTAACCAAGCACGAGACGCACTTCGCTCGGCGCCCGCGATAGCGCCGCAGACAACCCGCCGGCGGACCGGCTCGGACCTCTGGCGAATGCTGCCGTACATCTTCCCGTACCGGGTGCGGTGGATCGCCATGCTCACGGTCGCTGTCGTCAGCCTCGTGGCCACCGTCTCGATCCCGCTGATGACCAAGGCCGTCATCGACGGGCCGGTGCGCCACGGTGATCAGCGTGGCGTCTGGGTGCTTGGCCTCGCGGCGATGGCCATCGGCGTTTCCGAGGCCGTGCTGTGGTTCCTGCGCCGGTGGCTGATCGCGCGCGCCACGATGGGCGTCGAAGCGGACATCCGCAAAGACCTCTATGCGCGGCTGCAGATCCTGCCGATGTCGTTCCATGGCCGCTGGCAATCCGGCCAGCTGCTGTCGCGGATCATGAACGACCTCAGCTCGATTCGCCGGTTCATGTCCTTCGGCATGGTCTTCCTGTTGCTCAACACGCTGCAGATCACGGTCGTCACCGCCATCCTGCTTGCGATGTACTGGCCGCTGGGCGTCATCGTGGTGCTGTCGATCGCGCCGGTCACGCTGACCGTGCTGCATTTCCAGCGGGAGTACACCCGGCTGTCGCGGTTGGCGCAGGACCAGTCCGGCCACGTCGCGACCCACGTCGAGGAATCCGCGCTCGGCGTGCGGGTGATCAAGTCGTTCGGCCGCGAGCGCTACGCGTATGACCGCTTCGACAGGCAACTCACCGATCTCTACGACACACAGGTGCGCCGCGTGTCGGTGTCGGCGAAATTCTGGACGCTGCTCGAGGTCATCCCCAACTTGACGCTGATCGTCGTGCTGGGTCTCGGCGCTTACGCGGCCGGCCACAACTACGTCACCATGGGCACGCTCGTCGCCTTCATCACGATGATGCTGTCGCTGGTGTGGCCGATCGCATCGCTGGGCTTCCTGCTGTCGATGATGCAGGAGTCGTTCACCGCCGCGAACCGGATCGCCGAGATCTTCGACGCGCCACGCGAAATCACCGATGGTCCTCACAAAGACGCCCCGCGTGGCGGCCGGCTCGAACTCGACAACGTGGGCTTCCGGTTCCCCGACGCGCCCGACACCGATTGGGCGCTGCGCCATGTCGACCTCGTCGTCGAACCCGGTGAGACGGTCGCACTCGTCGGTGCGACGGGGTCGGGGAAGTCGGTGCTCGCCGCGCTGTTGTCGCGCCTATACGACATCACCGAGGGTGCAATCCGCGTCGACGACAAAGACATTCGCAACCTGTCGCTGTCCGCGCTGCGGCAGACGGTTGCCACCGCGTTCGAGGATCCGACGCTGTTCTCCATGTCGGTCGCCGAGAATCTCCGGCTCGGCAGGCCGCACGCGACCGACGGGGAGCTGGACCAGGCCATCGAGATCGCCGCCGCCCAGTTCGTCTACGACCTGCCGTTCGGTCTGGACACCCGGATCGGTGAACAGGGCATGAGCTTGTCCGGCGGTCAGCGGCAACGCCTTTCGCTGGCACGGGCCATCCTGGCCGCGCCGAAGATCCTGGTGCTCGATGACACGCTCTCGGCGCTCGACGTGCACACCGAGGCCGTCGTCGAGGAAGCTCTGCGACGCATTCTCCACCAAGTCACCGGCATCGTTGTCGCACACCGCGCGTCGACAGTGCTGCTGGCCGACAGGGTGGCGCTGCTCGAAGACGGCACCATCACCCACATCGGCACACACGCTCAGTTGTTGGCCACCGTGCCGCAGTATCGCTACCTGCTGGCCGCCGACGACGAACTCGACGACCGCGCCGAGCGTAGCTGCGTGTGGGTGGAGGACGAGGATCGCAATCGCTTAGGGCAGGTGCACGACGAGCAGGAGGCAACCGACGCGGCATGCGCTGAGCGCGATTTCGTCAACGCGGAGGCCGACGCCCGATGACCACGACCGACACGACACCTGTCGACCTGCCCGAGGACGAGTGGCGCGGGCGCGTCAAAGACGAGCAACGAGACGACCTGCCGATCGACGAGTCGCTATCGCGCAGACGCGAAGCCCGCGCGCTGCTGGGCTCCCTGCTTCGGCCTTACCGGTGGACGGTGGCAGTCCTTGCGATCGTCGTCATCATGGAAAACGCTGCACGCCTTTCGGTTCCGATACTGGTGCAGCGCGGTATCGACTTCGGGATCCCGCCGCTCATCGACGGGGGTTCGGCGCACACGCTGTTGGTCATCGTGGCCGCATTGTGTGCGGTGGTCGTTGTCCAGACCATCAGCCGGATGTTCTTCCTGCACCGCTCGGGCCGAATCGGTCAGAAGGTGCTGCTGGAACTGCGGCGGCGGGTGTTCCGTCATTTCCAGCGACTCGATGTCGCTTTCCACGAGCGCTACACGTCGGGCCGCGTCGTGAGCCGGTCCACCAACGACGTCGACGCGATCGAGGAGATGCTGGAGACCGGCTTCGACAGCCTCATCACCGCGGTGCTCACCCTCATCGGTACCGCGGTTCTGCTTGTCGTGCTTGATGTTCGGCTCGGCCTGATGTGCCTTGCCGCGTTCCCGATCCTTGTCGGCCTTGTGTGGTGGTTCAGCAGCGAGTCCGCCAAGACGTACCGGGAAGTCCGCGAGAGCGCGGCGCTGGTCATCGTGCAGTTCGTCGAGACGATGACGGGCATCAAGGCCGTCCAGGCGTACCGCCGCGAGCAGCGAAACCAGGAGATCTTCGAGGGCCTCGCCGATCGCTACCGCGACATCAACGAAAAGACGATGAAGCTGCTCGCCGTCTTCATGCCTGGCGTGAAGCTGGTCGGCAATCTCACCACCGGCCTGGTGCTGCTCTATGGCGGGTACCGGGCGCTGCACGGGGAGATGACCATCGGCACGCTCGCCGCATTCCTGCTCTATCTGCGGATGTTTTTCGAGCCGATGCAGGAGATCTCGCAGTTCTTCAACACGTTCCAGTCCGCGACGTCGGCGCTCGAGAAGCTCGCGGGCGTGCTGGCCGAACGCCCCGGCATCAAGGATCCTGCGCGTCCGGTCACGCTCGAAAAAGTGCGCGGCGAGGTGGCATTCCACGACGTGCACTTCTCGTACGTGGCCGAGCGGCCGGTGCTGCCCGACTTGAACTTCTCGGTCCCCGCGGGCCAAACGGTCGCGCTCGTTGGAACGACGGGCGCGGGCAAGACCACCATCGCGAAACTGATCGCGCGGTTCTATGACCCGACAACGGGTTCGGTGACGCTCGACGGTGTCGACCTGCGCGACGTCGCACAGAGCGAGTTGCGCCGCCATGTCGTGATGGTCACCCAGGAGAACTTCATGTTTGACGGGACGGTCGCCGACAACATCCGATTCGGCAGGCCCGACGCCTCCGACGCGGAGGTGCGCGCGGCGGCCGCGGCGGTCGGTGCCGACCGGTTCATCGAAGCGCTGCCCGACGGCTACGACACCGACGTCGCCAAGCGCGGCGGTCGTCTGTCGGCGGGTCAGCGGCAGCTGGTCGCGTTCGCCCGCGCGTTCCTGGCCGACCCCGCTGTGCTGATCCTCGACGAGGCGACGTCATCGCTGGACATTCCCAGCGAGCGGTTGGTGCAGCGCGCACTGGAAACCGTGCTCGCCGACCGGACGGCACTCGTGATCGCCCACCGGCTCTCCACCGTCCAGGTCGCCGACCGCGTGCTCGTGCTCGACCACGGGCGGATCGTGGAGGACGGCGCGCCAGGCGATCTCATCGGACGCACGGATGGGCGGTACGCGGCCCTGCACCGCGCCTGGGTCGAGTCGCTCGCCTAGCCTCAGCGCATCGTCGCGAAGAACGCACTCACGTCGTCGACGAACAGATCGGGCTGTTCGAACGCGGCGAAATGCCCGCCGCGCGGCATCGTCGTCCAGTGCGTGATGTTGTAATTGGGCTCGCACCAGCTGCGCGGGGCGCGAATGATCTCCCTGGGGTACGCCGCGATCCCGGTGGGTACTTCGACGCGGTCCCGTTTGCGTCCGTCGAAGACGCGGAAGCTTTCCCAGTACAGCCGCGCCGACGACGCCGCCGACGCGGTGGCCCAGTAGAGCATCACGTTGTCGAGGAGTTCATCGCGATGCAGCACGTTCTCTGGGTGGCCGTCGCAGTCCGTCCACGACCAGAACTTCTCGACGATCCAGGCCAACTGCCCGACGGGTGAATCGACGAGCCCGTAGCCCAGCGTCTGTGGTCGGGTCCCTTGCTGTTTGGAATAGCCCGAATCCCACTGCTGGTAGTAGTTCAGCCGGTCCAGGGCCTGCTGCTCTTCGTGGGTCGGTTCACCCATGTCCGCGGGTGGAAAACCAAGAGGCATGTTGGTGTGAATGGCCGCGCAGCGGCCACCGTTGCGGCCGATCTGCGTGGTCACCGCCGAGCCCCAGTCGCCGCCCTGCGCGCCGTAGCGTTCGTAGCCCAAGCGGGCCATCAGGGTGTCCCACGTCTCGGCGATCTTTTCGACGCCCCACCCCGTCCTCGCCGGTTTGCCCGAGAAGCCGTATCCCGGCAGCGACGGGCATACCACGTGAAAACCGCGTTCGGTGAGCGGCTCGATCACCTTGTGGAACTCGACCACCGATCCCGGCCAGCCATGGGTGATCAGCAACGGGAATGCGTCGTCGCGCGGTGAGCGCTGGTGGATGAAATGAATGTCGAGGCCGTCGATCTCGGTGGTGAACTGGTCGAACCGGTTCAGCGCGGCTTCGCGGGCGCGCCAGTCGTATTCGGACGCCCAATAGTTGGCCAGCTCGCGCGTGTACGCCAGCGGGATGCCCTGATTCCAGTCGTCGACGGTTTCGGCCTCCGGCCACCGGGTGCGGGTCAACCTGTGCTTCAGGTCGTCGAGATCAGCGTCGGGAACCGCGATGCGAAACTCGTTGATCTGGGCCATACCCCGATCTTGTCACGGCAGCAGGCGGGCCTTTCTGGCCTTGGCCACGGCCTCGTGGCGGGTGTGGGCGCCGAGCTTTGCCGTCACGCTGCGCAGATAACTCTTCACCGTCTCCGGTTTCAGCGAAAGACGATTCGCTGCTTCGGCATTCGTGCAGCCGAGCGCCACCTGCGCAAGCACGTCGAGCTCCCGCGCCGATAACGTGGCGGCGGGGCCGCCCGTTCTGCCCCGCGCCAGCCGGTCGGCCAACACCCGCAACTGGGCCCGCAATGCAGGCGGCGCCGACGGGTCCGCGGCCATCCGGCGCAGCTGTGCATGCACTTCACGGACTTCCTCGCTGGCCGCCCCACCCGCCAGGTGCGCGTCGCGCAGCCGCAGCCGCCTGTCGACCTCGTCGCGGACGCTCAGCTCGTGGCTCAGCCGCCTTGCCGACGCGATCATCAGGTCGACCGTGCGATCGCCGATCGGAGCCGCTGCGCGGTAGGCGCCGTAGAGAACCGCCCGCGCGCGGCCGTCCACCACCACCGGAACGGCCAGAATCGACCTGATGCCCTCCTGTAGCACAGGGCCGTCGTAGTCGTGGGTGATCGACGAGGCCCTGCGGTAATCGGCGACCGACATCGGCCGCCGAGCCACAATGCTCGCCCCGCCGAGGCCTGCGCTCGGCAACACCGCGAGACCCCGCATGCCGCTGGTGCGGGCGCCGAGGAACTCGGTGAGCAGCAACGTGTCGTCATGCACCTCGCCGCCGAACGTGAGCGGCATCCCCGACTCGTCGGCGACTAGCCTCAGCTCGGCCCTCAGCGCGTCCGCGTCACGCGGGCGCAGCACCGGCGATCGCATTCTTCACACCCTCTTTCGGGGGTAGCGTTGGGCGAAGTGTGAGGTAGATCCTATCCACCATGACGACCAACACCGATCAGTATCGCGCCGCACGCGATCAGCTAGTTGAGCTAATCGGCGACTATG
This sequence comes from uncultured Actinomycetota bacterium, assembly GCA_963848855.1. Lineage (GTDB taxonomy): Bacteria > Actinomycetota > Actinomycetes > Mycobacteriales > Mycobacteriaceae > Mycobacterium. The sequence continues at coordinate 846,124 of CAWKFL010000003.1, forward strand.
ACAAGGCCGTCGACGCATTCGCATGGCCATCGATCAGTGGCACATTCAATTGGGCCACCGACTGGTTTGACGCGATTGCACGTGACAACGATCGCACCGCGCTGTGGATCGTGAAGGAGGGCGGCGACGAGCAGAAGGTCAGCTTTGCGGAGATGGCCGACCGGTCGGACCGCGTCGCGACCTGGCTCGCCGCGCTCGGCGTCGGCAAGGGCGACCGCGTCATCCTCATGCTCGGCAACCAGGTCGAGCTGTGGGAGGCGATGCTCGCCGTCGCCAAGCTCGGTGCCGTGATCATGCCAACCACGGGCGCGCTGGGACCCGAAGACCTCGCCGACCGCATCACCCGTGGCGGCGTCCGGTTCGTGATCGCCAACGACGTCGATACCGCCAAATTCGACGACGTCGCGGGCGACTACACCCGCATCGTCGTCGGTGCTGCCGCAGACGGCTGGCACCGCTACGCCGACGCCTATGGCGTCGAACCCGACGGACCGTTCACCGCAGGAACCAGCGTCGACGATCCGATGCTGATCTACTTCACCTCCGGCACGAC
>CAWKFL010000004.1:0-226682 GCA_963848855.1 uncultured Actinomycetota bacterium
CCGACGACGACGCTGTTACGCCGAGTGTTACGCCTGACCAATCCCGTCTAACCAGCGACTTCAACGAAGGCGTAACAGACGTAACGCACGTAACGCCCAATCACCGGCAAGAGATCATCGCCGCCGAACAGGGCGACACATGACTAACGGCCGACGGCAGTGCAGGGCCTGCCGGACAGCGCCTCGGCGACGGAGATGTGCCGCATGAACCTCACTGCCACCGCTGAGGCTCAACCAACATCGGCGGCGACCGGTCTTGATCAAAAGCGCACCGGAGGATAAGCGGGTGGAGCTGATGAGCACAGGGCCGGGATGGGGCACGACCGATGACGGACACATGCCTTGCCCTGCTGGTGGGTGTTCCCGTCGATGAAGTTCGGGAGGTTGCGCCTCCGGGGTTTAACTACTTCGCGGGACTGCCCACGGAATGGGTAAAAGCCGGCCGCCGCCGCACCTCAGAAGCCAAAGCGTGGATGGGCTCCAGCCACTGGGCGTCCGCTCTTCTGTGATCCCGCAGAACTCAATGGCGATGACGTCGAGATGGATGACGACGGAACGCTGTGGCTGGTGGCGGATGAGGCTTAGCGGCGGCGACATTGAGGGCGCGTTCTACTGCGTCACCGAGCTCATCGACCGGCGCCGCCGGGCCAATGTTCCTGTGCCGGATTGGATGGTGCGGATCGGGCGCCGCTTCAACCAAGCCAGCCTGTCCGCTAGCGGACATGAATCCGACCCTGCTGAACCACAATTGAGTGACGAGAGACTGATAGGCACCATCGAAGCCGCGACCATCCTGGGCATGTCGGAACGACAAACCCGCCGGATCGCCAGCGACCTAGACGGCGAAATCGTCGGCCAGCGATGGGCATTCAGACCCTCCACCGTCGAGGAGTACGCCGAGGAGAAACGGAATGGCGAACCTAGCCGAAGCGTTCGAACAGCACCTCCGCAGCCGTCGGACAGCGAGTGGAAGGCATTGGTCGGACGGGTCCGGTCCCAGGCGCCGCCTGAACCCGAGGTACCGACCGACACCGCGCCGGGCGGTGGCGGCCGAGCTGAGGCCGAACGCCGGTTCGGTTCAGCCGACGCTGCACGCGATGCGCGGCGCGCCACCGCGGCACAAACCGCCACGGCAGCGGCATGCGAACGTGGCTACGTCGTCACCAGCGGACACGCCGAAGCCCAGCGGCGCCAGCAGAACGGGGCACACTGAAATGGCGTTCCACCAAGCACTCTCCGTCCTGGCCCTGGCCTCCGCGACGAGTAATTTCACGACGCGCTCGATTCGCCCGATCCGCAACGCTGTCGCACTCCGTGAGGAGGCGATGCATCGCCGCCTGAACCTGCCGTCAGCGGGCAAGCCACCGCCGCTTCGGCTAACGTCGAGCAGCTCGACGACTACCTGACCGGCCTGCGGCAGACGCACGCCGCCCAGCAGGACCGCGAAGCCAAGTCCAACGCCCGGGCATCGGTCGTTCGACATTCTGAGCAGCTCATCGCAGGCCAGCTCGACGTCGCTCCAGACCGCGCGCCGAGCCACCTCGCCAGCGCCTTGTCCGAGTTGATGGCCGAGGTTGGCACCGCCGTCGAAAAGCTATGCGGTGCGAGCACTCCCAGCGAAGCCATCACAGCCGGCACCTCCGATGCTTGGAGCGAACTGACGGGGTTACGCGAGCAATACGACGTGTTGCGCAGCGCTCAGTGGTTTGTGATGGGGGCCGACGCGTCACGCTACGTGAGTCGATTCTGGGCTGAGGACCCGCTCGCCAGCCGACTCTGCATCCGCAATATCGACGACATTTTCCCCGCGTGGCGCGACGGTGCCAGCAGTACCTTCTCGCTCTCGTCGGAACCTCAGGATCCGCGCCCATAGCCGCCGAAAGATCCCACCGCACAACTGATTTGGTTGAGCACCTCGGCCGCGGAGCCGTGGTTGCCCACGCTCAGCGACCTCGCGGAGATGCAGCGGGAGCTGCACAGGAAAGCCAACTCCGGGCCTCAGGTTGTCCACGGCCGACCCGATGACGTCAGCTGGCGACCCCGCAAGAGATCACGCATTGCGACGGCAAGGAGCTAGGCGGCGGTGGTGGCGTTCAACGGGGCTTTCTTGACCTTTCACCCAAAAGGGTCGTCCAAGAAGGCAACCCATGGCTCTGCCCGAGACGACGCCTGCGCCACGCCGCCGCCAACACCCAGCAGGCACCGATGATTAGAACCAGCCCACGCGCCTGCGCGGCCGGCAGCTACACATGCGGCGGGTTGGCCTACGGCTCCCAGCGTGACTGCCCCGAGCACGAAAGCATCCAGCAACGGGCCCGCCAACGAAGCCGCCACATCACTTCACCCACAGCGAGCCAACGTGGTCCGGCCCGGGGTTCGCCCATGCCTGAGCACGCGCGCCTGCGCTCGAGCGATGCATGCACCCCCAGGGGAGAGGAGCCCTCCCCCCGGCCACCTAGACACCTACACGATGCTGCGGCTCAGGGTATGCACGCATGAACGCAGGATTCCGGGGGTGGTGTGAATGGCGGCCAGGAGCCCAGAGGCGCGGAAGGCGTTGCGCGCCTTGGACAGAGAGCTCAAGGAGGCGGGCACTCGACAGGGTGTGAACTTGGTGTGGAGTGCCGCTGAAGCATCGATCTTGGCGCAGATCGCGTCGGTTCTGGATCGGAAAGCGGACTTCCTGGCGATGTACGGGGAGGCCCCGGACGTCAAGACGCGGCTGAACGTCAGCGCCGAGATACGGCTATGGAGGGACTGTCTGCGCGGTTGGTGCGGTTGGTAAAAACGGATTTGGCGCAGCAGGAGTCGATGACGACGGTGAAGGCGCGCAAGGCTGCTCGGCGGAGGTGGGATCGGGATGCCTCGGGTCAGTGACAGTCGACGATGCCGGCGGGGTGCGGGTGCGAGGGATGTATCGGGCGCTGCTGGAGAAGGAGCGGCGCCTGGACGCCCGGTACGGAGTGCATCCGCGGGTGTTGGCGGTACCAGGTGCTGAGGAGCCGGTTGTGATCGGAGGCCGCGTTTCGTCTCACGCCCTGGAAGCTGGGCGGCCGGTGACTGTGCCGCGTTGGCGTTTGGGTGGGCACGCGATGCCCCGGATGCCGGACGGGTGGCGAAAGGATCGGCGCCACATGTCTTTTGTGGTGTCGCCGGATGACACGCTCGAGCCCGCAGAGTTCTACGGCGACAACGTTCCGGGTACCGGGATCCCGCAGCCATCCGCGGCCGCCGGGGGCGACAGTATGAAGTTCGAAGTCGAGACGGTGCGGGTGTTCCCTGACTCCACCATCGACATCGACACCATCCTCGCCACCGGCAAGGACGCGGTGACACCGACAGACAGCGGCAAGCCCTCCGACGTGGCCGCAGCGGCCAAGCGCGCAGGCATCGAGGTCGTCGACGCCGACACCATCACCGCGTGGCGTCGGGAGGCCGCCGAAGGCCGCACAATCCAGGCCGCCGCTGAACAGCAGCGCATCGAGGTCATCGTCAGCGACGCGATCAAGGTCGGCAAGATCGGCCCCGCCCGGAACAGCACTGGGTGACGCTGATCCAGGCGGACCTAGGCGTGGCCGACGTGCTCGCCTCGGTGCCGACAACACTTGCCAATCAACGAGATCGGCCACGGCGTCGGCTCGGACGATGCGCGCATCCAGGAACTCAAGTGGTTTCACTGAGCCGTAGCACGGTGCCAGCGGGTCGGCTCGCGAGGAAACCCTGCAGGCGTCGCAATACTCATGTAGGCCACGCACATTAACTAGATTGAATATTTTCGATTTCAACAAACCGCAAAAACCCTGTCGCGGACGTAATACGATCCCGCCTATGTGGAGAGTGATCGCCGCAATATGGTTGCTCCCGTTATCTGCGTGTGCCCCGCTGAGCACCAACGCATCCAGCGGGGGGTCATCGCCCTATCCGTCGTCGACCTATTCGTTGCCGACACCGATACAAACGAGGGCAGCCCCCGTTGGCATCGGCGCGCCGACACGGGACGGATTCCTAGAGTTCATGGTTCACGGCCTGCGACGTTCCGCGACCGCGGGCGACCCTGCGGTCACTTCCATTCCGGCAGTGGCCGTCGGCGAGTTCATCATCGTCGACATGACCGTCAAGAACGTCAGTGCCGAACTACAGACCTACTTCACCGAGAGCCAAATGCTGGTCATTGACGGCAAGCAGCACAGCCCGGATCAGCTCGGCGCTGTGTACCTTGACCCAGAATCAGAGTCGGCGATCAATCCGGGTTTGGCGATTGACATCGAGGTCCCGTTCGACGTGCCGGTGGGTGCAGTGCCGGAGGCCATCGTGCTCGACGGTGATCTGACTCCTGGTGGCGTCACCGTCGATCTCACTGGCGCACGGATCGCAACGTCGTGATTGCGGCCGTCGGTCCCCCGGGAAATATCGAGGGGGCACCGGCACCAATGACTCTCACGAACGTCAGGAGTTTTTTCTTCTCGAGGGTGAAACACTCCGTCGAGCAAACATGCTGCGGCATAGGCGATTTCGTGAAGGTACAAGTTGTCGGATGTGTTTAGCCGCAAGCGTTTTCGCTTTGACGGCGGTGAGTTGTAATCGCCATTGGATATTGATGAGTTTAGAAGAGTTTGGAAGAGACCGAATGTACTGGGAAGCCCAAAGCGCAAAGAGAAGGCGGATGCTGAAAAGATGCGCCAGCTTTACCTGGAGCAACAGCGCCGCAGAACAGTCGCGCGAGAAGTTCGAGCGAGAGGCCGAGCGGGCAGCCAATCGCATGGGCGGGCCCATCGTCTAGAAGGAAGCCGAGCCCTTACCTGAAAGGTATGTGTTGCCCTCCGAGTTGCGGCATCCTTGCAGTCGTGGGGAAGGGCGCTCGAAACCGGGGGAAGCGGCGGCAGCAGCAAGAGCAGCAAGGTCAGATCCAACCTGATGACCCCACCGTGTATCCACCGGATCAGCTAGACCCGGACAAGATCGTCAGCCAACTCGGCGCCCCGATTGACGGCTGGACACCGGAGTTGATATTCCGATTCGCGATTTTGCGTCGGAGGGCACTGTATGTCGATTGGGCGCTGATGTTCGACGTCTACCGCATCGACGAGGACGATAAGACGGTCCGCCGGCGGGTAGAGCGGATCGACATTTGCCACTCCGAAACCCATGTCCATGAGTTCCGACAAAGCGACGACCCCGCTGACGACCAAGGCCGCAGGAAGGCGCTTATGCCCATTTCGGCTGGTGACGAAGATAAAGTTAGTAGAGCGTATGACGAGCAGATGGCATTGTTATCCGCGAATGGGAAGCGCGAGTCAGGAGGTGGATCGATGGCTGACGTTGATCCACACACGCAGGCGACATTCGCATTCGCTCAGCTGCAGCGCGATCCGTCCTTCCGAGTTCGGTTTCCGAGGCTTCGAAATGTCTATGTCTGCGTCGAGTCTGACCTCGCGGAGGATGTAAGTCTCACGCGAAGAAACATTTCCCCGACGGGGGTCAGATCGCGTGCTACTACCCGAAGGACAAGCGGATCATGTTCGTTCGCCATGGTGAAACTGGTCTGATTTCCGGCCCCGCCGACGATATTATCCAGGTGAACAATAGGGCTGGCGCGATAACCATCGGAATGCTCGTGGACATGCTCACGCAAGATCCCAAACTGGGCGGACGAAATCCTCAAGTTCTACACGCTACGTCGATAGGTTACCGCTCTTTCGGCAAGGGCCGCACGGTCGCTAGTCCAGCGCACTAGACCAAAATGTCACCAGTTCGGACGCCGTAGGTGCACCATCCCGTGCGGTGGGTACATCGCGCCAGCCCTCCGAAGCCGGTTTCGCAGAACTTACGAGTTCGGGCTTCGGCAGGCTTTACGTGTCTCGTCGAGGCGAACTCCGCCAGAACGAGCTGCCCTGTCGCCTTCTCAGAAGTCCGACGCACCGCTCTGGTGCCGGGTGCCGTGGGTCGGGTGATGTCTTCAGCGCCTGCAGGCCGTCTCGCGCGGTGTAGGCAAAGGAGTGGGTGATCCGATCTCGAAGGGCCGCCGCTGGCCGGCCACAAGTGTTAGCCCACTCCTCGATGGACGTCGCCCAGGGCTCGCCTGCGGCGGCGGCCTTTTTAAAGTCGGTTATCACCCCACCAAGAGCGCCGTGAACGGCAAGTTGAGAGGCGAGCACCCAAACAAAGCCCGAGAGTGTCACGAATCGTGGATTGCAGGCGGATGGCTGCCCATGTTATCAAACCGAGCGGAGCGAGCAACGAATCGTCGACGGGAACCCTCGCCGCGTAGTACGCGATCCGTGCATCGTTATCGATCCGGCGACTTCTTCCATAGACGCGCGACTGGGGCTGTACTTGTCAGACGCCCTCGGCACAATCACGGCCATGGTCCCGAGGCCGGGCCGTCGAGCTTCTGGGAGTGCGCGGCGAGCGGCGGGCCGTACACGGTGGCGTCGCACGTGCGGCAACGTCCACGTCGTGTGCCCGCCGCCACCATGACCCATGCACGCAGCGTGACCGACGAGCACCTGGCCGTGCGCCGAGCTCATGTCGTTCCCTGGGGGCAGCGCGTCGGTGGCCGCGTGATCCACGTCCCGGCCGTCTGCACGAGATCGTTCAGCACGACGCCCAAGCTACTGCTGGGCGATGACGCTCACGAAGTCGCGACCGTCAGTCAGCTTTCGACGTGAGCTCATCAAAGGGCACTGACTCGGTGCCACTGTCCGCTGACCTGACCTTGACCGCAAAACTGAAGTCATTGACTTCGATGACCCCGATGGGCTCATCATCGCGGGCCTCCACCTCGCCCCTGATCGGCCTGTCGGCAAGGTACTGGCGAGCCGCCGCTGGTGGACCTCTAAGTCGTTCGTGCTCTCAACGTGCTTCATCGGGATTATGACCCTCCTGTGTCCGACTCCTTCATCAGGGGCGCTGCGACGAACACGCTACGCCGGTTGTTCATCGATGACAAGTTGCTGAGAATCTGACTGATTGATTGTTGTGGCAGCTTATAGGGTGTTTTGGAGGTTAACTATAGCTTCGCTACAGCTTTGATATAGCTCGTCGATAGGTTCTCAACAGCTCGGCTGTAGTTCCGCTATAGGTTTAAGTAAAGACTCAGCCCGCCACCAGGAGAGCGGGTGGCGGGCCTGAAACGCAATGGATTGGACGTTCGACGGCGTTCTTCCGTTTCCCTATCGCGGAACTGATGTTGGTGTCGCCGAAGCACGTGACGCACCCCACAGCCCCGTGAGAGCGTCTCGTGCGTCTTGTTCGGCGACTGCGATTACGTCGTAACGACTTACGGGGCGATCGTCGTATACGTACGAATGGGCCGTACCGGCCCGCGCTGCTTCGACCAAACAGGTCCGATCTCGTCCGCGCGGACGAGGTAGGCGAGAGTGCGGCAACCGGTCGGTCCTGTCTTGCGTCGGATGGGTCACGAGGGCGACTCGCTGTCCGACCATGGTTGTGGTGGCGAACGCCGTCGCTTCGGGGGCCCCAGCAGCCGACGGTATATCCGGGCTTTTTCGTCTCGGGTGTGTCAATTGCCAAGACGCGCACACGAAGACGACCCCTGATGTCGTCGCGGATGTCGATGGTAAACGAAATTGCCGTGTCCGGTGGTGGAGAGCTGTCTCGACGGCGGTTGGCGGAGCATCATCAGTTGAACTCCTCATCCAATTTCTTCCCCCATCGGTGCCTCTTCTAACTATTCCGATGGTCTTTGATTAGGTCGTTTTGCCCGTCGTCGACGCCAAAACCATATGTGACCTAATTGAACGAGGAAGCATCGCGTTTCGGCCTATGCCCAAACGAGTACCCGCCTATGTACGAACTGTTTTACCCGTTTCGAGTTCTGTGCTCATCGCCAACAACAACTCCCGCGTCCAGCGGCGGCGCGGTCGGCAAGGAACAACCATGAGTAACGCCAACAACATCGGGCGCATCGGCGCGTTAGCGGTCGCCCTGGGCATCGGGGTAGGGCTGGCCGCGACGCCATGGGCGGCATCTGCCGAGCCATCGGATTCTGCATCGAGTACGTCGCCGGCGACGTCTTCGTCGTCGCCGAGTTCGTCGAGTTCCTCGGCCGGCGCCGGACTCAATGTGAGCGTGTCGATCAACGGTGCGACGCGGCAGCTAGGCACCGCGACATCATCCGCGGACGGCCAGGGTTCGCTGGCGATCGCCTTTGGCGCGCAACAGTGCCGCCACGGCGACCGGCGGCGACCACAACCTGGCAATTGTCCGCGGCGACAGCAGCTCAGCGACCGCGACCAACGGCAACCGCAACACCGCCCTGGTCAACGGTGACAACAGCACGGCGACCGCGACCGACGGGAGCCACAACACCGCCCGGGTCAACGGCGACAGCAGCCGCGCATCCGCTCGTCTTGGTGACGCAACACCGCGACCGTCAACGGCGACGGCAGCAACGCATCCACTCGTCTTGGTGACGGCAACACCGCGACCATCAACGGCGACAGCAGCTCCGCCTTCGCTGGTCTGGGTGACGGCAACACCGCGACCGTCCACGGCGACAGCGGCCGCGCCGATGCGTCCGAAGATGACGGAAACATCGCCACTGTCACCGGCGATGGAAGCTTCGCGCTCTCGGGTCGGGGGCGACGGCAACACAGCCACCGTGCGCGGCGACGGCAGCCGCGCCATCGCGGTCGGCGCGCTTGGCGGCAGCGGCCACAACACCGCCACCGTGCGCGGCGACGGCAGCATCGCCCAGGTCTTCGGCGGCGGCAACAACACCGCCACCATCACCGGCGACAACGGCTTCGCCTCCGCCGGTGACGGCAACAACAACACGGCCACCGTGCGCGGCGACGGCAGCTCCGCCGGCGCTGCCGCCGGTGACGGCAACACCGCCACCGTGCGCGGCGACGGCAGCAGCGCCGGCGCGGGCGGTGCAATTGTGTTCGTAGATCCCGTGGTCGGCATTTCTGCGGGCAACGACAACACCGCCGCGGTGGTGGGTGACGGCAGCACTGCCACCGCTGCCACCGGTGACGGCAACACCGCCACCGTGGGCGGCAACGGCAGCACTGCCACCGCGGGCGGTGTACTTGAGGTCGTAGGTGACGTGGTCGTCATTTCTCCGGGCAACGACAACTCCGCCGCTGTGGTGGGTGACGGCAGCACTGCCACGGCGGGTCCCGTCGACGACAACACCGCCATCGTGACCGGCGATAACCTCACCGCTACGGCTACCGGCAATGGGACCACCGTCGAGGTGCCTTAAGACCGGCGGGTAGCGCGACCGCCCAACAGGAGTCGAGTGCGCGCTTTTTGTCATTTCATCGCGAGACTCGCTACAAGCGGCACCAATATTCCTGCAATGGTGCGTGAACGCGCGTCGCTGTGCAGGCTCATCGCGGGTAGGCGCACGACCAGCTCCAGCGCGGCGGCCTCGGGGTCGGGGTTGCCGGATACGTCGTAGGCGGTGGTCATGGCTAACCCTTCGTGTCGCGACCGCGACCCGAACTGCCTACTGACCCGTTTGGCACGTATCTGGCACGCGCCTTCAACTGAAGTTCAAAAACCGCCAATGAGCTGCATAAACACTGGTGCGCGATACTGGGATTGAACCAGTGACCTCTTCCGTGTCAGGGAAGCGCTCTCCCACTGAGCTAATCGCGCGGGATCCGTCCTTTGAGGTGGAGACGGGAATCGAACCCGTGTGCACGGCTTTGCAGGCCGTTGCCTCACCACTCGGCCACTCCACCGCTGGGGTTGATGCCACTGCATCTTCGAGCGGATGACGGGATTCGAACCCGCGACCCTCACCTTGGCAAGGTGATGCGCTACCAACTGCGCTACATCCGCGCGCCACGGGCGAGATCGTCGCCCGTCGCGAAGGACGACGATAGCCCACCAAAGTGTCGCCGCACAAATTCCTTCCGCGACAGGTCGAATGAGTTCACGTCGCCCGGTAACTGTCGCGCGAAATCGCGAACTCGCCCCCATACACGAAGTCCCAGCACGATATGCCGTCCGGCGTGCTCGTGCACTCGATCGACCCCGCGACGATCTTGTCGCCGTACGCCAGCGGATAACCTGACATCAGGGCCGTGTCGCCTGCGCAGACGAAGTCCGCGGGCTCGCCGACGTTGAGTTGAATCCCTTGCCCCCAGTCGGTGTATTCGGGGCAACTCGCCGACCTCAGAGGAGGGCTCCAGGTGCGGTCCCTAATGTCACACCGCACGAAGGTGAGGTCGATGTAGCAGCCGATATTGCCCGACGGGGAGGTGAAGCCGGTCAGTTCCGACACTTCGCGGGTGCTGAGGGGGAGCGGCCCGACCGGGGCGGGCGCCGCCGAGGCGGCTCCGGCGAAGAAGCTCGAGGCGGCGGCCATCGTCGCTAGAACCGTGAGAGAGGACCGAAGCGTCGCCATGGAGCAACGCTACGGGCATTCCGCGCGTTTGCTGGGCGAACGCTCGAAGTCGGCTGGCAAGGGCTTGGGCAGCCATGCGGATCGTCGCCCCCGGCTTGCATCGCGCGGGCCGAAGTTCTCGGCTCACAGTCGCACCGTGCTAGTCTTCGACGTCGATCGATCATCGATCGATTCGCCCCGGTCTCGTAGCTCAGGGGGAGAGCGTCCGCCTCACACGCGGAAGGTCACTGGTTCGATCCCAGTCGGGACCACTGGTGATTTGCGCTGGTGAGCCGGCTATCGACGGGTGAACACGGCCCCGACGGGCGCGGCCTGACCGGGTCGACCTCCTACGAGCATCCCTACGCGCTGGCCCGCCGGTTCGGCACCCTGGACCACCTCACCAACGGCCGAATCGGCTGGAACCTGGTCACCTCCTACTCCGACAGCGCCGCCCGCAACCTCGGCACCGGCCAGCAGAGTCCGCACGACGAGCGGTACGACGTCGCCGCGGAGTACCTCGAGGTCTGCTACAAGCTGTGGGAGGGCTCCTGGGAGGACAACGCCGTCGTGCACGACCGGGAGAACGGCGTGTACGTCGACCCCAGCCGCGTGCACAACATCAACCACCAGGGCAAGTATTTCACCGTGCCCGGGTTCGGGTTGTCCGAACCCTCCCCGCAGCGGACCCCGGTGATCTTCCTGGCCAGCGGATCGTCCAAGGGTCGTGCACTGGCTGCCAGCCAGCGCCGAAGGGGTGTTCGTCAACGCGGTGTCCATCCCCGCCCTCAAGGGGCAGGTCGACAAGCTGCGCAAGGCCGCCGTCGAGATCGGCCGCGACCCGGACGACATCAAGGTCCTGCAGATGCTCAACGTCGTCGTGCGCTCCGACCGACGAGCAGGCCCACGAAAAGTACGAGTCCTACCGCAAACTGGTCAGCTATGCGGGCGCGATGGCCCGCTACAGCGGCTGGACCGGGCTGGACATGTCGCAGTTCGATCCCGACGTCCCGCTCAAGCACGTGAAGACCAACGCCGGCCAGACCATGGTCGACCTGTTCTCCAAGATGGATCCCGACAAGGAATGGACACCCGCGCGACATCGCCGAGTTCATCGGCATCGGCGGCACCGGCCCCACCATCATCGGCTCCCCGACCACCGTGGCCGACGAGCTGACCCGGTGGATGACGAAACCGGGGTCGCCGGATTCAACTTCGCCCACGCCGTGCAATACCAGGACATCGCCGACTTCATCGAACTCGTGGTCCCCGAACTGCAACGCCGCGGAACCATGTGGAGCGAGTACGAGGGCTCCACCTTCCGCGAAAAGCTTTACGGCCCCGGCGCTGTCCGGCTCCGCGACGATCACCCCGGCCGCCACGTCACGCCATCGCCACGTCAGCCGCACCGCCAGCCAGCTGAACCCCACACCGACTCACGACTCCCGGCCAGTCTCCGCCTCAGCGGGGACGGGCCGGAGCGACCCTCGAAGGAAACCAACGATGCAAGACCGACCGAACTGCGCGACGTCGCCGCCGACCCTGCGTACCGCCCGAGCGAACGGTAAACCCATCCCCGCGCCGAGCAAGACCTGGCCCGCCCTCGACGCGGACGCCGGCTTCGAGGTCCAGCAAATCAACGTCGAGCGAAGCCGTCGCCAACGGGGACCGCGCTAGTCGGCTACAAGCTCGGCAACATCGCGAAGGTCATGCAGGCCGCCTTCGGTCTCGACCAGCCCGACTACGGATATCTGCTGGCCAGCATCTTCGCCTACGAGGGCACCACGTTGGCCCGAGAACGCTTACATCGAGCCGTTCGTCGAACTCGAGCCGGCCTTCATCCTTCGCGACTCGCCTGCGCGGTCCCAACATCACCGTCGCCGACGTCATCAACGGCGATCGACTACGCGATCCCCGCCATCGAGATCATCGACTCCCGCGTCCAGGACTGGGCGATCGGCCTTCCGGACACTCTGGCGGACAACGGATCCACCGGGTCGGTCATCCTTGGCGGAACCCCTCGGCGGATCACCGACCTGACCCTGCGCGACACCCGCGGCGCACTGCGCTTCAACGGGCGCGAGGTCATCACCGGCAACACCGGCAACATCCTCGGCAATCCTCTGGCCGCCGTCGCCTGGCTGTGCAACCGTCTCGCCGACTACGACGTCGAATTCACTCCCGGTCAGGTCATCCTGCCCGGCAGCTGCCTGCAAGCCGTGCCGATGAACCAGGCCGGGCGATTGGTCAGGCACTTTCGAGGGCTGGGGAACAATCGAATTCGAGGTTTCCTGGCAAGCGAGTAACCGCCCCGCAGCCGAACCGCGCTGAACGACAAGACGAAATCCGTACCGACCTCGAACAAAACAATCTTCTACTTATCCATCAGCTGTCGATGGATTGAGAACGATGGGTCTTACCCGCCACGAATAGGAGCCACTGCGATGAGCCTGACCCCGACCTGAACATGATGAAGCAGGTGAATAGGCAGTTTGTCAGCGGCGTCACCGTCGTGACCGCTATGGACGACCAGAAGCCGCGCGGTCTTGCAGTGAACGCGTTTTCGAGCATCTCGCTGGAGCCGCCGACCGTCATGGTGGCGGTGCAGCGTACGTCGTCTACGCACGACTGCCTGTTCCGCGCCACCCACCTGGCGATCAACATCCTGTCCACCGAGCAGCTCGATGTGGTCAAGATATTCGCGACAAAGTCCGACGACAAATACGCCGGACTCGAATGGGCGCCGGGCCCCTTCGGCAGCCCGCTGTTCGCGCGCAGCTCCGCGCAGATGGAGGTCGAGATCCGCGAACGGTTGCAGGCCAGCACCCACTCCCTGTTCGTCTGCCGCGTGCTGCACGCCACGGTCAGCGACCGCCATCCGATGGTCTACAGCGGCGGTAGCTTCTTCGACGGCGCCGCCCTCACCCCACTGGGCTGATCACTGGTGGGTGGGGACTGTCTGAACAACGGTGGATCTGATCTTGGTTGACACGCCGAACTGTGCTTGGCGGGAAGGGCTGACGATGTCAGAAACACTCGATCCCGTGGCAATGGAACTGGATCAACGGCAGCTGGCTGAGCAGCTGCTGGCGCAGGCGAAGGAACAAGGAGTCGAACTGGTCTGCCCTAACGGGTTACTCAACCAGTTGACGAAGAACGTGTTGGAGACCGCGCTCGACGCGGCGATGACCGAACACTTGGGCTATACAAGCACGACCCCGGGGCCGTGGCAGCGGCGATTCTTGCAACGGCACCAGGGCCAAGACGGTGCTCACCGAGATCGGGCCCGTCGAGATCGAGGTGCCCCGGGATACCAACAGCTCCTTTGATCCGCAGATCGTCAAGAAGCGTCAGCGTGGCCTGACCGGTATCGATGAGATCGTATTATCGCTGACGGCAAAGGGATTGACGATCGGCGAGGTCGCCGCCCACTTCGCCGACGTCTACGGCGCCACGGTCAGCAAGGACCTCCCTCTTCTCGATATGAGACTGAACCCAAATTGGTCTAATGGCAAATGGGTTAGTCATATGGTTTGTCATATTTCATCAGGCGGGGTGGCCGCCGTCACCCGGTGTCGTCCGTGGCAGAGCGCCGAGAGTCCCGGCGCCAGCCCAGTCGACCAGTCCGCCTGCCATCGCGGCGATTCATTGGTGGACGATCCCGGCGGGTCCGCACTCGCGCAGTTCGATTCAAGTGAGGGAGCATCGATGATCCGCGCGAAGCAACCGTTGGCGCCTAAACCCGATGAGAACAAACGGTTTAACGCCTTCTAAGGGTCTGGCTAACCTTTTGAGCGCTTTCTGGTACTAGTAAGCGGCGCCCAGCATGGGGCTTCGCGTCTCGACACGCAGCCAGTGATTACCGGTATGCGCGGCCGTAGTCGCCGATGACACCTACGCGTGCCCCGGCGTCGCTCACCGACCTCGTGCTCACTTGAGTTCGCGAGGGCGTGGACCGATCAATTCCGCCGTCACGCGCCTGCTTCGACGCTTCCTCGTGGCCTGCCGCGCATCGCAAGTATATTGCAATATGATAGTTAGGCCATTGTGCCCACATGTCTTAATCGAGTGGTCCGGATCGACGCGATCGCAACCGGTTTGACGCGTGACGCCGCCGCAGTCATCGACCGGACGCTCGATGACTGCGGCGTCATGGGCCAGTTCCTATGCGTACGCCAAGAGGAGGTATCACGGTTGACGACCCCGTCGCGCCGCCCCAGCGATCCAAACGGTGCCACTGGCGTGCTGGCGGAATACCTCGCGGCGGCAAGCCTAGACGACCTGCCGGAGGACGTAGTCGAACGTGCCCATCACCTGTTGCTGGACGGAGTCGGGTGCGGCCTTCTCGCCGCGCGGATGCCGTGGTCGAATCTAGCCGTCGAGGCCATCTGCGATATCGAAGGAGACGGGCCGGTTTTGCTGTGGGGCTGGGGACGCCGGGTTCCGCCCGGCGCGGCCGCCTTGTTGCACGGGACGTTCATACCGGGATTCGAACTCAATGACTACCACCAATTCGGGCCGCTGCACTCGGCGGAGCCGAGTGGGCAGAGCAGTTGACTCGTACCACAGGTGAGTCGAGATCGGCGGTCTCGTGGGACGCGTTATTGTCGATCTATTTGCCCGCCTTGGTGCTGGCCCTGGGCACAGGCATTGCCCTACCGGCAATCCCGACGTTGGCGAAATCGTTCGGAGTGAGTTTCGGGGCCGCGAGCGGAGTGGTGACGGCGTTCTTGGTGGGCAACCTGATCGGCACCTTGCCCGCGGGTTGGATGATCGATCGTTTCGGCCGACGTGTCGTGATGATCGGCGGGCCGCTGCTGACATCGGCGGGAGCTTTTCTGATCGCGGTCGTGCATTCCTTTCCCGAACTGCTGGCGCTGCGGTTCTTAGACGGTGTGGCGGCGCAGCTGTGGCTGATGGGTCGGCTTGCGGCGATCTCGCACGGCGCCGCGGCCGGCCAGCGTGGCCGCGAGGTGTCGTGGATGTTCGGGATGAACAACGCCGGGCTGCTCTTCGGCCCCGTTGTCGGTGGATTCATCGCCGCCAGCTGGGGTCCGCGCGCGACGTTCGTCGCCTACGCAGTGCTGGCGCTGCTGGCGTTGGTGCCCACCTCGGCGTTCGCTGAGGACACCCCGCACCATACGCGCGCGCAGCGGCGGGCTCGTAAAGCCGAGAACGCCGGTGCGCGAACGCTGTCGATACGCGAGATCGTGCAGCCGCGGCTGAGCTATTTCGGAGTGGCGTTATTTGCCGGCTTGACCCGAGGACCGGTATCGGCGAATCTGCTGCACCTTTACGCGGCGTTCGCATACCACCTCGGCCCCCGCCAGATCGGTTACCTGGGCACGGGAGCGGCGGTGCTGTCGCTACCGATCGGGTTCCTCGCCGGCTGGATGATGGACCGCTATGGCCGCAAGCGCACCATGGTGCCGGGATTCACCGGAGTGGCGGTGGCAATGGCCGCGTTGGCGGTGTCGGCCTACTTGTCGCTGCCACTGACTTGGTACGTGGCGTTGTTCTTGACCGGTGTCGCGCTACAGGCGTTGACTGGTGGCTCAATCCAGACGGTCGGCGCGGATGTGGCTCCGCCCGAAGCCCGAGGCATGTTCCTAGGGTTGTGGCGTTTCACCGGCCAGGGCGGCGCCACGCTCAGCCCGATCGTCTTCGCGCTGCTCGCTGACCGGATCAACTACGGCTCGGCCTTCGTGTTCATCGCCGCCTCGGCTGCCGTGGTCGCGTTCCTGCTGATCCGCTACGTCCCCGAAACCCGAACGCCTACCTAACGAACCGCCCGGAGCACGGGAAAACGACCGGCCTATGGGACTACACCGGATGCGCGGCTCCAGCGCCACCACGCATTCGACGTCGCCCATCAGTGCTTGTCGCGGCACTCTGTACATTGCGTGGGGTGCTCGTCAACTCGAATCACCATCTAATGGGTCATGTCACGTGACAAAGCTCGGCTCCACCCCCCTCTGGCCTCGGGCCAGGCCAACGTAGTGTGATCCGCGTTCATTCCGCAAGCGGACAGTGCTAGACGGGCATTGGCTAGCAGACTTACCTTCGGACCAAATGGGGACTCTCCACCTAATCAGGAAATTCGCGAACCTCAACGTAGGGCGCCGTCATGGACAGCAGTACCGGCGATCAGTGGATCACTCGCCAGGAGCTCGCAGAGCGATACGGGTTACCTGTGAAGACGCCTGCTCAGTGAGCGTCTAGGTGTGCCCGATCCAGGTGGGGTCGAGAAGATCAGGATGTCGGCGACCAGGATCTTCTCTCGAATGGCCGGCCACTCATCGCCGTCGCCCATGTCCTTTTCGACGCCGGGCTTGATGTCATGGTCCACGCATCGGACGGTTTCGCCGGTCACGCCGTACTTCTGCAGTTCGGCCTGCAGGTGCTCGGCGATGAGTTCACTGCTCGAGGGCGCTGGCGAGGGTTTGAGGCTGCAAACCAGAGACAGCGCGGTGAGGTTCGGATGGGTCATCTTGGTCGTCTTCCTGTTCGTTGTACGACGAACAACAGTGTTGCTGTGCATGGGAATAACTGATCGCTGCGGCGCGCAAGCTGGTGTGCGGCAACGCGGCAACGTCCCTCAGTGCCGGCGAATGGCACCCAGGTGAGGTGCCGCCATATCGAGAATTCGTCAAGCGGCACATGGGTCGGCGCTTGGTCTTAGAGGGCGCCTGCTCCCGCCTCTGCAACTGTTTGGTCCTGCTCGCCGTCTCCGCCGCTGACGCCGATGCCACCGATGATTTTCCCGTTGCGCTGCAACGGGATTCCGCCGGCCAAGATCATCACGCGACCGCCATTGCTGGCGTTGATGCCGTAGAACGGTTCGCCGGGCTGGCTCTTCTCGGCCAGCGCCTTGGTCTCGATGTCGAAGGAGCGGGCGGTCCACGCCTTGTTGATGCTGATGTCGACGCTACCGCGCCAGGCACCGTCCATCCGGACGTGGGCCACCAGGTTGCCGCCGTCATCGACGACGGCGATGTTCTGTGGTTGGCCGATCTCCTCGGCACGCTTCTCGGCCGCCGCGATGATGGTTCGGGCGTCGGCCAGGGTGATGGTGTCGGACACGAATTGCTCTCCTTTGAGACGGTTCACTGGAATGCGTCGACGAGGGCCGCGGCGAAAGCGTCGAGGCCGTCGGGCTTGCGGCTGGTGACGAGCGTGAACCCTTCCTTGGGGCAGGTTCGGACCTCTTCGTCGCGCCAGTCGCCGCCTGCGTTGCGGATGTCGGTCTGCAGGCTCGGCCAACTGGTCAGCGTCTTGCCTCGTACGATCCCGGCCTCGACCAGCGTCCACGGCCCGTGACAGATCGCTGCGAGGGGCTTGCCGGCGACCGCGAACTCCTTGACGAAGTCGACGGCGTCGGAGTCGACACGCAGCTTGTCCGGGTTGGCCACCCCTCCCGGCAACACCAGCCCGTCGTAGTCGACGACGGATGCGTCGGCGACCCCGAGGTCGGGCTGGAACGTGTCGGCGAGCTCCAGGTCGTGGTTGACCGCTTGGACCTTCTCGTCGGCGTTGGGCGCCAACAGCACCGGTTGCCCGCCAGCGTCCTCGACGGCCTGCCACGGCGTCGTGAGTTCGACCTGCTCGACTCCGCTGTTGGCGACCAGAAACGCAACTCGCTTGCCGTCCAATGGCTTACTCATATCGGTCTCCTTGGAATGGGTCGGATCGGGCTCATGGGTGCAGCAGGACCTTGGTCCAGCCATCGAGTCGCTCGTCGAACTTCTCGTAGCCCTCGACGGCGTCGTCGAGGCTGAGTTCGTGCGAGACGATCAGCCCGGGGTTGAGCTTGTCGCGGCGAATGAGGTTGCGCAGCTGGCGGTTGTACTGCTTGACGTTGGCCTGCCCGGTTCCCATCGACTGGCCCTTGAAGAAGAACGTCCCGTAGTCGATCGCGAACTTTCCCTCCTTGGCCTGCTCGTCCTGCGCGGTGGGATCCTCGGGCACGAAGACGCCGACCACGCCGATGCGACCCGTGGGGCGAACTGCGGCGATGAGGTCGTTGATCGTCATGCCTGGCTTTTCGTGGCCTTCGTGGTCGTGGGCCTGATAACCCACGGCCTCCACGCCCCGGTCGGCGCCCTCGCCGCGGGTGGCGTCGAGCACCTGCTGCACGGCATCGCCCGCGCTGTCGTCGATGGGGGTGGCGTCGAGGGCTTCGACGAGCTTGAGGCGGTCGGGTTGGCGGTCGATCACGTACACCTCGGCGGCGCCGCGCAGTCGCGCTGACATCGCGGCCATCAAACCGACGGGCCCGGCGCCGTAGATCACGACCGAGTCGCCGATGCCGACCTGCGCCAGCTCGGTGCCGTGATAGCCGGTCGGCAAGATGTCCGACAGCATCACGTAGTCCTTCTCCTTCTCCCGCGCATCGTCGGGCAGCACCAGGGCGTTCCAATCGGCGTAGGGCACCCGCAGCAGTTCGGCCTGACCGCCGTTGTAGGGGCCCATGCTGGCGTAGCCGTAGGCGGCGCCCGCGCTGCCGGGGTTGGCGGTGAGACAGAACCCGCTCAGTCCGGCTTCGCAGTTCTTGCAGAAGCCGCACCCGATATTGAACGGCAGACACACCACGTCACCGACCTTGACGCGGTCCACCCCGTCACCGACGGCGATGACCTCGCCCATGTTCTCGTGACCGAGGACCTTGCCCTCTTCGACATCGGTCCGACCCTCGTACATGTGCAGGTCGCTGCCGCAGATGTTGGTGGTGGTGATCTTGATCAGGGCGTCGGTGGGGCGTTCGATCTCGGCGTCGGGAACGTCGTCGACGGAGACGTTCTTCGGTCCGTGGTAGACGAGTGCGCGCATGGCGATCTCCTTCGGGTCATTGAATGGTCTTGCGGCCACTGCTGGACGGCGCGGTGTCGTTTTTCGAGAAGAACCCAGTCGCTAGAGAACGTGCGGTACCGGGCTGCACAGGAGGATTTGCCGCTGGCATGAGCGCTCAAACCGTGCCGGGGGCCCGACATGAATCCGTAAGAATTCTGCCGTTTCGATGATCTCGGGTTCGGCAATGGATCCGCCCGTAAGTCATTGTCGAGCGACATCACCCAAGTCAACTCATCAAGGAGGTAACGCTCATGTCCAATCACTTCAGCGGGTTGAAGATCGGTCCACCGCTGAGCCTGATGCACGTGGGGGAGTAGGCCATCTGCCGGCTTCGTCTTCTGCTCGGTCGTCAGCCGCGGCTGTTTCGAACTCCGCGCCCAGCCGGAACCGCGATCCGGCGTTGGGGCCGTGCTTCACAACAAGCATTCCCGAACCAACCCGTCGTCCCACACGCCGGGCTCGGCGGCGACATCGGTCGAGGTGTCGAGCTCGTCTAGGAAGTCGGCACGAAAAGCTGAGGTGGCGTGATCGGCGTCGTTGTCGGTCGTCGGGTCGTCGTTCGGGTGCGTCACTTACCGTCCTTCGCAAGCGCGCCCAATACGCGCTTCAGCCTGCGTATACCCTGTTTATCGGACGTTTACGCGCGCGCACCAGCTTCGTGGGCCATGCCCTGGCCCGGTGGTCGGCATTGCCGCCCAGCCGTTCTGGCTGTTGTGGACGACGTGGGAGAGCAAACCATGCTCACACGCATCCGACGCGTTCACCTCGGGGATCCCGAATCGTTTCTCGACCAGATGTTCCGGGCGCGCCACGGTCTGCTCGCGGTCAGCACTATGTCCGCGCTGAGCCGCGAGGTGTACGCCCGGATGGTCACCATTTCGGCCTTCGGCCCGGGGGCCGGGCAATTGCTGCTGGAGGACGCTGTTGACCAGTTCCATCATCTGTCGGTGATGGCCTCCGCAGATCGACTTGACCCGAAACCCCAGCGCACGCCGCAGGTCAGCTCTGCTACGTCCGCTTTGCGCTTCCGGTACCCGGTGTCCCCGGGAATTCCCAGCAGCGGTGGCAGGCCGATGAGGGCGAGGGCGTTGTTGAGCCCTCGCCGATCGCGTTGACCAGATCTGCGGCGACCGTCGCCGGGTCGAGCGTGGGGATCAGCCGTGCCGGCGTGGGTCCCACGGCGGGAAGCGAGTCCAGTAGCTACTGGGTCTATCCACGTCTGCGCCTTTGGTGCCCTCGTGGTCGCGTAGGCGCGCGGCCTCTGCACCGCAAGCACCATATTCGCCGGCCTAGAGGCCTGCGAAGCAGGGGCCCTGGTTGTCGTTGGCCCTTTGGTTGCCCCGGTTGCCCCGGTTGCCCCGCGGGATCGAGGTGTCTCGGCTCGAATAATGTGCTGTCACACCGGCATCGGTGATCTGCACGCTGTCGGCGTGGATATCGAGCGGAAAATGCTCGGTGAGATGGGTGACAAACGCGTCTAGCGCCGACTGCACCATCTCGCTGGGCAGCAACAAACCCAGCCCGGTGACATCGACCAGCTGCAGCGTCACTCGTCCGTCGGTAACCTGCGGCTTGGTGGTGACACTGCCCAGGTTGCCCTGCAACTTGAGTGTGCCGTCGTCCGGGTTGGCCTCGACCCCGGTGACCAAGCCACGCAACGGCGAGATCGCTTGCTGGATGCTCTGTTTCATGCCTTCGGCAGACCAGCTGATCATGGCGTCTAGAGCTCCCACGGTGCCCATGACGTCGGCGTCGCCATTCAGCCGGACATCATCGATCCGCACGTCGGCCTTCATGCCTCGGGCCATGCCGATCTGATTGCCGGCCGTGTGGATCGAGATGTTCCTGTAGTGGCCGGTCGCGAGCTGAAGCAGAAGCGGCGTCGCGCCGAACGACACACTCGCCTTATCCTGCACCACGCATTCGGTGGCGGCGGCCACCACACGCTCGGCGCGGTGGCGGGCGTACAACTCACCGGCGAGCAGGCCGGCGGCCACGAAGCCAATCAGGATCACCGCGATCAGGACTATCGACAGCGGATTGCGCAGACAGACGCGGCCCAGTCCGGAACCCTTCGATGGCGGAATGCCCGGCGAAGGGCCGTAACCGTGCTGGCCCGGCGGCGGCCGGGCATCCTCGTCCATCCCTTCATGGTGGACCCGCTCAGCCGACAGTCTCGTGTGCGGCTGGGCAAACCTGCTAAATAGTCGACTCCCCAACTCATTGGCGGGGCGCACACCTGCTGATCGAACCCAGGCATCTGCGTGCCGGCGACGCGGACACGATTCTCGGCAAGCACCGCAACGGCCCCAACAAAGACGATGACCGTCGCGCATTAACTGCGCATGTCGCGTCTACCGACGCATTTCAGAAAGGTCCGCGACTCCCCTGTAGGGTGCCGGTTTCCGTTGCAAAATCCCGATGCGAACTTCAAACGGTTTGCAAATTTGCAGATCCAGCTGGACACGCGGAAAACCGCGCGCACCTCTAGATGGGTCTTTCGGGCTGGGATAATCAAGCCGTGACATTGGTACTCCTCGGCCCGCGGTGGTCGAGCACGTACATCGCGAATTTGGCGCTGAGAGCGTCGATTACGCGCACTCGTCGCGTGTGGTCCGCAGACGTCCCATGTACAAGCACACTGGGCGGCCCGTGCCCCCGGTGTGGGAGGCGATCACCGTGCCATCTGGCGAGGTGAAGCGTTCGATCGGTTTTACGCGTCGGGCTTTCGGGCGCCGAAGCACAGCTGGATGCATGCGAAGTAGAACTCGTCACGGGCGGCCAGTTGGTCCTGCTCGGTTTTCCACTCGGCGGCGTCGTCGGCGTCCATGCCACCCTGCTCGACGGCGTACTGGACGATCAGCGGGGTAAACGCGCCGCCGTAGGTCTCCGGGTCAAGCGCGGTGGTGGCGAAGGTGTGCCCTGCCATGGTCACATCCGAAAAGCCCGCTTCGCGAAGCCGAGGGACGAGCGTCTGCGGCAGTGACGGGTGGCTTAGGTGGCGGTCCCAGGCATCGAGTAGCCGTCGCATCCGCGCGTGGTCGGTGGTGTGCCACGAGACCGTCGCCCAGTCGACGTCCCAGATCACGACGCGGCCGCCGGGTCGCAGCGCGCGATGCATCTCGGCCAGCGCGGCCGTCGCGTCGGGTACGTACTCAAGGACCTGCACCGACACAGCCGCATCGAACGCACCGTCGGGCACGGGCAGATTCGTGGCGTCGGCCTCGTAGAACGCGACATTGTCGCGGCCCTCGGCGCGTTTGGTGGCGACGGCGAGCATCGCCGGTGCGCGGTCGACGCCGGTAACCGATCCCGCGCGGCCGACTTGGTCGAGCAGCTCGGTCACGTAGAAACCCGAGCCGCAGCCCACATCGAGAACACGCTCACCCGGGCGCGCAGCGAGCGCCTCCTGGACGAGACGACGCCGGCGAACGATATCCCGGCGGTGATAGAGCACTTCCAATTGCTCGGCCATGCTCTCGTTGAACTCGAGCTGTGCCACGTGCACAGGCTATTGCCTCACCCCGAGAGGAACCTAGTGTGCTGTCCGCGTGGTCGCGTTCAAGTGCGTTTGAACCGCGCAGATGGCGCGGTGTAGCGTCGGCTCCGTAGCGCCTAGGGTTCCGCCGGTTGTCCGCCCGGGATTGACAATCAGGGCGGCCGGGACCGGACCGAGCGACGCCAGGACACTGCGCGTGATCCACACCTGACGGGATAAAAGCCCTGAGGGCTCCTTTTCTTGCGTGCCATCTCGGTGGCCCGACCCAAGGAGCCTTCCGGTGACCCTGTCGATCGTGCTCGCCGTGCTCTTCTCGGCCTTGCTGCACGCAATCTGGAATTCCCTGGCGCACGCCGTGCCCGACCGGCTGGTGGGTTTCGCGTTGATCGGAATGGTGGACGCGGTCGGTGGTGCAGCGCTGGCGGCCCTGGCCGGTCTGCCGCCCGCCGGCGCCTGGCCGTTCATCGCCGCCTCCGCGCTCGTGCACGTGGCATACAACCTGTCGCTGATGGCCAGCTATCAGCTCGGCGAGTTCAGCCAGATGTACCCACTGGCCCGCGGCACCTCACCGTGGGTGGTGGCGCTGATCTCGGTTGTGGTGCTGGATCGCGAGCTGCCCATCACCGAGCTGGCCGGCGTGCTGACAGTGTCCGCCGGGCTGATCGGGCTGGTGCTGGTCGGTGGCCTGCCGGGCCGAAAGGACGTGCCGGCGATCGCGGCCGCGTTGCTCACCGGGGTGATGATCGCCGGCTACACGGTCATCGACGGCGTCGGGGTGATGCACGCGCCGGTGCTCGCCTACACCGGCTGGTTGTTCCTACTGCAGGGGCCGCCGATCGCGGTGCTCGCGCTAATCCGACGGGGTCGTCAACTGGCTGGCGCGATGCGCGTGTGCGCGGTGTCGGGTGTGGCAGGCGGTGCCATCTCACTGGCCGCTTACACGATCGTGCTGTGGGCGCAGACCAGCGGTGCGCTGGCGCCGATCGCCGCGCTGCGGGAGACCAGCATCGTGTTTGGCGCGTTGATCGGGGCGGTGTTGCTCGGCGAGCAACTCGGGCCACGGCGCGCGATCGCGGCAGCGGTGGTGCTCGCCGGGGTGCTGCTTATCAGCGTGCCGTGAACCGCTAGGTCGTGTTGCAAAGTCAGCTTCCCTACTGCATGGCCAACGGCCTTGCCCGGCTGCCCGGACAGGGGCAGCCCTGAAATCATTTTCGCCCGTGCTCGCCTCGTCCGGTACGGTCGCGGGATTGTTTTCACTGCTGGAAGCCCATGAGGTTCGCGTGCGGTCTCCCCGGCAGTTCCCAGGCTGAGAGCAAATTTCGTTAATGGCATGTCCGTATCAGTGAGTTCGTGCTCGGTTGCCGCGACCCTGAGGTGCCGGCGCTGTTTTGGTGCGAGTTCCTGTACTTCGTCGTGCTCGATCGCGAGGACGACGGCTCGGTGGAGATCGGGCCGCGCGAAGGGTTCGGTGGTCCGCAGCCGACGATCATCCTCAGTCGCAGGGATGATCCGGAGAACGGGAAATCCCGGCTGCACATCGACGTCAACGCCACCGACCGTGATCAGGACGCCGAGGTCGAACGCCTTCTCAAGCTCGAGCAGTGCCGTCGGTCCATCGCGGAGCACGACAAGCTGCTTGCCCGGACCGACGGCGTGCGCAGTGTGTCGTTCCTCGACCTCAACGCGACACCACCGTTCAACTACGCCCACGACCATTTCGGCTTCCGGGACCGGTTGTCGCAGCCGGTGATGAAGGGCTCCGGCGACCCGGCTCCGACCTTGTGCAGGGAGCGGGAGAGCGGGTGTGCGGGACGCATCCATTCTCGATACGTTGGCGCCGATCGACGGGATGTGTTCGTCCGCGTCGCATTCGAGGCCGTCGACTATCGCCCGACGGACGGCGAGAAGATGTTGACCGTTACGCAGCGAGCCGCCGCCGCGGATGCAATGACTAAAGGAGGGACATGACCTACGAAGCGCCCGACCTCGACTTCGAAATGACCTACACGGTGCGGACCACCCACCCGCTTGAACCCACCGTCGATTCACCGTTCGGGGCCAAGCAGTTCTGGCAAGTCAGCGAGGCAACTCTGGACGGAGCCCGGATCAAAGCCCACCTGGCCGGCGCAGGCCTGGACTGGATGTCGGTTAGCCTCGATGGTTACTGGCGGCCCGACGTGCACGCTCAGTTCCTCACCGACGACGCCGCGGTCATCCTCATGCACTACACCGGGCTGGTTGAGCACATGTATAAGAAATCGGTTGAGCGAGGGGCAGTTCCAAAGCGCATCGAGGAAGCGCACGAGAGATCAGCGTTTGCCGGTGAGAGACTCAGGTGCAACTCCTCGGTACCGCGAAAGCCTCTGCCATCGCGGAACGCGAGACGGCTCTACGAGTGCTGGGACTTTAAGCAACGGCCGCGGCGAGGCGTGGGAGGACAACCCCGAGGGCTGGCCCGAGGGGCGCAGCTCGTGCTGGTTCTGGTGCTCGGACGCGGACGGGAACGCCACCTGGGGCCCGACCAGCCGCCCCAGTGGACCGCCCCGGCGCGACCCCCGTCGAGACCCTCGGCCGGCATGGGCCGCCTTCGTGACCTTCCCCGCCACCCGCGAAGCTATGATCTGAACCGCCGCCACCTAGCAGCTCAGCAACCGCCTCAGCTGACCCAGTTCACAGAAGCTTTCTAAATGGGGTTTTCGTCGACCAGAGAGTGCCCTCGGCAGGGTTTTAAACGTGCGACACCGGCTGCAAGATAGCCGTGGACCCGCAGTCGCCGTGGATAACCGCTGTTATCCACGACGTATCGCCGGAACGGCGCGAGGCCGGGTTCGAACGCCGACGGCGTTAAGGTGGGCGCGGCGACTGCGTCGGGACCGATGTTGTTTCTGAACGTCATTGCAGATGGGGCGCTCCGCCGTTGCGGTTAGGGACTGCGCGGGTGCGTGTGACCGTCTGGGTGTGCGGCGTGCCACTGCGCCTCGATGCGGGTCACGCGGCGATGCTCCATGACGAGCCACAGCACACCGGCGACCGCGCCGAGCACGGCGATGAGCACCGTGGTGGCTATCCATTCGTCGTGTCCATACGCGGCGACTGCCGCCGTGCTGATCAGCCCGAACGTCGCTACGGCCAACAAGATCAACCCTGGCCAGAAGAAGTTGTCCTTCATCGCCATACCAGCGTGCGGCTGCGTTGTCCGCGAGTGATCCGTCGGATCGCGATACTTGTCTCTCATTACCGCTCTCTCCGTCGTTGGACGCGATAAAAACTCTACTCACTGGGCGCAACCGGGCGAGGTACAAAATTTCGACGCGGACGACCGGCTCACACCCGTTATCGCCGGCGGGTAGTTGTTCAGGTCGAGCCGGGCTCGTCGCGGATCAGCAGCTCGGGCAGCGTAATGGCCCCAATCGTTGTTACGAGCCACACCACGACCGTCGTGGCCACCCAGGGTGCCATGCCGTCGATGGTGATGCCGTGCGTCAATACCGACGCGAGGATCAACGCGACGATGGTCAACACCAGCCCGGTCCCCCCGAGGAGTAACGACGCATACTGACGGGGCAACATCAACATCGGCACGGACAGAATCGCCTGCGCAACCGAGAACACCACTACGGCGACGATAAACCCCGGTACCGACAACGAAACTCCAGGAACGATCCACGCCGCGATGAGTAGTCCGATCGCCCACGACATTAGAAGCACAGCTGCCCGCAGCAGGATTTGCCTCATGGCTAAGGGTAGGTCGCTAACCTCTGGCTGTGTGTTGAACACCGATGACGGCGTCATCAACGCCGTAGTCGCGGTCGCTGTGGTCCTGGTAGGTTGTGACTCGCCGTGAGGCGCCGACGCCTTTCTCGCGTCGAGGAGCGCTGGTGCCGAGTACTCACCGCCGCGCGCTTTTGAATCCTAAAGAAGTAAGCCCCAATCCGGTATCCCCGGGCTGAGCTCCTTCCCGGCGCCACCGTCTGGCCTTCGGGACACATACGCTACGTAACTCGCACCTCTTCAACACGCACCGTTACCAGCTAACTGCGGCGACTTGCATTAGACGAAAGTGCTCGCCACCGTGGATGATTGGGTGATTTGAGCAAGTCGCGGCGTTGATAGTCTCCTCGCTGTCGAGCGAACGGGTGTTAGGTGGAAATTTGAGCGTGCCGTTGCCGACCGGCACTGTGTTCGGCGGTCGATCGCACTTCGCCGCTCTCCCCGTACCGCCGGTAGTACGCCACTGTGACGAATGCCTTGGGGCGCAGTCTCAGTTAGGCATCGCGTTGATTGGACCGTCTCGCCGAGCGGGCTTCGCGTCCACGGTTAGGCAGAATGCGGGTGGCCGTCGGCACGGCTGAGGACCTGCCTGGGCTTCATCTCTCGGGTCCTGGGTCTGGATGACGTTTCGCTGCTTCGAGCGGATGAGACCGTCTTCAACGCGATGGCCTGAGGATGGCGAGCTCAGTTCGTCGAACTCACTCCAGCATCCTGCGCATGACGGATGTCGCGTTGGCGGTGTTGGACCGCAAACACAACCGGTGGCATGTGCGCGACGCGCTCGTGGGAATCCTGCAAGACGTCAAGCCCTCCGCCGTAGCGAATTAAAACAGCGTCACGCCGAACTGCGTCGGTTCAGCCTCGGGCGGCGGCGTCGTGGATCCGCGCGGTCACGGCCGGGTCCCAGTTTGGGGGAGCCAGGATGTCCACCCACAGTTCGGCCGCATCGGGTCCGAACGCATGCCCGTGCCCGTACGGCACTTCGGCGGAGAAGATCATGTCCAGCGTCACTTGCCAGAACGTCACGAACGGCAGCCACCGCATCCCTGGGTCCACATCAGGCCCGAGCGGTTCGCGCAGCCAGTCCGGACGGTGCAGCAACAGATCGAACGACCACCAGGTGATCGGGTCACTGGCGTGCTGCCAGAACACAACCCGGGGAAAGTCCCATGGCCCGGGTAGGTCGACGTCGTGAGGGCGGGACGCGAACCGGATATGACGCCCGTCGTCCACGATCGGCAGCCGCTCGAACGACCCGGGATCCCTGTTGGCGGTGATTCGGGTCCACGGCTGCGCGAAGTTCGGCGTACCCACCAACAGCGCACCGTCGGTGCGGCTGACGATGTCAGCCCCTGACGCAAATGCAGACTGACCGCCGAACGAGCCCAGACTCTCGCCGAACACCACCAGTTTCGGCCGCTGTCCCTCCGGCCGGGCTGCCCAGACGCGGTGCACCGCTTCAAACAGCGCCTGTCCCGCCAGCGGCGGCGTCTCACGGTCGGCGATGAACGAGAGTGCACTGGGCAGGAATGAGTACTGCATCGATGCGATGGCGGTGTCGCCGCCGTTGACGTACTCGAAAGCGGCCGCCACATTCGGGTTCACCCAGCCGCGACCCGTCGTCGTGACCACGGCCAGCGCCCTGCGGTCAAAGGCGTGTGTGCGTTGGAGCTCGCCGATCACCCGCTCGGCGATGGCCTCGACGCTGCCCGCGGATTCGCGGCCGGCGTACACCCTGACTGGGGTGAGTGCCGGGGAGCCGGTCGCCTCGGAGATCTGTTCGGCGGTTGGGCCACCGGCAACGAATGTGCGGCCCTCGCGGCCCAGCGTGTCCCAGGCCTCTCGTGATTCCGGCGAACCGGAGCGTTCCGGTGCCTGTGGCTGGGTGACGCCCTCGGCCGTGCTCTTGTCAGCAACCTTCGCCGAGCGTTCTGCCATGCTCAGCAGGCCGCGGTGGAGAGCGCCGTCGAGTGTCACAACCACCACCACCACGACGATCACCACCGCAGCAAGCCGGGCGGGCGGACCGGGCACGATCCGGCCGGCCATTCCGGTCAGCCAGTTGGTTGCCCATCGCACAGCGCGCGCCATCGCAAGCAGCGCGAGCGCGATCGCGAGCGCGATGAGCAGCACCAGGATGTAGAAGGACCGTTGCGCGCGCGGCAGACCGACCAGGTCGCGAAGGATCTGCTGCCACCAAGACCCAAGCATCACGAACGTGGGCACCACCACCAGGGCCGTCACCGCCAGCGCGCGCCATCCGATCGTTCGGGTGCGTTGCGTCCATTGCGGGCTGGCGCCGCAGTGCCGCATCACCCACGCGATGCCACACCCGAGCCCGTAGCCGATGGCGACACTGATGCCCGTCGCCACCCCCTGCAGGAACCAGGGTCGGGGCAGCAGCGAGGGGCTCATCGACCAAGCGAAGAGCAGCAGCGCGAAGGTCAAACCGACCGGATGCAATGTGCGTGCGTAATGGAGGAACCGTGAGGAGGCGCTCAAGCGGCGTAACCAGACCCATTGAGACGCTTCGGAAGTCGTCAATTCAGCGCCTGGTGATCACGGCGGCGGGCAAATCCCGCAGTGTGCGCAGCACGAAGTACTGACCCTTCATCCTGTTGGTACGGAGACTCTAGTAGATCTGTCCCCAGTTCTGCGGTCATCGGCAACGCCACCGCCCGCGTTTTCGAGCGTGTGCAAACGAAACCGATCGAACTGTTCCCAATTCAGGAATCCACACACGTCGGCCGCGAGCTTGGTAGCCACCGGATCTGCAGATCCATCTGCACTGAGCCAACCTAATCTTGCGGGATGTTGACCCTTGCCGCGAGTGCTGGCACTTCGCGAACGGCCCGCCAGCTCACACTGCGCCGCTGGCAATAGCAGACCTGCCCAATCAACGCCAGGACCGATACGGCACTACGGCCATCCCGAATGACCGCACCGGTGGACCAAATGCAGCCCCAAACCTTCCACGCCTATCCGACCACATGGAAGAGGTGGCCTCCACCTACGACGGTCGGCAGTGTCGGGTCGCGCCGCGGCGTCGGATGGATGGTAGTGCGTCGTCGGGTGTCAGGTGATCGCTGCTATCAGGCGATCCGGTGTGATCGGCAGGCTGCGGATACGGCTGCCGGTGGAACGGAACACGGCGTTGGCGACGGCGGCCGCGACGCCGGTGGCGCCCAGCTCGCCGATGCCTCTGCCGCCGATCGGTGTGGCGCGCTCGTCGACTTCGTCGACGAAGTGAATGGTGATGTCGGTCGGTATGTCGGCGTTGACCGGGATAGTGACGCCGGACAGATTTTTGGACAGGAAGCGGCCCACGGTCCCAATAACGATTTCCTGAACAAAGTGCTCGCGAGCGCCGAGACGCCCTGCCCCGCCTAGATCGTATGGGGGCTGGGCCCTGCACCCTGTCGTGTGCATGTTCACAGGATCTCGAGCGGGTCTGACGGATCGGGACCGCCGCAGC
Organism: uncultured Actinomycetota bacterium; assembly: GCA_963848855.1. GTDB lineage: Bacteria > Actinomycetota > Actinomycetes > Mycobacteriales > Mycobacteriaceae > Mycobacterium. Next base: position 29,959 of record CAWKFL010000004.1, read on the forward strand.
GCGAATCCAGAGATCAATTGATTGCGAACAACCACATCTATCTTCTACGATGAACAATATTGTGAGACTACGCTATTCAACGCCAACCTGACGTAACAGATACTATCGACGCACGAAATACATTGTCTAACAAGCTGTTAGGGCAACATTAAGCGCTCTTGCCGGCTCAGGTGAACAGTTTGCGGCGAGCCGTGGTGGCGGCGCTGCTGATCGACGACCCCGCCCTGTCGGGTGCTCGCTGGCGCCACGACTGTCCTTCTACTGGTACTACCGCGCCAGGATCCAGGAAGCCGGACGCTGGTTGACGCTGGCGCGTGACCTGACCACATCGCAGCGTGGTGTGGATTCGGTGCTGACCGGGCTGGGGCTGGGCGCGGCGCTGGCCGTTCAGGCCGAATCGACTTGGCGCGGGCACTTATTCACGATGTGGTCGGTCGCATGCCGCCGCTGCCATCGGATCGGCATCGAGTGGGTCGGCCGTGTGATGCGGGCGCATCTGCATTTAAATAGCGCCGCCGGAGGCAAGTTCATCGAGACCCGAGCCAACTTTGCCGTTCAGTCTGGTGAATACTTACAAGCCGCGCGGTTCTATGCGGCGGCCCGCACTCAAACCCGACGCGCTGCCATGGTCTGGCCGCGGCGATCGATGACCGAAGAATTGCTGCGGCGAAGGCAAAGCCACCTCAGCGCAGCTGATTACGAGCACGCCTGGAAAGAAGGTGAGCGGCTAACCCTCGAAGAGGTCGTCAATCTCACCGGGCAATAGGGGCGCCGCCCCACGATCGCATCGGACGTCGATCGAAGGAGCGGAGCAGGCATTCTTTGCCGTACATGCGTTTTCAACCAACGCATATGGCTGCACACCAAATGGTTCAGCGGCGCCGCAGGGCGGTCACGGACATAGGTCGCGGCCCTTGAGATCCCGCGTGCTGCAAACGACCGACATCTGACCCGGGCGCTGAAAGCGCCGACCCTGCGTGAGGCCATCGAGCGGCTGTCGAGCGTGCCCGCACCGAAACCTGGAGCTACGAGGAGTTCCTCGCGGCCTGCCTGCAACGAGAGGTGTCCGCACGGGAATCCCACGGCGGCGAAGGCCGGATTCGGGCTGTTCGGTTTCCGTTTCGGAAGTCGTTGGAGGAGTTCGTCTCGAGCACGCTCGAGGTCTCAAACGCGACATCGTTCTTCCAGCTGGTGTCTTTCAACTACGAACGGCCAGCCTCATCGTCATATCGAATAAGCCATTCGGCCGTTGGGGCGAATTGTTCGGCGACGACGTCTTCGCCGCCGCCATGATCGACCGCCTCGTGCACCACGCCGAAGTCATCTCCACTGACGGAACGCAAACCGTCTTGGCTTGACACCGGGCGCGGGTGTGGTGACGGCCTGCCTTCTGGGTTTGGTGAGCCGGTCGGGTCCGGTGGTGGTGGGTCGAGTGCGATGCGTAGCCGGATCTGGACGTGCCAGCCGGTGACCCGGACGTCTTCGATGAGTAGGCGCAGCAGCTGCTGTTTCTGGGTGTCGTCGAGGGTGTCGATGACGACGTGGATGCGGGCAGCGAAGTCGTGCACGCGGGATCTGAGCTGGTTGTCACGGGCGAGCGCGGTTCGTTCGTCAGCGAGGCTGGTTCGCTTGTGCTGCAGCTCTTTTCGGCGTGCGGCGATCTCGGCGGCGCGGGCGCCCTCTCTCCTCCCCGAGGACATTGTTATAGACGGTCATGCTGGACGGCAAACCAAGTACCAGCCTCTCCATCATGAAATCGGTTCGAATACTGGCCTTTTCATCCGAATATGTTTCCGAGGCAAACACCTTCGAATGTTCAACGACCGACAAGAGAGTTGTCGTATAACACGAGAGCTGACGCCCAGGTCAGCGCGGCGATGACGAAACAAGCGACGGCAGCGACACCTAGTAAGTGTTTCGCCCTGGGAGGCGTCCACTCGCCGACAAACAGCATAGTGATACCGACCATCACAAAGATCAGGCCCGTCAAGCCTAGCTCCGCTGGTGTTAGCACATTGCCGTCAGCCCAGGCAGGCGGCCTTTCAAGGGGTATCTAAGCGTCTCTCACTCTTTACGCGGTCCTATTAAGAGCATCAAGAGTTCTTTGCGCAGGCAAACACATTTGAATACGATTTTGCGTCCGCACCGAACGCCGGCGGTGAGCTTGTGCAGCCGCCGGTGGACGGTCGAGCGCGTAGCGCGTGTTGGTGTGAAACAGGTGAGCACACAACACCGGGCCTGTTGCGAATGCGTCGAGATCGAACACCCACATCGATGGCTCGCCCTCATCGGCGGGAAATACGATCAGATGCGAGATACCGTCGTCGCGCCAGAAGGCCGACTCGAAAGCGAGCACGGTGTTCTCATAGCGGCCGAATCCTAGGGCGTCGACGGCCCGCAGCCGCTCAGGGCTTCGAGCGGGTGCGGCGTTCCAGGGCTTCGATGATGGTTGGGCAGACGTCGATCTTGTAGAGCCATTCGACGCTCTGCATCCCGCCCGGGCTGTCGGCGTTGATCTCCACCACCTTGTCGCCGATCACATCGATGCCAACGAAATACATGCCGTCGGCCACGAGCTTCTGGCTCATCGCTTCGACGATGCCGCGTTCGACGTCACCGATCTCGAGAGGGACCGAGCGCCCGCCGGTGCTGATGTTGGCCCGCGGGTCGTTACCCGTCGGCACTCGCCGGAAGGCGGCCAGTTGCCCGTCGCGCTCGAGGATCTGTCCCTCGAGCAGGAAGATCCTGGTGTCGCCGTCCTCGGCGCAGTCGACGAACTCTTGAACGAGCGCGTAGCCGTCCAGTAGTACCGACTCCGTTATCTGCGCGAGGTTCGCTTCGTCGGCGTCCTCGATCATGAACACGTTGCGGCCTTTGGCTCCGTAGAGCGGCTTGACGACGGAGTGGCCGACCTCGGCGACGAACCGCTCGATCGCGTGCGGGTCGCGCGTAACCAGCGATCGTGGACGGATCTTCTCGGGGAACTCCTCGAGGTAGAGCTTGCTCGTTGCGCGTACCAGGGACATCGGGTCGTTGACCACCGTTACGCCTCGAGCCTTGAGCATCTGGCCGAAGACCACACCCAGTGGACTTGCCCACGGCCGCGCCTGCATATCGTCGACCGTTTCGTTCCGCAGGAACACGGCATCGAGGTCGTCCATGACGATCCGTTCGGCGTCGCGCTCCTTGATGTGTTTCATGAAGCTTTCGAGCGTGTCGCCGTTCTCGAACTCTGCGCGATGCGCCCGGGCCGAGAGCTGCCCATCGTTTTCCCCGTGCTCGACGTCTCCGAGCCCGACGTACCAAACCTCATGCCCGCCCTGGACCGCGGCCCTGGCCAGGCGCGTAGTCGTGTACTCGTCTACCTCGGTGGCGACGTCGAGGACGAAGAACGCAAGCCTCATGACACATCTCCTTCGTACAGGTCGGTGACCGACGCACCCCCGCGCAGCTTGTCCAGGCGCTGCTGAGCGCCGGGCACGTCCAGCCACCGAGGACGGACCCAGGGTGCCTGGAGCACCTCGCGGTCGAGCAGGTCCTGGATCAACGGGATGTGGTCCACCGAGAGCTTGCCGACGAACAGGACATCGAGGCTGCAGCCCTCCGCGAGGGCTTCAAGGATGCGCGTGATGCCGCGGAGGTAGATCGCGTCCTTCACCGAACCACCCCCGACGACGACGCGGATGGCGATAGACCAAGCGGTCCTCGCCGGTATCCGATGTTCTTCCCGTAACGATTCGAAGATCTCCAGGAATCCGGCGCCGTCGAGCATCTTGCCGATGGCGACCACCCTGGCCGCGAGCACGCGCAGACGCCGCGGGTCCAATCCGCCGGACAGGTACTCGGCGAGCACGGCAAGGCCCTCTTGGGTCTCGTCGTAGCCAGGCAGCCCGATCGTCAGCAGCGTCAGTGGTTGCCTGGCGCCGTTCTGGTAGGTGACGACATGGGTGCCGATCTCGTGATGCAACAAGGGCTCGACGCGGTCCGCCCGGAAAGCGGCGGCTTCGGGGATGAACAACCGGCCCAACGACACCATCAGTTCGGAGATGTCGTCGCGCACCTCGATGTGAGCCGGGAAGTCTGGATACACCGCACGGTATCGATCGAACTCCGCACGAGCCGCCTCCGCGAACGCCCCGGCCGACACGCTCCGGGTGCTGGGAGCTCGGGCTGGGATGGTCTCGAGTAATGCGATCTTGTCCGGGAAAGTGAAGATGCCCGTGCCGATCTCATGCGGGTGCGGCACCGGCTGTGGAAACTGCTTCTCGGACAAGGGATAGATTTTCTCAGGTGGCACTCACTGGACAGGCATACACGAACTCTGGCTGCGCAAACAACGCTTTGGCGACATTCACCTGCAGGCGGCCTTCGACCAACAGCTTCGATGCCGTGTTATCGGCCACGGCAGCGCGGGACCGCCTCGACGAGCAGATCACGACGGTCGCGCATCCCACGGTTCGCCGACCCGGTCAACCGGCTGGGCTGCCTGCGCGGCATCTCCGCACTGACCGGACTGGCCCTCACCGTGGAGATCGATGACTGGTCCCGATTCACCGGATCATCGATCGGCGCGTACGTCGGACTGGTTCCCTGCGAGTACTCCTCAGGCAACTCCCGGGTGCAGGGGTCGATCACCAAGGCCGGCAACACCCATGTACGACGACTGCTGATCGAATCGGCCTGGAAAAGGTTCTTCGCGGCGGACGCCAGAGGCTGGGCGACCCCTCCGTAAAGCTGCAACGACCCGTACACGAACCGTGACGTGTCGCGATCCTCCAAAACTGTGATCTGTCTTGCTATCTCGTCTCGCTTCGCCCGGAAGAGTGTGTGCAGCGCGGGGTCGGTGACGTTCTCGATCTCGAGATTGTAGAGGTCACGTCGCACCAGGTCCGGCTCGAAGTCCAGCGGTCTGAGCCGCAGCGTGGGGACCGTCGCGAAGTCACTGCGTTCGAAGTCCGCCCATGCCTCAGCGGCATTGACCGGCGTGACGTTGAGCAACAGGTTCAACCCACGCTCGATCTCGGTGAGACGGGCGTCAACATCTCGCGCAGGCGCAAGCTGCTCGGTCGCGGATGTCACCTGTCAGAGATACCCAACAGCCTGTACGAGCAACCTCCCCGCGATTTCTACGCGTCCTTCAGGCGGAGCCCCATGAGCCGATAGGGGCCGGCCTCCGAACCAGTGTCAGTCGACCACCTCGACCAGCAACCCAACATCGAACAGGCCGCGAAGGAAAGCGCGCCGGCCTCGCCAGGCTGCGTCGGCCGTCCGGCGGTAGTGTTGGGTTTGCCGTGTTAATTGTCGCGACCTGGGTACGCAGGTGTCACTGCACGTCAAGACGGTTGCGAATGCGAGGCGTTATGTCACGGACTTTGGGTGTCGAGGAGGAGTTCAACCTTGTCGACTTGAAAACCCGGCGCTTGACGGCCCGCGCACCGGAGTTACTCGCCCAACTGTCTGACACGTACGTTGCGGAATTGCAGCGCTGTGTCGTCGAAATGAACAGCGGTGTCGTGGCCACCCTCGAGGGACTACGGAACGAGCTGCAGGGGCATCGGCGCGTGCTCGTCGATGCCGCGGCTCGGCTGGGCATGGGCGTGGTGGCCGCCGGTGCGATGCCGCTGTCGGTGCCCGCCGAGATGCAGGTCACGCAGACCGCCCGGTATCGCCAGATGCTCGCCGACTACCAGCTGCTGGCCCGAGAGCAGTTGATCTGCGGCACGCAGGTGCACGTCGGAGTGGCGAACCGCGACGAAGCGGTGATCGTCGCGAACCGGGTCGCGCGGTATCTGCCCACGCTGTTGGCGCTGTCCGCCAGTTCACCGTTTTGGGCCGATGGTTCTGACACCGGCTATTCCAGCGTGCGAACCCTGGTGTGGCAGCGTTGGCCGACGACTGGGCCGGCCGCACCAGTGAGCTCGGCGGCCGAATACGATCGGCTGGTCGCCGATCTGGTCGCCAGCGGTGTGATCGCCGACGTCGGCATGGTGTACTTCGACATCCGTCCCGCGAGCTCGGCCCCCACGCTGGAATTGCGGGTCTGCGACAGCTGCCCGTCGGTCGACAGCATTGTGCTGATCGCCGGGCTGTTCAGGGCGCTGGTCGAACGCGAGAGCGAGGCGTTGCGGTCAGGCACGCCCGCTACGTTGATCTCCCCGACGCTGGGCCGTGCGGCGCTGTGGCGTGCGGCGCGGTCGGGGCTGGAGAGCGAACTGGTTGACGTGCACGGGCCGACGAGCCGGCCAGCGGCTGAGGTGGTCACTGAGCTGGTCCGGTCGCTGCGCCCGGAGCTGGAAGAAACCGGCGACTGGGACATGGTCAGCGAGTTGGCCCGGCAGGTCCTCATCGCGGGTAGTTCAGCGGCGCGTCAGCGCCGGGCGCTACGTCGCCGGGGCCGGCTCACCGATGTCGTCGACCAGCTGATCGCCGAGACGGCCGGCCGCTGGCCGAACGCCTCCGTCGCCGTCGGTGCGGACCCGACGCTGCTGTTCGGCTACCAACCGGGCAGCGAGTATGACCCCGACAACGAGGCGGCGATCAGCTTCGATGAAGCGATCGATCCGGCCGGCCGCCCTCGGCCGCGGTACGAGAAGATCCTTCAAACCGTTGCCAATCTGGGCGTGGCGGCGTTGCGCTCGCGCGAAGCCGGTATCGAACAGGAGCAGCGCGCCGACAACATCACCTTCCGGGTTACAGGTCAAAGCAGGGCCCAGCTGTTTCCGGTCGACCTGATGCCGCGCGTAGTAGGCGCCGACGAGTGGGCAAGCCTGACGGTCGGGTTGGGGCAGCGCGCGAGAGCGCTCAACGAATTCCTGCGAGACATCTACTCCGAGCAGGCGATTATCGCCGACGGCGTGTTCGAGGTGCAGACGCTCGACCGGGCGCCCGGATTCCGGTCGACCGGGCGGCTGTGCGGCGGCGCGGTGCGCTCGCATATCAGCGGCACCGATCTGGTATGCGACCGCGCCGGTCACTGGATGGTGCTCGAAGACAATCTGCGGATCCCGTCCGGCACTGCCTACGCAATCGTGAACAGGCGCCTGCTCGCCAAGCATCTGGCCGAGCTGAGCCCGCCCGCCGAAGCCGGCGATGTCGAATCCGTGCCGCAGCAGCTACTGGACACGCTGCGGGCATCGGCACCGTCCCGCATCGCCGGCGAGCCGGCGGTGGCGCTACTGTCCGCCGGCTGGGACGACTCGGCCTGGTTCGAGCACACGTTCCTGGCCGACGAAATGGGCATCCCGTTGGTGCAGTCGTCCGACCTTTCGGTGCAGGGTGGAAAGCTGCTGCGCCACCTCGGTTCCGAGACCCACCCGATCGATGTGCTGTACGCCCGGATGGACGAGGACATGCTGCTTTCGTCGATGGGCTACGACGGCGTGCCCTTGCGTTCCGGGCTGCTCGAGTCGGTGGCCGAAGGCGCGCTGACGATCGCCAACGCGCTGGGTAACGGAGTCGGCGACGACAAGGCGATCTATGCCTACGTGCCCGCGATGATCGAGTATTACCTGGGCGAGAAGCCGGCGCTCGCGCAGGTGCCGACCTGGATCTGCGCCGAACGTGCCCAGCGCGACTACGTGCTCGACAACCTCGCCGATCTGGTGGTCAAGCCCATCGACGGGTCCGGCGGTAACGGTGTGATCATCGGACCGGATGCCTCCGACGAGGCGTTGGAAACTCGTCGGCGCGAACTGCTCAGCCAACCCGAGCGGTACATCGCCCAGCAGACGGTGGCGCTGTCGACCCATCCGACGTTCGACGGGGAGGGTATGTACCCGCATCACGTCGACCTGCGCGCCTTTGTTCACCTGCGGCCGGGACCCGGCGACTCGGTCACGGCGCACGTGATGCCGGCCGGGCTGACCCGGGTCGCCAGCCTGGGATCGCGGATCGTCAATTCGTCGTCCGGCGGCGGAAGCAAGGACACCTGGTTACTCACCGACGGCCCGACCGGAGCCGGCTAGAACCTACTCGCAACTCACACCGAGCTTGAGGGAGCGCAAGGCGTATGTGCGGTATTTGCGGCGAGATCCGCTTCGACGGGCAATCGGCGGACGTCGCCGCGGTGTCACGGATGACCCACGCCATGGAGTCCCGCGGACCCGATTCCAACGGCGTCGTCGCGCACGGCCCGATCGCCGTGGGCCATCGCCGACTGTCGATCATCGACCTGTCCGCCCGCGGCGCCCAGCCGATGGTGGACAGCGACCTGGGCCTGACGCTGGTGTTCAACGGCTGTATCTACAACTATCAGGACCTGCGCAAGCAGCTTCAGGCCGCGGGTTACCGGTTTTTCTCCACCGCCGACAGTGAAGTCGTTGTCAAAGGATTTCATCACTGGGGTACGCGCTGTGTCGAGAAATTCAAGGGCATGTTCGCTTTCGCCGTCGCGGACCGCGAAACCGGCGTCGTCACACTGGCGCGCGACCGGCTCGGAATCAAGCCGTTGTATTTGGCCGAGACGCCGGGCCGGCTGCGATTCGCGTCCACAATGCGCGCGCTGGTCGACGCCGGTGACGTGGACACCGGGATCGACCGCCACGCGCTACACCACTACATGAGCTTCCATTCGGTCGTGCCGGCCCCGCGCACGATCTACAGGGGCGTGCGCAAATTGCCCCCGGCGACCGTCCGTGTCATCCAGCCCGCTGGCACCTACATCGACACGGTGTACTGGTCGCCCGATTTCCGCCGCGATCCCGCGCGCGCGGGGTGGTCTGCGAAGGACTGGCAGGACGCGCTGATGGATTCATTGCGCACCGCTGTGGCGCGGCGCATGGTCGCCGACGTGCCGGTCGGGGTGCTGCTGTCCGGCGGCATCGATTCGTCGATCGTTGTAGCACTGCTCGCCGAGCAAGGTCAGCATGGGCTGGCCACGTTCAGCATCGGCTTCGACTCAGCGGGCGGGGAGCCGGGCGACGAATACTTCTACTCCGATCTGATCGCCAAGACCTTCGACACCAAACACCACCGCATCCACATCGACTCGTCTCGGCTACTGCCCGCTGTGCCGAAAACCATTGCGGCCATGAGCGAACCGATGGTCAGCCACGACTGCGTAGCCTTTTATCTGCTAAGTGAAGAAGTCAGCAAGTCGGTCAAGGTGGTGCAGTGCGGGCAAGGCGCCGACGAGATCCTGGCGGGTTACGACTGGTACCCGCCGCTGAGCGACGTCGCCCGCGATCAGACCACCGACGCCTACGCGAGGGTGTTCTTCGACCGCGGCCACGACGACATTCTGGACTTGCTGTCGCCCGAATACGGGATCGTTGGCGAAGATCCGAGCCGCCAGTTCGTCAGTGTCCATCAGGCGGCGCCAGGAGCCGACACCGCTGTCGACGCGGCGCTGCGGCTGGACACCACCGTGATGCTGGTCGACGACCCCGTCAAGCGCGTGGACACCATGACGATGGCCTGGGGTCTGGAGGCGCGGGTGCCGTTCCTCGATCACGACTTCGTCGAACTCGCGGCAATGTGCCCGACCGACCTGAAACTCGCCTCCGGCGGCAAGGGCGTGCTCAAAGAAGCATCCCGGTCACTTCTGCCCGCCGATGTCATCGACCGCACCAAGGGCTACTTCCCGGTACCCGGCATCCGACACCTGAATGGCCCGGTACTCGAGATGGTGCGCGATGCGCTGACCAACGACGCCGCACGGAACCGCGGCCTGTATCGTCCCGACATGCTCGCGGCGTTGTTGGCGGCACCAAACGACACGCGCACCGTGCTTGGCTCAAACACGTTATGGCAACTCGCCGTTCTAGAGATGTGGTTGCAAAGCATGGAAGCTTAAGCAAGGGAAAGCAGTCCGCGCGATAATCGGTTCCTCGCGGTCGCCGCATACACCCCCGGCCGCGATCCAGCGCCTCGACGCCACCATCCCCGCGCAGCTACCCAGAGACGCTGACCCCAACCCGGACGCCCGCGGGCGCCCCGACGACATCATGCTGCTGCGCGCCATTCCGCACCCCCGCAAGATGTTCGGCGTCGGCCTCAACTACCGCTCCACCGCGAGCGCCATGCTTGCACCGGCCTACCCGGTCCTGCACCACCAGCGGTGCCACGCTCCGTGGACCAGCGCGAACGTCGTCACGCCACAAGCCTGGGGTCAGCAATCTCGCGGCGGGCGGAAACCGGACAGCCCGGTTGCAGGTGTTCCCAGACGACACCATCGTCCCGGCTGAAAATGACTAATGTGCGGAGGGGATCGGTTGTCCCAGAGGTTCCAGACCATGCTCAATCGGAATGACTCTTGCGTTCATCTCCCGGATGAGTTGCTCCACGCTCTCCTGATGGTTTGCGTATGAGCCCAGTTCCCGTGACGGTCCCAGTGGATGCTCTATTGCGTACCAAATACTTTCAAGACGACTAATCATTTTTCCTGCTTCTAGTAGGTGTTAACCATAGCACAATTCGGCCCGCTGACCTGCGAGTATCTGCCCAGCAAATCGGTGGCGTCGTAAAAGTCCGCACCGCGGGTCGCGCGGGCCGCGGACTTCCACAGGACCGGTGAGCCGAGGTCTCAACTGAGTTGCGGAACAGGGAGAAGGTTCTCGGCGCACGTCTGGACTACTTGCGGGACTTGAGGATCCGGTATGTCGATCCGAAACCCGATAAGCCGCCCGCTGGGGTGGCGAACCTTGCGGACTACAAGGACCTGTGATCACGGGCGGACGACGACGAAGTCGACTTCGTCGGTCTGGTTGAACGCTGTACATCGACAACCACCGTCCCGTCTCTAGGTCGGTGGTGATCGCTTCAGGATCCAGCCCCAACCCCTCAACTGGTCCGCTCATCGTTTTGCTTCGTAATCGCTCAGCCTTCGGCTTCATGCGTTGGCAACGGATTTGGGAACGAAACGCGGCGGAACGGCCGAGATGGCGTGGAATGCGGCGTGATGGCTTGGACGGTCGAGAAGTCGTGACGTGCACGTCTGAGACCCGAGAGGCGACTGGATACGGCGACCGGCTAGCTCATAACCCAGAGGTCGCGAGGGCAAATACAGAGTGCATTGTTGTCACGACGGTGTCACATGTCGGGTGAGACAACGGGGGATGGACGGGGACGCCTATGGATGATTGCCGCAGATCACTGGCGATTGTTGAGACAAGGGGCGACACCGAGGGACGCGGCCGCGCGGACTGTAAATCCGTCGGCTAACGCCGACGCACGTTCGAATCCTTCACCTGTCCGGCTAACCACCAAACCCACCACAGATTAGCCGGATAATCCTATGACAACGCAATGATCGAATCATTCTGGGGCAGAATGCAAACCGAGTTACTCAACCGCAAACGCTGGAAGACGCGCATCGAGCTGGCCAACGCCAGCTTCGACTACCTGGAGATCTTCCACAACCGCCAGCGCCGCCATTCCGCTCTCGGAATGCGCACTCCGATAGAGTTTGAACTGCTATTCCAACCCACCCAACCCGTGGCCTGAAACCAAGTATGACGACACCACCGAACCCCGGGCACATCAGGAGGCCGCCGGTGATCTGCACGCCGCCTACGGCTGGCATATGCGCGCAGGGCCTGGTCACGCGTGCGAGATGTTTCCGCAGCGCGGGTCAGTTGGGAGCGAGCCCACCAGATCGCTGACGCGCTACCTGCCGACGATGCAAACCGCCTTGCCATGCGCATCGCCCCACGAACGATGCTGTGCGCCAATGCATGGCGGGTCCAAGCCGACTCCAGGCCCCTTTCGATGACTCCGTGAACTGTGCACGGTTGCCGGCATAAGGCGTCTTTGGCCATCGGAATGATGGGCATGGTTCTGGAGGCTTTAACCAGGGGCGGGTTCGCGAAGCCTCGCAACGGGCGTCAGAACAAATGTCGCTCGTGGAATCAATCGGCGATGCGACGCTCACTATCGCCTTGTCCTTTTGGGCGGTCGCCGTCAGGGGCTTCTGACCGCCGAGATGAACGACGCACTGCGGTGGTCACAGACCGTGGTGGACTTCGCCGAGGGCGACCCCACCAAAGGCAACCTCGTCATCGGATCACCCTGGGCAGCGGCACTGGTGTTTCGGGGCGTTGCGCGGTGGTGGCTGGGCAGTCCGGAATGGCGAGAGGACTTGGTTCTGCTCCGAGAATTTGGCCCGACGCACCGAACCCGGTAACTCACGCCGCAGCCGTGGGCTGGAGGTAGGGGATAGCTATAGCGAACGGCGTCCTGCTCGTCGACGACCGCGCTGCGGGCGATCGGTGACGCGCTACAGATCGCCGAGGAATCAAGCGACGACTTGGCCCTCGGAGCGGCGAAATACGCGCTCGGTGTGGCGCTGATGAATCGGGGTGCTGCATCAGACCGCGAGCGTGGTCTGGAAGTGCTGATGCAGATCCGTGACATGTGCCTAGACGAGCGATTCGCCTTGAGCGAGCTGGCGGCGGCTGACTTCTGGACGGCATACGAAAGGGACATGGTGGTGAGCACGATGGTGCCGTGCCAACCATGCGCCAAGCTACAGACGACATGTACAACAGAGAACAGCTTCTGTACTACGTTCCGCCGCAGGAATTTTGGTCGAGAGGCTGCTGGCTCACGGCACACAAAGCGATGTGGCCGCCGCCGAGTCCGAAGCTGACCGCTTAGCCTCCGTTGAGTCCCATCGCGGGGGCGTAGTGCGAGACATCTGGCTTCTGCGGATGCGCACGCTGCTGGCCCAGGCCACGGTGACGAGGCAAGCTATCGCGACCATCGCGATCGCTACCGCGCAATGGCGGCATCGCTGGGCTTCGAGGGGCATATGAAGTGGGCCGAGGAGATGCCGTGACGGCGGTCGGGCCGATGGGCTGTCCCGGTGTCTCAAAGAGACGAGCTACGAGGGTGTCGAAGCTGCGTGTGACCGGGCCGGATCCGCCGATGTGCGAGTTAGGAACATGTCTGTTGTGAGATTCTGCGTAGGTGTCCGCTGATCCGGCGGCTACTCCGTCGGGGGTTGTGACGTTTCTGTTCACCGATATTGAGGGGTCGACCCGTCGGTGGGAAGCTGACGCGGACGCGATGCGGGCGGCCCTGCAACCGAGCGCCCAGCGTTATGCTTTCGCCATCGTAAAGGGACAGGAGCCGCCCATGCCGGGACATCATCAGCATGCGGTCGACCTCCGATTGCAACAACTTGCGCCGGACTCCCAGCGGACTTTGTTGGGCACTCTGCTGCAGTTCGCGTTGCGCGCGGTACTGACCGTTTTCGTCGTCGTGACTCTGTTGTGTGAGCCGCCGAACCGCTACCTATGGATCTGCGTGGCTGTCATGGCGGTCTACGTGGTCGTGATCGGATGCTGGAGCGCGTGGGCGCTGCGGACTGCGGCGCGCGCAGTGGAACCCACCAGAACGCCGGTGACACTGCTAGTGCTCGCCGCCGACGTCGCGGTGGTATCCGTCCTGTCGGTTCTGACCGGCATCACCTCGCCGGATGAGTGGACATCAAACGTGATGAGGAATGGTTTCTTCCTGATCCCTTTGATCGCGGCGGCGCAGTTGGATCCCATCATCAGCGGGGCCGTGGCAGTGCCGACCTTTTCCGCATTCATTGCCACGTGCTGGATCACCCGATCGTCTAACGAGGAGCCGTGGACGTCGATTCTGTTGAGCTCGACCGTATTGGCAGCACTCGCCGGCGGCTCGGTCGCCTTATCGCTCATCCAGCGGTCCAAAGTAGAAATGATCGCAGACTTGGCGCGGCAACGAACCCAGTTGTTAGAGGAGTTGCTGGGACTGGAAAAGCGTGAGCGGCAGACGATTTCTGAACGTCTGCACGACGGTGCCCTTCAGTATGTCTTGGTCGCGCGCCAAGATATGGACGACGTGCGGGACGGCTCAAAGGATGCCGCGGACCGGGTGGAATCGGCGCTCGTCGAGTGCTCGGGCCTGCTGCGCGATGTGGTCCGCGAACTGCATCCGGACGTGCTCGCGCGGCTGGGATTGAAATCGGCGATCTCCGGCCTCACCGAGAGTATTTGTTCGCGTAGAGAGCTTTCGGTCGATCTCGCCGCACCTACATGGCCTGATGGCCTGCGTACCGAGGCGGATTACGTGCTGTACAGCGCGGCGCGTGAGTCGTTGACGAACGTCATCAAGCATGCACGGGCCCACCACATTTGGATTGAGTTGGAACATAACGAAGAGCTGGCCTCATTGCGTATTTCCGACGACGGGGTGGGCATCTCGGAGGCGATTATCGCGCGGAAGGCTGAAGAAGGTCATATCGGAATGGCATCGATTCGCGCCAAGGTACTCGCGTCCGGGGGACAGTTCGACGTGCGCTCGACGTCTCCCGGAACTGAAGTCACCGTGTCCATACCGCTGCGGCCGGCGCATCGCCAAGCTGTGGGTGGCTTGATCGTCAGCGGGAAGCGTGTCGAGCAGCTCAACCAGGCCGTCGTATGAAGATCGCCGCGCCTGCAGCCGTCGTGCGCGCGCCCCGAATGCTGGCGAGCTGGTGAGCGCTAGAGTCGAGCACAAGAGATAGCTGTCGAGGCTCATCTCATTTCAGCAGCATCCTAGCAGCCGGGGTTTCATGCTGGTCTCCCGGAAACCTCCGCAAGTTGGACGATAGTCTCCGCTAGTCAATCGCGTTGCCGGAGAGCCACCCCCATCACGTCTACTGTCGGGCATGGGTCCGCCTTTGGGTGAGGGCCAGCGCCCGTGCGCCGTATTCAAACATCTAGAAAGAGGGTGCAAGCTCTGCGGTGCGTTGCACTGCATTAACGTCGTCGACGGCGGCGTGCCGTATTGCGACGAACACCGCCGGGGCCGAACCGCGTCGGCGAGGCGCACCGGGCACAAGAAAGTTCAGGCTTTTCGCGACATGATTCTGTGGCGCGATCCGCAGTGCATGCTGCAGTCCCCGCTGCGCCGGCCGCTCCGAGCAGGTCGATCACGTCCTGCTGGTCGCCGACGGCGGCGACGATTCGCCAGAGAATCTGCGCGGAGTGACTACCGACGCCTTATTGACCCAACGCGTGAGCATGCTAATGGCAGCGAGCTGCTCGAGCGTGACCGACGCCCCCGCGACCGTGCTGTGGGTTTCTGCGGCCACCGGTGGACTGCTCATCGTCATCGCCCTGTGCGTCAAGATGAGAACTCACGCTCGCGACGTCTCCCGTGGCACCGCCGTCTGTTCGCCCAACCAAAGCTCGGCGTCGTCCCAGGACCACTGCCTCTCGGACACCAACACGTGCCAACGCCTCGTACCCAAGGTAGAACCAGAGGATGTCGACCGCCTGCCGGTCTACCAAATGTGTTGCCAGGGTGCGCATTTGCCGCAGCCGGTCACTTCTTTGATTCGATCAGCGCCTGCGTCTCACTCGCCGGAAGAGGCGACCGGCTCCCGCGGCGACTTCGCAGTTACCTGGGTGCGTAGCCGATCCGCGAGTTGATCTCCATTGCGCCGCCCATCGCGTCGAACCGCGCCAGCAGCGAGCCCAGCCCGATGTGGCCGTCGGCGACGTACTGCGCCACGATCGCAGGATCGAAGCCGGCTCCGTCGTCGTCGATCGTCAAGACGATGCGGTCGCCCTTGCGCATCAGCCCGACGCAGACCGTGGTGGCCTTCGCGTGCTTGCCGACGTTGGTCAGCAACTCGCACGCCGCCGGGTACAGCAACGCCTGCGACTCGGACCTACCCTCATCCTTGAGCTCGGCCTCGACGGCCAGGTCGGTGCGGGACTCGAACTGCCGCAACAGTTCTCGCACCGTCGGGGTGAGGCAGAGCTGGGCCAGCACCTGCGGGTGCAGCTCGGTGACGGTCGAGCGCAATCCGGTCGCGGTTTCCTGTAACGCCGCGTAGACCATATCGAGCGCGGGGTCGGGATTGCGTTCGCGTGCCTCATCGAGTTCGAGCCGCGCGGCCAGCAGCGTCCGCATGTCGTCGCGTTCGGAATAGAAGATCCACACCGCGAGATAGCCCAGCGCCGTGACGGTTCCGATGATCGCCGTCAACGTCGGCCGGTCCTGGAAGGCCACCGAGATCGGCAGCAGGAAGAAGACCGGCAGCAGCGCCGCGGTCGCGCCGCCCGACACCAGGCACAGCGTGATGATCACCATCAGGTCCACGGCCGTCGACGCCCAATCCCCCACCGCGGCACCGGCCCCTTCAGCACGGCCACCAGCCACAGCACCGCCGCCACCGCGTACACACCGAGGATCACCGCGTACAACCCCGGCAGCCAGTGGTCGACCTCCCAAAATGCACACCAGCACGGCGATCAGGCCGATCATTGGCAGCCGCAGAATCGCCGAGACGCGTATCGGTTCCGCGGCGAAGTAGTCGACCGATTATTGGACGGGGCGCGCCACGCTACTCCAGGAGCTTGCGGCGCATTGCCTCGGCGACGGCTGCGGCCCGGTCACCGACGCCGAGTTCTCGTAGAGCCGCTGCACGTAGGTCTTGACGGTCGACGGCGCCAGGTAAAGCTCCTTGGCCATCGCGGGAATGCCGCTGCCCGCGGCGATCAGCTTCACCTCCCGCTCACGCGGGGCTGAGCACCGGCACCACCACACGCACCTTTTCGCTGGTCATGAAGCCAGCGTCGCACAGCACCGGCCGGTTCTTCCCCCGATTGGGGGACACGTGATTCATCCGCGTCGCCGTCTGATCGCCGGACATACAAACCTTCCGCGGGGCGGCAGTCTTAAGTCATCACCGGAACACACCGGCGAAAAGACACGAAAAATCAACGGACACAGGAGAACTCAAATGAACACCACCCGCTTCGCCCGCTACTTCGCCCTGCCGATCGTCTCGGCCGGAATCATCGGTGGCGCCGCCCTCGGCCTGGCCGGCACGGCCAGCGCGGCCAACAACGCCGACGTGCGCCCGCCGGCCATCGTCGCGACGCCCGACGTCAAGGCGCACCCGGCGCCCGAGGCGATGCCGGGCGCCCACTGGCACCGTGGGATCTACCAAGTCGATGTCCTGCAGCCGGGCTACATCCGCTGATAAACATCACCGAGGCCCTCCCCTGAGGAATTGGGGGAGGGCCTCGGTGCGTTGGGGCAGACGGACCTCGGCGGTGACGCATCCGCGGGGCGTGCCTACAGCCCACGCGTAGAGGAAATGGGCTTCACCCATTGCGTCGCGTTAGTGATCAGCGCGGCTGCAGGCCCAGCGACATGGCCCGATCCTCGCTGATCACCACCGGGGCAATGACCTCACGGCTCGACCGGCTTGAACGAACCGGGCTCATCCGCCGCACACCCGACCCGACCGACCGGCGCGGGCTGATCGTCCGTATCACCCCGCAAGGCAGCAAGCTCGCCAGGCAGGCGCTTGACGAATTGATAACCACCAACCACGGATTCCTCGAACCGCTCAACCGACAGCAGCGGAACGCGATCGCCTCCGCGTTCAAACAGCTGCTCCTTTACCACGAACCGCGATCAACGCCGTTAGAGCTAGCTTGACCCGCCGGGCGTTGCCTGCGCCGGCCGAGCCAGGTCACGCGTTGAACTGCGGCGAAATCCGTGGACCACGCGTCACAGGACACCCGATCCGGCGTGGTGAGGTTGGGCGAGCTCATTACTGCCGTTCCGCTGATCGTGGCCGGAGATCCTGTTTACCGGGTGTGGCGAAGACGAAGAGCGCCATGAAGGCGACGTTGATGAAGAAGGTCGCTTCGACGAGGTTGACGGTGATGAAGAACGGGGTGTAGAGCCGGGATAGTGCCTCGGGTTGGCGGGAGACTCCGGCGATGAGTTGCGCGCCGGCCATACCGTCGCCGACACCGGCGCCGATGGCTCCGTCGGCTAGGACGATCGAGCCGGCCAGCAGGGCGTTGCCCATGAGTTCGTCAGCGGCCATCGGGCACCTCCGTGGTTGAGTGGGTTTCGAGTTGTGCGGCGATGATGCCCGCGGCGGTGGCTGTGCCGTCCTCGTCGGCAAGCAGCTGTGAGAAGTGCTGTGCCCGTCGTTGGTAGGCCGGTGACGTCGTGACCGATGTGATGGCGTCGGCGAGGTCCTCGGCGGTCAGCGCGATGCGGCGCAGTGGCTGGGGGGCGGTGCCGAGGTCGTGGAGGCGGTGTGCCCAGAACGGTTGGTCAATGATTCCAGCGACGGGTACCGAAGGAACTCCAGAGCGTAATGCTGCGGCAGTGGTGCCGGCGCCGCCGTGGTGGACGATCGCGGCCATCTGCGGGAACAGCCACGCGTGCGGGACGTCGTCGATGGTGAGGATATCCTCGCCGGTGCAGTGCAGTCGTGCCCAACCGGACTGCACCACTCCCCGGACGCCCGCGCTGCGCAGGGCGCGG
Source organism: uncultured Actinomycetota bacterium (assembly GCA_963848855.1). Lineage (GTDB taxonomy): Bacteria > Actinomycetota > Actinomycetes > Mycobacteriales > Mycobacteriaceae > Mycobacterium. The sequence goes on from CAWKFL010000004.1 coordinate 48,214, forward strand.
GAGATCGTCTCGGAGAGCTGATCGCCGTGGGCGGTTGCGGTGCTGCCAAACCCGACGAATACCGGGGGTGGGCCGGCGTCGAGGAAGTCGAGCAGCTGAGTCGGCGGTCGCCAATCCTGGGCGACGGTGGGCCACCAGTAGCCGGTGATATCGAGGCCGGGACGCCAGTCCCGGGGCCGGGTCACGACGTGTGGGCTGAAGGCGTACAGGATCGGCCACTGCGCGGCACGGTGTCGCTGGTAGTTGCGGCGGGACTTCGGCGGTGCACCCAGATGGTGGCGCAAGCCGTCGATCAGAGGCGTGTACACCTTCTCGCCGATGCCACTGGCGATCTGCCACGCTAACCGGTTACCCAGAGGGCCGAAGGATCGGGCGGTCAATGGTGGAGGTGCGAGTTCTGCTGTGGGACTACCGGGTTGGAAGAAGACGCCCATGCTGGGTATGGCCAGTGCTTCGGCGACGTGATAGCCCAACAGAGATCCGACAGGTCCCTCGAGCAGGAGGAGGTCGGCTTCGCGGCTGGCGTGCGCCATCGCTTCGCCCACACCGGCGAGATCGTCGCGCATCGATTTGAGCACCGTCTTGGACGGGTGCATACGAGCACCATCGACGAGCGCCTGCCCGTAGTCGGAGTCCAGGGTGGCCTGTTCGGTATCTTTCGGCAGGAGCCGGAACTCCAGACCGGCCTCGGTGATCATCTCTTCATAGGGGTGCTGCGCGGCGATCGCCACGTCAGCGCCGAGGTCCTGGCGCAACCGAGCCGCTAACCCGGTCAGCGGCGCAACGTCACCGCGTGTGCCGAACGCTTCAATCACGATCCGGGTCATGACGTCGCCTTGGTCGCCAGTTCGAACACCGTGACCAGTTCCTCTCCGTAACCAGCGACGTCGTAGTCCGGGTCGCGGGCGATCTCCCACACCGCTCCGTCCAGCGTTGCGCGTAGGGCGTTCTTCATGAACAGCGCCGATAGCGGTCGGAACTCACCACTGCGTACTCCCATGATGAAGATCGCAGAAGGGTCTAGCAGCGCCAGATCCCCGGTGGGTGGGTTCTCGTTCACCGACTTGGCTGCCGCCTGGTCGAGTCGCAAACCATCGTCTGACCGAAAGCTGGTGACGATCTCCAGCATCGCGATCGCCGCGGTGCGGTTGTCGGCGATGAAAGAAGCATTCGCGCGGATATAGGCCGCGAGCTTGCCTGCGGCAGTGGTTTCGGCGGCAACGGCGGGGGCGATGACGAGAGCGGCTTGGGTGAACGCCGTCGTGACGGCCGCTTCGATGATGTCGGATTTGGTCTTGAAGTGATACAGGACAACACTTTTGGCGATGCCGATGTGGTCGGCGATCTTGGCCACCGATGCTTGCCCGTATCCACTTGTCGCGATCACTTCCACCGCTGCGGTGACGATCTGCTCTCGGCGTGCCTGCTCGGTGAACGTCAGGCCGTCGTTAGACCTCACAGTCAGATCATAGACCGGTCGGTCAGATTGCTGCAATGGTCACCGCGCAACCAGGTCGACTCGACACCGGTCAGTCATCGCAAGTGCACTGCGGTGGTCGTGATGTACGAGCCGTGCCGCTGCTGGGCGCGCGATCCTGTGGTGACGGTTCAGTCAGAGACGGATGCCTCGACCCGCCGCAGGAGGATCTCGGTCGCCGCAAGCAGGCCAAGGCGCATAGCATTGCCACGGTGCCAGCGCGAGATCAGCCGTGGCTGGGATTCCTCGCCGACCTCCCCCCGCAGGAGCGGGACGTTGATAGACCGGATGAGGTAGGCGCTCAACCCCAGGGCAGCACCCAGCGTCGCGGTCGCAGCCGCGACGGCGCGGCGATCGCCACCTATCCGCCACGACTCGACGAGCACCGCTGCGGTCCCGCCGACCGCAGCTGGGGCAACCGGGGCGAAGTAGCGGACAGGACTGCCGGTGGCGAGGATTCCGGCCCGCCGATTCGCGCTGGAGATCAGCTGTGGAACCCCGACGGCGGCTTCGTAGCTATTGCCGAAGAACCATGCGGCGCGCGCGATTCGGGCTACATTGGCTACCCACAGCGACGACACACCAGGTTCCGTCATAACCTAAGGATACGACGGGGTCGGGCGGCCAAGTGGAAGCTGCCATCGGGCGTTGGCCCGGAACTCGTCGATGATGGTTGGGTTCCGGTCATTTATCTCGCTGGTCGGGCGTTCGAACTCAACGTGTCTCAATCGTGTTGGCGCTGTTGATTGTCGAGTGATGACGCCTTGGCGCTGTCACCACCCTGTCGATCAGATCCGCGACACCGAAGACGTCGACCGGCGGGCATTCCGGTGCCGCAATCCGCGTAGTCGCTCGGCGGGCAGGCGTCATAGCGACGACGTAATCGGGTGTTATCGGCAGGTGTTGCCCGTCTGGTGCTTTCGAGATCACTAGAACCGCGTATCGCACCCGGCCCCGTGACTGACGGCATCCGTTGCGAGGAGATACCGCGGGCGCGGGAGTGAATCCCGTATGCACTCCGCCGGTAGCGAGTCAAATCAATTTCTGAACGGTCTTTCCGCGTATTACATCGGTCGGACACCCTTCGGCTCCTCTTGTGACGAAGCAAGAGCTGTTCCCTCTGACTTGATCGGTTGGGGTGCTTTTGTCAAGGTCAGCACCGGATCGCTGGCGGCGTCATATAAGTGCGCGAGCCCCTTCACCGCATTGTCCTTCAGCATTGCCTCTAGGGCATAATGCATGTTCTTGCTGGAGATGTTGTACAGGCCCTTATACGGATCAACGACGTCCATGATAGCAAACATCATGCCGCTCAGCGTAGTCGCGGACAAAGTGATTACAATCATTACCAAGGGATTGGCTGGCGCGCGAAGGCCGAAACACAGAAAGATAATCATGATCCAGGCTACCAGCATCCTGAGGAAGGGCGCTGGTAGCGAGTTTTGAGGGGCCAAGAGTAGCGACCATCGGGCCCTGGCGAATTCTTTATATTGTTCGAAGCAGTCCGCCGCTAATCGTTCGTGCAATGGATCGGGTGTTTTCAATCGGATGATCCCAAGCTCGATGCGGTTCAAGAGGTCACTCAGCACCTGCTTTGCTTCATCTTTCGACAATTTGCGCACATCTGGGTAGGTCACCCCGATCGGAATGTCGTCGGCCCGCCAAAACTTGACAATGGCGGCGGCGGTAAAACTTTGGAGTTGTCTACGCATCGGTTCAGATTCTGAACCGTAATTACGCATAGATTGGTCAAGTCGAATCAGCTGTCCGGCGAATATCGCCCAATGGTTCTGGGTGGCGTCAATAAAGCTCTTCGTTGCGTTTATAAGCAAACCGACCACGATCGCCGTTATCGTCACAAGGAACGAAATGATCAGACTCATAGACTCGAGTGCGCCCGTCTGCGTAAAACGTTCCAGCAACTGAGACTTCAACACGAAGCCGAGCGCCGCGCTACCGCAAAGGAGAGCGAACACAATCAGCGTCCTTAGGGAGCTAGGCATCGTCGCTATACCAAGGCATCTGAGAAGCTTTCACTCGTATCCGCCACACAACTGAACCTACAATTCCTACGACGTCTATTTTGTCTGGGCAAATAACTGGCCGACATCTCCCGGGCCCCCGTTGAAGCGCTACCTTTTGGTGGGCCGCAGTCAGTCACGACGTCCTGTCGATAGCTGAGCTTCGTCGAGTATTTGGCAACGGCCCCACTGGTCGCCGCTAATGTGGTGCGGGTATCTCGAACAGGTTGAGCGTGGTGCACACTGTGTGGTAGATGCCGATGAGGATGGCGATGTCGGTCAATCCCTTTGTTCCAAAGCAGTTTTCGGCCTGCCGGTAGAGCGTCTCGTCGACACGGTGAGTGGTGGAAAGCTGCCGCGTCAGCTCTGCGGCGATCTTCTCGTCCTTACTGAGGTCATCTGGTATTTCACCGCTTGCCAGCACCCGGACGGCGTCGTCAGAGATGCCGACTTTGCGGGCTGCGGCCGAATGGGCGTACAGCTCATACTCGGACTGCCAGACGGCGCCCACCGCGAGGATCACCACTTCGCGCAGCCGCGGGCTTAACGACGTGTGCTCCCACTCGCCCAATACCAGCTCGGCAGACACAGACGTCATGGCCGGGTTGAGCAGCGCGGGGTTGAACGGGCCGATGAATCGGCCGTCGTCTGTTGTGCTGTGGAAACCAGTGTCGTCGGCCCACGGGACCACGGTGCTCGTCATCTTGTCGAAGAGTTCTCGTTGCGCCCCAACGAGATCGGTGGGATCTGCGAGGGGCAGGCGTCCGCCCAAGGGCGTCGGTGTGATCGGTCATTGGATAGTGCTCCTGTTCTAGGTAGGTTCGGTTTTCGTCATGTCGAGTCACATCGATCGGTGGCCGACATGATCACTGGCGCTCTCGACTCCGTGAAACACCGGCATGGCTCGGCAGATCGCTTCGACGCTGCGACCGGCTTGCATGACCGCGCGGTCGGGCCGCACGATGGCGGCGCTGGCGCGGCCTTTGCGCAGCCAGCCGTCAAGATCGCTGCCAGGGGCGGCGAGCACGACGGCGGCTCCGCGGCTGCTGAGCTCGTTTCGCTGCGCATCGCTGAGCGGCGAGGAGGTGATCAGCGCGAACCGGTTCCCGACGACCTCATCGAACCGCAGGCCGTCCTGCAGCACCGGGTTGGGGCACAGTGTTCCGGCCAGCCCGCCGGGTGTGCGGGATTTGATCACCAGTTCGGAACTGCGCAGACCGGGGGCGACGCCGTCGGCGGCACTGACCCGGGTGCCCGGCAGGCGCAGGTTCTGCATGCGCGGGAACACCACCTGGCGGATCAGATCGCCGATGCGCCCGCCGCCGGTCATGGCCGCTCCCACCGACACGGCCATCAAAATCATGGCTGCCGCGTGCAGCTTGCGTTCCTGCTCGTAGGTGTCCAGCACGCTTTCGGGCAGGGTGCCGTCGAGCACGCCGACCAGTTTCCAGGTCAAGTTCATCGCGTCGCGCAAGCCCGGCAGCCATGCCCTGGCCGACGAATGGCGGGGTCAGGTGCGCGGCGTCACCGAGGAGGAACACGTTGCGGTCGCGCCAGCGGCTGGCCACCTTGCGCGCGGAAGGTGTAGGCGGTCACCCGCACCAGCTTCAACGCGTCGATCGGTGTGTCGCCCAGCCAGGGCCGGATCAGCGGCTCGACGTCGGCCAGGGTCTGGTAGTCGGCTACGGTCTCACCGTCGACCAGCTGGAATTCCCAGCGGTAGCGGGTTTCTGAGACCCGCATGTAGGTGCCGGCACGCTGTGGGTTGCACAGCTGGTGGCAGCCCTCCCACTGGTTGAGGTCGACGTCGGTGTTGACGTCGATGACCAGCCAGTCCTGGGTAAACGACAGCCCGTACATGTACGCCCCGATGGACGCGCGGGTAAGGCTGTTGGCACCGTCGCAGCCCAGCACATAGCTGGCCTGCACGCTCTGCTCGCCGCCGCGCACCCGGTCCAGGAAGCTCACCCGCACCCGGCCGTGCTGGTTCTGGGTGACCGAGGTGACCTCCACGTTGCCGTGGATGGTGACCTTCGGGTAGCGCTTGACGTTCGCGCGCAGCATCGCTTCCAGCTCGGGCTGGTCGAACATGTTCATCTGCGGGAATCCGTGGGCTGCGCTGAGCTTCGTACTGCGCGGGATCTCGCTGAGCACCCGCATCTGCGGGTCGATCAGCCGAAGACCGTGTCCTGGCCGGCTGTGGGCGGCGAACTCCTCGCCGATGCCCAGCCGGGCCAGGATGCGGTACACCTCGTCGTCGGCGTGCACCGCCCGCGGCAGCGGGTAGACGGTCTCATGGCGGTCCAGCACCAGGGTTTCGACGCCGTACTGGCCCAGCAGTGTCGCGGCGGCGATGCCGGCCGGGCCGGCACCGATGATCACCACGGGCACGAACTCCGGCACGCCGTTCTTCTGGGCGCTCATTTGTACACCACCACATTGCGCTGGACGCCGAGGTCGATGGCGCCGTCGTCGGTTGCGACGGTGGCCTCGACCACGTCACCGTCTTGCAGGTACGCGGGGTTCTTCTCGAACTGCGCGGTCAAGAAAGCCCCGAGATCCATGTCACCCTTCGGGGTGATGCCGTGCAGGGTCAGTGCGGTGCCCACCGGAGTTCCGGTCAACAGGATGTCTCCGGCATCGACCTTCTGGAACTTCGACAGCGCCTGCAGCGCCTGCACCGGCGGGTAGAGGATGTCGCCCTCGACGACCATGTCCTGGCGCACCTCGCCGTTGACCGACAGCCGTAGCCGCAGCTCACCGAAACGCTTGAGTTCCTCGGCGTCGACCAGCACCAGCGCCGGCCCGACCGGGGTGAAGGTGGGATAGGACTTCGACTCGAAGAACTGCTGCTTGGTCAGCTGCACATCGCGCGCCGAGATGTCGTTGGTGACAACCAAGCCCACCACGAAATCGGCCAGGTTGGCGGCGGTGACCTCGGTGCCCACGGGCAGCTCGCGGCCGAAGACCAGACCGATCTCGAGCTCGTAGTCCAGCAGCTTCACATGCGACGGCTTGACGATGTCGCCGAACGGCCCGGTGACAGACCCGGAAGCCTTGCGGAAGAAGGTCAGCGGGGTCTTGGCGGGGTCGCGGCCGACGTCTTTGACATGCGACGCGAAGTTGGTGGCCTGAGCCACCACGCGGCACGGCGTCGTGATCGGGGACAGCAGCGCAAGGCTCTCCACCGGCACGGTGTCGGTGCTGTTGGCAGCGGCGTCGATGGCCGAACGGTCGGCCAGCAACTCACGTGTGGTGGTCGCGTCGGTATCGATGCGAGCCGCACCCGAGGCGGTCTGCACCCACCACGCGTCGGCGGTGCGCAGGATTGATGTGGTCATAACGGTTTCTTCTCTCTTTCAGTTGGTGTTTGTTAGGAATTGGCTACGGCGAACAGCCCGCGCAGGGCGGACAGGTCGAATTCGTTGTCGTGACGCAGGGCGTCGGTCATCACGGCGAGTTCGCTCGCCACTTCGCGCGGTGATCCGAGGCCCAGGAAGTCCTTGCTCGGCGGCGGTCCCCACTGATACAGGCCGGAGGCATGCATCGCGGCCCAACCGGGCTCCAGGGTGTTGTCGAACATGTCGCCATCGGCATAGTGCTCGACCAGGAAACCGTCCGGGTCACGCCAGTAGTCGAAGATCTGGCTGCCTTCGATGTGGCGGCCGATGCCCCACGAGCGGAAATACCCTTGTTCGCGCAGGTATTCGCCGCCGGCGGCCAGCGCGTCGAGGTCTGCGACCTCGTAGGCGGAGTGCATATAGCGCTTGACCGGACCCAGCGCCATGGCCAGGGTGTGGTGATCGGCGGGGACGGAGCCGCGATCGCAGCGGATGAAGCTCAAGATCGGCCCGCGCTCGCGCTGGCCGGGGTAGTAGGAGAAGTCGCTGACGATCATGCCGAACGTGTCGAGGTACCAGTTCAGCGCCTCGATGTACTTCGGCGTCTGCACCACGATGTGTCCGAGCCGCTGCACATTGGTGGGCACCCGCGGCGGGCGCTGCATCGCGTTGGTCCGGACCTTCTTGTGGCCGAAGTTGAACACGTGCGGCGTCTGCGCGGTGGGCAGTGCCTCGAGCCGGTGGGTGCCCGACACCACGCGCACCGGCAGCCCGCTGGGGTCGACCAGATCAACGGTCACCCCGCCAAGCGACTCAGGCAGCGGGCGAACGCTGGTCCCCGTCGCGTCGGCCAGCCGCAGAAGATCCGACTGCTCGGCGGCCACGAAGGCCGGCCCGAGGAACTTCTCGCGCTGGCCGCGGCGGATCAGCACACACGGCGCCCCCGCGTCGCTGCCCCGCAGGTGCAGCTCGTCGTTGGTGCGCAGCACCGTGGCGAAACCAAAGGAGTGGGCAAACGCTTCGGCCTTGAGCAGGTCCGGCTTCTCGAACTCGAGCCAGAGAACGTCGTGGACTTTGATGATCGGGTTGGCCGAGCGCCCCGGGTGTTCGCCTGGGCGGGCGCCCTGCTCGCTGTGCAGTTCATTGTGCGCATTGTGCGCGCCGATGAGTTGGTCGGTCATTGGTCTTTCTCCTTCTAGATGTGTTGGGGTGGGCGGGCATTGACGCGGGCGACTTTGGATCCCCAGGAGATGACCTCAGGGCTGGCGTCCTCGTTGGGTACTTGGCATTCGATGAGGACCGGGCCGCCCGTGTGGGCGCGGGCTGTGGCGATCGCGTCGGCCAGTTCGGCTGGCGTGGTGGCCGTCAGCCCCAGGCCGTGGCCGTCCTCGGCGTTGAACACGTCGATCAGCCCGGCGTAGTCCCAGTTCTTGTAGTAGTTGTAGGGGCCGTCATGGATGGCCGACTCGATCACGTATCCGCGGTTGTTGACCAGGAAGATCAGGATCTCTTGGCGATGGCGGATCATGTTGGACACTTCCTGGGCGGTCAGCTGGAAGGATCCGTCGCCGATCGCCGCGACCAGGCGCCGGTCGGCTTCCAGGCCCACCGAGTAGCCGAACGCAGCGGGCACGGCCCAGCCGATGGAGCCCCATTGCATCTCGATCTCGAACCGGGCGCCGCCGGGGAGCCGGGTGTACATGCCGTCCCACCAGGAGATGCCGGTTTCCACCATCAGCGTGGTCTTGGCGTCGAGGTCTGCCTCGATCTGACGCCACAGCTCAGCTCGGCTCAGTTGGGTGTCCGCGTCGACCTCGGCGGCCGGTGCCGGTGTGGGCGCTGCTCCCCTGAGGCGATGGAATTGGCGAAGGGTGGCGTCGTTGGCCTGGACCTTCTTCGCCAGATCGGACAGGAAGTCGGCCAGCGCAACACCGGTGTATTCGGCGCCGGCGAACCGCACGACTTGCGGCTCGGCGCTGATCAACCGCTGCCGCGCGGGCTGCGCGCTCCAGCCGACCGTGGTGTAGTCCGAGAACACCGGCCCTGCGGCCACGACCAGATCAGCCCAGTCGACGATGGCCTGGCAGCCCGGGGTGCTCACCTCGCCCCAGTAGATGCCCGCGTATTGCGGGTGGTCTTCGGGGAAGAAGCCCTTGGCGTTGGGCATGACCGCCACGGCGCAGCCAAGCGCTTCGGCCAGTTCCCGGAAGGCGTCGATGGCGCCGTAGGAGCGCAGGTGCGCTCCGGCCAGCAGGACCGGCTTTTTCGCGTTCTCCAGAAGCTGGCTGGCCTGGTCGACCGCGGCGATCAATGCCCGCGGGTTGGTGGGCTGGAAAGACAGCATCGTGGAAGCCAGCAACGTGTCGATCGGCGCCGGCGCGGGGCACGGGGCGGCCGACAGGTTGCAGGCGATCTCGATGTAGACCGGCTTGCGCTCGCGCAGGGCGGTGCTGATCGCCTGATCGATCAGGGTCGGCGCGTTGTCGGCGTGCAGGATGCGCACCGCTTCACACGTCACCTGTCGACACACCTCGTACTGGTCGGAGAAGTCGTGCGTGCCCATCGTGTGGTGCATGATGTGATTCGCGACGGGGTCGTTGGTGTTGGGACCCGACGACACGAAGATCACCGGCAGGCGTTCCGCGTAGGCGCCGGCCACACCGTTGAGCGCGGAGTACGCGCCCACGTTGTAGGTGGTGAACACGGCGCCGGCGCCGTTGGCCCGGGCGTAGCCCTCGGCGGCGTAGGCCGCGTTGAGCTCGTTGCAGCAGCCGATCTGCTGCAGGTTCTCGTTGGTCAGCAGCTCGTCGAGCAGGACGAGGTTGTAGTCCCCGGGGACCATGAAGTAGTGCTTCAGTCCGATTTGCTCGAACCGGGCCGCCAGGTACTTTCCGACGGTGAAGTCAGCCATGATTTCTGTTCCTTCTTCTCTGGTCAGGGATCGATCAGGCCGGTGCGTCGATCGGGACGACGTTGATGAGCTTCTTGTTGATGAACTCCTCAATGCCGAGGTGGGCGAGCTCATGGCCGTAGCCGGAGATCTTGACCCCGCCGAACGGCAGGTCGGCCTTGAGCCGAGCCGGGTGGTTGATGTTGACCATGCCGGTGTCGATGCGCTTGGCGACCTCGATGCCATGCGCGACGTCGCTGGTGAACACCGATCCGCCCAACCCGAAGCGTGAGTCGTTGGCCAGCCGCACGGCTTCGTCCTCGTCCTTGACCCGGAAGAACAGCGCCACCGGACCGAAGAACTCCTCGTAGTAGGCCGGGTTGTCCGGGGTGATGTCGGTCAGGATCGTCGGCTGGATGAACGCACCCTTGGCTGGGCACCGACTCGCCGCATGGGATTGCCTTCGCGCCGGCTTCCACGGCGGCGTTGATCTGTGCGTTGAGATCGTCGGCGGCCTTCTGGCTGCACATCGGTGCCAGCGTCGTCGCGTCGTCGAACGGATCGCCGGCCTTCAGCTCGGACATCGCCGCCTGGAACTTCGCCAGGAACTCGTCGGCAATCTCGTCGACGACGACGATGCGCTTCGAGGCCACACAGCACTGGCCGCCGTTGAAAACGCGGCCGTGCACCGCCCACTCCACCGTCTTGTCGAGGTCACAGTCGGCCAGCGCGATGAATGCGTCCGACCCGCCCAGTTCCATGGTGGATTTCTTGAGGTTCCTGCCCGCCCGGGCGGCCACGACCGCGCCGGCGCCCTCGCTGCCGGTCAACGCCACGCCGCGGACGCGCTCGTCGTCGATCAGCAGCGTTGATCTGATCCTTGGTGGCGTACAGGTTGGTGTAAGCGCCTGCCGGTGCACCCGCCTCCAGGAGCAGCTTCTCGAAGGCGGCCGCCGCCTGCGGCACGTTCGAAGCGTGCTTGACCATGACCACATTGCCGGCCATCAGGTTCGGGCCGGCTACCCGCGCCAGCTGGTAGTACGGGAAGTTCCAGGGCTGCACCCCGAGGATGACTCCCAGCGGGGCGCTGACCAGCATGGCGGTGTCGTCGGAGCTGGCGGTGTCAAGAGGCTCGGGGGCCAGGAAACCCTCGGACTTCTCGGCGTAGTAGTCCAGGATCTGGGCGCTGAGCTCAACCTCACCGAGGGCTTCGGTGTAAAGCTTGCCCATCTCCAAAGTCAGCAGCCGGGCGAACTCGTCGGACCGCTCGCGCAAGATCGCCGCGGAACGCTTGATGACAGCGGTGCGCTCAGGGAACGATGTCTGGCTCCAGGACTCGAACGTCTTCTGCGCCTGTCCGAGCAGTTCCATCGCCTGCTCGTCGGTCAGATCCTCAAAGCTGGCCACGACCTCGTTGTTGAACGGGTTTACGGTCTGGTATCCCATCGGGGTTCTTCCCTTCAGTTGGCGGCGGCTGTTGCCACCGGTTTCGATTTGTCGTCGACGAGCAGCGGCACGGCTGCCGGTGTTGGTCTTGGATGTCGTTGATCTCGCCTCCAACGGCTGACAACAGATGCTGCCCAAGCGGGCGGGAAAGAGCCGATATCGCGTTCGTGCCCGGCTCGCTACGCCGGCGGCGGCGTGCCGAAAAGCGTCGGTGGGCAGCAGTTTGAGGCGGCAGGTCGTGCCGGAGACAAGCAGCCGGGGCAAGGCTGCGGAAAACCGCAGGTGGGCGCGGTCCCGGCTGATCGCGCGCAGGCGCGGACTTCAGCTACACCCCGAGGCGCGAATGAGCCGAAATCGGCGTTCAGCGGCGCAGTTGGTCCAACAGCGTGCGGGTGCTGGGGGCGGGTGTGATCCCGGCGGCGCGCAGCGCCTTTTCGCATTGGGCAAAGGCGGTGATGACGCCGTCGTAGTCGCCAACGGCGCTTCGGATGCGCATGAGCGAGCGCCAGGTTCCTTCCCGAAGCGAATCAGCCGCCAGTACGGCCTCGGCCAAGCGTTGAGCCTTGGGATATTGGTCGGCCGCGTAGGCCGCGTCGGTGGCAGCCGCACGCGCCGTGGTCGCCAGCTCGGCCAGCTGCTCGCGGCGCTCGTCGGCCCAGGCGGAACGGACGCCGGGAAAGTATTCTCCGCGCGCCAGCGGCTGCAGTGCCACTTCGGTGGCCGTGACGAGTTCGCTGCCTTGCAGGCGCGCAGCGGCGGCCAGTTCCTGTTCGAGGCGTGCCGATTCACTGGCCAACACGATGTCGGGGCTGAGCGCGACGCGACCGTCGGCGGAGACGCTGAGCGCGTCGGGGGGCAGCATCCGGCGTACTCCGATGACCGTCTTACGCAGGTAGGAGCGGGCGGACTCGTCGGCGCGGGCGTCGAACAGGCAGTTGAGCAGTTCATCGCGGCTGGCCGGCGCGCCGTTGCGGGCGGCCAGAAGCCCTAGCAGCTCATAGCATTTGGCCAGGCTCGGGCGCACCTCGGCGCCGTCGAGGATGATCGCGGTGCCCCCGAACTCCACCAGCTCGACCGCGGTCGGAATGCGGGTTCCCACCACGACGCCTTGGGCGGCCAAGGCGCGACCGATCCCGTGCCAGGCCGAGTCGGCGTGCGGTTCGGCGTCGATGCGTCGCGCTACCACCGCCGGGAAATCGGCCAAGGCTTGCAGCAGAACGTGGTTGGACCCCTGCTGGCGTGCGGCGCCTAGGGCGATGTCGGCAGCGCGGTCGGCGGCATCCTGGTTGCCGACGCGCCACTCAGCCTCGGCCAAATAGACCGCCGCCGTGGGCAGTTCCAGGATGCGATGGCCGGCCTGCATGCTGGCTACCGCAGGGCGCAGCGACGATAAGGCGCTGTCCCCGTCATCCTCGATGAGGGCCGCCAACCCGCGCCAAGTCCGGGCCAGCTCAGAAACCAATGAATAGGCGTTGGCGCCGTCGCGGTCGATCTGCTCCAGGATCGCAGTCGCGGTTCCCACGTCGCGGTCGGCGCGCAGCGCCAACTTCGCCGCGACAATGCGGTGCAACCCCGTCAGGATCGGCGACCCGTTCGCCTGGATGAACTTGCCGCCGCGGGCCAGTGCCGCGCGGGCCTCATGGACTCGCCCAGCGTCGAGTAGCACATCCGGTCCGACGACAGAGTCCACAATGCCGCGGAAAAAGCCCCCCGGCCGTGCCGTTTCATACTGCTGCAGCGCCTCTGCGGTGTGTCCGGTGGCGCGCAGCGCCCCCATCCGGCCGGTTGCCATGGCGACCCTGGTCCACGGCGATGGCGGATCATCAGTCAGCTCGCCCAGCCGGCCACGAAAATAGTCGATCCCATACAGCATGCCGTCCAACAGACCCCCGGTGGGCTCAGGTCTGGGAGGACCGCTGCCGGGTTCCACCAGGGCGAGGGAGTAACGAACCACGTTGACATCGGGGCCGGCGGGCGCCGCGTCGAGTACGGCGTGCACCGCGTCGATGCGCCCGGCGAGCAGGTAGCACCATGCCATCAGCGCGGCGGCGCGTTCGGATATGGCCGCGAGCTGCTCGCGCCGTCCGAGCGCGGCCAGCTCGTCGGCGATACGGGTGCCTTGGCCTTGGTCGTCGCGCGCTATCGCAAGCATCAGCTGGGCTTCGCGAACTCGACATCGCCGACCGGCTACTACGGGCCGCAGCGCCGCGATCCAACGATCGGCAACGGCGAAGTCCAGGCGGTCGATGACAGCGAGGATCGCACGCCGGGCCGAAGTGTAGGCATCGGTGAGTGCACCGGCCGCCAGCAGCTCCTCGACCGCCTCCTCGTGAAAGCCTCTGCGCGCCAGCAGCCGTCCGTGTGCGGCGCGCAGCTCGCGCACCGCCGCGTCCCCACGCTGGTCGAGCAGTCCGCGCAGATACTCCCGAAACCGAGAATGGCAGCGCAACGTCGGCGGATCCGCTGACCACAGCGCCGGGATTGGTGCTGCCCGCAGCGAGGCGAGCCGCCCAGCGGCGTCGTCGATGCCCAACGCCACCGCCGAGCCGACGGTCACCTCCTCCAGTACCGAGGTGCTGATGAGGAACGCCTGATCGGCGGGGTCGAGTTCACCAAGGATGTGCGCACCCAGGTAGTCCCCCAATGCCATCTGAGCCGCCGCTGGTGCCAGCGACATGATCGCCGGAGCGCCACGCATCAAAGAGCACTCCGATCACCCAGCCGGCCGTGGACTCCACGGCCTCGTGTGCGTCGATCCCCGGGCGGCCCAATTTCTGCAGGGCGATGCGTGCCTCGTCCACCGTGAACGCCAGGTCCGTGTCGCCGAGCCGTGCCACCTCTGCGCCCAATGCGGGGGACAAGATCGAAGCACCCAGTGGCCGGCGGCTGATCAGAATCAGCCTCATACTTCGGGGGCCGTAGCGCACGACCGAGCCGATCACCTCCCATGCTGCCGGCGACCCGTGCAGCCGCTCCAGATCGTCGAGGACAAACACGACGTCGGCGTCGGCGACTGCGTCGACGAGCAGGCCCGCCGCCTCGGCATGCGGGATGCCGGCCGCGAGCGCGCCGGTGGCTATTCCCCGCACCGAGGGCACGTGTTGCGCGAGCGCCTCTTCCAAGTAGGTCACGAGCCGCCCCGGTGCGGCGTCGGTGGCATCGACGGACAACCAGGCAACCGGTCTGTCGAACTTGCGGCTGGCATCCGCCACGGCCACCGACTTGCCCGCCCCAGCGGTTGCCGTGACCACAATGACCCGGTGGGTATCGACGAGTTGGCAGAGCAACGCATCAAGTCGCTCCCGCGACACCGCGCCCACCGCAGTGTCCGGAACCATCAGCTTGCGCCGAATGACGCGGGGTCGCTGAACCGACGGTGCCGACATGCTCACTCCTGTCAGACGGTCATGTTACGCGGCGGCCCGCAAACCGATGGCTCATTGACCTGTCGCACAGCGCTCTTGAGCCGGTCGTGGCATGGCAGCCTCGTTGCGGAGGAGCTAAACGTTCGTGAAGTTCGTTGCCTCACCGCGCAACACCGGTTGCCGGGTGGAGGAGACGTATCGATAGCGCGTACGGCACGCGAATACCGAGCGGCAGTGCGGGCGTGGTGCCGCCCGCACGGTTCGCCGGAAGCCGAAATGAATGGACCCTCAAGACAGCGACCGCCCCATCAGCGCAACGCCAGTGTGAGCGCGATCTAAACTAAATGGAGTGGAGATCGGCAATGGCCGGACTCGCAACACTGACCCTGACTTGTGCAGAGGCGCGCGCCGGGCGGCTGGGTCGACACCTGCGCAGGCGAGGGTTGGACTTCACAATCAGCTCGCTGACGAGTAACTCGCGGCCAGTCGGTGTGCTTCGAGCTCGAGGTGTCCGATAGCGAAATTGGGTTGGTTGAGGCGAATTGCCATAAGTGTCAGCGCGACTGGAGAGACGTGTCGCGATTGAGCAGGGCGGCGTTGGGTGTTTGGGCGGCTTCGGATTCGTGTCGAGCGCCGCACGCAGCTGGCGCAGTGGATAGACGTCTCGACGTGGGGGGCGTGGACCGCGCGTCGGAAGGAGATCGGTCGCGGGCGATGGAACCAGCGGCCTGCGGTTCGACCGCCTCGAGGCCCAGGATCCGCCGTCGCCGTGAGCACCGTTGTGGTAAGCAGTCCGGAAACCACGCTGAAGAAGCTCCGTGGCGTACTGGCATAGCTCCGCCGCAAAACGGCATCCGGATCCTCGGAACTATTGGCGGCGGGCTCATGGCCTCGGGTGGCGCGCCCGCCGAAGCGCCGTCGACGCGTCGCAATGGGTGCCGATTGTGGTTGGGGGAGTGCGGGTTTAGCGGATGATGGTGACATTCAGGTCCGTCAGCAGCCGGTGAACCCGTTCCTCGATGTCGTCGCGGATGGGCCGCACGGCGTCGAGGCCTTGGCCCGCGGGGTCTGGGAGTTCCCAGTTCTCGTAACGTTTTCCGGGGAAGATGGGGCAGGCGTCCCCGCAGCCCATGGTGATGACCACGTCGGCGGCTTGCACGATTTCGTCGGTCCAGGGTTTGGGGTATTCACCGGTGATGTCGATGTCGATCTCGGCCATGGCGGCGACGGCGACCGGGTTGATCTGGTCGCCGGGTTCGGATCCGCCCGACCAGGCCACTGTCTGCTGGCCGGCGAGGTGGGTGAAGAACCCGAGTGCCATCTGTGAGCGGCCGGCGTTGTGGGTGCATAGGAACAGCACAGCGGGCCTTCCGTCGCTGATCTTGCCTTCCACCCGGGCAAGGGCGTGCAGGCGTTGGCGGGCGAACCGTTCGGCCAGCAGCGGCAGGAAGTTCGGGATGGTGGCGCGGCCGGCGAACTGGTCGTAGGAGGTGTGCAGGAACCGTTCGATGGTGTCGGTGCCGAAGGTGTCGGCGTATTCAGATTCCAGTCGGGTCGCCGCGCTGCGCAATGCGTGCCGCTGGTCGAGGGACAGATCGTGGCGGAGTTGATGGGTTACCGGGCTGTCGGTCATCGCACTACTCCGTTCTCGTCGTCGAGTCGGCGGGCAGGTGTTGGGCGGTGTGGTGGGTGAAGCGGCGCCGCAAAGCCAGCGAGACGTACACCAGGGCAACCAGGACCGGGACTTCGATCAACGGGCCGACGACACCGGCGAGGGCTTGACCGGAGGTGGCGCCGTAGGTCGCGATCGCCACCGCGATCGCGAGTTCGAAGTTGTTGCCTGCGGCGGTGAACGCCAGCGTCGTGGTGCGCTCATAGCCCAGGCCGAGCAGCGAGCCGAGCAGGTAGCCGCCGCCCCACATGATGGCGAAGTAGGCCAGCAGGGGCAGGGCGATGCGGGCCACGTCCCAGCGGCCGGGTGGTGATCTGATCACCTTGCAGGGCAAAGAGAATCACGATGGTGAACAGCAGTCCGTAGAGCGCCCACGGCCCGACCTTCGGTAGGAACGTGGATTCGTACCACTGCCGGCCTTTGGCCTTCTCGCCGAGCCGTCGGGACAGGTATCCGGCCAGCAGCGGGATGCCCAGGAAGATGAGCACGGATTTGGCGATCTGCCAGGGCGAGGTGGAGATGGTGGTCTGTTGCAGGCCGAGCCAGCCGGGCAGCACCGACAGGTAGAACCAGCCCAGCACGGCGAACATGATGACCTGGAAGATCGAGTTCAGCGCGACCAGCACGGCTGCGGCTTCGCGGTCGCCGCAGGCCAGGTCGTTCCAGATGATGACCATCGCGATGCAGCGGGCCAGGCCGACGATGATGAGCCCGGTGCGGTATTCGGGCAGGTCCGGCAGCAGCAGCCAGGCCAGGGCGAACATCAGCGCCGGGCCGAGCACCCAGTTCAACACCAGGGAACTGACCAGGAGCTTGCGGTCACCGGTGACGGTGTCGAGGCGGTCGTAGCGCACCTTCGCCAAAACCGGATACATCATGATCAGCAGACCCAGCGCGATGGGCAACGAAATGCCGTCGACCGCAACGTGATTGAGCGCGGTGTTCAGCCCCGGAATCAGCCGCCCCAACAACAGGCCGGCCACCATCGCGATGCCGATCCACACCGGCAGAAACCGGTCGAGCAGCGAGAGCTTGTCCACGACTCCTGGGTGGGCGCCGGTTTCGACTCGACTGGTCATGCCAACGCTCCTGTGCGGGCAGCGTCGTCGGTGGCGACGCTGAGCACCGCCGACAAGTTGCTCAGCGCCTCGGGGACCACGGAGTAGTACACCCAGGACGCTCGGCGCTCCGAGGCCAACAGGCCAGCGTCTTTGAGCACCTTGAGGTGATGGGAAATGGTGGGCTGGGTCACGTCGAAGTCCCCGGAGATGTCGCACACGCAGGCTTCACCGCCCGCGTGGCTGGCCACCAAGCTGAACAGGCGCAGCCGAATGGGATCGGCCAATGCCTTGAGCTTGGCCGCGACATCGGCGGCTGCCTCGGCCGACAGCGGCTCGCGCACCATCGGCGCGTACCCGCATGCCGAGATATCGCTGAGAGGCAACAAGCGCGACTTAGACATACGTCGATATTGACAGGTATCGAAACAGAGGCCAAGTGAACAGTCGATGAACCGGACAGGTCCTGATCAGTCCAATGCGTTGAGGGTCAGCTGACGGGAGTGAAAGTCGAAGTGTTGGCCGGGGAAGCGGTAGACGTCTGCCAGCGTCATGTAGTCCTTGAAGAATGGGTCCCATCGTGTCGGGAAGTGCATCCCCCGTGGCCAGGTGTCGTCGTTTTCCTGAGCGAGTGTGCGTTGCAGCGCAGCGATGACGCGATCCATCTTTGCCCCCATCCGGCGGCGGTTGTAGACCAGGGCCGCTGCGCTGGAGCCGTAGTAGTTGATGACATCGAACGGTATGGCCGCTGCGTTGAGGACGCGGGCGAACTTTCGGCTGACTGCATCGGGCAGCCGGTCGAACACCTTCACCAGGATCAGCAGCCGGTGCACGACCATGTAGCCGAACACCATGTGAAACAACAGTTGTTCGTTCGTCCACCGGGTGCCGAGCGTCGGTCTGTCCCAGTCATCAGGACCTGCCACACCTAGCAGTCGGTGGAACTCGACGCGCGCGTCTTCCAAATCGGCGGCAAGACCGGCGCGGTCACCGGGGCCGGTCGACACGGTTCCCGCCCAGGGCGGCTGTCAGTTGCTCAATGCTCGGTGAGCCGGTGGTGCCCCGAGCGGAGCGGTAAAGCCGACATGACAAACCCGCCACCGCGTCGGGTTGCTCGAACAGATCGTTCCCATCGATGAGGATCGTTGGCGATCCGGTGAACCCTAGTGCGTCCGCCTCAGCGTCGGTCCGAACCTGTCGGAGCCGAATATCGACTCCGGCGCAGCCGATGGCATCGAGGGCATGCCGCAGCCGTTGCCATATGACCGGCAAGCTGGGGCAGCCCTCGACGAATCGAACTTCGACGTCCACCCTTCGATAGTGCGCCTGCTAACGGCAGGCCGCCGCCGAAGCGGGCTGTGTCTCGTCGCCGGCCGGCTTGCTGCCACCGCAGCAGACGCCGCCGTCGGCGGTGCTGCCCTCGGCGCGTTGAGGGCCGGTGCCGAAGGTGTCCGAATCGGCCAGCACCGTGTACACCTCCCACTTCTGACCCCTAGGCCGGGTCGTGGGGAGCCGCCTGTGGCGTGACCGGGTCGGTCCGATGGCGATCGCTGGTGAGGTGTGCGGGGCTGCTGGCCAGGCTGATGAGGGTGGCCAGCACCCCGATGCCGCCGAGGAGAACGAACATCGGGGCGTATCCGCCGAGCAGGCCGGCCAGCGCGGCGCCGATCCACGGCCCCATCGCGGTGGTCAGGGTGACCGGCGCCGACAGGACCCCGCTGAGATGACCGTAATGTGTTGGGCCCCAACGGTCGGTGACGGCGGTGGCTTGCAGCAGGGTGAGGATGCCGCGGGCGAACCCGGCCAGGACCGCCACGATCACCAGCGCAATCAGCGAGGTGAACACACCGAGTAGTGCGGTGGTGGCCGCGATGGCGGCCAGGATGACCACGGTGCGGGCCCGGACACTCAGGTGCCGCACCAGGGCCCGGTAGCCCAGGCGGCCCAGCACCTGGCCGACACCACCCAGGCCGAGTGCGACCGCGGCGGTTTGGGTGTTGATGCCGCGTTCGGCCATCAACGGCACCAGGTTGACGATGATCGCGTAGGACGCGCACGCGGCGAGTGCGATCGCCGCGGTGATGGCGATGAACGGCCGGCTTCGGGTGGTGCGGGTGGGTGGCTCCGCGAGGTGCGGGTGGGTGGCTGCTGGCCAGGGGTGGCGCAACCCGAAGAAGTGGGCCGGGATGGTGACCACGGCCAGTGCGGCAGCCAGGACGAGATAGGTGGTGCGCCAGGGCAGATGCTCGGCCAGGGCTGCGGTCAGGGGTGCGAACACGGTGCTGGCCAGCCCGGCGACCAGGGTGAGGATGGTCAGCGCGCCGACGTGGCGTGGCCCGTACCAGCGGGTCAACGCCGCAAACGCCGGTTGATACAGCACCGCGCCCATCGCCATGCCGGCGACGATCCAGGCCGCGACGAACCACCCGAGGGTGGGCGAGAGCGCCACGCCTGCCAGGGCGAGGGGGCCGAGCACCGAGCCCGCGGTCATCACCGCGTGGGGGCCGTGACGGTCGATCCATCGGCCCACCACGATCCCGACCAGGGCCGAGGTGACCAGCGCGGCCGAGAATGCCGCGGTGAGCGCGAATGGTGACCAGCCGGCCTGTTGGGTCACGCGTACCGAGAGCACCGTGAAGGCATAGAACAACACGCCCCAGCTGGTGATCTGAGTCAGGCACAGTGTCGCCAGGACGCTGCGCAGGTTGGCCTCACTCAGCGTGATGGGTTGCGCCCCTACCGGATCCGTCACAGCACTGTCCCGGTGCCCGCCGCCGAGAAGGCCAACAGATGGTCAGTCATCGTCCCCCTCGAGACGCGGGTAGCCGGTTGCGCACCACGGCGATGGTGGTGGGCAACCGGCTCTGCCGGTTCTTCGGTTTCAGCAGCAGGATGCGGTGCTGGCCGGTTGACCCGCATCGGCTGGGGCGGTGCCGCCGCAGCACACACCACCTTCACTGTCGCCTGAATTCTCCAGGTGCTGGGGGCTGGTGCCGAAGGTATCGGAATCGTTCAGCACGGTGTAGACCTCCCACTTTTCACCGGCCGGGCCGCTCACCCAGACCTTGTCCTGGGTGGCAAAGCAACACGTGGTGCCGATCTCCTCGTCGGTGAACAGCCCCTCACCGCTCAGCCGGGCGATCTCGGCATGCACCTGAGCGCTGGACTCCACTTCGACACCGAGGTGGTTGATGGTGCCACCTCTACCGGGGTTTTCCAGCAACACCAGCTTCAGCGCCGGCTCGGCCACGGCGAAGTTGGCGTAGCCCGGCTTGACCTTGGCCGGGGTGGTGTTGAACAGCTTGGAGTAGAACGTGATTGCCTCGTCGAGATCGTCGACATTGAGGGCGAGTTGAACACGGGACATGATGCGACCTCCACAGGGATGAGACATATATCGAACTGACGCGTCGAGCCCAGAATGCCACCTTTTTGATATATGTCAATACTGGTGGCAAGATGGGGGTCATGCCCAAAGCGCTGCCCGTGATCGACATGTCCGCTCCGGTGTGCTGCGCACCGGTGGCGGCGGGTCCGATGACCGACGCCGCGGCGCTGGAGGTGGCGCTGCGGCTCAAAGCCCTGGCCGATCCGGCCCGGGTGAAGATCATGTCGCACCTGTTCTCCTCGGCGACGGGCGAGGAGAACGGTGGTGAACTTGCCGCCGCCGTCGGGTTGACCGAGTCCACCGTCAGCCACCACCTCACCCAGCTGCGCAACGCCGGCCTGGTCACCTCGGACCGCCGCGGCATGAACGTGTACCACCGAGCCCAGCGCAGCTCCCTGGCCGCACTCTGTGCGGTGCTCGACCCCAACTGCTGCACCTAGGTCCTTGAGCACCGATGTCGTGAGTCCGAGATCGGCAGCGTGACGGATCCGATTGCACCGTCGGCACGTTCACCGCGCAGGAACCGAGTGTGAGGTCGATGCCCTCGATTTCGCTCCGCGACTCTTCGTCATCAGCTTGTTGGCATCGGCCACGGATATCGTGCTAGGCAGGGGCCGCCTCAGACGACAGTGGCACGCGTACGATCGGCGCGTACGGGTATGCCGAAATCGCTGAGGGGCAATAGGTGTGGCCCGGACTAGTGGCTTTGCGGCACTCCCCGCCTCCCTGATGCGGTGCGCGCCTGACGAATCGTGTCCTCAACTTCGCCGCGGCGCATGGCCTGATGGATGTAGCCACGACGGCCGGTGAGTTCGAGGAGCAGTGGTGGGCGCGCAGCACTCAGCACAGGGGCGCGCGGGTGCGTGGGCACGAGGCGAAGGCGGCTGGGTAGCCGGACGTGACCCGTCCGCACGAAATGTGTTGCAACGCACGGGGTGGGGGGTGCACACCGTCTGGCTGCGGCTGATCGCGGGTGCGGGCCGGCAGGCCATCGATGTCATGAATAGCAGGAATTTGAGCTTCTGATTAGTTGTCAATAGGCGTTTTTCCAGCTGCGTCCCTCCAAGGCTGTTAGCGACATCAACTCCGGAAGGGGAGGTCTCAGAGGCTCTTGATGACAGGTACGACGATGTAGCACCGGTTCAGCATGTTTCTCGGAGTTCTCGAATGACTCCGATCGTGACGCCGCCGACCGACTTCTGGTACGAGCGGCACGGATTGGCTTTGGTACTCCCTCAGTCACCGAGGGCGATGCCGAGGCCCTGGTCGCACAGCCAGTCCACGTCGCAGTCAACAGGGATATAAGGAGTGGCCCTGGGGACGGGTGAGGTGTTGCTTTTCCGGGATTCACCCTGCGAGCACAGGGTGATGGGGTTGGGCCCCGTCGCTGAAATACAGTCGGCCGCAGCCTGTGGTGCGGCGGCAAGAGTGGAGGCCATAGCGGCGGACGCCGCGAGCATCGCGGTGAGAAAAATGTGCCGAATCCGCATTGCTAAATCCTTCCCGCGGTCGAGGTCGTAAACGCAGGTTACTGCTGTTTCGCCAGAAAAGTCGCGGTAATTCTGCTTAGCTTGTTTTTGCCGCCAACCGTCGCTGGTTACGGCCACTTGATCACCTTTTGAAGGAGCCAGCCATGTTGTCCTCAGCACGTCCCGCGCGCCGCGCGGCAATTTGTGCGCTCGGTACTGGCGCAATCGCCGGTGTGATGTTCTTGGGTGCCGCCGCCACCGCGACGGCCGACCCGCCACCGCCAATTCCACCGGCGTGTACGGCCGCCGAAATGGCGCGCGTGATGTCAGGGGTCACGTTCGACACGTCGAACTACCTAACCCTGCACCCCAACGTGAACGACTTCTTCACCAGCCTCAAGGGCCAACCCAGGGATCAAGCCAGAGATCAGGTACAGACCTATCTAGACGCCAATCCCCAAGTTCGGGACGAGCTTCAGGCCATCCGGCAACCCTCGGTCGACTTCCGCCAACGCTGTGGGGTTCCCCAGACTCCCTGACCGCTTCGGCGATGTGGTTGTGACGCAGGATCGTTCGGTCGCCGGGCAACGTCGCACACCTCGGGTAGACGCCCCGACCATCGCGCTGGCCCACATCGGCAGCAGACAAAGCCGCGCCGCGATGCCGGTGGCCACCGCGCCCGAGCATGCCGGAGCGAACTGCCCTGCGGCACTCCTTGATCGCCGCTACCGGGGTTAAGCCGCGCAGCCGGGTAGGGCATGGCGTTCGCCGGTTTTCTCGGCGTGGACTGCGATGTTTCACATCCCACGTCGAGGTGACGGCGAAGAGGTGCCACTCGCCCGGCACGCCCTTGAGCTGGTGAGCGCCGTGGTCTTGGAATTCGAGTCCTGACCCGATCACGAGGCGCGCAGCGTGCGGGACACCGGCACCTCGTTTGGCACGGGCCTGTGCGCTCCCGCGCGCACCGATGTGTACAGCGATCCCACCGACGCCATCGACCGCGGACCGCACTGGCCGGTGGGCAACCCGGCGCGCACAGCTCGTGTCTCAGCACCTGCGGGGCAGTCGCCGGATCGCGGTAGCTGGCCGATTCGTGGGGGTCGGTGACTTCGGGCCACTAGCTCAAGCGGACTCCCGATGTCGTCTACTTGTCCTTCTTGCTCGTACTGTCCGCGCTGTCCTTTTTGCTCGTACTGTCCGCGCCCGGCTTTGGCCCCCGCCCGTTATGCCCGCCGGTGACTCCGCTGACGGCATCGTTGACCTTCTTGATCGACGTCGTTATCCGATGGCTGACCGGCTTGGTTACCGGCCCACCCGGGGAAGCGGCCTTCGGGGTCTTGGGGCTGTTGGGCGCCGCGTTCGCGGTGCGGAACGGTACTGCTTTGGCCGCTCGTCGCGGCCGGCCGCACCCGGGGAGGCGGCCTTCGGGGTCTTGGGGCTGTTGGGCACCGCGTTCGCGATGGGGACGGTACTGCTTTGGCCGCTCGTCGCGGCGCGCCCCACCGAAGCGGTGTTGTTGATCGCGATGCCGGGGTCGGTCCTGCGTGACGTTTTGGCTGTCCTTGAAAGACGGAACCGGCAAGCGCGAGCGGACCGGGGCCTGCTTGGACGGTGTTGGTTCTGCCGAAGAGGTTGAACCCGGCGTTCAAGTCGCCGGGGCCGCCGGCTTGAATGGTGTTGTCGCTTCCGCCGCCGTTGAGGACGGCGTTCAGGTTGCCTGGTCCACTGAACAGGCGATTGCCGTTGCCGACGATGTTGAGGCCCAAGTTCAGGTTGCTGCCGAGGCCGCCGACGGATATCTCGTTGCCGTTGCCGACGATGTTTCTCGCCCCGTTGTAATACCCGCCTGTCGACGTGACGGTGTTGTTGTTGCCCAAGAAATTGGTGGCCAAGTCTGAATAACCGAGCTGTATCGTCAGGTTGTTTCTGTCGCCGACCAGATTTCGAGCAGAATTCCCGGCGCCGCCTTGTATGGTGACGGTGTTCGTGTCGCCGACCAGGCTTCGAGCGTAATTCCCGTAGCCACCTTGTACCGTGATGTTGTTGTTGCTGCCGAAGACGTTTCGGGCGGCGTTGGCATTGCCGGCGAGTATCTCGACGTTGGTGGCGTCGCCGAACGCGTTTAGAGCCCAGTTTGCATAGCCGCCCTGTACCGTGACGGTGTTGTTGTTGCCGAGCACGTTTCGAGCCCAGTTCACATAACCGCCCTGCGCCGAGATGGTATTGCCGCTGCCCAGAATATTGGTGGCGGTGTTCCACAGACTGCCTTGTGTCGTAACCGTGTTGTCGCTGCCGCCGATGTTTGTGGCCCAGTTCGCTATCGGCGCCTTGTGCCGCGACGACGTTGGCGTCGCCAAAGAGGCTGGTGGCAAAGTTCAAGACAGACCCCGACGCTGTGGTGGCGAGGAGTTCGTACCGACGACGACAGCCGCGCCGAGCAGCCCGTCGGCGTGGGCGACCGCTCCGTCGCCGATGGCGACGGCGACACTGAACAACGTGCTGGTGCAGTCCGCGCTGTTGCCGATACCGAAGAACGACGCGCACGTCGCGTTCGCCGTTGGGGCTGACCCCAATCCGGCGCTTGCGAATAATCCGCTTGCCACGGCGCCAGCGACGAGGGCGCCAGTGATCTTGCGGGAGGAATTCACGATGCTGAGTGCGATCATTTGCTGCTCCATCCACGACAAGAACGCTTCGATACCGCTAGCGACGATGCCACATCGACACCGACGAGGAGCGGGTTCGGCAAACGTTTATGCAGCTAAGAGCGTTCCCCTCCGCTGCCTTGCCCGCACGAAGTGCTGCCACGGCCTTCGTCAAGGCTTGGTCGACCGCCCCGGGGCAGCTCGATGCGGTCGTGCTCCTCGCCACCGAGTGGGTAACTGGAGAGCCGCTGCGCGTGGCGGCGCTCGTGAGCCGCCAGGAACCCGACCGCCGGCGCGAGCCCAGGATGCTGGCACAGGAAGGTCGCGGTCTCGACCGCTTCGGCGCCCGCGAGAGTTCACCACCTATTCGAACGAAGTGAAATCACTCCGGAACATTCGGATACGTGCCTCAAGTGACATCGCGGGTCCAGCACTTCATCCAGCAGTCGCGCCTCGCCTCGCTTACGGCCAAGGGGCCCAGCGCCGGCACCGCACCAAGCTTCCGAATGGTTGGGAACGAAGGACGGTGCAATGGCCGAGAGGGCATGGAATGTGACGTGATGGCTTGGACCGGACAGCTTTATGCAGGGGTTCCGGTCGGCCCAATCGGTATAAGAAGCGCATGCTTGGTGCCGCCGAATTGTGGCCGCACGAAGGCGTGTGGAGTGTCTTTACTTCTGGTTAGGCATACGCGAGACACACAGCCGCGAGAAGCAGTCCGCCCGACCTCCACTGCGCCATCCACGGGATCCCGCCTCACCGGACGTTGAGAGGTATGCAGAGATTCTTTCTGGCGGTGTCGAGGCACGTCAGGCCGCCGTCGATTTGCTTGGAGCCCTTCGAGTGGCCGGAACTGGCGCTGCTCGACCTCTAGCCCATAGGTCCGTCGGGGACAGGCGCGTTGCAGCGGTCACGGAAGTCGGTGGCGGGCTGCCTGACAGCCTGTAGCTCATCTCTCACCTGTGGGTTCGCCTGAGCGTACGCTTCGATTTCCGTGCGCATCTCGTCCCTGGTCTTGCCTTTGAGGCCGGTGAAGAAGGCGTTCACGTCCGGATGGGTAAACAGATAGCTCGATGTGCCTGCGTTGACGCCGGACATGACGCCGGCGAGGTCGGCGGCGGTGCAGTTCGGCGGATCGGCGGCCGCGGTTGCGGCGGTAGCAACGAGCATCGAGCCGGCGATCATGCCAGCGCCAATCACGCTACGAAAGAACATTTGAGACTCCTTTATTGAATCGGTGGCGGGACATAGAGGCAAAGCTCAGCGACGTGGACCGATACCACCTCCGCCGCCGCCGGGCCGCCCGGGCCGCCCGGGATCCCAAATGACGTCCATGTCCCAGCCGTCGTCGCAATACCAGGGGTCGGCGCAATAAGAGGGGTAGGCCGGCCCGGCCGACGGGGCGTCCGGACCACCGCCTCGCACCGTCCCCTGCGCACATACGGTCGCTGCTCCGGCGCTCGTGCAATCCGCCGACGCGCGCGAAGCGGAGATGACGCCGACGGGCACGAGTGTAAGCACAATTCCCAAACTCAGGCAGCAATGTCTCAAGCGCATGGCTGCTCCCTCCTATTAAGCGGCACTGCCGCCGTAGATCCTCCCCACGACGGCCCGAACCGATGCGCGGAGCGTAATTCCTGGTCGCCTAGCATGTGGCGGGATTTGGCCGTTTTGTGGTCGTCGATTTCTTGCGGTGTTCGAATGTGACAGGTTGAAGCCGGTGTACTGTCCGCCTCATCTGGGTTCGACGAAGGGGGCCAATATGGCTGAGGGTGACCGCGACTGGACGAAACCGGCGGCAATGGCGATCCCGAAGGAGGGGTACTTCGAACTCGAACGGGGGCGGTATGGCCCGGTGTTCCCCAGAACTCCGGCCTGCCACGGGTTCTCCATCATCGCGAAGGTGAAGGAGGGCCGCGAGGAGACGGTGCGCGCGTACGGAAAAACCATCGAGGAGACCATCGCCGCGAGTCCGGAGGCGTTGGCGCCCTTGCGACTGCACTATCTGCGCTGGGTGCTGTTCGACGTTGGATCGGGACTGCACTTCCAATACCAGGGCATCTTCGACACCGACTTCGACAAGTACACCGAGGACGCGGTCCAGCTGTTCAGCGCGACCGGCATCACGACCGTGTTCACCAATCTCGAAGGATTTCCGGAGGATTGGAAGGAGAACCCGGAGGCGTTCATCAAGTTCGTCCGGGAGCATCAGGTCCCGAGCTTCCTGGAGTACGGCGAGTACCCGTACGTGACGGCCGACGAGATCAAGAAGGCGTTGCGGCTGAAGGCGGCCTTCTCGAACATGCTCGACCAGATGCAGTGAACCGGAACGAAATCCGCATTGATGCTTGAGCTCGACGATATTCAGCACATCCTGCTGACCCGCACGCCGGCCATCACCGGACGCTATGAGTTCCTGGCGTTCGACACTCCGGCCGGCGGACGGGCGTGGCTGTCGGAGTTGTTGGACAACGACGCAGTCCGCCGCAGATGCGGTCGCCACCTTGGACGGTTCCGACCGCTGGGTCACATTGGCGTTCACGTGGACTGGTTTGCAGGCGTTGGGCGTGCCCGAGGAATCGTTGGCGACCTTTCCCGACGAGTTCCGCGAAGGCATGCCCGTCCGGGCCGGCATCCTGGGCGACACCGGCGACAATGCCCCCGAACATTGGGTCGGCGGCCTGGCCGGCGACGACCTGCACGCGATCGCGATCTTGTTCTCGCGCACGACGAGCAGTGCCGTCGCTCGATCGAGGAGCACGACAAACTGCTCGCAAGGACCGACGGCGTCCGCAGCCTTTCGTACTTGGATCTCAATGCGACACCGCCGTTCAACTATGCCCACGACCACTTCGGCTTCCGCGATCGGTTGTCGCAGCCCGTGATGAAGGGCTCGGGCGAGGAGCCGACCCCGGGTTCAGGCGCGGCGCTGGAGCCGGGGGAGTTCATCCTCGGCTATCCCGACGAAGACGGTCCCGTGGCCAATCTCCCTGAGCCCGAAGTGTTGTCGCGCAACGGCAGTTACATGGCATACCGCCGGCTGGAAGAACATGTCGTGGTTTTTCGTGATTATCTCCGCGAGAATTCGGATACGACGGAAGACGAGGAGCTGCTTGCGGCGAAGTTCATGGGCCGGTGGCGCAGCGGAGCGCCACTCGTGCTGGCGCCGGACAAGGACGATCCCGAACTCGGCGCAGACCCCATGCGCAACGACAAGTGGAGTACGAGCACCACGGCGACCGACTGGTGCCCCGACAACAACGCTTCAGCCAGTACACCCGCTCGTTGATGACGCGCGCTCGACGTGCCCGTGGACAACACGAATTGGGGGCTGCGACCGGCCATCGTCGGGGGCACCAAGAGATTGCACCGTGACCGCGCATCCGCGACCTCGACACACCCGATTGCTGACAACGTCACCACCTCAACTTCCACCCGCATCTCCCGCACTACGAGCTCACCGCGCCGGAAAGCGACGGATTACGAGTGCTCGGGCGCCAGCGCGTCGACCCGAACAGGCCGCATCCGTTCACCGCGCGGGCAACACCGAGTTCAACGCCGTGATCTGGATGCCGCCATCCGGTCAACGCGCCGGCGACATCGTCCTGATCGACTCGACGCACTTCACCACGTTGTTCGGCGGGACCGACAGCCTGCGCAACCTGTGGCGCAACCTCGCGACCATGGAGCAATCACCCGCGAACAGGCGACCTTACGAACCCCAGGCCGCGTCCGCTGAAATCGCGGCTGCACCAAGGCGAAAGTTCGCTGCGTCAAGCGGAATCGGTTCTAACTGGCCGGGTCGTGCTTGAACGCACCATGTGTGGGTCCACGATCGGGGCGCCTGCCTGTGGGAGGCTGCCATCGCCGTGGTGATCGTCGCAGCGCTCGAAGTCGACACGCAACTGAACAGAGCACTGGATCGTCAAGTTCGTAGATTCCCTCTTCATGCGCCTTCTCCGGGACTAAAGTCCCGTTCACGCCGTGGCCCGTAGCGGGTGCCGGAACGGCGGGGGATGGGGAAGTTCGACATGACGGTCTTCGGAAGAAAATTGGCGACGGCCGGCATCGCGCTCGTCAGTGTTGGTGCGATCGCGATCGCACCGACGGTGCAAACGCCGCCCGCGCCTGCGGCCCCCGCGGCCTCAGCGGTTCGACTCGCCGCAGCGACTACTCCGACAGTGGTGCAACCACTGGCACAGACCAACGCCATCGGGGCGCTGCTCAGATTGGATCTCGGCAGGTTCATCATCCCGCCCAGCTGCGGGTCAGCCGTTTCCCACCCCACAGTTTCCTGGGCCGTCGCCCGCGCCCACCGACTTCGCGGGCGCCATCAAGAGCACCTATGTGGCCATCGAGCCTTGGGTGCACTACGGGTTCCAGCTTGCGCAGTACGCGGTCGGCTGGGTTCCCTACGTCGGCTGGCTCTCTCCTCAGATCGACATCTTCTACCACTTCGGGGAGCGCATCGTCCGAAGCGTCGTGTTCAACTCCGCCGACTGGCTCTGGGGCCCGCTGCCCTTCGCCGTGGGCTTGGGAAACATCGCACGGGACAGCTGGAATTCGCTCGTCCAACTGGGAATCGACCAGTGGAACTTCTGGCTGCCGTCGCTGCCTCCACTGCCGCCCTTCCCGTTCGCGGCGCGGCAGGCGCAGCCACAGTCGGCGGCCGCTGAAACTCTGGTCCCATCGGTCCAGCAGGTGGCGCCGGGAACCGACGAAACTGGATCCACCCGACCCGGTCGCACCGCAAGAAGTCGGCCTAGAGGAATCGACCTGACGAGCGGCCCTGCCCGTCACCGAGACCGCTCTCGACGTACAGCGCCTGGAGACGCCCGCAAATCCAAAGGACGACTTGGACGTTCAGACGGATCTTCCGCCGACCGACGCCACGCCGACGAACCCGGATGAGACGGAGTCCGGATGAGACGGTCCGGCTGAGCCGAGCGGCCGACGCAACCGTGTCCGGCGCACCGTCCGGTGAGTCGAGCCCGCCGGTGACGCCCCCGCGGAAGTCCAAGCCGTTCGGCAAGAAGCCGAAGCCTGCCGATGAGAACGAGTCCGTCGGGGTATCGAACTCCTCGGCCGCGGTGTCGGGTGACAGCGTCGGGACGCCCAAACCGCCCAAGAACCGTTTCACACGAACCCAAGAAGCACCGCGTTGACCGGTTCACCGAGCGACAGCACGGGGAGCCCGGCCCGCTCGGCACCAAGTCCATGAGCGAGTGGTCGTCGCGAGCCGGTCGACTCTTGGTGGCCGCGAGCGCCGTCGGCGTCATCGACATCACCGGTGCCACGAACGCCTCGGCCGAACCCGTGGCGACGTGCACCAGCGATGTCGTCGACGGTGTCGAGGTGGATTACTGCGTGGGTAACCCCAACTCGAACATCGTCAGTGATGTGCCGAGTGTCAACGTGAGATGGGATTTGGGCCTGGGAATCGGGTTCGGCTGATCACGTGCCACGGTCGATCGAGTCGAAAACGCTCAGTGATTGCTCGAACGGCGCGGGAGTGACGCCCAACTGGTTGCCGAACGGATGGTCGAGCCAGAAGACGATGAACAGCAGCAGGCCGAGCAGGACGGCGACCGCGCCGAGCAGGAGCAGATGCGCCCGTACGCTGCCCAGGCGCATGAACCCGCCGAGCCCCAGCAGGACGACACCGCCGAAAAGCAGCCCCGTCCATAGCAATCCGGGTATTCGCGGTTTGGCGTCCAGGATTCGCTGATTCCGCTCCGACGCCAACGTGCCCAGTTGGTCAAGGAATTTCTGGCTTATCGGGCTCGATGCGACGTCGGCCTGCTCAGTGCCGAGAACCCGGTACATGTCGTTGAGCGCGTCTCGCGCGCTTTCGGTTCCACTGCCGGCGCGTATCGCGTTGTCCCATTCGGGGCCCGCGACCGCCCCGGTGTATTTACGGAGAAGCACCCGCATTTGGGCCTGCTCAGGGGCTGGCATGCCGACGGTCTGGCGGTACATCGTGATCAGAGTGGACGCCTCGTTGAGACGTTGGCTTCCGCGGAGGAGAACTGCTCCCACGCGACGACGATGGTGAACCCGAGCAGAGCGCCATAGACCAGACCGACACAGGTCAGGAACGGCGACAGCGCTCCGTTGTGCCCATCACTGACCGGTTTCGGGAGGGTGCGATCCGCCAGCCACATACTGGCCGCGGCGACGAGCACCGACGCGATGAGGGCCAAGGCCAGCAGCAGCCATAGGCCCGGTATTCCGAAATCGCCCATGGCCCTCAGTACACGCCCGTATTCGCTCTGAGGCGGCCGACTCGACCATCCAATCGAATTCGGTCGATGTGGCCGTCGGTGATGGTGCCGGTGGTAGGGAAGACGTAGTGGATCTCTCGAGTTGGAGCGTGAGCCTTTCGCTCATCGTGCTGACCATCGCGATCTACACGACCGTGGTGGTGTTGATGGCGTTCGGCCTGGAAACGAGGACTCGGGTCCGGGTCGACAAGCACATGTTTGACCGACTGCCGTCAGCTCCCGATTGAGCGCTATCAAGTCCACCACTGAGCCGGTTTACCGGGCTCTGAACTGGACTTTTGCAGAGAAGATTGACAAGCGATCCCTTATTGTTCAACAAGTTGGTTAGGCGACGAAACTAAACACGCCGCTGAGGCCTAAGGTGCGAGTTCTCCCGCCCGAGAACTCGGCTGGACATCTTGCCAGCCACCGCAGAACTGCCCCGTCGCGGCGAGTTCGTAAAGTCGCCAGTTAGAGGCGGCCGTCAAGATGAACGGGTCAGACAGAAACGCCAAAGAGGACCATCTGTGCCGGCGCGAATCCTTGATTGCATAGTTGGCGGCGATTCACGGGGACCCAGACTCTGCCACAGCTGAGGCTTGCCTTCATATTTCCGGTCTATTGGTAGGGCATGCAGGCGACGACGAAAGGCGGATGAGCGTGTTTCACCGGCGGCTGGGCGTACCACTCCGCCGAGGCTAGATGTCGTCGTATGACGATACGACCACGCCGCAATCAATGAAAAGGAAGTGCACATGACCAAGGTGCATCCCCCGTTCGATCCCGAAGTGGCCGCTGCGCTGACGGCGGTCAACGCGATACTGCCGCCTTCGATTACCCCCGATCTGATCGCGCGGCTTCGCGAAGTGACCGAAGTCGGCAACACGTTGGGCCTGGACGAGATCCGCCGACACGTGCACGCCGAAGAACACCTGGTTCCCGGACCAGCAGGTGACCCGGATGTGGCCGTGCTCGTCGCGCGCCCGCTGGGCAGCGACCCTGCGATTGCGTTGCCGGGCATGTACTTCATTCACGGCGGCGGGATGATCGCCGGCAACAACCGCACCGGCATGGACTGGGTGCTGGACTGGATGGCGGAGATCCCGATGGTCGCGGTCAGCGTCGACTACCGCCTGGCTCCAGAACATCCGTACCCGGCGCCCATCGGGGACTGCTACGCCGGGCTTGAATGGGTCGGCACCCACCTCGGCGACCTCGGAATCGACCCGCACCGTCTGATAGTCGCCGGCGGCAGCGCGGGCGGCGGCCTCGCCGCGGCCACCGCACTGGTCGCCCGAGACCGAGGCGGCCCCCATGTGAAAGGGCAGATGCTGATCTGCCCGATGATCGACGACCGCGCCATCACTCCGTCGAGTACCGAGCTCGTCGGCGAAGGCGTTTGGGACAGCATCTCCAACAGCACCGGCTGGTCGTCACTGCTCGGAGCCACCGCCGGAGGACCCGACGTGTCGCCGTACGCCGCGCCAGCTCGCGCCGCCGATCTTTCCGGGTTGCCAGCAGCCTTCGTCGACGCCGGATCCGTCGAGACCTACCGCGACGAGTCGGTCGCCTACGCGTCCCGCATCTGGCAGGCAGGTGGGCAGGCCGAGCTGCACATCTGGCCCGGCGGCTGCCATAACTTCGACGGGGTGGCCCCGCAAGCCGCGATGTCGCGCGAGGCGCGTGCGGCCAGGGTCAATTGGCTACGACGCATACTGACCGAGTGAACACGTGCGCCAGATTCGGGTAACGCGAAAGGTCCCAAGCCATACCGGCTGTGACTTCAGAGTCGATATCACTCGTCATCAACTCGGTGTGGGGATTCGGTTGCCCAGGAACGATCGGCAGGCCGAGGTGTTCGTCCTTGGGTAACTCATGGAACCGCCACGCCATCAACTCCGCGCAGGGACACGCCGGCGGTGTGGACATCGAATTTGGAGTTCAGTGGTGGACGCCTTGTCCGGGTCGCCACCGGTGAACGGCACACCCGGGAAGCCTCGCTCGATGCTGGCGGCGTCTGGCATAGAGACGCCATTGCCTCACGGGCCCAACGGTTTACAGTATCAGAAGGCCTCCTGCAGCATCACGACGAATTTGATGTCGACGGTGGGGAGTGCCCGCGGCGACGTCGCCGTGTCGAACTCGATGGAGCGGGCAGTGGCGAAGATGCGGTCCTCGACGACCGAGCCCCTGCCGGGCTTCACCGTGGCCCTGACATTGCCCGCTCGACCAAAAGGGCTGGACGGACTCGTCATCTAGCTCTGCTGAAGAGCCGGGGAATCTACGTCGGTCTCGCTGCGGTCGAAGTGGTCGGCATGAAAGAGGGCCTGGTTCAACAGCCCTTGGACGTGCTGATCGGCGGCCGAGTAGTACACGAAGGTACCTTCCCGGCGGCCTTTCACCAGACCAGCGAGCCTCAGCTTGGCGAGATGCTGACTGACCGCCGTGGGAGCGACGTCGGCGAGTTCGGCCAGGCATGCGACCGACGACTCGCCTTGCAGCAGCGCCCACAGCACCTTGATCCGGGTCGGGTCCGCGAGCATGCGAAACGACTCCGCCGCCAAGTGGACCTGCTCCTCGCTCGGCATGTCGAAATCGCTCAACGACGTATGCATGGCGTGAGCATACCTGCCTGGTAACGCGAGCAGCTGCATACGTGAATGCGTATATGCGTGAGTGCGCAGGTATGCTGCCGCGGTGACCACGAACTTGCAGGACCCTGACCGCGCCGTGCGAGACGGCGAGTTCAGTCCCGGCCGGCGTCTCTCCGCGGTGTGGGCGGTGGCTGAGGTCCGCTGGGCATTCATCGCCACCGGACTCTTTGCGCTGGCACTGCTGGCTCAACTCGCGGGCGCGCCTACGTTGCTCTGCTGGACCTTGTACTTGGGGTGCTATGTCACCGGCGGCTGGGAACCGGCCTGGTCAGGCCTAAAAGCATTGCGCGAGAGGACACTTGACGTCGACCTGCTGATGATCGCGGCGGCCATCGGGGCTGCGTCGATCGGGCAAGTGTTCGACGGCGGCTTGCTCATCGTCATCTTCGCAACCTCCGGCGCGCTGGAAGCCTGGGCCACCAAGCGCACCGAGGACTCGGTACGGGGCCTGCTCGACCTGGCGCCCGAGTTGGCCACCCGCATCACGCCAGGCGGCGATGAGGAGGTGGTGGAAACCACCGTCCTTGCACCCGGTGACGAGATTGTCATTCGACCAGGTGAACGCGTCGGCGGCGACGGGGTCGTCGTCGAGGGCGACAGCGAGGTGGATCAGGCCTCCATCACCGGAGAGCCGCTTCCGGTCCATAAACGCGCCGGTGATGAAGTCTTCGCCGGCACGGTGAACGGCACCGGGGGACTGCGGGTGCGTGTGACCCGACCGGCTACCGACACCGTCATCGCCCGGATCGTGGCCATGGTCGCCGAAGCCAGCGCAAGCAAGGCCCGGCTACAACTGTTCATCGAGAAGGTCGAACAGCGGTACTCGGTCGCCATGGTGGCCGCCACCGTCGGGCTGCTCTGCGTTCCACTGCTATTCGGTGCCGAGCTTCAGGCCACTTTGTTGCGGGCGATGACCTTCATGATCGTCGCCTCCCCATGTGCGGTCGTGCTCGCAACGATGCCGCCGCTGCTGTCGGCGATCGCCAACGCCGGCCGCCATGGCGTGCTGGTGAAATCCGCCGTCGTCATGGAACGATTAGGCACGGTCACTCACGTTGCCTTCGACAAGACCGGCACCCTGACCGAGGGCACGCCCTGGCTGGCAGAGGTCCGCGTTGTACCGTCGGCCGCATTCGCAGACGGGCAGGTGTTGGCGTTGGCCGCCGCCGCCGAGAACCACTCTGAGCACCCGCTCGGCCGTGCGGTCGTCGCCGCTGCGCACGACGCAGGCCTTCAGGTCGTCGCGGCCCGCGGCTTCCAGTCCGTACCCGGACGCGGCGTAACTGCCCTTGTCGGGGTTGATGTCGTCGACGTCGGCAGTCCCGCGCTGTTGAGCGCTCAGGACGGCGCCGCCCGACGCATCGCGACCGAACTCGAAGAGTCTGGCCGCACCGCAGTCGTCGTGCGGGTCAATGGCGTCGCGGTCGCGGCCCTGGGGCTGACCGACCAACTCCGCCACGGCGCCGCCGCGGCCGTCGCTCAGATTGCCGCCGTGACCGGAACCCGTCCCTCGCTGTTCACCGGAGACAACCACCGCGCCGCGGCCCGTCTGGCCGCCCAAGTCCACATCGACGACGTCCGCGCCGGCCTGCTGCCACAGGACAAAGTGACCGCCGTGCGCGAGCTGGAAACGAACGGCGCGAAGGTGATGCTCGTCGGCGACGGCGTCAACGACGCCCCCGCCATGGCCGCAGCACACGTCGGCGCGGCGATGGGCCGCGCCGGATCCGACCTCGCACTCGACACCGCTGATGTCGTCATCACCCGAGACGATCTAGGCACGCTCCCCGCGATCATGGCACTGGCTCGCCGCGCGCGTCGGGTCGTCGTCGCCAACCTCGTCATCGCCGCCACCTTCATCGCGGTGCTCGTCGCCTGGGATTTGTTCGGGAACCTGCCGCTACCCCTGGGCGTGGCCGGCCACGAAGGCTCCACGATCCTCGTCGGCCTCAACGGACTGAGACTGCTGCGCGACACCGCCTGGCAGAACTGCCGCCGTCCGCAGTGAACGATGAGTTCGGCAATGGGGGTGGCATTCACCCCGCCGAACCCGAATGAGTGGCTTCGACCGGGGATCCGCACGACAGGGGATCGGGTCGTTCGTCGGCGCTTTTGCATGTAACGCGAAAGGTACTGCTGCGCTGGTGCTTTCGCGTCCGCGCCGATGAATGCAGGCCAAGTTGAGTGCAGGCCGAGGAGTGCATCGTCGACTACACCAATACTCGAGACTCTTGCAAATACTCTGCCCCACAGTGATCCGGCCGTGCCGGCCGACCAGTGCCGATCCGACTGACGATCTCGGATACGACCCTCGCGAGCGCAGCGTGGCCGAGGCCGGGCGTGTCACAGATCAAGTCAGCCGACGGGTTCCTTCGCCGCCTCGCCCAGCGCCCTTCCGCTCTCCGCCCCGGCGGCCGACAGCCGCGCCGAGACCTTCGCCGTCGCATAGAACGAAACCGCGAGCACCACGATCCACAGGATGCCGATCCCGATGACGGTCCCGGTCGCGACCGGATCTGGGTCGTCACCGGCCTCGGAACGCGACGAACCGGCCAGGAACGGGACCACCACCAGCACGCACAGTGCCAGCACGAACTCCAGCCCGACCACGCGCGGGAAGACCCGCACCGCCAGCCGGAACACCGAGCCCTCTTCGCCCGCGGCCCTGGCCCGCGCGATACGCGGCATCAGCACGAGTTCGTTGACCGCACCCGCCACGACGATCGTCGCCACCAGCAGGAGCTTGATCAGCAGGAAACGCCCGTAAGGCGTGGTGAACAGCTCGGCCGGGGAGCCGAGGTGCTTCCACGCCAGCCACGCACCGCTGAACAGGATGCAGCCGACCGCGATGAGCGCGACCGTGCTGAACCGCGCCCATAACTGCGCCCACGTCGCCCCCGCGGTCGGCGTCAGTCGCTGGCGGGCCATGCTCAGCAGCGTCAACCCGGCGACACCACCGACCCAGGTCGAGATGGCCAGGACGTGGAGGTGCAGGAACAGCCCGTCGGCCACACTGTCGGCCGTGGCCTTGCCCATGTTGGTCGGGATGGCCGTCACCAGCCAGGAGACGAAGGCAATGCCGGCCGCCGTCCAGGCCAGCGTGCCGGTGCGGCCGCGCAGGCTTGGCACCCACAGTGCGATCAGCAGCAGTGCCGCCACCGCCCAGAGCGCGAACTGAATCAACGCCTCACCACCGGCGGAGATCCACTCGCCCTTCCCGGCCGAGGCACCGAGGTAGCCCGCGATCCGGCCGGGAGACAGCGCCTCACCGTAGGAGACGCCCTTGCTCGCACGGGCCACCGTCGCGGCGAGCTGGAAGTACAGCGCGATCAGGAACCACGTGCCGATGACGGCCAGCAGCACGGTCGCGGCGCTCTTCAAGACCATGCGGTCACTCGGGTTGACCGATGCCCGTGCCAGTACCGGCCGGACGACGGCCCCGTTGAGCAGGCCAACGCCTATCGTTCCGATGAGCCCGATGAAGAACGCCCACTCGGAGATGACGCGCCAAGGCGCCGGGGCGGAATACGGAGCAGCGGCCAGCATCACGCTGGCCAGGTCGTGCGGCATCAATTACCCCTTACTCAGTCTTAGACGAACCCAGCCCGTGGACGGCGTCGGCTCCAGCACTGCGGGTTGACCCGCATCCGGCCTTGGCGACCGTGCCTAGAAAGACACGGCGAGCACCCATCGCGGGTTCACCAGCGTGTCTCACATCTCACGCGTAACCGAATCGCCCAGGTCAGCCATCCACTACGTGGCGGCGGCCTACGGCGCTGAGGTCACCTCGGCGGCGTATACCCGAACGAAGCACAGCATGGACAGCCCGATGCAACCGTGGTTACATGCTGTCCGTGGATTTGAGCGATCGCGGTGATACGGGTCGCGCGGCCATCGGTCGTCAAACCGGCCGGCGCACCCGGACTGGGCTCCTGGCCTAGGGGCTGGGCGCGCGCTCCAGCAGGGCCGGGTGCCCGTCGGACCCGGCCGGCACCGGGTAGAAGCTGTGATGCGTTGCCGCATCGACAGCCACCACGTGTGCCCCATCGGCCAGATGCGCCGCCCCCGCCATCCTCAACGTTTGGCCGCGCCAATCGAAGATACTCACGTCACCGCTCTCCGCCGCCACATAGAGGCGCTGTAGCCCTTGGTCATAGACCACCACATCGGGTCCGTCCCCCACGGCCGCGGAGCCGCTGACCCGCCGGCCGGCGAGGTCAACGGCGAGGAGTTTGGCGTTGTCCTCACACGCGACGAACGCTGTGCCCACCGACGAAGCCAGCGCGACTCCGTGGGGGCCGTCGCAGCCGGGCAGCCCGATCCGGGCGGTGACGGCCAAGGTGGTGGGGTCGATCACCGCCAGATCGCCGCGGCCCTGCACCCCCACCACCATTCGGTCAAGGGTCGGGTCGTAGGCGACG
This sequence comes from uncultured Actinomycetota bacterium, assembly GCA_963848855.1. GTDB lineage: Bacteria > Actinomycetota > Actinomycetes > Mycobacteriales > Mycobacteriaceae > Mycobacterium. The sequence continues at coordinate 86,324 of CAWKFL010000004.1, forward strand.
TTGCCGACGTCTCCGCCCAGCTCCACGGTGCCGCGCACCACGCCGCTGCCCGCGTCGATGACGGTTTCCGACCCGCCGGTTTCATTGGTGGTCCACACGGCGTTGCGCCGCGGATCGTAGGCCAGCCCGTCGGGATATTGACCGGTCGCAGACCGGCTCAGAATGGCACCGGTGTCTTCGTCGATCGTCGCCATCTGGTTGTCGCCGGTCGCGGTGGCAAAGACGCGATGCAACTGGGGCACCACGATCACGCCGTGCACCTGATTCATGCCGGGGATAACCCGCACCACCCGGTGGGCGTGCACATCGACCTCGATGACCTCGCTGGCCCCCAGATGCGCGATGAACAGCAGTCCGCGGCCGCTGTCGATGCTGGCGTAGTCGAATCGGGAACCGTCACCGGGCAGCGCCACCTCACCGATCACCGCCAACGGAAGCGGCGGCGCCGATGATAGGTCGTGTGTGGACGACCCGGAGCACCCACCCAGGAACGACACGACGGCGACCACTGCCGCGCAGCGCAGAAGCCGACGTGCGGGCCGCGCCGGCGGATCATCGTGGCCGCTTCGCGCCAACCCGCCCATCTGCACCGCCTCCTCGCAACACCACCAGAGATGTGATGTAACCGAGGTTACAGACCGGTAGCCTCAAGGGGACTGGTCAAGTCTCACGTCCAAGTTCGTTTGACATCAAAGAGGGGCCTCGTGATGACGCAGGAATCGGCGCCGAAACCCGGGATCTGGGTGCTGCTGTGCTACCGGATCCCACGGGAACCGTCGACGCCGCGGATCACCATCTGGCGCAAGCTCAAACGACTGGGCGTCGCCCAACTCAGCGACGGCCTGATCGCCCTACCCGCCGACGCCAGGACCCGCGAAGACCTCGACTGGATCGCCGAAGACATCATCGAGGCAGGCGGCACCGCCGGGGTATGGCTATCCCAGCCCGCCACCCGCACCCAAGAACGCGACCTCGCCGCCGCCATGTCCGCCGCCCGCAGCGCCGAATACGCCGCCGTCATCGATCAAGCCACCGCCGCCGCCCACGCCACCGAAACCGAACGCACTCGCACGGTGCGACGGCTACGCGATGAGCTGCGCCGCATCCAGCGCCGCGACTACTTTCCGCCCCACGAACGTGACACCGCACGTCGCGCCGTGGAGACTTTGGCCCGCACCACCGCGGAGACCTACGCCGCGCAGCTGCAACCGTGAATGGGCCTGCGCCACTCCGAACTCACCGACCCCGTGCTGTGTGAATCGCCGAAATCATTTACGAAGCCGACCTCGCACCGACGACCAAACGCTCACCTACACCACACCCATCTTCGACGGCCTCTACGAATACCACCGTCGCGCAATGCTATTAGGCCACGAACCAGCAACAACGACCATCGCGAGTGCTCCGTCGTAGACGCCCAGGTAACACAACCGCTGCAATTCCCGGCGGCGCCCAAACGGATGTCCCGCTACATCGAAGACGGTCCGCCGTCGACCTTCGGCAACGTCTGATCGAAGGAGAAGCGGTGAAGCGCTCACTTCGAGTCCGGGTCGGCGATGCCGTCAGCGGAGTGGGGAGGTCATCCACTCCCAGTCGCACCTCGGGGCGCGGCTCGCTCGTCGTCGCCCCGGCACTTGCGCTGTCCTTGGCACGAAAGAGGTACGACACCTTGTCGATCATGGATACTGCGGATGGAGCGCCATGGCAGTTGAATTGTGCGACGGGCGATTTGGTCTGATTCGTAGAACTCGGCAGGCGAGTGACGGGTAGTTGTGTCGACGGACTCAGTGCCGAGTGCCACCCGGGCTCAGGTGAACGGGCCCAGCGAACGCGCTGTCACGTGACGCAAGGCAGCTGGCTGGGACGCACGCGATGGATCGAACAGGTGACGTCGTCGCAAGCGATTCGGCGCGTCATCTACAGGAAATGACACGTATCTGAAACAACTCACCGAGGACATAACGTGAGACAACGGACATCACCGCCGATCAGAGCGCCGCGATAGGACACGGGATCGAGAAGCTACAGCGCGGGACGAATATCGGAGTGGTCGGTTTGGTCAGCTTGCAACAGCTGGGGTGGATTACGACCTCACGGATGCAGGTTCCACTGGCCACAATCCTGGGCAAGGACGTCGCTGACGTCTACTTCGAGGCCGCCAACCACCGGGCCAGGGTTCGACGCGGTGCTCACCACGCGCTGGTAGAGAACGGCGGCGGGATAGATCTGGCCCCGTGACCACGAACGTGTCTGCCACGCCCAGACGTGACCGGGGGAGCGCGAACGCCCGATCACTCCGTCGGCGGTGGCCCACTGGCACGTATTGATACCGCCGTAGATGCCGGTGCGCTGCACGCCGATCACCGAGTTGATTCCACGAAACCATGGCAGCGCAACGGTGTCCCAGGTGTTGCGGTCGATGTCGTCGTCGACGCTGAAGAAGATCGGCGCACCCCGGCCGCCACCTGCGGCCGTATGCAGCTGCCAGGCGGTACGAGCGTCGGCGACGCCTCCGGCGTACCCGCGGGTGAAGTCCGACGGCGCGGTCCCGCCCGGCTTGCCGTATTGGTAGTTGCTGACGATCACCAGCCCAGCGGCGGTCAATGACTGCGCGTAGGGCAAGGTGATGGGCTTGGCGCCGAAGGACGAGCCGGGCCGCGACGTCGAGACGTAGTTGATGACCCCGGAGTGGCCTGCGGCCCGGATATCCCGGGCCGCAACCTGACGCATGGCGAAGTCGATCAGTGTGGGAGCGGCGGCCGACGCCGCGGGCGCGCCAACACCTGCTGCTGCGGCACCCAGCCCGGCCAGCGCCGACCCAGCGGCGACATAGCGCAGTGCGTCGCGCCGGGAAATCGGGCGCGATGACCGCAGGTCGGTGGTCCCCGGCGAATCCTGCACCGGGCGACGTTACCAATGTGGCTGCTGTTATTCGTGTAGCGTCGGCTGGCTGTGTCCGGTTCGCGATCTACGTGACGCGAAGCCGAAACATTCATTCCCACGGCCGCGGCCACGGCCACGGCTGGTGCCGGGCCCTGGGGCGCGGAGGGGCCTCCGCAGTCGGCATCGGTCACAATGCACGTTGTCCGGCCCGAGAGTGGCTGTGCTGTAACGCCGATCGAAGACAATCGCGGTAGCCGAACACCTGCGGTCCAGCGAAGGTGCTGGTATGACATCTTTCGTCATCGATGCACGGGTGGCCATCGACCTCGCCGCCGGCGGAGCGACCATTCCACCGGAGCACAGCCTGGCGGCTCCCACACTGCTGCGCTCTCAGGTGCTCGCCCCTCGTGTACGAATCGGTGCACCGCGGCGAGATCGAGGAGACGGATCGGCCAATGGATTCGGAACGCCCCAAGCACGAGGCCTCGCCGAACAACTCAGCGAAATTGCTCAGCGTCAACGTCTTTCGAGACCGACGGATTTGCACGAGACCCATTAGATCGAGCGTCTAGTTCGCGGCGGTCGGCACCGACAAGCTCTCACGCTGAGCAGGAGCCTCGATCAGCCTTGCAGCGGATTCTCGACGCAGCCAGCCAAAGTCAACACCTGCGACCGCAGATCGAATTGGCCGCACAAGAGATCGGCGCCGCACTCGAGGCCACCCGTTCCGCATGGACAGCTAGCTCGCGCCGCCTATCCGACCAGGAGACAAAGCTGGACGCCCTCGGCCGGACTCCCATTCCTCCGTTGCCTGGTCCGCAGTCGATGCACCAGACTTTGACGAGCGGCGTTCCGTCCCAGCCGTGGAGAAATGGAGGTGCCAGATGTGTGCAGCCAGCCCGGGCCGCCAGCGGCAGGTGATCGAAACACGGTCGATCGATTACGTACCTGTCACGGAGCGACACGGAACGGTGTGGCACCAGGGCCCGTTCTGGTTCACCGGCAACTTCGTGCTGACCACGATGGTGACGGGTTTCCTCGGCCCCGCGGTCGGGCTTGGCCTCGGATATGGCGTGCCTGGCCATCGTGCTCGGTGTGTGTTTCGGCACCTTCTTCATGGCGTTCCACGCCAACCAGGGCCCGACGCATGGGGCTGCCGCAGATGATCCAGTCGCGGGCCCAGTTCGGATCCGCGGGGCGATCCTCCCGTTCGCCGCCGTGCGTCTTCGTCTACGTCGGGTTCAACGTGTTCAACGTCGTACTGGCCACGCAGGGCGCTGCAGACCGTCCTGCCCGGCGGGCCCTGGTTCTGGTACCCGTTGCTGATCGGTCTCGCGGTCGTGTTGGCCGTGGTCGGCTACGACCTGCTGCACTAGGTGCAGCGCTGGCTGACCTATCCTGTCATGGTGGTGTTCGGCGTCTTCACGATCGGCGCGCGGTGACACCTGGGCGGGCCCTCGGCGACCCCGGACACCGGTGTTGCCTGGACCGTCTTCCTCATCATGTTCTCCGCCGCGGCCGGCTACCAGATCAGCTACGCGGTCTACGTGTCCGACTACTCCCGCTATCTGCCGAAGGACGTGCCCAGCACGCGAGGTGATCTGCGTGGACCTACGCGGGTGCCGCCGGCTCCGCGGTCTGGCTGATGTGCCTGGGCGCACTGCTGGGCCGCGATCTGAACGCCACCCGACGCCATCGGCAGCCTCCAGAGGTCGGCAACGACATCGGTTGCCCGGTTTCGGCACGTTCGCTGTGCTCGTCTCGCGTCCCGGCGCTGATCAGCATCATGGCGGTCAACTCCTACGGCGGCCATGCTCACCAGCGCGAGCGCGGTGGACGGCTTCCGCACCCGTCCGGCCTCGGGTCTGCGTGACGCGCATCGTCGGCGATCCTGGTGGTCGCGGTCACTCGTGGTGGTCGCCCTGCTCCTGCCTGACGAACTACCTGGCCAGCTTCAACAACTTCGTGCTGCTGATGCTGTACTTCCTGATCCCTTGGACCGCGGTGAATCTCGTCGACTTCTACTTCGTGCGCCATGGGCACTACGCCATCACCGAGATCTTCAATCCCAATGGCATCTACGGGCGCTGGTCCTGGCGCGGTCTGACCGCCTACGTGATCGGTCTACTTGCCATGGTGCCTTTCATGGCTCTGAGCTTCTATGCCGGGCCGGTGGCGCACGCGCTCGGTGGGGTGGACATCGCCTTCTTGGTCGGCCTGGTCGTCTCTGGCGGCCTGTACCTCGTACTCAGCCGGAGCCTGGATCTCACCGAAGAGGCCAGGAGGGTGGAAACAAGCAAGCGAGAGCTCGGTCAGCTGGTCTCCGAGGGTCTGGCTGCCCCGGCAGCACCCGAAGAGGATCCGCGATGAGTCCGTCGACGGTTCGGGTTGCCATCGTTCAGGAGCCGCCAGCGATTCTCGACCTTGCCGAGGGCGTTCGCCGGGCGTCGAAGCACATCGAGTCCGCGGCGGCTGACGGCGCTCGCCTGGTCGCCTTCCCCGAGACCTGGCTTACCGGTTATCCGGCCTGGATCTTTGGGCTCGCCGGCTGGGACGACGCCGAGGCCCACCGCTGGTATGCCGCACTGGTTCAGCAGTGTCCCAGCAGCGACGCCCCCGAGCTCGACCCGGTACGGCAAGCCGCGGCTCGCGCGGGCGTGACGGTCGTCATGGGTCTGAATGAGCGCTACGGAAGGGACGCGAGCACGCTGTTCAACTCCCAGCTCACCATCGGGGCGGAGGGCCAGACGGTCGGTGTCCATCGCAAGTTGACACCCACCCACACCGAACGGATCGTGTGGGCGCCGTCGCCCGACGGCTCCGGCTTGCGGGTTCACACCACCGAATTCGGCCGGTTGGGTGGACTGATCTGCTGGGAGCACTGGCAACCCTTGATCCGACAGGCCATGCACGACCAGGATGAGCAGATCCATGTTGCTGCCCTGGCCGGACATGACCGACGCCCACCGGGTCGCCAGCCTCTCCTACGCCTTCGAGGGACGGTGCTTCGTCGTGGCCGCGGCCCAGTTCCTGCGAGCCGAGGACGTGCCCGACGAGGTCCGCGACGCCTATCGCGCCGGGGTCGGACCGGACACACCGGAGTCCGGCATCTGGTTCCCCGGCGGGTCGCAAGTCGCCGGCCCGGACGGCACATGGTTCGTCGAACCACTCATCGATGCACCAGGCATCGTTCACGCCGACATCGACGTCGAGCAGACGATTGCCTACAAGCACGACCTCGACGTAGCGGGGCACTACGCGCGGCCCGACATCTTCACCCTCACCGTCGACCGTCGCCGCCGGAGCACGGTCGAGTGGATCGACGACGGCGAATCCCACCGTAGGAGCGGAGTATCACCGATGACTGAGGAGGCGTGCGAAAAGCGCCCACCCCCACACTCCAACGCGTCTTCGATTTCGACGACGACATCAACGGATATGCCCGTTCTGAGCCGAGCCCCTTTTTTCGGGCGAATTGCGTGATGGGACACGCAGCTGCGGCTCGTCAACGCGGGCCGCGGCCAGGGGCGTACTTCACTCGCACCAGGGCCATACGTCCTCCCGACCCCACACATACTTCCGCCGCGGACGACAACAGCACAGTGTCGAAACGATGCCGACATTCGCCGTTCCACGGGCCGACCGCACAGTCACCGACCCAGCCACCGACACGATGAAACTCCAACAATCCAGCGGAGTGCCCACATGTCCAAACCCACCCGGATACTGACGTCAGCGCTGCATACCCCGCGACGTGTATAGCTCGTTGAAGTCCAGGCACTGCTGCGAAACAACGCACGACACCACCGACTCCCCGGCGAACCGTTTCGGACGGAAAGGGTCGAGGACATGTACTCCACCGTCGATTGTCATTGTCATCGTCGGACCATCCACCAGAACGATCACCCGATCGACCCCTGGAAACTTCGAGAAGTCACCACTGTCGACCGTGGCAACGCTCATACGCCAATCGAACACACCGTCCTCCATACCGTCGGGGTCGATCGCGATGACACGGGGAAGCCCCACGCCCGTTGGCCCACGGCTGGACGGCGCAGTCGGCGAACCGGACGACCTCGGGAAATGGTGACATCGGCATGCCATCATCAGACCATCTTCGAAGCGCCACCCCAACCCCGCCGCCGACTCCGAATACGGTCTGTACCGAGTGTTGGCAAATCCTGTCAGCAACGGCGAACCCGACGACGACGCTCAGGGTTCAGGCGGCCATCGTGATGACCGCGCGACCGCAGTATTTCACCCGCGCCGGCGCGGCGTAAGCGTCGCTGACATCGTCGATGGGATTAGATTCGCGTCACCATGTCGTCGACGGACAGTACGCCCGCTGCGAATGCCAACCGCCACCATCCGGCCGCCGTCGGTGAGCATCTTGACGGCCTGCTCGAAGGTCTGTCGGCGGCCGAGCACCTCGAACGCGACATCGACGCCGGCGCCGTCGGTTAGCTCCCGGATCGCAGACACCGCGTCTGTCGCCATCGAGTTCACGCCATGATCCGCGCCAAGGCTCTTGGCCGCCAACAGCTTTTCGTCGCTGATGTCGACGGCGATGACGGTACTTGCGCCGGCCGCGCGTGCCAGCTGGACGATGCTCGACCCCACACCTCCGATCGCAACGACGGCGACCGATTCTCCAGGTTGGACCGCCGCAGTCTGGTGCACGGCAACGTAGGCGGTGAAGGCCGCGCACCCGAGAATCGCTGCCGGCACGTCTTGGATCTCATCACGCAGCGGCGCCAGGGCGTTGATCGGCACCACTGAATACTCAGCGAGTCCACCCATCGAGTACATGGCCAGGGGAGATCCGTCGAGTCGGTGCAGCCGCGTGGTGCCGTCGTACAAGACACCCTTGAGGCGATTGTCAGCGAAGAACGGCAGGCACATGTCGTCACGGCCGCGGATACATTGGCGGCACGCGCCACACGGCATGATGAAGCTCCCACCACCTTTGATCCGACGTCGATGCCCCGAACCGAAACGGTGTCGGGGCCGAGCGCGACGACGGTCCCTGAGATCTCGTGTCCAAGGACAGCCGGCGACGGAAACGCCACCTCGCCTTTCATTACGTGCAGATCGGTGTGGCATATCCCGCACGAGGTGACCTGGACGAGGGCCTCGCCCTGTTGGGGCCTGCCGTATCGGGCACGAAGAGACATCCGACCAGGCCGAGAGCGGCGCCGATTCCACCGAGGGCAAGGGCGATTCGTAGATCGCCTCCCGCCGGGGTGAGCGCGAACAGCGGGTAGAGGCCGGAGCCGAGTCCGCGCGCTACGTAGTAGGTGGCATTCGATCCGAGCGCCCGGGACCTGGCCGGATAGAACTCGGAGATCCACGTGCCCAAGACGCCGAACCCGACATATCCAATTGCGGTGCCCATCAACGCCACGACACCAACCGTGGGAGAACCCTTGCCCCACAATGCGAAAGCTGCAAACCCGGCGACTCCGATAGATAGTCGCCCTACGGCGACCGACCCGGTCCGACATCGTGCCGAACACGATGTAGCTTCCAATGCCCAGCAGTGTTCCGATGGTCAGGACCACTGTGGACATCGCCAGTGATACCCCGAGAGTCTCGCGCAGGTAGGTCGGTGCGAACGTTATATACGAGTAGCTGGCCGCAAAGACGCCGGTGGTGCAGATCGTGAGAAACACGGCACCCCAAGCCAACCGCTTGCCTCGCAGATCCTTGGCGTGGTTCTCAGGGTCAGTTGGCGGCCGGGCCACCCCGTCGCGGCGATCAGCGTCTTCATGCCCGCGCACAGGTTCCCCGAAGGGGGGACGCGCGGCTCGGCGCGCTCGTCGCCGAGGCAGCCGCGAAGATCTCCGCAGGGTTGGCCATCCGGTCATGAGCGCCTCGGAATCGCGCTGACCGCTCAAAAACGCTGTCCGCCTGAACATTCCGCCGCCGCGCCGCACCTGGTCGACGAGGATGCCGCGGGCGTGCGGGGCTGTCAACGCAGTCCTTTTGCTGCCCCTTACACGCCCTTTCAAGCCGCCAAGCGCTCGCCGGCCGCGTCGGTACCGAAGAGGTGGGCGTGTGCGTCGTCGATGCGGACGTGCACGACCTGGCCCTTCTCGGGCGGGTTTCGCCAGTCGACCCGGGCGACCAGATTCTCCGTCCGTCCGTTGACTGGTGCTGCGGCCGAACACGAATGCTTCGGAGCCGAGTTCCTCGACGACGTCGATCTCGAGTTCGAGGCCACCGGCTGTCGGCGATCTCGACGTGCTCGGGCCGGATGCCGAAGATCACCTCTCTGCCCGCTGCGGCGAGGGCGTCGCGGGGTACGGGAATCAACTGGTCGCCGATCCGGACGCCGCCGTCCTTGACGGGCACGGTGAACAGGTTCATCGACGGTGAGCCCATGAATCCCGCGACGAAGACGTTCGCGGGCCGAGCGGTAGAGCTCGCGCGGCGACGCGCACTGCTGCAGGACGCCGCCCTTGAGCACGGCGACGCGGTCGCCCATCGTCATGGCCTCGACCTGGTCGTGGGTGACGTAGACGGTGGTGGTGCCGAGCCGGCGCTGGAGCTGGGCGATCTGGGTGCGGGTCTCGCACTCGCAGTTTCGCGTCGAGGTTCGACAACGGCTCGTCCATCAGGAACACCTGCGGTTGCCGGACGATGGCGCGGCCCATGGCCACCCGCTGCCGCTGGCCGCCGGAGAGGGCCTTGGGTTTGCGGTCGAGGTAGGCGCGGAGGTCGAGCATGTCGGCGGCTTCCTCGACGCGCCTGCGGATCTCGGCTTGTCGGTGCCGGCGAGCTTGAGGGCGAAGCCCATGTTCTCGGCGACGGTCATGTGGGGGTAGAGCGCGTAGTTCTGGAAGACCATCGCGATGTCGCGGTCCTTGGGTTCGGCCTGGGTGACGTCGCGGCCGCCGATCCGGATGTGTCCGCCGTCGACGTGCTCGAGTCCGGCGAGCATCCGCAGCGACGTCGTTTTGCCGCAGCCGGACGGGCCGACGAAGACGAGGAATTCGCCGTCCTCGATGTGCAGGTCAAGTTGATCGACGGCGGGGACGTCGGAGCCGGGAAAGAGCTTGGTCGCACGGTCATACGTGATTGCTGCCATGAGAAGTAAATCCCTCCTACCGGCAGAAGAGCGTGCCGGACGATCCGAGTGTTCGAGGCGTGTCGGCGACATTTGCGACCTCACGGACTATGGCCGTCGCCATGAGTGGCCAGGGCGCCACGGAGATTTCAGAGGCGTCGGCAAGATCCTTGCCTCCGTTCACCATATGAGGATTGAATGGTGCGCCGCGCGTCAACGTCGCAAGCGGAGGGGTCATCGCAGCTCACGATCATGGGGGAGTTGCCTGGATTGGGGTGCGGCCCATGCAGCCGCGTTGGCGAGGACACGTCTGATGTCGGGATGGTGATAAATCGGGTACTTCTGGTCTCCGGGGCTGAAGTAGAAGATTCGGCCGCGGCCGCGTGTGAAGGTGGCACCGGAGCGGAACACCTCGCCGCCGGAGAAGGAGCTGATGAAGATGAGTTCGTCGGGCGTTGGGATGTCGAAGAATTCGCCGTAGGTCTCGTGCTCGTCAAGGACGAGTGGTTGTGGCACGCCGTGGGTGATCGGGTGATGTGGGGCGACCGACCAGAGCAGTTCGCGGTCGGCATCGTCTCGCCAGCCCAGCGAGCAGGTTGTTCCCATCAGCGACTGGAAGATCTTCGAGAAGTGGCCTGAATGCAGGACTATCAAACCCATTCCGGCGAGTACGGCTTGGTGGATGCGGTGCACCGTCTCGTCGGTGACGTCGTGATGCGCGATGTGAGCCCACCAGATCAGCACATCGGTTTGGGCGAGTGCGCCCTCGCTGAGCAATTCGTTCTCTTCGCCGAGCGTCGCTGTCCGGATTGTCGAGTGACCGCCGAGTTCGGCCTGCAGCCCCTGCGCGATCGTTCCGTGAATCCCCTCGGGGTAGATCGCGGCGATCTCCGGTTGCGTGCTCTCGTGGCGGCCTTCGTTCCACACGGTGATGCGCAGTGGCCTCGGGTGACTCATGTGTCTCCCTGGATGGTGGTGCAGAGTTGGTCGGCGCCGATGTCGAGGGCTAGGGCTGCGGTCCAGCTGAACTTGCGGGTGCCGTGTGGTTGTCCGGTGTGGGGGTCGAGGTACTCGGGGAAGTCGTGTTCGGTCGCGAGGGCGAGTATGTCGTCTTTCAGTTGGCGGGCCTCGGTGGTCAGTCCCTGCGCGGTGAGTGCGTGGGCGATGAGCCAGGCGGTGTTGAACCAGGAGGGGCCGCGCCAGTATCGGGCCGCGTCGAAGGTCGGCGCGGTCAGGTCGTGACTGGGGACGAGGTGGACGGTGCCAAGGCCGAAATGCTTGCCGCGCAACGTTTCCAGCAGTTCCCGGGTGTGCTGTCCCTGCGGCAGCAGGAGCGGCAGCAACCCGGATACCGTGCGGAGACGGGCCGGCTCGCCGGTGAGCACGTCACGTGCCACGTAGCAGCTCAGGTCGGGATCCCACAGATGCTCCAGGCTTGCCTCGATGGTCCGGGCGGCGTGAAGGTGTCGGGCAGGATCCTCGCCCAGTTCGATGGCGATCTCACCGAGTGCGAGTTCGGATCGGGCCCAGAGCGCGTTGAAGCCAGGATCCTCGAGGACGAACGGGTGGTCGGCCGAGTCGTCGCAACGGTGGTCGCGGTAGGTCGCGGCGAGATGGAGATATCGTCGGTAGTCGGTGTTGGTGGGGCGTTCGGTGACGTCGGCGTGCTGCAGATCCGGGCGGGGAACGTCGGTATCGGCCGCCGGGAGCGGGACCCGCGCCAGGGCGGCATCCCATAGGGGAGAATTGTCGAGGCTTTCCCACGGGTGGACCAGGCAGGCCAGACCGGTGCCGCCGCGGTCGCGCCGGTCGCGCAGGTAGGCGTGCCAGGCCAGCAGGCGCGGGTAGGCGCGCTCGAGGAATCCACGTCTGCGGGAGGTACCCGGGTCGCTCTGGTGCACCAACAGCGCAGCCCATGCGTGATTGGGTGGCTGGACCAGGCCTGCGGTTGGGGGATGGGTGGTACCGAGGCGGCCGGATTGCCAGAAGCTCGCGCCGGGAGAGTAGTCCTCGTCTCGGGCGGGGTCGAACACGATCTGAGGGAGCCGTCCGTCGGTCCACTGCGCGCTCAGCAATGAATCCAGCTCCTGCTGGGCGCGCGTAGGTGACAGGTGCCGAAGACCGATGGCGTTGAAACCCGAGTCCCAGCTCCACTGGTGGGGGTAGAGCCCGCCGGCCGGCACGGTGTAGCGACCGCGCCAGTTCGTGAGGAGTGTCCGCGCCGCGGCGGGCTGCGCGCTCACAGGTACCGCCGAAGCAGCGGCGGAACCCGTGGCAGCACCTCGTGTGCGGGGCCGGAGAGCCGGCTCTCGACTGCGATGGGGCCGGTGTACTCCAGCGCCTTCACCGTTGCCCCGACCAGTGCCCAGTCGATGTGGCCGGCGCCCGGCTCGAGCCGATTGGAGTCACTGACCTGGAAGTGACCAATGCGAGGTCCGGCAGTCAACATGGCGCGGGCCGGATCCGCTTCCTCGATGTTCATGTGGTAGGTGTCCGGGACGACCTTCACCGAGGACAGCCCGACGGCATCGATCAGCTCCGAAGCCGCCCCAACGGTATTGACCATGTGGTCCTCGTAGCGGTTGAGGGGTTCGAGATAGATCTCGACCTCCAGTTCGGCGGCGTACGCACCTAGGACAGCGAGTGCCTCTAGCACTACTTTCCTGTCCTCTTCGGGTTCACGGGGCGGGATGAACGGTGGTAGCCGCGTGGAGAACATGCCGTACGACGCGGGAGTCATCACACCCCGCCCACCGATCTCGGCGACTACACTGAGCTGCTGGCGCAGCTGCTCAATGGCATCGGCACGTAGTTGCGCATCGAAAGCCCCGATGAAATGCGGCATTTCGACGCACACAGTCGGCATGACCACGCCCCGTCTTACGGCGTCACGCAGCTCGGGCAGCCGGGAGCGGAAGCTACCGTCACCCTTGCCGCGCAGCTCGATGCCATCAAAGCCCCAGGCCTGCGCGGCCTCCCACTTGGCGATGACCGTTTCTCCCGGCAGGTGCTGCTCCTGCACACATATCAGATTCATCCTTGCTTCCCAAACCAGTTCGCAACACGGGCTTGCACCTTCGTCACCGTTCTCATGCCTTCTCCGTGTCGAAATCCAGTAGGACCTGTAGCGCTTCGGCAGGTCGCTCGTCCAACAGCTGGTACGCCTCCGCGGCCTGCGCAACGGGGAAGGTGTGGGTGAAGAGGTCCAACACCTGCAACCGACGCTCCGTGGCGAGTCGAATCGCAGTGGCAGCCAGTCGGTATCGATCCCAACGGTGGTGCACCGACGATGACAATCCGGAGATCTGCGAGCAGACGAGTTGGACGCGGTTGAGATGGAACTCTTCGCCGAGTCGCAGGTCCGTTCCGCCGCCCTGGAAGAAGCCGCCGACGCAGACCCGGGAGTTATAGGCCACAGACCGCACCGCCTCGTGCAGCGCAGCGTAGCTGCCGGTGATCTCTAGACAGACGTCAGCGCCGCGGCCATCGGTCAGGTCGTGAATTCTCTCGGCGACCTGACCTTCGGTAGGGTCGATGACCTCGTCGGCGCCGAGGGAGGAGGCCAATTTACGGCGTGACGTCACACCATCGACCGCGATCACCCTGGCGCCGTTCAGCCGAGCATATTGGGCAACCAGCTGCCCGGGCACACCAAGACCGAAGACGGCGACCGTCTCTCCGAGGTGAATGTCGGCGTCGAGGACCACGTTGAGCGCGACGGCCCCGATGTGCGAGAAGATTCCGATCCGTGCGTCAGCCGTTGGGTCCAAGAGGCGTGCGGCTGCGTACTCCGCGGTCTGAATGGTGTGGCTCCGATGCCCCCAGACGCCCCAAACACGGTCCCCGACTCGGACATCGGTGACATCGGTGGCGCATTCGACGACTTCTCCGACTTCCTCGTATCCCAAACCGACGAGCGGATAGCCGTTGGTTGGAGTGCCTGCCCGGAACAGCCGTCGCGCCGGGTCCCACATCTTGTCGAGGTAGGGGTTGGTTCCCCGGTACTCGGTAAGTTCTGTGCCGGCTGAGATTCCGGAGTAGATGGTGCGCAGGCGCACCTCACCGCCGGCGAGTGCGGCATCCTGCTCGTCGACGATTTCGGCGGTGCGTGGGTCGCTGATGCTGACCACAGATCCCATGGGTATTGATCCTTTGCGGTATGTGGGTCGTTAGCGGGCCGGACTGAGTGGGTGACGGGGGTCACCATGCGGCCGCGGAAGCCGAACGTAGGACACTGTCGGTGATCTCGGCGGCGCGAGCGCCGTCGCGGAAGGTGGGCAGGCTGTCAGGGACTTCCCCGTGGTGAACCGCGTGGCGGACATCGGCGAGGAAGGCGCTGAAGCAGTCGTGATAGCCCAGCGCATGCCCGGCGGGAAGGGTGTTGATGCGATTGGCGCTGGGACTCAAGGTCGCCGGGTCGCGGAGCATCATCGTTGATTGACCCCGCCGCCCCAGCCACAGTCGCTCCGGGTCCTCCTGATCGAAGGTCACCGTGCCGTGTGGTCCGCTGACCTCCAGCAGGAGTCGGTTCTTGCGTCCGGGTGACACTTGGCTCACCACGACGGCGCCGACCGCGCCGAGATCTGTACGCAGCGCGGCAACGGCGATGTCCTCGGTGGTCACCTCTACGGCAGTGGCCCCGGAATCCAATCCTTCTGGGCGCGTGGGATATACCGTCTGCGTGACCGCCGTGAGCCCGGTGATCCGGTGCCCTGTGACCCATTCTGCGAGGTCGCACCAGTGCGACCCGATATCTCCGAATGCCCGAGACGCCCCGCCCGCCGACGCAGATACCCGCCAGTTCCGGTCGGACGGGTCACAAAGCCAGTCCTGCAGGTAGCTGCCATGGACGAGGTGCACGGGTCCGAGTTCTCCGCCGCGCACCAGTTCACGTGCCTGATGGACCAAAGGATGATAGCGGTAGACGAACGGCACCGCGCCGACGACCCCGTAACCGTCTGCGGCATCGGATAGTTCGGTTGCGTCGGCAAAGTTGGTGGCCAAGGGTTTTTCGCACACCACGTGCTTGCCGTGGCTCATCGCGGCCATCGCCAGCGGGTAGTGCAGATGGTTGGGAACACACAGGTGCACGACGTCGACCTCGGGGTCGGACACAGCGCGTCCGCGCTGAGGGCCCGGGCGTCCACACATCCAGCTGGCGATGGCGCGGGTCGTGGCCTGCTGTGTCGAGCCGGCGACGGCGACTACCCGCGAACGTTGCCGGATGGCTGCCTCCGCGTGGACGCGGCCCATGAAGCCGGTGCCCACGATGCCGACGCGCAGGGATTGCAATGAACGCTCCTGATTTGCCTGGGGCCCCGGTCGGCACCGCACCACTGGAAGCACGGGGCCATCCGCCCACCGACGGAGAACGGGACGAGCTGACCGTAAACCGATTGAGTCATACAATCAACCATCAATTCCGCTCTAGTAGAGCATCATTCGTGACGCGGCGCCAAATTATGTCTTGTTCGTAGACATAAGTTGGTGTTTAACTGAGCCCGGCCTGCGAGCTGGGCTTCCGGCTCCGAGGCCGACAGACGCGAGAGGAACAGGGTGCGCATCACGGGCAGATTCGTACGACGCATGGCTGCAGTCTTGGCCAGCACGGCACTGCTATGCGCATGCACCGGTATCGGTGGTGGTCACACGCGCGACGAGCTAGTGGTCTGGACGACGGAGGACAACGGTCCACGCGTCGTGCAGCAACAGCAGATCGCCGACCGATTCACCCAGGCGACCGGGGTGAAGGTGAAAATCGTTGCGGTGGCGGTTGATCAGCTCACGCCAGTCCTCACCTCCGCCGCTGCGGCGAACGAGCTGCCCGACGCCATCGGCTCGTTGTCGTTGGACACGGTGAATCAGCTTGCCAGTGACGAGCTGCTGGACGTGAACGCTGCCAAGGCGGTGGTTTCGGATTTGGGCCCGAGTACCTTCTCCCAGCGTTCTCTTGAATTGACCAGCCGTGGTGACGAGCGGCTGGCGGTTCCCAGCGACGCGTTCGCCGATTTGCTGTTCTACCGCAAGGATCTCTTCGCCCAGGCGGGACTCGGTGTCCCGGACACCTTCGACGCCATCGAAACAGCGGCCAAGACGCTGAACCGGGACGGCGTCGCCGGAATCGTTGCGGCCACCGGGCCCTCCGACTCCTTCACCCAACAGACATTTGAGCAATTCGCCCTGGCCAACGGCTGTCAACTGCTGCAAGGGGAGACCCTGACACTGAACAGCCCGCAATGCGTGCGAGCGATCGAGTTCTACGGCGATCTGATGAAGAACTACTCGATCGCGGGCACCCAAGACGCAGACATCACGCGTGCCACGTACTTCGCCGGCAAGGCCGGCATGCTCGTGTGGTCGTCATTTCTGCTCGACGAGCTGGCGGGGCTACGCGACGATGCACTCCCGACATGCCCTCAGTGCGAGAACGACAAACGCTATCTTGCGGAAAACACCGGAGTGGTCAGCGCTTTCAAAGGCCCGGACGGGCCGAGACCGGCCGCGTGGGGCGATATCGTCTCCTGGGTGATGCTTCGCGACTCCAAGCCCAGAGTCCGCGACTTCGTGAAGTTCATGATGTCGGACGGTTATGAGGACTGGCTGCAGATCGCCCCTGAAGGCAAGGTCCCCGTTCGCGTCGGCACCCTAGAGGACCCACGCCGATACGCCGATCTGTGGAAGACGTTCACGATTGGCGTCGACACCAAAGCCAAGCTCACCGACGTCTACGGTCCGGCAGTCCTGGAGTCGGTGGCGACCAGCCCCGATCGCTTCTCCCGGTGGGGAAGCGGCGGCCAAGGCGAACTCGCAGCCGTGATCGCCGGCCAATTCATCGTTCCACAGGCTCTGGCGGACGTGATCAATTCCGGTACGTCGGCTTCTCAGGCAGCAGAGGACGCCAACGACGAGGCCACCTCGATACAGGAGGACCTGAAGTGAAAGCGGCCGTGCAGCGGGATGACGACGCGGAGCAAGCCCAGGGGCGGCGCAATGGTGCGGGTCGGCGCGCGCACCGCACCATGACACTACGCCAGCGCGAGGCGCGAACCGGATTCGTTCTGATGTCACCGACTCTGCTGATCGTGCTTGCCGTGGTGGTCCTGCCCCTGGTCTGGTCGGTGCTGATCTCCTTCCAGCATCTACGCCTGATCAACGTCGGCAGGGCCAATCTGCTAAGTCCACTGACATTGGACAACTTTCGTAAGGTCATCACCTCGCACGAGCTCTGGACGACTCTGCGCACGACAATCCTCTACACCGCCGGATCGGTCGCGCTGGTGATCTTCATGGGAGTGCTCGCCGCCATGGCGTTGCGGCGGCCCTTCCACGGCAGAACAGTGGTGAGAGCGATCATGCTGTTGCCCTACATCGCGCCGGTGGTGGCGGTGACCTTCGTCTGGCGCACACTGCTCAACCCACAGTTCGGGGTGATCAACCAGTGGGGGCAGCACATTCTCGGCTGGGATCGCCCCATCGCGTTCCTTACCCAGGCGCACGGACAGCTGTCCATCCTCGGATTGGACGTGCAAGTGCCAACCGCCCTACTGACTGTCATCGCGTTTGAAGGCTGGCGCTATTTCCCGTTCGCCTTTCTGTTTCTGATGGCGCGGCTTGAGGCAATGCCAGCCGAGCTAGAAGAGGCGGCACGGGTCGACGGCGCCACGCCCTGGCAGAACTTCCGGCACATCATTCTGCCCCAGTTGGCGCCCGTCATTGCGCTGCTCGCCGTCTTACGCACCATCTGGACGTTCAACGAATTCGACGACATCTTCCTCCTCACGGGCGGTTCGGCCGGGACACGGGTGGCCAGCGTTCGGGTATACGACTTGCTGACGGTGCAGCGCAATGTCGGTGCTGCGTCGGCCCAATCGGTGGTTCTCGTCGTCGTCCTGCTCGCCATGTTGGCCGGCTACTTCCTGCTCCTGCGACGACGAGGGGAACGCGCGTGACTACCCGGAACACATCGGCCTCGCCCGTCGGCAAGCGTTGGTCATCCCACCGGCTGCAGCGTGGCGTCTTTCCCGTCCTGAGATGGATGGTCGTCGCGGCCCTGTTGCTGATCGTCCTGTTGCCGTTCTATTACATGTTTCTGCTGTCCGTTCGCCCGATCGAGCGGCTGCTGGCAGATCCATCGTCATTGTTTCCAACCAACCTGACGTTGACGACCTATCGTGATGTTCTTCTACCCATCAGTGCTGGTGGACAGGACTTTTCGTCGTTTCTCGTCAACAGCCTGATCGTGGCCGTCGGGACGGTGCTGCTCGCTCTGGCGATCGCGATTCCCGGGGCTTACGCCATCAGCCGCCTGCCGTTCTTCGGCCGCCGTCAGGTCAGCGCATTGTTCCTGGCTACGTATCTCTTCCCCGCAATCGTCGTCGCCATCCCGCTATTTGCGGCCTTCACGCGACTTCATTTGCGCGGGTCGTTGGCGGGGCTCGTGCTGGTCTATGTCGCCCAAACCGTCCCGGTCGGGATTTACATGCTGCGCAATTACTTCGAGACGGTCCCGCAGACAGTTGAGGAGGCCGGAATGGTCGACGGGCTCGGCCGACTGGGGGTGCTCTGGAGAATCAGCATCCCGCTCGCGATGCCGTCGATCATCGCCACAGGACTGTTCATCTTCATGATCGCCTGGAACGAGTTTCTGTTCGCGCTCCTATTCCTGGTCGACCATCGAGAGAACTGGACCGTCTCCTTGGGCCTGTCGCAGCTCTCGGGCAGCGTCGAGATTCCCACGACGGTGCTGATGGCTGGGTCGGTGATCATCACCGTCCCGGTGATCGGTCTGTTCCTCGTTACCGAGCGACTTCTCACCGGGGGCCTGACCGCCGGCGCGGAGAAGGGCTGAGAATACGCATTGGATGATCGACACCGAGCGATCGCCGACGAATGAGGAACTCAATGCAACACCGGGGCGGAGCCGTGACATCGGGGGAAATCCTCGAATTGGTAAGGGCGGGCACCGTTCGGACCCGCCGCGAGGTTCAGGACCTCACCGGCCTGTCTCGTTCAACGCTTGCGCAGCGAATGTCTCAACTGCTCACTGCGGGCTACATCCGCGAGAGCGGTCAAATCGTCGGCGCCGCAGGCAGACCGACCAAAGTCATCTCGTTCGATGGTGCACGCCAGTTCGTGGTCGCAGCGGGTCTCGGTGCCAATCACGCCGAACTCGCGGTCATCGACGCCGACGGAGGCATACTGGCCGAAGCCACCCATGACATACGCATCGGGGATGGACCCGAACGCACCCTGCGCCGTTTGAACCGGCGCCTCACCGACCTGATCACCGCCTCGCAAATCGACCGCGCGCGGTGTGTAGGACTTGGCGTCGGTATCCCGGGGCATGTGCGGACCGCTTCTGGGCGACCGAACCATCCTCCACTGATGCCTGGATGGCACGACTACCCCATAGCCGAGCACCTGAGCCGGGCACAGCATCTCCCGGTCTACGTCGACAACGACGCCAATCTGATGGCTCTGGGGGAGTCGCGAGTCCGATATCCGACTGCTGCCAGCCTGGTGTTCGTCAAGGTCGGGACCGGCATCGGAGCCGGCCTGGTGCTTTCCGGCAGCACCGAACGGGGCACAGCGGGTGCGGCAGGCGGTATCGGCCACATCAGGATCGCCGGGCACCACCCCGAATTACGCTGCACCTGTGGCGCATTTGGCTGTTTGGCGACCCAAGCCAGTGGTGGAGCGCTGGTGCGACAGCTACAGGAGGCAGGACGAGAGATATCCAAAACCCGGGACGTGGCTCACCTCGTGCGGGACGGCGACCCCCTCGCGATCAGGCTGGTCGAGGACGCCGGCAGGCTGATCGGGAAGGTCCTGGCAACCTCGGTGGCGCTGCTCAACCCGGCTATCGTCGTCATCGGCGGCGAGATCGGGGTGAGTGGGCCGTATCTCGTTGACGCGATAACGGAGGTGATTCACGACCGAACCCTTCCGATCGTCAGTCGCGGCCTCACGATCGCCGTGACTGCACTGGGTGAGCGGGCGGCCGCTCACGGTGCTCGCCACCTAGTCATCGATGAAATGTTCTCCGCCGCAGCAGTGGACTCACGACTGAACGAGAGTGCGGCCCTCTAACCGCACGGCGATGCAACAACACGCAAGGAGTAGTGATGCAACCAGTAACCCTGTTTACCGGACAATGGGCGGACTTACCGTTCGACGAAGTCTGCCGACTGGCATCGTCCTGGGGATATGATGGTCTCGAAATCGCCTGTTGGGGAGATCATCTCGATGTGCGCCGCGCCGCACAGGATGATGCTTATCTGGAGGCCAAGAAAGCCGTGCTCGCCAAGCACAACCTCGGTGTGTGGGCGATCTCCAACCATCTGGTCGGACAGGCAGTGTGCGACGATCCCATCGATGACAGACACCAGGCGCTAGTGCCGGAAAGAGTATGGGGAGATGGACATCCCGAAGGGGTCCGAACCCGCGCCGCCGAAGAGATGAAATGGACCGCACGAGCGGCAGCCAAGCTCGGAGTCACCACGGTGGTAGGTTTCACCGGCTCCGCCATCTGGAAGTACGTCGCCATGTTCCCGCCGGTGCCCGATGAGGTGATCGCTGCCGGCTATACCGACTTCGCCTCGCGGTGGCACCCGATTCTCGACGTCTTCGACGAGTGTGGCGTGCGGTTCGCCAATGAGGTCCATCCCGCTGAGATTGCCTACGATTACTGGTCGACTGTCGCCACCCTCGAGGCGATCGAACACCGTGATGCGTTCGGCCTCAACTGGGACCCCAGCCATATGGTGTGGCAAGACGTGGACCCAGTCGGGTTTCTCTATGACTTCCGCGAGCGGATCTATCACGTCGACTGCAAGGACACGCGCAAGCGCACGGGAAACGGGCGGAACGGCAGGCTCTCTTCGCATTTACCCTGGGGTGATCCACGGCGGGGATGGGACTTCGTCTCCACGGGTCACGGGGATGTCCCATGGCGGGACTGCTTTCGGGTGCTCAATGCCATCGGGTACCACGGACCCATCTCCATTGAATGGGAGGACGCCGGCATGGACCGCCTGACCGGGGCGGCAGACGCAGTGGCGTTCGTCCGATCGGCTATGCCGCAGCCTTCGACCATCCGCTTCGACGCTGCCTTCAGCCATTGACGGAAAGCGGGCCCGGTCATGAAGGGCGACACATGCTGGTGTGCCGTCAACCGACGAGCACCGGCCGCAGAGCTTCGCCAACCTCTGTGATCAGTCCGGGGGTGTAGCCGTGACTGGATAGGTTGACGATGACGCCGTCGACACCGGCATCGATCACCTTGGTCTTGACCTGCTCGGCGACCGACTCCGCACTGCCCACCAGCATTCGCTCCTGCATGCCATCGGGAATCTGATCGGATGTCATCTTTACGTCGATCACCATCGGGATGAGCGTGCTGGTCTTCAGTGTTGCCGGATCGCGCTCGATCTCCTCGCACCTCTGCGCCAGCACCTTGAGCTTTCTCGACAGGTTGTTGAAGCCGGGAGCCATGTTCAGGTGGTCGGCGTAGCGGGCCGCGATCGCGAACGTCTTCTTCTCGCCACTGCCGCCCAGCATGATCGGCACACTAGCGCGGAATCGTGGGTTGTTGCGGGCCGATTCTGCCTGATACCACGTGCCCTTGAAGGTTGGCTGTTCACCTTTGAGCATCGGGTCGATGATCTGCAGCGCCTCCTTGAGGCGGTTGAATCGATCGGTAAAGGTGCCGAATTCGAACCCCAGTTGATCGTGTTCGAGCTGGAACCAGCCCGCGCCCAGGCCGAGGATGGCGCGGCCGGCGCTGACGACGTCTAGCGTCGAGATGATCTTGGCCAGCAGGGCTGGGTTGCGGTAGGTGTTACCAGTAACCAAGGCGCCCAACTGAACCCGCCTAGTCGCTGTCGCCAGGGCGCCTAATGCGGTGTAAGCCTCCAGCATCGGGTCATCAGGACCCACGCCCGGCCCCGGCAACTGGTAGAGATGGTCCATCAAGAAAACGGAGTCGAATCCCGCCGCCTCGGCCTCCCGGGCCTGCGCGATCACCGAAGGAAACAGCTCCGAAATGCCGCTGCCGTAAGAGAAATTGGGAATCTGCAGACCAAGTGTGACTGTCACCGTCCAAGCGTAACAATGCCACCCGCGAGGCTGGGGGTGATCGATCGACGAGCCGGCTGCGGCGGTCGGCCCGGTTGCAGGGACCAGGTCAGTGTGCGGGCCACCCGGGCAGATACACGGCGTTGCATTTTTTGCAACGCCGTGTTGCACCTATCACATCCCGCGGCTAGCTTGACCTGTGTGACACCGGAGCAGCGGCAGACGGGGGCGGCGAAGATCATGGCCGTGCTCGAAACGCTGGCCAGTGGCGAGTCGATGGCCGAGCCGCACGGCATGACGGTCTCCCAGGTGGCACGGTCCCTCGGTAGGGACACCTCGATCGTGTCCCGACAGCTGAAGAGCCTCCTGGAGTCCGGTCTGATCTCACGAAACGTGAACGGCTCCTATGAGTTGAGTTGGCGGCTACACACGCTCGCCCAGCGCGCCGGCGATCAGCGTTTGTTGCGGATCGCCGTACCGTTGATGCGTCAATTGGCGGCTACGGTGCGTGAACGCACACATCTGACGGTGCTCAGCGCCGATGAAGTGTTGACGGTTCATTCCGAGAGTTCCATGCGGTCGATCGAATCCACCGGTTGGGTGGGGCGTTCCATCCCGGTGGCGTCGACGTCCAGTGGGATGGCGTTGTTGCTCGACCATGACGACCAACACATTCTCGATCTGACGCACGGTTCTGGCGGGAAGAAGGGCCTGGCGGGCGCCCGCAGGTTTCTCGCCGAGGTGGTCAAGGCGCGCGAAGTGCGTTATGCGGTCGCCAATCGACTGTTCGATCCGGATCTGGTGGGTATCGCCTGCCCGCTGCGCGATGGGTCGGGACGAATCATCGCTGCTGTCAACGTTTCTGGGCCGGCATTCCGGGTCGAAGATCACATCTCTGCAATCGGCCGTCACGTGACGGCCACGGCGGTGCAGTTCACCCGAACTGTTACCGCACAGCGCTCGGCCTGACCGGCTGAGTGTCGTATCGAATGAAATGAGGAACAGTCACCATGCGTGCAATTGCTACGCCCTTCTTCAGTTCTGCATCACGTATCGATGCCGACCTGTATCTCCCCGACGAGGGCGAGGGTCCCTTTCCGACCGTGATCGCGGTCAGCGGATTTCAGGGCCAGAAGGTCATTCACCCACAGCGATTCGCCCGCGCCCTGACACCGCGTGGCTTCGCGGTGATGGGGTTCGATTACCGGGGCTTCGGGATGTCGGAGGGTGAGCGAGGCCGACTGGTGCCGCAGGAATGGGCCGAAGACATCCGCGCCGCAGTGGACCGGGTGGCAGCCCACCCGAAGGTCGACGTGAACCGAGTCGGTCTGCTCGGGTGGGGACTGGGCGGCGGCGTGGTGGTGTACGAGGCAGCCGACGACGACCGGGTGAAGGCTGTCGCGTGCTGCAACGGCATCGCCGACGGCTACGAGTCGACGAGGCTGATGCACGACGAGGCATCCTTTCACAGCCTGCTCGAACGGGTGCACGCCGACCGCGGTCACCGCACCGAATCCGGGCGGTCGGAGATTACGTCGCCGTGGGACATCGTTCGGCTGGACCTCGACGGTCAGACCGACGACTACGTCAGCGAAGAACTCTACAAGGCACCCGGTTTCGGCTCTGGAGTCACGCTGGAGTCGGCAGACTACCTGCTTCGGTTCCGGCCGTGGGAGCAGGTGGGCAAGATTGCGCCGCGCGAACTGTTGATCGTGCACGGCGAGAACAACGAACTCCACAAGCTCAGCGAGGCGCAGCGTCTCTACGACGCCGCCAACGAGCCCAAGCGGTTGGAGGTGCTGGCTGGTAAGGGACACACCGAGTGGATGCTCGACGACGATCCCACGTTCCGCGGACTCGCCGACACACTCGCCGAGTTCTTCACGGTGGCATTTGCTGCCGGCGTCCCAGCCTAGCGAGATCCGGTGAGCCTGCCTGAATACGTCTCCGACAACTGGTTACGTCTGGCGTTTCTCACGGAGCAGCACATCGAGCTGGTCCTGTTGAGCGTCGCGATTTCGGCGGGCATCGCGATTCCACTGGCGTTCGCGACGGAGAATTGGCCCAGCGTACGGTCGGTGCTGCTGTCCGTGTCGGGGACGATGCTCACCATTCCGTCGTTCGCGCTGTTCGCCCTGATGATTCCGATCCTGGGTCTAGGGGTTGCCCCGACGATCGCCGTGCTGGCGATCTACGGCATCTTCCCCATCCTGCGCAACACGGTGACTGGCATCGAAGGAGTCGATCCCGCGATCATCGACTCCGCTCGCGGCCTCGGCATGGATGCGCGCCGAAGGATGACCACGGTCGTGATGCCGTTGGCGTGGCCGGTGGTGCTCAACGGCATTCGCACCGCCACCATCATGCTGGTCGCAACCGCGGCGATCGGGGCTGCGGTCCGTGGGCCCGGTCTGGGGGAGCTCATCTTTCGTGGGCTCTCCCGGATCGGTGGCACGAACGCGCTCAACGAAACCTTGTCGGGAGTCATTGCGATCGCCTTGGTCGCGCTGCTTCTCGACGTCGTCTTCCTGACGATCTCCAAGCTGACGACCCCACGAGGTATCCATGTCTGAACGCACTCCCGCCGACCGCGACATCGCGATCCATCTCGACCGGGTGACCAAGAAGTACGCCGGTCAGGAGCGGGCAGCGGTATCGCCGCTGACCATGCACATCCGCAGTGGTGAATTCGTCGTCTTCGTCGGTCCGTCCGGATGCGGTAAGACCACGACCTTGCGGATGATCAATCGCCTGGTCGAACCCTCCTCGGGCGACGTGTGGATCAACGGCGAGAACGCGACCCACACCGATGCCAATCGGCTGCGGCTCGGAATCGGCTACGTGATCCAACAGATCGGTCTGCTGCCTCACCTGACGATCGCCGACAACATCGGACTCGTGCCCAAGTTACTTGGCGTGGACAAGCGTGACCGCCGACGCCGCGCCGAGGAACTGCTGGACCTGGTGGGCCTGGACCCGAAGGTCTACGCGCGCAGGCATCCCCGGCAACTCTCCGGGGGCCAGCAGCAACGAGTGGGTGTCGCTCGGGCCCTGGCAGCCGACCCCCCGATCATGCTGATGGACGAACCCTTCGGAGCGATCGATCCGGTCGCCCGTGAGAAGCTGCAGGACGAGTTCTTGAAGCTGCAACAGAAGATTCGCAAGACAATCGTGTTCGTCACCCACGACATCGACGAGGCGCTGCGGTTGGGGGATCGGATCGCCATCTTCGACGCAGGCTCACGGCTGGCTCAATTCGACACGCCACTGAGCATCCTGACCGACCCAGCCGACGAGTTCGTCCGGGACTTCGTCGGATCCGGCGCGTCGGTTCGGCGACTGTCACTACTGCGCATCCAGGACATCGCGGCCGGTGCCGACGAGCACGACCATGGCGGTTCTGGGCGCACCACCGTCGACGTGACGCCCACCAGCACCGTTCAACAGGCGCTCGAGCGAGTGCTCTCGGCGAAGGCCGACGGTGTCTGCGTCACCGACATTCACGCCGACGACGGCAACAGTGCAGACCGAGCACCATCGAGATTCATCGCGCTGCAAGACCTTCTGGTTGCTGCCGCGCGCACCCCCGGCGCGCGGCCATGAGGTCGTCGGCGGTGGAGCAGTCCACTCAAATCGGGCGCAGCGCCACCCGCTGGGTGACCCCACTGCTCGTCGTGGCGTTGACGGTGGCGGTGTTCGTCTACGTCAGAACCGCCGACCTGGACTCCAGCGAAGCGCGCAGCCTCGAACTCTCGCTCATCTTGCGGGATCTGCGGCAGCACGTGGCATTGGTCCTGGCCTCGACGGCGCTGACGATCGGTATCGGCGTGCCACTGGGTGTGCTGTTCACCCGCCGCAGCGCCCGCTATCTCGGCGCACCCGTGCTCGCCATGGCCAATGCGGGACAGGCCATTCCGTCCATCGGGCTGCTGGTGCTGCTGGCGATCCTGTTCGGCGTCGGCTTCAAGATGGCGTTGGTCGCGCTCGTCGCGTATGCGCTGCTGCCGGTTCTGCGCAACACCATGGTCGGAATTCGAGAGGTCGATCCGGCGATCGTCGACGCCGGACGCGGGATGGGCCTCAGCGCGTGGCAGATCCTGCACACCATCGAACTGCCCCTTGCCGCGCCGGTCATGCTCGCCGGCATCCGGGTCGCCCTGATCCTCAACGTCGGTGCCGCGACGCTGGCCGCCTACACCAACGCCGGCGGCCTCGGGTCGATCATCGCCGCAGGCATCAGCCTCAATCGACTGCCGGTACTGGTCGTCGGCAGCCTGTTGACCATCGCCCTTGCGCTGACCGTCGACTGGGCCGCCACCATTGCCGAACAGCTGTTGCGGCCCAAGGGAATCTGACTCGTGAGAAGGATGTATTGGATGCGCAAGAAGATCATTGCGGCGCTGGGCGTGGGGATGGCCTCGGTGACGATCAGCGGATGCGCGCTGTTCGCCGATGGACCGGAGGACGCCTACGGTACGGGACAGCGCGGCGGTGTGCTGGACGGCGCCTCGGTGACGGTGGCCTCCAAGGAGTTCACCGAACAACTCATCCTGTGCGAAATCGCCGCGCAGCGCCTGGAATCCCAGGGCGCCAAGGTGAAACGCGTGTGCGGTATGTCGGGTTCGAACACCGTCCGGTCGGCCGAAGTCAATGGTGACGTCGACATGTACTGGGAGTACACCGGCACGGGTTGGCTCACCCATCTCGGCGAACGGCAGGTGATCAGCGACCCAGCTGAACAGTACGCCAAGGTGCGGGACGTCGATCTGCAACGCAACCAGATCGTATGGCTACCGCCGATGCCGGCCAACAACACCTACGCCGTGGCCGTCAAGACCGACACCGCTCGACGGCTGGGCGTCAAGACGTTGTCCGACTACGCGAAATTGGCCACCACCGATCCGCCGGCGGCACGTTTCTGCGGAGCGTCGGAGTTCCTCGGCCGGGACGACGGCTGGGCCGGTGTGCAGAAGACCTACGGCTTCGCCCTGCCGCGCGATGAGGTTGCCGAACTCGCCGAAGGACCGATATACAACGCGATCGGGACCGCGAACCCGTGCACTTTCGGAGAGGTCTTCGCCACGGACGGGCGCATCAACGCGCTGGGTCTGACCGTACTGATGGACGACAAGGGATTCTTTCCGGTGTACAACGGTGCCTTGACGATACGGAAGAACGTTCTGGACGAACACCCGGCGATCGCAGCGGTGATGGAGCCGGTCAGCCTGATGCTCGACGACGATACGATGCGCGCCCTGAACACTCAGGTCGATGCCGACGGAAAGACGCCGGAGGAGGTGGCGCAGACATGGCTTCACGACCACGGCCTGCTGTAGGAGCCGCATCGTCCGAGCACCTGAGTGTTGGGGTGATCCAGTCCGCGCCGCTGTTCGGCAGAACCGATGACAACCTGCAACGTCTGAAGGAATCGATCGACGAGGTCGCCGGTGTGGATCTCGCCGTCAGCCCGGAACTGTCGGCGCACGGATACCAGTGTGCAAGCGGGGACCCGTGGCCCGCCTTGTCAGCACACGACGCGCGGATGGAGCGATTGGCCGATCACGTCGGCGCGGTCGGCGTCGGGTTCGCCGAGCTGCAACCCGGCGGGGGTCTGCGCAACGCCTACTCGATCATCGGCCACGGCATCGAGACGATTCAGCACAAACTGCATCCGGTCTCCTACCCTCCGTGGAACGAACACCTCACCTTCGGCCCCGGCACCGAACTCGAGGTGTACGACGTCGCCGGTGCCAGGTGCGCAACCATGATCTGCAACGACATGTGGCACCCGGTGGCCCCGTGGGCGGCGGTCACCGCAGGCGCCGAAGTGCTCGTCGTCCCCGTCGCGAGCGGTTGTCTCGAGGACTCGGCGCAGGTTCGGCGCACCTGGGACGTCATCATCGAACACACTGCTCGAGCCCTGAGCTGCTTCGTCGTGTTCGTGAACCGATGCGGAACCGATGGCGACACCACCTTCTGGGGCGGGTCGCGCGTCGTCGGCCCCGACGGAACCGAACGGCTGCGGCTCGATGTGAACGAGGCCAGCGCCCGGGTGGAACTCGACCTGGCCGAAGTGCGGACCGCCCGGCGAGCACGCCCGTTCCACACCGAGCACAACACCGCCTATCTTCGGTCGCTGCTGTCGGCCGGTCGGCCGACACGGGTCGAGGGCGACCGTGTTTGACGTCCACGTGCACTCCGCGCCCGACATCGTCGCGCGCATCGGCTACGACGACGAGATCGGCCAGTTCTACCGCACTGCCGCCTTCAGCGGATTCGTCCTCAAGGGTCACCACGAGTCGACCGTCGGGCGCGCCAAGGCAGTCGCCCGCGCCACCGGCCTCGACGTGGTCGGCGGTATCGTGCTCAACCGCCCTGCCGGTGGGATCAACCCGGCCGCGGTGCTTTCCACCCTGCTCGCCGGCGGCCGGGTCGTATGGTTTCCCACCGCCGACGCCCACACTCAGGAAAGCGCCGGACTGCCCCGGCTCTGCGACCACGACTCGCGGCTCGAGCGCTCCGTGCTCGGCATCCCCCCGAACGCGACGGGAAGCGCCCTGGAAGACGACGTGGACGCGATCCTGGAGCTCATCGCCGACGCCGATGCGGTGCTGTGCACCGGTCACCTCAGCACACCCGAGTGCCGGTGGCTGATGGAGCGGGCCAGTGCCAAGGGCATTCGCCGATTCATGCTGACCCACCCCTCATACACGGTGCCGAACATGACACCGGGCGAGGTCGCCGACTTCGCCGCCCGCGGCGCCTTCATCGAGGTGACCGCCTATCAGCTGTGGGCTCAACCCGGCATGACCGACGCGCGCTTGGCCGACGTCGCCCTGGCGGCGGGGGACAGGCTGGTTCTCGCCTCCGACGCCGGCCAACCCGACAGCCCACCACCACCTCAAGCGCTGGCCGAATTGGTCGATCGCATGAAATGCCAAGGGCTAGACCGCGGTTGGATCGACGCGGCCGCGTCCGACATCCCACGAAGCCTAGTGATGCCATGAGCACCACCACAGCGGTCGGCACCGCACTGCGGCGAGCCGGGATCGGTGAGGTCCTCGAAGACTCGACGACTACTGCCGCCTATTCATCGGACGCCTCGCTGTACCGAGTCACGCCGCTTGTCGTGGTGCGGCCTCGCGACAGTGGTGAAGTGGCGGCAACCCTGGCTGTATGTCGCGATCACGGCGTCGCTCTCACTGCGCGCGGAGCCGGCACGTCGATTGCGGGGAATGCGGTAGGCGCCGGTGTGGTGCTCGACTTCAGCCGCCACATGAACAAGGTGTTGGCCCTGGACCCCGAAGCCCGGACCGCCGTCGTACAACCCGGAACAGTGCACGCGGTCCTACAACGTGCGGCAGCCGCGCATGGGCTGCGATTCGGACCCGATCCGTCGACCCATTCGCGCTGCACCATCGGCGGCATGATCGGAAACAACGCCTGCGGTTCACGCACCCTCGCCTACGGTCGCACGTCCGACAACGTGCACGGTCTGCGGTTGATCACCGGATCCGGGATCATGTTGGACCTTCCCGGTAAACAGGAGGATCCCTCGGCCGGTCACACGGAATTGACCGGCGCGCTGCAGGAAGTGGTCCGCGGCGGGCTGGCCACCATCCGAACCGAATTCGGACGGTTCGGGCGGCAGGTGTCCGGATACGCCCTCGAGCATCTGCTGCCGGAGCGGGGCGTGAACCTCACGCGTTTCCTGACCGGCACGGAAGGCACTTTGGCGATTACGACCGAGGCCACCGTGCGGTTGGTCACCGAACCCCGCCATCGACTGCTCGTGGTGCTCGGCTATCCCGACATCGCCGCTGCCGGCGACGACATACCGGCGATCCTGCCCATCTCGCCCACCGCTTGCGAAGGTCTCGACTCACGAATCGTCGACGTCGTGCGACAACGCCGCGGACCAGGCGCCGTGCCTGATCTGCCCTCGGGATCGGCGTGGCTGTTCGTGGAGATCTCCGGAACGTCCCCGCAGCAGGTGCGCGACACGGCCGGGCAGTTGATCACGGCCGCACATGCGGTGGACAGCTTGATCGTGGACGACCCTGGGCAGGCCGTCGCCTTGTGGAGGATTAGGGAGGACGGGGCCGGACTGTCCGGGCGTAGTCCCGCCGGGCTACCCGCGCACGCCGGCTGGGAGGACGCCGCCGTGCCGCCTGCGGTCCTAGGAAGGTATCTGCGCGACTTCGATGCCCTGATGACCGAGTTCGGCGTTACCGGATTGCCTTACGGACACTTCGGTGATGGCTGCTTGCACATCCGGTTGGACTTTCCGCTGCACAGACCTGACGGTGCTGCGGTCCTGCGCCGATTCTTGCTGGCGGCCGGCCAACTCGTCGCCGGTTACGGCGGCTCCCTGTCCGGGGAACACGGCGACGGTCGTGCCCGAAGCGAACTGCTCCCGCTGATGTACTCGCGCCGGGCGCTGGACCTGTTCGGCGCTGTCAAACACGTCTTCGACCCCGACAACCTGCTCAATCCCGGTGTCATCGTCGACCCTCACCCGCTCGACGCGGACCTGCGCGCGCCTGGAGCGCCGCCGTTACGCAAGAGCCTTGCGCTGGCCTATCACCACGACGGCGGGGACTTCAGTCAGTCGGTGCACCGGTGCACCGGCGTCGGCAAGTGCCGAGCCGACAACACCGCCGCCGGCGGCGTGATGTGTCCGTCCTACCTCGCAACGGGGGAGGAGATACATTCCACCCGGGGCCGCGCGCGCGTGCTGCAGGAGATGATCAACGGCACCAACGTCAGCGGCGGCTGGCGCTCCCCGGAGGTGCATCAGGCCCTCGATCTGTGCCTGTCGTGCAAGGGTTGCCTGGCAGACTGTCCCACCGGTGTTGACATGGCCGCCTATAAGTCGGAGGTGCTGCACCAAACTCATCGCGGCCGCCTGCGCCCAGCGTCGCACTACTCCTTGGGTTGGCTACCACGCTGGGCCGACCTCGCCAGCCGCGCGCCCGCGTTGATCAACGGAGCGCTGCGCATCCCCGGGTTGGCACCCCTGGCACTGTCCGGCGGAGGCATCGATCGGCGTCGCACGGTGCCGGTATTCGCCACGCAGACCTTCCGGAACTGGTTTCACCGAACGCGGCACGATCGCAGCGTTTCCGGCGACCCGGTGGTGTTGTTCGTTGACTCGTTCACCAACTACTTCACTCCCGAGGTGGGGCGGGCGACGGTGCGGCTGCTCGAAGACGCCGGCTACCGGCCCCAACTGACCAGCACACGCGAATGCTGTGCGCTGACATGGATTTCCACCGGTCAACTGACCGCAGCGAAGAAGATCCTCGGTCGCACCGTCGAGGCGCTGGCCACCTGCGCGCCCCCTGGAACCCCGATCGTCGGGATCGAACCGTCGTGCACGGGAGTGCTGCGGTCAGACGCGACGGAACTGGTCGGTTCACCCGCGGCGACAGCCGTCGCCGAACAGACTCATACGCTTGCAGAACTGCTCACCATGCGGGGATGGGCGCCACCGTCGCTGGACGGAACGCGCATCGTCGCCCAAGTGCATTGCCACCACAACAGCATCATGGGGTGGGTGCCGGACGCGAAACTCCTCGAAACGGCAGGCGCACAGGTACGAAGGCTCGGCGGTTGTTGCGGCCTCGCCGGTAACTTCGGCGTCGAAAAGGGCCACTATGAGACGTCGGTGGCCGTAGCCGAACTTCAGCTACTGCCCGCCGCCCGTGACGCCCCCCAGGACGCCGTATTCCTCACCGACGGCTACTCGTGTCGAACCCAACTTCGAGATCTCACCCCGCGGCGAGGTCGCCACATCGCCGAACTTCTGTCCGAGCGGATGGATCAGGCACTTCCGTCACTTCTTTGAATTGCGTGATGCGCCAGCCGTTGTCGTCAGTGACGACCCCGTTCGTGCGACCGCGCACCGCATGGACGTGCTCTATGCCTGTTTGCTGCGAGTCGCAGAACGGTGCAATATCTTGAACTGCTGCCAGGCGTCCTCGGCGATGACCATGCTCTTGCGCGTGCGCTCGGGGTCCAGGCCGGCCAGGGTGGCGACAAGTCCTTGTTGCACGGCCATGGCTGCGGTGAGGGACGGGAAGAACGACCTTCCCTCGGCGGGAACCAGAAGCACTTCGTCCGCCGATGCTTCGAGCGGCGGTGAGATGTTGTCGGCGATGACGATCACGGTGGCGCCGCGCGCCCGAGCCTGGGCGGCGGCGATCACGTCGACGTCATAGAGCCGCCAGTAGGAGCACACGATCAAGAGGTCGGCGGAATCGAATCGGCTGACATGGTTCGCAATGCCGGCCGCATTGTCCAGTAGGGCCCGCGCTGGATACCCGGCGAGCCGAATGTTGTGCAACAACGCGTGCGCGACGGCCACGAAACTGCCCTGCGCGACCGCATAGATGTTCTCCGCCGCGGCGAGCCGATTGGCAACGCGCACCACCTGTTCTTCGCTCACGCTGCGCAAGCTGTCAGTCAGAGAGTCAACATCCTGGCGCAAGGACGCCTGGAACGGCGTGGGGCTGCCACCATGGGCGTCGGCCACATCCATCAGCGATAACCGCGCGAGATGGCGCACCCGCAGGTCTCGCTGCAGATCCGGCCAGCCTCCATAGCCGAGGCGTTGCGCCAATCGCGTCACGCTGGAAATGCTGGTGTCGGCACATTCAGCGATTTCGGTCGCGGTCGCATAGCTGGCTTTCCCCGGTAGGCAGAGAAGCTGGTTGAACACGCGCAGGCCGCTGTTGCCGAGGCCCGCCGAACCGTTGGCCGGCAACAGGGTTCGCAGCCACGTCTGCACGGTGTCCAGTTCGCCGGCCGAGTCAACCGGGCTCTCCGTGGTGTCATCGGTCACCTGAGCTCCTCACTCGAACGTGGCGAACCAGAACGGGCGTCGGGATGGATGCCCATCCTGCAAAGCGATTTTCACCGTGCATTTGACTGCAAAATTTATTGCACTTAGCCTGACGATACCGTTACCGGGATCACTTCTCGAGCGAGGAGTTGCGTGTGACACTATCCGCCAAAGCGGGTTCCCTGTCGGCCCGACTGGACCGCCTGCCCCTCTCCCGACCGCACACGCTCCTGCTGTTGATCGGCGGGCTGGGCTACACCTTTGACGGCATGGATGCCGCGGTTGTTGCCTTCCTGATGCCCGATGTCGGAGAGGTCTTCCATCTCAGCAACAGCCAACTCGGCTTGGTGGCCTCGGCATCGCCCTTCGGGTTCCTCTTCGGGGCGTTTTGTGCCGGATATCTCGGTGACAAAGTCGGCCGCAAGAAGGTGATGATGTACGCCTTGGCGGTCTACGCCATCGCCTCGCTCGTCGCCGCCGCCTCCTGGAGTTTCGAGGTGTTCCTGATCGCCCGTATCATCGCTGGGGCCGGTACCGGAGCCGAAAGCGCAATCATCTCACCGTTTCTCGCTGAATTCGTGCCCCGCCACCGCCGCGGATGGTTCATCGGCGCCCTCGCCGGGTTCTTCTCGTTCGGCTTCGTCGGTGCCGCACTCATCGGCCGCTTCGTGGTGCCCGTGTTACCCGAAGGCTGGCGATGGGCGCAGGTGATCACGTTTCTGCCGATCGTGATGCTGCTGTGGTGGCGGCGAAGACTTCCCGAGTCACCGCGCTATCTGATGAATACCGGCAGGACCGCCGAGGCCGAAGCGGTGGTCGCCGACATCGAAGAGCAGGTACGCCGAGCTACCAAAGCGCCGCTTCCTGCCGTGGATCCGCACCATGCCGATGAGCCCGAACCTGAAAGCTTCTCGCTCGGAAAGGCCCTCAAATTCCTATGGGGGCCGCGAATGTGGCGCATCACGGCGGTCACGTGGCTGATCTGGTTCGTGATCACGTTCTCCTACTACGGCTTCTTCTCCTGGATCCCCACGCTGCTGGTTCAGAAGGGACTCACCGTCACCACCAGCTTCACCTACTCACTGGTCATCTACATAGCGCAGATCCCGGGCTACTTCAGTGCTGCCGTGCTCAACGAAAAGCTCGACCGCAAGTTCACCATCGCCCTCTACCTCGGTGGTTCGGCCGTGAGCGCGTTCTGGCTCAGCCAGATGACCGACCCGCCCTGGATCATGGCGGCCGGGGTCTTCCTCTCGTTCTTCCTCAATGGCACCTACGCCGGTGTTTATGCCTATACGCCCGAGGTGTTCCCCACCTGGCTACGGGCAACCGGCGTCGGCCTCAGCTCCTCGTTCGGCCGCATCGGGTCGATCATCGCGCCGCTGATCATCGGTGTCTTTGCGACACGGTGGGGCTTCGCGGGCGTCTTCGGCATGACGACGACGGTGCTGGCCGTCGGGATCGCCTGCACCCTGCTCTTCGCGGTCCGCACAGCGGGTCGGTCGCTGGAAGACATCACCATGCAGGAACTGCGTTCAGTACCCACCACACTGCCGAAAGCGCCTGGGAGCCAGAATGATTGATACTCGCCGACCAGCGACGCTGACGGAGGTCCACGAGATGGTCCGCGCCGAGATGGGCCTCAAGCTGTTCACCATCCTGGCCTTCACCGACGGCGGCCAGACGCTGCAGCGGATCTATTCCTCGCACCCGCAGCAGTATCCGGTAGGCGGACGTAAGGACGTGGTCGCCGATGTCGCCGCGGACTGGGTCACGCGTTGCCGTGACGAGCAGGCGCCGTACTTCGGCGAGACGCGCGAGGACGTTCGCCGCATCTTCACCGATTCGGCGCTCATCGAGAGCCTGGGCTGCACTTCGATCATCAACGTGCCGATCGTGCGTCACGGTGTGAGCATCGGAGCACTGAACATCCTGGACGCCGAGGGCACGTACAGCGGCGCGGACATCGAGAAGGCGCTGGCGATCGCGGAACGCGCCGGAGAAATCGTCGAACGAGTCATTGGGGAGCTCTGATGAGTGCGCACCTGCTGATCAAGAACGCCACCTACCTGGACGTCGTCGAAGGCGAGTACCGGCAGGCAGACATCCAAGTCACTGACGGCGTGATCGACCGGATCGGTGACGGACAGCACGTCCCGGACTATCCGAGCCTCGATGCCACCGGCAAATACGTACTCCCTGGGCTCATCGACTGCCATGTGCATGCCACTGCCGTGACGGCGGATCTCGCCGCGCTGCAGGAGTGGTCGCCCACCTATGTGGCCTTCGGGACCGCCAAGTTGATGGGGGAGATGCTCGATCGCGGCTTCACCACCGTGCGCGACGCCGCCGGAGCGGACTTCGGCGTCCACGATGCACAGGCCGAGGGCCTGCTGCGGGGCCCCAAGGTGTTCTTCTGCGGCAAGGCGCTGACCCAGACCGGAGGACACGGCGACGGGCGGTCCAGAGGCCGCCACGTGTACGACCCGAACTCCTGCTGCGCCGGCCTGGGACGTATTGCCGACGGAGTGGACGCGGTTCGCCACGCCGCCCGCGACGAGCTGCGCAAGGGCGCGCACCACGTCAAGATCATGGCCAGTGGCGGTGTCGCTTCGCCCACCGATCGCATCGACTCGACGCAGTACTCGATCTCCGAGATCGAGGCCGTGGTCGAGGAAGCAGCCGCCGCGAACCGCTATGTCACCGCCCATGCCTACACCGGCCGGTCGATCAACCGCGCACTCAGGGCCGGGGTCCGCGGCATCGAACATGGCAACCTCCTCGACGATGAATCCGTCGAGCTGTTCTGCGAACACGACGCGTTCCTCACGATGAACCTGGTGACCTACTGGGCACTTCAGGAGGAAGGCCGCGAATTCGGGCTCTCACAAGCCAACTGGGACAAGGTGTCCGCCGTGCTCGACAACGGAATGAACGCCTTGCGCACGGCCTATGACGGCGGAGTGAACCTGACCTACGGGACCGACCTGCTGGGAGGCATGCAGCGCCACCAAGCCAGAGAATTCGCCATCCGTGCCAAGGTCATGCCCGCCATCGAGGTAATCCGCAGCGCGACGGTGACGGCTGCAAAGCTGCTGCAGCGCGAGCACGAACTCGGCGTGATCGCCCCAGGGGCCGCGGGAGACTTCGTGCTGACAGACATCGATCCCCTCGTCGACATCGGTGTACTGGCTGAAACGCGCTTGAGCACCGTCATCCAAGACGGCGTCATCGTGAAGCAGTACTGACCAGCCACCCCGCGGCACGTGGCGCAAACCGCAACCAGACGTCACGCAATGCGTCATCTGCGGTGACCGGGTCGGTATGGAGCGACGCCGGTGTGAATATGGTGGCGTGATGGGACCAACACCACCGACCACCTGATCGCCGACATGGAAGCTCTGCGGACCCATCTCGGTGTGCACCAGTGGGTGCTGGCGGGCTGGACTGGTGCGACTGGAGGAAAGCCACGTCAGCCTCGGACCCGAACCCCGCCCGATTCCGCGGTATGACGATCCGCGTCATCGAATGTGCTTCGCCCGCTTGGTCACTCATTACTGGCGGCACGCGGCGTGGCGCGCCGAAGGAGAACTTCTCGGCGGTGTCAATCGGATCAGCCACCTCCCGGCGGTACTGATCCACGGCCGCCTCGATCTGAGCTGCCCACCCGACGTCGCGTGGAAACTGGCGCAATCATGGCCGGGGGCGCGACTTCACATCGTGCCCGGAGCCGGCCACTCCTCCGGAGGAACGGTCTCCGACCACGTTGTCGATGCCCTCGACCAGCTGACCGAACTCAACGCAGGGCTCAGGTGGCGGTGACGCCGGGAATCCGGCCTTCCCGAAACGCCTCGACGAAGTGGCGGTGGTCGTCCCGAACGATGGCGGCGTACGTCAGTCCGAAGTCCACCATGTCGGCGACGAAGCCGGCTTCGTCGTCTCCGATCACAGCGATGATCGCGTCCTCGGTCTGAAAGTCGACCAGCGACTGGTCGCTGTCCGTGTCGCTGACGCAGTGCACCTTGGCCACGGCTTGGCCGAGTTGCTCGATGACTTCGGCCAGTTCGTCCGGCTCGGTCAGCTCGCTCCAGTCCAGATCGGTCTCGTATGGCGAGAGTTCACTGACCACGAAGCCGACCCCGTCGATGTCGGTGTAACCGAGCAGCGGGTCAGCGTGCGCTTGCAGTGCGCGCTGGGAGACCGCGGTCCGATGCCCGTGATGCTTGAAGTACCCGTGCACTTCGACGTCGTCGACGACGCGGCTCGGCGCCGCCACGTTGCCCTGTTTCATCGACAGCACGACGTCATTGTCCAAGGCCTGATTGAAGCCCTCGATCAGTACGGTGTACGAGGGCAGGCCGGCACTACCGATGCCGAACCCGGTTTTGGCGATGACATCCTTTATGTCGTAGACGATTCCGCGGAATCGCTGTGTCTCTGGAATGGTGTCGAGATAGCGTTCGAAGGCCGCTTCCACCTTCGTCCGCTCGTCGTCGTCCAGTCGCACGACGCCCGGCAGCTCGCGAAAGCGACGGTCGCATTCGTCGACCACGGTGATGTGGTCGAGCATCTCCGCGCGTGTGGAGAGCCGGGCCGCTTGCAACGCCGACAACACGGCTCCATGAGCGGTCTCGAGATTGAGCGAAAAGGTGGAATCGTCCTCGACGTCGACGAACCACCGAATCTGCCGCACGTAGGCGTGGGCGAACGTCTCGATCAACTTCGTGATTGCCTCGTCGGAAAGTGCCTTCTGCCAACACATCAACGCGATGCTTGCGGCGAATCGCTCTAGGTCCCAGGTGAAGTGCCCGACGTACGCCTCGTCGAAGTCGTTCACGTCGAAGATCAGCACCCCCGAGCCGTCCATGTAGGTGCCGAAGTTCTCCGAGTGCAGATCGCCCTGTATCCAGACTCGGCTGGTGCGCTCGTCCGCCCACCTGTCATCGCGTACGGACACGTCGGCGTAGAACAGGCAGGCGCTGCCGCGGAAGAATGCGAACGGGTCAGCCGCCATCTTGCGGAACTTGGTCCGAAACGCGTCCGGATCCGATGCCATCAGATCGGAGAAGGCGTCGACGAGGCTGTCGACGATGAACGACTCCCGTTCGTCGTGGTTCGGGGCAAGGTCCGTAGGACTCATCTGGTCTGTGTGCCCAGCGCGGAGCCTGCTCAACCGCCTGCTGCCACTGAATCGGTTGGCCAGGATCGGTGCTCCGATACATCGGTTCACGACGCTCGACGAATGAACCGCCTGGATGCGTTTGCGCGCCCACCCCTCAGCGCAAGCGCGTAACGAACGCATCCGTGACCTGGATGGTCGACGCCGAGCCGCCGAGATCCGCCGTCCGGGTGTCGGATGAAGCGAGCGTCGCTTCAATCGCAGACAACACCTCACCCGCTGCGTCGGCGTGGCCCAGATGCTCGAGCATCAATGCCGCCGACCACACCGCACCGACCGGGTTCGCAATGCCCTGCCCTGCGATGTCGGGCGCCGAGCCGTGCACCGGCTCGAACAT
Source organism: uncultured Actinomycetota bacterium (assembly GCA_963848855.1). Lineage (GTDB taxonomy): Bacteria > Actinomycetota > Actinomycetes > Mycobacteriales > Mycobacteriaceae > Mycobacterium. The sequence goes on from CAWKFL010000004.1 coordinate 124,713, forward strand.
CGACGGGTACTCCTTGGTCGGGTCCAAGTTGGCCGACGGTGCGATACCGATCGATCCCGCCACCGCCGCTGCGAGGTCAGACAGGATGTCGCCGAAGAGGTTCGAGCCCACGACGACGTCGAACCGCTCCGGCTGCAGCACGAACTTCGCGGCCAGCGCGTCGATGTGCTCGCTGTCCGTCCGCACATCCGGATACTGCGCTGCGCGCTCGGCGACGACCTCGTCCCAGAACGGCAGCGTGTGCACGATCCCGTTCGACTTCGTCGCCGACGTGACGTACTTGCGCCGCGTCCGCGCCAGCTCGAACGCGAAGTCGGCGATCCGGCTGATGCCTGCCCGTGTGAAAACCGATTCCTGCACGGCCATTTCGTCCGGGAAGCCGCGATTCATGCGCCCGCCGATTTCGCTGTACTCCCCTTCGACATTCTCCCGCACCACGACGAAGTCGACGTCCTTTGCGGCGCGTAGCGGACTGTCGACGCCCTCGAACACCCGGATGGGCCGCAAGTTGACGTACTGACGGAACGCCCGCCGGATCGGGATCAGCAATCCCCAGAGCGAGACGTGGTCGGGCACCCCGGGCCAGCCGACGGCGCCGAGCAGGATCGCGTCGAAACCGCGCAGCGTCTCCAGCCCGTCGGCGGGCATCATCGCGCCCTCTTGTTCGTACCGCTGGCAGGACCAGTCGAAGTCAGTGTAAGACAAATCGATTCCGTGCCGGGCCGTCACGGCGTCCAGGACGGCACGCGTGACGACGTCGGCAGTGCCCCCGCCGCCGAACGCGCCGAAATCAAGCGCCGAAAAAGCGGATGGGAGAAGACGCGGTGTTCACCTTCCCCTCCTCGACCTTGATTGGACGATTCCGCAGTCTTCGGCCGCTGATGCGGCTGCTCACCAGTATCCGATCATCCGCCCGGCCGCGACCGCCGTCAGCCAACTGACCAGTGAGACGCCACCCATGAGTGCCAGCCGCCGCGCCTCGGAGTGGGACACCTCGCGGATTGCGTGGGCCTTCCACGCCGTGGTGCGGCGCAGCGCGACGGCGTTGATGAGTCCCAACCCGATTGCCACGAACTTCAGCAGCAGGATCGGGTTGTTCTCGATACTCCAGAGCATTGGAAGCGAGAAGACAGGCGCCGCTGGCTGCGGCGAGCGCGAAGCCTGCCACCGCCACGGGGGCGGCAGCGGTCGCAATCGCTGGGAGCGGCGTTTGGCGCCACACCCCCAGCAGCCTCAGATCGAGAATGAGCACGGCACCAAAGAGCGTCGCGACGCCGAGAATGTGAATCACGTTCACGACGGGATAAATCCACAATCCCGCGTCGCGCATGAACGTGCCGAGCGAAGACGACTGCAGCCAACCGAGTACATCAAGCATGGGCGCGTGTCGTCTACCGGCGACGGCGTCGCGCACCCAGAGGCGGCGCCGCCGGATCGGGCGTCAATTCCGCTCGGGGTAGACGTTGAACACCGTTCCGTTCCACGTGAGGCGTTCGGCCTTGATTTCAAGCGTCGCCGGATCCCGATGCCGGTGGCCGCTCGCGGTCACCGTGTCGCCAACGGGGATGACGTCCTCCGTCAGGCCGGCGCGCGCAGTACGCGCGGAGGGGGCCAACACCACGTCCCACACGTCTTCGTCGACCTTCATCTGCGCGGTGGCATGCGGCCCGGCAAGACTGACGGGCGTGTCGAGCGTTCCCGTGATTTCGAATTGCGTGTCCTGATACTCGGCCCATCCGTGGTGGGCGTTCACCGGCGCCGCCAACGACACGGCCATGACGACGATGCCGGCGAGCGTTGCGACTTGGCTGGAGCGATTCCGCATCTCGGACCTCCTGCCGGAATTTTACTCCCGCGAGGCACTTGTAACGGTATGGCCGAAATCAGTGCTGCCTTGGGCCGCTGGGCCGCACCAGGGCAGACGACGCCGCTGGGTGCGGCGGCGAAATGAGCGAAGCCACGTCGTCTGAATTACAGCCGGTCAAGTCTGGCATGCCCCGTCAGCAGAACGGCGGACATCGTGTCGGGGATCATGTTGAGCATGATGATGCTTTCGCCGCGTCCAGCGAAGACGACTACCGCGGGCCCTGGCGTGCGCGGGTTTTGGTCGTGAGATGAGGCGGTCTCGGATCCGCGGTGGACGGCGCCCCGCTGGTCGTGGTCCTGCTGCGCGGGGTTGGACTCGAAACACTTTTCGCTGCAGCGCTTCCCGCCGATTTGGTACTCAGCTGGGTCCTCGTCGGCGGTGGTGATGTTTGGCGGGAAGTGGCGGCGGGCCGATGAGAAACCGGATCCACCGCGGATCCCCGGACGCGCGGCAGCGTTGGTCGTCGGGGGACTGCCCGCGTTTGCCTTCCCGGCGCCGTCGTGGTGGTGGCTGGCCTGGTTCGGTTTGACACCGCTCCTGCTGGTGGTGCGCGCCGCACCGACCGCGCGTGAGGGCGGCGTGCGGGCGTGGTGGGGACTCGCCGGGTACGTGCTGGTCACGCAGTACTGGCTACTGCCCAGTGCCGGCCCCCTGCTGGCGGTGCTGGCCGCCGGACTCGGCGCGTTGTGGGTGCCGTGGGGGTGGGCCGCGCACCGTCTGCTGTCTGGCTCGATCACACTGCGCGGGACGCTTGCTGCCGTGGCCGTACTGCCCAGCGCGTGGGTGCTGGCCGAGGCGGTGCGGTCCTGGCACCGTCTCGGCGGGCCCTGGGCTTTGCTCGGCGCGTCGCAGTGGAATCAGCCAGCCACGCTGGCGTCGGCCTCCCTCGGCGGGGTGTGGCTGACGAGTTTCCTGCTCGTTGCGACCAATACCGCGGTCGCAGGGGTGATCTTGCACCGGGGTGTCGCCCGTCGGGTCATCACGTCGGCGGTGGCGCTGGTGTGCGCAGGACTGGGGCCGGCCTGGTTCGTGCTGAGTCCGGCACCTCCGGTCGGTCCGATGGTACGGGTGGCGTTGGTGCAGCCGGGCGACATCTCCGACTCCGCAGCCCGTCAGTCGGCCAGCGCGAAGCTCACCGCCACTCTGGCGGGCCAGCATCCGGACTTGATCGTGTGGGGGGAGAGCAGCATCGGTGTCGACCTCACCAGCACACCGGCGCTCATGGCAGAGCTCACCAACCTGTCCCGACGGGTCGGCGCCGACCTGCTCGTCAACGTCGACGCACGCTCGCCGAGAGGGGGAATCTACAAGTCGTCCAACCTCATCGGACCCGACGGGTCACTGGGCTCGTACCAGAAAACCCGGCTGGTGCCATTCGGCGAGTACGTGCCCTTACGCCCGCTCCTCGGCTGGATCACCGGCTCCACCAAGGCCGCAGCCGAGGACCGGCGACGCGGGAGCGGACAGGTGGTGCTGCATACGGACTCGATCGCCATCGGCCCGTTGATCAGCTTTGAAACGACCTTCTCCGACCTGCCGCGCCGTGAGGTGGAACTCGGCGCCCAGCTGCTGGTGTACCAGAGTTCCACCTCGACGTTCCAGGGCAGTTGGGCTCAGCCGCAGTTGGCCAGCCAGGTCGCGGTACGCGCCGTCGAGGTGGGCCGCGCCGCGGTGCACACCGGGCTGTCCGGCGTCAGCTCGGCCTTCGACGCGGAAGGCCGGGAGATCGCCTGGTGCCCGTCCACCTATCGGGGTGTGATCGTGGTGGACGTTCCGCTCGGGTCGCGCACCACTGTGTACCAACGGCTGGGCGACTGGCTACTGGTGCTGGCGTTGTCGATCCTTGCTGGCGCGACTCTAGAGGCAGCACTGCGGAGCCGATGGTAATTGCTGACGCGCGACCCGATCGCCGACGGTTCTTCTCGACGTGGGGGTTTTCAAGGTTCGCGCGAGCTCGGCGGCATCTCGGCACTGGTTGCGAGAATCTGGTGACCCCCACACTTGACGAGGTCGGCGTTCCTACCGCGGGCGTACGGATACTCGGGCCCGACAACGGTTCCGAGGTGGCACTCAGCGATGCGGCACGGATCGGCACGCGTCCACCGGCGTGGTCGCTCGATGGCCGCAAGCGACTGGTCGCGCGGCCAATGGCTCGCGGGTTGCCGAGCGGACGCCGGGAGGCGGTCACGGTTGTAGTCGGTGGGTCGGTGATGACCGGCAAATTTCAAGCGCGCCGATCTGTGCAGCAGCCGCTTCGATCGCCTGACCAGTGCATTCGCCAGCAGACGGGCTGGCAACGTTAAGTAAGTGATTGATACTCGAACAACCACGGGCCTCATCACCCAATACCGGGTACCGACTACACCTGCAGGGTAGCGTCAGCACCAGCCACATAGTTTGCTGACGACTCCATAACGAGTCAACGCTCCTCCGTGGCCAACTTCGACTGGTGGCGATCGATGCAAAGTGCATTCTGCAAGCTCTGGATCGGTCGTCGTGGCGGGCGTTGCAAGCTGCAGCGGCAACGACGCCGCAGACGCGCCGGGCGCGTCGAGTGTGGCGGCCTCAAACCCGTCGAGCCCCCGGCGGATGCCGATGAGGCGTTCACGCAAGTCGAGAAAGCCGTGAAACCCTTCTGGTGCTCGAACGCGTACTCCCACCTCGGCGATATGGCTCACGCCGGCAACATCGACACGATGAAACTCCGCGTCCGCGAGTACTGCGGCGTGATGACGCGTTGGCCGGGGTCGACGAAGAAGACAACGAACAGATGGGTCGACACCCAGAAGTGGTGTCAGAACACGAGACTCACACCAATCAATACAACGTGGTTACGGGCGCAGGCTTGCGCCGCAGCAATCTTCGAGGGGTGGAATAAGGGGAGATCATGATTGACTTGATAGGAGCCGTACTGTTGGCGATGACGATGGCCTTTGGGCCACCCGTATCGGACGACGGCAAGTACACACCACCAATCTGCCGCGATGGCTTTTGCGCCTGTGACCCCATACCTACCCGGGCGTATTAGCGCGGCATAAGGTTTGGTTTGTCCCACTCGCAGACCGATCCTGACAGCGGACTACGCCTCACTCGAACGCGTTCACGTCGACGACCGCGAGGCCTACTCCGCAGCCGAGCACGACTTCGTCGAGTCAGTCCTTCACCGTTCAAAATCGAGCCGTCCCAGTGGTCCCGGCTGGCTCACGCGTGACGTAGACGGTTGAATCCGTGGCTATGGCGAATCACGCGGCGGTGCTGGTTACCGGGATGTCCGGTGTGGGGAAGTCGACGGCCTTGACGGGACTTGCCCGGCGCGGGTTCGCCACCGTCGACACCGACTACGGCCCGTGGATTCATGTGGTCGACGGGGAGCGGCTCTGGCGGGAGCAACTGATCGATGAACTGTTGAAACGACCCCGGTCGGCGCCATTGTTCGTGCAGGGCACCGTCGCCAACCAGGGCCGCTTCTACGACCGCTTCCACGCTGTGGTGCTTCTGAGCGCGCCGCCAGACGTCATCTTCCGTCGTCTCGGTGAGCGCACGAACAACACGTTCGGCACGACGGAGGAAGAGCGTCAGCGAATTGCAGGTGACATCACCGAAGTAGAGCCGCTCTTGCGAGAGGCGGCTACAGACGAGATCGACACCACCTGTCCGGTGTCGCAGGTCGTCGACACGTTGGTCGCCATCGCCTCCCGCCTGCCGCGAACCCCGTGACCGGGTGAGACGAGTCAGGACCTAGCTCATCTTCGATGACCGATGCCCTCGCCCACGCTGTCGTCATCGGAGAGTTCCCTCGCCGAGGCGACGACATCACCGCTCGTCTGCCAAATCCGTTGCGAGGCAGATCCTTCGAAGTCTCCGCTTTCCGGTGGCGTCCACCCGCGCCAGTCACCGGTGCCCACCCCTACCGGGCAGGTGACCGATGATGTCGTCGAGGAATCCGGGACCGCAGCGCGGCCTTGATGCGCCACAATGGCGTGGTGAGTGATGCCGTTGGATCCCACCCGCAGTATGACGTCTTCGCCGATGAGTTCCTCGATCACGCCCGCAACAGCCTCTACAACGCCCACTACGACCGGCCGGCCTGCCTTTCGCTTCTGGGCGACGTGGCTGGGTTGACGGTGCTGGACGCGGCCTGTGGTCCTGGCCTGTATGCCGAGGCGCTAGCCGCGCGGGGTGCCAACGTGATCGGCTTCGATCAAAGCCCGCGCATGGCTGAGTTGGCCCAACAACGCGTCCGCTCAGGGCATTTCCGCACTCACGACCTCGCCGCTCCCCTTGACTGGCTTCCCGATCACTCGGTGGACTTGGTGTTGTTTGCCCTCGCTTTGGAGTACGTCGACGACAGAGTCCGCGCGCTACAGGAGATGCGGCGTGTTCTCCGTCCCGAAGGGGCGCTCGTCCTTTCGCGACAGCATCCCACCGGTGACTGGCTCCGTCATGGTGGAAGCTACTTCGACGTTCGGGTCATCGAAGAGGTCTGGAGTCGGGGTTGGCGAGTTCGGTACTGGCTAGCTCCGCTAGAGCGGACCTGCGAAGAACTGTTCGACGCCGGCTTCCTGATTGAGCGGCTGCGGGAACCGCAACCGACTGCTGAGGCGGCTGAACTCGACCCCGACGACTACCAGCGGCTGACACGCGAGCCGACGGGGTTTCTCGCCATCAGAGCGGTGCCCGACCCCCGCCGAGACCGAGGCGGTACCGCAGCCATTGAGCACGAGACACCGACGACGAGCGGCGTGAGTGCGGCCGGCCACTCCACTGAAGTCACGCTCTGAGGAGGTACACCATTTACGTGTGACGTTATCGGCTACTTGAATTCATTTGAGGCGGGTAACCCGGAGATGGTGGTCCCGGACGTCGATGGCACCGTGCCGTCGCGCCGGACTCGACCTGCACGCGCTCGTGGGGGTAGCAATGGTGCGCCGTTGTGCGGGCAACAGCTGGCCGAATCTCGAGTTTCGCAGCGAGCCCCTGTACCCGAACGTAGACTGCGGCGGGTGCATCGTGGCGTCGTGCATGGGGATCCGGGGCGCCCCGAGATGGGGGTGTGGCGTGTGCCGGAGCGGGGTGTGAGGCACCATCCTGGTGTCAGCCGTCGCGCGGTTCGCGTGCCCCGCGCCGCTGGTGCCGCCATCGACATCGCGGTGCCCGAGGATCGTGCGGTACTGCGCACGATGTTGCGGATCTCGAATGCGGTATTGCGCGCCAACTACTTCGACGAGGTCCTCGAAGTCGTCGCCGAGCAGGCGCTGGCCGCGCTGGGTGCCTCGTCGTTGTCCATCAGCCGGTGGGAGCGCGACAGCGACACCCTGCGCACGTTGATCAACGTCGGGGACCTGCAGCCGGGCGACCAGCGCTGGCCCGACCACGACATCCACCCGATCACCGACGATCCGTACGTCGCCGGCCTGCTGCAGCACGGGCGGCCCTACGTGCACGCCATCGACGATCCGGCGATCACCCCTGCCGACTTGGACTACCTTCGTCTGGCGGGCAAGGAGAGCGAAGTCGCCGTGCCGGTGATGTTCGACGACACGATGTGGGGGGAGATCTGGGCAACCAGCGTCGCGGGCCGGCGCTTCGGCCATGACGATGTTGCGCTGCTGCAGGCGATCGCCGCCTACACCGCGGTCGCGATCGGCCGCGGGGAACTCTTCTCCACGGTCTGGCGACACGCATACCGGGATCCCCTCACCGACCTGGCCAACCGCCGCGCGCTCGACGAACGGTTCGCCGAGATCGATTGGCACGAACATCTTCCTACGCTGCTGATCGGTGATCTGGATGGCCTCAAGGACATCAACGACCGTGACGGGCATCCGGCCGGTGATGCCTTGCTGCGCGGGGTCGCCGCGGTGCTGCGCGAATCGACGGCCGCCTTCGATCAGGCGATCGCGGCGCGCCTGGGCGGCGACGAGTTCTGCGTGCTGCTTCCCTACGGGACGCTGGTCGATGCCGAGCACCTGGCACATACCGCCAGCCGCACCATCGGTGCGGGCCTCGGCCCGAACGTCACGGTGGCGTGGGGTGCCGCCGAATCGGGTCCGCAGGTCCGTTCGGGACAGGCATTGATGGCCGCCGCCGACGCCGCGTTGCGGCACGCGAAGGCACTGGGGCCGGGCCGGTTCAGCGCGGGCGGCCGCCGCGCACCTCGTGCCGGGCAGCCTGGACCGCCGGTCGGGCGCGAATCGGCGGACCACCGACACTCTGGTGCCCCGGGTGACCGAACTCGTCGATGCGCACCGCCCCTGTTCGACGCTGGCGGCGTTGGAGATCCTTGCGGTGCAAGCACAGAACGCGATCGACGCGGCCGGGTGGGCGGTATCGGTGACCGCTGCGGACCACACCAGCCTGATCACCTACCATGGCGTCGACAGCGCCCGCGACTCGGTATCGGGGCTGTGGGTGCTCAGCGCCGACGCTGCCCCCGAGAGGTATCCGCTCAGCCACTACCCGATGACCGCGCGGGCGATCGCCACCGGGTCCTCGTTCATCGCCGCGGTCGACCTCGACGGTTCCGACCCGGCCGAGACCGCGCTGCTGGAGCAACTGGGGTACCGCGCGGTGCTGGCTGCGGGGGTCAGCGACGCCGAGCACGGCTACCTGTTGGAGATCTTTTCCGCCGGCACCCATACCGCCCTGGCGCAGATCGCCACCTCGGTGCGGGTGCTGGCGCACTATTGCGTCGGCGTCGCCCGCTCACCGTCCAGCTGAGCACGCCGCAGCGTTCTTTTCTCAGGCCCGATCGCGCAGATGCGCCATTACCGCTGCCTTCGTCTGCCTCTCCCCACCGCCACCTCAGCCGACCCATAGCGGCGAAGACCTGTATGCGGCTGGGTAGCACCATGTTTCAGCGGCGACGCCACACCGCGGGCGTGGGTGTGGGACGCCCGAGTCACAGCAGTCCGAGCAAATGCAGGTCGGTGATGTATTTGACGATGATCGGCGGTGTGACGTGCGGGATGTCCTTGTCGGGTCCTACTTTCGCAGCCTGCACCGCGGAACGGAATCGCTCGGTGGGTGCCATCGCGCCGCACATCGGTTTCTGGGGTCGTCGAAAGTTGTGCAACAGCGGCAGCAGCGAGCTCTGCCGTTGGCGTGCGGGAAGCGCGCGGATCGCCGTCTCGAACCGCTGGAACCAGAGGCCGTAGTCTCCGATCCGCTCGATCGGATAACCCGCGCCGATCAGCCAGTCGACGTATTCGTCGAGGCCGACACCGTCATCGTAGGGGTTCATCACGTGGTAACTCTCGAACGCGTTGACCGCCCGGGTGCCGAGGGTGGAAATGGCTTCGGCGATGAACTCGACCGGCAGCCCGTCGTAGTGAGCGCGTTGCCGCTGGCCTTCGGGACCGAGTTCGTAGAAGGATCCGGGCGCGATGCCGGTGGCGACCAAGCTGAGCATCAGCCGGGTGAACACATCCGGGAGGTTGAGCTGGCCGGCATAGGTCGTGTCGGCCAGGATCATGTCGCAGCGGAAGACCGCAGCCGACAGGCCGCACAGGTCGTGCGCCTCGCGCAGCAGCACCTCGCCGGCCCATTTGCTGTTCGAGTACCCGTTGGCGTAGCCATCGCCGACTTCGCGTGTGGGGCTGATGGCCCGAATGTCGGCGTCCTCGACCAGCGCCGACGGTTCCACCTGGTCACCCACGCCGATGGTTGACACATAGATGAACGGCTTGAGCTTCGTGGTGAGCGCAATGCGGATCAGCTCGGCGGTGCCCAACACATTGGGACCGAACAGCTGGTTGTAGGGCAGGACGTGGTTCACCAGCGCCGCCGGGGTCGACGATGAGATCCACCGTGTCGGCCAGCCGCTGCCACGTCTGCGGGTCAAGGCCCAGGTTCGGTTCGCCCTTGTCTCCGGCAAGGACCTCCAGACGACTCGGCCGCCAATTGCCGATAGTGGTCGAGCATTTCGGGATCGCCGCTGTCGAAGGTGTCATCCAACCGTTCGCGGGCAGCGGCGTCGTCCTTGGCTCGCACCAGACAGATCAGCTTGCCGCCCACGAGGTCCAGCCGTTCCAACCACTGCAGGGCGAGGTATCGGCCGAGGAATCCGGTCGCTCCGGTCAGCAGGACGGTATTCACCCGCGCGCCCGGCCGCGGCAGCGTAGGGGCCATCGCCAGAGTCTCGGCGTCGAGGAACTTGTCAAGCGTGAGGTCACTGGCGTGGACCACGGTGGCGTCACGGCCGTGGACTGTCGCAAACGATGGCCGCCTCGTGCCCGAGGTCCGCTCGGCCTCGATGTAGTGGGCGATGGACTGCAGGTTGGTCGCAGGGCTGACGATCACACCCACCGGCACCTCGGTGTCGAAGATCTCGCGCAGCAGGGTGGCGAAGGTCAACGCCGACAGGGAATCCCCGCCCAGATCGGTGAAGTGGGAGTCGGGTCGTAGATCGGTGGTGGCTGCGCCCAGCAGCGCACCCGCGGCTCGGCTGATGGTTTGCAGAACCGGTTGGTCAGCGCCGCCTTGGCGCAACGACCGCAGCTCGTTGGTCTGGTTTTCGGCCAGCTCGGCGTAGAGCCGTTCCAGCCGCTCTCCGTAGTGTCCCTTGAGCTTTGGTCGCGCCAGCTTACGGATCCCGGTGAGCAAACCGTTTTCCAGAGCGAACGGTGTCGTCTCGACGAGGAAGTCCCGCGGGATCTCATAGGACTGCAGCCCTGCCGCTCTGGCGGCGTTGTGCAATGAGTCGCTGATGAGCGGCTTGAGCGACTCGACGTCGCCGCCGATTCGGGATAGCGCGTCCGCGGTGGGCACGACGACGGCCAGCAGGTACGAGCGTGCACTGTTGCCGTAGATGTAGATCTGGTGCACCAGCGGGCTTGTCGCGAATATCGCCTCGAGCTTCGAGACGGTGACGAACTCGCCTTGCGAGAGCTTGAGCACGTTGTTGCGTCGGTCGAGGTATGCCAGCCGGTCGGGCCCGACCTCGGCCATGACGTCACCGGTGTGGTAGTAGCCGTCGTCGTCGATGACCTCGGCGGTGATCTCGGGCCGTTTGTAGTAGCCGGGAAACAGGTCATCCGACCTCACTAGGAGCTCACCACGCGGATACGGCTGATCGCTGCGGAGGTAGCCGAGATCGGGCACGTCGGCCAGCTTGTAATCGAGCACCGCGGGACGCCGCACCTGGCCGTCGACGCAGACGGGTCCGGTCTCTGTCGAGCCATAGACTTCCGCCAGATGCAGGTCGAGGAAGGTCTCGACGAACGCCCTCGTCTCGGCCGACATCGGCGCGGATCCGGTCATCGCCGCCACGAACCGTCCGCCGAGGAGGTTCTGGCGCTGTTCGGCCATCACCTCCGCTTCGAGCGCGGCCCGATCGGCGCCGTCGGACGATCGCCGGTCGACCTCACTCTGGAATTCCTGGAAGAGGATCTCCCAGATGCGCGGCACGAATTCCAGCAGGGTGGGTCGCACCAGAGCGAGGTCTTCCAACAATGTGGACAGGTCGCTCTTGGCCGCGAAGTAGGCCGTGCCGCCAGCACCGAGCGTCCCATACAGAACCCCCCGCCCCATGAGATGGCTCATCGGCATGAAGTTGAGCGTGATTGACGGCGCAGTGCTCGATCCACTCCAGGACTTGCTCAACTCGTGCCAGTGGTTGGCGACCAGGCGCTCTGATTGCATTGCGCCCTTCGGTGCGCCGGTAGTGCCGGAGGTGTAGATCAGGAGCGTCAGCGGGTCGGCCTCCGCAGACATGAACACCGGCACGGCGGGCAGCGCCCTGCCGCGGTCGAGCACGTCGGCCAAGGTTTCGACGATCACCTCGACGCCCGCTCGTGTCAGCTGTGCCTTGGCCCCCTCGAACGCCTCGCGCGCGTCGTCTACCTCGGGGCGGTAGTCGAACACCACCAGCCGCTTGGGCGTGTGCGTGGTCTGTATCAGCTCGACGGCTTGGGCGAGGTCGTCGATACTCGACGCGATCACGGTCGGCGCGGTCTCTTCGACGATTGGTCCCAACTGGCTGATCGGCGCGCTGGTCTGAAGCGGAACGGAGACCGCGCCCAGCACTACCAAGGCAAGGTCGACAGTTGTGTAGTCGACGCTGGTGAAGCCCAGTACACAGACGCGATCGCCAGGACGGACCGCATGCACCGCGTCGTTGCTCAGGGCGCTCGCGAGCGCGCCGACGCGGCACCAGAGCTCGCGGTAGCTGATGGTTACGAACTGCGGCTGCAGCTCGAGTGAGGTGCGGCCGGTGTGCGGGTCGGTGATGATTCGCGTGGCGCGCTCCCCGAGCGCGGGCCGATCCGAGTATCCCTCCATGACGGTTTGCACGATCTGCGGTAATCGCAGTCCGGGCTCGTTGATCGCCGCGACGATCGCCGCGCTGGGCCGGGCGTCGGCGAACTGCTGGTCATTGGCATACAAATCGGACATGCGGCGCGCGAGCCGCTCCTGACGAGCGTCATTCGACATCGTGAACTCCGTTCCATAGTTGCATCGGATTCCGATGTATAGAGGTAGTTGCATGACAATCGACTGCGCAAGTAGTTATGAGCCAACTCACCATTGGGCACTTCAGTGCGCCGCGATGGCTGGACTCCTGCCGTCGACGACGCGCGCAGGGCGTGCCGAAGAGCTTCGGCCTTGAGAGGGCGGGTGCGCACGACACTGCAGTGACGCTTCCAGAGGTACGGCTCTCATCCGCCGCAGTGCGTCGTGAAACGCGTCAAATATCTTGGCACAAGCGTGATCTCGCCGTCCCACCATTGGTGCGGTCAGCAAGGTGCGCATAAAGGTCAAGGATGTTGACACACGCCCCCACTACCTCTCCGCAAGGAGCTGCCCGAATCCGCTGACACTGCGACGTCGCACGGTCATGCTCAAGCGCGCCACAGCGACCCCTCCACCCATTGACGCGCAACATGCCGCTCGCAACACGTTGATCGGAATCGGTCAGGAACATCGGATACCGATGTATATCTGATATAGATGAGCGGTGGACGAGTCAGACTACGGAGATCAGCGCGAGTGCATCGCCCAAGCGCTCGAGCAAGCGGCGATCCTCATGACGCGGCAATTGACCAGCCGCGGAGCACTGAGCCTGACCGCCGCCACGACGCTCAGCACCCTCAATGAAGGCTCAGTGCGGCTCACCGCGCTGGCCGCGGCGGCCGGCATCAGCCAGCCGTCGATGACCGAACTGGTTCATCGGCTAGAGCGGCAGGGGCTCGATGACCCGGATCAACGATCCCGAAGACGGGCGTGCCGCTCTGGTAGGCATTACGGCCGCCGGGCGGGCGCTCATGCATGACCGGCGCCTGGACCGCAGGGACAGGCTTGACGAACTGTTGACGGCGCTGTCTCCCCAGGACGTAGTGACGCTGACCCTGGCGTCGCATGTCGTGCTGCCCATCATCCGGCAGCTCACCGAAAGCGCCACGAATTCAGCACTGCGCCAGACCGCAAGAAGGACGTGATCCGCCAGGCACCTCTACGCCTTGCCTCGCCGCGTAGGCCGCAGCCTCGTCATACCGTCTGATCGGTGTACTCAGTACTGGCGCTGAGCTTTTCCCACGCTGCCACTTCGGCGATGCGGGCCTGCGCCCTCTGTCGGTATCCGGAGAGGGCGTCACTGCCCAGAAGCAGGAAGCCCGGCGGCTGCGGCTGTTCCACGGCCGTGACGATCGCCGTCGCTGCTTTGGCAGGGTCGCCCGCTTGCGTGCCGTGGACGGTGTCGTGTTCCTTGCGTCGCTTGCCCGCGGTGTCGGCGTAGTCGTCGATGCGCGTCGCCGACTGGGTCAGAGAACGCCCGGCGAAGTCGGTGCGGAATGCACCGGGTTCCACAATGGTCACTGAAATGCCAAGTGGTGCAAGCTCACCGTGCAACGAGCCGCTCAATCCTTCAAGGGCGGACTTGGCGGCCGCGTAGTAGCCCGAGCCGACCGGAGTGAGCTGGGCGCCGATCGACGAGACGTTCACGATGGCGCCTGACCGGCGCGCCCGCATCCCCGGCAGAACCGCTTTGATCATCGCGACGGCACCGAAGAAGTGCGTCTCGAACAGTGTGCGGACATCGGCGTCGTCGCCTTCCTCGACTGCCGCGCGGTAGCCGTAACCGGCGTTGTTGACAAGGACGTCGACCCCATCGAACTTCTGCTCGGCTTGCTGTACCGCGTCGGCGACCTGATCGGGACGCGTGACGTCGAGGGCGAGGGCCAGAACGCGCTCAGGAGCGACGTCGGCGAGGTCGGCGACCTTGCTGACGTCGCGGGCCGTGACGACGACGTTGTGACCCGAAGCGGTGGCTGATTGGGCCAGTGCGCGGCCCAAGCCGGTCGAGCATCCGGTGACAAGCCAGGTGGACATGGGTTTCTCCGATCGTGCGAGATGTTCATTACGGCCGTAGGGATCTTCGAGCGTTCAGCCCTAACGCTCGATCATCTCCATCTGCTCATCGGTGTGGTGTCCACCCGACGCCGGGGTGAGTTCGTTCAGCCGTGAAAGCTGTGATTCGGTGAGCACGACGTCGTCTGCGGCCACGTTCTCCTCGAGCCGGACCACCCGCCGGGTGCCAGGAATCGGCGCGATGTCTGAGTTTTCACCGCCCTTTGCCAGCAGCCATGCGATGGCGACCTGCGCCGGTGTCGCGCCGACGTCGTCGGCCACCGCCTTGACCTCATCGGCTATGGCGAGGTTGCGCTCGAAGTTCTCGCCGGTGAAGCGAGGGTTGCTGGCCCGGAAGTCATCGGAATCGAACTGGTCGGTCGACCGGATGGTGCCGGTCAGGAAGCCCTTGCCGAGCGGCGAGTACGGCACGAAGCCGATGCCAAGTTCACGAAGTAGGGGCAGCACCTCGGGTTCCTGGTCCCTGGTCCACAGCGAGTACTCGGACTGCAGCGCCGCGATCGGATGTACGGCGTGGGCGCGTCGGATCGTGTCGACCCAGGCCTCCGAGAGTCCGATGTGGCGTACCTTGCCCTCGGCGACCAGTTCGGCGACGGCGCCGATGGTGTCCTCGATCGGCGTGGCCGGATCGACGCGGTGCTGGTAGTAGAGGTCGATGTAGTCGGTGCCGAGCCTGCGAAGCGAGCCTTCGACGGCCGTGCGGATGTTGGCCGGACTGCTGTCGAGGTTCCATGGGCCCGCGCCGGCGTGTGAGACGAGGCCGAACTTCGTGGCGAGCACCACTTCGTCGCGGCGGCCATTGATGGCGCGGCCGACGAGTTCCTCGTTGATGTAGGGGCCGTAGATCTCGGCGGTGTCGATGAGGTTTACGCCGAGGTCCAGTGCGCGGTGGATGGTGCGGATCGATTCGTCGTCGTCGGAACCGGCGCCCGTGTAACCGTGGGACATGCCCATGGCTCCCAGCCCGATCCGGGAGACTTCCAGGTTGCCCAGTAGTGCGTGCTTCATGGACACCAGCCAACGCCTGTTTTCCGTGGGCTGGCAGTACCTGTCGTTCCAGGTACCGGTAGTACCCCTCAGCCCTTGGCCGGCGTGACCTCTGACGGCAGGTTCTCCTGGCTGGCAGCCCAAGAGGCGAGCAGCTTGAGCCCGTCCGCTGTGGGGGTGTTCGCCGCTGCGGTGTAGACGTTCAACTGCAAGCCCGGTTCGGACGGAAGTTGCATCGCCTCGAAGTCGAGATCGAGTTGACCGACCACCGGGTGGTTGAGCCGCTTGCGTCCCGAGCGGTGGAATCGCACGTCCTGTGAGGCCCACCGCTGTCGGAACAGTTCACTGCGGGTGGACAATTCGCCGACCAGTGCGATCAGTTGCTCGTCGTGCGGATTGCTCCCCGCCTCCAGTCGCAGCATCGCGGCCGCATCGCGAGTGATCTGGTCGTAGTCGACGAAGAACCGCTCGGCTTCCTCGGGATGCAGGTATACGAACCGGGTGGTGTTGGCCGGGCGGCGCGGGTCGGCGAGGACCGGGGCGTAGAGGGCACGGGCCAGCTGGTTCATCGCGAGCACGTCGTGACGGCCGTTGCGAATCCAGGCCGGCGCATCGGTGATGGCGTCGAGTATCTGCTGCAGCGCCGGCCGCAGGGGCCCCGTGGTCTTTCGCCTGCGGCGGCTGCCGGTCGGCCCGGACGCTCGCGCGAGGGCGAAGAGGTGGTCGCGCTCCGCCTCGTCGAGTTGGAGCGCCGAGGCGAGGGCGTCGAGCACCGTCTCCGAGGCGCCGGCGAGATTACCGCGCTCCATGCGGACGTAATAGTCGACGGACACGCCGGCCAGCATCGCCACCTCCTCGCGTCGCAACCCCTTGACCCGGCGGTTGCCGCCGTAGGCGGGCAGGCCGGCCTGCTCGGGGCCGATGCGAGCTCGACGCGAACTCAGGAACTCGCGGATCTCGCTGGGCACGTCCATGCCTTTACGGTAGGGCCGGCCGCGCCGCACTGGGAGGTACTGGCGGTGCCCGTCCCAGCAGGTCCTCCCGCTCCCCACGATCGGAGGTTAGCGTCGAAAAGATGAGTGTCCCCACCTTCACCCTGAACAACGGCGTGACGATCCCGGTCCTCGGTTACGGCGTTTTCCAGACTCCGCCGGACGAGACGGTCACCGCGGTCGAAACCGCGTTGCAGGTCGGTTACCGTCACATCGACACCGCCGCTGCGTACGCCAACGAGCGGGAGGTCGGCAACGGCCGTCCATCAGTCCGGGCTGGCGCGCGACGACGTCTTCATCGAAACCAAGATCTGGATCTCCGACTTCGGCTACGACGAAACTCTGCACGCGTTCGACAAGTCGGCCGGGAAGCTCGGCGTCGAACGACTCGACCTGTTGATCCTGCACCAGGCGCTGCCAGGTGAGTTCGACCTGACCATTGGTGCGTACAAGGCGCTGGAGCAGCTCTACGCCGATGGCAAGGTGCGCGCGATCGGCGTCTCCAACTTCATGCCGAAGCACCTCGACCAGTTGTTCGCCGAAACCGAGATCGTGCCGGCGGTGAACCAGATCGAGGTCCACCCGTACTTTCGCCAGTCCGAGGCGCTGGCGGCCGACACCGAACACGGCATTCTCAACCAGGCGTGGGCGCCCATCGGCGGCATCACGTTCTACCGCGAGGGCCCACACACCTCGACGCTGGAGAATCCGGTCATCGGCGACATCGCGGCCGCGCACGACAAGACGCCGGCGCAGGTGATGCTGCGCTGGCACATCCAACAGGGGCGCCAGGTCATTCCGAAGTCGGTGACGCGAAAGCGAATCGCCGAGAACTTCGACGTGTTCGGCTTCGACCTGACCGCGGAGCAACTCGCTGCCATCGATGGGCTGGACACCGGCATCCGCGGTGGCCCCGAGCCCGAGGACGTTACCCGCGAGAAGTTCGGCCGCGACATCCTCGAAGCCTGAGACGATGAACCGCCGCACGCTGATGACCGGCTCTCTGACCCTGGGCGCCGGTGCGCTGCTCGGCACACAACTCGTCGGTTGCAGCGATCGGTCGGCCCCGCCCGTCGCCTCGCAGACGCCTGCGGCACCGGGATCGGCCCCCGGCTCCAAGGTGTTGCTCGCCTACTTCTCTCGAGCCGGCGAGAACTACCACTACGGAGGCCGAATCGACCTCGACGTCGGCAACACCGAAGTGCTCGCCGGCATGATCTCCTCGGCAGTCGCCGTGAACGTCTACCGCATCCAGGCCGCCGACCCCCATCCCGACAGCTACCAGGAAACGGTCGAGCGCAACAAACGGGAACAGGACGCCGATGCCCGCCCCGCGATCGCAGGAGCCCTGCCGACGGTGGGCGCCTATGACACCGTGCTGCTCGGCAGCCCGATCTGGAACGTACGCCCACCGATGATCATGCGGACCTTCATCAACCGCGTTGATCTGCGCGGCAAGACAATCCACCCTTTCGTCACCTACGCCGTGAGCGGCATGGGCGGCACCGTCGAGGACTACACCCGCGTGTTGCCCGACGCCACGATCGGGGACGGCCTCGCAGTCCGCGGCGAGCAAGTCCGCGACGCCCGTGCCGACGTCACCGCGTGGCTGCAGCGGACAAGCCTCAGCGTGTGAGTCCGCTACGAGTTTCCGCCATGCGTCCCTCCACCTACTTGGCGTGGCGGCCGGCGACACGCCCGGACCTTGTCGAAGTAGGCGTTGAGTTCGGCTTCGCGGATGGCTTCCTCGAGCCGTGTGGATCCTTCTGTCTGCGCGTTGCGAGCATCGACTGCGACCCCTCTTACGAGATCCCTGCGACTTGACTCCAGCAGCGTCTAGATCCTCCCGCCGGGGAACATCGTCCTGACGGCCTGAGTGATGGTTTCGCGGGCGGCGGCGGCGTCGTCTGGTTCGAGGGAGCTGATCGCCATCACGTAGCGGCGTTCGGGTCCAATCGCGCCGGTGGACACGTGCAACTGATTGGCGCCGTTCCAGCAGCAGAACC
This sequence comes from uncultured Actinomycetota bacterium, assembly GCA_963848855.1. Taxonomy (GTDB): domain Bacteria; phylum Actinomycetota; class Actinomycetes; order Mycobacteriales; family Mycobacteriaceae; genus Mycobacterium. The sequence continues at coordinate 142,931 of CAWKFL010000004.1, forward strand.
AGCCCTGCTTGACCGCAACCGGCTCGGCATAGAGCCCCTCGGGGATGCCGAACCGCTGCGGGTACCCGTCGGTTCCCGTCGGTGTGGATTGCGCGAGGTCGCTGATGATGACGTTGGCCTGTTCGGGCGGGAGCCCACCGGTGCCGTTCAACAGCATGTCGTAGTAGCGGACGAGATCGCTTGCGGTGCTTTGCGTGACGTCCCAGTGTCCGTTGGAGGGTGCGGTCGTGCCCGTTAGTCCGTACCGAGCCACGACGCGCGCGATGATGGCGTTTTGACCGCTGCGGTCCCAAAACATCTGCGCCGCGCTGTCGTCGGAGGAGCGCAGCATGAGGTCGAGTGTCTTGTGGTCGGCGGGAGATAGTGTCGTCTCGCCCTTTGACTCCTGCAGCAGCAGGTCGTCGGCGATGAACAGCTTGACCACGGACGCGAGTGGAAAGGGCTTGTTGGCCCCGTTGGAGACGATCTGGCCGGTATTGCGGTCCAGCACAGCTGTCTTGATGTCGGCCCCAGACTCGGCCGCGTTGGCGGTGGCTTGACGGACGCGGGCGTCGAGTCCGGCGAGTGGCGCCGTCGGCTGGGGGGGCGGGGCTTCTGGCAGCACGAGAGGTGACGCCTGTGGGGGGACGACGGGTTCCTGCGGGGTGGTCTCCGCGGCCGGCGGCGTACCCCAGACCTGTGCCTGACAACCGTTTACGAGCAACGCCACACAGACGATCGCCATTCTCGTCATCGCCCGATTTGGCAGCCTTCGACGCATAAATCTCCTCAGAGCAGATCCTGAACCAGGGCAGCCGGGTCAACGCTGCGCCCACCGGTTACCCAGCCTAATCGGCTGGCTCAGACGGTATGGGGTGCATTGAGGCCGAAGGCCTCGTCTGCCGTCGGACGTGGGGTGCCTTCGACGGGTGAGAACTCGCCAATTCAGGGGCTATCTCCGCGGCTCCTCTACGCAAGCTCACCGGCGCGCGATCAGAAGGAAGGGCGCGCGCAAGTGCGGATCACGCCATGGAGAACTTCTCTTGCATCACGATCACACTCGCAATACGTTGCAAGCCGCCTTCCGCCGCGACGCGGTGATCCTGCGGGGATTCGAGCAGCTGATCGAGCGTCGTGCAGACCTTCTTCATGTCATAGATCGGCTGATCTCTTGCGGCTTGCGATGCGAACGTATCCCGGTAGAAGGCGAGCATCGGGTCGTTCTTGTCGCGGGCCGGAGGCGTCGAGAACGGGTGCTTCTGGCGGTCGTACACCTCGGGTATCAGCACATCCTTCGCCGCCTCACGAAGGACGTGTTTTTCCCGCATGCCCTTCACCTTCATGTGCGCCGGCACGCGAGCCGCGACTTCGGCGACATGGTGGTCCAGGAACGGCACGCGCCCTTCGAGGGAGTGCGCCATCTCCATCCGGTCGGCGAGATAGTTCAGAATGAAATTCGGCATGACCGTCTTGGCATTGACGTAGAGCATCTGACTCAGGTGGTCGCGTCCGGTGACCCGTTGCGCGAGCGGCAAGCGGTCAAGGGCCGACACCAGCGGCTCGAATTCTCGAACGTATGCCGGGAGATCATCGCGAAAGAGGGCGGCCACGTCGCTCGTCATTGCCGCGCCCATGTTGAGCGTCGCAGGCAGCCAACCGAGCCGGCGCCGCACTGCCTGCATCTCCGGGCTGCTGACCTGCTTCGGCATCATGATTGCGCGAGTCGCCGGATTGGCGCTGAACATCTCATCGATGAGCGCCGATTTGTCGACGGCACTCAACGCTGCGTTGTCATTCAGCGCATCGACCCGGAAGTACGGATAACCTCCCAGCATTTCGTCGGAGCCTTCGCCGGTGAACACCACTTTGATGCCCGCGGCTCTCACGGCGCGGCTGAGGAGATACTTGGCGACACCGTGTCCGTTGAACATCTGTGTTTCGGCATGCCAGATCGCATCCGCGAATGAGTCGGCGATTTCCTGTCCAGTGATGGGAATCGGGTGGTAGGACGCGCCGACGTGCTTGGCCTGAGCCTCAGCGATCCTGGCCTCGTCGTAAAGCGGGTTCTCAAAGGTGAGCGTGAACGCGCGGATCGGTCGATTCATCTCCTGCTGTGCGAGTCCGAGGACGGCGCACGAGTCGATGCCACCACTTAGATACGAAGCGACTTCGACATCCGCGACCAATCTTTCCCGAACGGCATCGACAAGAACCTGGCGGAATTCTTCAACGATCTCCGCCTCGCTCCGCGTGTCCTCCTGCATCTGCTCAGCGGTGGGAATCTCCCAATCCCAGTATGGATAGATGCGAACATCGCCATCCTTGGCAATCGCATAGCACCCCGGCGGCACAGTGCTGATCCCGGCGAAGTCCGTCTTCTCGTGTGGTCTGCCAATACCTCCGGTGGCGCCCTCGAGATCCCAAGCGGCGGGGACGCCGAGCGCCAATAGCGCCTTTATCTCGGACGCGAAGAACACTTCACCGTTCACAACTGCGTAATAGAGCGGTTTCACACCGAAGCGATCACGGATCGCAATCATTGCCCGTTGGCGTTCGTCGGCTATGACCATCGCGAACTCACCTCGCAGGAGAGTCGCGGCTTGCATGCCGCGCTCCTGATAGAGGTGCAAGGCGATTTCGCTGTCGCTATCGGTGGAGAAGCGGTAGCCATCCGCGCGCAGACGCTCGCGAATCTCGCGGTAACCATAGAATTCGCCGTTCACCACCATATGCACCGCGCCATCTGGGCTCGTCAAGGGTTGACTGCCGTTGACCAAACCAATGATGGACAAACGCGTGTGTCCAAGCGTCCACCGCCCATCACGCGACGTCCAGATGCCGGAGCCGTCCGGTCCTCGATGCTCCAAGCGCTTGAGCGCCGCATCGCTGCGATCGATCGAGAGTCCGCGATGTGTCATCGCGGCGAATATTCCGCACATTCGTTGTGTCCTCCGGCAGTTCGATCATCACGCGCCCATCCGACGGTCGTGGCGCGAAGACAGTACGGCATGAAAAAACCCTTGTCGGCGCCGCTGCAGTAGTGTCAACGCCTGGGTATTGCGCACTAATCCGTGCCCCGGCGTGTCGTCTGTTACCGCCGCCGAACGACGACGGGCGGCGCTGCATCAGCGCGGAGGGCGCAAGGGCCATCGACCGCGACGGATCGGAGCCGGCGTTGCCGGGATACGGCGTCGTGGCGAGAACAACGGCAGGTCTCGGTAGGGCTTGATGACTCGCAAGAAACCGTATTCACCGTGGCCTCACCATCCGCCGATCAACCCGGGTCCGCGAGCCGTCCGTCTCGTATCTGAAGAAGCGGTGTGATGCCAAGGAGTTGCCGAATCGGTCCGATGCCAGCGAGTTGGATGTCGTTGCGGCGAACGGTCTGCCATTGCTGCTGAGTCATCGAGAACGTCAACATGGTGTCGGGTCGATCGCGGCGGCGCTCTTGCACGGCGCCCTCTTCGGTGTAGGGCAATGATCGTGTGACACGTAGTGATGCGGCGTTGTCGTGCCATGCGCGCGTGGTGGCACGTTCGCCGTTCAAACCAGCGAAGAGCAGGTGCAGCGCGGCCTCACGCATCTCCCGGCCGAGCCCAAGGCCCTGGAACCGGCGACCAAGCCATGACCCGGTACTCGCCGTACGGATGGTCGGAAATTGCTCGGCATCCAGTGAACACAAACCGATGAGGCGACCGTCCCGGTCACTTGTAGCCAGATTGAGATGCCAGTGTTCGCTGGTCGTGTCGGCTCTACTGCGCCAGAAGTAGCGCATGGTGTTGCGTTGTAACTGCGGGGGTTCAACGTCGGTCCACGGTTCCGAGAAGGGCATGGTGTCGGGTTCGTGGATTCCTTGGGCGGCCAGGTCGGCGAGCTGTCCGCCGAGCTCGTCGTCGACGTAGCGCAGCGACAACCGAGGAGTCGACACATGGAGGTCGAACAACGGCCAGATCGCAGCGGTCATGGAATCCATGGCATCGCACCGCCCACGTGATTGCAAACGAATTTCCTCGCGCACCGACTTAGCTGAAGTGCCGAGTCGCGCTGTGGTTCTGGCTGGCGGGCAGGCGCTCCCCGATGCGCGGGAGGGGCGGTGTCAAGGCTGACTGCATGGGTCATCGGGCAACGTCTACACGTTGGAGGTGTGAATCAAACCGACCCAGGCGCACCCTGATCATCCAGATCGGGCAACTCCTGGCGCCGAATGGCTCTCGGCCAACAAGGGCCTGCACATCAACAACGTTGCCGGCACCGATTCCGAGACACTGCTCCTCACTTGTAACCTGTCGGGCGGTTGGTTGACCTCGAGGGCACGTGAAGTTCTAGCCTCTGAGTGTCGACAATACTTCCGAGGAGACCAGCGTGTTGATCTGTGCCACTTGCGCCGTCGAGCATGAAGAACCCACGCCGGAGGAGTGTCCGATCTGTTCGGACGAACGTCAATACCTGCCTGCCACGGGGCAGCGTTGGACGACGTTGGACGAATTGGCTGAGGCCGGTCAGCAGCTGACCTGGACCGACAATGAACCGGGGTTGATCGGGATTGCTACCGATCCATCGGTCGGGATCGGCCAAACGATGCAATTGCTGACGACACCTGCAGGGTCGATCATTTGGGATCCCATCGGGTATCTGGATGACGAGGCCGGTGCCCGGGTGCTCGCACGCGGGCCGGTGTTGGCGATCGCGTCCAGCCATCCGCACATGTTCGGCGTTCAGGTGGAATGGTCCCGTCGACTCGGAAACCCCGCGGTGCTGGTGGCGGAAGCCGACAGAGAGTGGTTGGGCCGCAGTGATCCCGTCGTCGAATTTTGGAGCGGAACTCGGGAGCTCACCGCTGGTGTGACCCTGCATCAGGTCGGCGGCCATTTCCGAGGGAGCAGTGTTCTTCATTGGGTCGACGGCGCGGCGGCAAAGGGCGTTTTGCTGACCGGTGACAGTGTCTTTCCGAATCCCGACCATCGGTCGGTCGGCTTCATGCGCAGCTATCCGAACAAGATCCCGCTTTCCGGCGCTGTGGTCGAGCGAATTGTCACCCAGCTCGAACCGCTGAGATACGACCGCATCTACGGAAATTTCAACAACTCCATCAATGCCGACGCCAAGGCGATGCTTCGAGCGTCCGCGGACCGACATATCGCTTGGACCCGCGGGGATTTCGACCATTTGACCTGAACCGAGTGGTGGCAAGCGGTCCACCGTCGGCAAGCAAGACTTGCAACTCCAACGCGCACCAGCGTGATTCGCTTGCATGACTACGACTTTCAAGTTTCCACGATGGTGCGATGTGCTCTCGTCGACGCGTGCAGATCAACTGACGGCGACCGTAGTTCCTCAGCGTCCCGCCGGCTCCTGCGCCGACGGCGAGATGCTCCGAATTCGAGTTGCGAGGCCCAGGCCGCGACGTGGCTCACCCGCATCGTTTCCGTCGTCGCCTGTGGTTTCGTTCCCGGCCACTCGGGTGCGCGATCGTCTTCATCGTCTTGCCGATGTAGTTCGCGCAGTTCTTCATCGTCAACGCCTGCACAGGCGCGATACTGAGTGACCGAACCGGTATGCGGGCGGCGCCACATCGCATGCCGGCTGGTGTAGCCGACGCTCAGCATCAGTGCCGGGTCATGCTCGTCCAACGTCTGTGGCTTGCCCCGCTGGCCGGGTGCGTGAGGCGGGGAAATGGAAGGGGATCGGCCGAATGACGTCTACCACCGAAGATTCTCGCTCCGAGAAGGGATTGGCGCGGGTCGCCCAGTCGCTTGCCGGTTGGACGGAGAAGTGGTTTCCGGACGCGTATGTCGTCGCCTTGGCAGGTGTCGTCCTCGTCGCCGTCGCCGCGCTGGCCAACGGGTCCTCTCCGCAGACGGTCGTGAACGCCTTCGGCGACGGCTTCTGGGATCTGACCGCATTCACCCTGCAGATGGCCATGGTGGTACTCACCGGATACGTCGTCGCGACGTCCCCGCCGGTGGCCAGGCTGATCGAACGCCTCGCCACCATGCCCCAGACAGCGAGGAGCGCGGTGAGTTTCGTTGCGCTGCTGTCTATGTCGGTCTCCTTCCTGAATTGGGGGCTCAGCCTGGTATTCGGTGGTCTGCTGGCCCGGGCGATCGCGCGTCGGACCGACCTGCGGGTGGATTACCGTGCGCTCGGCGCCGCGGCCTTCATGGGGCTGGGCGCCGTGTGGGCGCTGGGCATGTCGTCCTCGGCCGCTCAATTGCAGGCAACCGCCAGCTCGCTGCCTCAGGAGCTATTGAAGATCACGGGGGTTCTCGACTTCGGCACCACGATCTTCACGTGGCAGTCCCTGCTCATGTGCGCCGTCATCATCGCGCTGACCGCGGTGATCGCTCACTTCTCCGCACCGAGGGGTGCGGCCATCAGGACCGCCGAGGATCTGGACGTGGACTTGGACGACCAGAATGAAGAGGTGCCGCCACGCTCGCGGCCGGGAGAGTGGCTCGAGTACAGCCGCATCCTGCCCGCCTTGGCGGGCCTGTTGACGTTGGGATGGCTGATTTCCCAGCTGTTCACCAAGCCCGTCCTGTCCGTCGTCAGCAGCCTCAACGGATATCTGCTGGTGTTCCTGGTTTTGGGGCTCGTGCTGCACGGGACGCCACGCAAGTTCTTGCAAGCCGTCGTCAAAGCCGTACCGGCCACAGGCGGCATCCTCGTCCAGTTTCCGCTGTACGCCGCCATGGCGGCGATACTCACCAAGGCAGAAGGCAGCGGCGGCCGGACGGTCTCGGATCTGCTGGCGGAATTGTTCACCAACGTCGGCGGCGGAGCCTTCGCAGTCGTCATCGCCCTGTACACCGTCGTGCTCGGTATCTTCGTCCCATCCGGCGGCGGAAAGTGGTTGGTCGAAGCCCCGTACGTCATGCAGTCCGCCACGGATGTCCAGATGAACCTGGGCTGGACGGTTCAGATCTACAACGTGGCCGAAGCGCTGCCGAACCTGATCAACCCGTTCTTCATGCTGCCGCTGCTGGCGGTGCTCGGGCTCAGGGCGCGCGATCTGGTCGGATTCACGTTCTTGCAGTTCATCTTCCACCTGCCGGCGGTCCTTGCCCTGGTGTGGTTGCTCGGGATGACATTCGACTTCGTCCCGCCTGTCGTGCCCCCTGGTCCTTGAGGCCGGCATGTTGGCCGCTCACCGCCAGCATCGTGTGAAGTCCCGTCGACTTCGCCTCTACCGTGGTGGTCTGCAGACGCGTAGGCGCAGAGGTCCAGTCGACCGGCGCAGGTACCGAGGCCTTTGCCCGCTCGGGTGTCGACGAGGAAGGACGGGTACCCGGTCTCCTTGTACTGGAAAAAGGATCGGGGCGTTACGCCGTCGTCGCGGTAGCGGCGTCTTCGGGGTAGATCATCGCGTCTGGCGGGTTGCTGGTACGCCGGGCCAAAGCGTAGTAAATCACCCCCGTGAGAACCAATCCCACTATCCAGGAGATGTCGGCTCCGCCGAGCATCCTGGTGATGGGACCGGTGTACAGAGTCTGAGCGAGGAACGGAATCTGCGCCACGATGCCAATCGCGTAGCAGGACAAGGCGGTGACGTTCCAGCGACCGTACCGGCCGCCGGGGTTGTAGAGCGCCGGGATGTCGACGCGTTCCCGGGAGATCAGGTAATAGTCGATGAGATTGATTGCGCTCCAAGGAGTGAAGACCATCAGCAGCGTTAGTACGAAGTTCTTGAAGTTGGTCAGGAAGTCGGCGCTGGCGGCAAGCGCGATCAGCACTGAGACGGCGGTGAATCCGACGATGTAGGCGGCGCGAGCGGTCGAGGAGACGCGGGTCTGGCCGTTGAACGCGGTCACCGTGGTGAGGATCGACATGAAACCGCCGTAGGCATTGAGGCAGTTGACCGTCAACTTGCCGACCACGATCACTAGATAGATCAGTAACGACACCAACGCGGGACCGGCCAAGCGGCCGATGAATCCGACCTGATCGTCGAGGAAGGCATCGCCGGCGACGGCGGCTACGAGAGCGCCGAACGTCATGGACCACGAGGAGCCGATGACACTGCCGGCCAGCGTGGACCAAAAGGTGGCGCGATCGCTGGTACTGCGTGGCAGATAACGCGAGTAGTCCGCGACATACGGCCCGAATGTCAGCTGCCAACCCGCACCGAGTGAAATGGCGAGCAGGAAGGTGGCGAAGTCGAATGCCTTCACCCCGACGAGCGACGCGACGTCGTACTCGGTGAACAGCCGGATCGCCAGGTAGCTGAAGCCGATGATGCCGACGACGGAGGCGATCCTTCCGATGGCGTGAATGAGTCGGTACCCGGTCACCGCCGCGACCGCGGTCAGCACCCCGAACACAACGATGCCGACGGCCGCATTCTCGGAGTGCAGGATCTGTCCGATTGCCTGACCGGCCAGCACGGTGCCGGTTGCGGCGAAGCCCAGGTACATCAGGACAACGAGCAGAAGCGGCACGACGGCGCCGTACACGCCGAATTGCGCACGACTGGAGATCATCTGCGGTAAGCCGAGTCGCGGACCCTGAGCGGAGTGCAGCGCCATCACGATTCCGCCCAACACGTTGCCGATGAGCAGTCCGACGATTGCCCAGATCGCATCGGCGCCGAACACGACCGCCAGGGCACCGTCCACGATGGCGGTGATCTGCATGTTGGCGCCGAACCACAAGGTGAACTGGTTACGCGGCGTGCCGTGGCGCTCGCCATCGGGGATGACGTCGATGGTGCGCCGCTCGATAGCCAGGGCGGAATCGGTGGTGGGGTGGTCTTTCATGGATGCTCGACCTCCGCGAGAGCCGTGACGTTTCAGACGCCTGTGTGCTAGTTCACTTTCGCTTGTATAGTCCTGTATATACAAGGCTGTCAATAGCAGATCACAGCCAGCGGAGGTGGCGACCATGATCGGCGTCGGACAGAGTGAGCTTGCCGATTTGTTTCGACATGCGGCTCCCGAAACACTGCCCGCATACGAGCGCGTCAAAGTGCTCGTCGCCGCCCAGATTGATTCAGGGCGGTGGGCAGAAGGGGACCAGCTGCCATCGGAGAACCAACTCGTCAGCGCGCTCGGGCTGTCGCGAATGACCATCAACCGCGCGCTGCGCGAGCTAGCGAGCATGGGCGTCGTGAAGCGTGTGATGGGACTGGGGACGTTCGTGGCGCCGATCAAATCGCCGTCACCGCTCCTCGAGGTGAAGAACATCGCCGACGAGATCGCCAAACGCGGCCATCGCCACCGCACCGAGGTGGTCTACGTGCGTCGCGAGAACGCCGGTGACGTACCGCCGGTGTTACGTGAATCGTTCGACGGCAACGTGTTTCACTCGTTGCTCGTGCACTACGAGGACGACGTTCCGATCCAGATCGAAGACCGGGTCGTCGACCCGGCGGCGGCCCCTGGGTATCTCGACCAGGACTTCACGAAGCTCACGCCAAACAGTTACCTCAGTACGGTGTCGCCACTGGTCCGCGGCGAGCACATCGTCGAGGCCGTCCGCGGCAGCAGCGAAGAATGCCGGTTGCTGAACATATCGACCCGCGAACCGTGCCTGTTGATCCGGCGCCGGACCTGGTCATCGAAGGGGCTAGCCAGTGTTGCCCGGCTCGTCCATCCGGGTTCACGCAGTCGCCTCGAAGGCAGCTTCACGACATAGTCACGTTGGCACGCGTCGGATTCGAAGCCGGAAGGTCGAGACCCCGCACCGCAGTGCCGTGAGCGGCGGCATGGGGGAAGATCACAGGTGGGTTCGCGCCTCACGGCAGTTTGCCGAACTACTCGGGAGGGGAGTGTCCGTGCACACCGATGAGCCGGTCGGCGTCGGCATGGATCAACGCAACGAATCGCTGCTCGTGCCGGGGGAGACCTGCTGGCGTTCGGCATCGGCGAATCGCTACGCCGCGGTCGTGGACGGCGCTGACTACCTGCGGCACGTCAAGGCCGCGATGCTGAATGCCCACCATCGAATCGTGATCATTGGCTGGGACTTGGACTACCGGACGGCATTCGAGCGAGGTGAGACGGCGTTGGAAGGGCCCAACCACCTCGGGCCCTTCCTGCACTGGCTGCTGTGGAAGCGTCCCGAACTGAACGTCTATCTGCTCAAGTCGAACCTTCGCCTACTGCCCGCTTTCGACGGGTTCTGGTTCGGCGTTGCGCCGGTGAGTCTGCTGAACCAATTCACCTCGGCAAGAATGCATTTCGCGGTCGACGGAGTGCACCCCACCGGTGCGGTGCATCACCAGAAGATCGTGGTCGTCGATGATGCAGTGGCCTTCTGCGGCGGCATCGATCTGACGATCGGACGCTGGGACACCCGCGCGCATCTCCCCGTCGATCCACGCAGACACGGCCCGGGCGATGCGTACGGTCCACGTCACGAAGTCGCCGCTGCGGTGGACGGCGCTGCTGCACAGCTGCTCGCGCAGCAGGCCCACGAGCGGTGGAAGGCGGCGACCGGTGAAGTGCTGGTCAAGGACGTACCATTCGCCTCCCCGTGGCCCGACGGGCTCAGTCCCTCGTTGCGCAACGTCGAGGTGGGGGTGGCGCGGACACTTCCAGTGCTGCCCCAGCGCAGAGAGGTCCGAGAGATCGAGGCGCTGGATCTCGCCGCCATCGCCGCCGCTCGTGACGTCATCTATCTGGAGAATCAGTACTTCGCGTCGCGAAGCATCGCGGAAGCGATCGCTGCGCGGCTGCGGGAACGGCACGGGCCGGAGGTGGTGATCATTCTGCCGCGCAGCTCTGAGAGCCGCCTGGAACGCGAGTCGATGGACAGCGCTCGCGAACGCCTCGTCCGATTGCTCAGGACGGCGGACCTACACGGGCGGTTGGGAGTTTACTGGCCGTCGGCCGGCAGTGGGGTGTCGGTGTACGTGCACTCAAAGATCATCGTGGTCGACGGCCGTCTGCTTCGGATCGGCTCCTCGAACTTCAACAACCGATCACTGGGCTTCGACAGCGAATGCGACATTGCGATTGAAGCCAAGCCTGCGCTCGCGAACTGTGCGGAAGTGGAGCGTGAGATCCTCTGCACCCGTGACAGTCTCGTTGCCGAGCATCTGGGAGTCTCCGTCGAAGGCCTCCGCGACGAAGTGGAGCGACGCGGGGCATTCCGGCATGGCATCGAAGAGCTGCGCAGTACCGGTCGTTCGCTGCGAAAGTTGACCGACACGATGGTGTCCGCTGACGAAGGTCCGTTCGGGGAGAACGATCTGATGGATCCCGACCACGTACCGCAGTCCATCGTGTGGAGCACGGTGAAACTGGTCGAATCGGTGGCGACGTGGCCGTTGCGACGCTCATTGCTCGGCACGTTGTACCAGAAGCTTCGCAGTATGGGGACCATCGTGGGAATCGATGAAAGTACTTTGCCAACAGATTAGTTGGAGCAGCCGGCAGAGCTGAGCGGGGCGAAACCAGTCATTGACCGCCTCCTTCGCACATGACCGGGTAGGAGAACGTCATCGAGGCGCCCGTACATCTGAGGCGGCACAACTAGAACGACGCCACGAAGACTGCCCGCGTTCTGCTCGCACGGGTGGGATTGAGCGCGAGACGTATCCGGCCACGTTTCCGGCCGCCGACAGCGACGCGTGGCGATCGCCCGGGTTGGCGATGGGTGCCGAAGTCGATGGTGTTCGATGAGCCGACCTCGGCGCGCCATCCCGAACGGATGGGGGAACTCGACGTCACGCGGCATCTAGCCGAGGACGGCATGACCAAGATCGGCGGCATCTCGAGATCGGTTTCGCCCCGCGAAGTCGTGGATCGACTCGTCCGCTCGGTTCGCGGCGTCGTGGTCGGCCAGCGCGCTGCGACGTGCCGGGCAATGCGCAGAAGGCGTTCTCGGCAAGTACAGCCTGAGCGTGCACCTCGACCTGGCAGAGTGACTTCGTGTCCGAAGACGACGACGCCGTCCGCGCCTTACTGGCCTACCTGGGCGCCGCGATGGTGGCGACGGGGCAGCCGGTCAGCGACGTCGAGGACGAGCTGGCCGGGGTGAGCGCCGTGCTGGGCTACCCCGACATCCAGATTGCGGCCTCGCCGACCGGGGTCATGCTGAACCTCGCCAGCGGTGCCGCCGCGACGTTCGAGTCGGTCAAGGGTGGACTGCGTCTCGACCAGGCCGCCGAGGTCCGGGCGATCCGTCATCGGTTGTCGCTGTCCACCCTCACGGTGTCCCAGGCCACCGAGGAGCTTCTCGAGCTGCGCCATCGCCCACCCCGGTATCCGCAGTGGTTGGCCAACCTCGGTTGGATCGCGATCGCCACGGGGATCGCTCTCATCCTCCAGCCCGGCGGCGCCAACGTCGCCTTCGCGGCCGTCGGCGCCGTCGTGGTGGTCGCCCTCTTCCGGCTGGGGCAGCGGTTCGGCCTGATCGCCACGCTGCTACCGACGCTTGCGGCCTTCCTTCTGGCGTGCGGGGTCTTCGCAGCCGCCAACGCCGACTTGCTGGACGGACCGCTGCGCACGTTGCTGCCGCCGCTCGCCGTGCTGTTGCCCGGCGCGTTGATCGTCACCGCGATGTCGGAGCTGGCCGCGGGCGACATGGTGGCCGGAGCGTCACGGTTGATCTTCGGGCTGGTCCAGCTGCTCCTGTTCACCCTCGGCATCGTCGCGGCCAGCCACGTGATCACCGTGCCTGCAGCCGAATTGACCAATCTCCGCGTCGACACACTCGGCTGGTGGGCCGCGCCGCTGGGGCTGATTCTGATCAGCATCGGAATCGGGGTGCTGGAGAGTCCGCCGGTGCGACTGCTGCCCTGGATCACCGTGGTCTTGATCCTCGCCTTCGCCGCCCAGAGTTTCGGACAACACGTCGGTGGTGCAGTGCTCGGCAGCTTCCTTGGCGCGGTCGCCGCCAGCCTGGGTTCGTCGCTCGTCGAGGCCGTTCGTCCGAACCTGCCGCGGTTGGTGGTCTTCCTACCGGCCTTCTGGTTGCTCGTCCCCGGCAGCCTCGGTCTGCTCTCCACTACCGCCCTCATCACCAATCCCGGCGGTGGCGGGGCGAACGCGTTCGGGGTGGTGGCGGTGGTCTGTGCGATCGCGGTCGGGTTGTTGGTCGGCGCGGCCGTCGCTCGGTCCTTCGGCGGTGCGCTCCACAGGCTGCGGCGCGGGTACCCGCTGCGCGGACGCGGTCGGCCGGGCCGGAGCCTTCTGCGCTGAACGGCCTCTGCCTGGGGTAGATTCCGCTACGCACTGGTGAGGCCGCCTCACTCGCCAGCCGAGGATGGGATGGCCGAACCGCCAGTCCTGTCTCGCTCGTTGACGGTTGAGTGATGCAGTGGCGGCTGGTGCATCGTCATGGACGTGTGACGTTGGGATGATGTGGTGACGTTTGCGGCGGGCCGCCCGGAAATGGTGATCCTCGACATCGACGGCACCTTGCACGTCGCGCCGGGCACCGATCCTCGAGCGCACGAAACGATCAGCGTGGCCGTGCGAGCGGCCGTGCGGGCCGTCGTTCGATCAGGTGCCCACCTGGTGTTGTGCACCGGCAGACTGTTCCCGGCAACGCTGCCGTTCCTGCGTGAGCTCGACATCTCCGCCGGTTTCGCGGTGTGCTCCAACGGTGCGATGCTCATCGACGCCGCCACCGGTCACGTTGTCGAACAGGTCGTGTTCGATCTGCTCGATCCGATCGCGGTGCTGCGCGAGCAGCTGCCCGGTGCCGTCTTCGTGGCCGAGATCCCCGGCGTCGGGGTGAGGGCCACCGGCCGGGTCGACGACGCGGACATGCACCACGGTCGCGTCGAACTGGTCGGCGTCGATGAGTTGGCTGTCACCTCGACCACGCGGCTGGCGGTGCATTGGCCTGGGCGCAGCGGGCGGGCGCTGGCCAATGTCCTTGCTGGCATCGACATCCCAGGCGTTCGATGCTGCTGCTATTCCGATGAGCCGCTGGCTGATCTGACGGCCACTGGGGTAAGCAAGGCCGCGATGCTGGAGCGGCTGCGCGTCTTGTTGGGAGTGCCTGCAACAGAGACTCTTGCCGTCGGTGACGGCATCAACGACGTGGAGATGCTGGAATGGGCAGCTCACGGCGTGGCCATGGGCCATTCGCCGGCCGAGGTGCTGGCCGTAGCTGACCAGATATGTCCCCCTGGCGTCGACGACGGTCTGGCTACCTCACTGTCGCAATGGTGTTGGTGACTGCGATGCACCGAAGAACCAGTAGCCCGTCTCACGCCATGGCGGCTGATCTCATGGTGGCCCGTCAACCTGCAGTCGTGCCACCAGGTCGGGTATCGCGGCGAATTGTGCTTCGTCGGCCAGCGCGGACCCCAGCGACACGGCCGCTGCGCCCGCGGCCAGGAATTGTGCGGTGTTGTCCAGGGTCATACCGCCGGTGGCGACCAGACGCGTCTCGGGAAATGGGCCCCGCATTGCGGCGAACCAGCCAGGGCCGAGCTCTGATGCCGGAAAGGCCTTGAGCCACGTCAATCCCAATCCCTGGGCCTGCTGGATCTCCGACGCGGTGGCGACGCCCGGCAGATGCGGCATACCCGCCGCCAGAGACGCTCGTGCCACCGGCCCGGAGAAGCCCGGAGCGACGGTGAACGCCGCGCCTGCCGCAGCGGCGGCTTCCACTCGCTGCACCGACGTCACGGTGCCCGCTCCGACGATCGCGCCGCGCGCGGCACCGCTTTCCACCGCCTGCCGCAACGCCTCGAGCGCCTCATCGGACTGCACCGGCACCTCAACCAGGGTGATACCGAGATCCCACGCCCGTTCGCACAATTGAACGGTGCGCGCCGGCTCGAATCCGCGCAGGATCGCCATCAACGGGAGAGTGGCAAACCCATCGTCGAACAGTTGGTCGGTCCCCGTGCTCATTGGACCCACCCCAGTTCGAATCGTCTCATTGCCGCCTTGGCGAGTCCGGTCAACCGGCAACGCACCGAAAGGGCGCCGTCCTGGTCGCGCGGCGCCAGGCCGCCGTTGACGAGATCCTGAATGAGCCGAGGCGCGGTCGTTCGGTGCCCGTCGATGCGTTGGGCAATCAGCTTCGGGTGTTGCGGGCCATTGCTGAGGAACTCCAGAATCGAGATTGCGCGTTTCACTGTCTTAGTCATGAACCACCCTCCAATTCACCTACGACTTCGGGCCGTAGCATCGACGCGTCCACGTGATCGGCCGTGGTGCCCAACGCCAACGCGGCGACGCGGTGTCCAAATCGCAGCCGGGCGGGCTGTTCCCAGCCGCGGAGCAGACCGGATAGATAGCCTGCGGCGAAGGCGTCTCCGGCGCCCACCGGCTCGACGACATCGACCGGCTCCGCGGGAACGAAGGTGCGCGCCCCGTCGGCGAAGGCGGTGGCGCCCACATCCGAATCCTTCACCACCAGTGTCCGTCCGGTGCCCACGTGCTGGTACACGTCCTCGGCGGTCCGAACGCCCCAAATGCGGTCGGCTTCGTCCAGGCCGACGAACACGACGTCGGCCCGGCGGGCGAACTCCAGCAGCACCGGACCGGCTTCGGCGGTCCCCCACAGCGCCGCGCGGTGGTTGACGTCGAAGGAGCGCAGCACACCGGCCTCACCGCCGATCGTGAACAGCCGCTCGGCCATCGCCCGGCACGTCGATGACAACGCGGGGGTGACACCGGAGAGATGCACGACCGCCGTCGTCGCCGGGTCGAAACGATCCAGGTCGCCCTCGGTCAGCCGCGAGGCCGCGGAGCCGGCGCGGTAGTAGTACACGCTGGTCTGACCTGGCGCGGGGTCCTTGAAGTACACCCCCGTCGGGGCCTGCGGATCGCGCACCACGAGCCCGACGTCAACTCCACCGCTACCGATTTCGTGAAGGACGTGGTCCCCGAGCGGGTCGACGCCCACCCTGCTCAGCCAGCGCACACGGTGACCCAGATCGGCCAAGTAAAGGGCCACCGTCGACTCGGCGCCGGCGACGGTGAGCGCCGCATCCCGCGCATCGGCCAGCCGCTGCCCGTTCGCCGGGGTCACCAGGACCATCGACTCACCGATGCAGACGACGTCATATCTGCCGTTGACTGCGCTCAACGGACCTCCAGCCCGGAGAGCCGCATCTCGGTGGGTAGCTGTTCGGCATGGAACGAGCCGACAGCGCCGAAGCCCGTGGAGTTCAAGAGATCGCCGACGCGACGGTGCGTTCGTGACTGCCCAACACATCCTGCGGCGGGCGGGCCCGCTCGCGACCGTGGGCCACCGGACTGCGTGGGCGACGCATTCCCGGCCATGCGCAGCGTGCACGACATCATGGAAGCCATTCGAAGACAGTTGTTTTAGCAGTGCGCGGTCCGGCGCTCAGACGATGGCCATGGCGTCGATCTCGATCAACATCTCCTCTCGGGGCAGGCCGGTGAACACGGTCGTGCGGCATGGCAGGGCGGCGTGTCCGCTGTGCTCGGTGACGAACTCCTGATACGCGTCGTTCATTTCGGCGAAGTCGTCCCGCTTGGTGAGGTAGACGCGGAGCATGACGACGTCGCCGAAGGTGGCGCCTGCGGCTTCGACGATCGCCAGCACATTGGCCAGGGTCTGCCGGGTCTGGCCGGTGAGATCGCCGCGGTGAACGTACTCGTTGGTGGCTGGGTCGACCGGCCCCTGGCCAGAGATTTGAATGAAGGGTCCCTTGCGCACGCCCTGGGAAAAGGAGTGTGCGGGTGCCGGAGCGAGGTTGGTCAGGATCGCGGTCTTGTCGGACATGGTGTTGGGTATCCCTCTCTTGATCATCGGATTGATGGATTGACGAAATATGCTGTGCGCCAGTCTTCGTGGTCGAGACCGATTAACCGGGTCAGTTCCGCCGGGGGCGGAGCGGCGGCGTCACCGGACGTTGACAGGGCGCCGGCCGCGCAGATGTGACCCATCCGCAGCGCGTGTTCGATGTCCTTGCCGGTGGCGACTCCGGCCAGGAATCCGCCCGCGAAGGCGTCGCCGGCACCGATTTTCTCGACCACGTCCACGCTGAGCGACGGCACTTCGACCACGACGTCCCCATGGAAGCCAGTGACGTGATGGGCGTCGTTCTTGACCACGAGGTACTCCGGTTCGGGAAACTCCGCGCGGATCTGACTGGGCGAGACGGTCCCGAACACCTCATCGGCCTCGTCGAGACCCATCAGGACGATGCTGCTGGACCGCACGCAGTCGGCGAGGACATCGGCGGCGCGCTGCACGTCCGACCACAGAGCCGGCCGATGGTTCAGGTCGAAGCTGCAGCGTTGCGGGCCGTGCATCAGGTGCGCCACCAACTCGCACGAGCTGTCCGAAAGGGCCGGTGTGATACCGCTGACGTGAATCATGCTGGTGTTGGTGAGTACTTGCGCAACCTGCGGTCGGGCCAGATCGTCGAGCGCCAAAGCGGAACTGGCGGAGTCGCGGCGGTAGTACTGCATCCGCGACTCGCCGAGGGGAAGGTCGTTGGGGTAGGCCGTTCCACCTCCGCGTTCCTTGACGTACAGACCGGTCGGGCGGTCGGGATCGGTGAGGATGGCCGTGGTGTCGATCCCCGCCGCCGCCAGGTGGGCGGTCAGATAGCGCCCGAAACCGTCGTCTCCGACCCGGGTGATGGCCGATGTGGCAACTCCCAGTGCCGCCAAGGTGGTGGCGACGTTCATTTCGGCGCCAGCCGCGCCACGGGTGAAGGTCGATGACGTCTCCAGCGGTCCGCGTTGGGCGGACAGGACGATCAGGGCTTCGCCGAGGCATGTGATGTGCGGCGGTGCCGATGTGGGGTGGGAAGCCAACGCTGCTGCGCTCCAGTAACTCTCGACGTCGATCAGAAGAAGGTGTGGATGAGGTCGACCACTACCGGATCGTCGTGCGTGTGATCGTCGATGAGCGGAATCAACCGCCACTTGTCGAATGTGGTGCACGGATGGGAAAGGCCCAAGCGCACGATGTCGCCGATTTCCAGCGGCACCGCCTGCGCGCCTCTGACGAAGGTGTGCTGATCGTTCATCGAGGCGACTGAACCCGCGGCGACCGTTGCCGACCCGTGGTCGTTACGGACTTCCTGGACCACGGGCAGCCCCTCGTCGTAGGGCAGGTCCCGCTTGCCGGCATCGAGCAGCACCAAATCGTCTTCGGGCTTGGAGGTCACCCGGGCCCAGCCATGGATCGCAGAGCGCAGGTGGGTGGGGTCGTCTGGGCCAACAGCGTCGGTGAACGGCGAGATGCCCGAATAGAATCCGTCGTCGTGGGTGATGTACGAGCCTGAGCGCAGCACGACCCGCACCGTATCGCTACCGTGCGAGCCAAGCACCGCCGCAACGAGATCCGGGTACGCGCTGCCCCCGGCGGTGATGAGGGACTGCGGGGTCATCAGCTCGGCCAACGCGGTGTGCAGGCGGCCGAGGTCGTTCAGGTAGGCCTCGATCCGTCCGACTACCCCGGCGGACCTGTCATGGCCCAGCGCGCCTTCGTATCCCGCGACTCCTGCCAGCGCCAGCTGCGGCGTCCGCGATATCGCCTGTCCGACCGCGATCCCCTCATCCACGGTGCGTGCTCCGCAACGTCCGCCGGACGCTCCGAATTCGACGAGCACGTTGACCGGTCGCGGCGACTCGCCTGCGTCGGCAAGCACTCGGGCCAGCACTTCGACGGTGTTCACCGAGTCGGCCCAGCAGTAGAACTCGAATTCCGGATCGGCACGCAGCTGATCGGTGAGCCAGGCGGCGCTGACGGCATCGACCAGCGTATTGGCGAGCATGATCCGGTTGACACCGAACCGGTGGGCCAGCTGAGCCTGCCACGGGGTGGCTAGCGTGATGGCCCAGGCGCCCGCGTCGAGCTGCCGCTGCCAGAGCTGAGGTGCCATGGTGGTCTTGCCGTGCGGGGCGAGCAACACGTCCTGCATGGCAACCCATTGAGCCATGGTGGTGATGTTGTGCGCCATGTTCCCCGCGTCGATCGTCACCAGCGGCGTGGCGAACTGCGACAGCACCGGCCCGGCGGCCAGGAAGTCGTCGATCGTGACACCCCAGGCCGCCGTGGGGATGGATTTGTGTTCTGGGCCCAGCGCGGTGCGGCCGAGTCGGTGCAACAGGTCGTGGTCCATCGTGCTAGCTCCGATTCCGGTCGTCGAGGGCTGCGACGAACGTCGCGGCCCGTTCGGTGATGGTGGCCCATTGACCTCCGGATACGAGATCCGGCGCGACCACATCGGTTCCGGCCGTCACGGCGACCGCACCCGCACGCAGGTAGGCGGAGGCATTGCCGGCGTTGACACCGCCGGACGGTATGAGGGGGATGGCGGGGAACGGTCCGTGCAGGTCGCGCAGGTAGTCGGGCCCTACCGCCCGGGCGGGGAAGATCTTCACCGCGGCCGCGCCCAGATCGAGCGCCGCGCGTACTTCGGTGGGGGACAGAGCGCCCATGATGACCGGCACGTCGCGGGGGGCGGCCGCCGATGCGACGCCTTCGGATATGCAAGGGGTCACCAGGAATTGGGCGCCGGCATCAATGGCCTGGTCAGCCTGTTCGGCGGTCAGCACGGTGCCAACGCCGAGCACGGCCACCGGCATGCGGGACAGGTCGGTGGCAGCCAACTCGGCGAGGATCCCGGGTGTGGTCAAAGTGAGTTCGACCGCGCGGATCCCGCCGTCGGTCAGCGCCGCGACCAGCGATCCGATGTCGAACGTTCGGTCTGCACGCACCACGCTGACCACCCGGTCGCCGGCGATGGTCGCCAGCGGACCGGTCACCGCCGCGGCCGGTCCGGCGGCATTCACTGGTCGGTCACCTTGCTGAGGAATTGAATCGTTTTGGGATTCTGGGGATTCGACAACAATGCCTCGGGTGGGCCCTGCTCGGCGATGACGCCGTCGGCCATGTAGACCACGCGGTCGGCGGTACGACGGGCGAATCCCATCTCGTGGGTGACGACCACCATGGTCATCCCCTCGCCGGCCAGGCTGCGCATCACAGCTGTGACCTCGCCGACGAGTTCGGGATCGAGTGCGGAGGTCGCCTCGTCGAAGAAGATGATTCGGGGGTTGACGGCCAGTGCGCGGGCGATCGCGACACGCTGCTGTTGGCCACCCGACAACTGGCTGGGGTAGTGCTCTGCCCGGTCGGCCATCCCGACCCGCGTCAGCACCGCCAGCCCCTTCGTGCGCGCATCCTCCTTGGACATCTTGTACACCTTGCGCAATGCGAGCGTGACGTTGCTCAGCGCGTCGAGGTGAGGGAAGAGGTTGAACTGTTGGAAGACCATCCCGACGTGTCCGCGGATCTCTGGTGCGCGTCTTGGGTCGTGCATGGGCACACCGCCGACGGTCACCTCGCCGGAGGTGGCGGTCTCGAGTCCGCTCATGATGCGCAGCAGGGTGCTCTTGCCGGACCCGGATGCGCCGATCAGTACGACGACCTCGCCGTCGGACACGTCGAGTGTGATGTCGCTGAGCACCTTCACGTCGCCGAAGGACTTGCTCACCCCGGATAGCCGAATGTCGCGGCCGATGTCGTTGATTACCGGATTAGTCACTGCTGAACGGCCTTTCGTTGCTTACGGGTAACCCAAACCGACATCGGGTAACACAGGGCGAAGTAGAAGACGGCGACGGTGAGGTAGATCGACAGCGGATCGCTGGTCCGATCGACGATGGACTGGCCGGCCTTCATCAGCTCGACAAGACCGATGATCGAGGCGATCGACGTGTCCTTGATCAGTGAGATGTACTGACCGATCAGCGGCGGCAACGCGATCTTCACGGTCTGAGGGAGTACCACCCAACGAAACGCCTGGTGCGCCTTGAGGCCCAGAATCTGGGCGGCCTCGTGCTGCCCGGCGGGCACGGCTTCGATTCCGGAGCGGATGATCTCGGCGACGAACGCGCTGTGGTAGACGCTCAAACCGACCGCGGCCGCGACGAAGAGGTTCACGCTGTAACCGAGGTAGAGCGCCGCACCGAAGTACACGAACAGCAGCGTGATGGGGATCGGCGATCCGCGAAACACCTCGACGTACGCGCGGGCGACGGTCGGCACCAATGGAATCCGGGCGGTGCGCAACGCGGCCACGATCAGGCCGAGCACCGTCGATCCCACGATCGACACCGCCGAGAGGGCCAGCGTCAGGACGAAGCCGCTCCACAGGATGGGCAGGCTGCCCCACATCAGCGACAGGTTCATGACCGCGCCCCGATCACGGAGCGAATCGACGGACGCTTGTTGCCGACGGGCGTTCGCCGGCCCGCCGACGGAGCCCGGAACAACAGCCGCCTGATGAGGTCGGCCGCGATCGACAGTCCGTAGCTGAGAATGAGGTACGCCACCACGGCGATTCCGAACACCTGGACGAACAGCAAGGTGCGAGCGTTGATCACGGTCGCGACACCGGTGATCTCGGGTACGGCGATCGTCGAGAGCAGCGATGTACCGAGAAGTACCTGAATCAGGTTGTTCACCAGCGACGGATAGACGTTGCGCAATGCCTGCGGCGCAACGATGTAGGTGAACACGCTGAGTCTGCTCAGCCCGAGAATCTGGGCGGCCTCCAACTGTCCGCGCTCTACCGAGGAGAAGCCTGCCCGGACCACCTCAGTGAGGTAGGCCCCGACGTTGACGCCGAGCGCAATGGTGCCCGCCGTGACTGCCGACAGCCGGATACCGAGGCTGGGGAACGCGAAGTACACGATGAAGATCTGCAGCAGCACCGGGGTGTTGCGGATGACCTCGACGTAGCAGCTGGCCACGATACGCAGAACCCGCGAACCGGAGTCACGGGCCAGCGCGGCGATGATCGCCAGCACGAGCGCAAGGATGAAACCCACCACGGTGATCCGCAACGCAAGCGCCGCGGCATGCAGATAGTCCGGCAGGTAGGCCAGGACCGTTCGCCATTGGTATTCGATCATGATGATGCCGCCGGACTCAGGACGCGGGCCGCAAGGGGAAGCGCGGGTCGACGCCGAACCACTTGCGGTACAGCTCGAGGTTCTTGCCCGACGAGCTGAGGTCGAACAAGAACTGGTTGAGGTAGTTCACCCAGACCTGGTCGCCCTGCTTGACCCCGAATGCGTTGTACTCCAGCGGCACCAGGTTGCTGGTGACGACCTGCAGCCCCGGGTTCAGCTTCGCTTGATACTGCAGATAGTTGGAGTCCTCGACCATCGCATCGGCCTGCCCCTGCTTGACGGCTAGCACCGCGGACTGCGAGCTGTCGAATTCGGCGACCTTGACGTCGATGCCCCGCTCTCGCAGCACGTCGGCGTTGGTGCTGCCCTTGACCACTGCGACGGTGCGTCCCTTCATCGACTCCAGCGACGCGACGCCGCTGCCGGTGCGGACGAGCAGCCCCTCGGTCGCGATGACGTAGGGGTCGGTGAACGCAATCTCCTTGGCCCGTTCCAGAGTTCGGGTGAAGTTGCAGAACACCACGTCGACCTTGTTGGTCTGCAGGTTGGGAATGCGGTTCGACGACGTCGTATCGACTACCTCGAGTTTGACGCCCATGTCCTTGGCGAGTTCCTTGGCGATGTCGACGTCGTAGCCATCGGGTTGGCCCTGCGGGTCGGTGAAGCCGAACGGCGTGAAGGTCAGGCAGCTGGCGACCTTCAAGGTGCCGGACGACAGCACGTGCCGCAAGGCCGAATCGGCGGCAGCGGCGCCGCCGCCTGCGGGCATCGGCGTGCAGGCTGCCGCGACGGTCACCAGAGCGGCGGCCACGCAGGCGGTGGCGACTTGGCGGAGCGTCTTGGTTGCGGTGAGCGTCATCGACTATTCCTCCTCGTTGGGGGTTCGTGGGGTGGGGAGCCGGGGTCGTGGCCGAGCTCGCGTGAAATGTGCTGTGCGCCCGTGACGATGCACTGGGTGTATTCGTCCCGGTGGGCGGCGATCAGCTCTGCCGGACCCGACACACTCACGGCACACACACAGGCGCCGGTGTGGTTGAACACGGGTGCTGCGATGCACCGGATGCCCTGCTCGTTCTCGATCTCGTCGTAGGCGCAGCCCTGGTCTCGGACAGTCGCCAGGTGCGACCTCAGCAAGGCGGGGTCGGTGATCGTCGACGGGGTGCGCGGCGTCAGTCCCAGCGCCACGACGCGCTCGAACTCCGCGTCGCCCAGATAGGCCAGCATCGCCTTGCCGGATGCCGTGGAGTAGGCCGTACCGGTGTCGCCGATGCGCGACGCCATCTGGATTGGCGATGTGCCGACGACCTTGTCGACGTAGGTCACCCGTCCGCCGCTGTACACCAACAGATGCGCGGCTTGCCCGGTGGCATGGGCGATTTCACGGAGCGTCGACTGCGCGGCCACGCGGATGTCCAGGTCGGCGAGGCAGGCGCCGGCCAACCCGAGAGCGCCGATCCCTACTCGGTAGGTGCCGTCGGCGTCCTGGCGCACCAGCCGCTGCTCGATCAGTGGAGCGATGAGTCGTAGCACCGTGCTCTTACTGGTCTCGGCGCCGTCGGCCAATTCGGCCAGATTCGCACCCTTGTCCCTGCCGGCGACCGCGGTCACCACCTCGAGGATGGTCAACGCCCGGCGCAGTGACGACGAGTTGTTACGCATGGTCTCCGTTGTGCATTGCAAAATTACGTTTTGAATTGCACCGAGCATAGGGCGCTCGTCGCGGATACGCCAGCGCTCGGGCTCGGCGACGTTGGTCGGGCTAACGCCACTACCGGCCGGAGCTATTTCGGAAAGCGCATGCGCAAGCGCTTGCCATGCCCCTAGGCTCCTGCAGATCACGCGGCGCGATCAGCGCCGCATCAGGGACGCGAGGGAGTCCGCATGTTCGGAAAGCGCAACAGAAGCACGCTCGTGGTCGGGGCGGTTCTCACGGCAGGCGCGCTGGTTCTCGGTCTGACCGCCTGCGGCGGTTCGGGTTCGGAGGGCGTCAAGGTCGGACTGATCACCAAGACCGATTCGAATCCGTACTTCGTGAAATTGCGTGAGGCCGCCCAGGCGCAGGCCGACAAGGACGGCGCCAAGCTGATCGCTCTGGCGGGTGCGTTCGACGGGGACAACGAGGGCCAGGTCTCGGCCATCGAGAACATGGTCGGCCAGGGCGTGAAGGGCATCTTGATCACCCCGAACTCCTCCACCGGAGTGCTCGACGCCATCAAGAAGGCGCGCGACGCCGGCGTCGTCGTCATCGCTCTCGACACCGCGACCGACCCCGAAGACGCAGTCGACGCCACTTTCGCCACCGACAACAAGGCCGCAGGCGTCAGCCAGGGCAAGTGGGTGAAGGCCGCACTCGGTGGCGCCGCGCCTCAGGTCGTCATGCTGGACGGAACCCCGGGTGGAACCGTCGACACCTTCCGCCACGACGGATTCCTCGAGGGCTTCGGCATCACGAACGACTCGCCGGAGATCGTGGGCCGGGAGAACACCAACGGCGACCAGACCAAGGCGCAGACCGCCATGGAGAACATTCTCCAGCGCGCGCCAGGTATCAATGCGCTCTACACCATCAACGAGCCCGCAGCCGCCGGTGCGTACCAGGCGATCCAGTCCGCCAACCGCACGGCCCAGATCACCATCGGGTCGATCGACGGAAGCTGCACGGGCATCGCGGACGTGAAGTCCGGCAAGATCGGCGCGACGGTATTGCAGTTCCCGGCGAAGATGGCCGAGCAGGGCGTGCAGGCCGTGGTCAAGTTCGCCAAGGACGGCACCAAGCCGAGCGGATTCAACGACACCGGCTCGCAGCTCGTCACGGACAAGCCCGTGCCCGGACTCGAGTCGCAGGACACCGCCTGGGGCGAGAAGAACTGCTGGGGCACAGCTAGCAAATGACCACTGGCGCACCCGCAACGGCACCATCTACGGCAAAGCCGTCGGTATCGAGCCGGTTCAACGTAGGGACGCTCCTGCGTGAACCGTTGCTCGGTCCGCTGGTGGCGCTCGTCGTCGCGATCATCATCTTCAGCTCCATCGCGGATTCGTTCCTCAACCCGCAGAACGTGTCGCTGATCCTCCAACAGTCCGTGGTCGTCGGCATTCTCGCCGTGGGCCAGACGCTGATCATCCTCACCTCCGGCATCGATCTGTCGATCGGCGCGGTCGCCGTCTTCGGAACCATCGTGATGGCGCAGAGTGCGGGCGCCAACGGGCCGGTCGTGGCGCTCGGGTCGACGCTGCTGGTGTGCGTGGCGTTCGGTGCGATCAACGGCGGGCTCGTCACGACCCTGCGATTGCCACCGTTCATCGTCACGCTGGGGACGTTCACCGCGATACAGGCGGCCACCCGGCTCCTCGCGGGCTCCGAGACCTACCGCGTGGAGGAAGGACCGCTCACCTTCCTGGGCACGTCCTTTCGCATCGGCTCGTTCTCGACCACGTTCGGCGTGGTCGCGATGCTCTTGGTCTACCTCGTGGTGTGGTACGCCCTGTCCCAAACATCCTGGGGTAAGCACATTTACGCGGTTGGCGGTAACTCACAGGCGTCGAATCTGTCGGGCATCAAGTCAGGGCGGGTGCTGTTCTCCGTCTACCTGGTGACGGGTGTGATCGCAGCCATCGCTGCGTGGGCTGCTCTCGGTCGAATCCCGAACGCCGACCCGAACGCGTACCAGAACGCCAATCTCGAGACGATCACCGCGGTGGTCATCGGCGGAACCAGTTTGTTCGGTGGGCGCGGAGGCGTCGGCGGAACGCTGGTGGGCACGTTGATCGTCGGCGTTCTGCGTAACGGTCTGACCCAGGCCGGCGTCGACAGTCTCTACCAGAACATCGCGACCGGGATTCTCGTGATCGTCGCGGTGGCAGTGGATCAATTCGCACGCAGGAGATCACAATGACGATCACGACGAGCGGCGCACCCGTTCTCGAAGCGCGCGGACTCGTCAAGAAGTACGGCAACGTGACGGCAATCAACGGGGCCGACTTCGAGCTCCGTGATGGCGAGGTTCTTGCGGTCATCGGTGACAACGGTGCCGGAAAATCCAGTCTGATCAAGGCTTTGGCGGGTGCGGTGATTCCGGACTCGGGTGAGATCCTGATGAACGGAACGCCCGTATCGTTCAAGAACACCCGAGACGCCAGAGCAGCCGGAATCGAGACGGTGTACCAGGATCTCGCGGTCGTACCGGCACTCGACATCGCATCGAATCTGTACCTCGGACGCGAGGTACGACGCAAAGGCCTCGTGGGCAGCCTGTTCCGCCGACTGGACATGCCGAGAATGCGGGACGAGGCGTCGCGGCACCTCGCGGACCTGAAGATCGGCATCAAGTCCGTGAACCAGGCCGTGGAGACGTTGTCCGGTGGGCAGCGTCAGGGGGTCGCGGTGGCGCGGGCTGCCGCGTTCGGCCGCGGCGTGATCATCATGGACGAGCCGACTGCCGCTCTCGGCGTTCGGGAGTCGGGACAGGTCATCGACTTGATCCGGTCGATCCGCGACCGCGGTATTCCCGTGGTACTCATCAGCCACGACATGCCGCACGTATTCGAGGTGTCCGACCGGATTCACATTCACCGGCTCGGGCAACGTGCCGGCGTCGTCGATCCGAAGAAGCGCTCGATGTCCGAGGTGGTGGCGCTCATGACTGGTGCAGAGGAGCCGACTGATGAGGAACGCGCCGGTCTCTGAGAAGGCTCCGATCGGGGTTTTCGTCGGGTTGGCGACTCTCGACGTGATTCACCGCATCACACGAGCGCCTGCGGTGAACCAGAAGATCACGTCGACCGCTCAGTTCGTGGCCGCGGGCGGCCCGGCCGCGAACGCGGCCGTCACCTTCGCGGGGCTGGGGGGCGACGCGATACTGGTGACCGCCCTCGGCGACGATCCGGTCGCCGCATTGGTCCGAGCCGACCTCGCTGCTTACGGCGTCAGCGTCGTCGATGCGGCAACGGGCACCACCCGAGCGGTACCCGTCTCCGCCGTGTCGGTCGTCGAATCGACGGGTGACCGATCGGTCGTCTCGCTCGACGCCGTGAATTCCGACGCGTCGCCACCGGGACACCTCGGTGACCTAGTGGCGGCCGCCGACGTGGTGCTCGTCGACGGGCACCACCCCCTGATCGCCCTTGCTGCCGTTCGACATGCGGCAACACGGGACAGCACAGTCGTCGTCGACGCCGGCCGCTGGAAACCGGTGATGAGCGACATCGTCCCGCATGCGACGGACGTGGTGTGCTCCAACGACTTCCGGGTGCCAGGCGCCGAAACATCGGAGTCCACCACTGCGGCGCTGGTCCGCGGCGGTGTTCGCACCGTCGTCTCCACGCACGGCGGCGATCCCGTCGAGTGGTGGTCGGATGGCGAGTCCGGTTCCGTGCCGGTGGAACCGGTGGTGGTGGTCGACACACTGGGTGCCGGTGATGCCTTTCACGGTGCGTATTCGTACTTCTCGACCCAGATCGAGCGCAGTGTCAGCGAGCGCATCGATCGGTCCGCCCGCGTGGCGGCACTACGGTGTTCGGTGGTCGGGCCGCGGGCATGGCTGGGGCAACTTCCCATCGAACAGACTCGAAAGCGAGAACGGTGACCATCGTGCAGGACGTGCAGGACGCCACGCTGGACCAGTTGGTCACCTCGGCCAAGACACTCGTGGTCCCCGGCGAACGCCGCATCCTTGGTCTCACCGGAGCTCCCGGTGCTGGGAAGTCGACCGTCGCAGAGCAACTCGTCACCGCCCTGGGTCCGGACGCCGCCGTCCTCGTCCCCATGGACGGTTTTCATCTGGCCAACGAAGTCTTGATCGACATCGGGCGCCTGGACCGCAAGGGTGCGCACGACACGTTCGACGACGGCGGGTATGCACGCCTGATCGCGACCCTTCGGGCACAGCGCGTCGACGACCCAGTCGTGTACGCGCCCCGGTTCCGGCGCGAGATCGAAGAGTCGATCGGCTCGGCCATTCCCGTCCCGCCCACGGTGCCGCTGGTCGTCACCGAGGGCAATTACCTCTTGCTCGAACTCGGTTCATGGCCAGCGGCGCGATCCTGCATCGACGAGGTCTGGTTCTTGGCCCCCGACACCGGCGTTCGCCATGCTCGGCTGCTGCGCCGACACGAGGCCTACGGAAAGTCCCCAGAGGACGCGGCGCGCTGGGCCCTCGGGCCCGACGAGCGCAATGCCCGGCTGATCGAGTCGACCGCCGGTCGCGCGGACCGCATCGTGCGTCTCCGGTGACCACGATGGGCGACATCGCCCGCATCGCCGGCGTCTCCGCGTCCACGGTCTCGCACGTGCTGAACGGCACGCGCAAGGTCAACACCGCCACCCGCTTGCGCGTCGAAGCGGCCATCGAGGAGACCGGCTACCGACGCAACGTCGTCGCACGATCACTCGCGGCCGGACGCACGCACACAGTCGGGCTCTCGATCTCGGCGTTGACGAATCCGTACTTCGGGAGTCTGGTCCACGCCGTGGAACGGGCTCTGTCGGACGCCGGGTACGTGCTGATCGTCGGCGATTCCCACGATGACGTGGAGTCGGAGAAACGGGTCACCGACTCGCTTCTGGACCGGCAGGTCGACGGAATGATCGTGGCGCCCGCAGCCGGGTCCGAGCGGGTGACGCTCCCCGTGATCACCCGCACTGGAACACCTCTGGTTCTGATCGACCGCGGTGTCGACCTCGGCTGCGACCAGGTCGGCCCGGAGAACTTCTCGTCGGCGCGGTCGTTGACCGAGCACCTGCTCGATCTCGGGCATCGTCGGGTCGCCGTCGTGCGCGGCCTTGCCGGGATCTCCTCGACCACGGAGAGATTCGATGGCTACGCCACGGCACTCACAGACCGCGGTATCGCAGTCGACGCCGCTCTGGTCGTCGACGGCGACTCCAACACGGACGTGGCGGAACGCGAAGTGCACGCGCTGATGTCGAAAGAGAACCGGCCCACTGCGCTGGTGTCGTTGAACAACGCCATGACCATCGGAACACTCAAGGCCGTTCGCAGTCTGGGCTTGTCGATTCCGGCCGACGTGGCATTCGTCTGTTACGACGACTTCGAATGGTCGGACCTGTTCGAACCCAAGCTCACCGCGGCGGCGCAGGACGTCGAGACGATCGGCGCCACCGCGGTCGAATTGCTTCTGCGCCGCATCGGAGGAGAGGACGCTGCGCCGCAACGGATCCGCGTGCCGACGACGATCCACCATCGCAATTCCTGCGGATGCACTCATCCTTCACCGACAGGAATTCGACCATGCCGATAGCAACCCCCGACCACTACGTGGCGATGCTCGATCGCGCCAAGGCGGGCGGGTTCGCCTATCCCGCCATCAACGTGACCGGTTCCCAAACACTCAACGCCGCCCTGCAGGGGTTCGCTGCGCATCGCGGCAGGGTTGCTGCAGTCGTCGGTGGATGCCAACACGCTCCTCGAGATCGAGGTCGGCGTGATCGGCGGCGAGGAGGATGGCATCTCCCGCGAGATCAACGAACAGCCGTACTCCACCGTCGACGATGCGCGCCACCATCGAGGCACTGGGAACGGAGGAGCGCGGTCGCTACCTGACTGCGCTGACCTTCGGCAACGTGCACGGTGTCTACCACCCGGATTCGGTCCACCTGCGCCCGGAAATCCTCGAAGAGATCCAGACCGTCGTCGGCGGCGAAACCGGAAGGGTCAAGCCGTTCGATCTCGTCCTCCACGGGCGGTCTCGACGATCGACGGGCACTACGGTTTCATCGGCTACGCCAACACCACGTTCGAAACGGGTAGCGGCACGGTGGTCGTCACGCTCAGTTCGCACCCGGGTGCCGAACTGCGGATCACGGCGTGAGGTTCTGCTGCGGCCGGTGTTGGTGTTTGGGGAGGCTTGCGGTAGTGGGCATGCGACGTCGGGTATTGGCAGCGTGGAACTAGCGGCTCGTAGAATGTGGTGTCGAGTGGTGACGGGATGCGCCGGCGGCGTTGGTAATTCGATCGACCACCTCGAGCAGTCCCTCGTCTGCTCCCGTTGGCAGAGGCTGGCCGCTGAGCGCACGGTTCAGGGCGTTGTAGTACAGGCCGTCGCCGATCAACTTCACCGCGCGGGCGACATCGAGGTCGCCTAGCACGTCGTGCAGGATGGCCAGCCAACCATTCGACGCAGCTTCGATGGTTGCGCGCGCGCGGGCGTCGCCGGACTGGCGCAGTCGCGAGACGGCGACCAAGGCACGGTCCAGAGGGGTGCTGGCGTAGTGAGACGAGCGTACGTAGTAGCGCGCCGGTCCTTCGTCCGCGTTGCGCATTGCATGCGCGTCCTCGGCAGCAAGTGTCGCCAGACTGTCGCACAACCCCGCCGCGAGTTGATCCTTCGAGGGAAAGTGGTACAGCAATCCGCCCTTCGAGACGCCTGCTCGGGCCGCGACCGCCTCCAGCGTTGCGTGACGTTCGCCCTCGAAGATGAGGAGATCCGCGTACGCGTCGAGGATGCGTTCCCGTGAACTGGTCACCGGCTCAGTTTAGGAGGCCGCATCGAAATGTGTACCGTCTGGACGGTACAGTACCGAGCGGATCGAAGTGGCGTGGGACGGACTGGAGGCCGAGGACGATGGGGACCTACCGGGACCTGATACGGGTGCCCAGTGTCCTGAACGTCACGGCGTCACAGCTCTTCGCGCGCCTGCCATTGGGCATCTTGTCGCTGGCGATTCTGCTGCACGTTCAGGGGCACACCCGTTCCTACGCACTGGCCGGTGCCGTGGTGGCCTGTGTCGGTGCGGGCGAAGCCATCGCCATGCCTTTGACGGCGAGGCTCGCCGGACGTGCCGGCGTCGCGCGAACGTTGATGTGTGCAGCCTTGATCAACGCGGCGAGCACGTTGGCGTTGGTGTTCGCCGGCTCATTCGCACCGCTACTGATAGGGCTGGGGCTGCTCGTCGGCGCCTCCGCACCGCCGCTGATGCCGGTCGTTCGAGCCTTGTATCCGCGGATGGTTCCGAACGACGAGGTTCGCACGCTGTTCGGCCTGGATACCACTGCGCAGGAACTGATCTGGGTTATCGGACCCGTGGCTGCCACGTTTCTTGCATCGGCCGTGGCGACGGCCTTCCCGCTGATCCTCTGCGCGGCGGTCACCGTGCTGGGAACGGCGTGGTTCCTCCTCGCGGCTCGACGTCTTCACCCGGGCAGATCGTCGATGGCGGCGAAGTTCGGCCACGTACTCCTGCACCGAGCCGTGCTTCTAACCATGGTGGCGAGCCTTGCCCTGGTGGGTGCCTTTACAGCGCTGGAGGTTGGGGTCATCGCCGAACTGGGCAGCGACGGCGTGATCGCGGGTGCGGCGATCGCGTCGGCGAGTGTCGGCTCGCTCGTCGGCGGCCTCGTGTTCGGGCACCGGCGGCTCGGCCTGGGCGGTGTCGTCGCGGCGCTCTCCCTCGTCGTCGTCGGTACTGCCCTGTATGGCTTCGTCGAAGGACTCGCGTTGCAATTCGCGGTGCTGTTCGTCTCGGGATTGGGATTCGCCCCGGCGATGTCGGCGCTTTACCTGATGGTCTCGCGAGAAATCGGTGAACACGTCGCGGCCGAGGCGTTCGGATGGCTCAGCAGCGCCGCGCTCGTAGGCGGCGCGATGGGCACCGCCTTCGCTGGGGTCGCTACCGACGCGCACGGTCCGCTCGGGGCAATCTTGGTGTCGGTCGTGATGGCCGTTCTCGCAGCGCTCAGCCCGGTCACCGCTCGGGCGTTGGGCCCGCTGCCCGGCCTCGCCAAGGAGCCAGCGTCATTGGCGGGTGCTGGTACCACCGCACCCCGAAAACCGAGCACGGCTGTACCCGGCAACCAGAGCTGATCGACGACGCTGATGTGCGCTCGGCCTCGACATCGAGCGGCCAGCTCTGAGCGGCAACATGATGCGGGGGAGCGACGTCAAGAGGGCGGACACCTCACCGGATCGGCGTGGGGCGATCTTCGATCAGATCACCGGCATGCTGTCATTCTCCAGATGTCGTCGGACCTCCAGACCCACGCGCTGCATCGCCTCCAACACCGGGTCACGGTGGTTCTCGCCCCAGATCCAGTTCGCCAGGACGGCGTAACCCACCTTGCGACCGTTGGCCCCATGTCCGACACATCCGACGTCGATCCTGGCGTCCGAGATGGTCCCGGTCTTGTTCCAGAGCTCGAAGCCGTGGTCGGGGCCGGTGTGAGCCAACGGGTCGAGATGAAAGGCGTTGGCCACCATGGACAGGTCGGTGTTCACACCCAACCACTGCCGCACCTGCCCGGATACAGCGGCGCTGTGGATGCCGCCGGCGTCGAGGCGGGCGACGAGTTCGCACAATTCCGCGGCGCTGCCCACTGAAAGGGTGAGCGGGTCGTCCTGGGAACGGTTCAACCGCACCATGTCCCGTAACCCGCTGTCGGTGAACCCGAGGTCCCGTGTGGCGCGTTGCACGTCGGCCAGCCCGAGTCGGCGCAACAGAATATTGGTGGCCATGTTGTCGCTGACCGCCCCGATCAACAGACAGAGATCGTCGATCCGATGGTCCTGCTGTCGTAGCAAGTAGAGAATGCCCGAGTCGGCTATCCGATCGTCTGCGGCGGCAACGAGGACTTCGCCAGGGTCCAACGTGCCAGCCTCCAATCGCCGCGCCACCTCGGCCAGCAGGAAGATCTTTCCCACACTCGCCGTCTTGAGCACGCGAGCCGCATCGTGCTCCCATACGGTTTCGCCCGTGGTCAGGTCCGCGACACGCGCGGACCAGACCACCGCATCGGGTAGCCCCGAAATCGCCTGGGAGAACGGGGAACTCATGCCACTTCGTCGAGGTGGGCGTCCACCGGCACCGTGCCGAACCGCTTGCGCAGCGTGTAGGCGACCAGGACGACGACGAGGCTGGCCAGGCTGGCGATCAGTTGCACGCGTTGATCGGCGTTGAAGACCATCGCCACGAGGACGATGGCATAGGCCACGATGACCGCGATGGTCAGATACGGGAAGAGCCACATCTTCAGTTTCAGCGCGGACGGATCTTCGTGTTCGAGCGCCTTGCGCACCCGCAACTCGGACACGGCGATCATCACGTACATGAAGATGGCGATCACGCCGGAGGAATTGACCAGGAAGAGGAACAGCGAATCGGGGGCAAGGTAGGCGAGTCCCACCGAAATCCATCCGATCGCCGTGCTCGCGAGGACGGCGCGAGTCGGAACACCCCGGGTATCGGTTCTCACCAGCCAGTCGGGTGCATCACCATGCGATGCAAGCACCCGCAGTATGCGCGACGACGTGTAAATGGACGAGTTCAGCACCGAGAGAACCGCGGTGAGGATGACGAAGTTCATGATCATGCCCGCCCCGGGGATCTCCAGCTTCTCCAGAGCGGCAACGTACGGACTGGACAGCACGGATCCGTCGCCCCAGGGCAGGATGCACACGACCAGGAATATCGAGCCGACGTAGAAGAGAATGATCCGCCAGATGACGCCGGTGGTGGCTTTGGCCACCGACTTGGCCGGCTCGACGCTCTCCGCGGCGGCGATGGTGACGATCTCGGCCCCGCCGAATGCGAAGATCACTACTACGACGGCGCTCAGTACCGAACCGAATCCGTTCGGGGCGAACCCGCCATGAGCCACCAGGTTGCTCAGGCCGCCGCCGTCGCCCGGCCACACCCCGACCACCCACAGCAGGCCCAGGACGATGAACGCCGCGATGGCTGCGACCTTGATGCCGGCGAACCAGAACTCGAACTCACCGAACCACCTCACCGAGATCAGGTTGACGACGGTCATCACGGCCATCAGCAGCATGGCCATCAGCCACAGCGGCAACCCAACCCATACGTGCAGGATCTGAGCGCCGGCCACCGCCTCCACCGCGATGATGATCACGTAGTAGTACCAGTACAGCCAGCCGATGGTGAATCCCGCCCACGGTCCGATACCGATTCGGGCGTAGTCGGCGAACGACCCGGCCTTGGGCTTGGCAACCACCATCTCGCCCAGCATTCGCAGCGAGCACAAGACCAGTGCCCCGGCAAGGCAGTACGAGACGATGGCTGCTGGGCCGGCCGTCTGGATCACCGCTCCGCTACCGACGAAGAGCCCGGCACCAATGGCGCCTCCGATGGCGATCATGGTCATGTGCCGGGTTTTCAACGACCTGGCCAAGTCGGAGCGGAGCTCGGTGGATGAAGACATATCGGTTCTCGATTCGGGAAGGTGTTGACGTTGACAGTGCTTGACGATCAATCGGGCAATGGCACCAGAGATGGCTCGCCGGCCTCGGCGATGATCTGTTGGATCGATTGGGCGCGACGAGCCAGGGACCAGCGTCGGCGGCCGTCAGAATCGGATCCAATCGTGTAGATGGCGGGTCGCGGCAGCGCGTTGTACGAGAAGTGGGTGGAGAAGTAGTAGCCGCCGGTGTCCGGGATGGCCACCAGGTCGCCCTGGTGAATTGGCGGGAGTTCCCTGCCGACGGCCAGCATGTCGCCGGTGAAACACGCCGGGCCGGCCACGTCCTGGACGAGTGGCTCCTCCTCCCGGCGCCGACCAAGAGGGTCGTACACGTCGATGCGCAGTGGCCACACGTCAGGCGCGAAGACCGTACGGGTGGCGACCTGCACTCCGGCATGGGTGATGGCGATCGGTCGGCCGCCGCTGACTTTCGTGTATTCGACCCGGGTGACCATGGTCCCGGCCTTGGCCGTCAGTGCCCGGCCGAACTCGGTCACCAGCGTGTAGGTCCCGTCGAACAACGCCGGTGCCGCGGCCTCCAGCACCGACCGGTGATCGAAGAAGGTCGGTGTGATGTCATCCGAGTCGAAGTTGACCGGTAGCCCGCCGCCGATGTCGATCCGCCGAATCTGCTGACGCCCGACACGGACGGTGATCTCCTGTGCGAGGTCTGCGATCAGACGCACACCCTGGGCGGCGTGACCGAGGCTGAGTCCCTGGGAGCCGCTGTGCACGTGCAGTTGGGTCAGCCACGGCCGGGACGCGAACGCCTCGATGACACGTTCGCGGTGATCGGCCAGCCCGACGCCGAATTTGGATGTCGAAGTCGCCGTGCTCATGGCGCCGATGGCCCCGGCGCCGGTTTGCGGGTTAAGCCGCACGCCGATGTTCGACCGGTGATCGCCGACCCCTGCGATCGCCTCGTCGACCCGTCCGAGTTCCTCGAAATTGTCGATGTTGAACGACACTCCCAGTTCGAGCGCTCGGGTGATCTCCGTCGTGGTCTTGGCTGGCGAGTCGAACACGATGCGTTCCGCAGGGAAGCCGGCGGCCATGGCCAGTTCGAGTTCGCCCGGGCTGGCCGCCTCGCATCCGAATCCGACCTGCGCGAAGCGCGCCAGGACCGGCCGCAGAGTTATCGCCTTCGCCGCAATGGTGTGCAGCGCAGGCATGCCCGTCGGGTACGCCTCGGTCAAGGCGCGCATCAGCTCATCGAGCGTGTCGAGATCGATGACTCCGCACACCGGGTGGACGTCGTCGATGAATCCTCGTCGAGCCACGCCGGCGACAAGCTCTCCGCGCCGGCGCAGCAGGGTGTCTGGACTAGGCAGGGAACGTCCAGCGCACATCGGTACATCGCTCACGCAACGAACCCTATGGAACGAATGGGTGTCGCCGAGAGCGGCACGGGTTGAGGAAATCTGGCCGGATGTTCGTTGATTTGGCAGAGCGCGTCATGGCGCTGGCAACGACTTCTCCGAAATGCACTAACGCTGACGACGATTTTCGTCGGTTTCGGAGGGGGCGAGCCCGGGTGGACGGGCCCGAACCCGTTCCCGCAGCAGAAGACCAAGAGTCACCCGAAGTCGAGTCGCTGCCGAGTGCGGGTCGATGCCGGAGACGGCACCGATCCGGTCCAAGCGATACCGCAATGAATTGGCGTGAATCCCCAATTCGCGGGCCGCTTCGGACAGGTTGCCCGGATGCGCGAGGACCGCGGCAAGGGTGTCGACGAAGGAGGTTCCGTGGTCGGCGTCGTGCTGGCGGAGGACCTCCAGCGGTTCTTCGATCGTGTGAGCCATCGGAGCAAGGAGGTCGGCCACCAGGACCAGGGTCAACGCGTCCGGCACGTCGGCTGCGGTGAGCACGGTGGGGCCACGGTGCGCCGGGGGCTTCGGTGCCGCAAGTTTCAGCGAAGCGGCGTCGAGTACCTGCCGAGCGACCGATGCAGAATGCCGCAGGTCTGAAAGCCCATGGGCGACAGGCCCTATCGACACCACGTCCGTGCGGCCGGCAGAAACTCGAGCCAGCTGCTTCACGAGCAGACCGGCCACGTCACCTTCCCGGACTTCGTCGTCCAGAAGCGGCAGAATGACGAGCAGATCGGACCCCACCCGTGCCGTCCTTGCGCCGGCTCGCAGCGCCTGGACATGGAACATCAGGGAACGGGACGACGGCGTATCCACTCCGAGTGCGACCACGGTGTGTCTGGCATCCCGTTGCAGCCCGAGCAGCGGCGCGGGAACCCCGGGGTCAGCCCCGCGCGAGAGCAGGTCGGCCAGCGCCGACTCCTGAAGCCTCCGTTCGTACTGGTCACGGTGAACCTCCCGCAGCATCATGGCGGCGGCGGTCTGGCGCACCTGTAGGAGCAGCTGTCGCAGTTCCTCGCGGTCGGTGTCATCGTGCAACGCCGCCCAGATGGTGCCAAGGGTTTCGGTTCCGGATCTCATGGCGACCACCATGCGCGCCGGGTCGTCATCCTCGGTGTTGCGCACCACTACATCGTCGGACCGCCAGATCGCGGGCAGGAATCCCGTCGCCATCAACCGCTCCACCCGCCACGGCGGCACCGCACCGCGCAGGATCGTCTGATGGCGGATGGGATCGACGTCCTCGCCGACGACCGCATACGCCAGTACACGCGAATCCAGGTCCTCGATCGTCACTGGTGCCCCGCTTCGGCTGCTGATCCAGCGGGCCAGGGCCTGCAAGTTGTCCACCTGCGGGGCCGGTGTCACGATGCGACCGGCGCCGAGAAGCCGGATCAGGACAGTGAAGAGCTCGGTCCACCCCACCCAAGGGGAACGTCGAAACAGGTGGGTCTGGTGGCCCTGCAAGAGCGATACGTCTCTGGTCGCGTCCGGCGGAAGTACGAGGGCCGAGGCGGTCCCAACCTCGTCCAGCAGGGACCCGAGTCCGAAGCGATCCTCCACGCGGGCGCTGACCAGCACGATGGTGCCGCTGTAGTCAGCCACTGCGCCGGGCTCATGCAGGACGACGTTGCGCACCTCCGGGTCGCCTTCCGGTTCGGTCCCTGCGACGAAGGGCACCAACATGCCGGCCGCGCCAGAAACGAGCGCCGACAGCGGTAAGAAAAGGCTTGGAGTCGTTCACGGTCGCCGATAGCCAACAGCCACAGCCGGATACCCTACAATGCGCGACGTCACAATGCGCGACGTCACAATGCCCGACGTCGAATCGTCCGCGTCGACGTCAACACCTCGAAATCCTTCACGGTGCATGGCCGAGTACGTCTGCGAGCAGACCAACGGTGTCGGCGTTGTCTCGATGCAGGATGCCGACCATGCCCACGGCTTCGGCCCCGTCGACAGCCATCTGGGCATCGTCTACGAACACGACCTCAGAAGGCTTGACATCCAAACGCCGACAAGCGATTTCATAGATACGCGGATCCGGTTTCTCAATGCCGACCTCGTGTGAGTAGACGATCTCGTCGACCAAATCGGAGTATCCGTACGTGAACTCCTCGCGCTGGCGTGCGCCGATGAAACTATTGCTGAGCAACCCGGTGCGATACCTCGGCCGCAGCCGCGCAAGGCAGTCGACCATCCCCGTATTGGCACTGCCCAGATACTGCCCCCACATGTCATCGAGCAGCTCGTCGACCATCGACTCCGAAATGGTCAGCCGCTCCGCGAGTCCATCGCGCAACCGCGACTCGTCGATCAAACCGACGTTGCCCGCCAACCACAGGTCAGCCGTTCGCTCAGTGATCCGACCACGAGCAATGCCCAACCTCTGTTCCCATGCATCGGTGAAGTCCATCGGACGCACGTTCTGCAGAACGCCGCCGATGTCGAATATCACCGCCCTGACGATCATGAAGAGCCAGACTACGCAACTCGTAGACCATCTCCGGTTCAGATTCGTCGCCGTCCGTCATCGTGGCGCGGTGACGGGTCGGAGTGGCGTTTGGCCGCCACGAGCGATGGGCAATCCCCGGATGATCACTCGAAAGGGGAGTCCCGTGAAGGTATCCGACATCGTCGCCGTGCCCATGCAACTCGGGTCGGCAATGCGTCATCGCCGGGTGTTCCACCCCGTGGGCGTGCTGGCGACCGGCCGCATCGAGCGGGTCGCGCCGACTGGTGTCGGCCTTCCAATCGAAACCGCCGACGTTCTCGGGCGCGTTTCCAAGGCCATCGGCTTTTCCGGAGGACTGCCAGACCTGATCGGACTCGCCTGGCGCATGCCTCCCCGCGAGCACGCCACCCGGCCGTGGGACGTGTTGATGGTCTCTGCGGGATCCGGTTCGTTGACGCGATTCGCCCTGCGGCCGACGTCGTCGTGGTCGGGAACAACGCTTTCAACGCTCGTGCCGCTGCGACGGGCAGACGGCTGGTGGTGGGTCAAGGCGGAGATGACCACGAAGATTCGTGGCGGATTGTCACTTGAGGCGGTCCGTGAGGCGATCAGCGGCGACGGCGTGGTCTTCGACGTCCAGCAGGCCCACGGCACCGGCGCCTTCGAGCCACTCGCCGAGCTGCGTTTCACGTCGGTGATCCCCACCGACGAGGAGCACGACGTCTCATTCGACCCGACCCGAAACACCACCGCAGGCGTCGGATTGGGTCCTCAGTGGCTCACCCAATTGCGTGAACGCGCCTATCTGCGAAGCCGCCACGGCCGGCACGCTTCGGATGAACTCGATCCATAGTCAGAACGTAATTGACTGCGGCACAGACCTTTTACCACCTCTATGCGGCATCTTCGGGACACCCGCCAGCAGGCCGCGCTGAGGGACCCCCATGATCGGCTCGGCCGCCGCACCGAACTCGGCCAGCACGTCGTTGGCGGCGAGCACGCCTGACATCGCGGATCGTTCCATCAGCCCGGCGAGATAGGGCAGTTCGACGAAGTCTCCGGCGAGCCGCAGTCCGCGGGCGTCGGTGCGCACTCCCGGTCGGGTTCCTGCCGATCCGGGCGGAAACGCCGGCGCGGTCGCCTCCAACCGATCATGGCTGTGAAGGACCGTTGCATCGCAGGTCTCCGGCCAGAGAGTCTTGAGCTCATCGCGCATGGCGTGTGCCGCGACGGCGGAGTCGGTCAAGCGGCAGGAATAGGAGTGCAGTTCGATCACCGATCCTCCGGTGGATGATGCCCACCGGGCACTGGGCTCCTCGAGCCGGGAGTAGACGGCGATCGAATCGAGGTTCGGTTGCCCGCTCACAGCGCTGAATGCGGCTCGATCGGGCGCAACGTCGCGGTCGAGCCAGATCCTGCTGACTGCGAACGGCGGTGCCACCCGCAGGGCGTCGCACTGGCGGGCCAGCAGCGGCGCAGCGGCCGCCGTCGCGGTCGATCCGTCGAGCAGCGACCGCAGCGCCCCCGGGTCCAGGGCCAGGATTACGTTGCGCGTCCACCGGGCATCGGCACCCGCGCCCGCATCGACGGCGATCCGCCAGCCCTGACCGTCGGGCTCGACGGCGCCGACGCGGCTCTCGGTGCGGACCTCCGCGCCCTGGCTTTCGAGATGATTGCGCAGCGGATTCCAGATCGCCGTGGCGTGGTCGGTCGAGGTCACGTCGAACCCGATGCCCTCGGGGTTGCCGAGGAAGTAGTAGTGGAACATCGCCACCAATTCCGCGGCGGAGAGCTCGCCCTGGTTGCAGAAGAAGGACCGGGCGAAGGCCTCGAAGAGCATGCTGCGGGTGCGTGCGCTCATCCCGAGCCGGTCGAGGAACGTCGCGGCGTCAACATGGTCGAGGTCGGCCACGGTGGTTGCGCGGTCGTACGCGAGTAGCGCCATTCCCATGTCGCGGTCCGCCCTCGTCATGTCCTTGCGCGTCAGGCTCTTCGATCGCAGAACGAGGGCAAGCAGATTCAACGGCGGTGCAGCGGGCAGACCCGACAAATCCTCGGGCGGCCACTCCGCGGAGATGACCGGATACTTCGGCACCGGCGACAGGAACGACAGCTCCGGATCCGCCCGGCGCAGGATGGATCGCCAGGTGTAGTAATGCCGGAAGAACGCGTGGAAGCCGTGCTCGATGATTTGGAAGCTGCCGTCGGGAAGCCGTTCCGGCCACGCGCCCAGCCGTCCTCCGAGGTGGTCGGCCGCTTCGAACACGGTGACGCGGACACCCCGTTCGGCCAGCACGACGGCAGCGCAGACCCCGGCGATGCCACCGCCGACCACCACGGCCTCCGCGCCCGGTGCGACCCGTCGGGGAAGCAGCGGGTCGGGCGTGACGAGGCGGCGGGGGCGCATGCGGAACGGTGCGGCCCGACTGGTCAGCGGATCATTCACGAGGCTCCTTCATGGCGAGCGCTCTCACGCCGTCGCACGAGTTCGACGGCGAACGGTACCGCGACGGCGCCCATGAGGAGCCCGCCCGTCACCGCGGAGCCGGGCAGGCCGAAGAACACCAGATGGCCCAGCACGGACGAGAAGTACACCCACAGGTATAGAGCCGCTGCTGGCGCGGACGGCGCGTCGCTGGGCGCGCAGGACCCTGTGGAGAACCGCAATCACCGCCGCCGCGACCAGAAGCCAGCCGACGTAGTTGGTCAGCGGAATGCCGGGAACGAGCGGGAGGCCGGGGAATGGGTCGAACCACGTCCAGTGTCCCGCCGCCACCATCTGCGGATCGAGGAACACGTCCCACGCGGTCAGCGCGGCGGCGCCCACCGCGACGACGGCTGGTGCTCGCACCGCGAGCGTGCGGGCCACCACCAACGCGGGCCAGGCCATCATCACCCAGGCCAACGGCACGACAACCGGCACGCCGAGAACCTCAGCACCGAGTGTGCCGGTGTAGGCGTACCTGCCGAACGGCCAACCCGTGGCCACTCCGATCGCCTCGGCGACCAGACCGCCACCGCCCGCGGTGGTCACCAACAGTGCGGCTCCGGAAGGGCCGTGCACTCGCGCAGCGTCCGCCACGACCGCCAGGAAGAAGACCACCACGCTGGCGATGGTTACCTCGGTCGCCGTGACTCCGGCATCAGCGGGTAGGCGATCTGGACCAGGACCGCCGCGGCAGGCAGCGCCCACCGAGATACCGACGGAGCGCAGCGACGGCATCGGATGTCGCAAGCGCCACGTACGTACCTCGCCTGGTCTCCGAAGCCGCGAGCCCAGGGCTCCGTAGAGTTCGTCAGGTGCCCGCCGCGCGATTCACCGAAACCCTCCATGCGCTCGTGGTGGCCGGATCCGCGCTGGCCTGCATGGGCACGGTGCATCAGCTGGTCAACCAGAGGCGACTGCGGCGCCCGCCCAGCGATCCGCCTCCGGTGACCGTCGCGGTGTCGCTGCTGGTGCCGGCTCGGGACGAGGCGCACCGGATCGAACCGACCATCCGTTCGCTTGCTCGCCCAGCGCGGGCTGCGCGACGTCGACATCTTGGTGCTCGACGACGGCTCCACCGACGGCACCGCCGACGTCGTCCGCTGCGCGGCCGGGTCCGATCCTCGACTGACGGGTGTTGACGGGCAGCTCACCCCCGCGCGGTTCCTTGGGCAAGCCGCACGCCTGCGCGCAGCTGGCGGCCGCGGCGCGCGGGGAGATCCTGGTCTTCGTCGACGCCGACGTCGTCCTTGCGCCCGATGCCGTCGCCGCCGCGGTCTCGATGCTGCGCGGCCCTGATCCGCTGGACCTGCTCTGCCCGTGGCCACGCCAGATCACCGCGTGGGCTGTTCGGGCCGACTCGTCCAGCCGCTGCTGGCCTGGTCCTGGCTGACCACGCTTCCGCTGCGGCTCGCCGAGCGCTCCGCGCGACCGTCGATGGCGGTGGCCAACGGCCAGTTCCTGGTGGTCGAGGCCGACGCGCTGGCCCGGGCCGGCGGGTGGGAGTCGGTCTCGGGTGCCGTCCTCGACGACATCGCGCTGGCCCGCGCGGTGCGCGCCGCCGGTGGCCGCACCGGCGTCGCCGACGGATCGGCGCTCGCGACCTGCCGCATGTACGCGACCGGCCGCGAGCTGCGCGAGGGTTACCGCAAGTCGCTGTGGGCGGCGTTCGGATCGCCCGCTGGGCGCGGTGGCGGTCGGCGGCTGCTCTTGCCGTCGTCTACGTCCTGCCTGCGGCCGCCGCGGCTGACGGGTTCTCGGATCGGCGCGCTCGGCTACGCCGCCGCCGTCGCCGGTCGCGTGTCGGCGAGCGCGATGGTGCGGTGGACGTTTCGGGTGGGACGCTGTGGCGCATCCCCTATCGGTGCTCGCGCTGCTGTGGTTGCTCGCCTCGTCGTGGGTCGGCCGCGTGCGCGGGCTCGCTGCGCTGGAAGGGCCGGGCGGTATGAGCCGAGTCGTCGTCATCGGCGCGGGTCTGGGTGGGCTGGCGGCCGCCGCGCGGCTGGCCGCCGCCGGTCATCGGGTCACCGTCTTCGAGAGCGCCCCGACCGTCGGCGGCAAGCTCGGCGTCCTCGAGCGCGACGGCTTCACCTTCGACACCGGTCCGTCGCTGCTGACCATGCCCGCCGTGCTCGAGCAGCTGTTCGCCGACACCGGCGACCCGGCCGACCTGGGTTTGACCGCCGTCGACCCGGCGTGCGCCTACTTCTTCGCCGACGGCACCGAACTGGTGCTTCCGCACGATCCCGGCGCAGGTGCCGGCGGCGCTCGACGACGCGCTCGGTGCCGGTGCCGGCGCATCGTGGCGGCGGCTGCACACCCGTTCGCGACGGCTGTGGGAACTGGTCGGCGAGCCCGTGCTGCGCCGGCCGGTCTCGCTGGCCGCGCTGGCCCGGATGAGCGCCCGGCCAGCGGACCTGCGGGCGGTCGCACCGT
The DNA here is from genome assembly GCA_963848855.1 of uncultured Actinomycetota bacterium. Lineage (GTDB taxonomy): Bacteria > Actinomycetota > Actinomycetes > Mycobacteriales > Mycobacteriaceae > Mycobacterium. The sequence continues at coordinate 185,692 of CAWKFL010000004.1, forward strand.
GGCGGACCATCGACGGGCTGGGGCGCAGCATGTTGCCCGACCCGCGGCTGCGGACGTGGCTCAACCGGTACGCGACCTATTCCGGTTCCGATCCGCGCCGGACTCCCGCCGTGCTTGCGGTGACGTCGTTCGTCGAGCAGGAGTTCGGCGCCTGGTACGTGCCCGGCGGCCTGCGCCGCATCGTCGACGCCGTCGCCGAGCGCTGCCGCGAGCTCGGTGTCGACGTCCGCACCGGAACCGAGGTCGAGTCGGTCCTGGTGGCCAGCAGGGCGGGCCCGCGGCGTGCGGGTCGATGGCCGCGACGTGGCCGCCGACATGGTGGTGAGCAACGCCGACGCCGCCGTCCTCTACGACCGGCTGCTGCCGCGCGGCGTCGGCGCGGGCCGCGCGGCGCCGGGTGCGTCGCAGCGCCCGCGTCGATGGCGGGGTTCGTTCTGCTGCTGGGCCTTTCGGGGCGGGAGCCCGGCCCGGCGCACCGGGTGTACTTTCCCCGCGACTACGACGCCGAGTTCGACGCCATCTTCGGCCGCAGGCCGGCGCCGGTGGCCGATCCCACCGTCTACGTGCACGCCCCCGACGATCCGGCGCTCCGTCCCGACGACGACTCCGAGGGCTGGTTCGTGATGGTCAACGCCCCGGCGCACGATCCGGCGCGGGCGTCGACTGGGACGGCCCGGGCTGCGCGAGCGCTACGCCCGACGCGTACTCGACGTGCTGGCCGACCGCGGCGCCGACGTCCGCGACCGAATTCGATTCTTCGAGACGCGTGACGCCCGCCGATCTGGAGCGCCGCACCGGCGCACCGGGCGGCGCGATCTACGGCACCGCCTCGCACGGGCCGCGCGCCGCGTTGCGCCGGCCCGCGAACCGCAGCCCGCTGCCGGGGCTCTACCTGGTCGGCGGCTCTGCACACCCCGGTGGCGGCATTCCGCTGGTACTGATGTCGGCCGAGATCGTCGCCGATCTCATCGGTCCGGCGGAAAATCCGGCGGGATCGACCGCCGCACCCCGCGCAGCAGCTGACCCATCCCCACCATACCGACGACGGTCCACGTGATGGCCAGCGTGGGCCCCAGCCCCATCCGAGCGAGCGGAACGCCCGCGGGGAACACCGCGGCACCCGCCGCCGCCACGCCGACCACGATCAGCCGCGTCGGGCGTTCGGCGACGGTGACCGCGCCGACGCCCGGGCATGCCGACCGACTGCGCGCGGGCGCGGAGGTACTCCAGCAGCAGCACGAGCGTGAGCGGCCGCCAACACCCAGCCGGCGGGGCGCCGAGCGCCAGCAGCACGCCGCCAAGCAGGAGGTCGCCGAGGCGGTCGGCAACCGAGTCGACCACCGCGCCGAGCGGGCGGGCCTGCCCGGTCCGCAGCGCGACCGCGCCGTCGAGCCCGTCCAGCACGCCCGCGGGCGATCACGAGCAGCACGGCAGCGCGGGCCATCCGGGTCCCGCGACGGCGGCCCAGGCGCCGGCCAGCGCCAGCACCCCGAGCGCCGACAACACGTCGGGCGGGACACGGAGCGACCGGACCGGACGGCCAGGATCCGCACCACCGCAGCCAGCCGCGCACGACCGGCGACGGCTGCACGCCGCCGTGCAGCGCCGACCACCCGCATCGTCGGCATCGTCGCCGGCCGGTCCGTCCGACGTCATCACGCCAGCCTGCCAGGGCCCGGCGAGCGAAGGCGAGCGGCGCGATGAGCCGGCTGCGCAGGCTGGCGTCGCGGGGTGCGCAAGACGTTCCCGGGCAGCGACCTCGCGCTCTGGGCGGCCGGCGCGACGTACTTCGGCGTGATCGGGCTGGTCCCGCTGGCACTGGCATCGCTGTGGGCGGTCGGCGCGCTCGTCGGCCACGACGCCGTCACCGCCGCGATGGAGGCGGCGATCGGGGGCTGCCCGGCGGGCACGGCACTCCGGAGGCGCTGCGCACGCTGACCTCGGTGGCGTTGTCGATGTCCTGGTGGCAGGCGCTGGTGGTGCTGTTCCCGGCCAGTCTCTACGGCGAGGGCCTGCGCCGCGCGTTCGTTCAGATGTCCGCCGGCGCGAGACACACTCACCGGTTGGCGGGGGCGGGCCGGTCTGCTCGGCGTCGCGGCCGTCGCGCCGTTCCTGGTGCTGGCGGTGCTCGCCTCCGCGCCGTACGTCGGCCCGCTGTACGCGGGTGAGGGCTGGACGCTGGCGTGGGGAGTGGTGGTCGCGTTCCACGTCGTCTGGATCGCGGTCTCGACCGCGCTGCTCGGCGTGTTCGGGCTCATCGGGCCGGGCCGGCTCGGCCTGCGGGCGCTTGCTGCATCGGCGCGTTCGGTACCGGCGCGATACTCGCCGGCTTCCTGCAGGGGTTCGTGCTGTTCCTGGCGATCCCGATGGCGTGGTCGGCTCCGTTCGGTGGTCTGCCGATCGTCGGCGCGGTGTCGGCTCTCGCGCTGTGGCTCTACCTCGCTGCACATCCTGGTGCTGTGCGGTTTCCGGGTCACCGTGGTGCTCGACGAGATGTTGCGCTCGGTCTGAGCGGTCGCAGATCGAACTGGTCCGATTCACGGGAATACGGTGCCTGCCCCGCGCGACGGAGTCAGCCGGCCCTCGAAGTCGAAGGCGGGAAGACGTCAGAAATCCGTAATCACTCTCACGATGCACCCGTGCCGCGAGTGTGATTCGCTCTCGTCGCGGGCTCGGTGTTGCAACGGTTGTGCATCGAATGGTGAGTGGATCCTTTTCCCCCGGCAGCACCCGCAGTCTGTGTGGCGGTCGAACTGCTGGGTACATCGTCGACACGACTCGAGGGAAGGGCAACGCGTGGACGATGCGAGTGCAGGTGTCGCAGATGAGTCAGGAGACACGAGAGGCTCTCGCGCAACGCATCAGGTCGCGCCTCTCGCACGCCGATAACCCAGCAACGGATCACGACGTGAGCATCGTCGGAGGAGGCGTGGCGGCTCTCACGTTGGCGCTGGAGATTCGCCGAGCGCGTCCGACCACGCGGATTCTGGTGATCGAGCCGAACGCCCACCCGGTGCCCGAGATCACCCACACGGTCGGCGAGTCGACCGTCGAGGTGTCGGCGCACTACCTGCGGGATCGCCTGGGTTTGGGCGACCACTTGAGCACCGTCACACATTCGCAAGATGGGCCTGCGGATGTTCTTCTCACACGAGCGAAACACCGATATCGCGCAACGGATGGAACTCGGAAGTTCCTCGTTCGTACCGCAGGTGACCTACCAAATCGACCGCGGCAGGTTGGAGAACGAGCTCAACCGACGCTGCCTGTCGGACGGGCGTCGACATCGTCCGCGGCCGAGTGCGTTCAGTGGAATTCGGCTCCGAGGACCGTCCGCACACGATCTCAGTGTCAGAACGGCGACGCAGTCACGCAGACCACGGCACGGTGGGTGGTCGACGCGTCGGGCCGGAACCGGATGCTGCCCCGGCAATTGGATCTCAAGCGGGCCAACGAGCACGATTGCAATGCCGCCTGGTTTCGCGTCGCAACGGAGATCGACGTCGGCCGATGGAGCGACGACCCGATCTGGCAGGGGCGCCTCATCGAGGGTGACCGCGCGATGTCCACCAACCACCTGATGGGCGAGGGGTACTGGGTCTGGCTCATTCGACTTGCATCCGGTGCCACCAGCGTCGGTATCGTGGCCGACCCGGCGTTTCACAGGTTCGACGAGTTCAACACGCTGGCCAAGGCCAGAGCGTGGCTTCGTGAACACGAGCCGCAGTGCGCCGCGGTCCTGGCGGAGCACGCCCACCTGATCAGGGACTTCCGGGTCATGAAGAAGTACAGCCACGGCGCGACGAAGGTCTTCGACGGGCGCGACCGTTGGTGCCTCACGGGTGACGCCGGCGTATTCCTGGATCCGTTGTATTCATCGGGACTGGATCTGGTCGCGATCGGCAATGGTCTGATCACCGACATGATCGCCCGTGAACTGGACGGTGAGGACGTCGTCGCACGATCTCAGATCAGCGACTCCCTCTTCCGATCGCTCACCGAGATGTGGCTCGCCGTGTATCAGGATCAGTACACGCTGATGGGCACGCCGACCGTGATGTCGGCGAAGATCATCTGGGATGTCGCGTTCTACTGGGGATTCGTCGGTCTGCTCTACATGAACGGCCGGTTCGTCGAGCGTCGCCGACGATCCCGAGCTTCGTTCCCCACCTCGAGGGGCTCATCGCACTGAGTAATCGTGTTCAACGATTCTTCCGGGAGTGGGCCGCAGTGGAAAGCGGCACCTCCTCTGTGCCGTTCGTCGACTTGTATTCGCCGCTGAACTTCATGGTGGCGCTGCACACCGCGATGATGGGAACCAGCCCGAACTTCGCCGAGCAATTCGATGCGAACGCTCGGCTGCTGCGTCAGCTGGCAGGTCAGCTGGTCGAAACCGTTCTCGCGGAGAAATCGTCGATGTTCGGCGACGACGATGTCGATGCGGCAGGTGCAGGCGTGGCAACGGGATTCGCTCCTGCACGAGCTGCGATCGGCCTACCGCCAGGAACAGGCGAGCAACCCGATCAGCGGCGACTGGATCGTCGCCACCTCACCGGCCCTGCAGTCGAGTTGACGGCCGCGCGATGCGTGCCGGTTGTGAGGGCAGAAGATGACCATGCTCACTGAACACGGCGCCCACGAGCCGTTGGCGATCGTCGGAATCGGATGCCGCCTTCCGGGCGGTGCCGACTCCACGGAAAGCCTGTGGAGCTTGCTGTGCAGCGAAACCGACGCCACGTGCGTCGTCCCCGAAACACGCTGGAACGCCGCACGATATCACGACCCAAATCCGTCGAAGGTCGGCAAGATCGTCACCCGACGAGGCGGATTCCTCAGTGAGATCGATCAATTCGATCCCCAGTTCTTCGGGATGTCCCCGCGCGAGGCGCACTCACTCGATCCGCAGCAGCGCCTCCTGCTGCACGCCACGTGGGAGGCGCTGGAAGACGGGGGAATTCCCGCCGACGGATTGGCGGGCACCGACGTCGGAGTGTTCATCGGCGGCTTCACCCTCGACTATCAACTGCTGCAGAATCAAGGCCGCACCAGTCGTTACCGGTTCAAGTCCCATTCCGCCACCGGGATGATGATGACGATGCTGGCGAACCGGATCTCGTACGCCTTCGACTTCCGCGGACCCAGCATGACGATCGACACGGCGTGCTCCGGCTCGCTCGTCGCGGTGCACCTTGCGGCGCAGAGCATCTGGAACGGCGAGTGCGACCTCGCTCTCGCCGGCGGCGTGAACATCATGATCGGCCCCAACACCGCCATCGCGGAATCGAAGAGCGGATTCCTCAGTCCCGAAGGACGTTCCAAGGCCTTCGACGACTCCGCGGACGGTTATGCGCGCGGAGAAGGTGGCGCGATCGTCGTCATCAAACCGCTTCAGCGGGCGCTCGACGACGGCGACGAGATCTACGCACAGATCCTCGGCACGGCGGTGTCGCAGGACGGCCACACCGACGGCATCACCGTGCCTCGCGAGGAAGCCCAGGAAGCTGCGATCAGGACTGCTCTTCGACGAGCGGGTGTCGAGCCGACCGAGGTCGGGTACGTGGAAGCGCACGGCACCGGAACGCCCGTCGGCGACCCCATCGAGATGCGGGCGCTCGCAAGTGCGCTGACGTTGGACCGGTCGGCTACGAATCCCCTTCTGATCGGATCGATCAAGACCAACATCGGCCACCTCGAGGCCGGCGCCGGCGTGGCCGGACTGATCAAGGCGGCGTTGGTGGCGAAGCACGGATACATCCCCGCCAATCTGCATCTCCGGACTCCGACCCGACACGTGTCTCTCGCCGACCTGAAGATCGACGTTCCCGCAACGGGTCGGCCGTTTCCCGACTACGAGCGACGCGTGGTCGGGGTGAACTCATTCGGATTCGGGGGCACCAACGCCCATGTGGTGCTCGCCGAACCGCCTGCCCCAGTCTGCACCGTCCGCTGCGATGACGCTGCGCTCCGCAGCCGCCAACCGTACTGCCGATCTCGGCCCGCAGCGAGGAAGCACTGGTCGCGACGGCCGGTCGGTTGGCCGAGCATCTGGCCGCTCACCCCGATGTCACGCTGTCGGATCTGGGTTACACGCTCGGCCAACGACGCACCCATCTGAACCATCGCCACACCGTGATCGCCGACAGCATCGCCGATGCGCGAGAACAACTTCAAGCCCTCGCCGACGGTGGGCAGATCTCCACCGGCCGCACCGTCGCCACCGCGCCGAAACTTGCATTCGTGTGTACCGGCATGGGCCCCCAGTGGTGGAAGATGTGCCGAGGGCTTCTGGACGTCTTCCCCGCGTTCACCGACAGCATCCAGCGCAGCGACCGAGAACTGTCCCGTTACACGGACTGGTCTCTCGTCGACGAGCTCCGCCGCGACGAGAGCTGTTCTCGCATGGCGGAGACGGAGATCGCGCAACCGGCCAACTTCGCCATTCAGGTCGCGTTGGCCGAGCAACTCGCGCAGTTCGGGATACGCCCAGATGCCGTAATCGGCCACAGCGCAGGTGAAGTGGCCGCTCACCATCTCGCCGGTCTGCTCACCTTCGAGCAGGCGATCGAGGTGATCTACCACCGAAGCCGACTCCAGCAGCGCACGAGCGGACAGGGCCGGATGCTCGCCGTCGGCCTCGACGCCGAAACGCTGATGCGGACGATCGACGGGAAGGCGCTCGACGAGTTCGGACGGCGGGTATCGGTGGCTGCGATCAACAGCCCGTCGGCAGTGACCGTCGCCGGCGACAGCGACCTCCTCGACGACATCGCCCGGCAGTTGGACGAGGCCGGGATCTTCAACCGGCATCTCTCCGTGAAGGTGCCCTATCACACGCACTACATGGAGGCGGTGAAGGACGACCTCTTCAGCGCCCTCGAGGGGCTGTCGTCGAAAGCGGCCACGCTTCCGCTGTATTCGACGGTTACCGGTGAACAGTTGGAGGGATACCAGGCCGGCGCCGCCTACTGGTGGCAGAACACGCGCGCCACCGTTCTCTTCGAACCGGCGATCCGCCGAATGCTGGAGGACGGATACACCCACTTCGTCGAGTTGGGTCCGCATCCCGTCCTGGCGGCATCGATCTTCGAAACCGCTGGAAAACAGCGGGTCTCGGTGATGGCGACCCAGCGGCGGGATCACGACGACAGCCGCACACTGCTCAACTGCGTTGGCGCACTGCATTGCAACGGCCACGAGGTCGCGTGGAACATGGTGCAACCCCGTCGCGGAGGCCGACTCCTCAAGCTCCCTTCCTACCCGTGGCAGACGAAACGTTTCTGGAACGAAACCCAGGAAGCGGTGGAGTCGCTGTTCTACGACCCGGTGCATCCGCTTCTGGGGCAATCCGTGAGCGCCCTGCATCCCACCTGGGAAGCCGAATTGAGCACCGTTCTGCAACGCATTCCTCGCCGATCACCGGGTGCAGGGAAGCGTCGTCGTGCCCGGGGCGGTGTACGTCGAAATGGCTCTGGCAGCGGCCAGCGCGATCTACGGGTCGAACCACAGCGTGGACAACCTCGTGCTGCACCGCGCCGTCATACTCGACGAGACCTGCGACCCCATTCTCAGGACCACCCTCAACGAGGACGACGGCACGCTGGAGTTCGCTGCGTTCACGGCCACGGCCGACGGGGATTCCAAATGGACGATCACCGCGACCGCGGAGCTCAACACCCTTCCGACGGCGCCGCGCCGTCACGACCCGCCGGACGGCGCCGAGCCGGTCACCTCGATCGGCGGTGACGACTTCTACGCCCGCACCCAGGCAAGAGGATTCGATTACGGCGACGCGTTCCGATCCGTTCAAAGCGTGACCGCAGGCGAGGACTGGGCCGTCGCCGAGATCGCCAGTTCCGACTGCGATCGTCGACGAACTCGACACTTCCGATTCCATCCGGCGCTCGTCGACGGCGCCTTCCAAACGCTGTTCGGCGCACCATTTCTCGGGCAGGAGGAGAGCGAGGACCCGTACCTCCCGACCCGGATACGCCACTGCGCGATCTACGGTGCACCCGAAGAGCACATGAGGGTTCACGTTCGCGTCGTGTCGGCGACCAGCGAAGAGGTCGAGAGCGACATCACGATCACCGACGCGTGCCGGGAGGCCGCTCGCCGTCTTCGACGGCTTCTCGGTGCAGTCGCTGAGCGCCTCGTCGCGCATGTCGCCCGATCGTATCGACAAGGGACTGTTCGAGATTCAATGGTGCGTCGATGTCCGACGAGACGAATACAGACGCGCGCGACCAGCACGAGAACACGACCAGTCGGTTCATCCTGGCTCATCCTCGCCGACGACTCCGGCGTCGGCGCAACCCTGGCCGAGGAACTGCGTCGCCGCGGCCACCGCGTCCGCACGGTCGAACACCAATCCGTCGGTGGGCTCGCCGAGATCGACGGAGGTTACGTGATGAACACCCGATGCCCCGAGCAGATGGGCCAGCTGTTCACAGCACCTCGGCAGTGAAGGCGACCTCGAAGGCATCGTCAACTGCTGGCCACTCGATATCGTCCAACCGTCATCTCCGTCGACGAGAACCATCAGCTGGGCGCGTTCACCAGCCTGCGCCTCGTCAAGGCCCTCGCTGAGCACGACACCGTGAAGTCCCGCCTCTACTGGTCACCGCCAACGCGCAACCGGTCCCCGGCAACCCGGCTGAATTCCGTCGACCAGGCCGCCATCTGGGGGCTCGGTCGAGTCATCGGTCACCAGGAACTCTCCGAATACTGGGGCGGCCTCATCGACATCGACATGGACACCGATTCGGCCCCCGACCGCGCGGAAACCGCCGCACGCATCTGCGAGCACCTTCTCGGCGACGGGCCCGAAGATCAGATCGCGATACGCGGCCGAACGACCTTCGTCCCGCGTCTGCGCCCGTGCAACGGCCTGACGAGACCGTTCCCCACCAAGCTCACCCCTGATGCGACCTATGTCGTCACTGGCGGAGCGGGAGCGCTCGGCCGCGTCGTGGCCACCTACCTGGCCGAACGTGGAGCACGGCACATCACGCTGCTGAGCCGAAGCGTCATCCCACCGAGAAGCCGTTGGCCGGCACTGGCCGAAGACGACCCCCACTTCGCGACCGTCACCACGATCCGGGCGATCGAACGCCTCGGTGTCCAGATCACCACCGCCAGTGTCGATGTCACCGACGGCGACCAGGTGAGTGGCCTGGCTGAGCAGCCACATCGCGAGATGGCGGCAGGCCGGTCCGCGGAATCGTCCACGCCGCAGGATCGGTCAACGACCAACTACTCGTGAACACGAGTGAGGTCGACTTCGCCAAGGTGATGGCGCCCAAGGTCATCGGTACTCGCGTGCTGCACGACACCTTCAAGGATCACGATCTCGAATTCTTCGTCATGTTCGGATCCGCGGGGTCGACCATCGCCTCGCCAGGCCAAGGGAACTACGCGGCCGCCAACGCCTTCCTCGACGCCTTCGCGCACTACCGCCAGGCGCAGGGCCTCCCGGCACTCACCATCGGGTGGGGACCGTGGTCGGTGGGAATGGTCGAAGAGCTCAAGTTGGAGAAGATCTATGCTCAGCGGGGCATCGAGCTGATCACACCCGCAGTGGGCGCACGGATCCTCGATCGGCTGATCAACCAGAAGACGCCCAGCGTCGTCGCCATCAGTGCCGACTGGAGTCGAGCCCGCCAGGCTGGATTCGGCGGGCGGCTGCCGCTGATGTTCTCGGACCTCGGAACGATCCGAAACATGTCTCTGCAGAAACCGATTCCGATGGCATCGATACTCGCCGTTCTCGCAGCCACTCCGGAGGTCGACAGGCCGGCAGTCATCGCGGATCACGTGAAACACATCGTCGCCGCTGTCTTCGACTGTGCCGTAGACGACTTCGAGCCCGACGACATGCTGGAGGACATCGGCCTGGATTCCATGATGGCGATGGATTTCCGGGTCAGGATCAACATGGTGTTCTCGATCGACCTCCCGGTCCTCGAGATACTCAGAGGCGTCAGCGTCAACTCGTTGTCCGATCGAGTGCTCGCCGAGCTCCACTCGATCCACGGCGACGTGCCCGCGGCCAGTCGAAGATTCGTCGCCACCGCAGTCCACTGTCGTCGACGACGACGTGGACCGGCTGATGGACGAACTGTCGGATGCCGATCTGCGAGAGCTGCTGGCCGAACTGGAGGCACAGGCCGAGACCGAAGCGGGAGAGGCACGCTCGTGACGTGCTCGCCGTGCACGAATCGGTCGTCCGCTGTAAGCGTGCGCGGTTTGTCGAAGGCCTACGGGCGATTACACGCGGTGCGGGATCTGGATCTCGACGTCGGCTACGGCGAGATCTTCGCGATCCTCGGTCCCAACGGGGCAGGCAAGTCGACGACCATCGAGATTCTCGAAGGCCACCGGAAACGCGATGCCGGGCAGGTACGCGTCCTGGGCGAAGATCCCGGCGACTGCGGGGCGGAGTTGGCGCGCCAGGATCGGCATCGTGCTGCAGGAGACCAGCGACTTCGGGATGCTCACGGTACTGGAAACCGTGCGCATGTTCGCGAAGTGTTACGGCGAGGCTCGAGTCCCCGAGGAGCTACTCGAACTCGTCGGGCTCGCCTCGAGTTCCGGTTCGAAGGTCAGGACGCTCTCTGGGGGACAGCGACGCCGGCTCGACGTCGCCCTCGGCATCATCGCCAAGCCCGAACTGCTCTTCCTGGACGAACCGACCACGGGTTTCGATCCCGAAGCGAGACGACAGTTCTGGGATCTCATCAGGGTCTTGGCCGGCGACGGCACCACCATCTCTGCTCACCACTCACTACTTGGAGGAGGCCGCCGCTCTGGCCGACCGCGTCGCGGTCATCGCCGGTGGCCGGGTGGCCGCGGTGGATTCGCCGGCACGATTGACCGCACACGTGAACGCGGCCGCGACGGTGCGGTGGATGGAGGGAGGCGAGCTCCACGTGGAGGAGACCGACCATCCGACCGAGCTGATCCGGCAGCGGTCGACGGACGGGGCGGAACTGGCTCAGCTCACCGTCACACGACCCACACTCGAAGACGCCTATCTGCATCTTGATCGGGCTGGCGTGATGGCGATCGAGTCTGCGGAGAACGCCTCCACGCCCAGACACCGCGCTGACGACTCGGGATCAGCCCTCCCTTCTGCAGTGCGCATCGGGTTGTCACGAGTCGTCCCCGAGCTGAAGATGTTCTACCGGCGTCCCGAACAACTGGTGCTGACCTTCTCGATGCCAGCGGTGATCTGCCTTCTGTTGGGCTCCATCTTCTCGGCGAAACTGCCCGGCACGGAGACCAGTACCGGTGCCGTGATCGCAGCGAGCATGCTCGCCTACGGAATCCTCTCGACATCGTTCATCAACCTCGGCATCGGCATCGCAGCCGACCGCGAAACGGGTGCCTTGAGGCGACTGCGTGGAACGCCGGCGACCGCGTCGTCGTACTTCATCGGGAAGATCATGCTGGTTGCCATCGCGAGTCTCGCCGAGGCCATCATCCTTCTGTTGGTTGGGCGTGCTGGTCTTTCGACTCCAATCTACCCACCGACGTGTTCGGATGGTTCACGTTGACGTGGGTGTTCATCCTGGGCATCATCAGCTGTTCACTCCTGGGCATCTTCGTCAGCAACTTGGCCAGCAACGCCCTTTCGGCTGCTGTCATCACCAACGGTCCGGCAGTCGGCCTGCAGTTCCTGTCGGGCACCTACGTGCCACTCATGGTGTTGCCGACGTGGATGTTGATCGTCGGATCGATCTTTCCCGTCAAGTGGATGGCTCAGGGATTTCGATCGGTGCTGTTGCCACCGCAGATGGTCGTCTTCGAACCGGCCGGCAGCTGGGAGCACGGGCGGACATTCCTGGTCCTGGCCGCGTGGAGCATCGTCGGTCTGCTGGCGTGCCTCTCCGTGTTCCGATGGTCGGACAGAACTGATCTTGATGCCCCCTCTTCTCTCGATCACCTCCCACTTCTTCCTCCAGATCGCCGTCATACTCCTGACCTATCGCCTGCTGTGGCCGATGTTCCGCCGACTCGCTCAGGTGCAGGTGGTCGCCATCATGGTGGCCGGATTCTTGCTCGGCCCTTCGGTATTGGGGTGGATATGGCCCGCTGGGCAGCAATGGCTGTTCCCGGCGAAGCTGACCATCGGAGCCGAAACGTTCACGCACCCGAACCTCACGGCCATCTACGTCGTCGGCCAACTCGGACTCGTGCTCTACATGTTTCTGGTGGGGGCGTCGTTCAAGCTGGACATCCTCGGCGCACACGTCAGGCAGGCAGGTGTCACCTCGGCCGCCGGCATCGGTGTCCCGCTGGTCCTCGGTGGCGTCGTCGGATGGTGGATGGTCAGCCTCGGCGGATACTTCACGGACAAGGTCGTGCACTGGCAGGGCGGTCTGTTCGTCGCGGCCGCCGTGGCCATTACGGCGTTTCCGATGTTGGCGTGGATCGTCTACGATTCCGGACTGCTCAATACCCGGTTGGGGACGATGGCGCTGTCCTGCGCCGCCGTTGACGACGCGTGCTCCTGGGTCCTCTTGGCGACGGTGGTGGCGACGGCCAAGGGAAGTATGTTCGGCGCGTTTCTGGCCATCGGAGGCGGGCTGGCCTACCTGCTGTTCATGGTCTACGTCGGCCGTCCGCTGCTCGGGAGATTGGAGACGTGGACGCCGCCCCGCGCCGATATCGAACGCACGGGCGGCTTACCGATCGCGCATACGAGCATCGTTCTCCTCGTCGTGCTGACCGCGAGCTGGTTCACCGATGTGGTCGGAATCTATTCCGTGTTCGGCGCTTTCGTGGCTGGTGCCGTCATGCCACGCGGTGCGCTGCTCGAGGCGATCCGCGAGCGGTTCGAACCGCTGGTCGCCTATCTCCTGTTACCCGCGTTCTTCATCTATTCGGGGCTGAATACTCAGCTCACCCTGATACTGGACCCATCCACCCTTCTCATGGCGGGCATCGTGCTCGTCGTATCCTTCGCCGCAAAGTTCGGTGCCATCGGACTGGCAGCGCGTTCGCAGGGCATGAGTTGGTATGAGGCCGGTTCGATGGGAGCACTGGCCAACGCTCGTGGCCTGATGGAACTCATCCTGCTCAACATCGGATTCGAGGCGGGACTCATCTCCGGGAAGCTCTACACCATACTGGCGCTCATGACGATCATCACCACGTTCGTCGCCACCCCGCTTCAGCGGCTGTTCGAACGCCGCCTGGTCGAAGTCGGGGTCGAAGTTCGGACCTGCCGGGGAGGAACCTCACGGCGAAGTGTCTCGAGCTCCATACGCGTCTGATTCGTAGTCGCGGTCGCACGGAGCCCGGCGTTCGGACTGGTGGTGGTGGTGCGCAGAAATCTGCTCCGCCGTGCGGGTGTCGACTCCTTCACCAAAAGCCCTGTGGTGATGAGGGTTTCGGATGCGGTAGGTAACGGTGACAAGAGGACACGCCGTCCGGAAAGGGCAACCGAGGTCTTTGCGGTTCGAACTCGTGACATGCGTCGCAGCCATTGAGCTCGTCAATGGAGACACCGTGTTCCTCGTCACCCAGTATTCAGTCCGCATCGCCAGTCGAGGAAGTCGAAGACCCTAGCCACGACTCGTCGACCGCCCATGATCATTCCGACTGGCCCAGCTCCATGACGCCGAATTACGCAGCTGATCAGCATGTTCCAAGCCCCGATGCGGGCAGTGACGTCCACTCGACGGGCCCGTACGTTGAATCGAGTGACGTGGGCCACGAGTCCGAGCCCGACGGGCACGAAGATGCATGCATGCCTGGGTTCCACATTCGCGCCGCCCATAATTTCGCATTAATGTCAGTACCATGAAAGGCGTGACCATGCGGCCGCAATCCAGTGATCACTCACACCCCCGACGTCCCGCGGCCGCAGACCCTGCTGCTGGAACGGCCGATCGATCACATCCGCGGGCAGCCCACGTTCAACGAGGTCGATGACGACTCTGCTGAGCCGGTTTCTGCGGTCCGGAGAATCTGGTCCTTTCGTCATCCACCAAATCTTGAAGGAGGCTCCGCCATGTCGGCTGTACCCGAGAGCGGCGTCGCTCCCGCGACCAACTCGTATCGCCGAGTAGGAAGTCGCGCCACCAAGAAGGCGACGATCGTCGCCTTCTTCGCCTGGCTTTTCGCGGTTTTCGACTTCATCATGTTCGGCACGTTGCTGCCTCAGATCTCCGCCAGTTTCGGTTGGGACAGCGCGACGACGTCCCTGGTCTCCACGCTCGTCTCGGTCGGCACCGCAGTCGTCGCGTTCGCCGTCGGGCCGCTCACCGACCGGATCGGGCGCCGCAAGGGGATGATCCTCACCGTCTCGGGAACCGCGGTGGCGTCGGCCCTCTCGTCCCTGACGCCGAATGCCGCCTACCTCATCGGCGTCCGGGCCCTCGGTGGTCTCGGTCTATCCGAGCAGGCGGTCAGCGCCACCTATCTCACCGAGATCTACGCGGTCACCGACGACGAGAAGATCAAGCGCCGTCGCGGCCTCATCTACAGTCTCGTGCAGGGCGCCTTCCCCCTCGGTGTGCTCCTGGCTTCTGCCTGGGTCGCGGTCTTCCTGCCGACGATCGGTTGGCGTGGCTGTTTCTTGCTCGCGGTGTTCCCCGCCGTGCTCATCGCCCTGATGCGGCGTGGGCTGTGCGAGAGCCCGCAGTTCGAGCTGGAGCTGCAGTTGCGCACACTGCGCAAGCAGCGCCGGGCCGCCGAGGCGGCCGACCTGGCGCGCTCGTACGGTGTCGAGGAGCGACCCGCCGCCCCGCTGGCGGCAATCTTCCAGGGCCGGGCGTTGCGCAACACGCTGGTGCTCGGTGCAGCGTGGTTCATCAACTCGGCTGGCATGCAGCTGTTCTCCGTACTGGGCACCACCGTGCTCACCGAAGGCAAGCACGTAAGTTTCACCAATTCGCTGGTGCTGCTCATCGTGGCGAACGCCGTCGGGTATCTCGGCTACGTGACGCACGGCTTCCTGGGTGACCGGCTGGGCCGCCGCAACGTGATCGCCTTCGGCTGGATCATCTCGGGGATCCTGTTCGCGCTCATGCTGACGGTGGCCCAGGGCGTCATCAGCGTGGTCGTCCTCTACTCGCTGGGCTTGTTCTTCCTGGTGGGCCCGTATGCCGCCATGCTGTTGTACATGGGCGAGTGCTACGACACGACGTGCCGTGCCACGGGCACCGGGTTCCTCAACGCCCTGTCCCAGCCCGGGTCGATCGTGGCGGGAGCAATCGTCACGGCGATGCTTGCCAACGGCTCGAGCTGGGGACACGCCACGCTTCTGGTCGGTGCCGTCGGGACCTGTGTCTCCGGGTTCGTCGTGTTCGGCGCCCGCAAGGCTCCGGTGCTGCAGCACTGAGCGCAAAGGGCCGACGTCCGACGATGCACTCGGCGCAATCATCACCGGGCGCGGCGTGCGGGATCGGCCGGGCGCGTTCGAACAGTGTTCAGGGGGTTCGGCGTGTCATTGCCGCGAGAGTCCTTGGGAAATAACGTCTTTCGTTCGGCCGCCTCGTGCCAACACCCCCTCGAATCGGCACCCGACGTTCGACTGCCCACCGGTGACCTCCGGTCGCCACGGCCATCGATACGTCAGCTCATACCCGTTGCGACGAGCGGCATTTCGGCTCGCACGTTCGAAGATCCGCGATATCGTCCCCCGCTCGCGATGCGTGATCATCCCCTACGGCTCCGTCTGCACCACACGGACCACGCCGCAACCATCGGTGGTGGCCAGGCGCATCGCGAGGTGCGCACGAACGACGCCGACGTCGAACGGGTTGGCCGACAACGACTCCGGACGGACCATCTCTCGATCTGCTCCCGATGCGACTCAGCCGCACGATGCCGTTCAGCACCCGCAATCCGTCACCTCCAAGGGATCGAAGAGTTGCGCCGATCACACCGGCCTGTGATTCGCATCAAAGAACCTCATTGAGTCATGGTTCTCTTCAGGGTTTCCGGTAGGTTGACAGAAGCTCGGCAGGATCCACTTCATTCGTTGCTTCGGCCAGACGAGCCGCGTGTCGGTTTCCCGCCTCTTGAAGCGTGGCTACCGGCGAGTTTTCTTGAGTCAACCCATCTCGGAGGTTAACGTGCGCGTATGCACACCACGCAGTGCACTGGTTATGAGTTCGGCGGCGGTGATCATGCTGGCTGCGGCCGGCTGTCACCAAGCGGCGGCTGGAAATTCCTCGGCGCCTGTGGATTACAACATCGTCGGAATATCGCAGATCGACGGGAACGGGAAGGCGGTGCCCTCGGCTGCCGGCGCAACACCGGCCGATCCCGCCGGTGACGGCAAGGCTACCTGTGCGCCGGTTTCCATCGCGACGGTTACGCCGACCACCGGTGCCGATGCCGCGTTGGGCGCCAATGTCAAGGACGGCACGCAGCTGGCCGTTGACGAGCACAACGCCGCCAACCCCGGCTGCCAGGTGACGCTGAAGGTGTTCGACACCGAGGATGATCCGCAGAAGGCCACCGAAGTGGTGCCGCAAATCCTCGACGACGCCTCGGTCGTCGGTGTGGTCGGGCCGACTTTCTCCGGTGAAACCAAGGCGACCGGTACCATCTTCGACCAGGCCGGGCTGGTCGCCACCACCCCGGCGGCGACGAATGTCACGTTGTCCCAGAACAACTGGAAGACGTTCTTCCGGGGGCTCGCCAATGACGGGGTACAGGGCCCATCCGTCGCGAACTATCTCAAGAACACCGTTGGGGCGAAGAAGGTTTGCGTCATCGACGACAGCTCGGACTACGGCTTGGGCATCGCCAACGTCGTGCGTCAGACGCTGGGTCCGATCACGGATGCAAGCTGCAACATCCAGGTGAAGAAGGGTGACAAGGACTTCTCCGCCGCTGTGACGCAGGTCAAGGCGGAGTCACCTGATGCGATCTTCTTCGGCGGCTACTACACCGAGGCGGCGCTGCTGGTGCAGCAGCTACGCAACGCCGATGTGACGGCCACGTTCGCCGGCGGCGACGGCATCAAGGACCCGCAGTTCGTCAAGCAGGCCGGTCAGGCGGCGAAGGACGCACTGATTGCTTGCCCGTGCGCACCGGCCGCCGGCCCCTTCGCGGACGCCTACACCAAGAAGTGGGGCCAGGCACCGGCCACCTACAGCGCCGAATCCTATGACCTGGCCACGATCCAGCTGAAAGGTATCGACTCGGGGCACACCACGCGGCCCGCGTTGCTGGACTTCGTGCGCAATTACCAGGGGCAGGGCGTGGCCCGCAAGTATCAGTGGGACAGCACCGGCGAACTGACCTCGACGTTGATCTGGATGTACAAGGTTCAGTAGCGACTGTCGGCGATGCGCGTCCGGGTCGGGGGCCGGACGCGCATTCCGCCGTTTGCTGCACAAACACCTGGCTTCTTGGCAGCGTCATCGCGATGCCGAGCCGCTCGCGCCCCTGCGATGTTCGTCCGGAGCCAGCAGCTCACGAAGGTTGGACGAGCGGGGCGAGAATCTCGCACAGCGCGAGCTTGGTCTCTCGTCGGCTGAGTCGCGAGCTGATCCGCAGGATCTCCCAGGTACGCAAATCACAGATCGCCACCAGCTGCGCAAGCCGGCGTTCTCGACGTGATTTGGGAAGGCCGGCAAGGGCGTCGGAAAACACCGTCCTGCACCACTCGCGGTGGCCTCTGCGGCCGACCTCGAGGATGCCGCGGACCGCAGGGGTGGTGGCCTCCTCGGCAAGCATCTTGAGCATGACTCGGCCCGAGACTTCGTAATTGTCAACCAATTTGGTGACGATGTCGTCGACCACGTTGGGCTGCGCGCGCTCCCGCCGCTCAACTACTTCGCTGCCCAGCTTGTCGAACATGGCCGCGAAGACCGCCTCCTTGTCGCCGAACCGACGAAGCACCGTCTGCGTCGTGACACCCGAGCGAGCCGCGATGTCCGCCAACGTGATGTCGGCGATCACACTCTCCTCGAACAACTCCCACGAGGCGTCCAGGATGGCGGAGGCAGTCTGCGCTGCTGACGCGGCGCGCGCGGTCATCCGATACGGCCGCGTCGCACCTGTCATGTTTCCGACGTTAACACGAAATTGTGTTCGTCGCGAATGGGCTGCACAGCCACAACGGATTAGCCAACGAGAACTGACCTGCCCACGAGTCCTGGTCGAACCCCGCACCACGCCATGCATACCGGGGCCGACTTTGAAGCCGCTCTGGCTCAATGATCGTGGTCCTGCCGCCGCGGGCGCTCGGCCTGCAGAATAGCTCCCGGGTCGGTTGCTGCCCATGTCGACGTGGTCCGCCGAGAATTAGCTGCCCCAGGCGGTGGACTGGCCACGACTACAGGTTTGGGTGCTCCAGCGATCACACACCATCAGGGCCGAACCAGCTTGCGCCGATGCCGGACGGTCGCCGGTCCCGGCATGTCCACCGCGTCCCGATTTGAGGATTTCCTGGCCGGACGAAGGCGGCGCAGAACGCATGGTTACCGCCAGCCTGGATGTTAGACACAGTCAGACAACAAAGAGCAGAAAGCGCCATAGCCATGTCAGAGATCATCGCGGGTATAGAGGTTCCCGAGACCGCGGCCGTCGCCGAAGCGACTCGTCACCTCCACGAGACCGCGAGCCCGCTCATCTACCACCACTCCCGCAGGGTTTTCTTGTTCGGCCAGATCCACGCTCATCGGCTTGGCCTGAAACCGGACCCCGAACTGCTGTACCTGGCCGCCATGTTCCACGACACCGGTCTCGCGACGCCCTTCTCCGATGCGGAACAGCGTTTCGAGGTCGATGGCGCCGACCACGGCCGCAAGTTCCTGCTTGAGCGCGGCTTCTCCACCGCCGCCGCCGACACCGTGTGGACGGCTATCGCGCTGCACACGACACCGGGAATTCCTGACCGGATGGGCCCAGAGATCGCCGCCACGTATCTAGGAGTGTTGGTTGACGTCCTCGGTTTCGGCCTCGACGGGCTGCACTCCGACCAGGTGACCGAAATCCTCGCCGTTCACCCGCGGGGAAACTTCAAGGAAGAGTTCCTGCGCGCGTACTTCGATGGATTCAAGAATCGCCCCGAGACGACCAACGGAACGGTGAATTCCGACGTTCTGCAGCACTTCATGCCCGATCATCGCCGGACGACCACTGTCGAGCGGATGCTCGGCTCGGCCTGGCCGAGCTGACCGGACCAGGCGTCGGAGGCACCCGATGAATGGTGTGAATCGCTTCAGGGGCGCGCGTCGCCTCGGACGAGGTGCCTCCTTCAGCCTGCTCGTCTTCGCCAACGTGCTGCTGATGGCCTCGACGAGTGCGCCATCGCCGATCTATCCCCTCTACCTGGAGCGGTGGGGCTTCTCGGTGACGATACTGACGGTGGTCTTCGCGGTGTACGTGGTCGGATTGGTCGTTGCCCTACTGACGGTCGGATCGCTGAGTGACCAGCTCGGGCGCCGTCCGGTGCTGGTCACGTCCCTTCTGGTGGCCGCGGCCGGGACGGCGATCTTCTGGGTGGCCGACGGGGTCTTCTCGCTAGTGCTGGCCCGGGTCGTACAGGGCCTCGCCACCGGGATGGCGACGGGTGCACTCGCCGCTGGGCTGGTCGAGTTGTCCCCCCAGGGCCGCCAGCACGTCGGGCCGACGATGACCGCCGTGGGCACGAGCTTCGGGCTGGCCATCGGCGGCGGGTTGGCTGGCTTGCTCGTTCAGTTGAGCCCGCGTCCCGATGCGGAGATCTTTCCGGTGCTGACCGTGGCATTCGTGGTGCTCGCCGTGCTGATCTTCGCGATCCCGGAGACGGTCGTCAGACGTCCCGTAGGACTTGACGTGCTGCGCCCGCGGATTCGTGTTCCCCGCGAAACGCGGCGGGAGTTTCTCGCCGCGGTTCCCGCCATCGTCGCGGGGTGGTCCGTCACCGGTTTGTTTCTCTCACTCGCACCGTCGCTGGTGCGCGACGTCGTGCACGTCGGGTTCGGCGCCGCCGGCGGTCTCAGCATCACAGTGCTGTTCATCGCCAACAGCGTGGGTGGACTGTGGGCGGCGCGGCGCCCCGCGCGCAGCGCCACCTTGCTGGGAACCGTCCTGCTGTCACTCGGCGCGGCTGGTTTGGCCGCTGCCCTGGTCTTCGCGTCCCCGTCCGTGTTCATCGGTGGATCGATCGTCTCCGGGCTGGGCGTCGGCCTGACGTTCAACGGGACCCTCCGGAGCATCAGCGAGGCCACCACCACGGAGTCGCGATCGGAAGTCTTCTCCGCCGCCTTCGTGGTGAGCTACGCGGCACTGGGCCTTCCGTCTCTCGCCGCCGGGCTGGTGGCCCCTGTTTGGGGACTGGAGACCACGAGCTACCTGTACATCTCGTTCATCGGCGCGCTGTCGTTGAGCGCCACACTCCACGCCGGCCGGCATCTCTTCTCTCGGCCCGACCAGTCGCGGCAAAGCCGCTTGCACTCGTCCGGCGAGTCAGCACACCGCGGTGACCGCACCCGGCACACGTCCGCCGGAAACCACTCAGCTTTCGAGAAACCGGATGGAAGGACCCGACATGCAAGCCATCACCGCACGAGACCGTGACGCTGGTGTCGCTGGGCTCACCCTGGCCGACCTGCCCTACCCGCACGCCGCCGAGAACGACGTCATCGTGCGCGTCCACGCCGCCGGCTTCACTCCCGGCGAACTCGAGTGGCCCGGCACCTGGGCCGACCGGGCCGGCCGTGACCGCACGCCAAGCGTTCCCGGGCACGAACTGTCAGGGGTCGTCGTCGACCTGGGTTACGGCACCACTGGCCTCACCGTCGGCCAACGAGTGTTCGGCCTCACCGACTGGTGCCGCAACGGCTCGCTGGCCGAATACACCGCCGTCGAGGCCCGCAACCTCGCTCCTCTCGCCGCCGACATCGACCACACCGTGGCCGCAGCGTTGCCGATCTCGGGCCTGACCGCGTGGCAAGGACTGTTCGTCCATGCTGGGCTCGACATCGGCCAGACCGTCGTGGTCCACGGCGCCGCAGGCGGTGTGGGGTCGATCGCCGTCCAGCTCGCACGCGAGGTGGGCGCTCGTGTGATCGGCACCGGACGGACCGACGACCGCGACGTCGTGCTCGGCCTTGGCGCACAGGAATTCCTGGATCTGGACGCCGACCCCTTGGAGGGCGTCGGTGAAGTCGACGTGGTCTTGGACGTCATCGGCGGCGACGTCCTCGAACGGTCAATCGCGCTGATTCGCCCCGGCGGCACCGTCGTGACCATCGCCATGCCACCTACGGTGCAGCCCAAGGAGGGGCGCGCCGTCTTCTTCGTGGTCGAACCCGACCGCGCGCAGCTTGCGGAGCTGGCCCAGCGACTGCGGGACGGGCGGCTGAAGCCCATCGTCGGCGCCGTTCGCCCCCTCACCGAGACGGCTGACGCGTTTGGCCGCCGCAGGCGCGCTCCCGGCAAAACGATCATCCAGATAGCAGAAGACCAACAAGGAGTGCGTTCATGATCGGAACCCGTATCGCCATTGGCCTGCTGAGCACTGCGGTCGCTGTCGCGGTCTCCGGCTGCACACCTGCGTCCGAGCCCCAGGCCGGCACCACCTCGACACAACCGTCCGCGTCCCAGGCCGGCACTGCTTCGGCACACCCGTCCGAGTCTCAGGCCGGCACTGCCTCGGCACACCCGTCCGAGACCCTGGCGCCGCTCTTCGAACAGGCGCTGCCCAACGTTCCGGACAAGACCTTCACCTCGGCGATCGTGACCTTCCCGCCTGCCGCACGTGCAGTGCCCCACCGCCACGGCGACGCCTTCGTGTACGCCTACGTGCTCGAAGGCACGGTAAACAGCCAGCTCGAAGGTCAGCCCCCGCACGTCTACCACCAAGGCGAGAACTGGTCCGAGCCGCCAGGCGCCCACCACTTGACCACCGAGAACACCAGCGCAACCGAACCGGCGAAATTGCTTGTCGTCTTCATCGCCACCACCGGGGGACAACTGAAGGTCGATGATCCGCACAGTTGACCCGCGCCTCCGGAGCAGGTCCCACGGAGCCCCCGCCCGTCCGGCAACGCTGCTCGCCACGTGTCAGGCAGTCTGGCCCTCGGAATCGAAACCATCCCCGTTGCCCCACCGCCTGGCAACTGATTCACGGCGGACGGCGTCATCCGGAGTTGGCGCGGCGAGCGGTGCTGAACCGGCGCTGGTAGGCCGCGGGGCTGATGGACAGCTTTCTCGCGAACACCCGCCGCAAACTCTCGTAGCTCGGGAATCCGGCGAGAGCCGCGGCTTGCGTCGCGGTGTGTCCCTGGTCGAGCAGCGCCCTGGCCATGTCGAAGCGGATGTTCTCCACGTACCGGGCCGGTGTGGTGGACAGTTCTTCGTGGAAGAGGCGGCTGAGGTGCCTGGTGCTCACGTTGAGGTGTTTCGCGAGTTCCCCGAGCGAGTGGTCTCCCTGCGGGTTCGCCGTTACCAGGTCGGTGACCTTCCGCAGGGCGGGAGAACGGGGCGGCGGCCCTTGCAGGGGAGCGGAGAACTGCGATTGGCCACCGGAACGCTGCATGTACACCACCAAGGCGCGAGCGACGTCTCGGGTCAAGTCCGGTCCGTGGTCTTCTTCGACGAGCGCGAGAGCCAGGTCGATTCCGGAGGTCACTCCTGCCGAGGTGTACGTGCTGCCATCACGGACGTAGATCGCATCGGGTTCGACGCGGCACGTCGGGCATCGGGCGGCGAGCTCTCGTGTGACCTGCCAGTGCGTGGTCGCACGCTTGCCGGCGAGGAGGCCGGCGGCGGCAAGGATGAACGCCCCGGTGCAGATCGACGCGACGCGGCGGGCTCCTGCTGCCGGAACTCGTGCGGCTTCCGCCAGGGCTCCGGGCACGGGCGTCCGCGGATAGCCGTCGGAGCCGGCCACCAGATATGTGTCCGGTGCGCGCTCAGAGGAAACGGCGCCACCGACTGCGACCCTGAAACCGAGGTTCGACATGACGTCCTCACCCGTCGGCGACACCAGCACGATCCGGTAATCGGCACCGAACCGGTTCGCTACGTTGAACACCTCCGCCGGACCGACGACGTCCAGCAGGGTCACACCGTCGTAGACGAGGATCGCGACGCAGCGCGAGACGGAGGTCGCGCCGACGATCTTCCCCGACGCGAGCGCGGTCGACGGCCGAGAAGGTCGACGCAGCGCTGTGGGCGGACCGGTGGCGGGAACGGTGGGTGGAGGCACAGCCATTGGTAGATTATGTCGGCTTTGCTGTCCGATACATCACCAAAGACGTATCAGAGGACCGTAGGAACGGTTCCAAGGCGCGTAGTGGAGTTGACGCATGGGCTCCGTGGCCCCAGGCGCATGGCTGCCCCGCACCCGGCATCCTGCCGGCCGGACAGTGGCTTGCAGGCAGCACGAACTGAGCCTGAGCCGAGTCGGGGCGACGACACGGCAAGTATTTCAGGAATGAAACCGACTGCAGTAGTGGGGAATTGGAGTGCCCCGTGCTACGTGCACATGGAGGTGTGACGTGAGAGTTCCTGTAGCGCTTGAGAATAGACGAGATCCGGGAGTGTTCCGTGCGGGGTCTGGTGAAACCATCGGTCCCAGAAGCGGCGGCGCTGTGAGGGCATGTGCTCAGCTGCATCACCACCGAAAGAAGCTCGCGGGGTTCAACTTCCGTCAAAATCCGTGTTCCTCGTCACTACGTGGGCAGCCATATTCGGCGTTGTGGCAGTTGAAGAATCTCGCGCCCGACCACGCCAGGTCAACCCGCCGCACTAGTACTCGTGATCCTGGAAAGGCCAGTGGTGCTGGATATTTGAACAAATCGCGACGCCGTGCCGGTGTCCGGCGAGCAGGTCTGTTGGTGGCCGTGATCTCGACCCTGGCGTCCGAGCGTGACGGGTACGAAGTTGCGTTCAAGGGTGGAGTCCATGGTCGCGCCGACGAAAATTTCACGTTAACCTCGGTCTTATGAACACCTTTACGCAGCGGAACGGGATCACCGCACGCACCGTCGACGCCACGCTCGAAGCGCCGCGGGGGTTGTTCCAGGACAACGTGATCGATGACGCCACCCTCGCCGACGACGCGATGCGTCCGGTGCTGACGACTCAGGCGGCTACGCCCGATCGGCGGTGACGACTCTCAGGCCGCCGTCCACGTCGCTGCCACGAGTAGGACGGTTTCCACCCCGACACCGCTGCCGGCCCTTCCGGGGCACACCGGCGCCGTAGACGCCTGACCGGCCCTTGGACATAGCCCTGGACGCGCTGCGCTGATCGCATCGTCGCTCCAGATCCGCGGGGCAGCCCCTAGTGCGAATTCCTCGAAGCGATGGTTCGCATCGGCATGAAGACCAACAACCGCAACTCACCCACGTGTGCCAAGCACACCTGATAGGAAGAAGACTGGAACCCATGGAATCTACGACGTATGTGTTGATACCCGGTGCCTGGCACGGTGGCTGGGTCTGGCGACCGGTCGCCGAGCGACTGCGGGCGTCGGGTCACCGAGCGATCCCGTTGACGCTGCCCGGTCTGGGTGACGGAGACGATCCATCAGGACGCCGCCTCCAAGAGGCGATCGACTACGTCGTCGCTGCGGTGGAGCGAACCGATGCCGACAGGGTGACCCTGGTCGGTCATAGCTGGGGCGGTTACCCGATGTGCGGGGCCCTTCCTCACTTGACGCACCGAGTGGCCAAGGGCATCTTCTACAACGCGCTGATCCCGGTGCCGGGCCGGTCCTGGGCGGCCGACACCCCGCCAGAGAATGCTCAGGAACTCCGTGACCAAGCCGACGCGTCGCCGAACCGCACGATCGCACCGAGCCTTGGGCTCGTCCAGGCGGTTATGCAAGATGTCGCGCCGGACGCGCAGCGCCTGCTTTCAGAACTACTCGCACCACAGCCGGCGGCCTATTTCTTGGACACCTTCGACGGCCCGGAAACGGCAACACTCGGCATTCCCCTCACCTACATTCTCGGCGAGGACGATCATGCGACGCAGCGGCCCGGCACCGAGTTCGCCTCGCGGTTGGGTGTCGAGCCGGTCATGGTGCCCGGCAGTCACAACGGCCTACTGACTTACCCCGACGAGGTGGCGAGCGCGATCCTGGCGGCGTGACGCTCGGCCCGTGACCGCCCGCCTCGTCCATGTGACGCGACGGGCTCCGACTGACATCGACCCGTGCATCGAAACGCTTTCTCGGCGAAGGAACCTCAACGGGCACCGGGTGCCCGGAAGGCGTCGGTGATCTCGGCGATTCTCGGGTCGGTGCGCAGTTGCTCGAGGGTCTGCGGCAAGGGGAGACGCCAGTTCGGGTATTCGTCGACCGTTCCGGGCAGATTGGGTTGTCGAGGCTCCGCGAGCACGTCATAGGGAGAGATGAGCTTGAGCCGGCTTGGGGTCGACGCCAGCAGCCGGTGCATCGCTGCGATGATGGCCGCCTCGTCCGGTCCGTTGCCGGACGTGGTGTCCGCGGGGGGCAACAGTCCTTCGGAGCGCAGCAGCGCCAGCCATTCGGCGCGTTCCTTTTCGGCGGCGGCTTGTTCCGCGGGGACGTCGTCGAGGAGACCGAGGTCGGCCCGCGCCCGCACGTGTTCACCGCGCAGGTAACCCGCCGCGGTGGGCAGGTCGTGCGTGGAAAGGCTGGCTGCCGCCCGCGACGGCCATTCTGCCGGCGGCAGCAGCGGTTCGCCTGGTGCGGATTGATCGCGGGTGAACCAGGACACCGCGCATCCGAGCATCCCGTTGTCGGCCAGTGCCTCGGTGACCTCCGGTTCGACGGTGCCCAGGTCCTCCCCAACCACGGTGGCCCTCGCCCGATGGGCTTCCAGGGCCAGGACCGCGAGCATGGTGTCGGCGTCGTAGTACACGTAGGTGCCACGGCCCGGGTCGTCGCCCGGCGGGATCCACCACAGCCGCCACAGGCCGGCAACGTGGTCGATCCGCAGACCGTCCGCATGGGCGAGCACGGCGCGCAGCATGTCGCGCAGCGCGGCGTATCCGGTGGCGGCCAGGCGATCAGGTCGCCACGGTGGCAGCCCCCAGTCCTGTCCGCGCGGGGTGAAGTTGTCCGGCGGCGCGCCGATGCTCACCCCGGTGGCGAGCACGTCGGCCAGCGCCCAGGAGTCGGCGCCGTCCGCGTCGACTCCCACCGCAAGGTCGTGCAACACGCCAAGGGCCATGCCGGCGTCTCGGGCCGTGTCCCTTACGGCGGTCAGCTGTTCTGCGCACCGGTGTTGCACCCAGGCGTGAAACGCCACCCTGGGCGCCAGCTCCTCGCGCGCGGCCGTCACGCCCGGCCCGGTGACATCGCGCAGTGCCGCGGGCCATCGGCTCCACCGGCCGCCGTGCCGCTCGGCCAGCGCGCAGTAGGTAGCCCAGTCACGCAGCCCGTCGGATGTGCGCGGTGCGTCGAGCGGATTGGGCCGACCCTCGGCGCGCCAGAGCAGCTCCAGCGCCGCCCGCTTGGCCGCCCACACCAGGTCGTGGTCAATGCGTTCGGTGTTGGGCGAGACCCGTAGCGCGTCGACCTCCGCACGGGTGTCCTGGTCGGCTCGACGGTAGGCGTCGATGTCCTCGATGCGCAGGGCCAGTGGATTGGCGAACCGTCGACTGGAGGGGGTGTAGGGGGAGGGCTGCACCGGATGCGTCGGGCCGGGGGCATGAAGCGGGTTGAGCAGCACCGCGCCGGCATCGTGTTCGGTGGCGGACCAGTTGATGAACTCCCGCAAATCACCCAAATCACCGATACCCCACGAACGGGCCGAGCGAAGCGCATAGAGCTGCAGCATCCAGCCCCAGGTGGGCGGCGCTGCAGGCACTTTCGGCGGCGCCGCCACCAGGGTTGCCTCCTGACCGTCGCGCGTGTGCATCCGATACCAACCGGGTGCCACCTCGCCGGGCAACTCGTCGCGCACGTCGACCCGCACGCCGTCCTCGGCGACCAATGACGCCGCACCCGGTAACGGCTTGGGGCGCCCATCGATGCGCACGGCCACCGTGGGTGCCAGTACGCCTGCGCGGTCGCGCTCGACCAATTTGGTCAATTCGCGCGCGCCGGTCGCCTTCCGTGCCGGCTTCGACGTCGAGTAGACCGAGCACCCGGATGACCACGTCGGCGTCCACCTCCACCGGCTCCCGCCGCTCGTTGCGGTAGGAGGTGGCCACCCCGTGTGCGGCGGCCAACCGGCGCAGGTCCTCGGGTACCGGTTTCGGCTTGGCGATCACCGCGATCCCGCTGCAAGGACGAAGAGGCGCGGACCCAACGAAATGCTCACGGGAGGAATGAAAGTGCGCAGACAGCGCCGCCTGGGTGAGAACATCGCGCCGCTATACCCACGCCTGGCCCACTTACACCGACCCGCAAACCCAGCGTCCATGAACAACCCACGTAGTCGGCAGAGATCGCTCACGCAGCGCGCAGATACTCAACCGGACTGCGGTGTGCGGCCGCCCGTAGCGGCTGCCATCGGAACATGCCGGCGCCCTGCGCGTAGGACAGGTGACCGCCGAGCGCCCCGCCAACGCTGACCGCTGTGAGCCCGAGCAGGGAATAAACGCGCGCTGCCCGGCTCCGCTGCTTCCGGTAGGCGCGGTAGGACAAGGAAAACATGGCGACGCCCACGATGTTGGATGCTGCATGCACCAATCCGACCCGTTGCTGCCGCCGGTCGAGCAGCGCGTAGTCGGCCCATCCGGCGAGCGCCGTTGCCGGCGTCGCGGCCAGTCCGAGCGCCACCAATCGGCGGGCAGTCGTGCTGTCCTCGAACACGAGGTCGAAGACCACCGAGGCCGTCCACGTGCCGATCGGCAGCGTGACCAACAGCGGGTGGACCGGGTGTCCAAGCCACGATCCGCGTAGCGCCCCTGCCACGCCGCTGCGCTCGGTGAGTCGTCCGGCAACGCGGGCGCTGGCCGCCGCTGGACCATCAAGAATCGACAACCGTTCGACGCTGGCTATGGTGCGATGAAGATTCATGTCGACGTCTTACCCCGTCAGCGGGTGTCGAATCGCCGACTTGTCCGGCGAAGGTTCGCAACGTCAGCGGCGAGACGAACGCCCGAATCCCAGCCGACGGCTGCGGGCGTTGGTCCCGCGCATCGGTGTCGCCCCGTAGAGATCTTTGCAGGCAAACCCTCCGAGACGAGTTCGCGAGCGGCGACCAGCGCAGCGATGGCGCATGTTCTCCGATGCTCGTTCGACTCGAGGGTTTCGGCTACGCGGGCGTGGCCACCTGAACGCCGACGCCCATCAGACAACTCAGTGGGGCGATTCACCGCCGCGTCGGATGCCAGCCATCTTCAGCGGCCATGTGAGACATCTTGCGCCGCTATTCACAGTGCGTGACTCCGTTCTCTCGTAGATCCTTCATCGTCAGCTCCGCGCTGGCCGCCACCACCGCCACGGCATTCACCGCCGCGCGGGCACTAGCGGACCGTCCCCAGGCCGGCGGTCGCGCACCGCACCGGCACCATCGCCGACGTCAAACACGTGGTGATCGTGATGCAGGAGAACCGATCCTTCGATCATTACTACGGGTCCATGTCGGGTGTGCTGGGCTTCGAGGATGCGGCGGCGCTGACGTACCCCGACGGCACGAGCATCTATCAGCAACCACTTTCCGATGCCGCAGGCGCAACCACCATCCGGCCCTACCGCATGGACACCCGCTTCTTCAACACCCAGCAGGCCGAGGACCTCGACCACAGCTGGGACGGCACGCACCAAGCCCGCAACAACGGCGAGTGGAACCGATGGATTCCGGCGAAGACCACCGAAACCATGGGCTACTTCACCCGCGACGACATTCCGTGGCAGTACGCGCTGGCCGACCACTACACGATCTGCGATCAGTACTTCTGCTCACTGAACGGCCCCACCATGCCCAATAGGCTCTACCAGTGGTCGGGCACGGTCGACCCAGCCGGGAAGAACGGCGGACCGGTCACCGAGAACCCGCCGGACTACAAACCCGTCTACAGCTGGAAGACTTATCCAGAGCGGTTACACGAGGCCGGCGTCTCCTGGAAGACCTACGCCAACGACGAGGTGGGCGACGGGGACGGCGACGATGGCTGGGTCGGTGACTACGGCGACAACCCCATGTGGCTGTTCCATCAGTACCACGAGTCGTACGCCGCGACCGGCACGGCGCAGGACCTGGCGTTGCGCGCTGCGCTGCATGGCGGCTGGAAACCCAACTCCGGCAGGGGCGGCGACCTCGACTACATGCTGAACGCGTTCATCGCAGACGTCGCGCACAACACGCTGCCGACGGTCTCCTACGTGGTGGCGCCCTACTTGTACAGCGAGCACCCACTGGGTCGGCCGGCAGACGGCGCCAATTACCTCAACAAGGTGTTGAGCACCCTCTGGAGCAACCCGGCGGTGTGGGAAAGCACGGCCGTACTCATCAACTTCGACGAGAACGACGGGTTCTACGACCACGCGATTCCGCCGTCACCGCCGGCCGGCACGCCCAACGAGTTCATCAACGGACTGCCGATCGGTCTTGGGCCGCGAGTACCGATGACGGTGGTATCGCCCTGGAGCACGGGGGGCTGGACCAGTTCGCAGGTCTACGATCACACATCGGTGCTGCAGTTCCTGGAGAAGGTGACCGGTGTCAAGGAGCCGAATATCAGCGCTTGGCGGCGGTCGATCTGCGGCGACCTGACCCAGTGCTTCGATTTCACGTCATTCGACCCGCAGCCACCTGGTCTGCCCGACACCTCAGCGCTGATCGCAGCGGCAGTAGATCAGGCGACACTTCCCCAACAACCGCTCCCGACCGTTACGGGTGAGCAGCCGCGCCAGGAACCAGGTACCCGCAAGCAACGGCCGAACCCCTATCGCCTGGCGGCACAGAAGGCGGGGGCGGGCGTGCACGTGGCCAATACGGGTACGGCCGACGCGCCGGTGGGTCTGTACTTCACCGCGGACGGCCGTCAGCAATCCGAATGGATCGTGGTGAACGCCAACGACGCCGTCACGTGGCCCATTCCGGTCGACGCCAGTGCGATCGTGGCGTACGGACCCGCCGGATTCCGGCAGGCCGTGTGAGTCGGTGCCCTGCGCGATCACGTCAACGGATCCCGCCCAGGACGTCGGGCCAGCGTTGCGTCACCCGGTCGAGCAGGTCGCGCGAAGCCTCGGCCACTGCGGGGAACTCCGCCAGACGCGACCAGGGGCGGCAGGCGTCGATGACGGCTCTGTTGTTGAACGCGGGCGCGCCCGGTTCGCGCAGTGGGTCGACCCGGCTGCCCCAGGTGCGGTGGAGCACTTCGATGTCCGCGCCGGGATCGGTGCGTGTGCAGACCGCCCACATCACGTCGTTGAGGCTGCGGGGGTCGACGTCGTGGTCGACGACGACGACGAACTTGTTCATGTAGGCCGCCGCAGGCAACGACGCGGTGAGCAGCCCCGTCTGGCGGACATGCCCCGGATACTGCTGACGCACGGCGACGGCGAGCAGTTGACGGCCGCCGCCTACCTCGTGCGCCCACACGCCCTCCAGGCCGGGAAGGCCGGTGGCGACCAGGGCATCGTGAATCATCGCGGACTTCATGACGCTGCGCATGTACGAGTAGTCGTGGGGCGGCTTGCCGGGGGGCGCCCCGAGCTGGATGGGGTTGTGGCGGTGGTAGATCCGTTCGATGTCCATGGTCAGAACCGGTTCACTGCTGCCGCTGTAGTAGCCGGTCCACTCTCCGAACGGACCTTCTGGTTCGCGGCGGTCGGGAGTCAGCCAGCCCTCGATGACGATCTCGCTGAAGGCCGGCACGGGGAGTCCCGTCACCTCGCCGGCGACGATGTCCACGGGTCGACCCAGCACCGCTCCGGCGTACTCGAGCTCGGAGACGCCGCCGGGGACTTCGGTGCCCGCCACCACCAGCAGCAGCGGGTCGTGGCCGAGTGAAGCGGTGACCGGCGCACGGCCGGCACGCTCGAACCAGGCGCGGACGTGCGCCGCTCCGTGCTTGCCCGCTTCCATGTTGACGCTCACCGCGCGCCCGCCGTTCTGGACCTGCATGCGGTACGCACCGGCGTTGACGACACCGGTGTCGGGATCGGTGGTGAACACGGCGCAGCCGGTGCCGGCGTAACGGCCACCGTCACCTTCGTGCCACCGCGGGATCGGGAAGTCCAGCAGATTGACTTCCGGTGGCTTCAGGACGTTTTCGCACACCGGACCGGAAGGTACTTCGTGTGTCGGGTAATTGGCCGCGGTGGCCGCCCAGTGGTTCGGACGGCTGCGCAGCGCCTCGATCAGCGCGCGGTCGTCGAGAGCTGTTCCGAGGCGCAGTGTCACGCCGAGGCGGCGAGCGTTGGCGATGCTGGCGCTCAGTACGCGCTGACCGCTTCGGTAGCCGGTGATGTCGTCGAACATCAGCGCTGGCGGCGACGGACTCAAATAGTTGACTTGCGATGCAGCTCCGATTTCCTCGTCCCAGTGCGCGCCGTCGATGTGGCGCAGCTCGCCGAAGCCGTCGATCAGCGCCAGCCAGCCACGCAGATCGATGATGCCCTCGAGTTGGTTGGTCATGGATGTCCTCGTGTGCAGCCGTCGTCGACATCTCCACGTCTACGCCGCGTTCCTCCGCGTTGCCTGAAGACTGCAACATGACGTGGTGTCGAGCCTTTGACATCACCAAGCGATGGGCTGGGTTTCAAAGACGTTGGGGTCTAGGCCCCATCCGTAGGGCCGGCCGTCAGGATGGGCGGCCCGGTAAGTCGGCAGAGAGCGCCTTGCCCACGTCCGTCAACAGCGGCACGGCCCTCTCGATGAGCCGGTCGGTCACCCGGCCCGCGGGTCCCGATACCGACAGGGCGAGTCGGGACGATGTGTCGGGAATGGCAACGGCGACACAGCGCACGCCGGTCTCTTGCTCGCCTTCATCGACGGCGTAGCCGTGCTTGGCGGACCACGCGAGTTGCGCGGCGAACTCTCCGGGGTTGGTGATCGTGGTATCGGTGTGGCGCTGCATGCCTGAACGCTTGAGGATTTCGCGCACCTCGTCGAGCGGCATGTGAGCCATGATTGCCTTGCCGACCGCTGTGCAGTGGGGTTCCACCCGGCGGCCGACTTCGGTGAACATCCGCATGGAGTGCCGGGATTGAGCCTGCGCGACGTACACGATCTCGTCGCCGTCGAGCATCGCGAGATTTGCCGATTCTCCAAGCTCGTCAACGAGTCGCGCCAGATGCGGGCGAGTCCATACGCTGAGCATCTTCGAGGAGGCGTCGCCGAGCCTGATCAGTCGAGGCCCGAGAACGTAAAGGCGTGAGGACTCTTGGCGGATGTAGCCGAGGTCGACCAACGTCCGCAGCAGCCGGTGGATCGTGGGCAGGGGCAGTCCGGATTGGTTTGCGAGCTGAGAGAGCGAGAGCGTGCCGCCGGCATCGGCCATCAACTCGAGCAGCGAGAAGGCACGCGCGATCGACTGCACCGATCCCGTCCGGATCTTGGGTTCAGTCGCAGCCATCGCGTGCTCTCCCGTTTTCGTATGCCGGAAATTCAGTAGCCCCCAGCGCGGGGTTCTGTTTTTCCGCTATCCAGATATTATCTCCACAATACGAAAACAACGAGCGCAGCGAGGTAATCGTCCATGACTCATGACTTCAACGCGCTCGCGGACGAGCTCGACACCCGGCTGGCGGGCCCGGACGCGGCCCTCGCAGCGGCGTACCCCGGCGACCGCGGGCGTCGTCAACCCGTGCACACCGTGTACGTCCCCGCCGACCGCTACGACTCGGACACGGTCGGGGACTGGGCCGAGGAGGCCCGACAGGCGCTGACCGCCCACGGCGGGTCCGCGACGGAGCTGGCCCAGGCGCTCGACCTGCAGCCCGGCATCGCCGCAGAAATCTACGAGCGGATCCGCCGCAAGCTGGACGTGGAGGCCATCGAGGATCTGCGCATCGACCTCGAGGACGGCTATGGCATCCGGCCCGACGATGACGAAGATGCCGCGACGGTCGCTGCCGCTGCGGCCCTCGCTGCGTCCATCGCGGCCGGAAAAGCCGCGCCATTTCACGGAATTCGGGTCAAGAGCTTCGAGGCGCCGACGCGCCGCCGCGGGGTGCGCACCCTGCAGCTGTTCGTGCACCTACTGGTCGAGGCGGGTGGCCTGACCGACGGTTTCGTCATCACGCTGCCCAAGGTGACCTCCGTCGAACAGGTCGAGGCGTTCGTGTTCGCGCTAGGAAAGGTGGAGGAGGCGTGCTCGCTCGACCCCGGCACGCTGCGCTTCGAGATTCAGGTGGAAACCCCGCAGGCGATCCTGGGTGACGACGGGACTGCGCTCATCGCCCGCATGGTCCACGCAGGCGGGGACCGGGTCACCGGGCTGCACTATGGCACGTACGACTATTCCGCGTCACTGGGTGTTGCGGCCGGGTACCAAAGCCTGGAACATCCGGTCGCCGACCATGCCAAGGCCGTCATGCAGCTCGCGACCGCAGGTACCGGTGTGTTCGTTTCGGACGGTTCCACCAACGTGCTTCCCGTTGGTGACCGCGATGCGGTGCACGCCGCGTGGCGTCTGCACGTCCGGCTGGTCCGCCGATCCCTCGAGCAGGGCATCTACCAGGGCTGGGACATGCATCCGGCCCATCTGCCCAGCCGCTATGTCGCAACGTACGCCTTCTTCAGGGAAGGCCTGCCCAGTGCGGCTCGGAGGCTCCGCGCGTACGTGCACGGCGGCCCGTCCGGCTTCCTCGACGAGCCGGCGACGGCAGCGGCCATGGCGGGATACCTGCTGCGCGGCCTCGAGTGCGGCGCCGTCGACGCGAGCGAGCTCGACGAGCTCGTCGGTGTCGATCCGGATGCCCTGGCAGCGCTCGCCAAGCGTCGTCCGAAACCCTGATCCACGAGGTCATGGCCGGTGCACGCCTCGGGGCGGCACCGGCGGTTCTTTCGGATCAACACTCTTGACAGCGGCTGTGATGGCGCTCACACTTACGATTGGTGGAAATAAAACTCCGTAATACGGAAAATTAGAACGGCCGGTCGGCCTCGGGAGCACAGCTGTGAAGATCCTCGTCGTCAACGTCAACACCACCGCCAGCATGACCGACGCGATCGCCGCGTCTGCGCGCGCAGTGGCTTCCCCCGGCACCGAGATCATTGGGCTCACACCGACTTTCGGTGCCGAATCGGTCGAGGGCAACTTCGAGAGCTACCTGGCCGCAGTCGGCGTCATGGATGTCGTCAGCCGCTACGAAGGCGAATACCACGCGGTCGTGCAGGCAGGTTTCGGTGAGCATGGCAGGGAAGGCCTGCAGGAACTGTGTGACGTACCGGTCGTCGACATCACCGAGGCCGCGGGCCACGTCGCGTCGCTACTCGGGCACAAGTACTCCGTCGTCACGACACTCGACCGCACGGTCCCGCTCATCGAGGACCGGCTCAAGCTCGCAGGGCTCGACGCCCGATGCGCCTCGGTGCGCTCCAGCGGCATGTCCGTCCTCGAACTCGACGAGCGACCCGAGGACGCCATCAAGGCGATCGTCGCCGAGGCCGAGATCGCGGTCAACCAGGACGGTGCCGAGGTCATCTGCCTCGGCTGCGGCGGCATGGCCGGCCTCGACGAGGCCGTCGCCGCCGCCACGTCGGTACCCGTCGTCGACGGCGTCACCGCCGCCGTCAAACTCGCCGAGGCCCTCGTGGGACTCGGCCTGACCACCAGTAAGGCAAGGACTTTCGCAGCTCCGCGTCAAAAGCGCGTCAGCGGCTGGCCGTTGTCGCCCGGCGCCGACCGGTGATTTCATCCCTTCACGATTCGGAGGAGCACGATGCCAACCCAAGAGTTCGACCCCGTTGCCCTCGCGGCTCAGGATCCTGAAGGGCGCCTATACAACAAGGACCTCAAGCCCGCCGAACCGCACGAGCGCAAGTGGTCCACCTACAGCCTCTTCTCGTTGTGGATGAACGACGCGCACAACGCCGGTAACTACACATTCGCCGCAGGCCTCTTCCTGATCGGCCTCAGCCCGATTCAGGTGACACTCGGAATCCTCGGCGGCGCACTCATCATCTTCGCCGGCTGCTGCATGTCCGGCTTCATGGGCCATGACACGGGCGCACCATACCCAGTCGTATCCCGGATGTCGTGGGGCATCTGGGGCGCCAACATCCCGGCTCTCGTACGCGGTGCCGTGGCGATCGCGTGGTACGGCATCCAGACCTTCCTTGCTTCCATCGCATTGAAAGTCCTTCTACTGCATTTCTTCCCGGGGCTTCAAGGGCTGTCAGAGACCCGCGTGTTCGGACTCGACCTGCTCGGCTGGATCGCGTTCCTGATTCTGTGGGCCATCCAGATGGTGATCGTGGCCAAGGGCATGGAGGCCGTCCGGCACTTTCAGGGCTGGGCGGGCCCGGCGATCTGGGTAGTGATGATCGCCCTCGCGATCTGGATGCTGTCTCAGGCGAATTGGAACATCTCCTGGACGCAGGGCGGTGGGGACGCCAACCTGTCGACCGGCGAACAGGTCTACCAGACCATCGCGGCCGTCGGCCTGACCGTCGGCGTGCTCGCCACCCTGATGCTCAATTTCTCCGACTTCGCCCGGTTCTCGCCGTCGCGATCTGACGTCGTGAAGGGCAACGCATGGGGCCTGCCGGTCAACTGGACCGCTTTCGCGCTGACCTCCGTCATCGTGTCGGCGGCATCGGTGTCCGTGTACGGCGAGGCCGTGCTCGATCCGGCAGAGCTACTCGAGAAGGTCGACAACGACATCATCATGTTGTTGGGCAGCGCTGTCTTCGTGCTGGCCACCATCGGCGTGAACATCGTCGCGAACTTCGTCTCGGCCGCCTACGACATCTCCAACGTCAACCCGAAGCGGATCAGCTTCCGCAAGGGCGGCATCATCACGTCGATCCTGGCCCTCGTGTCGATGCCGTGGAACCTCTACAACAGCCCGGAAGTGATCGCCTACTTCCTCGGCGGACTCGGCGCACTGCTCGGCCCGTTCTTCGGAATCCTGGCACTGGATTACTTCTGGTACCGCAAGGGCCGCTTCAGCATTCCGGATCTGTACCTGCCGACGCCGGAGTCGAAGTACTACTACCGCAACGGCATCAACCCGCAGGCCGTTCTTGCGTTCGTGCCATCGGCGACCATTGCGCTGGTCCTGGCGCTGGTGCCGATGTTCTCGAAAGGTCGCGCCGTTCGGATGGTTCATCGGCGCCGCCCTCGGCGCCATCGCCTACTACCTCGTCACCCGGGGCAAGCCACTCGTCCAAGGGCCCATCGAGGAGATGGTCGCGCGCCCTGACCGGGAGACCGTCGACTGACGCGTCTGCTAGCGCAGGCGATCTCCGCCGACCCAAACCCCGCGCACGTCCGACGCCCCGGCCAGGGCGAACACCTTGGCCAGGGCGTCGTCGGCGTCGGCGGCGTGCGCGAGCACGACAGCCAGCGTGGTGCCCGGTGGGGGGCCGACCCAGACCGCGTCGAATTGCTTGCCCACCGACAGGTCACCGACCTCGCCGTCCATCTCCAGCGCTTCGGCGCCCGCCGCGGTGGCCAGGTACAGCATGTGCGCCGCGGTCAGCGGCAGCCCGTCGGTCCCGAGCAGCGCCTGCATGAAGTACGACTGCAGGCCCTCACGGATGAGCGAGAAGCTGGTGCCCGCACCGACATCGGTGCCCAGCGCCACCCGCACGCCGTGCTCGACATGCCTGCGCATCGGGAACAGCCCGCTGCCCAGCGCACTGTTCGACGAGGGGCAGTGCGCCACGCTCGAGTCGGCCGCGGACAGCTGATCCAACTCTTCGTCGGTCGGATGTACGTTGTGCGCCAACACACTTCGTCGCCCGAGCAGCCCGTAGCGGCCGTAGGTGTCCACGTAGGAGCTGCACTCGGGGAACAGCCCGCGGACCTTGTCGACCTCCGCGGTGTTCTCGTTGACGTGCGAGGTGAACAGCGCACCGTCGACGTCGCGCAGCAGCGCCTCGCAGGACTCCAGCATCGGCACACTCGTCGAGAGCGAGAACCGTGGCGTCACGGCGTAACGCAGCCGGTCCTTGCGGTGCCATCGGCCTGCCAGCGTCAACCCGTCGGCGTGCGCCTGCTCCGGGGTGATCAGCAACTCGTCGCGCAGCAGCCGGTCGCTGACCACCAATCCGGAGCAGACCCGCACTCCGCTGGCCGCCGCCTGCTCGAACAGGCAGTCCACCGCTGACGCGAAATGCGCTCCGAAAACCAGCGCGGTCGTGGTGCCTGCCGCGATCAGCCCGTCGACGAATTCGGCGGCCACCTCGCGCGCGTAGTCGGCGTCGGCCATCCGGGCTTCCTCGGGCAGCGCACTTCGGTCCAGCCAGTCCAGTAGCGGCATGCCGAGCGCGCCGATCACCCGCACCTGGGGGAAGTGGACATGGGTGTCCACCAGACCGGGCAGCACCACACCGCCGGTCAGGTCGACCACCTCGGCCTCCGGGTGCGCCGCGCGGATCTGTTGGAACGGGCCCCGATCGGTGATCACACCATCGGTCACGACGATCCCGGCATCGGATTCGGCGCGCAGCACACCGCCGGTGAAGGGCGACTCGGGCGTGTCCAGCACGGTCCCGCGATAGATCCTCATCGAGTGGCCTCCGCCGCCTCGGCGCCGGCCTCGGTGCTCGCGGGACGCTCGCGCTGGAATCGCAGCAGCAGGTCGGCGGCCACGCTGACGGCGATGGTCGCGGGCTCCTTGCCGGTGATCTGCGGCAGCCCGATCGGGGTGGTGATGCGGGCCAGTGCCGCCTCGTCGTGTCCCTCCTCGGCGAGCCGCTTGGCGAA
Source organism: uncultured Actinomycetota bacterium (assembly GCA_963848855.1). Taxonomy (GTDB): domain Bacteria; phylum Actinomycetota; class Actinomycetes; order Mycobacteriales; family Mycobacteriaceae; genus Mycobacterium. The sequence goes on from CAWKFL010000004.1 coordinate 223,420, forward strand.
GCGGCGCCACTTCACCGAAGACCCGATGAGGCCGATCGAACCCAAATGCCTGCAGCGCAGCGCGGCATCGCACAGCGCGACGTCCTCGGCGTGGTCGTGGGTCATCAGCAGCACGTGACAGCCGGCGGGCAACTCGCCAAGCACCAGCTCCGGCACCACCGCGTGATGGGTGTGCACCCGGGCCTCGGCGTCGGCGGTGAGCGCGGCCAGCCGCTCCGGCTCTGCGTGTTGCGCCCGGGAGTCGACCAGGTGCAGTTCGATGTCGTGCCGTGCCAGGATCCGGGCCAGCTCGCAGCCGACGTGGCCCATGCCGAAGATCGCCACCGCGGGCACCGTGCACAGCGGTTCGAACAGCACGGTCACTTCACCGCCGCAGCACTGGACGCCGTGTTGCGTCCGGGCTTGTTCGGTGAGGCCCCAGGTCTGGGTCTCCGGCTCCCGGGTGCCTGCTGCCAGCAGCTCGCGCGCCGCGAGCAACGCCGACTGCTCCAGGTTGCCACCGCCGATGCTGCCCCAGCAGTCGTGGGCGGACACGACCATCTTCGCCCCGGCCTCCCGGGGCGCGTGCCCGCGCACGGCCATCACGGTCACCAGCACCCCGGGCGTTCGCTGCTCGCGCAGCTGCGCCATCGCGCTCATCCAGTGCATGGCTAGGGCCGCCTCCGGCGAGCTGGACGGCGGGCGCCTCCTTGGGGCGCATCGGGGCGTCCGTGGAGCGGGCGCGCTGGATCGCCCAGAACACCTGCTCGGGTGTCGACGGGCAGCCGAGGTCGACGCAGTGCCCGGTCGGGCCGAACGCGGCGACCGCCTCGCGCAGTGCCTCGCGCACACTGAAGGCCAGCATCAACGGCGGCTCGCCGACCGCCTTCGACCCGTACACCGCGCCGTCCTCGTGCGCCTTCTCCAGCAGCGTCACGTTGAACACCTCGGGCATCTCCGAGAAGCTGGGCAGCTTGTAGGTGCTGGCCGCCTGGGTGGCCAACCGGCCGCGGGACGGCCCGTCGCCGGTGTCCCAGCGCAGGTCCTCCAGAGTCAGCCAGCCGGCGCCCTGCACGAAGCCGCCCTCGACCTGGCCGAGGTCGACCAGCGGGGACAGGCTGTCGCCGACGTCGTGCACGATGTCCACCCGGCGCAACCGGTAGGCGCCGGTGAACCCGTCCACCTCGACCTCGCTGGCCGCCACCCCGTAGGCGAAGTACTTGAACGGCGAGCCCTGCATCCGCTTGGCGTCCCAGTGCAGCCCCGCGGTGCGGTAGAAGCCGGCCGCCCACAGCTGCACCCGCTGGTGGTAGGCGAGATTCACCAGCTCGGCGAAGATCCAGCTCGCGGTCAGTCGCCGCCAGCCCGGTCACCTTGCCGTCGACGAACCGGACGTCGGCCGGGTGCACTCTTCCGAGCTCCTCGGCCGCCACCTCGGCCAGCCGGGCCTTGATCTGCTCGCAGGCGTTCTTCACCGCGCCGCCGTTGAGGTCGGCGCCCGAACTGGCCGCCGTCGCCGAGGTGTTGGGCACCTTGTCGGTGCGGGTCGGCGCCAACCGCACGCTCGACAGCGGAACCCCGAGCGCGGTCGCCGCGACTTGCAGCATCTTGGTGTGCAGGCCCTGGCCCATCTCGGTGCCGCCGTGGTTGATCAGCACCGAGCCGTCCTTGTACACGTGCACCAGCGCGCCGGCTTGGTTGAACGCGGTCAGGTTGAACGAGATGCCGAACTTCACGGGGGTGATCGCCAGCGCGCGCTTGGTGTGCTCGTGGGTGGCGTTGAACGCCTCGATCTCGACGAGCCGCCGATCGACGTCGCCGCGTCTCCAGCACCTGGCTCCAGGCCCGCTCGATGCGCTCCGGATGGCGCACGTCCTGGCCGTACGGGGTCGTCTGCCCGGCCGAGTAGAAGTTGCGCCTGCGCAGTTCGCGGGCACTCATGCCAAGCGCGGGCGCGCACTGGCCGAGGATGTTCTCGATCACGATCATGCCCTGCGGCCCGCCGAATCCGCGGAACGCGGTCTGCGAGGTCTTGTTGGTCTTCGAGATCCGCCCGTGCACCTCGATGTTCGGGATCCAGTAGGCGTTGTCGATGTGGCAGAGCGCGCGGCCCTGCACCGGTTCGGACAGGTCCAGGCTCCAGCCGCCGTCCGCGGTCAGCGTCGCGGTCAACGCCTGGATCGTGCCGTCCTCGGCGAAGCCGACCTTCCACAGCGCGTGGAAGCCGTGCCGCTTGCCGGAGATCGTGATGTCCTGGGTTCGGTTGAACCGCACCCGCACCGGGCGGCCGGTGACCACCGTGCCGAGCGCCGCGATGGCCGCATACCCGTGCGGCTGCATCTCCTTGCCGCCGAAGCCGCCGCCCATGCGCAGGCACTGCACGGTGACCTCGTGGTTCGGCTTGCCCAGCACGTGCGAGACGATGTCCTGCGTCTCGGTCGGATGCTGCGTCGAGGACTGGACGAAGATCTGCCCGTTCTCGTCGATGCTGGCCAGCGCCGCGTTGGTCTCCAGATAGAAATGCTCCTGCCCGGCGAACTCGAACTCGCCTTCGAAGACGTGCGCGCAGCCCGGGAAGGCGGCCTCCGGTTCGCCGCGGCGCAGCACGGGCCGAGAACCCTGGTAGCTCTCCGCGGCGATGGCCTCCTTGATCGTGATCAACGACGGCAGCGGCTCGTATTCGACGGCGACCTTGGTGGCCCCGATCCGGGCCGCCTCGAGGGTTTCGGCGAGCACCCAGCACACCGGGTGCCCGTAGTACATGACCTCGCTGGGGAACAGCGGCTCGTCGTGCTTGACCCCGGCGTCGTTCACCCCTGGCACGTCGGCCGCGGTGAGCACGTACACCACCCCGGGCACGGCCAGCGCAGGCGCGGTGTCCATCGAGCGCACGTGGGCGTGCGCGTGCGGGGCCTGCACCGGATAGGCGTGCAGCGCGCCCGGGTACCGGCTGACCAGGTCATCCGTGTACAGGGCGAGACCGGTGACGTGCAGATCCGCGCTCTCGTGCGGCATCTCGACGCCGACCACCGGGCGCGGCGGACGGGTGCTGAGTTCACTCATGACGTGACCCCCTCCGGTACTGCGGACTCGGCATGGAACTTGAGCAGCGACTGCTCGAGCATCGCCGCGCGGAAGGCGGCGCTGGCCCGGTGGTCGTCGATCGGGGTGCCCTCGCGGCCGAGCACGGCGGCGGCCTCCCGCACGGTGTCGGCGGTCCATGGGCGGCCGCGCAGCGCGTCTTCGGTGGCGGTGGCCCGCAAGCGGCGTTGCCGCCACCCCGC
>CAWKFL010000005.1:0-672160 GCA_963848855.1 uncultured Actinomycetota bacterium
CGTTATCTCTTGACGGAAAGGCTCCGACGGGCCAGTCTGTTGGGCAGCATGTGTGAAACGGGTCAAGGACGCCAGCCAGCGCCCGAGTTGATTCTGCATGCCGTGGTTGAGGAATACGCCGTCCTGCGCTATTGTTGGACGTTGCGCTGGCTGCCTCCTGCCCATCTATCGCCTCTGACACCGTGGTCCTAGGCTGAGCCCCGTTTCAGGCTCAGTATCTAGTCGCGTGCCCGTCCGTTCGGGGCCGTCTGGACTGGAGAACGCCAGCCGAACCGACGCAGAGTTCGCGGCGTAAGGGACGGTGTCACCGACCTTCCCGACAGTCGCATTAGGTGCTGGAAGGATGCATCTTGGCAGTCTCCCGCCAGAGCAAGTCCGCTACTACTACCTCTAGCTCCGTACCTGGAGCACCCAACCGAATTTCGTTCGCCAAGCTCCGCGAGCCTCTCGAGGTTCCGGGGCTTCTTGAGGTGCAGACCCAGTCCTTCGAATGGCTGGTCGGCTCCGAGCGCTGGCGTGAGATCGCCACCGCCCGCGGTGACGTCGAACCCCGTCGGCGGCCTCGAAGAGGTGCTCGACCGAGCTGTCGCCCGATCGAGGACTTCTCCGGCTCGATGTCGCTGTCGTTCACCGATCCGCGCTTCGACGAGGTCAAGGCCCCGGTCGACGAGTGCAAAGACAAGGACATGACGTACGCGGCCCCGCTGTTCGTCACGGCCGAGTTCATCAACAACAACACCGGCGAGATCAAGAGCCAGACGGTGTTCATGGGTGACTTCCCGATGATGACCGAGAAGGGCACGTTCATCATCAACGGCACCGAGCGTGTCGTCGTCTCCCAGCTGGTCCGCTCGCCGGGCGTCTACTTCGACGAGACCCGCGACAAGACCACCGACAAGACGCTGCACAGCGTCAAGGTGATCCCCGGCCGCGGTGCGTGGCTGGAGTTCGACGTCGACAAGCGCGACACCGTCGGTGTGCGCATCGACCGCAAGCGTCGTCAGCCGGTCACCGTGCTGCTCAAGGCGCTGGGCTGGACCACCGAGCAGATCACCGAGCGGTTCGGCTTCTCCGAGATCATGATGTCGACGCTGGAGAAGGACAACACCGCAGGCACCGACGAGGCGCTGCTGGACATCTACCGCAAGCTGCGCCCGGGCGAGCCGCCGACCAAGGAGTCCGCGCAGACCCTGCTGGAGAACCTGTTCTTCAAGGAGAAGCGCTACGACCTGGCCCGGGTGGGTCGCTACAAGGTCAACAAGAAGCTCGGCCTCAACGCCGGCCAGCCGATCACGTCGTCGACGCTGACCGAAGAGGACGTCGTCGCCACCATCGAGTACCTGGTGCGCCTGCACGAGGGCCAGACCTCGATGACCGCCCCCGGCGGCGTCGAGGTGCCGGTCGAGGTCGACGACATCGACCACTTCGGCAACCGTCGTCTGCGCACCGTCGGCGAGCTGATCCAGAACCAGATCCGCGTCGGCCTGTCCCGTATGGAGCGCGTCGTGCGCGAGCGCATGACGACCCAGGACGTCGAGGCGATCACGCCGCAGACCCTGATCAACATCCGTCCCGTCGTGGCGGCGATCAAGGAGTTCTTCGGCACCAGCCAGCTGTCGCAGTTCATGGACCAGAACAACCCGCTGTCGGGTCTGACCCACAAGCGTCGTCTTTCGGCGCTGGGCCCCGGCGGTCTGTCCCGTGAGCGCGCCGGCCTCGAGGTCCGCGACGTGCACTCCAGCCACTACGGCCGGATGTGCCCGATCGAGACCCCTGAGGGTCCGAACATCGGTCTGATCGGCTCGCTGTCGGTGTACGCGCGGGTGAACCCGTTCGGCTTCATCGAGACGCCGTACCGCAAGGTGAACAACGGTGTGGTCACCGACGACATCGAGTACCTGACCGCCGACGAGGAGGACCGCCACGTCGTGGCGCAGGCCAACTCGCCGATCGACGACAAGGGCAGCTTCACCGAGGAGCGCGTCCTGGTCCGTCGTAAGGGCGGCGAGGTCGAGTTCGTCTCGGCGACCGAGGTCGACTACATGGACGTCTCGCCGCGCCAGATGGTGTCGGTGGCGACGGCCATGATCCCGTTCCTCGAGCACGACGACGCCAACCGTGCCCTGATGGGTGCCAACATGCAGCGCCAGGCGGTTCCGCTGGTGCGCAGCGAGGCCCCGCTGGTCGGTACCGGTATGGAGCTGCGCGCCGCGATCGACGCCGGCGACGTCGTCGTCGCCGACAAGGCGGGCGTGATCGAGGAGGTCTCGGCCGACTACATCACCGTGATGGCCGACGACGGCACCCGGCACACCTACCGGATGCGCAAGTTCGCCCGCTCCAACCACGGCACGTGCGCCAACCAGCGCCCGATCGTGGACGCAGGGCGACCGGGTCGAGGCCGGCCAGGTCATCGCCGACGGTCCCTGCACCGAGCAGGGCGAGATGGCGCTGGGCAAGAACCTGCTCGTGGCGATCATGCCGTGGGAAGGCCACAACTACGAGGACGCGATCATCCTCTCCAACCGTCTGGTCGAAGAGGACGTGCTCACCTCGATTCACATCGAGGAGCACGAGATCGATGCCCGCGACACCAAGCTGGGCGCCGAGGAGATCACCCGGGACATCCCGAACGTCTCCGATGAGGTGCTGGCCGACCTCGACGAGCGCGGCATCGTCCGCATCGGCGCCGAGGTCCGCGACGGCGACATCCTGGTCGGCAAGGTCACCCCGAAGGGCGAGACCGAGCTGACCCCGGAGGAGCGGCTGCTCCGCGCGATCTTCGGTGAGAAGGCGCGCGAGGTCCGCGACACGTCGCTGAAGGTGCCGCACGGCGAGTCCGGCAAGGTCATCGGCATCCGGGTGTTCTCCCGCGAGGACGACGACGAGCTGCCCGCCGGCGTCAACGAGTTGGTCCGCGTCTACGTGGCGCAGAAGCGCAAGATCTCCGACGGCGACAAGCTCGCCGGACGCCACGGCAACAAGGGCGTCATCGGCAAGATCCTGCCGGTCGAGGACATGCCGTTCCTTCCGGACGGCACGCCGGTCGACATCATCCTGAACACGCACGGTGTGCCGCGACGGATGAACATCGGCCAGATCCTGGAGACCCACCTCGGGTGGGTGGCCAAGACCGGCTGGAAGATCGACGGCTCACCGGAATGGGCCGGCAAGCCTGCCCGAGGAGCTGTTGGAGGCCGAGCCGGACACCATCGTGTCGACGCCGGTGTTCGACGGTGCCCGCGAGGACGAGCTGCAGGGTCTGCTGTCCTCGACGCTGCCCAACCGCGACGGCGACACGCTCGTCGACGAGGACGGCAAGGCGGAGCTGTTCGACGGCCGCAGTGGCGAACCGTTCCCGTACCCGGTGACGGTCGGCTACATGTACATCCTCAAGCTGCACCACCTGGTGGACGACAAGATCCACGCCCGCTCCACTGGCCCGTACTCGATGATCACCCAGCAGCCGCTGGGCGGTAAGGCGCAGTTCGGTGGCCAGCGGTTCGGTGAGATGGAGTGCTGGGCCATGCAGGCCTACGGCGCGGCGTACACGCTGCAGGAGCTGTTGACCATCAAGTCCGACGACACCGTCGGCCGGGTCAAGGTGTACGAGGCGATCGTCAAGGGCGAGAACATCCCCGAGCCGGGCATCCCCGAGTCGTTCAAGGTGCTGCTCAAGGAGCTGCAGTCGTTGTGCCTGAACGTCGAGGTGCTGTCTTCGTGACGGCGCCGCGATCGAGATGCGCGACGGCGACGACGAGGACCTGGAGCGCGCTGCTGCGAACCTGGGAATCAACTTGTCCCGCAACGAATCTGCATCTGTCGAAGATCTGCGCTTAGATTATTGATTTTGTTTTCTAATCCCGAAAGGGGAAAGGGAGTTACGTGCTAGACGTCAACTTCTTCGATGAACTCCGCATCGGCCTTGCCACCGCGGACGACATCCGTAACTGGTCCTTCGGCGAGGTCAAGAAGCCGGAGACCATCAACTACCGCACACTGAAGCCAGAGAAGGACGGCCTTTTCTGCGAGAAGATCTTCGGACCTACTCGCGACTGGGAGTGCTACTGCGGCAAGTACAAGCGCGTCCGCTTCAAGGGCATCATCTGTGAGCGCTGCGGCGTCGAGGTGACTCGCGCCAAGGTGCGTCGTGAGCGGATGGGCCACATCGAGCTGGCCGCGCCGGTCACGCACATCTGGTACTTCAAGGGTGTGCCGTCGCGTCTGGGCTACCTGCTCGACCTGGCGCCGAAGGATCTCGAGAAGATCATCTACTTCGCGGCCTACGTCATCACCGCCGTGGACGACGAGATGCGGCACAACGAGCTGTCCACGCTCGAGGCCGAGATGGTCGTCGAGCGCAAGGCCGTCGAGGATCAGCGCGATGCCGGATCTCGAGGCGCGTGCACAGAAGCTCGAGGCCGACCTCAAGGAGCTCGAGGAGGAGGGCGCCAAGTCCGACGTGCGGCGCAAGGTCCGCGACGGCGGCGAGCGCGAGATGCGTCAGCTCCGCGACCGTGCCCAGCGTGAGCTGGACCGGCTCGACGAGATCTGGACGACCTTCACCAAGCTGGCTCCCAAGCAGCTGATCGTCGACGAGGTGCTCTACCGCGAGCTCGTCGACCGCTACGGCGAGTACTTCCAGGGCGCCATGGGCGCGGAGTCGATCAAGAAGCTCATCGAGAACTTCGACATCGACGCCGAGGCCGAGTCGCTGCGCGACGTCATCCGTAACGGCAAGGGGCAGAAGAAGCTTCGTGCCCTCAAGCGCCTCAAGGTCGTCGCCGCGTTCCAGCAGTCGGGCAACTCGCCGATGGGCATGGTGCTCGACGCGGTGCCGGTGATCCCGCCGGAGCTGCGCCCGATGGTGCAGCTCGACGGTGGCCGGTTCGCCACGTCGGACCTCAACGACCTGTACCGCCGCGTGATCAACCGCAACAACCGCCTCAAGAGGCTGATCGACCTCGGTGCGCCCGAGATCATCGTCAACAACGAGAAGCGGATGCTGCAGGAGTCGGTGGACGCGCTGTTCGACAACGGCCGCCGCGGCCGTCCGGTCACCGGACCGGGCAACCGTCCGCTCAAGTCGCTGTCGGATCTGCTCAAGGGCAAGCAGGGCCGGTTCCGTCAGAACCTGCTCGGCAAGCGCGTCGACTACTCGGGCCGTTCGGTCATCGTGGTCGGCCCGCAGCTCAAGCTGCACCAGTGCGGTCTGCCCAAGCTGATGGCACTCGAGCTGTTCAAGCCGTTCGTGATGAAGCGTCTGGTCGACCTGAACCACGCGCAGAACATCAAGAGCGCCAAGCGGATGGTGGAGCGTCAGCGTCCGCAGGTGTGGGATGTGCTCGAAGAGGTCATCGGCGAGCACCCGGTGCTGCTGAACCGCGCACCGACGCTGCACCGCCTCGGTATCCAGGCCTTCGAGCCGCAGCTGGTCGAGGGCAAGGCAATTCAGCTGCACCCGCTGGTCTGCGAGGCGTTCAACGCCGACTTCGACGGCGACCAGATGGCGGTGCACCTGCCGCTGAGCGCCGAGGCGCAGGCCGAGGCTCGCATCCTGATGCTGTCGTCGAACAACATCCTGTCGCCTGCGTCGGGCCGCCCGCTGGCCATGCCGCGTCTGGACATGGTGACCGGGTCTGTTCTTCCTGACCACCGAGATCCCCGGTGACACCGGCGAGTACCAGCCGGCCGCGCAAGGACAAGCCGGAGTCGGGCGTGTACAGCTCGCCTGCCGAGGCGATCATGGCGCTGGACCGCGGTGCGCTGTCGGTGCGGGCCAAGATCAAGGTGCGGCTGACGCAGCTGCGTCCGCCCGCCGAGCTCGAGGCCGAGCTGTTCGGCGACGACGGGTTGGAAGCCCGGCGACGCCTGGACGGCGGAGACCACGCTGGGCCGGGTGATGTTCAACGAGCTGCTCCCGACTGAGGTATCCGTTCATCAACCAGCAGATGCACAAGAAGGTGCAGGCGTCGATCATCAACGACCTGGCCGAGCGCTACCCGATGATCGTGGTCGCGCAGACCGTGGACAAGCTGAAGGACGCCGGCTTCTACTGGGCCACCCGCTCGGGTGTCACCGTGTCGATGGCCGACGTCATCGTGCCGCCGAACAAGCAGGAGATCCTCGACCGCTACGAGGCGGAAGCCGACGGGATCGAGAAGAAGTACCAGCGCGGTGCTTTGAACCATGACGAGCGCAACGGCGAGCTGGTCAAGATCTGGCAGCAGGCGACCGAAGAGGTCGGTGAGGCGCTGCGGGCGCACTACCCCGAGGACAACCCGATCATCACGATCGTGGACTCGGGTGCCACGGGTAACTTCACCCAGACGCGCACGCTGGCCGGCATGAAGGGTCTGGTGACCAACCCGAAGGGTGAGTTCATCCCGCGGCCGATCAAGTCCTCGTTCCGCGAGGGCCTGACGGTGCTGGAGTACTTCATCAACACCCACGGCGCCCGTAAGGGTCTGGCGGACACCGCTCTTCGTACCGCCGACTCGGGTTACCTGACCCGTCGTCTGGTCGACGTGTCGCAGGACGTCATCGTTCGCGAGCCGACTGCGAGACCGAGCGCGGCATCAACGTCACGCTGGCCGAGCTGCAGGCCGACAAGGCGCTGGTCCGCGATCCGCACATCGAAACCTCGGCGTACGCGCGGACTTTGGCCGCCGACGCCGTGGACGAGAAGGGCAACGTCGTCGTCGAGCGGGGTCACGATCTCGGTGACCCGGCCATCGATGCGCTGCTCGCGGCGGGCATCACCGAGGTCAAGGTCCGCTCCGTGCTGACCTGCACGACGGGCACCGGCGTGTGCGCGATGTGCTACGGCCGTTCGATGGCGACCGGCAAGCTGGTCGACATCGGCGAGGCGGTCGGCATCGTGGCCGCGCAGTCCATCGGCGAGCCCGGCACGCAGCTGACCATGCGCACCTTCCACCAGGGCGGTGTCGGTGAGGACATCACCGGCGGTCTGCCCCGCGTGCAGGAGCTGTTCGAGGCCCGCGTGCCGCGCAACAAGGCGCCGATCGCGGACGTCACCGGACGTGTGCAGCTCGAAGAGAGCGACTCGCTTCTACAAGATCACCATCGTCCCCGACGACGGTGGCGAGGAAGTCGTCTACGACAAGCTGCCCAAGCGCCCGTCGCGCCTGAAGGTGTTCAAGCACGAGGACGGCACCGAGCGGCTGCTCACCGACGGCGACCACGTCGAGGTCGGCCAGCAGCTGATGGAAGGCTCCGCGGACCCGCACGAGGTGCTGCGTGTCCAGGGCCCCCGCGAGGTGCAGATCCACCTCGTCAAGGAGGTCCAGGAGGTCTACCGCGCTCAGGGTGTGTCGATCCACGACAAGCACATCGAGGTCATCGTCCGGCAGATGCTGCGTCGCGTCACGATCATCGATTCGGGTGCGACGGAGTTCCTGCCCGGCTCGCTGACCGAGCGTGGCGAGTTCGAGTCCGAGAACCGTCGGGTGGTTGCCGAGGGTGGCGAGCCCGCGGCGGGTCGCCCGGTGCTGATGGGTATCACGAAGGCATCGCTGGCCACGGACTCGTGGCTGTCGGCGGCGTCGTTCCAGGAGACCACGCGCGTGCTGACCGATGCGGCGATCAACTGCCGCAGCGACAAGCTGCAGGGTCTGAAGGAGAACGTGATCATCGGCAAGCTGATCCCGGCAGGTACGGGCATCAACCGGTACCGCAACATCCAGGTGCAGCCGACCGAAGAGGCGCGGGCCGCCGCGTACACGATCCCGTCCTACGAGGATCAGTACTACAGCCCGGACTTCGGCCAGGCCACCGGAGCCGCGGTTCCGCTGGACGACTACGGCTACAGCGACTACCGCTAAGCAACATGGAAAGGCCCCCGGCTTCGCGCCGGGGGCTTTTTCGTTTTGCCCTGCCTGACTCTTAGCGCCCAAACGGACAAACGGGCGAGAAAATGCGAGAAGATCACGCCATTTCGTCGATCTCGGCGCGGGCGTAGCCTTTATTCATGAGTGCGGTGGGCATTGTGTTTGGCTCGTTGGCAATCATTTTGGTGATCGCTGCGCTGGTCATTCTGGTCCGTCGTGTGAGTGCGTCCCCGACGCGGCAATACCGGCGCCAGTTGAAGGACATCCGTCGGATCCGCAAGGGGATTCGGCGCGGCGACCCCAGCTGGACAACCATCGAGATGAACAGCGACGCCTACCACGGCCGAAACTGACGGCGCCCCACGCCGAGATCAACGAAATGGCGGAAACTACGCGCACTTTCACGCCCGTTTGTCCGTTTGGGCGCTATAAGGCGCTAAGCAGGATCGGTCAGGTCAGCACCCGACGCGGGTGAAGAACGCGGTGGCCACAAGGCCGATGATGAGCGCGGCCGTCGTTTGTCCCATCGTCAGCGCGACAGCGACGCCGGTGATCGCCGAAATGGCGATCAGTAACAGCAGGATGCCGATCATCCACCGGTGGTGGTCGACGTGTGCAGCTGCGGCGCGCGCCCGGACCGCGTGCGGCGGGTGATACTCCATGCCGTTCTGCGCAGCACCGACCATTAGCCCGTCCCTTCAGCTGAGACCGCGCACACAATGTACCGCCAGTGTGTCCTGAATCACGAGACTTTGCGAGGAACACGTCTTGTCGACTCGGCCACGTTTGCGTCACACCCCGCGCCTAGACTCGGAACGTGCTCATTGGTTCGCACGTCCACCAAGACGATCCCCTGGCCGCCGCGCAGGCTGACGGCGCCGATGTCGTGCAGTTCTTCCTCGGCAACCCGCAGAGCTGGAAGAAGCCGAAGCCGCGCGACGACGCGGAAGTGCTGAAGGCGGCGAGCATGCCGCTGTACGTCCATGCGCCGTATCTGATCAACGTCGCCTCGGCGAACAACCGCGTGCGGATCCCGTCGCGCAAGATCCTGCAGGACACCTGCGATGCGGCGTCCGAGATCAATGCGACCGCCGTCATCGTGCACGGCGGCCACGCCGACGACAACGACATGGAGGCCGGTTTCGAACGGTGGGTTAAGGCGCTGCAATACCTCGAGACCGACGTTCCGGTGTACCTGGAGAACACCGCGGGCGGTGACCACGCCATGGCGCGTCACATCGATGTCATCGGCCGCCTGTGGGACCACATCGGCGAGAGCGGCATCGGGTTCTGCCTCGACACCTGCCATGCCTGGGCGGCGGGGGAGGCGTTGGTCGACGCCGTCGACCGCATCAAGGCGCTCACTGGCCGCATCGACCTGGTCCACTGTAACGACTCTCGCGACGCGGCGGGCTCCGGCGCAGACCGACACGCCAACTTCGGCACCGGCCAGATCGACCCCGATCTGCTGGTTGCCGTGGTGACCGCCGCCGATGCACCGGTGATTTGCGAGACCGCCGACGAGGGCCGAAAGGACGACATCGCGTACCTGCGCGAGCACATCGGCTGAACACGGTTCGATAAACGAACGGGGACCGACGCCGCGGTGACGCAGCGGTGAACTACCCTCGTCTGAATGTCCGCAATTGACGAGTCGTCAATTGCGTTGACGCGTGCCGACGGCACAGGCAACACCCGCGAACGCCGACTCACGATTGCGCGCCGCATCGCCGTCGCGGTATGGGCGATCGTCGTCATCTACCGCACTGTCACCAACGGTTTCGCGTTCAACCGCGAGCTGCTGCTGCTCTACATCGCCACCGGCTTGCTTGCAGCCAGCATCGGGCAGGGCCGTCGCATGCTCTACGTGATCCGCGACTGGCTGCCGTTCGCGCTGGTCCTGGTGGCCTACGACCTCAGCAGGGGAGCGGCAACGCTGATCGGCAGGCCCACCCTGTGGCACTGGCAAATCGACGCGGATCGCTGGCTGTTTTTCGGGACCGTGCCGACGGTTTGGCTGCAGGAACACCTGAAAACCGCCCACCCTCCGTGGTGGGAGATCGTGATCAGCACCGTCTATATGTCGTTCTTCATCCTTCCGTACGTCGTGGCGGCCGTATTGTGGCTGCGCGATCGCGACGAGTGGAAGGCGTTCGTGAAGCTCTTCGTCGCGCTGTCGTTCACGGCCCTCGCCATCTATGCCCTGCTGCCCGCGGCGCCGCCGTGGGCAGCCGCCCGCTGCATCGCGGCCGACGTCGACGGGGGGCCGTCGGGGCCTCGATGCATGTTCCGTTCCGCGCGCGGCGTTCCCGACGGTGGCCTGCTGGGTGCAATGCAGACCACCCACGACGGCGCCAACAACTGGATCGAGCGAATCGTCGGGCGGGGCTGGGGAAAGCTCAACCTGCATTCCGCGACCGCGCTGATCGACCAGGGGCAGGCCAGTGTCAACCTGGTCGCGGCGATTCCGTCGTTGCACGCAGGCCTGACGCTGGGGATCGCAATGTTCTTGTGGCGCCGGGTTTCCCGCAAGTGGCACCCCCTTCTGGTCGCGTACGTCCTCGTGATGGCGTTCACGTTGGTCTACACCGCCGAGCACTACGTCATCGACATCCTGCTCGGGTGGGCCCTTGCGGTGGCGGTCGTGTTTGTGATCGATCGCCTGGGCAGGGCCCGCGTGCGTGCCAGTGAACGCAAAGCCGCCAGACGTGCCGAGAGCGAGATGCCGCCTGTGGCGGTTCCTGACGGAACGGACGATGACGACTATTACAGCACTTGTGCGGTTGTCGAAAAACTGTAATATGGAGTCATGCAAGACACGCACGTCGTCACCAATCAGGTCCCTCCGCTGGAGAACCACAACCCCGCAACGTCACCGGTCCTGACCGAAGCGCTGATCCGCGAAGGCGGCGAGTGGGGGCTCGACGAAGTCACCGAACTCGGCGCGCTGTCAGGTAGCGCGCAGGCGCAGCGGTGGGGCGAGTTGGCTGACCGCAACCAGCCGGTCCTGCACACCCACGACCGCTACGGCCATCGCGTCGACGCGGTTGAATACGACCCCGCGTACCACGAACTCATGAAGGTGGCGATCGGCCACGGACTCCATGGCGCGCCGTGGGCCGACGACCGGCCCGGCACGCACGTCGTGCGCGCCGCCAAGATGTCGGTGTGGACGCCCGAGCCCGGGCACATCTGCCCGATCTCCATGACCTACGCCGTCGTCCCGGCGCTACGCCACAACCCCGAACTGGCCACGGTGTACGAGCCGCTGCTCGCCAGCCGCGAATACGACCCCGAACTCACGCTGCCCGCCACCAAGGTCGGCATCACCGCCGGCATGTCGATGACGGAGAAACAGGGCGGCTCCGATGTGCGAGCGGGCACCACCCAGGCGACACCGAACGCCGACGGCACGTACAGCCTCACCGGACACAAGTGGTTCACCTCGGCGCCGATGTGCGACATCTTCCTCGTCCTCGCACAGGCGCCCGGCGGCCTGAGTTGCTTCTTCCTGCCGCGGATCCTGCCCGATGGCACCCGCAACCGGATGTTTCTGCAGCGGCTCAAGGACAAACTCGGCAACCACGCCAATGCGTCGAGTGAGGTCGAGTACGACGGTGCGACCGCGTGGCTGGTCGGTGAGGAGGGCCGTGGCGTGCCGACCATCATCGAGATGGTCAACCTCACGCGCCTTGACTGCACCCTCGGCAGTGCGACCAGCATGCGCAGCGGGCTGACCCGCGCCAATCACCACGCTCAGCATCGAAAGGCGTTCGGCGCCTATCTGATTGACCAGCCTCTCATGCGCAACGTACTGGCCGACCTCGCCGTCGAGGCCGAGGCCGCGACCATCGTCGCGATGCGTATGGCGGGTGCGACCGACAAGGCGGTGCGCGGCGACGGCCGCGAGTCCATGTTGCGGCGCATCGGTCTGGCGGCCAGCAAGTACTGGGTGTGCAAGCGCGCCACGCCGCACGCCGCCGAAGCGATGGAATGCCTTGGCGGCAATGGCTACGTCGAGGAATCGGGAATGCCGCGGCTATATCGCGAAGCGCCGCTGATGGGCATCTGGGAAGGCTCCGGCAACGTCAGCGCACTGGACACCTTGCGCGCCATGGCAACTCGGCCCGAATGCGTCGACGTGCTGTTCGACGAGCTGGCCAGGACAGCAGGTCAGGACCCGCGCCTGGATGCCCACATCGATGCGCTCAAGCCGGCACTGGGCGACCTCGACACTATCCAGTACCGCGCCCGCAAGATCGCCGAGGACATCAGCCTTGCGCTTCAGGGCTCGCTGCTGGTGCGCCACGGACATCCCGCCGTCGCCGAGGCGTTCCTCGCTTCGCGGATGGGCGGCCAGTGGGGCGGCGCATTCGGAACCCTGCCCACCGGGCTGGATCTGGCGCCGATCCTGGAGCGGGTGCTGGTCAAGGGATGACTTGCGAGCGAGAAGCGAAGGCGAATCGCGGATGACTCACGCCATCCGACCCGTGGATTTCGACAACCTCAAAACGATGACCTACGAGGTCACCGATCGCGTTGCGCGCATTACGTTCAACCGCCCCGAGAAGGGCAACGCGATCGTCGCCGATACTCCGCTGGAACTGTCGGCGCTCGTCGAGCGGGCGGATCTCGACCCCGCAGTCCATGTCATCCTGGTATCCGGTCGGGGCGAAGGGTTTTGCGCCGGTTTCGATCTGTCCGCATACGCCGAGGGATCGTCATCGGCAGGCGGCGGCAGCCCGTATCAGGACACGGTGCTGTCCGGCAAGACCCAAGCGATCAACCACCTGCCCGATCAGCCGTGGGACCCGATGGTCGACTACCAGATGATGAGCCGGTTCGTACGCGGCTTCTCCAGCCTCATGCACGCCGACAAGCCGACGGTCGTGAAGATCCACGGCTACTGCGTGGCAGGCGGCACCGACATCGCGCTGCACGCAGATCAGGTGATCGCGGCGGCCGACGCCAAGATCGGCTATCCGCCCACCCGGGTCTGGGGCGTCCCTGCGGCCGGGATGTGGGCTCATCGCCTCGGCGACCAGCGCGCGAAACGCCTACTGTTGACGGGTGATTCCATCACCGGCGCCCAGGCCGCTGAGTGGGGCTTGGCGGTCGAGGCGCCCGATCCCGAGGATCTCGATGAGCGCACCGAGCGACTCGTCGCGCGCATCGCCGCGGTGCCGATCAACCAACTGATCATGATCAAGCTCGCGATGAACTCCGCCCTCTACAACCAGGGCGTAGCCAACAGCGCGATGATCTCGACGGTCTTCGACGGCATCGCCCGGCACACCGCGGAAGGGCACGCGTTCGTCGCACAATCGCGTCAGCACGGATTCCGTGAGGCCGTCCGTCAGCGTGACGAACCGTTCGGCGACCATGGCCGGAAGGCGTCCGGGGTCTAGGTATGTCCTCTCTCTCGCGGATGACGGCCCGCTCGGTTGTGCTGAGCGTGCTGCTGGGTGCCCATCCGGCATGGGCCACCGCGAGTGAATTGATCAGGCTCACGGCCGATTTCGGCATCAGGGAAGCGACCCTTCGGGTAGCCCTGACCCGGATGGTCAGCGGAGGCGACCTGGTGCGTTCGGAGGACGGCTATCGGCTGTCCGATCGGCTGATGGCACGACAGCGACGCCAGGACGATGCGATCAACCCCGGGCTGCACACGTGGGACGGCACCTGGACCACGCTGGTGATCACCAGCGTCGGCACCGACGCCCGCACCCGGGCCGCGTTGCGAATCGCCCTGCAGGACAATCGGTTCGCCGAGCTTCGGGAAGGTGTGTGGCTGCGACCCGACAACCTCGACAAGGCGTTGCCGGACGACGTGCTGGATCGGGTGCGGGTCCTGCATGCCCGCGACGACGACCCCGCAGGCCTGGCCGCACGGCTGTGGGATCTGTCGCAATGGGTGGAGACCGCGCAGGCGTTACTCGAAGAGATGACATCGGCCACTGACGTTCCCGGGCGATTCGTCGTCGCGGCGGCGATCGTGCGCCACCTGCTCACCGACCCGGTGTTGCCCGAGACGCTGCTGCCCGACGACTGGCCTGGCGCGGCACTGCGCCAGGCGTACAACGACTTCGCTGCGGAACTGCTCGCGCGGCGGGATGACGACCAACTCATGGAGGCGACATGACTGGCGGGGTGCGCGTCGAGCGCAGCGGTCCCGTGACCACGGTGATCATGAACCGCCCCGAGGCGCGTAACGCCGTCAACGGGCCCGCGGCCGCGGGACTGTACGCCGCGTTCGACGAGTTCGACAAGGACGACTCGGCCGCGGTCGCGGTGCTATGGGGCGATAACGGAACATTCTGCGCCGGAGCCGATCTGAAAGCCTTCGGCACGCCGGACGTCAACCCTGTGCACCGCACCGGCCCCGGCCCGATGGGCCCGAGCCGGATGGTGCTGTCCAAACCGGTGATCGCCGCAGTGAGCGGCTACGCCGTCGCGGGAGGTCTCGAGCTGGCCGTGTGGTGTGACCTGCGGGTGGTCGAGGAGGACGCGATCATGGGCGTGTTCTGCCGCCGGTGGGGCGTCCCGCTGATCGACGGCGGCACTGTGCGGCTGCCGCGACTGATCGGCCACAGCCGCGCGATGGACATGATTCTGACCGGCCGCGCCGTCGACGCCGACGAGGCGTACGCGATGGGGTTGGCCAACCGTGTCGTGCCCAAAGGCGAAGCGCGCCAACGGGCCGAGGAACTCGCCGCCGAACTCGCTCAGCTGCCGCAGCAGTGCATGCGCGCCGACCGGCTGTCGATGCTCAACCAGTGGGGCATGTCGGAGGCCGAGGCGATGGATTTCGAGTTCGGCAGCATGTCGCGGGTGGCCGCCGAGTCGCGGGAGGGCGCGTCGCGGTTCGCAGCGGGCGCGGGCAGGCACGGCGCGGGCGCCTAGCGGCTGTGCGAGCGTGCGCAAAATGTTGCTATCAAGCGGCGTGTCGCGGAGCAGACACGCACGCTCACGGTGCAAGGGGAGGTGCCTTCTGGCCCTCTAGCCCTTGCTGATTTTGTTGTTCGAGCCGGTGTCGTTGACCTTCGGGTCCCCGGCGGAGTAGGTGACGGTGTTGTTCAGGCCGACGACGCTGATCTCCTTGTCGATCTGATCGAACGTCACCTTGTTGTCGGCACCGCCGATGTTCACGTTGGCGCAGGTGCCCTTGACGGTCAGCGTGTTGTTGGAACCGCCGATGTTGAGCGATTTCCCGTCGGCGCAGTCGATGTCGGCGGTGGTGCCGAACGACCCGTAGTTGATGGTGTTGCCGACCTCGACCTGCGCGCCCGAACTGCCCGCGGTCGCGCTCGGCGTGTTGGTGTCCTTGCTTTCCGAACCGCAGCCGGCCAGCGCCAGCGAGGCCGCCAACACGGCAGCTGCTAGGGAGTACACGCGCATGGTTCCTCGATTCCTCGACGACAAGACTGTTATGCAGGTACCCGATCGATGCGGTTGGTCATGCCCAATTCGCGGCCGCGGTCCCACACATACGGCTCGCCGTTCTTGTAGAACACCGTCTGGTCATAGCCGTAGACGATGATGTTGTCGACGACATTGTCGGCCACAACGATGTTCGACGAGCCCTGCACCGTCACCGCCCAGCACGAGCCCAGCGCGTTGATCGTGTTGCCGGTGCCGTTGACCAACAATGTCGACTCGTTGCAGTCGAGCGTCTGCACGATGCCCTGACCGGTGATGTGGGTGTCCCCGTTCTTCGCATGGGCCGCAGGGCCGCCGACGCCGACCGAGACGGGAACCGCGATCGCGCATGCCGCAAGTGACCGACCCACAGCTGTCCACATCATGGGGGAACCATACGTGCCTCGGCCGTGGTCATGGCGTGGTTCATCCGGGTCGCACGAGATGACGGCGCTGGGTAGCGTGAGTACCGATGTGTTGGCGGGGCAAACCGGTTGTTGTCGTGGCGGCCACAGCGGTAGTGGCCGTCGGTGGGTGTTCGCAGACCGTCAACGGGACCGCGCAGCGGGCTCCGCTTGCCGTACCCGACCCCACTCGCAGCTACGGCTACGTCGATGACCGCTGCGGCCTTCTGGTCGACAGTTCTGTTCAGGAGGCCCTCGGCGCGGACAATGTGGTGCGCCCCTACAGCGGAGCCGTCTGCCAATACGTGCTCGCGCGCGGCTCGGCCATGATCGACGTGACCTTCTCCTGGTTCGAGAGCGGCAGCATCGACCGTGAACGCGCACTGGCCGCGGAGCGCGGAGCGAAGATCACCGAGAAGATCGTCGAACGCCATCACGCGTTCTTGGCGCGACGCGACACCACCGGCGCCGCGTGTTCGGCCACCGCCGCCGCAGGCACCGGAGTGCTCAGCTGGTGGGTGCAGTTCCGCGGACAGCGCAACGGCGATCCGTGTACGGACGCGGAAAAGCTGCTCTCCGCCACCTTGCAGTCGGACATGTGATCATGCCCGTGTCATTGCCCAGGTTCGGCGCAACACTCGCCGCTGGCGCCGCGCTGCTTACGGGCTGTGCTCATGCGGACGCACCCGCCGCACCCGCCCCGTCCCAGGCGCCGCCGACCGGCGGTTTCCGCAGCGTCGACTGCAACGGGGTCACCGACGCCGATATCGCCAAGGCGGTCGGATCGTCGATGTTCACCAAGGCTGTCGTCAGCGACGCGGGCTGCTTCTGGCAGGAGAACACGGTCCTCGGCACCTTCGGCGCGGGCATGGGTATCTCGACGTGGTGGTACCGCGGCAGCGATATGGACACCGAGCGGTCTCTGGAGAAACAGGCCGGCCGCACCCTGACCGAACTGTCTGTCGAGGGCAACAAGGGCTTCAAGGCCTATGACGCCAACGCGTGCAGCATCTATGTAGCCAAGGGCGGCGACGTCATCACGTGGTCGATCCAGACGATGAACCCGGCCATGCTGCCCGACCTGTGCACGATCACCGAGCAACTCGCCCAACTCAGTCAGGACCGTGTCAACTGATCTCTGGGAAACTAGAGGTGTTAGTTTCCCGCGACGACCCGAAGGGCGAATCACTCATGGCATCTCGGCCGGCGGCACGTCCGACCAGGCTGAGCCGCGATTCTATCGTCAACGCCGCGCTGACGTTTCTGGACCGCGAGGGCTGGGACACACTCACGATCAACGCGTTGGCCAACCAACTTGGCACCAAGGGGCCGTCGCTGTACAACCATGTGCAGAGCCTCGATGACCTGCGCCGAACGGTGCGGATGCGGGTGGTCGGCGACATCATCGCGATGCTCAACACCGTGGCGCAAGGGCGCACCCGCGACGACGCCGTGACGGCAATGGCCAGCGCCTACCGCAGTTACGCCCATCACCATCCCGGTCGCTATTCGGCGTTCACGAGGATGCCGCTCGGCGGCGACGATCCGGAGTTCACCGATGCGACGCGGGCCGCTGCCGCGCCGGTCATCTCCGTGCTGGCCTCCTACGGCCTGGACGGTGAAGACGCGTTCTACGCCGCCCTGGAATTTTGGTCGGCCATGCACGGTTTCGTGCTGCTGGAGATGACGGGCGCGATGAACGGGATCGACACCGACGCGGTGTTCACCGATATGGTGATGAGGCTTGCGTCCGGGATGGACAGACGGTAGCGCTGACCTGGGGTTAGTGGCCATCGGGAGTTGTCTGCTTCTCGCGTGAGCGCTCGTCGGCCGAGTTTTGGAGTGGCGCGGTCGCCCCTGGTATTGTGGACGATCGTGCCTGGCAGATAAGGCGCTTGCGGACGTTCAAAACGCAAGCATGCCTGCACGCCGGGCCAATTCGCGTGTCCACGAAGCCTAGAAGATTTTTCGCGGCGGGCGCATGCGACACACCCGGTCGCGGGGTAGGTGACCGGGACAAAACTGCAGTACAGAGACTTAAGAACAGAAGAGCAACACAGGAAGCCGGTAGATGCCAACCATTCAGCAGCTGGTCCGCAAGGGCCGCCGCGACAAGATCGCCAAGGTGAAGACCGCGGCCCTCAAGGGCAGCCCCCAGCGCCGCGGGGTGTGCACTCGCGTGTACACCACCACCCCGAAGAAGCCGAACTCGGCGCTTCGGAAGGTCGCTCGCGTCAAGCTGACGAGCCAGGTTGAGGTCACCGCCTACATCCCGGGCGAGGGCCACAACCTCCAGGAGCACTCCATGGTGCTGGTCCGTGGCGGTCGTGTGAAGGACCTGCCGGGTGTTCGCTACAAGATCATCCGCGGCTCGCTCGACACCCAGGGTGTGAAGAACCGCAAGCAAGCCCGTAGCAAGTACGGCGCCAAGAAGGAGAAGAGCTGATGCCGCGCAAGGGGCCCGCACCCAAGCGTCCGTTGGTCAACGACCCGGTCTACGGGTCGCAGCTGGTGACCCAGCTGGTCAACAAAGTTCTCCTGCAAGGGAAGAAATCGCTGGCCGAACGCATTGTTTATGGTGCGCTCGAACAGGCCCGTGACAAGACCGGCACCGATCCGGTGGTCACTCTCAAGCGCGCTCTCGACAACGTCAAGCCCGCGCTGGAGGTTCGCAGCCGCCGTGTGGGTGGCGCGACCTACCAGGTCCCGGTCGAGGTGCGCGCCGATCGTTCCACCACGCTGGCCCTGCGTTGGCTGGTCAGCTTCTCGCGGCAGCGCCGTGAGAAGACCATGATCGAGCGCCTGGCGAACGAGATCCTCGACGCCAGCAACGGCCTGGGCGCCTCCGTCAAGCGGCGTGAGGACACCCACAAGATGGCCGAGGCAAACCGCGCCTTCGCGCACTACCGCTGGTGATTTCAACGCCTGCTGGCAGTGCTGCCCGGGCGTAACGACAACAGCAACTATCAAGCGAAAGAGAAAACTTCTGTGGCACAGAAGGACGTGCTTACCGACCTGACCAAGGTCCGCAACATCGGCATCATGGCGCACATCGACGCCGGCAAGACGACGACGACCGAGCGCATCCTCTACTACACCGGTATCAGCTACAAGATCGGTGAGGTGCACGACGGTGCCGCCACGATGGACTGGATGGAGCAGGAGCAGGAGCGGGGTATCACCATCACCTCGGCTGCTACCACCTGCTTCTGGAATGACAACCAGATCAACATCATCGACACCCCGGGCCACGTCGACTTCACCGTCGAGGTGGAGCGCAGCCTGCGCGTGCTCGACGGTGCCGTCGCCGTGTTCGACGGCAAAGAGGGTGTCGAGCCGCAGTCCGAACAGGTCTGGCGCCAAGCTGACAAGTACGACGTCCCCCGAATCTGCTTCGTCAACAAGATGGACAAGGTCGGCGCGGACTTCTACTTCTCCGTGCGGACGATGGAAGAGCGCCTCGGCGCGAACGTCATCCCGATCCAGTTGCCCGTCGGCTCCGAGGGCGACTTCGAGGGCATCGTCGACCTGGTCGAGATGAAGGCCAAGGTGTGGCGCGGCGAGACCAAGCTCGGTGAGACCTACGAGACCATCGACATCCCCGCCGACCTGGCGGAGAAGGCCGACGAGTACCGCACCAAGCTGCTCGAGGCGGTCGCCGAGACCGACGAGACGCTGCTGGAGAAGTACCTCGGCGGCGAGGAGCTCGTCCGTTGAGGAGATCAAGGGTGCGCTGCGCAAGCTGACCATCAGCTCGTCGGCCTACCTGGTGCTGTGCGGCAGCGCGTTCAAGAACAAGGGTGTTCAGCCCATGCTCGACGCGGTGATCGACTACCTGCCCTCTCCGCTGGATGTGCCTCCCGCCGTCGGCCACGCGCCCGGCAAGGAGGACGAAGAGATCATCCGCAAGCCGTCGACCGACGAGCCGTTCTCGGCGCTGGCCTTCAAGGTGGCCACGCACCCGTTCTTCGGCAAGCTCACCTACGTCCGGGTCTACTCGGGCAAGGTCGACTCCGGCGCACAGGTCATCAATGCCACCAAGGGCAAGAAGGAGCGGCTGGGCAAGCTGTTCCAGATGCACTCCAACAAGGAGAACCCGGTGGAGACCGCGTCGGCGGGCCACATCTACGCGGTGATCGGCCTGAAGGACACCACCACCGGTGACACCCTGTCGGATCCGAACCAGCAGGTCGTGCTGGAGTCGATGACGTTCCCCGATCCAGTGATCGAGGTGGCCATCGAGCCCAAGACGAAGAGCGACCAGGAGAAGCTCGGCACGGCTATTCAGAAGCTCGCCGAGGAGGATCCGACCTTCAAGGTGCACCTGGACCAGGAGACCGGCCAGACCGTCATCGGCGGCATGGGCGAGCTGCACCTGGACATCCTTGTGGACCGCATGAAGCGCGAGTTCAAGGTCGAGGCCAACGTCGGCAAGCCGCAGGTGGCCTATAAGGAGACCATCAAGCGCAAGGTCGAGAAGGTCGAGTTCACCCACAAGAAGCAGACGGGTGGCTCGGGCCAGTTCGCGAAGGTGCTCATCGACCTCGAGCCGTTCAGCGGCGAGGACGGTGCCACCTACGAGTTCGAGAACAAGGTCACCGGTGGCCGCATCCCGCGTGAGTACATCCCGTCGGTCGATGCGGGTGCGCAGGACGCCATGCAGTACGGCGTGCTGGCCGGCTATCCGTTGGTGAACCTGAAGGTCACCCTGCTCGACGGTGCCTACCACGAGGTCGACTCCTCGGAAATGGCATTCAAGGTCGCCGGCTCCCAGGTCCTGAAAAAGGCTGCGGGACAAGCACAACCGGTGATCCTGGAGCCGATCATGGCCGTCGAGGTCACCACGCCCGAGGACTACATGGGCGAAGTGATCGGCGACCTGAACTCCCGCCGTGGTCAGATCCAGGCCATGGAGGAGCGGGCGGGTGCACGCGTTGTCAAGGCGCATGTGCCGCTGTCGGAGATGTTCGGCTACGTCGGAGACCTTCGGTCGAAGACCCAGGGCCGGGCGAACTACTCCATGGTGTTCGACTCGTACGCCGAGGTTCCGGCCAACGTGTCGAAGGAGATCATCGCGAAGGCGACGGGTCAGTGAGAATCGAGCGCCCTGTGCGCGGCTCGGAGCTGATCCGGAGTCGAGCAACGAGCTGCGCGAAGGCAACCGGGCAATAGCCCCGGTTGCTTTGCGGGGACAAACAACTGCAAAGATCAACACTGCTTTACAAGAAGCACCAACACAGTCCAGGAGGACATCACTGTGGCGAAGGCGAAGTTCGAGCGGACGAAGCCGCACGTCAACATCGGGACCATTGGTCACGTTGACCACGGCAAGACGACGCTGACCGCAGCAATCACCAAGGTTCTGCACGACAAGTATCCCGATTTGAACGAGTCGCGCGCATTCGACCAGATCGACAATGCGCCTGAAGAGCGTCAGCGCGGCATCACGATCAACATCTCCCACGTGGAGTACCAGACCGAGAAGCGTCACTACGCGCACGTCGACGCCCCCGGTCACGCCGACTACATCAAGAACATGATCACCGGTGCCGCCCAGATGGACGGCGCGATCTTGGTAGTCGCCGCGACCGATGGCCCGATGCCGCAGACGCGTGAGCACGTGCTGCTGGCCCGCCAGGTTGGTGTGCCCTACATCCTGGTCGCCCTGAACAAGGCCGACGCGGTGGATGACGAGGAGCTCATCGAGCTCGTCGAGATGGAGGTCCGCGAGCTGCTGGCCGCCCAGGAGTTCGACGAGGACGCCCCGGTTATCCGCGTATCCGCGCTCAAGGCGCTCGAGGGTGACGAGAAGTGGGTCAAGAGCGTCGAAGAGCTCATGGACGCTGTCGACGAGTCGATCCCGGATCCGGTTCGCGAGACCGACAAGCCGTTCCTGATGCCCGTCGAGGACGTCTTCACGATCACCGGCCGCGGCACCGTGGTCACCGGTCGTGTCGAGCGTGGCGTGGTCAACGTGAACGAGGAAGTCGAGATCGTCGGCATCCGTCCGTCCACCACCAAGACCACGGTCACCGGTGTCGAGATGTTCCGCAAGCTGCTCGACCAGGGCCAGGCCGGCGACAACGTCGGTCTGCTGCTGCGCGGCATCAAGCGTGAGGACGTCGAGCGCGGCCAGGTCGTCGTCAAGCCCGGCACCACCACGCCGCACACCGACTTCGAGGGCCAGGTCTACATCTTGTCCAAGGACGAGGGCGGCAGGCACACGCCGTTCTTCAACAACTACCGTCCGCAGTTCTACTTCCGCACTACCGACGTGACCGGTGTGGTGACGCTGCCGGAGGGCACCGAGATGGTTATGCCCGGTGACAACACCGACATCTCCGTCAAGCTGATCCAGCCCATCGCCATGGACGAGGGCCTGCGCTTCGCGATCCGCGAGGGCGGCCGTACCGTCGGCGCCGGCCGGGTCACCAAGATCATCAAGTGATGATCTGACTCAGTATGCCGAAACGGCGCTCACCTTCGGGTGGGCGCCGTTTTCGTTCTCAACGCCCAACCGGACAAACGGGCGGATAAGTGCGAGTAAATCTCGCCATTTCGTCGATTTCGGCGCCGGGTTGGTGTAACACGTGTGACGACTGAGGCGATGAAGACCCCGAGGGCCTCGTCGTGGCCATGAAGGGGTTGGGGTGTCGTGCTTCGTCGCATGAGTTCGTTGGCGTGTGCCGCCGCAGTTGCCGGGTCCGCGTTGGTTGGTCTGTCGACCGGTGTCGCAAACGCCGCACCCGGATGCCCTGACGTCCATTGGATCGGCGCCGCAGGCTCGGGCGAGCGTGGCCCCGAAGAGACCCTGAACGGCGGAATGGGCCGGGTGGTCTTTCAATCGTTCAATGCCCTGCAGCAGCTGCTCCAGCGCGATGGCCGCACCATGACCGCCGAAGCGGTCGAATACCCCGCGACGGCAGTGCCCGAAGACGGCGGCGTGCTGGACTGGGCCAACTTCATGAGCAGTGTCGATACCGGCGTGGCAGCATTGGGCGCCCAGTACGAGTCGTTCGTGCAGCAGTGCCCCACGACCAAGGTGGTGCTCGCCGGATACTCGCAGGGCGCGATGGTCGTGCATCGCAACCTGCACGCGCTGGCCGGAAGCCCCAATCTCGCCGCCTCGCTGCTGATTGCCGACGGCGACCGGCGGCCAGAAGATTCGACGGTCAACATCGGTTCCGTGACATCAGCTCCGCGTGCGGGCAAAGGCGTCGCGCAGGACTGGCCGATACTCGCGGATGCCCCCGCGGCGCTGCCGCCGGAGCTGGGAATCAAGACGATCAGCGTGTGCGACCTCGGCGACGCGGTCTGTGACTACAACGAGGACTCCGAGGAGTCCGAATCGGTCATGGCGACGGCAGTCGCGATTCACACCGGCTACGACGTCTCCACCAGGGGTGGCCAGACCTGGACTTCGCTGCTGTACCAACTGATCGGGCCCGCGCCCGCCGCCAGCCCGCTTGTCCTGTCCGGCGGCGACGAGGTGCCCTCGGACGCAGTGCCCGCCGCCCCGGTGAGCACGACGAACTAGGCGCTCTCGCGGGCGTCGGATCCTGCACGCGATCGCGCGATCACGAGCACCACCGCACCCGCAGGCAACAGCAACGCCGCAAACACCGCGAGGATGGCGTCGACCGCACCCGTCAACGACATCCCGCGCAGCTGCAGCATTTCGAGGACGGTGCCCGACACCGCCACACCGACACCGGCCAGAGTCACCAGCGCCGTCAGCGTCACTCCGGCGGCCTCTCCTGCGCGCTCGGGACGAACCACCGCCTGCGTGGCGACAGTGGTGAACGCGTACACCAACCCGAGCGTGAAGCCACACGCGGTCAGCGCAGGCAGATAGGTCAGCCAACCGCTCGACACCGCCAGCGCCGCAAGCGAAATCGCGGCAGCGACGCTCGTTACACCCATTACGAGGACCGGCGGCATGCTCGCCGCCAACCGCCCGGACAGCACACCGCCGAGCGCGGCACCGGCAGACGGGCCGAGGAAAACCAGGCCCGCGGTCAACGGATCCAGACCGCGCCCCTGCTGAAGATCCAGCGTCGACAGGAAGATCGTGACGCCGTAGGCGATGTTCGCGATGGTCCCTGCGATCACGAGAACGGCGAACTGAGGATTCCGAGGAAGCGACAAGTCCACAAGCGGCCAGCGCACCCTGTTCTCCACGACGACGAACACAGCGAGCGCGGCAAGCGACCCTGCGAACGCGAGCAGCGTCCACACCGAGATCCAACCCCAGGTCGGTGCACGGTCAAATGTCAACGTGAACAACCCGATTCCGAACGTGATGAGCGCCAACCCGGTGACATCGATGCGCCGCGGAACCGTCTCGTCCAACGATTCGGTGATGCTCCACGCTCCGATGGCCAACGAAATGAGCGTGAGTGGCACGTTCAGCCAAAAAACCCACCGCCAGCCGACGGTGTCGGTGAGCAACCCGCCGATCAGCGGACCCGCTGCGTTGCCCAATCCCGCTATGCCGTAAGCCAACCCGATCGCATGGCTGGCCCGCGCCGCCTCGAACGCATTGGTCAGCACACTCACGGACACCGGAAAGATCAGCGCGGCACCAAGACCCTGCAGTGCGCGAAAAGCGATGACGAGACCGGCCGACGGCGCGACGGCACACAGCACGGATGCCACGCCGAACAAGGCGACGCCGGCAAGCAGCGCTCGTCGGCGCCCGAAGATGTCACCGATCCGACCCGCGGGAACCATGAAGGCGCCGAGGGCAAGCATGTAGACGCTGATCACCCACTGCAGGTTGGCTGCGGTGCTGTTGAGTTAGGTAGCCATCCGAGGTAGCGCGAGATTCATCGCGAAGTAGTCGATCTGCACGCATAACAGCGCCATCGATACGGCGGACAGGAGCCACCGCAACTTCACAGGTTTCGTCCCCGTGCTCACCCGCCGAAGGATACGGCTCATAACAGCCGGTTTGGCGCTAATCTGACACGCGATAACGGCGCAAGCGACAGGGGCGTGGCAAATGTTGTGGCGTTACATCAAGGCGCAGCTCTGGGTGCTGCTGTGCGGTGGGCTGGTTGGTCCCATCTTCCTGGCCGTCTACTTCACCGTCGGGCCCATTGTCGGGCAATGGATGTTCTGGGTGGGTCTGCTGATCACCGCCGCCGACGTCCTTATTGCGATTGCGATCGCCGCTTACAGCGCCAAGTCGTCGGCGAAGACGCAGGCGCTCGAGCACGACGGCGTGCTGGCGCTCGCCCAGGTCGTCGGAATCCAGGAGACGGGCACGCGTATCAATGAGCAGCCGCTGATCAAGCTCGACCTTCAGATCTCGGGCCCCGGCATCACGCCGTTCGCAAGCCAGGACCGGGTGATCGCCTCGATCTCACGGCTGCCGATGATCACCAACCGCAAACTGGTCGCGCTGGTCGACCCGGCCACGAGCGAGTACCAAATCGATTGGGAGCGCAGCGCTTTGGTCGGCGGCATGATGCCTGCCAACTTCACCATCGCCGAGGACAACAGGACCTACGACCTCACCGGACAGACCGGGCCGTTGATGGAGGTTCTCGCGATCCTCAAGGCCAACGGCATCGGGCTGAACAATATGATCGATCTGCGTTCGAACCCTGCCGCGCGCCAGCAGGTCCAAGCCGTGGTCCGGCGAGCGGCGGCGCAACAGGCCCCGGCGCCCCCTGCACCGGCTCCGACAGGTGCACCCGCCGCTCCGTACAGCTCGGAACCGTCGACAGCGCAGCGGCTGCAGGAGTTGGAGACGCTGCGCGCCACCGGCGTCATCTCCGACGACGAATACACCCAGAAGCGTCAGCAGATCCTGTCCGAGCTGTAACCAACTCGGAAATCGCCAGTGCGGTCCATCCGACGTCGCATAAGATTCATCCGCAGTGAGTGCATCAACGATCGATGACGGCAACCGACGCGCAGCCTGAAAGGGCAACCGACAGGGTCAGCCTCCCGACGCTGACCGCGATGGTCGTCGGCTCGATGATCGGCTCGGGCGTGTTCCTGCTGCCACGCAGGTTCGGTGCTGAGACCGGTGTGCTCGGAGCGATCATCGCGTGGACCGTCGCGGGCGCCGGAATGTTGATGCTCGCGTTTGTCTTTCAGCGACTCGCCATGCGCAAGCCCGATCTCGATGCCGGCATCTTCGCGTACGCGAAGGCGGGATTCGGCGACTACGTCGGTTTCAACTCGGCGATCGGCTATTGGGCGTCCGCCTGTGCCGGCAACACGTCCTACTGGGTCCTCATCACGGCAACGATGAGCGCGATAGTGCCCGCATTCGGCGAGGGCGACACGTTGCTCGCAGTGGTGGTTTCCGCGATCTGCGTGTGGCTGTTCGCCTTCCTCGTCATGCGCGGGGTCAAGGATGCCGCGGTCATCAACTACATTGTCACCATCGCCAAGGTCGTGCCGATCCTGGTCTTCATCGTGATCGCGGCCATTGCGTTCAACGCCGATGTCTTCTCCGCCAATTTCTTTGGCGACGGGGGGTACTCATTCGCGTCGTTGTGGGACCAGGTCACCGGCACGATGCTGATCACCGTCTTCGTGTTCTTGGGCATCGAGGGAGCCAGCGTCTATTCGAGGATGGCACGTAAGCGTGAGGACGTCGGCCGTGCCACGGTCATCGGCTTCCTGAGCGTTCTCAGTGTTTTCGCGTTGGTGACGCTGGTGTCGTACGGCGTTATGCCCCAGGATGAACTAGCCGTCAGCAGCCCGCCTTCGATGGCTGCGGTTCTGGAATCGGTTGTCGGGCATTGGGGCTCGATCTTCATACGCGTCGGTGTGATCGTGTCGGTGCTCGGGGCGTATCTGGCGTGGACATTGATGGCCGCAGAGGTCCTCTACATTCCGGCCACCACCGCCGACATGCCGAAATTCTTGGCCCGCACGAACCGCCACGGTGCGCCGATGCCGGCGCTGGTCATGGCCGCAGTTCTCATCTCCCTCCTGCTCGTCGCGTTGCTGTTCACCGCGAATGCGCTCGATTTCATGCTCGACTTGACCGCCGCGCTGTCGTTGATTCCATACCTCCTCGCTGCTGCGTGCGCGCTGAAGCTGGCGGCGACGCGAGAGACGTACGACGATGACAAATCGCGCGTCACGGACATGGTCATCGCCGGGGTGGCGACGGCGTACACGGTGTTCCTGATTTACGCGGCGGGAGTCGACAAGCTGCTCCTATCGTGTGTCTTGTATGCGCCTGCTGCCGCGCTCTACGTCTTGGCGCGACGGGAACGGAGGCTGCGCGTGTTCACGGCCGCTGAGGCCGTGCTGTTCGGGGTGATTCTCCTCGGGGCGGTCGCGGGTGTGGTGTCCTTGGCAACAGGAGCGATGGAGATCTAGCGGGCGCGAGAGGGGCTGAGGTGACGAATCCGTCTGCCAATTACGGCGTTCACTCAGAGGTCGGCAAGCTGCGAAAGGTGCTCGTGTGCTCGCCCGGACTGGCTCACGAGCGGCTCACGCCGACGAACTGTGACGACCTGTTGTTCGACGACGTGCTGTGGGTGCAGAATGCCCGTCGCGACCATTTCGACTTCCTCGACAAGATGCGCGACCGCGATGTCGAGGTGGTCGAGCTACACGACGTGTTGGCCGAGACGATGAAGGATGCCGCGGCCAAGGCGTGGCTGCTGGATCGCAAGATCGTGCCCAATGAGGTGGGGCTGGGCCTCGTCGACGACACCCGTGGATATCTGGACTCACTGAAACCGCAGCGTCTGGCCGAACTGCTGATCGGGGGCATGTCCATCCGTGACCTACCCAAGGAAGTGCAGTCCGGCTACCGCACACTGGCACGCGAAAGCAGCGGTGTCACTGAGTATTTGATGCCGCCGCTGCCCAACACTCTCTACACGCGCGACACCACCTGCTGGATTTACAAGGGCCTGACGCTGAACCCGTTGTTCTGGCCTGCGCGCCATGACGAGACGCTGTTGATGAAGGCGATCTACGAGTTCCATCCCGACTTCGTTGGCTCCCAGGTGTGGTGGGGCGACCCCGAGCAGTCATGGGGGATGGCCACCATCGAAGGCGGCGACGTGCTGGTACCCGGCAACGGCGTAGTGGTCGTCGGGATGAGCGAACGCACGTCGCGACAGGCCATCACGCAGGTGGCGGCGAGGCTTTTCGCCGAAGGCGCCGCCACCAAGGTGATCGTGGCTGGCATGCCCAAGCTGCGCGCGGCCATGCATCTTGACACGGTCTTCACCTTCGCCGATCGCGACGTGGTGACCATCTATCCCGGCATCGTCGACGCCATGCAGACATTCATCCTGCACCCCAGCGACAACGACGTCGGCGTGGATGTGGTCGAGGCCAACAAGCCATTCATCGAGGAGGTCGCCGCCGGGCTGGGCCTGGGCAAGCTGCGGGTGGTCGAGACCGGCGGCACCGCCTACGACTCCGAACGCCAGCAGTGGGACAGCGGCAACAATCTCGTCGCGGTCGAACCAGGGGTGGTGTTCGCGTACGACCGCAATACCCACACCAACACCCTGTTGCGCCGGGCCGGTATCGAGGTCGTCACCATCGTCGGGGCCGAGCTTGGCCGTGGCCGCGGCGGTGGCCACTGCATGACCTGCCCGCTGAGCCGCGACCCCGTCGACTAGCTGTCCTGACCGTCCGAGCCCGACTCCTAGAACACGTTCCAGTTCGGCTGTTAGCCTAGTCGGCAGCAGACAGAAGGAGCAGCGGTGACGGCATCTGGCGGCCCCCTCGAAGGCCGAGTCGCATTCATCACCGGAGCGGGACGCGGTCAGGGCCGCGCGCACGCGATCCGGCTGGCCGCCGACGGCGCCGACATCATCGCCATCGACATCTGCGGACCGATCTCGGAGAGCATCACCTATCCGCTGGCGAGCCCCGAGGAACTCGCCGAGACGGTTAGGGCGGTCGAAGCGACGGGCCGTAAGGTGCTTGCTCGTGAGGTCGACATCCGCGATTTGCCCGCGCTGCAGCAGGTGGTCGCCGACGGTGTCGAGCAGTTCGGCAGGCTCGACATCCTGGTCGCCAACGCCGGTGTGCTGAGCTGGGGCCGGATCTGGGAGATGTCGGAAGAGCAGTGGGACACCGTCATCGATGTGAACCTCAACGGCAGCTGGCGCACGATCCGGGCTGCGGTGCCCGCGATGATCGAAGCGGGTAACGGCGGTTCGATCATCATCGTCAGTTCTTCGGCGGGGCTGAAGGCCACCCCCGGCAACGCCCACTACTCGGCGTCCAAACACGGGCTGACGGCACTGACCAATTCGTTGGCATTGGAGGTGGGCGAGTTCGGCATTCGCGTCAACTCCATCCACCCCTATTCGATCGAGACGCCGATGGTGGAGAAGGAGGCGATGATGGCCGTCTTCTCCAAGTACCCGAGTTATCTGCACAGCTTTGCGCCGATGCCCTTCCACCCGATCAACCACGAGGGCAAGAAGGGCCTGCAGGAATTCATGACACCGGAAGAGGTTTCCGACGTGGTGGCCTGGCTGGCCGGTGACGGGTCGGCGACGATCTCCGGCAGTCAGATCGCGGTCGACCGCGGCACGATGAAGTATTGACTTTTGGCGCAGGGTCAGCCGGCGAGCACCAATACCGGGACCGGGCTGTGCCGCAGGATCTTCGAACCGCGAGAACCCAGGAACACCCTGGCGATTCCGCCCGACGGGGACGTGCCAATCGCGAGCAGGTCACCGGCCTGCCAATCGACGGCGTCGATCGCTTGATCCCACCCGTTGCCGGTGACCACCTGCAGGTCTGCGTCGTCTCCGACGATGCCGTCGGTTTTCAACCGTGCCAACGACTCTCGCGCATGTGACGACCACGCCGCCAGGATCGAGTCCTCGGCGCGTATACCACCTTCCGGTGGAAACATGGTGCGGCCGCGCACCGCGAACGTGACCACCCGCATCGGCACACCCAGCTGCTCGGCAAGTGCAACAACGCGTTCCACGACATGCAGCGTCTCTTCAGTGCCGGGGTAGGCGGCGGTGATGCGGGTCAGGCCACTGCCCTTCGAACCGCGATACCCGCGGGGACTGATGGCCAGCGGAGCCGGCGACGAGTGCAGCAGTCGATCGGCCGTCGACCCGATCACCACCTGACCGAGCTTGCCGTCGGCCGCTGAACCCAACACGAGCGCCTCGGGATTGAGGTCCTCGATCGCTTCCAACAACCCGCCGGATACCGACCGGTGGGAGACCGTGTGGAAGTTCACCTCGAGCCCGTCGGCAATCGAATCGATGCACTCCTGGGCTTCCTTGGCCGAATCGGCCGCCAATTGTTCGGCGTACTGGGCGTATTCGGCGTCGATGCGTGCGACTGACGGCGTCATCCACGGTCGCGGCACCACGGTGACTACCGACAGCGACGTCTTGAGCGTCTTCGCCGCTTCGACGGCCAGGTACAGCGGCGACCGGCCGCCCTTCCCGGCGAGATAGCCGACGGCTATGGTCACGGCTCGTCCTCGTGCTTGGTGACGAAGTGGTGATCCGCGGGCTCGCCGACCATCATGACGTCGTCGTCACCCGGAACGGCGGTCGGGATATAGCCGTCGCCACCGTCGTTCAGCGCGCTGTGGCGGCGACCCCAAGCCACGTAGAAGATCAGCACGGCGCCGACCCACAGGCCGAACCACATCCACGTGATCGGGGGCAGGCCGTAGAGCACGAACAGACATGCGAGCACCGACAGGACGGGCGTCACCGGGTATCCCGGGACCTTGAACGACCGCGGCAGGTCGGGTTCACGGACGCGCAGGACGATGACGCCGATCGACACCGTGATGAATGCGATCAGAGTGCCGATGGACACCAGGTCCCAGAGGTAGTCGAGCGGGACGAGCCCGGCCAGAATGCCCGTCACCACAGCGACGATGATCGTGTTGTTCACCGGGGTCATGCTGCGCGGATTGACCTTTGCGAACATCGACGGCAGCAGGCCGTCGCGGCCCATCGCAAATAGGATGCGGGTTTGGCCGTACATCACCACCAGGGTCACCGAGAAGATCGAGATCACCGCGCCGAGAGCCAGAATATTGCTGGCCCACGTCTGCCCGTGCAGGATGTTCTGCAGGATCACCGACAGGCCGGCTTCGGACTGTTCATCGGAGCCGAAGTCCTCTGCCGACTGGGTACCAAGACCGGCGAACGCCACCAGTATGTAGATGCTCGTGACGACGACCAGAGCAACGAGGATCGCCCGCGGCATGGTCCGTTGCGGGTCCTTCACTTCGTCACCGGCGGTGGAGACGGCGTCGAGCCCGATGAACGTGAAGAAGATTGTGCTTGCAGCCGCGGTGATACCGGCAAAGCCCTTGTCCCAGAACCCCGCAAAGTGATCGGTGGTGAATGCGGTGAATGCGATGGCGACGAACATTGCGAGCACGGCGAGCTTGAGGATCACCATCACGGTGTTGACCGCCGCCGATTCGCTCGCGCCGCGGACCAGCAACAACGCGCACATGATGATCAGAACGGTCGCGGGCAGGTTGATGATGCCCGGATCGTCTCCCCACGGCGCCGCGGTGAGCGCATGGGGCAACTGGAATCCGAACACATTGTTCAGCAGCAGGTTCAGGTATCCGCCCCAACCGATCGCGGTCGCCGACATCGAAACGCCGTACTCCAGCAGGAGGCACGCGGCCACGCCCATTGCCACCATCTCGCCCATTGTGGTGTAGGCGTAGGAGTAGGTGGATCCTGAAACCGGCACGGCCGACGCCATTTCCGCGTAGCAGATGGCGGAGAGTCCGGCGGCGATGCCTGCGACGACAAAGGCCACGAGGACCGCTGGGCCCGCCTCGGGCACCGCCTGCTGCAGCACGATGAAAATGCCCGTACCGACGGTGGCTCCGACACCGAACATCGTCAGCTGGAACGTGCCGATTGTCCGTTTCAGATGATCTGAGGCACCGTGCGCGACCGGCGCGCCCATCACTGGGCGACGGCGTAGCAACTGCTCAGAGAGGCTTATCGATTGAGCGGTCATGGTGCCTCCTGCGTGGCTAGATCTCCGTATCGGATAAGTGTGAACCTGAATTCGCCAGGACATCGGCGAACTGACCGGTAGCCCAGTCGATCTCCTCGGCGGTGATGACCAGCGGCGGGGCGAAACGCAGCGTCGAGCCCTGCGTGTCCTTGACTAGGACACCGCTTTCGGCGAGCTTGACACTGATCTGCTTGCCGGTGCCGAGTGCGGGGTCGATGTCTACGCCCGCCCACAGACCCATGCCGCGCACGGCGATGACGCCGTGGCCGATCAGGCCGCGCAACCGCGCGTGCATGTGCTCGCCTAATTTTGCTGAACGGGACTGGAATTCACCGCGGCTCAGCATCGCGACGACGGTTGTGCCGATCGCGGCGGCCAGGGGGTTCCCGCCGAACGTCGAACCGTGCTCGCCGGGGTGCAACACGCCGAGGATGTCACTGTTTGCCACCATCGCCGACAACGGAACCACACCGCCGCCAAGGGCTTTGCCGAGCAGGTAGATGTCGGGTACTACGTCCCAGTGATCACAGGCGAACGTCTTTCCGGTCCGCGCGAGGCCGGATTGGATCTCGTCGGCGATCATCAGCACGTTGCGTTCGGTGCACAGGGCACGGACGCTCGGCAGGTAGTCGTCGGGCGGCACGATGATGCCCGCCTCGCCCTGGATCGGTTCGATCAGGACCGCGACGGTGTCCTCGTCGATGGCGACCGCCATCGCGTCGGCGTCGCCGAATGGCACCGAGCGGAAACCCGGTGTGTACGGACCGAAGCCGCGTCGCGCGGTCTCGTCATCGGAGAAGCTGATGATGGTGGTGGTGCGGCCGTGGAAGTTGTTCTGCGCCACGACGATATTGCCCTGCCCCGCCGGAACACCCTTGACGTCGGTGCCCCATTTGCGAGCCACCTTGATGCCGCTCTCGACGGCCTCGGCGCCGCTGTTCATCGGCAGCACCATCTCTTTGCCGCAGAGCGCGGCAAGCGCCTCGCAGAACGGGCCGAGCCGGTCCGAGTGGAACGCGCGGCTGACCAGAGTCACAGCGTCCAGCTGCGCGTGAGCGGTCGCCAGTAACTCCGGGTTCCGATGCCCGAAGTTCACCGCCGAATAGGCCGCCAGGCAGTCCAGATACCGCCGGTCTTCCACGTCGGTGATCCACGCGCCCTCGGCGCTGGCGGCCACCACCGGCAACGGGGAGTAGTTGTGCGCGACGTAGCGGTTGTCGACGGCGATCGCCGCGTCGGTGGTGGTTGTCATGGCTTCCAGAATCGTCATGGATGTACCTCCAGCGTGCAGCATTTGATGGATCCGCCACCCTTCAGAAGCTCGGAGAGTTCGACACCGACGGGCCGGAATCCGGCCCGTCGAAGCTGTTCGGCGAAGCCCGTTGCCGCGGCGGGCAGCACGACGTTGAGACCGTCGGACACCGCGTTGAGCCCGAACACATTCGCATCGGCCTCGGCGACCTCGATGGCGTCGGGGAACAGTTCGAGCAGCCGAGCGCGTGCCTCGGCGCTGAAGGCAGGCGGGTAGTAAGCGACCGTGGTGTCGTCGAGCACCGCAAGCGCAGTGTCGAGGTGATAGAAGCGCGGGTCCACGAGCTCCAGGCTGACCAGCGGCATGCCGACGATTGCGGCCACCTCGTCGTGCGCGCGACGCTCGGTGCGAAAACCATAGCCGGCCAACACGATTGATCCGACGACGAGCAGATCGCCCTGACCCTCGTTCACATGACGGGTTTCTGCGGGGTGATACCCGTGGCGGGACATCCACTCTGCGTAGGCGGCCGCCTCGCCTGCGCGCTGCGGGTAGGCGAACCGGGCGACGACGGCCTTGCCGTTCACCACCAGCCCGCCGTTGGCGGCGTACACCATGTCCGGCAGGCCTGCGACGGGCTCGACCAACTCGACGGTGTGTCCCAATTCCTTGTAGGTCTGGCGCAGCGCCTCCCATTGGTTCAACGCGACATGAACGTCGACTGAGCCCGACGGGTCCATCCACGGGTTGATGGCGTACTCGACCGCGAAGAACGTCGGGGCCGTCATCGCGTAATGGCGGATTGAGGATGCACGCTGGGGTGTTCTGTCGGCGCCGTAGCGCCTCCGCCTTGCGGCGACATCGTTGACCGGAGCGCCTCCGGCGGCGGAAATCGTCATGATCAAACGATATTGCGGGACGATTTTGCAAGCAATCACCGTTTGTTGCGTATACAGGACCGATTTATTGCGCCAAACTGAAATAGACGGCATTCTGTTGCGCGGAGGTGGTCGTGGATCGGTTGGACGAGACAGACGAGCGGATTCTCGCCGAGTTGGCCCAGGATGCGCGGGCCACGTACGCCGAAATCGGGCAGCGCGTGAACCTGTCGGCGCCCGCGGTGAAGCGGCGGGTCGACCGCATGCTCGAAAGCGGTGTCATCCGGGGGTTCACCACGGTCATCGACCGCAACGCAATGGGCTGGAACACCGAGGCCTACGTGCAGGTCTTCCGCCATGGCACCGTCGCACCGGACGAGTTGCGCGCCGCGTGGATCGACATTCCCGAAGTCGTGAGCGCTGCGACCGTCACAGGCACCGCCGACGCCATCCTGCATGTGCTGGCCCGCGACATGCGGCACCTGGAGGAGGCGCTGGAGCGGATCCGCTCGGCGGCCGACGTCGAACGCAGCGAAAGCATCGTGGTGCTGACGAACATCATCGATCGGACGCGTGGCTGAGGTGTCAATCACAGGGTGGCCTACAAGCGGACGGCGTCATCGTGTAGAAAACCCCACGTGAGCACATCTGGGGGCATCGTCATAGTCGGCGGCGGACTGGCCGCCGCGCGCACCGCTGAACAGCTGCGCCGTTCCGAATACACCGGACCGGTCACCATCGTCAGCGACGAAGACCATTTGCCGTACGACCGGCCACCGCTGTCGAAGGAAGTCCTGCGCGCCGAGACCGACGACGTCACGCTCAAGCCTGCCGAGTTCTATGAAGAGAACGACATCACCATGCGGCTCGGCAACGGCGCCCGATCGGTGGACACCGCTGCGCAGACGCTCACGCTCGCCGACGGCAGCGAGCTCTCCTACGACGAGCTGATCATCGCGACCGGCCTGGTACCTAAGCGCATTCCGTCGTTCCCCGATCTCGAGGGCATTCATGTCCTGCGGTCGGTCGACGAATGCTTCGCGCTGCGCGAGGAGGCCGGCTCCGCGCGGCGCGCGGTCGTGGTCGGCGCGGGCTTCATCGGCTGTGAGGTCGCAGCCAGTCTGCGCGGCCTCGGCGTGAAAGTCGTTCTGGTGGAACCGCAGCCGTCGCCGCTGACGTCGGTGCTCGGTGAGCAGATCGGCGAGCTGGTGGCCCGGTTGCACCGCGCCGAGGGCGTCGACGTGCGCTGCGGCGTCGGGGTATCCGAAGTCAGTGGGGGCGACCGCGTGCAAAAGGTCGTGCTCGACGACGGCACCGAACTCGACGCCGACCTGGTGGTGGTCGGCATCGGTTCGCGCCCGGCGACGGGCTGGCTCGACGGCAGCGGCATCGAGGTCGACAACGGCGTGGTGTGCGACGACCACGGCCGGGCCAGCGCACCGCACGTGTGGGCGATCGGCGACGTCGCGTCGTGGCGCCACACCCTCGGACACCAAGTGCGCGTTGAACATTGGAGCAACGTCGCCGACCAGGCCAGGGTGCTGGTGCCTGCGATGCTCGGCCACGAAGCCTCGGCCAGCGTGTCGGTGCCGTACTTCTGGAGCGATCAGTACGATGTCAAGATCCAGTGCCTCGGCGAGCCGGAAGCCGGCGACATCGTTCACATCGTCGAGGACGACGGCCGCAAGTTCCTCGCGTTCTACGAGCGCGACGGTGTGGTCGCCGGCGTCGTCGGTGGCGGCATGCCGGGCAAGGTCATGAAGTCGCGCGCCAAGATCGCCGCGGGAGCGCCCATCGCCGACGTGCTCGGCTGACAGCGACTTCGTCGGCACCGATTCGCCGCCGGCCCGCGTTGAAGCCATTGTGCATCAACAACAATCGTCCCGATCGTGCAGCCGACGCGGACTACTTGGGCTCTTCGGCGTCTCGGCCGTAGCGTTCGCAGCGTCATGCGTGCGCACCAATTCCGCTCGCCCGCGCGTGTTCGACTATGTCATCGTCGGCGCCGGCTCGGCCGGGTGCACGCTGGCGGCGCGATTGCTCGCCGACTCGCCTGCGAGTGTTCTGCTGATCGAGGCGGGCGGCTCCAACGACCGGCCGGACGTGCGCGACTTCACCAGGGCGGGCACCCTCATATCGCCGGGTTCGCCCATCGTCTGGCCCTTCGAGTCCGAGCCACAATCCGCTCTGCTGGGCAGGCGGGAGTCATTCGGGTGCGGCAAGGTGCAAGGCGGCAGCAGCTCGGTCAACGGAATGGTATGGGTCCGTGGCCATCCCGCCGACTACGACGGCTGGGCCGTCCGCGGTTGCACCGGCTGGGATTACGCGAACGTGCGTCCCGCGCTGGATGCGCTGACCGGACCGATCCAGCCGTCGAATGAGCTGCCGCGGCGCAACGTGCTGTCGCGAACCGCTGTCAACGCTGCCGTCGGAATCGGTTATGAGTACAACCCGGACTACAACGGCGACAACCAGTTCGGGGTGGCCTACACACAGCTCAACGTCATCAACGGAATCAGGCAAGACGCCTTCCGCACGTTCCTTGGCCCATATCTTCACACCCCGCGGCTGACCGTGATGACCGATGCGCTGGTCAGCCGCCTGACGTTCGACGGCAGTGGGACGATCGAGAGCGTCCGCATCAATGTTGAGGGGCAAGAGATCGCGGTCAGCGCCGAACGCGAGGTGATCCTCAGTGCGGGGACGGTCAACACTGCGTTGTTGCTGCTTCGCTCTGGCGTCGGCCCGGCGGCCGACCTCGAGCCGCTGGGCATCGATGTCGTGCATGATCTACCCGGCGTCGGTCAGAATCTGCATGATCACCTGATCTCCGTCGTTGTGAAGAAGTTGCGGAGACCGGAACCGGTTACACACGTGAGCACCGAGGACGTCAGCATCTTCACCGGCAAGGCCTTCGGCGAGCAGGGTGCGCCGCGGTACGAGCTGCAGGTCTACTACACGCGCAGGCCGTACCCGCCCGCGCCCGCCGAATCGGTGGCGATCGGGGCGATGAACCTGCATCCGACCAGCCGCGGCTACGTCAAACTCCGGTCGGCCGACCCGCACCTGCCGCCGATCATCCAGCCCAACTTCCTGCAGACGCCCGAGGACGTCGCCACGTCGCTGGAGGGCTTCGCGCTGGCACGGGATCTGATCAACGCCAGCGGGCTGAAAGACTGGCTGGTCGACGACGGCGCTGCGCCGGGGCAGGACGTCACGACGAAGGCGCAGTTGCTCGACGCGATGCGGGCGCTCTCGCAGTCCAACTTTCATGCGGTCGGCACCTGCCGGATGGGCACCGACGCCCTCGCCGTCGTCGATCCGCAGCTGCGCGTGCACGGACTGGCGGGGCTGCGCGTCGCGTGTGCCGCGGTCATGCCGGCCATCACGTCGGGGAACACGAATGCGCCGTCGATGATGATCGGTGACCGTTGCGGGCGCCTAGTGCTGCGAAACGGAATTCCGGGTCGTTAAGCGGACGCCCTGACGACGCGGAATTCCGTTTCGGCGAGTCAGTGCTCGCCGAGGTAGAAGCGGCTGCGCTGATCATCGGTGCACAGCGCCGACTTTCCGTAGGCCTGCTGTGACGGCTCGTCGATGACCGTGCCGCCTGCCTCACGCACCCGCGCCACCGCGGCGTCGACGTCATCGACGCTCCACATCGGCACGGTGACATGCTGGTCGCTACCGCCCGCGACGCCGGCCATCGGGTGGGTCTCTTGCACCTGCCAACCGTCCTCGATGCGTCCCGGCTCGAAGGTCCAGAACAGCACGCGGCTGTAGAACGCCTTGAAGGCGGCAGAGTCCGGCACCTGGTATGTGATGTATGAAAGTTCGCCTGGCCCAGAGCCGTTGAGCTCGGGGCGGGGTTGACCCGGGTTCGGCTGGAAGACGCCGAACGATGTCCCCTGCGAGTCGGTGGCGCCGCTCAGCGTTCCGAATTCGAACTGCTCGAGCTCATCGATCGTGCCGCCGCCGTCCACGATCGCCTGCCGGGCGCCCGCGAGGTCGGCCACCGCGTAGCAGCAGAACAGGGTGGGCGGAGCGTCGACAGAGTAGAGACCGATGTGCTCCTTGCTGTTGGTGACCTGATGGGTCTCCGGGTCGTAGGTCCAGCCCAGCACGTGGCCGTAGAAGGCCGCCGCCCGGTCCGCGTCCGGCGTCCACACCGACACGTACCCGACGTCGCCGTGCTGGATCTGTACCGGCGCACCGGTGACCGGCCCGCTGAGCATCCAGCGGTGCCCGAACGGGTCGATGAGGGTGGCATTGCGGGCGCCGTAGTTCTCGTAGGATTCCCGCTGTACCAGGGCGCCGCCCTCTCGGGCGCGCTGCAACGTCGCATCGGTGTCGGCCACATGCAGCATCAGGCTCACCGAACTGGATTGCGGCTCAGGTGCTTTCAGGCCGATCTCAGGATATTCGTCGGCCAGATACAGCACGCCGTCGCCGATTTGAAGCTCGGCGTGGCCGATGCGGCCGTCGTCCATCTCATACATCTCGCCGATGAGCGACGCGCTAAAGATATCCGCGTACCACGCGATTGCTGCGCGTGCGTCGGCGACGGAGAGGTACGGCAGAGCCGCAGGTCGTGGGGGAGCGGATGGCACGTCAGTCGGCTCGTTGAGTTCGGCGATGGCCGTTTCGGTTCCACTCATTTCAACTCCTTGTGTTCGATTCGGCAGGGACAGCACCGATTCCAGGCGTGCGCGCAGTCGGGCCGCGAACGCCGGATCGGGTTGCACCGGAAGCTCGTCGCCATGCAGCACGGTCAACGGATCGTGGCTGTTGTTCATGACATCCCTCCTTCCGGCCCAGGGTAGGAAGATCTGAAGGCGCGACGGGCCCGCACCAGCAGCGCTTCGGTGGCATGCACCGTGCGCCCGATCAGCTGCGCGCATTCGGGCACGCTGCAGTCGTCCATGTAGCGCAACGCCAGCACCGTGCGGTGGTGCTCGGGCAACCTCGCCAGCACGCTCTCGGCGACGATGCGGTCCAACTCGGCATCCCAGTCGTCTGCCGGATCGACGGCCTCCGGCAGTTCGGCCATCGGGATGCTGAACCGGTCGCTTCCGCGGCGGTAGTGGTCGGCCAGTTTGTGGCGCGCCACACCAAGCAGCCACGGCAGGGTGATCGGCGGCGGAGCGTCCTTTCTGGCGGCGTCCATCGCCGCCAGAAAGGTCTCCGACGTCAAATCCTCGGCCGTTCCGCGGTCGGCGGTGCGCCGGACGAAATACCCGTAGACGATCGGCAGTGCATCGTCGTACAGCGCCAGCAGCACCCGCGGAGCGTCGTTGCGATCTGGTTCGGCGCTCACATCGTTATAGTCGCCGTGGACCCCCGAACTCCGACGCCTCAATCACAAATTTTTTTAAAGCGTCTGTTTATCGAGTTGGTCCAGGCCGGGTCTCACCGTGTCGAATGCGTCGCCCAGAGCCTGGGTAAGCGATACCGACTCGTCGTCCAGCCAGTGCGCGTAGGCCGACAGCGCAACCCCGAGCATCGTCCATGCCACGGTTTGGGGCACCAAGTCCTCCGGTTTGGAGCCAAGGCGCCGAGCCACGAACGCGGCAACGACCGCCCGCCACCCGGCGTACATCGTCATCGAATAGGCCTGCAGTGCCGCGGTCTCCAAGATGACGCGCATCCGTTGGCGGTGACGGGTCGTCTCCTGCTCGTCAAAGCTGTTGAACGCCAGCAGGGCTGCGCGCAACGCGTCGCCTACCGGGACACCGGGATCCAGGTCGGACAGCAGGTCGCGCATGTGATCCAAGTGCGCGTTGAAATCGCCCCACGGCAAGGCGTTTTTGGACGGGTAGTAGCGGAACAGCGTGCGGCGGGCGATGCCTGCCGCCTCTGCGACGTCGTTGACGCTGACCTCGTCGAAGCCGTGCGCAGCGAAGAGATCGATGGCGACACTGCTGATGTGGTCCCAGGTCGTCGAGCGCCGTCGGCCCACACGGTGTTGGGACTCAGGCCGCATCAAAGACCCCACCCTTCCATTTCGGCACTCGATGCCATATTATTGCGATCCCGATCACAATTGTCGAGATCCTGTGTAACGAAAGGTGCAAGCCCATGGAGCCGAATCAGCAGGTCGAGACCGAAGAGCTCGTCACGGAGACCCTCGTCGAAGAGGTGTCGATCGACGGGATGTGCGGGGTCTACTGACGTATGACGGCGTCTGTCGCGTTTGACCCGGACGTGAGTTGGCGATTGCACCGGCAGGTGGCAGTGCGGCCGGAACCGTTCGGCGCCCTGCTATACCACTTCGGCACGCGCAAGCTGTCATTTTTGAAGAATCGGACGATCGTCGCGGTGGTCAACTCACTCAGCGACCACCCCGACGCGCGGTCAGCGTGCCGCGCCGCCGGAATCGACGACGCGCAATTGGCACCCTATTTGCACGCGCTTGGCGTACTGGTCCAGTCCAAAATGCTCGTACCCGGAGAAAACCGATGACAGTAATTGATTCGGCCCCAGCGCAGGCTGTTCAGTCCGTGCCCCGACTCGTCGAGCAGTTCGAGCGTGGCCTCGACGCTCCGATCTGCCTCACGTGGGAACTCACCTACGCCTGCAATTTGGCATGCGTGCACTGCCTTTCGTCGTCCGGTAAACGCGACCCGCGTGAACTGACTACGCGGCAGTGCAAGGACATCATCGACGAGCTCGAACGCATGCAGGTGTTCTACGTCAACATCGGCGGTGGCGAACCGACTGTGCGACCGGACTTTTGGGAGCTGGTCGACTACGCAACCGCCCATC
The DNA here is from genome assembly GCA_963848855.1 of uncultured Actinomycetota bacterium. Lineage (GTDB taxonomy): Bacteria > Actinomycetota > Actinomycetes > Mycobacteriales > Mycobacteriaceae > Mycobacterium. The sequence continues at coordinate 40,553 of CAWKFL010000005.1, forward strand.
ATGTCGGCGTGAAGTTCTCCACCAACGGCGTGCGCATCACGCAAAAGGTCGCCACCCGCTTGGCGGCAAGCGACTACGTCGATGTGCAGATATCCCTCGACGGTGCGACAGCGGAGGTCAATGACGCTGTGCGCGGCCCCGGTTCGTTCGCGATGGCGGTGCGGGCGTTGGAGAACCTTGCGGCGGCGGGCTTCAAGGACGCGAAGATCTCCGTCGTGGTGACTCGCCACAACATCGATCAACTCGACGAGTTCGCAGCTCTCGCAGCGCGTTACGATGCAACCCTGCGGATCACCAGGTTGCGGCCTTCCGGCCGCGGTGCCGACGTCTGGGACGAGCTGCATCCGACGGCCGAACAGCAGGTGCAGCTGTATGACTGGCTCGTCGCCAAGAGCGAGAAGGTGCTCACCGGCGATTCGTTCTTCCATCTGTCCGGGCTCGGAGATCCCGGCGCCCTTGCGGGATTGAACTTGTGCGGTGCGGGCCGAGTGGTGTGCCTCATCGATCCGGTCGGCGATGTATACGCCTGCCCGTTCGCGATCCACGATCGTTTTCTCGCCGGAAACCTCTTGTCGGACGGCGGCTTTGACAGCGTCTGGAAGAACGCGCCGCTGTTCCGTGAGCTGCGCGAGCCCCAGTCGGCGGGCGCTTGCGGAAGCTGCGGCCACTACGACAGTTGCCGCGGCGGCTGCATGGCCGCCAAGTTCTTCACCGGCCTGCCGCTAGACGGGCCCGACCCGGAATGCGTTGAGGGCTACGGCGCTCCCGCCCTCGCCCGCGAGCGGGTGAAGCCCAAGCCCACTGGTGATCACTCGCGCGGAACCAAGCAAGGTCCGGTTCCGCTCAAGCTCCTGACGCGCCCACCGGCGCGGATGTGCAACGAAAGTCCGGTGTAGCGACATGGCAGGTACCTGGTTCGAAACGGTTGCGGCCGCCCAGGAGCGGGCCAGGCGTCGGCTGCCCAAGCCGGTTTACTCGGCACTGCTGGCAGCCAGTGAGAAGGGCGTGACCGTCGCCGACAATGTCGATGCGTTCGCGGAGCTTGGCTTCGCGCCACACGTCATCGGCGCCCTTGAGAAGCGCGACCTGTCGACAACCGTCATGGGCCAAGAGATTTCGATGCCGGTACTGATCTCGCCGACCGGTGTGCAGGCGGTCCATCCGGACGGTGAGGTCGCGGTGGCACGGGCGGCAACCGCGCGCGGTACGGCGATGGGACTGTCGTCGTTCGCCAGCAAGCCGATCGAAGAGGTCATCTCCGCCAACCCCAAACTCTTCTTCCAGGTGTACTGGCTCGGCGGCCGCGACGCGATCGCAGCGAGGGTGGAACGAGCCAGGGCGGCCGGCGCCGCCGGACTGATCGTCACGACCGATTGGAGCTTCTCCCACGGCCGCGACTGGGGCAGCCCGAAGATCCCGGAAGAGATGAACCTCCGGACCACGGTGCGGATGCTTCCGACCGGCCTGGCACGGCCGGCCTGGCTGTGGCAATGGGGCAAGACCTTCCGGCCGCCGGACCTGCGCGTGCCCAATCAGGCTCCGCGCGGCGAGCCCGGCCCGCCATTCTTCGCGGCCTACGGCGAGTGGATGGGCACGCCGCCGCCGAACTGGGATGACATCGCATGGCTGCGCGAATTGTGGGGCGGGCCGCCGTTCATGCTCAAGGGCGTTATGCGGGTCGATGATGCGAAACGCGCTGTGGACGCAGGTGTTTCGGCAATCTCGGTGTCGAATCACGGCGGCAACAACCTCGACGGGACGCCCGCGTCGATCCGCGCGCTGCCCGTCATCGCCGAGGCCGTCGGTAACGAGATCGAGGTGCTGCTCGACGGCGGCATCAGGCGCGGTAGCGACGTGGTGAAGGCACTGGCGCTCGGGGCGCGGGCGGTGATGATCGGCCGGGCTTACCTATGGGGGCTGGCCGCCAACGGACAGGCCGGCGTCGAGAATGTGCTCGACGTCCTGCGCGGCGGGATCGACTCAGCCCTGATGGGCCTTGGTCGCGCCTCGGTTCACGACTTGGTTGCCAGCGATGTATTGGTCCCGCCCGGCTTCACCCGCGCACTGGGGGTGCCCACCGAACCCGGTGCCTGACCAGCAACCTTTCCGACGGCGAACGCGCTGGTACAGGCGTGGCGGAGGGGGCTGGCGTGGTCCGTTCGGGTGAGCGCGGGGAAAAATCTCGGAAATCAATTGCTGCGCATGCGCCAACAATTGGCGCACGCCAGGTGAATTCGTCCTACCATCGTCCGGTGGCTTTCCCCAGCGAGCTCGGGAACTCAACGTCGAGACAGCTACACAGCACGTCACCCGCGTTGATCGTTCCGGTCGGTTCGACCGAACAGCATGGACCGCACCTGCCGTTGGACACCGACACCCGCATCGCCACCGCTATCGCCCGCGCCGTTGCTGATCGGCTCGCAGATCGGAATGAGTCCAATTGGACCGTCGCGCCTGCAATCGGCTACGGGGCGAGCGGTGAGCACGAGGGATTTCCCGGCACCGTCTCTATTGGCACGTCGGCGCTGCGGCTTTTGCTGGTCGAATTCGGTCGGTCCGCGTCCCGCTGGGCTTCTAGGCTGGTATTGGTGAACGGGCACGGAGGAAATGTCGAGGCGCTTGCGGCCGCGGCGGCTTTGCTTCGATTCGAGAGGCGAGACGTTGCGTGGTGCTCATGCACGGCGCACGGGGCCGATGCGCATGCCGGGCACACCGAAACTTCTGTATTGCTACATATTTCACCGCAGCACGTGTGGGTCGACGAACGCCGCCCCGGCAATCAGGCACCGCTGGCCGAATTGATGCCACAGCTGCGTAGTGGGGGCGTCGCGGCGGTGAGCGAACTCGGCGTCCTCGGAGATCCGACGACGGCGACCGCAGAAGAGGGCGACCGGATATTTTCGGAGATGGTCGACTCCTGTTTGCGCAAGATCATGCGCTGGGAGCCTGACCGCGACGGGATGCTGACATGACCGGTCCGCGGCTGCCCGACGGGTTCGCCGTCCAGGTCGATCGCCGGGTCAAGGTGCTCGGTGAGGGGTCCGCCTTGCTCGGCGGGTCGCCCACGCGGCTGCTGCGATTGGCGCCTGCCGCGCAGACGATGCTCAATGGCGGCCGACTCGAGGTGCACGACGCGGTCAGCGCACAGTTGGCGCGGACGCTGCTCGATGCCACCGTCGCCCACCCGAGGCCGGCAAGTGGACCGTCGCATCGCGATGTCACGGTCGTTATCCCGGTGCGCGACAACTTTTCTGGCCTTCGCCGACTGGTCGCCGCACTTCGCGGGATGCGGGTCGTCGTGGTGGACGACGGTTCCGTGATCCCGGTGCAGCCGAGCGATTTCGATGGCATGCACTGCGACGTGCGGGTGCTGCGCCACGCGCGGAGCAAGGGGCCTGCTGCCGCACGCAACACCGGCATCGCCGCATGCAACAGCGACTTCGTGGCGTTCCTCGATTCCGACGTGGTACCGCGGCGGGGGTGGCTGGAGGCACTGCTCGGCCACTTCTGCGACCCGGCGGTGGCACTCGTTGCTCCCCGGATCGTTGGACTGCGCTCGGCCGACAACCTGGTGGCCCGTTACGAGGCCGTACGGTCATCGCTCGACCTTGGTCTGCGCGAGGCGCCGGTGGTACCCTACGGGACCGTCTCGTACGTGCCAAGCGCCGCCATCATCTGCCGCCGCACCGTCCTCAAGGAGGTCGGCGGATTCGACGAGACACTCAAGTCGGGCGAGGATGTCGACCTCTGCTGGAGGTTTATCGAAGCCGGCGCCCGGTTGCGCTACGAACCTGTGGCGCTGGTCGCCCACGATCACCGCACCCAGCTACGAGATTGGTTGGCGCGCAAATCTTTCTATGGCGAGTCGGCCGCACCGCTGTCGGTCCGACACCCAGGTAAGACCGCTCCGCTGGTGATATCGGGTTGGACCCTGGTGGTGTGGATTCTGCTCGCGATGGGCTCGAGCATCGGCTACCTGGCATCGATAGCTATGGCCGGGCTGACGGGTCGTCGCATCGCCAACTCGCTGAGCACCGTGGAGACGGAGCCGAAGGAAGTGGCCGTGGTGGCCGCGCACGGGCTGTGGTCCGCCGCCCTTCAGCTGGCGTCGGCGATCTGCAGGCACTACTGGCCTGCAGCGCTCATCGCAGCGATGCTGTCTCGGCGGTGCCGCCACGTGGTGCTGGTGGCGGCCATCATCGACGGTGTGGTCGACTGGATCACGCGCAATGGAAACGTCGACGACGACACCAAACGGATTGGTTTGTTCACCTACGTCATGCTCAAACGGCTCGACGACATCGCGTATGGCACCGGTCTGTGGACCGGTGTGGTGCGCGAACGGCATGCCGGTGCGCTGAAGCCACAGATCCGAACCTGAAGCGGCAACTTGCACAGTGACGTCCTGGTCGTCGGTGCCGGCAGCGCCGGATCCGTGTTAGCCGAGCGACTTTCCGCCGATTCGTCATGCCGCGTTACGGTCGTCGAATCCGGCCCAGGCCCGTCCGACCCCAGGGTGCTCAGCCAGATCAGCGACGGGCTGCGCCTGCCGATCGGCGATGCCAGCTCGGTGGTGCGCCGGTATCCGACCACTCTGACCGATGAGCCCAAGCGTGTCGCGCAGCTGATGCGCGGGGCCGTGGTCGGCGGCTCGGGGGCGGTCAACGGCGGCTACTTCTGTCGTGGGCTGCCGTCGGACTTCGACGGCTGGGGGTTGCCCGGATGGGCGTGGACGGATGTGTTGCCCCACTTCCGCGCCATCGAAACCGACCTCGACTTCGACGGTGAGTTACACGGTTCCGGCGGGCCGATCATCGTACGCCGTGTCACCGAATTCGACGGTTGCACAGCGTCGTTCATAGGGGCAGCCGCCGATGGCGGCTATGACTGGATCAGCGACCTCAACGGCGCCACATCGGAAACGCCGCTGCCGCCTGGCATCGGGGCTGTGCCACTCAACATCAACGGCGGCACACGGGTCGGCCCTGGCGGAGCATACCTGCAGCCCGCGATGGACCGCACGAACCTGACGTTGCTGACGAGCACCCGGGTGATACGCGTGCGGATCTCACGGGGCAAAGCGGTCGGCGTTGACTGCGTTGGACCCGACGGGGTGGTCGATCTGACGGCCGACCGAATCGTGCTGAGCGCCGGGGCGATCGGATCTGCGCACCTGTTGATGCTGTCCGGGGTTGGGCCAGCCGATATCCTTGCGCCGGCAGGTATTTCAGTGCAAGCCGACCTGCCGGTCGGCGCCGCTTTCGTGGACCACCCCGAATGGGTGTTACCCGTCGATTGGTCCGCAACGCACGACCTGCCTCCGCTGGAGGCCGTGTTGGCGATTTGGGGACTCGAAATCAGGCCCTATACAGCTGGATTCGGGGCGATGATCACCGGACGTCGGGACCCCGCGGACCGGCCACACATCGGCGTGACCCTGATGCGACCGAAGTCACGCGGCCGGATCGGGCTGGTCTCCGCCGACCCCACGGTCCCCCCGACCATCGATCATCGCTACGACAGCGCGCCAGACGACGTCGCGGCGCTGCAGACGGGCACCGAGTTGGCGCGCGAATTGGCGAGCTCCACGGCTGAAGTGGGTGCCGTGTCCTGGTCCACGTCACAACATCTGTCCGTGACGGCGCCGATGGGTGCCGACGACGACCCAACCGCCGTTCTGGATTCGCACTGCCGGGTTCTTGGCATTGCCGGATTGTGGGTCGTCGACGGGTCCGTACTACCCGCCATCACCAGCCGCGGACCGCACGCCACCATCGTGATGATTGGCCACCGCGCCGCCGAGTTCATCATCTGATCGAGTCCGCCGTGACGTGAGGCGTCGGATGAAGCTGCTCGCGGTCGCGACCGGGAGCCCAGACGGCGACGAACGCCGCGGCGGCGAGGATGATGGACAGGACCAGCAGCGACAGATCCATCGACTGGATGAACGCGGCGTCCGCCAGATCCGCCAGGTGTGCTCCCTGCGGCCCCATCTGCTTGGCCACCTCGAGAGCCTGTGCGAGCGAATCCAACGCCGGTTGGCGAATCTCGTCGGGGACGGATGCAAGTCCCGGTCCAAGGGCCTTGGTGTACTCGGCGGCCAGGACAGACCCCGCGACGGCAATGCCGACAGCGGCGCCCAGCTCTTTCGTCGTGTCGTTGACGGCCGATGCGACGCCCTGCTTCTCGTTGGGGACCGCATTCATGATCGCGGAAGTCGTTGGCGCTACGCACAAGCCAATGCCTGCGCTGGTGATGAGCATCGGCGACACGAGATCCAGATAAGTCGAAGAGGCCTCGAGGTACCGCATGCAGAAAAGCCCCGCGCCGATGAGGAACAAACCGAGGGCAACGGCTGTCCGCAGCCCGACCTTCGGAAGATAGAGGTGCATCGTCGCGCCCAAGACCATGATCGGTACCGCCAATGGTGTGAGCGCGAATCCCGTCGTGAGCGAACTGTAGCCGAGGATCAGCTGCATGTATTGCATGACGACGAAGAAGAATCCGAAGTTGGCGAAGAAAAGGATGGTGATTCCGACCGCCCCTATAGCGAAGTCGGGTCTGCCGAACAGTCGGACATCCAGCAGCGGGTGCCTGCGCCGCAGTTCGACCACCGCGAACGCGACAGCGAGCGCGAAACCGGCTGCCATGCAACCCCAGACGACCGGATGCGTCCATCCGCGCACGGGCGCTTCCACCACGCCGAACACGAACACTGCGACGGCGGCGCCGATCAGCGCGGCGCCCACCCAGTCCAGCGCAGTGGCGGTTTCGTCGCGCGATGACCGAATTGTGCAGGTGGCCACGAACAATAGAAGGGCCGACGCTGCAAACGCGTAGAAGATGGACTGCCACGAGAAGTGGTGCAGCAGGAGGCCGGTGCCCATGAACCCCACGACTGCTCCGGAACTGGCGACCCCGGCCCAGATCCCGACTGCCTTGTTGCGTTCGCTCTTCGGGAACGCCGCCGTCAACAGGGACAGCGTCGCAGGCATGATGAACGCGGTGCCGACGCCTGCCACCGCGCGCGCCAGGATGATCTGCACAGGACTGTCGAAAAACACCGGGGCGATCGACGCGACCCCGAAGATCGCGAGGCCGACCAGTAGTGCGCCTCGCCGCCCGTATCGATCGCCGACCGCACCTGCGGGCAGCAGGAGGCAAGCAAGTACCAGGGTGTAGCCGTCGACGATCCAGATGAGCTGGGTCTGGGTCGCGGCCGTTTGTACCGCCATATCGGGAAGCGCCGCGTTGAGCGCGACCATCGAGGAGATCACCAGCAACACGCCGAGGGCGGCGACCGTCAGCAACCAGACGCGGCCCAGCTTCGACAATCTCGCCAGGTTCGCGTCGATATCCTGGTCAGAGCGGATGAGGGTGTCGACCATTCGTCGCTCTCTTTCGACAGGAGACTTTTGAGACTAATAGTCTCGTAGCGAGACCGATAGTCTTGTTTTCCACGCTGGAGGGTGAAGTAAACGATGACCGTCCCCAACGCGGGTGTGGGTCCAGCCGCAGGCGACCCCCGGCCGGCACGGTCACGGGCCCGCCTGCTTGATGCCGCGACCGCGCTCCTGCGCTCGGGCGGCCCTGGCGCGGTCACCATCGACGCGGTGACGCGGAGCGCGAACGTAGCGCGGGCCACGCTGTACCGCCATTTTCCCAGCGTCAACGATCTGCTGGGCGCGGCGTTCATGAGCCTGCTGCAGCCGGCGCCGATGCCGCAGGCCGAAGGCAGCGTGCGCGATCAGCTGATCGCCGTGGTGGTGGGGTGGGCCGAATCGATCGCCGAAGTGCCCGCCGTGCTCACGGCGATGACCTGGTTGGCCTCAGGGCCCGATGCCGGAGCCTATTCCGAAGTGCGCCAAGCCGACTCGGACACCGTCGGTACTTTGCGTACCCGGATCATCCAGCTGTATTCGGTGCCGTTCGACGCGATCTTCGACAGTCCGCAGGCGAAAGCGGAGATCGAGGTCACCGATCGCATCCGGGCGATCGCCTTGCTCATCGGCCCATTGATCCTCGGAAGGCTCTCCACGGTGGCCGATTTCGACTACCGCACGTGCGCCGAGGCCGCCGTCGATGGCTTCCTGGCCACCCACGCCAAGGCGCAACCCCTCATCACCGGATCGAGTACCGAATCGGCAGGTGCTTGAGTCCACCGACGAAAGTCGTTGCGGTGAGTTCGGGCTCGCCCGCCAACTCGATCGACTCCAGCCGCGGAATCAACTCGCTGTAAAGGCTGCTCATCTCCATCCGCGCCAACGCGGCACCGAGGCAGAAATGAACGCCGTATCCGAAGGCCACGTGCCTGTTGGGATCGCGGCCGACGTCGAAGCGGAACGGATCTTCGAACACGTCCTCGTCCCGATTCCCGGAAACATATGCGAGATAGACCGATTCGCCCTTCGTGATCGGCACACCGCGAACCGTCGTGTCCTGCGCGGTGGTACGCATGAACTCCTTGACGGGCGTGGCCCAGCGGATCATCTCCTCGACGGCGGTCGGCATCAGATCCAAGTTCTGCCGCAATCGCTCTAGCTCGGTGGGGTTTTCGATGAGCGCACGCAGCCCGCCGGAGAGCGCATCCTTTGTGGTGTCGTGGCCGGCGCTGGCAACGATCACGTAGTAGGACGCGGTGTCCATATCCGACAGCGGCTCGCCGTCGATGCGGCCGTTGGCGATCGCGGACGCAAGGTCCTCGGTCGGGTTGGCCCGGCGGGACGCGGTCAGGGTGGCGAAGTAGTTGAAAAAATCAGCGAGCACCCCGAGCAGGTCCTCGGGCGACTTGCCGCGCTGGAACTCTTCATCGTCGCCGCCGAACATCTCCTGGGTGAGCATGTGCATCCGCGGAAAGTCCTCCTCGGGCAGTCCGAGCAGCGACATGATCACGTAGAGCGGGAAGTTGACGGCGATCTCGGTGACGAAGTCGCACTCCGGGCCGATGTCGCGCATCTTGTCGACGTAACGCTTCGCCAGTTCGTCCACACGGACCTTCAGGTCGCGCATCGCCTTGGGACGGAACCAGTCCGCGCCGATCGCACGCACCTTGCGGTGATGCGGGTCGTCCATGTGTATCAGCGTGCGCAATCCGATGCCCGCCTCCATCTGCGCCATGAGCACGTCGTCGGCTTCGGCGGTGGCGAGAAGGGGGCGCGGTTCAGACAGGAACAGATCGTTGGCGCGCTCGATCTCCATGATGTCGGCGTGCTTGGTGATCGCCCAGAACGGCCGGTACGGCGGATTGTCGACCCACGCGACGGGGTTGTTCGCCCGCAGGTGAGTCAGCGCCGCGTGCAGCCGAGCATCATCGGCATAAGCCGTGGGATCGGCCAGGACTTTCGCGGCGTCATCCATCGTCGGCGTGCTCATACGGGCTCCTTCGCTGCCGGGCTGCGGCGTTACTTGACGGGTGTCAAGTTACGAGTGTATGTGACGTGGACCACGCAAGGGAAGGGATGTGACGATCGGCCGCGATTAGGCTCTAGGCCGTGCCGACCGCAACCCTGCTCCGCCGCGGCCGTCGTTCGCTGGCCATCGCATTGATCGTGCTGCTTGCCGGCTGTGGGCGCGGGGACGGGCTGCCACCGAAGACGGCCGCGCCGCCGTCGCCGAGCGATCCGGCGGTGGTACAGACCGACACGGGAGCCGTGCGTGGCATCGTCGCGCCCGACCATCGCCTGTTTGCCGGAATCCCATATGCCGCACCACCGGTCGGACCGTTGCGGTGGCAGCCGCCTGCGCCTGCGCCGGCCTGGCAGGGCGTGCGGGAGGCCAGCCGAATCGGACCACGATGCCTCCAGGACCCCGGTGGCGACCCGGAGTTCGGTCGTCAGACCGACGAAGACTGCCTGACGCTGAATGTCTGGACGCCGCCCGCCGGCGGTGCCCAGCGTCCGGTGATGGTGTGGATCCACGGCGGCGCGTTCATCAACGGCACCGGCGGCACCTACGACTCGCGCCGGCTGGCCAGCCGGGGCGACATCGTCGTCGTCACCATCAACTACCGACTCGGCGCGACGGGTTTCCTGGCCCACCCGGCGCTGGGCCCACCGGGCGATGTCGGCAACTACGGCCTGGCCGACCAGCAGGCGGCGCTGCGCTGGGTGCGCGACAACATCGCCAACTTCGGCGGTGACCCCGCCAAGGTGACCGTGGCGGGTGAATCTGCAGGCGGTATGTCGGTGTGCGATCACCTCGTGGCGCCCGATTCCGCGGGGTTGTTCCGCGCCGCGATCATCCAGAGTGCGCCGTGCCAAGCCCAGGTAGCGTTGCCGGTGGCCGAGAAGGCCAGCATCGACTATGCGGCCGAATTGGGCTGCGGTGAACCGCAATCCGCTGCTGAGTGTCTCCGGGCCTTGCCTGCCGACAAGCTTCGCCAGCCGGTCTGGTACGGCCGCATCGGCGCCGACACGCTCAGCGGACCCGTGACGGGCACCAAGACGTTGCCGGTCGACCCGATCGCTGGGATCGCAGAGGGGCGCGCCGCTCGCGTGCCGCTGCTGATCGGCTCCAACCACGATGAGTTCACGCTGTCCGTCGCGATGCAGTATCTGCGGCTGGGCCTTCAGTATTCGCCGGCCCAGTATCCCGGACTGCTGGCGGAGACCTTCGGGCCCAACGCGGGCGCGGTCGAAGCGCACTACCCGTTGACTAGCTACGCCAGTGTGCCGCTGGCGTATTCGGCGGCGGTCACCGATGGCGTGTTCTCCTGCGTGGCCGATCGGATGGCCGACATACTCAGCGCCGACGAGCCCGTCTACGCCTACGAGTTCAACGACCGCGACGTGCCGACTTCCGACGCCATGCGCAAGTTACCGTTCCCGGTCGGCGCCAGCCACTCGTTCGAGCTTCGCTACCTGTTCGACAACGGCGGCGGCGCACCGCCACTGAATCCGGCCCAGCAAAAGCTGTCCGAGCAAATGATCGACTATTGGAGCCAGTTCGTCAGCACCGGTGAGCCCCGTGCGGAGGGCCAGCCGGACTGGCCGCAGGTCGGAGGCGATGCCGCGGCGGGCAAGTACATGTCGTTGCAGCCCGACGGTAGCCGAGTCGTCTCCGATTTCGAACAGACGCACCAATGTCCGTTCTGGGCAACCGTGAAAGGTTAACCGCCATGCCAACTCCCGATCCCACCAGCTACGCCGACGAGTGGGTGACCGCCTGGAATGACCATGACATCGAGGCGGTCCTCGGCCACTTCCACGACGACGTCGTGTTCACCTCGCCTGTTGCGGCACGGGTGGTGCCGGAGAGTGGGGGAGTGGTGCGTGGCAAAGCCGCGCTGCGCGACTACTGGACGGCTGCGCTGAAGACGTTGCCGGAATTGCACTTCGAGGTGGTCGGCGTGTACCGCGGCGAGTCGACGCTGGTGATCAACTACCGCAATCACCGTGGTCAGTTGGTCAACGAGGTCCTGACGTTCGGCCGTGACGGTCTGGTGCGCGAAGGGCACGGAACTTACCTGGACTAGCCGTTTCTTGCGCAGTTTCTCCCTAAAACGCCGGTTTACGGCCGCGTAAAGGGGGAGACTGACCGTCAGGGTGCGGAAGGGGGACCGTGGCCGAGCACAGTGAACGGACGACGCGCGTATCGCGGGCGTCGTTCCGCCAGCACAAGGAATTGCGGGACGCCCGCCACCTGTCCGCGGCCAGCCGCGAGATACTCGCCGCGCTCAGCCGCGCGACCGCCGATCCAGGGGAAATTCTCGACACCATCGTGGAGTACGCCAAGCGGCTGTGCGGGGCGCAGGCGGCCCAGTTGTTCCTGCTCGAGGGCGACGTGTTCCGGGTGTCCCGAGTGGCGGGGAATACCCCGGAGGAGTATCGCAAGTCTCTGGAGGCCAAGCCGATCGCCAGGAACCGATCCTCCGCCGTCGGCCGCGCGGCCGAGGACAGGAATACCGTCCAGATCCCCGACGTGCTCGCGGACGCGGATTACGGACGCCACGATCTGCAGAAGCTGACCGGCTTCCGCACGATGCTGTCAACGCCGATGATCCTGCAGAACGAGGTGGTCGGCGTGCTGTCGCTGTGGCGAACCGACGTCGTGCCCTTCGATGAGCGCGAACTCGAGCTCGTCGAGGAGTTCGCCGCCGAGGGCGCGATCGTCCTGCGACAGAACAACCTGACGCGTGCGCTCGAGTCCAGGGGCGACGAGTTGAGCAGCAAGGTCGCGCAACTGGAGGCGTTGCGGAAGGTGGGCGAGACCGTCGCCTCGAGCCTCGACCTCGACGAGGTCCTCAACCAGATCGTCACCAACGCCGTAGGGCTCACCGAAACCGACGGCGGATCGATCCTGGAGTATGACGAAACCGGCGAATCTTTCCATGTCCGTGGGGCTTTCGGCTGCGGCCGCGATCTACTGGACAAGCTGCGAACGATTACGATCCTTCGCGAATCCACCCTCGTCGGACGTGCCGCGCTGGCGCGAAGGGCGCTGCAGGCGCCCGACCTCGAACACGCCGACCTCGATCCGCATTTGGACCTTTTGTTGCGAGATGGCTGGCGTTCGGTGCTCGCGGTCCCCATGGTCCGGGGCGACAAGATCATGGGTGTGCTGGTCATCCAGCGGCACAGCACGGGTAGCTTTCCGCCGCACATTTCCGAGCTGCTTCAGACCTTCGCCACCCAATCGGCACTGGCCATCGTCAATGCGCGGTTGTTCAGGGAGCTGCAGACCAAGACGGGGGAGCTCGAGGTCGCCAGCAGGCACAAGTCGGAGTTCCTGGCCAGCATGTCGCATGAACTGCGGACCCCGTTGAACGCGGTGATCGGCTTCTCCGAGGTGCTGCTGGACCGGATGTTCGGCGAACTCAACGAGCGCCAGGAAGAGTATGTCCGCGACATTTGGAACTCGGGCAAGCACCTCTTGGAGCTGATCAACGAAATCCTGGACCTGTCGAAGGTCGAAGCGGGCCAGATGGTGCTCGAACCAAGCACATTCAAGGTGGGCGGCGCGCTGGAGTACGCATTGGCGACGGTCCGCGAGCGGGCGACAGTGCACGAGATCGGCCTCACGGTCGAGGTCGCTGAGGACGTCGACACGGTCGAGGCCGACGAGCTGCGATTCAAACAAGTGGTGCTCAACCTCGTCTCGAACGCCGTCAAGTTCACGCCGGACGGCGGCAGCGTGTCGATCCGGGCCTACCGCGATGAAACGGAACTCATTATCACGGTGACCGACACCGGAATCGGGGTATCTCCCGAGGACCAGGAACTGATATTCGAATCGTTCCAACAGGGCCGGCGCGGCGCCCCGAAAGAGGAGGGCACCGGGCTCGGGCTGACGCTGTCGCGGCGCATCGTTGGGCTGTTCGGTGGGCGTTTGTGGCTCGAAAGCACGCCGGGTGTCGGGAGCACGTTCGGATTCTCATTGCCACAGCCTGAATCAGGGCCGAGTTCAACGGAGTCGCCCCGATGACAGCCAAAATTCTTGTGGTCGAAGACAATCCGTTGAATCTGAAACTGGTGCGCGATACGCTTCAGGTCGCTGGCTACCACGTCATCGAGGCCAAGTCGGGTGAGGAAGGGCTGCGCGCAGCGCAGGAGAACCCCCCGGATCTCGTGCTGATGGATCTGCAGCTTCCCGGCATCGACGGGACCGAGACGATGCGCAGGTTGAAGCGGGAAACCCTGGGGCCCAACGTGCCCGTGGTCGCGGTCACCGCCTTCGCGATGGCCGAGGACCGGCAGCGCGCGTCGATGGCCGGCTTCGATGGATACGTCGAGAAGCCGATCAGTGTGCGAGCGCTCCCCGGCCAGATCGAAGCGTTCCTGAACGGGCGGGGGCACCGATGACCGACCCGGTGATCGTCCTCGCTGTGGACGACCAGCCCGCCAATCTGCGGCTTCTCGAAGCGGTGTTGTCGCCCCGGGGGTATCGGGTTCTCATCGCCTCGTCAGGTGCGGAAGGGCTCGCCATACTCGAAGAGGAGGACATCGACATCGTCCTGCTCGACATCGTGATGCCCGAAATGGACGGGCACGAGGTGTGCCGCAGAATCCGGTCCACACCCGCCACGGAATTCCTTCCGGTCGTGATGATTACGGCAAGCGGAACCGAACAACGCCTGGCCGCACTCGAATCGGGTGCCGACGACTTCATCACGAAGCCGTTCGACAAGAGCGAACTGCTCGCGCGCGTCGCGTCGTTGGCGCGCATCAAGCAGTACCACGACACCATTCGACGCCAGACCGAAGAACTGACGAGGTGGAACACCGAGCTGGAAACCCGGGTGTCCACGCAGGTCGCCGAACTGGAGCGCACCAATCGCCTGCGCCGCTTCCTGTCGCCGCAACTGGCCGATCTCGTCGTCGGTGACGAGACACTGCTGGGCAGTCATCGTCGCGAAATAGTGGTGGTGTTCACCGATCTCAGGAACTTCACGCCGTTCGCCGAGGCCAGTGAACCCGAGGAGGTGATGGGGGTACTGGCCGAGTACCACCGGGTCATCGGAACCGCGGTGCACGCATACGAAGGCACGCTCGAGCGGTTCACTGGTGACGGAATCATGGCGTTCTTCAACGACCCAATCCCGTACGACGATGCGGCGGAGCGTGCGGTCCGGATGTCGCTGGAGATCCGAGACGCCGTGCGCGAGCTTGCCGCGCGCTGGACCCGCCTCGGCCATGACCTCGCGCTGGGCATCGGAATCGCCCAGGGTTACGCGACTCTCGGCCGGGTCGGCTTCGAAGGCCGCTTCGACTATGCCGCTATTGGCAGCGTCACCAATCTGGCCGCGCGGCTGTGTTCTGACGCCGGACCGTGGCAGGTGCTGGTCACCGACCGTGTGCTCGCGGCCACCGAGCACGTGGCCGTCGCAGAAATGGTGGGCGATGTGCAGCCCAAAGGATTCAGTCGCTCCGTGCGCGTGCACAACATCAGCGCGCTCAAAGACAAGTAGGTGAACGCATGACACTTCAGGCCACCGGTCGGCAACTCTCACAACTGGATGAAGACGACCGCTACCGCTTCTTCGACGATTTGCAGCTCGCGATGCCGTCGGTGTGGGAGTCGATGCGGCTGAACCTCGAGGACGAATCGGTCGTCGTGGTTCCGTCGATCAGCATCGAGCGGACCACCCCCGGCAGTGGCACCGTCATGCAGGCGATGGAGGAACGTGCGTTGTTCCTGTTGCTGCTGCTCCGCCAGCCGCGACTGCGAATGATTTACGTGACATCCCAACCGATTTCGGAGCCGATCGTGGAGTACTACCTCGGGTTGCTGCCCGGGGTGATTCCCAGTCACGCCCGGGCCAGGCTCACCTTGATTCCCGTCGGTGATGCGTCGTCGACGGCGCTCAGCGCGAAGCTGTTGGCCCGTCCGCGGCTTCTGCGGCAGATCCGGTCTCTGATCCCCAACGGGGAGCGATGCCATCTGATCCCCTACAACACAACGCCACTCGAGCGCGATGTGGCGCTGAGCCTCCGCATCCCGATGTACGGTTCGGATCCCCGGCTATCGGATCTCGGCAGCAAGACCGGCTGTCGCAGGACGTTCGAGGAGCTTTCGGTGCGCTGCCCGGTCGGCGCGGAAGACCTTCGCACCGTCGAGGACATCGTCGCAGGCGTGCAGAGCATGCGCGCGCGACGGCCGTCGCTGAACCAGGCGATCGTGAAACTCAACGAAGGTGTGTCGGGTGCCGGAAACGCGCTGATGGATCTGCACGACCTTCCCGCAGTCGGTTCGCCGGATGAGGCGGCGGCGATCACCGAATGTGTGCACCGACTGCAACCTGAGTCCGAAAAGCTCACTGTCGAGGCGTATCTCGCTGCGTTCGAGAAGCACGGCGGCATCGTCGAGGAGCGGATCACGGGTACGGCGCTGACCAGTCCGAGCGTCCAGATGCGGGCATTGCCCGACGGTACCGTCGAGTTGCTGTCCACACACGACCAGCTTCTCGGCGGTGCGAGTGGGCAGAAGTATCTCGGCTGCGTGTTCCCCGCCGATCCCGAATACGCCGCGAGCATCGCAGAGCCCGCGATGGCGATCGGACGGCATCTGGCGAAGCTCGGTGTGCTCGGCAGGTTCGCGGTGGATTTCGTTGTCGTGCAAGACGAAAGCGGTGCGTGGACGCCGTATGCGATCGAGCTGAACCTTCGCAAGGGCGGGACCACCCACCCGTTCTTGACCCTTCAATTCCTCACCGACGGCTCCTACGACGGCGAGCGGGGCGTCTTCTTGACCCCGTCCGGCAGCCCGAAGTACCTGGTCGCGACCGATCATTTCGAGGACGACCGGCTCAAGGCGCTCACCGTGACGGAACTGTTCGACTCTGTCGTGCGCCACGGTCTGCATTTCGACCAGGCGCGCCGCACCGGGGTGGTGTTCCACATGATCAGCTGTCTGACCGAATGCGGTCGCGTCGGCCTGACCGCCGTTGGTGACAGCCCCGAGGAAGCGCAGCGGATCTACGACGAGGCGCAGGCCGTGCTGCTACGCGAGGCCGAGGCAGCGCTCGAGGAAGGATCCGTAATCGGTTGAATACCGACGATCCGGTTTGGTACGTGGCCTACGGATCAAACATGCGCGCAGCACGTCTGCGCTGCTATATCGAGGGTGGACGGCCGCGCGGGGCTCGGCGCACATACAGCGGCTGTCGCGATCGGACGCCGCCCCGCAGCGACGTCGGCGTTCGGCTCAGCGGTGGCCTGTTCTTCGCGGGCGAATCCACCGTGTGGGGCGGAGGCATCGCGCTCTACCACCCCGACGCCGATAGCGAGCTGGCTGCGCGGGCGTATCTGCTGACGTTCGGGCAGTTGTCGGACGTGGTTGCGCAGGAATGCAGGCGCGCGGTCGGCACCGATCTCGCGCTCGACGGCCAGGGCGGCCGAACGTGCGAAGTGACCTCCAATTTCTACGAGACGCTGCTGAGCCTGGGGGAGCGGAACGGCGTGCCGATGTTCACCCTCACGTCGCTGCAGGAACTCGAGCCGAGGCCGCCGTCGGCGCCCTACGTCCGCACCATGCTCGACGGGCTGGGGGAGACGTTCGGGTGGACGGCAGAGAAGCGGGCGGACTATCTGATCCGTGCGCCGGGCGTCGCGGCGGCGTGGACCGAGGCCCAACTCGCCGCGCTGTGCAACGGGGCCGTTCGGTAGGCCGGGCTGTCTTGGGACGAGATCGACGTTTGGGCGCGATCTACTCGCACTTTCTCGCCCATGTGTCCGTTTGGGCATCAGGAGGCGGCCGGCGTTACCCAAGTGGTGATGTCGGCGTGCACCACCTCGGTGCCCGCGCGGTCGATCACGCTGACCGGCACCACCACCTCGACGCCTTCGGTGATCGAATCGAAATCCGGCGGGTCAAGGCGGGCCTGCGCGCGTAGCGACGTCGTCGCCTTCTCGAGGTACTGCACGGTCATCGCCTTGGGGATCCACCGGTGGCTGGTCGGGACCGTAGCCTCCATCAGCATCCCCATCGCCATCTCGGCGGCATTGCACGACGCGATCGCATGCACGGTGTGCAGGTGGTTATAGAGGAAGAACCACTTCGGGACGGTGACCTCGGCGAACCCCGGCTCCATCCGCACGACATGCGGGACGATCGACGCGAAGTACGGCACTCGAACCATCGCCGCGGCCGAGAACAGCCGGGTACCGCCGGGCCGCTCGGCCAGCTGTTTCCACATTCGATACGTCGTCGTCGAGGCGGCCATGCTCGGCTATCTTACTCTGGAGTAAGTAACGTCGCTTCCAAGGCCCGCCCGGCTGCCGAGATCGACGTTCCGGCGAGATCTACTCGCACTTTCTCGCCCGTGTGTCCGTTTGGGCGATAGGTGCTGGCCAGAGATTTGGCCGCGGCCAGGATCTAGGGCATACTGTTCGGGTTGCCTTGAGCCGGGTTCGCGCCTGGCCGGGCATACGACCGGCGCTCAAACGGGCGCATCCGGTCCCAACCTCGATCGTGACGAATTTTCGCCGCGGCCGAGTGTGCGTGAGGGCGACACGCCCGACCGCGGGGATCGGTGAACCATAGACAGGTAAACAGCGGCGGCTATAGCCAGCGCGAGTCGATTGACTAGGCGCCGGGACCAAGCAGGAGTGAGGTAGGAGAAGCGTGGCGGGACAAAAGATCCGCATCAGGCTCAAGGCCTACGACCACGAGGCGATTGACGCCTCGGCGCGCAAGATCGTGGAGACGGTCACCAGAACCGGCGCCAGCGTGGTTGGGCCCGTGCCGCTGCCGACCGAGAAGAACGTGTATTGCGTCATCCGGTCCCCGCATAAGTACAAGGACTCGCGGGAGCACTTCGAGATGCGCACACACAAGCGGCTTATCGACATCCTCGACCCGACGCCGAAGACCGTTGACGCCCTGATGCGCATCGATCTGCCGGCCAGCGTCGACGTCAATATCCAGTAGAAATCCAGTAGGAGCTCCTTAGAAATGGCACGCAAAGGCATTCTGGGCACCAAGCTGGGCATGACGCAGGTGTTCGACGAGAACAACAGGGTTGTTCCGGTGACGGTCGTCAAGGCCGGGCCCAATGTCGTCACCCGCATTCGCACGCAGGAGCGCGACGGCTACAGCGCCGTGCAGCTCGCTTACGGCGAGATCAGCCCGCGCAAGGTGAACAAGCCGCTGTCCGGCCAGTACGCCGCGGCAGAGGTGAACCCGCGCCGCCACCTCGCCGAGCTGCGGCTCGACGATGAGGCCGCCGCCGCGGAGTACGAGGTCGGCCAGGAGCTGACCGCCGAGATCTTCGCCGACGGCAACTACGTCGACGTCACGGGCACCAGCAAGGGCAAGGGTTTCGCGGGCACGATGAAGCGCCACGGCTTCCGCGGCCAGGGCGCCAGCCACGGCGCCCAGGCGGTGCACCGTCGCCCGGGCTCCATCGGCGGCTGCGCCACCCCGGGCCGGGTTTTCAAGGGCACGCGGATGTCGGGCCGAATGGGTAACGACCGCGTCACCACGCAGAACCTGTTGGTGCACAAGGTCGATGCCGAAAACGGCGTCCTCTTGATCAAAGGCGCAATCCCCGGACGCACCGGTGGACTGGTCGTAGTCCGCACCGCAATCAAGCGAGGCGAGAAGTAATGGCAACCACGAAGATTGACGTCCACACCCCGGGCGGAAAGACAGACGGATCTGTCGAGCTGCCCGCCGAGCTGTTCGACGTCGAGCCGAACATCGCACTGATGCATCAGGTTGTCGAGGCACAGCTGGCCGCCAAGCGGCAGGGCACGCACTCGACGAAAACGCGCGGCGAGGTCCGCGGCGGTGGCAAGAAGCCGTACCGCCAGAAGGGCACCGGTCGCGCCCGCCAGGGTTCGACGCGTGCACCACAGTTCACCGGTGGTGGCGTTGTGCACGGCCCCAAGCCGCGCGACTACAGCCAGCGCACCCCGAAGAAGATGATCGCCGCCGCGCTGCGCGGGGCGCTCTCGGACCGGGCGCGCAACGGCCGCATCCACGCCGTCACCGAGCTGGTGGAGGGTCAGACCCCGTCGACCAAGAGCGCCAAGGCGTTCCTGGCCACGCTGACCGAGCACAAGCAGGTTCTGCTGGTCATCGGTCGCAGCGACGAGACCGGCGCGCTCAGCGTGCGCAACCTTCCCGGTGTGCATGTGCTTGCGCCCGATCAGCTCAACACGTACGACGTGCTGCACGCCGACGACGTGGTGTTCAGCGTTGAGGCGTTGGACGCCTACATCGCGGCGAACACCAAGAACACTGAGGAGGTTTCGGCCTGATGGCGACCGTCACCGACCCCCGCGACATCATCCTGGCCCCGGTCATCTCGGAGAAGTCCTACGGGCTGATCGAGGACAACGTGTACACGTTCGTGGTGCACCCCGATTCGAACAAGACCCAGATCAAGATCGCGATCGAAAAGATCTTCAAGGTCAAGGTCGATTCGGTGAACACCATGAATCGCCAGGGCAAGCGCAAGCGCACCCGCGCCGGGTACGGCAAGCGCAAGGACACCAAGCGCGCCATCGTCACGCTGGCCGCGGGTAGCAAGCCGATCGACCTATTCGGAGCACCGGCCTAGCCGGCGACGCAGAGAGACCTAGAGAATCATGGGAATTCGCAAGTACAAGCCGACGACCCCGGGTCGTCGCGGTGCCAGCGTCTCCGATTTCGCCGAGATCACTCGCGACCATCCGGAGAAGTCGCTGGTTCGTCCGCTGCACGGTAAGGGCGGTCGCAACGCGCACGGTCGGATCACCACCCGGCACAAGGGCGGTGGTCACAAGCGCGCGTACCGCGTGATCGACTTCCGTCGCAACGACAAGGACGGCGTCAACGCCAAGGTCGCGCACATCGAGTACGACCCCAACCGCACCGCGAACATTGCGCTGCTGCACTACCTTGACGGCGAGAAGCGCTACATCATTGCGCCGGAGGGGCTTTCGCAGGGCGCCACGGTGGAGTCCGGCGCCAACGCCGACATCAAGCCCGGTAACAACCTGCCGCTGCGCAACATCCCATCCGGCACCGTGATCCACGCAGTGGAACTGCGGCCCGGCGGCGGCGCCAAGCTCGCCCGCTCGGCTGGTGCAGGCATCCAGCTGCTTGGCAAGGAAGGCACCTACGCCTCGCTGCGTATGCCGTCCGGTGAGATCCGGCGCGTCGACGTGCGCTGCCGCGCCACCGTCGGCGAGGTCGGCAATGCCGAGCAGGCCAACATCAACTGGGGTAAGGCCGGCCGTATGCGGTGGAAGGGCAAGCGCCCCACCGTCCGTGGTGTCGTCATGAACCCGGTCGACCACCCGCACGGCGGCGGCGAGGGCAAGACCTCCGGCGGCCGTCACCCGGTCAGCCCGTGGGGTAAGCCCGAGGGCCGTACCCGCAAGCGCAAGAAGCAGAGCGACCAGCTCATCGTCCGACGCCGGCGTACCGGCAAGAAGCACCACCGGTAGACGTAGCCAGGAGATAAACGATGCCACGCAGCCTGAAGAAGGGTCCGTTCGTCGACGACCATCTGCTCAAGAAGGTCGACGTACAGAACGAGAAGAACACCAAGCAGGTCATCAGGACCTGGTCTCGTCGGTCGACCATCATCCCCGACTTCATCGGGCACACCTTTGCGGTGCACGACGGCCGCAAGCATGTCCCGGTGTTCGTCACTGAGGCGATGGTCGGGCACAAGCTCGGCGAGTTCGCCCCCACCCGCACGTTCAAGGGTCACATCAAGGACGACCGGAAGGCGAAGCGGCGATGAGCGCTCGCGCGAAGAGCAGAGGACTCTGATGAGTATCACGACTGAATATCCGTCTGCGGTCGCCAAGGCGCGCTTCGTGCGTGTCTCGGCGACGAAGGCGCGCCGGGTCATCGACCTGGTGCGCGGCAAGTCCGTGGAAGAGGCTCTGAGCATCCTGCGGTGGGCGCCGCAGGCAGCCAGCGAGCCGGTCGCCAAGGTGATCGCCAGCGCCGCGGCCAACGCGCAGAACAACGAGGGCCTGGATCCGTCCACGCTCGTCGTGGCCACCGTCTACGCCGACGAGGGCCCCACCGCCAAGCGCATCCGGCCGCGTGCCCAGGGGCGTGCGTTCCGAATCCGCAAGCGCACCACGCACATCACCGTGGTCGTAGAAAGCCGCCCGTCCAAGGAAGAGCGCGGCGGCGGCAGGTCGGCCAGCGCCGCGCGTGCCCGTCGCGCGCAGGGCAGCAAGGCTGCAGCGGCGAAGAAGGGACCCGCGACCAAGGCCGCGGCTGAGAGCACGGCGCCCGAGAAGAAGGCGCCCGCGAAGAAGGCACCGGCGCAAAGACTGCAGAAGCTTCTGACGAAGCGAAGGAGGGCTCAGAGTAATGGGCCAGAAAATCAATCCCCACGGCTTCCGGCTCGGTATCACCACCGACTGGAAGTCCCGGTGGTACGCCGACAAGCAGTACAAGGACTACGTCAAGGAAGACGTGGCGATCCGTCGGCTGCTGGCCACCGGTCTGGAGCGCGCCGGCATCGCCGACGTGGAGATCGAGCGCACTCGCGACCGAGTCCGTGTTGATATCCACACCGCGCGGCCGGGCATCGTGATCGGGCGCCGCGGCACCGAGGCCGACCGCATCCGCGCAGACCTGGAGAAGCTGACCGGCAAGCAGGTTCAGCTGAACATCCTCGAGGTGAAGAACCCGGAGTCGCAGGCTCAGCTGGTGGCTCAGGGTGTGGCCGAGCAGCTTTCGAACCGTGTGGCGTTCCGCCGCGCGATGCGCAAGGCCATTCAGTCGGCGATGCGTCAGCCCAACGTCAAGGGCATCCGGGTGCAGTGCTCGGGCCGCCTTGGTGGCGCCGAGATGAGCCGCTCGGAGTTCTACCGCGAGGGTCGGGTGCCGCTGCACACGCTGCGCGCCGACATCGACTACGGCCTGTACGAGGCCAAGACCACCTTCGGCCGCATCGGCGTGAAGGTGTGGATCTACAAGGGCGACATCGTCGGTGGCAAGCGTGAGGCCACGGCGACGGTTCCGTCGGGCGCCGATCGTCCGCGCCGCGAGCGCCCGTCGGGCACCCGCCCGCGCCGCAGCGGTGCGTCCGGTACCACCGCGACGAGCACCGAGGCAGGCCGCGCCGCCACGGGCACCGAAGATGCGCCTGCGGTCGCCGAAGCCACTGCTGGAACCGAGGCCGCTGCCGCTGAGGCAACGTCTTCCGGGGCCACGGAAACTCCAACGTCAGGGGAGAGCTGAACCAATGTTGATTCCCCGTAAGGTCAAGCACCGCAAGCAGCATCACCCCAGGCAGCGTGGCATCGCCAGTGGCGGCACCACGGTCAGCTTCGGTGACTACGGCATCCAGGCACTGGAGCACGCCTACATCACCAACCGGCAGATCGAGTCCGCTCGTATCGCCATCAACCGGCACATCAAGCGTGGCGGCAAGGTGTGGATCAACATCTTCCCCGACCGTCCGCTGACCAAGAAGCCCGCCGAAACCCGAATGGGTTCGGGCAAGGGTTCGCCGGAGTGGTGGATCGCCAACGTCAAGCCCGGCCGCGTGCTGTTCGAGCTGAGCTACCCCGATGAGAAGATCGCGCGAGACGCATTGACCCGCGCGATCCACAAGCTGCCGATCAAGGCACGCATCGTGACCCGAGAGGAGCACTTCTGATGGCTGTGGGAGTGACGCCGGGCGAGCTGCGCGAACTGACCGACGACGAATTGAAGGACAAGCTGCGCGAGTCCAAGGAAGAGCTGTTCAATCTGCGCTTCCAGATGGCGACGGGTCAGCTGTCCAACAACCGCCGGCTTCGCACGGTGCGTCAGGAGATTGCGCGCGTGTACACCGTGTTGCGCGAACGTGAGTTGGGTCTGGCTTCCGGACCCGTAGGTGAGGATTCGTAATGGCAGAAACCAAGGGGCCCAAGCACACCCCGCGCGCCGAGAAGCCGCGCGGTCGACGCAAGACGCGTATCGGCTACGTCGTCAGCGACAAGATGCAGAAGACGATCGTGGTCGAGCTCGAGGACCGCAAGAGCCATCCGCTGTACGGCAAGATCATCCGGACCACGACGAAGGTCAAGGCGCACGACGAGGACAGCGTCGCAGGCATCGGCGACCGGGTTTCGCTGATGGAGACCCGTCCGCTGTCGGCCACCAAGCGCTGGCGGCTCGTCGAGATCCTCGAGAAGGCCAAGTAGTACCGAACGCATAGCCCCCGCGCGCTTCGGCGTGGCGGGGGCTTTTGCATGTGCCGACGTCGCTAGGCGCGACCGACGAGATCACCCGATTCCGTTTGCCGAGCGAATCGCTTGGTTTAACATTCGCCCCAACGGGGAGGTGTTATTCCAGGTCTGAAGCTTGCAATACGCCGCTCGGCGGGCGTCGTCGTGTTAGCTGCCCTAACGGTCTGCAGCGGAATGCCGCCCTCAGGTGCCGCGCCGGGGGATGGGAGAGAGGTCGCTGACGCGCCGACGCTCGGCCTAAAGGCGCTCGGCTCCGACGCGGATATTGCCTTGTACGGACTTCAAGGTGTCCAGACGTTGACTGTCCCCGTGCCCGCGGGCCTCACCCCTGGCGCGCTGAACGCGGTGGTGGAGCTGCCGCCGAACGTGCGTGAAGGCAGCATCTCTGTCACCCAGGACAACCGCACGGTTTCGCGCGTCGACCTGCCGCCCGACGGTGCTCCGATCTCGGTTCCGTTGGCTGGTGCCGAGATCGTGGACAACGCACTGACCGTCCTACTGCGCAGCCAGCTGTTGCCGCCGGACGGTTATTGCCTGTACGAGAGGGCCATTCCACTACGGCTGGTCAAAGCCGCGGTCAGCTACACGGGGCGGGAGGCTGCGCCACGGGTCGTCGCCGACTTCCTTCCACCGGTGCTGGAGCGGCTCACGGTGTTCATTCCGCAGACCCCATCGGACGCTGCGGTTCGTCTCACCACTGCCGTCGTCGCCCGCTACGGCGGGCAGTCGACCGATGTCGACATCGCCTCGCTGCCCGGGCAGGAAATGGCGCCGCCCACACCGTCGGGGCCGTTCGAACGCAACATCGTGATCCGCGAAGGTCGGGCGGCAGCGGTCGCCCTGCAGGGCGTCGTCGGCGTGCCTGCTCTACTCATCACCGGCCCCGCCAACGACCTGGTCAACCAGACACGGTTGCTCAGCAGCGATATTTCGAGACTTGCGCTGTCGAAGGCCGTAGCCGGGCCGATCAAGAGCAGCCCCCAGCTGCCCGCCAACCAGCCCACGATCCGTGACCTCGGCCAGCCGGGCGTGAACGCCACCGCGATGAAGCCCCAAGTCTCCGTCGGCCTGGACCAGACCCGCATCGGCAGACCGGTCAAGGGCGTCCGGGTAAACCTGAAAGGCTCGTACACGCCGCTGCCGTCGAGTGTCGGTGGCCTGGTGGTCGTCTCGGTCGGTGGCCAGACCGTCGATCGCTGGCCGATCGATTCCACCGGTGAGATCGACCGCTGGATCGACGTTCCCGACTCCGGCCTGCAGCGATACACGAATCTCGATGTCGCCGTTGACATCAGCGGTAACACCGGCCGCTGCGGTGAGTTTCAACCGGTCACGCTCACCATCGACGGTGCCACCACCGTGGACAGCTCGGCCGCGGAACCGCCTGCCCCGCTGAGGTTTCAGTCGCCAGCCTCCGACAAACCGAAGACGTTCGTGGTGCCGTCCGACCCCGACTTCACCGCGCTGCTCAACGATCCCGTCGGTAACGGCATCGAATACCTGCTGGCGGTCCCGCCCACCGGTCGCGGCGCCTCCGACGCCCTCAATGTGCGGTTCCCGACGTTGTATGCGACCGGTGCGGACATCGCCACGCTGGAGCTCGAGATCCGAACGACGGTGACAGCCAGCCGACTTGGCGCCTGTACCGCGTCAACGAGGTCGTGCCCGAGAGCTGATGTCAGTCTGCGTCGGGATTCCCGCCGTGCGGCAAGCTCATTACCGCGCGGTGATCCTCACGGCGATTCCATCGAGCAATTGGCTTATCCCGGTGTGGAATTCGGCGAGGTGGTCGCCGTCGGCCGTTTCGAACACCCCGTCCTCGAGCGCCGCCGCGAGCGCAGGGAATTTCCCGGCGTCCAGCAGCCGCCGGAGCAGCGCTGGGTATTCGGGACCGTCGATGTGGTCTGCGGCCTCGATATCGAGTGCCGCGGCGCCCCGGACGTAATGCAGCACCGCCATCACGGCGGCCAGTTTGTCGCGCTCGGACAGGCCAGTGGCGCCCAGCGCGGCCAGGCCGGCATCGAGCCACGCCACCTGACCGGGGTCGGCGGGCGGACCGGCAGCCGCGGTCTGCAGAATCCACGGATGCGCGTGGTAGACGTCCCATAGACCGACGGCCCAATCGGTAAGAGCGTCACGCCAATCCGAGCCACGCGCGGACGTAGGCGGCGGCCCGGGGCCCGCGGACAGCATGAACGTCACCAGCTCGTCCTTGTTCGCGACGTGGCGGTAGAGCGACATCGTGCCGCAGCCGAGCCGGTCCGCCAGCCGCGCCATCGACAGGGCGCCAAGACCGTCGGTGTCGGCCAACTCGATCGCGGCCGCGACGATGCTGTCCCGACTCAAGCCGCCCGTACGCCGGGCGGTCGCCGGCTCGCGCCACAGGATCTCGAGGGCGCGGGGGAGCGGCTCATCGTCGGTCATCACCGACCAGCCTAAACCAGATGCGCCTCGATTGCGTATGCCGTACGCTCCCTGCGTATGACATACGCATCGCGCACGTCCTCCCGCGCTTGGCCGGCTGTCGCCCTCGCCGTCGCCGTGGCGGTCTTCTTGGCGTTCTCTTTGCCGCCGTATTTCTCCGGCGGCACGCGTGTCCCGCCGACCTTCGCGTTGCATTACCCATTGCTGGTGGCGCATGTGATGTTCGCGAGTGTGGCGATGGTGGCCGGTGTCGCGCAGATCTGGCCGCGGCTCCGTGTCCGTCGCCCGATGCTGCATCGACGGGTCGGACGCGTCTACGTCGGTAGCGCGATCCCGGCCGCCGTGTGCGCGATGGTCATCGGGGCGGCAACGCCCTTCGGCCCGTTCCTCGCCGTCAGCAATGTCTTCTTGGCCTCGCTGTGGCTCTGGTTCACGATCAATGGCTACTTCGCCGCGCGGCAGCGGCGGTTCGCTGACCATCGCAGGCACATGGTGCTCAGCGTGACCCTGGCGCTGTCGATCATCACTAATCGGATCTGGACCCCGGTTCTGTTTCTCACGCTGCAGCCGCTGCGGGACAGCGTTTTTGGTGGCAACGACGACCACTTTCTGTGGTTCGCGGCCGGCATCGGCGCTTGGCTGGGATGGACCATCCCTTTCCTGGCGGTGCGGCGGTGGTTGACCAGGCAAGAAGTGGTGGCACAACCGTCAATTTCTCGGCTAACGGACACTCGGCCCGTGTAATCTCCGGGCCATGGCAACGGAATTCAACGGCAAGATCGAGCTGGACATCCGGGATTCCGAACCCGACTGGGGCCCCTACGCCGCACCGACGGCCGTCGAGGACGCGCCCAACGTCCTGTATCTGGTGTGGGACGACACCGGGATCGCAACGTGGGACTGCTTCGGCGGGCTGGTAAAGATGCCGACGATGAGCCGGATCGCAGAACGTGGTGTGCGCCTGTCGCAATTCCACACCACCGCGTTGTGCTCGCCGACCCGTGCCTCGCTGCTGACCGGGCGCAACGCCACCACGGTGGGGATGGCGACCATCGAGGAGTTCACCGACGGCTTCCCGGGCTGCAATGGCCGTATACCGGCCGACACCGCGCTGCTATCAGAGGTTCTCGTCGACAACGGTTACAACACCTATTGCGTCGGCAAGTGGCACCTGACGCCGCTCGAGGAATCCAATCTTGCCTCCACGAAACGACATTGGCCGCTGTCGCGAGGCTTCGAGCGGTTCTACGGGTTCATGGGCGGTGAAACCGACCAGTGGTATCCCGAACTCGTCTACGACAATCACCCCATTGCCCCGCCTGCGCTACCGGAAGACGGCTACCACCTGTCGAAGGACATCGCCGACAAGACAATCGAATTCATCCGCGACGCAAAGGTGATCGCACCGGACAAGCCGTGGTTCTCCTACGTCTGCCCTGGCGCCGGACACGCACCTCACCACGTGTTCAAGGAATGGGTCGACAAGTATGACGGCAAGTTCGACATGGGCTACGAGCGTTACCGCGAAATCGTCCTGGAGAATCAGAAGAGGCTCGGCATCGTCCCGCAGGACACCGAGCTCTCGCCGATCAATCCGTACCTGGACGTCAAGGGCCCCAACGGCGAACCGTGGCCACCGCAGGACACGGTGCGTCCGTGGGATTCGCTCGGCGACGACGACAAGCGGCTGTTCTGCCGGATGGCCGAGGTGTTCGCCGGCTTCCTGAGCTATACCGACGCCCAAATCGGCCGCGTCATCGACTATTTGGAAGAGTCCGGCCAACTCGACAACACCATCATCGTGGTCATCTCCGACAACGGCGCCAGCGGCGAGGGGGGCCCGAACGGGTCGGTGAACGAGGTGAAGTTCTTCAACGGTTACATCGACACCGTCGAAGAGGGCCTGCGGTTCATGGACAACCTCGGCGGTCCGGAGACCTACAACCACTATCCGATCGGGTGGGCGATGGCGTTCAACACGCCATACAAGTTGTTCAAGCGTTACGCCTCCCATGAGGGTGGGATTGCTGACACCGCAATAATCTCCTGGCCCAAGGGAATTGGCGCACACGGTGAGGTACGCGACAACTATGTCAACGTCTGCGACATCACCCCGACGGTGTACGACCTGCTTGGCATCACCCCGCCCGCCACTGTCAAGGGTGTGCCGCAGAAGCCGCTCGACGGCGTGAGTTTCAAAGTGACCCTTGCTGATCCGGATGCACCAACCGGCAAGGAGACCCAGTTCTATGCCATGCTGGGCACCCGCGGAATCTGGCGCAAGGGATGGTTCGCGAACACCGTCCACGCCGCCACACCCGCCGGCTGGTCACACTTCGACAAGGACCGCTGGGAGCTGTTCCACATCCAAGCCGACCGCAGCCAGTGCCACGACCTCGCCGCAGAGAACCCAGACAAACTCGAGGAGCTCAAGGCCCTGTGGCGCAGCGAGGCCCAGAAGTACAACGGGCTTCCGCTGGCGGACCTCAATGTTTTCGAGACGATGACACGGTGGCGGCCCTATCTGTCCGGCGCCCGCGAGTCCTACCTGTACTACCCGGGTACCGCCGACGTCGGGATGGGTGCCGCCGTCGAGATTCAGGGTCGCTCGTTCGTGGTCATCGCGGACGTCAGCGTCGACACCAGCGGCGCGGAGGGTGTGTTGTTCAAGCACGGCGGCGCACACGGCGGGCACGTGATGTTCATCCAGGACGGGCGGCTGCATTACATCTACAACTTCCTCGGCGAGGAGGAACAGCAACTGGCATCGTCCGAAGCAGTGCCTGTGGGCAAGCACACCCTCGGTGTTGCCTTCGTCCGTACGGGCACCGTCGAGGGCAGTCACACCCCGCTCGGCGATGTCGCGCTCTACATCGACGACGCCGAGGTGGCATCCCGTTCGGGCGTGAAGATTCACCCGGGGACGTTCGGCCTCGCGGGCGCGACTCTGAGTGTGGGGAAGAACACCGGATCGCCCGTTTCGCGGACCTACAAAGCACCCTTCGCGTTCACAGGTGGCACGATCGCTCAGGTGAACGTTGACGTCTCAGGCAAGGCCTATGTGGATTTGGAACGCGAGTTCGCACGGGCCTTCGCCAAAGACTGATGAATCGCCGTCGATGGGCGGCCAGCCTCGCGCTGGTCGTCGTGATGGTGTCGGCATGCGTCAGGATGAGCGACGGCGTTCCCATCGTCGCGGGCGGTGCTGAGCCCGGCTTGACATCGTCGGCGCCGACGCCGACCACGGGAAGTGGCGAAGCCGACGATGCGGCGCCCGGCGTGCTGCCCACTACGCGGACACCGATACCGCCGAACACGATCGCCTGCTCGCAGCCGATCAAACCCGCCGTGCGGATGACGGCGCAGATCGACAACCCCCGGGCACCGCGGATCACCGTGGGCGTGCCCGATGGGTGGTCGATGACGACGGGCAGTGGCGAGGTCGGCGGACGGCTGGACGGCAAGGGCGGCATGGAGGCGACCGTCACGATCGCGCTGACGCAGCTGGACCCGGCGGCGGCGTTCCGCAAGTACGCGGATGACCTGATGGCGGAGTCGGCGGTCAGCAGCGTCAGCATCATGCCGGGAGAACTGTGCGGGTTCAGTGGCCAGAAGTTGATGGGCGCGTGGTCGGATACGCCGCAGAACGCCGTCGAGTTCGAAGACCGCATCGTCCACATCTGGACCAACGGCGGAGACGACTATTTGGTCTCGGTTCACGTGCAGGCCCCAACCGGTTCCCCGGGATTCGACGAGGCCGCCGCACTGCTCACCGAGGACTTCGAGGTCGAATTACCCTGAATGCCATGCTCACCGAGCTCGTCGAGCTGCCGGGCGGCTCGTTTCGGATGGGCTCGACGCAGTTCTATCCGGAAGAGGCGCCTGCGCACACCGTGACCGTCGAGGCGTTCGCCATCGAACGCCACCCGGTGACCAACGCGCAGTTCGCCGCGTTCGTCGACGCCACCGGCTACGTGACCGTCGCCGAGCAGCCGCTCGATCCGCAGCTGTACCCGGGGGCGGACCCGCGCGACCTGGTGCCCGGCGGGTTGGTCTTCCGGCCGACGGCTGGCCCGGTCGACCTACGCGATTGGCGGCAATGGTGGCAGTGGTCGCCCGGCGCCAGCTGGCGCCATCCGTTCGGCCCCGACAACGGGACCTGGAACTTCGACGACCGCCTCGACCATCCGGTGGTACAGGTCGCCTATCCCGACTCCGCCGCCTACGTCCGGTGGGCCGGTCGTCGGCTGCCGACCGAAGCGGAGTGGGAGTACGCGGCACGCGGCGGTGCCAGCTCCGCCTACGCATGGGGCGACGACGCCGCACCCGGTGGCCGGCTGATGGCCAATACCTGGCAGGGCCGGTTTCCGTACCGCAACGACGGCGCACTCGGCTGGGTCGGGACATCGCCGGTCGGGACGTTTCCGCCGAACCGATTCGGTCTGGTGGACATGATCGGCAACGTGTGGGAGTGGACGACGACGCAGTTCTCCGCGCATCACCGCGTCGATGGCGCGGTGCAGTCCTGTTGTGGGCCGTGCGCTCCGGACCCAACCGTCAACCAGACACTCAAGGGTGGCTCCCACCTGTGCGCGCCCGAGTACTGCCACCGGTTCCGGCCGTCGGCGCGGTCGCCGCAATCGCAGGACAGCGCCACCACACACATCGGCTTCCGTTGTGTGGCAGGCGCTTAGTTGGCGGACGGCACCGGACCGCCGATGTGGGCGCGGGCAAGTCGGTCGGACAACTTCGCGGTCACCACGAACGACGCAGCGAGAACGACGATCAGCAGAACACCGAGGCCGATGACCTCACCGCTCAACGCCGGGTCCGCGTCACCGGCCTGAGCGCGGGCCGATCCGTTCAGGAAGGTCATCGCTGTGAGTGCACCGAGCCCCAACGCCGCCTCCGCCGCGGCCAGCCGCGGTGCGACCCGGACCGCAAGCCGCAGCAGTGAGGCCGATTCACCGGCGGCGCGCGCAGCGACCATGCGTGGCATGAGGACGAACTCGTGTGCCCCGCCAATCAGGAGAATCAGCCCTACCAGCGTGACCTTGACCAGCAGGATGTTGCCGAACTTCGTGGTGAACAACTCCGCTGGGCTGCCGATGAGAGTCCACGCCATGTACATCCCACTGATGACGAGGCAGCCGACAGCCATCACCGCCATGGTGCCGAACCGGATCCATACCTGCGCCCAAGCCGCCCCAGCGGCGGCGCTCACCTCACGCCGGAACACCGACAGCGCGACCAAGGTTCCGACGCCGCCGATCCACACGCAGACCGCGAGTACGTGGACGTGGTTGACGACCACATCGACCACACTTTCGGCCGTGGCAGCACCGAAATCCATTGGTATGAGGCTGATCTGGTGCGATACGAAGGTGATGACGAGTGCGGTGGTAACGATGGCGGTGAGCCTGGTGCGAAACGACCGTCGCCACAGCAGCATCAGCACGATCGCGGCCAGCGCCCACAACAGGTATTGGATGGCGGACACCGCACCCGCGGAGATCCACTGGTTCGGCTTGCCCGGGGCGGTCACGTAGGTCCACATCGCCGACGGCGACAGCGCGTGCGCGTATGTCGTCGGGGTGCTGCCGGGTGTTTTCGCCCTGGCGATCAGAGCCGCGAACTGGAAGTACAAGGCGACGAGGAAGAACGCGCCGCCGCTCGCGAGCACCACACCGAGCCGATGCTCTATTGCAGCGCGGTCGGCGGAATCCACCGACGGGCGGCGTAAGACCGGCCGCAGCACGGCGAGGTGGAGCACGCAGCCACCGATCACCGCCATCATCCCGAGGAAGTAGGCGGCCTTGGTCAACACGCGCCACGCGGCGGGCGTGGGGTTGGCAATCGCGGCGGGCACGACTTCGGTCAAGAAGGACAGCATTTTCCCAGCTCCTGACGTTCGGACGGACAGCTCCCTGACAAAGAAGCCACGACGCGGACGGGCGCTCTAGTTCATCGCCCCGGCGTTCCGTGAGCGAGGACACACGTGGTGTGCGAAGGCCCAGGATGAGGCGGATTTGGTGCAAATGTGCTTGTCACCTACAATTTGGGGGTTGCCTTGGGCAGACCTTGGCTCTCCGTTCCGGAAAGCCCCGCGTGCCTTTGGGTGACACAAGACCGCGCACGTCAGGTCGGTATCTGCCGTGCACACATTAACCAGGTCGAGGAGATCGAGTGATTCAGCAGGAATCGCGACTCAAGGTCGCCGACAACACGGGCGCCAGGGAGATCCTGTGCATCCGTGTGCTCGGTGGCTCGTCGCGGCGCTATGCCGGCATCGGCGACGTCATCGTGGCGACCGTCAAGGAAGCCATCCCCGGAGGCAACGTCAAGCGGGGCGAAATAGTGAAGGCCGTCATCGTGCGCACCGTCAAGGAGCGCCGACGTGCCGACGGCAGCTACATCAAGTTCGACGAGAACGCCGCCGTCATCATCAAGCCCGACAACGATCCGCGCGGAACCCGCATCTTCGGTCCGGTCGGCCGTGAACTGCGCGAGAAGCGCTTCATGAAGATCGTTTCGCTCGCCCCGGAGGTGTTGTAGATGAAGGTCCATAAGGGCGACACGGTGCTCGTCATCTCCGGCAAGGACAAGGGCGCCAAGGGCAAGGTGCTGGTCGCATTCCCGACCCGCAACAAGGTGCTCGTCGAGGGCGTTAACCGGATCAAGAAGCACACCGCCGAGTCGCGCACCGAGCGTGGCGCGAAGTCGGGCGGCATCGTCACCCAGGAGGCGCCGATCCACGTGAGCAACGTGATGGTCATCGACTCCGACGGAAAGCCCACACGCGTCGGTTACCGCGTCGACGACGAGACCGGCAAGAAGGTCCGCATCGCCAAGACCAACGGCAAGGACGTCTGACAATGACTACTGCTGAGAAAACTCTTCCCCGTCTCAAACAGCGCTACCGCGAAGAGATCCGGGCTTCGCTGCAATCCGAATTCGGCTACGCCAACGTCATGCAGATTCCCGGCGTGGTCAAGGTCGTCGTGAACATGGGCGTCGGCGACGCCGCCCGTGACGCCAAGCTGATCAACGGCGCGGTCAACGACCTGGCGCTGATCACCGGCCAGAAGCCCGAGGTGCGCAGGGCCCGCAAGTCGATCGCACAGTTCAAGCTGCGCGAGGGCATGCCGATCGGTGCGCGGGTGACACTGCGCGGCGACCGGATGTGGGAGTTCCTCGACCGGTTGACCTCGATCGCGCTGCCTCGTATCCGCGACTTCCGCGGTCTGAGCCCCAAGCAGTTCGACGGCACCGGTAATTACACCTTCGGGCTCAACGAGCAGTCGATGTTCCACGAGATCAACATCGACAACATCGACCGCCCCCGTGGCATGGACATCACCGTCGTCACCTCGGCGACGAACGACGACGAAGGACGAGCGCTGTTGCGGGCGCTGGGCTTTCCGTTCAAGGAGAACTGAACAGATGGCAAAGAAGGCTCTGGTCAATAAGGCCAACAAGAAGCCCAAGTTCAAGGTGCGCGGCTACACCCGATGCAACAAGTGCGGTCGCCCGCACGCGGTTTACCGCAAGTTCGGGCTCTGCCGTATCTGCCTGCGCGAGATGGCGCACGCGGGCGAACTGCCCGGCGTCCAGAAGTCCAGCTGGTAACAGCGGAACAACTACGACAACACAGGTTGCGGTAGGCCTCCCCAAAAATTGGGCACAGTGGGAACCGCCGCGAGGAAGGTGAACCGGCTGTCATGACCATGACGGACCCGATCGCAGACTTCTTGACGCGTCTGCGCAACGCCAATTCGGCGTACCACGATGAGGTGTCCCTGCCGCACAGCAAGATCAAGGCCAACATCGCCGAGATCCTGAAGACGGAGGGCTACATCACCGACTACCACACCGAAGATGCCCGCGTGGGCAAGTCGCTTGTGGTGCAACTGAAATACGGCCCGAGCCGTGAACGCAGCATCGCGGGACTGCGCCGGGTGTCCAAGCCCGGTCTGCGCGTCTACGCGAAGTCCACCAATCTGCCGCGTGTTCTCGGCGGCCTGGGCGTGGCGATCATCTCCACGTCCTCCGGTCTGAGAACCGACCGCCAGGCGGCCCGAGAGGGCGTTGGCGGCGAAGTCCTCGCGTACGTGTGGTAGCGGAAGAGCTACGAGGAAAGACGAAAAATGTCGCGAATTGGAAAGCAACCGGTCCTGGTTCCCAACGGGGTCGACGTGACGATCGACGGCCAGAACGTGTCGGTCAAGGGGCCTAAGGGCGCCCTGGAGCTGTCGGTGGCCGAGCCGATCGTGGTGTCGCGCGGTGACGACGGCGCCATCCTGGTGACCCGCCCCGATGACGAGCGGCGCAACCGCTCGCTGCACGGGCTGTCGCGCACGTTGGTGTCGAACCTGATCACCGGCGTCACCGAGGGTTACACCATCAAGATGGAGATCTTCGGCGTCGGTTACCGCGTCGTCGCCAAGGGCAGCAACCTGGAGTTCGCTCTAGGCTACAGCCACCCGGTCGTCATCAATGCCCCCGACGGCGTGACCTTCGCGGTGGAGACACCCACGAAGTTCTCGATCACAGGCATCGACAAGCAGAAGGTCGGCCAGATCGCGGCCAACATCCGCCGCCTGCGCAAGAGCGATCCCTACAAGGGCAAGGGCATTCGCTACGAGGGCGAGCAGATCCGCCGCAAGGTCGGAAAGACAGGTAAGTAGTGATGGCTACCAAAACGAAAGACGCCGCGTCGGCCCGCAAGCCCGTGGGACAGAACGTGTCCGAGACCCGTCGGGTTTCGCGGTTGCGTCGGCACGCCCGGCTGCGCAAGAAGGTCTCCGGGACGGCCGAGGTGCCGCGCCTGGTGGTCAACCGTTCGTCGCGGCACATCCACGTGCAGCTGGTGAACGACCTCGAGGGCACCACCGTAGCCGCTGCATCGTCGATCGAAGCCGATGTGCGCGCGGTCGACGGTGACAAGAAGGCCCACAGCGTGCGGGTCGGTCAACTGATCGCTGAGCGCGCCAAGGCCGCAGGCATCGACGAGGTCGTGTTCGATCGCGGTGGGTACACCTACGGCGGACGGATCGCCGCACTGGCCGACGCCGCGCGCGAAGGCGGGCTGAAGTTCTGATGACTTTCAACGGAAGGATTGCATGATGGCCGAGCAGGCACACGCCGGCGGCCCGACGGACGGCCGTCCCCAGCGGGGTGACCGCGAGGGTCGTGGCCGCCGTGACGACCGTGGT
Source organism: uncultured Actinomycetota bacterium (assembly GCA_963848855.1). Classification (GTDB taxonomy): domain Bacteria; phylum Actinomycetota; class Actinomycetes; order Mycobacteriales; family Mycobacteriaceae; genus Mycobacterium. Next base: position 75,825 of record CAWKFL010000005.1, read on the forward strand.
GGCCGTGGTGGCCGCGACGGCGGTGAGAAGAGCAACTATCTCGAGCGCGTCGTCGCGATCAACCGCGTTTCCAAGGTCGTCAAGGGTGGTCGCCGGTTCAGCTTCACCGCGCTGGTGATCGTCGGTGACGGCAACGGCATGGTCGGTGTCGGCTACGGCAAGGCCAAGGAAGTTCCTGCCGCGATCGCCAAGGGTGTCGAGGAAGCGCGCAAGGGCTTCTTCCGGGTTCCGCTCATCGGCCGTACCATCACGCACCCGGTGCAGGGCGAGGCCGCTGCGGGTGTGGTGCTGCTGCGCCCGGCGAGCCCCGGTACCGGTGTGATCGCCGGCGGTGCTGCGCGTGCGGTGCTGGAATGTGCTGGCGTGCACGACATCCTGGCCAAGTCGCTCGGCAGCGACAACGCGATCAACGTGGTGCATGCCACCGTTGCCGCGCTGAAGCTGCTCCAGCGCCCCGAAGAGGTGGCGGCCCGACGCGGCCTGTCCATCGAGGACGTTGCGCCCGCGGGCATGCTGCGTGCGCGGCGTGAGGCCGATGCGCTCGCCGCCTCGGCCGCACGTGAAGGGTCGGCGTAGCCATGGCGGAGCTGAAGATCACCCAGGTGCGCAGCACCATCGGTGCGCGCTGGAAGGCGCGGGAGAGCCTGCGGACGTTGGGGCTGCGAAAGATTCGGCAGTCCGTGGTCCGTGAGGACACCGCGCAGACGCGTGGCCTGATCAAGGCCGCGCATCACCTCGTCGAAGTTGAGGCGGTGGAGTCGAAATGACACCTATCAAGTTGCATGACCTGAAGCCGGCCGCGGGATCGAAGACCGCGAGGACGCGTGTCGGTCGCGGTGAGGGCTCGAAGGGCAAGACCGCCGGTCGCGGTACGAAGGGCACGAAGGCCCGCAAGAACGTCCCTGCGACGTTCGAGGGTGGGCAGATGCCGATCCACATGCGGCTGCCCAAGCTCAAGGGGTTCCGCAACCGGTTCCGCACCGAATACGAGGTCGTCAACGTCGGCGACATCAACAAGCTGTTCCCCAAGGGCGGCGATGTCGGTGTCGACGAGTTGATTTCGGCTGGCGCGGTTCGCAAGAACTCTCTTGTCAAGGTTCTCGGCGACGGAAAGCTGACCGTGAAGGTCAACGTTTCTGCGCACAAGTTCAGCGGTGCCGCTCGCGAAAAGATCACCGCCGCAGGCGGATCCGCGACGGAGCTGTAGGACTGATCGCAAAGGCCCCCGCACGCGCAGCGTGTCGGGGGCCTTTGCATCTAGTAGTTACTGACCCCAGTGGAAGCACCCGTAGCCGGGCACGCAGCCACCACCGCCGTCGGGACCGCCGGAACCACACACCCCCGCGGCCGTGCAGCCACCGCCACCTTGCGGGCCACCGGAACCACACGTTCCGTCCGGGGTGCAACCATTGCCACCCTGCGGGCCGCCGCCGCCACAGGTCCCGTTGGCGCAGCCGTCACCCCCGGGGGCCTGCGGTGCGAATTGAGTGATCGAAGGACCGCTTGCTACCGCGAAGGATTCTGCTGCTGCAATGGGTGCCGCGGCGATTGCCGTCGCGGCTGCTCCCGCCATGAAGAGCGGGGCGATGAATTTCAATTTCGCCATCATGACTCCGGTGTACCACCAAGATCGGAAACTTAAAACATCTAAATTTCAGCGAATGCGGCGAATCAGCTGAGCTGCGGAATCACTTCTGCAGCAAGCCGTTCCATCTGTTCGCGGTCCTCGGCGACGGTCTCACCGACAGGATTCAGCAGTACCATCTCGGCCCCGGCATCTATGACCTGGCGCACACCGGTGACCACATCGGCGGGTGTGCCACACACCGGCACCGCCTCAATGCCCGCCATATCGCCGTAGATTCGGTGCAATCCCGCCACCACCCGATCCCTGGCGCGCGCGGCGTCGTCGTCGACCATCAGATAGACCCGTTTGCCGATCGTGAACCCGGCACTGTCCTTTTCCTGCTCGTCGAGTTCGCGGCGCACCGTCTTTACTGCCTCGACGAAATTCGCCGTGGTCGACGACCCTGCCCCGAGAAACGCGTCGCCCAGCCGCACCGCGCGGGCAAGCGCGGCAGGAGCGTTGGCGCCGAACCAGATTGGCGGGTGTGGGCGTTGCACGGGCTTGGGCTGTATCGGCAGCCCGTCGACGTCGCGGAAACGGCCGTGGAAATTGATGGTCTCGTCGTCGGACCACGCGGCCTTCATCAGCTCAAGCCCCTCGGTGAAGCTGCTGATGAACGTCGCCTTGTCGACGCCGAAAGCCTCGAACTTGCGGAAGCCGCCGCCGGGCGCCACGCCGAAATCGAGCCTGCCGTGGCTGAGCCGGTCGACCGCGGTCGCGGTGGCGGCCAGTTGCAGTGGATCGTGCAGCGAGGTGATCACGACGGCCACGCCCAGCCGGAGCCTCGTGGTGCAGGCGGCCGCGTAGGCCAGGAGCTCCATCGGCGCGATCAGCGGTGTCCGTCCGATCGTCTGCTCGAGTGTCCAGCCGCCTTCGAACCCCAGCTCTTCGGCTCGGGTCAGGTAGCTCTTGAACGCCGACTCGTCGAAGCCGTCGGCGTCGCGTTGGGGGATTGAGATCGAGAACTTCACGCGACCACGTTAGGCCTGTTTTTCCGACGTGATGAGATGAGCCGATGACCGGCATCGTCGAGCGCTACCTCGACGCAATCGCGTCGCACGAGTGGGATGTGGTCGGTGAGTGCCGAAGCTCGTGGGCTACGCGATGGATCTCGACCGCGTCACCCATGCGGGTGATCGGCGCGCGTTCGCCGAACTCACCGAAACGGTCGAGTTGCACGGGAAGCCGATGCGCACCGCCGAAGTGTTGGTCTTCGCGTTCGATGGGAGCGGCAGGATCGTGCGGGTCGACAACTTCATTCAGACCCTGCAGGCGTCGAATCAGGGGCGATAGCTGCGGCAGCCAATGCCGACGACGCAACCGCTGAGGTCGCCTAGATTCCCGCTCGCGCAGCCGAGTCCGTTGATGCAGCCGCCCCCCGAGCCGTAGTCCCAGCTGCCGCAGCCCAGGAAGGGGATGCAGCCCGCGCCGTCCTGGCCGGGCGCGGCCGTCGCGGTCGGCGCCATGACCAGCGCCATCGCGGCCGCGCATCCGAGCAATTGCGTCAGCTTGATCCCCATCGGCCAAGGTTTAGCACGTGGGGGTCGAGACCGTGGTCGAACGGGGCGATCGGGTTTGCTGGCGAACGCGTCGGTAGGCTCTTCGCATGTTTTCCTTCCTGCCAAGCATTCCGGGCGCCGACGACCTTCGCGCGCTGGTCCGAAAGGTGGATACCGCCCGGCACCGCGGTGTGCCCGGTGGTTGCGTGCTCGAGCTCGACCTGCTGGCGGTGCCACAGGAGACGGGTGGCTTCGACCCGTTCGCAATGATCGCGAGCGGAGGGCGGCCGCTGGTGTTGCGTGAAGCCGTCGCCGCCATCCACCGCGCCGCCGAAGACGAGCGGGTGGCGGGACTCATCGCACGCGTACAGATTCCGGCCGCCGCCGCAGGCCCGGTGCAGGAATTGCGAGAGGCCATCAGGACGTTCAGCGACACCAAGCCCTCGCTGGCGTGGGCCGAGACGTATCCGGGCACGCTGTCGTACTACCTCGCGTCCGCGTTCCGTGAGGTGTGGATGCAGCCGTCGGGCACGGTCGGGCTCGTCGGTTTCGCCACGAACGCGCTGTTCCTGCGCGATGCGCTTGACAAGGCAGGCATCGAGGCGCAGTTCATCGCGCGGGGTGAATACAAGTCGGCCGCAAACCTTTTCACACAGGACAGCTACACCGACGCGCATCGGGAAGCCGACAGCCGACTGATCGAGAGCCTGCACGCGCAGGTGTGGCAGGCAGTCGCCGAGTCGCGCCATCTGGATGCTGCCGACGTCGACGCGCTCGCCGACAAGGCGCCGCTGCTGCGTGACGACGCCGTGACCGGGCGCCTGATCGACCGGGTCGGATTCCGCGACGAGGCCTACGGGCGCATCGGTGAACTCGTTGGCGCGCCCGGTATTTCGCCCGAGACGGGGGATGCGGACTCCGAGGATGCGCCGCCGCGGCTGTACCTGTCGCGCTATGCCAGGGCCACTGCGCCGCGGCCCACCCCGCGGGTCCCGTCGATCCCGGGCCGCAAGTCCAAGTCGACGATCGCCGTCGTCACGCTGCACGGCCCGATCGTCAGCGGACGTGGCGGGCCGCAGCTGTTGCCGTTCGGCAATTCGAGCGCGGGCGGCGACACGATCGCCGCGGCGCTGCGCGAGGCTGCCGCCGAGGATTCGGTATCCGCGATCGTGCTGCGGGTCGACAGCCCGGGCGGGTCGGTCACCGGATCGGAAACCATTTGGCGCGAGGTGAATCGGGTCCGCGACGGCGGCAAGCCGGTGGTGGCGTCGATGGGGGCGGTTGCCGCGTCGGGCGGGTATTACGTGTCGATGGGGGCCGACGCGATCGTCGCCAACGCCGGAACGATCACCGGTTCGATCGGCGTGGTCACCGGCAAGCTGGTGGCCCGCGAGCTCAAGGACCGGCTCGGCGTCGGCTCCGATTCGGTGCGCACCAACCCGAATGCCGACGCATGGTCGATCAACCAGCCGTTCACCGACGAGCAGCATGCGCACGTCGAGGCGGAGGCCGATCTGTTCTACACGGATTTCATCGAGCGGGTCGCGCAGGGCCGCAAGCTCTCGGTGGCAGACGTGGAGGCGATCGCGCGCGGCCGGGTGTGGACCGGAGCGGATGCGCTCGAGCGTGGCCTCGTCGACGAGCTCGGCGGACTCCGGACCGCGATCACGCGCGCCAAGGTGTTGGCCGGGCTCGAGCCCGACGACGAAGTGCGCCTGGTCGGCTATCCGGGCTCGTCGCTGATGGACATGCTGCGACCGAAGCCGTCGTCACAGCCCGCCGCGGTGTCGCTGCCGGAGGCGTTCGCCGCCCTGGTGGGCCGGTCGGTCGCCGGCGTGGTCACCCAGGCCGAGCGCACGCTGACCGGCGTTTCCGCGCTGTGGGTGGGGGACTACCGCTTCTGATTTATCGCGGAATTCCGTTTCGGCGCAAATCTCCTTCGGCGCAGCGGCGCCGTTTGCCCCCGTTTGCGAGGGGGAAGTTAATCAACAGATAACAAGAATCTCTTGCTGTTGAAGTGTGGACATGGCAATCTTCGGATTGTCAACAAAACTACGACCTGATCCCGCGGGCCGTGGCCTGCCGGGCGCCACGGGGTCAGCGTCGATTTGGACGAGGAGGACCCCGATGGGCTCCGAACAACCTCCACAATCAGCCGTCATCACCGCCGATCAGCCCCCCGGTGTGGTCAGGAAGGCGATCGCCGCATCGGCGATCGGCAACGCGACCGAATGGTTTGACTACGGCATCTACGCGTACGGCGTGACCTACATATCCGCGGCCATCTTCCCCGGGGACACCAGCACCGCGACTCTGCTCGCGCTGATGACGTTCGCGGTCTCGTTCCTAGTCCGGCCCCTCGGCGGACTGGTGTGGGGCCCACTCGGCGACCGGCTGGGACGCAAGCGCGTGCTGGCCATCACCATCCTGTTGATGGCCGGGGCGACGCTGTGCGTCGGGCTCGTGCCGAGCTATTCGGCGATCGGGCTGTGGGCGCCGATCCTGCTGGTGCTGCTGCGCATGGTGCAGGGCTTCTCCACCGGAGGCGAGTACGGCGGCGCCGCGACCTTCATGGCGGAGTACGCCCCGTGTCGTAGGCGCGGTTTCCTCGGCAGCTTCCTCGAGTTCGGCACGCTGGCGGGCTTCTCGCTCGGTGCGCTGCTGATGCTCGGATTCTCGCTGATTCTCGGTGACGACCAGATGCACGCGTGGGGCTGGCGGTTGCCGTTCCTGGTCGCCGCGCCGCTCGGTCTCGTCGGCATCTATCTGCGCACCCGGCTGGAGGACACCCCGATCTTCCGTGAGCTGGAGGCGCAGGGCGAGAAGGAGGAACAGACCTCGACCCAGTTCCGGGATCTGCTCGCCGGCTACTGGCGACCGATTCTTCAACTCGGTGGCCTCGTCGTCGCACTCAACGTCGTGAACTACACACTGCTCAGCTACATGCCGACGTACCTGGAGAAGGAGATCGGGTTGTCGTCCAACCTGTCGCTGGTCGTCCCCATCATCGGCATGCTCACGATGATGGTGTTCCTGCCGTTCGCGGGAGCGATGTCCGACAGGATCGGGCGCAAACCCATGTGGTGGATATCGCTGGCCGGCCTGTTCGTCGCCGGCGTGCCGATGTTCCTGCTGATGGGCACGGGCCTGGCCGGTGCGCTGATCGGTTTCGCTGTGCTTGGCGTGCTGTATGTGCCCCAGCTGGCGACGATCTCGGCGACGTTCCCCGCCATGTTCCCGACGCATGTGCGCTACGCGGGCATGGCGATCGCCTACAACGTGTCCACCTCGCTCTTCGGTGGCACCGCGCCCGCGGTCAACGAGTGGCTCATCGGCAAGACCGGCGACGGGCTCGTGCCCGCCTACTACATGATGGCTGCGTGCATTGTCGGCGCGATCGCGCTGATCGCAGTGCCCGAGACCACGAGGTGCCCGATGAATGGCACGGAGACTCCCGGCACCGCGAAAGCGCCGCCGCAGCTCGAATACGCCTGAGCTCCACGAAAAGCCCGGCCCGCTGTGAGATTCAGGCGGGCCGGGTTGTTGGCGGTCAGCGGGACAGGACTGCGCTTACCGTGTCGGCCCAGATGCCTGCCGCCTCGTCGACCTGGTCCGGATTGACCACGAGCGCAGGGATGAACCGCACCACCTGACCCCACGCCCCACACGTGAGCAACAACAGCCCGCGCCGTGCGGCTTCCTGTTGCGCGGAAGCCGCCGTCACCGGATCGGGCTTGCCGTCGGCATCGCGGAACTCGTTGCCGATCATCAGGCCGAGGCCACGTACGTCGGTGATCTGGTCGTGCTTGTCCGCGACCAGCTGTAGCGCCTCCTTGAGCTGGGCACCCCGCTCGGCGGAGTTGGTCACCAGGTCCTCGTCGCGGATGACGTCGAGGGTGGCCACCGCGGCCGCGCAGGCGACCGCGTTGGCGCCGTAAGTGCCGCCCTGCGAACCCGGCCAGGCCTTGGCCATCAACGTCGACGATGCGGCGATGCCCGACAGCGGAAACCCCGACGCCAACCCCTTCGCGGTCACCAGGACGTCCGGCCGGACGTTGAAATGGTCGTGGCCCCAGAACTTTCCGGTTCGGCCGAAGCCGGTCTGCACCTCGTCGATGACCAGCAGGATGCCGTGTTCGTCGGCCCGCTGGCGTAACCCGGTGAGGAACCGCTCGTTCGCAGGCACGTATCCGCCCTCGCCGAGCACCGGCTCGACGAAGAAGGCCGCGGTGTCGGCGGGTGCGCTCAGCGTCTGCAGGACGTAGTCCAACTGGGCGAGCGCGAAGTCGGTCGCCTGCTCCACCGGCCACCCGTAGTGGGTGGGGTCGGGGAACGGCGCCACGTGCACTCCGGCCATCAGCGGGGCGAACCCGGAGCGGAACTTGGTGCCGGAGGTTGTCAGCGACCCCGCCGCGACGGTGCGGCCGTGAAAGCCGCCGTGGAAGACGATGATGTTGGGCCTGCCGGTGGCCTGGCGGCTGAGCCGCAGGGCCGCCTCAATCGCTTCACTGCCGGAATTGGCGAAGAACATCCGGTCCAGGCCGGGAGGGAGCACTTCGCCCAGCCGGTCCACCAGTGTGAGCAGGGGGCGGTGCATAACGGTGGTGTACTGCGCGTGGATCAGCGTGCCGACTTGTTTCTGCGCCGCCTCGACCACACGGGGATGGCAGTGCCCGGTGCTGGTCACGCCGATCCCGGCGGTGAAATCGAGGTATCGCTGGTCGTCCTCGTCGTACAGCAGTACACCTTCACCGCGGGCAGCGAGTACGCCGGTTGCTTGTTTGAGGACCTGTGAAAGCTCAGCCACTCTCTTCCCCTTGCCTTGTCGACGGGTAGGATTGTCAACAATCAGGTTATCTGACTGTGTCGTCTGGGCCTAGCCGCCAACCGAGGGGGATTACCAATGTCCGAGCAGCACGAGAAAAGGGTCGTCGACGTCGTCGAGAAATTGCTGTTCATCGACGGCAAGTGGGTGGACGCCGCGGACGGTCGCACGTTTGACGTGATCGATCCCGCCACGGGCAAGCGGCTTTGTGCGGTTGCCGACGCGTCGCCCGCAGACGGCAGGGCCGCCCTCGAAGCCGCCGTCGCCGCTGCGCCCGCGTTCGCGGCGACGTCCCCCCGCGAGCGGGCCGATATGCTCACCCGGGCCTTCGAACTGCTGCACGAGCGGATCGATGACCTTGCGCTGCTGATGACGCTGGAGATGGGGAAGCCGCTTGCCGAGGCCCGCGGTGAAATCGCTTACGCCGCAGAGTTTTTCCGTCACTTCGCGGGTGAGGCGGTGCGGATAGACGGCGGCTATCAGACCGCGCCCGCCGGCGGCTCGCGCTTCCTGGTCGCACGGCAGCCCGTCGGTCCGTGCCTGCTGATCACCCCGTGGAATTTTCCGATGGCGATGGGCGCCCGCAAGCTCGGGCCTGCAATCGCCGCGGGATGCACCAGCGTCATCAAACCGGCGCCGCAGACGCCGCTGTCGATGCTGGCGCTGATGGACATCCTGACCGAGGCCGGGGTGCCCCCGGGCGTCGTCAACTGCATCACCGTGACGGATGCGGGCGGTGTGATGGAACCGCTGATCCGGTCCGGTCTGGCCCGCAAGCTGTCATTCACCGGATCGACCAACGTCGGTCGGCTGCTGCTCGAGCAATGCGCCGAGAAGATCGTGCGGACCTCGCTCGAGCTCGGTGGCAATGCGCCGTTCCTGGTGTTCGAGGATGCCGACCTCGATGAGGCGGTCGAGGGGGCCATCACCGCCAAGATGCGCAACATGGGCGAGGCCTGCACGGCCGCCAACCGGATCTATGTGCACTCGTCGGTCATCGACGAGTTCGGCAAACGCCTTGCGGCACGCATGGAGTCGCTGTCCGTCGGCCGCGGAACCCAACCCGGGGTGAATGTCGGCCCGCTGATCGACGAGGGTGGACTGCGCAAGGTCGAAGCCCTCGTCGCCGACGCCGTCGAACGCGGCGCGACCGTGTTGACGGGGGGATCGGCGCCAGGCGGCGACGGATACTTCTACCCGCCGACGGTGCTCACCGGGGTGCCGCGCGACGCGAAGATGGCCGATCAGGAGATCTTCGGTCCGGTCGCGCCGCTCACGCCGTTCGATTCGGAGGCCGAGGTCATCGCCGCCGCCAACGACACCGAGTACGGGTTGGTCTCCTACGTGTTCACCAACGACCTTCGCCGCGCGCTGCGGGTGGCCGAGGCGCTGGAGAGCGGCATGGTCGGGCTCAACCAGGGTGTGGTCTCCAACCCCGCGGCTCCGTTCGGCGGGATCAAGCAATCCGGGCTGGGCCGCGAAGGCGGCGCCATCGGTATCGACGAGTTTCTCGAGACGAAGTACATCGGCATCGCAATGTCCTGACCCAACTACGCCGAAACGGACAAGCTGGCGCGAAAGTGCGAGTAGATCGCGCCATTTCGTCGATCTCGGCGCGGCTAAGCGACGCTATGCGCCCGCGATCTCTGCGCCGTCGACCACCGGGCCATCCGTGAGCCGGACGATGGCGTCGTCCATGTGAGCGCCCAGCAGCCGGTCGGTGAGGTCGCCATCCCCCGAGCGGATCGCATTCGCCAGTGCGCGATGCTCCTCGCCGCGGACCTCCGACTTCGCGTAGCTCTCGTCGAGCGCGTGAATGCACATCCGGGTCTCGGTGATGAACGTCTGATGCATCCGCGACAGCCGCGGGCTGCCGGCCAGCTGGACGAGACGTTCGTGGAATCCGATATCGATCTCGCTGACTTCGGCGGGCGTCTGCGCTGCGGCCATCCGCTCGACGATCGCCAGCAGCACGTCCCCGGCCCCGGCGTGATCGCCCGTAATGATCTTGCGCGCCGCTGCCCGTTCGACAACCTCGCGGGCCATGTACATGTCGCGCACGTCGTCGGGCGTCATCTCCCTGACGAACAGCCCCCGGTTACGGATCGCGACCAGCAGGCCCTCCTGGGTGAGACGCTGCATGCCCTCACGCAGCGGTCCGCGGCTGACCCCGAGCTTGCGTGCCAGCTCGGCCTCACCCAACTGCGCGCCGGGCTTGAGCTCACCGTGGCCGATGGCCTGACGCAGCTTGTCGGCGATGATGCTCGGCGTCGACTCCTGCGCCAGCGGCCCGATGAAGGTGGTCACGCCCTTTCCCCGAACAGCGTGCCGAGCCCGGGCAGGGGCGGCACCGGGCCGAGCAGTTCCAGACCCTTCCAGACCGTCACCTGGTTGGCGGTGAGCACGGGCTTGCCGACGGCCGCTTCGAGCTTGTCGACTATCGCCAGCGTGTGCATGGCGGTGTCGGGGACCAGGACGGCTTCGGCATCGGGATGATCGGCAGCGGCGACCATCGCGACCACCTGCTCGGGTTCGAGCGTGCCCACTTCGGCTGCGGTGTAGATCCCGTGGCTGCCCATCGAAACCACCTCGACGCCACCGGCGGTCAGGAACTGGACGAAATGCTGGGCGACGTCGTCGGGATAGGACGCGGCGACCGCCACCCGGCGTACACCGAGATGACGCAGGGCGTCGACGAACGCGATCGAGGTGGACGACGCGGGCACGCCGGCCGCCGACGCGACTGCGGTGACCTGGTCCCTCGCACCCTGCGGGCCGAAGACGAAACTGCCTGAGGTACACGCCCACATCACGGCGTCGGGCTTGGCCTCGGCGAGCTGAGCTGCACCGTCGGCCAGCCGTTCGTCACTGCCTAGGTCGAGCAGGGCGTCGACTCGGTGTGCGTCCTCGCCTACCGAGGTGATGACCACCGGCAGTCGCACCGCACCGTCAATCCGGGCCTCGAGAGCCGGAAAGTCGTCTTCGGCGCTGTGGCCGGGATAGAGCAGGCCCACTGTCACCATGTTCGTCTCCGTATAGGTAGATTGTTGACAATGCTAACGCGCGCGGCGTACGACGTCAGTCGGCTCGCATCGGAGCTTCGCACTCAAGTACGTGGCTCCGTGGGCGACGACGCAGCGAGCCGGGGACTGTATGCGGTCGACGGCTCGAACTACCGCGTGGTGCCGGACCTCGTGATCGTCCCGGCGGACCAGGAAGACTTGGCCGCGGCGGTCGCGATGACCGCGGCGGCGGGTGCGCCGGTGACCCTGCGCGGCGGCGGCACATCGATGGCGGGCAACGCGATCGGCGGAGTGGTCATCGATGCCTCCCGGCACGTGAACCGCATTCTCGACATCGACACCACGGCACGTACCGCGGTCGTCGAACCGGGCCTCGTGCTCACCGACCTGCTCGCCGCCGCCCGGCCACACGGGCTCGCGTTCGGTGCCGATCCGTCCTCGGCCAGCCGCGCGACGATCGGCGGGATGATCGCCAACAACGCCTGCGGCGCCCACTCGGTCGCGTGGGGAACCACAGCGGACAACGTGCGATCGCTGAACCTGATGCTCGCCGACGGCACCCGCTGCACCGTGGCCGCTACCGGGGCGCGCGACGATCTCGCTCGTCGGCCGGGACGCGAGGGTGAGCTGCACCGCAGTCTGCAGGCGTTCGTCGACGAACACGAGCTGGCGATACGGCGTCGGTTCGGCAGGTTCACCCGGCAGATATCCGGCTATGCGCTGCACCGGCTGCTGCCCGAGCACGGCTACGACGTGGCCGGGCTCTTGTGCGGCAGTGAAGGCGGTTTCGCCGCGACGCTGCAGGCCACCGTCGCACTGACGCCGTTGCCGCCCGCGCGCGTGCTGTGCGTGCTCGGGTTTTCCGACTCGGTCACGTCGGCGGAGTGTGTCGAAGTCGTGTTGGCGCACAATCCCTTGACGATGGAGTCGATCAACGTCGACCTCGTCGATCGGCTGCCCGGTGATGTCCGCCGCGCCGCAACCGCGGCCGGACTGCCCGCAGGCCGGGCCTGGCTACTGGTGGAGATGGGCGGCGATGACCAACTGGGGGCCGCCGCAGCGGCCGAGAAAATGCTTGAGGCACTGCGGGATTCGGGCTCACCCGCGTCGGCGTCGCTGGTCACCGAGCCGAAAGCCCAGGCGGTGCTGTGGCGGTGCCGCACCGATGCCGCGGGGCTGGCCACCCGCCGCGCCGACGGTGCTGAGGCATGGGGCGGCTGGGAGGACGCGGCGGTTCCGCCGGCCCGGCTGGCCGACTATCTGCGCGGTTTGGACAAGCTGATGGCGGTGCACGGCTTGTCCGGTGCGTCCTACGGCCACTTCGGCGAGGGCTGCATGCACATGCGCATCGACTTCGATCTGCTCAGCCGCGGCGGGATGGACGTCTACCGGACATTCGTCGAGGAAGCCACGGATCTTGTTGTCTCGCTTGGTGGTTCGGTGTCCGGTGAGCACGGCGACGGCCGCGCTCGCTCCGAACTGCTCGGTCGGATGTACGGCGCGGACGGCCTTCACCTGCTCACCGAGATGAAGGACATCTGGGATCCCGGCCGCGTGATGAATCCCGGAGTGATCGTCGAACCGCCGCCAGTGGACGCAGCGATCCGGCACATGGGCGCCGCCAAGGATCGAAAGCTCTTGACGCTGTTCGCCTATCCCGACGACAACCACGACTTCGCGCAGGCGCAGCGGCGATGCGTCGGCATCGGAAAGTGCAGGCAGTCCTCCGGCGGTGTGATGTGCCCGAGCTATCAGGCCACGCACGACGAGATGCATTCCACCCGCGGCCGCGCCCATCTTCTGTGGGAGATGCTGGAAGGCGATCTGGTCACGGACGGGTGGCGCTCGACCGAGGTTCGCGACGCGCTGGACCTGTGCCTGTCATGCAAGGGCTGCCTGTCGGACTGCCCGGTGAACGTCGACATGGCCACGTACAAGGCCGAATTCACGCACCATCACTACGCCCGACGCCCGTGGGCGCGGCCGCTGTCGCATTGGTCGATGGGCTGGCTGCCGCTGTGGTCGAGGTTCGCGTCGACGGCGCCGCGACTGGCCAACCGGATGGCACGGGCACCGTTCGCAAAGCGGTTGGGCGGGATTGCGCCGGAGCGCGAGATTCCGGTCTTCGCCGAGCAGACTTTCACGTCGTGGTTCGCAGGCCGGACGCGGACCGCGCCCGCCGCCACCCGCGGCAGCGTCGTGCTCTGGCCCGATACATTCACCAACCACCTTGCCCCCGAGGTGGGACGTGCCGCGGTCGAGGTGCTCGAGGCGGCCGGGTACGACGTGACGTTGCCGGCGGGGCCGGTGTGCTGCGGGTTGACGTGGATCTCCACCGGACAGCTGGGCGTGGCCCGTCGACACATCGAGCGCTCACTGGAGAGGCTGGCGTCGCACCTCGCCGCAGGCACGCCGATCGTGGGGTTGGAGCCGAGTTGCCTTGCGGTACTTCGCCGCGACGCCGTCGAACTGCTGCCCGACGATTCACGGGCCGCCGCGCTGGCCGAGTCGACGTTCACCTTCGCGGAGTGGCTCACCCGCTCCGATTGGCAGCCGCCACAGGTCTCGACCGACGCGCTTGTGCAGACGCACTGCCACCAGCATGCCGTCCTCGGGTTCGACGCCGACCGTGCGCTGATGGCCGGTGCGGGCATCAACGCCGTCGTTCCCGACTCCGGATGCTGTGGGCTGGCAGGCAATTTCGGGTTCGAACGCGGCCACTACGAGATATCCGCCGCGGTAGGGGAGCGGGTGCTGCTTCCCGCGGTGCGGGCGGCGGCGCCCGAAACGGCTATCGTCGCCGACGGCTTCAGCTGCCGAACGCAGATCGCGGGCGCAACGCCGCGGCGGGCGGTGCATCTGGCTCAACTGCTCGCAGAAGGCCTGCGCACCAGGCCTTAAATTTCCGCGCGAACGTTCCTTACCACTCGAAAAATTGCCAATTTTTCGAGTGGTAAGGAACGTTCGCGCCCCGTGGCGCGCGCCGCACGCGCGGGGCTCAGGCCTTCCAGACCGTCTTGAGGTTGCAGAACTCGCGGATGCCAGCGGCGGCCAGCTCGCGTCCGTAACCGGAATCCTTGACACCACCGAACGGCAACTCCGGATAGGACACGGTCATACCGTTCAGGAACACCGCGCCTGCGTCGAGATGACGGATGAACCAGTCCTGTTCGTCCGCGTCGTTGCTCCACACCGCCGAGCTCAGACCGAAGGTCGTCTGGTTGGCCACCCGGGCCGCCTCTTCGCGATCGGCGACGCGGTACAGGGACGCGACCGGGCCGAACGTCTCCTCCATCACGATGCGCATGTCGTCAGTGAGCCCAGCCAGCACAGTGGGGGAGTAGAACCAGCCGGCACCTTCGGGGGCGCCGCCGCCTGTGAGGACCTCGGCGCCCTTGGCCACCGCATCATCGACAAGTTCGGCGATGTCGTCACGTCCTGACGAGGTAGCCAACGGTCCGAGATCGGTGGCTTCATCCATCGGGTCGCCGACCACCAGAGCATTCATCTTCTCGACGAAAAGGCGGGCGAACTCGTCATAGATATCGGTGTGGACGATGAAGCGCTTTCCGGCGATGCAGGATTGGCCGTTGTTCGAGGTTCTGGCCTTGACCGCCACAGTGGACGCCGCATCGAGGTCGGCGCTTGGCAACACGATGAACGGGTCGGAGCCGCCGAGTTCGAGGACCGCCTTCTTGATCTGCCCGCCCGCCGTCGACGCGACGGAGCGGCCCGCCGGTTCCGAACCGGTCAGGGTGACGGCCTTGACGCGGCTGTCCTCGATGACCGCAGCCACTTCCGCCGAACCGATGAGCAGGGTACGGAACGACCCGGCCGGGAAGCCGCCCTTCTCGAAAAGGTCGTCGAGGTACAGCGCGGACTGCGGCACATTCGAAGCGTGCTTGAGCAGGCCGGTGTTGCCGGCCATCAGCGCGGGCGCGGCGAACCGGATGACTTGCCACAGTGGGTAATTCCACGGCATGACCGCGAGCACCACACCAAGTGGCTGCCACACCGTCCACGCCCCCGACGCCGACACCGTGGACGGGTCGTCCAGCGGTTCGTCGGCGAGGAAGGCTTCCGCGTGCGTGGCATAGAACCGCATGTTCTTCGCACACTTGAGCACTTCGGCGCGCGCCTGGGCGATGGGCTTGCCCATTTCGAGGGTGAGCATCCGAGAGGCTCGTTCGACGTCGGCCTCGATGATGTCCGCGGTGGCGTTCATCCACTCGGCCCGCTGTGCAAAAGTGGTGTCACGCAACGCGGCAGCGGCATCTGCGGCCTCGGCAATGCGCCGCTGAACCTCCGCGTTGTCGTGTGATTCAAAGGTTTCGACGGTCTCGCCGGTGGCGGGGTTGACGGTTGCGATTGCCATTTGTTCCTTCTTCTACTGGTTCTGTTCGATTTTCACTGGCTGGAGAACACCTCGGGATGACGCGCGAGCTGCAAACGGGTCCGGCGGATGTGACCGAACAGCACGCGCTCCGCCTCGTCGGGATCATTCTCGCGAATCGCCGCGACGAGCATGTGGTGTTCGTCGTGCACGATCCGGTTGCTCTCGACATCGAGCAGCCTGGTGAAGGCCCGGCGGTAGTGCTGGGTGTTGTTCCACAGCCTCGCGACGGTCGGGGCCAGAAAAGCGGTGTCGGCGCCGCGGTAGCTGCCGAGATGAAACTCCCGATCCAGTTCGAGGAACCGCTCGATGTCGCTGGTGTTGCGCATGTCCTCGACCAGCTCCGCCAACCGGTCGACGTCGTCCGACGTCAGATGGGGCATACTGTAGCGCAACAGAAGTGGCTCGATCCGCTCGCGCACCTGATACAGCTCGGCGCACTCGTCAAGGCTCAGGCTGGCGATCCATGCGCCCGCATTGGCGACCGTGGTGACGAGCCCCTCGGCTTCCAGAATCCGCAGCGCCTCGCGGATCGGTACGCGGCTGGCGCCGTACTGCGCGGCGAGTTCCTCCTGGCGCAGCCTCGTGCCCGGCGGATACACCCCGTGCAGGATGGCCGCGCGCAGTTCGTCGGCAACCCGCGAGCCGGTGACGCCGTCACGCACCTGCGGTTGCGCCATGCTGTCTCCGATCCCCGTTACGGCTTCACTGCGCCGGGTCGTTCGGATTCCACAACAACACCTCGGCATCCTTTTCGTAGGCCTTGCCGTTGGGGAAGCTCACCAGCTCGAACTGCATGCCCCATGGGCTGAGAAAGTACACCCATCGCTGCCCTTCGCTGGCATTGCGACTGGCCGTCGGCTCGCCCAAGACCCGAATGCCCTCGGCGCGAAGGTAATCGACGGCAGTGTCGAGATCGTCCACGTAGAACGCCAGGTGGTGGCCACCGACATCGCTGTTGCGGGGGATGGGCGCCTGGCCGTCGGCGGGCTCGTAGTAGAACACCTCGAAGTTCGCCCCCGTGGCGCAGCGGTAGAAGCGCAGTTCTCGCATCACAGTGCGCGGATGAACGTTGAGGTGTTCGCACATCCAGTTGTCGTCGTGCTGGAAGGGCCCGAGTGTGTAGACGTGTGTGCAGCCGAGCACCCGAACGAAAAAGTCGTGAGCCTGCTCCAAGTCGGGCACGGTGAACCCGATGTGGTCCGTGCCGACCAGCCCCGGTAGCGCCATCTCACCTCCAATAGTGGATCCAATACTCGCACTCTAGCCGCAAAACCGCGGACTTTCTGCCTAAATCTGGCCAAAGTGGATCCAATCGAGGTACCGTGACTGCGATCGCCTTTGGTGGCGCCGGACGCCTGAGGTCACGGAGATGAGGGATATGCCACGCGAACAACACCTCGAAACGGGTTCCGCCTGGATCGAACTGTCAACCACGGACGACGACTGGAAAGCCGCGTCCCCCCAGCTCCTCGGCACGATGCTCGCGGAACTGCATCTGATTCGGGCCTTCGAGGAAAGCGTGCTCGAGTTGGCGGGCGAAGGTCTGGTGCACGGGCCTGCGCATTCGAGCATCGGGCAGGAAGGTGGCGCGGTTGGATCCATCGTCGGCCTGCGCTCGACGGATGCCGTCAACGGCTCGCACCGCGGTCATCACCAGTTTCTGGCCAAGGCGCTGACGCACGTCTCGGGCGGTGTCATCGATCCGGCCTCGGTGGCGACACCCAAGATCCAGCGGGTACTGCAGCGGACACTCGCCGAGATCCTCGGTTTGGCGCAGGGCTTCTGCCGCGGCCGCGGCGGGTCCATGCACCTGCAGTGGTTCGAGGCGGGCGCGTTGGGCACCAACGCGATCGTCGGTGGTGGTGTGCCGATGGGCGCGGGGAACGCGTGGGCCCAAAAGCACAGCGGTACCACCGATCTCACGATCAGCTACTTCGGTGACGGGGCCAGTCAGATCGGTTCAGTACTCGAGACAATGAACCTTGCCGCCGCATGGAAACTGCCGTTCTGCTTCTTCATCGAGAACAACCTATACGCGGTGTCCACCCGGGTCGAAGAGATCACCGCCGACACCCGGTTGTCGGTGCGCGGCCAAGGGTTCGGGATACCCGGCTGGCGCGTCGACGGGATGGACCCGCTCGCGGTCCACCTCGCCACCGAGCAGGCGGCCGAGCGGATGCGCAGCGGCGAGGGGCCCGCTGTCATCGAGGTCGAGGTGTACCGGTACTTCCACCAGAACGGGCCCTACCCGGGTAGTGCGTTCGGGTACCGCGAAAAGGACGAAGAGGAGTACTGGCGCACCCGCGACCCATTGGACCGGGTCGCGAACGAGATGATCGCGCTCGGCCTGATCGACGCGGCCGGCGTGGCTTCGGTGCGCAGGCAGGCGCAGGACGCGATGACGGCCGCTGTGGCCGAGTTGCTGGAGGCGGACCCGGACAAGGCGGGCAAGCGTCGCATCCGGCCTCAGTTGTGGCCCGATACCTCCTTCGTGGACGTCGGGCTGCGCGGTGACGCGAGCGAACTGGGATCATTGACCCCGCTGGAACCGACGGAGCACCAGGGGCCTTGGCGCTCAGTGAAATTCGTCGAGGCTGTGGCCGCCGTGATGGACCGCCGGATGGAGTGCGACGAGCGCATCGTGGTGTTCGGTGAAGATGTGCACCACCTGGGTGGTGGCACCAACGGCGCCACCAAGGGCCTCGCAAAGTACGGCGAGAACCGATTGGTGGGAACCCCGATCAGCGAGAACGCCTTCACGGGCATCGGCGGTGGGCTGGCGCTCGACGGCCGGTTCCGTCCTGTGGTCGAGTTCATGTACCCCGACTTCATGTGGGTGGCCGCCGATCAGGTCTTCAACCAGATCGGTAAGGCACGCCACATGTTCGGCGGAGACAACCCGGTGCCGTTCGTGCTCCGGACCAAAGTGGCGATGGGCTCCGGATACGGTTCGCAGCACCTGATGGACCCCGCAGGCCTCTTCGCGACCAGCCCAGGCTGGCGCATCGCGGCGCCGTCAACCGCAGCCGACTATGTCGGCGTGATGAATGCGGCACTAACACTGCAGGATCCGGTGCTCGTGATCGAACACGTCGACCTCTACGGGTTGGCCGACAAGGTGCCCGAGGGCGATCTCGACTACATCATTCCGCCGGGCCATGCCGCGGTTCGACGCGCGGGCTCCGACGTCACCGTCATCAGCTACCTGTCGATGGTGGCCAAGAGCCTGGAGGCGATCGAACAGACCGACATCGACGCCGAACTGATCGACCTGCGTTGGCTGGATCGCGCATCGATCGACTGGAACACCATCACCGCCAGCGTGCGAAAAACCAACGCGGTCCTGATAGTTGAGCAGGGTACCCGCGGGACTTCCTACGGTGGCTGGCTCGCCGACGAGATTCAGCGCAGGCTCTTCGACTGGCTCGACCAGCCCGTCGAACGCGTCTCGGGCGGGGAGGCGTCACCGAGCATCTCCAAAGTGCTTGAAGGCGCGGCGATCGCAGGCACTGACGACATCGTCGCCGGTCTGGAGAAGATCCGAGTCGGAATGGGACAACGCTAATGCCTACCGTCGTGCGGATGCCGGAGGTGCTCGCCAACGCAGGCGAGGGCGTCATCCAGGCTTGGCTGGTTTCCGAAGGACAAGAGGTCGCCGTTGGTGATCCGCTTGCCGAGATCGAGACCGAGAAGGCAGTCGTCGAATACGTCTCCGAAGTCGCCGGAACCGTGGGTCGGCTGATTGTCGAACCGGGCGCGACGATCGCGGTGGGCGAGCCGATCGCGGTGGTGCTGGCGCCCGGGGAAGCAGACGCCGACATCGACTCCGCCGTTCCTAACGGTGTCGCCGTTTCGGCCGCGCCGGCGCCCGAACTCGCTTCCGTGGGTGCCGCCGAACCGGTCGCCGCGAACAACGGGCGGCGACTGTTCGCCACACCGTTGGTGCGAAGGCTCGCGCGGGAACGGGGAATCGAGCTGGAAACCGTGAAAGGCACCGGACCCGCAGGGCGCATCGTGCGGCGCGACCTTGACCGGCTGCCGGTTGCCGAACCCGTCAACGCGCCGCAGCCCGAGCGCGCACCGGCACCGGCCGCCGAAACAGGCGAATCGGCAACAGGTTTCACCGATGTCCCGCTCACGCCGATGCGCAAGGCCATTGCGCGCAGACTCACCGAGAGCAAGACCACGGTGCCGCACTTCTACGTCATCGCGGACTGCCGGGTCGACGATCTGGTGCAGTTGCGACGCGACGTCAACGCCGCCGTCGCTGTGAAGGTGTCGCTGAACGACTTCGTCATCAAAGCGGTGGCCGGTGCTCTGCTCGAAGTACCCGACGCCAACGCGATCTGGAATGGCGAATCCATCCGCCGCTACGACCGCGCTGATATCGCGATGGCCGTTGCGATCGACGGCGGTCTGCTGACACCCGTGCTGCGCGGTGTGGACACCACACCGCTGTCCGTGATCGCCACCCAGGCTGCCGATCTCGCGCAGCGGGCCAGGGACGGACGGCTCCGGCAGCACGAGTTGGAGGGCGGCACGTTCTCGGTGTCCAACCTCGGGATGTTCGGGGTCACAGAATTTTCTGCCATCCTCAACCCGCCTCAGTCCGGCATGCTCGCAGTCGGCGGCGCCATCCAGCGACCCGTCGTGGTCGACGGTGAACTAAAGGTCGGCACGGTCATGACGGTCACCCTATCGGCCGATCACCGGGTCATCGACGGTGCGGTCGCCGCCGCGTGGATGGCTGCCTTCGTCCGCCGCATCGAGAACCCGTTGACGATCCTGATCTGACACAATCCAGTCGTAAGCCATTGGCGCTAGGAGCTTCAGGACGCGACGCAGACAGTCCACGGCCGACCCTTGACCGCAATGTGCGTCCGCGCGTACGGTTTGACAATCCGGCGTCTTGCAAACGTTTGCGACGTGGTTGCAGATGCGTCCCGACTGGAGGTTGTCCACGGTGGCTGGTGACGAGTTTCCGAGGGTCAGGGCGGCCGCCGTCCAGGCGAGCTCGGCGTTCCTGGACCGTGAGAAGTCCACGGCGAAGGCATGTGCCCTGATCCGCGAGGCCGGCGCGGGCGGAGCGGACATCATCGCCTTCCCCGAGGGCTTCATACCCGCGCATCCGGTGTGGTTCCACTTCCATCCGGCGACGGGGGAGGTCAGCACCCGCCTATCCGTCGAGCTGTTCAAGAACGCCGTCGAGATCCTGGGCCCAGAGATAAGCGAGTTGGCACAGGCAGCCGCTGACGCGCACGCCTACGTTGTCGTGGGGGTATGCGAGAAGATCCCGAACACGACGGGCACCTTGTACAACAGCCAGGTCTTCCTGGGTCCGGATGGCGCGTTGCTCGGGAAGCGGCGCAAGCTCATGCCCACCGTGGGTGAACGGCTGGTCCACACCGGGGGAGACGGTGACAGCCTCGCCGCGTTCAACACCCGATTCGGTCCGGCGAGCGCGTTGATCTGCGGCGAGAACTCCAACCCATTGGCGATATTCGCCGTGACCGCGCAGTACTCCCGGGTTCACGTGATGAGTTGGCCCAACCACTTTCCTGCCGTCGGGACACCTTTGCGGGACCGCGTCGCTGTGGACTCACAAGCCTTCGCCCAGATGTCGAAGGCGTTTGTGATCAGCGCGTGCGGAACGGTCGACGACGACGCGATCGCGCGGTTGGAGTTGTCCTCGCAGGACGAGGCGCTCATCCGCAACCCGGATTTCTGCGGCGGTTCGATGATCGTCGCGCCGGACAGCCGGATCATTGCTGGCCCGCTGGGCAACGAAGAAGGGATCCTCTACGCCGATCTTGACCTGGACATCGGCGTGAGAATGAAGCTGAGGCACGACTTCGCCGGCCATTACAACCGCCCGGACATCTTCCAGGTCACGGTGAACGCGAAAGCGCCGCAGATTTTCGGCGTCGTGAACGCGGCGCCGAGCGGGTGGGGCGAGCAGCCAGCGGTGGCGCCCGGCGACCAGCAGGGAGCTGCGGCAATCGAGGCCATCCGCCAGCGAGCGATCGGGATCGGCGGAGGTGGCGACGTCTAGTCGCCGAACGCAAGCAATACCAAACGCTTGACAGATGTGGCGCGGGTCACGATAGTTCGGGATACCGCAATCGATTGCGGACCGGAAGGAGAAGTGCCGTGAACGGACGTGCAAGATGGCGCCGGGCTGGGCTGGTGGCGATGGCGGGCCTCTTGATTGCGGGCTCGGTGGCATGCAGCGGAGGTGACGGCGGCGACTCCGCAGCGCCGATCAAGATCGGCGCGTCGATCCCGCTGACCGGCCAGTTCTCCCAGGAAGGCAAGGCCGCCAAGGAGGGCTACGAGATCTGGGCGTCCATGGTCAACGAGAAGGGCGGGCTGCTGGGTCGCCAGGTCGAGCTGGTGATCAAGGACGACGCATCGAACCAGAACACCGTCGTCGCTGACTACAACGCGTTGATCAGCAAGGACAAGGTCGACCTCCTGATCGGCACCTACTCCTCGCTGCTGAACCTGCCCGCCTCCGCCGTCGCGGAAAAGAACCAGATGCTCTACATCGAGCCTGCAGGCGGCGCTCCGGAGATCTTCGAGCGCGGGATGAAGTACCTGTTCTTCTCCCAGCAGGCCACAGCTGACAAACAAGGCGAGGCATTCGCCAAGTGGATATCCACTCTCCCCGAGGCGGACCGGCCGAAGACCGCCGCATATCCGACGATCGACGACCCCTTCGTGACACCGAACGTCGAGGGCATCCGCAAGGTGCTCGAAGGCGCAGGCATCCAAACGGTTTTCGCCGAGACCTACCAGTCGGATCTGAACAACTTCGACACGATCGTGAGCAAGGTGCGTTCTTCCAATCCCGATCTCGTCGTGCATGGCGCGTTCTTCGACGACGGCGTCGGATTCGTCCGGTCGATGCTCAAGGCCGACTTCAAGCCGAGGTGGCTGTACCAGACCACGGCCCCCAGCCTGGGTGACGAGTACGCCAAGGCGATCGGTCCGGAGAACACCGAAGGCATCATCTTCGCGATCAGCCACGCGCCGCAGGCGCAGACGCCGGGCAATGCCGAGTTCGTCAAGAAATACGGCGAGATGTTCGGCGGGCTGCCGCCCGAGGACGCGGCCGACGCCTACGGTGCCGCCCAGGTGCTCCAGGCCGCCGTGGAGAAGGTCGGGAACCTCGACGATCAGCTCGCCATGGCCGACTGGCTGCGCGCCAACACCGTCCCGACCATTCTCGGCGACTTGAGCTGGGACGATGCGGGGCGCCCGCAAGGCGAGTTCCTCACGGGACAGTGGCAGGACGGCAAGGTCGAATACATCTTGCCGAAGGAGTTCGCCACGACCGACCACATCGTCATGGGGTGGGAGCCCGGGACCGTCTGATGTTGGACTTCCTGCAGTACCTGGTACTGGGTCTGCTGGTCGGCGGGGTGTACGCGCTGGCGGCGAGCGGCTTGACCCTCGTGTTCGGCGTGATGCGGATCATCAACATCGCCCACGGCGCGTTCCTGATCCTTGGCGCTTTCCTGGCGTTCACGGTGTGGTCGAGGCTCGGGATCGACCCGATGCTCGCGATCGTCGTCATCGCCCCGGTGTCGTTCGCGCTGGGCTGGGTCATCTACAAGGTCGCCCTTGCGCCCGTTCGGACCGCGCCGATGGCGTCGACCGTGCTGCTGACCTTCGGCCTCGCGCTGGTGCTCGAGGCCACGATGGGCGTGATCTGGGGTAACAACGCCACCTCGACGGAGCCGGGTTACGGCAGCGAGTCGCTTCGCATCGGCAGCTTCTACATGCCGAAGGCTCAAGTGTTCGGCGGGGCCGTCGCCGTGGCGGTACTGCTGCTGCTCGGCCTCATCCTCACCCGGACCTGGCTGGGTCGCGCGATCCGTGCGGCGGCCGCCAATCCCACCGGTGCGGAGCTGGTCGGCATCAAGGTCGCATCCGTCAGCGCCGTGGTTTTCGGTCTCGGCGTGGCGGCCGCATGCACCGGCGGGGCGATCGTCGGCGTGCTGTACACGTTCGTCCCGGGCACGCACTACATGTGGATCGCGCGGCTACTGGCGATCGTGGTGCTCGGTGGGCTGGGCAGCCTGAACGGCGCCATCGTCGGCGCGGTGCTGTTCGGGCTGGCCGAGACGTTCACGTCGGCCTACGTCTCGGCGGCGTGGGCGACCGCCTTCCCCTACCTCATTGTGTTCGCCGTCCTGCTACTGCGCCCGCAGGGTCTGATGGGCGCCCGACGCCGTGAGGATGCGAGTGCGCTGTGACTGACTGGACGCGTTCGCTGGGTGAACCACGCAGGCTCGGCCACGTGGTACTGGTGATGGCTGCCGCGTGCCTGCTGGCGTTCCCCGTCGTCTCCGACGATGCCTACTACGAGAACATGATCATTTTGTCGCTCGTGTTCGCGATCGGCGCGAGCGGCCTGAACATCATCATGGGTTACGCCGGCTACGTGTCGCTGGGTCAAGGCGCGTTCATCGGGCTTGGTGGTTACACGATCGGCGTGCTCGCATCCAAGATCGAGGGGCCGTCACCGTGGCTGTGGGTGCCCGTCGCCGGACTGGTCACTGCGATCCTCGCGATCGGCCTCGGGCTGGTGTCGCTGCGCTCGAGCGGCGCGGCCTTCGTCATCATCACCGTCGCGTTCCTGTTCCTGACCGGCGTCATCGCTACCAACTGGGTCGGGTTGACCAACGGCACAAGCGGACTCACCCTGCCGCTGCCGACATGGGACCGCGACATCATGAACTGGCCGTTCTACTACACCTTGATTCTGTTGCTCGCCCTTCAATTGCTGCTGTCGTGGTGGATTCGTCGCACCAAGCTCGGCATGGGCCTGATGGCCATCCGCGGTGACGAGACCAAGGCCGCGACGATCGGGATCAGTCTTCCGGTGAACAAGATCATCGGCTTCGTCGCGAGCAGTGTGTTCGTCGGCATGGCGGGTGCCGTCTACGGCTACTACCTCACGTTCATCGATCCACGCGGCATGTTCGGCATCCTGCTCAGCGTGCAGATCGTGCTGTCGGTGTTGGTCGGGGGCAACGGGACGTTGTGGGGACCGGTGTTGGGCGCGTTCCTCATTGAACCTCTCAACGAGATCGCCAACAACAACTTCGGCGGTGGAAACGTGCGGTTGTTCTTGTTCGGCGGTCTGCTCGTGGCGAGCGTGATGTGGCTGCCGCGGGGCATCCTGCCCACCGTCGAGCAGATGTGGCAGCGTCGACGTGCGGCGGGCCGGGCCGGGTTGGTCGGTGCGCGGATTGGGACCGGTGCGACGCTTGCGAAGCTGTCGATATCGACGCGGGAGCAGCGCGCGGTCGACCCGGACCGCGCCTTGCTGCGAGTCGGCGGACTGACCAAGAGATTCGGTGGCATCACAGCGGTGGACGACTGCTCCTTCGAGGTGGCCGACGGCTCGATCACCGGACTGATCGGCCCGAACGGCTCGGGCAAGACCACAGTGTTCAACCTGATCGACAACACGATCGCCCCGGACCGCGGCGAGATCTGGTTCGACGGCGAGCGGATCGAGCGATTGCCGTCGTGGTCGCGTGCACATCGCGGTCTCGGGCGTACCTTTCAGATCACCCGCCTGTTCGGCGATATGACCGTGCTGGAGAACGTCGTAGCGCCGCAGCGGAGCTTCTCGTGGTCGCAGCTCGGCCATATAGCGGTGAGCGGCAAGGAGGCTCGTGATGCCGAGGAACTGCTGCAGTTCGTCGGGATGCGTGACTTCCGAGACCGGCCGGCACGCGCGCTGTCGTACGGTCAGCAGAAGCTCGTCGAGCTCGCGCAGATCCTCATGCTCGACCCGAAGCTCATCTTGCTGGACGAGCCCGCAGGCGGGATCAACCCGGTGTTGATCGAACGGATGGCCGCGATGATCCGCGAGCTCAACTCGTTGGGCAAGACGTTCCTGATCGTCGAGCACAACATGCCCTTCGTGCTCGACCTGTGCCCGCGGGTGCACGTGCTCAGCCGAGGATCGACGTTGGCGTCGGGGACGCCGCAGGAGATCAAGGCCAACCCCGCGGTGATCGACGCCTACCTCGGCGACAACGTCGATCTCGAGCCCGAGAAGGCGGTGTGATGCTGACGCTGCGTGGTGTGGTGGCGGGTTACGGCGGCGGCGACGTCCTGCAAGGCGTCGACATCGACGTCGCCGAGGGCGGGATCGCGTGCATCGTCGGCCCTAACGGCGCGGGCAAGTCCACGGTCCTGCGGACCATCAGCGGGCTGCTGAAGCCGCGAGAGGGTGAGATCACGCTGAAGGGCGAGCCGATCCATAGGTGCTCGCCCGCCGAGATCCTGCGTCGGGGGGTGGCCCAGATTCCCCAATCTGATGCCCTATTCGCGAACCTGACGGTGCGCGAGAACGTGCTACTCGGTGCGTACATCTTCCGACGCGACCGGGCACTGGTGCGCAGGCGCTACGCCCAGGTCGCCGAGCTGTTCCCGATCGTCGCCGAGCGATCACGCGAGACGGCGGGCAACCTGTCCGGCGGCCAGCGCCGGATGGTCGAGTTCGCGCGCAGCCTGATGCTGGACCCGGTGCTGCTCCTGCTGGATGAGCCCTCGCTGGGGCTCGACCCGAAGGCGCTGCGCATCGTGTACGACTCCGTAATGGTGATGCGCGACGCCGGTAAGACGATCCTGATTGTCGAGCAGAACGTGAAGTTCGGGATGCGGATGGCGACCGGCGGCATCGTGATGGAAAGCGGCCGGGTCGTCACACAGCGCGCGGCTGCGGACATATTGGCCGACCCGGACCTGGGCCAGATGTACTTCGGTGGGGGCGTCAAGCGCTGACCCCTGTTGGCTGTTGGCTGTTGGCGCGAACGTTCCTTACCACTCGAAAAATCGCTGAAATTTCGAGTGGTAAGGAACGTTCGGCCGCCCCTCCGGGGGGTCAGTACGGGTTGGTGATGACGAGGTCCTGCGCCGGGAAGAGCGTGAGCACCCGCGGCCCATCGGCCGTGACGACCACCTCTTCCTCGATGCGCGCGGCCGAAAAGCCATCCGAGGCAGGACAATACGTCTCGAGGGCGAAGACCATGCCCTCCTTCAGCTCGATGGGCTCGGTCATCGAGTTCAGCCGCGAGATGATCGGGCGTTCGTGCAGCCCGAGGCCGAGGCCGTGGCCGAATTGCAGCCCGAAGGCAGCGAGCTCGTTGTCGAAGCCGAACTCGGTCGCCTTCGGCCAGACGGCGGCGATTTCGTCGGTACTGACGCCGGGCCGGACCATGTCGATGGACGCGTCCATCCATTCGCGGGCCTTGGTGTACGCGTCGCGCTGACTCGACGTTGCGCTACCGACATTGAAGGTCCGGTAGTAGCACGTGCGGTAGCCGTTGAAGCTGTGGATGATGTCGAAGAAGGCTTGGTCGCCAGGCCGAATCAGCCGGTCGGTGAAGTTGTGCGGATGCGGATTGCACCGTTCACCACTGATCGCGTTGACGGCTTCAACCTGATCCGATCCCATCGCGTAGAGCCGCTGGTTGACCAGCGCCACGATCTCGTTCTCCCGGATGCCTGGCTTGAGCACGTCGACGATGTCCTGATAGACGCCGTCGACCATCGCGGCCGCCTGGGTGAGCAGCATGATCTCGTCGGCAGACTTGATCTCCCGCGCGTCGAGCATGAGCTGCTGGCAGTCGACGACCGTCAACCCCTGCCGCTGCATCTCGAACAGGAACGGGGGCTCGACGATGTCGACGCCCACCGGGGCGTCGGCCAGGCCCGCGTCCTCGAGGAGGCCCTTGATTTCGCGTATGGCGGACACCATCAGGCCCGCCGACGGCGCGACGGCACCGCGCATCCCGAGCATGCCGGGGCGGCAGTTCTCGTCGGGCAGCCAGTTCGAGTAGATCTTGTGGTGACGCACGGCCGAGCCGAAGTCCCACAGCCACGGGTCGTCGGCCGTGCGCGTCAGCAGCGCGTACCGGGTCATCTTGTCGCCCAGCGCACCACCGATCCACGTCTGGGTCGTGTAGCGGATGTTGTAGAAGTCGAACAGCAGGAACGCGCCGCACTCACTCGACTCCAGCGCCGCCTTGGCGCGACCGAGCCGGTAGTCGCGGAGCCGGGCGAAGTCGACGCGTTCTTCATAGTCGACACCCATGTGCCCCGGAGCCGGAAGAGGCCGCTGGTCACTCATCCGCGGCGGTCCCCAGACCGTCGTCGACGTCCGCCTCTTCAGAGACGAGCTCGACTCCCGAGCGTCGCGCCTGTTCCAGCAGCAAGGTGGCGAAATCGTCCGTGGTGTGGCCTGCGCCGACGGCCGACGACACCAATTCGGCAGCCAATGCGGCGACGGGCATCGGCACGCCGTACTCGCGGGCGGCTTCCAGGCCGAGGTCGAAGTCCTTGCGCAACAAGATATTTGTGAAAGTCGGCGTGAAGTCGAGATTCACCAACGCGGGCGACTTGTAGCGCGTGAAGACCGACCCCATGACCGAGTCGTTGAGGAACTCCAAGAACGCCTCACGGCTCGTGCCGCCCTGTTCTGCGAGCACGGTGATCTCCGCGAGGGATTGCGTGACCACGCCGAGGAAGACGTTGTGGCAGATCTTGACGAGGCGGGCGACCTCGCCCTCACCGACGTAGGTGACGCCGCGGCCGAGGGGGAGCAGCAGGTGCTCGGCGCGGTCGTAGGCCACACGTGGCCCCGAGATCGCGAGCGTGAGCTTGCCCGACCTGACCACCTTGGGGTTGCCGCTGACCGGCGCGGCCAGAAGCGCGGTTCCGCGGTTGGCGGCGAGGCCACGGATCTTCTCGGAGACAGCGGCCGAGACGGTCGAGCTGTCGATGATGATCTGCGGCGAGGCGTCGGCGGTCAGCAACCCGTCCTCGCCGACGGTGACGGCCTCGAGGTCGTCGGAGGCCGCGACCATGATGAAGACGACGTCGCGATCGGCAAGTTGCGCGGGGGTGTCGACGAGTTTGGCGCCCCGCTCGGCCAGCGGCTCCGCCTTGGACCGGGTGCGGTTGTACACGGACACGTCATGACCGGCGTCCAGCAGGCGTTCGATCATCGCGTAGCCCATACGTCCTGCGCCGATCCACCCAACGCTCGTCGTCTTCTCGTTGTCGCCCATTCAATCTCCCTAGTCGACTGCAATCGGTTGCAATATTGCCGTGCGACCTATCTCAAGTCAATACCGCGACATGGGCGCCCACATGCGCTGCAGACGCACCGCGCCAAAGAAGGCGACTTCAGCAAACGGTTGCAGTCAAAGACGGTAATTCGAAGGGGCAGCGCGAGAGTCGTCAGCTGCCAGCGCGGCGCGCGGGGACCGGCCCGGTCGAGGCCCGGATGACCATCGTCAGCGGGAGCAACAGCGAACGCGGATGGCGGTCCGGGTCGTGGAGTACTTCGAGCAACAGTCGGGCCGCTTCGGCGCCGACCTCGTAGTGGGGGATGCGCACGGTCGTCAGCGCCGGTGAGACCTTGTCCATGAACGGTATGTCGTTGAACCCGACGACGCTGATGTCGTCCGGGCAGCGCAGGCCCCGCTCGGCGAGCGCGTCGTAGACGCCGAGGGCGAGCAGATCGTTACCGGCGAGGACCGCGGTGAACTCGGGACCGGAGTCCAACATTGCCCGCATGCCGTCCGCGCCCGCCCGCTCTGACCATTCGGCGCAGATGATCGTGCGCGAGTTCTCGGCAGGCAGGCCGAGATCCTCCAGGCTGGAGACGAATGCGCGACGCCGGTTGACGCCGGTCGACAGATCCTGCGGTCCCGCGAGATGAACGATATTGGTGTGCCCCAGATCGACGAGGTGCTGCATCGCCATCGCGACGCCCGCTGCGTCATCGGGGGTGACCGATGGGATGTCGGCACTGGTGCTGCGACGGTTGACCAGCACCATGGGCGTCGACGCCGCCGCAAGTTCGTCGAGCAGGGGGTGCTTCAAATGCGCGGTCGCGAAGACGAAGCCCTCGACGTTGCGCTGGCGGAACGACTCGACCGCCGCCTTCTCCACGTCGGGCCTGCTGTCGGTGTTGACGATCCAGGCGTTGTAGCCGATGGGACGCAACACGTCCTCGACGCCTCGCACAATGGGCGGGAACAGCGGGTTGGTCAGATCGGGGATCACCAGTCCGATGCTGGCGGACCGAGATGTCTTGAGGCTGCGCGCGATCGGGTTCGGCGAGTAGCCCATCTCGGCCGCGATCTTCTTGATCCGGGCGGCTGTCTCGGCGTTGACCAAACCCTCGGTTTGTTGATTCAGAGCGCGTGAAGCAGTGGCCGGATGGACACCGGCCATGACCGCAACCTCACGCAGCGTGGCCCTGTGCACAGACCCCCACTCCCCTCCTCTGCTGCAAACGGATGCAACCTCTGGTCAATGATGAAGTCCCCCCTGAACACGTGCAATATATCCACTGAATCCCGTCGCAAGGGGGACCGCTGGCGAACAACGCGCCGACCCGATTGCTCACGTGCGAGGGCCCGTCCGCACGGCGGCTGACGACAAGATCGTCGGCCACTCGGACGCCGCCGCGTCGAGATCCGGGCTCGGGCTGTGCCGACGCCGAAGCTCGATCAAGGTATTGATCGAGGCTTCGTCGATATGTCCGTCGGTGATCAGGCCGTGCGTGCGATCGAGCAGACACTCGAGGTGTGACCATGCCTCGGGATCGGCCAACCCGAGCAACCGCCCCGCGGCCTCGAGGACCTCATCTCGCAGACCGCCGGCCACGATGTCGTTCGCGGTGTCGATCACGGCCTCTGCCAGACGATTTCGCGGGCCGGTGATGGCCGGGTCATCGGCGCTCAGGGCTGCCATGACCGTACCGAGGTAGGGCCCGAGGTCGGCGACCGTGCTCACGGCATGGCAACCGGACGCCTTCGCCCGCAACTCGTTGCCCGCGTTGAGGACCGTCGCCGCACACGTTCCCTCCGTCAGTGCCGCGGCGCGCCGAGGGGTCGATCCCAGCGACTCCACCGTGTAGTCGCCGTGGCGCAGTCCGGCGCGTTCCAGGAGCGCGAACGCCACGAACGCGAAGCCCGACCCCGGTACGTCGACGCCGACGATGCGGTCCCGGACATCTGCGACGTCCGTCACCGACGGGGTGAGCCACAGCGACAGCCCGAGCCCGCGATCGATCCCCGCGAGGATCTCCACCGGCAAGTTGCGTTGAAGTGGGTTCGCGCTGAGGAACCGGTAGGCGAGAACGTTGTCCGGACTCGTCATCACCACGTCGAACTCGCCGGCTTCGAGCGAGCGGAACTGAGCAGGCGAGGAGGGCACGGGAATTTCGGTGACTTCGAGGTCGGCGCGGTCAAGTCGACCGGTGGAGCGGGCCAGATCGACCAACAGCGATGGGGTGAACGTCCCGATACGAAGTCGCGCGTGGGTCATGACGATATGGTGCCACAGTTGCAATCGTTTGTGGATGACCTTGCCGGTCGCTTACCTGCTATTTTCTGACGGTCGGCGACTTTCTTCTGAGCGCCCATTGACATGACCCACGTCACATCGCAGGATGGGGCAAACGATTGCAATCGCAGGCGTTCCGGCCGAGCCAAAAGGTTGGGAGTACATGAGTCAGGCTGTCCCCTCGGTGACCCGCCATCCGCAACCAAGTATCGAGGACTCGACACCAACCCGGGCCCCGCTTATCGAGATTCGCGGCGTGAGTGCCGGATACGAAAACAAGCGTCAAAAGACTCGGCTCATCGCACTGAGGGACGTGTTCCTCGACGTGTTTGAAGGCGAGTTCCTCGCCATCGTCGGCCCGTCCGGCTGCGGCAAGACCACGCTGATCAACATGATCGCCGGATTCATGAAACCCCTCGAAGGGTCGATCCGGGTCGGTGGTCGGGTCGTCGACGGGCCAGGTGCTGATCGAGCCATGGTGTTCCAGGACTACGCGGTGCTGCCGTGGCGCACTGTGTACAAGAACGTCATGTTCGCTCTGGAGAACAGGCACCCCCGCCCGTCGAAGGCGGAGTGCCGGGAGCGCATCGCCCGCGCACTCGACATGGTCGGGCTCACCGGCTTCGAGAAGTCCCTGCCTTACGAGCTCTCCGGCGGAATGCGTCAAAGGGTCGGCATCGCACGCGCTTTGGTGTCGGAACCGGAGATCTTGTTGATGGACGAGCCGTTCGGTGCGGTCGACGCGATGACGCGCGAGGCGATGCAGGCCGAGTTCGAGAAAATCATCGAAGAAACCCGCCAGACCGTCGTTTTCATCACCCACTCGATCGATGAGGCGCTGACGCTCGCGGACCGTGTGGTCGTGGTGTCGAACCGGCCGGGCCGCGTCATGGAAATCGTCGACGTCGACCTGCCCAGGTCCCGCTTCGATGAGGGGGTAAGGCGCAGTGAGCGATTCGGCGAACTGCGCGAGCACATCTGGAGCCAGCTCCAGTCCCAGGCGCTGGGAGCCAAGACCACTGGAGGGAACCCATGAGCGCGGGCACACTGCCGACGACTGACGCAGCCGCCGAAACGGCGGCCGTCACCGAGTCGATCACACGCAGCAACTGGTCGCGGTTCCGAAGCCTCATCATCACGGTGATCAACCTGACGCTGTTCTTCGTGATCTGGCAGTTGATCGCGCTCTCCGGAATCATCAACCCGTTGTTCTTTCCCAAAGCCACGGACATGTTCTCGGCGATGTATCACGGCTTCGTCGACGGCGTCATCGGTCCGCAACTCCTGCACAGCGTGCAGAACTTCACGATCGGCATGTTGATCGCCGGGGCGATCGGCATCCCGCTCGGGCTGTTGATGGGCGGCGTGCGAATCATCGACCTGATCCTGTCCCCCTATGTGTGGGCGATGACGGCGTTGCCGCGCGTCGCTTTGATTCCCTTGCTGATCCTCGTCCTGGGCTTCGGTAATTCCATGCAGCTCACCATAATTGTGCTGTCAGCGGTCTTCCCGATGATGGTCAACTGCATGGAGGGGGTGAAGACCGTTGATCCGTCACTGGTGCGGGCCGGCCGGATCTTCGGCACGAACGAACTGCAGCTGTACGTCAAGGTGATCTTGCCGTTCACGCTGCCGTTCGTGATCAGCGGCATCAACCAGGGCATCGCCCGTGGGCTGGTGGGGATGCTCATCGGAGAGTTGCTCGGCGGAGGAGGAAAGGGACTCGGGTTCCTTCTCGACCGTGCGGGCGACCAGTTCGATGCGCCGATGATGTACGCCACCTTGCTTCTGCTCGCCATCATCTCGGTGGGGCTCGTGCAGGGGATGCGGTGGATCGAACGCCGGGCAGCGCCCTGGCGAGACTTTGCGCGCGCGTAGACATTTCAAGATTCACACGACAAGGAGACCGCGTATGAGAAGAAGCAAACGATTGCTCGCCATGCTCGGCGTCGGTCTGGCGTTCGCGTCAGTGCTGACGTCATGCGGCGGTGACAATTCCGCATCCGGTGGTGACACGGCCGCGAGCCGTCCAACCAGCGCCGACGACGTCAACGCCACGATCGACCCATCGAAGGTCAAGAAGTCACTCACCGTGGCCGTCGACAACCCGTACTACCTGTTCCACGAGGACATTCTGGTGGCGCAGGAAAAGGGCTACTTCAAGGAAGTCGGAATCGACAACGTCGAGATCGTGACCGTTGAAGACCCGCTGCCTGCCCTCATCGGGGGATCGGTGGACTTCGCCCTCTACGACACCGACACCACGATCGCGGCGGCGAAGAAGTCGAACTCGGGAGTGCGCTATCTGTCGGTCTATCTCGGCGGTGAGGCCAACATTCTCGGTGTGCGCAAGGGGATCAACACGGCCGAGGATCTCAAGGGCAAGACGATCACCGGCGGACAGTTCGGCAGCCGCAACGACTTCCTGATTCGAAAGCTTCTCACCGACAACGGCATCAACCCCGACACAGACGTCAAGCTGGTGAGCACCGGGGGCCAGTCCAACGAGCGTCTGCAGTCGGTGATTGCGGGCACGGTCGATGGCGCGAGCCTGCAGATTCGGCACAGGTCACTGCTGGAGGCCGAGGGCGGTAAGTTCCTCTTCCAGGAGCTCGGACGGGCGCCCCAGAACGGTTGGGCCGCAAACAAGATTTTGACCGAAAGCCCCGAGACCGCGGCCGCCTTCCTGGCCGCGACGCTCAAGGCCCGCCAGTTCATCAACGATATGAACAACAAGGATGCGGTCCTGGATCTGATGGCCTCGAAGGACTTCGACCTGCCGCAGCCGTACCGTGACGCGTACGCCGATGAGCAGAACGCCACCTACCACACCGGCGACGGCGGCTTCGACATCAAGGACATGGATCAGTTCGTCAACGAGCAGATCGAGCTGAAAGTGGTTCCCCCGGGCACCAATTGGCACGATTACGTCGACCTTGTCCCACTGTGGCGTGCGCAGAAGGCGCTGAACCTGCCCCTGCGGCCCGATCCAGCTGACTTGGCCCAGTGACCACGGGCACCGCGTCGGCCGAGGGGCTTCGTCTCCTCGGCCAGCACGACCTTGCCGGACGAGGCGACGGCATGCAGGTCATGCGTCATGGCGACACGCTGTACGTCGGACACGCTGGAACGAGTGGCGCGGGCACGTCGATCCTTGACGTGTCCGCACCGGATCGCCCCGAGCTGGTGACGCAGTGGGACGCGCCTGCCAATACCCATACACACAAGGTGCAGGTCGCAGACGGGCTTCTGCTCGTCAACCATGAGCGCTTCCCGTACCGACCCAAGAAGCCGTTGGGCCCGCACTCGGCAGGCGTCGCGATCTACCGGCTCGACGATCCGTTCGAGCCCAAGCAGATCGGGTTCTGGGAATCCGGAGGCAAGGGCATCCACCGCATCGTGTGGGAAGGCGGGCGTTACGCCCACATGTCGGGAACGCCAGAGGGGTTCACCGACCGCATCTGGATGTCGATCGACATGGCCGATCCCGAACGACCGGAGCTCGCTGCGCGCTGGTGGTGGCCGGGGCAGTGGAGCGCAGGCGGTGAGACCGCCGACTGGGCCAACGGTCACCGGGTGGCCGCACATCACGGTCTGACCGAGGGTGGACACACCTATCTGGGCTACGACGACGCGAACCTCGTCGTGCTCGATACATCGGATCCGACGAATCCCCGCGAGGTGTCACGGTTGTCGTGGGGTGGCGGAGCGACCCATACGTGCATGCCCCTACACGGTCGTGGACTGGTGGTCGTCACCGACGAACAACAACACGACGGGCCCAACGCGCCAGAGCGACGGATGCACCTGATCGACGTCGCTGACCCGTCGGCGCCGCGATACTTGCAGACCCTGCCAGCACCGTCCGGAGCCTTCGACGAACTGCCGCAACGCTTCGGGCCGCACAACGTGCACGAGAACCGCAGCGGGTCGTACCGCAGCAACCGGCTGGTGTTCGCGACGTACTTCAGTGCCGGGCTCCGCGTCTACGACATTTCGGACCCGCAGAATCCGCGAGAGGTTGCGCACTGGGTCAGCGAGGCGCCGATGGGTTCGCCTGTGCCACAGGCGAACGACCTCTTCGTCGACCACCAGGGCCTGATCTGGGTCACCGACCGCGGCACGGGTGGCGTGTCCTGTCTCGAGCCACTGTCCGATCTGGCCGG
Organism: uncultured Actinomycetota bacterium; assembly: GCA_963848855.1. Lineage (GTDB taxonomy): Bacteria > Actinomycetota > Actinomycetes > Mycobacteriales > Mycobacteriaceae > Mycobacterium. The sequence goes on from CAWKFL010000005.1 coordinate 110,748, forward strand.
GCTCATGGCGGAGGCGGCCGCGTGAGCGATGCCGCACCCGGCTACACCGCCGACGGTGTCGAGTTCGTCGGCTATCACGATGTCGGCGGTAAACCGATATTCAAGCTCGCGATGCAGGTCGTCGATGACCGCTGGTATCTCTATGCGACGCATTTCTGGGACCCTCGGCTGTCGATCTTCGACGTGACCGATCCCGCCGATCCGCGCCTCGTCGGCGCGATCGAGGGGCCCGACCATGCGGCGACCTGGCAGGTGCAGGTCGCCGACGGGCTACTGATTCAGGGCATGGAGCACCGACCGCCTGCATGGGGTGGCGATCCGAAACTCAACTCCGCAGAAGGCATTCGGCTCTTCGACGTGAGCGATCCCGTTGCCCCGCAGCCGCTCGGCGAATGGCGCACTGGCGATCACGGCGTGCACCGCAACCACTTCACCGGTGGCCGCTATCTCCATGTGACGGCGGGGCGTCCCGGGTTCGACGGCAATATCTACGTGATACTCGACGTCGCCGATCCGCGGCGTCCCGAGGAAGTCGCGATGTGGTTTCTTCCTGAGCAGTTTGCAGCGGCCGGCGCCACCCCGCCGCGGCGAATCTCGCTGCACGGACCGCCATACGTCCTCGGCGATCGCGCCTACCTCAGCTACGGAGCCGCAGGCGTCGTCATCCTTGACATCTCCGACATCAAGCGGCCGAAACTCGTTTCCCGACTGGACATCGGCGCCGCGTTCTCCAGCATGATCGCGATGCACACCGCGATCCCCCTCGCGGCGCGAAACCTGTTGCTGGTCAACACCGAAGCGATTGCCGAACAGCAGCAGGAGCCCTACAACTTCGCTGGCATCGTGGACATCAGCGATGAGCAGAACCCACGCCTGATGTCGCTGCTGCCGATTCCGCAGCCTGCGGCGGACGCGGCGTATCCGAACTTCAGCACGCGTGGTGGGCGGTTCGGTCCGCACAATCAGCACCATCCACAAGGCCCCGACTTGTTCGCCGACGACAACCTGATGTTCATGACGTGGTTCAACGCCGGGCTGCGGGTCTACGACATCAGCGATGCGTATCTGCCGCGCGAAATCGCCTGGTATCTGCCGGACGATCCCGCTGAACGCCGGGGCATGTTGCCGAAAACGTTGGTCACGCAGTCCGAAGACGTCCTTGTCGACGCGCGCGGGAACATCTTCTTCTCGGACAAGAACCACGGCCTGCACATCGTCCGGCTGACCGGGCGCTGAGCGTCTACGGGGTGGACATCGTCGGTGTCACCCCGAGGTCCGAGAGCACCGTCCGTGCCGTGTTGCGGCCGGGCCGACCCGACACCGAACCGCCAGGGTGCGATGTCGAACCGGTCAGATACAGCCCGGGGACGTCGGTGCGGTAGTCGAGCCAGCCGGGGATGACCGTGCCGTCGTCGAGCGCGAATTCGCCGCCGTGGCAGGAGCCGCCGATGTTCGAAAGGTTGTGCGCGGCAAGCGACGTGGGGGATTCGGGGCGGATGGCGAGGATGTCGGCGTCGTCGATGCCGTCGATGTACCTGCGTGCGATGCGGAGCAGCACATGCGCGTACGCCATCGCATCGGTGTCCGACCATTGGCGGCCGTCGTACAGCATCGGGGCGGCGGTCAGGAATTTGAACGTGCCGCCGGGCGCCCGTGCGGGATCGACCGCGGTGGACGACATCATCAGCAGCCACGGGTCTTCGGTCTCCAGGCGTCCCGACTGCAGTCCTGCGACCTGGCGGAGCAAGCCCTCCGGGGTGCCGAGGCCGCCTGCGGCCGATGTGACGGGGCCGCTGGCCGATCGATAGCGGGCATCGGCGCGAAGCGCGAAATGCACTGCGAACAAGGGGATTCCGGGCCGCCAGCAGCGTGCGGCGTCGTCGGCCGCCGTCGAGTTGCCCTCCAGCATTCCGCGTAGCTCGCGAAGGTGGCTTGCTGCGACGACGGCCCGGCCTGCCCGGAACTCGCGCCCATCGGCGGTGCGCACCCCGATGCAGCGGCCGTTCTCGACGACGAACGACCGCACCCATGCCGACGTCTCGACGGTGCCGCCGTGGTCGGTGATGTGGGCGGCAAGAGCGTCGGGAAGCGCACCCGATCCTCCGACGGGTGTGGCCCAGCCGTAGGCCAAGCGACCGGCCATGATCGCGGCGGGCAGCGCTCCGGTGCCCGGTCGTTGCGGCGGCTGGATCGTGGCAAACCCCATCCAGGCCATCACCTGCCGCGTCACGGGGTGGCTGAACGTCGAATCGATCACGTCCCACGCGCTGCGGCGTCGCAGCTGTTCGTAACTGTGCGACCACGGCTTGTCGGGCAGGGGGAGCCCCGCGGACTGATAGGCGTGCGCCGTGCGTTGGCCCGCGTTCCAGTCCTCGATCATGGTGACGAGTGCCTCGGCGTCGGCGCGCGAGTAGCGGGCGAACTCTGCAGCGGTGTCGGCGAGCTTCGGGTGCACCGTCAGCAGATCGCCCTCGGCCAGCGGGAAGACCACCGCGGGGTCGGTCACGATGTAACGCAGCCCGTAGCGAGCGATGAGCCCGAGCTCGTCGTCGCGGATCAACGGATTGGACTGCAGCACGACGTGCGCCGTCGAGCACGAGTCGTGCCGCCAGCCCGGAAGGGTGAGCTCTTCGGTCACGGTGTTGCCGCCGATCACGTCGCGCCCTTCGAGCACGGTGACGGACAGACCGGCCTCTGCGAGGTACGCGGCACACACGAGCGCATTGTGTCCGCCGCCCACCACAATGACGTCGCTGACCGGGGAATTCGAGGAGGGTGAGGGCACCGGCGTCCTTCCGTCCGTGGGGTTTCTCCTGCTACGGTAGGACGGTCCGCAATCGTTTGCAATGATGTGATCGAAGAGGTCTGAATTTATGGATGAGTACGTCGCCTCCGCCCGTTCGCACTGGGGTCCGCGGTTCACCGCCAACGGTGTGCCTGCTGCCGACTTCGACCGTGTGATGGCGGGGCTCGAATCCTGGGACGACTGGTGTGCGGCCTGGTCGGCCGCGGCGAGCGTCCACGAGGATCTCGGGATCGAGGCGCTCGGGCAGGGCCGTCTTCGCTCCGCGGGCGCGCACCTGAGCACCGCGGCGGTCGTGTATCACTTCGCGAAGTTCGTCTATGTCCGCGACCTGTCCCAGATGCGTGCCGCCCACCAGGCGGCCGTCCGGTGCCTCGACGCCGCCTTGCCGCATCTGGACCCCCGCGGGGAACGTATCGAGTTGCCGTTCGAGGGCGCCACGGTGTACGGGATTCTGCGCAAGCCCGACGGCCCATCGCCCCATCCGGCCGTCATTCTGGTGCCGGGCCTTGACTCGACGAAGGAGGAGTTGCGCGCGACCGAACAGCTTTTCCTCGAGCGCGGCCTCGCCACCTTCAGCGTCGACGGCCCAGGACAAGGGGAGGCCGAATACGACCTGCCGATCCGCGCGGACTGGGAGGTGCCCGGCCGGGCCTTCGTCGACGCCCTTGTCGCACGCGATGACATCGATGCGGAGCGCATCGGCGTCTGGGGGGTGAGCCTCGGCGGCTATTATGCACCCCGATTCGCCAGCGGCGACGAGCGAATCAAGGCGTGCGTAAGCCTGTGTGGCCCATACACTTTCGGCGAGAACTGGGACATCATGCCCGCCCTGACCCGGGAAACGTTCACGGTCCGCTCGCGGTCGAAGGACGAGGACGACGCCCGCGCGTTGGCGCTCACGCTCACCATGGACGGCCGCACGGCATCCCTGCGCTGCCCGACGCTGGTGGTCGCGGGCAAGAAGGACCGGCTGATCCCGTGGCAACAGGCCGAGCGGCTGCACCGCGAGGTCGATGGAAGCGACTTCCTGCTGCTGGAGGACGGCAACCACGGCTGCGCCAATGTGCTATCCGCCCACCGGTATCGGACGGCGGACTGGATGGCCGCGCGCCTCGCGGCCTGATCGGTCAGGCTTCGGCCTCGATCGCCGCCACGATGTTGTCGTGCGTGAACGGCAGCTTCCGAACCCGGACGCCGAGGGCATCGGCAAGCGCGTTGCCGATCGCGGCGGGCACCGGTCCCTGGGTGGCCTCACCCGCGCCGAGTGACGGCTCGTCGGGGCGGTTCAACACATGGACCTCGATCAGGGGCACCTGACTGAACCGTGCGATCGGGTAGGACTCCCAGTCGGTGCTGACGACCGAGTGCCGGTCGAACCGGACCTGCTCGAACAGCGCCCAGCTGGTGGCCTGAATGGCACCGCCCTCGATCTGGTTTCGCACGCCGTCGACGTTGACGGCACGGCCGACATCGACGGCGATCGTCAGGCGAGTGACGTGCAGCTCGTCGGTCGCCTCGACGTCGGCGACGACGGCACAGTACGTGCTCTTGTTTTTGTATCGACAGAACGCCACACCGCGGCCGCGGCCGTCCGGCAGCGGGGCGCCCCAGTCGGCTGCCGCTGCTGCGGTGCTGAGCACTTCACGCGCGCGAGGGTCCGAAAGGTGGGCGAGTCGCATCTGTACCGGATCGCGTCCGATCGCGACAGCCAGCTCATCGATGACGGATTCCGTTGCGAACGTGTTGAGTTGGCCGCCCAGCGAACGCAGCGATGACGTGCGAAGGGGCATCGTCAGCAGCCGGTGCACCGTCACGTCGGCCCTGGCGATGTCGTAGTACGGCTCGGCGTTGCGTGCCGAACCGAAGCCGCGTTCGCGAGGAGGATCGATGGCGGGGGATAGCATCGTCACACCCGCGCGATGCGCGTCCGCAAGCAGGCTGTGGCGTACCGCGTAGCCCGGCCGGGCCGTATGGCCGTTGCTCCACAGCTCGTAGGACCAGTCGGTGATCGTCCCGTGTTCGTCGACCCCTGCCCTGACATCGGCAACCATGGCGGGACCATATGGCTCCCAAGCCATTTCGTCGGCGCGGCTCCAGAGCACCCGCACGTGTCTGCCCGGAACACGAGTCGCGAGCAGAGCGGCATCCATGGCGGCGTCGTCGGATGCGTTGTGGCCGTAGCTGCCTGGGCCCTCGACGTGCTGGACGACCACCGCGCCTGGATCGAGATCCAGGGCCGCCGCGATGGTTCGGCCCAAGCCGAACACACCCTGGCTGTTGCTCCAGACGTCGAGCCGTCCCTCCTCGAAACGCGCGATGGCGCAGCTGGGGCCGATCGACGCGTGCGCGAGGTAGGGCCTGGAGTAGGTGGCGCCCACCACGGTCGACGCGTCGTCATGGCGGGCGCCGTCGTCGCGGATGTGGGTGGTGTCCGCCTCCGCGGTTCGCAACCAGCTCTGGATGTCGGCGGGGTCGGGCAACTCGATGCCTTGCGACCACGACGCCGCGGCCGCCAATGCGTCGGCCGCCTTGGTGGCTTGGCCCTCGCGACGGGCGACGACGGCGAGAAAGTCTCCGTCACAAACGATCTGCTCGACGCCGGGCATGGTTGTGACCTCGGCGACCGGGGCTCGTTCGAGGTGGGCACCCGGACCCGGGGGTCGCACGACCCTGGCGTGCAGCATGCCGTCGAAGTCCAGGTCGTGGATGAACGTCGGACGGCCAAGCACCTTGTCGGGCAGGTCGACTCGGGCCAGGTCCTTCGACGTCGGCGGTGCAAGCTCGACGTCCAATGTCGGATCGCCGACCTCGACGTGCAGGTCGACGATGCCGGAAAGGTCGGCGTACGAACCGATGCGGGTGCCGGCGGGACCCGCGAACACGCCGGACACCAACCGGACCTGCGTGACGTCCAGCCCTGCCTTGCGCGCGGCCGCGCGGCGGAACAACTCGCGCGCCTCGGCGCACACGCGCCGGACCGCCGCTCCCGAGACCGTGATCGACAAGCTGCCCGCGGTCACGCCCTCGTCCGGTGCCGACACCGTATTGGCCGCCGCGGCGCGCACCGACTCGGGTGCGACGCTGAGCTCATGGGCCGCGAGCTGGGTCAGCGCGGTCAGGATGCCCTGCCCGATTTCGACCTTGCCGACGCGCAGTTCTATTGCGCCGTCCTCGGCGACGGTCAGCCACGTCGAAATCCACGGATTGGCGACGAGCGACGCGGGCAGGTCGGGCCTCACGGGGTCGAACCCGCCGCCGCCAGCACGGCATCGACGAACCGCGAATGTGTACCGCAACGGCACAGATGGCGGTCCAGCGCCGCCGTCACGTCGTCGCGGGTCGGCTGGGGATTCTCACGCAACAGCGCAGCGGCGCTCATGATGATCCCCGCGATGCAGTACCCACACTGCCCGGCCTGCAGTTCCAGGAACGCGGCCTGCACGGGGTGCAGGGCGTCGCGACGACCGAGGCCGGCCAGGGTTTGCACCTCGCCACGGACGTACTCGACGGGGGTGTCGCACGCCGGTGTCGGGTGACCACCGATCAAGACGACGCATGCACCGCACTGGCCCAGGCCGCAGCCGAACTTCGGTGACTTGTCGCCGATGTCGTTGCGCAGTACCTCCAACAACGAAGTGTCCGCAGGAACGTCGACGTGAACCTCACGGCCATTGACGGTCAGCTGGAACGAGGCCATGTCTCCATCATGGGGATCCGGCGGGTGCCGTTGAGTCAAACCCGGCTCGTAGTTGCCCAGTAGTTCGGATCGGTCTTGCTGGCAGCCAGCTGCTCAGCGGTCTCGAAACCGGGGGCCATCGACGCCGCGGTGCCCGCCATGTACTGGTGGTGGTCGATGCCGAGCAGCCGGATCCAGCTCTGCTGGCCGAAGGTCAGCGCGATACAGCAGCCGAGCTCGACGAGCTCCTGCTCGGAGAAGTGGGCGTGCAGACGGCCCCAGAGCCCGTCGAGATCCTGGCAGCCCCACGCAATCGCCTCGGCGTACGCGAGGGCGGCCTTCTGCCGGTCGTCGTACAGGTCGGACGACTCGAAGTTGAGCAGTTGGTCGTACTGCTGTTCGTGCAGGCCCGCCGATGCGGCCTTCTCGGACCTCTGATTGCCGCAGAACTCACACTTGACGGTCCGGGAGATGTACACCCGGCACAGGTCCTTGATCGAGTGGTCGACCACGCCGCTGTGGAACTGCGACTGCCAGCTGTCGGCGAAGGCCCAGAAGGCCTCCGGTGAGTGGGCGCGCACGGCGGAGCTCTCCGGACGCGGGGTGCCGTGCGCCGCGCAACGCTCCATCTCGGCCTTCATGCGCTCGTCCATCTTCTCGAGCGGTACATAGCTGATGCGCTGCGTGACGGTCGGGCCCATATCGCTCCTCACAGGAATTTTGCAATCGATTGTTAGCAGTATGTTCTCGCAGAGGTTCGAGCGTCAAGACCCGGCGGTCAGTCGAAAAACAGGATCTTGACGAGCGCGACCAGGCCGATCACCACGATCATGACGCGCAGCACGGAGGGCGAAAGCCGTCGGCCGAACTGGGCACCGAGGTAGCCGCCGACGAACGCTCCGCCCGAGATCAGCGCTACGAGGGACCAGTCGATGTGGTGGGTGGCGACGGCCATGAACGTCAGCGCGGCAACGAAATTCACCACGGTCGCGAGGACATTCTTGATTGCGGTGATGCGCTGGATGCCGTCGCTGAGGATCATCCCCATCAGTCCGACGAACAGAATCCCCTGTGCGGCACCGAAGTACCCGCCGTACATGCCGATGGCGAAAATCCCGATGGTGAGCAGGATCCGCGAGAGCGCGCTTGTCGAACCCTCATGGTGGGCCGCGGCCGTGCGCCGTTGAATGCTGGGGCCGATGATCACCATGAGCAGACCTATGGCGATCAGGACGGGCACGATCGTCATGAATGCCTCGGCGGGCAGCACCAGTAGCAGCAGGGCCCCGGCCAATGCGCCCGCGACCGACGCAGGCGCGAGGCGCACGAGAATCGATCGGTTCGGGCGCAGCTCGCGGCGATAGCCGTAGATGCCCGAGACGCCGCCCGCGACCATGCCGATGTTGTTGGAGACGTTGGCGGTGAGCGGTGGATAGCCGAACAGAACCAGGGTTGGGAAGGTCACCAGACTTCCCGACCCGACGATGACGTTGATACCGCCGGCCCAGACTCCGGCCGCGAAGATCGCTATCGACTCGATCATCGGCGGCCCCCGGGTCAGCCGAGATGCTTGTCGAGGAACGCTATGACACCGTCGATTGCGCGTTCCTGCACGTCATCGACCTCGACCGCGCCGTTGCCGTCGGCGACCGGGAAGATGTAGCCGTGCAACGGGTGGTCCCAGGTGACCCACGTCGCGTCCTTGCCGCTGGCCGCCAGCAGGTCGTAGCTGAGGCGGAAGATGCCCTGGAGATGGTCGTCGTCGCGGCCCATCACCAGGATCGGCAGCGAGATGGGTTCGATGCGCTCCATCGCGAGCGGCTCGTTGATCCGTGAGCGGACGAACGCCGGGTCGCGCATCTGCATCTCCTCGATGTTGCGCAGCTGGGTCGCCGGGTTCGTGAACGCCGAGTCGTCCGGTGTGAGGTCAAGGAATTCGTGGTTGGCCGGCTCGCACGCGACGCCGGCTTTGAGTGGACTGTCGTACTGGGATGCGATCTTGAACAGCATCTCTCCTGCGTGGCTCACTCCGACGTGACCGAGGCGGTCGGGGTCGATCTGGGGGTGGCGCGCCACTTCCTCGAGGATCGCGAGCTCATCCTCGAACTCCAACGGCGAACGGTTCATCAGGTCCATGCCCTGGCGTCGGTCCACGACCAGGCGCCCGCCGTTGTGGAAGCCAAGCTCGACCTCGGTGCGGTATCGGCCCCAGGCGCAGGCATAACCCGCGTCGAGCAGCCGCTCCATTATGTAGCCGTGCGTCGCCACTCGACCGCGTAGCCAGTCGAGCCCGCCGCCGCCGTTGCCGTAGGCGAGGAAGACGAACGGAAGTCCGGTGGCGTCCTGCGACGGCAGTCGCAGCGCGTACGGGGCGTAGAGGCCGTCCCAGGTCTGGGCGAGGTGATAGTTGACGGGCCGGGAGGAACCGGGTACGGGCTCGGTGATGGCTGCGTAGCTCGGTGCGGGCATGCGCCGGTCCAATCCGCTCGTCGACGAGTCATCAGATGCAAACGATTGCACCCTATCACCCACCTTGCGCCGAACGTTCCTTACCACTCGAAAATTCGCTAAATTTTCGAGTGGTAAGGAACGTTCGCGCGTCAGTGCGCGTCATCTGGAGGCGATGGCATCAGCTCAGCAGTCGCAGCGCCGACAGCGCGTAGGCACGCGCGGCGACGACCAACTCCTCGATGGCCACCGACTCGTCGGGGCGATGTGCCTGGGTGTTAACCGACCCCGGCCCCAACACCACCACGGGAACACCGAGATCGCGCGCCACGAACCCGCCGTCACAGGCTGCCGACCAGCCGCCGAGCGGCTGGCCCGGTCCGCCCGCGTCGGCGAGTGCGGCGTCGACGGTCGCGGCCAGCGGGGAGTCGACAGGCGTCTCGAATGCGGGCATCTCCATCGGCATCGTGACGTCGACGGTCAGGCCGCGCTCCTGCAGTCGCAGGCCCGCTATCCGACCGCGCACATCCTCGAGCACGGTGGCTGCCGACTCGCCGGGCAGCAGTCGGCGATCGGCGACGACCACACACTCGGCGGGCACTATCGAGCCGCTCGTGCCACCGTTGATCTGCCCGACGCTCCATGTCGCGGGACCGAGCAGCGGGTGCGGCCGCTGCGCGAGCTCGCGGTGTATGCGTTCGATCTCGGCAACCACCTCGACCGCACCGTAGATCGCATTGGCGCCATCGTCGGGTTTGCCTGCGTGACAGGCAATTCCGTGGATTTCGACGCGTAGGTAGGACGCGCCACGGGCGCCGACGACGGTCTGCAGATCGGTCGGCTCGGCCGTTATGCACCCCGCGAACGGCTGCGTCGCCGACTTGACATAGGCGGATATGCCGATGCCGACCTCTTCCTCGTCGACCAGCGCTGCCAGTTCGACGGGGCCACTGAGCCCGGCGCTGCGCAACGCCGCCATCGCCGACAACGCCGCGGCCAAGCCACCTTTCATGTCCGATGCGCCCCGGCCGTAGATGCGGCCGTCCTCGATGACGCCGCCGAACGGATCCTTCGTCCACCCCTCGCCGACCGGGACGACGTCGGTGTGCCCGAGGATCAGCAGGCCGGGGTCCGAACCACCGGGGAGCGTGATCCGAATGTTGTTGCGGCCCTGGCGCACCGGCGTCTCGCAGACGTCCAGCCCGAGCTCGGCGGCCGCCGCGGCCAGCACCGCCACCGTCGCGGCTTCTTCACCCGGTGGGTTCTGGCCTGCCGCCTCAAGCAGCGACCTGGTCAGCGCAACCAGCGCGGACTCGTCGATCTTGCCGAGTACGTCCTTCTCCGCGCCGGACACCGACACGCCTGATCAGCCCTTCGCCAGGCGATCGACGGCTCGGCGCAGCCGGGCGACTCCCTCGTGGATCCGGTCGGGTGGTGTGGAAGCGAAGCACAGCCGCAGCGCGTCGGTGAACCGGCCTGAGGGGGAGAAGGCCGATCCCGGTATGAATGCGACGCCCTCGGCCAACGCCGGCTCGAACAGTTCCGTGGCGTCGACGCCGTTGTCCAGCGTCACCCAGCAGAAAAAGCCGCCCTCCGGGTCGGTCCACCGCGCGATGTCGCCGAAGTGCGCCTGTAGCGCTTCATGCATCGCAAGTTTGCGGCGCTTGTATTCGGCGCGCTGGGTCACCAGGTGGTCGTCCAGGTGCCCGCCGGTGAGGAACCCGGTCAGCAGCCGCTGGGCGGGCAGATTCGTGCAGGTGTCCATCGCCTGCTTGGCATTGATCAGCAGCGGCTGCAACTCGGGCACAGTGTCGACCCAGCCGACCCGCAGCCCGGGCGCGACGATCTTGGAGAAGGTTCGCACGGAGAACACCAGCGGGTCGCCGCCGCCGAGCTCACGCAGCGTCGGCAGCGGTTCGCCGGCAAAGCGCAGCAGACCGTAGGGATCGTCGTCGATCACCATCGCCCCCCACTGCCTGGCGAGCTCGAGCACGCGCAGTCGGCGCGGCAGCGAAAGCGTTACGCCAGAAGGGTTCTGGAACGTCGGGATGGTGTAGATGGCCTTGGGGGTGCGACCCGCCGCGGCGACCAGACGCTCGAGCGCGTCGACGTCCATGCCGTCGTCGTCGACGGGAATCTCCAACAGATCCGCGCCGTACGAGAGAGCCGTCGCGCTGCCATTCGTGTACGTCGGGGATTCGACGGTGACGAGGTCGCCGGGGTCGACAAAGATCTTGCAGAACAAATCGAGACCCTGCATGCCGCCGGCGGTGATCGTCAGCCGGTCCGGCGTGGTGTCGTCGCTGGTGCCGGCCAGCATCTCCAGCAGGGCCGCATGCAACGGCGGGTCACCCTCGGTTGCCGCATAGTCGTAGGCATCGGGCGCGCTGAGCTCGACCGCGGCGATACCGGCCAGGATGTCCGACGGAACCGCTTCGGCTGCAGGCGAACCCATAGCCAGCCGGACCACGTCGTGGCTCTGCTTGTGCAGCAGCGACGTGCTGGAGTCGATGACCGATCCGACCAGACCGGCGGCGCGGGCGGCGAAGGGAAGCGTCGATGACGTCACGTGCTATCTCCAAACCGTGAGTTCTTGCGGCAGATCGGTGAGGCGTTCCACGCCGGTGTCGGTGACCACCACCGGCTCGGACATCTCGTACCCGAATCCGTCCATCCACATCCCTGGAATAACGTGAAAGGCCATGCCTTCGGCCAATTCGGTTTTCTCCCCGCGCCGCAGGCTCACGGTTCGTTCACCCCAGTCGGGTGGGTAGCCGATGCCGATCGAGTACCCGATCCGTGACTCCTTATCCATGCCGTGCGAGCGAATGACCCGGTCGAAGGCCTGATACACCGCATCGCCGTCGACGCCGGGCCGGATCGTGGCCAGCATCTCGGTCATGGCTTCGGCGATCACCTTCGCCGTCTCGCTGAGTTGCGGCGGCGGCTCGCCGAGCATCACCGTCCGCGCCAGCGGAGCGTGGTAGCGGTCATACGCACCGGCCAATTCGATGGTGGTGGCTTCACCGGTCTGGAAACGCCGCTCCGTCCAGGTGAGGTGCGGCGTTCCGGCCGCCTCGCCCGTCGGCAACATCGGCACGATCGCGGTGTAGTCGCCGCCGTGCTCGGGCGTGCCCGCGGCCTGTGCGGCCATGATCTCGGCGACCACATCACATTGCCGCCGACCGGGCCGCACGGCTTCGCATGCGGTGCGCATTGCGTGCTCGGTGATGGTGCCTGCGATGCGCAGCTGCTGGACTTCAAACGGGGACTTGATCAGCCGTACCCAGTTCACCAGCTCAGCGGAATCGACGAGACGGATATCGGGCAGGCCCCGCTCCAATGCGAAATAGGCTCGGGGAGAAAAGAAGTGAGCGTCGCACTCGACACCGATCTGCTCGCCCTTCGGTACGAGCGTGCGCATGGCCGCCGAGACCCAGTCGAACGGGTGCACGTCGGGCTGGTGCACCAGATCGTCCGGGTAGCCGTGGATCTGGTCTTCGGGCAGGTTGCAGGTGTACCCCGCGCCGTCGGCGTCCATCGCTCGGCTGAACAGGTGCGGCGGGCCATCGGCGGGCACGAGCAGGCACTGCGGGGTGTAGAAGGACCACGCGTTGTACCCGGTCAGATAGAAGAGGTTGGCCGGGTCGCAGACGATGAGCGCGCCGAATGTCTTGTCCGCCATGGCCTTCTGGACCCGCTTCAGCCGGTCCCGGTATTCGTTGATCGTGGTCATGATTCCATCAATCGCTGACCGGGGCCGACGCCCTTGCGGCCGATGATCGTAAGGGCCGACCAGATCGTCACCTGGTTGGCCGTCAGCACTGGTTTGCCGAGCTCGGCCTCCAGCGTCGAGATCACGTCGTACGTCGGCAGGTTGGTGCAGCTGATGAAGACCGCCTCGGCGTCGTCGGTGTTCGTCTGGCGAACCAGTTCGGCCGTGACGTCGTAGGGCACCGTCCAGATGTCGGAGATCAGGCCAAGCCCCGCGGCCGCGACCACCTCGACGCCGGCCTCCGCGAGGAAGACCGCCAGACCCGCGGTGAGGTCGGAGGTGTAAGGGGTGACGGTGGCGACGCGGGTGAGCCCGAGGTGCCGAAGTGCCGAGAGCAACGCGCCGCTGGTCGTCGCCGCGGCAGGAGCACCGGCCTCACGCATCGCGGCCACCAGCGCGCCCTCGCCGACGAGCCCGCCGACGAAGCTGCCCGACGTGCAGGCATATGCGGTGACCAACGGCGAGACCGCGCGGACCTCGGTGACCCCGCGCGCGACCAGCTCCGGATCGGAGATGTGCACCGCCATTTCCATCGTGGCGGGCAACGCGAGATACGGCATGCGGGTGACATGCAGGCTGATGTCGTCAGGCACCCATCGCCACAGCTCACGGTCGAGCGCGAAGTCGTGGGGAGCGACGATGCCGATCCCGGTCTGATGCAGAGGCGGGGAATGGCCCATGGCCTCAGTCTGGGGGGCAGTCCTGTCAATGGCAAGCCGATTGTTGACAATCGTACGGTTTCGTTCCTAGCCTCGAACGCGTGGCGATGACTCGGCCGTGCGTCGCGGTGTTGTGCGAACGGGCGACCGATCGGCCGGCCGGGCTGGACGGCCTCGACGTCGACTTTCGCTACTGCGACGCCGACGGGCTAGCCGAGGCCGTCCGGGGTGCGCGGGCACTGCTGCTGTGGGATTTCTTCTCCACCGCCGTCTCCGACGTGTGGTCGGCAGCCGACTGCCTGGAGTGGATCCACATCACCGCCGCTGGCGTCGACACACTGTTGTTCGACGAGCTGAGGGAATCCGACGTCGTCGTCACCAACGCACGCGGAGTCTTCGACCGGCCGCTGGCCGAGTATGTGCTCGGAGCCGTGATCGCACACGCCAAGGACTCGCTGCGCAGCTTCGATCTGCAGCGCCGGCACGAATGGCAGCACCGCGAGACACGCTCCATCACCGGCGCGAGGGCCCTTGTCGTCGGCACCGGCGGCATCGGGCGCGAGATCGCAAAGCTGCTGCGGGCGGCGGGGCTGGTCGTGCGCGGGGCGGGCCGCCGACCGATCGCCGACGATCCCGACTTCGGTGAGGTGATCGCCAGCGGCGACCTCGCCGCGGAGGCCGGCTGGTGCGACCACCTCATCCTGGCCGCGCCGCTGACCGCACAGACCCGCGGGCTGGTGGATGCACGAGTGCTGGACGCGATGAAACCGGACGCGCATCTGGTTAACATCGCGCGCGGACCGATGGTCGACGAGGCGGCGCTCCTCGCAGCGCTGACCGCGGGACGCATCGGAGGGGCAACCCTCGATGTGTTCGACACCGAGCCGTTGCCACCACAGCACCCGCTGTGGGACGCGCCCAACACGACGATCACCGCGCACATGTCGGCCGACGTTGTCGGCTGGCGCGACACGCTGGCGGCCCAGTTCGCGACCAATGTCCGTCGCTGGCTCGCGGGCGAACCGCTGCTCAACGTGGTGGACAAGAAGCTCGGATACATATCCGGAGCGGGAGCGGTGACCAGATGATCTCCGAGGCAACCGAACTCGTCGAGGGGTATCGCAGCAAGACGATTTCGCCGGTCGAGGCCACCCAGGCATCGCTGGATGCCATCGACGCCTACGACCCTTACGTGAACGCTTTCGTTCTGGTGGATCCTGAGGGTGCGCTCGCTGCCGCCAAGCAGTCGGAAGCGCGGTGGCACGCTGGTGAACCGCTGGGGCCCGGTGACGGCGTGCCGACGTCGATCAAGGACGCCCTGTGGACCCGCGGTTGGCCGACACTGCGAGGCAGTGCCCTCATCGACGAGGCGGGCCCGTGGGACGAGGACGCCCCGAGTGTGGCGAGGCTGCGCGAGACGGGCGCGGTCATCCTGGGCAAGACCACGACGCCGGAGTACTCGTGGAAGGGCGTGACCGATTCGCCGCGGTACGGCGCCACCGGCAATCCGTGGGACCCCACCAAGACGTCCGGCGGGTCCAGCGGCGGCAGCGCATCCGCCGTCGGCCTCGGCATGGGGCCGTGGTCGGTCGGTACCGACGGAGGCGGCTCGGTGCGCATCCCTGCGGCGTTCACCGGAACGGTCGCGCTCAAGCCGACTTACGGCCTGATTCCGTTCTATCCGCCCAGCCCCTTCGGGACGCTGTCGCACGCGGGACCGATGACGCGGACCGTGCGGGACACCGCCGCGCTGATGGACGTGATCACCGGATTCGACGCGCGCGACTGGGCGGCCATGCCGACTCCGCCGTCGTTCCTTTCCGGACTCGACGCCCCGGTGGCGGGACTGCGCATCGCGTACTCGTCGAACCTCGGCTTCGTCCGCAACGATCCTGAGGTGGACGGCGCCGTCCGCGCAGCGGTCGGCGTGCTGGCCGAGGTGGGCGCGAGAGTCGATGAGGTCGACCCCGAATTCGGCGATCCGGTGGAGGCCTTCCACGTGCTGTGGTTCACCGGCGAGGCCAAGGTGCTTTCTGCCTACGGCACTCTCGATGAGGTAGCCGACCGCATAGATCCGGGACTGCACCGCACCGCGGCCATCGGGGCGACCTTTTCGGCGTCGGACTACTTGGATGCGATGGCCGTCCGCATGCAGCTGGGCGGGCTGATGGGGCGCTTTCATCAGACCTACGACGTGCTTGTCACGCCCGCGCTACCGTTGCCCGCGTTCCCGACGGGACAGGACGTTCCCGACGGCTCGGCGTCACCGGACTGGACGAGTTGGACGCCCTACACCTATCCGTTCAATCTGACCCAGCAGCCGGCACTCAGCGTGCCGTGCGGTTTCACCTCAGCCGGACTGCCGATCGGCTTGCAGATCGTCGGCGCCCGGCACGCCGACGCGCTGGTGTTGCGCGTCGGTCAGGCGTACCAGTCCGCCACCGACTGGCATCGACGTTCGCCGGGACTTCTTGCCTAGGAGGCGAAATGAGCAGGCTGATCACCGTGTCATTGGACAAGCGCGACGTGACTTGCGTCGCGCGCATGCTCGACGAGGCGGCGCCGCGCACGTGTGCGGCGGTGTGGGATGCATTGCCGCTATCGGCGCCGGTGTTCCACGGTAAATACGCCCGAAACGAGATCTACACGCTGGTGCCTGCTTTCGCGGCTGCCGATCCGGGCAAGGAGAACACCACGATCACGCCGATCCCCGGTGACCTGTGCTGGTTCTCCTTCGACTCCGACGATCTCGGCAACCCGGCATATGGGTACGAAAACGCTACGGGCACAGGCACGACCGGCGCAATCGTCGACCTCGCCCTATTCTATGGGCGCAACAATCTGCTGATCAATGGCGACCAGGGCTGGGTTCCCGGCAACTTGTTCGGCGCGATCATCGAAGGACTCGACGAGATGGCCGCGGCCTGCCAGGACCTGTGGATGGGCGGTGTTCGCGGTGAAACGCTGAGCTTCCGCCGCCGCGACTAGATCTCCCCGCGATTCCCGCGCGATTCCCGCGAAACGGAATTCCGTGGGCTCAAGCCGCGCGTTTGACAACCCGGAATTCCATTTCGGCGCAGACTTCAACCATGGCGTTTACACCGATGGCCGTCGACCTGAACGCCGACATCGTCACTTACATCGCCGGTGCCGCGTCGATGGCACGAACCCCATGAGAGCGCTGGTCTACGGTGTGCCGCCGGAGCCGTTCGAGGTACCCGCAGGCGCGAACACATTGACCAAGGGCCTGGCTCAATCGCCCACTGCACTGCGCGATATACCAGATCCGACACTGCTGCACGATGATTGGGTGATCACCCGGCCTCGGCTGACCGGTATCTGCGGGTCGGATTCCAAGCAGATTCTGCTGGACTTCGACGAAGGCGACACCGACAGCGCGATGGCGGCCCTCTGCTCATTTCCGCAGGTGATGGGTCACGAGGTCGTGGCCGACGTGGTGGCAGTGGGTCCCAAGGCCCGTGGCCTCGAGGTCGGGCGGCGCGTGGTGCTCAACCCATGGCTGTCATGCGGGCCGCGTGGCATCGAACCACCCTGTCCCGCATGCGAAAACGGCGACTACAGCCTGTGCTGGAGCTTCACTGATGGCGATATCAAGCCTGGCATCCACACCGGTGTCTCGGCCGACGTGACGGGCGGCTACGCCGAACTGATGCCCGCCCACGACAGCATGCTATTCGCGGTGCCCGAATCGGTGCCCGACGAGCTCGCCGTGTTCGCCGACCCCTTCTCGGTGTCCCTGCACGCGATCACCCGGCACCCGCCGGCGCCGGCGGCCCGGGCACTGGTCTACGGCGCAGGCTCGCTCGGGTTGTGCGCGGTCGCCGTGCTGCGGGCGCTGTACCCGCAGGTGGCGGTGGCGGTCGTGGCTCGATTCGAAGCGCAAGCCGCGCTGGCCCGTCGGTTCGGGGCCGACCTCGTGCTGGCACACGAACCGCGCCTGGGCGTGATCGAGGAACTCGTCGCGTGGGGCGGGGGCCGGCTGCGCCGGCCGCTGCACGGTCTGCCGATGGCCTATCCGGGCGGCATCGACGTCGTCTACGACACCGTCGGGAAGCCAGAGACCTTTGAAGTCGGTGTGCGGGTGCTGACCGCGCGGGGCACGCTGGTGAAGGCGGGCGTTCACGCGCCTGGGCGGTGGGAGTGGAGCCCGCTGTACTTCAAGGAGATCAATTGGGTGGGCTCCAACGCGTTCGGGGTCGAAGAGGTCGAGGGTGAGCGCAAGCATGCCATCGCCCATTACCTCGATCTGGTGGTCGCAGGCCGAGTTGAATTGCGGCCCATGCTGACCCACATGTTCCGCCTCGAGCAGTGGCGTGGCGCTTTTCTGGCGCTGGCCAATCAGGAGCAGTCCGGCGCCGTCAAGGTCGCCATCGACCAGCGGTAGCTATGCTGGTCGGGACCGCCACCGCCGGGGCGGTGTGCCGTGGATGCGGCGGAACATCCTGCTGAAGTAGGCCGGATCGAGAATGCCGACCCGCCGCGCGATCTCGCTGATCGGTAAGTTGGTGTTGGACAGCAAGTTACGGGCCTCGGCCATCCGGCGTTCGATGATCCAGTCCTGTACGGTGCGTCCGGTGCGGCGCCGCACGACCGTGGTCAGATGGCCCGAGGTGACGCCGAGCTCGCGTGCGACATCGCGCAGCGACAGCGGCTCGCTCATGCGCTGGTCGATCACAGCGAAAACATCGGCGAGCAGGGGCTCTCCGCTGCGCTTCAGATCGCCGACGACATCGTCTGCGAGCCGGGCGATATCGATTAGCAGCAGTGTCAGATGCGCCAGTGCCGCCTGCCGGTAACCCTCCTCGCGGTTCGTCAGCTCGGTTTCGATCGAGCCGATCACCGCGGTCCAGACCGGCTGACGCGCTGCGGGCACGTCCAACTGCAGCAAACCACCGGAAAGCCCGTGCACGAAGGGGAACAGCAGTGGGTGTACGCGCCACGCGGGCCAGGGCGATCGCCCGTCACCGTCCAGCGCCGCAGGATCAAAGACCACCCCGACCCCGTCGTCTCGGTGCGTGATCTGCGCTGGGTCGACTGCCGCGCCCGGCGATGCCACGTAGACCAGGCCCGCCGCGTCGGCGTACCAGAGCGCGGGGAAGTCGTGAATGTGCACACCGCGTTCGAGGACATCGGTGTGCTCACCGCGCACCACCAAGACCGGAGGCGTGTCGAAATCACCCCGGAACTGGTAGACGGGCACCCCATCGCGGTGGCGGACCAGCCGGGTCGCCAATGTCACGGTCCCAAAGATAGTCCAAGTATTGCCAACGATCGCCAAACTTCTCAGTACATGAGGGGACCATCATGGTTTACATGACGGAACATCATCCTAATTTCGCGACGCGGGCCGCGGGACGCGCGCACGATTACATACCCGCTG
This sequence comes from uncultured Actinomycetota bacterium, assembly GCA_963848855.1. GTDB lineage: Bacteria > Actinomycetota > Actinomycetes > Mycobacteriales > Mycobacteriaceae > Mycobacterium. Next base: position 129,513 of record CAWKFL010000005.1, read on the forward strand.
CCGGACGCGACGCGCTGCTCCCGGGGTATGACCTGCTGACCCGCGTATTGGGTATGGGCAAGGTGTACGACAGCCTGATCACGCAGGCGCAGCTCGCAGACGGGCTGCGCGTGTTGGAAATCGGTTGTGGCACAGGCAACGTCACCGTGCGTGCCAGGCGGGCAAACCCCGGAATCGAGATCACGGGCTCCGACCCCGATCCGCGGGCGCTGGCCCGTGCGCAACGAAAAACACAAGGAATGACTGGGATCCGGTTCGAGCGCGCCTACGCGCAGCAGTTGCCCTTCGGGGATGGCCAATTCGACCGGGTGCTGTCATCGATGATGCTGCACCATCTGGACGATGATGTGAAAGCCGCCGCGGCAGGGGAGATTTACCGCATCCTGCGCCCCAGCGGAACGCTCAACATCGTCGACATCGGCGGCCACATGACGGCCCACGACGGCTTGGCCGCGAGATTCATAATGCGTAGCCCGCACGCCGCAGGCAATCTCGGTGAGTCGATTCCGCGCCTGCTTCGCGCGGCGGGGTTCGACTGCGCCGAAGTCGGCTCCCGGCGTCATCGCCTCGTTGGGCGGCTCACGTTCTATCGCGCCACCCGGCCTGCGTTGGGCTAGCCGCGATACTGACCCATCAACGCGGCGTACTCGTCGAGCAGTCGCAGAGACTCGTCGTGCGGCTTCGTCGGCAACAGCAGCGCCACCTCGTCGAATCCCAGCTCTTCGACGGCCTGCCAGTAGTCGCGGTCGGCGGGCGTGCCGAACTGTGCGAGCGGGACGTTCTTACCTGCTCCGTCTCGCATCTGACCGATTCGTTTGGTCAGCCGCTCCACGGGGAGCGGGTTGGAGATCCATCCGGCGTCGTGCCGGATGATTCGCTTGACAGTGGCATCGGAATCCCCACCGATGAAGATGGGGGGATGCGGCTTGCGGACCGGCTTGGGGCGCGAGTACGTCGATTCGATGTCGACGTACTTACCGTGGTATTCGGCGGGCTCGTTCGTCCACAGCGCCTTGATGGCCTCGATGCGTTCGTCCAGCAGCGCACCGCGCGTCTTCGGGTCCGTGCCGTGGTTGCGCATTTCTTCGAGGTTCCACCCCGCGCCGACCCCGAACACGAAGCGGCCGCCTGAGATCAGGTCGATGCTGGCCGCCTCCTTGGCGGTGTTGATCGGATCGCGCTGGATCAGCAGGGCGATACCGGTGAACAGCTCGATCTTGGTGGTCACCGCCGCCGCGGCGGCGAGCGTGACGAACGGGTCGAGCGTCCGGTAATAGATCGACGGCAGCTCACCGCCGAGGGGATAGGCCGATTCCCGGCTGGCAGGAATGTTCGTGTGCTCCGCGATCACCAGCGAGTCGAAACCCCGCTCCTCGATCGCCCGCGCCAGCGATACCGTGTCGATGCCATCGTCATTGACGAACGTCGAAATCCCGATCTTCATCTGCGTCCTATCTGTCGACATTGTCGATAGTCAACACCCGCGGGGTCAGGTTAGTCCCGTCCGCTGGGAAACTGCTGACCTCACTCACCCGCGAGCGTGCGCATTCTGCTGAAAATTCGTCGGCGTGTCGTGTGCAAACACGCACGCTCGCGCAAAAACTACAGCGGGTTCTCGCGCAGGTAGGTGTAGATGCCGGCGAACCCCTTGTTGACTTCGTCAGGCACGGGCACGAAGCCGCCGAGGGCCCTTGCCCCCCAGGCGATCTGAGCTGTGCGCTCGACGAGTGCCGTCACATGCAGCGCACGGTCGGGCCGGGGCGCGACCGCCACCAACCCATGGTTGGCGATCAACGCTGCGGCGCGACCCTCCAACGCCTTGACGGCATTGTCGCCGACGTCGAGGGTGCCCGACGCCGCGTACTCCGCGCACCGGATCTCCCCGCCGCAGTAGACGGCGAACTCGTCGACGCAGGCGGGAATCGATTGATGGGCAACGGCGAACATGGTCGCCCACACGGGATGGCTGTGGATGACGCTGCCGATGTCGTCGAACGCCCGGTAGCAGGCGAGGTGCAACTGCATCTCCGTCGACGGCGACCGTCCGTCCTTGGCCGTCAGCACGGCTCCGTCCTGGTCGACCACGACGAGATCGTCCAGCGCCATGTCCTGGTAGTTGACGGATGACGGCGTGATCACGATAGTGCCGTCCTCGCGGCGCGCCGAGATGTTGCCCGCCGTTCCCTCTACGAGACCGCGGCGCAGCATGTCCTTGGCCGCCGCGAGAACCGCGTGCTCCGGATCGTCGACGAATCTCATCGAGCCAGCACCTCCGGGTTCACGATGTGCGCGGGCACACGTCCTGACAGAAGCGCCTCCAGCCCGTCGGCGACCATCTGCGCCTGCCGGGCCTCAGTGTTCCACGTGGCCCCTCCGATGTGAGGGGTGAGGACGACGTTGGGCATGCTCACCAACGGGTGATCGGTGGGCAACCACTCGCCGACGAAGTGGTCGAGCCCCGCCGCGGCGACCTTGCCGGACTCCAGCGCGCTGACGAGCGCGTCGGTGTCATGCAGTTGCGCCCTTGCGGTGTTGAGGAAGACCACGCCGTCGCGCATGGCCGCGAACTGGTCAACGCCGATCATTCCGATGGTCTCGTCGGTGACGGGTGCATGCACCGAGACGACATCGGCCTCGGCGAGCAAGTCGGAGAGGCTGTGGTCGGCGTCGTCGTTGTACGGGTCGTATGCGATGACCGAGACCCCGAGCCCGGTCAGGCGCCACCGCACGGCTTTTGCGACGGCGCCGAGCCCGACGAGCCCGGCAGTTCGCCCCGCCATCTCCCACGCCCGGAATCGTTGGTAGGGGATCGTGCCGTCGCGAAACACCTGCCCGCTCCTGACGTCCGAATCGGCGGTCAACACATGACGGGTGGCGGCGAAGAGCAACGCAATTGCCATCTCCGCAACCGCGTCGGCGTTGCGGCCAGGGGTGTACAGCACGGGGATGCCCGCATCGGTCGCACCCGCAATGTCGACATTGTTCGGATCCCCGCGCGTCGACGCGATCGCCCGCAGCGGGAGGGCGAGGACCGCCCCTGACACCGAATCGCTCTCGACCACAACGACATCCGCTCGTTCGGCCACCACCCGCTCGGCCAGCTGTTCTGCGGTGTAGATCCGCAGCGGCGTCTGATCGATCCACGGGTCGTACACCACGTCGGCAAGGTCGCGCAGCTTGTCGAAACCCGGGCCGCGCAGGGGAGCCGTCACCAGGGCCCGAAGTCGCGTCACGACTGCTCATGCTGGCGTACGGTGACGCGCGTGTCACCCAAAGAGGTCACAATCGGCATCGACATCGGCACGACGGCCGTCAAGGCCGTCGCCGCCGACGAGGACGGCCGGGTGGTGGCATCCACGCGCATCCCGCACCGCTTGGGGGTGCCTTCATCCGACCGGTTGGAACACGATGCAGACGAGGCGTGGCGCCGCGGCCCGGTCGCGGCACTCGCGGAGTTGGCCAGACCTGATGCCGTAGCGGTCGCCGTCACGTCGATGGTGCCGTCGCTGACCGCCGTCGATTCGGCGGGGCTGCCGCTGACGCCCGGCCTGCTGTACGGCGACGGCAGGGGACGCTCGGAGTCTGGCGGTGATGGCACGATGCTCGCCGGCGAGACGGTCGAGTTCCTGCGCTGGACCGCTCGGCAGGCACCCGACGCCGTCGGCTACTGGCCTGCGGCGGCCGTCGCCAATCACGCACTGGCGGGGGAGGCGGTCGTCGACAATGCCACGGCCAGCACGGCGTTCCCGTTGTTCGACGGCCTCGGTTGGGACGAGGCGGTGTGCGACGACTGCGGAGTCCCGGTCGATCGCATGCCGGGAATCGCGACGACGGGCACGGCCGTCGGTCAGGTGCGTGGCACCGGGGCCGTACTGGCAGCGGGTGCGGTCGATGCGGTGTGCGAGCAGTTGGTCGCAGGTGCCGATCGCGTCGGCGACGTACTCGTGCTGTGCGGCACGACGCTGATCGTGTGGGTCACCATCGGTGAATATCGCGAGGTGCCGGGCCTGTGGACGGTGCCGCACACGGCGGCAGGCAAGAGTCAGATCGGCGGCCCGAGCAATGCCGGCGGCCTGTTCCTCGGCTGGGTGGATCGCACTGTGGCGCAAGGTAACCCGGCCGATGCCGATCCGTGCCAGGTGCCGGTGTGGTCGCCCTACATTCGCGGCGAGCGGGTCCCGCTGCACGATCCCGGTCGGCGCGGCGCGCTCGTCGGTCTGAACCTCACCCACGGTGCGGCATCGGTGCGGCGCGCCGCCTTCGAGTCGTCGGGTTTCGTTGTCCGCCAACTGATCGAGCTCAGTAGGGCACCCGCATCGCGCATCGTGGCGACAGGGGGAGGCACGCGTGTCGGGCCCTGGATGCAAGCCATCGCCGACGCCACCGCTCTGCCGGTCGCAGTATCGGCGGTGCCCGAAGGGGCGGCGCAGGGCGCTGCTTTCCTCGGGCGGCTCGCGGCCGGTTGGGAAATATCAATCACCGACGCCGCGCGCTGGGCGTCAACCGAGCGTGTCGTCGAACCCGATCCCGCCTGGACCGGGCCGATGCAGGACCGCTACGCCCGGTTCCTCGAACTCGGTGACGCGACTAACCCAGAACCGCGCTGACGTAGTTGAGGTCGGCGAAGAACCTGATGGTCTCCTCTTCGGGGAACTCAAAGCCGTTGGCGGCATACGCCTCCCGCAACGTCTGAGCGGTCACCTTCCAGCCGCGGGTCGTCAGGTACTCGATCACGTGGCTGCGCTCACCCTGGTAGATGAGGTCCTTCATCTCGATGTCGTGCCCGTATTTCTTGAGCCGTTCGGTGATTTGCTGTGAGCGCTCGTCGGAGAACACGGTCATGTCAGAGATGTGCTCGGTCGCTACCCGGCTGCCTTGCGCGCTGAGCTCGGTGATCCTGTCGAAAAGCAGGTCCTGCGCCTCCGGCGGCAAATAGATCAACAGTCCTTCTGCGATCCACGCGGTTGGCTGCGTCGGATCGAAGCCGTTGTCGCGCAGTGCCTTCGGCCAGTCGTCACGCAGATCGATAGCGACAGTGCGCCGGTCGGCCGTTGGCTTGACGCCAAGCTCGGCCAGCGTGTCGGACTTGAACGCGATGACCTCCGGCTGGTCCACCTCGAATACCGTCGTCCCGTCCGGCCATGGCAGCCGGTACGCCCGCGCGTCCAAACCTGCCGCCAGAATCACGGCCTGGCGGACACCGGCGTCGACGGCGTCGGTGAACAACTTGTCGAACCAGCGGGTGCGAACCGTCATGCCTTCTGCGGCGCGCCGGATGTTGAATTCAGGGTCGATGTCTTCGAATTCGATCTCGCCGTCGAGCGCGCAGATGAAGAAGTCGACGCCCACCGCGCGCACCAGCGGTTCGGCAAACGGGTCATCGATCAACGCTTCGCGGTGGGCCAGAGCCCGCTGGGCGGCCACCATCGTGGCGGTCGAGCCCACGCTGGACGCCAGATCCCATGTGTCATTGTCGGTTCGGGCCATCATGCTCCTTCAAGGGTCGCGGTGAGGTAACCGGAACTGCCGATGAGGCTGGTGAGCTCATCGTCTGGCAGTTCGAAACCGTTGGCGGCGAATGCGTCCACGGTCGAGCGGATGGTCACGTGCCATCGGTGCGAGGACAGGTACGCCCCCGCGGTGTTGCGGTCGCCCGAGTAGAACAGTTCGGTCAGCTTGAGGTCCGAACCCGCCCGCCGTGAGCGTTCGTCGAGTTTCTGCGCCCAGTCGTCGGGCATCGAGCTCATGTCCATGTGTTCGGTGGCCAGGCGACTGCCCGGGGCGGACAGCTCGGTGATGTTGTCGAACAGTCGGTCCTGCGCGTCCGGCGGCAGGTAGACCAACAGGCCTTCGGCGATCCAGGCGGTGGGCCGGGCCTGGTCGAAGCCCGCCTCCCGCAAGGCGGCGGGCCATTCGTCACGAAGGTCGATCGGGACCGTTTTGCGCGTCGCCGTCGGGACGGCGCCGAGCTGATCGAGAGTTGCGGTCTTGAACGCGATGACTTGCGGCTGGTCGATCTCGAAGAGCACGGTGCCCGCCGGCCACGCAAGTCGGTAGCCCCTGGTGTCCAGGCCCGCAGCCAGAATGACAGCCTGCCGGATACCGGCTTCGGATGCGGCGGTGAAGAAATCGTCGAAAAATCGTGTCCTGACCGCGATCTGCTCGGACATCGTCTTGCGGTTCATCCACGGATCGTCTTCGTTGAACGATTCGCCGTCGACCATTTTCACGAAGGCATCCAGGCCGACAGCGCGCACAAGGGGCTCGGCGAACGGATCGTCGAGAAGTGCATCGGGACCCTGGGATGCCACCGCCCGCGATGCGGCGACGGCCGTCGCTGTCGCTCCAACGCTGGACGCCAGATCCCATGTGTCATTGTCGGTTCGGGCCATCATTCTCCTTGTAGTGTCGCGGTGATGTACTTGACGTCCGCCATCGCCTTGGCCTGCTCGTCGTCGGGCATGGTGAATCCGTTGGCGGCGTAGAGTTCCGGCACACCGCTTGCGGCGATGTGCCAGCCGTGCGCGGTCAGGTAATCGGTGACGTGGTTGCGGTCGCCGTGGTACACGAGCTCCGACATGTCCACGTTCAACCCGAGGCGGCGCCATCGCTCGCTGCGTTCCTGTGCCTTCTCACCGGAGAACACCGACATGTCGGGAACATGCTCGGTGGCCAGCCTGCTGCTCGGCGCGCTGAGCGCGGTGATGTTGTCGAATAGCAGATCCTGGGCATCGGGTGGCAGGTACATCAACAGCCCCTCGGCGATCCACGCCGTTGGCTGCGCCGGGTCGAAGTCGTTCGCGCGCATGGCGGCAGGCCAATCGTCGCGCAGATCGATACCGACGCTGCGCAGCGTGGTGGCGGGTTCGGCGCCCACATCCGCCAGAGTGCGGGTCTTGAACTCGATCACCTCTGGCTGGTCGACCTCGAACACGACGGTGCCTGTGGGCCAAGGTAACCGGTACGCCCGTGCGTCCAGGCCGGTCGCCAGGATGACCGCTTGACGCAGGCCGGCACCGGTGGCCGCGATGAAGAAGTCGTCGAAGTATCGGGTGCGCACCGCGATGCCCTCGGCCATGCGTTTCGGGTCGAAGTCGCCCTCGTCGCCGGTGAACTCGAGTTCACCCCTGGCTATCTTGTTGAACGCATCGATGCCGACCGCGGCGACGAGCGGTTCGGCATAGGGGTCGTTGATCAAGGGATCGGGCCCTCTCGACGCCAACGCCCGACCCGCCGCGACTCCGGTTGCCGTCGCGCCGACGCTCGACGCCAGATCCCAGGTGTCCTTCTCGGTGCGTGCCATACCCGGCCCTACCTCCGTGTTGCGGTGACCGCCAACGAACTCCGAATCGGCGCGAGCGCGTCGATGTCGGGGAAGACTCTGCCGTATTCGGTGAACATCTCGGGCCGGGACTTGGCGGAGACGTGCCAGCCCTGCCCGGCAAGGTAGTCGACGACGTGGCTGCGTTCACCCTTGTAGAACAGGTCCGCGAGGTTGACGTCGAAGCCGTACTCCTGCCATTCCGACTTCAGCACGGCGGCGCGTTCGGAGATGCTCGCGCCGGCATCGGGGTGGTATTCGGTGGCCAATTGGCTCCCCGGCGCGCTGAGCGCGGTGATGTTGTCGAAGAGCCGGTCCTGCGCCTCCGGCGGGAGGTAGACCAGCAGGCCCTCGGCTATCCACGCCGTCGGCTGCGCTGGGTCGAACCCGCTGTGCTTCAGGGCGGCAGGCCAGTCCTCGCGCAGATCGATCGCCACGGCACGGCGCTGCGCGGTCGGCGTCGCGCCAATGTCGTCCATCGTCGCGGTCTTGAACTCGATCACCTTGGGCTGGTCGATCTCATAGACGACGGTGTCGCCGGGCCACGGCAATCGGTAGGCCCGCGCGTCGAGGCCCGACGCCAGGATGACCGCCTGCCGGATACCGTCCGATACGGCGTCGGCGAAGAAATCATCGAAGAATTTCGTGCGCACCGCCATCACGGTTGTCATCAACCGGGCGGTGGTGTTCTTCTCGGGGTCGGACAGTTCGATCTCGCCGTCGGCGAACCGGGTGAAGAAGTCGATGCCGACCGCCCGCACCAACGGCGCCGCGTACGGGTCGTTGATAAGCGGCTCGGGCTCCTTACTGGCCAGCGCCCGCGCCGAGGCGACCATGACGGCCGTCGCCCCGACGCTGGAGGCGACGTCCCAACTGTCGGCGTCGGATCTGGTCATTCAGTCTCCCGTCCGACCAGGGTGCCCGAGATGTACTTTAGGTCGCCGAAGTGGCCCTCCTCCTCGTCGTCGAACGGCGGCAAGCCGTTCGTCGCGAACAGATCCTTGACGCTGTGGCTTTTCAGCTGCCAGCCGTGCTCAGCCAGATAGGGGCCGGCCTCGTTGCGGTCGCCGAGGTAGACGAGCTCGGCGAAGTCGAGATCGAACCCGTGCTCACGCCAGCGCTCCGAGGCTGCCCGCATGCGCTCGATGGCCGTCTCCTCGTTCTCCGGGTCAACCATCACGCTCTCCACCGCCAGCCGGCTGCCTGGTGCGCTGAGCTCGGTGACGGTGTCGAGCAGCCGGTCCTGCGCGTCCGGCGGGAGGTATCCGAGGAGGCCCTCCGCGCTCCAGGCGGCAGGCTGTCTCGGATCGAAACCGGCCTCGATGAGTGCGTTCGGCCAGTCGAACCGCAGATCGATAGCCACCGTCCTGCGGTCGGCGGCCGGATCGGCCCCCAGGTCGGCCAGTGTGCGGCTCTTGAACTCGATGACGTCGGGTTGGTCGATCTCGTAGACGACGGTGCCAGCGGGCCACGCGAGCCGGTAGGCGCGCGCATCGAGGCCGGAGGCCAGGATCACGGCCTGCTTGATTCCCGCTGCCGTCGCGTCGAGGAAGAACTCGTCGAAGAACTTGGTCCGGACGGCCATGTTGTCGGCCATCCGCTGCATGCCCACCGACTCGGTGTCGCTGTCGATGTCCTCGGGCCGCAGCTCGCCGGAGGCGAGCCTGGTGAAGAAGTCCACGCCGACCGCACGCACGAGCGGTTCGGCGAACTGGTCGTGGATCAACGCATTGTCGGCGTTGGTGGCCACCGCGCGGGCCGCGGCCACCATCGTCGCCGTCGCACCAACACTCGATGCCAGGTCCCACGTGTCGTTGTCTGTGCGCGCCATGAGTAACCCCTTATCGAGTATTCAGCGTAGGAAATTCCGTTACTTAGGTGATGTAACGAGCTTGCGCCGACTGTACGCTTCGAATCTGGAGACCGGCGTGGACGGCCTCGGCTGGAACGGATGCAGGCCAGCTGAGAAGCAACTGTTACTCTCGTAGACTGTTTGACGCGTGACTCCGCAGGCTGCGAGCCCGCCGGACCACCGCAAAGGACTTAACCAGACGCTGGTCATACCAGCCCCATTCGCACGCCGCGATCTCCAGCTCGGCTGCGCAGGAGGAAGAGTGCTCTCGGCTTTCATCTCGTCACTGCGGACAGTCGACCTCAGGCGCAAGATTCTGTTCACGCTGGCGATCGTCATCCTCTATCGGGTTGGCGCGTCGATCCCGTCGCCTGGGGTCAACTACCCGAACGTGCAGAAGTGCATCGCGCAGGTCAGCGGCGGCGACTCGGCGCAGATCTACTCGCTGATCAATCTGTTCTCCGGCGGCGCGCTGTTGCAGCTGACGGTGTTCGCGGTCGGCGTAATGCCCTACATCACCGCGAGCATCATCGTCCAGCTGCTGGGTGTGGTCATTCCGCGCTTCGAGCAGCTGCGCAAGGAGGGCCAGGCCGGCCAGGCCAAGATGACGCAGTACACCCGCTATCTGGCGATCGCGCTGGCCATTCTGCAAGCAACCAGCATCGTGGCGCTGGCGGCCAACGGCGGGCTACTGCAGGGCTGCACGCTCGACATCATCCAGGGCCAGGGCGACGGACTGAACATCTTCACGCTGGTCGTCATCGTGCTGGTGATGACCGCGGGCGCGGCGCTGGTGATGTGGATGGGCGAGCTCGTCACCGAGCGCGGCATCGGCAACGGCATGTCGCTGCTGATCTTCGCCGGCATCGCGGCGCGCATCCCGATCGAGGGCAAAACCATCCTGGAAAGCCGCGGCGGCATCGTGTTCGCCGCCGTCTGTGTGGCCGCGCTGATCATCATCATCGGCGTGGTGTTCGTCGAGCAGGGTCAGCGGCGTATCCCCGTCCAGTACGCCAAGCGGATGGTCGGCAGGCGCATGTATGGCGGGACGTCCACCTACCTGCCACTCAAGGTCAACCAGGCCGGCGTCATCCCGGTGATCTTCGCGTCGTCGCTGATCTACATCCCGCACCTGATCACACAGCTGATCCAGAGCGGGAGCTCCAACCCAGGCAACAACTGGTGGTCTCGGTTCGTCGCGGAATATCTGACCAACCCGGCCGACCCCGTATACATCGGCGTCTACTTCGGGCTGATCATCTTCTTCACGTACTTCTATGTGTCGATCACGTTCAACCCCGACGAGCGCGCGGACGAGATGAAGAAGTTCGGCGGCTTCATCCCCGGCATCCGCCCAGGCAAACCGACCGCCGACTACTTGCGCTACGTGCTCAGCAGGATCACCCTTCCCGGCTCGATCTACCTCGGCGTTATCGCCGTGTTGCCGAACTTGTTCCTCGAAATCGGCAACACCGGCTCGGTGCAAAACCTGCCGTTCGGCGGAACTGCGGTTTTGATCATGATCGGCGTGGGGTTGGATACGGTCAAACAGATCGAGAGCCAGCTGATGCAACGTAACTACGAAGGGTTCCTGAAGTGAGAGTCGTTCTACTCGGACCGCCAGGAGCGGGCAAAGGCACGCAGGCGCAGAAGCTCTCCGAGAAGCTCGGCATCCCACAGATCTCTACGGGGGATCTGTTCCGCAAGAACATCAGCGAGGGCACCCCGCTCGGCGTGGAGGCCAAGCGCTACCTGGACGCCGGTGACCTCGTCCCTGCGGAACTGACGAATGCCCTGGTCGAGGACCGTATCGAGCAGCCGGACGCCACCGACGGGTTCATCCTCGACGGGTATCCGCGCTCGGTTCAGCAGGCCAAGGCGCTGGACGAGATGCTCAAGAGGCACGACACCAAGCTCGATGCCGTGGTGGAGTTCGCCGTCTCCGAGGCGGAGCTGTTCGAGCGGCTGAAGGCCCGCGGCCGCGCCGACGACACCGAAGAGGTCATCCACAACCGGATGCAGGTGTACCGCGACGAGACCGAGCCGCTGCTGGAGTACTACAGCCACATGAACCTGCAGACGGTCGACGCGGTGGGCACGCTCGATGAGGTGTTCGCCCGCGCGCTGCGCGCCCTCGGCAAGTAAACAATGATCGGCCTTCCTGGGCTGCGTACCCGCAAGGTGGTCGCCCAGCGCAGCGCCGGTGAACTCGACGCGATGGCTGCGGCGGGGTCGTTGGTTGCCTCCGCGCTGCTGGCCGTGCGTCAGGCCGCTGCGCCTGGCGTCTCGACTCTGGCGCTCGACGAGATCGCCGAGTCCGTCATCCGCGACGGTGGCGGCGTCCCGTCGTTCCTCGGCTACCACGGCTTTCCTGCCAGCATCTGCGCGTCGGTGAATGACCGCGTGGTGCACGGAATTCCTTCGGCGACAGAGACATTGGCGCCAGGGGATCTGGTGTCCATCGACTGTGGTGCGATTCTCGACGGCTGGCACGGCGATTCGGCGGTCACGTTTGGAATCGGTGTCCTCATCCCCGTCGACGAGGTGCTGTCGCAGGCGACGCGGGAGGCTATGGAGGCCGGTATAGCCGCGATGCTGCCGGGAAACCGGCTGACCGACGTATCGCACGCGATCGAGGTCGAGACACACGCCGCCGAGCGCCGCTACGACCGGAAGTTCGGCATCGTCGCAGGTTACGGCGGTCACGGCATCGGCCGCCAGATGCACATGGACCCGTTCCTGCCCAACGAGGGAGCCCCCGGCCGCGGACCCTACCTGGCGGCCGGTTCGGTGCTGGCAATCGAGCCGATGCTCACCCTGGGCACAACGAAAACCGTTGTGCTGGAGGACGAGTGGACCGTCGTGACCGCCGACGGATCCCGCGCCGCGCACTGGGAGCACACCGTCGCCGTCACCGACGACGGACCGCGAATTCTGACCCAGTAGCTCGAACTTGTGCAAACGCCAGCGCGCCCCACGCGGCCGACGGATAGTAATGAACCGGATCACCGCCAACGTCGTATCAAAGACGGAGGTTGGTAATGGACGATCCAGAGGCCGCGATGATGCGCGTGCTCTACGCCGAGCACGCCGCAGCACTATGGCGGTACGCTCTGCGGCTTACTGGTGACCAGGCGCGTGCAGAGGATGTGGTGCAGGAGACACTGTTGCGCGCGTGGCGACACCCCGAGGTGACCGACGAGGCCGAGCGGTCAGCTCGCGCGTGGCTGTTCACCGTGGCGCGAAACCTCATCATCGACGAGCGGCGCAGCGCCCGGTTCCGCAACGAGTCCGGCGCACCCGATCTGGAGCAGGTGGCGGATCGCGCGGCACCCGATGAAGTGGACTCCGCGCTGGATCGACTCTTGCTGGGCACTGCGCTCAGCCAACTGACCGAAGAACATCGAGCGGTGATCCGCCGGGCCTACTACCAGGGCTGGACAACGGCACAGATCGCCAATGATCTTCAGATCGCGGAGGGCACGGTGAAATCTCGGCTTCACTACGCAGTCCGGGCGTTGCGGCTCAATCTGCAGGAAATGGGGGTGACACGATGACACAATTCGGTTTTCCCCTAGGCGGTGATCTATTGGACGGTGATCGCTATCTCACATGGGACGCGGCGTATGTCCTCGGTTCGCTATCGAGCAATGAGCGCCGCGAATACGAGGCACACCTCGAAACCTGTGAGCGATGCCGTACGGCGGTCGCCGAGCTGAGCGGGATCCCGGCGCTGTTGGCCAAGCTCGACCTCGAAGACGTCCGCGCACTGGACGAGGAGCAAGAGGAGACGCCACCGCTGCGGCCGGAGGTGCTCGAGTCGATCCTGGACAAGGTCCGGTGGCGGCGCAGGCGGTCGCGCTGGATGACCTCAGCCGCGGTCGGCATCGCCGCCGCGTTGCTGGCGGTCGGGCTGGTTATCGCGGTCCGCCCCGAGATCGTGGGGCTGCAGACCAACACGCCGCCGCCGATCAGCCAGGAACTGGCGATGGCCAAGGTGAGCGATACGCCGATCAACGCGAGCATCAGCTTGACCGGCTACGGCTGGGGCACGCGCATCGACATGGCGTGCTCGTACGGTGACTGGGGCCAGAGTGGTAACACGCCGCCGCAGAACCTCGGCATGGTCGTGGTGGGCCGTGACGGCAGTCACACCGAAGTCGCGACGTGGCTTGGACTGTCTGGCGCGACGGCACTGCCGAGCGCGACTACGCCGATGCAAATGGACGAAATTGCTGCCGTGCAACTGGTTTCGTCCGACAACGGCAAGGTTCTTCTCGAAAAGCACCTGTGATCCGGGTTACCCAGTGAACCGAATGCCCTCGCGCGTCGTGTCATCTGTGGGAGCGCGGAGAGCAGGTGGACATGACCGACGGACATCGTGTTGTCGATCACATCGTCGAGTACCTCGCGGCGAGTGGCGTTGACTTCATCTTCGGAGTCGACGGCGCCAATATCGAGGACCTCTACGATGCCGCTTACTTCCGCGATGACATCAAGGCGGTCCTAGCCAAGCACGAATTCTCCGCCGCCACAATGGCCGACGGCTACAGCCGCAGTGGCGCGGGCCTCGGCGTGGTGGCAGCGACGTCCGGAGGCGGATGCCTGAATACCGTTCCCGGCCTTGGTGAGGCGTTCGCCAGCCGGGTGCCCGTGCTCGCACTGATCGGTCAGCCGCCGACAACGCTCGACGGGCACGGCTCTTTTCAGGACACCAGCGGCCGTAACGGCGCACTCGATGGCGGGGCCCTGTTTTCGGCTGTCTCGGTGTTCTGCAGGCGAGTGCTGCAGCCCGAGGACATCGTGTCCGCGCTGCCTGATGCGATCGCCGCCGCGATGACGGGCGGTCCGGCGGTGCTGTTGCTGCCCAAGGACATTCAGCAAGCCCAGATCGGAGTCAACGGCGGAATTCGAGCCTTCGAACGGCCAGAGACACAGCTCGGCGATCCGGAGGAGATCGCGCACGCGGTGCGCGTCGCCGACGGACCGATCACGATCATCGCCGGCGAACAGGTCGCGCGCGACGACGCGCGTGGCGAACTCGAGCGGCTGCGGGCGATGCTGCGGGCCAGGGTGGCCACCGTGCCCGACGCCAAGGATGTCGCGGGAACGCCGGGGATGGGATCCGCGTCGGCGCTCGGTGTGACCGGCGTCATGGGGCATCCGGGAGTGGCTTCGGCGGTCAGCAGCAGCGCACTGTGCCTCGTGGTCGGCACCCGCTTGACGGTGACTGCGCGCGCCGGTTTGGACGACGCGCTCGCGTCGGTCCCGGTGTACTCGATCGGCTCGGCACCCCCGTACCTGCCATGCACCCACGTGCACAGCGATGACCTGCGCGGCTCGCTCGCCCTACTGGCCGAAGAGCTTTCGGGCCACGGCCGACCGACCGGCGTGCGCGTGCCCGAATACGCCTCCCGTGCCGAACTGCAGCCGCCTGCGTTCGATGGTCCGGGCATCCGGTACCGCGATGCGATGGCGGTGCTCGACACGGCCCTGCCGGACGGAACCGACATCATCGTCGATGCGGGAAACATTGGTGCGTCGGCGATTCACTATCTACCGGTGCGCCGAGACGGCAGGTTCATCGTGGCGCTCGGCATGGGTGGCATGGGTTACAGCTTCGGGGCGGGCGTGGGTATGGCGTTCGCCGCATTGAGCACACGCGCGAAGCGCAATCGAGTGGGTAAGCGCACAGTCGTCATTGCCGGCGACGGTTCGTTCTTCATGCACGGCATGGAGATTCACACCGCGATGCAGTACCGGCTTCCTGTGACATTCCTGTTGTTCGACAATCACGCGCACGCGATGTGCGTCACCCGTGAGCAGCTGTTCTACGACAACCGATACAGCTACAACCGATTTGGTTCAAGCAAGCTGGGAACAGGCTTGGCTGCGATGTTTCCGGGCCTGACGTCAATGGACGTAGACGATGTCGGCGATCTGCCCGGCGCGGTGCGAGAGGCGCTGCGTATCGATGGGCCGTCGGTCGTCAGCGTGGAGTGCTCGGCGGATGAAATCCCGCCGTTTGCGGCTTTTCTCGGTAAAACCGCCGCGAATAAACCTTCCATCTCAAAGGAGACACATTCCGATGTCGTTGCCCGCACTTGATGACATCACCGCACACCGCGGAACCGCCGATCCTCTCGAGGATCTCGTCCGCATCGAAACGTCCCCCCGCGAGAAGGCCACGCCGATCATCGCGGAGATGATGCGGTCGGTGTACCCGCACGACCAGGTGTTCGGTGAATTCTGCACCGTAAACAGCTTTATCGACTGCCCACCCGACGAACTCTTCGACTACCTGGCGGACACGCGCTGCCTCGAGGAGTGGACCTACAGCTTGCGCGGTTTCACGCCGACCGAGGAACCGGGCCTGTGGCTCGCCTACGACCGGCTGGGTTCGGAGACGAAGATCTTCACCCGCACCCACGCCAACCGGGCCGCCATGACCGTCGACTACCACTGCGCATGGGACCAGGGCAAGCACCTCTGGATGATCTACCTGATGCGAGTCGTGGACGCGCAGTCGGTGTTCAACAAACCCGGATCTGTCGTGCTGTGGACCAACTGCCACCACCCGTTCTACGACGACAACCCGTATCCGGAAGCGGCGCCCCCGAAGCGGCCCGTTTGGGTCGGTGACTTCTGGGACATGTTCGGACCCGGTCACCTGCTCGAACTGAAGAACCTCAAGGCAATTGCCGAATACCGCCACCACAACGGCCTCCCGGTGACACCGGCCTGGATGATTTGAGGACATCATGACCGTCAGCTTGATCGATGTGTCGACCTATCTGCCCGGGGAGCCGGTCAGTGCCGACTATTACGCCCAGTTTGCGGACTCGGATGATTTGCGGGACAACCCGATGTTCCGGCCGCCGAAGTTCCGCCATCACGTCGCAGAAGACGAGAGCGCGATCGACATGATCGAACGTGCGACCGCAGGCCTCGTCGAACGGCACGGCCAGGAGACGATCGCCAACATCGACGTCTTGATCACCCACACCCAGATGCCGGATGTGCCGTTCTACGGCGGCGGCGGTGGGATGGCGCACCGCCTTGGTATGAAACCGAATTGGGTGCTGGATCTGCACAATGGCGGATGCGCCGCTTTCCTGCTCGGGCTGAAGGTGGCCCGCAACCTGTTGTCGTCAGGTGAGGGGAAGACAGCGCTGATCGCGGTCGCGCAGAATGCTGCGGGCCAGATCTTCGACCAGCCGACCGTGCGGCGCAAGGCGCAGTCATCGGTGCCCGGTGACGGCGCCGCCGTCGGGCTCGTGACGCTGTCGGACACCTCGCCGATCCTCGATGTCGAATGCCGCACCTACGGTCAATTCGCCGGCGATATGACAGTTGTCGCCGACCCGCCCCGCAAGTGGTGGGGACCCGGCACCGGCGAGGGTTACATCGGATTCACCGAGAGCAAGATCACCAAGGTGCTGGCACGGGGCAACCGTCAGGTCCCCGAGGTGTCGCAGGTTGTCTGTGACCGGATCGGCGTGAAGTCCAGTGACCTTGACCTTCTCATCACGAACCAGCCCAACCGCGTGTTCCTGCGTAACTGGCGCGAAGCCCTCGAGTTGCCCGAGGAGCGACACCTCGACACCTTCGACGACTGTGGCAACCTGTTTGGCGCGGGCGTCCCGATCAATCTCGACCGGGCGATCACCGAGGGCAGGTTGAAGAACGGCGACGTGGTGATGATGGCGGCCTTCGCCCACGCAGGCGACTTCGCAGGCGCGGCAGCGGTCAAATGGGGCGGACGCGACTGATGACCACGATGAGGCGAGAGGTGACCGGCGCCGTCGATGCGTTACCGACCGCCGTGAACCCGTTCGCGTTGTCGCTCAACGAGAATCCGTTTCCGCCCCTGCCTGCGGTGCGTTCCGCGCTGATTCAGTCGATCGACGCGGCCAACCGGTATCCGGAGTTCCTGCCCGAGAGACTGCGCGCGTTGGTCGCCGCACACATCGGTGTGCGCGACGACCAGGTGGTGATCGGCGCCGGTGCGACGGGAGTCATCCTGCAGGTGCTGCACGCGGTCACCAGTCCGGGCGACCGGATGGTGATGACATCGCCGACCTTTGACGGGTATCCGATCTTCGCGCAGATGACACGGTTGGAGTCGGTCACGGTGGGGCTCGACGCGCACGGCCACCATGACCTCGACGCGATGGCCGACGCGGCAAGTCAGGCGCGGGTGGTGGTCGTGTGCCGTCCGCACAATCCGACCGGAACGGTGGAGCCGGCCGCCGATGTCGAACGCTTCCTGCGCCGGGTGCCCGCCGATACGATCGTCGTCTTGGACGAGGCGTACGTCGAGTTCCTGTCGCCGGAACACCGGATCGACGCGCAGGCCCTCGTGGCGCGCTACCCGAATGTCGTGGTACTGCGCACCTTCTCGAAGGCCTACGGGCTGGCGGGGCTGCGCATCGGCTACGGCTTCTGTGCACCCGATCTGGCCCGCCGACTATGGTCCATGCAGCCTCCGTTCGGTATGGGGATCACCAGTCTGGTCGCGGTTGCTGCTTCCTATGATGCGGAAAATCAACTGCGGCAACGGATTCGGCTGATCGCCTCCGAACGACGGTACATGCGCATGCGGTTGCGCTCGATGGGTGTGTACAGCACCGACGGGCACGCCAACTTCGTCTACCTGCCTCCGTGCGGGCGGCCGTGGCGGGACGTGTTCGACGGCACCGGGCTGTTGGTCCGCAACTACGCCGACGGTGGCGTCCGGATCACGATCGGCAGCAGGCAGTCCACTCGCGTAGTGCTCGGTGCCGTTGCCGCGTTGCGCTGAGAAATTCGCCCGGCTGCATCAGCTTCATGCGGTATGAAGAGGCGTGCCCTCGCAACCGCCGTGGCCCGAGAAACGCGACCCAATCGCATTGGCGCGCGCCAACTGGGAACGGTCCGGCTGGGGGCAGGTCGCCGACGGCATGGTCGCCGTGACGTCGGTGATGCGGGCGCATCAGATTCTGCTGGCCCGCGTCGAGACCGCACTTCGGCCGTACGACCTGAGCTTCTCGCGGTACGAGTTGTTACGGCTGCTGGCGTTCAGCCGGTCTGGCGCGCTGCCGATCACCAAGGCGTCGGACCGGCTGCAGGTGCACGTCACCAGCGTCACCCACGCGATCCGGCGGCTGGAGGCCGACGGCCTCGTCGAACGGGTGCCGCATCCCACCGACGGCCGCACCACGCTGGTGCAGATCACCGAGCTCGGCCGGTCCACGGTCGAGGACGCGACCGTGACCCTCAACAGCGAGGTGTTCGCCAACATCGGCATGTCCGACGAACAATCGCAGGCGCTCGCGGAGTCGATCGAAACACTGCGCCGCAACTCAGGCGACTTCTGAATCTCGGGTTACTTTCTTCCGTCTGCTCGCGGGGGAGAGGGGAGCGGGATTGTGGCGGTCACGGCGGTGCCCGCGCCAGGGCGCGACCGGATGTTCAGCTTGCCGCCGACGATCTCGGCACGCTCGGCCATCGAGAGCAACCCGTAGCCACCCATCTCGTCGCTGCCCAGCGGACGCTCGAAGGTGTCGAAACCGATTCCGTCGTCGACGATTTCGAGCCGGGCGGTGTCGTTGTCCACCGCGAACCTCAGCCGCGCGGTCTTCGCGTTGGCGTGCTTGACGACATTCTGCAGGCACTCCTGTGCGATGCGGTACAGCGCGAGCTCGATGTGGTCGGGTACCCGCGTGTCCGCGAGGTCGACGTCGATCCCGATCTGCGGGATCGACCGCGCGAGGCTGGCCAGGCCACCAGCCAGACCGAGGTCGTCGAGAACCGGCGGGCGCAGGCCGCTGATCGCGGCACGGGCTTCCTGCAACGTGAGGTCGACGAGTTCGCGTGCCTTTTCGAGCTGTTCGGCGACCATGGGCGGGTCCTCGACCGACCGCGCCGCCGCGTCCAGGCGGTAGGACAACGTCACCAGCCGCTGGGAGATGCCGTCGTGAATGTCGCCTGCCAGCCGACGCCGCTCCATCTCCTGAGCCTCGATGACCTGCTCGACGAAGTTCTCGTGTGCGCGTTCGCGGGTCACCAGCTGCCGATGTAGCCGGGCCTGATGCATCGCTCCCGCGATCAGCCTGCCGATCACCAGAAGCAGTTCGACGTCGCGATCGGTGAAATCCCGGCGTTCGACGGTATGCACGTTGAGCACCCCGACGAGACCGCCGGGGTCGGTCTCCATCGGCACCGACACCATCGACGTGAAGTCCGAGCCGCGCAGCGACTGGAACGGCATGTATCGCGGGTCGGATTCCTTGTCCTGTCGGATCACGACGGGCTCGCGGTGGCTGGCCACCCACCCCGAGATCCCTTGCCCCAGCGGCAGCCGGATCTTGCCGACCTCGGAGTCGAACGGCGGCGTAGCACCCGCCAGCGTCAGCGACCGCTCGGTGTCATCGAGGACGTGGACGAAGCAGACGTCGCTCGTGGTGGCCGCGGTGATCATCCGCGCGGCCGCTGCGGCAAGCGGTTCGACACCGGGTCCGCTTGACGCGGCCTGAATCAGCTCCCGCAGCAGGGCGAGTTCGCGGTCGGCGTCGACGAGGTCGCGCACCGCATTGCTTGCGCGCGGTCCACGCCGAGGTGTCACTGGTAGATCCCTTCCCGCAGCGCGGTCGCGACGGCGCCGGCACGGTCACTGACACCGAGCTTGCGGTAGATCGAGCGCAGATGGGTCTTGACGGTCTCATCGCCGATCACCAGCTTGGTGGCGATGGCGCGGTTCGACAGGCCGTTGACGACGAACGACAGGATCTCGCTTTCACGCTGCGTCAGGCCCTGCCGCGCGCCCGGCCAGAACTCGTCACGCTGCATTCGGGCGGCGGTATCGACCGCCCGCGCGGCCATCACCGGGTCGATCGCCGTTTCCCCGCTGTGCACGAACTCCAGCTGACGAACCAGCTCATCGCTGCTGATGCTTTTCAACAGGTAACCCGACGCACCCACCCGCAACGCCTGAAAAAGGTACTGCTCGTCGTCGTACACCGACAGCATGACGACTTTGCGACCGGGATCGCGCTCGCGCAGTATCTGGCACAGGTCTAGGCCGCTGGAACCCTGCATCCGGACGTCGCACAGCACGATGTCGGGCTGCAGGTCATCGATGACGCCGAGCGCTCGCTCGGCGCCGACCGCCTGGCCCACCACCTGGACCCGTTCGGAGAACGCCGCGAGCATGGCTTTGAGGCCCTCGATCACCATTTCATGGTCATCTACCAGCACAATTCGCACCGGATCCGCGGCCACCGCCATGGCAATACCTTAGAGCCGGCGTTTGCCGCGGTACACCGAACGGCGGCCTAAACCGAAGCCCTGCGCCATGGCGTTAATCAGGTCGAGGTCGTGATCGGCTGGTCGCCGCCTTTCATCCACCGTTGATGGAGAACACCCATGAGCGAGCGCGCAATGACGTACGTTCTCGTGCCCGGCTCCTTCCAGGGCGGCTGGGCATGGCGGCCGGTGGCCGCACGGCTGCGGGCCAACGGACACCGCGCGGTCACGATGACACTCCCGGGTCTTGGCGATGGCGACGATCCCGGCGGCCTGCGGCTGCAGGATGCGGCCGACCACATCGTCGACGTGGTCAACGGGCTCGACGATGCGCGCGTCACTGTTGTCGGGCACAGCTGGTCGGCGTTCCCGATCGCAGGGGCCGCACCAAGATTGGTTGGGCGCGTGGACGAAATCGTCTACCTCAACGCACACATCCCCGAGCGCAACAGGTCGTTGGTGGACGACATTCCGCCGGACCACGCCGCGATGGTCCGTGCGCTGATCGCCACCTCGGCGAAGCAGACGATGACGGCTCCGCTCGAACTGGTCCAGCAGATGCTTCTGCAGGACGCGGCCGAGGAAGTGCAGCGCCTGCTCGCCGAACTGCTGACACCTCAGCCGGGCACGTACTTCACTGATGCACTCGACGTGGCGACCGTGGCGGAGCTCGGCCTTCCGTGCCGCTATCTCCTCGGCGAAAAGGATCGTGCGCTCTTTCGTCCGGGCGCCGAATTCGCCGCACGGATCGGGCTGAAACCGATCATGGTGCCCGGCACCCACCAATGTTTGCTGACCCATCCAGATGAGGTGGCCAGTGCGATTGTCGGGTGATTGCCGGCGCGACCACATGCCGTAATCGGGTATCGCAACCTGGCCTGCTCAATCCCCCCTGTGGGGGAGGCGTTGCGGGTGTGACGTAGGCCACCCTTTTAACGTGCCAACCACACAGGAGAGAACTTGGCGGGCGGGTCGGTTCTGGTGGGACGCTGCCGCCCCGAGCCACCCCGATGTGTATCCGCTGCGCGCGATGATCTTCGACCTCGACGCCGTGACCGACATCGAATGCGACGGCCACCGGCTGGCGTTCAATGCGGCATTCGCGGCGCACGGCCTGGACGTCCAATGGTCCGTCGGCCGGTACCGCCAGCTCTTGGCGCTGGGCGACGAGCGCAAACGCGTCTCGGCAGAGCTCCGCAAGCGCGGTATCGCCACCGAATGCGATGTGCTGACCGAGTTACTTGCCGACGAGATCTACACCACCAAGACGATGCTGTTCGACGAGCTGATCGGCGGCGCGGATCTTTCGCCGCGGCCCGGTTTCGTCGACCTCGTAATGGACGCGTTCGCTGCGGGCGTGTGGGTGGGCGTAGTCACGAAGGGACCCCGTAGCTGGGCGGAGCCACTGATTCGTCACCTCGTGGGCGACGGGCTGGTCGAGACGGTGGTGACCGCCGACGACGTGAAGAAGACCCTCCCGGATCGCGAGGCTTACCAGAACGCGCTGTGGGAGCTCGGGATACCCGCGGAGAGCGCACTTGCGATCACCGGCTCTGCGTCAGGGCTGCGGGCGGCGACCTGCGCCGGTCTGGCCTCCGTGGTCATCACGGGCGACGGCACACCCGATATCCCCGCCGCTGCGGCGGTGCGCCCCGACTATGCGAGTGGCGAGGGTCTGAGGCTCGCGGATTGTCAACGTCTGCACGGTCGCTGGTGGGCCGCCCACAACAAGTCTGCCGCTTAGCTGAACAGCCGAACCAGACTCAGTTCCCGCGCAGCCATTCGATGACGGCGCTGAAATCTTTGTCTGCATGGTCGGCGTTGAATTTCGCGTAGATCTCGGCGGCGTGGCTGCCCAACGGCGCGGACGAACCGGTGGAGTTGACCGCGTCCATCGCAAGGCCGATGTCCTTGTTCATCAACGCTGTCGCGAATCCCGGCTTGAAATCGTTGTTGGCAGGCGAGGTCGGAACCGGCCCTGGCACAGGACAGTTCGTGTGCACGGCCCAGCAATTGCCGGTCGCGCCGGTGATCACGTCGAACAACGACTGCGCGGACAGCCCGAGCTTCTCGGCCAGCACGAACGCCTCGCCGACCGCGATCTGCTGCACCGCCAGCACCATGTTGTTGCAGAGCTTGGCGGCCTGCCCGGTACCTGAGGCGCCGCAGTGAATGATCTTGCCCGCCATCGGTTCCAGCACCGGCCGGGCCCGGTCCACCGCGTCGTCGTCACCGCCGACCATGAACGCCAGCGTGCCTGCCGTCGCGCCCTTCACTCCGCCGGAGACCGGCGCATCCAGTTGCGCGAGGCCCCGGTCGGTGGCCTGCCCGTGGATTTCGCGGGCGTCGTCGACCGAAATGGTCGAGGTATCGATGAGCAGCGCGCCCTCTTTGGCCGCGGGAATCACCTCGGCGTAAACGGCCTTGACGATGCCTCCGTTGGGAAGTGACGTGATCACGATGTCGGCCTCGGACGCGGCCTCGGCGCCGCTGTCGAACACCTGCGCGCCGTTCTCCTCGGCGGCGGCTCTCAACGCGGACACCGGGTCGAAGCCACGCACGGTGTAGCTTGCGGCGACCAGATTGGCTGCCATCGGGCCGCCCATGTGGCCCAACCCCAAGAACGCGACTGTGGTCATCGAGCGGCCTTCCTATGCTGACGCGCGGGCCCTGGCGGCTTTAGCTGATTCGCGGGCTCGGCCCGCTTCAGCCCGACCGATCACCACGCGCATGATTTCGTTTGTCCCCTCGAGGATTCGGTGCACCCGCAGGTCGCGGACGATCTTTTCCAACCCGTACTCGCGAAGGTAGCCGTAGCCACCGTGCAGCTGCAGCGCTTTGTCGGCGACGTCGAAGCAAGCGTCGGTGACGTAGCGCTTGGCCATCGCGCACAGCTCGACCTTGTCGGGGTGATTCTCGTCGAGTGCGGTTGCGGCGCGCCACAACAGGGTTCGCGACGCCTGCAGAGCGGTGGCCATATCGGCGAGTGTGAACCGGATGGTGGGCTCGTCGAGCAGCGCACCGCCGAACGCCTGCCGGTCGGCCAGATAACTCGTGGCCTTGTCGTGGGCCGACTGGGCGCCGCCGAGCGAACACGCGGCGATGTTGACCCGGCCGCCGTTGAGCCCGTTCATCGCGATGCCGAACCCGGTGCCCTCACCGTCGGCACCGCCGAGCATCGCGTCCGCGGGAACACGAACGCCCTCGAAGATGACCTGCGCGGTCGGCTGCGCGTTCCAGCCCATCTTCAGCTCGTCGGCGCCGAAACTCAGTCCCGGCGTGTCCTTTTCGACGACGAACGCCGAGATGCCACGGGGCCCCGGCTTGGTCTCGGGGTCGCCGGTGCGCGCCATCACGACGTACATGTCGGACGCACCCGCGCCGGAGATGAACTGCTTGACCCCGTCGATGACGTAGTCACCGCCTTCGCGGACAGCCTTGGTGCGCAACGCACTGGCGTCGGATCCGGCGCCCGGCTCGGTCAGGCAGTAGGAGGCGATTGCCTCCATCGACGCCAGCTGCGGCACCCACGACTTGCGTTGTTCTTGGGTGCCGAACGTGTCGACCATCCACGCGCACATGTTGTGGATGGACAGGAACGCCGCGATCGTGGGATCGGCCTTGGCGAGTTGCTCGAAGATGCGCACGGCGTCCAACCGGCGCAGCTCACTGCCACCGACATCGTCGCGGCAGTAGATCGCCGCCATGCCGAGTTCAGCGGCCTCGCGCAACACGTCGGTGGGGAAGTGCTTGGTGGCATCCCACTCCAACGCGTATGGTGCGAGCCGCTTTTCGGCGAACGCGGCCGCCGTTTCGGCGATCACGCGTTCGTCGTCGTCCAGACCGAAGACGTCCATAAGGATACTTCAGCTCTATTTCATTGTGGGGATGACGAACTCGGCTCCGTGGCTGCCTGCCGGCCAGCGCTGGGTCACCGTCTTGACCTTGGTGTAGAAGATGATCGACGCGGGCCCGTGCTGGTTGAGATCGCCGAACCCGGACCGCTTCCACCCGCCGAACGTGTGGTACGCGACCGGCACCGGGATCGGCACGTTGACGCCGACCATGCCGACCTGTACCCGTGACACGAAGTCGCGCGCGGTGTCACCGTCGCGGGTGAAAACCGCTACGCCGTTACCGTATTCGTGCTCGGAGGGCAGCCGAAGCGCTTCCTCGTAATCGTTGGCGCGGACCATGCACAACACCGGGCCGAAGATCTCGTCGGTGTATATCGACATGTCCGGGGTGACATGGTCGAACAGGGTCGGCCCGATGAAGTAGCCGTTCTCCAGGTTGGCATCGCCGAACTGCAGGTCATCGCTGGCGCGTTCGCGACCGTCGACGACGATCTCGGCACCGGCGGCCACGCCCTGGTCGATGTAGTCGCGCACACGCTTGAGCGCGGCCTCGGTGACCAGCGGACCGTACGTCGCCTTGGGGTCGAGGCTGTGACCGACCCGCATTTCGTTGATCTTCTCGACGAGCCTGGCGCGCAACCGTTCTGCGGTCTGCTCACCGACCGGCACCGCGACGCTGATCGCCATGCACCGTTCACCGGCGCTGCCATAGCCCGCACCGATCAGCGCGTCGACCGCCTGGTCGAGGTCGGCGTCAGGCAGCACGATCATGTGATTCTTGGCGCCGCCGAAGCACTGGGCACGCTTACCGTGCGCGGCGGCCGTGGAGTAGATGTACTGCGCGATGTCGGAGCTGCCGACGAAGCCGACGGCATGGATCTCGGGATGCTCGAGAATGGCGTCGACGGCCTCCTTGTCGCCGTGCACCACCTGGAACACCCCGGGGGGTAGGCCCGCCTCGACGAACAACTCGGCCAGGCGGACGGGCACCGACGGGTCACGCTCGCTCGGCTTGAGGATGAACGCGTTGCCGCAGGCGAGCGCCGGACCGGCCTTCCACAGCGGGATCATCGCCGGGAAGTTGAACGGCGTGATGCCCGCGACGACGCCGAGCGGTTGACGCAGCGAGTACACGTCGATGCCGGTGCCTGCGCCCTCGGTGAATTCACCCTTGAGCAGGTGCGGGATACCGACGGCGAACTCGATCACCTCGATGCCGCGCTGGATGTCGCCCAGCGAGTCGGCGTGGGTCTTGCCGTGCTCGAGCGAGAGCAGTTCGGCGAGTTCGTTGGCGTTCTGGTTGACCAGGTCGATGAACCGCATCAGGACGCGGGCCCGGCGCTGTGGGTTGAACGCGGCCCACTCCTTCTGGGCTTCGGCGGCGCCTGCGACAGCGGTGGCGACATCGGCGGCCGATGCCATTGGCACCGTGGCCTGGACTTCGCCGGTGTTGGGGTTCATCACGTCGGCGGTGCGCGTCGACTCTCCGGCAGCGCGCTGGCCGTTGATGAAGTGAGAAATCTGTGTGGTCATGAGTCTGTCCCTCGCCCGAATGGCTGAATACTTGGATATCCTAGTAACGCGGATCCAACGACGCAAGGGCCCCTCGCAGTCTCGGCGGAAAAGCGGCTACGAATCGGGCCCGGGGCCGAAGGCGCCGAGCAGGAACTCGTCGAAAACCCGGTCGTGCTCGACCGTGAATGCCTCGTCGAATGTGACTCCCGCGCTGGTGATCAGGTAGTGCTTGGTGGCTTCGAGCGCCGGCCGCGGTGCTTCGATCATCACCCGCGCGGTCGCCATCGCCTCGTCCAGAACGCTGTCCGCGATCGCGTTGACCAGACCCAGGCGATACGCCTCCACGGCATCGATTCGCCGGTGAGGCACAGGTCGCGCGCGATGCCCGCGCCGACGATCCACTGCAACGGCGTGAAGAGCGGCGGGGCGCCGAACCTGATCTCGGGATGGCCGAAGACCGCGTTCGGCGTGGCGATGCGGACATCGCACAGCAGGCACAGATCGAATCCGCCGCCGAGTGCGGGGCCGTTGACAGCGGCGATCATCGGTTTGGGGAACTGCCACACGGCCAGGTGGTAGCGGTGTGAGCTGTCGCGGATGGTGCGGGCGAGGTCTGGTTGCGCGAACTCGGTGAGGTCGAAGCCTGCACTGAACGACGTACCCGCACCAGTGAGTACGACGACGCGCACACGGTCGTCGGCCGCCCAGTCGTCGAGAGTGTCCGAGATGGCGTCGCGCATCGCGATCGACAGCGCGTTGCGGCGCTGCTCGTTGTCGAGACGCATGACCGCGATCCCGTCGGATCCGATGTCGGTCGCCAGCATTCGTTGACAGTAACTAGAGGTCGGCGATGAAAGCCCGGGTTTCGTCCCACGTCGGCAACAGACCCTGCGCCCGCACCTGTTCGAGCGTTGGCGCGTCGCGATCGCGATCCGACACGATCGGTTCACCCGCGGCCAGCGGCCAGGAGATGCCAAGCGCGGGGTCGAGCGGGTCTATGGTGTGCTCGCGCTCGGCGTCGTAGTCCGCCGAACACAGGTACATCACCGTCGAATCGTCTTCGAGCGCAAGGAAAGCGTGGCCCAACCCCTCCGAGATATAGACGGAGCGGTGCGTGCGGTCGTCGAGCTGAACCGCGTCCCACCGCCCGAATGTCGGTGAGCCGACGCGGATGTCGAGCACCACGTCGAACACCGCGCCGCGCACGCAGGTCACGTACTTGGCCTGGCTCGGCGGCAGTTGCGCGAAGTGCAGTCCCCGCAGCACGCCCGCCGACGACACCGAACAGTTGGCCTGGTGCAGATCCAACCGGTGGCCGGCGAACTCGCGGAACGCCGTGTCGGCGAACCACTCGAAGAACTCCCCGCGCACATCGTGGTGCAGCCGCGGGATTATCTCCCACGCCCCGGGCACGGCAAGCTCGCGAGCGTTCACTGGCCGCGCCTTTCGTATCCGGACTCGACCGTATCTTTGAGTGGGCCCCACCATGATTCGTTGTTTCGATACCAGTCGATGGTGGACCGCAGCCCGTCTTCGAAGTCGGTGTGCTTGGGTCCCCAGCCCAACTCGGAACAGAGCGCGGACGGGTCGATCGCATATCGCAGGTCGTGCCCGGCGCGGTCGGGGACGTAGTCGAAGTCATCGGGTTCCCGCCCCATCAACCTCAGCAGGGTGCGCATGACCGACAGGTTGTCCCGTTCTCCTTCCGCGCCAATGAGATACGTGCGCCCGACCTCACCGTCCGCGAGGATGCGCCATACGGCGCTGTTGTGGTCGTCGACGTGGATCCAGTCGCGCACGTTGGCGCCGTTGCCGTACAACTTGGGTGGTCGCCCGGTCAGCACGTTGGTGATCTGACGGGGGATGAACTTCTCGACATGCTGGTACGGCCCGTAGTTGTTCGAACAGTTCGAGATCGTCGCGGCAACACCGTAGGAACGAACCCACGCCCGCACCAGCATGTCGGCGGCCGCCTTCGTCGACGAGTACGGGCTCGACGGGTTGTACGGCGTCGACTCGGTGAACCGCTCCGCACCTGCCACGGGCAGGTCACCGTACACCTCGTCGGTGGAGACGTGGTGCAGTCGCACTCCCTGTTGCCGGACCGCCTCCAGCACCGTGTACGTGCCGATGACGTTGGCGCGCAGGAACGGTTCGGGATCGGCCAGCGCATTGTCGACGTGAGTCTCCGCAGCGAAATGTACGACGGCGTCCGCCTCGGCGACGAGCGTGGCCACCAACCCGGCGTCGGTGATATCACCCTGCACCAGCCGGATGTCGTCGGCGACCGGGGCAAGGGATTCGCGACTGCCTGCGTAGGTCAACGCGTCGAGCACCGTCACCGCGGCCCCGTGCTCACGCACCGCACCATGCACAAAGTTGGCGCCGATGAACCCGGCTCCGCCGGTGACGAGCAGCCGCATGGACCTACCGTAGCGGTCGGCGTGCGCCTCAGTTCAGCCCGAGCGGTCCCGCCAGCTCCGTCAGTGTCGGCAGCAGCTTGTCCGAGCCGCCCAGCACCTGAATCGCCACGTGATCGGCGCCCGCGTCGATGTGCTCGCGCAGCCGCTTGGCGATGGCGTCGGCGGTGCCGTGCGCCACCACCGCGTCGATCAGCTTGTCGCTGCCCGGCTTGGCGATGTCGTCATCGGTGAAGCCCAGCCGCTTCCAGTTGTTCAGGTAATTGGACAGGTTCAGATAGAAGTCCACCGTTTCGCGGCCGATCGCGCGGGCCTCGTCTGCATCCGTCGACAGCACCACCTTGTGCTCGGGTGCGAGAAACACCGTGTTGCCGATCAGTTCGTGCGCCTGCGCCGTGTGCAGCGGTGTGGTCAGGTACGGGTGAGCGCCCGCGCTGCGCTGAGCCGCCAGCTTCAGCACCTTCGGCCCCAACGCCGCCACCACGCGCCTGCTCGTCGGAACCTTCGCCGCGTCGAGTGCATCGAGGTACTCGACCAGCACGTCATAGGGCTTCCGATACTCATCGGTGTGCTCGGGATGGCCGATACCGACGCCGAGCACGAACCGCCCCGGATAAGCACTTTCGATGCGGTGATACGACTCCGCGGCCAGTTCGGCGGGCACCGCCCAGACGTTGATGATGCCGGTGGCCAACTGCAATCTCTCCGTGGCTTCGAGGACCGGCTCCACGAAGCTCAGATCACCCGCGGGCGAGCCGCCGATCCACACGGCCCCGTATCCCAACTTTTCGATCTCGACGGCCTGATCGGGCTCGACGGCCCCGAAAGTCCACACCCCAAAACGGCCAAAATCAGGCTTGAGCGAAACTGCCTCGGTCACACGAGTCCCTTCGTTGTCCAGGTTCACCGCAGGCCGAGCGGCCCGGCCAGTTCGGCCAACGCGGCAACCAGCTTGTCAGTTCCGGTCAGCACCTGCACGGGTACGTGGTCCGCGCCCGCGTCAAGGTGCTCTTTCAGTCGTGCCGCGATCGCGTCCACGGTGCCATACGCGACAACGGCGTCGACGAGCCGGTCGCTGCCGGGTCGCGCCATGTCTTCGTCAGTGAAACCCAGCCGTTTCCAACTGTTCCGGTAGTTCTGCAGGTTCAGGTAGATGTCGAGCGCCTTGCGGCCGACTTCGCGTGCCTTCTCGGCGTCGGTCGTCAGTACGACCTTGTGCTCGGGCGCGATGAACGCCTCGGGGCCGATCAGCTCACGCGCCATCGCGGTGTGCTCGGGCGTCGTCAGATAGGGATGCGCACCGGCGCTGCGCCGCGCGGACAGCTTGAGTACCAGAGGGCCGAGTGCCGCGACCGCGCGTCGGTTCTTCGGCACGCCATACTCGTCGAGCTTGTCGAGGTACTCGTTGAGCGCGTCGATGGGCTTGCGGTACTCGTGTCCCGCCTCGGGATGGCCGACGCCGATGCCGAGCAGGAAGCGGCCGGGGTAAGCCTTGTCGATGCGGTGGAAGGAGTCGGCGACGGGACCGGCTGCCGCGGTCCAGATGTTGACGATGCCCGTGGCCACCTGAAGGGTCGTGGTCTCCTGCAAGAGGGGTTCAACCCACTCCAGCTCGGCAGGCGGCGATCCGCCAACCCACACGGCGCCATACCCCAGCGCTTCGATTTCCTGAGCTTGCTGCGGAGTTACTCCGCGTCCAAACGATCCGAACCGGCCGAGGTTGGGTTTCTCATCAGTCATGGTCTCTCCAACCGGTCGCCGGACGGCGACTATTCCGCTGTCGCCGGAAGTTCAACCGGCGTTGACAGTTCGGGTGCGGGCGCCGCCAGTGGCAGCAGCGCGATGAACTTCGTCTGCCCTGGCTCGGACTCCACGCGCAGATCGCCGTGGTGCTTCTCGACGACGATTCGACGGGCCAGATCCAGCCCGAGGCCGGTGCCTTCGCCCATCGGCTTGGTGGTGAAGAACGGGTTGAAGATCTTGCCGACGACGTCGGCGGGGATGCCGGGCCCGTCGTCGCAGATCTCGACGCGAATCATCTCTTCGTTCTCGCGCATCGTGCGCAGCGTCAGCGTGCCGTGCCCGTCCATGGCCTGGATCGCGTTGTCGATGATGTTCGTCCAGACCTGGTTGAGATCGCCTGGGTAACAAAGCAATTGGGGTAGCGACTTGTCCATTTCCTTGACGCACTTGACGGGCCCGTCCTTGCCGATCTTGTCGCCGAACATCATCACCGTGCTCCAGAGCAGTTCGTGGATGTCGGCACTCTGGTACGGCGCGCGGTCCATCTGCGAGTACTGCTTGGCCCCGGCCAACAGCGCCGAGATGCGCTTACTGGCCTCGGCGATCTGGTTCATCAGCAGTTCGGTGTCGATGGTGTATTTGAGCCAGCCGACGGCGCCCTGAAGCGATGCGGACGCGTCGACGTCGTCGACCGAGGCCGAAATGCGCTCGAGCCAGTCGATGTCGAGGCCGGCGTCGACGAAGGTCGGCGCGTAATCCCACGCCGCTTCGATGTCGTGGTCTTCGAGCCAGTCGCCGATCTGTTCCTCGCGGTCCGACGCCTCCAGCGCCGTGAGGTCCTGGGCCTTGGACTTGGCCACCTGCTCGGCGACCTCTTCCTGTATCCGCACCAGGACGCGCAGCGCATCGGGGGTGAACTGTCCGTCGGTGAGCATCCCCAACTTGAGGCGCATCTTGCCGACGCGGTCACGCAGATCCGCGACAGCGCGTGCCGTCGCCGCCGCCGGATTGTTCAGCTGATGTGTCAGCCCCGCGGTGATGGTGCCCAGCGCCAACAACTTCTCCCGCTGGCCGATGATCTGGCTTTGCCGCCGGCCGCCGACCATATGTCCCTCGATCAGATGGACGGCCATCGGAAACTCTGTCTGCATGAACCGGGCGAACGCGGCTGCGTCCAGGACGAAGAACCGCGACGGCGTCGTCACCCGCACCGACGCTTGGTACACCTGTTCCTCGCCGGGGATGTATGCCGACCACGCTCCGCAGTACACGCCGCGTTGAGAGGTGCGGTTGGTCTCGATGTCCACACCCGCCGAGCGCTTGGACATCACCAGTTCGCCGTCCAGCAGCACGTAGAAACAGGTCGCAGGTTCCCCCTCGATCACCACCGGGCCGGGCTCGAAGGTCTGGATGTGGCCGTTGTCGCACAGAATCTGCAGTTGGGCGTCGCTGAGCGCCTCGAACAGAAACAGCGATCGCAGTTCGTCAGGCAGGCACGTCTCGCCCATAGTTGCTCTCCTAGGCCTCAGCCAGATACCGGTGCACCAACATGACCGCCATCGATCCTTCGCCGACGGCGGCGGCCACCCGTTTGGCGGACTCGGCGCGCACATCCCCTGCAACAAACACACCCGGCACACTTGTTTCCAGGTGGTGTGGCGGACGGTCGAGCGCCCATCCGCACACGTCCGTGAGATCGGGGCCCGCAAGGACGAACCCGTGGTCATCGCGGGCCACCACGCCGTCGAGCCAGTCGGTGCGGGGCTCGGCTCCGATGAAGCAGCACATCCTGTCGCACTTGACCGTGTCCGTCTGGCCGGTCTGCCTGTCCAGCAGCGCCAGGCCGGTGAGGTGGTCGTCGTCGCCGATGGATTCGACGACCTCGGTGCACGTGCGGACGGTGATGTTCTCGATCCTCTCGATCCGGTCGACGAGATAGTGCGACATCGACGCGGCCAGCGATGGCCCGCGCACCAGAAGCGTGACCGAATTCGCGGTGCGAGCCATGAACATGGCTGCCTGCCCCGCCGAGTTCGCACCGCCAACGATGTAGACGTCCTCGCCCTTGCATTCGGAGTTATCCGAAACCGAGGCGCCGTAGTAGACACCGCGGCCGACGAAGTTCGAATCGGAGCTGTCGGGATCATCCCAGCAGCCGGTGACCTGCAGCTGGCGGTAGGCCACGCCGGTAGCGAGGATCACGGCCCGCGCGCCGACGCTGCTGCCGTCCTCGAACTCGATGATGCGCGCCGTTCCGGTATCTCCTGCGTGGAGCTTGACAGCCCGCCGAGTCGTGATGACCTCGGCTCCGAATCGCTCGGCCTGACGCCGGGCGGCGGTGGTCAACTCGGCGCCCGAGATCCCCGTCGGGAATCCGAGATAGTTCTCGATCTTCGAGCTTCGGCCCGCCTGACCGCCTGTCGTCGTCTCCTCGATCAGCACGGTCTTGAGGCCCTCGGAGGCCCCGTACACCGCTGCGGCGAGGCCGGCGGGGCCGCCACCGATCACAGCCAGGTCGTACATCTCCAGCGACGGGCTCGTCGAGAGGCCGAGCATCCCCGCAAGTTCGCCGTCCGTCGGCTCAACCAGCGTCTCGCCCTGCTCGGTGATGACCACGGGCAGCTGGTAGCCGTCGAGACCCGCCGCGTCGAGAAGCTGCTTGCCTTTGGGCTCGTCGGCCATGAACGACCGGAACGAGTGCTGGTTGCGGGCCAGGAACTGACGCACCTCCCAGGACCGCTCATTCCAGCGGTGCCCGATCACCTTGGTATGTGGGATCGCACGGTCGCCCGTGGCGTGCCATGCCTCGAGGAGCCCGTCGATGACGGGGTAGAGCTTTTCCTCCGGCGGATCCCATGGCTTGAGCAGGTAATGGTCGAGGTCGACGACGTTGATCGCGTCGATCGCCGCGTGCGTGTCGGCGTACGCCGTCAGCAGCACCCGGCGGGCAAGGGGATAGATGTCCATCGCCTCTTCGAGGAACTCGATGCCGCTCATCTGCGGCATCCGGTAATCGGCGACGAATACGGCGACGGTATCGCCGCGCAGTTTGAGTTCGTTGAGCGTTTCCAGGGCGTCCTGGCCGGATTCGGCGCGGACGATTCGATACCGCTCGCCGTAATGGCGGCGGAGGTCGCGCGCGACAGCACGGGACACCGCGGGGTCGTCGTCGACAGACAGAATGACGGGTTTTCGGGGTTGTGGGGCGGGGCCGGTCATCGGTTACAAGTATGCGCTGCCTGTGCAACAGATATCCGGGTCGGCCTGTTAGATCTGCGTTGCCGACGCGATGTGGGCGAACTCGTCGTCGACGGCGGTGATGTACGCCCGGGTCGATTTGGCGACGGCGACGGATGCGCTGCTCTTCGCGGCAGCCGCACGCGGTTGCCCGCCTTATCGACGAACTCCACCTCGCCGAAGCCGTCGGCGGCGACATCGCGGGTCACCGTCGCGCCGAGGCCGACATATCCGGTGCGATCGCGGCGCCCCATCCGCCTGTTCAGCGACGGAAGCACCAGCTTGTAGACGATCGCCAGCAGGACCGCCAGGCTGACGACCGTGACGATCGAGAAGCCGACCGTCCCGATGTCGGCCAGCGTCATTGCGAGTCCGCCGATCCCGGCGGCCAGCAAACCGACCGCCTGAACCATCAGCCGGAAGGGCGGACCTTCGCGATCTCGGAGACGCAGGACGCTGAAGTTCGCCAATGTCGACACCACCTCGAGGAAACCGATGACGATGGTCACGACGAACAGTGCTGTCACGGTCCTGGGTTCAGCTTCCTAAACGAGGTCGCTGAACTGCGGCTTCAGCGATTTTGGGGCGAGCCGGACAACGGGTATCATGGATCAACGGTGCGGCATCCGCGCCGGCTCTTGCGTGCCCTATGTCCTGGAATTCTGGAATTTCAAGCTACTGGCTCACGTTATGTGGTCGGAGCGAAAGCTGCGCTGGCAAGGCGCCAACGTCAAGCAGGACACGGAGGATCTCCGAGAAATAATGGCCAAGAAAGACGGTGCCATCGAGGTCGAGGGTCGCGTGGTCGAGCCCCTGCCCAATGCGATGTTCCGCATTGAGCTGGAGAACGGTCACAAGGTCCTTGCCCACATCAGCGGCAAGATGCGGCAGCACTACATCCGCATCCTGCCCGAGGACCGCGTCGTGGTGGAGCTGTCTCCCTACGACCTGTCCCGGGGCCGCATTGTTTATCGGTACAAGTAAGACGTCCAGAAACACAGAGACAGAGAACAGGATCGACAAGCCGTGAAGGTGAACCCGAGCGTCAAGCCCATTTGCGATAAGTGCAGGGTGATCCGTCGGCATGGGCGGGTCATGGTGATCTGCTCCGATCCGCGGCACAAGCAGCGGCAAGGATGAGCGCTAGCGCGGAGACCAGACAGCAGCGCTGAGTCTTCCGCTTGAACACAACTTAATGACGAAATCCCAGTACCACTGAGCGGATACGCCGCTCGAACACGTCCGGCACGGAGGCCGGACCCCGGTATCTGATGACTCCTCACCCGAGGTTCGTCGGTAGACGAGGGAACGGACTGGGACCAGACCTCCGCATAGAAGAAGGAACACTGCCTGATGGCACGGCTAGTGGGCGTTGACCTCCCGCGCGATAAGCGCATGGAGATCGCCCTTACTTACATCTACGGCATCGGCCGTACCCGCTCCCAGGAGATCCTGGAGGCAACCGGAATCGACCGGAACATGCGCACCAAGGACCTGACCGACGATCAGGTGACCCACCTGCGCGACTACATCGAGGGCAACCTCAAGGTGGAAGGCGATCTGCGCCGCGAGGTGCAGGCCGATATCCGCCGCAAGATCGAGATCGGCTGCTACCAGGGCCTGCGGCACCGTCGCGGCCTGCCCGTGCGTGGCCAGCGGACCAAGACCAACGCGCGCACCCGCAAGGGCCCGAAGCGCACCATCGCCGGCAAGAAGAAGGCCAGGTAACCGATGCCACCCGCAAAGAAGTCAACCGCCGCCTCATCCTCGAGGAAGGGGCAGAAGACCCGCCGCAGGGAAAAGAAGAACGTCCCGCACGGCGCCGCGCACATCAAGAGCACGTTCAACAACACGATCGTTTCGATCACCGACCCGCAGGGCAATGTCATCGCCTGGGCATCGTCGGGTCACGTCGGCTTCAAGGGTTCGCGTAAGTCGACCCCGTTCGCCGCACAGCTGGCCGCCGAGAACGCTGCCCGCAAGGCGCAGGAGCACGGTGTGAAGAAGGTCGACGTGTTCGTGAAGGGCCCGGGCTCGGGCCGTGAGACCGCCATCCGGTCGCTGCAGGCCGCGGGCCTTGAGGTCGGCGCAATTTCCGATGTCACGCCGCAGCCGCACAACGGCTGCCGTCCGCCCAAGCGGCGCAGGGTCTAGGAGAGGAGACAGAAGTCATGGCTCGTTACACCGGACCCGCGACCCGCAAGTCGCGGCGCTTTGGCACCGACCTCGTCGGTGGCGATCAGTCGTTCGAGAAGCGTCCGTACCCACCCGGCCAGCACGGCCGTGCGCGGGTGAAGGAGAGCGAATACCGCCAGCAGCTGCAGGAGAAGCAGAAGGCCCGCTTCACCTACGGCGTGATGGAGAAGCAGTTCCGCAAGTACTACGAGGAAGCCGTGCGCCGTACCGGCAAGACCGGTGAGGAGCTGCTCCAGATCCTGGAGAGCCGGCTGGACAACGTCGTGTACCGCGCCGGTTTGGCCCGCACCCGGCGGATGGCCCGCCAGCTGGTCAGCCACGGCCACTTCACCGTCAACGGTGTCAAGGTCGACATCCCGAGCTACCGGGTGTCGCAGTACGACATCATCGACATCAAGTCGAAGTCGCTGAACACGCTGCCCTTCGAGGTCGCACGCGAGACTGCGGGCGATCGCCCGACCCCGGCGTGGCTGCAGGTCGTCGGCGAGCGTCAGCGCATCCTGGTGCACCAGCTGCCCGAGCGCGCCCAGATCGACGTGCCGCTCACCGAGCAGCTGATCGTCGAGTTCTACTCGAAGTAAAGACTTCTCAGTCGTCCGGATGACGGCTGGGATACGCGGCATCAAATAGTGGGTGCCGTGAAGGAGGAAGAAAACACATGCTGATCTCTCAGCGACCCACCTTGTCCGAAGAGGTCAAGGCCGAGAACCGCTCCCAGTTCGTCATCGAGCCGCTGGAGCCCGGATTCGGTTACACCCTTGGCAATTCGCTTCGGCGCACGCTGCTGTCGTCGATTCCCGGCGCAGCGGTCACCAGCATCCGCATCGACGGTGTGCTGCACGAGTTCACCACTGTCCCCGGAGTCAAGGAAGACGTCACCGACATCATCCTGAACCTCAAGGGCCTGGTCGTGTCGTCCGAGGAGGACGAGCCGGTCACCATGTACCTGCGCAAGCAGGGCCCAGGTGAGGTCAACGCGGGCGACATCGTCCCGCCGGCCGGCGTGACGGTGCACAACCCGGAGATGCACATCGCCACCCTCAACGACAAGGGCAAGCTCGAGGTCGAGCTGGTTGTCGAGCGCGGCCGCGGCTATGTCCCCGCCGTGCAGAACAAGGCGTCGGGCGCCGAAATCGGCCGTATCCCGGTCGATTCCATCTACTCGCCGGTGCTCAAGGTCACCTACAAGGTGGAGGCCACCCGCGTCGAGCAGCGCACCGACTTCGACAAGCTGATCCTCGACGTCGAGACCAAGAGCTCGATCACCGCACGTGACGCGCTGGCCTCGGCCGGCAAGACGCTGGTCGAATTGTTCGGTCTGGCAAGGGAACTCAACGTCGAGGCCGAGGGCATCGAGATCGGCCCGTCGCCAGCCGAGGCCGATCACATCGCCAGCTTCGCGCTGCCGATCGACGATCTTGACCTCACGGTGCGGTCCTACAACTGCCTCAAGCGCGAGGGTGTGCACACGGTGGGCGAGCTCGTCGCCCGCACGGAGTCCGACCTGCTGGACATCCGCAACTTCGGCCAGAAGTCCATCGACGAGGTGAAGATCAAGCTGCACCAGCTCGGTCTCTCGCTGAAGGACAGCCCGGCCACGTTTGATCCGTCCGAGGTCGCCGGCTACGACGTCGCCACCGGCACCTGGAACAGCGATGCCGGCTACGACCTGGATGACAATCAGGACTTCGCCGAAACCGAACAGCTGTAAGAATTCCGTCCCGGTCCTACCTGATACGGCGACCGGCCCCAAATAGGAGATAGTCGCAATGCCCAAGCCCACCAAGGGCCCTCGCCTCGGCGGGTCGTCCTCGCACCAGAAGGCGCTTCTGGCGAACCTGGCCACGTCGCTCTTCGAGCACGGCCGGATCAAGACGACCGAGCCCAAGGCGCGGGCGTTGCGGCCCTACGCGGAGAAGCTCATCACCCACGCCAAGAAGGGTGCGCTGCACAACCGGCGCGAGGTGATGAAGAAGATCCGCGACAAGGACGTGGTGCACACGCTGTTCGCCGAGATCGGTCCGTTCTTCGCCGACCGCAACGGCGGCTACACCCGCATCATCAAGGTGGAGGCACGCAAGGGCGACAACGCCCCGATGGCCGTCATCGAGCTGGTGCGCGAGAAGACGGTGACATCAGAGGCCAACCGCGCCCGTCGCGCCGCCGCCTCGAAGAAGGCTGCGCCTGCGAAGGCCGTGGCGGCTGAAGAGGCCGTGGCCGACGAGGCCGTGGCGGACGCTCCGGCTGAAGAGACGGTTGAGGACGCCAAGGTTGAGGACGCCAAGGTCGAGGACGCCAAGGTCGAGGACGCCAAGGTCGATGACGCCGTCGAAGAGGCCGAGGCCGAGTTGGAAGACGAAGCCGCCGACGCCAAGGACGAGGACGACAAGGCCGATTCCGACGAGG
Source organism: uncultured Actinomycetota bacterium (assembly GCA_963848855.1). Lineage (GTDB taxonomy): Bacteria > Actinomycetota > Actinomycetes > Mycobacteriales > Mycobacteriaceae > Mycobacterium. The sequence continues at coordinate 167,346 of CAWKFL010000005.1, forward strand.
ATGACAACAAGTCCTAGAGACATGACCGACGAGCCCGCCATCGATTCCGGTGGCGGGCTCGTTCGTCTTCGGCTCGATATCGCCTACGACGGAACGGAGTTCGCCGGCTGGGCGGTGCAGGCGGCGCAGCGCACGGTAGCCGGCGTGCTTGACGACGCGCTGACGACGGTCTTTCGCACCCCGGTGCAGCTGAGGGCAGCGGGACGCACGGACACCGGCGTGCACGCCACCGGCCAGGTCGCGCACGTCGACGTGCCTGCCGATGCACTGCCACACGCGTATCCTCGATCGACGCGCCCCGGTGACGACGAATTCCTACCGCTGGTGCGACGACTCTCGCGGTTCCTGCCCGCCGATGTTCGGGTGCTCGATATCGGCCGCGCCGCACCGGGTTTCGATGCTCGATTCTCCGCGCTGCGCAGGCACTACGAATATCGACTCTCGACCGCGCCGTACGGGGTGGAGCCGCAGGAGGCTCGCTACGTGACGGTGTGGCACAGGCCGCTGGACATCGACGCGATGTCCGCGGCATCGCGAGTATTGCTCGGGTTGAACGACTTCGCCGCGTTCTGTCGCCATCGCGAGGGCGCCACCACGATCCGCGATCTGCAGCGGCTCGACTGGTCACGCGACGGTGATCGCATCACCGCCTACGTCACCGCCGACGCGTTCTGCTGGTCGATGGTCCGCTCGCTCGTCGGTGCGCTGTTGGCAGTTGGCGAGCGTCGCCGCGAACCGTCCTGGTGCCGTGGGCTTTTGACGTTGACCCGACGGTCCAGCGACTTCGCCGCCGCGCCGCCACGCGGGTTGACCCTCGTGGGCGTCGACTATCCACCCGACGATCAGCTCGAAGCCCGCACCAAAATCACGCGCGATCTGCGGACCGTGGACTAGATCCTGCCCGCGACGAAGTCGGCTGCTTGATTTGCCATACCGGCGTCGATGTATGCCCGCGCGAGGTGGGCCGGCCAGTTGTCTTCCCAGGTGTTCGGGTCGGCGGGATTGCAAATCGGATCCGCGCCATGGCACAACTCGATGGTCCGCTCGCGGTAGACCGGGCTGAAGTTCGTGATGGGCCCGATCCATGCCGCGCCGTTGCCGAACAGGGCGACCGCGGCGATGTGAGTTTCGGCGCCGGGTGGCAGCGGGTTGTCGAACCCGAAGAAGCTGAACGGGACCGCAAGCACGACGTCGGTGACCGCTGCGCCGAGTGAGTAGCCGCCCAGCACAAGGCGTGTATCCGGGCAGTTGGCGATCATGCTCTGAATGTGCGCGCTCATATCGTTGGCGCCGACGTCGACCTCGTTGTCGGCGGGGTAGCGCACCGCGTACACGCCGATGTTCTTGTTCGACTTCGAGCGCAGCGCATTCGCGAAGGCGTTGCCGAGGATGCCGACACCCGCGGTCTCCAAACGGCCCCTGGCGAAGACCACCTCGACTGCCGGGCAGGCGGCGGACGCCGACGGCACCAGCGCGGTCGATCCGGGCAAAGCGGAGGGCGCAATCAGGGCCGTCGCGGCGAGGAGAACGGCGGCGCAAATCAACGAACCGCGACGGACCCATCGTCGTAGCTCAAGATCGGTATTCACTTAGCGGATCCTAACCGAAACCCGCAACAGCCTCGTCAGTAATTCGGCGGGAGCTACACGCGAGCGGCTACGAAACTCGCGGCCTGATCGATGTATGCCGAAGACTCGTAGTGCGTATGCGCAAACGGATTCCGGCCGCCCGAGCAGATCGGGTCGCCGTCACTGCACAGGTCGATCGCTCTACCGGCAAAGGTGCCCGCTCCCGAGACCGGGTTGCCGAACTTCGTTGAAGGGTTTCCGAACACTGCGACCGCCGCCACGTTGCCGGAGGCGCCCGCGGGAAGCGGCGGTGCTGAGCCGATGTCGCCGACCTTGTTGCCCAACGGCGGCACCCCGGCCAACATGTCGACGACAGCTGCGCCCTGGGAGTATCCACCGAGCACGATGCGGGTTCCCGGGCATTGCTGCGACATCGCGGTGATGTGAGCCGTCGCGTCGTTGGCCCCGTCGGCGGCTTCCAGAAAATCGTAGGTCGCCGGGTAAACCACGCCGTAGGCCCCGACGCTGCGGCCGCCGAGCTGAGAGCTCAGAGCATCCGTCAGCGCCTGGCCCACCCTGCCGATACCCGCTGGCTCACTCGTGCCGCGGGCGAAGACGACCTCGACGTCGGGGCATGGATCGGCGGAGGCGGTCGGTAGAGCGCGAAATGACAGGGGCGAGAGTGCCGTCGTTGCGGCAATCAGGGTGGCGGCGGCCAGCTTCCAGCCGCGAACAAGATCAAACGTCACAACTAACCGTAACGTATAGCTGAGCTAAACCAATCCCGCTACAAAGTTCGCCGCCTGGTCCGTGAGCCCTGCACTGACGTAATCGCTATGAGCGAACGGATTCCGGCCGTCGGAGCAGATCGGGTCGCCGTCCTTGCACAGGTCGATGGCCCTGCCCGCAAACAGGTGATCCGCCGACGTCACCGGATTGCCGAATTTTGTGGCGGGATTCCCGAACACCGCGACGGCCGCCACGTTGGGACTGAGGCCGGCGGGCAACGGCGCGCCGACGTTGCCGATCCTGTTGCCCAGCGGCGGGATTCCCATCAGCATGTCGACCACGGCCGCGCCTTGTGAATAGCCACCGAGCACGACGCGGCTGGACGGACAGGATTGCACGAAGCCCGTTACGTACGAGGACGCGTCGTTGGCGCCGTCGGTGGCCATCGCGAAGTCGTACGTTGCCGGGTAGTTCACCCCGTATGTGGTGACCGTGCGGCCGGAAACCTGACCGCTCAACGCGTCCACAAAGGCCTGCCCGACACGGCCGATTCCTGCGGGCTCACCGGTGCCTCGCGCGAAGATAACGTGGACATCGGGGCAGCCGGGCTGGGCGACCGCTGACGGCGCCGCGACGATGGCCGTCGTTGCCGCAGCGGTTGTCAACGTTGCCAGCAGGGTCGCCCGACTTGCTCTGGCAATCGCCTTGGCCGCTACATGGACAGCGTCAACTGCGCTCATGCGGCTAATACTCACATATCACGGCTCGTCGGCTTGGTCTGACTGGCGCGCGAACGTTCCTTACCACTCGAAAATCTGGCGATTTTTCGAGTGGTAAGGAACGTTCGCGCCGCCATAGCACAGGTCGGGACAGCTACACCAGTCCAGCGACGAACCCGGCGGCCTGGCTTGCCAGGCCGGAGTTCACGTAGTTGCTGTGTGCCCCGATGTCGCGGCCGCTGCCGCAGACGGGGTCGCCTGCGTTGCACAGGTCGATGGCCCTGCCTCCCCACACGGGGCTAACGGTCAACGGCGCGCCCGCTTTGGCCGTCGGGTTCCCGAACACCGCAACGGCGGCGACGTGCTCGGGGACGTTCGGCGGCATCGGGTTGTTGAAGCCGATTGCAGGGAACGGAACCGCGGCGATGATGTCGATCACCGCGGCGCCCTGCGAGTAGCCGCCCAGCACCAACCTGGTGTTGGGGCAGTTGGCCACCATCCACTGAACGTGCGCGCTGGCGTCGTTGGCGCCGTCGGCGGCGGCCAGGAAGTCGTACGAGGCGGGATAGTTCACCGCGTGGGTGCCCACCGACCTGCCGCCGACCTGGCCGCGCAGGGAGTCGACGAACGCTGAGCCGACACGACCGAGTCCCGGTGTGTCATCGGTGCCCCGGGCGAACACCACCTCGATATCGGGGCAGTCCTGGGCGTACGCCGACGGGGCCATGGTTGCCGGCGCAATGGTCAACAGGCCGGCGGTAAGGACGGCGATCGAAAGAGAGAAGACCCAACGGGCGCGTTTGCGATCAAGATCGATCTTCACGTCACGATGCTACAGACGGTTCCGTTTTGCTAGTCGCGACTGCCCGCCGTCAGCTCCTCGAGGGGCTCGTCCGGCCGGGACACCTCGGCCAGCTTGTCCGTGCGGTCGCCCTGGCGGGCCAGCGCAAGGCCGGCGAGGACGACGGCGCCGCCGATGGCCTGCGTCGATGTGATCGCCTCGCCGAGCAGAATCCACGCGGCGACCACGGCGAACATCACCTCGGACAGACCCAGCAGCGAGGCGAACCGCGGCCGCAGCCGGGCGATGCCCATGATGCCGAGCGAGTACGCGATCGCGGTGGGCACGAGCCCAAGAGCGATGACGGGCACCAGCCACGACGTCGTGAACCCCGCGATGACGGTGTCGTTGGTGGTGAAGGTCATCGGCATCACCCCGGTCATGCCGAGCGCCCCGACCGCGGCTGCACCGACGATCAGCCCACCTGTCGCGAGCGTGATCGGGCTCAAGCCCTCGCCGTCGGCAGCGACCTCGTCGGACATCATGAAGTAGCACGCCGCGCAGACGGCAGCGGCCAAGGCCCAGCCGACGCCGATGACGTTGATATGCGCACCGGCAAAGACGTTGAGCACGAACATGATTCCCACTACTGCCAGGGCTACACCGGCCAGTGTCATATTGCTCGGACGACGGCGGGTGGTGGCCCATAGCCATCCGACGACGAGAAGCGGAGCGGTGTACTCGAGCAACATCGCGACGCCGACGGACAGATGCGCGACCGCGTTGTAGTAGGAGAGTTGCGCACCGGCGATCGGGATCAGCCCGTAGGGGATGACGATCTTGGCGTGGCTCAGTGCCTCGCGAAACCAACCGGGCCGCACGACGGTCGCAAACACCGCCATCAGCAAGGCGCCACCGGCGAGCCGAGCCAGAGCGGCTGCCGTCGGGGTCCAGCCGGCCCCCATCAGCGCCTTGGCGAAGGGCCCCGACGATCCAAAGGCGACCGCTGAGCCGATCGCGAACAGCACACCAAGCCGGAAGTGGTCCGCGACGGGATATGTGGTCGTGGACATGGGTGCACCTCCAACTTGTAACGAGTAAAATCTGCTTTGGTCGTGACATTACTGCCGGAAGGGGTCATGAGTCAAATGCTTTTTAGTTATGACACCGAGCTCACTCTCAAGGCGGCATGTGTCCTGATCAACACCGATCGGGTGGAGGGCGAGCAGTTGGGCGACACCGCGGCGCTCGATGAATACCTCGATGGGTTCGGCTACACGGGGAGGCGCGATCACGACGTGACCGAGCTGGAGTCCGTGGGCCGGCTGCGCGACCGGCTCGGCAAGATCTGGGAGTCCGCCGACGAGGAGGAACAGGCCGTGGGGCAGGTCAACGCGCTTCTCAGCGATACCCATGCGTCGCCGTGGCTGACCCGCCACCCCGAGATGCCGGAATGGCATCTGCACCTGGCCTCGATGCACGACCCGCTGTGGCAGCGCATGGGCGCGGAGATGGCGATGGCCCTCGCCGACATCATCCGCATCGGCGAGCTGCGCAGGCTCAAGATCTGCGCGGCCCCGGACTGTGAGGCGGCGCTGATCGATGTGTCACGCAACCGGTCGCGGATCTTTTGCGATACGGGCAACTGCGGCAACCGTCAGCACGTCGCCGCTTATCGCGAACGACGGGCCAAGGATGGGTAGCGTTGACGGTCATGCGCGCCGGCGAGCGTGAACTCGACATCGTGCTCTACGGGGCCACCGGCTTCGTCGGCAAGCTGACTGCGCGATACCTCGCACATGCCGGGGCTGGAACCCGTATCGCTCTCGCGGGCCGGTCGGCCGAAAAGCTGCACGCAGTGCGGCAGTCGCTCGGGGCGGGCGCGGGGGAGTGGCCGGTGGTCGTCGCAGATCTGTCGAAGCCCGCGCAGCTGCTTGACGTTGCGGCGCAGACGCACGTCGTGGTGAGCACGGTCGGGCCGTACACGAAGCACGGTCTACCCATCGTCTCGGCATGCGCCGCCGCTGGAACGGATTACGTCGACGTGACCGGCGAGGTTCCTTTTGTCCGGCAGAGCATCGACCTCTATCACAACCTGGCCGTCGACAACGGCGCGCGCATCGTGCATTCGTGCGGATTCGACTCGATCCCTTCGGATTTGACCGTCTACGCGCTGCACCGCCTGGCGATCGAAGAGGGCACCGGTGAGCTTTGCGACACCACGTTCGTGATGCGGGGTTACTCCGCAGGCGTCTCCGGCGGCTCCCTCGCGACGATGATGGAACTGCTGCGTGCGTCGGGCGATTCGGAGATGCGACAGCTGCTCGACGATCCGTACGGGCTCAGCCCGCAGCGCAGTGCCGAACCCAACCTGGGGCCCCAGCCGGATGTACAAGTCCGCAGAGGCGAGGAGGTCGCGCCGGAGCTGACCGGCATCTGGACCGGCGCCTACGTCATGGCCCGCTACAACACGCGCTGCGTGCGGCGCACCAACGCGTTACTCGGGTGGGCGTACGGCCGCGGCTTCCGCTATTCGGAGACGATGAGCATGGGGTCTTCCGGCGCGGCGAAGATCATGGCGGCGATGGCCAGCGCCACCATCGCTGGCGCCTCTAAATTCGGTGGGGCATATATGAAATTGCTTCCCCACGGGCTGGTCGAGGCAGTAACGCCAGCGCCTGGCGTCGGTTACGCCGATGATTCGCGCGGCCACTACACGGTCGAGACGTACACGCAGACCACCAGCGGGGCTCGGTACATGGCCACAATGGCACAGGAGGCCGACCCGGGTTACGCGGCGACAGCGATGATGCTCGGCGAGAGCGCGCTCGTCCTGGCCACCGACCGCGAACAGTTATCCGACCGGTGCGGCGTGCTCACACCGGTTACGGCCATGGGCGACGCGCTGTTGTCCCGCCTTCCTGCGGCGGGGGTGTCGATGAGAACAGCCCGCCTGAACTAGTGGCATCACGCGAATAATGAGCGTGCTCGCGCCAATTCGGGCCATGTGCTGTTCGGTCCGAACATCGCCATCGCGTCGGTGACCGCCTGTCGGGCCGCCTGGCCGCGCTGGCGATAGTCGTCGAGCGCCGCCCGCAACGCAAAGACCGGTGTCCTCTGCCTGCAGGCAATTTCGAATGCGGTGGCAAGGTCGTTGCGCCGATCTTCGGGATTGTCGTGTGTGGCCGCCCGCAGGCGTTTCAACTCAGCGTCGTAGAACCTCATGCCAGTTTCGTCGGCGAGCTGCAGACCGAGGTCTAGTTGAGCGCGGGCCTCGGCGGCCCGGCCGGACGCAATCAGCAGCCGCGCGCTCTGGCCGTCGAACCACGGAACCCATCCGGTGGCCCCTACGTAGCGGCTCGTGGTAGCCCAACCAACCAGCCCCGCAATGCTGTCGGAGATGTGAAGAGTGTTGGTCTTGCCTGCGGCCAAGCCGACTTCCGCAGCGGCCGTGTTACTCATGATCACGCCGATTACAGCCCATTGGTCAAAGCCGTGGCGCTCGGCCTGCCGGATCATGTCTTCGGCCATCTCAGATGCCTGGTCGAAGAGGCCCGCTTCCAGGTAGACCCACGCCTGAACCCAGCGCGCATAGCAGGCGCTGTACGGAGCCGCGGGCACCGCGAGCTCGGCAATTCGCCTGTCGCTCAGCGCGAAAGCCGCGTCGGCGCCGGCGAGGTCTCCGGCGATCCAGCGCGAGTGCGCGAAGCTGATGTGCCCGAGAACAATCGGATCGTATGGCATGAACCATTCGGCTTCGAAGTCACGTTCGTCGCGGGAGGCCATCGCAGATTGCGCCTCATCCAAAAAGCCGATGGCATCGGCAAACTCGCCACGCATGAACGACAGTGTTCCCGCTCCGCCCTCGACCTCAACGCGCCACCATTCGCGACCTTCCAGCTCCATGCGCAGCGAGTCCACAATCTGTTGCGCCCGGCGCAGATCCGCACGACTCACGTAGTAGGTGAACAGTGCCTGTAACGTCCAGAACATCTCGTCGATATTCGGACTACTTCCGCCAAGCTCGAGGCAACGTTCGAAATCCGACGCGGTGTAGGCACTTCCAGGACCCTCGATCGCCGAAGCGAGGAACCCGCGATGAAGACGGATGTACATTTCGCGACGGTCGCGTTCGGGATCTCGAGGCAACTGTCCGAGCTGGGTCACGGCACGCGACAGGTACATTGCGGCCTCCTCGAGCGCACCGCGATGTCGTGCGACGGTGGACGCCTGCTGGTAGGCGGATACCGCATCGTCGACGCGGTCGGCTTGCACGAGGTGCTCTGCGATCAGCGGCCACTCCGGATCACCTTGTGGTGACGCCGACTTCAGGGCATCCGCAACGCGACTGTGTAATCCGCGGCTGGCAGTGGGCGGAGGCAGCTCAGCGGCCACTTCACGCAACAGTTCGTGACGAAACCGCCATGCGCCCTCGCCTACGGATTCGACTACCGTTGCCGTACTCAGTTCGTTCAGTACACCGTCGAGGTCCTCGGCGCTCATCTGCACGACATGGGCGAGTACGCTGTGGTCGAACTGGCTGCCGATAACTGCCGCCGCTTCAACCACGCGTATCCCCGGTTCTGACGCCCGCAGCCTTGCAAACAGCAGTTCGTACAGGGTGTCCGGGACCTTCCCCGATTCCGCACTCTCACCCCTTCGTTCCCTGATACTCGCGACGACTTCTTCGATGTACAGCGGCACACCGCCGCATCGGCCATGGACCGTCTCGCGTTCCGAGGGCGCCATGGCCGGATGCAGTGCGGCGATCAAGTCATCGCTCTCGGCACTGGAGAGCGGGCTCAATTCGAGCACGTCGATGGTGGAGGTTTCGGGCAGCGATACCAGCTCACGCGACGTCATCACCACCATCACTTGCGGTGGCGCGCCGTCGAGAAGTGACCGCACCAGATCGGCCGTCGACGGATCGAACCATTGCATGTCCTCGGCAACAACGAGGCCGCACCCGTCCTTTGCGCATGCGAGCACATAGTCATGGACTGCGCTGATGATCTGCTCCTGCAGTTTGCGTCCTTCGAAGGGTGCAGGAACATAGCCGACATTCGGCGAGATGCCGAGCACGGGCGCCAGCAGCGGAACCAGGGCAATCTGGTCTAGATTCTGTGCTGCGAGTTCGGACCTCAACAAACGAAGGCGTTCTGCGGCGTCCGATCCGGCGGCGACCCCGCATTGGCGCTCCAACAGCTTGCGCGCGGGATGTAGGCCCACTTCGGCGTGGAACGGTGAGCCGAAGAGCTGGAGTACGACGGCGTCGGACCGTTGAGCCACCTCGATGGCGGCGTGCACCAGGCGGCTCTTACCAATTCCGGGTTCACCCCAGAACGCCATACCCGGCGGGATCGACGGTTTCTTCTGCACCTCCTGCCATCTGCGGCGGAAGGCCGCGAGCTCTCGTTCGCGCCCGACCAACGGACCGAGGGAGACGCGCTTCCGATCACGTTCGGCGACTGCACGATACGACAGGATCAGGTCGTCGACGCCCTTGACCGGTTGGGGTGGCTGGCGTTCGAATTCGAAGTTGTCCTTGGCGAGCTGCTCGATCGCCTCTGACACGGTGACCGTTCCTGGTTGGGCGATACTGCAGATTCTGGCAACCAGATTGACCGCAAAGCCGTACGCCTCAGCGTTGTCGATGTCGAGGTACACCAATCCTCGATGAATCCCGACCCGCACGTCGATGTCGATGCCGAAAGCGCGGTTCAGCCGTTCGCTGAGTCCGGCGATCGCGCGCGTGATGTCAAGTCCGGCCTGAACCGCTCTGCGGACATTGTGCTCGTGCGGCCGCGGATAGCCGAACAGGACAAGCATTCCGTCGCCTTTGGTCTCGCTGATGTGTCCGCCGTGTTGGTTGACGACGCGTCGCACCTCCTCGCTGTATCGCCCGACCACCATTCGGTAGGTCTCAGCTTCGATGCGGCTGGACAGATGGGTGGATTCGACCATGTCGGCGAACAGAACCGTGATTCGGCGGAGTTCACCATGATCGGCGGGTGCGGCGAGCAGTTCTTCCGCTTCGGCGTTGGCTCGATCGACCTCCAAAATCCGGCCCGCGAGCTCATCGGCTGTCGCGCGGTCCCCGCGGTTGATCGCTCGGATGGCGCGATCAAGAAGGTCGTCGATCGTTCGCTGATTGGGTGCCGCATCGGTCACGACCCAATTGTGACCCCGTCACGGCAGGATTCGGTGTTATCGAGCAAGGTAAAGCGGCCCGGAGTACATACGCCCGGACCTAGGGTGAGTCAATGAGTCTTGAGTTGATACAAGAGTTCTCGTACTGGGTGGCGCTTGCACCGCCAATGGACTTCGGTGCGGGCCCGCTGGGGCAGCGGTCTTACGTTCAGGTAACCGACGGTGCCGCCACGGGTGCGCGGTTCAACGCCCGCGCGGTCGGAGGCGGCGGCGACTGGCTGGTGTTCGGATCCGACGGCTATGGGCGAGTCGATGTTCGCCTGCAGTTCCAGACCGACGACGACGCCCTCGTCTTTGTCCAATACCACGGTCTCCTCGAGCTCAACGCGGTCGTCGGGCAGGCGCTTTCCACGGGGGCGGGCACCAAATTCGAAGACCAGTACTTCCGCACGACACCCCGTTTCGAAACGGGCGATCCGCGCTACGCGTGGATGAACACCAGCGTGTTCGTCGCGAAGGGGCGGGTGCGCGAGGGTTCGGGCGTCGAGTATGAGGTATTCCGCATCGGCTAGCGAGCCAATAACGAACGCGCCCGCGCCAATTCCGGCCACGTGCTGTCGGCGGGGAACAGGTTGATCGCGTCGTCGAGCCACTGGCGGACCGCTTCGCCGCGCAGCTCATAGGTATCGAGCGCGGCCCGTAGCGCGAAGACCGGCGTCCCTTGTTCGCGCGCCAATTCGAATGCCGCGGCGAGATCGTCGAACCGGTCCTCGGAATCGTCTTGCGTTGCAGCGCGCAGACGCAACAACTCGGCGTCGTAGAAGTGCATGCCGGTTTGCTCTGCGAGCTGTAGGCCCTGATCGATTTGGGCGCGCGCCTCTTCGAGCCGGCCCGCCGCGATGAGCAGCCGACCGGCACGGCCGTCAAACCAGGTGACCCATCCCGTCGCTCCGACAACTCGGCACGTCACCGCCCAACCGACAAGCGCCGCTATGCCATTGGACACCTCCGGTTCGCCGGCGTTTCCTGCAGCGACTGCCAGTGCCGCGGTCGCCGCCCCGTGCAGGGTCGCGCCAAGGGCGACCGATTGGTCGAAACCGTTGAGCGCAGCGATCTGCATCAGATCGGCGGCTATCTCTACGGCCCTGTCCAACTTTCCGGCCTCCAGGCAGACCCACGCTTGAAGGTAGCGCACGTAGCACACGCTGTACGGCCCCTGCGGGAAGTCCAACGGCGCACTGCGCCGATCGGCCAGTTCCAGCGCCCCTTCGGCACCCGCCAGGTCTCCCAGCACCCAACGCGGATGCGCAAGGCTGGTGAACACCAAGACGACCGGATCGTAGGGCATGAACCATTCGGCTTCGACATCGCGATCATCGCGAGTGGCCAGTAACGACGTTGCCGCCTCCAGTTGCTTGCTCGCGTAGGCGAAGTCGCCGCGCAGGAACGCGACGACGCCGGACCCGCTGATGTTCTCTGTTCGCCACCACTCACGGCCGGCGTCGACGCCGACGCGCAGTGACTCGACGATCTGTTGTCCGCGGTGAAGATCGGCGCGCGTCACGTAGTAGGTGAAGAGCGCCATAACCGTCGCGAACATCTCGTCGGTGTGTGGGTTCGATCCGCCCAGTTGAAGGCAGCGTTCGAAGTCGACGGCGGTCTCGGCGCTACTCGGCCCTTCGATGGCGGAGGCGAGAAAGCCTCGGCGCAACCGCACCTGTATCTCGCTGTGTTGGTGCTCGGGTCCCTCTGGCAATTGTTCCAGCTGGTTCAGCGCGCGCGACAGGTACTGCCTCGCTTCTTGGAGCGCGCCGCGATGGCGGGCCGCGGTGGACGCCTGTCGGTAAGCCAGCACGGCGTCATCGAAGCGCTCCGCCTCGGCGAAGTGCGCCGCGATCAAGGGCCAATCCGGATCTCCTTGTGGTGAGCCGGATTTGAGGGCATCCGCGACGCGGCTATGCAGTGTCCTGCGCATTCTGGGAGGGGGGAGTTCGGCGGCCACCTCCCGCAGCAGTTCGTGCCGGAAGCGCCACACGCCGTCGTCCACCGATTCGAGAACGGTCGACTTCCGCAGTTCCTCGAGCGCACCGTTGAGGTCACCGTCGCTCATGTCGAGCACGTCGCCCAGCAGGCTGCGGTCGAACTGACTGCCGATCGTCGCCGCCGCCTCGACAACTCGAATCGCGTTCTCGGATGGGCGCAGTCGGGCGAACAGCGCCTCGTACAGCGTGTCGGGCACGGTCGCGGATTGCGTGGGATCGCTCTGCAGTTCTATGAGCTTCGCCACGACTTCCTCGATGTACAACGGCACACCAGCGCAGCGGCGACTGACCGTTTTTCGATTCGAGGTCGACAGCTCGGGGTGCAGTGCCGCGATGAGTTCGTCACTCTCACTGCCGGACAGCGGACCCAACTCGAACACTTTGACGTTCGCGCTGTCCGGGAGCGATGACAACCGGCGCGAAGTCATGAGGATCATCACGTCGGGTCCTGCGGCATCGAGAAGTGACCGCAGGAGGACCGTGGTGGAAGGATCGAACCAGTGCATGTCCTCGGCGACCACCAGTGCGGGCCCGCCGCGAACGCACGCGAGTATGTAGTCACGCACCGCGTCGATGATCCTTTCCTGCAGCCGGTGTCCCTCCGCGGCGACAGGGACGTACCCGGCTTTCGACGAGACGCCGAGCACCGGAGCCAGCAGCGGCACGAAGGCCTCCGGGTCCAGGTTCTGTCCTCCGAGTTCGGTATTCAGCAGGCGAAGGCGCTCCGGCGCATCCGATGTGCGAGTGATACCCGACCGGCGCTCCACGAGCTTCCGCGCCGGGTGTAGGCCTACCTCGGTGTGGAACGGCGACCCGAACAGCTCGATGACCACGCCGTTGGATCGCTGCGCCAACTCGACGGCAGTCCGCACCAGTCTGCTCTTGCCGATGCCGGGTTCACCGCACAACGCAGTGCCCGCGACGGTCAGCTTGCCGGCTTCGGCGTCGCGCCAGGATATTTCGAGGTAGGCGGTCTCGGTTTCGCGTCCGATCAGCGGGCCGCGTGCAACGGGTGTCGGTTCACGTTCGACGATCACGCGATACGGCACGACCAACCCGTCGACGCCCTTGACCGCTTGTGGCGGGCCGGGTTCCAGTTCGAACGAATCACGGACCAGCTGTGCGACCGCCTCCGACAGCGCGACGGTCCCGGGTTCGGCGATGCTGCATATCCGGGAGGCGAGGTTGACGGCGAAGCCATACACCTCGTCGGCGTCGGTATCGAGATAGACGAGCCCACGGTGGATGCCGACGCGGACGTTGACGTCGAACCCGAACCGCCGCTGTACCTGGTCGCTGAGGCGGGCGACCGCCCTCGTGATGTCCAGACCCGCCTGCACGGCGCGGCGGACATCGTTTTCATGCGGGTGCGGGTGCCCGAACAGGGCAAGCAGACCGTCGCCCTTCGCGTCGCTGATATGTCCTTCGTACTGGGCGACGATGCGCTGCACCTCATCCCGGTATCGCCCCACCACCAGGCGGTAGGTCTCCGGTTCGATGCGTGTCGACAGCTTGGTGGAGTCGACCAGATCCGCGAACAGAAGGCTGATCCTCCTGAGTTCGCCATGGTCGGCAGGTGCGGCGAGGAGCTCCTCGGCTTCGACGTTGGCCTCGTCATAGGCAAGCACCTGGCTCGCGAGTTCGTCCGCCGTGGCCCGGTCGCCGCCGTTGATGGCGCGGACGGCGCGATCGAGCAGGTCGTCGATCGTCGGGCGGCTGGACACCGGTTCGCTCACATGTCCATCTTGGCCGTCGGGGCCGCAGAATTCGCCGCGATCGGACAAGCCGCGCGGTCAGGGCAGGTAGAGGCCCCGGACACGGTGGTATCGACCATGGCCGATGATCGTGTTGGCCGCCTCGAGCCCCGACAGAACGGCCGCCTCGATACATCCGGAGTTCAGGCCGGAGTCGGTCCAGTCGCCGGCCAACACCAGGTTGTCGTAACCGCTCTCGTCGGGCCGCAGTCGGTAGTCGTCCGTGCCGGGAATCGACAGGACGTAACGATCGGACGGGTCGATGTTCACGCTGAGGTGCTGAGTGGCAAGTGCAGCGCCGTCCCTTTCGCCGTCCGACCCGACCAGAAGATCCCACGCGAAACCGTCATCGGTGACCGCGGCGGGCAGGTGTACGCCGACGAGATGGTCGAGGAAGTTGAGCGCCTCGTCGCGTGCGTGTTGCCGACAGCGTTGGACGTAGGTGGCCTGATCCTCGGGCGGCGGCCATGGCACGTCCAGCGCACCGCAGAAGTAGGCGACCGTTCGGGGCCGGTCTTCGGCGGGCCAGTCCTCGGCCCACAGAGTCTGGGGCATCGACGAGAAAGTGTCGATCGGAGGGATGTAACCGCTTGTCGTGATCGCCGGCGCGGCCAGGCCCAAGGCTTCATGGTCGGGGCGAAGCCAGATCTGGAGACCCAGGCTGCCGATGGTGCGCACATTCGCCGTCATCTCCCGCCACTCCGGCCGGTCGGCGATGAGTTCTTCGGCCACGACTCCGACCATGCCGAGTGAAACGGCGAGGATGACCCGATCGAAATCGACGCCGCGGCGCAGCACCCGGGTTTCGACGTCGTCGCGGGATCCGAAATGTGATTCCAGGCCCTCGATTCCGTCCCTGCCTTGGATCTGCTCGGCCGGCGGCAGGCGGGGAAAGACCGGAAGACCGCGCACCTTCGTCAACGGTTCGTAGTGCTCCACGCCGTCGGCCAGCGACACCTGGCGGCCTACCGTGACCGCGTCGACGTACTGCCGCCGGGGATCGAGGTGCAACGCGTCGACACGATGGAAGAACTCGAAATCGACACCGCGCCTGCGCAATACCTCGTACATGGGCGCGAAGACGATGTCGCCCATACCCGCGGTCATCTTCCAGAAGATCGCACCCTTGTAGGTGAAGAACATCAGGCCGACCAGCAGCATGCCGACACCGGCGGCGACCGTCGGCCGCTCGAGATGCCCCTTCTCGTAGCCGAACACCATGTTGTACATCGCTCGAAGGACGGGGAACTCCAGCACCTCCGGGTGGCCGCCGTGGCGTAGCACCCACATCGCGTAGTCCTCGTCGTTGATGGCGCGGAAACCCCGCGGATCGGTCATCAGACGGTCGGCCATGACCCCGCGCACGGTCGCGGTCAGCAGTGATAACAGCGTCCAGGACAGCCGGTGGTCGGCACGCCGCTCATAGTCCAGGGTGTCGCGAATCGCGTTGAGCGCGTGCGTGAGCAGCCCGACCTGGGCGTCGTTGGCCGAATCCGGATCGGCCAGAGCCATCGACGCTGCGATCACCGCCCGCTGGACCGCGTCGAGGGACCGCTGTGGGGCGGGCGGCTCGGCTGACGCCGAGAGGGTGAGACCCGAATCTCCCATGTCCCGCAGGGAATCCGAGAAATCGATGATCAGCTGCAGCGCCCGCTGCACGAAGCGCACGACGGTCATCTCGTTGGTCGGTCCTTCGGGTTCGCCCGGCAACTCCTCGTTCCCGGTGAACCGTCCCAGCCACAGCTGCCAGTGCCCCTTCCACCGGTCGGTCGCACCCACGTCGTTGGCGGGAATGAAGGCCTGGTCCCACGTTTGGATGGGCACCGACGGGTCGGTGGTCGCACGGTCCAGTTCGGCGTAGCACTCGCGGATCAGCGTGAAAGCGTTCTCGTACGAGCCGATCCAGACGTGCAGGCCGTGCTCTTCGATGCGGCCGTTCTCCCCGCGGCTCGATGCGCCCTTGCCGCCGAGACGCCAGCCGCGCTGGTAGACGGTGATCGACTCGAAACGGTCGCGCCATCCCGGTTCGCTGAGCCGCCATGCCGCGCTGAGCCCCGCCATGCCGCCACCGAGGATGGCGATCTTTTCCTTCTTACGGCTCACGCGTTGCGGCGCCCAACGCAACGGATTCGGTTGTGTCGGTGGCTAACTGGAGTCACAATGCGATGTATACCGGTACGGTGTCGTTGCCGACTTTGACGGTTCCTCGGTAAACACCGCTCTGTAGCCCGTTCGGGTCGACGCGGAAGCGGAAGGTCGTCGCCCCGGCGGCCAGCTTTGGCGGATCGAAGGTGATCCGGTCCAAGGTCACGTCGTCGTCGGTGGCGTCACGCTTCGGCCGTTGGTCAAATGAGAGTGCCCGCTCTTCGGCCGTTGCCGCGACGGTGAACTCATCGGATTCGACGGCGGGACGCTCGAACTGTGCAGGCCCAGCTGCGATCGTCTCGGCGATCTCTAGGCCGCCTGCGATCGAGATATCGATCATCCGGGTGACCGATTCGAGCCACTTGTTCGGGGTGTAGCTCTTGCGTTCGACCTCGATGGCGGCGGCCTCGGCGACGGTGCCCGCCTGGCTGACCATGCGTCGGACCACGCCCGCCACGTAGTCACCGAGCGCGAGCGTGGAGGCCGGTGGCCGCTCTTCGAGCGCGATACGCCCAAGGCTGGTTGCGCCGTTGATGCCGACGTTGATCAACCTGGTCACCGTGGTGATGGCATCGGTGACCTCGTAGCTCTCGCCGTCGATTTTCTTCGACTCTTCCCTCAGCACAGTGGCGGAGTCGTCGACGATCGTCCTGGCCGTCTGCGCGACGCGTCCGACGATGCGTTCCGTTTCCGTCTTTGGAGGGATGCTTTCCGTCATGGGTTCTGGCCTCCCGTCGTCTGAGCCTCGTCTGGGCGGGGCTGCACGGCATTCGCGGCCGCGGTGAACATCGCCACAGCGCGGTCGGTCAGTACGCTGCCGGCGGTTGTGCCGAATTCCCTGACGTCGTCGTCCGACATTCCGTCAAGCCAGCGGTCGATCAGTTCGGTCGACAACGGGGCGCTTACCTTTATGATCTCGACGAATTCCTTGCTGATGTTCTCGATCAGGGTGCCACGCCAGCCGGCAGGCAACTCGACTTCCTCGGCGGCCGCCAGGATCTCGGCGTCCGCAAGCAGATCGTTCGCGGCCGGCGTAGCCGTGTCGTTCCCCGGTGCGGGACCCTTCTGGTCGGGTTCCTCGGACGGAGGTGGGAACGGTGTCAGGTCCGCAATTGCCTTTTTCGGCTCCTTAAGCATTTGGCTTGCGGCGTCGCCCCATCCCAGAACGCAACCCAGCGCAGCGGTGGCCGTGGCGCTCAACCCTCGAATACGCACCGCCTTGCTGGTCCGGACCCTGACACCCTGGGTGGGATCTGCAGCAACTTTCGGGGTGATCCAGATATAGCCCGAATCAACCTCAACCAGCTTGTCATCGTTCATCCGCGGGCTGTCGAGGTCGTAGTTGAGGTAGATCCCGTCAACGGCCGGGGAAGCGCCTTTCCAAAACTTCAGGGCCGTCCGCATTTCCCATTGCGTCCGGTCCCCGCTCACCGTCTCAAGCATTCGGCTCCAGCCACGGGATCTATCCGGTTGCACCGCCTCCTGCGGCGTCATTCCCACGAAAAAGTTACACAGCCGGGGCCAGTTCTCCGGGGCGATGAGCTCCGTCATCCGCTCCAGCGTCATGAAAGGTTGATCCCAGTCGGTGGTTAGCACGGTGCAGAATTGGCCGCCGACCTTTCGCAAAGCGCCCGTGCAGGGAGGGGGAAGCACCCCGGCATCGGGGTCGATCTGCCATCCCCCGGGCAGACTCTTGAGCGCGTCAGCGTAGGCCTCCCTTGTCTTGATGCCGAGCAGCCATTGCCTCACTTGTTCCTTCTCAGGAGGAAGAGGCGGTGGCGGTGGCGCAGCCTCCGCGATCGGGCCGCCCGGTGGCAACAGCCGCGGGGATTGGCGTGAAGAGGAGGGCGATTCGCTGCCCGGAGACGAGATTGCAAATTGCAGGACCACCGTAAGCGGGTCAACGAAACCTCGGATCGGCACAGGCTCGATCTCGTCCATTTGAGAAAGAATCATGCTTGCGTACAGCGACCGTTGCACGATGTCCGGCGGTAGTTGCCCCGCGTCGCGCGGGTCGTCATCAGGCTCTTGTGACGCCGACGCGGCCAGCTCGGCGAGCGCGTCCCGATAATCGGGAAACTGCACCGGCCCCTCGCGAGGGATGACTCCACCGTCGTCATCGTGGGGCAGTAGTTGCTTCTGGTTGAGGAATTGCTTGAGCTCGCCGTACCACCCTCGCTGACCGGGTCCGGTGGTACGGGGCAGGAAAGTTTCGGCAATTGCGACAACTTCGGGATTGTTGGTCTTGTTAACGACTTCGTCGATGGCGCCGAACAATGCCAATTGAGCATGAAGATTCGACATGCCCCCGCCTCTCATTGTGCGCGGACATAGCATATCGACAACACGTGCCGACCAGCAGTGAAAATCTTCGGGGAGATTGATGGCCGCCAGCGCTATGGACGACGGAAGCATCGCCGATCTGCCGTGGGCGTCGGTATTCGATCCGGCGGCCAATGTGCGCGCCCTTGGTGCGATTCAGGAACGGGGATTTCGCGCGGCAACCGAAGTCGTGGATCGGTTCGTCCGCCTCAACGCACGCGGATTCGGTGCGCCCAGCACGCCGACCAATGCGGAGCAATCTGGCAACGGCAGCGGGGACGGCAATGGGACGGCCTACCCCGACCCCGGGCGGATGCTCGCGACGTGGCAGAACTTCATCGGGCAGCTGGGCCAAACCGTAGTGGGTGCGGCATCCGCGGCGGAACCGACGCTGGACCTGGCGAATTCCGCGGCCAGCGGCGAAGCGCGGCTGCATGCCACCGGACTGGGACTCGCGCAAACAGAGGTGTGGCTGCACAACCGTGGCCCCGACGACATGGGCGTGCTGAGGCTGCGGTGCAGCGATCTGCTGTCCCACGACGGCGAACTGATTTCGTCGACCTGCGTCCGCTTCGAGCCTGACGAAGTACCGATACCTGCCAGGTCCAGTCGCGGGATCACAGTGGAAATCCTTCTGACACAGCAGAACTCGCCCGGCCGCTACCGTGGCACGCTGCTCGCCGAAGGCCATGCCGACGTATGGATGCCAGTCGTGTTGACCATCGCACTACCGTCTTCATGACGAGTACAGCTGATCGCGCAGAACTGGCGGCGGCGGTCGAGGACCGGCTGCGTCAGGTCGGCAAGGTCGTCAGGCGTTCGATGCTCGACGCGATGCCCGACGGAGAACCGGTCCAGTGGCTGTACGGCCCGATGCGCGAGTATCCGTCGCGGCCGGGTAAGGCGCTGCGTCCAGCGCTGTGCATGTCGGCAGGGCTGGCATTCGGTGCGACGGCCGACGATCTGCTCGGTATCGCCGTCGCGATCGAGTTGCTGCACAACGCCTTTCTGGTTCACGACGATCTCGTCGACGGCAGCGAGATGCGCCGAGGACGTCCGACACTCGCTTCGAGCTACGGGCTGGCCGCCGCACTGAACGCAGGCGACGGGCTGGCCGTCGTCGCGGGGCAGGTGCTGCGGCGCGCCACCCGGCGCCTCGATCGCGATCTCGCAGACCTGGTGTGGGCCGAGTTCGACACCATGGCGATGCGCACCTTGGAGGGCCAGGCCATAGAGGCGGGCTGGCAACTCGACAACGTTCAGCAGTTGCGGCCAGAGGATTACCTCGACCTGATCATGCACAAGACGTGCTGGTACACGACTATCCATCCGTTACGCGTCGGAGCGATGGTCGGATCGCGTGGTACCGCCGAGCTCGCCCCGTTGGTGCGGTTCGGTTTTCACTTCGGGGCAGCCTTCCAGATCCGCGACGATCTGCTCAATCTCGTTGGCGATGAACGGATGTACGGCAAGGAGATTCTCGGCGACCTTTACGAAGGAAAGCGCACGCTGCCGTTGGTGCACCTGCTGTCCACCGCCGAGGGCGCGGACCTCGCGATGGTTCGCGACCACCTGCAGCGCACACGGTCCGAACGGTCGCCCGACACCGTGCGCGCCATCCGTGCGTTGATGGACGACTACGGCAGCATCCCCTTCACCAGTCAGTACGCAGAAGGCATCCTGGCCGTCGCCGAAGAATACTTCGAGCAGGCCTTCGCCGACGCCCATCCCGGGCCCGACGTCGACTTCCTGCGGGCCCTTGTGCCGTACGTGTGGGCCCGCTGGCGCTGACCGTCAGCTCGAACTCTGATGTGGCGGACCGAGGTACGGGAACTCGGTGAGGGTGTCGGTGTGCGGGCTCAGCCCGGACGGCGGTGCGTCCCCCTTGGTGAGAAAGGCCAACCGGTAGTCGATGACGTCATCAGCGAAGACACGCCCGTTGGGGTAGTTGCCCGGCAGCGAAGGGTTGAAGTGCAGCATGTCCGGAAGGGTGCCCTCGTTCTCGATCGCTTCGATGGCTTCGGTGCGCGTGTAGCCGCCGGTGTGTCCCATCAGGTGGACGAACATGTCCGTCCACCGCGCCTTGTCGTTGACCGGTTCACTGGCGTTGTACTCCAACTTGGTGTCGTCGGTGTTGAAGAAGCTGCTGACCGACGGATGACCTGCGCGATCGACATGCTCCAGTTCGCCGTTGACGCGGACACTGCAGCGACCCCAGATCCTGATGTCGGGATCGGCGCCGAGTTGGGCCGTCGGAAGCTCGATCGCCGTGGAGAAGACATTGGCCTCCGTGTTGGAATCCACACCCGTCCATGGTGATTCGTCGTCAAGGTGGAGAGCGGTGAAGTTACGTCCACCCGAGGTGTCGAAAAGATTCTTGATCCCGTCGAAATCGAAGAAGAATGCATCGCTGCGCGCGCCTGCGAAGAACGTGATGTCACCCGAGGTCGCGATGTGGGGCTCGTCGCCGACGAAGGAGACGGGCACCTCGGAGAAGATCTTGGTGCCGACTGCCTCGACCGAGCGGGCCTCGAGACCGGTGGCCATGAATACGTCGACCGTCTGCCTGCCATCCTGCGGTTCGGAGAAGACGTAGCTGAACGCGATGTCATTCAGCAGGTCTCCGTCGTTATCGATGGCGAGCCGGTAGATGGCCTCAGGGTGCAGCGCATCGGCATTGGGGTTGGCGTTCAGGATCAATACGATTCTGTCGGGGTTGGCAGGCGAGGTGAACGCGTAGAGATCGCAGAGGTCCAAGCGCTGGTCGCCGAGCGGCGGCCCCAGGCTCAGCCCGGTGAAATGGTTCGACATGTCGGGAACGTACATCCCTTCGGGTCAGCGCCGCGCGGCGAATCAGTAAAATTCGCACGATTGGCCGAGGGCACACCTTATCGACGCTCCGCTGCGGACCGTTGAAACCCGGTCTACCCGTTTCGCGGCGAACTCAAACACCTATTTTTGCACTGCCAACCGCCTGTGAATTCGGCGGTGGAATGAACTACGGCAGTATGGGTTTCGTTCTGACAAGTAGAGGTGAACTGACCCACAAACGCCCGGGGAGGCAAACTGTGAGCGAGCGACCACGGACCACGGAGAAGCGGATCAAGAATTACGGTTCGGACGTCATAGACAGTCTCGGACGTCAGGACTGGCTGGACCGGCCGAGTTACCGGCTCGAACATGCGCTGACGTTCGTGTTCGCGGCGTTCGGCCGTGGGCGCGACCGGGTTAGCAACATCCTGCATGGCACCTGGCTGGGTCACCCCCTACACCCGGCTATGACGTCGCTGCCCACTGGAGCGGTGGCGACAGCTGTCGCGCTCGATGCCGCGAGTGTGTTGCCGGGACGCTCGGCGGCCCTGCGGGACGCCGCGAGGCTTGCGCTCGGAGTGGGCGTGGTCGGAAGTGTCGGCGCCGCGGCCACCGGCCTGACCGACTGGCAGCACACGCAGGAGCAGTCAAGGCGGATCGGACTCGTACACGGGATCTTGAACGGCGTGGCGACCGGCCTGTATGCAGCCTCGTGGTGGGACCGCGGCCGCGGCCACCATCTGCGAGGTATGGCAGCGAGCGCGCTCGGCTACGGAATCACCCTGGGGAGTGGATATTTGGGCGCGGCGCTGGTTTACGGATCGGCTGTCGGCGTCGATCAATCCGGCCCGCGGCTTGTCACGCGCAATTGGACGCCGGTGCTGCCTGTCATCGAGCTCGACGGGCATCCCCAACGCGTCCAGGTCGACGGTGTCGGTGTGGTGTTGCACCGAGACGGCGGCGACGTGCTTGCGGTGGGCGATCGATGCCCGCATCTGGGCGCCCCGATGTCGGATGGCTGGGTTGACCGCGGCCGCGTCGTGTGTCCTTGGCATGGCTCACGATTCGAATGTCGATCCGGCGATGTCCTACGCGGTCCCGCCACCGCTGCACTGCCGTGCTACACGACTCGGATTCGCGACGGGATGATCGAGATCCGTGGCACCGAAGAGATCGGAGCGACACGGTGAATGCCTACGAGGTCTTGTTCGACCACCACAACGTCCTGCGCGGGCTCTGCAAGAAGATCACGTCGATGCCGCCGACCTCGGAAGAACGACAGGCGTATCTCGATGAGCTGCTAGTCGAACTCGACATCCATATGCGCATCGAGGACGACTTGTTCTACCCGGCCGTGCAGGCCGCAAGCAAGCTGGTGGCGATCGCCCACGCCGAGCACCGTCAGGTCTTCGATCAACTCGCCGTCGTCCTGCGGACCGCACCCGCCGATCCTGACTACTCCGACGAGTGGCACTCCTTTGTCACCGTGTTGGACGCACACGCCGCCGAGGAGGAACGCGACCTCTGTCCGCCGCCGATCGAGATGAGCGAGGACGACCTTAACGTTTTGGGCGATCGCATGCGCAACCGCATCGTCGATCTACGTGACTCGACATTCGAGAAACTTCATGTCAAGGGCAGGGCCGCCCTTCTGCGTGCCATGTCGTAAATTCGTGCGACTGACCGGCGTCGGCGGCCGTTAGGCTGGCCATCGGGGGAGACATGGAGCGGCAACCGACAACGCGTGTTCAGGTCAGCGGGTATCGATTCCTGATACGCCGGATCGAGCATGCGCTGGTGCGCGGCGATGTGCGGATGATTGACGATCCGCTTCGTGCGCAATCGCTTTCGCTGATTGCGGGATGTGTGCTCACTGCGATCTTGGTCGCGGCGTTTGGCATCTTGGCCTATCTGCGGCCGCAGGGCACGCTCGGCGACGCCACGGTCGTCGTGGTCCGCGAGTCGGGTGCGCTTTATGTGCGCATCGGCGACACCATGCACCCCGTGCTCAACCTCGCATCCGCCCGTCTCATAGCGGGCGCACCGACCGATCCGGAAGCGGTGAGTGCATCGGCGATCGCCGTCGCCAAACGCGGGCCGCTGGTCGGTATCCCCGGTGCACCAGCGGGGTCGGGCATTCCCTTGTCGACAGACGAATCAGGATGGGCGGTGTGCGACGACTCGTCGAGCACCACCGTCATCGCAGGTCTGAGTGTCAGCGTCGCCGGATTCGCCGGTGGAGCAGGCGTTCTCGTCACACCACGGTCCGAAGGTGCGGCCGTGACCTATCTGCTCTTCGACGGGTGGAGGGCCAGGGTCGACCTGCGTAACCGCGCCGTCGTCAGGGCACTGCGGCTCGACGGCGTCAAGCCGCGCCCGGTGTCGCGTGTGCTCCTCGACTCAATCCCCGAGGCGCCCGCCCTCACGGCGCCGCAGATACCGAGTCTGGGTTCGCCAGGGCCGCTGCCTGAATTCACGGTCGGCACCGTCTTGCGGGTGAACCGCGCCGACACCGCGGAGCACTATGTCGTGCTTGCCCAGGGTGTGCAGCGGATCGGTGAGGTCGCCGCGGACCTGATCCGTTTCACCAACTCGCAGAACGGGCTCCGCATCGTTACCGTCACACCGGATGCCATCGGCGAGGTGCCGATTGTGGATGCATTGCCGCTGCGCGTGTTCCCCGAACATGCCGGGATCGCAGACGAAGCCGTCGTGTGCGCGTACTGGCGTCCTGCTCTGCGAAGCTCCACTACCGCAGTGCTGGTGGGTGATTCGTTCACCGGAGGTGCCGGGATGTCCTCGGTGACGCTGGCACAGGCCGACGGTGAAGGGCCCAACGTCGACGTCGTGTCCATACCTTCCGGCCGCAACGCCTATGTGCGGTCCACCGGTATCGTATGGCGGGGCGAAGGTACCGGGGCGCTGCATTTGGTCGACGATTCCGGTGTCGTGTTCGGCCTCCACGACGAGGCCGCGGCGAAGTACCTCGGCCTCACCTCGGCTCCTGTCGTTGCGCCGTGGCCGATTCTCGCGGCGCTGCCGCGCGGGCCTGAGTTGAGTAAAGACGCTGCGTCAGTCGCGCGTGACAGCCTCGCGGGAGCGCCGTAGCCTGCCCGCCGAAACGGTCATGGCGACCGTGGCGGCGGAAACCGCGAGGCAGATCGCCGCGCCGCGCATTGCCACCTGACCGGGTCGCTGATCGGTAGAAGCGGCGGCAGGGGTCGGCACGAGCCGAGACGAGCGTTCCCCGCGTTCCGACGAGATGGTCGTGCCGTTGCTTATCGCCGCCAGCGCGTCGACGAGGCCGTGCCCCACAACAGGATTCCACCCAGCCGATGGACGGCGCGCGGTCTCCTCGATGCGAGCCATGACCTGCCGCGCCGTCAACTCCGGCGATCGTGACCGCACCAACGCCACAATGCCCGCCACGACAGGAGCCGCATAGCTGGTCCCGGAGATCGGCGTCGCTTCGCCGCCGGTCGGTAGCGCGTCAACGAGTCCCTCGCCGTCCGGATCCAGCGATACGACGCCCTCGCCGGGCCCTGCGACGTCGACCCATGGCCCCGCCAGGCTGAACTGAGACGGCGACCCGTCCGCTGCGACGGAGCCCACCGTCAAGACGTAGTCGTCGTACCAGGCGGGACTCACAACGACTTTCACATCGCTCCAGTTCGGGATGCCCGGCCGGCGCGGATCACCCATGGGGTTCTGCTCAGGACATTGGCCGGGCCCGCCGACGTTACCCGCAGCCGCTACGACCACGACGTTCTTCACATCTACGGCGTAGGAGAGCGCGGCGCCGAGCGCCCGGTCGTCGAGCCCGCCGGCCGTGGGAAGGCATGCCACCGATGACACATTGATGACGGTGGCTCCCATGTCGGCGGCGGTGCGAACGGCTTGCGCCAGGGTGTCGACGTCACCGAATCCCGATCCGGACGGGTCATCGGCGGCCCGATACTTATTGCTGGATTGTCGAATGCTGAGGATCGTGGCATCGGGAGCGATACCGCTGAACGTCGTGCCGCTGTCGGGATCCGTTGCCGCCCCGATGATTCCCGCGACAATCGTGCCGTGTCCGTCACAGTCTTCGGTGCCGTCACCGTTGGCGACGTAGTCCCCACCGGGGATGAGATGGGGTAGGAGGCGGTGGCGCGACACCCCGGTGTCGATGACCGCCACGGTCTGACCCGCTCCGCGCGTGAGGTTCCAGACTGTCGGCAGGTCGACGCCGTCCAGCTGCGGTGCGTTGAGTGTGCGCGATTCCGATTGTGTGGGGGCGACGCAGTCGTCGCGCCGTTCGGTCGGATATGGCGGCGCCGGCGGCGCGGGCTTGGGCAGCAATGCGTCGTCGACTGCGGGCGGGGTCACCGCGGATGCGGGTGGCGCAGTGCAGAGCGGTGCAGCGACGAGAAAGACGGCTCCACATAGCCTTATCGCCCGCGTGGCACCCGTCGTCATCGCAAGCTCACCCCGCGGACGACGCCGTAGAGGTCGCCGACCCAGCATGCCAGCGGGACGACTAATGCCAGGGACACGTACTCGGCGAGATCAACGACCCGGCGTGCAACCGGGCTGCACGACGCACCAAGGGGCCCGCATAGCGCCGTCAACCCTGCCCCTACGATCGCCGCGCAGATCCAATTCGCCTGCGAGGGCGCCCAAACTACGACCGTCGCGAGCGCAGCCGTGACGCCCACGACCCCTCCGGCGGCCAGCGCAATCCGCCGATGAACATCGGCATGCGAGCGGACCCGAAGCAGAAGTGCCAGTCCGACGACGGCCGAGAAGGCAGCACTCGGCCAGATGCGGCCATGATGGACACCGCTCCATGCGATGAGCACAGTTCCCAGCGCCGCTGCCGCCGACGAGCCGACGGCCAGTCCAGTCAGTGTTCGGCCGGCAAGATCTGCGCGGACGCCGTCGATTGCATGCTCATCGGGCCTGCCCTCCGCACTCGGCATCGACGGCGCCAGACCGGCCAGCGTGATCGAGAGCCTCGCAGCGACCCCGAGGGTGGTCAGCGCCAGCGTCGTGAGCACCGCCCCCGTCGCCTCGACAGGCCACGTCCACGCGAGCGCGCCCGATAGGGCCACGCCCACAATCGCGCTCATCGTGACCAGCGACACCAAACACGTCGTCCCGCAACGCGTTAATCGCATCAGCACGGTCGACGTCGAGAACGCGCACGCCGTTGCCAGCAGAGCGCTTGCTGCCGAGGGACTGGCGGGTACGGCGAGGAAACCCGCGCAGGCGGCGAGGATGACGGCGACGACCGCGAGCGTGACGTATGGCCAGGGATCTCGGTGGGTGCGCCCCACGACGAGCGCTGCGGCGGCGGCCGAGGCGGCCATCGCCGCCGCAGTGACCATATGACTGACCGAGTGGCTGACGCTGCCCGACCACACCAGCGCGACGGCGCTGAACACAGCGGACCACACGCAGACGGCCGTAACGACGACCCGCCGTCGTGCTCCGACGGACTGGTCGGCGAGGTCCGCCAGCGACTCATACGGGTCGGCTGCGGTGTAGGCGGGGCCGAGTGATTGCGCGGCCGTCAGCACCAGCAGTTCGCCGTCGCGAATATCGTTGCCGTCAAGCGTTGTCGTCTCGTCGACGCATTGGCCTGTGATGCGCGACAGCCGCCATGCTCGCGCGTTGGCGAGGTCGACGTCGTCGTGGTGCACGACGTCGACGATCCAGGGCATCAGTAGTCCCACCTCGGTATCTCGCGGCAGTGCCAAATCAACCGTCCGACAACCATCGTCGCGTGCTTGAATCGACAGCCGACACAGCGAATTGGTCATCGCGCCCCCTCTGGCGACCCTGAGCTGTCACCGTAACTCCGGGGGTGGGGATGCCCGTGCGGGAATTTTGGCGGCCTGGGGATGGAACGACTGCGACACGGCCAACGTCTATTAGCCGATGGATTTCATCCGTGCGCCTCGGCTTCCCGCACCGTCGGTACCCAACGGTGACATCGTTGTCGACGCACCGCCCGATCTGCCGAAGACCGTCCCGGCGAATCCGCTCGCCCGCCTTCTGCCCGTCGCCGTGATCGTGGCGACCGTGGGAATGATGACGCTGTACTTCACCTCAGGCGCCGCGGCCACGCGCAATCCGATGTTCATGTTCTTTCCCGTCATGATGCTGGCCTCGATCGCCGGCTCGCTGGCATACGGAACGAGGGGCACCACTCGCACCGCCGAGGTGAACCGGGACCGGCGGGACTACCTCCGGTACCTGGCCACGCTGGACGCGGCGATCGCAGACGCTGCCGTCGCTCAACACCGGTCACAGCATTGGCTCCATCCCGATCCGGCGGACCTGTGGACACTGGTCGGCAGGAGGCGGATGTGGGAACGCGCAGCGGGGGACTCTGACTATTGTGTCGTCCGCGTCGGGCTCGGCGACCAGCCGCTGTCGGCCACGCTGACGGTGCCCGAAACCGGCTCCGCCGACGAGCTGGATCCGGTCACCTCGACGGCGCTGCATCGGTTGGTTCGACACCGCTCCTTCGTGCCCGATGCGCCAATCACTCTGCGGCTACCGGAATTATCGGTGATCACGATCGATGGTGACGTCGCCGCCGCACGCGCGATGCTGCGTTCGCTCATCTGCCAGCTTGCGGTTCTGCACAGCCCCGAGCAGGTCAAGGTCGTGGCTGTGCTCGGTCTTGGCGCCGAGTCCGCCTGGGAGTGGCTGAAATGGCTTCCGCATCACGAGCATCCGTTGGCGTTCGATGCCGTGGGGCCGGCCAGAATGACGTACAGCAGCCTCCTCGAGGCGCCGCTCTCGAGCATCGGCGATGCGCCACCGCATGTGGTCGTCATCGTCGACGGTGGCGTGACGACCGGCATCGATCCTGTGCCGACCGACGGCGTGACGATCATCGAGATCGGAACGTCCTGCGCAGCGGCCGCCGCCCAGTTGGAGATCTCCGGTGCCAGCCTGACGATTCACCACGCGGCAGGCGACGAAGTGCACGCACGCCCGGACGCGGTGGCGGTCGGTCAAGCGCTGGTCTGCGCCAGGCGGCTGGCACCGTACCGGCCCGCGGGCGTGACCGCCGAGGGAGGTCACGGGCGTCGGGCGTCGATCTCTTGGCCGGAGATGATGGGCCTCCGCGATCTGCACGACTTCGACCCGGAGCAGCGATGGAGCGCAATGTCTGGAGGCCGGATGCTGAAGGTTCCCATCGGGGTCTCCGAGGACGGCGAGCGTGTGGAGCTGGACATCAAAGAGGCCGCGCAGGGTGGCATGGGGCCACACGGGTTATGCGTAGGCGCAACGGGTTCGGGAAAATCCGAGTTCCTCCGCACGCTCACTCTGGGGATGATCGCGGCGCATTCACCAGACGACCTCAACCTGGTACTTGTTGACTTCAAAGGCGGCGCAACGTTTCTCGGGATGGACCGCGCCAATCACGTGTCGGCCGTCATCACGAACTTGGCCGACGAAGCGCACCTGGTGAATCGCATGCATGATGCGCTCACCGGCGAGATGAACAGGCGGCAGGAACTACTGAGGGCGGCGGGGAACTGTGCGAGCATCGCCGACTACCGGCGCGCCAGGGGCGGTGGACTTCCATCGTTGCCCGTGCTTTTCGTGGTTGTTGACGAGTTCTCCGAACTACTCAGCCAGCACCCGGACTTCGCCGAGTTATTCGTCGCGATCGGCCGTCTAGGTCGCTCCTTGGGGATGCACTTGTTGCTGGCCAGCCAGCGGCTCGACGAGGGCCGGCTGAGGGGCCTGGAAACGCATCTGTCCTACCGGATCTGTCTGAAGACGTTCTCCGCCAGCGAGTCCCGGGCGGTGTTGGGTGTGCCCGACGCATATCATCTGCCTAGTGCGCCCGGCGCGGCGTATCTGAAGACCGCTTCCGGCGGCATGACACGTTTTCAGACCGCTTTTGTGTCCGGGCCGCACGTGCCGTCGTCCCGACCGTCGGGGCAATCGGGTAGCCCAGCTGCACCGCAATTGTTCACTGTTGGGCCCGTCGGGCTGGTCGTCGAGAACCAACGGCCGGCGCCCGACCACGCTCCTGCATCCGTCGGCAGTGTGATGGACGTGATGCTGGACCGGTTGACTGGCCGCGGCACGACCGCGCATCGGGTCTGGTTGCCGCCCTTGACTGATTCGCCCACACTCGATGTGCTGCTCGCCGGGTACGTCGGGCGCGCCCCGTTGGCGGCGCCGATCGGCCTGATCGACTGCCCGTATGAGCAACGCCGGGAGGTTCTGTTGGTCGAATTGAATGGTGCGGCAGGCAACGTCGCGGTCGTCGGTGGTCCTCGCGCAGGCAAGTCGACGGCATTGCGCACGTTTGTGGCGGCGATGGCGGCGACGCACGATCCGTCGGCGACTGAGTTCTACTGCCTCGACTTCGGTGGCGGAGCGTTGGCGTCGTTGCGGCAGCTGCCGCATGTCGGATCGGTGGCCGGTCGGCTCGACGACGACCTCTGCCGGCGAACGGTCGCGCAGATAGAATCGGTGCTGCGCGCGCGGGAGGCTCGGGCGGGCGGTGCGGTGACGGAGGATCCGTACGGCGACGTGTTCCTGATCATCGACGGGTGGTCGACGTTCCGACAGGAGTTCGCGAACCTCGAAGCATCGGTCATCGCGCTTGCGGCACAGGGCCTTTCCTTCGGCGTGCACGTCGTGGTAGCGGCATCGCGCTGGGCCGATATGCGCCCCGCCTTGAAGGACCAGCTCGGCACTCGCATCGAGCTGCGGCTCGGTGACCCCGCCGAATCCGAGATGGACCGAAAGCGGGCGCGCCAGCTTGCCACATGCGCGCCGGGGCATGGCATCACCCGCGAGGGCAAGGAGTTCGTTATCGCGGTGCCCAGCGTGGGACGTGTGCGCGACGGGCGTTGCGCACCACCCGTCGAACTTCTGCCGACCCGGGTCGAGCACGCGGCGATCGCCGACGCAGGCCCGCTCGTCGCGACGCAGGTGGCAGTCGGCCTCGGCGAACACGAACTTCGGCCCGTCCGCTTGGATTTCGGCAAGCAACCACATCTGCTGATACTCGGCGAGGGCGAGTGCGGTAAGACGTCCACGCTGCGGCTGCTGTGCCGGGAGATCGTGCGCACGAACACGGCCGACGCTGCGCAGGTCGAGATCGTGGACGTTCGGCGGTCCCTGCTCGGCGTCGTCGAGTCCGACCATCTTTCCGGCTATGCGTCCTCGACCGTCGCGCTGAACAGCCGGCTACCAGCGCTACTTGACCGGCTACAGGCACGGATGCCCGGCGAGGACGTCACGCAGCAGCAGTTGCGGGCCAGGTCGTGGTGGTCGGGACCGGAGATTTATGTCGTCGTCGACGATTACGACCTCGTCGCCGGAACTACCGGAAACCCGCTGACGCCGCTCGCGGACTTCATACCGCACGCCAAGGATCTTGGGTTGCACGTCATCGTGGCGCGGCGCTCGGGCGGTGCGGCCCGAGCGATGTTCGACCCGGTGCTGGCCCGGCTGCGTGATGTCGGCTGCATGGGGTTGATGATGAGCGCCAGCCCCGACGAGGGCATCCTGCTTGGGTCTGTTCGCCCGACGCCGTTGCCGACTGGGCGTGGCACGTTGATCACCCGCGGAAGCGCCGATCAATTGATTCAGGTGGCTTGGACTGATCCGCCGTGACCGAGGTCATCGTCGAAGTCGGGCCTGCAACGATCCGAGGACCCAACGTGGCATCCGCACAATGGGTTACGGCGGCGATCGAGTGCATCGATGATGACATCGCCTTGCTCGACGACCGGCCGGTTTCGGTGGCGGAGTTGTGGCGCGGGGTGTTGGGTGACGCCGTCGGCGGCTATGGCGATGTGGTTGTCCTCGTGATACCGACGTGGTGGACGTCGTCGCGCATCGACGTCGTCCGCCGGGCCGCTGAGGAGATCGCGGGCACGGTCGTGGTGCGGCAACGGACGGCGTTGCTTCGCGATGGGCTGTCGGGCCGGTCCATGACCGTGGTCGAGGTCGCGCAGGATTACGTGGTGGTGTCGCCCGACGTGGGTGAGCTCGCTGTGGTGCCACATCGGGGCGTGGCGTCTGTCGACGCGGTGACGCGGGAGGTCGGTGTGGTCGCCGGGGCCGTGGTGGATATCCCCGATGGGATCGACAGCGAATTGGGCAGTCAGATCGCGGAGCGGTTGCGTACCAATGGGATTGCCGTAACCGTCGCTGACGATGAGCTGTTGCGACGGGTTGCTGTCGCGTCGACGCGACAAGAAGCGCCTGTGCCCGCGGTGGACGCCGTTCCGAATATCCGGCGTCGACGCGCGTCCGCGGTGATGGCCGGAGCGCTGGTGGCCGGCGCTGTGCTGTGCGGGGGATTCGCGACGCGGCATGACCCACCTGCGCCACCCGCCGCGGTTCCGGCGATGACGCTGTTGGTCGAGGGCCGCGTCGGAATGACCGTGCCCGCCCAATGGCCGGTGGAGCGCATCACGTCAGGCCCGGGATCGGCACGGGTGCAGATCATTTCGCCATCAGAGGCTGATGTTGTCGTGCACATGACGCAGTCCGCGCTCCCGCCGGGCGAGACGCAGGAGGCGGTGGCGGAATCGCTGCGCCAGGCGCTGAGCGAGCAGCCGCCTGGCGTCTTCGTCGACTTCAATCCGGCCGACCGTCGAGCCGACAAACCCGCCGTGACCTATCGAGAAGTGCGCAGGGATCATCACATCGCGTGGGCGGTGCTGATCGACGACGACGTCAGGATCGCGATCGGCTGTCAGAGTGCACCGGGCCGTGAACCGCTGGTGCGTGACGCGTGCGACCAAGCCGTTCGGTCCGCACACGCAGTGTTCTGAACGGTTTTCATTGGGATGGAACCGAACCGGCCCGAGTTGCGTCGAACCTTTCATACGCCTACCAGAGAGACGAAAGGAACCTGATGACGACACCCGCCGGTGGTTCTCTCAACACCGACTTCGATCTCATGGCCGCGGTCGCGGCGAAGACCGACGCACGCAATGAGGAGATCCGCGCGATGCTGCAGTCGTTCATCGGTCGGATGACCAGCGTGCCGCCGTCGGTGTGGGGAGGTGTGGCGGCGGCCCGCTTCAGGGATGTGGTTGACAGGTGGAACGGGGAGTCGGTGAAACTCCACGCGGTTCTCGGCCGCATAGCCGAGAACATCCGCGCCAATGAACAGACGCTGCGCGAAACCAGCGATGCCCATTCGCACCAGATCGGTGCCGTCGGAACCAACCTATAGGGAGAGATCGCCATGGATCAGGTGCTGTCGTACAACTTCGACGAGATCGAGTACACGGTGCGGCAGGAAATTCACAACACGTCTGCACGGCTCAACGCTGCGCTGGACGATCTGCGCGCGCAGATCACGCCGCTTCAGGAGGTCTGGACGCGCGAGGCGGCGGATGCGTACCGCGTCGAGCAGATGCGGTGGGAGCAGGCGGCGGGTGCGCTCAATGAGATCTTGTTCAGCCTGGGCAACGCGGTGCGCGACGGCTCCGACGACGTCGCGGCCACCGACCGCAGCGCCGCGAACGCCT
Source organism: uncultured Actinomycetota bacterium (assembly GCA_963848855.1). GTDB lineage: Bacteria > Actinomycetota > Actinomycetes > Mycobacteriales > Mycobacteriaceae > Mycobacterium. The sequence continues at coordinate 199,883 of CAWKFL010000005.1, forward strand.
GGCGCGCGTAGCCCTCGAGACTCTGTGCGGTTTCAGTTGGAGGGGAGCCAACGCAACGGCACAGGACAGTTTGCACCGCCGTGGTTCGCGGGAGAGGCGGCCACGGTGGTGCAGACCCGTCGGACCCCGCCGATTTCTGCACCAGGGTTGTTGATCGGCAAAAAACGCAGCCCTGGTGCAGAACTCGGCGGTCGGCTGCCTTTCCCCTCAGCTCGTTGCGAGGATCTCGGCGAGCACCTCCGCCGCCCGCAGGCACTGTGCGGTCGTCACCTCGAGATGCGTGACGGCGCGGACCCGCCGTTGCGCGAACGCATTGAGCAGCACCCCGCGCTCGCGCGCCCGCGCGACGAGACCACCCGCGTCGAACGGCACGCTCGATGGAAGGTCGAACACGACGATGTTGGTCTGGACCGTCGCGAGGTCGATCTCCACCGGCGTATCGGAGACCAACCGTTCGGCGAGCGTTCGCGCATTGGTGTGATCGTCGGCCAATCGCTCGAGATGCCATTCCAGCCCATACAAACAAGCCGCCGCGTAGATACCGGTTTGGCGCATGGCGCCGCCCATCCGCCGGCGGTGCCGGTCGGCCGCGCCGATCAACGCCTCAGTACCCGCGAGCAGCGATCCGCCGGGTGCGCCAAGTCCCTTCGAGAACGCGACGGAAACCAGGTCGAAGGGGCTGGCCAGCTCAGCGAGTTTGATACCCGTGGCGATACTGGCGTTCCACAGCCGTGCGCCGTCGAGATAGGTCGCGAGGCCACGGTCGCGCGCCATCGCGCAGAGCTTTTCGATATCGCGTTGGGGGAAGACGACGCCTCCGGCGCGGTTGTGGGTGTTCTCGATGGCCATCACCGTGGTCGTTGGGAACACGGGCAACCCCGACGGCTTGATCGCCGCTGCCAGACCATCGAGCGTGAAGACGCCGCCCTGTCCGATCTCGATGAGCTGCACCCCGGCGTTGAGGGCGGCGCCGCCGGCTTCGTGCCAGCCGATGTGAGCCTCACGCGCAGTGATCACCTCGTCACCGGGGCGCGTCAGCACACGCAGAGCCACTTGGTTGGCCATGGTGCCGGACGGCATCCACAGCGCCTCTTCCTTGCCGAGCATCTCGCTCATCCGGCGCTGCAATTTGTTGGTCGTGGGGTCCTCGCCGTATTGGTCGTCGCCGACCACCGCGGTCGCCATGGCGGCGCGCATCGCATCCGTCGGACGCGTCACCGTGTCGGAGCGAAGATCTATTGGGCTGTTGGTTTGCAAGGTAACTCGCTCCCATCCGGCTGCCAACGAACCACATACCCTCGCTGGAATGCGACGGCTGCTACCCATTCAACACTGCCGCCAAGAGCGAACCGGCACGCAGGCATAAGGTTTCAACTACCCCAGCCGAAGTGCGCAGTACCGGACGATCCACGTAGTTACCTATGCTATGGATGGCTTGGCTGTCACGGCAACGTGATCGCCATGTCCGAGACCTGCACGCTGGCCGCACCGGCGATCACCCTGCCGACGTGTACACCTGTCGTGCGGCGAATCCTCAAGCATCGGCGTGCCATGCATTACAACCGGCTCATCGTCGTCATCTTGATCGTCAACATTTCATGCGCGATCTATGGTGCGTCGGTCGCAGGCTGGTGGCGAGCAGACGGCACCGACTTGCACGCGATCGCGCTGGTGGCTCAGGTGAATCTCGCTGTTGCCGTGGTGTTTCGGCAGCAATACATCATCAACGCGTTGGCGTGGCTGGTCACTCGACCGTCAACGTCGTGGCCGCTACGCGTGCGCTGGATGCTTGGCAAGTACTACCACTTCGGCGGGCTGCACGTCGGCAGCGCGGTGTCCGGAACCCTTTGGTATGTCGTGCTTGTCGCAACGCTGATCAGTGACACGATCGTGGGAGTGAGCGACGTGTCGCACGCCCACATCATTCTCGTGGTCACGATTGTGACGGCCTTCGCGGTCATGATTGTGATGGCTCTGCCGCGACTGCGCGCCGCGCAGCATGACCGATTCGAGATCACCCACCGCTTCTGCGGCTGGATCGCGCTGGTGTTGGTGTGGATCAACACCTTGCTGTTTGTGAACAACCGCCGCGGTGAAGCGTCCTTCGGTGCCGCGCTGCTGGCGGCACCGTCGTTCTGGCTGGTGGTGCTGACCGTGGCGTCGGCGATCTGGCCGTGGCTGCTGTTGCGACGGGTGCCGATCAGCCACGAGCGCCCGTCGTCGCATGCCGTGATCCTGCGGCTCGATCACGGCGTCACACCGGGCATCGGAACGACCCGGCCGATCAGTCGGCATCCCTTCGTCGGCTGGCACCACTTCGCCAACGTGCCCGCCGCGCCCGGCGCGCAGGGCTACCGCATGGTCGTCTCACGCGCCGGCGACTGGACGTCCGCATTTGTCGACGCGCCGCCCTCGCACGTGTGGGTGCGCGGCATCCCCAAAATGGGCGTGGCGAACGTGCGCAAGCTGTTCACGAAGGTTGTGCTCGTCGCCCTCGGCAGCGGCATCGGCCCCATGCTGGGCCACCTTCTCGACGCCTCGGTGCCGTCCCGGCTGGTCTGGGTCACCAAGAACCCGCGCAACACCTACGGTGACCAGCTGATCGACGAGATCGAGGCGGCCCATCCCGACGCCACGATCTGGGACACCAGCGAGCGCGGAAAGCCCGATATGCTGCAGCTCGCCTACGCCGCCTACCTCGAATCGGGCGCCGAGGCCGTCGTGTGCATCGCCAACCGGGCCGTCACCTGGCAGGTCGTTCCCGGCCTCGAGAGCCGTGGGATACCGGCCTTCGGTCCGATCTGGGACTCCTAGCCGCCGGAGGCGTTTTGACCTGCGACGACGCTCACAGGTAAGCTGCGTCGTTGGCGTGCGGTAAGCACGGGTCCTCGGGTCGATGTCGGTCGCCGAGAACATCCCAACCGCGTCCGCCGGACCGGCACCCGGGTCACACCGGGATCCAACCCGAGAAGAGAAGGTAGACGCTGTGCCTACGTACACGCCGAAGGCGGGTGACACCACGCGTTCGTGGTACGTCATCGACGCCACCGACGTGGTGCTCGGCCGGCTCGCTGTCGCAGCTGCCAATCTGCTGCGCGGCAAGCACAAGCCGACATTCACGCCCAATGTCGACGGTGGCGACTTCGTCATCGTCATCAACGCTGACAAGGTCGCCATCAGCGGCGACAAGCTCCAGAACAAGTACGCCTACCGCCACTCGGGTTATCCCGGGGGTTTGCGTAAGCGGACCATCGGTGAGCTGATGGAGAAGCATCCCGACCGGGTCGTCGAGCAGGCGATCGTCGGCATGATCCCGCACACCAAACTGGGCCGTCAGATCCAGAAGAAGTTGAAGGTCTACGCGGGACCGGAGCATCCGCACACCGCCCAGAAGCCCGTTCCGTATGAGATCAAGCAGGTGGCCCAGTGACTCAGTCCATCGAGCAGACCGACGAAACCACGGAAGCCGTGACTGAAACCACGGAAACCGTGACCGAGGCCCCGCCCGAGGCCGCTCCGCGTGAGCCCGTCATCATCGACCGTCCCATCCAGACCGTCGGCCGCCGCAAGGAGGCCGTGGTGCGGGTGCGCCTCGTGCCCGGCACCGGTCAGTTCCACCTCGACGGCCGCACCCTGGAGGCCTACTTCCCCAACAAGGTGCATCAGCAGCTCATCAAGGCTCCGCTCGTGACCGTCGACCGGGTGGAGAGCTTTGACATCTACGCCCATCTCGACGGCGGCGGCCCGTCCGGCCAGGCCGGCGCGCTGCGCCTGGCCATCGCGCGGGCGCTGATCCTGGTGCAGCCAGAGGACCGGCCCGCGCTCAAGAAGGCCGGCTTCCTGACCCGCGATCCGCGAGCCATCGAGCGCAAGAAGTACGGCCTGAAGAAGGCCCGCAAGGCGCCTCAGTACAGCAAGCGCTGATTTTCCAAGCCCGCGAGCGTGCGCAAAATGCGCAGATCGCACGGCGTGTCGGCGTACAGACACGCACGCTCGCGGGAAAAATTGGCTGCGATCTGTGAGAGGTTTGTCGGCATGGCTCGACTGTTTGGCACCGACGGAGTGCGCGGAGTCGCCAATCAGGATTTGACTGCTGAGCTGGCGTTGGGCTTGGGCTCGGCGGCCGCTCGGCGGCTCGGCAGCGTCGGCGGCCATGTCCGCCGCGTCGCCGTGGTCGGCCGTGACCCGCGGGCCAGCAGCGAAATGCTTGAGGCCGCTGTGATCGCCGGCGTGACAAGCGAGGGTGTGGACGCACTGCGCGTCGGAGTCCTACCCACGCCCGCGGTGGCCTACCTGACCAGCGCCTATGACGCGGACTTCGGCGTCATGATCTCCGCATCGCATAACCCGATGCCCGACAACGGGATCAAGATCTTCGGTCCTGGCGGACACAAGCTCGACGACGCCACCGAGGACCGCATCGAAGAGCTCCTCAGCCAGGGCCCCGGCAACCGCCCGACCGGTGCCGGAATTGGCCGCGTTGTGGACGCCGAGGACGCGCTGGATCGCTATCTGCGCCACGTCGGCAAGGCCGTCACCACCCGACTCGACGGGCTGACGGTCGTCGTCGACTGCGCCCACGGCGCCGCGTCGGCCGCCGCCCCGCGGGCCTACCGGGCCGCGGGAGCCGACGTCATCGCGATCAACGCCGAACCCGACGGGCTGAACATCAACGATCGCTGCGGATCCACGCACATGGAGGTCCTGCAGTTGGCGGTGGTGTCGCACCGCGCCGATCTGGGCTTGGCCCACGACGGCGACGCCGACCGATGCCTGGCCGTCGCTGCCGACGGTCAAGTGATCGACGGCGACGCGATCATGGTCATGCTTGCGCTGGCGATGCAGGAAGCCGGTGAGCTGGCCTTCAACACGCTCGTGACGACCGTGATGAGCAATCTCGGACTGCATCTGGCGATGCGGGAGTCAGGCATCGAAGTTCGCACCACCAGTGTCGGCGACCGCTACGTGCTCGAGGAATTGCGGGCAGGCGAGTACTCGCTCGGCGGGGAACAATCGGGACACATCGTCATGCCTGCCATGGGGACCACCGGCGACGGCATCGTCACCGGCTTGAAGGTGATGTCGCGGATGGCTCAGACCCGCGCCTCCCTGGCCGCGCTGGCGGAGCCGATGCACACACTGCCGCAGGTTTTGATCAACGTCGAGGTCGCTGACAAGACAACGGTGGCTGATGCCCCTTCGGTGCGCTCCGCGGTGGCCGAGGCCGAAGCCGAACTCGGCGACTCCGGCCGAATCCTGCTGCGGCCCTCGGGAACCGAGCAAGTCGTGCGGGTGATGGTGGAGGCCGCCGACGAGGACACCGCGCGTCAGCTGGCTATCAGGGTCGCCGAAGTGGTCAGCGAACAGAGCTGACCCTGCTGGAACCGTCGGCGGCTCGCCGTCGTCTTAGTCCACATGGGAGAACCGGACGCCGCCCGCGTCGATGTCGGCGCGCTACTCGGCGCCGCGCGTCAGTACGAGGCGGCCGCCGACATCGTTGACGGTGCCGTGCGTGCGCATCTCAATCTCGGATTCGACGGTGCGCTCGCGGGCAGGCTGCATGCGGCGGGTGGCGACGCCGTGCGCGCTGCCGTCGACGACGTCGCTGACCAGTTGAGGCAGTGGTCGAGAGCCGCCGCGGAAATCGCGGCGGCCTTGCGTGCCTCTGCCGACCGCTATGCCGCCGCCGATGCCGACTTCGCCAGCCGAGTGGGGTAGTGGTGGCCGAAAAATTCGACGTCGCTTCACGATTGGCCGAAGGCCGCCCCGCTGTCGAGAACGTCCAGAATTACGTCTGGGCATGTCATCTGCTCGGCTATCAGCATCCCGATCTGACGCTGCACGGGACACAGGTGCGCGACGGGTACGGCACCGAGGATGGTCTCGATCTGCGTGCGCTGGACGCTGACTGCGCCGCACTCGAAGCGGCGGTGGCGGCGACGCAGGACGCAGTGACGCGCCAGGAAGATCAGCTCGCCGCAGTGTCGACAGCCTGGCAAGGGCGCGGCGCGGAGGCGGCACGGGAGTTCCTGCGCCGCCACGGCCAGGCGTCGGCCGCCGCGTCCGCTGCACTGCGTACCGCCGCTGACGCTCTCGCTGTCCTGCGGGACAACCTGTGGCAGGCGGTCGATGCCAAGGTTGCCGCCGCCGTCGCGATCGATGGCCAGACGCTGCCGCAGCGCGCCGCGTGGCTGGCCGCGGCGCAGACGGTGACAACCGGGGTAGGCGATCGCGCGGCTGCCAGCGAGCGTATCGACCAGGAAATAAAACCGTTCGTCGACAACAACATTCGCGCTGATTGGCTCTCCGCAATGCGCGCGGCCACGGCCGCCGTATCCGACGCCTATGCGAAGGTGATCGCTGAACTTCGCGCCGAACCTGACGCAATATTCGAAGTGCCAGGTGATCTCGGGCCATCGTGGACGCCGCCACCAGACGACGTCAAACCCGCCGTCGCTGCTGCGCCAGCGGCTGCTGCGCCTCCGGTGTGGAGTGCGCCGCCCGCAGCATCGATGACAGCGCCTTCCGCCGCGGCGCCTGCCGCCCCGCCTGCGCCTCCGGTGCCTGTGTCGCCGCCTTCGGCGCCTGTGCCGCCGCCCGTCGACACCGCCCCGATGGCCGCACCACCGATGCCCGCAATGCCGTCGGCCGGCGGCATGGGTGGCGGATTGCCCGACATCGGCGGCGGCCTTTCCGGTTTCGGGCAGCAGCTGGCCGACTCACTCGGCGGCCTTCTCGGATCAACCGGTGACGCGCTGCGGGACCCGCTCGAGTTCGACGAACCCGAAGACGACGGCGAGGACGACGACGAGCGCGACAAGCCTGAGAAGGAGCCGACTCAGCCGGACGAGGCGCAGCCCGCCGAAGAGACGGTCTCGCCGGCTGGCGACGTGTGTGCACCGCCGACCGCCGAGCCCCCTCCCGTTGTGCCGCCTCCAGCACCGGTCGAACCCGAGCCCGCACCCGTCGCCGTGCTGCCGCCGCCCGAACCCGCACCACCGCCGAAGCCGCCCGTGCCGGCGGATCCGCTTACGGCTACCGGGACGCCGTGTGAGATCGCCGCCGACGAACTGCCCCAGGCGGGGCAATAGCCTCGCGCGCCGATTTCTGCATGAGGGTCGTTGTTCGGCGCGATTCACAGCCCTCATGCAGAACTCGCCGATCGCGCGCGCAACGACCGGGTAGCGTCCGGTGCGTTCGGCGTCGTGGTGGCCTTGTTCGCCGAAATCGCCGCCAAGGACCGCCAGCCAGCGCTATATCGTCTGATCCGGGCACGCCAGCGCGGCGCTGACGAAGTCGTCACGGTCGGCATTCTGCGTCGCCGCATCCCAGATCAACGTCACCTGACCCGGGCCGAGGTCGTCGACCGGCAGGACCCGCACGTCCGGCCGTCGATAGAACGCCGTAGTGGAGCGCGGCAGGACGACGAAACCCTCACGCGCCGCGACACGTTCGAGCTTCTCCTCGACCGTGTGAGCGGTATGGCGCGTCGAAGCCCGCCGCTGCGCGGGCGTGGCGATCGCGTACCACTCGGGCAGTGTGGCCGGATCCTGGATCAGCCGCCTTGACGCGAGATCCGATAGCCGGACAGACGATTGAGCGGCCAGTGGATCGCTGGTCGGCAGCAGCACATCTCGCGGTTCCTCCAACAGGAACGCGGTGCCCAGCCCCTTATGGTCGATCGGCTCACGGGCATACACGACGTCGGCGTCGCCACGGCGGACGATATCGACCTGCTCGTTCCAACCGACCTGAAACACTTGCGCGCACCGGGATCCGTCGGCCTCGAACACCGCGGCCGCCGCGGTCGCCAGCAATCCGGGCATCACGCCCACCCTGATGGTCACGGTCGGCGCGGCAGTCTGAAACAGCCGCCGCCGCATTGCTTTCGACTCTGCGAGCAGGAATCGGCCATCCTCGAGGAGCTGTGTGCCAGCCTCCGTCAACTGCGTGCCGCGGGAGTCGCGCGCGAACAGCCGAACGCCGAGTTCGCTTTCGAACGAGCGGATCTGCCGTGACAGCACCGGCTGTGCGATGTGCAGGCGCTGGGCGGCGCGGCCGAAGTTCAGCTCCTCCGCGACCGCGACGAAGTAGCGCAGCTTGCGCATGTCGAGATCTGGCGCAGTCATACCTTCAGGGTATCGCGCGACGACGAAACGGGTCTTGGACGACGAACATCGCCCGATCGAGAGTGGGAGGCATGAGTCTGAAGAACGCGCGCGTCCTGGTCATCGGCGGCACCTCAGGCATCGGCCTGGTGTTGCCCACGCGGCGGCCGAGCGCGGAGCCGTCCCCGTCGTGGTGTCACGCCGTCAATCCAGCGTCGATCGTGCGCTCGCCGAACTGCCGGACCACGCCCGCGGAGCGACGGTCGATCTGAATGACCCGTCGTCGCTGGACCGGCTGGCCGCCGACCTCGGCGAGATTGATCACCTCGTGTACACCGCGGGCGATGCCCTGGAAATGGCGCCGCTCGCCGAACTCACGCCCGACGTCATCAGTCGGTTCCTGTTCGTCCGGTACGTCGGCGCGCTGAGCGCGGTACGGGTATTCGCTCCGCGCATCGCCGCGCACGGTTCGATCACGCTCACCAGCGGCACGGCGAGCGAACAGTACGGTTTCGGCGTGCTTGCCGTCAGTGTCTGCAACGCCATGAACGGGGCGACCAAGGCACTGGCCGTCGACCTCGCTCCGCTGCGGGTCAACGCCGTGGCGCCAGGGGTCGTGCGCACGCCACTGTGGGACACGTTCAGCGATGCCGACCGGCAGGCGATGTATGACCAAGCCGCGCAACGGGTTCCGCTTGAGCGCATCGGGGAGGTCGACGATATCGCCCTGGCCTACATCTACTGCATGGAGCAGCAGTACGGCACCGGCACCGTGCTCACCGTTGACGGCGGCACGGTCCTGGTTTAGGCGGCGGTCGTTCTGCGACGCGGCGGGCGCCGCCGACGCGACCGCTGGGGCTGGGCCGCGGCAGTCGGCGCCGCAGCAGGCGGTGCTGAGGCGGGCCTGCTGAATTCGCGTTCGCCCGGGGCGATCTGGTGCAGCACCGGATGTGATGCGCCGCTGAATCTGGTGATGGTGGGCTTCACACCGGCCTTACGGGTGAGCTGACGAACATCGGACACCTGCTCGTCGAGCATCAGCGTCACCACCGTGCCGTCGGCTCCCGCACGAGCCGTGCGGCCCGACCGGTGCAGGTATGCCTTGTGTTCCACGGGCGGGTCGGCGTGGACAACAAGCGCCACATCGTCGACGTGGATACCGCGCGCGGCGATGTCCGTAGCGACCAGCACACAGGCCGAACCATCGGAAAAGGCCGCCAAGTTGCGGGTACGGGCGTTCTGTGACAGGTTGCCGTGCAACTCGACCGCGGGTACACCACGCGAATTCAGCTGTCGAGCAAGATTTTTGGCGCCGTGCTTGGTACGCGCGAAGACGATCTTCCGGCCCGGCGACGCAGCGAGGTCGGCGAGTACATTCACCCGCGCCGCCTTCTCGACATGCAGGACGTGATGCTCCATGGCAGCCACCGGTGACTGCGCCGAGTCGACGCTGTGGACCACGGGCTCGTTGAGGTAACGCTTGACCAGCACGTCCACACCGCCGTCGAGCGTTGCGGAGAACAGCATCCGTTGGCCGTAGCGTGGCGTCTTGTCCAGCAGTCGCTTCACCGGCGGCAGGAAGCCGAGATCGGCCATGTGATCGGCCTCGTCGAGCACCGTGATTTCGATGCCGGACAGATCCGCGTGGCGGGATTTCACGTGGTCCTCCAGGCGGCCAGGGCAGGCGATGACGATATCGACGCCGCCTCGCAGCTTCTGGATCTGAGGCTGCGGGGAGACGCCGCCGAACACCGTGACCGAGCGCAGGTTCGTCGCGGCGGCCAACGGCGCAAGCGCGGCGTCGATCTGGGCGACGAGCTCGCGCGTCGGCGCAAGGATGAGCGCACGCGGTCGTCTGGCGGTACGCGGGGTCTGGCTGTTTGTGAGTCGCGTCACCATCGGCAAAAGGAAGGCGTAGGTCTTGCCGGATCCCGTTCGGCCGCGGCCGAGTACGTCGCGTCCGCTCAGTGAATCGGGCAGTGTCGCGGCCTGGATGGGGAACGGCGTCTCGATGCCGGCGGCGGCGAGAACGGAGACGACGGCCTTGGGCAGGCCGAGGTCGGCGAAGGTGGGCACGGTTGAGCCACCGAGGTTTTGAACAGACAAAGTTGAAGCTCCGAAAAGTTAGAGTGGTCGTCCTGCCCGGCGCGGATCAGTCCGCGGCGCTCGGTTTGACGATCGAGAAGCGGCAAAAGGCAGAACAGACGTTGCCGCTGACCTCCACTCTACAGGTCGACCGGCAATTCGCTTAATCGCTAGGGCAGCAGCGCGCGCAATTCCTCGACAAAGCGCACGGTTTCGCGGCGATCGCCAGACAGTGGTTGCAGCAGCATTGTGGTGGCACCGGCGTCGGCAAAGGCGGCGATGCGCTCCTCGACGAACCCGCGCGGGCCGACCAGCGACACGTTCCGTACCAATTCGTCGGGCACAGCCGCGATGGCTTCGGCTTTCTTGCCGCCGAGATACAGGTCCTGAATGTGGTCGGCCACCTCGCCGAAGCCATATCGGGTCGCGAGGTTGTGGTAGAAGTTGCGGCCACGAGCACCCATGCCGCCGATGTAGAGCGCCAATTGTGGTTTCACCCAAGCCAATCGGTCGTCGACGTCATCGCCGATAGCGAGCGGAGCGCTCACCATGACGTCGAGCGCACCCATCTCCCTGTCACGTTTGGCGTGGCCGGCCCGTAGCGACTCACCCCACACGTCGTCGGCCTTCTCCGGATAGAAGAACACCGGCTGCCAGCCTTCTGCGATCTCGGCGGTGAGTTCGACGTTCTTCGGTCCAAGTGCTGCAATCGTGATCGGAATGCGTTCGCGCACAGGGTGGTTGATCAACTGCAGCCGCTTGCCCAGCCCGGTGCCCGAATCGGGCGGAAGCGGAATCCGGTAGTACTTACCGTCGTATTGCACCTTCTCGCGCCGCCACACCTTCCTGCAGATGTCGACGACCTCGCGGGTGCGGCCGAGCGGCGCGTCGAACGGCACGCCGTGAAAGCCCTCCATCACCTGCGGGCCCGAGGTGCCGATGCCCAGCCGGAACCGACCGTCGGACACGTAGTCCAGGCCAGCCGCCGTCATGGCCAATAGTGACGGCGTGCGGATGTAGATCGGCACCACGCCCGACCCAAGCTCGATCCGCGACGTTTTGGCCGCCAGGTATCCCAGCTGGCTGATGGCGTCATACGAGTACGCCTCGGCCACGAGCGCGATGTCGACGCCGACCTTTTCCAGCTCGACGACGTCCTCGACGGCCTCTCGGAAGCCGCCGGCGTAACTGAGAAAGATTCCTGTCCGCATTGTTGAGTTATACACCCAACCGGTTGGTTGGCTCCTCTCAGGGCTTCAGCAGGGCGATGACTTTGTTCTCGAGGTCCACCGGATCGTCGGAGAAGGGATCGATCAGTGGCGCCTTCGCGAAGTCGGCCTCGGGATCGGCGAAATCGCGGTAGTCCTTATCGCCGGTCAGCGTGTGCAGCAAAAAACCGGTCATCAGGGCGCGCACCAGCTTCTGGGTGCTGCGGTCGGCGCCGGGCAGTCCGACCACCCGCGCCAGGCGTCGTCCTTCGATCAGGCCACCGGCCTTGGCCCTCTTGACCGTGCGCAGGGCGGAGCCTTTCCACACCCGCGCCAATTCCACCGCGTTCGATCGCAGGGTCATCGGGTCGCCCGGGGCGGTCAGGATCAGCGCCGGCACTGACAACGATGCGGCGGGTTCCTCAGCGCGCGGCTTCGTGACCGACGGAAACGCGGCGACGACGGCCTTGGGCTTTACCGGCATACCCGCGGCAGTGAATACCGCCGCCGACCCGCCGAAACCGTGCCCCGCGACGCCCAACTTGGTCGGATGCACGCTGATCTTGCCAGGGCCAAGTCGCACCCCGCTGATGATGTCGAGCGTTGTACCGAGGTCAAAAGCCATATTGAGCACCGACGGGGCAATGCTTGACTCGGTGGCAGGGGCGGCGGCGACAATGCCCCACGAGGCCAGGTGCTCCAGCGTCCCGGTATAGCGTTCGGCGTCCGCGACCCAATCGTGACCGAAAGCCACACCCGCCAGATTCATCCCCGACTCGGGGGTGTAAACAACGCCGGGAATTCCGGCGAAGGCCAGGTCACCGCGTAGAACGCGATGCGGGCCTCGGCGGGTCAACGCGTTGAAGAGCTTCTTCGTGCGGGCCACCTGAAGACCGTAGCCCACACCGTCGTGACCTGGATCCTGCACTACCCTGGGTGGCTATGTGTGGAATCGTCGGCTACGTCGGGCAACGTCCTGCCTGTGGCATCGTGGTCGATGCGCTGCGCCGAATGGAGTATCGCGGATACGACTCATCTGGTCTTGCCCTGCTCGATGGCCGCGGTGGCCTCACCGTGCGGCGGCGGGCCGGACGGCTGGCCAACTTGGAAGCCGCGCTCGCCGAGACCGATGCATCAAGCCTTGCCGGCAGCACTGGCCTCGGGCACACCCGCTGGGCCACCCACGGCAGGCCCACTGACCGCAACGCCCACCCGCACCGTGACGCCGAGGGAAAAATCGTCGTCGTCCACAACGGCATCATCGAGAACTACGCGTTGCTGCGCGCCGAACTCGAAGCAGCGGGCGTGGAGTTCGCCAGTGATACCGACACCGAGGTCGCCGTGCACCTGGTCGCCCGGCAGTACCGGGACGGCGACACCGCAGGTGACTTCGCGGCGTCGGTGCTGGCCGTGCTGCGCCGGCTCGAGGGTCACTTCACGCTGGTCCTCGCCAACGCCGACGATCCGGGCACAATCGTGGCCGCCCGGCGGTCCACGCCGCTGGTGCTCGGTGTGGGCGACGGCGAGATGTTTGTCGGCTCCGACGTGGCCGCGTTCATCGAGCACACCCGCGACGCCATCGAACTGGGCCAGGACCAAGCGGTGGTCGTCACCGCCGAGGGCTTCCGCATCACGGATTTCGACGGCAACGACGCCGATCCTTCCAAGGACTACCGGAAGTTCCACATCGACTGGGACATGTCGGCCGCGGAAAAGGGCGGCTACGAGTACTTCATGCTCAAGGAGATCGCCGAGCAACCCGCGGCCGTCGCCGACACACTGCTCGGCCACTTCGCCGACAACCGCATCGTGCTCGACGAGCAGCGCCTCTCCGATCAGGAACTGCGCGAGATCGACAAGGTCTTCATCGTCGCTTGCGGTACGGCGTATCACTCGGGTCTGCTGGCCAAGTACGCGATCGAGCACTGGACCCGCCTGCCTGTAGAGGTCGAGCTGGCCAGCGAGTTCCGTTACCGCGACTCGGTTCTCGACCGTCATACGCTGGTGGTGGCGATCTCGCAGTCCGGCGAGACCGCCGACACGCTGGAAGCGGTGCGGCACGCCAAGGAGCAGAAGGCCAAGGTGCTGGCGATCTGCAACACCAACGGCAGCCAGATCCCCAGGGAGTGCGACGCGGTTCTGTACACCCGCGCAGGGCCGGAGATCGGCGTCGCCTCGACCAAGACGTTCCTTGCCCAGATCACCGCCAATTACCTTGTGGGACTGGCGCTTGCGCAGGCGCGCGGCACCAAGTACCCCGAAGAGGTCGCGCGCGAGTACGCCGAACTCGAGGCGATGCCGGATCAGGTGGCCCGGGTGCTGGACACCGTCGAGCCGGTATTCGACCTGGCCCGCCGGTTCGCCAAGTCACAGACGGTGCTGTTCCTCGGCCGTCATGTCGGCTACCCGGTCGCGCTCGAGGGTGCGCTCAAGCTCAAGGAATTGGCGTATATGCACGCCGAAGGGTTCGCCGCAGGCGAGCTCAAACACGGTCCGATCGCGCTGATCGAGGACGGTCTCCCGGTGATCGTCGTGATGCCCTCACCGAAGAATGCCCAGACGCTGCACGCCAAGCTGTTGTCGAACATCCGTGAGATCCAGGCGCGCGGCGCGATCACGATCGTCATCGCCGAGGAGGGTGACGAGACCGTGCGACCCTATGCCGATCACTTGATCGAGATTCCGCCGGTGCCAACGCTTTTCCAACCGCTGCTGTCGACGATACCGTTGCAGGTGTTCGCCGCCGGCGTCGCGCAGGCCCGCGGCTACGACGTCGACAAGCCGCGTAATCTCGCCAAGTCCGTCACCGTCGAGTAGCGACGCTGCGCGTGGTCACTGTTTACCTCGTCGACGATCATGAGGTTGTGCGCCGTGGGCTCATCGACCTGCTCAGCTCCGATCCGGGCCTCGAGGTCGTCGGGGAAGCGGGATCGGTGGCGGAGGCCCTGGCGCAGGTGCCCACGCTGCGCCCCGACGTCGCGGTACTCGACGTGCGCTTGCCAGACGGGAACGGGATCGAACTGTGTCGGGAATTGCTCTCGCGCACAGAGAATCTGCGGTGCCTGATGCTGACCTCGTTCAGCTCGGACGAGGCGATGCTGGATGCGATCATGGCCGGCGCCAGCGGGTACGTGATCAAGGACATCAAGGGCATGGAGCTGGCGCAGGCGATCAAGGATGTTGGCAGAGGCCGGTCCCTGTTGGATAGTCGCGCTGCTGCTGCGTTGATGGCTAAGGTGCGCGAGTGCAGCGAGCGGTCAGATCCGTTGCGGCGACTGAGCCCACAGGAACGAGCACTACTGGATCTGATCGGCGAGGGATTGTCCAACAAGCAGATCGCCGAGCGAATGTTCCTTGCAGAGAAGACAGTCAAGAATTATGTGTCGCGTCTGTTGGCCAAGCTCGGAATGGAACGACGCACCCAGGCTGCCGTATTCGTCTCCAAGCTCAACCGGCCTTCCGTCGATCAGTGAGCCAGGTGCACAACAGTATTGACAGCCGCCTGCTGGATTCCCTGCAGCCATGGATACAGGCGGCACGCGGCGTGAGTGAGGAATTGTTGTCGGGTACGGATCCGGCGGGCATATTCCATTTGTTGGCCGCGGAGACCTTGCGACTCACCGACGCCGACGTATCCCTTGTCGCTGTTCCGTCATCGGGGTACGAGCCGGATGCCGAGTTCACCGAGGTCCTCATTGCCGAAGCCGTCGGAGCCGTGAATCATGAACTCGCCAAGGCAGTTTCCATACCGGTCGAGAGCACTGTGGTGGGCCAGGTAGTCAAGGGCGGACAACCGCTGCGCAGCGATTCCATTGACCTCCCTACCGAGGTCTTTGGCCACGGCGGCCCTGCGCTCACTGTGCCGCTACTGATCGACGACACGGTCGCATGCGTGATTATCGCGTTGCGGCGCAGCGCTTCACGACAGTTCACCGAAGAGCAGCTCGTGCTGATGACGGCGTTCGTCGACAGGGCGGCGATGGCGTGGCAACTCGCCACCGCGCAGAACCGGATGGGCGAGCTCGACGTGCTCGCCGACCGCGATCGCATCGCCCGCAACCTGCACGACCACGTGATCCAGCGGTTGTTCGCCATCGGACTTGCGTTGCAGGGCACGGTAACCCGTACGTCATCGGTCGAGACGCGGCAGCGACTCACCGAATGCGCGGACGATCTCCAGAACGTCATTCAAGAGATCCGCGGCGCCATCTTCGAACTGCACCAGGGGCCCGCGGAGGGAACCCGGCTGCGGCGCCGAATCGACCAGGCCATCGCCCAGTTCGCCAGCGCAGAGGTTCACACGAACGTGCGTTATGACGGCCCGTTGTCGATGATCGATCGGCAGCTCGCGGCCCACGCCGAGGCGGTCGTGCGCGAGGCAGTCAGCAATGCGGTGCGCCACGGAAGCGCTTCAGAGGTGAATGTGTGCGTGTCGGTCGATGACAATCTGCGGATTGAGGTGACCGACAACGGCTCGGGAATGCGAGGGATGGTGGTCGAAAGCGGGCTGGCCAATCTTCGCCACCGGTCACAGGCCTCGTCGGGTGCGTTCGCCATCCTCGCAGCCGACGGCGGGGGCACAGTTCTGCGCTGGTCAGCGCCGATTCGCTAGACCCGGCCGGACCCCCCAATGCCGGCCGGGCGGTGAGAACAGGATCGGCGCTGGCTGCTTAACGACGAAGTTGCCTCCGTTTGCCGCCTCGCGGGGAAAACTGAAGGCAACCGCTCCTGTTCTACGCCCTTTAGAGGCTAGGCGGTGGCCCAGTGCTGCGGGATCGGCAAAAGTCCTCGCCAATAGGGTCTAAAGTCCCTAGTGACCCGTGGAGCGTTTGCAGGAGATCGCGTGGCGGAGACTGGCGGCGACCTCTCTCGGCTGTCGCTGCGACAGCTGCTGTGGTTGTTCGTGGGCACAATCCTCGTCCTCTTTGCAGTGTCGACGGCGTTCTCGGTCGTGGGCAGGGTGAGCGTGTCCAATGCGCTGGAGGATCTGAACAATTCGGTTCTGCCTGCGCGCACCGACGTCGCCGCACTCACCAAGGCCTACGTGGACCAGGAGACGGGGCAACGCGGATTCATGCTGACCGGAGACCCGGCTTTCCTCGCGCCCTACGACGGAGGCCAGGCTGCCGCGCAGTCCGTACTGACCGACTTGCGCTCCCTATTGGGTGATGACGCGGAGGCCGGGCGACGGCTCGACGCGGTGGAGCGCGCCGCGGCGGTGTGGACCAGCCAGGCCGCGGAGCCCGAGATCGCGGCCCGTCGAAGCGGGCCGATCGGAAGTGAAAAGCTTCAGGCGATGGCGTCGAACGGCAAGCACCTCTTCGACGGGTTGCGGCAACAACTTTCGAGCCTTGACGCCAGGGTGGACGAACTTGCCGCCGAGCGGTTAGGAGATGTCAGTACCGCCCAGCGAGTGGCCAACTTCGCTCAGGGCGCCGCCGTCGTACTGGTCGCCCTGGTCGTGGTGCTGGCGGTCGTGTTGATTCGACGTTTGCTCACCGAGCCCGTCGACACGGTGCTGCGTGACGTGAAAAAGGTTGCTGGCGGCAACCACGACTACCACATCTTCCCCCGCGGACCCCGGGAGGTCGCCGCGCTGGCCGAGGCAGTGGAACACATGCGTGACAATTTGCGCACCAGCACAAAGCGCCTGGTCGAGGCCGAGCGGCGGAACGAGCAGGCGCGGGTGGCGAGTGATCTGCACAGCCGGACGATCCGCCGGGTGTTCGGTCTCGGCCTGAGCCTGTCGTCTGCGAGCGCGCGCGATGCTCGCGATCTTCGGCCGCTGATCTCCGAAACCGATGACATCATCAACGACCTCCAGGAGATCATCTTCAACCTCGAGCAGTCGGGCACCCGAGCCGGGGGAGAGGGCCTACGGTCGGCGGTCATCGGCATTGTCGACGACAGCTCGGCCGTTCTGGGTTTCACACCGAGCCTGAGCTTCTCCGGCCCCGTGGAACGTGTCCGCATGAAGCCGGACGTGCAAGCTGCTGTACTCACAGTCCTACGCGAGGCGTTCGGCGTCATCGCGGTCAGCAAGGGCAGGTCGGGCAGCGTGCACATCGCGTTCGGCGACCGTGAGCTGCGCGTCCGAGTGTCCTCCGACAGCAGCGACATCGGGACACGCGGCGCAGGCGCCGAAGCGATGGCACGCATCCAGGCGCTCGCCGATGAGCAGGGCGGCGTGATGGCGGCCCGTGACATGTCCTCCGCCGATCTCGTGGACTTCACGATCCCCGTAACGTCGTGACAGTGGACCTCGTTGTTCCCGCTGTCGAGTTCCTGCCGCGGTGGAGCCGTACCCGCTTGGGTCGCTTCGTTGGCGAGGACGCCTTCGCGCATTTTCTCGGCGCCTACCGTTCGGCCATGGCGGAACTGCCTCCGCTCAGCGAATCGACCGACGTGTCAACGTCATTCGGAACTGTGCGCGCGTACCGCTTCGACGGTCCGCGCATGTCCACGCCGGTGGTGTTGCTGCCGGGCCGTAATGCGTCCACCCCGATGTGGGGCGCCAACCTTCCCGCACTGCTGAAACACCGCACCGTCATCTGCGTCGATCTGCTCGGTGAGGCTGGATTATCCGTGCAGGACCGCACGATCCGCGGCGTTGAGGATGAGGCGCACTGGCTCGACGAAGCGCTCGCCGGGCTCGGACTCGACCGGGCGCACGTGATGGGGGTGTCGATCGGAGGCTGGACGGCGGTGAACTATGCAGCGCGTCGGCCCGGCCGCGCCGCTGGTGCTGCTGGACCCCGTCTTCACGTTCGCGCCGGTACCGCCGCGGGCGATGCTCGTCGCGGCCGCCATGTCGTTTCCCGGTGCCCCGGAAGCCCTGCGGAGCAGGGCTTTCAGCTGGATATCCGGCGGAGCCGACGTCGACTCGGTGCCCGAGGCCGCGTTGATCTCGGCAGGCACCACGGACTTCGGCCTGCGCAAGGCGATGCCGCGGATGATCACCGACGACCAATTGCGCTCCCTGGACATCCCGGTGCTCGCCTTGATCGCCGGGCGCAGCGTCATGCTCGACGCGGCCCGTGCCGCGGCGCGGGCACGACGGCTGCTGCCCCGTGGGCAGGTCGAGTTGTGGGCCGCTGCCTCCCACGCGATCAACGGCGAGTACCCCGCCGAGATCGCCGAGACCGCCGCGGTGTTCTGGGGCGATCTGGAGTGAATTACGCCGCCGAAACAGACACATCTCGTCGACGAATCGGTGTGCCCCGCAGCCGTTTCAGCGCGGAACCCGGTCCGGCGCCCATGCCCACAGCGAGTCCGACGGCCATCAAGCCGACGCCTACCCATACCGCCGCGCCGGGCATCGTCGAAGTGATCGGCACCCCGATCGCCGCAGCGGCGATCGGCGCGACGCCGGTGAGCAATCCGGCGCGTCCGGCGCCCAACGCATGCACGCACGAGTACCAGAGAATGAAGGCCACCGCCGTCACACCGACTGCAAGATATGCAATCGCAAGCAGGTCGCCGACGTCGAAACTGGCTGCCGCCGACCATCCTTCGGTCCAGAGCGCGAGAACACCGAACATCGCCGCGGCCATCCACGTGGTGTGCACCGAGACACCCGCAGGCCCGTGCCTGCCCAGCACCGGAACGGCCAACAACGTGAAACCGGCCTCGCAGACAAAGACCGTGAGCGCCCACAGCAGACCCACCGTGTCCGCGCGGCCGAGACCCTCCACCACCACTGCGCCAACGCTGACCACGACGGCCGCCGCCAGCACCCGGACATGCGGGCTGCGGCCCTCGAGCACTGGCCCGATCGCCGCCAGCGCGACGGGCACGCAGGCCACAGCGACCGCGAGCACCGCGGGTTCGGCGTGATGTGACCCGTGCACGAGCGCGAGGTTGAACACGACCAGTCCGCTGACCGCAACGCCGGTCAGCCACAACCACTCGACGCCTTGTGGGCGGTGCAACGTTCGCCTGGTCACGCGGGTCCATCCGATCAGCAGCGCACACGCGATCGCATACCGCGCCGCCTGTGCGGTGTGCAGTGGTGCGTCGGCGAGGACGCCGGATACCGCGACGCTGCCGCCGACGAAAGTCATGCCGAGTGCGCCCGCAATGCAGGCGCGGTAAGTGCTGGACACATCGCCATGCTCGCGATTAGATGGTCCGATCAACAGCACCAAAGAAGAGTTCTGTAAATGGACCAAGTTGCAGCCGGTGCCGACTTTCTGCTGCTCGATCCCGCGACCGCCCCGGCTCGTGGCCTGACCGACTGGCTGGTGACTGCGCTGCGCAGCGCCATCGACGACGGTCGGCTGGGCCCCGGCAGTCGGCTGCCCGCCACCCGGATTCTTGCCGCCGATCTCGCCGTGTCGCGTGGCGTCGTCGTCGAGGCATACCGACGGCTCACCGACGAGGGCCTCGTCGGTGGACGCAGCGGCGGCGGGACGACGGTCCTCGCCCAACCCGCCCGCGTGCCGCGGTCCTCGTCACGACCGGCGGTCCAGCCCGCCGGACCGCCGCGCCTGCCGCGTCCCAGGCTGCCGATCGGCGAGGGCGTCGACCTGTCGCCGGGGGTGCCGGATTTGTCGGCGTTCCCGCGTGGCCTGTGGCTACGCGCCGAGCGCACCGTGCTGACCGAGACACCGCCCGAGGAACTCGGCTACGGCGATCCGCGCGGACACCCTCGGCTGCGCGCCGCCCTTGCGCCATGGCTGGCCCGCACGCGTGGGCTGCGGGCAGGGCCGGACGACATCGTCGTGGTCGCCGGTGTCGCACAGGCCATGGCGCTGCTCGCGCAGCAATTACACCGCGAGGGCGTCGATTCGATCGCGGTCGAGGATCCCGGATCGCGCGGAGCCGTCGACGAATTCGCGTACTGGGGACTGCAGCCCGTGCCCGTTCCGGTCGACGACGACGGAATCCAGGTGGACGCGCTGGCGGCCACCGACACCCCCGTCGTGTTCCTGACGCCGGCACACCAGTTCCCGACAGGCGTGGTGCTGGCGCCGCAGCGTCGCCGCGAGCTGCTCGGCTGGGCCGTCGATGCCGAACTGGTCATCGAAGACGACTACGACGCGGAGTACCGCTACGACCGTGCTCCCGTCCCGGCCCTTCACACCGCCGCACCTGACCGCATCGCCTATGCCGGCAGCACGTCGAAGAGCCTGGCGCCCGCGTTGCGGCTGGGGTGGTTGGTCGCCCCGCCGCGTCGGTATGACGATCTGGTGGCGGCCAAACACGCCAGCGACCTTGGCAGCCCGACCGTGCCGCAGCTGGTGCTCGCCCGGCTGTTGGAAAGCGGCGAGTACGACCGGCACGTCCGGTTGGTCCGGGCGCGGCATCGGGCGCGGCGCGATGCGCTCCTCGGCGCGCTCGATGAGGCGCTGCCTGGTGCATCGGTGGAGGGCGTCGCCGCAGGCTTGCATCTGTTGGTCACGCTGCCCGGTGCCGTGGACGATGACGTGGCGGTGGCCGACGAGCTTCGCGCCGCCGGTGTGCTGGTGCATCCGCTGTCGTGGCATCGTCGGTTGCCTGGACCGCCGGGTCTGGTCGTCGGATATGCGAGCCATACGCCGGACCGACTCCGCGAAGCCGCCGCGACAATCGGGCGGGTTCTGCGGTCGCACGTATGTGGCGCTCACGTTGTGTCAGTCTGAAGAGCGACATGGAGCGAGGGACTCGACCGCTCAACGTCACATTGCTGACGCTTCTGGTGGTGGCCACCATCAGCGGGATCCTTGCGTTCGGCGTCGGCGACCCGCGCCACGCGAAGTGGGTCGTCGCCGTGCACGGCGCATCGGGATTGGGTCTGGTGCTGCTTGCCCCCGCCAAGATTCTCGTCGCGCGACGTGGCTTTCGGCGGCCGGGGCGCTGCCGAAAAGTGGTCAGTCTGACTTTCGCCGCGCTGGTGCTCACCGCGATTTGCAGCGGGCTGCTGCACGCGGTGGGCGGATGGCGCCCTTACCTCGGGCTGCTGCCGATGCAAATCCACGTCGGAGCCGCGGTCGCGGCTGTGGTCCTGCTGGGGGCGCACGTGGTGATGCATCATCGCAGCGGCCGTCGCCGGTGGCGGCCATTGCTGCGGACCACCGACCTGTCACGACGGCGAGCACTGCTCGGCGGCGGTGTCGTCGCGGGCTCTGCGGCGCTGTGGGTCGTTGCGCCGGGGTTGCCGCGCCGCGAAACCGGATCGCACCACGTCGGCTCTGACAACATCGCAGAGATTCCCGTCACGCAGTGGATGTTCGACACGGTGCCAAACATCGCAAAGCAGACATGGCGTCTCCGCACCCCGGACCGGTCGTTTGACCTGACCGCTCTTGCGGCCCTCCCGCAAGTGAGCGTGCAAGCCATGCTCGATTGCACCGGTGGCTGGGTCACCGATCAGGAGTGGTCGGGGGTCCCACTCTCGGCGCTCGGCTTGCGGCAGGGGGCGTCGATTGAGGTCGTGTCGACTACCGGTTACCGCCGCCGTTTCCCGGGCCGTGACGCCGAGGCGCTGCTGCTGGCGACGCATTGCGGCGGGCTTCCGCTCTCGGCCGGACACGGCGGTCCGGCTCGGATTGTCGCGCCGGGACGGCGTGGGTTCTGGTGGGTCAAGTGGGTGGCAGCCATCGACGTGCTCGACGAGCCCTGGTGGGGGCAGCCGCCTTTCCCATTGCAGTGACCTGGTAGGCGCGACGAGGAGGTCAGCAAACCGATCCTCAGCAGAATCGCTCGACGTCTTGGCTTGAAATCCCGCCAATACGCGTAACCTATTGGCGCGCGGGGCTTGATCGACCGGGACGGGAGCTGATGCGGCACTACTACACCGCCGACCAGATCCGCGAGGCAGAAGCGCCGCTGCTGGCGAGCCTTCCCGACGGTGGCTTGATGCGGCGCGCCGCGTTCGGACTGGCCACCGCGATCGCCCGCGAACTCGTCGTGCTCGCCGGCGGCATCTCCGGCCGTCGAGTCTGCGCCGTCGTCGGCTCCGGCGACAACGGCGGCGACGCACTGTGGGCGGCGATGTTCCTGCATCGGCGGGGCGCACGTGCCACCGCCGTCCTGCTCGATCCGGACCGCACCCATAGGGACGCGTTGGCCGCGTTCACTCGCGGTGGCGGTCGCATTGTGGAAAGTGTCCCTGCGGCAACCGATCTAGTGATAGACGGCGTCGTCGGCATCTCCGGATCCGGGCCGCTGCGGCCGAACGCGGCCGAGGTGTTCGGCGCCGTCGACGAAGCGGGCTTGCCCGTCGTCGCCGTCGACATTCCGAGCGGCATCGACGTGCACACCGGGGCGGCCGACGGCCCGCACGTGAACGCCGCATTGACCGTCACCTTCGGCGGTCTCAAACCCGTTCACACGCTGGGTGATTGCGGACGAGTCGAGCTTGTCGACATCGGCCTCGACCTGCCGTCTACCGACATGTTGGGATTCGACGCGAGCGACGTCGCGGCCCGCTGGCCGATGCCGGGACCCAAGGATGACAAGTACACCCAGGGTGTCACCGGGGTCCTGGCCGGTTCGGCGACATACCCTGGCGCTGCCGTGCTGTGCACCGGTGCTGCGGTTGCGGCAACCTCTGGCATGGTGCGCTATGCGGGAAGCGCTGGGCTGCAAGTGCTTTCACACTGGCCGGAAGTCATCGCAGCGCCGAGCGCGAGCGCGTCCGGTCGGGTGCAGGCCTGGGCCGTCGGGCCCGGCCTCGGCACCGACGACACCGGCGCCGCTGCGCTGTGGTTCGCGCTGGAAACTGACCTGCCGGTGATCGTCGACGCCGACGCGCTGACGATCCTCGCAGCGCACCCCGACCTTGTCGCCGACCGCAGCGCGCCAACCGTATTGACACCTCACGCAGGCGAATTCGCCAGGCTTGCGGGCAACCCGCCCGGTGACGACAGGGTATCGGCGTCGCGCAAGCTGGCCGACCGTCTCGGTGTCACCGTGCTGCTCAAGGGCAACGTCACCGTGATCGCCGAACCCGGCGGCCCCGTCTACCTCAACTCGGCAGGCCAGTCATGGGCGGCCACCGCCGGATCGGGCGACGTGCTGTCCGGCATCATCGGGGCGCTGCTGGCCGCCGGACTGCCCGCCGGTGAAGCCGCCGCCGCAGCGGCGTTCGTGCACGCGCGGGCCGCCAACCTGTCCGCCGCTGACCCGGGGCCACGCTCGGCCCCGACGTCCGCGTCGCGCATCCTCGCCCACGTCCGCACCGCCATCGCCAGCCTGTAACGAAAGGACTTGTCATGCCGCGCAAGCTGACCCACGCCCCTCAGATCACCCCGGCCTACACGGGGCGGCTGGCTATGGCGCCGGTTCCGACGCTCCGGCTGCCCGACGAGGCGATGGACCCCGACGCCGCATACCGCTTCATCCACGACGAGCTGATGCTCGACGGCAGCAGCAGACTCAACCTGGCCACGTTCGTGACGACGTGGATGGACCCGCAGGCCGAGAAGCTGATGGCCGAGACGTTCGACAAGAACATGATCGACAAGGACGAGTACCCGGCGACGGCTGCGATCGAGCAGCGGTGCGTGTGCATGGTGGCCGATCTGTTCCATGCAGAGGACCTGCGCGACGACGATCCGTCCAGTGCCGTCGGGGTGTCGACGATCGGTTCGAGCGAGGCCGTGATGCTGGCAGGCCTTGCGATGAAATGGCTGTGGCGGGAGCGGGTCGGCAAAAACTGGAAAGGCCGCACGCCGAATCTGGTGATGGGCTCCAACGTGCAGGTGGTGTGGGAGAAGTTCTGCCGCTATTTCGACGTCGAACCGCGGTACCTCCCGATGGAGGAGGGCCGCTACGTCATCACGCCCGAGCAGGTGCTGGAAAACGTCGACGAGGACACCATCGGCGTGGTGGCGATCCTCGGCACCACATTCACCGGTGAACTGGAGCCGATCGGCGAGATCTGCGCGGCGCTGGACGAATTGGCGGCCAAGCCCGGAAAGCCCGACGTGCCGGTGCATGTCGACGCGGCCAGCGGCGGGTTCGTCGTGCCCTTCCTGCATCCCGACCTCGTGTGGGATTTCCGGCTGCCGCGGGTGGTGTCGATCAACGTCAGCGGCCACAAGTACGGTTTGACCTATCCAGGCATCGGCTTCGTGTTGTGGCGCAGCCCGAAGTATCTGCCCGAGGACCTGGTTTTCCGGGTCAACTACCTGGGCGGCGACATGCCGACCTTCACGCTGAATTTCTCCCGCCCCGGCAATCAGGTGGTCGGCCAGTACTACAACTTCCTGCGGCTGGGGAAGGCCGGCTACGGGCAGGTGATGAGTTGCCTGTCGCAGACCGCGCGATGGCTTGGTGACCAACTGCGAGCCCACGAGCATTTCGAGCTGATCAGCGACGGGTCAGCGATCCCGGTGATCAGCTTCCGGTTGCAGGGCAATCCCGGTTACACGGAGTTCGACGTTTCGCATGCGCTCCGGGCGTACGGCTGGCAGGTGCCCGCCTACACCATGCCGGAGAACGCCACGGATATCGCGGTGCTGCGCATCGTCGTCCGCGAGGGGTTCTCGATGGATCTGGCCAGAACGCTGCGCGACGACACGCTGACCGCACTGAAGCATCTGGACGAGCTGAAGCCCAAGGGCCATTTCAACGAGGTGCAGCCCTTCTCGCACTAACTCTTTCCCGCCGAACGTTCCTTACCACTCGAAATTTGGCCAAATTTTCGAGTGGTAAGGAACGTTCGCGCTCTGCGGGCTTAGGTGCCTGCGCGCTGGTTGACGGCGACCGCTCGTTCGATCAGGGCCGGCTCGGCCAGTGATGCGGGATGGGCGAGCATGTACGTGACGGCAGTGAAAGCCTCGGCGACGGTCTGCTCAACGAGGGTCGCCTCAAGCACTTGTTCCAGTGCCGATCGTTGGAGCGCAACATCTTCGGGTATCTCGTTGCCCTCGACGGCGTCCAACCGGGCGGCGTCGTCGCCCGCCGACATCATCCACGCGGCATCGGTCACGACCGATTGCAGGTCGAAGAACTCGGTGGCCGCCCGGTCGAGTTGCGGGGCAGCGACCAGATAGTCGGACAGGCAGCTCGCATGCAGTGACGCCGACGAAATACCCTGGCCGTGAATCGGATTGAACGACGCCACCGCATCGCCGACGCTGACCAGGCGCGCCGGGAACCGCGCCAATCCGGTGAAGTCGCGACGGCGGCTGTCGGCTTGTCGGTAGGTCTCGATCTCGCGGGTGACCTTCCCGCGGGCTGCGTGCCCGAATATGGACGGCAGCTTGGCGCACGTCGACCGAAAGGCCTCGATCGACGCGGGTGGTCGATCGGGTTCGTAGGCCATCAGCATCACCAGCCATTGGTTGTCTTCGACCGGCAGCGCCCCCGCTACGCACAAACCGTCGGGCGCCGACGGGCCGCCGAACCGTGCCAGCGCGGTCGCCAGGGGCAACTCGCCCGCGTGCTGTTGCCGTTCGAACAGCGCGGTCGCATAGTTGATATTCGTTCGCAGCCGTTCCAGGTGCGGGCGCTGGTAGCCGGCCTGCTCGACCCAGTCCGACAACTTGCTGGACCGTCCCATAGCGTCCACCACAAAGTCGACGTCGATGACCTTTTCATCGCCGTCGGCCGCATACCGGACGGCGCGCACCGCGTCGTCACGAAATTCGAGGCCTGCTGCCTGAGCTGAGAGGGTCGACACGTTGGGAAGCGCAAGGACGCGGCTGCGGATACGGGACTCGAGGAATGGCCTGGTGCCCGCCAGAAGCGGCGTCTCGCGACTCCGCATCTGCTGTTGATCACCCAGGTAGACCGCCTGTTGATCGGGCCGGACAAGCGCGCCGCCCAAATCCTGCGCTTCGCGTGTGATGCCAGGCAGCCATCGTTCGATCTGCGCACGACCACCCGGGAGCAGTGCATGCCCCTGGCGATCCTGCGGCACCCCGGATCGTGGACGTCCTTCGGTGTTCACGTCGTCGCGCTCGATGATCAGCACTGTGCGGGCGTGATCAGCAAGCACCCGCGCGGCCAACAGACCGGCGATGCTGCCACCCAACACGCAGGCGGTATCGAATAGCACGGGCGTGTGCACCGGCGGATCGGTCCGGGTCAGACGATCGAACACGGCGCGCGGGGAGTCAGTCGTCAAAGTCAAGTCAACGTCCTTCTCAGCGTCTTGGGAATGTGTGAATGGAGCGGACGCCTCCTCTGAACGACGCGAGAGTGAAGATTCTTCATCGCCCTTTCGAGACCTTTTCGGGCTGATCCAGCCAGCAACCTTTCACCCTGTTCTGGGACAATCGGCCGTGGTGACATGACGATGCAGACAACCGAGCTCACGACCTCGTCGAACGCGGCCGCAGAGGCCGTGGTCGACCTCGACGCGATCGCCCACAACGTGCAGTTGCTGCGCGAGCATGCCGGCTCCGCTGCGGTGATGACCGTGGTCAAGGCCGACGGCTACGGACACGGCGCTACAGCCGTCGCCCGGGTGGCACTGACAGCGGGTGCCGCCGAACTCGGCGTGGCCACCCTCGACGAGGCGCTCGCGCTGCGCCGCGATGGTGTCGACGCGCCCGTGCTGGCCTGGCTGCACGCGCCCGGCACCGACTTCGGTCCTGCCCTGCATGCCGACGTCCAGATCGCGGTGTCCTCGCTGCGCCAACTCGGCGAACTACTCGACGCTGTCGAGCGCACCGGCCGCACGGCTACCGTGACCGTCAAGGTGGATACCGGGCTGAGCCGTAACGGCGTGAGCGCCGCCGAGTATCCGGAGTTGCTAACCGTGTTGGGCCGCGCGAAGGCCGAGGGGGCGGTCCGGCTGCGCGGCATCATGTCGCATCTCGCCCACGGCGACGAGCCGGATAACCCCTTCAACGACAAGCAGGCCCAGCGGCTGTCCGAGATGATCGCGCATGCCCGTGATCGCGGCATCACTTTCGAGATCGTGCACCTGTCCAATTCCCCGGCCGCGATGACACGGCCCGACCTTGCCTTCGACATGGTTCGCCCGGGCATCGCGGTGTACGGCCAGACCCCCATTCCCGAACGCGGCGATATGGGGCTGCGCCCCGCCATGACCCTGAAATGCCCTGTTGCCCTGGTGCGTTCGGTGCAGGCAGGCGACGGCGTTTCATATGGGCACACCTGGATCGCCGGCGCCGACACCAACCTGGCGCTACTGCCGATCGGCTACGCCGATGGCGTATTCCGAACGTTGAGCGGCCGCATCGACGTGCTCATCAAGGGCCGGCTGCGCCGCAACGTCGGCCGCATCTGCATGGACCAGTTCGTCGTCGACCTCGGCCCCGGATCCGTCGACGTCGCCGAGGGGGATGAGGCGATCCTGTTCGGCCCGGGCACCCGCGGCGAAACCACCGCACAGGACTGGGCCGACCTGATCGGCACGATCAACTACGAGGTCGTCACGAGCCCGCGCGGCCGGGTCACCAGAACCTATCGCGGAGCGGCGACAGGCCAAAGCCGTTGAGTGATAACCATACTGGGCCGCTGCGGGGTTACAGGTTCCCTGCCCGATGGCTGGCAGGCGCAGCGGGGGTGACGGCGGTCGGCACAGCTGCCGGTGTCTCCATCGCGCGATCACTGCGCCGACACGTCACCTCCGACGACCCCTACCAGCACGAGGATTTCGAGCTACTCGACGGCGACCGCAGTTACGTGGTCACGACCGCTGACGGTGTTCCGCTCGCCGTGCGCGAGGTGGGCCCGCAGGATGCCGCGCTGACCGTCGTGTTCGCGCACGGCTTCTGTTTACGCATGGGCGCCTTCTACTTTCAACGCGCCCGCCTCGCCGAGCAGTGGGGTCCCCAGGTCCGGATGGTGTTCTACGACCAGCGCGGACACGGCCAGTCGGGCGAGGCGTCACCGGACTCGTACACGGTGACGCAGTTGAGCCAGGACCTGGAGGCGGTGCTGGCCGTGATGGCACCGCGCGGTCCCGTCGTGCTCGTCGGCCACTCGATGGGCGGCATGACCGTGTTATCTCACGCCAGACAGTTTCCGCAGCGGTATCCCAAGCGAATCGTCGGGGTGGCGCTCATCGCGTCTGCGGCCGAAGGTGTTTCGCGATCACCGCTCGGCGAGATCCTGAAGAACCCAGCGCTGGAGGCAGCCCGCTTCGCCGTGCGCTACGCGCCCAAGACCGTGCACCGCACCCGCGGCGCCGCCAAGTCGGTGATCGCTCCGATCCTGCGGGCCGCGTCGTACGGTGACGAGAAGATCAGCCCGAGCGTGGTGGCGTTCTCCGAGCGGATGATGCACGACACGCCGATCGCCACGCTGGTCGAGTTTCTGCACGCACTCGAGGTGCACGACGAGATCGACGGGCTGTCCACTCTCGCGAAGGTGCCCACCCTGATCGCCTGCGGTGACCGCGATCTGCTGACACCCATGGAACAATCGCAGAGCATGGCCGCCGCGCTGCCGAAAGCTGATCTCGTGATCGTCGGTGGCGCAGGACATTTGGTTCAGCTCGAACAGCCAGGGGCCATTGATGACGGGCTGGTGCGACTGGTCGAGCGAGCCACACCGTCGAAGCTGGTCGCGCTCACGCGTCGGGTGCGAGACCGGGTGCGCAACCATGGCTGAGCGTCGCTCGGGCACCGCCGAGCTACCCACCGCAGACGACACCATCGCGCTCGGCACCCAGCTCGGTGAGCAGCTGCGCGCCGGTGACGTCGTCGTGCTGTCCGGACCGCTGGGTGCGGGAAAGACCGTGTTGGCCAAGGGGATCGCCAACGCGCTGGACGTCGAAGGGCCGGTGATCTCACCGACTTTCGTGCTGGCCAGGGTGCATCGTGCCAGGCGCGAGGACCGTCCGGCGATGATCCACGTCGACATGTACCGGCTGCTCGACCACGCGTCCGTCGACCTGCTGGGTGAGCTCGACTCGCTGGATCTGGACACCGACCTCGACGACTCGGTCGTCGTGGTGGAGTGGGGCGAAGGTTTCGCCGAACGGCTCTCCGACAGTCATCTCGACATCCGGCTCGAACGCGCAGCCGACACCGAGGTCCGCACGGCCGTTTGGCAATGGAGCCTCCGATGAGCGCCACCATACTGGCCATCGACACCGCCACCCCGGCCGTGACGGCCGGGGTCGTGCGGCGCGCCGGTAGCGACATCACGGTGCTCGCAGAGGTGGTCACTGTGGACGCGCGGGCACACGCCGAACAGCTGACCCCGAACATTGTGGGCGCGATCGCCGACGCCGGCCTAGACGTTGCGGACCTCGAGGCGATCGTCGTCGGTTGCGGCCCTGGCCCTTTCACCGGATTACGGGTCGGGATGGCCACCGCCGCCGCATTGAGCCACGCCCTCGGCGTCGACGTGCACGGGGTGTGCAGCCTCGATGCGATTGGCGTCGAAACAGCTGCGACGGGCGGCGACGTCCTCGTCGTCACCGATGCGCGCCGCCGAGAGGTGTACTGGGCGCGTTATCGCGACGGCGTCCGAATCGACGGACCCGCGGTGAACGCCCCTGCGGATGTGCCTGCGGACGCTGATGCGGTGGCCGGATCGCCCGAGCATGCCGCGCTATTCGACCTGCCGCGGTTGACGCCGGTCTATCCGACGGCGGCGGGCCTGGTCCGAGCCGCAGACCTGTCGGCCCGGCCCGCAGCGCTGACACCGATGTATCTGCGCCGCCCCGACGCCAAGCCCATGCCCCAACAATCGGCGGCCGTCCGATGACGGTCGAGTACGGACCGCTGACCCGCGCCGACGCCGCCCGGTGTGCCGAACTCGAAGCGCAGTTGTTCGAGGGCGACGACCCGTGGCCCGCGCGGGTCTTCTACGCCGAATTGGAGGCCAAGCACAACCACTACGTCGCCGCACGATCCGACGACAAGCTCGTCGGCTACGGGGGTGTCGCGCGGCTCGGTCGAAAACTGCCGTACGAGTATGAGATTCACACCATCGGCATCGATCCCGCCTACCAGGGGCTCGGTATCGGCCGAACGCTGCTCGGTCACCTGCTCGAATATGCCTCCGGTGGCGTGGTTTTCCTGGAGGTCCGCACCGACAACGAACCGGCCATCGCGCTGTACGAGAGCGTGGGCTTCGAACGGGTGGGAGTGCGCAGACGGTATTACCGCGCCAGCGGTGCCGACGCCTACACGATGAGGCGGGACCCCCAATGACGATCATCCTGGCCATCGAAAGTTCCTGCGACGAGACTGGTGTCGGTATCGCCCGGCTCGACGACGACGGCACCGTCACGCTCCTCGCGGACGAGGTCGCCTCAAGCGTCGACGAGCACGCCCGCTTCGGTGGTGTGGTGCCCGAGATCGCGTCGCGCGCGCACCTGGAGGCGCTCGGCCCCACGATGCGCCGCGCGCTGGAGGCCGCCGACGTGGCCAAGCCCGATATCGTCGCCGCCACCATCGGCCCCGGCCTTGCCGGCGCGCTGTTGGTGGGAGTCGCTGCGGCCAAAGCGTATTCGGCCGCATGGCAGGTTCCGTTCTACGCCGTCAACCATCTCGGTGGTCACCTCGCTGCCGATGTCTATGACCACGGTCCGCTGCCGGAAAGTGTCGGCCTGCTGGTGTCGGGCGGTCACACCAACCTGCTGCACGTGCGGTCGCTGGGCGAGCCGATCGTCGAGCTGGGCAGCACGGTCGATGACGCCGCGGGCGAGGCCTACGACAAGGTGGCGCGGCTGCTTGGCCTCGGGTATCCGGGCGGCAAGGTACTCGACGACCTGGCCCGCGAGGGTGATCGCGACAAGATCGTCTTTCCCCGCGGGATGACCGGGCCGCGCGACGATCCGTTCACGTTCAGCTTCTCGGGGCTGAAGACCGCGGTCGCCAGGTACATAGAAAGAACGGCGAGTCATTCCGATTACAACCGGGCCGATGTCGCGGCGGGTTTCCAAGAGGCGGTGGCCGACGTGCTGACCATGAAGGCGGTGCGCGCCGCCGCCCAGTTGGGCGTTTCGACGCTGTTGATCGCCGGCGGGGTCGCAGCGAACTCGCGGCTGCGGGAACTCGCGCAGGAACGCTGCGAGGCCAACGGGCTCACGCTGCGCATCCCCCGGCCGCGGCTGTGCACCGACAACGGCGCGATGATCGCGTCGTTCGCCGCACACCTGATCGCCGGAGGAGCGCCGCCCTCGCCGTTGGACGCGGCCAGCGATCCGGGTCTGCCCGTAGTGAAGGGTCAAGTGGCGTGAGCCCCCCGCGAGAAGTCGCGGACAAGCTGGCCGTCACCGAGCTGCTGTACCGCTACGCCGAACTGATCGACGCGGGCGACTTCGACGGGGTCGGGCGACTGCTGGCGCGCGCCACCTTCGCGGGAGCCAAGTCGGCCTCGACGTCGGGGGCCGAGACCATTGCCAAGATTTTCGCGCTGACCACCCGCCGGTATCCGGACAACGGCAACACCCCGCGCACCCGCCACCTCGTGCTCAACCCCATCGTCGAGATCAGCGCTGAGCGAACGGCCACAGCCCGGTCGACCTTCTGCGTCGTGCAGAACACCGAGACCGTGCCGCTGCAGCCGATCGTCGTCGGACGCTATGTCGACTCGTTCAGCTGCGACGATGCTGGGTGGTACTTCACTTCCAGGCAGGTCGACGTTGAGATGATCGGGGACATCTCCGCCCACCTGATGGTCGACCCGAGGGACTTCGATCGGTAGGCAGTGGGGCGACCTTGAGTGCTAGCACTCTCGTGTATAGAGTGCTAGGTGGCACGCGGCCAACCCCTGCTCCGGCACCCGCGACGACGGCGCGAGGCACGGACGCATGCCGAACACCTGTAATGCTGGCATCCGGGGATAGACCCCGGATTTAAACCCGAACTACTGGAGGGCTCCATCGTGGCGAGCGTGAACATCAAGCCACTCGAGGACAAGATCCTCGTACAGGCCAACGAGGCCGAGACCACGACCGCGTCCGGTCTGGTCATCCCCGACACCGCCAAGGAGAAGCCGCAGGAAGGCACCGTCGTCGCAGTCGGCCCCGGCCGCTGGGATGAGGACGGTGAGAAGCGGATTCCGCTGGACGTGTCCGAGGGCGACGTCGTCATCTACAGCAAGTACGGCGGCACCGAGATCAAGTACAACGGCGAGGAGTACCTGATTCTGTCCGCCCGCGACGTGCTGGCAGTCGTCAACAAGTAAGCACCCATGCCCGCCCCGGTGATCCTCCGCGCTTCAACGCGGAAGGTCCCGGGGCGGCGTGCGTAGTGAGGAAAACATGAGCAAGCAGATTGAGTTCAACGAAACTGCGCGCCGCGCAATGGAAGCCGGCGTAGACAAGCTCGCCGACGCTGTCCGCGTGACGCTTGGTCCTCGTGGCAGGCACGTGGTGCTGGCCAAGGCGTTCGGTGGCCCAACGGTCACCAACGACGGCGTCACCGTCGCCCGCGAGATCGATCTCGAGGATCCGTTCGAAAACCTCGGTGCGCAGCTGGTGAAGTCGGTGGCCACCAAGACCAACGACGTGGCCGGCGACGGCACCACCACCGCGACCGTGTTGGCGCAGGCGATCGTGAAGGCCGGACTGCGGCAGGTCGCGGCGGGTGCCAACCCGATCGCGCTGGGCGTGGGCATCTCGAAGGCCGCCGACGCCGTATCGGAAGCCCTGTTGGCCTCGGCCACCCCGGTGTCCGACAAGAAGGGCATCGCACAGGTTGCGACCGTCTCCTCGCGCGACGAGCAGGTTGGTGAGCTGGTCGGCGAGGCGATGACCAAGGTCGGCGCCGACGGCGTCGTCTCCGTCGAGGAGTCGTCGACGCTGAACACCGAACTGGAGATCACCGACGGCGTCGGTTTCGACAAGGGCTACATCTCGGCGTACTTCATCACCGATTTCGACGCCCAGGAGGCCGTGCTCGAGGACGCGGTGGTGCTGCTGCATCGCGAGAAGATCAGCTCGCTGCCCGACCTGCTGCCGCTGCTGGAGAAGGTCGCCGAGAGTGGCAAGCCCTTGCTGATCGTCGCCGAAGACGTTGAGGGCGAGGCGCTTTCGACGCTGGTGGTCAACTCCATCCGCAAGACGCTCAAGGCCGTCGCCGTCAAGGCGCCGTTCTTCGGCGACCGTCGGAAGGCGTTCCTGGACGACCTCGCCATCGTGACTGGCGCTCAGGTCGTCAACCCCGACGTCGGCTTGGTGCTCCGCGAGGTCGGCCTCGAGGTGCTGGGCAGTGCTCGGCGCGTCGTGGTGGACAAGGACAGCACCGTAATCGTCGACGGCGGGGGCACCACGGACGCCATCGACGGGCGTAAGGCGCAACTGCGTTCCGAGATCGAGAGCACCGACTCCGACTGGGACCGCGAGAAGCTCGAGGAGCGGCTGGCCAAGCTGGCCGGCGGTGTCGCGGTGATCAAGGTCGGCGCGGCCACCGAGACCGACCTCAAGAAGCGCAAGGAGGCCGTGGAGGACGCCGTTGCAGCCGCCAAGGCCGCGGTCGAGGAGGGCATCATCACCGGCGGTGGCGCGTCGCTGGTGCGTGCCCGCAAGGTGGTGGACAAGGTCCGCGCCGAGCTGACCGGTGACGAGGCGGTCGGTGCCGAGGTGTTCGCCGCCGCACTCTCGGCGCCGCTGTACTGGATCGCCACCAACGCCGGCCTGGACGGCTCGGTCGTGGTGAACAAGGTCGCGGACCTGCCTGATGGACAGGGCTTCAACGCGGCCACGCTGGAATACGGCGATCTGGGCGCCGACGGTGTCGTCGACCCCGTCAAGGTCACCCGCTCGGCGGTGCTGAACGCGGCGTCGGTTGCGCGCATGGTGCTGACGACCGAGACGGCTATCGTGGAGAAGCCGGCCGAGGAAGCTGACCACGGCCACGGCCACGGTCATCACCACGGCCACGCTCACTAGAAAAACTGCACACAAACGCCCCCGGTCCTCATGGGCCGGGGGCGTTTTCATGTGTGTTTGGGTCATGAACACGAGCCTGTAGCTATCGCGGGGATTGGAGAGTGGCGGTGTCGATAACTACAGGCTCGCGGAACCCGATCTATGGGAATAGTATCGATCAATATCGTATTGAATAATATAGTAGTAAACGTAACGGATCATAAGGTGGGAGATCATGGACGTATATGAGGCGGTCACGAGCCGACGGGCGGTGCGCGGTTTCACCGACGAGCCCGTGTCGAGGGAGGTGCTGGACCGGGTGCTGTCGGCCGCGTCGTGGTCACCATCCGGATCGAACGTCCAGCCGTGGAACATCTACGTAGTGACCGGCGCGCCGCTGGCCGAGCTCAAGAAGCGCGCCGTCGAGCGCGTGGCCAACGGAGTCCCCTGGGATGAGCGGGAGTACGAGATGTACCCGTCTGCGATGAAGTCGCCGTACCGCGATCGCCGCTCCGCCTTCGGAAAGGAGCGCTACAGCGCACTCGGCATTGCCCGCGAGGACTGGGAGGCGCGCATGAGGGCGGCCATCGCCAACTGGGACTGTTTCGGCGCGCCTGCCGCATTATTCGTCTACATCGACCGCGACATGGGCCCGGCCCAATGGGCCGACCTCGGGATGTATCTGCAGACCATCATGCTCCTGCTCCGCGACGAAGGCCTGCACAGTTGCCCGCAGATGGCGTGGTCGCAGGTTCGCAACACGGTCGCGGAGGTCCTCTCACCCCCGGACGGGCTAATCCTGTTCTGCGG
Organism: uncultured Actinomycetota bacterium; assembly: GCA_963848855.1. GTDB lineage: Bacteria > Actinomycetota > Actinomycetes > Mycobacteriales > Mycobacteriaceae > Mycobacterium. Next base: position 234,829 of record CAWKFL010000005.1, read on the forward strand.
CTTGTCGATCGGCCATGAGGATCCCACGGTCAGTTACGTCCGTACGGGTAGAGCACCACTCGATGAGACGGTGACGATGGTGGGCGACGAGGAACTTGCGTTCAGCGAAGTCGCCTCATGACCGCCGACGCTCCTCGGCGGGCGACCGCACGTGCGACCGACCGCCCTGGGGATCCCTCGCCGTTCGCTCTCGGGCTCCTGCTGCGCCGGGCGCACTGGCGCGCCGCTGCGGTGATGGCGGAGGCACTTCGGCCGCTCGGCATCGAGATGCGGCACTTCGCCGTGCTGCTTGTCCTGGTCAATCGCGGGCCCACGGAGCAGCGCGACTTGGTGGAAGCAACGGGCTCGGATAAGGCGGGGATCATGCGGGTCGTGGACGACCTGGAGCGCAAGGGACTGGCCGTGCGCAAGTCCGTCCCCGGGGATCGCCGGGTGCGGGCGGTTGAGATCACCCCTAAGGGGCTGAAGCTTTTCGACACCGCTCACGCAGCGGCTGAGCCACTGCGTGAGCAGCTCGTTTCCGTGATGGGGCCCGGCGAGGCAGAACAACTCAAGGATCTGCTCACCCGATTCACCTCTTCTGTCGAGGAGTAGTTCCCCGGGTGCGGTAGGCCGCTCCTACTGGGCCGCCGGCTGAATGGATACGAGGCGGAACGAGCCCGACTGGGCGTCGTCAGGCGCGAACCGGACAACCAGGATGTCGGGGGGAAACTGGCTGGCCAGGTCATTCAGGGTCCTGGGCAGGAACGCTCTGGCCTTGGCATTGCCGTACCAATTGGGGTCAGACGGGTCGAGGTTGGTGTTGTTCACGCTGTCGATCGTGGCGTCCCAGCGTTGAACCGGGTCCGGCGGCGCACATCCGAATCCCGTCGACTTCAGGTACGCATCTCCCTGTCCCGCAAGGGTAATCGCCGCCCCGCCACCGACCGGCGTCCCGGTGATCGTCCCGTCGACGGCATCGTCCGTCACTGACGTAAGCCGCGCGGTGCAGACGTTGTCGACGACGCTGGGCGGCACGCAAAAATCGGGCAGCGGGGCGCCGTGAGCTGGCGCGATGTTTAGGACGGCCGGAAACGCCAGGACAGATATGGCGCCGCCGATGGCGGCCACTGCGCGGCTGCGATCGTTCGGCATCGAGGTGTTCCTCCTTCGGAAGCGTCGAACCGGTGGGGATCGACGTCACTGAAAGGTATTCGCGCCGGTCCTCACAGAAGTTACGACGGCGGCAATCTCTGACCACCCAGTTCCCGCTCCGGCGGCGCTCACTCGAGCACTCTATTGTCGCTGCGTGATCGATGACTTCTACCCATGGAAAGACGAGCTAGTCAAGATCGCTGACCGACTGGAAGCGAAGACGAAGCAGACGAGGTGGACCGACCGAACCGGCTACCTCATCGAGCGGGATTTTGTGGTGAGCGCCTACGCGATGCGAAAGCTGATCGAGTCACACAGGGTGTCGGATGAACTCAGCGAGCGGCCGTTCCCGGTCAAGCGTTACGACCTGAGTGGAGATCGGCCCGATCCGCATTCGCCCGGCGACATCGAGGATTCCTACGACTTCGAGAACGGCCGCAGAAGGACGCTTTCCGTTGCGGACCTGTGTCGCGAGATCATGCACAGCTTCGTGTTCGCGTTCTACTGCGGCGAGACTGCGGACCTATTCGACGGTGTATTCGTGTCATCGGATCGCGACAAGAACGAATACGTGTACATGGTCCTGGCGTCCGACTTCATCGCCCTGTGTTGTGACATCGGCCAAGAAGACGTATAGCGAAACCTTCAGCGCAAGGACGTGGTGACGTCTATCTCTGATGTCAGGGTCTGATGGACGGGGCAACGTTCGGCGATGTGCAGCAACCGCTGCCGTTGGGTGTCGTCGAGGTCGCCGGTCAACTCGACGTCCAGATCGATGTGGTTGATCCATCCCTTGGTCGTTTCGCACGCGGCGCAGTCTTCGGCATGAATCCGGCTGTGCCGCAGAGTCACTCGCACCCGCTCAAGCGGCCAACCCTTGAGGTCGGCGTACATCCGCACCGTCATGGAGGTACATGCCCCGAGCCCGGCCAGCAGCAGATCGTAGGGGGTCGGCCCCGCGTCGTCGCCCGTCCGCCGCGGCTCGTCCGCGACGAAGCGATGGTGCCCGGATGTGATCTCCTGCGTGTATGTCCCCGTACCCGATTCCGTGACGGTCACCGTGCCCTCGGACGACGCCACGTCATCGCCAGTCTCGTCTGTCATGCAACTCTCCTTGAGGGTTCGGATGCCGCCGCCGGTCTCGCGTCTAGACATCTAATCCAACAGCGAGGGGGTTCTTATGCATCCCTGCCGAACTAGCTGAATCAGGCGTGCACGTCGCGGCGCCCGACGGCGAACCGTAGGCCCGAGCAGTTGTAACAACCCACGCACCCGACGCAATCTGTGCAACCCACGCAAGCCAGGCAGGCGATACAACGCTTGCAGAACGCACACGCCGCGCATGCGATGCTCCCGGCCACCGCGAGTGACATCGCGGTGGCGATACTTCCGGCCACGGCCGCGCTTCCGGCTGTGGCGATCGACCCCGCCACGGCAGTACTGGCGACGGTGGCCGCCGAGCTGACGACACCGGCACTGGCGACGGTCGCTGCCGAGCCGGCGACTGCGGTGCTTGCCACCGTGGCTGCCGAGCCTGCCACTGCGGAGCTGGCTACGGTCGCTACCGACCCGGCGACCGCGGTGCTCGCTGTGGCGTCTTCTGTGTCGACGAGGCTGTTGGCGGTGCCGATGGATTTGACCATGGCCATCATTGTGGGTCAAGGGCGGTCGGTTGTCTTGCAGCTGCCGACATTCGAGCTCCGGTCACGGGTGGCGGCGTCACCCAACAGCCACAGCCTGCGACTTGAACCAGTTGCCGCAGAGAACTTTTCAATGACCACAGGTGGCCGGACCGCGGACCTACGCACCGAAAAGCAGGTATAGCCCGATGAAGGCATAGCCGATCATGGTGATCATCAGCGGTAGCTGCCCGGTCAGTCGGTGTGCCGAGGGTAGGAGTCGAAGAGCCCTGTCGTGCGCGGCAACGAAGGCGGCGATGTGACCCAAAAGGACGCACGAAACCTTGATGGCCGACAACACGCCCGGGTGTAGCGATAGCCAGGTGTTGACGTCCTCTACGCCCAATCCGAACAGTTCCCAACCTCTGTCCAGGGGATCTGCCAGCAGGATGATCGTTACTTGGCCTCGCTCAACGAGATTCGTCAGGTCGTGGGCGATCGTGTACCCCACGATCAGCGGAATCAACGCGTGTGCCAGGTGGCCGGGCAGTTCGCGGCGCTGCCGACGGTCGAGTCCGCCGGTGGCGCGCGACGCCGCCCAAAACGTCACTGCAACGGCGACTATGAACACCATCAGGCCGCAGGTGCGCAGCACGGTGGCGCCCATCAGTTCCGAAACCCACGGAAACGCCCCGGCATAGTCATAGATGAGGTTTTCGACTTTGGTCAACGCCGAGAAGCTGTCGAAGGCGATGGATCCCAGCAGCACCGCAAGGAACGCAAGCGTTCCCGGCCGCACCGGCATGGACGGCAGATGGTCCATCGGATTGCCGACGGCGATCAGTCGGGTATCGGGGTTGCGGCGGAACGGGGAGAGCCGAGACACCACCACGCTGTACACCTCGAATGGATCACTGCGGGCGAACCACCGCTGCCCGTAGCACAGCGCGCCGGCCATCATCACGACGAAGTAGCCGAGAAGCCAGAACTTGATTGTTGTCAGTGTGCCGAAGTTGGGGCTCGCCAATTTCAGCCACACGAATGCAAACAACCCGATTACGGCGGGCCAGTACCCCCAGCGGTCCGGATAGTTGATTAGCCCGGCGCCGCGGTTCACGGTGATCAATCGGTATACGGTCCGCACCGGTGAGATTGCGCGCCATACTGGGCCGATTGCCAGTGATACAGCGAGCAGCCCTGTCCACAGCAGCACGTAAAACACTCCGCGCAAAGGATTTTCGCCGTCCTGCGGCCCGAAGACCGCGGCGACGCCGACCCAGAGCGTGAACAGCAGAACCGCAATCGCGGCAGTCCAGCGGCAGACAGGGGAGTCGATGACCCGGGTCACCCATTGCGGTAGTGGGCGTCCCGGCTGAGCTGGGTCGAAGCGGGGTTGCTTCCACATGAGCGCGACGGCGGCGAAGATCGCCGTCAACGCCCACACCGACCCGATTAATGCGTACGACATCGGGATCGGCAGATCGATGGGCACTGCGACGTCGTGCGCGCGTACGACGACGCCCTGCTCTGGCATCACACTGAGCTACCACACCTTGGTCTGCGCAGCTTGAATTCATCGGATTACCGCGGCGTAAAGTGTGCTGATTCTCACCACGACAACGGCAGCCTTGCGAAATCGATCAGCGTAGGATATTAGCTGCTTGAGCTGTTCGATGACCTCGTCATTGACACGCAGGGTGCGGCTGTTGACTCGGCCCGACACCTGCGACGTGAGCGGAAAACAAAACTTTAGGTCGACAGACAGATCGATCGTCTGCGCTTGCTCACTGCGAATACCCGAGCCGGCAGACGTAACAGAAGACGTAATTGAAGGGGGTGCTGTGGAGTTGACCCGTGATCGTGCGGGCCAGCCATGGCGGGCGCGTCAACGCGAGATCTTGAGCCGGATCGTGCGGGAAACCGACCCGCCCACCGACGCCATGCCGCGGATAACGAATGCGGAGCGCACAGAGCGCGACGAGGCCTACTACGCGCGCGTGGGCGAGGTGCTCGATCTGGCTGGAAGTATCGGGGCCATCCTGATGGCGTCCGGGATGCCGGCGACCGCGACGATGGACCAGGTTGCGGCCATCGCCGCCGCGTATGGCATCGACCGGTGCGAGGTCGATGTGATCAACACGACGATCCACGTCGCGGCATACCGCGGACCGACGTCCCCGCCAGCCACCACCCTGCACATCGTGCAGTCCCGGTCGATCGACTTCAGCAGGTTGGCCGCCGTCGACCGCCTGATCGCGCGTATCCGCGCCGGCCAGGTGTCGTCGTCGAAGGCCCGCGACGAGCTTGACGCGATCGTCACCGCGCCGCACCCGTACAAGCGGTGGGTAGCCACCCTGGCCTGGGGTGCGTTGGCGTTCGCGACGGCCGGAACTCTGGGCGCCAGTTGGCTTGCCTGCGTGGTCAGCGCTCTGAGCACCATGACGATCGACCGCGTCAATCGGCGACTCAACAGACACGGGCTGCCGTTCTTCTTCCAGTACGCGGTCGGCGGCGCCATCGCGACGGCGCCCCCGCTACTGCTCTACTGGCTCAGCCCCAAGCTGGGGTTGCAGTTCGAACCGACCGTGGCCATCGCGGCAGGCCTGGTTGTGATCCTCGCCGGCCTTTCGCTGGTGGGCTCGGTCGGCGACGTCATCACCGGTGCCCCGGTCACCGCCGCTGGCCGCTTCTTCGAGTTGGTCATGTTGACGGGCGCGACGATCGCCGGCGTGGCGGTGGTACTGCATCTCGCCAACCGCTTCGGCGCACCGTTCGTCGCCATCAGCGCAGACGCGCCTCCTGCGCTCGCAGAGCTACCTGCACGCGTCGCATTCGGCGCGGCGAGCGCGGCGGCGTACGCCCTTGCCTGCTATGCCGAACGCTCCGCGGCGATCGCTGCGGCTTTCGGTGGTGCCGCGGGCACCATCGCGTTCCTCCTCGCACAGGGCGCGGGGTTGGGTGTCGTGGTGGCGTCGTTCGTCGCAGCAGTGCCGATCGGATTGGTCGGCAGGCTGATGGAGCGCCGCAATCTCGCGCCGCCGATGGTTGTGTCGATCGCGGGCATTGTGCCCCTGCTACCCGGTCTTTCGCTGCTGCACGGCATTTACGCCATCCTCAACGATCAGCACGCCGTCGGGTTCGCGTCGGTGCTGGGTGCATTTGCGATCGGTACCGCGCTCGCCGCCGGTGTCACGTTGGGCGAATGGAGCTCGTGGAAAGTTCGGCTGCGCCGACTTCAAGCTCGCCGCCGTAGCCGCGCGACACGACCCGCCGAGCGCACGGGTCCTGACTCCGATACGCCGCCCCAGAAGGCATAGGCCTCGGCAATACTCGCGTGCACCGGGCGTCCCCGGTGCACGCTGACTCCATGGACCAGTTCCGCCGCGCAGGACTCGTGTTCGATGTCATCGACGAAGGTCCTGCTGACGCGCCGGTCGTGGTCTTGTTGCATGGATTTCCCCAGTTCAACACGAGCTGGGGTGCGGTTATCCCGCGGCTCAGCGCTGCGGGGTTTCGGTGCTTGGCGCCCAACCAGCGTGGCTACTCTCCCGGCGCGCGGCCGACTCGGCGCCGGGACTACCGCATGCCCGAACTGGTTGGCGATGTCCGCGAGCTGATCGACACCAGCGGCGCGCAGCGGGTGCACCTCGTCGGCTACGACTGGGGCGCCTCGGTGGCGTGGGCCGTCGCGATCGACATCCCGGAACGCCTCGCATCGTTGACGACAATGTCGGTGCCGCACCCTGCTGCGTTTCTGAGGGCTCTGCCGACCAGTAGGCAGTTTCTCGCGTCCTGGTACATCGGGTTCTTCCAGCTGCCGCGCGTGCCGGAGTGGTACTTCGCCAGGCACGACTGGCGCGGGATGTCGAACCTGCATCAGTCCAAGGCCGGGCAGCCTGCCGGGGCCGCCGTACGTGACGCCCGCGCAATGGCCGAGTCCGGCGCGCTCACGTCCGCGCTGAACTGGTATCGCGCGATTCCACTTACGGACATGCGCCGCTACCTCGCCGAGGTCACCGTCCCAACGATGTACGTGTGGAGCGACGGCGACACCGGTCTCCTTGGCAAGGGCGCCCGCGACACCGGCCGCTACGTCACCAGCGAATACCGTTTCGAGATCCTTCACGGGTCGCACTGGATGCTCGACGAGCAGCCCGACGCGGTAGCGGACCTGCTACTCGAATGGCTTGCCGCCCCTGACTGAGCAGGACCTCGTGCAGGCGGCAGACATGCTCGTCAAAGCCGTCATTCACGGTGACCATCCAGGTGTTCGAGACGACCGACCGCGTCGATTCTCAAGAACACTCGTGCTCAACAAGCATCATTTGGTAGAGCTGTGTATGCAAGGCGTGCAAGCGAATTCGTTTCGGTCCGGCTACGATAGCGATGTTCTGGCCTGGCGTGAGTTCCACAGGGACGGTGCACACATCCGAGTGGATTTCGAATCTCACACGGACCGCGACGGCCAGGTGCTCTGTCGTGAGGTGTTAGTGAAAAGCGTTTTGCCGTACGAAACTTCACAGATGTAGTGTTCGCTACCATCCGGCTTTGCTTTTGACTTCCGGGCAGTATAGAGGGCGGCTTCGCGAAGGAACACGGAGTTGTCCGCGTTTGGGGTGTTATTGCCAAGCCACCACCCCTGAGGGGTCGCCGACGGCGAGGATGTCGTTGCGCTTCAACGCATCCACGAAGGCGTCGTCGTGTTCGTCCGAATACGCCGCGGGCGCCGTCGAAATCGTTGTCGCCGGCTCGCATGAGGCCAACTATCCGCCGCAGTGCACCGCACGGCGTAAGTACTGCGCTACTCGAATCCCGCATGCGGGCCACTGCCAGGTGCCGACGCGCGAAAGGACCCCATCCCAGGTTTGCTGGGAGGGGGCCCTTTCGATCTCAGATCAGGATGCTCGGCGGATGCCCCGCTTCAACAAGAGTTCACGCTCGGACTCCGACAGGCCACCCCAGATGCCGTACGGCTCGCCAACTGCAAGGGCGTGGCTGCGGCACTGTGCGATCACAGGGCAGGCGCGGCACATCTCCTTCGCGCGCATCTCGCGCTGTGCGCGGGCACGGCCACGCTCGCCGTCGGGGTGGAAAAACATAGAGGAATCGACGCCTCGGCACAGGCCGGCCATCTGCCAATCCCAGATGTCGGCGTTGGGCCCGGGTAGCTGCTGCGGCTGTGGCACTGAAAACCCCTCTCTCACACTCTTTTCGCGAACGATCGAATGCGTGAGTTGTGGAACCGAACTGAGCACAAGTCGCCGATGACTACTCGTGCACACAAACTAGGGGTGCTCACGAAATTCCGTCAATAGCCCGCACATGTGCTCATGGACATAAGCGCAGGCCGAGAATTTACATCACGTTCATCGTTGCGACTCACCGGCAACGCCTGCGCTGGTACCGCAGTGCCAGCGCGCTCGATCGCGGCTCATGTTTCCGCTGATCGTCTCGGTCGATGTCGTGCTGGCGATTTCGTGACTCCAGTAAGCCGTTGACATCGTTGTAACCCGACGACCACAAACTGTTAACCAATACAGTTTCACGGTGTCTGCAAAGCGCGCCTGTCGGTACCGGATATTAGCCCGACGCATTGATAGCGTCGCCGGCCGATGACCACTACCGCCGCCGCCCGGCCGGCCACCTCCGGGTTCTCGGATGTCGCCTTCGGCGACTGCCCGGGACGCTGGCCCCTGCCTGCGGCGCGTACGCCGCACGAACTGTGGCTGCGCGCGGTCGCGGCCGGGGGACAGGGCCGCTACGGCAGCGCCCTGACCGACCTGGCGGCCGTTCTCCGGCTCGATTCCCGTGGTCCGGTGGCTTCGCTGGCACACAGCACGCGTGCGTCGTTCCTTCGCCAGCTCGGCTGGCACGACCGCGCACGCACGTGGGACGGCAAGGCGTGGGCACTGGCCGGCGCCGATGAGGAGGCAGGCGTCGATGCCCTTATCGGGTTGGCGGCCGACGCGCTCGGCGTCGGGCGGTTCGCCGCCTCGGGACGGGCGCTCGAACGCGCCAGGGAGCTGCTGACCGATTCCGCGCCCCCGCGGCTCGGTGTGCGGTTGGCGTGGGTGTCGGGGGAGCTGGCCATGGCCCAGGGAGACCGCCTGGCCGTCGCCCACGCGGAACGTGCGGTCGAACTGGCTGCGGCGGTGAGTTCGGCGCGCCACGCCGTGAAATCCGACGTCATCCTGGCCGCGGCGGTGTGCTGTGCGGGCGATTTGGAGCGGTCCAGACGCGTTGCCGACACCGCGCTGGCGGCAACTGATCGGCTCGGGTTGATTCCGCTGCGCTGGGCGCTGGCCTGCCTTCTTGTCGACATCGGCAGCGCCGCGCATTCGGCTGCGGACGTGCGCAGGATTCGTAACGAATGCGCAGCCACGGTGCGTCGCATGGGTGGTGCGTACCCGGATCGCTGAGAATGGTCGGACCGATCGGATCGTTATTGTTTAGCCGACGTCCACACTTCGGGGACGTGTCCCACACGTAACGCTGGAGAGCTCGCCCACGATGACATTTTCGGGAGAACGTCTCGATGCTGTCGTTGCTGAGGCCGTGGCCGGCAACCGGGACGCACTCCGGGAGGTGCTGGAGACCATCCGCCCGATCATTGTTCGGTATTGCCGAGCGAGGGTCGGGGCGACCGAGCGCAGTGGTCTTTCAGCTGACGACGTCGCGCAGGAGGTGTGCTTGGCCGCCATCACGGCGCTGCCGCGCTATAAGGATCAGGGACGACCGTTCCTGGCCTTCGTGTATGGCATTGCCGCACACAAGGTTGCTGACGCGCACCGCGCAGCGGCCAGGAACCGCTCTGACCCGACGGATGTCGTGCCGGAGCGGTATTCGGTGGAGGCCGGCCCCGAGCAAATGGCCCTCGACGCCGAGTCTTCGGCGCGGATGAACAAACTGCTGGCCGTGCTGCCCGACAAACAGCGAGAGATCTTGATTTTGCGCGTCGTCGTCGGCATGAGCGCAGAAGAGACCGCCGAAGCGGTCGGAAGCACCGCAGGCGCCGTCCGCGTGGCGCAGCACCGCGCGCTCGCACGGCTGAAGGCCGAAATCACCGCGACGGAGCACGGCCGTGCCTGACTTCGGACGCTGGACATCCAACGGCGGTGATCCGTCGCTCAACGAGATCAACCGCACCGACCGGTTCCTCGACGCGCTGGCTTCCGAGCAGCCGGTCTACGCGACGGATCCCGGTGAAGCCGAACTCGCGCACCTGCTCGCCGGGTGGCGCGACGAGGTCCGGGACGCGCCTCTCACGGCGGTGGTAACGCCGCGGGACGCGGTCATCGCGCTGGAGCGCGCGACGGTATCCCGGCAGCGCAGACGGGTTTCGCTCGCGGTGGTGGGTTCGGCAGCGGCCGCGGTGCTCGCCCTTGGCGGATTCGGCGCCGTGATCGCCGGTGCGGGCCCCGGCGATCCGCTGTACGGGCTGCGCACAACGTTGTTCGGCGAACCCAAACGTGACGACTCGGTTGCCGTGCAGCTTGCCTCCCAGCAGCTCGCCGAAGTCCAGCAGCTGATCGACCAGGGCCAGTGGGATGCCGCCCAGGTCAAGCTGGAGACGCTCACCACGACGGTCGCGACCGTGAACAACGTTGAGCAGAAACAAGAATTGGCCAACGAGTGGCGAGACCTGTCGGTGAAGGTGGACACAAAGGATCCCAACGCGACGGTCCCGCCTGACGCGCCGCCTGCCTCAATACCCGTGCCCGCGGTCGTCGATCCGGGGACGTCGACGAGCACGTCGTCGGAAACGACCACGACGTCGCCATCGGACACCACGACGACGTCGCCATCGGACACCACGACGACGTCGCCGTCCGAAACCACGACGACGTCACCGTCCGAAACCACGACGACGTCACCGTCCGAAACCACAACGTCGCCGACGACGACCGTGCCGCCCGTGCAGGAGTTGCCGCCCGCGACAACGACACCGGCGCCCGTGACGACGACACCGGCGCCCGTGACGACGACACCGGCGCCCGTGACGACGACACCGGCGCCCGTGACGACGACACCACCTGTGACCACGACGCCGCCGACGAGTGTGCCGACCACTACCACGACGACACGCGTCATGACGACGACGACGACCACCACCACGATCGCGGGCGACCTTCCCGCCGCGGGCGGGGCTCCGGTCGAGGGTGCACCCGCCGAGGGCGGCGTGCCCGCCGGGGGTGGAAATCCAGAAGTCGTCGCGCCTGTGACGTCCTCCGCGGAGGCGCCGCCTCGCCAAGCGGAGGTTCCGCCGTCGGCTGCCCCGCCGGCGGTTGCCCCGCCGTCGTCACCGCCCGTGGAACGGACGCGTCAGCGCGGTCCGGAGAGCCCAGTGGTGCAAAGCCCGGAGATCACCATCCCGGTCACCACGACCACAATCATTGTGCAACCGCCCAAATTGCGTGGGGGCGGCGAGTAAAGCGCCGTAGAGGATTCAGCCCTCAGCGATAACCGTCGGACTCCGAAGTTGCCTCGTTGAGTGAGGCGTCCGCGTATCCACGGCAGTAATCCCAGGTCACGTACGCGTCCGGTTCCGGGTCGTACGCCGGCTCGTGGGGGCGGACCGTACCGTCGACGAGCAGCTGCAGCAGGTTGGCGCGCAACATGTCCCAGTCGTGGTAGTGATCCTGCTGGCATTCGTCGCAGCACACCACCAGGCCACGAATTCCCTTGTGCGCCAAGAGTGCTTCGTATACGGCCAAGTCAGCGAGATCGGCCTCGACTGCGGTCCGCTCCTGCGGATCCAGCGGCTGGCCCGGCTCGAGCGCATCGAGGGCCGCCGAAGGATCGCACGGGTCATCGGCGAACGGGTCGGGTGGCAAACCCGGTGGCAGGTGATCACGCACGGAGTCCACACTACGCAGCACCACTGGCATCGCGCCAGCCGTTGAGCCCCTCCCGATCTGGGTGTCCGCAACGCGGTGTGCACGCCAAGCGACGACGTCAATGCCGATAGAATGGTTATCTAGCTCGACGGCTGTGTCTGTCCCGGGAGGCCCCACCCATGTCGATCGCTGAAAGCAGCATTCCCATTGCCGTGCCGGTGCCCACTGGCGGCGATGATCCGACCAAGGTTGCGATGCTTGGGCTCACTTTCGACGACGTATTGCTGCTGCCTGCCGCCTCCGATGTGGTGCCCGCCACAGCCGACACCTCGAGCCAGCTCACTCGAAATATCCGGCTGAAGGTGCCGTTGGTCAGCTCGGCGATGGACACCGTGACCGAGTCGCGGATGGCGATCGCGATGGCCCGCGCCGGCGGCATGGGCGTGCTGCACCGCAACCTACCGGTGGCCGAGCAGGCGGGTCAGGTCGAGACCGTCAAGCGGTCAGAGGCAGGGATGGTCACCGATCCAGTCACCTGCTCGCCGGACAACACCCTGGCCGAGGTCGACGCGATGTGCGCGCGCTTCCGCATCTCGGGGCTGCCCGTCGTGGACGCCGATGGCGCGCTCGTCGGCATCATCACCAACCGCGACATGCGGTTCGAAGTCGATATGAACAAGCCGGTCTCGGAAGTGATGACCAAGGCGCCGCTGATCACCGCTCAGGAAGGCGTCTCGGCCGAGGCGGCGCTAGGTCTGTTGCGCCGCAACAAGATTGAGAAGCTCCCGATCGTCGACGGTCACGGCAAGCTGACCGGCCTGATCACCGTCAAGGACTTCGTCAAGACCGAGCAGTTCCCGTTGGCCACCAAGGACAGGGACGGGCGGCTGCTGGTCGGCGCCGCGGTCGGTGTCGGCGAGGATTCATGGACGCGGGCGATGACGCTCGTTGACGCGGGCGTCGACGTCGTGATCGTCGACACCGCACACGCGCACAACCGGCTGGTGCTCGACATGGTTCACCGTCTGAAGGCCGTCGTCGGCGACCGGGTCGAAGTGATCGGCGGAAATGTCGCCACCCGCGCCGCCGCGTCGGCCCTTGTCGAGGCCGGAGCGGACGCGGTGAAGGTCGGAGTCGGCCCCGGCTCCATCTGCACGACGCGCGTGGTCGCGGGCGTCGGTGCACCGCAGATCACCGCGATCCTCGAGGCCGTCGCGGCCTGCTCGCCCGCGGGCGTGCCGGTCATCGCCGACGGTGGCCTTCAGTACTCGGGCGACATCGCCAAGGCGCTGGCCGCGGGCGCTTCGACGGCGATGCTCGGCTCACTGCTGGCGGGCACCGCCGAGTCGCCTGGCGAGCTGATCTTCGTCAACGGCAAGCAGTTCAAGAGCTATCGGGGCATGGGTTCGCTCGGCGCGATGCAGGGCCGCGCCGGCGTCAAGTCGTACTCCAAAGATCGCTACTTCCAGGACGATGTGCTTTCCGAAGACAAGTTGGTGCCAGAGGGTATCGAGGGGCGGGTGCCGTTCCGTGGTCCGCTCTCGACGGTGATCCATCAACTGACCGGCGGACTGCGGGCGGCCATGGGTTACACCGGCTCGGCCACCATCGAGCAGCTGCAACAGGCGCAGTTCGTCCAAATTACGGCGGCGGGTCTGAAGGAAAGCCATCCGCACGACATCACGATGACCGTCGAAGCGCCGAACTACTACACCCGTTAAGGCGGCTCATGCGTGACATGGTCGAGATCGGCATGGGCCGCACTGCCCGCCGCACATATGAACTCGACGACATAGCCATCGTGCCGTCGCGCCGGACGCGGTCCTCCCAGGACGTGTCGACCGCATGGCAGATGGATGCCTACCGATTCGAGATCCCGGTGATGTCGCATCCCACCGACGCGTTGGTGTCACCGGAGTTCGCGATCGAGCTGGGCCGCCTCGGCGGTCTTGGAGTGCTCAACGGCGAAGGCCTGATCGGTAGGCACAGCGACGTCGAGGCCAAGATCGCACAGGTCATCGAGGCCGCCGAGAAGGAGCCGGAGCTGTCCGCGGCCATTCGGCTGCTGCAGCAGCTGCACGCCGCACCGCTGGACCCCGACCTGCTTGGCGCTGCGGTGGCGCGGATTCGCGATGCCGGTGTCACGACGGCGGTGCGGGTCAGCCCGCAGAACGCACAGGCGCTGACGCCGGCACTGGTTTCGGCCGGCATCGATCTGCTGGTCATCCAGGGCACGATCATCTCTGCGGAGCGCGTCGCGCAGGACGGCGAGCCGCTGAACCTCAAGACCTTCATCTCCGAGCTCGACGTGCCGGTTGTCGCGGGCGGCGTGCTCGATCACCGCACGGCGCTGCACCTGATGCGCACCGGCGCCGCGGGCGTGATCGTCGGCTACGGATCGACGTCCGGGGTGACGACCAGCGACGAGGTGCTCGGCATCAGCGTGCCGATGGCGACCGCGATTGCCGATGCGGCCGCGGCCCGGCGCGAATACCTCGACGAAACCGGCGGTCGTTATGTGCATGTGCTGGCCGACGGCGACATCCACACCTCGGGCGACCTGGCCAAGGCCATCGCGTGCGGCGCGGACGCGGTGGTGCTCGGCACTCCGCTGGCTACCGCTGCCGAGGCACTGGGGGATGGTTACTTCTGGCCCGCCGCTGCCGCCCACCCGTCACTGCCGCGAGGCGCGTTGCTACAGGTCGCGATCGGGGAGCGGGCTTCGCTGAAGCAGGTGCTCACTGGTCCGTCGGATGACCCGTTCGGCTCGCTGAACCTCGTCGGCGGCCTGCGCAGGTCGATGGCCAAGGCGGGTTATTGCGACCTCAAGGAATTCCAGAAGGTCGGCCTGACCGTCGGCTCCTGACGACCTGGGGTTTTCCGCTGAGCGCTTTACAAGTTAGGCCCCCCTGTCTAGAAGTTACCTCCCGGTAGGGCCATACTGGGGCGATGAAACCCGACTATGACGTCCTGATCATCGGTTCCGGTTTCGGTGGAAGCGTCACCGCGCTGCGACTGACCGAGAAAGGCTATCGCGTCGGGGTCCTCGAAGCCGGGCGGCGGTTCGCTGACGAGGAGTTCGCGAAGACCTCGTGGAACCTGCGGAAGTTTCTGTGGGCGCCGAAGCTGGGGATGTACGGAATCCAGCGAATCCACCTTCTGCGCAACGTCATGATCCTGGCGGGTGCGGGCGTGGGTGGCGGATCGCTGAACTACGCCAACACGCTGTATGTGCCGCCGGAGCCGTTCTTCGCTGACCGGCAGTGGTCGCACATCACCGATTGGCGGGCCGAGTTGATGCCGCATTACGACCAGGCGCAGCGGATGCTCGGGGTGGTCGAGAACCCGACGTTCACCGACGCCGATCGCATCGTCAAAGAGGTGGCCGACGAGATGGGCGTCGGCGACACCTTCGTGGCGACGCCGGTCGGGGTGTTCTTCGGCCCGGACGGCAACAAGACGCCGGGCAGGACCGTGCCCGACCCATACTTCGGCGGTGCGGGGCCCGCGCGCACGGGCTGCATCGAGTGCGGGTCCTGCATGACGGGTTGCCGCTACGGCGCCAAGAACACGTTGGTCAAGAACTACCTCGGCCTGGCGGAAAGGGCTGGAGCCGAGGTGATTCCGATGACCACCGTCACCGGGTTCCAGCAGCGCTCCGACGGGCTGTGGGAGGTGCGGACGGCTCGCACCGGCGTCGGATTGCGCAAACGGCGCACGTACACCGCTAACCATGTCGTGCTGGCCGCAGGGACCTTCGGCACCCAGAAATTGTTGTTCAAGATGCGCGACAAGGGCAAGCTGCCCAAGCTGTCGACCAGGCTCGGTGTGCTGACGCGCACCAACTCCGAATCTATCGTCGGTGCAGGCCGTTTCAAGATCACCTCCGATCTCAATCTGACGCACGGTGTGGCCATCACGTCGTCGATCCATCCGACGTCGGACACGCACATCGAACCGGTGCGCTACGGCAAGGGTTCCAATGCGATGGGTCTGCTTCAGACATTGATGACCGACGGTGACGGCCCGGAGGGCACCGACGTCCCACGCTGGAAGCAGTTGGTCCAGCAGGCGGGTACCGATCCGCGCGGCACTCTGCGGCTGCTCAATCCGCGGCAGTGGAGCGAGCGGACGATGATCGCGCTGGTCATGCAGCATCTCGACAATTCGATCACCACCTTCACCAAGCGGAACAGGTTCGGCATCCGGAGATATCTGAGCAAGCAGGGCCACGGCGCGCCGAACCCGACGTGGATCCCCGTCGGCAACGAGGTCACCCGCCGCATCGCCAACAAGATCGACGGCGTGGCAGGCGGCACGTGGGGCGAATTGTTCAACATCCCGCTCACCGCGCACTTCCTCGGCGGCGCGGCGATCGGCGACAGCGCGGAGACCGGGGTGATCGACCCGTATCAGCGGGTGTACGGCTATCCCACGCTGTCGGTGATGGACGGTGCCGCGATTTCGGCGAATCTCGGTGTGAATCCGTCGCTCTCGATCACGGCTCAGGCTGAGCGGGCGGCGTCGCTGTGGCCCAACAAGGGCGAGCAGGATGTGCGTCCAGGGCAGGGTCAGCCATACAAGCGGCTGGCACCCGTCCCGCCTCAACATCCGGTCGTTCCAGCCGATGCGCCCGCGGCGCTGCACCGGCTGCCGATCGAACCGGTGACATCCGCCGGCTAATCGCCGGTTTAAGTCCGTCGCCGCTGGGTACTGAATAACCCCAGTACCCCGTACTCGGAGGTTTTTGCGATGCGGACCGCGTTTCATGACCAGTTATCCGCGCTTGGCGATCAGGTAGGTGACATGTGCGGGCTGGCCGCTACCGCGATGGAGCGCGCCACGCACGCCCTGCTGGAGTCGGATCTGTCCGTCGCCGAACAGGTCATCGCCGACCAAGCCCACCTCGTTGAAATGAGCAGGCGCGCCGAAGACAGCGCCGTCAAGCTGCTTGCGCTACAACAACCGGTGGCAAGTGACCTGAGATCGATCGTCTGTGCGATGCACATCGGCGCTGACCTCGAGCGCATGGGCGCGTTGGCGGCCCACGTCGCCAGCATCGCTCGGCGGCGTCACCCGCGATGCGCCGTGCCCGACGATGTCCGCGACTGCTTCTACGAAATGGGAACTGCGGCAGGGCAACTCGCGAGAACGGCGCAGGAGGTGCTGATCTCACGCGATCCGGACCGCGCCGCGCAGCTGCAGCAGGAGGACGACGCGGTCGACGCTCAGCACCGCCACCTGTTCACGTGTTTGATCGATCGTAAATGGCAGGACGGAGTCTCGTCGGCTGTCGATGTCGCGCTGCTCGGCCGCTTCTATGAGCGGTACGCCGACCACGCCGTAGAGATCGGCAAGCGGGTCGTCTTCGAGGCGACTGGCGGTCTGCCCGACGCCAAAGAGATGGCGTAACCGAAAGCGCGTCTACCCGGGGGCGAATCATTCATTACCCGCTGCTCGGGGCCCTCTGCCGCTAATATTCGCGGTAGAGAGGGGGGCGCACGACATTGGGGTCTCCCCGCACGCTTGACGCTGGGGCATCTGTGGAGTGGCTGCGGCGTTTTGCCCGCACGACGCCCGGTGTTGTCAGCACCATCGCGGTCGCCGTCGCGGCACTCTGCGTGATCACCGGATTGGTCTCCGGGGGCCAGCTCGACGGGCGGATCGCCGAGCACAGCGCGGTTCTCGACCGCTCCGAACCACTGGCCTACTCGGCGCAGAATCTGTACGCGGCACTGTCGGCCGCCGACGCCGCCGCGGCGACGGCGTTTCTGACGGGCGGCATCGACACCGGCCAGATGCGTGACCGGTACAAGCAGGCGTTGGCGGATGCCGCCGAGTCGCTGGCGGATACCACTGCGGGCACAACCACCGAAGAGACCCGCACCGCGGTAGCGGAGCTGTCGGCGAAGCTGAGCGCATACACGGGGTTGGTCGAGTCGGCGCGGGCGAACAACCTGCAGGGTTTCCCGATCGGTTCCGCGTACCTTCGGGAAGCCTCGGCATTGATGCGGACCGCGCTACTTCCGAGTGCCGAGAAGCTCTACTCCGGCAATCTCGCAACACTGAAGGACGACCAGAACACCGTCGGATCGACGCCGGTCGTCAGTCTTGTGCTGCTGGGACTGGTCCTGGTGGCGATCATCGTCGGCTCGGTGCTCCTGGTCGGCCGCACCAACCGGCAATTCAACCTGGGCCTGATCATCGCCGCCGCCGCGGTATTGCTTGTCATCGGTTGGATAGTCGTGGCCACCCGGTTGGCAGCGGCCAACATCGAGGACAGCCAGACCGGGGGTACCGAGAAGTTCGAACACCTGGCGAAGGCGCGCATTCTCGCTCAGCAGGCCAGGACCGACGAGACCCTACAGTTGATCGCGCGCGGCGACATCACCGCCCGCGAAAAAACATTCGACGACCACATCGCTGAGCTGAACGCGGTTCTCGGCACGGATTCACCGGCCGTTTCGGATGCCGTCGCGAAATGGGTTGCCAGCCACGACAAGCAGGTCGAGGTATACGACAACGGTGACTTCAACGCCGCGGTGGCGCAGGCAATCGGGCCCGATCCGAACGCCTCGGCTGCACAATTCGCCGCCGTCGAATCGAACCTGCGCAATGACATCGAATCAAAGCGGGCCACGCTTCGCGGTGAGGTGTCCGACGCGGGCGCACGGCTGGCGTGGAGTCCGACGGGAACACTCGTGCTGATGGTGGTCGCCGGGTCGGCGGCCGTCGTCGGCTTGTGGCCGCGGCTCAAGGAGTTCCTATGAGAGCGTGGATTGCGACGGCGCTGATGGTCCTTGCCCTCGCGGCCGCGGGCTGTCAATCGTCGACTCCGGTAACGCATGTGACCGTCACCCCGGTCGAGGTGTCGCCGTCCGGTGCAGCAGAGGTCACCACCGTGCCTGCCGCAGGCAATGTGGAGGGCTGTGACGCGGAGGCCAGCCTGCGTCCGAGCCCGTTGCCGCCGCCTGGCGCCATGCCACCGGGTTCGACAATGGCGAGGATCGCCGAGCGGGGCAGGCTCGTCGTGGGTGTCGACCAGGACACAATGCTGTGGGGCTTTCGAAACCCAAATACCGGGAAACTGGAGGGCTTCGACATCGATCTCGCTCACGAGATGGCGCGCCACATCTTCGGCGATCCAGACCGCGTCGATTTGCGGGTGGTTACTGCTAACGAGCGGCAGTCAGTGTTGGAATCCGGAGAAGTGGACATGGTGATCCGGACCTACTCGATCACCTGTGAGCGCAAGCAATTTGTCGAATTCTCGACGGTGTACTACAACGCGAATCAGAAGATTCTCTCCAAGAGGGGGTCGGGAATCGATTCTGCGCCAGCGCTTTCAGGAAAGCGGGTGTGTGCCGTGTCGGGTACCACCTCGCTGACGAGGCTGTCCGCGCTCGAGCCCAAGCCGATCCTGTACGGTGCGCCCGCCTGGACGGACTGCCTTGTCATGTTGCAACAGGGGCAGGTCGACGCGATCAGCACGGACGACGCGGTGTTGGCGGGTCTGGCCGAGCAGGATCCCAACGTGGAGGTGGTCGGGCCCAGCCTTGGCAATGAGCCCTACGGCATCGGAATCAATAAGGCGAACACCGACCTGGTCCGGTTCGTCAATGCGGTGCTCGAACAGATACGTGACGACGGAACATGGCAGCGTCTCTACGACCAGCATCTGCAACGCCGCCTTGGACCGTCGCCGGGCCCGCCGACGCCTCGTTACGGGGATTGATGATGATGGTCGCGCTCAGCACCGACGACATTGACCGCGAAATCGCCTCGCGGACCAAGGAAGTCGCATCCATGTCAGCGACGCTGGTGGAATTGGACAACCATGCCGGCCTCCTGCACGTGCGGCGGTATCCGCCGACCGGCGTGACCGCGCAACGGTGGACGGCGGTTGGGGAATCGCTTGCACAGCTGTGGGACGACCTGAGCCGGATGACGACGATCCTGGAATCCGCTCAGGCGGTGCGGGCCCGCCGCTCCAGGCCGGACGACGATGACCGTGCCGAGCTGACGCGATTGCTGCGCGAGCGGTCGCTTGAGGTGTCGCGTCAACGAATCCCGTTGTCACAACGCAAGATCAGCGGTCCCGGCGAAGCGATTGAATACGTCGGGCTCGCCGACACCGCGGAACGTATGCACTCCGCATACCCCGCCGTCGTCGAGTTTCTCGACGCGGTCGAAGAGGTCAACTCGCTGATCGCCAAGCAGCTCGCACCGTCGCAGCAACGGCTCGAAGAGGCGAGAACCGCGGCCCCGAAGGAAGTGGCCGAGCTGTTGGCCGTCTCTGCGACCGATCCGCTCTCACTGACCAGACGCGACATCGAGAAATGCGTCGCGGCAATCGCGAAAGCCATCGAGCGGGAATCACGCGAACTTGCTGATCTCAATGCGTTGAAAGCGAATTGGCCCGTTGCAATCGCTGATACCGCGTCGCAGCTGGACACCCTCAAAGACGTGATACACAACGCGGCGCAGGCTCGTACGCGCGTCGAGCAGGCGGTATTGGCGGGCCCAATCCCGGTGCACGCCGACCCCGAGCCCGCGCTGCGCACAGAGTTGCAGTCGATCACGGCACCGGATCCCGATGCGTTGTTGGCGCTGCAGCGTCGAATCGGGGAGGCGCTACGAGTGGCGCGCGAAGACGAGGAACTCGCACAGGGCCTGCTCGACCGCCGAAGCGAACTCAAGGGACGCCTGACGGCCTATCAGGCGAAGGCCGCGCGGCTCGGACTGGGAGAGGATCGAGATGTGTTGGCGTCCGGTCGGATCGCGGCCGGGTTGCTCGCGCGTAAGCCGTGTGATCTGCGTGCTGTGACCCGCGCAATCGCAGACTTCCAGCAGATGATTGCCGACAAACGGGGGAAGACGCCATGAAATGCGCGGAACCGGGATGCGGCGGAACCGTCGTCGACGGGTACTGCGATCTCTGCGGCACGGCGCCTGCACCGGTCAGCGGTGAGGCACAACGGCCTGTCACCGCGGCCACAGGACCCGCGACCGCGGCGACAGGACCCGCGACCGCGGCGACAGGACCCGCGACCGCGGCGACGGGGCCGCCCACTGCCGCGACCCCGAGCGTTGCGACCGCTCGATCGGGACGGACGTCGCGCACGGGGTCGGGGGCCAGCACGAGCAGTCGCGGCCGCCTCGGTGCCGGGATCGTGGCGATGCCGCGCATACCGAAAGGCGATCCCGCCGCTGCTATTCTCACCAATCCTCAGGTCCCCGAGCGCAATCGGTTCTGCGGCAAATCCGACTGCAACCAACCCGTCGGGCGTGGAAAGGATGGCGCCCCCGGCCGCACGGAGGGCTTCTGCACGCAGTGCGGCACCCGATACTCGTTCGTTCCCAAGCTGTCCCCTGGCGACCTGGTGGGCGGGCAGTACGAAGTGCAGGGGGCCCTCGCCCATGGCGGCCTCGGCTGGATCTATCTGGCGATCGACCGCAATGTGCACAACCGCTGGGTGGTGCTCAAAGGCCTGATCAACTCCAACGATGCCGACGCCATGGCCGCCGCCGCGGCCGAAGTCCTCGCGCTGGCCGAGGTGGAACACCCGAACATCGTTCGGATCTACAACTTCGTCGAGCATGTCGATAAGGCAGGCGTCCCGGTCGGCTACATCGTCATGGAGTATGTCGGCGGCACCTCGCTGAAGCAGATTCGCAAGACCCGCAACGAACCTCTTCCCCCCGCCCAGGCCGTGGCCTACATCGTCGAGATCGCCCCAGCGCTCGGCTATTTGCACAGCCAGGGCCTTGCCTACTGCGATTTCAAACCCGACAACGTGATGCAGACCGATGAGCAGCTCAAGCTCATCGACCTCGGCGCCGTCATCGCCATGGACGACGAAGAAAGCTCGCTATTCGGGACCATCGGCTACCAGGCGCCCGAGATCGCACATACCGGCCCCACCGTCGCGAGTGACGTGTACACGGTCGGGCGCACACTTGCCGTGCTCGTGATGGATGTGCCACAGGAGAACGGACATTTCGTCGTGCAGCTACCCGGCCCCGACCGCGTTCCGGTGCTCGCGAAATACGATTCGCTGTACCGGGCGATCATGCGTGCCACCGATCTGGACCCCGGCCTTCGGTTCTCGTCGATGGAGGAGATGGCCGATCAGCTGACCGGGGTGCTGCACGAGATCGCCGCCGTCGACAACGACAAAGCACAGCCGCGGATGTCGAATTACTTCAGCCCGCAGCGCGGGGTCTACGGCGCAGGCCTGGACGTTGCGGTCGATCCCGATGACGTTATTGCGGCGCTGCCCGTCCCCGTGGTCGACCCGAATGATCCAGGCGCTGCGGTGCTTGCGACAACAAGCGGCACGGCGCCCGCCAAGCTGGAGCACGCACTGACCCTGGCCCGAAGCGGGTCCCACCAAGGCAGCAGTTCATCCATCGAGGTTCCGTTGCGGCTCGTCCGCGCATCGCTGGAAATCGGGGCGCCCAAGGATGCGCGTACGCGCCTCGAGGAGCTGGCCGCCGTGATTCCCGGCGACTGGCGGCTGGCGTGGTACAGCGGACAATGCGCTCTACTGGAACGTGAATTCGACAAGGCTGGTACTGATTTCGAGGTCGTGCTGGCGACCCTGCCCGGTGAGCTCGCCCCCAAATTGGCGATCGCGGCCGCGGCCGAGCTCCGCGATATGCCTGACGTGGCGGCGCGGTATTACGAAATGGTGTGGCGAACCGACCGCAGCTACGTCAGCGCCGCATTCGGGCTGGCGAGGCAGCGTATGCACGCGGCGGACCGAGACGGCGCGATCAAGGCGCTCGACCAGGTTCCTGCGGAGTCAGCGCATTTCACCCCCGCGGCGGCAACGGCGATCGAAGCTCTGCTCGACGGCCGCGAACCCGAGACCCTGGACGAGCAGACGCTGCTCGAAGCGGGTAGGCGGGCATCGGCCCTGACGCTGGAATCGGCCACCAAGCGGGCGACGCTTCGGCTGTGGGTGCTCGGCGCGGCGTTGGGCTGGCTGCATGCCGGCAACGCCTGTAAGGCCCAGCGATTGCTCGGTGGCTCGTTCGATGAACCCGGTATCCGGGTGGGGATGGAACGGGCCTACCGCGAGCTGGCGCATGAAATGGCCGATACCTGGGATCGGATTGAGTTGGTGGAGAGGGCAAATACGATTCGACCGAGGACACGGGTATGACGGGTCCAGGGCCGTCGTGCCCGGAGTGTGCGGCGCCCATCGCGCATGCCGACAGGTTCTGTGAGAGCTGCGGCGCCACCTTGTCGGAGATTCGACGTGTCGCGATTCCGCGGCCAGGGCGGCTCGCCGAAGGGCCGTGTGCCGACTGCGGCAATGAGACCCACGTCGACGACTACTGCACGGTCTGCGGTCACCGACGCGCCGAACCGGATCGCGACGAGGCGGAAATAGACGCGATAACGCTGATAACCGATCGCGGTCTCGAGCATGCCCGCAATGAGGACGCGGCCGCGGCAGGGATCATCTCCGATGTCACCGGGGCGTGTTCGGTCGCCGTTGCCGTGTGTGACGGCGTTTCCACATCCGGTGACCCGCATGTGGCCTCGGCCGCCGCATCGAAGGCGGGCGTGGATGCGATGCTCAGCGCGCTCGCCTCATCCCGCGATGCACGGTCAGCGGTGCTGGCTGGCCTGGCCCAGGCGGCGAAGGCGGCGGCGACCGCCGTGACGGCCCAGTCGTCCGCCCCGTCGTGCACGTATACCGCAGGAGTGTTTGTGCCGAACCCAGAAGGGACAGGGCAGATCACGATCGGCAACGTGGGCGACAGCAGGTCGTATTGGCTTCCCGAACCGCCCACGGCACCACAACAGTTGACCGTCGACGACTCGTTGGCGCAGGAACTGATCACCGCGGGCGCCGCAGCCGATTCGGAGGTCGTCCTCCGCGGCGCGCACACGCTGACGCGTTGGCTCGGCGCGGATTCCGATGCGAAGCCGTGGTCGGATTCCAGCGTCCAGACGATCACACCGACCGGCAGGGGCTGGCTGTTGATGTGCTCGGACGGACTGTGGAACTATCTCCCCGACGCGGCCGACATCGCAACACTGTGCACCGGTCTCGACACGAAAGCGGCGGCACGCGCTCTCGTGCAACACGCCTTGGACGCCGGCGGCCAGGACAACATCACCGTCGCAATAGTCCCGATCGGAGAATTCCATGAGTTCGGCTGAACAGCACGGTATTTCCGTCGATGTCGACCACAATCCGTACCTCGCTGAGGGAGCCGGTCTGGTCGACGCGATCGTGAGCATAACGGCAGGAAGCGATGTCGCCGCGGTGGGCGCAGCGTCGGAGCGGGTCGAGGCCATCATCATCGACTGCTCGACCTCGATGCTGTCACCGCCGGAGAAGTTCGACGCGGCGAAGCGGGCCACCGCGGCCGCCATCGACGAACTCGTCGACGGCACCTATTTCACGATCGTCGCGGGCACGGAAAAGGCCACCCGTGTCTATCCCGAGCTGGGGCGGTCGACACCCGCGAGCGCTGCCACCAGGGCGGAGGCGAAGCGTGCCGTCGACGCCCTGCGGCCCAACGGCGGGACGGCGATCGGAACCTGGCTTGCGCACGTCCGCGAAGTCGTCGACCAACATCCCGGTGCGCTGACGCACGCGATTCTGCTCACCGACGGTAAGGACGAGCACGAAACTCCCGAAGAACTCGGCCAGCAGATCGGGCTCAGTGAGGGCGAATTCACCTGCGACTGCAGGGGAGTGGGCACCAACTGGTACGTCGACGAGCTCCGTTCGATTTCGTCGGCACTGCTGGGCACCGTGGACATCGTCGCCGATCCGGAAGATCTGGCGGAAGACTTCGCGGAGATGATGCGCACCTCGATGAGCAAGTCGATCGCCGATCTGACCCTGCGGTTGTGGACACCGGCAGGCGCTCGGGTCGAATTCGTCAAGCAAGTCGCCCCGACGGTTGAAGACCTGACCGATCGTCGGGTCGATGCGGGCGAGCAGACCGGCGTTTACCCACTGGGATCGTGGGGCGCCGAGGATCGCGACTACCACATCCAAGTCGAGGTCGAGCCGGCCCTGCCCGGCCGTGAGAAACTCGCGGCGCGGGTGAGTGTCGTTGCGGGAGAGGAGGTTCTGGGCCAGGGCCTGGTGAAGGCGGTCTGGACGTCGGACACCGAACTGTCCGCACAGATCAGTCGCAGGGTGGCGCACTACACGGGGCAGGCGGAGCTGGCGCAGGCGGTCCAGGAGGGGCTGAGCGCACGCAAGAAGGGCGACGTCAAAACCGCGACGGCCAAACTGCAGCGCGCGATGGAACTCGCCGTGGAATCAGGAAACGACGGGACGGCCAAATTGCTCAGAGGCGTTGTCGAGGTCGACAAGCGCACCGGCACGGTCGCGTTGCGACGTGAAGTTGCAGCGGCGGACGAGATGGCGCTGGATGCGCGGTCGACCAGGACCGCCCGGGTGCGAAAGGAGACCTGATGCCGACCTGCGTCGAAGGACACACCTCGACAGCCGAAGACTACTGCGACGTATGCGGCGCTCCCATCGGAACGTCTGCAGTACAACCCGATCCGTCGCCTGCGGCGGAGGTGAAGGCGTGCCCGGCGTGCGGGATGCCGGTCAGCGGCCGCTTCTGTGAGGCCTGCGGCCACGACTCGGCGCTGCCCGCACCGGAACAACCGGTCGCCACGCCGACACCGCCCGAGCCATCGGCCTCGGTCGGTTGGACCGTCGTCGTCGCGGCCGATCGGGAGTTCTACGAGCGCGTCCTCGCCCGCGAAGGCCCCGAGACGGTGGCGTTCCCAGCGTTCTTCCCGGAACGCCGAATCGCCCTGCACGGCAACTCCACACTGATCGGACGGCGAAACGTCGATCAGGGCGTGGAGCCCGAGATCGATATGAGCATCCATCCGGCAGACCGCGGCGTTTCGACGCAACACGCGGTGCTGCGAGTCCACGAGTCCGGTCTCACCGTCACCGATCTCGGATCGACGAACGGAACCAGCCTCAACGGCAGCGAAGACCTGTTGCCGGAAGGTAAGGAGATGCCGCTCAGCGACGGCGACCGCATCCATGTCGGCGCATGGACCACGATCACGGTCGTGCGGACGGGGTAAGCGGGAACCCAAGCGCGTCAGAGCGCGCCGTGGTGTGTCGGCTCCCGACCAGGTGGCTGTTGCGGGGCGTGAAGCAGCGGATGTCGGGGCCGGATCGGAACCGTGCGGGGTTCGTGCGTGCTCAGTTCCAGCTCCTCGCCGGCATGGCGAATGGTCAATCCGGCAGCGGGCCCATCGCGGATGGTGTAGACGACGTTCTTGTGATCGACGGCCACGGTCAGCCGAAACTCCTTCCAGCGCAGCCGGAACCGCAGACACGAGATACCGTCGGGCAGGTGTGGATCCAGTGACAGCACACCTTCATCGTCGCGCAGGCCGCCGAACCCGGCTACCAACGTGGTCCATGATCCCGCGAGTGAGGCCATGTGAAGTCCGTCGCGAGTGTTGTGGTGCAGATCCCGCAAGTCGATGAGAGCCGCCTCGTAGGCGTAGTCATGGGCCAGCTCGAGATGGCCGACCTCGGCACACAGCACCGCCTGCGTACACGCCGACAGGGAGGAGTCGCGAGTGGTGCGCTGCTCGTAATAGTCGACGTTGCGGGCCTTCTGCTCGTCGGTGAACGCGTGGCTCTGCCAGTGCATCGCCAGTACCAGATCGGCTTGTTTGATCACCTGTGCCGGGTACAGGCGCACATACGGCTCGTGTAGCAGCAGGGGATAGGTGGTGTTGCCCGAAAAGTCCCACTCCCGAAGGGTGGTGAAGCCCTCGCATTGCGGATGAACGCCAAGCCCTTTGTCGAACGGGATGTGCGCGGCGTCGGCCGCATCGCGCCAGGCGGCCATCTCCTCCGTGGTGACCCCCATCGCGTGCGCGGCGTCGGCATGGCGGACACACGCCGCGGCCGCCGCGCGAAGGTTCTGCGCCGCCATCAGGTTGGTGAACACGTTGTCGCGGACCACCGCGGTGTACTCGTCGGGGCCGGTCACGCCGTCGATGTGCCACACGCCGTGCCGGTCGTGATGGCCGAGAGACAGCCAGAGCCGGGCGGTTTCGACCAGTATCTCAAGGCCGCATTCGGCCTCCAGCGACTCGTCGCCTGTGACGACGCGGTACCGCTCGAACGCCATCGCGATGTCGGCGTTGATATGCCACGCTGCGGTGCCTGCGGGCCAGTACGCCGAGCATTCCTGTCCGCGGATGGTCCGCCACGGGAATGCTGCGCCCTTGAGGTCGAGCTGTTCGGCACGCTCCTTGGCGACGTCCAGTATCGATGCGCGCCATCGGAGCGCGTCGGCGGCCGCTTCCGGTTTGGTGTAGGTGAGCACGGGCAGCACGAAACCCTCTGTGTCCCAGAAGGCGTGGCCGTCATAGCCGGTGCCGGTGAGGCCCTTGCTGGGGATGGCGCGACGCTCGGCGCGCGCACTTGCCTGCAACACATGGAAGAGCCCGAACCGGACCGCCTGCTGACAGTCGGGATCGCCTTCGACCTCGACATCGGCGCAGTCCCAGAACTCGTCGAGATAGGTGCGCTGTGATTCCAGCAGCCCCGGCCACCCCGTGTAGCGGGCCCCGCTCAACGCCGCCGCGGCCTGATCGTGCAGGGCGGGTCGCGAGCGTAGGCTCGACCATCCGTAGGCGAGATACTTGACAATGCGCAGTCGCTGACCCGGCCGCAGCCCGCAGATGACCGTCGTGCGCGCCCAGTCGCGGCCAGCTTCGGTCTCGGTCTCGACGCGTCCGGGCACCTCCACGTCGTGGTCCATCGCGGCCGCCATCATCAGCTTGCTCGCGCGTGTCCGGTGGATGAGAAGTGCTCCGCGGTCGGTCCTTTCATGGTGTATCGCTTCGAGCGCGTTGCTCAGTATCGCTGAGACACGGGGATCCGACGACGTCTCCGGCTGATCCTCGTTGGTGACGAGCTCCGACTGCACCGTGACCCGGACAAACTTGTCGAGCGCTTCGACGGTGTACTCGATGGCGGCGACGCCGCGCTGGGTCAGCGACACCAGTCGGGTCGACACCACCTTGACCTGCTTGCCCGCGGGCGACTGCCACTGGACGGCTCGGGTCAACGTCCCGGCCCGCATGTCGAGAACGCGTTCATGTTCGAGCAATTCGCCGTATCGCACGTCGAACGGCTCATCGTCGACCAGCAGCCTGATCAGCTTGCCGTTGGTGACATCGACGATGGTTTGGCCATCTTCGGGATACCCGTAACCGGCCTCGGCGTAGGGCAGCGGTCTGATCTCGTAAAACGAGTTGAGGTAGGTGCCGGGAAGACCGTGTGGCTCGCCTTCGTCGAGATTGCCGCGTAAGCCGATGTGCCCGTTGGACAACGCGAACAACGACTCCGACTGTGCGAGCAGGTTGAGATCGAGGCTGGTCTCTCGGACGCACCAGGGCTCGACGGGGAAGGCGTCGTCGGTGATCATCGAAGCAGCTCCGCGAGATCGGTGACGACGACGTCAGCTCCGTTGCGGCGCAGCTCGTCTGCCTGATCGACCCGGTCGACACCGATCACGCGACCGAAATGGCCGGCCCGCCCCGCCGCGACGCCGGACAGCGCGTCCTCGAAAACCGCGGCCTCGCCGGGTTGCACATCGAGGAGTTGCGCCGCACGAAGGTACGAGTCGGGTGCAGGCTTACCCGCGATGTTCTCGTCGCGCATCACCACTCCGTCCACTCGATGCTGAACGAATCGCTCGAGGCCGGTGATCTCGAGCACCTCCTTCGTGTTGGCGCTTGACGAAACAACTGCGACGCCAAGGCCTGCAGCGCTGACCGCCTCGAGATATCGGCGCGATCCCTCGAACACCGTGACCCCGTCGGAGTGCAACGTCTTCAGAAACATCTCGTTCTTGCGGTTACCCAGTCCCGACACCGTCTCGGCGTCGGGGCCGTCGTTTGGATCGCCATCAGGTAGTTCGATGCCGCGGCTTTTCAGGAACGAGCGCACCCCGTCCTCGCGTTTCTTTCCGTCGACGTATTTCAGGTAGTCCGTTCCGACGTCGAAGGGGACGAACTCCCCGCCGCGCGTGCGTAGGTAGTCGTCGAACATCTTTTTCCAGGCCTTCTTGTGCACGCTGGCCGTGTCCGTCAGGACTCCGTCGAGATCGAACAGGCAGGCGTGGATACCATCGGGCAAACCGAGCACGGGCTACCTCGCTTTCCCATCGCAAACGGTCGGGTTTCTACTTCACCATGCCCACTATCCGCCGCGGGCATACTTATCCGCCGATGAACTTTCTGCAGCGCCGCCGAGCATGGCTTCTGATCCGGCGCGCATAGCCATTCGCTCACGAGAAACTGGTCGCCGCCGCGAACTTCACCTGGATCGGAAACAGCTTTGGGCGCCAAGCCCGGTGTCCGGGGCCGCGGTGACTGGGCCGGCGGGCTTGGAGACTGGACGCTGATCGGTGCGGGGGCGAGCCGTCTGTTCGTCATCGCCGCCAACCACCTCCGGCCTGACAAGAGCATCGAGTTGATCGGTAGCTGGCCGTTGGCTGTGGTGAAACTGACAGAAGAGCGTTACGACCGCCGATGGGGCCCATCCCGATGGGCGCTTGGCGCGCAATCCGATTCGAGTCCCCGACCGCGAACCCGCGGTGTTGCACCCGTTCGGCCGCGAGGTCGATGACCTTCTGGGAGTGCATCGGGCAGCGCAACAGAACGTGGAGGATTGGGCGTGCGCTGGGACAAGCTGACCGAGGTTGCGCTGATGACGACGTCGCGCGGGCCGGTCGAGGAGGACGTGTTCTTCGTGCTGAGCTACGAAGACGACACCAATCTGCGTCCCGCTGGGGGAAGGCCAGGATCTGCTGCCGGGATTCGACAATGAGACGTTCATCCATGCGATGGGAGTCAGCGAGGAAGGCATCTCGGTGCTGTGGCGTCGATAGGTTGATAGCTCCGCACGCAGCAAACCGGTCCTTTATATTGAGCGGGCTGGCACCGGCGTTTGCATGCCTGCGACGGCCAGTCGGTTCTAGACAAAGGGCTTAGCCGATGACGTATCCGCCGCCTCCTCCGCCGTACGGCGCCCCACAAGGGGGTTATCCGGGATATCCCCTGCAACAGCCGGACAGCAATCTGGTGTGGGGGTCCTTGTCACGGTGCTGTGCTGCCTACCGGTCGGCATCGTGTCGATCATCCAGGCCAGCAAGGTGTCTGGGTTGTGGGGACAGGGCCGCTGCGCCGAGGCGCAGAAGGCCGCCGACGACGCGAAGAAGTGGGCGATCTGGGGTGTGGTCGCGGGCGTGATCGTCGCTGTCGTCTATGTCGCCATCGCCTTTGCGCTCGGTGGCCTCTCGTACAGGTGATGCGGACGACACACCGGCTCGCCGCACCGTAGGGCGTCGCCACTGCGGCGGGCGGGTGTGCTGTTGGTGTGGCTCTTCGGCGCGGGGCCTATGGCAGGCTGGCGGGACGCAGAATTCGCAGCTGGCAGCACGTGCGATGGTCGGCGCCGGTGGTGCTGGTATTGACGTTGGCGTGGTTTGTCGTGCGCAACTTGGATTTTGGGCCGGTTGCCGTTTTGCACGTGTGAAGTGCTGACGTCGCGGGGCATCTAAGGCATCGCCAACTAGAATGACCAGGTGGAATCAGCATCGCCCCGCCCTGTGTTGGTCGTCGACTTCGGCGCGCAGTACGCGCAGCTGATCGCGCGGCGGGTCCGCGAAGCCAGGGTCTATTCGGAGGTGATCCCGCATACCGCCACCGTCGAGGAGATCAAGGCTAAGGATCCGCAGGCCATCGTCCTGTCCGGTGGACCCGCCAGCGTCTACACCGAGGGGGCGCCGCAACTGGACCCGGCGCTGTTCGACCTTGGCGTGCCGGTGTTCGGCATCTGCTACGGCTTTCAGGCGATGGCCCAGGCGCTCGGCGGCACAGTAGCCCACACCGGAACCAGCGAGTACGGCCGCACCGAGCTGAATGTTGCTGGGGGACAACTACATTCCGATCTTCCTATCACTCAGCCGGTGTGGATGAGCCATGGCGACGCGGTAACCGCCGCCCCTGAGGGGTTCGAGGTGGTGGCCTCGAGTTCCGGCGCACCCGTTGCCGGTTTCGAGGATCGCGGCAGGCGATTGGCCGGCGTGCAGTACCACCCCGAGGTGATGCACACCCCGCACGGTCAGCAGGTGCTCAGCCGGTTCCTGCACGAGTTCGCAGGCATCGCCTCGAGGTGGACACCTGCGAACATCGCCGATGCGCTCATCGAGCAGGTGCGCACCCAGATCGGTGACGGCAGGGCGATCTGCGGACTGTCCGGCGGCGTGGACTCCGCGGTGGCCGCCGCGTTGGTCCAGCGGGCCATCGGGGAGCGGTTGACCTGTGTGTTCGTCGACCATGGGCTGCTGCGCTCCGGCGAGCGCGCCCAAGTGCAACGCGATTTCGTGGCTGCGACGGGCGCCAATCTCGTCACCGTCGATGTCGCCGACCGATTCCTCGCTGCGCTGGCGGGAGTGACCAACCCCGAAGGCAAGCGCAAGATCATCGGCAGGCAGTTCATCCGCGCGTTCGAGGGTGCGGTCCGCGACATCGTCGGTGAGAGTGGGTCCGAGGTCGAGTTCCTCGTTCAGGGCACGCTGTATCCCGACGTGGTCGAATCCGGCGGTGGTTCGGGCACCGCCAACATCAAGAGCCACCATAATGTCGGCGGGCTGCCCGACGACCTGAAGTTCAAGCTCGTCGAGCCGCTTCGGCTGCTGTTCAAAGACGAGGTGCGCGCCGTCGGGCGCGAGCTGGGCCTACCCGAGGAAATCGTTGCGCGCCAACCCTTTCCGGGTCCGGGTCTGGGCATCCGCATCGTCGGTGAGGTCACCGCGTCGCGACTGGACACTCTGCGGCGCGCAGACGCGATCGCCCGCGAAGAACTGACATCCGCCGGGCTGGACAACCAGATCTGGCAGTGCCCGGTGGTGCTGCTGGCCGACATCCGCTCGGTCGGCGTTCAGGGTGACGGCCGCACCTACGGCCATCCGATCGTGCTACGCCCGGTGTCCAGCGAGGACGCGATGACGGCCGACTGGACTCGGGTGCCCTACGAGGTGCTCGAGCAGATCTCGACGCGCATCACCAACGAGGTCCCCGAGGTGAACCGGGTGGTGCTGGACCTCACCAGCAAGCCACCCGGCACCATCGAATGGGAGTAGCGCTATCCGGTGTTCTCCCGGTTCCCGGGGATTGCCGTCGGCGCAGAGGGGGCCTTCACCGGCGGTGAGAACAGATTGCCTCCGGTCGGATTGATCGACTTCTCGGTCGGCGCGGGTGCCGGTGCTGCCGGGGATGACGTCGTCGTGGTGGTGGTCGTGGTGGTTTCTTCGGGAGCCTTCTCGCCTCCACCACCGCAGGCAGCTGTCAGCCCAACCATCGCCGCGATTGCAGCGACTCCGATTCCAGCCGCGATGCGACGGCCGAGCGAACGTGACCTCATGTGGCGTCCTTACTGTTTCAGCGGTTTACAGGAATTTCCCCCTGTAGGTAGGCAACGCCTGATCGGGGGTTCCCCATCGCGTGGGAGCAAATCAAGAGCTAATAGCGGCCATAAGGGGCCTCGGCGAGCTGGCGCGTAGGCCCAGCTCGCCAAAGAAGGTGACCGCTTGACGGTGTTGGCGGGCGGGTGTTTACTGGCTATATCGAACATACATTCGAACATAGAGTGATTCGCATGATGCAGGAGGTGCTGCTGTGACGGCCGCTGTTACCCTCGATCAGCGTCGGCTTAACCGCGCTGAGCAGGTAGAACACCTGCGTCGCAAGATGGCGGCCGTGTCGAGCAAGGTCGGCGGCGGACGCCGGAGTCCGGTGCCGTCGCCCGAGCTACTTTCGGACTCGGAATCTTTGCTGCCGATGCCCGAATCACTTGATGAACTGTTACCGAAGTCGTTGCCGCGCGGGACGGTGGCGGTGCTGTCGGGCGCCCGGTCGCTACCGCTGAGCATGGTCGCGGCGGTGACGGCCGAGGGTGGGCACGCCGCGATCGTCGGCCAGCCCGACGTGGGCCTGCTCGCGGCCGTCGAAATGGGCGCGGATCTGAGCCGGATCGCGGTCATCCCCGAACCGGGAACCGATCCGGTGGAAGTGGCAGCGGTCCTGATGGACGGCATGGATCTGGTGGTGCTCGGCCTCGGCGGGCGGACGGTGCCTGCCACTCGCGCGAGGGCCGTGGTGGCCAGGGCGCGGCAGAAGGGGTGCACGCTGCTGGTCACCGGCGGCGACTGGCAGGGCGCATCCACCCGGTTGGAGGCCAGGGTCTGCGGCTATGAGGTGACCGGCGCCGGGGACGGCGCACCCACTCCCGGGTGCGGCCGGATCAGCCGGGTGCGGTTGGCCATGCGGGCCCGGGGGCGTTCGTTCGGTTCCGTCCGCGCGGTAGGCGGATGAGTGTCCTCGAGTGGTTCATCGCGGGTGCTGGCCGTCTGGTGCATGGACTGGCCTGCGGTGGCCGCCACAGCCGCGGCGGGTCTGGCGCCGACGACTCCTGTCGCGGTCACGCTGGCCAATCGGGTTATCGCCTGCTCGGCGTCGGCCAGAGCGGCGGGTGTGCGGCGGGGGCTGCGTCGGCGGGAATCGCAGGCGCGGTGTCCGGAGCTGCACGTCGTCACCGCCGATCCCGCGCGCGATGCCCGCCACTTCGAAGACGTGACGGCCGCGGTGGACGACCTGGTGCCGCGGGCCGAGGTGCTGCGGCCGGGCCTGCTGGTGTTGTCGGTCCGCGGAGCGGCCCGCTATTTCGGCTCTGAACGGGCCGCCGCTGAAAAACTGGTCGACGCGGTGGCCGCTGCCGGAGCCGAATGCCAGGTCGGCATCGCCGATCAGCTCTCAACGGCCGTCTTCGCCGCGCGGGCAGGACGGGTCGTCGAACCCGGCAAGGATGCGCTGTTTCTGTCCGCGTTGTCGATCCGGCAGCTGGCCACCGAGCCGAGCCTGGCGGCGCCTGGCCGTGAAGATCTGGCAGACCTGTTGTGGCGCATGGGTGTTCGTAACATCGGCCAGTTCGCCGCGTTAGCCCGTAGCGATGTGGCCTCGCGTTTCGGCGCGGATGCGGTAGCCGCGCACCGATTCGCTCGCGGTGAGCCCACTCGCGGCCCGTCGGGGCGGGAGCCGCCGGCCGAGCTGGACGCCATCATGAACTGCGATCCACCGATCGATCGGGTGGATGCCGCCGCATTCGCCGGACGGTCACTGGCAGGCGCCCTGCATCGCAGCCTCGAGGCGGCGGGGGTCGGTTGCACCAGGCTGGCCATTCACGCCGTTACCGCCAACGGCGAAGAGCTGGAGCGGGTTTGGCGTTGTGCCGAGCCGCTGACCGAGGATGCCACCGCCGACCGGGTGCGCTGGCAGCTCGATGGCTGGCTGAATCGGCGCAACTCCAACGACCGGCCGACCGCACCGGTCACTGTGATACGGCTGCGGCCGGTGGAAGTGGTTTCGGCCGAGGCGCTGCAACTGCCGTTGTGGGGTGGCGTGGGTGAAGAGGACAGGCTGCGCGCCCGCCGTGCGCTGGTGCGCGTTCAGGGTCTGCTCGGGCCGGAGGCGGTGCAGGTGCCGGTGCTCAGTGGCGGTCGCGGGCCCGCCGAACGCATCACCCTGACGCCGCTGGGGGACGAGCTGGTGCCGCGGGCGGATCCGGGTCAGCCCTGGCCGGGTCAGCTTCCTGAGCCGTCGCCGACGGTGCTGCTCGACGACCCGGTCGAGGTGCTCGACGCCGACGGCAATCCAGTACGGGTGACCGGCCGTGGGCTGTTCACCGCCGCGCCGTCGCGGCTGGCCGCGCCGGGACGGGAAGGTCAGCTGTCCTGGTGGGCCGGACCGTGGCCGGTCGACGAGCGCTGGTGGGATCCCGAACAAGCCAAGGCGGGACGGACCGCCAGGGCCCAGGTGCTGCTCGACGGCAACCCGGCGCAAGCACTGCTGCTGTGTTACCGCCAGCGGCGGTGGTACGTCGAAGGGATCTACGAATAGCTCAGTTGGCGAGCTCGTCATCACAGAGCTCAGCCGAGTTCCTTCGCGAACGGCGCCACCCGGGCGATGAACCGTTCGAAGAACACCACGGGGTCGACCTCGACACCGACGAGTGCGTTGGGCTCTCGGCCCCAATGGCCACTCCAGTCGGCGATCGTCATGCCCCGGGTCAGGGTGCCGGTCAGCTCGACATCGATCGCCGCGGGCCGGTACTGCACCAGATCGGGATCCAACGCGACGGCCGCGGCCAGCGGATCGTGCAGGTGCACCACATAGCCTTCGCCCTGGTCGAAGTGGAACTCGAAATAGAAGCGCATCGCGTCTTCGAACACCCGGATCAACGCGTTCGACGCCACCGACCTGGTGCCGCGAGCGTCGAGCACGCTCATCGGAATCGTCGACGACTCCGCGGCGCTCGCGAGCCGGCTCAGGATGGTCGGCGTCAACACGATGTTCTCGGTCAGGTTCAACCCCAACACGATCGGGATGTGTTTCGGCGGTTCGAGCCCCCACGCGGCGCCCCACACCGCGAACACCTCGGCGGCGGCCTCCGGGTCGACGCTGATATTCCACTCGGCGACAGGCGTGGTATTGCCGCGATAGTCGAATGCACCACCCATGATCACCAACCGCCGCAGCAGCTTCGGCAGCGCCGGTTCGATGCGCAGCGCCAGCGCCAGATTCGTCAGCGGCCCCGTGGCCAGCCCGATCAGCTCACCCGGATACGCGTGCGCGGCCCGCACCCACGCCTCGGCGGCGTCGTACGCGGTGACCTGCTGGTCGGTCGACGGCAACAGGGCATAGCCCACACCCTCGGGTCCATGGGTGTCCTCTGCGGTGCGCAGTGGTGTGCTGATCGGCCGCTCGGAGCCCTTCGACACCGGGACGCCGGTGATTCCGCACAGCTCCAGCAACCCCAGGTTGTTCAAGCAAACCTGTTGCACCGGAACGTTTCCCGCGGTCGAGGCGATGCCGACGAGTTCGGCCTCTTTGCTGGCGAACAAATAGACCAACGCCATCGCGTCATCGACACCCGTGTCGACGTCGGCGAAGACAGACAGCAACGCCGTCGGCTCCTCACCCCCGGTCATTCCGCAACGATACGGGCGTGACGCGGTCGCCGCATGCCTAGACTCGCCACTAGCAACCGATTACTCAAGCCGCTCATGCGAGGAGACGGAAATGACTGGTCGTGTGGTGCATTTCGAGGTGCCGTTCAGTGACGGTGATCGCGCCAGAAACTTCTACAAGCAGATCTTCGGCTGGCAGCTCAACGAGATGCCGGAGATGAACTACACAATCGTCTCGACCGGGCCCGCCGCCGAAACGGGAATGCCTGCCGAACCGGGATACATAGGCGGCGGCATGTTCGAACGCGAGCCCGCGTCTGCGCAGGGCCCGGTGATCACGATCGACGTCGACAGCATCGATGACGCGCTCGCCAAGATCCAGTCGATGGGCGGCGAGACCCTCGGCGAGAAGACACCCGTCGGTGACATGGGATTCGCCGCCTACTTCAAGGACACCGAGGGCAACATCATGGGCCTATGGGAGACCGCGTCGCCGTCCTGACGCCGTTACCAGTGCACGCCAGGCACTAGCCGCACGGCGCGTTTGACCGGTCTCGTTACGGGCCGAAGCATCTTCGATGTGACCGACCGCGCGGGCCGCTTCGGCCGCGACGGGGTGCGGGTGGTCGACGGCTCGTCCTGCACCTCGCCTCGCGCTGCGGCCGAATCGGGGTAGCCCAGGTACAGCTGATGCAGGACGCGCCGCGACAGCTTTGGTGTCATGTAATTGCCGAAGTCCGCGAGCGTGCCAACGGGGGTGTCGATCCGCGCGGGCTTCTCCACCAGGCCGCGCACCACCATCGCCGCGGCGTGTTCGGCGCTGATCGGCGGAAGCGGGTTCAGCCGCCGCGATGGTGCGATCATCGGCGTCATCACCAGCGGCATGTGGATGTTGGTGAAGGTGATGTGGTCCGACAGCGTCTCGGTCGAGACGACGTCGGAAAACGCGTCGAGCGCAGCCTTGCTCGGCAGGTACGCGCTGTACTTCGGGCCGTTGGCCTGGACACCCGCGCTTGACACGTTGACGACGTGGCCGAACCGGCGGTCCCGCCAATGTGGCAGCAGGGCCAGCACCATCCGCACGGCTCCGAAGTAGTTGACCGCCATCACCCGTTCGTAGTCGTGTAGCCGGTCGGTGGACGCCATCACCGAGCGCCGGATCGACCGTCCGGCGTTGTTCACCAGATAGTCGACGTGCCCGAACCGGCCGAGGATGTCCTTGACCGTGTGCTCTACCGACGTCGAATCCGTGACGTCACACGTGAACGCGAACGCCCGACCGCCTTCCGCACGGATCTCGGCGATGAGCTCGTCGAGCGCTTCGGCGTTGCGCGCCAATGCGAACACCGTCGCGCCCCGTTCGGCGATTGCGATGGCCGACGCACGCCCGATACCGCTGGATGCACCCGTGATGATCACGTGCTTGCCGACCAGCGGCCCTGCCGGATCGTCGCGGCGGGCCCGATCAGGATCCAGGTGTTCGGCCCAGTAGCGCCACAGCTTCGGCGCATACGTCGCGAACTCTGGCACCGTTAAACCACTGTCGCTCAAAGCTTCTGCGGTATTGGCCGAAGTGAAGGTGGGTTCAAGGTCGACGACGTCGAGGATCTCCGCGGGAATACCGATCTGGGTTACCGCCATGTTGCGCAACACCTTCGCGCGTCCGGTGACGCGAAGGAACGGCGTCGCCATCGCACCCGGCAGCGACCCGCGAAGCGGCGGCAGCCCAGCCGCTTCGGCGACTCCGCGGTAGATGCCGCGCAGCCCAATGGTTTTCGGAGCGGTGAGGTGAAACGTCTGGCCGTCTCGGTCGTCGGCATGTATCAACTCGACGATCGCATCCACCACGAAGTCCACCGGAACGATGTTGGTGCGACCGGTGTCGGGCAGCACCATCGGCGTGACGCGCGGCAATCGTGCCAGCTTCGACAAGATGCCGAAGAAGTAGTAGGGGCCGTCGATCTTGTCCATCTCGCCGGTACGAGAATCGCCGACCACGACCGCTGGCCGGTACACCCGGTATCGCAGACCTGCCTCGGACCGGACCAACAGCTCGGCCTCGAACTTGGTTTGGTGATACGGCGTCGGCAACTCCTGTGCGACGTCGAAGTCGTCCTCGGTGAACTCGCCGCGGTAGATTCCGGCCACCGCGATCGACGACACGTGATGCAGCGTCGCGTCGAGCCGGCGAGCCAACGCGATCACCGCGCGGGTGCCATCGACATTGGCGGCCCGTTGGTCTGCCTCCGCCGCGGTGATGTCGTAGATGGCCGCGCAATGCACGATGTGGTCGACGGGGCCCACGTCGCTCAACGTGTCCTCGCCGAGGCCGAGTTCCGCAGCGGTGAGGTCACCGACCAGCGGTTTCACCCGTTCACCCCAGGCCTGTTCCCCGTCTGTGGCGAGCCTCTCGAACCGGGCCAGCGATTCGCGCCGGACCAGAACCCACACCTCGGCGTCGGTGTGGCGGGTCAAGATCTGCGACACGATGCGGCGGCCAATAAACCCGGTACCGCCGGTAACGACATAGCGCATGCGAGCCATGCTACCGCGGGAGATATCGTCCGATTCAGCGACGAAGGGAGCATCAGTGCCGATCGACCCCAATGCCATAGGCGTCAAGACGGAGCCGCATGTGTTCAGCTGGACCGACCGCGACACCCTGCTCTACGCGCTGGGAGTCGGCGCGGGAATTGAGGATCTGGCGTTCACCACCGAGAACAGTCACGACATCGAGCAACAGGTGCTGCCCACTTACGCCATCATCGCCTGTCTGCCGTTCGCCGCGGCAGGGAAGATCGGCACGTTCAACTTCGCGATGCTGCTGCACGGATCCCAGGAGATCCGGTTGTTCAAGCCGCTGCCGCCGGCGGGCAAGCTCAGCGTCATCGCCGAGGTCGCCGATATCCAGGACAAGGGTGAAGCCAAGAACGCGATCGTCGTGTTGAAGGCGACGGGCACCGACCCCGACACCTCGGAGGTCGTCGCGGAAACGTTGACCACTGCGGTGATCCGCGGCGGGGGCGGCTTCGGCGGGCAGCCGGGCCATCGGCCGGTGGCCCCGGAGATACCGAACCGCGAACCCGATGCCCACGTCGCGCTTCCCACCCGGGAGGATCAGGCGCTGATCTACCGGCTGTCCGGTGACCGCAACCCGCTGCACAGCGATCCGTGGTTCGCGCGCGAGCTGGCCGGATTCCCGAAACCAATCCTTCACGGGCTGTGCACATATGGGTTCGCGGGACGTGCGCTGGTGAGCGAGCTCGGTGGCGGCGACGCGACGAAGGTGTCCGCAATCGCTGCGCGCTTCACGTCTCCGGTGTTCCCCGGCGAAACGCTGACCACGTCGATCTGGCGCACCGGGCCAGGGCGCGCGGTGTTCCTCACCCACGCGTCGAACCCCGACGAGGACGACCCCCGACTGGTCCTTGCGGACGGCGCCGCGGAGTACAGCGACTGAGACTGCGCCGCTCAAATTGGTTCAACCGCCGACAATCGTGGCCGCAGATTGACAGGATGATCGCGAAACGTTCGTACAACGCGGTGCGAGAACGGCGGTGGTGGGCCCATGAAGTTGGTCGTCGGTTATCTGGCCACATCAGGTGGCGCGGACGCTTTGGCACTTGCGGTCCGATTGGCCCGCACGCTCGGCGCCGAACTAGAGATCTGCATGATTTTGCCCCCCGACCGAGCGGTGCCGACGGTCGTGGCGAGGGGCGGCTACGAGGACCTGCTCGAAGACCAGGCAAAAAAATGGCTCGATGAAGCGCAGGCTTCGGTACCCGACGATGTCGTGGCGCGCAGTCACGTCAGTTTCGCCGACTCGTTCACCGATGGACTGATCCGCGAGACCGCAAGGCTGGAGGCCGATGCGATCGTGGTCGGTGGATCGGGTGGCGGCTTGGCAGGTCCCTACTCACTGGGCTCGGTGGTCAATGAGCTGCTGCACTCGGCGCCGGTGCCCGTCACGGTCACGCCGCGGGGAACGCGCGAGTCGACGATCGAGAAGGTGCACGAGGTGACGTGTGCCCTCGGCGAGCGCCAGGGTGCGGAACTGCTGCTCGACACCGCAATTCGGTTCTGCAAGGCAGCGAGCACGCCGTTGCGGCTGGTGTCGCTGGTGGCGTTGGATCCGGTGTTCGGTGCACTTCGCGGTGACACGGAGGCTGTCCGGGAACATGCCCAGGCTCACATCGACCATGCCGTCGAAGTCGCGAACAGTTCACTGCCCGAGGGCATTCCGGTGACTTCGGCCATCGTGGAAGGCTCAACGGTCGAGGATGCTGTCAGCAAGCTCGAGTGGCAGGACGGTGACCTGATCATGGTGGGGTCGAGTCGGCTCAGCGCCCCGAAACGCCTCTTCCTCGGTTCGACGGCCGCCAAGATGCTTCGGGTGCTAGAGGTCCCGATGACGGTCGTGCCGCGAGATCAACTCGGCGCCCAGGATCTGCCGTGAGTGACACGACGGCCGTTAACGACTTGCAGGCCGCCGAGGAATCCGCAGGTCTCGTCTCAAAGGGACTGGCTGCGGGCAAGGTCGGCACGATCTCCGGTGCGATACTGGGCATTTCGTCTGTCGCCCCCGGATACACGCTGACGGCCAGCATCGGGCTGATCGTCGCGGCTGTCGGTCTGAAGATGCCCGCCATCTTGATCGCGGGCTTCATCCCGATGTTCCTCACCGCATACGCCTACCGGGAGCTGAACTCGAGAGCACCGGACTGCGGTGCCTCGTTCACGTGGTCCACCAAGGCTTTCGGGCCGTACGTGGGTTGGATGTGCGGCTGGGGCATGGTGGTGGCCACCATCATCGTGCTGTCCAACCTGGCCGCCATCGCGGTGGAGTTCTTCTATCTGTTCATCGCGCGAATCTTCGACAACCCCGCCATTGGCGAGCTGGCCGACAACAAGCCTGTGAACATCATCACCACGCTGGTGTTCGTCGCGTTGGCCACCCTGATCGCCAGTCGAGGCATCACCACCAGCGAGCGTGTGCAGTATGTCCTTGTCGGCTTCCAGATGACAGTGCTGCTGGCGTTCGCCGTCATGGCCATCGTGCATGTCAGCCGGGGCACGGCGCCTGCGGGTCTCGCCTTCGACCTGGACTGGTTCGACCCGTTCACGGGACTCGCATTGAGCGCCTTCGTCGTTGGCGTCACGGGGTCGATCTTCGCGTTCTGGGGCTGGGACACATGCCTGACCCTCGGAGAGGAATCGAAGGACCCGACCAAGGTGCCAGGCCGCGCGGGTCTGCTGTGTGTGTTGTCGATCCTGCTGACCTACCTGTTGGTGGCGTCCGCGGTGATGATGTACGCCGGGGTCGGGGACACCGATCTCGGCTTGGGGAACGAAGAGAACGCCGACAACGTCTTCGGTGCGCTGGCAGATCCCGTGATGGGCAGCTGGTTCGGGCCGTTGCTGTTCCTGGCGGTGCTCGCGTCGTCGGTGGCCAGTCTGCAGACCACGTTCCTGCCTGCCGCCCGCGCAATGCTCGCGATGGGTGCCTATCGGGCGTTTCCCGAGAGGTTCGCCGAGGTGAGTCCGCGCTTCCTGGTGCCGACCTTCGCCACGGTGGTGGCCGGCGTCGTCACTGGCGTGTTCTACACCATCGTGAGCCTGCTCTCCGAAGAGGTGCTGCTGGATACCATTGCCGCACTTGGCATCATGATCTGCTGGTATTACGGGATCACTGCATTTGCATGCGTGTGGTATTTCCGCAGGGAGTTGTTCAGCAGCGTTCACAACGTGGTGTTCAAGCTGATTTTCCCGTCGCTCGGCGGCGTCATGCTCGCGACGGTGTTCGTGATCTCGATCCGCGAGAGCATGAACCCCGAGAACGCCAGCGGCGGGGACATCGGGGGCATCGGCCTGGTGTTCTTCATGGGCTTCGGCATCCTGCTTCTCGGCGCGGTGCTGATGGTGATCTGGCGGTTCCGCAGGCCCGACTTCTTCGAAGGCCAGACGCTGGCCCGCACGACCTCGGACGTGCCCATCAACAGATGATGGCTCCGAACGCAAATCAGGCTGCGGTGCTGAGCGCTGCCGAGCCACAGCTTTTCGTCGCCGACGTGACCGCATCGTGCGAGTTCTATGTGTCGGCGCTCGGCTTCACCGTCGTATTCGCCTATGGCGAGCCACCGTTCTACGGCCAAGTCAAGCGAGACAACGCCGTTCTGAATCTGCGTTGCGTCACCGGGCCGGTGTTCGCCGGAGACGTGCGCGAGCGTGAGCATCTGTTATCGGCGTCGATCGGAGTCGACAGCGGCGCGGAGATACGCCAGCTGTTCGCGGAGTTCCAGTCGGTCAGAGTCGATTTCCATCAGCAACTCAGGCACGAGCCATGGGGCGCAGCGACATTCGTCGTCCGCGATCCCGACGGCAACCTGTTGCTGTTCGCCGCGCCCGCCGTCTAGCTCTTGCTGGGGCCGTAGAGCCGAGCGACGTCGGGAGAGTCGAGCCACTTGGAGTATGCCGGCGACTTCGGCCAACCCTCGGGGGAGTCCTGCCACTCCTCCTGGCGACCCCACGGCAGGATGTCGACCAACGCGAAGGTGTAGGCGAGCTGCTCGGTGCCGCGGCCGTTGGTGTGCCAGGTGCGGTAGACCTTGTCGCCGTCGCGGAGGAACACATTCACCGCGAAGCCCTCGCCTGGCCCAGCGCCGACGTCGGCGCCGAACGAACTCTCCGACGACGAGTACCAGTCCATCATGTTGCCGACCTTGGCCTTGTAGGCGAGTGCTTCGTCGATGGGCCCGTTGGTGACGATGACGAAGCGGGCGTCGTAGTTGTCGAGGATGCCCAGCCGGGTCCATTGCGACGTAAGGCTTGTGCAGCCGCCGCACTGCCACTCCTCGTCCTCGAACCACATGTGGTTGTAAACGATGAGCTGGCTGCTGCCTTCGAACACGTCGACCAGCCGGACCGGGCCGTCGGGGCCGATCAGCGTGTAGTCGGGGAGCGACACCATCGGCAGCCTGCGGCGCTGCGCCGCGATGGCGTCGAGTTCACGGGTTGCGGCCTTCTCCCGCTTGCGCAGGTCGTCGAGCGCTCTCTGCCAGGTCTGCTGGTCGACAATTGGGGGTAGGGCGGTCTGCTCGGTCACGGTTCCTCCCGGGCTCGGATGGATCTGCTCTGTTGTGTTGACCAGAACCGGCTGCAGAAATCATCGCCCGTCGAGCTTGGTTCCATTCCAGTCGAGCAGTCGCCAGCCGTCCTGCGGATTGCCCTGGACGACGACGATGCCGGTGTTCGGCAGAGGCTGCGACTGTGCGAGGTCGAGCGGGGGATCGGCGACGTTCATCATCGTCCACGCCGTGATCGCGGCGGAATGCGAGAACGCGACGGGATTCTGCTGCCCGCTGCGGTAGATGGCGTCCACCGCTTCATCGAAGCGGGCAGCGAACTCGTTGCCGTCGATCGAGCCGGGAATGCGGGCGGAGCGGTTACCCCGCAGCCACTGCTCCACCGGGTGGAGGTATCCCGCGAAGGCATCGCGCTCGGGTTGCCCCTCAAACTGTCCTGCTTCGATCTCACGCAGGCCGGGAAGCACGACGATCTGCATGCCGAGTTCGTCGGCGAGGGGCTGCGCCGTCTGCTGGGTACGGATCATTGATGACGCGTAGATGCCGTCGTGCGGCGTTTGGCTCAATACAACCGCGACGTCCTTCGCCTGCTGTTCTCCTTTCGGCGTCAACGGCGGTCCGGGGACGGTCGTATCGATCAGCCCGGTGGCGTTGCCTGCCGATTCCCCGTGCCGCACGAAGGTGATGGTGATGACGGGAGCGGCCGACGCTGGTCCCACGGAGATGCTCGCGGCGAGCAGCACGGCGACCAGGACGGCGAGTGTTCGGCGGAAGATGATCATCGGTCCTCTTCATTTCGCAGGTGCTGTGAATCTAACGACCGCGGCCCCGCTCCAGCTCGACCACCTCTTCATAGGAGCGGGTGACGATAGCCGACTCTGCGGCGCCCAATTGTTCGGAGATGCCCGCTCCGGTGCGCAGCATCTCGGCGAGGACGATGGGCAGTCGATCCGACGACAGTCGGCCGCGCGGCGCCGAAATGTGTACTGCCGCATTGACGGCGCCCGTCGCGTCGAAGATCGGTGTCGCCAACGCGACGATGCCCTCGACACTCTCACCGTCGCTGACGCTGTAGCCGCGCTCCTGGATGGAAGTCAGCTCCTCGGCGAGTGATTCGCGATTGGTGATGGTGAAAGGTGTCAACTGCTCGAGGGACGCCGAGGTGAGAACGCGCTCCCGCAGATCAGGGTTGAACGCTGAGAACAGCTTGCCGATGCTGCTGCCGTGCAACGGCCTTGCGCCGCCCAGCTTCATCACCACCGAGAGATTCTGGCCCGCCTCGTAGCGGTCGGCATACGTGACCGTGTTACCGCTTCGCAGGGCGAGATAGGTGTTCTCGTTGACCGCCTCGCACAGTGCAAGCAGGAACGGTCGGCTCACCTGCCGAAGGTCCACCGAGTCGACGATCGATAGCGCCATCACCAGCGAGCGGGGCCCCAGAACGTAGGTCTTCTGACCGGACGCGCGCACGGCGTCGAGCTCGGCCAGCGCCGTCACCAAGTCGTGTGCGCTGCTCATCGGAATGCCCAGGTCCTCGCACATGGGCTTGAGGGCGCTGCCCTCCTGATGGTGCGCGAGGTATTCGACGATCTTCAGCGCTCGGTCGAGACGGGCGGGGTTCATGGAGTCATGATGCCACGAAATTGCGAAGTGAGATTCGCATTTTGACATCAAAGGATTGACGGGCGACGCCAGTCACCTCTACACTTCGAAATCACGAAGTTCACATCGCATTCACGAAGTCAATCTGGGAGCAGCCGATGTCACCCCATCTCATTTCGATCCTGGCCCTGGTCGCCGTGTTCTTTCTTGGCACTGTGCGATCGGTCAACCTGGGCGTTCTCGCACTCGTCGGCTCCTTCGCCGTCGGTTCGTGGGTGTTCGGCGCGAAGACATCCGAAGTGCTGGCCGGCTTCCCCGCGGATCTGTTCGTGATCCTGGTCGGGGTCACCTACCTCTTCGCGATCGCGAAGCGCAACGGCACGGTGGACTGGCTCGTCGGGGGCTCGGTGCGCGCCGTCCGCGGACGGGTGGCGGCGCTGCCCTGGGTGATGTTCGTGCTCAGTGGTGTCCTGGTCGCGCTCGGCGCATTGAGTCCCGCGGCCGTGGCGATCATCGCGCCGATCGGGATGGCATTCGCCGCCCGCTATCGGATCAACCCGCTGCTGATGGGGCTGATGGTCATCCACGGATCGGCGGCAGG
The DNA here is from genome assembly GCA_963848855.1 of uncultured Actinomycetota bacterium. Taxonomy (GTDB): domain Bacteria; phylum Actinomycetota; class Actinomycetes; order Mycobacteriales; family Mycobacteriaceae; genus Mycobacterium. The sequence continues at coordinate 279,776 of CAWKFL010000005.1, forward strand.
CAACTTCTCACCGCTCGGCGTCCTCGGCGTGATCACGAACGGGATCGTTGACCGCAGCGACCTGCCGGGCAGCCCGATCGGCATCTTTGTGGCCAACCTGATCTTCAACATCGCACTCGGAGTGATCATCTACGTTGCCTTCGGCGGACTGCAGCTGCTCAGGTCCGGCGCGCGCTGCGCGGAACACACCGAGACAGACCTCGGCCACGACTCGGTCGGCGGTGACGGCGGTACGGCTGTGGCCGTCAAACCCGTGGCCGACGTCCTCACGCGGGCCCAACGACGCGAACGCGTGGCAACGGTTGTCGGTTTGGCGGTGTTGGCACTCGGCGCACTCGTCTTCGACCTGGACATCGGCCTCACCGCGATGACCGTGGTCGGTGTGCTGGCGGTTCTGTCACCGCAGACCGCGAAGGTCGCGGTCGCCGACATCAGCTGGGGCGTCGTCCTTCTGATCTGCGGCATCGTGACATACGTCGGGTTCTTGGAATCCGTTGGGACAGTCGACTACATCGGTCACGCCATCGCATCGGTGTCCTCGCCGCTGCTCGCCGCTCTCGTCTTGCTGTACGTCGGGTCGGTCGTGTCGGCATTCGCCTCGACGACCGGAATCCTCGGCGCACTGATCCCGCTCGCGGTGCCACTTCTGGCGGCGGGCGAGCTGGGAGCCGTCGCTGTTGTTGCGGCCCTGTCGATCTCGGCATCAGTCGTCGATTCCAGCCCGTTCTCCACCAACGGCGCACTAGTCGTCGCGAACGCGCCACACGGTCGGGAGGCCGCGGTGTACCGAGGCCTGATGGTCTGGGGCTTCGGCCTGGTCGCACTGACGCCACTCGTTACCTGGGCGATCTTCGTCCTTCCGGGGTGGTGACGGTGATGACCCACATGGATCGGACACCACCGCTGGCGGGCGTGACTGTCATCGACATGACCACTGCGCTCGGCGAATACGCAGGACGGCTGTTGGCGGATCTGGGCGCCGACGTCATCCGGTTCGACACCGGCACCTCGGCCTCACCGCACCGCCGCGCATTCATGAACGCCGGCAAGCAGATCCGCTCCACGCCGCCGTGCGACACGGAGCTCAGCGAGCTACTGCAGCGAGCACACATGCTTGTCACCAGCGAAGCACCCGCGGCCCTGCGCGCCAAGCACTTGCACCCGGAAGACGTCACCCGTCGCTACCCGTCGCTTGTCCACGTCGCGATCACCCCGTTCGGACTCACCGGACCCTATGCCGACCGCCCGGCGAGCGACCTCACCCTGATGGCAGCCGGGGGCCTGTTGGCCCTTGCCGGGGAACCCGACCGGGAGCCGGTCCGCGCCTGGGGCGAACAGACATCGGTGATCGCGGGCGCGCACGCGGCGACGGCCGCACTCATTGCGCTGCATGTGCTCGAGACCGAATCGCGCGGGCAGATCGTCGACCTCTCGGTCCAGGAGGCCGTGGCACATTCGATCGAGAACGCCGCGCAATACGCCGACCTGGAAGGCGTGGTCCGTCGGCGTGCAGGCGCAGGGCCACGAGAGGCGGGTACCGGGTTGTTCCGGTGCGCGGACGGCTGGGTCTATCTCGTCGGCGGCCTCGGCGGTAAACCGTTGGCCTGGAGCGCGATTGCCCAGTGGCTGGCCGACGGCGGTGTCACCGAAGCCGCCGAGCTGGATGCCGAGCACTGGCAGCAACCCGATTGGCGACGTACCGCGCAGGCGTGCAGCCGATTTCGTGCGCTGTTCGAGGTGTTCGCCGCCTCTCGGACCAAGGCCGAGTTGTTCGCATCCGGCCAGAAGCGTGGTATCAGCGTCGCGCCGGTGGCCACGCCCGACGACTTGCTTTCAGACCCTCAACTGGTTGCGCGCGACTATTTCCGCGTCGTCGAAGTCGAGGGAACTCGGGCGACGCTGCCCGGGGCGCCGTACCGCTTCAAGACCTCGGATGTCGGACCAAGGACCGAAAGGAGCACGCAATGCATCTACCGTTGACCGGAATCCGGGTCGCCGACTTCTCGTGGGTGGGCGCGGGCCCGTTCCTCACCAAGCCGCTCGCCGACCACGGGGCCGATGTGGTGAAGGTCGAGTCGCGCGCGCGCATCGACCCGATCAGGTCGATGGCGCCGTTCCGGGACGGCGTCACGGGAACCGACCGCAGCGGCTATTTCGCCAACCGCAACACCAGCAAGCGGTCGATCTGCCTTGACCTCAAGGATCCTCGGGGTCGCGACCTGGCGCTGCGCCTCATCGAGGTCAGCGACGTGGTGGTCAACAACTTCAGCCCGGGGACCATGGACCGTCTCGGGCTCGGCTACGAAGCCGCCCGCACGGTGCGGCCCGATGTCATCTACCTCGAAATGCCGATGTTGGGGACCGAAGGGCCCCATCGTGATTGCCGCGGCTACGGCCTGACCATCGGCGCTGCCGGCGGATTGCTCGGGCTCACTGGCTACGACGACGCCCCACCCGTCGGCACCGGCACCAACTACCCGGACCACGTCCCCAACCCGCTGCACGGGGCGGTGGCTGTACTTGCCGCGCTGCGCAAGCGGCGGCGCACCGGGCAGGGCGAATACATCGAACTGGCGCAGCTGGAATCGACCATAAACGCGATCGGGCCAGCGATCGTCGCCGCGGCCGCGGGTGAAGCGGTGGGCCGTGCAGGCAACGACGACGATGCGGCAGCACCACACGGGGTCTACCCGTGTGGCGACGAGGACAGTTGGTGCGCTATCGCGGTGCTCGACGACGAGCAGTGGGCTGCAACGCGTCTCGTGCTGGATCTGCCGGAGTCGCTCGGGTTGGAAACCGCCTGGGGCAGGCATCGGTCACGGCCGCTGCTGAACAAGCTGATCACCGAGGCCACTCGTGGCTGGAATGCGCAGCGGCTGGCGACCGAGCTGACAGCCCGCGGGGTGGCGGCGTCTGCCGTGCTGACGGCCGACGATCTCCTCAACCACGACGTTCAGCTTCGCCACCGCGGGCATTGGGTCACACTCGACCATCCCGTGATGGGACCGAGCGTCTACGACGGCATCCCGTACCGGTTGTCGAAGACGCCGGGGCACTTACGATCTCCGGCGCCGCTCCTCGGCGCGGACACCCGTGATGTGTGCACAGAACTTCTCGGACTCTCCGAGGACACCTACGAGACCCTCGCACGACAAGGAGCAGTTGGCTGAGATGAGCATCGAAACCGATCGAAAGGGACGCACCCTGGTGGTGCGGATGAACCGCCCGCAGTCACTCAACGCACTCGATGTCGAATCGATGATCGCCCTGAATAGTGCATTACGTGACTTCCGCGACGATCCAGAACTTCTCGTCGCGGTGATCACTGGGACCGGTGAGCGCGCCTTCTGCACGGGCGCGGATCTCAAGAACACCATGCCGTCCGGCGCCGGGTTCGCCGAGACCTACTTTGCGCCTTATGACGAGAGTGTTCGGACGGGCCTTTACGTCAGGGCCATCACGATCAGCGAGTTGGGCATCAAGAAGCCGCTCATCGCCGCGGTGAACGGGCATGCACTCGGTGGCGGAGCGGAGATCGCCTTGGACTGCGATATCCGGATTGCCAGTACGACAGCGACATTCGGGTTGCCCGAAGCACGCTGGGCGAGCGTTCCTGCGGTCGGCGGAGTGTCCAAGTTGCTGCGGGCGGTGCCTCGAGCTGTCGCCATGCAGATGCTGCTGACCGGGGACCGCATCGACGCTGCCGAGGCGCATCGAGTCGGGCTGGTAAGCGAGGTCGTCGCGGCCGGCGAACTCCTTCCGCGCGCGTTGGAGATCGCCGACCGGATCGCCGCGAACGGTCCGCTGGCGGTCCGCAGTATCAAGACGCTCGCAACCAGCACCGAGGACCTTCCGCTCAGCCGTTCGGTGGAACTCGAACAGCTGTTGTGGGGGATCCTGCGCGACACCCACGACCGAGTGGAGGGCCGGACCGCGTTCGCGGAACGGCGTCCGGCCGAATACCGGGGTCGCTGAAACGTCATGAAAGGACATGCCATGAGCCCGATTTCCAACGTGTTTGCGCCACCGACCGGACGGGTCGTCGGTGCGGACAACTTCCTCACCGACGGCGACCGCGTCGCATTGCGGGTCACGCGGTGCCGCAAGTGTGAGAGCGCGTGGTTCCCCGCCCGCGCCCAGTGTTCGGCATGCGCGTCGCGAGACCTTGTTGAAGATGTGACATCGACGTGGGGGATCACCTACGCCTCGAGCGTCGTCCGCATCGGGCCGCCGCAGTTTGAAGCGCCGTACGTGCTGGCGTATGTCGACATCGACGGGGTCCGGGTGCTCGCCCATGTGGAGTCGACCGAGCCGTTGATTCCTGGCACCCCAGTCGAATTGCGGCTGGCGACCATCGGCGCCGACGAGGACGGGCCCGTGATGTCCTACGCGGTCGCCCCTAGCACGGAAGGAGACATCCGATGACATCGAAGAGAGAGGTGTTCGTCGCTGGCGCGGCGGTTCATCCGTTCGGCAAGCACCGGGGCACCGGGACCGACGAGCTCGGCTATCTGGCCGTCAGCGAGCTGATGGAAACGGCGGGCGTCGATCCCGGCCAGGTCGACATCGGGTTCGGCGGATCGGTGTACGGAGGCTCGCTGCTCGCGCAGCGGGTGCTGCAACGCGTGGGGATCTCGGGCCAGCCGGTCTTCACCATCGAAAATGCCTGTGCCAGCGGCGCTTCAGCGGTCAACTTGGCCTGGCAGGCGGTGGCATCAGGCTCGGCCGAGTGCGCGATCGCATTCGGCGCGGAGAACTTATCGTCATTCGGCGGAGGCACCTTGCCGTTGACGACGAACGACATCGAGATCGCGCAGGGCATGGTGATGCCTGCCGCATATGCGATGCGGGCCCAGCGCTACCTCCATGACTGGGGTGCAGCCGTGGCGGATCTCGACAACGTGTCGGTCAAGAATCGACGCAACGGCGCCGCCAACCCGCGGGCCCACTTCCAAAAGGAGGTGGCGGCCGAGGACGTTGCGAACTCCCGACCGGTGGCGGATCCGTTGCGTCTGTTGCACTGCTGCCCCAACAGCGACGGAGCTGCCGCGGTTGTGTTGTGCTCGGAGGAGGTTGCCGCTCGGCTGCCCGGCCCTCACGTGCGCGTCGCCGCTTCCGTGGTGAGGTCCGGCAAGTTTTCGACGGGGTATCGCGACATGACGTGGCCGGAAATCACCGAACGGACTGCCGGTGCGGCATATGTGCAGTCGGGCTTCGGTCCTGAGGATCTGGATCTGGTCGAACTGCACGATGCATTCGCGATCGCTGAGCTGCTGCACGCCGAGGCACTTGGCATCGCCGAGCGGGGGAAGGCACATGCCGCCGTCTCCACGGGGCAGTTCGACCGTGACGGGCGGGTGGCCGTGAGTCCAAGCGGCGGGCTGTTGTCGCGGGGACATCCCGTTGGCGCCACCGGAGTTGCGCAAATCTGCGAGGCCTACTGGCAGCTCACGGAACAGGCAGGGGTACTGCAGGTTTCGGGAGCCGAGGTTGCGTTGACCCACGTGACGGGCGGCGGCATCTTCGGTGTCGACAACGGCGCGTGCGCTGTCCACATCCTGAGCAATCGATAGGAGTCGACGATGGGCAAGCTTGCTTATGTGCTGTCGCACGGCGACGAGGCCGTGACGAACGCGGTGGTGCGGACGCTTGAGCACGACGACTGGACTGTGCTGCAGGGGGGCGATGAAATCGGTGACGGCGTGGACGGGGTTGTGTACGTTCCCGGTCTGTTGACGGCTACCGAGGATTCATCCACGGATCCCGTTGTGGCGCTGATGGATTTGGTGGAGTCGTTGCGGCCGAACTTGGCCGAAGGCGGCGCCCGGGTGGTGGCGATCGGCAGCCGTGACTGGCTGGGGTGGCCGAGTCGGCCTCGGGTTTCGGCCAAGGCGGCGGCATTGGTCGCAACGGTGCGCAGTCTCGCGCTCGCCTATGGTCAGGCCGGTGTCACGGTCAACGGAGTTGTTGCGACGCCGCCCGACGCCGCCGCCCGGAGGGCAGACGGTCCCGCACCAGGTACACATCTGTACGAGCCGGTGCCACTGTCCGGCGAGGCCGTCACTCCCGACGACATCGCGGCGACGGTCTCGTTCTTCCTGGACCCGCGCAGCGGATACATCACCGGTCAGATCCTGCATTGCTGTGGCGGTGCCAGCCTCCTGTCGAGTTTGTCTGTGTAGCAGAGGAGTTGAACCATGCTTTTGGAAGATGAGGTTGCCATCGTCACGGGTGCGGCCAGCGGCATTGGACTCGCGATCGCCCGCGAACTCGCGGCTCAAGGGAGCCTCGTCGCGGTCGCTGACATCGCCGGTGAAGCGGCCGACGCCGCGGCGGCATCGATCGCCGCGGACGCCGGCACGGCCATCGGCATTCCGGCGGACGTGACGTCGAGGCCGTCGGTCGCGGCGCTGTTCGAAAAGGTTGAGGCAGAATTCGGACCGGTCGACATCCTGGTCAACAACGCGGGCATCAGCATTGACCGCGGGGTGCGACGGATCTCCGACGAGGACTGGCAGCGGACCGTCGCGGTGAACCAGACCGGCGTGTTCCTGTGCTCGCAGGCCGCGGCAACCAGCATGATCCCGCGGCGAACCGGGCGCATCATCAATATCGCGTCGCGGGCGTGGCTCGGCTGGTTCGGTCAACTCTCGTACGCGTCGTCGAAAGGCGGGGTGGTCTCGGCGACCCGTGCACTCGCGATTGAGTTGGCGAAGTACGGGATCACTGTGAACTGCTTGGCGCCAGGGCTGATTGACACGCCGCTGCTGCGTGCCGAGCCGCCTGAAGTGATGGAGCGGCTGCTGAAGGCGCAGCCGATGGGCAGCCTTGGCTCGCCGGCTGACGTCGCGCACGCAGCCCGGTTCCTCGCGAGCGCTGCGGCGCGTTCTGTCACGGGCCAGGTGCTCTATGTCTGCGGCGGGAAGAGTCTGTACGCCCAGCCCGCCACTACCAGTTAGGTCCGACATATTGGTGGTGTTATCCCCAGCTGGGTTTTCATCCACAGGTTGGGTGGTTGGGCGGGCTTATGTAGCCGGTTTTGACGCGACGACGCGTCGAAGACGACTACTTCCACCTATCGCCCGAAGCGGTTAGGAACGCGGAGTTCCTGCGGGTGGGCCGGTGAATGTGGTGGTCATTGCTTCAGGAATCGAAGCGCTGTTGGCGCTGGGTGTGCCGGCCGCGTGAGACCTCGATAGCGCGGTCGGAGGTATGGGGAGATCTCACGAGAGAACCGAATTCGCCGGGATCAGCACCGAGCAACCGGGTTGTTATGCGATCGCCAGAGATGGCGGTGTTCGGATCTACCCATATTGGGATTGGGAGATCTCGACTGCTGAGCAGATGTGGGCAGACACGGGAAGCGACGCCGAGATCATCGATGAATTCCGCGAGTCTCCCCGCAATGTGTCTGAATGGTGGCATCGACTCGTGCGCCGTGCTCGGACTCGGGCAGCAGCAGATGGATCGGTGGATCCGCGCGTTCACGCTCACTAGCGCGGATCTCCAGAGGGCGTTGGATTTCGGGCCGGCGCCGCGTAGCTGCGTGTATTGCGAACGAATTTGTCGATGCCTCAACCCGTTTGCGCTTCGACGGGGTTACCGCCTTAGTTGAGTGTTGGTGGTGGTTGGGGTTGGAAGGGTTGATACCACCACCAGTCGGCGCGCTCGCCGGTGGGCCCGGGGCACGGCGCGACCGCGGGTGGGGGTCGCGTCGGTGGACGCGCGAGCGATCCTGCACTGAGTGGTTGGCCGGCGCTGTCGGTGACGCACAGATTTTCTGGGGGTCCGGTGATGGTCAGGACGCCGCGATGGTGCAGCCGGTGGTGATAGGGGCATACCAGCACCAGGTTGGCCAACTCGGTTTCGCCGCCGTCCTCCCAATGCCGGAGGTGGTGGGCGTGCAAACCGCGGGTGGCACCACAACCCGGAACCGCACAGGTGGGGTGGCGGTGCTCCAGCGCGCGGCGCAGCCGCCGGTTGATCAGCCGCGTCGCCCGCCCGGCGCCGATGGGTTGCCCGTGGCGTTCGAACCAGACTTCGCAGGTGGCATCACAGGTCAGGTATTGGCGGTCGGCGTCGGTGAGCAGCGGACCCAGATGCAAGTGTGCGGTCTTGTCCTTGACATCGAGATGGGCCACCACGGTGGTGTGCTGCCCGTGCGGCCGGCGGGTGACCTCGGCGTCCCACCCGGCCTGCACCAGCCGCATGAACGCCTCGACAGTGCCGGGCAACGGCGGCGCGTTATCGGATGCCCGCCCGTGGTTCTCGCGATCGAGTTTCCACTCGGCCATCAGCGCCTCCCGATGCGACGCCAATGCCGCGTCGAACTTCGCCGCGTCCAGGTGCGGAAGTGTGATCCGCCAACAGCTGAACTCCTCGTCGGAGGTTTGGGTGATCGAGGCCTGCGGTTCGGGCCGCGGAACTGCATCGGGGTGCGGTCGGGGTTCGAGTTTGACCGCGGTGCGCAGCTGGTTGACCGTGGCGGCGCGGGCCAGCTCCGCGTAGTGCGCATCGGAACCCTCGGCGGCGCGCCCGGCGATGACCCCGACCTGATCCAGCGACAGCCGGCCCTCGCGCATGCCTTTCGCGCAGCGGGGAAACGCCGCCAGCCGGTGCGCGACGGTGGCGATCGTTTTAGCATTACCCGTCGAGGAGCCGGTCTTCCAGGCCACCAACGCCGCGATCGAGCGCGCGCCGGTGGCGCCGCACAGCTGGTCGCGGTCCATCTCGGCGACGATCTCCACGATGCGCCCATCGATGGCGTTGCGCTGACCGGTCAACTCCGCCAACTCCTCGAACAACACCTCCAGACGCTCATCAGCACGCGCCACCTCCGCGTCAGACGAAGTAGTCGAGGACATAACGCCATCATTGCAGCCGGCACCGACAAATCCCGGCCACCCGACCCGCGCCCGGGGGCGTAGCGGTCTCAGATGTTAAGACGCACAGCCTGATTGGCCGCCAACCACCGCAGCTGCCGGAGCCTTCCATCGGCACAACAGCTGCTCGACAATGGCACTGCGGATCCTTGCGACATCAACGGTCGGGGACTTCCCTGTCCATCCACTGAATCTGCTGGGCCTGCTCCCCTCGTCGGCACGTTTGCGCGTTACCCGGAGCGCCGCGGCCGAATCGCGGATCACCGCGCAACGCCATCGCGAAATCCCTGGCCGGTGGCGGGAATTGACCGGACCGGTCCGACGCGGCAGCGCTGCCGCCAAGATTCGGGCACTGTTGCCTGGCGCACCCATGCTGTCGTCTGACGACGCCGTCGCGCTAGTCGATGCGCCGCGCAGCAACGTGTTCGACGCCATCGGCCGACTTCGCGATGCCGGCGTACTCCGGGCATTAGCTGATCGCCGACGAAAACCAGATCTGGGGCGCCCCCATAGGTGCAACCCCTCCGGACCACCCCACCCCGACGAACTCCTCCACGGCGACCCCGACCCACCCCACGACCGGGACTAGCGTGCGTGCGCCGCTGCCGGGATACGATCAGCAATCTCCTGACGAGCGACGAGGGGGTGCCACCGGTGACGGCCACCAGCCCCATCGAGCAATCCGTTGCGTCCGACGACCTCATCGCCGAACTGGCGAAGCGAGCGCCACTCGACGGTGTAAATGTCGGACTCTGGCCGGGCTTGACCATCTACCGGTTCACCGAGCCGACGGAGCCACGCTGGGAAGAGATTCGCGCCCTCTCGATCGGCATCGTCGCGCAGGGCCGCAAGGCGGTGATGTCCGACGGCAAGCGCTACATCTATGACCAGTTCAACTATTTGGTGATCAGCAGCGGACTGCATTTCGAGTGTCAGATCTTGGAGGCAGCGCCCAGCGAGCCGTGTCTGTGCTTCGTCCTCGAGATCGGACCCTCGCTCGTCCGCAGGGTGTCGGCCGAAATGATCGACGAAGACGAGCAGGTCGTGCAGGTGTCTGCGGATGAGCACCCCGAAAAGTGCGTGGTTTCAGCGCTCGACGACGAGTTGATGAGCAGCGTGCTGCGGTTCTTGCGGTCGCTGACGTCAGCGACCGATCGGCGGGTGCTGGCGCCGCTGTATCTACACGAGATGGTGTATCGGGTGCTGCAGCGGGAGCAGGTCGCACGGATGCTGCACATCGCCCATCAGCAGGCCGCGGGCAATCCCGTCGCCGCGGCGCTGAGCTACGTCGCCGCCCATCTCGACGATCCGCTGACGGTAAACACGTTGGCCTCCCAAGTGAACCTGAGTCCGTCCGCGTTCTCACGTGTCTTCCGTGACGTGACCAGCCGATCTCCCTATCAATTCGTCAAGCAGATGCGATTGAGCCGGGCGCGCGAACTCCTCGTCGAGGGGCGGATGGGGGTAGCCGAGGTGTCGCGGGCAGTCGGCTACGCGAGCGTGTCCCACTTCATCAAAGAGTTCCGATCCCGATATGGAACGACGCCAAGGGAGTACGGCTACGAGCATTCCGTGAGCGACCAGCTGCACACGGGCCGCGCATCAGGCCGGAATGGACACTAGTCGAGCAGGAATACAGCATCGAAAATGATTGCCGGTGCGGTTGGCTGTGAGCATGAAGATGCGCGCGGCACAGATGTACGCATACAACGAGCCGTTGCGGCTCGAAGAGATCGACGTTCCTGACATCGGCCCCGACGATGTCCTCGTCAAGGTGGCGGCGACAGGCATGTGCCGCAGCGACTGTCAGCTCATCGAGGGCTACTTCACGCAGGGCGCACCGTTGACGGATCCCATCACGCCGGGGCACGAGGTCGCCGGACGGATCGCCGCCGTGGGTGCCGACGTGCCACGCACCGCGGGCCTGTCGGAGGGTGATCTGGTCGTGGTCAACCCGAACTGGGGTGACGGCACGTGTCGGCAGTGTCGTGAAGGCAATGAACAGATATGCGGCAACGGGCAGATGGCGGGGTTCGGACCCCCTGGAGGTTTCGCCGAGTACATGCCTGTTCCGTATCGCCATGTCATCGTCGTCCCGGACGGGCTCGATTCCCAACCCGAGACGCTGGCACCGCTGACCGATGCGGGCCTCACGCCGTACCGCGGGATGAAGAAGCTGCGGCAGGCCGGGAAGCTGGGCGCGGGCCGCACGGTGGTCGTCAACGGGATCGGTGGTCTCGGCAGCTACGGAGTCCAGTACGCCCGTCTACTGGGCGGCGGCGCGACAGTGGTGGCCTTCGCGCGCAGCGACGAAAAGCTCGCTCTGGCAAAGGAGAACGGTGCACACCACACCGTGAACACGCGCGAGAAGTCGGCGGAGGAGGTTTCCGATGCCCTCGAGGACCTGACGGGTCGGCGTGACGTGGACGCGATCCTCGACTGTGCCGCAGCCGAGGAGTCGCTGGCGCTCGGCGCGGCGATTCTGGCCAGGGAGGGCGCACTCACCTCCGTTGGCTTGATGGGGCAAAAAGTCGTCTTACCTCTGCTGCCATTCACGAATGGGGAGAAGTCCTACTTCGGCTCGTTCTGGGGTAACTACGACGACCTCTCCGAGGTGCTCGCGCTCGCGACCGAGGGCCTCATCAAGCACACCGTCACGCCGGTGACCCTCGACGACGTCAACGACAACCTGGCCGCGCTCGCACGCGGTGATATCGTTGGCCGGGCCGTCATCGTCTTCAACTAGCCATCGAACGCATGTTCGACTAGCTTGGACGGGTGGGCTGGCATACCGGGCCGCCGAGCTGGACGGAAATGGAGCGGGTGCTCAACGGCAAACCGCGCCGCGCTGGGTGGCCCATCGATGAGCAGATCGGCGACGGTGGCGACAGTCCGGCCTGGTCGCGCAAGCGCGGGAACTATCAGCCGATCGATATCGAGGGCCCCGTCTCCTCGGTGCCGTATGCCGAACTGCATGCGCATTCGGCGTACAGCTTCCTCGACGGCGCCAGCACGCCGGAGGAACTCGTCGAAGAAGCGGCACGGCTCGGTCTGCGGGCCATCGCCCTGACCGATCACGACGGCCTCTACGGCGTGGTGCGCTTCGCCGAGGCGGCCAAGGAGCTGGACGTGCAAACGGTGTTCGGCGCCGAACTGTCGCTGGGCGGAGGCGATCGGACCGAAGACTCCGATCCGCCGGGGCCCCATCTGCTGGTGCTGGCTCGCGGGCCGGAAGGATATCGACGGTTGTCACGCGAGCTCGCCAAGGCGCACCTGGCCGGCGGCGAGAAGGGCAAGCTCCGCTACGACTATGACGCGCTGACCGAGGCGGCCGGTGGGCACTGGCACATCCTGACCGGATGTCGCAAAGGCCATGTGCGCCAAGCGCTTTCTAAAGACGGTCCAGACGCCGCTGCCAGCGCGCTCACCGACCTGGTGGACCGATTCGGCCGCGACCGGGTCAGCGTCGAGCTCACCCACCACGGCCATCCCCTCGACGACGAACGCAACGCCGCGCTGGCCGAGCTGGCGCCCCGGTGCGGCGTCGGCATCGTCGCCACCACCGCCGCTCACTTCGCAGGCCCGTCCCGCGGCAGGCTGGCCATGGCCATGGGCGCGATCCGGGCGCGCAACTCGATGGACGAGGCGGCGGGTTTCCTTGCCCCGCTGGGTGGCTCACACCTGCGGTCGGGGGAGGAGATGGCGCAAGTGTTCGCCCACTGCCCCGAGGTGGTGACGGCGGCAGCCGACCTCGGCGAGCAGTGCGCCTTCGGGCTGGCGTTGATTGCTCCGCAGTTGCCGCCGTTCGACGTCCCGGACGGGCACACCGAGGACAGCTGGCTGCGCCATCTGGTCATGACCGGTGCCCGCAACCGCTACGGGCCTCCGGAGCGGGCGCCGCGCGCATACGCCCAGATCGAGCATGAGCTGAAAGTCATTGAGCACCTGACCTTCCCGGGGTACTTCCTGGTCGTGCACGACATCACCCGGTTTTGCCGGGAGAACAACATTCTGGCCCAGGGCAGGGGATCGGCGGCCAACTCGGCGGTCTGCTACGCACTGGGCGTCACCAATGTCGACCCGGTGGCCAACGAGCTGTTGTTCGAGCGGTTCTTGTCCCCGGCGCGCGATGGGCCGCCGGACATCGACATCGACATCGAATCGGACTTGCGGGAGCAGGCCATCCAGTACGTCTACGAACGTTACGGCCGCGACTACGCCGCCCAGGTCGCCAACGTCATCACCTATCGTGGCCGCAGCGCGGTGCGCGATATGGCCCGCGCGCTGGGGTTCTCCCAGGGGCAGCAGGATGCCTGGAGCAAGCAGATCAGCCAGTGGGGAAACCTGGCCGACTCAACCCACGTCGAGGACATCCCGGAACCGGTGATCGATCTGGCAAAGCAGATCTCGAATCTGCCGCGGCACATGGGCATCCACTCCGGCGGCATGGTGATCTGCGACCGGCCGATCGCCGATGTGTGCCCGGTGGAGTGGGCGCGCATGGAGAACCGCAGCGTGCTGCAGTGGGATAAAGATGATTGTGCGGCAATCGGTTTGGTGAAGTTCGACATGCTAGGCCTTGGCATGCTCTCGGCACTGCACTACTGCATCGACCTGGTGGCCGAGCACAAGAGGATCCATGTCGACCTGGCCAAGCTGGATCTGTCAGAGCCCGCGGTCTACGAGATGCTGCAGCGCGCCGATTCCGTCGGGGTGTTCCAGGTGGAGTCGCGCGCGCAGATGGCCACCCTGCCCCGGTTGAAGCCGCGGGTGTTCTACGACCTGGTGGTCGAGGTGGCGTTGATCCGTCCCGGCCCGATCCAGGGTGGATCGGTGCACCCCTACATCAAGCGGCGCAACGGGGAAGAGGCCGTCACCTTCGATCACCCCTCGATGGCGGCCGCACTGCGAAAAACGTTGGGGGTGCCGCTGTTTCAGGAGCAGCTCATGCAGCTCGCGGTGGACTGCGCTGGCTTCACCGCCGCCGAGGCCGACCAGCTGCGGCGCGCGATGGGCTCAAAGCGTTCGACCGAACGGATGCGCAGGCTGCGCGGCAGGTTCTACGACGGTATGCGCGAACGGCACGGCATCACCGGGGACGTGGCCGACAGGATCTACGAAAAGCTGGAAGCCTTCGCCAACTTCGGCTTCCCGGAAAGCCATTCGCTGTCCTTCGCGTCGCTGGTGTTCTACTCGTCGTGGTTCAAGCTGCACCACCCCGCCGCGTTCTGCGCCGCGCTGCTGCGCGCACAGCCGATGGGCTTCTATTCGCCGCAGTCGCTGGTGGCCGACGCCCGCAGGCACGGCGTCACCGTGCACGGGCCCGATGTGAACGCCAGCCTTGCCCACGCGACGCTCGAAAACAACGGGCTCGAGGTGCGACTTGGCCTGGGCGCCGTCCGTCACATCGGCGACGAGCTCGCCGAGAGTCTGGTCGAGGAGCGAAAGGCCAACGGGCCGTTCACTTCCCTGCTCGATCTGACGGGACGGCTGCAGCTGTCCGTGCCGCAGACCGAGGCGCTGGCCACCGCAGGAGCGCTGGGCTGCTTCGGGATCACCCGCCGCGAAGGGCTGTGGGCCGCAGGAGCGGCCGCCACCCAGCGGCCGGACCGGCTGCCGGGAGTGGGTTCGTCGTCGCATATCCCAACGCTGCCTGGGATGACCGAATTGGAACTGGCCGCCGCCGACGTGTGGGCGACGGGAATCTCGCCGGACAGCTATCCGACCCAGTTCCTGCGGGAGGATTTGGAGGCGATCGGCGTCGTCCCCGCCGACCAACTTTTGAAGGTGCCCGACGGCACCCGGGTGCTGGTGGCGGGTGCGGTGACGCATCGGCAGCGGCCGGCGACGGCACAAGGCGTCACGTTCATCAACCTCGAAGACGAGACCGGGATGGTCAACATCCTGTGCTCGCAGGGGGTGTGGGCCCGCCACCGCAAGCTGGCGCTGACCGCGTCGGCATTGTTGATCCGCGGTCAGGTGCAGAACGCGACGGGCGCGGTCACCGTCGTCGCCGACCGGATGGGAAAGCTCAGCATGCGCGTGGCATCGAGATCCCGCGACTTCCGCTGAGCCCGTCGTTTCCGCGAGCGTGCGTGTTTGCACGCCAACATGCCGGTGCCAAGCCGCAAACTGCGCACACTCACGGCCGCCGAAGGTGCGCAGAATGCCGCAAACTCCACGGCGTGTCGCATGCAGACACGCACGCTCGCGGGGCTGGCCGTTAGCCCTCGGTCGGGGTCGTCCAGACCTTGTCGACGGAGATCTTCAGCCGCAGGCTGTAGGCAGAGAGGAACTCCTCGCTGAAGCCCAGGCTGGCGGCGAGCTCACCGTATTTGGCGCGGTATCGCTCGTCCTTCAACGGTTCTCGGCGTCGATCGTCGCCTCGCCGGCCACGACGACGACGCCCGGCCCGTTTCCGTCGGAATCTAGGTTCAGGCTGACGCAGGGATGGTTCTGATGTGTCGGACCTTTGCGGCGTTGGGTTCCGAATAAACAATCACGTCCTTGCCGTCGAAGTAGAACCACACCAACCGGGGCACGGGCTGACCGGACTTCGCGACCGTGGTCAGCCATCCGGAGTGATCGATTCGAGCCTGCTGGATACGTCTTGTGTGAATTCGACTGCCATAAGGCGAATGTAGTCTCAGCAAATTCCTCAGCAAATGACCTTGAACCTGTCCGTCGACGAACTCCTGACCACCATTCGTTCGGTGCGCAAGCGGCTCGACTTCGACACGCCGGTGCCACGCGAGGCGGTCATCGAATGCCTCGAGATCGCTCTGCAGGCGCCCACCGGATCCAATGCTCAGGGCTGGCAGTGGGTGTTCGTCGAGGACACGGCGAAGAAGAAGGCGCTGGCCGACATCTACCGGTCCAACGCGACGCCATATCTGGATCAACCGAAGCCGCAACGTGGCGACATCCGCGATCGACAGATCGGCGCGGTCATGAGCTCGGCCAAGTACCTCGCCGAGAATTTCGAGAATGCGCCGGTGCTGATGATCCCGTGTCGGGAAGGGCGACCCGACGGCGCGTCCGCGGGCATGTCGGCATCGTTCTGGGGCTCCCTACTGCCTGCCGCCTGGAGTTTCATGCTGGCGTTGCGGTCGCGCGGCCTCGGGTCGGCATGGACGACACTGCATCTGCGCGGCGACGGCGAGAAGCAAGCCGCGGAACTGCTCGGCATCCCGTTCGAGAAGTACAGCCAGGGCGGCATGTTCCCGATCGCCTACACCGAGGTTGACACGGGCCCGTCCCTGACCAACCTGGACCCATTAGTGTCGGCGCGCTACGCCGCCATCGCGGCTGGCTCTGAGCTGACCAGCTACCGTCCGGCCGGCTGTCGCCGAGGCACTGAGCAAGCTCAAGGTTCAGAGCGGCACCTGGGTCCGTGCCGTGTCCCGGCTCGGCCTGGCGTTCCTGAACCCTGCCGGCGTGGTTCGCGGCTTTGATGTCACCCCGTGACCTCTTGGCCACAACACAATTGAATAACCCGGAGGTCCCGGCCCGTAACAAGGCCGGGGCCTTCTGGCCCGCTAACCAACCAGGAGAAAGCAATGGACACCGAGACACAGCCCAAGCGCAGGCGTAGGCGGAGCCGACCAGTACCCCAGAGTCAGCGATGCCGCCGGCGGTCATCGCTTGAACAGATTCAGCGTGGCAACGTGAACCTCGGCAGTCGTGAAATCGGTCATCACGTGATGCCTCTCGAACCACTCACCGTTGCGTCGGTACTCCGACCGATCGATCCGACCGGTGAAGTCGAACTCCACAGTGATCTCCTTGGTGACCTTGCCTTCCTTGGCGAAGATCACCTCACGGTCATCGCCTGAGCCGCTGTCGAACCATAGGTCCCACTCGTGTTGCGCTGCAACCATGTTGACCAGGTCAAGCACATCGAACGTCTTCACGGTCATGACAGATCCCACAAGCATTTCGTTCTCCTTCCGGCTCAGTCATGGATATGTGGACCTGTCAATCATCACGTCGTGTTCGTCGGCTATGTGCAGTAGTGCAGTACACGATTTCGAGGCTTCGAGGACTTGTGGACTACCTACGACCGCTTGGCGCTACTTGCCCTCTCGGCACAGCAGGTTGCCGTTGTCCGGCGGCTACCCCGACGCCGGATGGGACCCAGGGGGTATAACCCCCACCCGGGCCTCTTGATCGGCCCGTAATGCGTCGGCCCCACCATGTACGGGTTTGGAAGTCGAAAAGAGAGCGCCGCTCTCTAATTCTAAACCATTCGCCCTGCCCGAGCGTGTCACCGCACGCAGGGCATACATCCGCCTGGGGTCCCCAGTCATCCGACCAGGAGCTGTAGCCCATTCCCCATTTCGAGCCGGTGGCGGTGGCACTGCGGTTCCAACTGTCGGCAGGCGCGTGCCAGTCGTGAACGCGAGCAGCGTAAGCCTCGGCTTCGGTGAGTCCTTGCTCTGGGTCGTAATAGGACGCCTGGCAGAGTGGTGGGCTGTCTCGGTCCCCATCCCCCCAGTGCTGCACCTCTACGCTGCGGATCGCGGATGCTGCGCCGTCGCGGCGCACTTCGTCTAGCCGGCCCGCGGCCCACTGCATGGCGTCCTCTTCATTGGCAGGCTACCCCCACCGGCGAGATGTGTTGCTACACAACCCGGGAACGGCCCTCAGCGTTCGAGCTGGGGCCGTTCTGTGTGTGCTGGGGGCGACGGCGCGGCGCAGGGCGCGGCGATGGCCGTCCTTGTGCCCGGACAGTAGACAGGCGAACGCCGCGCCGCCACATCGTGGCCCCGCGTGATCGTGGCCCCGCGTGCGGGGGCGGCGGCTACTGATCCCGACCGCATCAGGCGCAGCGGTGCCGGTCACTTGGAGTGGATCAGTGCGACCAGCATGGACTGTTTTTCTTCCACGATGTCATGCCGCACGCAGTCGCTCACGACACGGTCACGTTTGCGGACACCGCATCGACATTCGACGCGTACGCGTTCGAGGTCGGAGACGACAAGGCCGACGGCATCATCACCGAGGACGTCGGGTTAGGACTGTCGCACGATGGGCAACCGCATATGTGGTCCCGGCGCTGTGCTGCCCGACGGTTTGCTCGCGATCCCGGGCGACTACACCGCCGTGCATCCTGACGGTTCGCCTGCGTGGCCCACGGGTGAGCCCGGCGCTCCGCCGAGATCCACGACAAGCATTACCCCCACGCCAAGCTGGCGTAACCCCTAGATGGACCGCGCCGGACGTGCGCGGACGAGAAAGAAACACCATGAAAATCACCATGACGGCAGTCGCCGTCACCGGACTCACGTCCGGGGTGCTGCTGCTCGCACCTGCGGGCATGGCGTTCGCCGACAGCCCCGGGGGTGTCCATCCCCACCGGTGGCGCCAACAGCACCAGTGTCAGCCGCAACCGGCTGGGACCCTGGCTCGGCCTGATCGGCAACAGTCTGAACGGCAGTCTGAACAATAGTCTGAACAACAGTCTGAACGGGGCCCGCGTCTCAGCGTTGAACGGGGTGCTGTCGCCGCCCTTCACGGTGCTGTCCGGTAATACGATCGTCGTGAGAGTCACGACCATCGACAGCGACAACAGCTCCACGGTGACCCAGTCCGAGACGACGACGATCACCACCAACGGCGGCGCACCGGGCCAGCAGGGGTAATAAAGCCGGAGGGTGGGCGGAGCCAACACGCTGCGGCGCGCCGCCCCCACAACTCCCCGGTGAAAGGGGCGGCCTGGCCGGTGTGGTCCCGGAGTCACACCGTGCCTGGGACAACGGAGAGGAAACCCAGGCGCGCCAGGCCGCCGTGGTCTCAGGTCCGCTTCTTGGCCGTCGTGGCCTTCTTCGCTGGCTGCTTCGCTCCGCGTCCTGCTGCTCCGTCGCTGGCGCGTCGACCGCGTCGAATCGTGCGACGTGGTCGAGGTGCACGTCGATCGTCTCGCCCGCTACGGCGAACCGTGACACACCATCCGGGTCGGTGTAGGTCACCATGCCGGACTTCACTTCCCTGGCGGTCATGGTGTCGGCGCGATCTTCGTGATGCTCGCGGGGTCGGTGAACGCCCAGCTTACGCGGATGATCGCCCTCACGGCGGTTCGGTCGGACGTAAACATCACGCTGCGGTCAGCCTCGGCTGTGGTTCCAGAGCGCAGGGCGATGACGACGCGGTCGTCGCGCGGGATGCCGTACACAATGTCGGCGCCGATCGTCGGACTTGTGACGACCGGTATGCCACTGATGACACGTGATGCCGGGGCGGTCGGGTCGGAAGCCAAAAGCGCCACATTGGATCCCGCGGTGCCGAACTGCTTCAGTGTGGCCAGTTTGAGTGCGGTGCTCGGATTACACAGCCACGAGTCAACGACCGTATTGTGTTGCTCCGCATTGCTTTTCCGCGAACTCGAAGGCGTCGAGATTGGCATACACATCCGCTGCATCGGCTGCGGTTGTGGCGACAGACAGCAGCCCCGCTGGCCCGTTGGTCGTGGTGTTGGCTGCGAAGGCACTGTCCAATTTTCGGGCGATATCGCGGACCAGTCCATCGCCGACGACACCGAGCGCAGCCGGCGAGCTATCGGCAGCGAGCTCGTTTGGGATCACCGCCAGACCAGCGATTTTCTTTGGCGTGCAAGTGATTTCGGCCAAGGAAGAGAATGGCTCGTTGGAGGCAATAGCGATGCCAACGTCTCCAACCTTCTGACCTGTGTCTAAGTCGAACGCCAAACGCCGCCAACCCCAACAAACATCCAGTTCTACTCGTTCGCATCGAGTAGGTCATTTGTGCGGCAACGAGATTCGTCCTGTGGCTACGCGGTCGGGTGCCGCGGGTACGGGTGGTCGCGTTTCGGCCTTGCGTCGGACTCTTTGCACCCTCGCCGTGCTCTCGGGTCGCCCCGCACCCCAGGGGGTATGCGGGTGCCCTATCCTGTACGGGTTTTAGGGTCGATTCCCCGTCTGGTCGGTGGCGTCATGAACGAACTCGGCGTAGACATCGCACGGTGGTATTGAGAGGTTCTGAACACGCGGACTGGACATCCGTGACCGTGACCCTTACAGCTGCCTAGCACCTTGCCGAGCTTGCCCGTCGATGACATGACCGTCGACCACGCCGCAGGCACGGCGACCTGCCCCAACGGGCTGACCCGAACGATCAGCCGCGCCGGATGGGCCACTTCGGCGCGGCCTGCACCGGCTGCCCGCTGCACCCGCAGCCCGCAGCGGCAAAACCCTTCGGGTCGGCGCTCACGACACGCGGATGCGCGCGGCCCGGCGGGCCGCTCGTGCCCCAGACTGGTTGGACGAATACCGTCAGCATCGGCCCATGATTGAACGGACCATCGCCTGGCCGACTCGCGGCAACCGAAGATTGCGTTACCGCGGTGCCATCAAAAACGATCACTGGCTTCATCACCGCGCCGCCGCGCTAAACCCGACCACGACGAACCCGCCGCGGCCGCCCAGGGCCGCAATCCCGTTCGTTGCGGCCCAGCGTTCCAACCCCGTGCTTTCCAAGGCCTCCCGCAAACGCACCGCCGACCACTACCCCGGGCACAGCTTCACCAGCCTGCTCGCCGACCTGGCCACCATCTGCGCCAACCAGTTCAGCCGCCCACGACATGCAGCGTTCACATGATCACCGCGCCCACCCCGCTTCAGCGGTGGGCCTTCGAACTACTCGGCGTCTCCCACCGTCACGGCCCCTGGCGTAGTCAGTACACCCACACCACCAGACCACAAAACCCCAGCTCAACACTCAACCCGTCACCAAACAGGGAACTTGGGCTACCGGCGCCAGACGCATGGTGGAAAGACCCAAATCCGACGATAATTGGCACTCATCGGAAGAGAAGCTAACGCCGTCGGTGAGGATTTGAGGGGGAGGGGAAGTCACGTGAGCGGCACCGAGCTTGTAACCAACGCCGCCGCCGATCCGCTGCGGATCGTGCTCGTCGCGCCACCCTATTTCGACATTCCACCCAAGGGCTACGGGGGCGTCGAGGTCGTGGTCGCCGACCTGGCCGACGCGCTCGTGAAGCGCGGGCACGACGTCACCGTTCTAGGGGCCGGTGAACCGCGCACGTCGGCACGGTTAATCCCGTTGTGGGAGCGCACACTTGCAGACCGGCTCGGCGAGCCGTATCCGGAGATCATGCACGCGCTGAGGGTGCGTCGCGTCATCGAGCGGATCGCGACAACTGACGGCGTCGACATCGTGCACGATCATACGTTCGCCGGCCCGCTCAACACACCCGCCTACAGGGCCGTCGGGATACCCACGGTGGTCACCGTGCACGGTCCGCTCGACAACGATCTGTATCCGTATTACCGCGAACTTGGCGACGAGGTCGGCCTGATCGCCATCAGCGACCGGCAACGCGAGTTGGCGCCGGACCTGAATTGGGTTGGGCGAGTTCACAATGCGCTGTGCATCGACGAATGGCCATTCCGCGCCGACAAAGGCGATTATGCGCTGTTCCTTGGCCGGTACGCCCCGTATAAAGGCGCGCATCTGGCCCTGCGCGCCGCACACGAAGCGGGCATCCCGCTGGTGCTCGTGGGCAAATGCAATGAGCCCCCGGAGCAGGCCTATTTCAATGAGCAGGTGCGCCCGCTGCTCACCGAGAATGATCATGTCTATGGACAACTCGACGCGGTGAGCAAGCGCAAATTGCTGGCCGGCGCCCGCTGCCTACTGTTCCCGATTCAGTGGGAGGAGCCGTTTGGGATGGTGATGATCGAGGCGATGGCGTGTGGCACACCGGTGGTGGCGCTGCGCGGCGGCGCGGTACCGGAGGTGATTGTCGACGGTGTGACCGGAGTGGTGTGCGACCGGCCCGACGAGCTACCCGCGGCAATCAAGCGGGCACAGACGATGGACCCGGTGGTGTGCCGGCGGCACGTAGCCGCGCACTTCGGAAACGCCGAATTCGGTTCGGGGTACGAGCGGATCTATCGGACGGTGGTCGGCACCGCCGTGTCTGCCAGCCGACAGGCCAAGTTGCGGCGGGTTCTGGGCGAGCGGTCGAACGTCGCGGAGCCGACAACCGCATGACCGCACCGCCGACCCCGTTCAACAGCGGCGACCCCGTGAACATCGGGTTCGGCGGTGACACCGTGACGCTGGTAGAAGGCGCCACGTTTTGCCTCTCCGACGGGCGTGGCGACGTGCTGGCCGGACGCTCGCACGGTCTGTTCGTCCGCGACGCCCGGGTGCTGTCGAGGTGGGAGCTGCGGGTCGACGGCCAGCCGGCCGAGCCGCTGTCGGTACAGGCCCCGGAACCGTTTGTGGCGAAATTCATTCTGCGTCGTTCCCCGCGCGCCGGACTGGCTGACAGCACGCTGCTGTTGGTCCGGGAGCGGCTCATCGCCGACGGGTTGCGGGAAACCATCTCGCTGCACAACCTTGACGACGAGAGCACCGTGGTGGCGCTGATGCTGCACGCCGACGCCGACTTCGCGGATCTGTTCTCGGTGAAGGAAGGTCGGGCGCCGCTGGGCGGTGCGGACATGACGGTGCTGGATGACGAGCTGGTTCTCACCGACCGCACCGATCGCATTCGGGGCGTGACGGTGACGGCGTCCGGCGATCCGATCGTGTTGCCGGGTTCGTTCAACTGGCGGATCGTGGTCCCGCCGCGGCAGTCCTGGCAGGCCGAGATTGGAGTCCAGCCGACGTGGGCAAATCAGAACGTGAAGACCCGGTTCCGGAGCGGCGAGCACCAGGAGTCGAGCGGGCCGGCTCACAAGATCGAGGCGTGGCGGGACACCGCGACCAAGCCGGAAGCCGAGCATCCCGCGTTGACGCAGATCTTGCGCCGCAGCGAGAGCGACCTGGGCGCGTTGCTGATCCACGACGACACCGAAGATGGCCCGCCCTTCGTGGCGGCCGGTGCGCCGTGGTTCATGACGTTGTTCGGCCGCGACAGCCTGTTGACGGCGTGGATGGCGTTGCCGCTGGACGTCGGCGTGTCCGTGGGCACCCTGCAGCAGCTGGCCGAGGCGCAGGGCCGCCGCGTCGACCCCATTACCGAAGAGCAGCCCGGCCGGATCCTGCACGAGATCCGCGGCGGGCCGGCGAGCACCGACGTGCTCGGCGGAACCATTTACTACGGTTCGGTGGACTCGACACCGCTTTTCGTCATGCTGCTCGCCGAGTGCTGGCGGTGGGGCGCCGACGAGGACTTCGTGCGGTCCCTGCTGCCCGCCGCCGACGCCGCGCTGGCCTGGGCGAAACGGTACGGCGACCGGGACGGCGACGGGTTTATCGAATACCGGCGCGCCACCGACCGTGGGCTGATCAACCAGGGCTGGAAAGACAGCTTCGACGGCATCAACGACGCCACCGGCCACACCGCCGATCCGCCGATCGCGGTCTGCGAGGTGCAGGGTTACCAGTACGCGGCCCTGCTGGCCCGAGCCGAACTGGCTGACGCGTTCGGCGAACCCGGGACGGCGGCGCGGCTGCGCGAGCGCGCCGACGTGTTGCGGGCGCGGTTCCTCGACGCGTTCTGGCTGCCCGAGCAGGGCTGGTATGCGATAGCGCTGGACGGTCGCAAACGCCCCATCGACGCGTTGACCAGCAACGTCGGCCACTGCCTGTGGACCGGGATCGCGACCGACGAGCACGCCGAGGTGATCGTCGACCGGCTATCGCGCGAGGAGATGGACTCCGGATTCGGCCTACGCACACTGGCGACAACGATGGGCGCCTACAACCCGATGAGCTACCACAACGGCTCGGTCTGGCCGCATGACACGGCGATCGCGGTCGCGGGTTTGCTGCGCTACCGGCACGTCCCGGGAGCGGTGCCGCTCGCCGAACGACTCGCGATCGGACTGCTCGACGCCGGCGACGCCTTCGGAGGCCGGTTACCTGAGCTTTTCTGCGGCTTCCCGCGATCTCAGTTCGCTTGTCCGGTGCCCTATCCCACGTCATGTTCGCCGCAGGCGTGGGCCAGCGCTGCGCCGCTGCTGCTGGTGCGTTCCTTCCTCGGGCTGCACCCGCATGTGCCGCACCGCCGGCTCGTCGTGTCCCCGCTGTTGCCGCGGGCCTGGGGCCGTGTCGCGCTGACCGATCTGCGGCTGGGTGACGCGACGTTGCACGTCGAGGCGGCGGACCAGGCGGCGAAGGTGCGAGGTCTGCCCGACGACTGGCAGCTGATCACCCCGCAGGAGTGAGCCCGCGAGTCGATATGGCGCTTCACGCCATTTTGACCGTGGGCGTAGCGCCAACCCCTACGCCTGGCGGAGTGCCACCAGTAAAAAACCGTTCGCGATAGACCGCGAGGTGCAGGCTCGCGCTCGAAAAGTGCCGCTGAGTCCTCGCAGGAAGAGCGCGCTGAACTGCGGTTTCGCGCGATAGAGATGCGGTGGCGGAGGGATTTGAACCTCGGCGGACCTGAGGGTCAGGGCGTCGAACTGGCTGTGAGCTGCGAAATCACAGCGATTGTAAAAATTTTAGATTTCCTCTGTTTATGCCCAGGTGTGCCCAAAATGTGCCCAGGGCGCGGGATTTCACGGCGCAACGTCCGGCGCGCCCGGCCCGTCGGGAACAAATCCGCGGACACGCATCCGGAAGCAATTCCCGCCGATGCGCAGCCGGAGCGCAGGCGCTGGTTGCGTGGTCATCAGCGCGCTTCCACTATGGGCAGCTTTGTCGGCCGTCATTCCCCTTCTAATGCTGGACGAGGCCCAGGGTTATCGTCACAGTTGTGGCTGTCTACTGCCCTGAGGAGGC
This sequence comes from uncultured Actinomycetota bacterium, assembly GCA_963848855.1. Taxonomy (GTDB): domain Bacteria; phylum Actinomycetota; class Actinomycetes; order Mycobacteriales; family Mycobacteriaceae; genus Mycobacterium. The sequence continues at coordinate 304,378 of CAWKFL010000005.1, forward strand.
GTGATGAAGAAGCTGATCATCGGCGGGATCGCCGCCACGGCCATGGTCATCACTGCAGCTCCAGCCGAGGGTGCACCCGGCCCGGAGTCGGAGTTGGCTCCCGGCCTCGCAATGCCTGACGGGTCATTCGAGCAGTACCCCGGCCAGTACCCCACGATGGAGTACTGGGAGGTGCAAACCTCAGCCGGGCGCGTTTGTTGACGACCGCGGTGGGGTATGTGACGTCCGTTCCACAGATTCTGGAGCGAACATGGAGTTCTCACTCATCGGCATCATCATGGCCATCGTGGTCGGCGCGATTGTCGGCGTGCTCGCCCGCCTGGTGTTACCCGGAAGACAGAACATCTCGATCATTCTGACGATTGTGGTGGGGATCGCCTCGGCGTTGATCGGCACCCTGATAGCCCGGGCGCTGGGCGTCGCGACAGAGACCAAAGGTGTCGACTGGATCGAGCTGTTGATCCAGGTCCTGGTGGCGGTGGTCGGCGTGGCCATCGTCTCGGCGGTAATGGGTCGCCGACGCGGAACGCTGCGTCGCTAAAACGCATTTCAACTTGTGGTGCCCTGCCCGAGCGGCCCATCCGGCGGCAGCGGCAGAGAGGACGTGCCAGGCGCCGTTGTACTGCCACAGGCTGTCGGGCCGGCACAACGGCGATCCGGAGCGTCCCGCGGCGTAGGCGGCCAGTCCCAGCGCAAAGACGCCGGCCGCTGTCGCCCAGCCGACCGCCGCTGCCGGCCCCGACCGCCACGAGCGCCACTCCGGCAGCCCCAGCCAGCGGTGCTCTCCCGCATCGCCCAGCACAGCACGGCCATCCCGGCGGCGACATAGGCCAGGCTGGTGACGGATAGGACGGGTTGCGCCAGCGCGGCGCGTACGATGCGCTCGCAGTCCGAGTGAGCGAAACTCGTGGGAGCGGTCAAGACCTGCATGGTAACGCGCCGGCCGGGGCGGAGACGGGCTAGGCGAGGCGTGCCGCCCCGGGAATAGCCAAGGGCAATGTGTGGACGGGTAGTGACCTCCTCGGCGTCGGACGCCATCGCGGAGCCCATCGACGCGCGTGGTGAATGCGGTCGCGGTCGGGTGTAATCTCAGACAGCCGAGTACACCAAGGGCACTGACTTCCGTCCGGCCAAGCGGCTGCCCGCCGAGCAGGTGTCGCACTGGGACAGCTGGTAGGCGATCACAATGCGCCGCTGAACCCGTGCTGGCGCCACGCTTCGTAGACGGCGACGGCGGCGGCGTTGGACAGGTTCAGCGAGCGCCGGCCCGCCAGCATCGGAATGCGCACCTGCGCGGTGATGTGCGGATCGGCGAGCGTCGCGGCATCAAGCCCGGTGGGTTCCGGGCCGAACATCAACACATCGCCGGGCCGATAGCTGACGTCGGCGAACGATGCCGTCGCGTGTGCAGTGAACGCGTACACCCGCTTGGGCGACAACGCTTCCCACGCGGCGGCGAGGCTCTGATGCACGGTGACCGACGCCATGTCGTGGTAATCCAGCCCGGCGCGGCGCAATTTGGGTTCGGACAGGTCGAATCCCAGCGGCTGCACAAGATGCAGTTCGCATCCCGTCGCGGCCACCATCCGGATCGCATTGCCGGTGTTGGGTGCGATGCGCGGGGAATAGAACATCACTTTCCACACAACAAAGTGCCATCCTCGTATGCGGGTGCTGGGAAGATTGAGACTATCCAGGTCAACTGACGAATCCACATCGATCTCCCGGCAACGGCAGATCATCGAGCAGTGGGCCGAAGGCCACGGGCACACCCTCGCGGGGTGGGCCGAGGACATAGACGTCAGTGGGTCTATCGACCCGTTCGAGACTCGCCAGCTCGGGCAGTGGCTCAACAACCGGGCACCTGACTTCGACGTGATCTGCGCGTGGAAGCTGGACAGGCTCGGCAGGAATGCGATCCAACTGAACAAGCTGTTCGGCTGGTGCCTCGACCACGACAAGACCGTGGTGTCGTGCTCGGAGTCGATCGACCTCAGCACCCCGGTGGGGCGGCTCATCGCTAACGTCATTGCATTCCTTGCCGAAGGCGAATTGGAAAGTATCCGGGAGCGAACCCGGGCCTCGCGGACCAATCTTCGAGAGCTTGGCCGGTGGCCTGGAGGAAAACCCCCGTACGGCTAGAGAGCCGTCAAGAAGGACAACGGCTGGTCGCTGAAGGTTGACCCGGTGGCGTCCGAGGTTGTTCGGAGGATCGTCAACGACGTCATCGACGGCAAGACCCTGGGCCGCATCGCCCGCGAACTGACCGAGGAGGGGCACCTGTCCCCAGCGGCGTACTACGCGGCGCAGAAAGGCAGGGAGACCCGGAGGGGGAAGTGGGAAGCCACTCCGATCCGGAACATGTTGAGATCCAAAGCCCTTCGGGGCTTCGTCCATCACAAAGGGGAGACCGTCCGAGACGCGGACGGGATGCCTATCCAAGTAGCGGAGCCGTTGGTCACCCTCGATGAGTGGGAGCTGGTGCAGTCAGCTCTGGACACGGTCCAGGCCGGTTACCTCAGTGCCCGACCAGCAGAGGCCAGCCCGTTGGCCGGCGTGGCCTTCTGCTTCGACTGCGAGGTGCCGCTGCACCACTCCCGCAACCGTGTCAAACGCAGCAACAACCGGTCGTACGAGTACAGGCATTACAGGTGCTCGACTCGGAAGTGTGTTGCCATCCCAGCGGAGCACTTAGAGACCCTCGCTGAGGAGACGTTCCTAGACGAAGTCGGAGACCTAGAGGTTCATGAACGGGTCTGGGTCCCCGGGGGCTCTCACGAAGCTGCGCTCAGAGAGGCTGTGAATGGGTACGACGAACTCACAAAAGCTGCGGGCAGTGCCGTATCGGCAACGGCCAAGCAACGGCTCCAGAAGCAACTGGCGACACTGGATGCCCGCATAGCGGAGCTGGAGGCTGCTCCAGCCCGCGAAGCTCACTGGGAGTGGATCACCACCGGGGAGACCTACCGGGCAGCCTGGGAAGCTGCGGACACGGTCGGTCGCCGTGAGCTGCTGACCCGGTCTGGGATAACCGTCTCCGCGAGTATCAACGGCGTGGACGGGAAGCGGGGACCGGGCAACCTTGGAGCGTTCCGGGCGAACATGTACATACCAGACGAGATATTCTCCCGGCTGGGGGTCGATTCCATTGCGCCCCAATGGAATTCGATGTAATTGTAACGGGACAACAAAAGAGAGTCGGCGGGGCCGGGATGGATACCAGACAGCTACGCTCACCGGAAACGGACCGAGCCAGACCCGAACCAAGGCCCCGGGCAGGAAGACTTGAATGCCAACCCCGCCGCTTCTCCAGGCGTCCTCGTCGTCCGCAAGGGCACGAAGGTCGAGCGTTTCCCGAACATCCAGAAGGACGGCAACTGGCTGCGCGCCGTGGCCCGTCACGGGTTCGCATTTCTCAATGAAGGCGGGCGTGGTCCGGGGCTTTGACGTCTCCGCGTAACCCGTAGCACTCGAAGTGACGGGGAGGTCCGGGCTTCTAGTTCCGGGCCTCTTCCGGCCCGCCGCGTCGGCGCGCCCGACCGTGGGTTGTCGGCACCCGATGCAACGATTGATGTGTGGTTCTCGCTGCCGGAAATCAACCTGTCGCCTGGTCGTGTTCGGTCCGGTTTTGTTGTTCACCGCCGCGATGCTCACGCTCTTCGTCACCACCACGAGCGCCAACAAGCGAGAGTGGAAGAAATGGCGACGAGACACGCTGATCAAACTGTGCTCGGACGCGGTCGATGCGGCGCGGGAAGGCGAAAGCAAGTGTGAGACGGCGCTTACTCAGAAAGCCCATGTGTTCGCACAAGGCAATCTGTCCGCGGCCTCTTAAGCTACTACCCGCATCGGGACCATCTCAGAACAGTTGTATCTGATGAGTGCGAATCAGCTTGCGGACACTTGCGTCCGAATGAAACAAGCCGCCGACGCAATCAAGCTCCCCGCCAGTCACCTTCGCACTGCGCGGATCAACGCAGAAAGTCGCCGAACGAGCGAACTAAACCGGATGGCCGCTGAGCGCCCAGGCTGGATCGCGCGTGGTACCCCAGAAGCCGACGAGCGCGAAGCCAAGCTTCGGGAGATACATCTGCGCATCCACTCGGAAATGGTGGCTGAGCACGAGGAGCGCTACACCCAGGCGAAGGAAGAGCTCGAAAAACAGCGAGCAACCTTCGTTCGGCGCGGGCGTATTGAACTCAAGTAGCCGAACGTCCACCACACACGGGGTTTCTACCCGCACGGCACCAAGGAGCCCCGATCTAAAGCCCGGGGGTTCATTCTCCAATGAGCTTCTTGTTTCTGACGTCCTGTGAAACGTCCAGAAGCGTGTCGAACGTTCTTACGCGGTGTTCGCTTTCGATGCGTTCAACAAGCATCGCAGCCAGCTCGTTCAAACCGACGACCAGTTCCATCAGGTCGTCTGCCTTCTTCACCTGGGACATGAATTCGGCTAACCCAGCATCCGGTCCGCGGTGCTTACCGCTGGCGAGAGTGTCTCTCACGACGTCAATCGCTTTGAGGACGCTGTCCTGCTTGAGTTTCGTCCACGGAACTTCCTCGGCCATGTAGATCCCTCCCTGAACTCACCGCTCACTACCGTAACCAGGAGTGCTCACAAGATGCACGACGACGTACCTCTGAGCCCGCCCCAAAAGCCCAGCGTGGCAGGCTGCCCAATTCGCAGGGCTCAAGCGATCGCAGTGGGTCGCGATCTGGGACGGCTAGCCCTTCTGAGGCCGTGGTGGCGATGCGCCCGAGAGGGCTGCCAGCGGACGCAGACCGGCGTAGCGTTCGGTCATGACCGGCGCGGGTCAGGGCTGGGTGGTCGTTCTGGCGCTGGCTGGTGTGCCCTTCTTGGTGGTCACCGTGGCGTCCCAGCTCAGAAAGCGCGGCATCTGGAACGCGGGCAAGGATAGCAACGAGTATCGCGGCGGAGGCAGCCGGAGTGGCGGTGGTGAATTCGACTGCAGTGGTGGCGGCTGTGGTGGTGGCGGCGATTAACGCTTAGCCGGTTAGCCCCTGGCGGTTAGCTGGTGCGATAAGTCCGATGACCTGCGAGGGCTGAATAGCTGGCCGGAAGTTCCAAGTTCCGGCCTCAGTTGTCACGGAGCGTTGTTGCAGCACATGCGAAGAGGGGGCACCCGGATAAGTGCCCCTCTTGACGTGATGTCTCAATCAGTGGTGCACGGTCGTGTCGACGTGCGGCGCAGTCGCGTGCGGCTGGAGGGTATTGACCCAGTCGTGGTGACCAATGTCAGCCTGCGCGGGGCCGGCGAGGCCAAGAACCGCGGCAGCGAGGCCGCTGGCGACGATCGTGGCAAATCCGAACTTCTTCATGTGATGCCTTCTTCTTCTCTGACCGTGTTGGCCGATTTGGTTTTCTTCGTGCCGGTCTAACTAGTAGAACAGCGAGGTCAGCCCATTAATTTCGGTGGCGGAAATGATTGGTGGTAGCAGGAATCAATTACGAATCTGGCGCTGTGCGATGTGGTCGAGGCCACAGTTGGGCAAGGGCGACTCGCGGCCATCGAGCCTGCGGCACGTGGAACTTGGCGCTTCGCGGTTCGACGTTCACTGTCCAGCGCACACGAGCTGTGGTGTGCGAGCTGGTGCGTACAGCTCCCCACGCGGCGAGCCGGGGGCGGGGGCCAGGGCACAGGTGTGGGGTACAGCGTGGGCTGTGGTGGGCAGAGGGGTGCACAGTAGGGCAGGGGCACAGGGGTGCGGCGCTGCTCCTGCCTGTGCAGGGCTGCGTGCACTGGACGGTGTGCGCCTTGCCTAGTACCTACTCACACTGTCGTCGCAGGTCAGGAGAAGTAAAAGGAAAGCGCATCCAAGAGGTCGATGGCTTCGGCAGCACTCAAATATGCCCACGCCTCGGTAAGCGGCTCATCGTCGCTTGCGCCCATCAGCCTCATGCCCGGAAAGGTACCCGCCGCAATCAGCTACCGATCGCTACTCGTCGGGTGTGCTGACCTCGGCCAGCTCCTGTTCCTCGGCGGCTGCCGCCTCCTCCGCGGCGGCCTTGGCCTCCCGGCCCGCCGGGCTCGCCACGGACGGACCCGGATCGGTCACCGTCGCGAAGCCGCCGGAGCAGTTCAGATTCAGCCGCACCTCGTCGGTGACCTGCAGTACGTAGACATCGTCGGCAGGATCTCTCATGTACGAGTGGTCCTGCGAATTGACGACGATGCATTCGTCCTGCGGCAACTGGCCGCCGATCCGCGTAGCGACGATCGGGGTACCACCGGAATCTTCGATCGCTGCGGCGGCATCGGCGTACGTCTGGCCGTCGTACTCAGCGGCGGCGGCCACGCCGGTCCCGAATAGCGTTGAAGACAGTGCCATGGCTCCGAACGCGCCAGCACCAAGAACGATGTGATGTTTCATGTGCGTGCTCCTGGCATCCGAATTGACCTCACAGTCAACTCACGGTCTTTGGACAGAAACCAGTGTCGCGCAAGGGCGCTGAGAGAACTCTCAGCGAGCTTTTGGAGGGCGGTCTCGGCCGCGACCGACAATTTGCTCAGGTAGCACAAACCGGTGTGATCGGGCGGTTATGAACTCTGTCTGTTCAGTAAGAATTGTGGAAACGCGCGCACATGGCTGTCATACTCGACCAATTGCCAGGCGCAGCACGCCCGCCACATGTGAGGGCGAATCAGCAGGAAGCCTTATGACACACGCTCCTTTACCCAAATGCGGACTAGCGGACGAGAGCACCGGCGGCCGCCGATGACCGCGTTTTCGCAGCTGAAGCAAGCGGACGGCACGGTCGTCGATTTCGAGCCCCAGTCCCAGCCTCCGGCCAAGCGCCCTTCTCGATGGTCGCTGTCGAATTGGCCCGTTCGTTGGAAAGTGTTCGCGATCGTATTGGTGCCGCTCATACTCGCCGGAACGTTCGGCGGATTGCGCATCAACTCGTCTGCGACAGCGGCGTCCGATTTGCGGAAGGCCGCCGACCAAGCCGAAATGGTGCCGGCAATCCAGGACTATATGGCCTCGCTGGACGGCGCCATGTTGGCGAGTTCAACTGGCGGTGACGCCCAGGGTGCGCTGAGCAAGTTCGACGCCAGCCGGCAGGAATTACAGGCCAGGCTGACCGACACCGAAATCGCGCCGGACGTCAAGAGGGGCGTCGAGACCATGATCGGCGGCGGTCAGGCGCTGATGGACAAGGTCACGTCGAACAGCATCAGCCTGCGAGACCGGGTCACTGCGTACGCGCCGGTCCTGCTGACCGCCGAGGACGCCATCGTCGGATCGGTCCGGGTCGGCAATGAAGACATCCGCACCGAAACCCTCGGCCTCAGCCGCGCGATCGGCGCCCGTGGGCAGATGATGATGCAGCAGCTGCTGGTGAACCTCGGCGCTGAGCTGCCCGATCCCGAACTGCGTACCTCGATGGTCACGCTCGCTGGTACCGAGCCGTCGACCCTGTTCGGCATGAGCCAGGTTCTCGGTGTCGGATCGCAGGAGGCCCAGAAGCTGCAGGCCGAGTTCGTCAAGCGGATGGCCATCATGTCGGACCCCGCGGCCGTGCTGGTGAACAACCCGGACCTGACCGCCTCCATCCAGGCCACCAGCGACATCGCCGGAAAGATCATCGCCGACACCACCGGCGCAGTCACCGCCGCTGTGCAGGACGAGGCCTCGGCGCAGCGCACCGCCGCGATCCGCGACACCGCGATCGTCGTCGGCGCCCTGTTGGTGGCCCTGCTGATCGTCATCTTCGTGGCGCGGTCCCTCGTCCGTCCGCTGCGCACGCTGCGCGACAGCGCGCTCAAGGTCGCCCACGAGGATCTGGTCCGCGAGATCGAGCAGGTCCGTGCGGGCGCCGAGCCCGGTCCGGTCGAGCCGGTCCCCGTGTACACCTCCGAGGAGGTGGGCCAGGTCGCGCACGCCCTCGACGAGCTGCACGAACAGGCCATCCTCGCTGCAGGCGAGCAGTCCCGCCTGCAGCTACAGGTCAGCGACATGTTCGAGACCCTGTCGCGGCGCAGCCGATCGCTCGTCGACCAGCAGCTGTCGCTCATCGACCGCCTCGAGCGCAACGAAGAGGACCCCGAGCGCCTGGAGAGCCTGTTCCGCCTGGACCACCTCGCTGCCCGGATGCGCCGCAACGGCGCCAACCTGCTGGTGCTCTCGGGTGCGAACCTGCCGCGCGAGCAGGCCGAGCCGGTGCCGGTCTCGGCGATCATCAACGCCGCCGCCTCCGAGGTCGAGGACTACACCCGCGTGGTCACCGCGACCGTTCCCGAAACCGAGATCGCAGGCGCCGTCGCAGGCGACCTGGTGCACCTGCTTGCCGAGTTGCTCGACAACGCGTTGCGCTACTCGCCGCCGATCTCGCAGGTACGCGTTTCGGCGGTGCACACCGGAAACGGTGGCCTCGTCGTCGAGGTCAGCGACATCGGCATCGGCATGTCGGAGTCGGATCTGCGCGTGGCGAACACCCGAATGCAGTCCGGTGGCGAGGTGAACCCGTACACCGCGCGTCATATGGGTCTCTTCGTGGTCGGCCGGCTCGCCTCACAGCACGGCCTGGTGGTCCGGATGCGCAGCACCATTGCGGGCGACCCGAATTCGGGCACCACCGCCGGTGTCTTCGTGCCGTCGGAGCTGATCGCCCCGACCGGCGCGCCCGACCAGTTCGGCGTCGCCGAGTACGCAGCGCCCGCGGAAGCACATGCCGGGATCGTCGCGCCGCGCACGCTCGACGACGATCACGTCGACTACCCCGAGCACACCGGCGAGTGGCCTCAGGAGTACCGCAACGGCCACGTCGAGACATCAGTCTCGTTGTTGCCGCAGCGCAGTCCCGGTGCGAGTGGGATTTCCGATGTCCCCGCCACGCTGGCGTCACCGGCAGAAGAGCTGCAGCCCGACTGGCCCGCCGACTCGATGCCCGCACAGACCACCGAGCCCGCGGCGTGGGACCAACCGCCCGCACCCGAACCCACCGCAGCCCCGACGAACACGTCGGCCTTCTTCGCGTCACGCGCGAACGCCGCAAGTAACGGCGCCCCAACCGCAGAGCCCGAAACCGAACAAGAGCCGCAGGTGGATCTGCCCATCGCCGACCTACCGCCCGAGCCGCACCGGCACTCCTCACATGAGCCGTCACCGACGGCGGGTGCCGAGGACGCCATCTACCAGAAGATGCTCTCCGAATGGTTGATCGATCCGACCGAGATCGCCAAGAGCCCGGACCTCAACTGGGAATCGGTGTGGGATCAGGGCTGGTCAGCGGCGGCCGCCGCGGATGAGGCGCCGGTGTTGGCCCACACCGAAGAGGGCCTGCCGATGCGCCAACCCGGTGCCCGGCTGGTGCCCGGCGCTGCCGAAGCCGCCGCCGCCATCGGCGCAGTCAACGGCGGTCATCAGCGCAACGGCGGCGATGACGAGGTAGCATCGGCGGCTGAGTTCGACGCCGATCCGCATGCGATGCCGCTGCGCGATCCGGATGCGGTCCGCGCGAGTATCAGCTCCCACTTCGGTGGCGTGCACGCCGGTCGTTCACATGCCCAAGACGCCAGAGGAACAGATAACGAATGACCTATCCGCCACGTTCGACGCAGCGCGATTCGCTCGACTGGCTGGTCTCGAAGTTCGCTCGCGAAGTATCCGGTGTGTCCCACGCCGTCCTGGTATCGGCTGACGGACTGCTGATGGCCGCCAGTGAGCACATGCCGATCGAGCGTGCCGATCAGCTCGCCGCGGTGGCGTCCGGTCTGGCCAGCCTGTCCGCTGGTGCTGCCCAGCTGTTCGAAGGCGGGTACGTGCTGCAGTCGGTGGTCGAGATGCAGCACGGGTATCTCCTGCTGATGCGTGTCGGCGACGGCTCCAACCTCGCGACGCTGGCGACCCGCAACTGCGACATCGGGCAAATCGGTTACGAGATGGCGGTTTTGGTGGAACGAGTGGGCACGATGGTCCAATCCTCACGTCGACGCGCCCCGCAGCACTCGTGAGCGGCCTATGGACCATTGGGAGCGGGATGCGCAGGACGAACCAAGTCTGGTTCGCCCGTACACTCTGACGGCTGGCCGCACCAACTCACGCGTCAAGCTGCCGCTGGAGGCTCCGGTCGAGACATTGGAATCGCCGAAGTCGTCGCGATGGCCCGGAAACGATGTGCGAGGCCAGATCCTGAGGTTGTGTATGGACAGCCCGTCGGTCGCCGAGATCGCCGCCTACCTGTCCTTGCCCTTGGGCGTGGCCCGTGTGTTGGTCGGCGACCTGGTGATGCAGGGATACCTGCGGGTGCACACCACGCTCGGCGATTCGACGACAAATGACGAACGACGTGAACTGATAGGAAGGACCCTGCGTGGCCTTAGGGCACTCTGAGGGGCGCCGAGCCTCGACCGAAGGCACGACGAGGCGCCGCGCCGCCTCGACGAAGATCGTCATTTCGGGCGGATTCGGCGCCGGGAAGACGACGTTCGTTGGCGCAGTCTCCGAAATCATGCCATTGCGGACCGAGGCACTGGTCACCAACGCATCCGAGGGCATCGACGGCCTGGAGGCGACTCCGGGCAAGAACACCACCACCGTCGCGATGGACTTCGGCCGCATCACCCTCGCCGAGGACCTGGTGCTGTACCTGTTCGGCACGCCGGGCCAACGCAGGTTCTGGTTCATGTGGGACGACCTGGTTCGCGGCGCGATCGGGGCGATCATCCTCGTCGACGTGCGACGGCTACAGGACAGCTTCGCCGCCGTCGACTTCTTCGAAGCCCACAAGCTGCCTTTCCTGATCGCCATCAACGAATTCGACGGCGCACCACGACATCACCCGCACTCCGTCCGCAAGGCGCTGGCACTTGCCGAACACATACCCGTGATCACCGTCGACGCGCGTGACCGTAACTCGGCGAAGACCGCGCTGATCGCCGTCACCGAGTATGCGCTGAACGCTCTGTCGTCGCTGCCCGGCTGAGCTGTGGCCGCGGACGAAAAGTTCTGGGTCGAGCGGGAATTCGACGGCCACGACTTTCGTGACGGCGACCTCAGCAGGCTGCGCACCGAACGCGTGGTCTTCAGTGAATGCGACTTCAGCGGCGTCGACCTGTCCGAGTCCGAGCACGTCGGCACGGCGTTCCGCAACTGCACATTTCGCCGGGCAACCATATGGCACAGCACCTTTCGGCACTGCAGCTTTCTGGGTTCGGTGTTCAGCGAGTGCCGCATGCGACCGATCACGCTGGTCGAGGTGGACTTCACGCTGACCGTTCTCGGTGGTGCCGATCTGCGGGACGTCGACCTGTCGGACTGCAGACTGCGTGAAGCCGGACTCGTGGACGCCGACCTGCGCAAGGCGGTGCTACGACGGGCCGACCTGACGGGTGCGCGGTTGCAGAACACGCGGCTCGAGGACGCCGATCTGCGTGGGGCACGCGCCGACCCGACGTTCTGGACCACCGCCAAGTTGCGCGGTGCGAAGGTCGACATCGAGCAGGCCATGGCCTTCGCCGCGGCGCACGGCCTCGACATCCACGGCGCGTAGAGCGCGTAGAGGAGGAACCGATGACGACACGTAACACCGTCGAGCGCTGGGTCGAGCGCTTCAACACCGGGGACGCCGCAGGCATCGCGGCGCTCTACGCCGAAGACGCGATCAACCACCAGATCGCGTTGGAGCCGGTAGTCGGCCGAGCTGCGATCGAGCGGTTTCACCGCGACACATTCGCCGGTGGCCCACTGACCTGCACGCCGATCAACCTTGTCGTCGACGGCGACTGGGCCGCGCTGGAGTGGACCGATCCCGACGGATTCCGCGGGTGCGGGTTCTTCCGGATCCGCGACGGCTTGATCGTGCATCAGCGCGGCTATTGGGACAGCGCACAGCTGCACGCGGTCCACCCTGAGGTTCACGACTGATTCGGTTCACGACTGATTCGCACCGGGTAGGGAATACGCTGCGTTCAACCCTGTTGACCGTGTCATGGACGTGGCGTGATGGCTGAAGGCTTCCACGAGGGCGAACTCGCGGTTCAAGTTCGCGCGGGTGTAGTCGCACAGGCGGCTCGCCTGGGTGGCACGATGCTGGCCGCGCCCGACCTCAACGGCGGCATCAGTATCTTTCTCGCCGAACGCGACTTAGCCGTCCTGACTGCGCGCGGTCGCGACGGCCGCTTGTGGACGTCGCCGCTCTTCGCATCGCCGGGTTTTCTCGAGGCGCGCGACCGGACGCTGACGATCCATGCCACGCCACCGGTCGGTGATCCGCTCGATGCCCTTGCCGAGGGCCAGCCGGTCGGTCTGCTCGCCATCGAATTCGCCACCCGGCGCAGGGTCAGGATCAACGGGACACTCACCCGCGCCGCAGGCGACGGCCTGGAACTGCTCGTCGACCAGGCATTCGGCAACTGCCCCCGATATATTCAGCAGCGACACCTCGAACACATCGAGCATCCCGCCGCCGGGCGGAGCGAGCGTTCGGACGAACTCAGCGCAGAACACATCGCCCTGATAACCCGCGCGGACACGTTCTTTCTCGGCACGGTGCACCCAACGCGCGGAGCCGATGCGTCACACCGCGGCGGGCCGCCTGGCTTTGTACGGGTCGATGGCCATCGGCTGTGGTGGCCGGACTATCCCGGCAACAACATGTTCAACAGCCTCGGGAACATCGCGGTCGATCCGTCCACCGCCCTTCTGTTCATCGATTTCGACACGGGCGCCGCGCTTCACCTTTCGGGCACCGCGATGATCGACTGGACGACTCGGCACATCAGCGGTGACGACGGGGGCACCGGGCGGCGAGTGTGTTTCGCGATCGATTCGGTCGCATCCGGACCCCGGTTGGCCGTCCGGGGCGGCATACCTCGACCATCGCCACATAATCCGCCGACGACCTGACCTACGGTCAGCGGGAGAGGCCGTCAGCGGATAGGAGCGCCGATGTCGTCGATCGCCGAACGACAGGAGGAGGTCGTCGCGCGGGCACGCGGGATGCGCGACCTGGTGCGTTCCGAGGCCGCCGAATCGGAGAGGTCGCGCACGCTGACATCGGCGATCGTGGACGAGATGTGGGCGAGCGGTTTGATGTCGGCGTTCAACCCCGTCGCCGCAGGCGGTGTCGAACCGTCGTTCGCCGAAATGATCGAGACGTGGATCGAAATGGCTTGGCAAGACGGTTCATTCGGCTGGTGCGGCATCGCCAACCTTCCGTCGTCGTTCGTCGCGGGCTTCCCGATATGCGGGTAGCGACCGTGGCCCGCGCCGACGTCACCTTCACCGACGGCTGGTATGTGCAGGGGCTCAAGGGAACTGGCTCATACGATGGCAACGCCGCCGATCCCTTCGTTCCCCAGTGCCGAACCTTCGCACTGTTCGCCCGCCATCCGCGCCGCGGTAGCTCGCCGGCCACCCGCATGGGGCTGATGCCCGTCACGGCGGCCGGTCACGCATCATGGGCGCTCGGGGTCGCCAAGAGCATGCTCGACGACGTCGAGGAGCTCGCCGCAACGAAATTCCGGATGAGCGACATGGCGTCGCTGGCCAGCCGCCCGACCTTTCAGAAGGGACTGGCGCACTACGTCGCCGCGTGGCGGGCCGCCCGTCTGCTGGTACTCGACTCCTTCACACGGGCGGAGGAGGCCGTTGCCGCGGGCGAGGACCTCACCCCGATGATGCGCGCTGACATGCGCGCCGCCGCCGTCTACGCCACCGACGTCGCCAGGGCGGCGACGGAGTGGGCCCATCTCGTCGCGGGCACCAGCTCGATTCGCGAGGGCAGCCGCCTCGAGCGGGCGTTCCGCGACATCTACACCGGCACGCAGCACGCGTTCATCAGCGAGAAGGTGGCTATCGACGCGGCCCAGATCTGGCTCGGCCTCATCGACGACCAACCCGGGCTGTAGCGCCTAACCGCCCTTGAGGCGGATCTTCCAGCGCACGAACGCCGTATAGCCGATACATATCGCAGCGAGCATCGCCATGTCGAACCACCACGCGCCCGGCGTGTGCTTCCAGTGCGTATCGTTCGGCGTCAGTGGACCGGGAACCGTCCTGATCAGATCGACCGTGGACGCCGATGCCGCGAATCCCCACCTGGCCGGCGTGAACCACGACATCTGGTCCAGCACAATGCGATTCGTGACGGGGATCATGCCGCCCGAGAACACCAGCTGGGACATGATTGCAACTACCAGCAGCGGCATTATCTGCTCTTGCGACTTGGCCAACGCCGATAGCGCGAGGCCCACCATCGCCGCAGCCACGGTCGTCACCGCGATGTCGACGAACAACTCGATGCTGCGGGGGCCGATCACAGCGCCCGACTCCACCGAGCCGGGGCCCCAACCCTTGCCGATGATCGCGATCGCCGTGACGATGGCGGACTGGACGATCGCGAACACCGTGAACACAAAGACCTTCGCCAAAAGGTATGCGCCCGTTGATAATCCGACTGCCTGCTCGCGCAGGAAGATGGCGCGTTCACCGATCAGTGCCCGGATCGTCAGCGCGGTGCCCATGAAGATGGCACCGACGTTGAGCATCACCAGAATCTGTCCAGGTTCGTTTGGCGCCGGACCATTTTGGATCGCGGGGACCGGCACGCCGAACCCGACGTCACCGGGCACCGACAGCGACAGGATGCCCATGATAAACGGCAGCAACATCAGGAATATGAAGTAGCCGCGGTCCGATACGACCAGCCGCACCTGGCGGCGTGAGATCGTCGAAAACTGTTTGCGCACACTAGTGCGCGTCGGGCTGCCGAGATCCGCCGGTTTCTGCGCGGCCGGCGCCGCCGGTGGGGGCCCGTGCTGCTCCAGATAGCGCTTGTTGGCGGCATCGGGATCGCCCGCGACGGTGCTGAAGATGTCGGCCCAGTTGGTGGTGCCCATCGACGCACCGATGTCGCTGGGCGACCCGTAGAAAGCAGTCTTACCGCCGGGTGCCAGCAGCAGCACCTGGTCGCACACGTCGAGGTAGGTCAGCGAGTGCGTGACGACCAGCACGACACGGCCTGCGTCGGCCAGCTGGCGCAGCATCGTCATGACCTGCCGGTCCAGCGCGGGGTCAAGGCCGGAGGTGGGTTCGTCGAGGATCAGCAGCGACGGGCCGGTCAGCAGCTCCAGCGCCACGGACGCACGCTTGCGTTGGCCGCCGGAGAGCTTGTCGACGCGCGTGTCGGCGTGGCGGGTCATCTCGAGTTCCTCGAGCACCTGCGCGACGACCTGGCGGCGGTCCTCTTTCGTGGTGTCCGGCGGCAGCCGGAGTTCGGCCGCATACATCAGCGCCTGGTTCACCGTCAGCTGGCCGTGCACCACGTCGTCCTGCGGCACCATCCCGATCCGGGACCGCAGCGAGGCGTACTCGGCGTGGATGTCGTGACCCTCGAACGACACTGTGCCGGTGGTCGGATGGGTGTAGCCAGCGACCAGCCGGGAGAACGTCGACTTACCCGCACCCGATGGACCGATGACAGCGGTCAGCGTCCCGGGGCGGGCTGCGATCGAGATGTTGTCCAGCAGGGTCTTATTGCCCTCGATGGTCCACGTGATGCCGTGCACTTCGAGGCCGCCGGTACGGGTGTCGGCCTCGGTCTCGGTGCGGCGAACCAGCGTGCCGCCCCGGAACGCCAGGTCGACGTTGCCGATCGTGACCACGTCGCCGTCGGCCAGAACCTTCGACTCGACGCGCGCACCGTTGACGAATGTGCCGTTGATGCTGCGCTCGTCGCGGATTTGCGTGCCGCCCGGACCCGGGACCAATGTCGCGTGGTGGCGCGACGCCAACACGTCGGGGATGACGATGTCGTTGTCGGTGGCGCGCCCGATCTTGATCGAACCCGGCGGCGCCTCGATGGGCTTGCCCGGCCGCAGGATCTTGAGCATGCTCGTCGCGAGGTTGCCCTCGCTCGAGCGCGGCGCGGCGGTCGGTCCCATCGCGGTGACCGATTCCAGCGCCGGCTGGGACATCGCACCGGCAGGCGAGGGCCGCACCGGCTGTGGGGTGCTCGGCGGTCCCGGCGGATACGAGCGGGGACCACTGGGTGGTGGGCCGGACGGGTACCGCTGTTGGGGTCCGCTCGGATACATCGGTTGGCGCGGTGTGCTTGGTGGTTGGCGCGGCGGCCGCGCCGGTGGCGGCGGAGCCGTGGGCATGGCCGCGCTGGACGCGGCGGGCGCCCGCCCGACCATCGGCACCGACATTGTCTTCGGCGTCATGCCAACAGATCCCTGATGGCGGCCGACCTCGAATGTCACTCCGGGGCCGTCGGGGTTGCCGATGTTGATGTGCTGGCCGTCCTGAATGTCGATGGACGGCACGCGGCGACCGTTGACGAACATGCCGTTGAGGCTGCCGTTGTCGATCGCGACCCACCGGCCCTGGTCGAAGCGCAGCACAAGATGCGCTCGCGAGATCAAGGGGTGGGCGATTCGCACATCGGCCCGAAGGTCGCGGCCGATGACGACATCGCTACCCGCCGCGAATGTGCGCGTCGATCCGTCGTACCGAATGGTCAGCGCTGGTGGTGCTGGTCGACTCATCGGCTCCAACCTTAACGGTATGAGACGCTCGCGCGGGGTTTGTCGCGATAGCGCGTCAGGCCGATTGGATTTGCCATCGTGTCGTGTCAGCGATTTGCGGCAACGCCGCCACCCGTCGCGCAGAGTGCCCCGGCGCGTCGCACGCCCTCGCCGCCAACTTCGTGATCTGCTGAGGAATGCGGTCTGTCCACGCCGTGACACGCCGGCACGGCAACTTGATTCACACGATGCTGCCGGCCTTGATCCTGTCCGCTGTTCTCACCGTCACGCTGAGCGTCACCGATCTGATGCCGTCGGCGGGAGGGCAGCCCAATTACGTTGCAACCGACGACAACGGCTTCGTCCAGACCGAGGCGCGCTGCGAACGGCCACAGACCCCCGTGGCCTTCGGCCGAACGCAGCAGTCACTCATCGCGATCTGCGGGCAGGGGTCCGACCGTTTTGAGTATCGCGGTGTCCGGTTGAGTGACGGCGCACTCCTCACGGCCGACGCGGTAGAACAGCGCGACAACGAGTTCGTGGCCGAGTCCGAACGTCTGACCTACACCTTCTCGGCCAAGGAACTCGCGATCACGTCGGGTGACGAGGTGATCCGCACCGAGCCGATGGTCGCCTTCATCGAGCCGCGCGCGGGGGGCTAGCCCGGCGACCCCGTGACCACACAGTGGGTGTGGCTGTAGATGGTCGCCATGCACTTGTTGCAATGGGTACACGCCGAGAACACTGAATGCGCGTCGCCGTCCGCCTCGATGCGGTTGATCAGATCAGGCTCCGCCAATAGGGCCCGGCCCATCGCGACGAACTCGAATCCCTCGGCCATCGCCAGGTCCATGGTTTCGCGATTGGTGATGCCGCCCAACAGGATCAGCGGCATCTTCAACTCCGCGCGGAACTTCTTGGCGTCCCGCAGCAGGAACGCCTCCCGGTACGGGTACTCGCGCAGGAATTTCTTGCCGGTCATCCTGATCCCCCACCGCAGCGGCGGCTTGAACGCCCGCGCGAACTCCTTGACCGGCGCGTCGCCGCGGAACAGGTACATCGGGTTGACCAGTGAGCTGCCCGCGGTGAGCTCGATGGCGTCGAGACCGCCGTCCTCCTCCAACCACTTGGCCGTCTGCAGGGACTCGTCGAGCGTTATGCCCCCGCGCACGCCGTCGGCCATCGTCAGCTTCGCGATCACCGCGATCGGCGTGCCTTCCTTTTCCACGGCGCGGCGCACCGCCATCACTATGCCGCGCGCCGCCTTGGCGCGGCTCGCAAGCGAGCCGCCGAACTCGTCATCGCGCCGGTTGATCAACGGGCTGAGGAAAGAGCTCGCGAAATAGTTGTGGCCGAGGTGGATCTCTACGGCGTCGAACCCCGCCTCGATCGCGAATCGCGCAGCGGCGGCGTGGGCTTCGATGATGTCGCGGATGTCGTCGCCACTGGCCTTTTTGGCGAAGCGCATCGAGAGGGGATTGAAGAACCGCACCGGTGCGTACGCCTTCGCCTTGTTCGAGCGGGCGTTCGCGACCGGGCCCGCGTGGCCGATCTGCGCGCTGATCGCGGCGCCTTCGCCGTGGATGATGTCGGTCAGCTTGCGCAGCCCCGGGATGGCCTCCGTACGCCACCAGATCTGCTTACTTTCTGTCCGGCCTCCCGGCGAGACCGCCAGGTAGGCGACCGTCGTCATGCCCACCCCGCCCGCGGCGGGCAACCGGTGATGGGTGATCAGGTCGTCGGTGACGAGGGCGCGTCCGGGGTGGCCGCTTCGAACGTCGCCGACTTGATGATGCGGTTGCGCAGGGTCGCCGGGCCGAGTTTGGCCGGGGTGAACACATTGGGGGCAGTGTTCATAGCAGGGGAGCATGCCAGACTGTCTGCCGTGGGTGCGATCACATTGGACGGTAAGACCACGCGCGACGAGATCTTCGTCGACCTCACGAAGCGGGTGGAGGCGCTGACAGCCGCAGGCCGCACGCCCGGACTGGGCACGGTGCTGGTGGGCGACGATCCCGGCTCGCACGCCTACGTACGGGGGAAGCACGCCGACTGCGCGAAGGTGGGCATCAACTCGATACGTCGCGACCTGCCCGCCGACATCAGTCAGGCCAAGCTCGACGAGACGATCGACGAGCTCAACGCCAACCCGGAATGCACCGGCTACATCGTGCAGCTGCCGCTGCCCAAGCACCTCAACGAGAACGCCGCGCTGGAACGGGTGGACCCCGGCAAGGACGCCGACGGTCTGCACCCGACCAACCTGGGTCGGCTCGTGCTCAACGAGCCCGCCCCTCTGCCCTGCACACCGCGCGGCATCGTGCATCTGCTCCGCCGCTTCGAGGTGGAGATCGCGGGTGCACATGTGGTGGTGATCGGCCGCGGCGTCACCGTCGGCAGGCCGTTGGGGCTCGTGCTCACGCGTCGCTCCGAGAACGCCACAGTGACGTTGTGCCATACCGCAACTCGGCACCTGCCCGAGCTGACCCGCGAGGCCGACATCGTCGTCGCGGCCGCCGGGATGCCGCACATGGTGACCGCCGAGATGGTGCGCCCAGGCGCCGCAGTCGTGGATGTGGGCGTCAGCCGTGACGACGAGGGCAAGCTGGTCGGCGATGCGCATCCCGACGTCTGGGACGTGGCCGGGCACGTGTCGCCGAATCCCGGCGGCGTCGGACCGCTGACCCGCGCGTTCCTGCTCACCAACGTGGTAGAGCGGGCCGAGACGCGAGCGTGACGATTCGCGAACTGGCCCGCAAGGTGTTCGGCGGCCAGTGGCCGATCTTGCTGGTTGGCCTGATCTTTGTGGCCGCATTCGGCTTGGTGGTCGCGGGCTACTGGCGCCGCGGCGCGCTGGTGATAGCCATCGGGGTCGGCGCCGCCGCGGCCCTGCGGTTGACGCTGACCGACGACAGGGCGGGGCTGCTGGTCGTGCGCAGCAAGACCGTCGACTTCGTCACGACGGCCACCGTCAGTGCCGCGATGCTCTACATCGCCTGGACCATCGATCCGTTGGGCACCAGCTAGGTTGTTGCTGGGCAGAACCGAGATCCGTTCACTCACAGCCAATCCCAATATTCCGCTGTAACGCTGTTTGGTACGGCGGCGCATGAGGGAGATGACGGTGAGCAGGCAGGACGACGATGCGTGGGACCTGGCCACCACGGTGGGAGCGACCGCGACGCTGGTCGCTGCGGCAAGAGCCGCGGCAAGCAGACGACCGGATCCGTTGGTCGTCGATCAATATGCTGAACCGCTTGTACGTGCAGTGGGCATCGACTTCTTCAGCCGCCTGGCAAGCGGTGACTTGGACTTCTCCGACGTCGGACGCAACGTCCCAACGGGCTGGATGCCGATAACGTGGACGGTGAGAGCGAAATTCTTCGATGACTTCTTTCACGCCGCCACCTCAAGTCACCGCATCCGGCAGGTGGTGATCCTGGCGTCTGGGCTGGATTCCCGCGCGTACCGTCTGACGTGGCCGGCGGGCACCATCGTTTACGAGATAGATCGGCCCGAGGTGATCGAGTTCAAGCGGACCACGCTTTCGAACTTGGGCGCAGTTCCGCGGGCAGACGTTCGGGCAATTGGAATCGATCTGCGAGACGATTGGCGAACAGCTCTGCGGCAGAGCGGATTTGAGACCGACAAGGCCACAGCGTGGGCCGCGGGAGGGCTGTTCATCGGATTCCTGTCCGGCGAAGCGCAGGTACGGCTGATCGATGAAATCACCGAAATAAGCTCTCCTGAAAGCCGTTTGGCTGTTGATCATTTGCCGGGTCAAGCCGTGGCGCTCAACGAGTTGATGCAGCGGGTCGGCGACGACTGGCGTGCCCTCGGCCTGACGGTCGACTTCGGAAATCTCTACTACTCGGGCGACCGCGGTGATATCGAGTGCGATTTAGAGGCACGCGGGTGGGACGTAGCGAGGTCGACAAGGGCGGCCCAGTTCGCGGCCAATGGCATCGATCCCGGGGAGAGTGCCAACACCATTCCGATGCGGTATGCGACCGCAACTCGCGGATAGCGCGGAAAAGTGCCTGTCGAGCAATTTTGCACACCATGCAATTTGTACGTACTGTGGCGGCATGGCGGACGACAAGCTCGGATTGAGGGAGCGCAAGAAGCTCGACACGCGCTGGGCGCTCAGCGACGCCGCTCTGGAACTGGCGTTCGAAAAGGGGCTGGACCACGTCACCCGGGACGAAATCGCCGCGCGGGCAGGGGTATCGCTGCGGACGTTCAACAACTACTTCACAGGAAAACACGAAGCGGTGGCCTATCGGCAGCTCGAACGCATGCGCAGGAGCCTTTACGCGTTCCGAGCGCAGCCCGCCGAAATGCCTCTGTGGTCGGCGATCGCCGATGCGGTACTGGAGCCCCTCGTTGCGGAGGCCGCCGACGACCTGCTGCCGACTCCACGGCAGCAGGCGGTGATCCGTGACTTGATCGTGGCGCGCGAGTTTCGGGCCGCTCTTTCCAAGGACCTGTTCGCCGAGTGGGTCGAGGCGGTGGCCCAGCGCACCGGAACCGACCCGGCGCGGGACATGTACCCGCGGCTCGTCGCCGCGGTCATCCGCGCGGTCGGTGAAACGGCCATGGAGTGCTACGCCACGGCCGATCCGCCCGCGCCCATCACCGAGTTCGTCCGACGCGGCCTCAGCGAGGTCGCCGCCGGCCTGCCTGACCCCGGAGGTCGCTGATGTCAGAAGAAGCCGACGTCGTCATCTCGGGCGCCGGGCCCAACGGATTGATGCTGGCATGTGAACTCGCGCTGGCAGGCGTCCGACCTGTGGTTCTCGACAGGCTGCCCGGCCCCAGCGACGAGCTGAAAGCCAATGGCCTTGTCGGACAGGTGGTTCGGCAGCTCGACCTCCGCGGTCTGTACCACGCCTTTGGCGGGGATGATGGCCCGCCGCGACCCAGTTACGGGTGGATGTTTGCGGGAATGCCGTTGAGCTTCCTCGATGTCGAGAACAACCCGATGTACTTTCTGCTGCTCCAGCAGCCGCGCCTGGTGCGTCTACTGGAGAAGCGGGCTCGCGATCTCGGCGTCGACATCAGGTGGGGGCATGAACTGACCGCCCTGAGCGCGGGGCGCGACGCAGTGGCGGTGACGGTGCGTTCGGCTGAGGGGACATACCGTGTGGACGCCGCCTATCTGGTGGGCGCCGATGGTGGGCGCAGCACCGTGCGCAAGAGCGCGGGTATCGGCTTTCCCGGTCATACATCGCCGATCGTGAGCCGCATCGCTCATGTCCACCTTCCCGAAGAATTTCTCGTGCCGGGTCGCGGCTACGAGATGCCGGGATTCGGCCTGATGTCCTTCGGCACCACGAGATTTGACAACGGCAGCGTCATCCTCTTCCCGCTCGAGCAGGACCGGCCGTTGCTGGGCACAATCGAATACGGCTGGACCCCCGGCAGTGCCGACGGTCCGATGACACTCGATGAACTACGGGAGAGTCTGCGCCGCTTGCTGGGTGTCGACGTGCCGCTGGATTTGCCGAGGAAGCCGGGCTCGCACGCGTTGCGCCGCCTCGACGGGATGAACTCCCGGCAGGCCGAACGTTATCGAGTCGGACGGATTCTGCTCGTTGGTGACGCCGCGCATGTGCACTCCCCGATGGGCGGGCCCGGGTTGAATCTGGGTATGCAGGACGCCGTCAATCTCGGCTGGAAACTGGCCGCCCTGGTGAACGGAGCGGCGCAGCCAGGGCTGCTCGACACCTACGAGTCCGAGCGATTTCCGGTGGGGGAGCGCGTCATGATGCATTCGCAGGCCCAGCTCGCGCTGGCGGCCCCCGGGCCCGAAGTCACGGCGCTGCGATCGCTTTTCGGCGAGCTGGCGAGCAAGCCTGCGGTAGCCACCCATCTCGCGGGTCTGCTGGCCGGCTCCGACGTCCGCTACGACGTCGGCGATGACCATCGGCTGTCGGGACTGTTTGTGCCGGATCTTGATTTCGAGGATGGCCGCCGCCTCGCCGACCTCCTGCACGAGGGGCGCCCGCTGCTGCTCGACCTGTCGGATCGTGACGTATCGGGCGCAGCAGCGCCGTGGTCGGACCGCGTGGACGTGGTGACGGCCCGGATGGCGGAGTCGCCCGCCGCCGCATTACTCATTCGGCCGGATGGCTACGTCGCATGGGCGGCAGACACATTCGAGCCCGACGATGCGGAGCGGCTGCGCGTGGCGTTGCGCCGCTGGTTCGGTGACGCGCAACTGGTCTGATGGGGCCGAGGTCGACGTTTTGGCGCGATCTACTCGGACTTTCTGTGCCAAACGTGGTTTCGGCGCTACGACAGGGTCGCCCTGATACACACCGTGACGTACGGCAGCGCCAGGCCGGTCGTGTTGGCCAGCGCCGGATGGGTGGCCAACAGTTCGCGGACTTGGTCGAGCGTGCGGGTACGCACCTTCTCCGGTGAGGTGATGCAGTAGCTGCGCGACGCGACCAGGTCGATGAGCGCCTGCGGCGTCAGGTAACTCGTCCACTCCACTTGATAGCGCTCGACGGCGGTGAACGGTTCGGGCAGTGTCACCTTGTTGTTGAACGGGTCTTCCTCGTGGCCGATGATGCGGCCGAGATCCTTGACCCAGCCGAGCCGTTCGTCCTGTGTGTTCCACACCAGGCCAAGCCGGCCACCCGGCCGCAGCACTCTGGCCACCTCCTTGACCGCAAGGTCGAGGTCGAACCAGTGCCACGCCTGTGCCACCAGCACAGCGTCGACGCTGTTGTCCGGAAGCGGAATCTCCTCCGCGGTGCCAAGCAGCGCAGGCGTGTCAGGAAGCGAATTGCTCAGCAGCTCCAGCATTTCCGGTATCGGATCGACCGCGATGACATTCAGGCCGCGTTCCACCAGCCGAGTGGTGAGCTTGCCCGTGCCCGCCCCGAGGTCGAGCACGTCGGAGGCGCCAGAGGGGAGCAGCCAGTCGATCGCCTCGGGTGGATAGGAGGGTCGGCCCCGCTCGTATGCTGCGGCTTCCGCGCCGAACGACAGTGAACGCTGCTGCGGCGATCCGGTCACTTGGAGGCCAAGTCCAATGTCTTGCGGATCAGCTTCCCGACTGCCTCGGTCTCGAGCAGGAAGCCGTCGTGGCCGTAGATGGAATCCACGACGTTCAACTCGGTACAGCCCGGCAGGAGTTCGGCCAGCTCCTCCTGCAACCGCAGCGGGTACAGGCGATCCGATGTGATGCCGCCGACCACCACGGGCACCCGGCAGCCGCGGAGGGCCGCCTCGACGCCGCCGCGGCCCCGGCCCACGTCGTGGCTCGACAGGGCGTCGGTCAGCGACACGTAGGTGCCCGCGTCGAAGCGGGCCAGCAGCTTGCGGCCCTGGTGTTCGAGGTAGCTCTGCACCGAGTAGCGGCCTCCGGTAGCGGGGTTCTCGCCGCCCTGCGGATCGTTGGCGAACCGGTCGTCGAGCTCAGCCTCGCCGCGATACGTCAGATGCGCGAACCGCCGGGCGATCTCCATGCCGACATCGGGGGAGCGGCCGGTGCCGTAGTAGTCGCCGCTGCACCAGTTCGGGTCGGACTTGATCGCGGCCACCTGCGCGCTCTGGGTTCCGATCTGGTCAGCGGTCGCGCGCGCCCCCACGGCGAGCACCAGCGCCGCGCGGACCTTGTCGGGATGGCTGACGGTCCACTCGAGGGCGCGGGCACCGCCCATCGAACCGCCGACCACCGCGGCGACCTCGGTGATGCCGAGCGCCGCGAGCGCAGCGATATCGGCCTCGACCTGGTCGCGCACCGAGATGTTGGGAAACCTTGAGCCCCAGGGCTTTCCGTCAGAATGACGGGAGCTGGGGCCTGTCGATCCGCGGCAACCCCCCAGGACGTTCGTGGCGATGGCGCACCAGCGGGTGGTGTCGATGGCGGCACCGGGGCCCGCGACGCCTTCCCACCAACCCTCTGGCTCAACACCGGGGCCGACGGGACCGGTGACGTGCGAGTCACCGGTCAGCGCGTGCAGGACGATCACCACGTTGTCGCGGGTCGGCGACAGCTCGCCCCACCGCTGCATGGCGATCGACACGTCGGAGATGACCGAGCCGTTCTCCAGGGTCAGAGGGCCGATGTCGATAACGCCGACTTCGCCTTCGGCGGGCAGGCTCACGGTTGGCACGTCGGCGATCGTCACGGCGCCGCCTTGAACCGCCGGGCGGCGGCGAAGCCCTGTTCCAGGTCCGCCAGGATGTCGTCGATGCCCTCGATGCCGACGGCGAGGCGCACCAGCCCAGGTGTCACACCCGTCGCTAGTTGTTCCTCAGGTGTCAGCTGCGCATGCGTCGTCGAGGCCGGGTGGATGACCAGCGATCGGACATCACCGATGTTGGCGACGTGGCTGTGCAGCGTCAGCGCGTTGACGAACGCCTTACCCGCGTCGACGCCGCCCGCCAGCTCGAAGGCCAGGACAGCGCCCGTGCCCTTGGGGGCGATCTTCTTCCCCAGCTCGTACCACGGGGAGGTCGGCAGGCCCGCGTAATTCACCGAGATGACGTCCTCATGCCCGGACAGATACTCGGCGACCTTCAACGCGTTCGCCACATGACGCTCAACGCGAAGGCTCAACGTCTCTAATCCCTGGGCGATCAGGAAGGCGTTGAACGGCGCCGCGGCGGGACCCAGGTCGCGCAACAGCTGCACGCGTGCCTTCAGCGCGAACGCGGGCGGGCCCAGCTCGGCGAACACCACACCGTGGTAGCTCGGATCGGGTTCGGTGAAGCCGGGGAATTTGCCGTTGGTCCAGTCGAACGTCCCGCCGTCGACGATCACGCCTGCGATCGCCGAACCATGGCCGCCGAGGTATTTGGTGGCCGAGTGCACGACGATGTCGGCGCCGTGGTTGAGCGGCTGGATCAGGTACGGGGTGGCGATGGTGTTATCGACGATCAACGGCACACCGGCGTCATGGGCGACGGCCGCGACGCTCGGGATGTCGAGGATGTCGATCTGCGGGTTGGAGATGGTCTCGCCGAAGAACACCTTGGTGTTGGGCCGCACCGCCGCGCGCCACGAGTCGAGGTCGTCGGCGTCCTCGACGAAGCTGACGTCGATGCCGAGTTTGGGCAGCGTGTAGTGGAACAGGTTGTAGGTGCCGCCGTACAGCCGCGCGCTCGACACGATGTGGTCGCCCGCGTTGGCGAGGTTGAGGATCGCGAGGGTCTCGGCGGCCTGTCCGGATGCCAGAAACAGCGCGGCGACGCCACCCTCCAGTGCGGCTATCCGCTGTTCGACGACGTCCTGCGTCGGGTTCATGATGCGCGTGTAGATGTTGCCGGTCTCAGCCAAGCCGAACAGCGCGGCGGCGTGGTCGGTGTCCCTGAACGTGTACGAGGTGGTCTGATAGATCGGCAACGCCCGAGCGCTGGTCGCGGCGTCCGGAGTCTGCCCCGCGTGGATCTGCTTGGTCTCGAACGACCAGTGCGCGACGGAGCGAGGCTCGTCCGAGCGACTATCGGACGCGGCGTCGACCTCGGGGGATTCGGTGCTCATGGGTGGTTTCTCCTGTTGTGAAAGTGGCCTGTCGACTCGGGTCGACGCACTCAGCGATAACTGCGCACGCCGGACCTCCGTCTGTCTCTCTGGGGGCCCGTCACAACGGACCCGCGCTTGCCGGTAACCGCTAGCGGCTACTCAACCTGGTCATCACCCGGGGCACCCCACCGCGGTTGGAGGGTTGCCGGCCAGCAAGCCGGGGCTTAACGCTGGCGCTCATGACCGGAGTGAAGCGTATCTCATCTCGCTGACTGGTTGCCAGCCGGTGTGTTGGCGCCTCGCCGATCACTTACAGCGTCGCTCGTGGTGTCGACTCCGGACATCGGCAAGAGTCACCTATATACCGACGCCATACCGGTCACGCGTAGCGTCGGACACGAGGCAATACTGGTAGCCGCCGCGACAAAGCGGAGCACTTCGAATTTGACGAGACTGACGCCGGGAGAACGCCACATGAGCGCAGAGCAGCCGACCATCATCTACACCCTGACCGACGAGGCCCCACTGCTTGCGACCTACGGCTTTCTGCCGATCATTCGGACATTCGCCGAGCCGGCGGGAATCAACGTCGAAACCAGTGACATCTCCGTTGCGGCCCGCATCCTGGCCGAGTTCAGCGATCACCTGACCGAAGAGCAGCGCGTGCCGGACAACCTGGGCGAGCTGGGTCGGCGGACGCAGGACCCCTCGACCAACATCATCAAGCTGCCGAACATCAGCGCATCGGTGCCGCAGCTCGTCGCGGCCATCAAGGAGCTGCAGGAGAAGGGCTACGCGGTCCCGGACTACCCGGCGCAACCGAAGAACGACGAGGAGTCCGAACTCAAGGAGCGCTATGGCACGGTGCTCGGCAGCGCCGTGAACCCGGTTCTGCGCGAAGGCAATTCGGACCGTCGCGCCCCCAATGCCGTCAAGGAGTACGCGCGCAAGCACCCGCACAGCATGGGCGAGTTCTCGCAGGCGTCGCGTACCCACGTCGCGACCATGAAGGGCGGCGACTTCTACCACGGCGAGAAGTCGATGACCTTGGACCGTGCGCGCAACGTGCGGATGGAACTGGTGACCGAGAGCGGCGAGACGCGCGTGCTCAAGCCCGAGACCAGGCTGGACGAGGGCGACGTCATCGAATCCATGTTCATGAGCAAGAAGGCGCTCTGCGATTTCTACGAAGAGCAGATCGAGGATGCGTACAAGACGGGCGTGATGTTCTCGCTGCACGTCAAGGCGACGATGATGAAGGTCAGCCACCCGATCGTGTTCGGCCACTGCGTCAAGGTCTTCTACAAGGACGCCTTCGCCAAGCACCAGGATGTGCTCGACGAACTCGGCGTGAACGTCAACAACGGGATGGTCGACCTCTACAACAAGATCGAGGCGCTGCCGTCGTTCCAGCGTGAGCAGATCATCCAGGACATCCACGACGTGCACGAGCACCGTCCCGAGCTGGCCATGGTGGATTCGGCCAAGGGGATCACCAACTTCCATTCGCCCAGCGATGTCATCGTCGACGCGTCGATGCCCGCGATGATCCGGCTGGGCGGCAAGATGTACGGCGCCGATGGGCGGACCAAGGACACCAAGGCGGTCAACCCCGAGTCCACGTTCTCGCGGATCTACCAGGAGATCATCAACTTCTGTAAGACCCACGGCCAGTTCGACCCGACCACGATGGGCACCGTTCCGAATGTCGGCCTCATGGCGCAGAAGGCCGAGGAGTACGGCAGCCACGACAAGACCTTCGAGATCCCCGAGGACGGCGTCGCCAACATCGTCGACATCGAGAGCGGCGAAGTGCTGCTGACGCAGACCGTCGAGGCGGGCGATATCTGGCGCATGCCCGTCACCAAGGACGCCGCCATCCGGGACTGGGTGAAGCTCGCGGTCACCCGCGCGCGGGCGTCGGGCATGACAGTGGTGTTCTGGCTGGACACCGAACGGCCGCACGAGGCCGAGCTGCGCAAGAAGGTCAAGGCCTACCTGAAGGACTACGACACCGAGGGCCTGGAGATCCAGATCATGCCGCAGGTGTGGGCGATGCGATACACGTTGGAGCGCGTGATCCGCGGACAGGACACCATCGCCGCGACCGGTAACATCCTGCGCGACTACCTCACCGACCTGTTCCCGATCCTGGAACTGGGCACCAGCGCGAAGATGCTGTCCATCGTCCCGTTGATGGCCGGCGGCGGCATGTACGAAACCGGCGCGGGCGGCTCGGCGCCGAAGCACGTCCATCAGCTGGTCGAGGAGAACCACCTGCGGTGGGATTCGCTCGGCGAGTTCCTTGCGCTGGGCGCCTGCTTCGAAGACCTGGGCGACAAGACCGGCAACAAGCGGGCCGCGCTGCTGGGCACGACACTGGACGCCGCCATCGGCAAGCTGCTGGAGAACGACAAGGGCCCGTCGCGCAAGACCGGTGAGCTCGACAATCGGGGCAGCCAGTTCTACCTCGCGATGTACTGGGCGGCCGAACTGGCCGCGCAGACAGAGGATCAGGCGCTCGCCGACCACTTCGCCGGACTGGCCAAGGCGCTCGCCGAGAAGGAAGAGACCATCGTTTCCGAACTTGCCGAGGTGCAAGGCGATTCGGTGGACATCGGTGGCTACTACTACCCGGACACCGAGAAGACCACAGCGGTGATGCGGCCGAGCAAGACGCTCAACGAAACCCTGGAGGCCGCGCATAGCTAAGACCCTCGCGTGTAGCTGAGGCCCTCACGCGTAGGGTGACCCCATGTCCAAGATCCAGGTCAAAGGCGCAGTCGCAGAGCTCGACGGTGACGAGATGACCCGGATCATCTGGAAGCTCATCAAGGACACCCTGATCCACCCGTATCTCGACATCGACCTGGACTACTACGACCTCGGCATCGAGAATCGCGATGCGACCGACGACCAGATCACCGTCGAGGCAGCCGAGGCGATCAAGCGGCACGGTGTCGGGGTGAAATGCGCGACCATCACGCCCGACGAGGCTCGCGTCAAGGAGTTCGGGCTCAAACAGATGTGGCAGTCGCCCAACGGGACGATCCGAAACATTCTGGGCGGCACCATTTTCCGTGCGCCGATCGTCATCAAGAACGTGCCGCGGCTGGTGCCCGGCTGGACGAAGCCGATCATCATCGGGCGTCACGCTTTCGGTGATCAGTACCGCGCCTACAACACCAAGGTGGACCGGTCCGGCACCTTCACAGTGACGTTCACACCCGACGACGGCAGCGAGCCGATCGTGGCCGACGTCGTCGAGATCCCCGAGGGTGGCGGCGTCATCATGGGGATGTACAACTTCAAGAAGTCGATCCAGGACTTCGCGCGCGCATCGTTCAACTATGGGCTGCAACATGATTACCCCGTCTACCTGTCGACGAAGAACACGATCCTCAAGGGCTACGACGGCATGTTCAAAGACGAGTTCGAGCGAATCTTCAACGAGGAGTACAAGGATCAGTTCGACGAGAAGGGCCTGACGTACGAGCACCGGCTCATTGACGACATGGTGGCGTCCTGCCTGAAGTGGCCCGGCGGCTACGTCTGGGCGTGCAAGAACTACGACGGGGACGTCCAATCCGACACTGTCGCACAGGGTTACGGATCACTCGGCCTGATGACGTCGGTGCTGATCACCCCGGACGGCAAGACCGTCGAGGCCGAAGCCGCCCACGGCACCGTCACCCGCCACTACCGGCAGCACCAGCAGGGCAAGCCGACATCGACGAACCCGATCGCGTCGATCTTCGCCTGGACCCGCGCGCTCGAGCACCGCGGCAAGCTGGACGACACCCCGGACGTGATCACGTTCGCGAGCACTCTCGAGGAGAGCGTCATCGGCACGGTCGAGGGTGGCGCGATGACCAAGGACCTGGCCGTGCTGATCGGCGATGATCAGCCGTGGCAGACGAGCGAGGAGTTCCTCGACACGATCGCGGTGAACTTCAAGAAGTCGCTCGACAGCGCCTAACCGGTGGCCTTCGTGGTAGGCGGCTTGGCGTAGTCGTCGATGAAGTCGACGATCAGGTCGGCAATCCGGGCAGGCGCCTCGAACATCGGGATGTGTCCGACCCCGTCCAGATGCGTGATCCGGGTGTCCTTGGGCAACTGGGTGGTGAACTGGCGGGTGAATCGCGGATGCGGCAGCACCCGATCCTTCTCGCAGATCACCAGGTGGGTCGGGGAGGTGCCCTCCGCCAATTCGAGCAGGCCCGGTAAGGCCAGCGCTTTGACGAGCAGCTCGTAATACGCCGGGCAATGCGAGACGTCGTCGATGATGTCGCGCAGGTCGTCATCGCTCAGCCCGTCGGGACTGGCGCTGACCGGCAGGGACGCCAGCTTGCGCGAGAACGGCAGGTTGAGCACGCGGGGGCCGAGTGCCAGCGTCAGCAGCCACAGCGGCATTCCGGCCAGGAACTTGCCGACGATCTCGAACTTCGCCGGGGTGAAGTGCCGCCATCCGCCAGCAGGCGCGATGCCGGTCAGCGTGCGGGCCCTGCCGCGGCGCTCCAGCTCGAACGCCACCCAGCCGCCCAGCGAGTTGCCGACGATGTGCGCGGTGTCCCAGCCGATAGCATCGAGCCTGCGCTCGACGTCGTCGGCCAGGGTCCCTGAGCCGAGGAAGAATTGGCCGCGCGAACCGCCGTTGTGCCCGGGCAGTGTTGGTGCAAAAACCTCGTAGCGGCCCGTCCCAGCAATCAGCGGAGCGACGTTTTTCCACACGCTCTGCGACATCATGAACGGGTGCAGCAAAAGAATCGGCTCGCCGGTGCCGAGATGGATCGGTTCGCGGTCGGTCATAGCAGCCGACACTAAAGGCGATACCGCCGGTACCGCAAGCTCGTCGAGTTTCTGCCGAACGTTCCTTACCAGTCGAAAAATCGCCGACATGTCGAGTGGTAAGGAACGTTCGGCAGGGGTGGGTTACGGTCAGCGGCTGATGACTTCTCTGACCGTCTCCACCATCAACGTCAACGGCATCCGGGCAGCCATCAAGGAGCGGTCCGCGGATAACGTCGGGCTGCTGCCCTGGTTGGCCGAGACGGCCGCCGATGTGGTGTGCCTGCAGGAGACGCGCGCCGACGACGACCAGCTCGCCGCGGCGCTGGAGCCGGCATTGTCCGATGGTTGGCATCTCGCGTCGGCGAGCCCACATATCAAGGGCCGCAACGGTGTTGCCGTTCTCAGCCGCCAGCCGATCTCCGCAGTCCGGGATCTGGGAGTCGACGAGTTCGCGCTGCACGGCCGCTACCTTGAGGTCGACACCGGCGGCCTGACCGTGGCCAGCATCTACATCCAGACCGGTGAGGCGGGCACCGACCGCCAGCTCGAGAAGGAGCGGTTCATGGCGGCGGTCGCGCACCGGATGGCGACGCTGACCGACCGTGATGCCGTCGTGTGCGGCGACTGGAACATTGCGCATACCGAGAACGACATCAAGAACTGGAAGGGCAACATCAAGAAGTCGGGATTCTTGCCCAGCGAGCGCCAGTGGCTGACCGAACTGCTGGCCGCGGGCTGGGTGGACGTGGTGCGCGTGCTGCATCCCGACATGGCGGGACCGTATTCGTGGTGGTCGTGGCGGGGCAGGGCCTTCGACAACGACGCCGGCTGGCGGATTGACTACCAGCTCGCCACCCACGGGCTGGCCGCGCGGGCCCACGCCGCGCGGGTGGAACGGGCCGGCGCCTACGCACTGCGCTGGTCTGACCACGCTCCGGTGACAGTCGAGTATTCATCTTGACGAGTGCCGGGTTATGTCACGCGAAACGCGGCGAAGTGTGTGTTAAGCCGACTCTCGACGCGTTGGTGGCATATGCGAACCGGGTACCCCGCAGCGGAGTCCGTTAGGGTCGTTACAGCCGATCGCATCGGGAGGAGCACGACCAATGAGCGTCTCCAGCATCACGCCTCGGCGGCATCGCGTCGTCGTCATCGGGTCGGGCTTCGGCGGGCTGTTCGCCGCGAAGCACCTCAAGCATGCCGACGTCGACGTCACCCTCATCGCGAAAACGACGCATCACCTTTTCCAGCCGCTGCTGTACCAAGTCGCGACCGGCATTCTGTCGGTCGGCGAGATAGCACCCGCGACCCGAATGATCTTGCGCAAGCAGAAGAATGCGCACGTGATGCTTGGCGAGGTCATCGGGATCGATCTGGCGAACAAGACCGTCACCTCGAAACTGCTCGACTGGGAGCGGGTGATTCCATACGACAGCCTGATCGTGGCTGCAGGTGCCCAGCAGTCGTATTTCGGCAACGACCAGTTCGAGGCCTTCGCGCCCGGCATGAAGACCGTCGACGACGCGCTCGAATTGCGCGGCCGGATCCTCGGCGCCTTCGAGGCCGCCGAGGTGACGACATCGGATGCCGAGCGGCGGCGCCGACTGACTTTCGTCGTCGTGGGTGCAGGCCCGACCGGCGTCGAGGTGGTCGGACAGATCGCCGAGTTGGCTCACCGCACGTTGACGGGGGCGTTCTCGACCATCCAGCCGAGCGAAGCCAGGGTGATCCTCATCGAGGCCGCGCCTGCGGTGCTGCCGCCGATGGGCCCCAAGCTCGGGCTCAAGGCTCAGCATCAGCTGGAAAAGCTGGGCGTGGAGGTCCGGCTGAACACCATGGTGACCGACGTCGACTACATGGGCCTGACGGTCAAGGAGAAAGACGGCACCGAGCACCGCATCGACTGCGCCTGCAAGGTCTGGTCGGCCGGTGTGCAGGCGAGCCCGCTGGGCAGGCAGATCGCCGAGCAGTCCGACGGCACGGAATGCGATCGTGCCGGGCGTGTGATCGTCGAACCCGACCTCACGGTGAAGGGCCATCCGAACGTCTTCGTCGTCGGCGACATGATGAGCGTGCCCGGCGTGCCCGGCCAGGCTCAGGGTGCGATCCAGGGGGCCGTCTACGCCACCAAGCAGATCACGGCCGGCCTGAAGGGTGAGGACTCGGCGACCCGAAAGCCGTTCAAGTACTTCGACAAGGGCAGCATGGCCACCATCTCGCGATTCAACGCGGTGTGCCAGGTTGGCAAGCTCGAGTTCGGCGGGTTTATGGCCTGGCTCGCCTGGCTCGGTCTGCACCTCTACTACCTCGTCGGCGGCCGCAACCGTCTCGTCGCCGTCATCTCGTGGTTCATCACGTTCATGGGGAACGGCCGAGGCCAGATGGCGATCACCGAACGGTGGGTGTTCGCACGCCGCGCGCTGGAGCAGTCGCGGGAACAGAACACCCCAAAATCGATCGGCTGACGCGTGACAAGATTGACTCATCATGAGCAATCTCTCGCGGCGCGTCGTTTTCTCGGGCGTGCAACCGACGTCTGACTCGCTACATCTGGGCAACGCGTTGGGCGCGATCAAGCAGTGGGTGGGTCTGCAGGACGAGTACGACGCGTTCTTTTGCGTGGTCGACCTGCATGCGATCACCATTCCGCAGGACCCCGAGCAGCTGCGCCGGCGCACGCTGGTGACCGCCGCACAGTATCTGGCGTTCGGCATCGACCCGGCGCGCGCGACGATCTTCGTGCAGAGCCATGTGCCCGAACACACCGAACTCGCTTGGGCGCTGGGCTGTTTCACCGGTTTCGGGCAGGCGTCGCGGATGACGCAGTTCAAGGACAAGTCGCAGAAAGAAGGCGCAGACGCGACGACCGTCGGGCTGTTCACCTACCCGGTGCTGATGGCCGCCGACGTGTTGCTCTACGACACCGATCTGGTGCCCGTCGGGGAGGACCAGCGTCAGCATCTGGAGTTGGCTCGCGATGTCGCGCAGCGCTTCAACTCCCGGTTCCCCGACACGTTCGTCATCCCCGAGCCGATGATCCCCAAGGCCACCGCCAAGATCTACGACCTGCAGGATCCGACGGCGAAGATGAGCAAGTCCGCTGCGACCGAGGCCGGCCTGATCAGCCTGCTCGACGATCCGAAGGTCACCGCCAAGAAGATCCGCTCGGCGGTCACCGACAGCGAGCGCGAGATCCGCTATGAGCTACAGAACAAGCCGGGCGTGTCCAATCTGTTGACCATCCAGTCCGCGGTGACCGGTGCCGGCGTCGACAAACTTGTCGAGGGCTATGCCGGCCGCGGCTACGGCGATCTGAAGGCAGAGACCGCCGCCGCGGTCGTCGAGTTCGTCACCCCGATCAAGTCGCGCGTCGACGAACTGCTGGCCGATCCGGCCGAGCTCGAGTCGATCCTGGCCGCGGGTGCGCACCGCGCCAGGGACGTGTCTGCAAAGACTCTTCAGCGGGTATATGACCGGTTAGGGTTCTTACCGCAACGCGGATAGCGCACTGGGGAGGCTGGTATGTCAGAGCCGGCCAAACCCGGAATACTCGATCGGTTTCGAGCGCGATACCGCTGGTTCGACCACGTCATGCGGGCGCAGGAGCGCTACCAGGACAGCAAGGGCGACTTCTACGCCGCGGGCATCACGTACTTCACCGTGTTCGCGATCTTCCCGCTGTTGATGGTCGCATTCGCGATTGCCGGGTTCGTTCTCGTCAACCAGCCGGATCTACTCATCAATATCGAGGAACGCATCAAGTCGACAGTGTCCGGCGACATCGGTGACCAGATCGTCGACCTGATGGATTCGGCGATCGAATCGCGCACCTCGGTCGGCATCATCGGCCTGGCCACCGCCGCATGGGCGGGCCTGGGCTGGATGGCCAACCTGCGCGAGGCGCTCAGCCAGATGTGGGGCCTGATGCGCCACGAACCGCCCGGGTTCCTTCGCACCAAGCTGTCGGACCTCACCGCGATCGTCGGCCTGTTCATCGCGATCGTCCTGACCGTCGCGCTGACGGTGCTCAGCAGTTCGGACGTGATGAAGCAGGTGTTGGAATGGTTCGGGCTGCAAGATGTTCCGGGTGTCAGCCTGGCACTGCGGATCGCGTCCCTACTGGTGTCGGTGGGTATCTCCTGGCTGCTGTTCACGTGGATCATCGCGCGCTTGCCGCGTGAATCGGCCAGCTTCCGCAGTTCGATCCGAGCGGGTCTGATCGCGGCCGTCGGGTTCGAGGTCTTCAAGCAGTTGGCGTCCGTCTACCTGCGGTCGGTGGTGACCGGCCCCGCCGGTGCGACGTTCGGTCCTGTGCTGGGTCTGATGGTGTTCGCCTATATCACCGCGCGGCTGATCCTGTTTGCGACGGCGTGGGCGGCGACGTCGAGCGACAATCTCGCTGAGGCCCCGGTCGAGCCGCCCGAGCAAGCGACGATCACACCGCGCGTCCAGGTCCGCGAAGGCATCGGGTTGCGTGGTGCCTTGGTGGCCGCTGCGGTGGGCGCCCTCGGTGCAATCGGCCTGTCCCGACTGCGCAGACACTGACGCGCCTTGGCGTAGTTTTGTCGTATGATGGTGACATGATTACGACAGCTCCTCCGAAGCTCCAGGCCCTCCTCGCCGGTGTGAATGAAGCGACGAAGCTGTTGCAGCGGTCCAAGACGGTTCCCGACCAGGTGGCGCAGCTCGTCGACAGCTTCGAATCGGAACTCGACGCCGCAACGCCAATGCGGCTCGAGGCCGACCCCTATCTCACGACGGCGCTGTGGGCCGCGGCTTTTCGTGCCGATAAGGCGCTGCGCCATGACAACGAGGCCGCCCGGCGTCGCGATGTGCGCATCGCGTTGGAACAGTTCCGCCAGGCACTGCGCGACATCGTCGACAACCAGCCGTACAACGACGACGCGCCGATCCGCGATGTGCTCGCGCGGACGGCCGATGTCCTCGCCGCGCCGCAGAAGACTCTGGCGGACCTATTGGGTGTCTCGGTGCGCCAGCTCCAGCGGTGGCTGACCCATGACGGCCCCGAGCCTGCGGCCGATGACGCAGCGCGCATCCGCGCGGTCGGGCAGGTCGTAAATCAGTTGCGCCACGCGTTCACTGGGCCGGGCGTGTCCGCGTGGTTCGAACGGAAGCATCCCGTGCTCAAGAAGCGTCCGGTCGACTTGCTCGGTGACCCGCTTCGCTTTCCCGAGGTTCTCAGCGCGGCGATCTCTGCCCGCGGCATGACTGCATGAGGCTGACGGTCTTCCGCCACGCGGCGTACGACACGCCATGGCGGGCGACGGCAGGCCCGACGTCGGGGCGTTTTCACCGCGCGGGCAGCGACATCGTGCAGTACCTCAGCCTTCACCCGCTCGGCCCTGCGGCGGAGATGTTGCGCCACAACGTCGGTCCGAGCGGCGACCCCGATGATGTCCTGCTGAACCTGTGGGCGGCCGAAGTCGATATCGACGAGGTGATGCGGATCGACTTCGAGAACTGCGACGAGTACGGGCTGACGCCCGACGAGCTCGTCGGCGAGGATTACACCCCAACGCAACAGCTGGCCGACGAACTGCGGGCACACGGAGCGACCGCGATGATCGCGCCGTCGGCTGCGCTGCCGGGCACCCATAACCTGATCCTGTTCGGCATCCGGCTGCTGCACCCGTTTCTGTGGAAACCGATTGACCCCGAGGAGATTCCGACCGGGCACCTTACCGACGGGGCACGTCCGCCTGCCGAGGTTCGAGACCACGTCCGCTGGATCGGGGCCGCGCACACGGCGCTGGACCAGTGGAAGGCCACGCGAACCTACGACCTGTTCGACGATCCGGTCGCGGTGCGACGGTAGTTAGACCTGTGGGCGGCGATTCAGCGATCGCGCGCCCATGATGAGGCCGAACACGATGACGGAGCCGACGATCGCCACCCCAACCCGCACCGGCATCGCGTCGACGTCGGACAGTATCGGTGCGGCGTTGACGGCTGTATTGGTCGTAGCGGCTTCGGGTTTCGGCGCGAGCAACGACGGATCGGGCTCGATCAGCGTCCCGACCTTGGTGCCAGGCGCCGTCGCGAACCCGTAGTCCAGCAGGTGCGCGGCCTGCTGCCACGGGGCGATCGGCTGGCGGGTGCCACGCATCAGCACGGCCACCAGCCTGCGTCCGTCGTGGTTGGCGGCGCCGACGAAGGTCTGGCCTGCGTCGTCGGTGTAGCCGGTCTTACCGCCCATCGCGCCGGGATAGTTGTAGAGCAGTTGGTTGTCGTTCTCCACCGGGTAGCCGACGTCGCCGCGGCCGGGGAAGTCGAAGCTGCGCGTGGCGACGATGTCGGTGAAAGCCGGGTTCTGCCAGGCGTATCGGTAGAACAACCCGATGTCGTAGGCGGAGGTGCTCATGCCGGGTCCGTCGAGTCCCGACGGTGTCGCGACGCGGGTGTCTCGGCCACCGAGCTTTCTTGCCAGGTCGTTGAGCTTGTTCAGCGCGGTGTCCATGCCGCCCAGCTGGGCGGCCAGCGCGTGGGCGGCGTCATTGCCGGAGTGCATGAGCAGACCGTGCAGCAAGTCGTTGATGGAGTACCAGCCGTCGGGGCCGACACCGACCCTGGTGCCCTCCGCGTTGGCGTCGTCCTGGGTGCCCGCGACGACCTTGTGAATCGGCAGATCCTTGAGGGCCTGCAACGCGACGAGCACCTTGATGATGCTGGCCGGTCGGTGCCTGCCGTGCGGATCCTTGGCGGCGATGACGTCACCGCTGTCGAGGTCGGCGACCAACCACGCCTCGGCAGAAATGTCGTTGGGCAGCGGCGGTGTCCCCGGCGCCGTGATCACGCCGCAGCCCGACAGCGCGTCGCCGCCGAGAGGCTTGGCGGGCACGGGCAGCGGCAGCGGTGGATCACCGGACTCGGGAACCTCCGATGAGTCGACCGCCGGTGGTGTCGACTCCCGGTACGGGCAGGCGGCCGCCTCGGGCGCCGCGTTCGGCTCGGCACTCGCCGCGGGCACGCCGATGAGTGCCGGTGCCGACAACATCGCCAGTGCCGCGACCAGGGAAAAGGCGCGCGCAGGGAACATATGTGAGGTCGCCATCGTGAGCGCAGATTAGGCGATCGGCAGCCCGTTTCCGGGGAGGCACGCTGTGACTATTGAGGTTGGAGTTTCAAAAGTGACTCCACTGGGTACCGCCCACTCTTCGCCCAAACGGACGAATGGGCGGGAAAGAGCGAGTGGGGACGACCAAAACGTCGATCTCGGCGGGCAGGGCCGGGGTCCGGCGGGCAGGGGCGTGTTACTTCCCGAGCGCCGACAGCTCCACCCACGCGACGGCCGGTGCGCCGATGCAACCCATCCACAGCCGGCCGGCCGCCTCCACCAGACCGGTGACCAAGCCGAACGACGGATGCTCAGTGCGCACGCCCGCGACGGCCTCACCGGAGTCCGGATCGAACGCGACCGCCCACACCTCCGATTCGGGCTTGGGGTGCAGGCGCTCAGGCAGCCGCCACAACAACTTGCGCACCAACGGCGGGGTCTGTGCCAGCCGGTCAATCGTGGCATTGGCAGGCGTCACCATCGCGCACCAGATGCGCCCGTCGGCACCGGTGGACAGATTGTCGGGCATACCGGGGAGATTGACCGCCAACGGCGTCACCGTTCCCGCCAGGTCTCCGGTCAGCCAGTACTTGGACAGCCGGCGCCCTTGCGTTTCGGCGAACACTAAGGCCGACCCGTCGGCGGTCTGTGTGACGCCGTTGGCGAAGTACAGCCCCGTCATCACATTGAGCACGGTGCCGTCCGGATCGCGACGGAACAGGCCGCCGCGGCCGCGCGCCTCGAGGATCGCTGCCGTGTAGTTCGCGTACGTGAACGCGCTCGTCGACTCAGTGAAAAAGATTGTGCCGTCCTGCAACTCGGTGACGTTCGAGCAGAAGTGCAGCGTCCTGTTGTCGACGCGATCGACGAGGGTCTCGAGCTTGCCGCTGTCGGGGTCGAGAGCGAGCAGCCCCTGCGGGCTGTCGCACACCAGCAGTCTCCCGTCGCGGGCGACGGTCAGCCCCAACGGCCGCCCGCCGGTGTCCGCGACGACGATCGGCTGACCACCGTCGGGCGAGATGCGCAAGATCCGGCCGTCGTCGACGCCGGTCCATATCTGGCCCTCGGCGTCGACGACGACGTCTTCCGGTGCGTTGCCCGGAACGGAAACGACGGTGAGTTCGGCAGAACCGAACTCCGGCAGCGGGTCAACCGGCGGCGCCTGCCACCGGACGGGATCGATCGGCGGCTTGCGCGGCGTCGTCGGCACCCGCCGACGTTAGCGCGAAACCTACAGGCGGCGACTCGCTTCGGCGAGGACGCCGTGCAGGATTTCGTAGATCGCATCGAATTCCTTCTGGCCGCTGATCAGCGGGGGAGCCAGCTGAACGACTGGGTCGCCGCGGTCGTCGGCGCGGCAGTACAGACCCGCCTCGAACAGCGCAGGCGTGAGGAAGCCACGCAGCAGCCGCTCGCTTTCCTCGTCGTTGAAGGTCTCCTTGGTCGCCTTGTCCTTGACGAGCTCGATGCCGTAAAAGAACCCTTCACCGCGGACGTCGCCGACGATCGGCAGGTCGTACAGCTGCTCCAGCGTGGCGCGGAATGCCGGTGCCATCTCCTTGACGTGGTCGTTGAGACCCTCGCGCTCGAAGATGTCGAGGTTGGCCAGAGCGACTGCCGACGACACCGGGTGCCCACCGAAGGTGTAGCCGTGCGCGAACGTGGTCTTACCGTCGTTGAACGGCTCGAACAGGCGGTCGCTTGCGATCATCGCGCCGATCGGCGAGTACCCGGAAGTGAGACCCTTTGCGCAGGTGATGATGTCGGGCACATACCCGAAGTCGTCACAGGCGAACATCGAGCCGATCCGGCCGTAGGCGCAGATCACCTCGTCGGAGACCAGTAGCACGTCGTACTCGTCGCAGATCTCGCGGACGCGCTCGAAATACCCCGGCGGTGGCGGGAAGCAGCCACCGGCATTCTGCACGGGCTCGAGGAACACGGCGGCCACGGTGTCGGGGCCCTCGAACTCGATGGCCTCGGCGATGCGGTCGGCGCAATACTGACCGAACGCCTTGGCGTCGTGCTCGTATGGCGCGGGCGCCCGGTAGAAGTTGGTGTTCGGTGCGCGGAAGCCGCCGGGTGTCAGCGGCTCGAACTGCGCCTTGAATGCGGGCAGGCCGGTGATGGCCAGCGCGCCCTGCGGCGTGCCGTGGTAGGCGATCGCCCGCGAAACCACCTTGTGCTTACCGGGTTTCCCGGTGAGCTTGAAGTAGTTCTTGGCCAGCTTCCACGCGGACTCGACGGCCTCGCCGCCGCCGGTGGTGAAGAAGACCCGGTTCAGATCACCGGGCGCGTAGCCGGCGATGCGCTCGGACAGCTCGATCGCGGGTGGCGTGGCATACGACCACAGCGGGAAGAACGAGAGCGTCTCGGCCTGCTTGGCGGCGGCCTCGGCGAGTTCCTTGCGGCCGTGGCCGACCTGCACAACGAAAAGGCCTGACAGGCCGTCGATGTAGCTCTTGCCCTTGTCGTCCCAGATGGTCACACCCTCGCCGCGGGTGATGATGGGCGGAGTGATGCCCTCACCGTGCCGGGCGAAGTGGCCCCACAGGTGGCGGTTGGCCTTGGCGGCCAGGTCGGTTGAAGTGTCTGGTTTGATATCGGTTGTTGTCATCGTGTACCCCAATTGTATTGCTGCTTAACTAGTTTCAAATAAACGAGTGTCTCGGTTGATATCACTCCCGGTAATGCGCGGATCTGGGTATTGAGTAGGTCGAGCAGGTCGTCATCGTCTTCGCAGACCACCTCGACGATGGCGTCGAACGAGCCCGCCGTCAGCACGACGTAGTCGACGGACTCGATGGCGGCCAACTTCTCGGCCACCCTCGTGGTGTCACCCGTACAGCGGATGCCGATCATGGCCTGGCGGGCAAATCCCAGTTGCATCGGATCGGTGACCGCCACGATCTGCATGACACCGGCATCGACCATCCGCTGGACCCGCTGACGCACGGCGGCCTCCGACAGTCCGACCGCCTTGCCGATGCCCGCGTAGGACCGGCGCCCGTCCTGCTGCAACTTCTCGATGATCTGCTTCGAGAGTTCGTCAAGCTGGAACGCCGCGCCAGGGCGGGACGTGTTGACGCGGAGCGAAACGGGCCCGATGCCTTGCGGAACACCCGGGTGAGCCATGCATGAGATTGTGCACGGAATCCGTCGTGGCAAGCAACCATGACCATCAAATCCTTCGTTTGATGGCGCTCGCGCTGCGGGAATGCGTAGCTTGCGCGCGTCGGGTCGGCTAGCGTTGGGCGCATGACTGCGACCGTTTCCACCAGCGTGGCA
This sequence comes from uncultured Actinomycetota bacterium, assembly GCA_963848855.1. Classification (GTDB taxonomy): domain Bacteria; phylum Actinomycetota; class Actinomycetes; order Mycobacteriales; family Mycobacteriaceae; genus Mycobacterium. Next base: position 345,509 of record CAWKFL010000005.1, read on the forward strand.
GGCAGCTGGATCGATGGTTCGGCGGTTGTCACCGCCGGCGACCTGCACCAGATCATCAACCCGGCGACCGGTGGGGTCGTCGCTGACTACGCATTGGCCGGACCCGCCGATGTCGACAGGGCTGTCGCCTCGGCGCGCGCCGCATTGGCCGGCTGGGCGACGGCGACCCCGGCCGAGCGCTCGGCGGTGCTGGCCAGGCTGGCCGTGCTCGCCGGCGAACACGCCGACGACCTGGTGGCCGAGGAGGTCAGCCAGACAGGAAAGCCGGCCCGGCTGGCGGCCGAGTTCGACGTGCCGGGCAGCATCGACAACATCGACTTCTTCGCGGGGGCGGCACGCCACCTCGAAGGCAGGGCCACCGCCGAATACTCCGGTGACCACACGTCAAGCATCCGGCGAGAGGCCGTCGGCGTCGTTGCGACGATCGCGCCGTGGAACTACCCGCTGCAGATGGCGGTGTGGAAAGTGGTGCCTGCGTTGGCCGCCGGCTGCACCGTGGTGATCAAGCCCTGCGAGCTGACCCCGCTGACCACGCTCACGCTGGCCCGGCTGGCCAGTGAGGCCGGGTTGCCCGACGGGGTGTTCAACGTGGTGACAGGCGCCGGGTCCGAGGTCGGCAACGCACTGGCAGGACACCCCGACGTCGATGTGGTGACGTTCACCGGTTCGACAGCCGTGGGCCGCAAGGTGATGGCCGCCGCCGCCGTGCAGGGTCACCGCACCCAGCTGGAACTCGGTGGCAAGGCGCCATTCGTGGTCTTCGACGATGCCGATCTGGACGCCGCGATCCAGGGTGCGGTCGCCGGATCGCTGATCAACAGCGGGCAGGACTGCACCGCGGCGACGCGCGCAATCGTCGCCCGCGACCTGTACGACGACTTCGTTGCGGGCGTCGCCGAGGTGATGGGCAAGGTCGTCGTCGGCGACCCGAACGACCCGGACACCGACCTCGGCCCGCTGATCTCGATGGCGCACCGCGAGAAGGTGGCCGGGATGGTCGCGCGGGCCCCGGGCCAGGGGTCCCGCGTCGTCACCGGCGGCAGTGCCCCCGATCTTCCTGGCTCGTTCTACCGGCCGACACTGATCGCCGACGTCGACGAGAGCTCGGAGGCCTACCGGGACGAGATCTTCGGGCCCGTGCTGACCGTGCGGTCGTGCACCGATGACGACGATGCGCTTCGACAGGCCAACGACACCGTTTACGGCCTCGCCGCGTCGGCGTGGACGCGCGATGTCTACCGCGCACAGCGCGCGTCGCGCGAGATCAAGGCCGGCTGCGTGTGGATCAACGACCACGTCCCGATCATCAGTGAGATGCCGCACGGCGGCGTCGGCGCTTCGGGCTTCGGCAAGGACATGAGCGATTACTCGTTCGAGGAGTACCTCACCATCAAGCATGTGATGAGTGACATCACCGGTGTCGCCGACAAGGGCTGGCACCGAACGATCTTCACGAAGCGCTAGCGGAGCTGAAGCATAAGGCTCCGCACGAAGCGCTAGCGGAGCTGAAGCATAAGGCTCCGCACGAAGCGCTAGGTCGCTACTCCTCGTCGCGGGGGATCACCACGGCGGGCGCGTCGGTACCCGCGAGGATGCGCGCGGCCGTGGAGCCGAGGAACACCCGCCTTGGTGCCGCGAAGCGGCTGGACCCGACGACCAGTAAGTCGTCGGCGTCCCATTTGAGCTTCTTCAGCGCGGATTCGAGAGTCAGGCCGTCGGCGACCAGGCATTCGATCTGGGGTGCGTCGGGCAGTGCGCGAGTGGCGACCGAACAGATGTCCTCGGAGGCCGCCAGTTGTATTCGGCGCAGTTCAGCGACATCTCCTGCCTCCGACAGGTTTTCCGCCGATAGCAGCGTGGCCGTGCGGATGGGCAGGCTTGCCGAGCTTGCGAGTGTGATCGCAAAGGGCAGCGGATTGTCCGGACCCGGGCGGGTGGGCACAGCGGCCGTCACGGCGCCGACAGCGTCCGGAGGGTCTTCGGCGTAGCCGCGCGGGGCGAGTGCCACGGGGATCGGCGAGTGGTGCAGCAGCGCTTGAGAGACCGGGCCAATGGCGTGGCCGCCGAAGAAGCCGTCGCGCGCACCGCCGACCACGATGAGGTCCGAATTGCGCTCCTCGGCGAATGCAATCAGCGACTCCGCGAAGGATTCGCCGATGAGCACTGTCGACGAGGCGTTCACGCCCTTGGCGGCCAGCGCGTCGACAGCCTTCAAGATCCATTTCTCGCCGCGCTCGACGAGCAGCTGCTGGTATGCGGCGCGACCGGGATGACCGTCTGGCGACACCGTCGTCGCCGGTTGGTGTCGCCAGGTATCCGACCGTCAGATGCATTGCCGCTCCTGCGCTTTCAGTAGACGTCAGGGACCTTGACTTCGGTTGCGGCAGTCAGGGTCTCGCCGCGGAAGAACCGCTTGGTGCCGAAGGCGAAGCATGCCAACATGAGTGGGACGCCCAGCACAAGCATGCCGACGCCGAGCACGAAGACACCGCCAACCGGTCCGAACGCGGTGTACCCGTAGTCGGGCTGAATCATGTCGTAGGCGCTCTGGCCGAAGGCCAGCGCCATCGCGATGCCGCCGAGGAGCGGAAAAACCCCGCGGAAGAAGAAGTTTCGCGCCGACGAGAAGAGCGACCTCCGGAAGTACCAGACGCACGCGAACGCGGTGATGCCGTAGTAGAACGCGACGGCGAGCCCCAGCGACGCGACCGAGTCGGCGAGGGCGTTCTCCGACAGGAACGTCAGCAGCAGGTAGAAGAAGAGCGCCGAGAGCCCCATCACGATCGTGCCGAACGCGGGCGTCATGTAGCGCGGGTGGACCTTGGCGAACCGCTTCGGAATCGCTTCGTACACCGCCATCGACAGGGTGCCGCGCGCGGTCGGCAGGATCGTCGTCTGCGTGGACGACAGCCCCGACACCGACACCGTCAGCAGCAGAAGCGATGCGGCAATGCTGCCCGCGACGGGCTCGCCGAGCACGGTCAGAACGTCGTCGGTGTTCATCGCGTTGTTCAGGCCGATACCGACATCGCCGAAGCCGGAGAACGACTGCACCGCGTAGGCGACCAACACATAGGTGCACACCAGGATCAGCGTGGTGATGACCGCGGCGATGCCGGGGGTACGCCCGGGGTTCTTGGTCTCCTCGCCGACGGCAAGGCAGGCGTCCCATCCCCAGTAGATGAAGATACACAGGATGATGGCCTGCGCGATCGATGACGCGTCAAGGCCGCTGGGCCACAGCCACGACGCCTGCGGCATGATCGCCTGCGCGCCGGCGTTGCCCGCGAACACACGGATCAGCGCGATGATGCTGACGATGATGAGGACTCCGAACTGGATCGCGATCAGCACGTTCTGCACTCGCTCGGACACCACGATGCCGCGAGCGGACAGCAGCGTCATGGCGATGATGAAGAACGACCCGAGCAGTACCTTGGCGAACACGTTTTCCGCTAGGTCATCCAGGCCGAGGAAATAGAACAGATAGATCGCGGCGACCTCTGCGACGTTGGCGAGGACGATGATCGCCGATACGGCCAGGCCCCAGCCGCCGATCCACCCGATCCATGGCCCGAAGGCTTTGGTGCTCCAGGTGAAGGTCGTTCCGCAGTCGGGGGTGTCCTGGGACAGCTCCTTGTATGCGAAGGCGACGAGCAACATCGGGATGAACGCCAGCAGGAACATCGACGGCGCCTTCTCGCCGACGGCCAGCACGACATAGCCGAGCGTTGCTGCCAGACTATAGGCGGGTGCGACGGCCGCCAGCCCGATGACCACGTTGCCGACGAGTCCGAGGGCACCGGCCTGAAGGCCCTTGTCGCCGACAACCGGGGCCGTGGGTTCCGGCGCCTTGGATTCCTTGACTGCCATTTGCGCAATATACGGTTCCGGTCGTTGCTGGTGGGTTGGTACGCGGGAATCGTTGGCAAGTCATTGCTTTGCGACGAATTTCGTCGCGAAGCGGCGGCACCTAGTCTTGAGGGATGACTGCGAGCACGCGGGTCGACGAGTTCGAAGCGCTGCGACCGCACTTGCTGGCCGTCGCTTACCGGCTCACCGGAACGGTTGCCGACGCCGAGGACATCGTGCAAGACGCCTGGCTTCGCTGGGACGGCACGACGGCGCCGATCGCCGACTTGCGGGCGTGGCTGACCACCGTGGTCAGCAGACTGGGCCTGGACCGGCTGCGCTCGGCGGCCAAGCGGCGCGAAACTTACGTCGGCGAGTGGCTGCCCGAGCCTGTGGTAACCGGCTTCGACGGTAACGACCCGCTGGCGGCGGTGGTGGCGGGCGAGGACGCCCGGTTCGCGGCCATGGTGGTGCTGGAGCGGTTGACGCCGGATCAGCGGGTGGCCTTTGTCATGCACGACGGCTTCGCGGTGCCGTTCGGCGAGATCGCATCGGTGCTCGGGGTCAGTGACGCCACGGCCAGGCAGCTGGCTTCCCGTGCGAGGCGGGCGGTGGCATCAGCGCCGCAGCCGGTGGCAGACGAGACCCACAACGAAGTCGCCGGTGCACTGATGGCCGCTCTCGCCGCGGGCGATATGGATGCCGTAGTGCGCCTTCTACATCCGGACGTCACGTTCACTGGCGATTCCAACCGCAGGGCGCCGACGGCGGCACGCGTCATCCACGGTCCGGATAAGGTCGCGCGGTTCCTGCTCGGCCTGTCCCAGCGCTATGGGCCGAACTTCCTCACGGCCAGTCAGCTGGCGCTGGTCAACGGTCAGCTCGGCAGCTACACCGCGGGCGCACCCGCAGGTGGCGGCTATCCCGAGATGACGCCGCGGGTGACCGCCATGACGGTGCGCGACGGAAAGGTCTGCGCCATATGGGATGTCGCGAACCCCGACAAGTTCACTGGTTCGCCCATGGCACGCGGCACGCGTCACCCGAACTGAAGCCCTGTTCGGTGATGCCGAGCGCCGAGTACATCCGCGCCCGCATGTTCTCCACGCCGATCTGATAGGTCAGCTCGATCACCCCGGCGTCGCCGAACCGGCGGCGTAGGTCGTCGACCTGTTCGTCGGTGATGGTGTGCGGGTCGGTCGTCATCGCATCGGCGTAGGCGATCGCGGCGCGCTCGTCGTCGGTGTACGCGGGCGAGGACGCGTAATTGTCGATGTCTTTGAGCCGCTCCACGTCGAGGCCCTCCAGCCGGATCAGCATCGAGCCGAAGTCGACGCACCACGAGCATCCGATGGTGCGTGCGGTCCAGAACACCGCCAGCTCGCGGACGCTGACCGGCAGCTTCTTTGACCCGGCCTGCAGCAGCATCTCGTGCACGCCGTTGGCCATCATGAGCCGAGGGTGGTTGGCGGCGACGGTGAAAGGTTCGGGCACCTCGCCGAACCGCCGCTTTGCGAACCGATACATGACCCTGGTCAGCAGCGATGCGCGCTGCGGCGGGACGGGGGCGACGCGGGTTTTCTGTGTCATACCCCTTAGACGAGACAGCGCGCGGATGTGTGACACGGTCTCGGCTCCGAGCCTGCGGTGAGATCGCAGTTTGGGCCGTTTCGGCGATCTGCCCGCAGTTTCGAGTCCACGATATTGGCGTGGACGGCGTCACCTGCGCATCGTGCGGAACGGCGATGGGTGCAGCAGCCAAGTTCTGCAGTGAGTGCGGTACGCCAGTTGAGCGTGCCCCGCATGCGGCGGAGTACAAGCAGGTGACCGTGCTGTTCGCCGACGTGGTCGGGTCGATGGACATCGCTGCGGCGCTCGGAGCGGAGCGGCTACGGGAGATCATGACCGATGTGGTCGAGCGTTCGGCCGCAGTGAATAAATCGGTTCGACGGCATGGTGGACAAGTTCACCGGTGACGGCTTGATGGCAGTGTTCGGTGCACCGATCGCGCTGGAAGATCACGCTGTCCGTGCCTGCCTGGCAGCGCTGGGGGTTCAGGAGGAAGCCAAGCGGCTGGCGGTCGACGTCCGCGAGCACGACGGTGTGGACCTGCAGTTGCGGGTGGGGCTCAACTCCGGTCAGGTGATCGCCGGCGAAATGGGTTCCGGTGCTTTCGGTTACACGGCGATCGGTGAACAGGTCGGCATGGCACAGCGGATGGAGTCGGCAGCGCCGCCGGGTGGGGTGATGCTCAGCGCGTCGACAGCGCGGCTCATAGACAACGCCTCCGTTCTCGGCGAGCCGGAGATGGTGAAGGTCAAGGGTGCCGAAGAACCGGTCCTCGCGCGCCGGCTGCTGCGCATGGGAAGACAGAATCGCGCGCGTGACGAGACGGCATTGGTCGGTCGGCGGTGGGAGATGTCCGCGGTCGAAGGCCTGATGAAGGGCGCGGTCGAGGGCCACGGTGCAGTGGTCGGGCTGGTTGGCCCACCGGGGATCGGCAAGAGCCGTCTGGTGCGTGAAGTCGCGGCGATGGCTGCTCGCAACGGAGTTGAGGTGTTCACCGCCCACTGCGAGTCGCACACCAACCAGGTGCCGTTTCATGCCGTCACCGCATTGCGCAACGGGCAATCCAGCTGCTCCAAGGAGATGCGCGCAAAGGGATGGCGGAGGGAAGCGGTTCACCGCTGGCGATGACCTTGGTCTGGGCCGCAATCGCGGCGCCAGCGTGGGTCATCCTGGCTGGCGGGACGATCTGCATAGCGGCATCGCCATCGAGCGCTCGAACGATCCGGAAGGGTCGGTTCTGGTGTTTCTGATCAGCGTCGGATACTCGATGGAGGCCTTCCTGCCCGATCAGCGGGCGCAGGAGGAGACGGCAGAAGCAATTCGAAAGGCAGAGAACAACAGCGATGACGTCGCACTCGCAACGGCGTACCTCGCGCACGGTCTGGTGCTGAGTCGTCGCGGTACCGGGATCGACCGCGAAAAGGGTATCGATTCTCTGCGCCGAGGTCGCGAAATGCATTTGCAGCAGCGCATTCTCGCGACCGTGGCGATGGCGGATATCCGCATTGCGGAGTTGACGGCCGAAGCCGGGGGCGTCCCGCTCGCGATCGAAAGCGCGCGGTCAGTCGTCAACAGCCTTGTCGAGGGCGACGAGGGGCTCATGCGGAGTGAAGCCGTCGCGGTGCTTGTTCAATCGCTTCTGATGCGCGGATCGGCTGCGGTTCTCGAGGAAGCCGAGAGTGAAATAGAACGAGTGGCTGCCATGCCGACAGATCCGCCCTCCGTACTCGCCGAGGTTTCAGCTGCTGCGGATGCGCGCTGTCGGCTCGCGCACGGGGGGACGCCGCCGCACATCGCGACTACGCGGATCGCTATCTCGCCAGGGCGAAGACGCTCGGCCTCGGGGGGCACATGGAGATCGCCGAGGCGATGCGCTAGCCGCCTAATGGCGTTTGTAGTTGTGCACTGATTACAGACAAGGAGAGGTCATGGACAACGACAGTCACGACACGTCTTCACTCCCGACGGAGCCTGCCGTCGTGCGCGAAGTGGCGGGCGGTGAGACCATGCGCGCGATCATCCTGGAGAAGTTCGGCGGACTCGACAGCCTGGTGTACACCGAACTGCCCAAGCCGTTGCCCAAAGACGGCGAAGTCACCATCAAGATCAAGGGATTCGGGATCAACCACGCCGAGATGCACATGCGTCGGGGGGAGTGGGCCGAAGCGGCAGAGGTGAGCGGCATCGAATGCGTCGGTCTCGTCGACGCCTGCCCCGGCGGAGAATTCCCGGTCGGCGCCAAGGTGGCTGCGCTCATGGGCGGGCTGGGCCGGACCATCAACGGAAGCTACGCCGAATACACCCGGGTGCGCGCCTCCAACGTCGCGCTGGTCGAGTCCGAGCTGCCGTGGGCTCAGCTCGCGGCGCTGCCCGAGACCTATGCCACCGCATGGACGTGTCTGTTCCGCAACCTCAACCTCACCGAAGGGCAGACCCTGGTGGTGCGGGGCGCGACGTCGTCGTTCGGTCAGGCCGCGGTGAAGCTTGCCGTGGGTGCCGGCGCGCGGGTCGTCGCCACCACCCGCAGCCGTGAGCGTTTCGCGATGCTCGAGCAGCTGGGCGTCGCCCGCGTGGAGCTGGAATCGCCCGGTCTGGCGGGCACCATCGCCGAATCGAAGCGGATCGACGCGGTGCTCGACCTCGTCGGCAACAGCACGATCCTCGACTCGCTCGACATGCTGCGCCGCGGCGGAAGGGCCTGCCTGGCCGGCTGGTTGGGCGGGCTCAAGCCGATCGCGGACTTCAACCCGCTGCTGCAGATGGCCAGCGGTGTGTACCTGACGTTCTTCGGCAGCTTCGTGTTCGGCACCCCCGGTTTCCCGCTATCCGATGTGCCTCTGGCCGACATCGCGCACCAGGTGCAGGACGGCAAGCTGAACGCGGAGCCGTCGCGGGTGTTCACCTTCGACCAGATTCATGAAGCGCACCAAGTCATGGAGGCAGGCGAAGCCGCCGGGAAGATGGTCGTCGTTCTGGACTAGCGCGCAAACATTAACGCGCGCTTGACTTCCTGGATCGCCTGCGTCACCTGGATGCCGCGCGGGCAGGACTCGGTGCAGTTGAATGTGGTGCGGCAGCGCCACACGCCGTCGACCTCGTTGAGGATGTCGAGTCGTTCGGCGGCGCCCTCGTCGCGGCTGTCGAAGATGAACCGGTGGGCGTTGACGATCGCGGCGGGGCCGAAGTAGCTGCCCTGGCTCCAGTAGATGGGGCAGCTCGTCGTGCAGCACGCGCACAGGATGCACTTGGTGGTGTCGTCGTAGCGCGCCCGGTCGGTCTGGCTCTGAATGCGTTCCCGGGTAGGCGGATTGCCGCTGGCGATCAGGTAGGGCTTGACCGCGCGGTAGGCGTCGAAGAACGGCTCCATGTCCACCACGAGGTCCTTCTCGACGGGCAGGCCGCGGATCGGCTCGATGGTGATGGTGAGCGGCTTGCCCGGCTTCTTGGGCAGCAGGTCGCGCATCAGCACTTTGCAGGCCAGCCGGTTGACGCCGTTGATGCGCATCGCGTCGGATCCGCACACCCCGTGCGCGCAGGATCGGCGGAACGTCAACGTGCCGTCCAGGTACCACTTCACGTAGTGCAGCAGGTTCAGCAGCCGGTCGCTGGGCAGGCAGGGCACCCGGAAGCTCTGAAAGCCTGCGGCATCGGGGTCTTCGGGGTTGAAGCGGGCGATCTTCAGCGTGACCATCACCGCGCCGTCGGGGACGGCTGGCAGCGGCGGGTCGCCTGCTTCGGGGGCTTCGATGACCGGTGCGCTCATGTCAGTACTTCCGTTCCATCGGCTCGTAGCGGGTCTGCACGACCGGCTTGTAGTCCAGCCGGATATCGCTGAGCAGCTCGCTGCCCTGCTTGTAGGCCATGGTGTGGCGCATGTAGTTGGTGTCGTCGCGGTTGGGGTAGTCCTCGCGGGCGTGCCCACCGCGGGACTCCTTGCGGTTCAATGCGCCGACGACGGTCACCTCGGCCAACTCGAGCAGGAAGCCGAGCTCGATCGCCTCGAGCAGGTCGCTGTTATAGCGTTTGCCCTTGTCGTGCACCGTGATTCGGGCGTAACGCTCCTTGAGCGCGTGGATGTCGGTGAGCGCCTGCTTGAGGGTCTCCTCGGTGCGGAACACCGCGGCGTTGTTGTCCATCGACTGTTGCAGCGCGCCGCGGATGTCGGCGACACGCTCGTTGCCGTGTTCGGAGAGGATGTCACCGACCCAGCCCACGACCATGGCCGCGGGTTCCGGCGGCAGGTCGACGTGGTCGTGGCCCAACGCGTAGTTGGCTGCGGCGATGCCCGCGCGGCGGCCGAACACGTTGATGTCAAGCAGCGAGTTCGTGCCGAGCCGGTTCGCGCCGTGTACCGACACGCACGCGCACTCGCCTGCGGCGTACAGACCGGGCACGACGGTGGTGTTGTCGCGCAGCACCTGGCCGCTCACCGTGGTCGGAATACCGCCCATCACGTAGTGGCAGGTGGGGTACACCGGCACCAGTTCGGTGACGGGGTCCACACCGAGGTAGGTGCGGGCGAACTCGGTGATGTCGGGCAGTTTCGCCTCGAGCACGTCGGCGCCGAGATGGCGCACGTCGATGTAGACGTAGTCCTTGTTCGGCCCGGCGCCGCGGCCCTCGAGCACCTCGAGCACCATCGAGCTGGCGACGATGTCGCGCGGGGCCAGGTCGACGATCGTGGGTGCGTAGCGCTCCATGAAGCGCTCACCCTCGCCGTTGAGCAGGCGGCCGCCCTCGCCGCGGACAGCTTCGGAGATCAGGATGCCCAGCCCGGCCAGCCCCGTCGGGTGGAACTGGTGAAACTCCATGTCCTCCAACGGAAGTCCCTTACCGAACACGATGCCAAGGCCGTCGCCGGTGAGCGTGTGCGCGTTGGAGGTGGTCTTGTACATCCGGCCGGATCCGCCGGTGGCGAAGACGATCGCCTTGGCGTGGAAGATGTGGATGTCACCGGTGGCCAGCTCGTAGGCGATCACGCCGGTGGCCACCTGGCCGCCCGGGGTCTGCGTCATCGCGATGTCGAGGGCGTAGAACTCGTTGAAGAACTCGACGTCGTGCTTGACGCAGTTCTGATACAGCGTCTGCAGGATCATGTGGCCGGTGCGGTCGGCGGCGTAGCAGGCCCGGCGCACCGGCGCCTTGCCGTGGTCGCGGGTGTGCCCGCCGAACCGGCGCTGGTCGATGCGGCCCTCGGGGGTGCGGTTGAACGGCATCCCCATCTTCTCCAGGTCGAGCACCGCGTCGATGGCTTCCTTGCACATGATCTCCACGGCGTCCTGGTCGGCGAGGTAGTCGCCGCCCTTCACGGTGTCGAAGGTGTGCCACTCCCAGTTGTCCTCTTCGACGTTGGCCAGCGCCGCGCACATGCCGCCCTGCGCCGCGCCGGTGTGGCTGCGGGTCGGATACAGCTTGGTCAGCACCGCGGTGCGGGCCCGCGGACCGGCCTCGACAGCGGCGCGCATGCCCGCACCGCCTGCGCCGACGATCACGACGTCGTAGCGATGTTCGGAAATCATTTACCTACCCCCGGTCACGAAATGGTCGCGTCGAAGGTGACCAGCACGTAGCTGCCCAACACCAACGTGAATCCTGTCGCCAGCAAAAGCAGCGAGTTCAAATAGAACTTGGTGACGTTCTTGCGGGCGTAGTCGCCGATGATGGTGCGCATGCCGTTGGCGCCGTGAATCATCGCCAGCCACAGCAGCGCCATGTCCCAGATCTGCCAGAACGGCGAGGCCCAGCGCTCGGCGACGTAATTGAAGTCGATGCGGTACACACCGTCGTCCCAGATCAGCATGATGAACAGGTGCCCGAGCGCGAGGAAAACCAGCGCAACCCCGGAGAACCGCATGAACAGCCAGGCGTACTTCTCGAAGTACGGGACGCCCCTGGGTCGTCGGGGTGCGCGGGGGTGGTCCAGGCCGGCGGGGCGGTCGTGTTCCTTCTCCATCACCGGGGCAACGCGGCCCTCCCGGTGATGCGGGGTCGCCACGCTGCGCCCGCCGACCCGCCCGACGGGGCGCTCACAGGAACCGCTCCGCCATGTGCATCCCGAGCACGCCGAGCGCGGGGATGAAGACCGCCAAAAAGACCCCGACCACGACCCACAGCATGAGGCGTTGGTAGCGGGGGCCGTGCTGCCAGAAGTCGATGAGGATGATCCGGATGCCGTTCAGGGCGTGGTAGAGCACCGCGACAACCAGGCCGATCTCCATCAAGCCGACGATCGGGGTCTTGTATGTCTCGATGACCTCGTTGTAGGCCTGTGGGCTGACCCGCACCAGCGCGGTGTCCAGCACGTGCACGAACAAGAAGAAAAAGATCGTCGCCCCGGTAATGCGGTGCAGCACCCAGGACCACATCCCGGGATCACCGCGATAGAGGGTGCGCCTGCGCGACGGTCGAGACCGCGGGGCTTCTACCCCCGGACTCGCGGGTGTCGCTGTACTCATCTGGCCTCCAACACCATCGGTGGACGCTTGGACAGGGCTGGAACCGCTTGCCCAAACCTCGGGGCGACTCTAAACCCAGTTGTACTGCTAAACGAACTACGGTTTAGGCGTTGACGTGTAGAAAAACGCGAAAGTTAGGGTTACCTATTCCGATGGCCGAACGAATGAACTCGACTTCGGAATGCATTCAGACTCGGGCGCTGCGAGGCTGACATGACATCCGACATCGACTGGAAAATGTTGCGGCACAAGGCAACTGAGGCTTCAGCTTCGGCATATGCGCCATATTCGGGGTTCTCCGTCGGCGCCGCGGCGCTCGTCGACGACCATCGAATGGTGGCCGGCTGCAATGTGGAAAATGTCTCATATGGCCTTGGTCTCTGTGCCGAGTGCGCTGTGGTCTGCGCACTGCATTCGAGCGGCGGCGGCAGGCTGATCGCACTGTCGTGTGTGGACGCCGCGGGCGAGCTTCTCATGCCCTGCGGGCGGTGCAGGCAGGTGCTGCTCGAGCACGGCGGGCCGGAAATGCTGATCGACCATCCGTTGGGTCCGCGGCCGCTGCGCGACCTGTTGCCCGATGCATTCGGGCCGTCCGACCTCGCGCGCCGAGAGCCGGCGCACGAGGAAACTCCGTGACCTGTTTCACATTTGACGCGCGGAGGCCCGATGTCGCATCCGTTTGACGCACCGACGGTCATCCGAACCAAGCGCGACGGCGGCGTGCTGTCGGCCGGGGCGATCGACTGGGTGATCGACGCCTACACCCATGATCGCGTCGCGCATGAGCAGATGTCGGCGTTGTTGATGGCGATCTTCCTGCGTGGCATGACGCCCGGCGAGATCGCCCGCTGGACGACGGCCATGGTGGGGTCGGGCGAGCGGATGGACTTTACGGATCTGCGGCGCGATGGCAAGCCATTGGCGTTGGTGGACAAGCATTCCACCGGTGGTGTCGGGGACATGATCACCATCCCGTTGGTGCCCGTCGTGATGGCGTGCGGTGGCGCGGTGCCCCAAGCCGCCGGACGGGGCCTCGGCCATACCGGTGGGACGCTCGACAAACTGGAGGCGATCTCCGGCTTCAGCGCCGAATTGCCCAAAGCTCAGATTCGACAACAGCTTTGCGACATCGGTGCGGCCATCTTCGCGGCGGGGGAGCTGGCGCCTGCGGACCGCAAGATCTATGCCCTGCGCGATGTCACCGGCACGACGGAGTCGCTGCCGCTGATCGCCAGTTCGGTGATGAGCAAGAAGATCGCGGAGGGCACCCGTGCCCTGGTGCTCGACTCCAAGGTCGGGTCCGGCGCGTTTCTCAAGACGGAGGCCGAGTCGCGCGCGCTGGCCCGCACGATGGTTGACCTGGGCACCGACGCCGGGCTGAACACCCGCGCGCTGCTGACCGACATGGATACCCCGCTGGGCCGCGCGGTCGGCAACGCGGTCGAGGTCGAGGAGTCGCTGGAGGTGCTGGCCGGCGGCGGCCCTGCCGATGTGGTGGAGCTGACCCTGGCCCTGGCGCGCGAAATGCTCGAGGTCGCGGGGCTGGACGGGATCGACCCCGCCGAGACGCTTCGCGACGGTACGGCGATGGACCGCTTCCGGGCGCTGGTTGCCGCGCAGGGCGGAGATCTGTCGGCGCCGCTGCCGATCGGCGCCAATTCGGAAACGGTGGCCGCGCCGCGCGGCGGCACGATGGGACCGATCGACGCGATGGCGGTCGGGCTGGCGGTGTGGCGTCTCGGTGCGGGACGTGCCGTCCAGGGCGAGCGCGTGCAGTTCGGCGCGGGGCTTCGCATACATCGGCGTCCGGGTGAGCCGGTCGCGGCGGGTGTGCCGCTGTTCACGCTCTACACCGACACCCCGCAGCGGTTGGAGCCCGCATTGGCCGAGCTCGACGGCGGTTGGAGCGTCGACGATACGTCGCCCCCGCAGCGGCGTTTGATCATCGATCGGATCGTCTGACGTTCGATCGGCGCTGCGCACCGGCCGCTCGTTGAGCAAGATGGAGCAATGACGACACCGCTGTCCCTCGAGTCGATCCGCCAGGCGCCCAAGGCCCTACTGCATGATCACCTCGACGGCGGCCTACGCCCGGCCACGGTCCTCGAACTGGCCGAGCAGACCGGCTATGACGATTTACCCGCGACCGACGCCGACGGCCTCGCGAAATTCTTCCGCACCGCCGCGCACAGCGGATCGCTCGAGCGTTATCTCGAGCCGTTCGCGCACACCGTGGGTGTGATGCAGTCACCGGAGGCGCTGCACCGGGTCGCCTACGAATGCGTCGAAGACCTCGCCGCGGACAACGTCGTCTACGCCGAGATCCGTTTTGCGCCAGAACTGCACATCGAGGGCGGGTTGTCACTCGACGCCGTCGTGGACGCGGTGCTTGCGGGCTTCGCCGATGGCGAGAAGGCTGCCAGCGCCGAGGGCAAGACCATCACGGTGCGGTGCCTTGTCACCGCGATGCGGCACGCCGCGCGCTCACTCGAGATCGCCGAGTTGGCGATTCGGTTCCGCGACAAGGGCGTGGTGGGTTTCGACATCGCAGGCGCGGAGGCAGGCTACCCGCCCACCCGGCACCTCGACGCTTTCGAGTACATGCGAAGCAATAACGCGCGCTTCACAATTCACGCCGGTGAGGCATTCGGACTGCCCTCCATCCACGAGGCCATCGCCTTCTGTGGCGCCGACCGACTCGGGCATGGCGTGCGGATTGTCGACGACATCTTCGATGAGTCGAGTGGGACCGTCCGATTGGGCCGCCTCGCGGCGCTGCTGCGGGACAAGCGCGTTCCGTTCGAGATGTGCCCGAGCAGCAATGTGCAGACCGGTGCCGTTGGCAGCATCGCCGAGCATCCGTTCGACCGGCTGGCGCGGCTGCGGTTCCGGGTCACCGTCAACACCGACAACCGGCTGATGAGCGACACCACGATGAGTCAGGAGATGCTCCGGCTGGTCGAGGCATTCGGCTACGGCTGGAGCGATCTGCAGCGGTTCACGATCAACGCGATGAAGTCGGCGTTCATCTCGTTCGACGAACGGCTGGCCCTCATCGACGACGTGATCAAACCGCGCTACGCCGTGCTCATCGGCTAGCTCCGCGAGCGTGCGTGTCTGTACGGCGACACGCCGTCCAGCACGCACAATTACCGCACCGTCGTACCGCCGCGAGCGTGCGCAGCGCGCGGACGGCGGCGCGCGTCAGCCTTCAGGCGCGCGGATACCCGCGGTCAACTCGTCGAGATTGCCGAGAACCAGGTCCGCCAAGTCGGCTTCGGCGGCGCTTTGCACCCACAATTCGAGTCCGACCCGGAATGCGGCGACCGTTGCCGCCGCGACCAACCTCGGCTGCCGCGAGTCCTCACGCGTGTTCCATTGCGTGGCAGCGAATTCGCGCACCAGGCCGTTGAATCCGGAGAACACCCGCGCCAGCCCGGCCTCGAGCATCGGGGTCTGGGCGACGAGCCGCAGCCGCGCCAGTTCACGGTCGGGGTCGGTCGCGTAGTCCGTTACCGTCTGGCGGATCACCGTGCGCAAGGAGTCGATCAGCGGTTCGTCCGACGGTCGACGCGCGAAGAGTTCCGTCGCGAGGTCCAGGTGCGACCTCAGGCGACCGAGCACGAGATCCTCTTTCGAGATGAAGTAGCGAAAGAACGTACGGGTGGACACCAGACACTCCGCGCACAGGTCCTCGAGACGCACCGGCTCGTAACCCTCGGCCAGAAACCGTTCCAGGGCCCTGGCCTCGATCCTTGCGCGTGTCAGCGCCTTCTTCTGTTCGCGCAGCCCCAGTCCGGCGAGGTCATCCATGACGCCAAATGCCTCTCATTGACATATGCCAATCATAGGCATAATTTCGGGTTCATGGACACTTCCACATGCACGCGAAGTGGATATGTAGAGGTCAACGCGGCCCGGCTCTATTACGAGCAGCGTGGAGCCGGAGCCCCGCTCTTGTTCATCCCGGGCGGGACGGTGGACGCCACCCACTACGCCGCCGTCGCTGATCGGCTTGCCAACGAGTTCCAGACCGTCACGTACGACCGCCGCGGCAACAGCAGGAGCGCGCGACCGGCCGGTTGGCACGCAACAAGCATCTCCGAACAGGCCGACGATGTGGCCGGCTTGATCGAAGCGCTGGGAATGACGCCATGTGCAATCTGGGCGGGCAGCCTCGGCGGCGTCATCCTGCTCGAGCTACTGGCCCGCCGACCCGGGTTGGTCAGCGCCGCGATGGTGCACGAACCGCCGCTGTTCGGTGTGCTCGACGACGGCCCTCAACTGGCCAAGGACTCCTCGGATCTGCCGCCCGCGCCATCCGGTCGCGCACGGTGCGCGAGGAATTCGGGAACCACGCACAGCAGTCGATCGGAGCCGGATTCGACGACCTGCCGCCGGACGCGCGTGAGCGGATGTTCGGTAACGCGCGGGTCTTTTTCGATCTCGAGATCCCCGCGCTCGTGGAGTACCTTCCGGATCGGATAAGCGCGGCACGCGCGACGAGACGGATCGACATCCCCGTGGTGGTGATGGGTGACCCGTCCCGTCGCGGCGCGCCACCGGTGCGGGCGGCTATGTGGCTGGCCGAGAACATCCGCGGCGAGCTTCATGGGCTGTCCGGCGGCCACATGCCGTATGCGACGGAGCCGCAAGCGACCGCCGACGCGATCATGGCAGCGCTCGCATGAGCTTCCAATGGGCCGGACTCGCCGACACCCCCGACGGCGTACGTGAGCAGGAGGCGCCGCCGCACGCGGTTCGCCGTCGCAGCAGCATCGACGTCATCGGCTTCGACAAGTACAACATCAGCACCCATGAGGACGGCACGATCCTCGTCTCCACTGTGCTCACCGAAAGATTCACCGGTGCGATCGAGGGCGTCGGCATCGCCGACCACATCCGGATCCTGCGTGCAGACGGCAGCGGCGTCTCCACGGGCATCGAACGCATCGAGGGAACCGTCGACGGACGCAGGGGCTCGTTCATCCTGACCGCCTTCGGCCGAAACCACAGCGCCCGCGAGGTCAGCGGTACATGGACCGTCCAACCCGGTTCTGGGACAGCAGAACTCACGGGCATCAGGGGCCGGGGAAGCTACACGGCGGTAGCCGACGCAGACTGGCGTTGGCACGCCGAGGACGAATTCGTGTGGTGGTTCGACCTCAGCTGAGCACGTGACGAAGCGCTTCGGCGAACCCGACTGGATCCTCGAGGAAGCCGGTGTGGTCGCCGGGGAAGAGGGCGGGACCGGTACCGAGCCGCTCGGCCAGCGTGGTCGACGTCCGATGCGTCAGCAGGTGTGACGAGTCCGCACCCAGCCCGACGACGACGCGCGACGTGCCCGACGTCAATGCCGGGACGTCGGGTAGGTACTGCGTCGTGTGCGACAGCTCATGGTTGAAGAACCGGGCGGCTTCGCGGCGCTCCTGCTCGGACGGTTCCGGGGGCATGGGCATCGCGTCATCGTCGCCACCTGCCGGCATGTCGAATCCGGCGTTGGCCATGAACTTGAACCAGGCAACCTGCATGCCGGCCGTTCGGTACGTGTCGATGATGTCCTGCGTGTTCGCCCGCTGCTGCGCGGCGTCGGGCAGCAGCTCGAGAAGCGGTGGCTCATGTGCGACCAGCGTGCGCACCCGTCCGGGATGCCTTGCGACGAGCGCCAGGCCCGTCACCGCTCCGCCGCTGGACCCGAATACATCGGCCGACTCGGCACCGAGATCATCGAGGATCGCTGCGACGTCGTCGGCGCGCAGCTCCGGCGTGGAGTCCTGGTCCCGGTCCTCGATGGTGCTCGCCGCGATGCCGCGCGGGTCGTAGGTGACGACGGTGTGGTCGGGGGCCATGGCGTCGGCCAGTGCCGCGAAGTCGGCTGCCGCCATGGGCGATCCGATGACGAGCAGCAGTGGGCCCGTCCCGCGGACCTCATAGTGAAGGCGGGCGCCGGGGACGGTGACCGAACGGGTGGCAGGTGAAATAGGCAGGGTCATGCCTGTGCAGACAAGCGCGCGTCGCAAAAGTCATCGCGCCTCCGCGCGTCTACTCCGGCCGCAGGCGTGACTCCACGAACGCCTCAAGCGCTTCCCACTGCTCGACGGCCCTGGCGTACGGAGGACTCGGACGGCGCACCGTGTCGGGGTCGAGCACGTGCGCGACAAGACCGCCCAGTGCCTGGTCGGCGTCCAGAATCTCGTCGACGGTGGTGTCCTCGGCGTATTCGCCTACGTCCCTGAGGAATTCGACCGCCAGCTCCAGCTGGTCGCGGTCGAGGGCGTCGGGGCCTTCTGCGAGGTCGTCGGCGACCCCTGTCAGCACGTAGACGTTGTCGTCGGTGACATGGACCTGCAGCGAGCCGTCGGTGGCCGCGGTGCGGATGTCGGCGTAGGTAGCCAGATCGGACAGGTCGTGATCGTGCTCGTCGGCGAGGTAGCGCGCCAATGCTCGCTCCGAGCTGAACACGCTGATTCTTCCGTTGCGGCCCAGGAAGATCGGCTGATCGTCGAGGTAACAACGCAAGGTGAAGTGGGTGCCGCCGCTGGTCATCATCCGGACCGGGTCGATGCCGACCTTGAGCCAGAAGTCGTCGTCGCTGCCCAATACCAGGCCCTCGGCGTGGTCGGCCAGATCCGCTGTCTCCTCGACCTCGACCTCGACCTCGGCCTCCGTTTCGTCCGACTCTTCGGGTTCGTCGGCGACGACGAGCTCGTCGTCCTCCTCAGGTTCGGGCGCTGGCTCGTCGAGCTCCGCCGTCGCTTTTTCCGACGCGGCCTCGTCGACGTCCGGTGTGCTCACGATGCCGTCGATCGCGTCGACAGCGTTTTCCCAGCCGCGCCCGATCACCGCCTCGATCTCGGCCCACCGCTTGCGGCCGGTTCGGCCACCGAACGCGTCGATGCCCCCACCGACCGTCCCGAGCACCGGGTTGCCGTTGAAGAACTTGTTGACCGCGGGCAGCTCGCACACCGATCCGATGGATGAGACGAGCGCGAGGGTGCGGTGTAGCGCCTTCACCGACTCCTCGCTGGGCTTCTCGGCGGCCAGCTCGGGCAGGCCGACGAGGTCGTACTGGCGATCCTCGGGGGGATCGAACGTGTGGGCATTGGCCTCGGTGAGCTTCTGCCACGCGGGGTGGTCGGTCAGGTCGTTGTCGTTGTTGCTCCTGACGAATGCGACCAGGTCAGCCACGGACTCGAACGCATACAGATCCTCGTCCTTGCCGAGGAACGCCTCCCACTCGTCGCCCGCGTCACGCCAGCGGGGGGCCCACAACGTGTACAGGTCGCCTTTCGTCAGCCCGAGCCGAATAGGCACGATGTCTGCAGCCATGGCGCACAGCCTAACCACCGAGTTCGGCAGCCAGACCGCCACCACTGCTAGATGTAAACCGGCGTTCGGCGCCGAGCGAGGAGAAAGGTCACGACCGCCTGCTGCAGCCCCAGAATCGGTTCGATGGCGGCAAGCGTCATTTCCCGCAGCTCCTGCCGGTACCGCGAGCATTCCTCGAAGCTGAGCACCGTGGGCATCTGGCCGAGGACGCCCAGCATCCCGACCGCGAGCGGCCGCGGATCGGCACTACGACAGTCGATCGCACGTCGAACGTCGAAGACCGCCAGCCGGGCCGGGATGACGCCGAGGATCGCGGGTCTGCGAACCTGCAGCCAACCGGTGGTCTCGAGCTGATCGCGCACCGTGCGGATCGCGTCGCGGGGGTCATCGTCTATCACGTCGGCCCAGTCGGCTGCACTGACCCGTTCCAACGCTGCACGCAGCACTGAATCACCGGGAGACGCGGCGTCCGAGCGGTGCGGCTTGGCGTCGTTATCTAGCAGAAAACCGCTGAGATAGAGATCGGTCAGCATGGCGGCGCGGAGGGCGAAGCCAAAAGCGAGTGCTCGTAGATATCGAAACGGTGCCGGACGCGGTCGTAGGCCAGCAGGTAAAGCTGGCCGTGCAGCGACTGCGGCAGGTCCACCGCACTATTGTCAGGCCGTCGGCAACGTCCCACCTGCGATAAGCCAGACATGACTGATCAGCGGTGACACGATACTGGGGTGGACGACGGTGGGGACCACCACGGCGCACTGACCGCCGCGGGTTCCTGCGGGTCGTGCGGTACGCAGTTGGCCGCGACGGCTAAGTTCTGCAGTGAGTGCGGCACGCCGCTGACACAAGCCGCCCAGCACGCGGAGTACAAGCAGGTCACGGTGTTGTTCGCCGACGTCGCGCATTCCATGGATATCGCGGAAACGGTGGGCCTTGAACGACTGCGCGAGCTCATGGCCGAGCTCGTCGATCGCGCTGCGGCAGTGGTGAATCGGTACGGAGGTTGCGTTGACAAGTTCACGGGCGACGGAGTCATGGCGGTCTTCGGTGCACCAATCGCATACGAGGACCATGCGGCTCGGGCCTGCCTTGCGGCGTTGGGCATTCAGGAGCAGATGGCTCAGATCGCGGCTGAGATTACGCGCCGAGACGGAATAGCTCTGCGCCTGCGGATCGGCCTGAACTCCGGCCAGGTTATCGCCGGAGACGTCGGTTCGGCGTCTTTGGGCTATACGACGATCGGCGCCCACGTCGGATTGGCGCAGCGGATGGAGTCCGTGGCACCTGCTGGTGGCGTGATGCTGTCGGAGTCAACCGCGCGAATGGTCGAAGACGTTGCGGCCCTTGCTGAGCCAGAGATGGTCAACATCAAAGGCGCAACCGATCCCGTGCCCGCGCATCGCCTCCTGGGGATGACCGGGCATCACGAGCTCGGCGGCCGCTTCGCGTCCACCCTGGTGGGGCGCGAGTGGGAAGTCGGCGCACTGACCGGAATGTTGCATCGGTCGGTTGGTGGCCACGGATGCCTGGTCGGTGTGGTCGGTCCCGCCGGCATCGGCAAGAGCCGCCTCGTGGCAGAGACGGCGTCCACTGCAACAAATCTTGGTATGGACGTCTTTTCGGCGTTCTGCGAATCCCATGCCGCTGAAGTCCCGTTCCGTGTTGTCGCGGAGTTGCTACGGAAGGCGTTCGGCGTCGACGAGTTGAGCGCCGCGTCGGCCCGAAAGCAGGTCCGTGAAAGAGTCTCCGGCGTCGACGCTGAAGATCTTCTCTTGCTCGACGATCTGCTCGGAATTCGCGACGCTGGCCAAGATGTACCCGTCATCGCCGCAGATGCCCGCCGACGGCGCCTCACCACTCTGGTCAACGCGGCGTATCTCGCCCGGTCAACGCCGGCCGTGTACGTCATTGAGGACCTGCACTGGATCGACTCGGTCAGCGAGTCGATGCTGGCCGATTTCCTGTCCGTGGTGGCCCGGACCCACTCGCTGGTGCTGACCACATACCGGCCCGAGTATCGAGGGGTACTGTCACATATCCCCGGCAGCCAAACGATCTTCCTTGCACCGCTGGATGATTCGCAGACCGTATCGCTCGTCACCGAGTTACTGGGTACGCATCCGTCCGTTGCCGGGTTGGTCGCGCAGATCGCCGAGCGGGCGGCCGGCAATCCCTTCTTCGCCGAGTCGATCGTGCGTGATCTCGCCGACCGCCGCGTGCTCGAGGGGACACGCGGTGACTACGTATGCACTGAGGACCACGCAGACGTCACGGTGCCGGCAACCCTCCAGGCCGCGATCGCGGCCAGGATCGACCGGCTCGATGCCGCAGCGAAACACACGCTCAACGCAGCGTCCGTCATCGGTGTTCGATTCGACGAGGAACTGCTGTCCGAACTCTCCGATAGCCCCGCGCTGCAGGCGCTCCTCGACGCAGAGCTGATCGATCAGGTGGCGTTCGCGCCGCGGGCCGAGTTCGGGTTCCGCCATCCATTGATTCGCAGGGTGGCGTACGAGTCCCAGCTGAAGGCGGATCGCGCCGCGCTGCACCGGCGGCTTGCGGACGCTATTGCAGTCAAAGGGTCCGTGGGCGACGAGAATGCGGCACTGATCGCCGAGCATCTTCAGGCCGCCGGGGATCAGCGCGCCGCATACGACTGGCACATGCGAGCCGGGGCGTGGCTGGCTGCCCGCGATATCGCTGGTGCGTGCTTGAGTTGGGAGCGCGCGCGGCAGGTCGCCGACACGATCGCCGATGATGATCCCGATGCCGTGGCGATGCAGATTGCGCCGCGCACGTTGTGGTGTGCCAACGCCTGGCGGCTTCATGCTGGTGTCGCCGGCCGTCGCTTCGATGAACTGCAGGAGTTGTGCGATCGTGCCGGAGACAAGACGTCGCCGGCGATCGCCATGACGGGACTGTTGGCCGAAAGCCTGGTTCTGGGGCGGATTCGGGAGGCTTCCCGGCTGGCCGCAGAGCACTCGGCACTGATCGAATCCATCGCCGATCCGACGCTGACGGTAGGTCTCGCGGTCGGGACGATCGGGGTCAGGATCGTGACGGGCGAGCTCCAGGAAGTGCTGCGGTGGTCGGACACCGTCATCGACCTGGCCCACGGCGACCCGGTCGAAGGAAATTATGTCCTGGGCTCGCCGCTGGCCGGAGCATATGCAACCCGCAGCATGGCGCGATGGTCCTTCCTGCTTCCAGGGTGGCGCGACGACATTCAGCACGCGGTCGAAATGGCCCACAGCAGTGATCCGTTTACAAGAGCGGCCGTCATGTTCTACACCTTCGGCGCGGCGATTGCGTGTGGTGTTTATGCGGTCGACGACGTCACACGCCGTGAGATCGATGATGCGCTCGCGATGGCCGAGGCGTGCGGTGACGATCTCGGAGTCAGCTTCACAAAGTACACAAAGGGACTGCTGCTGGTTCACGGGGACTCCGCGGACCGTGACCGTGGGCTTGAGTTGCTGACAGAGGTTCGTGAGCTGACTCTGGAGGGCCGGTTCTACCTGTCCGAGTTGCCGGTGGTTGAGTTGTACGCCGCTCGCGAACACGCCAGGCACGGCGATGTCGACGCCGCTATCAGCGATATGCGGGCCGCGCTCACCCTGTTGTTCGAGCGAGGGCAGTTCGGGTGGGGCGTCGTTACCAGTGCAGTTTTTGTCAGGACATTGCTCGACCGTGGCGGTGAGGCTGATGTGGCAGAAGCCGAGGCAGTGGTGGACCGGATGAGAACTGCACCGCTAGAAATGGCGCAGGAATGTCGGGATTTGTGGCTGCTGCTCGTGCGCACGCTACTGGCGACACGCGGCGATGAGACGACCTATCGCGACTATCGGGATCACTACCGCGCCATGGCGACGTCGCTCGGTTTCGAGGGGCACATCGCGTGGGCCGAGGCGATGCCTTGAACGGTTGTCGTCAGACAGTCGGCTGCCAGAACCCTGAAAATCTTGACCTGTGTTGGTAGTTCGGATCGGTGACAGCGGATCCTCACGGATTGAACAACAACTTCTTGAATTGCAGGGCGAGCCACGGACGACGAGTGGCTCTGGCGATCGAGTACGCCGAATACTTCGAGGTTTTCTGCGCCGGCCCGGGCGTTCACTTGACGAGTGACAGATTCTGCTCTCGACGCCTGTCGAGTCGCGGGCTGAGTACAGCAGCCCGAGGAGGCCCGTCATCATGCGCTATGTCGTGGATTGTCGTGAGCAGTCGAGTGAGAAAAACTGCACGCTGACCATCGCTGGTGAACAAGGGAAGGTGCTAAAAGCCGCTGTCGAGCACGCAATCTCGTCGCACGGCCACACCGATTCGGAGGAGCTTCGCTCGGCGATCGAGAGCGCGCTCAAACCCGAGCAGACCGCCGCGACGCCATAGCAGGCGGGAGAGTTGGCTAGCGGTCTCAGGTCCTCTCGCCGGTCACCCGTGCAACATCGTCAGGATCCCCCATCGGGCGACAGTTGGGCGGCCCACAGGTCGGGCCCGAAGACTTCATACCGGATTCGGGCCGGCGGCACGCCGCGGTCGAGCAGCGTCGACCTGACGAGTCGCATGAACGGCAATGGGCCGCACGTGAAGACCTGGAGGTCATTCGGGAGCGGAATGTCGGTCAAGTCCATGAAGCCTTGGCGCGAGCGGGTGTCGCCCTCGTCGACGGTTTCGTACCAGGTATAAGAAGTGAAGTTGTCGATCTCTCGGCCGAGATGCAGCACGGTGTCCCGCAGGGCGTGATCTTGGGCCCTGCGATCAGCGTGGGCCACGATGACGCTCCGCTGCGGCTGGGTACGAGCAATTTGCTCGACGATGGGCAGCACCGTCGTGATACCTGCACCAGCGCTGGCCAGCAATAGCGGCGAATCTGTGGGCGTCAGTACGAAGTCACCGGCAGGGGCACTGACGTCGAGCAGATCTCCGATCTTGACATGATGGTGGAGGTAGCTGGAAACGCGGCCGTCTGGGGCCCCGCTCAATCCTTGGACCTGCCGCACAGTGATCTGCAGCCGAGTCCGTACAGCGGTGGAAGACACCGTGTACTGCCGGGGCTGCCGGTCACCATCGGGCAGGTTGACGAACACCGAGACGTACTGTCCGGGTGCGATGGTTGGCAGGGGACCGCCGTCTGCGGGTTCGAGGACGAGAGTGATGACGTCAGCGGTTTCTTCTATCCGGCGGACCACCCGGTAGGGGCGAGTCGGTTGCCAGGGGTCTACGTTCGCCTGCTGGTAGAGCCGCGCTTCCTCGGCGACCAGTTGAAGTGCGAACAGCCAGTAGACCTCGCTCCATGCCGCGGCGATCTCAGGGGTGACGGCGTCGCCGAGAACCTCAGCGACGGAAGCGAGCAGATTCTCGCCGACAATCGTGTACTGCTCGGGACGGATGCCCAGGGATACATGCTTGTAGGCGATTCGGCGCATGACGTGATCAAATGACGGCGCCTTGGGGTCGATCAGTTGCACCGCGTACGCGACAACCGAGCCGGCCAATGCTTTGCTCTGTTCGCCGGTGGCCTGATTTCCCTGGTTGAAGACTCGCAGCAGCTCGGGATGGGCGGCGAACATGCGGGGATAGAAGTGTGCGGTGATCTCGTCGGCGTGCGCTGCGACGACGGGTGCGGTTGCCTCGACTACGGCCAGCGATTTGTCCGACAAGAGGGACGGTCTCGGGGCTTCGGTGGGGTTTAACACGGTCTCTCCCTTCGCTATTCGCCGATGACGGCCTCGGCGACGGTCGCCGATTCAGGCGATTAGCCAAACTCCCGCGCAATGGGAGCGCCGTTGTCTACGAAACCACTGCCGTGAGTGATCATGTGGCTTTTCGACATCGGACTCCAAAGCATTTTGTGGGATCTCCGTTGGCCACGTCGTTAACTTTGTCGCGCCCGCCATGGCGTGCACGACCGACCCGGTGTCATAGCGCGGGGCGGCGACAGTGATCTCGCGGTGCTGCTTCTGCGTGCCCTGCTGTCGCAGAGCCGTGGTGAGGAAGCCGCGTATCAGGACTTGGCACCGCTGTCGCGCGATAACGGCCTCGCTTGGCTACGAGGGACATATGGCATGGGCCCATGCGCTGCCATGACGACAATCACGCAGTGGGCCGCCAGAAACCCTGAAAACCTTGCCCCGCGTTCGTAGTTCGAATCGGCGAAAGTTGGACAGGGTCGCCCGCCTCGATCATCGTTCCGTCGCCGACGATCATCGCGACGTGACCATCCCAGACGGCAAGATCGCCTGGCCGTAGGTCACCGGCACCGACGGCGGCACCGATGTCCTGTTCCTGGGCCAGCCGCGGAATGTTCAACCCCGCTTCGTGATACGCCCACTGGGTCAGCCCGCTACAGTCCAGGCCGACGCCAGGCGTGGTGCCGCCCCAGTCGTACGGGACGCCCAGCTGGGTGAGCGCGTGACGAACCGCACTGGCCGCCGTCGCATTTGGCGCTATCGCGGTGCTGCCATCGGGTAGTCGCACCGCCACACCCGCCCCGAAGGCGCTCGCCTCAGGCAGGGCCGCGCCGTCCCCCGGCCGCGCTGTTGCGGCCAGATCGCCGAAACCCGAGCCCGGCGCTCCCATCGACGACACCGGGCTCACCGGCGCGCCGCCGCCCATCGCCGGCATCGAGGGGCCTGCGAACCCGGCGGGCGTCGTCGCTGCGGGGGACGGGCGCGCGGTCGGAGCCTGCAAGGCGGCGGCATGACCGTCCAACTCGGAGCGAAGCTCGTCGACGACTGCGAGGGCCTCCGCGAGCGATCCGCGCGCGTCGGCCAACAGTCGTTCGATCACGCCTGGAGACTCCAGATACGGCTCCAGCGCGGCAGCACGTGCTTCGAACCCTTCGACGATTGCGCGCAGCCGCTCGCGGGCACGCGCGACCGCTGCCGCTACGGTGCCTGCGGCCCTGCCGAGTTGGTCGGCGTGCATGGCCAGCGCATCGGTGGCCGCGACCGTCTCCGCCGCGAACTGAGCCGCGGCGTCCGCCCCGGTGCCCGTCCAGGTCGACTCTGCCTGGGTCCACGCACGACGGGCCGCCGCAGACACCTCGGCCAGGGCGTCCCGCACCGCGCTCAAGGTGTGGGCCGGATCTCCCGCCGGGTCGTTCGACCAACCAGGGCCGACCAGCAACTGCACCTCGTGAAGCGGCGCCGCCAGCCCGGCGACCAGGGCGGTCGGCATGACTAGAGCCTCGATACCGCAGCGCCGAGCCGGTGGTCGGCGTTGTCGTACGCGGACGCCGATGCGTGGGCGGTGAGCGATCCCGCGGCAAGGCGCTCACGCAGCGCGGCCACTGCGCTGGCCGTCTCGGTGGTGGCGTCGGCCAGCGCAGCAAGGAACCGGGCACCCACCGGGCCCAGCATCGCTTCCGCGGCGGGCCCCGGCATCGACGACAACGCGTCCGCGACAGTGGCGAGGTCGGTGGCGTGTGCCGAGTTGGCAGCGCCGAAGGCGCGGATCGCGTCGGTGTCGGCGAACATGCGGTTATGACGGCCGCGGCGACTGTTCGGTTCCACTAGGGTCGGCGCATGGATGTGCGCGTCGTCGACCACCCGCTGGCCGCCGCACGGCTGACCACGCTGCGCGACGAGCGCACCGACAACGCGGCGTTCCGCGCGGCACTGCGCGACCTGACCCTGATGTTGGTGTACGAGGCGACGCGTGACGCCGCATGTGAAACGGTCCCGGTGCGAACGCCGCTGGCCGAGACCACCGGATGCCGGCTTGCCAACCCACCGCTGCTCGTCCCGGTGTTGCGCGCAGGCCTCGGCATGGTCGACCAGGCGCACGCCCTGATTCCCGAGGCGCGTGTCGGTTTCGTCGGGGTGGCCCGCGACGAGGAAACTCACGAGCCCATACCGTATTTGGAGTCACTGCCCGACAACCTGAGCACGCAGCCGGTGCTGGTGCTCGATCCGATGCTGGCCACCGGGGGCTCGATGGCCCACACGATCGGGCTACTTCAATCCCGCAACGCGGTCGACATCACGGCCGTCTGCGTCGTGGTCGCCCCGGAAGGGATCGCCGCGGTGGAGAAGGTCGCGCCCGATCTACGTCTGTTCACCGCGACCGTCGATGATCGGCTCAACGAAATCGCCTATATCGTACCGGGACTCGGCGACGCAGGGGACCGGCAGTTCGGGCCGCGCTGACGACGTCTACCACTGCCGCGCGAGCGCGACGAGTTCATCCTGAATGGACCTGGCCCTTGCGCGGGCGGTATCGAGTTCATCGTGGTCGAGGCACGGTGCCTGTACTTCGATGTAGGACTTCACTTTTGGTTCGGTTCCCGAAGGCCGCACCACCAGCCGCACCGAGTTCCCATCGCCTGAACCGGTGAGGATCAGGGCGTCGGTGCGCTGTAGCCCGCGTTCGAGCATCAGGTCTTTCACCGTGATTTCGTAACCGGCCAGCCGGTCCGGGGGAGTGTCGCGCAGCCGCGACATCAACGCAGCGGCTTCCTCCGCGTGGTCCACCGGCCGCGAGATGGCCGTCGTCAAGTGCACTCCGTGCACGCGGGCGAGGTCGTCGAGCGCGTCGAGCATCGTGCGCCCCCGCTGCCGCAGCGCGCAGACCAGATCGCAGGCGAGCACCGCCGCGCTGATGCCGTCCTTGTCGCGCACCGATGCGGGATCGACGCAGTGGCCGATCGCCTCCTCGTACGCGTAGATGAGCGTGCACCCGGGCAGGTCGGCGTCGGCGCGCGACAGCCATTTGAACCCCGTCAGCGTCTCGACGTGATGGGCGCCGTGCGCCTTGGCGATGGCGGCCAGCATCCGCGACGACACCACGGTGCTTGCCACGACGGTGGCCTCCGTCACGGGTCCTGGCTCGACCTGCGAAAGGAGGTAATCGCCAAAGAGCCAACCGGTTTCGTCACCGGTCAACATGCGCCAGCCGTCGGGGGTCGGAACTCCGATCGCGCAGCGGTCTGCGTCGGGGTCAAGCGCGATGGCGATCTCCGCGTCGACTTCGACAGCGAGTTTCAGCAGCGCGTCAACCGCGCCGGGTTCCTCCGGGTTGGGGAACCGCACGGAAGGGAAGTCCGGATCGGGCGCGAACTGCTCCTCGACGACATGCACATCGGAGATTCCGGCGCGCACCAGCGCGTCGAGGGCGAACTCGCCGCCGACTCCGTGCATCGGGGTCAGTGCTACCCGCACATCCCCATGCGTGCGCCGAACGTGCGCAGCGCGGTCGGTATAGCGCTGAACTTCGTCGACGCCGGCAAGCTCGACTGTCTGTCGCGGAATTTCGTCGGCGTGCGGCGCCTCCGCGATGGCTTGTTCGATCTCACGGTCCACGGGTGGAATGATCTGAAACCCGTCGTCGAGGTACACCTTGTAGCCGTTGTCGGTCGGCGGGTTGTGTGACGCGGTGATCTGAACGCCCGCAGCGGCGCCGCCATGGCGGACGGCAAAGGCGATCACCGGCGTCGGCACCGCGGCGAACATCAGCTTCACTGGAAAGCCTTGGGCAGCAAGGACTTCAGCGGTAGCGAGCGCGAACTCCTCGGAGCCGTGCCGGGCGTCACGACCGACGACGATGAGCGATCCACCCATACCGCGATCCTTGAGGACCTTGGCCACCGCCCATGTGGTCCGCATGACGACGGCCAGGTTCATGCCGTTGGGTCCGCCGCGCAGAGGCCCTCTCAGGCCAGCCGTCCCGAATTTAAGGGACTGGGCGAACCGCTCCTCGAGCTCTTCGTCAGTGCAGCTCAACAACTCAGCGGCTGTCCGCGGATCCGGGTCGTGAGCGATCCACTCCTGCGCGGCCGTTGCGGTCCGCGACTGCGTCATAGCGCTAGTGTGCCCGCTTTCGCGCCTGCATATGCCAGCTTGCGGAGCACCGGCGCGACGAGGGTGAGCAGGTCGAATTCCAGCTGCGAGAGGTTGTCGCGCATGGTCGCATGCAGCCACGCGTCGCGTTCGGCGCGGTCCGATAACAACAGCGCGGTACCGGTGTCGGTGATCTCGATGAGCTGGCGACGTCGGTCGTTCTCATCGGGGCGGCGCTCGACGAGATTGCGGCTGACGAGTTCATTGATGCTGTCGGTCAGCGACTGCACCCGCACATGAAGAAGTGCGGCGAGTTCGGCGGGGGTGGTCACACCGGACCGGCTGACTTCTCCGAGGAGTTCGAGCTGGCTGAGTGTCAGTCCGTGGTGCGGGCGATGCCTGCGCATCTGCCGGGCCACCGCCATCATCGATTCCCGCAGCTCGGTGGCCACCGCTGGCGGCGACTCCACGCTGGTCATAACTAAGTTATACCTTGGTAAATGTGATCTGTCACATGTAGTTAGCCGGATTGCGATCAAGAAATAGCAAGGGCATACTTAACAATGTTGTGAGTGCTGTGCGACTGTTCCTCAAGTGGGCGTTACTGATAGCGGTGACGGCCGGGGTCACCATCCCGCTCACCCGCATCGGCGTGCCTTCCGCGGCGCTGTTCGCCGCACTGGTGGTCGGCATCGCCCTGGCTCTCTTGTCGGTCGCTCCCACCCGGGTACCCCACTCGGCGGGCATTGCCGCGCAGGGCGTGCTCGGCGTCTACATCGGCACGATGGTCCACCAGGACGCGGTCGGCGCGCTCGGCTCCGATTGGCCGATCGTCGTGGCGATCGGTGTCGGCACCCTGCTGGTCAGCGTCATCGCGGGTGCTTTGCTTGGCATGCATCGCGACGTCACACCGCTGACAGGGGCCCTGGCGCTCGTCGCCGGCGGCGCCTCCGGGCTGGTGGCGATCGCACGTGAACTCGGCGGCGACGACCGCGTCGTATCCGTCGTGCAATACCTGCGTGTCGGCCTCGTGACAGCGTCGATGCCCGCGGTGGTGACGCTGATCTACCACGCCGACAAGTCGCGTGGTTCCACTGCGGTCACCGAAACCGATACCGCCCCTTGGTACCTCAGTCTCGCCATCGTGGTCGGGTTGGTCGTCGTCGGTGCGACGGTCGGCAAGTGGATTCGGTTGCCAGGGGCGGGGCTGCTCGGACCGCTGGCCCTGACGGTGGTGTTGGAACTGACCGGTCTGTCGTTCGGGCTCGACGTGCCGATGGTGCTCGTGCAGGTCGGCTACATGCTGATCGGCTGGCAGGCGGGCGTGGCCTTCACCCGCGAATCGATGAAGGCCGTCGGGCGTCTGCTGCCCGCCGCGATCGGGCTGATCGTGCTGCTCACCGTGGCCACCGCGGGTCTCGGCGCCGTCCTCGCGCACTTCACCGGGCTCACCCCGTTGGAGGGCTACCTTGCGACGAGCCCCGGCGGTGTCTACGCCGTGCTCGCGACCGCGGTCGAGACCGGCTCCAACGTCACCTTCATCATCGCTGCGCAAGTGGTCCGCATTCTGCTGATGCTTTTCGCGGCGCCACTGATGGCCCGCTGCGTTGTCCGGGTCAGTGAGCGGCTCGGCCGTCAGAGACGCGCGATGACCGCGCCCAACAGGGAGCCCATCCGCGTGGCCGACTGACGGCCCGCCTCCAGTACCTCTTCGTGGCTGAGCGGCTGACCCGTCATCCCGCTCGCCAGGTTCGTCACCAGCGACACCCCGAGAACCTGCGCGCCGGCCGCGCGGGCGGCGATCGTCTCGTGCACTGTCGACATGCCGACCAGGTCCGCGCCCAAGGTGCGCAGCATCCTGATCTCGGCGGGAGTCTCGTAATGCGGCCCGGGCAGCCCGGCGTAGACGCCCTCGGCCAGCGACGGGTCGATCTCGTGGGCGATCGCGCGCAGCCGCGGCGAGTAGGCGTCGACGAGGTCGACGAACTGTGCGCCGACCAGGGGGGATCGCGCGGTCAGGTTGAGATGGTCGTTGATCAGCACCGGCTGGCCGACAGTGAAGTCGTCGCGCAGACCGCCTGCGGCGTTCGTCAGCACCAATGTGTGCGCGCCAGCCGCGCACGCCGTCCGCACCGGGTGCACGACGTGATCGAGCCCATGACCCTCGTATGCGTGGATCCGGCCGAGGAGGACCAGCACCCGGTGTCCGCCGAGCCGCAGCGACAGCACTTCGCCGCCATGCCCTGCCGCGGTGGGCGGGGTGAAGCCGGGCAGCTCGGCCATGGGCACCACCGCGACAGGATCGCCGAGCTCCTCGACGGCGGGCGCCCAGCCGGATCCGAGCACAACGCCGACATCATGGCCGTCGACGCCGGTGCGGTCGTGGATGGCGGCGGCGGCCTGCGCAGCCACCACATCCGGTTCGGTCACAGTGCCGCAGCTTAGCTCTCGGACACGGGACAGGTGTGCAGTGAGATACTGCTGGGATGCCATCGGTCACCGCGTCGATAAGCGTCGAAGACGCCGTCAACCGACGCCGTGGCGATCTCGTCGAGCTGTCGCACTCGATTCACGCCGAGCCGGAACTCGCCTTTGCCGAGCATCGCAGCTGCGCCAAGACGCAAGCGCTGGTCGCCGAGTACGGCTTCGAGATCACGCAGGCGCCCGGCGGGCTGGACACCGCGTTTCGGGCCGTCTACGGCAGCGGGCCGCTGGTCGTCGGCATCTGCGCCGAGTACGACGCGCTGCCCGACATCGGGCATGCCTGCGGCCACAACATTATCGCCGCCTCGGCGGTGGGGACCGCACTGGCGCTCGCCGAAGTCGCCGAGGATCTCGGCTTGACCGTGGTGCTGCTCGGCACGCCCGCGGAGGAGGCCGGTGGCGGAAAAGCGTTGCTGCTCAAGGCCGGAACGTTCGATGACATCGCCGCGACGGTGATGCTGCACCCGGGCCCGATCGACATCGCCGCGGCGCGGTCGTTGGCACTGTCCGAGGTGACGGTCGGCTACACCGGCCGCGAGTCGCATGCCGCAGTGGCGCCGTACCTGGGCGTCAACGCCGCCGACGCCGTCACCGTCGCCCAGGTCGCGATCGGGCTGCTGCGTCAGCACCTTGCGCCGGGGCAGATGATGCACGGCATCGTCACCGACGGCGGCCAGGCCACCAACGTCATTCCGGGTCGGGCCGAGGTGCGGTACACGATGCGCGCGGCGGACTCCGAGTCACTGCGCGCCCTCGAGGACAAGATGGCCGGCTGCTTTGCGGCCGGCTCGGTGGGCACCGGTTGTCAGCACACCGTCGCCGAGACCGCACCCGCCTACGCCGAGCTGGTGCCCGACCCCTGGCTGGCCGCGACCTTCCGCACCGAAATGGTGCGGCTGGGACGGTCGCCGGTGTCCGAGGCCGTCGAGGCGTCGCTGCCGCTTGGCAGCACGGATATGGGCAATGTCACGCAGGTGATGCCCGGCATCCATCCGGTCGTCGGCATCGAAGCCAACGGCGCGTCCATCCACCAGCCCGCGTTCACCGCGGCCGCGGCCGGGCCGAGCGCGGATGTGGCCGTCGTCGAGGGCGCGGTCATGCTGGCCCGCACGGTCGTCAGCCTGGCCGAGACGCCTGCTGAGTGTGACCGCGTGCTCGAGCTGAAGGCGAGGCGGGCATGAGCGGCGAGCGAGAAGCCAAGGCGGATCGCGCATGAGCATCGTCGACGTCACCGAACTGTGGCTGGACGCCCACTACGAGGATCTCGTGACGTGGCGGCGGCACATCCATGCCCACCCCGAGCTGGGGCGTCAGGAGTTCGCCACCACCCAGTTCGTGGCATCGCACCTCGCCGACGCGGGCCTCAACCCGAAAGTGCTGCCGGGCGGTACCGGGTTGACGTGCGACTTCGGCCCCGAGACCGGGCCGCGCATCGCGCTGCGGGCCGACATGGACGCGCTGCCGATGGCCGAGCGGACCGGTGCGCCGTACGCGTCGGTGGTGCCCAACGTCGCGCACGCCTGCGGTCACGACGCCCACACCGCGATCCTGCTCGGCGCGGCGCTCGCGTTGGCGTCGGTGCCCGAGCTACCGGTCGGAGTGCGGCTGGTCTTCCAGGCCGCCGAGGAACTGATGCCCGGTGGCGCGATCGATGCCATCGCGGCTGGCGCACTGACGGGGGTGTCGCGCATCTTCGCGCTGCACTGTGATCCGCGGCTGGCCGTCGGCAAGGTGGCGGTGCGGCCGGGGCCGATCACGTCGGCCGCCGACCAGATCGAGGTCACCCTGCAATCGCACGGCGGGCACACGTCGAGACCGCACCTGACCGGCGACCTGGTGTATGGCCTCGGCACGCTGATCACCGGTGTGCCGGGTGTGCTCTCGCGACGAATCGATCCGCGCAACAGCACGGTGATGGTGTGGGGTGCCGTCAACGCGGGGGTGGCCGCCAACGCCATACCGCAGACCGGCGCGCTCGCCGGGACCATCCGCACCGCGAGCCGAGACACGTGGGACTCGCTGGAATCGATTGTGCGCGAGATAGTTACGTCGCTGCTGGAGCCGCTTGGCATCGAGCACAGCGTGCAGTACCGACGCGGTGTGCCACCCGTCGTCAACGAGGAGATCTCGACGCGCATCCTCACCCATGCGATCGAGGCGATCGGCACCGACGTGCTGTGCGACACCCGCCAGTCCGGCGGCGGCGAGGACTTCTCGTGGTACCTGGAGGAGGTGCCCGGCGCGATGGCGCGGCTGGGCGTGTGGTCGGGCCGCGGCTCGCAGAAGGACCTGCATCAGCCGACGTTCGATCTCGATGAGCGATCGCTGGCGGTCGGCGTGCGGGTGATGGTCAACATCATCGAGCAAGCCGCCCAGTTCTAATCCCGAACGTCCGCCCCACGCACCGCGTGTGGGCCCACGCGGTGCGGGGCGAGGTGCGTCAGCTAGGTGCCGGGGCCGATGTTGCGGGCCGGCCGCGTGCGCAGATCGTGCACGTATTCGGATGGGGCGCCTGCGATTTCGGCCGCGTCGGCCATGACGCCGAGATACCGCGCCGACGGGATGCCACCCTCCCACGCGTCGAGCACATAGAGCCACGCCAGCACCGGATCAATATCGGTGTCCGACGAGGTCCGCTCGACCCGGCACCGGATCTTCTTGTGGATGCCCAGCTCTGAGCCTTCCCAGCGGTCGAGGAGCTTCTCGTCTTCCTTCGTCATGTCATAGAGCACGACGAACACCTTCGACCCCGGATCCTGCACGACGGTGGCGAGCGCGCCGTCCCAGCCGATGTCCTCGCCGCCGAAGGTCAACCGCCAGCCGTGCAGCCACCCCGTTCCGGCCATCGGCGAGTGGGGTGCCCGCTCCAGCATCTGATCCGGATGCATGTTCGATCCGTAGGCGGCGTATAGCGGCACGGGGAAAGCCTAAGGCTTCGCTTGATGGCTGGGCGATCAACGGTCGGCTTGGCTAGGTTTAGGCCGTGCCATCTCGCATCGTGATCATCGGCGGCGGCCCCGCCGGCTACGAGGCGGCCCTGGTCGCCGCCGCCCGCGGCCCCGAGGTCGTCGATGTCACCGTCGTTGACTGCGACGGCATCGGAGGGGCCTGCGTGTTGTGGGACTGCGTGCCGTCGAAGACGTTCATCGCGTCGACCGGTGTACGCACCGAGCTTCGTCGCGCCCCCGACCTCGGGTATGTCCTCGAATTCGAGGACGCCAAGATCGAGCTGCCGAAGCTCAACGAGCGCGTCAAGAGCCTGGCCGCCGCGCAGTCGGCCGACATTGCCGAGCGACTCCGAAGCGAAGGAGTGACGCTGATCGGCGGCCGCGGCGAACTGGTCGACGACGTCCCCGGCATGGCTGCGCACACCGTCAAGATCACCGCGCAGGACGGTGCCGTCAGCAAGTTGAAGGCCGACGTCGTGCTGATCGCGACGGGCGCCAGCCCGCGGGTGTTGCCCAACGCCGAACCCGACGGGGAACGAATCCTGAACTGGCGCCAGCTCTACGACCTCGACAAGCTGCCCGGCCACCTGATCGTGGTCGGCTCCGGCGTCACCGGAGCCGAATTCGTCAACGCCTACACCGAACTCGGCGTGAAGGTCACCGTGGTCGCCAGCCGCGACCAGATCCTGCCGCACGAGGACTCCGACGCCGCGGCCGTGCTGGAGGACGCCCTGGCCGAGCGCGGCGTGACGCTCGTCAAGAACGCCCGCGCGGCTTCCGTCACCCGCACCGACGACGGCGTGCTCGTGACGATGACCGACGGGCGCACTGTCGAGGGCAGCCACGCCCTGATGACCGTCGGATCGGTACCCAACACCGGCGGCCTTGGTCTCGAACGCCTCGGCATCGAACTCGGCCATGGTGGCTACCTGACCGTCGACCGGGTGTCCCGCACCACAGTCCCCGGCATCTACGCCGCAGGCGATTGCACCGGGTTGATGCTGCTCGCCTCGGTCGCCGCCATGCAGGGCCGCATCGCGATGTACCACGCGCTGGGCGAAGGGCTCGTCCCGATCCGGCTGCGCACGGTCGCGGCCGCAGTGTTCACCCGGCCCGAGATCGCCGCAGTCGGCGTGCCGCAATCCAAGATCGACGACGGCTCCGTGCCCGCCCGAACGGTCGTGCTGCCGCTGAACACCAACGCGCGCGCGAAGATGTCGGGCCTGCGGCGCGGCTTCATCAAGATCTTCTGCCGCCCGGCCACCGGAGTCGTCATCGGCGGCGTCGTGGTCGCGCCGATCGCCTCCGAGCTGATCCTTCCGATCGCGTTGGCCGTACAGAACGGCAACGACGTCGAAGATCTGGCCCAGACCTTCTCCGTTTACCCGTCGCTGTCCGGCTCCATCACCGAGGCCGG
Organism: uncultured Actinomycetota bacterium; assembly: GCA_963848855.1. Lineage (GTDB taxonomy): Bacteria > Actinomycetota > Actinomycetes > Mycobacteriales > Mycobacteriaceae > Mycobacterium. The sequence continues at coordinate 381,339 of CAWKFL010000005.1, forward strand.
ACGCAGGCTGATGGCACACGACGATTTGGACTGATTCGCGCGCGCGAGGAGCGGGGCACCCGCAGTAACCTGGGTACCGGTAAACCGTACCGACGAGTAACAAGGATCCATTCGACGTGAGCGACCCGATCGCAAGCAACGGGCAGAGCATGCTCAACCCGCCACAGCGGGCCCAGGCGTGGGACCGACTCGGCAGCGAGCAGTTCGACGTCGTGGTCATCGGCGGCGGCGTTGTGGGTGCAGGCGCCGCGCTCGACGCGGCCACCCGTGGCCTGAAGGTGGCGCTCGTCGAGGCCAGGGACTTCGCCTCGGGCACGTCGAGCCGCAGCTCGAAGATGTTCCACGGCGGCCTGCGCTACCTCGAGCAGCTGGAGTTTGGTTTGGTGCGTGAGGCGCTCTACGAGCGGGAGCTGTCGCTCAAGACGCTGGCGCCGCATCTCGTCAAACCGCTGCCGTTTCTGTTCCCGCTCACCAAACGTTGGTGGGAGCGGCCATATGTGGCGGCGGGAATCTTTCTCTACGACCAGATGGGCGGCGCGAAATCCGTTCCGGCGCAAAAGCATCTGACCCGTGCGGGCGCACTGCGGTTGTCGCCGGGGCTCAAACGCACATCGTTGGTCGGTGGCATCCGCTATTACGACACCGTCGTGGACGACGCACGGCACACCATGACGGTGGCACGCACCGCCGCGCATTACGGAGCGGTGGTGCGGTCGTCGACGCAGGTGGTGTCGCTGCTCCGTGAGGGCGACCGCGTGATCGGGGTGCGGATCCGCGATTCCGAGGACGGAGCCGTCACCGAGGTGCACGGCCACGTCGTTGTCAACGCCACCGGCGTGTGGACCGACGAGATCCAGGCATTGTCGAAGCAGCGCGGGCGGTTTCGGGTGCGCGCCTCCAAAGGTGTGCACGTCGTCGTTCCGCGTGACCGGATCGTCAGCGAGGTCGCGATCATCCTGCGCACCGAGAAGTCGGTGCTGTTCGTCATCCCGTGGGGCACGCACTGGATCATCGGCACCACCGACACCGACTGGAACCTCGACCTGGCCCACCCCGCCGCCACGAAGGCCGATATCGACTACATCCTCGGGCACGTCAACACGGTGCTGGCCACGCCGCTCACTCACGACGACATCGACGGCGTGTACGCCGGACTGCGCCCGCTGCTGGCGGGGGAGAGCGAGGAGACCTCGAAGCTGTCGCGCGAGCATGCGGTCGCCGTACCGGCCCCCGGCCTTGTCGCCATAGCGGGCGGCAAGTACACCACCTACCGCGTGATGGGCGCCGACGCGGTCGACTCCGCCGCCGAATACATCCCGGCCCGGGTGGCGCCCTCGATCACCGAGAAGGTTCCGCTGATGGGGGCCGACGGGTACTTCGCGCTGATCAACCAGACCGAGAGTGTCGGTGCGAGTTACGGTCTGCATCCCTATCGGGTGCGACACCTGCTGGACCGGTACGGGTCGCTGATCGGCGAGGTGTTGTCGATGGCAGAGGGGCGGCCCGAGTTGCTGACCCCGATCACCGAGGCGCCCGTCTACCTGAAGGTCGAAGCGTGGTACGCCGCCGCGGCCGAAGGCGCGCTGCACCTGGAGGACATCCTGGCCCGGCGGATGCGAATCTCGATCGAATACCCGCACCGCGGTGTGGATTGCGCCCGTGAGGTCGCCGAAGTCGTTGCGCCCGTTCTGGGTTGGAGTTCCGAGGATGTCGACCGCGAGGTCGACACCTACATCGCACGCGTCGATGCGGAGGTCCGCTCGCAGGAACAGCCCGACGACGAGTCCGCCGACGCGCTTCGGGCAGCAGCCCCGGAGGCACGCTCCGAGATCCTCGAACCGGTACCGCTGAGTTGAGGCCTGCACCGCTACCTGTGCGTGACGGCCTCGGCCCCGCGCGGGTTCGGCTGCACGGTGGTTCGGTGCTGGCCGAGCTCGATTCGCGGTTCGGTGAGCAGGCCAGCGCGAAAGTGCTTGCCGGGGAAGTGGTCTGCGCGGACGGCACCGTTGTGACCGAAACCACGGTGCTGCCCGCTGGCGCGCACGTGTACCTCTACCGCGAACTGCGCGACGAGGTCGAGGTGCCGTTCGACATTCCGGTGCTGCACCGCGACGACGACATCGTCGTTGTGGACAAGCCGCACTTTCTCGCGACCATGCCACGTGGTCGCCACGTCGCGCAGACGGCATTGGTGCGGCTTCGGTGCGAACTCGACCTGCCGGAGCTCAGCCCGTCACATCGACTCGACCGGCTGACCGCGGGCGTGTTGCTGTTCACCACCAGGCGTGAAGTTCGGGGCTCGTATCAGCGGCTGTTCGCAGACGGTTTGGTCGGCAAAACCTACCTTGCCCTGGCGGCCGTCGATCCGAACTTCGATTTTCCCATGGTGCTGCGGAGCCGAATCGTCAAGGAGCGTGGGCGATTACAGGCCTTCGAGGAACGAGGTGAGCCGAACGCCGAGACATTCATCGAACATCACGGTGACGGGCTCTACCGCCTCACCCCGCGCACCGGGCGCACGCACCAGTTGCGCCTGCAGATGGCGTCGCTGGGCCTGCCGATCCGCAACGACCCGTTGTATCCCGACATCATCGACGTCGCACCCGACGACTTCACGGCCCCACTTGCCCTGCTGGCGTACAGCATCGAATTCGACGACCCCGCAACGGGCGCTCGCCGCAGGTTCGTCAGCACACGAAATCTCAAGCACAGATGACCACCCCGACAGTCGGCAGACTCTGGCGATATCCCGTCAAATCCATGGGAGGCGAGGAAGTCGACGAGCTGACCGTCGGTCAGGGCAACGTCATCGGCGACCGGGCTTACGGCTTCATCGAGACCCGCAACGCAAAACTGGTCAGCGCCAAAAGGCATGCCGCACTGGTCGGATGCCGGGCACGGTTCACCGAACCGCCGACGGGCGATGAGTCGACGCCACCGATCGAGGTCACCTTTCCGGACGGCACTGTGGTGACCGACGACGGCGACGAACTGTCGCAGCGGGTGAGCGCGCTGCTGGGCCACGACGTCCGCCTCGTGAACCACAATGACCCGGACGCCGAGTCGGTCGTCGCGTGGGGAGCACCGAAGACATTGGCGGATTTCGCTCCGCTGCACGTTCTGGCCACCAGCGAACTCGACCACTTGGCCGCCGAACATCATGAGGGCGAATGGGATCCGCGCCGATTTCGGCCCAACGTGCTCATCGAGGACACCGCGCGGCCGATCGCGTCGGACAGCTGGCTCGCCTATGACCTTCACTTCGGTGCCGAGGTCGTCGTGCACGTTGTGATGCCGACTCCGCGCTGTGTGATGACGACCCTGTCCCAGGGGTCGCTGCCGAAGGACCGCGATATCCTGCGCACCCTTGTTCGCGCTTCCACCAAGCACGTCCGGGCATTCGGCGATCGTCCTGCCGTCGGCTACTACGCCCAGATCGTCCGGCCCGGTGTCGTACGCACCGGCGATCCGGTCCGTGCCGAAAAGGTCCAACCTCGCGAAGGCGCCCTCGTGGCGGCGCTCGACGCCTTCGCCGCGAGGGGTGGAAGTGCCTAGGGCATTGCTCGGCTAACCCATCTGGTCTACTGACTGCGTGGATCGCGCAGCGTTTGACCGACTCTTTGACATGACCGGCCGCACCGTCATCGTTACCGGCGGCACCAGGGGCATCGGCCTCGCGTTCGCGGAGGGCTTCGTGCTGGCAGGCGCACGGGTGGTGGTGGCAAGCCGTAAACCGGACGCCTGTGAGCAGGCCGCCGAGCACCTGCGCGGACTCGGCGGCGAAGCGATCGGCGTGCCAACGCACCTCGGCAACGTCGACGATCTCGCTGCCCTCGTCCAACGCACCGTCGACGAGTTCGGTGGCATCGACGTCGTGGTGAACAACGCGGCCAACGCCCTCGCGCAACCGCTTGGCGAGATGACGCCGGAAGCGTGGGCCAAGTCCTACGAGGTGAACCTGCGCGGTCCGGTGTTTCTGGTGCAGCACGCGCTGCCCCACCTCAAGGCGAGCCCCCACGCCGCAGTGCTGAACATGGTGTCGGTCGGTGCGTTCAACTTCGCACCGGCGCTGAGCATCTATGCCTCGGGCAAGGCCGCGTTGATGTCGATCACCCGGTCGATGGCCGCCGAGTTCGTGCCGTTCGGCATCCGCGTCAACGCGCTCGCGCCGGGACCCGTCGACACCGACATGATGCGCAAGAACCCGAAAGAGGCCATCGACTACATGGTCGGCGGAACGCTGATGAAGCGCCTGGCCTCGCCGGACGAAATGATCGGGGCCGCACTGCTATTGACGTCGGACGCGGGAAGCTATATCACCGGGCAGGTGATCATCGCTGACGGTGGCGGAACACCTCGCTAGCGTTCGCGATCTCCCCGCCGGTGGCGGAGAGGATCTGGCTGCGGTTCTCCAGGTGCAGCGCCGATTCGAGGCTCGCGGCGTCCAGGTTGGCCCACATCACCGGCTTGGTCGACTCGACTCCGAATTTGCCGTAACCACATAGTGTTTCGGCGACAGCCAGCGCGTCGTCCACCACTGAGTCGCGCGAGATCCGCGATACGATGCCCAGCCGCGGCGCCTCCTCGGCGTCCACCGCTCTGGCGGTCAGGATCAAGTCGAACGCGTAGCCGGCCCCGATGAGCCGCGCAGCGTATAACTGACGCCGATGTCGCAGCCGCCGAGCCCCAATTTGATGAACTGCGTACAGAACCGCGCCGACTCGGAGGCGATCTTGACGTCGGACGCCAGCGCGATCCCGAATCCGCCGCCGTAGGCGGGGCCGTTGACGGCGGCGATGACGGGCTGGCGCAGGCGATGTATCCGTGCCGTCAGATCGGCGATGCGTTCCTGCCACCGCATACCCGACCGGGGAAACTCGGTTCCGCCACCGGCCTGCGGCGGACTTGGGTCGGTGAGGTCCAGCCCCGAACAGAAGCCCCGCCCGGCTCCGGTGAGGACCACGACGCGGCAGTCGTTGTTCGCGCGGATCCCGTCGAGGGCGCCGTGCAGGTCCTCGACCAAGCCGTACGTCGGGACGCGGATACGTCAACTCGAGGTGCGGCATGCGCCACACGCTAGCCCGTCGACGGGCACACGATATCGACGCAGACGGTGCTGCCCGGGTGAACGTCCGTGACTGTGCACTCCGACAGCGGGCTGGTGGCCGCCCCATTGATTGCGACGGTGTGGCCGTCCTCTTCAAGGCTGTTCACGGTGTCGGCGGCCGATGAAGCACCGCTCGGCGCAGCGGTGGCGATAGCGGGCAACCCCAGCGCGGTCGCCGTCAGGGTGGCCGCTGTGGCGGCGACAATGGCGATCCTCATAAACAGGGAAACGCCGACAAAGTGCCAGGTATTTCTCAGCTTGCGCTGCGCCAATCGCCGACGCCGACGGCGATCATCCGCAGTTGTTTGACCGCGATTCGTTTGATCTCGTCGATGGCCACCTGGTCGGTGGCGTCCTCGAGGGCCTCGGCGATCACGATCATGGCGTTCACGAACAGGCTGGCCAGGATGTTGAGGTCCTCGCTGCTCCACATGTTGAGCCCGGGGAACCGTGCGAGGTCGATCGCCAGCTCCGAGGTGATCAACCGAATCTCGGTGCGGATCGCGTAGCGAAGCACGGTGACCCCGCTGGAGCGCTCCCGCCCGATGAAGCGCCAGTGTTCGCGCCGGTCGTTCACGCCGTCGATGAGGATGTCGACCGAGGACTCGATGACCCGCTTCGGATCGAGCCTGCCTGCGCGCGCGCTGCGCAGCAGTTCGCGCAGGGTCCGGAACGACTCGTCGATGAGCACCAGGCCGAGGGCCTCCATCGACTCGAAATGCCGGTAGAAGGCGGCAGGGACGATGCCGGCCTCGCGCGTGACTTCACGCAGGCTCAACTGCGAGAAGCTGCGGTCCTCCAGCAGGCGCAAAGCCCCCGCCACGATGGCGCGCCTGGTGGCCTCTTTGCGCTCTTCCCGTGACGGTGTGTCGCGTGAACGCGACCGACTTGATCTGCGCGTACGTGAGTTAGGCGTACGACTGTTCACTCTGTGAAACCTACCACAATCAGGTGTGATTCTATTGACCAGCAAGCGTGTGCGCGCTCATGGTGTACATATGTTCACTGAAACTTTGACACGCCGCGCGCGACGGTCGCCTCTGTTGGAGCTGCTGACCGGCCCCCACGGCGTGGATCGATACACCGAGCTAGTCGACCCGACCTGGACGCTGGGCGAGGCCCGCGCGAAGGTCGTCGCGGTGCGGCGGCAGACCCCCCGCAGCGTCACACTGACCCTCGAACCGAATCGGGCGTTCACCGGATTCCGCGCGGGCCACCACATCAACCTCACCGTCGAGATCGACGGTCGCCGCCGCACCCGCTGCTACTCGCCCGCGAGCGCCGAGAGCGCCCGCCACATCGAGCTGACCGCCGGCCGTCACGACGGCGGCCTGGTCTCGAACTATCTGTGCGACCACGCCCGCCCCGGCATGATCGTCGGCCTCGACTCCGTCGGTGGCGACTTCACGCTGCCCGCCGTCCTTCCCCGGCGGATCCTGTTCGTGTCCGGCGGAAGCGGCATCACACCGGTGATGTCGATGCTGCGGACCCTGCGGGCCGACGGATTCGAGGGCGACGTCGCGTTCGTCCACTACGCGCGCAGCGCAGGCGAGGCCTGCTACGCCGACGAACTGGCGAGGATGACCGGTGTGCGCGTGCTGCACGGCTACACCCGCTCGACCGAAGGCTCGGATCTCGTTGGCCGATTCGGTCCTGAACACCTGGCCGCGGCGATGCCCGACCCCGACGCCGTCTATGTGTGCGGGCCGCCCGCACTCGTGGAGGCCGTCCGTGAGCACCGCCCGGACGCGCGCTCGGAAAGCTTCGTGCCGCCCACCTTCGCGGTACCAACCGAAACTTCGGGCGGCCGAATCACGTTCACCGACAGCAGCGTCGATGTTGTCGACGACGGTGCGCCGCTGCTTGTGCAGGCCGAGGCCGCGGGCCTCAACCCGGAGAGCGGATGCCGAATGGGCATCTGCCACAGCTGTACTCGTCGCAAGACCCGCGGCGCGGTGCGCAACTTGATCACCGGCGCGGTGTCGAGCGCCGACGAGGAGGACGTGCAGATCTGCGTATCCGCCCCCGTCGGTGACGTCGAGATCGCCCTCTAACGGAAAGGATTGGCCATGACTGCTCCAACGACTACGCAGCAACCGACCATCACCAAGACCGTCGCAGGCAAGACGGTCACGATGACCCCGGAACGGGCCGAGGCGTTCGGCCGCGAACTCGATGCGCTGAAGGAGCGCGTGATCGCCGACCTCGGTGAACGCGATGTCACCTACATTCGCCGGATCATCAAGGCGCAGCGCGGTTTAGAGGTCGCTGGCCGAGCACTGCTCGTCGGCGGCATCGTCCCGCCGTTCTGGCTTGCGGGCACCGCGATGCTGGGGCTGTCGAAGATCCTCGACAACATGGAGATCGGCCACAACGTCATGCACGGCCAGTACGACTGGACGGGCGATCCGGCGTTGTCGAGCAAGAAGTTCGAGTGGGACACCGCGTGCCCGGCCGACCAGTGGCGCCATTCGCACAACTACATGCACCACACCTACACCAATATCGTCGGAATGGACCGCGACATCGGTTACGGCATCCTCCGGATGAGCGAAGACCAGCCGTGGCGGCCGTACTTCCTCGGCAACCCGGTGTACGCCTTCCTGCTGATGGTGCTGTTCCAGTACGGAGTCGCGCTCCATGAGTTGGAGACCGAACGCATCCGTGCCGGCGAGATTTCGATTGCGGACAAGCGCGAGATCCTCGAAGGGATCTGGCGCAAGACCAAAAAGCAGACGCTCAAGGACTACGTGGCGTTCCCGCTGCTGGCGGGTCCGTTCGCGCCGTGGGTGTTCGCGGGGAACATGACGGCCAACCTGGTCCGCAATGTGTGGTCGTACACGATCATCTTCTGCGGCCACTTCCCCGAAGACGTTCAAGAGTTCACCATTGAGGAGACCAAGGCCGAAACCCGCGGTATGTGGTACTTCCGCCAGATCCTCGGATCGGCAAACCTCACCGGTGGCAAGCTCTTTCACATCCTGAGCGGCAACCTGTCGTTCCAGATCGAGCACCACCTGTTCCCCGACATTCCGGCGCACCGCCACACGGAGATCGCACCCGAGGTGCGGGAGATCTGCCAGCGTTACGGCATCCCGTACAACACGGGTCCGCTCCCGAAACAGTTCGCCACCGTCGTGCGAAAGATCGTCAAGTTGGCGCTCCCGTCGCGCGGCAAGGCCTAGGGTCTCACGCGAAGGTTGCCTCCGGATCGGGCTCCGAACCGAAGCCGAACCGGCGCCCGGTGATCTCTGAGGCCTCGATCGTCACGTAGTAGGGCTTGTCGGTCGGAATCCACGAAAGCAAATGCGCGCGTTCGGCCTTCTCGAGGTCGGCACGTTTCGACAGCACCCGCGCGGTGCCCCGGACGATCACACTCCACCCCTCCGTGAGGGTGTGGTCGTCCGCCTCGAAAACGACGTCGCGGTTCAAGATGGCCGTGATCAGTTTGGTGCCCGGCGCCGTCTTGAACAGCACGGTCGGACGTTTGGCCACGAAGTTCACGGGGAAGATCTCGGCCTTGCCCTCCGCTGTTGTCACGAGCCGGCCCAATGCAACGCTGGCCAGCAGGTTCCAGCTCTCATCCTCGCTCAGCTCGGTGATCGGATCGTGTTCAGTCATCACTGCAGACTTGCACGGCCGCAGTCGAAAACCAATCCGTCACCGCTGACAGTTCGGGCACCAGAAGGTAATCCGGTCCCCGGTGCGGTCCGCCTCGATAGCGGTGCCGCAGCGACGGCACGGCTCGCCTGTCCTGCCGTACACCCACACCTGTTGGCCGCGCCGGGTATCGCCGGTGGTCGTCCGGTTCGAGCGAGACCTGTTGAGCCACAGCATGTCACGCGCCCGCTGCACCACGCGTAGCGGATCCTGCAACGCCCCCACGGGCGCCGTCGGCAGGTGCCCGAAGACAAAGCACAGCTCGTTGCAGTACACGTTGCCAACTCCGGCCATTACCCGCTGATCGAGCAAAGTTTCGGCCAGCGGCCGGGCGGGGTCGGCGTTCAGGTTCGCTGCCGCGGTGTGGGGATCCCAGTCGAGACCGAGCAGGTCAGGGCCCAGATGGGCGACGACGTCCATGTCGTTATCGCGCTCGAGGATCTCCAGCACGCCGAGGTCGATGCCGGCAGCCTGGAACTCCGTCGTCTCCAGAATGATTCGAATCCGGTGGCCGGCCCGGCTCGGCTTGGCGACCGGCGAGACCTTCCAGCTGCCGTCCATCTTCAGATGGGAGTGGATGCTGGCCGGGCCGACCCGGATGAACAGATGCTTGCCGCGGCTGATCACTTCGTCGACAACCTGTCCGCTCAGATCGACGGTGGCGTAGCGCGGGACCCGAACATCACAGCGCGTGAGGGCTTTTCCGGCCAGCGCTTCGCGCAGTTTCGCGGCGGTGTGCCAGACGGTGTCGCCCTCGGGCATTATCCGGTCAACTTCAGTGAAAGTTCCCACAGCTGTTCGGCGTTGGCGGGGTCCAGGGCGTACGGCGCGACGCCGGAGATCGTGAACTCATCGCGGCGACTCAGCACCTTGGCCTCATTGCAGTCCTCGAAGTAACGGCCACCGATGCCCTCCACGAGCGGCGAGACCGCCAGCAGCACCGATGTCGCGGCGCCCTGCTCGACGGTCTTGAGCCGCGACCCGGCGTTGCGGAACCGTTCCTCTGCCTGCTTGCCGTAGGTCGGATCGAGGTGTCGCTGCAACGCCGTCAGGATCCCACCCGGCATGAGCGCGTTCGACGTGATGCCGTCGTCAGCCCACCGCCGGGTGACCTCGACGGCGAACAGCACATTGGCCGTCTTGGACTGCCCGTAAGCACCGAACGGGTCGTATTCACGGAACGCGAAGTCGATGTCGTCGAACACCACCGGCGAGCGCAGGTGTCCGCTGGAGCTGACCGACACGATGCGGGCCGATCCGGCGGCGGCGAGTGCGTCGTGCAGTCCGACGGTGAGTGCGAAGTGGCCGAGGTGGTTCGTGGCGAACTGCATCTCGTGGCCGCTGGGGGAGAGGGTCAACTTCTGCACGGCCATCACACCCGCGTTGTTGACCAGCATGTGGAGCGGCCCGCTGAACGAACGGACGAAGGCAGCGACGCTGGAGAGATCGGACAGGTCAAGCGCCCCGACAGTGACCGACGAGTTTCCGGTGCTCGCACGGATGTCGGCGGCCACGCGGTCTGCCGCCGCGGTGTCGCGGCCGGCGAGCGTAACGACCGCGCCTGCGGCGGCAAGCGCGCGGGCCGTCTCCACACCGATGCCCGACGCGGCGCCGGTGACCACGGCGTTCTTGCCGTGCAAGTCGATACCGGCGATCACGTCGGCGGCAGTGGATTCGGAACCGAACGGTGTCGTAATGGGAGAAGTCATGCGCTTACCGAACGATATCCGAGCACCGGATGTTCCCGCTCAGCGAAGCCTCAGCCCCCGCGGCGTGCGGGCGAACCCCGCGCCAACCAGCGCGTCCTGCACTGACGCGCGCTCGCCTTCTGCGCCGGGTTCCAGCACGGGCACCCCGTTGATCTTCTCGATAAGGAGTTGCTGCACACGACCCGTGCCGACCAGATCTGCCAGGGCCGCAGCAGCTGCGATGTGGGCGTCGGCGTCGTCGGTGAAGCTCAGCAGCGAGCGGCCTCCCCGTTCCAGGAACCACGTCAGCTCACCGTCCACCACCGACACCAGCGCACCGGCTTTGCGTCCGGGCCGGTGCGCGACGTCGTCGTCGGCCACCTTGCGGCTCGGCCACGGCAGCGCAGCGCCGTACGGATTGGCCGGATCGGCAGCGGCGAGCACCACCGCGTGATAGTGGCGGCGTTCGGGATCGACGCCGTCGAGATAGGACCTCAACCGGTCGACCGTCGAGGCCACCGCGAACTGGGCGCCGCCCAGGGACTCGACGAAATAGCCGCGCTGGCATCGACCCGCATCTTCGAACGCGGTCAGCACCTTGTACAGCATCGCGAAACCGCCGGGAACCTCCTCGGCCGCGACGGCACCCTTGGTAAGCACGCCGTGGCGGCCGAGCAGTAGCTCGGCCTGGAAATGCGCGCGCACCGTCGATTCCGGCTCGGCCGGGGGCAGCGCCGACCACCGGCCAGCCACCGTCGGGTCGGAACTGCGGGCCTGCGCATGCGCGACGCTGTAGCGGCTCAACCGCGGCGGACGCTGGCGCTGCCGGTGGGCAGGCGAGCCGCGCCGCCCCGTCGAGCGGCGGCTGCCCATCAGCATGGCCCTGACGGGTGCGAACGTGTCGCCGGTGATCCAGCCGGCCCAAATGAGCTCCCACAGAGCAGCTTTGAACTCCTCGGTGTTTTGCTCGGCGAGCTGACGGAAGAAGTACGCGCCGCCGCGGCTCAGCGTGTCCAAGATGGCGCGGTGCGTCTCGGTGAACTCGATCTCTGTCGGCGCGGCCAGCGTCATCGGCGCCGAATCGGCGTGGTGGAACGCGATCCAGCCGTCGCCACCGCCGATCTGACCCACACCGGACCACGTCACCTCGCCCGATGCGAGCAGCTCATCGAGCATCGAGGGCTGATAGTCGCGGACACGCTGACCGAACACCAACGGCTCGACCGCCGACGCCGGGACCGGCACACCGGCGAGCTGATCGATCACCGAGGCCAGCCCGTCGACTCCAGAATTGTGCGAGCCCACCTGTTGCCACGCCGGCAGAAAGCGACCGTATGCGGCGGTGCTGACCGGCTCGACCTGCGCACGCAACGCGGCCAGAGAGCGGCGCCGCAGGATCTTGAGCACATCGGCGTCGCACCATTGCTCACCATCCGCGGAGTCGGTGAACTCACCGCGAATCAGTCGACCGTCGATCGCGAGGCGACCCAGCACGTCGGCGGTGACACGGAGACCGAGCCCGAAGCGCGCCGCGGCCTCGTGGGTGGTGATCGGTCCGTGAGTGCGGGCATATCTGCCGAGCAGTTCGCCCAGCGGATCAGCGACGGATTCGGTGAAGGCGGCCGGTACCCCGACCGGTACCGCCACCCCGACGCCGTCGCGAAGCAGCCCGATGTCTTCGATTGCGACCCACCAGGTTTGGTCGGCGAAGGAGACCGTCAACGCACGCTTGGAGCCGCGCAGGCCCTCCAGCCAACCGCCCACATCCTCGACGGTGCACCGCTCGACGATCTCGCGTTCCGTCAACGGCCCGAGGACCCGCAGCAGATCGGCGATGCCCTCGGCGTCGCGGGCGCGCCGGTCCTCGGTGAGGTGTTGCAGCTGCTGCGTGGTGGTCGCGATGACCTGGGCGTCGAGCAGCTCGCGCAATTCGACGCGGCCCAAGAGCTCGGCCAGCAACACGCTGTCCAGCGAGAGCGCGGCCGCGCGTCGTTCCGCGAGCGGGCTGTCGCCCTCGTACATGAACGCCCCGACGTAGCCGAACAGCAGCGAGGCGGCGAACGGTGACGGGGTGACGGTCTCGACCTCGATCAGCCGCAGACGCCGCTGCGCCACCCGGTGCATCAGCTCCGTCAGGGCGGGCACGTCGTAGACGTCCTGCAGGCATTCGCGGACCGCCTCGAGCACGATAGGGAAGTCCGGGTACTTGCGGGCGACGTCGAGTAGCTGTGCCGCGCGCTGGCGCTGGTGCCACAGCGGCGATCTCTTGCCGGGATGCCTGCGTGGCAGAAGCAAAGCGCGCGCGGCGCATTCGCGGAACCGCGATGCGAACAGCGCCGAGCCGCCGACCTCGGCCGTCACGATGGGCTCGATCTCGTCGGCATCGAACACGAAAAGCTCGGCGCCCGGGGCGGTGTCCTCGGTGTCGGGCAGCCGAACGATGATGCCGTCGTCGGACGCGGTCGGCTTCTCGTCGATGCCGTACCGCTCGCGCAGCCGTCGCGACACTGCCAGCGCCAACGGGCCGTGCACCCGAAGACCGTAGGGGGAGTGCAGGATCACTCGCCAGTCGCCGAGTTCGTCGCGGAACCGTTCGACCACAAATGTGGAATCCGTTGGCACCACGCCGGTGGCCTGGCGCTGGTCGTCGAGCAGCTGCCAGAGGTTGTCCGACGCGAACTCGTCGAAACCCATTGCGCGGCAGCGGTCGACGAACTCGTCCTTGCTCAGCCGCGCGAGCTCGCCGGTGAACGCGCCGACCGCTGCACCTAGTTCGGCGGGCCGCCCGATGCCGTCGCCCCGCCAGAACGGCAGGCGCGCGGGCTGGCCGGGCGCGGGTACGACGAGCACCCGGTCGTGGGTGATCTCGGTGATGCGCCAGCTTGTGGCGCCAAGGGATATCACGTCGCCGGGACGGGACTCGTAAACCATCTCCTCGTCGAGTTCGCCTACCCGCGACGGCTTTTCGGTGTCAGCGCCGGGTGCCAGATACACGGTGAAGAGTCCGCGGTCGGGGATCGCGCCACCGGAGGTCACGGCCAGGCGCTGGGCGCCGGGACGTGCGGTGAGCGTGCCCGCGTCGCGGTCATAGACGAGCCTTGGCCGCAGCTCGGCGAATTCGGTGGACGGGTACTTGCCGGAGAGCAGGTCCAGCGTCGCCTCGAATGCGCTGCGCGGCAGCGTGGCGAACGGGGCGCTGCGGAGCACCGCGTCGAACCATCTGTCGGCGTCCATAGGTTCCAGCGCGCAGGCCGCCACCGTGTGTTGGGCCAGCACGTCGAGCGGATTCGTCGGCACCCGCATGGTTTCGATCTCGCCGGACAGCATTCGACGGACCGTGACTGCGCAGCCGATCAGGTCGATGCGGTGCTTGGGAAACAGCACGCCCTGAGAGATCTCGCCGACCTGGTGACCGGCCCGGCCGATGCGCTGAAGGCCACTGGCCACCGACGGCGGCGCTTCGACCTGGATCACCAGATCGACCGCGCCCATGTCGATGCCCAACTCCAGGCTCGACGTCGCGACGACGGCCTTCAACCGGCCGGTCTTGAGGTCCTCTTCGACCTGGGCCCGCTGCTCCTTGCTGACAGAACCATGGTGTGCGCGGGCCAGCAGCGCAGGCGCACCCGAGGCCTGGCCGCTGCCCATGATGTGTGCGGGCGAGCCGCCGCCGACGTGCTTGTTGGGCCCGGTCTGCAGTTCGACCCCGCTACGTTCTGCGTGAATCTCGTTGAGCCGCGAGGTGAGTCGCTCGGCCAGCCGTCGCGAGTTGGCGAACACGATCGACGAGTTGTGCGCTTCGATCAGGTCGACGATGCGTTCCTCGACGTCGGGCCAGATGGTGTTGTTCTCCAGGTTGGCCATGTCGGGCACCGGCACCTGGACAGACAGGTCGAACGTCTTGGCCGCGGGTGGCGCGACGATGGTGGTGCGGGCTTGCCCCGACAGGAACCGCGCCACCTCCTCGGGTGGACGCACGGTGGCCGACAGCCCGATCCGCTGTGCGGGTTTGTGGAGTAGCTGGTCGAGCCGTTCCAGTGAAAGCGCCAGGTGCGCACCGCGTTTGGTGGCCGCGACGGCGTGCACCTCGTCGACGATGACCGTCCGCACCTCGGCCAGCGAATCCCGCGCAGCCGAGGTGAGCATCAGGAACAGCGACTCGGGTGTGGTGATCAAGATGTCAGGCGGCTTGGTGATCAGCTCGCGGCGTCGCGCCGCAGGAGTGTCACCCGATCGCACACCGACGCTGATGTCCGGTGCAGGCACGCCGCGCCGCTCGGCGACCCGGCCGATACCGGTCAACGGTGTGCGCAGGTTGCGTTCGACGTCGACAGCCAGCGCCTTGAGGGGCGAGACGTACAGCACGCGGGTACCGGCGGTGGCAGGCCGAGGTTCGGATGATGCGAGCCCGTCGATGGCCCACAGGAACGCCGCCAGCGTCTTGCCTGAGCCGGTCGGGGCGATGACCAGAGTGTTGTCGCCGTCGGCGATGGCGGACCATGCCTCCGCCTGCGCCGAGGTGGGCGCTGCGAAGGTGCCGGTGAACCACTCACTGGTCAGCGGGCTGAACCGGGCGAGCGGGCCGGCGCGGGTGGAGCTCATCTAGTCATGGTGCCGCAGCGCACCGACAAAAATTTCAGCGATGCTGCGATGCGACGGCTTCGGCCAGCTCGGCGGGTATTCCCGGCACCCGACCGATGGCGTCGAGCAAGGTGTGGGCGCAGGTGTCGGCGACGAATTTGGCGTCGACCGACGGGTCCATCAGCCGCCGACGGCACATCTCGAAGGTGAATGCCAGCCACCCGTAGATGGTGGTCCGAAGGTCGCGTTCCACCTTGGAGTCGAGTTGGCCGCCGACCGCACCGTGGATGCGTGTGACGATCCGGTCGGCCTGGCGGTCGTTGTCGATGTCCTCGATCCCTCGCAGGATCGGATCCGAGCGGCCCATGCCCATGTAGGCGGCCCACGCGCCGTGCGGATGTTCCTCGTCGTAATGCAGGTAGGCCAGCACGCCCGCCCGCAGCTGCTCGAAGAGGTTCGCCTCCGGGTCGGGTGGGGCATTGGTGGCCTCGAAGAGCCGCTCACCCTCTGCGCGCACAACCGCGGCGAAGAACGCCCGTTTGTCAGGGAAGTAGTGATACATCAGGGCGCGAGAAACGCCTGCACGTTCGGCGATTTCGTCGATGCGCACCTCGTCGTACGGACGCTGGCCGAAGACCTCGGCGCCGAGGTCCAGCAGCTCGTTACGCCGATCCTCCGGTGACAGCCGCCGTCGGGACTCAGGCATGCCTCACATCGTAATTGACATATGTACAACAGCTTGGGAGGTCAGCGCCGTCATCTGCCGGCGAGCGAACGTTGATAATGCCGCATGCCCGCCATCCAGCCGTCGTGGTCAGACGCCCGCTGGGCGAACATATCGGCGACTTCCGGATGCGGCAGCACCATGAATGTGCCCGTGCGAACCGCGTCCACCGTCATCTCCGCGACCCGCTGTGGTTCGATCACCGGCCCGGAGTTCACTACAGCCTGAAAGGCCAGTTGGGCCGCGGCGTCGGTGACCCAGCGTCCCGCGTCGAGGAGTGGGGTATTGACGCCCAGCGGGCACACGCATGTGACACCGATGCCGTTGTCGCCGTATGTGATCGCCAGCCATTCCGCGAATGCGACCGCCGCGTGTTTGGTGACCGCGTAGGCGGCACCGCCTGGCTGCGTCAGCAGACCCGCGGCCGATGCCACACTGACGAAGTGGCCTTCACTGCGCGCTTGCCAGTCCGGCATCAATTGCTGTGCCGCCCGGATATGACCGAGCAGGTTCACGTGAAGTGTCCGCTCCCAGCCCTCCTCGTCGCCGAGCAACGTCGGCCCCCACACACCGGCATTGGCGACGTAGATGTCCACCGGACCAAAGTCGTTGCGCGCCAATTCAATCAGCGTTCCGATTCCATCAGTGGTCCCTGTGTCGACGGCCGCAGCCCGCGCCCGGCCGTGCGCGAGTTCTGCGACCGTGGCTTCGGCCGCGCCGCCGTCGATGTCAGCCGCGACCACGCGGGCCCCAGCCGAGACGAATTCCTTCGCAAGCGCTCGGCCGATGCCCGACCCGGCCCCTGTGACCACTACGACGCGTTCTTTAATCTCCATGCCATGTACTAACGCACTGGAGGCCTACTTGACACATGTATAACAACGGCGAACGCTGAACGCATGACGGTGGTGAACGACCGGCAGGCTTATCCGAAACTTCCCCATCCACGCCGGCGGCTGCCATTCCTCGGTGACGTGCTCTCCTACGACGCCGACGCGCCCTCGCAGTCCGCGCTCAACCTGGCCGCCCAACTCGGACCGATCTATGAGCTCAAGGCGTTCGGATTGCGCTACGTCGTCGCCGGCGCGGACCTGGTCACCGACCTCAACGATGAGACCCGGTTCTGCAAGCACGTTGGCCCCGAAATTGCGGCGCTGCGGATCCTCGGCGGTGACGGCTTGTTCACGGCCTACAACGACGAGCCCAACTGGCAGAAGGCGCACGACTTACTCATGCCCGCGTTCAGCCAGGCCGCCATGCGGCGCTACCACGCGGTGATGCTGGACGCGGCGGGGGAACTGACCGGGCATTGGGATGCACAGGCGCGCACCGGCGGGACCGTCGACGTCTCCGCCGACACCACGCGGGTGACGCTGGAGACCATCGGGCGCTGCGCGGCCGGATACTCGTTCGGCTGCTTTACGTCGGATATCGCCCATCCGTTCGTCGAGCACATGGTCGCCGGGCTGAAAAGCGCCGACCACGCAGGCGTGTTGCGCAACACCTGGCTGCCGAAGTTCTTGGCCAGGCGCGCGGAATGCAAGGTGCAACGGCACGGCACCTACATGCACGCACTCGCCGACGACGTCATCGCCACACGCCGCGCCGAGGGGTTTGGTCACCACGATGACCTGCTGGAAATCATGCTGGCCTCCGACCTAGAGTTGGCCAACGTCCGCTACCAGCTGATCAACTTCCTGGTCGCCGGCCACGAAACCACCTCGGGCGGACTGTCTTTCGCGCTGTACTACCTGTCACAGCATCCGGAGGTCTATGCGCGCGCCCGTGCCGAAATCGAACAGGTATGGGGCACGCAGGACTACCCGGAGTTCGAGCAGATAGCGAAGCTGAGGTACGTACGCCGGGTGTTCGACGAGGCGCTACGGCTGCAGCCGACGGTGCCTGGCTACTACCGCGCCGCACGTGAGGACACGGTGTTGGCGGGCGTGTATCCGATGAGCAAGGGCGACTGGGCGCTGGTGCTGACGCCGATGTTGCACAGGGGCCCGCGGTGGGGCCCCAACCCCGACGAGTTCGATCCGGACCGCTTCGCCCGCGACCGCGTCAAGGCGCGGCCTGCAAACCTGTACAAACCGTTCGGCACCGGACCCAGATCCTGCATCGGCAGGCAGTTCGCGCTGCACGAGGCTGTGCTGATGCTCGGCACGCTGATCCGGCGCTATGACCTGATCGCCGACCCCGCATACCGGCTGCAGATCGCCGAACGACTCACGATGATGCCGAAGGGATTTCGGCTCAGGCCCGTGCTGGCAAGCGGCTAGAAACGCCTTCGCGCCCGCCGCTCAGATGCTGTCCCTGCGCCAGCCGGCCCAATGCCAACGCGCCGACGAGTAACCCGAAATCGCGTAGTGCGACGTCGTAATAGCCGGGCAGCGTCAGCAGGTTGACGATGATGCCAGCGAGCCACAACGCGACCACATATGCGCCAATCCGCGGTGCAAGGGCCACGAGGAGGCCTGCGGCTATTTCAATCACGCCGACAATCCGCATGGCGACGATCGCGTCGCCGGGAACGATGTTGTCGATCCACGGTGCCAGGTAGGTCGTCCAGTCGGTCATGAAGTTGGTGAACTTGTCCACGCCGAACAGGATGGGTGCGACGGTGAAGACGGTCCGGAGCAGGAGAAAGGCCTGGTAGGTGGGGTCCTTGACCCGGTTCGTGGCGTAGCTGGTCATGTCGATTCCTTTGTCTAACAGATAATAATTTCTACGTTAGAACCCATGGGGTGTAACGTCAATAAAGTTCTCTGTTAGAAAGTGGTCGCTCGTGCCCATTGCTGAAGACGACGCCACGGGGATTGGCGCCTTGGCGGATCCGATACGCCGCCGGCTCTATCTGTACGTCTGCGCTCAACCCGGTGCCGTCGGTCGAGACGAAGCCGCCGAGGGTGTCGGTGTTGCCGTTCACCAGGCCAAGTTTCACCTCGACAAGCTAGAGGCCGAAGGCTTGTT
Source organism: uncultured Actinomycetota bacterium (assembly GCA_963848855.1). Taxonomy (GTDB): domain Bacteria; phylum Actinomycetota; class Actinomycetes; order Mycobacteriales; family Mycobacteriaceae; genus Mycobacterium. The sequence goes on from CAWKFL010000005.1 coordinate 400,072, forward strand.
GGAAAGCAAGTACGCGCGTCTCGGCGGACGAGGTGGGCCGGGTGCAGGCCGACCGTCCAAGCTGTACCGGCGCAGCGTGCGACAGATCAGCGTGTCGTTACCCGACCGCGAGTACGAGTTGGCCGGCCGGCTGATGGCGGACGCAATTGCCGACGCAGCGGCCACAGGTCAACCGGTGGTCGACACGCTCTATCGCCTCGCGACCGCCGAGGGCCGGTCGATCGGTGTGGATGCGATCGCCCTGCATGGGCCACCCGTCAGCGCGGAGGCGGCGCTGAGCCTGGCTGTCGAGACACTCGCCCGGCACGGCTACGAGCCACGCGACCACGCTGGCCGGGTCATGCTGATTAACTGCCCGTTTCACACGCTGGCGAAAGCCCACACACAATTGGTCTGTGGCATGAACCACGCGCTGATCGGCGGGATGACCGCCACCCTGCGCCCGCACAGCCCAACCGCTGAGCTCGATCCCGGCCCGGGTAGGTGCTGCGTCGTTGTCAGCCGAAGTGCACGCCTTGAGCCAGCGGTAGCTCGGAAGAGTAGTTGACGGTGTTGGTCGCGCGGCGCATGTAGGCCTTCCACGCGTCCGAGCCCGACTCCCGGCCGCCGCCGGTCTGCTTTTCGCCACCGAACGCACCGCCGATCTCGGCTCCCGAGGTGCCGATGTTGACGTTGGCGATGCCGCAGTCTGAACCGTCGGCGGCAAGGAAGCGCTCGGCCTCACGCACATCAAGGGTGAAGATCGCCGATGAAAGCCCCTGCGGGACAGCGTTGTTCAGCGCTATCGCCTCGTCAAGCTCGTCGTAGGTGAGCACATAGAGGATCGGCGCGAACGTTTCGTTGTGCACCAGCTCCGTCTGCGACGGCATCCGCACGACTGCGGGAGCCACGTAGTACGAGCTCTCGCCGAGATCGTGCCGGTCGCCGCCGAACACCTCGCCACCGTCGGCGCGCGCCTGCTCCAGCGCACCGACCATGTCGCGGTATGCAGTCTCGTGGATCAGCGGGCCGACCAACGTTCCGTCGGTGGCGGGATCGCCGACCGGCAGCTGCCGGTAGGCCGACACGATCCGCTCGACCAGGTCGTCGGCCACAGAGGAGTGCACGATCAGCCTGCGCAGTGTGGTGCAGCGCTGGCCCGCAGTACCCGCGGCGGAGAACACGATCGCGCGCACGGCGAGGTCGAGGTCGGCCGACTGCGTCACGATCGCCGCATTGTTGCCGCCCAATTCGAGCAGCGCCTTGCCGAACCGCTGGGCAACCCGCGGGCCAACCTGCTGGCCCATCCGCACCGAGCCCGTGGCCGACAGCAGCGCCACACGGGGGTCGTCGACCAGCCGCTCGCCGACCTCGCGGCCGCCCTGGATCAGGCGGCTGACCGCCCGGGGTGCGCCGACGTCGTCGGCCGCCCGCTCGATCAGGGCCTGGCACGCGAGCGCCGTAAGCGGGGTCAGTTCCGACGGCTTCCACACCACCGTGTCGCCGCATACCAGCGCGATCGCGGTGTTCCACGACCACACGGCGACAGGGAAGTTGAACGCGGTGATGACTCCGACCACGCCCAGCGGGTGCCAGGTCTCCATCAACCGGTGCCCCGGCCGCTCTGATGCGATCGTCTTTCCGTACAGCTGACGCGACAGCCCCACGGCGAACTGGCAGATGTCGATCATCTCCTGCACCTCGCCGAGCGCTTCCGAGGTGATCTTGCCCGCCTCGACCGTGACGAGCGTTCCCAGATCTTCCTTGTGCTCGACGAGCAACTCACCGAGTCGTGCAACCAATGCACCGCGCACCGGTGCCGGGGTCGTGCGCCACGTCGTAAACGCCTGCGCCGCATCGGCGATCGCCTCATCGGCCTCCTCGGGCGTGGTCTCCCGCATGGTGAACAACACGTCGCCGGTGATCGGGGTGCTCGCGGGCATGCCGTGTGCACCCGGCTCGCCGAGTTCGGCGCGCACGCCGATCGCCGAAAGCGCATCGCGCACCTTTGCGCGCAAGTTGTCGGCGGTGGGCAGCGGGGCAGTCTCGGTCGTGGTCATGATGCCGCCTTCTCATATAGCTCGTAGGGATCGTGAATGTGATGGCCGATTGCGCCGGTCATCCAGCTCAGGCTGTAGTCGGAATCGTCAACTGTGTCGGCCCTCTCGGTCTCGGTGTCGAGGTTGGACCGGAATATCCCTGCCGCCGACGTAGGCAGGAAGTCTTCGTAGACAACCGGTTTCGCCGGATCGCCGCCGCGGTAGTAGGCCAATTCCTGGGCGGCCATCTCCTCGTCGGTGGCGGGGAAGTGCCGGTTCCACGAGGTGGCCGGATCGGCTTCGCGCATGGCGGCGTCGTAGCTGTCGCGGCCCTTGCGGGTCAGGGCGACACCGCGCGCCTCGACCTCACCGAACCGCACCCGCAACGTGCCGCTCGATACCGTGCCGTCGTCCTCCCGGAATCGCCGCGGTTCGGCCAATGCGCGAAACGACGTCTGCCGCAACAGGACGTCGGGACCGGTGGTGCGAGGCGGACCCTGGATCGCATCGGTCATCGTGATGCCGCGCGCCGTCATCCGCCGGTAGAGCTCGTCGATGTCGAGCACCCGTGGCGTCAGGTGATTGATGTGTGTGGAGGACACCCCGGCGATATCGGCAGCCACTGCGGACACCTGCGCGATCTCCTCGTACCAACCCCTGTCGATCGGCTGACGCGAGAGCGCGAAGGCCGACGCTGCGGAACGGACGAACGTCGCCGCGTGTTCCGCGGTCGCTCCGCCGTTCGCGGCGATGCGGCGGGCGTCGGCGATCAGCTCCGGGTCGAACAGCTGCCGCCGGGCAATGAACCGGTCGACGCGGGCGTGCAAGTCGCTGGTGAAGAATCGCGGATCTCCGGTGGCCAGCATCGAGGTGAAAACGCGGAAGGGGTTGCGCGCCAACTGATCTGCATCGATAGGACGGAAGGCGGTAGAGACAACAGGCACGGGTGAGGATGCCTCGCGCAGATCGTAGAAGCCGACCGGATGCATACCGAACGCGGCGAAAAGATCGGCCACATCGGCGAGTTCACGTGCGCTGCCGACCCTGATCGCGCCGTGGCGCTCGGCGGTCACCCGGTCGAGTGAGCCCAGTCGTTCGGCACCGGGCTGCCCGGCGACGTAATCCCGATTGACCTCCGAGCTGACGTCGACGAGCGTGGTGTAGGCGGGCACCTCGGCGCCGTACATCCGTGACAACGCCGCCGCGAATTGAGCGCGCAGCTGCCAGGTTTCGACGCGTTTGCTCATCGGTGGCTCCCGCTCGGATACAGTGCGGCCATGGGTGAACCCGACGACCACCCCCAGACTCCGGCGCAGCTCGACGGGATCGATCGCATTCTGGCGCGTGAACTCGTCGCCGACGGGCGCGCGACGCTCGCGCACCTGGCGGCCAGCGCTGGCCTGTCGGTGTCTGCGGTGCAGTCGCGGGTGCGGCGGTTGGAGTCGCGCGGCATCGTCACCGGATACCAGGCGCGGCTCGACCCCGAAGCGGTCGGCCACCAGCTGTCCGCGTTCGTCGCCATCACCCCTCTCGATCCGTCTCAACCCGATGATGCGCCTGCCCGGCTCGAACACATAGCGGCCATCGAGTCGTGCCACTCGGTGGCCGGCGAGGAAAGCTACGTGCTCTTGGTCCGCGTCGGTTCGGCGCGTGCGCTCGAAGACCTGTTGCAGGAGATCCGCACGGCGGCGAACGTCCGGACGCGAAGCACGATCATCTTACAGACTTTTTACGAAGGGCGGCAATTCGTACCATAAATATTACGGTCTTTTGACCTTTTGAGCTGAAGATTGTCGCCCTGGTCGGCTGGTCGCAGGACGGTTGCCAGCAGGAAATTATCCGGTCTCGACGTGCGTAGGCCGTAAATAATGCGTTAAGATGGGTCTATGACCGCTGTCCTGACACCCGTCGGCATCGCCCCAGCCGACGTCCGCGACGTGCTAGCGCGCAGCATTTTGGCCGACGGGCTCGACTTCGTCCTCGACATCGACCGCTCTGCGGGTTCGTATCTCGTCGATGCCCGCACTGGCGAGCGCTACCTCGACATGTTCACGTTCTTCGCGTCGTCCGCCTTGGGCATGAACCACCCGGCGCTCGCCGACGATGAAGATTTCCGCGCGGAACTCGCGCAGGCCGCGGTGAACAAGCCGAGCAACTCCGACGTATACAGCGTGCCGATGGCGCGGTTTATCGACACCTTCGCCCGCGTTCTCGGCGATCCCGCGCTGCCGCACCTGTTCTTCGTAGACGGGGGAGCGCTCGCCGTCGAGAACGCACTGAAGGTGGCTTTCGACTGGAAGAGCCGGCTGAACGAGTCCCGCGGCATCGACCCGGATCTGGGCACTCGCGTGCTGCACCTGCGCGGCGCGTTCCATGGCCGCAGCGGGTACACGCTGTCGCTGACGAACACCGACCCGAACAAGGTCGCACGGTTCCCGAAGTTCGACTGGCCGCGCATCGACGCGCCGTACATCCGGCCGGACTTCGATGACCGAGCCATGGACGAGGTCGAGGCCGAATCGCTGCGCCAGGCCCGCGCCGCGTTCGAGGCGCACCCGCACGACATCGCATGCTTCATCGCCGAGCCGATCCAGGGTGAGGGCGGCGACCGCCACTTCCGGCCGCAGTTCTTCGCCGCAATGCGCGAACTGTGCGATGAGTTCGATGCGCTGCTCATCTTCGATGAGGTGCAGACCGGCTGCGGACTGACCGGAACTCCTTGGGCCTACCGGCAATTCGATGTCACGCCCGATGTGGTGGCGTTCGGTAAGAAGACGCAGGTGTGCGGCATCATGGCTGGGCGCCGCGTCGACGACGTCGCTGACAACGTCTTCAATGTGAGCTCGCGAATCAACTCCACGTGGGGCGGCAACCTCGTCGACATGGTGCGGTCGCGGCGCATCCTCGAGGTCATCGAGTCCGACGATCTGATGGTGCGGGCGGCCAAGGCGGGGCGCTATCTCCTCGACAAGCTCGATGGCCTCGCAGCGGAGTTTCCCGGGGTCGTGCTCGATGTCCGTGGCCGCGGTCTGATGTGTGCCTTCAGCCTGCCCAGCGGCGCACAGCGCGACGAGCTGATCCAGCGCCTATGGGATTGTCGGGTCATCATGCTGGCCAGCGGCCCCGACAGCGTCCGATTCCGCCCAGCTCTGACGGTTTCGCGCGAGGAGATCGACGCCGCGGTCGACGCGGTGCGCGACGCCCTCAGCTGACCTCCGTCGGCGACGTGAGTCGCCGGATCGTCGACCGCAGCCGCGGCAGCTCCGCGCGGCCCACGAGCTCGCAACCGTGTAGCTCGGCAAGTTTGCGGGCCGCGGGGGTGAAGTCATGGTTGGTGACCACCATTGTCTTGGTGCAACCGTGCATGGGCGCGCCCGCGACCACCTCCTGAACGGCGCCCGAGCCGACCGGACGTGAGCGTCGCTTGCACTGAATGGCGAGCCGGTCGGGCCGATGCCCAACGATGAGGTCGACGCCCCAGTCGCCCGTCATCGCCGTCATGATCACCGGCACACCGCACGACCGTGCGATGTGCGCGACGTGGTCCTCGAACTCGGTGCCCGACATGTCGGCTTCCTTCTCGCTGACAGTCCGCAGGCCGACGACCGTGCCGTGGACGAATCGTGGTGCCGCTGCGAGAACGGCGGGTGCCAAGACGCCGACCGCGGCGCTCCACAACGGCGTGGCTCCGAGTAGGAAAGCCGCGATGCCCGATGCGACCGCGACTAGCAGGTAGACCTTCACGCGTGCCACGGCCGAATGTTAAAGACGGGCACCGACGCCTGTGGATAACCGCTGCGCGTGTCGGTGGGCAGGGGAATACTCAAACATTCATTCAAAGGTGTGTCTCCAATCCGTCGCCCGAACAAGAACGCATCACCAAGCCTGGCTCGCCGCCAACTACCAACCCCCACCCTTCTGACCGCGCAGTATCCGGATTGCGAACTTTGGATCAGCATTGATGCCGCGGTGTTCTTGATCGGGATAATCTGCACGGCATGACCGATGAACTGGCCGACCTCGACGGGCAGTTGCCTGTCGAGCACGCACTCGCCGGTGGTGAGCCGCAGCGCGTGGGTTGGTTCCGGTTCTATTTCTCCGACGAACGCTGGGAGTGGTCGCCACAGGTTCAGCGAATGCATGGCTACGAGCCGGGCAGCGTGAACCCGACCACAGATCTGGTGCTGTCGCACAAGCATCCCGACGACTATGGACAAGTCGCGGCGACGCTCGACGAGATCCGGCGGACATCCAAGGCGTTTTCCACCCGCCACCGGATCGTCGACACCCATGGCGATGTTCACCATGTGGTCGTGGTCGGCGATCAGCTGTTCGGCAGTCACGGTGAAGTGATCGGCACCCACGGCTTCTATGTCGACGTCACGCCGTCGATCAAGGAGGCGCACGAGGAGTTCGTCACCGAAGCCGTCGCCGAGATCGCCGAGGCTCGCGGCGGCATCGAGCAGACCAAGGGCATGCTGATGCTCATCTACCGGATCAACGCAGATTCGGCCTTTGAGCTGCTGAAGTGGCGGTCGCAGGAGACCAACACCAAGCTGCGGGTACTCGCCGAGCAAATCGCGGCCGACTTCCTCGAGCTCTCCTACGACGAGGACCTACCTGCACGGGCCACATACGACAGGCTGCTGCTCACCGCGCATTTACGGATCAGATCCTGAGGTTTATCACGGCCCAGGCCAGGGAATTCTCTGCCACGTCGATTCATGATCGGCTAAACAGCGAATTCCGGGGAGTCCCGCAAGGTGTCCGTCTACCAAGATCAACGCGAAGTCCGGCACGACGATGCCAACGTCCGCGAGGCCGTGCGGTTTGGCCTTGGCGCGACCGCGATCGGTGTGGCGTTTCTCATCGTCGCTGCCGTATGGGTCAGCACTTGCGGCGGCGATACCGCCGACACGGTCGCGTGTGGTGCGCCGCAACGCACCCTGCTTTCCCTTGGTGCCCCGGCGATTCTGTTCATCGGCGGCGCGTGGGCGTTTGTGCGCACATACCGGGCGTGGCGCAAGCATGAAACCTGGTGGGCGTGGCAGGGCGCAGGCTGGTTCCTGATGACGCTGATGCTGCTTGCGTTGACGATGAGCATGCCGTCGTTGGCCGGGCCTGCGGTTTTCGCGGGATGACCGCACCCACCGATTCGAGCTCGTTGAGCGCAGTGGCGCAGGTGTGAAGCCTCAAGAAAGGCCCCGCCCCGTCCAGCAGTGAGCTCATGGCCGAGCACCAGCGCCGCGCGGCGCGTGCTCGAGCGCCTGGATGCCGAACTGTCCAACACCGGAAGCGATCGCCTCGGCTGGCGGCCCGAAACGCAGTGCAACTCGCAGGCCGTTTGCGTGGTCGCGAATACCCGCCTTACCAGTGATTTTGTTTTCCCGACGGTTTCTCACACAACGGTCTCGGGTAGTTCTACCGTGAAATCAGCCCATGAAAGGCGGGCATAGGTAAGCCGAAGGAGGACTACCGATGAAAGGCCCGAAAGATCCTGTCGACCATTCGAGAACGACGCGGCCGCACGCCGGCGAATCGATGAAGGACAACAAAATAATGCCGGGGCTGATCGTGATCGGCATTGCGCTGGTGCTGTTCGTTTCGGCTCTGGCCGCCCACGGCGCAGGGCACCACAACGTCGGATACGGGCTCGGCGGCGGGTCGGCCGCGCTGTTCGTCGTCGGCGGGGCATGGCTTCTCATCGAGCACCTACGGGTGCGCCGCATCGAAGAACGTTGGTACGCAGAGCATCCCGACGCCCTGAAGCAACGGCCGAGTAGTTAGTCGCGCACGAAAAAGGCCCAGCCGAATGGCTGGGCCTTTTCGCTGGGCTTGTCACGGCCGCTGCTCCGCCTCCTGGCGCTTCTCGGCTGCCTTGGCGCCGGCGCGAGCCGAATCCGCCTCGGCTTCCTTCTTGGCGACATCCTTTTGGGCGTCGGCCTTGTCTTGCTGGGCCTTGCCCTCGCGGGTCAGGTCGTCACGGCCTGTGACGGTGCCCACCGCTTCCTTGGCCTTACCCTTGACGTCCTCGACGACGCCCTTGATGCCTTCTTGAGGGCCACTGTTCTTCTCAGTCATGCTTCTACCTCCGCTGTACTCGTGGAATGGTTTGCCCACTTCTTGAGCATTCGGGGCGTGCGAATGGGTTCTCCCCACGCGACATGAGGGTTCCCGGCAGCCAGAGCGGCTAAACGTTGTCGCTGCGGCAGATCACGCGGATTGTGGTCGGTATCACTGGCGATAGCTTTGGGCTGCAACGGATTCGGCACCTTCTAACCGTTGGCGACCCTGCGTATCAAGCGGGCTGTGCTTTTTTCCAGGATCGCCTGCCGTTGGTCAGGAGACCTGGTGCGTGCGGCGCGCCGTGCGGCGGGAGCGATTGTCAGGCCGGCCTCGTAACCCTCGACGACCCGCGGATCGACATAGGACGCCCGGGCCACCGCGGGGGTGTTGCCGAGTTCCTCGGCGACCTCCTTCATCACCGCGGACTCGACCCGCTTGATCACGGTCTTGTTTGCAGGCGGGTCCGCGTCTACGAATGCTGCCGCCGCGAGCACCGTGCCGTGCCACGTGCGTAGGTCCTTGACCGTGTACTCCTCGCCGACGAGTTCCTTGAACCGGGCGTTGAGATCGTCGGCGTGGAGATGTACCCAGTCGGAACCGTTGCGGCACACCAGGAACCGCTCGGCTGGTTTGCGGCTACGCAACAAGGCCCGCACCGACCGCACCACCTCGGCGTCGTCGATCACCAGCGTCCGACGCACCCCGCTCTTGGCGGGATAGTCGAACTCGACCGCCTGCCGTTGCAACGCGACGTGTTCGCATAACAAGGTCGAGATGCCGAACGAGTTGTTCTCCTCGGCGTACTGCTCGCCGCCGGACCGGAAATACCCGAGGTCCAGGAGATGCAGGGCGATCGCCAAGACGCGGTCACGGCTCAGGCCGCGGCCCCGGAGGTCGGCCGCGATCTGGCGTCGCATATCGGGCAAGGCGGGCGACATCGCCAAGACGCGGTCGAACTTCTCCTCGGTGCGCTCCTCCTGCCACGTCTGGTGATAGAGGTACTGACGTCGTCCGGCCGCGTCGGTCCCGACCGCTTGAATGTGCCCGTTGGGATGAGGACAGATCCACACGTTCTTCCACGCAGGCGGGATCACGAGGTCCTTGATGCGTTGCAGCGTCGCCTCGTCGGTGACCGCTTTCTCGTCGTGCTGGTGATAGGAGAATCCACGCCCGCGGCGCACCCGTCGTAACCCCGGCCCACGGACTACGCTGCGCCGCAGCCGCATGCAACCCTGCCTGTCTCACAATTTCGGCGAACGTGTTTGGCACTTGTCCACAGCGGGGTATTGGACTCAGACCATGGTGAAAACCGAATCGACGGCCGCAGCGACGTACTCACCTCCGCAGCGGTCACTGCATCATTGGGGCGAGGATCATGAAGGCCCCGGCGTATATCGCCACCGCCACGAGAACGATGCCTACGATTATCAGTGCGGCGGTGATCAATACGCGGCGCAGCGGCCGGGTGTCGGTAGCGTCGCCGAGTGGAGTGCGCGGCTCAGTCTGCTCCATGAGCAGCGGTTACCCGCCCTTGGCCGTTGCCACACGTCTTGTCTTGTTGGTAATGGGAGCACCGATGGTTAGCTGGGGATCGACCTGGGGTAGTCTCGCACCGAAATTGCCGGGAGGTCACATGGCCGACGTCGCTAATACAGACGATGGACAGCTGCGCAGCGGTCGGTCGATTGAACTCCGAGTAGCTGCCAAGCTGGAAAACCTCGCCGTGCTGCGCACGCTGGTAGCCGCCGTCGGAACGTTTGAGGACCTCGACTTCGACGCCGTCTCAGACTTGCGACTCGCCGTCGACGAGGCGTGTACCAGGCTGATCCGCTCCGCCGTCCCCGACTCCACGCTGTTGGTGGTGGTGGATCCGCAGGACGACGCAGTGATCATCCACGCGTCAACCACGTGCAACAGCCCCGACATCCTGGCGCCCGGCAGCTTCAGCTGGCATGTCTTGAGTTCGCTGACCGACGACGTGCGGACCTTCGAGAATGGGCACGGCCCCGCGGAGGGACAGGTGTTCGGGATATCCATGACGACAAGGCGAGCGAGTTCGCGGCAGTGACCCGGTCGTCCTCCCAGGGTTCGTCGTCACGATCGAACTCTGAATACGCGGACGTCGCCGACATGTTCCGCGAACTGAAAGAGCTGCCCGAGGAATCGACGCAGTTCCAGCGCCAGCGCGACCAAATCGTCGAGCGGTGCCTGCCGCTGGCCGACCACATCGCCCGCCGGTTCGACGGGCGCGGTGAGCCCCGCGACGACCTGGTTCAGGTGGCCCGCGTCGGCCTCGTGAACGCGGTCATCCGGTTCGACGTCAACGCCGGATCGGATTTCGTGTCGTTCGCTGTGCCGACCATCATGGGTGAGGTTCGCCGACACTTCCGAGACAACAGCTGGTCGGTCAAGGTGCCGCGCAGGCTCAAGGAATTGCATCTGCGACTGGGGGCCGCGACGGCCGATCTGTCCCAGCGACTCGGGCGCGCGCCCACCGCGTCGGAGCTCGCCGCCGAGCTGGACATGGACCGCGACGAGGTCATCGAGGGCCTGGTCGCAGGTAGCTCATACAACACGCTGTCGATCGACAGTGGTGGCAGCGGTACCGACGACGCCCCTGCGATTGCCGACACGCTCGGTGATTTCGACCTGGGACTGGATCAGATCGAGAACCGGGAAGCGTTGCGGCCCTTGCTCGCAGCACTACCCGAGCGGGAACGGACCGTTTTGCTTCTGCGGTTCTTCGAGTCGCTGACCCAGACGCAGATCGCCGAGCGGGTCGGCATCTCGCAGATGCACGTCTCGCGGCTGTTGGCGAAATCCCTAACGAGGCTTCGAGACCAGCTGCAGTAGCGGGCGCGGCTCGCCCTGCAGCTCCGCCATCGCGGCATCGACGCTGCTACACATCGGCAGTGTCGAATCCGGGTCGCAGATCCGCAGCAGGCGGCTGACAGCCGCGCTGGGCACCATGGTCCATTCGATCTTCTCGCCGGCGCAACGGACGTTCAGGGTGTGCAGGGCTGAGAACCCGGCAGTCCCGAAGAAGTCCACGCCGGTGAGGTCCAGAATTAGCCGTTCCATCTGGGGTGCGTGGCGCAGCGAGTAGTCGACGAACTCGTGCGCGTTGGCCGCGTCCAGCTCGCCGTGCGCTGTGATCACCGCCATGGACGGCTGCAGCCAACGGGTGGCGAAATGCGCCGCGGCGCATTCGATGCGTTCGATCAAGGTCTCGGATGAGGATGGTCGAGCGTTGGGAAGGGTAGACATTGTGACTCCATCAGTCGGAATACGCGATTTCGTACTGTTGGCTCACGTCAAGAAAATAGGCCCTGCGTCCTCAAAGCCTTCGCTGCAGGGCGTGAGTTCGACCCTGCACGTCGATGACGTATCCAGCTCGGCTGTGAACTCAACCTGATTTGAGGTTACGCCGGTCCGTGGGCGTACGGCAATCGATCTAGCAGGAATTTCGTCTGGCCAGCTCAGGTCGGCGAGTCCCGGCGCGCCGTGGGCCACACTGGTGTCATGATCAACAGCGGTCCGGTGGGCGGTGTATTGCTGGCCGCGGGGGCCGGGACTCGCTACGGAATGCCGAAAGTGCTTGCCGAGCAAGGCCGATGGTTAGGCGCGGGCGTTGCCGCGCTGGATGACGGTGGTTGCGACGATGTGGTCGTGGTGTTGGGCGCAGCGATCGTCGAGGTTCCCAGGCCCGGGCGGGCCGTGATCGCCGACGATTGGGCCGTCGGGCTGTCCGCCTCTGTGCGGGCGGGCGTGGTGGCGGTCGAAGGCACGCAGGCCGAATTCGTCGTGCTGCTCACCGTGGACACGCCCGATATCGGTGCCGCCGTGGTGCGACGGGTGCTCGACGCGGCCCGCTCGTCGCCGTCCGGTTTGACCCGCGCCACCTACAACGCCCGGCCCGGGCACCCCGTCGTCATCGCACGCCGCCATTGGCCGCGCCTGCTCGAACTACTGCACGGCGACGAGGGCGCGCGGCCGTTTCTTCGGGATCGCGGCGATGTGGTGACAGTCGAGTGTGGCGATCTTGCGTCCGGCCACGATGTCGACGTCAGCCGGTGACGGAGATGCCAAGCATGGCGCCGGCAAATCGGCGCACCGACTGCTCGGCGATGGCCGCCGCGCCAGCATGACCGTCACGTGCTCGAGTGCGCACCGTGGCGGCCACCGGGTCCAGCGTCACCTCCGCGAGCAACTCGCCGGTGGTGGGTTCGCAGACCGCCCAGGTGTAGCCGGCGTCCGACAGCCACCGTGCGCTGCATCGAGTGACGTAGTCGGGGTCCGTCTCGCCGATATCTTGGAGCGCGGGCCGGTCGTCGATCAGCTCGTCTTGCCGTGGTGCACGCAAATACCATGCGCCTGCATTTATCTCCACGGGCTCCATCCGGCCATGGTAGGCATGCCTCATGACGTCTTCCAGCATCAAGATCACCGTGGTCGGTGCCAGCGGGCTCATCGGCACCAAGGTTGTCGAGCTTCTCACTGCGCAGGGGCACGAGGTGGTTGCATCCTCGCGCCAGACAGGCGCGGACGTACTGTCCGGGGCAGGCTTGGCCGACGCGCTTTCCGGCGCGAATGTGCTTGTCGACGTGACGAATTCACCGTCGTTCGAGGACGGTCCGGTAATGGAGTTCTTCACGCAGGCGACCACAAACCTGGCGGCCGCCGCCAAGGACGCCGGGGTGGGCCACTACGTCGCGCTGTCGATCGTCGGCGTCGAAGGACTGCCGGAGAGCGGCTATATGCGCGCGAAGGTCGCCCAGGAGAGATTGGTCGTTGACTCGGGGCTGCCGTACACGATTGTGCGGGCCACGCAGTTCGCCGAGTTCGCCGAGGCCATCACGGGATCGCTGATCGTCGGCGACGAGGTGCGCGTCCCCGACGCATTGATTCAGCCCGTCGCTGCCGACGACGTCGCCGCCGCGGTGGCCGGCGCCGCAGCCAGCCAGCCGGTGAACGGGGTCGTGAACATCGGTGGGCCCGAGAAGATCTCGTTCGAGCAGATGGCTCGTGACGTGCTTGCCCGGCAGGGCGACGACAAGAACGTCGTCGTCGACCCGCAGGCCACGTACTTCGGCACGCCGCTGCAGCGCGGCAGCCTCGTCACCGACGATTAGCTACTTGATCTCCGCGAGCACGGTGCCCTGAGTGACGGCGGCGCCGGCTTCGACCGCCAAGCCGGTGATGGTGCCGTCCTTGTGAGCGGTGACGGGGTTCTCCATCTTCATCGCCTCGAGGACCACGACGAGATCGCCCGCCGCAACCTCTTGTCCCTCTTCGACGGCGACCTTCACCACGGTGCCCTGCATCGGGGCCGTCACGGCGTCACCGGACGCGGCAGCGCCTGCGTGTGCACCGCGCTTGCGGGGCTTGGGCTTCTTGCGAACCACGTTTCCGCCGCCCGCTGGCGCGCCGCCGTTTCCGATGGCCAGGTCGCCGGGCAGCGACACCTCGAGGCGGCGGCCACCCACCTCGACCACAACGGTCTGGCGGGGGATAGTGTCCTCTTCCTCGATGGGATCTCCGCCGGTGAACGGCTCGACGGTGTTGTCCCATTCGGTTTCGATCCAACGGGTGTGGACCGTGAAGCCGTCGCTGTCGCCGATGAACGCGGGGTCGGACACGATCGCGCGGTGGAACGGGATGACGGTGGCCAGGCCCTCGACCTTGAATTCGTCGAGTGCGCGGCGGGACCGGTCGAGCGCCTCGTCACGGGTGGCGCCGTAGACGATCAGCTTGGCCAGCATCGAGTCGAACTGGCCGCCGATGACAGACCCGGACTCGACACCCGAGTCCAGGCGCACACCAGGGCCGCTCGGCGGCTCGAACTTGGTGACGGGCCCGGGGGCGGGCAGGAAGCCGCGGCCCGCGTCCTCGCCGTTGATCCGGAACTCGATCGCGTGCCCGCGCGGAGTCGGATCCTCAGTGATGTCCAGCGTCTCACCGTTGGCGATCTTGAACTGCTGGCGGACCAGGTCGATGCCCGCGGTCTCCTCGGTGACCGGGTGCTCCACCTGAAGCCGGGTGTTGACCTCGAGAAACGAGATGAGGCCGTCCTGGCCGACGAGGTATTCGACTGTGCCTGCGCCGTAGTAGTGCGCCTCCTTGCAGATGCGCTTGGCCGACTCGTGGATCTCCTTGCGCTGTGCGTCCGTCAGGAACGGGGCGGGGGCTTCCTCGACGAGCTTCTGGTAGCGGCGCTGCAGCGAGCAGTCGCGGGTGCCTGCCACCACGACATTGCCGTGCTGGTCGGCGATGACCTGCGCCTCGACGTGGCGCGGCTTGTCCAGGTAGCGCTCGACGAAGCACTCGCCGCGGCCGAACGCCGCGGTGGCCTCGCGGGTGGCCGAGTCGAACAGCTCGGGAATCTCTTCGACGGTGCGGGCCACCTTCATGCCGCGACCGCCGCCGCCGAAGGCCGCCTTGATGGCGATCGGCAGGCCGTATTCGTTGGCGAAAGCGACCACCTCGTCGGCGTCCTTCACCGGTTCCGGGGTGCCCGGCACCAGCGGCGCCTGGGCGCGCGCGGCGATGTGGCGCGCGGTCACCTTGTCACCCAGATCGCGGATGGACTCCGGGCTCGGGCCGATCCAGATCAGCCCCGCGTCGATGACCGCCTGCGCGAAATCGGCGTTCTCCGAAAGGAATCCGTACCCGGGATGGATGGCGTTTGCGCCGGACTTCGCAGCAGCGTCGAGTAGCTTGCCGAAGTCGAGGTAGGACTCCGCCGACGTCTGGCCCCCGAGTGCGAAGGCCTCGTCGGCGAGCCGTACGTGAGGCGCGTCGGCATCCGGCTCGGCGTACACCGCAACACTTCCCAGGCCGGCATCCTTGGCGGCGCGTATCACCCGGACTGCGATCTCCCCACGATTGGCGACTAGCACCTTGGAGATCTTCGAGCTGGCGTGACTGGCCACTTCGCCTCCTGATGGCATCTCTCTAAGAACGTCTTTAAGAATGTATCCCGGGGCAGTTTAAGGGGCGATGCGGGAGCGCCGCCTACTCGCCCCGGAGTCGTCGTTTGATCCGGGCCAGCATCGCGGACATGCCGCGCAGCCGCAGCGGACTGATCAGCGCGGCAAGGCCGAGGTCGGTGTAGAAATCGTCGGGCACCGCCAGAATGTCGGCGGCTGGTTGCTCGTCGAGTCCGGCGGCGAGGATCGCCGCGAAGCCACGCGTGGTGGGCGCCTCAGCAGGCGCGCTGAAATACAGCCGCACGTGGTCCCGGTCGGCGGCGTCGACGTGCAGAAACAGCGGGGACTGGCATTCGGGCACAGGTTCCATCGCGGCTTCTTCAAGCTCAGCAGGCAGCGGGGGAAGTTCGTTTGCAAACTCCAGCAGCAGCTGAAGCTTGTCCTGGCCCTGCATGTCTTTGAAGTCGGACACCACCTCGGCCAAGGGCGCCGGCATGGTCACGGTGCCGAACCGGGCTCTTCCCCGACGGCGACGGGCACCCGCACCGCGTTGCCCCACTCGGTCCACGACCCGTCGTAGTTGCGCACACCGGGCTTGCCGAGCAGATGGGTCAGCACGAACCAGGTGTGGCTGGACCGCTCGCCGATGCGGCAGTACACGACGGTCTTGTCGTCGGGGTCGAGGAACCCGTAGAGCTCGTCGAGTTCGGCGCGGCTGCGGAAGCGCCCGTTCTCCTGGGCCGCCTTGCCCCACGGAATCGAGCGCGCGGTGGGGATGTGGCCGCCGCGCAGCGCGCCTTCCTCCGGGTAGTCGGGCATGTGGGTGCGCTCGCCGGTGAACTCCTGCGGAGAGCGGACGTCGATCAGCGGCTGCCCGCCGAGGATGCCCAGCACGTCGTCTTTGAAGGCGCGGATCGGTGCGTCATCGCGTTCGACGACGGGATAGCCGCTGGTCTGCTTGCTCGGCACGTCGAGTGAAGTGTCGCGGCCGTCGGAGATCCACAGATCGCGCCCACCGTCGAGGAGTCTCACGTCGGGGTGGCCGAACAGCGTGAACACCCACAGTGCGTAGGCGGCCCACCAATTGCTCTTGTCGCCATAGATCACGACGGTGTCGTCGCGACCGATGCCTTTGCGATCCATCAGGGCAGCGAACTGCTCACCGTTGATGTAGTCGCGGACGTGTGGGTCGTTGAGGTCGGTATGCCAGTCGATCTTCACCGCGCCGGGGATGTGGCCGGTGTCGTAGAGCAGGACGTCCTCGTCGGACTCGACGATCGCCAGGCCTCCGCGGCCCAGGTTGGACGACAACCAGTCGGCGGTGACCAGCCGCTCGGGATGGGCATACGACTGCAGGGCGGGATTTGGGTCGGCAGGCAGCGGCACACCTTGAGCCTACCCAGGTGCCCCGCGATTGAGCACATACCCATTGCGCTAAATGTCCATCGGCAACGTTTTGTGTTCAGCTGTCGTCACAACATCTCCGCGTGAGGAAATCGAGGAATGATGTGACACCGGCAAGTTGCGATTCGAACCAATGAACAGCACTTCAGCCGATGCGCTGCCCGGGCGCGTCGAGGTACAAAGGGCTCATCGCAGGTGGAGCGCTTCGACGACAGCTTCTGTTGTGACGCAGGCATTCAGGAATGTTCATTCAGTGCAGTTGCAAATTGTCGGAGCCGATATTTGATCTGTCGCTGATCGTGCTTTCAACTGTCTTAGCGCACCAATTCACGCGCTTATGAAACCGCTATGGGCTCACGGGTTGGTGGCCCAGAGTTCCGAGATCGACAGGCCTGCGAGTTCGAGCAGCCTGCGTGTCAGCGGCAGGCTGATACCGATGACCGACGACGGGTCGCCGTCCACACCGTCGATGAACCAGCCGCCGAGCCCGTCGAGCGTGAACCCCCCCGCAACCGCCATCGGCTCGCCATGCGCGATATATGCATCGAGGTCCGCGAGAGAGGGTGCGCCGAAACGCACCGTGGTAGCCATCGCATCGGCCGCGCGATAGATGATCACATTGTCCCGCAACCGGATTACGCAGTGACCGGTATACAGCTGGCCTGAGCCGCCGCTCATCCGCTCCCAGCCCGCGCGAGCCTCCGCCGCCGTCGCCGGCTTGCCCAACAGTCGGTCGTCGCGGTAGAGCATCGAATCACAGCCGATGACAACACAATCGGCGCCAACGTCGAGATCGTCGATGACGGCCTCGGCCTTGGCGGCGGCCAGGGCAGTGGTGACAGCCCCTGGAGTGGCGTCGGGATCGAGCCCAGCCACAACCGCATCCTCGTCGACGCCGGAGACGACGACGAGCGGATCAATTCCCGCCTGGCGCAACACTTTACGACGGCCCGGCGAGGCCGACGCCAGGACCACGCGGGTCATTTCCGCATGTACGTCCGTTCTAGCAGCGTCACCCGCTGCCAGCTGAACACCGAGTACCGCAGCCGGTCCACCGGATGGCCCCACAGGTTCTGCTCGGCCTCGCGCGGCTCCGCAGGGGCGCCCGATGCGGCGCCGAGCACCGCGATCAGCGCCGCCAGTTCCGCCTCGGTAGGAGTGCCCTTGACCACCGCGATGTGCGGGTCGTGGGCGTGCGGGTCCTGCGGCTGTTCGTCGCTCATCGCTACCTTGTCGTCGCTCACAGCGGGATGTTCCCGTGCTTCTTCGGTGGAATCTGCACGACCTTGCGCTCGAGCAGTCGCAGCGCGGTGGCGACATAGCCGCGGGTGTTCGACGGCGGGATCACCGCGTCGACGTAACCCCGCTCCGCCGCGATGTACGGGTTGACGAGAGTGTCCTCGTAGTCTTGCTGGAGCTGCAACCGCAACGCGTCGACGTCCTCACCCTTCTTGGCCGCCTCACCGAGCTGCTGCCGGTAGACGAACCCGACGGCCCCCGAGGCGCCCATGACGGCGATCTGGGCCGTCGGCCACGCCACGCAGACGTCTGCACCCATGTCCTTGGAACCCATGACGCAGTACGCGCCGCCGTAGGCCTTGCGGGTGATCACGGTGATCTTGGCGACCGTCGCCTCGCCGTACGCGTACAGCAGCTTCGCGCCGCGCCGGATGATGCCGTTGTACTCCTGGTCGGTGCCCGGCAGGAAGCCAGGGACGTCGACCAGCATGACGATCGGGATGTTGAAGCAGTCGCAGGTCCGGATGAACCGCGCCGCCTTCTCCGACGCGTTGATGTCCAGGCAGCCCGCGAACTGTGTCGGCTGGTTGGCGACGATGCCGACCGGGCGGCCATCGATGCGACCGAAGCCGACGACGATATTCGTCGCGTAACCGGCTTGTACTTCCAGGAATTCGTCGTCATCGAGGATGCGGGTGATCACCTCGTGGATGTCGTACGGCTGGTTCGGCGAATCCGGTATCAGCGTGTCCAGCTCGAGGTCTTCCTCGGTGAGGTTCTCCTCGATCGCGCCTGCGGGTTCAGGCGCGGGATAGCGCGGCGGGTCGGAGTGGTTGTTCGGGGGCAGGTAGGACAGCAGGTCGCGGACGTAGTCGAAGGCGTCCTGCTCGCCCGAGGCGACGTAGTGCGCGGTGCCCGACTTCGCCATGTGGGTGTGCGCGCCGCCGAGCTCCTCCATGGTGACGTCCTCACCGGTGACGGTCTTGATGACGTCGGGGCCGGTGATGAACATCTGGCTGGTGTGATCGACCATCACGATGAAATCGGTCAGCGCGGGGGAGTAGACGTGCCCGCCCGCGGCGGCGCCCATGATCAGCGAGATCTGCGGGATCACGCCCGAGGCGAGAATGTTGTTGCGGAAGATCCGGCTGTATAGGCCAAGCGAGACGACGCCCTCCTGGATCCTCGCGCCCGCGCCGTCGTTGACGCCGATCAACGGGCGTCCGGTCTTGATCGCGAGTTCCTGTACCTTGACGATCTTCTCGCCGTACACCTCACCGAGGCTGCCGCCGAAGACCGTCGCGTCCTGGCTGAAGACGCACACCTCGCGGCCGTCGATGGTGCCGTAACCGGTCACCACGCCGTCACCGAGCGGCCGCTTGTCCTGCAGGCCGAAGTTGGTGCTGCGGTGCCGGGCCAGCGCATCGAGTTCGACGAACGAATCCTCGTCGAGCAGCGCAAGGATGCGCTCACGGGCGGTCAGCTTGCCCCTGGCGTGAGTCTTCTCGACGGCGGCCTCACCGACCGGGTGAAGGGTCTCTTCGCTGCGCTTGCGCAGATCGGCCAGCTTGCCCGCGGTCGTGTGGATATCGATCTCGTGCTCGGATGCCGGCTCGGTAACGCTAGTCATGGTGCACGATGCTAACGAACTGCGCGGTGCCCGTGCTCAGCCAGCCGTCCTCGCGGCTTTCACGGAGCGCGACGACCGCGAAGCCACGCATGTGGTGCATCGGTAATAGGCGAGGGTCTTCTCGTGCTTGGGGTCGGTTCAGCCGACAGCGGGCCCGTCGCGAAGGGGTTGTGATTCGCAACAATTGATGCGGCGGTGAGAGGCACATAATGGCTGACGTGTCTGACACCCCTCCGCCGCCCGCACTTGACGCCGCGGTGCTGCGTCACGCGCTGACCGAGCCGGGCTCACCGTGGCGCCATCTGGACGTCGTCGCGAGCACCGGATCCACGAACGCCGACCTCCTCGCCCGCGCGTCGGTGGGTGACGATATCGACGGTGCGGTATTGATCGCCGAGCATCAGACGGCGGGACGCGGCCGCAATGGGCGGGCATGGTCGTCCCCGCAGGCACAGATCGCGATGTCGCTCGGGTTGGCCGCCGATGCGGTTCCGTCCGACGCATGGGGATGGGTGCCGCTGGCAGCGGGCGTGGCGGTCGTCGATGCGGTTGCCGCCGCCACCGGAGTGCAGGCGGGCCTCAAATGGCCCAACGACATCCTCGCCCGCGATAGCAAGCTGGCCGGAATACTCACCGAAGTTGCCGCCGAGGCGCGGGTTGTCGTCGTCGGCATCGGCCTCAACGTCACGCTCGATCCCGGCGAGGTGGCCGATGCGGACGCAACGTCGCTGCGGGCGCTGGGCGTCGAGTCGCCCGACAGGAACGAACTGGTGCGCGCGATGGTGCGCGAATGCGGTACCAGGCTGGCCGCCTGGCGCGATGCCGGCGGCGCCGACGAACGTCTGATTGCCGACTATCGCGCACGCAGCGTGACCATAGGCCAACAGGTGCGAGCGATCCTCCCCGGAGGTCGTGAATTGCTAGGCGTGGCACGCGATATTGATGAGCACGGCAGATTGCATATCGACTCGAACGACGGCAGTTTCGCTGTATCGGCGGGCGACATCGTGCATTTGCGCGCTGCGCCAGAGTCGTAGGCCGTGCAGGTGTAATCCGCTGGGCGACAGTGGATAGCAACCGAATGAGCCGGTCGAAGTATCGATAGGAATCGAATTGTCAGGCAAGCGGGTGACAAACGACTGCTAGTGCGATAAGTGCCGGTCAGGGAGTGCGCGCGCGGGTATGGTCGCAGGGTGGGTTATCCGGAGAACGTGCTGGCCGCCGACGAGCACGTGGTGCTTCATCGGCACCCGCATTGGAAGCGGTTGATCGGTCCGGTACTGATCCTGTTGGTACTCACGGCGCTGGCGGCTTTCGGGGCCGGCTACGTGAATCAGACCGACTGGCAGTCCACCGCCAAGACGGTGGTGATGGTCGTCATCCTCGCGGTCTGGTTGATCGTGATCGGTTGGTTGACGGTGTGGCCGTTCCTCAATTGGTGGACAACGCATTTCGTCATCACCGATCGCCGGGTGATGTTCCGGCACGGTGTGCTGACCCGGTCGGGCATCGACATCCCGCTGGCACGGATCAACAGCGTCGAGTTCCGGCACGGAATCGTCGACCGGATGTTGCGCACCGGCACGCTGATCATCGAATCTGCGTCGCAGGATCCCCTTGAGTTCCACGACATTCCGCTCGTGGAACGGGTTCACTCACTGCTGTATCACGAAGTCTTCGACACCCTGGGCTCGGAGGAGTCGCCGAGCTGAGCGCTCCGCTTGTCGCGCCGGGTTGGCCGATGCAGCGGCGTCACATTGCCGTCGGACAACTCGTGGTGATCCTCCATGGCCTCCGCGATACCGCCGGCGGTGAGGGATTCGACCGCCTTGTCCGGGTTGCGCCCGAACTCGTCGGGGAACACCCAGCGGCGGAAGGCCCAGAACCGGAACGCCATCTGCAGCAGGTTGCCGATGATGTAGGCCGAGATGAAGTCGGCGATGTTCTCCACCGTCAGGGACACATCGGGCACCCGGAGCTGCAGGACGTAGCTGGAGACGTAGAGCGGCGCCATCGAGAGCAGCACCCCGACCGCGCTGAACGCGAAGAACATCAGCGCCTCGTGATGGCGCTCACGTCCGCCGCGGTCGCGGAAGCTCCATTCGCGGTTGAGGATGTACGACGCGATTACCGCGACGACGCCTGCGATGATTTTCGCGGTGACCGGCTTGGGCTCCAGCACAGTGAGCTTCAGCGTGAAGAAGACCGCCGAGTCGATGACGAAGGTGGTCGCGCCTACGATCGCGAATTTTATGAGTTCGTGAT
Source organism: uncultured Actinomycetota bacterium (assembly GCA_963848855.1). GTDB lineage: Bacteria > Actinomycetota > Actinomycetes > Mycobacteriales > Mycobacteriaceae > Mycobacterium. The sequence continues at coordinate 421,623 of CAWKFL010000005.1, forward strand.
GTCGTTCGAAGTACGGCCGGATCGGGCTTGGCAGCCGCGCGATCGTGGCATCGGTGAAGGACACAACAGCGCAGTGTACGGAAATTGCGCCCTCGACGCGTACCCGCGCAGGTCACCGCAGGTAAACCCGTCCGTTACGAGCATGACAACATATGCCTGTGCCACGTAAACCCAGCGCACCACCTGTGGTGACCATGATCGGCGGTGGGCAGCTCGCCAGGATGACCCATCAGGCGGCCATCGCCCTCGGTCAGACGCTGCGTGTGCTGGCCGCCAGCGCCGACGACCCCGCCGCGCAGGTCACCCCCGACGTCGTGATCGGCTCCCACACCGACGCCGACGCGCTGCGCGAGGCGGCGGTGGGCGCCGACGCGTTGACCTTCGATCACGAGCACGTACCGACCGAGCTGCTCGAGAAAATGGTCGCCGACGGTGTCAACGTGGCGCCGCCGCCCTCGGCGCTGATCCATGCCCAGGACAAGCTGGTGATGCGCCGTCGGCTCGAGGCGCTGGGGGCGCCCGTTCCGCGGTTCGCGGAGGTGACCGAACCGGCCGACGTGGATGCGTTCGCGGCGAGGGTGAACGGACCGGTCGTCGTGAAGACCGTTCGGGGTGGCTACGACGGCCGCGGCGTGACGCTGGCCCGAGACGTGGACGAAGCCCGCGACGTGGCGGCCCGGTACCTGGCCGACGGTGCGGCGGTGCTGATCGAAGAGAAGGTCGCCATGCGCCGGGAATTGGCCGCGCTGGTCGCGCGTTCGCCGTACGGGCAGGGCGCGGCCTGGCCCGTGGTGCAGACCGTGCAGCGCGACGGCATCTGTGTGGAGGTGATCGCACCCGCGCCCGGCCTCGATCCGGAACTGGGCAGTTCCGCGGGACAGCTCGCCCTGCGGCTGGCCGACGAGCTCGGTGTGGTGGGCGTGCTGGCGGTGGAGCTGTTCGAGACCGTGGACGGCACGCTGCTGGTGAACGAGCTGGCGATGCGGCCGCACAACTCCGGCCACTGGAGCATGGACGGTGCGCGAACAAGCCAGTTCGAGCAGCATCTGCGCGCGGTGCTCGACTACCCGCTCGGTGACACGACACCGATTGCGCCCTTGACGGTGATGGCGAATGTGCTTGGCGCCCAAGAGACTCCGACGATGACGATGGACGAGCGGCTACATCACCTCTTCGGTCGGATGCCCGAGGCCAAGGTGCATCTGTATGGCAAGGGGGAGCGTCCGGGCCGAAAGATCGGGCACGTCAACATTCTTGGCGCGGCCGCCGGCTCGCTCGACGACGACGCGTACGTCGCGGATGTCCGGGAGCGGGCGACTCGGGCCGCGCACTGGTTGTCGCACGCCGAGTGGACGGACGGATGGAGTGGACATGGCTAGTCGGACGACGATCAAGCGGCGGGGTACGGGCCGCGTTGAGGAGTCCGACCATGGCTCCTAGCGATGAGCGCTTGCGCGAAGAGGTGACAGCTCCAGCGCCGCGCGTCGGCGTGATCATGGGCAGCGACAGCGACTGGACCGTCATGGAGGCTGCCGCGCTCGCACTTGGCGAATTCGAGGTGCCGTTCGAGGTGGGCGTGGTGTCGGCGCATCGCACCCCTGCCCGCATGCTCGAATACGCCCAGACCGCGGCGGACCGCGGGATCGAGGTGATCATCGCGGGTGCGGGAGGGGCGGCACACCTGCCGGGCATGGTTGCCTCGGCGACCCCGCTGCCGGTGATCGGGGTGCCGGTTCCACTGGCCAAGCTCGACGGCCTCGACTCCCTTCTGTCGATCGTGCAGATGCCTGCTGGCGTGCCCGTGGCAACCGTCTCGATCGGCGGTGCCCGCAATGCCGGTCTGCTGGCGGTACGCATCCTCGGGGCGTCCGACCTGCGATTACGGAAGCGGATGGCCGGCTTCCAGGCCGAGCTGTCCGATATGGTGCTGAAAAAGGATGCGGCGCTGCGGGATCGGCTGCTCGGGCAGTAGGCTGCCAGACGCTAACAGGGGCGCCGGTGAGGCGAGGGTAAAGTTACCGGCGAGTAGCAAGGAGTCTCCATGTCCATCGGTAACCCGTCGTTTGATGCTTTCAAGCTTCCGGATGAGCATCAGGAACTGCGCGCGGTGTTGCGTGATCTGTGTGAGAAGGAGATCGCGCCGTACGCCGCCGATGTGGATGCGAAGGCGCGTTATACCGACGAGGCGCTTGCGGCGTTGACGTCGTCGGGCTTCGCCGCGATCCACATTCCCGAGGAGTACGGCGGCCAGGGTGGCGACGCGGTGGCGGGCTGTTTGGTGATCGAAGAGGTGGCGCGGGTGTGTGCGTCGTCGTCGCTGATCCCGATCTGTAACAAGCTGGGCACGATGGGCATGTTGATGCGGGGCTCGGAGGAGCTCAAGAAGCAGGTGTTGCCGAGCATCGCGGCCGGCGAGGCGGTGGCGTCGTATGCGCTGTCTGAACGTGAGGCGGGTAGTGACGCCGCGTCGATGCGCACGCGGGCTCGTCAAGAGGGCGACGAATGGGTGCTCAACGGCGCGAAGTGCTGGATCTCCAATGGTGGGCACTCGACGTGGTACACGGTGATGGCGGTGACCGACCCGGACAAGGGCGCCAACGGCATCTCGGCGTTCGTGGTGCACAAGGACGACCCGGGGTTTGTCGTGGGCGCCAAGGAACACAAGATGGGCATCAAGGGGTCGCCGACAACCGAGTTGTATTTCGAGGACTGTCGCATCCCGGGTGACCGGATCATTGGCGAGCCTGGCACCGGCTTCAAGACGGCGTTGGCGACCCTGGATCACACCCGCCCGACGATCGGTGCGCAGGCGGTCGGCATCGCGCAGGGTGCGCTGGATGCGGCGATCGCATATGTCAAGGAGCGCAAGCAATTCGGCAGGTTGATCAGTGACTTTCAGGGTGTGCAGTTCATGCTCGCCGATATGGCGATGAAGCTGGAGGCGGCGCGGCTGATGGTCTACACGGCCGCCGCGCGCGCCGAGCGAGGCGAGTCCAACCTGGGATTTTTGTCCGCGGCCTCCAAGTGTTATGCGTCCGATGTGGCGATGGAGGTGACCACCGACGCTGTGCAGTTGTTCGGCGGCTACGGCTATACCACTGATTTCCCGGTCGAGCGGTTCATGCGTGACGCCAAGATCACCCAGATCTACGAGGGCACCAACCAGATTCAGCGTGTGGTGATGTCGCGGGCGCTGCTCAAGTAGCTAACCCTTAGTGACCTTCTCCGTCTGCCTGCGACGGTCCAGTGCCGACGGATCCGGGTTGGTCACCTGCACCAACGAAGCGCCCGCGGCGTACACCGCCAACAGGTTGTCGGTCAGCTCATCCGGCGTGTTCCAGCCCGCCGTCGACAACACGCGGTCGCCACCGGTGAAACCCTGTGCGGCCGCGGAGGATTGGGCGGCCACGACGACTTCGGCCACCGATCGACCGTCCAACGCGGGACCGGGATGGCGCTCGGGCACGATCTGGTCGCCGTGCACCCGCACCGACGTCGCGTAGTCCGTCACTCCGATGGGCAGGTCGGCGACCGGCTTGCCGAACGGGTCGAGCGACAGAACCGCGATCTCGCCCGCGCCCACGGCGTCCTCGGCTTCGGCCAGCCGGTCGGCTGTGCACAACGCGATATCGGCCTCGCCGTCGTAGACCGCTTCCGCGCCGATCCACCAGATTCCGAACAGCACGGCGGCGGTCTGCCAGTGGGCGGGTAGCAGCACGGCGACACGGCTGGCCGGTGAGGCACCCAGCTCGTCGCGCAGCAGGTTGCCGGTCTTGGCCGCCCAGTTGGCCATCGTGACGGCCGACAGCTCGATGCGTTCGCCCGTCGCGTCGTCGTAGTAGGTGATCCGTGGGCCCGCAGGGTCGGAAGCGAGAAGCGGGTCGAGCACGGCCGAAGTGACGGTGGTCAGTTCACGCACTCCGGATCGTTGGAGCCTGCGGTGAGAACCGGTGAAGGCGCGGGCGAGGCTTCGGAGGAATCGCTCGAGCCTGCGGCGGCGGGGTCGGCGGTTTCCATCGTCGGGTCGCTCCCGTCGAGGCCGGATCCGGGGCCGGTGTAGTCGGCCGCGAGCACGACCCGCACCGAACCGGGCGACACAGATGCGTTCTCGACGATCGGCAGCCCGCCGAGTTCCTTGGAAACCGCTTGCGCACCAAGGTCATCGGACTTGGCCGCCTGCACCTGGCTGCTGGTGACGTGTTCGCTGTCGTTGTTTCCTGTCGAGCCGGGCGCGAACCCCTTGTTGGTCAACACCGCGGACACCGCGGCCGCCAGCCCGTTGATGTCGGAATCGTTGACCACATCCGCGGTGGTTTTGTCTGGGCTGTAAGCCAATTCCTCGGTCTTGCCCTCGTCCTGTTCATGCAGCAGGCTGGCCACCCATTCCTTGACCCGGCTGGGGTTCACCCGCACCACACTCTGCATCCCGTCATCGCTCCAGCCCGCCTCTTCGACGATGGGAATGGTGGCGAACGCGACGTTGCCTGCGGCAAGCTTCTGCAGTTGCTCAACGAAATCCATGATGTCCCAACCGTCGGACAGCACCACGGAGCGCTGGACGGCGTCCTGCAGGCGGTTTAACGTGGCCGGGCTGGACAACGTCTTGCTGGAAATCACCTCGTGGGCAAGCGATGCCATCACCGCCTGCTGACGGGTGACCCGGTCTAGGTCACCACGAGGCAGATCGTGGCGCTGCCGCACGAAGCTCAACGCCTGCGGCCCGTCCAGCTTCTGCCATCCGGCCGGGAAATCGGCACCCGAAAGGGGCTCGTACACCGCATCTTTCAGGCACACATTGACACCGCCGAGGGCGTCGGTGATCAATGCGAACCCGAGCAGTCCGATTTCGGCGTAGTGGTCGACCGTCACGCCGGTGAGACTGGCGACGGTCTTGATGAGCGCTTCGCGACCGGCTTCGGCCGCCTGCGGCTCCGCCTTTGCCGGGTCGACGCCTTGCTGTTCGACCAGCTGCTTCAGCTTCTCCAAGTGAACCGAGCCGTAGACGCCATTGATCTTCATCTTGCCCACGCCCGGTGCCTCGACGTAGGAGTCGCGGGGGATGGAGATCGCGGTGGCCGACTCACCGTTGTTGGGGATACGCACCAGGATGATGGTGTCGGTGTTGGTCGAGACGTCGTCTCCGGCGCGCAGTGTCGCCAGTTCCTCCTCGGAGAGCGGGTTGCCGTGGGCGTCGGTGCGGCTGTCCATGCCGACCAGCAGGATGTCGATAGCGCCGTCCTCACCGCCCTCGCCGAGCGCGATCGGCGAAATGTGGTTGATGCCGGATTCGAACGAGCGGATTTTGCCCCACGCGACGCCTGTGCCCACCACGATCGCCAGCGCCACGGACACGGCGATGACACGAATCATGCGAGCGGGCATCTGCTCAGGTTACTTGCGAGATGGGCGGAGAGCGGGTAGCGATGCCCGGCGTGCCAGACTCGTTACCATGTCTGCCCGAATCGTCATTTCCGGTGCCGGCGGCATGGTTGGCCGGGTCTTGGCAGGTCAGGCCCGTGCGCAGGGCCGTGACGTGCAAGCGCTGACGTCGTCGCAGTGGGATATCACCGATGCGACGGCCGCCGAGAGGTTTGTCCGTGCAGGCGACGTGGTGATCAACTGTGCAGCCTTCACCAAGGTCGACGACGCGGAGAAGGACGAAGCGCGCGCCAACGCGGTCAACACCCTCGGCGCCGAGAACGTCGCACACGCCTGCGCCCGCGCCGGCGCGGACCTCATCCACATCTCGACCGACTACGTCTTCGGTGGCGACCAGCGCCACCCTTACGAGATAGACGACGAAACCGGGCCGCTGTCGGTCTACGGCCGCAGCAAGTTGGCGGGGGAGCTGGCCGTGCTGGCTGCCATGCCCGACGCGCACATCGTGCGCACGTCCTGGATCTACGAGGGCGCCGACGGGACCGACTTCGCGGCGACGATGCGCCGAGTTGCAGCGGGCAACGGCGACGTGGACGTCGTGGCCGACCAGGTGGGCTCGCCCACCTACGTCGGCGACCTGGTGGGCGCGCTGCTGCAGATCGCCGACGGCGCGATCCGCGAGCCGTTGCTGCACGCCGCGAACGCGGGTGAGGCCAGCCGCTTCGAGCAAGCCAGGGCGGTGTTCGCGGCCGTCGGCGCGGACCCCGATCGGGTCAAGCCGGTGGGAACCGACCGTCATCCCCGCCCCGCGCCGCGGCCCGCCTATTCGGCGCTGTCCGGGCGGCTCTCCGAACAGGCCGGGCTCACGCCGTTGCGTCCGTGGCGGGAGGCGCTCGACGAAGCGCTGACGCGCTGAGCCGTCGGCGAGCGACGTTGTCGCGCTCCAGATACACTGGCACCCCGGCGCTCTCCAGCACGTCGCGCGGGCCCAATTCCGGGCAGCTGCAACAGTTTCGGGGGAGTTCAGCGCGCCGAGCGCCATGACGATCTCACGCCGCGGCCGAATCGCCGAAGTGATGCCATCCGTGCGGACTTCGACGCGGACCCCGCGGCCGCCGGAACGCTTCGGCCGCGGTGATACTGAGCCGTTGCGGATGGTGGCCATGGCTGGGCCGATGCACTCGCCGTTGACGTCGGTCCTTCCAGTCGCAACCGACGAACAAGGCTGCTCATGCGTGCAAACCGCCCACTGAGACCAGTGGCGTGCCCTTCGGCCCGCAGGGCATCGTTACCCTCTACGTCGTGAGTGACGAACTGGTCGTGGTGACGGTGACGTATTCGCCGGGGCCGCACCTTGACCGGTTCCTGGCCACCCTGTCGCATGCCACCGATCGGGCGGTGACGGTGATCATGGCCGACAACGGCTCGACCGACGGCGCGCCGGAAGATGCTGTCGAGCGCTATCCGAATGTCCGGCTGCTGCGTACCGGCGCGAATCTCGGCTACGGGACGGCGGTGAACCGCGCCGTCGACGAGTACCTGGACGAATCGGCCTACTCGGACTTCTTCGTGGTCGCCAACCCGGACGTGCAGTGGGGTCCGCGCAGTATCGACATCCTGCGGGAGGCGGCCGCGCGGTGGCCAAGGGCCGGTTCACTCGGGCCGCTGATCCGCGATCCCGACGGGTCGATCTATCCCTCGGCGCGCCACCTGCCGAGCCTGATCCGCGGCGGCATGCACGCCGTGGTCGGGCCGCTGTGGCGATCCAACCCGTGGACGGCCGCCTACCGCCAGGAGCGGACGGAGCCCAGCGAACGCCCTGTCGGCTGGCTGTCCGGATCATGCTTGTTGCTGCGCCGCGCCGCGTTCGAGGAGGTGTCGGGGTTCGACGAGCGCTATTTCATGTATATGGAAGACGTCGACCTGGGAGATCGACTCGGCCAGGCCGGGTGGCAGAACATATATGTGCCATCGGCGGAGATTTTGCACGACAAGGGTCACGCCACGGGTCGCGATCCGGCCCGCAACTTGGCTGCCCACCACACAAGCACCTACACTTTCCTGGCGGATCGCTATCCGAAGTGGTGGCAGGCGCCACTGCGATGGACCATCAGGGCAGCCCTCGCGGCACGTGCGGGCCTGGTGGTCCGCAGCTCGCTGCGGAGGCAGGCGAAAGGACGTCCCTAGCGTGGTGAATCCGGCAGAGGTAGACGCCGTCGTACTGGTCGGTGGTCAGGGCACCCGGCTGAGGCCGCTGACGCTTTCGCAGCCGAAGCCGATGCTGCCAACCGCGGGCCTACCGTTCATGACCCATCTGCTGTCTCGCATCGCCGAGGCAGGCATCGAGCACGTCGTGCTGGGCACGTCCTACAAGGCTGGTGTCTTCGAATCGGAGTTCGGCGACGGTTCCAAGCTCGGCCTGCAGATCGACTATGTCGTCGAGGAGGAGCCGCTCGGCACCGGCGGCGGCATTGCCAACGTGGCGTCGAAGCTGCGCCACGACACCGCGCTGGTGTTCAACGGCGACGTGCTGTCCGGTTCCGACCTGGGTGCGCTGCTGGACAGCCACCAAAGCAGCGCCGCTGACGTCACCCTGCACTTGGTGCGGGTCGGTGATCCCCGCGCGTTCGGCTGCGTGCCGACCGACTCCGAAGGTGTGGTCACCGCGTTTCTGGAGAAGACGCAGGATCCGCCGACCGACCAGATCAACGCAGGCTGCTACGTGTTCAAGCGCAAGATCATCGAGAAGATCCCGAAGGGCCGCGCGTTGTCGGTGGAGCGGGAGATCTTTCCGCAGCTGCTGTCCGACGGGTACCGGGTCTGCGGTTACGTCGATGCCACGTACTGGCGCGACATGGGGACGCCGGATGACTTCGTACGCGGATCGGCCGACCTCGTGCGTGGCATCGCGCCGTCGCCCGCGCTCGGCGGACAGCGCGGCGAGTGCCTCGTGCACGACGGCGCGGCCGTCGCACCGGGCGCGCTGCTGATCGGCGGCACGGTCGTGGGGCGGGGTGCCGAGATCGGCGCAGGCGCGCGGCTGGACGGCGCGGTCATCTTCGACGGCGTGCGCGTCGGCGCGGGCGCGGTGATCGAACGCTCGATCATCGGCTTCGGCGCCCGCATCGGTCCACGCGCCTTGATCCGCGACGGCGTGATCGGCGACGGCGCCGACATCGGCGCGCGCTGCGAGCTGCTGCGCGGCGCCAGGGTGTGGCCGGGGGTCACCATCCCCGACGGCGGCATCCGTTACTCGAGCGACGTCTGAGCGATCCGGGCCCGTGCCGCGGCGGCCAGCTGGGTGAGCCCGAAGTCACAGTCGGAGGGCAGGGCGTCCAGCGGCCACCACCGCAGATCCAATGATTCGTCGCTGCGAGCGATTTCGGCGTCGGCCGGGGCGTGCACGAGGAACTGCATGTCGAGGTGACGAGTCGGCACACCCAGCGAGCACTCGACGGGGTGGACATGCAGTGCGGCGAGCTCGGCGTCGATTCTCAGCCCGCCGACACCCGATTCCTCAATGGCTTCCCGCAGCGCGACCGCCATGATGTCGCCGTCGGCCTCTTCGCAGTGGCCGCCGAGTTGCAGCCACCGCCCGACCCGCGGATGCAGCGTCAGTAGCGCCCGCGCGCCGGTGTGGTCGAGGACCAGGGCCGAGCCGGTGACGTGGCCCGGCGCGCATTCGCGCAGGCATCCGTCTGGCCGCGCGGCCAGAAAAGCCAAGACAGCGTGTCGCAACGTGTCCTGCGCGGGATCGGGTGCCTGCCACTCGGTCAGCATCGCGACGGCCGAGTCATGCAGGGTCACTTGATCACCAGTAGTCCGTCGGTCGGCACTGGATCGCGTGGGCCGGACGGCCCCGCGCCTTCTTCTGGGTAGCCGATCGCGATGGCGCCCAACGGCTCCCAGTCGTCCTGCAGCGCCAGTTCGGCACGGACCAGATCGGCGGCGAAGATGGTCGAGCCGATCCAGCAGCTGCCAACCCCGCGCACTGCCAGCCCCACCAGCAGCGCCTGCACGGCTGCCCCGACCGCAACGGTGAACATGGTGTGCTCCGCTGCGGTCCGGCCCGCATCCGGGTAGCTGTGCGCACCGTCGGGCACCATGAAGGGGATGATGAGTTCGGGCGCGTCGTAGAGGATCTGGCCGCGGCTGACGCGGCGCTCGACGGCGTCTGCCGGTTTGCCATCGCCGGTCAGGTCGGCACGCCACTGATCGCGCATTCGGTCCAGCAGCCGTTCGCGCACCTGCGGGTCGCGTATCCAGATGAATCTCACCGGCCTGGTGTGGTGTGGCGCGGGAGCGGTGAGCGCCTCGGCGACCGAGGCCTCGATGAGTTCCGGCGCGACCGGCTCATCGCTGAACCGGCGGACCGATCGGCGCAGCAGCTGGGCTTGACTGCGGCCCATCGCAATTGCCTCCTCGGTGCCCAGCCAGAACAGGTCCTCCTCGCCGGGACGCAGCAGAGTGCGGGCGTTGGACCCGTCGTCGGAAAGGGTCAGCCCCCGCACGACGGCGACGGGGATGTCGGTCAGCTTCCCCTTCACCAGATCTGCCGCTGCGGCGATTTCGTCGGCAACGGCGATCTCGGTGACGACGAGCTCGTTGCCGTGCCGGTCCTGTGATCCGGCGTACCCGTGCAGCACCGCAAGGCCCGCCGCGCCGATCGCGAAGTCCGTCTGCCCGTTGCGCCATGCCCGGCCCATGGTGTCGGTGACCACCACGCCGACAGTGACCCCGAGTCGGTCACGCAGGCTGGAGCGCAGGGCTGCGGCGCTGGCGTCGGGGTCGACGGGAAGCAGCGCGAGTTCCGCCGCGTCGACGTTGGATCCGTCGACCCCCGCGGCGGCCTGTACGAGGCCGAGTGCGTTCTCGGTGATCAATGTGCGGCCCTTGCGGGCGAGGACTCGGACGGCCTCGGCATCGATCAGCTTGCGCCGCAACGCGTCGCGCTCATCGGGGTCGACCGGGGCGTCGACGATGCGGCCTTCGCACTTGGACATCACCTTGCTGGTGACCACGAGGACGTCGTTGTCACGCAGCCACGGTGCGGCCGCGGCGATGGCCGCAGCGAGGTCATCGCCGGGTCGGAACTCCGGCAGCCCGGCCACAGGCAGCAGTTCGACCGCCGCAGCGGATCCGTGCTCTGTCATGGCCGTGGTCCCAGCGTGAGACCGGCCAATTCCAGGCCGGCGCGCACCATTTCGGCGGTGGCGTCCGGGTCGGTCATCAGCAGCGGAACCGATCGGACGTCGACGCCGTCGATCTCGGCGCGATCGCCCTCGTGCACCAGCCAGCCGTCGAGGATGCCGACACCCGAGCGCGGGCCGTAATGCGCCCCGACCGCTTCGGAGGTGCTCGCAACGCCGATGACGGAAAGGCATTCATCTGCCATCCCGCGCAACGGCTTTCCCCCGATGATGGGGGAGTAGCCGATGACCCGCGCAGCGGTGGAGCGCAGCGCCGCGCGGATGCCGGGGATGGCCAGGATCGCGCCGATGCTCACCACCGGGTTCGACGGCGCCAGCAGCACCACGTCGGCGGTCTCGATCGCCTCGGTGACCCCGGGCCCCGCGGTGGCGTTGTCGGCGCCGACGAACGCGAAGCTGTGGGTCGGCACCTGGGCGCGGTAGCGCACCCACCATTCCTCGAAGTGGATCGCACGCTTCTCGCCGTCGGCGGGATCCGTGATGACGACGTGGGTTTCGCTGCGGTCGTCGCTGACGGGCAGCAGGCGTGCGCCCGGCGACCACCGATCGCACAGGGCCTGCGTCACTTGCGACAGCGGATAACCCGCACGCAGCATCTGGGTGCGGACCAGATGGGTGGCCAGATCGCGATCGCCGAGGCCGAACCAATCGGGCTGCACGCCATAGGCGGCGAGTTCCTCCTTGGCGTGCCAGGTTTCGTTGCGACGCCCCCACCCGCGCTCGGAGTCGATGCCGCCGCCTAGGGTGTACATGCACGTGTCGAGGTCGGGGCAGATCCGAACGCCGTACATCCAGGCGTCGTCGCCGACATTGACGATCGCGGTCAGATCGTGATCCGTGGCGGGGCCGAATAGACCCAGACCCAACAGGCGTTGTACGCCTAGTAGGAAGCGTGCGCCGCCGACGCCGCCGACCAGAACGGTGACCTTCACATCGACCGAGACTAGGCCGTCCCGTTCACACCCGGTGCGGCGCGGTGGTGTGACAGACACGCCGATGCGCCGACGCGCCGAATTCTTGTCACGGAATGATATGAATTTCTGTTCTACCGCTTGACCGCGACAGCTAACGCGTGTGTAATCACATCAGTGTCATTTCGCGGTTCGACTTCCGGTTTCGGTGTCGCAGACCGAGATTCGATCACTTGTTCGAATTGAGATGGCCGCACATCACAATAGTGGGGTCAAAATCAGGCATCTACGACACCAGGTGAGGAGGCGGAACATGGCTTTTGAGCACCTCGATTTCGATCGCGAGGCTCGTTTCGAGAACCGAGGACTCGGTCCCGTGGGCAGTGCACCGCACACCCATACCGGACCGACACCAATTGGGGCCGCTGGACGTCCCCAATTGAGTTTGGTGCCCGATCGAATTGAAGTTGCTCCGGCAACTATCGATCCGGCCGCGGAAGACCAATGGCAAGAGCGCGCATTGTGCGCTCAAACAGACCCCGAGGCGTTTTTTCCCGAAAAGGGCGGATCGACTCGAGAGGCCAAGCGAATCTGCCTCGGTTGCGAGGTGCGCGACGCGTGCCTGGAGTACGCGCTGGCGCATGATGAGCGCTTCGGCATCTGGGGCGGTCTCTCCGAGCGGGAGCGCCGCCGCCTCAAGCGCGGCATTGTCTGACCGCTCCTGAGCGCTCGGCGCTCAGTCGTCGTCGATCGTCGGGTCGATGACAGAAGGTTCGACGCCCAAATACGTGGCCACCTGGGCCACCAAGATCTCATGCAGCAGCTCGGCGAGTTCGACGGTGTCCTTCGCCCGTCGCTCGATCGGCTTGCGAAACAGCACAATTCGCGCCCTGGTGGCGTTTCCACGGACATCGACGCCCGCGGGTATCAGGCGGGCCAGCGCGATCGGGCCGTCGGCGACCACCTCGGGCGGCCACTGCACGGCCTCGGGATCCTTCGGAGCGATCCGGGGTATCTCGTCGACGGCCACATCGAGCACCGACACCCGGTCCTGCCATCGCCGCTCGATCGGTTCGTAGGCTTCCAGAACGGCCATATCGAATCGTTCGGCCCTGCTGCGCCAGCCCGGCACGGTCGGCGGAAGCAGCGGGCCTCGCACGTCTCTCCCGCGGCGTGATCGGAGAACATTCCGCTCGGCCACGTCAAGAAGCGTAACGGTTGGAGATCGGCGTCCCCGCGGCTGCGCGTGTCCGGCGGCTCCAGCGGTTTGTGCACGATAACCTCTCGTGCGTGAACGTTCCCCGTCGCTGCTGCCGGCCCGGGTGCCCCCACTATGCGGTCGCGACGCTGACCTTTGTCTACTCCGACTCGACCGCTGTCGTCGGCCCGCTGGCCACGGTGTCCGAGCCGCACTCGTGGGATCTGTGCGTGGCGCATGCGGGCCGGATCACGGCGCCCCGCGGTTGGGAACTAGTTCGCCACGCAGGACCGCTGCCCACCCACCCGGACGAGGATGACCTCGTCGCCCTCGCCGACGCGGTGCGCGAGGCGCGTGACGGCGGCGCGCCGATGAATGGCGTCGCGGCAGGTTTTTCCGATCCGGTGACCGGTGTGCACGGTGGTGCACTGATGGCCCCGGCCGCCCCGCGGCCGGAGTCGAACGGGCGGCGCCGCGGTCATCTGCGCGTGTTGCCGGACCCCTCCGATTAGCTCCTGCCCTAGCCGGAGCCTATGCGGCTTATAGCTGGCTTCCGACGGTTAGGCTGGCGCCAACGGTCCCCTTCCCAAGGAGTTCTATGTCCCGGCCCGCCGAGGTCGTCCACCGCGTCATCAAGGCGTATGACGTGCGCGGCTTGGTCGGTGAGGAACTGGACGGACAGTTCGTGGCCGATGTGGGTGCGGCGTTCGCGCGGCTGATCCGCGACGGTGCGTCACAAGTGGTAATCGGCCACGACATGAGGGCGAGCTCGCCGGAGCTGTCGGAGGCCTTCGCCGATGGCGTCATGGCGCAGGGCCTCGACGTGGTTCGTATCGGGCTGGCGTCGACCGATCAGCTGTATTTCGCGTCGGGCCTGATGGACTGCCCTGGCGCGGTGTTCACCGCCAGCCACAACCCCGCCGCTTACAACGGGATCAAACTGTGCCGCGCGGGTGCCAAGCCCGTCGGCAAGGACACCGGCCTGACCGCGATCAGCGAGGACATCATCGCCGGGGTGCCTGCGTACGACGGGCCGCGCGGCACCGCCTCCGACCGCGACGTGCTCATCGAGTACGGCGAGTTCCTGCGCTCGCTGGTCAACGTGACCGAGTTGCGTCCGTTGCGCGTCGCGGTGGACGCAGGTAACGGCATGGCGGGACACACCACGCCTGCGGTGCTGGCGCCCATCGCCGCGATCACGCTGCTTCCGCTGTATTTCGAACTCGACGGGACGTTCCCCCATCACGAGGCCAACCCGCTGGATCCGGCGAATCTCCTCGACCTGCAGGCGCACGTGGTCGAGACGGATGCCGACATCGGCCTGGCTTTCGACGGCGATGCCGACCGGTGTTTCGTCGTCGACGAAAAGGGGCATCCGGTTTCCCCGTCTGCGGTGACGGCGCTGGTCGCCGCGCGGGAACTCAACAGAGAGATCGGCGCGACGGTGATCCACAACTTGATCACTTCCCGGGCGGTACCGGAACTGGTCGTGGAGCGTGGTGGTACGCCAGTGCGGTCGCGTGTCGGGCATTCGTATATCAAGGGGCTGATGGCCGACACCGGTGCGATCTTCGGCGGTGAACACTCTGCGCATTACTACTTCCGCGACTTCTGGGGTGCCGACTCCGGGATGCTCGCCGCTCTTTACGTCCTCGCGGCGCTCGGTGAACAGCAGCGGCCGCTGTCGGAGTTGATGGCCGACTATCAGCGTTACGAGTCCTCCGGTGAGATCAACTTCACCGTCACCGACGCCGAAGCGTGCGTCGACGGGGTGCTGACATCGTTCGGCGCCCGCGTCCACTCCATCGATCACCTCGATGGGGTCACGGTGGACCTCGGTGAGGGCAGCTGGTTCAACCTGCGGATGTCGAACACCGAACCGTTGTTGCGGCTCAACGTCGAGGCCAGAACCACTGAAGAGGTCGACGAGATCGTCGGTGAGGTCTCCCGAACCGTGCAGGCTCAAACTCCTTCTGACACTGGACGATCCACGTGAACTCCACACACGCCGCGGTCGACCTCGACGATGTGGATGGGCTGCTCACCGCCGATCGCGACGGTCTGCTGCGCGCTGCATCCATGGGGGGTGCGCAGGTGCGCGCCACCGCCGCGGCAGTCGACGAGGGCGAGCTTGACGCGCTGAAATCCGATCAGCCGCCGCGCACGGTGATCTGGGTCGCGGGCCGCGGCAACGCCGAGACGGCAGGAGCGATGCTTTCCGCGGCGCTTGGCGGATCGGTGGCCGCCCCGATCGTCGTCGCGTCCGAAGCGCCGCCCTGGATCGGCGCGCTGGATGTCCTGATCGTCGCGGGCGACGATCCCGGCGACCCGGCACTGGTGTCCGCCGCGGCGACCGGAGTGCGCCGCGGCGCCCGCGTGGTCGTGGTGGCGCCGTATGACGGGCCGCTGCGGGACGCCACCGCGGGCCGGTCCGTTGCGCTGGCGCCCCGGTTGTGGGTCCGCGACGAGTTCAGCCTTGCCCGCTATCTGGCAGCCGGGCTCGCCGCGTTGCAGGCGGTGGATTCCGGTCTGCGCGTTGATCTGAGCGCGCTCGCCGACGAGCTGGACGCGGAGGCGTTTCGCAACAGTGCCGGTCGCGAGCTGTTCACCAACCCCGCCAAGACGCTGGCCGAACGCATGTCGGGCCGCGACGTCGTGCTGGCCGGCGACAACGCCGCCACGCTGGCGGTGGCCCGCCACGGTTCGTCGGTTCTGCTGCGGGTCGCCCACCACGCGGTGGCGGCGGTGGGACTGGCCGACGCTGTCGTGGCGCTGCGCGGCGGGATGGCTGGCAGCGCAGGCGCCGATCGCGATCAGTCGATATTCCACGACGAACAGATCGACGGCCCACTGGCGCGTCGTGTTCGAACCTTCGTGTTGACAACCGACGACGAGCGACCCGTGGTTCTCGCGCGGGTGAGCGGGCTCGATGACGTCGACGTGATCAACGCCGAAGACGTGCCGGAGGCATTGGGAATGGTGGACGTGCCCCCGGCCGGGGCGGCCGCAACCGGCCGTCCCGAACAACAATTGGCGATGTTGGCCGTCCGACTGGAGATGACGGCTGCATACCTGCGACTGGTTCGAGGTTAAGCGAGTGCACCTGCTACGCGGCGCGGTGCGGACCTATGCATGGGGTTCGCGGACGGCGATTGCCGACTTCACCGGACGGCCTTCTCCCACAGCGCATCCCGAAGCGGAGCTATGGTTCGGTGCCCATCCGGGCGATCCGGCATGGCTGGAGACTGACGAGGGCGAGCGGTCGCTGCTTGACACGCTGCGGGAGGACCCGGAGGGTCAACTCGGCGCGACTGTCCGCGGCCGTTTCGGCGACACCCTGCCGTTCCTGCTCAAGGTGCTTGCCGCCGACGAACCGCTGTCGCTGCAGGCCCACCCGAGCGCGCAGCAGGCGGTCGAGGGTTTCGCCCGCGAGGAAAAGCTGGGCTTGGCCATCAACGCGCCGACGCGGAACTATCGCGATCGCAGCCACAAGCCCGAACTTCTAGTCGCCCTAGGACAGTTCGAGGCGCTCGCCGGCTTCCGTCCCGCGGCGGGCAGTGTCGAGTTGATGCGTGCGTTGGCGGTCACCGACCTCGACCCGTTCGTCAACCTGCTGTCCGATCAGTCCGACGCCGACGGTTTGCGTGCGCTGTTCACCACGTGGATCACCGCGCCGCAGCCCGACCTCGACGTGTTGGGTCCCGCCGTCATCGACGGCGCGATCCACTACCTGCGGTCGGGCCGGAAGAAATTCGCACAGGAAGCCAAGACGGTGCTCGAACTCGGCGAGCGCTATCCCGGCGACGCGGGTGTGCTGGCGTCGCTGCTGCTGAACCGCATCAGCTTGCGGGCAGGTGAAGCCATCTATCTGCCCGCGGGCAATCTTCACACCTATCTGCACGGCGTCGGCGTCGAGGTGATGGCCAACTCCGACAACGTGCTCCGCGGCGGCCTGACGCCCAAGCACGTCGACGTGCCGGAACTGTTGCGGGTGCTGGACTTCGCCCCGGCCACCGAGGATGTCATCCGGCCCCAGATCAACAGGGACGGAATTGAACTCGTCTACAACACACCCGCACCGGAGTTCGCGGTGTCGGTGCTGTGCATCGAGGGCGAACAACTCGGCCACGAGATCGACGCGCCGACGCGCCACGACGGACCTCAGATCCTGCTGTGCACCGAGGGTTCGACGACGGTGCACGCGAAATCCACTGTGGTGACATTGGAACGGGGTTCGGCGGCATGGGTTTCCGCCGACGACGGCCCGATCCGGTTGGTGGCGCAGGACCCGACGAAGTTGTTCAGGGCGACCGTCGGGATTTAGTGCTCGGCCTTCGCCTTATTGCCGAACGGCAGCACGTGCACGATCGCCACGACCACGGCGCCGACGACCAACCCGATCACCGCAGACGCCGCGGTGTTGACCAGCCAGGCCAGCACACCGCCGACGCCCTCGATCCAGTGGTGCACGTCTTCCTCGAGGTGGTGCACGAAACCGTACGGCGTGTGCCAGCCCAGGGTGTCCGTGCCGACCAACAGGATGTGGCCACCAACCCAAAGCATCGCAACCGTGCCGATGGTCGAAAGCGCTGCCAACAGTTTGGGCATCGCGGCGACCAGTCCGCGACCCACCTTCTGGGCCAGGCGTGAACTGCGCTGGGCCAAGCTCAATCCGATGTCGTCCATCTTGACGATCAGGCCGACCACGCCGTACACCGCGGCGGTGATGACAAGGGCGACGACGACCAGGATGAGCAGGCGGGGCACGAACGGCTGATCGGCCACCTCGTTCAGTGCGATCACCATGATCTCCGCCGACAGGATGAAGTCGGTTCGGATGGCGCCGGTCACCATGTACTTCTCGGCCTCGCCGCCCGTCGCCGTGGTGGGCGCGGCATGGGTGTCGTGTCCGCGGATGCGGCCCCACACTTTCTCAGATCCCTCGTAGCAGAGGTAGGTCGCGCCCAGCATCAGGATCGGCGTCAGCAGCCACGGCAGGAACTGACTGAGCAGAAGCGCCGCGGGCAGGATGAACAGCAGCTTGTTGCGCAGCGATCCGATGGCGATCTTCTTGATGATCGGAAGTTCGCGCTCGGCGGCGATCCCGTGCACGTACTGCGGTGTGACCGCGGTGTCGTCGATGACGACACCCGCCGCCTTGGCGGTCGCGCGTCCCGCTGCGGCGCCGATGTCGTCGACCGATGCGGCCGCAAGCCTGGCCAGCGCGGCAACGTCGTCGAGGAGCCCGAAAAGACCCGCGCTCATCGCGTCCCCGTCATGGCATCGAAGGCTACCCGTAGTTGCGGGTGGCGCGCTTCTTGGCCAGGAACAGCCGCATGTTATGCCGAACGGTGCGGCCGACGAGGCGCACCGAAGGAATCATGTAGAGGCTGTCCAGCAGGCTGAAGCGACGCAGAAACCACTCGGCGAGAACAGGATCAGTCTCGGCAGCACCAAGGAACTGGTCGAACAAGTTGCCCACCGGCTTGTACCACCACGGACTCGGGCCCTCGGCCCGATGGAGCACCAGGTCGCCGATCGCGTTCATCGTCCACACGGGGTAGGTCGTCTTGGCGGTCGCACGGTTGAATTCACGGGCGACATCGGCGCCAGGCATCTCAAGTGCCCGCGCGAGGTGGCCCGCCTGCAGCGAGGTCATCGTCATGCCCTGACCGAAGGTCGGGTTGAAGCTGACGACGGCGTCGCCGAACGGAATGATCCCTGCGGGGAAGCGCACGAGCTTGTCGTAGCGCCGCCACCGGCTGGTCGGATATTTGTGGAACGCCACCTCGCCGATCGGCTCGCCGCGGCGGACGCCGGCTGCGACGCGGGCGGGCAGGACCTCGTCGGCCAGGGCGCACATTCCTGCGAAGTCGTGCGGCGGCTCGATCTTGGCCACGCCGAATGTGGTCAGACCCCATGTGCCGTCTTCGTAATAGAGCATGCCCAGCCCGTGCGGTTGCTTGCGCGATGCGCCCGCGATGATGACCTTCTCCGCGATCAGTCCGTCGGGGATGCGCAGCTTGTGGGTGGCGTAGCCGATCCCGACGTCGACGGTGTCCTCGCGGGGGCGTTCGAACCCCCATTGCGCCAACCAGGCGGGCAGTCGGGTGCCGCGGCCCGCGGCGTCGACGACGAGGTCGGCGCCGACCTGGACGCCGGAGTCCAGCAGCACGCCGGTCACTCGCTGCGCGATGGCGTCGAAACGGGGCTCGGCCACCGCGGCGTGACGGATTTCGACGTTGGGGAGCTTGGCGACCCGGCGCCGGATCTGCCATTCGAGATGCGGCCTACTCGGGACGTACGCCGTGAACTCGTCCTGCAGGCGGTGGTGTGTGCCCAGCACGTGTCCCGCGGCACCGAAGTGGATGCAATCGGGCCGGTTTTCGAGGATCGGCACCCCGTCGGCCACCATGTCGTCGAGCAGGCCGGGGAAATGCGTCTCCAACTCCTGGGCGCCGCGCGCCATCAGCAGGTGCACATGCCTGCCCTGCGGGACGGCAGTGCGGTCGGCGGGCGCGTCCGGCAGGTTGTCGCGTTCGTAAACCGTCACCCGGTCGAAGTAGCCGGATAGCACCCGGGCCGCGCAGAGGCCACCGATACTGGCCCCGATGACGACGGCGTGTTTCGAATGCGCCCCCACTGGCGAGACAGTAGTCGATACATTGCGGGGGAGCGGGAGGAGGCTGCAATGGCCTGGCGAACGAAATCGGTGGAGCAATCGATCGCCGACACCGATGAACCGGACACCCGCTTACGCAAGGATCTGAACTGGTGGGACCTCACCGTCTTCGGGGTCTCGGTGGTCATCGGGGCCGGGATTTTCACGATCACGGCATCGACCGCCGGAAACATCACCGGGCCCGCGATCTCGATTTCGTTTGTGATCGCCGCAGTCGCCTGCGGCCTTGCCGCACTGTGCTACGCGGAGTTCGCCTCGACGGTGCCGGTGGCAGGCAGCGCCTACACGTTCTCCTATGCGACGTTCGGTGAGTTCGTCGCCTGGATCATCGGCTGGGACCTCATTCTGGAATTCGCCGTTGCTGCGGCTGTCGTGGCAAAGGGCTGGTCCAGCTATCTCGGTACGGTGTTCGGATTCGGCGGTGGCACAGCCGCTTTCGGTGGTTTCGAGCTGGACTGGGGTGCGCTGCTGATCATCGCGTTCGTCACGGTGATCCTGGCGTGGGGTACCAAACTCTCGGCGGAGGTCAGCCTGGCGATCACGGTGGTCAAGGTGTCGGTGGTGCTGCTCGTTGTCGTCGTCGGCGCGTTCTACATCAAGACGGAGAATTACTCGCCCTTTATCCCGCCGGCAGAAGCAGGCGAGGGCGGCTCCGGCGCGGAGCAATCCCTGTTCTCGTTGATGACCGGCGCGGAGGGCAGCCACTACGGCTGGTACGGCGTGCTGGCGGGCGCCTCGATCGTGTTCTTCGCGTTCATCGGTTTCGACATCGTCGCGACCACCGCCGAGGAGACGAAGAACCCGCAGCGGGACGTGTCCCGCGGCATCCTGGGGTCGCTGGCGATCGTCACCGTCCTCTATGTGGCCGTCGCAGTCGTCCTTTCGGGCATGGTGCGCTACACCGAGCTCAGTGGGGACGAGGCGAATCTCGCGACGGCGTTTGCCGCGAACGGCATCGACTGGGCCGCCAAGGTGATTTCGATCGGAGCGCTGGCAGGCCTGACGACGGTGGTGATCGTGCTGGTGCTCGGCCAGACGCGAGTGCTGTTCGCAATGTGCCGGGACGGACTGCTGCCCCGCCAGTTGGCCAAGACCGGCCCGCACGGCACGCCGGTGCGCATCACCCTCCTGGTCGGAGTGCTGGTCGCGATCACGGCGGCGGTCTTCCCGATCGGCAAGCTCGAAGAAATGGTCAACATCGGCACACTGTTCGCCTTCGTGCTCGTGTCCGCAGGAGTAATCGTGCTGCGGCGAACGCGCCCCGACCTGGAGCGCGGGTTCCGGGCCCCTGGCGTGCCGCTGCTGCCGATCGCGGCGGTCGTGGCCTGCGTCTGGCTGATGCTCAACCTGACCGGCCTGACCTGGATCCGGTTCGCCATCTGGATGGTCATCGGCGTGCTCGTGTACTTCGCCTACGGCCATCGCCACTCGGTGTTGGCACGTCGTGAGGCCGCCGACGTCAAGTAGACCGATCGGCGATTTCTTACGACTTCAAGTGGGACAACGCGCGCTACTCTGGTTTACAAATGAAGTCTTTGTGTCTAGACAGCCGACAAACGCGGCTCTATAGTCAAGTCATCCGACGTGATCGCAAACACAGGGAGGTGGACCGCCGTGACGGCCCAACTGACGCAAAACGAAATCGATCAGTGGCGAGACAAGAAGCGATACCTATAGCTGATAGGGCTCATCGCCCCTACGGCGCTGTTCGTCGTGGCGCCGCTGGTGTGGGCGTTCAACCAGTGGGGCTGGCACGCCGCAGCGCAGGTACCCTTCTGGATCGGGCCGATCCTGCTGTACCTGGTGTTGCCCGCATTGGACCTGCGTTACGGGCCGGACGGACAGAACCCGCCCGACGAGGTGATGGCGCGGCTGGAGAACGACAAGTATTACCGGTACTGCACCTACATCTAGCTCCCGTTCCAGTACGCCAGCGTGATCTTCGG
The DNA here is from genome assembly GCA_963848855.1 of uncultured Actinomycetota bacterium. Taxonomy (GTDB): domain Bacteria; phylum Actinomycetota; class Actinomycetes; order Mycobacteriales; family Mycobacteriaceae; genus Mycobacterium. Next base: position 442,949 of record CAWKFL010000005.1, read on the forward strand.
CGCGCACCTGTTCACGGCCTCGAACCTGAGCTGGCTCGGCTTCGACGGCTCGCTGGGCTGGCCGGCCAAGATCGGGCTCGCGTTGTCGGTCGGGATGCTTGGCGGGGTGGGCATCAACACCGCACACGAGTTGGGCCACAAGAAGGATTCACTGGAGCGGTGGCTGGCGAAGATCACGCTCGCGCAGACGTGGTACGGCCACTTCTACATCGAGCACAACCGCGGCCACCACGTGCGGGTGGCCACCCCGGAGGATCCGGCGTCGGCGCGGTTCGGCGAGACGTTCTGGGAGTTCCTGCCGCGCAGCGTGTGGGGCAGCCTGCGGTCGTCGTGGGAGCTGGAAGCCCAGCGGATGCGTCGACTGAACAAGAGCCCGTGGAGCATCGAGAACGACGTGCTGAATTCCTGGCTGATGTCGGTGGTGCTCTGGGGCGCATTGATCGCGGTGTTCGGCCCGGCGCTGATCCCTTTCATGGTGATTCAGGCGGTGTTCGGCTTCACGCTGCTGGAGACGGTCAACTACCTCAGCACTACGGCCTGCTGCGGCAGAAGACCCAACGCGGTCGCTACGAGCGGTGCGCGCCGGAGCACAGCTGGAACTCCGACCACATCGTGACCAACCTGTTCCTCTACCACCTGCAGCGGCACAGCGATCACCACGCCAACCCGACCCGGCGCTACCAGACGCTGCGCAGCATGGCGGGGCACCGAACCTGCCCAGCGGCTATGCCTCGATGATCGCGCTGACCTACGTTCCCGCGTTGTGGCGCAAGGTGATGGACCACCGGGTGCTTGAGCACTACGGCGGCGACATCACGCGGGTCAACGTGCACCCGCGGGTGCGCGACAAGGTGATGGCCCGCGATGGAGCGGTGGCATGAGCACCTTCAAGTGCCTCGGCTGTGACTACGTCTACGACGAGGCGAAAGGCGCTGCCCGAGATGGATTCCCGGCAGGAAAACGCCGTGGAGTGAGATACCCGAGGACTGGTGCTGCCCCGACTGCGCAGTGCGGGAGAAGGTCGACTTCGAAGAGATAGGAGTGAAGCGATGAGCGACTACAAGCTGTTCATCTGCGTGCAGTGCGGATTCGAATACGACGAGGCCAAGGGCTGGCCTGAAGACGGCATCGCCCCGGGCACGCGGTGGGACGACATCCCCGACGACTGGAGCTGCCCTGATTGCGGCGCGGCGAAATCCGATTTCGAGATGGTGGAGGTAGCGCGCCCGTGACCGCTACGGTTGCGCGTGTGAATAGCACGCGCGACCCACGAACCGCGCAGCGCGTCCCCTACGCCGAGGCGTCGCGGGTGCTGCTGCGCGATTCGATTTTGGACGGCATGCGCGAGTTGCTGCTCAACCGCGACTGGTCGTCGGTCACGCTGTCGGACGTCGCCAAGTCGGCGGGCATCAGCCGCCAGACCATCTACAACGAATTCGGATCGCGGCAGGGCCTGGCTCAGGGCTACGCGTTGCGGCTGGCCGACCGGCTCGTCGAGGCCGTCGACGATGCCATCGCGGGGAACGTCGGCGACATCTATGCGGCGTTTCTCGAGGGGTTCCGATCCTTCTTCACCGAGTCCGCGGCGGATCCGCTGGTGATCTCGCTGCTCACCGGTTCCACCAAGCCGGATCTGCTGCAGCTGATCACCACGGACAGCGCGCCGATCATCAGCCGCAGTTCCGGGCGATTGACCGAGACCTTCATGCACAGCTGGGTGCGCGCCAGTGAGGAGGATGCCGGGGTGTTGGCGCGGGCGATCGTTCGGCTCTGCATGAGCTACGTCTCGATGCCGCCGGAGGCCGACCACGACGTCGCCCGGGACTTGGCTAGACTCATGTCGCCGTTTGCCGAGCGCTACGGTGTCATTGAGCCGAATTAGCGGGGCTGACAACCTCACAGCGGCGCCGACTAGTGTGTAACAAAGCTAAGTAGTTGCGCCGTGCGCACAGCAAGCACAAGCAAGAAGGAAACCGACATGACGACGACTGAGCAGCGGCTGAGCGCCGACGTTCGTAACGGCATCGATTACAAGGTGGCCGACCTGTCCCTGGCCGAGTTCGGCCGCAAGGAGATCCGGCTGGCCGAACACGAGATGCCCGGGCTGATGTCGCTGCGGCGCGAGTACGCCGACGTGCTGCCGCTCAAGGGCGCTCGTATCTCGGGCTCGCTGCACATGACGGTGCAGACCGCGGTGCTGATCGAGACGTTGGTCGCGCTGGGCGCGGAAGTGCGGTGGGCGTCGTGCAACATCTTCTCGACCCAGGACCACGCCGCCGCGGCCGTCGTCGTCGGTGCGCACGGCACGCCGGAAGAGCCCAAGGGTGTATCCGTGTTCGCCTGGAAGGGCGAGACGCTCGAAGAGTACTGGTGGGCCGCCGAGCAGATGCTGACGTGGCCAGGTGAGCCGGCGAACATGATTCTCGACGACGGCGGCGATGCGACGATGCTGGTGCTGCGCGGTGCGCAGTTCGAGAAGGCAGGTGTCGTGCCACCCGCCGAGGATGACGACTCGACCGAGTGGAAGGTGTTCCTGAACCTGCTGCGGGAGCGGTTCGAGACCGACAAGACCAAGTGGACGAAGATCGCCGAGTCGGTGAAGGGCGTCACCGAGGAGACCACGACCGGTGTGCTTCGGCTGTACCAGTTCGCGGCTGCGGGCGAGCTGTCGTTCCCCGCGATCAACGTCAACGACTCGGTCACCAAGAGCAAGTTCGACAACAAGTACGGCACCAGGCACTCGCTGATCGACGGCATCAACCGCGGCACCGACGTGCTGATCGGCGGCAAGAAGGTGCTCATCTGCGGCTACGGCGACGTCGGCAAGGGCTGCGCGGAATCACTCGCCGGCCAGGGCGCGCGGGTGTCGGTCACCGAGATCGACCCGATCAACGCACTGCAGGCGCTGATGGACGGCTTCGATGTCCGCACCGTCGAGGAGGCCATCGGCGACGCCGACATCGTCATCACGGCGACCGGCAACAAGGACATCATCATGCTGGAGCACATGCGCGCGATGAAGGACCAGGCGATCCTGGGCAACATCGGTCACTTCGATGACGAGATCCAGATGGCCGCGCTGGAGCGCTCGGGCGCCACGAGGCTCAACATCAAGCCGCAGGTCGATCAGTGGATCTTCGACAACGGCAAGTCGATCATCGTGCTTTCCGAAGGCCGGCTGCTCAACCTGGGCAACGCGACGGGTCACCCGTCGTTCGTGATGAGCAACAGCTTCTCCAACCAGGTGATCGCGCAGATCGAGCTGTGGACCAAGAACAACGAATACGACAACGAGGTGTACCGGCTCGCCAAGCATCTCGACGAGAAGGTTGCTCGCATCCACGTCGAGGCGCTCGGTGGCACGCTGACCAAGCTCACCAAGGAGCAGGCCGAGTACATCAACGTCGACGTCGAGGGTCCGTACAAGCCGGAGCATTACCGCTACTGATCCACCGGAGCGGCGTGAGTTCAGTCACGCTGAATTCGCGAAGTGGGGAATGCTAAACCGCGCCATTGAACGGCGCTGCAGACATGAACGTCGGAGCGGGTAGCGGCCTCAAGGGTCGCAGATGCCGGGCAAGGACAAGCCGGCACACCAAACCCGTTCTAGGAGCGCAGAATGTCTAAGCGCCTCGTCGTGTGCTGTGACGGCACATGGTGCACCGCGAATCTCCCGATACCCTCCAATGTTCCGAAGATCGCGCTGGCCGTTGCGCCAGTGGATTCGGCCGGGACCGAACAGCGGGTCTTCTACCATCCCGGTGTCGGCACCAGGTGGTTCGACCGATACACCGGCGCGATGTTCGGTGTCGGTGTGTCGCAGGCGATTCGCGACGCATATCGGTACATCGTGGCGAACTTCGAGCCCGGGGATGAACTCTTCTTGTTCGGGTTCAGCCGAGGGGCCTTTACCGCCCGCAGCCTCGCGGGCTTCATTCGGAACTGTGGTGTTCTCCGGCGCGAAAACATCGACCGAGTGGACGAGGCCTATGCCCTCTATCGCAGCCGCAGCGACACCGCGCATCCCAGAAGCTTTGAGGCTCAGCTCTTCAGGCGTGCATACTCGCATGAGACGCGCATCCGCTTCATCGGCGTATGGGACACGGTGGGTGCCCTCGGTATTCCTCTCACTGGACTGCCCTTGGTGGATCTCATCAACCAGCAATGGCGGTTTCACGACACGGATCTCAGCTCGACCGTCGACGGCGCATTCCATGCGCTGGCGATAGACGAACACACGTCGCTGTTCCGCCCGACGCTGTGGACGACGCAGAAGCACGCTCCGGCACATCAGCGAGTCGAACAGGTCTGGTTCGCTGGATGCCACAGCGACGTGGGTGGGGGTTTTCGGGACCATGGCCTCAGTGATATCGCGTTGGCCTGGATGATCGAACGCAGTCGCGAATACGGTCTGGCGTTCAATCCCGACGCCACCGTGGTCGGCCAAGTATCCGGAGTGGCAACGGATATCGCTCCTGACCCGCTCGGTCGGCTTCATTCCGGCCCCACCGGTATCTTCCGGCTTCTCCCGCACCGGTATGTCCGACCGATCGGCACCACTGACGAAGCGCACGAATACGTCGCGTCGTCTGCACAGGAACGGCACCGACTGCTGCCGGACTACGCACCGTCCAATCTGATTTCGTATCTGGAACGCGCGGCCCGAGTGGTGGCGGTACTGCCGACGACGCCTGCGCGACTTGTCAGCGACCTGGTTGCTGCCCGGAGTGGTTCTTGACGTCGACGAGCGGTGGCCCGACGTCGACTACATCAACGTGCGTCGGCTCCGACGAGCGCCTCATGTAGCGGTGAACGAGAACCGCGGCGAGCGCAGTGCCAACGCCGGCGAGAGCGAATGTGGTTCTGGTGCCGACCTGTTCGGCGAGCCAGCCCATGAGCGGCGCTCCGACGGGCGTGGTCCCCGCGATGGCGACGACGAGTAGAGCCAGCACCCGCCCTCGCATGGCGGGTGCCGCTGTCAACTGCAACCACGTTGCCGCCAGTGCCTTGAATACGACGCTGCTCGCACCGAGCAGGAAGACGACGCCGAGCGCGATAGGGAAACTGGGCGCCACACTGGTCACCACGAACAGAGCGGCCAAAACCAATGCGGCGCCGATGATCCGATTGATCGATGCGCTCAATACCCCGGCCAGTGCCAACCCGCCGATCACCGAACCGGCGCCGAGCGCGCCGAGCAGGTAGCCGACGGTGCGGGCGTCGCCATGGAAGGTATCCTTGCCCAGCAACACCAGAATCACCTGAAAGTTATAGGCCAGCAGGCCGACCGAGCCCAACAGGACCAGGGGTCCGAACAGTTGTGGGGTTGAGCGGACGTAGGCCAGGCCCGCGCGGAACTGTCCTGCGTTGCGTCCCGCTGGTTCTGGGGCAGTGAGCTCGTCTGCGCGCATCAGCATCAGGCCGGCCACCACCGCGACGAACGAGGCCGCGTTGATGAAGAAGGTGGACGGCAATCCGACGGTGGCGATGAGCACACCGGCGATCGCGGGCCCGACGACCTTTCCGATGTCCTGGATGACGTTGTTGAGCATCACCGCGTTGGCCAGGTGTGTGGGTCCGACCATCTCGCTGGGGAAGGACTGCCGCGCAGGCTTTTCGAACGCGTCGACTATTCCGCCGAGCAGCGCAAGGACCATGACGAGCGCGACGTTGATGTGCCCGCTGAGGGTAAGCGCGCCAATCAGAACGGACGGCACGATCGACAAGATCGCCGTCATTATCAGGATGGTGCGCTTGTTGAATCGGTCGGCCAGCACGCCGCCCCACGGCGTCAGTACCAAAGTCGGAAGCTGTTGCACGGCCAGCGTGATACCCAGCCAGGCACCGGAGTTCGTGAGTTCCAGCACCAGCCAGCTCTGGGCCAGCTTCTGCATCCATGTGCCCGCCACCGATACGGACTGCCCCATGAAGTACAGCCGGTAGTTGCGTAACCGCAGGGACGCGAATGTGGCAGCAAGGAACCGCGTCACGCCCGCACCGCCAGAAGCTTCTCGAGCGCCGGGATCACCGCGATGAGCGCATCACGGTCGGACGTGTCCAGCGCGCTGAGCTGCCGCGCCAGATAACCGTGCTGACGCGACGCGGCGGCCTGCAGTATCGACGCACCGTGGTCGGTGAGTGCGACGAGGAAACCTCTGCCGTCTTCTGGATCGACCCACCGACGGATGTAGCCCTCAGCCTCGAGCCTCGACACCAGGCGCGTCATCGTCGACTTGCCGATCTGCTCGAGACGGGCCAGCTCGCCCAGCCGCAATTCGCCGTGCTTTTCGACGGTCGTGAGGGCGGAGATCTGCGATGCGCTCAGCTGCAGCTGTGCGCGCTTACGTAGCCGCCGTGACAGCCGCTGAATCGATTGGCTCAGCGCCGCCGCGGCGGACAGGTCGATATCGGGGGCGAGCTTGCTCACCCGACGGACCACAGGGATTTAGTACGCATAGCGTACATCTTAGTACGCTATGCGAACTACCTGCTTCCTCAGGGGGAGGCAGGGGCTCCGCAGCGGTTCTTGAGGTCGATCAACGGCTGCCGGATACCGGTCATGTCGGCATCCTCCTGGGGGTGGCTCGCCATGTAGCCGCGCACGGCCGAAGCGACTTGCTGTCGTGACATCCCCGTGAGGCCCGTCATGAAGTCGTTCAGGTCGGGGTGGGTGAACAGGTACGCAGAGGTCGACGCCGACACCCCCGCGCGAACGCCTTCGAGGTCGGCGGAGCTGCAGTTGGGCGGATTGGCCCCGGGATCCTCGTTCGCGTGCGCGAGGGGGGAGGCGCAGAGCAGTGCGACGCCTGCTGCCGCTCCGGCGAACAAGGTCGTCGACAACCGACGTTGGATGCGGACATTGACCATTGCGGTGACTCCTCGGATTGGGCTGCGTTCGTTTGCCAGTCTTCGGTCAAGTTCGGCGCATCGGCGCGATCTCAAGGGACTGCACAGGAAACCGGCAGCGGTTGGCCAAGCTCGGGGCGTGTCCTGAGGTTCCCATTTCGGCCTGTCGCGACAGAATCGCCATTAACATAACCGGAACATCCGGGTCGTCGGTCGGGGAGGGCGCTCACGCTGCGATGCTCACAAACCTGCGGAAAATACTCGACTTTCGAATGACGATCGCCGAATGGATCGGTACCGCGGTCATCGTTTCAGTGCCATACCTGCTGATCGGCTTGATGTGGACGGCGACTCACTTAACCAGGTTCGGCAATCTCCACGGCTTCCAGTTGCTCGTATCGCTGCTGGCATCGATTGCGTCGTGGCCGGTGCTGATGATTCCGAACGTGTGCACGCCATGACGCGGCCGTTGACCGTCTACCGCATCAGCATCCGGCGCCGCACCGCCCGCTGGGATGCGGGTGACGTCACCATCGCCGAAGCGATGGACTTCTGGGCGTTCGCCGCAGGCGCGGCCAACGTGATCATGCAGCTGTCATGGCCGCAGGTCGGTCACGGCGTAGTGGAGAGCACGGTCGACTCCGGCGATCTGTTGAAGCACCCGTGGAAGCGCGCCCGCACGACGTTTCAGTACCTCGCCGTCGCGATACTCGGCACCGCCGCCGACCGGGCCGCGTTCCGTCACGCCGTCGACGGCGCACACCGACAGGTCAAATCCACTGGCCAAAGCCCGTTGCGCTACAACGCTTTTGACCGCGAACTGCAGATGTGGGTGGCCGCGTGTCTGTTTGTCGGCCTCGAGGACACCTATCAGCTGTTGCGCGGCGAGATGACACCCGAGCAGGCCGAGCAGTTCTACCGCTCGGCATGGCCGTTGGGCACGACGCTTCAGGTCACCGAGGAGCAGTGGCCCGCCACCCGCGCCGGGTTCGACGCGTACTGGGCCCAAGCGTGCCGTCGCGTCGCCATCGACGAGCTGGTCCGCAGGTACCTGGTCGATCTTGTGGACCTTCGGATGGTCAATCCGCTTCTGCGGCTGCCGTTTCGGCCGTTGCTGAAGTTCCTCACCGTGGGTTTCCTGGCACCGGTCTTCCGTGACACGCTCGGAGTGCGGTGGAGCGGCAGCGGTACTTCGAATGGCTGTTCCTAATGGTCGCGTTCGCGAATCGGTTCCTGCCGGTATTCGTCAGACAGGGCGGTAGCTTTCTTCTGCTCGCCGATGTGCGCAGGCGGGTCCGGACGCACAAGCGGTTGATCTGATGTGGGGCCGCCAATGCTGACGCGGGTGCGCCGGATACTCAGCCATCCGGTGAGCGTCGACGCGATGATCGAGTCCGCGATGTGGTGCGCACTGCCCTACATTCTCGTGGGTCTTCTATTCACCTTCTTCAATCCCGACGACGTGGCAAGCCTCGAGCGGAGCCTGCAGACCGTGCTACCCGCTGGCGCAAATCTCGTGGCGTTTTCAGTGGTGACGCTGCTCTGGCCCCTGCTGACCATCGCGCCGGGAGTCTGCGTCCCATAGCTGCAGCGCGCGCTACGCTTCGCCGCGTGCTCATCGTCATCGAGGGGGTCGACGGCGCAGGCAAGCGGACTCTGACCAACGGGCTGCGCGCGGCGCTCGAAGCCGAGGGCTCGTCGGTCGCGAGTCTGGCGTTTCCGCGGTACGGACACTCCGTGACGGCCGACCTGGCCGCCGAGGCGCTGCACGGCGGCCATGGCGACCTCGCCACGTCGGTTTACGCGATGGCGGTTCTATTCGCGTTGGACCGCGCCGGTGCGCGCGAGGAGATCGGTCATCTCACCGCCGCCTACGACGTCGTGATCCTCGACCGCTACGTCGCGTCCAACGCGGCGTACAGCGCTGCCAGGCTGCACCAGGACGCCGACGGTGACGTCGTCACCTGGGTGCGGGACCTGGAATACCAGCGGCTCAGGCTGCCCGCGCCGGACTGGCAAGTGCTGCTCGACGTCCCGACCGAACTCGCTGCGGCCCGTGCGGAGAGTCGGGCGCAGCAAGAAGCGGACCGTGCCAAAGACGCCTACGAGCGTGACGACGGCCTTCAGCGCCGCACCGGTGAGGTGTACGCCGCACTGGCCGCGGCCAACTGGTGCGGACCCTGGCTGGTGGCAGGCGCTGATGTCGAACCCGCCGATCTGGCCGCATCGGTGACCCGATAGCAGACTCGCGGGCGCGCTATCAGCGATTTGTCGCGATTTGGTGACACCATGGACTCCATGAGGCAAAGGATTCTGGTTGTCGATGACGACCCTTCGCTGGCTGAGATGCTCACCATCGTGCTGCGCGGGGAAGGGTTCGACACCGCGGTCATCGGCGATGGCACGCAGGCGCTCACTGCCGTCCGTGAGTTGCGGCCCGATCTGGTGCTGCTCGACCTGATGCTGCCCGGAATGAACGGCATCGACGTGTGCCGCGTGCTGCGCGCCGATTCCGGCGTGCCGATCGTGATGCTCACTGCCAAGACCGACACCGTCGACGTGGTGCTCGGATTGGAGTCGGGCGCCGACGACTACGTGATGAAGCCGTTCAAGCCGAAGGAGCTTGTTGCCCGTGTGCGCGCCCGACTGCGCCGAAACGAGGACGAGCCGGCGGAGATGCTCTCGATCAGCGATGTCGACATCGACGTGCCCGCCCACAAGGTCACCCGGCAAGGGGAGCAGATTTCACTGACACCGCTGGAGTTCGACCTGTTGGTGGCGTTGGCGCGCAAACCGCGGCAGGTGTTTACTCGTGATGTGCTGCTCGAACAGGTGTGGGGGTACCGACACCCCGCTGACACCCGTTTGGTGAACGTGCATGTCCAACGTTTGCGGGCGAAGGTTGAGAAGGATCCGGAGAACCCGCAGGTGGTGTTGACCGTTCGAGGAGTGGGATACAAGGCCGGACCTCCGTGATCTTCAGCTCGAGGCGGCGCATTCATCGGCGTTCGGCACCACTGGTACGCGGATTGGGTGCGCTGGGTCGAGCGATGGGCCTTGCCTGGCGTCGTTCACTGCAGCTGCGGGTGGTGACCCTGACGCTGGGGCTCTCGCTGGCCGTCATCCTGGTCCTCGGCTTCGTGCTCACCAGTCAGATCACCGATCGCATCCTGGAAGTCAAGGTGCGTGCGGCGACGGAGGAGATCGACCGCGCCCGCACCACTGTCAGCGGCATCGTCGGCGGCGAGGAGACCCGCTCGCTCGACAGCAGCCTGCAGCTCGCGCGCAATACGTTGATAAGCAAGAGCGGTCCCAGCTCGGCCGCGGGACTGGCGGGCACCTTCGACGCGGTGCTGGTGGTGCCGGGGGACGGGCCGCGCGCCGCGACCGCGGCGGGACCGGTGCAACAGGTCCCCAACGCGTTGCGCGACTTCGTCAAGGCCGGGCAGGTCAGCTACCAGTACGCGACGGTTCACACCGAGGGCTTCTCGGGTCCGGCCCTGGTCATCGGCAGCCCGACGTCGTCACCCGTGACGAATCTCGAGCTCTATCTGATCTTTCCGCTGAACAACGAGGAGAGCACCATCGCGCTGGTGCGCGGCACCATGGCCACAGGTGGTGTGGTGCTGCTCGGCCTGCTGGCCGCGATCGCGCTGCTCGTCGCCCGCCAGATCGTGCTGCCGGTGCGGTCGGCGTCGCGGATCGCCGAGCGGTTCGCCGAAGGGCACCTGTCCGAGCGCATGCCTGTGCGCGGCGAGGACGATATGGCGCGGCTCGCAGTGTCGTTCAACGACATGGCGGAAAGCCTGCAGCGGCAGATCACCCAACTCGAAGAGTTCGGCAACCTGCAGAGGCGATTCACCTCCGACGTCAGCCACGAACTACGCACCCCGCTGACTACGGTGCGGATGGCCGCCGACCTGATTTACGACCACAGTGAGGATCTCGACCCGGCGCTGCGGCGCTCGACCGAGCTGATGGTCAATGAGCTCGACCGGTTCGAAACGCTACTCAACGATCTGCTCGAGATCTCCCGTCACGACGCCGGTGTCGCCGAGCTGTCGGTGGAGTCGGTGGATCTGCGGTCTACGGTGCAGAGCGCACTCGACAACGTCGGACACCTCGCGGGCGACGCCAGCGTCGAGCTCATCGTCGACGTGCCGACAACCGAAGTGATCGCCGAGGTCGACCCGCGCAGGGTGGAACGGATCCTGCGTAACCTGATCGCCAATGCAATCGACCACGCCGAACACAAGCCGGTGCGGATCCGGATGGCCGCCGACGAGGACACCGTCGCCGTCACCGTTCGCGACTACGGGGTCGGCCTGCGTCCAGGCGAGGAGAAGCTGGTGTTCAGCCGATTCTGGCGCTCGGACCCGTCGCGGGTGCGGCGCTCCGGCGGAACCGGACTCGGCCTAGCGATCAGCATCGAGGACGCCCGCCTGCACCAGGGCAGACTTGAGGCGTGGGGCGAGCCCGGCAAGGGCGCCTGCTTCCGGCTGACACTGCCACTGGTGCGCGGTCACAAGGTGACGACGAGCCCGCTTCCGATGAAACCCGTTGGCCCCGAACGCCCGCCGCGGCGTCCGGCGCGCGACCGCGAACCCGCGGAGACAATGTGAAGCGGGCGCTGGCGGCACTGTGGCTGCTGGTGTTCGCCCTCGCAGGATGTGCGGGAGTGCCGAGTTCGTCGGCGCCGCAGGCGATTGGCACGGTCGACCGGCCCGCCCCGCCGAGCCTGCCCAAACCCACCCCCGGCATGGATCCGGACGTTTTGCTGCGCGAATTTCTCAAGGCGACGGCCGATCCTGCGAACCGGCATCTGGCCGCGCGGCAGTTCCTCACTGAATCCGCCTCGCGCGCATGGGATGACGCCGGCAGCGCGTTGCTGGTCGACAATGTAGTGTTCGTCGAAACCCGCGAGCCCGAACGAGTGTCGGTGAGCATGCGCGCCGACATCTTGGGGTCGCTGTCGGATGTGGGCGTGTTCGAGACGGGGGAGGGCGCCCTGCCCGACCCCGGTCCGATCGAACTGGTCAAGACACCCGGCGGCTGGCGCATCGACAGGCTGCCCAACGGCGTTTTCCTTGACTGGCAACAGTTTCAGTCGACCTACAAACGCAACACGCTGTACTTCGCCGATCCCACCGGCAAGACGGTTGTGCCCGATCCGCGCTACGTCGCGGTGTCTGATCCGGACCAGTTGGCCACCGAGTTGGTCAGCAAGCTGATCGCGGGCCCGCGTCCGGAGATGGCCAACACGGTGCGTAACCTGCTCGGGCCGCCGCTGAAGCTGCGAGGCCCGGTCACCCGCGCCGACGGCGGCAAGACCGGTGTGGGCCGTGGCTATGGCGGTGCCCGCATCGATCTGGAGAACCTCTCGACGACCGATCCGCACAGCAGGCAACTGCTTGCTGCACAGATCATCTGGACGCTGTCTCGCGCGGGGATCAACGGACCGTATGTGATCAACGCCGACGGCGCAGCGCTCGACGACCGGTTCGCGGAGGGGTGGGAGACCTCCGACGTGGCGGCCACGGACCCCGGCGCGGCTGACGGGGCCGCCGCGGGGCTGCACGCGCTGATCGGCGGATCGTTGGTGTCGCTCGACGGCCAGCGTGCCCCACGGGTACCCGGGTCGTTCGGACAGATGCCCGATCAGACCGCAGCGGCGTTGTCGCGCACCGGCCAGGAAGTGGCGTCGATTGTGACGCTGAGACCCGGTGCGCCGGACATGGTGTCTTCGCTTTGGGTCGGCCCGCTCGGCGGCAATGCGACCCAGGCCATGGAGGGACGCAGCCTGTCTCGGCCCAGCTGGTCGCTCGACGATGCGATTTGGGTTGTGGTCGACGGCAACAACGTGGTGCGCGCCATCCAGGACGCATCCGGGCAGCCGGCCCGCATACCGGTCGACGCCACGGTGGTGTCGACGCGCTTTCCCGGCGTCATCTCGGAGCTGCAGCTGTCCCGGGACGGCACCCGCGCCGCGATGGTGATCGATGGCCAGGTCATCCTGGCGGGCCTGGAGCAGACGCCCGGCGGCGGATATGCGTTGACCTACCCGCGGCGGCTGGGCTTCGGTCTCCGCAACACCGCGGTGTCGTTGTCCTGGCGCACCGGCGACGACATCGTCGTCAGCCGCACCGACCCGCAGCACCCGGTGTCCTACGTCAATCTCGACGGCGTGAACTCCGATGGTCCGAGCCGAAACCTGCTGATGCCGGTCACCACCGTCGCCGCGAACCCGTCGACGGTCTACGTCGCCGACGAACGCGGTGTACTTCAGCTGGCGGGTTCGGCGGCCGAAGGCGACCCGGCTTGGGCCGAAGTGCGGCCGCTGATGGGTGGGGGTGTGCTGCCTGTCCTGCCCGGCTAAGTCGAACTGACCTGCGCCGGTTGGCCTATCGCCGACTGAGTAACGTGGTTTCTAACGAAAGCGCCTTACCTGGTGCGAACCACGAGGGGACAGAGATGACCGCCGATAACTCGCTGCGTGAACGCAAGAAGGCGTTGACTCGCCAGGCGATCCGCCACGCGGCTGACCGGCTGTTCTCCGAACGTGGCTTCGACAATGTCACCGTCGCCGAAATTGCGGACGCCGCCAACGTGTCGGTCAAGACGCTGTTTGTTTACTTCCGATCCAAAGAGGAGCTTGCCTTCGACGACGCGCTCCTCGAGGCATTGGTAACCGCCCTGGCGTCCAGGCCTGCAGGCACCACCGCCGCGTTGGCCGTAGCCAATGTCCTTATCGACGAGGTGCGCAGGCAACCCGAAGGTGTTGCGGGCGTGTTTGGTTGGCGCCGCGCCTACGGCGAGTCGGCGGCGTTGCATTCCGGCCTGCTGCGACGGTGGGCACAGTTCGAGGACCGCATCACCGACGAGCTCGCCCGCGAGGAGGGCAAACCGCCGACGGCGGCAACACGCCTGCGCGCCATCCAACTTGTAGGCCTTGTCCGCTGTGCGGCGTCGACGGAGTTGCGGGCCGAGCTGGAACAGCACGATCCGGGAGCCGACAACAAGTTCTCGCGATGGATGCGCAAGGTGGCGCGCAGCATCGATGACTGACGGCGCGCTGGGCAAAAACGCAGCGCGGCATCATCAGGCGATGCGCTCATCGGCCACGGTCCTGCTCGACTGTCTCGACCGGACCTCAATGTCCCTCCGGCGCAGCGTGACTGCAGGCGCCTCGCCGTACCGGGCGGCGTGTGTGGCGGCGAAGCGACCGAGATTGGTGAAGCCCCATCGGTACGCGACAGAAGCGACCGTGGTGGTGGACGGGTCGGACTCCAAGAGCGCTTGATGCGCTCGGTGAAGCCGAACCTGGCGCGCATACGCCATCGGCGACATGCCGACGTGCCTGCGGAAGCCCGCTTGAAGACTGCGGACGCTGACGTAGCTGCGGGCAGCCAATTCCGACACCGTCAACGGCAAATGTGGCTCGGCCTCGATGATGTCGATCGCGGCGCGGATGGCGTGCGGGGCGACTGGTTTGGGCTTCGCGGCGACGGCGTCACGATGGCGGTGATCGGCGGTCAGCAACAGCCCGCGCACCAGGCTGTCCACATACGGCAGCCCGGCCAGTGGCGTGGTGAGTATGCCGTCAGGCCGGAATGCATCATTGGCGAGCAGCAGCAACATGGTGATCCAACTCGGGCCTGCGCCAGTTGAGATGCGCACGATGGGGTCGAAGTCGACTTGGGAGGCCACCTCTCGGCCGAGCATCTCGCTCAGCGCACCGTCGACGGCGCAGCGATCGATCTTGATGCCCAACATTCGGCTGTTCGACGCCCATCGCGCCGAGGCGTGGCCCTCAGGCGGATACACGATGACGCTGCCCGCCCCGGCGGTGATGGATAAATTGCGAGACACCGATTCCACGCGACCGGACCGCAGCACGCTCACGCGATAGCCGCCGCAGAGGTCGCCGCAATCCCACGCAACGCCTGGTTCGACGACGAACTCGCAGATCGCGAGCGGACCAATGCTGGCGGCACGATGGGTGAACGATTGCGCCGCCGGATCATTCAGCACGTTGATATGTCGCTCGCCGCAACACAGCGGCTCGAAGTCACTAAACCCGGACGTCGTGATCCATGAACTGGTTCCTCCCAGGTCCGTTAAATCGTCCCACTCCACACAGACAAAAACGGGTAACGCTCAGACCACGGTTGACCCCGACGGGAGACAGTGATGTAAGTCACATTGGGGTCCGTGTTGCCGCTGCGCGAAGTGGCTAGCCCTGCGCGCATTACGGCTAGTCGCACGCTGCTCGTCGCCCTAGCGTCGGCAGCATGGGTAGTAAGCACATTGGACCTCATGACTGATAGAGACAAGGTCGCGATCGTCACTGGCGCCTCGAAAGGCATTGGAGCGGGGTTGGTCGAGGCGTACCGCAAGCACGGCTACGCGGTGGTCGCCAATGCGCGGAGCATCGTCGAATCATCTGATGCGGACCTGACCACGGTCGCAGGCGATATCGCGGATCCCGCCACCGCACAACGCATCATCACCGAGGCGATCGCCCGCTACGGCCGTGTCGACACGCTAATCAACAACGCGGGCGTTTTCGTCGCCAAGCCGTTCACGATGTACACGCCCGAGGACTATTCCTCGCTTACCGGGGTGAATTTGACCGGCTTCTTCCATCTCACGCAGCGGGTGATCGCCCAGATGGTCGAGCAGGGCTTCGGCGGCCACATCGTCAACGTGACCACCACCCTGGTCGAGCACGCTCATGCGAAGGTGCCGTCGGTGCTGACTGCGCTGACCAAGGGCGGTATCGCCGCCGCCACGAAGTCCCTTGCCACCGAATTCGCAAGCGAGGGAATACGTGTCAACGCGGTATCGCTGGGAGTGATCGATACCCCGATGCACGCGGGGGTGGACGCAAACGCGATGTATGCCGGTATGCACCCACAGAACCGGATCGGCACGGTCGCCGACGTCGTACACGGCGTGCTCTATCTCGAAACGGCTCCGTTCGTCACGGGTGAGTCCCTGCACGTCGACGGCGGGCAAAGCGCGGGCCATTAGATGCGGCGCGCTCGTGGACGGTTCGACGACGACGAGCTGCTGGACAGGCTGCTTACCTCGATGGCATCCAGGGTCGGTGGGACGTCGGCGGCGATGGCGGTCGCCGATGTGCTGATCGACTACGCGTGTGCTGGGCTCCGCCCCTGCGATTCGCCCAAGGGCAGCCCGCTGATGCTGCGCCGGTGGCAGCACTTCGAAGACCGCATCACCGAGGAGCTTGCCCGTAGCGCGGGAATGCGGGCCACTGCCGCAATGCGGTTTCACGCGATCGAGCTCGTCGGGTTGGTCCGATGCATCACATCGACCGAACCCTGGGCCGACCCCGCAATGATCGAGCCCTACCGCATGGACGAATTTGCCCGCTGGGTGCGCAATACGGCGCGTGCCATCGGCGGTTGAAGAATCGGGCCGAGAAGTGAAATTCGCGATCACCACATTTGTGACCGACGAGGGCATCGCCCCCGGCCTACTTGGGGCGGCGGTGGAACAGCGCGGCTTTCACTCCCTGATCGTCACGGAACATTCGCATATGCCGGTCGCCTACGACCCGCCGCATGCCGATGCCGGCGACCCGCCACGGGAGTTCTATCGAACTCTCGATCCGTTCGTAGCGCTCGCGTCCGCGGCTTCGACGACCCGAAATCTGGTGCTGGCGACCGGAGTGATCCTGCTTGCGCAGCGCGACGTGATCTACACGGCCAAGGAGGTCGCCACCCTGGATCTGGTGTCCGATGGCCGGGTCGTGCTGGGTGTCGGTGTCGGGTGGAACCGGCACGAAATGCGTCATCACAGCCTTGAACCTGCCACGCGGGGTGCCAAGCTAAACGAACAGATCCGAGCACTCAAGGAGATCTGGGCCAATGACGTCGCCGAATTTCACGGTGACTTCGTCGATTTCGCGCCGATGTATTCGTGGCCCAAACCGGTACAGCGGCCCCACCCACCGATATTCATCGGCGGCACCAGCCCCGCTGCGCTGCGCCGACTATGCACCCTCGGCGACGGTTGGCTGCCCCCTGCGGGCATCTCACCGGACGAGATTCTGCGTGCCAGGAAGTGGTTGGCCGACAACGGGCGCGACGAGGTACCGATCACCGTCTACGGTGTCGGCGGTGACCAAGAGGTCTTGGCCGGTTACGCAACGGCCGGTGTCGATGAAGTGGCCTTCCTGCTCCCGACACTTCAGGAGTCGCCGACAATGCGTGCGCTGGACGATTTCTCGGCGTTGGTGGCATCCCTTGGGATGTAGTCAATCGGTGTGGGCCACCGAGCAGGTCAACTCACGGTATTGGGCGAGTTCGCGCAGTCGGTTCTGCAACGCGGCCTCGATGGCGTCAAATGCGTCGTCACCGAGTGCCAGTCGCAGCGGAGGTTCGGGCATCCGCGTGAGGCCGACGATTGCCGATGCGACCTTTGCCGGGTCTGCGGTGTAGACATCGTCTCCACCGGAGCTGAGGCGACGAAGCTCGGCCGCCGGTCCGGTGCGATAGGCCGTGTGCTCGGAAGCGTATTGCAGCGCTTGGCCGAACCCGGTGCGGACACCTCCGGGCTCGATGAGTGTGAGACGGATGCCGAAGCCGGCGACTTCCGTGGCGACGGATTCGGTGAATCCCTCCAAGCCCCACTTGGCGGCGTGGTAGGCGCTGGCGCCGGGATACGCTATTTGTCCACCCAAGCTTGATATCTGGATGATGTGGCCGCGTCCACGCTCGCGCATGGCGGGCAGAAATGCCCGGGTCGTGGCGATCGGCGCGATAAGCAAGGTTTGGAGTTGATCGTCGATTACGTCCTGCGTGAGTTCCTCTGCCGCGCCAATCGCCCCGTAGCCGGCGTTGTTCACGACGATATCGACGGGACCTCGCGCAAGAACCCGCTCGACGGTACGGCCGATGGCCGCGCGGTCGCGTACGTCAAGCTGCTCGACTTCCAACGTCTGCGGAAACCGCGCTTGCAATTCCGCGAGGGCTTCGGGTTTACGCACGGCAGCGATCACCCTGTCGCCATCACCGAGTGCGCATTCGACGATCGCGCGCCCCATCCCGCTGGAGGCCCCGGTGACGAACCAGCGACGGACATCGCGTGCAGTCGAGGAGGTCATAAGTGCGAGGTTAGAACCGCGACGTCGTGTCAAAGTATCCACCGAGCGCCACAAAGTGGACGAATTGCGCAACCTTCGGCTCATCCGCGGGTGCCGTTGGCAGGCAGGATGTTCGGGTTCTTGTGAAAGATGTTGTCCGGATCGTATTTCGCCTTGATCTCCGCGAGGCGCTCGTATTTCCCGCCGCGGTACGCGTCCCGCACGCGGTCGTCATCGTCAACGGCCATGAAGTTCGAGTAGAGCCCACCCGTCTGCCACGGAGCCGTGCGATCGAAGGTCTCTCGCACCCAGCCGATGTGTGATTGTGATTCCGCACCGGGCTGCCACCGTGCCAGGACGTTGATGAGGTGATCGGCGTGGCGATCGGCGAACGCGGTGTCTTGCTCGCGAAGCCGGTCCTGGGCGCCGTGTTGATAACCGATCTCCACTACGGCGAGTTCGCTCGGCGATAGGGCCGCCGACTCGATCAGTGCGTCGACACAGTCTCCGGCTATCTCGCCGATGTAGCCGCCCTTCGTGTAGTTGCATGCGCCGGGTCCGAGGATGTCGTCGTTCAACGATTGAAGAGCGAGAAACGGCAGTCTCTCAACGCTTCCAAACACTCGCGGCGCCCCCGCCCACAACTCTTCGTTGACCGTCAGTGCGTCTGCGGGGTCACCAGTCCACACGCTCACGAACATGCACACCGGCGCACCGATGAGATCCTCGGGCACACCGGGTTCCTCGGCGGCACGGCGCAGATAGACCATGACCTTGAGGTCGTCGGGAGCGCGCCTCATCGTCTGTTCGTGGTGGTTGATCGCGGCGGCGGCGTGTTCGATGCGGTAGAGCGCGACGCCGACCGGAACCTTTGTCCCCACATCGTGCGTTGCGAACTCGAATTCGGTCACGACGCCGAAGTTGGATCCGGCACCGCGCAGACCCCAATAGAGGTCGGGATTGTCGTCCGCAGTGGCGATGACGACGGTGCCGTCAGCCAGCACCACTCTTGCCGAAATCAGGTTGTCACATGTGAGGCCGTGTTTACGGGTTAGCCAACCCATCCCGCCGCCGAGTGACAGGCCCGCGACACCCGTCTGCGACATCACGCCCGCAGGCGTGGCAAGGCCGTAGGCCTGTGTTGCGCGGTCCATGTCGGCAAGCAGGCAGCCTGCGCCCACTCGCACTCGTCCGGCGTCCGGGTTGACGGTGATCTGCCGCATCAAGCGCAGGTCGATGACGACTCCGTCGTCGACCATGGAATGACCCGCGACGCTGTGTCCGCCGCCCTTGACCGTCAGCGCGACATCATGATCGCGCGCAAATGCGATGGCAGCGGCCGCGTCCGCGTCGTTCCTGCAGCGGATGATCGCGGCCGGGTAGCGGTCGATCAGGTGGTTCCAGATTTGGCGTGCCTGAGGATAACCTGCGTGAGTCGGATGTAGCGCCTCACCGGTGAGGTGCGAGTTCAGCTCCGCTACCTCGTCCTCCGAAAACACCTGCGCACGTGACGAGTCCATGTTCTTTCCTAGTTGGTGCCGCATTCTCGAGCTCTTCGGTGGCTCGCTAACCGAAAACGACGCGGATCGCCGTAGCCTTCCCCCGGTGTGACGTCGCGGTATACACCAGCCGGTGGCAACTCAGGTAAGTGACTTACTATTTACTATTGGTAACCCAGGCTGGAAAGGAGGGGTATGCCAGGGCAGCAATCGGATTGGACGCGCAGCGCCGGCCTTCATGATCAGATGGCGCGGATGATCATGGGTTTCTGGGTCAGCCAGGCGGTCCGGGCTTTTGCGGCCCTCTCCGTTGCCGACCACCTTGTCGACGGCCCCGTCACCGCGGCCGAGTTGGCGCACCGGGAAGGCAGCGCACTGGAAACGACCTTCCGGCTGCTGCGGGCCGGTGTCGCGCTCGGCCTGGTGACCGTCGACCGCGGCGGGCGCTTTCACGCGACCGCACTGTTGGACACACTGCGGGTGAATGCGCCGGGATCGCTGCGTGGCATGGCGCTGGCGTTGACCAACCGCGCGCACTGGTTGTCATGGGGCGAATTCGAAGAGTCGGTGCGCACCGGTCGAAGCCGTTTCCCTGACGTGCTCGGCATGCACTTCGGAGAGTACTTGCAGCAGAACCCTGAAATGGCCGAAGAGATCTCGGCGGCAATGGCGGACATCACCTCGCTGTGGTGTGTCGATGTGGCACACGGCATCGACACGACGGGCGTCGGCGTGGCCGTCGATGTCGGCGGGCGCGATTGGACCCTGCTGCGACTCCTCCAGCAGGCCAAGCCGACACTGCGGGGAATCGTGGCAGGCGACGTCTTCGGCGTGTTGCCCGCGGCCGACCTGTATCTGTTGAGATCCGTCCTGCACGACTGGGATGACTTGAACTGCGTCAGAATCCTGAGAGCGTGCCGGGCGGGGATGCGACCGGACGGCCGCATCGCCATCGTCGAGATGATCGTCGGAGACCAGGACGATCCCGGTGTGGTGACGCTGTTGGACCTGAACAAAATGGCCGTCGCCGGGGGCCGTGAACGTTCACTTGCCGAGTTCGACGGGCTGTTGGCCGCGGCGGAACTGCGGCGCATCGCAGTGTGGAGTGCCGATTCCCCGCAAAGCGTTATCGAGGCAGTGGCCGACCGCGGGACGACTTCTTTTCAGCCGCACTGAACCTTCCTTCTGTATCGACCGTTGTGCAGACAAAACGCTGCCAGAGGTGTTTGCTGAACAGCCTAGGAGTCGAACATGAAGGTCCGTGGTCCGTTGTTGACCGTCGGCGCGGTTGTCGTGCTCGGGGTCGCCATCTTGTTGGTCAACATGTCAAAGGAGACCGAACCGGAACCGCAAACCAGGCAGGCTGCGCAAGCCGTCGCATCCGCGCCTGCACCGTCGACCGCACGACCTGCGCCGCCGACACCTCCTCCACCGCAGTTTCCGGCCAAGGCCGATTACGTTGGCAAAATACCGACGGCCGGCGGCACGATCACGTTGGAGATCACCGTCAACGGTGACGCCGCCGTTGCCTACGCCTGTGACGGCAACTCGGTCGAGTCGTGGCTGCGCGGTAGCGCCGTCAACGGCACCCTGAACCTCGCGAACAAGGACACGACGAGTCGGCTCGACGGCAGCCTGCAGGCCGACTCTGTCACGGGCACGTTGTGGATCGGCCAGAAGAAGTGGGACTTCAAAGCAGATCCGACACAACCTCCCGCTGGCTTGTACGTCTACGAGGACGCCGACGTTCGCGCCAGCTGGATCATCGATTCATCGGGGAACGTGACCGGCGTGCTGCGGCGCCCTGACGGGGCAACCGAACCGGCGCCCCAGTTGTCGACGGAGGGCTCGGCATTTGTGGAGGGCCGGACGGTCAATGCCACCCGCGTACAGGGTGACAGCAATGTCTGACACCGCCGAAACCCAGCGCGTCAGTGCGCCCAACGGCGCTGGGATCGCGGTACTGCTCGCGATCCTGCTCGGTGCGCTCGTCGCGGTCGGACTCGGTGTGTTCGGCAAAGTCCATGAGCCACAGTATTTCTCCGTGAGCATCGCTGGGTTCTCCAGCGGTCTGGCCGCGAAGTCCTGGCTGGCGACGCTGGCGGTGACGCTGGCGCTGTTCCAACTGGTGTCGGCCTTTGCGATGTATCGGCTCATTCCTGGTGGAAAGGCGCCCTCGTGGATGGGCACCGCACACGTGTGGGCGGGCCGGTTGGCCGTGCTGGCCAGCGTGCCGGTCGCGGTGCACTGCCTGTATGCGCTCGGCTTCAAGTCCTTCGACAACCGCGTGTTGTTCCACTCGCTGTTCGGATGCTTCTTCTACGGCGTGTTCGTCACCAAAATGGTGCTGCTCACGCGCAAAGGCCTTCGGGGATGGGTCATTCCGATCGCCGGTGGGCTGGTGTTCTTCGGATTGGTCTACGTCTGGCTGACTTCGGCGCTTTGGTTCTTCCAAACCAACGGCGTGATCTTCTAACGAAAGGATCGTAATGTTTTTCGACGAGTTCCGAGTTCCCCGCCAGAGGTTCCTGATCGGCGCCGGACTCGGTCTGATCGCGACCGTGGTCGCCGCCTGCTCGACCTACGGCAAGAAACCGGAGGAGTCATCCGAAGCCAGCCCGCCGGCAACGACGACCGAGACTGCCGGCCCTGGCGTCGGGTCGGCGCCGGCAACCGCGCTTGCGAACACCGCCGATGTGCCCGTCGGATCCGGACTGATCGTCAACGAGGTCGTGATCACCCAGCCCTCCGCGGGTCAGTTCATGGGTTTCTCCGCGAAGTGCACACATAAAGGCTGCCTCGTGGACAAGGTCGCCGAAGGCACGATCGACTGTCCGTGTCACGGCAGCAAGTTCAACCTGGACGGTTCGGTGGCCAATGGACCGGCCGACAAGCCGCTGGAAGCCGTGGCGGTTTCGGTGCAAGGGGATTCCATCGTCTTGAGCTGATTCTTGTTTCCTCCCAATTGGCTGTGACTTTCGTTAGGTCACGGCCGTAGCGGCATCTCTATAGGGTCCCGCTGAGTTTTCCTCCTGGACAGGCGTCATGTCGCACGGTTGAGAGAGGTAGGGCTCATGACGGACCGAACGGCAGCGGACGTCGTGAATTCGAGCGAGTGGACGCAGACGCAATCATTCGACGACTTCACGTCACAGTGCTGCCACCGCCCCCACCTCAAATTGTTGACTGATCCAGATTCGTTCTCGCTCACCCAACGGGTGGGTCAAGTAGGCCCGGTTGCACTTTCCGAATTGATCGTCGGCTCTGAGGTGTCGATCGACTGTGCCGAGCTGTGCAGTAGCTATCGGGTGCTCCTGCTGAGGTCCGGTTGCACGGAGAGTGTCCACAAGGGGATGTCGGTGCAGGCCGGACCTGGCAGTGCGGCCGTTTTTGCGCCAGAGGGGGTAGGCGCGACGCGATGGAAAGCGGGCACCGAATTCATCTGCTTCAAGTTCCAGCGCTCCGCGTCGATACTGCATTCAGTGATGCCATCGGCCTGGAGGCGACGTCTCAAATCGAGTTCAAGCCGGTCATGCGAGTGACGGCAGGCCCCGCCCGAAGCTAGGTCAACATGTTGCTCCATTTCCGGCAACACCTCTTCGGGGCCAACAGCCTGATCAATCAGCCGCTGGTCGGATTGCCGTTCGCGGAAAGCCTGATTCGCGGGTTTCTCCTAGTCCCTGATCACACTCAACGCGACGCTCTCACTCGATCCGAACGGTGCCCGTACCGCGCACGATTCGCGTTGCCATCGAAATCATCGAAGACGAAGCGCACCTGCCCCTGACCGTGTCGTCGATCGCGAAGCGCAGCCACACCAGTGTCCGGGCACTCCAGGAGGGTTTCCGGCGGCATCTCGGTATGTCGCCCATGGCGTATTTGCGTCAGGTACGGATGCGCCGCGCACATCAGGCCTTGCTCGAAGCGGATGCCTCGGTGGCCAGCGTGGCCCCGATTGCCTACCGCTGGGGTTTCACCAACCTGGGGCGGTTCGCTGCCGCGCATGCGGCCCGCTACGGCGAGTTGCCCGTAGAGGCACTGCGCCGCAAGCGAGCTCACAGCGGTCGGTAGTAAATCACTGCGCAATCGCCAAATGTGCGCAATCTGTCCAGCCCGCTACGCGTATCGGCTAGTCGGTGGACCCGCGTCTGCCTAGCGTTGGCGCCATGCTGGCCATGCATGGCGACGAACACCGCGCGCTGATGGCCTCTGGGATCTTCAGCAAGACCGACCCCGACGTGGTAGCGGCCTTGATGACGCAGACGCGGTCCGTCTGCTTTCCGGCGGGCCGAATCGTCTTTGCCCAAGGCGAGCCCGGCGACTGTCTGTACGTGATCGTGTCCGGGAAGGCCAAGGTGTCCTACCTGCACACGGACGGAAGAGAGTTCGTCCTCAACATAGTTGGCGCCTTGGACGTGTTCGGCGAGTTGACCCCGTTCGACTGCGGCGTGCGCGAGGCCACGGTGACGGCACTGACCGAGGTTCGCGCCGTCGCGATCGACCGCGACCAATTGCTGGAGTGGGTGGCCGACTGCCCCGAAGCCATTCACCAGATCATGCGCCTGCTCGCGCGCCGTGCCGAGATGATGACGAGCTCGCTGGCGGACTTTGCGGTCTGCGACCCGCCACAGCGTATCGCCAGAAGGATTTTGTTGTTGGCCAAGCGATTCGGAATGCGCGATGGCGACGAGGTGCGGGTGGTGCACGACATGACGTCCGAGGAGATGTCGCGTTATGCGGGTGTGGCTCCGGAACTGATTGACGCGGGACTGTGCGTTCTGCGGGACCGCGGCTTGATCCGGTGCGAGGACAGCTGCCTGGTGATCGTTGATGGACAGGGACTGGCATCCTTCGCCGCAAAAACTGAATGGAGGCAACAACATTGACATCAGCGCCGACTTACGAAGTGGAGCTCGATGCTCGGGTTCGCGTGAACCAGGAGCGGCTGGCAGCCGATCTGACGCGGTCATACGACTTCATCGTTTGCGGTGCCGGGTCATCGGGATCTGTTGTGGCCCGGCGCCTGGCCGAGGACCCCACGGTCAGTGTGTTGTTGCTGGAAGCCGGTGGCGATGATGACATACCAAGTGTTACCGATCCCGGCCAGTGGAGCACCAATCTTGGCGGACCGATGGACTGGGCGTTCCAGGCCGAGCCGAACCGAAACCTCAACGGCCGGGCGATGACGCTGTCCGCCGGAAAGGTTCTCGGCGGCGGGTCGAGCATCAACGTGATGACATGGGCGCGCGCACACAAGTCGGACTGGGACCATTTTGCAGCCGAATCCGGCAACGACGCCTGGAAGTACGAGGCCGTGCTCGACATCTACCGCCGGATCGAAAACTGGCACGGCTACGGCGATTGCCAGCAGCGGGGCAGTGACGGACTTGTTTGGATCGAACCCACCAGCAGCGTCCATCCGGCCGGTCCTGCGACGATCGAAGCCGCGAGCTGTCTGGGGATCGCTCGCTTCGGCAACCCGAACGGCGCGATGATGGAGGGCAAGGGTGGGGCGGCAATCGCCGAGAACTCCATTCGAGATGGCAAGCGTCAGTCGATCTTTCGCTGCTACCCCTATCCGGTCATGGATCGGCCGAACCTGACGGTGTTGTCCGATGCGTCGGTCCGCCGCGTGATCATCAACGACAGGCGGGCGACAGGAGTGGAGGTCGCCCTGCGCGGCGAGGTTCGCGCGTTTACCGCCGGTACCGAGGTGGTGCTCTCGTTGGGTGCGATCCACACACCGAAAGTCCTGATGCAGTCCGGGGTCGGTGATGAGCGCAGCTTGCGGCCAATGGGGATTCCGGTGATCCAGCATCTACCCGGGGTTGGCCGAAACTTTCAGAACCACCTCGCGTTCACCTGCGTGTGGGAGACGCCTGACCGGTGGCCACCCGATGAAGTGGCCAGTGCTGTGATGTACTGGCCGAGCAGTCGCGGAAGCGACTCACCCGACTTCTTTGCCTGCCATGCTGCGTTACCGATCGGGAGTCCGGAGAACTTCGCTCGATTCGGAATGCCTATGTCGTGCTGGAGCATGCACAGCGGGCTAACCCACCCCAAAAGCCGTGGCGTCGTTGAACTCACAGGTCCTGATCCGGATTGCCCGATCCGAATCATCGAGAACGGGCTTTCGGATCTCGAGGACCTCACGATGGCTCGAGAATGCGTCACGGGCATTCGCGAAGTGGGCAACGCGGCAGGGCTTCGTCCGTTCTTCGCCCGAGAATTCATGCCGGGCGATCTGAAGGGGGACGACCTGGACCAGTACTTGCGTGACGCCGCGATGAGCTTCTGGCACCAAGCCGGCACGGCCAAGATGGGACGAGACCCGCGGGCCGTCGTCGACGGCAGCCTCAGGGTGTACGGCATCGACCATCTACGCGTCGCCGACGCTTCGATCATGCCAACGATCACGGCGGGTAACACGATGGCGCCCTGCGTTGTCATCGGCGAGCTCGCGGCAGATGAGATAACGACGCAATACCGGCTACGAAAGGAAACGACCGCGCAATGAGTATGGCAATTGGGCAAGGGGCACAACGGCAAGACGTCCGCCAGCAGATGGCGGACATTCTGTTCAGCTATTGGATCAGCCAGGCGCTGCGCGCCTTCGCTGACCTTTCCATCGCCGATCATCTTGCCGAAGGCCCGCTGTCTGCCGCCGACATAGCGCAACGGGAGGGCAGCGCTGCCGAGACGACATACCGGTTGATGCGTGCAGGGGTTTCCTTCGGGCTACTGACCATGCACCCCGACAAGCGATTTGAGGCCACCGCTCTGTTGGACACTTTGCGCAAGGACGCGCCGGGTTCGCTGCGAAACCTGGTCCTTGCGATGACCAACCGTTCCCATTGGGCACCGTGGGGTGAATTCGTTGCCGCGGTGCGGACGGGTGGGAGCCAGACCCGAGAAACGCTGGGAATGCCGATCTTCGAGCATATGGAGCAGAACCCGGAGGTGTCCGCCGAGTTCACCGGGGCAATGGAATGCCTCACCTCGCTGTGGGCCGGTGACGTCGCGAACCGGCTCAACACGAGCGACGTGAAGCTGGCCGTCGATGTCGGTGGGGCCAACGGTGCGTTCTTGCGTCTGCTGCAGCAGGCCAACCCGGAGCTGCGTGGGATCGTCTTCGACCGGCCGGACGTCGCCGCGGCGGTAGCACCCGAAATCACAAGTGACCGTACCGAGGTCGTCGGCGGCAACTTCTTCGAGTCAGTGCCCCCAGCCGACCTGTATCTGCTCAAGTTCGTCCTGCACGACTGGGACGATGAGAGCTGCGTCAAAATCCTGAGTCGCTGCCGGGAGGCGATGCTTCCCGGCGGCCGTATCGCCATCGTCGACTTCCTCGTCGGAGATCACACCGATCCCGGAATCGGAGCGCTCATGGATTTGAACATGCTCGCGATGGCAACCGGTAAGGAACGCACACTTGCCGAGTTCGACGCACTGTTGTCGGACGCGGGTCTGCGGCGACTCGAGGTCCACCAGGCGGACTCGCCCCACGGCCTCATCGAGGCGGTGGCCGAATGAGGCGCCTCAAGTCGACGTGACGCCGGGGATCCGGCCCTCGCGGAACGCCTCGACGAAGTGCCGATGGTCCTCGCGCACCATCGCGGCGTATTCCAGCCCGAACGACACCATGTCGGAGGCGAAGCCGTCATCGTCGTCCCCGATCACCTCGACGATCGCGTCCTCGGTCTGGAAGTCGACCAGCGATTGGTCGCTGTCAGTGTCGCTGACGCAATGCACCTTGGCCACCGCCTGGCCGAGCTGTTCGATGACCTCCGCGAGCTCCTCGGGTTCGGTCAGTTCGCTCCAGTCCAAATCGGCCTCGTACGGTGACAGTTCGCTGACGACAAAGCCGACTTCGTCGATATCGGTGTAGCCGAGCAACGGATCGGCGTGTGCCTGCAGCGCGCGTTGCGACACCGCGGTGCGGTGGCCATGGTGCAGGAAGTACTTGTGTACATCGGGATCGTCGACGACGCGGCTGGGCGCGGCCACGTTTCCTTGCTTCATCGACAACACCACGTCGTTGTCCAGTGCCTGGTTGAAGCCCTCGATCAGCACCGTGTAGGTCGGCAGCCCCGCGCTGCCGATGCCCATGCCGGTCTTGCCGATCACATCCTTGATGTCATAGGTGATCCCGCGGAAGCGCTTCGTCTCCGGAATCGTCTCCAGGTACCGGTCGAACGCGTCGCAGACCTTGTCCCGTTCGGCATCATCGAGTCGACGCACGCCGGCCATCTCGCGGAAGCGCCGGTCGGTTTCGTCGACCTGCGTCATGCGATCCAGCATCTGGGGGCGGGTGGACAGCCGTGCCGACTGAAGGGCCGCGAGCACCGCGCCGCGCGCGGTCGTCAGGTTCAGGGAGAACGTCGAGTCGTCTTCGACCTCGACGAACCACCGGACCTGGCGGAGGTAGGCCCGCACGAACGTGTCGATGAGCATCGCGATCTCCTTGTCGGACAGCGCCTTCTGCCAGCACATCAACGCGATGCTGGCCGCGAACCGCTCGATGTCCCATGTGAAATGGCCGACGAAAGCCTCGTCGAAGTCGTTCACATCGAAGATCAACACGCCCGACCCGTCCATATACGTGCCGAAGTTTTCGGCATGCAGGTCGCCCTGGATCCACACCCGAGACGTTCGCTCGTCAGCCCACCTGTCCTCGCGATCGGCAACGTCGGCGTAGAACACACACGCGCTGCCGCGATAGAAGGCGAACGGCTCGGCCGCCATCTTGCGGAACTTGGTGCGGAACGCGTCAGGATCGGCTTCCATCAGGTCCGAAAACGCGTTGACGAGGCAGTCGACGATGAACGATTCGCGCTCGTCTGCACTCATGGGTAAGGGAGTACCCGTGACGGCACGAGGATTATCACGAGGGCGATCACGAGGACTATGTCGCACCGTGTTGCCACACTGCGGGCATGCTCGACCTCGTCCTTCCGCTCGAATGCGGAGGCTGCGGCGCGCCGTCGACCCCGTGGTGCCCTGCGTGCGCGCGGGAACTGACCGTCCAGCCCGACGAACCCCGTCTGATCACACCGCGGATCGATCCTGCCGTGCCGGTGTTGTCGCTCGGCCGATATGCGGGCGCGCGCCGGGAAGCCATCGTCGCCCTCAAGGAGCACGGCCGCACCGACCTGGTCACACCGCTTGCGGCGGCAGTGAATGCCGGTATCCGGCGCCTACTCGCCTGGGGTGTCATCGAGGCGCCGGTGACCGTCGTGCCTGCCCCGACGCGGTCATCTGCCGCCCGGCGCCGCGGTGGCGATCCGGTGGCCCGCATCGCTGCGGCCGCGACCGCCGAAGTGCCCGGCGCTGACGTGGTGGCGGCCCTGCGCATGCGGGCCTTCGTCCGCGACTCCGTCGGCCTGTCGAGCGTCGACCGTCAGCGCAACGTCGCGGGCCGGGTGAAAGTCGCCAAGCCCGTTGCCGGTGACGTGCTGGTCGTCGACGACATTGTCACGACAGGGGCGACAGCCTGCGAATCCGTCCGTGTGCTTCAGGCGCTCGGGGCCCGCGTGGTGGCCGTTCTGGCCGTGGCGAACGCCTGAGCCGGTGCAGTGACGGGTGCGGCATTTTTGCTCAGGTCAATCCGACGTGAAGAACTCAAAACGGGTGTGCGAATTTACTGGCACTACTGGGTGAACACGGTTACCGTCGGCACTAACCACCCGTGAACCTCACGGCGGCGCTCGAGCCTTGCGGGCGCAAGCATCGCCAACAAGCGGTAGGAGGTGAGTAGTCGACACCTTGCACCGGCGGGTGGCGAGACATGCAGGCCCCGTCGGCGCGTATCCCTGACAAGCCGGGCACGCGTAATGCGTGCGGACGCCGAAAGAAACGAGTTGCCAAGCATGTCAACTAATTCCGTCGATTCGAACCGCACGATGGTGATCGAAGACGAGACTCCCGAAGCCGCTACCAACGCCGAGGTCGTCGTCACAGGTCGCAACGTCGAGATTCCCGACCACTTCCGAATCTACGTCTCGGAGAAGCTGTCACGCCTGGAACGTTTCGACCGCACCATCTACCTCTTCGACGTGGAACTCGACCACGAGCGCAACCGGCGCCAACGCAAGAACTGTCAACACGTAGAGATCACCGCTCGCGGTCGCGGCCCCGTGGTGCGGGGCGAGGCCTGCGCGGACAGCTTCTACGCCGCGCTCGAATCGGCGGTCTGCAAGCTCGAGAACCGGCTGCGGCGCAGCAAGGACCGCCGCAAGATCCATTACGGCGACAAGACGCCCGTCTCCCTGGCCCAGGCCACGGCGCTGAATCCGGTGTCGGAGGAGCCGAAGGTCGCCGAAGACGCGCGCGTAGACGGTGCCGCTGTTGAAGACCACGAACCAGGGCGCATCGTGCGCACCAAGGAACATCCGGCCAAGCCGATGACCGTTGACGACGCGCTCTACGAGATGGAGCTCGTCGGCCACGACTTCTTCCTGTTCCAGGACAAGGAGAGCGACAAGCCTTGCGTGGTGTATCGACGCCACGCCTACGATTACGGGCTAATCCGCCTGGCCTGAGCCTTTCAGAGAGCTTCGACCAGCTATTTCGGCGAGTCACTTACGATGGACTGCGTCTGATAAGCCATGACATCCATCGAACAAACGAGGAAATAGCGTGCTGGACAAGTTGCTCCGTCTCGGTGAAGGCCGCATGGTCAAGCGCCTCAAGGGGGTGGCTGACTACGTCAACACCCTGTCTGACGACGTAGAGAAGCTTTCGGACGCCGAGTTGCGGGCCAAGACCGACGAGTTCAAGAAGCGCCACGCCGACGGCGAAAGCCTGGACGACCTGCTGCCCGAGGCGTTTGCGGTCGCCCGCGAGGCGGCCTGGCGGGTGCGGTCGCAGCGGCCCTTCGACGTCCAGGTGATGGGCGGTGCGGCGCTGCACTTCGGCAACGTCGCCGAGATGAAGACCGGTGAGGGTAAGACGCTGACCGCGATCCTGCCGTCATACCTCAACGCACTGGCCGGCAAGGGCGTGCACATCGTCACCGTGAACGACTACTTGGCCAAGCGCGACGCTGAGGGCATGGGCCGCGTGCATCGCTTCCTCGGTCTCGAGGTCGGGGTGATTCTTTCCGGGATGACCCCCGACCAGCGTCGCGTCGCGTATGCCGCCGACATCGCCTACGGCACCAACAACGAGTTCGGCTTCGACTACCTGCGCGACAACATGGCGCACTCGCTGACCGACCTGGTGCAGCGCGGCCACAACTTCGCGATTGTCGACGAGGTCGACTCGATCCTCATCGACGAGGCCCGTACCCCGCTGATCATCTCGGGTCCGGCCGACGGTGCGTCGAACTGGTACACCGAGTTCGCCCGGCTCGCGCCGTTGATGGAGAAGGACACCCATTACGAGGTGGACCTGCGCAAGCGCACCGTCGGCGTGCACGAGGTAGGCGTGGAGTTCGTCGAGGACCAGCTGGGCATCGACAACCTCTACGAGGCGGCCAACTCGCCGCTGGTCAGCTACCTGAACAACTCGCTGAAGGCCAAGGAGCTGTTCCAGCGCGACAAGGACTACATCGTGCGCGACGGCGAGGTGCTGATCGTCGACGAGTTCACCGGTCGCGTGCTGATCGGCCGTCGCTACAACGAGGGCATGCATCAGGCCATCGAGGCCAAGGAGCACGTCGAGATCAAGGCCGAGAACCAGACGCTGGCCACGATCACGCTGCAGAACTACTTCCGGCTCTACGAAAAGCTCTCCGGTATGACGGGCACTGCCCAGACCGAGGCGGCCGAGCTGCACGAGATCTACGGCCTCGGCGTTGTGTCGATCCCGACGAACAAGCCGATGATCCGCAGCGACAATTCCGACCTCATCTACAAGACAGAAGAGGCCAAATACATCGCGGTGGTCGACGACGTCAGCGAGCGGTACGAGAAGGGTCAGCCGGTGCTGATCGGCACCACCAGCGTCGAGCGGTCCGAGTACCTGTCGCGGCAGTTCCAGAAGCGGCGCATCCCGCACAACGTGCTCAACGCCAAGTACCACGAGCAGGAAGCCACGATCATCGCCGAGGCGGGCCGTCTCGGCGCCATCACGGTCGCCACGAACATGGCGGGCCGCGGCACCGACATCGTGCTCGGCGGCAACGTGGACTTCCTCGTCGACAAGCGGCTGCGCGACCAGGGTCTCGACCCGATCGAGACAGAGGACGAGTACGAAGCCGCGTGGCACGAGATGATGCCCGAGGTCCAGGCCGAGGCGAGTGAAGAGGCCGAAGACGTCATCGCCGTCGGCGGTCTGTACGTGCTGGGTACCGAGCGACACGAGTCGCGACGCATCGACAACCAGCTGCGCGGACGTTCCGGCCGCCAGGGCGACCCCGGCGAGTCGCGGTTCTACCTGTCGCTGGGCGACGAATTGATGAGGCGGTTCAACGGCGCGACGCTCGAGTCGTTGTTGACGCGGCTGAACCTGCCCGACGACGTGCCGATCGAAGCGAAGATGGTCACCCGCGCCATCAAGAGCGCACAGACCCAGGTCGAACAGCAGAACTTCGAGGTCCGCAAGAACGTCCTCAAGTACGACGAGGTCATGAATCAGCAGCGCAAGGTCATCTACGCGGAGCGCCACATGATCCTTGAGGGTGAGAGCCTGGCCGAGCAGGCGCACAAGATGCTGATCGACGTCGTCACCGCGTACGTCGACGGCGCCACGGCGGAGGGCTACTCCGAGGACTGGGATCTGGAGAAGCTGTGGGACGCGTTGAAGACGCTGTACCCGGTCGGCATCGATCACCACGACCTGATCGACTCCGACGCCGTCGGCGAGCCCGGTGAGCTGACCCGCGAAGAGCTGCTGGACGCGTTGATCGCCGACGCCGAGCGTGCGTACGCCGAACGCGAGAAGCAGCTCGAGGAGATCGCGGGCGAAGGCGCGATGCGGCAACTCGAGCGCAACGTGCTGCTCAATGTGGTCGACCGCAAGTGGCGCGAGCACCTCTACGAGATGGACTACCTCAAGGAAGGCATCGGGCTGCGGGCGATGGCCCAGCGTGACCCGCTGGTCGAATACCAGCGCGAGGGCTACGACATGTTCATCGGCATGCTCGACGGCGTCAAGGAGGAGTCGGTCGGCTTCCTGTTCAACGTGACCGTCGAGGCCGCGCCTGCGCCTGCGGTGGCGCCCGTCGATGCCCCAGAGGGCCTGGCCGAGTTCGCAGCCGCGGCGGCCGCACGGGCTCAGGACGGCGCGGTAGCCACCAAGGAACGCCCTGCGCCCGCTGCGGCGTTGCGCGCCAAGGGAATTCAGGACGAGGCGCCACCGCTGACGTACACCGGACCGTCGGAGGACGGGTCGGCTGCGGTGCAACGGTCCAGCAGCGGCCCCAAGCACGCCGCCCCGACGGGCACCAGCAGGCGCCAGCGGCGCGAAGCGGCGCGTCAGCAGGCCAAGGACGCCAAGGGCATGCGCAGGCGCTAGGTCCCGGCTCCGCCGACTGGTCGCTTCATCCGAGCTGGAGAGCGACGATTCGCCACCGGTCACGGTGCAGTTCGATTCGTGCGGCGATGGCAAGGACACGCTGCCCGCGCGTGTACGTGCCGAACACCTCGGCGGCGTCGGCGTCGACCATGCGAACCCGCACGCGACGCAGCGTCGCGGCAGCGGCATGGCTCACCCTCGCCAACGCGACCACGGTGTCGATGAGCGCGGGCGCCACGAGCGGTCGCAGCTGCGCGAGCGGCCGCCGCCTGTCGATGCCTTCGAGCACCCGACGCAGCCCGGCGTCGGCGAAGACGACCGCATCGCGTGGCGGGAGTGGTTCGCGCGCGTAGGCAGGCGCCCGCCGCAGTGGTCGCGGGGTGCGGCGGTGCAAGGCGGCGGGAGTCGGGACCTGGCACAAACCGTCGAGCGGTGGCGGTTCGTAGTCGATGACGGGGGAGACGAACACCGGAGCCGCTGGGCCGGCGACATCTGACACCGGTTCGGACGGGGTGCGAGAGGCGGTCATAAGGGTCTCCAGCGATCGATGCGACGGTAACGGCATCTGCTGGAGAGTCGCAGACTCATTCATGATCGCACGGTTTGAAAGGCCCGCATGCACCCGTGATGCGAGGGCACGGAGAAGGCCGATAACCTCTCCGGGGGGTTTGATGACAGACACAAAACTCAAAGGGGGAGGGTGACGCCGCAATGGTGATCCGGTTGTCGGCGTCGGACGCGTCGTTCTACCACTTGGAGGACACGTCGACCCCGATGTACGTCGGCACCCTGTCGATTCTGCGCAAGCCCCGCAACGGCCTGTCCTACGAAACCCTGCTCGCCACCGTTGAACAGCGATTGCCGCAGATTCCGCGATACCGCCAGAAGGTGCGCGAAGTGACGTTGGGTCTGGCCAGGCCGGTGTGGATCGACGACGGCGACTTCGACATCACGTACCACATCCGCCGCTCGGCGCTGCCGTCGCCGGGCAGCGACGCGCAACTGCACGACCTTGTTGCCCGGCTGGGTTCGCGGCCGTTGGACAAATCGCGGCCGCTGTGGGAGATGTACCTGGTCGAGGGGCTGGCCCGCAATCGCGTCGCGATCTACACGAAATCCCATCAGGCGCTGGTGAACGGGATGACAGCGCTGGAGATCGGCCACGTCGTCGCCGACCGCACGCAGAAGGCGCCGGAGTTCGGTGAGGACATCTGGATCCCGGCTCGTGAGCCCAGCGATCGCCGGTTGTTAATCGGGGCGGTTGGTGAATGGATCGCCCGGCCCGCCGAGCAGCTGGCCGCCGTGCGGTCCGCGGTGACCGACGTTGCGACCAACGCCGGGCAGCTGGCCGAAGTGGGGCGGCGATTTGTCGACGTCGCCCGCACCGTCGCGCGTGGCACCGCACCCAACAGCCCGCTGAACACCACGGTGTCGCGTAACCGCCGCTTCAGCGTCGCCAGCCATCGGCTGGAGGACTTCCGCCTGGTGCGCGCGCGCTACGACTGCGACGTCAACGACGTGGTGCTGGCCGTGGTCGCGGGTGCCCTTCGCAACTGGCTGCTCTCGCGCGGCGAGCCGGTGACGCCGACGACGACGGTGCGCGCGATGGCACCGATGTCGGTCTATCCCGACGTCGACCTCGATACGGGCGGCGGGCCCGGGCAGGCCATCAGCGAGGTGTCGCCGTTCCTCGTCGACCTGCCTGTGGGGGAAGGCAACGCGGTTGTCCGACTGTCGCAGATCGCCCATGTCACAGAGTCGCATCCGACGGCGTCCAGCCTTGTCGACGCCAGGACCATCGTCACGCTATCCGGTTTTGCGCCACCGACGTTGCACGCCATGGGAATTCGCGTCGCAACCACGTTCTCGGCGCGGTCGTTCAACCTTTTGATCACGAACGTTCCCGGTGCGCAGAAGCAGATGTTCGTCGCGGGCACCAAGTTGTTGGAGACGTATGCCGTACCGCCGCTGCTGAATAACCAGGTGCTGGCAATCGGTGTCACGTCGTACAACGGCATGTTGTATTTCGGCATCAACGCCGATCGGGATGCGATGAGCGACGTCGACGTATTGCCTTCTCTCCTGCGGGAATCGCTCGACGAACTCCTCGAAGCCGCGCAGTGACGGCGTGGAACGGGACCCGTCGGCAAAGTAGCGGCTAACCTCGCCTGGTGCATGTCTACGTCCCCGCGACTTTGGCCCTCCTGCAGCAGCTTGTTGCCGATCGCGTGTTGCACGCCAGGAGCGGGACGGCGTTCGCGGTGACGCCGAAACTGCGGGAGTCCTACGCGGCGGGCGACGACGAAGAACTCGCCGAGGTGGCACTGCGCGAGGCTGCGCTGGCATCGCTGCGGCTGCTCGCGGGCGAGGGGACGTCGTCCCTGCCGCTCCGCCGGGCCGTGGTGGTGGCCGATGTTGAGGATGCGACGGCCCGCCCCGATCTCGACGATGCGGTCGTGCGGCTGGCCGGGCCGGTCCGGTACGACGACGTGATCGCCGCGTACGTCGACAACGCCGACGCCGAGACGGCGGTGCTGCAGGCGGTCGAGGCGGTCGACGCCGCTGACCTGGGCGATGAGGACGCCGAATTCATCGTGGGCGACGCGCAGGACCATGACCTGGCCTGGTATGCCGCGCAAGAGCTGCCGTTCCTGCTCGAGCTGCTCTGATTTTCTCGGTTCGCAGGAATTTCGACTGGATACGGGACCGTAGGTTACGGTACCGTAGGTTACGTGGCCAAGAACTCGATTAAGGTCTCGGCCAATGTCGCCGATACCGTGCGACCCAAGGTGGCGGGCGCAAAGGAAAACCCTGGCTGGCATGCACTGCGCACGCTGGCCGGGCGGATCACCACGCCGCTGCTGCCCGACGACTACCTGAAACTCGCCAACCCGCTGTGGTCGGCGCGCGAACTGCGCGGTCGGGTGATCGAGGTTCGTCGCGAGACCGTCGACTCCGCGACCCTGGTCATCAAGCCGGGATGGGGCTTCACCTTCAACTACGAACCGGGCCAGTACGTCGGCATCGGCGTGCTGATGAATGGACGCTGGCGGTGGCGGTCCTACTCGCTGACATCGACTCCGGTGACCGAAGCCGCCACGGGGGCGACGTTGCGGCGGGGCGCGCGAACCATCACCATCACGGTCAAGGCCATGCCCGAGGGGTTCCTGTCGACTCATCTGGTCGGCGGGGTGGCACCAGGCACGATCGTGCGCCTCGCGGCGCCTCAGGGCAACTTCGTGATGCCCGATCCGGCGCCTGCGTCGGTGTTGTTCATCACCGGCGGATCCGGCATCACGCCGGTGATGTCGATGCTGCGCACGCTGGCCCGTCGCGGTCAAATCACCGACGTGGTCCACTTGCATTCGGCCCCAACGGAAACCGATGTGATGTTCGCCGGGGAGCTGGCGGATCTCGGAGAACGCCACAAGGGCTACCGGTTGCGGCTGCGCGCGACCCGCACACAAGGGCGTCTCGATCTGTCCCGCCTCGACGACGAAGTGCCGGACTGGCGTGAGCGTCAGGCGTGGGCGTGCGGACCGGAGGGCATGCTGAACGCGGCGGATCGGGTCTGGACGGCCGCGGGCGTCGCGGACCGGTTACACCTGGAGCACTTCGCGGCGTCCAAGGCCGCGGTGCACGGCCAGGGCGGCACGGTTGAGTTCGCGCGCACCGGGAAGACACTCACTGTGGACGCCGCGACGTCGTTGATGGACGCGGGCGAGCAGGTCGGGATCCGGATGCCGTTCGGGTGCCGGATGGGTATCTGCCAGTCCTGCGTTGTCGGTCTGCTCGACGGGCACGTCCGCGACCTGCGTACCGGCGCCGAAAAAGAGCCCGGCAGCCGGATTCAGACATGCATTTCCGCAGCTTCTGGCGACTGTGTGCTCGACGTCTAGGCTTTACTGGCTGGTAACCTACGGTGCCGTAGGTTACGATAGAGTAGGTAACGAGAGGAGGAGTAACGATGGCTATTACAGACGTTCCGGCGTTCGCACACTTGACTGACGCCGACATCGAGAATCTGGCTTTCGAGCTGGACGCAATTCGCCAGGACATCGAGGACTCTCGTGGTGAGCGCGATGCTCGATATATCCGCCGCACGATTGCCGCCCAGCGGGCGCTCGAGGTGGCGGGCCGGCTCACGCTGGCCGCTAGTTCGCGTCGTTCCGCATGGTGGGCGGGCACAGTGACCCTGGGCGTGGCCAAGATCATCGAGAACATGGAGATCGGCCACAACGTCATGCACGGTCAATGGGATTGGATGAACGATCCCGAGATTCACTCCTCGACGTGGGAGTGGGACATGAGTGGCGCGTCCAAGCATTGGCGCTTCACGCACAACTTCATGCATCACAAGTACACCAACATCCTGGGCATGGATGACGATGTGGGCTACGGGCTCATTCGGGTGACCCGCGATCAGCGGTGGAAGCCGATGAACTTGTTGAACCTGTTCTACAACACCATGCTCGCCACACTGTTCGAGTGGGGCGTCGGTCTGCAACACCTGGAGCTCGGCAAGATCTTCAAGGGCCGCGACGACCGCAATTCGACGCTGGAGCGGATACGTGAGTTCGGCATCAAGGCAGGGCATCAGGTCGCCAAGGATTACGTGGCGTACCCCGCCGTGACGTCGTTGTCGCCTGGCGCGACGTACAAGTCGACGCTGAAGGCCAATGCGATGGCGAACGTCATCCGCAACGTGTGGGCCAACGCGGTGATCTTCTGCGGCCACTTCCCTGATGGTGCAGAGAAGTTCACCAAGACCGACATGGTGGGTGAGAGCAAGGGCGAGTGGTACCTGCGCCAGATGCTTGGCAGTGCCAACTTCGACAGCGGCCCGATACTGCGGTTCATGAGCGGCAACCTGTGCCACCAGATCGAGCATCATCTGTATCCGGATCTTCCGAGTAACCGGCTCTACGAGATCTCGATTCGGGTGCGCGAGGTCTGCGACAAGTACGACCTGCCGTACACGACGGGATCGTTCCTGCTGCAGTACGGCAAGGCGTGGCGGACCATCGCCAAGCTGTCGCTGCCGGACAAGTACCTGCGCGACACTCGCGATGACGCACCGGAGACCCGCAGCGAGCGGATGTTCGACGAACTCGGGCCCGAATTCGCCGCGATCGATCCGGCCACCGGCCGTCGTCGCGGGCTGAAGACGGCGATTGCGACGGTTCGCCAGTGGCGCCGCACGAAGCGGGCCGACAGGCAAGCCGCCAAGCAGGACGACGACCGCCCCGAAGCCGCCTGACCCCCTTTTTTCCGCGAGCGTGCGTGTCTGCACCCCGACACGCCGCAATTGGGCAGCATTTCGCGCACGCTCGCAGGGGCCTCGCGTATTTAGTGTTTTCGCGGTGTATTTCAAAAACGGTGCCGAAAGGCGCCGTTTTTGCTTTTACAGGCCTTTACTTATTCGCGATCACGCGGTGATTTTCTTTTTGTGCATTTCTATGTAGGTCCGCCTACTGAGCAGGGCTTACAGGGGATTGGCAGAGAATTGCCAGGCCGGATGCGTCAGATATTCATCTGCGGTTTTCGCGTAGTTCGGTAAACGATACTCCCTGAGGCCATTCAGTGAATTCCATGGTTGGGCCAATACCGGAGCATTCGCACTGGTTTAGATTCAAGCGGTCCAATCATCCTTGCTATTAGGAATTGCCCTATGAAAACATCTGTTGGTCCTATCGTTGGCCTCCTGTCGGCGGCCTGCATCGCCGTGCCCGCGGGCACAGGGACTGCTTCGGCCGCCGCGACGAGCCCTGCGATCGGGACTGCGTCGCCCGCCTCCACCGCGCATATGCGCACCTTCGATCGTGTTCCGCCAGCATTGCGACTGGTTGGGACCGACAAGCTCACCCTCGGCGCGAGCGCACTCGCACCGACGGTCG
This sequence comes from uncultured Actinomycetota bacterium, assembly GCA_963848855.1. Classification (GTDB taxonomy): domain Bacteria; phylum Actinomycetota; class Actinomycetes; order Mycobacteriales; family Mycobacteriaceae; genus Mycobacterium. The sequence goes on from CAWKFL010000005.1 coordinate 481,759, forward strand.
GCAATGCCGCCATCGATGGAAACGAGCTCTTGCAGCTGGCGACGTTGCCGTATCACAACTTGTTCGGCGTGGCGACGGCGGCGGCCAAAACCGCGAACACCGGCCTTGAGGTCGCATTCTTGCCGTTGTCGCTCGCGACCCTGGTGGCCCAGAACAAGACCGATTCGATTCCGGGCACCGTCAGCGGCGTCGAGGGGGACGTAAAAAACGCCTTTCCCAACTTCGCCAAGGCAGTCAGCGCCGAGCTCCAGTACGACCAGGACCTGTTCGAGAAGCTGACCAACGCCATCAACTCCGGCTCCTCGTCCGACATGATGGCGGCGATCACTGACCAGCGTGCCGCGGCCGCCATCAGTGGAAACGATCTGTTGGCGGTCGTGACGATTCCTATTCACAACGCGGTGGCCGTGACGAATGCGGTGGACAACGTCGTGAATACAGGTATCCAGGTCGCGCTGGTGCCGGTGTCGGTCGCGAGCCTCGTGCTGATGAACAAGACCGATACGATTCCGGCCTACCTGGACATGGTTCAGTCGAACGTCGCCAACACCGTTCCGAACTTCGTCAAGTCGATCCAGTCCGAGGTCGACTACGACAGGAACCTCATCCAGAAGGTGCTTGGCGGCACCGCGACGGGCGGCACCACGGGCGACGACACCTCGACCGTAGCCGCCGCCAAGACCGGCACAGCCGCTGAGGAGGCAGCCACCAAGGGCGCCACCGACGCAGCCGCGCCGGCGAAGGACGAAACGGGTAAGGACGCGGAGACCGCGACGTCTGCCGCCAATGACGGCACCGCTGACACCGCGACGGACGACACCAAGGCGGACGACGAGGACGCCGGCGCCGAGAAGCCCAGTCGCCCAACCGGATCCATCAGGCACCTTCTTGACAAGGTCGTCCACAACACTGGCCGTACGGATGACGACACGACTGCGGCATCCAACACGGGCATCAACGCGTCCCACAGCGGGTCGAGCGTCTCGAACACCAAGAGCGACGACCAGGGCGGCTCCACGTCGACCAGTGCAAGCGCGAACCACGGTGCATCGACCGGTGCAAGCGCGAGCAATGGTGCAAAGGCGGGCAATGGTCCATCGAACGGTGCAAAGGCGAGCAATGCCTCGAGCAATTCGGGCAATTCAGGCAAGAAGCCTGGCCTGCACAGGGTGAAGAACACGAATTCCTCGGCGAAGCACCGCGCCGCGTAGTAGTTAGGCGAAGAACCCCGATGTTCAGTCGGTGACGAGGTCGAATCGGTCCGGATTCGGGCCGATTCGACCCGTCTCGCCTTTGTCCAATGCGCACAACGCGTCGACGTCGGTGTCGCTGAGCGTGAAGTCGAACAACCGATAGTTCTCGTCGATGCGTTGCGGCGTAGCCGATTTCGGGAAGATGATGTTGCTGCGCTGTACATGCCAGCGCAATACGACCTGAGCCGGTGTTCTGTGCACCGACTCCGCAATACGCGTCACCACCGGATCGTCGAGCACCCTGCCCCGCGCCAGCGGCGACCATGCCTCCGTGCCGATTCCATGCTCGTCGTGGTACGCGCGGACCGCCGCGTTGGAGAAGTAGGGGTGCAATTCCACCTGATTCACCGAAGGTGTCACATCGGTTTCGCGGGCCAACCGCTCCAGATGCGGCACCTGAAAGTTTGACACTCCGATGCTGCGGGCGCGTCCGTCGTTCTTGAACTCCTCGAACGTGCGCCACGTCGCGACGAAATCCCCGCCGTACAGCGTCGGCATTGGCCAGTGAATCAAGAACAGGTCGACGTAGTCGCAGCCCAGTGCGTCCAGTGTGTTGTCGAACGCGCGGCGCGCATCGTCTGGCCGGTGATAGCCGTTGTTGAGCTTGCTCGTGATGAAGACATCGGCGCGATCGATCCCCGTCTCGCGGATGGCGTGTCCGACACCCTGCTCGTTCTTGTACATCTGCGCGGTGTCGATGTGGCGGTAGCCGATCTCTAACGCGGTCTTGACCGCTTCTGCCGTCTGACCTGGGTCGATCTTGTAAACGCCGAATCCAAGCTGTGGGATGTCCACGCCGTCGTTCAGGCCGATGGTTGGTATCAAACTCATGGTCGCGAGCCTAGTTCCTCCGATTGGGGGACAAGCGAATCATCCGGTCGACCGCCCGATTGCCCGACATACAACGCGCTTCTAGCGCGGCATTCTTGTGTCATCGCCGGAACACACCGACGCAGAACTCGAAAAACCAACTGACGCAGGAGAACTCAAATGGCTATCAACATCGCACGCACCTTCGCCCTCTCGGTCGTCTCGGCCGGAATCGTCGGCGGCGCCGCCCTCGGCATGGCAGGCATGGCTAACGCGGCCACCACCACGGCCCCGCAGCCCGCCATCGTCGCCACCCCCCAGGTCAAGGCGCACTCCGCTCCCACCGCGATGCCGGGTTGGCACAACCACCACGGCGTGTGGCGCGCAGAGAAGCTGGAGCCGACCTACCGCCGCTGATCGCCGACCCAACCCCATAGAGAAAGGCCCTCCCACCTCGGGAGGGCCTTTCTCTATGTGCCTAGCGTTCCTTCACAGACGTGCAGTAATAATTGCCGCCGAACGCCGAGTCCGAAGGCCTCGCGAACCCCGAATCGGTAAGCAGATCATGCAATGGCTTCCGCACCGAGCGCCAGCCGCGGGTGCCGAGGTAGTCGGCGACGTCGTGCCGGTCCTCTACATAGCCGAGTTCCCCGAGTTTGATGTCGAGCCCGTGCTCGTGCCAGCGCTCGGTGACTTCCGCCAACGAATCGAAGAACTGCTCGCCATCTGTGGAGGTCGCCATGGCTACCTCAGATGCCAGCCGGCTGTGTTCGACGCTGAGCGCGGTTATGTTGTCCAGCAAGCGATCCTGGGCTTGCGCGGGTAGGAAAGGCAGCAGTCCTTCTGCGGTCCACGCGGAGGACTTGCTTGCGTCGAACCCCGCCTCACGCAAGGCGCTCGGCCAGTCCTGGCGCAGGTCGATGGGAACCGTCCTGACCTCAGTCGTCGGCGTGGCATTCAATTCCGCGAGCGTCGCGGCTTTGAACGCAAGGACTTCCGGCTGGTCGATCTCGAACACCACGGTGCCCGTCGGCCATTCAAGACGGTATCCCCGCGCGTCGAGACCCGACGCCAGTATCACAACCTGGCGGATCCCTACGGCCGTCGCGTCGTTGACGAAGCCGTCGAAGTACCGAGTGCGCGCGGCGAGGAGTTGGGTCATCGCCTGCATTCCCCAGAACGCACCGGGGACGTCGACGTCAGCGGCATCGAGTTCGCCATTCGCCCAGCGGGTGAAGAAGTCGACACCGACGGCGCTGACCAAGGGCTCGGCGAAGCGGTCGTCGATGAGGTTTGATCTGGTGGCGCGGGCCCTGCCCGCGGCGACCAGAGTGGCGGTCGCGCCCACGCTCGTCGCCAGGTCCCAGGTGTCGTTGTCTGTCCGTTCAGCAGTCACTTAGCCGAGTTAACCATTAGCATTGTTAACGAGCAATGCGGCCAAGCAGACTCCCAGCCCATTCCCAACTCGGCCCCGCATTCTGTGCACTCACGCACGCTCGCGGCTACTCGAGCGTGCGCCTCGCGATTAGGTAGGCCTGCGGCGTGCTCTCGAGCCCGTCGTCATCGGGTTCACGCGTCGCCTGGGCGTACAGCTTCAGGCCGTTCGCCTCGAGCATCTGCGCTACCGCCGCGGGTCGACGGCGGTAGAACGTCAACGCGACCTGTTGACCGAACGCCTCGTCGAGTTCACGCGGCCTGTCGCCGACCTGGAACGCCAACAACAGGTGACCGCCGGGCACTAGCACTCGGCGAAACTCCGAAAAGGCGTTGGCCAACGAGTCATCCGGGACATGGATGATCGAGTACCGCGCGCAGACGGCGCCGACGCTCGAGTCGTCGATGTCCAAGGACGTCATCGACCCGACACGAAAAACCAGCCCGGGGTTCAGACGCTGCGCCTCAGCGATCATGTTCGGCGACAAGTCAATTCCGACGACGTCGAGCCCCCACGAGGCGAACATCGCGGTCGTCGCGCCGGTGCCACAGCCGACGTCAGCCAATCTCCGCACATCGGAGCGGCGCACGAGTCCGGCGAATCCCGAGAGCATCGCGAGGTCCAGCGGCTTGTCGTTCAAATGATCGTGAAACCGTTCCGCATACGCCGCGGCGGTGCCGTCGTAGCCGTCGCGCGTACGCCGTAGATACTCGGCTTCGATCACCGGTCGCACTTTACGGACGCAGGTCGTCGGGCCGCGAACGTGCGCGAAATGTGCACGGATTGCGGCGTGTCGGGGTGCAAACGCGCACGCTCGCGAAAACGACGCGAGGCGCGCCGAAAACGAGGCGACGGGAGGTCAGTAGGCGGCGGCGTCGTGCAGAGCGGCGAGCAGGCGACGGGCCGCGGCAACGCGGCCCGCGGCCGGGCCGGTCAACGTGTCGAGCGCACACTCCGGGTCGGCGGGCGGGCCCATATGACCACAGCCGCGCGGACAGTCCTTGATGGCCTCGGCCAGATCGGAGAACGCCATCATCACGTCGTCGGGTTCGATGTGCGCCAGCCCGAACGACCGGATGCCGGGCGTATCGATCACCCAGCCGCCATAGCTGAGCGGCAGCGCCACCGACTGCGTCGAGGTGTGCCGTCCCCTGCCGATGTCGGTCACCTCGCCGATCGCCCGGTCCGCCTCCGGCACAAGGCGATTCACCAGTGTCGACTTGCCAACTCCCGAGTGGCCGAGCAGCACGGTCACCTGGTCGGCCAGCAGGGGAGCGACGGCGTCGAGCGGGTCGTCACGCCCGGCGGTGGTGATGGTCAGGTCGAGGTCGGCGAACTGCGCCGCGAACGGTTCGGCCGGAGCGAGGTCGGTCTTCGTCAAGCACAGGATGGGCTCGAGTCCGCCCGCGTAGGCGGCGATCAACGCGCGCTCCACCAATCCGGTTCGTGGGGGCGGATCCGCGAGCGCGACGACCATCAGCAGCTGATCGGCGTTGGCGACAACGACGCGTTCGGTGGGGTCGGTGTCATCGGCGGTGCGGCGCAACACCGTTCGCCGCTCGCCACGGCGCACGATGCGCGCCAGCGTGTCCGTCTTCCCGGACAGGTCACCGACCACCCCGACATCGTCGCCGACGACGATGGGTGTTCGACCGAGTTCACGCGCCCGCATCGCGACCACCCGACGGTCGGGGTCGCGGCCCAGAACGCAGCCCCATCGGCCACGGTCGACGGTGATGACCATCGCTTCCTGCGCGTCGGCGTGGTCGGGTCGAGTCTTTGTTCGCGGACGTGAACCCCGGCCGGGCCGTACCCGGACATCGGACTCGTCGTACTCGCGAGGGCTCAATCGCCTGCCTCGGGATCGTGGGTCTGCCCCGCCAGCATGTCGGCCCACATCTGCGGGAATTCCGGCAGCGTCTTGGCCGTCGTGCCAATGTCTTCCACCTCGACGCCGGGCACCCGCAGCCCGGCGATGGCACCGGCAGTGGCCATCCGGTGGTCGGCATATGACCGCCATACCCCGCCGTGCAGCGGCGCTGCGGTGATCACCAGCCCGTCGTCGGTCTCGACGCATTGCCCACCGAGGCCGTTGATCTCGGCGCTCAGCGCAGCCAGTCGGTCGGTCTCATGACCGCGCAAGTGTGCGATCCCGCGCAGCTGTGACACCGAGCCCTCCGACGCCAACGCCGCCAGTGTGGCGACCGCGGGCGTCAGCTCGCCGACGTCATGCAGGTCCACATCAAAGCCCTGGAAAGTGCCGGACCCTTGCACCTCGATGTACGAACTGCTGTGGCGCACAACCGAACCGAGCTTTTCGAGAATGGCGAGGATCGATTCGGCCGGCTGGACGCTGTCCGGGGGCCACCCGGTCACGCGCACGCTGCCGCCGCTGACCACCGCGGCCGCCAGGAACGGCACCGCGTTGGACAGGTCGGGCTCAATGATCCAGTGCCGCGCCGCTATCGGTCCTGGCGACACCCGCCACCGGTTGGCCTGGCTGTCGTCGACATCGACGCCCGCGTCGCGCATCATCGCCACCGTCATCGCGATGTGCGGCGCCGACGGCACCGACGTGCCGGTGTGCACGATCGTCAGCCCGTCGGTGAACGCCGCGCCTGACAGCAGGAGCCCGGAGACGAATTGCGACGACGCCGACGCGTCGATTTCGACGGTGCCGCCCGCCACCGAACCGCTTCCGCGCACTGAGAACGGCAGACCGTCGCCGTCGATGTCGACGCCGAGGCCGCGCAACGCGTCCAGCAATGGCGAGATGGGGCGGCCACGGGCCTGCTCATCGCCGTCGAATACGACGGCCTCCGTGCTCAGCGCTGCGACCGCGGGCACGAACCGCAGCACCGTACCGGCCAGGCCGCAATCGATCCTGGCGCCCGGCTGGGGGGCGATGGCCCCACTGATCGTCAGCTCGGTGCCTGCGCCATCGACTGCCACACCGAGCGCCTGTACCGCCCCGATCATCAGGTCGGTATCACGGCTGCGCAGTGCACCACTGACGGTCGACGTCCCTTGCGCGGTCGCCAGCGCGGCCAGCACGAGCGCGCGGTTGGTTTGCGATTTGGAGCCCGGCACGGTGACCGTGGCATGCACGGGGGTCGGTGTGGAGGGCGCCGGCCAATTGCTCACGGCCCCTATCCTGCCTTGTCGGTTGTTGGTGCCACCATGGGATATATGTGTGGACGTTTCGCGGTGACCACTGATCCGGCGCTGCTGGCCGAGAAGATCCAGGCGATTGATGAAAGCGTGGCGGCCACGAAGGCCGCCACCAGCAGTGGGCCCAACTACAACGTCGCGCCGACGACAACCATCAGTTCGGTGGTCAAGCGGCATACCGAGCCTGATGACGAGTCGACGCGCCGGGTCCGGTCGATGCGCTGGGGCCTCATCCCACCCTGGGCGAAGACGTCGGAGGACGGCAGCCCGGACACCAAGGGGCCGCTGCTGATCAACGCGCGTTCCGACAAAGTGACGACGTCACCCGTGTTCCGTACCTCCGCGAAGGGCAAGCGGTGCCTGGTCCCGATGGACGGCTGGTACGAATGGCGCCCTAACGGCGAGAGCGCCTCTGGCAAGAAGGCACCCAAGACGCCGTTCTACATGTACGGCGGCGACGGCGAGCCGTTGTTCATGGCCGGGCTGTGGTCGACATGGCGTCCGAAAGACGCCCCCAAGGACAGTGCGCCCCTGCTGAGCTGCACGATCATCACCACCGACGCGGCAGGTCCGCTGGCCGACATCCACGATCGGATGCCGCTGACGATCAGCAGGGGCGATTGGGATCGCTGGCTGGAGCCCGACGCACCGATCGACGAGGGCCTGCTGCGCGGTCACGGTGACCTCGACCGGATCGAGATCCGCGAGGTGTCCCGATTGGTCAACAGCATCCGCAACAACGGCCCGGAATTGATCGAGCCCGCCAAGCCCGAGCCCGAGCAGGCCACCCTCCTCTAGCCGAGGATTACTCGGTCCGGGTAGAGTACTTCTCTGTGCCCCGGTCGTGTAGGCCGGGCCCGGATGCACGGACCCGGTTGTTGGACGTCGCGCGCAGGCGGTTCGCCGTCGACGGCGCCCTCACCGCCACGCTCGACGACGTGCGGCGCGAGGCCGATGTGAGCGTCGGCGCGCTGTACCACCACTTCCCCGACAAACTGGCCCTTGCCACCGCGGTCTACGCGCAGTTGGTCGACGAATTCCAGGTGGGCTTCATCGCGATGCTGCGCGACCACGACACCGCGGAAGGCGGCATCCGCGGCGGGGTCGCCCACCATCTGCAGTGGGTCAGCACGCACCGCGGCGAGGCGAGGCTGCTGCTCGGTGGTCGCCTCGACAGCGACGCCCTACGGGAATCCAATCGGGCGTTCTTCGCCGCGGTCGGCGACTGGTGGCGTCCGCACCACACCTACGGGGCGCTCCAGCCGATGCGAACAGGTGTCACCGCCGCGCTGTGGCTCGGCCCGGCGCAGGAGTTCAGCCGGTACTGGATCGCAGGCGACGAGCCGAAAATGCCGCGAGGAACAGTCGAAACGTTTGCCGATGCCGCATGGGCGGCGTTGCGCACCAACGATTCTGAGGAGAAGAAGCGGTGAACACACAAACGGGATCCCTGTACCGGACGCTGGTCGCCAGCGGCGACGACTCCGCGGCGCCCGAACGGCTGCACATCGAGCGCCGCGGAGACCGAGCCGTGGTCACGCTCAACGAACCGAAACGGCTGAACGTGCTGTCAGCGCCGTTGGTGCGACAGCTGCGACGCGCGCTGGTCGACCTGGACGCCGACCCCGACGTGCGGTCGGTGGTCCTCACGGGCGCCGACCCGGGCTTCAGCGCGGGCGGTGACCTGAAGATGATGGACGCCGCCATTGATGGCCTCGCCGAATCCGAGGGTGCGGCGGATGTCTGGCGGTGGATCCGCCGCGAGTTCGGTGGGGTCGCACGGCTAATCGCCGGGTCGGACACCTACTTCATCGCCGCGCTCAACGGCGCCGCCGCCGGTGTGGGTTTGGCGTGGGCGCTGACCTGCGACCTCGTCATCGCCAGCGACCGCACGGTGATCGTGCCCGCATTCGGACGGCTCGGCCTGATCCCGGAGGTCGGAACCAGCTGGGCGCTCACGCGTCGACTCGGCTACCACGGAGCGTTGGCGTACTACCTGCGCGGCGACCACATCGATGCGCAGACGGCGCTTCGTCTCGGCCTGGTTCAGGAGGTCGTCGAACACGATCGGCTCCTCGAAGCCGCGGACGAATGGTGTTCGCGCGTAACGGATATGCCGGCTCACGCGGCGGCGATGACGAAGCCCCTGCTTCGCGCCGCCGCGGACGCGAATTGGAACGATTCGCTCACCCTCGAGGAATTCGCCGAACCGACGTGCTTCACCACCGGTGCGTTCGCCGACAGCGTGCACACGATGCTGAACGGACGCCCATAACCCTCAGCGTCGCTGCGCGGTGACCACCACGTACGGCGATCGGAACGCCACCCTGCCGTCGGTGCCCGCGCGCGCCCGCATCGCGGCGTCGAACGCGTCAAGCAGACGGCCGCGCTGCGAGTCGTCGACCCGGCTGAAAAGGTCGAGGTGCTGGGGCGATTCGCGCGTGAGCAACTGCATGACAGCGTCCACCGACTCGAATTGCCATGTGTACGTGCCGTGTTCGATCCCGATGCCGTCGAAGGCGGGTGCCAGGCGCGTGGCGATCGTTTCCGGGTCACCCCACTGGTCCGGAGAGTATTCGGGCTCGGGCTGCGGACCGAGGACCTCGAGGATGGGGGTGTAGAAGGGATTCTCCGAATCGTGCACCCACGAGGAGAAGCCGACGGTGCCCCCGGACCTCAGCAGGCGGCCGATCTCGGCCGTCAGGCTCACCGGTTCGATGTAGATGATTCCCATATTCGAGACCGCGACGTCGAAGGCCTCCCCGGGTAGCCCGGTGTCCGACGCGTCCGCGGTGACCCAGCGTACGTTTATGCCCGCCGCTTCTGCCCGGCGTTCGCCGATGGCAACGAGCTCGGGTGTGAAATCCACTGCGGTCACGCGTGCACCGCGGGCAGCTGCTGCCAGCGTCGCATTGCCCGTGCCGCAGGCGATGTCGACGAGGCTGGCGTCGCGCAGCGGTCGGCGCTGTTCGACGGCGCCGACCACCTGGGCCGCGATGGTTGCGATGTGTTCGCCGACAGCGTCGTAGCGGCCGGTTGCCCAGATCTTCGGAGACGTCACAAGAGACAGCGTGTCACGATTGCACTGTGAGCGGACTGCCCGATCCGTACCAGGCGCTTGACGGGTACCCCGTGGCCGCACCGCCGCTCGCGCATCGCGTCCTGCTTGACCAGTTCTGGGTCGACCTCACCTTTATCCACTGGCCGGTGACGCCGGACAGCGTTGCGCACCTGTACCCGAACGGAACCCGCCCGGACGTCTTCGCGGACAGTATGACCTACGTGGGGCTGATTCCGTTCGTCATACGACATAGTTCACTGGGCACCTCGCTGCCGTTGCCCTACTTCGGCCGGTTCGCAGAGACGAACGTCCGGCTGTATTCGGTCGACGACGCGGGACGCCACGGTGTGCTGTTCCGGTCGCTCGAGACCGCGCGCCTCGCCGTGGTTCCGGTGACCAGGATCGGGCTCGGCGTGCCGTACACGTGGGCGAAGATGCGCGTGATCAAGCGCGACGGGATCATCTCCTACGACAGCGTGCGCCGCTGGCCCCGACGCGGCCTGCGCAGCAGGCTGACCGTCGTCGTCGGCGATCGCATCGAACCGACGGCGCTCGAAATCTGGCTCACCGCCAGGTGGGGTGCGCACACATGCAAGGCCGGACGCACGTGGTGGGTGCCCAATCAACACAGCCAATGGCCGCTGCATGCGGCCGAAATCGTCGAACTGGACGACGACCTGTTGAGCGCCAGCGGAGTCACGCAGGCGGGCGATCGTCTTCGCGCCGTGCACTCGGCCGGTGTGCGGGCGCAGTTCTCCCGCCCCGTGCGGGTTGCCTAGTCGCGCCGAATTCGGTTAGGGGCCTGTGTATCCGGGCGGGTTCGGCGTGTCCACCCACAGGTCGACGCCGAGTTCAGAGCCGGGCACGCAGTCGTAGACCGAGAGGTCGGTGACGCCGGACTCGAGCAGCACGTCCTCGCATAGTAGGGCCTTACCGGTGTACTCGCGGGCGGGCTTGTTGAGGACTGTGTACGCGGCGTCGGCGTAGACGTCGGGCTTGCGTGCTCTGCCCATGGCCTCATCGCCGCCGAGCAGGTTCTGCACCGCGGCGGTGGCCACCAGTGTGCGCGGCCACAGGGTGTTGGACGCGATCCCTTCGTCGCGCAACTCCTCGGCCATCGCCAAGGCGCACAACGACATTCCGTACTTGGCCATCATGTAAGCGGTCGGCTTCAGCCATTCGGGCTCCAGCCGGATCGGCGGCGACAGCGTCAGGATGTGCGGATTCTCCCGCCCGACCATGTGCGGGATGCACGCCTGCGAGACCGCATAGGTACCGCGCACCTGGATGCCGTTCATCAGGTCGAACCGCTTCATGGGGACCTCGGTGATCGAGCCGAGGTTGATCGCCGACGCATTGTTCACGCAGATGTCGATGCCGCCGAACTTCTCGACCGTCTGCGCGACCGCGGAGGCGACCGAGTCGGCGTCGCGGATGTCGCCGACAATCGGCAACGCCTGCCCGCCCGCCTCCTCGAGCTCCTCGGCGGCCGTGTAGACGGTGCCGGGAAGCTTCGGGTGCGGTTCTGCGGTCTTGGCGATCAGCGCGATGTTGGCGCCGTCCGCGGCGGCGCGCTTGGCGATCGCCAGCCCGATGCCGCGGCTCGCGCCGGAGATGAACATGGTCTTGTGCGAAAGCGACATGAGCCTCACCCTATGCGGCCGCCGACACCGCGGGCTGATCAGCTCCCAGCGAAGTACGAAACGTCGTCGTTGCCGATCAGGTCCGGCACCGTCCAGCCGTCCAGGTCGTACTCGGACAGGCACTGCTCGGCAAGGCCCTTCATGGCGTCGACGCCGCCGCGACCCTGTGCGGCGAACAGCAGCTCGGCCTTGACGTTCTCGTGGTTGCCGGAGTAGTTGCGCTCGTAGAGTTCGTGTCGGCCGCCGAACTCGGTGCCGACCGAATCCCACAGCGCCTTCATGATCTTGACCCGCTCGACCGCGGTCATACCGTCTGAGCCGCGGACGTACTGGTCGAGGTAGGGACGGACGTCGGGGATCTTGAAGTCGGCGGCGCTGGAGCGGCAGGTAGATCAGACCGGAGGCGACGTCCTGCTCGATGATCTCCTTGACCCGCGGGTAGCCCTGAATCATGAACATCCGGTAAGTCAGGCCGTACTCGAGCTTCGGGATGACGGTGTCACCGATCCACGGTTCGGGGTCGCGCGCCATCGACTCGGTCAACGACCAGAACAGGTTGCGCCAGCCGATCACCTCACCGACCCGGGTCTGCACGCCCCGGAAGTCCGCCGGCTCCGGTGGCGTCGAGGGCCTTCATCAGCAGTCCGGCGATGAAGTCGAGCTTGACCGCCAGCCGGGTGCAGCCCTGGAAGGTGAACCGCGGCAGGAAGCCGGACTGCGGGAAGAAGGCGTTGATCTTGTCGACGTCGCCGTACATGAACACGTTCTCCCACGGCACCAGCACCTTGTCGAAGACGAAGATGGTGTCGTTCTCATCCATCCGGCTCGACAGCGGGTAGTCGAACGGGCTGCCCATCACCGCGGCGTGCTGCGTGAACGAGGAGCGGCAGATCAGCTTCACGCCCGGGCGCGTCCATCGGCACCGTGCAGATCAGCGCGAACTCCTTCTTCTTGATCGGCAGCCCGTAGTGGGCGATGAAGTTGTAGTTGGTGATCGCCGAACCGGTGGCGACCACCTTGGCGCCGGAGACGATCAGGCCGGCGTCGGTCTCCTTCTCCACCTTCATGAACACGTCGCCCACCTCGTCCGGGCGGCAGCTGGCGGTCCACCGGCGGGTTGATGATCGCGTGGTTCCAGTACAGGACCTTCTCCTGGGATTCCCGGTACCAGCGCTCGGCGTTGTCCTGGAACGGCGCGTAGAGCTCCTTGTTCGCGTGCAGCGTGCCGAGGAAGCTGGCCTTGTAGTCGGGGCTGCGGCCCATCCAGCCGTAGGTCATCCGCGCCCACGCGGGCGATCGCGTCGCGCTCCTTGAGCAGGTCCGCCGAGGAGTGTGCGGCGCCCTGAAGAACGGCATGGTGACGCCGCCGTTGCCGGTGTCGGTCGGGCGTGGTCAGCTCGTCGACGTGCTGGCCGGTGTGCATGCGCGTCGTAGAGCCGGGCGGTCATCCGGATCGGGTTGCGGAACGCCGGGTGGGTGGTGACGTCCTTGACACGCTCGCCGTGCAGCCAGATCTCGCGGTCGTCGCGCAGCGACTCGATGTACTCGTCACCGGTCATCGGGCGTGACGCGTAGTTCTTTTCGGTGGCGTTCTTTTCGGTGGCGTTCTTTTGGGTGGCGCCGGGGGCGGGGATGGTGCTGGTCATTATCTGGACTCCTCTAGACGGTTTGGTAGGCGTGCAGTGGGGGTGAAGGACGGGGTGGTACCGAACCAGCCGGTCTCCGGGTCGTCGAGCGCATCCCGCCCACGTCAGCTGCGCGGACGGCGCGCCGATGCTGTGGAAAGTGCTGCGGTAGAACAACAATGGCGGCTTGCCGGCGGCGACAGCGTCGACGATCTCGCCGATGAAGATGACGTGGTCGCCGCCGTCGTACTCGGCCCATGGCACACACGAGAAGGTGGCCGACGCGCCGGCGATGATCGGGGCGGTGGGCCCGTCGACCCAGCTCGGCTGGGGGATGCACGTGCGGCCGGCGAAATGCATCGCGATGTCGGCCTGATCGGCGGCGAGCACGTTCACCGCGAACGGCGCCTCAGTGAGGTAGCTTGCAGCCGTTCGACTTTCTGGTCATGGTGACCTGGCAGAGGCGCGGCTGCATCGACACCGCGGTGAAGGCGGTGACGGTGGCGCCGTGGGGGTTGCCGTCGAAGGTGCGGCAAGTGATGACCGTGACGCCGCTGGCGAAATGCCCGAAGACGTTTCTGAGTTCTTGCTGCTGAACCATTCCGGAAAGCTATGCCCGCAGGTCAGGCCGGTCGATCCGGTAAGCGCACGGACGATCCGGAATGCGCGACCAACATGACGCGCATTCCCACAGCAGCTTGGCAGCTGGCGTCCAACCTCCTTCAATGGAGTTATGGCACCAGCCGCCGTCCCCGACTCCCCGGATTGGGATGAGGTCTCGCATGCGGTCGCGGACGCCTACTTCCCGCATGAGCTGCATCCGCTCACCCGCTCGAATGCCACAAACGTCGAGGTGGACAGCGTCGGCATCGGGCCGGTGCGCATCGCGCACATCGGCTGGGGTGCGTCGGTGACGGTGGATACCGTCCACCCCGGCGGCTATGCGGTGAACATCCCGGTGTCTGGTCGCCTGGAGTCGGTGATCGGGCGCAAAGAACTGGTGGCCACGCCCGACTGCGCGACGATCTATCCGCCGGACACCCCGACCTGCATCAGGCGGTGGAGCGAATCCTGCACCATCGTCGGCGTCCGCTTCGAGCGCGACTATCTGCACCGGGAGATGTCACGGCTGCTGGCCGAGTCGGCACGCTGCCTTCCCGATCATCTGGACCTGTCCGAGCACGCAGGTGCCAAATGGTTGCAGCTGGTGTGCTCGTTGGCCGCCGAATCGGTCGCCGATCAGCATCCATTGGTTCGTGAGCAACTGTCCGGTGCCATCACCACCGCGTTCGTGCTCGCCGCGATCCCGGAGGCCGATCAAGGGCACGCCCCGCCGCGGCCGCGCATCGTGAAACGGGTGCTCGACCAGATGCACGACGACCCGTCCCGGCCGTGGACGGCCGGCGAGATGGCCGAGGTCGCGGGGGTGAGCATTCGTCGGCTGCAGGAGGGTTTCCGCGACTATGTCGGCGCCACCCCCCGCGAATGCCTGACCCAGATGCGCCTGGCTCGGGTGCGTGAGGATCTGCTGTGCGCGGCAGAGGGATTCACGGTGACCGACGCGGCTGTGCGTTGGGGTTTCACGCACACGGGCAGGTTCGCCGCGGCCTACCGGAACAAGTACGGCGAATCGCCGTCGGAGACCCTGCGCGGCCAGTAGGTCACCGCTTGGTCGCCAGGTTGCGCAGCACCTGCAGCACGTTGGCGATCACCGCCGAGTCGTTGGTTTTGGCGCGCGCCGCCACCAGGTCCACGCCGAGGGTTTCAGGGGCAATCGGCACATACCTCACGCCGGCGATATCCAGTGCAGCCGTCGGGTCGGGCACGATCGCGACCCCAAGCCCGGCCGCCACCAGGGTGACGAGGGTGGACGTTTCCGAGACCTCCTGGCGGATCCGCGGGACGAATCCGGCGTCGGCGCATATCGCGGCCACCAGGTTGCTCATCACCGAGCGACCGTGCCCGGCGTGGACGACGAAGTCGTAGTCACGCAGGTCGGCGACGGCCACCTCGGGTCGACCGGCCAAGCGGTGATCGGCGGGCAGCGCGGCCAGCAGCCGGTCCCGGCGCACGGTCTCGGTCACGATGCCGTCATGGTTCACGGGCGGACGCAGCAGTGCCAAGTCGATGCCGCCGGACAGCAGGGCTTCGAGCTGCGCGGGTGCGAGCATCTCGCCGCGCACCGTGACCTCGACACCCGGAAGTGATTCGCCGAGGGCCCGCACCAACTCGGGCAGCAGCGAGTACGTGGCCGAACCGACGCATCCGATCGCCAGGCTGCCCTCGGCGCCCGCGTCGATGCGCCGGGCCTGGCCGCCGGCGTCGTCCACGGCATCGAGAATCTCCACGGTGCGCTCCAGATACGCGCGGCCGGCCGGGGTCAGTTCGACGGTGCGGGTGGTGCGGGTCAGCAGCGAGACGCCGAGTTCGCGCTCGAGCTGGCGGATCTGCTGGGACAGCGGCGGCTGAGCGATGTGGAGTCGTTCGGCGGCACGGCCGAAGTGCAGCTCCTCGCCGACGGCGCGGAAATAGCGCAGATGCCGCAGCTCCACAATTAGGACTCTACACATATTAATCAGGTGCATCTAAGTATTTCAGAATATGTGTCGATGCGTTTACGGTCGAAGCATGACTTCTGGTTCCGATGTGGTGATCTGCAGTCCGATCCGGACCCCGGTGGGTCGCATGGGCGGCGCGCTCGCGGCGCTGACCGCCGCGGATCTGGCCACCGCGACACTGCGGGAGCTGATCACCCGCACCGGCCTCGGTGAGGGCGACGTCGACGATGTGGTGCTGGGTAACGGCTACCCGAACGGCGAGGCGCCCGCCATCGGTCGCATCGCCGCTCTCGATGCAGGGCTTGGCACCGGCGTGCCTGGGCTGCAGATCGATCGGCGTTGCGGGTCGGGCCTGCAGGCGGTGCTGTATGCGGCCGGGCAGGTGGCCACCGGAGCGGCGCGTGTCGTCGTCGCCGGCGGTGCGGAATCGATGTCGAATGTGGAGCATTACGCGCTGGGCCTGCGCACCGGCGTGCGCCAGGGTGGCATCGCGTTGCAGGATCGACTGGACCGCGCCCGTGAAACCGCGGGCGGCACAAGCCATCCCATCACGGGTGGCATGATCGAGACTGCGGAGAACCTGCGCCGCCAGTACGGCCTCACGCGCGCCGACCAGGACGAGCTTGCGGTGCGGTCGCATCAGCGCGCGGTGGCCGCCCACGACGCGGGCCGCTTCGCCGAGGAACTGCTGCCGGTGACGATCCCCGGCAAGCGCGGTAAGCCCGACACGGTCGTCGACCGCGACGAGCATCCGCGCGCCGACATCAGCGTGGACGCGCTGGCCGCCCTGCGTGCGGTCCGGCTCAAGGTCGACGCCGAGGCGACCGTCACAGCGGGCAACGCCTCCGGACAGAACGACGGCGCCGCGATGTGCGTCGTCACCACCCGCAGCGAGGCCGAAAATCGTCGACTCACACCACTTCTGGCGTTGCGCTCATGGGCCGTCACCGGCTGCGCCCCGGAAACGATGGGCATCGGCCCGGTCGGTGCCACGGCAGCCGCGCTGGGGCGCGCAGGCATCACCCTCGACGAGGTCGACCTGATCGAACTCAACGAGGCGTTCGCGGCGCAGGTGCTGGCCGTGCTGGCCGAGTGGAAGGTCGACGCGCTCGACGAGCGGCTCAACCCCAACGGGTCGGGCATCTCGCTGGGGCATCCGATCGGCGCGACCGGCGCCCGAATCCTGGCGACCGCCGCGTATGAAGCACAGCGTCGCGATGCGCGGTACGTGCTGGAGACCATGTGCATCGGTGGGGGCCAGGGGCTGGCCGCAGTCTTCGAGGCGACGCGATGAGTGGCGAGCGAGTAGCGAAGGCGGATCGCGCATGAGTTCGGTTGAGGTGCACAGCGTCATCAGCGGCCGCGCCGACGGTCCCGTTGTGGTGCTGTCGAACTCGCTGGGGTCGACGCACCGGATGTGGGATGCCCAACTGGCCGGCCTCGAACAGCGGTTCCGCGTGGTCCGCTACGACACCCGCGGCCACGGTGACTCACCAGTTCCGTTCGGCCCCTACCTGATTGACGATCTCGCCGACGACATGGTCGCGCTTCTGGACCGCATGGGGGTCGAGCGGGCGCACATCGTGGGGCTGTCGCTGGGCGGTATGACGGCGATGCGGGTCGCGGCCCGCAACCCGGAACGTGTCGACCGGCTCGTGCTGTTGTGCACGGGCGCGCGGTTGGCACCGGCATCCGGCTGGACCGACCGCGCCGCAACAGTGCGTACGCACGGCACCCCCGCGGTCGCCGCCGCGGTCGTCGAACGGTGGTTCACACCGGACTACCTCGCCGCCCACCCCAAGATCCACGCCGAAAGCCGCGCCATGGTCGAGCACACCCCTGCCGAAGGCTACGCCGGATGCTGCGAGGCCATCGCCGCCATGGATCTCCGCGACGACCTGCCATCGATCGTTGCCCCGACCCTGGCGATCGCAGGAGCCGACGACCCGGCCACTCCGCCCGAGACGCTGAAAGAGATCGCCGACGGGGTGAAAGACGGTCGGCTGCTGGTCGTTTCGCACGCCGCGCACCTCGCCAACGCCGAACAGCCCGACACCGTCACCCCGCCGTCATCGAACATCTGGAGCAGTCATGAGCCGCAACAAACTGGTCGGCTCGCCCGCCGACGCTGTCGCCGACATCCCCGACGGGGCGAGCCTGGCCGTCGGCGGATTCGGATTGGCCGGCATCCCGTGGTTCCTCATCGAGGCGCTGCTCGAGCAGGGCGCCACGGATCTGACCATCGTGTCGAACAACTGCGGCGTCGACGGCGCCGGCCTCGGCCTGCTGCTCGAAGCAGGCCGCATCAGCCGCGTGATTGCCTCCTACGTCGGCGAGAACAAGGAATTCGCCCGGCAGTACCTCGCCGGCGAGTTGACCGTGGAGCTGACACCGCAGGGCACGCTGGCCGAGCGGCTGCGCGCGGGCGGCAGCGGCATCGGCGCGTTCTTCACGCCCACCGGCGTCGGCACGCTGGTTGCCGAGGGTGGTCTGCCGTGGCGGTACCACGCCGACGGCAGCGTCGCGCTCGCCTCTCCGGCCAAGGAGGTCCGCACGTTCGGCGGCAAGGAGATGGTGCTCGAGGAGGGCGATCGTCACCGACTTCGCGCTGATCCGCGCGGCCGTCGCGGACACGGCGGGCAACTGCAAATTCCACGCCGCCGCACGCAACTTCAACCCGCCCGCGGCGATGTCGGGCCGGGTCACCGATCGTCGAGGCCGAGAAGGTCGTCGAGGTCGGCGAGTTGCACCCGGACGAGATCCACCTGCCCGGCATCTTCGTCAAGCGGGTCGTCGCGCTGACCCCCGAGCAGGCGGCCCACAAGGACATCGAGAAGCGCACCACCCGACAGCCGTCCCGAGGAGGCCGTGACATGAGCTGGACCCGCGACGAGATGGCCGCGCGTGCGGCACTGCGAACTGCACGACGGTGAGTACGTCAACCTCGGCATCGGCCTGCCGACGCTGATCCCGGACTACCTGCCGGCCGACTCCGACGTCACGCTGCACGCCGAGAACGGGATCCTCGGGCGTCGGCCCGTTCCCGTACGACGACGAGGTCGATCCCGACCTGATCAACGCGGGCAAGCAGACGGTCTCCGTATTGCCGGGCGCGTCGTACTTCGATTCGGCGACCAGCTTCGCGATGATCCGCGGCGGCCACGTCGACGTCGCGGTGCTCGGCGGTATGCAGGTCGCGATGAACGGCGACCTCGCCAACTGGATGGTGCCCGGGCGCGATGGTCAAGGGCATGGGCGGCGCAATGGATCTGGTGAACGGCGCCGGCCGCGTGATCGTGCTGATGGACCACGTCACCAAGACCGGCGAGGCCAAGCTGGTCGCGTCGTGCGACCTGCCGCTGACCGGCCGGGCCGTGGTCAGCCGGGTCATCACCGACCTCGCCGTGCTTCGACGTCAGCGGACTCCGGGTTCGAGGTCGTCGAGCTGGCGCCCGGCGTCGATTACGACGACGTGGTCGCCAAGACCGCCGCGCCGGTGACTGATCAGCGCGCGCAACGCCGCCAGTTCGGAACGGGAACGGATACCCAGCTTGGCATAGATCCGGGTCAGGTGGTACTGCACGGTCTTCGGTGAGACGTACAGTTCGGCGGCCACTTCGCGGTTGGACAGGCCTTGGGCCACAAGCGAAGTCACTGCCTCTTCCTGGGGAGTGAGCTCGGTGTGGCCCCGCGCTCCGCGCATCATGTGCAGACCCCCCGCCTTGAGCTCGCGCTCGCAGCGCTGCACGTAGGTGTGCGCGCCGAGGGAGAGGTAGATATCGCGCGCGGTGCTGATGATCGCGTCGGCATCCCGGCGCTTACCCGCTCGACGCAGTGTCTGACCGTAGGCGAAGTTCACCCGCGCCAGGTCGTAGCGCAATGGCATGCCGTCCAACAACGCCAGCGACTCGTCGAAAGCCCTTCGGGCAGCTGGTAAGTCGCCTGCAGCGCCCAACAGCCGACCCCGTACATGACCTAGCCGCGCCAACGCGGACCGCCGCCCTTGGGCGCGTGCTCGTTCCTCGTGGGGGCGCAGAAACACGTCGGCTGCGCCGAGGTGCCCCTCGAGGACCAACGCGTTCGCCATCTGATCGGCCCACGGCCAAAGGCCCGGCTCGTTCACCGCGGTACCGGACTTGTGCCGTGTCAGCGGCTCGAGTGCCGAGCGCACCTTGGCGTAGTCGGCCTCGGCCTCGGCGATCTGAGCGCGGGCGAGCAGCGTCGGGATCCGCATGATGTCGTAGTCCTGGGTGACCGCGCCGGCCCGCCTGGCGGCCGTCGCGGCCTCCTGCCAATTCCCGCGCAGCGCATGCACTTCGGCTGCGGTCCACTCCAGCAGCGGTGTCGTCAGCACGATGCCGCTCGAGGCCGCCAACGCGCGCCCCTGCTCGACGGTGTGCAGCGCCTGATCCCACTCGCCGGTCAGGAACCGCACCCGACCCAGCCAGCCCAGCGCCCACAGCGTGATCCGCGCCGAACCGCCCAATTGCGCCATCGCGATGGCGCTTTCGAGACTGCTTCGGGCGCCGTCGATGTCGTCGACACTGAGTCGTAGCCAGCCCTGGCCCATGGTGACACGCTGTGCCTGGGCGCCATGCCGGACCCGGTTCGTCAGGTCGTCGTACGCGGCAATGGCGTCGGCGAACCGCCCGCGGCCGGACAGCCCGAGTCCACGGATCGCGGCCGCCTCGATGCCTGCGGGTGACGCATCGCCCGCGAGTTCGATCGCGCGGTCGGACCATTCGACGAGTTCGTCACTGCGGCAACAGACAAGGGAATGCAGCACGTATCGCTGGGCGATCAGCGCGGCGGTATCGGGATCTCGTTCGACGTTGACGATGTCCCACGCGCGGCCGAGCCGCAACTGTGCTTCGGTGGCCCGGCCACGGACGATCGCCAGGTAGGCCAGTACGGCGTTGCGCAGCGGTGTCTCCCTGAGGCTTTCCACGGCGGGTACCAGAGCGGCCGCACCATCACAGTCGCCCGCGGCGACGAGGGCGTCGACCGCGCGGGTCAGGCGGTCGTCGCGCAGCAGCGAATCGGCGGTGAGCCGGCTGGCATCCCGGAAAAGCCGCGCCGCTTCCGCCCATGCGCCCTGGGTGCCGCGCTGGCGCGCCAGGTGGTCGACCTCGTCGGCGAGTTCAGGATCGGCGATGGGGGTGGCCGCGACCCGGTGACCGAGCCTGCGTACCGGGTCGGAGACGATCTCCGCGGCCCGGCGATGCGCGTCGCGGGCGGTGTGGCTACCCATCAGGTCGAGCACCGCGGCGCGGGTGAGCGAATCGCGTAGCCGCGGGTCGTCGCCGGCCCAGCGGCTCACCAGCCCGACGGCCGCGGCCTCGTCGATCGCCGTGAGCGGTTCGTCGAGTCCGGCCAGTTCCGCGGCCTCGCGCAGTGATGCGGTTTCGTCGAGGATCGCCAGCGCGTGCACCAAGTCGCGGCCCTGCGTGCCGCACCGCTGCAACCGGGCCTGGGTTTCGGCCACCAGATGCGATGGCGCGGGAAGCTGCGCGTCGGGGCGCGACCACACCGCGGCGGGCACCTCTTCGAGCAGCGCCAAGGTATGGCGTGGATTCCCTCCGGTGTGCCGGGTGAGGACGTCGGCCATCGCGGGGTGCAGCACCCGCCCCCGCACCGCGGCGAGGTCGGCCACCGCCGCGGCGTCGAGCCCCTCCATGCGGATCTCGCCGGAGATCAGGTCCGTTATCCGCTGCGGTCGCACCGTCATGCCGAGCACCACGAGCAATGGCAGGTCCCGGTGGTGCCGCACGGCGCTCGCCAATGCGTGCAGGGAGACCTCGTCTGCGTGGTCGGCGTCGTCGACGACGACGAGCGTCGGTGCGGTGATGGTGTCTACGAAATGCCTTGCCGCCGAGACTGGTTCGATCGGGACTTCGTCCTGCAATAGCTGACTCAGCACCGCACCGGGCGTGTCTGTCTCCCATGCGACCGCCTGGGCCCAACGCGCGCCGGTGTGCTGGTCGGCGAGCCGGCGCAACAGGTTGCTCTTGCCGATGCCGGACTCACCGACGACCGCAATGACATCTGCGCCGCGGGTCGCGGTCGCGGCAATGCGCTCGTCGAGCTCGGCCAACTCCCGATCGCGCCCGACACACGTCGTAGCCACGATGATCACCGTCACATCGTAGATATGCCGACCGTGTCGCCGGGCCGATCAGGGCGTGGCAGTCGCTGTCGCCAATACCGTCCGTGGGGCGTCATGGGCCACCTCGTCGCGGTGCGGCACCAGGGCCGTCACCGCGGCACCCAGCAGCGAGAGCGCCGCGAAGATCAGGAACGCGGCATATCCGCCGACGCCCGCGGCAACAAGGTAGCCGCCGACGACCGGGCCGACGATGCCGCCAAGCCGGCCAAAGCCTGCGCACCACGCGACGCCTGCCGCCCGGGCCCGCGTCGGGTAGTAGTTGGACACCAGGCCGTAGATGAGCACCTGGGTGCCGATGGTGCCGACGCCCGCTACCGCGATGGCCACCAGCAACACTGCGAACGGCAGCTTGAGTGGCAGCAGTGCGAGCGTGGCCGCGGCGAGCACGAAAGTGGTGATCACTACCCGCTTGGCGCCGCCGGAGCGGTCGGCGATGTACGACGCGAACAGCCCGCCCACGATCGCGCCGAGGTTGAGCACCAGGAGAAACGCGAGCGAGTATGCCTTGCCATAACCGTTGTCCTGCATGATCTTCGGCAGCCAGGTGTTCAGACCGTAGGTCAGCAGAAGGCCGACGAAACTCATGGTGCCGAGCAGCATGGTCGGCCAGGCGAGCGGACGGCTGGCCAGGGCGGCGAAGCCGACTCGGCCGGTATCGGGCTCGGGTGCAGCGGGAAGATCGACACCGGTGCGACGTGCCACCTCGAGCGCACGCTGCTGCTCGCCCCTGGCGAGCAGCCAGCGTGGAGACTCGGGAAGCTTCCACACCGCCAGCGGCAGCAGCAACACCAGGGGCAGCGCACCGAATGCGAACAGCAAGCGCCAGCCGTCGGCGTCGCTGAACCGCAGCGCGACCAGCGAGGCCAGCACCCCGCCCGCTGGAACGCCGCTGTAGACGATCGCGTTGAGGCGGTTGCGTTGTTCGGGGGCGGCGAATTCGGCCACCAGCGCCCCGACCGTGGCGACCAGGGCGCCGACTCCGATGCCAGTGAGGAAGCGAAACAGGCCGAACGTCGTCAGCGATTGGGCGAATGCGGTGGCACCCATGCCGATTGAGAACCAGACCAGGTTGACCAGAATGATTTTCCGGCGGCCGATGCGGTCGCCGACCGCGCCTGCGCTCAACGCACCGACCATCACCCCGATCAGGGCGTAGCTGCCAAGCGTGCCGGCCTGTTCGGGCGAGATCGCCCCGAGGTGGGACGGGTCGGCGAGCAGGGTCGGCACAACTGTGCCGTAGACGACGAGATCGTAACCGTCGAATACCAGGGCGGCGGTCGACAACGCGACGACCCACGCGAGGGTGCGGCGGCGGACGGTTTCTTGGTGGTCTTCGCGCATGGTTGAGCTCCAGAGCTGTCGGTGAGGGGTTGGGTTGGTGGGAAGGGGATTGCGCGGCTAACCGGAGTCGCCACCGGCGACCGGCAACACCGTGCCGGTGATGTAGGAGGCTTCGTCGGAGGCCAGGAAGCAGATCGCGGCCGCCTGTTCGTCGAGAGTCCCGTACCGCTTCATCAGAGACGAGTCGATCGTTTGGTCGATGTGCGCCTGGAACCAACTGTTCTCGGTGTCGTTCGTTGGCTGCGGGGTACCGCGCGAGATGCGCCGCGGCGGCGCCTCGGTCCCGCCGGGCGCGGTCGCGACAACGCGAATCCCCGCGTCGGCGTACTCCATCGCGAGTGATGCGGTGATCGCGTTGATACCGCCCTTGGCAGCCGAATATGGGATTCGGTGGATGCCGCGGGTGGCTGCGGAGGAGACGTTGACAATGACGCCCGCGCCGCGCGTCACCATTGTCGGCAACACGGCACGGCACGCATAGAGGGTGGTCATCAGCGAGCGATCCACCTCCGCGCGGATCTCGGCGTCGGTGAACTCGATGAACGGCTTGAAATTGATGGCGCCACCGACGTTGTTGATCAGCACGTCGATCCGACCGAAGCGCGAAAGCGCCTGCTGCGCAAGGGCTTGCGCGCCATCCGGCTGCTCGAGGTCGGCGGTTACCGCCAGCGTTTCAGGTCCTCCGGTCGCCAGCTCGTCGGCGAGCTCCTTGACCAGCTCGGAACGGTCGGCCAGGACCAGCATGCCGCCTTCGGCGCTGATTCGGCGTGCGGTCTGCTCGCCGATGCCCTGGGCCGCGCCGGTGACCACCACGATCTTGCCCGCGAACCGGCCGGACGTGACGAACCGCGGTTGCCTCGCCGTCCTGGCGTCTGCCATCGCGCGCCGCATGGTCAACTTCGATCGGTCGGCATGCGCAGAGATGAGGGCTCGGGCAGCGTCGCGGTCGCTGCGTTCGAAGGCGTTCACGATGTCCACGTGATCCTGTGCGCACAACGGGTGACACCAGGTGGCATTGCGCAGCACCTCACTCATCCGTGCCTTCACCCCGAGCGCCTCGTAGGCCTGCAGCAGATGGTCGTTGCCCGTGTGGCTGAACAGGTAGTCGTGGAATGCGGCGTTGGTTTCGGTGTACTGCCCCGCGTCGACGAATCGGTCGCCGTCGACATAGGCCAGCGTCGTCTCGGCGAGCAGCCGGTAGCCCGCCAACTGCCCGCTGGACAGCCGGCCCATCGTCAGCTCGAGCGCCCCGAGCTCCAAAGCTTCGCGCGCTTCGAAGATCGCGTCCGATTCGTACACCGCCGGATGCTCCTCGCCGATTTGATAGCCATCGGCCGCGACCGTGGCAACCGCAGGGGCAGCGACGGTTTCGACGGCTGATGCCGGGAACAAATCCTGACCCGCGATTGAGCGGGCGCCGGACGGCAGCACTGTCGAATCCTCGTCGAGTGGCCGCGCAGCGCCGTCGCCCGGCCCTGCAACGCCGATCAGCTGGCCTGCGATCCGGCGCGCAACATCGCCGTGATCGGTCAGCGCGACCGTTCCTTGCCAGCGGTCGATCTCGGCGGCGGGGAACGCGAGCTGACCGGCCACCGCGCGGGCGTGGGGCGCCAGCAGCAGCTCCTCGCTCGGTGCAGTGGCGGCAACGACCTGCTCGGCAGGCTTCTCCTGCGTCGCGGGCGGTGCGAGCGCGAACTTCTCATAGTAGAAGCCGGTTGGCTCGACGCCCGCCTCGGCGAGATGCTTGCGCACCGACTCGACCATGGGAGGCGGCCCGCACAGGTAGATCGCGACGTCACCGTCGTAGAAGTGTTCGGACCGCATCAGGCTCGTCACGTAGCCCTTGTTCTCCGCGGCGGTGGCCGGATCGGCAACACAGTGCTCCCAACTGAATCCGCCCAGGCTCGTCGACACCTCGGACAGCGTGTCGAGCTCAACGAGGTCCGCGTCGGTGCTGACGCCGTAGATGAGGTGGGCCCTGCGGTGACTGCCGTCGGCGCGCATCTTGCGCAGCATCGCAAGGATCGGCGCCAAGCCGGTGCCACCGGCCAACAGCAGCACTGGGCGATCGGTTTCGCGCAGGAAGAACGAGCCGTGCGGACCGGTGAACGTGATCTCATCGCCGACCGCGGCGCGCTCGGACAGGTAGCCCGACATCGCACCGCCAGGCGTCAGCTTCACCAGGAAGGTAAGCCGCTCCTCGTCGGGGGCGTTGCTGAACGAATAGGACCGTGTGACGTCCGTGCCGGGCACCGCGATGTTGACATACTGCCCCGGCAGAAAGGTCAACTGGCCCCGGTGCGTGATCTCCACGCCGAACCGCACGGTGGTCTCCGAAAGCTGTTGCAGCTCAATCAACTTCCCGGTGTGGGTGGCCGCCTGTGTCTTGGCGACCTCCGACGTGCTGGCGATCTGCAGCACCAGGTCCGACCGCGGTTTCATGCTGCACGGCAGCACGTAGCCTTCCGCCGCCTCGTCCGCGGACAGCGCGTCGTCGATGTAGGTTCCGCCGTCGAACTGACCCGATTCGCAGAACGCCTTGCAGGTACCGCAGGCGCCGTCGCGGCAGTCCAACGGAATGTTGATGCGCTGCCGGTAGGAAGCATCGGCGACGGTTTGGTCGTCGCGGCAGGTGATGAAGCGGGTGACGCCGTCCTCGAAGGCGAGGGCCACCTGGTGCGTCGTCTGCTCGGTTGTGACAGTCATGGTCGGCACCTCAGAAATGGTAAACGTCCACCACATGGTGGATGTAGTCGTTTTTCAGGATCACCGTCTTACGCCGGATCAGCGGTTGCTCACCGGAGAAGTCGATGGTGTAGAAGGAGGTCCCGTAGTACGGATCGACCGTCTTGTAGCGGAAATACATGGTGTGCCAGTTGAATCGGACGTCGACGATGTCGCCGCGCCGCTCGATGACCTCGACGTTGCTGATGTTGTGGCTGGTGCGCGGCTCCGGCAGCGACGTCGCCGACGACCGTTCGGTGCGGATGCGGAACACCCGGTCCTCAAGGCCGCCCTTGTTCGCGTAATAGATCAGCGATATGTCGCGCTGCGGGTCCTCGACCAACATGTCGTTGTCGTCCCAGGACGGCATCCAGTACACGACGTCGTCGGCGTAACATTGCAGCCAGTTCTCGAATTCGCGGTCGTCGAGGTAGCGCGCCTCCCGATAGAGGAACTGCTCGATCATGTTCTGGGTGACGAGCTTTGCGCTTGTCTGCGTGGTGGTCATCGTGAGTTCTCCGTCTGGGTCGCATGTTCGTTCGCGAGGGCTTTGCGCATGGTCTCCAGCCAGTAGCCGTGCTGGACCGGGTAGAGGCCCTCATCCTCGTTGCGGATGCCCGCCGAGATAACGCCGTGCATGTCAAGCGATTCGGCGACCGGGTCCGGTCCGGACAGCCAGTGTTCGGCGCCGCGGCTCATGTCGTTCCACGGCGCGTTCGTCGCGCGGAACGTCAGCTGGCACGACCGGAACTCCTCGAGGTCGTCCGGGGTGGCCATACCGGAGGCGTTGAAGAAATCCTCGTACTGGCGGATGCGATGGGCGCGGGCCTCGGCGCTTTCACCCTTGGGCGCGATGCAGTAGATGGTGACCTCCGTCTGGTCCGGCGCGATCGGCCGGAAATGCCGGATCTGCGTCGAAAACTGGTCCATCAGATAGACATTCGGATACAGGCAGAGGTTGCGTGAACCCTTGACCATGAACTCACCCTTGGCGTCGCCGAATTGGCGCTTGAGGTCGTCGATCTTGTCCCACAGGGGGCGGTCCTGCGGGTTGGCGGCCCAGGTCCACAGGCAGAGATGCCCGTTCGGGTAGGACCAGTACCCGCCTCCGGACTTGCCCCAGCTGCCCGCGTCGAGCACCTTGGCTTCGTTCTTGGATTCACCGGTGCTGCGTCGCGAGGTGGTGGCGGCGTAGTTCCAGTGCGTCGCGGTGACGTGGTAACCGTCGGCGCCGTTCTCCGCCTGCACCTTCCAGTTGCCGTCGTAGGTGTAGGTCGAGGAGCCGCGGAGCACCTCGAGGCCTTCGGGAGACTGGTCGACGAGCATGTCGATGACCTTGGTGGTGTCACCGAGGTGCTCGGACAGCGGCACCACATCGGGGTTGAGGCTGCCGAACAGGAAACCCCGGTAGCTGTCGAACCGGGCGACGCGGGTCAGGTTGTGCGATCCGTTCACGTCGAAGGTCGCCGGGTAGCCGGCCCCGTCGGGGTCCTTCACCTTCAGCAGCGTGCCGTCGTTGCGGAACGTCCAGCCGTGGAAGGGGCAGGTCAGTGTCATCCGGTTGTCGGTCTTGCGTCGGCAGATCATCGCGCCGCGGTGCGCACACGCGTTGATCAGAAGGTGCAGTTCGCCGTCCTTGTCGCGGGTGATCATCACGGGCTGCCTGCCCATGTAGGTGGTGAAGTAGTCGCCCGGATTGGGCAACTGGCTCTCATGGGCCAGGTAAATCCAGTTGCCTTCGAAGATGTGCTTCATCTCCAATTCGAAGACCTCTTCGTCGGTGAAGATGCGACGGTTGGCGCGGTAGATGCCGGCCTCGCGATCATCGATCACCGCGTCGGCGAGGACGCTCGCGAGATGGTCGCGGCCCTCGGCGGTCGGTGCGGTCATGTTGCCTCCAGTGGTCGTTTTTTCGACCATCGCACCGCGTGGCCCGGGTCACACGAGGCAAATTCCTAGTCCTGGCCTAGGCTCTGATTTATCAATTCTGTCGATCAATAGGCCGAAATTTGGTCTTTGTCTCGTATGGATCTGCGCCATACGCTGAACGTGTCGCCCGTCACTGCGGGCCCGACCAGAAAGCGTGAGCAGCGATGGAGCTACGTCACCTGCGGTATTTCGCAGCGGTGGCCGAGACCTGTCATTTCGGACAGGCCGCGGAGCAACTGCACGTCGCACAGCCGGCGCTGTCCTACGCGATCCGGCAGTTGGAGGCCGAACTGGATGCCTCGCTGTTCACCCGCACCACCCGGCAGGTGACGTTGACGGCAGCGGGTGAGTTCCTGCAGGCCGAGGCGGCCCGCATCCTCGCCGGTGTCGACGACGCCGTGCGCGGCACCCGCAGGATCGCCGCCGGTCGCACCGGCCTGATCCGACTCGGCCTGACCGGGACCGCGGCGTTCTCACACCTGCCTCGCATCGCCCGGGTCGTCAAGCGCGAACTGCCCGGCGTCGCGCTGGAGATTCAGGCCGACATGTTGACGCCCGACCAATGCGACGGCCTGCGCACCGGCACCATCGACCTCGGCGTGCTCCGGCCACCGGCGGTCGGTGACGACATCGAGCTGCGGCCGATCGACACCGAAGCCCTGGTGCTTGCGGTACCGGTGGACCACCGGCTGGCCGTCGAGCCCATCGTGTCGATGACGGATCTGCGCAACGAGTCGTTCGTGGCGTATGCGGCGCGCGACTCCGCGGTCAACGCGGCGGTGCTGCGCAGCTGCAGGCAGGCCGGATTCGTACCGCACCGTGAGCACGAGGCGGCGGGTACCGCCGTCCTGCTGTCATTGGTGGCCGCCGGGCTGGGGGTCGCTGTCGTGCCCCGGTCGGTGCGTGCGCTGCCACTCGAGGGCCTCGTGTTCCGGGATCTGCTCGACGCGGGAACCGTCGATCTGGCGTTGGCCTGGCGCGCAGGCGTGGACAGCCCGATCGTCGACGCCGTCGTCGGAGTCCTCGAAACCATCTTTGCTGCCGACGCGTTGACCGCGGGAGAACAGCCATGAAAATTGTTGGCATCGAAGCGATTCCGTTCGCGATCCCGTACATCAAACCGCTCAAGTTCGCCTCCGGTGAGGTCCACACCGCCGAGCACGTACTGGTGCGGGTGCGCACCGACGAAGGCGTGGTCGGCGTGGCCGAGGCGCCGCCGCGCCCGTTCACCTACGGCGAGACGCAGACCGGTATCGTCGCGGTGATCGAGCAGATCTTCGCGCCGCAGATCGTCGGGCTGACGCTGCTGGAACGGGAGGTGATTGCCGCCCGGCTGGCCCGCACGGTCGGCAACCCCGCAGCCAAGGCGGCGGTGGACATGGCGCTGTGGGATGCGCTCGGCCGCACGCTTGGGTTGCCGGTCAGCGCCATGCTCGGCGGATTCACCGACCGCATGAAGGTCAGCCACATGCTCGGCTTCGACGACCCGGTCAAGATGGTCGCCGAGGCGGAACGGATGCGGGACACCTACGGAATCACCACATTCAAGGTCAAGGTCGGCCGCCTGCCGGTGTCGCTGGATACCGCGGTGGTGCGCGCTTTGCGCGAGCGGTTCGGCAACGAGGTCGAGCTTTACGTCGACGGCAACCGCGGCTGGACGCCGTCAGAAGCGTTGCGCGCCATGAAGGAAATGGCCGACCTTGATCTGTTGTTCGCCGAGGAACTGTGCCCCGCCGACGACGTGATGGGCCGGCGCTGGCTCGTCGAGCACCTCGACGTGCCCTTCATCGCCGACGAATCGGTACCCACACCCGCAGACGTGACGCGCGAAGTGCTCGGCAAGTCGGCCACCGCGATCAGCATCAAGACGGCCCGCACCGGCTTCACCGGGTCGCAGCGGGTTCACCACCTCGCCGAGGGACTGGGCCTGGAGATCGTGATGGGCAACCAGATCGACGGGCAGATCGGAACGGCGTGCACCGTCGCATTCGGGGCTGCGTATGCGCTCACGTCGCGGCGGGCCGGCGAGCTGTCCAACTTCCTCGACATGAGCGACGACCTGCTGACCGAACCGCTGCAGGTCCGCGACGGTGTCCTTCACGTCCCGCCAGGGGCCGGCCTGGGCATCGCCATCGATCCCGACCAGCTCGCGCGATACCGAACCGACAACTGAACAGCCCAACACCTCACGAGGAGAAGAACAATGACGACCTTCCAAAACCCGGCCGACCACGCCACCGCCGCCGCATCGGGTGCGTCGGCGACCGAACGGTTCCACGCCGACAAATCGCCGTTCGAATCGGTCAAGCACACCCCCAAGGAGCGGGTGGACGTGCTGGCCCGCGCCGTGCTCGACGCCGTGCACGACACGATCCGCGAGCACAAGGTGACCTACGACGAGTACAACGCACTCAAAGCGTGGCTGATCCAGGTCGGCGAGGACGGGGAGTGGCCGCTGTTCCTCGACGTGTGGGTCGAGCACGTCGTCGAAGATGTCGCGACATCGCATCGCGAGGGCAACAAGGGCAGCATCGAAGGCCCGTACTACGTGCCGGATTCGCCTGAGCTGGGCGCCGTTGGCACGATCCCGATGCGCGACGGTGAGAACGGGCAGCCCGCTGGTGTGGGAGGGGTCGATCACCTCCACCGACGGAAAACCGTTGGCGGGCAAGGTGGAACTCTGGCACGCCGACGCCGACGGCTTCTACTCACAGTTTGCACCGGGCATTCCCGAGTGGAATCTGCGCGGATCGTTTTCGACGGGGCCGGACGGCAAGTTCACGATCACCACGATTCGCCCCGCGCCTTACCAGATTCCCACCGACGGATCGTGCGGCAAGCTGATCTGCGCCGCCGGCTGGCACGCCTGGCGCCCCGCACACCTGCACGTGAAGGTGTCGGCGCCGGGGCACGAATTGCTCACCGCCCAGCTGTATTTCCCCGGCGACCCGCACAACGGCGACGACATCGCCAGCGCGGTGAAACCGGAGTTGATGCTGGATCCCGTCGAGCGGCCCGAAGGCCGCTTCGCAATGGCCTACGACTTCGTGCTCGATCCGGTGCGAGGCTGATCGGCACATGCTGTTTCACGTGCGGATGGACGTCCACCTTCCCCCCGATATGGACCCCGACACCAGGGCGGCCATCGTGGCCAAGGAGAAGGCCTACTCACAGCAGTTGCAGCGGGCAGGCAAGTGGCCGCACATCTGGCGCATCGTCGGCGAGTACTCGAACTTCTCGATCTTCGACGTGGACAGCAACGACGAGCTTCACGACATCCTGTCCGGCCTGCCGCTGTTCGCGTACATGGACATCACGGCGACGCCGTTGGCGACACACCCGTCCGACGTCAAGGGCTAACCGCGCACCGCGATGTCCGCGGTGACCGCGTTCGTCAGGCGGATCAGGTCCTGCGGGTGCAGCGCGACGTCCCAGCCGCGCTTGCCCGCACTGCACAACACCCGGTCCCAGTGCATCGCCGAGGCGTCGACGACGGTGGGCAGCGGCTTGCGCTGGCCGAATGGGGAGATACCGCCGATCACGTAACCGGTCGAACGTTCGGCCGCGGCCCGGTCGGCCATGGTCGCCTTGGGCACCCCCAGCGCCGCGGCAGCGGCCTTGAGCGACAACTTCGACGGCACCGGGAGCACCGCCACACCGAGACCCTTCGGCAGGGCGACCACGAGCGTCTTGAACACCTGCTCGGGGGCGACCCCCTCCACGCGGGCGAGTTCTTCGGCGGCCTCCTCGCCGAACGACTCGGCACGGGGGTCGTGGTGGTATTGCATCACTTCATGGGCGATCTCGGCGGCCAACAGGGCCGCGATCGCCGGGGTTGCCGCGCGCGCCACGGGCTCAGCGTAGTGATGGGAACAACCCCGCCCGGTTGCGCTGTTATTGACGGAAGTAAAGGCCGCTGACAGTGGCGGCCAGAAAAGATGTCGGTTTCAGCCTCTAGGATCGAGGAAGGGGTATTAGGTGCCAACACTGGCCATGGAACGTCCGGTGGATTTGCCCAGCTTGTTTGGTGCCGCCGCGATAGAAGGGACGGTGTTCCCCACGATGACCGACATCGACGATTCGACGCCGGATACGGCGCCAGAGACGTCGGGGCTGGATTCGGCGCCCGCGCCGGTGCTGGATTCGGCGCCCGCAAGAGCCGATGAGACAGATGCCGAGTTGACTGCGCGCTTCGAGCGCGACGCGATTCCACTGCTGGACCAGCTCTACGGCGGCGCGCTGCGGATGACGCGCAACCCTGCCGACGCCGAGGATCTCCTGCAGGAAACGATGGTCAAGGCCTACGCGGGATTCCGTTCCTTCCGGGAAGGGACCAACCTGAAGGCGTGGCTGTACCGCATCCTGACGAACACCTACATCAACAGCTACCGCAAGAAGCAGCGGCAGCCGACGGAGTATCCGACCGAGGAGATCACCGACTGGCAGCTCGCGGCCAACGCCGAACATTCGTCGACAGGCCTGCGTTCGGCGGAGGTTGAGGCGTTGGAGGCGCTTCCCGACAGCGAGATCAAGGAAGCGTTGCAGGCATTGCCCGAGGAGTTCCGCATGGCGGTGTACTACGCCGACGTGGAAGGCTTCCCATACAAGGAGATCGCCGAGATCATGGAAACGCCGATTGGCACCGTCATGTCGCGGCTGCACCGGGGCAGGCGCCAGCTGCGCGACCTGCTGGCCGATGTAGCCAGGGAGCGCGGATTCATTCGAGGTCAGCAGCTCGACGCCGAGGAGGTGTCGTCATGAGCGGCGAAGACGTGCGCTGGACCTCACCGGTCGGCCCTGTCGATCCCGATCACCCCGAATGCGCCGCGGTGATTGCCGAGGTGTGGACCTTGCTCGACGGTGAATGCACCCCGGAGACCAAGGACAAGCTCAGGCACCACCTCGAGGAATGCCCGGCCTGCCTGCGCCACTACGGCGTCGAGGAGCGGGTGAAGCGGCTGATCGCCAGCAAGTGCGGCGGCGAAAGGGCGCCAGACAGCCTTCGTGAGCGGCTACGCATCGAGATCAGCCGCACCACCATCATTCGCCGCGGCTGACCCGCGACACGGCATAGAGAACCGCCCGACCCGGAGGCTGGGCGGTTCTTCAGCATCTAGATCAGGAGTTCGGCCGTTTGCCGTGATTGGCTTTCGAGTGCTTACGATCGCGCTTCTTGCGGCCACGCTTGGCCATGATGAACCTCCATATTGTCTGTGGGTTTGGTCGGCCCGCATTCGGCGGGCGCGTCCATGACATCTTCTCACGGCCCAGTGACAACGCCCTAAGGGAGAGGTTGTGGTTCGATAGGACCCGCAAGTAGACGGGCGCCGGGCCGCCGGCGACATGAGACTCCGAAGTGGGGTGGAGATGGCCGAGGATGTTCGCGCCGAGATCGTGGCCAGTGTGCTAGAGGTCGTGGTTCATGAGGGCGATCAGATCGGCGAGGGTGACACCTTGGTGCTGCTGGAGTCGATGAAGATGGAGATCCCGGTTCTTGCCGAGGTCGCCGGCACCGTCAGCCAGGTGAGCGTGTCCGTCGGCGATGTCATCCAGGCTGGCGACCTCATCGCGGTGATCAGCTGACGGCGTTCGCGCCGGAGGAATCAGATGTCCACTCTCGGTGACCTGCTCGCCGAGCACACCATCTTGCCCGGCAACGCCGTGGATCATCTCCACGCGGTCGTGGGGGAGTGGCAGCTGCTCGCCGACCTCTCGTTCGCCGACTTCCTGATGTGGGTGTGCCGAGACGACGGCGTAGTGGTGTGCGTGGCGCAGGTGCGCCCGAACACCGCGCCGACAGCGCTGCTGGCCGACGCCGTAGGGACCACTTCCGAAGGCGAGGACATGCCGGTGGTTGCAGCCGCGTTCGAATCCGGCACTATCGGCAGGCAAAAGCCAGCGGGACAACAGGATTCGTTCGGTCTCGACGTGGAGGCTGTTCCTGTGCGTTACAAAAACGACGTGGTAGCGGTGCTGACACACGAGACCGCGCTGGCCGAACGAAACGCCAGTCCGCTCGAAAGTGCCTACCTGGACTGCGCGGGCGACCTGTTGCACATGCTGTCCGAAGGGACCTTCCCGAACGTCGGTGACTTGGCGATGTCGCGGTCCAGTCCACGTGTCGGCGACGGGTTCATCCGGCTCGACGAAGCGGGCGTGGTGACCTTCGCCAGCCCCAACGCGATCTCGGCCTATCACCGGATGGGGCTTGCCGCCGAACTGGAGGGCCAAAACCTCGTCACCGTGACGCGTCCCTTGATCGGCGATCCGTTCGAGGCGCAGGAACTGG
Source organism: uncultured Actinomycetota bacterium (assembly GCA_963848855.1). GTDB lineage: Bacteria > Actinomycetota > Actinomycetes > Mycobacteriales > Mycobacteriaceae > Mycobacterium. Next base: position 515,764 of record CAWKFL010000005.1, read on the forward strand.
CCAACCACGTCCGTGACTCACTCGCAGGCGGATCCAGCATGCGCATGGAAGTCGACGCGGGAGGTGCGGCCGTGCTGCTGCGCACGCTGCCTCTTGTCGTGCACGGCAGCGCGGTCGGCGCCGCGGTCCTCATCCGCGACGTCACCGAGGTCAAGCGCCGCGACCGAGCCCTGCTGTCCAAGGACGCGACGATCCGAGAGATCCACCATCGGGTGAAGAACAACCTGCAGACGGTCGCGGCGCTGCTGCGCCTGCAGGCCCGGCGCACCAACAACGCCGAGGGGCGAGAGGCGCTGATCGAATCGGTGCGACGGGTGTCGTCCATCGCCTTGGTGCACGATGCACTGTCGATGTCGGTCGATGAAGAGGTCAACCTCGACGAGGTCGTCGACCGGATCCTGCCGATCATGAATGACGTTGCGACAGTGGACACTCCGATCCGGATCAACCGGGTGGGGGACCTCGGGGTGCTCGATGCCGACCGGGCCACCGCGCTGATCATGGTCATCACGGAGCTGGTGCAGAATGCCATCGAGCACGCGTTCGACGCGACCAAAGACCAGGGCTGCGTGACGATCAGCGCCGAGCGGTCAGCGCGGTGGCTGGACGTGGTCGTTCACGACGACGGACGCGGTCTGCCCGTGGGTTTCAGCCTGGAGAAGTCCGACCGCCTCGGCCTGCAGATCGTGCGGACGCTGGTGTCGGCGGAGTTGGACGGATCGCTGGGTATGCACGACGTCCCGACCGGCGGCACCGACGTAGTGCTTCGGGTGCCGATCGGCAGGCGGGCCAGGCTCGCGCAATAGCCTCGCGCCGAATGTGGCTGAATTAACTGACGCAATTCGTGCAAATTGCTTTCTCACAGAGTTACGGCCCCGACAAATTGTCGGGGCCGTAGCCATTTGCGAGCCGTTAGCTGTCAGACGCCGCTGCGGGCCTTGGTGCGGGCGTTACGCCGCTTCAGCGCGCGCCGCTCGTCTTCGCTCATTCCGCCCCACACGCCGGCGTCCTGTCCAGAATCCAACGCCCAGGTGAGGCACTCAGTGGTGACAGGGCAACGATTACAGACCAGCTTCGCGTCAGCGATCTGGGCAAGGGCCGGCCCGCTGTTCCCCACGGGGAAGAACAGCTCCGGGTCCTCGTCACGACAGACCGCTCTGTGGCGCCAATCCATAGGTCTCAATCTCCTTACTGTGTGCGCAGCAGAGCGCACGAGCTATTCTTCGGCTGTCAACGCGTGCACACAAATGTTTCTGCACTGTTGCATCCGAGTTTTTCACAGGCTGAACAGATGTCAATACTCGCGAGTTAACAAGTGGGTAATCTCACTAACGAAACCCGGTTGCTGGAGCTCCTACTCGTTTGTACTACACTCAACGTACCTGCGCCCTGAATCGGCTAGATAGATTTCATTGTTGCTGGTCAGAGGCCACTTTTGCAGGCGGTGCCACGACGCCCAGGGCATTGGGAACCGCTGTGAAGCTCATCGCGTCGCGCAGACCGAGGTAGTCGCCATCGATTTGACACGCCGCCGGCGTGTCGCTGGTTACCCGGACCCACGGCAGGTCGTCGTTACGGATCAGATGCTTGGCTTCGATGCGCGGTTTCTTCGCCAGCATGCGCCGCACCAGACCCAGGTTCGCCCAGACGTTCATGCTCGTCGTCGCGAACAACCCGAGCCCCGTTTCGAACGTCGTGGTCGGGTTCGTCCACACCGGCCGGGTGTTGGCGTAGGTCCAGGGACTGGAGTTGGACACGAAGGCGAAGTGAACTCCACTGACGGGCTCGCGATCGGGCACGTGCAGCGTCAGCGACGGCTCCTTGCGGGCGCTGGCCAGCATCTCACGAATCGCGACGCGGATGTAGCGCGAGGCCGTGACCGTGCGGCCCTTGTCGCGTTGCGCCTCGACAGCGGCGACGACGTCGCCGTCCACACCCATGCCCGCCGTGAACACCGCCCAGCGTTCGCCGCAATCCATCAGCCCGATGCGGCGCCACGCCTTGCGTCTGCGGTAGTCCGACAGCAAGTCCACGAGCTGGTTCGTCGCGACGATGGGATCCGGGCTGATGCCGAGCGCGCGGGCGAAGACGTTGGCCGATCCGCCCGGGACCATGCCGACCGCGGGCGCTGACTCGGTCGCGCCGACCTGGCCGAGAATGCCGTTCACGACCTCGTTCACCGTCCCGTCGCCACCGTGCACGATCAGCACGTCCACGCCGTCGATTGCGGCGTCGCGCGCGATCTCGATGGCGTGGCCGCGGTGATCGGTGTGGGCGACGGTCAGCTTGACCCGGCTCTCCAGCGCGTGGGCGAGAAGGTCGCGCCCCGCCGGAGTCGTCGATGTCGCATTGGGGTTAACGATCAGCACGGCCCGCACGAGGACTGAGCCTAACCGTGCGCGCCGTGCTGTTTTGTCAGTGCGAACCGATCCGCGACGTCACCGTCGTCAGCCGTTCACCAACTCCCTCGACGGGCCCGGCACCTTGCCGCCCAGCAGTGGGGTCGGGACGTCCTTGGTTTCCTTGGCGGTGGCCGCCGATGCGGCGGCGATGACACAGACGACCGCGGTGAAGCCACTGATGACCGTCCAGCCGCCCTCGCGGACGCCGCCGAGCGCGGTCACGATGGACGGGGCGAAGCCGGCCAGCAGGAAGCCCAGCTGGGTGCCGATCGCCATCCCGGAGAAACGCACCTGGGTGCTGAACATCTCGCCATAGAACGACGGCCATACGGCATTCGCTGCGGCATAGCCGAAGGAGAACGTGGCGACCGCCAGCGCGAAGGTGAGCACTGCGTTGTCACCGCTCATCGACAGCATGTAGAAGGGCATCAGAACGGCAGAGGACAGTGCGCCGTAGATGAATACCGGCTTGCGGCCGATCCGGTCGGCAAGCATGCCGAACAGCGGCTGCGTGAACAGTGCGACGACGTTGGCCACCACGACCAGCCACAGCGTGATGCCAGCCTCGAGGCCGACCTTCTTGCCGTAGGCGATGGCCAGCGTGCCGAAAACCGTTGACACAGCGGCGATGAAGGCGCAGAAGATGACCCGTAGAACGTCTTTCCAGTGGTGTTGCAACAGTGGCTTGAGCGGCATCCTGGCAATTTCTCCTGCGGCCTTCGCCTCGTCGAACTCGGGCGTCTCGTGCAGTCTGCGGCGGATGAAGTAGGCCACCACGACGACAAATGCGCTGAGCCAGAACGGAACTCGCCAGCCCCAAGAGAGTTCGGCATCGTCGGGCAGCGACACGAACGGCAGCATCACCAGCTGGGCCAGGATCAGGCCGCCCTGAGTGCCGGTCAGCGTCCACGATGTGAAGAATGCGCGGCGGTGATCCGGAGCGTGCTCGAGTGTGAGCGAACTGGCGCCCGCCTGTTCACCGGCAGCCGAGAAACCCTGCAGCAGTCGGCACACCACCAGCAGGCCGGGTGCGAGCCACCCGGCGGTGGCGAACGTGGGCAGGCAGCCGATGAGGAATGTCGAGACGCCCATCAGCACGAGCGTGAACATCAGGACGTTTCGCCTGCCGAGGCGATCGCCGAAGTGCCCGAGGACGAACGCGCCGACCGGGCGCGCGACGTAGGCGACACCGAATGTGGCGAACGACATCACAAGTGCCGCGTCGTCACCCGACGGGAAGAAGACCTTTGGGAAGATCAGTGCCGCCGCGGTGCCGAACACGAAGAAGTCGTAGTATTCGACGGCGCTGCCCATGAAGCTCGCCAGCGCGGCGCGGCCCGGGGTGCGACGCCCGCCAGCCCTTTCGGGTTTCGTGGTTGTTGTGCCGCTCATGATTTCCTGCTCCTTCTCGGGTGGTGGTTACTCAGCCGACCATGCGGCGGAAATGACGGGACATGCGTTCGGCATCGGGTGTGATGCCGGTGATCAGTTCGAAAGCCTCGGTGGCCTGGTGCACAGCCATGTGCCCGCCGTCGCAGACGCGGCAGCCGGCCTGCAGTGCGGCGTTCAGCAGCGCGGTCTCGAGGGGCCGGTAGACGATGTCGGCGACCCAGAGGCCGGGGTGCAGGAGTTCGGCGGGAAAAGGCAGCCCCGGGTGCTCGGCCATTCCGGTCGGCGTGCAGTGCACGACGCCGTCGCTGGCAGGCAGCAGGACCGGCAGCTTGTCCGCGGATGACGCGTCGACGCGCGATTCCGGCCTGCGGGCCGACAGTTCGTGGGCGAGGGCGGTGGCGCGTTCGATGTCGACGTCGACGACCGTGAGGTGGTCGGCGCCGAGCCGCAGGAGCGCATCGCCGACGGCGGCCCCCGCGCCACCGGCGCCGACGAGCGCGATGTTGTCGGTCGAGGCACCGGGCAGGCCTTCTTGGAAGCCGAGCGCGAAACCCGTTGTGTCCGTGTTGTATCCGACTGCACGCGGGCCGTGGAAGACGACGGTGTTGACGGCGCCGAGCGACGCCGCGACGTCGTCCACCTCGTCGAGATGCTCGATGACGAGCCGCTTGCAGGGGTGGGTGACGTTGAGGGCGTTGAAGCCGAGGTTGCGGGCCCAGTCCAGCACCTCACCGATGCGTTGGGGAGCGATGCCGACGCCGTCGAGATCGATCGTCCGGTACACGTAGTCCAGGCCCTGCGCGCGAGCCTCGGTCATGTGCATCGCCGGGGTCAGTGAGGGGCCGACGCCTGTGCCGACGAGGCCGACGAGATAAGGGGCCATGAGTTGCGTCTCCGTAATGTACGAACTGGTACGTACGTCGAGTGCAACACAGTGGCGGCCGCCGCGTCAAGATTTGTTTGTGGCGTGGGTCGCTCGCTCAGCGCGAGGTGAGCCAGCCCACGACGATGTCGCCGAGCATGCGCCGCAGGTGCGCGTGGGTCTCTTGCTCCGTGAAGTCGATGTCGAAGAGGTAGCCGAACGTGTAGCGGTTGGCGACCTGGAACACGCAGTACGAACTGATCAGGATGTGCACGTCGAGTGCGTCGACGTTGTCGCGGAACACACCGCGTTCACGACCCTGGGTGAGGATCTGGTCCAGCAATGACGTGGCCGGCTGCCCGAGGGTGCGCAGCGAATCGAGACGGGCGATGAACTCGCCGCGGTGGATGTTCTCGATGGCGACTAAGCGGATGAAGTCCTGATGGGCGATGTGATGGTCGAACGTCATCTCGGCGACCGTGCGGATGGCCTCGACGGGGTCGACATGATCGACCTCCAGCCGCTGTTCCGCCTCGCGGATACCACGGTAGGCGTTCTCGAGTACGGCCAGATAGAGCTGCTCTTTACCGCCGAAGTAGTAGTAGATCATCCGTTTGGTGGTGCGGGTGCGCTCGGCGATCTCGTCGACGCGGGCGCCGGAGTAGCCCTGCTGTGCGAAAACCGCGGTGGCGACCGCGAGCAGCTCGGCCCGGGTGCGCTCGGGGTCGCGCAGCGGTTCGGGACGGGGCTCGGCGGTCACAACCGGGAGCTTACTGGCGCGATCAGCGTTGACTCTGCGGCCACGGCGTCGCTTACTCCTTTGCGCCCTCTGTGCAGAGTGAATGAAGGCTTGCACTCCTTGTGGTGTAACTAACTATTTCGTACATTAGGACGGGAGGTGCGCCGTATGAAGACGTCCATTGCCACGGTGTCCCTGAGCGGGTCGCTGACCGAGAAGCTCCACGCGTGTGCCGCGGCGGGCTTCGACGGCGTCGAATTGTTCGAACCCGACCTGATCGCCAACGATCACAGCCCGGAGGAGATCCGCGCGTTGGCGCGCAGGCTCGGCCTGTCGCTGGACCTCTACCAGCCGCTGCGTGACATCGAGGGGGTCGACGAGGACACCTTCGCCGACAACTTGCGGCGCGCGGAAGCGACGTTCGTGACGGCGCAGCGCCTCGGCATCGGAGTCGTGCTGGTCTGCAGCAATGTCGGAACTGCCACCGTCGACTCCGATGACGTGTCGGCCGATCAACTGCGCCGACTCGGCGACGTGGCCCGCCGTTACGACATCAAGGTGGCGTTCGAGGCGCTGGCCTGGGGCCGGTACGTCGACGACTATCGCCGTGCCTGGCGCATCGCCGCGGCGGCCGACCATCCGAACGTTGGCGTATGTCTCGACAGCTTTCATGTGCTCTCCCGCGGCGATGACCCTGCGGGCATTGAGGAGATCCCGGCCGACAAGATCTTCTACTTGCAGCTCGCCGACGCGCCTGCGCTGAGCATGGACGTGCTGTCGTGGAGCCGCCACCATCGGCTCTTCCCCGGCGAAGGCGCCTTCGATCTGGTGGGATTCGTCTCGCACGTGTTGGAAACCGGCTACGACGGGCCGCTGTCGCTGGAGGTCTTCAACGACACGTTCCGCCAGACCGACCCGGACCGAACGGCGGTGCACGCGCTGCGGTCGCTGTTGTGGCTGCAGGACAAGACCGCCGCTCAGCACCCGGAAGGCTGGCGCCCCGACCTTGCCACGCTCACCGAGGCCAAGCCGCCCACTGGCTTCGACTTCGTCGAACTGAAGGCGGAGGACACCAGCGAGGTCGAGGTGCAGCTGCAGCGTCTCGGCTTCACTCCCGGTGGGCGCCATCGCACCAAGCCGGTATCGCTGTGGACCGCAGGCAATGCACGCGTGGTGCTCAACGAGCAGCAGGCCCGCGACCAGATTCCCCATGTGGCCGCCGTCTGCCTTCAGGTGCCCGATGCGGCCGCGACGTCCCGTCGCGCCGCCGAACTGATGGCGCCGGTCGCCTACCGCAGGGCCTATGCGACCGAGCAAGCACTCGGCGCCGCCGTCGCGCCCGACGGGACCGAGATGTTCTGGGTGAGCGAGCCGGCGTGGGTCGCGGAGTTCGAGAATGGACTGCCCCCGGCGCCGGCGCCGATCCGTGGCATCGACCACGTCAACCTGTCGCAGCCCTGGCAGACCTTTGACGACGCGGTGTTGTTCCTATCCAGCGTCTTCGGGCTGTCGGCCGATGTGCCAACCGAGGTGCCGGGCCCAAACGGGTTGGTGCGCAGCCAATCCATGCGCAGCGCCGACGATTCGGTGCGGTTGCTGCTCAACGTCGCGCCGCATGTGCTCGACGGTGCCGGCATGCCGCAGCATGTGGCGTTCGCGTGCTCCGACGTGATCGGGTTGGCCCGCGCCGCCCGCGCCCGGGGTGCCGAGTTCCTGTCCGTTCCGGACAACTACTACGACTATCTGAGCGGCCGGTTCGGCCTGGACCAAGCAACGGTCGACGAGCTACGCGAACTCGACCTCCTCTATGACCGGGACGCGGGCGGCGAGTTCGTGCACTTCTATACCCGCACAGTCGGCACGGTGTTCTTCGAGTTCGTCGAGCGGCGAGGCCGCTACGACGGGTATGGCACCGATAACGCTCCGGTGCGCCTGGCTCCCCAACGCGCCCACGGGGTCGGTACCGTACGGGCGTGACCGATCGGCGAGCCTGCGAGTGCGTGTCGTGACGGTGCCGTCGCCAGCCACCGTCCGTCAGGCCGCGGTCCTCGTGGTGCTCGAGGGTGTCGCGGGTCTGGTGGCCGCGGTCGTCTACGTGGTGAGCGGCTTCGGCGGTGCGGACGAGCCGGGGCTCAACAAGTTCGGTACGGCTGCGTGGTTCGCGATCATCAGTGGCGGCGTGCTCGTAGCGGGGTGGGCGCTATGGACCGGCAGGCGGTGGGGCCGGGGCCTTTCAGTATTCGCGCAACTGCTGTTGCTGCCCGTGGCGTGGTATATGGCTGTGGGGTCTCACCAATGGCTCCTCGGGATACCAGTCGGGGTCGTAGCGCTGATCACGCTTGCGCTGTTGTTCAGCCCTTCCACCCTCCAGTGGCTTGGCCCATCGGACACTGACGGTAAATAGGTCGCTCCTTCGGTTACTTCTTCCGAACTCGGTTTGCCGCGAAGACAAGGTCGCCCAGGATTGTTGTGTCCTTGGCAACAACCGCACTCCTGCAAGTGATTTGAGCAGTTGAATGCGGTGGGACGTGTGATCGAGGGAGAGTCAGTGGAATGAAAATTTCAGTTGTTCGGACAACTATCGATGTCTCGCGAACGCGAACACTGTTGCAGGCGAGATGATCTCGACTACAAGTTCGACCGCGTGCAGTTCGGCGCTGCCGCTGTGGCGACGCATGCTTCCGATGTAGCGCTCATCGCCTCTGAACGGAGTGATGGCGGCTTCGCGTAGGGCATTTGACCGATCCGTTCGGCGCGCGTCTATATCAGGCGCTCTGACGTCGCGCTCGAGTGCGTCATCGATGCCGAAGAGGGCTTCGCCGTCGTGTGAAGATTCTCCAATTCCGGTGAATTCGGCCGTAGTGGTGGAGGGAGGTCGTGGCATGGCGAGGATCGCCGACATGCTTATCGCTGCGTTCGCCTTACCTTCATCAATTGTGACAACGCACAGTCCCTCGGTGTCACAGTGCATCGGCTCGTCCATCGCCGGCATGGTAAGCGAGCGCCCCAACCTCTCGTTCTGGAGCCGGGGGGGATTTCACCGTCGAACATGGTGACGATCAAGACCTTCACTTTGAAGGGCGGAAGGGATGTTTCGGTGTGATGAGATGCGGAGCAAGAGACCAGATTTGCAGTCACACATCCAACGCGGCCAGTATCCCGAATGCACCGCGTCGGAGGTTGCAATTCCGAAATGCTCTCCGCATTGAGTTATCGTTCCTAACTTCTCGCGCTGAGAAGGCCGATGGTGAAAGAATCCAGTCCAGGCCACGCCCACCGCTTGACTTCCCGATTCTCGATCTCATTCCCGGCAACCCGGCAGGCACGCCAAAGGTCCTGGCACGAACAGCCATTCAACGTTGCCTGGCAGGCGGCGTGCCTGCCGCGCTTAGCGCTTGCGGTGCTTACCGCCGCCCGAGTTGCCCGTCTTGCCGGCCGACTGCGCTCCGGAGCGGTCACCATTCTTGAGGGCGTGCCTGGGTCCCGAGGTGCCACCGGGCTTGTTGTCCGACGCATCCGACTTCGACGAAGCCGTCGCCGTGGCGGTGTTCTGCCTCGATCCGGAAGCTTCGCCGCTCTTGGTATCTGAGGTGTTCATCCTCGACGAGGCTGTCGCCGTGGCGGTGTTCTGCTTCGACCCGGAGGCCTCACCGCTGTCGGCATCTGAGGTGTCGTCAGCCTGTGCATCTGTCGATTTCGGGTCCGACGATCTACTGACCTTGTTGTCAGACGGATCAGCCGCTGCTACTTCACTGTTCTGACCCCCGGCCGAATCCTGGTTGTGCGCCGAGGCGACGGACTCGCCCTGGGAACCATCGCCCACCGTGGAAGAACCAGCATCGAGCACATGTCGGCGCTGTCCGTTCGGCGTCGCCTCGTCGGCGGTACCAGATTCAACCGCACCGGCCTCGGTAGCGGCTTTCGTCGTCTTCGCGACCTTCAATGCGGTGGCGACATCACCACCACCATCGTCAGGGTCGGCCAGACGGTCGATGGCCTCCTGAAGGGATGTGAGATCGGCACTGATAGTGGTCGCAGCTACTCCGAGTGTGAGTGTTTCACCAAAAACGAAGCCTTTGAACGCCTGACTCACCGCGTTGGGATCGAGGGTGCCGGCGGCGAGGATCACCTGGTTCAAATTGGCCACGGTTCCCTGGGCAAAGGTGGCTGGGGCCGTGATAGCGGTATCGAGGGCCAGCTGGGTGGCAGTGGCCAGTATCCCCCCGATTGTTGGTGCGTCGATTGCGTTGACCGCGTCGCTTTCGGGAGCGCCCCCGGCCTCACGGTTATCGGAATCCGGCGCATCGGCGGTCGCAGGCCCCGGCCCCGTCACCACGCCAGTCTTCATGTCCGCCCGAGCTGTCTTAGCCGGGGACAACAGCGGATTCGCGCGGCCGGTTGATGCGGCGTTGGCCGCCTTCATGGACGTCAATCCGCGCGATACCTCGGCGAGCAGGTGCACCGCGTCTGGCCGGTCCGCGGGGCCACTCGACGTCAACGGGGTGGACAGGGCATCAAGGCGCACGTCGTTGATGCCCACCTGCGGCCGAGGTGAATCTGCTTGCGGCGACAACGGGCTCATTGGCGTCGCAATAATGGCGCCAGCCGCAACGGTGGACAACCCAGCCGTCAGGTAAGCACGCACGGACTCTTGCATTATTTTCCTTAAGGGTTAGTAGGGACCTAAACTCGATCGTTTCTTGAACTTCTGGAAGCGGGAACATTCAGGCTCGCCAGCGGCGGCATGAGATGCCACATCGCGGCCGATCGCTGCAACCTGCATCTGGGCCAGATCGCGGCGCACCTCGCTCGAAGAGGAAACCCTTTGTTGCATAACGCTTTCACGGCGTGAGGATGGCTCGGTCGCGGACACTGCCGGAGGACAGGTCGTCGATGGCGGATTGGAAGTCGTCGAGACGATACTTTTGGGTGCGCAGGTTCACCGCGCTATGCGCGGCGAGCGCCATCAGGTCGCACAGGTCGTTGTAAGACCCGACAAGATTGCCGATGAAATTGATCTCCGCAGAGATGATGTCGATGGTCGCGACGTCGATGCTTCCGCCGTAGCCGACGACATAGTAGTCGCCGGCCCGTCGTAGCATCTGGGCGCCCTCGCTGGTCGCGCCGCCGTCGCCGACAAAGTCGACGACCACTTCGACGCCGTTGCCGTCAGTCAGGTCGAGCACCTGCAGCAGCTGATTACCGTCGGCGAGCACACCGTGGTCAGCACCAACCGATTTCGCAAGTTTGAGCGCCTCGGCGTTGGCATCGACGACAATCAACTCCGCGGGCGTCAACGCCTTGAGCACCTGAATTCCGATGTGGCCCAAACCGCCCGCACCGATGATCACGCACTTGTCACGAGGAGTCAGCCGCCGCGCGGCCTTGGCTGCCGCGTGATACGCGGTCAGACCGGCGTCGGGCAACGCCGCGACGTCGGACGGTTCCACGGAGTCGTTTATCCTGACGACGCTGCGTGCCGACGTCTTCAGGTAGTCGGCGTAGCCGCCGTTGGTGTCGAGACCGGGAAAATTGCTGGCGTCACAATGCACATCGTCACCGGACCGGCAGGCGCGGCACAGCCCGCAGGTGATCAGCGGATGCACGATCACCTTGTCGCCTTCGCGCACGTTGGTGACCGCCGACCCGACGGCGTCGACCCAACCCGGCATTCTCGTGGCCGATCGTATAGGGCAATTGAACTTGCGACTTCTCGGCCCACTGGCCCTCGAGGATATGCAGATCGGTGCGGCACACCCCCCGCGCCGCCGATCCTGACTACGACGTCAAACGGTCCGGTGGGGGCGGGGAACGGCATCTCTTTCATCTCGAGGTGTTGGTTGTATCCGACGACCTGCACCGCTCGCATCCTGTTCATCAGATTGCTCCTTCACGACTGCCGTGTGCCCGTAGCGGTCAGCGCGAATAGCTTTGTGTTGTCGAACGTTTCACGAGCATCACAGCCACGTCGAACCCGGCGCTACCGGCGCGTGCTGCAACGCCGACTGGTCTTCGGACGCTAAGTGCTGTGCGAGGGAAGGCGTTGTGACGACGGCAGTGCTCACATTCATATCGCGCCGCGCGTAATAGCATGACGGGTGACGCAGCGGCTAAAAGAGCTGAGACGGTTCGGATTTGGCCGACAGTACCTACGATTCCCGGAATGAGAGAGATGTATCCGTGCACACGTGGCCACGATCGTTGAAGCATGACATCAGTGCCATCTCCTCTCACAGTTTCAGCGCAGGCTTGCCTGCTGATCGCAGGGACCAACTCTAGTCGGTATAACGACACCGTATGGCCGTACCAATGACATGGGCAGTGTGGCCCTCATCACATGTCGATGCGGGCCTTCGATCCTCACCATGCGACTGGTAGCTCGTGCGGTCGGTAGATCCCTGACGCGTTTTTGAACGGTATGTGTGCTGGATCAATAGCCACGCGCAGTGTGGGTATCCGCCGGAAGAGTGTGCTGAAGACGACCTGTAACTCGATATAGGCGAGTGGCATACCGAGGCATTGATGCAGACCGAAGCCGAAGGCGAGGTGACGCCGAGCATCGCGCCTAACGTCCAATCGATCCGGCTCGGCGAACACGGCGTTGTCGCGATTCGCGATTGCGGTATCGATGATCACCGGGTCGCGAGCGGCTATAAGGACATCGCCGACCGGAATATCGGCGAGCGCGACTCTGCGCAGACCGTGATGAGTGACGTGAGATAGCGCAGAAGTTCATCGACAGCTGGGCTCACCAGGTCGGTATCGACTTTATCCTGTTGAAGTGCGGCAAGCTGCTCCGGATCCTGCAGCAGGACAGCGGTTCCCAGGGCGATCAAGTTGGCCGTCGTCTCGTGACCGGCGATCAGCAGGAGGCTGGCTGTAGCGGTCGCCGCTTCCTGTGATATTTGACCATCTTCGATGTGGCGACTGAGCTGGGTCATCAAGTCGTCACCTGGCCGTGTCTGCTTGATGGTGATCAGCCGGTCGAGGTACTCGGTCAGCGTTTGCCTTGCGGTCATCGCCTCGACTACCGAGCTGTTGCGGTCGATGAGAGTGCTCGCATTGCGTTGAAAGAAGTCGCGATCCTCGTGGGGAACGCCGAGTAACCGGCAGATGATGAGCGACGGAGTCGGTAGCGCCAGTGTCTGGACGAGGTCGCAGGGCACCGGGCCGTCGAGCATGTCGTCGATTAGTCCGTCGACAATGACTTGAATGTCGGGTCGCATTTGCTCTCCACGTCCTACCGCGAAGCTCGAGGAGACCATACGGCAGAGCCGCTGGTGCTCAGGGTTATCCATGAAGACAAAGGACGGCAATGCGTTGATTGCCGCCGCTGCTGCCTCCCAGGCGAACGGGTAATTGGGGTGTGCGATGTCGGGTCGGAGCTGATGCGTGGGTCGGTCAGTAGTTCGCGTGCGACGTCATATCCGGTGACCAACCAAGCAAGTCTCATATCCCAAAGTCGGACCTGTGAAATGGCTTCGGATGACCGGAGCGCAGCGACGCCCGGCGGTGGATCGAAAGGACGGCCGACGGCCCGATCCATCGGATAGTCGATAGGGCAGTGCGGAGTTGAACCGTCTGAGATACCGGGCATCTTTGACAGAGTTGTCCACTTCCAGCGGTTTGCATGCTGATCAAAGAACGAGAAATCTCGAACGTCGTAGGGGATAACGCCTACCCGGCTACGTTCGATATCCCGGCGGCGGCAGAAGCGATATCGCCTGTCCTGCAATGAAATCGAGCCATCGAGAAGTCTTCCGATCTGCAAGTATGGCCGCAGCTACCGACCGTGGCCGAGCAACAGGCTAGGCTGGCGCTATGACGAAACTCGCGGTGATCTACTACTCGGCTACAGGCCATGGCACGACAATGGCGCGACGAGTGGCTGAGTCCGCCGAGGCGGCGGGAGCCGAGGTCCGCGTGCGTCCGGTCGCTGAAACCCGCGACCCAGCGTCGTTCGCCCAGAACCCTGCATGGACGGCGAACTACGAAGCCACCAAGGACCTGCCGCACGCGACCGGTGATGATGTCGCCTGGGCGGATGCGGTCATTTTCGGCTCGCCGACGCGATTCGGTTCGGTCGCTTCCCAATTGCGCGCCTTCCTGGATTCCCTGGGCGGGCTGTGGTCTGAGGGCAAGCTCGCCGATAAGGTTTACGCTGGCTTCACCTCCACGAACACCGCGCACGGCGGCCAGGAGACCACCCTTCTCACCCTTTACATCACGCTGATGCACTTCGGCGGGATTATCGTCCCGCCCGGATACACCGATCCACTCAAATTCGTCGACGGCAATCCGTATGGGGCGAGCCTGACGGCAGGGCACGACAACATCAGCGAGTTCGACGACGCCACCAACAACGCACTCGAGCACCTGGCCAGGCGAGTAGTCGCGACTACTGACCGTCTCACTTCCTGACGATATTCGGCGAGCCCGGAGATCGGCACCAAGCCTTGGCGAGTGTCGACGTCGCGTGCCGGTTGGCCGCTGCTGACGCTAGCGAGATTTGGTAGTCTTCATCGCGATATGGGATCGGATCGAATGGTCGCTATGCCGGGGAGCACCGACAGTTTGTCCGCGTACAACTTTTCGTAATCGGCCAGATCGGCTACCGCGATCAGCATTACGTAATCGGGAGTGCCCATCATGCGCCGGCATTCGACGATTTCCGGTAGCGCGGAGACACGTCGCAAGATCGGTGCAGCTTGACGTGCCGCACGTAACAGCACATCACGACTGGTGGCTGTCTCGAGTGGCGGATTCACCGAGGCTCCTTCGGCTTCTGACACATAGAGCGAACCTTCATAACAACGCCGCTGACGGCTCGAGTCATTCATTCCTGCGACGAGAATGCTTGGAGACGCGCAAGTTCCAACGATTAGCCTCGACCAATGGATTGCGCCGATCGAGTTCGATCTGCGCTAACTTGTCCGCACGGTCCCGACCGCGAGCGCCATGCGGCACACCGTCAGGACTCAGCGGCAAGTGCAGACAACTCCGGTCCCGATACCCGATAGGTCATCCACTCGTTCTGCGGTCGGCCCCCGACGGCGTCGTAGAGCGCGATGGCGTTGACGTTCCAGTCCAGCACCGCCCACGAGAGCCTGCTGTAACCACCGGTGACACATTCGCGCGCCAGCGTCGCCAGCATCTTGCGGGCCAGACCGCGCCGACGAAACTGCGGGCGCACAAACAGGTCCTCGAGGTAGATGCCTGCCACGCCGTCCCAGGTGGAGAAATTGCGGAACCACAGCGCACCTGCGGCGGCCTGACCGTCGACCTCGGCGAGATGCCCATAGACCGTGGGATCATCACCGAAAAGCGCTTCGCGCAGTTGGCTTTCGGTCACCGTGCATTCGTCGCTGGCGTGCTCGAACTCGGCGAGCTCGTGGATCATCGCCGTCAGTTCGGTCTCGTCGCCGGGCCGGACCGGGCGAATGACCTCGGTCATGGCTGCACTCCCAGAGCCGACAGGATCGTGTTGAATTTCGTTGTGGTTTCCGCGACTTCGTCGTCGGGGTCGGATTCGATGACGATTCCGCCGCCCGAATACGCGGTGGCGGTTCGGCGATCGGCGGACAGCTGCGCGCAGCGGATCGACACCACCCACCGGCCATCACCACGCAGATCGCACCAGCCGATCGCGCCCGCATAGAAGCCGCGATCGCCTTCCAGCTCGTTGATCAGCTCCGCCGCGGCCGTTGCGGGTACACCCCCGACCGCCGGCGTCGGATGCAGAGCGATAGCCAAATCCAGTGCAGTGGTTGATGTTTCGCGCAGACGTCCGTTGATCAGCGTGTAGAGGTGCCACACCGCATCGGTCTTGCGCAGCTTTGGTTTTGGCGCGATATCGAGCTCGGCGCACAGCGGATTCAGCGCGTCACGCACCGCGTCGATCACCAGCTGGTGCTCGTGGCGGTTCTTGGTCGACTCGGCGAGCGCCACGCCGCTGGCTTCGTCGGCGGCGGGGTCGGCCATCCGCGGTGCCGAGCCCGCAAAGGGCGCGCAGACCACCCGGTCGCCGTGGCGGGCCACCAGCAGCTCGGGGCTCGCGCCAACCAGTACGGTCCCGGAGTAACCCCCGCCCGCCGCGGTCAAATCGGCAAGATAGGCATTGGCCGAGGGATCGGCCGTGACGAGGCGGTCCACGATCGTGCGCGCATCCAGCGGACCATCGGCCACCAACCGCAGGCTGCGGGCCAGCACCACCTTGTGCAACCGCCGTCCCGGATCTCGCAGGCGCAGCAACGCGGCCTCGATCCGGGAGCGGTGTTCGTCGGTATCTGGAAGTGTCTCCGCGATCCGTACCTGGGGGAGCTGACGCAACGGCCACACCGGCAGTGCATCGAGGAACTGAACCGCCTGTGGTCGGATCAGCGCCGCCGGCTTGGTTATGTCAAACGGCAAGGCGCCCAAGATGATTGGGGCACTGTGTGACGCGAGCGCGGCCCGCGCCTCTGCCAGCTTGGGGAACGCGGTGTGCACACCGTCGGCGACGACCGCCCCGCCTCCGGTGGCGAGCACGAACGCGGGTTCGCGGGTCACGTCGGCAGGCACGGGTGGCGATGACCCGTCAGTCCCAGTGCGCTGATCTGGCGCACGCCGTGTTCGAAGCCGCACACCGCGATCGATGCGGCCACCATGGCGAACCTGATCCCCTCGGACACGTCGAGCTCGACCCACCGTGTCACCACCGCGCGCGAGAAGTGTCCGTGCCCCACGAACAGAACGTCGCGCGACTCCATGTATTCCAGCGCGTACGCGATCGCACGGTCGGCGCGGTCGCTGACCTGCTCAACGCTTTCACCGCCCGGACAGCCGTGTGTCCACACCAGCCAGTCAGGACTCTGCTGGCGGATCTGCGGTGTGGTCAGTCCTTCGTAATCGCCGTAATCCCACTCGGACAGCAGGGGCGACACTTCGTCGACTTTGAGGCCGGCAAGTTCGGCGGTGACGAGCGCGCGCCGCCGCGGGCTCGAAACCACCAACGGGTTGTCGAGGCGAAGCACCGAGAGCGCGTCAGTGGCCAGCTTGGCCTGCTCTCGCCCCGTTTCGGTCAGATCGAGTTCGGTCCGGCCGGTGTGCTGACCGGACTTCGACCACTCAGTCTCGCCGTGACGAAGGAGGAACAGTCGATGCTGCAAAAGGGCCACGCAGAGAGATTCTGCCGCATGCCCATTGCTGCGTGGGTACCCGTGCAACGATGAACACCGTGACGCGGGTACTTGCTGTCGCCAATCAAAAGGGTGGGGTTGCCAAGACAACGACGGTCGCGTCGTTGGGTGCGGCGATGGAGGAAACGGGCAAGCGGGTGTTGCTCGTCGACCTGGATCCTCAAGGCTGTTTGACGTTCTCGCTTGGCCAGGACCCTGACAAGCTCGCGGTGTCGATCCACGAGGTGCTGCTCGGCGAGGTGGAGCCGGACGCAGCGTTGGTCGACACGTCGGAGGGAATGACCCTGTTGCCTGCCAATATCGATCTGGCGGGCGCCGAGGCGATGCTGCTGATGCGGGCCGGACGCGAGTACGCGCTCAAACGCGCGTTGGCCAAGGTCGGGGGTCGCTACGACGTGGTGATCATCGACTGCCCGCCATCACTGGGGGTGCTCACGCTCAACGGGTTGACGGCCGCGGACGACGTGATCGTTCCGCTGCAGTGTGAAACGTTGGCGCATCGTGGTGTCGGTCAGTTCCTGCGCACGATCACCGACGTCCAGCAGATCACCAACTCAGACCTGAAGCTGCTGGGTGTGCTGCCCACGCTGTACGACTCGCGCACCACGCACAGCCGAGACGTGCTGCTCGACGTCGCCGACCGCTACGACCTTCCCGTGCTCGCGCCACCGATCCCTCGCACGGTGCGCTTCGCGGAGGCCAGCGCGTCAGGGGCGTCTGTGCTGGCGAGCCGAAAGAACAAGGGTGCGCTCGCCTACCGGGAGCTGGCGAGCGCGCTGCTCAAGCACTGGAAGAACGGCAAGGCGCTGGCCACGTTCACGCCGGAGATTTAACGCAGCGCCACCAGTTCGTCGCCGCGCTGTTCGATCACCGTCTGTCCTGCCACCGCGGGGATCACAGCCGAAGAGGCGGGTGGTCGTTGCAGCGGGATGTGTCGCTCACCCCTGCCGCTGGCGGGGTCGAACACGTCATATCCGCCGGTCACGGGGACCAGCATCTGCCCGGCCATCATGGCCGCGGGTCCGAGCGGTCGGTTGTCGCCCGACGGGCTGACGGTGTAGCGGTAGCGAAGTTCGTTGGCGGAGAAAACCATTACGGAATCGCCGGTCCACCAGGTGATCAGATCACCCGCGCGCGACATCGTGGCGTCGGGGGAGGCTGGTTTGGGCATCAGCGTGCTGGCGATCGTCGAGCCGGTCTCGTCGATGATGTTGACCGTCGGCTTCGGGGTCGGCACGTACACCGCGGTGATGGTGTCGGACACCGCGATGACGCGTGCGCCGGAGTCCTCCGTGACACCCGGCTGCTGCACGAATTTCGTCTCAGGGCTGTCCTCTTCGTCGGCCGCGCGCAGCAGCGTCAGTCGCAGGTCGTTCTGCTTCGGGCATGACTCGAGCACCGACACCGCCGCCGAACTCGCCGCGGCGGACACCAGCCTGCACACCGGCGACGCGGGCACGCCGGGTTTGATTCGCGCGTCGAGCGATCCGTAACTGAGCATCCGCACCATGTCCGAGCGCCACTGCTCGAGCCTGCTGTCGCCGTAGGACAACACCGTGGTGCCGTCAGACGAGAGCCGGACCTCGGGGTCGGCGTATGCGCTGCGGCTGGGCCCACGCTGTCCGGTCTGGGCGTCGATCGTGCTGACCTGACCGCAGCCGCGCACATCGGGATAGACCGCCACCGCATAGCTGTAGACCCAGGTCACCCCGCACAGTTCGAGATCACGGGCATAGCTCCACAGCGTGTTGCCCGATACCGGGTCGCGGCCCTCGACGTCGTGGCCGTCGCCGGTCACCACCGCACCGCCCACCACAAGGGGCATGGTGGTTTTCGGGCTGGGCGCCGTCCACAGTTGGCGCAATGCGGCGGGCACGCTCTTGGCCGGGGTCAGGCTAGGCACGCGGGTGGCCGCGGGCCGACTGATCGTCGCGCGCGCGTCGCTGGTCCACCAGATCAGTGCGGCGGTGAGGGCGACGACCACCGCGATAGCCACTGCCACCACAACGTCGGTCCGCGTGCGGCGTTCGGGTTTGACCATCGGGTGGCGGGAACCTCGCTAGCTGCTGGCAGCCGCGGTCTTGCGCGGTCGACGACGGCGGCGACGGCGACCTGCTTGCGCCTCGTCACCGCTCTGCGGCTCGTCGTCGGTTGCGGGCTGCTCGGCCGAGGCCTCGGGGTGACCCGTGACCGGCTTGCCGCCGCGGGTGCGTCGACGCGTGCGGTTGCCGCGCTTGGCCGGCTTCTCGCCGTCCTTCGCGGGCCGTTTGGCGTGCTTTTTCGCCGGACCCGATGCGCGCGGCGCACCGACAGTGCCTTCTGCGTCGGCGGGGATGTCCAGTTCGGAGTACAGATGCGGCGAACTGGAATAGGTTTCGGCCGGGGCGGGGCAGTTCAACCCGAGCGCCTTGTCGATCATCTCCCAGCGGGCCAGCTCATCCCAGTCGACGAGGGTGATCGCAACCCCGTCCTTGCCTGCGCGGCCGGTGCGGCCGATGCGGTGCACATAGGCCTGCTCGTCCTCGGGGATCTGGAAATTGATGACGTGGGTGACGTCGTCGATATCGATGCCGCGGGCGGCCACATCGGTGGCGACGAGCACGTCGATATCGCCGGTGCGGAACGCTTTGAGCGCCTTCTCGCGCGCGGCCTGGCCGAGGTCACCGTGTACGGCACCGACCTTGAAGCCGCGCTCGGCGAGCTCGTCGGAGACCTTCTGTGCGGTGCGCTTGGTGCGGGTGAAGATCATCGTCGCGCCGCGGCCGCTGGCCTGAAGCACGCGGCTGACCAGTTCCACCTTGTCGAGTGCGTGCGCCCGGTACACGAACTGCTCGGTGCTCGCGTGCACCGCCGACGAGTGCGGAGCCTCGGCGCGGATATGCGTGGGCTGGTTCATGAAGGTGCGGGCCAGCGTGATGATCGGATCCGGCATGGTCGCCGAGAACAGCATCGACTGCCGGGTGTCCGGGATCTGGCGCAAGATGCGCTCGATGTCGGGCAGGAAGCCAAGGTCGAGCATCTCGTCGGCCTCGTCCAGAACCAGGACGCTGATACCGCCGAGCTGCAAGTGGCCCTGCTGAGCGAGGTCGAGGAGCCGCCCTGGGGTGCCGACGACGACATCGACGCCCGCCTGCAGCGCCTCGATCTGCGGCTCGTAGGGCCGCCCGCCGTAGATCGACGTGACCGAGAGCTTGCGATCCCCGGCCGTGAGGTACTTGGAGGCGCCGACCAGGTCGCTGTACACCTGCAGGCACAATTCGCGAGTGGGTACGACGACGAGCGCGCGGGGGATCCCGGTCAGAGGTCGTTCCGGGTCGCTGGTGATGCGCTGCAGCAACGGCACACCAAACGCGTAGGTCTTGCCCATGCCGGTGCGGGCCTGGCCGATCAAATCGTCGCCTGCCAGCGCCATCGGCAGGGTCAGTTCTTGGATAGCAAATGCGTGTTCGATGCCCTGCTCGGCGAGTGCGCGCACTATTTCGTCGCGAACTCCGAGTTTGGCAAAGGATAAATTGAGTGCGGTCATGCTGGGTAAACGAAGCCTTTCATTGTCAAATCCCATGGCGTCCACGCGCGCACGAGTTCGACAAAGCAACGGCGGGGGCCTGCGCCTGTGGAGGCGGGCCAACTGCGTGCACGCACAATTCTCAGGTAGCGGCTAACGACTCGCGCGCCACTGCCTTACTCCATGATAGCTGCCGCCGTTTGCCCGGCGCCTGCGCGCTCGTCGGCGTCTACAGTTGGGCCATGAATCCGACGCAGCCTGCGGCCTCTGCCGAGCAGTTGACCACCTCGGTGACGTCGGGCGTGTCGGCCGAGCATCCCGGCGTCATCGAACTGTTCGCACTGCTCGCCTACGGCGAGGTGGCGGCGTTCTACCGGCTGACCGACGAGGCCAGGATGGCGCCCAACCTCCGTGGCCGGATCAACATGGCCAGCATGGCTGCGGCCGAGATGAATCACTACGAGGTACTGCGAGATGCCCTGGAGCGCAAGGGAGTCGACGTGGTGCCAGCGATGACCAAGTACGCCTCAGCCCTGGAGAACTATCACCGGCTCACGACGCCGAGCACCTGGCTGGAGGCGCTCGTGAAGACCTACGTCGGCGACGCGCTGGCGGCCGACTTCTATCTCGAGATCGCCGATGCTCTACCCGATTCAGTGGCTGACGTCGTGCGCACGGTGCTGTCGGAAACCGGACACTCGCAGTTCGTCGTCGCCGAGGTGCAGGCCGCCGTCACCGCCAGCGAAAAACAGCGCCACCGGCTGGCACTGTGGTCACGCCGACTGCTCGGCGAAGCGATCACCCAGGCCCAGTACGTGCTGGCCGATCACGACGAACTCGTCGACCTGGTGATGGCCAGCGGCGACGGGCTGACCAAGATGACCGAGTTCTTCGATCGGCTGCAGCACACCCACCGCACCCGGATGCAGGAACTCGGGCTGGCCTGACGCCTACTTCGTGCAGTTCGCGATCATCGTGTTGTTGTTTTGGGTGGCGATCAATGCACCCGCTGCGTCGGTGATGCTGCAGTTGAGCTGACCGGCGACGCTTGTCGCCGTCACCGAGCTCAATTCGACACCCGGATCCAACACGACCGTCTTTGACCAGGGCAGTGCGACGTTGACATCGGTCTGCAGCGCCCCCTGTTGATCGGTGTAGATGATCGTCACCAGGTCGATGAGGTTGCGATTGCCGGTGACGGTGTAGGTGATGCTGCGCGGAGCGAGCATGGCCTGGGTCGTCGGTGCCTGGGCCGTTGGCGCCGGGCTCGGCTCGGCGCTCGCGGTCGCGCTCGGCGACACGGTGGTGACCGTTTCGGGCGGCAGGGTCGCTGCAGGCGGAGGTGCCGACGGTGTCGTCGTCGCAGGCGGTGCCGACGTGGTGGCCGCGGGCTGGGTGGTGATCTGCGGGACGACGGTGGTCGATACGGAGCCGCTGTCCCCGCCGCCGAGGATGACCACGGTGCAGATCACCGCGACGAGCAGAATCGCGCCAGCCACGCCAGCCACCCAGAGCCACCGCCGGTCGATGGGCTCCTCGTAGGCGTCGTAGTCCTCGTAGTCGAATTCCTCGGGTGCCTCGTATTCGGCGTCGTAGCCGTAATCGTCGCTTTCGTCGCCGGCTTCGCGCTGGCTGCGGATCCGTTCGGTGGGTGTCATCGAGTATGGCGAATGTGCGGTATAAGGCCTGTTCATCCAGCTATCCCAGTCGATTTAGTCAATGCCGGAGCTGATGCTATCGAGGCGCGTGTGACCAATGAGGTTAACGGCGCGGCGGGTTGTGTCACGGTCCGGACTCGGTTGTATCGAGATTGTTCACTCGCGTCGCGCTGGCCCGTGGCGGCGGTTTCGCTACCCGCGTAGGACCGGCGCGGCACCAGCCCGGTGTCGTCCACTAGCCTTCTTGGCGTACGACATTCGAACGGAAAGGGTCCCTGCCGTGGAGGTCAAGATCGGTGTCACGGACAGCCCGCGTGAGCTGGCCTTCAACAGCGCGCAGACGCCCAGCGAGGTGGAGATGTTGGTCACCGACGCGTTGAGCAAGGACTCGGGTGTCTTGACCCTGACCGACGAAAAGGGCAGGCGGTTCCTGGTCCAGACGGCGAAGATCACGTACGTCGAGATCGGCGCCGCAGACGTGCGCCGCGTCGGATTCGGTGTCGGAGCGGACTCGGCTAAGACCGGGTAAGCGGCACGTGGGACAGGCCGCCCCAGGCGAACAGCACCGTGCCTTCCACGGCGTCGTCCTTGGAGATCGGCCTGTCATTGTTCAGCCAGTACCGCGCCGAGTCGACGCTGATGGCCACTAGGCCGACCGCGATCATCCGTGCGCGGTGCGCCTCCAGCCCGGAATCGCGGCTGATCAGGTCGAACACCGCATCGGTGCACGCCTCTGTCGCCACCTTCACCTGAATGGCGACCTGCGGCTCGGTCACATAGTCGTTCTCGAAGATCAGCCGGTAGCCCTGGCTGTCGTGCTCGATGAAGTCGAAGAACGCCTGGACCGCGGCCCGCAACCGCTGCCGGTTGTCGGTCGTGGTGCGCAGCGCCTGGCGGACACCGGAGACTAGGTTATCGACGTGCCGCTGCAGCACGGCCAGATACAGCTCGAGCTTCGACGTAAAGTGTTGGTAGAGAACGGGTTTGCTGACTCCCGCGCGGTCGGCGATCTCGTCCATGCCCGCCGCGTGATAGCCGCGGTCGACGAAAACCTCGCTGGCAGCGGCGAGTAACTGTCCCCGACGCTCGTCGCGGGGCAGCCTGTTGCCGCGCCGACCCGCGCCAGAACCGCCGCCCTGCGCCCCGGCGCCATTGGCCGGTTGCCCGCCCCTGCGCGCGGCCGTGTTGGCGAGATCGCTCATTACATCCTTCGTCTGAACCGGTTTCGCAACGACATTACTACCGTTGCTCAAGCCGGCGCGTATCGATGCCACCGAGCCGTGGCGGTGGCGCGCCGGAAACCCAAGTGCGAGGGACTGTGCCATCCTGTTCCGGTGACCTACGACTCGGGGCGTCGCGGGGGAGGTGGCGTGCCCGCTCTGCGCAATGAGTGGCGGGAGCCGCTGCGTGCACAGCGCGACCCCCTTGCCGAGGATTCCGGCCGAGCGAGGTCCAATCGGGACGACCATCGGCGTTGGCGCAAACAGAGTTGGTTGGGCCGCTTCATCTCGACCTACGGCTGGCGCGCGTATGCGCTGCCGGTGCTCATCGTGCTGACCGCGGTGGTGGTGTATCAGACGATCAGCGGAACCAGCGCGCCCGCGCCCAAACAGGCGGAGGGGCCGGTGCAGGGACCGCCGACGATCGGGGTGGCCAGCACGGCGATCATCGGGGCCCCACCGAAGGGGTTGACGCAGTTCGACGCCAACCTGCCCACCGGCGTCCTGCCCGACGGCGGAGCGTTCACCGAGGCGGGCGCCAAGACCTGGCACATCGTGCCGGGCACCACACCGAAGGTGGGGGAGGGCACGGCGAAGGAGTTCACCTACACCGTCGAGGTCGAGGACGGTGTGGATACGACGTCGTTCGGCGGCGACGAGGGATTCGCCCGCATGGTCACCGAGACGTTGGCCAACCCGAAGAGCTGGACCCATAACCCGCAATTCGCCTTCACCCGCATCGACGGCGGCGAGCCCGACTTCCGGGTGTCGCTGAGTTCCCCGATGACCGTGCGCGAAGGCTGTGGTTACGACATCCAGCTCGAGGCGTCCTGCTACAACCCGGCTTACGCCGAGAACCAACCGAGGGTGTTCGTCAACGAGGCGCGCTGGGTGCGCGGCGCCGTGCCGTTCCAGGGTGACGTGGGCTCTTACCGGCAGTACCTCATCAACCATGAGGTCGGCCACGCGATCGGCTATCAGCGCCACGAGTCGTGCGGCGCCAACGGCGAACTCGCGCCGGTGATGATGCAGCAGACCTTCTCCACCAACAACAACGACGCGGCCCGCTTCGACCCGGAGACCGTCAAACCCGACGGCAAGACCTGCCGGTTCAACCCCTGGCCCTACCCGATCGCCTAATTGCCGGTCACCCCGCACCGCGAGCTGGGGTCACCCCGCACCGCGAGCGTGCGTGTCTGCATCCCGACACGCCGCGAAAAATAGACATTTTGCGCACGCTCGCGCAGTGGGCCGCAGCGGGAAGCAGCAGGGTCTCGTTGCTGTTGATTGCAGTGACCTATGGACAACTGCTGTGATGGTCTAAGACGTCAATCAAGGAGAAATTCGGTGTCGACACCGTTGCCGCCGCTGGTAGAACCGGCGGCCGAACTCACGCGTGAAGAGGTGCAGCGCTATAGCCGTCACCTCATCATCCCGGACCTGGGCTTGGACGGACAGAAGCGGCTCAAGAACGCCAAAGTGCTGGTCATCGGCGCAGGCGGCCTGGGCTCGCCGACTCTGCTGTATCTGGCCGCGGCCGGGGTGGGCACCATCGGCATCGTCGAATTCGACGTAGTCGATGAGTCCAATCTGCAGCGCCAGATCATCCATGGCCAATCCGACATCGGCCGGTCCAAGGCCGAGAGCGCCCGCGACTCGATCCTCGAGATCAACCCGCTCGTCGAAGTTCGCCTGCACGAGTTCCGGCTGGAGCCCGACAACGCCGTCGAACTGTTCGAGCAGTACGACCTGATCCTGGACGGGACGGACAACTTCGCGACGCGCTACCTCGTCAACGACGCGGCCGTGCTGGCGGGCAAGCCGTATGTCTGGGGTTCGATCTATCGCTTCGAAGGTCAGGTGTCGGTGTTCTGGGAGGACGCTCCGAACGGCCTTGGCCTCAACTACCGCGACCTGTATCCCGAGCCACCACCCCCGGGAATGGTGCCGTCCTGCGCCGAGGGCGGCGTGCTCGGCATCCTCTGCGCTTCGATCGCGGCGGTGATGGGTACCGAGGCCATCAAGCTGATCACCGGCATCGGCGAGCCGCTGTTGGGCAGGCTGATGGTCTACGACGCGCTCGACATGACCTACCGGACCATCAAGATCCGCAAGGATCCGTCCACGCCGAAGATCACCGAGCTGATCGACTACGAGGAGTTCTGCGGCGTCATATCGGACGAGGCGACCCAGGCCGCAGCGGACTCCACGATCACCCCGCGTGAGCTGCGCGAGCTGCTGGACTCCGGCAAGCCGTTGGCGCTGATCGACGTTCGCGAACCCGTCGAATGGGACATCAACCGCATCGAGGGTGCCGAGCTGATCCCGAAGGCTTCCTTCGAATCGGGTGAAGCGCTGGCCAAACTGCCGGTCGACCGCACCCCGGTGTTCTATTGCAAGACGGGCGTGCGCTCGGCCGAGGTGCTGGCGATCGTCAAGAACGCCGGTTTCTCCGACGCGATGCACGTACAGGGCGGAATCGTCGCGTGGGGAAAGCAACTCGAGCCCGACATGGTGATGTACTAACAGCCCGTTTGCTCCAGGTCCGCTTAGGCTGAGGTGGTGACTGCTGAACGGCCGCCGGATCATGTGCTGGCGGCCTTCGGATTGGCCGGCATTGTGCCGGTGCCGCTCGGTTCCAGCTGGGAAGGCGGTTGGCGCTGCGGCGAAGTCGTGCTGTCGATGGTCGCCGACCATGCCCGCGCCGCGTGGTCAGCCAAGGTGCGCGAGACGTTGTTCGTCGACGGTGTGCGGCTGGCCAGGCCGGTCCGCTCCACCGATGGACGGTATGTCGTGGCGGGCTGGCGCGCCGACACCTACGTCGCAGGGACTCCCGAACCGCGCCACGATGAAGTGGTTTCCGCCGCGGTGCGGCTGCACGAAGCGACGGCGAAACTCGAACGACCGCGTTTCCTGACACAACCCCCGGTGGCGCCGTGGGCCGATGTCGACGTGTTCATCGCCGCCGACCGCGCCGCATGGGAGGAACGGCCCCTGCACTCGCTCCCGCCTGGCGCGCGCGTGTCGCCGGGCTCAGCCGACGGGCAGCGTTCGATCGAATTGATCAACCAGCTAGCTTCCCTGCGCAGGCAGACCAAGAGTCCCAGTCAGCTGGTTCACGGGGATCTGTACGGCACGGTGCTTTTCGCGGGTACCGCGGCGCCTGGCATCACCGACATCACCCCGTACTGGCGGCCCGCGTCGTGGGCGGCGGGCGTGGTAGTGGTCGACGCGCTGTCGTGGGGCGAGGCGGACGATGGCCTCATCGAGCGATGGACCCCGCTGCCGGAATGGCCGCAGATGCTGCTGCGCGCGTTGATCTTCCGGCTCGCGGTGCATGCTCTACACCCCAGGTCGACGGCTGCGGCGTTCCCTGGCCTGGCTCGAACGGCCGCGCTTGTGCGTCTGGTGCTGTAACGGCGCGAGCAGACGGAGAAACGCCCCCGAACGTGCACTTCTGCATCTGCTCGCGATGGATTCAGCGGTCAGAACTCGTGACGCACTTCTGAGAGGTTGACGCGGCCGTCGTTCGCGAGCACCCCTTCGGCGCGCAGGCGCTCCAACTGCTTCGTGGTCAGATGAGGCGCGGGCCGTCCCGATGCCCTGATCACTCGATGCCACGGCAGATCCGACGAATCGGTGCGCATGATCCAGCCGACGATTCTCGGGCTGGAAAGCCCTGCGGCGTCGGCGATGTCGCCGTAGGTCGACACACGACCGGCGGGGATGGATGCGACCAACGCGCGCACGGTTTCCACCTGGTCGTCGGTGATGGCGGCCATCGCTAAGCGCGTTCGAGCTGTTTGCGGATCACGGCCGCGGTCTCGGCCGGCCTGGCCTGGGGCACCATATGATCGCAATCCCACTCCAGGAGCGTGAAGTTCGGCCCCAGCTGTGCCTTGAGCGACGAAATCAGCGCATCGGTCGCATAGGGCGGGGTGGTGCGGGTGGCGCGCACCAACGTGGTCGGTGTCCCGTTGTGCGGCAGGCTGATCGGCCGTGCGAGCTCGCTCCAGTACGACAACATCGCCGGAATGCTGATCCGCCATCCGACGCGGCCGTTCGGAAGGTCGATGAGGTGCTCGTCGAGTTCATGATCCAGTTGGTGGGAACCGACTTCGCCCCACGACCCCGACACCTTCTCCGCGCGGGCCTCGTCGCGGTCGGTGTAGTCCGGCGACGCGTACATATCGTCGGCGATGTCACGCATCCATCCGCCGTCCAACCCCACCGCAGGATCCAACAGCACCATGGCCGAGACCAGGTCGGGCCGCGCAGCCGCGAGAGTCAACGCCAGCGCCCCGCCGAACGAATGCCCGGCCACGACCACCGGAGCGTCCGCCTCGGCCTCGAGCAGGCCTGCCAGCGCGGCGGCGTTCGCGTCGAGCGTCCAGGGCGCCGCCCACGACGACCGGCCATGTCCGATCAGGTCCGGCGCGACGATCGACAACTCGGGCAGATGTTGCGTGGCCACTGTCTGCCACCGCTGCCCATGTCCGGTCAACCCGTGAATGGCCAAAATCTGCGGCGGCCCGGACGGACCATAGCGGTGCACGTGCAACGAATCGATCACGCCGTCGATGGTATGGGCGTCGCCAACCAGCAGGCAACGTCACTTGTCGGACCCCCGTGGTGTCATTCCGATATGTCCGCCCCGCACACCGATCTGACCCCGGCCGCGCTCATTGACCCTGGCACGCGCGGCGTGGTGCGGGTCATGGGCGGGGCGGGCACCGGCAAGACGACCTTGTTGATCGAGGCCGCCGCCGCGCACATCGCCGCAGGCGTCGACCCGGAATCCGTTCTGCTGCTGACGGGTTCGGCGCGGCTGAGCACCCAGGCGCGCGCAGCGATCACGTCCGCCCTGCTGTCGGCAGGCGGTCGCGCGGTGGTGCGCGAACCGCTGGTTCGCACCGTGCATTCGTACGCGTTCGCGGTGCTGCGGCTGGCGGCGCAGCGCAACGGCGACCCGCCGCCGCGGTTGATCACCAGCGCCGAGCAGGACGGTATCATCCGCGAACTGCTCGTGGGCGATCTCGAGGATGGCGACGCTTCGCCGGTGGGCTGGCCGGCGCAGCTGCGGCCCGCGCTGAGCACCGTGGGGTTCGCGACGGAACTACGCGACCTGCTCGCCCGCTGCACCGAACGCGGCATCGATCCCGTTGCGCTGCAACGCATCGGGCGTGCCAGCGGCCGCACCGAGTGGTTGGCGGCAGGCCAGTTCGCTCAAGCTTACGAGCAGATCATGTTGCTGCGTTCCGCGGTCGGAATGGCCGCTCCGCAGGCGACTGTGCCCGCCCTCGGCGCGGCGGAGCTTGTCGGTGCGGCTCTCGAAGCCTTCGCGACGGACGTCGATCTGCTGGCGGCCGAACGCAGTCGAGTCAAGGTGCTTCTGGTCGACGACGCCCAGCAGCTCGACCCGCAGGCCGCCCGGCTCATTCGCGTGCTGTCGGCGGGCGCTGAATTGACCGTCATCGCCGGTGATCCCAACCAGGCGGTGTTCGGCTACCGCGGGGCCGACCCCACGCTGTTGCGCGGCGACGAGCCCGCTCTGGTCTTGACCGAGTCGCACCGTTGCTCGCCCGCCATCGCCGACGCGATCACCGCCATCGCGCGTCGCCTGCCGGGTGCGGATCTTGGCCGCGAGTTGACGGGCCTCGGCGCGGGTACGGGCTCGCTGACGGTGCGGATCGCCGCCTCACCACATGCCGAATCGGCGATGATCGCCGACGCGCTGCGCCGCGCACACCTCGTCGACGGTGTTCCTTGGTCGCAGATGGCCGTCGTGGTGCGTTCCGTTCCGCGTCTCGGTGCCGCGTTGTCGCGCGCATTGGTCAGCGCCGGCGTGCCGGTCGACTCACCGCTGCCAGAAGGAGCGCCGGCCGAAAAGCCTGCTGTGCGAGCGCTGTTGACGGTGCTCGACGCGACGGCGCACGGCCTTGACTGCGAGAAGGCGCTGTCGCTGGTGACCGGGCCGATCGGCCGTGTCGACCCGGTGTCGCTGCGCCAGTTGCGGCGCGCGTTGCGCCGCGCCGACGGAAGTCAGCCACCGCGGGAGTTCGCCGATCTGCTCGTCGAGGCCATCCAGAGCGATGCCGACGCGATTCTCGGCGGACTGTCGGCCGAGCACGCCCGCCCGCTGCGGCGCCTGAGCGCCGTACTCGCCGCCGCGCGGCGCAGCGCAGACGAGGGCGCCGACCCCCGCTACACCCTCTGGCAGGCGTGGCAGCGGACTGGCCTGCAGCGGCGCTGGTTGGCTGCCAGTGAACGCGGCGGCCCGGCGGGCGCGCAAGCCGACCGCGACCTGGACGCGGTGACCACGCTCTTCGATGCAGCGGAGCAGTACGTGGCTCACACCGCGGGCGCGACGCTGCGCGGTCTCGTCGACCACGTCGCGGCGCTCGGGCTGCCGGCGGCACCACGCGACCACGGCTCCCAGCCCGAAGCCGTTGCGGTGCTCAGCGCACACGCCGCGCTCGGCAGGGCGTGGCAATTCGTGGTGATCGCGGGCCTGCAGGAAGGGTTGTGGCCGAACACGATTCCGCGCGGCGGAGTGCTCGGGACACAGCAGCTCGTTGATGTGATGGATGGCGTTGCCGCCGTGGGGGACCGGGGCCTTTCCGCAAGGGCACCACTCCTGGCAGAGGAGAGGCGGCTGCTGATCGCGGCGATGGGCCGCGCCGGTGACCGCGTGCTTGTGACCGCGGTGGACAGCGAACACGGTGACGATTCGATGTTGCCGTCGTCGTTCTGCTATGAACTCGCCGCGCTGGGGACGGATTCGGAGCCGGAGGATTATGCACCGATCTCGGCACCGCGGGTGTTGGCGCCGCAGGCGCTGGTGGGCCGGTTACGCGCGGTGGCGTGCGCGGCACCGGACACAGTCGACGATGTGACGCGTGTCTGTGCGACAACGCAATTGGCTCGGCTGGCACAGGCCGGCGTGCAAGGCGCAGACCCGGAGCAGTGGTACGGCATGGCGTCGGTGTCGAGCACTGAGGCGCTCTGGGACGGCGAGGACCATGTCGTCACGCTGTCGCCGTCGACACTGCAGACGCTGGCCGATTGCCCACTGCGCTGGATGCTGGAACGCCACGGTGGCACCGACGGCCGTGACGTGCGCTCAACCATTGGCTCCCTGCTGCACGCGCTGATCTCGGAACCAGGTAAGTCCGAGAGCCAGATGGCCATCGAGCTGGAAAAGCTCTGGGACAGCCTGCCGTTTGAGTCCCGCTGGTATGCGGCCAACGAGCTTGACCGGCACAGGGCCATGCTCGCGACATTCGCGCAATGGCGCGCACAGAGCCGTCACGAACTCACGGAAGTGAGCACCGAGACGGACGTCGACGGCGTCGTCGCGCAAGGCGACGGTGACATCGCCGGGGCACGTGTGCGGGGTCGCCTGGACCGCCTGGAGCGTGACGGCGCGGGTCGATTGGTAGTTGTCGATATCAAGACGGGCAAGAGTCCCGTCAGCAAGGACGATGCGCAACGCCACGCCCAGCTGGCGATGTATCAGCTCGCGGTTGCGGAAGGTCTTCTCCCGCATGGTGATACGCCGGGTGGCGGCCGCTTGGTGTATCTCGGCAAGACCGGGGCCGGTGGGGCGACCGAACGTGAGCAGGACGCACTGACCCCGCAAACCCGTGCCGAATGGCTCGACGCGGTCCGACAGGCGGCGGCCGCGACGCGGGGGCCGGATTTCCTCGCTCGCATCAACGACAGTTGTGCGCACTGCCCGGTGCGGGAGATGTGCCCGGCCCAGGCGATCACGGAAGGACGGTCATGACGCCGCGTTACACCCCGGCCGAACTGGCCTCCGCGCTAGGCCTTTTCGCGCCTACCGAGGAGCAGGCCGCGGTGATTGCGGCACCGCCGGGACCGCTCGTGGTCATCGCCGGGGCCGGAGCGGGCAAGACCGAGACAATGGCTGCCCGCGTGGTGTGGCTGGTCGCCAACGGGTACGCAACGCCGGGCGAGGTGCTCGGTTTGACCTTCACGCGCAAGGCGGCGGGTCAGCTGCTGCGCCGCGTCCGTACCCGGCTGGCCCGGCTCGCCGGGGCGGGCCTCGTGCCGGGCGGTGCAGACGTGGCGGGTGACCCGGCCGCCGTCAGCACCTATCACGCGTTCGCGGGCACTCTGCTACGCGAACACGGCCTGCTGCTGCCCGTGGAACCCGACAACCGGCTGCTGTCCGAAACCGAGTTGTGGCAGTTGGCTTTTCGCGTCGTATGCGAACATCCCGATCACCTCGAGACCGACAAGACGCCAGCCGCCATGACTTCGATGGTGCTGCGGCTGGCGGGACAACTGGCAGAACATCTCGTCGACACCGAGCAGCTGCGTGATACCCACGTAGAGCTGGAACGGCTCGTGCACGCGCTGCCCGCCGGACCGTATCAACGTGACCGCGGACCCAGCCAGTGGCTGCTCCGTATGCTGGCGACCCAGACTGAGCGCACGCTGCTCGTGCCGCTGATCGACGCACTACACGAACGGATGCGCGCCGAGAAGGTAATGGACTTCGGCATGCAGATGGCGTCAGCCGCACGGCTCGCGTCCACATTCCCGCAGGTCGGTGAACAACTGCGGCAGCGGTACCGGGTCGTTCTGCTCGACGAGTATCAGGACACCGGGCACGCCCAGCGGGTGGCGCTGTCGTCGCTGTTCGGTGGTGGAGTCGACGACGGGCTTGCGCTGACCGCCGTCGGTGACCCCATCCAGTCGATCTATGGCTGGCGCGGGGCGTCGGCGACCAACCTGCCCCGTTTTACCACCGACTTTCCGCGTTCCGACGGCAGCCCCGCCCCGACGCTGGAGCTTCGGACCAGCTGGCGCAATCCGCCCCGGGCGCTGTATCTGGCCAACGCGGTGTCCGCGGAGGCGCGGCGCCGGTCCGTCGCGGTACGTGCCTTAAGGCCCCGGCCCTCCGCCGAGCCGGGAACCATCCGCTGTGCGCTGCTGTCGGACGTCGCCGCGGAACGTGATTGGGTGGCAGACCATTTGGCGAGCTTGTACCACAACGCGGACGGCCCACCGACGGCGGCGGTTCTGGTACGCCGCAACGCCGATGCGGCCCCAATGGCCGACGCGCTCACTGCGCGCGGCGTTCCCGTCGAGGTCGTCGGCCTCGCCGGGTTGTTGACCGTGCCCGAGGTCGCCGACGTCGTCGCGACGCTGCGCCTGGCGGCCGACCCCACCGCAGGGACCGCCGCGATGCGGGTGCTGACCGGGCCGCGGTGGCGGCTGGGCGCCGTCGATATCGCCGCACTGTGGCGACGCGCACTCGAACTCGACGAGCGGCCGACGCACGGCTCGCCGACCGAACAGATCGTCGCGATGGCCGCACCCGACGCTGGCGCGGCGTGCCTGGCCGACGCGATCTGCGATCCGGGGCCGGCGGCGGCCTACTCCGCCATTGGATACAGCCGCATCGTCACGCTCGGCCGCGAGTTGACCGCGCTGCGCGGGCACCTGTCGAGCCCGCTGCCCGAGCTCGTCGCCGAAGTGCGCCGCGTGCTGGGTATCGACACCGAGGTTCGGGCTGCCCGACCGGTGTCGGCGGGCTGGGTGGGCACCGAACACCTCGATGCGTTCGCCGATGTGGTCGCCGACTTCGCCGCCCGGCCCGGCGCGTCGGTTGGAGCCTTGCTGGCGTTTCTCGACGCCGCCGAGCAGGTCGAGAACGGGCTGGCGCCCGCCGAGGTGTCGGTTTCGAGCGACAGAGTGCAGATCCTCACCGTGCACTCCGCGAAGGGATTGGAGTGGCAGGTCGTGGCGGTGCCGCACCTGAGCGCCCGCGTGTTCCCCTCGACGGCGTCGATGCGCACCTGGCTCACCGACGCGGGCGATCTGCCGCCGCTGCTGCGCGGCGACCGGGCCACCGTCTCCGACCACGGAGTCCCCGTTCTCGACACGTCGGATGTCAACGATCGAAAGCGCCTGTCCGACACGATCTCCGAGCACAAGCGCCGCCTCGATCAGCGCCGCGTCGACGAGGAACGCAGGCTGCTGTACGTGGCGATCACCCGCGCCGAGAGCACGCTGCTGCTGTCGGGCCACCACTGGGGAGCTGCCGAGACCAAACCCCGCGGCCCGTCGGAATTCCTCTGCGAGCTCAAGGAGATCATCGAGGAATCGACCGCCGTGGGCGAACCGTGCGGCATCGTCGAGCACTGGGCGCCCGCCCCCGCCGACGGCGAACAGAACCCATTGCGCGACAAGGTGGTCCAGGCAAGTTGGCCAGCAGACCCGGCAGGCGCCCGGCGCGGCCACATCGAAACTGGCGCCGCGTTGGTGGCGCAGGCAATGGCGGGCGGGCTGGCCGCCGTCGACGACTCGGACGGGTGGACGGCAGACGTCGATGCGCTGCTTGCCGAACGCGACCGAGTCGCGGAGCGGTTCGCACCGCCGCTTCCGAACCAACTGTCGGTCAGCACACTCGTCGAGCTCGGGCGTGACCCCGGCGCCGTCGCCCAGCGGTTGCGCCGCCGGCTACCGAACCGACCCGATCCACACGCGTTGCTGGGCACCGCTTTTCACGACTGGGTGCAGCGGTTCTTTCATGCCGATCGGCTGTTCGACCTCGACGATCTGCCCGGCGCCGTCGATCGAGACACCGGGGACGCCGAAGAGCTCGCCGAACTGCAAGCCGCGTTCGCGCTCTCGCCATGGGCGGCCCGCACGCCGACCGACATCGAGGTGCCGTTCGACATGGTCATCGGCGGCCGTGTGGTGCGGGGCCGCATCGACGCCGTCTTCGCCGACGAGGACGGCGGAACCACCGTCGTCGACTGGAAGACGGGCGAACCGCCGGACACCCCGGAAGCCAAGCGGCACGCGGAAATTCAGCTCGCCGTGTACCGGTTGGCGTGGGCGGCGCTACAGGGCTGCCCTGTCGGATCGGTGCGCGCGGCATTTCATTACGTGCGTACTGGGCAGACGGTCTCCCCGGACTCGTTACCCGGCGCCGACGATCTAGCCGGTCTGCTGGACGCCGCCTAGACGGCTAGATCAGTTCGGTATTCGGTTCGAGACCCGCTAGGTGGCGTCCGTAGATCTCACCGGAGGTGCTTGGCTGGATCAGCGCGTGCTGGTGAAGGACGTTGATATCGCGGAAGTAGCGCTGAAGATCCGCGCCGAGCAGCACCTGCGAGGCGCCGCCGGCTTCGAACAGCAGATTGCCGCACTCGCGCGCCAGGGTCGCGACGTGCCCGAGCCACGCGCGCGCCTGCACACGCTGGGTGAGCGTCGGCGGAGCCGCGGACGCGCCGCGGTGGAGTTCACACAGCCGGGTCGCAAACATCTCCGCCCCGTCGAGCGCCAACTGCGCCTTCGCGAGCTGATGGTGTACGACGGGCGCTTCTGATGCCTTGGGCCAGTTGGTGAAGGTGATGGCGCCGCGCTCGGCCAGAGTCGCCATGAACACATCCATGGCGCCGCGCGCCGTACTTAGCAAGGTCGGCGCGCTCACCGTATTGATGTACATCAACCACGGCCTGTTGTAATACGGGATTTGCGAATAGCGACGGGACGGGTACGTGCCGTTGGCGAGTTTCTCGGCGGAAACCGTTCGCCCGGCCGGCACGAAGACGTCGTCGACCACGGCGAGATTGGTTGCCGTTCCGACCATGCCGGCCGCCCGCCAGGTGTCCTGGTATTGCACTTCGCTTCTCGGGATGACGGCAAGCAGCGACGTCGAGCCCGCCGCCGACGCCGTGACGCAATGTGGAACGAACCAGTTGCTGTGCACGCCTCCGGAGTTCCACAGCCAGCGCCTCGTCACGCGATATCCACCGTCGACGGGCTCCGCTCGACCCGTGGGTGCGACGGTCGCCGTCATCTTCAGATCCGGGGTCGCGTAAATCTCCGCGCCGACGTCCTGCTGCAGAAGCGCGGGAACGACGTTCACTGCCACCATGATTGTGCAGATCCAGCTGGTCGACGGACAGCCGCGGGCAATTTGAGCGAGCACCTCCGAGACGATGCCGTCGTCTGCTTGGTAGCCACCTGTATCTGTCGGCATCGTCAGCCAGAAGACCCCGGCTTGGGTCAGGTCGCGCAGGTTGTCGGGGTGCATCTGGCGAAGATTCTCTGTTTGCGCCGCGCGCGGACGCAGCGTGGGAACCAGCTCGTTGACTCTCGCGAGTACGTCCTCCGCTGTTGCGAGGCTCCGCATAACTGAGTCCACCTTTCGTGAAGGCCGGGAAGGCGAACCATTTAACTTGCTCTACAACGGGTTTCGTACAGAAAGGCCCCGGCGGTAGACCGTCAAGCTACAAACGCTCGCCGCGGACTCGACGATTCAGGCCCGTTTCCGCGAGGTTCTGTCCACCATGCGAAGATCACCCGTTCGGAGGTGCGGCCACGCTTGCGCGGCGTGTCCCGACCGCTTCGGATCGCGTCCTGATCCATATTTTGTGGCTACGCCCACAGGTAGCTTCGTGCTCGTTCGTGAATATGCATCGCACGAAATTCGTGAGTGCGCATGAACAGGTCGTGATTGGAGCATTGGTGGCAAAAGACTTTCGCTTCGGAGTCATCCTCGCCGACGTCGATACTCCGCACGTTTCCAGTGTGAGTTCGCGTGCGGAGCTGAAGCAGAAAGCCGCACGGATGCAGGATCTGGGATTCGACGTGCTGAGCATGCCGGACCATCTCGGCTCGATCGCGCCCTTCCCGGCGATGGCGGCGGCCGCCCAGTCGACGAAGACGATACGTTTGGGCACCTGCGTGTTGAACGCAGGTTTCTACAAGCCCGCACTTCTGGCCCGCGATGCCGCCGAGGTCAACCTCCTCAGTGACGGGCGGCTCGAACTCGGCCTGGGCGCCGGATACCTCAGGGAGGAGTTCGACGCCGCGGACCTGCCGTTTCCGACCGGTGGCGAACGCGTCGAGCATCTGACACACGTGGTGGAGTTTCTGAGGGAACACTTGCCCGAAGTACCGATCATGGTGGCGGGTAACGGGAATCGACTGCTCACCATGGCCGCTCGTACGGCAGACATCGTGGGTCTGATGGGTTTGCCTGCCAGTCCAGGAATCGTTGACCCGTTGACGGACCGTGTCCAGTTCATCAGCGACGCCGCAGGGGAGCGGTGGTCAGCTCTTGAGCTCAACCTGTTGGTAGCTGCCATTCCGACCGATGCCTCGGGACAACCCGACCTCGCCCTGCCGCGCCGGCATCTGCCTGACCTGCCCGACGCCGAGCTGTTGGCTTTGCCGGGCGTGCTGGCGGGCAGTCCGCGCGACATCGCGGAGTCGATTCGCGGCTACCGCAACAGGTGCGGTGTGACCTACATCACGGTAATGGAGTTTCACGCCGAGCAGTTCGCGAAAGTCATCGCGGAATTGCGTTGAGGTTAAGTACAGGCGAGAGCAGGAATGTGGGTTGATGGGACGAACAGCCTTGGTGACCGGTGCTAACGGGGGTATCGGTTCGGCGATCTGCGACCGTCTTCGATCCGACGGCGTTGCGGTGCGCACGCTGGATGTGGTTGGTGCGGCGGATGTGAGCCTGGATCTCGCAGTCGACCCCATTCCGGCCCGAGCCGTCGAGGACGTCGATATTTGCGTGTCGGTCGCCGGAGTCGTCGACATCTTTGCACCCGCACATTCGATGTCACCGGAAAAGTGGTCGCGAGATATCAACGTCACTCTCACCGGCGCATTCCGCGTGATCCAGGCCTGTCTGCCGGGCATGCGAAGTCGTCGCTTCGGACGTGTCGTGGCGATCTCGAGCATGGCAGGCAAGATGGGCGCGACGGGCAAAGTTGCCTACGCCGCAGCGAAAGCTGGTCTGCACGGAATGATGCGGACCATCGCGATTGAAAACACCTCGTACGGGATCACTGCGAACTGTGTTCTGCCCGGAGCGATCGCGACACCAAAGATGTTGGCACTACCGGAAGCTGACCAGGCGCGCATCATCGGCGCCGTGCTCAGTGGTCGTTTCGGGCGGCCCGCCGAGGTAGCCGACCTGGTCGCCTTCCTCACTCGCGACGAATCCGCGTACATCACAGCCCAAGAGGTCGGCATCGACGGCGGCCTGCAACTCAACGACCTCTTCGTCGGGCCGACCGCCTAGTTCAGATTGCTGAAGATCTATGAAAACCAACGTTATCGAGGCTCACAACACAGCCAAGGCATCAGCGCCCAGGGTGGCGAAAGAAGTGCTCGACGTCTGCATCATCGGTGCGGGGGTCAGCGGTCTGTGCATCGCCTGCGGACTACAGCGCGCGGGCTTCTCGTACATGATCCTGGAGCAGGAATACGACATCGGCGGGACATGGCGCGACAACACCTATCCCGGATGTGGGTGCGACATTCCCGCACCCCTGTACTCCTACTCGTTCGCGCAACGCGCGCAGTGGACGCGATTGTTCGCAGCGCAACCCGAAATCCTGGACTACCTGCGGTGGGTAGCCAAACGTTTCGGTGTCGAGAAGCGGATCAGATTCGGCACCAGGGTGGTCTCCGCGAGGTGGCGCGAAGCCCGGCAGGCCTGGACCGTCGTCACCGACACCGGCAAGGTTCTGGAATGTCGACACCTCGTGTCTGCGATCGGGGCGCTTAGCAAACCGTGGTACCCGGACATCCCGGGCCGAGAGACGTTCGGCGGTGTGGCGTTTCATTCTTCGGCGTGGGACCACGCTGTCGATCTTCGGGGAAAGCGGGTTGCCGTGATCGGTAACGGGGCCAGCGCCATTCAATTCACACCCCAGATCGCCCCGCACGTGGACCACCTCACGGTTTTTCAACGGACGCCGAGCTGGATTGTCCCCAAGGGCGATCGCGAGTTTTCGGCTCGCCAACAGCGACTCCGCAGAGTGCGCCCTTACCGGCTGTACACCCGTTCGCGACTGTTCTGGATTCACGAGTCCCGTCTGGACGGATTCACCGACGCGGCGTTAGGTATGGAGGCCGAGAAGTACGCGCGCTCCAACCTGAATCGAAAAGTGTCCGATCCACAGGTGCGTGCCGCGCTCACCCCGGATTACGCCATCGGATGTAAGCGGCTGCTGATATCGAGCGACTACTATCCAATATTCAATCGCGACAACGTATCCCTGCAGACGTCACCCATCGAGGAGATGACGCCAGACGGCATTCGTACCGCGGACGGCCAGGTGCATCCGGCTGAAGTCGTCATCTACGGGACGGGTTTCGACACACACTACTCGTTCGCCGACATCGAAGTCGTTGGCCGAGACAGCAGGAAGCTGTCCGAGCGGTGG
Source organism: uncultured Actinomycetota bacterium (assembly GCA_963848855.1). Classification (GTDB taxonomy): domain Bacteria; phylum Actinomycetota; class Actinomycetes; order Mycobacteriales; family Mycobacteriaceae; genus Mycobacterium. The sequence continues at coordinate 553,955 of CAWKFL010000005.1, forward strand.
CACCAGGGCAGGGAAGCATACCTGGGTACTACGGTGTCCGGGTTCCCCAACTACTTCGTCATGTTGGGGCCGAACTCCGCCCTCGGCCACAACTCGCAGATCTTCATGATCGAAGCTCAGGCGCGATACATCATCAGCTGCCTCAAGACTGCGCGGCGTCGACGCATCGGGATCTTGGACGTCCGCAAGTCCGTCGAGACGGAATTCAACGGTTGGCTTCAGGGGCGGCTGGCGCACTCCGTATGGCAGGCGGGCGGATGCCGCAGCTGGTACCAACACCCCACGACAGGTAAGAACACCGCCCTCTGGCCCTCGTCGACCATCGCGTTCTGGCGCAGGACGCGCCGAGTTCGGTTGTCCGACTATCACACCAAGCGGCGTATCCGGGCCTGATCCGGGCCAACATCACCCCTGGAGTCAATCGTTATGTCGACCTTCGTGCTCATCCACGGCGCGTGTCACGACGGAAGTGCCTGGGCGACAGTAGTGAAGCGACTGGAACAGTACGGGCACGTCGCGCTCGCCCCGACTATTGCCGGCCACGGCCCTGGCGCGTCAATGAGTGTGACCCATGCCGAGTCGACGCGTTCGATTGTGGATTTCATCGCACAGCGCGACGTGACCGACATCGTGCTCGTCGGTCACAGTTACGGCTGCAGCGTCATCAGCAAGGTCGTCGAGGCGATTCCAGATCGGGTGCGGCGGTTGGTGTTTTGGACCGGGTTTGTGCTCAACGACGGTGAATCGATGATCGAGACATTTCCTCCCGCAGTGCAACAGACGCTGACTCGCCTGGCCGCGGAGTCATCCGACAACTCCGTGACTCTGCCGTTCGAGATATGGCGCGAAGCGTTCATGAACGACGGCTCTGACGAACTGGCGCGGTCGACGTATCAGCGGCTGTCACCCGGAACATTCGGCCAACTGACCGAACGTCTGGACCTCAAGAAGTTCCACTCCCTTGCCACGCCTCGCAGCTACATCCTCGGAACCAAGGATGCGGTGCCGCCGGGTGACAAGGGGTGGCAGGCCAGGATGGCCAACCGGCTCGGGAAGCACCGCCTGGTCGAGCTGAACGCCGGTCACGAAGCACTTTTCACCAATCCCGTTGCCCTTGTCGACGCGATCATCGAGGCAAGCCGGGACGACTGACTCGCTCCTCGTGCGTGAAAGTGGTGTTGCTCACACCCCATATAGGAGGTCAGTGCCCCGCGAGGGCCGTCGGCGTTTGTAAGGAGTAAGCCGCTGGCGAATATTCCAAGGCGTAGGCAGGGATTGGCGAGATGGATCGACGTGACCGGACGACCGTGCACACGATCGATCAGGTAGTCACCTGCTTTCCCGTCGCTCAGGCGGCGGGTGTGCTCGAGCGTCGTCAGCCGTTCTCGCTCACCCATCGGGCCGCTCACCTCGGTCCAATCACCTTGCTCGACCTGGCATTTGGCGCCGACATCTGGATTCAGTGCGCCGACCAACGTCCCTACTATGCGGTGAATGCCCCGATCTCCGGGCATATCGAGTTGGTCCACAGGAAGTCACCCACCACCGCGTCTCGTGGACACGCGGCGGTGAGTGTGCCCGAAGGCGACCTGATCGTGCCGCGATGGGTCGGCGGTGGTCGAACGATTTCGTTTCGGGTCGACCGTCACGCCGTCGAGAATGCGCTCGGCGATGCCGTGGGGCGGCAGATCACGTCTCAGATCGCCTTTGAGCAACCCATGTCGTCGGCGAAGGGCCCGGGCCGCAGCTGGCTGCACATGCGGCGCCCAACGCCTCGATGCGATCGCCGCACAGACACGCGCAACCACACAGGCCGCTACGACCGCGAGAACGCCAGCAGCGCAGCGGGTCATCCTCACCGCAGTACGCTCCCAGGTCGCCCAAGCCCAAAACGTCGTCAACACAACAACAACCCAAGCCAGCGGCCTGGCCGGCCAAGTCCGCGCACTCAAATACCCGCCCCCTGCCGGCGGCCACGGCGATACGCAGGCGCTCGGCTTCGGCCCCGGCGGCACACCCCAAACGCCGGCGGACAAAGAGCCTCCACACGGCAAAGACCCGCGGTACTGGATCGACGTCGGCAAGATCATCTACGTCCCCGACGGCAAGCTCGCTCCCGCGAACACCGTGCAAATCGGCCCGAACATGTATTACCCCGCGCCATACATCCCCGATGCAGTGGTGCCTCCACCAGACCCCGTGAAACACCCACTGGACATCCCCGACGTGAGGACTGTCGGGCCCGACCAATTGCTGCCTCCGGGCTACAGACTCGTCGCCCCGGGTATCGGGCTACCAGATCCCGACGCCTATTTCCAGCCGCAGCCGCCCTGGACACCAAAGCAGCCCGTCGACGTCCGCGACGTCATCCAGGTCCCCGCCGACCAGCTGGCCCCAGGGGGATACGTCGAATACCTCCCCGGCTGGTGGGCGCCGGGCTCCCAGTTGACCAATACCCCCACCATCCCCAAGCCCCGCTGACGCCGCGGCCCCGTCGTTTGTTGGTCCTTCGAACCTCCCACCGGGTCGACTTCCTCCTCGAAGCGCTCGCGGTAGCGCTCCGGTTACGTCGCGCGCCGCAACGCGTGCATCACTCCGTTGGCAGAGAGCCCGACCACCTCGCCGATCTTGGCGTAGCTCCAGCCGTGGCGGCGCAGCCTGGCGATGGTCTCCACGCGCTCGATGTCGGACATCTCGCGCGGCTGGCGGCGGCGGTACTCGGCCATGTCCGAACGGTAGTACCGGATCTGAAACTGCATGAATCACAGCGTTTGACATGGGTTGATATGCTCGCTTCGGCTGTGAGGTGTATGACCTGGCGGCCTATTTTTGTGCCTCGGCTAACTCTGGCCGGGGGCTTTCTTCGTATCTGGAGGAAGCATGACTGAACTCATCTCAGACGGAGGGCAGACGTGGGCGGTTCCAGCGATTGCCGATGCTCTGTCCGACATGTTCAAGAAAGACCCGAACTGGTCGCTGTTTCACGACGGCGGCCATGAGCGGTTCAGCGACGGGCAGGACGACGACCGGGTGTGCCCTGAATGCGGCGCATTGTGGGGATTCATCTGGATGTATATGTGGGTGAACCGCACGCTCAACATGTGGGCCAACATCGACTCGTTCTATTGCCCGAACAATCATCACTGGACCCTGGTATGCGTCCCGCCCGTAGACATTGATCAATCAGGTTTCTCGGGAGTTGGTTGGGCCGTAACTTAGTCGACGGGCCCGTCCCATGCTGTCTTCTCGGTGGTGTGGGACGGGCCTTTTCGTATTTGTAGAACTCCCAGCGTAATTCGCGTTCCGCCACAGTCAAATGCGCTGTCAAATAGCGAGGACTTCTTCCGACATATGATGTGCCGGAAGGTAATTCGGAAGTCGAACAGTTTCGCGGCGTCCGCGCAGAAGTGCGAGTTTCTGCCGGGAATTCTTTACCCTTCAGGGCTGATGCGGGGGGTTGACCAGCGCATCGCATCAGGTTCGGGGGTAAATCACAGGGGGGTATTGGCGGGGTTCCTCCCCCTAGCCGCCGCCGCGACGGCGCAACTTTGCGACCCCCCACCCTCGGCGCAATCGCGACGAAGGAAGGAATGGTACGGAGCAAGTCGCACCGCGCGTCAAAGAGAATCCACGGCTGTGAAAAGTGCGGAATCACGACCATCGCTTCTCTCTCGACGGAGACTCGGCGCATGTGGAACAGCTTGGAGATCGCGAAGTTCATCGCAACGCTGGCGACACCCGTCGTGGTTGCCTTCGTCGGGATTTGGATCGGCTTGGTTAATTGCGTGACTGAGCTGTTGGGCCGACACAGATGCGCACCAAGATATCGCCATACACAGGCACATATGCCGTCCCGAACCTGACCCGTGTTGAGCATGGCCTGGCCGAGAGCGAATTCGAGCCGGATCGTGTCGCCGAGTTCCTTGCTGTGAGTAGTCCACGTTTGGTGCATGCTTGATCACCAACGGCGTTGCGACCCGGGTGCGGTGACGGGCCAACGCCTTTGACCTGTCCCCGATGCGGTTGGGTTGCTACAGCATGCGCTTCGGCCGCATCATGGCCTTTGCGCGACGAACTGACACCCTCGACCACACCGCTTGCTGAAACGCCAGTGCCGCCCAACCGGCAGTCGGTTGAACGCGGTGCTGTCGCGGTCGATGACGGCGACATCGTGACCGATCCGGGCCAGGCTGTCGGACAGCGACGCGCCCACCCGGCCGCATCCCATCACCACTACACGCACCTCGCGGTCCTTTCGGCTGCAGCTAGAAAATTCTGCCTTGGAATCTCTGCACACGGAACGCTACAGCCATCCGCCCGTGGGCTTAGGCTTAGTCTTGGCTCTCGTGTCCAAGCTTTCGACCGCCGCGCGCCGGCTGGTCCTCGGCCGGCCGTTCCGCAGCGACCGGCTGTCGCACACCCTGCTGCCGAAGCGGATCGCGCTGCCGGTCTTCGCTTCCGACGCGCTGGCGGTGTCCGTCGTCATGCTGATCGTGATCGCCAGCTACCGGCAGAACGTGCACGCCTACCCGTCCGGTGGTGGCGACTACGAGGTGGTGACCACCAACCTCGGCCACACCGCCGGCCTGACCGTCGCCAGCGCGCTGCTGGTCGATTACGTGCTGACGGTCGCGGTTTCGATGGCGTCGGCGATGTCCAACATCGGTTCGGCGGTGCCGTTCATCGCCGAGCACAAGGTGTTGTTCGCGGTCAGCGCCATCCTGCTCCTGGCTTCGGCGAATCTGCGTGGCATCCGGGAGTCGGGAACGGCGTTCGCCATCCCAACGTATGCGTTCATGATCGGCATGTACCTCATGCTGGCTTGGGGGGTGTTCCAGATCTACCTGCTCGGCGAGCCGCTGCGTGCCGAATCGGCCGCCTCCGAATTGCACTCCGAGCATGGCGAGGTGCTCGGGTTCGCGATGGTATTCTTGGTGGCCCGTGCGTTCTCGTCCGGCAGCGCGGCGCTGACCGGGGTGGAGGCGATCAGCAACGGGGTGCCGGCCTTCCGAAAGCCCAAGTCGCGCAACGCCGCGACCACTCTGCTGTTACTGGGTCTCATCGCGGTGTCGCTGTTCATGGGCATCATCATGCTGGCCAAGGAGACCGGTGTGCAGGTCGCCGAGCGGCCCCATGAGCAGTTGGTCGGCGCGCCTCCGGACTACCAACAGAAGACCCTGATCGCACAGCTCGCCGACGCGGTCTTCCACGACTTCCCGCTCGCGCTATTCCTCATCACCGGGGTCACCGCGCTGATCCTGGTGCTGGCCGCGAATACCGCGTTCAACGGTTTCCCGGTGCTGGGATCGATTCTGGCCCAGGACCGTTACCTGCCGCGTCAGCTGCACACCCGCGGTGACCGGCTGGCGTTCTCCAACGGCATCCTGTTCCTGGCCTTCGCCGCGATCGGGTTCATCGTCGCGTTCCGCGCCGAGGTGACCGCGCTGATCCACCTCTACATCGTCGGCGTCTTCGTGTCGTTCACGCTGAGCCAGATCGGCATGGTGCGACACTGGACCCGGCTGCTGCGCACCGAAACCGATCCATTGGCCCGGCACCGGATGATGCGCTCGCGGGTGATTAACACTATCGGCTTCATCTGCACCGGCACGGTGCTGGTGGTGGTCGTGGTGACGAAATTCCTCGCCGGGGCGTGGATCGCCATCCTGGCGACGGGCGGCCTGTTCATGATCATGAAGCTGATCCACCGGCACTACGACGCCGTCGCCCGCGAGCTGGAGCAGCAGGCCGCAGCCGAGGAGGGCGACATCGTGTTGCCCAGCCGCAACCACGCCATCGTGCTGGTATCCAAGTTGCACCTGCGTCCTGTCCCGGCCTTCCCGTGAGACCCGCCGCGCTGAAATGTCCCGGTGACGGGCTAGACCTGCAACACGGGAGAGGTAGGAATTCGCCCCAGATCACACCGCCGGTGTGGCGCGTAGCCAGGTGCCCAACTGGCCCAGCGCTGACCCGTGGCCCGTCTTCGTCGGCGTTGCTTCTCTTAGTCGATCGTCTCGATGACTGCGCCCGTACTGATCTGCCCGTCGGTGAGGACGTCGGCGCGCAGGCCCCCCCGGTGGATCAGGCCGCGGAGCACGCCCTTCGTGGTGAGGCGTTCCAGGTGGGAGCACGGCTCACACAGGCGCTGGCCCAAGCACTCGACGTCTCCGATACGAAACCGACGTCCAACCAGAGCGTTCAGGTCGACCCCGCGAGTCACGATATTGCGACGCGCCTCGGCGTACTCAACGTTGCCGCCACTGGGCAACACCATCTCGTCAAGGACTTCGGCTGCGATGAGCGTGAGGTCGTAGCCGCGTGCGGTGTCATTGGCCGGAGTGAACGTTCCTGTTTTCGCCGCGTAGCGGTCTCCGTCGAGCCCTCGGCCAGCCAGAGCCCGCGCCCGTTCCACCTGGCGCATTGGGCCAGTCGCCTGTTCTGCCACCGCGATCGCTTCGACTCTGCCGCGAAGTGAGGGCAGCCCCGCACCGGGCGTGGTGAATGCCGGGTCAAGCCCGGATAGCACGTAACCCTCGCTGACTGGCAGATCGGCCGCTGCGGCGCCCAAGAGAGCAGGATCTTGCGGGCTGAGGACGACCCCGGAAGGAGTGCCGAACATCAGCACCGCTGTCGGGTCATCGGCGGGTCGCTCGCCGTCCATGTCGTCGAGAACCGCGAGCCAGTAGCCGGGCCAGTTGAACCGCGCGGGGTTGGCGATCGGAACCAGCCCGGTGCCTCGGCCGGCCAGCCAGCTTCGCCAATGCGCGATGGCTCCGCGCAGGTCTGCTCGTGGCTGGGGCACATCGGATAATGGCGTTTCGGTCACCGACGCCACGCATGCGGCGAATGACCTCACGATCTCCGGAACCCCCTCGGTGTGAGGCAGATCAACGTCGATCATCTGCCGATCCTCGCACATCGCGGCAGACAGCCACCTGCGGCAGCCGATTCGCAGCACTCGTCGTCAGAACGGAGGGCTCGTAGGGTCGCTGGGCGCCCGGGCTCATCGATGCCATCCTCCAAGCGGACACAGCCACCCGACACGCCGCGCCGCCCACCGAACCGATACCAAGCCCGTCGTCGCCAACATGAGCTACTTATCTGCGGCGGCTTGCGTTTCCGCTGCTTAGGCTCCTTCACCTGCGCTTCGAAATCGGCCGAACTTCTAGTCGGGGAAGGGGCTCGAGGAGCTTTGCACAGCGCAAGCGGCCAGGCTAACCGCGCCGGCGCAGGGCTCGCGTCAGGATCTCCTCGATGATGTCGCTCTTGGCGTTGGCGTAGTGCTGAAGGTATCGCCAGTTGTGCTGAGCCAGCTCACGTTTGGTTCGCTCATAATTCGCCCGGTCCTCGTCGTGGGTGCGCAGCCAGTCGCGGAAAACCAGTATTCGCTCAATCTCGGGGGCCGCCAATTCCGGTGAGAAGACGTGCAGGTTGACGTTGTATGGAGCACCTTCGTCGACCCGGCGCATCAGGAACCGGTGTTCATACCAACCCGGCTCCCGGCTACCCAACGTATATCCGACAGACTCCAGGGCGGGAACGTAGGCGGCCTCATCGCTGGTGTCCGGAACGACCAGCAGCATGTCGATCACCGACTCGGCGGCCAGACCGGGCACCGCCGTCGAACCGGTGTGCTCGATGCGCAGTACCAGCGGACCGAGCACCCCGCATATCGCCGCTTTCGCCGCCGCATACCACGTTGGCCACTCAGGTTTGTAGTCCTCGATGAGCACCTTGACTGCGTACGGTTTGAGCTCGCCGATAATTGCAGTCGCGATCTCATCATCGGACGTTGTCGCCACCTGCCGATCCTAAACAAGATGCGGTTTCACGCCGACGCCAACCTGGCCACAATTCGTGACGGCGGCCGGGGCGACGGACTTGACTGCATTCCGCCGACGCGCTACCGGCGGCCGCGCTTCGCGTTCTCGGCGTCGGACCCCGAAACGAGTGCCGCGCTGCGGCAGAAGATCGAATCAAAGATGAAGACCGCCGGGGTCCTCGGCGGCTTCCTCACCGGCCTGTTCACCCTCGCCACCAAAGACATTGGGGCCGCAAGGATGACGGTCAACGTGGCAAGGCCTCCATTACATTCGATCGCGAAGGCGTCGTGCGTCTGCGGCGGCGCGGCTGGTCATGTCGGCCTTCCTATTTAGCGATAAGCCGTGGGGCTGTTTGTGCTTGAAAGTTGTTGATTCGCTGAAGTTCTTCTGGTTTTGTATCGAGGGGAAACGACGTAAAGGGCCTTCTCGATCGCGTCACGCTCGCGCGTTGTGTCGCTTGGTGATGCGATCAATACCTTGAGCACGTGGGCGTCGAACCCCATGTCAGCCTCCCTCGGCTGGGAAGGTAAGGCGGTTACGCGACTGATCATGGATGGTTGGGCCAGGTGATTGCCACAGATCGATGTGCACCTGGGTCGGCTGGTCGACATTGGTGTCGTGCTCGGTGACTAACCAGTTGTCCTGCGCCACAGCTCAATTCGTCACAGTGACGTATTACCGGTGGCCGGAGAGAGGGACTAGTGGTGGGCGATTGCCGACTACACGGCCGGGCCCGAGGGATGGTCTAGTAGGCAGTCGATTTGGGCGCGGAACTTATGGCGGCTCTGAGTATTTCTCAATGACTCGACGCGATAACCATTTCCAGCGTTAGACGTCACGTGCACCGCATGCGCCGTATCGCTGACTTGTTCCCCGGCGGGGGGAAACCCCAGCTATATCAATCACTCTGTTGCACAGCTGAATTAGCGCGCGGATAGGATATATTTTGTCGGATACGTGACATAATTCCGCTCTCCCAGTGGTTTTCGACCTGGCCGCACGCGGGGTATGTCCGCCGATCATGCAAAATGTGAACCACTTTGTGCGGTCAGAAATCGAGGGCGTAGCTTGTACGCAATGTCGTATTTTTACCGTGCAGGATCCGAGATGGTTTGTGCCGTCTATGAGTTCGATCGGCGTAGGTCGCTGGGCGCCGCACGGTTGTCGGCGACGTGCTGCTGGGCATCGGTGCACACTCGGTAACGGAGGTGCTGCAATGGGCGGTGGCGGCGCGAGCGGCTCTTGTCCTGCTGCGCGATCTTACTTGTGAGGAGCGATGTACGGCGCAGCAAGGCCAGTGCCGCTAAGACGGCACGCCATCCCAACGCGGTAATGACGCCGCCGAGCACCGGGGCTACTATCGGCGCGAGCACTCCGGTGAAGTTTTCAGGGGCGAAAAGAGCTGCACGGCAACGGGTCCGCGTGTGCGGTCGGCAATCACAGCGCGGGCATTGACGACACCCGCGGCACCGTCGAACCCTGTACGAACCGCGGGCATGAGCGACAGGTCCATCTATCGGCGCTCGTCGCAGGTTAGCGGTGTCCGCCCAGGCCATGGTGACCTTGGTGATGAAGGATGATCGGGTTGCCGCCGAAGTAGGGATACTGCGGCGCATACTGCACGGGCGGCGGGGAGTCGTTAATCTGCACATTCCCCGGCGTCTGGCACTCGGTGGTTGAGGCGCTGAGATAGGTGCAGGAGGGCGGATCGGCCTGCGCCGTCGGCGCGGCGGCGATCGCTGCGGCGGCAGCTACGGTCGACAACATCGGCGAGAGGTTGCGTCGGTTGATTGTCATGATTTACTCCTTGAGCGCGGATACGCCAGATATGCGCCCGCTTTCTCGCCGTGATGGAGTTGGTGGGCCTGGACGGGGCGCTCCGAGGGAAACTAAATGTCTAGCTTCTAATGTGTTAAGCGTCGGGTAGGGCGCCGTTCATCCCGTTTAATCAGGTGAGGTCACTCACAAGAGAGCCAAAAGCACGGCCGCGTCGACGATCTCACATGTGCTGAGAGTGCAGGCCTCAAGCAGCAGACAAAGGGCGAACTCATGCGTGCGTTTTGGATCTCCTTGAGCGACTGAGCCGCTCGCTTGCCGCAGCAGCACAGAGTCGTCGAATTCTGCATCGGAGATTGCGACCGGCCCTCACGCGTGTCGCAGCCGAACGGCGCAGCAGCTGGAGTATGCCGTATGTGGTGCGACAACCGCACATCTGGGTCCAGGTGCGCTCGTGAGCGTCGGAGCATCGCTCGACGAAGCCACACTCCACCGCTGATGCCGCCCCACGGTTCGTCCCCGTGCGGGCCTGATTGACGGGTTGGCAGGTCGCGCTGCAGTCAACCGGTTTGCATCCAAGCGCCCAGTACCACAAGGGTTTTGGTTCCGGTCACCCGCCCGTTGGTACGAAGGACGTTGACTACCCGCTGTAGTTCGTTGATGCTCGCGGCCCGCACACGAACAAGGGCGTCGGGGTCGCCTGCCAGTGTGAGGACTTCCTTTACCTCGGGCAGATGCGACGAGAACGACAGGATCGTCTGCAGATCCAGGTCGCCGACCACGCGCAGTTCGACCACTGCCTCCAGCTCGTTATCGATTCGGGCGGTGTTGACCCGCACGGTGTAACCCTCGATGACGCCGGTCGCCTCCAGCCGGCTGATGCGTCGTTTGACTGGGGCCACGGTCAGTCCGACGTGATGGGCGATGTCGCGGACCGTCCGACGTGCGTCTTGACGCAGTAGCGCCAGGATGTGTCGGTCAATTTCATCGAGCCGGACGACCGACGTATCGGTGTGATACGCACCAAGCTCTTTACTGACACTCTGTGGGGGCGCAGGCTTAGATTTTGTTGCGTTTTGAGCGCGGACCATGCGTGATTGTTGCACGGGCGCGTAGCGAGCAGCAATGGTGGTATTCGGCCCTGGCACGCCATCGCGCTGCCGCGGTCGATGTCGATCCGCTTTCGATGCGAGGGGTGCCGCGCGTGTACAACCGGTTGATCTGCCTTCTGGCCGCAGATGCCCAGACCGTGCCCGCTCGCGTGTGCGGTTTGCTCGTGCAGCGCCAAGTCGATGTGGGCAGCATTCAAATGAGCCGTACGCCCGACCGCCGATATTGGTGGGTACAGCTTTTCGTGCGTCTGGAGTATGACGATCACATTCAGCTGTTGGTTAAACGTATTAGCCGGCTCATCGACGTCATGGCGGTGCACGATGCGGGACCAGCGGGCGGCCATCAGCGCCGATCGGTGTTCGTGAATGTGCGGCCCGTGCCCAACGACGTCCAGCGGTTGGGCGCGATCGCACGACTGGCGGGGGCCGAGGTGCTCGAAAATGGCCCCGCCGGCATGCAGTTACATCTGTGTGCCGCGCCCTCACATATCGACGCGCTGCTGGCGTCGCTGCAGCCCTACGGCCTTGAGCAGGTGTGGCCCGGGGCGGTGTCGGGAATCGGCGCACGCACCGCAGATGGTTACACGAAAGTCCACTCCTGCGACAGGACCCGGGCAGATGCATCCGCAGGGCGCACTGATTCCACCGCTGCATGCGCTAGACCGTTGCTTCCGAGTCTGGACAGCACCACACACACCATGAGGAGATGCTGATGACGAACACTCTGACCCGTCAGATCAGCGTTGCGCCAATGGTTTCAGCGTCGGTTCCCGTGCCCGAAGGCGGTGTCCCGTTGACCATTCTGTCCCCGGACGGGCAGCTGCAGCAGGGCGCGGACCTCGCCCTCGACGTCACGGACACGTGGGCCCGCGGGCTGTACCGCGACATGGCGCTGGCGCGCCGCTTCGACCTTGAGGCCTACCATTTGCAGCGCCAAGGCGAACTCGGATTATGGCTGTCCTGCCGCGGGCAGGAAGCCGCCCAGGTGGGCAGTATCCGCGCGATCGCCGATGACGATTTCGTGTTCCCCGCCTACCGCGAGCATGCGGCGGCACTGTGCCGGGGGATCACCCCGGCCGAACTGCTTTCCCAGTGGCGCGGCACAACTCACAGCGGATGGGATCCCGCCGACTACCACTTCCACATTTACTCTCTCGTTCTGGCGACCCAAGTCCTGCATGCGACCGGCTACGCGATGGCGCTGAGCGCCGACCGCGACACCGACAAGTCGGCCAACAACGTTGTGCTTTCCTACTTCGGCGACGGCGCCGCCAGCCAGGGCGATGCCAACGAGGCTCTGAACTGGGCCGCGGTGTTCAACGCGCCGATCGTCTTCTTGTGTCAGAACAACCACTGGGCAATATCGACACCGGTTGCGGCGCAGACGCGCACGCCGCTTCATGTCAGAGCCGCCGGATTCGGTCTCGATTCGGTCGTGGTGGACGGCAACGATGTGCTAGCGGTGTATGCAGCGACGCGAGCGGCAGCCGACAGGGTCCGAGCTGGGGGCCCTCCCGCATTCATCGAGGCGGTCACCTACCGGATGGCCGGGCATTCGACTTCCGACGACCCGCGACGCTACCGCGACAGCGCCGAGGTCGAGGCCTGGGAGGCGCTTGATCCGCTTCGTCGCCTGCGCACCCTGCTCGATCAGCGCGGCTGGGCAGATGAGTTGTTTTATCGCCAACTCGACGAGGAGGCACAACGACTCGCCCACCACACTCGGGAATCGTGTCTGGCCCTAGCGCCGCCACCCCTCCAGGACACATTCCGACACACCCTCGTCTACGAAACGGAGCTCCTACGCAGACAGCGCGAGCATTTCACAACCTACATGGAGTCATTCGCATGAGCACCTCCATCGCCGACCTCGACGAGCCCGCTGTGATGACCACAACGCTGGGTGCGGCGCTCAATGAAGGCCTTTGTCAAGCCATGCTCGACGACGAGCAAGTGGTGCTCGTCGGTGAGGACATTGGAAGGCTCGGCGGAGTGTTCCGCGTCACCGAAGGACTTCAGCAACAGTTCGGTGCGCATCGCGTGATCGATTCACCGTTGGCCGAATCGGCGATCGTTGGGACCGCTATCGGGATGGCGTTGCGAGGCTATCGACCGGTGTGTGAAATCCAGTTCGACGGGTTTGTATATCCGGCGTTCGACCAGATCGTGTCCCAGTTGGCGAAAATGCGTGCCCGCTCGGGCGGCAAGCTTCGCCTGCCGGTGACTATCCGGGTGCCCGTCGGCGGGGGAATCGGCGCGGTGGAGCACCATAGCGAATCCAACGAAGCCTACTTCTGCCATACCGCGGGTCTGCGTGTCGTGGCGTGCGCGAGTCCAGCCGACGCCCACCACATGATCCAACAGGCGATCTTCTGTGATGACCCCGTCATCTTCTACGAGCCCAAACGACGGTACTGGGATAAGGCCGAAATCCAGCTCGGTCCGGTGCAACCCCACGCGCTGCCATTGGACCGTGCCCGCGTCGTACGCGCCGGCACCGATGTCACCGTCGTCTGCTACGGGCCGACCGTCCGCACCGCCTTGGACGCCGCCGACCTCGCCGCGTCGGAGGGACGCTCACTTGAGGTCATCGATCTTCGAACCCTCTCGCCGCTGGACTACCAGACGTTAATCGACTCCGTGGAGAAAACCGGACGCGTCGTGGTCATACATGAGGCACCGACATTCCTCGGGCTGGGCGCCGAGATCTCGGCGACATTGATGGAGCACTGCTTTCACCAGCTTCACGCGCCCGTTCAGCGAGTCGGCGGCTACAACATCCCCTATCCGCCGGCCCGGCTGGAGGAGCACTACCTGCCCGACTTTGACCGCCTGCTTGACGCCGTCGAGTCGACATTCGTCGGATCGGTATGACCGTGGTCCAGGGACAACAGTTCAAGCTGCCCGATGTCGGGGAAGGGCTGACCGAGGCCGAAATCTTGACTTGGCATGTCGCGGTCGGCGATGTCGTGTCGGTCAACGACACCCTTGTCGAGGTGGAAACGGCGAAGGCGTCTGTGGAGCTGCCCTCGCCATATGCTGGAATCGTCACGGCTTTACACGTCGGCGAAGGCGACACTGTCGAGGTCGGCACGCCGATCATCACCATCTCTGACACCGCCGACCGGGTGGCTCACCCCATTGCGCCCGCCGAGAACGCCAGGGCCAACGCACCTGCCGCCGCGGGTCTCGACGACCCTCCCGAAGCGCCGGTATCGGAGACCCAATCCGATGGGGACGGGCAAAGCGTGCTGGTCGGGTATGGACCCTCCCGCGCGGCGGTGACACGGCGGACGCGCAAGCGGGGGAACGTGCCTCGTCCCGCCATGCCGATCATGGTGGAAACGCACACCCGCCGAGCCAGCACGCAAAACGTAACGCGGGAACCGGCTCACGACGAGGGGCCCCTGCACGCGCAGGCACACGCGAACGGCGCGAACCTGGCGACCAGACCGGACGATTCGGTGAGCTGGACCACCGGCCAGCCTGCGAGCGCCCCGACCGAGACCCGCACCCCGATCAAGAGCATTCGCAAACGCACCGCTGAAGCCATGGTGCTGTCAGCCTTCAGCGCACCACATGTCACCGAATGGGTGACCGTCGACATGACCCGCAGCCTCAAGCTGCTCGAAAAAATGAGGGCCGACAAGTCCTTCGCCGATGTACGACTTTCTCCGTTGCTGCTCGTCATCCGTGCGACGCTGCTGTCCCTTGCCAGAAACCCGGAAGCCAACGCCAAATGGGATGACACAGCGTCAGAGATCGTGCAATTCCACGACGTCAATCTAGGTATCGCCACGGCGACACCGCGAGGCCTGTTGGTACCGAATATCCGCTCCGCACAAGCGCTATCAACGCCTGACCTCGCCATCGCGCTCCAGGATTTGATTCTGCAGGCCAGGGCAGGCAAGGCCCGAGTCGAAGCGATGCAAAAGGGTACGTTCACCATCACCAACATCGGTGTGTTCGACGTCGACGGTGGCACACCGATCCTCAACCCGGGCGAGGCCATGATCCTGTGCGTGGGAGCGATCCGCCGCCAACCATGGCAGCACAAGGGCAGAATCAAGCTTCGCAACCTGTGCACGCTGGCGCTGTCATTCGACCACCGACTCATCGACGGCGAGCTCGGAAGCCGCGTCCTGGCCGACATTGCCCGCTTCCTGCAAGACCCTGCGCTAGCCCTCACCGTTTAACACGCAGATGTATTGGCTTAACACGCAGATGTATTGGCCCATCGTTCGCAGAAATTCGAGTCGTCTCAGCGGCCGGGAGGGTTCATACCGGTACCGCAATCCTGCATATACCGACCCGCCTACTGCGACCGAACCAACATCAGCTCGGGCCAGCGTCGGTAATAGCGAGACAACCAGCCGTTCCGGCGCTGTTTATGAGTTCGACAGGAAGGCTCTGATGCGTGTCTTGGACGTTGCATCAGTAGACCGTCGCCGCTCACCCGAATCTCGCTTTCTATTGGCGGCCCGCCGTCCCCCGGAAGAGGCGCTTGGATGACCCGTATCGACGCGCACGGGCGCACGATCGTGATTGTCGTCTTCGACGGTGTGACACTGTTGGATGCGGTCGGCCCGGCTGAGGTGTTCGCGGAGGCAAACCGGTTCGGGGCGCGGTACCGGCTGCTGTTCGCATCGGTCGACGGGAACGATGTGTCAACGTCGCTCGGTGTTCGGTTCGCCGTCTCGACTAGCCTCGCCGACGTTCGGGCAGCCGACACAGTGCTGGTTGCCGGCGGTGACAGCCTTGTTGGGCGGCCGATAGATCCCGCGCTCGTCGATGCAGTGAAAGCGTTGCCGTGCAAGACAGGTCGGATCGCATCAGTATGCACCGGGGCGTTCGTTCTGGCGCAGGCGGGCCTGCTCGCCGGGCGCAGGGCGACAACTCATTGGCGCGAAGCGGATCTTCTGGCCCGCGCGTACCCCGAAGCTGTTGTCGAGCCCGACGCGATCTTCATCCGCGACGGCACCGTCTACACCTCGGCAGGGGTGACGGCTGGTATCGATTTGGCCCTCGCCCTGGTTGAGGAGGACCACGGCGCCGATGTGGTTCGTGACGTCGCACGATCGTTGATTGTGTTCCTCAAGCGGGGTGGTGGCCAGTCGCAGTTCTCAGTCATGGTCGAGGCGAATCCCCCGCGGAAGTCACCTCTTCGGCTCGTGACCGACACGATCGCGGCAAACCCAGCGGCAGATCACAGCCTCAAGAGCCTAGCGGCGCGAGCATCACTCAGCATCAGCCAGCTCAACCGGTTGTTCCGCACGGAACTTGGAACCACGCCCGCGCGGTTCGTCGAAATGGTCCGAATCGACGCTGCCCGAGCCGCATTGGACAACGGGTACACCGTGACCGATGCGACGCGCATCGCCGGCTTTGGCAGCACTGAGACGCTGCGACGGGTTTTCGTCACACAATTGGGTGTCTCGCCGAAGGCATATCGCGACCGATTCTGCGCACCACGGGCTGGGCGCTTCAGTACTGGCACATTGCACGAAAACTTGCGCTAATCGCGGTGAATAGGCGTCAAGGGGGGCGAAGCGCCTTCAGTGTCGGTTTCATTCACAGGCGCGCATGAAGCGCTGAGATGCTGTCATCGTCCCTGCGACGTGTCCGGCATTTCTTCCAGGCTCTCGTACTGCAGGACGATTCTGACGGACTCTTCGGTGACGACACCGTCGGCGAGGCGGTAGCTGCGCAGCTCGTGCTCGTCGGGATCGCGCGTAGATACCATTGCATAGTGGACGTCGGGCTGGGCGGTTAGCGACATGTCGGCGCGGCTCGGATAGGCCTCGGTGGCCGTGTGCGAGTGGTAGATGACCCGGAACCCCGCCGTTCTCGTCCATCGACCGCCACACCTTGAGCTGCTCCATTGAGTCGAACCGGAAGAACGTCGGGGAGCGCTCGGCGTTGAGCATCGCGATAGGGCGCTCGGGATGGCGAGGCCCCGCTGGCCCGGAGATCCCTCCGCACGCCTCGTCTGGATGGTCGGCACACGGGGGTGTTCGACTATGGCCTCGACCCGATCGGCGCGGATCACAAGCACAGCGGCACTCGCTCTTGTTGTGATGTACCACGACGCCCGGGTGAGCCCCCCGCCTTGGGGCAACACGCCTTTTGTTATTTGGCAGCACGTGTGGGCGCGCCCATCATCCAGCCCGCACCGCGAACCACCTGGCAAGCCGCAAGCGTCGGTGACGATCTGCGGCGGAGTCATACCGGTGCCTGCAACCCTGAACCGGCGAGAAGCGGCACCCAGCGACGAACGCGAGCGTCTGCCGCCTCTAGATGCCGATCACCACACCGGTCGCGACTCGGCGCATTTCATTTGAGTGACATTAACGCGAAATCGCGAGCGGCGCGAACCAGCACCCGGGGTAACGCAGGCATCCCCGCGTCATCACCCCGGACGCAGCCAGGGTAAGCATTCGTCTGGACGATCCAAACCGTCGCCCGACATCACCCGCGCTGCCAACGACTGTGCCCCAATACGTTCCAATGCAATCGACCTCGTCGACGTGCGCGAGACCGCGCCATTTTATGGCGACCTACGGATCGGATTGCGGCATTGCCAACGTCAACATCGGCACCTCCGGCGTGGCGTTCGGCGCCGCGTTCTGTAACGAGAAACACTGTGACGGTTGAGCGCTGGGTGCTGGCGCGCGGCGCGACTACATCGCGCGGATACCAACCACGAACAATTCCGACGATCTTCCGTTGCCTTCAAACCGCTTGTGGTCATGGCACTTGGTGATTCGGGGAGGTTGATGCTGTTGTTGGCGGCCATGTAGAACGCCCGATCAGGCCGCGGTTGCAGCGGCGAACCCGATTGAGGTTGCCGCTGATCCTGCCAGAGTCGCGTGGGACGGGCGATAGTTCGGCTGCCAACAGCGTTCTGGACTGGGCATGCTGGTGATGAGGTGGCGAGTCGGTGCTGGTGGATTGTCTTTCGATCATGGCGTTAACGTCGGCGAGCTCGTCATTGAGGTCGAGGTTAGTGCGTGCTAGGCGTGCCACCACAGTGGACTGCGACGTGATGTCCAATGACGGTTGTACGTTGTTTGCCGACCTCGATAGCGCGGGCGGCGAGGTCGCCAGCGTTGTAGGGGCGGCGATCGCGCAACCACTTTTCGAGGCGGGCGGCGCCGGTCGTGCGCAGTGCGCCGGGCGTCTGGTAGCCGGCGAACAAGACGAGTGCTGCCTTGCGGTGTGCGTAGTCAACAGAGCTCAAGGGCAGGAAACACTCCAGTCGTGTAAGGACGATTTGATACATGCCGGGGCCCTCTTTATGACGGGGTGGGCAGAGCCGCATTTTGAGCGGTTGGGAAGGGCCGCCATGGCCCGGGGTTCCGTGCCGGCAGGGGAGTGCCAGCCAGGCGGTTCCTGGCCGCGCGAGCGGTTGTTCGAGGAACCCCAAAACATCTGCAAGAGAGCTGCACGTGGCTCGATGAGCGGTCGACCGGAATGGCGAACGCTGCCGTGTTCGGGTTCGGAGCTGCAAACTGATCACATGTCTAAGTCCTGGCGTACGCCTCGATGTCGGCCTCAAATGCTGAGGCCTGGTCGGGTGTGACCGTTGGGCGGGTGACCTCGACAGCGCAAAGGTAGTCCTGCGTCGTGGCATAGCAGCGTGTACCACTGTCTATGCTGCGCTCGAATGTCGACTGGGCCACTGCGCGTGCGACATGGGCAACATCGGCGGGTGTGTAGCCTGCTGTCGACGACACCAAGGCGGCGGCATCGATCTCGCTTTGATCGATGTAACGGCGCCACAGAGCGTCGCGGGCTTTCATTATCGGGTGGTCCGATCGGCAGCACGTAATCGACCGTGGCGCAGAAACGCTGGGTCGAGTTCATGTACCGAGTTCGTTGCGCACACAGGCAATCGACCCCGTCGGCTTCGGAAACGAACGAGGCACTTGCAGTTCGTTCACCACTGCGGTGCCCACAATCGGTCCTTGTTGACGTCGTGCGGCCACCTCTTCAACCTCATTAATGAAGGCAACCACGTTGTCCAGCTCGTGCAGCTGGTCGAAGGCTTCGCTGAGGCCGGCGGGCAAGCCGCCGTCCCCTGCAGCCAGGCACGCGGGAAACAGCTCGACCAACGGCCAGCCCAGACGGCTAGCGATCGCGCTCGCGAACGTTGTCTTGCCTGTGCCCGGCGGCCCGAACAAGACGATCGCACGGGGCGGTATGACGCCGTGCTCGGCTGATTCCGAAGGCCGGGACAGTGGAAGAACGATTCGACGCTCGATGAGCGTCTTCTCTTTGACCATCCCAACGATCTCTTGCCATTGACCAGCCGTCGGGACAGCACCGCCAGGTCGCGCCATTAAGGCTGCCGATCGTGGTGAGACGGTCTCGTGCTTGTCGAAGTATTTGATGCCTCCACGTTGCACAAATCCTGAGTTCACGAACGCCGCCGTTTCCGTTTCCCCATCGGGCAGCAGCGCAGTGATCCGACGGACCCCGTGACCCAGTAGCCGGTGCTCCAGCTCCCCAAGAAGGGCACTTCCTAGACCACGGCCGCGCAAATCGGGAGCTAGGGACAACCGCGAGCACCCATGCTCGGTCCGCGTCGGGCAGGGCGGCCGGGGTCATAGCTTGCGTAGTCGGCGAAGGATTTTGGCAAAGGGAAGGTTGGCGGCCAAACCGCGGCGGAGACTGGGCTGCAGGCTGCTGAGGTTGGCGAGCACCGCGTATCGCATGCCCTGGTCACGCCATTCGGCGACCTGTTCGATCACCTCATTGGCTGTCCCGGTGAGGAGGAGCTCTTCGAGCAGCGACGGCGGCACGTCGGTGGTCAAGGCCAGGACGGTCTGATCGTCGAGCGCTTGGGCGATCATGCCTTGGGCACCGCTGAAGTCGTCACCGAGTGGATGACTCGCCCCGTGGCGGGCCCATGACTCGGCGGATGCGTTGAGCGTGAACGCTTTCATGGCAGGTGCGTTCAACGCTTCGTCGATCGCGTCGCGGCTCCGACCGGTCATGACGAAAAACAAGCCGGCGGCGGTGATGGACATGGGGTCGCGTCCGGCGTCAGACGCTGCAGCCCGGACTCTTTCCAGGCCTGCGGCGTAGTCCTTGGGTCGCAACGTCATGGTGGCGGGATACCAGCCGTCGGCGTAGCGGCCGGTCGCCGCCAGCATACGCGGTCCGTGGGCGGCGACCCAGATGTCCGGCCGCTTACCGCGGTAGGGGGGCAGGTCGAACACGGCGTCGCGTAGCGGGAAGAATGGCGAATCGCGGTTGACGAGTTCGCCTCCGGAGTTCCATAGCGCTCGGATCGTAGCGAGGGCTTCTTCGAACCGCGCCACCGGCTTTGACCACTCCACGCCGTAGGGTTCGTTGCTAGTGCGGGCGCCTGTTCCGATGCCCAGGATGGCCCGTCCGCCGGTGAGCAGGTGCAGCGTGGCGGCCGCTTGAGCAGTGACGGCGGGATTGCGGCGGCCCGCATCCGTCACCCCGATTCCGAATCGGCGCCGCCTCGACCGGCTTCGGGCAGTCAAATGCCCCAGAACCGTCCACGTTTCGTAATGCGCATCGATCTTAGGGGCGAGCCGTGCGCTCCCGACGTACTCCGACGTCATCACTGATCGCGGGAATAGTGAGCTGAGATGGTCAGGCAGCCAGAACGAGTCCACCCCGCTGCCAACCGCGGTGAGGTAACTGGAGCGCACCAACGCCGTCGGTGAGTAGCGGGTATGCAGTGGTTGTTCTGACAGGCCGACTTTGAACATGGCTGATCGCTTTCGCATAGGTGAGGGAAGGATGTGATCGTGTAATCGAGAACCGATGTCGATGTCACTACGTGTCATTCATGTGCTCGTGCTCTGTTGCGTCAGCAGCGTCTGATTGAAATCGGGCGACAGTCTGCTTTCCTGACGTCTTCATTACCCGGAGGATCGTCGGCGGGCGCATCAGGTTCGACGGAGGATCGAGGAGATTGATCAACCGCAGGAATTGTTGGAGGACGGCGGGATCGGTTTCGGCCGCGGTCAGCACCCGGTCCAAGTAGGCGTTGCTGATCCGTACGTATGCCGGTCGGCGCCCTGCTATTTGGGGTAACGCCAGGTCTGAACTCACTGCGGCCTGCCACGCCAAGCGAATGTCTTTGGCGGACGCGCGAAAGAATCGCTGCGGTAGGTTGCGATCGCCTTGCTGTAGGCAATCGCGCAGGACGAGCGCTTCGATAGCGGCGACCGACATGCCCTGTCCGTACAGGGGATTGAAGTTGCACAGCGCGTCGCCCATAACAATCAGGCCGTGGGGCGTTCGCGTCAACTTGTCGTAGCGACGCCACCGGTTTGACGGAAGCCGGTACTGGGTGAGGTCGGCCAGCGGTTCGGCGCGGCGTGCCGCAGCCAGGACGTGCGGGGGAGCGAGGTCGGTCAGGCATTCCAGCAGCGACGCGTGGTCGGTGGGCGCTGGTCGTCCCGCCACGGTTTGGACCGCGAGCCGGTAGGTGTCGTTCTCGCCGGCGAACATCGCAAACCCCATCGGTCGGTTGGGCGCGGGACCGGTGAAGGCGATGTTCTCGCGCAACGTGTCGGCCGGGAGGTGCACCGGCACGCCGGCGTAGGTGACGTGCACCATCAGGTGGTCTTCGCGCGGCCGGCGATAGCCCAGCTCATCGAGAAACACCGGTGCCCGCGAACCGCGGCCGGTGGCGTCCACGACAAGATCGCCCGCCATCGTCGTCTCGGCGCCAGTAGCGCGGCGCGCCACCACAACACCGGTCACCCGGTCACCGCCGCGGGTCGACGTCAGTCTCACCGCGTCGTGGCCACCCACAATCTGCACATTGGAAATGGCGTGCACCCTTTGACGCACACTCCACTCCAGAAACGGGCGGCTGACGTAGTAGGTGACTATCGACTGGGGATCGGGAATCGTGCCGGCCGCCAGCAGCCGGTGGCCACCGAAGGCTATCGAAAGCCGTGACAGGTCACCGTCGTTCCACACCCGCGCGCCACCGGCCATCAACTCGTCGAGGAAGCCGGGAAACAACTCGTCCAGGATTTGTGCCCCGCGCGCAGTGGGAAGGTGGGGCAGGCCGCCTTGCGGGACTCCGCGCCGGGGCGCCGGTCCGTCGGGCAACGCGTCGCGTTCCACCACGGTCACTTTGCTGTAGAAGTCAGCAAGCACCCGGGCCGCCAGTAGCCCACCGATGCTTGCCCCGAGAACTACCGCGGTCTTGCAACGTTCAGGCATCTTTATCGCCTCACCACGCTAATCTCACCGGGCTCTGCCGGTTCCAACCGAGAACGCACACTGCCGAGTCTGCGGCAGCACGTCTCGGAATCGCCTTGAACAGCAAGTACAGCGACGTTGGCCAGGATCGCCTTGGGCTCTGGACCGAACGGCACACCGTCGGCGGTGGGATAGATGTAGAGCGGTTTGACGCCTATCCGGTCGCGGATCATCACGAGTTTGCGCTCGCGTGCATCCCAGATCGCGAACGCGTACATGCCGTTGAGCCGGTCCGCCAGCGCCTCACCCCAGTGCAGGTAGCCCCACAGCAGCACTTCGGTGTCGCTGGACGTGCGAAACTTTGCACCCCGTGCGATCAGCTCCTCGCGCAGCTCGGCGAAGTTGTAGGCCTCACCGCTGTAGACGATCACCACGTCGCCGTTCGGTGTGGACACCGTCATCGGCTGGACACCACCGGGCAAGTCGATCACGGCGAGCCGGCGATGCCCGGGCGTGGCGTTCGGCTCAGTCCAGACCCCGCCCGCGTCCGGTCCCCGACAGACCATGGTTTCGGTCATCGCGTCGATCAACTCCCGCTCGCGGGTTAAGTCCCGCGAGAACGCCAACCACCCGGTAATACCGCACATCTGTTGGTCCTTGTCTCTTGTCTCGCCGCCGTAGCGTCGTTGTCAGTCAATGTCTGGGGTGGTGCCGCGGTTGAGATCCATCCGCTAAACTCTGGAAGAAACCTGTTATTCGCGGATCTCCACACCGCAGTTGCGCGGTCAATTCAATGCGCGCATCCAATCTACAGTTACCGCAAACGAATTCGACACTGCTCGCGGCCTGGTAGCGCCGCAGCCCAGACATCCAGTGTCAGTCACGCTCTGTTCGATGAGTTTGGGACCGATGCCGACGATGTCGGTTGTCCCATAACGGGTATGACGCGGCCGAACTCACATATATTCCCTATTCTGCTCAAAACCTTTGGCCTGCAACGGGATAACGGCCAGGCCAGGCAAGACGCAACAATAACTGGCATGTTGCAAAACAAGCGCTCACTGGCACCGACTCGCCGGTCCTGATTATGTACCGTGGTGCGCCGCGGCCTAGGCGACACTTCTGTGCCCGAATCGTGACGTCCCTTCGTCGAGGTGCCATGTGAGACAGGGCGATATCGGTGCCCCTGCAGACCAGCGCACCCGTCGCCCAGCTGCGGTCGATCGCCGCCGAACACTAACCGGTGATCATCGCGTCGAGCGTGGACTTCGTCGATGACGCCGTCGAACTCGCGCTGACTGGCCACCTGCCTGAGTGGCTGGTGGTGTTCGACTACCACGGTGAGGTGGATGTCCGCCGCGAAGCTGTGGCCGCCGCTAGGCGGTTCATGCAGTTATCTGTGGGAAGAATGACCAAATATGACCGGCAGCGAAGACACCGCCGAACATAGAGTCTTCTTGTGGCCGAGCGAGTTACGAGTAGGAAGTCATCGACATTTCGCACCATCTCGGCGGGCTTCCCGACACCAAGCTGCCGTGTTATCCCCCCACCTGTATTGAGAATACCGGCGACGTCGGTGTCTTGAAGGAGACGTAGGTGCAGAACAAAATTGTTGTCGTCGTTGGCGCCAGCAGCCGGATCGGGGAGGGCCACCGCGATCCCGCTGGCCAACGACTGTGAAGTTGTTGTGGGTCAACGCTGTTGAATGGTTCTTCCCGCGTACGAAGCAGCCATGTGAAGAATGCATGGCCCTCTTGCCGGTTCATGCCGGTGTCTATGTTGTCCGTCCAAAGCGCCCGCGGGCTTCATCCGCAACTCCGGCATTCTGCGTCGCGAGAACGCCGAGCGCATCGACGAGGCTTATGAACTGTACCGCAGCAGAAGCAACGCCAAGCACCCGCGTGGTATCGAGGCGACGCTGTTCCGGCGTTCGTACTCCCATCAAACCCGCATCCGGTTCGTCGGGGTGTGGGATACGGTGGGCAGTCTGGGAATTCCTCTGCGTGAGGCTCCCCTGGTCGACGTATTCAATCGACGGTGGCAGTTCCATGACCCCGCCTTGAGCGGTCGTGTTGATGCGGCCTTCCAGGCGTTGGCCATTGACGAGAAGCGCGGCACGTATCGGCCGACGCTGTGGGCTCCGCAGCCAGCCGCGCCGCAGCGTCAGTGCATCCAACAACTGTGGTTCAGCGGTGTGCACTCGGACGTCGGAGGCGGGTACCGCCAACATGTTCTCAGTGATATCGCCTCGCTGTGGATGGTGGAACGCGCCAGCGAGTGCGGGCTGGGCTTCGACGCAGATGCCATCGCCGAGATCCACAGCGGTGGCGACGCAGCATCTGATGACGTCACCAACCCGGATATGCCGATACGTCTACAGCCTGACCCGCTCGCCCGACTGCACAACAGCCGCGTAGGCATCTACCGCTTGCTCCCACAATACGTGCGCGAACTCGGTGTCAAGGACATGGCTCATGAATACCTGGCATCCAGTGCCGTTGAACGACATCGGCTAACGACCTACGTGCCGCCAAATCTGCTCGACTACCTCAAACGTGCATCCCAGATCCTGCCTTGGCGGGACTCTCGGGTTTCGGTTCAGGCGTAGTGGTTCGGGGCATCCGCGTCATCCAGAGGTAGGGCCTCGTTACGCGGATCGACGGCCGCGGTATCGAAGACCAACCCCCCGACCGATCTGCACACCGGCGGCCAGGGCGCGCGCAACGCGATGTCATGTCCCCGCTCGCGCAGCTCGGTCAACAGCGCACTGATCGGGAACAGATGCCCATCGCTGGTGTGTTGTACGCCAAAATGGTTGCCACGTCGAACCTTTCATATGCGATGCGTTAAGCATTCCGATAGAGATAGTCCAGCCGCGTGCGTCCGACACCGAATCTGAGGACCCCTCATGTACGCGAACCTCAGATGGCGGCCACGTGTCCAAGTCGCCGATCGCGATGCGTCCTGGTTGCTCGGCGAGCATCTTTCAGATGAGACATCCTGGAAGTTGATGCTTGTCAAACAAGTTGGTGACAGTGCTGTCGGCTCGATCGTCGTCGGGCCGGGCGCAGCACCCTCTGACTCGTTACCAACGATTGGTTTGGTTGTCGGACAACTCTCGCCTCCCTTCCGGTGCACCGGCCGACATTTCGTGTGGCCGATGCTAATGCGAAAATATGGCAGTTGCGAGTGTCGGATCAGCAGGTAGAGGCAACTTCGCGCCCGTCGCTCCCGGGCCCGCCGCGCAGGTCGACTTACGGGGCTATCGGGTGGGCGGCATAGCGCGGTCGCGTTGTTTAATTACGCTGTTTACCTTGTGTTCCACTCATATCCCGATGTGAGATGGGCGCATCAATCCAGGGTTGCCCAGCCAAACGGAACGGCGGATCTTCAAGCTCGACAACAGCACCTGCGGACCGGATGTTTAGCGACGAACAACACGGACTTACGTAGCGATTTGGACCGGAAGTGGCCCCAACCAGCGGCGGAATCGCCCTGGTGGATCGACCGCCGGCCCGTGCCATGAGGATGCCGCCCGTCGGTGGCGACAGTGAAGGATACGATCGCTGGCACGCCTGAGGTCATCGCTGGTGGTGCAGCATTTTTCATGGTCAACTACCCGCACCCCTCGCATTTAGCACAGGTGCTCGAGGACGGGGCGGGTTGGCTGCAGCGGATCGGCGGACGGCGCGCGAATGCGTCGGTTCTCAGCCACGCCGAACTCGACGAAGCTGAGACGCTCGATGAGGGCGATTCCGTCGAACTTGCCGATCACCACCGCATACCGCGTGGTCGCTTGCCTGCAGTCGAGCTGCTGAGGAGTTTACGGGGCCGACTTTTCGACACGTACGAGCGATCCTCTCTGCGTGGACATCTGATCGCCGTGATGGGTAGGTTTTGCGGACACTAATTTTCCGCAATAAGCGGAGTGAGCATCTCGCACAGCGCCAGCTTGGTTGCGCGACGGCTGAGTCCCGAGCCGATCCGGAGGACCTCCCAGGTGTGCAAGTCGCAGACCGCGATCAGTTGCGCAAGCCGGCGATCTCGCTGTGTCCGGGGCAGGCCGGCGAGGGTATCGGAGAAAACCGTTTTACACCAGTTGCGGTGATATGTCCGGCCGGCGGCGAGGACATCGCGCACCGCCGGGGTGGTCGCTTCCTCGGCGACCATCTTGAGCGTAAGTCGCCCCGAGAATTCATAATTATCAACCACGTTGGTGACAATGTCATCGATCGCGTTGGGATGCACACGACCGCGACGCTCGACCAAGTCGGTACCCAGCTTGTCAAACATTGCGGCGAAGACCGCGTCCTTGTCACCGTACCGGCGCAGCACGGTCTGCGTCGTCACACCCGAAGGCGCAGCGATATCGGCAAGGGTGATCTCGGCGAACGGTTTGTCCTCGAACAACTCTCAAGTGGCTTCGAGTATGGCGGTGTCGGTGCGCGCCGTCGTGACAGCGCGCGGTCATCCGGTACGGCCGCGTGGCGCCTTCCCTCTACGGTCGGGCAAGAAGCGAAGCGTGCCGCTGATGCGAGTCGAGGAGGGCGATCGGTACGCGATGGTCGCCTCGAAGGCCGGCGACCCCAAGGACCCCGCCTGGTACTTCAACGTCAAGGCTAACTCCACCGTAACGCTGCAGGACGGCGATAAGTTGGTGACCCTGACCGCGCGAGAGATCGACGGCGCCGAGCGTGAGCGCTGGTGGAAGCTGGCGGTCGAGGCTTATGCGCTGTAGGCGGAGTACTAGACCAAGACGTCGCGGCTGATCCCTCGCACCGCATGGGGACCGCGGAACTCCGAGCGTCCAGGCGCAAAAAGGATCGAATTAATCTGGTAGACAACGCAGTAAGCGAAACAATCACTAAAGCATAAGCACGCCTTGGACACTCGATTGTGTGCGATACGGCTGTGATGTAGATCTCCTGGCGGGGCAAGACAAATCGGCGAAGCGTGCCCGTATGAACATGTATGAACACCTCCACGAACACCACCATCGATGAAATCGCGCCGGGCATCTTTCGCGTCTCGACGTGGGTGCCGGATGTCACCGAGCACGGGTTCACCTTCAATCAATTCTTGCTGACCGGTGAGCAGCCAATGCTCTTCCACTGTGGCCACAAACAGCTGTTTACCCAAGTGTCTGAGGCGATCTCGCGCCTAATCCCGCTGCAGGCGCTCCGATGGATCTCGTTCGGACACCTGGAGGCCGACGAGTGCGGCGCGATGAACCTATTCTTGCAGGCCGCCCCGAACGCCGAGGTCATCCACGGCAGCCTGGCGAACATGTTGTCGTTAACCGACATGTGTGACCGCCAGCCAGTATCTGCACCGGATGAGCCGCTTGACATCGGTGGGCACAAGATGCGGTTCATCGCCACCCCGCACGTGCCGCACAACTGGGAAGCGGGACTGTGGTTCGACGAAGCGACGTCGACCCTGTTGGCGGGCGACCTGTTCACCCAAGCCGGTCGATGCCCTGCGCTGTCGGAGTCAGATTGTGTGGAACCGGCTTTGGAAACTGAAGAACTCTTTCACTCGACGGGCCTGACAACCGACCTGGTGCCCACCCTGCGGCGGTTGGCCGAGCTGAACCCCGGCACGCTGGCGCTCATGCACGGGCCGTCCTACGCCGGCGACGGCGCCGGAAAACTGCGGGCCTTGGCCGACGGTTACGGGGCGATGATGACCTGACTCATCTGCAGGTGATCACACGGCCCGCACCGAGGACGTCGCAACCGATCTGGACGCCAGCTCTGGACTGGACGTCCTCAGTTGGTGTGTCCTTGACCAGATGGGCGCCTTCCCAAAAGCCTCCCAGGACAATGGTGACCAGTAGTCAACTTTCCCGGCGGCGACAAGTGCGTCAGCCCGCACTCGGCGCAGCAGGGCAATCGTTTTCAGTGGCAAGCGCTCGAAATCTCGTCGAGTGTCACGATCGGCCAGGAATCGTGGAGCACGCCGGTTCAAGACCGCTCAGCCCATGCCTGTGAGATGGATAACAAATGCGGTATGCATGCATGTATGCATGCATACTGGTGACATGGATAAGTCATCCGTGTTGCGCCGGCAAGTTCCTCGGTACGCGGCGCTTCGAGAGTTACTGCGCCCGGCGCCAATTGAGTTCGATGGAGTCCAACGCAGATTGAACCGAGCAGCATCGATCGCCGACCTGCGTCTGTTAGCGCGCAAGCGGGTTCCGCGGGCGGCCTTTGACTTCGCCGACGGCGCCGCCGGGGTAGGGGAGCTTGCCCTCGAGCGCGCGCGGGATGTGTTCTCCCGGATGGAGTTCCACCCGTCCGTGCTCAACGACGTATCCCAGGTCAGTACCGAGACGATGATCCTGGGCAAGCCGTCCGGGCAGCCCTTTGTGCTGGCGCCGACCGGCCTCACTCGGATCATGGACGTCGAGGGCGAGCTTGCTGTGGTCCCGGCGGCTCAGGAGGCCGGAATCCCGTATGCCCTGTCGACCATGGGCACCGTCACCATCGAAGACATCGCCCGGGCCGCGCCGAACGCGCGCCGGTGGTTTCAGCTCTACCTATGGCACGACCGCAGCCAGGCCGCGCATCTAGTGGACCGCGCAGCGGCGGCCGGTTACGACACGTTGATGGTGACCGTGGATGTGCCGGTCGCCGGCGAACGACTGCGTGATGTGCACAACGGCATGACGATCCCGCCGCAGTTGAGCTTGGGAACCTTCCTCGACGGTGCCCGGCATCCCCGCTGGTCGATCGATCTGCTCACCACTGAGCCCCTGAACTTCGCCAACTTCACCGCCACCGGCGGCAACATCGCCTCGATCATCGATCGCATGTTTGACCCCGCGGCTACCGTCGCCGACCTGGAATGGTTGCGCGAGCGCTGGAAGGGCAAGCTCGTCGTCAAGGGCATCCTGTCGGCCGCCGACGCTCAGCGAGCGGCCGCGGTGGGCGCGGACGCGGTGGTCCTATCCTCCCACGGCGGGCGCCAACTCGATCGTGCCGCGCTGCCGATTGAGCTAGTGCCCGCAGTCCGTGAATCGCTTGACGACCGGGTCGAGTTGTTCGTGGACACCGGCATCATGTCCGGGGCGGACATTGTGGCCGCGGTGGCGATGGGCGCCAACGCCACGCTGGTCGGCCGTGGCTACCTGTACGGGCTGATGGCTGGTGGGCGAAGGGGAGTGGCGAAAGCGGTGAACATTCTCTCCGACGGGGTGTCGAGAACGATGGCGCTCCTCGGCGTCACAAGTATCGACCAGCTACGTCCCGAACACGTCTCGATCCGGCCCCACTGATGATCGCGCAGGACCATATGACTGACAACGCCACCATTCCTGCCGCTAACCGGGCCTATACCTACACCAAGGATCGCATTCTGAAAGGTGACTTCGTCGGCGGCGAGTTGCTGAGGGAAGTCCAGATCTGCGAAACGCTCGGAGTCAGCCGGACGCCGGTCCACGATGCGTTTCTCCGGCTCGCAGCCGAGCGGTTGCTCACCCTCTCCTCCCGAAGGGGTGCCGGTGCTGTTGTCACACCGATGTCTCCTCAGGAGACCCGGGACGTGCTGGACACACGTGAAGCAATCGAATCCGTTGCGGCACGTCGACTCACCAAGAGCGGACCACTTGACGCGCAGTCGCTGTCGGTGTTCGCAGAGATCCTGCAAAGGCAGCTTAGGGCCGTCGAGGCGCATGACGTCAGCGCATTCGTCGACGCGGATGACGAGTTCCATTCGACTGTCGTCAAGAGGTCCGGAAACGGCCTCGCGCTGCATTTGTTCTCATCGATCCGCGATCGACAGCAACGGCTGAGGTTTCAGTTGCTGACCCTTCGTAGTGAGCATCTCGCGCCCGCAATCACTGATCATGTCGAGTTGGTCCGGCACCTGAGCGAGGCAGACGGGAACGGCTACGCGGAGGCACTGAAGCGCCATCTCATTCGTTATCAGGGGGCACTGTGAACGACCTCCCGAGCCGGAGTCCGGCAGGAACCGATGTTCGTGCCCCGCGTGCCGGGGCAGGTGCGGCAGCGGCCCGTCTGGACTTGCGGCGTCTGTTCCGCCCACACCCATGTCGGGTTACGCGCCAGAAGGCGGTGGTCGGGCCCAGCGCGCTAGCGGCGAACGCGACCTTACAGCCGACGCTGGCCGGAGTGCGCCGGGTTGCGCCGCATCGCGTGTTTAGCCTCCCCCGCAACGATGTTGCGGCGCTGAGCGACTCGTCCTCGATAACGCGACCTCCGAGCACCGCGCCGAATCGTAACGCCCTTGATCCCATGGCAGGCAGGAAAGCGCAATGACTACCTCGACCAGTACGACATCTGTCGGCTCTTACCTGGCGAAGCGGCTGGTGCAGCTCGGTGTTACCCATCTTTTCGGACTCCCCGGTGATTTCAACCTGACGCTGCTCGACGAAATGCTCGCTGTAGAGGGCATCAACTGGTCTGGGTCGACCAACGAGCTCAATGCCGCCTACACGGCGGACGGATACGCCCGGGTGGGCCGCCGCCTCGGCGCGCTCGTTACTACCTTCGGGGTGGGCGAGTTGTCGGCTATTAACGGTGTTGCCGGCAGTTACGCTGAAGACGTCCCCGTCGTGCACATAGTCGGCATGCCCTCGCGTGCGTCGATGGAGCGCGGCGCCCCGCTACACCACACCTTCCTCGACGGTGATTTCCTGCGGTTCGTGCGTATGTTTCGCGAAGTCACCGCGGCGCAGGCGGTCCTGGATCCGCGCACCGCGGCGCCGGAGATCGACCGGGTCCTACAAGTCGCTCTGAACACGAGCAAAGCCGTCTACCTCGGCGTGCCGCTGGACGTGGCGAACGCGCCGGTCCTCACTCAACCGTTGGCAATCCCGCTGCGGTGCATGGACAGTGAGCCTGCCGCGGTCGAGGAATTCCGCAAGGCCCTCGAACTTCGCTTCGCCGGCGAGACAGGAATCACCATGCTGGCCGGGCCACGCATCCATCGCCGGGGGTTGGAGTCGCTAGTGGCCGAACTCGCCGGATTGCCCGGGGTTCGGGTGGCGTCCCAGCCCGGATCGAAGGCGCTGCTGGATGAGGATCACCCCGCCAGCCTGGGCACCTACCTGGGCGCCACCACCCGGTCAGAGGAAGCGCGGGAAGCGATCGACAACGCTTCTTTGCTGGTCATGGCCGGCACGGTGGAAAGCGACTTCACCACCGGATTCTTCACCCACCGCTATGACCCTGCCCACGCGGTGGAGCTGGCGGTTGACCACGCGCGCATCGGGCGGGCGGTGTACCCCGGTGTACGGCTGGAGGACTCAATGGCCACCCTGCACCAGCTGGCAAGCAAGAGCCACTTCCCCGATGTCACCGCGGTGGCTCGGACCGCGCCTGCCTCCGACGTTGACGGAAATCTCGACGCACCTTTGGACCATGCGCGATTCTGGGCGCAGGTGCAAGAGTGGCTTCCGGCCTCGACGACAGTGGCCGCCGAGGCCGGGACGGCGTTCTACGGGGCACTCGATCTGCGGCTGCCCCGCGAGTCCGACCTGCTCGGCCAGCCGGTGTGGTCGTCAATCGGATTCACCCTGCCGGCCTTACTTGGTGCCGCGTTGGCCCGGCGCGATCGGCGACCGGTCCTGTTCATCGGGGACGGCTCGGCGCAGCTCACCGCGCAGGAACTCGGTACCTTCTATGCCCGCGGTCTGCAACCAGTTGTGTTCGTGCTCAACAACAACGGCTACACGGTCGAGCGGGCGATCCAGAGTCCACAGGCGGAGTATCAAGACATCGTTCCGTGGAACTGGACCGAGCTGGCCGCCACCCTCGGTGGCACGGATGTACGCACCGCGAAGGTCCGTACGGCGCGCCAGCTGCGGGACGCCCTCCATGGTGCCTCGGCCCCCAACCAAGCGTGGCTGATCGAAGTGATGCTCCCGCAGATGGACGCACCGCGCCTGCTTCTGGAACTCGCCCGTGGAATCGCGGCCACCAACTCAACAGTCTCGGGGACAGAGGTGGGCCGCAGCACAACAGCAGCCGTCCAGTGTCTAAGTGGACGATGACGCCGGCGATGTACTTAGTCAAGATAGTTCGCATGCGCTCTCGGTCTACGGTGTGACAAAGAGCTTGACCAACTCGCGATGCTGTTACGTCTTTCTGTCGCGGAACGCACGATTGGGCGCTTAGTTTTACGGACGCCGACAGGCAGCGAGCACGAAAAGTTTTCGGCGTGAAGTTCCCCCCGGGAGGTGGACATCGAGATAGCGGGATTGATGGTCTCGCCGGAAGGATGTCTCCATGTCCCGGACCCGCCGGTCGTTTACGACTGAGTACAAGGTCGAGGCCGCTCATCGGGGTGATCGATTCCGGGCCCACGATCGCCGAAGTTGCTCGCGAACTTGGTCTGAACGAGGGCCTGCTGGGGCGGTGGGTCGGTGATGAGCGGCGACGCGTCGAGGCTGCGGCATCCCGCAACGACGAGCCGTTGACCCTGGCGGAGCGCACCGAGCTGGCGCGTTTGCGCAAGCAGGTCGCCGAGCAAGAGGAAGATATCGCGTTCCTGAAAAAAGTATCGATGGGCCCGGCTGGGCGGGCGCACCCGATGAGATGAGAATCCGGCGCTGGTGGCGTTCGTCGGTGTTGCGGTGCTGCCCCGGGCGGCTGATGCTGATCACGGCGGCTGCTGGGCTGACGCCGACGCCGCTTGGTGCCCGTGAGCCCGGAAAAAAGTATGGCGCGGAGGGTTGTGGGCACCCGGTTGTGCTGCCGGTGAGCGCGAACTTCAGACTCCTTTGATCGACGACCTTCCTCCGGCAGTCGCCGCTCTTGTTGTGGGCGCGAGTAGGGAGGTTGCTGATGGATGAGGTAGTTGAGTTCTGCGCGGGTCTGGATGTGCACCGCGACACGGTGGTGGCGACGGTGCGGTTCCCGCAGGGTCGCCAACGCGGCAGTGAGACAAAGACGTTCGGCACCGACACCGCCGAACTCGTCGCGTTGGGTGATTGGCTGATCTCGCATCGGGTCACTCGGGTGGGGTTGGAATCAACAGGGGTGTACTGGAAACCGGTGTTCTATCTGTTGGAGGACCGGATCGAACAGCTGTGGCTGCTCAACGCCCAGCATCTGAAGAACGTCCCGGGCCGCAAAACTGATGTGGTCGATTCAGCCTGGATCGCGCAGCTGGTCGAGCACGGGCTGGTACGGCCCTCGTTCGTGCCGTCGCCACCGATTAGAGAGCTGCGTGATTTCACCCGGCACCGCCGGGCGCTCAGCGAGGAACGCACCCGGATGGTGCAGCGGCTGGAGAAGGTGCTGCAGGATGCGGGGATCAAGTTGACGTCGGTGGCCTCCACGGTGTTGTCGAAGTCGGCGCGGGCGATGCTCGAGGCGATGCTGGCCGGCGAATCCGACCCCGTGGTGTTGGCGGAGTTGGCCAAGGGCAGGATGCGCTCGAAGATCCCTGCGCTCACCGATGCGCTGCGCGGTAGTTTCCGGGTCTGCCATCACGGGGTGCTGGTTCGTCAGATCCTGGCGCACGTGGATTTCCTGGACGCCCAGCTCGCCGAGATCGATGAACAGATCACCACCCGGGTGGCGACCTTCGAGCCGATCATTGAACGCCTGCAGACGATCCCGGGGGTGGCCCGGAAATGCGCGATCGGCATGATCGCCGAGATCGGCGTCGATATGAGCGTGTTCGCCACCCCCGCGCACCTGGCGTCGTGGGCCGGAATCTGCCCGGGCAACAACGCCTCCGGAGGCAAAGCCCGATCAGGACGCACCCGCCACGGGCCGGTCGCGCTCAAGACGGTGCTCACCGAGGCCGCACAAGCCGCCGCACGCACCAAGAACACCTATCTGGGCGCGCGGTATCACGTCATCCGGGGACGCCGCGGCACCTTCAAAGCCGTCGGCGCGATCCGCCACGACATCCTGATCGCCTACTGGCACATCGTCACTGCTGACGTTGGCTATCAGGATCTCGGCGTCGACTGGGTCGCACGACGGCATAGCCGTGAACATCAAATCGCGCGACTGGCCAAACAGATCGAGAAGCTCGGCGCCGCCGTGGAGATCACCATGCCCGCCGCCTGACCCCGCCACATCCCGCTCTGAGGTCCCCGACCTATGAGGGTCAGGGGCACCAAGGGATTCACACTTCAGCCGCGGCGGACTTTGTTGCCAACGGACTGAAGTAGACCGGCCCGAGTTGATGGCCGCAGAGTGCGCGAACACAGCGATTACCCGAATGGCACGCCTGCTGGAGGTGTCGACCTCCGGTTTTTACAAGCGTGTGAAGCGTTCGGTGACAACGGAATTGACCGAACAAGCCCAACGGAAGGCTGACTTGACCGCGAAGATCATCGACCATCATCGCGATTCCGGCGGGACGTGCGGCTCGCCCCGGATCACCGCCGACCTACCATGATCTTGGCGACCGTCTTGGCCGAGACCTGCTCACCGGCAGCACGTGCGCTGCGCTGCAATCCAATCAGAAGGTCGCCCTCCAGTGACCTGGTAGCCGCAGTGCGCTCACTTTAGGCACACATCTGCATGCGAGCCCCAATGACTGGGTAACCGCTTTCGGCGACGCCACCGCCCGCCGCCATCGTCGACCGGCTGCGCGATGGGGTACGGGAAGCGGCAGTTAGAGGTTCGTGGCTATCGGGGTCGTGCTCGACCGTGTAATGCTTGGGCCATAGTCCTTCTGGCAGAAAGAAGCGGCATCAAACCGCAACGGTTGATTCAAGTCGGCAGCGGTTTAGAAAAGAATTGCGCCAGCCGTCGAGGCTTCGCAACGCTGCCTAGAGTCGCCGCGTTGCTGGTGATACGCAGTCGCCCAATGACCAAGATTAAGCCGCTTGCTCGCCGAGCCGTCAGTCGCCGGGCAGGCCCTGCTCCTCCTTGGGTAGGGGCGCGGGTCCTTTGATCCGAGGAGTTGCTTTCGCTATTGCGGGGGACGACGGTGGAGTGGATGCCGTGCTCGTAGCTCCCGCCGTTGCCCTGTCCTGTAGAGGATTCACCGGAATTCCGAATGCGCTGGCACATACGATGGCGGCTTTGACGACGGCGAATATCGCGCCACGCCTATCGAACACAGCACTGCGCTCCTTTCATGATTAACGTCTCGCATTCCTTTTTGCCGGCATCGGTTGTGGTAACGCGCACCTGGGCAGTCCATGTCATCCGGCGCG
Source organism: uncultured Actinomycetota bacterium (assembly GCA_963848855.1). Taxonomy (GTDB): domain Bacteria; phylum Actinomycetota; class Actinomycetes; order Mycobacteriales; family Mycobacteriaceae; genus Mycobacterium. The sequence continues at coordinate 589,018 of CAWKFL010000005.1, forward strand.
CGGTGCTGGGGACTACAGGGCATGTTCGGCTTTGATGAAGTCACTGGCGCGTTCGCCGATGACCAGGCATGGTGCCATGGTGTTGCCGGTCGTGACGCGGGGCATGATGGAACCGTCAGCAACCCGCAGGCCGTCTAGCCCGTGGACTTTCAGGCGGCTGTCGACAACGGCCATGTCGTCTCGACCCATCTTGGCCGTGCAGGTCTGGTGCCAGTACGACGACGCGTCGTTACGGATGAAATTGTGCAGTTGGCGGCGGTTGAGATTGCCTGGCTGTACTTCGCGCCGAGTGTAGCGGCCTAGCGCGGTGGAGTTTCCGATCTCGCGAGCTAGCTCGACTGCGGCGACGGCCAGGCTCATGTCATCTGGGTGGTCAAGCATGTTCGCCTCGATCACCACCGGATCGGACGAGTCGGGGCCCGTGATCCGAATCTGCCCGCGACTCTTCGGGCGGACCACCCCAGCGCACAGTGTCCAACCATGGTTGGGTAGCCCGTAGTGCGCGGCGTTTTCCTGGCTGGACAACGGATACTCCGCGACGCACAGCTGCAGGTCTGGCGCCGGGAGGGCGGGTCGGCTCTTCCAGAACACGGTGGCCTCTGATGCGTTGTTATGGGGCGGCAAGGGCTCGCGGTATTCCCACACGCAGTTGATGCGTGGGTGATCCTGGTAATTCCGCCCGACACCTCGCAGGTGCGCAACGACGGGAATACCGAAACTGCGGAGCTCGCTGGCATCGCCGACACCGGATTGCATGAGCACCTTCGGCGTGTTGATCGCCCCCAGCGAGAGCACGACCTCACGATCGGCGGTGACGTTGTGCACCGTCCTTTTGTGAACGAACTGAACCCCAACTGCGCGGCGGCCCCGGAAGATCACCTTGCTCACCAGTGCACCGGTCAGGATCGAGAGGTTCGGGCGCTCGGCATAGGGGTAAATATATGAACGGTAGGCGGATTGGCGGCGGCCATCGCTCACGCGTAAATCGACAATGGATGCGCCACCCTCACGTTCCATCATTGCGCCGTTGTGGCTGTCGTAGATCGGGATTCCGAGCGCACCCGCGGCCTCGAGGACGGCCGGATTGATCGGGTTGGGATCCGGGGCTGGCTGTACGAATGCCGGCCCGCCCGTCCCCCGGTAGTGCGGGTCTGAGGGTCCATGCCAGTCTTCTATACGACGATAGACGTCGAGCACGGCCCGGTAGCTCCAGGACTCGTCGCCGGCCTCCGCTGCAAAGTAGTCCCAGTCTGAGCTGTGTCCGCGGGCCCACACCATTACGTTGATGCTCGAGCCGCCGCCGAGCACTTTGCCCATATTCAGTGGAATCGATCGCCCGTTGACGTTACGGTCGGGTTGGGCCGTGAAGTTCCAGTCGCGTTCACTTCCCAAGTTCAGCGGCCAGTGAGCGGGACCCATCACTGCCGGCACCTCGTCGGTGCCGCCGGCTTCGATCAGCAACACGGTGACCGCGGAGTTCTCGGCAAGGCGTCGCGCAACAACTGATCCCGACGAACCGGCTCCGCAGACAATGAAGTCGTATTGTGGTGCAGCGTTATTGGGTAGCATCTATTCTGATTCCTTCCGTTAATGATTCATGGTGATTGTCTGCATGCGCTACGTTCAAGCATGCGGAATCTCTTGGCGGATAAAGACTCCGCTGAATATTTCCGACGCTCATGGCCGAAGGCACGCGGCAGAAAACCCGCAACGTCACGTCCGACGTCTAGTCGACGGTCGCAGAAAACAGTTGTGCATCCCGAGATCTCAGAGCGGACAGCGTTCTAGCTCTACCGCGCCAGCCATCCGTAGCGTTGCCCTGCCGGCCGTATGACAATCTCGTTGACGTCCACGTCGGGTTGACTGACCGCGTACGAGATCGCGGCGGCGACGGCGTCGGGCGACATCGCGATCTTGTCCCACACAGCGTGTGACAGCTCGCGAGCGGCGGGATCGGTCACGGAGTCGAGCAGTTCAGTCTCGGTGACTCCCGGAGAAATCGTTGTCACCCGGATGCCTGGATCGCTTTCGAGTCGCAGTCCCTCGGTGATCACCCGCGCCGCGAACTTGGTGGCGCAGTACACCGCACCCGCGGGCAACACTTCACGTGCCGCAGTGGAGGCTACGGTGACGAAATGCCCGCCGCCCTGCCGTTGAAACTGCGGCAGGACAGCCGCGATGCTGTACAGCAGACCCCGGATATTGACATCGATCATCCGCTCCCAGTCATCGAGCTTCAGCGCGTTCAGCGGCGACAGCGGCATCAGACCGGCACACTCAACCAGCACGTCGAGGCCGCCGAATTCGGACACCACATTGTCGGCCAGAGCGGCGACGGCGCCCCGGTCGGTCACGTCGACCGGCACTGCCGTTGCCTGGCCCCCGACGGCAGCAATCCGGTCGGTAATTTGAGCCAAACGCTCGGCACGCCGCGCAGCGATCACCACGCGATGCCCGTCACTGGCCAGCCGGATCGCGGTGGCCTCCCCGATCCCGCTGCTGGCGCCAACGACGACAACAATTTTGTTCTGCACCTACGTCTCCTTCAAGACACCGACGTCGCCGGTATTCTCAATACAGGTGGGGGGATAACACGGCAGCTTGGTGTCGGGAAGCCCGCCGTGGTGGAACCAGTACCAATGATCTGTTGCTCGTAACCTGATGCGGCCAAAGGAATCTCCGTCGGCCATAGAAGAACTCTATGGGTGGCGGTATCCCGCCTGCCCGTCATATTTGATCATCTTTCCCACAAATAACTACATGAACCGGCATCGATTGGCCGCTGGGCACGATTCCATGGTTCTGCTGAACATCGTGGAGCGCTCGATCACCGCCGAACGCCTCGTCACTCAGTTGCAGGCCGTGGTCGACGCGGCAGGCGGGCCGCCGAAGGCGCTGCGGAAGACAACAAGCACGAACTTGTTTCGCAGCGCTGCAACGCTTCTGCGAGAACAAGACCGGCATGTTATATCCCGCCGGGCTGTCCGTGGGACAACCGCGCGATCGAATCGTTTTACGACCGACTACGCAAGGAGTGCCTTTAGCTCCTCTGTCAAGCGGCACCGGAGAGCGAGCCGCTTTGGTCGGCGAGCATCGCTTTGTAGACGACATCAGAGAGTCGGTGTTTGAGGAGGTGGAGGGCTTCCTGCCGCCGCCTCCGTTGCTTTTGCGTCGCTCAAGCAGGATACGTGCTGGTGGATGACACCGCACCTGAACCATAACGACGCGGTGGATTGCCGCGTTGAATTTCCGAGTTCCATTACACTACAGCCGATGCCGCTGTTTGTTCGATGGCTGCACCGGCAGCGGCGCGGTGCCATTGTGACGCGCGTAGGCCGTCTTTCGACCGGGAACCGAGCGGCGTGAGCAGTTTCCGCACGGATCTTCGCTGCAGTCGCACCAGAGCCCACGATCGCCAGAAGCGAAGGGCCAACCATGCCGACCCGCTGGTGATCTTGTTGGTAAGTTCGTCGATCTCCGCGGTCAGTAGACGTAAGTGCTCGACCAGCCGCAGCGCGATTCGTCGCACGACAGCATCGTCGGAATGACCCGACAGGTGCAGATCGACCTTGTCGAATGTGCTGTGGCGCTACAGCTTCGCCGACGGTATTCATCCGGGGTCGAGCTCGTGCAAATGCCGACGCAGCGGGGAGATGATGCGGGTCCATTCGGCGACCAGGTCGTCGCGATGATCTACCAGCAGCCGCCGCTCGCGCTCGCCGCCATCGAGGCGCACAATCGACAGGTCTGATTCGCGCAGGGCCGCCCGGGCCACCGCCAGGGCGTCGATGGGATCAGATTCCCTAAGCTACCTGCCGCGTCACGCACATGGGCCATCAACTTCGGCGGGACTCGCAGAACCTACTCGCCAGCGGCGATCAAGCCTCGTTCGTGTCGACGGGTCAGTTGGCGGCAATCCTCGATCGTCCACAACCGCTCCTCGGCCATACCGACCGCCCACTTAAGCAGTCGAAGGTGAACTTGTATCGTTATACCAACGGTTTTCGTAACCCCGACCCGACCCATTTCGTCAACAGTTGCAACCAGTGGACCACCCTGCTCGAAACCCGCGTCGTGACCGCCGACTTCAAACACGAACACAACCACCGCCACACGGCGCTGGGTTACCGAACCCCACCGAATACGCTGCGGCAGGTAGGCACCGACAGCGGTGGCCTGCCAAATCAACAGAATCAAACCAACACGCGATCCTAAACCCGGGTTGAGAATCAGTAACCGAGACTCGCCACCGCCATACCCGCGAACTGCTGGCTATCGGGAATCGAAGACGTTCTGGGATCAGCTTTCTGTCCTTAGAAGCGCTGACCTATTCGTTCACCGAAATGCCGCCTAGCATGGCGAGTTTCGCTCATAATCGCATCGTGAGACGGCAGGATAGCAGTGGGCGAGTTCTCCTGATTCTTCGGGTCGGGAGATCATTTCGCATCCCGGCTGTGTTTTCGATGGACTGACGAGGTCAGATGGTATTTACACACTTACCGCGCCGGTGAGTGCTTGGCCTGACCCGTCAAGCCCAGCCGACCGTTGTGGGCCAATGCATTGCGCTCTAGCCTCGCGGTTCATGCAGTTATCTGTGGGAAAGATGGTCAAAAATGACCGGCAGGCAAGACACCGCCGAACATAGAGTCTTCCTATAACCGAACGACAACGAGCAGAACATTATCCACAATCTTTACCGGCAGCGGGGGCGCCCCAATCTGGCTCCCGAGCAGGATGCCCCAGTGCCGATGTCGTCGCGATCCGCGGCGACTACTGACCACCTTGTGACCTGAATCGGATCACACCGATTGTCTTCGTAATACAGCGATTCTATGAGAGATGATGTGATGGACGGGATAGCCGGCATGGGCGGTACCGCGGGCTGGGACCGCAATCATCCACCACGCGTAGACGAGCCGACCTTTCCGCAACCCTGGCAGGGTCGCGTGTTTGCGCTGACGTTGCTGTCTATTGAGCTGGCCGGGTGGAACATTGACGCGTTCCGGCATGCGGTCGAACGCTTGGACCGGACTGCTTACCTGGCCGACGGCTACTTCGGCCGCTGGCTCAACGGCGCCGAGCTGATGCTCACCGACAGCGCCGTGCTGGCGCCGTCCGCCATCGAAGCTCGGGCGCGGAACCTGCGCGGTGAGAAGGTCGAGGAACCACCGGCGCCCGAACCCGCCAAGCCCGTGTACGCACCGGCGGCCGAGGGCTCCCTGCGCACCGTGGATGCCGTACCGGTGTTCGACGTCGGTGAGCGAGTGCGTGCCAAGAACATCTCGCCGGCCGGGCACACCAGGCTGGCGCGCTACGTGCGCGGACACCTCGGAGTCGTCGCGATCATCCAGCCGGCAGCTGTGTTCCCGGATACCAACGCGCACTTTCAGGGCGAGAATCCGCAGTACGTGTATACGGTGCGGTTTGATTCTCGCGAGCTGTGGGGCGCCAACGCGGAACCATTCGCACTGACCGTGGAGATGTTCGAAAACTATTTGGAGAAAACCTTATGACCACCAGCGCATCCCATCGATGGCTACCTCCGTCGCTGCGTACTGAGGCTCTCGAGCAGCTGCTTACCGAACGGGGCTTGGTCGACCCGAAGCAATTGGAGGCGACCATCACCACCTACGAGACCAAGGTGGGCCCGCTCAACGGAGCCAAGGTTGTCGCAAAGGCATGGACCGACCCGGAATATAAGCGCTGGCTGCTCCACGACAGCACCGCCGCGATCCAAGAGCTCGGATTCCTCGGGACGCAGACCGAGCATGTCGTGGTTGTGGAGAACACTTCAACCAGCCACCACGTGGTGGTGTGCACACTGTGCTCCTGTTATCCGTGGCAACTGCTCGGTCTGCCGCCGAGTTGGTACAAGGACCCGTCCTACCGGGCGCGGGTAGTCAAAGAACCGCGCACGGTGCTCTCCGAGATGGGCCTTGAGCTCGCCGATCACGTGCAGATCACCGTGCATGACTCCAGCAGTGAGGTGCGGTGGCTGGTACTGCCGCAGCGCCCGCCCGGCACCGAAGCCTTGTCTGAGGACCAGCTCGTGCCGCTGATCACCCGTGAGGCGATGGTTGGCGTGGCCCGGATCGAGGCACCATGATCGCCCCGATGGACAGCGAGGGACCTGCCGCGCCGCCGCGCGCCAACGGTCAGCTGATCTTCGCGCAGCCGTGGGAAAGCCGGGCCTTCGGTATGGCTGTCACCTTGTACGAAACGAACATGTTCACCTGGGCGCAGTTCAAGGCGGCGTTGATCGCGCGGATCGCGCGCTGGGAGGCTGCACCGACCCAAGGCGCCGGCTGGAATTACTATCAGCACTGGCTGGGCGCCTTGCAGGATGTGCTGGTCGACTGCGGCGCGGTGCCGGCCGCCGATGTTTCCGCGCGCGCCGAACTGCTGGCCCAGCGGCCCACCGGCCACGACCACGCCCACTAACCCGCAACCAGCCACCGACTCTTCAAACGCGGTGTCCGCACTGGATCTACGCCTGGATCGACCCCGCGGCACGGAGCGCGACAGTGTGATGAATGTCGCCCGCGACACGATCCGATCGGGGCGGTTCATGCCCGGTACGCGTCTGCCGTCACGCCGCACGCTGGCTGCCGACTTAAGTGTTGCGCGAACACTTTCGCACGGGGCGTACTCCGAACTCGTCGCCGAAGGCAGGCTGACATCGAAGCACGGTTTCGGCACCGCCGTTTCGGCTGCGACCGAGGTCACCGCTGTCACCTACATCCACCATGCGGCGTGCCATCCGGAAGGACGAGCCTGACTGATGCCCGATTCACCTACTGCCCGTGCTGGGTCCGCGAGGGCATTCCGCCGTCTTGTCATCTCCTGGAATCGCCGTGATTGGCTCGAGTTCGCTGGACTGGTCGGAGTCATCGCGCTGCTGCATCTGATGGGCTTTGGCGCCTTGATCCTGCTGATCGTCCCACCCCACTACGAGGTCGGTACGCTGGTGTTCGGAACTGGGCTAGGTGTGACTGCATATACATTCGGGCTGCGTCACGCATTCGATGCCGACCACATCGCTGCGATCGACAACACCACTCGCAAGCTGATGGTCGACGGCAACAAGCCGAAAGCGGCGGGTTTTTGGTTCGCGATGGGCCACTCGACGATGGTTCTGCTGATGGCAATGCTGGTCATCTGTGGAACGCATGCTGTCAGCGCGTTGCTCGACGAAGCTTCTCCGACCAGGAATGCTCTCGAACTGACGGGCACCTTGGCGTCGGCGGGTTTCCTTTATCTGGTAGCGGTCAGCAATTTCGTTCCGCTGGTGGGCATATGGCGGGTGTTCGTCGCGTTGCGCACCGGACGGCCCACTGACCAGTTACTCGAAGATGCGCTGGACAATCGCGGTTTTTTTGCTTGTCTCCTGCGTCCGGTGATGAAGCGCATCAACCGACCGGCTCAGATGTACCCGGTCGGTGTCCTGTTTGGGCTTGGATTCGATACCGCCACCGAGGTGGCGTTGCTGGCCCTGGCAGGCAGCGGTGCGGCCGCCGGATTGCCTTGGTACGCGGTGCTGTTGCTTCCGGTGCTCTTTGCGGCCGGGATGACTCTGATGGACACCGTCGACGGATTGTTCATGACGGTGGCCTACCACTGGGCGTTGGCCAATCCGCTCCGAAAGATCTACTACAACCTCTCCATCACGGCGTTGTCGATCGCAGTCGCGCTACTCATTGGGACAATCGAACTCGTGACCGTACTCCACGATGTCCTGGCCTGGGTTGACCCGCTGACCGATTCGGTGAGCGAGATCAACCTCAACACGGCCGGGTTCGCGCTCGTGGGGCTGTTCGCCGCCACCTGGCTATGCGCGGTCGCCTACTGGAAGGTGGCCGGCATCGAAAGGCGTTCGCACACGGCTCAATCAAGCGAACGCCCCAGTCAAGGAACCCCCTGAGGCCATGGCGAACTACTCATGCGCAGGACGCCGCACTAAGTCGACTAGGTCTGCAGGCGAGTTCTCGGCATCGGCATCGGGTGCCTGTATCGCTACGACAACGACGCCGCTGATGTGGTCGCGGTACGAGTCGAACTGCCCATGACGTATCTTCCTGTCGAAGAGCGGTTCTCGGTGCACGAAGACAGCATCGCCGCAATGCAGGTCAGTCACGATGGCGCACAATAGCGACAGTACGCGCCGCACCGGCAGGGGCAGGACCAAACGGTCGGCCCCGATGATCGATGTGCGTAGCGTGCGGACCGATGACTTGCGGATCCTATTGGCGATCGCGCGCACCGGTCGGCGCCGAAGTACGGCAGCCGCGTTAGGTGTGGACCACACGACGGTTTCGCGCCGAATCCAGGCGCTGGAGAAAGCTCTCGGCGTCCGACTGGTCGAAAATGGTGCCGACGGTTGGGAACTTACCGCGATGGGCACAATCATCGCCGAGAAGGCACGTCCGATCGAGGACGTGGTCCAAGGCATTGCCGATGCGGCTCTCGGCATGGGGGACAGCCGTCTTCGAGGGGCCATTCGGGTGACGGCTCCCGACGGATTCGGATCCTTGTTCGTAGCGCCGACGCTGGCGCGGATGCGGATGTCTCATCCAGATCTTGTGGTTGAACTTGCCACGGCAACACGACAGCTGAACCTTCACCAATCAGGGTTTGATGTGGCGATCGCGGTAGGCACGCCGGTGAACAGCCGACTCGTCTCGGAGCGGATCGGTGAGTACGCGCCGGGTTTGTATGCCAGTCGCGACTACCTGGCGGCGCACGGGGAGCCGGCGACGACGGCCGACCTTCGTGATCACCCTCTGATCTTCTTTATCGATTCGCTGTTACAGGTCGGCGATCTCGACCTGCATCGTCATCTCCCCACTGCGAGAGCGAAATTCATGTCTACGAACATCTTCGCGCATCTGGCCGCCACCCAGGCAGGCGGCGGGATGGCCTGCTGCCGGCTTTTATGGCCGACCTCCATCCCGACCTGAAACGTGTCCTCACCGACGACGTGGACGTGCGGTTGTCGCTCACCTTGGCCGCGCGGCGGCAGAACCTAACCAACCCCGCTGTTCAGGCAGTCCGCGCGGCGATTCAGTCCGAGGTGGCACGGCGCCGCAGCGAACTGTTGCCGCCGATCGCGCCCACTGGCTAGCGGCTGCCCAGTTGCAGTGGTAATTGGTTGGCCAGGTCTGCAATCGGCGGACGCCCACGACGGACCCCGAGTGGAGTGCAGCAAAATGGCTGCACCACTGCTGGAATCGCTGGGGTACTTGTCGCGGGCCTGCAGCTGGGACGCCACTGATGAGCGCCCCTTGGTGGGGCTGGTGTAGGCGGCGTTTGATTTGGCGAGCCTCGACGGCATGTGAGATTGATCTGTGGGCAGTGGCTGGTGTCGGGGCAATGGCGAGTCTTCAATAGATCTCGTCGACAAGCAATGACGGGGCGAAGGTGACATCGAAGGTTCCGGCCACCAAGGGATATGCGCGGCCGCTGGCGGGCTCGCACGTGCAGCTCACGGACGTCAATGTTTCTCTGAGCTCAGAACTATCTACGGCGAAATGGCCTGTGCGCAGCTCAACTCGCCACGCACGACCTTCCGCAGCCGACGAGCACCGATTACTCACCACGACCCTGATCAAGGACGCGTGCGACCACGTCGTCCAAACAAGCCAGCTGGCAACCGAATAGGTGCGCCCAGCGGCGCCCATGACTCGCGGGAACGACCGTCCTTGCACGCGTAGTGCTGTACTTCGTCGACTCGACCAGGGGGCGAGGCGGTGTTCGGCTGCGCCCGCACCGTCCCAGTTCATGCGGGGTTTACTCATTTGCGCGTTCGTCGCACATCTCGTCTAGGTGAAGCGCGCTGTAGTGACGAGCATCCCAACGTAACGAGATCGACCGTGTCAATCTCGTACGCCACGCTTTACACACCGTCTGAAGCAGTTGTTCACATGGGTTGCCAAACTCTGAGTAGCACACGGGCCTGAACGGTCCGCAATATGGTCCGCTTAAGTGGTATAGAGATTTCGGTCGCGCTGCCAGATTCCAGCTTCGTCATGGAAGGGACGGGGGTGACCCAACCGACCACAGACCCCGCCGCAGGGGAGGAGAAGCCCGAAATCGGGGTCCTGCGTACCCCCCGCGAAGCGCTCACCCGTCAGTGCCTCGGCTTTGAGGAACGCTTTCACCAGCGCGAGCACGCGTTTGTCCTTGACTCGCGTGCGCACCCCGGTCCATCAGGGCGTAATGGCAAGCCGTATTCGTTATCTCGTTGGATAGCAATATCTTCCGCGTCTTTCGCGTCATGAATCAAAGTGCTTCTGACGTGGCTTCGTCGGCGCAGGCCCGGCCTCGCTTGTGATCGATCTTCGCGCAGTGCTTTCTGTGGCAAGTGGTGTTGGCTTCCCAGTGGGGGCGGTCGATGTCGCTGGCAACGTGTACGTCAGCGTCTCACCGGTGATACACTTCGGTGGTGGCTGATGTAACAGTGCGCGATCTGCGTAATCGCGGGGGAGAGGTACTCGAGCGTGTGGAACGCGGGGAGACACTGGTAGTGACCAGGGACGGGCGTCCCGTCGCCGAACTGCGGCCGCTTCGGCGGCCCAGTGTTGACCCTGGCGAATTAATCAGGCGCAGAAAGAATTTTCCGCGCGTCGACGCCGGTACGCTGCGTGCTGACATCGACGCACTCATCGATCAGAGCCTGTGACGGATCCCGATCGGCGCGGCGGGCTGCTCGACACCTCGACCCTAATTTTATTAGGTCGGCTCACTGATCCGTCATCGCTGCCCGACGAGGTGTCAATCAGTGCGATCACCTTGGCAGAATTATCGGTCGGGCCGCACGTGGCCACCTCCGACGACGAAAGATCGGCGCGCCAGGCGCATCTGCAACAGGCCGAAGCCGACTTCGATCCGATCGCGTTCGATAGCGACGCCGCGCGCGTGTTTGGCACCGTGGCGGCCGCTCTGCGGAAATCGGGCCGCAAGCCGGCGGCGCGAGCCTTTGACGCGCTGATCGCCGCTACGGCAATCGCGCATGATCTGCCGCTTTTCACCTGCAACCCAGACGACTTCCACGCCATCCCGGGTTTGGACGTCCGAGCCGTTCCACACCCCGATCACGGTTAAGGTGTTCGCTCTAAGTCGCTCCAAGAAAATCCCATTGCCTGCGCGGCTAGTGCTTCGTGGAGGCACTCAGAGCGTGCGGATGCGGGGCGGGCAGTGAGATAAAGCGTCACATGACGAATAGCGCTCCCGCGGAGCCCGCTATTGCGACGGGGACAGGTAGGGTCCTAGGGCGCGCCGAAGACGGAGTGGCTTACGCTTCACCACTACGAAGCCCGGTCGGTCATCGCAAGAGGCCGTCCGCAGCTGACGATGCTCAATCATGAACTGTTTCAACCTGACAGCGCGTTCCGCCTGCCGCTCGTCGCCGAGCCGTTCATCGACAGCTTTGTTCGTGCACTGCTGCTCGCCACCGACCACCCGTACCGCGAGATGCTGGCGGCCGACGCCGCCCGTCTGGCGCCGCGAGTCATTCGCACCGCAGTCGACATCATCGAAACCGAGCCCGAAGCGCCGCTGACGGTGACCGCCCTTGCCGCGCGAAGTCAGGTCAGTGCTCGTGCGTTGCAGCAAGGTTTCCGCCGTCATTTGGGCATGTCCCCGATGACCTACCTCCGCCAGGTCCGGCTGCGACACGCACACCAGGAACTGCTCGATTCCGACCCGTCTGTCGAAACGGTTGCCTCAATCGCGACGCGCTGGGGCTTCACCAACTTCGGCCGGTTCGCCGCCGCCCATGCCGCCCGATACGGCGAAGCTCCGGCGACGACGTTGCATCGGACCCGGCGACTCGCCGGACCGCGGGATCCAAACCCGGCGCGCTAGGAGTTGCGATAGACCTTGAGCGCCTGGGTGATCATCGGGATCTGCAACGGCAGGCGGGCGATCGCGCCGAGCCTCATGATCAACGGTTTGTCCTTCCACAGCCGGACCATGTTCACGTTGGCGGGAAACACCGACACGAAGAGCGCCGCCGCCGCAAGGGCACCGATGCGCCGGGTCCGCGGCGACAGCAGCAGTGCTCCGGCGCCTAGCTCTGCGACACCGGAGGCGTGCGTGTAGAACCGGGCGCTGCCCGGAAGTTCCGCAGGCACGATCGTGTCGAACGGCTTGGGCGTCGCGAAGTGGAGGATGCCCGTGCCGACGAGCAGCGCCGCGAGACGGTAGGCCGGCTTCGGGCTGGCAAGCTGCTGCAGTTCGGGTGGAGGAGAGGTCATGATTACAGTGTGCTGGTGCGGCAGGCCCATCCGGTAACGGACCCTCGTGGCTAAAGGAAGACTGCGGCGTCGGCTCCGCAGGTTCGATGAGTCGCTCGCTGATCGGCCTGTACACGCCCTGACGGACACGGTCCAGATCCCCAGCGAACCGGTAAGCCCCGCCCGGCGCATCACCGTCCGGGTCATCTACGCGTTGTCGGCGTTGTTCGCCGCGGTCATAATCGTCTACCTCGATCGGCATGGCTACCGCGATGTGGAGAGCGCCCCGAACCCGGACGATCCACTGTCGTTCCTGGATTGCTTGTATTACGCGACGGTGTCGCTGTCGACTACCGGTTACGGCGACATCACCCCGGTCACCCCGTCCGCGAGGCTCGTCAACGTTCTCGTGATCACCCCGCTGCGGGTCGCGTTCCTGATCGTGCTCATCGGTACGACGGTCGAAACGCTCACCACGCAGTCGCGGCAGGTCTATCAGATCCAGCGTTGGAGGAACAAAGTGCGCAACCACATCGTCATCGTTGGTTACGGCACCAAGGGCAGGACGGCGGCTGCCGCGATGGTCGGAGATGAGGTCGCGCCCGCCGACATCGTGGTGGTCGACGAGAACCCCGCCGCGCTCGAACGCGCCAAGAGCGCCGGGCTGGTAACCGTCCGGGGCAGCGCGACCGACTCGGAAGTGCTGCGGCTGGCCAGCGCCCAGCACGCCAAGGCCATCATCGTCGCGACCAACCGCGACGACAGCGCGGTCCTTGTCACGCTGACGGCCCGCGAGCTGGCGCCCAAGGCGAAGATCATCGCCGCGGTGCGCGAGGCCGAGAATCAGCATCTGCTGGAGCAGTCCGGCGCGGATTCGACGGTGGTCACATCTGAGACCGCGGGACGGCTGCTGGGCATAGCGGTACAGACCCCGAGCGTTGTTGAGATGATGGAAGACCTTTTGACACCCGACGCCGGGTTCGCCATAGCCGAGCGCGAGGTCAACCCGAAGGAAGTCGGCGGATCGCCGCGGCATTTGACCGACATCGTGCTGGGGGTTGTCCGCAACAGCAAGTTGCTGCGCGTCGACGACCCGCAGGTGGACGCTCTGGAGCTCGGCGACCGGCTGCTCTACATCCGCAGCGCGGACGCGGAACGATGACCGAGCTGGCAGGATTTCGGCTTCGCAACGTCCCACTGCTGTCCCGCGTCGGCGCCGACCGCGCCGACGAGCTCCGCACCGACATCGACGCCGCGATCGCAGGCTGGCCGGACGCCCTGCTGCTGCGGGTGGACCGCCGCAATCAGGTCCTGATCTCCGGCGGCAGGGTGGTGCTCAGCAAGGCCGCCAAGATCGGCGACAAACCACCGGAGACCGCGGTCTTTCTCGGCCGGCTCGCCGACGGACGACATGTGTGGGCGATCCGCGCCGCTCTGGAAGGCCCCGAGGATCCGCACACGGAAACCGAGGTGCTCGATCTGCGAAGGGCAGGCCACGTCTTTGACGATGTGTCGGCTCAGCTGGTCGCGACGGCGACCGCACTGTTGAACTGGCATGACCACGCGCGCTTCAGCGCTGTCGACGGTGCGCCGACCAAACCGATCAAGGGTGGTTGGTCGCGGGTCAACGCGGCCAACGGACACGAGGAGTTTCCTCGCATCGACCCTGCGGTCATCTGTTTGATTCACGACGGACACGATCGCGCGGTGCTGGCCCGTCAAACGGTGTGGCCGGAGCGGCTCTTCTCATTGCTGGCCGGTTTCGTCGAGGCGGGCGAGTCGTTCGAGTCGTGCGTGATGCGCGAGATCGCCGAGGAGATCGGGTTGACGGTCACCGATGTCCGCTATCTGGGCAGCCAGCCGTGGCCGTTCCCGCGGTCGCTGATGGTCGGCTTCCATGCGATCGGCGACCCGGAGCAGGAGTTCTCGTTCAACGACGGCGAGATCGCCGAGGCGGGGTGGTTCACCCGCGCCGAGGTGCGCGATGCGCTTGCGGATGGGGACTGGAGCAGCGATTCACCGTCGCGGCTGCTGTTGCCGGGTTCGATTTCGATCGCCAGGGAGATCATCGAATCCTGGGCCGCGCTCGACTGACCGACTCAACTACGCCCAAACGGACAATTGGGCGCAAAAGTACGAGTAGTTCACGCCATTTCGTCGATCTCGGCGACCGAGGTGCGCGCGAAATGGCAAACAGATCGCGAGAGATTACGAAGCGAGCTTCGCCTTGACCTGGGCGCCGCTGGGGTTCGTCAATGTCGACCCGTCGGGGAACTTCAGCGTCGGCACGGTCTGGTTGCCGCCGTTGACGGACGCGACGAACTCCGCCGCCGCGGGATCGACCTCGATGTCGACCTCGGAGAACGTAATGCCCTCCGCTTTGAGGACCTTCTTCAGGCGGAAGCAGAAGCCACACCACGACGTCGTGTACATGGTCAACCCAGAAGCAGTAGCACTCATAAGGCGTCCAACGTATCCGATCCCGCGACATGCCCGTGAATGCGCCCGGGTTTTGTCGGCCCGCGCTGCCATGATGGACCGCATGCCGGTCGAGGCCCTCCCCAGCGCGCGCGAACTGATCACGGCCGACCTCGACGACGAGCAGCGCGAGGCTGTGCTGGCGGCCCGCGGCCCGGTGTGCGTGCTGGCAGGTGCGGGCACCGGCAAGACCCGCACCATCACCCGGCGCATCGCACAACTCGTGACGTCCGGGCATGTGGCGCCGGGTCAGGTGTTGGCCGTCACGTTCACCCAGCGCGCCGCGGGGGAGATGCGGGGCAGGCTGCGCGCGCTGGACGATGGGGTCGGCACCGGTTCGGTGCAGGCGATGACGTTTCACGCCGCGGCCCGCCGCCAGCTGTCCTACTTCTGGCCGCGGGTCGTCGGTGGCACGGGGTGGCAACTGCTCGACACCAAATTCTCGGTGGTGGCGCAGGCGGCGAACCGCGCCGGCGTGTCGACCAGCACCGACGACGTGCGCGACCTCGCCGGCGAAATCGAATGGGCCAAGGCATCTTTGATCAGCCCGGAGGCATATCCCGCCGCAGTGGCCAAGGCCGGTCGCGACATCCCATTCGACGCAGGCAAGATCGCGGCGGTCTACGCCGGGTACGAGACGCTGAAGGCGCGCGGCGACGGCATGGCGATGCTGGACTTCGACGATCTGCTGCTGCACACTGCCGCGGCGATCGAGAACGACGCAGCCGTGGCGCAGGAGTTCCGCGATCGGTATCGCTGCTTCGTCGTCGACGAGTACCAGGACGTCACCCCGTTGCAGCAGCGGGTGCTCGACGCGTGGCTCGGGGATCGTGATGACCTGACGGTCGTCGGTGACGCCAACCAAACCATCTACTCGTTCACCGGTGCGACGCCGCGCTACCTGCTGGACTTCTCGCGGCGGTTCCCCGAGGCCGCGGTGGTGCGGCTGGAACGCGACTACCGGTCCACCCCGCAGGTCGTGTCGCTGGCCAACCGGGTCATCGCCGCCGCGCGCGGCCGGATGGCAGGCAGCAAGCTGCACCTGATCGGTCAGCGCGACGCGGGGCCGACACCGTCGTTCACCGAACACCCCGACGAGGTGGCCGAAGCTGCGGCGGTGGCCAAGAGCATCAAACGCCTCATCGAGGCGGGCACCTCACCGGCCGAGGTCGCCGTGCTGTACCGAATCAACGCGCAGTCCGAGGTCTACGAGGAGGCGCTCACCAAGGCCGGTATCCCGTTCCAGGTCCGCGGCGGCGAGGGCTTTTTCAGCAGGCAGGAAATCCGGCAAGCGTTGCTGGCGCTGCAGCGCGCAGCAGAACGCGGCGTGGACGGCGAACTGCCTGACACTGTCCGCGCTGTGCTCGAACCATTGGGTCTGACCGCCGAACCGCCAGCCGGTACCAGAGCTAGGGAGCGGTGGGAGGCGTTGACCGCACTGGCCGAACTCGTCGATGAGGAAGTGGCGCAACGCCCGTCGCTGGACATGCGCGGGCTCGTCGTCGAACTACGCCAACGCGCCGACGCGCGGCACCCACCCGTCGTGCAGGGCGTGACGCTGGCCTCGTTGCACGCCGCGAAGGGGCTCGAATGGGACGCGGTGTTCCTCGTCGGTCTGGCCGACGGGACGCTGCCGATCTCGCATGCGCTCGCGCACGGACCCGACAGTGAGCCCGTCGAGGAAGAACGCAGGCTGCTTTACGTCGGAATCACAAGAGCGCGAATACATTTGACACTCAGCTGGGCGCTGGCCCGGACGCCCGGCGGACGGCAGGGCCGACGGCCGTCGCGCTTCCTCAACGGCATCGCCCCGCAATCGCAGAGCGACACCACGCCGAACCGGCCGCGCAGACAGCGCGGCGCGACGCCGCGCTGCCGGGTGTGCAACAGCACGCTGACGACGCCGCCGTCAATCATGCTGCGCCGGTGCGAAACCTGCCCGTCCGACATCGACGAACAGCTTCTGGCCGATCTCAAGGACTGGCGCCTTCGCACATCGAAGGAGATGAGCGTGCCTGCGTATGTGGTGTTCACCGACAACACGCTCATCGCGATCGCCGAGACGCTGCCCACCGACGATGCTGCGCTGGTCGCCATCCCCGGCATCGGTGCGCGCAAGCTCGAACAGTTCGGTCCCGATGTGCTTGCGTTGGTGAAAGGCCGCCAATCGTCGTAAAGATCGTGCCAAAACCGCAGGTCAGAAAATTGGTTGTGGGGAGAGCCTGTTAGGCTCTAACCTCAAAGGCACACACCGCGAGACGAAAGGAGGGCGCCCAGATCATGAATAGCAATATCGCAATCTCACGCGTAGGCGTTGCCGGTATGCCGTGCACCCTCCAAATCGCCGAAGCCGCTGCCGCCGCCGTCGCGGCGCATCCCGCGTTTTTGGAGTACGCCGCGGGTGCCGCCGCTGCCATCCCAGCGCAGCGCAAGCGCCGCACCACCACCGCGACTGGCATGTCCGTGAATCGGGGCCGTAACTAGAAGAGCCTCGATGAAGCCGAAAGGCCACGGACCCGCAGTCACCCGGATCCGTGGCCTTAGTTTTTCGGAAACCCCGAAGACCTGGTCGCAGATCCATCAGAAGACAGATGGCCCGACGAAACAACGACCAGGAAGCAGAGGGACTGGACATGTCAACTGCGATGAGCGCTCCGGCGACGAGCGTCCCGTCAACGACATGCCGTGAAAAGACGCTGCAGGTGCCGTGCCATGTCGGTGATCCCGACCTGTGGTTCGCCGAAAATCCCGTCGAGCTCGAACGCGCCAAGGCGCTCTGCACGGATTGCCCGATCCGTCGCGAATGCCTTGCCATGGCCCTGGAACGGCAGGAGCCGTGGGGTGTATGGGGCGGAGAAATCATCGAGCGCGGTTCGATCATTGCGCGCAAGCGTCCGCGTGGACGGCCGCGCAAGAGCACCGTGGCCGCGCACGCGAGGAGTGCAGAAGGGGACAGCTCGGCAGCCGCATAGGCGCCGGGCTTTCCCGCACGGGCCGACCGGGAAACCGTCAGGCAGCGTCTTCGGCGAACCCCGGAATCAGTTCTGTAGCAAGGGCTTTGGTGGGAATGTGAGCATCAAGCTGACATGAGATTGCAACGTTCGATGCGATCACTCGCAGCGGTATTGCCAGCTTGACCGGGATGTCCATCTGCCTGGCGGCCCTGATCTGCGCAACAGAGCGGTCCATGTTGACCGCGGTCATCTTCTGTAGCCATTTGCGGGTGTAGTGGAACACCTCGACCTCGAGGGGTTCGACGTATTGGCGCATCATGTCGTCCATCTCGCGCTTGGAGACCTGCTCGCCCTTCTGGATGAAGCCGATCTTCTGCATGGTCAGAAGCAGGTTCTCGTAGTCGTCGTTGAGCGCATAGCGTGTCGCCAGACCGATTTCGATCGGAATTCCGCCTGGCAGTGGTGCGACCGCGCCGAAGTCGATGACGCCCATCTTATTGTCGGGCAGCAGCATGAAGTTGCCCGGATGGGCGTCGCCGTGCATCATGTCGAGGCGCCGCGGCGCGTCATAGGTCAGCTCGAACAGCCGCGTGCCCATCAGATCGCGCTGTTCGGTTGTGCCGTCGCGAATGATGTGGGACATCGGGATGCCTTCAATCCATTCCTGGATAACGACTTTCGGCGCGCTGGCGACGATGTGCGGCACAACGAAATGCGGATGGCCCTCATACGCTTTCGCGAAGGCGCGTTGGTTGTCGGCCTCCAACCGATAGTCCAGTTCCATCTCGGTGCGCTCGATCAGTTCGTCGACGACGCCCTGCACATCGGCGCCGGGGGAGAGCTGCTTGAGCACACTGACCATGCGCTGCATGGTTTTCAGATCGGCGCGAAGCGCTTCGTCGGCGCCGGGGTACTGAATCTTGACCGCGACTTCGCGGCCGTCCGACCACAAGGCCTTGTGCACCTGGCCGATGCTCGCCGACGCGACCGGTGTGTCATCGAATGACGAGAACCGTTCGCGCCACCGGGTGCCGAGCTGCTGATCAAGCACGCGATGCACCTTGGCTGCGGGCAGCGGCGGGGCTTCACGCTGCAATTTGGTGAGCGCTTCGCGATACGGCTTGCCGTACTGCTCGGGGATCGCGGCTTCCATGACTGAAAGTGCTTGGCCGACCTTCATCGCGCCGCCCTTGAGCTCACCCAAAACCGTGAACAGCTGCTGGGCCGCTTTGTCCATCAGCTCGGCGTTGACCTCGTCTCTCGACTTACCGGTCAGCCTTTTGCCGAATCCCAACGCGGCCCGGCCAGCCATGCCGACGGGCAAGCTCGCCAGCTTCGCATTGCGCGCGGCCCGGCCCCGCTTGATGTCACTCACCCGTCCATCATCCATGACGGGATTGATCGCCCCGCATCGACTTCGCAGCGATCGATGTCAGCGGGTACACAGGAAACAATCGGGATGACGTGACCATCGGCGGGCCACGATCGAGCCCGCGTCGACGTCGAACTCGAGTGTGGTGTCGAGCGTCACCGGCGCAGCTGCCGCGGGCCGTCCTGCGTCAGCGCAGCAGTGGACGGCGCTGATAACCCGGTCGACCTGGTTGAGCGCCAGCGCGGCGGTGGCGAGCACCGTCGCCCTGTCGGCGCTGCCCACGGTGTCGCGCAGCTGCGCCGCGACGGCGGGCCACGCGGCGTCACGGTCGCTGCGATGAAGGTCCGCACAAGACAGGCAGCTTGTCACTCCGGGAATCACCAGCGGGCCGATCAACCCGGTGCCGTCGCGCACCCGTACCGGCAGGTGTGGCACACGCGCCGTGTGCAGTTCGCGCACTACCCGGGGATCGGCTATCAGGAAGTCGGAGAGCACCACCAGATCCGTGGTCTCGGGCGGGGCGGCTCGGGTCAGGCTCGATTGGGTGACCCGGGCGCCCGAGCATCGCAGCGCGCCAGCCAGCAGATCCGACAACGGCCCGCGGCCGTGAATGCGGATCGATGCGGTACGGCTGGACCTGCGCGGCGCGGTCTTGACCAATCCGGCACCGACGAGCGACCCGATCAGTTCGTCGATCGAGGATGGGTCGATGCCGTGCGGGGCACGGGCCTGCAGTTGGGCAACCGTGGCTCCGGACTGCAACGATCTGAGCAGATCGGCCAGCGCCGCGGTGCTCCAGCCCGACGGCGGACGCACGAGCACCGCGCGTCGCGGATCCCAGCCCACCTGCACCGTGCCGTCGGGGCGCACCAGAACCGGAGTCGACGGGTTGAGCGCGTAGCGCCTCATGCGCCGACTCTGCCACGGATGTCGCGACCACCCGCGGGTTATCCACAGGGCCCGCGTTCTCCACAGGGCCTAGGCGGCGACGGCCTCGATCACGCTCTGCGGCGAGCCGGTCGACACGACCGCTATGCGTCGCAGCCCGGCCCTGTCCAGCAGCACGTCGAATTCGTGAAGCGTCCGCTCGCGACCGTTGACGAGCGTGTGCATGTTCAGGTCCATCAACGCGGCAAGGCTGGGGTCGCCGTGCGCGCCACCGACCACGAGTTCGATGATCGCGACCCGGCCGCCGGGCTCCATCGCCTCGCGGCAGTTGCGCAGAATCCTGACGCAACTCTCGTCGTCCCAGTCATGAAGGATGAACTTCAGCAGATAGAGATCACCGGTCGGAACAGACCTGAAGAAGTCACCGCTGACCACCTCGGTGCGCGCGGCGAACCCGTTGCGGGCGATGCCGCGTTCGGCCTGATGCGCGACGTTGGGTCGATCGAACACAACGCCGTGCAGCGCCGGGTTGGCCTTCTGCAGGAGCTCGAGCAGCGAGCCGTTCGCGCCACCGATGTCGATCGCGCATCGCACACTGGTCGTGTCGATCACGTTGGCGAGTTCCACGGCCCACATCGCTGTGCCTTCGGTCATTCCTTCACTGAATTCCTTTGCCTGCACAGGATTTCGCTCCAGGTAGTCGAAGAAGTCGGTACCGAGTGCGTCGTATGCCTGGCTGCGGCCGGTGCGCACCGCTGTGGCGAACTTGATCCAGGGCAGCCAGTGCGCGCTGTTGGTCAGCGCAAGGGCGAACGCCCGCAGTGAACGAGGTTCGTCTGCGCGCAACGTATCGAGCAGCGGGGTGCCGTCGAAGCGACCCGTCTCGTCCATGTTGAGCAGACCGAGCGCAGCGCACGCACGCATCAGCCGGAACGTCGTACCCGGTGCGCTGCCTTCGCGTTCGGCGATCTGATCCGCCGTGAGCGGGCCCGCCGCCAGGTGGTCAGCGAGTGACAGTTCGACTGCCGTGCGCACGATTTGGCTGACGCCGAAGCCGAAGATCATCCCAGTCATCTCCCGATGGAGGTCTGTATAAGGCGCGTAATCAGACTGCGACGGCAGCATGGGTTCTCCTCCCGACGATGGGCGTTCTGGCCCTGTCGATCGGGACAACGGGACACCCACCCGCGAGGGTTCAAGCTGTAACGAGACTCTCAGTCGTCGGTCTCGTCATCGCCCTTCTGCAGGTCGGCGATCGCCTTGTCGATGTCGCTGGTCTCGCCGCCGATCATTCGGTCGATGAAACCGGCGGGCTCGTCGAGATCCTCGGCGTTGGGCAAGAGGTCGGGGTGCTGCCATACGGCGTCGCGGGCGTCGGCGCCGACGGCTTGCGTCAGCCGCTCCCAGAGCACGGCGGCCTCGCGCATCTTGCGGGGCCGCAACTCCAACCCGACCAGTGTGGCGAAGGTCTGCTCGGCAGGCCCGCCGGTGGCCCGCCGCCTGCGCAGCGTCTCGCTCAGCGCCGACGTGCCGGGGATCCGGTCGCCGAGCGCATCGGCGACAACGGTCTGCACCCAACCCTCGATCAGCGCCAGCAGCGTCTCGAGCCGCTCGAGCGCCGCGGTCTGCTCCGGTGTCGCCTTGGGTTCGAAGATGCCCTGATTGAGCAGTTGCTCCATCTGCGACGGATCGGTCAGCGACGCCGGATTGAACCCCGCCGCGAATTCCTCGATACCGCTCATGTCGATCTTCATGCCCTTGGCGAAGGCCTCGACGGCGTTGAGCAGCTGGCTCGCCAGCCACGGCACGTGGCTGAACAGTCGATGATGCGCCGCCTCCCGCGCCGCGAGGAAAGTCAAGATTTCACTACGGGGCTGCTCGAGCCCCTCGGCGAGTGACTCGACGGCATCCGGCATCAACGCGGCGACGCCTTTCGGGCCAAGCGGCAGCCCAATGTCGGTGGAGGTCAACACTTCTCGTGACAACTTGCCCAACGCCTGACCCAGCTGCGAGCCGAACGCCATGCCGCCCATCTGGGACATCATCGACAGCAGCGGGCCGGCCATGGCCTTGGCCTCCTCGGGCAGCGCGGACGCCCACACCGTGGAGATCTGTTCGGCCACCGGGTCGCACAACCGCTTCCAGGTATCGAGCGTGCTGTCGATCCAGTCGGTGGGAGTCCATGCCACTGCCTTGGTGGTGCCCGCGGGCAGGGGGGTCACTCCGTCGAGCCACGTCTCAGCCAGGCGCACAGCATCGGCGATCGCGGTGCTGGTCTTCTCCGGCACGGGTGCGACAAACCCGATCTGGCTCGACGCCAATTGCCGGGCCAGTTCGTAGTTGACGGGTCCGGTGTGCTGGCCGCTCGCCATCGCGCCGCCGGCACCACTGAACATTTGCCCGAGCTTGGTGAAGATCTGTCCCAGCTCGGACATGTCGAAGTCGGAACCGCCGAACCCGAACGGATCCGAGCCCGAGCCCGAATTGGGGTCCTTCTTGGGCTTATCGGGGTCGGGATCGTCCCCGGCGGAAAAGCCGAATGGCAGGTCAGACATGTCCCCAACGGTACTCACCGACGGATCGACGCGCGGGCCTGTGGGTCACGCTCTCAGAGAACCTCTCTGGCTGGCCTTTACTGTGGGCGGCGTGAACAGGCGGATTTTGACGTTGCTCGTCGCCCTGGTGCCGATCGTGGCATTCGGCGTGCTCCTGTCCGTGGTGACGGTCCCGTATGTGTCGCTGGGCCCAGGGCCGACGTTCAACACCCTGGGCGAGGTCGACGGCAAAGAGGTCGTCGACATCGAGGGCGCCGATCTGCATCCCACCGCCGGCCACCTGAACATGACCACGGTGTCGCAACGCGACCAACTGACACTCGGCCAGGCGCTGACGCTGTGGATGTCGGGCCAGGAGCAGCTGGTTCCCCGCGATCTGGTGTATCCGCCGGACAAGTCCAAGGACGAGATCGACGAGGCCAACAACACCGATTTCAAACGGTCCGAGGACAGCGCCGAGTACGCGGCACTGAGTTATTTGAAGTATGCGTCGGCGGTGACCGTGGAGACCGTCAACGATCCCGGCCCGTCGGCAGGCAAGCTGCAGCGCGGAGACGCCATCGACGCGGTCAACGGCAAACCGGTCGCCAATCTCGACGAGTTCACTGCGATTCTCAAGAGCACCAAACCGGGTGATTCCCTGGTGCTGGACTACCGCCGCAAGAACTCGCCGGCCGGGGTCGCCACCGTGACTCTCGGTAAGGGCCCCGACCGCGACTACGGCTACCTTGGCGTGGCCGTACTCGATGCGCCGTGGGCGCCGTTCACCATCGACTTCAACCTCGCCAACATCGGTGGACCGTCGGCGGGGCTAATGTTCTCCCTCGCTGTCATCGACAAGCTGACCACGGGCGATCTCAACGACGGCAAGTTCATCGCGGGCACCGGCACCATCACCAGCGACGGCAAGGTGGGCTCGATCGGCGGAATCACCCATAAGATGGCGGCCGCATCAGAGGCCGGCGCAACCGTGTTTCTGGTGCCTGCAGACAACTGCGCGGAGGCCAAGTCGGCACACGACGACAGCCTCGAACTGGTAAAGGTGGAGACCCTGAGTGGGGCGGTTGACGCGCTCAATGCACTTTCCGCCGGTGGCGAACTACCTCGTTGCTGAGGAAACGCCGTGAATCCGGTGCGTAGAGTTGTGGCACGTCACTGCAGACGTTGAGATCCCAAGACTGGAGTTAACGAGTGGGTATGCGGCCCGCGGCAAGAATGCCGAAGCTGACGCGTCGTAGCCGGATTCTGATTGCGGTCGCGTTGGCCGTCGTCCTGCTGTTGCTGATCGGGCCGCGCCTGGTCGACGGCTATGTGGACTGGTTGTGGTTCGGTGAACTCGGCTATCGCTCGGTCTTCACCACCACCTGGATCACCCGCATCGCGATCTTCCTGGTCGTGGCGCTGCTGATCGGCGGCATCGTGTTCGGGTCCCTGGCGCTGGCGTATCGCACCCGACCGGTGTTCGTGCCCACCAACGGTCCCAACGACCCTGTCGCGCGCTACCGCACGGCGGTGATGACGCGGTTGAAGCTGGTGGGCATCGGTCTTCCCGCACTGATCGGGCTCTTCTCCGGCCTCGTCGCGCAGAGCTATTGGGAGCGCGTTCAGCTGTTCATCCACGGCGGCACCTTCGGTATCGCCGATCCGCAGTTCGGCAAGGATCTCGGCTTCTACGCGTTCGATCTGCCGTTCTACCGGCTCGTGTTGAGCTACCTGTTCGTCGCCACGTTCCTGGCATTCATCGCCAACCTGCTCGGCCAATATCTGTTCGGTGGTATCCGGCTCGCAGGCCGTGCCGGGGCGCTGAGCCGTTCCGCGCGCATTCAGTTGATTTCGCTGGTCGGAATCCTGATGCTGCTCAAGGCTTTCGCCTACTGGCTGGACCGCTACGAGCTGCTGAGCCACACCCGCTCGGCCAAGCCGTTCACCGGCGCGGGTTACACCGACATCAATGCGGTGCTGCCGGCCAAGCTGATCCTGATGGCGATCGCCGTGATCTGCGCGGCGGCGGTCTTCTCAGCGATCTTCCTGCGCGACTTGCGGATTCCGGCCATTGGCGTGGTCTTGCTGCTCTTGTCGTCGCTGATCGTCGGCGCGGGCTGGCCGTTGATCGTCGAGCAGATCAGCGTCAAACCGAATGCGGCGCAGAAGGAAAGCGAATACATCAGCCGATCTATCACCGCCACCAGACAGGCGTACGGGCTGACCGACGACGCGGTGACCTACCGCGACTACAGCGGCAACGCCCAGGCCACCGCCCAGCAGGTCGCCTCCGACCGGGCGACGACATCGAACATCCGGCTGCTCGACCCGACCATCGTCAGCCCCGCGTTCACACAGTTCCAGCAGGGCAAGAACTTCTACTACTTCCCGGACCAGTTGGCCATCGACCGCTATAACGGGCCGGACGGCAACCTGCGTGACTACGTGGTGGCCGCCCGCGAACTCAACCCGGATCGGCTGATCGACAACCAGCGCGACTGGATCAACCGGCACACCGTGTACACCCACGGCAACGGTTTCATCGCCTCACCCGCCAACACGGTGCGCGGTATCGCCAACGACCCCAACCAGAACGGCGGCTATCCGGAGTTCCTGGCCAGCGTGGTCGGCGCCAACGGCAGCGTCGTCTCGCCGGGGCCCGCACCGCTGGATCAGCCGCGCATCTACTTCGGTCCGGTGATCGCCAGTGCCGCCGGCGACTACGCGATCGTCGGCAAGAATGGCGCCGACCGTGAGTACGACTACGAGACCAACACGGAGACCAAGAACTACACCTATGGCGGCAGCGGTGGCGTGCCGATCGGCAACTGGCTGACCCGTTCCGTTTTCGCCGCCAAGTTCGCCGAACGAAACTTCTTGTTCTCCAACGTGATCGGGTCGAACAGCAAGATCCTGTTCAACCGTGATCCGGCGTACCGGGTGAAAGCGGTGGCGCCGTGGCTGGACACCGACACCAGCGCGTACCCGGCGATCGTGAACAAGCGGATGGTGTGGATCGTCGACGGCTACACCACACTGGACAACTACCCGTACTCCGAGCTGACGTCGTTGTCGTCGGCCACCGCCGATTCCACCGAGGTGGCGCTCAACCGCCTTCAGCTGGACAAGCAGGTGTCCTACATCCGCAACTCGGTGAAGGCCACCGTCGACGCCTACGACGGCACCGTCACGCTGTATGCCCAGGACGAGAAGGATCCCGTGCTGCAGGCGTGGATGAAGGTGTTCCCCGGCACGGTGAAGCCCAAGAGCGACATCTCGCCCGAGCTGCAGTCGCATCTGCGCTACCCGGAGGACCTGTTCAAGGTGCAGCGGGCGCTGCTGGCCAAGTATCACGTCAATGATCCGGTGACGTTCTTCTCGACGTCGGACTTCTGGGACGTGCCACTGGATCCCAACCCAACCGCGAGCAGCTTCCAGCCGCCGTACTACATCGTCGCCAAAGATCTTGCGGCCAATGACAGTTCGGCGTCCTTCCAGCTGACCAGCGCGATGAACCGGTTCCGGCGTGACTTCCTGGCGGCTTACATCAGCGCGAGTTCGGATCCGCAGACGTACGGCAAGATCACGGTGCTGACCATCCCCGGCCAGGTCAACGGTCCGAAGCTGGCGTTCAACGCGATCAGCACCGACACGGCGGTCAGCCAGGACCTCGGCGTCATCGGCCGTGACAATCAGAACCGCATCAGGTGGGGCAACCTGCTCACCCTGCCGGTCAGTCAGGGCGGCCTGCTGTACGTGGCGCCGGTGTATGCCTCGCCGGGTGCCAGCGATGCAGCGTCGTCGTACCCGCGCCTGATCCGTGTGGCGATGATGTACAACGACAGGGTCGGGTACGGCCCGACTGTTAGCGATGCGCTGGACAAGTTGTTCGGGCCCGGCGCAGGTGCGACCGCAACGGGTCCGGCGCCGACGGGCCCCGGCGAACAGCCGCCCGCTGCGACGCCCCAGACCGACGGTCAGCGGCCCGCGGCGCCACCGCCGTCACAGGGTCAGGCTCCCGAGGTGCCCTCGCCGGTGGCAGTCGTGCCGCCGGGGCCGGGCGGCCCGCAGCAGTTGTCGGCGGCCAAAGCCGCAGCGCTGCGGGACGTCAATTCCGCGCTCGACGAAGTACGCCAAGCGCAGCAGAGCGGAAACTTCGCCGAATACGGCGAGGCGCTGCAACGTCTCGACGACGCGATGAACAAGTACACAAACGCCAAGTAGCCTCGCATCCTTCAGCGAGCACGCTGACGGCCAGCTATCTAGATAGCTGTTCTATGAAGATTTAAGGTCGCAAGTCATCGTTAGTTTGCTGAACTAAGGCTGGCAAGCGAGGCGCGCAAAAGCGCTTCTGACGTCAATTTCTGGCCGAACTGCTGTTTCCTCTCTATGCTGAAGCACTTAGGCAAAAGGGGTGCCGTGGCATGCGACGATGGCTGGCGATCTGGTGAAGGCCAGATCATTGTCTAAACGTGCGCTGTCCATCATCGCCAGCGTGCTTGTTGTCTTGGTAATCGTCACCACTGTTTTGATTTGGCAAAGACTGGGTGGCGAGTTTGGCGCCCAGGTGATCGGGGATGCGGCGAGCTTGCTCGGCGCCGGTTTCGCGACAGTGTGCACCGTGTATGCGGCGCGAATGGCGCGGGGCCACGCTCGGCGGCGAGGCTGGCAGGTCATGACCACCGGCCTGGCGGCGTGGCTGGTCGGGGCGATCATGTGGACCTACGACGAGACACTGTTCAAGCTCGGCCTGCCGACGTGGCCGTCCACGGCTGACGCGGCATTTCTGCTGTTCCCGGTCTGCGCCGCCATTGCCCTCTTGCTTCTCTCCACAGCCAACAAGGGTCAGTTGCGGGTCCGCCTGGTCCTCGATGCGGTCATTATCGCGACCTCGTTGTTCGTGGTGTCGTGGGTGACGGTCCTGGACCACTCGATACATGCCGTGCCTTCCCAGGCCGGCAAGGCCGTATGGCTGGCGTATGTGGTCGCCGATGTCGTGGTCGTCGCCCTGGCGATGCTGGCCTGGGCCGGTGCACGCCCGGCCCGCCGATTGAGCTTCGCGCTGTTGGTGGGAGGCATCAGCCTGATGGCTCTGGCCAACCTAGCGGTCGCGTATCTGAACGGCCTCGGCGGAGACCAATCAGACGATTACGTCGATGTCGTACGCCTCGCGGCCTTCGGGCTCATCGGGTTGGCCGCGTTGTGGAGCCAGCACGAGTCCCCTCACGAGAAGCCGCCAGCGCAGAAGCCGTTCGGAGCCGGCTTGTGGCTGCCGTACCTGGCGGTGACGGTAACGGCGGTGGTATGGCTGGGCCAGGTATTCGACGAGATCGGTCCAAGTCTGCTGATTGCGGCGGTGGTGATGGTCGTCGCGTTGCTCGGCAGGCAGTTCGTCGTGATTCTGGAGAACCAGCGGCTGTTGTCCGACGTCTCCCTGCTGGCCTTCCGCGACCAGCTTACCGGTTTGGCGAACCGGGCCCTGTTCCTCGATCACCTGCGCCACGCGGTGGCACGCCACCGGCGCGAACGCGCTCCGGTGGCGGTGCTGTGCCTTGATCTCGACGACTTCAAGACCGTCAACGACGAGCTGGGCCACCCCGCGGGCGACGAGCTGCTGGTACGCGTCGCCGGACGCCTGACGGACTGTGTTCGCAACTCCGACACCGTCGCTCGGCTGGGGGGTGACGAGTTCGCGGTCTTGCTTGAGGGGTCGGTCGACGCCGCGATGCTGTTGGCGGAGCGCATCCTCGACGCGTTCCGAGTACCGATCGAAGTCGACGGCGTAGCGCTGACAGCGCGGCCCAGTATCGGGTTGACAGTGGCGTCCGTCGGCAACGCGACGGTCACCGTCGACACCCTGCTGCGGGACGCCGACTTGGCGATGTACGCCGCGAAACGCGACGGCGGAGGATGCCTGCGCGTTTTCGTGCAGGACCACCCTTACCCATACGAAGCGCGCCGCCCAACCCACACCGAAACCGATGTCACGTCGCCCCAGCCGGTATCCACCACCGAACCGGCGCCCCAGGTGCAGGTCGCGTGGCAGCCACCGTCTGGCGTGTGGGTGGCGGTGGGTGTGGTCCTCATCGGCCTTGTCGTGTTCGGGATCTCGACGATCCTCCGGACACCTGGGCGAAATGTGGTGCTCGACAGTTGGCTTTACACCGGCCTGACGGTGGCGGCGGCGGCACTCGTCGCCGCTCGCGCCTGGCGGGTGGCGGACGAGCGGTGGGCGTGGCTGTTGATCTCAGTTGGGATGGCGTGCTCGGCGTTCGCTGATGCCGTATACGCGGTTTGGGCAGGTAAGGGTGAGTCGCCGTCGCTGGCAGACGTGCTGTATCTCGCGTTCTATCCCTTCGTTTATGCAGGGTTGCTGCTGGCGATGCGGACACGGTTGAGGCGTGTGCCCGCGGCGATCCGACTCGATGCGTTCATCGTGGGGCTGACGTTGGCCGCCGCCGGTTTCGCGGTAGGCAGCGGCCTGACTGGATCGGCGACGCAAGGCCCGGCTGTCACCGTGCTCATTGGGCTGGCGTACCCGATCGGCGACCTCCTGCTGTTGGCGCTCGCTGGTGGCATGGTCGCCATTCTCGGGTCGCGCGCTGGGCGGCCGTGGGTGGCCCTGGTAGCGGGCTTCGCCCTGTTCGCTGTGGCCGACACGGTCTACCTGTTCCAGACGTCGGAAGGCGCCTATCGCGAAGGCACCTGGATCGACTTCGTGTGGGTCGCCGCTTGCCTGTTGGTGGCACTTGCCGCCTGGTTGCCGACAAGCCCTGCGAAGCCGCGCTTACGGACTAACCGACTGGCCCCTTCGGTGGCGTGCACGCTGGTCGCCCTCGCGGTGTTGGTTCTCGGGGAGGAATCCCGCCCCGCGCTCCTGCTGGCGGCAATGGCCCTCACCGCCGTCGCCGCACGGTACGG
Organism: uncultured Actinomycetota bacterium; assembly: GCA_963848855.1. Classification (GTDB taxonomy): domain Bacteria; phylum Actinomycetota; class Actinomycetes; order Mycobacteriales; family Mycobacteriaceae; genus Mycobacterium. The sequence goes on from CAWKFL010000005.1 coordinate 618,401, forward strand.
GGTGATGTTCCGCCAGGTGAGCGCCCTGGCCGAGGGCCATCAACAAGCGATGACAGACGACGTGACCGGGCTGGCGAATAGGAGGGCGTTGGCGACCGCGCTGACCGCCGGTCCGGGCGACGGACACGAATCGGCAGACACCGAACGCACACCTCGCACGCGGGCCCTGTTGCTGCTGGACCTGGACCAATTCGGCGAAATCAACGACTCCCTCGGTCGCGGAGTCGGAAACGAGCTGCTGTCTCGCGTCGCCAAGCGGCTCGCGGAATCGGTGCGGCCAGATGGTCTGCTCGCTCGCACCGGCAGCGACGACTTCGCGATTCTGCTGCCGTACGGCACGGATCTCGTGACCGCGCGAGCGCAGGCGGGCGCGTTGACCGAAGCGATGAAAGAACCCTTCGCGCTCGACCGGATCACCGTGCAGGTCGACGCCAGGGTCGCGATAGCCATGTATCCGGACCACTGCGCACACCCCGAGGAGTTGTTGAGCCGCGCTGAGGCGGCAATGGCATACGCAATGACCGCGGGCGGCGCGATCACGGTGTACGACCCCGCGCTCGACAGGCGGACTAATGACGACGCCTGGCTCGTCGAGGATCTGACCAGGGCGCTCGACGCGGACGAGTTGACCTGCCACTACCAGCCCAAGATCAATGCACACGACGATCGAGTGCACAGCATCGAGGCGCTCGTGCGGTGGCGTCATCCGACGCGCGGGTTGCTCCTCCCAGATGAGTTCCTGCCCGCCGCGGAACACGCCGGACTGATGCGGTCCGTGACCACCCGCGTGCTCGACGTCGCGCTCGCTCAAATTCGCAAGTGGCGCGACGAAGGCATCATGCTGACGGTCGCCGTCAACCTCTCGAGCACCAACCTGCTAGACGTCGACCTGGTGGACACTATCGACCGGTTACTTCAAAAGCACCGGCTGCCGGTTGGTGCGCTGATTTTGGAGATCACCGACAGTCAATTGACCACCGACTCACAGCGATCCCGCAATACGGTGGCCGCGCTGCGCCAACTCGGCATCCGGCTGTCGCTCGACGACTACGGAACCGGGTGGTCCTCGTTGGCCCGGTTGCAGGAACTGTCTGTCGACGAACTCAAGCTCGACAAGATCTTCGTCGCACGCTTGGCGAATGATTTACGATCCAGCGCGATAGTCCGCTCGACGGTCGCGCTCGCCCACAGCCTCGGCGCCGATTTGGTCGCAGAAGGCGTCGAAGATGTCGACACCCTGATCGCACTCCGGCTCTACGGCTGCAACATCACACAGGGCAATGTGCACAGTCCGCCGCTGCCCGCCGACCAGTTCCAGGGGTGGCTGATCAGGCGCAATAGGCTCAATTTGGAAGTGAGTGCCGGGGTTCGGTAACGTTTTGTTTACCGACGCGGGGTGGAGCAGCTCGGTAGCTCGCTGGGCTCATAACCCAGAGGTCGCAGGTTCGAATCCTGTCCCCGCTACCAGGTAAAACGGCCCCCGGAGAACTCTCCGGGGGCCGTTTTCATGCCCATTGGGAACACTTTTGGGAACATTAGATAGCCTCATCATCTTTTGGGGCGTTTTCTTCACCCAGACCCCACCCCTCCCCGAGAAGGAATGTGGCGGCCTGCTCGGCGGCGTCTCGGTCATCATTTCCGAGAACGTGCGCGTAGGTCTGGAGGAAGAAGCCAACATTCGCATGGCCAATGCGGTCGCTGACCACCTTGGGGTGAATTCCGGCTTTGAGCGCACCCGTGGCGTAGGAGTGTTTCAGATCGTGGAAGGTGATGCGCGATAGTCCTGCCGCTGCGGCGAGACGGTCGAAACGCTGCCGGATGGAGTCCGGGTGTGGTGGGCGGCCGTCCTCGAACGTGAAGACGTAGTTACCGGGGTGGCAGTCGCTGCCGAAAACGTCGCGCTCCCGGTCTTGGCTGTCGCGCCAGGTGCGGAGGGCGGCGACCGTTTCCTGATCGAGGGCAATTGTCTGGTCGGCGTTCTTGGTCTTGCCGCCCGCCTTGTACCTGGCTTGCCCCCCGACGACCACTCGATTGTCGTGCACAGTGATCTCGCCGGCATCGAGGTCGACGGACGTCCATTTGAGGCCGCAGACCTGGCCGCGCCGGATTCCGGTCGTCAGTTCCAGGAGGAACAAAGCGGCGAACCGGTCATGCCGCACTGAGGTGAGAAAGGCCCGGATTTGGTCGGGATTCCAGACCTCTCGACGCGTTCGTGGGCGCTTGGGCGGCTTAACGTTGCTTGCCGGATTGTCGGCGATGTACTTCCAGGCCACGGCGTCGACGAGTGCCCGGTGAATTAGCGCGTGGATATTGCGCACTGTCTTGGGCGCAAGGCCGGGCGGCGCCTGTTTGGGAGTGATACCGGACCTGTACCGCCGAACTGCGGCTCGTGCCGCATGAATCGTGGTGTTACACGCGACGGAAACGTCACGTGCAGTAGGGTTTTCGCCCTTAGCGATCTGGCTCGACCAGTATGCGTACATCGCGCTGTTATCGTCAGGCTTTACTCGGCCCTCCGAGAGCAACTTTCCATAGAGTTGAAGGAGTTGAGGTTCGTTCAGCCTTTGCAGGCGTTCTGCGCCAATGTGAGGAATTACGTATGTAAGCCCGTAGTCTTTCCAGTTCTGCCAAGTTGTGGCATCCATCGTCGGCTTCACGGCGACAAGCCACTCAGAGAGAAACTGAGCGACCGTCCGGGTTGACGGCTTCACGACTCGGCCGCGATCGGCGTCCCGCATTGCGTCACGGCAGGCTTTCCACGCCTCCCGTTCGGTGTCGAAGCCGCCCTTGGTTATCCACGGGTAACCGCCAGTAGATGGATCCCGTTCGGGGCTGCGGAATTTGTAGTACCACTTCGAACCGCGTCTGTGCACGGACCCTTTCACGAAGCGACCAACTCGCGCAGTCCTGCGGTGACGACGTACACGCGACCGCCGAGTCGGCGCACTGGAAGCTCGCCGGATGCTACGAGGCGATAGGTGGCGGCTCGACTAATTCCCAACAATTGCGCGGCGCGAGGCACCGCTAGGAGCAGCGGGAGCTCGTTAAAAACGCTGTTCTCCAATTTAATTCATCTCCTTCAGGTGTGGATGTGAGATGCGTGCTCTTTGCTGCGCTTGTGGGCTGCAGCGGGGGCAGAACGCGGCTGCTTCGATGCCGTCGGTCATGGGGATCGTGATGGTGCGCGATCGTTCGTCTTCGCATTGGCCGCACCACGCGATGGTTGGCGGACGGGAGCGCGGGGGCGCGTGGGGTAGGTCGGCTAGGCGTCGAGCCAGGACCCGTGCGGGGCTTCGGATTCCATCGGGGTTCTGTGAAATGTGTGGGACGAGGTTCTCGAGGGTCCAGCCGGACGATAGCGCGGCCTGGATGGCGGGTAGCAGGATTTCGGCATCGTTCCGGCCAACCCTCCAGGGATCGGGTAAAGCGGCGAGCACACTCGTGGCGTCCGCTGCTGGTTCGGTTGGTGGTTCTAATGGGGGGTTCAAGGGGTCCCGATTTGGGACCCCCGTAGGGTCCCGCTCTGGGACGGGGCCCGTCCCGCTGTGAGACGAGACCCGTCCCGATTTGGGACGGGGGGGTCCCGGATCGGGACGGGATGCTAGATGGGGTGCTTGGGGGTGGTTGAGGTAGTAGCGGGTCGATCGCTGTGCTCCGGAATCATGGAACTGCGGCCTGCGTGTGATATAGCCTGTGACTTCCAGTTCCTTGAGCGCTCGCATGACGGTGCTTCGCCCAGCGCCGGATTCGGCCATCAGTGTGTGGATCGACGGGTAGCACGAAAAGTCTTCGTCGGCCTTGTTGGCGAGAAGGTGTAAGACAAACTTTGTCGTGGGCGATCGGATGTCGGAGTCAGTTGCCCAGTCGAGTGCTTTCCAACTCATGCTTGCGGTGTGGTCGACGACATCGCGCGCCCGGCCGCGGTGTGATGCTCTGTCCTACGCTGCTTCATGTTTGGCACGGTAGGGCCGACCGACTCGAACCGTCTACCACAGCACCGAGATTCGACGACAGATTGATCAAATGAGGTTAGATAGCAATGCGTTTCGCCCGGCCGCGTTGAATAACATGTGGTGTCGTCTTATATCGCTTGGGCCCTGGTGGACCTACGCCGTTAGACATTTCGTGGCGTTCCTTGCAGTCGATCCCACGCGTGGCTACCCCGTTCGGAAATCTGTTTGATGACGAGTTCCACCCGGTTCGTCGCACGGAGTCCTTCATCGTATGTGCGGTGTCGCGCCGCGATCGAGCAGACACTCGATTGCCAATGTGGCGTCCATCGCCAGCTGTTGGGCCGTCGAGGAATCTGGCCCTCGTCTGAACAGCCGCACCCGTCGGGATCGCAGCTCATGCGATGACCGGCGAGCTTCGACTGTGCCGCGCCGCCGAACGCTGCCCGCCGCCGCACCGTCGGGAACGGCGCTGGCTGCAGGGTGCATCGCGAGCCCGTTGGCGGGTATCCGTCTATCGCATGGGGCAGATCGCTGTACTCAGCGGCGGTGAGCGTGTTTAGCCACGTCACCAGGGTTGCGGCACCTCGATACGGCGAAGTGGCCAATGTGGTGCTGGTGTTAGCGGGTTGTTGTGGGTGTCGGAAATACTGCGGGCGTGTCACTAGACGGTCTGGTAGCCGAGGTGGGCCGGGTTCTCGGTGATGCTCGCAGCTTGTATGGGGCTGCGCCGCGGGGTGGGGGATGGTCGAGTACGCAGGCGTTGAGTGCGGGCCGAGACGGGATCGCCACGGCCGGGGCAGTGGTTGCGGGTTGGGGTGGTGTGGCGTCGTCGACGCATCTGGCGGCCGGTGGTGGCCGGGTGTTGGCGTTGGACAACGTGATCGGCGCGGACGGGGCGACCGGATCGGGTTTTGGTGCTGTTGCGGATGCATCGCGGTCCGGGCGTAGCGGGATGACCGGTGTCGTTGATGACACCCGGCGCGGGGTGGCGGCGATCGCGCCCGGTACCGATACGCCGGCCGGTAAACGTCAGTTGGTGGATCATCTGCAGGCGGAGTTGGATCGCGCGAAGGCGTTGTTGAAGGTGTCTGAGCAGCGCAATGTGATGCTGGCGCAACTGAGGTGTGTGGTGATTGGTGGACTCGAAAGGGGGTCGGGACGACCGGGTAGTGATGGGGCGATTACGAAGGTGCGTGGGCACGGTGTGGTGGCAATGGATGGGGTGAATGTGGTGAAGCCCCCACCGGGATATTCGGTTGGGAAAGGAATCTGGGAGTAGATGGCCGTAGGCGGCACGGAAGGATTGGAGATTGGAGAACGGTGATGGCGAACGCCAGGTCTGCGTCGCCGCGGGGATGGTGCGGCCCTGCAACCGGGGACGCGGTTCGGTCTACGATCTGCACGCTCTGCCCACACGCGGGACATAGCAGGTCGAACGTCAGCATGAAATGCATGGCGGCTGCTCGTTGCCGGGGCGCGCCCCGGATATTCGTGGTGGACAAAAGCGGCGCTAGTGTTAGCGCCGATCGGCCAGGCAGTCGTAGGTTCGCCACTATGGCCCAGATTGAGTCCAAACACGATGTGCGCCGCAAGGTGCGTGATGCCCAGGCTCAGGTGAACCGTGAGCGGCTGAAGGAAGAATCCGACAACCGGGAAGACATGGTGGCCTTCCTGGTCGCCGAACAGAAGCTCAGCGCGCTCAGCCGGTGGGAAGCAGAACGGCACGCGCAAGTCCGGTTGGAAACAGAACAGCGCCGCGCGGAGCAGCGCCTGGAAGGTGCCCGCGCGTTGGCGCGGATGCGTGATCGCGGTGAGACCGTGGCCGACATCGCCCAGCTCGGCGGCTGCAGCGTGAAACTCGTCCGCAGGTATCTCAAAGAACTTCAGGCCGCCGCGCCCGTATCGGGCATGGCTTCGGGGAATGGTTCGCGAGCACTAGGTTCCGACCGTGCGGCCGTTGCGTCGGACGTTTCGCAGGCACTAGGCGGTGGCGGCCAAGACACGGCGGTCGAGGTCGAATCGTCCACGGCCGCAGCTGGTGTCGGTGGTCATCCGTAGCGTCGGGTGACGTAACAGTTTTAGGGCGCGTAGGGCAGGCGCCGGCGCTCGCCCTGTGGGTTGATCCGACAGTGCATGCCGCCGAGGTCGCCCGGTTTCGCAACAAGAACATGGCTGGACCGGGCGACGGAGAGGTTGCGGCATCTGGACTGGCAGCATCGGAGCCGATGGTTACAGCCTTCATCACCCCGTGCGGGCATGGGATTCTGTGTGCGGCCCAACCGGTATGCGCTGGCGTTGGCCACCGGATCTGTTGTGGGTGCGGACGTGTTCGCGTTGTATGAATGCGATAACCCGGTGTGCGTCAAGGTGAGTGGGCCTGGGGCGCTGTGTGAGCATGTGGTGGCGGGGACCCAGTTCGAAAACATGCGGCGTATGGCGCGGGCGCGGCGCGGAGGCGGTCAGCCGACGATTCGTGGGCTCGGGTGGGAGGCGCGGCGGGCGCGTTCGGTGGCGCTGCGCGAGGCCGTCCAGGGCGGCGTGTGGGATGCCGATGCGGTCGCCAATGCGTTGCTGGGCGTCGAACCACTTTTGTTCTGAAGTGAACTGGGGGCGTACCTCGTTCGCGGGACGATGTCAGGCTCGTTGTCGTCGCTGGCGAATCCGAAGACTGGGTCGGACATCGTCGTCTCGATGGCGTTCGTCGAGCGCAACGTCCGCGCGAGGGTAGGCGGCACGCCAATCGCAGGACCGTGAACGTCTCGTCCAGCCCCTCACGCAGGCTGGCCGCCGCCCCGGGATGGGTGTGGTCCAGCTCCTTCGCCAGCGTCCTCAACGCGGTCTCGGCCTCGAGCGCCGACGCGGCGTAGTACGCGTCGGTCATCTTGCGCCTCACAATTCTGCGAAGCCGTTTCGGCAGACGATCTTTTCACGTTCCGGATCTTGTGCAGTTGACAGCGTTGGATCACCGGACGGTCGAGCACGTCGAGCTTCGCCTTGCGCAGAGCCTTGGACCCGTCGAGGCCCATCAGCATCGGCGGGTGACGTCCAAGCCGCGCACGTGCAGGTTCACCAGCAGTCCGGTGACCAGCGTGCCGTTCTCGGTCGAACCCTCGACCAACGCCAACGGGTGCTTGGTCCCGTCGAGGTCGATCCCGACGGCGACAACTCAGCAGGACTCGGTGAAGTGAACGCCCGTCGACTATCAACGCCATCAGTCCAGCCGCACCGGCGAGGAATGGTGGGGCTTCCAACGGCACGGAATCGTCCCTGACATCGTGATTCTGGGCAAGCCCATGGGTAACGGCATCCCGATCTCTGCGGTTGTCTTCAAGCCCGAATTGCTTGTGGAGTTCGGAAAGAACATTCGCTACTTCAACACTTTCGGCGGGAATTCCGTGGCGATAGCGGCTGCGCAGGCCGTCCTGAACGTGATCTGCGAGGAATCACTCATGGAAAACGCCCTCAAGGTCGGCTCGAAGATTCAAATGGAACTGCGACGACTCACTCAAGACCTGGATCAGGTTGCCGAAGTACGCGGAAGCGGTCTGTTCATAGGAATCGACCTCGTGACCGACCGCGCTCAACGCTGACTCCTGACGGGCATCTAGCCGCCGGCATCGTGAACAGACTACGCGCAGAACGGATTCTGATTTCAGCGTGCGGAGCCCAGGGAAACGTCCTGAAACTCCGCCCCCCGATGCCGTTCTCCATGAATGATGCCGATCGCCTGATCGAAGCGATGGACCGCATCTTTCAAGATCTGCGCTAAGGCCCTACCAAACATGCCCACTCATTCTGAGAATTACCCCAGCTGAACCCATTTGAAGGGAAGCACCATGAAGACAAGAAGCATGACCGCCACTGCGGGGCTTGCTGTCCTGCTGGCCCTCACCGCCTGCGGTGGCACGGCAACGGGCACTCAAGAGACGGAAATCCCCAAAACACAGAACACGGCAGACATTTCCGAGCGCGTTACGGCGGAATGACGCCGCCGTTGCACTGCTGCCGCAGCCATTCAAGGACAAGGGCGAACTGACAGTTGCCATGGACCTGTCCAGCCCGCCGACCACGTTCCTTGCCGAGGATAGCGTCACGCCGATCGGCGTGAATCCGGACATCGCCCGCCTGGTGGCCAAGAAGCTGGGGCTGAAGCTGAAGTTCGCGAACACGGCGTTCGACACGATCATTCCCGGCATTGACGGCGGCCGCTACGACTTCACCGTCACCACCATGTCCGCCACGCCCGAGCGGCTGAAGGTCCTGGACATGATCGACTACCTCAAGGGCGGCTCGGCCGTGGCGGTGGCCGCAGGCAACCCGCTCAATCTGACCAACGACGCGCTGTGCGGCAAGAACATTGCCGTTACCAAGGGCTCTACACAGCAACTGAAGCACCTGCCGAACGTCTCGGAGTGGACCTGCACTTCCCAGGGCAAGCCGGCCATCAACGGCGTGACGCTGCCCAACGTCCAGGAGGCCCTGACGCAGCTGCACTCCAAGCGGGCCGACGGCGTCTTCTCCGACGCCGGTGCTCTGGCCTGGGCACAGATCCAGCAGCCCAACCTCTTCGCTGTCCTGGAGCCGAGGATGGATACCCGCACGAACACCAACGTCGCCATTGGTCTGAAGAAGGGATCACCTTTGACACCAGCCCTGCAGAAGGCCCTCCAGTCCGTTCTGGAAACCCCGGAATACAAGAAGTCGCTGGAGTACTGGGGCCTGGAAGAATCAGCTCTTACTGAAGCCAAGATCCGCTAATGCCAGTGAGTGCGCCAGTGCTCCAAACGATTTCGATTTGAGGCTTATTAAGGATGGGCTTTGAGTAGCAGCCCCATGGCACGTGACTACAACAAGGTTTCGGTCTTTGATGCCGTCCTTTCAGAGGCGCCTTTGACGCGTAATAGGCTGATCGAATTGACGCGTTTGAGCCAGGCGACGGTGTCTCGGAAGGTGGATGAGCTTCGTGTTGATGGTTTCGTCGTCGAGCAGGGAGTCAATGCTGTCGGGGGCCGCGGTCGGCGCTCCACGTATCCGGATGTACCCGGCACGGCGGGCCACATTGTCGGCATCTCATTCGGGGCGCGAACCACTTGCGTGCTGGTAACGGACCTGAGAGGTCGCGAGGTTGGCCACGTAATTGTTCCCAGCCTCGAGGGGGGTGATGTTGGAACCACTGCCGAGTGGCTGGTGGAATTGATTGTGGAGACCAGTGATTCCGCAGAGGGGCCATTGCGCCAAATCGTCGCCGCGCTGCCCGGCCGCGTCCGGAATGGCACTAAGTGGTCCGGAAAAGCAGAATCACGGAAGATCTTCATGGATTCTCTTTTCCAGAATTCCATTGCAGATCGATTGCAGGCTCCCGTGATCCTTGAGAGCGATGCCAACGCATCACTACGGGGGATCCTGAAGGATGATGCGAGCATCGCGAATGCTGCTTTGTTCATGATCAGTACGGTGCTGAGCTTCGCTAGTTGTACCGATCATGAGATCGCTCAGGGGGCGGACCCCTACTTTCGGTGATTTTGGTGGAGTTCTCTTCTCCGGAGTTGGCAACGAGACCCTTGATGGGCTGTTGAGCACTAGGGGTCTCCTCCAATTCGCCAGGGGGCGGGGACTGGACCCGGAGGGCATCGAAGCGCTCTGGTCCCAGCCGCGGGAAGCGGCGTCCCGCGCGGAAGTGGTGGAGGCGTTTACGACGGCGATCGTGACTGCTGTCGGTGCCGTTGCAGTCACGCTGGACCCGGAGTCCGTGTATTTTGTGGGTCGCTTGAGTCCGCTCGTGGACGAAGTCCTTCCCGAAGCGCGCAGGCGACTGGCGGAAAACCTCCCGACGGTCCCGGAGATCAGGGTCGTGTCGCAAGTGATCGGACTATCGGTGGCCCGGGGAGCGGCGTATGCCGGACGGGCCCTGGCCCAGTCCAGGCTCCGCGAATCGATGTTCGAGGCCCGCCGCGACGGCCAAAAGCCTTAGCTCACACGGTCTTTGAACTTGTAGTAGGCGCCGGCGACGGGCAGGAACCATGGAGGTCCGAAGTGTCCCGGGATGCGACGGAACGTGAAGTCGCCCCAGATGTTCGCCGCCGGAACGCCTGACATGTACTCGGCCATCTGGCGCCCCATGTACGTAGCCATCTGGACTCCGTGCCCGGCGTACCCCATGGAGTAGTAGACGCCGTCGCGTTCGCCGGCGTGGACCAGCCGGTCGAGGCTCATGTCGACCTGACCTCCCCAGCAATAGTCGATGCCGGCGTCGGCCAGCCGGGGGAAGGTGCGCACCATGGCGTCCCGCAGGAGTCCGCCGCTCTTCTGGTCCGATTGCGGGTCGGACATCGCGAACCGCGCTCGGCCGCCGAACAGCAGGCGGTTGTCGGGTGTGATGCGGAAGTAGTTCAGCAGGTTCTTGGAGTCCGAGGCCATCCGTCGGGTCGGCATCAGGTCATCGCACACGCTCGCGTCGAGCGGCTCGGTGGCGATGATGAAGCTGCCCACCGGAGCGATCCGGACCTGGTGCCAGGAAAACGGCCGGCGGGTGTATGCGCCCGTTGCCAGAAGGACCTGCCCTGCATGCATCCGGCCTCGCGGGGTCTCGAGCTCATGGCCGGAGCCGATCTTGGTCAGCCTCCGCACAGGCGCATGCTCGTGGATCGTCACACCCGCGCGCTCGGCTGCCTCGCCGAGGCCGCGGATGTACTTGCCTACGTGGAGACCGGCGCTCTTCGACTCGACCATTGCGCCGTGGAAGGCATCCGATCCGATCTCGCGACGTAGCTCGGACCTCGGGACCAGCTGTGTCTCCACCCCCAGACGCGTGGTCAACAGTTCGTGGGTCTTCTCAAATGCCTGGTAGTGCGCCGGTTTGGACGCGAGGTTGAGCTTGCCGGTGCGTGCGAAGTTGCAGTCGATGTTCTCCTCGGTCACCAGCTTCTCGATGAGGTCGATCGCCTCGGTGTACGCGCCGTACAACCGGACGGCGGTGTCGAAACCCAGCTTGGCCACCGCGTCCCTGATGCCGATCGACATGCCGGTGGTCGCCATGCCGCCGTTGCGACCTGAGGCACCGAACCCGACGGTGTTCTGCTCGAAGAGGTCGACCTTCGCTCCACGGCGGGCCAGATGCAGGGCCGCCACCACACCGGTCAGGCCACCGCCGATGATGGCCACCTGGGTGCGTCCTTCCACGCTGGTCTTCGATCGCTCGGGGCAATCCTTGGGCGCGGTGTCGAGCCAGTAGGACGAGAACTTCATTGCGTACTCCTCATGGGGAAGAAGGGCATCGGGATGTTTGACAGTTCACGACTATAATCATATGGTCGACCATCGACAACCTACAATCGACCACTGGGAGAAAATCATGGCACTCGACTGCAAGCCGAAATTCGTCTCGTTCGACATGAACGGAACGCTGATCCGCTTCCGTATCAATGACGCGATCCGTGAGGTGCTTGGCGACCGCCTCCCGGCCGAGATCGCCGACGACTTCCTGCGGGCCTGCAGCGCGTACCGGATCGACGAGTGCATGGGCGAATGGAAGTCGTTCCACCAGATCGTCGGTCATTCTTTGGAACGAACCATGTGCAGGTTCGGCCTGCAGTATCGCGATGAAGACGCTCGCGCGGTGTACGACGAGATCCCCACCTGGGGCCCTTACCCCGGTGTCAGCGAGGCACTGAATCGCCTGGCCGAGGCCTACCCACTGGTGATCGTGACGAACACCGACGACGCGCATGCGCCGCGCCTGGTGGAGAATCTCCAAGCCCCGTTCGAGGTAGTGATCACCGCCGAGCAGATGGGTGTCTACAAGCCTCGGCTGCGTGCGTTCGAGTACATGCTGGACGAGCTCGGCGCGGCACCCGACGAGATCGTGCACGTCTCGGCGAGTCCGAAGTACGACCTGCGCTCTGCGGCCGTCATGGGCATCGAGCACAAGGTGTACGTGGACCGAGGCTTCGAGGCGGACGAGCCGTGGCTCGGCTACGAGCGGATCACTGACATCGCCGACCTGCCCGTCGTCCTTGGACTCCCGCGTCTTTGACAGAACGATCAGTTGTCGGCGGCGCGGGCTGCCCGGGTATGGTCGACAAACGACCATGAGAGGCGGCGGGATGGACCACAAGTTCGGAGGGCTGGAGCGGACGACGACCCCGGAGGGCATCTACCGGGTGCTGCGGGCAGCGATTCTCGACGGGACCGTCCCTCCTGGTGGACAACTCCGAGAGAGGGACATCGCGACGGATCTCGGCGTCAGCCGGTCCCCCCTTCGCGAGGCGCTGACCAGGCTCGAGGAGGAGGGCCTGATCGTGAAGTTCCCCTTCCGCGGGGCGTTCGTCGTGGAGGTGAGCGCCCGGGAGGTCGCTGAGATCGCCTCGATCCGGTTGCTTGTCGAGCCGTACGCCGGGGAGCTCGCTCTCGAAACGCTGCGCGGTCCCGAGCGGCCCAGGTTGACTCAGACGGTCGAGGAGCTTCGGCAGGCGACGGACACGAACGACATCCCGGCCAGCATCGATGCGCACCTTCAGTTCCACCGGCTCTTCTACGACTTCTCGGGACACGGCGTCCTACGCGGCCTTTGGAACGGTTGGGAGACCAAGCTGCGCCTGTACCTCGCGGTCGACCATCGCTCCTACAGCGACCTTCACGACATCGCTGTCGAACACGAGCGGCTGGCTGCAGTCGCCCTGGAGGGCGACATGGACGTGTTCCGGCGGGAACTGGCACAGCATTTCCAGTCGGCACTGCGAGCTCAGACCGACGACCCGGTGAACGCGCCCGTCGCCCAGCCCTGAGCGCACGGCACCTTCCGAGGAGCCCGAAGCGGCCATTGACAACTAAACATTCTGGTGTATGGTCGACAATCGACACGCGACCATGAAACGTGAGGCACTGAACAAGGAGACTGAGAACAGATGACCGAGACTCATACTCAGAGCCGTTCGGCTACGGAGCGGCTCCGCGCCCTCGGTCTGGATCTGCCCGCCGTTGGTACGAGCTCGAAGTATGCGAACCACCGAACGGTTGACTCCAGTGTTTACGTAGCGGGTCAGCTGCCCTACAAGGACGGCGAGCTGCTGGGCCAGGGCATCCTAGGTCGGGACGTCGATCTCGAGACCGGCCGGGGGATGGCGCGTCACGCCGCACTGAACGTGCTCGCTGTTGCCGCGGATGCCGTTGGCGGCTTGGACCGGGTCCGGGTGGTGCAGATGCTGGTCTTCGTGGCCAGTACGCCCGAGTTCGGTCAGCAGTCGGATGTCGCCGATGCGGCCAGCGAACTGCTTCTCGACCTGCTCGGCGAGAACGGGCGGCACGCTCGCACCGCCATCGGTGTCGCCGGTTTGCCGCGGAACAGTCCGGTCGAGATCCAAATGGTCTGCACCGCGGTATAGGACCGACAGATGCGCCTTTCAGTGTCAAGGGAGTTCGAGGAGAGCAGCATGCACCGGCATCAACGAGTCCTCGACCGCCTGGTCGACCCGGTGGACACCCCCGCGCCCATCGTGCTGGCCGACGTGATGCAGCGGAACATCGACCGGATGCAGGGCTTCGCCGCCGAGCACAACCTGGAACTGCGCCCTCACGTCAAGACGCACAAGTGCATTGAGGTCGGTCGACGTCAGATCGCTGCCGGGGCGGTGGGGATCACCGCCGGCAACGTTGGTGAGGCCGAGGTCTTCGCGGCGGCCGGGTTCGACGACATCTTCCTCGCATACCCGGTCTGGCCGTCGGGTACGAAGGGCGACCGGATCCGCCAGCTGGCGCAGACCGTCCGGATACGCGTGGGGGTGGACAACGTCGCGGCCATCGAGGCCCTCGCCGACGCCATGGGTGACGAACCGGACCGCCTCCAGGTGGTGGTGGAAATCGACTCTGGCGCGCGCCGGTCCGGAGCGCCGCCAGCGGCCGCGGGTGACCTCGCACTTGCAGCCCGCAAGTGCGGCCTGGTGCCTATCGGGGTCTACACCTATCCGGGGCATGGCTGCTTCGGTCCAGGCTCCCGTGAGCCGGCCGCGCACGACCAGCACGCCGCGCTGACCGCCGCGGTGCGCAGCTTTGGCGCAGTCGGGATCACCGCCGAGGTGGTCAGTGCGGGCTCGACACCTACCGTCGCCTACTCCACCAGCAGCGTGATCACTGAGATCCGGCCCGGCGAGTACGTCTTCTGCGACCTGGACAACACCCGGCTCGGCGCGTGTGCGGAAGACCAGATCGCGCTGTTCGTCGCCGCCACGGTGGTCAGTGACTGGGTCCCCGACCAGGTCATCCTCGACGTCGGCACCAAGGCGCTTGGCCGCGAGGGCAACCCGGACAAGGGATATGGCGGCATCGCCGGGAAGAACGCGGTCCTCGCCAGGCTCAACGAGTATCACGGCTTCGCCGCAGTGCCCGCCGGCGAATCGCGTCCGAGCGTCGGCACGGTGGTCCCGGTGGTGCCCAACCACGTATGCCCCGTCGTGAACAGCTTCGAGGAGTTGATCGTGACCGACACCGAAGGCGCGATGCTGCAGCGGTGGCCGGTCGCCGCCCGTGGACTCCTCAACTGAGGCCCACCCCAAACCAACAGGAGAACCTGAGATGAGACTCGAGAAGGCCACCGCGCTGGTGACCGGCGCCAACAGCGGAATCGGGCAGGCGGTGAGCTCCCACTTCCGCCGCGAGGGCGCGCGGCTGCTGCTGACCGGTCGTCGGGATCGGATAGACACCGCGCAGCCCGACGACGTGTACGTCCCGGGGGACCTCAACGACGAGGCGTTCGTCGCAAGCTTGGCCAGGCACGCCGCCGACACCTACGGTTCCGTCGACGTGGTCGTCATCAACCACGGCCTGCAGGCCAGCGGCCCGCTCACCGAGATGACCTACGACGACGCGAGGAATGTGCTGCACAGCAACCTGCTCAGCGCGTTCTTGGTGATGAAACACTTTGCGCCGCTGATGCCCTCGGCTGGAGGGTCATTCGTCTGCGTCGGCTCACGGCTCGGAATTGTCGGCAAGCCGGAGGAAGTGCTGTACTCCGCGGCCAAGGGCGGCCTGATCATGCTCGCCAAGGGCGCGGCGATCGAGTGGGCCCCGCGCAACATCCGGGTCAACGTGGTCGCTCCCGGCCTGACCGCAACCCCCATCATCGAGGCATCCTTCCAACGCAGGTCTGACCCCGAGGCGTACCGCAGTGAGCGCGAATCCCAGATCCCGCTCCAACGCCTTGCCACGCCCGAGGAAGTCGCCGACGCTGTCCTCTTCCTCGCGTCGTCCGAGTCGTCGTACATCACCGGAGCGGTCATTCCGGTCGATGGCGGGTACACCGCCTTCTGAACGGCCCCGGCTCCGCACCGATTCGGTGAAATCACGACCGGCACAACAGGATTAGCCGTTAGAGAGGCTCGACGGGGTCCGCTTGGTTCTGCTGCATCGCGTCCAGGTCGTCGACGGCCTTGCGCATGTGGTTACTGATGGCCCGCTGAAGTCCTTCATTGTCGCGACGTCCAAGCACGTCCAGGATCTCCTGGTGCTCCCGCACCAGAACATCCACTCGAGGGTAGGAAACCCGGAGATGGTGAATACACATTCTGGTTTCGGCTGTGAGGGTGTCGTAAATCCGCATCAAACGCGAATTGTGAGTGCCGGCTACGAACGAGGTGTGGAACTGCATGTCGAGCCGGGAGATCTCCTGCCAATCCGAAGATTCCTGATTTGCCATCTCGGCCACGATTTCCGTTAACGATTGCCGGGTGCGATCGATCTGGCTGTCCCCTGCGGTCAGGAGGATCTCCGCGGAGGCTTTTTCGACAGCCTCCCGCACCGCGTAAATCTCCCGTATGTCGGCAATCGTCAGCTCCTTCACGAAAACACCGCGGTTACGCAGACTGACGAGGAGCCCCTCCTGGGTCAGTCGCTGCAGTGCTTCGCGGATTGGGCCCCTGGACGTGCTCAGCTGATCTGCCAAGACGGATTCATTGATTTGTTGACCCTGACGGAAGATCCCTTGGATGATTTGCTCCCGCAGGTGATCGGCAATCAATTGTGCCGTCGGTCGTCCCTCCAATTGGATAAGACCATCCGCCATCGCCATCAGAGTTCCCTACCTCCTCATGGTGTCGGCGCACAGGGGTCTAGCAGGCCAACGCGGTATATTTGTACTCGAGAAACTCGTCGATGCCGACCTTACCGCCCTCGCGTCCCAGCCCCGATTGCTTGACGCCCCCGAACGGGGCCGCTGGGTTCGACACGAGACCTGTATTCAGGCCGACCATGCCAACTTCCAGCTCTGAAGCGAAATGCATTGCCTTATCTACACTTTCGGTGAAGACATATCCGACAAGTCCCCACTCTGTGTCATTCGCGAGGCGGACTGCGTCGTCCTCGCTGTCGAAGGGTGTGATCGCCGCTACCGGGCCGAAGATCTCGGTTCGCATCAGTTCGGCATCGAGGGGAACGTCCGTCAGGACGGTGGGTGTGTAGAAGTATCCCGGTCCCTGCGGCCGGCTCCCGCCAGTGAGGATGCGGGCACCCTTGGCGACGGCGTCGGCAACCAAGGCCTCGACCTTGTCGAGGCCCGCCTGTTCGATCAGGGGACCGACCTCCGTTCCTTCCAGTGCGCCGTTGCCGACCTGTAGTTCGGACATTCTCTTGCCGAGCTTCTCGGCGAATTCCTCTGCGAGTGAACGGTGTACGAAGAAGCGGTTCGCCGCCGTGCAGGCTTCGCCCATGTTCCGCATCTTGGCTTGCATGGCTCCGTCGACGGCCCGCTCCACGTCTGCGTCTGACAGGACGATGAAGGGAGCGTTGCCTCCCAGTTCCATGGAGGAGCGCATGACGTTCTCCGCTGCCTGACGCAACAGGATCTTGCCGACCCCGGTGGAACCCGTGAAGCTGATCTTGCGTGCGACGCCACTGCTCATCCACGGCTCCACCACGCCGGCGGCACTGGATGTGGTCACGACGTTGAGGACCCCGTCGGGCAGGCCGGCCTGCTGGAAGATGTCCACCAAGGCGAGTGCCGTCAGCGGTGTGAGGTCGGCCGGCTTGAATACCATCGTGCACCCCGCCGCAACCGCCGGCGCGATCTTACGGGCGGCCATTGCGAGTGGGAAGTTCCACGGTGTCACCAAAACACAGGGCCCGACAGGTTCTTTGGTGATCAGGATTCGGGTGTTGCCGTCGACCGATGTGGCGTGGTCCCCGCCGACACGAACGGCCTCCTCGGAGAACCAACGGAGGAACTCAGCGCCGTACGCCACCTCGCCCTTTGCTTCGGCGAGGGGTTTACCCATCTCGGCGGTCATGATGGCGGCCAGCCGGTCGGTGTTCGCAATGACGAGGTCGAAGGCGGCCCGCAGGATGTCTGCGCGCTCGCGCGGCGTGGATTTGCTCCACGTCGCCTGCGCGTGACCGGCTGCCTCGATGGCCGCGATGGCGTCTTCGGGCCCGCCGTCGGCCACTTCGGCGATGACTTCGTGTGTCGCCGGGTTTTCCACGGTGAAGGTGGCTGCGCCGGTGGCCTTGCGCCAGACACCGTCGATGAACAGGTCCGTGTGGAGGGTGGTGGGGTCAAAAGAATGGCTCATGTGACGCTTTCTGTGATCGATTCAGGAGGACAGGTGGGTCGCCGGCGAAACCGGGGGCTATGTCGAGATAGTGGCTGTCTTCAGCGCTTGCGTGAACCTTGTTAGGCCGCTTTGGATTTCGTCGCTGGTGACATTGAGGGCTGGGATGATGCGGATGACGTTGCCGTACGGACCGCACGTGAGGAGCAGGAGTTCGGCGTCGATGGCGGCCTGTTGGACCGCGAGCGCCGTCGCAGCGTCGGGTGCGTTGTCCGCAGTGGTGAATTCGACGGCCTGCATCAATCCGCGGCCGCGGACGTTCCCGATTCCGGCGAACTCGGTCCCGAGATTGTCCAGCCCCGCGCGGAGCTCCTCGCCCCGAATCTGGGCATTGGACACGAGGTTTTCGCGCTCGATGACTCCCAGTGTCGCCACGCCTGCGGCAGCGGCGACGGCGTTTCCTCCGTACGTACCGCCCTGCGAGCCTGGCCACGCCTTGGACATCAGTTCCGTTGAGGCGGCGATCGCGGAGATGGGGAACCCGCTGGCCAGTCCTTTCGCGGTGATGACGATGTCCGGGCGGATCCCGGCCCAGTCATGTCCCCAGAACTTGCCCGTGCGTCCCACACCCGCCTGGACCTCATCGACGATGAACACGATGCCGTGCCGATCGGCACGTTCGCGCAAGCCTCGAAGAAAGGCCGAAGGAGTAGGGATGTAGCCGCCATCGCCGAGGACGGGTTCGATGATGAAACCCGCTGTGTCCCTGGGGGTGCTGACGCTGTGCAAGAGGTGATCGAGTTCCTTCAACGCGAAGGCGACTGCAGTGTCTTCATCCCAGCCGTACCGGAAGGAGTGGGGGAAGGGGGCGATATGCACTCCACCCATCAGTGGCGAGAATCCGGAGCGGAACTTGGTGCCGGCCGTCGTCAGCGAGGCCGCACCCACTGTCCTGCCGTGGAACCCGCCGTTGAACGAGATGATGTTGGGTCGTCCCGTCGCCATGCGCGCCAGGCGGACCGAGGCTTCGACTGCTTCGGAGCCGGAGGTGGCGTAGAAGACACTGTCGATGCCGGCGGGCAGGAATTCGCCGAGTTTGGCGGTGAGTTCGAGCAAGGGCTTGTGCATCACCGTCGTGTACTGGGCATGAACGATCTTGCCGACCTGTTCGCGGGCCGCGGCGACCACGTCGGGATGGCAATGGCCGGTGCTCGTGACGCCGATTCCGGTGGTGAAGTCGAGGTACTTCTTGCCGTCGGTCGCGCAAATCCAGCTTCCGGCCGCGTAGTCGACGACGACCGGGGTGGCTTGCTTGAGGACGGGGCTGAGAGTTGCCAGGGCTTTGTGTGGCCCTACTAACTGTCGATTGTCAACAATTGTCTCTTGCAACGTCGCGAGATACTCCACGCCGTGCCTCACTACGCGCCCGAACTCCGCGCGCTGACGGCGATCGGCGCACCATCACTTGCGTTCGGTGGCCGAAACCGTTGGGGCCGCACGAAATCCAGCCCCTCGAAGAGTCGCGTGCCCAAGGCCTCGCTTGCGGCGACCTCGCCGAAGCCGGAGGCCATCTTGAAGCCGGCGCCGGAAAACCCGGTGGCGCAGTAGATTCGGCCCTTCGCCCGCAACCGGCCGAGTAGCGGGTTCTTGTCCGCGGTGAAAAGGTCCGGGAAGGCGTCGGAGCGGACGATGCTGGGAAAAAGGCCGGGAAAGAACTCGGTGACGGTCTCGGTGGTCTCCGCGATCTCGGCTGCCGTGAGTTCCCTGGGCACTGCGTCGGCTCGTGGGGTGGGTGCCCCGCGACCATCCAGCGTTGCCTTGACGGTCACGCCATCGACGCTGGGAGCCCCGTACATGGAGCGATCTCCGGAGATCCGGATGAAGATCGGGAATCTGTCCGGCGCGAACTCGGCGGCGTCGCGCGCCACGAACCACGACAAGTAGAGCCGCTGCGTTTCCGTTGCGGCCCGCAGGTAATCGGGCATGAGGCGCTGGGACCATGCTCCTGAGGAGATGATGACGTTCTCGAAGCTCCACGAATCAGACCCGGAAGTGATGACCACGCCGTCGTCAGCTTCCCGAATGTCGTCGATCGCAGTGTTGCTGAGTACCGTTGCCCCGTTCGCCTGCGCCGCGGCGACCGCTGCGGTGACTGCACGATCGGTCCGCAGGACACCGGCATGCGGGTCGAACACCGCACCGTCATCTGGGCGCAGGTTGTGTTGCGGATACCGTTCGGCCATCGCCTCGCGGCTCAGTAATTCGTGGTCCGCCTCGTTCAACCGTGTTGTTTCGAGCAGGTGCGGAAGATAGGGGCCGTCCACCGTACCGATCGACAGCCCACCGCAGCGTGTCAGAACATGCTGGCCCGAGTCGGCTTCGAGTTCTGCCCAGAGCCGACGGGAGCGCTCGAGGATCGGGTAGTAGCTCGGCGTTCCTCGGTACAGCATGCGGAACAGGCGTGTGTCACCGCCGACGGCGCTGCGGGCGTGGCCCGGAGATTGTGCCTCGAATCCGACCACCGAGTCGGACAGGCGGGAAGCCTGCCACAATGCCATGCTCCCGATGCTGCCCAGGCCGATGACCGCAAGTCTTCCGTCCATCGTCAGAGCACCTGCTTCAGGAAATCCTGGGTCCGGCGTTCCTTCGGGTTGGCAATGACCTCGCGGGCATCACCGCGTTCGACGATGCAGCCCTCGTCCATGAACAGCAGGGAGTCCGCCACCTCCCGCGCGAAACCGATCTCGTGGGTGACCACAACCATGGTCATGCCCTTCTGGGCCAGGTCCTTCATGACGGCGAGGACTTCACCGACCTTTTCTGGGTCCAGGGCGCTGGTCGGCTCGTCGAACAGCATGATCTGCGGATCCATGGCCAACGCCCGCGCGATGGCCACGCGTTGCTGCTGCCCTCCGGACAGCTGCGCGGGGTATTGGCTGCCGAAACCGCTCAGGCCCACGCTGGCCAACAGCTGTTGCGCCTGCTGGGCTGCCTGCTTCTTGTCACCGCCCTTCACCAGCACCGGGCCGGCCATGATGTTCTCCTGGGCGGTCATATTCGGAAACAGGTTGAACTGCTGGAAAACGATGCCCACTTTGGTGCGCTGTTGGGCCAGGCGTTTGCGGCTCACCGCATGGAACGCCTTGTCCGTCTCGTAGAAGCCGAAGTCTTCTCCGTTGACCTTCAACACCCCGAGATCGATGGTCTCCAGGCCGTTGACGCAGCGCAGCAACGTCGACTTTCCGGACCCGCTGGGACCGATGATGCAGCTGATCTCACCGCTGGCGATATCGAGATCGATATTCTGCAGAACCGTCTTGGAGCCAAAGGATTTGCGGATCCCGCGGCCGTGAATCGTTCCGTCGCAATTCATCGGGCACCTTCCTGGTCTGTCGCAGCGAGCTTTGCTTTTCGGGGAAGCCGCGAAGCTGAACGGGAGTACTTCTTCTCGAGCTGGGATTGCGGGTAGCTCAGAAGGAGGGTCATCGCGAGGTACCACAGGCTGGCAACGATGAGGAGAGGAATGGTCTCGTAGGTGCGGGCGTAGATCAGTTGGGCGCTCTGGAGCAGTTCCGCGACACCCAACACGCTGACGAGGGACGTCTCCTTGAACATTCCGATGACCTGGTTTCCGGTTGCCGGAATGATCGAGGGCATCGCCTGGGGAATGATGATCTTGCGCATCTTCATGGCGCCGCTCATCCCCAGTGAGTCGGCGGCCTCGATCTGGCCCTTACCGACGGAGGAGAACCCGCCGCGGATGATCTCCGCCATGTACGCCGCCTCATTGAGCGTCAGGCCGATGATCGCGGCCAGGATGGGGGTGATCAGGGCATTGATGTCGATGTTCACGCCGGCGATGGACAGATTCGGGTACAGCGCGGCGATGTTGAACCAGAAGATCAACTGGACCAGCACCGGGGTGCCACGAAAGAGGGTGATGTACACGCCTGCCGTCGCGGCAACCGGTTTGATGCTCGACGACCGCATGATCGCAAGGATCAGACCCAGCAGCGTTCCGAAGACCATGCTGACCACCGTCAACACGATCGTCAGGACCAGCCCGCGCAGGATTGATTCATGGGTGAGGTATTTGGCGACCACATTCCACTGGAAGTTGGGATTGGTCATTACGGACGCGAGGATGCCCAGGGCGAGCAGGGTGCACACGATCCACGCCGCGTACTCGAAACCACTCCTACGCCGGAGCCTCGGTTTGAGCGCTGGGTCCATCCCGTTCATTGCCGGCTCACTTCCTTGGGTCGTTAGTTGCACCATGGTGATCCCTAGTTGAGCTTCGCGTCGGTGATGGCCCCATCGGTCAGACCCCAATTGGCGAGCGACTTCTGGTATTCGGGGCTGTCGAGGATGGACTGAACGGCTGCCTGCACCGCGGGCGTCAGCGGTGATCCCTTCTTGAGGGCGACGGTGACGATGTGCTCTGTGCGCGTATCGACCTGGGGGCTGAGGACTTCGATGGCGTTGGGCTGCTGCGTTTCTGCCCATACCAGGGCGGGGGTGTCATAGAAGACGCCGTCGACGCGCTTGGAGGCCAGCTGGGTCAGTGCTTCCTGGACGTTGGGCAGGGTGATGCCATTGATCGCCGGCTTGCCCTGCGATGTGCACGTCCACTCGGAGACGTTGGGCAGGTGCTTGAGCTGTGCATTCGAGCCCTTCGTTACGGCGATGTTCTTGCCGCACATATCGTCATTGCTCAGGCCCTTGGGGTTGCCGGCGGCAACGGCCACGGACAGTCCGCCGTTGAAGTAGTCGATCATGTCCAGGACCTTGAGCCGCTCGGACGTTGGGGACATTGAGGTGGCGGTGAAGTCGTATCGGCCACCCTCGATGCCGGGAATGATGGTGTCGAAACTGGTATTGACGAAGTTGAGCTTGAGTCCCAGCTTCTTGGCCACGAGACGGGCGATGTCGGGGTTGAGGCCGATCGGAGTTTTGTTGTCATCGGCAAGGAAGGTGGTCGGCGGATAGTGGAGATCCATCGCCACCGACAGCTCGCCCTTGTCCTTGTATGCGGCCGGCAACAGAGCGACTGCGGCGGGGTCCGGCTGAACGCCCTCGGAGATATCGGCCGTATTTGACGTCTTGCTCCCTGTTTCCGCGTTGTTGGCGCTGGTGTCGGTGGTGGTGCACGCGCCCAGGGCGAACAGGACGGCAACGCCAGCCACTGCGGCCTGGAATTTTGTTGTCTTCATTGGGGATTCCTTCGAATGACTAGCTGAAGATGATGGCCCGCGGCGAGTAGAGCGGGTTCGTAGGGCTTCTCGGATCAACCAATCCACCCACCCCCACAGGTAGAACGTCGACAGTCAGCAGTAACGCTGACCACTGTCGACTACCTGGGGTGTTGTGCGTCACACGACGATACTATCCAATTGTTGACAATTGAGCAAGCCCGGGTTTAGGGTCTGTGGGCAGACAGCGGAAGTTGTGTGGAGCGGGGCACCGCCCGAGGCGACACGCGTTCCTTCCCTGACCAGTGGCGGTTCCCGACCGGGCCACTGCCTCCTTCGAGCGAACGGATCATGATGGGAAACAAGACCTTCCGACCGGAGTACGTCTCCTTCGACTGCTACGGCACGCTGATCAACTGGGAAACGGATGCCACCACGCGCCGGTTGCTGGCGGGTCGTCTGCCTGAAGAGCAGTGGCCGGCGTTCAAGAAGGTGTTCCGCGGGTACCGATTCGACGAGGTGTGTGGCGATTACAAGCCCTACGAGCAGATCCTTCAGAATTCCTTTGACCGGGTTTGCAAGCGGTGGGGCATCGGGCCGACCGAAGGCGCCGGCGCGCAGTTCGCCGAGGCGGTCCGTGGCTTTGGTGCCCACGAGGACGTGCCGGCCCCGCTGAAGCTCATGGGCGACAACTACAAGCTGGTGACTCTGTCCAACGCCGACGACAGCTTCCTGGACGTCAGTGTGCCGCGGCTCGGTGCGGACTTCCACGCCGTCCTCACCGCTGAGCAGGCCCAGGCCTACAAGCCGCGCTACCAGGCGTTCGAGTACATGCTCGACACCCTGAACGCCAAGCCGGAGGACTTCCTGCACGTCTCATCGCACACCCGGTACGACCTGATGCCGATGCACGACATGGGCTTTCGCAACCTGGTGCTGCTGGACCGTGGCTATGACCCCGTCACCGAGGGCTACGACTACACCACAGTTCAGTCCCTGGACGAGCTCAACAAACTCCTCGGTCTGTAGATCCACGAGCAAAGGCGGCGGTCGATCGTGAAACTCATCCCCTATTGGCAAGACACTGCCGAACCGTCTGGCGATTACCGCCGTACACCGGTGCCCGAACGGGTCGACGTCGCGATCGTCGGCGCGGGGTTCACGGGGCTCACGGCAGCCGTCGAGTTCGCCAACCAAGGCGCCAGTGTTGTTGTTCTTGAACGACATACGGTGGGTTGGGGGGCATCCGGCCGCAACGGAGGAATGGCAACCACGGGACTGGCGATCAGCTTCAACGCCGCGGTAAAGCGCTATGGCGGCGCCCGCGCCGTGGAAATGTTCCGGGAATACAACGACGCCATCGACACCATCGAGAAATTGGTGAGCAACTATGGCATCGAATGCGACTTCCAGCGGTTCGGAAAGCTCTCACTAGCCTTTCGTCCGTCCCACTACGAAGGAATGCTGAAGTCGCAGGAGCAATTGGCTTCGTTAGCCGGTTACGACGTCATCACCATTCCGAAGTCGGATATCCACAGCGAAATCGGGTCCGACTTTTATCACGGGGCAATGCTCGATCCGCTGGGAGCCGGGCTGCACGTCGGAAAGTTCGTGCATGGCCTGGCCGGGGCGGCTGATGCCGCGGGCGCTGTCCTCTGCGAAAACGCGGCGGTCACCGAAATGCACAAGGTCTCGGCAACCGTCCACGATGTGCACACCACCCGAGGCGTCGTCCGGGCGAAGCAGGTACTGGTGGCCACCAGCGGCTACACGGGCGCCGTGACGCCCTGGCTTCAGCGGCGGGTGATTCCGGTGGGCAGCTTCATCATCGTCACCGAACCGCTGCCGGACGAGGTCGTCAACCGCATCCTGCCGAACCGGCGCATGGCCTCGGACAGCAAGATGCTGACCTACTACTTCCGCATCACCCCTGACAACAGGCTGCTGTTCGGTGGCCGCGCCCGCTTCGCGCTCTCCAGCCCGGATTCGGATGTCAAGAGCGGCAAGATCCTGCGCGAGGCCATGATCGAGCTGTTCCCCTATCTTTCGAACGCGAAGGTCGACTACACCTGGGGTGGACTGGTCGATCTCTCCATGGACCAGATGGTCCACGCCGGCATTCATGACGGGGTGTTCTACTCCCTCTGCTACAGCGGCCACGGTGTGCAGATGGCTGCCCATATGGGCAAGAACATGGTCCGCTACATGGGAGGCGACAAGACCGCGAACGTTTGGGAGGGTCTGAAGAATCCTCCCGTTCCAGGGCACTTTGGCCCGCCATGGTTCCTGCCGATCATCGGCGGCGCCGCAAAGATCATCGACCGAATCAAGTAGGCAGGGTACGCAATTCATGATTCTCTCTTGCAGCGTCGCTGACGTGCGTCCGGATACGGCCGCCGAACGGTCCGAGATGGCCCACCTTCCTGGCGGGGCGTTCTTCGACGGACATTGGCAGTCCGGTGACATGACGCTAGAAGTCCGGGATCCGGAAGACGGCTTCATGATCGGCCGGGTTTGTAGCTCAACGTCCGAAGACGTCCGGCGCGCTGTCGCGCACATCCACCGTCACCTTCAGCTCGTCACGTGGCCTCTACGCTCCCGCCGGCAGGCGCTCGAGAAGGCGACTCGGCTTCTCGAGGAGCAGTCTGCGCGCTTCGCCAACATCATCGCAGCGGAAAGCAGCAAGACCATCACCGAGGCGGAGTCCGAGGTCCGTCGCTGCATCGAGACTCTACGGCTCTCGGCGGCCGCGTCCAGCGAGCTGTCCGGATCGACCCTGGATTTCGACGACAGCACCGCGGCAGGCAACAAGATCGGCTGGTACAGCCGGAAACCGGTGGGAATCGTCGCGGCGATCACGCCGTTCAATGATCCGCTGAACCTGGTGGCGCACAAGCTGGGCCCAGCCCTCATCGCCGGCAACGGTGTAGTGCTGAAGCCCTCCGAGCGAACTCCGCTGAGCGGACTGGCCCTGGTTGAGTTGTTACTAGAAGCAGGAGTCCCGTCGGGACGCATCGCGGCGATCGTCACAGGGCCGGGCGTTGCCGAAGCGCTCGTGACCGACGATCAGATCGACCTGATTTCCTTCACCGGCGGTCCCCGAACGGCGGGACGCATCGCCGCCGTAGCCGGTGCAAAAAAGATCCTCTCCGAACTCGGCGGCAACAACGCAACGATCGTCTGCGCCGACGCCGACCCGATCGACGCGGCCGATGCGATTGTCGCCGGAGCCTTTGGGGTCGCAGGCCAGAACTGCCTCTCGGTTCAACGAGTGTATGCGCATGCCACGCTCTTCGACCGGGTTGTCCAACACGTCGCCTGCGGTACGCGGGCGCTGCGAACCGGGCCGAAGTTCGACCGCCGAACCGACGTTGGCCCACTGATTTCCGAAGCGGAGGCTCGGCGCGTCGAGGAATGGGTCGACGAGGCCAGGGTGGCCGGGGCGTCGGTCCACGCGGGGGGTCAGCGACGTGACGCCTTCTATGAACCCACAGTCCTGACCGATGTGCCGGCGCATTGTCGGGTGATCCGCGAGGAGGTGTTCGGTCCGGTCGTCAGCATCATGCCGTTCGTCGAGGTCGCAGACGCAATCCAGGCTGCCAACGACTCCGAGTACGGCCTCCAAGCGGGCGTCTTCACGCAATCCGTGGATCTCGCGCTGGCCATTGCCGAGCACCTGCATGTGGGCGCCGTGGTCATCAACGAGACCAGCGACGTCCGAATCGATTCCATGCCTTTCGGCGGCTTCAAGAAGTCCGGTGTCGGCCGTGAAGGGGTGCGGTACGCAGTCCACGAAATGACCGAACCCAAAAACACCATTGTGAACCTCGGAGAATCGGGTGCACTCCGGCAAGTACTGAACGGCATGCCAGCGCGGACAGCGTCATGAGCACAGACAGAATCGCAGTGATTCCCGGCGATGGCATCGGGAAAGAAGTGATTCCGGCGGGTATCGCCTGCCTCGAGCGCATCGCGGAAATCTATTCTCTCGACCTGGAATTCACGTACTTCGACTGGGGATCGGAGCGCTATGTCCAGCACGGGAGGATGATGCCCGTCGACGGCCTGGAGCGGCTCGCCGAACACGACGCGATCTATTTGGGAGCAGTGGGGTCACCCGATGTCCCTGACACCGAATCACTGTGGGGCCTGTTGATCCCCATTCGCCGGGAGTTCCAGCAGTATGTCAATCTTCGTCCCGTCAAGACACTTGACGGTGTCACGTCACCCCTCGCGGCCAAGCACCCGATCGATTTCCTCATCGTTCGAGAAAACAACGAAGGAGAGTATTCGGAAGTCGGCGGCCGCATGTACCGTGGTCTGCCGCAGGAGAGCGCGGTACAGGAAACCATCTTCACCCGACTCGGCGTCTCCCGGGTCACCCGCTACGCCGCCGGCCTGGCGGCATCTCGCCGGGGGCATCTGACGTCCGCCACCAAGAGCAACGGCATCGTGCACACCATGCCGTTCTGGGACGAAGTCGTGGAAGAGACGGCTGCCGCCTACCCCGGGGTGAGCCTCACCAGCGAACTCGTCGATGCCCTTGCGGCACATCTCGTCCTCAAGCCCTGGACCTTCGATGTCATCGTCGCTTCCAATCTGTTCGGCGACATCCTCTCGGATCTCGGAAGCGCCGTCACCGGCTCCATCGGCTTGGCGCCCAGCGCCAATCTGAACCCGGAGGGCGACTTCCCGTCGCTGTTCGAGCCCGTTCACGGGTCGGCTCCGGACATTGCGGGTAAAGGCCTGGCGAATCCGGTGGGGCAGATCTGGTCGGGCGCCATGATGCTCGAGCACCTTGGCCACCCCGAGGCTGCGCGGCACCTGCAGTCCGCGTTCGAGTCGGCCCTGCGCGACGGGTTCGGTACCCGCGACGTCGGCGGCACCTCGTCGACGTCGGAATTCACCTCCGCGGTCCTGGCTGCGATCGATGCCCTTGTCCCTGCAACGAGCACCCCACACCAACACATCGCGACCTGAGAGCAGTGGCACACATGAATGCACCGTCCCTTTTGCAAGCCAGTGGAAGTCGGATAGAAACAGACTTCTTGGGCGCCCGGGAAGTTCCGGCCACCGCTTACTGGGGGATCCAGACGCTCCGCGCGGTAGAGAACTTTTCGATCACCGGTACGGACATCTCCTCGTATCCGTTGCTCGTCACGGCGCTCGCACAGGTCAAGCACGCAGCGGTGCTGGCCAACTTCGATCTGGGCTTGATTGATCAGGTGAAAAAAGACGCAATCGTGCACGCCTGCCAGGACATCGAAAACGGCCTGCTGCTGGATCAATTCGTGGTTGATGTCATTCAGGGAGGCGCCGGAACGTCGACGAACATGAATGCCAACGAGGTCATCGCGAACCGCGCCCTGGAGATCCTCGGGTTCGACAAGGGTGAGTACTCGATGATTCACCCTAACGGCGACGTGAATATGGGGCAGTCGACCAACGACGTATATCCCACCGCCATCCGGATCGCGACCGTCGAGGGCACCCAAGAGTTGTTGGCCGCCATGGCTCATCTTCGACAGACACTGGCGCGCAAGGCCCTTGAATTCGACGATGTGGTGAAAGTCGGCAGAACCCAACTGCAGGACGCCGTGCCGATGACTCTCGGCCAGGAATTCAGCGCTTACGCCGTGATGGTCCACGAGGACGAACGGCGGATCCGCGAAGTCCTGGTTCACTTGCACGAGATCAATCTCGGCGCTACCGCCATCGGCACCGGCATCAACACCGACCCGGGCTACGCATCAGCAGCCTGCGCTCACCTCCAGGAGATCACCGGGCTGCCGCTGGTGACGGCAAGCAACCTCGTGGAAGCAACCCAGGACTGCGGCGCCTTCGTTCTCTTCTCGGGGATGCTCAAGCGAGTCGCAGTGAAGCTGTCGAAGACATGTAATGACTTGCGGCTGCTGTCCTCTGGACCCAGGGCAGGTTTCGCCGAGATCAACCTGCCCCCACGGCAGGCGGGATCGAGCATCATGCCCGGAAAGGTCAACCCGGTCATTCCGGAAGTGGTCAACCAGGTGGCGTTCGAGGTCATCGGCAACGACCTCACCGTCACCATGGCAGCCGAGGCCGGGCAGCTGCAGCTGAACGCCTTTGAACCGATCATTGCGCGGGCACTTTTCGCCAGCCTGAGCTCGCTCACCGCAGCCTGCACCCGTTTGGCCGACCATTGCATCGACGGGATCACCGCCAACAAGGGGTTTCTGCGTTCCCAGGTCGAAGACAGCATCGGAATCGTCACCGTGCTCAACCCGCTGATCGGCTACGACGCGGCAACCTCAATCGCGCGACTGGCCCTGTCCACGGTCGAAGCGTCACCTCGCTGGTGCTCGAGAGTGGTCTGCTCACCTCCGGTGAGCTCGACGCGATCCTGCGCCCAGAGCGCCTGGCGCACCCGCAGTCGCGGACAGAAAGACTGACAGACGCAGTGACGGCTCACAGGGAATGAACCACGTCGACGCTGACCAACGTGGCGAGGAAATCTGCGGGCACTTCGGTCCAGTCGGGATGCCAGCGACCATTCTGTTGGTCCTCGTGTAGGGCGCGCAGCATCGCGACCACGTACGGCCCGCCGTCGGGGAG
This sequence comes from uncultured Actinomycetota bacterium, assembly GCA_963848855.1. GTDB lineage: Bacteria > Actinomycetota > Actinomycetes > Mycobacteriales > Mycobacteriaceae > Mycobacterium. Next base: position 647,669 of record CAWKFL010000005.1, read on the forward strand.
GTAGCGCAGCGATCCGATCTGCGCGCACTGCGCGGCGATGGTCGCCAGCACTGCCTTGGCCTCGTCGACCCGACCGGCAGCGGCGCGGCAGGCAACCAGTAGCCGTCGGGCCCGTAACAGGGCCTGCGGCCGCTGCACCTCGGCCAGCCGGTCCACCCATTCCTGCGCCCATCGGCCCGCCAGTTCCACGTTTGAGGGGTCTTTTTCGGCGAGGAGCAGCCGAATCGCAGACGCCTCTTCATGCTGGACGGTGATCTCGTCGATGTCGTCCATCGGACGCCGACGACTTTGGTACGACGTGACGGGTACGGCACCCAACTCCGGGTGCGCCGGCAGGCCGAGTCGGATCCGCTCGTTCTCGGCGAGCGCGCGAAGACGCTTCAGCGACAACGCCCGTGCGATCCGGGCGCCTTCGTTGAGCCGTTGCACCGCCTCATCCCGGTCGCCCAACAATGCTTTGATGCGTGCCCCGGTCACGTACCGCGCGATCTTGAAGTCGACGGGGCCGCCCTCGGGGCCTAGTTTGTAGCCTTCGTCCAGCAGCTGTTCGGCTTCGTCGAGAATGCCACGATCGTAAAGTAATTCGCCGAGTAGCGAACTCGCCAAGCGGGCGGTGTACGAGTGACTTCCACCGGACTGTTTGGCCAGTTTCAAGGCCTCGCGGAAGCACTGCTCGGTGGTCCGCAGATCGAGCAGCAGCCGGGTCGCGAGCCCGGTGAAGCACAACCCGTGAATGGGATTGAACGAATCCCGGCTGCGCTCAAAATAGCTGGATGCCCAGGCCTGTAGACGGGTGACCTCGTTGAGGTCGCACCGGTAGGCGGCGGCGAAGGTGGCGAGGTTGGCCGCCTTGCCAGCCACGAAGGGGCGGACGGTGTCCGGTCGGGCCAGGCATGGCGCAATGTGTTCGTCGATGCCCTCGAGGTGGTCGGCGCGCAGCGCCACGAGGCCCCGCACTACATCCGCCTCGGCGCGCACGTCGGCGATCTCATCAGTACTGAGGCCGGATTCCTCCACTGTGGATTCCACCAGGATCAGGGCTTGGCGGGTGGCTTCGGCACGGTGCAGCAGGATGTTCGCCCAGGCCAGGGCGAGTTGCAGCCGTGGATGCGACTTCACGATCGTCGGTGGGAGTTTGTCCACCCAGCCGATCAACGTTGACATCTGCGAGTGCGCGAACATGTAGAGTCCGTCGTCCTCGACGATCTCGACTGCCCTTTGTTCGTCACCTGCTGCCAGCGCGTGATCGACTGCCTCACTGATTAATCGGTGCCTGGCGAACCAGTCTGAGGCGATGCGATGCAGCTCCGCGACACGATCCGGCTGATCACGCTCGAGCCTGTGCCGGAGGAACTCGGCGAACAGGTGGTGGAATCTGAACCATTGATTGTCGATGCGGTTCAAGAACAGATCGTGCTCTTCGACCTCTTCGAGAACCTCCTGTGCCCGTGCGACCCCGGAGAGCGCTGCGGCGAGATCCCCGCAGATTCGGTCGGTGATAGAGGTGGCCAGCAGGAAGTCCAGCATCGCCGGTTCCAGTGTGTCGAGCACGTTCTCGGCGAGAAATTCACTGATCGCGTGGTGGCGACCGGTCATTGAGCTGATCAGCTGAGAGGGGTCATCGCAGGTGCGCAGGGACAACGACGCGAGCTGAAGAGCCGCCACCCAGCCGTCGGTGACCGTGGTGAGGTCTTCGATTTCGGTGTGATCGAGGGCGAGCCCCCGCAGCCCAACGAGGAATTGCTCCGATTCGTCGGTTTCGAATCGCATTGCGGTGGAGTCGATCTCGACCAGTTCGTCCTGCATCCGCAGGCGATTCAGCGGCAGACCGCTCTGGCTGCGACTGGTGACCACAACCTTCAGCGCGGGGCACAGGTTGTCCAACAGATAGCGCAGCGCCTCGATCGTGGCCTTGTTGGTGACCGCGTGCCAGTCGTCGATCACCAGCGTCAACGGGTCGCCGCTCACATGGATCTCGTTGATCAGCGAGGTGAGGACGTAGCGCTCGGACTCGTCCCCACGCTCCTCTAGCACCTCGGTGAGTTCGGTGGCGAGTGTTGGCCTGACGGCGCGAATGGCCTCGATCAGATGGGATAGGAACCAAACAAGGTTGTTGTCGTCGTTGTCGACGGTCAGCCATGCGACGGTCACACCTTCGGCAGTCAGCAGGTCGCACCATTGTGAGGCAAGGGTGCTCTTGCCGAAACCGGTCGGCCCGTGGATCACGGTCAGCTTCCTGGACCGGCCGGCGCGCATCTGCTCGATCAAGCGGTCACGCCGTACCAAGGCGCGGCCCGGCGTGGGCGGGCGGAATCTGGTGGCCGGGGCCGGCGGGGTGACCAACGACCGTGCCCGGTACAGGCTCCGCATCGGCTCGACGATGGGCCCGGAATCGGTTCCGACGTCCGGCGCCGCAAGTGGGACCGGGATGTCGTCGGCCGGCATGCCGTGTCGGCGCTGTGTCTCGCGCAACATCTCGCCGAATTCGACGGCCGTCGCCGGCCGGTCGCACGGATCGCGAGACATCGCCCGCCCGACCACTTCGCAGAAGTCAGTTGGAAGGCCCGACGAACGCAGGTCTGGCATCGGGCGGTCAGTGATCCGAAGGAACTGGGCGACTACCTGCTCACCCTTGCGGCGCTCGTAGACGGCATGCCCGGTTCCGGCGGAGAACAGGGTCGACGCGAGGCTGTACACGTCGGAGGCCGCCTGCGACGGGTGGCCCTGTAGTACCTCGGGAGCGGTGTAGGCCGGAGACCCGGTGATGGTCCCTTTGGTCGTTTCGAAGCCGCCGCTGATTCGGGCGATACCGAAGTCGGTGAGCTGCGGTTCGCCGTATTCGGTGAGCAGAATGTTCGCAGGTTTGACGTCGCGATGCAGGATCCCGCGCTGGTGCGCCGTCTCCAAAGCACCGGCCATCTTCACACCGACGTGCAGGGCGTCTCGCCAGCCGAGCGCTCCGCTGTGCTGGATCCTGGCGCCCAGGGAACCGTGTGGGTGGTACTGCATGACGAGGTACGGGCGCCCAGTGGCGGTGGCGCCGACGTGAAACATGCTGACGATGTGTGGGTGTCCGGACAGCTTTCCCATCGCGACCTGCTCGCGGAAGAATCGCTCGAGGTTGTCCGGCTCGAGGTCGGCGGTGAGGACCTTCACCGCCACCGTTCGATCCAGCGCGGGCTGTACGCAGCGGTACACGACTCCGAAGCCGCCGCGTCCGATCTCCTCCGGATCCGAGAATCCGGCAGCTAACAGTTCAGCCGGTATCCCGGGGGAATCGTCGGGCTGTGTGGGCAGCGGGTCGACTTCAGGCATCGGGTCTGCCTCGGTACACGTCGCTGTCACGGCGGCACACCGTGACCGTCAGCCGAGCATAGTCCGCTCGTAGCGAGTGCTGCACCGTTACCGCCGTCTCCTGCTGTAGATCTCGCATGACGGGGATCGGGCGACACACGGTGGCTCACTCGTAGGACAATGAAGCGATTGAGCATCAACGGCTAAAGTGGTCGTCATGACCACGGTGCACAATCTGACGCTGCGCCGGTCCAGTACGGCTCAGCAGGTTGCCGATGGGCTGGCAGAGGCGATCATGCGCGGGGAACTGTCTCCTGGGTCGCCTATCAAAGAGAGCGCCCTGGCGACGTCACTTGGCATCTCACGGAACACCGTCCGCGAGGCGGTGCGGATTCTTGATGTGGGCGGCATGGTGCGCTACACGCTGCACCACGGTTTCGCCGTCGTCGACCCGACACGTGACGATCTTCTCGAGCTCTACCGCGCAAGGCTGGCGTTGGAAGTCTCCGCCCTTCGCGTACCCCGTACGTCCGAAGAACTCGTCCCCGTGCGGGCTGCCCTCGACGCGCTGATGCAGGCGTATGAGACCAAGGACGCCGCCGAGATCGCCGCGCGCGATCTTGACTTCCACGCCGCGATCGTCGGAATGCTCAATAGCAAACGAATCGATGCCTTCTATGCGCAGTTGGCCAAGGAGTTGCGCTACCTGCTGCGAGTGCTCTTCGTGGAGCGGGAGATTGAAATGCAGCCCGCTGTCGTCGAGGAGCACCAGAAGATCATGACGGCAATTGAAAGCGGAGACCCCTCCCACGCGGTCGACGTCCTCACCGGCGTGCTCAAGGACAATGCCGAAACGGTGCTGGCAATCTTCGCCGCCCGGAATTCCGAACGAGAGTAGCTGCCCGATACCTCCGAGGGCGTTACCTCGGCAGCTGGTCGAGCACTAGGTCGAGCGCCTCGCAGTACAGGTCCACGTGATGGCGCTGGAATTCATGGGCGGCTTGATCTTCAGCACGTTGTCGTAGACGCCGTTCGGGAACACGATCACTCCCTGCTCCTTCATCAGTTCGGTGACCGCGAACGCCGCCGCCCTGGCCGCCTCCTTCGTCACACGGTTCTGCGGCCGCTAAAGCGGATCTCCAGGCTGCGCCTCGCCCAACAGGCTTGTGCTCGAAGAGCCTTTTCAGACGCTCTGCGTTGAAGCGGTTCGATCACTTCGGGCTGATCTCCTTCAAGACAGTGCCGTAGGAACTCGGCGAACAGTTGCTGCTGGTACGTCGAACACCCTCTTCAACACTTTGTCGTTGTGACCGGAGCGATGAGATAACTGCGGTCGACTACAGGACCCCGTCGTGCTCGAGGTTGGCGATCTCGTCCGGACTCAGGCGGAGGCGTTCACGGTAGAAGGCGCAATTGTCCTGACCGAGCCGGCGGCCGGCGAACCGAATCGCCCCCGGTGTGGTCTGCATCCGGAACATCAGGTTCTGCATTTTCAGAGGGCCGAGGTCCTCGTCGTCGACAGTGGTGATCGTTTCGCGATCGCGCACATGTGGATCATTCAACAGCTGTTCGACGTCGTAGATGGGCGCCAGCGCGGCGCCCACTCGCTCGAATTCCGCACTCACTTCGTGCAAGGGCCGGTCCGCGATCCACTTCGCGACCGCGTCGTCGAGCAGGTCACCGTTTCGGCTGCGCTCGCCCGCCGAGGCAAACCACGGCTGCTCGACCAGGTCGGGACGTCCGACCAGCCGCATCACCCGCTCCGCCACTGAGGTAGCGCTGGCCGAGATCGCCACCCAACGACCGTCCTTGGTCAGGTAGGTATTTCGTGGCGCGTTGTTCGGCGATCGGTTGCCGTGCCGCCCCGCAACGAGACCAAGCTGATCGAATGCGCTCGGCCCGGGACCCAGGATGCCGACAAGCGGCTCGAGCAGTGACAGGTCGATCACCTGGCCTTGACCGTCGCTGTCCGGGGCGTCGCGGTGAAACAGCGCGCTCACCACCGCGAACGCACCGGTGATCCCGGCAACCCCGTCGGCCAACCCGAACGGCGGCAGCGTCGGAGGGCCGAATTCCTCACCAGTCTGATGGGCAAAGCCGCTCATCGCCTCGGCCAGGGTGCCGAATGCCCGCCGGCTCGCGTATGGCCCGGTCTGCCCGAACCCGGTCACCCTCAACACCACCAGCTTCGGGTTGATTTCTCGCAGCCGGTGTGGACCAAGACCCCATTTCTCTAACACGCCCGGCCGGAAGTTCTCGACAAGCACGTCGGCGTCGGTGACAAGCTCCCGCAGAATTCGCTGGCCCTCCGGCCGTCCGAGATTCAAGGTCACGCATCGCTTGTTGCGCGAGATGACCTTCCACCACAGACCGTGGCCGTCCTTACTGGCGCCATGTGAGCGGGCTGGATCTCCGACCGGATGCTCGATCTTGATGACCTCAGCGCCGAAATCGCCAAGCAGCATCGCACTGATCGGCGCCGCATACACCGTGCTGATGTCGAGTACTCGTATCCCGCGTAATGGACCCGATCCCGGGGGTGAGGGATCTGGGACGTCCGTAGTTGTTGCATCGAATTCCTGTGGCATCGCTATTCCTTTGGGGGTCGAGAAATGTCGGGGTCGAATATTCTGAAGGGAAGGCCGCCCTCGGCGACATCCATTTGGTTGGGCGAATGAACGTTTCTGGCTGTCGCGGCAGGAACGGTTCGCATGTTTTTCTGAGGGTGTCCGCACCGGGTGGTACGGAGGTCACCGGTGCCGAAATCAACTGTTTGCAGGTGATTCGCGCGCAGGTCAGGCCGAGATCGTCCGCTTCTAGCAGTGCGTTTCCGTTATCGTGGCGAACCGGCCAGTGCGACCGCTGGTGCGGCGAGGAAGACTTCGGCGGTCGCGATTCGTCGAGCTGCCCGGTGCAGCGTTACTGTCTCCGGATAGCCGTCTGGGGTCGAGGCGATGTCTACATGCACAACACCGGCGGCGGTGCCGAGTCGCAGTGACTTTGCCAAACCGATCCGCGCGTTGTCGGCGACGACACCGCCGGGCAGTGTGGCGGCTGCAGCGACCGAGACCGCGGAAGTCAGGCCAATCGCAGGGTGTGGGGCGAGCATCGACACCATCCGCACCGAGACGTCGTATTCGTTGGCGGCTACCTCGGCTCCCGAGCTGGTCCGGTAATCGCGAGGCGGCCCTACGATTCCGACCTTCGGAACGGCATGAGCGACCGGTTCCCCGGGACGGCGCAGGCCCATCTTGAGCGCTGCCTCGCTGCGCAGCTCGATTAGCAGCGGCAGCTGCTCGGCGATACACGCGTTGTCCTCGGAGCCGGTCAGTCCGAGATCCGCAGCGTCGAACAACGCCGTCGGAGCTCCAGCGCTGACCAGCGTCCCGCGATAGTCGCGTCTACCGATAGAGATCGGGTAGGTGACGCTCCCGGTGGGTAGCAAGGACGTCGGATCGGCGGCCAGGTCGACGAACGTGAGTGCGACCGGGACGCCGAGCGCGCGTGTTCCGGGGACGGCGGCGTCACCCTGGACGGGGATCGATCCGCCTGGTGTGGCGATCTCCGCGACAAGCACCGCTCCAGTGTTCTGGTTGCGCATTCGCACTGAGGTCCTCGTCGCGTCCACCGGCACGAGCCCGGCTTGCAGCGCATAAAGCCCGATCGCGGTAGCGCAGTTACCGCAGTTGCTGCCCCACTCGACCCGCCGATCGCCTACTGCGACCTGGGCAAAGAGGTAGTCGACGTCGATGGCCGGGTCGCTGGAACGGCGCACAACCGCGGCTTTAGAGGTAGTGGAACTGCCGCCGCCGACACCATCAAGCTGGCGCGGATCCTCTGAACCGAAGGCCGCAATGAGAATGTCGTCGAGACTGCCGGCATCCTCGATCAAGGGGTCGACATCGACTGCGTTGAACAGCCAACATTTGCTGGTCCCGCCACGCATCCAAGTGCCGCGGAGTGTGAACACTGCCTGGCCCGCCTTTCGTTCGTATCGAAGGAGACTGCGGTTTCCAAACGCCGGGGCTTAGGTGTTGCCGCGTCTACTGTGTGTCGGGAACCAGCGTGCGCCGCCAAAGACTCGAGTACAACCTCGAAAATCTCGACGAGGCTTAAGCTGAAGTTAAGGCTTCAGCCTGCCTGAACATGTCCAAGCGAATATCCCGTTGCGGTGCTCGGGCTTGAACTTTTGCAGCGCCTCATCAGCTTGAAGCGGTTAGCGTATTCACGGAATCCACCGTCTGGTGGGATTGGTCAGACGAACTCGCGTGCGACTTCCTCGAAGGTAGTCATCAGAGTCTGCGCCGCAGGCGTCAAGCGTTGTTCGGTAAGGTGCGCCAGGAGAATTCGACGCGACGGGGCTCCCCCCACGAGCGGGATGACACGGACATCGTCGCGCAGATTCGACAGCGCCAGCCGTGGCGCGAGCGAGACACCGAGATCGATGGCTACCATCGCTTGGGCCTCTTGATAGTCGTTAGCCGCAAGAGCGACAGTGGGTTTGAATCCTGCGGCATGACATGCATTTTCCAGTGCCAATCCGACAGGATGGGTGTCCTCGCGGGTGATCCATTGCTCGTCGGAGAGCTCGTCCATCGAGATCTTCTTCCGCTTCGCGAAGCGATGATTCACGGACACAACCAGGGCCGATGGGTCGACGAGGAGCACGCGCACCGTTAGTTCGGGGTCGTTGACTTGGTCCCACGCATAGTCCCACAGCAGCGACATTTCGATCTCGCGAGCGTCCAGCATGGCCCGCAGGTGGGCAAACCGCGAGCTGCGCACGGTAAGCCGAATCGCCGGATGGCGGGACTTAAAGGCCTTGACGACGGGTGGCAGCAAGCTTGAGCCCGCCGTGGGAAATGTGCCGAGCCGCACTGTGCCCGATCGAAGTCCGGCAATGTCGTCGAGTTCGGTGCCGGCCGCCAGAAGCTGGGTTTCGATGCGTTCGGCACGACGAACCAGGGCCGCCCCGGCCTCAGTGAGCCGTATACCACGGGCGTGGCGTTCGAGCAGCGGTTGCCCAGCTTCGGTTTCCAATTTCGCGATCTGCTGAGACACGGCGGAAGTCGTGTAGTTCAGCTGGGACGCGGCCGCGGTAATGGAGCCGGCCCGCACGACGTCGACGAGCAGGAGTAGGCGGCGCGGGTCGAGCACGGGACCTCCAGGGTTAAGCGCAAATAATAGCGTGGGCGCTCGTCGCAACCACGCTATAGGCGGCGGTGGCCCACGTGCGTCGGGGTCATGCTGCGGTTCGCCGTTCGCGAGCGGGTGGTCGAACGAGCTTGACACCGCCCGGCCCGCACGCGCAGTGAACCGTGGGCGATATCGACGTATGTCGCGCTCCCACGGCCGAGCCAACGCCGGCTGGGTTGTGTGGGGAGGTTTCAGTTTTGCTAAAGGGCTGGGTAGAAAATCGAAATTGTGCTGAATGAACCGCTTGCTTAACGTGTTGTGGACCACGCTCGCCGATGAGTGTGGCTCTAGCCACCCGGTAGTGCCGTCCGGTCCACCGCCACAGTGAAAGTTCGTTATGACTGCCCTGGAGTTATTGCCTTTGATTGCGCTGGTCGCGATGTTCGTGATCGCCAGCGTGTTTCCCATCAACATCGGAATTCTGGGATTCCTCGGCGCGTTCGGCGTCGGGGCGTTCTTGCTGGGCTTCGACGATAAGGAAATCCTGGCCGAGTTTCCTACCTCGATCGTGTTGACCATCGTCGGGGTTACCTACTTCTTCGGTATGGCCAAGAAGAACGGCACCATTGACCTTTTGGTCAACGCCTGCATCCGTGCCGTGCGCGGCCGGGTGACCGTGGTGCCGTGGGTGTTCTTCTTCGCCGCCTCGGTGCTGACCGCGCTGGGCACCTTTAGCCCGGCGGCGGTGGCGTTGATCGCGCCGGCGGCGATGGCGTTCGCCGCCCGCACCCGGATGAGCCCGCTGGTGATGGGCATCATGACCATCAATGGCGCACACGCTGGGGCGTTCTCGCCGATCTCGGTCTCTGGTGTGCTGGTGCGTGACATCGTGGAATCCAGTGGGCTGAGCATCGCGCCGTGGACGCTGTTTTTGGCCAGCTACGGCATCAACCTGCTGCTGTCGGTGCTGACCGTGCTCGGCTACGGCGTGCTGGCCCGGGTCCGTGGTTTGGAGTGCGGCGCCGATCCCGACCACGGCGCCGGCGCTGGCGCGCACCGCCCGATGCCCGGCGGCTCCGACTGGACGCTGGCCGGCGGCTCGGCTTCGACCGGGACCGCCGTGCTGACCCGGCCGGCGCCCACGATGACTGACATCGCACCCGCAGCGCTGGCGGTGACCTGGGTGCAAAAACTCACCCTGGCCCTCATCGCGGCCGTGCTCGTGTTGGTGCTGGTGGTGCACCTGCCGATCAGCTTCGTCGCTATCGGCGCCGGCGCGATCCTGGCCTTCACCGATCTAGAGAAGCAGAACGAAGCGATCGCGGGCATCAGCTGGTCGACCGTGCTGCTCGTCGCCGGCATGGTCACCTACATCTCGGTGTTACAGGAAATGGGCACCATCGACCACCTCGCCGAGATGGCCGTCGCGATCGGCGCCCCGCTGCTGGTCGCGCTGGTGCTGTGCTATGTCATCGGCGTCACCTCCGCATTCGCCTCCTCCACCGCGCTGCTGACCGCCATCATCCCGCTGGCCCTGCCCCTGCTCGAGACCAGCGCCCTGCCGGTCGTGGGAGTCGTTGCTGCCCTTGCTATCTCGGCCACCGTCGTCGACGTGTCCCCGTTCTCTACCAACGGAGCCCTGGTATTGGCTAACGCCCACAACATCGACCGCCGCGTGTTCTACCGCCAACTGCTGCTCAACGCCGGCATCGTCGTCGCCGTGGCCCCCGCCCTGTGCTGGCTCACCCTGGTGCTCGCACCCCAACTCCTGCACCTGACCTAACCACCACCACCACCAGCGCCGACCGCCACCTCCACCGAGGTGGCGGTCGCGCCATCTCCAGACCCGCCGTCCCCACAGGATCACACCTGGACGGCTTGCGACCCCAACCGGGCGCTTGGGGAGATCCGAAACTTGATGCCGCGGATTATGCCGGGTTTAGCACGCCTGGCCGCAGGTAGGTGTGAAGAAGGCTGCAGCTTGTGGACCGCAGGATCGGCGCCGATGGATACGGGCGGTGCGAGCTGAAACGGTTTATACGACAACGTTTCCGATCGATGCAGGATGCGAAACTCGACGAAAAGGTGACCATGCTTGGCGCCGCGATAGGCGGCAAGGGAGCTGGCGTCGCTTGCAGCCGAGCGCCCGATAGGGCTGGCGCTGATCCGGTTGCTCAAGCGCCGATGGTCTGGCACCCAAAGTTGTTGGCTGTACCAGGAGCGGTGCGCGGTGTTGGCGATGGTTGGGCAGTATAGATTTGGCGCTACTGGGGTAGGAGGCGTGTGAGCCTAGTTCCGCGCGGTGTGTCGGTTGATGAGTTGCTGGGTCGGGCGGTGGCGGCGATTAACCGTGGTGATCGGGCAGCCGCGACAGTGTTGGCCGGGCAGGTGCTGGCGGTCGACTGCGATAACGTCGACGCCACCGACCTATTGGCCAACCTCGGGGATGGCGGTGAGATCCACCGGTTGACGATTCTGTTTGCCGATCTGGTGGATTCCGCCCTGTTATCCACTCGGGCGGAGCCCGAAAGCTATCGCCTGCTGGAGAGCCGCTACCGCGATCTGGTGCTGGGCGTCGTGGACCGTTTTAAGGGCCATGTCGGATCGACCAAGGGTGATGGGCTATTGGCGGTGTTCGGTCATCCGCAAGCTCGTGAGGACGACGTGCGACGTGCGGTGTTGGCGGGGTTAGAGATCACCCGCGAGGTGGCCAGGCTCAGCGAGCAGGCGAAGCGCCGGTTCGGGATTGAGGTCGCGGTCCGGGTGGGGGTGCATCGCGGGCTGGTGTATGTTGACACCGGCCAGGACTATGTCTACGGGTCAGCCGCCAATCTGGCGGCGCGGATGTCCGGCCTGGCGCCGCCCGGCGCGGTGGTGGTGTCGGCGACGGTCGAGCCGCTGATACGTGGCGCCTTTGACTTAGAGGTGCGCCCGTCGGCCGCGTCCAAGAGTGTGGAGGGGATGGTCGCCCATCATCAGGTGGTGGGTGTGCGGGCCGTGCTGGCCAGGGTGGGCCGTGGCACGTTGGTGGGGCGGGATGCCGAACTGGCGCGCTTGGAGAAGAGTTGGGCGCGCGCGCAGGCTGGGACATTGAGCACGCCGGGGGTGGTGTTTCGCGGTGAGCCGGGGATCGGAAAGTCCCGGCTCGCGGCTGCGGCCGCCGAGCTGGTCGAACGCTCCGGCGGAATGGTGCTGGAGTTGTTCGGGTCGCGGTTTCACACCGACGCCGGCCTTCACCCGGTGCGCATTCTGTTGGAGCGCCGCTGCGGCATCGACCGCGGTACTGATCAGCGCGCCCGGCTGCGACTGCTGAAAGCCGAGATCGCCGCGCGTTCGCTGAATCCAGCGACGATGGTGCCGTTGTTGGCGCCGGTGCTGGGGATCGAGGCGGGCTATGACCCGATGCCCGCTGCGGGCCGCAAGCTCTACGAGATGATCGCCGAAGCGGTGCAGACCTATCTGGTTGCCTGTCTAGGCGACGGTGCTGGGTTGGTGGTGGCCGAGAACGTGCCCTGGTTCGATCCGTCCACCATGGAGGTCCTCGGCTCCCTGCTGGGAGCTGGTCAGGGTCGGCTGCTGGTTGTCATCACCGGACGCTCCGGGGGTCGGCTGCCGCCCGGTTGGCCGGTCGAGGTGTTCGACCTGACACCCCTATCCGATGAGCAGGCCGACGCGTTGATCACCGCGCTTAATCCTTGCATGCTCGCGGAGGAGCGGGCGTTGGTGGTAGAGCGCTACGGCGGGGTGCCGTTCTACATCGAGCAGGTCGCCGGACTCAATCAGACCGGGGTGCCTGGGGCGCGGTATGAGCCGTTGTTCGCCCGGCTGCGCGCGAGCGCCAACGTGATGGCTGTGCTGGAGGCGGCCGCCGTCATCGGCCACCAAATGGATCGCCGGCTTCTGTGCTCGGTGGTCGACCTGAGCGACGACGACGTGGATGACGTCATCGACGAGCTCGAGAACGCCCTGGTGTTGGAGCCACGGGGAACCGACCGTTGGCGGTTTCGCCACGAGTTGCAGCGTGAGGTCGCCGCCGAGTTGGCGCCCCCTACCGTGCGCCGCGGGCTGCACGCCAAGGTCGCGGATGCCCTGGTCGGCAGTGCGGGCGCCGAGGCGGACTGGCGGCTGGTGGCCGGCCACTACGAGCGGGCCGAGCGGTTTGACCAGGCGGCTACGGCCTACCAGCATGCCTCGACCGATGCCCGGCGTCGCGGCGCGCTGAGCGAGGCGCGCAGCTACCTGACCCAGGCTCTCGCGCAGCTCGACCGCGCCATACCCGGCCCGGACCGCAACCGCCACGAGGTGTTCCTGCGGTCGCGGCGTGGACTCCTCACCTCGGCGGTAGAGGGCTATCAAAGCCGGGACGCCGCCGCCGACTTCGAGCGGTGCATGCAGCTGGTCGGGACTGACCTACGCGACGACGAGCTGTTCGCGACGTTGGCCGCTGTGGCGAGCTACTACTTCGCTCGTGCCGACCTGCGCCGGACGGGCCAGATGCTCGAGTCGTTGCGCGTGGGCCTTGGGGAGGGCCGGCAGTGGTTCCGCCCGGCGATCGAGGCCTTGTCCGGGGCCGTGGCCTGGTTGCGCGGCGACGTCGATGCCGCCGTTTTCTGCCTCGAGGCGGCCACGACGGGCCAGCCCCCAGCAGGTCACCACGACGTTGATGCGGTGTGGTTTCCGCCCAACGAGCCGATCGCGCACGTGCACCTGGCCTTGGCCCACGTCGTTCGCGGCGATCTCATAGGCGCCGAGGCCGAGCTGGCGCGCGCGGCACGCCGGGCCGCCCAGCTCGGCTTCCCGCGGGGTCCATTCATGCACGCCTACGCGCTTTTCGTGGAGAGCTGGATGTGCGTCGAAGCCGGTCAGCTCGACCGCGCCGCGGTCCTCGCCGCCGATCTAATCGATCGGGCCGCGCGGCAGGACTTCGACGAATATCGGCTGTGGGGGGCCGCCCAGCAGCACACCGTGCGCGCGCTGGCTGCACTCAGCGCCGACGACCCTGATCCGACCGCGCTGTCGGCGCACATCGCGACCATGACCTCGTTCCTCGACAACTTGCGCAAGTTCGAGCTGCTCACGTATGTCACCTACTTCGATGCCGTCCTCGGGCGGCTGCTGATCGCAGCCGGCCATCCCGAGCAGGCGCGCTACCGCCTGGACACTGCGCTGGCGCTGGCCCACGACACCGAGTTGTGTTTCTACGACGCCGAACTGCTGCGACTTAAGGCCCACACCCACACCGACCCCGACGCCCGCCAAGCCGACATCACCGCCGCCTTCGAACTAGCCCACCGCCAGGGCGCCACGCTGTTCGAACTTCGCGCCGCCCTCGACGACTTCGAGTTGCGCGGCGAGCCAGCGCGCGCAACGCTAGTCGACGCCGTCAGCCGCATACCCTCCAACAACGCGTGGCCGGAACTCGCGCGGGCCAAAGGCGCACTTTCTGAAGCTTCGCCACGAATCTGAGATAGGTCCTGTCGCCACGCACTGGGATAATGCGATTACCGGTGGAGGAATAAGGCATGTTTCGAGTAAGTACCCTCTGCCAGCCCTTTATCTGACTCGTGCGGGATGGGGCTGTGCGTACGGCCCCACCGGCTTGCGCTGGCGGTGAGCGGCTGGTCGCTGGCGGTCGGCGTGCTGGGATTACACGAGTGCGGCAACCCAGTGTGTGTGAAGGTCGCCGCCGATGGTGAGGTCGATCCCGTGGTCGCCGGGTCCCAGGGCGACCACATGGATCGGATAGCCAAGATGCGGCGTGGCGGTAGCAGATACCTTGTGCCCCGCGGTGATAGCCGGGGCGTACGGCATCAGCGTTCGGTCGCGTTGCGCGAAGAGGTGCGACATGGCTGGAATGGCGCCGCCGTAGAAGCGGCGCCGCTGGGCGATCAACCGACAGTGGTGATTGCATCCCTTGCGCGGCAACGCAACCGGGTGCGCTAGCAGGGCCGCTTCGGGAACTCTGCGGCTGCGCCGACGCAGCGATCGCGGCGCACGGCGCGGGCCCGGTCTAGCCGTGTCAGAGATGGGGCGGGGTGGCGCGATGAAGAGCGGCTTAGTCGCGCTCGAGCAGCGTGTTGCGCAGCACGTACTGAAGGATGCCGCCGTTGCGGTAGTAGTCCGCTTCGCCGGGGGTGTCGATGCGAACCACCGCGTCGAACTCCACTGTCTTTCCATCTTCTTTGGTGGCCTTGACGTGCACCGTCTTCGGGGTCTTGCCGTCATTGAGCGCCTCGATGCTGGTGATGTCAAAGGTCTCGGTGCCGTCCAATTTGAGACTCGACGCAGATTCTCCTTCGGGGAACTGCAGTGGGATGACGCCCATGCCGATCAGGTTGGACCGGTGAATGCGCTCGAAGGATTCGGTGATGACCGCCCGCACTCCCAGCAGGCTGGTGCCCTTGGCTGCCCAGTCGCGCGACGAGCCCGACCCGTACTCCTTGCCGCCCAGGACGACCAGCGGGATGTCCTGCGCTGCATAGTTTTGCGCGGCATCGTAGATGAACGCCTGCTCGCCGCCGTTGGTGAAGTCCCGCGTGTAACCACCGGACACATCGTCGAGCAACTGGTTGCGCAACCGGATGTTGGCGAACGTGCCGCGGATCATCACCTCGTGGTTGCCGCGGCGTGAGCCGTAGGAGTTGTAATCCTTCTTCTGAACGCCGTGTTCCTCGAGATACTGTGCGGCGGGTGTGCCCGGCTTGATGCTGCCAGCGGGGGAGATGTGGTCGGTCGTCACCGAATCACCCAGCAGCGCCAGCACTTTCGCGCCCTTGATATCCGTCACTGGTTCCGGTTCGGCAGGCATCCCGTCGAAATACGGCGGTTTGCGCACGTAGGTCGAGTTGTCGTCCCATTCGAATGTGTTGCCGCTGGGCGTCGGCAGGTTGCGCCAGCGGTCGTCGCCCTTGAACACGTCGGCGTAGTTCTTGACGAACATCTCGGTGTTGATCGCCGAGGCGATGGTGTCCGAGATGTCCTTCTGCGAGGGCCAAATGTCCTTCAGGAACACCTCGTTGCCCTGTTCGTCGGTGCCGAGCGGTTCGGACTCGAAATCGAAGTCCATCGTGCCCGCCAGCGCGTAGGCGATCACCAGCGGTGGCGAAGCGAGGTAGTTCATCTTCACGTCCGGGTTGATGCGGCCCTCGAAGTTACGGTTGCCCGACAGCACCGCGGCGACCGACAGGTCGCAGTCGTTGACGGCCTTGCTGATCTCCTCGGGCAGCGGGCCGGAGTTGCCGATGCACGTGGTGCAGCCGTAGCCGACCAGGTAGAAGCCCAGCTTCTCCAGATACGGCCACAGCCCGGCCTTGTTGTAGTAGTCGGTGACCACCTGCGAGCCGGGCGCCATCGTCGTCTTGACCCACGGCTTGGACATCAGGCCCTTCTCAACAGCGCTCTTCGCCAGCAGCGCCGCACCGAGCATCACCTCGGGATTGGAGGTGTTCGTGCAGGACGTGATCGCGGCGATCACCACCGCACCGTGGTCGAGGATGAACTCACCGCGCCCCTCGCACTTCACCTCCACCGGATTGCTCGGCCTACCGTTCGAGTTGACGGCCGCCGAGGGCACCGAGGTGTCGTTGTCGTCGAACGAGAGCACCGCCGGGTCGCTGGCCGGGAACGACTCCTCGACCGCCTCATCGAGCTTGGTGTGCGCGGCGGGCAGGTTCTCCTCGACGTAGTTGTGAATGTCCTTGCGGAACGCCGTCTTTGCATCGGTCAGCGCGATGCGGTCCTGCGGACGCTTGGGCCCGGCGATCGACGGCTCAACATCGGAGAGGTCCAGCTCGATGTATTCGGAGTACTTCGGCTCCCGCTCGGGGTCGTGCCACATACCCTGTTCCTTGGCGTAGGCCTCGACCAGCGCGAGCTGCTCGTCGCTGCGGCCGGTCATCCGCAGGTAGTCGATGGTGACCTCGTCGATCGGGAAGATCGCTGCGGTGGAGCCGAATTCGGGGCTCATATTGCCCAGCGTCGCGCGGTTGGCCAGCGGCACCTCGGCCACACCCTCACCGTAGAACTCGACGAACTTGCCCACCACACCGTGCTTGCGCAGCATCTCGGTCACCGTGAGCACGACGTCGGTGGCGGTGACGCCCGCCTTGCGCTCGCCGGACAGCTTGAAGCCGACCACCCGCGGGATCAGCATCGACACCGGCTGGCCCAGCATCGCCGCCTCGGCCTCGATACCGCCGACACCCCAGCCCAGCACGCCCAGGCCATTCTCCATCGTGGTGTGCGAATCGGTGCCCACGCAGGTGTCCGGATAGGCGACCCCGTCGCGCTCCATCACCACGCTGGCCAGGTACTCGATGTTGACCTGGTGCACGATGCCGGTGCCCGGGGGCACCACCTTGAAGTCGTCGAACCCGCCCTGACCCCAGCGCAGGAACTGATAGCGCTCGCCGTTGCGCTCGTACTCGATCTCGACGTTGCGCTCAAACGCGTTCGCCGTGCCGAACAGGTCGGCGATCACCGAGTGGTCGATGACCAGATCGGCGGGCGCCAGCGGGTTGACCTTCTCCGGATCGCCGCCGAGGGCGCCGACGGCCTCGCGCATGGTGGCCAGGTCGACGATGCAGGGCACTCCGGTGAAGTCCTGCATGATCACCCGGGCCGGCGTGAACTGGATCTCGACACTCGGGTCGGCCGACGGATCCCAGCTGGCGATGGCCTCGATGTGGTCCTTGCTGATGTTGGCGCCGTCCTCGGTGCGCAGGAGATTCTCGGCCAACACCTTGAGGCTGTAGGGAAGCTTCTCGGTGCCGGGCACCGCGTCGAGGCGATAGATCTCGTAGCTGTTGTCCCCGACCTTCAACGTGTCGCGGGCCCCGAATGAATTAACCGAATCTTTGCTGCTCACATCAACTCCCGGCTCGTGATCGCCGCGACGGGCTGTGTCAACGGCGCTTGCAGTTCGAAAAGTACGGTTGTCCTACAAAGCAGGGCGGCCCGGTCACTCGCCATCCAGTCTCGCGCTCAAGGGCGCGTTCTGTCACCGGTTTCCCCTCGACACCCACATCTCCGGATCATCGAATAAATCCACCCATGGAGCGGCCACGGACAGCGGGAACCGCGGTACGTTCGAGCCTCGCGATTCGATGCCTATGACGGACACCGGAAATGCGCCCATGTGAGCGTCGAACACCACGGAGGTAACGGTGTCGGACATGTCGGGCCCACCGCTCGGGTACCGGGGTGGTCCTGGTCGACCACCGAACGCATTACCGTCCGAATGCCGAACGCCTTCTTGGGTCTTTGTTGGTCCGTTGGGGAGAAGGTGTTGCCGACGGTGGTAAGTCGCTGGACGGATGTACGCGCTGGAAGATGCGAACGTCGTGGTCGACCGGGTCGGAGCTGCCAGCGCGGCGCGGGAAGCGTTCTCCCGCAGGCTCCTGAAGGTTCGGCGTCCTTCTGACGAGCGCTTTACGTCGGCGAACGCGGCTTATAAGTTCTCCCTTTATCGATGGCCGGCCTGTCCATGTCTTCGATACCGAGGGGCGCTGCGGTATGGGGGAATCGTCCATGCGCTTCACACGAAGTAGAAGGTGAGTCCGAGGACTTAGATGGCGAGTAGTTGCAGGCCTTCATACCAGGTGGACTCGCCGCGTTGGGTGACTTCGTTGGCGATGATGACGGCCAGAAACACTGCGCCGAGTTCGAACCCGTTGAACACCAGGGCCATCGGGAACGGGCCGATGACGAACGACGCCAGCACGAGTACAGGAGCGACGAACAGGGCGATTTGGGCGCCCGAGCCCACCGCGATGTTGACGGAGATGTCCATCTTGTCGCGGGCGGCGAAATATACCGCGACCCAGTGTTCGGCGGCGTTGCCCACGATCGCCACGACGATCACGCCGACGAAGAACGGCGACAGCCCGATGGTCGCCGACGCCTCGGTGATGGAGTGGACCAGGATCTCCGACATCCAGCCCACCGCGGCACCCGCACCGGCCAGCATGAGCACGCTCTTGCGCACCGACCACGGCTCGCCGCCGTGCTCTTCTTCGTCGTGGGAGGGGTTGAACAGGTGCGCGTGGGTCTTCAGGGAGAACACCAACGCGGCCGCGTAGGAGGCCAGCAGCACGATGGCCACCCCGACCGAGAGCGCTTGCAGGTCGCAGGGGAATGCCACCGCCTTGGCCGCCGGATCGGGCAGCCCGCCGCCGGCCACCAGCTGAAATATCGCCGGCATCACCAGCGCCACCGTCGCCAGCAGCAGCATCAGCGACTGGGCGGTGGCCGCCCGCAGCTCGAAGCGCTGCCGGTCCCGTTTGCGCCCGCCCACCAGCATCGACACCCCCAGGACCAGCAGGATGTTGCCCAGGATCGACCCGACGAGCGAGGCCTTGACCACCTCGTGCAGCCCGGCGCCCAGCGCGAACAGCGCGATGATCAACTCCGGTGCGTTACCGAACGTTACGTTTAGCAATCCACCAATGCCCGGACCCGACCGGGCCGCCAGCTCCTCGGTCGCCCGGCCCATCAGCGCCGCCGTCGGGATCACGCCCAGCGCCGAAGCGGCGAACACCGCCACCGCGTCGGCATGCAGGAACTCCAGAACGATCGCGACCGGGATCAACGGCACCAGCAGGTACGGCCAGCCCTCCCCCGTCAACAGAAACGGCCTACCGCGTTTGGTGGGCGGGGCCTGAGAAGTCGGGGTTGTGGACATCTCGCCCCCCTCAGTGCTCGCTCCCCGGGGTTCCCGAATCGCTCCGCCGGTCAGCATGGCTGCGCGCATGACCGAGTTGGTTCTGGTCTGGGGAACGTTACGACTGGGTGTCTTAAAGGACAATCACGCGTTCCTTCATAGGCGTGCACTTTCGGTAAAGTCACGTCCTCCACATCGGAGGGGTTTGCTCGACGTCAAACGCTTGGTCCCGCTCGCCGAGGTTGTCGAGTCGGGCTCGATGTCCACGACAGCCACAGCACTGCGACACCCCGTCAGCGGTCTCCCAGCAACTGCTTGGGGAAGGGCCGCAGACATCGCCCAGCGGGGAGTCCGCAGCCGAGATCGACCACCTCATCTGGACTGTGGTGGCTTTGCCTGAGGGGGCGATGCGACAGCGAGGCCATGAAGTCGACCAGCCCAGATGTTGCCGCGCGCAACGACGCCGGCCGTCGAGCTATTGCGCTACCTTCATAGCCACCGTCACAATGCGGAGCACTTCGAATTTGACGAGACTGACGCTGGGAGAACGCCACATGAGCGCAGAGCAGCCGACCATCATCTACACCCTGACCGACGAGGCCCCACTGCTTGCGACCTACGGCTTTCTGCCGATCATTCGGACATTCGCCGAGCCGGCGGGAATCAACGTCGAAACCAGTGACATCTCCGTTGCGGCCCGCATCCTGGCCGAGTTCAGCGATCACCTGACCGAAGAGCAGCGCGTGCCGGACAACCTGGGCGAGCTGGGTCGGCGGACGCAGGACCCCTCGACCAACATCGTCAAGCTGCCGAACATCAGCGCATCGGTGCCGCAGCTCGTCGCGGCCATCAAGGAGCTGCAGGAGAAGGGCTACGCGGTCCCGGACTACCCGGCGCAACCGAAGAACGACGAGGAGAACGAACTCAAGGAGCGCTATGGCACGGTGCTCGGCAGCGCCGTGAACCCGGTTCTGCGCGAAGGCAATTCGGACCGTCGCGCCCCCAATGCCGTCAAGGAGTACGCGCGCAAGCACCCGCACAGCATGGGCGAGTTCTCGCAGGCGTCGCGTACCCACGTCGCGACCATGAAGGGCGGCGACTTCTACCACGGCGAGAAGTCGATGACCTTGGACCGTGCGCGCAACGTGCGGATGGAACTGGTGACCGAGAGCGGCGAGACGCGCGTGCTCAAGCCCGAGACCAGGCTGGACGAGGGCGACGTCATCGAATCCATGTTCATGAGCAAGAAGGCGCTCTGCGATTTCTACGAAGAGCAGATCGAGGATGCGTACAAGACGGGCGTGATGTTCTCGCTGCACGTCAAGGCGACGATGATGAAGGTCAGCCACCCGATCGTGTTCGGCCACTGCGTCAAGGTCTTCTACAAGGACGCCTTCGCCAAGCACCAGGATGTGCTCGACGAACTCGGCGTGAACGTCAACAACGGGATGGTCGACCTCTACAACAAGATCGAGGCGCTGCCGTCGTTCCAGCGTGAGCAGATCATCCAGGACATCCACGACGTGCACGAGCACCGTCCCGAGCTGGCCATGGTGGATTCGGCCAAGGGGATCACCAACTTCCATTCGCCCAGCGATGTCATCGTCGACGCGTCGATGCCCGCGATGATCCGGCTGGGCGGCAAGATGTACGGCGCCGATGGGCGGACCAAGGACACCAAGGCGGTCAACCCCGAGTCCACGTTCTCGCGGATCTACCAGGAGATCATCAACTTCTGTAAGACCCACGGCCAGTTCGACCCGACCACGATGGGCACCGTTCCGAATGTCGGCCTCATGGCGCAGAAGGCCGAGGAGTACGGCAGCCACGACAAGACCTTCGAGATCCCCGAGGACGGCGTCGCCAACATCGTCGACATCGAGAGCGGCGAAGTGCTGCTGACGCAGACCGTCGAGGCGGGCGATATCTGGCGCATGCCCGTCACCAAGGACGCCGCCATCCGGGACTGGGTGAAGCTCGCGGTCACCCGCGCGCGGGCGTCGGGCATGACAGTGGTGTTCTGGCTGGACACCGAACGGCCGCACGAGGCCGAGCTGCGCAAGAAGGTCAAGGCCTACCTGAAGGACTACGACACCGAGGGCCTGGAGATCCAGATCATGCCGCAGGTGTGGGCGATGCGGTACACGTTGGAGCGCGTGATCCGCGGACAGGACACCATCGCCGCGACCGGTAACATCCTGCGCGACTACCTCACCGACCTGTTCCCGATCCTGGAACTGGGCACCAGCGCGAAGATGCTGTCCATCGTCCCGTTGATGGCCGGCGGCGGCATGTACGAAACCGGCGCGGGCGGCTCGGCGCCGAAGCACGTCCATCAGCTGGTCGAGGAGAACCACCTGCGGTGGGATTCGCTCGGCGAGTTCCTCGCGCTGGGCGCCTGCTTCGAAGACCTGGGTGACAAGACCGGCAACAAGCGGGCCGCGCTGCTGGGCACGACACTGGACGCCGCCATCGGCAAGCTGCTGGAGAACGACAAGGGCCCGTCGCGCAAGACCGGTGAGCTCGACAATCGGGGCAGCCAGTTCTACCTCGCGATGTACTGGGCGGCCGAACTGGCCGCGCAGACAGAGGATCAGGCGCTCGCCGACCACTTCGCCGGACTGGCCAAGGCGCTCGCCGAGAAGGAAGAGACCATCGTTTCCGAACTTGCCGAGGTGCAAGGCGATTCGGTGGACATCGGTGGCTACTACTACCCGGACAGCGAGAAGACCACAGCGGTGATGCGGCCGAGCAAGACGCTCAACGAAACCCTGGAGGCCGCGCATAGCTCTAAGGCCGGTCGACAACGGTAAACGGAGCGGAACTCCGCCTTCGACCAGCCAACTGTTTGTCGCCCCTTCCAGCCGACGTCGGGAACCGGGGCCTACACCGACCGAGATCCATTGCAGCTCAGACCGATTCATCACCTTGCCTGATCCGCCGCCACAATCACCGCCGCCAGTAACTGGATTTGCCGCCGCTGGGTTGCCCGATCAAGAGGTTCCGTTCCACGCGGCTCCGGTCAGCGGCGCGGTCGCCTCGTGGAGTTCAAGGGCGCGCCGTTTTGGCGTACGCCCTTGCTACTTCGCCGAGGACGTTGCGCATTGCCACCTCTGCGGGCGCGCGTACGCGGTCGTGGCGATGTGCCACGAGCACGCGGCGCGGCGGCGCCGTGTTTCCGAGAGAGATGACACGGACGTCTGGATGCCGGTTCGTTATTGCGGTCAACGGCGCAAGGGCTATGCCCAGCCCGACACTGACCATCGCTTGCGCTTCCCAATAATCGTTGGCATAAAACGAGATTCTTGGTTCAAAGCCGGCCGCGTGGCAGGCTCGCCGCAGCACCTCCACCACAGGGTGATTATCGGCTCGTACGATCCAGTTCTCCTGAGCGAGTTCGCGCATGGCGACGCGTCGTCGTCGGGCGATCGGCTGGTCGGCGGCGACGACCAGCACCGTAGGGTCGTCAAGTATGTGGGTGAGGTCGAACTCCGCTGGGTCGATGCGGTTCCACTCGTAATCCCATAAGAGGCAAAGTCCGAGTGTCCCGTCATCGATCATCTCGACTAGTGGGTCGTAGCGGGCGCTGCGAACGCTGAGCTCGATACCAGGATGCAGCGCCTTGAAGGCGATGATCGCCTTCGGCAGCAATGAGCTCCCGATGCTGGGGAAGGTTCCGATGGTCAGGTGCCCGCGTCGAAGCCCGGCGACCTCTGCTAGGTCAGCTTCGGCGGCCGCCAGTTGACGCTCGATGCGTCGAGCGTGTGCGGCCAGAACTGCGCCGGCATCAGTCGCTACCACGCCTCGTGCCCGGCGCTGCACAAGCGGCAGTCCGACGTCGACTTCGAGGCGGCGTAGCTGCTGGGAGACGGCTGACGGGGTGTAGTTCAGCGCTGCGGCGGTCGCGGTCATCGAGCCTGATTCGACAACCTCGGCGAGCAGGGCCAAGCGTCTGACGTCGAGCACAACCCCTCCTAGCTGCTGGGAGTGACTTTACCAAAACTGCACGGCCATGAAGAAATGCGTGATGGTCCTTTAAGACACCCAGTCGTAACGTTCTGTGAACCAGAACACAGTCGGAACATTTTGTGAACCAGAACACTTGTGAACTGGATCACAAATATGCCACGAGATGTCATGGCGGAGGGGTGAGCGATGGCTGAAGTCGCAGCGACGTGGATGCGTGGAGGCACGAGTAAGTGCTGGGTGTTCCAACGAGACGACCTCGAGGTGCCGGGCTGGTCGAGGGATGACGTCCTCTTGCGTCTCTTCGGGAGTCCAGATCCAAGGCAGCTCGACGGCGTTGGTGGCGGCACGTCAACGACGAGTAAGGCGGTCATCGTCTCACCTTCGGCTGCCGGCACCGACTGGGACGTTGACTACACCTTTGCGCAGGTCGGTATCGAGGAGCAGCGGGTTGACTGGGGCAGCAACTGCGGCAACTGCTCGTCGGTAATCGGCCTGTACGCCGTCCGCAACGGATGGGTTCCGGCGGTGGCTGACGAGACTGTCGTACGAGTGCATAACACCAACACGAATCAACTGATCATGCTGTACGTCCGCACGCCCGGCGGTGTCGTCGATGAGAACGGGACGGAGTTCATTCCGGGGGTGCCCTTCCCGGGTATCGGCGTGCAGTTGTCGTTCGTCGATCCAGCCGGAGTGACGACCGGAGCCCTTTTCCGAGCGGCAGTGTGACCGACACCCTGGACGGGCCCGACGGTCCCGTGGAGGTGACGCTGATCGACGCCGGGGCGCCCGTTGTCATCGTGCCGGCCGATGGTGTCGGACTCACCGGCAATGAGACACCGGCAGAGGTCGACGCCCGGCCCGACTTGCTCGCCCTGCTCGATGACCTGCGCCGGCAGGGCGCGGTGAAGATGGCCTTGGCTGCCGATAAGGCGTCCGCGGCGCGCGCCATTCCAAAGCTTGCGCTGGTCGCGGAGGCCTCCGGTGACGATGTCGACCTGACCGTACGGATGGCGTCGATGGGTAAGGTGCACCCCGCGCTGGCCATAACCGGCAGCGTCGCGCTGACAATGGCGGCCCGCGAGCCCGGGTCGGTCATTGCACAACGGATGCCCGCCCTCACGGGCGAGGAATTCCGCATGGCCACGCCTGCGGGAATCGTGACGACCTGGACGGGTGAGCACTCTGGTGCGCCGTTCGTCCGCGTTCTGCGCACGACCCGTCGACTTGCCGAGGCCACTCTAGTTCTTCCCGATCGCGATGTCGTCTCTGCGGCAGCAGCTGGCGCAGATCCGTCGACCTTGGCGCACTCCGGTGCTCAACGCACGCACGAAGGGGTTGGTGAACACCGATGAGCGACAGCGCGAACCACCCGTCGCAGGACCTGGCAGCCACGCCTGCCTCATCGGAGGTCGCGCACCCTCCGGTGGACC
>CAWKFL010000006.1:0-2238777 GCA_963848855.1 uncultured Actinomycetota bacterium
TGCCGCCAGGTATTTACCCACGGTGAAGTCCGCCATGATTTCTGTTCCTTCTTCTCTCAGTTAGGGATTGGTCAGGCCGGTGCGTCGATCGGGACGACGTTGATGAGCTTCTTGTTCACGAACTCCTCGAATGCCGAGGTGGGCGAGTTCGTTGCCGTAGCCCGAGATCTTGACCCCGCCGAATGGCAGGTCGGCCTTGAGCCGGGCGGGGTGGTTGATGTTCACCATGCCGGTGTCGATGCGTTTGGCGATCTCGACGCCGTGGGCGACGTCGCTGGTAAACACCGAGCCGCCCAACCCGAAGCGGGAGTCGTTGGCCAGCCGGACGGCTTCGTCGTCGTCGGTGACCCGGAAGAACAGCGCCACCGGCCCGAAGAACTCCTGGTAGTAGGCGGGGTTGTCCGGGGTGATGTCGGTCAGAATGGTGGGCTGCACAAACGCACCCGCGGTGGGCACTGGCTCGCCGCATGGGATCGCCTTGGCGCCGGCTTCCACGGCGGCGTTGATCTGTGCGTTCAGTTCGTCGGCGGCCCCCTGGGTCGACATTGGTGCTAGCGTCGTCGCCGCGTCGAACGGATCGCCGGCCTTGAGCTCGGAGAGCACGACCTGGAATTTCTCGAGAAATGCATCGGCGATCTCGTCGGCGACGATGATCCGCTTGGAGGCCACACAGCATTGGCCGCCGTTGAAGATCCGGCCGTGCAGTGCCCACTGCACGGTCTTGTCCAGGTCGCAGTCGGCCAAGGCGATGAATGCGTCCGACCCACCCAGTTCCATAGTGGATTTCTTGAGGTTCTTGCCCGCGCGGGCGGCGACAACTGCGCCGGCGCCCTCGCTGCCGGTCAACGCCACCCCACGCACCCGCGGGTCGTCGATCAGCAGCGAGAGCTGATCCTTGGTGGCAAACAGGTTGGTGTAGGCGCCGTGTGGGGCACCGGCTTCGGCCATCAGCAGCTCGAAAGCCGCGGCGGCCTGCGGCACGTTGGAGGCGTGTTTGACCATCACGACGTTGCCGGCCATCAGGTTGGGCGCCGCCACCCGTGCCAACTGGTAGTAGGGGAAATTCCAGGGCTGAATCCCGAGGATCACTCCGAGGGGGGCGCTGACCAGCATGGCGTTGTCATCGGAGCTGGCGGTGTCGAGGCGCTCGGGGCCTAGGAAAGTCTCGGCGTTCTCGGCGTAGTAGTCGAAGATCTGGGCGCTGAGTTCCACTTCACCCAAACTTTCGGCGTAGAGCTTGCCCATCTCCAGGGTGAGCAACCGGGCGAACTCGTCCGGCCGGTGGCGGAGGATCGCCGCGGCACGCCGGCATACCGCCGCGCGCTCATCGAATGATGTCTGGCTCCACGACTCGAATGTGTTCTGCGCCTGTGCGAGAAGCTGTCTGGCCTGCTCGTCGGTTAGTTCCTCGAAGCTGGCCCCTGCTTTGTTGTCGAACGGGTTGACGGTCTGGTATCCCATGGTGTTGCTTTCCTTTCGGTTCACGGCGGCCTTCGCCGCGGGTTTCAATTTCGTGTCGACGAAACAGCGGTACGGGGTGGCCGTGTTGGTCTTGTCGTTGCCGATCTCGCCTTCGAACGGCTCACAGCAGATGCTGCCGAGCGCGGCGGGAAACAGCCGATATCGCGTTCGTGCCCGGCTCGCTGTGCCTTATGGGGCGGTAGGTCGTGCTGAGTGATCAGGGGCAGCCATCGGGCGTCTGTTCGCCTGCCTCGTGAACTGCGCCGCCGGGGTGGCAACCACACATGGGTGGCATCACCGCCGCGAATTGCGCTGCGACCAGGGATGCCGTCGCTGGGTGATCAGGCGTCGGCGTGCTCGGCCGCCGACCGCAAGGAGAAGCAGTCGAACGTGGGAAGTCCTGCGAATAGAAGCAGTCGGCGTCAATCGCGGCTGCGCGCTCGGGCGTGGGTGGCGACTACGCCGGGCGTGAATGAGCCGAAATGGGTGCTCAGCGGCGCAGTTGGTTCAACAGCGTTCGGGTGCTGGGGGCGGGTGGTATCCCGGCGGCGCGGAGCGCCTTTTCGCATTGGGCGAAGGTGGTGATGACGCCGTCGTAGTCGCCGACGGCGCCGCGGATGCGCATGAGGGTGCGCCAGGTCGCCTCGCGCAGCGGATCGATAGCCAGTACGGCCTCGGCCAAGCCTTGGCCGTGCTGGTATTGGTTGGTCTCGTAGGCCACCTCGGCGGCGGCGGCGCGAGCGGTGGTTGCCACCTCGGCAAGATGCTGGCGGCGCTCGTCTACCCAGGCCGAACGGACGCCGGGGAAGTATTCTCCGCGTTGCAGCGGTGCGAGCGCCTGTTCGGTGGCGACTATGAGTTCGCTGCCTTGCAGGCGCGCCGCGGCGGCCAACTCTTGCTCCATACGCACTGATTCGCTGGCCAGCAGGATGTCGGGGCTGAGCGCGACGCGGCCATCGGCGGACACGCTCAGCGCGTCGGGGGGCAGCAGCCGGCGTACTCCGATGATCGTCTTGCGAAGGTAGGAGCGCGCGGACTCGTCGGCGCGCGCGCCGAACAGGGCGTTTAGCAGCTCCTCGCGGCTGGCCGGGACCCCGGTGCGGGTCAGAAACCCCAGCAACTCATAGCATTTGGCCAGGCTCGGGCGCACCTCTTGGCTGTTGAGGATGATCGCGGTGCCTCCGAACTCGACCAGCTCGATCGCAATGGGAATGCGGGTTCCGACTGCGACGCCTTGGGCAGCCAGGGCGCGGCCGATGCCGTGCCAGGCCGAGTCGGCGTGCCGCTCAGCGTCGATGCGCCGCGCCACCACCGCCGGGAAATCGGCCAAGGCTTGCAGCAGCACGTGGTTGGATCCCTGTTGGCGTGCAGCCTCCAGCGCGACGTCGGCTGCGCGGTCGGCGGCGTCCTGGTTGTCGGCGCGCCACTCCGCCTCGGCCAAATACACTGCCGCCGTAGGCAATTCCAAAATGCGCTCTCCGGCACACATGCTGCTCACCGCGGCGCGCAGCGACGATAAGGCGCTGTCTTCGTCACCTGTGATGAGCGCCGCCAACCCACGCCAGGTCTGGGCCAGCTCCGAAACCACTGAATAGCCGCCGGCGGCATCGCGGTCGAGCTGCTCCAGGATCGCAGTCGCGCTCGCGGCGTCGTGTTCGGCGCGCAGCGCTAGCTTCGCCGCGACAATGCGGTGCAGCCCCGTCAAAATCGGCGACCCGTTCGCCTGGATGAACTTGGCGCCGCGGGCCAGTGCCGCGCGCGCCTCCTTTACTTGTCCAGCGTCGAGTAGCACGTCCGGTCCGACGATGGAGTCCACCACGCCGGCGAAAAAGCCTCGGCGCGGCGCCGCTTCATACTCCTGCAGCGCTTCTGCAGTGTGCCCGGTGGCGCGCAGTGCCCCCATCCGACCCGTGCTCATGGCCACCTTCGTCCACGGCGACGCTGGATCGTCGGTCAGCTCGCCTAGCCGGCCACGAAAATAGTCGATGCCGTACAGCATGCCGTCCAGCAGTCCGCCGGTGGGCTCCGGTCTGGGAGGACCGCGGCCGGGTTCCACCAGGGCCAGGGAGTAACGGACCACGTTGACATCGGGGCCGGCCGGCGACGCGTCGAGTACGGCGTGCACTTCATCGATGCGCCCGGCGAGCACGTAGCACCATGCCATCAGCGCGGCGGCGCGTTCGGAGGTTGCCGTGAGCTGCTCGCGCAGGCCGGCTGCGGCCAGCTCGTCGGCGATGCGGGTGCCGCGTCGTTGGTCGTCGCGCGCTATCGCAAGCATCAGCTGGGCTTCGGCGAACCCGATGTCGCCGACGGGCACAGCGGCTGACAGCGTCGAGATCCAGCGATCGGCAACGGCGAAGTCCAGACGGTCGATGACACCGAGAATCGCCCGCTTAGCCGAGCTGAACGCGTCGCTGAGCGCACCGGCCGCCAGCAGCTCCTCGACCGCCTCCTCATGGAAACCCTTGCTTGCCAGGAGCTGTCCGTGGGCGGCGCGCAGCTCGCGCACCGCCGCGTCGCCGCGATGATTTAGCAGTCCGCGTAGATACTCCCGAAACCGCGAATGACAGTGCATCACAAGTGAATCCGGTGACCACTGGACGGGTATGGGTGCTGATCGCAGCGACGCGAGGCGTTCGGCGGCGTCGTCGATGCCCAACGCCACCGCCGAGTCGACAGTCACCTCCTCCAGGATCGAGGTGCTGATGAGGAAAGCGCGATCGGCGGCGTCGAGTTCACCAAGGATGTGTGCGCCTAGGTAGTTCCCAAGGCCGTCAGCCGCGCCGCCGGTGCCAGCGATATGATCCGCGGAGCGCCACGCGTCAAACATCACTCCAATCACCCAGCCACCCGTGGCCTTCACGGCCGCCTGTGCGTCGTCTCCCGGGTGGCCCAGTCCCTGCAGGGCGCTACGGGCTTCTTCCACGGTGAAGGCCAGATCCGCGTCGCCGAGTCGTGCCAACTCGGCGCCCAGTGCGGGGGACAACACCGAGGCATCCAGTGGGCGGCGGCTGATCAGAATCAGCCTCATGCTTGGAGGGCCGTAGCGCACGACCGAGCCGATCACCTCCCACGCTGCCCGCGATCCGTGCAGCCGCTCCAGGTCGTCGAGAACAAAGACGACGTCGGCGTCGGCGGCCGCGTCGACGAGTAGGCCCGCGGCCTCGGCATGGGGGATGCCGGCGGCCAGCGCGCCGGTGGCTGTTCCCCGCACCGCGGGCACCTGTTGTGCGAGGGCCTCCTCGAGGTAGATCACCAGCCGCCCCGGTGCGGCGTCGGTGGCGTCGACGGACAGCCAGGCCACCGGCCTGCCGAACTTGCGGCTGGCATGGGCCAGCGCCACCGATTTGCCCGCCCCGGCTGTTGCCGTGACCGCAACGACCCGGTTGGTATCCACGAGGCGGGAGAGCAACGCATTAAGACGTTCCCGCGGCACCGCACCCGCCGGAGCATCCGGAACTATCAGCTTGCGCCGAATGACCTGGGGTCGCTGAACTGACGGTGCCGACATTCCCGCTCCTGTCAGACGGTCATCCTACGCCCGTGGGACGGCTGAGCGGTGGCTCACGAACTGACCGCACAGCACTTTTCGAGCCGCGGCATGGCAGCCTCGAACGCCGGAGAGCTAAATGTCCTCGCTGCCCGTTCACCGGTCTCACCGGAACCGGATGGGGGAGATGCTTGGAGATTGTGTGCGAGACGATATGTCGTCATTTTGGTGCGAACGCTTGGTTGGGCGCTGCGCCTGCCCTGGCTGTTCACAGCCTCGCTGTTATAGCGGGATTTGTCCTTGGGCTGCTTCGGGGTCCGCTCTCACTGCCGCCCGCTAAGGGCCGTTGCCGAACCAACGACTGCGCTACAGAGTCGAACAGGTGAGGCGCTTGGCGACGACGCCGACTCGCTGCGGGCCGTGCCCCGTACGCCGTGGCCGCTTCGGCGACTGCTTTCAAGAATGGTTCAGCGATCTCCTGCTGCATGCGAAGGTGCCCTTCGAGAGGCCCTCCCGTATTCATATAGCGAGAACGTCCTTCGCGCGTCGAAAGTGTCGACTTCGCGGTGTCTGCCAATGAGCTAAGCCCGAACCTGGCGATCCCCAATCCCTTGCCGTCGAGTTGATCCTTGGCCCATTGCGCAGAGTCCTTTCCAGCCGAAGGAAACTATCCGAGTCGAATTTAACGGCGACTGAAGCAAGCACGGTGTTGGTCGTTTCGCCCAACCGTATGAAGTCGTGGTCGAATCGGACGCATGAATAGCGCTTGCGTAGCGCTACTTGGCTTCGCCAGCGCCGCGGGTGGATTAGTCGCCGTCGCGGCGGGATCGCCCTCCTCGACGGCTTAGCGGTTGCCTGTTCTGGGGACGCTGCACGGGTCTGTAGGACACGGTCAGATGACGCGGTAGCCGAAACGCCGCGCGGCGGCGAGCCGGCTGCCAAGCTCGGGATGGCCAACGGCAAGGACACCACCGGGATCAATCGTTCTGTCTGGCATCGGTTTTGACAGGCAACTACCGCTGCCTGGGCAGCAGGGAAATCGCGGCGAAGTCCCGACGGTAGAGCCCAACGGGACAGATGGGCGGCAATCAGCGTGAATCACCAAAAGCCAAGGTGACCAAGGTACTTCGTGATGGCGCGGCGGCCCGCCAAACTTTGACGCGGTCGCGTCGGACCCGGTAGGTGGCTCGCGCGGCGGCGGCGGTGTTGGTGTCGGTCAGGGCTGTGGTGGCGGCGGCTTGGATGATGCCGGGCACGTGGGTGATGGTGGCCGCGACGTGCCGGCGGGCGGCTGCGTGTTCAGGGGTGCACATCAGGTCGGCCAGCACATCGGCGCTCTGGCCGGTGGCCACCAGCGACAGCCGGACGTCGCGGCTGCGCTCGACACTGTGCGAGCCACCCGGCGTTGTACCAGGATCAGCCGTCTGAGGCGCCGCGGGGCGTCGACGGCAACCCAGGTCGCGACACGGCCGCCCATCGACGTGCCGTAGACGTCGGGCGACACCACGCCGACGTAGTCCAGCACCGCCACCGCATCATGCGCGAATTGTCTTGTGCTACACGGCATACCGCGAAACTCGCTGGCGCCGGTGCCGCGGTGGTCGAAGGTGATCGTGGTGCGTTCGGCGGCGAAGTCCGCACAGACCAGATCCCACCAATTCGTCGCGGCGTAGGTCTCAAAGTCGCAGTTGCGGCGGTTAGGGGGCCCAGGACCGGGATTCGGCCCGCCACCAGGCAAGGGTGACGGGTCGATACAGATTTGGCCTCTAGCTCTTGAACGCGACGTTGATCTTCTCGCCGGCGTCCTTGAGGCTGGACTTGGCCTAGGTCGACCTTGCTTCGTTCTCGGTGCTCTTATCCCGGGGCTTTGGGCTGTGCAAAAGCGGCTTACCGCGCGACTGCAGCAAACGCGACTAGCAAAATGACGAGTGTGGTGATCCTACCTAGGCCGTGCGACTGAATCATGTTGTACCGCAAAGACGTTCCGCTGCTCTGCGAGGATCGGACGGGACGATATGCTCGGCCCGCCGGGTCTTCGTCGCCCGCGGCGAGTGCCGCGAATCGACCTGCGCCACGACTGCGCGGTCAGGCAGTGATGAGTCCGCGCAAATGCGCGAGGAACCGCTCGTGCTCGTGCGGCGGGTAGGTCGTGCGCACGGTCTGGACTAGCAGATCGTCGAACTCGGGTGAGGCGACCCACTCGGAAACCATCTCGTCGACGTGGGGGATGCGGCTGTCGCAGAAGTCCTGGTAGCGCTCCACCTCGAAGTACTCGTCGGCGAGCCTGCGGTAGCCGGCGAGCTTCTGCTGGTAGGTGAGGTCGGCCCGGTCGCCGATTTCGAAGTACCGCTGCGTGTCGAGGTCCAGCCTCGGCGCGCGGCCAGTCACCACGCAGAACACGCACCAGCGCAGCAGGGCCTTGATCGCCCACGGGAAGTAGTGGTGCAGACTCGTGATGGCGACGTCGGGTGAGGCGTTGGCGTAGTCGATCGGATGCGCCTCGGTCCCGCGTACCAGCGTCTCGCACGAGTTGAACTCCCAGCGGAAGAACGCGTTGATCAACCGGCTGATGGTCAGCACCTCGTCGCCCATCTCGGGCGTCAGGAACTCGTGCTCGACCGCGTAGCGGTCGTGCATCGGCAGATCGGGCCGGAACTTCATGACCATCGTCTCGGCGCCGATCGATAGCGAGCGCGCGAAGACGTCGAAGCCGTCGATCGCTGCCTGCAGGTGCATCAGCCGCTGGCCAGAGTTGTCGTAGGCGCGTTTGAGCTCAGTCGGGTTCGAGATGTGGCTGACGCCGACCCACTGGCCGCCGTCGTAGGGCTTCATGAACAGCGGGTAGCCGATCTGTTCGGCGATCTCTTCGAGGTCGAACGGCTGGTTGTACTTGGCGGCCGTGTACGCGAAGCGCACGTTGTCCGGCGGGACCTTGTGCGGCACCAGCACGGTCTGTGGCACCTTCAGCCCGAGCCGCAGCATCGCGCAATACGCCGCGTGCTTTTCCATCGACTGGAAGGTGAAGGGGCTGTTGAGCAGGTAAACGTCGTCCATCAGCGCGATCTTCTTCAGCCACTCGCGCGGGACGAAGTACCAGTAGGCGAGCCGGTCGACGACGAGGTGGTAGCGCGGCTTGTCGCGCAGGTCGAACGGTTCGATGGTGATTCGCTCGACGTCGATGTGATGGGTCGTTCCGGAGGCATCCTTGACCGGCCCGAGCCGGCTGAGCAGGGTCTCGAACGCGCGCGGCCAGTCTTCCTCCGTGCCGAGCAGCAGCCCGATCAAGTGTCGCGTCTCGTTCATTAGCAGAATCGGGGCAGATGATACGCGATCTGCGCGCGCCATGACGGCCAGTCGTGCGGGACGTCGTGGCCCCAGAGGTCGAGTTCGTGCCGGATGCCCTTGTCGCTGAGCAGCGAGGCGAGGTGCTTCGTGCTCTCGAGGGCGCCCGTCGTATCCTCCCACCTGCCCTGACCGCAGACCAGCAGGAAGCTCGTGCGGGAGCGGATCCAGTCGAGGTGATCGCCGTGAAAGCCCGACACCTCACTGGTGACGCCGAACTCGTAATT
Organism: uncultured Actinomycetota bacterium; assembly: GCA_963848855.1. GTDB lineage: Bacteria > Actinomycetota > Actinomycetes > Mycobacteriales > Mycobacteriaceae > Mycobacterium. The sequence goes on from CAWKFL010000006.1 coordinate 8,521, forward strand.
GCCCGACATGCAGAGGGCGGCGGTGAACAGGTCCGCGCGCCGGAGCACGAAGTTGGCGCCGTGAAAGGCGCCCATGCTGGGGCCGGTGGTGACGATGTCCTGCGGGCCGCCGAGATCTTCGTGGATGAACGGCGCCACCTGGTCGATGACCCAGGCCTCGTAGGCGCCACGGTCGCCAGAGTCGAACGCGTCGACGCAGTACAGCTTGCAGCGGCCGGTCTCGAGCAGGCCACCGACAGCGTGCACCATGCCCTGGCTGTCCCAATCCCAGGCGCTCCCGCCCTCGGCCGGGAAGGCGAGGACGGGGCGGCCCCAGTGCCCGTACACCAGGACGTTGCCCGTTGTCCCGATCGCCGGCGAGTATAGCTCGACGTGCCTCACGCCCAGATCCTCGCAAGCAGCCGCGTGAGATGCGGATCGAAGGCGTCGCGCCAGCCGGTGTAGTTGTGCATGCCGGGGACCTCGTCGAGCCGCGCCTGGTAGCCCTGCTCGGCCAGCGCGCGTGCCATCACCCGGTTGTTGTACACGTTCTCCTCCGCGGTGCCGCAGGTGAGCTGCGTCGGCACCGGGTCGGGGTGCTCAAGCGCGCGCAGGATCTGCCGCACGACGCGGACGATGCGCGCGTAGCGGGGGAAGCCGGACTCCTGGGAGTCGAAGCGCGGCATGAAGAAGCTGCCGGACTGCAGGAACAGCGCGCCGAACGTGCCGGGCGCGCGGCGCTGGGTGACGAGCATTCCGAGCGCGCCCAGGCTGGCGCCCATGCCGACAGGAGCGCCTTCGACGGCGACGGCCTGCCGCAGCCCGGGGACGACATCGAGGTACAGCGCCCGCGAGTAGAGCGCCGACGCCGAGTACCACTCGTCACGCGCTCCCGGGGTGAGCAGGGCGACCCGGTGCCGCGGCAGCGTGCCGGCGGCGATCATCGCGCCCGAGTAGCGGGTGAGCTGAGCAAGCTCGTCGTACTCCGGACCGTCGTGGGCGACGAGCAGCGGCATCGGGTCGCACGAGTCGTCCGGGCTCCAAATCCGGCCGTGCACATGGGCGCCGAGGGCCTGGCCGCGGACCGCGATGTCCTGGAAGCGGCCGACCGGCGCAACATCTAACCATGCCGGCTCGAACTCCGGCGTCAGCAGGACCGACAACCCTTCACAATGCCACCTTGACCGGCGACGTGGCCGCAGGACGTCACTTGCTGCGGGGATTGTGGGGTGAGTCGTCCACCCCATCAGCCAATCGCATATCTTCGGCGTCGATGGCTTGCTTCTCCTCAGGCGATTCGCACTCTGGGCAGACCATATCGACATCGTCGAGCACTTCCCAGTGAAGAAGATCGGGGTCATCCTCGGCGCGCGCTGGCCGCCCGCAACGTACGCAGTGAGCTTTCGGCGTGGTCATGTGTCGATCTTCCCCTGCCTGGTTGCCGAGATGCTCCATATCAGCCGTCACGGCCATTAGCCCTACCCTCGGCATCGAGCCGCCGAAGTCTGTTCGACAGCAATTTGTTGCGTATCCCAGCCGTCCCTGGTCAAACACGCCGGAGTTCACCGAAGTCGCAGAGCAGGCAGCATTCGCGAGAAACGGTCACGCAAATCGAGCGGGCGCTCATCTCGCGGCCGGAGATGGAAATGGCCAAAGGAGCGCTCATAGCGCAGCACGGCTGCAATCCAGACGAGGCGTTCGCCAGACTCGTTGACCAGTCGCGACGACGCAACGTCAAATTGCACGTCATCGCGCAGGAACTGCACGCATCTCTTCAACCCGCTTCACCGGACTAGGTGTCTCGGCGGCCCCCACCATCTACTCGCCGGGTGGCGGCCCCCGAACTCTATTGTCTTCGTGCCTCGGTCGATGGCTTCAGCAAATGGTTCCTCGGCTAGCGGCAGGGGTGGGGGTGTCCATTAGTCGCCGCACCTGCGCCGCCACGGCCAGCGCCCGCTCTCCCTCGATAATGTGATGGATTTCGGAACCGAGTGTCGACACGGAGGTGGCGTACGTTCGTCCGCCGTGTCTGAGATTCAAGAGAAGTGGGCCACCGCGAGTGGCGAGAGGGTCGCCTAGACGCTGCCGGATCCAGCGTCATGATCCGCTGCGACGATCTCGCCCAGGATTCTCGCTGGCCTCACTTCGCGGCGGCGGCCGTCGCTGCCGGCGTGCGCAGCGTTTTGTCGTTCAAGCTGTATACCCACGGGACCAATACCGGCGCCTTGAACCTGTTCGGCTACCGCACCCAAAGGTTCAATGATGAATCGGAGGCCATCGGCGCGATGCTGGCCACTCACGCGGCCGTCGCGCTGATCGCCGCCAACCGGCAACATCAGTTCGAATCGGCACTGGCCAGCCGCGACGTCATCGGCCAGGCCAAAGGCATCATCATGGAGCGCCTCGACCTCGACGCGGTGCGCGCGTTCGAACTGCTCACGCGGATGTCCCAAAACAGCAATACACCAGTCAGCGTGATCGCCCGCGAAATCACTGAACGGTCCGGGCACAAATACCGCTGACCGGCGGGCGTCGGCGCTGCGATCGCCGCTTTCCTGACAGTGAGTCAGCCGCCGAGCTTAGCGAGTTCGGCCTTTGCCACCCAGACCGCTCGTTATCGGCAGATGCTCTCCGACTACCAGCTGCTCGCCACGAACAACTCATCTGCGCCCAGGTCCACGTCGGCGTGGACGACCGCGACGAGTCCGTCGCGGTCGCCAACCGGGTGACGCCGGAGGCGGCAAGTACCTACCACGGCGATTGCCTGCGCGACAGCGGCGAGGGCGACGAGAAAAATCCTCAGGGCAGCGCCGGCAGCAGCCCCCACCACATCAGCGGCACGATCGAGGCGATGGTGGCCCCGACGAGCCAGTTCCCGGCCGGGGTGTACCAGAACAGGTCGGGATACCAGAACAGTTCGGCGGCGGTCGGTTGCTCGGCTCCGAGGTCGACAATTTTCGCCCCGGTGTATGTCGGGATATCCATTCTCGCTACATTGCCAAAATCGTTGGCGCACAAACGCATTACTCGCCAGTAGGTTGCCTTCCGCGGCGTCCGGGGACGGTCGACCGGGACACGAAGAAGGCTACCTATTCGGTTGACGGCGGCCCCGTGATCTCGGGCGTAGCTACTGGCACATCCGGATCAGACGGGGCCACGCAATCCATCGCCGGTTCCGGAGTGGTTCCCCGGGCCGGGGGCGCCGTCTGCTCACCACTGGTCATCGCGGACTGCTTGCATGTTTCCCCAGTGGTGATCTCGGTCGGCAACCGCGAATCCAACGGTGTGCACCAGGTCTAACCGCGCCCGTTTATTCCCACTCTGGATTCGATTAATGACTGCGGCGAACTTCACTGCCGCAGTTTGGGTCTCGCCAAAGCGCTAGCTGGCCTCGGAATCTGGCCAGCCTCCCTGCGACAATCGCAACGACGAACCGCTGAGCACAGCATTTGCATCCCTACCGCCGTCGGTAGACCTGATTCGTTGGGCGGGCAGTGCCAGCAACAAGCACAAGCGCCGTCCTGGTGTGAAGGGCCACAGCACGGTTGCGGCGACAGAGGTAGTTCGTGCTCATGGCGTGCCGGTTGTGAGCAGTGGGGGTCAGTCACCGCGCGGCACCTGTCCGCCTCACTGGGTAGTCGTACGAGGATCTATGAGTTTATCCATGCGCCAATCTGATAGGACGAATGTCAGCGCCGAACGGTCAGCCAATCCTGGCACATACGGGCGCGATGAGCATCATGGTATTCATCGAATGATGCGAGACCATCATGATATCGAATGTGAACATATAGAGCCGTGGTGTGTTCGGCCCCGATGTGCTCGATAATCCAAAAGTACCGACCTCCAGAGCTGTGGCCGTCCAGGAGAGGACGTTGAATCTCTGCGCAGGAAGTTTCGTGTTTACTATTGCCGCGAGCCAGGAAAGACATCGCGTCGTCACTGTTGCAGCACGAGCCGGCCACGAGGCGGGCCTATACATTCGTGCAACTTTAGCTCTTGCTCCACAATGTTTGGCTCGCACAAGCTTCGGGATCGTCGATCCTGAGCGAAGCTAGCTTATGAGACTGACCTTCAGCGAAATCCGTCTTCACCACGCCGCTGACGGCGAGTCCGGCTCGCTGACACCTTCGGCTGACAGATGATTTGACAGTGAGCCGCCAGCACGTGGAGTTGCGATGGGAGAAGGCCGATTTCCACGTCACGTCGCCCGGCCACAGTGCCGCCAACTGTGTAAGTGCCGCGACCGCCGCCACAAACCCCCAAGAAGAAGCCGTCGCCATCCCAGCACCGATTCTGGCACCATTGCGGAGATGGATGCGCGTTCGGAGCCGGGTCTCCATGATCCGTTCGAAGAGGCGATTGACGACGCGCTGAGCTCCCTGCCGGCCAATCTCCGAGCGGCGATGAGCAACGTCGAGATCGTCGTCGAGGACGAGCCTCCCGACGACGGCCAGCCGCTGCTCGGCCTGTACCGCGGGGTACCGCTGCCTCGGAGGACCAGCACGTACAGCGGAATGCTTCCCGACAAGATCAGCATCTTCCGCTGGCCGATCGCGCGACTCGCTGCCGGCGACGAAGATCGTCTACGCCGCGAGGTCAGGCACGTCGTGCTCCACGAGATCGCGCATCACTTCGGGATCAGCGACGAGCGGTTGATCGAGCTCGATCGCTACTGACGTGGTACTGATGCTCCGCCGCAAAGCCGGCGGTCTCGGTCTTCTGCTGATCGTCTTCGGCGGCATCTTTCTCGGCCAGGGGGCTGATCGGCGGCTCGTTTCATGACCAGCCTGTTCCCAAACCGTATCCGCGGCGTTAATCCCTGGTGTCCCGGCGGAGTTAGCGTGAATACATGCAGCCGCAGTCGTGCGTCGAGCGGCATCCGATGTTTGCCGGCGTGGGCGTTCCCGTCCTCGCGGTCATCGTCGCGTACTGGTGGTCGGCCGCGGCCGTGGTCGTGGTCGCTGCCGCGGTGTGCATGTGCGTCATGCTGCAAAGGTGGTGGCGGTTCGAGGTTGCAACCCATCGCAAAGAAACAGCACTGCTCAACGCAGCCGAGCACGAGCGGGATGCAGCCGAGCCTGAGCTCTTCAAGCGAGATGATCCCCGCGCCCAGCGATTGAGCCGCCGATAACTCATCCTTACACCTGGGGGCCCCTTAGCGAGAGATCTCCGAGCGCAGTGGAACCTTTGCTCGGGGCGGTGAGCGTGAGCGGCGCTTGGCGCAGCCACGCGCACACTGCCGCGCGCCGACGAATACCTCTCAGCAGAGGTGACCGGCGGGTCTTCAGAGGGTTCACCGAAATGCATTGTAATACAGGAAAATACAACTCCGGCTTGACGTGACGAATGTTGGTAGCACGCGAGAATCATTGTCTAGCAGGCCAATTGGCAAGTGTCACTGCATGATCCGGACCATGCGGCCATGAGATGGCCTAGTGCTGAGCTGTCATATGTCCGGGATCCGAATCTGGGAAGGAACGAAAGGGCCAACGATCCGGGCGCGATCGGCGACACTGCGTGACAGGCTGCTGTCTTGCCGCTCACTCGACGGCGGGCGAGCCCAGCTGGCGACCGGCGGGCGTGCCGCAGTATGTCACAGTGATGTATTACGGGCAGCCAGCTGGGTCTCAGAAATCGTTGCGATACAGAATCTTTCGCGCTGTTGGGTAGGTTTGCCTTTACGCCGGGCGTTTGCCAGCGATCGTCGCATGTTCTACGTGTAGGTGGTTGGGCGGGCGACGCAGCGCGATACTGCGTCCGCGCGGTTCCGTTTCTAGCGCGCCAAGGTTCGCTAGTGAACCTTGGTCACCAGTGAGTCTCCGAACACACCACGGCGATTCGATGAACACTGCCCCGTACCGGTCGGGAGCGTGGCAGCAGCCACAGCGACCAACCGGGTGCGGCTCACCGAAGAGAGCGCTGGCGTGGATGCCGATCAGCTGCTCGACGTCGATGACAAGCCTGTATACGTCGTCGTCCGGCACGAATGTGCCCTCGGTGTCCGCGAGGACCCGTCGCGCGAACTGAGCGCTAAGACGCCCATCGTCGAACAGATCGCTCGTACCCAGCGCCCCCGATCAGCGCGGCGACGTGTATGTCGTGTCCGCAGGTATGCATGACCGCTACCTCGTTGCCATTGGTGTCCGTGGTTTGCACGGTGCTGGCGTAATCGAATCCGGTGGCCTCTTTCATCGGTAAGGCGTCCATGTCGGCTCGCAGCAGCACCGTGGGGCCCGGTCCGTTGCGTAGCACACCGATGACGCCAGTGCCGCCGATTCGGTCGTGGACGTCATAGCCGTGATAGCGCAGCCGGGCGGCGACTTTGCGGGCAGTCTCGTACTCCTGATGCGACAGCTCTGGATGGGCGTGCAGATCGCGGTGGAAGTCCTCCTGCCAGTCTCGTGTCGTCGACAGCCCGCTGAGCAATGCCTCTACAGCGGTCGATGAAGCGGTCATGGTGTTCTCCGATCGCGGACCGATACCGACACGGGTCCGGTACGGGCGGGGTATACCTCGGGCCATGTCCACCGAAACTCCGCTGCTGTTGGCGCTGGACTTCACCGGCACCCTGGTGTTCGCCCTCAACGGCGCGCTGACCGCGGTGCGGGCCGAACGGCTCGACATCTTCGGAGTGATCACCCTTGGCATGTTCACCGGCCTCGGTGGCGGCACGATTCGCGACGTCCTGCTGGATGCCCTGCCACCGGCCACCTTTCTCGACTGGCGCTATCTGGCGCTGGCGGCCGGTGGCGGGCTGATTGCGTTTGTCCTTAGCCGCCGGCTGGAACGGCTGGCCATGACGATTACGGTGCTCGACGCCGTCGGGTTGAGCGTGTTCGCGGTGCTGGGCGCCACCAAGGCGCTGAGCTTGGGGTTCGGCGCGGTCCAAGCGCTGATCGTCGGCACGATCACCGCCGTAGGCGGTGGGACGATCCGCGATGTGATGATCCGACGGATCCCGACGGTGCTCAGTAGCGAGCTCTATGCCATCCCGGCGCTGATCGGTGCCGGCTGCGCCGTGGCAGCCAACGGCTTCGGTTACGACGGCACACTTGCCGCGTTGGGCGCTGCAGCGGTGTGCTTCGTGATCCGCATGATCGGGGTCCGTTTTGATCTCAATGCGCCCCGCCCGCCCGGCGCCGCTGAGGGCGGCACGACGTTGGGCTGAAGTCGCGTAGAACCACGACGGCGTCCCAACTTGTCCGGGCTGGATCGACCAACGGGTAGTCGCGCGTCTGGCCGTGTTCCGGGGAGATGCCGTAGTTGGTGTTCGGGTCCGCGGCCGATCGTTTCTGGCAGGAGAGCTGCTCCCATATTTCACGATGAAATAGATGGCACCCGCGATAATCGCGACGATCGCAACGATCGCGTGGACGAATGCAGAGTGCATTGCTGTCACGACGTTGTCACATGTCGCGTGAGACAACACGAGATCGACGGGCGCATCTTGCACGTCCGTGGCGTGTGCATCGTGCAATGGAGAAACGTTCCCGCCTGGTGTGGTGGCCACGGATTTGGACACGGAACATGGTGGAACCGATGCGAAAACTAGCGAACCTTGGCCGCTAGCGAACCTTGGCCGCTAGCGAACCTTGGCCGCTAGCGAACCTTGGCCGCTAGAACTTTGGCAGGTGTCTTGAGTGTTCAGCCTGCTTTCGGCAGAAGACGTGCCCGGTTGATGATTTCTGTTGTGTGAATGTCGATGATGTGCAAGGCATTTCGGAGTATGAGCGGGGCGGGTGGCTGGTCGGCAGCGAGCAGCGGACGCAGCAGCCGGTCATGGACTTTGGTGTAGAAGATGGCAAAGCGTAGTCCGTCGGCGGTGAGCTGGTAGCGGTTCTTGGCGGGGATGCGGGTGATCAGGCCGTTGGTGCGCAGCCGCGCCAGGTCGTAGCTGGCCTGGTTCATCGAGTAGGTGACACCGCCGAGCAGTCCGGTCATCAAGGCGCGCAGGCTCTTGTTGGTGATGCCGGTGACGGCGAGTGCGGTGGTGCATAAGGCGCCGGCCAGGGCCTGGACCCGAGGGTCGCCGAACCTTAAGGCCGGGGCCCTCCTGCCATCCTCGGTGAGGGTGGGCCGCGCGATCCGCTCAAAGGCTGGACTCGCAAGGACGCAGCCCTGACCGACACGTTCAGTATCGAGCAGTGTGGTGTTGATTGCACGAGCCTTCGACTGCAGCTCGTCGAGGTGGGCCAGCCGGCGCCGGCAGCCCAGGTCGTCGGGGCTGTTGATGACGGTTTCGATGCGCAGCGCCCGGCCGTCTTTGAGGTATTGCTTGATCATCGAGTGTCGGTAGAAGGCGTTTATGCGGATCTCGGTGCCGTAGGTGGCGATCTTGGTCTTGAACTCGCCGCCTGCCTTGGCTCCGCGGTGTTGGCCGCGTTTGAAGATCAGCTCGATCAGCTCGGGGCGGCCGATGTCGAGGTTGTCGGCGATCAGGGCCTCGAAGAACAAGCGGGCCCGCCGGGGTGCGTCGAAGACCAGGGTGCGTGAGGTCTCGACCTGGCGCATCGACAACTCCCACCAGTAGCCGGCGGCGCGGTCGTGCTCGGTGAGTGGAAGCGGCAGGATCGACCACCAGCGTTCGGCGAAGACCTGGATCGCGCCTGGGCCGAGCCGGTCGCAGATCGCCTGTAGCGCAACTGGAGCAGTGGCGGTGGCGAACCCGTTGGACAGCTCGGTGAAACCAAGGCCAGCCTTGAGCGCCTGACGTTTGGCCCACTCGTGCCCGTTGACCCAGATCTTCATCGGATACGGGAAATACGCGCAGACCTTGACGAACGCCGGCCCGAAATTGTCGTCCCAGATGTAGAAGTAGTAGCAGGTCACCCCCCGCTGGGACACGGCATAGGAGAACCACACTGCGGTCGTCTGCCCGCTGCGTTTGGTTGCGGTGAACACCGGCGCGAACTCCTGGGCCACCCCGATAGCGGCCACGCCAGCCCGCCCGGCGTTGGCTTGCCGGGCCAGATACGGCCGCATCCCGTCGAGCTTGCGGTCGTTCTTGCCGAAGCGCACCACCGGGATCCGATTGTTCTCGGCGAACGAGGCCACCGCACGGCGAAACGCGGTGCCGATCTTCTCCAGGATCGCCGGCGACGGGATCGGATTGCCCAGATGCTGGGTCAAAAACGACACGACCTGCCCGCCCATCTGCAGATTCGGCACATAGCCATTCAGATAGATGCGATCCAGGCATCGATATCCAATCCCACATGCCCGTCGAGCACATCGTTGACCGTCACCGTCGCAACCATTCACACAGCCTGAGCGTGACACGACCACTTGACCAGCCCCGTCGCTCGGCGGTCAGAGGCGAAGCCTCACTGGTGTCGTGAGTCAATAATTGGCCTGTAGTGTTTTAGAATGGGTGGGTGCCGAATCCTGTCGCGCCCGTGGTGGATCTGACCGAGGAAGAGCGTTCTCAGTTGTTGGCGTGGTCGCGTCGGTCGACCAGCGCTAACGGGTTGGCGACGCGGTCACGGATCGTGTTGGCCGCTGCCGAGGGCATGAGCAACACCGCGATCGCGGACAAGCTCGATGTGCACATCAGCAGTGCGCGCAAGTGGCGGACCCGGTTTGTGGCCCAGCGCCTTGCGGGTCTGCTCGACGAACCACGGCCTGGTCGACCGCGCACGGTTGCCGATGAGCAGGTCGAGGCGGTGATCACCGCGACCTTGGAAACTACTCCGCGTGATGGCACGCACTGGTCGACGCGGTCGTTGGCGGCCGAATTGGGTATGTCGCAGTCAGCGGTATCGCGGATTTGGCGAGCATTCGGATTGGCTCCACACAAACAGGATTCGTGGAAGCTGTCCAAGGATCCGCTGTTCGTCGACAAGGTCCGCGATGTCGTCGGGTTGTACATGGATCCCCCGGAGCGGGCGGTGGTGCTCTGCGTGGACACGAAGACCCAGATCCAGGCACTCAACCGCACCGCCCCGGTATTCCCGATGTTGCCGGGCGCGCCGGCGCGGGCTAGTCACGACTACGTCCGTCATGGCACCGCCAGCCTGTATGCCGCGCTGGATCTGGTGACCGGCAAGGTCATCGGTTCACTGCATTCCCGCCACCGCGCCCAGGAGTTCCTGACATTCCTGAAGAAGATCGATGCCGAGGTGCCCGCCGACCTGGACTGCCATGTCGTGCTGGACAACGCTTCGACGCACAAGACCCCAGCGATACGGCGTTGGTTCACAGCGCATCCCAGATTCGTGCTGCACTTCACGCCGACCAGCGCGTCCTGGCTCAACCTCGTCGAACGCTGGTTCGCCGAACTGACCACCGAGAAGCCACGTCGCGGCACCCACACCTCGGTACGCCAACTCAACACCGACATCCGCACCTGGATTCAAACCTGGAACGACAACCCCCGTCCCTACGTCTGGACCAAGACCGCCGACCAAATCCTCGAATCCGTCGCCAACTACTGCCGACGAATTAACGACTCACGACACTAGCGGGACGGGGGGAGGCAGCTGGGACGGCTGAACGTCGATGAACTGTAGCGATGAGACCGAGCGTATTGCAGAGGACCGCGACTGGTCAGCTCATAACCCAGAGGTCGCGAGGGCCAATTCAGAGTGCATTGTTGTCACGACGGTGTCACATGTCGGGTGACACAACGGGGATGAACGAGGACGCCCATGGATGATTGCCGCAGGCGACTGGCGATTGTTGAGACGAGGGGCGACACCTAGGGAAGCCATTGCGCGGACTGTAAATCCGTCGGCTAACGCCGACGCACGTTCGAATCCTTCACCTGCCACCCTTCCTCGCGACCGGGTCAAGTGGCTTGAAGGCGCCAACTGGCAACGGATCGCCGCTCGGCGACCATTCGGCCTGCAGGAGATCGGATCACGGCTTGTGAACGGATTTGTGAACGAAACGCTGCATCCTGTTCCGGCAAGTCAGAATCGTGCACGAGGCCGACGCGCAAGCTGCTGTCGTCGCCGAGGACTTAACCCTGCTGGCGTGCAGCGGGTCATTGCATGGGGCCAGGATGGGGCCAACGAGGCGGACCACCTGATCCAATACGTCTGATTGCCGGGCGCGTGTCCGGTTTGACCAGCGCAAACAAGTTTCATCCGAGGGCAACTCCGTCTCACACGCGGAAGGTCACTGGTTCGATCCCAGTCGGGACCACAAGATCACAGCGTCATTCCCCTCTCATGCGCCTACCGCCGCCCGCGTCGTTTGCGGCCGCTGGCAGTGCGCTGTGGTTGCGGTGTTTCCTCGATTCCCATGTTGGCTAGCACCGCGCTCCTGCATTCGGCGTTGCGCCAGGCTCTCTTGACCGCATCGAATACAGCCACGGTGGGAAGCGCTTGGTAGGCAGCAACTTTCGCACGGACGATCGGCTGAAGAAGCTGCGTTGTAACGCACGTGAAGTCGCGGCAGGTCCAAGAGACCGCTAAAGAGACAGAGTCAGATACATCAGAGGCGACAAGCCAAGCAAACGAACAGATTTCGGCTAGCGAAGCCTCGAGCGTGCCGTTCGGCTATACCGTGCACATCGAGGTCGACGACGGCGTCATCACCGGCACCAACACCGCGCCGAAGTTCTCCGATTGGTTCAACCCGCTGACTTACACGGTGATCGGCGCCCCGGTCGCGGGCGGCAAAGTCAACCTCGACGAAACCACCGGCAACTTCACGTTCCTTCCGTACACCGCCGACACGACGCCCAGCGGCGCCGATCAGTTCAGCGTCCTTGTTGCCGAGACGACGTGGTTCGACTCGGTCCCGGAGCAGCTACCTGTGCTGAAGTACCTCGCAACGCCGGCACTACGGAGGCTGCACCAGATCCCCGTCCTCAAAGATGTGCTGGCACCGCTCATCGGCCGCTCGATGAAGGTGACCGTGCACGTCAACATCGAGGCGTTCGTCGATGACGACGTGGCCCCGATCGCGTTCACCACCACCGTGATGTCGTTCGACGGCACACGGATCAGCGTCAACTGGTTCCCCAAGTCCGGGCTCAGCCCGGACGCCACTGACCTGGCGCCGACGATTCTCGACGGTCCGGGGCTGGCGACCGCCGGCAGCACCGACCCGAACGAGGGACCAACGTCGGACGGAATGCTCCCCGGACTCAAGCAGATGCGCGCGGCCGGGTACCACGTGGTTACCTGGGATCCGCGCGGTGAGTTCGCATCGGGCGGCATTCTGCATCTCGACTCTGAGGACTTCGAGGCCCGGGATGTCTCCGCGATCATCGACTGTGTAGTTAAGCAATCACGTACGCAGTTCGATCCGAATACCACCGACGATCCGCGCATCGGCATGCTGGGCGGTTCCTATGGCGGCGGCATCCAATTGACCTCGGCGGGCATCGATTCCAGGATCGACGCGATCGTGCCGGGCGTCGCCTGGAACAACCTCGACACTGCCCTGAATCCCAACAACGTGTTCAAGACCTCATGGGCGTCTATGGTTCTGCTCTCCCTGGTGGCCTTCGGCTCTCGGATCGATCCGGAGATCTACGCGGGCATCCTCACCGGTGACCTGTTCGGCTTCCTGACCAAGGGCCAACAGGACTTCCTCTCGCAGAACAGCCCGTCCACCGTGATCGACACGATCAAGATTCCGACGCTGTTCCTGCAGGGCACCGTCGACGGGCTCTTCACCCTGCAGCAGGCGCTGACCAACGCCGAGGGGCTCAACCCTGACGCGCCGGTCAAGATGATCTGGTTCTGTGGCGGCCACGGCGACTGCCTGGATCTCGACGAGGCTCAGCAGGCCAGCCAGGCCACCTTCCTGGTGAACGAGCAGCTCGCGTGGATGGACAAGTACGTCAAGAACATGCAGCCAGATGGAACACCGCCGCCGCCCATCGACGGACCGAAGTTCACCTGGTTCGACCAGGAGGGGAACGTCAACTCCTCAAACCTGCTGCCGACCGACGGCGCCGCGTTCTACGGCCCGCCAATCATTGTCTCGAGTCGCGGCGGCTTGCTACCGATCCTGCCGCTTCTCGGCGGCTCGGGTCCCCAGCGGCAGTCGAGCTTCCCACTCAATCTCACCCTGGCCGCTCCGGCCCGCGACGCGCTGAACATCCCGATACCCACACCCGCAGTCAAGACGTATCTCGTCGGCGCCCCCGAGCTGACCCTGATGTACCGCGGCCGCGGCACCGGTCGCAGCGTCTACGCCCAGATCATCGACCTCGACACGGCCCGCGCACTCGGTAATCTCGTCACCCCCATCCCGGTGCGGCTGGACGGACAGACGCGCACCGTGACCGCGTCGATGGAGAACATCGCCTACACCGCGAGCCCACCCGACGTGCTGAACCCGGGCACCCGGTTGGCCCTGCAGATCGTTGACTCCGCCACCGCCTACGAGAACTTCACCTCGTTCGGCGTGATCAACTTCTCGAACATCGGGCTCACGTTGCCGACTGCGGCCAACGTAAAGACCCAACCCCCGCCACCGGCTGCCCCCGGTACGACATCGATGACGGGTAAACCGCAGACCTTCGGCGACCTCGTGCGTTCCGCGCTGCCCGGCTACCCGTCAAACGCAGGCGCCGTTCGACGCCCGCGATCACCGGTGATGAACTGAACAGTCTGCGACGCCGCGGCTCGGCCTACAGTTGCACGGGAATCGGAGTGGACGGCACCAGGGTTGCGACCGAAGCGTGCGGCCAACTGAGCTTTGCAAAGTTCAAGAGGACAAGCTGGCTGTACTGGATTTGCGTGTAGGTCACAGTGATCGATTGGCTCTTGTCGATAGTCTTCGCCGACGTCACCGAGAACACCGGCGCCGGTGCGCCGACGGGAACTACTGCCGTAACCAATTGCGCCACATTCGCTTCGGCCGGACCCACTTCGATCACCGCCTGTACGGTTTCGATCCAGAAGGTCGCCGACATCTCAATCGCCGACGCGTTTGGCCCTTGGTCGTCGCCGGTCAGGAAGTTGATGTTGTCCGTGCCGCCGCCAGGTATCTTCTTCGACTGTGTGTCGATGAGAATCACGTCGGTCGAGACGATGTTGAGACCGTTGATTTGGCTGCGCAGCAGCGCAGTCGGATCGTCGAGCAATTCCTGAGTGATCGACGGAACGGTCGAAAGGTCTTGGGGGATACGGGCGGTTTTGGTGTCTGTGGCCGTCTGGCTCGGAAAGCGAATACGCGCGGTATTGTCGCCAATCTTGAACGGTGTGATGTCGATTGGATCGATCTTGGGTCCGCCAGAAACGGTCAAGAAGGTGCCCTGCGCATTTATTGTCGTTCCGTGCGGGATCGACCCCAGCCGGAACAGCGTCGACTCTGTTGCCTGCGGATGGGTTGTCGGGGGAGCGATCATCCAGAGTCCGGGCTCGAAGTGAATAGACGTAGTGACAGTCGGATCGGTGACGTCGTTGATGGTCTGAAGATAGGAAACACCGTTGAGGGCGATATCGCCCTGCACCTCGCCGCGGTTGGGCACAGCGCCAAGACTCTGCGAGAAGGACAATGTCTCGGCCGTCAGGTTTAGTTCCAATATGTTGTCGCTGTCAGGCTGTGGAACAGGAAGCTCGGTGGGAGTGGCCTTATTCTGGGGACGGAAAATGGTGTTGAATCCCTTGCCCACAAAGGTTCCCTGAAACGCCTGCAGCGGACCCAGCTCTGGCTCGCCCTCTACGATTCGGTGGGGAACGATTTTCGGACGCTCGGGAACCGCGTCGAACGCGAAACCCTTTGGCATGCATACGGCTGGATGTAGGTCGATCGACGGTGCGGCTGTCGGCTTATCGGTTGTCGTGGTCATTATTGCCTTTCGACGTCGCACTCGTTTCTGGCGACTTGGAACGAGCGGGCTTGGCTGTCGATATGCTCAACGCCCCACTGCCCAGAAGTGTTCAGTGCGAGCGCCGTTACATTCCGTGAGATGTCTTGATCTCCGGCATAACTCACGCATCACCGCATTTGCTACCAGCGCAACTGGTCCATCGTGGAACGGCCCCGGCGTCCCGTCGCCGGCATGACCTCTGCTGCAGCATCTTTCGTTGATTGCGACCCCGACGCAGTCGGGATTCGCTACAGCGGCGTTGCTCGGAGTGAGACTGAGAGGTGCAGGACAGCATTCAACGCGCGATCATTGCGTTTGCACGCAAACACGCGCACGCAATTTTCGGCTGAGTCGGTTTATGGGCCGTCGCTCAAGCCTGCACTTGACAAATCAGCACTCGGTATCAGAAGGGTGGGGGCTGGTAGTTGGCGGCGATCCAGGCTTGGTGTTGGCGTTCCTGTTCGGCGATGATTTCGGTTCGTTCGCGGCGTTCGGCGGCGATGCGGGCGCGGCTGTCTTCTTCGCGGGTTCGACTATGCCACACCCCCCGACAGAATTTTGCTGGTCGCGATATTGCAATGAGGGTCGTGGAACGGGCCAGACCACGACCCTGAGAGCAATTTCGGCGCAAGCCTTGTGGCCCGGCCGTGGTCAAGCTTCGGACGGCTGGTCGCACGCTGAAGGGGCTTATGCGCGTCAGCGCGACAAAGTCTCCCACCCGGCCACCGCGGCGAGCGGCCGCGGCGAAGGCCCGATGTAAAGCGCGGCCGGACGCACGAGCTTGCCCAACCGCTTCTGCTCGAGAATGTGCGCCGACCAGCCGGCGGTGCGTGCGCAAGTGAACATGGCCGGCATCATCTGGCTTGGCACGCCAGCGAAGTCGAGCACCACGGCCGCCCAGAACTCCACGTTCGTCTCGATGGGATGGCTCGGCCGGCGTTCGCGAAGCTCTTGCAGCGCCGCCTCTTCCAATGCGGCCGCCGCCTCGTATCTGGTTGCTCCGAGCCGACGAGCAGTGGCCCGCAGAACCCGCGCTCGGGGATCTTCTGCGCGATAGACGCGATGTCCAAAACCCATCAGCCGCTCGCCACTGTCGAGGATCGCCCTGACCACGGACTGCGGGTCGTCGGTGCGTTCGACTTCCTGAATCATCGGCAACACACGGGCTGGAGCCCCACCGTGGAGGGGCCCGGACATCGCTCCGACTGCACCCGACATCGCGGCCGCGACGGAAGCGCCTGTGGAGGCGATGACCCGCGCGGTGAAGGTCGAGGCGTTCATGCCGTGCTCGGCGGCCGAGACCCAATACGCGTCGATCGCTTCGATGTGACGCGGGTCGGGCTCGCCTCGCCACCGCGTCATGAATTGTGCAGCGACGCTGCAGCAACCGTCGATTGCCGACTGCGGCACCGCTGGCTGGAATGGGCCACGCGCAGACTGGGCGACAACAGAGAGCGCTGTCGCCGATGCCCGCGCCACGTGGTCGCGCGCGGTGTTGTCGTCGATGTCCAACATGGGTCGCAGGTTCCACACCGCACCGAGCATCGCGAGACCTGCTTGAACGTCCGCACACGCGTCGCGGGTGGCGACGGGAAGCTCGTACGGTGTTGCGGTGGGCAGCGGGTTGCCGAACCTGCCGTCCACGAGCAGCGCCCATACATCACCGAATTCGACGCGGTGCGATACCAGATCTTCGACGTCGACTCCGCGGTAGCGAAGCGCCCCGCCATCGCGGTCAGGTTCCGCAATGTCCGTGGTGAATGCGGTGACGCCGGCCAGGCCCGGCTGAATCTTCGGGCTTTCTTCCACAATCGCAGTCATGCATGTCTCCTTCGGTAGCGACTAACCGGCCTCGGCGAGCACCGAGCCGACAGTTCCGAGGCGCTCGAACCGAAGGGCTCGCTCGACACGCCGCGCATCGTCGTCTTGCTGAGCCAGAGTGGCCAGCTCGTGGCGCAGCGCAGTGCCGACCCGCCGGCAAAACTCTTCGGGTTCTTTTGCGGCGTCGGGATATTCGGGAATCACATGGTCGACGAGCCCGTGCATGTGCAGATCGATGGAACGCACCCCTTGCCGCGCCGCCATTTCAGGGGCCCTGCTCGTGTCATGGTGCAGGATGGCGCTCGCGCCTTCGGGCGGCAGCGGCGAGAGCCACCCGTGTTGCGCGGCGAGGACGCGATCGGCAGGCACGAGCGCAAGGGCGCCGCCACCGGTGCCTTGGCCAAGCAGCACAGATATCGTCGGCACGTCCAGCGCCACCATCTGCGCGATACACCGTGCGATCTCGCCTGCGAGCCCGCCTTCTTCCGCTTCCTGCGATAGGGCCGCCCCAGCCGTATCGATCACTGTCACGAGCGGCAGATGCAGTTCGGACGCGAGCACCATGCCGCGTCGGGCCTGGCGCAGCGCACCCGGCCCGAGCGGTTCCTTCGCCGTTTGGCCGTCGCGGTCCTGCCCGAGGAGAACGCACGGCCAATCACCGAACTTGGCCAGCGCCAGCAGCAGACCCGGCTCGTTCTCGCCCTGTCCGGTTCCGTTGAGCGGCAACACATCAGTCGCCGAATACTTAAGCAGTTCCCGGACACCGGGACGGTCGGGCCGGCGCGATGCAATCACCGAATGCCACGCCGGCATATCCACCGCACCACCCCGTGGCGGAGCGGGCGTATCGACGCGTGCCGGCGGCGGGGCGATGATGGTCAGTGCGCGATCCACCATGTCGGCGAGGCGATCGAGCCGAACTACCGCGTCAATGAGCCCGCACGAGAACAGGTTCTCCGACGTCTGAACTCCGTCGGGGAAGGGGCTGCCGTAGAGCGCTTGGTAGACGCGTGGACCCAAAAACCCTACGAGCGCACCGGGTTCGGCCATGGTGAGGTGACCCAGTGATCCCCAAGAGGCGAACACTCCGCCCGTGGTCGGATTACGGAGGTAAACGAGATACGGCAGTTTCGCCGACTTGTGGTCGACGACCGCCGCAGTGATCTTGACCATCTGAAGGAATGCCGTCGTTCCCTCCTGCATCCGCGTGCCACCTGATGTCGGCAACGCAAGAAGGGGGAGACGCTCGGCCGTGGCGCGTCGGATCGCGGCGGTGAGCCGTTCGCCAGCCGCCACGCCGATAGAACCGCCGAGAAAACCGAAGTCGCACAACAGCATTGCGACCCGGCGGCCGCCAATGGTACCCGCGCCCGTCAGCACGGACTCATCCAGTCCGGTTCTCGCGCGAGCAGTGGCGAGCTCGTCCGCGTAGCCGCGATCCATTGGCGGATCGGTGATCGGCTCGTCCCACGATGTCCAGGACCCCGGATCGACCAGGATGCCGATCACGCTGCGCGCACTGGCGCGAGTCATCGCTGAGCCGTCCGCAGCTCGGCAAGGAGGTGGTTGTCGGCGCCCAGCACCGGCGGTGCAGTGTGCAGGCGTCGAGTTCGTTCATCGCCCGCGGCATCGAAGAAGCGAAGGGGAGGCCCGGGTAGTTCGATCGTGCCCAAGGTGTCGTGTTCTACGCCGATCAACAGACCCTGCGAACGCGTCTGATCCCATTCGTACACTTCGCGGATCGAGCGAATCCGACCGGCGGGCACTCCGATTCGGTCGAGCTTGTCCAGCAACTCATCGGTCGGGTGCAGGGCAAAGACACTCTGAACGAGTTCGTTGACGCGCTTCTTGTTCGCGACGCGCTCGGGGTTGGATTCCATCCCCGCGGTGGCCGGATCGATATCGAAGCCTTGGCAGAACCGTTGCCACAGTCCTTCGCTGCCCACCGCGATCTGCACAGCGCCATCGGCGGTGTCGAACAACCCATAAGGACAGATCGAGGGGTGGTGGTTGCCGGTAGCCTCACCGGTCTTGCCCGCCACGGTCCATTTCGTGCCCTGAAAAGCATGCACGCCGACCACCGCAGCAAGCAGCGACGACCGCACTACCTGGCCACGCCCGGTACGTTCGCGCTCCTGGAGTGCGGCGAGCACGCCGAACGCGCCGTACATGCCGGCAAGTAAGTCGGCGATCGGAACGCCTACGCGCTGAAGGTCGTTCGGGCCTGATCCGGTTACGGACATCAATCCAGCCTCGCCTTGGGCGATCTGGTCGTAGCCGGCCCGTCCTGCTTCGGGCCCGTCGTGTCCGAATCCGCTGATGGACAGAACCACCAGTCGCGGGTTGAGTTTCCCGAGACGCTCGTTGGAGAACCCGAGGCGGTCGAGGACGCCGGGACGGAAGTTCTCCATCAGGACGTCGGCGCGCGACAGCAACTGCGCCAGCGCGGCCTTGCCGTCATCGCTCTTGAGGTCCAGTGTCACCGACTTCTTGTTCCGGTTCGCGCAGAGGAAGTAGGTGGATTCCCGCGCGGCGCCCTCGGGTTGGACGAACGGCGGACCCCAGCCACGGGTGTCGTCACCGCCGTCGGGGTTCTCGACCTTGATCACTTCGGCGCCGAGATCCCCCAGCATCATCGCCGCGTGCGGCCCGGCGAGGGCGCGGGTGAGGTCGATGACGGTCAGGCCGTGCAGAGGGCCGGCACCCGCGTCGAGATCGGGTTCTGGCTGCGGAGCAATCTTTGTCGTCATGGCATCCTTTTGGCCTAGTGGGAGAGTGTCCTAGTGGACTAGCCAATTAAGCAAAACAGCTCTGACCAGCGATGTCAACCTCGGAATGACGCCGACTGGTGTGAGCTAGAGCACTAAAACAGCCCGCTCAATGCACAAACGCCCGCGGTCATGTAACCGCGGGCGCGATGTGCCAATTCGTCAGAGCCAACCCGGTGCGACGAGGACGGCCCATGCGATGAGAGGTCCGATCGCCACCACGATGGCGCTGTACTTGAGGATCTGTTTGTAGAACTTGTCCCGGTCGACACCTTGGGCGTTGGCGAGTACCAGCGCGCCATTCGTCGAGAACGGACTGACATCGACGATGGTGGACGAGATCGCCAGCGCCACGATGACTCCGACGGGCCCGATTTCACCCGCGAGGAGCAGCGGTACGGCGAGCGGAATCGTCGCGCCCAGGATCGCCACCGAAGATGCGAACGCGGACACGATCGCACCGAGGTAGCACAGCAGCAGCGCGACGAGCAGAGGCATTCCGATGCTGGCGACTCCGTTGCCGACCCACTCGACGCTGCCCGCTTCCTGGAGCACGCCGACGAAGGTGAGCACCCCGCCGATGAGCAACACGGTGGACCAACTGATCTGCGACACAGCGCCCTTTTGCGCCTTCGGTGAAGCCAGCGCGAGCACCGCGGCGACGGTCATCGACACGAAGCCGATGTCGAGATCGAGGACGAGCGCGAAGACCGCGAGGGCGCCGAGGCCGATCAAGGTGAGGACCTGATCAAACGAGACCGAGTGTCGCGGCAGTGAACTCGTCGGAGTATTCGGCGGGGCGGTCAGCGTGGCGGCGGAGGCGTTGGTGCCGTGCCCCGAAAAGACCGGCGTACCACCGGAGGTGCCACCCGACGCCGTCGGCGAAGGCCCGGAACTGGTGGCGTCGTCGTCATCGTCCAACTGATCGTGAGTCGTTCGGCCGATAAGCGATCTGCCGCCGAGGAATATGAAGAGCAAGATGCCGATGCCGGCGTTGAAGAACAGGCTGCCCAAGAACAGAGTCAGGGGGCTGTTGACGAGGCCGGCCTTCTCCGCGATGTTGTTGACCGTCACGCCGTAGATGCTGATGGGGGAGAAGCCGCCGGCCTGCGCGCCGTGGATCACCATCATGCCCATCAGCAAGGCGTTGATCTTGTACTGCCTGGCGAAGGTGAGAGCGATGGGAGCGATGATCGCGACGGCGGCGGGGCCGAGCGCGCCGAGTGCGGTCAGCACGCCGGTGATGCCGAACATCACCCAGGGGATGAACACCACCCGCCCCCGGACTAATCGAAGGGCCCCTCGGACCATCAAGTCGACGGTCCCGTTGTTCTGGGCGATCGCGAATAGGTATGTCACGCCGACCAGGGTGAGGAAGAGGTCGCTCGGAAATCCGGCGATGATGTCGTCGGTCTTCATGCCGACGGCCAGGGTGCCGACCAGGAAGGCGGCGACGAATCCCAGCGTGCCCATATTGATGGGCAGCAGCGTTGCGGCCACGAACATCGCGATCAGGGCCAGGATTGGAATCAACTCGAGCGGCATAGCAATCTCCGGATGTTCGTTGGCTACACTATCCAGTGGATCACTGGCCTAGCCAGTACACCAGTGGGGTGGGTCACTGTCAAGCGTCGATGTGAACTGGCCAACGAAAGCGCGGGTAGTCTGATGGCCCAGAGAGTAGGTGAGTTAGTGGTAGAGCAACTTAGGCCTGTCACCCGACCTCGGTTGTACGAGGTCATCGTCGAGCAGCTTTGCGTTTATATCGCCGACAACGAGATGGTGCCTGGCGATCGCCTGCCCGCCGAGCGCGAACTTGCTGCCAAGCTCGGCGTCAGCCGCGCCTCGCTGAGCCAGGCCCTCGTCGCACTGGAGGTGCAGGGCATCCTCTCCGTACGGCATGGTGACGGCGCGATCCTCGTCCGACGTCCGACCGAAGAGCGGGTCATCAAGGCCCTGCGCGAGCACGCCGATCGGATTCCCGACATCATCGAGGCGCGTGAAGCGCTCGAAGTGAAATTGGCGGGGCTTGCGGCACTTCGGCGAAGCGACGATGAGATGGCAGCCATTGACGCCGCCATCGCGACGATGGAACGAGAAGTCGAGTCGGGCGATCGTGGCGTCTTGGGCGATGAGATGTTCCACGAAGCGATCACAGTCGCTGCACACTCATCCTTGCTCGCCAAGCTGATGCGGGAGATCTCCGAACTCGTCCGTGAAACGCGGATCGAGTCGCTGTCGCAAGAGAATCGGCCCCGCGCGTCCCTGGAAGGTCACAAGCGCATCGCCGAGGCGGTACGCCGGCAGGACGCGAACGAGGCCGCCCGGGCGATGGCCGATCACATCATGCTGGTGTCCGACGTCGCCCTTTTGCGAGCCGTGGACTGATCCGCGGCTCGCAGCGGGCTCAAGCGTTGAGCACTGACGCGGCGCCCGCCATGTGCTCGAGCACCGCCGCGGCAGCCTGCGCGGCGTCCCCGGATTCGATGGCGTCGACGATGTCGTGGTGACGCTTGGCGTTCATGTTCTTGATGGCGCGCTCGACGCCGGCGAACATGATCGACATCCGGATGCTGCCTTCCAGCGACGACCACTGATGGAGCAACGTCTCGTTACCCGTCAGCTGACACAGGGTGCGGTGGAAGCGCAGATCCGCTTCGATTCGGTCCTCTAGATTTGAAGCGGCCCAACGATCCATCTCGTCGACCGCCCGACGCAGAGCCGCGACGGACTCGGCGCGGTCCGGCCGCGTCGCCAATTCATGCGCCGCCAGTGACTCCAAAGCCGCACGGACATTGAAGATGTCGCCTATCTCCTTGGCGTCGAGGTGACGCACCGACAGTCGTCCTCGGGCGCCGGCTGAGATCAGACCTTCCTGCTGCAGCTGGCGCATCGCTTCACGCAACGTGCCGCGACTGATCTGCAGGGCCTCGGACAGGTCGGTCTCCACCAAATGCGTTCCGGGCTTGAGCTGCCCGGTGGTGATAGCGCGTCGCAACGCTGTCAACGCCTGCTCGCGCAGACTGGTCTTCTCGAGTCGCAGCAGCGACGTCGAATCCGCGGACATCCTGCGCTCCTTGACTGTCAACATTTGGCTGTCAACATCTAATCTTACAGCCGCTCGAGCACTGTTGCGACGAGGCGCGCGGTCGACAGGCCGTAGCGCTCGTGCAGAGTCGGCAACGCACCCGCGTCCAGGAACTCGTCGGGCAGGGCCACAGGTGTGATTTGCTTGGCGATTCCCTTCCGCACGGTGGCAGCCGCCACCGTCTCGAACAATCCGCCCACCTCGGTGTGGTTCTCGCACGTAACCACGAGGCGGTCCGTATCAACTTGAGCAAGAACGGTTTCGGCGTCGAACGGCTTGATGGTCGGGGTGTGGACGACCGCAACGTCGACGTGGTGGGTGGCCAACTTTTCGGCGGCCTGTAGGGCGCGCATGGTCATCAGCCCGCTGGAAATCAGCACCACGTCGGCTCCGTCGCGCAGCACCTTTGCCTTGCCGAGCTCGAAGCGGTAGTCGTATTCGTCGAGCACCGTGGGCACGTTCCCGCGCAGCAGCCGCAGGTACGTCGGGCCGGGGTGTTCGGCGAGCTGCGGTACCGCTTGCTCGATGTCCACCGAGTCGCATGGGTCGACGATGGTCAGATTCGGCATACCGCGGAAGATCGCAATGTCCTCGGTCGCCTGATGCGACGGCCCGTAACCCGTTGTGAGACCGGGCAGCCCGCCTACCACGTTGACGTTGAGATTCGGTTCGGCGATATCGAGGCAAATGAAGTCGTAGGCCCGGCGCGCGGCGAAGACGGAGTACGTCGACGCGAACGGCACCAGCCCCGTTTCGGCCATGCCCGCCGCCGCACCGAACAGCAGCTGCTCGGCCATGCCCATCTGGAAGAACCGCTCCGGGAACTCTTTGGCGAAGATGTGCATGTCGGTGTACTTGCCAAGATCCGCGGTCAGGCCGACGATTCGGTCGTCGGCTGCAGCAGCCTTCACCAAGGCGTGACCGAACGGTGCCGACGTGGTCTTCTGACCCGGATCGGCGAACGAAGCGATCATCGCCGACGTTTTGAGCTTGGTAGTGGCGGTCATGCGGAAACTCCTTGATAGCCCTCGGTCAGCTGGTCGCGGCACACTTGCCACTCGTCAGCGTCGATGCGCATGAAGTGCGCCTTCTCTCTTGTCTCCAGCAATGGCACGCCGCAGCCAATCCTGGTGTCGCACAATATAACCGACGGTCGTTCGGCACTGACTGAGTCAAACGCCGCCAGCAGCGCCTCGACGTCGTTGCCGTCGACGCGTTGAGCGTGCCAACCGCATGCGGCCCACTTATCCACGACCGGTTCCGTGCGCAGGACGCCGGCTGTGGGCCCGTCGGCCTGTAGTGCGTTGATGTCGACCATGGCGATCAGATTGGCCAGGCTGTGGTGGGAGGCGCCCATAGCCGCCTCCCACGTTGAGCCTTCGTCGAGCTCTCCGTCGGAGAGAAAATTGATCACCCGGGCATTCGACCCTTGATGGCGAAGTCCCAATGCCATGCCCACCGCGACGGTCAGGCCATGGCCGAGCGAACCGCCGGAGATCTCCATTCCCGGTGTGTAGCTTGCCATCCCGGACATCGGTAGGCGCGAGTCGTCAGACCCGTAGGTCTCCAGCTCGTCGACCTCGATGATGCCGGCTTCAGCGAGCGCGGCGTACAGGCCGATGGCGTAGTGACCGGTGGACAGCAGGAACCGGTCCCGTTCGTCCCAATGGGGATCATCAGCGCGGTACCGCAGTTGGTCGTCGTAGACGGCGGCCAGCATGTCGGCGGCGCCAAGGGCTTGGCCGACATAGCCTTGGCCCTGGGCCTCGCCCATGTTCAGCACGTGGTGACGCATCCGGTAGGCAGCGTCAGCCACTTTGCGGGCCCGCATCACGCGGCCAGGGCTTGCGGATGGGCGATGGCTGCGTCCTCGGCGGCCTTGCGTTCGGCACGTCCCCACGTTTCGCGGGTGACCACTGCGGAGATCAGGCCGATCGCGGCGTACGTCGAGAACAGCAGCGCCGGACCGATCCAGCCGAAGCTCTCGTACAGAAGCGTGGTGATGAACGGGGTGAACCCGGACACCATGGCCGAGATCTGGTAAGCCAGCGAGGCTCCCGATGCGCGGGTGTTCGCGGTGAACAGTTCGGGGAACCAAGCTCCCTGCGAACCGGCCAGTGCGTTCTGGCACACACCGTAGGAGATGGCGAACGTCGCGATGATGACGAGGAACAAACCGGTGTTCACCAGCATGAACATCAACACACCGAACGGGATACCGAAGGCGCACACCGCGAGGTAGACGGGGCGCCTGCCGATCTTGTCGGTCAATCGTGCCCATGCCATGGTCGCGAAGATTCCCAGGAAGGATGCAATGCACAGCGCCACAAGCGTTTCGGTCTTGGTGGCCAGCTCGGCGTTCTTGAGGTAGCTGATCATGTAGGTGATCGACACCGCATAACCAGCGGTCTCGGCAACACGAAGACCGATGCCGCGCAGGATGTTCGACCAGTCCTTCTTGACGACCTCGACGATTGGGGATTTTACGATCTGGCCCTCGTCCTTGACGTCCTCGAACACGGGCGATTCGGGCACCTTCGCGCGAATGATCAGGCCGACGATGACCAGCACGATGCTGGCCAGGAACGGAACCCGCCACGCCCAGTCGCCGCCGAGGTGCACGCTGACCAGGAATACGAGGTTGGCCAGCAGCAGCCCGACCGGGAAGCCGGCCTGCACGATGCCGGTGTAGCGGCCTTTGGCCCTCCACGGCGCGTGCTCATAGCTCATCAGGATCGCGCCGCCCCACTCCGCGCCGAAGGCCAGGCCCTGAATGATGCGGACCGTGACCAGCAGGATCGGCGCCAGCACGCCGACCGCGGCGTAGGTGGGCAGCAGGCCGATGGCGAACGTCGCCAGGCCCATGACGATCAACGACGCGACGAGCACGGGCTTGCGGCCCACCTTGTCGCCGAGGTGACCGCCGATGATGCCGCCGAGCGGTCGTGCGGCGAATCCGACACCGAGGGTCGCGAATGCGGCCAGCGTGCCGGCGACGGGGCTGGACCCCGGGAAGAATGCGGTGCCGAAGTACAGCGCGGCAGCAGTGCCGAACCCGATGAAGTCGTAGGTCTCGATGACGGCACCGACACCGGAACCGATCGCGACCCGTTTGGCGTCCTTCGTCCCATGCACCGGGCCGCGCATCTTCAGAGCGTCTTCGCTCATGGTGGTCATCCTTTCAAATCTTGTCCTGCCTGGATTTCTGACTTGCAACCCAGATCACTGTCGACGGTCAACAGTGCGGTAGCTCACTCAGTGTGAGCCGTCGCACAGTCAATGTCAACAGTCAACAGCTATTATTTGTCGAGCGTTGACTGTTAACAGTCGACTCGTATAGTGTGCTCGGCATCACAACTACGAATGCGGAGGAGGTGCAGCGATGACGAGTTCCCGGCCAGTGCGCTTCAACGCTCGATTGGGCTGCTCGACGATCAGTTTCCGGCACCAGACGCTGCCGCACGCGCTCGACACCATCGCGGGCCTCGGCTTCACCGAGATAGACCTCGGTGCGCTGCCCGGCGTGTGCGACCACGTCCCGTTTGTGCTTGATGACGCGGCAGTCGCGAGCGTGTCCGCCACTGTCACCGCTTCGGGGTTGACGGTGCGTTCGATAAACGGCGATATCGGCGACCTCAATGCCCCGCTGAACGCTGAGCAGCGCGCGGAGCGCGATGGCCATCTGAAGGCGTTGATCGCCCTGGCTGCCGCCACCGGGTCTCGTGCGCTCGTGCTGCCGTGCGGCGCCCTGAACCACACGCCGATCACTACGCTGGACGACGATCTCGACCGAGTGGCCGCCGAACTCATCGCCGCCGCCCACACAGCAAATGCCAGTGGGGTCGAACTATGGTCGGAGTCGCTTCACTTCTTTCGGCTGTGCTTCGACATCGAACGGGCACAACAACTCACACATCGCATCGCCGATCACGTCGGCGTCGTGATGGACTTCAGCCACATCGTCGCGTCCGGTGGGGATCCGACCGACTTCGTCACCCGCTTCGGTGCGAACGTGGCTCACGTACACATCCGCGATGCCGTGCCGGGGAATATCAACCTCTCCGTCGGAAACGGCGCCGTGGATTTCGGCACCGGACTCAAGTCCCTTGCCGACGCCGGCTACACCGGCCATTTTTCGCTGGAACTCGAAACCCGCGATATCACCCACGATCAACGCCCCGGCAGGGCAGTCCAGGCCGGGGATCTGATTTCCGCACTCATCTAAAGGAGACACAAATGAACGCAACCCGCACGGCCGTCGTCACCGGCGCCACCTCCGACCGTGGTATCGGCATGACCGTCGCCCAGCGCTATGCCCGAGAAAGCTGGGCGGTGGTCATTCTCGACCTCGACGGCGAGAAGGCCGCCAAGGTCGCCGCCGAAATCGGCAACCAGTTCGCGGTCCCGTCCTTCGGGTCCGCCGTGGACGTCACGTCCGAGGAATCGGTGACTGCCGCGCACGACGCCGTCGCCGCCGAAGTGAAATCGGGCAACCTGCCCGCAGTCGGGGCACTGGCCAATATCGCGGGCATCACGTCCCCGGTTCCGTTCCTGGAGACCACACTCGAGCTCTGGAACAAGGTCATGGCAGTCAACGCGACCGGCACGTATCTCGTCACGAAAGCCTTCCTACCCGACATGATCGAGCAGGGCTGGGGACGCATCGTCAACATGTCGTCCGTGTCCGCGCAGCGCGGCGGCGGGGTGTTCGGCAAGGTGCCCTACTCCTCGGCCAAGGCCGCGATCCTCGGCTTCACCAAGGCCCTGGCCCGCGAGGTCGCGAACACGGGTGTCACCGTAAATGCCGTGACGCCCGGTGCGGTCGACACCAATATCCGCGTCGGGTCGACCGACGAACAGGAAACCAAGCTGGCGGCCGACATCCCCGTCGGCCGTACCGCCACGACCGAAGAGGTCGCGGCCGTCATCACCTTCCTATCCAGTGAAGACGCGAGCTATCTGACCGGAACCACAATGGACATCAACGGCGGCAGCCACATTCACTGACACACGACAGCGCGCGTCGGGTCAATCGGTCAGAAGCTCGGGGCGCAACAGGAGACGGGGCATCGCGTGCGCGAGCCACTCTTCGTAGTGGTCGGGCGACCATCCCAGGTCGACGGTGTACATCGAATAGAGGTACGGCGCCTGCACAGTGAACATCACGTCTGTGGCTTGATCTTCGGATAGCCCGGGCCGCAACGCTGTTGGGCCGAGTTGCGCAATCCAGAGTGCGCAGCCCGCCCGTATCCGATGGAGCAGCCTGGTGCGCAGTTCCGCAAGGCTGGCGTCAGTGGATACGGCCTGCTCCATCACCCGCATCAGCGGTGCCACCCGGTCGTGCATCGCGCGCACGAAACGCGCGGCGGTCGCAAAGTGCAGGAGGTGTTGCTCGCCGGATGTCTCGGAGAGCGCCGGCGCGCGTTGCATCAGCGGGGTCTCGTCGAAGTCGCCCACCACTGCGACGTCGATTGCGCGGGAGAGTACGGCGGCTTTCGAACCGTAGGTCGCATAGATGGTCTGCGGGGAAACGTCTGCGGCTGCCGCGATCTGATCGATCGATGTGGCGCCGAAGCCCTGCTCGACGAACAACGCCGTTGCCGCCTCGATGATGCTGCGCTGACGCGCGGCCGCATCGGCGCGGCGGCGACTGTTGTCGTACTTGCGGCGAGGTGCAGGCCGCGACGTCGTTGACACTGTCCAGTCATCTCCCTATAGTCGACTCTATCCAATAGTGCTAACTCTATCTAACCGTACTGCGGAGGTTGCCATGGCGACCGTTCCCGACACGCATCCCAGGGTCCCGCCGGTCAAACTGGTCAGAGCGGTTGAACGGGTGCGGCACTATCTGTATCGGCTCCACCAACGGCAGGTCCCGGCGCCGAGCGCGATGCTCGAGCTGATCCTTGCGGGCTGGGTGTCGCAGGCCATTCAGGCCGCCGCCGCCCTGCGAATCGCCGACTACCTCGCGCCAGTGCCACTGCCGCTGGACGATCTGGCGCGCCGCGTCGGCGCCGACGCCGATGCGCTCAGTCGGCTACTTCGGGCGCTCATCAGCCGCGGCGTCTTCCGTCAGCTTCGAGACGGGCGTTACGCGTTGACTCCGCTAGCCGACACGTTGCGTTCCGACGCGCCAACCTCAATGGCTGCGGCAGCACTGTTCTACGGATCGAGGCAACACCGCGAGCACTGGAGCATGCTGGTCGAAGCGATCAAGACCGGGGAAGCGAGTCTTCCGCGGCTTCGCGGCAAGGAGTTCTTCGAGTATCTCGACGACGAACCCGAGTTCGCACAACTCTTCAACGACGCCATGACCAGCATCTCCGAGGTGGCCGAGCCATCCGTCATCGCCGCTTACGATTTCGGCGCCTTCCCTATGATCGTTGATGTCGGTGGGGGACACGGGCGGCTGCTCGCCGCGATCCTCTCGGCGAGTCCCCGCGCGCGAGGTGTGCTCTACGACCTGCCGCAGGTGGTCGCGAATGCGCCGGTGCTTCTGGAGAAAGCCGGCGTTGCCGATCGGGTCCGCTTCCAGGGAGGGTCGTTCTTCGAGGAGGTTCCTGTCGGCGGCGACCTGTATGTCCTCAAACACGTCATCCACGACTGGCCCGACGAACAGGCGGTGTCCATTCTGCGCAACGTGCGTGCCGCCGCCCTTGCCAACGCCACGGTTTTGTTGGTCGAGTTGGTGATTCCACAACACGACCGCGACTTCGTCGGCAAGTGGGCTGATCTGGAGATGCTGCAGGGTGGAAACGGCCGGGAACGTAACACCTCTGAGTATCGCGATCTACTGCGGCAGAGTGGATTCCGATTAACTCGGGTGCTCCAGACCGCGTCCCCGTTCAGCCTCGTCGAGGCGAAACCCATTTAGCGGGAGCAGAAGTCGAGCAGGAGGCCGGCGATCGCGTCCGGATTGTCGACTTGAGGGCAGTGCCCGGATGCGGGCAGCAGCACGAAGTCGCTTCCCGGAATCTGGGTGTGCAACTCGCGGCCTGCGGCCGCGGGGATGACCATGTCCCTTCCGCCATGGATGATCAGCACGGGGCACGCGATCTTCAGGTTGTCGTGGCTCCGCGCGACCTCGACGGCGCACTGCACGGCGTCGTTGATGAATCTCGCCCGATGTGCGGGCGTGGATAACAACTCTTCCCAATAGGCGAGGATCTCGGGGGAGGCGTCGCGACCAAGTGCATGCAGGTGCCGCCGAAACACCGGTGCTACCGCCCGGCGCGGAATAGGTAGCGCCGCAGCGAGTTTCGGCAACGACCATCGCACTGCCGCGTAGCGGGACAGCTCGACTCGACGGTGCGCGTTGACGGGGTCGCCGATCGCGACGACGCCGGGAATCCCATTCGAATTCCGTTGCGCCGCGTGCAAAGCAATGGTTGCGCCGAGTGAACCTCCGACGAGCACAAGGGGACCATGCGCGTCTATCACTGCATCGGCCAGCGCGCCGAACTGCGGCATTATCGGACCGGGCTTGCGTGGATCCGCGTCGCCGAAACCCGGCAGATCGATCGCAAAGGCCCGGCGACCAGCCGCTTCCATGCGGATGAGCACCTTGCGCCAGCAGTCGGCGCTGTCGCCGTAACCGGTGAAGAGGACGATCGGATCGCCGTCACCATCGACGGAGAGCACGCGCGTGGCGACGCCGCCATAGGACGCGCGGGATTCGGCGATCATTGCGCGAGCGTGCCCGTCGTCACCCGCTCAGTATGCGAATCTGGGGTCTTTATCCGCGCCTGCGGCGCCAGATCACCACTCCGACAGCCGCTGCCCCGACGAACAGCAGCGCCACCACCGGCACCGTGCGCTTGGGATTGTCAGTTGCCGCGTGTCGGTACGCGTCGGCCTTCTCGACCACGCGATTCTTGGTTTCGGCCACCTTCTCCTTGGTGCGTTCCTTGACGTCGAGTTTGGCCGTCAGTGCTTCGACGGTCTCGCCGAGTTCTTTTCGGGTTTGCTCTATATCGGCCTCGATGTCGTCGATGCCGGCGTCTGGGCCGGGCTCCGGCCGAGCAGGGTCAGCTGCGGTCATGGCGCGCTTCCTTAAGCTCTTGAATGTCGGCTTTCACTGTTTCCACCGTCTTCGGTACGGCCGGTGTCACTTCCTGCGCTTGGTTGCGGCCGACCACTGAGGCGATGGCCGCCGCGATGAAAAGCACGGCCGCGACGATCAAGGCTGCGGCCCACACCGCTAGTACTAACGACAGCGCCGCCACCGCTGCGGCGATAACGGTGGCCGCGCCCAAGAGGGCCAACACGCCCGCGATGCTGAACAGACCCGCGCCGATACCCGCGTGTCTGGCTGACTCTTGGAACTCCTTTTGCGCCAGCCGCAGCTCGTCGCGGACAAGCCGTGACGTCTGCGAGGACAACTGGCCCATCAGCTCGCCGATCGACGGGTCTGTCGCCGGCTTGGATTCGACACTCATCACACACCAACCCCTGAAGTCGTTTAACGCGTTGACCCAGTGATGCCCTGCGAGCAAAGGGTCGAAACACCGAGCAAACGCGAATCGACACGCTGGGCACGTCGGCCGGACTATCGCAAAGTTCCAGGTCGCGGGTAACCGCTCTGGCTCTCGTTGGCATCGGTTAGGTAACGCCTCAAGGGTCGCGTCGGGTTTTTCAAAATTGTCGCTTCAGTAAAGCCAAGCTAAACCGCGCGTCGGGCGCTTGCTCCTGGCGGAGACAGACTGGGGAACGCCGATGTCAACGAGGATGAGACGGCCGTGTTTGTGCTGGGGCCGCCGGGCTGCTGTCAGCTCTCCTTTGATCGATCCCGGCGCCGCGACTGCGGACCCGCGTGGTGGAGTGCCTTGTCTCGGGATGGTGCAACAAATCGTGACCTCTCCAGCGACGATTCCTCAGTCTGTGCAAAGCCTGACGACATCGTTCATGGCGGCCCGGGCACACCACCGCCACCGGTCATGGTGCCTCCGGCGGGCGCTATCAACGGAGTCGCACCACCCCGCCTCCGATCCCCCGGCCTCCGTCATCGACACGGCGTCGGCCGTGACGCCTCCGACTCCGCCGGTGCCTCCGGCATCCGCGGCGACCCCGGTTCAGGTGGTGAGACCGCCGACGCTGCCGATCCTCCGGCATCCGCGGCGACTCCGGTTCAGGTGGTGACGCCACCGGCTCCGCCGGCGCCAGGTGTTCCTGCGGCGAGTCCGGTTCAGGTGGTGACGCCACCGGCTCCGCCGGCGCCAGGTGTTCCTGCGGCGAGTCCGGTGGAGGCGGCGACTCCGCCGGGGCCTCCGGCTCCGGGTGCGCCGATTGATAGCAGTGCGGGTGCGGCGACACCTCCGGCGCCGCCGTCTCCTGCCGTTCCGGTTGCCAATGCCGTGGAGACGTTCTCGCCTCCCGCGCCGCCTGCTCCGGCGGTTCCCTCGGCCAGTTCGGTGGAGGTGGCGACGCCCCCGGTGCCTCCGGCGCCAGCGACTCCAGTTGCCAACGCCTCGAGACGTTCTCACCGCCGGTTTCGCCGACACCTGCTGTGCCTGCGGTGAGTTCGGTGGAGGCTGTGACGCCGCCGTCGCCTCCGGCCCTGGCTGTTCCGGCCGCCAGCTCGGTACAGGCCGCGACGCCTCCTACGCCGCCGACTCCTGGCTCTTCCGTTGCGGCAACGGCGAATTCGACGACACCGCCGACACCGCCGATCGGGCCGACCCAGCTGGCCGCGGCTGATCTATTGACGCCGCCTGGCGTGGCTCGCACGGTTCAGGGTGGCGTCACATCGGTTGCCGGCCTCATTCCGCCACCATCTGCAGCTCCTTCTGGCGCCGCAGCATCGACCGCTGCCGCCGTCACCCCGGTGCTCGACCCGGTCACAGGCCCGCTGGCAACAGGCGTAAGCAATCTGATCGCGCCGCCACCGCTGAACTGCCGTCGATTCCTGGGATCGGTGTACCGCTGCCAAGCACGCTGCCGGTTCCATCCGACCTGCTCTGTGTCGGTACGGATTAGTCTGCAACACAACAGGAATTCGGCTACCGTGCCCGCTGTCAATGCGGACATCCCGAGGGCTCTGATCACGGGCCGGAATCCGGCCGCCGAGCAGTGGGACCGATGACAGTGCGCCTAGCTGCGCGGTTCAGGGTTTGAAACGAGATCCGTGGCGATGTCGATCAACGGCACATTGGAATCCTGAGATAGCTTGCGTAGCAAGCTGAATGCCTGAACCGCCTCGACACCGTAGCGTTCCATGATCATGCCCTTGGCCTGGCCGATGACGTCGCGGCTGGCCAGCGCGCGCTTGAACTGCTCGTCGCGCCGGGCCGAGTTCCACGCCACCGAGGAGTGCGCTGCAAAAATAAGCCCGATTGCCCTCGTCTCCGCGCTGAACACATGCGGCCGTTCTGCGTAGATGTTGAGCGCGC
Source organism: uncultured Actinomycetota bacterium (assembly GCA_963848855.1). Lineage (GTDB taxonomy): Bacteria > Actinomycetota > Actinomycetes > Mycobacteriales > Mycobacteriaceae > Mycobacterium. The sequence continues at coordinate 41,344 of CAWKFL010000006.1, forward strand.
CCATCGTCTGGCCTGCAATGAACAACTGAAAGGCCATGATCGTGCGGATCGGTGTCTCGACCAACGCATCCCGGCGATAGTTCGGGAAGCGGTCGTCGACCTCCAGATCGGCGACGTGGATCGTCTTCTCGTCCCAGGCTGCCGTCAGGCAGGGACCTTCCTGATGCCGCTGCTGGATCTCGTCGAGCAGCACCGGCCACTTGTGGCTCGCCGCGGGGGTGTCGATGGTCTTGCCGTTGCGGGTGATGGTGACGCCGGCATACTGAGCGCCGGGAATTTCGACGGCGGCGTGCTCCGCAAGCTCGGCAATAACCGTGTCCGAATCGGTATCGGACCGACCGTGCAGCTCCTGTACGAGCTCCGCGATCCGAATGTGGGTGCCGTCGACGCCGGCTGGATCGTTCACCGTCACCATCTCATCTTCGTCCTTCGCTGGGATTCTCAAATTTACGCGCAATTGCCTACAACGCCCTCAGATATCGCTCGGTGATCATGTGCTGTAACAACGACGTCACCGGCGCGGCCGCCTTGCTCCACCACGTACCATGTCGCGAAAAGGCCGTGACCTCCGCATATACCTCGTCGGTGGCCGGCTCGTAGCGCACCAGAAACAGCTCTTCACCGGTTTCGGCGTGACCCGGAAGAGTGCCGTAGGCGAAGCCTTGACGGTCGGGCTCGTCGACGACGTAGACGACGCGGCACGGCACCCGCACCGGCCCCATGTGCACGATCACCTCCGACCCCACCTCGGCAACTTCCGTCGTCGCCTCCACGCGCAGTCCCGCCCCACGCAACATGCCCCAGCGCATACCTTTTGCGGCTGCCTCCTCGAAGCGACGGCGCCCCGTACCGATGGACGCCGACTTCCGCACATGGTGGTAGCCGACCGGCAGCTCCCCGGCGGTAGCGCCCACGTCGGTATAGGTCAGCTGCCGTCCGGCGAGGTCGCTCAGTTTCACAGGGACACCATGACACCACGGGCGTACGGTTTGACAGGTGACTACGCCAACCATCGCCGCGAAATCTGGAACCTTTTCCCTCGGCGACCTCACGGTCAACCGCCTCGGGTACGGAGCAATGCGCCTGACGGGCAAGGGCATCTGGGGCCCGCCCAACGATCGCGATGAATGCATCCGCGTGCTGAAACGCGCCGTCGAACTCGGCGTCAACTTCTTCGACACGGCCAACTCGTACGGCCCTTACGTCTCGGAAGAATTGATCCGCGAAGCGTTGCACCCCTACGACGGACTCGTCATCGCGACGAAAGCCGGCTTGCTGCGGACGGGGCCCGACGTCTGGCCCGTGCTCGGCTTCCCGGCCTACCTACGCCAGGAATGCGAGATGAGCCTGCGCCGGCTCGGTGTCGACACCATCGACTTGTTCCAGTTGCACCGCATCGACCCCAAGTTCCCCGCCGAAGATCAGGTCGGCGAGCTGCTCGCGCTGCAGCAGGAAGGCAAGATCCGCCACATCGGCCTGTCTGAAGTCAATGTCGAGCAGCTCGAGGCGGCGCAGAAGATCGCGACGATCGTCTCGGTGCAGAACATGTACAACGTCACGACCCGCACCGCGGAGCCGCTGGTCGACGCCTGCGAGGTCAAGGGCGTCGGGTTCATCCCATGGTTCCCGCTGGCGGCCGGACCGCTTGCCGCGCCCGGCGGCCCGCTGGAACGCATCGCCGCCGATCACGACGCCACCGCCTCACAGCTGGCGCTGGCGTGGCTGCTGAAGCGCTCGCCCGTGATGCTGCCCATTCCCGGCACGTCGCGGGTGGCCCACCTCGAGGAAAACGTCGCGGCCGCCGAGATCGAGTTGTCCGACGAGGAGTTCGAGACATTGAGCAAGGCCGGCGCCGCCGACTGAGCGGCTATCGGCCGATGACGCGCAGCTTGTAGGCCGCTGTCAGCTCGGCGATCCAGTCGTCGAAAAATTGGATGCCGTGGGGCTTGCCGAGGCGATTCAGCTCGTCGATCTCCACGGGACCCCGGCTGACCCGGTCTCCGAAGTCGTTGAAGAAGCGCTCGAATCCACCCGGTGTGTACACCTCGATGAGGCGCGCCGGTTCCGGCCCGGCATTCCACATGGTGTGGGGGATGAGGCGGGGCTTGAGCACCCAGCAACCGGGTGTCGCCTCGACGATCTCGTCGCCGACGCGTGCGTGCATCGTGCCCTCGAGGATGTACAGCCAGACGTCGTTCTGGTGAACGTGAGGCGGTAGCAGCAACCCGGGCTCGAAGGGTTGCTCGATGATCGAGACGGCCCCGTTGGTCTCCTCGCTGTACAGCTTGATGGTGACGCCGTGGGCGTCGTCGCCCTCGTCGCGGGCAATCAGTGTGTTGCCTTTGATGCGCTCTCCCATGGCCTTTCAGTACTCCTTGCCGAGCATGCGAGCGGTTTCGAGGGCCAGCGCATGCGAGCGCTCGTGGTCTTCCAACAGAGGCGCAAGGGCCGGATCATTTCTGGCGTTGACCAGTTCCGCAGTGATGAAGGCCGTGTCCATTACGGCGAAATGACCGGCGAAGAAGTCGCGAAGGTAGCGCTCCTGATAGTCGAACGCGGCCTTCGGGTTTCCGGCTGCGTAGCTGCCGCCCCGAGCGGCCGTGACCACAAAGCGTCGCGGCGCCAACGACATTCGCGGGAACGTCACCTGATCGAGCCAGGCCTTCAGCGCTGCGGGGATCGAGTAGTTGTACATCGGCGTGCCGATCAACACAACGTCGGCGGCTCTCAGTTCCGCGAGCAGTGGCGCGACGATGCTCCACGCCGACGCCTGCGCGGGTGTTCGTGCCAGTTCGGCGATCCGGTCCAAGTCGGTGCTGCCGTGGGCCAGCACCGCATCGCACAGCTCGGTCCACGCCTCGTCGATGAACGGCACCGGATCCCTCGCCACATCCCGGTAGAGGTAGTCGCCATCCGGGTGCTGCGCCCGCCACGCGCCGGCGAATTTGTCGCTGAGCTTTCGGCTGATCGACCGGCGGCGGGCGCTCGCGTCGATGTGCAGCAGCGTGGTCACGATCCAACCTCCTGATAAGTGGTCACTGTGTCCGGTTACGTCACGATAACACTAACTGGACACTATGCCCACTTAGTCGCCGAGTGCAGCTATATTGCGCTCATGGAGGCCCGCCGTGACCTGCTCGCCGGAGCCCCCCCGGCCGGCGAAGGAGTGCCTGAGCGGGCGGATGCCGCGCGCAACAGGGCCCGCGTCCTGGCCGCGGCTGCCGATCTCTTCACTACTCGCGACCCGCGTGCGGTGACGATGGATGAGATCGCGAAGGCGGCCGGGGTCGGGCGCGCCACGGTGTATCGGCGATATCCCGACACGTGGTCGATTGCCGTCGCGCTGCTGGACGAACATGAACGAGCACTGCAGCAGCGGCTGCTCAGCGGTGATCCGCCGTTGGGTCCCGGCGCTCCGCCAGCCGCCCGGCTCGCCGCGTTTTACGCCGCGATGATCGAACTCCTCGACGCGCATGCCGATCTGGTGCTGGGCACCGAGACGGGCGGGGGGCGGTTCGCGACCGGGGCGTACGGATTCTGGTCCGCGCACGCGCGTGCACTTCTGGTCGACGCTGGCGTCGCCGATCCCGACGCGCTGGTCGATGCCGTCCTGGCGCCGGTGTCCGCCGAGGTTTATGCACATCAGCGCGCTCGCGGCCTGACATCGGCGCAGATCCGCGACGGGCTCTCACGCCTGGCTCACGGGTTGCTCGGCGGCGAACGGGCGAGTTTTTCTGACTAGTTCGCGCCATTTCGTCGATCTCGGCGATGTCCCCCGATCGGTGGACATCGAATTCCCCCTGCGCATCAACCGGTTACCCGACAGACGTGGGCGTCGATTCGCGGGAGAGTTATCTCAACGCCGAAACAACCCGGCACACAAACGAAAAACACTCTCCCACAGAAGGATTGAACCAATGAGCATCGCCCGCAACCTCGTCCGCTTCGTCGCCGCGCCCGCCCTGATCGGTGGAGCTGCCCTGGGCCTGGCCGGCATGGCCAACGCCGCCACGATGGACCAGAGCGCCGGAAACAACTTCGGCCCGCACACCACCGCCGCGCCCGCTCCGACCGCGACGCCGGGCTGGCACCACCACCACGGCATCTACAAGGTCCAGAGCCTGCAGACCCAGCGCTGACCAGACCCCCGCCAAGGCCCCCTCACAAGGTGAGGGGGCCTTGTTTCGTTGCAGAAAGACGCGCCGAGATCGACGAAATGGCGCGAACTACTCGCAAAAGTTCGCCCGTTTGTCCGTTTCGGCGTACACCGGGTGGGCCGTTCGCCGCAACAAGCAATAACTTGATGGGGTGTCCACCGAATTCGCAGAGGAGCATCGCGGCGGCGATTTCAGCCCGATCGAGCCCACCACCCGCGGCGGGCCGGACTACGGCAGGTTCGTCGAAGCCGTCCGGACGCTGCAGGACCATGCCCGGGCCGCCGATGCACCCGATGAGGTGATCACCGAGGCTGCCGACCGGATCGAGAAGGTGTCGACGCTGCTCGCGCCCTATGACACCGACGAATGGTCCTCGCCCGCGGGCCGGCGCATGGACCTGCCGAACCGGGGCGGTGTGTTGGGCATCCCCGCCGAGTACCGCAAGACCGACGACGGCCGGATCGCCGGTGTCGTCCACTTCCGCCGCTTCCATCTGGGTCGCAACGGCGCCGTGCACGGCGGATGCATCGCCCAGCTCTTCGACTCGCTGCTCGGCTACACCGCGTTCAGGCTCACCCGCAGCCTCTATCAGCGCACCGCGTTCCTGCATGTCGACTACCGAGCGATCGTGCCCATCGATACCGAACTTCAGGTCGACGCAGGCGTCGACCGCGTCGACGGCCGCAAGATGTTCCTCGGCGGGCAGCTGCTCGACGGGGACACGGTGCTCGCCGAGGCCAACGCGCTGTTCGTGAAATTGAAGCCGGGACAGCCATGACAGATCAGAAAGGCGGACTGAAGCGCCGCTGGGCACGCTGGCGTGACGGACTGCGAGAGCGGCGTAGGGCGGAGTTCGTGTACCGCATCGCCGTAGCGGTGGTCGGGCTGGTGGTCCTGGGAGTCGGCATTCTCGCGATTCCCTATCCCGGGCCGGGTTGGGCCATCGTCTTCGTCGGCCTCGGCATCCTGGCCACCGAGTTCACCTGGGCGCGACGGCTACTGGCGTACGCCAGGGAGCGCTATGACAAGGTGATGGACTGGTTCAAGCGCCAGGGCCTGTGGGTGCAGGTGCTCGGCGCGTTGTTTACCGCGGCGATCGTCGTCGGCTCGCTGTGGCTGCTCGGGGCTGCCTACTGGTCAGCCGGTCTCGTCGGCCTGGAACGCGACTGGTTGAAGAGCCCTATTGGCCTGGGGGCGTGAGGACCCGCACCGATAGCATGGTCGCGTTCAGTGCCTTTACATCACCCGACAGTTTGGAGAGCCACCGATGAGCGCCCCCGCCAGCTCCGCCCCAGCAGCCCCGATCCGGGTCGCTGCCGGGACCACCGCGGGGGCAGCGGTCCGCGACGCAGGCCTGCCGAGCCGGGGCTCTGAAGACGCGATCGTCGTGGTGCGCGACGCCGATGGCCGGCTGCGCGACCTGTCCTGGACGCCGGACGCCGACGTCGAGGTCACGCCGGTGGCCGCCAACACCGAGGACGGCCGCAGCGTGATCCGTCACTCGGCGGCGCACGTGCTGGCCCAGGCGGTGCAGGCCACGTTCCCTGAGGCCAAGCTCGGCATCGGGCCGCCCATCACCGACGGCTTCTACTACGACTTCGACATGCCGCGCGCCTTCACGCCCGAGGACCTGGAGGCGCTGGAGAAGCGCATGCGCGGGATCGTCAAAGAAGGCCAGCTGTTCTCCCGCCGGGTCTACGAGTCCAAAGACCAAGCGCGCGAAGAACTCGCCGACGAGCCCTACAAGCTCGAACTCGTCGACGACAAGTCCGGTGACCCCGAGGTGATGGAGGTCGGCGGCGACGAACTCACCGCCTACGACAACCTCAATCCCCGCACCCGCGAACGGGAATGGGGCGATCTGTGCCGCGGTCCGCACATCCCGACGACGAAATACATTCCGGCGTTCAAGCTGACGCGCAGCTCGGCGGCCTACTGGCGAGGCAATCAGGACAACGCCAGCCTGCAGCGCATCTACGGCACCGCGTGGGAGTCGCAGGAGGCCCTCGACAAGCACCTCGAGTTCATCGAGGAGGCGCAGCGCCGCGACCACCGCAAGCTCGGCACCGAGCTCGACCTCTTCAGCTTTCCCGACGAAATCGGTTCGGGCCTAGCGGTTTTCCATCCCAAGGGCGGAATCATCCGCCGAGAGCTCGAGGACTACTCGCGGCGCAAGCACATCGAGGCGGGATACCAGTTCGTCAACTCGCCGCACATCACCAAGGCGCAGCTGTTCAAGATCTCCGGCCACCTGGACTGGTATGCCGACGGCATGTTCCCGCCGATGCACCTCGACGCCGAATACAACGAGGACGGCACGGTGCGCAAGCCCGGCCAGGACTACTACCTCAAGCCGATGAACTGCCCGATGCACTGCCTGATCTACCGTGCCCGCGGGCGGTCGTATCGCGAACTTCCGTTGCGGCTCTTCGAGTTCGGCACTGTTTACCGCTACGAGCTCTCCGGTGTGGTCCACGGGCTGACGCGGGTGCGCGGCCTGACGATGGACGATGCGCACATCTACTGCACCCGCGATCAGATGCGCGACGAGCTGACGTCGCTCCTGCGGTTCGTTCTCGACCTGCTGGGGGACTACGGCCTGACCGACTTCTACCTGGAGCTGTCCACGAAGGATCCCAACAAGTTCGTCGGCTCCGACGATCTATGGGAGGAAGCAACCAGCGTGCTCGCCGAGGTCGGCGCAGCGTCGGGCCTGGATCTGGTGCCGGACCCCGGCGGCGCGGCGTTCTACGGCCCGAAGATCTCCGTGCAGGTCAAAGACGCGCTCGGGCGCAGCTGGCAGATGTCGACGATCCAGTTGGACTTCAACTTCCCGGACCGCTTCGAGCTGGAGTACACCGCCGCCGACGGCAGTAGGCAGCGGCCGGTGATGATCCACCGCGCGCTGTTCGGGTCGATCGAGCGGTTCTTCGGCATCCTCACCGAGCACTACGCGGGCGCGTTCCCGGCGTGGCTGGCACCGGTGCAGGTCGTCGGCATCCCCGTTTCTGACGCCCACATTCCGTACCTCAACGGCCTTGCCACGCAACTGAAGATGCAGGGCATCCGGGCCGAGGTGGATGCCAGCGACGACCGGATGGCCAAGAAGATCGTCAACCACACCAACCAGAGGGTGCCGTTCATGCTGGTGGCCGGTGACCGCGACGTCGAGGCCAACGCGGTCAGCTTCCGGTTCGGCGATCGCACTCAGGTCAACGGCGTGCCCCGCGACGAAGCCGTCGAAGCCATCGCGAACTGGATTGCCAGCCGCGAAAACGCAACTCCCACGGCCGAACTGCTCAAGGTGGGCTCCGGGACGTGACGGAGAACGACGACCGCACAATCGTCGACCACGGGGTCGGTGAGCCCGACCACTTGCAGCGGCTGTGGACCCCGCATCGGATGACATACATCGCCGAGGCCCCGATGAAAGGCGGTTCGGCCGCCTCGACGGAACCGTTCACCGACATCCCGTCGATGCCGGACGAGGACGGTCTGATGGTGGCGCGCGGCGAGCTGGTGTACGTGGTGCTGAACCTGTATCCGTACAACCCAGGGCACTCGATGGTCGTGCCGTACCGGCGGGTGTCCGAGCTCGAAGATCTCACCGACGCCGAATGCGCCGAGCTGATGTCGTTCACCCAGAAGATGATTCGCGTCATCAAAGCGGTGTCGCGGCCGCACGGCTTCAATGTGGGGCTGAACCTCGGCAGCTCGGCAGGCGGGTCGCTTGCCGATCACTTGCACATGCATGTGGTGCCGCGCTGGAGCGGCGACGCGAACTTCATCACGATCATCGGCGGATCGAAGATCGTCCCGCAGCTGCTGCGTGAGACGCGCGAGCTGCTAGCCACCGAGTGGACCAGGCAGCCGTGAGCGATTTCTATCTGATGACCCGCGCGGCCTACGCCAAGCTGTCCAAGCCGGTCGCGAAAGTCGCGCTGCGGGCAGGATTCACGCCCGACAGCATCACCATCCTCGGCACGGCAGGCACGGTGCTCAGCGCGCTGACGTTGTTCCCGGTCGGTCAGCTGTGGTGGGGCGCGTTCGCCGTGGCGTTCTTCGTGCTCGCCGACATGCTCGACGGAGCGATGGCGCGAGAGCGCGGCGGAGGCACCCGGTTTGGTGCGGTACTGGACGCCACCTGCGACCGCCTCGGCGACGGAGCGGTGTTCGGCGGGCTGCTCTGGTGGGCGGCGTTCGGGCTGCACAGCACGTCACTCGTGGTGGCCACACTGATCTGCCTGGTCACCTCCCAGGTCATCTCCTACATCAAGGCCCGCGCCGAGGCCAGCGGGCTGTCCGGTGAGGGCGGCATCATCGAGCGGCCCGAGCGGCTGGTCATCGTGCTGGTCGGCGCGGGGCTTTCCGGGGTGTGGTTCCTGCACGTGCCGTGGCTGCTGCATGTCGCGATGTGGGTACTCGCGGCCGCCAGCCTGGTCACTGTTGGCCAGCGGCTGCATGCCGTGCGCACATCGCCTGGCGCGATGGAACCTTTAGAGAAGTCGCCCGGAGGCCAGGGGGACGAGACGTGACCACCAGCCCAGCGGGACCGAAGGCGGATGGCGACAGCCGCTTCTCGCTGGGCGGATATGTCTCCGACTTCGGCTACGCGGCGGGTTGGCGAGTTGTGCGGGCGATGCCGGAATTTCTGGCGCGCAATGCTTTTGATGCCGGTGCACAGTATGCGGCGCGCAATGGCGGCCCCAAGCAGCTGCGGAAGAACCTGGCCCGCGTGCTGGGTGTGACACCCGCCGAGGTACCGGACAGCCTGATGCGGGCCTCGTTGTCCTCCTATGCCCGATATTGGCGGGAGGCATTCAGGTTGCCGTCGATGGACCTGCCTGCCGTCGCGCGTCGCCTCGATGAGGTGTTCATCGGCGCAGACAGGCTTCAGGCGGACCTGGACGACGGCCGCGGCGGCGTGTTGGCACTGCCGCACAGCGGAAACTGGGATATGGCCGGAGTATGGCTTGCCAACACGCACGGCACGTTCGCCACCGTCGCGGAACGGCTGAAGCCGGAATCGTTGTATCGGCGATTCGTCGAGTACCGGGAAAGCCTGGGGTTCGAGGTGTTCCCGCTGTCCGGCGGCGAGCGGCCACCGTTCGAGTCCCTCGCCGTACGACTGCGAGAGAACAAGTTCGTGTGCCTGATGGCCGAACGTGACCTGACCCGGTCGGGGGTACAGGTCGACTTCTTCGGAGAGCCGACCCGCATGCCCGTCGGGTCCGCGAAATTGGCAATCGAGACCGGCTCCCCGCTGCATCCCGTGCATGTGTACTACCGGGGCGACGATTGCATCGTCGAGATCCAGGAGGAGCTGGACACCTCGTCGGGCGACGTCGTCGCCATCACCCAGAACCTGGCCGACCACTTCGCCCGCAACATCGCCGCCCACCCAGCCGATTGGCACATGATGCAACCGCAGTGGCTGGCCGATCTCTCCGACGAGCGCAGGGCGAAATTGGAGACCGGCGGATGAGTCCCCACGCGAAGACGAGTCCGTGATGCGTATCGGCATGGTCTGCCCGTACTCGTTCGACGTCCCCGGCGGCGTGCAGTCGCATGTGCTGCAGCTCGCCGAGGTCATGCATGCCCGCGGTCATGACGTGAGCGTCCTTGCGCCGTCGTCGCCCCACGTCAAGCTGCCGGACTACGTGGTTTCCGGCGGAAAGGCGATTCCGATCCCGTACAACGGCTCGGTGGCCCGGCTGCGGTTCGGGCCCGCCACCCACCGCATGGTCAAACGGTGGCTGGCGGAAGGCGAATTCGATGTGCTGCATCTGCATGAGCCGAACGCGCCGAGCCTGTCGATGCTGGCTCTCAACATCGCCGAAGGCCCGATCGTGGCGACATTCCATACCTCGACAACAAAGTCGTTGACGCTCAGCGTCTTCGAGCCCTTCCTGCGCCCCATGCACGAGAAGATCGTCGGCCGCATCTCGGTGTCGGACTTGGCGCGGCGATGGCAGATGGAGGCTCTCGGATCCGATTCCGTCGAGATCCCCAATGGGGTCGATGTGGACGCGTTCGCGTCCGCGCCGAGGCTCGACGGATATCCGCGCCCGGGCAAGTCGGTGCTGTTCCTCGGCCGGTTCGACGAATCTCGTAAGGGGATGGCCGTGCTGCTGGCCGCCCTGCCGACCCTGGTAGAACATTTCCCGGACGTCGAGATCTTGATCGTGGGCCGCGGCGATGAGGACGAACTGCGCGAAGAGGCCGGAACGCTGGCCAGGCACCTGCGCTTCCTCGGACAGGTCGACGACGCCGAGAAGGCCTCGGCGATGCGCAGCGCCGACGTGTACTGCGCTCCCCACATCGGCGGCGAGAGTTTCGGCATCGTCCTCGTCGAGGCGATGGCCGCTGGTACCGCGGTGGTGGCCAGTGACCTTTACGCATTTCGGCGGGTGTTGGCCGAGGGTGAGGCGGGCCTGCTGGTGCCTGTCGACGATAAGAAGGCGCTGGCGGCCGGGTTGATCGAGATGCTGGAGAACGACGCGACCCGCGAGCGCTATATCGAGGCTGCCACCGCGGCCGTGCGCCGTTACGACTGGTCGGTGGTGGAGCGCGAGATCATGCGCGTCTACGAGACGGTCGCGGGCGCGGGGGCGAAGGTACAGGTGGCGGGTTCGGCGGGTAAGAGCGAAGTGACTCGGGGGACAGATTGATCACCTGGGTCACTGCCGTCGTCGTGGTGGTTGTCGTCTTGGCGATCCTCCTGACAGGGGCGTGGGCCTACCAGACCGCCAACAGGCTGGACCGGCTGCACGTGCGCTACGACCTGTCCTGGCAGGCGCTCGACGGCGCGCTTGCGCGCCGAGCGGTGGTGGCGCGGGCCGTCGCAACCGACGCATACGGCGGCGGTCCGGCAGGCAAGCGGCTGGCCGGGCTCGCCGGTGTCGCGGAGCGCGCGCCGCGGTCGTCCCGCGAGGCCGCCGAAAACGAGCTGTCGGCGGCGCTGGCGCTCGTCGACCCGGGTTCTCTGCCGGTGACACTGGTCGCCGAGCTCGCAGACGCGGAAGCCAGGGTCCTGTTGGCGCGCCGGTTCCACAACGACGCGGTGCGCGACACCTTGGCGCTGCGCGAGCGGCCCGCGGTCCGGCTGCTGCGGCTCGGCGGAACTGCGGCGCTGCCAAGCTATTTCGAGATCGCCGAACCGGGGCCACGCGAGGTCGGATTGGTGAACCGGCGCACCTCGGCGCGCGTCGTGCTGCTCGACGACGAGGGTTGCGTGCTGCTGTTCTGCGGCTCGGATCCGGCCGTGACGGACGGCAGCGCACCGCTGTGGTGGTTCACGGTGGGCGGCGCGACACAGGAGGGGGAGACGCTGCCCCAGGCCGCGGCGCGTGAGCTGGAGGAGGAGACCGGGCTGCGGGTCGAGCCGGCGACCATGATCGGCCCGGTGTGGCGTCGCGACGCGGTCATCGACTTCAACGGCGCCGTCATCCGCAGCGAGGAGATGTTCTTCGTCCACCGCACGCGGCGGTTCGAACCCTCGACGGCGGGCCGCACCGGCCTGGAACGGGCCTACATCCATGGCCACCGCTGGTGCGATGCGACAATGCTCTCCGAACTGGTCGCCAAGGGCGAAACCGTGTATCCCCTGCAGCTGGGCGAGCTCCTCGACGAGGCAAATGCCCTCGCCAACTCGCAGGGCGGTGCACCGCAACGGCAGCTGCAATCGATCCGCTGATTTGCGGATTCAATCGATTTGCTGCCACCGATAGACTGGATCAGTAGCGATTTGGAGGAGATAGCAGTGGAAACCGCAGCTGGAACGAACGGGTCGGCCCAGACCGGCACCGCGCGGGTCAAGCGCGGCATGGCGGAGATGCTCAAGGGCGGCGTGATCATGGACGTCGTCACGCCCGAGCAGGCCCGCATCGCCGAGGGTGCAGGCGCCGTCGCAGTCATGGCGCTGGAGCGCGTGCCCGCCGACATCCGCGCCCAAGGTGGGGTGTCGCGGATGAGTGACCCCGACATGATCGAGGGCATCATTTCCGCGGTCACGATCCCAGTGATGGCCAAGGCCCGGATCGGGCATTTCGTCGAGGCGCAGATCCTGCAGAGCCTCGGTGTGGATTACGTCGACGAATCCGAGGTGCTCACCCCGGCGGACTACGCCAACCACATCGACAAGTGGAAGTTCACCGTGCCCTTCGTGTGCGGTGCGACCAACCTCGGCGAGGCGCTGCGCCGTCTCACCGAAGGCGCGGCGATGATCCGCTCCAAGGGTGAAGCGGGCACCGGCGATGTGTCGAACGCGACCACGCACATGCGCAAGATCGGCGGCGAGATCCGTCGTCTGACCTCGCTCTCGGAGGACGAGTTGTATGTCGCCGCAAAGGAATTGCAGGCGCCCTACGACCTGGTCGTCGAGGTGGCCCGGGCAGGCAAGCTGCCGGTCACGCTGTTCACCGCGGGCGGCATCGCCACGCCGGCCGATGCCGCGATGATGATGCAGCTCGGCGCCGAGGGTGTGTTCGTTGGCTCGGGCATCTTCAAGTCCGGCGACCCTGCCGCCCGCGCCGCGGCGATCGTGAAGGCCACCACCTTCTACGACGATCCCGACGTGTTGGCGAGGGTGTCGCGTGGGCTGGGGGAGGCGATGGTCGGCATCAACGTCGACGACATCCCGGTGCCGCACCGGCTGGCCGAACGCGGCTGGTAGCCAGACGGTGATGAGCCGCCTGCGCGAAGAACAGAACACGTAGTGGCGATCGAAGAGATCCTCGACCTGGAGCAGCTCGAGGTCAACATCTATCGCGGTGGGGTCTTCAGCCCCGAATCCGGGTTCCTGCAGCGGACTTTTGGCGGGCACGTGGCCGGTCAGTCGTTGGTTTCTGCCGTCCGTACCGTGAATCCGCGGTTTCATGTGCATTCCCTGCACGGTTATTTCCTGCGGCCGGGGGAGGCCAAGACGCCGACGGTCTTCATCGTCGAACGCCTCCGCGACGGCGGCTCGTTCGTCACGCGCCGCGTCAACGCGATCCAGCACGGCGAGACGATCTTTTCGATGTCGGCGTCGTTCCAGATCGATCAGAGCGGAATCGAGCACCAGGACGCGATGCCCTACGCGGAACCGCCCGACGATCTGCCGGGATTTCGGTCGGGTGGGGCATTTGACGATGCCGGCTTCGCGCAGTTCGCCGAATGGGACGTCCGCATCGTCCCGCGCGATCAGCTCAAGCTGCTCCCCGGAAAGGCGTCGCAGCAGCAGGTGTGGTTCCGGCACCACGATCCGCTGCCTGACGACCACGTGCTGCACATCTGCGCGCTGGCCTATATGAGCGACCTCACGCTGCTCGGCTCGGCACAGGTCACCCACCTCGAGGAACGCAAGCACCTGATGGTGGCGTCGCTGGATCACGCGATGTGGTTCATGCGGCCCTTCCGCGCCGACGAATGGCTGCTCTACGACCAGTCCTCACCGTCGGCGTCGGGTGGTCGCTCGCTTACCCAGGGGAAGATCTTCGACCAGTCCGGCGAGATGGTCGCGGCGGTCATGCAGGAAGGCCTCACCCGCTTCCAACGCGACCACCCCCCGGCGAAAGAGTGACCGCGACGCGAGTCGGCGTTCTCGCGCTGCAGGGCGACACGCGAGAACACCTGGCCGCGCTGGCCGAAGCAGGAGCCGAAGCCTCGACCGTGCGCCGCCTCGACGAGCTCAATGCTGTTGACGCCCTTGTCATCCCGGGCGGCGAGTCCACCGCGATGAGCCATCTGCTGCGGGAGTTCGAACTGCTCGAACCGCTGCGAGCGCGGCTGGCAGAAGGCATGCCGGCCTACGGATCGTGTGCGGGGATGATCCTGCTGGCCACCGAGATCCTCGACGCCGGTGTGGAGGGCCGAGCGGCCGTTCCGCTGAAAGGCATCGATATGTCTGTGCGGCGCAATGCGTTTGGCCGTCAAGTCGATTCATTCGAGGGTGATATCGCGTTCGAGGGACTCGATAGTCCGGTGCACGCGGTTTTCATCCGCGCGCCGTGGGTCGAACGCGTCGGCCCGGACGTGCAAGTGCTCGGAGAAGCGGCGGGACATATCGTCGCCGTGCGGCAGGGCCAGATGCTGGCGACGTCTTTTCACCCTGAGATGACGGGCGACCGCCGCATTCACAAACTGTTCGTCGACATCGTGACGGGCCGCGCCTGAGCGGACGCATCACCGCGTCCGCGTCGCGCTGACGTAATGGGCCATCGCGAACGGAGCCCGATAGTCGTCGTCGGCTGGGCGTAGCCCGTTGGCCGCCAACAGATCAGAGGCGGTGAGGCTTTCAGTTGTCCATCCGCGCGTCGCCACATAGTAGGCCAGGTCACTGCGCTCCTCGAGATAGACCATGTCGGTGGACATGTCGGTCTCGAGGCCCTGCGCCCTCCAGTCGGTGAGAAGGTCGCGGATCGCCCGACGGAAGTTGTCTTGTTCGGGCGGCGACAGATTAGGCACAATGTCCGCCGCGAACCGGCTGCCCGCTGTGGAGAGGCTGGTGATGTCGTCGATCAGTCGGTCTTGAGCGTCGGGTGGCAGGTAGCCAAACAAGCCCTCGGCGAGCCACGCCGTCGGCTGTGTCCTGTCGAACCCGGCGCACAGCAACGACGTTGGCCAATCGGCTCGCAGGTCCACTGAAACGGCGACGTGGTGGTTGGTCAGCGAGCCGATGCCGAGGCGGGCGAGGGCAGTGGTCTTGTAGGAGATGACCCCTGCGCGGTCGATCTCGTATATCGAGGTGGATGGTGCAAGCCGCAGCCTGTGTGGCCGGGAATCGAGACCTGACGCCAGGATGACCAGCTGCTGAGCACCGGATTCGCTTGCCTCGGTGAGGTATTCGTCGAAGTGTCGAGTGCGCGCCGCCACCACATCGATCAGTCGCGCAAGTGCGGGACCGAAATCGATGTCCTCACATGCGGCCAGCCGGATGAAGAAATCGACGCCTACCTCACGCACCAGTAGTTCCGCGAACGGATCGCTGACCAGTGCCGGATGTAGCCTGCTCGCTGCGGCCCGAGCCGCGGCGGCCATCGTCGCGGTCGCTCCCACGCTCGACGTCAGATCCCCATGGTCGTCATCGCTTGGAGTGTTGAACCCATCGGACACAGGAACTTCCCTCAATTGCTCGCCGCGGATCGGTCATTCACTTGCATCGCGATGTCAGTGATGATCGCGGCAAGCTCCGGTACCCGCGACAGCATCGGCGAATGACTGCACGCCATGCGATGGACATTCGTAGCGCGGCGAGCCATCTGCTCCTGGAGGCGGGCCGGCATTGCGGCGTCGTTCTCGCAGATCAGGTACGTCGACGGAATGTCGTGCCACGCGGCCGCGGTGAGCTGCTGCGTCTTGGACGCGTACGTCGATCGCCGCAGCCTGCTGGCGGCCCATTCGGCGATGTCAGGTGCGACGTCCCCGTAGAACGTTTCGACCTGCCGGTCGGGAAAGACCGACGCATCTTCGACGATCCACCAATCCGGTGGCCCACCGACGTAGCCGAGTAGCGATTCACCCACATCGAGTTGAAACGCACACGGATACACGAGATGACGAACATTCGGCATATCCGCCGCGCCCTGCGTCAGCGGGATGCCGCCGTATGAGTGCGCAATCGCCACGACGGGGCCATCGATGGATTCGAGCACGCGCCGGACCGCCTGTGCGTCGTCGAACAGATCGGGGCGCGCCTCGCCGTCGGCGATCACACTCGGCAGGTCGACCGTCTGCAGTTGCCAGCCCGGTACGGACAGCTGTTTGAACAGCTCGCTCCACACCCAGGAGCCGTGAAAGGCGCCGTGAACGAACAGCATTGTGGGTTCGTCGTTCGTCATCGTGAAACCACCTTCACGGCGAGCGCCTCCAGCTTCTCGTCGAGCCGTTGTGCCGCAGCCAGCAAGGGTTCGTTCGGTGCGATCACCATCAGCGACGACGGCTTGACATACGTGAGGCTGCTGCGTCCGTCGTCCTCTTCGAGCAGAAGCAGCTCGACCGGTGCGAACAAACCGGCGGTGATGTCATGTCGCAGCATCGTGATGGCGATCAGCGGGTTGCCGACGATGACCCGCAACGCCTTCGCGCTGACGCCTGCGCTCTTCAACCACGCCCCATGGTCGAACCGGGTGAACAGCATGAATCCGCTGGGGCCGACGTGTGATTCGACCTTCTGCTCGTACTCCGACCATTCCGTCGTCGTCTTCGGAAAGTCGTCGATCGGCACAGGCGTCGAACCGACGTCGGCGAGCAAGGCCGCGACGAGCCCCTCATACGATTTGTCGCTGGCGAACCGCATCCGGACGCCGGTGAACGGGGTGGCATGTACCTCAGACGCCGACATGGCTTACCTCCTCGACTGAGATCGTCTGCTCGAAGCGATCGTGAACGTGCGCACTGGGCGTCCGATCGATCCGCAGGCTGATGAGCTCGGGGCGGCTGTAGTGCCCGGCCGCGTCCATCTTCGACTTGCGGTTGTCGATCAAGGCGAAGTCGAGATCGGCGATCACGTCACCCTCGCCCGACCGCAGGGGATCGGCCAGTAACTCACCCTGGGGCGAGATGATCGCGGTGAAGCTACCACCTGAGATCGGCCCGATGGGACAGCCGGTGTCCGCCATGATCTGAGCTTGTTGGTCGGGGGTCAACCAACCGGTCGCGTTGACCACGAACGCACCCGACTCCAGTGCATGGTTACGGACGCTGATCTCGGTCTGCTCGGAGAACACCTGGCCGCCGAACGATCCAGGGAACATGGCCGAGTGGATCTGTTCACCGTCGGTCACAAGGGCGTACCGGAACAGTGGGTTGTAGTGCTCCCAGCAAGCCAACTGCCCAATGCGTCCAACCCTGCTGTCGACCGCACGCAAACCGGAAGCGTCGCCCTGCCCCCAGATTATTTTTTCGTGATATGTCGGTGTCAGCTTGCGCCTGCGTTGGATCAGCGTTCCATCGGCGTCGAACAGCAACTGCGTGTTGTACAGGGTGCCGCCGTCGCGTTCGGTCACACCGATGGAAACGACCATGGCGGCCTGCCTGGCCGCTTCGCCGATCGCGTCTGTCACCGCCGACGGGATGGTCACCGCCTGGCCGACGAGTTTGAGATGTTCGGTGCTGATCTCGAACGGCCGTTGAACGAATGAGAAGTACGGGTAGTAGGGAACAATTGTTTCCGGGAAGGTTGCGAACTGGACATCTTGCCGTCCCAGTTCGGCAATCTTCGCTACGACCTTGTCGACGGTCTGCTCGCGACTGTAGAGCACGGGGCCCATCTGAACTGCTGCTGCTCGTATTACTTTCATCGTGTAGTCCTCGTGATTGACTGAAAGGCGCCAAGGCCATCAATTGATGAAAGCTAAAGAGCGGGCGAAATATTCCATTCGACTGCGCGAAATTTATTGACGCACAAGCGAATTCGCGAATTCAATGCGCCGGATGGCCGATCATCAAGCGATGATCGGCGCGGCTTACCTGACGACCATCAGGCGGCGGCGAGTGGGATCAACGTAGACGGGTCACTTTCCCGGCGCCAGCCAGTACGTTTGCGATCGAGCGGTGCCGCACAATTTTTGCACCAGTCGGCGCTTTCAGATTGCCCGCCGCACACCACGCACTCGATGAGCAGCGTCCCGCCACCGGCTACAGGCGAGGTCGTGTGCCGTCGCCCCCAGAGCGCTAATGCGTGCAGCACAGGCAGCGTGTCCTCGCCTGCCTCGGTCAGGACGTATTCGACACGCGGGCGCACCGAACCTCCGTACGGCGAGCGGTCGAGCAGGCCGGCCTCGACCAGCCGCTGCAGGCGCTTGCTGAGGACGGTGTCGGCGACTCCCAACTCGTCTTTGATGCCCTCGAATCGACGGTTGCCCGAGAAGACCTCGCGCAGGATCAATAGGGTCCAAGGATCGCCGAGGGTGTCGAGCGAGCGCGCGACGGGGCAGACCTCGTTCGACAGTGTCGTTCGTACCGACATGACAGGCCTCCGTCCCGATTTAACTATCTTTAAGATAGCTAAATCTGAAGACCTTCGCATCTTGGCTGGTCAACCGCCTAGAGCGTTCTCCGCAGCCAGTCGATGGTCAACGGCAGCACCTCGGCGGCCTTACTCATCGCTACGTGCCCCGTCCCGGGGATCAGATGCACTTCGGTGTCAGGCCTGCCCTGGAACACCAGCGTGTCCGCCTGGGGGACGAAGTAGTCGTCGGCACCGTTGATCACGAGCATCGGCGAGTTCGACTGCTGATCGAGAAGTGTTCTGCGGGAAAGCGTGTCGAGTCCGTCAGCGAGTTCGGCGACTGTGGGTGAGTGGTCCAAGTGCATCGCGTTACCCAGGATGTCATGCATTCCAAAGGGCAGCTTGCTCACGTGGTCGGGGTCGTAGGCCTCCACCACCGGTCCGCCGAGGTCGACGGCCGCATCCACGATTCCGGTGAGCCCCGACATCGCGGAGAAGTTGCCCCCGAACGACATGCCGAAATGGGCGACTCTGCCGTTTCCGAACGAGCGGGCATACGCCGCGGTACCGCGGATCACCTCATCGGAATGCTCGTCGAGGGGGACAGGGCACTCGCCGGTGCCGGGGTTGTCGAAGGCCAGCGTGGTGACGCCGGCGTTCATCGTGAATGCGAGGCACCAGGGATGGAAGTCCATCTTGAACGTGTCGACGCCGCCGCTGGCGATCAGCACCGGTCGCGACGCGAAATCGCTTTCGCTCGAATAGATGTGGACCGGCACGGTGATGGTCGCACCGCGGTAGGGGATATCGATCTTGTGGCGTTCGAACCGCACCGGGAAATCCTTGGCGGCCATCTCGTATTGCTCGAGTTGGTGCTCCATCGCAACTACGCGGGACGCCTGGTTCAGACACGGAAACTTCGCGAACCCGTATGCCGTCGCCGCCGTGGCGTGGTCGCCGGAATCGGCATATGACCGAGCCAGCTTCGACCACTCGTAGACCCAGCCTCCCGGTCCGTCGGCCCACATGTCGGTCGTGGCCGTGCGAACCCGTGCGATGTCGGCGCGGGGGATTCCGAACTTCTCGAACTGCTGGAACCGGTCGGTGAACATCGCCTGGGGGTCGATCTCGTAGGTGTACATCTCCTCACCGCGCGATCAGTGCGAAGTAGTCGGCAACACCGAGCTGGTCGTCGAGGTCGACGATCGCGCCGATGTAACCGTCGGGCCGGACCACGACGCGACCACCGTCGCGCAGGCCGTATCGCTGGGCGACCAAGCCGTCCAGGTCTGCGATGACAGCGTCGTATCCACCGACCGGAGTGTCGTCGGAGGTCACGAGCACCTGTGTCTGGCCGGCAGGCCCTGCGGCGGGCGCTGGCTTGCCTGCGGTGACGGTGACGATGGTGTGGCCGAGATTGTCTGCGCCGCAGACCCGCGCCAGCTGCTTCTGGATGTCCTCGTCCGCGATGTATGGAAGATGTTGACCCGCAGCAAGTTTGGCGTGCCGAGCCGTCGACAGCACAGTGGGGCTGCCCTCGTAGCCGACCTCGATCTCCTCGACGATGCTCGCCATCTTCTCGCCGACGGCGGGAATGTTGCCGACGACGCGCAGGATGGCATTGCGCACCACGCGGGCGCCGCCGCGCAGCGTGCCGGCCTTGGTCAGGTTGCTGCTGAAGTCGATCACCTTCTCCGCGACGGGATGCCGCTCTGCCTGATAGCTGTCCAGCAGCGCCTGACCGCCTTCGCCGTGAATGGCCGCGGCAAGTTTCCAGGCGATGTTGAACGCGTCCTGCATGCCGGTGTTCATGCCCTGTCCTCCGGCGGGGCTGTGGATGTGGGCTGCATCGCCGGCCAGGAACACGCGGCCGTGCCGATAGGCGGACACCTGGCCGTGGTGGATCTCGAAACCGGTCAGCCAGTGACTCTTGGTGATCGCGATGCCTCCGACCCGCTCGTCGAGGATGCGTTGCAGGTCTTCCTGTGCCGGGTGCAGGTTCAGCGGCGTGCGGGGGGCGTCATGGATCTGAGCCATCAACCGTGCCCTGCCGTCGCGCATGGGCATCGCGATCACGGTGCCCTCGGGGGAGAAGATGGTGTACATCGATTCGGCGTCCATGTCGTGCTGCGCGTCGCAGTCACCCAGGATGAACCGCTCGCCCTTGAACGAGCCCTGCAGCTTGGTTCCGACGAGGTGCCGCACCGTGCTGTGTGCGCCGTCGGCCGCGACGACCCACGAGGTGGTGACGGTTTCGGTCGAGCCGTTGGCGTGCCGAAGACTCAGCGTCACTGCGTCACCGTCCTGGGTCAGCTCGGCTAGCTCCACGCCGCGGTTGACCCGGACGCCGAGCTGGCCGAGTCGCTCGGTCAGCACGCGCTCGGTTTCGGTCTGGGCGGTGAGCAGCGAATAAGGGAAAGCGCTGTCGACACCGTCGAACTTCACCTGGAACAACTGATGCCCACCGCTGAGCATCCGCATGCTGGTCGACTTCACGCCGGTGGCGACGAGGTCATCGACGATCCCCATTCGGTCGAACATGTCGAGGCTGCGGGCGTGGATGGCGATCGCGCGTGACTCGTCGGTGGGCTTGTCGAGCTTGTCGATGATCCGGACCCGGACGCCACGGCGGGCTAGCTCAGATGCCGCGACAAGGCCGACGGGGCCTGCACCGACGACAACGACTTCGGGGTTCCGGGTGCTGCTCATGATCTCTCCTGATTTTCACGTTCCGTTGAAACTAGTTTCACGGTACGGTGAAACAAGTCTCAACGCAAGAGGAAATTAGCGCGAGGTTCGAAACTCATGGCCAAAAGAGCACGAGCAATAACCCCAGGTCCGCGCGACGAGCGCGGCGTCCTCGCGGCGCGGATACTCACCGCGGCCCGCGAAGCATTCGCCTCAACCGGCTTTGCGGGCACGACCATCCGCGCAGTGGCCCGGGCCGCGGATGTCGATCCGGCGCTCGTCTATCACTACTTCGGGTCCAAGGAAGCCCTGCTCGACGCGGCGACCAACCCGCCGCAGCGGTGGCTCGAGAGCGTCGCCAAGACCTGGACCACTCCGGTCAACGAGCTGGGTGCCGCGCTTCTGCGGTTGATGCTCGGTGCGTGGGCCGACGACGAGATCGGTCCCGTACTGCGCGCTGTGCTGCAGACCGCGGCCCACGAGCCGAGCACCCGCGAAAAGCTGCGCAGGGTGGTGGAAAGCAGCTTGATGGGCGTATCGCAGCTCGGCGACGACGAGCGCGACCGCATGGTCCGCAGCGGCCTGATCTCGTCACAGATCATGGGATTGGCGATGATGCGCTACATCTGGCGGATCGAGCCGGTTGCCTCGATGAGCGACGATGAGCTCGTCGCGGCCATCGCGCCGAATCTGCAGCGCTACATCGAGGACGAGCTGACGTGAATCACTCGGCGCCCACCGACACAGGGTTGTGCCAATGGCCGAAATCGCGACCCTGAGTGCAATTTCGACGCCAGCTTAGTGGTGAGGTGTCCCTTCCGGCCCAGATGTACTCGCCGCTCAGCAGGGCAGCTGAAACCAAAGTGACACACGTGAATTCGTGCGGTGCCGACCGCCAAGACATGCGCCACCCCCAAGCCGCCATGGCGAGTTGTGGAGAGTTAACCGCGATGAGCGCTGCCCAGGCTCCACAATTCGCAAATGACGATGATCGAAGTCGAGCCGCAGCCGCGCATCGACACGCTTGTTCGGCTGCCCGATGGAGGTGAGGTGCGTCGAACCGAGTACGTCGGCACGGTGTGGTTGGACGGCAAACCAGAGGTTTCGGGAATGCTGCTGCGCCGCGCCGCAAACGCGCCGCGCGGCATTCGGACACCGAATTTCCAGACATCCTTCTTCCTCCCGGACAGCCTGGCGTACAACCGGGCCACGCTCGGCGACGCGACGCTGTCCATCTCGGTCGTGCTGCAGGCTTCAGGCGAGACGAGCGTCATCGTCGGTGCGGCCGCGACGTTCACCGATGATCCGTCGGGCGTGCCGACCTGGATTCAGGTCCATGCTCACGGTCACCTGGGCTGGCCGGCAGGTGTCGGCTACCGCATCGTGGCGCTCACGCCCCCCGGCGCGGTTCGGTGAGGCATAAACCTCCAAGTAGACTCGGCTATCGGACTCTGAGTCAGTGAAAGAGGTAGTAGCTGCATGAGCGGCCATTCCAAGTGGGCCACCACCAAGCACAAAAAGGCCGTCATCGACGCACGCCGCGGCAAGAACTTCGCCCGATTGATCAAGAACATCGAGGTTGCCGCGCGGGTGGGCGGTGGCGACCCCGGCGGCAATCCGACGTTGTACGACGCCATCCAGAAGGCCAAGAAGAACTCGGTGCCCAACGACAACATCGAGCGGGCCCGTAAACGCGGTGCGGGCGAGGAAGCCGGCGGTGCCGACTACCAGAGCATCACCTATGAGGGTTACGGCCCCAACGGCGTCGCGGTGCTGATCGAGTGTTTGACCGACAACCGCAACCGGGCCGCAGGTGAGGTCCGCGTCGCGATGACCCGTAACGGCGGCAACATGGCCGACCCCGGATCGGTGGCCTACCTGTTCTCGCGCAAGGGTGTCATCACCCTGGAGAAGAACGGGCTGACCGAGGACGACGTGCTGACGGCGGTGCTCGAAGCGGGTGCCGAAGACGTCAACGACCTCGACGATACCTTCGAGATCCTGTGCGAGCCCGGTGATCTGGTCGCGGTGCGCACCGCGCTGCAGGAGGCTGGCATCGACTACGAATCGGCTGAGGCCGGCTTCGAGCCGTCGGTGAACGTGCCGCTCGACGTCGACGGCGCGCGCAAGATCATGAAACTCGTTGACGCGCTCGAGGACCTCGACGACGTCCAGGACGTCTACACCAACATCGACATCCCCGACGACGTCGCCGCCATCCTCGACGAGGAGGACTGAGGCTTCGTCGAAATCGACGAAATGGCGTGATCTACTCGCACAAATCCGCCCGTTTGTCCGTTTGGGCGTTTTTAGGCGGCGTGGTTGAGGAAGTCGCTGATTGCGTGGGCCGTCTGTTCGGGCTGGTCGATCATGACCAGCACATAGGCGTCGGCGATCTGTCGCAGTTCACCCTTGGGTAGCAGCGCGGCGAGGCGCTCGCCGTGATCGGCGGGCATCACCGGGTTGCGGCTCCACAGCACCAGCGCAGGGCCGCCGAAATCCGATAGCCGGTTCGTGGCCCGGATGAGATCAGCGCCATCGAACGTCGTCCGGCAGTACTTGACCAGATCGCGCCGTATCCGCTTGTCGGCCATTCCAGCCGACAGCCAGCGGTCGACGATGTCCTGCGGAACAGGTCTTTTCGCCATCTGACCGAACATCAGCCATTGCCGTCGCAGCCAACCGATCTTCAGCTGACGCATCGCGAGCCAGACCGTTCCCGTCGTTCGACTGGCCAGCCATGCGACCTTCCCGGGGAAGCCCGGCGGAAAGTTGTCGAATGCCTCCGACGGGCAGATCACCATCCGCGCGACACGCTTGTCGCGACCGATGTCGGTCAGAAACAGCGCGCCGCCCCAGTCGGTGACCACCAGCGTGACATCGGTGAGGTCGAGCGCGTCGAGGAAGTCGGCGACGATGTTGACCATCCCCGGCAGAGTCAGATCCGAGTCCTCGCGCATCGGCACCCGGTGACCACCCATCGGAAGCACCGGCAGTAGATACCGGAACCCTGACGGCAGCAGCGGCAGCGTGCGGTCCCATTGCGCGTCGTTCATCAGCAGGCCGTGCAGCAGGACGACTGGCGGCGCGCCCGGGTCACCCACTTCCCGGTATTCGATGGTTCCCGCGGTGACGTCGATGTTGTTCATAGCGAGCCCTTCAGCATTAGAACGTTGATTCTAGAACGTATGCTCTAGTCTGTCGGGAGGAGGCCAACATGGCAAGGTCCACGAGGGAATCGATCCTCACCGCCGCGGCCGAGCTGATGCGGCACAAGGGCTACGGCGCGGTGGGCATGAAGGACATCGCTTCTGCTTCGGGTGCCCCGATCGGCTCGCTGTATCACCACTTCCGCGGCGGCAAGGTGCAGATCGCGCGTGAGGCGCTGGTCAACGCCGGTGCTGCCTACGCGCTGCTCATCCCGTCGATCGTCGACTCCCACTCCGACCTCGGCGAGGCGATCGAGGGCGTTTTCACGCAGGCCGCGGAGGACATGGCGCAAACCGGGTTCGCCAACATGTGCCCGGTCGCCAGCGTCGCCGCCGAGGTCTCCGACACCGTCGAGGAACTCCGCGAGACATCGGCCGCGATCTTCGCGAGTTGGGTGGACGGCGGGAGCGCCTACTTCCACGCCAGGGGGCTACCCGAGCCGCAGGCCCGCGAGGTCACGCTCGCGCTCATCGGCGCATTGGAAGGCGCGTTCGTCCTCGGCCGCACGCTCCGCAGCACCGAGCCGCTGCTCGCCGCGGGCGGCGCGCTGGCCCCGCACTACCGCGGGGTCGCGCTGCGTGCTCAGCGGCTGCCGTTGTTGGACCGGGCGAACTCGTCCTCGTAGTCGTCGGCGTGCTCGTCGAACGCCTTGGCGCGCTCCTCGGCCTCGGGGCTGCCGGAGAACAGGCCCGACGCGACCCGAGGGGTTTCGTCGTCGCCGTTGCGGCGCAACGACCGCACGGGTTCGGGTGCCGTTTCGGCGGATTCGATCCGCTGCATCGGTAGCACGCGCGTGCGCCGCATCCAGTCGACCATGCCCTCACGCACCGCGCACCGCAGGTCGAACAACGCCCCCGCGTTCGGTGCACTGACCACGATCCGCACCCGAACGACGCCGCCGACGGCGTCCGTCACCTGCAGAACGCCGCGACGGCCGTCCCACAGATCGCTTTCCGCCAGCAGTCGGTCCAACTCGGCACGCATGTCGCCGAACGGGACGGAGAAGTCGACATCGAACTCGACGCTGCCCATGATCTCGGTGGCGCTGCGGGTCCAGTTCTCGAACGGCTCGGTGGTGAAGTACGTACTCGGCAGCACCAGTCGGCGCTCGTCCCACAGGCGCACGACGACATAGCTCAGCGTGATCTCCTCGATGCGGCCCCACCATTGGCCGTTCTCGAGTTGCACCACGTCGCCGACCCTGATCGCGCCGGAGAACGCGATCTGCATGCCTGCGAACACCGCGCCGAGCGACGTCTGCGCGGCCAGGCCTGCCACGACGGACAGCACGCCGGCGGACGCGAACACCGTTGTGCCGATATTGGAGAACGACGGGAAGGTCATGAGGATCGCGGCCGCGCCAAAGATGACGACCACGGCGAGCGCGAGCCTGCGTATCACCGTCACCTGCGTTCGCACCCGCCTCCACCGGCGATCCGCGTCGGAGATCTCCTCACCGCCGCCGCCGTAGCGGGCGATCATGCGCCGCTCGGCGACCCGGACCAGGCCGGTGAGCAACCAGGTGAGCGCCGCGATCATCAGGATCAGCAGAGTGTGATCGACCCAACCCCGCCAGGAATCCGCGCCGTCCGAGGTCCGCTTCACCGCGATCGACGCGGCAAGGACCATCAGCGCGACCCGCAAGGGCATGCGGGTCAGCTCTTCGATATCTCCGATCACGTCGCTGCGGCGGCTGACCCGCGTCAGCACCCAGGTCAGAATCACTCCCAGCAGATAGGCCGCGGCCACAGCGCCTGCAGCCCAGGCCAAGGTGACGGCGAGATTTGTTGCGGTTTCCAGTTCGTTCTCGTCGGGCATCGCGTGAGTTCAGCTCCACGGGTCGGGGTCTGGTCTCTCGCGACCGTAGCGTCCTTCGCCCCAGACTTCACATCGGGATCGCCCGCTGCGTGCGCGCAATCGCGCGGATTACGCGCTCTTACAAGCAGAACGAGCGTCTGGCAGATTTTCGTGATCTAGCGTTTCTCGCATGCACAATCGTCGTGCCGCCATCGCTGACCACGAGCAGCTTTGTGAACTGATCGAACGTTTCTACGGCATCGACAATCACGAGTTCGATGCCGCGCGGGTCGATGGGGGTCCGGCGCCGCTGTTGTGTGATGACACACACGGCCAGGTGTGGGTGGCCGCCGACTCCGATGAGCTCATCGGATATGCGGTCGTCACGTGGACGTGGTCGCTGGAACCCGGCGGCAAGGACTGCGTGCTCGACGAGTTGTATGCGGAGCGCCGCGGCAGCGGGCACGGCGGCTCCTTGCTTGCAACACGCCATCGAGGAGGCCCGCAGCGCCGGTGCCGCGGCGATGTTCCTCGAAACGGAGGCGCCCAACGACGGGGCCGGGTGTTCTACCGCAGACACGGCTTCGCGGTGGAGGACTCGACCTGGATGAGCCTCGCGCTGTGACCTAACACCCGCGTGTCCTTACGGTGTCGCGTCGGCGCGCCGCGTTAATCTGTCGAACAGATGTTCACAGGAGGGGCTGGCGTGCGCGTGATGGGAGTCGACCCCGGGCTGACACGCTGCGGGCTGTCGGTCATCGAAGGCGGCAAGGGGCGGCAGGTCGTCGCTCTCGACGTCGACGTGGTCCGCACGCCATCGGATGAACCGCTGCACCGCCGATTGCTCGCAATCAGCAATGCCGTCGAGTACTGGATGGACACCCACAGGCCCGACGTGATCGCGATCGAGCGGGTGTTCTCCCAACAGAACGTGTCGACGGTGATGGGCACCGCGCAAGCCGGTGGGGTCATCGCGCTCGCTGCCGCCAAACGCGACATCGACGTGCATTTCCACACGCCCAGCGAGGTCAAGGCGGCGGTGACCGGTAACGGCAGCGCCGACAAAGCCCAGGTCACCGCGATGGTGACGAGAATCCTTGCGCTGCAGACGAAGCCGACGCCCGCCGACGCCGCCGATGCGTTGGCGCTTGCGATCTGCCACTGCTGGCGTGCACCGATGATCGCCCGGATGGCGAAGGCCGAGGCGCTGGCCGCCGAACAGCGCCGCAAGTATCGAGCGAAACTGAAGGCGGCACGATGATTGCATCCATTCGTGGTGAAGTCCTTGACATCGCGCTCGATCACGCGGTGATCGAAGCGAGTGGCGTCGGCTACAAGGTGATGACGACACCGTCGACACTAGCGACGCTGCACCGCGGCAGCGAGACTCGGCTGATCACCGCGATGATCGTGCGCGAAGATTCGATGACGTTGTACGGGTTCGCCGACGCCGATGCGCGCGACCTGTTCACGATCCTGCTCGGCGTTTCGGGCGTCGGGCCCAAGATCGCGCTCGCCACCCTCGCCGTCTATGACGCGCCTTCGTTGCGGCACGCCCTTGCCGACGGCGACGTCACCGCGCTGACGCGCGTTCCCGGCATCGGCAAGCGTGGCGCCGAACGCATGGTGCTCGAACTGCGCGACAAGATCGGGCCCGTCACCGCGTCCACGGGTGGCTCCGGGTGGGGCGGGCACTCGGTTCGGGGGCCCGTCGTGGAAGCGCTTGTCGGACTTGGCTTTGCGGTCAAATTGGCTGAGGAGGCCACCGACAAGGTGCTGGCCAACGAGCCCGAGGCCACGACGTCCGGCGCGCTGCGTGCGGCGCTGTCGATGCTGGGTAAGAGTTAATGGGACGATTCGACGACCCCGACTACTCCGACGAGCCCGAAGACCGGGAGGTCTCACCCGCACTGACGGTGGGTGAGGGGGATATCGACGCCAGCCTGCGGCCGCGGACGCTGCGCGAGTTCATCGGCCAGCCGCGGGTGCGCGAGCAGCTGCAGCTGGTCATCGAGGGCGCCAAGAACCGCGGCGGCACACCGGATCACATCCTGCTGTCCGGTCCACCCGGACTGGGCAAGACCTCGCTGGCGATGATCATCGCAGCCGAGCTCGGCACGTCGCTACGGGTGACGTCCGGGCCCGCCCTCGAACGCGCGGGCGATCTGGCGGCGATGCTGTCCAATCTCGTTGAGCACGATGTGTTGTTCATCGACGAGATTCACCGCATCGCCCGGCCAGCCGAGGAGATGCTGTACCTGGCGATGGAAGACTTCCGTGTCGACGTTGTCGTCGGGAAAGGCCCTGGCGCTACGTCGATTCCGCTCGAGGTCGCACCCTTCACGCTGGTTGGTGCCACCACTCGGTCGGGGGCGTTGACGGGGCCGTTGCGTGATCGGTTCGGCTTCACCGCGCACATGGACTTCTACGAACCTGCCGAACTCGAGCGGGTGCTGGCTCGGTCCGCGGGCATCCTCGGCATCGAGGTGGGTGCGGACGCGGGCGCCGAGATCGCGCGTCGCTCCCGCGGTACGCCGCGCATAGCCAACCGACTGCTGCGCCGGGTGCGCGACTACGCGGAGGTACGCGCCGATGGCATCATCACTCGCGATATCGCCAAGGCCGCGCTGGAGGTGTACGACGTCGACGAACTCGGGCTGGATCGGCTCGACCGCGCCGTGCTGTCCGCGCTCACTCGCAGCTTCGGCGGCGGGCCTGTCGGAGTATCCACGTTGGCCGTCGCTGTGGGGGAGGAGGCCACCACCGTCGAGGAGGTGTGTGAGCCGTTCCTGGTGCGTGCCGGGATGATCGCCCGCACCCCGCGCGGACGTGTCGCTACTCGTCTGGCCTGGACACATCTGGGTATGACGCCACCCAGCGGTGTCAGCGGTCTCGGCCAGGCGGGCCTGTTCGGCTAAGGGAACTGCCGGCCCAGTCAAGGCATCCGGTTTGCCCCCGCAAACATCCCGTTTTCGTTATCATCAAACGCGTCAACGCATTTCGGCTGCCGTTAGCTTTCGACGAGGAGGTCCATCCGATGGATGAGTTCTTACAGGACTACGAGCTCTTCGATCTCGGTGATGTGACGCTTCAGCACGGCGCGACGCTGCGCGACGCCAAGCTCGCGTACAAGACGTATGGCGAGCTCAACGGCGACAAGAGCAACGCGATTGTGTACCCGACTTGGTATTCCGGACGCCACTGGGACAACGAGTGGCTGATCGGAGAAGGCATGGCTCTTGACCCGGCCAAGTACTTCATCGTCGTCCCGAACATGCTCGGCAACGGGCTTTCGACCTCACCGTCTAACACGCCGCCGCCGTATAACGCCGCGCGCTTCCCGCACGTCACGTTCTACGACCAGGTCGAGCAGCAGCACAAGCTCGTCAAATCGTTCGGGATCGACACGCTTCCGCTCGTGACCGGCTGGTCGATGGGCGCCGGGCAGACTTACCAATGGGCCGTCAGCTACCCGGATATGGTTCAGCGGGCCCTACCGTTCTGCGGTTCTTCCAAGACGAGTGAGCACAACATCGTGTTCCTCGAAGGCGTCAAGGCTGCGCTGACGGCGGACGACGCCTTCAAGGACGGGTGGTATACCGAGAAGCCGACCAAAGGGCTGCGTGCGGCCGCGCGCGTGTACGCCGGCTGGGGGTTCTCGCAGGCCTTCTACTGGCAGCAGGAGTACAAGGCGATGGGGTACTCCTCACTCGAGGATTTCCTGGTGGGCTTTTGGGAGGGCTTCTTCCTGGATCGCCGCGACCCGAACAACCTGTTGGCCATGCTGTGGACCTGGCAGAACGGCAATGTCGGCGCGACACCTGGCCGCGGTTTCAACGGCGACCAGGTCGCGGCGCTGAAGACCATCAAGGCCAAGATGATTGTGGTGCCCGCGCTCAAGGATCTCTACTTTCCGCCCGAGGACGAGGAGTTCGCGGTCGGCCACATCCCGGAGGCTGAATTGCGCGTCATCCCGGGTGTCTACGGCCACTTCGCAGGCGGGGGCGCGAACCCTGTCGACATCGAGTTCATCGACGACGCCCTCAAGGAGCTCCTCGCGAGCTGAAGGGTACGTAATGGTCTATGCCGGTTTGTTTTTCGCGGGTCTGGCAGCGCTGTTGCATGTGTACATCCGGGTGATGGAATCGTCCCCCGAAAAGCGGGAGGTGCCCCCAGACCTAGACGTCTGCGCGCACCCGCGCGATGTTCGGCATCACCGAGGAGGAGGCGCTGGCGACCAAGGAGCACCGGGTCGATGCTGGCCGCCGCGGTGGTGCTTCTTGCGTCGTCACCGGACAAGGCGCGCGCCGCGATCACGCAGGGAACCCTTCCCCTGATCGCGATCGCGCTCCTCGCGGTGGGCGTTGCACTGTAGCGGTGCTCTGGGCTAGAGCAGTCCCAACAGCTCCAGGTCGGTGATGTACTTGACGATGATCTCGCGCGTCACGTGCGGAATATCTTTGTCGGGGCCGATTTTCGCCTCCTGCACCGCCGTACGGAATCGATCCGTCGGGGCGAGGGAGCCGCGCAGCGGCTTCTCGGGGCGCTGATAATTGTGCAGTAGAGGCAGCAGCGACCCCTGACGCTGTTTGTCCGGCAACGCCCGCATCGTCGTCTCGAATCGTGCCAACCAGTCCGCGTAATCGGGCACCCGCGTGATTGCGTAACCCGCGTCGATCAACCAGTCGACGTACTCGTCGAGGCCGATGCCGTCGTCGTACGGGTTCATCACGTGATATGTCTCGAACCCGTCGACAACGCGCTCGCCGAGTGTCGAGATGGACTCGGCGATGAACTCGACGGGCAGTCCATCGTAGTGCGCCTGTTGACGATTGCCCTGGGCGTCGAGTTCGTAGAACGAGCCCGGCGCCGTACCCGTTGCGACGAGGCTCAACATCATCCTGGTGAACATATCGGGCAGGTTGAGCTGCCCGGCGTATGTCGTGTCAGCCATGATCATGTCGCAGCGGAACACCGATACCGGTAGACCGCACAGGTCATGGGCCTCGCGCAGCAACACCTCGCCGGCCCACTTGCTGTTGGAATAGCCGTTGGCGTAGCTGTCGTCGATGGCGCGGGTGGGGCTGATGACGCGGACGTCGGCGTCCTCGGTGAACTTGCCCGGCTCGATGCCTGCGCCGACACCGATGGTCGAAACGTAGACGAACGGCTTCAATCTCGTGGTGAGCGCAATCCGGATCAGCTCCGCCGTGCCAACGGCGTTGGGGCCGAACAGCTGGTTGAACGGCAGCACGTGGTTGACCAAGGCGGCGGGGTCGACGATCAGATCGACCGCATCGGCGAGCCGCTGCCACGTCGTTTGATTCAGTCCGAGGTCGGATTCACCCTTGTCCCCGGCGATGACCTCGAGATGATCGGCGGCCAATTTTCGGTAGTGCGCCAGCAGCTTCGGATCGCCACTGTCGAAGGTCCTGTCGAGCCTTTCGCGAGCGGCGGCGTCATCCTTGGCGCGCACCAGGCAGATCACCTTGCCGTCAACCACGGCCATGCGCTCGAGCCACTCGAGTGCCATGTACCGGCCAAGGAAGCCCGTCGCACCAGTCAGCAACACGGTGCGGACCTCGGCGCTGGGCTTTGGCAGTGACGGAGCCGCAGCCAGTGTCTGCGCGTCGATGAACTTGTCCAGCGTCAGGTCTGCGGCGCGGGCCTCGGTCGCGTCCTGGCCGTGTACCGATGCGAACGTAGGCCGCTTCGTGCCGGGCTGCCGCTCGGATTCGATGTACGCAGCCAGCGCTTGTAGGTCGCTGGCTGGGCTGACGATGACACCAACCGGCACGTCGATGCCGAAGATCTCCTGCAGCAGGTTGGCGAATGTCAACGCGGACAGCGAATCTCCGCCCAGATCGGTGAAGTGGGCGTCGGGCTGCAGGTCGCTGGCGGGGGCACCGAGCAGCGCGCCCGCTGCGCGGCTGATGGTGTCCAGCACCGGCCGGTCGGCGCCGTGCAGCCGCAGCTCACGAAGCTCGTTGGCCTGGCTGTCGGCCAGCTCGGAGTACAGCTGTTCGAGCCGATCGCCGTAGTACTCCTTGGCCTTCGGCCGTGCGATCTTGCGGATGCCGGTCAACAGACCGTTCTCCAGCGTGAAAGGTGTTGTCTCGACAATGAAGTCGCGGGGAATCTCGTACGACTGCAGCTCGGCGGCCCGCGCGACGTCCTGCAACGACTGCGTGATCAGCGGCTTCAGCGACGAGATGTCGTGGCGGGCCAGTGCGTCCTCGGTAGGCACGACAACGGCCAGCAGGTACGAGCGAGCGCTGTTGCCGTAGATGAAGATCTGTCGGATCAGCGGGCTGTCACCGAAAACCGCTTCCAGTTTCGCGATGGTGACGAACTCACCTTGCGACAGCTTGAGCACGTTGTTTCGGCGGTCGACGTATTCGACCTGGTCCGGCCCCACCTCGGCGACGATGTCGCCGGTGCGGTAGTAGCCGTCGGCGTCGAACACGTCCGCGGTGACCTGTGGTCGCTTGTAATACCCCGGGAAGATGGAGGTGGACTTGATCAACAGCTCACCCCGCGGATACGGCCGGTCGGTGCGGAAGTATCCCAGTTCGCCAACGTCGACCAGCTTGTAATCGATTACCGGTGGACGCTGTATCTTGCCGTCGATGAACACCGCGCCCGCCTCGGTGGAGCCGTAACCGTCGACCAGATGCATGTCGAGCAGCGACTCGGCAAACGCCTTCATCTCTGTCGAGATCGGGGCGGAGCCTGTCATCGCGGTGACAAACCGTCCGCCGAGGACGTTGTCGCGTATTTCGGCGAGCACCTCGGCTTCCACGGCGGACCGATCGGCGCCGTCGGCAACCCGGCGGTCCACTTCGCTCTGAAACTCACCGAACACCATGTCCCAGATTCGCGGGACGAAACTCAACTGAGTCGGGCGCACCATGGCCAGGTCTTCCATCAGCGTCGAAAGATCGCTTTTGGCAACGAAATACGCTGTGCCGCCGGCGCCGAGGCTCGCGTACAGAATGCCACGCCCCATCCCGTGACTCATCGGCATGAAGTTCAGCGTGATCGTCGGGGTGACGTTCACTTCGCCGCCCCACAGCCGCGAGACGCCCGACCGGAGCCATGTGCTCGCCACCATCCTGTTGGTGTACATCGCGCCCTTCGGTGCTCCTGTGCTGCCCGAGGTGTAGAGCAGCAGCGCCAGGGTGGTGTCATCGCCGGAGTCGAATGCGGGCGCTACGGGCAGCGTGTTTCCGCGAGCCAGCACGTCCGCCAAAGTTTCGACGACGACGGGGGTTTCGGCGAGCCGCGCGGTTGCGGCTTCGAATGCGTCCCGGTGGTCGTCGACCTCGCTGCGATGGTCGAACACCACCAGCCGTTCGGGCAGGTGGCCGGTCAGCGCGATCTCGACGGCCTCGTCGAGGTAGTCGACGCTCGAGGCGATGACCACAGGCTCGGTCTCGGCGGCAATGGGCCGATGTTGAGTGATCGGTGCGCTGGTCTGCAGGGGAACCGACACCGCGCCCATGCGACTCAGTGCCATGTCGATGGTGGTGTAGTCGATGCTGGTGAAGCCGAGCACGGCGACGCGATCGCCGGGCCGCACCGGATTCTCGTTCAACGCGGCCGCAACCGCGGCCACCCGGTCGGACAGTTCGCGGTAGGTGATGGTCTCGAAGTGGGGGAGCAGTTGCGCCGAGGTACGGCCCGTCGACGCATCGGTGACGAACTCGAGCGCGCGCTGGCCGAGTGCGGGGCGCTCGGCGTAACCGTCGAGCACGGTCTGGACGACCTGCGACAGCGGCAGGTCGGGGTCTTCGATCGCACGGGCGACCGCTTCACTCGGCCGGGCGTTCGCGAACTGCTGGTCTGTGGCGTACAGGTCGGAAATGCGGCGGGCGAGCCGCTCTTCACGGGTATCAGTCAACATCGGTAATCCTCGAAGAAGTCTCAGCAATTCGGCGCCACGCTGCGCCCACACAGAAGAAAATACGTTAGCAAAGCTAACTTTATTCCACGCGCCTGCTGTCAGTCGGCTGTGAATATCACCGGATCGCGGGTACGGCTGCGGCAGGAGCCACGCGACCTGCGAGAACCTCGACAGCCGCGGTCGGATCGGGCACCGCGATCAGCAGATCCCGCGTCGCCCCGAGGGCATCGGGCGAAGGCTCTACGCCGCCGACGGCGTCGGCCAGATCGAGGAGGTGCACCGTCGCTTCCATCAGGGCCACTTCGGTCACCACCGCAAGCGTGGTGCTGCCCACGACCGGATAAGCAATCGCGTCATCGGTCGGTATCGACATGGCGCGCAGGATTCGGGCGCATTCGATGAAGCGGTGGACAGCTACGTCGGGTGTGAGGGCTTCGGCGTCGGCGACGGCCTGCTCGGCGAGATTGTCGGCGGCCGTGTGGGCAATGCCGTCGGGCTGATTGAAGCGGCGCAGCAGATCGGCGGCGTCGCTGACCGCGGCGGGCCCGTTGATCCTCACGCCGTCGAGCATGTCGAACATGGCCGGGTCGGGGCACAGGTGCGCGACCAGTGCGTTGACGTCCCATGGGTGACAGCGCGTTTGCGCCGACCACTGCTCCGGGGTGAGTTCTGCGCAGCGCCGCGCCCACCGCTCCCACGCGTCGGCCAGGAGCATCCGGACACCCTCGGTGTCGAGCCGCATGGAGTCACCGTAATCAAATCTGCAACCGGTTTTTGCCGAACCTTGTCCGGGTACTCCGGTCGCGACTAAGGAGGCATCATGAGTGAGACGCGCGTTCGTAGCCGCGGCGGTAGGTTGCAGATGCCACGAAGCCGTGGCGCCGCGAGCGGTTTTCTGCTGATTCTGTTGGGCCTGTGGGGTGCTCTCATCCCGTTCGTCGGACCCTATTTCGACTTCGCTTTCACTCCGGATCAGGAATGGGCCTGGACCACCGCGAGGGGCTGGCTCGAGGTGCTGCCAGGGGCGGCCACCGTGCTGGGCGGCCTATTACTGCTCGGCTCGCGCAACCGTGCGACGGCGATGCTGGGCGGCTGGATAACGGTGTTCGCGGGCGCATGGTTCGTGGTTGGCCGCGCATTGGCAGGACCGTTGGGCATCGGCGATGCGGGTAGTCCGGTTGCGGCTACGGAAAGTAAGCGGGTGGGCATAGAACTGGCGTATTTCTACGGACTTGGCGCGCTGATCGTGTTCCTTGGCGCCATTGCGTTGGGCCGGCTCTCAGTGCGCACGGCTCGTGACATCGCCTATGCGCAGCGGCCTGTCGCCACCACTGCGCCTCCCGAACCGGTTGTGACGCAGCCCGCGCCGTCGGACGAGGTCACCGAGATTCAGCCGGTCGCGAGGGCGGATCAGCGGCGGCACCGCGGCTGGCGCGACATGTTCCGCGGCGGCGGCGGCCACCGGCTGGCACACCGGTAGTCGCCGTCTGCTCGCGCATCAGTGCCGCGCCGCTTCCTGGGCGAGCTGGACGCGCGAGGACAACCCGAGCTTGTTGTAGACGTGGCGTAAGTGTGACTGAACCGTGCGGGGCGAGACGAAGAGCCGGATAGCGATGTCCTTGTTCGGTATGCCATCTGCGACGAGGCGCACGACGTCGAGTTCGGTGGGCGTGAGAGATGCCCAACCGGTCGACGGACTCTTGCGCTCGCCTCGGCCGCGTTGGGCATAGGCGATCGCCTCGTCCATCGACAGTGCGGCACGATCGGACCAGGCGGCGTCAAAGTCACTATCGCCTAATGCATTTCGAACAGCAGAAAGCCAACGCGTCGAATTCGGTGTCGAAGATCGTCAGACGCACCGCGCCCATACGCTGCCGCAGCGCGTGCGCCGCGCCAAGGAGGCGGGCCGATTCCTGGTGGCTGCGCATGCCAACTGGCCGAGGCACTCAAGAGCATCCGGCACGCTCAAGTGGCTGCCGCTCTCGGCGGCTGCGGCGAGAGCTTCGTGCAGATCGTCTTCGGCTGATCGCGATTCGTCGCCCGCGATCTTGACGCGGGCACGCGCAGTGAGTGCCATGGCCAACCAGTAGCCTCTTGCCCGGGAAACGACCATCTCCGCGACGTGGCTCGCTGTCGTCAACTCACCAGCGGCCAGCGCCGCGTAAACCACCCAGTTGCAATTGCCGAGGTTGCACTGGTTTGTGATGGTGGGCAGCGCGCGTTGGCTTGCCTCCCACGCCGCCGATACATCACCGTTCGCCAGGTACGCCAACGCGGTCACCTCTCCGCTTTCTGTGGCTGAAGTGACTGGACTTGCCCCTGGGCCTAGCGTCGTGACTGCTGCGGATCCAGCTCGTCGAGCAGGCGCTGCAGGGTCTCACACATGTGGGTGTAGTTCTTGGCCCCCACAATCTTCGACCAGCGGCGCTCGATGTCCGCGACGCGGTGACCGGCGCTCGCCATTGCGTCGCGTCCGCGCTTGGTCAGGTCGATGAGCTTGGCCCGGCCGTCGGCGGGATCGGGCCTGCGTACCAAGTAGCCCATGTCGGCGAGCTCGTTGACCAGCTCGGAGGTGGCGGCGAGGCTGAGCCCGGCGCGGTCGGCGAGCTCGGTGAGTCGGATTCCACCCATGCGGACGTTGCCGAAGATCTGCATATGAGGATCGCGGATGTCGCCATAGCCGGCGTCCGCACGGGGAGCGGCGAGATCGTGGCGGAATTCGCGCAGCAACCGGATCAGCAACTGGCCGACCGCCAGCCGATCCGGCGGCTGCTCCCTTGACGGCGCCATGAGCCACGAGGATACTACGGTTACCGAAGTTTCGGTTTCCGA
The DNA here is from genome assembly GCA_963848855.1 of uncultured Actinomycetota bacterium. Classification (GTDB taxonomy): domain Bacteria; phylum Actinomycetota; class Actinomycetes; order Mycobacteriales; family Mycobacteriaceae; genus Mycobacterium. The sequence goes on from CAWKFL010000006.1 coordinate 77,864, forward strand.
AGTAAATAAAGGATCCGCGATGACCACGCTGAGCCCGAATTTCGTGAGTACGGACCTCGGCAGGCTCCATGTCCGGCGCACCGGCACCGGCGCGCCGGTTGTGTTGTGGCACAGCCTGTTCTTCGACTCACGGTCGTGGGGCCCGCTGGTGGACACGCTCGCCCGCGACCGCACGGTCTACACCATCGACGGCCCGTCACACGGCAAGAGCGACCCCGTTCCCCGCGATTTCACCTTCGAGGAATGTGTGGCCGCCGCCGATCAGGCGCTCGACCGTCTGGGACTCACCGAACCCATTGACTGGGTGGGCAATGCGTGGGGCGGCCACGTCGGCATACGCCTTGCCGCCGCCGGCCGGCCACGGCTACGGACTTTAACGACAATCGGCACACCGGTGCAGGGCTTCACGCTGGGGGAGAAGCTGACCAAGGGCTGGCCGCTCGTCGAGTTGTACCGGTTCGTCGGACCCAACGCCTTCATCGACAAACAGCTGTCCGATTCGCTGCTTGGCGCGAAATCCGTTGCGGCCGAGCCGGAGAAGGCTGCGGTGATCATGGGTTCGTTCCGCGATGCCGAGCGCAAAGGCATGTATCACGCGATGCGGTCGATGATGCTTCACCGCGCCGGCATCGAGGAGCTGCTGGCCGATATCAAGGTGCCCACGCTCGTGATGAGCGTGCGTGACGACGTGATCGCCTGGCGGCCCGACGAGGCCCGTCGAACCTGCGCCGTCATCGGCGACTGCCGCGTCGAGGAGGTCGGGGGCACCGGCCACGTGTCACCGCTGCTGGTCGACCGTGACCGCATCCTCCACTTACTGAGCGACTTCTGGAGCGCTCCCCGCGACTGAACCGCGCGATAGTCTAGCCCGTGTAGGCCATGACGTGCTTGATGCGGGTGTAGTCCTCCAGGCCGTACATTGACAGGTCCTTACCGTGGCCCGACGACTTGAAGCCACCGTGTGGCATCTCGGCGACCAGCGGGATGTGGGTGTTGATCCACACGCACCCGAAGTTCAGCGCCGCGGAGACTCGGAGCGCGCGTGACACGTCCTTGGTCCACACCGAGGACGCCAGGCCGTACTCGGTGCCGTTCGCCCATGCGATGGCCTCGTCCTCATCCGAGAACGACTGCACGGTGATCACCGGTCCGAAGATCTCCTGTTGCACCAGCCGGTCGTCCTGCAGAAGCCCGCCGATCACCGTCGGCTCTACGTAGAAACCCTTGTCGCCCTGGCGTTGTCCGCCTGCGGCGACCTTCGCATGCGACGGCACGTCGGAGAAGAAGGACAGCACGCGCTCCATCTGGTTGACGTTGTTGACCGGCGGCACCCATGCGTCCTCGTCGTCGGCAGGCTTTCCGAACGTCGTCGTCGCGCCCTTGGCCTGCTCCGCCAGCGCATCGGTAAGATCGGACGCCACCTTCGCCGTCGCCAATACTCGCGTTGCCGCCGTGCAGTCCTGACCGGCGTTGAAGTATCCCGCGGTCGCGATCCCCTCTGCGGCCGAGGCGATGTTGCTGTCGTCGAACACGATAACCGGGGCCTTACCGCCGAGCTCCAGATGCGTGCGCTTCAAATGTCCGCCTGCACTCACCGCGACCGCGCGGCCCGCCGCCACCGACCCTGTGATCGACACCATCTCCGGAGTTGGGTGCGCAACGACCGCTGCGCCCGTATCGCGATCGCCACAAACGACATTCAGCACACCCGGAGGGAAGTGCTTGGCCGCCAACTCGGCGAGCATCACGGTGGTCACCGGCGTGGTGTCACTTGGCTTGATGACGACGGTGTTGCCCGCCGCGACAGCAGGACAGAACTTCCAGATCGCCATCATCATCGGGTAGTTCCACGGCGACACCTGACCGATCACGCCGACGGGCTCGCGGCGGATCCACGATGTGTGGTCCTCCATGTACTCGCCCGCCGACTTGCCCTCCAATACCCTTGCCGCACCGGCGAAGAACCGGATCTGGTCGACCATCGGCGGGATCTCTTCGGCCATCGTGACGTGATTCGGCTTCCCGGTGTTGCGGCCCTCCGCCTCGACCAACGCTTGAGCGTTCTTCTCGACCTCGTCGGCGAAGTCGAGCAGCGCCTTCTGCCTCCGCGATGGGGTGCTGCGCCTCCAATCCGTAAACGCCTTGGACGCGGCGGCATAAGCGTTGTCGATGTCCTGCTCGTTGGAGATCGGCGCGGTTGCGTACTCCTCGCCGGAACTCGGATCGACGAGCGGCATGGTCGCACCGCTGACGGAGTCGACGAGCTCGCCGCCGATGAAATTCTGAACCTTGGTCATTTCAGCTCCTTTAATCGTTAGAGGTCGGCGAGAACTAGTGCGAGAACGTCAAGACCTTCGATGAGAAGGTCGTCGCTGATGGTCAACGGCGGCAGGAATCGCACCACGTTGCCGAATGTCCCGCAGGACAACACGATCACGCCCGCGGTATGGCACCCGGCAAGCAGCTTCGTGGTCAGCTCCGGGTTGGGATCGATGGTGCCCGGCTTGACCAACTCCATGGCGATCATCGCGCCGCGGCCGCGCACATCGCCGATCCGGTCGTCGTCGACCTCCAGACGGCCCAGCCGGTCTTTCATCAGCTGTTCGATCTGACGGGCCCGCTCGACCAGGCCGTCGGCCTCGATCGTCTCGATGGTGGCCAGCGCGGCCGCGCACGCGACCGGGTTGCCGCCGTAGGTACCGCCGAGGCCGCTGACATGCGGGGCGTCCATGATCTCCGCGCGGCCGGTGACGGCGGAGAGCGGAAGTCCGTCGGCGATGCCCTTGGCAGTGACGATGAGGTCCGGCTCGATGCCTTCGTGTTCGCACGCGAACATCGCGCCCGTGCGGGCGAAGCCGGTTTGCACCTCATCAGCGATGAACACGACGCCGTTCGCGCGGCACCAGTCCAGCAGCGCGGGCAGGAAGCCCTCGGCCGGGACGATGAAGCCGCCCTCACCCTGGATGGGTTCGATGATGACCGCGGCAAGGTTGTCGGCGCCGACCTGCTTTTCCATGACCGTGATGGCCCGCTTCGCCGCCAGTTCACCGTCGGTGGCCATCTCCTTGCCGAACTCGGCGTCGCGGAACGGGTACGACAGCGGCGCCCGGTAGATCTCCGGGGCGAACGGGCCGAAGCCGTGCTTGTACGGCATCGACTTCGCGGTCAGCGCCATCGTGAGGTTCGTGCGGCCGTGATACGCGTGATCGAACGACACCACCGCCTGTTTGCGGGTGTACGTCCTGGCGATCTTGATCGCGTTCTCCACCGCCTCGGAGCCCGAGTTGAACAGTGCCGAGCGTTTGTCATGGCTGCCCGGCGTCAAGCGGTTGAGAAGTTCGGCGACCGCGACGTAACCCTCGTATGGCGTGATCATGAAGCAGGTGTGGGTGAACTTGGAAACTTGCGCCGTGACCTGTTCCACCACCCGTGGCGACGAGTTACCGATCGTCGTCACGGCGATGCCGGAGCCCAGGTCGATCAACCGGTTTCCGTCGACGTCTTCGACGATGCCGCCGAACGCGCGGGCCGCATACACCGGCATCGTGTTGCCGATACCGCGCGACACCGCCGCGCTTTTGCGGTCGATCAGCTCCTGCGATCGCGGGCCCGGAATGGTGGTGCCTAGATAGCGGCTCTGCTCGAGGGTGCTCAACTAAAGCCTCCTGAAGACCGTTGGGTTCGCGGTTTGAGCCTAGTCTGAGGCACACCGATCCGATTGGAAACTTCGGCACCGATGGCCGGAATCGTCGGTCAGGTCGGATTGTCGCAACGGAATTCGTCGCATTCGGGTCAATCGCGGTAGCGATGACACGCGGCTTGGAGTATGACGCCCCGCTGGTCGAACCAGAACGTTGCGTCGTAGGGTGATGAGCGAACTCATCCTCGCATTAGGGGACGCTAACGCGATCCTGGTTGACTGGGGGTCGGCCGGTGATCGCGACAATGGCACACTGGTCAACTACGAGGGCCCTGACCTGCCGGTCCGGGCGACGTGACCGCAAGACCGAAACGAAAGACAGCTGCCGCCATGGGCGAATTGACCCTGTTCCTACCGCTACTGATCATCATGGGCGCGTTCATGTTCTTCGCGTCGCGGCGCCAGAAGAAGGCGATGCAGAAGACCATCGACCTGCACAATTCACTGCAGATCGGCGATCGCGTGCACACCACATCGGGTCTGCAGGGCACCATCACCGGCGTCGACGACGACAACGTCGAGCTGGAGATCGCACCCGGTGTGGTGACGACGTGGATGAAGATGGCCGTTCGAGACAAGATCAGCGACGATATCGAAGACGACGATGTCGAAGAAGAGATCGACACTCCCGAATCGACCGCGACCGAGCTGACGGATCGCCCTAACCAGAAGACTGACGGCTAGCGGCTCAGCGCAAGCACGTACCCTTTGCGGTGCTGACGAACTGATCTCGAGGAGACCGTACAAACGTGGCATCGTCATCGGCGAAGTTTCATCCTGCCCGCTACCTGGCACTCTTTCTGCTACTGCTCGTCGGCGTCTATCTCCTGGTGTTCCTGACCGGAGACAAGCGTGCCGAGCCCAAACTGGGCATCGACCTGCAGGGCGGCACCCGGGTGACGCTGACCGCGCGCACGCCGGACGGCTCGCGTCCGACCCGGGAGGCGCTCGACCAGGCCCAGCAGATCATCAGTGCCCGCGTGAACGGCCTCGGCGTATCCGGGTCAGAGGTGATCATCGATGGCGACAACCTGGTCATCACGGTGCCGGGCAACGACAGCAGCGAGGCCCGCAACCTCGGCCAGACGGCGCGGCTGTACATCCGCCCCGTAATTCACGTGATTCCGGCACAGGGCCAGGGACAGCCTGCGCCGCCCGCGGGTGCGCCAGGAGCACCCCCCGGTGCACCGCCGGGCGCGCCGCCGATCGCCCCGGCCGAGCCCGGCGCGCCGGCGCCGCCCGAAGGGGCGCCTGCGGCTCCGGAAAGCCCGGCAGCTCCCGAGAGCCCGGCGCCGCAGCCACGGCCCTACCCGCAGCAGCCGGCACCGACGACCGAAGAGCCCGCACCTGCGCCCGAAACGCCCGCGCCGGAAACGCCTGCGGAAACGGCAGCGCCGGAACCGCCAGCGCCAGGTGGGCCGACACCCGCTCCGCCGCCGGGGCCGCCGAACGCGAAGACGGATCTGGCCCAGCGCATCTCTGATGAGAAGCAGTTACGGCAGAGCACCGACCAACAGATCCAGATTCTCGCGCTGCAGTTCCAGGCCACGCGCTGCAACGACGACGACGTGCTGGCCGGTAACGACGACCCCAACCTGCCGCTGGTGACCTGCTCGACCGACGGCAAGCAGGTCTATCTGCTGGACAAGTCGATCATCAGCGGTGAGCAGATCGAGAATGCCTCCTCGGGCCTTGATCAGCAGCAGGGCCAGTACGTCGTCGACGTGCAGTTCAAGAGCGAGGCCTCGAAGGTCTGGGCGGACTTCACCGCCGCCAATGTGGGCACCCAGACCGCCTTCGTGCTGGACTCGAAGGTGGTCAGCGCCCCGGAGATTCAAGAAGCCATCCCGGGCGGCCGGACACAGATCACCGGCCGGTTCACCCAGGACTCTGCGCGTGAATTGGCGAACGTGCTGAAGTACGGGTCGCTGCCGCTGTCGTTCGAGTCATCTGAGGCCGAAACTGTTTCGGCCACCTTGGGTTTGACCTCGCTGCGGGCCGGTTTGATCGCCGGCGCCATCGGTCTAGCGGCGGTGCTGTTGTACTCGCTGCTTTATTACCGGGTGCTCGGCCTGCTGACGGCACTGTCATTGGTGGCTTCCGGCGCAGTGGTTTACGCGATATTGGTGCTGCTCGGCAGATACATCGGCTACACGCTCGACCTCGCCGGTATCGCTGGCCTGATCATCGGTATCGGCACGACCGCAGACTCGTTCGTGGTGTTCTTTGAACGCATCAAAGACGAGATACGCGAGGGGCGTTCATTCCGCTCGGCGGTTCCGCGCGGCTGGGCGAGAGCGCGCAAGACGATCCTGTCCGGCAACGCGGTGAGCTTCCTGGCCGCTCTGGTGCTGTACCTAATGGCGGTCGGCCAGGTGAAGGGCTTCGCGTTCACGCTCGGCCTGACCACGATCCTCGACGTCGTCGTGGTGTTCCTGGTGACCTGGCCGCTGGTCTACCTGGCGTCGAAGTCGACGACCTTGGCCAAGCCGGCGCTGAACGGCCTCGGCGCCGTGCAGCAGATCGCGCGCGAGCGCCGAGCGGCCTCGCACGCGACGGGAGGGGCATAGTCCGATGGCCAAACACACATCCGACGTGACCGACACGACGGGCGTCGAAGCACCCGATATCGAATCCACCGGGTCCGCCGCACCGCAGCACGGCTTCTTCGTTCGGCTCTACACCGGCACCGGCGCCTTCGAAGTTGTCGGCCGCCGCAAGCTGTGGTACACGATCAGCGGCTTGATCGTCGCGGTGGCGATCGCGAGCATCGTGTTGCGCGGGTTCACCTTCGGCATCGATTTCGAGGGCGGCACCAAGGTGTCCATGCCGTCGGCCAGCGAGTCAGGCACCGTAAGTGTGCAACAGGTCGAGGACGTCTTCAGCAAGACGCTCGGCAAGGCGCCCGAATCGGTGGTGGTCGTCGGCAGTGGCGGCTCGGCGACCGTGCAGATCCGGTCGGAGACCCTGACCAATCAGGAGACCGAGAACCTGCGCACCGCGCTGTTCGACGCGTTCAAACCCAAGGGCTCCGACGGCCAGCCCAGCAAGCAGGCCATCAGCGACTCGGCGGTCTCGGAGACCTGGGGTGGCCAGATCACCAAGAAGGCGCTCATCGCCCTCGTGGTGTTTCTTGTGCTGGCCGGCATCTACATCACCGTGCGATACGAGCGGTACATGGCGATATCGGCCCTGGCCTGTCTGGCCTTCGACCTGATCGTCACCGCGGGTGTCTACTCGATAATCGGTTTCGAGGTCACCCCGGCCACCGTGATCGGCCTGCTGACAATTCTCGGTTTCTCGCTGTACGACACCGTCATCGTGTTCGACAAGGTCGAAGAGAACACCAACGGCTTCGAACACACCACTCGCCGCACTTTTGCCGAACAGGCCAACCTCGCGATCAATCAGACGTTCATGCGCTCGATCAACACCAGCCTGATTTCGGTGCTGCCGATCGTTGCGTTGATGGTGGTCGCGGTGTGGCTGCTCGGCGTCGGCACGCTCAAAGACCTGGCCCTGGTGCAGCTTGTCGGCGTTGTTGTCGGCACGTATTCGTCGATCTTCTTCGCCACCCCGTTGCTGGTATCGCTTCGCGAACGCACCCAGCTCGTGCGCACGCACACCCGCAGGGTGCTCAACCGCCGCAAGCCCGGTAAGGCCGCCGTCGTTCAGGACGCCTCCGATGACGTGGTCGACGATGTGGATGACGAAGTGGCGGCCGAGCCGGTGGCCAGGGCGCCGGCCCCCGAGAAGCCGGCGCCCGGCGCGCGGCCCGTGCGGCCGACCAGCAGCAGGACCGGACGGCCATCGGGTAAGCGCCCCACCCGCCGGCGATAGTGCGCATGACTGTCTCCTGCCGGCATGGAGTGGTCCTGGCGGCAGTGCTGGCGTTGGCGGGCGCGCTCGGCCTGTCGTCGTGTACGAGCAGCCCAGCCGACAGCGTCGACTACGCCGTCGACGGCATGCTGGTCACGTACAACACGAACACCGTCGTCGGCGCCGCGTCCGGCGGCCCGCAGGCGTTCGCGCGGGTTTTGACCGGATTCAACTACCACGGACCCGATGGCCAGATCGTCGGCGACCACGATTTCGGCACCATCTCAGTGGTGGGGCGGGCGCCGCTTGTACTCGACTACGAGATCAACGCCAACGCGGTGTACTCCGACGGCAAGCCCGTCACCTGTGACGACATGGTGCTGGCGTGGGCGTCACAGTCGGGGCGGTTCCCTGGCTTCGACGCCGCCAACCGCGCCGGCTACAGCGATATCGCGTCGGTCGAGTGCGCACCCGGTCAGAAGAAGGCGCGCGTGTCGTTCGTCCAGGACCGCGGCTTCGTCGACTTCGGCCAGCTGTTCGTCGCGACGTCGATGATGCCGTCGCACGTGATCGCCGATGAACTCGGGCTCGACGTCACCACCGCGTTGCTCAACAACGACGGGCCCACCGTCGAACGCATCGCCCAGGTATGGAACAACACCTGGAACCTATCGCCCGACCTGGACCTCAAACGGTTTCCGTCATCGGGGCCGTACAAGATCCAGTCCGTCACCAAGGATGGCGCGGTCGAACTGGTAGCCAACGACAAATGGTGGGGGGCAGCGCCAGTCACGAAGAGAGTCACCGTGTGGCCGCGCGGCGCCGATATCCAGGATCGGGTCAACGACGGCTCCTATGACGTCGTCGACATCGCAGCGGGGTCATCGGGGACGCTGAATTTACCCGACGAATACGTCCGCACCGACTCTCCGTCGGCCGGTATCGAGCAGCTCATCTTCGCGCCGAAGGGGGCACTCGCCGCCACACCCGCGCGCCGCGCGCTGGCCATGTGCACACCGCGTGACGTCATCGCGAAGAACGCCTCGGTGCCGATCGCCAACGCGCGGCTCAACCCGGCGACCGAGGACGCGTTCGGCTCGGCGGAGGGTGCGATCGAGGCGGGCCAGTTCACCGTCGCCAACCCGGGCGCCGCCCGCGCCGCCGTCAACGGGCAGCCGCTCACGGTGCGGATCGGTTACCAGAGCCCCAACGCCAGGCTGGCCGCCACCGTCGGTGCCATCGCCAAGGCCTGTGCGCCAGCCGGAATCACCGTGCAGGACGAAGCCTCCGACACCACGGGACCGCTGACGTTGCGCAACAACGAGATCGACGTGCTGATCGCCAGCACGGGCGGCGCCGCGGGCAGCGGATCCAGCGGCGCGTCGGTGATGGACGCTTACGACCTGCATACCGGCAACGGCAACAATCTGTCGGGCTACTCCAACGAACGCGTCGACGGCATCATCGCGGCGATGGCCGTGACGTCGGACCCCAAGGATCTGGCCCGTCTGGTTGGCGAAGGCGGAACGGTCCTTTGGACCGACATGCCGACGCTGCCGCTGTACCGTCAGCAGCGAACGTTGCTCACATCGAAGAAGATGTATGCGGTGAGCAGCAATCCGACCAGGTGGGGCGCGGGGTGGAACATGGATCGGTGGTCGCTGGAACGATGAACGCCAAAGTCACGGACATCTCGGCGCAGATCGCCTCGCTGACCCGCGAAGTGGCGGACTTCCCGTCGCCGGGCATCCAATTCAAGGATCTGTCGCCGCTGTTCGCCGATGCGCGTGGATTCGAGGCGGTGACCGACGCGCTCGCCGAGGTCGCGACCGGCAACGACCTCGTCGCGGGCGTGGACGCACGCGGCTTCCTGCTGGCCGGGGCGGTCGCGCTGCGGCTGGGCACGGGCGTGCTTGCGGTGCGCAAGGGCGGAAAGCTCCCGCCCCCGGTACTGGGCGAGACCTATGACCTCGAATACGGCGAGGCGACGCTGGAGATCCCCGCAGACTGGATCTCGTTGGCGGGCCGCAGGGTCATCATCGTCGACGATGTGCTCGCTACCGGCGGCACCGTCGCGGCCACGGCGCGGCTGCTGGACAGGGCAGGTGCGACGGTCACGGGGGCTGTCGTGGTGCTCGAACTGACCGCCCTCGGCGGTCGCGACGTGCTCAAACCGCTACCGGTCCGCAGCTTGCACGAGGCCTGAGCGATATCCTCGAAGTCTGGCCACGCGGACTGGGGCGATGAGCGCCTACGCGACGAGCGGACCGGGAGGTGAACATGGCTGACGATCCCGGCACGGGACAGGCCGTGCAGGCACCTCCTACGGCTGCTCAAATGCCGGAAACCCAGCCGATCGAGATCCCGAAGGCCCCGACCAGTGCGTCGCGGCGAGTACGGGCCCGGTTGGCGCGCCGGATGACCGCGCAGCGCAGCGCCGTCAACCCGGTGCTGGAGCCGCTGGTCGCCGTGCACAAGGGCTTTGTCCCGAAGGCCAACCTGTCGCTGCTGCAAAAGGCGTACGAGGTGGCCGAGGAGCGGCACGCCGACCAGATGCGCCGCTCCGGCGACCCGTACATCACTCACCCGCTGGCCGTCGCCAATATCCTTGCCGAACTCGGCATGGATACCACGACGCTGGTCGCTGCGCTGCTGCACGACACCGTCGAGGACACCGGCTACACGATGGAACAGCTGACCGCCGACTTCGGTGAGGAGGTCGCCCATCTGGTCGACGGCGTCACCAAGCTGGACAGGGTAGCGCTGGGCACCGCGGCCGACGCCGAGACCATCCGCAAGATGATCATCGCGATGGCCCGCGACGGGCGGGTGCTGGTGATCAAGGTTGCGGACCGGCTGCACAACATGCGCACCATGCGGTTCCTGCCGCCGGAGAAGCAGGCCCGCAAGGCCCGCGAGACGCTGGAAGTCATTGCGCCCCTTGCGCATCGGCTGGGGATGGCGACCGTCAAATGGGAGCTGGAAGACCTGTCCTTTGCGATCCTGCACCCGAAGAAGTACGAGGAGATCGTGCGGTTGGTCGCCGGCCGGGCACCGTCGCGCGACACCTACCTGGCCAAGGTGCGAACCGAGATCACCGACACGCTCACGGCGTCGAAGATCAACGCCGAGGTGGAGAGCAGGCCCAAGCACTACTGGTCGATCTACCAGAAGATGATCGTCAAGGGCCGCGACTTCGACGACATCCACGATCTCGTCGGCCTGCGCATCCTGTGTGACGAGATCCGCGACTGTTACGCCGCTGTGGGCGTGGTGCATTCGCTGTGGCAGCCGATGCCGGGACGATTCAAGGACTACATCGCCCAACCGCGCTTCGGGGTGTACCAGTCGCTGCACACCACGGTCGTCGGACCCGAGGGCAAGCCGCTGGAAGTGCAGATCCGCACCAAAGACATGCACGACACCGCCGAGTACGGCATCGCGGCGCACTGGCGCTACAAGGAAACCAAGGGCCGCAACGCCCCTCATCCGCTCGCCGCCGCCGAGATCGACGAAATGGCCTGGATGCGCCAGCTGCTTGACTGGCAGCGGGAGGCGGCAGATCCCGGCGAGTTCCTCGAGTCGTTGCGTTACGACCTTGCGGTGCAAGAGATCTTCGTGTTCACGCCGAAGGGTGATGTGGTCACGCTGCCGACAGGGTCGACGCCCGTCGACTTCGCCTATGCCGTGCACACCGAGGTTGGGCACCGATGCATCGGCGCTCGCGTCAACGGTCGGTTGGTGGCGTTGGAGCGCAAGCTCGAAAACGGGGAAGTGGTCGAGGTTTTCACATCGAAGGCGCCTAACGCCGGGCCGTCGCGGGATTGGCAGCAGTTCGTGGTCTCGCCCCGTGCGAAGGCCAAGATCCGGCAGTGGTTCGCGAAGGAACGTCGCGAGGAGGCGCTGGAGGCCGGTAAGGACGCGATCGCGCGCGAGGTTCGCCGGAGCGGACTTCCGTTGCAGCGCTTGATGAATGCCGAGTCGATGGCAGCGCTGGCCCGCGAATTGCGTTATGTCGACGTGTCTGCGCTCTATACCGCGGTGGGGGAGGGGCACGTCTCTTCGCGCCACGTGGTGCAGCGGCTGGTCGCTCAGCTAGGCGGCGACGACGAGGCCGCAGATGAACTTGCCGAACGCTCGACGCCGGCGACGATGCCGATTCGTCAGCGCAGCAACGACGACGTCGGTGTCGCGGTGCCGGGCGCGCCGGGGGTGCTGACCAAGCTGGCCAAGTGCTGCACCCCGGTGCCGGGCGACAACATCATGGGCTTCGTCACCCGGGGTGGCGGCGTGAGCGTGCATCGCACCGATTGCACGAATGCCGCGTCGCTTCAAGACCAATCGGAGCGGATCATCGACGTCGAATGGGCGCCATCGCCGTCGTCGGTGTTCCTCGTGGCGATTCAGGTCGAGGCGCTGGATCGGCACCGACTGCTGTCGGACGTCACCCGCGTCCTGGCCGACGAAAAGGTCAACATTCTCTCCGCATCGGTGACCACTTCCAACGATCGGGTGGCGATCAGCCGGTTCACGTTCGAAATGGGTGACCCGAAGCATCTTGGGCACGTGCTGAACGTGGTGCGCAACGTGGAGGGCGTTTACGACGTCTATCGGGTGACCTCCGCGGCCTGAGCGTCTGTTCGCGTCCTGATCATTTGCCTTGTCGTCCTGATCATTTGCCTTGTCTGCGATACTGCGACGATGCGCGCTGCAATGATGGTTTCCGTAGCTTCGTTAGCTTTGCTGACGGCTGGCTGTTCGTCCACGATCAAGCCAGAAGGAGCCGCGGCCTCCGTCGTTGACCTGGTGTCCAAGCAAACGGGCTTCAAGCCCAAAGACGTCAAGTGCCCGTCAGATGTCGAGGCCACGGTCGGCACCGAGTTCGAGTGCCACTTCACCGGGCCCGAGGGCAGCGACTACACCGCGCACATGAAGGTGACCAAGGTCGAGGGCGACGACGTGCAGTTCTACATCCAGACCCGCCCGACATAGCCGGCCCGGCGCCATCTCTCCGCGAGCAGACGCGGCTAGCCGATCCGCACTGACTTGATCGTCGCGTCGAGGACCGGCTTTCCGTCGCCGCTGCCGTCGGCCACGCCGCCCGCGGCGATCTTGTCCAGGATGGCCAGCCCAGCACTGTCGATGGTGCCGAACACCGTATACGTCGGCGGCAGCGCCGAATCCCGATACACGAGGAAGAACTGGCTGCCGTTGGTGCCTGGGCCGGAGTTGGCCATCGCGAGCGTGCCACGCGGATACACCACGGGAGCCTGCAACGCGGGATCGGTCAGCCGGTACTGGTTCGTGGGGTACTCGTTGGGAAACCGATAGCCCGGCCCGCCATCGCCGGTGCCCGTCGGATCGCCGCACTGCACCACACCGAGATGTTCTGTGGTGGTCAGCCGGTGACATGTCGTGTTGCCGAAAAAGCCTTGGCGGGCAAGGCTTGTGAAGTTGTTGACGGTGCAGGGTGTCTTGGCGTTGGTCAGCTCGAGGCCGATGTCGCCCAGGGTGGTGACGATGGTGGCGCCGAGCTGTTCCGGTGTGGTCGGGATCCGGCCGTCCTGTGGGGGCTTGACGGGCTTGCTTGCGGGTTCGGTGGTGGCCGGATATTGGCAGTTCGAGCCGAGCGTCTGTGGCGGCTTGAACGGCGGAAGAGGTTCGTCGACCTCGGCAGGCGCCCCGGTGATTGCGGGGTCGTCGGAATAGGAATTCATGTCATCGAGGCTGCGTGCGACAACCACGAAGAACACCACACTCAGCACCACCACCACGATGGCCAGGACGGTGATGAGGTAGCTGATCACCAGCCCGGCGACGGCCAGCCCGCGGCCTTCCTCGCCGGTTTTCCTGATCTGCGACAGCGAGATGTGGCCGAACACGATGCCAAGCGGCGCGAACACGAAGGCGCACACCAGCGAGACGATCGCCAGCGTGTTCGTCGGCTGGGACTGCGGATAGCCGTAATACCCCGTCGGATACCCGGGCGGCGGCGGATAGGCGCCATACGGCGGCGGAGTGGTCACGGCATACCAGGTCCGGTCAGTCCAGCAGGATCGACTTGACCTGTACGTCAGTCGCAGGCTTGCCGTCCTGGCCACCGCCTGCCACACCGCCCGCGGCGATCTTGTGCAGCGTGGCCAGCCCCGTCTCATCGATGGTGCCGAACACGGTGTAGTTCGGCGGCAACTGCGAGTCCTTGTACACCAGGAAGAACTGGCTGCCGTTGGTGCCAGGCCCGGCGTTAGCCATCGCCAGCGTGCCGCGGGGATACACCACGGGAGCCTGCAGCTTCGGGTCGTCGGGCTGGAACTGGTCGGTCGGGTACTCGTTGGCGAACTGGTAGCCCGGCCCGCCGCTACCCTGCCCGGTCGGGTCACCGCACTGCAGCACCGAAAGCCCTTCGCTGGTGGTCAGTCGGTGACAGGGGGTGTCGTTGAAGTACCCCTGCTGCGCCAGGCTGGCGAAGCTGTTGACCGTGCACGGCGACTTTGCGTTGTCGAGCATCAGGCCGATGTTGCCTTGATTGGTCGACATGCTTGCGCTGATTTGCCCCGGGTCGGTAGGCACCTTGCCTGTGCGCGGCGGGTTGACGGTCTTGCTGGCCTGCTCCGTCGACGCGGGGTACTGGCAGTCCCCGCCGAGGTTGGTGGGCGCGACGAAGGGCGGCAGCGCGCCGCCAGCCTGGGGGGCCGCAGGCGCCTCCGACGTGGGCGTGGTGGTCTCGGCCGACGCCGTCTGGCTGCCCGAGTCCTTGTTGGTGATGATGACTGTGGCCACGACCGCGCCGACGACGACAAGCACGCCGACGACCGATCCGACGATCGTCAGGATGCGCCGCTGGCGCTCCTTGGCCGCCCGACGTTCCAGCTGTCGCTCGAGTTTGCGCTTCGCCGTCGCGCGCCGTTGTTCGTTCGTCGGCACCGCCGCTGTCCTCCTCGTGGTGGTCGCGCTTCGCCGAGCGGCGAGTCGCACATAGTCGGCAACGAGTGTGCCAGGCGTTGCTGAGTGTGGGGGTCGCGACCCGCATCAGACGAGGGTGGGACACTGGACGCCGTGTTGATCACCGGATTCCCGGCGGGCATGTTGGCGTGCAACTGTTACGTGCTGGCCCCGCGTGCGGGCGCCGACGCCGTTGTCGTCGACCCGGGCCAGCGGGCGATGGGTGCGCTGCGACAGATCCTCGACGAAAACCACCTGACACCGTCGGCGGTGCTGCTCACGCACGGTCACGTCGATCACATCTGGTCAGCGCAGAAGGTGGCCGACATGTACGGCTGCCCCGCCTACATCCACCCCGAGGACCGGTTCATGCTGACCGACCCGATCAAGGACTTCGGCCCGCGCCTGGCCCAGATCGCGTTCGGTGCGCTGTTCCGCGAGCCCAAACAGGTCGTCGAGCTGGACAAGGATGGCGACAAGCTCGAGCTCGGCGGCGTCACCGTCACCGTCGACCACACACCGGGCCATACCCGCGGCTCCGTGGTGTTCCGGGTATCCGACGGACCGGAGGAGGTGGTGTTCACCGGCGACACTTTGTTTCATCATTCCGTTGGCCGGACTGATCTGCCCGGCGGAAGTGGCCGGGACCTGCTCGGCTCGATCGTGACAAAACTGTTGGTGCTCGACGACGACACCGTGGTACTACCGGGGCACGGTGAGAAGTCCACAATCGGCTCCGAACGCCGCACCAACCCATTCCTCGAAGGCTTGACTACGTGACCGAGTTTCAGGCGCCCAAGGGCGTCCCGGATTACCTGCCGCCCGATTCCGCCCAGTTCGTCGGTGTGCGTGACGGCCTGCTCGACGCCGCCCGGCGCGCGGGTTACGGCGATATAGAACTGCCGATCTTTGAAGACACCGCGCTGTTCGCCCGTGGGGTGGGGGAGTCCACCGACGTGGTCAGCAAGGAGATGTACACCTTCGCCGACCGGGGTGACCGCTCGGTGACGCTGCGGCCGGAGGGCACCGCGGGCGTGATGCGCGCGGTGATCGAGCATGGGCTGGATCGCGGCCCGCTGCCGGTCAAGCTGTGCTACTCGGGGCCGTTCTTCCGCTACGAACGCCCCCAAGCCGGGCGCTACCGTCAGCTGCAGCAGGTCGGCGTCGAAGCCATCGGCGTCGACGACCCCGCGCTGGATGCCGAGGTGATCGCGATCGCCGATGACGGCTTCCGATCGCTCGGCCTGGATGGATTCCGTCTCGAGATCACCTCACTCGGCGACGACAGCTGCCGTCCGCAGTACCGAGAACTCCTACAGGACTTCTTGTTCAAGCTCGACCTCGACGAGGAGACACGTCGTCGCGCCGAAATCAACCCGCTGCGTGTGCTCGACGACAAGCGCCCGCACATGCGTGAGATGACCGCCGACGCGCCCGTCATGTTGGATCATCTCTCCGACGTCGCCAAGCAGCATTTCGAGACCGTGCTGGCGCATCTCGACGCGCTCGGCGTGCCCTATGCGATCAACCCGCGGATGGTGCGCGGGCTGGACTACTACACCAAGACCACGTTCGAGTTCGTACACGCTGGGCTGGGTGCTCAGTCCGGCATCGGCGGCGGCGGCCGCTACGACGGCCTGATGCAGCAGTTGGGCGGAAAAGACCTGTCCGGCATCGGTTTTGGGCTAGGCGTCGACCGGACCCTGCTGGCGCTGAAAGCCGAGGGCAAGTCGGTCGGCGGTACGGCGCGGGTGGACGTGTTCGGCGTCCCACTCGGCGAGCAGGCGAAGGTCAGGTTGGCGGTGCTCGCGGCGCGGCTTCGCGCCGCGGGTGTGCGCGTTGACCTCTCCTACGGTGATCGTGGTGTCAAGGGCTCGATGCGTGCCGCGGACCGCTCGGGAGCCTCGATCGCACTGGTGGCGGGTGACCGCGACATCGAGGCGGGCACGATCGGCGTGAAGAACCTCGCAACGGGTGAACAGGCCGACGTGCCCGTCGGCAACGTTCTGGCCGAAGTGCTTTCGCGCCTCAGCCGCGCTTGACTCCGTTCCCGCAAGCCTGTTGCGCCGATTCGCCGACGCTCTTTGCGGCGACGCGCGCGCCCGCGCGGTTGGCGCTCGGCAGTCCGAAGGCCATTCGGGACAACATGCGGTCGCGCAGCGTCAGCGTGTGCAGCAGGACCGCGCTGACGTGCGCGGCGATGACGGCGACCAACAGATACGCGAGTATCGAATGCGTCTGCCTGAGTACGAAGTACAGGTCGGCGTCGAACGGCGCTATGCGCGGTAGCGGCAGCCATCCGAAGATCACGACGGGCCGACCCGACGCCGACACCATCGCCCACCCCACCAGCGGTTGCGCCAACATCAGCGCGTACATCGTCAGTTCGGATCCCACGACGAGGTTGTGCTCCAACTCTCCGACGGTGTCGGGAAGTCTCGGCGTCCGGTGGGTGAATCTGTTGGCGATCCGCACCACCACGACGGCCAGGATCGTCACGCCGATGGTCATGTGGACACCGATCAGCGCGCCGTAGGACCCGAGCGAGTTCACCATCACGAACCCGACGAACAACGCGGAGAAGACCAGGATTGCGGTCAGCCAGTGCAGGATCCGGGTCCGCACCGGGTAGCGTGCGATCGGTTCGCTCACAGCGCGACCTCGTCGACCTGGACGACAGACGGGGATTTCGGTTCACCGGTGCGTGCCCGATAGGACGCGCCGTACACCGCGGACCTGGCGCTGAGCAATGGGTCGTCCGATGGTTCGATTCCGTCGGGCAGCACAAGGGGATCGAAGTTGACGTCGCGGCCATTGCCCGGTTCGTCCGATTCGATGCCGGTCAAGGTCAGGAGCCCCGCATCGATCGTGCGGCGCTCGCTCGGCCACGCCAGCGTCGCATCGAGCAGGGGGTCACCCGGAGCACCGACGGTCAGCACCAGTCGCCACTGCACCGGTCCCTTGCGGATCTGGCGGACGAGCGCGTCGAACAACCCGTTGAAGGCGTCGGGTTCGGCAGGCAGAGCATTTTGCATCGGGACGAAGGACCACCGAACCGGGGACCGTACGCCCGTGTCGTTGACGAAAAAGAACGTGATGAGGCTGCGGTACGTGCTGTCGGCGAAGCCCGGTGACGGCGGTTCCGCGTCGATCACCGCCATGGCGGCGGCGGACTCGGGATGTGCTTGCCGAAATGCGGCCATGGCCGCGGGATCGGGCTTCCCGGTCGCTGGGCCGGCCTTCGACGCCAGCAACCGGTCATAAAACCCTTGCGGCGAATTGTCAGGAAATACCGGAAGATTCAGCATCGCCGTTCGCCACTGCGAGGCGCCGGGAAATCCGAATGCCAGCCCGAGGCCGCGGGTGGCATTGGGTGCGTCGGCCATCGCGGGGTTCCCGCCGCTCAGAGAGAATCGGCCGATCACCGGAGTCCGCCCGGCCCGGAACACCTCCGCCCGGGAGAGTTCCGTGCCGTTGCCGTTGCTTTCGAAGTGCCCGGTGACGACGACGCCCTTGGCGTGATTCCTGCGCGTGCCGGGATGCGATCCGAACACCGCACGAAAACGATCGAGAAACGCCTTTGTGGTCAGTTTGTTGTCCGCGCCGATCCATTTGTTGGCGAACGCGACAGCGCCGAGATCTACGACAAGAAAGGCACCGACCGCACCGATGCCGAGCAAAATCGAACGTCGCGTGATTTCGGGACGACTCGTCACCTTACGCAAAACGCTTCCCACCCTGATTGCATTGCCTGCCGTGACCCAGGACACAGCCCCTTTCAGTTCCCACCCAGTTTCCGCGTGGGCCCACACGCGAGTAGGGGACGTGCGTGTCTGCGTACCGACACGCCGTCATTTACCAACATAAAGCGCACGCTCGCGTCGCGGTTAGGACAGTTTCCCGCGCGTATGGTTGTGCCGACCCGACTGCGGAGGTGCCATGTCGTTGATCGCGCTCGAAGAGCATTTCGCCTGGGAACCTGCCAGCGCCGACAATGTCGTCGCCACGTGGTTGCGTTCCAACAATCCGGTCGCCTACGAGCGACTGTATGACCGGGGCCCATTGCGTCTCGAGCAGATGGACGCCGCGGGAATCGACTTCCAGATCCTGTCGCTTTTCGACCCCGGTGTTCAGGACGAACGCGATGTCGCCCGCGCCATCGACCTCGCACGCCGCGCCAATGACGACCTGGCCGAGACGGTGTGTGGCAACCCGAACCGGTTCGGCGGATTCGCGACACTGGCAACTCAGGACCCGGACGCCACAGCCACCGAATTGGAACGTGCCGCCACCGATCTAGGCCTTGTCGGCGCATTGATCAACGGCCACTGTCAGGGCCGTTATCTCGACGATCCGGCCTACGAGGGTCTCTTCGCGCGTGCCGAGGAACTGGCTGTCCCCATCTACCTCCACCCGACCACGCCGCATCCGGCTGTAGTGCAGGCGTGGTTTGCGCCGTATGTCGCCGACGGCCTGCACCTCGCGTCGTGGGGTTTCGCCGCGGAGACGGGAACCCATGTCTTACGGCTGATCTACTCGGGCCTGTTCGAGAAGTTTCCGCGGCTGCAGATGATCATCGGCCACCTCGGTGAGATGCTGCCGTTCGCGGCGCACCGGCTCGACCGCTACTACGGTCTCGGCGGCGGTGGTTCCGGCCGTGGGCTGCAACGCCTGCCGTCGGAGTACCTACGCAGCAATTTCCACGTCACGACGAGCGGTAACTTCTGCTCGCCTGCGTTCGCGTGCACGCTCGACGTGATAGGCGCTGACCGGGTGATGTTCTCGGTCGACTATCCGATGGACGACAACCAAGCCGGCGCGCAGTTCCTGGCATCATACCCGATGGACGAGGCGGCACGCCGGAAGGTCAGCTCGGAGAACGCGATTCGGCTGTTCGGCGAGCGACTGCCCGCCGCCCTCAGTAGTTAGAGCTCGAATACCTGGCCGTCGCGTGCGACGGTGATCGTGCCGGAAAAATGCTTGCCGATAGCATCCTGCCATTCGGAGTCAGGCAGGTCGGTCGGTGAGTAATGGCTCAGAACAATATGTTTGGCATTGGCCGCTGCGGCCACCTCGCCGACCTGCTCGGCCGACGTGTGCGAGTTCTGCAGATAGTGCGGCGGGAACCTGTTGTGGTAGTAGGCATCGTCGAGGCTGAACTGCGCCTCGTGCACCAGGATGTCGGTGTTCTTGGCGAGGGTGATCAGGTTGTCGGACTTCGTCGTATCGCCCGAGAGCGTTACGGAGGCACCCGATTTCACCAGATCGAACCGGAACCCGAACGCCGGGAAGACGTCGTAGTGGGACACCAGCGTCGCGGTGACGACCACGTTGTCGCCCGACGTCACGGGAAACGGATCGGTCTTCGGTGACCTGTCGCGGTAGTTGGCCCCCGGCGGTACGGCAATCTCGGTGACCTCGACAAGGTCAGCGATGTCGTCGACGCCCATATCGCGGATGAAGATGTTGCTGGTGTAGGCGCACGCCCGCTGCAAGGCTTCGGTCATCGCGGCCAGCCCCGGTGTCGGGTCGATCGGATTGATCGTCGGCGGGTTCGGGTTGCCGACCTCGCTGGGTGGCAGGCCCCCGGCGGGGCCTGGCCCGAAGACCGTCACCGCCGCCTTGCCCGGCGACGCCGTGTAGCCGCCCGAGAGAAAGAAGCTGTAGTAGTCGACCATGTGATCGGTGTGCAGGTGGGTGATGAACATGCTCTTCAGTTGGTCGAATCGCAGACCCGCGTCGGTAAACGCGTTCAGCGATCCCAACCCGCAGTCGATCTGGTACACGTCGTTGCCGATTTTCAGGGCCGACGAAATCCCGGTTTTGTTCGGAACCGGCGGCGGTCCGGCTTGCACCCCGAGCGTGATCAGGGCGTTTTCAGGTAGCTCAGCAGGCGATTTCGAGGAGTCCGACCGGCACGACGTCACGCCGAAAGCACCCCCGCCGGCAGCCGCCGCCATCAACGTCAGCGCAGCCCGTCTCGAAATGTCCACGTATCAGGCGCCCTGCACGACGGCGGTGAGCACTTCGTCGACGCTTCCGACTCCACCGTCGAACGGATTCCCGCGCTTGAGAACCTTCGTACCACCGGGTGTGATGGCGACGAGTTGGGGTGAGCTCGAACCGATTTGGAGTTTGCGTCGGAACTGAACCTGGCCCAGCGGCACGACGGCTCCGCCGCGGTAGCTGAACAATCCGAGCTTGCGGTCGAGCACCGCAACGGGGCGGCATTCGTGTAGCGGTTGGTCGCGGCGTTGGCGGATCTTGCGGACCGCGGCAAACGTCGCCGCCGCGAACGCGAGGCCGACAGCAAGGAAGACCGCACCGAGCGCGCGCGACGGACTGCCCGCGACGAGCGCGACGGCGCCGAAACCGCCGACGACGAGGGTGAGCATGCCGAGGACGAACGCCACGATGGTCAGCGTGCCTGTGCAGCGGTCGAAGACAAGGACCCTGCGGCCGTCATCGGTGACGACGAGTCCGCCCGTATCGGCGAGTATGCGGGCCTCTACTGGTGCTTCCACATCTGCAGGGTGCCTCGCAGCTACCGCGAGCGTGCGCAAAATGGCGAAGATCGACGGCGTGTCGGCGGGCAAACACGCACGTCCCCTACTCGCGTGTGGGCCCACGCGGAAACGGGGCGACCTAGATGGCCATTGCGGCGCGGACGTCGGCCTCCGAGGCCGACCCGCCGGTGCCGGTCGATGTGACGCGACCGGACTCCAGGATGTAATAGCGCTGCGAGGATTCCAGCGCGAAGCCGATGTGCTGCTCGACGAGAAGCACACCGAGGTCCCCACGCTTCGTCAACGCCGTGATGGCGGCCTCGATCTCCGCGACCACCGACGGCTGGATACCTTCGGTCGGCTCGTCGAGGATCAGGCACTTCGGCGACGTGATCAGCGCGCGGGCGATCGCGAGCTGTTGGCGCTGCCCGCCCGAGAGCAGGCCCGCCCGCCGCGGCAGCAGTTCCTTCAACGCGGGAAACAGGTCGAGCTGCTCGTCGATCAGCTTCTTGCCGTTCTTACGCCCGTCGGCGACGACCTGAAGGTTCTCCGCGGTCGTCAGTTGGCCGAACGACTGCTGGCCCTGCGGCACATATGCAAGTCCACGCGACACTCGCCCGCTGGGCCGCAGCTTCGTGATGTCGTCGCCGTCGAAAAGCACCTTGCCCGCGGTGCATTTCAGCAGTCCGACGGCGGCTCGCAGCAGCGTGGTCTTACCGGCGCCGTTGTGGCCCATCACGGCGGCCACGCCGTCCGACGGCACCTGGAGGCCGACGCCGTGGATGACCTCGGAGCGGCCATAGCCGGTGTGAACGTCGATGAGTTCGAGCATCAGGGCATCCCTTCTGCGCCGGCCGCTGCGGTGCCCAGGTACACCTCTTGCACCTTGGGGTTGGCCTGGACCTCGGCGACGGACCCCTCGGCGATCACCTGTCCACGAGCCAGGACGGTCACCGATGTGGCGAATGCGCGCATGAAGTCCATGTCGTGCTCGACGACGACCACGGTGCGTTCACCACCGATGCGGCGCAACAGGTTTCCGGTTTCCTCGCGCTCGTCGGTGCTCATTCCGGCGACGGGCTCGTCGAGCAGCAGCACGTCGGCGTTCTGCACGAGCAGCATGCCGATCTCCAGCCACTGCTTCTGCCCGTGGGCGAGGACCCCTGCGGGCTTGTCCGCCAGTTCGGTGAGCCCGATGGTGTCCATGGCCTGTTCGATCGACGGCAGCACCGACGTCCGTCGGCGCAGCAGTGTCCAGGGCGAGCGATCTGCACCCGCGGCGATGTCGAGGTTCTGCAGCACGGTGAGTTGCTCGAATACGCTGGCGGTCTGGAACGTCCGGCCCACGCCGAGCCTGGCGATTTTGTGCACCTTCTTGCCGAGAAGCTCCACACCTGACTTGCTGACCGATCCGGTCGCAGGCACCAGGCCGGTGATCGCGTCGATCACCGTGGTCTTGCCTGCGCCGTTGGGTCCGATCAGGAATCGCAGGTCGCCCTGGAACAGGGTCAGGTCGACTTCGCTGACCGCTTTCAACCCGTCGAAATCGACCGTCAGTCGGCGAACTTCGAGGTACTCGGTGCCCATGCCGACGTTTCCGCCTGCTACCGGCTCCACTTTCGAAGTGGTCACGATGTAGCTCCCACTTTGACGGCGTCGGGGTCGGGGTCGGGGTTCGCGACGGCTGCCGGACCGGATGGGGGTGCGGTCCTGCGACGCCGCCGCTTGAACAGCACCCCGAGTCCGGCCAGCCCGGCGGGAAAGAATCCGACCACGACGATGAACAATAGGCCTTGCGCGTAGGTCCACTCCGACGGAAAGCGTTCGGAGAAAAGGGTTTGCGCCCATGCGACGCCGACGGCGCCTAGCACCGGACCCAAGAGCGTGGTGCGCCCGCCGATCGCCACACCGATCAGGAATGCGATCGACGGCAGGATGCCGACCTGCGACGGCGCGATGAACCCGACGATCGGTGCGAACAACGCGCCTGCGATGCTGGCCAGCAGCGCGGCGACGGTATAGGCCACCACCTTGATGTTGGCTGGGTCGTAGCCCAGGAAACGCACCCGCTCTTCACCGTCGCGCACCGCGACCAGCAGTTCGCCGTAACGGCTCTGCATCAGCTGACGGACCACCGCCACGACAATCAGCAGCACCCCCGCTGCGATGAAGTACAGCATTCTCCGGTTGGCCGGATCGTTGAGCGTGAACCCGAAGAAGGTGCGAAACCTGTTGAGGCCGTTGCTGCCCCCGATGCTCGTTTGACCGACCAGCAGGATGGCCAACGCGGCCGCATGCGCTTGCGACAGGATCGCGAAGTACGCGCCCTTGACGCGACGCTTGAACACGCCCAGCCCCAACGCCGCCGCAATCACGGTCGGCACAAGCACGATGGCCAGGAGCGTGAAGGCGGGGGAGGCGAATGGCTGCCAGTAGGCGGGCAATTCGCGCACCCCGGCGATCTGCATGAAATCAGGCACGTCGTCGCCGCGGAGCTGGGCGTCGGCGATCTTCAGGTGCATGCCCATCATGTAGCCGCCGAGGCCGAAGAACACGCCCTGGCCCAGCAGCATTCCGCCGCGCCCCCAGGCCAATCCGATACCGACAGCGACGATCGCGAAGCACAGGAATTTGCCGAGCAGGCTGAGCCGGAAGTCCGACAACGCCACCGGTGCGACACCGAACAGCACCACCGCCGCGACACCGAAACCCGCCCACGTCTGCCAACGGCCCAAGAATGCCGTCACACGAGACTCCTTGTCCGAACGGTGAACAGACCCTGCGGGCGGGCCTGCAGGAAGATCACGATGATGACGAACACGATCACCTTCGCCAGCGATGCCGTGGTGCTGTACTCGATGAACGAGTTCAGGAAGCCCAGCGCGAACGCGGCGATGACCGTGCCCTTGATTTGACCGAGGCCGCCGACCACCACGACCAGGAACGCGTCGATCAGGTAGCTCTGGCCGATCGTCGGGCTGGTGGAGCCGATCAACGTCAACGCCACGCCCGCGACCGCGGCCAGACCGGAGCCGATGAAAAACGTTGTGATGTCGGTTGTCCGCGAGGAGATGCCGCTGGTTTCGGCGAGGTCGCGGTTGGCGACCACCGCTCGGATGCGCCGTCCCATCGGGCTGACCTTCAACACGGTGGCGAGCGCGACGACACATGCCACCGCAAGCAGCAGGATGAAAATGCGGGTCTTGGGCACCACCGCGCCGAGTATCTCCACCCCGCCGGACAACCACGCCGGCGCGGCGACGTTGACTGCGGGAGCACCGAAGACGTCGCGCGGGCCACCTGCTGCAGCACAAGCCCGACCCCGAACGTGACGAGCAGCGTGTCCAACGGGCGTGCATACATCCGCTGAATCAGGGTGACCTCCAACAGCGCCCCCATCGCGCCGCCCACCAAGAAGCCGACCGCCAGCGAGATCAGCAGGGAGGCACCGGCGCTCGACACGATCTGTTGTACGACGTAAGCGGTGTAGCAGCCGGCCATGATGAATTCGCCGTGCGCCATGTTGATGACGCCCATCTGACCGAATGTCAGCGACAACCCCAGCGCCGCCAGCAACAGGATCGAGCCGAGGCTCAATCCCGTTGCCAGCTGACCGATCAGGACATCCATCTCAGCTGGACAGTCCCGCTGCCCACGGGTAGGTCTTCAGATACGGGTCCGGCTTGATCGGGCCGGGCGACTCCCAGACGGTGTAGATCAGTCCGTCGGGATGGATCTCGCCGATCCGTGCGGTCTTGGTGATGTGGTGGTTCTCGCCGTCAATGGTGACCAGACCCTCAGGCGCATTGAACGTGACCCCGCCTGCGGCGTCCTGAATCGCCTTGACGTCGACGGATTTCGCCTTCTCCACGGTGCTCTTCCACAGGTAGACCGACACGTAGGCGGCCTCCATCGGGTCCGACGTCGGATTGTCGGCGCCGTATTTGTCCTTGTACGCCTTGACGAACGCCTTGTTCGCCGGGTTGTCGACGGTCTGGTAGTAGTTCCACGCCGTCAACTGGCCTTCGATGTTCTTCGCGCCGATACCGACAACCTCTTCCTCGGCGATCGACACCGATACGACCGGCATCTTCTGAGGCGTCAGACCCGCATTCGTGTACTCCTTGAAGAACGCGACATTCGAATCGCCGTTGAGGGTGTTGAACACCGCGCCGGCATTGGAACCGCGGACTTTATTGACGATCGTCGAAAAGTCCGTCGACCCCAGCGGGGTGTAGTCCTCGCCCTTGATCTCGATACCGTTGGCGGCGGCGTACGCCTTGATGATCCGGTTGGCGGTCTGCGGGAATACGTAGTCGCTGCCAACCAGATACAGCGACGTGATGCCCTTCTGCTTGAGGTAGTCGAGCGCAGGCACGGTCTGCTGGTTCGTGGTGGCGCCGGTGTAGAAGATGTTCTTCGACGATTCCAGACCCTCGTATTGCACGGGGTAGTACAGCAGCGAGTTGGCGCTTTCGAACACCGGCAGCATTGCCTTGCGACTCGACGAGGTCCACCCGCCGAATACCGCTGCCACGCAGTCACTGCTGATGAGCTTCTCGGCCTTCTCGGCGAAGACCGTCGGCTCTGAGGCCCCGTCCTCACCCACGAGCTGGATTTGCTTGCCCAGCACACCGCCCGAGGCGTTGATCTGCTCGACGGCCAGGTCGATCGCGTGACGAACGGTGACTTCGGAAATCGCCATGGTCCCCGACAGCGAATTCAGCGCGCCCACCTTGACTGTCGGGCCAGAAGTGTCGACGCAGGACGTGGCGTTTGCCGAATCGGACTCGGTGGCCTTGCTTCCGCAGCCCGACAGCACCAGGCTGGTCACGGCGACGACGCATCCCGCAGCCAGTGCCGACCGTTTGAGTGAGGAGCGTCGTGGTAGTCGCATGAACAGCCTTTCTCGTTGTCTCAGCAGCGCACATCGGAGGATGGGCATCGGCAGGAGCGCAGGAGTTACGGGCACCGCGGCGGTGTCGAATCGGGACGTTAGAGCGCCGGTGTTTTTCTCAAATGTCTGCGTGTGACGAACTGATTAACCTGTTTATTGGCTGTCGTTAGTTTGCCGTTGGGCGGCGCGGGGTAGCTGATGCAAAGGGTTTAGTAACGATCCGGTACGGTGCGGCGATGTGACGGACATGCGAACAGCGACAGCTAGGGTCGGGGCGGCGTTGATGGTGGCTGCGGCCGGGGTTTCGGTCAGCCACGGGATCGCGAACGCGGAGCCGCCAGCCCCGAACGTCCGGTATGTGCTCTCAGCTGGGGCGCCCGCGGGTTTCGATCTCAACTATCTGACGGCTCAGCCTCCGAGCAAGGAGGCCTATAACGCCGATGCGTACGCGTTCCTGAAGAAGGATCGCGTCGACATTGCGCCGGACAGGCCGTGGGTGTTCGAAGCGACGCTCGAGGACCCACAGTGGGCGATCATGAATGCAAGTGCCGCCGCGCACGCCATGCAGGGGCCGCCGAACGCGCACTGCGAGATCTGGGTCGACGGTCAATTGGCGGTGCAGTCAGACGGTCCGTACACGGCCTTCTGCCAACTCAGCCGATGGTGAGTCAGTCCTGCTGAACTTCTTGGGCGAAGACGTACACCCAGGCGTGATCGCCTGAACGCAGCGGGACGGCAACTCGGCGGTAGGCGTCGACCTCGTATTCGTCGGCGGCCGCAAGTTCGGCCTCGCTGATCGCGAATACGGTGCCCTCGACCGACGCGTCCTGGCGCGCGGTGGGTTTGAGGATCGGGTGGCGGTCGCTGCCGCTGGTGGCGACCACATGCGGATCGGTGATGGTGACGTAGTCGAGGTCGTACCCGACGATGGCGTCCGGCCGACCGTCGAGTTCGCGGCCGAACGTGGTCAGCTGGACATCGCGCTGGCGCAGCGTGCCGTAGGAGAACAGCAGTTCCGTCACGCGCGTCAGTCAAGCACACGCAACGCGCGGACGAACGACGCGACGGCCGCACCGATTTCGTCCGGGCTGTCTTCCTGGATGAAGTGCGTACCCGGGACCGTCACCTCGGTCTGGTTCGGCCAGGTCCGGACGAAGTCACGCACGCGGCCGCGGGTGATCGCGCCGGGGTCCGCGTTGACGAAGAGCTTGGGGATGTCGCTTTCGGCCAGCCAGGCTCCGTAATCCCTGACTATTTCGGCCACGTCGGCAGGCTCGCCCTCGATTGGGATGTTGCGCGGCCACGACAACGTCGGGCGCCGATCCTCACCCGGGTGGCGGAACGGTTGGCGGTAGTGGTCCATCTCGCCGTCGGTGAGCTTGCGCTGAATGGCGCCCGGCAGCACCGACGAAGAGGTTCTGTTCCAACACCATTGCCTCGCCCTGCGGTGAGCGGAAGCCCTGGAAGACTCCGCTCACGGGGCCTGGGAAGTCGGCCCAGTCGATCGGCAGCGCAATGGCTTCCATGTAGGCGATGCCCGCCACCCGGTCCCGGTGTTGATTGGCCCAGTCGAACCCCAGCGCCGAACCCCAGTCGTGCAGGACCAGGATGACGCGATCGCCGAGGTCGAGTTCGTCCCACAGCCCGAAGAGATAGTCGCGGTGTTCGGTGTAGTGGTAGCGGTCAGGTCCCGAGTCGTCGAGCTTGTCCGAGCCACCCATGCCGATCAGATCGCAGGCGATCAGACGGCCGAGCCCTTCGAGATGCGGCATCACGTTGCGCCACAAGTACGACGACGTCGGGTTGCCGTGCTGGAAGACGATGGCGTCACCGTGGCCCTCGTCGATGTACGCCATCCGCTTGCCGTTGATCTGCTTGTGCTGCAACCGCCCGTACGGTTTGGCTCCCGGCATCACGGCCCTCCTTGATCCGGTCAAGCGTCTGCGAGTTTGGCGGCGGCCTTCCTGGCTACCCGCAAAATTCGCGCCGACAATTTCGGGTCGACGACCGCGCGCGACAGCGAAAGGCCGCCGACACAGACGGCCATCAGCGCGATGGCGTCGTCGAGCCTCTCGTCACCAGCGTCGTCGCCGCAGATGGCCGCCAGTGAAATCTTCAGCTCGTGTTCGTAGCTGGCGCGGAACTGCTCGTTGGCGTGTGCAGCGTGCGAGCTCAACGCGGAGAAGCCGCAGCTGGTGGACAGGTTGTCCCGATGAGCGGGGGACAGGTAGCGCTTGGCGAGGCTCGTCAGCCGTGCGCTCCACATTTCGCCCCGCATCGGCTTGATCCAGTGCGGCCGGCCGTTGGTGATCGCCCGTCCGAAAGCGGCACTGGCCAATTCGTCCTTACTGGCGAAGTGTGAGTAGAACGCGCCGTGCGTGAGCCCGGCATCATGCATCACCGGAACGATGGCGGCACCGTCGAGTCCCTCCTCCAGCAGCCGCCGTGCCGCGGCGTCCAGGATGCGGTCCAGTGACTCCCGCTTGCTGTCTGCCCGAGTGCCTGCATTTCGCATGATGGAGATCATGCTAGTCACATGACGGGCATCATGCGAATAGTTCTAGCGGGTCGCGTGCCCGATGGTCAGCAGCGTCTGAGCGTTCGGCGTGTAGAAATCGTTGCCTTTGTCGTCGATGACGATGAAGGCGGGAAAATCTTCGACCTCGATTCTCAGAACTGCCTCCATCCCGAGTTCGCCGTACTCCAGCGTTTCCAGCGATTTGATGCAGTCGTGCGCCAACCGCGCCGCCGGTCCGCCGATAGACCCGAGGTAGAACCCGCCGTGTTCGTGGCATGAGCGCCGTACCGCATCGGAACGGTTGCCCTTTGCCAGCATTACCAGGGATGCGCCCGCCTCCTGGAAGTCCCTGACGTAGGAATCCATCCGGCCCGCGGTGGTCGGCCCCAACGATCCCGTCGGACAACCGTCGGGTCGCTTCGCCGGCCCCGCATAGAACACCGGGTACCGACGAAGGTATTCGGGCATCGGCTCGCCCGCCTTGACGCGGTCGCGGATCCTGGCATGCGCCAAATCCCTGGCCACCACGAGCGTTCCGGTCAGCGACAACCGAGTGCCGACCGGGTATGCGGACAGCTGCCTGCGGGTGCGGGTCAGCGATTGGTTGAGGTCGACCTTCACGACTTCGGGGTCGAGCGCGTCGTCGACGATGTCGGGCAGGAACTGCGCCGGATCGGTCTCGAGCTGCTCCAGGAACACTCCGTCGGACGTGATCTTGCCCAGCACGTGGCGATCGGCGGCACACGACACGGCCAGCGCGATCGGCAGCGAGCCGCCGTGGCGGGGCAGGCGGATGACACGCACGTCGTGGCAGAAGTACTTTCCGCCGAACTGCGCGCCGATACCGAGTTGCTGTGTCGCTTCGAGGATTTGCCGCTCGAAATCCAGATCGCGAAATCCGTGACCGGACGGCGATCCTGCGATGGGCAAGCTGTCGAGATAGTGAGCGGAGGCGAGTTTTGCAGTCTTCAGTGCGAATTCGGCGCTGGTGCCTCCCACTACGACCGCGAGGTGGTAGGGCGGGCAGGCGGAGGTGCCGATCTCTGCGGCCTTGGTGATGATAAAGTCGAACAGCTCATCGCGATGGAGCATTGCGGGCGTCTGCTGGAAGAGAAAGCTCTTGTTGGCACTGCCGCAGCCCTTGGCGATGAACAGGAATTCGTAGGTGTCGTCACCCTCGGCGTGGATCTCGATCTGGGCCGGCAGATTGGTGCCGGTGTTGCGTTCGTCGAACATCGACAGCGGCGCGAGTTGCGAGTACCGCAGATTCAGCGTGGTGTATGCGCGCGAAATGCCCCGGGACAGATGCTCAGTGTCATGGCCGTCGGTGAGCACTTGGCCGCCTCGGCGGGCATGGATGATGGCCGTCCCGGTGTCCTGGCACATCGGCAGCACCCCGCCTGCGGCGATGTTCGCATTGCGCAGCAGCTCGGTGGCTACGTAGCGATCGTTGGCCGACGCCTCTGGGTCGCGCAGGATGGCGGCGATCTGGCGAAGGTGGCTGGTGCGCAACAGGTGTGATACATCGCGGAAAGCTTCGAATGCGAGCTGCTCGATTGCGCTTTGATCGACGTCGACGAAGGTGCGGTTGGCTGCGCGAACAGTGCGGGTCGCTCCCGGGTCGGTGTCGAGCCTGCGGTACACCGCGGTGTCCGGCCCGGTGGGCAGTAAACGGGTGTAGTCGACGGTGTTCATCGTTGGGCGCGCTCGACGCGGTGCGCGAGGTCGAAGAGTTGTCGCTCACGTCCCGGCATGCCGATCAGTTGAAGGCCCACCGGTAGACCACCGACCATTCCGGCGGGCACGCTGAGTGCCGGATGACCGGTGAGATTCCATGGGGACGTGAGCGACAGCAGTGCGGAACGCACTTCGACGGGCTGGCCGTCGATGATATGGGCCCGCTGGTCGACGTCGGTCGCGACGGTCGGCGCCGTCGGCATCGCGAGCACGTCGAATCGCTCGGACAGTTCGGCGATCTCGGCGCGCAGCCTGTCGCGCATGCGGGTGGCCTGACCGTATTGCCACGCAGGCGTGTCCCTGCCTCGTTCGAGCCGGTCGACGACTTCGGGGTCGACGTCGTTGCGGTGCTGATCCAGGATGTGTGCGTGCTCGGAGTATGCCTCGCTCGATTGGACCGTGCTCAACACCGAGAACAGTTCGCCGACACCGAATGTGAGCGTCACGCTGTCGCGCGTCGTAATGCCCGCCCGGTCGAGGGCATCGCGCCCAGCGGCGATGACGGACGAATCGGTGGGGCCGATGCACGACGGGTCCAGCCAGGAGACCCGTGCGGGCGCAGTCCCGTCGGCCAGGGAATGCGCGGCCATGGCTGAATAGCCATGTGCCGCATCCCTAACCGTGCGGGCGAACACGCCGACGTGGTCGAGTGATACGGCGAGCGGATGGACGCCCAGGGTAGAAACGGCATCGAAGGCGGGCTTGAACCCGACGATGCCGCATAATGCTGCGGGGACGCGGACCGAACCCGCGGTGTCGGTGCCTACTGCCAGTGGCACCATCCCCGCTGCGACGGCGACGGCACCACCCCCGCTGGACCCGCCACTGATCTTGGTGGCGTCCCACGGGTTTCGCGACGCCCCGTGTACAGAGCGGTCACCTGTGGCGCCGTAGGCGAATTCGTGCAGAACATTCTTCCCCACGATTACGGCGCCGGCCGCCCGAAGGCGTCGCACACATTCCGCGTCCGCGTCGGCACGACGAGTCATGTAGGCGGCAGAGCCTGACGTGGTGAGATGGCCCGTGACGTCGATGATGTCCTTCACCGACACCGGCATTCCGTGCAGGGGGCCTCTGTTGTTGCCGCGGGCAAGCTCTTCGTCGGCGGTGCGTGCCGCCGCGAGCGCGCCATCGGCGTCGACGGTCGTGAACGCGTTGAGAATCGGATTGAGTCGGTCAATCGCCGTCAGGCTGTGCGATACGAGTTCAACGCTGGTGATGAGACCATCGCGAAGGTTCTCGGCGATGGTGTCGATGTCGTGGGTGCAGTAGTACCCGCTCATCAGCGAGGTATCGGCTATGTCGGTCATCGTCAGAATCCTGGAAGTAGTTGCAGGGGTGGGACTATCACAGAGGTCGCGATAGCCATGGCGGCGACGTTGCCGATGAAGGGATGGAAGTCGGTGGGCAGCCGCGAGGAGATCGCTGCGGCCAGCGGCGGGCTGGTCACTGCACCGAGCACCGCCCCGGCGACGATCGATGCGGTCGTGCCGCCGTACGCCAACACGCAGGCCGGCGCGACGGATACGACGGGTACGAACGTCGGGTAAAAGGGTCGCCGCGCCCACTGGCGCCGCCACAGCACCACCCCGATGATCGCAGTGAGAGCCTGGGCGGCGAGTATGTGCCACAACAGGCCAGAGCCGTAGGCGGGCAGCGCGGGGCTGAGTACGTACGCGACCACGACACCGAGGATCAGCCCGAAGCTGGCCCACTCACTGCCGAAGAACTGCGCTTCCGAGAAGTCGGCCAGGCTCCGGCGCAGCAGCCAAGTGGGACCGTACTTTTCGACAACTGGTGCCTCATGCGCGTCGGGCTTGTGCTGCAGATGCAGCGGTGTGGGCAGCCACGGCAGGTGCCTGCACACGGTGAAGGCGATGACCGCGCCGACCGCCATGCCGCCGGTTACGCCGACGACCGGCGAAACGCCCAACCATGGGCAGATGACGTCGGCGCCGAGCACGGACAGCGGCGGCGTGAGCAGGCCGCCAAGGACACCGCCGGTCAGCACCGTCCGCGCGTCGGCACCGAACATCAGCACAACGGTTGGCGACACCGAAACGAAGGGCACGAACAGCGGCTGCCAGCTTCCGCCGGCCAGGGTCCAACCCCACGCGAGGTTGCTGATGGCCACGCCCAGTAGTGCGCTGGCGAGCATTGGGACCCACAGCCCCGATCCGCAGGCTTGCGTGAAACCTTGCCAGGGTCGTTGCTTCGTCTGGAGCCAATGCGCCACCATGCCTCCGGCCAGAAGCCCGAGCCCGGCGAGCGCGCTGCCATAGAAATTGGGTTCGCTTGCGGCAGAGGCGATCACATTCAGCATGGGCGCGACAGTCTGCAGGCTGCCGGTCCACACCATGGCCGCGAGCAAGCAGGTGGCCGCGACGAGTGGCCACAGTGGAAGAGCGACGCTGTGTGGGCGCGTTGATGACGCCGTTGTCATATCGGTGCCTTACCGGGGGAGCGCAGCGCCGCGGGTGTAGCCGAGCAGCTGGTCGTAGAGATCGGTGCGGCGGTCGCGAAGGAGGTCGTTGAATTGATTCCAGATCGGTGCGCCGCGAGATGCCACGACATCGATGTCGGCGTAGAGGATCGTGTCCTCGTCGGGACCCGCGATCCTGTCGATGGGCCAGCCTGTGGTCCCGGCGATCAGCGAATTGCCCATGAACCCGGACGTGCGTTCGGTGCCGATCCGGTCGGCGGTTGCGATGAACACGTTGTTGACGTGGGCCGCCGTCATGGTCAGATACGCGGCCATGCAGGTACCGCTGCCGTCGTACAGCGGCGGCGGTGTCCACACCCAACCGGTGGGGATGCAGATGATGTCCGCACCTTGCTGGGCGACGATGCGCGCAGTCTCGGGGAACCAGATGTCCCAGCAGACCAACAGCCCGATGCGGCCGATCTTGGTATGGAACACCGGATAGCCGAGGTTTCCGGGGGAGAAGAACAACTTCTCCTCGTTCCACAGATGCGTCTTGCGGTACTTGCCGATGTACCCGTCCGGTCCGACGAGCACTGCAGTGTCAAAGAGTTCGATGCCGTCCAGTTCGGGTAGGCAGCCGACGAGGTACACGTCGTGCGTGGCTGCGAAGTCCACCCATCCCGCCACGGTGGCGCCGGACGGCACTTCCTCCGCGTGGGCGTAGGCCTCTTCGCGGGACTCGAATGTGTATCCGGTCGTCGCGAGCTCTGGCAGCACGATCAGATTGGCGCCCTCAGCTACGGCTCTGTTGAGCCGTTCGTAGACCGCCTCCGAGTTGGCCTTGAGGTTTTCGACCCCGACCTGAGGGTTGAACTGCACGACGGCTACCCGTGCGGCACTGTGTCGCTGATTCTCCGCTGATGCGCTCTGACCTGGCATGTTCATCCTCTTCTTGTCGGCAGTGCTGTCGCTGTGAGCATTTCGGCACGTCCGACCCGAGTTGCCCGAACGTTCGGGCCGAACGTTCGGGCTATACTGCTCCATGGTTCAGCGCCCTGTCAAGAGTGGGTCGGGTAGACCCGGCACAGCAAACAAAAGGATGGGTAGGTGTGAGGCGGTCAAGCCCGGCGACGCTGCGATCGATCGCCGACGATTTAGGGCTGCACGTGTCGACTGTGGCGCGGGTGCTCAACGGGATGCGAGAGGGTGAGCGCGCGGCGTCGGGGGCAACGGCTGAGCGCATCCGCAAGCGCGCGGCGGAGGTCAACTACCGGCCGAATCCTCACGCTGCCAGCTTGCGTACCCGGCGCAGTAACACGGTCGGCGTGTTGGTGCCTCGGTTGAGCGACCTCGTGTTGGCGACGGTATACGAAGGCATCGAATCCGCATCTGCCGAAAGGGGATTGACCGCCTTCGTGGCCAACACGCAGGACGAACTCGCCGGCCAGCGAAAGCGCATCGAGATGATGCTGGACCGTCGGGTAGACGGGCTCATCCTCGGCGACGCCCGCTCCGACGACCAGACCGTGCTCGAGGAGTTGACGCAACGCGAGGTGCCGTTCGTCTTGGTCAATCGGGGCGTCGGCGACTATCCCGCCGCCACGTGCGACAACTACCTCGGCGGCCGGATGGCGGCCGAGCATCTGCTGAGCCTCGGGCACCGACGGGTGGGTGTCATCGCCGGCCTCGCACACGCCAGTACTGGCATCGACAGGCCCGCGGGGTTTATCGATCGCTTCCGCGAGGCAGGCATCGAAGTGGCGGAAGAGAACGTGGTGTACTCCGGCCTCGACAGCGTCGGTGGTCACCTCGCTGCCGACCGGATGCTGGACGGGTCCGCGCCCACGGCGATGTTCGCGGTCAACGATTTCGCGGCGATCGGCGCCGCGGGGGCCATCCGCAATCACGGTCTGCGCGTCGGTGCAGACGTTTCGCTGATCGGGTTCAACAACATCGCGCTGACCGCAGAGCTCCACGTTCCGCTGACCTCGATCGAATCGCACCCGTTCGACATGGGACGCGACGCGGTCGAGCTGTTGATCGATGTGCTCGCCGGCCTGCCCGCCGACCAGCGACGCACTGAACCGGCCCTTGTGGTGCGCGAGTCGACCTGCCAAGCCCCCGTGTAGTCCTTGACATCTTCTCGAACGTGCGTTCGAATAAAGGAATGCGTTGGGAACGGCAGGGCGTCAGCGTCGACGACGGCGCACTGCCGGGCCTGCAACGCATCGGATTCGTGCGCAGCGTGCGCACGCCGCAGTTCGAGGGAATTACCTTTCACGAGGTTCTCTGCAAGTCGGCGCTCAACAAGGTCCCCAACGCGGCGATGCTTCCGTTCCGCTACACCGTCAACGGCTACCGCGGCTGCTCGCACGCCTGCCGGTACTGCTTCGCCCGCCCCACCCACGAGTACCTGGAAATGGACTGCGGCACAGACTTCGACACCCAGGTCGTGGTCAAGACCAACGTCGCCGACGTGCTGCGCCGGGAAGTGCATCGTCGGTCATGGCAGCGCGAGACCGTCGCTTTGGGCACCAACACCGATCCGTATCAGCGGGCCGAGGGACGGTATGCGCTGATGCCCGGCATCATCGGTGCGCTGGCCGGTTCCGGTACACCGTTCTCGATTCTCACCAAAGGCACATTGCTGCGCCGCGATTTGTCACTGATCACCGATGCGGCCCGCACGGTCGACGTCAGCGTCGCCGTATCGCTCGCCGTCGGCGACCCTGACCTGCACAAGGATGTCGAGCCGGGCACGCCCTCGCCGGCGGCGCGGCTCGCATTGATATCTGCCATTCGCGACGCCGGACTGGATTGTCATGTCATGGTCGCGCCGGTGCTGCCGCACCTGACGGATTCGAAAGCCCATCTCGACTCGCTGTTGGGTCAGATCGCGGCCGCAGGCGCGACCGGGGTGACGGTGTTCGGATTGCACTTGCGCGGTTCGACGCGGGGTTGGTTTATGTCGTGGTTGTCCCGGTCGCATCCCGAACTGGTTGGGCAGTACCGCGAGTTGTACAGGCGCGGAGCCTATTTGCCGTCGGACTACAAGAAGATGTTGTACGAACGGGCGGCACCGCTGATTGCCAAGCACGGTCTCGCGCCGGATCGCCGGTCGTTCCGCGCCGCTGAGGCTCCGGTGGCGTCAACCGCTGAGGAACTCCAGCCGACACTGTTCTGACTACCGTTGGAGCAGGCCACCCTTCCCGCGAGTAGGAGGTAACGCGATAGGTTCACTGCTGTGGGCTCACAGGTCGGTGGTCGCGTATTGATCACTGGTGGTTGCGGCTTCATCGGACGTGCTGTCGTGGAGGCGTTCCAACGCAGGCGGATTCCCGTCACGGTCGTTGACCGGCAGGGTCCGGAAGCGCCACGAGACGGCGTGACCTACATCGTCGGAGACCTCCTCGATAACCACGTCCGCGACGAGGCGGTGGCGCCCGGCACGGTTGGCATCATTCACCTCGCGGCGTTGACGTCGGTCCTCCGTTCGGTCGAGCAGCCCCGGCAGACGTATGCCGATAACGTCGCCGTCACCCAGGAGCTGCTCGAGCTCGCTCGTGTCCGTGGCGTGAGCACATTCTTGCTGGCATCGACCAACGCGGTCGTCGGCGACGTGGGCACCGCGATGATCACAGAACACTTGCCGTTGCGACCACTCACGCCCTACGGGGCCACCAAGGCCGCCTGTGAAATGCTGCTGTCCGGATACGCCGGGGCGTACGGTATGGCGACCTGCGCATTGCGGTTCAGCAACGTGTACGGACCAGGCATGGCGCACAAAGACAGTTTCGTACCGAGGCTGATGCGGACGGCGCTCGCTGGATCGACCGTACAGATCTACGGTGACGGAACGCAGCGCCGCGACCTCGTCCACATCGACGATGTCGTACGCGGGGTGTTGCTCTGCTGGGAAAGCCGTTACAGCGGGAGGGTCATCATCGGATCCGGGCTGTCGGTGTCGGTGCTGGAGCTCGTCGAGGCCGTCCGCCGCGTCACCGGCCGGTCCTTGCGGACGGAACATGTTGCGGCACAACAAGGTGAGATGCCCGCGGTCGTTCTCGACCTTTCGCACAGCGTGGATGTCATTGGCTACCGGCCCGCCGTCGATCTCGCGGACGGACTCGCGAGCACGTGGCGCTACTTCCGCGACGAGGTCGGATCCGTGACGGCGTGAGGCGGCTCGCCGAGTTCCCGGACGAAGTGGACGCCCTTGCAGTCGCCGAATTCCACCGGCACCATCCGCGGCCACGCTTTTCCGAATTGGTAGTCGTCATCGCCGCATACAACGAGGCCGCCGGTATCGGATCGGTGTTGCAAGACATGCCGAAACGCTGCTGCGGCATGCCGGTGGACGTGCTCGTCGTGGTCGACGGAGCCACCGACGAGACCGCCGTGATAGCGCGCGCGCACGGCGTCTACACCTGCATCTCGGCGCGCAACCGCGGACAGGGCGCTGCGTTGCGACTCGGCTACCGGCTGGCCGCGGATTGCGGAGCGCGCTACGTGGTGACCACCGACGCCGACGGGCAGTACGACAGTGCGGAGCTCGACACCCTGGTGCGGCCGATGGTCGAGGACCGGGCCGATTTCGTGACCGGTTCGCGCAGGCTGGGCCGTAGCGAGACGGATAGCCGACTGCGCTGGATCGGGGTTCGCGTATTCGCGATGCTGGCCTGCCTGCTGACGTGGCGGCGAATCACTGACACGTCGTTCGGATTTCGAGCCATGCGGGCCGATCTCGCGTGCTCGGTCCCGTTGGTCGAGCCGCAGTACCAGTCGTCGGAGCTGCTACTTGGAATGACGGCCCGTGGAGCACGGGTGCTCGAGGTACCCATGACGATGCGCCGACGCCGCAACGGCGCCAGCAAGAAGGGCAGCGACCTGGTCTACGGCGCGCACTACGCGCGCGTCATGGTGCGGACGTGGTACCGCGAGTACGTACGGCGCGATCGACGAAGATGAATCGGTCGAAGAGCACGAACTTCAGTATGAACATCGCCCCGTAGGTCGCCAGGAACGCGGCACTGACGAGGGTGACCTGCAGGGCATGGGCGGCGACGTGGTCGCGAACCCATCGATCGGCGGCCGTCGTGACGAGAATCGCGATGACCGCGGTGACGATGACGATGACGGCGTACGGAAGAATCTCCCTGGTGCGGTCCGAGCGTCCGCGGCGCTGCCACGCCCAGTACCGGTTCATCAGGTAGTTCGGAACAGCGCCTGCCACGAATGCGAGCAGGCTCGCGATCAGCGGGACGGTCGCGAACCAATAAGTCACGATGAAGACGACCTCGCTGATGATCCCGGCGATGACGGACGCGCCGGTGTAGCGACCCCACAGCAGAATTCGCTTGCGCCACAGCTGGATCAAGGCTCGCCTCGTTTGCGGGCTACACACAGCACCGACTGCCCGAAGGGCACCCGCACCACGCGTTCCAACGCCTTCGTCACCGGCACCACACAGCGATCGAAGACAGCGACCATCCTCGGGTTCGGTGAGGTGGCGCCGCCCCTCCGCACCGTCAACCACCAGGCGATCCCGCCGAGCAGGTTCACCGGTCTGACCAGCTCGACATCGAGTCCCGCTCGCCGGACGACCCTGGCGAGAGAACTCGGCGTATAGCGGCGGACATGACCGACCCTGCGGTCGAACTCGCCGTACAGCTGTTGGTAGCCAGGGACCCAGAGGACGAGGCTGCCGCCGGCCTCGACGGCCGTGGCCAGCGCACGCAGCGCACCGGTGTCGTCCTCGATGTGCTCGAGCACGTTGATCGCGACCACAGACGCGACGGGTCGCTTGAGGTCGGGTGGGTGCCCCAGCTCCAGTTGCCGGACCTCCACCTGGGGACGGCCGGCGAACCGTCGCGCCATCGCCGCAACGGCGGCCGGATCGACATCGGTTACGACAAGTCGATCCAGATCGCGGAACTGCTCTGCGAATTCGCCGAGCCCGGCACCGACCTCGAGGATCGATTGACCGCAGTGCGGCGCGATCAGCTCGAACTGGTAGCGGCGATAGCGGGGCTTATCGTGGCCCGCGGCTTCGAGCTGACGACCGGTGGCCGCGGCGAACGCGCCGCAGTGATCGTGCACGTGCTACTCCTCTTTTCGCCGCATTAGTGGCATTGTGCACGTCAATACTTACGCTCGTTGTGATCATCACATTCGATAGGGTGCTCTTGTGCGGGTTCTGGTGCTCGGCGGAGACGGATATCTTGGTTGGCCCACTGCGTTGCATCTCTCTGATCGCGGGCACGACACGGCGGTACTGGACAACCTCGTACGACGCCGATACGACGAGGAACTCGGCGTGTGCAGCCTGGTTCCGATTGAGGATCTCGACGTTCGGATCGCGGCATGGCGGGACATCTCCGGCAAATCAATTGGCGTGTACACCGGAGACCTGCTGGACGCGGAGTTCCTTTATGACGTACTGCGCGACTTCGGCCCCGATGCGATCGTGCACTTCGCCGAACAGCGGGCGGCTCCGTATTCGATGATCGACCGCGAGCATGCCGTCTACACCCAGCACAACAACGTCGTCGGAACGCTCAATGTGTTGTTCGGCATCGCCGAGACGAACCGGGATATTCACCTGGTCAAGCTCGGAACCATGGGGGAATACGGAACACCCAACATCGAAATCGGCGAGGGTTGGCTCGAGGTCGAACACAACGGCCGTAAGGACCGGGTCCTCTTCCCCAAACGGCCGGGGTCCTTCTACCACCTGAGCAAGGTGCACGACTCCCACAACATCGAATTCGCTTGCCGAAACTGGGGATTACGCGCGACCGATCTCAACCAAGGCGTCGTGTACGGACAGAAAACTCCGCAAACCATGCTCGATCCGCGGTTGTCGACCCGGTTCGACTACGACAGCGTCTTCGGAACCGTGCTGAACCGGTTCGTCATTCAGGCCGTGCTCGGCGAGCCGCTGACCGTGTATGGAACCGGGGGACAGACCAGGGGACTGATCGACATTCGGGACACCGTGGAGTGCATCAGGCTCGCGGTCGAGAACCCCGCAGAGCGGGGTGAGTTTCGGGTGTTCAACCAAATGACCGAATCGATGTCCGTGCGCGACATCGCCGACGTGGTCGCAGCGCAATTCGCCGGCCCCGTACAGATCGAGCATCTGGACAACCCACGGACCGAGGCCGCAGAGCACTATTACAACGTCAAGCACACCGGCCTGGTCGAGCTGGGGCTGCAACCCCATCTTTTGTCGGACACCCTGATCGAGTCGATGTTCGGCATCGTGGAGGCCAACAAGCACCGGGTCGACGTCGAAAAGTTGTACCCCACCGTGTACTGGTCGCGCGCCAACAACGCCTGAAACTCCGGTGGCCATCCTCCGCACAATAGGCAGCCTGATCGGACGGCATTGGCTGATCATCGCGCTGGTGGCGGCTGGCGTCGCGCTGCGGGTGGTGGCGTGGTTTGCCTACCAGCCCGCGTTGATATTCGGCGATTCGTTCCGATATCTCGGCAACATCGGCAAGTACGATCCCGGCGGTATTCAGCCGATCGGGTACGAGCTGTTCGTATTGACACCCACCCTCGCGGTGGGCGGGCTGCAGCTGGTTACGGCGCTTCAACACCTTGCGGGCGTCTGCTCGGCGGTCGCGCTGTACTTCTTGGCGTTGCGGCTTGGGGTGAACCGGTGGCTGGCCTCACTCGCCGCTGCACCGCTGCTGCTGGATGGCTATGAGCTTCAGATCGAGCAGCTGATCATGTCCGACAGCTGGCAGCAGGTGCTGCTTGTCGCACTCTTGTGGGTGCTGCTCGCCGTTGGTGCGCCGAACCCGCGCCGGGCCGCGCTCGCCGGCTTGCTGCTCGGCGCGGCGGTGATGTTGCGGCTGGTGGCCTTTTCGTTGGTCGTTCCGGTGGTGTGTTACTTGATCATTGCCGGCGGGGCATGGCGGTCGTGGCGAACGTGGCCGGGCTGGCGGACAGTCGGGGCGCGCACGCTCGCATTTGTCGCGGTGTTCGGCTTCATCATCGCCGGATACGGCTGGTACTTCCACGCAAAGACCGGCGAATGGGGCCT
This sequence comes from uncultured Actinomycetota bacterium, assembly GCA_963848855.1. Taxonomy (GTDB): domain Bacteria; phylum Actinomycetota; class Actinomycetes; order Mycobacteriales; family Mycobacteriaceae; genus Mycobacterium. The sequence goes on from CAWKFL010000006.1 coordinate 118,464, forward strand.
GACCCGGACCACCGGCCAGGTGCTCTACGGCCGCACCGCCGTCGTCGCGGACTGCGACAAACTGAAACTCGATAAGCTGACGGCGCTGGCCTGCCCCAAGGAGCCGTTGGGGCAAAGGAGAAGACTGGACGACTACGCCCACATCCAGCGCGAGGCACCCTTTCGCGAGCGCTTTCCTCCTCACACGGACCTGTACGCGGTGCAGCGGGCGTTCGGCTGGGCCGTGATCGACCAGCAGCCGCTGGATGTCGCCGGCGCGATCGGGCGGGATTTTCTAAAGGGGTTCCGCCCCACGAGAACTGATGCTCCCGGCGATACCAGCGTGGCGCGATGGCAGTTCAAGCCCGAGTACCCGCTCGTCGACCTGCAGCACAGCACCAACGCTTCGCGCGAGTTCAGCGGACGGGACCCGACCGCCGTGATCGGGCTCGCCAAGTTTCTCCGCGGGTACCAGCTCAGCGTGGGCTACACCCCCGGCCCATTGTTGGGTGCGTTCGGCGTGGTCGCACTGCTCGCCGGGGCCGGCCTTGGGCGGGCCCGAACGAGCGGCATTCGCTCGGCCACGCTACTGGCGGTGGGCATGGCGGTGACCATTCTGCTCGCATCGGCGGCGTTCGAGTTCTCGTGGCGCTACCAGCTTCCCGGCCTCGTGTTGCTGCCATTCGCTGGCGTGCTGGGAATCACCGCGCTGCTGCGACGAAGACCGGCATCGACATCGGACGCCTCAGAGCAGCGTGATGACTCTTCCAGCCCTTGTTGCGCCTTACCTGATTGAACGGTACGCCGCGGTCGGCGGCGTATTCGCGTGGGAAACCCAGCACACGTTCGCCGATGATGTTGCGCGCGATCTCCGTCGTCCCGCCGCCCAGCGCAGCCGTCTGCCGCGACAGGTACCGCTCGCCGTAGCGAATCATGCCGTCGCCGACGTCCACCACGCCGGAACTCGCCGAAAGAGCCAGCACGGTGTCGAACTCCAGATGATGGATCTCGGCGTGGGTGACTCGGATCATCGAACCGGCCGCCGGGGTAGCGTGCCGTCGAGCACGCCGTGGTACACGTGGTCGATGAGCTGCTCGCGCACCACGCGATGCACCAGCGCCCGGCCGACCAGTTCCTGCGGCCCGCTCGCTGTCGGCCTGTCCCGTCGCCTCCATCAGCGCGACGTAGTCGATGGGCACGTCGGACTTGCCTTCAGCGCCAGTGCCGCTGGCGAACTCCGATCCGCCGCCGACGGCCCGCCGCTCGTGGTACAGCTGGCGGGATGCGACGTGCCAGCCGCCGTTGACCTCGCCGACTACAGCGTCGTCACCGAGCTCCAGATTGTCGAAGAACTCCTCGCAGAACTCGATCGATCCGTTGACCTGCTTGATGCGCCGCAGCGTGATTCCCGGGCTGTCGATGGGCACCAGGAACATCGTCAGGCCCTCGTGCTTCGGCGCATCCCAATCGGTGCGGGCCAGCATCAGACCGTAGTCGGCGGCGAATGCACTTGTGCTCCACGTCTTTGCGCCGTTGATCACCCATTTGTCGCCACGGCGATCGGCCCGGGTGATGACTCCCGCGAGATCTGAACCGCCGTTGCGCTCACTGAGCAGCTGGACGAGCACCTCGTCTCCGCGCAGCGCGGTCGAGATGTGCTTGTGTTTCTGCTCTTCGGAGCCGGTGTCGAGAATGGTCGCGGCACAGATCGTGAGCGTCGGTGTGTTCAGGATGATCGGCAGCTCGTAGCAACGGGATTCGTTGTCGAACACCTTCTGATACGCGATGGGCAGGCCCAGGCCGCCGTACTCGCGCGGAAGCAGATCCCCGCGAACCCGCCCTCGTAGAGCTTCTTCTGCAGCTCACGGGCCCGCAGCCATGGTTTTTCCTCACGCCGGTCGAGTTCGGGTGGGTTGCTCGGATCGATTGACGGCATGTTCTCGGCCAGCCAGGCCCGAGCGCGCGCGGCGAATTTCTCGACCGACTCGGTCGTCTCTGTCAATGGCGCTGCGGTCATTTGATGAGCTCCAGCTCTTTGTTGAGCACGTAGACGCGGAGGTTGTGCTCCTCAGGCGTGCCGAACAGAGAGCGGTACAACGTCCACCCGCCGCAGGAACAGGTGCAGATCGTGTTCCCAGGTGACGCCGATGCCGCCGTGCAGCTGAACACACTCCTGAAGCATGCGCGGAGCATGTTCACCCACATAGGATTTCGCGACGCTCACCGCCACTCGGCCACCGCGGCGTTCGTCGTCGCACGACACGCTTCGAACCAGATCTTCAAATCCGCGTACTTGTGTTTGAGCACTTGATACGAGCCGAGCGGACGGCCGAACGAGTGCCGGTCGAACCCCACTGGATGGTGAAGTCGAGCACCGTCTCCAGGATGCCCACGATCTCGGCGCACTGTAGGACGATCGCGATGTGGGTCTGGCGCGCGATGATCGCCGCGGTCTGCTCAGCCGTGCCGACCACGGCGGAGGCGTCGACCTCGACGCCATCGACACTCACACGGGCATAGCGCTTCACCATGTCGATCGAGCGCTGCGCTTCCACACTCACACCGGGAGCCTCGGTCGCCACCAGGAACTGGCGCACCACGCCCTCGTGCGCCGCCGTCACCAGCAGGACATCGCTGTGCTCACCGGCCTCGACGCGATCTTTCACGCCGTCGATCCGATAGCCGGAGTCGGTGCGTGTCGCTGTCAGCGCCGATTCCAGCGGCGAGAACGGTGTACCAGGGTCGTAGACGGCCCACGACGCGACGAGCTCGCCTGAAACCACGGATTCGATTGTCCCGGTGTGGTTTTCCGGCGCCTCAACCAGTGCCGCCAGGACGACGCTGACCGGATGCAACGGTCCGGGCGCGACGGTCCGACCAGCCAGCACGGCGACCAGCGCCACGTCGGCGACGCCGTCACCGGACACGTTGCCGCCGCCCAATTCCTCGGGCACCAGCAGGCTGGTCCAGCCGAGTTCGGCCGCGCGCCGCCACCACACGGGCTCGAAGGAGATGCCGGCGGCGTGGAGCTCACGCAGCCGGCTCAGCGATGCTTCCTTCTCGAGAAACGATTGCGTCGTCGAGGCGAAGAGCAGGACCTCTGGATTCGCGGCGTCGGTCACGCCGGAATTACCAGAGGTGGCACGTCGGGGTTGTGTACGATCTCGTTCGGCACCTTGAACAGATCGATCATGTTGCTGCCCATGACTTTTCGTTGTCCCTCTTCGTCGAGATCCTGCAGGTCGTCGATCAGGTGAGTCGGCTCGGCCAGTCCCTCCGGATGTGGCCAGTCGGATCCGAAGATCACCCGGTCGATGCCGCACAGCTCGGCCATCCGGGCGAAATCGTCCTCCCAGAACGGGGCGACGTAGACACCTCGCTTGAAGGCCGCGACCGGATCTTCGGGAAACGCCTGCGGCATCTTCTTGTACGTGTTCGCGAACTGCTTGAACAGGTAGGGCACCCAGTCCGCTCCGTTCTCGATCGACAGGACACGCAAGTCGGGGTTGCGGGTCAGTGCGCCGTGGCACACCAGCGCCGCCATCGAGTCCTCGATGGGCCGCTTGCCCATCGCGACCATGCGGAACGCGGTCGGCTTGAATGGCAGGAACTCGTCGGCGGGCTCCCAATCGTTTAGGTACTCCGCGTATCCCGAGTCGGACGCGTGCATCGACACCGGGATGCCTGCCTTCACGCAGGCCTGCCAGAACGGGTCGAACTCCTCCGTCCCGAACGAGCGGGTGCCGCGCATGCCGGGCACCGGCGCGGGCCGGACGAGCACCGTCTTGGCGCCGCGCTCCAGACACCACTCGAGTTCTTCGAGGGCGCGGTCGACGATCGGCAGCGTGATCACCGGCGTGGAGAAGATTCGGTCCTCGTAGTTGAACTGCCAGGTCTCGTACATCCATTCGTTCAGTGCGTGGATGACGTCGTGGATGAGCACGGGGTCGTCCTTCATCCGCTCCTCGACAAGGCTGGCCAACGTCGGGAACATCAGCGAGTAGTCGAGGCCGAGTCCGTCCATCACCTCGACGCGCGCCTTCGGATCGCGGAAAGCGGGGATCGCCTTCATCGGTTGCCCATCACCTCGCGGAAGCTCTTGCCGCCGCTGCCGTGCCGGAAGTACTCCTCCTGAGCGCCGGGCCGCGCGACGACCTCGAAGGTGGGGTTCGGGATGTAGTCGCTGACCTGGTTGCGCACCATGATCTTGGTGCGGCCGCGGACCTCGATGTAGTCGATGACGTTCTTGCGGTGGTCCGGCAGGAACTTCGTCAGCGCTTCTTTGGGCTCGTAGAAATGGTTGCCGGCGTCGAATACCGGATAGGGAAGTTTGCGTGCCGTTTCCGTCTCTTGGAAGTCTCGTTTCTCGGCTACGGTAATGACATTACCACGTCCGGACCAGCCAAAACACCGAGCCCGGGGCAGGGGTTCACAGCGCGGGACGGTGCAGGTCAGGCAGGGTTGCCGGGGCGGACGAGGCCGCCGACGCAGAACTCGTAGATGTGGTCGGCGCCGATCGGGACGCCGTTCAATTCGGCGCCGAGCACCTGCAGCCGCATGGCCCCCAACGCCGACTGCATGATCAGCGCCGCAGTCGCGTCGGCGTTGATGTCGCCTCGGAAAGAACCCTCGGCGATGCCGCGGTTGATGATGTCCTTGATCAACTCGTGCAGCGGCGAGAGCACACGCGCGTACTCGCGCGGCAGCGTCTCGGCCAGGTGATCGTTGTAGTAGGTCAGGCCGTGGTTGACACGGTCCTGAGTCGTCGATTCAGCCGGCTTGCAGATGCGGTCGACGAGCACCCGCAGTGCGGTGATGCTGGGCAGGTCGGCGGTGTCCTCGCGCCACTTGCGCGTCGACTCGGACATGATCTTGTCGATGAGCGCGAGCAGCAACTCGTCCTTGGTCGAAAAGTGTTGATAGAAGGACCGCAACGACGTCTTGGACCGCTCAACCACCTCGAGCACGGTGAAGTCGGTGCGACCCGTTTCGCCGAGGATCGCCAGCGCCGACTTCATGAATCGTTTCGTGCGGGGCTCGGTGTCGACGGTTTGATTCGATGTCGCCGCAGGCGCGACTCCGGCCGGCGCTCGTTCGCTCGGCTTCGCCATGTGAACACCTTCCGCTCCGGATCTCTGGTAATCACGTTACCGCTTTTGCAGAAGCTCGGTTACTGTTCCCTGCCATGACAGACTCAGCGCAGACGTGGACCGAACGGGGGCTGCTCGATCTGTTCGATGTGCGGACCGACGGTGAGAACCGGTTCATCGCCGAGACCGGGCCTGCCGGCGAGGACGAACGCCAGGTGGTGGAGGGTACGCAGGTGCTGGCCCAGGTGATAGTCGCTGCCGCCAAACGGTTCCCGGACAAATCGGTGCGTTCGGTGTTCGCGGTGTTCGCCCGTGCGGTGATGGTCGGTGCCGGGCCCGTCGAGTTGGAGATCGACGTCGTCAGCGAAGGCCGGTCGACGGCCACCGCGGTCATCGCCGCCAAGCAGAACGACAAGCGCTGCATCACCGTGACGGTGCTCGCCGACGTCCCCACCGGTGATGTCATCCGTCATCATCTGCCCCGGCCAGAAGTCGCAGGGCCCTTCGACGCGAACGCCTCGGAGATGCCGATGTCAGGGCGTGAGCTGCGGTTGGTCGACGTCGTCGACGTCAACAGCCCGGACGAGGTCGGCCCCCCGGAACTGTATGCCTGGCTGCACTACGACCCGATCCCGTCGCGTGACGATCTGGCGAAGGCGCTGATTGCGTATTTTACTGGGCATCTTGGCATTTCGACGACTATGCGCGCACACGAGGGGATCGGCACCGCGCAGTCGCATCTGACGGTGTCGACCGCGCCGATGACGGTGAGCGTGAGCTTCCACGAGCCGGTGTCCTGGGACGGCTGGATTCTCTACACACACGAAAGCACTCAGGTCGGCGCCGGCATGTCCTATGTCCGCGGGGCGGTGCACACCGAAGCGGGTGAGTTGATCGCGTCGTTCGCGCAGGACGCGCTGATCTGCCCGTTGCGTACCACCGATACGGCCATCAAAGAACAGTCGCGTCTCTAGCACCTCCCGAGCGCGAACGTTCCTTACCACTCGAAAATCTGCAGATTTGTCGAGTGGTAAGGAACGTTCGGCCGGGAGCTAGATCTTGAGATAGCCCTTGTCCGCGGGTATCTGCGCGGCCGTCACCAACGACGACGCGTCGCTCGCGAGCCACGGGACGATGTCGGAGATCAGGTCGGGGTCTGCCAACGAGTCGGTCAGCAGAGCGCCGGGCGAGAAGCTGTGGATGTAGCACACCGGCATCAGCGACGACGATGTCGGTCGTCCGAACTGCTGCAGCGCATCGGCCACCACGCGCTGCTGTCCGGCGGCGTCGCGGACGTCGACCTCGTCGGCGAGGATCTTGCGGCCCTCGCCCTCGACGAGATTGACCGTCTCGGCTAGGTCCTGCGGTCGGGCCGGCGGACGCCCGTTGTGTGCGGTCACCGGCGCGCACGCGTCGATCGCGACGATATCGGCACCTGCCCGCGCAAGCCGGATGCAATGTGACCGGCCTTGTCCCCGAGCGGCTCCCGTCACATAGGCAACCTTGCCTGCCAGGGGCGCGTCGTGATCGGTCATGAGGGCACTCTGCCACGGAACCGGCGTAACGATTTACCGGAATTTTGTCAATGCGCTCGATCACTACACTGATGCCGATGTCCGGTACAGGGCTGCGCCGCCTGGTGGTCGGAAAAAATCCGCCGGGGCGGTGGTGGTTTTCGACTCGAGCGGCGCTGTGTCTGGCGGCGCCGGTCGCGGTCGGCTGGGCCGTCGGCGACATGGCTGCGGGCCTGACGGCCACCATCGGCGGATTCACCGCTCTGTACGGAAGCAACAGACCATACGTCAGCCGCGCAGGCCACCTCGCCGTGATCGCAGTGGGTTTCGCCGCAGCGGTCGCGGTAGGGGACAGGGCGGCGAGCGTGCCGTGGCTGGGCGTATTGGCGCTGTCGGCGATCGCGATGGTCGCGACGCTGCTCTGCAACGCACTGGCGGTCGGGCCGCCAGGCGCGTACATGTTCGTGCTCGCGTGCGCCGCAGGCACCGGCGCCGCCATGGCACATGTGCCGAGTTGGCGCGTCGGCGTGCTGGTCCTCGCCGGTGGCGCGTTCGCCTGGATCGTCCACATGGCCGGCGCACTGCGCGGGTTGCGCAGGCCGGAGAAGGCTGTGGTCTCGGCCGCTGCTCAAGCAGTCGGCCGATATCTCGATTCCGTTGGCACATCGGATGAGCCGTCGGCGCGGCACGCCGCCGCTGCGGCCTTGCACCGCTCGTGGGTGATCCTCGTGAACTTTCAACCCGCGGGCGTGCCACCCGGTCCGACACTGCGACGGCTGCGCGCCGTCAACCGCGATCTGCACAAGACCTTCGCCGAGGCGATGGCGGCGTCCGCCGACGGTAGACCGGTGGACACCGCGGCGGTGGATCGTGTAACCCGACTCGCCGACACGAATCGACTCGCGCCGCAGCCGCGGCTTGACCGGATTCCCCTGGGCCGTCTGGGGCCGATCCCGCTGATACGCCAGGCGTTGCGGCCGAAGTCAGGCCAGGGGATCGTCGTCGCGCGCGTCGGAATCGCGGTCCTCATCGCAGGCGGCATCGCCTCGCTGTTCGGCATCGAGCGTGGCTACTGGGCGATGGCGGCGGCCGTTCTCGTCCTGCACCAGGGCTTTGACCGTCGTCGTACGCTGCGCCGCGGCGTCGAACGGTCAATCGGCACCTGGGTCGGCCTGCTGCTTGCCGGTGTATTGCTGGGGGTCCATCCTCAAGGGTTGTGGTTGGCCGGCGTTCTGGCGCTGTTGCAGTTCGCCATTGAGATGTTGGTGATTCCGATCTACGCCGCCGCGGCGGTGTTCATCACCCCGGCCGCGCTTCTGATCGCTTCCGGCGGACGTCCGGTCGCCGACGTGGCGGACCTCTTGGTCGAGCGAGGTGTCGACACGCTGATCGGCGCGGTGGTCGCCATCGGTGTCTACCTGGCGACGGCGCGCCGCCACGATGTGGTCAAGCTGTCGGAAGCGGTCGCGAAGACACTGGATGCGGCGGCGAAGGTGGCGCCCCACCTGGCCGCGGGTGCGGTGACGACGCCCGAGGCATCAGCGGCGCGCAGGGATTTGCAACTGCAAGCGTTCGAATTGCAGCCGGCCTACCAGGCGGCGGTCGCAGGCCGTGGACGCGCGGCAGCCGAACGGTTGTGGCCCGCAGTCGCGGCCACGGAGGATTTCGCGTACCGGACGATCGCACTGTGCTGGGTGTGTGAGCGGCAGGCCACGCCCAACGGTGAAAAGCACTGGTCGGGAACCGAACTCGAGCGTTTCCAGTCGGTCGCGGCGCAATTGGCTCATGCCGTGCGGACAGGACGTCCGCCCGACGCGTCGGAACCGTTGCCGTTGCACGGCGCGGAGGAACTGGCCCAGGTGCGTGACGCGCTGGCCGGGATCGGGGTCAGCGACTGACGTCGTGGGCGTGATGGACGATGTCGTGCAGGTGGTAGATCGAGATGGTCGCGACCGTGAATTCGCTTCCGTTGCTGCGTAAGCCGCGACACGACCATGCGTCGGCGGGCACCCCTGCGTAGGTGTCGGCCATGATGCCTGCCGCTTCGAACAGTTCGGTCGCGACTGTAGCCGGATGCTGTGCGGCGTAATCGTCGGCGATAGCGGTCTCGTCCTGGTCCCAGTTGGGAAATCGTGGCTCATCCTCATCCAGCATCAGCCGGACCCGGTGATTGAAGATGCGATGCACGTCGCGAATGTGGCAGCCGTACTCGAGCGTTGACCACACCGTGGGTTGGGGGCGGGAGCGAACGCCGGGCTCGTTGAGCCTGCTCACCCAGTCGGCGGCGTCCCGACGAATGTGCTCGGCGACGTCGGTGTGGTGCACCGATGCGGCGTCGAAACCGCACTCCTCGCAGGGACGGTCAAGAACCCACGTCCAGTCCTTGGTGTCCGGCTCGATGGGGTCGATGTCTGCGGTCATAGCTGGTCGGCCACCTCCCTGATTCGAGCGCCTGCACCCGACGCAATGGGCTCACCATGGCCGAAGCACGCCGTCTCGACGTCGAGGGCGGCCAGCCGTCGAAACGACGCCACGGTGCGGCCCCGGTCCTGGTTGAACGTGCCGAGCATGACGGTCCCGACGTTGGCGATGGTGTCACCGGTGAACAGCACGCCGTATTTCGGAAGGTGAACCGCGATGCTGCCCTCGGTGTGGCCCGGGATCCACAGAACCTCGGCGCCGCCGCCGAAGTCCAGCACATCGCCGTCGTGCAGTTCGAGATCAACGTGAACGGGGGGCGCGACCGCAGGCAGGTTCGCCGAAACCCGGTCGTGGATCGGCTTTTCCCAGTCCTCGAACACCGGTGGCGTCATGACCGCCTCACCGCGAATGACCGCCGCGTCGCCAGCGCCCGCGAGCACGGTTGCTCCCGTCGACGCCCGGACTTCAGCGGCTGAGCCGGTGTGGTCGACGTGGCCGTGGGTCAACACGATCCGGTCGATGCCAGGTGCCGCGCCGATGATGGCCGCGGCCGAGCCCGGCGCCCCGGTGTCGATCACCGTCACCGAATCGCCGTCGCGCCAGACGTACACCTGCCAGCCGTCGATGCGCAGCATCGTCAGGTGGGAAGTAATGGCCGTGGTGTCCATGGGAATCCGTTAGTTCTGCGCCAGCAGCGTCTCGCGCAGCACGTCCAGGGGCAGCCCGCCCAGATCCAGTGCGCGGGCATGGAACTCCTTCAACGTCCAGCCACGGCCCAGCATCTCATCGCGCAACCGCTGCCAGATCCGCTGTCCGATCGCGTACGACGGCGCCTGGCCCGGCCAGCCGAGGTAGCGATCCAGCTCGAACCTCAGATTCTCCTCGGCCATCGCGCTGTGCGACTGCAGGAAAACCCAGGCTCGTTCGGCATCCCATACCGATCCGTCGGGCGCGGTCAATCCGCAGTGCACACCGATGTCGATCACCACGCGTGCGGCCCGGAAACGCTGCGCGTCAAGCATTCCCATTCGATTGCCGGCATCGTCGAGCCAGCCAAGATCCGCCATCAGGCGTTCGGCGTACAGTGCCCACCCCTCGCCATGGCCCGACACCCAGCAGCCGAGCCTGCGCCAGCGGTTCAGTTGGTCTGCCAGCACCACCGCGCGCCCGACCTGGAGGTGATGGCCGGGAACGCCCTCGTGGAACACGGTCGTCGTCTCCTGCCAGGTGCGGAACGTGTCGACGCCGTGAGGGACGGACCACCACATGCGACCTGGTCGGCTCAGGTCCTCAGAAGGGCCGGTGTAGTAGATGCCGCCGGTGTGCGTGGGTGCGATCCGGCACTCCAGCCGGCGCAGCGGTTCGGCGATCTCGAAGTGCGTGTCGGCCAGCGATTCCACGGCGCGGTCGGACAGGTCCTGCATCCACGCCTGCAATGCGTCGGTTCCGTGCACCAGGTACCGCGGCTCGGTGTCCAGCCGCTGCAGGGTCTCGGTCACCGATGCGCCGGGATAGAGCCGGTCGGCGATCGACTCCTGCTCGGCCACAATACTTTTCAGGCGCTCGAGGCCCCACTCGTATGTCTCGTCGAGGTCCACGGTGGTGCCGAGGAATACGCGGGACATCAGCCGGTATGCGTCGCGGCCCAACGCGTCTGATGTCCGGGCGGACGGTGCGATCTCGTCGCGCAGGACGGTGGCCAGCTCGCGGTAGGCGGCGGAGGCCGCGGCGGCGTGCCCCTGCAACTCGTCGTGCAGCGCGGGGTTGTCGGGGGCCGCGTCGGCGACCATGGCCATGAACAGATGCTGGATCTGGCCCGCTTGCTCGACACCGCGGGCGACCTGCCGCGCGGCAGGCGCATTACCGGCCGCCACCGCGGCGCGCAACGCACGCGCGTACCCCGCGGCGCGATCGGTCACCTTCGACATCCGCTTGCCGATCAGCGCCCAATCCTCGTCGGTGTCGGTGTCCATCAGGTCGAACACGTCACGCATCGATTGCAGCGGCGAGGCGATCACGTTGAGGTCGCCGACATCCAGGCCGGCCTCGTGCGCGTCAATCTGCACACCGAGTCGCTCACGCATCGCGGCGATCGTCACCCGGTCGACGTCGTCGGCGGGGGTGATCGCGTCGAGCTCCCGCACGGTCGATCGCGCGATTTCGATGCGCGCGGCCACCCCGTCGGGCGAGTAGTCGGTGATCTCGGCGTCGTAAGTCCGGTCTGCGCCACCGATTCCCATTTCGGTTGCCGCGCAAGGATCCAGTGCGGCGTACGCCTCGAGGTAGCGCTCTGCGACGGCGTCTACGGCCGTGAGTTGCCTACCCAAGATTGTTCGTGGCGAAGGTGTCGCACTTGTTCGGATCGCCGGTCTGATAACCCACGGTGAACCACTTCTGCCGCTGCTCGGATGATCCGTGGGTCCAGGACTCCGGATTGACGCGCCCGGTCGCGGAGCGCTGAATGCGGTCGTCGCCCACCGACGATGCCGCCGAAAGCGCATCCGCAATGTCCTTGTCGCTCAGCGGCTCCAGGAAGGGCACCCCGGTGCTTTCCTGCTTGGTGATCGCCGCGTAGTGCGCCCAGATGCCTGCGTAGCAGTCGGCCTGGAGTTCGACGCGCACGCCACCGCCCCCGGCCCCCTGCGCGCCGGGGCCTTGCGCTCGGTCGAGCACACCCTTGAGGTTCTGCACGTGATGGCCGAACTCATGGGCCACCACATACTCCTGCGCTAACGGGCCGCCGCTGGAACCGAACTGGTCGACAAGCACCTGGAAGAAGTCGGTATCGAAGTAGGCGGTCTGGTCGACGGGGCAGTAGAACGGGCCGACGTCGCTTGTCGCCGGTCCGCAGCCCGTGTCGACCTGTCCCGAGAACAGCCGTACTTGCGGTCGCGTGTAGCCGGGAAGCAGTTGCTCCCACACGCCGTCCACTGAGTTACCCGTTGCCACTACGCGGCATTGCACGATCCGGTTCGCGTCTTCACCCGTCTTGCACTGGCTCAGATCGAATCCCGGCGCCTCCACCCCTTCGGTGCTGCCGATCTGCCCTTGCTCGGAGGGCAGCACGCTGCTGGGATCGACGCCCAGAAACAGCGCCACGACGACGATCAGCAGACCGGACAGGCCGCCTCCGATCGCGATTCCCCGGCCTGGTCCGCGACCGCCGCCACTGGAGGACGTCGTACTCGTATCGATCTGCATGCCTTCGTTGAAGGTCATTGCCCCTCCCAAAGTCCCCAGCACTCGCCGTAGGGTCTGGCACCCAGGTGGGTCCAGCTTTGCACACTAGGATTTGGGTGTGGCAGTCGTTGTCGGACATTCGACCGTCGTGCACACCAGCTTGGGGGATTTGCGCGGCACCACCGACGGCGGCGTCGGGGTCTGGCGGGGTGTGCCCTATGCCGAGCAACCCGTGGGCGAGCGCCGGTTTTTGGCGCCCGCCCCGTTGCAGCCGTGGACCGGCGTACGCGACGCGCTCGAGCACGGACCGTTGCCGCCGCAGGGCAAATCGTTCGTCGGCGGCGGCCGTGACGATCCGAAGGTGCGCGACGAGGCCTGTCTGACGCTGACGGTGTGGTCGCCGGACACCAGCGCCGATCTGCCGGTGATGGTGTGGATTCCCGGCGGGGCATTTGTGTTCGGCGCGGGCCAGTTCCAGCTCTACAACGGGTCGCGGCTGGCCGCCAACGGCAACGTGGTGGTGGTCAACATCACTTACCGCATCGGGGTGTTCGGCGGATTCGAACTGGGCGATCTGGGCGACGGTTTCGACGACAACCTCGCGTTGCGCGACCAGCTCGCCGCGCTGCGGTGGATCCGCGAGAACATCGCGGCGTTCGGCGGTGATCCCGAACGGGTGACCGTATTCGGTGAGTCCGCAGGAGGCACATCGGTGCTGGCCTTGCTTGCCAGTCCGGCGGCCGACGGCCTGTTCAGCCGGGCGATCGCGCAGAGCCCGGCCCTGCCGCTGATCGCCGACCGCGAGCTGCGGGCCAAGCAGGCCCACGAATTCCTGCAGCGGCTGGGCGTCGGCGTGACCGAGGTGAAATCCCTACCGCAACGCCAGCTCCGCCATGCCGCAGGCCGGCTGCAGCTGAAGAGCGCGTCGTCGACACCGACGCTCGCCTACGGGCTGACCTACGGCGTCGACCTCCTGCCCAAGCATCCGGTGGACGCCGCCCGCGAGGGCGCGTTGGCGCGCGTGCCGCTGATCATCGGCACCAACAGCCACGAGGCGTCGATGTTCGCGTGGACCAAGCCGCCGATGTTGCCGACCACGCAGGCGTCCGTCAACGCCTACTTCGCGCGGGTCGCGCCCGACGCCAAGGCGCGGGTGCTGACGGCCTACCCCGACTACCCGCGGCGCCGGGCGTTGATCGCGTTCGGTTCCGACGTCATGTTCGGCGGGCCGGCCTGGGCGTTCGCTGACGCCTACAGCGCGCACGCCCCGACCCATATGTACCGCTTCGACCATTTCGGCTGGAGCTTGCGCATGCTGGGCTTGGGCGCCACTCACGGCAGCGAGATCGTGCACATCCAGCACAGCTACGCGTCGTACATCGGGCGCAAGCTTCACCCCCTCGGCCGGCGCCTGCAGCCGCCGGTCGGCAGGCGTATGCAGCGGGCGTGGCTGGACTTCGCGGCGAAAGGCTGGGAGACGGGGGAGATCCGTTGGTCCAGCGGCCACGACTGGCCGGTCTACGACACCGAGCGGCGCTGTACGCGGATCATCCTGACGGCCCACGACATGGTGGTGCCCGATCCCGACGCCGAGCGCCGCAAGGCCTGGGCGGACTTGCACTAGGCCGAGGCGCAAGTCCGGTCACGTCATGGAGCGAGCGATCGCGATATGGCCCTCCATGCCGAAAGTCTCCGACCGTACGAGGTAGCTGTCACGCAGATCGCGATACGACGCGTCATCGCCCCGCGCTTTCGCCAACATGGCGTTGAGCCGCAGCAGCGGCAACTCGTGGTAGAGGTAACCGGGATCGGTCGGCATGGCGGCCAACCGGTCGACGGCCGCATGGGCTTCCTCGAGATCGCCGACGCCCCCTCGGCGAAGCAACGCGTCGACGAGCACCGTGGTGGCCCAGCCCCGATTCATCATCTCGCCGCTGCGAATCTCTTCGTCGAGGACGGCGCTACACAACTCGATCGCCGTGTCGAAGTCACCGGCCCGGATCCTGTCCGCCGCGACGTCGAGGTCGGCGCACCATGCGGCGATGATCGTGAACCGGTTGTCCAAAACCACCCGCCGAACCTTCGCGAGCAACTCGAACCCATGCTCGCGGTCGATGTCATCCCGCCGCACCAACACGGTGCCGCGCACGAATTCGCAAGTGGCCAAAGTGAAGTCGTCACCGAACTGGCGTGCGACTTCCACAGCCTCTGCCGTATCGCGCAGTGCGTCGTCATCGGGCAGCAGTGCCCAATTCTCGACCGCGATGTACTTGAACATCACCACGGCGCAGAAGGTGAACCTGTCCACTGACCGCGCCATCTGGATGGCTCGGTGGTAATTCTGTTTTCCAACCGTCCAAACCGAGGACGGGCGACGCCGACGCGTGAAGCACGAGTGCGAAGGCGAGTGGCGACCCGATGATCAGATTGCCCACCGTGTCATCGCCGTCGGCCAGATCGATGGCGCGCTGGGCCAGCCGCCGGGCTTCGGCCATCTCGCCGGCATCCCACTTGGCGATGATCGGGATGGACATCAGTCCCACCGTCATTTCTGGATCGCCGATGGACTCCAGCAATTCCGCGAACTCGGTGGCCAGGTGCGACGCCTCCGTGTATTCGCCGTGAAAGTTCAGCATCTGCACCAACCCGGTCATGCCCATCGCGAGTGAGCGTTTGTCGCCTGCCGCCGTCGTGAGTTCGCGCAGTTCGTCGAATCCCACATCCGACAGGCTTGCGCCGACTCGCCAAATGGTCGCGCACAACAAGGTTCGCGGCGCGATGCGCATCTCTAACCGAGCAGCGTCGTCCTCGGGGAGCCAGTCGGCGACCTCACGTGCCCGCTCCCAACTGAACCGGGCCCCCGCGATGTCCCGGTGTGTCGACCAGGCCCCGGCGCGCATATGCCAGGCGAAGGCCGCGTGCAGATCATCGGCGGCTTCCAGGTGGGTGGCGATCAGGGCGGCGTTCTTGTCAACCGACGCGGGCTCACGTTTTTCGAACGCAGTGCCGACATGCCGGTGCAGTTGCGCACGGCTGGATTTCAGCTGTGATTCGTAGGCGACGGCGCGAATCAGCGGATGGCGGAACGCGTATTCCGATGCGGCGACAGCCTCGATGAGCTCTGCCTCCACCAGCTCGGCGATGGCGAGGTCGGCCACGACCATCGCGAGCAAGTCGTCGCCGAAGCGCGAACCGATCACCGACGCTGCGTTGAGTGTCTGCTTGGCCGCTGTGCCGAGTCGGTCGATGCGTGCGGCGATGGTGGCCTGCACGGTGGCCGGTACGGTGACGTCGCCGTCACCCCGGCAGACGTAGGAGCCGCGATCGCCGTCGAGGACCCCTCGCTCTGCCAGATCCCGGACGATCTCCTCGGTGAAGAACGGATTTCCCGCGCTGCGCTCGACGATACGCAGGCTAGCTGCCCGACGGTGGGATCGGTGCCCAGCAACTCGGTCGTCAGGGTCGTCGTTTCCGAACGATCAAGCGGGGCAAGGGAAAGCGCCGCGAAGCCAGGGACCCGCTCAAGGACGCCGTGGTATTCGGGGCGATAGGTGGTGAGCACAAGCGCGTGCGTCTTGGGCACCGCGCTCACGAGGTCGGTAAGCATCGATTCGCTGACGGCGTCGATCCTTGCGCATCGTCGATGATGTACACGGCGGGTTCGGGGCGGGTCAGAAGCGCCTCGTCGAGCAATGTCGCAAGCCGGCCCTGCGCGCATCCGGGTCGATGTGCCCGCTCGTGTGCGCGTAGCCGATGCCCAACAGATCGTCGAGCAGTTCGAGATCCTCGACGTTCGCGTCGGGCAGCATCTTTCGTGTCTTGGCCACGGCCTCTGCACGATTCAACCCTCTGACTCCGAAGAAGCCGCGCAGGAGGCCGGCCACGACGTGGAAGGGAATCTGGCTGGAATGCGATTCACAAAAGGTCGACATGACCTCGATACCACGGCTTTGCGCGATCGCCGCGGCCTCGCGAGCGATCCGGGTCTTGCCGATTCCATGAGGTCCCTTGATGCCGACGACTCGCCCGCGTCCGCTCACAACTTCGTCCAAAGCCGCTTTCACCACGGTCATTTCACGGTGGCGCCCGACGAGGGTTGTGGCGCGGCGCCGACGCGGGTTGCCGTCGGCCTCGACGGCGAGCAGCCTGCGCGCGGTGACCGGTTCGCTTGCGCCTTTGATCCGCACCGACTGCGGATCGCTCAGCCGCGTGACGTCCTCCACCAGGCGCGCAGTGGATTCGCTGAGCATCACCCCGCCCGCCGGAGCCGCCGACTCCATCCGTTGGGCCATCCCGACCTGCTCGCCGATCGCCGTGTACTTGATGGCCTCCGAACCGATCGCCCCCGCGACCACCATCCCGGAGTTGAGGCCGATGCGTATTTGCAGGGCGATGCCGTCTCGGCGGTCCACGTCCCCGGCGAGTCCCGCGATCTCGGTCTGGATGTCGAGGCCGCCAGGCACGCGCGCCGCGCGTGATCCTCGAGTGCCTTGGGGCGCCGAACAGCGCCATGATCCCGTCGCCGGTGAACTGGTTCAATGTGCCCTCGTAGCGGCGCACGACGTCGGCGGTGCGTGTCACCACGTCGTTCATCAATTCGCGGAGGCGTTCCGGCCCTACCGCGGCGGCGATGTCATCGACCCCACCACGTCGGCGAAGAGCACCGTCACTTGCTTGTATTCGGCGGGCTGCGGTCGATGCAGCGGTGTTCCGCAGCCGTCGCAGAAGCGCGCCCCAGGTCGTGCTTCAACACCGCACGCGGGGCAGCTCGGCTGTGCTTCCATCCGACGTTCCGATAGCCGTGGCTTGACTGTCCTGGGAACGATATCGCCGTCTTCGGCTTTTCGGCCGCTATCCAGGGCCGTCGCTGGCCGCGGCCAACAATGGGACGACGACCTCGCTGAGCGGGGTGGCGATGCCGTGAGCCGCCCCTTTGCGCAGGATCACGGCGTTGCGGATATCCCACTCGAGTGGCCGGTCGGCCTGCCGGTCGGTCAGCATCGACGTTGTGACGTCCGGTGGCGATTTGGCCAGCATGTCGATGACCCCGTCGATCACGTCGTCGCCGAGGCTCGCGCCATCGGCGCGCGCCACCGCGAGGCATTCCGTCAGGTAGCGGCGGGCCAGCGCGGCCACGTCGTCGCGGCGGAACATGCCCGAGCGTCGTCCCGCCAACACCATGAATCCCACCACCGCATTGACCAGCAGCTTGCGCCACGCCGCACTGATGAAGTCCGCTTCCAGCTCGACCGCGACCTCCGTGCCGTCGAACAACTCGGCGAGCTTGCGGGCTGGGTCGGTGTCCGGAAAAACCAGCCGAGTCTGACCCGCCCGCACGCGGATCCAGCCCTGCGGTTGCTTTTCCGACGAGATCCACACCGCGGCCTGCACCACCTGCGAGGAGGGGCAGTACCGGCCGACCCGCTCGACCTGTTCGACGCCGTTCTGCAGCGCGCACACCACGGTGCGCTCGTCGCAGAGTCGCTCCAGCCAGTCGCCTGCCGCCTCGTTCTGCGTGTCCTTGACGGCGAGGAACACCACATCGACGGGGCCGCCTGTCTGGGCGGGATCGGTGAGCACCGGGCCGGGCACGACGATCGGGTCATGCTCGTCGGGACGCACCTCGATCTGCTCGCGCGGAGTGTGCCCACACAGGGTCACGGAATTACCCGCGGCGTGCAGAAAGGCGGCGACTGTCGAACCGATGGCTCCGGGTCCGATGGTGGCAATGGTTGACCCCACGAACGCCAAGCTACCCGCGATATCGCCCCCTCTAGACTGTGGCAGTCGTGTTGTCAGGTCATTACCAGGGAGTTTGAGTGCTGCGCAGTCATGCCGCCGGATCGTTGCGACCCGCCGACGCCGGACAGAAGGTGAAACTCGCCGGCTGGGTGGCGCGCCGCCGCGACCACGGCGGCGTCATCTTCATCGACCTGCGTGACGCGTCAGGAGTGTCGCAGGTCGTCTTCCGCGAGGGTGACGTGCTGGCACAGGCGCACCGGCTGCGTTCGGAGTTCTGCATCGCCGTCGACGGCGTCATCGAGATCCGCCCCGAGGGCAACGCCAACCCCGAAATTGCGACAGGGGACATCGAGGTCAACGCGACGACGCTGACCGTGCTGGGGGAGAGCGCGGCGCTGCCGTTCCAGCTCGACGAGCCGGCCGGCGAGGAAGCCCGGCTCAAATACCGCTATCTCGACCTGCGGCGTGACGGCCCCGGTGCGGCAATTCGGTTGCGCTCCAAGGCGAATGCGGCCGCGCGCGATGTGCTGGCACGTCACGACTTCGTCGAGATCGAAACGCCGACGATGACCCGGTCCACCCCGGAGGGCGCGCGCGACTTCCTGGTTCCGGCGCGGCTGCAGCCGGGGTCGTTCTATGCGCTGCCGCAGAGCCCGCAGCTGTTCAAGCAGCTGCTGATGGTGGCAGGCATGGAGCGGTACTACCAGATCGCCAGGTGCTACCGAGATGAGGACTTCCGCGCGGACCGTCAGCCGGAGTTCACCCAGCTCGACTTGGAGATGAGCTTCGTCGACACCGAGGACGTCATCGCGGTCGCCGAGGAGATCATCTCCGCGCTGTGGGCATTGATCGGATACGACGTGCCAACGCCGCTGCCCCGGATGACGTACGCCGACGCCATGCGCCGGTTCGGCTCGGACAAGCCCGATCTGCGGTTCGGCCTGGAACTCGTCGAGTGCGCCGACTACTTCAAGGACACCCCGTTCCGGGTGTTCCAGGCGCCGTATGTCGGTGCGGTCGTGATGCCCGGCGGCGCCTCGCAGCCGCGTCGCACGCTGGACGCATGGCAGGACTTCGCCAAGCAGCGCGGGCATCGTGGGCTGGCCTATGTATTGATCGCCGAAGACGGAACGCTGGGCGGCCCGGTGGCCAAGAACCTGTCCGAAGCGGAGCGCGACGGCTTGGCCGCCCATGTCGGCGCGTCGCCGGGCGACTGCGTGTTCTTCTCCGCCGGTCCCGCGAAGACGGCGCGGGCGTTGCTGGGCGCGGTCCGCATCGAGGTCGCCAAGCGGCTGGACCTGATCGCCCCCGACGCGTGGGCGTTCACCTGGGTCGTCGACCCGCCGTTGTTCGAACCGGCCGACGAGGCCACCGCACACGGCGACGTCGCGGTCGGTTCCGGTGCGTGGACGGCGGTGCACCACGCGTTCACCGCGCCGAAGCCCGAACACGCCGACAACATCGCCACCGACCCCGGCAGCGTGCTGGCCGACGCGTACGACGTCGTGTGCAACGGCAACGAGATCGGTGGTGGGTCGATCCGTATCCATCGCCGCGACATCCAGGAGAAGGTGTTCGCGGTGATGGGCCTGGACAAGGCAGAAGCCGAAGAGAAGTTCGGATTCCTGTTGGAGGCGTTCACGTTTGGCGCGCCTCCGCACGGCGGCATTGCGTTCGGTTGGGACCGCATCAACGCGCTGCTCTCGCGGATGGATTCGATCCGCGAAGTCATTGCTTTCCCAAAATCGGGTGGCGGCGTCGATCCGCTGACCGGTGCTCCTGCGCCGATCACGCCGCAGCAGCGTAAGGAATCGGGAATAGACGCCAAGCCGGCAAAGGTTGCAGGATCGTGAGTCCGCGAAGACGAACGCGAGTGAGGATCGCAGCGAGGAACGAGCGAGCGAGAGTCGAGCCATGAGCCGAGTGCCTGACGCAGAAACGATGAAGGCGTTCAACAAGAACATCGTCGACGAATTCAGGGCCAACGGCGGCAAGGTGGGCGGCCAGTTCGAGGGTGGCAACCTTCTGTTGCTCACCACTACCGGTGCCAGGTCCGGTCAGCCGCGGCTCGCGCCGCTGGCGTGTTTCACGATCGACGGCAAGACGATCATCATCGGCTCGAAGGCCGGTGCCGACACCAATCCCGACTGGGTGCACAACCTGCGGGGCAATCCGGCGGCTCATGTCGAGGTCGGTACCGAGGACTATGACGTCACCGCCCGAGAATTGCCGACGGCCGAACGCGACGAGATTTTCGACAAGGTCGTCGCAGCAGCGCCCGGTTTCGGCGAGTACCAGTCGAAGACCAGCAGGGTCATTCCGCTGTTCGAGTTGCAGCGCCGCTGACCACTACCGGGCTGGAGCCCTGCGTTCGATATTGCAAAGAGGGTTGTGGACCGCCACCGGATCACAGCCCTGAGTGCAAATTTGAGGCAAGCGAGCGGAAAGCCAGGGTCGTGAAAGGCACCGGATCACAACCCTGGCTTCCCGCGAGCGGCGTTACAGCCGCTCGATGATGGTGGCGTTCGCCATGCCACCACCTTCACACATGGTCTGTAATCCGTAGCGGGCGCTGCGCTGCTCGAGTGCGTTGACCAGAGTCGTCATGATGCGCGCACCGCTGGCACCGAGCGGATGACCGATCGCGATCGCGCCGCCGTTGACGTTCGTCCTGGCGAGATCGGCACCTGTGTCGTGCGCCCATGCCAACACGACGGGGGCGAAGGCTTCGTTGACCTCGAACAGGTCGATGTCCGCCAGCGTCAAACCGGCTCGCCGCAACACCTTTTCGGTGGCCGGGATGACACCGGTCAGCATGTAGAGCGGATCCGAGCCGACGACCGTCGTCGTATGAATACGGGCAAGCGGACGCAGGCCCAACCGCTTGGCCACCTCACTGGTGGTGATCAACACCGCCGCGCTGCCATCCGACAGCGGCGAGGAGTTGCCGGGAGTGATCTCCCAATTGATCTGCGGGAACCGGGCTTCGTAGGCCGGGCTGTAGAACGCGGGCTTCAAGCCTGCCAGCGTTTCGACCGTCGTGCCGGGGCGGATGATCTCATCGGTTGTCAGCCCATTGATTGGGATGAGCTCGTTGTCGAACCGGCCCTCTTTGGTTGCGGCCGCTGCCTTCTCGTGGCTGCCCGCGGAGAATTCATCGAGCTGCTGGCGCGAAAAACTCCACTTGGCGGCGATCAGCTCGGCGCTGATGCCTTGCGGCACAAGGCCCTCGGGATAACGCTGCGCCATTGAGCCGAACGGGTCGCTGCCCGGCAGCACGCTGGATCCCATCGGCACCCGAGACATCGATTCCACGCCTGCCGCGACGACGATGTCATACGCACCCGAGATCACACCCTGGGCCGCGAACGAGATCGCCTGCTGGCTGCTGCCGCACTGGCGGTCGACGGTGGTTCCCGGGACGGACTCGGGGAATCCCGCGGCCAGAAGCGCATTGCGGGCGATGTTGACGGCCTGATCGCCCACCTGGCTGACCGCGCCGGTGATCACGTCGTCGATCTGAACGGGGTCGATGCCGGTCCGCTCCACCAGCTCGCGCAGGCTGTGTGCCAGCAAGTCGACGGGTAGCACGTCGTGCAGCGCGCCGCTGGCCTTGCCCTTTCCGATGGGCGTGCGTACCGCTGAAACTATTACCGCGTCGCGGCCTGAGAATCCGGCCATTTCTGCCTCCTGTGACTCGACGCTGAGTGATGCTCTCTATACCCAGCTATACCACCTGGGTATACTTAGAACAACTCAGGAGGGGAGTGAATTCCATGACAGTGCTGCAGGGCCGATTGGCCGACCGTGACGCCTGGTCAGCGGTCGGCGAGTGCCCGATCGAGAAGACCATGGCTCTGCTGGGTACGAAGTCGGCGATGCTGATCATGCGCGAGGCCTACTACGGCACCACCCGCTTCGACGACTTCTGGCGGCGCGTCGGGGTCACCAAGGCCGCGGCGGCGGCCAGGCTGACCGATCTCGTCGACGCCGGGCTGCTCGAGCGCAGGCCGTACCGCGAACCGGGCCAGCGCAGCCGCGACGAGTACGTGCTCACCGCGGCTGGGACGGACTTCATGCCGGTGGTATGGGCAATGTTCGAATGGGGGCGCCGCCACCTGCCCTACGACGCGCCGCTGCGGCTCGCGCACGCGGAGTGCGGTGCGGAGGCCACCGTCGAGATCCGGTGCGCCGATGGCCACCACGTGCCGCCCGCCGAACTCGTCGTGCGGGCCGACCGACAGCGCTGAGACTCAGTCGGTGAAGCAGTAGGAATCGCTGGACGCGTCGCCGCCCTGCAACCGGGTCTGGTGCACGCGCAGACCGCGGAAGTCGTCGCCGTTCGGGAAGAACGCCGGGTCGGGCGCCAGACCCCCTGCCGAGGTGTCGGCGTCGATTTTGGCCATCCACGCCCCGACACCGTCGGGATAGAACTGCTCATCCCACGCCGCATACAGCGAATTGGTGGCGTAGACGCGTCTGCCGTCGCGGCTGATCTCGATCATCTGCGGCCCACCTGCCAGCGGTAGATCGGGAGCCGCGGGGTGCGGTTGGCGGCGCACTATTCCGCCGAGGTGCACCGAGCCGGTCTCAACGGGGTTGCTCGGGTCGCTGACATCAAACTGCTTGAGTTCACCTGTGCCCCAGCATGATACGTAGAGCCAGCGATCATCGACGGACAGGTCGATGTCGGACACCAGTGGAGGCACCGCGCCGAACGGCTTCAACGCGGGCGGCAGGTCGTCGACGTCTGCGGGCTCGGCAGGGATGGTGATCGCTTTGTCGACCGCCCAGGTGTCGCCATCGCGATGCCAGAGCCACACCGACGCCGAGAGGTCTTCGACGCTGATCACCACTCCGACGAATCCCCACGTCTTGGAAGGATCGTGGGCGGGACGGAGCTCGAGAACCATCTGGTGCTGATCGCCGAGATCGATGCGCTGGGTCAGTGTGCGTTCGGACATGCTCCAGAAGTTCAAGTGGTGCCCGAACTTTCGGCCGAGCAGGTCTTCGGGATTGAGACCGTTCTCGATCATCGATGGCGTCGCCCATTCCGACGTCACCGCGGTGTCGTGCTTCAGGTGCCACCAGACGTCATAGGCGTAGAACTGCTGTCCGCGGTCCTGCTCCCACGGCCCGATGACTTCGAACGTGTCGTGGTCGAGCAGCGCGACGCCGCCGGGACCGTCATTGCCGTTGGCCCCGCCCAGTGCCGACATGAAGATGCCGCCCGGCCCGCAGTGCACGGTGTGCGGCCGCGAATACCCGGCCTTCGCTGCCAGCTCGTCGGCCTCAATGGTGTGAGACACCACCGGGTTTCGCGGATCGGCCTTGGTGTCGAGGATGTACGTGGTCGACGACCGGATACCGGGGACGACGAGGTAGCGTCGTTCCAGTTCGGCATGGTCGTGGCCGTCGTGACACAGCGCGCTCGAGCACGCGTTCCAGCCGAAGTGGTGCAGTTCATTGCCGGCTGTCGGCAATTCGGACCACCCGACCACCTGGCCGAATGTCGGAGAATTCGAGTCGCAATCGACGACGGCAATCGCGTCGTGGTGCTGGCCGGCCGGGTCGAACGCGGCCACATAGGCAAGTTGCTCGGGCGCCGCCGCGACAGCAGCACCCGGGCTGCGGTAAAACGTGGGATCTGTCGCAGGCATACCAGCAGATGATCCTCCCCGGCCGCACGCCTTACCCGGTATTCGGCGCATCTAATTGACGCGAATTCGAGTAGTTGCCTACTCACGCAAAATCGAGCGAATCGGTTTTATGGTGAAGCCATTCATGGGGCAACGATGGGGCAAACATGATCAAAGCCGATGCAAAGCCGGTTACGGCAGGGCTGGCGCCCCGCGTGGAAGTGATCTCGGAGACGTCGAATCGCGTGAACCGGGTACGCGCTCGCCAGTGCCCGTCGGTCGCGGTTGACACGGCACGACCGGACGAGGCGATCATCAGCGTTTTCGTTTATGTCGATTCCGAGTTGGATGACGCGAGCAGAGACATCGCTGCCGCCGCCCTCACCGCCCGGTGCCGTCGGGTCCGGTGGAAGTCCAACGCCGCGATGGTGGAGGTCAGTACCTCGGCAGTCGGTGACCTCGCGCGAGTACCTGGGATTGGTTACGTCGAGAACGGTCTGAGCTTGAGCGCTCCGAGCCCGACGGACTCTGGACCCAATCGCGCCCCCGATTCCGATCTGCGACGCATCACCACATGCCAGCGGCACCACAAGCACGGTAAGGGTGTCCTGGTCGGGATCATCGACGTTGGTGGCTTCGACTTTGCCCATCCCGACTTTCTCGATGCCGACGGACACACCCGATTCGAAGCGATATGGGATCAGGGCGGTGGAACCCGGCCCCCGCCATCGTCTCGGAAGCCCGGTGACAAGAACGGTTTCCAGTACGGATCACTGATCCGCAAACACCATATGGACGCCGCAATCGATGCCTCCGCCGCGCGCAGGATGGCCGCGACCTCGCTGGAGCCGCAATCGCAAATGGTGCCGGGATCGCACGGCACCCACGTGGCCTCGATCGCGGCAGGCAATCGGGGAGTGGCCCGCAAGGCTCGGCTGGCAGGCGTGCTGATCGATCTCGGCGACCAGTCCGACGGATCGGCGACGAACTTCTACGATTCCACGCGCGTCACCGACGCCGTCGACTACCTATTGGACCTGGCCGCCGAGCTCGGCGGGCTGCCTGTTTCGATCAACATCAGCCTGGGCACCAACGGGCATGCCCACGACGCCTCGAATTTGACAGCGCAGTGGATCGACCACGCGCTCTCCAGCCGTGGCCGCAGCGTCACCGTCGCCAGCGGCAACTCCGGGCAGACCGAACCGGCCACGAGTGAGGATCGAGGATTCATCAAGGGCCGAATCCATGCGAGTGGGACGCTGGGGGCCACCGGCCTGCGACGTGACCTCGTCTGGGTAGTCGAGGGCAGTGAGCACGTCTCCGACGTGTCGGAGAATGAAATGGAGATCTGGTACAGCGCGCAAGACCGGTTCGCGGTGGCCATCAGGCCTCCCGACGGCATGTGGAGCGAGTGGATTGCCCCGAACGAGCGGGCCATCAACCACCGCGTGAGCGAC
This sequence comes from uncultured Actinomycetota bacterium, assembly GCA_963848855.1. Lineage (GTDB taxonomy): Bacteria > Actinomycetota > Actinomycetes > Mycobacteriales > Mycobacteriaceae > Mycobacterium. The sequence continues at coordinate 143,486 of CAWKFL010000006.1, forward strand.
GGGACGCGCGTCAGCATCGTCAATGAAACCTATTATCCAAGCAACGGTCTGAACCGGATCTCCATCGGGCTGTCACCGCGATATCCCGAGCCGATCGACGGTGTGGAACAACCGCCACAGCCCATCACAAAAGGCGAGTGGGCGGTCCGGCTGCACGGAATCGTGGTGCGCGACGGCGGATTCGACGCCTGGATAGAACGCGACGATCCGCGGCGCCGTCCCGGCAGTGGCAATCTTTGGGACTATCCTTCGTATTTCGCGCCGGGCACATACACCGACGACAGGATGATCAACTCGCTGGCATGCCCGGACCGGGTGATCGCGGTGGCCAATATCGATGCGCAGCAAGAACGTGTCAACGTCAGCTCCAGCCGCGGGCCCACCCGCGACGGTCGGTGCAAGCCCGACATCGGCGCGGACGGCACCAATGTCGTCGCCGCTTGCGGTTTCGATCCGCGAACTCGTTGGAAGGCGATGACAGGTACCAGCATGGCGAGCCCATACGTGTGTGGGGTTGCGACGCTGATGCTGGCGGCCCATCCGTCGCTCACGGCGGCGCAGGTCCAGGGCATCATCCGGGCGACATCCACACCTTTGATTGGCCACACCTTCAGCTGGCGCAAGGACTCTGGTTTCGGTCTCATCAATCCCGATCGCTGCGTGACGGAGGCGGCCTATTACAACGCTGGGCTGACGAGGTTGAGAAAATGAAACTCCATGCGTTCCACGCCACCGACGGCGATTGTCTACTGCTCGAATCCGATGCGGGCCGGCGGGTTCTCATCGACGGCGGTCGAACCGGCAGCTTCAAGGAATGTACGCAGCCAACGCTCGACTCTTTGGTGACACAGAAGAAGGCGCTCGATCTCGTGGTGGTCTCGCACATCGACGCCGACCACATCAGTGGGATCATTCCCCTGCTCGACGCGGTCGAAAAGTGGGAGAGCTTCAAGTTCCAGATGGCATCGCCACACAATGCCGGGCTGCGAAAGCCCAATGTTCCGGAACCACCTAAAATCAAAGGGATCTGGCATAATTCGTGGCGCCGACAGTTGGGGAAGCTTGCCGATCCGGCCGGCAATTTGGCTCAGGCCGTTGCCGTGGCGGTCGACATCGCATTTGGTGACGATCGCGAGAGCGTGCCAAGAACGGCACTGTCCCTCGCCGACATCGCGGCCGGCGCCGAGCAGGGCGAGCGATTGATGAACTTGATCGACCTCGCCCGCGTGCCGATTCCGTTCAACGAGCCGTTCGGTGGGATGGTGAAGCTGCGGAAGCCAATCCATGTCGAGAAGTTCGGTGCGCTCAAACTCAGCGTGTTGGGACCCGCGCAGAGTCATATCAACAAGCTGCGCAGGGATTTCGAAGAGTTGCTGAACGAGCTACCGGATGTGCCAGGGAACGGCCGTCGCTTGCCGGGGCCGAACGGCCGCATCGGGCAGACACTAGCGCTTGACGGTATCCCGTTGGACTTGGCGGTCGAAGCGTCCGAGCAGTTCATCAGAGATCTGACCGCGAAGGCGGAAATCATCGAGAAGGCAAACGCAGGGATCGTCACGGCACCCAATCGGGCGTCGATAATCCTGCTCGCCGAGGAGCGGGGACGCACGTGTCTGCTCACCGGCGATGCTGCCGTACCCGAGATCATCGACGGGCTGAAGGCGGCGAAACTTCTTGACCGTGAGCCGTTCCGGTGCAATGTGCTCAAGGTGCAGCACCACGGCGCCGAGCACAACGTGAGCGCGGAATTCACGCGTCGGGTTCTGGCCGAGAATTACGTGCTGTGCGGCGACGGCGCATCGGGCAACCCGAACCCGTCGGTCGTGAAGACCATCATCGAGACACGCCTCGAGGAGGATCCGGAGACGCCGTTCACGCTGTGGTTCACCACGTCGGCCACCCGGCCGGAGTCGCCAAAGAAGCAGGCGGTGATGAAAGAGGCGATCGGCATCGCCGAGGCCGCCAGGGACGAGCACCTGGGAATGGTCGAGGTGCAGGTGCTTGACGACAACGAAAAGGTTCACACGATCGACGTGTAATCACCGAACGAGGGGGACACGATGAGGATCCGCAAGGACGTTTGGGGGTTGACGAACGCGGCGGGCGACTGGCCGCAGGAGCTGACCAAGTACGCGCAGGCCGTGGGTGCGATGCGGGAACTCGACCCACCCGGTAACGGCGCGCCGACCGACCCGTTGTCGTGGAAGTTCCAGGCGGCCATCCACGGCCGCAATCGGCCAAACGGCAATCCCGACACGAGCAACCCGTTCTGGAGCAACTGCCAGCACGGCAGCTGGTTCTTCCTCGCGTGGCACCGCATGTACCTGTGCGCCTTCGAAAGCATCATTGCGCACTTCCTCGACGACGATGACTTCTCGCTGCCGTACTGGTATGCCATCGACCCTGACGACGAATCGAAAGCGGTGCTGCCGCCTGCATTTCGAGACAACACACCTGGCAACGAACTGTTCACCACGATGCGTTCGGTGCCTGCGAACTCCGGCGATCCGCTGGCGTCCCTCGACCGGTGGATCGAGAGTCTCATGACGGCACTCGCCAGCCCGGTCTTCCATACCGACGACGGCCGCGAGAGCTACGGCGGCGGCCAGCGAAACACCCCGGCCTACAACGGCGGCGAGCGTGGACAGCTCGAAGGCGTTCCGCACGGAGTCGTCCATTCGTTGGTGGGTGATGATTTCGGCCCGGACGGACTGCCGGTTCGACGGGGCTGGATGGGCAATTTCGGCACCGCCGGCCTCGACCCGGTGTTCTGGTTGCACCACGCCAACGTCGACCGGCTGTGGGAGGTCTGGCTCAACGCCGATGACAGCCATACGAACCCGACCGGCGATACCGCGTGGATGAAGACCAGGTTCTCGTTCCCCAAACCCGGCGGCGGCACCGTCACGTGGAAGATCGGTGATGTTCTGGACACCGAAGGACTCGGATACAAGTATGAAAGTGTCAAGGCACCCGCCGGTCTTCGGATGCCACAACCGCCCATACTCGTCGGCGGCGGAGGAGGAGGCTTGGGCCTCGGGGATGACGAACCGGGACAACCGGTTCCACCGCAAGTCATCGGCGCAACCGTCGACGTACCGATGGTCGGTGACGAGCGCGTTGACATCGCGATGTCCGAACCCGCAGATCTCGGCCTGGCAGAAGGGGGCGCGGACGAGCGACTGCTCCTGCGGCTGGAAGGCATCACCGGAACCATCGCCGCGCCCGCGTATGACGTCTACGTGAACATCCCCGACGGCGAATCACCGACGGACTATCCGGAACGGCGGGCGGGCACGCTCACCACCTTCGGAGTACCGGAAGCGAGCAGGCGCACCGCCGAAAGCGCAGGGGAGGGACTGAATTCCGTATTCGACATCTCCGCCGTGCGTGACGCCCTTGCCGATGCGGGGCAGTGGGATCCGGCCAATCTGACGGTGGCGTTCGTCCCGCTTGTCCCGACGACGAGGAACCAGGCGGCACTCGACGAGATCATCGAGGCCGCCGAACCGGTCACCGCGGACCTGCGTGCGGCACGGATCGTGGTCATGGTCGGCTGATGGCGATGACGGCCGCGGTGCGTACCCGCCTGGCGTACGCGCCGCAGACATGGATCTACGTGGTGGCGGCGGCCGCGATGGGAATTCTGTTGGCTCGCCATATGATTCCCGACACCGCCGCGAGTCACGAACTTCACATTCACGGGGGGCACGGCGCCGCACTTTCGCCCGTTCCGCCGTTGGTGTCCACGTGGCTGTGGTGGACGGTGATGAGCGTGGCGATGATGTTCCCGGTGGCCGCAACGGGCGCGCGGCGCATCGCGGCCGCCGGCTTGTGGCGAAGGCGTCACATCGCGATGGCCGAATTTCTTGGCGGATACCTCGCGGTGTGGACGCTGGTCGGGCTCATCGCGGTGTGGGTCGTCGCGATGGTGTGGCCGCACGGTGCACCGCGATACGTCGTCGCCGCGGTGTTGTTCGCCGCCGCGGTGTGGCAGGTGACGCCCGTTCGGCGCCGGGTTCTGCGTCGTTGCCGCGGATCGGCTTTCGTCAATGTCCGCGGGTGGCGTGCGGACGTCGACGCGGTGGCCGAGGGGTTCGCCGACGGTCGTCGCTGCGTTGTGACGTGCGGTCCTGTCATGGCGGTGATGGCGGTCGGCCACAGCCTGGTCCTGATGGCCTGCCTGACGGCACTCCTGCTGACCGAGCGGGCCCGCGGGCCGAACCCGCAGCAGCGTGCCGGACGTCCGTTCGAGGCGTGGTGTCTCGCCGCGTTGGCGGGCCTCGTGCTGGTGTGGGACCTGCCCGTCTAGGAGCGGTTCTCCAGGAACGCCTTGGCCAGTGTTTTGGGCGCCTGCGCCAGCCACGCCTCGGTGATGAGCTCCTCGAGGTCGGACACCGCGATCTCGCCGAGTCGGACCAGCACCGCCGGGTAGCCGTCGAAGTGCGGGGTGGTGAAGTACACGTCCGGGTCGTCGGCGATGAGCGCGAACTTGACGCCCTCGTCGGCAACGCGCGCGCCGAGGATGTCGCCATCGGGCGCGTCGCGGCCGAGCGCCTCGTGGTCGGCTTTGCGCAGCGGACGCTCCCACACGATCAGCTTCTTGCGCACCCGCCAGTTGCGCGGCGTCGGCTCGGCCGTCTCCGGGAGCCGCGCCACGATGCGTGCGACGTCCTTCCAGGTAGCCACGGCCTGATTGTGCGCCATGCGTATCTGGCCCCGTTGTGATGGGATCTGCAGATGGGTATCAAGGTGGCGCTGGAGCATCGCACCAGCTACACGTTTGATCGACTGGTGGAGGTGCACCCCCACGTCGTTCGGTTGCGCCCCGCGCCGCATTCGCGCACGCCGATCGAGGCGTACTCGCTTCAGATCGAGCCGGCGGATCACTTCATCAACTGGCAGCAGGACGCCTTCGGCAATTATCTGGCTCGCCTCGTGTTCCCGAACCGGGCCCGCAGCCTGACCATCACGGTCGGGTTGATCGCCGATATGAAGGTGATCAACCCGTTCGACTTCTTCATCGAGGACTGGGCCGAAACGATCGGGTTCGAATACCCCAAGGCGTTGTCGGACGACCTCAAGCCCTACCTGCGGCCGGTCGACGAGCACGGCGAGGGCTCGGGTCCCGGCGACCTCACGCAAGCGTGGGTGAAAAACTTTTCCGTCGCTTCGGGCACCCGCACCATCGACTTCCTGGTCGCGCTGAATCGGGCGGTGAACGCCGACGTCGGCTACAGCGTGCGGATGGAACCCGGAGTACAAACACCGGACGTCACCCTGCGCACCGGAATCGGCTCGTGTCGCGACTCGGCGTGGCTGCTGGTGTCGATCCTGCGCCAGCTGGGATTGGCGGCGCGCTTCGTGTCCGGCTACCTGGTACAGCTCACCTCCGATGTCGAGGCGCTCGACGGTCCGTCCGGACCCGCCGCCGACTTCACCGACCTGCATGCCTGGGCAGAGGTCTACGTCCCCGGCGCGGGCTGGATCGGTCTCGACCCGACGTCGGGGCTGTTCGCCGGGGAAGGCCACATCCCGCTGTCGGCCACGCCGCATCCGGAGTCCGCGGCGCCGATCACCGGCGCGATCGAGCCTTGCGAGACGACCCTGGAGTTCTCCAACGTCGTGACGCGCGTCCACGAGGATCCCCGCGTGACGCTGCCCTACACCGAGGCGGCCTGGGGCGCCATCTGCGCGCTCGGCGCGCGCGTCGACGACCGGCTGAGAGCTGGTGACGTCCGCCTCACCGTTGGCGGAGAGCCGACGTTCGTGTCGATCGACAATCAAGTCGACCCGGAGTGGACCACCGACGCAGACGGGCCGCACAAGCGCCAGCGCGCCTCGGCGCTGGCCGCGCGGCTGAAGAAGGTTTGGGCGCCACAGGGGCTGATCCAGCACAGCCAGGGTAAGTGGTATCCGGCAGAACCATTGCCGCGCTGGCAGATTGGGCTGTACTGGCGCACCGACGGTGAACCGCTGTGGACCAACGACGCGTTGCTGGCCGACCCGTGGGCATCCCAACCGCAAACGCTGGCGATCGCTTCTGACGCGGGGCGGCAGGTGCTCGGTGCGATCGCCGGCGGCCTCGGGCTGCCCCTCTCGCAGGTGCGGCCGGTCTACGAGGACGCGCTGGCCAGGCTCGCCGCCGCGGTGCGACAACCCGAAGGCGAACCCGTTGCGGTCGAGGACGATCTGGAGGCCGACGCCACCGACGCCCGCGCCGCCCTCCTGGCCCGGCTCGACGAGTCTGTTGCCGAACCCGCTGCGCACGTGCTGCCCCTGCATCGCCGCGCCGACGACTCGGGTTGGGCCAGCGCCGACTGGAAGCTGCGCCGAGGCCGCATCGTGCTGCTCGAGGGCGATTCACCGGCAGGGCTGCGCCTCCCGCTGAAGTCGATCAGCTGGCGACCGCCACGGCTAACCTATGACTCCGATCCGTTGACCCGGGGGGGCGACCTTTCCGTGGGCCGGGACCGAAACGACGCTGTCGTGGAAGACACCGACGACGCGCCGACGACGGCGATGGTGGCCGAGATCCGCGACGGGCTGCTGTACATCTACCTTCCGCCGACCGAGGAACTCGAGCACTACATCGACCTCATCAGCCGGGTCGAGGCCGCCGCCGTCGAGGCCGACTGCCCGGTGGTCATCGAGGGCTACGGGCCGCCCGCGGACCCACGAATCACGGCGATGACCGTAACGCCGGACCCTGGTGTCATCGAGGTCAACGTCGCACCGACCGCGAGCTTCGCCGAACAGAAAGCCCAGCTCGAAACCCTCTATGAGCAGGCCAGGCTGGTCCGGCTGTCGACCGAGTCGTTCGACGTGGATGGCACCCACAGTGGCACGGGCGGCGGAAACCACATCACGCTCGGCGGCATCACGCCCGACGATTCGCCGCTGCTGCGGCGCCCGGACCTGTTGGTCTCACTGCTGACATATTGGCAGCGCCACCCGTCGCTGTCGTATCTGTTCGCGGGCCGGTTCGTCGGCACCACATCGCAGGCACCCCGGGTCGACGAGGGTCGCTCCGAGGCGCTCTACGAGTTGGAGATCGCGTTCGCCGAAATCGCGCGGCTGTCTTCCGCGGCGGGCGCGGCCAAGCCGTGGATCAGCGACCGGGCGCTGCGGTATCTGTTGACCGACATCACAGGCAACACCCACCGCGCGGAGTTCTGCATCGACAAGCTCTACAGCCCCGACAGCGCCCGCGGCCGGTTGGGCCTGCTGGAGCTGCGTGGCTTCGAAATGCCGCCGCACTACCAGATGGCGATGGTGCAATCGCTACTGGTTCGGTCGCTGGTGGCCTGGTTCTGGGACGAGCCGCTGCGCGCACCGCTGATCCGGCATGGCCCCACCCTGCATGGCCGATACTTGTTGCCCCACTTCTTGATTCACGACATCGCGGATGTGGCGGCCGATCTGCGTGCCCACGACATCAACTTCGACACCAGCTGGCTTGATCCGTTCACCGAGTTCCGTTTCCCGCGCATCGGCACGGCGGTTTTCGGTGGCGTCGAGATCGAGCTGCGGGGTGCCATCGAACCGTGGAACGTGCTCGGCGAGGAATCCACCGCGGGAGGCACTGCCCGCTACGTCGACTCGTCGGTGGAACGCATCCAAGTCCGGCTCATCGGCGCGGACCGGCACCGCTACATCGTCACCGCCAACGGCTACCCGATCCCGCTGCTTGCCACCGACAACCCCGACGTTCAGGTCGGCGGGGTTCGGTTCCGCGCCTGGCAACCCCCCAGTGCACTGCACCCGACCATCACCGTCGACTCGCCGCTGCGGTTTGAGCTGGTCGACACCGTGACCGGCACGTCTCGCGGTGGCTGCACCTACCACGTGTCACATCCTGGCGGCCGCTCATACGACACCCCGCCCGTCAACGCCGTAGAAGCAGAGTCGCGACGGGGCCGCCGATTCGAGGCGACCGGCTTCACGCCCGGCAGTCTCGACATGTCCGACCTCCGAGAGAAGCAGGCCCGCCAATCAACCGATGTAGGCGCGCCGGGGATCTTGGATCTACGCCGAGTGCGTACCGTTCTGCATTGATGGCTCTTCCTGCAGGCGGCCCGTCGACGTCTTCCGATGCCGACGCGCACGACATCGACCACCTGCTGGCCCGGTATCGCACCGCGCGGGCCCAGCAGGCGCTGTTCGATGTTCGCGGCGATCGTGGGGGCACCGGCTACGACGAATTCGTCGACGCGGCAGGCAATATCCGCCCGGCCTGGCAGGAGCTCGCCGAATGCGTGGGAGAGCGCGGCCGCGGAGGACTGAACCAACTGCGGGCAACAGTGCGCAGCCTCGTCGACAACGACGGCATCACCTACATCGAGGTTGACCGGCACGGCGACGCAGTCACGAACGGGGACGGCACCGCCGAACCGGGGCCGTGGCACCTCGACGCGCTGCCGCTGGTGATTTCGGCGTCCGATTGGGACATGCTGGAATCCGGTCTGGTGCAGCGCTCCCGGCTGCTCGACGCGGTACTGACCGACCTGTACGGGCCGCGTCAATCGGTGACCAGCGGAGTGCTGCCGCCACAGTTGCTGTTCGCTCATCCTGGCTATGTGCGGGCCGCCAGGGGCATCGAGGTGCCGGGTCGCCACCAACTGTTCCTCCACGGCTGCGACATCAGCAGAAACGCATCGGGCACCTTCGTGGTCAATGCGGACTGGACGCAAGCGCCGTCGGGCGCCGGCTACGCACTGGCCGACCGGAGGGTCGCCGCGCATGCCATCCCCGAACTCTACGAGCGGATCGGGCCTCGACCGGCCTCGCCATGGGCACAGGCACTGCGGCTGGCGCTGATCGACGCCGCCCCGGAATCGGCAGAGGAGCCCGTCGTGGTAGTGCTCAGCCCGGGAATTCATTCCGAAACCGCGTTCGACCAGGCGTACCTGGCCAGCGTGCTCGGTTTCCCGCTGGTCGAGAGCGCTGACCTGGTGGTGCGCGACGGCAAGTTGTGGATGCGGTCGATGGGCACGCTCAAGCGGGTGGACGTGGTTCTGCGACGGGTGGACGCCAACTATGCCGATCCGCTTGACCTGCGGGCCGATTCCCGGCTGGGCGTGGTGGGTCTCGTCGAGGTGCTGCGCCGTGGCGCGGTGACGGTGGTCAACAGTTTAGGCAGCGGCATCCTGGAAAGCCCCGGGCTGCTTCGGTTCCTGCCCGATCTCGCTCAAAGGTTGCTGGGGGAAACGCCGTTGCTTGCGACGGCGCCGATGTACTGGGGCGGGCTGAACGTGGAACGCTCGCACCTGCTTGCGAACCTGTCGTCACTGTTGATCAAGTCGGTAACAGGATCGGAACCCATTGTCGGACCAGCGTTGTCGACCGGACAGCGTGATGCCCTTGCCGCGCGCATCGAGGCGACGTCGTGGCAGTGGGTGGGCCAGGAACTGCCGCAGTTCTCGTCGGCACCAACCGACTTCTACCCCGGTGGCTTGTCGTCGGCCAGCGTCGGCATGCGGCTGTTCACCGTGTCGCAGCGCAGCGGATACGCGCCCATGATCGGTGGCCTGGGGTACCTATTGGCACCTGGAAACGCCGAGTATCGGCTGAATACCATTGCAGCCAAAGATATTTGGGTGCGAACACCGCCGCGGGTCGCGGTGCAGACCTTGCCGGTCGTCGAGCTGCCCGCGATGACGCCGAGCCCCACGCGCGCCGTCAGTTCCCCGCGTGTGCTGTCCGATCTGTTCTGGATGGGGCGCTACGCCGAACGGGCGGAGAACATGGCCCGGCTGCTGACCGTCACGCGCGAGCGCTACCACGAATTCCACTATCGCCGGGAGATGGAGGATAGCGAGTGTGTGCCGGTGCTGCTGGCGGCGCTCGGGCGCATCACCGGTACCGACACCGGCGCGGGCGGAGATTATGCGGAGATCGTCGCAACCGCGCAGTCCACGTTGTGGTCGTTGACAGCCGATCGGCACCGCGCGGGATCGCTGGCGCAGTCGGTCGAGCGGCTGGGGTTGGCCGCCCGCTCGGTGCGTGACCAGATGTCCAACGACACGTGGATGGTGCTGGCCGCCGTCGAGCGAGCGTTCCAGGATGCACCGGACGCACCGCCCGATTCGAAGGCAGAGGGCGACGCCTTCCTCGCGTCGACGAACAACCTCACGCTCGCGGGGATGCTGGCGCTATCCGGCGTAGCGGCCGAGTCGATGGTGCAGGACGTCGGTTGGACGATGATGGACATCGGCAAACGGATCGAACGCGGGCTCGCGCTCACCGCGCTGCTGCGTGCGACTCTGACAAAGGTTCGCAGTCCCGGTGCTGAGCAAACCATCACAGAATCCGCGCTGGTGGCGTGCGAATCGTCGGTCATCTACCGGCGCCGGAATCTGGGCCTGATTAGTGTGGCCGCTGTGGCAGAACTCGTGCTGTTCGACAGCGAAAACCCTCGGTCGCTGGTCTATCAACTCGAGCGCTTGCGGGCGAACCTGAAGGCGCTGCCCGGCTCATCGGGTTCGTCGCGTCCGGAGCGGCTCGTCGACGAGATCGCCACCACCTTGCGCCGGACGGACCCCGCCGATCTGGAGGTTGTCGATCGCGACGGAACGCGAAACGTCCTCGCCGACCTGCTCGACGGGATGCACAGAAACCTGCGTGAGCTCTCCGGTGTCATCACCGCGACGCACCTGTCGCTGCCCGGCGGCATGCAGCCGCTGTGGGGCCCGGATGAACGTCGGGTGATGCCGTGACGGCTTTCCCCGATGGGCCGACGGCGTCGGGATCGAGCCGGTGCTACGAGGTCACGCACCGCACGGTATACAGCTACTCCGACGTCGTCACGAGCTCTTACGGCCGCGGGTTCCTCACGCCGCGTGACTCCGCGAGGCAGCGCTGCTTATTGCATGAGTTGGTCATCGAGCCAGAGGCCGCCGACAGCTCGACCAGCCGAGACGTGTTCGGCAACATCAGCTCGTATTTCCATGTCACAGAGCGCCATCAGACGCTTTCCATCACCAGCAGCTCCGTCGTCGAAGTGGATCCGCCGCCTAAGGAGCTCTACGGCGGCGGGTCGGCGCGCGCGCCGTGGGAGATTGCTCGGCCCGTCGGAGTGGACGGGGCGCTCGCCACGGAGTTCACGCTCGACCTGCAGCCGCCCGAGATCACCGATGAGGTACGCGCCTACGCCGCACCGAGTTTCGAGCCTGGCCGACCCCTGATCGATGTGCTTCGTGACCTGGCGTCGCGAATCTACGCCGACTTCACCTACCGCTCCGGTTCGACAACGGTGTCCACCGGCGTCAGGGAGGTTTTGGCCGCGCGGGAAGGGGTATGCCAGGACTTCGCGCGGCTGGCGATCGCCTGCCTGCGGGCCAATGGGCTGGCTGCGAGTTACGTCTCGGGATACCTCGCCACCGACCCGCCTCCGGGAAAGGAACGCATGATCGGCATCGACGCCACGCATGCCTGGGCATCGGTGTGGACACCGCAAAACCAGTGGCTGGGTTTGGATCCCACCAACGACCAGATGGTCGACGAGCGGTACATCAGCGTCGGGTTCGGCCGCGACTATGCGGATGTGCCGCCGTTGCGAGGCATCATCTACACCGACTCGGACAGCAGTGTCATCGAGGTCGCCGTAGATGTGGCGCCGCATGAAGGGGGAGTGCTGCGTGCGTGACTTCATCTGTCCCAACTGCGGTCAGCACCTGGCGTTCGAGAACTCGGTGTGTCTGTCCTGCAGCAAGCCGCTGGGATTCTCGCTCGACGATATGGCGTTGATGGTGATCGCATCCGGCGATGAGAGCGGCCACGCCGGCTTCGTTGACGCCGAGAAGTACGAGCTGTGCGCCAATATGCATTTGGCTGAATGCAATTGGCTGGTCGAGAAGGACCCGGTGCGCCAGCTCTGCGCATCGTGCGCCCTGACCCGTACGCGTCCGAGCGACAGTGACACCCACGCGATGGCGGCGTTCGCGAATGCGGAGAAGGCCAAGCGTCGACTGATCGTCGAACTGTCCGAACTGAAGCTGCCGATCGTCGGTCGCGATGAGGACACCCAGTACGGTCTCGCGTTTGATCTGCTTTCCAGCGAGAAAGACAAGGTGTTCACCGGTCACGACAACGGCGTGATCACACTGGATCTCGCCGAAGGCGACGACGTGCACCGCGAGCGGTTGCGCATCGCGATGGCCGAACCGTACCGCACGCTGCTCGGCCACTTCCGCCACGAGATCGGCCACTACTACTACTTCCGCCTAGTGGCCCCCTCGCAGGATCACGAGAACCAGTTCCGCGAACTGTTCGGCGACCCCGACGCGGACTATCAGGCGGCGCTGGACCGTCACTACAACGACGGGCCACCCCCGGACTGGGAAGAGCAATACGTGTCGTCCTATGCGACGATGCATGCCGCCGAGGACTGGGCTGAAACCTTTGCGCACTACCTGCACATCCGCGACACCCTCGACACGGCCGCGGCCTTCGCGCTGGCGCCTGCCGCGGCGACCTTCGATCGAGGGGTGTTGGGCCCCAGCGGATTCGACACGATCATCGATATGTGGCTGCCGCTGTCCTGGGCGCTGAACATGATCAATCGCTCGATGGGCAAAGAGGACCTCTACCCGTTCGTGCTGCCGCCCGCGGTGCTCGAAAAGATGCGGTTCGTCCACACGATCATCGACGAACTCGCCACCTAGTTTTTCCGCACCTCATCACCGCGTGGGCCCACACGCAAGTAGGGGACGTGCGTGTTTGCACCCCGACACGCCGAGATTCGTGGGCATTTTGTGCACGCTCGCGCGGCGACGAGCGTGCGCTCAGCGCCAGTAGCGTGCGGCGGTGTCGTACAGACTGCGGGTGAGTTCGTCGGCAGGCAGCGCCCTGAGGTCCGCACTGAGCACCTCGGCGCTGACGATGCCGTCCCAACCCCGGTCGAGCAGCGTTCGCGCGAAGCGGTCCAGTTCGAGCACGCCGTCGCCGGGCAGCGCGCGCCGGTGCAGCGTCTCGCGGATTGGGCGATCACGCGAGTCGGGTTCGAGCGCGTCGGTGAACTGGACGTAGGCGATGTCGTCCAGTGGGACTTCGGCAAGGTCTTTCCACGTGCTGTCGCCGAAGCCGACGTGCCAGGAATCGATCAGCAGCCCGGCGCGACCCGCGCCGGTCGCCATCCGGACAACGTCCAACCCGTCTCGTGTCTACGAGACGGGTCCCACGGGGAGAACTCGACCGCCATCCCGGTGCCGGCGGCGTCGAGGATACGGGCGCACCGCGCAACGACGTCCGCGCCCGGATACGCATTGAAACGGTGAGCACCCACTCCGCTGCCATCGCCACGGCCGTGTCCGCCAGCCGTTCGGCGGTGCTCAGCGCGGCCCCTCGTCGTCGCCGACGATGAGAGCGAGTAGTTCGTGGCACCCCAGGCGCGCGGACGCGTACACGTCGGCTGCGGCCTCATCCACCGGGTCGGCATGGATTCCTAGCGAGGTGAACCCCGGCCGCCTTCGCCGCCGCGGCCAGGTCGGCCGTCGGAATGTTCCAATGGCCGTCCGGGGTCAGTGCCAGCGCAACGGTCACTCCGCCATCGACCACATCGACGTCGCAATCAGATCGCCCTGATCCAGCGCGGCGACCCGGTGCTCGTGAACCTTGATGTAGTCCTCGTTGGTGACCATGTCGATAAAGGCTGCGGGTGAAGGGTATTCGACGATGAGGATGGCGTCCCACCCCGGCCGCTGCCCGTCGCCGATGACGATCCCCGGGTCGATGCCTGCGTAACGCACTGTGGCGCCGACACGTTCGATGTGCGGCACCACCTCGCGCGCGTACTGCAGATAGCGTTCGCGACCGCCGTCGGGCTTGAATTGCAGAAGATTCACCATTACGACTGGGGCGCCGGCGGGTCGCGCCGCCAGGGCGGCGAACTGCTCGGGGGTGGGTTCGAGTGCGCTCATGCGTTTCTCCTCACTGGTCGCTTCGATGCAGAAAAGCCTTGCCCCGCGGGGACAGTCGATAGCCGACGTCGAGGCTGATCGTCAGACCAAGCCCCTTGAGTTGACGCACCCGGCGCTTGAATCGCGGCACATCCAACCCGACGCGCGTGGCCAGATCGGGCGCGCGAACGCCCTCGTTGGCGCCGATCATTTCCAGGTACTGCCGTGTCCACGGGGTTTGCGCCGCGGCGTCCCAGCGCGCCAGCCTGGCGGCGATCGCCTCGATATCGGCGTCCGACAGCCGGTCGTCGGCGGCGAGCTCGGGTCGCTCGTCGGGAGCGAGATACGACACCGAAATCACATAGGTGTGCCGGGCAGGCCTGCGGTCCAGCTCTTTCTGCGCTGTCTCGGCGTCCGGATACCCCGCTGCGCGTGCCTGCTGGGCGGTCACCCGGTAGCCGCCCGGATACTCGGCGACGTCGTCGATGCGGATGGTGCCCGCCACCGTCCGCTGCGTACCGCCCGGTTTGGCCCGCGGCGCATCCCACCGGCGCAACACAAGCGTGATGCCGCCGTTCGCAATTCCCTCGGCCGTGTCGCGGTTGAGCAGCACGCGAGTGACCCTACGATCACTCGGTGGCTGATCGCTATGGCTCTGACGTTCTCGCCAACAATCCGAACAAGAAACCTCGTTCCACTGAACAGCCAGTGGAGATCGGCATGGTCGTCGAGGACGCGCAGACCGGTTATGTCGGCGCCGTGGTCCGCGTCGAATACGGGCGGATGGAACTCGAGGACCGGCATGGCCGCAGGAAGCCGTTTCCGATAGGTCCTGGGTACCTCATCGACGGTCGGCCGGTCGTCCTCACCGCGCCGCGGCGCGCGGCGCCCAAAGAGCCCGCCCGCACGGCTTCGGGTTCGGTGGCGGTACCCAGCGCGCGGGCCAAGGTCGCACTCGCGAGCCGGATCTACGTCGAGGGCCGCCACGACGCCGAACTCGTCGAGCAGGTGTGGGGCGACGACCTACGGGTCGAGGGTGTGGTGGTCGAACACCTCGGGGGCGTCGACGACCTCGTCGGGATCGTCGAGGAGTTCCGTCCCGGCCCAGGCCGTAGGCTCGGTGTGCTCGTCGACCACCTGGTGGCCGGGTCGAAGGAGGCCCGCATCGCCGACGCGGTCCGCCGCGGACCCGGTGGCCCGCACACACTCGTCGTCGGCCATCCCTTCATCGACATCTGGCAGGCGGTCAAGCCCGGCCGCCTTGGCATCTCCGCATGGCCGGTCGTGCCTCGCGGCACCGACTGGAAGCACGGCGTGTGCCAGGCGCTGGGCTGGCCGCACACCCAGCAGGCCGACATCGCCAGGGCCTGGCAGCGGATCCGGGGCCGGGTCCGCGACTGGAACGACCTCGAACCCGCGCTGATCGGCCGGGCCGAAGAGCTGATCGACTTCGTGACGCAGGGCGCCTAGCCGAGCGCGTGGCCCGTCGTGCTGTCCACGTGGGCGGGGAGCTCGCCCTCGTGCCGATCTCCCGTCGACGACGTCCCGCGCGGCTCGAACATCAGGATCGACCCACCGGGTGACGACGGCTTGTGCTCAACCCCCTTGGGCACGACGTAGGTATCGCCTTCGCGCAGCACGACCGTTGACTCGCCCCCGTCGGCGTCGCGCACTGCGACGTGGAATTCGCCGTCGAGCACGAGGAAGAATTCGTCGGTGTCTTCGTGGACGTGCCAGACGTGCTCACCCTGCGCATGGGCGATCCGGACGTCGTATTCATTCACTTTGGCGACGATTCGCGGGCTGTAGGTGTCGTCGAACGACGCGAGCGCCGCGGCGAGATTGACGGGCTTGAGGGTCACGTTTCGATCGTATGTCCGGCTGACGTGGTAAGCAGAGAGCGTGTCCGACGGTCTGTTCGACGTCCCCGGCGAAACCACGGGCCTGGCCGATCGCGCGGTCGGCCCCGTCGGCGCGTCGACGCCGTTGGCCGTGCGCATGCGTCCCGCGTCGCTCGATGAGGTGCTCGGGCAGGATCACCTGCTGAAACCCGGTTCGCCGTTGCGGCGCATGGTGGAGGGTTCCGGTGCGGCGTCCGTCATCCTCTACGGCCCGCCCGGTACCGGTAAGACGACGCTGGCCTCGTTGATTTCCCAGGCCACCGGCCGCCGCTTCGAGGCGCTGTCGGCGCTTTCGGCGGGGGTGAAGGAAGTGCGCGCCGTCATCGACGTCGCGCGTCGTGCCGCAGCGCACGGTGAGCAGACCGTGCTGTTCATCGACGAGGTTCACCGATTTTCCAAGACGCAGCAGGATGCGCTGCTGTCCGCGGTCGAGAACCGCGTCGTGCTGCTGGTGGCGGCCACCACCGAGAACCCGTCGTTCTCGGTCGTCGCGCCGCTATTGTCGCGGTCGCTGATCCTCCAGCTGCAACCGCTCGACACCGAGGCGGTGCGCACCGTCGTGCGCCGCGCGATCGACGATCCGCGTGGTCTCGACGGCAAGGTCGACGTCACCGAGGATGCCGTCGACCTGCTGGTGCAGTTGTCGGCGGGCGACGCGCGCCGCGCGCTGACCGCACTCGAGGTCGCCGCGGAGGCGGGCGAGCAGGTAACCGTCGCGACCATCGAGCAATCGCTCGACAAGGCCGCGGTCCGCTACGACCGCGACGGCGACCAGCACTACGACGTGATCAGCGCCTTCATCAAATCGGTGCGCGGCTCGGATGTGGATGCGGCGCTCCACTACCTGGCCAGGATGCTGGTCGCGGGGGAGGACCCGCGATTCGTGGCCCGCCGACTGATGATCCTGGCCAGCGAAGACATCGGCATGGCCGATCCGACCGCGCTGCAGACCGCCGTCGCCGCCGCGCAGACGGTACAGCTGATCGGGATGCCCGAGGCCCAGCTGACGCTGGCCCACGCCACGGTGCATCTGGCCACCGCGCCCAAGTCCAACGCCGTCACCACCGCGCTTGGCGCCGCGATGAACGACATCAAGGCGGGCAAAGCGGGCCTGGTGCCGGCGCATCTGCGCGACGGGCACTATTCCGGAGCAGCGAAGCTCGGCAATGCGATTGGCTACAAGTACGCGCATGACGACCCCGATGGCGTTGTGCCCCAACAGTATCCGCCCGATGAGCTGGTCGGGGTGGACTACTACCGGCCAACCACCCACGGCGCCGAACGCGAGATCGCGGGCCGCCTGGACAAGTTGCGTGCCATCATCCGCAAAAAGCGCTGACGGGTTGGGCGCTCGGCTCGAATCATTGTCGACGACATCGGCGTTTACCCAAGTGCGCCGTTAGCGCTTGATCCGATGACTCCATCGAAAGGGAGTAGACACATCACATCCTTCGTGGGCCCGGGCCCGATCCTCGCCAATCTGGCCGAGGGCAGCGGGTTGCCGGTGTTGGACGTTCTTGGGCCGAGCGTGGAATTTCTTATCGACACCGATGACGACGTCAACAAGGTCTGTGTGATGCGGGGAGTCATCCCGCCGGGAGTGACGGTCCCACTGCACCGGCACGACGATTTCGAGGATTTCTTCATTCTGTCCGGCGGGCATGACGTGCTCGTCGAAAGCGACGGCCGCTTGGAGTGGGTCGGTGCCGGGCCCGGCGACTACATCCGCATTCCCAGCTCCGTGCCTCACGCCCACCGCAATCTCACCGACCCGCCCGCCGTCGATCTGATCATCACGACTCCGAAGCCTGGCCGTTTCTTCAAGGAGGTCGGTCGCCCTGCCGGCGCACCCCCGCCCACCCATGAAGACCGCGCCCGCCTCGTCGAGACCGCGATCCGGTATGGCTACCAGGTGGCGACACCCGAAGAGAATGCCGCCGTTGCGATTACGCTGCCGATGTAGGGCTTGTGCCGCGCGCTTTAGTCGGCGCGGCACACTCGAGGTACCCGCGCGACGATCCCGATAGCGTTGTGCGGCAACAGTATCCGAGCGGCGACCCGCCGGTCTCCCTCGCCGAGATCGACGTTTTGGCGGCGTCTACTCGCACTTTCTCGCCCGTTTGTCCGTTTGGGCGTTCTTCGACAGGCTCTTGACAGCGCGGGCACCCTCTTCTACCTTGGTAATCAATCAATAGATTGATCAAACGCAAGGTTGACAATTGGGGAGTGATGGAGATGCCGACACCCGGCTGGACCGCGCCTTTCTGGCGCTGGCCGACCCGGTACGGCGCGCCATCGTGGCGCGACTGTCCAGGGGACCGGCCACCGTCAACGAGCTCGCCGCGCCGTTCGACATCACGAAACAGGCAGTGTCCAAACACATTCAGGTACTCGAGCAGGCGGGGCTGGTCACCAGGACCCGTGATGCGCAGCGTCGGCCGGTCCATCTCGACGCGGCCGCGCTGGAGCGGCTGACCGAATGGATCGACCGATATCGGCTTGACGCCGAACGCAGCTACCGCCGGCTGGATGCCCTGCTGGCGGGGATGTCCGACCGAGAAGACCGCAACGATTAGGAACGCAGCAATGACCAACGCACTGAACATGAACGCTCCCGTCGACACCCTGGCCATGGAGTTCACCAGGGAGTTCGACGCACCCGTCGAGGCCCTTTTCCGTGCCCACGCCGAGCCGGACCTGATCAAGCAGTGGCTGGGCCCGCACGGCCTCGAAATGGACATCACGGAGTGGGAGTTCAAGAGCCACGGCGGCTACCGCTACTCGCATGAGAACGAGCACGGGAAGTTCGGCTTCAACGGCACGTTCCACACCGTGCGGGAAAACGAATTCATCCTGCAGACCTTCGAATTCGAGGGCGCGCCGGACATGGTCAACATCGAGTACATGTGGTTCGAGGATCTCGGCGACGGCCGCAGCCAGCTGCGCGGCCGGTCCATCTGTCCGAATATCGAGGCTCGTGACGGTCTACTCGCGTCCGGCATGGAGGGCGGCATGGTGGAGGGTTATGAGAAGCTCGACGCGCTGTTGAAAACCCTCTAAACGGGGTTGCCGCCGGGTAATCGGTGATTTTCGACGAACGCGATGGGGGCACGCTGTCCGAAAATTTTCACCGACCCCGGCGGCAACGAGTGGGTCGATCAGCGGATCAAGGATCGGGCAGATTAATCCCTGACCTCGTGCTGACCCACTAGCGGAGAAGTCCTGAGCGCCTACGGCCCATGATGCCGGTGCGCCTGCGGCCCATCATCGCCGATACCAGCGCCACGCCCAATGCCGCGACTATGACCTGCACCAACAGTTCGAGCCAGTCAATGCCATTCGTGGCGGTGGGAATACCGATTGCGCGGGCGATCGCCGTACCGATGAACGCCGAGACGATACCGACCAGAATCGTCACCAGCATCCCGATCGGCTGCTTGCCGGGCACGACCAGGCGGCCGAGTACGCCGACGACGATGCCGATAAGTATTGCGGTGATAACACCGGTGATTGTCATTCTTCCTCCAAGGCTCTTGTGGCTGGAGGTGAGATACCCTCGCCGCTCTGCGAATAAACGCTCGCGTCAATCCGCTGGTCACACCGTCAGAACACGCGATTCGCGGCGTACGTAGGCTGGAGATGTGGACACCGACGTGCTCGACATCGACACCTCGCGCCATCGAATCGTCGACCTGACCGATGCCGTGCGCTCGTTCTGTGGCGACCGCCACGATGGGTTGTGCAACATCTTCGTGCCGCATGCCACCGCCGGTGTCGCGATCATCGAGACAGGCGCGGGGTCCGACGCCGATCTGATCGACACGCTGGAGCGGCTGTTGCCGCGCGACGACCGCTACCGCCACGCCCACGGTTCGCCGGGGCACGGGGCCGACCATGTGCTGCCTGCCCTGGTGGCGCCGTCGGTCACGGTGCCGGTGCAGGGCGGAGAGCCGCTTCTGGGAACGTGGCAGAGTGTCGTGCTGGTCGACCTGAACCGGGACAACCCGCGACGCTCGGTCCGGTTGAGCTTCGTGAAGGCATAGCAGGCTGACCGGTACTGTAGTGCGGTCGATAGTCGCAGGTAATGCCAGAACGCGAAGGACAATAGGGAAGTGCAGACACACGAGATCAGGAAGCGTTTCCTCGATCATTTCGTGAAGGCAGGCCACACCGAGGTGCCGAGTGCCTCGGTGATCCTCGATGACCCCAATCTGCTCTTCGTCAATGCGGGCATGGTGCAGTTCGTGCCCTACTTCCTGGGGCAGCGGACACCGCCGTGGAACCGGGCGACCAGTGTCCAGAAGTGCATCCGCACTCCGGATATCGACGAAGTGGGCATCACCACACGGCACAACACGTTCTTCCAGATGGCGGGGAACTTCTCGTTCGGTGACTACTTCAAGAAAGGCGCCATCGAGTTCGCCTGGACGCTTCTGACCAACCCCGTCGAGCAGGGCGGCTACGGGTTTGACCCGGAATTGCTCTGGGCGACTGTTTATCTCGATGATGACGAAGCAATCAGCCTGTGGCAGGAAGTCGCCGGGCTTCCGCTCGAACGCATTCAGCGCCGCGGCATGGCGGACAACTACTGGTCGATGGGCATCCCCGGCCCGTGCGGCCCGTGTTCTGAGATCTATTACGACCGTGGCCCCGAGTACGGGATCGAGGGCGGCCCTGAGGCCAACGAGGACCGCTACATCGAGATCTGGAACCTCGTGTTCATGCAGAACGAGCGTGGCGAGGGCACCTCGAAGAACGACTTCGAGATCCTGGGCCCGCTGCCGCGTAAGAACATCGACACCGGAATGGGTGTCGAGCGCATCGCCTGTCTGCTGCAGGGCGTGGACAACGTCTACGAGACCGACCTGGTGCGGCCGGTGATCGAGGCGGTGGCCGCCGTCGCCCCGAGGGGCTATGCCCAAGGCAACCACGAGGACGATGTGCGATACCGGATCATCGCCGACCACAGCCGCACCGCGGCGATCATCATCGGCGACGGTGTCAGCCCGGGCAACGAGGGGCGCGGCTACGTGTTGCGTCGGTTGCTCCGACGGATCATCCGCGCCGCGAAACTGCTCGGTGTCGATGAGCCGATCATGAGTGACCTGATGGTCACGGTGCGCGACGAGATGGGCCCGTCGTACCCCGAATTGGTCAGCGACTTCGACAGGATCCAGCGCATCGCTGTGGCCGAGGAGACGGCGTTCAACCGCACGCTCACCTCGGGCTCGCGGCTGTTCGAGGAGGCGGCCGGTGCGACGAAGGCGTCGGGCGCCTCGGTCCTGTCCGGCACCGACGCGTTCACGCTGCACGACACGTACGGCTTCCCGCTCGAACTGACCCTCGAGATGGCCGCCGAGGCCGGCCTGTCGGTGGATGAAGAGGGATTCCGCGGCCTGATGGCCGAACAGCGCCAGCGTGCCAAGGCCGACGCGGCCGCACGCAAGCAGGCCCACTCCGATCTGTCGGCATACCGCGATCTGGTCGACGTGGGTCCCACCGAGTTCACCGGCTTCAACGAGCTGACGTCGGAGGCGAAGATCCTCGGCATCTTCGTCGACGGCAAGCGGGTGCCGGTGGTATCGCACAACGGTGGCTTCGACCGGGTCGAGCTGGTGCTCGATCGCACCCCGTTCTACGCCGAGTCCGGCGGACAGATCGCCGACGAGGGCTCCATCACGGGTGCGGGCGCTTCGAGCGCGGCCAAGGCTGCCGTCAGTGACGTGCAGAAGATCGCGAAGACCCTGTGGGCGCATCGCGTCAATGTCGAATCCGGCGAGTTCGTCGAGGGCGACACCGTCGTCGCGGCCGTCGACCCGCGCTGGCGGCACGGCGCGACGCAGGGCCACTCCGGCACCCACATGGTGCACGCCGCACTGCGGCAAGTGTTGGGCCCCAACGCTGTTCAGGCCGGATCGCTGAATCGGCCGGGCTATCTGCGGTTCGACTTCAACTGGCAGGGTCCGCTGACCGAGGAACAGCGAACCCAGATAGAGGAAGTCACCAACGAGGCGGTGGAATCCAACTTCGAGGTGCACAGCTTCACCACCGAGCTCGAGAAGGCCAAGTCGATGGGCGCGATGGCGCTGTTCGGCGAGGCCTACCCGGATGAAGTTCGGGTGGTCGAGATCGGCGGCCCGTTCTCGCTCGAGCTGTGCGGCGGTACGCACGTCGGGAGTTCGGCGCAGATCGGGCCGGTGACCATCCTCGGCGAGGCGTCGGTTGGCTCCGGTGTGCGCAGAGTCGAGGCGTATGTCGGCCTCGACTCGTTCCGCCATCTGGCCAAGGAACGCGCTTTGATGGCGGGACTGGCCTCGTCGCTCAAGGTGCCGTCGGACGAGGTGCCTGCCCGGGTGGCCAACTTGGTCGAACGCCTGCGCGCTGCCGAAAAGGAAC
The DNA here is from genome assembly GCA_963848855.1 of uncultured Actinomycetota bacterium. GTDB lineage: Bacteria > Actinomycetota > Actinomycetes > Mycobacteriales > Mycobacteriaceae > Mycobacterium. Next base: position 165,681 of record CAWKFL010000006.1, read on the forward strand.
TCGACCGGATGCGTCTGGCAAATGCGCGGGCAGCCGCGGCGAATGCCGTCGCCGGTGCCGAGCAAATAGGTAAGGTCCACCTCGTGGCGCAGCGGATGGCCGGCGGAATGTCGGCGGCGGATCTGCGCACGCTCGTCGGTGACATCCGCGGGAAGCTCGGTAGCGATCCGGCCGTCGTCGCATTGATCGCCGAGGGCGACGAAGACACCGTGCCGTTCGTGGTGGCGGTAAACCCGGCCGCACAGGATCTCGGTCTGCGGGCCAACGAATTGGTGAAGCAATTGGGTGCGGCGGTCAACGGTCGTGGGGGCGGCAAGGCCGATCTGGCTCAGGGTTCCGGTAAGGGGGCAGCGGGTATCGACGCGGCGTTGGCCGCGTTGCGCGCAGAAATAGGCCGGAGCTGACCACGTGGCCAACACCGACGACCGTCTGCCGGATCGACCCGGAGGCGACGACCCCGGTCGTGGACGACGGCTCGGCATCGATGTCGGCACCGTGCGCATCGGGGTGGCGACCAGCGATCCGGACGCGATCCTGGCCACGCCGGTGGAGACGGTAGCGCGAGAACGGCGAAAGAGCTCGGACAAGCACGTGCGCCGGCTGGCGCAGCTGGTCAACGAACTGGAGGCGGTTGAAGTGGTGGTGGGTCTGCCACGCACCCTCGCCGACCGATCCGGCTCTTCGGCGCACGACGCGGTCGAGCTGGCCGATCAGTTGTCGCGCCGCATCGCGCCAACGCCGGTGCGGCTGGCTGACGAACGACTCACCACGGTGTCGGCGCAGCGGTCGCTGCGCGAAGCCGGTGTCCGCGCCAAGGGCCAGCGGGCCATGATCGACCAGGCGGCGGCGGTGAACATCCTGCAGAACTGGCTGGACCAGCGGCGCGCGGCACTCACCGCGCACGGAGAGGTCGGGGATGGCTGACGACTGGAGTCGCGAACGCGCTGAACCCGTCGCGGTCGGTCCGCCACGGCGGCGGATGACGCGCGTGGAACGGATCCGTGAGGCACGTGGTCAGCGGAAGCGGCGCATGGGTCGCGCCTTCGTGCTGGCCGCGTTGATCGTGGTCCTCGTCGGCACCGTGTTCCTCGGGTCCAAGTTGTGGCACACGCTTTTCAGTTCGGGTGGCAACGACTACGCGGGCGGCGGCGTCAACGATGTGGTCATCCAGGTCCGCGACGGCGATTCCACCACCGCCATCGGCAAGACGTTGCTCGAACACAAGGTGGTCGCCACGGTCTCGGCGTTCGTCGAGGCGGCCGAGGGCAACTCGGCCATCTCATCGATTCAGCCGGGTTTCTATAAAGTGCGCACCGAGATTCCGGCGTCGAATGCCGTTGACCGCCTTGCTGATCCACAGAACCGCGTCGGCAAGCTGGTGATTCCCGAGGGTCGGCAGCTCGACGACATCCAGGACGTCAAGACCAACGCCGTCACCAACGGCATCTTCAGCCTGATCTCCCGCGCCACCTGCGTGGATCTCGACGGTGAGCGGCATTGCGTATCGACCGACGATTTGAGGAAGTCGGCGACAACCGCTGAGCCGTCGGCTCTTTCGGTGCCTGACTGGGCGATGAGCGCTGTCGGCGCGCTGGGTGATGACCACCGCAGGCTCGAGGGGCTCATCGCCCCGGGCACGTGGAACATCGACCCGTCGGCCGCGCCACAGGAGATCCTGTCCACGCTGATCCAAACCAGTGCAACGCAGTACGCGCAGGGCGGGTTGCTCGACACCGCCAAGGCGATGAACATGTCGCCGTACCAGATTCTGACCGTCGGTTCTCTGGTGCAGCGGGAGTCCAAGCCAGACGACTTCGCGAAGGTGGCGCGGGTCATCTACAACCGCTTGGCCGAGAACCGCACCCTGGAGTTCGACTCGACGGTGAACTACCCGCTGGACCGCATCGAGGTGGCCACCACCGACGGTGACCGTGCCCAGCACACGCAGTGGAATACCTATGTGCGGCCCGGGCTTCCAGCCACCCCGATCTGCTCGCCCGGTCAACCCGCGCTGGCCGCCGCAGAACAGCCCGCGCCGGGCGACTGGCTGTATTTTGTCACGATCGATTTGCAGGGCACCACGCTGTTCACCCGCGACTACCAGCAGCACCTTGCGAATATCGAATTGGCCAAACGCAACGGTGTCCTCGATTCCGCGCGATGAGCGCGAATTGGCAGGGCGCGATGAGCGCGAATGGTAGCCCGCGCAAGGCGGCGGTGCTCGGCTCGCCGATCGCGCATTCCCGCTCGCCGCAGTTGCATCTGGCGGCGTACCGCGCGCTGGGACTCGACGGCTGGACGTATGAGCGCATCGAGTGCACGGCGGACCAATTGCCGGCGGTGGTAGGCGGTTTCGGCCCGGAGTGGGTGGGTTTGTCGGTGACGATGCCGGACAAGTTCGCGGCGTTGCAGTTTGCCGACGTGCGCACGGGCCGGGCGCAACTCGTCGGTTCGGCCAACACACTGGTGCGCACGCCGGTCGGATGGCGCGCCGACAACACCGATGTCGACGGCGTGATGGGGGCGTTGGGCGAGGCTTCTGGAAATGCGATCGTCGTCGGCTCCGGCGGCACCGCACCCGCCGTGGTGGTGGGACTGGCCGAGCTTGGTGTGCAACGGATTACCGTGGTGGCGCGCAACCGCAGTCGGGTGGCGTCGCTGGTGGACCTCGTGACCGCGTTGGATGTCGACGGGCGGTGGTGCGACATCGGCAGCGCTGAGATGGCACACACGGTCGCCGAGGCCGACGTCGTGGTCAACACGATTCCCGCCGATGCCGCTGCGGCATACGCGACGACGCTGGCGGTGGCGCCGCGACTGCTCGACGCGATCTACGATCCGTGGCCCACGCCCCTGGCCGCGGCGTTCGAGGCGGCGGGCGGCCGCGTGATCAACGGCCTGCAGATGTTGCTGAATCAGGCATTCGCTCAGGTCGAGCAGTTCACGGGAATGCCGGCTCCACGGGAAGCGATGAGGGCGGCGCTCGCCGATCACTAGGGTTCGACACATGAGCGCGCGGCTTGGCGTGGTGTTCCGCCCGGACTTCTCTCCTGCCACCCTGCAACAGACCGCACGGGCGGTCGACTCGGCTGGGATCGACGAACTGTGGCTGTGGGAGGACTGTTTCCTGCAGGGCGGTATCGCCGCGGCCACGGCGGCTCTGGCGGCGACCGGCAACGTGACCGTCGGCATCGGTGTGCTACCCGCACCGCTGCGCAACGTGGTCACCACCGCCATGGAGATCGCGACCGTGGAGGCGATGTTTCCCGGCCGGATCCGGGTGGGCATCGGCCACGGCATACAGGACTGGATGCGTCAGGCGGGTGCCGCAGTCGCATCTCCGCTGACACTGCTGCGCGAATACGTCACCGCGCTGGCAGGTCTGCTCGCAGGCGAGACCGTCACTGTCGTCGGCCGCTACGTGCGTCTCGACGGTGTCCGGCTGGATTGGCCTCCGCCGCAAACACTTCCGATCCTCATCGGCGGTACCGGACCGAAGACGTTGCGGCTGGCGGGTGAGATCGCCGGCGGGGTGATCCTCGACAGCCAGTATTCACCTGCAAGCGTGGTCACCCCGCTCGGCCATGTCGCAGAAGGGCGCGTCGACTCCGGTGGGGAGGCGTTTTCCACCGTGCTGTTCGTGGCGGGCACGCCGGACGCCGACGATTCGGTGCGATATCTGGCCGCCGGTGTCGACACGCTGGTCTTCCAGCCGACGGGTGCGCCGTCCGAGATGCCCGCTTTCGTCGCGGCCGCCGCCGACGCCGCGGCACGGATACGGTCGGCCGCTACGCGGTGATCGGCGGCCGGTCGCCCTTGATCCGGTCACGCGCGGAGTGCACCGCGCCGATGCTGGCGACGGTGACCAGCACGATTGCGAGATAGCCCGTCAACGCCAAATGCTGACCTAGGATCAGCCAGCCGGCCAGCGCGGCTATGACCGGCGATAGGCAGGTCAGGATCGCGAAGGTCTCGGGTGGAAGCCGTCGCAATGAGATCAGTTCGAGTGAGTAGGGGATCACCGAGGACATCACACCCACGGTGATGCCGAGGCCGACAATCTGCCACCGCAACGCGTCGCCGGCGTGGATGGTGGTCAAGGCGATCGGCGCGGTCACCAGCGCGCCGATCGCCGTCGCCAAGGCCAGGGCGCTGAGGTTTGCGAAGTCTGCCGCCGCGCGCGCAGTGGCGAGAATGTAGCCCGCCCAACTGACCGCCGCCGCCGCGGCAAACGCGAGGCCCACCGGATCGAGACGGCCGACCCGCACCCCGGTGAGGCTGAGCAACGCCACACCTGCAAGCGCGAGTAGCGCCCACAACCATGCGCTCCTGCGCGAGCTGACGATCACGGAAAGAGCCAGTGGTCCAAGGACTTCGATGGTCACCGCGACGCCGAGCGGAATTCGTGTCAGCGAATTGTAGAAGCACAGGTTCATCACGGTCAGGGTCGCAGCCAAGGCGCCCACCGATATCCAGGCCCGCTGTGACAACTCCCGCACGCGAGGGCGGATCACTGCGCACAAGATCACGCCCGCGACGAAGAACCGCACGAACACGGCGCCCATCGCGCCCAACGCGGCGAACAGTCCGACGGCGAACGCCGCGCCCACTTCTTGGCTTATCGCGGCGGCAACGACCAGCATTGCCGGCCCGATTGGTGATCGTCGTTGCACGAACCGACGTTAGCGGTCCGTCATGGGGGCTGGAACGGGCGGTTGCGCATCTGCAGTTGAACCATCTCATGCCACATTCCCGTTGAGGGGAATACCACCGACCATATCCGCCGCCACGGTAGGCGAATTGTCAAGCACTCGAAAGGATCTCACGTCAATGGGCCCCAGATTCCACACAAACATCCGCTATCCCCGTGAAGTGCAGCCCAAGTCGCTGTCTCCGCGGCAGGTGGCGGCCGCCTATCACTTTCCGATCGACAAGGCCAGCGGAAAGGACTACGTCGGCGGCATCGTCGAATTCGGCGGCGGCTACCGCCAAAAGCAGATCGAAAAGTACTTCGCCACACACGGCTTGCCGACTCCAACGTTCGAGTCGGTGTCGATCGAAGGCGGCGAGAACAATCCCGACGGATCTGATGCCGACGGTGAGGTCCAACTCGACATGATCGTTGCCGGAGCGGTTGCCCCGCGGGCTACCTTCCGAATGTATTTCGCTCCGAACACCGACAGCGGATTTGTGGCCGCGCTCACGCAAGCCACGGCGGAATGCGACGGGGTGTCGGTCTCCTGGGGGGATGCCGAGAACAAGTGGTCCAGCTCGACGATGGATGAGCTGGAGGGGATTTTCAAAGCAGCGCGGGCTCGTGGCGTCCCGGTTTTCGCCGCCTCCGGCGATGCAGGCTCTCGAGATGGCTCCGGGGCGGGGGACCAAGCCGACTTTCCCGCATCCGCGCCGTCGGCGATCGGCTGTGGCGGCACCCGTCTCACCGTGGCCGGCGCCGAGCGCCCAAGTGAGGTCACTTGGGACGACGACGACAAGAAGTCCGCTACCGGTGGAGGCGTCAGCAAGCACTTTCCGGGGCGCGACGTACCGGACGTCGCCGGCAACGCCGACCCCGAGACTGGCTACGAGGTGTTGATCGACGGCAAGCACGCCGTGGTGGGCGGCACATCCGCAGTAGCTCCGCTGATGCTCGGCATGCATGCCTTGCTGTGGGAACTCAACGGTGGTCGAGCATTTGACCTGTTGAATGTGATCCTCACGCACCCGCAGACATGTTTCGACGTCACGATCGGCGACAACGGTGGCTTCCGGGCAGGCCCCGGACGCGATGAAGTCACCGGGTTCGGCGTTCCCGACGGCGGACGGCTGGCGGATGTTCTCGCCTACGGTCCACCCTCGCCAGTCAGCCTCACGAATTTCCCGACGGCACAAGTGATCTCATGGCTTGAGCACAACCATGCCCACACCCATGCCGAATTGGCAGCCGCGGACGCAATCGTCGACTGGGCTGCCGCAAACGGCATCAACCTGAAGTCGGCCTGAGTCGTGCGGCGGCGTCGGGAAATTCGTGCTCGGCGCCGCCCCGCATCGGCATTAGCCTGCCGATATGGGGACGGAGGCGGTCGGTGTGTGCGCGCTGGCCTGGTTGACGGCGCTCAGCGTGTACGACATCCGCGAGCGTCGGTTGCCCAATTGGCTGACGATTCCCGGCGCGATCGCGGTGGTCACCGTCGCGGCGGTCGCGGGTCGCGGGTTACCCGCCCTGCTGGGCGGTGCGGCGCTGTTCGCCGTCTACCTGGCAGTGCATCTGGCGGCCCCGTCGGCGATGGGTGCCGGTGACGTCAAGCTCGCTATCGGTGCCGGTGCGTTGACGGGCTCGCTCGGTATGGAGGTGTGGGTGCTGGCGGCCGTCGCCGCGCCGTTGATCACCGCCGTGTGGGCGGCTGCTGCTGCCCTTCGGAACATGCAGTCGACCGTGCCGCACGGTCCGTCGATGTGCCTCGCGGCCGCGGCGGCATCCGCGTTGGTTCTGGTCTAACCGTGACGAACTACAGGCGAATCGGACCTGAACGCCGGTCATGGGAAGATGGGACGCGTGTTGCGATGGACTACAGCTGGTGAATCTCACGGCCGCGCGTTGGTTGCCATGGTCGAGGGGATGGTCGCCGGCGTCCACGTGACCTCGGAGGACATCGCAGGTCAGCTGGCCCGTCGCCGCCTCGGGTACGGCCGCGGCGCCCGGATGAAGTTTGAGCAGGACCAGGTCACCCTGCTCGCGGGCATCCGGCACGGTGTGACGCTCGGCGGCCCAATCGCCGTCGAGATCGGCAATACCGAATGGCCGAAGTGGGAAACCGTGATGGCAGCCGATCCCGTCGACCCGGCCGAGCTGGCCGACAGCGCCCGCAACGCACCGCTGACCCGCCCACGCCCCGGCCACGCCGACTACGCCGGCATGCTCAAATACGGCTTCGACGACGCCCGCCCAGTGCTGGAACGCGCCAGCGCCCGCGAAACCGCAGCTCGTGTCGCCGCAGGAACGGTCGCGCGCGCGTTTCTGCGCGAGGCCCTCGGCGTCGAGGTGCTGTCCCACGTGATCTCGATCGGTGCGTCCAAGCCGTACGACGGCCGGCCGCCGCAGGCCTCCGATCTCGCCGCGATCGACGCCAGCGCGGTGCGCGCCTACGACAAGGACGCCGAGGCCGCGATGATCGACGAGATCGAGGCGGCCAAGAAGGACGGCGACACACTCGGCGGCATCGTCGAGGTGGTCGCCAACGGACTGCCGGTCGGGCTCGGCTCGTTCACGAGCGGCGACAACCGGCTCGACAGCCAGCTCGCAGGTGCGGTCATGGGCATCCAGGCGATCAAGGGCGTCGAGATCGGCGACGGCTTCGAAACCGCGCGCCGCCGCGGCAGCGTCGCCCACGACGAGATGTATCCCAGCCCGGACGGCGTGACGCGGTCGACGAACCGGGCCGGCGGCCTCGAAGGCGGGATGACCAACGGTCAGCCGCTGCGAGTGCGCGCGGCGATGAAGCCGATCTCCACGGTGCCCCGGGCGTTGGCCACTGTCGACATGACAACCGGCGACGAGGCCGTCGCCATCCATCAGCGCTCCGACGTGTGCGCGGTGCCCGCGGCCGGGGTTGTCGTCGAGACCATGGTTGCGCTGGTGCTGGCGCGTGCCGCACTGGAGAAGTTCGGCGGCGATTCGTTGGCCGAGACGAGGGCCAACATCGACGGTTACCTGCGCGCGGTCTCCGAGCGCGAGCCGTCCCGTCCCGATATCGCACGGGCTTCGAGCTGATGGCTCCCAAAGCGGTGCTGGTCGGCATGCCAGGATCGGGTAAGTCCACGATCGGACGACGGCTCGCCAAGGCATTGGGCACCACGCTGCTGGACACCGACGTCAAGATCGTCGAGACCACTGGCCGCACCATCGCCGACCTGTTCGTCGACGGCGAGCAGGAGTTCCGTCGCATCGAAGAGGACGTCGTGCGTGCCGCACTGGCCGAGCACGACGGCGTCGTGTCTCTGGGCGGCGGTGCGATCACGTCACCCGGAGTCCGTGACGCGCTCGCAGGCCATACCGTGATTTTTCTGGAGATCAGTGCGGCAGAGGGCATTCGCCGCACCACAGGAGGCACCGTGCGGCCCCTTCTTGCCGGGAGCGATCCGGCCCAGAAGTACCGAGAGCTGATGGCCCAGCGCGTCCCCGTGTATCGGCGGCTGGCCACCATGCGGGTCAACACCAACCGACGCAACCCTGGAGCGGTGGTGCGACACATCGTGACCCGTCTGGAAAACCCGGAAGCGGCGCAGCCGCAGCGGCGTCGCCGCAGACCGTCCTGGCGCCGGGCACCATCGAAGTTGTCCACCCGCACCGTCGACCGACGCCCCGCCCTCGCCGGCGGCCGTTGCGGCGCGCAACGCGGAACGCACACATGACTGAACCAGTGACGGTCGACGTCCTCGTCGACCGGCCCTACCCAGTGATCATCGGCACGGGCCTGCTCGGGGAGCTTGAGCGCGTCCTCGACGGCAGGCACAAGGTCGCGATCCTGCATCAGCCGACGCTGGCGCAGACCGCCGAGGCCATCCGGAACACGCTCGCGGACAAGGGAATCGATGCGCACCGCGTCGAGATTCCCGATGCCGAGGCCGGCAAGGACCTGCCCGTCGTCGGCTTCATCTGGGAAGTGTTGGGCCGCATCGGTATCGGGCGCAAGGACGCGATCGTCAGCCTCGGCGGGGGAGCGGCCACCGACGTCGCGGGATTCGCCGCGGCTACCTGGCTGCGCGGGGTGGACATCGTGCACGTGCCGACCACACTGCTGGGCATGGTCGACGCCGCGGTGGGCGGCAAGACCGGCATCAACACCGACGCGGGCAAGAACCTGGTCGGCGCGTTCCATCAGCCCGCCGCGGTACTGAACGACCTGGCCACCCTGGAAACCCTCCCGCGCAACGAGATCGTGGCGGGCATGGCCGAAATCGTCAAGGCCGGGTTCATCTCCGACCCGGTGATCCTCGACCTGATCGAGGCCGACCCCGAAGCCGCGCTCGACCCGGCCGGCCGGGTGCTGCCGGAGCTGATCCGGCGCGCGGTCGTCGTCAAGGCCGAGGTCGTCGCCGCCGACGAGAAGGAATCGCAACTGCGCGAAATCCTCAACTACGGGCATACGCTCGCCCACGCCATCGAGCGTCGCGAGCGCTATCAGTGGCGTCACGGCGCCGCGGTATCGGTGGGACTGGTGTTCGCCGCCGAGCTCGGCAGGCTGGCCGGGCGCCTCGACGACGAGACCGCGGGCCGCCATGCGGCGATCCTGACCTCGCTGGGGCTGCCCGTCACCTACGACGCCGACGCCCTGCCGCAACTGCTGGAATTCATGGCGGGCGACAAGAAGACTCGCGCCGGCGTGCTGCGTTTCGTTGTGCTCGACGGGCTGGCCAAACCGGGCCGCCTCGAAGGACCGGATCCGTCGCTGCTGGCGGCGGCGTATGGCGAAGTGGGGCGGTCATGACGGTGCAGGTGATCAACGGCCCGAACCTCGGCAGGCTCGGCCGACGGCAGCCGGAGGTGTACGGCCGCACCACCTACGACGATCTGGTCGCGCTGGTCGAACGCGAAGCCGCCGAGCTGGGGTTGAAAGCCGTTATGCGACAGAGCAATAGCGAAGGCGAGCTGCTGGGCTGGATCCACTCGGCGGCCGACGCAGGCGAGCCGGTGGTACTCAACGCGGGCGCTCTGACCCACACCTCAGTCGCGCTGCGCGATGCGTGCGCGGAGCTTCAGGCTCCGCTGATCGAGGTGCACATCTCGAATGTGCACAAGCGCGAAGAGTTCCGGCACCACTCCTACCTCAGCAGCGTCGCGACCGGCGTGATCGTCGGCCTTGGCGTACAGGGCTACGTGCTGGCGTTGCGGTACCTGGCCAGCCTCGACTAGCGCTGACCCTCGCCGCGCGCCTGCGACGGCAGCGAAGCCTCCTGCGTAGCAGCCTCGTCCGGGCCCGGCTGACGGACGGCAGCGAACACGTCGGTGTCGGCCCGCTCGTCATCATGCGCATGGCGGTGGCGAGTCACCTCCGGTGCCTTGCGGTCGACGAACCAGCGGCCGAGCGCAACGCCCGCAATGGCGAACAGGAAGACCACCAACGCCGTGAACGCGGCGAACGTCGTGACCTCGTTGAGTAGTGCCTCGACATAGAGGCTCTTGTAGAACAGCGAAATGAACCATGCCACCAGGCCGCTGACCACGCCGGCGAACAGGCCGGCCAGCAGCCAGGTCATGGCCAGGTCCTCGCGACGGTCCGGGTCCGGGTTGGCCCGCGCATCGGCTTGGCCGTCGATGATGCCCCAAATGAACACCACGACCGCGAAGATGACGACCAGCGTCACGCTGATCAGTCCCGCCTTGGTCTCCCACGCGTTGATCATCGCTCCCTGCAGCAATCGGACGATCACCATAAGGGCTGCGAACACGAGTCCGCGCAGTAACCACTTACTCATGGGGCCACACCTTAGCGAGTAGCGTCATCAACTGTGACAATTTCTCAGCGCCGGGACCGGCTGCGGCAACTGCTGGCCGATGCCGAACTGGACGCGATGCTGGTGTCCGACCTGGTCAACGTCCGTTATCTGTCCGGCTTCACCGGTTCGAACGCCGCGCTGCTGATCCGCGCGGACACGGCGACACCGGTACTGGCGACCGATGGGCGCTATCGGACTCAGGCCGCGCAGCAAGCGCCGGATGCCGAGATTGTCATCGAACGGGCGTGCGGGCAGCACCTCGCCGTAAGGGCCGCCGCCGACGGCGTGCACCGGCTGGGGTTCGAAAGCCACGTCGTGACGGTCGACGGGTTCGCGGCGTTGCGGAAGGCCGCGGGCGACAGCCTGGAAATGGTGCGCGCAGCGGGGACGGTGGAGTCGCTGCGCGAGGTCAAGGATGCGGGCGAGATCGCGCTGCTGCGGCTGGCCTGCGAGGCGGCCGATGCGGCGCTGGCCGACCTGGTCGAGCGCGGTGGGCTGCGGGCAGGCAGGACCGAGAAGGACGTCTCCCGTGAGCTGGAGTCGCTGATGCTCGACCACGGCGCCGATGGCGTTTCGTTCGAGACCATCGTCGCGGCGGGGGCCAACTCGGCGATCCCGCACCACCGGCCCACCGATGCGGTGTTGGCGGCGGGTGATTTCGTCAAGATCGACTTCGGCGCCCTGGTGTGCGGCTACCACTCCGACATGACCCGCACGTTCGTGCTGTCACCCGCCGCGGAGTGGCAGCGAGACATATATGAATTGGTGGCCATCGCCCAGCAGGCGGGCAGGGAGGCCCTCGCGCCAGGGGTCGTGCTCAAGGACGTCGACGCCGCATCACGGCAGGTGATCGCCGACGCCGGGTACGCCGACAACTTCGGCCACGGCCTGGGACACGGCGTCGGGCTGCAGATCCACGAAGCGCCGGGAATCAGCGCCTCTTCCGCCGGTACACTGCTTGCTGGCTCGACGGTCACCGTGGAGCCCGGCGTCTATCTGCCCGATCGCGGCGGTGTCCGCATCGAGGACACGCTCGTGGTGGACGAGAGAGCGCCCGACTTGCTTACCCGGTTCCCCAAGGAACTGACCATCGTCTAACAGGAGAACAACCGACCGTGGCATCGACCGCCGACTTCAAGAATGGGCTCGTTCTGCAGATCGACGGCCAGCTATGGCAGATCGTCGAGTTCCAGCACGTCAAACCCGGTAAGGGTCCGGCCTTCGTCCGTACCAAGCTGAAGAACGTACTGTCCGGCAAGGTCGTCGACAAGACCTACAACGCCGGAGTGAAGGTGGAGACCGCGACCGTCGACCGGCGCGACGCCACCTATCTGTACCGCGACGGCGCCGACTTCGTGTTCATGGATTCGCAGGACTACGAGCAGCACCCGCTGCCCGAATCGTTGGTCGGCGACGCCTCCAAGTTCCTGCTGGAGAGCATGCCGGTGCAGATCGCGTTCCACGACGGCGCACCGCTGTACCTCGAACTCCCGGTGACCGTCGAACTCGAGGTCACCTTCACCGAGCCGGGCCTGCAGGGCGACCGGTCCAGCGCGGGCACGAAGCCGGCGACAGTCGAGACGGGCGCCGAGATCCAGGTGCCGCTGTTCATCAACACCGGAGACAAGCTGAAGGTCGACTCCCGCGATGGCAGCTACCTCGGCAGGGTGAATGCCTGACCGGAAAGCTGACCGCGGCAGGCATCAAGCCCGCAAGCGCGCCGTCGACCTGCTTTTCGAGGCAGAGGCGCGGGGGATCACCCCTGCCGAGGTGGCGGACTCGCGCAACGCGTTGGCGCAGACCCAGCCCGACGTATCCGTACTGAATCCCTACACGGTCACGGTGGCGCGCGGCGTGACCGAGCACGCCGCCCACATCGACGACCTCATCGCGGCGCACCTGCAAGGCTGGACGCTGGACCGCCTGCCGGCGGTCGACCGCGCAGTGTTGCGGGTCGCGGTGTGGGAACTGCTGCATGCCGACGACGTCCCCGAACCGGTCGCCGTCGATGAGGCGGTGGAACTCGCCAAGCAGCTGTCCACTGATGATTCACCTGCGTTCGTCAACGGCGTGCTAGGACAGGTGATGCTGGTGACACCACAGATTAGGGCGGCGTCGGCCGCGTTGCGGGGGACATCGGAAGGGACGTAGATGGGGACACCGCAGGACTGGGCGCCGTACTCCAGCGTCGACGAGGCCGCCAAGGTATACCTGCGTGATCCCGACCTGGCCCTTGACCAATTGCGGTCCGTGATCGACCTTGCCGCGATCAAGTCGTTCATCATGTCGCGCGGATTGACCGAAGAGTCCTGGGGTGAGGCGTCCCCCTGCCCGGAGGGCGGGTGGTGCCCCCAGTGGCAGGAGGTCGTACTCACCGACGGCTACCGGCTGCTGATGTGGCGCGCCGACGACGAGATGTCGACGGATTCCGAGCGTGAACGTCGCATCCTCGCATCATCGGTGCGCTCGATCCTGCTGTCGTCGATCACCGACCAGGTGCTGACGGCGGAGTACGAGGTGCTCGACGACGGCACCCGGCGGCTGTCCGAAATGCGGCTGCGGATGTACACCCAACTCGTCACTCGCTCGCGGCGGAAGTCGGCCACCGAGTCGGACATCTTCTGTGAGTCGTTCCGCTACTTCAAGTCGGTCGACAACGGAGGTCTCGCGCAGATGCAACGCTTGCTGCAATTCGGCCGGGTGCTCTCGCGGTGCATTCAGTAGCCCGAACGGTTCTCGCGGTCGGCGTCGCAGCGCTGACGGCGTGTTCCACGTCCCAGCCTGCGCCCGAGTCGGCGCCGTCACCGGTGGCAACACCTCCCCAGGAAATCACCACGACTGCGCTGAACGTGTCGTCGGTGAACCTGCCCATCCGGCTGTTCGGCAGCGACGGCAAGACGCACCTTTCCTACGATCTGGTGGTGCAGAGCATGTTCAACGCCCCGGTGACCGTGACTTCGATCGAGGTGCTCTCGTCCGACGGGGCGTCGCTGCTCAAGCTCGAGGGTGACGAGGTTTCGACCCACACCGCGCCCGTGTTCTTCGGCGAACCGACCGCCGTGGTCCCGCCCAGTGGATCACTCGCCACGGTGATGGACGTGGTGGTCCCGCGCGACCAGGTGCCCGACCGTCTCACTCACCGAATCAGCTATCGGACAGGGACTTCGGACCTGGCGTCGATTGTGGGCACGGACCACATCAGCGGTCCCGAACTCGAGGTCGACTCGCGCGAGCCGACTCCCATCGTGTCCCCGTTGAAGGGGCCGGAGTGGCTGAACGCCAACTCCTGCTGTGCGCCGGCGGCGCCGCACCGCATGGGTCGCATCGCAGTGGACGGCAACAGCATCAAGAAGTTCGAGGAGTTCGCGATCGATTGGGCGCAGCTGCGTGGCGGTAAGTTGTTCGATGGCGATGGCAGTCGAAACGAACAGTGGTACGGGTTCGGCGCCGACGTGCTCGCGGTGGCCGACGGATCGGTCTCGGCGACCTTCGACGGCATGCCGAACCAGACCCCGAATACCCCGGTGACAGGGCTGCGCGGTCCACGCGATTACAGCGGAAATCATGTGTCACTGCAGATTTCACCCGGAGTGTGGGCGGTTTATGCGCACCTGCAGCCCGGCAGCATCACGGTCAAGACCGGCCGGCAGGTACGCAAGGGGCAGGTGATCGGCAAGCTGGGCAACTCCGGCAACTCCAGCGGGCCGCATCTGCACTTCCAGCTCTCCGACGGCCCCGAGATCACCACGTCGAACAGCCTGCCCTTTTCACTGAACTCTTATTGGCTGGCGGGCTCGGTCGACCCCGCTGCGCTCACCTCTGTTGACACGGCGGGGGTTTCGCCGGTGCTCCGGGTGATCGGCCCCGGGCGCCAGGAGTCCACCACATACCCGTTGACGTACGCGGTGACGAATCTGGGCTACTAGACGAAGCTGCCATTCGGCGCGGCCGCCAAGGACTTTGGTCTCTAGTTGAGCAGACCGCACAGCAACGACTGTAAAGGCATGAGCGCTCGATTTCCGGATCACGACACGATCCATACCGTCTTATCGCTCGCCACCCGGGCGCCGTCGATCCACAACTCGCAGCCATGGAGATGGCGGGTGGGCGCACAGAGCCTCCACCTCTACGCGGATGCGGATCGACATCTGCCGAACACCGACCCGGACAGCCGCGATCTACTGCTGAGTTGCGGAGCGTCCCTGCACCATGCCGTCGTAGCGCTGGCCGCATTGGGTTGGCAGTCGAAGGTCCACCGGCTCCCGGATCCCCTGCAACCAGCGCACGTGGCGGCGATCGAGGTATATCGGCGTCCGATGAGCGAGCTCGACGTCAGCCTCGCCGCGGCGATACCGAGGCGTCGCACGGACCGCAGGCACTACAGCTGGTGGCCCGTTCCCGCCGCGGACGTCACGTTGATGGGATCGCGCGCGGCCCGTGCCGGTGTGATGCTGCGTCAGGTCGAATCGCTTCCCAAGCTGCGAGCCATTGTGGCGCAGGCCGTCTGGCGACACGCAACCGACAACGACTACCTTGCCGAGCTGACCGCATGGAGTGGTCGGTACGGATCGGACTCCGGCGTACCCGCGCGCAATACGCCGCAGCCGGATTCGACATCGCCGATACCGAGTCGCGTGTTCGCGGGACCCGCGCTGGCGCAACCGCCCGACACCGAGTCCGCGGACGATGGCGCCGTGGTGCTGGGCCTCGGTACGAAAGACGACAGCAGGCTGTCGCGGCTGCGTGCAGGCGAGGCGACCAGCCTGGTACTGCTCACTGCGACTGCGCTGGGGCTGTCCAGCTGCCCGGTCACCGAACCGCTGGAGATCGTCGACACTCGAGAAGCGGTGCGCAGCGACCTCTTTGGAGTCAGCGGGTACCCCCAGATGCTGCTGCGTGTCGGTTGGGCGCCGGTCAACGCCGACCCGATTCCCCCGACGCCGCGGCGTCCCCTCGGCGACGTCGCGACCGAGCTCGACGGTTCAGCCCTGCGATAGCGGCCATCGCAGCGGCGCCGACCACCGCAGCACGGTCCCGCCGCTGCCGGCACGCTCGATGGAAAAGTCGCCGTCGACTGCTTCGGCGCGTCGACGCAGGTTTTCAAGGCCGCTGCCGGTGATCTCCTCAGGAACGCCTTTGCCGTTGTCGGTGACTTCGATCCGCAGGTCGTCTTCGACGCTGACGCTGACGGAGAGCACCGTCGCGTTCGCGTGCCGAACAGCATTGCTGACCGCCTCGCGTACAACGGCTTCCGCATGATCAGCCAGCGCGGCGTCGACAACTGAAAGAGGGCCGACGAACTGGGTCGTGGTGCGCAGGCCGGCGCTGGCGAACTGGGCGATCGCCTCGTCGAGCCGCTGTCGCAACCTGGTCATCCCCGACGAGGCGCTGTGCAGGTCGAATATCGCGGTGCGGATCTCTTGTATGACCTCGTGCAGATCATCCACACAGCCCGAAAGCCGTTCCTGCACATCAGTTGATCGTGCCCGCCCGATCGTGCCTTGTAGGGCGAGGCCGACGGCGAAGAGCCGCTGGATCACGTGGTCATGAAGATCGCGCGCAATCCGATCGCGATCAGTCAACACATCGAGTTCGCGCATGCGGCGCTGCGACGTGGCAAGCTGCCAGGCGAGCGCGGCCTGATCGGCGAAAGCGGCCATCATGTCGAGCTGTTCGGCGGTGAACGGATAGGCGCCGACATGCCGGAATGCGACCAGGACGCCGACGACCGCGTCGGAGGCCCGAAGCGGCAGGACCAGTGCCGGACCGGTACTCAACGCGGCACCCAATTCGATGTTGTCGACGTGGCGCGGGGTGCGGTCGGCGAATGTCTGCTCGATGGGTGTTCCGGCGACAAATATCGGTGCCTCGTCGACTGAGCCGGATATGGCTCCCGCGGTCGCCGCCACCGTCAACTCGACGGCCGTGGCGGTATCGTCGTCGATCGGCACGGCGACAAGGGTGGCCTCGCACCCGGTCAACTTGATTGCCTCATCGGCGATTAACCGAAACACCGTCGCCGGGTCGGCGCCTGACAGGATTTCCGTCCCGAGGTCCCGGGTCGCTTCGATCCAGGACTGGCGCGCCTGCGATTGCTCGTAGAGGCGGGCGTTCTCAATCGCGATACCCGCCGCCGCGGCGAGGGCCTGGACCAGAACCTCGTCGTCTTCGCTGAACAGCTGCCCGTTGGCCTTGTCAGTCAGGTACAGGTTGCCGAACACCTCGTCGCGAATCCGAACCGGAACCCCGAGGAAGGTGCGCATCGGCGGGTGATTCGGCGGAAACCCCGCGGACGACGGATGATCGCGGATGTCGTCCAGCCGAATCAGCTTGGGGTCGTCGATGAGTGCGCCGAGCACGCCACGCCCCTCGGGAAGGTGCCCGATCAGCTTGCGTGTCGGTTCATCGATGCCTTCGTAGACGAACTCGATCAGCTCGTGGCCGTCGCCGCGTACTCCGAGGGCGCCGTATCGGGCGTCCACCAAACCGATGGCGGTGTGCACGATAGTGCGCAGCGTGACGTCCAATTCGAGATCCGACGTGACGGCAAGCATGGCCTCCAACAGGCCGTCGAGCCTGTCGCGACCTTCCACGATTTGCGCGACGCGGTCCTGCACTTCGGACAGGAGTTCCCGAAGACGGAGCTGCGAGAGGGTATCCCGCAGTGGACGGGACCCGACGTTGCCGGTCATTGCATCATCATTGCCACCCTGCGCGGCGAATGCGCGATGTTTGCATGCGACTAGTCGGCCTGCCGCATCTGCCGGTCCAGTTTGGAGGCGAACACTGCTGCCTGCGTGCGACGTTCCATCCCGAGCTTGCCAAGCAGGCGTGAGACGTAGTTCTTCACCGTCTTCTCGGCAAGGAACATCCGCGCGGCAATCTGTTTGTTGGTCAAGCCTTCGCCGAGAAGCCCCAGCAGAGTCTGCTCCTGGTCGGTCAGACCGGAGAGCGGGTTTTCGCGCTCCGGCGCGCCCCGCAGCTTGGCCATCAACGCGGCTGCCGCCCGGTTGTCGAGAAGTGATTTGCCCGCGCCGACATCCTTGATCGCCTGCGCCAGGTGCATGCCCTTGATGTCCTTCACGACGTATCCGCTGGCGCCGGCCATGATTGCGTCGAGCATCGCTTCGTCGGAGGTGTACGAGGTCAGCACGAGACACCGCAGATCGGCGTCCTCTGAGAGGAGATCACGGCACAACTCGATGCCGTTGCCGTCGGGCAGGCCGACGTCGAGGACGGCCACGTCGGGATGGGCCGCGGGTATCTTGACCAACGCTTCCCCCACGGAGCCGGCCTCGCCGACGACTTCGAGTTCGGGGTCAGAGGAGAGCAGGTCGATCAGCCCCCGACGAACGACTTCGTGGTCGTCGACGAGAAAGACCCTGATCATGGCACACATATTGCGTCGCTAGTGGGTTCGTCGAAAGGGCCGTTGGTCCCTAAGCGGCCACCAGGTTCGGGACCATTGGCCCTGATGGAGGGCGGCAGGGACGCAGAGACTTGAGCCATGCCTGACACGATGGTCCCCGCTGAAGTCATCAAGGACGCCGTGACTTTGGCGTGTCGGGCACCGTCGCTGCACAACAGCCAACCGTGGCGGTGGATGGCGGACGATCGCGGTCTGCACTTGTTCGTCGACCCGAACCGTGTCATGTACTCCGCTGACCGCAGGGGCCGCGAGGCGATCATCAGCTGCGGCGCAATGCTCGACCATTTCCGCGTGGCAATGCGTGCCGCCGGCTGGCGAACCCACGTCAAACGATTTCCCGATCCGACCGATCGCCACCTTGTCGCATCTGTGGATTTCATTCCGGCCGATACCGTCACCGACGCGGTCCGTCGCCGCGCCGACGCGATTCTGTTGCGGAGGACCGACCGGCTCCCACTGGCCGCGCCGCCCGATTGGGAATCATTGGAGTTGGTTCTGCGCATGGCGCTCGATAACGGTGTCGCCCACCTCGACGCGATCCGCGACGCCGACGTGCCACAACTGGCCGAGGCTTCCCAGCTCACCGATGCGCTGCGGCTGTACGACTCGGCATATCACAACGAACTCCACTGGTGGACAGCACCTTTCGAGGAACGCGAGGGAATACCGCACAGTTCACTGGTGTCGGCTGCCGAAACAGAACGTGTCGGGGTGGGTCGAACCTTTCCCGTGGTCCGGCATGAGGAGCGTCGACCCGGAATTGGCGAAGACCTCTCGAAAGTCGTGGTTCTGTCCACCGATGGTGACACCCGCGAAGACGCGCTCGGCTCTGGCGAGATGCTGTCGCGATTGTTGCTGGAGTGCACCACGGCGGGCATGGCCACTTGCACGATCACTCACCTGACCGAGATGGCGGCCAGTCGACACATCGTCGCCACTCTGCTCGATCGAACGGCCTTCCCGCAGGTCCTCGTCAGGGTGGGCGTCGCGCCGAGTTTGGAGCAGGTGCCACCGGCGACGCCACGCCGGCCGCTGGCCGATGTGCTGGAGTTCCGCTCCGCTGGGTAGGTGGCCGCCTCGTTTCCGCGAGCGTGCGTGTCTGCACCCCGACACGCCGCTATTTGTAAGCATCTTGCGCACGTTCGCGCGCGCCGACTGTGCACATTTCGCTGTCACGGCGGGGCGACCGCCCACAGCCGCCGCGCTCGACGCGCAATTACGTCGCGCTCGCGCCGCGCGAGCGTGCGCGAAATGTCGGTGAACCGCTGCGTGTCGGGGTGCAGACACGCACGCTCGCGAAAACGGGCGGCAGCGACGACAGCAGGACGCTCGTCAGGTAGCCGAAGGCGCCGACGATCAACAGCAGGCCCCATGCCGCAGGCGCGTCGAAACGTTGCTGGCTCTCCACCAACAACCGCCCGAGACCCGTTCCCGCGCCGAAGATGTCGACGAGCAGGGTGACGATCACCGCAAGCGACGACGCCACCCGCACGCCGAGCATCAAACCGGGAAACAGAGACGGCATGATCACCTTGGCCCATCGCCGCAGCGGCGACAACCCCATCGTTCGCGACATCTCGAGTCGCACGGCGGGGATCGAGCGCATCGCGGCGGCGGTGCTCATCAGGATCGGCCAGGCGACAATCAGTGCGACGGCCGCGATGCCGCTGAGTTGACTTCGCCCGAGGAACAGAACGGCCAGTGGAACGAGTGCGGCGGCAGGAACAGCGGCCACGAAATCGATTGTCGGACTGAGTGCCCGCTCGATCAGCCGAGACGATCCGATCGCCATTCCCGCCGCGGCGCCGATGATCACCGCGATGCACAGGCCGACCGCGTAGGTGCCGAGCGTGTGCAGGACGGCCGGCGAAAGCACTCCTTCGTCGTGCATGCGTACGATTGCGGCGGTCCATTCCCGCGGCGGCGGAAAGGACAGCGAGTCGACGGACGCGGTCATCTGCCACACGACGAGCAGACAGGCCAGCGGCAGCAGGCCGCGCAGGGCCGTCACCGATGGCGCCGCCATCGGCTGATCCAGTGTCGACTGTGCAAGCGCGCCGGGCAGCGCCAGACGAACCGCTGTCCGCAAGCCCACGTTGAGAGCGGCACCGACGATTCCGCAGACCACCGCGTAGGCCCACATGCGGCCGGGGGCAAGCGCGTTCATCGATTCGACAAGCCCGCCACCGAGCCCGCGCTGATACATGATCATCTCCGCGACGATCGCCACAAGCGTCGCGATGACCACCGCCATCCGCGCTCCGACGAGCCACGCCGGAACCGCCGCCGGGATGACGATTTTCCGCACTGTTGCCATACGTCCGAAGCGCAGCATTCTGGCGACCTCGTACTGGCGCGGATGCACTGCCGCGACACCACCGGCCGTGTGCAAGACGATCGGCCACATCGCGGCATACGTGGCAAGGACAACCTCGGCCGTCGGAATCGGACCGAGCGCCAGCACGACGACGGGCACCAGCGCAACCGCAGGAATGGTGCGCAAGAAGTCGATGGTCGCCATCGAGTACCGACGCACCGCGGGAACAAGACCGATCGCCAGCCCGAGTGCACCACCCAGCGCCATACTGAGCCCCGCGGCGAGAAGCGCGACCCCAAGGGTGTGCGCGAGGTCGCCTGCGAGTTCGCCGCTTCGCACGAGTTCGGCCAACTCGGTGAGCACTTCACCCGGCGACGGCAGGTATTCGTAGTCGAGCCAGCCCGCCGCCGCCAACGCCTGCCAGCACGCGATCGCGGCAAACGGCACAACGATGCCCGTAGTTCGTGGCCTAGTCATCCGCGGATCGCAGTGCTTGTCCAAGCAGGTGCCGGACGTGCAGATAGCCGGGCAGCTCCCGGGTGGTGAGTTGGTCACGCGGGCGGGGGAGTTCGGTTTCCATCGCCACTGCGATCGTCCCTGGGCTGCCGCTGATGACCAGCACCCGATCGCCGAGGTAGATCGCCTCGTCGAGATCGTGGGTGATGAACACCACCGTCGCGCCGGTTTCCTGCTGCACGCTCAAAAGGACGTCCTGCAGCGTCGCCTTTGTGATGGCATCCAGCGCGCCGAACGGTTCGTCCATCAGCAGCACCTTCGGCTCCAGCGCCAGCGCACGGGCGATCTGTACGCGTTGAGCCATGCCGCCCGACAACCGCCAGGGATAGTCCGAGCCGCGGTCGTCGAGACCGACCATACGCAGGGCCTCTGCCACTCGCCGACGCCGTTCGTCGCGTCCGACACGGCCCTCGAGACCGAGTGCGGTGTTACGCGTCACCGTTCGCCACGGCAACAGCGCATTGCCGTAATCCTGGAACACGACCACGGCACCGCTGGGTGGCCGCCGAACGACATCGCCGTCGAAAACAACGGTGCCGCATGACACTTCAAGCAGTCCACCGAGCACCTTCAACAATGTGGTCTTGCCGACTCCCGAGCGGCCGATGATGCCGACGATCTCGCCGGCGGGCACGTCGAACGAGATGTCCCGCAGCACATCCCGCGGACCGTCTTCGGCGGGGAGCCGAACACCGACCGAGTCGACCCGGTAAATGGTCTGGTTCACGACCCCCGCCACACCAGCGCGTTCACATCGGGATCGCCTTTGATGGAGCCGACGGTCTTGGCGATCGTGACATAGGGCGCCATTTCGGCGGGCGTGATGTCGACGCCCCAGACCGGAAGCGGCGCGCGTTCGAGCACCTTCGCAGGAATCTTCAGCCAGGCCTCCATCATCGTCCGCGCTTCGGCCTGATTCGCATCGAGGAACTCGATTGCGTCCGTGAGCGACTTGCGCCACGCTTCAATCTGTTCCGGGTGCTCTTGGCCGAGTGTGCGAGATGCCGTCCATACCGACGTCATCGCGGATTCGACGGTTCCCTCGCTGGCGTCTCGCACCGCTTCGTCGATGACGTCGCTGTGAATCCGGAATCCACGCGCGGCGATGGCGCTGTAGAACGGAATCGTGGCGATGGCGGCGTCGGCGTTACCGGCGGCCAGCTGGTCACCCATGGTCGGAAACGGAGTCTGAAAGAACTTGACCTCGTTGCGTTTCACTCCGTTGCGGTTCAACAGGTACACCGTTGCGTCGATGATGATTCCGGTGAGCGACGGCACGGCGATCGTCTTGCCCCTCAGTTGAGTCAACGAATCGATCGCCGAATCCCTGGTGATCCAAACAGCGTTCGGCCTGTCCCGGGATGACCGTTGGAGACTCGAAATGATCTGCAGGTCAAGGCCTTTCTCCACGCCGATCAGAATCAGCGTCGGACCGCTCATCGCAATGTCGTACTGCCCTTTGGACAATGCGGCCATGAACAGCGGCAAGTCCGTGCCCTCGGTGACCTCGACGTGCAGGCCGTTGCGCTCGAAGATGCCCTTTTCGGCGGCTGCGCGCACCGGCAGCGTGCTGCCGCCGGGAAATAACGCGACCCGCAAATGTGTGATGCCTTGCTCGGCGGGTGCGCCTGTGTCGCCGCAGCCTGTGACCACAAGCGCCACGCACGCAAGGACAGCCACGAGACGATGGAGCCGACCCTCACGTCGCATGAGCCGTGGCACCTCCCCCAATGGTCCGTGCGCTCGAACGTTATTCCAGCCGACCGCGTCCCCACGCGGAAATCAACGCCATCGATGCCGGATAGGGAAAATTCGGCCGGTCAAGAAGCGCGCGGAACCGCTTGAGTTCCGCCGAACTCATCAATCCCATCTCGACGATCGTGTCGCCGATCTGATCGATGTTCGCCTTGGAGAGTCCGGCCACCGCGTCGGTGCGAAAAGGCACAAAAAACCCCTCGGCGCCGACATCCGTTAGGCCCGCCTCTGTCATGAGGCTTGGGACTTGGAGACCGAACGTGGGGTCACCGCCGCGGCGGCGAATGACTTCGACGATCGCCGTGCGGGCCTTCTTTGCCAGTTCGACGTCGGGCTCACCGAGCGGAGCCCATGCATCCGTCACCGGCGGAACCATTTCTTCGACGAGCAGCCAGCCGCCAGGTTTGAGCGCGGCCGCCATCCTGGCCAGGGCGAGCCGCCGGCCGGGGACGAACGTCAACACCGCGCGCGCGTGGAGGAGATCGAATGCCGCCTCCGGCAACGGATCCGCGCCGATGTCGTGTTGTCGGATCTCGACGTTGACGGGTAGAGAACCCGGCATCCGGTCGGTGTTGATGTCGGTCGCGACGACCCGCCCGGTCCTGCCGACTCGCTCGCCCATGCGCCGCGCGATCGATCCGCCGCCCGCACCAACCTCCAGGCAATACCAGCCCCCAGTGATACCCAGTCGGTCGAGGTGGCGGCATGTGACGTCGTCATAGAGCGCCGCGAGATTGGCGAAACGGTCGTCCGCCTGCGGTGCGGCGCTGTCGAACGGGTACTGCGAGCCCAATGAAGCGGATTTCACGATCGCCTCACCACCGAAGTGCTCTCATGTAGAAGATGGTCCAACGGAATGGGGAACCCGGACAGAGTTGATGCCCGAAGAGTCGGCCGAAGTCTTTTCCTCAGGTGAGCAGCCCTTGCTTTTCGATCGTGAGGACGACCTCGCTGCGTTGCACGCGGCCCTCACCGCCACGATCGCCGGTTCGGGTGGCGTGTTGCTCGTCGAGGGCCCTGCGGGAATCGGCAAGACCGCGTTGCTCGACGCGTTGCGCCGCCGTGCCGCCGCGTCCGGGATGACGGTGCTGGCCGCGCGCGGCGGTGAACTCGAGCGCGGCTTCGGCTTCGGCATCGTGCGTCAACTGCTCGAGACGGCGTTGTTGGGGGCGGACACCGCCGAACGCGACCGGTTATTGGCCGGTGCGGCGCGGCTGGCCGAACCGGTGTTCACCGACGTCGCCGCGGCGGAAGACACCGGCGACATCGCCTTCGCCACGCTGCACGGGCTGTACTGGCTGGTCGTCAACTTGACGGAGCGGGCGCCGCTACTGCTTGCGATCGACGACGTGCAGTGGGCCGACGAGCCGTCGCTGAGGTTCCTGCTCCACTTGGCGCACCGGTTGGCGGGTCTGCCGGTGCTGATCGCACTCACGTTGCGGGCGGGCGGCGAACGGCACCCTCGGGACCTGGGTTCGCTGATGTTGGAAGCGCGCCCACCTGTTCTTCGGCCTCGCCCGCTTGGCGGGTCGGCGGTCGCCAGTTTGGTCCGGGCGAGCCTTGGCGAGGATGCCAGCCCGCAGTTGTGCCGTGCCTGTGCAGAGGCCACCGGCGGCAATCCCTTCCTGCTGTCGGAACTGCTGGGCGAGTTCCGCCGCGATGCGCGCGGAGCCAATGCGATCGATCCGCAGGCGGTGCTGCACCTGGCACCTGAACGCATTGCAGCGGCGGTGCTGCAGCGCGTCAGCCGCCTGGATCCCGAAGCGCCGGCGTTGGCCCGTGCCGTCGCGGTGCTCGGCGAGCAGGCGCGCCTCAGCCTGTGCGCGGAGTTGTCGGGCTTGGACGTCCGAAAGGCGAGCATGCTGGCCGCAGGCCTGGTCGATCTAGCCGTCCTGTCAGCGAGTGAGCCACTGCGTTTCGCCCATCCCGTCGTGCGCACGGCGATCTACAACGATCTGTCCGCCACCGAACAAGCGGCTCTGCATGCGCGCGCGGCCAAGCTGCTGGCGGAGCGACGCACCGACCCCGGTGCGATCGCGATGCATCTGGTCGCGACGCCACCGAGTGGCGATCCCAATGTCGTCGCCATGTTGCGCGAGGCCGCACGGTCGTCGCTCGCCGGCGGTGCTCCGGACACGGCCGCGGCGCAGCTACGGCGCGCGCTCGACGAACCACCGAATGCAGCGGACCGGCCGCTGGTGCTGTTCGAACTCGGCAACGCCGAACATGAGATCGGCGATCGGGGGGCGCCCGGCCACCTCCGGGAGGCAGGCGAAACCGCGACCGACCCACTGATCCGAGCGCGCGCGTTCACCGCACTGGCATGGACGACCCATCCCGAAGCATCGCGGCAGCGCGAACAGCTCCCGCTCTACGAATGGGCGGCCGACGAAGTGCGGTCCCACGACCGAGAACTCGCTCTGCAGCTCGATGCGGCACGGCTGGGCGCCCTGCTTCTGAACCCCGACCTGCCCGAGAAGTTCGAAACCGAAGCGGAGCGGTTCGCCGGCTTGCCTGCCCTGACCGCGGCGGAGTGCTTACTGCGATCTTTCGTCGCCCGCAGGGCGCTCGAGGACGGCCCGATCGCCACCGCGGGCGACCTGGCCGAGCAGGCCGCGACGCACCCTGCGGCGGTCAGCCAGGGCGGGCATCCGTTGTGGCGCACCAACATCACCATCTGTCTGGTGGAGGCCGAACGCTACGAGGTGGCCGACCACATTCTGTCGAAGGCAATCCGCCACGCCGAGCGCACCGGCTCACCACAGTGGCTGTCGCGGGCGCTGTGGCTTCGCGGTCTGGCCCGTCATCGCCGCGGCGATCTGCGCGCCGCCGAGGCGGATGCGCGCGGGGCCGTCGACATCCTCGGTTTGACCGTCGACTACACACGGACGCCGGGTCTTGTGCCGCTGATCGACTCGCTGGCCGACCAGGGCCGTGTGGATGAAGGGGAGGAGACTCTCGCAGGACGAGGGATGGATGGTGAGCTGACGCCAACGTTGTTCTCCGTGTTGCCGTTGTTGGCGCGTGGGCGATTACGCGCCGCGGCGGGCGACGATGCGAGAGCCCGTACCGACCTCGAGGGTGCGCTGTATTGGATGGAGTTGAGCCGCGGCCTTTTTCCGTGGGTTACCGACGCGTGTGTGGCCCTGGTTCCTGTGCTGTGCAATTTGGGTGATGTCCAAGCAGCGCGGTGCGTTGTCGAGCAGGCGATGCAAGCGGCGACGACGGCGAAGTCTCGTCGGCGACTCGGCGGCGCGTTGCGGGTCGCCGGTGTGCTCGAAGGAGGCAAGCGCGGACTCGAATTGCTTACGGAGGCGGCGGACACGTTGGCCACGTCGCCGGCACTCTTGTGGCGCGCGCAGGCACTCGTGGACCTCGGCGCGGCGCTGCGTCATGACGGCCAGGAAGCCTCGGCCCGGCCGGTCCTACGTGACGGCATGGAGCTCGCACATCGGTGCGGTGCCACACCGCTGGCCGACCGAGCCGAAGCCGAGCTGCGGGCCGCAGGCGGACGGCCGCGCAGGCGGGCGGGAGTCGGCGCCGACGCGCTCACCGCCAGCGAACGTCGCGTCGCCGAGCTCGCCGCCGCCGGTGTGAGCAATAAGGAAATCGCGCAGTCGCTGTTCGTGACCTTGCGCACCGTAGAGATGCACCTGTCGAATGCGTACAGCAAGCTGCAGATCCGCTCGCGTCACGAGCTCGCCGCGGCGCTCGACTCCTGAGTGCCCGCGAAAACGTTTCGGTCAATGCTTCGGTTAGCAACGTGGTCGTCCGAAGGTAGGACCGAACATACTGACAACGTGCCGGAATTGGGGGGCTGGCCGTGGCCGGCCGCAAGGAGGAGCTGGACGTCATCGGGGGTGCGATCGGCAACTCCAGCGGATCGGCGGGCATCGCAATCGTTGGGGCTCTTGGCGTCGGCAAGACCCGCTTGGCCCGGGACGCGGTGGCGAAATTCAGCGGCTGCTCCATCGTGCACTGGGCAGCGGGATCGTCGGCTGCGAAGGCGATCCCGCTCGGTGCGTTCGTCAACTGGTTGCCGCCGGATGTCGACGATCTGCTGCGGGCGACAAATCATGTCATCGCGTCGCTTGTCGAAGGCCCGAGCGCGCGGGACTGCATCGTCGTGGTCGATTACGCCCATTTATTGGACGACACATCGGCGTTCGTGCTGCAACGCGTCATCGAGCGCCGCCTGGCCCGCGTGGTGCCGACGGTGTGCAGCGGCGTTGCGGCCTCCGACGCCGTCTCGGCTCTGTGGCGCGACGATTCGATGCGACGCCTCGACCTGCAACCGCTCGGCCGCGGTGACTTCGCGGCATTGCTGCAATCCGTACTCGACGGGCCGATGGATCCGGTGACAGAGCGAAAGCTGTGGCAGCTCACCCGCGGAAACGCATGCTTCCTGCGACACATCGTCGAACAGGAATTCAATGCGGGGCGAATCCGCCGCAGCGGGGGAACGTGGCTGTGGCTGCCCGGCGCGGTGGTGCCGTCGCCAGTGTGTGAACTGGTCGAACATCAGATGGGTGAACTGCCCGACGCGGTCGTCGATACCGTCGATCTGCTGTCGGTGGCCGAATCGCTGACGCTGCGAATGCTCGTCGACCTCGTGGGTCACGAGGCGATCGAGGAGGCCGAGAAGCGCGCGCTGATCATCGTCAGCGACGGCGATGAGCCCGTCGTCCGCTTGGCGCATCCGCTCTTTGGAGCGGTGCGTCAGCTCAAGGCGGGCCGCCTTCGGCTGCGGCGGCTGCGGGGATGGCCGGCTCGCGAATGGGCCCGTCCGACGACCCCGGCCAGATACTGCGCCGCGGAGTCCTGCTCGTCGATTCCGATGTCGTCGCCACTGCCGACGAAAATGGTGCGCGCCAGCGAGGCGGCGCTGTGGCGCGGGGACCCCGGCTTGCGTTGCGGCTTGCGCAAGCGGCGCGGACGTCAGATGCCGACTTGCGTGCGTCACTGGCATGCGCGGAGGCGCTCTCAGTAGCGGGAAAGTTCGGTGAAGCGGAATCGATTCTCACCGATGGCGATTCGTGCAACAACGCCGCCGTTCGATTCGCGCTTTCCCGCGCTATGAACCTCTATCTGCAGGGCAGGACGCACGACGCACTCACCGAGCTGCAGTCGAGCCGGGGGAGTTTTCGGCGATGCGCGCGTTCGTCAGCGCGTGCGCAGGCGGCGGCTGCGGCCGACACCGCGCTGGGCGGAGACGTTGACGATTTGTCCGCGGTGCTAGCGGCGGTCGCCAAGGTGATGGTCATGGGCGAACTCGGCAGGGACGGTGACCTGGAACTGGCGCTCGGATACGCACGGGCGATCGATGCGCGTTCGATGGCGAAGTCGTTCTATCGATTCGCTCTGGCCGAGGCCCATTGCTCGGCACTGCAATTGGTGGGAGCTGCCCCGGGCGCCCAGACCGCGATCGACGCGATTCGCAACGACGAGCTGCCGCCCGACGTCTATCGCTGGGTCAGCATGATGCGCGGGTCGGCCAACCTTTCGTTGGGCCGCGTGGAACTTGCTGTCCGGCAGCTGCGGGACGCGCTGTCGGCGCAACCGCCCGCGTTTCTGGGTGGCTGGCTGAGCCGCTACTACGTCGACTTGGCCATCGCGCTGGCCGTCCGCGGAGAGCCCGAAGCGGCCGGTCAATATCTCGGCAGACTCGCCGCACTGCCACATCCGGAGACGGCATACCTCGCGCCCATGGAAATGCTTGCAACAGCGTGGATTTCTGCGTCAGCCGGAGCGGTAAGGCGAGCGATCGGCGCCTACGCGCGAGGTGCTCTGCCTACAGGCGGCGGTCCGCTTCGGTGATACGACGGCGGAGCCTCGACTGGCCGAGCTGGCGCAGATGGTTGCTGGTACCCGTGCGGCCGCCGCAGCCGCACACGCTGCGTCGCTTTCCGCCGGCGACGGTGGAGCTCTGATGGCAGTATCGAAACGGTACGAGGCGATGGGCGATCTGCTCTGCGCGGTCGACGTCGCCGCGCAGGCATCGGCAGTCTTCCGGCACGCCGGGCGGCGTGGCTCAGCGTCGCGAGCGACGCAGTGGGCGCGCGAGTTGGCACGCAGGTGCGGGCGTGTTCGGACACCCGCGATGTCGAATGCTGCGGCTCCGCCGGTCTTCACCGGATGCATGCGGGAGGTCGTCATGCTGGCGGGCGGCGGCCTGTCGAACCGCGAGATCGCCGAGCGCCTCCAGCTCTCGATCCGCACCGTCGAAGGACACCTCTACCGCGCAGCGGGACGGGTCAGTGCGCGCCCGTAACGAGCTGGCGCGGACCATCGGCGAAACGCTGCCCGTTTCGGCATGACATTGGCCAATGGCAGCGCGATGACCTGCAGGTTTGTTGGTCGATGTGCCGTCCGCGCCTCGTGCGCGGCGGTCGCGAGAATTTAGAGTAGTGAGGTACTTGCACCAAGTCTCGGATCAGGCAGCAGGCTGGTGCAATGGCCGATGAATTGAGCTCCCACGAAAGCGCTCTTCGGAAGCTGCCGCTTCCGTACTCGCTGGCTCTGCGCCTGCGAGAGGCAGGGGTTGCGCCTGAGGTGGTCAGTGAGTACGTGGGGGTCGAAGAGACCGCTTTGGAGGGGCTCTACCGAATCGCCGAGGCAAAACTACGCGCCGCGCAGGCGACTCCACGACCGTGTGAGGTGCCGGCGTGCAATGGTCAAGGAAGAGAGTGACATGACCGACGTCATCTCAGCGGTTGGCTCACCGGATGCTGAGCCTGACCTGCCCGACTCAGCTCACCCTGCAGAATCCTCCGCAGCGGCCGCAGAACTTGCCCGTCTGCTGGAGTACGGATTTCCGCACTGATCCTCATGCCGCTGGACGCGAATACTCCGGTAGGTCAACCGCGTCCGCGATGGTGAACCACTTCTTCTCGGCGAACGACCGAAACGGCCAGCGCTGCATCCATTTCATCACCTGGGCCGTGATGACGATGTCGCTGGCAGACTTCGGCAGAAAGCCGTCGATGCCGTTCGGGAGGTCCTGACACCGGTTGATGTATGGCCGCATCACCGCCTCGTAACGCTGCAGTGCAGACCGAATCTGTTCGCCGTCAAGGGAATCAGCGTGCCCAAGCTCTCCTGCCAATATGTACGCGCCGACCAGTGCCAGGCTGGTGCCCATACCGCTGAGCGGCGATGCGCAGTATCCGGCGTCGCCGACCAGCGTCACCCGACCCTGCGAGATGGTCGGCATGTGCACCTGCGCAAACGCGTCGAAGTAGAAATCGTCGGCATCGGCCGCCGCTGCCAGCAGCGCATCACAATGCCAGCTTTTGCCCGTGAAATGCTTTGTCAGCAGGGCGCGTTGCTGGTCGGGGTCGCGCCGGTCATACGTCACCGGGTCGGACCGAAACGCCAGTCCCGCCTTGACGAGAGCCGGGTCGTGTGAGGGGCGCATCGACGCGTTCAGCCCGGGCGCCTGATACATCAGATACCAGCCATCCAGCCCGACCGTGTCGCGGGCGGTGAACCAGGCGTTGTACCCGCCAAGCGGTTTGACGAACTGCTCTTCCGGCCCGAAAGCCAAGCGGCGCACCGCTGAATGCGGTCCGTCTGCGCCGACGACCAGGTCGGCAGTCAACGTCGTCCCGTCGCTGAGAGTCGCCTCGACGGCGCGGTCGTCTTGGTCGATGCTCTCGATCCGGGTGCTGAAGCGATAGTCGGCGCTGTCCTTGGTCGCCAGATACAACACGTCGACCAAGTCGCCGCGGAGGATCTCGAGCTTGGACACCAGGCCGTTGCCGTTGAACGCCGTGACCGGCATCTCGGCCCGCCTGCTGCCGTCGGCCTTGATCCACGCCGCGCCGCGTTGGTCGAGTGAGCGGTCCCGCATCTGCCCGATGAGGCACATGCGCTGCACCACGTCACCGCCCGCACCTCGCAGGTCGACCGTCTGTCCACCCGGGCGGATGCCATCGGCGAGTTCGACGATCGTCACACGAAAGCCGTTCTTCGTCAGCCAGAAAGCCAGGGCAGGCCCCGCGATCCCGGCGCCGCTGATCAACACTGTCGGCTGTGCCATGGTCGTCAGCGTAGCTGCTGAGGGGCGCTTCGCTTCCGCCGTGGGGTTGGAAAATGCGTGCGGCGGCTCGGCTGGGCGCGGGGGTAGCGGACTCGCCGGGTGGGCTGCGCGGAAGCGCAGACTGGTTCAGTGTGTTTCGGCCGATCCCGTTTCTACTACGGTGCCTGTGAGCCCGCAGCGTAGCTTGGCGAGGGAGGGCACTCTTTCTCCACGGGTACCGTGGAATGTTGCCTTTGAGCACGAATGTCAGATTGTTGTTTCATCCCGTCCTCCCCGAAACGCACACGCCGACAACGGAACCCTGGGGTTGTTGTGCGCTCCGGACTGATCAGAAGGAACGGCGATGGAGGTAGTGCATGCGCGGTGCGCGGGCATCGACATCTCGAAGAAGGACGCGAAGGTGTGTGTCCGGATCCAGGGGCGCGGCCGGACCCGCACGGCGGTGACGGTGACGACGTGGGGCGCGATGAGCAACCAGATCCTGGCGCTGCGAGATCATCTGCTCGACGAGAAGGTGACCTGTGTGGTGATCGAGGCAACCAGCGACTACTGGAAGCCGTTCTACTACCTGCTCGAAGACGAGCTCGACGTGATTTTGGTCAACGCCCGTGCGGTGAAGAACATGCCCGGCCGCAAGAGCGATGTCTCCGATGCCGCGTGGCTGGCCGATCTGGGTGCGCACGGGCTGGTGCGGGCCTCGTTGGTGCCGCCGCCACCGATTCGCCAGCTGCGGGATCTGACCAGAGCCCGCACCGTCATCACCCGCGAACGTAGCCGGGAGGCGCAGCGGCTGGAGAAGCTCCTCGAAGACGCCGGGGTGAAGCTGACCTCGGTGGTTTCCAACATCACCGGAGTGTCAGCACGGGCGATGCTGGAGGCGTTGATCGACGGCGAGCAGGATCCGGCGGCGATCGCGGTGCTCGTGCACCCGCGGATGCGGCCGAAGATCCCGGCGTTGACCGAGGCGTTGACCGGGCGGTTCGGTGAGCACCATCGGTTCATGACCCGGCTGTTCCTGGACCGGATCGACGCACACAACGCCGACATCGCCCGCCTGGACGCCCGCATCGAGGCGGCGATGGAGCCCTTTCGGAGCACCCGGGAGTTGCTGATGAGCATTCCGGGCATATCCCGGATCGTCGCCGAGGTGTTCATCGCCGAAACCGGCGCCGATATGAGCGTCTTCCCGACCGCGCAGCATCTCGCATCGTGGTGCGGAGTCTGCCCGGGATCGAACGAGTCAGCCGGCAAGGTGAAATCCACGAGCACCCGGCCCGGCGACCGATATCTCAAGGGTGCTTTGGGGATTGCGGCACTCTCGGTGGTGAAGCGGAAGAACACCTACTTCTGGGCGAAATACCACCGGATCACCGCTCGACGCGGACCGATGCGCGCGTTGGTTTCCGTCGAACACGCCATGGTCATCGCCGCCTGGCACATGCTCTCCAACGGTGAGTTCTACCGCGAGCCCGGACTGGACTACTACACCCGCCGCGTTCCCGCCAAGACCAAGGCGCGCGCACTCAAGCAACTCGAATCACTCGGCTATAGAGTCACCCTCGAACCCCTCGCCGACACCGCCTGAACAACCAACCGCAACAACGCATCTCCGCCGATCCCGAGCCGCGAGTCACCTTGATGCTGCACTCACCGGTCCGTAGTCAACTTCATTTTCATGTCAGTTGCTAGACGTCGAGTGCCTGATACGTCCGGCGGACGAACTTTGGTTGCGCGGATTGCAGTTTCGCCAGCGATGTATTGCCCGCGATGGCAGCCGCGTCGGGTGCCAGATCGGGGTGGTTCTGAATGAGGTAAATCAGGATGAGATCCGCCGACGGGTCGGCCTGCCACCACGTCCCGTACGCACCGGGCCAACTGAACGTGCCGACCCCGCCGGGGCCGAACAGCTGCTGCGACTTGGCGGGATCGGTGACCACCGACAAGTTCAGGCCGAATCCGCGGCCCACCCAAAACGGTGCGCCGAGAAAGGGATAGCGCTTCTGTTCGTCGGTCAAGCGGTCGGTCCGCATCGACCGCACCGAATCCTCCGATAACACCCGCGCCCCGTCGACCGTCCCGCCCGCCAGCAGCATCTGTGCGAACCGCAGATAGTCGTCGACGGTCGACCACAACCCGGCGCCGCCCGCGCAGAACGGTGGATCGGTGATGGGTGCCGGACCCATGACGTCATGGGTCAGTACGTTGTCCTTGTCGAGCTTGTACATGGTGGCTGCGCGCCGGCGACCGGACGGGCTGACAGAAAAGCCGGTGTCCGGCATGGCGAGGGGCTCAAAGATTCGTTCCCGCAGAACCGCGGCCAACGACATGCCTTCGATCCGGGACAACGCGATGCCGAGAACGTCGGTCGCGTGGCTGTAGGTGAGCCGGTCGCCGGGTTGATGCGCCAGCGGGAGCTTGGCCAGCTCGGCCAGCCACCGGTCCTGGTCCTGACGCATCAGCATCTTGCCGTAGGCCGATGACAGCGGTCCCAGCACCGAGAAGACATAGGCCAGGCCGCTGCGGTGCGTCATCAGATCGTCGATGGTGATCAGACGGCGCGCGGGCACTGTCTTGTCGAGCGGGCCGCCGGGTTCACGCAGCACTCGCATGTCGGACAGCTCCGGCAGCCACTTGGCGACCGGGTCGGTCAGCGCGAGCTTGCCTTCCTCGAGCAGTGCCATCGCGGCAGCCACGGTCACCGGCTTGGTCATCGACGCGATCCGGAAGACTGTGTCGCGTTGCATCGGCAATCGGGCGTCGACGTCGCGGCAGCCCAGCTCGTTGACCTGCAACACCTGGCCGGACTGCCAAACCATCGTGACAGCGCCTGCGAGGAGCCCGGCCTCGATCGCTTCGCGGATGGATGCCTGATTGCCGTCGAGATTCATCGGCGCCAGCGTACGCAACGTCGCTGAGCAGCCGCTCAGTGCGTAGCCCGTGGGGTAGCGCCGCACACCCGCCACCGCGGTCCGCGAAATGAAGTAGCCCACTACCTAATTCGTTCGGTTGTAGCGGATTGAAGATCGACTTGCCGTGGCGGTGGCTGCCGCGCCCGAAGCTAAGAGGCGGTCGTCATGGGTTATGCCAGTTATATCGGTCGGGTAGGCGGGTCGGCCGTTGCGCTCGGTGTGGGAATGGCGGTGGCGAGCGCGCCCTACGTGGCGTCAGCGGAGCCTGAAGCCGGGTCGGAGCTCCACCTACAACACCGAGCTGGCGCGGATCCGCCAACAGGACAGAGCCGTCAGCGCGGATGGCGGGCCGAACCTAAGTTCTTGGGTCCGACGGGAGATCGGTTGCCGTGATCGACACTGCGACCGACAGCCTGCTCGGCACGTTCACGACCGATCTGACGTCTGGATTGACGACCCGGTCGATGACGGTCGCTCCCGATGGCACCAGGTACATCTCCGACTCGGCCGACAAAGGTGGATACCGTCACGATCGGCTCGCTGAGTGTGTAGCGGGAACCAGGTGTCGCTGAGCTTCGCCTGACGGCGGGTGCTAAGCTCGCGCGGAAGTTCGACGTCCTTTAACGATCCGTCCAGAGAGGCGGAGAAGGAGGTCAGAGTCGCATCGTGGGCTCTTCAGGCACAGACCGGGAGTTGATGTCCGCAGCGGACGTCGGCCGGACCATCTCCCGCATCGCTCATCAGATCATTGAAAAGACCGCTCTTGACGGTCCCGACGCCCCACGCGTCATCCTTCTCGGCATCCCGACGCGCGGCGTCACCCTTGCCACCCGGATCGCCGAGAAGATCAACGAGTACGCAGGCGTCACTCCGCCGTGCGGGGCGCTGGACATCACGCTCTATCGCGACGACCTCGACTTCAAGCCGCCGCGACCCCTTGAGGACACCTCCATCCCCGAAGGCGGCATCGACGGCGCCCTCGTCGTCCTCGTCGACGACGTCCTCTACACCGGGCGCTCAGTACGCGCGGCCTTGGACGCCCTGCGCGACATCGGCCGACCCCGCGCCGTGCAGCTGGCAGTCCTCGTCGACCGGGGTCATCGCGAGTTGCCGCTGCGGGCCGATTACGTCGGCAAGAACGTCCCGACCTCGCGCAGCGAGAACGTCAAGGTGCGCCTCGCTGAAGACGACGGTTACGAAAGGGTTTCCATCGCACCGTACGGAGGGCCTGCACGATGAAGCATCTGCTTTCGGCCGCTGACCTGTCCCGCGACGAGGCCATTGCGATCCTCGACGACGCTGACCACTTCAGCCAGGCGCTGCTCGGCCGTGAGGTCAAGAAGCTGCCCACGCTGCGCGGCCGCACGATCATCACGATGTTCTACGAGAACTCCACTCGAACCCGGGTGTCGTTCGAGGTGGCGGGTAAGTGGATGAGCGGGGACGTGATCAACGTCAGCGCTTCGGGATCGTCGGTGGCCAAGGGAGAATCGCTGCGCGACACCGCGTTAACGCTGCGCGCGGCCGGCGCCGACGCGCTGATCATCCGGCATCCCGCCTCAGGTGCCGCCCAACAGCTCGCCGAGTGGACGGCCACCGCGGACGGCGGACCGACCGTGATCAACGCGGGCGACGGTACGCACGAACACCCCACCCAGGCGCTGCTCGATGCGCTGACCATCCGCCAGCGTCTCGGTGACATCGAGGGCAAACGCGTGGTGATCGTCGGCGACGTGCTGCACAGCCGGGTGGCCCGCTCCAACGTGCTGCTGCTCGCCACGCTCGGCGCCGAGGTGGTTCTGGTGGCGCCGCCCACATTGCTGCCGATGGGGGTTGACGGTTGGCCGGTGCGGGTGTCGCAAGATCTGGATGCCGAACTACCGATTGCCGACGCGGTGCTGATGCTGCGGGTACAGGCCGAGCGGATGAACGGCGGCTTCTTCCCGTCGGCCCGCGAGTACTCGGTGCTGTACGGGCTCTCCGAGAAACGCCAGGCGATGCTTCCCGGCAATGCGGTGGTGCTGCATCCCGGGCCGATGCTGCGGGGCATGGAGATCGCGTATTCGGTCGCCGACTCCACGCAATCGGCGGTGCTGCAACAGGTTTCCAACGGTGTGCATGTCCGGATGGCGGTGTTGTTCCACTTGCTGGTGGGGGCCGAGGAGGCGATCAGCGCATGACTGCGGTGTTGATTCGAGGGGTGCGGCTTTACGGCGAGGGAGACCTGGTCGACGTACTCGCTGCCGACGGCCAGATCGCCGACATCGGCGTGGACCTGGCCGCACCCGACGACGGGGACGTCTTCGACGCATCTGGACAGATCCTCCTGCCGGGTTTCGTCGACTTGCACACACATCTGCGGGAACCGGGCCGTGAATACGCAGAAGACATCGAAACCGGTTCGGCAGCAGCGGCTTTGGGCGGTTACACCGCCGTGTTCGCGATGGCCAACACCAACCCCGTCGCCGACAGCCCCGTCGTCACCGACCACGTCTGGCACCGAGGTCAGCAGGTTGGCCTCGTCGACGTGCATCCCGTCGGCGCCGTCACGATGGGCCTGGCCGGAACCCAGCTGACCGAGATGGGAATGATGGCTGCCGGCGTCGGGCAAGTGCGGATGTTCTCTGACGACGGACTCTGCGTGCACGACCCGCTGGTGATGCGGCGCGCGTTGGAGTACGCCACCGGTCTTGGCGTGCTCATCGCGCAGCATGCCGAAGAACCCCGGCTGACAGTCGGTGCCATCGCACACGAAGGCCCCAACGCGGCCCGCCTCGGGCTCGCGGGCTGGCCGCGTGCCGCGGAAGAATCCATCGTCGCGCGCGACGCGCTGCTGGCCCGCGACGCGGGAGCGCGCGTGCACATCTGCCATGCCTCCACCGCGGGGACCGTGGAGATCATCAAATGGGCCAAGGAGCAAGGCATCTCGATCACCGCGGAGGTGACCCCGCATCACCTTCTGCTCGACGACGGGCGGCTGGCCACCTACGACGGCCGCAACCGCGTCAACCCGCCGCTGCGCGAGGCCGCCGACGCCGAGGCGCTGCGCCAAGCGCTCGCCGACGGCGTCATCGACTGCGTCGCCACCGACCACGCACCGCACGCCGAACATGAGAAAGTCTGCGAGTTCGTCAACGCCCGCCCCGGCATGCTCGGACTGGAGACCGCGCTGTCGGTGGTCGTCGAAACGATGGTGCGGCCGGGCCTGTTGACATGGCGCGACCTCGCACGCGTGATGAGCGAAAACCCCGCGCGCATCGTGGGTTTGCCCGATCAGGGCAGGCCGCTGGAGATCGGCGAACCCGCCAACCTCACCGTCGTCGACCCCGACGCCACCTGGACCGTCGAAGGCTCCGCGCTGGCTAGCCGTTCGGACAACACCCCGTACGAATCGATGGAGTTGCCTGCGGCCGTGACCCTGACGCTGTTGCGTGGCAAGGTTACCGCGCGCGACGGGAAGAGCCCGGCGTGAGCGGCGAGATCGACGAAATGGCGGGTTTCACTCGCACTTTTCGGCCCGTTTGTCCGTTTGGGCGAGGTAGCGCGTGAATACCGGGACCCTCGTCGGGTCGCTCGTCCTGGCCGGGCTGATCGTCCTGATGATCGCGGTGTTCATCCGGGCGATGCTGCGCGGTTGGCGGCACCGCGTCGAACGACAGGCGGAACTGATCGGCGTGCTGCCGCAACTGCCCGACACGGTGGGCGCCGCGATCATTCCGGCCACCAAGGGGTTGTACGTCGGCAGCACCCTGGTGCCGCACTGGAACGACCGGGTGGCGGCGAGCGATCTCGGCTTTCGGGCTAAGGCGGTGTTGACCCGTTACCCCGAAGGAATCATGTTGCAGCGCACCGGCGCAGGCCCGATCTGGATACCCCAGGACGCGATCGAGGCGATCCGCACCGAACGCGGTATCGCGGGCAAGGCGATGACGCACGAAGGCATCCTGGCCATTCGGTGGCGCCTGCCGTCCGGCGCAGAGATCGACACCGGGTTTCGCGCCGACGACCGCAGAGAGTACGGACGCTGGCTTCAGGAGGCAGCATGAGTAAGGCAATGCTGGTCCTCGAGGACGGGCGCATCTTTACTGGCACAACATTCGGAGCCGTGGGCCAGACGCTCGGTGAAGCCGTCTTCTCCACAGGCATGTCGGGTTATCAGGAGACGCTGACCGACCCGAGCTACCACGGCCAGATCGTGGTGGCCACCGCACCGCAGATCGGCAACACCGGCTGGAACCACGAAGACGCCGAAAGCCGTGGCGACAAGATCTGGGTGGCCGGCTATGCGGTGCGCGACCCGTCGCCGCGGGCGTCCAACTGGCGGGCTACCGGAACACTCCAAGACGAACTGGCCCGCCAGGGCATCGTCGGCGTCGCGGGCATCGACACCCGCGCCGTGGTGCGCCACCTCCGCAGCCTGGGCTCGATGAAGGCCGGCGTGTTCTCCGGAGCCGCATTGGAGGCGACATCGGGCCCGGGCGCGGCATCCATGGACGAATTGCTGGCCAGGGTCCGCAGCCAACCGTCGATGCTCGGTGCGAACCTGGCAGGTGAGGTCAGCACCGACGCCACCTACGTCGTCGAACCCGAAGGTGCGCAACGCTTCACGGTCGCAGCGATCGATCTGGGCATCAAAACCAACACGCCACGTAACTTCGCCCGCCGCGGCATCCGCAGCCACGTCCTGTCGTCGACCGTGGCGTTCGAGCAGATCGCCGAGCTCGAGCCCGATGGGGTGTTCCTGTCGAACGGACCCGGCGATCCAGCCACCGCCGACCACATCGTCGGCATCACCCGGGAGGTACTCGACGCTGGCATCCCGCTGTTCGGCATCTGCTTCGGCAATCAGATCCTTGGCCGGGCGCTTGGCCGTTCGACGTACAAGATGGTGTTCGGCCACCGCGGCATCAATGTGCCGGTCATCGACCACGCCACCGGGCGCGTCGCGGTGACCGCGCAAAACCACGGCTTCGCGTTGGAGGGGGAGGCCGGAGAACGCTTCGATACGCCGTTCGGAACCGCAGAGGTCAGCCACACATGCGCCAATGATGGCGTCGTTGAAGGCATCAAACTCGTTGACGGCAGGGCGTTCTCGGTGCAGTACCACCCGGAGGCTGCGGCGGGGCCGCATGACGCCGAATACCTGTTCGACCAATTCGTCGACCTGATGGCTAGGGGGGACCGGTAGATGGCGCACATTCACTGGCCCACGAGCGTGCACTGCTGGATGAATTTCCGCGGCGTGTCGTGTGCAAACACGCACGCTCGCGGTGCGAGGGGGTGCGGATAATGCCGCGGCGGAGCGACCTCAACCACGTGTTGGTGATCGGCTCAGGGCCGATCGTCATCGGACAGGCCTGCGAATTCGACTACTCGGGCACGCAGGCCTGCCGCGTACTGCGGGCCGAGGGCCTGCAGGTCAGCCTCATCAACTCGAACCCCGCGACGATCATGACCGACCCGGAGTTCGCCGACCACACCTACGTCGAGCCGATCACGCCCGCGTTCGTCGAGAAGGTATTGGCCCAGCAGGCCGAGCGCGGCAACAAGATCGACGCCGTGCTCGCGACGCTCGGTGGCCAGACCGCGTTGAATACCGCAGTCAAGCTCTACGAAGAGGGCATCCTCGAGAAGTACAACGTGGAGCTGATCGGTGCGGACTTCGAGGCCATTCAGCGCGGCGAGGATCGGCAGCGGTTCAAGGACATCGTCGCCAAGGTCGGCGGCGAATCCGCCCGCTCGCGAGTGTGTTTCACGATGGACGAGGTCCGCGAGACCGTCGAGGAGCTCGGGCTGCCGGTCGTCGTGCGGCCGTCGTTCACGATGGGCGGGCTGGGTTCCGGGATGGCGTACTCCGCCGCGGACGTCGAGCGGATGGCAGGCGACGGGCTGGCAGCGTCCCCGAGCGCCAACGTGCTGATCGAGGAATCCATCTTCGGGTGGAAGGAATTCGAGCTCGAGCTGATGCGCGACGGGCACGACAACGTGGTGGTCGTGTGTTCGATCGAGAACGTCGACCCGATGGGCGTGCACACCGGCGACTCGGTCACGGTCGCCCCCGCGATGACCCTCACCGACCGCGAGTACCAGAAGATGCGCGACCTCGGCATCGCGATCCTGCGCGAGGTCGGTGTCGACACCGGCGGCTGCAACATCCAGTTCGCCGTCAACCCCGCCGACGGGCGCCTCATCGTCATCGAGATGAACCCGCGCGTATCCCGCTCCAGTGCGCTGGCGTCCAAGGCCACCGGCTTCCCGATCGCAAAGATCGCCGCAAAGCTCGCGATCGGCTACACGCTCGACGAGATCCTCAACGACATCACCAAGGAAACCCCCGCCTGTTTCGAGCCCACGCTCGACTACGTGGTGGTGAAGGCGCCCAGGTTCGCGTTCGAGAAGTTCCCCGGCGCGGACGCCACCCTGACCACCACGATGAAGTCGGTCGGCGAGGCGATGTCGTTGGGCCGCAACTTCATCGAGGCCCTCGGCAAGGTGATGCGTTCGCTGGAGACGGGCCGGGCGGGGTTCTGGACCGCGGCCGACCCGGACGTCACCGTTGACGACCTGCTGGAACGCCTCAAGACCCCGACCGACGGCCGGCTCTACGATCTCGAGCTGGCGCTGCGGCTGGGCGCCACCGTGGAGCAGGCCGCGGAAGCGTCCGGCATCGACCCGTGGTTCGTCGAGCAGATCGCCGGCCTCGTCACGCTGCGCTCGGAGCTGCTCGACGCTCCAGTCCTCGACGAACACCTGCTGCGGCGCAGCAAGCACCACGGCCTCTCCGACCGCCAGATCGCCGCGCTGCGACCGGAATTCGCAGGTGAGTTCGGCGTGCGTGTGCTGCGGCAGCGGCTCGGCATCCGCCCCGTCTTCAAGACCGTCGACACCTGCGCCGCCGAATTCGAAGCCAAGACGCCCTACCACTACAGCGCCTACGAACTCGACCCCGCCGCCGAGTCCGAGGTCGCCCCGCAAGCCGACAGGCCCAAGGTGCTCATCCTCGGCTCCGGTCCGAACCGCATCGGCCAGGGCATCGAGTTCGACTACAGCTGTGTGCACGCCGCAACCACCCTGAGCCAGGTCGGCTTCGAAACGGTGATGATCAACTGCAACCCCGAGACGGTGTCCACCGACTACGACACCGCCGACCGGCTGTACTTCGAGCCGCTGACCTTCGAGGACGTGCTGGAAATCTATTACGCCGAACAGCAATCCGGTACCGGCGGTCCCGGAGTGGTCGGGGTCATCGTCCAGCTCGGCGGGCAGACGCCGCTCGGGTTGGCCGAACGCCTCGAGGCCGCCGGTGTGCCGATCGTCGGCACCAGCCCGAAGGCCATCGACCTGGCAGAGGACCGCGGTGCGTTCGGCGAGGTCCTCAACAACGCGGGCCTACCGGCGCCCCGCTTCGGCACCGCCACCAGTTTCGACCAGGCCCGCCGCATCGCCGCAGAGATCGGCTACCCGGTGCTGGTGCGGCCGTCGTACGTGCTGGGCGGTCGCGGCATGGAGATCGTCTACGACGAAGAGACCCTGCAGGGCTACATCACCCGCGCCACCGAACTCTCGCCCGAACACCCCGTGCTCGTCGACCGGTTCCTCGAGGATGCCATCGAGATCGACGTCGACGCGCTCTGCGACGGCACCGAGGTCTACATCGGCGGGATCATGGAGCACATCGAGGAGGCGGGCATCCACTCGGGCGACTCCGCCTGTGCGCTGCCACCGGTGACGTTGGGACGCAGCGATATCGAGTCCGTACGGCATGCCACCGAGGCCATCGCGCACGGTATCGGTGTGGTCGGCCTGCTCAACGTGCAGTACGCGCTGAAGGATGACGTGCTCTACGTGCTGGAGGCCAACCCGCGGGCCAGCCGCACCGTGCCGTTCGTGTCCAAGGCCACCGCGATACCGCTGGCGAAGGCCTGCGCGCGAATCATGCTGGGCGCCACCATCGCGCAGCTGCGCGAGGAAGGGGTGCTGACAAGCACCGGCGATGGCGCGTTCGCTGCCCGCAACGCGCCCGTCGCCGTCAAGGAGGCCGTGCTGCCGTTCCATCGGTTCCGCAAGGCGGATGGCACGCAAGTCGACTCGCTGCTCGGCCCGGAGATGAAGTCCACCGGCGAGG
This sequence comes from uncultured Actinomycetota bacterium, assembly GCA_963848855.1. GTDB lineage: Bacteria > Actinomycetota > Actinomycetes > Mycobacteriales > Mycobacteriaceae > Mycobacterium. The sequence continues at coordinate 207,267 of CAWKFL010000006.1, forward strand.
TGATGGGTATCGACCGTGACTTCGGCAGTGCGTTCGCGAAGAGCCAGACTGCGGCCTACGGGTCGCTGCCCGCGCAAGGCACGGTGTTCGTCTCGGTGGCCAACAGGGACAAGCGCTCGCTGGTGTTTCCCGTAAAGCGCCTCGCCGACCTGGGATTCCGCGTGCTGGCCACCGCGGGGACTGCGGAGATGCTGCGCCGCAACGGCATCCCGTGCGATGAGGTGCGAAAGCATTTCGAGGAGCCGAGCGCCGATCGGCCACCCCTCTCGGCCGTGGATGCCATCAAGGCCGGCGAGGTGGACATGGTGATCAACACCCCGTACGGCAACTCCGGGCCCCGCATCGACGGTTACGAAATCCGGTCCGCTGCGGTGTCGATGAACATTCCGTGTGTGACGACCGTGCAGGGTGCGTCGGCGGCGGTGCAGGGCATCGAGGCGGGCATCCGCGGTGACATCGGCGTGTTGTCGCTGCAGGAGCTGCACAGCGCGCTGGGGACATAGAGGTGGCAGGGGGGTTCGGTCACCGGCTTGCCGCCGCGGTGTCGCGGCGCGGGCCGCTGTGTCCGGGTATCGATCCGCACCCTGAACTGTTGCGGGCCTGGGATTTGGCCGTCGATGCCGACGGGCTGGCCAAATTCTGCGACATCTGTGTCGCGGCCTTCGCCGATTTCGCGGTGGTCAAACCGCAAGTGGCGTTCTTCGAGGCCTACGGCGCCGACGGCTACGCGGTGCTCGAACGCACAATCGCGGCCCTTCGCTCGTCGGGGGTGCTGGTGCTGGCCGACGCCAAGCGCGGCGACATCGGCTCGACGATGGCGGCGTATGCGCAAGCGTGGGCCGGTGACTCACCGCTCGCGGCCGACGCGGTGACCGCATCGCCGTACCTTGGCTTCGGCGCATTGCAACCCCTGCTCGACACCGCCGACGCCCACGGCCGAGGGGTGTTCGTCCTTGCCGCGACGTCCAACCCCGAAGGGGCCGGCGTCCAGCAGGCCCGGGCGGACGGTACGACCGTCGCACAGTCGATCGTGGACGCTGTGGCTGCTGTCAATCGGGTAGCGGCACCCGCGCCGGGGTCGGTCGGTGTCGTTGTCGGTGCGACGCTTTCACATCCGCCGGATGTCAGCGAGCTGAATGGTCCGGTCCTGGTGCCGGGTGTCGGAACTCAGGGCGGACGTCCCGAGAAGCTCGCTGGATTCGGTGGCGCACATGCGGGCCAGTTGTTGCCCGCGGTCTCCCGCGACATCCTGCGCGCCGGACCGGACGTGACCGAAATGCGGGCCGTCGCAGAGCGTTTTCGTGATGCGGTCGCCTACCTGGCCTGACCTCGTCGCCGCAACACGACGACGGCCACGACGGCGGCCGCGGCAAGCGCGGCGATCAGGACGAGACCGGTGACGTCGCCGCGGTTGCGTGTCCGGTATATGACCTGTTGGTACATCGAATCCGACCCCGCCTGTGCGAACACGTAATCGCCGTCGATCGCCGACGGGTCGTCGATGTAATCGTTCCACCGGGTCAGGAATGTGCGGTCGGTGACATAGCCGGCCAGCGCGGGGGAGACGTCGGCAGGCTCGATGGCTCCGGCGAATTGCAGCGACGGCTGCTGACCAGCGACGGGCACGCGGTCGGGATCCATGCGATGGTCGGCCAGGATATAGAGGTCGACGGTCTGTGGCGTCGTCGCCGACCGGGACAGGCGCATCGGGTAGACGACCGAGTCGGTCGTGAACGTGAGCCGCAACGGCTGAAGATCACCGGTCAGCGTTCCGCCCGTGTCCGCGGGATCGAGCTGTATCGCCACGACCTCCCAGCGATCGGCGAGGTAGGGCGCCAGGTTGGAGTCCAGGCCGTCGGGATGCGGAAACCCCTTGTCCGCCAGCCACTCCGCCAAAGCGGTCGGGTCATCGGCGGCCAGCCGGGTGACGTCGAACGGCCCGATGCGCTGCCGGTCGAGGACGTCGACGCCTGCACCGCGCGGCGCGGCCGCGGTCTCCGCGGTGGTCACCGCGCCGGGAAGTAGCCACGTGAACGTCGGTGACCACGAATCGCGGTACTCCACCCGCGGCGCCGTCATCCGGGCGAGCTCTTCGAACACCGCGGTGTCGCCCAACGACACCTGCGCCGCCGACGGCACCGGCATCACCCATGCGGCCTTGTCGGAACTGCCCGAGACGCCGAACGACATCAGAATGTCCTCGGTCTTGCCGTCCCAGGCCACCAATGCGCGCTCGTCGGCGACGGATGCGCCTGCTCGGTCGGGGATGTAGGCGCCGCAGCCGCACGCCCACGCGGGCGCGGCGACGCCGGATGCGAACCCGCAGGCAAGCAGGGCAAGCACCGCGCACGCCGAACGGAATACACACGACATCGCCCGAACGTACCGGGTCGCAAAGCGTTTCAGGCGCGGATCGGAACGGGCTCCGCAATGCGCTTGGCCGCCAGCACCATCAGCGGCGGCAGCGCCAATTCCAACACCAGCATTGCGACGTAGAAGGGATGTGGCGTGCCGACGAGGATGGTCGCCAGCAACCGGCCGATCGCGCCAACGAAGAACGCAGCGGCGAGGAAGTTGATGTAGAAGCGTTTGCGTTGCGCATAGGGTGCGCACCAGATCAGCGCGACGCCGTAGACCAGGAACACCCCCGCGAAGAACCGGTCCTCGCCGTCGGTCGTCGGGTTGACGTCCGCGCCGCCGATGATCGCCGCGGGCCCCACCGCCAGATGCGCGAGTGATATGCCGATGACGACGGCGCCGAACAAGACCAGAAATGCCTGAAATGCCTGTCGCATAGACCGCTCCCCGGATGCCGTGGATTTGTCTACTACAGACTGTAGTTGACACCGTTTCGCGACGCCAGGGTTTGGCCGCGACGCTCTGCCAGGCTCGATTCCGGCCCCAAAACCACCAGGTCGGCGGTTCTCATCGCCTGGCGGGCCGTTTGGACGCCCTGGCGGGCCCCTGGCGGTCGTCCCGCGATTGCGCTGGTCCCACCCTGGGCTGGAAACCGCACCGAACTGTCCATAGCAGCGCTGGGAGGCTGTGCGCCGCCTATCAACCGACCAGCCTGCGACACGCCCGACACATAGTGACCAGGCAAAATTTCTAATTTCGGTGACCCGCCGGGACGCACTTCGCCGAACCCGGCTTCGGTGCCGGGAGCGTGAGCGGGCAGCCTCGCGGTGAAAAGCCTTGATATGCAGGCGGTTCCGTGACGATCTGCACAATCGGGGCGATATTTCGGCGGTTGACGGCGGCCGCCAGCCCCTTGCCCACGCGTTTTACACGCTGGGCTTTTGAGGCCGTAACCAGGGGGTGGGGTTAGCTTTCATCAGAATGCGTGGGTACGGTCGTCCACGCTGGCTGGTTCTAGGAGCTTCTAGGCCGGCCGAGACAAAACAGATGATGGTGATGAGACGGAGGAACCCGTGGCCCTTCCCCAGTTGACCGACGAACAGCGCGCGGCAGCGTTGGAGAAGGCTGCCGCCGCACGTCGAGCACGAGCCGAACTGAAGGACCGGCTCAAGCGCGGCGGCACCAACCTCAAGCAGGTGCTCAAGGACGCCGAGACCGATGAGGTCTTGGGCAAGATGAAGGTTTCTGCGCTTCTCGAGGCGTTGCCCAAGGTCGGCAAGGTCAAGGCGCAGGAGATCATGACCGAACTCGAGATCGCCCCGACTCGCAGGCTGCGCGGCCTCGGCGATCGTCAGCGTAAGGCGCTGCTGGAGAAGTTCGACTTCTCGTCGTAGGGAGGTCAGTGAACGAAGGCGGAGGGCCGGTCAGCGCTCGGCGCCCCAACGCACCGGTTTTGGTGCTGTCCGGTCCGTCTGCCGTCGGGAAGTCCACAGTTGTCCGCTGCCTGCGTGAACGGGTTCCCGACCTGCACTTCAGCGTGTCCGTCACCACCAGGGCGCCTCGCCCTGGTGAGGTGGACGGCGTCGATTACACGTTTGTGAGCGCGGAGCAATTCCAGCGGCTGATCGACGACGGAGCGCTGCTGGAATGGGCCGAAATCCATGGCGGCCTGCACCGATCCGGCACTCCCGCGCAGCCCATCCGCGAGGCGACCGAGGCCGGTTTACCCGTCCTGATCGAGGTCGACCTGGCTGGCGCGCGGTCGGTCAAGCAGGCCATGCCCGAGGTGACCACGGTCTTCCTCGCCCCGCCGAGCTGGGAAGTTCTGCAGAGTCGCCTGTCGGGTCGCGGCACCGAAACCCCCGAGGTCATGGCCAGACGGCTGGCCACCGCCAGGGCCGAATTGGCCGCCCAGGATGACTTCGATGTCCGGGTGGTGAACAGCGAGTTGGAATTCGCCTGCACCGAATTGGTATCCTTGCTGGTGGGCAATACGCCGGGTACGGCGCAATCGAGCCCGAGAGCCACCTAAAACTCCAGGAGATTTCTACGTGAGCACCCCGCACGCCGATGGGCAGCTGGCCGCCGTGGACGACATTGACACGTCTACCGCCGGCGCCTACGACACGCCCTTGGGCATTACCAATCCGCCCATCGACGAGTTGCTGTCCCGCGCGTCGAGCAAGTACGCGCTGGTGATCTACGCCGCCAAGCGTGCGCGTCAGATCAACGACTACTACAACCAGCTCGGCGACGGCATCCTCGAGTACGTCGGGCCGCTGGTCGAGCCCGGCCTGCAGGAGAAGCCGCTGTCGATCGCGATGCGAGAGATCCACGAGGACCTGCTCGAGCACACCGAGGGCGAGTAACCAGGCCTCGCGGTGAGTGAGCGCAAGCGGATAATCGTCGGCGTCGCCGGAGGTATCGCCGCCTACAAGGCGGCCACCGTGGTTCGCCAGCTCACCGAGGCTGGCCACTCTGTGCGAGTCGTTCCGACCGAGTCCGCGCTGCGTTTCATCGGCGCCGCCACCTTCGAGGCGCTCTCCGGAAACCCCGTCCACACCGGGGTGTGGGATGACGTCTACGAAGTGCCGCATGTCCGGATCGGGCAGGAAGCCGACCTCGTCGTCGTCGCGCCCGCGACCGCCGACCTGCTGGCCCGCGCCGCTGCAGGGCGCGCCGATGATCTGCTGACCGCGACGCTGCTGACGGCACGATGTCCCGTGCTGTTCGCGCCGGCCATGCACACCGAGATGTGGTTCCACCCGGCGACCGTCGAGAACGTCGCCACCCTGCGCAGCCGCGGTGCGATCGTCCTCGAACCCGCGTCAGGGCGTCTCACGGGCGCCGACACCGGCGCGGGGCGACTCCCCGAGGCCGAAGAGATCACGACGCTCGCCCAGTTGCTGGTCGCTCGCGGCGACGCGCTCCCGTACGACCTGGCCGGCGTCAAGGTGCTGGTGTCCGCGGGTGGCACCCGCGAACCCATCGACCCGGTGCGCTTCATCGGCAACCGCAGCTCGGGCAAGCAGGGTTACGCGATGGCGCGAGTGATGGCCCAGCGCGGCGCCGATGTCACGCTCATCGCAGGCAACACCGCGGGCCTTATCGACCCCGCGGGCGTGGAGGTCGTCCACATCGGTTCCGCCGCGCAGCTCAAAGACGCCGTGTCCAAGCACGCACCCGATGCCCACGTGCTGGTGATGGCGGCAGCCGTCGCCGACTTCAGGCCGTCGCACCCGGCGACGAGCAAGATCAAGAAGTCGGCCGACCCCAACGCCGATGCGCCGGTGATCGAGCTGACCCGCACCGATGACGTGCTGGCAGGCGCTGTGCGCGCCCGCGCAGACGGTCAGTTGCCCAATATGCGGGCAATTGTCGGGTTCGCTGCTGAAACGGGCGATGCGAATGGCGACGTCCTTTTCCACGCGCGGACGAAATTGCAGCGGAAGGGCTGCGATTTGCTCGTCGTCAACGCGGTCGGCGAGAATCGGGCATTCGAAGTGGACAACAACGACGGCTGGTTGCTGGCGTCGGATGGAACGGAAATCGCACTCGAGCATGGTTCGAAAACGCTGATGGCCAGCCGTATTGTGGACGCGATCGTGACCTTCCTGCACAGCACCGGCGGGTAAGTCGACGCGAACGCGTCAGGTTGCGTCCAAGGGTTGCGCAGGACTGAGATGCCCGCTTGGGTGCGACGGGGTGCCGAGCCACGACGGCGGCGACATCGGGGACACAGATATAATTCGATTAACTAACTTTGGAAGGGTTTGAACGTGAGCAAAGCGCGGCTGTTTACCAGTGAGTCGGTCACGGAGGGCCACCCCGACAAAATCTGTGACGCCATCAGCGACTCTGTGCTCGACGCGTTGCTCGCGCAGGATCCCAAGTCCCGGGTGGCAGTGGAAACGCTCGTGACCACCGGCCAGGTACATGTCGCCGGTGAAGTCACCACATCGGCCTACGCCGACATCCCGACGATCGTGCGCGAGCGCATCCTCGACATCGGCTACGACTCGTCGGACAAGGGTTTCGACGGCGCCACCGCGGGCGTGAACATCGCGATCGGGTCGCAGTCGCCCGATATCGCACAGGGCGTCGACACCGCCCATGAGGCCCGTGTCGAGGGCGCCGCCGACCCGCTGGACGCCCAGGGCGCAGGCGACCAGGGTCTGATGTTCGGCTACGCGATCAAGGACACACCGGAACTCATGCCGCTGCCGATCGCGCTCGCGCACCGGCTTGCGCGCAGGCTGGCCGAGGTCCGCAAGAACGGGATCGTGGATTATCTGCGGCCGGACGGCAAGACGCAGGTCACCATCCAGTACGACGGGTGGACCCCGGTCCGGCTCGACACGGTCGTGCTCTCGACGCAGCACGCCGACGGCATCGACCTGGAGCACACGCTGACGCCCGACATTCGCGAGAAGGTCGTGAACACCGTCCTGTCCGACCTCGGTCACGAGAGCCTCGACACCTCCGACTTCCGGCTGCTGGTCAACCCCACCGGCAAGTTCGTGCTTGGCGGCCCCATGGGCGACGCGGGGCTGACCGGCCGCAAGATCATCGTCGACACTTACGGGGGATGGGCCCGCCACGGCGGCGGCGCGTTCTCGGGCAAGGATCCGTCCAAGGTGGACCGGTCCGCGGCGTATGCGATGCGGTGGGTGGCCAAGAACGTCGTCGCTGCCGGGTTGGCCGACCGCGTCGAGGTGCAGGTCGCCTACGCGATCGGTAAGGCCGCACCCGTCGGCCTGTTCGTCGAGACGTTCGGCAGCGAGACCGTTGACCCGGCCAGGATCGAGAAGGCCATCACATCGGTGTTCGACCTGCGGCCCGGCGCGATCATTCGCGACCTTGACCTATTGCGCCCGATCTACGCGCAGACGGCGGCCTACGGCCACTTCGGCCGCACCGACGTCGAGCTGCCGTGGGAGCAGACCAACAGGGTGGACGAGCTCAAAGCCTCCGTCTAACCGAGCAGGCACAAAGCCCCCGACCGCACGCGGTGCGTCGGGGGTTTTTGCGTCTCGCCTTACAGGTGCGGTCGCGTCCAGCAGGATATCGATTGTGGAACACGTCACATTCGTCCCGACCGCCGACCAGTTCGCCTACACGTTCGGTGGCGCAGCGCCAGCAATGCGGATCCGCCCGGGAACGGTGCTGACGCTATGGACCGAGGACGCCTACGGCGGCCGCATCACCACGCGTGACGACGTGGCCAGCACGGCGCTGGACACCGAAGATCTCAATCCCCAGACCGGACCATTCTTCGTCGAGGGAGCGGAGCCCGGCGACACGCTGGCAGTGCACCTCGTCGACCTCACGCCCGCACGTAGTTGGGGCGCATCCACGCTGATTCCGTTCTTCGGCGGACTCACCAGCATTCCGGCCAGTCCAACGCTGCAGCCCGCCCTGCCGGAACGCACGTACATCTACGAGTACGACCGCGCAACCGACACGGTGGGATTCTCCGCCCACGGCAGTGAATTTCAGGTCACCCTGCCCGCCAAGCCGATGCTGGGCACAGTGGGCGTGGCGCCTGCCCGCCGCGAAGTGCGGACCTCGTTGGTGCCCTACGACTTCGGCGGCAACATGGACACGCCTGAAATGGCCGCCGGCGCAACGTGTTACCTGCGGGTGAATGTGGACGGCGCGTTGTTCTCCATGGGCGACGGCCATTACCGCCAAGGTGAGGGGGAGTCCTGCGGGACCGCTGTGGAGGGGGCAATGCACGTCACCGCGATCGTCGATCTGATCAAGGGCGGCGGACCGGCGTGGCCGCGACTCGAGACCGACACTCACTTGATGTGCATCGGTTCCGGTCGACCGCTCGAAGAGGCGTGGCGGGCGAGTCAGGTCGAGATGATCTCCTGGCTCGGCGACCTGTACGGGCTCGATCGGCTTGACGCTTATCAATTGCTGACGCAGATCTCGCAGGTACCCATCGCCAACGTCGTCGACACCAACTACAGTGCGGTCACCAAGTTGGACAAGAGCCTGCTGCCGGTAGCCCAGCCATATGGCGGAATACACGAGCAATTGCGTAGCGCAGCACGCTCATTGGGCACCATTTCGTACTGACTCGAAAGGAACGGGAGACCAGAAACAATGGAACTCGGACTGGCGGACAAGCGCTTCCTCGTCACCGGCGGCACCCGCGGCATCGGCCGGGCGGTGGTCTGCGGCCTGCTTGCAGAAGGCGCGGCCGTGGCCTACTGCGCACGTACGAGCGACGCGGTCGCCGCCACCCAATCGGCGCTGACCGCAGATGGCGCGACCGCGATCGGGACAGCGGTCGACGTGGGGGACACTGCGGCACTGACGGACTGGGTGAATGCCAGCGCCGATGCGCTCGGCGGCATCGACGGCGTTGTCGCGAACGTGAGCGCGCTCGCCATTCCCGAAAGCCGCGAGAACTGGCGCACCAGCTTCGACGTCGATCTGATGGGAACGGTCGGTCTGGTCGAGGCAGCCCTGCCGCATCTGCTGACGTCGGGTGCCGGCTCGATAGTCACCATCTCCAGCGTCTCCGGTCGCGAGATCGACTTCGCCTCTGGCCCTTACGGAACGATGAAGGCGGCCATCATTCACTACACCCAGGGGCTGGCCTACAACCTCGCCGCGAAGGGTGTACGGGCCAACACCGTCAGCCCGGGCAACACATACTTCGACGGCGGTGTCTGGCCGTCGATCGAGCAGAACGATCCGGAACTCTTCGCGACGGCACTCGCGCTGAACCCGACGGGCCGAATGGCCGCGCCTGTAGAAATCGCGAACGCCGTTGTATTCCTCAGCAGTTCGGCGGCCAGCTTCATCACGGGCACCAACCTGGTGGTCGATGGTGCGCTGACCCGCGGTGTGCAGTTCTAGCCGCTGAAGGTGTAGTCGTCGAGCGGGAACCGGCGGCTGCGCAAGTACGCATGCAGCGTGGTGGCAGGCCGCAGCGGCGCGTCGCCGTTCTTGTCGAAGTAATAGCTGTTGGCCAGGCTGCAGCTGTCCTGCCAGAAGATCTGCCGGTGCCGCTTGCGCATCATCTCGGCGAAGTAGCGGTCGTTGGCTTCCTGCTTGACCTCGACCGGGCCGCATTGCTGCGCTTGGCGCGCTTCAAGCAGCGCACGATGTGATGCGTCTGCGTTTCGATCAGCGCGAAGTATGACGAGCCGACATAGCCGTACGGCCCGAACACCGAGAAGAAGTTCGGGAAGCCGGGCACGCTGACCCCCTCGAGATGTGTGTTGCACAATGCGACGTGTTGATGCAGCGGTCCGAACAACGCAGGGGGATCACAGCGGTGGTGCGCTCCAAGCTGTTTCGGGAATCGGGCCGCTTTCCGACGCTGTCCGACGTCGCCGCCGAACTCGACGTGCACCCGCGCACGCTGCGGCGTGCGCTCACCGAGGAGGGCACGCCGTTTCGCGCGCTGCTCAACGAGGCCCGCTCGAAGCTCGCCGTCGACCTGCAGTGCAATGTCGGCCTCACCGTCGAGGAGGTGTCGAACCGGTTGGGCTACACCGATGCATCGACGTTCTGTCATGCATTCAAGCGATGGCACGGCGTCCCGCCGAGCGCGTATCCCCGTGCGGGTTAGGCCGTCGGCGGGTGCAGCGCCGCTTTCAGTGCGGCCAGTCCGCGGTTGGTGGCCTCCGCCGCCGCGGGAACGACCAGTGCAAAGCCGACATAGCCGTGCACAAGAGTGGGCTCGTTGTGTAGTTCGACAGGAACGCCTGCGGTGGTGAGCAATTCGGCGTAGCGGACGCCGTCGTCGCGCAGCGGGTCGTACTCGGCCGTGCCGATGTAGGCGGCGGGCAGGTCGGAGAGGTCAGCGGTATTGGCCGGAGCGAGCGTGGGCGACAGATTCGCAGGCTCGCCGAAGTCGGTATCGGGTAGGTACCAGTGCAGAAACGCGGCGACGACCTCGCGGTCGAGAATGGGTCCGTCGGCATTCTGGACGAAGGACGGCGTTGTGGTGTTGCCGGTTGTGGGCGGATACCACAGCAGCTGAAACACCAGCGGCGGCCTGCCGTGGTCGCGGGCCAACTGCGCCATCACCGCCGCGATGTTGCCGCCCGAAGAATCGCCTGCGACGGCGATGCGCGCCGGATCCCCGCCGAGTTCTGCCGCGTGCTCGCCGACCCACCGCAGCGCGGCCCACGAGTCGTCGATGCCCGCAGGCCACGGATGTTCGGGTGCCAGCCGGTAGTCGACCGACACCACGATGGCGTCCGCGCCAACGGCGTGGGCGCGGGCGATCGGGTCGTGCGTGTCGAGGTCGCCGATCGACCATCCGCCGCCGTGGTAGAACACCACCACCGGCAGATTGTCATGCTGCGCGATGGGCGGCCAGTAGATCCGCGCTGGCACGTCGGTGATGTCCCCGTAGCCGACCGTGCGTTCCTCGATTCGCATCTCGGGCAACAGTTCTGGTGGCACGTTGAGCTGACGCATCTGCTCGCGGGCGACCTCGACACCGTGATCGGCGGTGAACGTGAAAGGAATCACATCCAGCAGCGCCTGCATGGCCGGGTCGATACCCTGCCGTGCCGGGGAGTCTGTCATAGCACTACCGTACTCAGGCCGGCTGCAACGCCTTACGTAGCGCAGCCAAGCCGCGCTCCGCTGCCTCCGCCGCCGCCGGGACCACCGCGGCATAGCCGAGATAGCCGTGGATGAGCGTCTCGGCCCTGTGGAGTTCGGCGGGCACACCTGCGCCGCACAGCAATTCCACATACCGCGCCCCGTCATCTCGTAACGGGTCGTGACCCGCGACCCCAACGTATGCCGGCGGCAGCCCCGCAAGACTTGTCGCGTTGGCAGGCGCCAGCGTCGTCGGTATGTCGCTGATATCCAGATCCCCGATGTACCAACGGGTAAAGGCTTTGGCGGCCTCGGTGGTGAGCAGCGGACCGTCCGCATTCTCGGTGAACGACGGAAGCCTGCCGTCCATCCCCGTCGCCGGATACCACAACAATTGGAACCGCATCGAGGGCCCGCCTGCGTCGCGGGCCAGCTGCGCAACCACCGCAGCCAGATTGCCGCCGGCTGAATCACCGGCCACCGCGAGCCTATCCGGGTCGGCACCCAGCTTGGCCGCATGCTCGGCGACCCATTGCGTTGCGGCCCAAGCATCTTTGACTGCGGCAGGGTAGCGGTGCTCGGGTGCCAGCCGGTAGTCCACCGATACCACGACTGCATCGGCGCCTGCGGCGTGCATGCGCGCAATGCCGTCATAGGTGTCCAGATCACCGACCGCCCAACCACCGCCGTGGAGGAACACAACCACCGGCGGCGTCGAATCGCCGTGGGCCGGTGGCCAATAGACCCTTATCGGGATCGGCCCCGATGGACCGTCGATCGCGCGATCCTCGCTGCGCAGACCGGGATGCACCTCGCGGCGCGGCAGGTCGCGGAACCGCTGGCGCGCCGCCTCTGCACCTCCATCGGTTGTGAACTCAAACGGAACGGCCTCCAGTACCTTCAGCAGGATGGCGTCGACGGCCGGATTCTCCTCAGCAGCGGACATGGGTACACCGTATGCACACTCGCGGACGCGGCTGATGTGGGTCGCGGCCGCGGTAGTCGGTGCCTGCTACGGGACATTTCTGGTGGTCACCGCGCTGCGGTTACCGTCGGGCGCCGAGCTCACCGGGCAGTTCGCGCTGCAACCCGCGGTCAAGGCGGCGACGGTGGTGCTGCTGGCCGCCGCCGCTCTGACTCATCCGATACCGCGTGAACGCCGCTGGCTTATCGCCGCGCTGGTGTTCTCGGCGGCAGGCGATTTTCTGTTGGCGATGCCGTGGTGGCCGCCGTCGTTCGTGCTGGGGCTGGCCGCGTTCCTGGTCGCGCACCTGTGCTTTCTCGCCGCGCTCATCCCGCTGATGTCGCCGTCGGCGCCGCGACTCGGCGCTGCTGCGGTGCTCGTCGCGGCCTGCGCCGCGCTGCTGGTGTGGTTCTGGCCCCGGCTGATCGCCGAGAAGATGGCCGTACCGGTCAGCATCTATATCGCGGTGCTCGGCGCGATGGTGTGCGCAGCGCTATTGGCACGCCTGCCCACGCCGTGGACGGCGCTTGGCGCCGTGTGCTTCGCGGTGTCCGACGCGATGATCGGCATCGGGAAGTTCGTTCTCGCATCCGAGGCGCTGGCCGTGCCGATCTGGTGGGCCTACGCGGCATCGCTGCTGCTGATCACCGCGGGATTCTTCTTCGGCCGCGCGTCCGTCCCGTCTGCTACATCTGCATAAGTGACGACCATCCGGCAGCAGGCCGAGCACGAGCCGATCGCGCGTGTCCTGCCGATGTTGTCGGTGCCGCACCTGGATCGCGAGTTCGACTACCTGGTTTCGGCCGACCAGTCCGACGATGCGCAACCGGGCGTCCGCGTCCGGGTCCGGTTCCATGGTCGACTGGTCGACGCGTTCGTTCTCGAAAGACGTTCGGACACAGATCATGTCGGCAAGCTCGGCTGGCTTGACCGAGTGGTCTCGGCCGAACCCGTACTCACTGGCGATGTACGTCGGCTCACCGACGCGGTGGCCGCACGCTACGCGGGCACGCGGGCCGACGTGCTGCGGCTCGCTGTCCCGCCGCGACACGCGAACGTCGAGAAACAAGCCGCCCCGCAGCTCGAGACATTCGATCCGAGGCCGGTCGACGCCTCGGCCTGGGCGGCTTACGGACGCGGTGAGCAGTTCCTCTCCGCACTGAGCGGCGGGCGTGCCGCCCGGGCCGTCTGGCAGGCGCTACCCGGCGAGCACTGGACCGACCGGCTCGCTGAAGCGGCCGCGGTGACGGTCAACTCCGGTCGCGGCGTGCTTGCCGTCGTGCCGGATCAGCGCGACGTCGATGCGCTATGTGGCGCCGCGATGCGCCATGTCGACGAATCGCGGGTCGTCGCACTGTCGGCAGGCCTCGGGCCGGCGCAGCGCTATCGCCGTTGGCTTTCGGTGCTGCGGGGCGACGCGCGGGTGGTCATCGGAACCCGCAGCGCCGTGTTCGCGCCGATCCGCGACCTCGGCCTGGTGATCGTGTGGGACGACGGAGACGACACCCTCGCCGAGCCAAGGGCGCCCTACCCGCACGCCAGGGAGGTCGCGATGCTGCGCGCCCACCAGCTGCGGTGTGCGGCCCTGATCGGCGGCTATGCCCGCACCGCGGAAGCCCAGGCGCTGGTGCGCAGCCGATGGGCGCATGACCTGGTCGCCGCACGGCCCGCCGTGCGCACCGCATCGCCGCGCATCGTCGCGCTCGACGACAGTGGCTTCGAGCAGGAGCGTGACCCGGCAGCACGGACCGCGCGACTGCCTTCGGTGGCGCTGCGCACCGCCCGAACCGCGCTGGAGGCGGGGACGCCGGTCCTTGTTCAGGTGCCCCGGCGCGGCTACGTACCGGCGTTGGCGTGTGTGCGCTGCCGGACCATCGCCCGATGCAGGCACTGCACCGGCCCGCTGTCACTGCCGGACCGTGACGCGGCAGGGGCGGTATGCCGATGGTGCGGCCGTGAACAGCCGACACTGCGCTGTGCCCGCTGCGGCTCAGACGGCGTGCGCGCCATCGTCGTCGGCGCCCGCCGAACCGCCGAGGAACTCGGAAGGGCGTTCCCCGGCGCCACCGTCATCACGTCGGGCGGCGACGCGATGGTGGCCGAAGTGTCGGGCGGACCCGCCGTCGTCGTCGCCACGCCGGGCGCGGAGCCCGTTGCCGAAGGCGGCTACGGCGCGGCGCTGCTGCTGGACGGGTGGGCGCTTCTGGGCAGGCAGGATCTGCGTGCCGCAGAGGACACGCTGCGACGATGGATGGCGGCCTGCGCGCTGGTGCGCCCGCGCGGCGACGGCGGCGCGGTCGCTGTGGTCGCCGAGTCGGCCATCCCCACGGTGCAGGCTCTGATCCGGTGGGATCCGGTCGGACATGCCGAAGCCGAGCTCGACGCCCGCACCGAGGTCGGGCTCCCGCCCGCCGTGCACATCGCCGCCGTCGACGGGGCGCCCGCCGCGGTGAACGCGCTGCTCGAGACGGCGGCGTTGGCCGACGACGCTGCGCTGCTGGGGCCGGTCGACCTGCCGAGAGGGGCACGGCGGCCGCCCGGCGCCCCTGCCGAAGGACCGGTCCACCGAATGTTGGTGCGGGTACCGCGCGACGGTGGGTTGCCACTCGCGGCCGCACTGCGGCGCGCCACCGCGGTCCTGTCCGCTCGACACGATCAACAGCCAGTTCGTGTGCAAATCGACCCGTTGCACATAGGGTAATGCGGGCACCCCGCGAGGTGCCGAACAGGAGGGGACCATGGGGCGGCTCTTCAAGTGGCTGATCCCGTTGGCGCTCATCGCCTTTGGTGTGCTGTGGCCGCTGGTCTTCCGCGGCGGCTCCGAAGCCTCCGCCGTCTCCGACCCCGTGGTGTTCAGCAATTACAAGGCCGACTTCGTCGTCAACGCCGACGGTGAACTCGACGCGGTGGAAACCATCACCGCCGAGTTTCCCAGCGGCAGGCACGGCATCTTCCGGTACTGGGACGTCACGAACCAGAACAGTGCGCGGGTGCGCCAGAAACCAGAAGTCACATCGGTGCTGCTCGACGGCGATCCGGTCTCCTATGAAATGTTGTGGGAGGACAGTGACCGGTTCCGCGTCGCGAAGATCGGCGACCCCGACAGCACCCTGAGCTGGGGAACCCACGTCTTCGAGATCCGCTACACCATCCCTGGCGTGCTCGACCCCGGAACCAGTGGGGCCAAAAGGCAATTCACCAGTTCCGTGGGCCAACCCGCCGAGTCGCCGTCGGTGTTCTTCTGGAACGTCATCGCCCCGGCCTGGAACAACGAGATCGAACAGGCCGAGATCTCGATCAGGCTGCCTGGCGACCCCGGGCATACGCAGTGCGCCGTCGGCTTTGGAATCGGCCGCGCGTGCAGCGATCTGACCGTCACCGGGAACACCGTCGAGTTGTCGGCAAGCAATTTGCAGCCGCGGACGCCGGTGACGGTGCGCGTGGGTGTCGACGTGCCAACGCCGCCACAGATCACCCTTCCGTGGCCCTTTACCTGGGACCGCATCCTCGGGCAGTCGGTGACGACGGTGGCGTTGGTGGCTGGGCTCACGGTGGCCTTCGGCCTCGGCGCGTTCCTGTGGTACCGCACCACGGTCGAACCCTCGCCGGGGTTTCCGCTGCAGTACGTGCCCCCGCCGGGGCTCGGACCCGTGCAGAGCGAATACATCCGCACCGAGACAGTGCCGAAGGACGGGCTCACGGCGACGCTGTTCTACCTGGCCGAGCGCAAGCTGATCGAGCTGAGAGAGGTCAGCAACAAACAGTGGAACATCCGCAACATCGCGGAGCGCGGCGCATGGGGCGACGTCGACCCCATCAGCGTCGCGGTCGGCTCCGCGCTCAATGTGATCTCGCCAGGATCCGAATTCGAAGCCAAGAAGACCGTCAAATCGGGCAAGAAACTGGACAAGGCGAAGACAGACTTGGCGAAGGCCGTCGAGAAGTGGGCGTATGAAAACGGCCTGCTGGTCAAGCGCAAGAAGGAACTGTGGGTGCGCACCGCCAATGCGATCGCATTCATCCTGATGTTCTTCGGCATCTTCCGATGGGGATTCTCGGCCACCATGTGGACCCTGCCGTTCGCGGCGTTCTTCCTGTGCTCCATCGGATCGTGGGCCGACGGCGTGGGTAGCCGCCGCACCGCGGCGGGGCGTGAATTGTGGTCCCGCGTCGGGGGATTCCATCGCATGCTGGCCACCGAGTCGGCGGAGACCCGCTTCGACTTCTCGGCTCGCAAGGACCTCTACACCGCCTACATTCCGTTCGCGGTGGCCGCGGGCGTCGCGGGCTTGTGGGCGAAGAAGTACGAAACTTCGACGGGCGTGCCTGCGCCGCAACCGGATTGGTACCATTCGTCGTCGTCATCCACCAGCTCGGGGTTCGTCGGCAGTTCCGGTGGGCCGAGCTTCGACAGCTTCGAATCGGCGCTATCGTCGTCGATCGGCGCCTACACCGCGTCGCAGTCTTCGTCGTCGTCCAGCAGTGGCGGCGGAAGCAGCTTCAGCAGCGGTGGCGGTGGGGGCGGCGGTGGTGGAGGAGGAGGCGGATCATGGTGAGGTTCCTGCTGATCGTAATTTTGGTGCTGGCGGTCCTGGTGCTGATCGTTTTCGTGATGGGATACAACAAGATCCGCTCTGCCGACGTCCGCGTCGCCGAGGCACTGTCCGGCATCGACGTTGAGCTGACGCGACGCGCGTCGCTGATTCCCAGCCTCGTGCATACCGTGCAGACGTTCGCCGTCCACGAAAAGGGCATCCTCGACCACGTCACGAACGCGCGTGCCGCGCTGACGTCGGCGACCACAGGGAAATCGGTGGCCCAGCGCAGCGCCGCCGAGAAGGAGCTCGACACCGCGCTGGCACCGTTGCTCGCCCTCGGCCAGACCTACCCGCAGCTCAACTCGTCGACCAACTTCCTCAACCTGCAGGACAACCTCGCCGACACCGAGAACAAGCTGGCCTTCGCCCGCCAGTACTACAACGATGCGGTGGCGGGACTGAACCGTCTGGTCACCACCATCCCGTGGATGTTCGTCGCGCCGATGGCCGGTGTCTCGGAGCGTGAGTACTACCAGACGCCGCGGTGAGCTGACGTCCGTCTTTACACTGACGCGGTGCGTCTTGTGTTCGCCGGTACCCCGGAGCCCGCGCTTCCGTCGCTGCGGCGGCTAATCGAATCCCCGCGCCACGAGGTGGTCGCGGTGCTGACCCGCCCCGACGCGGCGTCGGGTCGGCGGGCCAAGCCGTCGCCGTCCCCCGTGGCCCGCCTCGCGCTCGAGCACGACATCCCCTTGCTGCGCCCGCCGCGGCCCAACTCCGACGAGTTCATCGCGGAGTTGACCGAGCTGGCGCCGGAGTGCTGCGCGGTGGTGGCCTATGGTGCGTTGCTCTCCGAGCGGTTGTTGACCGTTCCCGAACAGGGCTGGGTCAACCTGCATTTCTCGCTACTGCCCGCGTGGCGTGGCGCGGCACCGGTACAGGCGGCGATCGCCGCGGGCGACGCCGTCACGGGTGCCACCACCTTCGAGATCGAGCACGCACTCGATTCCGGTCCGGTTTACGGCGTGGTGACCGAAACCGTCCGGCCCACCGATACCGCGGGCGATCTTCTTGAGCGCCTGGCACTTTCGGGGGCCTTGCTGCTGGAGAGGACGGTGGACGGCATCGCCGACAAGTCGCTGACGGCGGTGCCGCAGCCCCCCGACGGTGTCACAATCGCGCCGAAAATCACCGTGGAGGCGGCCAGGGTCTCATGGGATCTGCCCGCGCAGGTGATCGAGCGGCGCATCCGCGCCGTCACCCCGAATCCCGGGCCGTGGACGATGATCGGCGACCTGCGCGTCAAACTCGGCCCGGTGACCGTAGACGAAGGCCCAAACACTATGCCCCCCGGGGCGATTCGGGTCAGCCGCGACGGCGTGCGGGTCGGTACCGCATCGCAGCCGGTGCTGCTCGGCCAGATCCAAGCTCCCGGCAAGAAGCCCATGAACGCCGCGGACTGGGCCCGCGGTGCCCGCCTCGACGAAACGGCTCAGGCGCAGTGACGCACCCCAGCGGTAAACGACCTCAGCGACGAAAGCCGCTCGACCCCGCCCGCCAGGCGGCGTTCGATGTGCTGCGCGCCGTGTCCGAGCGCGACGCCTACGCCAACCTCGCCCTGCCTGCACTGTTGCGTGAACGCAATATCACAGGGCGTGACGCCGCATTCGCCACCGAACTTGCCTACGGCACCTGCCGTACCCGCGGTCTGCTCGATGCCGTCATCGAGAACGCCGCGGGCCGACCGCCCGACCGAATCGATCCGGTGCTCCTTGACCTGTTGCGCCTCGGCACCTACCAACTGCTGCGCACCAGGGTCGAACATCACGCCGCGGTATCGACCACCGTGGAACAGGCTGGCATCGAATTCGATTCGGCCCGCGCCGGTTTCGTCAACGGCGTGCTCCGTACCATCGCGAGCCGCGACGAGCGGGCCTGGGTGGACCTGCTGGCGCCGCACGCAGACACCGACCCGGTCGGCCACGCCGCCTTCGTGCACGCCCACCCCCGCTGGATCGGGCAGGCTTTCGCCGACGCGCTCGGCCCCGACGCCGGTGAACTGGATGCCCTGCTGGCAAGCGACGACGAACGCCCGTTGGTGCACCTGGCCGCGCGGCCCGGCGTGCTGACCGCGGACCAGCTGGCTGAACAGGTCGACGGCACCGTCGGCCGATACTCGCCGTACGCCGTCTACCTGTCCGGCGGCGATCCGGGCCTGCTGGATCCGGTTCGCGACGGTGCGGCGCTGGTGCAGGACGAAGGCAGTCAGCTGGTGGCGCGGGCGCTCACGCTGGCCGACGTGGACGGGGCGGACGCCGGTCGGTGGCTCGACCTGTGCGCGGGCCCGGGCGGTAAGACCGCGCTGTTGGCGGCGCTGGCAGGCGGCCGGCGGGTCACCGCCGTCGAACCCGCGGAGCGGCGGGCCGATCTGGTCGAACAGAACACCCGCGGCCTTCCGGTCGACGTGGTGCGGGTCGACGGCCGCGAGTCAGGCCTCTCGCCGGGGTTCGACCGCGTTCTCGTCGACGCCCCGTGCACCGGCCTCGGCGCGCTACGGCGCAGGCCCGAGGCCCGCTGGCGGCGTAAGCCCGGCGACGTCCCCGCCCTGGCCAAGCTGCAACGCGAACTGCTGGCGTCCGCGATCGGGCTGACCCGTCCCGGCGGTGTGGTGCTGTACGCGACGTGTTCACCGCATCTCGCCGAGACGGTCGGCGTCGTCGCAGACGCGCTGCGTCGTCATCCGGTGACCGCAATGGACACTCGGCCCCTGTTCGATCCGGTCGAGGATCTCGGCGACGGTCCCTACGTGCAACTGTGGCCACACCGGCACGGCACCGACGCGATGTTTGCCGCGGCCCTCAAAGTAGGGTGAGCCCATGTCAGGACCGCCTCTGATTGCGCCGTCGATTCTTGCCGCCGACTTCGCCAGGCTCGCCGATGAGGTGGGCGCGGTGACCGGCGCCGACTGGCTGCATGTCGACGTGATGGACAACCATTTCGTGCCCAACCTGACGCTGGGGCTGCCCGTCGTGGAGGCGTTGCTGAAGACGACCGACATCCCGATGGATTGCCATCTGATGATCGACAACCCGGACCGCTGGGCACCGCCGTATGCCGAGGCCGGTGCCTACAACGTCACGTTTCACGCCGAAGCCACCGACAATCCGGTCGGCGTGGCCCGCGACATCCGCGCCGCGGGCGCCAAAGCCGGGCTGTCGGTCAAACCCGGCACGCCGCTCGAGCCCTACCTGGAGATCCTCAGGGAGTTCGACACGCTTCTCATCATGTCGGTCGAGCCCGGCTTCGGTGGCCAGAAGTTCATCCCCGAGGTGCTGGCCAAGGTCGGCACCGCGCGCCGGCTGGTCGATTCGGGGGAGCTGACGATCGTCGTCGAAATCGACGGTGGCATCAACGAAGACACCATCGACGCCGCCGCAGAGGCAGGGGTGGACTGCTTCGTCGCCGGTTCGGCGGTCTACAGCGCGGACGACCCCGCCGCCGCGGTCGAATCGCTGCGCCGCCAGGCCGCCGCCGCGTCCAACCATCTTCGGTTATGAATCTCGACGCCGCCATGCGGCTGGCCGTCGAGCAGGCCGACGGGGTCAAGGGCAACACATATCCCAATCCGCCTGTGGGGGCGGTGATCCTGGATCGCCAGGGAGAAATCGCCGGAGTCGGGGCGACCCAGCCGACCGGGGGACCACACGCCGAAGTGATGGCCCTGCGGCGGGCGGGGCAGCGGGCAGCGGGCGGCACTGCCGTCGTCACGCTCGAGCCGTGCAACCATTACGGCAGGACGCCGCCGTGCGTGGATGCGCTTCTCGCATCAGGTGTTTCGGCGGTCGCCTTCGCGGTCGGCGACCCGAATCCGACAGCAGCGGGCGGGGCAGCGCGGCTCGGCGAGTCGGGGATCGACGTCACCGGCGGTGTGCTCGTCGATGATGTCGAGCGCGGGCCGTTGCGTGAATGGCTTTACAAGCAGCGCAACGGATTACCACACGTCACATGGAAATTCGCCACCAGCGTGGACGGTCGCAGCGCCGCCGCGGACGGCAGCAGCCAATGGATCACCAGCGAGGCGGCGCGGGCCGACGTGCACCGCCGCCGTGCGGCTGCGGACGCGATCGTTGTCGGCACCGGCACCGTGTTCGTCGATGACCCTGCGCTGACGGCCCGGTTGCCGAACGGCTCCCTTGCGGAGCGGCAGCCACTGCGGGTCGTCGTCGGTGAACGCGAAATATCGCCGGAGGCGCGAATTTTGGACGATGACTCGCGGACCATGGTGATCCGCACCCGCGACCCGCACGAGGTCATCAAGGCGTTGTCCGACCGCACCGACGTGCTGCTGGAAGGCGGTCCGACGCTGGCGGGAGCCTTTCTGCGGGCCGGTGTCATCAACCGCATACTGGCGTATGTCGCGCCGATCCTGTTGGGTGGTCCGATCACCGCGGTGGACGACGTCGGCGTGCTGTCCATCGCCCACGCTCAGCGCTGGCGCTACGACGGCATCCAACCGATCGGGCCGGACCTGATGCTCAGCCTCGTACCTGCATAGCCAGCGCCATGTGTGGTGGCTTCAGGGCGCAGACCTGATAGAGCGCATCGAGTTCGTCGCGGATGCCCCAGTGCTCGCGCAGCAGGCCATCGCGCGACCGAAAGAAGTGGGCGGTCTTCATCGCGAACGGCCGCCCGGTCGGCTCGATGCCCTCCGGCGACATCGCGTTGACGCCATGCGCCGTTGCACGAATCGCCACCATATCGCCGCCACCCACGATGTCGTGGATCTCGTAGCGGACCCGAAGAACAGTGGTGACGAACGTCAGGATCGCGATGTAGCCGTCAGGTCCCGGTGGCAGCGGCACCGGTGAGCCGTGGTCGACGAAGTCGTCGCTGACCAGGTCGCGGATCTTCTCGAGCTGCCCGGCGTTCATGGCTTCCATCAGTTCGGTGGCAAGCATTTGCGTCGAGGTATGCATCCTCCCTCGACGGGCGAACGGTCCGCTGGGTTCAATCGATCCGTTCGGCGGTCTCCAGCCGGCGGTGTTCAATGAGGTCGCGCACCCCGCCAACGCCAAGCCGCTCGCGGAACGTTCGCACGGTGTAACCAACGACGGTCGCCTCGGTGCGCGCCCGCACCGTCGCCGAGCGTGGCATGTGAAACACCGGGCCGATTTCACCGAAGTAATCGCCGGCGGTGGCGACCTTCGGCAATTCCTCACCGCCACTGGCTAGTTCACGGACAATCTCGAGTTCACCCTCGGACACCACGTAGATGAGATCGCCCATTGTGCCCTGCTCGAACAGCACCTCGTCCGCGTCGAGCTTCACGGTGACGGGAGGCCGGTCTGTCGACGCGAACTCCGGCACAAGCTCGACGACACGATCAGCCAACGGCAGAATGCGGCTGTCGTGGGTGGCGACCACCACCATCCGGTCGCCGGTCGCGAGCTCGCGGATCAGGCGGAGCACCTCCTCGACCTGAATGAAATCCAGGTGCGCGGTGGGCTCGTCCGCGAGCACCAGGGGCGGATCGAGTGCGATCGCCCGCGCGACGGCCACGCGCTGTTGCTGCCCGCCGCTGAGGTCTCCCGGCTGATGGGAGGTCCGTTCCTCCAGGCCGACCCGCGCCAGCAGTTGCCCGGCACGCTTGTGAGCCGCGCGGCGCGACATGCCTGCCGCGCGCATCGGCACCATCACGTTCTCCAGCGCGGTGAGGCTGGGCACGAGATTGAACGCCCGAAATACGATGCCGACCGTTTCGCGGCGATAGGTCGACAGTCCGCGCGCGTCCAGCGATGTGACATCGACTTCGCCGAACTTGATGGCGCCGCTGCTGGGTTTCAAGATGCCGCCGAGGCAGGACAACAGCGTCGTCTTACCGCAGCCGCTCGGACCCAACAAGATCACCAGCGAGCCCGCGGCGACGTCGAGGTTGAGCCCGTCGATCGGCCGGACCGTATCTGCTCCGCTGGCGTATTCGACCACCAGGTCTTGAATGCTGAGATCGCCCATCGCTCAAGGCCCCCCGAAAGCGAGGGCGGGATCGACGGACACCGCGCGATGCAGACCGGTCGAGCTGGCGATCAGTCCGATCACGACCGCGATGGCGGGCAGTGCGATGAAGGCCTGCGCCGGGACGATGACCTGCATCGGAAACAGGGGGCCGAGCAACAGCGAGAGTCCAGCGCCGACAAGGGCGGCCAGCAGGGCCACCACGACCGCTTGCATAGCGAGTCCCGCCAGCACCGACCTTGTCGGTACCCCAATCGCCTTGAAAACAGCGAAGTCTCGCAGACGTTCGAGCGCGGACAAGTAGATCACCGAGCCGACGACCAATGCTGCGACCACCCACAGCAGAACGGCGACGATGGTGATCGAGTTGACGGCCACCTTCAGCGGCCGCAGCAGATCGTCGATCGCGCCGGTTCGGTCGATGCCCCGATAGCCGTCCGGGATCTGACTGGGCGTACCGCGAATGCCGATCGAGGCGACCAGCGGCTCGCCGCCATAAACGAGTTGTTGGGCGCCCGCCGTGGTGAGAAAGAGGTTGGGCAGGTTCGCCAGCGCCGTGGAGTTCTCGACGATGCCGACGACACGCAATTTGCGCGACGCGATTTCGATGTCCTCGCCGATCCGCGTCCGAGCGTGCTGGATACCGCAACTTCGTCGGGGGTCGAAGGTGGGGTTCCCTCTGAGACCGCGGGCATCCCAGGGCCGCGTTCGGGTGCGCCGAACAAATCGGCGTTACGCGTCGCGTCGCCCAGCGTGACGGTGCCACCGGCGTATACGAGGGGAGCGGCAGCGATCACTCCAGGCGTTGTGGCGATGCGTCGTAACTGCACAGGTGCGAAGGGGGTTGCTCCCACGAACGGCCCAGATGCGCCCGCCTTGACCAGGAAGACGTCCACGCCAAGCGAATCGACGGTCCGTTCGGCCTCGACGCGGAAGCCGTTCGCCAGCCCGGTGAGTACGAGCGTCATCGCAAAGATGATGGCCGTGGATAGAACCGCGATGACGAAGCGCCGTTTGCGCCACTGCATATCGCGCAGCGCGGCAAAGAGCATGTGCGCGACGTTACCGCCGCATATTGGCTACGTCTTGGCCTTGGAGAATGCTCCGACCAGCGTGTTGCAGAACGCGGGCAGATCGTCTGGCTTGCGGCTCGAGACCAACGTGTTCGGCCCGCGCGAACACTCGACGACCTCGTCGTCGACCCAGTTGGCACCGGCGTTGGCGAGGTCGGTCTTGATGCTCGGCCACGAGGTGACCGTGCGTCCGCGTACCACGTCTGCCTCGATCAGCGTCCACGGTCCGTGGCAAATCACCGCAACCGGCTTCCCGGCGTCGAAGAAACCCTTGGTGAATGCGACGGCGGCGGTGTTGGTGCGCAGAAAGTCGGGGTTCGCCACGCCGCCCGGCAGCACGAGCCCGGCGTAGTCGGACGCCGAAACACCGTCTGCGGCCTTCTCCGCCTCGAAAGTGTCGGCGGGCGTCAGGTGATTGAACGCCTGGATTTTCCCGACTTCGGTAGACACCAATTCGGGTGTGCCGCCTGCTTGTTCGACGGCTTTCCACGGTTCGGTCAGCTCGACTTGTTCGACACCTTCCGGAGCGACGAGGAATGCAATTTTCTTGCCGTCCAGTGAAGTTGACATGAATTCTCTCCCCTCGACTTGTTACTTTTCGCACGCATACCCGGCGTGGCGACGAGCCAATCAGCTCAAATGCGCCGCTACACTCGGAACAGAGATCGCGCTTTCACCGACGATTTGCGCACTGGTGAGCACGAACAAAGGAAAAGTGAGTGTCTGAACTGCAGGACTGGCTCAGCATTCGTCCCGATCCCAAGACCATCAAGGCGTTCATTTGTGACGCATTGCGAAATTTCACAGCCGACGAGCAGGAGCAGGCCGCTCAGCCGCCATTGATCCGCAGAGGGATCGAGCGCTGCTGACGATCACCGGCTAACTAGACCGGTGATGACGGCCTCGGCTAATGGCCTGCGTCGGCGCGTCGAGCGCCTGGGTCGGCGCCTCAATGATCAGGGTGGGGGCGTCGTCGCCGTCGACCGCTTGAGCGGGTTCGTCGGCGTGCTCATGCCTGCTACTGATCAGCAGGCCGAGCACGGCGCCGACCACGCAGACCAACGCCGTGATCATGAAGATCTCCCCGTACTGCAGGGTGTAGGCCTGGATAGTGGCGGTTCTCAGGCGTACGCCCTGAGCGATGAGCATGCCGCCGGGGCTGTCGGCGGCTGGTTGCGGTAATGCGGCCAGCCGCTCCTGCAGGTATTGGTTGAACCGGTACAGGCCCCACGCGCTCAGCGCCGCGATGCCGACCAACATTCCGATCATTCGGGCCACCACGACGCCTGCCGACGCGATGCCGTGCTGGGCCGCGGGAACGACCCGCAGCGTCGCCGACGTCAGCGGGCCGATCACCAGGCCGAGGCCCAGGCCGGCTATCGCCAGATCGGTATCCAGCACGGGCAGCTGGATGAACCCCAGGTCGTGGCGAGCCGCAAGCAGGTCGACGGGCCACTTCGAGATCAGCCAGTAACCGCCCGCGGCGATCAGCAGACCAATGAACGCGACGAAGCGATCGCCGATCTTCGTGGCCACCCACCCGCCGATCAAGGCGCCGATGGGCAGCGCGATCAGGAAGCGCAGCAGCAGGAAAGCGGCCTGGTTCTGGTCCTGCCCCAGCACACCCTGGCCGAAGAGTTCGACGTTGACCAGCGTCACCATCAGGGCAGCGCCAGCGCATAGTGATGCCCCAAGCGCGGCAAGGAACGGCCGGAAATGCACACCTCTGGGATCGAGCAGCCGCGTCTTGGCGATTTTCTCCCAGACGAAGAACGCCACCGCCGCGATCGCGGCGCCGATGAGCACCGGCAGGCCCCAGCTGGGCAGTACCTGCTTGCCGTCCGGCTCAGGGTTGTACAGGCCGACGACGGCCAAGCCGAGCGCGATGGCCAGCAAGACTCCGCCGACAACGTCGACTTTCTCGGGATGGTCGGTCTTGGCCTTCGACGGGAGGCTGAAGTGGACCATCACCATGGCGATCAGCGCGAGCGGGACGTTCACCCAGAACACGGCCTGCCAGTGGTTGAACAGCCAGACCAGCAGAATGCCGTACATCGGGCCGAGCACACTGCCCAACTCCTGGGCGGCGCCCACCCCGCCGAGCACGGCCGCTCGGTTGCGGGCCGCCCATAGGTCGGCGGCCAGCGCCAGCGTGACGGGCAGCAGTGCTCCGCTCGCGGTGCCCTGCACCACGCGGCCGATGACCAGCATCGTGAGGTCCGTGGAGAGCGCGGTGATCACCGACCCGACCGCGAAGCCCGCCAAACTGACCTGCAGCAGCAGCTTGCGTCCGAAGCGATCGGAAGCACGGCCCAGCAGCGGCATCGCCGCGATGTACCCGAGCAGATACCCAGTAATGATGGGCGTGACCTGCTGAATCTTGTTTATCGCGATGCCGACGTCGGCCATGATGTCGACCATGATCGTGACGACGACGTAGGTGTCGAGCGCGCCGAGCACCACCGCGAGGCTGCCTGCGCTGATCGCGATCCTGCGGCTGGTGGCCGCCTTGCTGGTGGCTGGAGAAGCCATCACACCGCCGGTTTGGTCACGGTCACCGGCTTACCCCAGTCGGACACCGTCATCGTGACGGCGTTGCCGGGAGTCGGTTCCAACTTCGCCTGCACGAGCTCGTGGTTGCCGTCCTCGCGGATCCATGCGGTGGCGGGGACGGGCCCGGTGGCGCCGATCTGGGGAGCGATCTTGTTCACAGCGTCGGCGCTGACGGTCCCGGTGACGCGCACGGTGTCGACGCCGTTGAGGTTCTCACGGCCGTCGGCCTTGGGGTCGGTGAAGCTGGCGAGCACGTTGGCAAGCCCGGTCTGGGGGTTGAGGATCGCCGATACGTCGTAGATGTCGGCGGCAGGCCCGAAGTTTTGGTAGGCGCCGCCGGTCGTGAGCGTCGCGAAGAGGTTGCCCTCGGCGACAACGAAGTCGATACCCTCGAGCTTCTGGCCCAAGAAGACGATGTTCGCCTTGCCGTGCGCGGCGACTGCGGGGGTGTTGGTCAGGTCACCCTCGATCGACTCGATCGGAAGTTCCTTGATCTGGCCCTGCACCGACAGCTTCAGGTGCACGCTCGTCTGGCTTTTGGTGGTCTCGCTCGATTCCTTGAGCAGTGTGGCGGCGTCCGGCAGCTCCTTGCCGGAGTCCTGTGACGAACCCGAGCAGCCCGCGAGGAGGGCGACGGCGGCGAAAAGGGCGGCGAAGATGGCCAATAGGCGCGTCTGCATGACTGCATCGTAAAGGGTGTCCCTGCGTGGACGCGCTGCACGGGGACGCGGTACAAGTGGAATCATGGCGTCTGAACTGGCTTTTCGTCACGTCCCGGTTGTCGACCGAGACGGCGCCGCGCTGGTGGCGGCGATGATCGATGAAATGCGCGAACTCTACGACGGCCTCGATCTGCTTGCGCCCGACATGCCCGCCGCCGGCGCGGCGGAGATGGGTCCGCCGGGCGGCACGTTCCTCGTCGGTTACCGCGACGGCGAAGCGGTCTGCGGCGGTGGGATCAAGCGGCTGCCGGACGGCACGTGCGAGATCAAACGGATGTATGTGGTGCCCGGCGCACGCGGCCAAGGCGTGGCGCGGGCGCTGCTGCGCGCGCTGGAGGACGCCGCCCGCGGCCTGGGTTACGACATCGTGCGGCTCGACACCGGGCCACGCCAACCGCACGCACGCGGGTTGTACGAATCCGAGGGATACGTCTCGATCGCCAACTTCAACGGCAATCCTGTGGCGACGTTCTTCGGTGAAAAGCGGCTGTGTGGTTAGTCTGACGTCGTGTTCACCGGAATTGTCGAAGAACTGGGCGAAGTCGTCGGCAAGGAAGACCTCGGCGATTCGGCCCGCTTTGTCATCCGCGGCCCCGTCGTCACCACCGACGCGGGCCACGGCGACTCCATCGCGGTGAACGGGGTCTGTCTGACCGTGGTCGACGTGCGGCCCGACGGAGCGTTCAGCGCCGACGTCATGGGCGAAACGCTGAACCGGTCGAGTCTGCGCGCTGTCAGCATCGGCAGCCAGGTCAACCTGGAGCGGGCCGCGGCGGTCAACAGCAGGCTCGGCGGACACATCGTTCAGGGTCACGTCGACGGCACGGGACATGTGATTGCACGCACACCGTCGGAACATTGGGAGGTCGTGCGGATCGCGTTGCCCACCGCGCTGTCTCGATACGTCGTCGAAAAGGGTTCGATCACCGTTGACGGGGTGTCGCTGACCGTCTCGGGTCTGAGCCACGACTGGTTCGAGGTGTCGCTGATTCCAACCACGTTGGACCTGACGACATTGGGCAGGGCCGTTGTGGGCACCCAGGTCAACCTGGAGGTCGACATCATCGCGAAGTACGTTGAGCGGTTGCTCAATCGAGATGAGCCTTCTACTTAGACTCTGGTGTCAGCGGCAGAATGATGCCGCGCAGTTCAGTAAGGCTCAAGTGGCCTCATATGGTCAAGGCCGTGGATGACCTCGACGCCACGATCAAGGGCAGGCGCTCCGCGGCGCGTGGGCGCTGACTTTGGGCAGTTTGGTCCTGGCAGCGCTCAGCTGGCAGCCGTTGGCACTGGCCGCTGAAGAGGCCATCAGCCCAGGTCAGGGAGCGGCAATAAGAGTGGGCTTCCCGTAGTTCATACTGATGTGATGACGAGGCTGGACTCGGTCGAGCGGGCGGTCGCCGACATAGCGGCCGGCAAGGCCGTCGTCGTCATCGACGACGAGGACCGCGAGAACGAGGGCGACCTCATCTTCGCTGCTGAGAAGGCGACGCCGGAGTTGGTCGCGTTCATGGTGCGGTACACCTCTGGTTACCTCTGTGTGCCCCTGGACGGAGCTGTCTGCGACCGCCTTGGCCTGCTGCCGATGTACGCGGTGAACCAGGACAAGCACGGCACCGCCTACACGGTGACTGTTGACGCGAAAAATGGTGTGGGAACGGGTATTTCGGCATCCGATCGCGCGACCACGATGCGCCTGCTCGCCGACCCGTCGACGTCGGCGGACGACTTCACCAAGCCGGGGCACGTGGTTCCGTTGCGCGCCAAGGACGGTGGGGTGCTGCGCCGGCCGGGCCACACCGAGGCCGCCGTCGATCTGGCCCGCCTTGCCGGTCTGCAGCCTGCGGGTGCCATCTGCGAGATCGTCAGCCAGAAGGACGAAGGCGCGATGGCGCAGACCGATGAGCTGCGGGTCTTCGCCGACGAGCATGATCTCGCACTGATCTCCATCGCCGACCTGATCGAGTGGCGGCGCAAGCACGAAAAGCACATCGAACGGGTCGCGGAGGCCCGCATCCCGACCCGGCACGGCGAGTTCCGCGCGGTCGGCTACACGAGCATCTACGAGGACGTCGAGCACGTTGCGCTGGTCCGCGGCGATATCGCCGGACCGCACGGCGACGGGCACGACGTGCTGGTCCGGGTGCACTCGGAGTGCCTGACAGGCGACGTGTTCGGCTCGAGGCGCTGCGACTGCGGTCCGCAGCTGGACGCCGCGATGGCGATGGTGGCCCGCGAAGGCCGTGGTGTCGTGCTGTACATGCGTGGCCACGAGGGCCGCGGCATCGGCCTGATGCACAAGCTGCAGGCCTATCAACTGCAGGACGCGGGCGACGACACCGTCGACGCCAACCTCAAGCTGGGCCTTCCTGCCGACGCCCGCGACTACGGCATCGGCGCGCAGATCCTCGTCGACCTCGGTGTGCGGTCCATGCGCCTGTTGACCAACAACCCGGCCAAGCGGGTCGGGCTGGACGGTTACGGGCTGCACATCATCGAACGGGTGCCCCTTCCGGTGCGGGCGAACGCCGAGAACATCCGCTACCTGATGACCAAACGGGACAGGATGGGCCACGACCTCGTCGGGCTGGAAGACTTCGACGAAGCCGTGCCGGGCGAGTTCGGTGGTGCTCTGTGAGCAGCGGAGCTCGGAATTGAGCGGCCAGAGCGGAGCTCTGAGTTGAGCAGCCAGAGCGGAGCTCTGAGTTGAGCAGCCAGAGCGGAGCTCTGAGTTGAGCGGAGGCGCGGGCGTTCCCGACCTGCCGGAGCTCGACGCATCGGGATTGACGCTGGCCATCGTCGCCAGCACCTGGCATGGGCTGATCTGTGACGCGCTGCTCGACGGCGCACGCAAGGTGGCAGCGGGTGCAGGCATTGACAATCCGACAGTGGTGCGGGTGCTCGGCGCCATCGAAATCCCGGTCGTGGCACAGGCATTGGCGAACACCCACGACGCGGTGGTGGCGCTGGGTGTGGTGATCCGTGGTCAGACACCGCATTTCGACTATGTGTGCGATGCGGTGACGCAGGGTTTGACCCGCGTGTCACTGGACGCGTCAACCCCGGTCGCCAACGGCGTGCTCACCACGAACACCGAGGAACAGGCGCTGGATCGTGCCGGTCTGCCAAACTCCGCCGAAGACAAGGGAGCGCAGGCAGCTGCTGCGGCGCTGTCCACCGCGCTGACACTGCGCGACCTGCGTTCTCGGTCATGACCGACGCTGAGTGGGATCTCGAGATACGGCCACATTTGACACCATATTTCGCGTACGGCGCCGCACTGCTGATCCTGATTGCCCACATCGCCGTCGGCGCGTTGCTGAAAATCGGCTCGACGGGTGTGGTTTTTCAGACCGCTGATCAGGTGGCGATCGCGTTGCTCGGTGCGGTCATCGCCGGTGCGGTGCTGATGTTCGCGCGGCCTAGGCTTCGGGTCGGTGCGGCCGGGATGGCTGTCCGGAATCTGGTGGGCTATAAGGTGATTCCATGGGAGCACGTCGTGGGCGTGTCGTTTCCACAA
Source organism: uncultured Actinomycetota bacterium (assembly GCA_963848855.1). GTDB lineage: Bacteria > Actinomycetota > Actinomycetes > Mycobacteriales > Mycobacteriaceae > Mycobacterium. The sequence continues at coordinate 237,587 of CAWKFL010000006.1, forward strand.
GGGGCGCGCTGGGCGCGGGTGGACCTGCCCGACGACGAGTACGTCCCGGTGATGGCGATTCAGGCCGTCGACAAGCAGCGTGCCGTCGACGCGATGGACCGCGTGCGCGACCTGCTCGCACGCTACCGGCCCGACATCGCGCGCAGCTGATCGAAGGCTCGGCCGGACGGCTGCCGTCGGAGAAACGCTGCGATCTGCGCGGAACAGGACGCCACGGTGTCGTTGCTGGTGTCGACCTCGAAGTCGTAAATGCGGTGCGCGTGAACCACATCGATCTGCGTGGCTGCCGTCCCGACCGGCCGGTCGCCACGGATGCGTTCGCGACGCTCGAGTTCGTCGGTCGTGCAGTGAACGCCGATGAAGACCACGTTGATCCCATTCATCATCGCGAGGCAGTCGTCGAGGCGCCACGGCTCGCTCAGCACATGGTCCATCACGATGTCGTTGCCCGCCGACGCCATTGCGGCGACGGCGCGGTGAAAGCCGGCCCTGGTGCGTCGTAGCACCGCGGCGACCGCTTGCGGATCGAGCGCGCGCGTCTTTGTCTCAGACCGCATCGCCCCGAACATGTCGATGCCCATGTGGAAGTACGGTGTGTCCAGATCGTCGAGCAGCTGGCGGGCGATGCTGGACTTGCCCGAACTCGATACTCCGTTGAGAAGTAGGACGTTTCCCGGCGACATCAGCTCATACAGAGCTTCATCGCGACTTCACCGCGGGCGCTTGTGCTTTCGGTGAGAGCCTGGGTGAATCCGAGGCTCTCGTAAACACCGCGGGCCGCTGTGTTGTCGGCTGCCACCCGCAGCGTGACCATGCGTGCGCGCCTGTCTCGCGCCCAGTCCACCGCGGCGGTGACCAGCGGTTTCGCCAGCCCTTGTCCCCTGGCCTCGGGGTCGAGCCACAGCGAGTACAGGTAGACGGTATCGGTGTTCTCCTGCTGGGCCGCAATCAGTCCCACCGGCCGGTTGCCGATCAGCGCGGCGAACTGCGCGTGGTCGCGCAGCCTGCGGCGCCACTGCGCTGCGGTGAAGCTGGACTCCTGTTGGTATTGCGGGTCGTGCTCGCCCAGCGAATCGGAGAGCGCTCGAAGGCGGACACCGGCGAAAATCCGCCAGTCCGACTCGGTGAGCCGGGTGACCCGAACGGTCACTGCGTGTCGCCCATTACCAAACCCTCGCGACGAGGATCGGCACCACCGATCCACCCGGGATTGTCGCGCACGATCGCGGACAGTCCGCTGGACTGGTCGGCCAGCTCGACCTGATGCCCGAGTTTGCGCAGCCCCTGCACCAGCGGATCGTGATCGCCGTTGTCCGAGGTGTCGATGTTCGGGTGTTCGCCCCCGACGTTGGTCTTCGGTGAATTCGCCGCACCAAAGTCGACCGCGGAAACAGCCTGCTGGGGGTCAAGGCCCCAATCCAGCATGCTCACAACGGTTTTCACGACGAACTGGATGATCACCGCGCCGCCCGGTGAGCCGGCGACTGCGTACAGCGGACCGCGTCCCGAACCGGACTGCTCGAACACCAGCGTCGGGGCCATCGTGCTGCGCGGACGCTTGCCGGGTTGGATGCGGTTGGGCACGGGCGCTCCATCGGGCCCGGTCGGTTCCGCGGAGAAGTCGGTGAGTTGGTTGTTGAGGATGAATCCGTCGACCATGTGGAACGAGCCGAACGCCGACTCCACCGTTGTGGTCAACGCGGCCGCGTTGCCCTGCGAATCGACAATGCTGACTTGGCTGGTTCCGTGCTCGGGCACCGGCGGTGCGGGTGTGATCCCCGCGCCGAACTCGCCCGGCTTGGCGGTGCCCATGGTGCGCTGTTCGGATATGAGCGCGGCCCGGCCCGCGAGGTAGTCGCTGCCGAGCAGTGTGCTGGGTGAGCCGCCGGGCAACGGGACGAAATCGGTGTCCGCGACGTATTTGTCGCGGTCGGCGTAAGCCAGCCGTTCGGCCTCGGAGATGAGGTGAACGCCCATCACCGATGGCCTGCCTCCGTTGAGGTCGATGTCGGTGGGCTTGTGGTCGCCCATGGCGAAGTGTTCCAGCATGCCGAGTGTGGCGGCGACCGCGATACCGCCGGACGACGGTGGCGGCATCCCGCAGATCTCGCGTCCCCGGTACGACGTGCACAGCGGTTCGCGTGTCTTCGCGGTGTAACCGGCCAGGTCCTGCAGCGTCATCAGGCTCGGTGTGCGGCCACCGGAGGTGTCCGCGGCGGCGGCCACGATATCGCGCGCGATGTCGCCGGTGTAGAACGAGTTCGGATCGGATGCGATGGTGCCCAAGGTTTTTGAGTAGGCCGGGTTGGTCAGTCGTGTTCCCGCCGCCATCGGGCTTCCGTCGGGATTGAGAAAATACTCCGCCGCATCCGGGTCGACACGCAGCTGCGGCGCCGCGTCGGCAATGGCGGCGGCCAGCCGGGGGCTGATGTTGAAGCCGCTGTCGGCCATCGTCACCGCAGGAGTGAACAGATCCCGCCAAGTTGTCTTGCCGTGCTCGGTGTGCACGTCCGACAGCATGCGCAGGATGCCGGGGACGCCGATCGAGCGTCCGGACGCGCGGGCGTCGGGCTTGGGCTCGGTGCGGTCGGCATCGGAGATCCAGCGCAGGTAATTCTCGGTGGCGGCCGCGGGCGCGACCTCGCGGCCGTCGTAGGCCTGCACGGAGCGGGCGGCGGCGTCGTAGTACAGCAGGAACCCGCCGCCGCCGATGCCGGACGACTGCGGCTCAACCAGGCCGAGCACCGCCTGGGCGGTGACCAACGCGTCGGCGGCGGTGCCGCCCTTGTTGAGCACCTCGCAGGCCGCCTGGGTTGCCAACGGGTTGGCGGTGACGACCGCGTAGTGGGTGGTGCGGACGGCCGTCATGTCCTTGCGGTAGCCGGTGGCCACCTCGGGGTTGGTGGAAATGTTTCGGGAGGTCGTGGCGGACCCCGGCGAGGGTTCCGGGGGCGCCTTCGCCACCGGGGTGCCGTTCTCGATGACAGAGCAGGGACCAGCCTCGGTGGTCGATGGTGCGCTGTCCTGGGCGCCACAGCCTGCCAGTACGAACACGACCACGGCCAGCGGGGCCGTCACCGTTCGTAGCGACGGTATCCGCATGTCTCGACCGTAGTTCATCGGGACGGTCTGACGGCGGCAGTAATCTGGAATCCGTGCCCGATCCAGCGACGTACCGGCCAGCACCCGGGTCGATCCCCGTGGAGCCGGGCGTCTACCGATTCCGGGATCCGCACGGTCGAGTCATTTATGTCGGCAAGGCCAAAAGCCTGCGCAGCCGCTTGACGTCGTATTTCGCCGATATCTCAAGCCTGGCGCCGCGCACGAGGCAGATGGTGATGACCGCGGGCAGCGTCGAGTGGACGGTGGTGAACACCGAAGTCGAGGCGCTGCAGCTGGAATACAACTGGATCAAGGAGTTTGACCCGCGGTTCAATATTCGCTACCGCGACGACAAGTCCTATCCGGTGCTCGCGGTCACTCTCAACGAGGAGTACCCGCGGCTGATGGTCTACCGCGGAGCCCGGCGCAAGGGTGTGCGTTACTTCGGCCCCTATTCGCACGCGTGGGCTATCCGCGAAACGCTCGACCTACTTACCCGCGTCTTTCCCGCACGCACCTGTTCGGCCGGTGTATTCAAGAGGCACAGTCAGATTGACCGTCCATGCCTACTTGGCTACATCGACAAGTGCTCGGCGCCGTGCGTCGGCAGGGTCACCGCCGATGAGCATCGGCGGATCGTGCTCGACTTCTGTGATTTCCTGGCGGGCAAGACCGATCGGCTGGCCCGCGACATGGAACAGCAGATGAACGAGGCCGCCGCTGAACTCGACTTCGAGCGGGCGGCCCGATTGCGGGACAACATCTCCGCGCTCAAGCGAGCCCTGGAGAAGCAGGCGGTGGTTTTCGGCGACGGAACCGATGCCGATGTCGTGGCGTTCGCCGACGACGCGCTGGAAGCTGCGGTCCAGGTGTTCCACGTCCGGGGCGGCAGGGTACGCGGGCAACGCGGATGGATCGTCGAAAAGTCCGGTGAGCCAGATGAGTTCGGCCAAGGACGACTCGTCGAACAGTTCCTCACGCAGTTCTACGGTGACCAGGCCGAGCTGGACGGGGCCGCCGACGAGGCAACGAACCCGGTGCCGCGTCAGGTGTTGGTGCCGTGTCTGCCGGACAACGCCGAGGAGTTGGCGACGTGGCTGTCCCAGCTGCGGGGTTCGCGGGTATCGCTTCGGGTGCCCCAGCGAGGAGACAAGCGGGCGCTTGCCGAAACCGTGCAGCGCAACGCGCAGGACGCGTTGGCTCAGCACAAGCTCAAGCGGGCAGGCGATTTCACCGCGAGAACCGCTGCGCTGCAGAGTATTCAAGATGCGTTGGGGTTGGCCGACGCGCCGCTGCGCATTGAGTGTGTGGATATCAGCCATGTGCAGGGCACCGACGTGGTGGCGTCATTGGTCGTGTTCGAAGACGGACTGCCGCGCAAGTCGGACTACCGGCATTATGCGATCAGGGACGCCGCAGGCGAGGGTCGCTCCGACGATGTGGCGTCGATCGCCGAGGTGACGCGGCGCAGGTTCTACCGCCATCTGCACGACACCCAGCACCCGACAGAGCTCGCCCCCGAAGGGAAGTCACGAAAATTCGCTTATCCGCCAAACCTTTTCGTTGTCGACGGTGGCGCCCCACAGGTCAATGCGGCGGCGGCGGTTCTCGACGAGCTCGGGGTCACCGATGTCGCCGTGATCGGGCTGGCCAAACGGCTCGAGGAGGTGTGGGTGCCCTCGGAGCCGGACCCCATCATCATGCCGCGTAACAGCGAAGGCCTCTACCTGCTGCAGCGGGTGCGTGACGAAGCACACCGGTTCGCCATCGCCTACCACCGCAGCAAGCGTTCGAAGCGGATGACGGCGTCGGCGCTGGACTCGGTGCGCGGCCTGGGTGAGCACCGCCGCAAGGCCCTGGTCACGCATTTCGGGTCGCTGGCCCGGCTGAAGCAGGCCAGCGTCGAGGAGATCACCGCCGTACCCGGCATCGGCGCCGCTACCGCGAAGGCGGTGCTGGAAGCGCTCGGCGTACCGGCCGATTCTGACGCGCCGGATACGGTTATCAGCGATGATCAGACCAGGGCATCGGGATGACAGAGCAGGGAATGCACGAGGAATTGCGCGGCGACGCTAGTGAAGATGGTGCGGGCGAATCGGGCATTGACGTAGTGCTGGTGACGGGGCTGTCCGGGGCGGGGCGGGGCACCGCGGCAAAGGTGCTGGAGGATCTCGGCTGGTATGTCGCCGACAACCTGCCGCCGGAGCTGATCGCCCAGATGGTGGATCTTGGCCTGGCGGCGGGGTCGCGCATCACGCAGCTGGCAGTGGTGATGGATGTTCGCTCGCGGGGGTTCACCGGCGATCTGGACTGGGTGCGCAGCGATCTGGCCACCCGAAACATCACGCCGCTGGTCGTCTTTCTCGAGGCCTCCGACGACATCCTGGTGCGCCGCTATGAACAGAACCGTCGCAGTCATCCATTGCAGGGCAATCAGACTCTGGCAGAAGGTATTGCCGCCGAACGGGCGATGCTGGCACCCATTCGCGCGGTGGCCGATCTGGTGATCGACACCTCGACACTGTCGGTGCATGCGCTTCGCGAAAGCGTCGAGCGGGCCTTCGGCACGGAGGCCGTCGCGGACACGAGTGTGACGGTGGAGTCATTTGGGTACAAGTACGGCCTACCGATGGACGCTGACACGGTGATGGACGTGCGGTTTCTGCCCAACCCGCACTGGGTGGACGAACTGCGGCCGCATACCGGCCAGCATCCTGCGGTGTGCGAGTACGTGCTCGGGCAGCCGGGCGCAGTCGAGTTCCTGGACACCTACCATCAGCTGCTCAACGTCGTGATCGAAGGCTATCGCCGGGAAGGGAAGCGGTACATGACCGTTGCCATCGGCTGCACTGGTGGCAAGCACCGAAGTGTCGCAATGGCAGAGGCGCTGGCAACCCGCCTGGAAGGCGGAGAATCGCTCACAGTGCGAGTTCTGCACCGGGATCTGGGTCGCGAATGAGTTTACGAATAGTTGCACTCGGCGGCGGCCATGGGCTCTACGCAACCCTGTCGGCCGCGCGCCGCCTCAGCCCGCATGTCACCGCGGTGGTCACGGTCGCCGACGACGGCGGATCATCGGGTCGGCTGCGCACCGAGCTGGACGTGGTGCCACCGGGCGACCTACGAATGGCGTTGGCGGCATTGGCATCTGACAGTCCGCAGGGCCGGTTGTGGGCGACCATCTTTCAGCACCGGTTCGGCGGCAGCGGAGCATTGGCGGGCCACCCAATCGGCAATCTGATGCTGGCCGGTCTCAACGAGGTGTTGGCCGATCCCGTGGCGGCTCTCGACGAGTTGGGCCGCATCCTCGGCGTCAAGGGCCGCGTACTGCCGATGTGTCCGATCGCGCTGGGAATCGAGGCCGACGTGGCGGGCCTCGAGTCGGATCCGCGGATGAGTCGGGTCATCCGCGGTCAGGTGGCGATCGCGACGACCGTCGGCAAGGTGCGCCGGGTACGGCTGATTCCAGGAGATCCGCCTGCAACCCACCAGGCGGTGGACGCCATCATGTCGGCCGACCTGGTGGTGCTGGGACCGGGGTCGTGGTTCACCAGCGTCATCCCGCACGTCCTGGTGCCCCAGCTGGCGGCGGCGTTGCAAGAGACCACGGCGCGGCGTGCCCTGGTGTTGAACCTGGTTGCCGAGCCGGGGGAGACGGCTGGGTTCTCCGTTGAACGGCATATTCACGTACTGTCTCAGCACGCGCTGGAGTTCACCGTGCACGACATCATCGTCGACGCCAGCAGGGTGCCCAGCGAGCGAGAACGTGAGCAGTTGCGGCGCACCGCGACCATTCTCGATGCCCATGTTGAGTTTGCTGACGTGTCCAGACCTGGTACACCTTTACATGACCCGGCGAGGTTGGCCGCGGCCCTAAAGGGTGTACGTGAACGCGGGACGGCGTCTCCAGCGCCAACCGTGCCCACGCCGACAGTTAACGGACCGAGAGGTGACGACCCGTGGCGATGACAGCCGAGGTCAAGGACGAGCTGAGCCGATTGGTCGTTAACTCGGTGAGCGCTCGACGAGCCGAGGTCGCGTCGCTGCTGCGTTTCGCCGGCGGCCTGCACATCGTGTCCGGGCGGGTCGTGGTCGAGGCCGAGGTCGATCTGGGCATCATCGCGCGGCGGCTCCGCAAGGACATCTACGACCTGTACGGCTACAACGCGGTCGTTCATGTGTTGTCGGCGAGCGGTATCCGCAAGAGCACGCGTTACGTCGTGCGGGTGGCCAAAGACGGTGAAGCGCTGGCCCGTCAGACCGGTCTGCTCGATCTGCGGGGTCGTCCCGTCCGCGGTCTGCCCGCCCAGGTGGTGGGCGGCAGCGTCGGCGACGCCGAAGCAGCCTGGCGGGGCGCCTTTTTGGCGCACGGATCACTGACAGAACCGGGGCGCTCGTCTGCGCTCGAGGTCAGCTGCCCGGGACCGGAGGCCGCGCTGGCACTCGTCGGCGCCGCACGCCGGTTGGGTGTGAGCGCGAAGGCGCGAGAGGTGCGGGGCAGTGACCGCGTCGTGGTACGTGACGGGGAAGCCATTGGTGCGTTGCTGACGCGGATGGGCGCACAGGACACCAGGCTGACGTGGGAAGAGCGCCGGATGCGCCGCGAGGTGCGAGCAACCGCGAACCGGTTGGCCAATTTCGACGATGCCAACCTGCGGCGCTCGGCGCGCGCCGCGGTGGCGGCGGCCGCCCGGGTCGAGCGGGCGTTGGAGATCCTCGGTGACTCCGTGCCCGACCATCTCGCCGCGGCGGGCAAACTGCGCGTCGAGCATCGGCAGGCGTCGCTCGAGGAACTGGGTCGGCTTGCAGATCCGCCGATGACGAAAGACGCTGTGGCAGGCCGTATTCGACGGCTACTGTCGATGGCCGACCGCAAGGCCAAACAAGAAGGCATTCCCGACACCGAGTCGGCCGTCACCCCGGATCTATTGGAAGACGCCTAATCCTGAATCCACCGATGAGCTGGCCGTTTGACGGGTGTCGTAATGAGGAAAGTGCCCTCTGAGCTGGGATGATTGAAGTTCCTACACAACAATCTGAACAGCGCAAGAAAGGCACTTCCAGTGAAAGTGTCGCACACCTTCGCGGCTGGGTCGGCGGTCTTTGATGATGACCATCTCGTGTCGTGCGCCGGGTTGGTCCCGGTGATGGCGCTGGCCGCCCAGACCGGGCTGCCAGAACTGTTGGCCGACAAGATCTGCATCCCTGCGCCGAAAATCAAGTCGGGGTCAGCCAATCCCTCGCCGAAGCTGACAACGGTGATCGCCGGCATGTGTGTTGGCGCCGACTGCATCGACGACCTCGACATTGTGCGCTCCGGTGGGATGAAGAGCCTCTTCGGCGGCGTGTACGCGCCGTCGACGGTCGGAACCTTGTTGCGGGAGTTCACCTTCGGACACGCCCGCCAACTGGAATCAGTCCTACGCCACCATCTGTCGCAGCTGTGTCAGCGAGTGGACCTGCTGCCCGGCGCTGACACCGGCGCCTTCATCGACATCGACTCACTGCTACGCCCGGTCTACGGCCATGCCAAACAGGGCGCCTCCTACGGGCACACCAAGATCGCCGGGAAACAGATCCTGCGCAAAGGCTTGTCCCCGTTGGTCACCACGATCAGCACCCCCGGCTCAGCTCCGGTGATCGCCGGGATGCGGCTGCGCACCGGGAAGGCCAACTCCGGTAAAGGCGCGGGTCGGATGGTCGCCCAAGCCATCGCGACCGCCCGTGCCGCGGGAGTCAGCGGGCAGATCCTGGTGCGCGGCGACTCGTCTTACTGCACCCGCGCCGTCGTCGGCGCCTGCCGAAGCCACGGTGCCCAGTTCTCGGTGGTGATGACCCGCAACACCGCTATCGACCGGGCCATCGCCGCCATCGATGAGCAGGCCTGGACCCCGGTGCGTTATCCCGGCGCGGTCCGCGACCCCGACACCGGGGACTGGACCTCCGATGCCGAAGTCGCCGAAATCACCTACACCGCTTTCGCGTCCACCAAGGACCGGTTCACCGCCCGCCTGGTGGTGCGCCGGGTCAAAGACGCCCGCTACCGCGACGCCCTGTTCCCGGTATGGCGGTATCACCCGTTCTTCACCAACACCGACCTACCGACCGCTGACGCTGACATCACCCACCGCCAACACGCGATCATCGAAACCGTCTTCTCCGACCTGATCGACGGCCCCCTGGCCCACATCCCGTCGGGGCATTTCGGCGCGAACTCGGCCTGGGTGTTGTGCGCGGCGATCGCCCACAACTTGCTGCGCGCCACCGGCGTCCTGGCCGGGGGTGCCCAAGCCGTGGCCCGCGGAGCCACCCTGCGCCGCAAGATCGTCAACATCCCCGCGCGGCTGGCCCGACCCCAACGCCGACCCATCCTGCACCTACCCAGTCACTGGCCCTGGGTAGATCGCTGGCTTGCATTGTGGCGCAACACCATCGGCTACAGCCCACCCTTACCCATGTCAGCCTGACCCATCCGCCGCAAGGCCCAACCGGAGACCACAGGAAAAGCTGGGCAGACCAGCAGATACTTGCTGCCCACAACCACCAGCACAGCGAAACTCAGCTCACTCTCACCTCACCGGGATAAGTCCACGGATCGAGGCTAATCCGTTGTCGCTACGCGGCGTGCGGCCCGGCAAGCGCGATGCCGATGCGGAGTTCGACTTCGCTGACTGTGATCGGTGGTGGTCCGGGTGGTGGGGGTGCGGTGGAGGTGTATCGCCCGAGGAATTGGGCCGTGTGGACGCCGTTGTGGTCGCCGGCGTTGACCTGCCAGCCAGCCCCCTCTTCACGCAGTTGCATCGTTCGCACATGCCCAGACCGTTGCTCTGGTTGGTGGGCCCGCCGCGGCTGTGGGGTTGGGCGTGATCGTGATGCCGGATCGGGGCATCGCAGTCGGGGGTGCGATATGTGTGGTCGCGCAGTGCGATGAATGTGGCCAGTGCGCGGGGGAAGGTGCGTGAGCGCGACCCATGGCCACCAGTGCCCCGGTTTTGGGGTGGCGGTAGAGCCTGCGCAGTGTCGCGCGGGTGTGGTTATCGGTGGCTGCGGCGCGACCTGGACCCCGGAGATCAACCCATCTGAGCTGACCTTGCAGCAAGTACAGACCCGGCTGGGGGGCGACTAGGCCCGTGGGGCGATTGACCAAATCAGCTCGTGTATCACCGCCACGCAAGCAATTGTCCCTTAGCCCAGAGGGCACAGAATCCTATTCCTTCTCTACGACCGGCATCAAGCCGCCGGGTCACCAAACGATTCGCTGGAGCTTTGCCGTCTCCACATTGCTGTTCAACGCTGTTGCTGTGATGCAACAAAACTGGAAGGGGCCGGGCGGATGCCAGCGCACGGCTTCGCCGCACTCCATTCCGGCGGCCCCCAGCATCACCCGATCGGCGGACAACCAATTCATCGGCTTCGTCCCCATTCGCCCGACATTTAAAGCGGGTTCGCGGCGGCACAGTTTATTGTAGGGCCGGAACAAACCGACTCAACACATGAAAACTCCACTCTGACAGGAGAAGTCACGAATTCAACACTTTGCTCTCCGCGTCGCCCGCTGCTTGGCGCTGCCGGTTGTGACCGCCGGGGATCATCGGCGGAGCTGCCCTGGGCCTAGCCGGCACGCCTAATGCCGCCGAGGGCACTTGGTCGTACCACCCTGAGTTCCGCTCGGTCATGGTGGCGGAGCCGAAACCACGGCGAAGCCAGCTAACGAGGCATATCCCGGCGGTTGGTGGCACCGGCATAACTCTTGGTTTCTCGGATAACGCGTCCATGCAGCTACGGTGAGGCCCTCCCCGACGTTACTTGCGGGGAGGGTTTCCCGGTGCGTCATGTACAGACTTTCCCGCCGTCGACGCTCGTCGCGACCGTCAGTTGTCCGCAACGCCCCATCCGCCCCCCGGCCAAGACGGGTCCGCCGGGTAAGACGAGGGCGCAGGGTAAGACGCGACCGGCGTATTCGCGCCAGGCACGTCCGCCGATGTGTCGATTGAATGGACGCCGTACACCATGTCCCCCTCGTTGACGGCGGGCAGCCGATCCTCGCCACGCTGTTCGGCCCCGTCGACTGCCCCCCAGGTTCCGTCCTCGTCAACAATGTTGTGTCCGTCGGCGGCGGCGGTGCCGGCATTGGCAAGCACACCGAGAACGGCAGCAGCAGTTATCCCCAACGCCTGGGCAAGTATCTTTTTCTTGGTGCTGTGTGTGGTGTTCATGATGTTGCCTCCCCTGTTTTCTCTGGCCCCTAAGACCAGTCACAACATCAGCGTCAGCCCGTTGGACCCGCAGCAGATAAGTGGTCGACCACGCGAATTCCCGCATCACATAGGTGTTCGACTACTTGCTTGACCATTCGCAGAGGACGCGAGTACCTAACCCTTTCGCGCCGACGGGCCTTTTACCCTTTTACGTATGCTGGGCGGGTTGGTGCAGACGACGACCGGGAAGTGGATCACCCACCTACCTGGCCGCTGCCCGAACGGAAGCCTCCTCGGCCCGATCCAGTCCTCGTCCGGCACTGACACGTAGGCGGAGGACACGGCGGCGGAGGACACGCCAGCTGGCGGTGCCGAACCCGCGATGCCGTGGTCTATGGCCGCCGATGAACACGCACTGCACCGCGCTTGAAAGCCTGTGGCAGTGCGGATCTCAACCGCGCGCGGTTGACTCGGCTGCCCGACGCTGCTGGCCCAGACCCGCGCGCTGGGCCGTGAAACCCGCGGGGCTGCCCGACGCGCCCGGGCAGGTCCGTTCGCACACTTGGCCGCAAACGGTCGCTAGCGTTGCTCGCCGCAAGCACGGCACTCATCGCAGGGGTTGTGGTCAATGTCCAACTGGTTGATGTCGGCGATCCACTGGGTCGTCTCGCTACCTGACGGCATAACGGGCGCTGCGCTCGGCGCTGCTGGTACACAGCTGTTTACCCTCGGTCGGCAACCACCGCCGCAACCGCGACGCGTATCGCGCGCCTCAGCGTGAGGCGATCGCGTCGGTGATGGCGGGTACGAACACGTTGAAGGTTTGCATGTCAGATGCCCTGGAACATATGGGAGGCACCGGCATCCAAACGCCGTACGATGCGGCGGCGCAGAGCGTTAACAATCTCCTTAATGCCATTCTCGATCTCGACGCGAGGTTCTCGGTTGCCCGACTCACGATTGTCGATGGGCCGTGTCGGGACAAAATGATCGAGGCATACCTGAAGTACTCGAAGCTTCGAGAGTTCGCCAACGCTGAGCTCACGCTACGCGGCGCGCCCTACTCGAGTTCATGCGTCGCATGTCGGCGATGTCGGATCAACTCGACTCTGTCATCGGTGAACTGATCGATATCGCCGAGGAGCGACTCCAGCCGTCGCGGCGAATTCTCTCTACACGGAGGGTGCTCAACGTGCGTAAGAACAGGCCAGCCACGCGCGCAGCGACCGAGCAACAGGCCGACGGGTCATAGCCCCACGGTGCCGCGGACTCGGCCCCACAGCCGCCCATCTAGGCCGTCGTCGGAATCGACAACAGCCGGAACGCGTTCGGAATCCGAGCCGGTACGGAACCACAGCAGTGCGCCACGCTGCCCGGTGGGCCGACATTTGGCGTGTCAGTCAGTGCTACCCATACTTGGTTGCATGCCAGCCTCTACCAAGGGCGCGGATGGCGAACGGGTCGCGGTAGAAGCTCACTCGGGGTTCCTTCCCTGCATGTGTTCCTGTAAGCGTGCTCATCGAGCAGCCAGCGGCGCCTGCGATCAGCCTTCCGCCCAATCATGTTGCAAGTCTTTGTGTTTGGCGTCAGCTCAGCCGTACCCGCGCTTCGGCTTCCTCGATGGTGACAGCTGGTAACCGCTTCGGGAAGTCTTTCAAGGGGGCCGAGGGTTCGACGTCGCATTGTCACGCTGACGACCTCGCCGCCTTAAGTGCCTGCGCCAGTTGGGTGTCAGCGGCCCGCTTGAGGCGGCGTACACGCCGACGCCGTGGGCTACCGGCAACAGCACGGTGAGATAGGTCATGGTGTCGGGTGCGGGACGGATGGTCACGGTGCACTCGGCCTGCGCCGTGGCTGCCCGATCCACCACCGCCTGGGCGTCGAGGCGGTAGGCGATCTGCCTGGCGGCGGCGATTATTCGCCGATCACCCATGCCGTCGAGCGTGGAGACGTCGGCGTCTAGTGTGCGGCGGTCCTCGATGTCCACGGAGGCCGACTCGCGCACCACCAACGTGACGCGCCACTCCGATAGGGCGCCGCTCTGCAGTGCCGCCAGCGTGTGCGGCATCTCATGCACGAGTGCTTTGGCGAATCCCAGGTGCTGACCGCCGCGCGCGGGACAGTCGCGGCGGGCCAGCGCGACCTCGCTGGCAGGCCGCGGCCCTGGTTGGTTTTCGGCACACCGGCGGCGGCCTCGTCGGCTCGGCGCCGCTCATCGAGGGCCGCGGTCGCGCGTGCCTGACCGGCGGCTGCCATCGACTTCAGCCGCTAGAACCAGCCAATCTGGTCGATCAACGCTGCCTCGTCGGCATCCGGATTCACCGCTATCAGCCCACCAACTCGAACATACATTCGACTATAGACCAGTCCACTGAGTCAGACTTTTTGGCAGGGTCGCGTTATCCACAGTGCGGCCTTCGTGAACACCCCGGAAGCGTCGCGCGCCGAGGGCAACGTGCAAGTCGCTTGATCAGACGGAGATTTCACGACAAGATTCCGCTACTGATATTGCTCAACGGACCGTGACTGTGCCGGTGAGTTCAAGTGCGCGCCATGGGGTTGTCGGCGTGTCCCGGTGGTCAGGATCGATGCCGATCAGGCGCCCACCGTCTAGGTGGACGGTTTCGTGTTTGGCGGCGACGTCGATGGTGACGAGGGCATCGATGCCGCTTCGAGGGGCGGTGGCGTCGTGTCCGCGCCATGCGGTGATGCTGTTGTGGCCGTGGATCTGACTGAACGGCATGTGGGAATCAACCCATCCAGGCAACAGTTCCGTGGCGGTGTCCGCCCACAGCGGCCCGGCGTCAGCGGCGGTCGTTCCGTGCAGAAGAGTGCCGGCGCGGAACACCGTGCCGGCGCCTGCTCTCGCGAGCTCGTTGATCCGGCGGGCGGCCTCGGCGGCGGTGGGTGGGCCGCCGAGGATGGTGGCCCAGAATTCTGCCGTGATGCCGGCGTGGGTGATGAGGAAGGACTCACATGCGGTATCGACCGCGGTGGCGACGGTCGCAGCACCGTCTCGCCACCAGCGGTTGAGGATGCGAATACTCCTGCGGCTCAATGTTTCTGGCCAGCGAAAGACTGGCGGCTGGAGGTAGTTTGCTTCGTGGTTACCGATGAGCTGAATCCACTGGCTGGGCTGAGTGCGCAGATAGCGGTCGACGATGTCGACCACCTGAGCGGAGTCTGGGCCACGATGGATCAGATCACCAACCTGGACGACGAGCAGATCTTCGGGTAGTAAGCCGTCGGGGTGCGCGCCGAGGCGGGCGAGCTCGTGGCGCAGTGGTTCGGCGTGTCCGCCGACGTCACCGATGACGGCGATCCGCATTGCGGTCAGGGTGCCTTTCGTCGGGCCGGCCGGGGGAGGGGCGTGGGGCGGAGAGCGACGCGGTCCATCCGGCGTGCGATGGCGTTGATCTCCCGGACGGCCTGGCCGATCATGCTGCGTTCGATCGGTGACAGTTGGTCGCGGTCGATCAGGTCGCTGGGTTGCTGCCCGTTGCGGAGCCGATTCAGGTGATGGCGCAGCCGCAGCCGCTGCAGGATCTCGAAGACCTCGATCAGGCGGTCTGCCTCGGCGCTGAGCAGGATGGGCGATCCGGACGCATCGCGGAGTCGTTTGACGGTCTGCAGTTCGGTGGAACCGACCCCGAGTGCGGCCCACCGGGCGATGCTCACCACCGGTAGCAGCCCATGGGTCTTGACGTTGAAGGTGTCGCCCTTGCCGGTGAACACGTCGCGCAGCGAGCGCTCCCGGACCTTGGCTCGGTGCGAGAGCGATTCCGACAGCAGCAGATCCATCGCCGCCGGGTGTTGCCGGAAGTCGGTGAAAACCCGTGCCACCTCGGGCAGTCCAGGTGTGCCGTGAACGGGCCGGGCGTCCACCAGTAGGGACGCGATGACGGCCAGGCCTTTGCGGTGAGCCGCCATGGTCGCGCGCGAGTGCTCCCCGGGTACAGTCAGCCAGCGCGTTGCCGCGGCCCGCCACTCGCCGTTTGTCCGGGAGAAGGCCTTGTTCGACGCGTTGGCGCCATTGACGTCGACACTGAGCCCGGCAGCGGTGAGCAATTGGTTGACCTCCCCGAATGCGCCGCGGAACCGCACCATTGTCTCTGGGGAGACGTTGTCGTCGAAGGCAATTGCCGCGTCGACATCCGAACAGGGCACCGCTTCGCGCCGGCCTTGACTGCCCAGGGAGAGCCAGGTGAATTGGTTGAGGGCGAGATCGGGATGGTCGGCGAACACCAGACTGATCGATCGACGGACGATCGCGTCGATGATCGCGGAGTACACCCGGATGACGCGATCGGCGGCCAGACCGCGATCGAGGATGTCGCCGAGAACCGTCGGCGCCCGCCGGGCCCGCTCGATCAATTCGGCGCGGTTGCGGGCGCGGTGGATCTGTTCGAGCATCCCGACCCCTGCCGTCGTTGGCGCCAGCGCGAAATCACGTGCCCCGACCACGCCGCGCAATTTGCCGGATCGATCGACCACCGGCAGATACTCGGCTCGGGTATCGAGCAGCGTGATCAGCGCCTCGACCGAAGAATCGGAGAGTTCGACCGTGGTGGCCGGGTGCACCATCACCACGCGTGCGGGGGCGTCCGGGGAGACACCGCCGCCGACGACCCGTCGGCCCAGCACCGAATCGGTGACGATCCCGTAGGTGCCATCACTCGAATCGACGATCGCGCAGTGCACGTCGCGTTCCGCAAGTTGCCGTGC
Organism: uncultured Actinomycetota bacterium; assembly: GCA_963848855.1. GTDB lineage: Bacteria > Actinomycetota > Actinomycetes > Mycobacteriales > Mycobacteriaceae > Mycobacterium. The sequence continues at coordinate 253,612 of CAWKFL010000006.1, forward strand.
GATGAACGTGACCGGCGTTTCGGGGCCGACGACCACCGGGGTGCTCGCGAGCAGGTCTTCGACCGTGCTGAACGCCGGGGTCGAGGTGGACAGCCGTCGGATTCGGGAGATGTAGTCGGCCAGGAACCGGGCACCGCGGCGAGAGTAGAACGCCGGCTCGACCAGGTTGCCCGGCAATACCGCAATGCTGGCCGACGTGGTGGCGACCACCCGGGGGCCGACCGGGCGCTCGGTGAGCATCGCGGAGAATCCGAACACCTCGCCGGCAACGAACCGGTCGTCACCGGCCTTCGTCACCCGATCTTGGTCGTGCCAGAGGTCGACTTCGCCGCTGAGTACCACGTAGATCTCAGTGGGCGGTGCGGTGAAAGCGTCGACCACCAGGTCGCCTGCGGAGAACTGGCGAATCGTCGCTGCAGCCGCGATTTCCGCTAATTGCGTGGGGCCGAGCGCGTCGAACGGCTCGACGCCGGCGAGGAATCGGCCCAATTCCTCCGCCTGCGCCTCCGCGGTCATGGGATCGCCCGTCGTCATCTCTTAGCCGGTTCAGCGCATGCCGACGTAGATCTGCCCGGTCGACACGTCTTCTTCCAGTGCCTCGAGGGAGCGGCCGCGAGTCTCAGGCACCTGGGTGTACACGAACAACAGCGCGACCACTCCGATCGCGGCGAACAGGAAGAACGATCCGGTGATGCCGATGCTCGCGACCAGGGTGGGGAAGTAGAGCCCGAGGAAGCCGTTGGTGACCCAGCAGAAGAAGACCGCCATGCCGATGCCGAGGCCACGCATGTGCAGTGGGAAGACCTCTGCCAGCCACACCCACACGGCGATATTGAGGAAGGTCTGCATCGACAGCACGAACCCGACGACGAGGACGAGGATCACGTAGGGCCGCGCCGGGTTCCCCGCCGGTAGCAGCATCGAGGCGACACCCACGAGGCAATGGAAAGTCGTAGTCAACGACAGACCGATCATGAAGGTCTTGCGCCGATCGATCCGGTCCATGTTGCGCAGCGCGATGATTCCACCGAGTACGGCGACCACCCCGAACGCGATGTTGGCGAGCACGGCCTGCTCCTCGCCCATGCCTGATTCCTCCAGCACCCGGGTGCCGTAGTACATGATCGAGTTGATCCCGGTGAGCTGCTGGGTGATGCACACACCGATGCCGACGAAGATGATGCGCCGCAGCCACTTGCTGCCCATGATCGCGCGGATCCCGATCTGGTGGTTCTCTCGCTCCTCACGGGCGATGAGCTCCACCTGAGCGAACTCCGCCACGGCCCGGTCCTCGGAACGCACGGTCTTCAGCACCTCGAGCGCTTCGTCATACTTGCCCTTCTCCACCAGCCAGCGCGGCGACTCCGGCATCCGCAGCATGCCGAAGAACAGAGCCACGGCCGGCAGCGCGCAAACCGCGAACATGATGCGCCAGACGCCGTCGACGTGGCCGAGGGTCACGCCCAGGATCGCGTTCACCACGAATGCAGAGAGTTGACCGACCACGATGGCCAATTCGTTGCGCCCTGTGATCGAGCCACGGATCTCGTACGGCGACAGCTCCGCAAGGAAGACCGGGACCACCGTCGATGCGCCACCGACGGCGAGTCCGAGCACGATGCGGCCGGCCACCAGGGTCGCGAAGCCCGCCGCGGAGAAGGTGCCCGACTCGGGTCCGGCCGGCGAGAACACCACCAACAAGACGCCGGAGAAGAACAACAGCGCCAGGATCAGAATCGTCTTGCGCCGTCCAATGGCGTCGGAAATGATCCCGCCGAGCAGGGCGCCGATCGCGGCGGCGAACAGCAGTGCGCTGATGACCACGCCCAGCTGGAGCAGGGAGAGCCCGAGTTCTCTGGCCATCGGACCCTCGGCGCCGTTGGCCACGCCGGTGTCGTAGCCGAACAGCAGGCCGCCCAGGCAGGCGACCACCGAGATGAGGCCGATCCGCTTTCGGTGAGGGCCGCTGGTCAGGGGTGGTAGCTCGGCTTCGGCCGTTGAGTCCGTATGTGCAGTCATGTAGGGCCTCCTTCATAGCTAGCCCGCGCGCGGAACGCTGCGCAGGCGGCGACGGTGATGCCCGTCACATCCATATAGACTAACGCGCGAAAGTAATTTGTAAAGTCATAATGACATTTTGAGGGCGAACGACTGTGAAGCGAGGGCGTGATCGTCGACCGACTTCCTCATCAATCACCACTGTGCGCAACGAATTTGACGCTTGACAGATGCACTGGACGCCATCCATAGTAGATGAACTAGATCGGTCTAATAGATCGGTCCAATGTCGACATGGGAGTAGGGATATGGGCAGCGATACGATCGGCGTCGCCGTCATCGGCGGAGGAATGGCTGGGCGCGCACATGCCGCCGGCTATCGCTCTGCCACGACGGTATTCGGCACGGACCGCCCCGACGTTCGATTGGTGGCGATCGCGGACAGCAACTCGACCGTGGCGGACGACACGGCGAAGAGGTACGGCTACGAACGAGCCGAGTACGACTGGCGGGCCATCGCCGAGGCGCCCGACATCGATGCCGTCAGCGTGGTGGTCGCCAATCACCTGCACCGCGAGATCGTCGAGGGCCTGCTGGCCGCAGGCAAGCACGTGTTGTGCGAGAAGCCGCTCGCCGGGTCGCTGGCCGATGCCGAGGCGATAGTCGCCGCTGCCGAGTTGTCCGACCGGGTCACCGCCGTGGGGTACACCTACCGCCGGTCTCCGGCCGTCGAGGCGATCCGCCGCGAACTGGCGGCGGGCACCATCGGTGAATTGGTCCACTTCAACGGCCACTACTGGTGCGATTACGCGCTCGATCCCACCTCGCCGATCACGTGGCGGTACCGCGGCGGACCCGGCACCGGCGCACTCGCCGACGTCGGCAGCCACCTGCTCGACCTCGCCGAGTTCCTGTGCGGTCCAATCAGCGAAGTCAGTGGTGCGACGTTCTCGACGCTGATCACCAAGCGCCCGGTGCCGGTGGGCGTGACCTATGGACACGCCAAGGGCGAGGTCAGCGGCGAGACCGCGCCAGTGGAGAACGAAGACTTGGCCACCTTTACCGCGCGGTTCCACAACGGCGCCGCAGGCACGTTCTCGGCTTCGCGGGTGGCGCACAACCTGCCGGATGGGCTGGCGTTCGAGCTGTTCGCCTCGAAGGGTTCCGCCGCATGGGACCTGCATCGCGCCGGCGAATTCGCCCTCTCGGCAGATGACGTGCGCTCCGGTCTCAGTGGACCGCGACGAGTCCTGATCGGGCCTGACCACCCCTACATCCAGGGTGGCCTGCCAATGGATGCCGGTGGTGTCGGACACGGGGTCGCGGACCTGTTCGTCTACCAGACCCGCGCCTTCCTGGACCAGATCGCCGGCATCGGAAGCCTCGGCCCACTGCCAACCTTCGAGGACGGTCTACACGGGTTGCGCGTCGTGGCGGCAGTCGCCGAATCGGCCGCGTCCGGCGGTGCCGTCGTCAAGATTCAGTGACCCCGCTACCAACCAAACGAAAGGTGAGTCGATGAAACTCGGCCTCTACAACGCGATTCTGCACGACCGGACGTTGCCCGAAGCGATCAGTGTCATCGCCGGTCTCGGCTTGACCGGAATCGAAATCAACACCGGAGGGTTCCTGCCCGCCGTGCACGTACCGGCCATGGATGACATCCTGGTGAGCGACACCGCTCGCGACGACTACCTCGGACTCTTCGAGTGCACGGGTGTCTCGATCGCCGGGCTCAACTGCAACGGAAACCCACTGCATCCCAACGCCACCATCGGCGACAAGCATGCCGAGGACATCCGCCGCTCAATCCGGCTCGCGCAGCGGCTCGGCCAGCATCGGGTAGTCACCATGTCCGGTCTTCCCGGCGGGGAGCCTGGCAGCACCCGGCCCAATTGGATTGTCAACGCGTGGAATTCAGCGGCCCTCGATGTCCTCGACTACCAATGGCAGGTCGCCGCGGACTTCTGGCGCGAGACCGACCGACTCGCCCGTGATCACGACGTCAAAGTCGCCCTCGAACTACATCCGCAGAACATCGTCTTCAACAGCGCGTCGATCCACCAGCTGGTGGAACTCACCGGCGCCACCAACATCGGCGTCGAACTGGACGCCTCGCACCTGTTCTGGCAGCAGATGGATCCAGTCCAGGTGGTGCGGCACCTCGGCAAGCTCGTGGTCCACGCCGCCGCCAAAGATGTCCGCGTCAATGCCGAACACGCCGCCCTGAACGGCGTACTGGACAACAGCTTTCGGCGGTTGTCGCCTGACGAGCAGCGCACGAACCTCGGCGGCGACGAATGGGCCAATGAATGGCCGAAGAACTCCGCCTGGGACTTCGTTGCGCTCGGCAAAGGGCACGACACCGCCTACTGGACCGAGTTCCTGCGCGCCCTTCACGAGGTCGACCCGGACATGATGGTCAACATCGAGCACGAAGACACCGAACTGGGCCGAATCGAGGGCATCGAGGTCGCCGCCAATGTGCTCAAGGCGGCCGATGCCGATCTTCAGAAATCGCTTCAGTGATCCCGACTCGCTAGTCGGTGATGGCGATCGCGTCGATCTCGACCAGCATCTCGGCGCGCGGAAGTCCGGTGAAAACCGTTGTACGGCAGGGCAATACATCGCCTACGGTGTTCGCCAGAACGAACTCGCCGTAGGCTTCGTTCATGGCCGTGAAGTCCTCGCGTTTGGTGAGGTACACGCGCAGCATCACCACATCGTCAAAACTGGCACAACTTGCGTCGATGATCGCCTTGACGTTCTGCAGCGTGCGGGTTGTCTGGGCTGCGACATCGCCGGGATACACGTACTCGTTGGTTGCGGGGTCGACCGGGCCTTGGCCGGAGACCTGCACGAAGGGACCCTTGCGGACGCCCTGGGAAAAGGTGTGCGCGGGGGCCGGGGCGTCTGAGGTGGTTACCGCGGTCTTGTCGGTCATGTCGAGCCTTTCATGGTTAGGCGGCAGGGGTCCAGCCGAGTTCTTCGGAAATCGCGTCCGCTGCCGCGCGCACGCGGGGCAGGGTGGCGCGGACCTGATCGTGGTCGAGCAGCATGTCGGGGACGGACATCGACACTGCAGCGACGACTGCGCCGGTGCCGTCGCGAACGGGCACACCGATGCAGTTCACGAAGCTCTCGTGCTCTTCGTGGTCCTCGGCGAAGTCTTGGGATGCAACGAGTTCCAGTTCCGCGAGGTATCGCTGCGCCGAATCGATGGTGCGCTCCGTGAAACGGGTGTACTCAATCCGCTCGGCGACCTGTCGCCATTCCGATCGGGGCCGGCCCGCCACCAGAACCTTGCCCACCGCGGTGCAGTGCAGTGGTGCTGGCCTGCCGATGCGTGAGTACATCCGAACGCTCTGTATCGCGTCGAACTTGTCGATATATACGGCCTCGCCCGACTCGTAGGTCGCGAGGTGGATGGTCTGACCGGTGTCGGCGTTCAGCGCACTCAGGTGAGGGCGCCCCAAGGTTCGGACGTCGCGCTGTTCCAGCGCACGGTTGGAGAGTTCGAAAAGGCGCGAGCCGAGGGAGAATTGGTGGTCGGCGTCGCGTCGAACGAAGCGCTCTGACTCCATCGTGCGCAGCAACCGGAGCACTGTCGACTTGTGCACGCCGAGCTGGATCGCCAGCTGGTCCAGGGACTTCCCGCCCTCGCCAAGGGCGCCCAGGATGATCAGTGCCCGGGACAGGGATTGGCTCACCGCGCCACTGCCTTTCCTCGCACATCGCGCGTGTAGTCCAGTCGCGACCAGGCCGCTGCGTCGAGGGATGCGAGCTCTTCCAGCCATTCGGGTGGCGACAGCTCGGCGGTGTCGCCGTGGCCGGTCAACGCCGCCGCGGCGCAGAGGTGGCCCAGTCGGATTCGCTCCTCGTGACCGTGCCCTCGCAGGAGTCCGGCGAGGAACCCGCCGGCGAACGCGTCGCCGGCACCAACCTTCTCCACCACCTCCAGGCGCAGTGCCGCCACGTCCACCCGCTCGTCACCATCGAACCCGGTGACCGTGTGCGCGTCGTTCTTGACGACGAGGTGCCGTGGTTCGGGGAACAACGCGCGCAACCGTGCCGGGTTGTCGGTGCCGAACACCGCGAGTGCCTCGTCGGCGCCGAGGAAGACGACGTCACATTGGCGCACCTGTCGCGCCAGGACGGCGAATGCGTCAGCTGTGCGTATAGCCCACAATGCAGGCCGGTAGTTCAGATCGAAGCTGATCAAGCGGCCGCGCCGAGGCATCGAAATGAGCGCGTCGACCAACTGTGTCGCCGATTCCGACAGCGCGCTGGTGATTCCCGTGACGTGGACGAGCGCGGACGAATCGAGTAGTCGCTTGGCAGCAGGTGCCGCGAGGTCAGCCGGTGAGAATGCGCTCGCGGCCGAGCCGACGCGGTAGTAGAGCATGCGGCTGTCGCCCTTGGCCAGGTCGGTCGGGGCGTCCGAGCCGCCGCCTCGTTCCTTTATGTACACCGCCGTCGGACGACCGGGGTCGATCACGACCGCGGAGACGTCAACGCCGCCGTCGTCGAGTTGTCGTGCCAAGAATCGGCCGAATCCGTCGTTGCCGACCCTGGAGATCCATCCAGCATCGACGACCAATTGGGCGAGCACCGTCGCGACGTTTGCCTCTGCACCGCCGGCGGTGCGGTCGAAGGTTGCGGAATCCTCCAACGGCCCGGGACGCGCGACCAGCACTGCCAATCCTTCGCCAAGGGTTACCGCACGGGGCCGAGTCGTTGTCGCTGAAATCACATCGGATTCCCTGGAGTACTTGCGGTCACCTTCCATGTGGTGCACACTACGGGCAGAAGCCAAAATACGCAACATACGTTGCAAGATACGCAACGAAGGACGGGTGAACGCAAGTGATCGACAAGAGTGCCGTGGCTGCGCTCGATGACCGGGTGCTCGGCCCGCAACACAAGGGCTTGCCCCGGGAGGCGTGGGGCAAGACCGCCCGCGAGTTCCTCCGCACCGGGCCGACGCTTCAATGCATGTCGACACCCTTGCTGACCGTGGACCGGGCGGCGCTCGAGTCGAATGTGTCCGTGATGGCCGACTGGGCCCGCTCAAACGGAATTCGTTTGGCTCCCCACGGCAAAACGACGATGGCACCGCAGGTTTGGGCGCAGCAGCTAGATGCCGGAGCGTGGGGCATTACCCTGGCCACCCCTTGGCAGGTACAGCTCGCCCGATCCTTCGGCGTCGGCCGGATCATGCTCGCGAACGCGATCGTCGACCCGACGGCGCTGTCATGGCTTGCTGCCGAACTGGATTCTGATCCGACGTTCCAATTCTTCAGCTGGGCGGACAGTGTGCAGACCGTGGAGCTGATGGACCGCGCGCTCCAATCGTCGGCCGGCGGAGCGCGGGTCAACCTGATCATCGAACTGGGCGCGCTCGGTGGGCGAACCGGCGCGCGCTCGGTCGAGTCGGCGCGGGAGGTGGCCGCGGCGATCGACCGGTCGGCGCGGCTTTCGTTGGCCGGCGTCGGCGGCTACGAGGGCGCGCTGAGCCACGACCGCGAGCCGTCGGGCCTCGACAACGTACGGCGGTATCTCGACGAGCTGGGGCGACTGCACAGGGAGATCGCAGCCGATGGCCTCTATGCCGTCGACCCGATCGTCACCGCGGGCGGCAGCGCCTATCAGGACCTCGTGGTCGAGCGGCTGGCGAGCCTGGCCGACGAGCACGCGGAGCGTGGGGCGCGCACCTCGGTCATCGTGAGGGCCGGTGCGTACGTGATCCACGACGACGGTTTCTACGCCGGGATCTCGCCGCTGATCCCCGGCCGCACGGAGCGCCCGCTGCGCTCCGCGATGCACGGCTGGGCACGCACCGTTTCGCGACCCGAGCCGGAACTTGCGCTGCTCGACGCGGGCAAGCGTGATCTCCCGTTCGACGAGGGACTGCCGGTGCCACAACGGTTGCGCGACAAGCCCCTCGATAACGCCGAGATCACCGCCCTCAACGACCAGCACACCTTCCTTCGCCTGCCGGGCGGCGGACCTGACGATGTCACGGTGGGAACCGTGGTGCGACTGGGACTCTCACATCCGTGCACCGCGTTCGACAAATGGCGGCTGATCCCGGTCGTCGATGACGCCGAAAGTGCGGACCCCCGTGTCGTCGACCTCATTCACACCTTCTTCTAGACAGGGCGAGAACCCATGGCAGACACACTGATCCGCAACGTCGACGTCGTCGACGGCACCGGAGCCGCCCGCTATCGCGCCGACGTCCTGGTCGACAAGGGCCGGATCGCCGAGATCGCTGGTCCCCAAACGATTTCGGGTGCTCACAAGACAATCGAGCCAGTCCCGGGGTGTGTGCTCGCTCCGGGATTCATCGACATGCACGCACATTCCGATCTGCGACTGCTCACCGATCCCGGCCACTTCCCGAAGATCAGCCAGGGTGTGACTACCGAGGTGATCGGCCAGGACGGAATCTCCTACGCGCCCGTCGACGACGCCGCGCTCGATGTGATCCGCAGGCAGATCGCCGGCTGGAACGGCAACCCGGCCGACCTGGACTTCTCATGGCGAAGCGTCGCCGACTATCTCGACCGGCTCGATCACGGCATCACGCCCAACGCCGCCTACCTCGTGCCACAGGGCACGCTGCGGCTGCTTGCAGTCGGCGCCAACCAGCGTCCTGCCACGGCGGCGGAGATCCGACACATGCAGGAACTGCTCGCGCAGGGCCTGAGCGAGGGGGCCGTCGGCATGTCCAGTGGACTGACCTACACACCCGGAATGTATGCGGACACAGCCGAACTCGCCGCGCTATGCGAGGTGGTTGCCGAGTTCGGCGGCTTCTACGCCCCGCACACCCGGTCATACGGCGCCGGTGCGCTCGAGGCCTATGCGGAGATGATCGAGCTGGCCAGAACCACGGGCTGTGCGTTGCACTTGACGCACGCGACGATGAACTTTGGCGTCAACCGCGGCCGCGCGCAGGAGTTCTTGGACATGGTTGACGCCGGCCTCGCCGATGGCTGCGACATCACCCTCGACACCTATCCCTACCTGCCGGGCGCCACCACGCTGTCGGCCCTGTTGCCGAGTTGGGCCATGTCAGGTGGTCCGGATGCTGCGCTCGAGCGTCTAGGGAATCCGGACGCCCGCGCACGAATCACGCAGGACGTCAACGTTAACGGCTCCGACGGTTGTCACGGTGTCACGGTGGAATGGGAGACCATCCAGATCAGCGGAGTGGCGAACGGCGATCTCGATTCGTACGTCGGAAAGACGATTGACTCGATCGCCGCGGATCGTGGACTTGCCCCGGTAGATGTGTTCTTCGACGTGCTGCAGCGCGACGAGTTGGCCACCACCATCCTGCAACACGTCGGCCACGAGGAGAACGTCCGTACGATCATGGTGCACCCCAAGCACATGGGAGGTAGCGACGCCATCCTCGTCGGCGAGCGGCCACACCCAAGAGCGTGGGGAACTTTTCCGCGGTACCTCGGGCACTACGTCCGCGACGTCGGCCTGCTCAGCCTCGAGGACTGCATCAACCACCTCACCGGCCGTGCCGCACAACGCCTTCGGCTCGCCGAGCGCGGCTTGGTCAGCAAGGGCTACGCGGCCGATCTGGTGGTGTTCGATCCCGCCGCCATCTCCGATACCGCGACCTTCGCGGATCCCAAACAGCAGGCGATCGGCATCAGCCACGTGTTTGTCAACGGCGAATGCGCCATCGAGGACGGTAGGCCAACCGGACGGCTAGGAGGCCGCGCGCTGCGGATGGATTCCTCGACAAGGCGGACCGCATGAATTCTTCCGCTATCGCCACCATCGTGGCCGACCGCGCGCTCGCCATCGTCCGCGCGCCCGAGATTCCCGACCCGCGCGCCCTAGCCGGGGCCCTGGCGGAGTCCGGGATTCGGGCACTCGAGCTCACGTTCACCACGCCGGGGGTGCTCGACTACTTGCGCGTGGCAGCGGACTCCGCAGCGGTGCTGGGTGTCGGAACCGTCCTCACCGCGGATCAGGCCAGTGCGGCCATCGCCTGCGGCGCGCAATTCCTTGTCACACCGGGAATTCGGGCTGACGTGGCAGCGGTCGCCGCTGATAGCGGAGTCCCAGTGATCATGGGTGCCCTCACGCCCTCGGAGGTTTTGACCGCGCTCGATCTCGGCGCGGCCGCCGTGAAGATCTTTCCGGCTGGTTTGCTGGGCCCACGGTACTTGAAGGACCTGCTCGGGCCCTTCCCTGGTGCCTCTTTGATCCCCTCCGGTGGGGTGAACGCGGGCAATGCCGCAGACTTCCTCGCGCACGGCGCCGTCGCGGTGACCGCGGGAACGGACGTCGTTTCCCCGCAGGCCGTGGCATCCGCAGCCTGGTCCGATATCGCCTCTCGCGCAACAGCATTCGTGCAGTCCCTGAACTGAACCCCACTGTCGTCCACCCGAAAGGTATTGCCATGACTTCCGCAATCGACTGGCTCCGCACCACAACGCCGGGCCTGTTGGTTCTCTGCGGGCTCGCGATCGCGATCCTGTTGTTCGCCATCATCAAGGTCAAGCTCGAGCCGTTCGTTGCGCTGCTGCTCACCGGCCTGGGGCTCGCCCTGGCCGCCGGGCTGCCGGTGGGCGAGATCGTCGGCACCGCGATAAAGAGCGGTGACTCCCTGCTGGAGACCGGGTTCGGCGGAATCCTGGGGCACATCGCCGTGATCATCGGTTTGGGCACCGTGCTGGGCGCGATTCTCGAACGCTCCGGCGGGGCAGACGTCTTGACGAGCAAGCTGCTCGGTGTGTTCGGGGAGCGGGGCGCCCCGATCGCGATGGGCCTGCTGGGACTGATTTTCGGCATTCCCGTGTTCTTCGACATCGGCATCTTCGTGCTCGCACCGCTGGTCTACGTGGCCGCAAAGCGTGGCGGCAAGTCCCTGGTGCTCTACGCGATGCCGATGCTCGCCGGCCTGTCGATGACACACGCGTTTCTGCCCCCGCACCCCGGCCCGGTGGCTGTCGGTGGACTACTCGAGGTCAGCCTCGGCTGGCTCATCCTGATGGGATTCGTCTGCGGCATACCCGGTTTCATCGCCGCAGGCATCTTGTGGGGCACTTACATCGGCAAGCGCATCATGGTGGAAGTCCCGCCCGAATTCGTCATCGAGCTCGACGGGGATTCCGGCGGGGCAGGGGCGCCGTCCGGACCTGGGGGTGCCGGGACGATGGTGAAGGAGACACCCGCCAAGACCGACCAAACCGTCGCGACTACGCCGCCGTCGGTCGGGGTGATCGCGACGATCATCGCGATCCCGCTAGTCCTGATCCTCGGCGCCACTTTCGGGACGCAGTTGCTCGACGAGGGTTCCCTCCTGCTTTCGGTGCTGACCTTCTTCGGGACCCCGGCCGTCGCGCTGCTGATCGCGGTGTTGGTGGCGTTCTACATCCTCGGAGTCCGGCGCGGGGCGAGTGTGCAGGAACTCAGCGTCCTGACGGGGGAGTCGCTGCGTCCGGTCGGCATGTTGCTGCTCGTCGTCGGCGCGGGCGCGTTCTTCGGAAAGGTCATCGCCGCCACCGGAATCGGCGACGCGCTCGCCGACACGATGTCGGCTGCGGGACTGCCGATAATCGTGCTCGCCTACGTGATCAGCTGCGGGTTGCGCATCGCTCAGGGATCGGCGACGGTCGCCATCGTCACAACCGGCGGCATAGTCGCGCCGCTGGTGACCGAGGCCGACTACTCACAGGTGGCCGTCGCACTCATCGCGATGGCGATCGCGGCGGGTTCGATCATCCTCAGCCACGTCAACGACGGCGGGTTCTGGATTATCGCCAAGTACTTCAACCTGACCGTCAAGCAGACCCTGCAGACGTGGACGGTGCTCGAGACCGTGTTGTCGGTGGTGAGCTTCGCCGTCGCCGCTGCGCTCTTCGCGATCGTCGCTTGACATTTCCCGGACAACTACGGTGAGCACATGGAGACGTTGAGGGTCGGTGCCGCTTTCCCGGATCCACCGTTCAACGGCATGCCCGACAACGCGGGCCTCGACATCGACCTGATGACCGCCATCGCCGACGCGATCGGCGCCACCGTCGAGTTCGTGCCGTACGAGGGCGCCGACTTCAACGGCATCTTCGACGCGCTCAACGGCGGTGCCTACGACTGCGTCGCCGCGGGCACGACAGTCACACCCGAACGGGAGGACAAGGCGCAGTTCGTCCCGCCGTACCTCATCTCCGGGCAGTCGCTTGCCGTCGACACCACCCGCCTACCCGACGTCACCTCCATCGACGATCTCGTCGGCCTCACCATCGGCGTCCAACACGGCAACACCAGCCAGCCGATCGCCGACCGTCTCGTCGCCGAGGGCAAGGCCGCCCGCGTCCGCGTCTACGACTACGGCACCGTCCGATCCGCCGTGACTGACCTCACCACCGGTGCCTGTGACGCGTTGATGAAGCTCGCGCCCGTGCTGACCGAGCTGGTCAAGCCGATTCCGGGGGTTGAGGTCGTGCAGCGCGGCATCTCCGTAGAGAACATCGCCATCGCCGTCTCGAGCACCGATCAGTCGCTGCTCAGCCGCATCGCCGTCGCGCAAGCCGAGCTCGAAGCCGACGGCACGTTGGGCCGGATCCGGGAGAGGTGGCTCGGTTCGTCGGCCGCAGATCAGCACCACTAGGCTGGACGCCGAGCATCCAGGCAACGAACAGGGGAGAGAACAGTGACGATCCGGGTCGGCGTAAACGGCTTCGGCCGCATCGGACGCAACTTCTACCGAGCCCTGGCGGCACAGAAGGCCGAGGGTAAGAGCACCGACATCGAGGTCATCGCTGTGAACGACCTCACCGACAACGCCACATTGGCGCACCTGCTGAAGTTCGACTCGATCTTGGGCCGCTACCCCGAGGAGGTCTCCCTCGAGGGCGAGGACACCATCGTCGTCGGCAGCGCCAAGATCAAGGCACTGGAGGTCAAGGAAGGTCCGGCCGCCCTCCCCTGGGGCGACCTCGGCGTCGACGTGGTCGTCGAGTCCACCGGCATCTTCACCAACGCCGCCAAGGCCAAGGGCCACCTGGACGCGGGTGCCAAGAAGGTGATCATCTCCGCCCCCGCCACCGACGAGGACATCACGATCGTGCTGGGCGTCAACGACGACAAGTACGACGGCAGCCAGAACATCATCTCCAACGCCTCGTGCACCACGAACTGCCTGGGTCCGCTGGCCAAGGTCCTCAACGACGAGTTCGGCATCGTCAAGGGCCTGATGACCACGATTCACGCCTACACGCAAGACCAGAACCTGCAGGACGGCCCGCACAAGGACCTGCGCCGCGCCCGCGCCGCCGCGATCAACATCGTGCCGACCTCCACCGGCGCCGCCAAGGCCATCGGCCTGGTGCTGCCCGAACTCAAGGGCAAGCTCGACGGCTACGCGTTGCGGGTGCCGATCCCCACCGGTTCGGTGACCGACCTCACCGCCGAGATCTCGAAGAAGGCGACGGTCGAGGAGATCAACAACGCGTTCAAGGCCGCAGCCGATGGACCGCTGAAGGGCATCCTGAAGTACTACGACGCGCCGATCGTCTCGAGCGACATCGTCACCGATCCGCACAGCTCGCTCTACGACGCTGGTCTGACCAAGGTGATCGACAACCAGGCGAAGGTCGTCTCCTGGTACGACAACGAATGGGGTTACTCCAACCGGCTGGTCGATCTGGTTGCGCTGGTCGGCAAGTCGCTGTAACCGTGAGCATCAAGACGCTCGACGATCTACTGGCAGAAGGGGTTTCGGGTCGAGGCGTGCTCGTGCGCTCGGATCTGAACGTTCCGCTCGACGACGATCGCAACATCACCGACCCAGGCCGGATCATCGCGTCGGTGCCAACGCTGCAGGCGCTGTCGGAAGCCGGGGCCAAGGTCGTCGTAACCGCGCACCTCGGCCGTCCCAAGGACGGCCCTGACCCGAAGTTCTCGCTCGCCCCTGTCGCGAAGGCGTTGGGGGAGCAGGTCGGTCGCCATGTTCAGCTGGCGGGCGACGTCGTCGGTTCGGATGCGTTGGCCCGGTCCGAGGGGCTGACGGACGGCGACATCCTGCTGCTCGAGAACATCCGGTTCGACCCACGCGAGACCAGCAAGGACGACGCCGAACGGCTGGCACTGGCCAAGCAACTTGTCGAGCTCGTCGGCGAAGATGGCGCCTTTGTTTCGGATGGCTTCGGCGTGGTGCACCGCAAGCAGGCGTCCGTCTACGACGTCGCGACGTTGCTGCCGCATTACGCAGGCAAACTCGTGGCCGCCGAGGTCAGTGTCCTCGAGCAGCTGACCAGCTCGACCGACCGGCCGTACGCGGTGGTGCTGGGCGGCTCGAAGGTGTCGGACAAGCTGGCGGTCATCGAAAACCTGGCGACTAAGGCCGACAGCCTGGTCATCGGCGGCGGCATGTGCTTCACCTTCCTTGCCTCGCAAGGTGTTTCGGTGGGTAATTCGCTTCTCGAAGAGGGCATGATCGACACCTGCCGCAAGCTCCTCGAGGACTACGGCGACGTGATCCACGTGCCGGTGGACATCGTCGTCGCCGACGAGTTCAAGGCCGATTCGCCATCGGAAATCGTGGCGGCCGACCGCATTCCCGAGGGCAAGATAGGTCTCGACATCGGCCCAGGTTCGGTCAAGCGGTTCACCGCGCTGCTGTCCAACGCGAAGACGATCTTCTGGAACGGTCCGATGGGCGTTTTCGAGTTCCCGGCGTTCGCAGCAGGAACGAAGGGGGTCGCCGAGGCGATCATCGCCGCCACCGCCAAGGATGCGTTCAGTGTGGTCGGCGGCGGTGATTCGGCCGCTGCGGTGCGGCAGCTCGGCCTGCCGGAGGACGGGTTCTCTCACATTTCCACAGGTGGTGGAGCGTCGCTGGAATTCCTTGAGGGCAAGACGCTGCCCGGTATCGAAGTTCTGAGCGATTAGGAGATCGACGTGTCCCGTAAGCCGCTGATCGCCGGCAACTGGAAGATGAACCTCAACCACTTCGAAGCGATCGCGCTGGTGCAGAAGATCGCGTTCTCCCTGCCGGAGAAGTACTTCGCGAAGGTCGACGTCGCGGTGCTGCCGCCGTTCACTGACCTGCGCAGCGTGCAGACGCTGGTCGACGGGGACAAGCTGCTGCTGACCTACGGCGCGCAGGACCTGTCGCAGCAGGATTCGGGTGCTTACACCGGTGAGATCAGCGGTGCGTTTCTGGCCAAGCTCGGCTGCACCTACGTCGTCGTCGGCCACTCGGAGCGCCGGACCTACAACCACGAGGACGACGCCCTGGTCGCCGCGAAGGCCGCCGCTGCGTTCAAGCACGGCCTCGTCCCGATCGTCTGTATCGGCGAACAGCTCGAGGTCCGCGAGGCAGGCAACCACGTCGAACACAACGTCGAGATGCTCAGAGGCTCGCTGGCCGGGCTGTCGGCCGAACAGATCGGCCAGGCCGTCATCGCCTACGAGCCGGTCTGGGCCATCGGCACCGGCAGGGTGGCCAGCGCCGCCGACGCGCAGGAGGTCTGCAAGGCCATCCGCGACGAGCTGGGCAAACTCGCATCGCCGCAGCTCGCTGCCGGCGTCCGGGTGCTCTACGGCGGTTCGGTGAACGCCAAGAACGTCGGCGAGATCGTGGCGCAGGAGGATGTCGACGGCGCGCTCGTCGGCGGTGCGTCGCTGGACGGTGAGCAATTCGCCACGCTGTCGGCCATCGCCGCTGGTGGGCCGCTTCCGTAGAAGGCCACAGCGGCCTGTAATCTGGCGGCCATGGAATTGGCCCTGCAGATCATCCTGATCGTCACCAGCCTCCTGGTGGTGCTACTGGTGCTGCTGCATCGCGCCAAGGGTGGCGGCCTGTCCACCCTGTTCGGTGGCGGCGTTCAGTCGAGCCTGTCCGGATCGACGGTGGTCGAGAAGAACCTCGACCGGTTGACGCTCTTCGTCGTCGGCATCTGGCTCGTCTCCATCATCGGCGTCGCGCTGCAGATCAAGTACAACAGCTGACCGCGGTAGTATGACCGCGCCGCAGCCCTACTGGCCGCAGTACGGACCACCGCCCTCCGGCATCGCCATCACCACCAAGTACTCGTTCCTGGCGTGGTTGTATGCGGTCGTCAGGCCGAACATCTACCTGAACGGCTACGAGGTCCCTGTCATGGGCTGGGGCCGCACCTTCCTGCCGACGGCGCCGGGGCAGTACCACGTGCACGTGTACACGCCGTATTGGTTCCCGAGCCGGGTCGGCCCCGCCAACTACAGCGTCGTCGTGCATCCGGGCCACCGCGTCGAGTTGGAATACAAGGCACCGGTGTTCACCTTCGTCCGCGGTTCACTCGGCCCGCCGCCGCAGCGCTACAACGGCATGGGCGCGACGATCGCGTTGGTGGCCATCGTCGTTCTGATGTTCGCGTTGGCCACAGTTGCCATGCTCGCCGCGCGCTAGTGGCGTGAGTCACCGCAAAGTCGGTGACAGGAAGCATTCAGCAGCGGCCCATAGGATCGCGCGCGGTGTCCGGATTGGCCACCGACTGGATGCTCTGTTTCACCGAAGGCTGGTGTGCGTGAGACTGTTTCGTGCCAGCGCGGTTACTGCCTCGCTTCTTTGCCTGAGCCAAGGCATCGCCGCTGCCGAGCCCTTGCCCGTCGCGGACGTCACCCAGTCCGCGGACACCGACGACGGTTGGCACCTCAGTGCGGCGCTCACCAGGATGACCATCAATTCGGTCCCCAATATGGCCGCGACCGCCTTCACCAGAGAAGGCTTCGTCACCGGAAAGGCGGCCGCCAGCATCGATGGCAACGGGTCAATACCGGTCAACTCCGGCACCTTGATCCTCGGACTGCAGTTGGGATGTCAGATTGACCTCAGCGAGGGCGGCAGCGTTGACGTCGGTGGCGACGCAGGCATCAGTCCCGGCTTCGGCGGCGGCAACGTCCTGTCCAACATCGGTCCGTATGCCGATGTGGACGGGGACATCTCCATCAACCTGCTGCCAGGGAACATCAGCAACGTCGGGCTCGGCAAGAAGACGCTCAAAGGCCGCACCGGCGAAATCGTCGTGCACGACGCCCACGTCAAGGTCGACGGCTGCGGCGGTCAGGTCGCGATCCGGTTCTTCACCACGATGATGATCGACACCGATAAATCGGACGACAGCGTCAACGCATATGGGGACATCCTCACGCTATGACCGGTCGACGGCGAACCCTGATTGCCGCGGTTGCGCTCGCGGGTTGGATGGTCGTGATGCCCGCCGGCGTCGCCAGCGCCGACTGCACCGGAGCCGGCGACTTCGGGGCGGGTTCCGGCTGCCCTCCGCCCAATTCGTCATCCGACTCGGGTAATACCGAGAGTTGGCCTCCCACGTCGGTAGATTGGCCGCCGCAGCTCAGTTCGGACTCCGATTCGAGCGACAGTGGCAGCGGGACGAACGGTGACACCACGAAGGCGACCCCCATCGTGGTGCCGGACGGTCAGACCGCTCCACCTGCCACCGCCGCGTCCAAGCCGATCGTCGGCTCGTCGAGCACCAGTACGAGTACCAGTTCGACACCCACGCCGATCGTCGTGCCGAACACCGGCGGCTGATGCCGGGCGGGAACCCTCGCCATGCGGGTGATTGGCGCGGCGTCGATAATCGGGGGATGGCTGAAGGCACCGACGTCGCGCTGGAACCGATCGGCTCCGTACGTCGGTCCCAGATCGGTCGTGAAGCGACCGAGCCGATGCGCGAAGACATCCGGTTACTCGGTGCGATCCTGGGCGATACCGTCCGTGAACAGAACGGCGAGGAGGTCTTCGATCTCGTCGAGCGCGCCCGGGTGGAGTCGTTTCGAGTGCGACGCTCCGAGATCGACCGGGCCGAGCTGGCGCGGATGTTCGACGGTATCGAAGCGCACCGCGCGATCCCCGTGATCCGCGCCTTCACGCACTTCGCCCTGTTGGCGAACGTCGCCGAGGACATCCACCGCGAACGTCGCCGCGCCGAGCATGTGGCGGCAGGTGAGCCGCCGCAGAACAGCAGCCTGGCAGCGACATACCGCAAACTGGAGTCCGCTGAACTGGATTCCACGAGGGTGGCCGAGGCGCTGGCCGGGGCGCTGGTGTCGCCCGTCATCACCGCCCATCCCACCGAGACTCGGCGGCGGACGATCTTCGACACGCAGAACCGCATCACAGAACTGATGCGCCAACGCCTGCATGGGCAGGCGGGCGATCACATCGAACGCGAGCTTCGCAGGCACATCCTGACGCTGTGGCAGACGGCGGTGATCCGCTTGTCGCGGTTGAAGATTCAAGACGAGATCGAGACCGGCCTGCGCTACTACCCTGCGGCGTTCTTCGACGTCATACCCCAGGTCAACGCGGAGGTGCGGACGGCGCTGCGGTCCCGCTGGCCCGACGTGCCGCTGCTGGACGAGCCGATTCTGCGGCCGGGGTCGTGGATCGGCGGTGACCGGGACGGCAATCCCAACGTCACGGCCGACGTCGTCCGGCACGCGACCGGTCGCGCCGCATACAGCGCGTTCGAGCATTACTTCGCCGAAATCAGTGCGCTGGAGCAGGAGTTGTCGATGTCGGGGCGGCTCGTCAACATCAGTGACGAGCTGTCCGCGCTGGCGGACCAGTGCCACGAGCCCGTCCGTGCCGACGAACCCTACCGCCGCGCGCTGCGGGTCATCCATGGGCGGCTGACCGCGACCGCGAGCGAAATCCTCGACCGGCAGCCCGAACACGAGCTCGATCTCGGCATGGACCGCTACCAGACACCGGCCGAGGTGCTTGCCGATCTCGACATCGTCGATCGGTCCCTGCGCGGACACGGCAGCGCGGTGCTGGCTGACGACCGGTTGGCCCGGCTGCGGGAAGCCTTGCATGTCTTCGGCTTTCACCTGTGCGGGCTTGACATGCGGCAGAACTCCGACGTGCACGAAGAGGTGATCGCCGAGCTGCTGGCATGGGCGGGCGTGCACCCCGATTACGCGTCGCTACCCGAGCCGGAGCGCGTCGAACTGCTCGCCGCGGAACTGGCTACTCGCAGACCGCTCATCGGTGACGGCGCCCAGCTATCGGAGCTCGCGCGCAAAGAGCTCGAGATCGTGGCCGCCGCGGCCCGCGCGGTGAACGTGTTCGGCCCGCGGGCCGTGCCGAACTACATCATCTCGATGTGCCAGTCGGTCTCCGACATGCTCGAGGCCGCCATCCTGCTGAAGGAGGTCGGCCTTCTCGACGCTTCGGGGCAACGGCCCTACGCACCTGTCGGCATCGTGCCGCTGTTCGAGACCATCGACGACCTGAAGCGCGGCTCGTCGATTCTCGAAGCGGCGCTGGACCTTCCGGTCTACCGCGCGATCGTCTCGGAACGCGGCGACAGCCAGGAAGTCATGCTGGGTTACTCGGACTCCAACAAGGACGGCGGCTACCTCGCGGCCAACTGGGCGCTGTACCGCGCCGAACTCGATCTCGTGGAGTCGGCGCGCAAGACCGCAATCCGGTTGCGGCTCTTTCACGGTCGAGGCGGCACCGTAGGTCGCGGCGGCGGCCCCAGCTACGACGCGATCCTGGCCCAGCCACCTGGTGCGGTGAACGGCTCTTTGCGAATCACCGAACAGGGCGAGGTGATCGCTGCAAAGTACGCCGAACCGCGGCTCGCGCACCGCAACCTCGAGACGCTGCTTGCCGCCACGCTGGAGGCCACGCTGCTGGACGTCGAGGGTCTCGGCGACGCGGCGGAACCCGCCTACGAGCTCTTGGACGACCTGGCCGACCGCGCGCAGCGTGTCTACTCCGAATTAGTCCACGACACACCGGGTTTCGTCGACTACTTCAAGGCGTCTACCCCGGTCAGTGAGATCGGCGCCTTGAACATCGGCAGCAGGCCGACGTCACGCAAGCCCACCACGTCCATCTCCGATCTGCGCGCGATTCCCTGGGTCCTGGCCTGGAGCCAATCGCGCGTCATGCTGCCCGGCTGGTACGGCACCGGCAGCGCGTTCGAACAGTGGATCGATGAAGGCGACGGCCGCGTCGAGGTGCTGCAGGACCTCTACCGGCGGTGGCCGTTCTTCCGCACGGTGCTGTCGAACATGGCGCAGGTTCTGGCCAAGGCCGACATGGGACTGGCGGCTCGCTACTCCGAGCTGGTCCCGGATGAGGAGTTGCGGCGGCGGGTCTTCGACAAGATCGTCGACGAATACGACCGAACGATCCGGATGCACAAGCTGATCACCGGACAGGACGACCTGCTGGCCGACAATCCGGCGCTGGCGCGTTCGGTGTTCAACCGGTTCCCGTATCTGGAGCCGCTGAATCATCTGCAGGTCGAGTTGCTGCGCCGCTACCGTTCCGGTGACGAGGACGAGCTGGTGAAGCGTTGCATCCTGCTCACGATGAGCGGGCTGGCGACCGCGTTGCGCAATAGCGGTTAAGCCAGCAGATCGATGACCATGTCGGTGGGCATGATGTCGCCGAAGGTGGAGTAGAAAGCTGTGAGGGCTCCGTTGTGGTCGGCATCGGCGTCGGTCGCGTTGGCGTCGGCTACCATGATGACCTTGTAGTTCAACATCATTCCGTCGCGGGCGGTGGATTCGCAGCAGACGTCGGTCAGGCACCCTGTGATGATCAGTGCGTCGATGCCCTGTTCGCGTAGATACTCATCGAGATCGCTGGATCCCTGAATGAGCGCATCATCCGTCGAAATCTTCGGGGCGCAGCTCGATCGGCTCGCCGTGGGGCGTGCGATGTGCGGCGTGCGCCCACGCCTCACGCCGGCGGGCAAGCGTGTCGATGGGCGCCAGATTCTTCTCGGCGACAACGCTTTCCAGTGCGGTCAGCCAGTGGCGATAATAGGTGTCGCCGCTGTCGGGGTGCGCCTGGTCTCGCTGGATCTCGGCGGCCAGGGCCGCCGTCCATTCCGCAGGCGTGATCAACCCGGAGTCTTGGAGCACGCGCACCATCACGAAGGCCCTGGCTTCCCACGGTTCTGCGAACGCACCCATGTCAGGCGGGCTCCAGGTACGGCTCGAACGCCTCGACGGACACCTCCGTGCCGGGTTCGGCGTCCTCGCCCCACAGCTCCCGCCCATCGAACCGGACCGTATAGAGCCACTGCGGATCTTCACCGGTGCCACGAACAACGCTGTCCGGAAAGACATTCGGTTCATGAACTCGCTCGATCACGCCGATGTGACCCCGCACGTAGCGCGGCAGCCGGGTGTGCGAAGCGGGATGGATGTTGCGGGCGCGGACACGGTCGCCCGGGGCGAAGAGCGCGGCCGAGACAGCAGGTCGCACGTACGAACCCCTGGCCAGCACGCGCTCGGCGTCGCGTGCGGTGAATGGATCGTGATCAGAGGTCTGTCCGGGACGCGACGCGTGTCCACTAGTGGTCTCGTCGCGGTCCGCCAGACCGTACTGCACCACGAGGTTCTCCAGCCGATAGAACCAGCGTTCATAGTACGAACTGGTGAGGTAGACGTCGGGTGGGAGCAACTCGATACCGAAGCGTCCGATGTCGATGTTCCACACACCACGCGCCCCCATGGCCGTGCTCATCGCCCAAACCCGGCCCTCCCAAGGCTCGTGGAAAACGGGCTCACCGCGCTCGATCTCGACGTCACCGAATCCGTCCATGCCGCCGAGGTCGTGTACGCCGTCCATCTACGCGACCTTTGGGACCGCGGGCAGACCGACACCGATCATGCAGTCCCGCCCGACGAGTTCTGCGAGGTGCTCCTCGGTCCAGCCTTCGGTGCCCGCGGGGCGCATCGGCAGCACCAGAAACCGGGTTTCGGCAGTCGAATCCCACACCCGCACCGTCGTTTCCGGTGACAGCGTGACCCCGAACTCGGCGAGCACGGCCCGAGGTTCCTTGACCGCGCGCGAGCGATAGGCCGTGGACTTGTACCACACCGGTGGCAGGCCGAGCACATCCCACGGATAGCAGGAGCACAGTGTGCAGACCACCATGTTGTGCACCTGCGGGGTGTTCTCGACCGCGATCAGCTGGCCGCCGACCCGGCCCCGGTGGGCGAATGGGGCGATGGCTGCGGTGGCGTCGGCGAGAAGCGCGTCGCGGTAAGCAGGGTCGACCCATGCGCGCGCCACCGCGCGTGCGCCGATGTGGGGGCCGATCGCCGTCTCGTGGGCCTCGACCAGCCGATCCAGGGCCGTCTGTTCGATGTAACCCTTTTCGACGAGTACCGATTCGAGGGCGCGAACGCGAATCTCGACGTCGGACAACGGCGAACCGCCGCCGTGGTCGTGTGCGGTCATGGCCGAACAATAGCCTGTCGGGTCCGGCGAATTCGGTAATCGATCGGACAAGGCCCCGCGGCCCGGGCGACGCCACCGATCTGTGCGGGCACCGGCCGGGGATAGGTCGGCCAGCCCGGTATCAGCTCGTAGCGGCCGAGCAGATGGGTCATCGCGGTCGTCATGGCCGCCAGCGAGAACGGTTGGGCCGGACACGAATGCTTACCGTGCCCGAACGCCGTCAGCAGCATGGGTGGAGGGGAGTGTGGCCACATCGGCCAGCCGGTGCCGTTGCCACGACCGGGGTCCCAGTGCGCAAGCCCCGGCGTCGCCGAGGTGTTCAGCAACGGCAGCGTGGCGATCGTTCAGCCCGGCGGGACCTGGTATGTCGCGTCGCCGGTGTCGAGTTCGACAGGTGCGAGCACCGCACGAGACATGATGGAGCGCTGCGCCATTCGCGTGCTCTCCGGTGCGCATTGCTGTGCGAGATCTCTGTCTCCGCTTGCGACTCGCGCCATCTCCGCCGGGTGTCCGACCAGGTCGACCAGTGCCCAGCCGAGGGCCGCCATCAGGTTGGACATCGACGCGATGTGGATGAGTGCGACGTCCAGCGCGATGCCGCGCAGGGCGGATGGCGGCCGGTTCCGACGACCATCCGTCCGCGATCCTGCAGAAAAGCGCTTCGTCGGCGGCCCCGGTGGAATCCGTTCGGTGCACGGCGGATTCGATCACCTCGACGACCACGTCGAGTGCCGCCCGTTCGGCCCTCTTCCCGGACGCTGCGACCGTCGCCATCGCGTCGGGATGCACGAATGCATCCGAGCCATCGAGGACGTCGAACGCGCGCACGAGGCGCTCGAACGCTTCACCCTCCGCCGACCCGGGGCCG
The DNA here is from genome assembly GCA_963848855.1 of uncultured Actinomycetota bacterium. Lineage (GTDB taxonomy): Bacteria > Actinomycetota > Actinomycetes > Mycobacteriales > Mycobacteriaceae > Mycobacterium. The sequence goes on from CAWKFL010000006.1 coordinate 276,738, forward strand.
GCCCACGAGGCCAGCCCCATACGGTGTCCGAATCGGCGTATCAGGTCGAAAACATCAACGAGCCTTCGGATCCCAACTCGGCCACGGTGTGGTCCAACGCTCGGTCGAGGTTGACGAGATACGAGGCCACGTCGTCGCGCCGAAACAGTGAACTCGGCAGCGTGCGCCTGCCGTCGAAGATCTCAACTGGCACTTTGCGCCGAAGCATCAGATAGTCGGCGACGCCCTTGCTCGCCTTTTCCTCGGGCAGCGCATAGAACGACTCGACCCCCACCGGTGAAAACGTGAACAGGTAGCGATCACGTCCGCTATCCACCACGAACGTGTCGCCATGGCGGGTGCGTGCCTCGCCGATCGCAGCGACGGCGTCGTCGACCGTCACGTCCCACGGCAGTCCGGTGCCCTCGGCGTAAGGGGGGCGAGGGGTTGGGCTCTCGGTGACAACGGCGCCCGCCATGACCCGACGGTACAGCGACGGCTGTGATCAGGGTCATGTTTGGCCATCGGTATCGGTACGAAAATGTCGTATGTCTATATGAGTATGGAGCCATCGGCCGAGGTCAAATCCAGGGCTGCGATCGCCTACAACGCGGCGTCGGATCACTACGACCATCCCGCCAACACGTTCTGGGCTCGGTCGGGCAACCGGACGGTCGAGCGCCTCGGCCTGCGACTGGGCGCCCGCGTACTGGATGTTTGCTGCGGTAGTGGCGCCTCGGCTATTAGCGCCGCAAAGGCCGTCGGCGCCAACGGAAGCGTACTTGGTGTGGACCTGGCCGATGATTTGCTGGATCTCGCCCGAGCCAAGGCTGAGCAATCCAGCTATTCCAACGTTGACTTTCGCAGCGGCGACCTGCGCAATCTCGACCTGCCCGAATCCAGTTTCGACGCGGTGATCTGCGTTTTCGGCATCTTCTTCATCCCGGATATGAAGGATGCGGTGCGCAAACTGTGGCGGCTCGTCCGCCCTGGCGGGAAATTGGCCATCACAACGTGGGGGCCACGCTTTCTCGAGCCGATGAGTTCCCGGTTCTGGGACGCGGTGCGTGAAATCAACCCCGACCTGTTCAGGAACTTCAACCCGTGGGATCGGATTTCCGAGCCCGACGCGCTGCGCGCGATGTTGGGCGGTGCAGGGGTCAGTGTTGCGGACGTGGAATTGGAGTACGCATCCGCGATGCTGAGCTCACCCGAGGACTGGTGGCCCATGGTTCTCGGTACCGGCTATCGCGGAACGATCAACCAACTCGATTTGTTGAGTCGCGAACAGGTTCGGCGGAACAACCTCGAGTTCATCAGTGAAGCGGGTCTGACATCGGTCGAGGCCAACGTCATTTACGCAACGGCGACAAAAGAATAGACGAGCAATTCACAGGCCGGTGCTGCGTCGCACCGCGTTCACGGCTCCGCGCACGGCGTGCTCGGTGGCGGTCAGCGGCGATATGACGGCTTCGCCCATCCCGACGATGCGTTCTACCCGGTCGACGATGCCCTCCATCCGATCGACAACCGCGTTGAGGCGTGGCGCCAGTTCGTTGATGCTGTTGATCGTCTCGTTGAAGCGCTCGAGGGTGGCATCGAGGTTTGCCGTCGAGTTGTTCAGGTCGACCAGGGTCTCGCCCAGTCCTTCCAGGATTGTGTCAACCTGCTCCACCGTGACGTCGGCGTTCAGCGCCGCCTGCGCGAGCTTTCTGATCCGCTCGGGTCCGGTGCGTACCGGTTTGCCGCCCGTGTCTGCCATGACGGTCATTATGACCACACGGTGGAACCGCCGGAGCGGACTCGGCGTCTGACATCCATGGAGCGCAGACAATGCCTGGCCCGCCCGTGGCCGCCCGCCGATCGCGACGCGGAGCGTCAGAGCGGCGATTATTCCGCCGGATATGTCGACGGGCGGTCCGATGAAGACCGATGCTTAGGCGACCGGTAGATCGAGGAACGCGGTGCCGCGCTTGATCAACTCGTTGGCGACAATGACCCGCTGGATCTCCGACGTGCCTTCCCAGATGCGATCCACTCGCACCTCGCGGTACATCCGCTCGATGGGGTAGGCCCTGTCATATCCGCGGCCGCCGAAGATCTGCAGGCAACGGTCGACGACGCGACCCGCGGCTTCGCTTGCGGAAAGTTTCGCAATGGAGGCCTTGGCGTGCAACGTCTTCCGGTCCACGCCGTTGTCGGCCTCCCACGCGACCTGGTGGGTGTAGGCACGGTTCACCGCGATGTCAACCGCACAGTCGGCCAGCATCGACTGGATCATCTGGAAGTCGCTGATCGGCTGGCCGAACTGTTTGCGCCCAATCGCCCAGTCGCGGGCCAGTTTCAGGGCGCGCTCGGCCACGCCGACGGTGCGCGCGGCGATCATCAGCCGCTCATCGGTGAACCAGTCCTTGGTGAGCTCGAAGCCCTGTCCGACCTCGCCGAGCACCGACTCGGTCGGCACGAAGACGTTCTCGAAGACGAATTCCGGGTGCCCGTTCACCGCCGAGTGCATGAAGTGCGGTGTGCGGGTGAGCTTTACCCCGGGCGTGTCCTTCTCGACGAAGAACAGCGTGGATTCGTTGTCCGGCAGCACATTCGCCTGCACCAGCAGGAAGTCGGCGATGTCACCGCATGTGACGAACCATTTTTCGCCACTGATCAGCCAGCCCCCGTCGACGGGTCTTGCGGTGGTCGCGATTGCTCCCGCGTCGGAGCCCGCGTCGGGCTCGGTGGTCGCGAACGCATCGAACCGCTCACCGCGCAGGATCGGCAGCAGGTAGCGCTCCCGCTGCTCGGCGGAAGCTAGCGCGAGCACGTTAGATGGTCGCCACGGGATATCCCACAGACAGTTGGTGACCTTGCCGAACTCCTCCTCGACGATCACCTGGTCCAGCAGGGTGAGACCGGCGCCGCCCCATTCCTTGGGCATGTTGATGCCGTACACGCCGGCGTCCATCGCCGCGCGGGTGAGCTTGCCGACGGTCTCCTTCGGCAGCGGGCCGCCGGCCTCCTCGGCTTCGTTCTCGTAACCCATCAACAACTCCGCGTACGCTGCGGCACGCGCCTTGAGCTCCTGCTGGGCTGGGGTGTATGCGAACTCCATCGGTATCTCCTATTGGTGCTTGACGATTCGGGCGTCCAGAGCGGTCGCTCCGGACGGGGCGACGAGTAGCGGGTTGATCTCGAGCTCGGCGATCTCGGGGTGGGCCGCGGCGTATTCGGACAACCGGGCCACCGCCTGCGCCGCGGCGACGATGTCGACGGCGGGCCTGCCGCGGTGCTCACGCAACAGCGGCGCGGTGCGCAACCGCATCAACATGCTGATTGCGTTATTCTCGTCCACCGGAGCGAGGGCCACCTGCACATCGCGCAGCACCTCGGTGGCCGTACCGCCCATCCCGACGAGCACGGTCGGCCCGAAACGCGGATCCCACCGTGCGCCGACGATCAGCTCGACGCCGTCGTTGAGGTTCGCCATCTCCTCGACCGAGACCGACGGCGGGTCGAGCTTCGCGACCAACCGGTCGTGCGCATCGACGAGTGCGTCACGTGACGCGAGTCCCACCACGACGCCGCCTGCATCGGATTTATGGAGCAGGCCAAGCGCTTTCAGGACATAGGGCGGCCGCAACTGATCGGCTGCGCGGCGAAGTTCGGCCGCGGTGCGCACCTCGCACGCCCGGACGAAGCCGATTCCCGCTGCTGCGAACGCGGTCCGCGCCGCCATGTAATCGGTGGCGGTCACGGCGGGGGCTGCCTCGGGCATCGGCGATAACGATGCCGTGGGTGCGGGCCGGGTCACGGCCGCAAGGGCCGACGCGGCATCCTCGATCGCGGCGAACACCGGAACGGTTCCGTCGCGAAGGATTCGGCACGCCGGTGCATCCGGGAAGATCGACTGCACCGCAGTCGGTTTGGCGCCCGCCGAGTCGGCGGCGATCTGCTTGGCGGCTGCACACTCGGCCGGTCCGAGGCCGGTGACCCCGTCCTCTCCGCTCGAATAGCCGCCGAAATAGCCCGTCATCAAGATGGCGTCGACCTCGTCGCACGCCTGCAATACCGCGAACGCGCGTGCATAGCTGTCCGGATCCATCTCGCCGGCGCCCGCGAGGTCGACAGGATTGCCGACATGCGACTGCGACCACAGCGCTTCGGAAAGCTTTGCCTGGGTTGCTGCGCTAAGTGCCGGGACGACCAACCCCGTGGCCTCTGCGACGTCGCACGCGATCACCCCGTGCCCGCCGCCGTCGGTGAGCACCGCGACCCGCTGTCCGCATGCGATGGCAGGCTGTTGGAGCGCTACCAGCACATCGGCGAGTTCACGCGGCGTGCGCACGAGGATCGCCCCCGCCAGCGCGCACGCCGCGGAGATCACCGCCGAATCGCTGGTGAGTGAGCCGGTGTGCGACTGAGCGCCCCGTACGGCGGAGGTGCTCGAGCCGGCGGCGAGCACCACAACCGGTGTTCCGGCTTCGGCTGAGGCGGCTGCGGCTTCGACGAACCCGCGGCCGTCGCGGAAGTCCTCGATGTACACCGCGATTGCGGTCGTCGCGGGGTCTGCCGCGCAGTCCTCGATCAGTTCGACGAGGGTGACGTCGGCCTGGTTGCCCAGCGAGACGAACCGCGAGATACCCAAATCGCGTGCGGTGAACAGCCGGTCGAGTTCGATGGCGAGGTTGCCGCTCTGGCTCAGCACGGCGACGTTGCCCTGCGCGAACTCGTTGGACGACAGATACGTCGCGGTGGTGTTGTCCACCAGGCCAAGGCAATTGGGACCCACCAGGACCGCGCCCGCGTCGCGGACACGGGCGATGAGTGCATCTTCGCGGGCCCGCCCCGCCGCACTCGACTCGCCGAGCCCTGCCGTGATCGCGACGATCGCGCGGGCGCCCTTGGCCAGTACACCGTCGACGGCGTCTTCGAAGCCGGCCTCGGGTACGGCGATGACGGCCAGGTCGATCGGGCCGTCCAGATCGGCGACCGACGGTACCGTCGGCCGGCCCGAGCATCGCGCCGCCGCTGCGGTTCACCAGCTGCACTCGGTGTCGATCGGCGCCGCGAAGCGCTTGTAGCGCAACGGCATTGCCCCACTTGGCCGGGTCGGTGCTGGCGCCGACGACCGCTATCGAGGCCGGGTCGAACAGTGCGCTTCAGATCACGGCTCACTTCTGTACCTGAAGGGCGCGGGCGGGGCATGCGTTCACGGCGTCGTGGGCGTGGTTGTGGTTGGCCGCGGGTACGGTGCCGTCACCGAGCAACTCGGCGTAGCCCGAATCGTCGAGGTCGACCAGATCTGGGGCGGCCATCTGGCACAGGCCGTAGCCCTGGCAGACGTCGGTATCGAGAACGAGCTTCATGACTTCTCCATTTGGTGTGGTGTTGATACGCGCCTCGAGCGCCGGTATCGCCTCGGCGAGGCGCCGCCGGCGTTCGGCGGTGCGGTAGTAGGCGCTGCCGGGCAGCCCGATCAGCATCCGGTCGTGCTCGAGCACCACCTCTGCGACGGCAAGGGCAAGCTCGGCGTCTCCGTCGCGACTGCCGTCGGCGACGTCCAATGCGAGCCCGGCCGCCCGGTCGAGGTAGCGCAGCCAGCGTCTGCTGGTGCCCCGCAGGACGAGGTTCGTGACCCGCCGACGCTCGGAACCGACCGAGGACCGGGTCGGATCGTCCTGCAGAAATGCCAGCAGTCCAGGCAGCGACCGCTCGGGCTCTGGGGTGAGTCCCAGCCACGCGGTGGCCGACCTCGCAGGCCTGTGCACTAGGTCCTCCTGACCCTTGACATGTGATGCGGAACACTGGCACAGTAACAAACTAATCAGTTAGTCAGCTAGTCCCAAATCGGGATTTCCGGAAGAAAGCCGCATCACACCGATGACCGAGACAGTCGAAAAGGGCAGGTCACGCCGCCCGCGCGTCGAACTCGAGCCACTCGAGCCCGGGCTGGAATCGCGCTACTACACCGATCCGCAGGTCGCCGATCTCGAACAGCAGCGCATCTTCGATCGGACCTGGCAGCTCGTCGGCCACGTGACCGATCTGCCGAACCCCGGATCGCGGATCGTCGGTTCCGTCGGCCGCAAGGAGGTTGTCGTCGTACGCACCGAGGACGGCGGCATTCGTGCGCACCTCAACACCTGCAGGCACCGCGGCACCCGCCTGGTGGCGGAGCCCGGTGAGGAGAAGGCGTTGCGTTGCCCGTACCACGGTTGGACCTACCGCCTTGACGGCACGCTCGTCGGTGCTCCGGAGAACCGAACGATCCCGTGCCTGGACAAGTCGAAGCTGTCGCTGTTCGGGGCGCGCGCCGAGGTGTTCTGCGGGTTGATCTTCGTCAACCTCGACCTGGCGGCGGAACCGCTGGCGCCGCAACTGGAGGGTGTGCGGCCGCTGCTCGAGCGCTATCTCAGCGGCGAGATGGAGCCGTTCGGTGAGGCTCGCATCCACGTCAACAAGCCCGAGGACGTGCAGGAGTCGAACTGGAAGGTGGCCGTTGACAACTACCTCGAGGGCTACCACGTCCCTGTCGCGCATCCCGGCCTGATGCGGCTACTGGACTACAAGCGCTATTCGGTGGAGGCTACCGACGCCTACGCCGTCTACGATGCGCCGTTGCGGGAGAAGGCATCCGACAACTGGGCCGAGCGGATGTATCAGCGTTACGTCCGCCCGATGCCCGGGTTGATCGACGAGGACCATCGCATCTTCCGCTACATCGCGATCTACCCGAACACGGTGATCGACCTGTATCCGGATCACGTACTGCTGTGGAAGATGAATCCCCGCGGCGTGGACCAGGTCGACGTCCCCGGGACGTACCTGCGTCGCAAGGACTGCGACCTGCGCACGCGCATCGCGCAGAAGCTCAATCTGTACGTCAGCCAGATCACCACGCATGAGGACGAGGACCTGGTCGAGCGGATGCAGATCGGGTTGGGCAACACCGATTTTCAGCCGGGGCCGCTGTCTCTGCGCGAGCGGGGAGTGGCGTGGTTCGCCGGTCGCGTTCGCGCTGATCTCGGCGATCTGGACGAGGCCGTCCGATGATGTCAACCGCGTCCCGGCGCACCCGAGCCGAGATCGCCGCAGGGACACGGGACGCGATTCTGTCCGCAGCATGCGAGATCATCGCCGAAGAGGGATTCGAGAAGATCCGGATGCGGATGGTCGCCGAACGCGCAGGCGTGTCGACGGCTGCCCTGCACTATCACTTCGACAACCGCGAGAAGCTCTTCGCCGAAGCGCTGCGCTACTCCTTTGAGCACACCGGCCGCGACGTCTACCAGACGCGGTCTGAAAGCGACACTGCGACAAAGCGGTTGGCCCGGATCATCACCGCGTCGTTGCCCACCACCGAGAGTCTGCACCGCGAATGGGCGATGTATCAGGAGCTGTGGTGCCGCGCCAACCGCGAACCCGAGGCGCGCGCGGTGGCCATCGAGCTCAACCGGGCGCAGCAGGGCTGGATCGAGGAGACGCTGGCCGACGGCATCGCGTCGGGGGAGTTCACCAAGTGCGACACGGTGACCCTGGCGGCCCTGATCAGCTCGCTGTGCGACGGGTTCGGTGTCCAGCTGATGTTCGGAAACCCGTCACTGTCCATCGATAGCGCCAGCTCCACCATCTGGGCGCAGGCCGCAGCCGTGCTAGGCATCTCCGACGAGTTCCCGATGGAGGCCCGGCCATGAGAATGGTCGCCACCCCTGACTTCAGCCGCAGGCGCTTCCTGTTTGGCAGCGCGGCCGTCGCCGCCGTACTCGCGGCGCCGAGTTGTGCCTATATGACACCGAAACCGAATCCGGCGTCGACCAAGCCCGTCGAGCCGAAGATCGACGGCGACCTCGTGTACTTCAACTGGGCGGACTACGTGGATCCCAGCGTGTTCGAGGGTTTCCAGAATGAGTACGGCGTCAAAGTGATTCAGTCGAACTTCGACTCGATGGAAAGCATGCAGGCCAAGCTCGCCGCGGGCAATCGCTACGACATCATCTTCCCATCCGCGCAGTGGGTGCAGAAGCTGGTCGCCGCCAACCAACTGCGGACCATCGACCCGTCGACGCTGAAGAACGCGCCGCTGATCTTCGATCACTACTCCTACTTCGCGAACCCGTGGTACGACCAGCGCTCCGCGCACTCGATCCCGTTCTCCATGTACAAGACGGGGATCGCGTGGCGCAAGGACAAGCTCGGCGAGACCCTCAGCGAGAGCTGGTCGGATCTGTGGAACAACACCTCGAAGGACCGAACCTTCGTGCTCGACGACCGCGACGAGGTGCTGGGCATGCTGTCGTTGCTGTTGGGTTACGAGCTGAACACCGCGAAGGACGACGAGCTGTCGGCGATCGTCGAGAAGTTCCGCACGCTGCGCCCCTATCTTCGCGGCTTCTCCAGCGACGACTACAACAACCTGCTGGCGGGCGACGCCTGGATGCACCAGACATGGAGCGGCGACATGGCCGCGCTGCTGTGGCAGGCGCCCGATCCGTCGATCTACGGGTTCGAGGCGCCCAAACAAGGGACGCCGGTCAACTCCGACGCGTACGCGATTCCCGTCAACGCGCAACATCCCGGCACCGCGCTGCTCTTCATCGACTACATGCTGCGGCCGGAGAACGTCGAAAAGAACATCAACTACATCGGCTACCCGATGCCCGTTCATGGAACCGAGGACGTCTACGCCGAGATCGTCGCTGACTACCCCGAATGCACGGTCACGGTCGACGACCTTTCGCGCAATCTCTATTTCACCAACGACAGTGTCGCCAGGACTCACGCCCGCGACGCCGCCTACACGGAAATGAAGGTCGGAGTATGACGACCACTCTCGATAAGAAAGTCCGGCCGAGACGCCGGGAGCGGATGTGGACCTGGATGCTGGTGCCGGGCACAGCCTGGATGTCGGTGTTCTTCGTCTCCGCTCTTCTGCTGCTGATCGCGTTGAGCTTCGGAACCACTGATGCGCTTGGCAATCCGCGGTTCGGAAGCACACTCGACAACATCGTCGGCATCTTCACACCGACGTACCTGCGCGTCATCATCCGCAGCCTGGTCTACGCCGTCGCGGCGTCGGTGATCTGCCTGCTGATCGCCTACCCGGTCGCCTACGCGATCGCGCGGCACGGTGGCCGGTACAAGAACGCCCTCGTGGCGCTGCTCGTGGTGCCGTTCTTCGCCAATTACCTGGTGCGGATGTACGGCTGGCAGACCCTGCTGTCCGACGAGAGCATGCTGATGACGTGGCTGCGCGGAATCGGTGTGCCTGCGAGCTTTCAGATCCTCGACACGTCCGGCGCGGTGATCGGCGGTCTGGTCTACGGCTACGTCGTGTTCATGATCCTGCCGATCTACGCATCGCTGGAACGCATGGACGGCGCGCTGATCGAGGCGGGCCGGGACCTGTACGGGACCTCGCTGCGGACCTTCCTCGCCGTGACCGTCCCCGCGTCGCGGGCAGGTGCCTACGCCGGACTGGCACTCGTATTCCTACCTGCGATGGGCGATTTCATCAGTGCCCAGTTGCTTGGCGGACCTGACAACTTGATGATCGGCAACCTCATCCAGGAGAAGTTCTTCGCGGGCCAGAACTGGCCACTGGGCGCAGCACTGACGATGGCGCTGATGGTGCTGCTGCTGATCTGCATGTTTGCCTACCTGCGCCAGACCGCTCGAGATGCCAAGGAGGCCAGTCGATGAGAGGCTCCGGAATGAACCGCAAGCCCCGGTTCGCGATCACGGTCACAGTGCTGTTCTTCATCCTGCTCTACCTGCCGATCGTCGCGGTGGTGCTGTTCTCGTTCAACAACAAGAAATCGCTGACGGTCTTCGAGGGCTGGTCGCTGAGTTGGTACGAAGCCTTCTTCAACGATGCCGAGCTCACCAAGTCGCTGGAAACCAGCCTCGTGGTGGCGGCGGTCGCGATGGCCGGTTCGGTGGCGATCGGTGTCCTGCTGGCCTTCGGTCTGGTCCGCGCGCGGTCACGGCTCGGCCGCTCGGCCAATGTGATCATGCTGATCCCGTTGATCACACCGGAGATCGTCACCGGCGTCGCGTCGTTGATGCTGTTCAAAGGCGTCGGGCTGCAACCGTCGCTGACCACGCTGATGATCGCGCAGACCACATTCTCGATCTCGTACGTGACGGTCATCCTGCGTGCCCGTGTCGCGGAGCTCAACCCGGAGGTCGAGCAGGCCGCAATGGACCTCGGCGCCAGCCGTTTTCAGGCCTTGCGGCTGGTGACGCTGCCGGTGATGTGGCCCGCGATCATGTCCGCCGCGATCCTGATCTTCACCATTGTGTTCGACGACTTCGTGCTGGCCTTCTTCACCAGCGGCGTCGACCCGCAGCCGCTGTCGGTGCGCATTTACTCTGCCATCCGCTTCGGCATACAGCCCTCTATCAACGCCGTCGGCACCCTCATGCTCGTCGGCTCGCTGGTAATGATCGCCATCGCCCTACTCGTCCCGCGGTTCTTCGGCAAACGCGGTGCTGGACTCGACCTATTCGGAGGATGACCGGAAATGCCTACAATCACTTCAACATTGACGCCCGTCGCGTCCAGTACGCCGGCTGCCGCGCCTGCAGTCACCGCGGTGTCGCTGCGCAACATCTCGAAGTCCTATGGCGATAGCGCCGTGGTGCACGACCTGAACCTTGACATCGCGGCGGGCGAATTCTTTTCGATGCTCGGACCGTCGGGCTGCGGGAAGACCACGACGTTGCGGATGATCGGCGGCTTCGTCGATCCGACCCATGGTGAGGTGCGACTGCACGGCAAGGACGTCACCGAACGGCCGCCGAACCGCCGCGACGTCAACACCGTCTTTCAGAGCTACGCGCTGTTCGATCACCTGTCCATTTGGGAGAATGTGGCTTTCGGGCTGAGGCGCCGCAAGGTGGCCAAGGCCGAGATGAACCGGCGAGTCGGGGAGATGCTGGAACTGGTCCAGCTCACCGGACGCGATAAGGACAAGCCGAACGCGCTGTCCGGCGGCCAGCGTCAACGCGTCGCGCTGGCGCGGGCGCTGGTCAACCGCCCATCGGTGCTGCTGCTCGACGAGCCGCTCGCCGCACTGGATCTCAAGCTGCGCAAGGCGATGCAGGTGGAGCTCAAGCGAATCCAGCGTGACGTCGGCATCACGTTCGTGTTCGTCACCCACGATCAGGAGGAGGCGCTGACGATGTCTGACCGCATCGCGGTGATGAGCGGCGGCACCGTGCATCAGTGCGGCACGCCCGAGGACATCTACGAGCGCCCCGCGGCCCGCTGCGTCGCCGAGTTCATCGGCACGGCCAACCTCATGACGGGAACCTATGCGGGGTCAGAGATCACCCTGCCCGGCGGTGTTCCGCTGCGCACCGGCCCGCTCGACGGTTGCGCCGTCGGCGATGAGGTGTCGATCGCGGTCCGACCCGAAAAGGTGTGGCTCTCCGACCTCACGCCGGACATGGTGCAGACCGACGGCGTCCTCAAGGCCACCGTGTACGGCGGCGCCACCACCACGTACCTCTTCGAAATCGCACCGGGTGTCGAACTGTCCGTGCTCGAACAGAACCTGCATTCGGCACGGACCGAGGAGCGCTGGGTCGACGGTGAGCGGGTTCGCATCGGCTGGCACGCCGAGCACAGCCTCGCCCCACTGACCTGAAACAGGAGTTCACAGAATGTCTTACGACGTCCTCGTACTCGGCGCCGGCCTTGCCGGCCTGTGCGCCGCCCGCGATCTCGCGAACAATGGAGCCGACGTGCTCGTGCTCGAGGCACGCAACCGAGTAGGTGGGCGCGTCGAGCAGGTCACGCTCGATGACGGCCGCATCGTCCAGCTCGGCGGTGAGGTGGTCGGCAACGGCCACACCGCCTACCTGGAGCTGATCGCCGAGCTTGGTCTCAGCCTGATCCCGAGTTACGTCGCCGAGCCAGGGGAGTTGACCTACGTCCTGCACGAAGGCGCGCACATCGGGGATGATCCGTCGTGGTTCGCCGATGACGACCATCGCAGCATGCGGCAGGTCGAGCGGGAATTCGCTGCGCTTGCCGCGACCGTCGACGCGGACGATCCATGGTCCCACCCGCGGGCGATCGCGCTCGACAATTTGTCGGTGATGAACTGGCTCAACAGCATCGGTGCGACGCCGAATGTGCGCCGTGCGCTGGAAGCGGGTCAGCTCGGCCTGTCCTCGGGGTCGTTCGAACGGACATCGCTCTTAGCGTTGCTGCGCAAGTGCGCGAGCATGCCGAGCAAGGGTCTGTACTCCTACGACGAGTGGGAGAACCTTCGGGTCGCTGAGGGATCGGCGACGGTTGCGCTGCGGATGGCCGCCGAGCTGGGTGAGCGAATCCGGTTCAACTCGCCTGTCCAATCGGTCAAGGTCGCCCCCGGCAGCAGCTCGGTGCAACTGACGTCCGGAGAGATCCTGCACGCGGACGCGATTGTCAGCGCGCTGCCCGCAGGCCCGTTCCGCAACATCGTCGTCGAGGGTGTCTCCGACGAGCGCCTGGAGTCGCTGCACCGGCAGCGGCACGCGTTGGCGGCGAAATTCGTTGCGGCGTATGATCGCCCGTTCTGGCGCGATCGAGGGCAGAACGGCTTGACGGAATCCGAGGGCATACTCGGATCGTCGTGGCCGCAGAACGAGGGCGTGTTGTCGTGCCTGGTTCCGCCGGAGCGCATCGCGGCCTATCTGTCCGCCGCGAGGCGGCATCGTAAGGAGGAGGCGCTCGCCGAGCTCGCCGCATGGTTCGGCGACGAGGCCCTTGCCCCGATCGCCACATTCGAGCGGCTGTGGGGCACCGATCCGTGGACGCAGGGTTATGTCACCCAATGGCGTCCCGGCGACGTGCACCGCGTCGGGCCGTTGCACGGCACCCATGAGCCGCCGTTCTATGTGTGCGGCTCCGACCAGTGGGTGGCCGGCTACATGGAGGGCGCGGTCCGCACCGGGCGCGCCGCGGCACGCGAAGCGCTCGTGCGCGGATGATCGACCACAGGGCTCAGAAGGGTGGGGGTTGGTCGGTGGCGGGCGTGGCTGATGTTTTGGATCCGGGAGATCTCGGCGGCCACCGTCACCGTGACATCGGTGAACAAGTAGCCGGGCCTCGGCGTATTCGCGGGCGCGGCGGGTGTATAACTCCGCCACCGAGGCCAGGCGGCGCCCCATCGCCGCGGACTCCTCACCGGTCTCCTCACCCATGAACTCGATGAGACCCCAATCCGACAAGTCTTCGAACACATGTTGGACTCTGCCTTAGCCCACCGACAAGTCTGGCTGGTCGCGATATTGCACTGAGGGTCGTGATTTCGGGGGCCAGACCACGACCCTCAGTGCAATCTCGACACGAGGCACGTCGAACTTGCCCAACCGCTTCTGTTCACGATGTGCGCCGGCCTTGCGGGGCGACACCCGCCGATCAGTACGGCGGGAGCGCAGGGTCGTCCGTGGCGGTCACGCCCATGCGCGCCGCCGCCGAATGTTTGCCCTGCGGGACTGGCATCATGGCCGAGGCCGCCCCGAGCCCATAGGCCGGCATATTGGTATAACCGGTCTCGATGTCCGACGTCTTCACGCGGTACGTCTCGTGATAAAGACCGAGGTCACCGGACTTGCCGACGCGGCGGTTGTACTGCCGCCAAGGTTCGAGATGAGGGTCGTCAGCATCGCGGGCGAATCGCTCGAGGTCCTCGAATGAACGCCAATACTGAAGGACGTACGGGGGGACGTATGAAATCCGGTAACTGAGCAGCCCCTTTTCGGGGTGCTTGTCCAGATAGACCAGCATCTTCTGCATCGCTAACATCACCGGCCACCACAGGCCGACCTTCAGCGGTTTGTTGAGGCGCATCCCCACGATAAAGACGATGACCTCGTCGCCGAGTTCGCTCACGTCGGCCATGTGCCGGCCTTTAAGAACTCGGGCCATAGCAACTCCCTTCGCTGCCGCCCAGTATCGCAGTCGGGACATTGGCCTGCGGCAATTTCATCGCACGACATCGTCCAAGCAACACGCCCTGGCCCGCTTTACGAGAGCTTGCTTGCGGCTTCCTCGTCGAGCAGCCATACCGTGGCCTCCCGGCCGATCGCGCCCGCTGCGGGCACGTCGACCGGCTTCGCGCCGCCGACGGCCGCGGCCACCGCATCGGCCTTGCCACTGCCCGACACCACCAGCCACACCTCACGGGATCGCTGAATCGCAGGCAGCGTCAGCGTGATTCGCTGCGGCGGCGGCTTGGGGGAGTCGGGTACGCCGAGCACCAGCCGCGTTGATTCGCGCACCGCGGGGGTGTCGGGGAACAGCGAATTGATGTGGCCCTCCGGCCCCATGCCGAGAAGGTGGACGTCGAAATCCGGTGCGGGTTCGCCGTCCTCGGCATTGGCGGCCAGCACGTGGTCGTACGCCACCGCGGCGGCGTCGAGATCATCGCCGAACTCGCCGTCGCTGGCCGGCATGGCGTGGATGTTCGCGGACGGGATGTCGATCTGGTCCAGCAAGGCCTCGCGAGCCTGCTTGTCGTTGCGCTCGTCGTCGTCCTCTGGCACGTAGCGGTCGTCGCCCCAGAAAAGATGAACCTTCGACCAGTCGATCTCGTCCGCACGTTCACCGACGCGCTTGAGCAGCCCGATGCCGGTGCCGCCGCCGGTCAGCACCACAAGTGCCCGGCCACGCTTGTCGATCGCGTCCTTTACTGCACCGACGAGTCGGTCGCCTGCTGCCGCAACCAACGCGGCGGAGTCTGAGTACTTCTCGATGATTGCGCTCACACGTACTGCACCTTGTCGAGTCCCTTTAGCGCCTCGTGATAGATCTCGTCGGCGTCGAGGCGGCGCAGATCCTCGGCGAGACACTCCTTGGCTTCCCTGCGCGCCAACGGAATCAGCGCTTCCGGCCGCGCGGTTCGGCTCAGCGTCGCGGTCACACCCGTCTGCGGGCGGCTCAGCGTGATGGTCTCGCTGTTGCGGACCAGATCCACCTTCAACTCGCCGACCGCACGCTGCACGGGGCCGTCGATCCGCGTCGCCAGCCAACCCGCCATGATGTCGAGCGCGGGTTCGGTCTTCAGGCCCGACACCAGGGCCGACGTGATCGGCTCGTGAGGTTCCTGATCGACCGCCGCGGCCAACAGCGCGCGCCAGTACGTGACGCGACTCCACGCCAGGTCGGTGTCGCCGTTGGTATAGCCCTTCAACCGACCCTTGATCGCGGTCAGCGGGTCCGTGCAGTTCGTGGCGTCCAAAATGCGGCGAATCGCCAACTTGCCCAATGGATCCTCCGACGGGACCTCCGGCCCACCGGCAGGCCACCAGGCGACCACCGGCGTATCGGGAAGCAGGAACGGCACCACCACGCTGCTGGCGTGATTGGCCAGTTCACCGTGCAGGCGCAGCACCACGACTTCACCGGCGCCCGCGTCGGCGCCGACCCGGATCTGACCGTCCAGGCTCGGTTCGGCGGCCGCTGTGTCGCCGCCGACCACGGTGATGACGCGGCAGGGATGCTCGCGGCTGGCGAAGTTCGCCGCCTCGATGGAGTCCTCGAGAATGTCATCGGAATCGACCGAGATCACCAGCGTCAGCACGCGGCTCAGCGTCAACGCGCCGCCCTCTTCGCGAATCCCGATGATCTTCTTGTTGATCGCACTCGTCGTGGTTTGCGGCAGGTCGACAATCACGGCCGCCTCCATTCCCTGCCCATGCGGTGCAACATGTCGAACGCCGACGACGGGCCCCATGTGCCCGACTCGTAGGGGTCGGGCTTGCCGTGCGACGCCCAGTAGTCCAGCACCGGATCGAGGATTTCCCAGGACAATTCGACCTCGGCGTTGACGGGGAACAGCGACGGCTCACCGAGGAGGACGTCGAGGATCAGCCGCTCGTACGCCTCGGGGGAGTCCTCCGCGAAGGCCGAGCCGTACGAGAAGTCCATGTTGACATCGCGGACTTCCATCGCGCTGCCCGGCACCTTCGAGCCGAACCGCAACGTGATGCCCTCATCGGGCTGCACCCGGATCACCAACGCGTTCTCGCCGAGCTCCTCGGTCATCGTCTTGTCGAACGGCAGGTGCGGGGCGCGCTTGAAGATCAGCGCGATCTCGGTCACCCTGCGGCCCAGACGTTTTCCCGTGCGGAGGTAGAACGGCACGCCTGCCCAGCGCCGGGTGTCGATCTCCAGCGTGATCGCGGCGAACGTCTCGGTCCCGGAGTCCTTGGAGAAGCCCTCCTCTTCGAGCAGACCGACGACCTTCTCGCTGCCCTGCCATCCGCCGGTGTACTGCCCGCGGGCGGTGGTCTGATCCAGCGGCTCCATCAACTGCATGGCCGAAAGAACCTTGATCTTTTCCGACTGCAGTTCCTGCGGGCCGAAGTTGACCGGCTCCTCCATGGCGGTCAGCGCCAGCAACTGGATCAAGTGGTTCTGGATGACGTCGCGGGCCGCACCGACCCCGTCGTAGTAGCCGCCACGGCCGCCGAGTCCGATGTCCTCGGCCATGGTGATCTGCACGCTGTCGACGTAGTTGTTGTTCCAGACCGGTTCGTACAACTCATTGGCGAACCGCAACGCGAGGATGTTCTGAACGGTCTCCTTGCCCAGGTAGTGGTCGATGCGGAACACCGACTCCTCCGGGAAGACGCTGTTTACCGTTTCGTTGAGCTCGCGGGCGCTGTCCAGGTCGTGGCCGAACGGCTTCTCGATGACGACCCGGCTCCAGCGGCCCTCCTGCTTGCGGGCCAGTCCCGAGTTATGCAACTGCTCGCACACCTCCTGAAAGGCCTTGGGCGGGATGGACAGATAGAACGCGTGGTTGCCGCCGATGCCCCGTTCCGCGTCGAGCTTCTCGAGCGTTTCGGCGAGCCTGCCGAAGGCCGCCTCGTCGTCGAAGGTGCCCTGGACGAACCGGATGCCTTCGGCCAGCCGGTCCCACACCTCTTGCCGGAACGGCGTGCGGGAATGGTCTTTCACCGATTCCAGCACGATCTTGGCGAAATCCTCGTGCGTCCAATCTCTACGGGCGAACCCGACAAGGGCGAAAGCTGCGGGCAGCAGGCCGCGGTTGGCCAGGTCGTAAATCGCAGGCATCAGTTTCTTGCGGGCCAGATCGCCCGTCACGCCGAAGATCACGACCCCGCACGGGCCCGGTATCCGCGGCATTCGCTTATCGCGCTTGTCGCGCAGCGGGTTACGCCAGCCCGTGCCTTTCGACGCTGCCTTTTCGGTAACGGCGGTCATTTCTTGGCGAGGTCAAGCTGGGCCTGAGTCTCCTCGAGCAATTCGAGCCACGACTTCTCGAACTTCTCGACACCCTCTTCCTCGAGCACGCGGAACACGTCGGGCAGGTCGATGCCGGCAGCCGAGAGCTTGTCGAACAGGGCCTGCGACTCGGAGCCTTTACCGGTGACCGCGTCACCCGAGATCACGCCGTGATCGGCGACCGCGTCAATCGTCTTCTCCGGCATGGTGTTCACGGTGTTCGGCGCGACCAGCTCGGTGACGTAGAGGGTGTCGGAGTAGTCGGGGTTCTTCACACCCGTCGACGCCCACAGCGGGCGCTGCACCCGCGCGCCGTCACTCTTGAGCGCCTCGTAGCGCTCACCGCCAACGAACACCTCTTCGTATGCCGCGTACGCCAGCCGGGCGTTCGCCACGCCAGCCTGTCCGCGCAGCGCCAGGGCCTCATCTTTTCCGGAGTCCGAGGCTACCTTCTCCAGCCGCTTGTCGATCTCGGTGTCGACGCGGGAGACGAAGAACGATGCGACGGAGTGGATCTTGGACAGATCGTGGCCGGCTTCCTTCGCGGCCTCGAGCCCGGCAAGGTAGGCGTCCATCACCAAACGGTGGCGTTCGACGGAGAAGATCAGCGTGACGTTGACCGAAATGCCCTCGGCGATAACCGCGGTGATCGCGGGCAGGCCCGCCATCGTCGCGGGGATCTTGATCAGCAGATTCGGTCGGTCGACGATCTTCCACAGCTCGACCGCCTGCAGGATCGTCTTGTCGGTGTCATGTGCCAGTCGCGGATCGACCTCGATGGACACCCGGCCGTCGACGCCGTCGGACTGCTCGTACTGCTTGGCCAGCAGATCGCAGGCGTTGCGGACATCGTCGGTGGTGACGGTGCGGATGGTGGCGTCCACATCGGCGCCGCGCTCCGCGAGCTCCTTGACCTGTCCGTCGTAGGCGTGCCCTTTGCCCAGCGCGGACTGGAAAATCGTCGGGTTCGTCGTGACTCCGACAACGGATTTGGTGTCGATCAGTTCCTGAAGGTTTCCGGTCTGCAGCCGGTCCCGCGACAGGTCGTCGAGCCATACGGAAACGCCGGCCTTTGACAGCGCCGCAAGGTTTGAATTCTGAGCCATTGGAGTCGCCTTTCTCCTAGTTGTCGAGTGATCGTTCCGCGGCGGCCACGACGGCCTCTGGGGTGAACCCGAACTCACGGAACAACGTCTTGTCGTCGGCGGATTCGCCGTAGTGCTCAATAGACACGATCTCGCCGGTGTCGCCGACGAGCTTGTACCAGCTCTGCGCGACCGCCGCCTCCACGGCGACCCGTGCCGATACCGCGGGCGGCAGCACGCTGTCGCGGTAGTCGACCGGCTGGGATTCGAACCACTCGACACACGGCATCGACACCACCGTCGCGGTGATTCCCTTGTCCGCCAATATCTTCTGTGCGGCCACGGCCAACTGCAGCTCCGACCCGGTGCCGATCAGCACCACGTCGGGGTCCTCGTCGGGAGTTCCGCCCAGCAGATACCCGCCCCTGGCCACGCCCTCAGCGTCGGTGCCCTCCAGCACGGGAATGCCTTGGCGGGTCAGGATGAATCCGACCGGGCCGCTTTCGTTGCCCCGTGCCAGGATGCTGCGCCACGCGTACGCCGTCTCGTTCGCATCGCCGGGACGCACCACCGAGAGGTTCGGGATGGCCCGCAGCGCGGCGAGGTGTTCGATCGGCTGGTGGGTGGGTCCATCCTCGCCGAGCCCGATCGAGTCGTGCGTCCAGATGTAGATGGTGTCGATGTCCATCAGTGACGCCAAACGCACGGCGGGCCGCATGTAGTCGGAGAACTGCAGGAACGTCCCGCCGAACGCCCGGGTCGGCCCGTGCAGGACGATGCCCGACAGGATCGAGCCCATGGCGTGCTCGCGGATGCCGAAGTGAAGCACCCGGCCGTACCAGTCTGCCGTGTAGTCCGACGTCGAGATCGACGGTGGCCCGAACGACTTCACCCCGTTGATGGTGGTGTTGTTGCTGCCCGCGAGATCGGCTGAGCCACCCCATAACTCGGGCAGGTGCGGCGCCACGTCATTGAGCACCTTGCCGAACGCGGCGCGGGTGGCCAGCGGTTTCGAGTCCGTCTCCCAGTGCGTCAGGTCGGCATCCCACCCGTCGGGAAGTTCCTGCGCCAGCAGCCGATCCAGGAGTTTCTTGCGCTCTGGTTCCCGTTCCGCCCAGGCGTCGAACTGCGGTTGCCACTTCTCGTGGGCCTCGTTGCCTCGGGCGACCAGCTTGCGGGTGTGCTCGATCACCTCGTCGCGCACCTCGAACGTCTTGTCCGGGTCGAACCCGAGGACGCGCTTGGTGGCGGCGACCTCTTCGTCACCGAGGGCAGAGCCGTGCGCGCCGCCGGTGTTCATCTTGGTGGGAGCTGGATAGCCGATGATTGTCCGCACGGAGATGAACGACGGCTTGTCGGTGACCTTCTTCGCCTCGGCGATGGCCTCCTCGATGCCGACGACGTTCTCGCCGCCTTCGACTTCCTGGACGTGCCACCCGTATGCGCGATAGCGGGCAGGAACATCCTCGGACAGCGCGATGTTGGTGTCGTGCTCGATCGAGATCTGGTTGTGGTCGTAGAACACGATCAGGTTGCCGAGTTGCTGAGTGCCTGCCAGCGACGATGCCTCGCTGGTCACCCCTTCCTCCATGTCCCCGTCGGAGGCGATGACATAGATGTAGTGGTCGAACGGACTCTCACCCCACGGTGTGTCGGGATCGAACAGGCCGCGCTCGTAGCGCGATGCCATCGCCATGCCCACCGCCGACGCCAGCCCCTGGCCCAGTGGACCGGTGGTGATCTCCACACCCTTGGTGTGGCGGAACTCCGGGTGGCCGGGCGTCTTCGACTTGAATGTTCGCAGCGACTCGATGTCGCTCAGCTCCAGCCCGAACCCGCCGAGGTAGAGCTGGACGTACAGGGTCAGGCTGGAATGCCCGCACGACAGCACGAACCGGTCGCGCCCCAGCCAGTGCACGTCGCTGGGGTCGTGGCGCATCTGGCGCTGGAACAGGGTGTAGGCCAGCGGCGCCAGGCTCATCGCGGTGCCGGGGTGGCCGTTGCCGACCTTCTGCACTGCGTCGGCCGCCAACACACGGACAGTGTCTACCGCGACCGAGTCGAGCTCGGTCCAGTCGTCCGGGTGACTCGACCTGGTGAGGGCAGAAATCTCTTCGAGTGTGGTCACTGGGCGCACTCCTTCAGAAACGACCGGCTTGGCAATCCGCATCAACCACCCTAGTGCCGGACCCTCCAAGACGGCAGACGCGTGGGCACGATTAGGCCGCCGTTCAGCCGCGGTCTACCATCGTCTGTAGTAGAAGCCGGGCGCTGCTGCCATTCTGAGGAGTCATTGCGTGAGAATTCGCGAAGGCCGCCTGATCGATGGGCCGCCGAACCGAATCCGCACCAGGCTCCTGGGTTATCTCTCCCTGACCAAGCCGCGGGTCATCGAGCTCCTGCTGGTCACGACGATTCCCGCCATGCTGCTGGCACATCGCGGCACGGTCGATCCACTGCTGATCTTCAACACGTTGGTCGGCGGTCTGCTTGCTGCGGCCGGCGCCAACACGCTGAACTGCGTGGCCGACGCCGACATCGACAAGATGATGAAGCGCACCGAGCGGCGGCCGTTGGCCCGCGCCACCGTGCTTCGAAGTCACGCGCTCGTCTTCGGTCTCACGTTGTCCGTGGCCTCGTTCTTCTGGTTGTGGTGGACGACGAACATGCTGTCGGCGCACCTGGCCGGGGCGACGATCGCGTTCTACGTGCTCGTTTACACACTGCTGCTCAAGCGGCGCACCTCGCAGAACGTGGTGTGGGGCGGGGCGGCGGGCTGCATGCCGGTGATGATCGGCTGGTCGGCGGTCACCGGCACCATCCAGTGGCCGGCCCTGGTGATGTTCGCGATCATCTTCTTCTGGACGCCGCCGCACACGTGGGCGCTCGCCATGCGGTACAAGGAGGACTACCGCGCAGCCGGGGTCCCGATGCTGCCCGCGGTCGCGACCGAGCAACAGGTCACCAAACAGATCCTCGTCTACACCTGGCTGACCGTCATCGCCACGCTGGCGCTCTCGCTGGCCACCGGCTGGCTGTATACGGCGGTCGCTCTGCTCGCGGGCGCGTGGTTCCTGGTGATGGCCCATCAGCTGTACGCGGGCGTACGCCGCGGTGAGCCGGTCAAACCGCTTCGGCTCTTCCTGCAGTCGAACAATTACCTCGCCGTGGTGTTCTGTGCGCTTGCGGTGGATTCGGCTCTCGCGCTGCCGACGCTGCTTACAGTCTGAGGATGCCCATAACTGTCACGCCGGACAATTTCGTCCGCGCCGAAAGTGACGTGTACTTCGGCAACGTCGTCAAAGACGGCGGCTTCGGCAAGTTCCACCACATCCGCGAGCTGAGCCCGATCGACAACCAACTGGTGATCCGGCAGAACCGCGACACGCTCTACTCGGCGGGCGTCTTCGACCTCGACGCGGGCCCGGTGACCGTCACCATGCCCGACGCAGGCGGCCGGTTCATGGCGCTGCAGATCATCACCGAAGACCACTAGGTACCCGACGTCAGTTACTCGTCGGGCACTCACACACTCGACCGCGACTCGATCGGAACTCGAACGTCGCGACGGCGGTACGCACTCTGGTCGACCCCAACAACCCCGCCGACATGGACGAGGTCCACAAGCTCCAGGACGCTATAGGGGTGACCCAGCAGGCCGTCGGCAGCTTCGAGGTCCCGATTGGGATCCGGTGTGAGCCAGAAGGCGGTTCGCGGCGGGTTGCTCGCACTGGCCAGGACGCTGCCCGACACCAAGCGCGCCTTCGGTCCTGCGCAAGACACGGATCCCGTGCGTCACCTCATCTGCTCCGCGTCGGCATGGGGCGGCAATCCCGAGAAGGATGCGCTCTACCTCAACGGCACCCCGTCCCGCAATGACGGCACCACGGTCTACCGGCTCAGCGTGGCGGACGTTTCCGTCGACTACTCGCTGAACAACATCACCGCGGCCAAGAACGCCGACGGCTCCGTCGACATTCAGTTCGGCGGCTGCGATGGGACAGCGGCGAACTGCCTGCCCATCACGCCGGGCTGGAACTATCTCGTGAGGCTGTACCGGCCGCGGCTCGAGGTCCTCGACGGGTCGTGGACCTTCCCCGAGGGCCAGCCGGTCTAGGGCACCAGCACCACCGAGCCGACCGTCTTGCGGCCCTGAAGGTCGCGATGCGCCCGCTCGGCATCCTGTAGTGGGTAGCGCTCGCTGACCGTGATGGTGATGGTTCCCTTCGCGATCGCGTCGAGCAGTTCGCCTGCACGCCACGCAAATTCGTCGGGTGTGCGGGTGTAATGCACAAGGGTCGGTCTGGTAAGGAACACCGAACCGGCGGAGTTGAGCCGCTGCGGATTGAACTCAGGGACGGGCCCACTTGACGCACCGAACAGCGCGAGTGTGCCGCGGACGGCCAGGCTGGCGATGCTGGCGTCGAAGGTCGCAGCGCCCACCCCGTCGTACACGGCGGCGACACCGCCGTCCGTCAGGTCCTTGATCTTGGCTCCGAACTCGTCGGGGTCGTCTGGATAGTCGAGCACCTCGGCAGCGCCTGCCTGGCGTGACAACTCGGCCTTCTCGGGCGTCGACACCGTGGTGATCACGCGGACGGCCAGGCTCGTCGCCCACTGCGTCAAGATCAGCCCGACGCCGCCCGCGCCCGCGTGCACGAGCACGGCGTCGCCCTCCTGCACCGGATACGTCGATTTGATCAGGTAGTGCGCGGTCATTCCCTTCAGCAGAGACGCGGCCGCGACGTCCGGGCTGACGCCATCGGGCACGTATGCGCAGAAATCGGCTGGAGCAACGCTGTATTCGGCGTAGCCGCCGTTGGCCTGCGCGGTGACGACGCGATCGCCGACCTGCAGGGCCGCGACGTCGGCGCCAACGGCCTCGACCGTCCCGCAGACCTCCGCGCCGACGATGAACGGCACCTCGCGCGGGTACTGCCCGGACCGGAAATAGGTGTCGATGAAGTTCACGCCGATGGCCTCGGCCTTGATCAGCACTTCGCCTTCGCCGGGGGAGGGCTGTGGCTTCTCGACATAGGACAGGACTTCGGGTCCGCCGGTCTCGGCGACTTCAATCGCGTACATGGTGACTATCCTTCCAGCCGTGAAGCTTGCCCGCCCCGATGTCTTTCATCCACGCATCGTGCTCGCCAGTTGTTCGGCCTTGCCGGAGAGCGACGGCGACGACGACGGCCTGATCGAGGCGCTGGGCAAGCGCGGACTGCACGCACGGTGGTTGCCCTGGGACGACCCAGCGACACTCGATGCCGACCTGGTGATCCTGCGGGCCACCTGGGACTACATCGACCGGCTCGACGAGTTCCTGGCCTGGACGGCGAATGTCCGCAATCTGGTCAACGGCCGCGACGTCGTGGTGTGGAACACCGACAAGCGCTACCTCGCCGACCTCGCCGACGCGGGGGTCCCGACGGTGGCCAGCGAGTTCTACGCTCCCGGTGAGCCAGTGCGTGTGCCAGGCGGAGAGGTCGTGGTCAAACCCTCTATCGGTGCGGGATCCGTTGGCGCCCTGCGTTTCTCGGATCCCGGTGAGGCGCGTCGTTACGCCGCCGCTCTGCAGGCGGAGGGCCGCACGGTGTTGGTGCAGCCCTACGATCCGCGGGTAGCCGACGGCGAGACGGCGCTGGTGTTTCTCGGTGGCCGCCAGTCTCATGCGTTCACCAAGGGGGCGATGCTGCCGCCGCCCGGTGAGGCACCGGAGTTCGACGAATCCGGCACCTACGCCGAGGAAGCGCTGTCACCGGCGGATCCGGATTTCGAGCTGTGGGACCTCGGATATGCCGCCCTTGCCGCCGCGGCGGCGCATCTGAACATCGACGCCTCGGAGTTCCTCTATGCGCGCGTGGACGTGCTCGGCGGGCGTGAAGACCCGCAGGTACTCGAAGTCGAACTGGTCGAGCCGTCACTGGGCTGGCGCCAGCTGGACGAGGCTACGAGGAGCCGGCAGCAGCGTCGGTTCGCGCTAGGCGTGGAGGCTGCCCTCGAGGGCATGGGTCTCGGTCCGCTCTCGCATCGACGCCCATAGCGCTGCGGTGGCCGCGGTGCATGCCGCGGCGCCGAGGACGTGAACGGCGACCAGGGCAGCGGGCACGCCGGTGAAGAACTGCACCGTGCCGACGAGGCCCTGCGCGCACACCAGCGCCAGCAGCACACCGAGCCGAAGCATCACCTGCCGCGGCGCGCGTACGGCCAGCAGGCCGAAACCGAGGCCCACGATCAACGTCAGGTACGCCACGAGCAGTGACGCGTGGGCGTGTACCAGCGTGGTGATCTCGATCTGCAATCGTGGCACGACGCGGTCCACGCTCTTATCGCCCGCGTGCGGACCCGCTCCGGTGACCAGCGTGCCGGTCACCAAAACCGCGGCCAGCGCGACGGCGCTCAGAATCGTCATGTTGCGCAAGGGCTTCGGCACGACCGGCGTCGGCACTCCCTCGTCGGGCTCGCCCACCTTCACGTAGAGCAGCACGGCCAGCCACACCATGGTCATCGACGCGAGTAGATGGATTGCCACCGTCCACCACAGCAGCCCGGTCAACACCGTGATGCCGCCGATGACGGCCTGCACGATCGTCGAGGCGGGCATCAGCCACGCGTAGAACAGGACCTCACGCCGGCGACGCGCGCGGGTGACGGCCAGCACCGCCAGCGCCGCGGTCAGCACGACGAGGAAGGTGATCATCCGGTTGCCGAACTCGACGGCCTGGTGCACCACCGGCACCTCGGCGACCGGCACCGGGGTGAAACTGCCGGGGAAGCACTGCGGCCACGTGGGGCAGCCAAGGCCGGAGGCGGTGACGCGGACGATCGCGCCGGTGACCGCGATACCGCCCTGGGTCAGGACGACGAGCAGCGCGATGGCGCGCTGAACCCGCAGACTCGGCATGGGCAGCAGGTCGACCAGCCGCAGGAAGAAACGTCCGACGGGCACGGCCTCGATCGTAGAGCACCGCAACTACAGGTCGTAGTAGCGGGCGTCACGGCAGGTGCTGTCAGCGCGGCGCCACAAAGGGCACCAACACCTCGTCGACGAGTTGCACGACCAACGCGTCGTCGATCAGGTCACCGGTGATCAGCAACCGGTGCCAGAGCACGCTTTGGCCCAATTCGCGTGCGATCTCTATTGGCACGTCCGCGCGGACGTCCCCGCGCATCACACCGCGCTGCAGCGGTGCGGCCATCTCCTCCTTGCGCCACCCGATGACGTCGTTCTGGAACGCCGACGTCAGCTCCGGATCTTGTGCGGCGGCGGCGATCGCCGCCTTGAGGACGGTGGCCTGCGGCCCGGTGAACAACGCAGCCCAGCCGCGGAGCACCGCGAGCATGTCGTCGCGGTAGCTGCCGGTGTCCTCATGGGGGATCGCGGTGGTGGCGATGCGCATCAGGGTGTCGCGCAGCATGCTCGCGCGGTCTGGCCACCGGCGGTAGAGGACCGGCTTGCTGGTGTGGGCCGCCGCGGCGACCGCCTCCATCGTGACGGCGGCCGGGCCGTGTTGCGCGAGCAGTTCGAGCAGCGCCGACCGGATCGCGGTGTCCAGTTCTTCGCCTCGTCGACGGGCCACCATCCACCTCCTCACAAGAAACGCTTACGTATCTTAACTCGGCAGCCTAGCTTACAAATAAGAAACGATGCCGTATCTTGGAGGAACAAAATGACTCGTCCCGTGGTTTTCCCACTGCGATCCGTCGACACCGCCATCGTGCGGTTCACGAGCGCGCCCCATTACCGCCGACGCATCACCATCGAGCATGGCCCGTTGGTGGGCGTGACGCCCGCGATGCTGCTCGACTGGTTCACCCACCTCGGCGGCACGATCCTCTACGGCGGCCACGTCATCGACAGCTACCTGGCCTGGCATCCCATCGACCACATCAAGTGGGAACTAGTGCGGTCCGCCCCGGGTGGTGGCGCCGCCGAGGGTGCGCGCTTCCGCATGGTCGAGGCATTCGGCGGCAGGCCCGAGTTCAAGATCGACGAGGTGGCCAGGGTCGAGAAACTCGACGAGACGGGCATCCGCCTCGTCAGGCGCATCGGCGGGGTCCCGATCTTTGCACTCGAACACACCTGGTCGGCAGGCGCCGACGGTGCGCATTACGTCACGGTGATGGATCTGGGTGCCCGTTCGCCGCTGCTATCGCTCGTCAACGTGATTGTGTGCCAACGATTTCCGGACGACAAGGTGCGCGCCTGGGTGAAGCACAATATCGAAGAGGTCGGCCAGCTCGAGTATCTCCTGCCGCCGCTGAGGTCAGGTGAAGCGGAACCAGCGCAGCGCACACAACGCCGCGACGCCGCCCCAGATCGCCAGCACCGCGAGTCCGAACCAGTCCACTGACAACGTCATCGCCTGCGAAAGGGCCTCGGTCAGCGCACCCGACGGGGTGAGGCGTGCCACCCACTGCACGCCGTGCGGCACCATGCCGCCCTCCAGCGTCAGCGCGCCGAGGCCCGCGAAGACGAACCACAGCAGGTTGGCGACGGCCAGCACGATCTCGGCGCGCAGCGTGCCACCGAGCAGCAACCCCAACGCGGCGAAGCCCGCAGTGCCGAGCGCGATGATCGCCGCGCCGAGTACGAGACCCGCGATGTTCGGCCGCCACCCCAATGCGAAACCAATGGCGCCCAACAGGATCGACTGCAGAAATACGACAGCCACCACCGCCAGCGATTTGCCTGCGATGATGCCCCACACCGGAAGTGCCGTCGCCCCAAGCCGTTTCAACGCACCGTAGCGTCGATCGAAGGCGACCGCGATGGCCTGCCCGGTGAACGCCGTCGAGATCACCGCGAGCGCCATGATCGCAGGCACGAACGTCGCCGCGCGGTCCGTGCCGAACGATCCCAGCGGCAGCAGCGTCAACCCGACCAACAGCGTGATCGGGATGAACATCGTCAGCAGCAGTTGTTCGCCGTTTCGCAACAGCAGCCGTAGTTCCAGCCCGAACTGTGCCGCCAGCATCTTCTGCACGGTCGCAGGACGCGGATCCGGCGAGAACGTGCCTGGTGCAAAACGATTGCTCATCCCCGCAACTCCCGCCCGGTCAGATCGAGGAAGACGTCCTCGAGGCTGCGCTGCTCGACACGCATGTCGGTGGCCAGCACATCCAGTCGCGCGCACCACGCCGTCACGGTGGCCAGCACCTGCGGGTCGATATGACCCTCGACGAGGTATTCGCCCGGCGAAGTCTCGGTGGCCTTGTAGCTCTCCGGCAGCGCCGACACCAGAAGCGACAGGTCCAGCATCCGCGGTGCCCGGAACCGCAATTGGTTCTCGGCGCCGCTGCGCATCAGCTCCGCCGGTGTGCCGGTAGCCACCGCCACGCCGTGATCGATGATCAGGATCCGGTCGGCCAGCTCTTCGGCTTCGGTCAGTTGATGTGTGGTCAGTACTACCGTGACACCGTCGCGGCGCAGCCCATCGATCAACTCCCACACCACGATTCGCGCGTGTGCGTCCATGCCCGCCGTCGGCTCGTCGAGAAACACCAGCTCCGGCCTGCCGACGACCGCGCACGCGAGCGCCAGCCGCTGCTGTTGCCCGCCGGACAGGCGCCGGTAGGTGGTGCGCGCGGCTTCGGTGAGGCCCAGCGTCTCCATCAGCCACTGCGGGTCGAGCGGGTTCGCGGCATAGGCCGCGACGAGATCGAGCATTTCGCGTGCACGCGCGGCGGGATAGCCGCCGCCGCCCTGCAGCATCACCCCGATGCGTTCGCGCACACGGGCGTTGTCGCCGAACGGATCTAGGCCGAGAATCTCGATGGAGCCGTCGTCGGGCTTGATGAAGCCCTCACACATCTCGACCGTCGTTGTCTTGCCCGCACCGTTGGGGCCCAACAGGGCCAGCACCTCGGCGGCCTGCACCTCGAGATCGAGGTTCGACACGGCAGCCGTCGACCCGTATCGCTTACTGACCCCGCACAGGCGCACGGGGACAGTCGAGGCGGAGGTCATGGAGACTCAGCGTAAGCGCCCGGCTTAGCGGGCTGCGGCGACGGTAGTGACGGTTCGGTGACGCCGGGCGTCAGCACGATGTCGGCGTTGGGCAGTTTGCGCCAGGGCAGCCGGTAATAGGTGATCGCGATGAGCACCATCACGATCACCGCGCTTGCCACGGTCGCGAGCACGATCTGGAACAACGCGAAGCGGTCACCGTTGGCGGTCGGCCCGAATATGCCGATGACGAGCGTGACGACGATCACTGCGGTACGGAATCGCGGCGTCGTGGCCCAGCACGCCAGCGGGATGATCGCCCACAGCAGATACCACGGTTGCACGACGGGGAAGAGCAGCACGGTCGCGCCCAGCGCCACGCCGAGCCCGCCGACGGGATGCAGCCGACCTCGCAGCACTGCCAGCAACAGCCAGCTGACCACCAGCGCGATCAGGATCACGCCGATGGCACGGGTGAGCGCCAACACGGCGGTGGTGTGATCGCCGAGCCCCAATAGGATTCCGACCTGACCGGTGCCGAGCGCGAGCAGCGTCGGCGGCGACATCCAGCTGCGCACGACGTTCGCGGTGCCGAGCGTGAAGATCCACCCGAAGCCGAGACCGCTGGCCCAGCCGATGACCGCCATCACCGCCAGCGACACCGCGGTCAGCGAGCCGCCCGCGATCAGGAACGCCTTGACGGTGCCGCCCCAGCGGCACGCCAGCGCCATCGCAACGAACCCCAGCGCAAGCAGCGACGGCAGCTTCACCTGTGAGGACAACGTGATCAGCACGGTGCCCAGCAGGAGCATGGCCATCGGATACCACCGCGCCCACTCGTCGCGGCCGCGCGGCAACACCAGCGGCCGGGGGAGCAGCAAAGCGGCGGCGTCGATCCCGCGCAGCGCGAATTCGGTGCCCGCGAGCATCAGGCCGAGCATCAGCGCCTCGTTGTGGATGCCCGCGACCAGATGCATGAACAGCAGTGGATTGGCGGGCCCCAGCCACAACGCGCTGACCTCGGCCACGCCGCACCGCCGGGCCAGCCGCGGCGTCGCCCACACTATGAGCCCGACCCCGAGCAGGACGATCAGCCGGTGAAACAGCACCGCCTCGACGATGTTCTCTCCGGTCAGCGCCGAGATGCCGCGCCCGATCCACAGGAACAGCGGGCCGTAGGGTGCAGGCGTCTCACGCCAGAGGCTGGGCACCGACAGCGTGAAGACGTGGTCCAACCCCAACCCGGTTGCCGGCCCGACGCGATACGGATCAAGGCCCTGCAGCGAAATCTCGCTCTGCGCCAGATAGGAGTAGACATCCTTGCTGTACATCGGCGGCGCGATCAGCAGCGGCAACGCCCACAACAGCAGGGTGCGGTCCAGCTGACTGCGCGACATCCGCCTGCTGCCCAGCGCGAAGCGGCCCAGCATCAGCCAGGCCAGCGCCATCATCACCGCTCCGGTGGTGGTCATGGTCAGCGAAACGGTCGCGATGCGCGACGGCAGGTTGAGCAGCCGTACCCCGAACGTCGGATCCTGCACGACGGGCCGTGCCCCTGCGCCCAGTGCGCCGATGGCCATCAGGACGGTGCCGGTTGCCCCGAACAGGCGGGTCCGACGCAGCGCGATGAGTTCGGCGTCATTCAGCGGGGATCCGACGGTCCGCTCGTCGCCGTGCCAGCCGGCAATCGACGTGCTGAGGGACCGTAGGCGGGCGGGCACCACAGCAGCGTAGCCCTCAGCGATGAAGGCGATCGGCGGCGTAAGGGTAGCCTTGCTAGACCCTATTTCGGAATTCCGTCACAATAGTGTTGTGGAATTCCGTCACGAGCCTGGAGCCGCCGCGGCGGCGACATCTGGCAACGATCGCCACACCCGTGGCGCGATCGTCCAGCTCTTGCTGGAGGCGGGACCCATTACGGCGGGGGAAATCGGCGAGCAGCTGGGAATCTCCGCGGCGGGTGTGCGCAGGCATTTGGATGCCCTGCTCGACGTGGGCGATGCGCAGTCCAGTGCCGCCGCCGCCTGGCAACACAACGGACGCGGCAGGCCCGCCAAACGCTATCGGCTCACCGCCAAGGGACGGGCGAAGCAGGGCCACGCCTACGACGACCTGGCCGTCGCCGCGATGCGCCAGCTGCGCGAGATCGGCGGCGACGACGCCGTGCGGACGTTCGCGCGGCGCAGGATCGACAGCATTCTGACGGGAGTAAGCGACGGTCCCGATGACGTTGAATCGACTGCCGAGCGGGTGGCGTCGGCGCTAACCAAGGCAGGCTACGCAACCAGCACCACACCGGTCTCCGGACCGATCCACGGCCTTGAGTTGTGCCAGCATCATTGCCCGGTGTCACACGTCGCAGAGGAGTTTCCGGAACTGTGCGAGACCGAGCGCGAGGCTTTCGCCGAGATACTGGGCACACACGTGCAGCGGCTGGCCACGATCGTCAACGGCGACTGTGCCTGTACGACGCACATTCCGCTCGCTGCGAAGCGAGCTGACAAGCCACCATCTCTTCGGCGCACAGCCCGCGCCGAAGCCACGACAAGCAAGCAAGGAGCGTCGACATGACGACCACGCCCGAGATCCACAAGGTGGGCGAACCGCTCAGCCAGGATGAGGCGATCGCCTCGCTGAGCCGGTACGGCTATGGCTGGGTGGACTCAGACGACGCGGGCGCCAGTGCGCAGCGAGGGCTGTCCGAAGCGGTGGTGCGCGACATCTCGGCGAAGAAAAGCGAGCCGGAATGGATGCTAGCGAGCCGGCTGCGCGCGCTGCGCACATTCGACAAGAAGCCGATGCCGAACTGGGGGTCCAACCTCGAGGGCATCCACTTCGACAACATCAAGTACTTCGTGCGCTCCACCGAGAAGCAGGCCGCGACGTGGGACGACCTGCCCGAGGACATCCGCAACACCTACGACAGGCTGGGGATCCCGGAGGCCGAGAAGCAGCGCCTGGTGTCGGGCGTCGCCGCGCAGTACGAGTCCGAGGTGGTGTACCACCAGATCCGCGAGGATCTCGAGGCCCTCGGCGTCATCTTCCTCGACACCGACACCGCGCTGAAGGAACACCCCGAGATCTTCAAGCAGTACTTCGGCACCGTCATCCCGGCCGGGGACAATAAGTTCTCGGCGCTGAATACCGCCGTGTGGTCGGGCGGTTCGTTCATCTACGTGCCGCCGGGTGTGCATGTCGACATCCCGCTGCAGGCCTACTTCCGGATCAACACCGAGAACATGGGCCAGTTCGAGCGGACGCTGATCATCGTCGACGAGGGCGCGTACGTGCACTACGTCGAGGGCTGTACGGCGCCGATCTACAAGAGCGACTCGCTGCACTCCGCGGTGGTCGAGATCATCGTGAAGCCCGGTGGGCGTTGCCGCTACACGACCATCCAGAACTGGTCGAACAATGTCTACAACCTGGTGACCAAGCGCGCCCGCGCCGAGGCAGGCGCCACCATGGAATGGGTCGACGGCAACATCGGCTCGAAGGTCACGATGAAGTACCCCGCCGTGTGGATGACCGGTGAGCACGCCAAGGGCGAGGTGCTGTCGGTGGCGTTCGCCGGTGAGGGCCAGCACCAGGACACCGGAGCGAAGATGCTGCATCTCGCGCCGAACACGTCGAGCAACATCGTGTCCAAGTCGGTGGCCCGCGGCGGCGGCCGGGCGTCCTACCGCGGCCTGGTTCAGGTCAACAAGGGCGCGCACGGATCGCGGTCGAGCGTGAAATGCGATGCGCTGCTTGTCGATACGATTAGCCGCAGCGACACCTACCCGTACGTCGACATCCGTGAAGACGACGTGACGATGGGCCACGAGGCGACCGTGTCCAAGGTCAGCGAGGATCAACTCTTCTACCTGATGAGCCGTGGTCTGACCGAGGACGAGGCCATGGCGATGGTGGTGCGCGGCTTCGTCGAGCCGATCGCCAAGGAGCTGCCGATGGAATACGCGCTGGAGCTCAACCGGTTGATCGAGCTGCAGATGGAAGGCGCGGTCGGATAGTGGCGCATGACCTGACAACTGCGGTCGAGGGAGTCAACAAGGGCGAGCTGTTCACGTCGTTCGATGTCGATGCCTTCGAGGTGCCCCACGGCCGCGACGAGATCTGGCGGTTCACTCCGCTGCGCCGGTTGCGCGGCCTGCACGACGGCTCCGCGACGGCAACCGGCAGCGCCCGCATCGAGGTCACCGAACGCTCCGGTGTGACAGTGGAATCGGTGCGCCGCGGCGACGAGCGGCTCGGCCAGGGCGGCGTGCCCGCCGACCGGGTTGCCGCCCAAGCGTTCTCGTCGTTCAACAGCGCGACGATCGTCACCGTCGGCCGCGACACCCAGGTGCCTGAACCGATCGACATCGTCGTCACCGGACCCGGCGAGGGCGCGACGGCATATGGCCACCTGCAGGTGCGGGTCGAGGAACTCGCCGAAGCGGTGGTGGTCATCGACCAGCGCGGCAGCGGAACCTACGCCGACAACATCGAATTCGTCGTCGGCGATAGCGCGACGCTGAAGGTAGTGTCGATCGCCGACTGGGCTGACGACGCGCTAAACGTCAGCACGCACCACGCATCACTGGGCAAGGACGCGGTATTCCGGCATGCCGCCGTCATCCTCGGTGGCGATGTGGTCCGGTTCACGGGGCGCGTGCGGTTCTGCGCACCGGGCGGTGACGCCGAACTGCTCGGCCTGTACTTCGCCGACGACGGTCAGCACTTCGAGTCGCGGCTGCTCGTCGACCACGCCCAGCCGAACTGTCGCTCGCATGTCACGTACAAGGGTGCGCTGCAAGGCGATCCGGACTCCGACAAGCCCGACACGCACACGGTGTGGATCGGCGACGTGCTGATCCGGGCCAACGCCGGGGGCACCGACACGTTCGAGACCAACCGCAACCTGGTGCTCACCGATGGCGCCCGCGCCGACTCGGTGCCCAACCTCGAAATCGAGACCGGCGAGATCGTCGGCGCCGGGCACGCCAGCGCCACCGGGCGTTTCGACGATGAGCAACTGTTCTACCTGCAGGCCCGCGGCATCCCCGAGGCCCAGGCCCGCCGGCTGGTCGTGCGCGGCTTCTTCGGCGAGATCATCCAGAAGATCTCCGTGCCGGCCGTGCGCGAACGCCTGACCGATGCCATCGAACACGAACTCGAGTTGACCGAAGGAATCACGCAGTAATGACCACATTGGAAATCAAGGACCTGCACGTCAGCGTCGTCTCGCAGGAGGACGGCACCGACATCCCGATCCTCAAGGGTGTCGACCTGACCGTGAACTCGGGGGAGACCCATGCGTTGATGGGGCCCAACGGCTCGGGCAAGTCGACGCTGTCGTACGCGATCGCCGGTCACCCGAAGTACACGGTGACGTCGGGCTCGATCACGCTCGACGGCCAGGATGTGCTCGAGATGACCGTCGACGAACGCGCCCGCGCTGGACTGTTCCTCGCCATGCAGTACCCCATCGAAGTGCCGGGGGTGTCGATGTCGAACTTCCTTCGCACCGCCGCCACCGCCGTGCGCGGCGAGGCGCCGAAGCTGCGTCACTGGGTCAAAGAGGTCAAAGGCGCTATGGAGGGGCT
This sequence comes from uncultured Actinomycetota bacterium, assembly GCA_963848855.1. GTDB lineage: Bacteria > Actinomycetota > Actinomycetes > Mycobacteriales > Mycobacteriaceae > Mycobacterium. Next base: position 310,578 of record CAWKFL010000006.1, read on the forward strand.
CGACATCGATCCGTCCTTCTCCGAACGCAGTGTCAACGAAGGCTTTTCGGGCGGCGAGAAGAAACGTCACGAAATCCTCCAGCTGTCGCTGCTGAAACCCAAGATCGCGATCCTCGACGAGACCGACTCCGGTCTGGACGTCGATGCGCTGCGGGTGGTCAGTGACGGCGTGAATCGCTACGCGGAGGCCGAGCACGGGGGCGTGCTGCTGATCACCCACTACACCCGCATCCTGCGGTATATCCAGCCGCAGTTCGTTCACGTGTTCGTTGGCGGTCGCATCGTCGAGTCCGGTGGAGCCGAGCTGGCCGATGAGCTCGAAGACAAGGGCTACGTCCGGTTCACCCAGGCGGTCGGAGCGTAACCATGACCACCGCGGCGAATCTGGATGTGACTGCCGTCCGCGCCGACTTCCCGATCTTGAAGCGGGTGATGCGCGGTGGAAACCAATTGGCGTACCTGGATTCCGGTGCCACGTCGCAGCGGCCGCTGCAGGTACTAGATGCCGAGCGCGACTTCCTGACGACGTCCAACGGCGCGGTGCACCGCGGTGCGCACCAGCTGATGGAGGAATCCACCGACGCCTACGAGCAGGGCCGCGCCGACATCGCGGCATTCGTCGGCGCCTATCCCGACGAATTGGTGTTCACCAAGAACGCGACCGAGGGCATCAACCTGGTCTCCTATGTGCTCGGAGACAACCGCTTCGACCGTGCGGTCGGTCCCGGTGACGTCATCGTCACCTCTGAGCTGGAACACCACGCCAATCTGATCCCATGGCAGGAACTTGCCCTGCGGACCGGCGCCACGCTGCGCTGGTATGGCGTGACCGACGACGGCCGTATCGACCTCGACTCGCTCGAGCTCGATGACCGCGTGAAAGTGGTTGCCTTCAGCCATCATTCGAATGTCACCGGTGCGGTCGCGCCGGTGGCCGAGCTGGTGGCCCGGGCCAGGGCCGTCGGTGCGCTGACGCTTCTGGATGCCTGCCAGTCGGTGCCGCACCAACCCGTTGACTTCCATGCGCTCGATGTCGACTACGCCGCATTCTCGGGTCATAAGATGCTCGGCCCCAACGGCATTGGCGTGCTCTACGGGCGCCGTGAGCTGCTCAATGCGATGCCGCCGTTCATCACCGGTGGCTCCATGATCGAGACCGTCACGATGGAAGCCACCACCTACGCGCCCGCACCGCAGCGGTTCGAAGCGGGCACGCCGATGACCTCGCAGGTTGTCGCGCTGGCCGCGGCCGCCCGCTATCTCGGCGAGATCGGCATGGCGGTGGTCGAGGCGCATGAGGTCGAGCTGGTTGCTGCCGCGCTCGAGGGACTTGGCGCTATCGAAGGCGTTCGGATCATCGGTCCGAAGACGTTGGAGAACCGCGGCTCGCCGGTGTCGTTCGTCCTCGACGGTGTGCATGCCCATGACGTCGGTCAGGTCCTCGACGACGACGGTGTGGCCGTGCGCGTGGGACACCATTGCGCATGGCCGCTGCACCGCCGGTTCGGGATCGCCGCAACAGCGCGCGCGTCGTTCGCCGTCTACAACACCCACGACGAGGTCGACCGGCTGGTGGCCGGCGTGCGCCGTGCGGTGAAGTTTTTCGGGAACTGACCGTGCGGCTTGAGCAGATGTATCAGGAAGTGATCCTCGATCACTACAAGCACCCGCACCATCGCGGGTTGCGGGAGCCGTTCGGCGCCGAAGTGCACCACGTCAACCCGACGTGCGGCGACGAGGTCACGCTGCGGGTGGCGCTGAGCGACGACGGCGAACGGGTGGCCGACATTTCCTATGACGGGCAGGGCTGTTCGATCAGCCAGGCGTCGACCTCGGTGCTGACCGATCGGGTGATCGGTGAAAGCATCGACAATGCACTCGACATCGTCGGCGCGTTCACCGAGATGGTTTCGTCGCGCGGCACGGTCGAGGGCGACGAAGATGTGATCGGAGACGGCATCGCGTTCGCCGGTGTCGCCAAGTACCCGGCGCGGGTGAAATGCGCGTTGCTGGGCTGGATGGCTTTCAAGGATGCGCTCGCTCAGGCGAGCGCATCAAGCACAGCTTTGGCTTCATATGAACAGGAGATCAGCGATGAGCGACACCGCAGCGCCTAACGACGAGCTGCTCGCCGACCTCGAGGAGGCGATGCGCGACGTCGTCGACCCCGAGCTCGGGATCAACGTCGTCGACCTCGGCCTCGTCTACGACCTGAACGTGGAAACGAGTGATTCGGGACCCGTCGCGCTGATCGACATGACGCTGACGTCGGCGGCCTGCCCGCTGACCGATGTGATCGAGGATCAATCGCGCACCGCGCTCGTCGGTGCAGGACTCGTCAACGAGATAAAGATCAACTGGGTGTGGAACCCGCCATGGGGCCCGGACAAGATCACCGAGGACGGTCGCGAACAGCTGCGTGCGCTCGGTTTCACCGTGTGAACAGTCGCGCCAAATTGGGGTAGGTAACTACTCTATGCGGCACCCCCGCCTCCCTCGACACTGATTTCACCAGGACTTTTGTCGGGAAAGGTGGGAGTGCGTCATGGTTGAGTCGGGTGGGCGTGCGGTTGTTCTGGGCGCCAGCATGGGTGGTTTGCTCGCCGCGAGGGTGCTCTCGGACTTCTATCAGACCGTGACGATCGTCGAACGCGACGATCTGCCGACCGCTGCCGTCAACCGTCGCGGCGTGCCTCAGGGTAGGCACGCCCACGCGCTCCTTGCCCGCAGTTCATACATCCTCGATGAGCTGTTTCCCGGCTTCCTTAACGATCTCGTCGCAGGCGGTGTCTCGGCGTGGGACAACGGAGACCTGTCGAAGGTGAAGGTCTCGGTGGGCGGTCACGACTTCTCGCGGACGGGCACCCTGCCGAAATCACTGTCGATGCCGCTGTACTTTCCGAGCCGGCCCTTCCTGGAATCCAGTGTGCTGCGGCGGGTCCGGGCGATCCCGAACGTGACGATCCTGGACGGTCACGCTGTCGCGGGCCTGACGTCGACCCCGGACAACGACCGTGTGACCGGTGTGCGGGTGGTCGACCGCGCAGGCTGCCCGACGCCGCTCGCGGCGGATCTGGTGGTCGATGCGACGGGCCGTGGGTCTCGGATGCCGGTCTTCCTTGAGGAGCTGGGCTACGGCCGTCCACGCGAGGACGAGTTGGTGGTGCGGCTCGCCTACGCAAGCCAATTGTTGCGCATACCGGCGGGCACAATTCCGCAGAACTTCACCGCAGTCTTCCCGGAGCCGGGCCGGCCCAAAACTTGGGCGCTGCTCGGCTACGAAAACGACATCTGGATACACACGGTGGGTTCGATGGCGGGACACGAGCCGCCGAGCGGATGGGAGGACATGCTTGCGTTCGGAGCCGATTGCGTCTCCGCCGACATGCTGGATGCGCTGCGGGCCGCCGAACCGCTCGGAGAGGTCGCCCAGTACCGCGTTCCGTCGAATCGTTGGCGCCGCTACGACAAGATGTACCGAACCCCGAAGGGGCTCATCGCTTTCGGTGACGCGATATGCAGCTTCAACCCCATCTACGGCCAAGGCATGACGGTGGCGGCTGTCGAAGCGACGATCCTGCGGGATTGTCTCGGCCGCGGCGATCGAGACAGCTTGCCGCGACGGTTCTTCGGCGCAACGGCGAAGAAACTGCGGGTGGCGTGGCAGACGGCCGTCGGCTCCGATCTGGCGCTGCCAGAGGTCGAGGGCCCCCGTCCGCTCTCGATGAAAATCAGCAACGCCTATATCGAATGGGTGTTGCGGGGCGCCGAGAAGGACCCGGTCATCACGGGGCATTTCCTTCGGGTCACCGGGATGGTGGACTCCCCGACGAGCCTGTTCAAGCCTTCGCTGATGTTCCGTGTCGCGCGGGCGAATCGGCACCGGCCTGAGGTCGTGCAGCGCGAAGAGATGAGTTTGACAACGTTCTAATCACCGAGCGTCCAACCTTGTGCCGCACACGCCGGTTGAGGGATGGTCGGTCAACGTGTCTTCGACCGAAGTCCAGGCGCCCGTAGACCGCGAGCAGCCCGGCATCAGATCCGATTCGACCGTTCGCACCGCCCTGCTGGCGAGCCTGGTCGGAACCACCATCGAGTGGTACGACTTCTTCCTCTATGCGACGGCGGCGAGCCTGGTCTTCAACCATGCGTTCTTCCCGGATCAGAGCTCTTTCGTCGGCACGATGCTGTCGTTCGCGACATTCGCCGTCGGGTTCGCTGTCCGGCCGATCGGTGGCTTTGTCTTCGGACATGTCGGCGACCGCATCGGCCGCAAGAAGACGCTGGCGCTGACGATGTTCCTGATGGGCGGGGCGACGGCGCTGATGGGCCTGCTGCCGACCGCCGCGCAGATAGGCGTTCTCGCTCCCGTGCTCTTGTTACTGCCGCGGGTCGTGCAGGCTTCGCGCTCGGCGGCGAATGGGCGGGCGCCGTTCTGCTCGCCGTCGAGCACAGCCCGTCGCACCGACGCGGTCTCGCGGGCAGCGTGCCCCAGGTCGGTCTGGCGCTCGGGCTCGCCTTGGGCACGGGCGTGTTCGCACTGTTGCAGATAGCTCTGCCCGACGACGCGTTCGAGTCCTACGGCTGGCGCATCGCATTCTTGGTCAGCATCGTGCTGGTGGTCTTCGGTGTGGTCGTGCGGCTGAAGGCCACCGAGACACCGTCATTCGAGAAAATCCGGGCCTCCGACGAGCGCTCCTCGGTACCCCTTCGCGAGGTGTTCCGTCCGCCGGTATTGCGTCCCACTGTGCTGGGCCTGCTGTCTCGCTGGGGTGAAGGAGCGGCATTCAACACCTGGGGTGTGTTCGCGATCTCCTACGCGACGGGCACACTTGGATTCAAGCGGGTTCCCGTACTCATCGTGGTGACGGCCGCGGCACTGGTGATGGCCGCCCTGTTGCCGGTGTCTGGCCTGCTGACCGATCGATTCGGCGCCCGCGCGGTGTACGCGACGGGTATCGCGGCCTACGGCATTGCGGTGTTTCCCGTCTTCGCGCTGTTCAACACCCACAGCATCACGGCGTACGCACTGGGAATGCTGTTGGTATTCGGGGTCATTCACGCATTGTTCTACGGTGCCCAGGGCACGCTGTACGCGTCGCTGTATCCCGCGCGGATCCGCTACACCGGCCTGTCCACGGTGTATCAGCTATCCGGTGTGTACGCATCGGGGCTGACCCCGCTGATTCTGACCGCGCTGATCGCCGCTGCGCGCGGCTCACCCTGGGTTGCCTGCACGTACCTGGTGGTGACCGCGGTGATCAGCGTCGTCGCAACGCCATTGCTGAGGCCGCGCTCGCTACTCGACATCTGAATGCGCCGAATGCGCCGTGCGCAACCGCACCGTTGTCCACAATCGACCCATGGTCACAGTGCCTGCGTTTGTCTGGCGAGGCGGCGCCTTCCTTCGCGCTGTGACGATCGGCGTGCCCGTCGGCCTCGGCCTGGGCATCCTGGCGTGGCTTGACTCCGGATTCCTGTTTGTCGGTGTCATCGTGCTCGTCATCCTCAGCGTGTTCTACGGCATCTGGATGCCTCGCCGCATGGCGCGATTCTGGCCGGGCGCCGCGCAGTTGACCGGGGACGAGCGAGTGGCGGTCGCCAGCGCCGCACGGAACGGCGAGACCATCGACGACGCCCGGTTGGCTCAGGCCGTCATCGACTACAGCCGCGCGATGCGCGCCGCCGCCGAACAGGCGCGGTCCCTTCGCGGGCTGCTGATTTTGGTCCTCGTCGTCGCCGTCGGCACCGCGGTTTGGGACATGACGGTCGGCACATGGGGCAATGCCGTGGTGTCGGCCATCTATCTGGCGCTTCTGCTGATCGAGCTGTTCTGGTGGCCCAAACGGCAGGCTCAGCTGTTGGCCAACTGCGATGCCGCCGCGGACAGTGCCGAGCGTGCGCTGTCGCAAATCTCTGACTAAAGTCAGAGGTATGACTGCAGATATGGTCGCGCGGGTCCGGCGGTTCAACCGCGCCGTCACACAGCGAATCGGCGTGCTCAACGAGAACTTCCTGGCCAGCGACCGATCCCTGGGCCAGAATCGGCTGCTCTGGGAGATCGGGCCCGACGGATGCGACATCCGGGCCCTGCGCGCCCGCCTCGACCTCGACTCCGGGTATATGAGTCGGCTGCTGCGCGCCCTCGCGGCGGCCGGCCTCGTCGTCATCGAACCCAGCGCGACCGACCGCCGGATCCGCGTCGCGCGTCTGACCGAGTCCGGACGCGACGAACTGGTGAGGCTGGACCGGCGCTCCGACGATGCCGCGGAGGCGATCCTGCAGCCGCTCAACGCGCGGCAGCGCGCCAAACTGGTCACGGCCATGGCTGACGTCGAACGCCTGCTGACCGCGTCGACCGTCGAGGTCCGTGAGTCCGATCCTCGCCTCCCAGACGCGAGGCATTGCCTGCAGACTTACTACTCGGAACTCAAGGTGCGGTTCCGCGGGGGCTACGACCCGGCCGTCAGCCCGGTCGCCGACGACGAAATGACCCCGCCCGCAGGGCTTCTGCTGATCGCGTCGCTGCACGGCGAGCCGGTCGGCTGCGGTGCGCTGGTCTTCTACCCGGACGATGTCGGTCTGGTGAAACGGATGTGGGTTGCCCCATCGGTACGCGGGCTGGGGCTGGGCCGCCGAATCCTGTTCGAACTCGAGGACCGCGGGCGGGCCAACGGTGTGCGCCTGATGCGCTTGGAGACAAGGGACGAACTCGGTGAGGCCGTGCAGATGTACCGGACATCGGGCTATCGCGAAGTCGTCCCCTTTAACAACGAGCCCTACGCCGACCATTGGTTCGAAAAGCCACTGGATTCCGGGTAACGCAATCGCGCCCATCTGGTATCTCAGTCAGGGTGAGCTTCGCCGAAACCTATGCCGCCACCCGTCGTCAACTGCGCGGCGTCGCCGAGAGCCTGATCGCCGGACCCCAGTACCGCGCCACGGGCACCATTCGGCTCGCCGTGCGCCCCGACGGCTTCGCCGGCGTCGCGATTCCTCTGTCCGTACACGGCGCGCAGCTGGTCCTCCCGAACGACGCCGTAGCACTCGCAGGGCCGCTGTCCGCGATCGCCGAGATCGCAGGTGTCGACGCGGGTCCGCCAGAAGGCCTCTACGACATCGTTGACGCGCTGCCGCCCGACGCACATCTCGAGATCGACACCGCCGCTGCCGAATGGATTCACCGCAGCCACTACGCGGGCGGGCACGCCATCAAGAACGTTCTGCCCGAACAACATCCGGTGCTGTGGCCGGAGCACTTCGACGTGGCTGCCACCGAGGACCAGGTGAACTATGGTGTCTCGGCGGGCGACGACTACCACCCGATGCCCTACGCCTACGTCGGCCCGTGGACAACCCAGACCGGTGCGTTCTGGAACGCCCCGTTCGGCGCGCTGCTTCCGCTCGACCCCGGACACGACGTCGACGCGCTCACATCCGGTATCGCCGACTTCTTCGAACGCGGTCGCGGCGAACTGCCGAGGCGGTCCCGCGAGTAGAACGGAATCGCATCGGCACCGCGGGTGTTGCACCGTCTCGTGAATGAACGCATCGCCACCCTGTTCAGCCCGCTGACGGTGAAGTCCCTCGGACTGCCGAATCGGTTTGCGATGGCGCCGATGACCAGGCAGGCCTCACCCGGCGGCGTTCCAGGGTCCGACGTAACGGCCTACTACGCGCGACGCGCCGCGGGCGGTGTCGGGCTGATCATCAGCGAAGGCATACGCATCTCTCACTCCGCTTCCGCGTTTCCGTTCAGCATTCCGATGATCGACGGCGCCGACGCGCTGGAAGGCTGGCGAGCGGTGACGTCGGCCGTACACGCCGAAGGCGCAGCCATCGCCGCGCAGCTGTGGCATCAGGGTGCCCAGCGCGGGGTACACCCTGGCGACTCGGCGGATCGCGCACCCGTAAGCCCGTCGGGCGTCGACGTGTCCGGCAATCGCATCGGGCGCGCGTTGGACTACGCACAACTCGGTGCCGTGGCCCATGCCTACGCCGATGCCGCCAGGAACGCGAAGGCCGTCGGCTTCGACGCCGTCGAGCTGCACGGTGCGCACGGCTACCTGCTCGACGAATTCCTCTGGGGGAAAACAAATCTGCGCACCGATGCATACGGCGGTGTGCTACCCAAGCGCGGCCGTTTCCCCGCCGAAGTGGTCGCAGCGGTGCGGGAGGCCGTCGGCCCCGGATTCCCGATTGTCTTCCGGTTCTCCCAGTGGAAGGCCGACCACTACGGCGCACAGATCGCGACCAGCCCAGTCGAATTGGAAGCCTTGTTGGCGCCGTTGGTCGACGCGGGTGTGGACATCCTGCACGCGTCCACCCGCAGGCATTTCGCACCGGCATTTCCCGACGCCGATCCCGTGATGACGCTGTCGGGGTGGACCAAGAAGGTCACCGGTGCGCCCGTGATCGCGGTCGGATCGGTCGGACTCCAGACCGAGTTTCGCTCCGGAAACCCGGAGGATCCGGTGGCGCCCGCACCCATCGACCGGCTGCTCGAGCATTACGAGGCGGGGGAGTTCGACGTGATCGCGATCGGGCGGGCGCTGCTGGCAGATCCGCAGTGGGTCAACCGACTGCGCGACGACGAGCTGGGCAACTTCACCGGATACCACCCCGAAACCGCACTAGCCGGTTTGCACTGACGCATGCTGGGAACAGACCGCTAGGGCCCAACGTTAGGAAATATCGTGGCTACTCGAGACATCACCGCCGAAGATTTCAACGACACCATCAACGACAACGAGATCGTGCTGGTGGATTTCTGGGCGTCGTGGTGCGGCCCGTGTAAGGCATTCGCACCGACGTTCGCCAAGTCTTCCGAGCAACATCCCGACGTGGCGTACGTGAAGGTCGACACCGAGGCCGAGCAACAGCTCGCGGCTGCCGCGGATATCCGCTCCATCCCGACGCTGATGGCTTTCAAGAAGGGCAAGCTGGTGTTCAACCAGGCGGGCGCATTGCCGCCTGCCGCCCTCGAGGAACTCATCCAGCGGGTCAAGGAGTTCGACATCGACGCCGCCGTCGCCGCGCAAAGCAACGGCGAACCTTCCTAACCCATCGCACGCGATAGCGTGCATGGGTGAATTTCGTCCTCGTAGACAAGCCGCGCCCCCACCTCGCGCTGGTCACGCTCAACCGGCCGGAGCGGATGAACTCGATGGCGTTCGACGTCATGGTTCCGCTCAAGAAGGTGCTGGACGACCTCACCTACGACAACTCGGTGCGAGCCGTTGTGCTCACGGGTGCGGGTCGCGGGTTCTCGTCGGGCGCCGATCACGAGTCCGCCGGTTCGGTGCCACACATCGACGGGCTCACCCGGCCGACGTTCGCACTACGGTCGATGGAAGTGCTCGACGACGTCATCCTGGCCCTGCGCAAGATGCACCAGCCGGTGATCGCCGCCGTGAACGGCGCGGCGATCGGCGGCGGCCTGTGCCTGGCCCTGGCCTGTGACATCCGGGTTGCCGCGACGGGGGCGTACTTCCGGGCGGCGGGCATCAACAACGGCCTGACCGCCAGCGAGCTGGGGCTTTCGTACCTGCTGCCGCGGGCGATCGGGACGTCACGCGCCTTCGAGCTGATGCTCACCGGGCGCGACGTCGACGCCGACGAAGCCGCCCGCATCGGTCTGGTTTCGCGCGCCGTACCGGACGACGATCTGCTCGACGTTTGTTACGAGCTGGGGGAGCGGATCGCGTCGTTCTCCCGGCCGGGTATCGAGTTGACCAAACGCACACTGTGGAGTGGACTGGACGCCGCTAGCCTGGAAGGGCACATGCAGGCCGAGGGCCTGGGACAACTCTTCGTCCGATTGCTTACCGCCAACTTCGAAGAAGCGGTGGCAGCGCGCGCCGAGAAGCGGACCCCGGCCTTCACCGACGACAAGTAACGACGAAATGAGGAGTACTGCGTGATCACCGCTACGGACCTCGAGGTCCGCGCAGGGGCGCGCACACTGCTCTTGGCCGAGGGTGCGGCACTGCGCGTGCAGCCCGGCGACCGCATCGGGCTCGTCGGACGCAACGGCGCAGGCAAAACCACCACCATGCGCATACTCGCCGGTGAGGGTGAACCCTACGCCGGAACGATCGCCCGCACCGGAGACGTCGGTTACCTGCCACAGGATTCCAGAGAGGGCAATCTCGACGTGCTGGCCCGCGACCGAGTGCTGTCCGCGCGCGAACTCGACACGCTGCTGGCGGACCTGGAGAAGCAGCAGGCGTTGATGGCCGAGGTCGCCGACGACGCCGCCCGCGACAAGGCTGTGCGCCGATACGGGCAACTCGAAGAGCGGTTCGCCGCACTCGGCGGGTACGCCGCCGAGAGCGAGGCAGGCCGCATCTGCGCGAGTCTGGGTCTGCCCGAACGAGTTCTGACCCAGCCGCTGCACACCCTGTCGGGTGGCCAGCGGCGCAGGGTCGAGCTGGCCCGCATCCTGTTCGCCGCGTCGGAGACCGGTTCTGGTTCGTCCGTCACGCTGCTGCTCGACGAGCCCACCAACCACCTCGACGCCGATTCGCTGGGTTGGCTGCGCGAGTTCCTGCGCAGCCATACCGGCGGGCTCGTCGTCATCAGCCACAACGTCGAGCTGCTCGCCGACGTCGTCAACCGGGTATGGTTCCTGGACGCGGTGCGCGGCGAGGTCGACGTATACAACATGGGTTGGCAGAAATACCTCGACGCGCGCGCCACCGACGAGCAGCGCCGCCGCCGCGAGCGCGCGAACGCGGAACGCAAGGCAGGCGCGCTGCGCGCCCAGGCCGCCAAGATGGGCGCAAAGGCAACCAAAGCCGTTGCCGCACAGAACATGTTGCGCCGCGCCGACCGGATGATGGCCGCGCTCGACGAGGAACGCGTTGCCGACAAGGTGGCCAGAATCAAGTTCCCCACACCCGCGCCGTGTGGCCGTACCCCGTTGGTGGCCAAAGGTTTGACCAAGAACTACGGGTCGCTCGAGGTCTTCACGGGCGTCGACCTGGCCATCGACCGCGGTTCGCGTGTCGTCGTGCTGGGCCTCAACGGTGCGGGTAAGACCACTCTGCTGCGGCTGCTCGCGGGTGTCGAGACACCCGACTCGGGAGGCCTGGAACCCGGACACGGTCTCAAGCTCGGCTACTTCGCGCAGGAGCACGACACGCTCGACAATCTCGGGACCGTATGGGAGAACATCCGGCACGCCGCGCCCGACACCGGCGAGCAGGATCTACGGGGTCTGTTGGGCGCCTTCATGTTCAGCGGGGCGCAACTCGATCAGCCTGCGGGCACGCTGTCCGGCGGCGAGAAGACGCGGCTGGCGCTCGCGGGTTTGGTGGCCTCTACGGCGAACGTGCTTCTGCTCGACGAGCCCACCAACAACCTCGATCCGGCTTCGCGCGAGCAAGTGCTCGACGCGCTGCGCAGTTATGTCGGAGCAGTCGTGTTGGTGACGCACGATCCAGGTGCGGCCGAGGCGCTCGATCCGCAGCGTGTGGTGCTGCTGCCCGACGCGACCGAAGACTTCTGGTCCGAGGACTACCGGGATCTCATCGAATTGGCCTGAGCCAATTTACGAAGCCTTTCGTCAATTCAGCCCGTGGTGGTGTGAACGCTTCTTACGCTGGGTATGCGGAGTGCGTCGGGGCATCAACTGCGGGGAGCTGTCCATGAAGAAAATAACCGAGTCCCGGGACCAACTGCTCACGGAGCTGCGCAGTGCGTACGAGAGGGGGGCCAGCATCCGCTCGCTGGTCGCGTCGACCGGACGTTCGTACGGATCTGTGCACAGCATGTTGCGCGAGTCAGGCACCACGATGCGCAGCCGCGGCGGGCCGAACCACCGCAGCAGACGCGTCGGCTAGGTTCCTCGCTGGCGCAGCGATGCCTCAACGAGGTCCAGTACGGCACTGAGCTTTTCGGGATCGTCACCGGATGCAAGCCGGGCGACGAGTCCATCCAGCACGAGGTCCAAATAGGTCTGCAGAACGGGGCTGGGCACATCGTCACGCAGCCGCCCCGCCTGCTTCTGTCGGCGCAGCCGGTCGGTCGTAGCGGCCGACAGCTCGGCCGAGCGTTCCGACCAGCCCCTGTTGAATACCGGGTCGTTGCGCAGCTTGCGCGCGATCTCGAGGCGGGTGGCCAGCCAATCGAACTGATCGGGCGCCGCAAGCATGTCGCGCATCACCTGGATCAGGCCCTCCCGCGACGCGACGTCTGCCATTCGTTCGGCGTCCTCGCGAGCGAGTTCGAAGAACAGCGTGTCCTTATCGCGAAAGTGGTGAAAGATGGCGCCGCGCGACAGCCCGATCGTCTGCTCGAGCCGTCGCACGGTCGCCCTGTCATATCCGTATTCGGCGAAGCACCGCCGGGCGCCATCGAGGATCTGGCGGCGGCGTGCGGCCAGATGGTCGTCGGTCACCCGAGGCACTGAGGGCTCGCCTACGACTTCAGCATGTTGCGCAGTACGTACTGGAGGATGCCGCCGTTGCGGTAGTAGTCCGCTTCGCCGGGGGTGTCGATGCGAACCACCGCGTCGAACTCCACTGTCTTTCCATCTTCTTTGGTGGCCTTGACGTGCACCGTCTTCGGGGTCTTGCCGTCATTGAGCGCCTCGATGCCGGTGATGTCAAAGGTCTCGGTGCCGTCCAATTTGAGACACGACGCAGATTCTCCTTCGGGGAACTGCAGTGGGATGACGCCCATGCCGATCAGGTTGGACCGGTGAATGCGCTCGAAGGATTCGGTGATGACCGCCCGCACTCCCAGCAGGCTGGTGCCCTTGGCTGCCCAGTCGCGCGACGAGCCCGACCCGTACTCCTTGCCGCCCAGGACGACCAGCGGGATGTCCTGCGCTGCATAGTTTTGCGCGGCGTCGTAGATGAACGCCTGCTCGCCGCCGTTGGTGAAGTCCCGCGTGTAACCACCGGACACATCGTCGAGCAACTGGTTGCGCAACCGGATGTTGGCGAACGTGCCGCGGATCATCACCTCGTGGTTGCCGCGGCGTGAGCCGTAGGAGTTGTAATCCTTCTTCTGAACGCCGTGTTCCTCGAGATACTGTGCGGCGGGTGTGCCCGGCTTGATGCTGCCAGCGGGGGAGATGTGGTCGGTCGTCACCGAATCCCCCAGCAGCGCCAGCACTTTCGCGCCCTTGATATCCGTCACTGGTTCCGGTTCGGCAGGCATTCCGTCGAAGTACGGCGGTTTGCGCACGTAGGTCGAGTTGTCGTCCCATTCGAATGTGTTGCCGCTGGGCGTCGGCAGGTTGCGCCAGCGGTCGTCGCCCTTGAACACGTCGGCGTAGTTCTTGACGAACATCTCGGTGTTGATCGCCGAGGCGATGGTGTCCGAGATGTCCTTCTGCGAGGGCCAAATGTCCTTCAGGAACACCTCGTTGCCCTGTTCGTCGGTGCCGAGCGGTTCGGACTCGAAATCGAAGTCCATCGTGCCCGCCAGCGCGTAGGCGATCACCAGCGGTGGCGAAGCGAGGTAGTTCATCTTCACGTCCGGGTTGATGCGGCCCTCGAAGTTACGGTTGCCCGACAGCACCGCGGCGACCGACAGGTCGCAGTCGTTGACGGCCTTGCTGATCTCCTCGGGCAGCGGTCCGGAGTTGCCGATGCACGTGGTGCAGCCGTAGCCGACCAGGTAGAAGCCCAGCTTCTCCAGATACGGCCACAGCCCGGCCTTGTTGTAGTAGTCGGTGACCACCTGGGAGCCGGGCGCCATCGTCGTCTTGACCCACGGCTTGGACATCAGGCCCTTCTCGACGGCGTTCTTCGCCAGCAGCGCCGCACCGAGCATCACCTCGGGATTGGAGGTGTTCGTGCAGGACGTGATCGCGGCGATCACCACCGCACCGTGGTCGAGGATGAACTCACCGCGGCCCTCGCACTTCACCTCCACCGGATTGCTCGGCCTACCGTTCGAGTTGACGGCCGCCGAGGGCACCGAGGTGTCGTTGTCGTCGAACGAGAGCACGGCAGGGTCGCTGGCCGGGAACGACTCCTCGACCGCCTCATCGAGCTTGGTGTGCGCGGCGGGCAGGTTCTCCTCGACGTAGTTGTGAATGTCCTTGCGGAACGCGGTTTTTGCATCGGTCAGCGCGATGCGGTCCTGCGGACGCTTGGGCCCGGCGATCGACGGCTCGACATCGGAGAGGTCCAGCTCGATGTATTCGGAGTACTTCGGCTCCCGCTCGGGGTCGTGCCACATGCCCTGTTCCTTGGCGTAGGCCTCGACCAGCGCGAGCTGCTCGTCGCTGCGGCCGGTCATCCGCAGGTAGTCGATGGTGACCTCGTCGATCGGGAAGATCGCTGCGGTGGAGCCGAATTCGGGGCTCATATTGCCCAGCGTTGCGCGGTTGGCCAGCGGCACCTCGGCGACACCCTCGCCGTAGAACTCGACGAACTTGCCCACCACACCGTGCTTGCGCAGCATCTCGGTCACCGTGAGCACGACGTCGGTGGCGGTGACGCCCGGCTTCCGCTCGCCGGACAGCTTGAAGCCGACCACCCGCGGGATCAGCATCGACACCGGCTGGCCCAGCATCGCGGCCTCGGCCTCGATACCGCCGACGCCCCAGCCCAGCACGCCCAGGCCATTCTCCATCGTGGTGTGCGAATCGGTGCCCACGCAGGTGTCCGGATAGGCGACACCGTCGCGCTCCATCACCACGCTGGCCAGGTACTCGATGTTGACCTGGTGCACGATGCCGGTGCCCGGGGGCACCACCTTGAAGTCGTCGAACCCGCCCTGACCCCAGCGCAGGAACTGATAGCGCTCGCCGTTGCGTTCGTACTCGATCTCGACGTTGCGCTCGAACGCGTTCGCCGTGCCGAACAGGTCGGCGATCACCGAGTGGTCGATGACCAGATCGGCGGGCGCCAGCGGGTTGACCTTCTCCGGATCGCCGCCGAGGGCGCCGACGGCCTCGCGCATGGTGGCCAGGTCGACGATGCAGGGCACTCCGGTGAAGTCCTGCATGATCACCCGGGCCGGCGTGAACTGGATCTCGACGCTCGGTTGGGCCGACGGATCCCAGCTGGCGATGGCCTCGATGTGGTCCTTGCTGATGTTGGCGCCGTCCTCGGTGCGCAGGAGATTCTCGGCCAGCACCTTGAGGCTGTAGGGAAGTTTCTCGGTGCCGGGCACCGCGTCGAGGCGGTAGATCTCGTAGCTGTTGTCCCCGACCTTCAACGTGTCGCGGGCCCCGAATGAATTAACCGAATCTTTGCTGCTCACATCAACTCCCGGCTCGTGATCGCCGCGACGGGCTGTGTCAACGGCGCTTCTGATTCTAACAGTACGCTTGTCCTACAAGACACCCCAGGGGTGGCTTAAGTCTTCTCCGAGGGGCCGCGTGCTGCCACTCGGTTACCCACTGATGCCGTACCGTGCGCATGTGGCCGGACCGCACGTGATCCCGTTTCTCCCCTCGTACATTCCGCCAGAGGTGTGTACGCCCGTGGGGCAGGATCCGGCGACGACACCAGTCGACACGTGCATGGATCTGGTGATCGCGGATGTCGGCGACGACGGGGTGAGCGCGCCGCCGGACGTGCCGAAATCCGAACTGGCGGACGTGGTCGCCCAGGCCAAGCAACAGGGCATCGACCTGAAGGTCGTCGTGGTCGACCGGAACCCGCCGATCGACACCCCGCTGCGCGATATCGCCACCGAGGTCGGCACGGCCTTCCCGGATTCGACGGTTCTCGTGATGAGCCCGACGGACTCGGGTACTTACAGCACGACGTTCGACCGGGTGACGCTCGAGGCGGGCCAGGATGTGGCCGAGGGCCGCGGCCCGGTCCAGGGCGCGAAGAATTTCGTAAGCGAGTTGACGACGCCCCACTTTCCCTGGACGACATTCACAATTTTGCTCGTTCTCGGAGTGATCGCGGCCGTCGCCGCGACGCGCGCCCTGCAGGTTCGTGGCAAACGCGCAGCATCGGCAAACGCGCTGTCCGACACCGTCGACTGACTCTTTTTCGTCGCTCGGCAAATCAAATAGTCACAACGCGATAACGCTACTTTCAATTACAAACTTGTAATTTGTGACTAAAGTTTCTTTAGCGTCTGATGTGACGTACGGTGCAATCGGAGCCTGATGTTGTAGTTGTGCTTTGTGTGACTTCTGCGCATAGGCGCCTCACGAATGTGCCGGCACGTTCGCGTTGAGCCATAGGAGATTCGAGTCGAATGAGACGCACCCCTCAGGCCTGCGCGATCCCGCTTGTCATCGGCATGCTTCTCGCCACACCCGGCCTGGCCATCGCGCAGCCAGGCAGCCCGGACATCGCAGGCTTCGTCGCCGCCGTCGCCAATGCCAACCAGAAGCTTCAGGAACTGGGCGCCGCCATTCAGGCCCAGCAGGAAAGCGTCAACAAGGCGATCCTCGACGTGCAGTCCGCGCGCGACAACGCCGCCACCGCACAGCACGAGGTGGACGCCAGCGGCCGGCGGGTGCATGAGGCCAACACGGCCATCGACGCCGCACAGGACCGCTTCGATACCTTCGCGGCGGCCACGTATGTCAACGGCCCGTCGGATTCGTACCTGACCGCCAGTGATCCCGCCGACATCCTGTCCACGACCGCCGCCGGTCAGACGTTGTCGGTCAGCGCGGATCAGGTGCTCACCAATCTGCAGCGGGCCCGCACAGAACAGGTGAACAAGGAATCGGCCGCGCGGCTGGCGAAGCAGAACGCGGACAAGGCCGTCGCGGACGCCGAAGCCAGCCAGCAGACTGCGGTGTCCGCGCTGACGCAGGCCCAGCAGACCTTCGGCACCCAGCAGGCCGAGCTGGACCGGTTGACGTCCGAACGCGCCGCTGCGCAGGCCAAGCTCGACCAGGCCCGCACCTGGTCCGCCCCCGCAGGCGGCCAGCCCGCCGCCCGACCCGCTGCGGCACCCACACCGAACGCGGCGGCCAACTGGGACCGTGCACCAGGGCCGGCGCACCAGCCGGCAACCAGTGACTGGGCCACCGGGTGGGATCCCACCCTGCCCGCGATTCCCAGCGCGTTCGTCAGCGGTGATCCGGTCGCGATCATCAACGCGGTCTTGGGCATCATGTCCACCTCCGCGCAGGTGACCCAGGACATGGGCCGCAATTTCCTGCAGTCCATCGGTCTTCTGCCCACCCCGAGCGGTTACACCAACGGCGCGATTCCCCGGGTCTACGGCAGGCAGGCCACCGAATATGTGATCCGTCGCGGGATGTCTGTGATGGGCACGCCGTACTCGTGGGGCGGCGGCAACGCAGCCGGTGCCAGCCGCGGAATCGACTCGGGCGCAGGCACAGTCGGTTTCGATTGCTCGGGCCTGATGCTCTTCATGTTTGCCGGGGTCGGCATCAAGCTGGATCACTATTCCGGCTCCCAGTACAACGCGGGCCGCAAGGTCCCGTCGTCGCAGATGCGCCGCGGCGACATGATCTTCTACGGCCCCAACGCCAGCCAACACGTCGCGATGTATCTCGGTGACGGCCAGATGCTCGAGGCGCCGTACACCGGTTCGGTGGTCAAGATCTCGCCGGTGCGCACCAGCGGTATGACCCCGTACGTGACCCGAATGATCGAATGGTGATTCTTCTGCGCCGCTTTGCAATTGTGCTGCTCGGGCTTGTCGCGTTTCTGTTCGTACTTGTCGCGCCCGCCGCGGCCGCCCCCGACGACGGCCAATGGGATCCGACGCTGCCCAAACTGATCAGCGCCGGGGCTCCCGGTGATCCGCTGGCGATTGCGAACGCGTCGCTGGCCGCGACCTCCCAGGCCACCCAGGTCACGATGGATCTGGGCCGAAAGTTCCTGTCCACCTTGGGACTTGCCCCTCCGCCGACGGCGAGCACCGCAGCGGTCGGCGTGGGTCGAGTGCGCGGACCGCAAGCCATCGAATACGTCATCAGGCGCGGCGCAACGCAGATGGGTGTGCCGTATTCGTGGGGCGGCGGTAAGCCGAGCGGCCCCTCGACCGGTGTTGACTCCGGCGCCAACATCGTCGGCTTCGACTGTTCGGGTTTCACCCAGTTCTCGTTCGCCGGGGTCGGCGTGCTGATCCCCAAGTACTCGGGCGACCAGTACAACACCGGGCGCAAGGTGCCGGTGTCGCAGGCCAAGCGCGGTGATCTGTTGTTCTGGGGGCCCAACGGCACCCAGCACGTCGCCCTGTACCTCGGCGGCGGCCAGATGCTGGAGGCCTCGGGCAGCGCGGACAGGGTCACCGTGAGTCCCGTCCGGCGGGCGGGGCTGCAGCCGTATGTCGCCCGGATTATCGAATCCTGAGCAGGGCCTGAGTTAATCCTGAGCAATCCGGGCAACGTCGACGGATTTCGAACTGCCTGGAATAGTTGACGGCGAAGGTGCGGCCAATCTGGGCCGACGCCCGCTACGACCAGCATGTTGACCAAGATGTGGGAGGACAGTTGATGTCATCACCGAGTGGGCCGCCGCAGGGCGCCGGAGGTTTTTCCGGTCAAGCTCCCGGGCAGGGCTACCCTCCCGGTACCCACGCAGGCGCGCCGAACAACGGGGGCCTACAACAAGAGGTCCACACGCTCGAGCGGGCGATCTTCGAGGTCAAGCGGATCATCGTCGGACAGGACCAGTTGGTCGAGCGGATGCTGGTCGGCCTGCTCGCCAAGGGCCACGTGCTGCTCGAAGGTGTGCCGGGTGTGGCGAAGACACTCGCCGTCGAGACGTTCGCCAAGGTGGTCGGCGGCACGTTCGCGCGTATTCAGTTCACCCCTGACCTGGTGCCCACCGACATCGTCGGCACCCGCATCTACCGGCAGGGCAAGGAGGAGTTCGACATCGAACTCGGCCCCGTTGTGGTCAACTTCCTGCTCGCCGACGAGATCAACCGTGCGCCGGCGAAGGTGCAGTCCGCACTGCTCGAGGTCATGGCCGAGCGGAAGATCTCAATCGGCGGCAAGACGTTCCCGCTGCCCGCCCCGTTCCTGGTGATGGCGACCCAGAACCCGATCGAGCAGGAGGGTGTGTACGCGCTCCCTGAGGCCCAGCGCGACCGCTTCCTGTTCAAACTGAACATCGACTACCCGTCGCCTGAGGAAGAGCGCGAGATCGTCTACCGGATGGGCGTCAAGCCGCCCGAGCCCAAGCAGGTGCTGGCCCCCGGCGACCTGCTGCGGCTGCAGGACGTCGCTGCCAACAACTTCGTGCACCACGCACTGGTCGACTACGTCGTGCGCATCGTCACCGCGACCCGCGCCCCCGAGAAGTTCGGAATGCCCGACGCGAAGGCGTGGATCGCGTACGGCGCCTCGCCGCGTGCGTCGCTGGGCATCATCGCCGCATCGCGCGCGCTGGCGCTGGTGCGTGGCCGTGACTACGTGGTTCCGCAGGATGTCGTCGAGGTGATTCCTGACGTGCTGCGCCACCGGCTGGTACTCACCTACGACGCGCTGGCCGACGAGATCTCGTCGGAGACGGTGATCAACCGGATTCTGCAGACCGTCGCCTTGCCGCAGGTGAATGCGATTCCGCAGCAAGGACATTCGGTGCCGCCCGTCGTACCCGCCGCAGCGGCCGCGGCCAGCGGTCGGTGACCACTTCTCGACGCACGGTCGATCTGCCGTCACTGAAGCGCGGGGAGATCCGCGACCCCGCGCTGACGGCGGCGCTGCGCAAGCTCGAGCTCACCGTGCGGCGCAAGCTCGACGGCGTGCTGCACGGCGACCACCTGGGACTGCTGCCGGGCCCGGGCTCCGAGCCGGGGGAGTCGCGGCTGTATCAGCCCGGCGACGACGTGCGCCGGATGGACTGGTCGGTCACCGCGCGCACCACACATCCACACGTTCGCCAGATGATCGCCGACCGCGAGCTGGAGACCTGGCTGGTTGTCGACATGTCGGCCAGCCTCGACTTCGGCACGACGGGCTGTGAGAAGCGTGATCTCGCGGTCGCGGCGGCGGCGGCGATCACATTCCTCAACAGCGGCGGCGGCAATCGGATCGGCGCGATCATCGCCAACGGCGACACCGTGCGACGGGTGCCCGCACTGTCGGGCCGCATGCATGAGCAGGAGATGCTGCGCACGATCGCCACGATGCCCAAGGCGCCGACCGGGGTGCGGGGCGATCTGGCCGCCGCGATCGACGCGCTGCGCAGGCCGGAGCGGCGCCGCGGCATGGCGGTGATCATCAGCGACTTCCTCGGCCCGATCAACTGGATGCGGCCGCTGCGGGCTATCGCGGGACGCCATGAGGTGCTCGGCATCGAGGTGCTCGACCCCCGCGACATCGAACTGCCGCCGGTGGGCGACGTCATCCTGCAGGACACCGAGACAGGCGTCACCCGCGAGTTCACCATCGATGAGCAGCTGCGCGAGGACTTCGAGAAGGCCGCGGCCGTGCACCGCGAAGAGGTGGCGCGCACCCTGCGTCGCTGCGATGCACCGCTGCTGACCTTGCGCACCGACAGGGACTGGATTGCCGATGTGGTCCGGTTCGTCGCCAATCGCCGACGCGGAGCGCTTGCCGGACGGGCTTGATCCAACGAAATGACAACTAGTACATGACATTACCGCTGCTCGGCCCGATGACGCTGACGGGTTTCGAACACGCTTGGTTCTTCCTGTTTCTTCTCGTTGTTCTCGCAATCGTCGTGCTCTATGTCTTCGTTCAGCTGGCCCGGCACAAGCGGATGCTGCGCTTCGCGAACATGGAGCTGTTGGAAAGCGTTGCGCCCAAAAGGCCTTCGCACTGGCGGCACCTGCCCGCGATCCTGCTGGTGTTGTCGCTGTTGTTGTTCACGGTCGCGATGGCCGGGCCCACCCACGATGTGCGTATTCCGCGCAACCGTGCGGTTGTCATGTTGGTGATCGACGTGTCGCAGTCGATGCGTGCCACCGACGTGTCCCCGAACCGGCTCGTCGCGGCGCAGGAGGCCGCCAAGCAGTTCGTCGACCAACTGACACCAGGGATCAACCTCGGGCTGATCGCCTATGCGGGCACTGCGACCGTGCTGGTTTCGCCGACCACCAATCGTGAGGCGTCCAAGAACGCGATCGACAAACTGCAGCTTGCCGATCGCACCGCGACCGGTGAGGGCATTTTCACCGCGCTGCAGGCCATCGCCACCGTCGGCGCGGTGATCGGCGGTGGAGACGAACCACCGCCCGCGCGCATCGTGCTGATGTCCGACGGCAAGGAGACTGTGCCGTCGAACCCGGACAACCCGAAGGGTGCCTACACCGCTGCGCGCACCGCGAAAGATCAAGGCGTCCCGATCTCGACGGTGTCGTTCGGTACGCCGTACGGCTACGTCGAGATCAACGATCAGCGCCAGCCCGTGCCGGTGGACGACGAGATGCTCAAGAAGATCGCCGAGCTGTCGGGCGGTGAGGCCTACACCGCATCGAGCCTGGAACAACTCAAGGAGGTCTTCACCAACCTTCAGGAGCAGATCGGCTACGAGACCCGCAAGGGCGACGCAAGCGCGGGTTGGCTGCGGCTCGGCGCTCTAGTCCTGGCCCTCGCGGCGCTGGCGGCCATGCTGCTCAACCGCCGGCTACCCAACTAGCAACGGAAATGGCGAATAGCGCATGACATTACCGGTGCTCGGACCGATGACACTGACGGGCTTCGAACACGCCTGGTTCTTCCTGTTCCTGTTGGTCGTGCTGGGGCTGGTCGGGCTCTACATCGCCGTGCAGGCGGCCCGGCGCAAGCGGATGCTGCGATTCGCCAACACGGAGCTGCTGGAAAGCGTTGCGCCCAAACGGCCGTCGCGGTGGCGGCACCTCGCGACCGTCCTGCTGGCGCTGTCGTTGGTGATGTTCACCGTCGCGATGGCCGGGCCCACCCACGATGTGCGTATTCCGCGCAACCGTGCCGTCGTGATGCTGGTGATCGATGTTTCGCAGTCGATGCGTGCCACCGACGTGGAGCCCAACCGGCTGGCTGCGACGCAGGAGGCCGCCAAGCAGTTCGTCGATCAGATGACGCCAGGGATCAACCTCGGGCTGATCGCCTATGCGGGCACCGCGACCGTGCTGGTGTCGCCGACGACCAATCGTGACGCATCCAAGAATGCGATCGACAAGTTGCAGGTGGCCGACAGGACCGCGACCGGTGAGGCGATCTTCACCGCTCTGCAGTCGATCTCCACCGTCGGTGCGGTGATCGGCGGCGGCGACACCCCTCCGCCCGCGCGCATCGTGCTGATGTCCGACGGCAAGGAGACCGTGCCGTCGAACCCGGACAACCCCAAGGGCGCCTATACCGCCGCGCGCACGGCCAAGGACCAGGGCGTGCCCATCTCGACCGTCTCGTTCGGCACCCCGTACGGCACCGTCGACATGAACGGCCAGCGCACGCCCGTCCCGGTCGACGACGAGATGCTCAAGAAGATCGCCCAGTTGTCCGGTGGACAGTCCTACACCGCATCGAGCGTTGAGCAACTGAAGGAAGTCTTCACAAATCTGCAGGAGCAGATCGGCTACGAGACCCGCAAGGGCGACGCAAGCGCAGGCTGGCTGCGGCTCGGCGCGTTCGTCCTGGCGCTGGCCGCGTTCGCGGCGCTGTTGATCAACCGGCGCCTGCCGAACTAAGGCGATTTCTTAAGAATGCATCCAAGGCACTAAGTTGGCCTGCATGACTGCGCACGTGAGGAGCAGCGAGGCAGAAGCGACGGACAACCCAGCCGATACCGCCGGCCAAACGGCTGGTGGCCGTCCGCCTTTCGTCGCCCGTTCGGTGCTGGTGACCGGCGGTAACCGCGGCATCGGCCTCGCCATCGCCCAACGCCTGGCCGCCGACGGCCACAAGGTCGCCGTCACGCACCGTGGATCGGGCGCGCCCGAGGGGCTGTTCGGTGTGGAGTGCGATGTCACCGACAACGAAGCCGTTGACCGCGCCTTCAAGGAGGTCGAGGAGCACCAGGGCCCGGTCGAGGTGCTGGTGTCCAATGCCGGCCTATCCGCGGACGCCTTCCTCATGAGGATGACGGAAGAGAGGTTCGAGAAGGTCATCGACGCGAACCTCACCGGGGCGTTTCGGGTGGCACAGCGGGCCTCGCGCAGCATGCAGCGAAAGCGGTTCGGCCGGATGATCTTCATCGGTTCGGTCTCCGGCACCTGGGGCATCGGCAACCAGGCCAATTACGCCGCCTCCAAGGCGGGTGTGATCGGTATGGCACGTTCGATCGCCAGGGAGCTGTCGAAGGCGGGAGTCACCGCCAATGTGGTGGCTCCCGGCTACATCGACACCGACATGACCCGCGCACTGGACGAGCGGATTCAGGCGGGAGCGCTGGAATTCATCCCGGCGAAGCGGGTCGGTACCGCCGCCGAGGTCGCCGGGGTGGTCAGTTTCCTGGCATCCGAGGACGCCAGCTACATCTCCGGCGCCGTGATCCCCGTCGACGGCGGCATGGGCATGGGCCACTAGAAAGGAAAACCAGAACATGGCAGGGCTTCTCGAAGGCAAGCGCATCCTCGTCACGGGGATCATCACCGACTCGTCGATCGCGTTCTACATCGCCAAGGTCGCGCAGGAGGCGGGCGCGGAGCTGGTGCTGACCGGGTTCGACAGGATGCGGTTGATCCAGCGCATCATCGACCGACTGCCAGAGAAGGCTCCACTGCTTGAACTGGACGTGCAGAACGACGAACACCTGGCCACGCTGGCCGACCGCGTCACCGGGGTGATCGGCGAGGGCAACAAGCTCGACGGCGTGGTGCACTCGATCGGCTACATGCCACAGACCGGGATGGGTATCAACCCGTTCTTCGACGCACCCTACGAGGACGTCGCAAAGGGCATCCACATCTCGGCCTATTCGTATGCGTCGCTGGCCAAGGCGCTGCTGCCAATCATGAATCCCGGCGGCGGCATCGTCGGCATGGACTTCGACCCGACCCGCGCGATGCCCGCCTACAACTGGATGACGGTGGCCAAGAGCGCGCTGGAGTCTGTCAACCGGTTTGTGGCACGCGAGGCCGGTAAGGTCGGTGTCCGCTCCAATCTCGTTGCCGCAGGCCCGATTCGCACGTTGGCGATGAGCGCGATCGTCGGCGGTGCGCTCGGCGAGGAGGCCGGTGCCCAGATGCAGCTGCTCGAAGAGGGCTGGGATCAGCGTGCGCCGATCGGCTGGAACATGAAGGACCCGACGCCGGTCGCGAAGACCGTGTGCGCCTTGCTCTCCGACTGGTTACCCGCCACCACCGGTACGATCATCTACGCCGACGGCGGCGCCAGCACCCAGCTGCTGTAGTGGAGTTCGACGCCCTTCTGCTGCTGTCCTTCGGCGGGCCCGAGGGACCGGACCAGGTGATGCCGTTCCTCGAGAACGTGACACGCGGACGTGGCATCCCGGCGGAGCGGCTGGCCGACGTCGCCGAGCACTACCTGCACTTCGGCGGCGTCTCGCCGATCAACGGCATCAACCGCGAGTTGATCACCCAGTTGCAGGTCGAGATCGATCTGCCGGTGTACTTCGGCAATCGAAACTGGGAACCGTACGTCGAGGACACAGTCGTGGCCATGCGGGACAACGGCGTTCGGCGCGCCGCGGTGTTCACCACGTCGGCGTGGGGCGGGTACTCGAGCTGCAGGCAATACGTCGAGGACATCGCGAGGGGCCGCCAGGCGGCGGGGGAGTGGGCACCGGAGTTGGTGAAGTTGCGTCAGTACTTCGACCATCCGCTGTTCGTGGAGATGTTCGCGGAGGCCATCACTGCGGCGGCGCAGACGGTGCCCGCCGACGCCAGGCTGGTGTTCACGGCCCACTCCATTCCCGTCGCCGCCGAATCCCGGTGTGGTACAGACCTGTACAGCCGCCAGGTCAGTTACGCGTCGCGGCTGGTCGCCGCCGCGGCGGGCTACTCGTCCTACGGCCAGGTGTGGCAGTCGCGATCCGGGCCGCCGCGGGTGCCGTGGCTGGAACCCGATGTGGCCGACCACCTTGCATCGCTCAGCGAGACCGGCGCCGAAGCGGTGATCGTCTGTCCGATCGGCTTCGTCGCCGACCACATCGAGGTGGTGTGGGACCTCGACCACGAGCTGCGGCTGCAGGCTGAGGCGGCAGGCATCGCGTTCGCGCGCGCAGCGACGCCGAACGCCGACCCCCGATTCGCCAGGCTGGCCGCCGACCTGATCGGCGAGCTGCGCGACGGCTCCGAGCCGCGCCGTGTGCAGGGCGTGGATGCCCCACCGCTGCAGGGCTTTTCGGTCAACGGCGAGGTCTGTACACCGAATTGTGCTTAGTGCCAGGCCGAATGCAGAATCGCGCTGACGGCGGCCATCCGCGCCGTGCGCACCACGCTGGTCAGCGGGCGCAGCGCGTCGCTGGCGATCTGCACCTCCGATGAGCTCTGCAAGCCACTCGGAATCAATCCCGAGCTGACCGTGATGATCGCGTCGATGTGGTCGGCGTTCTCCAGGACGCGCACCGCCCTGGACGGAGCGTGATCGGGCAGCCGGTGCTCGCGGCCGGACGCCAGTACCTGCTCGACGAGTCCACGCGGGTCGGCGACGTCAGCACCCGCCGCGCGGATGGCGCCGAACGCGTCGGCGGCCGAACGGACGGCGGCCCGCAGCGCGAATTCGGCCTCGCCGAGTTCGAGATGTTCGGCGGGAGGGGCAGCGGGAACCGAGTAAACCGTCCATGACAGGGCAGTCGGTTCGGACTCGAAATTGGGGTTGTCGTCGAGTTCGTCGTACTCGAAGTCCGGTACCAGACCGATCGCACCGGACGGGTCGTGGCCGACGATGGTGGCCTCACCCGCAGTCACCGCGTCGCGCTGAAACTGTGTGCCCGCTGGAAGTCCGCGCACATCACCCGGCACCGGCAGAATGACCCCGAGCGGCGGCACCGGCGCGTCCCTGCCTGCCGCGGTGCGCAAGGTCTGCAGCAGCGAAACCGCGCCCGCGTCATTGAGATCCGGCCACGGCAACCCGGTGCGGCCTGCCGCGATCGAGTCATACGCCGTTACGGAATGCTTTGGAGCCCATAGCGATAGCGCATCCAAGACGTCATCGGGCGCGGCGGCACCGGCAAGCCAGGCATTGACCCAAACTGATAACGAAACACTAGGGCACCACATGATGCTCGCAGTGTAGTTGTTAGCCGCTCATCGGGTCGCCTTCGCGCTAGGGTGATGTCATGCCTGTCCCGCTGATCTGGCTAATCGTCGCACTGGCCCTCGCCGGGGCGGAAGCGCTGACCGGCGACATGTTTCTGCTCATGCTCAGCGGTGGAGCACTCGCCGCAGCCGGATCGAGTTTGTTGTTCGACTGGCCGGTATGGGCCGACGGTGTGGTGTTTCTCATCGTGTCGGTCCTGCTGCTCGTCGGTGTGAGGCCTGCGCTGCGCAAGCGACTGACATCTGGCAAGGGCCTTCCGGAACCGGCGAAAGCACTCGAAGGCAAGAGCGCACTGGTTCTCGATCGCGTCGCGCGTCACGAAGGCCAGGTGAAGCTCGACGGTGAAGTCTGGACGGCGCGTCCGTTCAATGAAGACGATGTCTACGAACCGGGCGACCACGTGACCGTCGTGCAAATCGACGGAGCCACCGCGGTGGTCCAAAAGGTCATGTAGAGAAGCTCGGGCAAACAAGGGGACAACCAAGGAAAGGGAAGCCGCCATGGAAGGTGCCGTCGCAGGCCTGGTCCTGCTGGGGGTGTTGGTCATCTTCGCCGTCATCATCGTGGCCAAGTCGGTAGCGCTGATCCCGCAGGCCGAGGCCGCGGTGATCGAACGGCTCGGTCGCTATAGCAAGACCGTTTCGGGTCAGCTGACGCTGCTGCTGCCCTTCATCGACAAGATCCGTGCGCGAGTTGACCTGCGCGAGCGCGTCGTGTCATTCCCGCCGCAGCCGGTGATCACGGAAGACAACCTGACGGTGAACATCGACACCGTGGTCTACTTCCAGGTCACCAACCCGCAAGCGGCGGTGTACCAGATCAGCAATTACATCGTCGGCGTCGAGCAGCTCACCACCACCACGCTGCGCAACGTGGTGGGTGGTATGACGCTCGAACAGACGCTGACCTCACGCGACTCGATCAACGGTCAGCTGCGTGGCGTGCTCGACGAGGCCACTGGCCGGTGGGGTCTGCGGGTGGCACGCGTCGAACTGCGCAGCATAGACCCGCCGCCGTCCATCCAGGACTCCATGGAAAAGCAGATGCGCGCCGACCGCGAGAAGCGGGCGATGATCCTGACGGCCGAGGGCAATCGCGAGGCCTCGATCAAACAGGCGGAGGGCCAGAAGCAGGCGCAGATCCTCGCGGCCGAGGGCGCCAAGCAGGCGGCGATCCTCGCCGCCGAGGCCGACCGGCAGTCGCGCATGCTGCGGGCCCAGGGTGAGCGGGCCGCGCAGTATTACCAGGCTCAGGGCCAGGCCAAGGCCATCGAGAAGACGTTCGCGGCGATCAAGGCCGGCCGCCCGACACCCGAGATGCTGGCCTACCAGTACCTGCAGACGCTGCCTCAAATGGCCAAGGGTGAGGCCAACAAGGTCTGGCTGGTGCCAAGCGACTTCGGTGCCGCATTGCAGGGCTTCACGAAGATGCTCGGCGCGCCGGGCGAGGACGGCGTCTTCCGGTACACGCCGTCACCGGTGGAAGAGGATCTGCCCAAGCCAGAAGATGACTCGGACGAGGTCGCCGAATGGTTCAACACCCAGAGCGACCCTGAAATCGCCCAGGCCGTTGCCGCCGCTGTGGCGGAGGCGCGTACGCCTGTAGCGGGGGCGATCGACGCGCCGCCGCAATACCCGCCGCTCAGCCAGCAACAGCAGCCGCCGTCTGCATATGCTCAGCAGCCGCCACCGTCGGGACGTCACGGCAGTACTGAGCAGTGAACCCGGTCGTCAGCCGGTGATAACCCGCTCGGCGCTCTGATCGGATTCGGCGAGCCGCTCGCGGTGATGGCGGCGGTGGGTGCGGATTTCGTAGACGAGGCCGGCGACGCCGAGGCTCGCGGTGCACAGCGACACCAGGAACAGCAGCGGGCTGACATTTCCGGTCAGGGCATCGCCGAGGATGACCACCGCGGCGGTGCCCGGCAGCAGGCCGGCCAGCGTGGCGAGCGTGTAGGGCAGCACCCGCACCGCCGACGCGCCCGCGGCGTAGTTCAGCACCGAGAACGGCACCGCGGGAATCATTCGCATCGACATCACCGCGAGCCAACCGCGTTCGCGCAACCGCGCGTCCAGCGAGTCGACCCTGGGATGGCGAACAAGACGCGATAAGTGCCAACCCGCGGCGCGGACCAGTAGCAATGCGATCACCGCGCTGGAGGTGCTGGCCGCAACGGCCAGCGGGACGCCGAGCACAGGGCCGAACAGCAGGCCCGCCGCCAGCGTGAACGCGGTCCGTGGGAACGGAAACACCGTCACCACGATGTGGGCGCCGAGGAACGCCAGAGGAAACCACGGACCGACGGATGTCGCCCAGTCACGGAGTTGGAGCGCCGACGGCAACGGAACCAGCAGCGCAATCGCCAGAAGGATCACAATCGGCGCGAGAATGACGACGAACCGGCGCGGAGAGACGGTCGAAGCTGTCGCCATCACCGCGGCGCGGAGTCCGCGCAGGGGGTTGACGGCGGATTTCACACCTACCAAGACTACGGGCCCCGATGACCAACTTCCGTTAACCGATCAGTGAGTCGATGGACCCGGCCCACGCTGGTGTGATGGCCATCATTTAGCCTGATAGTGTGCAAGAATCCAGTGCTATCGAATCCGATATCGCGCGGTGGCGCTCGGCCGTAGCAGGTGTGCTGGCCAAGACCATGCGGCGGGAACTCGCGGATCTACCGGCCGAACCGGAACGGCTGCTGGATTCGCCGACCTACGACGGCTTCCCGATCCGGCCGCTCTACACGAGCGCCGACGAACGCACCGAACCGGCGCTGCCCGGTAAGTGGCCCTTTGTGCGCGGCGGCGACGCAGCACGCGACGTGAAGTCGGGATGGAAGGTGGCCGAGGCGTTTCCGCTGCAAGGGTCCGCCACCGCCGAGAGCAACGGCGCGGTGCTGCTCGCCCTGACGGAAGGCGTCGGCGCACTGGTGCTGCGTATCGGCGACGGCGTCGCGCCCGCCGAATTGGATCGTCTGCTCGACGGTGTGTTTCTGGACCTGGTGCCGGTGGTTCTGGAGGCGGGTGCGGATTTCGTTGCGGCCGCCGACGCCATGCTGGCGCTGCTGACCGACCTCGATGACGACCAACGCTCACGACTGTCGGTGGATCTGGGCGCCGACCCGCTGACCGCGCCGCTGAGCAGACGCGAGGCGCCGAGCGTGGCCGACGTTGTAGCCGCGGCGCAGAAGGTCACCGGATACGGCGGCCACGTACGCACGGTCACCGTCGACGGGCCCGCGTTCCACAACCGTGGTGCGAGCGCGGCATGGGAGCTTGCGGGCAGCATCGCGGCGGGTATCTCCTACCTGCGGCTGCTCGGCGAGGCCGATATCGGGGTGCCAGATGCGCTGCGCCAGATCGGGTTCCGCTTCGCCGCCGACGACGATCAGTTCATGACCATCGCGAAGCTGCGTGCGGCCCGCCAGTTGTGGGCGCGGGTGGCCGAGGTGGTGGGGGAACCCGACGCGGGCGCGGCCACGGTGCACGCAGTGACGTCGGGGCCGATGATGGCGCAGCGCGATCCGTGGGTGAACATGCTGCGCACCACGCTGGCGGCATTCTCGGCAGGCGTCGGCGGTGCGGACACCGTGCTGGTGCAACCGTTCGACGTAGCCATCCCGGGCGGGTTCCCGGGGATCTCAACGAGTTTCGCGCGCCGTATCGCCCGCAACACGCAGCTGCTGCTGTTGGAGGAGTCGCACATCGGTCGGGTGCTCGACCCGGCTGGCGGGTCCTGGTTCGTCGAGGACATCACCGAGGAACTTGCCCAAGAGGCGTGGAAGCACCTGCAGGACATCGAGTCCCGTGGCGAATTCGAGGCCGCCCGCGATTACGTCGCCGCCCAGATCGCCGAGGTGGCTGAGCGCAGGACCGTCGACATCGCACACCGCCGCACCGCGCTGACCGGAGTGAACGAGTATCCAAATCTCGCGGAACCGCCGCTGCCGCAAAGCGCTTCGCTGGAATCGATGGCACGCTACGCCGCGGGATTCGAAGCGCTGCGGGAGCGTTCGGACGCATACCTCGAGAAGACCGGTGCGCGACCGCAGGTGCAGTTGGTGCCGCTCGGTCCGCTCGCTGAGCACAACGTCCGCACCACCTTCGCGACGAACCTGCTCGCGTCAGGCGGCATCGAGGCGGTCCAGGGCGGCGACGGCGCAACCGTCGCCGTCATCTGCGGAACCGACGCCAGGTACGGCGCCGAAGCCTCCGGCGCCGTCGACGCCGCCCGCAAGGCCGGGGTGTCCTACGTCCTGCTCGCCGGGCCGGAAAAAGCTGTGGCCGAAGCCGATTCGAAACCCGATGGCTACCTGACCGCAAAGATCAACGCGGTCGATGCGCTGTCGGACCTGCTCACCAGATTGGGGGCCTGAGATGACCACGACAACAGGAATCGGCAGCTTCGCCGACATACCACTGCACGGTGATCGCGAAGGCGAGCCCGCGACCGAAGCCGCTGTGGCCGAACACATCGAAGCCGCCGCGGCGGCGCACGGCTACGCGCCGGACCAACTCGAGTGGCCGACGCCGGAAGGCATCGACGTCAAACCCGTCTACATCGGGGCCGACCGGGCGGCGGCCGTCGCGGCCGGCTACCCGCTGGACAGCCTGCCGGGGGCACCGCCGTACGTGCGGGGGCCCTACCCGACGATGTACGTGAACCAGCCGTGGACCATCCGGCAGTACGCCGGGTTCTCTACCGCAGCGGAGTCCAACGCGTTCTACCGACGCAACCTCGCAGGCGGTCAGAAGGGTCTGTCGGTGGCGTTCGACCTGGCCACTCACCGCGGCTATGACTCCGACCACCCGCGCGTGCAGGGAGACGTCGGGATGGCCGGGGTGGCAATCGATTCCATCCTGGACATGCGTCAACTGTTCGACGGCATCGACCTGTCGACGGTCTCGGTGTCGATGACCATGAACGGTGCGGTGCTGCCCGTCCTCGCGCTCTACGTGGTGGCCGCCGAAGAGCAGGGCGTGCCGCCGGAGAAGCTGGCCGGGACC
This sequence comes from uncultured Actinomycetota bacterium, assembly GCA_963848855.1. Taxonomy (GTDB): domain Bacteria; phylum Actinomycetota; class Actinomycetes; order Mycobacteriales; family Mycobacteriaceae; genus Mycobacterium. Next base: position 341,679 of record CAWKFL010000006.1, read on the forward strand.
ATCCAGAACGACATCCTCAAAGAGTTCATGGTCCGCAACACCTACATCTATCCGCCCAAGGCCTCGATGCGCATCATCTCCGACATCTTCGGCTATACCAGCGTCAAGATGCCGAGATTCAACTCGATCTCGATTTCCGGCTATCACATCCAGGAGGCCGGGGCCACAGCGGATTTGGAGCTAGCCTACACCCTGGCCGACGGCGTCGAGTACATCAAGGCCGGGCTGGCCGCGGGTCTGTCCATCGACAAGTTCGCGCCGCGGCTGTCGTTCTTCTGGGGCATCGGGATGAACTTCTTCATGGAGGTGGCCAAGCTGCGCGCAGGCAGGCTGTTGTGGAGTGAGCTGGTCGCCCAGTTCGAGCCCAAGGACCCGAAATCCCTTTCGCTGCGCACCCATTCGCAGACTTCGGGCTGGTCACTTACCGCACAGGACGCGTTCAACAACGTCGCTCGCACCTGCATCGAAGCGATGGCGGCCACGCAGGGGCACACCCAATCGCTGCATACCAACGCGCTCGACGAGGCGCTGGCGCTGCCGACCGACTTCTCGGCCCGCATCGCGCGCAACACGCAGCTGCTGTTGCAGCAGGAGTCGGGCACCACGCGGCCGATCGACCCGTGGGGCGGCTCGTATTACGTGGAGTGGCTGACGCATCAGCTCGCCGAGAAGGCCCGTGCGCACATTGCCGAAGTGGGCGAGCACGGCGGCATGGCACAGGCGATTGACGACGGCATCCCGAAGCTGCGCATCGAGGAGGCCGCCGCGCGCACGCAGGCCCGCATCGACTCAGGTGCGCAGACTGTGATCGGCGTGAACAAGTACCAGGTCGACGAGGACCACGAGATCGAGGTGCTCAAGGTCGAGAACAGCAGGGTGCGTAACGAGCAGCTCGCCAAGCTGCAGCAGCTGCGCGCCGACCGCGACCAGTCGGCCGTCGACGCCGCGCTCGCCGAGCTGAGCCACGCCGCTGAAAGTGAGGGCAATCTGCTTGAAATCGCCATCAACGCCGCACGGGCCAAGGCCACGGTCGGGGAGATCTCCGACGCATTGGAGAAGGTTTGGGGGCGGCATCAGGCCGAGATCCGTACCATCGCCGGGGTCTACCGCGACGAAGTCGGAAAGGCTAGCAACATCTCCAGCGCGAGCGAATTGGTCGAGAAGTTCGCCGAGGCCGATGGCCGTCGGCCTCGCATCCTGGTCGCCAAGATGGGCCAGGACGGCCACGACCGGGGGCAGAAGGTGATCGCAACGGCGTTCGCCGACATCGGTTTTGACGTCGACGTCGGCTCGCTGTTCTCGACGCCGGAGGAAGTCGCGCGCCAGGCGGCCGACAACGACGTGCACGTTGTCGGTGTGTCGTCACTGGCGGCGGGCCACCTCACCCTGGTGCCCGCGCTGCGTGACGCGCTGGCCGAGGCCGGTCGGCCCGACATCATGATCGTTGTCGGTGGGGTCATTCCGCCGGGCGACTTCGACGAGCTGTACTCCGCGGGCGCCACGGCGATCTTCCCGCCCGGCACGGTGATCGCCGACGCCGCCATCGGTCTGCTGCAGAAGCTGGCCGAGCGGCTGGGCTACCGCCTGACCTAGATGGCCGACGCGGTCGAAGACCTTGCCGCCGCCGTTCGAAACGGCGACCGTGCTGCCCTGCCGAGGGCCATCACCCTGGTCGAATCCACCAGGCCAGATCACCGGGAACAGGCTCAGCGGCTGCTGCTGGCCCTGATACCGGAAGCGGGCGGCGCTATGCACGTCGGCATCACCGGAGTTCCGGGTGTCGGCAAGTCGACCGCCATCGAAGCGCTCGGCATGTATTTGATCGAGGAGGGCAATCGGGTCGCCGTGCTTGCTGTGGACCCATCGTCGACCCGTACCGGAGGCTCGATCCTCGGCGACAAGACACGCATGTCCCAGCTGGCGGTGCACCCCGACGCGTATATCCGCCCGTCGCCGACCTCCGGGACTCTGGGCGGGGTCGCCAAGGCCACTCGCGAGACCATCGTGCTGCTCGAGGCCGCAGGGTTCGACGTGATCCTCGTCGAGACGGTGGGTGTCGGGCAGTCCGAGGTGACCGTGTCGAACATGGTCGACACGTTCGTGTTCCTGACGCTGGCGCGCACCGGCGATCAGCTCCAAGGCATCAAGAAGGGGGTGCTCGAGCTTGCCGACGTGGTCGTAGTTAACAAGGCCGATGGGGAGCACGCGGTGGAGGCCAAGCAGGCGGCGCGCGAACTCGCCGGCGCGATCCGCCTGATCCATCCGCGTGAAACACTCTGGCGCCCACCGGTTCTGACGATGAGCGCACTGGAGGGCACCGGTTTGACAGAACTGTGGGACACGGTACTCAAACACCGCCACGTGCTCACCGACGCGGGGGAGTTCGAGGCCCGCAGGCGAGCCCAGCAGGTCGACTGGACCTGGTCGATGGTTCGCGACACCGTGCTTGACCGCGTGTTATCGCACCCCGGCGTGCGCACCATCCGCGCCGAGGTCGAACGCCAGGTGCGCGACGGCGAACTGACCCCGGCGCTTGCTGCGCAGCAGCTGCTCGATGCCGCTGACGTGGGCTGACCTAACGGATTGGTAACGCCTGGATTATTAGCCGGGGTTGCAGGTAAATTTAATACATTGTGACGTACGTCAATAGCCGGGAGCGCAGCGCGGCGCTCCCGCACCGTATCCAGGGCGCGGCGGATTCGAACTTCGCCTGCACCGCACGGGCCTTCGCCCAACTGTTCCCGGGCCGCCGGTTCGGGGGCGGCGCCCTGTGCGTCTACCTGCACGGTGAGCCGGTCGTGGACATCTGGACCGGTTACGCGGACCGTCACGGTAAGCAGCACTGGTCCGCAGACACCGGCGCGATGGTCTTCTCCGTCACCAAGGGGCTGGCCTCCACCGTGCTCCATCGGCTGGTGGACCGCGGTCTGGTCGACTACGACATGCCGGTGGCCGAGTACTGGCCGGAGTTCGCCGCGAACGACAAGGGTGACATCACCATCCGCGACGTCATGCGACACAGGGCCGGGCTGTCGCAACTCAACGGCGTCAGCAAGGCCGAACTGCTCGACCACCGCGCGATGGAGGCGCGCATCGCCGCCGCCCCGGTGAACCGTCTGCTGTACGGAAAACCGGCTTATCACGCGCTGACCTACGGGTGGCTGATGTCGGGCATCGCCCGCGCGATCACCGGAAAGGGCATGCGCGACCTGATTCGGGAGGAACTGGCCGGACCCCTCAACACCGACGGCCTGCATCTGGGCAGGCCGCCGGTCGGTGCGCCGACGCGAGCGGCGCAGATCCTCGCGCCGCAGAGCACGTTCGCCAACCCGGTCTTCAACTTCGTCGCACCACGGATCGCAGCGCTGCAATACTCCGGCGGCTTCGGTTCGATGTACTTCCCTGGTATGAAAGCCGTTGTGCAGGGCGATGCTCCGTTCCTGGACTCCGAGATCCCCGCGGCGAACGGCGTCACGACCGCACGCGGCCTCGCCAAGATGTACGGCGCGATCGCCAACGGCGGCTGCATCGACGGAACGCAGTTCCTCTCGCCAGAGCTGGTGGCGGGACTGACCGGCAAGCCGAGCTTTCTGCCGGACCGAAACATTTTCGTGCCCTTGTCATTCCACCTCGGCTATCACTCCGTGCCCATCCCGGGATTCCTGCCCGGGTTCGGGCACGCGGGGCTGGCCGGCTCGGTAGGCTGGGCCGATCCCGAGTCCGGCCTGTCGTTCGGGTTCGTCCACAACCGGCTGTTGACGAGGATGCTTCTGGACCAGGTGACGTTCGCCGGCCTGGCGACGCTGGTCCAGCGCGACGCCGCACGCGCGCGCAGACGGGGCTACGAGACGATGCCCGCGTTCGGTGCGCCCTACGACATGCCCAGGCCGGTCGCCGGCTAGCTCAGCCCGGACAGATCGGCGCGATTCCCTCGATGCCGAAGCGGTCCTTTTCCGCATCGGTGAAATCTCGTTCAAAAACGCTGCAACCGATGTCAATCCAGTCATCCGGCTTCAGCGGCCAGACGGCGATCTCGCCATCGATGTACGACGCGGTCATCGCAAGAGCCTTCTGCAGGGCCGGGGCCAGCTTTCCATCCGCCGCGTGCGAGTAGGAGATGTACCCGTCGTAGCGCATGGACAGCCGGTCGATCAGCGGTTAGCGCTGCTGAACCATTTTGTCTTGATGCGCCAAGACTGCGCGGAGGTGAGCGCGAACCCGGCGCCACACAGGCAAGCGAAGAACCAGACCAGGGTGCCGCCCTCGATGGTCTGCAGCGCGGGGACGTAGGCCGTGGTGATCCTGACGGCGCAGGCAATGATCCCGCTCGCCGATGCGACGAGGTAGATGTTGGCGATGCGGCGGGAGCGGGGATCCTTGCGGAGCACCAGCAGTGCCCGCGCCCCGTACCCGAGGAGGTAGATGAGGGTGCCGCACAGCAGCAGCCAGTAGGTGTTCAGCCAGAAGTCGGTGGGAACCTCGAAGAAGTCCGGCCGATAGACGCTCGCACCGTTGCCTATCGAGAACGTCGCAAGCAGCAGCGGAATGACCAGTGTGGCGGGCCGTTCCACAAAGACCTTGAACGACCTCTGTAGGTGATGATCGTCGGCGAGCCTGCCCAGCGCGTTGTAGACGACCGCCGAGGCAGCGACGATGTAGCAGTCGTGACCGATGTAGTCCTCGAGGTTCCACATGCCGGTGACGGAGTGCAGCCAATGCCCGAGCGTCTCGGACGCGAGGGGTGACATCAAGAGGACGGCGAGTCCCTGGAGCGCGATGTTCAGCGTTGCTGCGACTTCCCATCGACAGGTCCACGTGACCCGTCGGATCCATAAACTCCACGCGATACACGCCAGCGTGATGGCGATCAGTGATGCCAGAGCCATGGGAGTTGCCTTTGAACCGTGTCTTTCAGCAAATAATGTGGTTTGCGGACTACAGGGGAGGTGCGTCCGCGCGCGGTGACAGCTCAGAGAGCTTCGGATAGCGGGTGGTCTGGGCCTGCTTGGTGGCTTCCTTCACGGCAGTCGCCGTGAACGGGGCCGATTCGATGTACGTCCACACCTCTTGCAGGCTCATCAGCCCGAACTGAATCTGCAGGTCTGGATAACTCAGGGAGAAGGTGTCGGCGACACGCCGCAATTCCTCGGCATTGGGATAGTCGTCCTCTTTGATGCGCCGGTAGTACGTACTGCTGGAGATGCCGAGTGCGTCATAAATGTCCTTGGCGTCGATCTCTCCGTCGAGGAGGTAGTCGAGCAGGGCCTTTAGCTGTCGGCCGTTCTCATCAGTCCGGGGCATTCATCGAGAATAAACCAGTTCCCGGTTGCGGGCACTAGGAGCCGGCAAACGTATTAGAGACGCTTAATTGACACGGCCGTCACAGTTTTGGGAGTGGTATCCCAATTTTGGGAATCCGGTGTAGTGTTAGCTGTATGGCGGCTCCCTTCTTAGCTGACAAGAGCAGCGACTCGACGCATCTGCTTGACGACTTTGCAGCGTCTGCCCTGCGGATCGCTGATCACGAGACCCCGCCAGGCACCTCTCCGACCTTCGCCAGAATGTCCATTCCGGCAACTGAAGAAATCACTGCCGAGGTGGAAGGCGCGGCCTCGTGGCTAGGTCTCGCGACCGACGAGATATTGCTTGCAGCGCTCGGTCGGGCAATCGCCCGAACAATTGGTGAAGGCGTCGTGATCGTCGACGTAACCGGCGAGCGCCGCTGGCTGCTTCACGCGATACCGCTTCGCTGCGCGTCGTCGCAACAGGCAAGCCCGACGGAGATGTTGAGCGGCGTTCACAAAGCGATGGGCGTTCCGCCACGTCAGGGTTACCGCTCCGAAATCTTCTTCAACGACGTCGGCACGCTGCCCGACGGCACGACTCCGACCTATGAGACGCCGCCAGGTCTGGGGTATGCGCTCGAGCTGCGGGTGTACCGCACCAATGGGCTGCTGCACCTCGACTGGTGGTACGACACCGGCCGGTTCGACCACTACACGGTCGAAGAGCTCAGCGAGCAGTTCCCGCTGGCGCTCTTCGAGATGACCTCAGACGCGGCGGCTCCGGTCTGACGTCAGCGGGCACTTTCAAGGCGGAAGCCGACTCTCAGGGTCACCTGAAAGTGTTTGATGGCGCCGTCTTCGAGATGGCCCCGAACGGATTCCACCTCGAACCAGTCGAGTCCGCGCATCGTCTCCGATGCCCTGGAAATCGCGTTACGAATCGCCGCGTCGGTTCCATCGGGTGAGCTGCCGACGATCTCGATGATTCGGTAGGTGTGATCGCTCATGGCGTCACGCTATCCGGTTTAAGGTGCGCGTATGCCGGAGTCGCGCATCCCACGCTTATCCGTCGATGAGGCCAAGGCGGCCGCCGATGAGGCCGGGATTCCCGATTACATGGCCGAACTGTCGATCTTCCAGGTGTTGCTGAATCACCCGACGCTGGCGCGCGCCCTCAACGACCTGCTCGCAACCATGTTGTGGCACGGCACTTTAGCGCCGAGGCTGCGGGAGTTGGTGATCATGCGGATCGGCTGGCTGACCGCATGCGATTACGAGTGGACACAGCATTGGCGGGTTGCGTGCGGTTTGGGTGTGCCCGCCGAGGACCTGCTCGGCGTGCGCGACTGGTCGGCGCATGCGCCCTTCGGCGGAGCCGAGCGCGCCGTACTCGCCGCCACCGACGACGTCGTGGGGGATGGCGCCGTGAGCGCGACGACCTGGGCTGCATGCCAACGCGAACTCGGGGCCGATCCGGCCGTCCTCGTCGAATTGACCACGGCGATCGGGGCGTGGCGGATGATCGCGTCGATCCTGCATAGCCTCGACGTTCCGTTGGAGGACGACGTCTCGAGTTGGCCGCCGGACGGGCGGGCGCCGGCTGACGATCATCGGTGAGCGTGCGACACCAAACCCGATTTGCAACGGTCACTAGAATCTTCTTCAACGGCACCGATCCGGCCATCACCGGGGAGCCTTCGGAAGAACGGCTGACCAGCCAAGTAGAGCCGAACGGGTGGGCCCGTCATCGCCCTCAGTTGAGCGGCGCACCGCCGTGTGCGCAAGCGGGGTGGTACCGCGGCGCTCGCGCACCGGCGCGACGTCGTCCCCGTGCCTGAAGACATCGGCACAGGAGACAACGCACCGCAGTGACCGCATATCCGAAGCCGGCAGCCGGAGCGCCGAACTTCCCTGCGGCTGAATCCGACGTTCTGGAGTACTGGGCCAGCGACGACACATTCCGCGCCAGCGTCGCGCGCCGCGAGCCTGCGCGCCCGAATACGTGTTCTACGACGGCCCGCCGTTCGCCAACGGCCTGCCGCACTACGGGCACCTGCTGACCGGGTACGTGAAGGACATCGTGCCGCGGTATCGCACCATGCGCGGCTACAAGGTCGAGCGCCGCTTCGGCTGGGACACCCACGGGCTGCCCGCCGAACTCGAGGTGCAGCGCCAACTCGGCATCTCCGACAAGGCCCAGATCGAAGAGATGGGCATCGAGAAGTTCAACGAGGCGTGCCGGGCGTCGGTGCTCAAGTACACCAACGAGTGGCGAGGCGTACGTCACCCGGCAGGCCCGCTGGGTGGACTTCGAAAACGATTACAAGACACTGGATCCCGGCTTCATGGAGTCGGTGATCTGGGCGTTCAAGCAACTGTGGGACAAGGGCCTTGCCTACGAAGGCATCCGGGTGTTGCCGTACTGCTGGAACGACGAGACGCCGCTGTCCAGCCATGAATTGCGCATGGACGACGACGTCTATCAGAGCCGCCAGGACCCGGCGATCACCGTCGGCTTCAAGGTCGACCGGCGGCGAACTCGACGGTGTCGTATCTGCTGGTCTGGACCACCACGCCGTGGACGCTGCCGTCCAACCAGGCGGTCGCGGTCAATCCGGAGGTGGAGTACGTCCAGGTTGCAGGCGCCCGACGGCAGGCGCTACGTTCTGGCCAAGGCGCGCCTCGCCACGTATGCCCGCGAACTCGGGGAAGAGCCGGAGATCATCGGCTCATACCAAGGCAAGGATCTGCTGGGCGTGCGGTACCTGCCGCCGTTCCCGTACTTCATGGACTGCCGAGAACTCCTTTCAGGTGCTGGCCCGCCGATTTCGTCAGCACCGAGGACGGCACCGGCATCGTGCACATGTCGCCCGCCTACGGCGAGAACGACAAGGAGGCCACAGACCCTGCCGGCATCGTCGCCGTCACGCCCGTTGACCCCAAGGGCCGATTCGACGCGACGGTGCCGGATTACGCGGGCCAGCACGTCTTCGACGCCAACCCGCAGATCATCCGCGATCTGAAGAACCAGGGCCGTTCGGCCGCGGCCAATGGGGCGGTGCTGCTGCGGCACGAGACCTACGAGCACTCCTATCCGCACTGCTGGCGGTGCCGCAATCCGTTGATCTACCGGGCCGTCTCGTCGTGGTTCATCAAGGTCACCGAGTTCCGCGACCGGATGGTCGAGCTCAACCAGGAAATCACCTGGTACCCCGAACACGTCAAGGACGGTCAGTTCGGCAAGTGGCTGTCCAATGCGCGCGACTGGTCCATCTCCCGAAACCGCTACTGGGGCAGCCCGATCCCGGTGTGGAAGTCCGACGATCCGGCGTATCCGCGTATCGACGTTTACGGCAGCCTCGACGAGTTGGAGCGCGACTTCGGCGTGCGCCCCGACAATCTGCACCGGCCCTACATCGACGAGCTGACCCGGCCCAACCCCGACGACCCCACCGGCAAGTCGACGATGCGGCGGATCGAGGATGTGTTCGACGTGTGGTTCGACTCGGGCTCGATGCCGTACGGCCAGGTGCACTATCCGTTCGAGAACGAAGACTGGTTCGACAGTCACTTTCCCGGCGACTTCATCGTCGAGTACATCGGCCAGACCCGCGGCTGGTTCTACACGCTGCATGTCCTTGCCACCGCGCTGTTCGACAAGCCGGCGTTCAAAAGCTGTGTGGCGCATGGCATCGTGCTTGGCAACGACGGCCAGAAGATGAGCAAGTCGCTGCGCAACTACCCCGATGTGACCGAGGTGTTCGACCGCGACGGTTCCGACGCGATGCGCTGGTTCCTGATGGCGTCACCGATCCTGCGCGGTGGCAATCTGGTGGTCACCGAGCAGGGCATCCGCGAAGGTGTCCGACAGGTGCTGCTGCCGTTGTGGAACGCTTACAGCTTCCTCGCGTTGTACGCGCCGAAGAAGGGCACCTGGCGCACCGACTCGACCCATGTGCTCGACCGCTACATCCTCGCCAAGCTGGCCGAGCTGCGCGACGATTTGACCGAGTCGCTCGACATCTGTGACATCTCCGGGGCGTGCGATGAGCTCCGCCAGTTCACCGAGGCGCTGACGAATTGGTATGTGCGCCGGTCACGTTCGCGGTTCTGGGAAGAGGACCCTGACGCGATCGACACACTGCATACCGTGCTGGAGGTGACCGGCAGGCTGGCCGCGCCGTTGCTGCCGCTGATCACCGAGGTGATCTGGCGCGGGGTGACCGGTGAGCGGTCGGTACACCTGACCGACTGGCCGGCGGCGGGCGACCTGCCGAAGGATCCCCAACTGGTCGCGGACATGGACCTGGTCCGCGAGGTCGCGTCGGTCGCCTCGTCGCTTCGCAAAGCCAAGAAGCTGCGGGTTCGGCTTCCTCTGCCGAAACTCACTGTCGCGGTGGCCAACCCGGACCGTCTCGGACCGTATCGGGATCTGCTCGCCGATGAGCTCAACGTCAAGAGCGTCGAGCTAACCGACGACATCGACACCCATGGCCGCTTCGAGCTGACCATCAACGCGCGTGTCGCCGGGCCGCGGCTGGGCAAGGACGTCCAAGCAGCGATCAAGGCGGTCAAGGCCGGCGACGCCGTTGTCAATGCCGATGGCACGCTGACCGCGGGACCCGCGGTGCTGCAGCCCGAGGAGTACAGCTCGCGGCTGGTGGCCGCCGATCCCGAGTACACCGCGCCGCTGCCCGGCGGCGAGGGGTTGGTGGTGCTCGACGGCACGGTCACCGAGGAACTGGAGGCCGAGGGCTGGGCGCGCGACATGATCCGGGAGTTTCAGGACGCCCGACGGCAGGGCGGGTTCGACATCGGCGACCGTCTTCGCGTTCGGTTCGACGTCCCGGAGCTGCCATCGGGGTGGAGCGACGATCTTCGTGAACTGATCGCGAATGAGATCTTGGCGGTGGATTTTGTGATCCACCGTGATCCAAACATCAAGCTGCAAACGGGCGTACTGCATAGAGACGGCGACACGGTCACCGCGAAAATTGGCCCCGGCTATCCGGTCGAGATGGTGAAGGTTTCGAAGGCGTAGTTGCGATTGACTCTGCGCAGAGGGCGTCAAAGTGCGCGAGTAGCCGACGCCGTGGCCGCAGAGTGACCGCGGCGGCCACCTTCGCGAAATCGCGCAGCACGTCGCGGACGAACCGCACCCGCCGGTAGCCGATCGCGTCGAGCAGCCTGCCATGGTCCAGCGCGACAACGGTCGTGGCGCCGATCGCCGTCACCCACCACAGGCAGAAGGCCAGCCAGCGGATGGCCCTGCTCGACGCGGCGAACCCTGCGGCCAACCGCTGCTGCTGAAACTCGACGTGGGCGTGTTCGTCGTCGACGATGCGCGCGGCCACCGCACGGACCACAGAATCCGGACCCGACGCGGCCAGGCCGCCGTAGTAGGACAGCGCCACCACCTCGGCGACCGTCAGCACCATCAACTCGGTGCGCAAACCCATCAGCCGACGCAGCCGGACGAACACCGCATCCGACCAATGCCTGCTCATCGGTTCGCCGCCGAGATAACCGAGCAAGCGCAACAGGAGTGCCGCATGCTGTTGCTCCTCGCCGATGAAAAGCTTTGCAGCGCCCAAGTATTCGGCGTCTCCCGCCGCAGCGGCCTTGCTTAGCAGCTGGTGACCGTCCCCGCTCTCGCCGAGCTGAAAACGCCGCACCGACTCGATCAGAGGGCGACGCATTCCATCCGGCAACTGGCATTTGGCGTCGAACTCGATGGCCGCGTCGACCTCGGCGTGCACGGCCGCGTTCTGCTCGAAATGTTCGATCCAGCGGGCGAACTCGATGCGCTCAGGGGCCTGTTGCGTCATGGGCGTCAGGCTAGCGCCTTAGCATCGGCAATTGTGGATCGCTGGGTTCTGCATTTCGACATGGACGCGTTCTATGCGTCGGTCGAACAGCTGACCCGGCCCACCCTGCGCGGTCGGCCCGTGCTGGTCGGCGGGCTGGGTGGCCGCGGTGTCGTCGCGGGCGCCAGCTACGAATCCCGCGTGTACGGCGCCAGGTCGGCGATGCCCATGCACCAGGCCCGCAGGCTCGTCGGCGCCACGGCGGTCGTGTTACCGCCACGCGGTGTCGTCTACGGCGTGGCCAGCCGGCGCGTGTTCGACACGGTCCGTACCCTGGTGCCCGTCCTCGAACAGCTGTCGTTCGACGAGGCCTTCGGCGAGCCGGCTGAACTGGCGGGCGCGTCGGCCGACGACGTCGACGCCTTCTGCACGATGTTGAAAGCCAAGGTCCTCGAGCGGACAGGACTAATTGCCTCCGTCGGCGCGGGATCGGGCAAGCAGGTCGCCAAGATCGCCTCCGATCTGGCCAAACCCAACGGCATCCGGGTGGTGCGGCGCGATGAGGAACGTGTACTGCTCGACAGCGCTTCCGGTGCGCCGGCTGTGGGGCATCGGACCCGTCGCCGAGGAGAAGCTGCACCGACTCGGCATCGAGACCATCGGAGCGTTCGCCGCCCTGTCCGACGCCGAGGCCGCCAACATCCTCGGCGCCACCGTCGGCCCGGCTCTGCACCGGCTGGCCCGGGGCATCGACGACCGGCCCGTCGCCGAGAACGCCCCGGCCAAGCAGATCAGCGCCGAGTCCACCTTTCCCGAGGATCTGACCACCCTGGATCAGCTGCGCGAGGCCATTGGCCCCGATCGGCGAGCATGCGCATTCGCGTCTGGAAAAGGACGGCCGCGGTGCGCGCACCGTCACCGTGAAACTGCAAGAAATCCGATATGAGCATCCTGACGCGGTCGGCGACGCTGCCGTACGCCACCGCAGATGCCGCCACGCTAACCGCGATGGCGCGCCGGCTGCTGCTCGACCCGGTCGAGGTTGGCCCGATTCGCCTTGTCGGCGTTGGCTTTTCGGGCCTATCCGACGTGCGTCAGGAGTCGTTGTTCCCGGATCTCGAGCTGGCGGCGGAGGAGGACGTGTCGCACACCCGGGTGCCGCCGACACTCACCGAAGCCACCGCGACCGCCCCCGCGTGGCGGATCGGCGACGACGTCGTGCACACCGAATACGGCCACGGCTGGATCCAAGGGCGCGGGCCACGGCGTGATGACCGTGCGATTCGAGACCCGCGGGACCGGACCCGGCCCCGCCACGGACGTTCCCGAGACAACCTGCCCGACATCGAACGGGCCAACCCGGTCGACAGCCTGGACTGGGCCGAGTACGTCGACGAGCTGGCCCGCTACCAGAGCTCGCCGTAGTCGCTCGACAAGACGAAGCCGTGGTTGTTGTACGTCTCGCAGTGCACGGCGCCTTCGTGGTCGATACCGCAGCTGGCGCCCCAGTTCTCGAGGCGCTGGCCCTCGGGCAGCACGTCGACGTGCACGGGTGAACGACGGGATGTCCGAGTGGCGGTACTCGGCCGGCGCCCAGCTGTTGACGACTGTCTGATTGGCGCCCTGCGGGATGTCGACGGGCACCGCGTCGCAGCCGACCGGGCCGCCGTTCGGCCCGATCCCGCACGAGCGTCCGTCCGGCGTCTTGAAGAACACCCAATAGAAGTCGCCCGGCGAGGTGTAGTTGCCCTGCGCGATCGGAAAACTGCGGACGTCGTCATCGGGTGCAGGCTGCGCATCGGCGACCGGTGCCGCGGTCAGGGCCAGACCGACCAGCCCCGCCGCAATGGCAACGCGACGAAAGTTCACGCTTCCTCTTCTATCAGCCCCAGCGGGCGAAGACGTCCTCGACGGTCGAGTCGGCCGCCAGCGCCGCCATCAGCAGCACCCGCGCCTGCGGGGGCCTCAGGTGCGGCACCACGACGGCCCCGGCGTCCACCAGGTCGCGGCCCGGACCGTAGCCGGCGGTGACCCTGCCGCCGGGCACACGCGTGGACACTGCGACCGCAACCCCGTCGCGGCAGAGCCTGCGGACCCCGTCGATCACGGCGGCCCCGGCGTTGCCCGACCCCAGCGCCTCGAGCACGATGCCCCGCGCCCCCGCCGCCACGCACGCGTCCATCGCCACGCGCGTCGCTGCCCGGGTACACCGCGATGGTGTCGACGCGCGGCGCGTCGGCAGCCGACACCGCGCCGAGGAACGGCCGTTTCTTCGGCGTCTGCACGGTCACGCGGCCGTCCTCGACCGCGCCGACCGTCTCGCCGGTGAAGCCCCGCAGGTCACCGGTAGCCGCTTTGTGCAGGCCCAAGCGGCTGCCACACGGCGCCGGCGAAGCTGACCAGCACGCCGAGCCCCTGCGGCAGCCGGACTGGCGGCCACGGCCAGCGCATCCCGCAGGTTGCGCGGTCCATCGGCGTCGGGGGCGTCCGCGCTGCGCTGCGCGCCGGTCAAGCACGACGGGGGCGCCTCCGTCGTAGGTCAGCTCAAGCCACAGCGCCGTCTCCTCCATCGTGTCGGTGCCGTGGGTGATCACGATGCCGTCCGCGTCGGTCGAGGTGACCGAAGTGCGGATGCGGTCCCAGTCGCCGGGTGTCAACTGCGAGCTGTCCACCGCCATCAGGTCGACGACCTCGACGTCCAGCCCCGCGATCAGGTCGGCGCCGCTGCGGCTGGGCCGCTTCACCCCGTCGGCATCCGTGCTGGTGGCGATGGTGCCGCCGGTGGCTGATCACGACGAGGGTCCATGGGGGAATCATTCCTCATTCACGCTTTGGGATGATGGGGGAGTGACTGACGAATCTGCGGGCCCGGCCGAGCCGGTGACCGACGCGCAGGCGCGCCGAGCAGGCGCCACGACGCCGGCTGCGCCTGCTGCTTGCCGTCGCGGGGGTGGTGCTGGTGCTCGACATCGTCACCAAGGTGCTCGCAGTCAGGCTGCTGACCCCTGGTCAACCGGTGTCGATCATCGGCGACACCGTGACGTGGACGCTGGTCCGCAACTCCGGCGCGGCGTTCTCGATGGCCACCGGCTACACATGGGTCCTCACACTGATCGCGACCGGCGTGGTGATCGGCATCATCTGGATGGGTCGGCGGCTGGTCTCGCCGTGGTGGGCGATCGGCCTCGGCATGATCCTGGGCGGCGCGATGGGCAACCTCGTCGACCGGTTCTTCCGCTCGCCGGGCCCGCTGCAGGGCCACGTCGTGGATTTCCTGTCCATCGGCTGGTGGCCGGTGTTCAACGTGGCCGACCCCTCGGTCGTCGGCGGGGCGATCCTGTCTGGTTGCGTTGTCGCTCTTCGGATTTGACTTCGACACGGTCGGCCGCCGCAAGGCCGACCCGTCATAGTGACCACACGATCGATGCCGGTCCCCGAGGGGCTGGCAGGCATGCGCGTCGACGCCGGCTTGGCGCGGCTGCTCGGGCTGTCGCGGACCGCGGCCGCGGCGCTGGCCGAGGACGGTGGCGTCGACCTCGACGGCACCCGCGCAGGCAAGTCGGACAAGCTGACCGCGGGCGCCTGGCTCGAGGTGCGGCTGCCGGAAGCGCCTGCGCCGGTCGGAGAACACGCCCGTCGACATCGAGGGCATGGACGATCCTGTACTCCGACGACGACATCGTCGCGGTCGACAAACCGCCCGGCGTCGCCGCGCACGCCACGGTCGGCTGGAACGGGCCGACGGTGCTCGGCGGCCTGGCGGCGGCGGGCTTCCGCATCAGCACATCGGGAATCCATGAGCGGCAGGGCATCGTGCACCGACTCGATGTCGGCACCTCCGGAGTCATGGTGGTGGCGCTGTCCGAGCGGGCCTATACCGTGCTCAAGCGCGCGTTCAAACAGCGCACGGTCGAGAAGCGCTACCACGCTCTGGTGCAGGGCCATCCGGATCCGTCCAGCGGCACCATCGACGCACCGATCGGCCGGCACCGCGGACACGACTGGAAGTTCGCGGTCACCGAAGACGGCAGGCAAAGCGTCACCCACTACGACACGCTCGAGGCGCACCAGGCGGCAAGCCTGCTCGACATCGAGCTGGAAACCGGGCGCACACACCAGATCCGGGTGCACTTCGCGGCCCTGCACCACCCGTGCTGCGGCGACCTGACCTATGGCGCCGATCCGACCCTGGCGAAAAAGCTTGGGCTGGAACGGCAATGGCTGCACGCTCGGTCGCTGGCGTTCGCACATCCGGCCGACGGCCGTCGTGTGGAGATCACCAGCCCCTACCCATCCGACCTGCAACACGCGCTCGACCTGTTGCGCAACCACGAACTGTGAGCGACCCGCGTCGGACTGGACTGCTGTACGGCGCGGCCGCCTACGTGTGGTGGGGCCTGTGTCCGGGGTTCTTCCTGTTGCTGCTGCCGGCCACGGCGCCCGAGGTGCTGGCGCACCGCTTCGTGTGGAGCGCGACCTTTCTCATCGTGATTCTCGCCGTCGCCCGCAGGCTGGGTGACCTGCGCAGGCTCAGTACGCGGGCCTGGCTGCAACTGCTGGCCGCTTCGGCGTTGATCGCGGCCAACTGGGGCACCTACATCTGGGCCGTCACACACGGACACGTCGTCGACGCCGCGCTCGGCTACTTCATCAACCCGCTGATCAGCGTCGCACTCGGGGTGCTGATCTTCCGGGAGCGGCTCAACCGGGCACAGCTCGTCGCGCTGGTGATCGCGCTTGCCGCGGTCGTGGTGCTGACGGTGGAGGTCGGCGAACCTCCGTACATCGCGCTCGCGCTGGCCGTGACGTTCGCCTTGTACGGGCTGGTCAAGAAGGTGGTCGAGGCGGACCCGCGGGTCAGCGTCGCGGTGGAGACGTTATGGGCGTTGCCGGTTTGTGTGGGCTTCCTGATCTGGCTGGAGGTCGTGCACCAGGGTCACTTCGTGAGCAATGGGCCGGGCCACACGGTGCTCTTGATGCTCGCGGGACCCGTGACGGCGATCCCCTTGCTGCTCTTCGCGGTCGCCGCGCAGCGCCTGCCGCTCGTGACGCTTGGCCTGCTGTTCTACCTCAACCCCGCGCTGCAGATGGCGTGGGGTGTGGCGATCGGCCACGAACCGATGCCGCCCGCGCGGTGGCTGGGTTTCGGGCTGATCTGGCTCGCGCTGGCGGTGTTCACCGGCGACGCATTGTGGCGCACCCGTGTCGATCGAGTGCCCGCCGAATCGTCATGCCGGTGACACCATCGAGTCAGAGAGGACGAATGACATGCGGTACTGCCTGTTGATGCACTACCAGGAGGCCAGCGAGATCGGCCTGACCGAAGAGGACATGGCTCCCGCGATGGAGGCCTTCAAGGCCTACGCCGACGACCTGACGGCAGCGGGGGTGTTGATCGACACGGAGGTGCTCGAACCCGTCGCCGCCACCACAACGGTCACCGCCCGCAACGGCGCACCCGAGGTTCAGGACGGACCGTTCGCCGACACCAAGGAGAAATTGGGCGGCATCTTCGTGATTGAGGTCGGCAACCTCGACGAAGCGCTGAAGTGGGCACACCGCAACCCGGCCAACGGCTGGGGATCGGTGGAGATCCGCCCGGTGGGGCGGACATACAACACCGAACGCGGTTGGTACACCCCGTAGATCCGCAACGACGGGTGGCCGACCTGGTCCGCGGTTCCTACGGTCGGCTGCTCGCCGTGCTCGCGGCACCGAGCCGCGACATCGTCGCGGCGGAGGACGCGCTGGGCGACGCGCTTGAACGCGCGCTGACGCGCTGGCCCGACGACGGCATACCCGACAACCCAGAGGGCTGGGTCCTCGCGGTAGCGCGTAACCGACTACGCGACCTGTGGAAGTCGTCGGCGTACCGGACAAGCCGTCCGCTGGGCGAAATCGATGATGCTGCAACGGAGTTTTCGACAGAGACCGAAGAGATGCCCGCCGTGCCCGACCAGCGCCTCGAACTCATGCTGGTGTGCGCCCACCCCGCCATCGCCCCGAACGTCCGCACGCCGCTGATGCTGCAGACCGTGCTGGGCGTCGAGGCGGCGGCCATCGCGCGGGCCTTCGCCGTCGAACCCGCGACCATGGCACAGCGCCTCGTGCGGGCCAAGAAGCGCATTCGAGACGCGGGCATCCCTTTCGTGCTGCCCGAGCGCGACGACCTGGCCGCGCGCCTGCCCGCCGTGCTGGAGGCCGTCTATGGTGCGTACGCGATCGACTGGGAGCTCACCCCACAGGGTGCACCGATCGAGACGGTGTCGGCCGAGGCGTTGCATCTGGCGCTGGTGCTGGCCGAGTTGCTACGTGAGGAACCGGAGGTGCTCGGTCTTGCGGCGTTGGTGTGCCTGTCGGAGGCCAGACGCCCGGCGCGCCGCGACGCTGACGGCGGGTTCGTCCCGCTCGACGAACAGGACACCGCGCTGTGGGACACGACGCTGATCACCCGCGGTGAGAGGCTCCTGCGCCAGGCGCACGGCCATGGACAACCTGGACGCTTCCAGTACGAGGCCGCGATTCAGTCGGCGCACTGCAGCCGTGCCGCCGGTGGCATCGTCGACGCCGAGGTGCTGCGCAAACTGCACCGCGCGGTGTTGCGGATGGCGCCGTCGCTCGGGGCCGCGGTTGCGCTGGCGGCGATCGAGGGTGATATCGACGGGGCCGACGCCGGACTGCGGGCGCTGGACGCCATCGATAATCCCGCGATCGAGCGTTTCCAGCCGGCCTGGACCACCCGCGCTCACCTCCTCGCGGTGGCGGGCCGCACCGCGCACGCGGCACACGCATATAGACGGGCCATCGATCTCACGTCGGACCCCGCAGTCGGGGATTACCTCTTGCGACGTTTGCGCGAAACCACTGGTTGACCCGGGGAGCGAGCAATGCCATAGGGTTTGCTCGTGGCGAGCCGGGACCCGCAGGCGACAAGGCGGTCGTGGGTGCGGCGTGTGTGGACGTCGGCATGATTGCCAAGCAACTTGAATTGCTATTTGTGAATGGCTTGCTGACTGGTCGCAGTCCGCGGGTGATCACCATCGATCCGCGCCGGCAGGCGGCCGTCGCCGCCGACGGATTCGCCCGCACCTGGCCCGGTTTGGCTTTGATCATCGACGTCCCGGCGGGGCAGCCGTTCATCGGTCGTCGAAGGCGGCGGACGCTACGACACCCTCGACGCCGTCGCTCGCCCGTAACGCAAGAAATCGGCAAGGGATTAGGGAAACACCCGATTCCTCTTGGCCCGAATCGCAATAGCGTGGGGGTATGGACGGCATCTGGTTCGCGGCTGTGGTCACGGCACTTGTCATGGCAGGTGTCGTCGCCCAACTGGGGTGGGAGCTGCCCTCGATCCCGGCTGTGAAGAGGGTGCTGCGGCTCGTCAGAGACACGCAGCGCGACACGCCGAGAAGTGTCGGTGGGCCGCCTTAGACTGGCGTCCCTATGAGTTCATCCTTCGTACACCTGCATAACCACACCGAATACTCGATGCTGGACGGTGCCGCGAAGATAACGCCGATGCTCGCCGAGGCCCAGCGCCTCGAGATGCCCGCGATTGGCATGACCGATCACGGAAACATGTTCGGCGCCAGCGAGTTCTACAACTCCGCGACCGCAGTCGGCATCAAGCCGATCATCGGTGTGGAGGCCTATATCGCGCCCGCGTCCCGGTTCGAGACCAAGCGCATCCTGTGGGGTGATCCCAGCCAAAAGGGCGACGACGTCTCCGGCAGCGGGTCCTACACCCACCTGACGATGGTCGCGGAGAACGCGACCGGATTGCGGAACCTGTTCCGGCTTTCGTCGCTCGCGTCGTTCGAGGGTCAGCTCGGCAAGTGGTCCCGGATGGACGCCGAACTGATCGCCGAAAACGCCGCCGGCATCATCGCGACCACCGGCTGCCCGTCGGGCGAAGTGCAGACCCGGCTGCGGCTCGGCCATGACCGGGAGGCGCTCGAGTCGGCCGCCAAGTGGCGGGAGATCTTCGGCCCAGACAACTACTTCCTCGAGCTGATGGACCACGGCCTCGACATCGAGCGCCGGGTGCGCGAGGGGCTGCTCGAGATCGGCCGCAAGCTCGACATCCCGCCGCTGGCCACCAACGACTGCCACTACGTCACCCGCGACGCCGCGCACAACCACGAGGCGCTGCTGTGTGTGCAGACAGGCAAGACGCTGTCTGACCCCAACCGGTTCAAGTTCGACGGGGACGGCTACTACCTCAAGTCGGCCAGCGAGATGCGCGCGCTCTGGGACGACCAGATTCCCGGTGCCTGCGATTCGACGCTGCTGATCGCCGAGCGGGTGCAGTCCTATTCCGACGTGTGGGCGACCCGCGACCGGATGCCGATCTTCCCGGTTCCCGAAGGCCACGACCAGGCGTCCTGGCTGCACCACGAGGTGATGGCGGGGTTGAACCGTCGGTTCCCTGGCGCCGTCGGCCAGGACTACATCGAGCGCGCCGAGTACGAGATCAAGGTCGTCTGCGACAAGGGCTTTCCGTCCTACTTCCTCATCGTGGCCGACCTGATCAACTACGCGCGGTCCGTCGAGATCCGCGTCGGGCCGGGCCGCGGCTCGGCGGCAGGCTCACTGGTGGCCTACGCCCTCGGCATCACCAACATCGATCCGATCCCACACGGTCTGCTGTTCGAGCGGTTCCTCAACCCGGAGCGCCCGTCGGCACCCGATATCGACATCGACTTCGACGACCGTCGCCGCGGCGAGATGCTGCGGTACGCGGCCAACAAGTGGGGCAGCGACCGGGTGGCCCAGGTCATCACGTTCGGCACCATCAAAACCAAAGCCGCGCTCAAGGATTCGGCCCGTGTGCACTACGGGCAACCCGGGTTCTCGATCGCCGACCGGATCACCAAGGCCCTGCCGCCGCCGATCATGGCGAAGGACATTCCGCTGTCGGGTATCACGAACCCGGAGCACGAGCGGTACAAGGAAGCCGCAGAGGTTCGCGGCCTGATCGACACCGATCCCGATGTGCGGACCATCTACGAGACCGCGCGCGGGCTGGAAGGGCTGGTCCGAAACGCCGGGGTGCACGCCTGCGCGGTGATCATGAGTTCCGAGCCGCTCATCGAGGCGATCCCGCTGTGGAAGCGGCCGCAGGACGGCGCGGTGATCACCGGCTGGGATTACCCGTCGTGTGAGGCCATCGGCCTGTTGAAGATGGACTTTCTGGGCCTGCGGAACCTGACGATCATCGGGGACTGCATCGAGAACATCAGGTCCAACCGCGGCATCGAGCTGGACCTTGAGTCGCTGTCGCTCGACGATCCCGCCGCCTACGAACTTCTCGGCCGCGGTGACACGCTCGGTGTGTTCCAGCTCGACGGCGGGCCCATGCGAGATCTTTTGCGCCGCATGCAGCCCACCGAGTTCAACGACATCGTCGCCGTGCTCGCGCTGTACCGCCCCGGCCCCATGGGCATGAACGCCCACAACGACTACGCCGACCGCAAGAACGGCAGGCAGGCGATCAAGCCGATCCATCCGGAGCTCGAGGAACCGCTGCGGGAGATCCTCGCCGAGACCTACGGCCTGGTCGTCTACCAAGAGCAGATCATGTTCATCGCGCAGAAGGTCGCCTCCTACACCATGGGTAAGGCCGATGCGCTGCGAAAAGCCATGGGCAAGAAGAAGCTCGAGGTGCTGGAGGCCGAGTACAAGGGCTTCTACGAAGGCATGACCGCCAACGGGTTCTCCGAGCGTGCGGTGAAAGCCCTGTGGGACACCATCCTTCCGTTCGCGGGATACGCGTTCAACAAATCGCACGCGGCGGGCTACGGCCTGGTGTCGTACTGGACCGCGTACCTGAAGGCCAACTATCCGGCCGAATACATGGCCGGCCTGCTCACCTCGGTCGGTGACGACAAGGACAAGGCGGCGGTGTACCTGGCGGATTGCCGGAAGCTCGGCATCACGGTGCTGCCGCCGGATGTCAACGAGTCGGAACTCAACTTCGCCTCCGTCGGAGAGGACATCCGGTACGGGCTGGGGGCGGTGCGCAATGTCGGCGCCAATGTGGTTGCATCGCTGATCAATACGCGCACCCACAAGGGCAAGTACATCGACTTCTCCGACTACCTGAACAAGATCGACATCTCCGCCTGCAACAAGAAGGTCACCGAATCACTGATCAAGGCTGGTGCCTTCGACTCGCTGAGTCATCCGCGTAAGGGTCTGTTCCTGGTGCACACCGACGCCGTCGACTCGGTACTGGGCACCAAGAAGGCCGAGGCGATGGGGCAGTTCGATCTGTTCGGCGGTGCCGACACCGCGTCCGACGCGGTGTTCACCATCAAGGTGCCCGACGAGGAGTGGGAGGACAAGCACAAGCTCGCGCTGGAGCGAGAGATGCTCGGCCTCTACGTGTCTGGGCATCCTCTCAACGGCGTCGCGCACCTGCTGGCCGCTCAGGTCGATACGCAGATTCCGGCGATCCTGGACAGCGATGTCGCCAACGATGCGCAAGTGGTGGTCGGCGGCATCCTCGCGTCGGTCAACCGCCGGGTGAACAAGAACGGATTGCCCTGGGCCTCGGCGCAACTCGAGGATCTCACCGGTGGCATCGAGGTGTTGTTCTTCCCGCAGACATACTCGGTCTATGGCGGGGAGATCGCCGACGACGCGGTGGTGCTGGTGAAGGCCAAGGTCGCCGCGCGTGATGACAGGATCGCGTTGATCGCGCACGAGTTGGTGGTGCCGGACTTCTCGAACGCCCAGGTGGACCGGCCGCTGGCGGTCAGCCTGCCGACGCGGCAGTGCACGATCGACAAGGTGACCGCACTCAAGCAGGTGCTGGCCCGCCATCCGGGCACCTCGCAGGTGCACCTGCGGCTGATCAGCGGCGAGCGCATCACCACGCTTGAGTTGGATTCCTCGTTGCGGGTGACGCCGTCGTCGGCCCTGATGGGCGACCTCAAGGCGCTGCTGGGCCCCGGCTGCCTGGGCGGCTAGTTTCCTAGCATCGCCGAGAGTGCGGAATATGACGGGAATCGGCCAAAATCCGTCATAAATCGCAGTCTCGGTGGTCTGCACGGCGCCTCAGCGCCGTCGGCTCACCCACGGTTCTTCGTTCCTGTCGCGTCGTTTGGCTTCATCGGCACGGTCTTTGACCCACAGCTCTTCGAACCTCTTGCCCGGGTGCACGTTCGGCATCCGATTCATCACACTGCTGAGCCATTTGGGCGGTGTGACAGGCTCCCACTGCGGAAGCGTCATGCTCAGCGCGTACATCGTCTTGAGGACGACGAAGACCCCGAACAGTGCGGACGGCGCGCCAGTCAGCGCGACGCCGAGCAGACCGAAGATGAGTGTCAGATGCACGACGACGATGCGACCGAGGCCACGGTTGGCCGTCTGCTCGATCTGCAGAAACGACCATCTGCGCACGCGGGTCAGATCCGCACACAGATCGATGACGAGGAAGACGAGGACGAGGACGCATCCGACCGCCACGCTGCGCCAGTTGACAGCGGCGAGATCGCCCTTGCCGTTGTGGTTGAGCATGAACAGGATGAATCCCAGAAACAGGCCGTGTGCCGCACTGAAGGCGAGGCTCGTCACAAGAAACCCGTGCAGGAACGTGGTGGTCTGTGACCGGCGCCGGTCTCCGCTCGGCGCCTGATATCTGAAGTGCCCGCGGCGCGGGCTCAGCCGCCGATGCGCGGCGATCCGGACCGCGACGAATAAGCAGGCGATGACGTTCTCGAACCAATAGACCGCAAGCGTGGTACCCGCCGACCAATTTCCGACGAACCAGCCGGCCACCGGAACGGTGTTGACCGATACCAGCGTCAGCCCATGAAAGAACTTGATCATGTCAATCCAAAACGTTGACTGCTCTTGCAATTACGAGTGCAACAGTGGAAACGGCGACAATGCTTTGCGCCGCCATCATCGCTTTGGCGGGCCGGGTCAGCGGCATCGTGTCGGTCGGGGAAAACGCCATGGCGTTGGTCAGACTCACATACAAATAGTCGACGAAGTCGGGCCGCCAGGCGCGGCTTGCGCGACCGGGCTGGCCCATCTGCGGAAAAAGAAAGTCCGGATGTGGTCGCTCCTTGGGCCGTAGTCGGCGAGCGAACGGACCACCCCGGTCGAATTCCCAATACACAAGGCCAAAGGCGATCACGTTGGTGACGAAGATCGATCCGCCGCCGCCGAGCAGCAATTGGGCGTTGTCCTTGGCGTTGCCCGACACGATGAGGTAGTCAAGCACCACAGCCGATGCCATGTTGCCCAGGACAATTCCGCCCGTCAGGATCCAGCTGATTCGTCTCACCCGGGGGCTCTCGTCCTTGAGCTTGCGCGGATTTTGGCGGACGAGCTCGAGTAACAATCCGAGTTCGATGACTATCAAGGGCCACAGAAGCACCGGTAGCAACGTGGTGGATGCGAGAACGGCGAAATACGCCTGCAAGCCCATGGCCGCGACGATCGCGAACGACACCGGGAGGCGGTATTCCGGATCGCTTTCCTGCAACCACGGCTGCCAAGGGTTGTGCTGAGGAGCGTCACCGGTGTCCATCAGGCAAGTGTGTGCGCGACGATGAAGAGATGGAGTCGCGACACGTCAGCATTTGGATTGAGGCCGCGCCAGAGGCGGTCTACGAGTTCGCCGCCGATCCGCAGACATGGCCGCGGTGGGCCGCGGGGCTCGCGGAGGGCGGACTGCGGCAGAGCGCCGACGGCTGGGTGGCTGATTCGCCCATGGGTCAGGTGACCGTCGAGTTCGCGCCGCCAAACGAGTTCGGTGTGCTCGATCATGTGGTGCGAATGCCGTCGGGTGAGGCTTTCTACAACCCGCTGCGGGTGATCCCCGGTGGTGTCGGCAGTGCCCGCTCCGAGGTGTTGTTCACGGTTCGCCGCCGGCCGGGGATGAGCGACGAGGAGCTCGACGCCGACGCTGCGGCGGTGGCCGCCGACCTGGCGACGTTGAAGGGCTGGCTGGAGGACTAACCGCGCAGGTGGAATGCGCCGAGCGCGAGCCACACGATGGTGCCCGAGGCGGCCGCGGCCAGCACGGCAGGTGCGGCGCTGGCCGTCGCGAACGCGACGATCACGAGCACCACGAGACCGATCGCTAGCGCCAGCAGCTTGTACACCGGCCAGGCCACGCCGGCGATGCTGACTTCGTCGTGCACGGTCATGTGTTGACGATAGCTCGTAAGAGAGTTTTCGGGCAATCGAAATACTGGATGAGGGTTCGCTTTTCATAGCCGGTCTAAGCTGGTGAGATGCCACTTTCCGGAGATTACGAACCAAGCACGTCTGACTGGGCCCGCGAGAACGCCGAGCAGTACATAGAGTCAGGCGGAACCGAGGGAACCGAGCTCAAGGGCAGGCCCGTCATTCTGCTGACCACGATCGGCGCCAAGAGCAGCAAGATCCGCAAGACCCCGTTGATGCGTGTGGAACATGACGGCAAGTACGCGATTGTCGCGTCCCTGGGCGGTGCCCCGAAGAACCCGGTTTGGTACTACAACGTCAAGGCTCATCCGCGAGTAGAACTGCAGGACGGCACCGTCACCAAGGACTACGAGGCCCGCGAGGTCTTCGGCGACGAGAAGGCCGCATGGTGGGAGCGGGCGGTGGCGACTTGGCCCGACTATGCGGAGTATCAGCAGAAGACGGACCGCCAGATTCCGGTATTCGTCCTGAGCCCGGTCGGTTAAGCCCGATTTCGTAGGAAAACGTGCAAGTGGCACCATTGACCGGTGTCCGCTGAACTGAGCCAGACCCCGTTCACGTCGCGGCCGCTTCGCGCCGCAGATATCGACGAGGCGGCCGAACGAATTTCCGGCGTGGTGGCCCACACCCCGCTGCAGTTCAGCGAGCGGCTGTCGGAAGCCACGGGCGCGTGCGTCTACCTCAAGCGCGAGGATTTGCAGACGGTGCGGTCCTACAAGCTACGCGGCGCCCACAACCTGCTGATGCAGCTGTCCGATGAGGAGATCGCGGCAGGCGTGGTGTGCTCGTCGGCCGGTAACCATGCGCAGGGCTTCGCGATGGCGTGCCGGTCGATGGGCATCCACGGTCGCGTGTATGTCCCGGCGAAGACGCCGAAGCAAAAGCGCGACCGCATCCGCTACCACGGGCGCGATTTCATCGAGCTGATCGCCGTGGGCAAGACATACGACGAGGCCGCGGCGGCTGCGCTCGATGACGTTGCGCGGACCGGCGCGACACTGGTGCCCCCATACGACGATCCGCGCACTATGGCGGGTCAGGGCACGATCGCCGCCGAGATCCTCGAGCAGCTCGACGGTGAGCCGGACGTCGTGATCGTTCCCGTCGGCGGCGGTGGCTGTATCGCGGGCATCACGACATATCTGGCCGAACGCACGACGAGCACATCGGTGCTCGGTGTCGAACCCGCAGGCGCGGCAGCCATGATCGCCGCGCTGGCCGCGGGGGAGCCGGTCACTCTCGATCACGTTGACCAGTTTGTCGACGGCGCCGCCGTAAACCGCGCGGGCACGCTGACCTACGCGGCGCTGGCGGCCGCGGGAGACATGGTGTCGATCACCACGGTCGACGAAGGCGCGGTGTGCACGGCGATGCTCGACCTCTACCAGAACGAGGGCATCATCGCCGAGCCCGCAGGCGCGCTGTCGGTGGCGGGCCTGATGGAGGCGGAGATCGAGCCGGGGTCGACCGTGGTGTGCCTGATTTCGGGTGGCAACAACGACGTCTCGCGCTACAACGAGGTGCTGGAGCGCTCACTGGTGCACCTTGGTCTCAAGCACTATTTCCTCGTCGACTTTCCGCAGGAGCCGGGCGCGCTGCGCCGGTTCCTGGATACGGTGCTCGGCCCGAACGACGACATCACGTTGTTCGAGTACGTCAAGCGCAACAACCGCGAGACCGGCGAGGCGCTGGTGGGTATCGAACTGGGTTCGGCGGCGGCCTTCGAGGGACTGCTCGAACGCATGCGGGCCTCAGACATTCACGTCGAGGCGCTGGAGCCAGGCTCGCCGGCCTACCGGTACCTGCTCTAAGGGTGATCGGATGGACGTGCCGTCCGAGGTCGTCGAGGCCGCCGACAAGTCGGGGTTCTCGGGCATTGCGGCGAGCGATGGCGAGTCCCCCGGTGATCGGTGGACGCTCGTACGCGGACTCGCCGACCGGGCGCACGGCGTCCCCGTGGCACCCGCGACGCGCTTCGGGATCGCAAGCGGCAGCAAGGCGTTCACTGCGCTGACCGTCATCTCCCTCGTGAGCGACGGGCGGCTGAGCCTGGACACACCGGCGCGGGAAGTGCTCGGCGCAGACCTGCCGCTGATCGATGACGCTGTCACGGTCGAGCACCTGCTGGCCCATCGCTCCGGGATCGGCGATTACCTGGACGAGGACGTCGTGGGCGCGATCACCGACTATGTGATGCCCGTGCCGGTGCACCGCCTGGAGACGACGGAGGACTTCATCGCGGTCCTCGACGGTTATCCCCAGGTGTCGACGCCTGGTGAGCGATTCGCCTACAACAACGGCGGCTATGTCGTGCTCGCGCTCCTCGCTGAGCGAGCGACCGGCGTGGCGTTTCACGAATTGGTCCGTCAGCGGGTGTTCGACCCCGCCGGGATGGCAGGCGCGGCGTACCTCCGCAACGACGAACTGCCGGGCGACGTGGCGATCGGCTACCTGTTCGCCGACGGGTTGCGCACCAACGCATTGCACCTTCCGGTCCGGGGCTCCGGCGACGGTGGTGCGCACGTCGGCCTGACCGATATCGACTCATTCTGGCGGGCGCTGTTCGCCGGGGCGATCGTTCCGCTCGACGTCGTCGCCGAGATGACCCGGCCACGCAGCGAAGACCCGTCGGATCGAATGCACTACGGCCTCGGGTTCTGGCGCACACCCGACGGCGCCGTCGAGATCGAGGGCTATGACGCCGGCGTATCGTTCCGCAGCACGCACTATCCCGCGGATCGCCGGACACGCACGGTCGTGAGCAACTGGAGCGACGGCGCATGGCCGATCTGTCGGTCGCTAGCGTGATTCCGCCACCTGTGGCTCGACTTGGACGAGCGACTCGTCATTGGCGCGAAAGATCGGCTCGATCGGTACGCCAAACTCCGCGGCCAAGTGGGTAATCAACGTCGACCATCGCCTGTCGATGGTGGAGATTCCGCCACGACCCGGCCTCGTCAACAGCAGCGCGACGGTGGTGTCCGGCTCCATATCGGGCAGGAGTTCGCATAGTGCCGACATCACGTTCTCGATTGCCGACCGCTTCGGCGAAGACCCAAGTTCGACCTCGCCGAGAAACTTGATCAGACATCGGTTCGGACTCATGAAGCCAAACCGCAGCAGCTGTTCGCCAAATCCCAACGGACCCATCAATGCTCGCCAACGTTGTCGTAGGTCGGCGGCCGAATGCACCGGATCGGTGGCGGTTTCGACGGGCGGTATGGGCAGGAGCTCACAGTGACTCATACGCGCATCATCAACCGCCTGCGCGGTCCGGCGGTAATCAGTTATCCACAGGCCGGGTGGCTGTGGATAACTATTTGACACTCCGCAGAATCGCGAAAGAATGCCGCTGGAGCCGTGTGGCTTTCGTGCCGACCACTGGTTGGCCCCACGCCAGCACGAGCTCACCGGTGGCTGGGATCTCGACGTCGTCCACGCCGAGATTGCATGCGATGGCCAGCGACCCGCGGAACATGACGATCCACCGCCCGTCCTCGTCGTACTCGACGCGCATGTCGTCCAGCCACGGATCGGCCATATCGGGTTCGGTGTGTCGCAACGCGATCAGCTGCTGATACGTCCGTCGCAGCCGGCCGTGATCGCCATCGTCGATCTCGTCCCAGTTCAGTTTGGACCGCTCGAACGTCACCGGATCTTGCGGATCCGGGATCTCGTCGGCGTCCCAGCCGTGCTCGGCGAACTCGCGCTTGCGGCCTTCCGCGGTGGCTCTGGCCAACTCCGGCTCGGGATGTGAACTGAAGAACTGGAACGGCGACGTGGAGCCCCACTCTTCGCCCATGAAAAGCATCGCCGTGTAGGGGGATCCGAGTGCGAGTGCGGCCTTGAGCGCCAATTGGCCGAACGCCAGGGTCTGCGACGGTCGGTCGCCGACGGCCCGGTTGCCCACCTGATCGTGCGTCAGCGTGTAGGCCAGCAGCCGGGTGGCCGGAGTCGTCGCCGTGTCCAGCGGGCGGCCGTGGCGCCGGTGCCGGAACGACGAGTAGGTAGCCGCGTGGAAGTAACCATGCTTCAGCGTCTGCGCCAAGGTCTCCAACGATCCAAAATCACCGTAGTAGCCTTGCTGTTCACCGGACACAGCCGCGTGGATCGCGTGGTGGATGTCATCGTCCCACTGCGCAGTCATACCGAGGCCGCCTCGGTCGCGGGGCGTGATCAACCGTGGATCGTTGCGATCACTCTCGGCGATCAGGGACAGCGGGCGTCCGAGTTGGCTTGCCAGCGCGTCTGTTTCGGTCGACATCTCCTCAAGGATGTTGATGGCGGTGGTATCGACCAACGCATGCACGGCGTCGAGTCGCAGACCGTCGGCGTGGAAATCGCGCATCCAGCGCAACGCGCAGTCGATGATGTAGCGGCGCACTTCGTCGGCGTCCGGGCCGGAGATGTTGATCGACTCACCCCACGGGTTGCTGCCCGACGACATGTACGGCCCGAACCTCGGTAGGTAATTGCCCGAAGGGCCGAGGTGGTTGAATACCGCATCGATCAGCACGCCGAGCCCGCGCCGGTGGCAGGCGTCGATGAAGCGCACCAGGCCGTCCGGGCCGCCGTAAGGTTCGTGCACCGCGTACCAGAGGACACCGTCATAGCCCCAGCCGTGCGTCCCGCCGAATGCGTTGACCGGCATCACCTCGACGATGTCGACGCCGAGGTCGACCAGATAGTCCAACCGCTCGATTGCCGAGTCGAACGTGGCGCCCGGTGTGAACGTGCCGATGTGCAGTTCGTAGATCACTTGGCCTGCGATCGACCGGCCCGGCCAGTCGCCGTCCGTCCATGCCTCCGGTGACGGCTGCCACAGCTGCGACGGGGCGTGGACACCGTCGGGCTGGCGCGGGGAGCGCGGATCGGGCAACACGGTCGGGTCGTCGTCGAGCACGAACCCGTACCGGGCATCCGCCCGGGCGTCGACGTCGGCGCGCCACCAGCCGTCGTCCGACCTCGT
Organism: uncultured Actinomycetota bacterium; assembly: GCA_963848855.1. Lineage (GTDB taxonomy): Bacteria > Actinomycetota > Actinomycetes > Mycobacteriales > Mycobacteriaceae > Mycobacterium. Next base: position 370,949 of record CAWKFL010000006.1, read on the forward strand.
CATCGGGTACAGCGTGCCGTCGACGTCGAGGCGCACCCGCTCAGGAAGCGGCGCCCACACCGCGAACTCAGTCATCGGCGCGCTCCAGCAGTGCTACAGGCAGATCCGCGAACAGTTCCACCGCCAGGACCGTTCCGTTGAACCTGCCACCGCCGATGCGGTCGGTCCAGGCCCCGTCGGGCAGCACGACAGCCGTGTCGCCCCAGCCGGTTTCGGACAGCCGCACCGTGTGCCGGGTCACCGCGGTCAGCACATCGTCGCCGCGCACAAACGCCACCAGATGCCCGGCGGCCGGCCCCTGCGCGAGCACCGGCGTGTACCCACCCGACACGAACGTGTCCGGACGGTCGCGGCGCAGCCCCAGTGCGCCCTTCACCACGCGAATCTTCGGGTGGCTCATCGCCTTCAACGCCTGCCGCCGAGCGGCATAGTCCACCGGCCTGCGGTTGTCGGGGTCAACGAGGCTGTCTTCCCACAACTCCGTGCCCTGGTACACATCCGGCACGCCGGGCGCGGTCAACGCCAACAGCTTCTGCCCGAGACCGTCGCTCCTGGCATGAAGGTCAACGCGGGCCACCAGGGACGTCATCTCGGCGGCGACGGGGCCGTCGAGTATCGCGTCCAGCCAGGAGTGCACCGCATTCTCGAATTCTTCGTTCGGGTCGTTCCACGTGGTGTGCAGGGCCGCCTCGCGGATCGCTTTCTCCGCGTACGCATGCAGCCGCTTGCGTAGCTCATCGGTGATCGTGCCGTCGGCAGGCCACACTCCGAACACGTTCTGCCACAGGAACAGTGCCGTCGCGGCATCCGGCGGCGGTGCCGCCAACGCCCACTTGCCGACCAGCTCCGCCCACAGCGACGGCACCTGCGACAACACCCCAATACGTGCGCGGACATCCTCGCCGCGTTTGGTGTCGTGAGTGGTCAGGGTGACCATCGCATGCGGCCACAGCCGCGCTCGCACCGTAGCGCGTTGATGGAACTCCGCGATGCTCACCCCGAACCGGTGTGGCTCGCCGCCGACCTCGTTGAGCGATACCAGTCGGGCGTCTCGGTAGAACAGGCAGTCCTCCATGGACTTGGCCGTTGCCGCGCCACACAGCTGTTGCACCCGTACCGCAGCCGCCGTGTCGGTGGCCAGCGCTGACGAAATGAGCGCGAGCGGTTCGGCCAATTGCGGGGCCGCGGATACGGTTTCGTCCAGCGCATCGGAGAGCACCAGTGACAGCGACGGATAATCCGACCGGTAGACCGGGACGCGGCTGATCACCTCCGCCACAGCCTCCGACAGGTCGGGGTGGTCGACACCCGTTGCCGCGACGACAGTGCGGCACACCCTGGCCAGCTCGCTACCGAGGGTCGTCGTGACGGTATCGGCCTTGAGCCTGCGGGCGACCTGCGGCATATCGTCGTAGCCGGGGCCACTTGATTCGTACAACGCGGTCAGCGGCCCTACGCCGGCCGGATCGATCAACACACCGCCGATTTCGCGCAGCGCGTCGTATCCCGTGGTGCCCGCCACCGGCAACGCAAGATCCAGCGGCTCGTCCACAGCGAGGATCTTCTCGATGACGATCCAGGTCTGCGGGCCGACCAGCTCCCGAAGCCACTCGAGATAGCCTGCGGGATCGGACAATCCATCGGGATGGTCGATACGCAACCCGTCGACCAGACCTTCGTCGAACCAGCGCTTCACCTCGACGTGCGTGGCGTCGAACACCGTGCGGTCCTCCTGCCGCAGCCCAGCCAGCGACGTGATCGAGAAGAACCGGCGGTAGCCACAGATCCCCTTGCGCCATCCGATCGCGCGGTAGTGCGTGTCGTCGGCAGGGTATCCCGGCGGTGCGGGATCACCGTCAGAACCAAGCACCGGCAGCACAATTCGGCCGTCGGGATCGAGGTCCCAGTCGATATCAAAATAGGAGCAGTAGGTCGAATTCCGGCCGTGCTCGAGCACATCGCGCCACCATCGGTTCTGTTCCGGCTTCTCGACGCCGAGGTGGTTGGGCACGATATCCACGATCAGACCCATGCCGCGGGCGCGTACTGCTGCCGACAGCCGCGCCAACCCATCCGAACCACCGAGTGCGGCCGACACGGCCGTCGGATCGGTGACGTCGTAGCCATGCGTCGAACCTTCGGCGGCGGTCAGGATCGGCGAGAGGTAGAGGTGGGTGACCCCGAGTTCATCGAGGTAGCCAACGACTTCCTCGGCATCGGCGAAAGTGAAGCCGTCACCGCGCATCTGCAGGCGATACATCGACAGCACCGGGGACGCCATGTGTCAGGCGGTCTTACGCAATACCAGCAACGATCGCGGCTGCAGCGTGATCTTCTTACCGGCGGTCACCACCAAGTCCGTCGACCCCGATGGGTCGTCGGTGTCCAGCGCCGCAGTCCACTCCTTGCCGTACCCGCCCTTCGGCGTCACGAACTCCTGCGAACTGTCATGGGCGTTGAAGCACAACAGAAACGAATCGCCGACGATTCGCTCACCGCGCGCATTGGGGGTGGGGATCGCCTCACCGTTGAGGAAGACCGCGACACACTTGCCGAGACCGGTGCCCCAATCCTCCGGAGCCATCTCCTTACCCGCAGGCGTCAGCCACGCGATGTCACGGACCTGATCACCCGTGCGGATAGGCTTGCCTTGGAAAAAGCGACGCCTGCGGAAGACGGGGTTGTTCCGGCGCAGCTTGGTGACCCTGCGGGTGAACTCGAGTAGGTCGGCGTTCGTCTCCAGCAGTGACCAGTCCATCCAGGAGATCTCGGAATCCTGGCAGTAGACGTTGTTGTTGCCGCCCTGAGTTCGACCGATCTCGTCTCCGTGCGAGATCATCGGCGTGCCCTGCGACACCATCAAGGTGCCCAGGATGTTGCGCATCTGTTTACCGCGCAGCGCCAGGATCTCCGGATCGTTGGTGGGCCCTTCCACGCCGCAATTCCAGGACCGGTTGTGGCTTTCGCCGTCGCGGTTGTCCTCGCCGTTGGCCTCGTTGTGCTTCTCGTTGTAGGACACCAGGTCGGCGAGCGGGAAGCCGTCGTGGCAGGTGACGAAGTTGATGCTCGCGATGGGTCGTCGTCCGGTGGCTTCGTACAGGTCGGACGACCCGGTTAGCCGGGAGCCGAATTCGCCGAGGGTCGCGGGCTCGCCCCGCCAGTAATCACGCACAGTGTCGCGATACTTCCCATTCCACTCGGTCCACAAACCTGGGAAATTGCCGACCTGATATCCACCCACACCGACGTCCCAGGGCTCGGCGATCAGTTTGACCTGGCTGACCACAGGGTCCTGCTGCACGAGGTCGAAGAACGCCGAAAGCCGGTCGACCTCGTAGAATTCGCGCGCCAGCGACGAGGCGAGGTCGAAGCGGAAACCGTCGACGTGCATTTCCAGCACCCAGTACCGTAGCGAATCCATGATGAGCTGCAGGGTGTGCGGGTGCCGGGGATTGAGGCTGTTGCCGGTGCCGGTGAAGTCCTTGTAGAGCCGTGGGTCGCCGTCGAGCAACCGGTAGTACGCCGCGTTGTCGATGCCGCGGAAGTTGATCGTCGGCCCGAGGTGGTCGCCCTCCGCCGTGTGGTTGTAAACCACGTCGAGGATGACCTCGATACCTGCCTCGTGAAATGACCGCACCATCGTTTTGAATTCGGCCACGGCGCCGCCTGCGTGCTTGTTCGACGCGTATTGATAGTGCGGAGCGAAGAACCCGAACGTGTTGTAGCCCCAGTAATTTCGCAGTCCGAGGTCGAGCAACCGGTGATCGTGAAGGAACTGGTGCACGGGCATCAGTTCGATGGCTGTGACGTTCAGCGACTTGAGGTGGTCGATGACCGCGGGGTGGCCGAGGCCGGCATACGTGCCGCGGAGTTCCTCGGGAACGCCGGGGTGCGTCTGGGTCATGCCCTTGACGTGGGCCTCGTAGATGACCGTCTCGTGATAGGGCGTGCGCGGGGCCCGGTCGGATGCCCACTGAAAGAAGGGGTTGATCACCACGCTGGTCATCGTGTGACCCAGCGAATCGATCCTCGGCGGGGTGCCGCCCGACGCGAGGTCGTCCGCCTCCATGTCGTACGAGAACAACGCCTGGCTGAACTCGAAGTCGCCGTGGAACGACTTGCAGTACGGATCGAGTAACAGCTTGCTCGGATCGCAGCGGTGCCCGGCCGCCGGGTCCCAGGGCCCATACACACGGAAGCCGTAGCGCTGGCCGGGCGTGACCGTGGGTAGATAGCAGTGCCAGACGTGGCCGTCGACCTCGTCGAGGTTGACTCTTTCCTCGCACCCGTTCTTGGCGATCAGGCACAGTTCCACCCGCTCGGCCACTTCGGAGAACAGCGAGAAGTTGGTGCCTGCACCGTCGTAGGTGGCGCCGAGGGGATAGGCATCGCCCGGCCAGACGGTCGGCACGGAGGAGGGTTCGGCCGACGGCATCAATCAGCCCACCAGCCGGTGGCCAGGCCGATCTGACGTCCGAGTTCTCCTGTCATCGTGCGCATGTACGTCTTCGAGATGTGATGGGCATCCCGATAGATCAACACATTTCCCTCGACTGCGCGGCAGATGTCGTCGCGGCAGACCGCAGCCGTCATGTCGAGCGGCTTCAGCAGCGGGAATTGCGCGACGAAATCCAATGTGGGGTTGTGATCCGACAGTACTTCGGATCGTTTGATCCCGCACGAGGTCGCGTCCCCGCCGTTTGCCAGGCAGTCAGCGGGAAAGTACGGCTTTCCATCGCGCACCATCCATGCGGTGTCCCGCATGGCGAGTATCGGAATATTGTTGTCGGACAACGTTTTCCAGATTCCGATGTACGTTCCTGGCATGACGTCACCGGGTTTGATGTTCCACGGCCGTGTCGAGGTGGTGAAAACGAAGTCCGGGTGGTCGGCGATGAGCTTGGGCATCACGCGTTTGTTCCAGTCGCGACAGCCCGGGTACGGCCGGTTGTCGCCCATGACCAGTGGCATCTGCTCGGTGGTCAGCGGGCAGCCCATCTTCATGTAGGTCACGACCTTGAAGTGGTGCTGCCTGCCAAGAAGATCGAGTGCCGTGATCCAGTGTTCGGCGTGTGAACCGCCGGCCAGAGCGATGGTCCGAGTCGCCGACTTGTCGCCGAATGTGCAATTGATCACGCCCGTGTTGTCGAAATCGCTGATGCAGCCGTCGGTGGTGGTCTCGGGCAGATCGTCCTTCGCCTCGAGCACGGTCGGCCGCATCGGCAGTTTCGGCACTCTCGCGTTGTTGAGCAGTGCGCGAGCGCCGGGGTAGTCGCGCGACGAAAGTCCGGACAGCTCTTTGCCGTTCGCGCGCTCGATGGTGACATGCTCGCGCCACGTGAACGATGTCGCCGTCAGCGCCACACCCAGCAGAGCGACGATCGAGCCCAGCACGATCGTCGGGCGGCGCAACCGCACCCGCAGCGGAATGGCGGGCACAGACGTTGCCTGCGCCCGGTATCGCAGCGGGGTCTCGACGTAACGGGTGGTCAACCACGCCAGCACGCCCGAGACCAGCAGCACGATGGCGCCTTCGAGGAGATTCGCTTTGGTGTCACCGCTGTAGGAGAGCCAGAAGATCAGCAGCGGCCAGTGCCACAGGTACAGCGAGTAGGCCATCGCTCCCAGTGACACGAACGGCGCAGCGGCCAGAAGCCGGTTGGGGGCGGGTAGCCGGCCTCCGGTATGCGGGTCGGCCTTCCGGTTCGCGGCCGACAGGATGAAGAGCATCGTTGCGCCCACGGGCACCAGGGCCCACGGTCCAGGGAACTCCTTGACGCCGTCGATCAGCGCACCGCAGGACAGAATCGCGGCCAGCGCGATCGCGGCGACTGTCGTGCGCAGCCACATCGGCCAGCGCACGTAGGGCACAAGCGCGCCGACCAGTGCACCGAGCAACAGCTCCCATGCCCTGGCGAAGCTGTTGTAGTAGGCGGTCGCCTGGTCGGCGTTGTGAGCAAATATCGCGTAGACGAACGACGCGATGGTTAGCGCGCTCAGCAGCACGACGAATGAAATCCGCATGTACTTGCCGAGAAGGTGGCGGAAGAGATAGGCGAACAAGAAAATCAGCGCCAAGAAGCCGATGTAGAACTGTCCCTGCACCGACATCGACCAGATGTGCTGCAGCGGACTGACCGCCTCACCGGCGCGAAGGTAGTCCGATGCGGTGTTGGCCAGTTCCCAGTTCTGGAAGTAACCGAGGCTGGCAAGGCTCTGGTCGGCAAACGCCTCCCAGCGTGTTTCCGGCTGGATGAGAATCGTCAGCACTGCCGAGGCGGCGAGCACTACGACGAGTGCGGGCAACAGCCGACGAACCAATCGGGTGATTTCGGGAACCGGCCACAGCGATGTGCCCGGCGTCAGTGCCGTGCGAAGCAGACGTCCGCCGAAAAAGAAGCCGGACAGCGCGAGGAATACGTCGACACCACCGGAAACCCGGCCGAACCACACATGAAACACCGCGACCAACGCGATGGCGATCCCGCGCAGGCCGTCGAGATCATGGCGGTAGAAGCCCGAATTCCGAGTTCCCATGGCCGCGGGCGGGGTTGGATTCGGATCGGGTGCGGGCGCCGTCCGGGGAGGGGCGAGGGTCATCATGGTCGACGGTTAATGTACCTAAGATCGCCTGGTGTCTCATGCTCCATGCGATGCACCAGCGCCCGTGAGCAAAGGATCACGCTCATGTTGACCCCCGCGGAGATCAGTGCGATCGACGCCGCCCACATCTGGCATCCCTACAGCACCATCGGAGCCGAAGCGCAGCCGCCGGTGGTCGCGGTCGGCGCGCGTGGTGCGTGGTTGACCGTGATGCGCGACGGGCGGTCTGTCGAGGTGCTCGACGCGATGGCCTCGTGGTGGACCGCGATCCATGGTCACGGCCACCCGGCGCTGGACGCCGCGATCGCCGATCAGTTGGCCACGATGAACCATGTGATGTTCGGTGGGTTGACCCACGAGCCCGCCGCCCGGCTGGCGCAACTGCTGGTGCAGATCACGCCGGACGGCCTCGACACCGTCTTCTTCTCTGACTCCGGATCGGTCTCGGTCGAGGTCGCTGTGAAGATGGCGCTGCAGTACTGGCGCAGCATCGGTCGCCCCGCCAAGCACCGGCTGATGACATGGCGCGGTGGCTATCACGGCGACACGTTCACGCCCATGAGCGTGTGCGATCCCGACGGCGGCATGCACTCGCTGTGGACCGGGAAACACTCAGTATTGGCTCATCAAGTCTTCGCGCCACAGGTGCCCACCGACTACGACCCGGCCTACACCGACATGTTCGAGAAGCAGTTGGCCGAACACGCCGAAGAGCTGGCGGCGGTAATCGTCGAACCGGTCGTGCAGGGCGCAGGCGGTATGAGGTTCCACGATCCCCGCTACCTCAACGACCTTCGACGTGTCTGCGATGAGCACGGCGTGCTGCTGATCTTCGACGAGATCGCCACCGGATTCGGGCGCTCCGGCGAGCTGTTCGCCGCGGACCACGCCGGGGTGAGCCCCGACATCATGTGCGTCGGCAAGGCGCTCACCGGTGGTTACATCACGCTGGCCGCCACGCTGTGCAGCCGCGAGATCGCCGACACCATCAGCACACACGAGCCGGGGGCGCTGATGCACGGTCCGACGTTCATGGCCAACGCGCTGGCATGCGCGGTGTCGGTGGCCGCGGTCGAATTGCTCCTCGGCGGTGATTGGCGCGCACAGGTGCGGTCGATCGAGACCGGGCTCCGGGACGGCCTGGCGCCCGCCGCGGCGCTGCCTGGCGTCGCCGACGTCCGCGTGCTCGGTGCGATCGGGGTCATCGAGATGCGGCGGCCGGTCGATCTGAGGGTCGCGACGCCTGCCGCGCTCGACCGCGGGGTGTGGTTGCGGCCCTTCCGCAATCTCATCTACGCCATGCCGCCGTACATCTGCAGCTCCGCGGAGATCGAACAGATCACCTCGGCGATGGTCGGCGTTGCCAGTGCCGTAACCTGAACAGCGTTCAAGTCGCGCTGAGGAGTATCTGGTGACACGCGTAGGCCTTTCCCCGCTGGCCTGGCTCGACGAGGTCGAGCGGCAGCGGCGTGCCGCCGGGTTGCGGCGATCCCTGCGGACCCGTCCGCCCGTCGGCGCCGAACTGGACCTCGCATCCAACGACTACCTGGGGCTGTCGCAGCATCCCGACGTCATCGACGGTGGCGTCGAGGCCTTGTGCACATGGGGCGCGGGATCGACGGGGTCACGGCTGGTCACCGGCAACACTGAACTTCACGAAGGCTTCGAGAGCGCGCTCGCCGAGTTCGTCGGCGCCGAGGCGGCACTGGTCTTCTCCTCCGGCTACACCGCCAATCTGGGTGCGGTCGTATCCCTCTCGGGTGCAGGGTCGCTGCTGGTGTCCGACGCCCTCACCCACGCCTCTCTGGTCGACGCTTGCCGGCTGTCGCGGGCCCGGGTCGTGGTGACCCCGCACCGCAACGTCTCCGCGGTGGAGGCAGCGCTGATGTCCCGCGACGAGGAGCGCGCCGTCGTGGTGACCGATTCGGTGTTCTCCGCGGACGGTGTGATGGCCCCGCTGCGGGCGCTGCACGACGTGTGCCGGCGCCATGGCGCGCTGCTGATCGTCGACGAAGCACACGGGCTCGGCGTGCGGGGCAGCGGCGGGCGCGGCCTGTTGCATGAAGTCGGCCTTGCCGGTGCGCCCGACGTGGTGATGACGACGACGCTGTCCAAGGCGCTCGGCAGCCAGGGCGGCGTGGTGCTCGGCCCGACGGCGGTGCGTGACCACCTGATCGACGCGGCGCGACCATTCATCTTCGACACCGGCCTTGCCCCTGCGGCCGTCGGCGCCGCGTGGGCGGCCCTTCGGGTGCTCATCGCCGAACCCTCACGCGCGCAGGCGGTGCTGCGGCACGCGGAGGCGCTGGCGTCGATGTGCGGGGTCGCGGAGCGACCGGATTCGGCTGTGGTGTCGGTGATCTTGGGCGAGCCCGAGGTGGCGCTCTCGGCTGCGGTGGCGTGCCTCGGACGGGGGGTGCGTGTCGGCTGCTTCCGCCCGCCGACCGTCCCGACAGGCACGTCTCGGCTGCGGCTGACGGCGCGGGCATCACTGTCGAAAGACGAAATAGGCTTTGCGCGAGAGGTTCTCACGGAAGTGCTGTCTCTCCGCCGGAGCCGCACGGCCGGCGACATTCAAACGAAGTGAGCATCCTCGTCGTGACGGGCACCGACACCGGCGTCGGCAAGACAGTGGCGACCGCGGCGTTGGCGTGCCACGCCCGGCTGGCCGGTATCGATGTCGCGGTGTGCAAACCGGTGCAGACAGGTATCGCGGACGGCGATGACGACCTCGCCGAGGTGGCGCGGCTCTCCGGCGTCACCGAACTACACGGTTTCGCGCGTTTCCCCGAGCCGCTGGGACCCGTGGCGGCCGCGCAGCGGGCCGCGATGGCGTTGCCGACCCGCGACGAGTTGCTGACGTCGGTGCGCGACGTCGACGCCGAACTGGTCCTGGTGGAGGGGGCCGGCGGTCTTCTCGTCGAGATCGGCACCGACGGCACGACCCTTCGCGACCTCGCGGCCGACCTGGCCGCGCCCGTGCTGATCGTAGTCGCACCGGGCCTCGGCACGCTGAACCACACCGCGCTCACGCTGGAATCCCTTGCTGCACAGCATGTTCCATGCGCTGGCCTGGTGATCGGCGCTTGGCCCCGCGAACCGGGGATAGCGGAGCAGGGTAATCGCGGGGCACTGGGCCAACTCGAGGCGGTGCGGGCGATCCTGCCTGCCGATGCCAGCGCCCTCGGGGCCGCGGAGTTCGAGACGATGAGTGCGTCGGCGTTCGACCGCGATTGGATCAAGAGCCTGGCCGGCTGATGGTCCACTCCGTCGAGATCGTGTTCGACCCGGATACCGAGGCGGCGGTCCGGCGCATCTGGGAGGACTTGCGAGAGGCCGGCATTCCCAGTCAGGCGCCAGCGAGCAGGCCGCACGCGACGCTGACGGTCGCCGAGCGGATCGATCCTGAGGTGGATAACGGGTTGCGAGGATTGGCCGATCGCTTCCCGTTTGCGTGCCGGATCGGCGCGCCGCTGGTCTTCGGCAGGGCCAAGGCGGTGCTGGCGCGGCTGGTGGTGCCGACGGCCGAGCTTCTCGACGTCCACGCCGAGGTGCACAGGCTGAGCCTGCCGTTCATACAGCCGTCTCCGATGGCCAACGCATTGCCGGGGCAGTGGACCGCGCACGTCACGATGGCGCGACGCGTTATGCCTGCGCAGCTGGGCCGCGCCACGCGCATCGTGGGTAAGCCGACCGAGATCGTGGGCAGTGTCACTGGGCTGCGCCGCTGGGTCGGCGACAAGAAGCTGGAATTTCCGATCAGTTGACCTGCGCCGCAACCTTTTTCGGCACACACATCCGCCACGCGTCGATCACCAGCTCGCGTACTTCCTCGAGGTCGATCGCATCCAGGCGGACGTCAATCCAGTTGTACCGCATGTCGGATGTGCGCGGCAGCATGAACTTCTCGGGCTCGGCCTCCACCATCGCCGCGCGCTCCTCTTTGGGGAAGCCGACGCCCATCACCGTCTCGTCCCGCGAGAACGCAACAAAGACGATCTGCCCCACCCGAAACTTGATCTGGTCGCGCACGACCACCTCGTAAGACCGAGGCAAGGCGGCGGTGATGCGCCGCACGTCCTCAACTGTGATCATCTCGGTGACGTTAGCCCGACGGTCCGACACTGAGATGCTTTACGTCATGGACCAGATCGCGATCATCCGCACCGAGGCCCAGCGCCTCGCCGATGTGCTGGCCGCTACTGCGCCAGAAGCACGTTGCCCCACCTGCCCGGACTGGAGCGCCGCCGACCTGCTGTGGCATCTGACCGAGGTGCATTTCTTCTGGGCCGGTGTTCTCGAGCGCAATGCGCGGACAGAATCCGACATCTCGGCTGTCGAGGGCGCGAAGCCCGCCCGCCCCGGCGGCATGCCAGATCTGCTCGCCCTACGTGCGCAGGCGACGGACGCCCTGACCGGCCAGCTTGCCCTGCTCGACGACGCCGATCCGCGGTGGACCTGGTGGCCACCGGACCAGACGGTGGGCTTCACCCGCAGGATGCAGATCTGCGAAGCGACCATGCATCGCGTCGACGCTGAGTTGACGGCGGGGCTGGCGATCGCGCCGATCACCCCCGACGTGGCCGCTGGCGCGGTGGACCACGCCGTCGACGTGATGTGGGGATGGCCTGCGGACGGCGCTGGATATGAACCGCGGGCCGTCGTCGAGTTCGTCGCATCCGATACCGGCCAGCGATGGCCGGTCGAAGTGGGCGCGACGATCGAATGGCCGAGAGCGGTGCGAGCGATAGCCGGTGCGCCGACCGCCACGGTCAGCGCACCCGTCGTCGATCTCGCCCTGTGGGCTTGGACGCGTGGCGGCTCGGTCGAGATCACGGGGGAAGCCGACTCGGTGGCGGCCCTGCGCGAGGTCGTCGACAACGGCATGCAATGAGCGACATCCTTCGGGCACTCGAGGGCCTGCGTCTTGCGCTGATGGCGATTCATCACCTGCTGCGGCGAAGTTGACTGACTCCGACTCCGTTCACAAGCAGATCGACGCCGAAGCGAAAACGAGCGCCGGGATCCTCGGACAGCACGGACTGCTCGGTGGGCAGGTCGGCGCCTGCGGCGTCCCATTGCAGCCGCGACTGCTCGTCTGCGGTGAATCCCAGCACGTAGTACACGACGGTGCGGGCCGCCAACTCGGCGTTGGCAGGGTCTACGCCCGCATCGACAGCGGCGTCGGTCAGCCACGCGAGGATCTGCGCCATCGCAGCCGACTGCCCCGCCGCGAAGCTCGCCGAGACCAGCTCGGCCCCGTCGGTATGCGACAGCAGCGCATCCCGCAGCTGCCCGCAGATCCCCGCAACCCGGTCGGCCCAGTCGCCGGGCACGTCGGCCACCGCTTCCAGAAGCCGGTCGGCGACCGCACCCAGCAGCTCCTGCTTGTTGGCGAAATGCCAGTACAGGGCGCCGGGGGAGACGGCGAGCTCGCGGGCCAATCGCCGCATCGTCAGATCGGCGATCCCGTAGTTGTCGAGCAGCGCCGTCGCCGCCTCGACCACGTCGCGTTTGTGGAGCTGCACACCGGTACCCTAACCTGAACACCGTTCAATACTCAGGAGGGCGACGGGTGAGCGACATTCTGGCGGAGGCTCGCGAGCAGGTACTGGAGCGCGGCGAGGGCCTTGACCAGGACCAGACCCTGAGGGTGCTGCAACTGCCCGACGACCGGCTCGACGAACTCCTGGCACTGGCGCACGAGGTGCGGATGGCCTGGTGCGGACCCGACGTTGAGGTCGAAGGCATCATCAGCCTCAAGACCGGCGGCTGCCCCGAGGATTGCCACTTCTGTTCGCAGTCAGGACTTTTCGCGTCGCCGGTGCGCAGCGCGTGGCTCGACATCCTCAGCCTCGTCGAGGCCGCGAAGCAGACCGCCAAGACCGGCGCGACCGAGTTTTGCATCGTCGCCGCGGTGCGCGGCCCCGACGAGCGGCTGCTCGCTCAGGTCGCCGCCGGCATCGAGGCGATCCGCAACGAGGTCGACATTCAGATCGCCTGCTCACTGGGCATGCTCACCGCCGACCAGGTGGAGCAGCTCTCCGGGATGGGCGTGCACCGCTACAACCACAACCTCGAGACCGCGCGCTCGTTCTTCACCAACGTCGTGACCACCCATACGTGGGAGGAGCGCTGGGACACCCTGCAGATGGTCCGCGAGGCGGGCATGGAGGTGTGCTGCGGCGGCATCCTCGGCATGGGCGAAACACTCGAGCAGCGGGCGGAATTCGCCGCCAATCTTGCCGAACTCGATCCGCACGAGGTGCCGCTGAACTTCCTCAACCCGCGACCCGGCACCCCGTTCGGCGACCTTGACGTGTTGCCCGCATCGGAGGCGCTCAAGTCCGTAGCCGCATTCCGGCTCGCGTTGCCCCGCACGATGCTGCGGTTCGCGGGAGGACGCGAGATCACGCTCGGCGATCTCGGCGCCAAGAAGGGCATTCTCGGCGGTATCAACGCCGTCATCGTCGGCAACTATCTGACCACGCTGGGCCGGCCTGCCGAAGCGGATCTGGAGCTGCTCGACGACCTGCAGATGCCGATCAAGGCGCTCAACGCCAGCCTGTAAACGATGGGGGCTGCCAAGTTCAACGTCTACACTGGCGAGCCCGCCGGTGGCGTCACGCCGACCGCGGCCCAACTCGGGTTGGAACCGCCGAGGTTCTGTGCCGAATGCGGCCGTCGGATGGTGGTGCAGGTCCGCCCGGACGGGTGGTCGGCACGCTGCTCCCGGCACGGGGAGCTGGATTCGAAGGACCTCGATGATTTCCGATGAGCGCTTGCGCGAAGAGACGATGATGGCGATGAGCGCTTGCGCGAAGAGACGATGATGGCGATGAATGAGGTTGCCGCGCCGCATATTTCACTCGGTCGCGCGTTGGCGGTTGTCGTCATCGGGCTGACCGTAACGGGCGCCCTGATCGGTGCGCTGTGGGCGTACCTTGCGCCGCCGATTCATGGCGTGGTCGCGTTGACCAAGAGCGGCGACCGGATCAAGGCTTATCTGGGCAACGAGGCTGACCACTTCTTCATCTCTGCGGTTCTTCTCGTCGGCATGCTGGCCGTGATCGCCGTGGTCGCGGCACTGTTGATCTGGCAGTGGCGTGCCCACCGCGGCCCTGCGATGGTCGCGGCGCTGGCGATCGGTGCGGGCCTCGCCGCGGGGGCCGCGGCGGGTGTGGGCGCGTTGTTGGTACACGAGCGCTACGGGACGATCGACATCGCCGGCGCGCCGGTGTCGCCCGAGCACCGCGTGCACTACGTCATCGAAGCGCCCGCGGTGTTCTTCGGGCAGTCACCGTTGCAGGTCGCGGTGACGATAATGTTCCCCGTCGCGATCGCCGCCGTGGTCTACGCGCTGATGGCGGTGTCGACCGCGCGCGACGATCTGGGCGCATGGCCGCCCTTCGAACAACCGGTGCTCGGCCCGCCCGTCACAGTGGACGGCGCTCTACCCTCCGCCCAGTGACGACCTTCGCGGCGATCTTTCCTAGCCGCGCCATACCCACGTAGGTCATCGGGTTCAGCAGCGTCGGCCACTTCGTCCGCACCAGGTGCTCGTCGAGGGGCTTGCCGTTGAAGCGGTCGGTCAGCCAGCGCAGCGTCATCGGCGCGGACATCGGGTGCAGCAGCATGTGCTCGCTGAACATGTCCCTGTGGTAGGTCACCGAGGCCCCGCCGGACTGGTAGGTCTCGGTGAGGTCGTCGATGTCCTCCACCGACACGATGTGGTCGTGCACTGCCTGGACGATCAGCACCGGCGGGGTGGGCACCGCAGTCCCGAGCTTGATGCTCTCGAACACGTTCTGGACCTCTGGGGTCTGCAGAATCTGCTCGAGCGGCCGGTCGATCAGCTTGCCCATGTCCTTGCCGATCAACCGCAGCACCGCGTGCGCGGTGGTCATCTTCTCGATCTGGAGCAGCATCGCCTTGCCCTCGTCGGTGGCGTGCTCCTGGATGATGCGGTCCAGATCGGGGTAGACGTGCGTCAGCGCGGCCACCACCATCGCGGGCAGCCCTGAATAGAAGCTGCCGTTGAGGCGGCGGAAGGCATGGCCGAGGTCGGCGACGGGCGATCCGAGCACCGCGCCGACAATGTTGAGTTCCGGTGCGTACGAACCGCTCATCTCCGCGGCCCATGCGCTGGCGAGGCCGCCGCCGGAGTAGCCCCAGAGACCGACAGGAGCCCCTTTGGACAGCCCGAGTCGCTCGTACTGCAGTGCCGCGCGGATGCCGTCCAGGACGTGATAGCCCGGTTCGTATGGGGCGCCCCACATGCCGTTGGGACCCTCGTGGTCGGGCACCGACACGGCCCAACCTTCCGCCAGCGCGGCGACCACGAGGAAGAACTCGATCTGCGCGAGCGCCCCGACGGCCTTTGCGCCGCGGCGAAGCGCATACGACGGGAAGCAGCGGCCCGCGACCGCGTCGATCGCGCACTGATAAGACACCAACGGGCACGGTCCGTCGGTGGTCCGCTCGGTCGGCACGATCACGGTGGTGGCCGTGGCCTGTGGCATCCCGTGCAGATCAGTGGTGCGGTACAGCAACTGCGTGGCAGTGAACTGCTGCGGAACCAGCCCCATGAAGGCGAGCTCGACGTCACGTGACCGCAGCACTGTGCCGGGGCGGGCATGCTCAAAGCCGGACGGCGGCTCGTAGAACGGGTCTTTCGCGGGGACGAGGGGTCGGCTCTTGCGAAGCAGATCCTCGTGGATTGGCTGGCCGATCCATTCGGCGCCTGTCGACCGCGCTGCGCTGCCCAAGTCCATCCGGGCATTCTTACTTAAGAGGGCATTAAGAATCCAGTCGACTCACCCAGGAGGCCGCAACGCGGCGAATTCGTCGGTCACCCGATAGGTGGAGTCGGTGAAACGGTACAGCGCGGCGGGACGGCCGCCGCTGCGCCCGGATCGCGCGGTGGTGCCGGTGCGGGTGATGACGTTGCGCCGCTCCAGTACGCGTTGGAGGTTGGTGGCGTCGACCTGGTAGCCCAGCGCTTCGCTGTAGATGTCCCGCAATGTAGAGACCGCGAATTCCGTTGGTGCCAAGGCGAATCCAATGTTGGTGTAGGACAGTTTGGCAATCAGCCGGGTATGCGCATGTTCCACCATCGGGCCGTGGTCGAATGCCATCTCAGGCAGGTCGCTCACCGGATGCCAGCGGGTGTCCTGCGGCAGCTCGGGTGTTGCAGGGGAGGGCACGAGGCCGAGGAACGTCGAGGCGATGGTGCGCACACCGGGCACCCGCTGCGGATCGGAAAACACGGCCAGCTGCTCCAGGTGAGCAACTTCACGGAGGTCCACCTTCTCGGCCAGCTGGCGCCGCACCGAACTCGTCAGGTCCTCGTCGTCGCCGAGCCGGCCGCCCGGCAGTGACCATTTTCCGGCCTCCGGCTCGAGTGCACGCTGCCACAACAGCACGTGAAGTGCGGGTTTCCGGGAGTCGACACCTCGAACCTGGAACACGACGGCGAGCACCTCGTGTGCGGTGTTAGTATGTGACATGTTTTCGATTATAAGTCGAAAACCTCGGAGCGGATTGAGGAGGCGGCCATGACGGTTGTCGACCGTGTGCTGGCTGGCGATCTGGCAAGCCGGATCATCGACGGTCCCGCCGGATATTCGGGCGTCGACGGCGATCGGGAATGGGCCGCCGAGGTGCGCCGCCTCGTCGACCTGCGTGGTGCGACGCTGCTGGCGCACAACTATCAGCTGCCTGAGATCCAGGACGTCGCCGACCACGTCGGTGATTCCCTGGCGCTGTCGCGGATCGCCGCCGAGGCACCCGAGGGCACGATCGTGTTCTGCGGCGTGCATTTCATGGCCGAGACCGCGAAAATCCTGTCGCCGGACAAGACCGTGCTGATTCCGGACCAGCGCGCAGGCTGCTCGCTGGCCGACTCGATCACCGCCGACGAACTGCGCGCCTGGAAGGCCGAGCACCCCGGCGCCGTCGTCGTGTCGTATGTGAACACCACCGCGGCGGTCAAGGCGGAGACCGATATCTGCTGCACGTCCTCGAACGCCGTCGAGGTGGTCGCGTCGATTCCCGAGGACCGCGAGGTGCTGTTCTGCCCGGATCAGTTCCTCGGCGCCCACGTCCGCCGCGTCACCGGGCGCAAGAATCTGCACGTGTGGGCGGGTGAATGCCATGTGCACGCGGGCATCAACGGCGACGAGTTGTCCGATCAGGCCCGTGCGCATCCAGACGCCGAGCTGTATGTGCACCCCGAATGCGGTTGCGCCACCTCGGCCTTGTACCTGGCCGGTGAAGGAGCGTTCCCCGAGGACCGGGTGAAGATCCTGTCCACGGGCGGCATGCTGGACGCCGCACGCGAAACACGCGCCCGCGAGGTGCTGGTCGCTACCGAGGTCGGCATGCTGCACCAATTGCGCCGCGCCGCACCGGATGTCGACTTCCGCGCGGTCAATGACAGGGCCTCCTGCAGGTTCATGAAGATGATCACCCCCGCCGCCCTGTTGCGCTGTCTGGTCGAGGGCGCCGACGAGGTCGACGTCGATCCGGAGACGGCACGGCTCGGGCGCGCCAGCGTGCAGCGCATGATCGCGATCGGACAACCCGGCGGCGGCGAATGACCGCGCGCGCATCGTGCGGCGGGCGCGGCTACTGGCAACAGCGCGCCGACGTCGTCGTCATCGGCACCGGGGTGGCCGGGCTTGTCGCGGCACTGGCCGCACACCGGCGGGGCCGCACGGTGGTAGTGCTGAGCAAGGCCGACCAGACCGCGACTTTCTACGCGCAGGGCGGCATCGCTGTCGTACTGCCGGACACCGACGATTCGGTCGACGCGCATGTCGCCGACACGCTCGCCGCAGGGGCCGGGCTATGCGATCCGGACGCAGTCCGCTCGATCGTCGCCGACGGCCACCGCGCGGTTGCCGAATTGGTCGACGACGGAGCGCGATTCGATGAGGCGGCGCCGGGTCGGTGGGCGCTCACTCGCGAAGGCGGCCACTCACGGCGGCGGATCATCCATGCGGGCGGAGACGCCACGGGCGCGGAGGTGCAGCGGGCGCTCGACAGTGCCGCCCGACAGCTCGACATCCGCCGCAATCACGTCGCGCTGGAACTACTGTCGGACTCCGGGGCGGTGACCGGCGTCGTGGTGCTCAACGAGGACGGCATCGGTGTGGTGCACACACCATCGGTGATCCTGGCGACCGGCGGGCTGGGCCATCTTTACTCGGCCACCACGAACCCCGAGGGATCGACCGGTGACGGTGTGGCGCTGGCGATGTGGTCCGCTGCACCGGTCAGCGATCTCGAGTTCATCCAGTTCCACCCGACGATGCTCTACGACGGGCGTGCGGGCGGCCGGCGGCCGCTGATCACGGAGGCCATCCGCGGCGAGGGCGCGATTCTGGTCGATGCACAAGGCAATTCGGTGATGTCCGGCGTGCACCCGATGGGTGACCTGGCGCCGCGGGATGTGGTCGCCGCCGCAATCGATGCGCGGCTGACCGCGACCGGCGACCCATGCGTGTACCTTGACGCACGCGCTAACGACGGGTTCGAGAGGCGCTTCCCCACCGTCACGGCGGCATGCCGGGCGGCTGGCATCGACCCCACCCGCGAACGGATTCCGGTCGTGCCTGGCGCGCACTACAGCTGCGGCGGTGTGGTCACCGACGTGCACGGGCACACCGAAGTCGCGGGTCTGTTCGCCGCCGGTGAGGTGGCGCGCACTGGTATGCACGGGGCCAACCGGCTGGCGTCCAACAGCCTGCTCGAAGGTCTCGTCGTCGGGGCAAGGGCGGGCAAGGTGGCGGCCCAGCATTCGGTCGACACCGGCGCAACCCGCGCTGTCGCACCCGATCTGCCCGTGCGCCGTGCGCTGCCGCGGCCGCAGCTGCAGCAGGCGATGACGCGATACGCGTCGGTGGTCCGCGACGCCGACGGTCTGGAGCAGCTGGCAGCCGAACTCGACGGCGCAACTCCGCGTGCGATCAAGTCTCGCAGCGACTTCGAGGATGTCGCCCTGACAACGACCGCGGGTGCCGTCGCTGCGGCGGCGCTCGCCCGTACCGAATCCGTGGGCTGCCATCACCGTCGCAGCCTCATACCAGCGGTGGTGAGGTGATGGAACTGAATGCGGACGAACTGACCGAGGCGCGCAGGGTGATAGCGCGAGCCTTGGAGGAGGACCTGCGCTACGGACCCGACGTCACCACCTTGGCGACGGTGCCCGCCGACGCGTCGACGACTGCGTCGATGATCACCCGAGAGCCCGGCGTGATCGCAGGCGTGGACATCGCGCTATTGGTGCTCGACGAGGTTGTCGGTCCGGACAATTACCGGTTGAAAGATCGTGTCGAGGACGGCGCGAGGCTCCAGGCGGGTGGCGTAGTGCTGGTCGTCGACGCACCGATGCAGGGCCTGCTGACGGCCGAGCGAACCATGCTGAATCTGGTGAGCCACTTGTCAGGCATCGCGACCACGACGGCCGCCTGGGTCGAAGCCGTCAAGGGCACGAAGGCCAAGATCCGCGATACCCGCAAGACGCTTCCCGGTCTGCGGGCGCTGCAGAAGTACGCGGTGCGAGTCGGCGGTGGAGTCAATCACCGTATGGGCCTTGGTGATGCGGCGCTCATCAAGGACAACCATGTGGCTGCTGCGGGATCGGTGCTGGCCGCCCTGCGTGAAGTTCGCAGCACCGCACCCGAATTGCCGTGCGAAGTGGAGGTCGACTCGCTCGAGCAACTGGACGAGGTTCTCGCCGAGGACGTCGAACTCATTCTGCTGGACAATTTTCCGGTGTGGCAGACACAGATCGCGGCACAGCGCCGCGACGCCCGTGCACCCTCGACCATGCTCGAGTCCTCGGGCGGGCTTTCGCTCGACACAGCGGCAGAGTACGCGGGGACCGGCGTCGACTACCTGGCCGTCGGTGCGCTCACCCACTCGGTGCGCGTGCTTGACGTCGGGCTGGACCTTTAGCCAGTTACTATCGGCGGCATGCCGGATCGACACGACGCTGACGAATACCCTCGGAGCAGGGGAAAGGCGTTGGTTGTCGTCACGCTGGTGCTGGCCATCGCCGCCCTCGGGCTGTCGAGCTGGACGCTGTTCCGCCTGAGCCAGGCGGACGAGTTATCCGGCAAGACCTACACGGAATCGCAACGCACGGAGGCGAAAACGACGATCTGTTCGGCGGCGGATCTGGTGCGGCGCGGCGTTTCGCTCAACACGAATCTGCAGCCGGCTGGTGGACCCGAAGACGTCACAGGGGCGCTCGCGGTGGCCGCCAACTCACGCGTCGCGCTCTATGACGGCGGGCAGTATCTGATCGCCCGGCTGGATCCGGCAACGCCGCAGGACCTCGCCGATGCCGTGCGCAACTTCGCGAACGCGTTGATGGACATCGCCGCCGCGGCAACCGCGGGTGCGCAGAACACAGATCCCGATCAGGCGACTCGACTCGAGGACGCCGACGCCGCCAACGCCACGATCGTGGAACTGTGCAAATGAGGCCGGCGCACTAGCTCACGCGAATCTCGGGAACAGTGCCAGCGCGTTCTCGCGATCGATGGCAACACGTGCCGCATCGTCGAGAACCTTGCTGCTCTCGATGCGCATCCCGCGGTCAGTTCGATGACGCGCACGCCTCGCTCGCCGAGGTCGAAAAGGCCGCGGCCGGCGCATCCGACACCACGTGGGCCGAGATGCTCGCACGGATACTCAAATCCGCGATCTGCCGGGCCGCACCGACCCAGCTGGGGTCGTCGAGGCGCTGCGCCCGCTGGCCTCCGACACACGCCTTGTCGTCTCGCAGATGGCGATCATGGCGTGGTGGCCGACCCTCGTGAAAGGGCTGATCGAGGCCAGGGAAACGACCGACGCCGCAGCCGAATTGGACCGCCTGCAGCGCCACGTCGACCAAACCGGCATGGACATCGGCGGCCAGCTCAACGGGCTTCGGGCCCGATTGGCCGCGGCCATCGGCGATCCCGATGACGCGGCGCACTTGTTCGAGGTCGCGCTCGACACCATCAGAGCCGACGACGGGCTGCTCGATCGCGGTCTGCTACAACACCGCTACGGTCGACTGCTGCACGCGCGGGAACCGCCGCGACGCCGTCGTCCATTTGCGTGACGCTCACGAACTGTTCGCGGGCGTCGGTACCGAGCCTTTCCGGCATTCGGTCGCCGACGACCTCGCGTCCTGCGGGATACGCACGGCGGCAAGGCAATCGCCGCTCGACTTCACCGAACGTGAGCAGGATGTGGTGGCACTCGTACGCAAGGGAATGACGAACAAGGAGGTCGCGGCCGAGATATACGTGAGCGAGAAGGCCGTCGAATATCACCTGCGCAACGTCTACGGCAAGCTCGGGATCACTTCGCGCCGTGAGCTCCGCCTGCGGGGCTGAGCAGCGTGCGCGCCGCCGACTTCGCAGCGTTGAGTGCGGTGGCATCGCCTGCGATGCGCGAGAGAATCAGTGCCCCTTCGATGAGCGCGATGACGGCGAGTGCCATCTCGTCGGCCTCGGTGTCCGGCCAGCCGTCGGCGCGCAGCCGGTCCGCGACCGCCAGGCACCAGCCTCCGAAGGCCCGCGCCGACGCTTCCCGCACCTGCGGGCTGGCGTTCACCGACTCCGTGGCGATCGGCTCGATGGGGCAGCCGTCACGCTGATCGGATACCAGCCCCGAGGCCAACAGGTCGATCCAGCCGTCGACGATGTCGGGCACCGAAGCGCCACTGGCGAGGAATCCGCGGAGCCGCTTCTCGATGCCGCCGCCCACGCTGTCCACGACCGCCGCGGCGAGCTGCTGCTTGCCGTCGGGAAAGTGGTGATACAGCGAGCCCGCCTTGACCTTGGCGGTTTCCAGGATCTGGTTCACGCCGGTGGCCGCGTAGCCCTGCCTGCGAAACAGCACGGCCGCGGTATCCACCAGCGCGGCGCGGCTCCGATCGGGGCGAGGCATCCCTTGACTTTACTTGAAAGATCACTCAACAATACTTGAACAACCACTAAAGAAAGGTTGCGCGATGCAGCAGCTGATGTTCGAGGCCGTGGGGGATTACGCCTGGCGGGAGGCCGCCGAGCCGCAGATCACGGCCCCGGAACAGGCGTTGGTGCGACCGCTGGCGGTCGCCTGCTGCGACCTCGATGTCGCCGTCGCCGAGGGCAGGATGCCGATGCCGCCGGGACACGCCGTTGGGCACGAGGGGTGTCGGGGTCGTTGCCGCGGTCGGCGACGACGTGTCATCGGTCAAGGTCGGCGATCGGGTCGTCGTGCCATTTCAGATCAGCTGCGGCGACTGCAACGCCTGCCATCGCGGAGCGACCGGGTCCTGCGCGTCGCTTCCCCTCATGGCGATGTACGGCATGGCGCCCCTCGCGGGCCTGGACGGCGGCGGGTTCATGGCGGATCTCGTCCTCGTGCCATATGCCGACGCGATGCTGCTGCCCATCCCTGACACCGTCGACCCGACCGCGATCGCGTCGTTGTCCGACAACATTCCCGACGGCTGGCGAGCCGTCGGCCCCTACCGCGCCGAGCTGGACGCGCTCGACCCTGCGGATCGGCGGGTGCTGGTGGTCGGCCGGCTGTCGATCGGCCTCTACGCCGCCGCGTTCGCATCGACTCTGGGCGCCCACGTCGACTACGTCGACACCGACCCGCAGCGTCTGGCGGCAGCCGAAAAGCTCGGCGCCACAGTGCATGACCGTTACAAGCCCGATAAGTCGGCCGATCCGTATCCGGTCACCGTGCACACGTCGGCTGATCCGGAGCTGCTTTTCGCGACGCTGCGGGTGACGTGGCCCGACGGCGTCTGTACCGACACCGGGATCTACTACCAGGGCAAGGTGGAAATGCCGCTGCTGCCGATGTACACCCGCGGTGTGCGGTTCGTGACCGGTCGGGTAAATGCGCGGGCCGTCATCCCCGACATCGTCGAATTACTGACCGCCGGTTGTGATCTCACGCCCGCGTTGCACCAGGTTGTCGATTGGGACGACGCCCCGCAGGCATGGCCCGCGATGCGGGGAAAGACGGTGTTTACCCGCACGGCATAGCCTCAGTAACCAGGGACCCACATGGCCTCGCGGATGGCCTGCCCGGGATCATCGGGTGTCCGCGTCGCCACGCCGTCGGCGACGGCGGCGGCATAGACCGCCTCGGCCACCACCGTCGACGTCGCGCGCAGGTTTTTCACGTCCGGCAGCAGCGAGGCGCCTGGAGGCATCGGGTCAGCTTGCGTCGCAATGGCTTTCGCGGCGGCGAGAAGCATGCCCGCGGTGACCCGACTCGCACCGCCGACCACCACCCCGAGCCCGATGCCAGGGAAGGCGAGCATGTTGTTGGCCTGGCCTATCGAATACTGGACGCCGCCATGGGCGATCGGCGCGAACGGCGATCCGGTGGCCACCAACGCCTTGCCGTCCGACCAGGCCAGGATGTCCTCGGGCGTGGCCTCCATCTGCGAGATGGGGTTGGAGATCGGGAAGATCAGCGGCCGCTCCGTCGATTTCGACATCGCTTCGACAACCTCTTGGGTGAAAGCATTACGCACAGAGGAGGCGCCGAGAAGGAACGTCGGCGATGCGAACTTGACGGTCTCGACCAACCCGACCCGGTCGTCGGCGGCCACTCCTAGCGCCTCACGGCTCTTGACGTACGGCATCTGCGGGATACGCAGGTCGTCCGTGTCGTCGAATAGCAACCCCTGCTTGTCTACCAGCCAGATCTGTGCGACGGCCTGCTGTGCGGTCGCACCGTCGGCCACCATCGCGTCACGGATCTGATCCGCAACGCCGATACCCCCGGCGCCCGCACCGAAGATGACCACCCGTTGCTCGCGCAAAGGAATAGCCGTGACTCGCAACGACGAATACAGCGCGGCCAACACCACCGCCCCGCTGCCCTGCACGTCGTCGTTGTAGACGCAGTAGTCCGGTGAGTACTTCACGAGAATGGCCGCCGCATTCGTCGCGCTGAAATCCTCGAAGTGCAGGATCGCGCGCGGGAACAGCCGGTGCGCGGTTTCGACGTAGCGCTGGATGAACTCGTCGTAGGCCACTCCGCGGGGCCGGGGATGTCGATTGCCGACGTAGAACGGGTCGTTGAGCAGTTGCTCGTTGTCGGTGCCAACATCGAGCGACACCGCGATCGTGCGCTTGGGGTCGATTCCGCCGCCGGCGGTGTAGAGCGCCAGCTTGCCGACCGAGATCTGGATACCCCCGACGCCCCAGTCGCCGATACCGAGGATCGATTCCGCGTCGGTGCACACGATCAGATCGACGTCGTCGGGACCGAACCCGAACGTGGTGAACGACTCTTCGATCTCGTCGGCGCGGTCGATGGACAAGTACAGGCCGCGCTGACCGCGGTATTCACCGGAGAACCGCTGGATCGCCTCGCCGACCGTCGGTGTGTACACCACCGGCAGCAGCTCGGTCAGATGTTCGGAGAGCACCTTGAAGTACAGGACCTCGTGTCGGTAGTGCAGCTGATCGAGATGCAGATTGCGTGCCAGATCGTTTGGCATGCCCTGCAATTGACGCCACACTCGTTCGGCCTGCTGCTCCAGCGTGAGCACGCCCGCGGGCAGGCGACCGGTCAGGCCCAGCTCGCGGCGCTCCTCGAGGGTGAAGCCGACACCGTGGTTGAGGCTCGGATTGGCCAGCGCGACTGGGATCTGCGGTATGCGGCCGGTCATGGCTAGACCGTAGCCGGGCCGCGACGGACCAGCGACAGAACGACGGCAGCGGTGGCGAACAGCCCGGAGACGGCGCGGTTCATGATCGTCTGTTGTCTCGGGGTGTTCAGCCAACGCACCAACCGCGCGGAGAGCCCGGCGTAGAGGCCCATCACGACGAGATCGACGGCGATCATCGTCGCGCCGATCGCCAAGTATTGGGGCAACAGCGGTTCGGTCGGCACGACGAACTGGGGCAGGACCGCGAGGAAGAACACCAGGCTCTTCGGGTTGGTCGCGTTCACCAAAAATCCGCGCACCACCAGGGCGCTGCGGCCACCGGCGACGGCCTTGCCGACTTGATCACGCAGGTCAACGGCGGCGGCGCGCCATTGCCGCACGGCGAGATACACCAGGTAGGCCACGCCAAGCCACTTGATGATGGTGAAGGCCACGATCGAGTTCGCGACCGCGGCACCAAGGCCGACGGCAATCAGCGCCAGTTGCAGCATCAGGCCGGCCTCCATGCCGAGGATGCTCCAGTACGCGCGCCGCACGCCGTGTGTCAGTCCGGTCGCCATCGACTGGATGGCACCCGCGCCCGGCGACAAGGCGATTGCGATCGCGGCACCGAAAAATGTCAGCCAGACTTCCCACGCCATTGGGTCAGTCTCTCAGCGGGGTCAAGCGATATCGGCGACGAAGATCGCGACCTTGCCCGCCTGCAGCCGCGCCATCCTTGGCAGGTCTGCTCCGCCGCTCCCCGCGGGCACGATCCGCGGGTTGACGAGGTGTACGTCGCTCCGGGTGAACTGCAGCTCGGCCTCGCCTGCGGCCAGCACGTTCTTCACCCAGTCCGTTTTGCCGTGGCCAAGCGCGATCGCCACCACATCGCCTTTGCGGAAGGCGGACACGATCGTCTCGTAGGGCTTACCGGACTTGCGACCGCGGTGTTTGATCGTCGCCATCCCCGGCAGGAAGCGCGCGAACGGCTTGATCAGCGGATTGAAGTACTTGACCTGCAGGCGTTCCATGGCGGGCGGAAAAATCATCGGGACGCCGGGCGCGTTATTGGGGTGATCCTTCGCACGCATGACGCCTCCAAATCCGATTTGGCCTGCTCTGGGACAATGGTCAGCGTGACTGTATCTCCATCGGGATCTGAGGTTGCCGCCGGCGCGGCTGCCGGATCCGACGTCGCCGCCGGCGCGGCTGCCGGATCCGACGTCGCCGCCGGCGCGGCTCCGAAGATGGCCCGCATCGATCTGCGCGGCGCCACCCTGTCGGCCGCCCGGTTGCGGGCGGCGCTGCCGCGTGGCGGGGTCGACGTGGAAGCAGTGGTGCCTAAAGTGCGCCCGATCGTCGACGCGGTTGCCGAACGGGGCGCCGAGGCGGCGCTCGAGTACGGCGAGTCCTTCGACGGGGTTCGGCCCGCGACAGTTCGTGTGCCCGCTGCCGAGCTGAACCGCGCCCTGACCGACCTCGACGACGACGTCCGCGCCGCGCTCGAGGTCGCAATCGAGCGGGCCCGCGCCGTGCATGCCGATCAGCGACGCACCGACACCACGACGACGCTGGCGCCCGGCGCGACGGTGACCGAGCGGTGGGTGCCCGTCGAGCGGGTCGGGCTCTATGTGCCTGGCGGCAATGCCGTCTACCCGTCCAGCGTGGTGATGAACGTGGTACCCGCGCAGACGGCGGGCGTGGACTCCTTGGTGATCGCGAGCCCGCCGCAGGCCCAGTTCGGCGGCTTGCCGCACCCGACCATCCTCGCCGCGGCCCACCTGCTCGGCGTTGACGAGGTGTGGTCTGTCGGCGGAGCGCAGTCGGTGGCGCTGCTGGCCTATGGCGGCACCGACACCGACAGCTCGGAGCTGGCGCCGGTCGACATGATCACCGGCCCGGGCAACATCTATGTGACGGCGGCCAAGCGGATCTGTCGTTCGCAGGTCGGCATCGACGCCGAGGCGGGGCCCACCGAGATCGCGATCCTCGCCGACCACACCGCCGACCCGGTGCATGTGGCGGCGGATCTGGTCAGTCAGGCCGAGCACGACGAGATGGCCGCCAGCGTGCTCGTGACCGCGAGCCCCGAGCTCGCCGATGCAACCGACCGCGAACTGGCGAACCAGTTGCAGACCACCGTTCATCTGGAACGGGTGACCGCGGCGCTGACCGGCAAGCAGTCGGCGATCGTGCTCGTCGACGATCTCGATGCGGGGATCAAGACCGTCAACGCCTACGCCGCAGAACACCTGGAGATCCAGACCATCGACGCACGCGACGTCGCGCAACGAATCCGTTCGGCGGGAGCCATTTTCGTCGGCCCGTATGCACCGGTCAGCCTCGGCGACTACTGCGCGGGCTCCAACCATGTGCTGCCCACCGCGGGCTGCGCCCGTCATTCCAGTGGGTTGTCGGTTCAGACCTTCCTGCGTGGCATCCACGTCGTCGACTACGACGAGGCCGCGTTGAAGGACGTCTCCGGCTACGTCATCACGCTCTCACAGGCCGAGAATCTGCCCGCACACGGCGAGGCAGTGCGGCGGAGGTTCGAGCGATGACCCCGGGCAAGAAGGTGACACTCGACGATCTGCCGCTGCGCGAGAACCTGCGCGGCAAGTCGCCGTACGGCGCACCGCAGCTGCATGTCCCGGTGCGGCTGAACACCAACGAGAACCCCCATCCCCCCACACCCGCACTGATCGACGACGTGACGGCCTCGGTCAACGAGGTCGCCAAAGAGCTGCACCGCTATCCGGACCGTGACGCGGTGGCAGTGCGCACCGATCTCGCGGCGTATCTGACCGCCAAGACGGGAACAGAGCTGACGGTCGAAAACCTATGGGCGGCCAACGGTTCGAATGAGATCCTGCAACAGCTGCTGCAGGCGTTCGGCGGCCCGGGCCGCACCGCCATCGGCTTCGTTCCGTCGTACTCGATGCACCCGATCATCTCCGACGGCACGCAGACCGAATGGCTGGTGGCAAACCGCGCCGAGGATTTCAGCCTCGACACGGACGTCGCGATACACGCGATCCGCGACCGCAAGCCGGACATCATGTTCGTGACAAGCCCGAACAACCCGTCGGGCCAAAGCGTTCCGCTCGAGGAGCTGCGCCGCATCCTCGATGCGATGCCGAGCGGAGTGTTGATCGTCGACGAGGCGTACGGCGAGTTCTCGTCGCAGCCGAGCGCGGTCAGGCTGATCGACGAGTTCCCGACCAAGCTCGTCGTCAGCCGGACCATGAGCAAAGCGTTCGCGTTCGCCGGCGGCAGGCTCGGATACCTGGTCGCGGCGCCAGCCGTGATTGATGCGATGCTGCTGGTGCGGCTGCCCTACCACCTTTCGTCGATCGCTCAGGCAGCCGCCCGTGCCGCGCTCCGCCACGCCGACGACACGCTGGGCAGCGTCGCCAAGCTGATCGCCGAGCGCAACCGTGTCACAGAGGCATTGACCTGCATAGGTTTCCGAGTCATCCCCAGCGATGCGAACTTCGTGTTGTTCGGTGAATTCCGGGATGCGCCCGCGACCTGGCAGCGTTATCTCGACGTAGGCATCCTGATTCGTGACGTCGGCATCCCCGGATACCTGCGCGCCACCACCGGCCTGGCCGAGGAGAACGACGCGCTGCTGCAGGCGAGCGCGGCACTGGCTGCCTCGCAACTGGCCCAGTACGAGCCCTCAGTAGGAGCACAGTGACCGAACCACGTCGCGCGCGGATCGAGCGCAAGACCAAGGAATCCGACATCGTGGTCGAGCTCGACCTCGACGGCACCGGCCTCGTCGAGATCGACACTGGCGTGCCGTTCTACGACCACATGCTGACGTCGCTGGGCAGCCATGCCAGCTTCGACCTGACCGTGCGCGCCAAGGGCGACATCGAGATCGAGGGCCATCACACCATCGAGGACACCGCGATCGTGCTTGGTCAGGCGTTGGGACAGGCGCTCGGCGACAAGAAGGGCATCCGCCGGTTCGGTGACGCGTGGATCCCGATGGACGAGTCGCTGGCACACGCCGCCGTCGACGTATCGGGGCGGCCGTACTGCGTGCACACCGGTGAGCCGGAACATCTGCTGCACAGCACGATTGCCGGTTCCGAAGTGCCGTATCACACGGTGATCAACCGGCACGTGTTCGAGTCGCTGGCCATGAACGCACGCATCGCGCTACACGTGCGCACGCTCTACGGCCGCGATCCGCACCACATCACCGAGGCGCAGTACAAGGCTGTCGCCCGCGCCCTGCGCTACGCCGTCGAATACGACCCACGAGTCAGCGGCGTCCCGTCCACCAAAGGCTCGTTGTGACAAAGAAAGTCGTCGTCCTCGACTACGGCTCCGGCAATCTGCGGTCGGCGCAACGGGCGCTCGAGCGGGTCGGTGCCGCGGTCGAGGTGACCGCCGACGGTGGCGCGGCGATGAACGCCGACGGCCTCGTGGTGCCGGGGGTCGGTGCTTTCGAGGCCTGCATGACCGGCCTGCGAAAGATCGGCGGGGACAAGATCATCGCCGACCGGGTGGCGGCGGGCCATCCGGTGCTCGGAGTGTGCGTGGGCATGCAGATCCTGTTCGCCCGCGGTGTCGAATTCGGTGTCGAGACGACCGGCTGCGGCCAATGGCCCGGCGCCGTCGTGCGGATCGACGCACCCGTCATCCCGCACATGGGCTGGAATGTCGTCGACGCGCCCGCAGGCAGCGTGCTGTTCAAGGATCTCGACCCCACCACCCGGTTCTATTTTGTGCACTCCTATGCCGCGCAGCAGTGGGAGGGCCATGCCGACGCCCTGCTGACATGGGCGACGCACCATGTGCCGTTCCTCGCCGCGGTGGAGGATGGACCGCTGGCCGCCACGCAGTTCCACCCCGAAAAGAGTGGCGATGCCGGTGCCACATTGCTCGCGAACTGGGTGGGGGCGTTAGGTTGACGGCCGTGCGTTTGATACTTCTTCCCGCCGTCGACGTCGTCGAGGGCCGTGCAGTTCGCCTGGTCCAGGGACAGGCGGGTAGCGAAACCGAATACGGCTCGGCGCTGGACGCGGCCCTGACCTGGCAGCGCGACGGGGCCGAGTGGATTCACCTGGTCGACCTGGACGCCGCGTTCGGCCGCGGGTCGAACCGCGACCTGCTGGCCGAAGTGATCGGCAAGCTCGACGTCGCGGTCGAACTGTCCGGCGGCATCCGCGACGACGAATCGCTGACCGCGGCGTTGGCCACCGGGTGTGCGCGGGTCAACCTCGGCACGGCGGCGCTGGAGAACCCGCAGTGGTGCGCGAAGGTCGTCGCCGAGCACGGCGAGAGGGTGGCGGTTGGCCTTGACGTGAAGATCGTCGACGGTCAGCATCGTCTGCGCGGCCGCGGCTGGGAGACCGACGGCGGTGACCTCTGGGACGTGCTGGAACGGCTTGATCGCGAAGGCTGTTCGCGCTTCGTCGTCACCGACGTCACTAAGGACGGCACGCTGAACGGGCCCAACCTCGAACTGCTGACACAGGTCACCGAGCGCACCGATGCCCCGGTGATCGCCTCGGGCGGTGTGTCGAGCGTGGATGACCTGCGGGACATCGCCACCCTGGTCGACCGTGGCGTCGAGGGCGCAATCGTCGGAAAGGCGTTGTACGCCGGGCGTTTCACGCTGCCGGAGGCGCTGGCCGCGGTGGGGCAGTAGGAACCCGATGGCACTCGACGAGGCGGACCTCGACGCTCTGGTCACTGAGGCCGCCGCAATCCTCGACGATGCCGCGAAGCCGTTCATCGCCGGACATCGTGCCGAGTCGGCCGTGCAGAAGAAGGGCAACGACTTCGCCACCGAGGTCGACCTGGCCATCGAGCGCCAGGTCGTGGATGCACTGACGAGCAAGACGGGCATCGAGGTGCACGGCGAGGAGTTCGGTGGCGCGGACGTGGAGTCGCCGCTGGTGTGGGTGCTCGACCCCATCGACGGCACGTTCAATTACGCGGCGGGCACGCCGATGGCGGCGATACTGCTTGGTCTGGTGCGCGACGGCGAACCCGTCGCTGGCCTGACATGGTTACCGTTCACCGGGGAGCGGTTCACCGGCATCGTCGGTAAACCCTTGTGCAGCAACGGTGTCGAGCAGCCTCTCTTGCAGCCCGCGGACCTGGCCGACTCGATCGTCGGCGTCGGCACCTTCAATGTCGACTCTCGCGGCCGATTGCCGGGCCGCTACCGACTTGCGGTGATCGAGAACCTGAGCCGGAAGTGTTCGCGGATGCGGATGCATGGTGCCACGGGTGTCGACCTTGCCTACACGGCCGCCGGAATTCTCGGCGGCGCGATCAGTTTCAACGGCCACGTTTGGGACCACGCAGCCGGAGTCGCGTTGGTGCGATCGGCCGGCGGTGTCGTCACCGACCTGAAGGGCGATGACTGGACAGTGAACACCGCCTCGATGCTGGTGGGTGTGCCTGGGGCGCACGGCCAGCTGCTGGAGCTGCTGCAGTCCGTTGGCGATCCGAAGGATTACTGATGGTTCCGAAAGACCTCGCGATCCGGATCATCCCGTGCCTGGACGTCGATGACGGCCGGGTGGTCAAGGGCGTTAACTTCGAAAACCTCCGTGATGCAGGCGATCCCGTCGAACTTGCCTCGCGCTACGACGCAGAGGGCGCTGACGAGCTGACGTTCCTGGATGTGACGGCTTCATCGTCGGGCCGGGCCACGATGCTGGAGGTGGTCAAGCACACCGCAGAGCAGGTGTTCATCCCGTTGACGGTCGGCGGTGGTGTGCGTTCGATTGCCGACGTCGACTCGTTGTTGCGCGCGGGGGCAGACAAGGTTTCGGTCAACACCGCCGCCATTGCCCGGCCCGAGCTGCTGGCGGAGCTGTCACGGCAGTTCGGATCGCAATGCATCGTGCTGTCGGTCGACGCCCGCACGGTCCCGGAAGGTGAGCAGCCGACACCGTCAGGCTGGGAGGTCACCACGCACGGTGGCCGCCGCGGCACCGGGATCGACGCCATCGAATGGGCCATGCGCGGCGCGGAACTCGGCGTCGGCGAGATCCTGCTCAATTCCATGGACTTTGACGGCACCAAGGCGGGATTCGACCTCAAGATGTTGCGAGCGGTGCGTGGTGCGGTGACGGTACCGGTGATCGCCAGCGGCGGCGCAGGGGCGGTGGAACATTTCGCGCCTGCGGTTGTTGCAGGAGCAGACGCCGTGTTGGCCGCGAGCGTGTTCCATTTCGGGGAGCTGACCATCGGTCAGGTCAAGGCGGCGATGGCCGCAGAGGGGATCGTCGTGCGATGAGCACGCTCGACGCAGGGATCGCGTCGCGGCTGAAACGTGACGCCAACGGGCTGTTCACCGCGGTTGCGCAGGAACGGTCCACCGGGCAGGTGCTGATGGTGGCGTGGATGGACGACCTGGCGCTGGCCCGCACATTGGAATCGCGTAGGGCGACGTACTATTCGCGCTCCCGCCAGCAGCACTGGGTCAAGGGCGAGACGTCGGGCCACACCCAGTACGTGCACTCGGTGCGGCTGGACTGCGACGGCGACACCGTTCTGCTGGAGGTCGACCAGGTCGGGGCCGCCTGTCACACCGGCGAACACACCTGCTTCGATGCGGACCTGCTACTCGGCCCGGAGGCTTGAACTCCCGGCGTGAAGAAGCTGGCGGAGCCCGTGACGTCTCATAATCAGACGTCGATGATGCGGGTGGCCTTGGCGCGTGCGGTCCATCGCCCTTCGTGGTATCCGACGACCACCGGGTGATCGAATGCGGCGCTGACGTTTTCGGTCGTCACGATGTCGCGCGCGGGTCCGGTCGCGACGGTGCGCCCGTCAGCGATCAGCAGGGCGTGCGTCGTGGTGGTCGGGAGTTCCTCGAGGTGATGGGTGACCAGTAGCGAGGCCACCTCTGGGTGCGTTTCGTCGAGCGTGTCGATGGTCTCCAGCAGTTGCTCGCGCGCGGCGACGTCGAGGCCGGTTGTGGGTTCGTCGAGCAACAACAGCCGTGGATCCGAAATCAATGCGCGCGCAATGAGACTGCGGCCGCGTTCGCCCTGCGACAGCGTGGGCCAGATGTTGTCCGCCTTGCGGAACAGGCCCACCGTCGCGATCATCTCGTCGGCGCGGCGGAGGTCATCAGCAGTGGGCGTCCAGCGGTTCGGAATGTCGATCGTTGCGGTGATACCGGTGAGCACCACCTGACGCACCGTGAGCGGGTATTGCAGCCGGTGGCGCGGATTGACGTGACCGATCCCATGGCGCAGCTGCGAAAGGTCGACTCGCCCCATCTGCTGGCCGAGGATGCGGACGGTTCCCGAGCTGGGAAAGGTGACGGCGGCGCAGAATCCGAGCAGCGTGCTCTTGCCCGCGCCGTTGGGGCCGAGCAGCGCCCAGTGCTCGCCCGCGTGCACGGTGAGCGAGATGCCGTCGATGATCTGTTTGCCGTCGCGACGAAACGTCACGTCGGCGAGTTCGAGAACCTCTGTCACGGCATTTCACGCTACGCCGGTCGCCTGGACGGGCCCCAAGGCCATGACGGCGACATCGTCCTCCACCCCTGCTCCGAGGGCGTCGAGCACAGAACGGATCGCATACACAATCTCGCGGGCCGTTGTCGGAGCCTGCGCCGCTGCGAACTCGATGAGCGCGTCCTCGTCGTCGTATCGCGCCGTGCCGACACCGGTGCGCGCCTCGGTCAAGCCGTCTGTGTAGAGCACCAGGGTGTCGCCCGGTGCCAGGCACAGCCGCGTCGAGACGAATGGCACCTTCGACGAGATGCCGATCGCGGGGCCCTCCGCGGCGACGACGTAACGCACGCTGCCGTCTCCGGTGATCAGCAGCGGGGGAGGATGCCCCGCGCTTCCAAGATGCACGTCGAACCCGTCGCCGCGGCGTTCCAGGGTTCCGAAGACGACCGTGCAGAACCGTAACTTGTTGCTGAGCACCTGTTGATGGAAAACGACATCGAGGTTGTGCAGAACTATCACTGGATCGTCGTCCATGACGGCCGTTGCGCGAAGCGTGTATCGGGTCAACGATGTCAGCGCGGCCGCATTCACCCCCTTGCCGCACACGTCGCCGAGGAAGAAACCCCATTTCTGCGACGACAGTGGAAACAGATCGTAGAAATCGCCGCCCACCACGTCGGATGAGGCGGCGTGAAAGTACGCGGACGCTTGCAGCCCCTCAGGAGGCGAAAGCGACGGTGGCAGCAGCGAGCGCTGCAAGGTGCTCACCAGCACCTGGGTTCGGGTCCGTTCGAGTTCGGCTTGCTTGCGGGCATCGAGGAGTTCGCGTTCGTACGACCGCCGATCGCGGGCGTCCTGCAGGACGAACCGCAGCAACTCGATGTGTCCGTCGGCGCCCGTCTTGGCGTTCGCGGTGACGAACATGGGGAGCCGCGTACCGTCCGCGGTGACCAATTCGACGGTGATCCCGCCTATTTCGCCCTTGACGGCGAGCAGCGGAGCGAAGTGAGTCTCATAGTGGATGCGCCCACCGGCGGTGAGCAGGTCGGTAAATGACTTGCCCAGCAGTGCGGTTCGGTCATGACCCAGCCATATCGCAAGCGTCGCGTTCACCGCGACGATTCGCCGGTCCGGTCCGGTCGCGACGTATCCGCACGGTGCGTTTTCGTAAAGGTCCTCGACGGTCACTTCGGCCCAGCGAACCGTGCGATGGCCCTGGCGGTGGCTTCCGGGGCGCTGAGGTGTGGGCAGTGGCCCGTGGTATTCAGCGTGACCAGTTCGCTTCCGTCGATGTGCTGGTGCACGTATGCGCCGACTTCGCGTGGTGCGATCGCATCCTGTTCGCATTCGATCACCAATGTCGGCACCGAGACGTTCTGCAGGTCGGCTCGGTTGTCGGACAGAAATGTCGTGCGTGCGAACACTTTCGCGCATTCGGGATCGGTGCGGCAGAAGGTGTCGGCGAGCTCGTCGGTGAGATGGGGTTGCTCGGGTGCGCCCATGATCACCGGTGCCATGGCTCGTGACCATCCCAGGTAGTTGCTATCCAGGGATTCGAGAAGCTCGTCGATATCGCCGCGGGAGAAGCCGCCGTGATAGTCGCCGTCGTCGATGTAGCGCGGAGATGGGGTGAGCAGCACCAGCTTTGCGAATCGGCCCGGATCGGTCGCGACGGCGAGCACTCCCATCATCGACGCAACGGAATGGCCCACGAACGTCACATCGTGCAGGTCGAGGCCTGACGCGATCTCGAGAATGTCGTCGGCGTACCCCTGCAGCGACGCGTATCGCTGTGCGTCCCACGCCGCTGGATCGGCTGAGCCTGACCCGACGTGGTCGAACAGCACCACCCGGAAATCCTCGGCCAGTTCCGGCACGATCAACCGCCACAGGTTCTGGTCGCAGCCGAACCCGTGGGCCAGCATGATCGTCGGCGCAACCTGGCCGTCGCGGCCGCCAGCCGAAACAACGGCCCCCGCGTCGCGTTCATCGTCAACGGCCGCGTCGTCTCGCCCGACGACGTTGACATTGTTGCGGCGGCGGACGTCTACTGCGCGGATTGTCGCTCCCGCAATACATCGAGCGCCTTGTCGGCGTGTGTGTCCATGCTGAATTCGCTGGCGATCACGTCGAGCACCGTGCGATCGGCATCGATGACGAACGTCGTCCGCTTGACGGGCATGAACTTGCCCAGCAACCCGCGTTTGACGCCGAACTGGGTGGCGACGGTGCCGTCGGCGTCCGACAGCAGCGGGTAGTCGAAGCGTTCCTTATCGGCGAACTTGGCCTGCTTGTCGACGGGATCGGTGCTGATGCCGACGCGGCGGGCGCCCACGGCGGTGAACTCCGACGCCAGGTCACGGAAGTGGCAGGCTTCCTTCGTACAGCCGGGTGTCATCGCCGCGGGGTAGAAGAACAACGCGATCGGGCCGTCGGCCAGCAACTCTGTGAGGCTGCGCACAGTGCCTGTTTGGTCCGGCAATTCGAACTCTGCGACCCTGTCTCCGCGTTTCATGGGTGTCACGCTACGCCTGACTAAATGCCGGTCCTTTGATACCGGTCTGGGAGGATTGTTCCGTGCAAACGACCGCCAACCTCGCGATAACCACCTCGCGTGAGGACTTCCGGGCGCTGGCCGCCGAGCACCGTGTGGTTCCGGTGACCCGCAAGGTGCTGGCCGACAGCGAAACCCCGCTGTCGGCTTACCGCAAGCTGGCAGCCAACCGGCCAGGGACGTTCTTGCTGGAGTCAGCCGAGAACGGTCGGTCGTGGTCGCGATGGTCGTTCATCGGGGCCGGCGCGCCGTCGGCGTTGACGATTCGCGACGGTGAGGCAGTGTGGCTGGGCGTCACGCCGTGCGATGCGCCCAGCGGTGGCGACCCGCTGCAGGCGGTGCGGGCGACGCTGGAGCTGCTCAAGACCGAGCCTCTGCCGGGGCTTCCGCCGCTGTCGAGCGGTCTCGTCGGTTTCTTCGCCTACGACATGGTTCGGCGGCTGGAACGGCTGCCGTCGCTGGTGGTGGACGATCTGGGCCTGCCCGACATGTTGCTGTTGCTGGCCACCGACATCGCCGCAGTCGACCACCACGAGGGCACCATCACGCTGATCGCGAACGCGGTGAACTGGAACGGCACCGACGAGCGCGTGGACTGGGCCTACGACGATGCCGTCGCGCGGCTGGACGTGATGACCGCGGCGTTGAGCGAACACCTGGCGCCGACCGTGGCGACATTCAGCCGTCCCGAACCGCTGCACCGGGCGCAGCGCACGCTCGAGGAGTACGAGGCCATCGTCGACAAACTCGTCGGCGACATCGAAGCGGGTGAAGCGTTCCAGGTCGTGCCATCGCAGCGGTTCGAGATGGACACCGACGCCGACCCGCTCGACGTGTACCGGATGCTGCGGGTGTCGAACCCGAGCCCGTACATGTATTTGCTCAACGTGCCCAACGAGGCTGCGGGACTGGACTTCTCGATCGTCGGCTCCAGCCCGGAGGCCCTGGTCACGGTCAAGGACGGCCGTGCGACAACTCACCCGATCGCAGGCACGCGGTGGCGGGGAGACACCGAGGAAGAAGACCTGCTGCTCGAAAAGGAGCTGTTGCACGACGAGAAGGAGCGCGCCGAGCACCTGATGTTGGTAGACCTTGGGCGCAATGACCTGGGGCGGGTATGCCGTCCCGGCACCGTGCGCGTCGAGGACTACAGCCACATCGAGCGCTACAGCCACGTGATGCACATCGTTTCGACCGTGCACGGCGATCTGGCCGCCGGCAAGACCGCGCTGGACGCGGTGACGGCCTGCTTTCCGGCGGGCACGCTGTCGGGCGCGCCGAAGGTGCGAGCGATGGAGCTGATCGAGGAGGTCGAGAAGACCCGTCGCGGCCTCTACGGCGGCGTGTTGGGGTATCTGGACTTCGCAGGCAATGCCGATTTCGCGATCGCCATCCGGACCGCGCTGATGCGTAATGGCACCGCGTATGTGCAGGCAGGTGGCGGCGTCGTCGCGGATTCCAACGGGCCGTACGAGTACACCGAGGCGGCGAATAAGGCGCGCGCCGTGCTCAATGCCATCGCGGCGGCGGAAACGCTGACCGACCCGTGATACGGATCGCTCAGCTCCTGCTGGTGCTCGCGGCGGCGGCGCTGTGGGTGGCATCGCGGATGACCTGGGTGGAACTCCGCTCGTTCGACGGGCTGGGGCAGCCGAAGGTCGCGGCACTCTCGGGTGCGACGTGGTCAACGGCGCTGATACCGCTGGCCGTGCTGCTGCTGGCGGCTGCGGTCGCAGCCTTGGCGGTGCGGGGTTGGCCCCTGCGTCTCCTTGCGGTGCTTGTGGCCGCGGCCAGTGCGGGCATGGCGTACCTGGCAATCAGCTTGTGGGTGATCCGCGATGTCGCGGTGCGGGCCTCTCACCTCGCCGAGTCGCCGGTCGCGGATCTGCTGGGCACACAGCGGCACTACGGCGGCGCGGTGCTCACGCTGTTGGCAGCGGCGGGCGCACTCGTTGGAGCCGTGCTGCTCATGCGGTCGGCGGCCAAGGTCGGCTCGGACCCAGGGCGATACGCGCGCAAGGTGAAGTCGCAGGCCGACGAACCAGATGCGGCGATGTCGGAGCGCGCAATCTGGGATGCACTCGACGAGGGGCACGACCCCACCAACGGCGACAACAAGGGTCGGTGATCATTCGTGCAGCGGTGGCGGTTACCCTTCGATAGAGGGCAAGCGCAGTCATGGGAAGGGATGCGACTGGTATGGGTTCGGTGACCGTGCTCGACTCCATTATCGAAGGAGTTCGCGCTGATGTCGCCGCTCGTGAGGCCGCGCATCCGCTTACTGAGATCAAGCGGATGGCCAAGGACACGCCGTCTCCGCTGGACGTGATGGCTGCGCTGCGCGAGCCGGGCATCGGTGTCATCGCAGAAGTGAAGCGGGCGAGTCCGTCACGCGGTGACTTGGCGTCGATCGCTGATCCGGCGAAACTGGCGCGCGCATATGAGGACGGCGGCGCGCGGGTGATCAGCGTGCTGACCGAACAGCGCCGGTTCCACGGTTCGCTGGACGATCTCGACGCGGTTCGGGCCGCCGTGTCAATCCCGGTGTTGCGCAAGGACTTTATCGTCGGGCCGTATCAGATTCACGAGGCCCGAGCGCATGGCGCGGATATGTTGCTGTTGATCGTTGCGGCACTCGAGCAGCAGGCGTTGGAGTCGATGCTCGATCGCACCGAATCGCTGGGCATGACCGCGTTGGTCGAGGTGCACACCGAAGAGGAAGCAGATCGTGCACTTAAGGCGGGCGCCAAGGTGATCGGTGTGAACGCGCGGGACCTCAAGACGTTGAACGTCGACCGGGACTGCTTCGCGCGCATCGCCCCTGGACTGCCGAGCGGCGTCATTCGCGTCGCGGAATCGGGTGTGCGTGGCACGGCTGATCTGCTCGCCTACGCCGGAGCAGGCGCCGACGCCGTGCTCGTCGGCGAGGGGCTGGTCACCAGTGGCGATCCCCGCAGCGCCGTTGCCGATTTGGTCACCGCCGGCACGCATCCGTCGTGCCCGAAACCGTCACGCTGACAAGTGGCCGACCTCGCCGGCCCGGAGTTGCCGCATTCAAGCGCCGCTGTAGCCGAACCAACTGCCCACGATCCCGACGCGCGTGGCCATTTCGGTGTGTACGGCGGACGATTCGTTCCGGAAGCGTTGATGGCTGTGATCGAAGAGGTCACCGCCGCGTATGAGAAAGCGCGCGGCGATCAGACATTCCTCGATGAGCTGGACCGCCTGCAACGGCATTACAGTGGACGCCCGTCGCCGCTGTACGAGGCGGAGCGACTGTCGGAGCATGCGGGCGGTGCGCGACTCTTCCTGAAGCGAGAAGACCTCAACCACACCGGATCTCACAAGATCAACAATGTGCTTGGTCAGGCGCTGCTGGCGCGGCAGATGGGCAAGAACCGCGTTATCGCCGAAACCGGTGCAGGACAGCACGGTGTGGCGACTGCGACGGCGTGTGCGCTGCTGGGGTTGGAGTGCATCATCTACATGGGTGCCGTCGACACCGCACGTCAGGCGCTGAACGTCGCACGGATGCGGCTGCTGGGTGCGGAGGTCGTATCGATCGAAGCGGGCTCCAAGACGTTGAAGGACGCGATCAACGAGGCCTTCCGCGACTGGGTCACCAACGCGGACAACACGTATTACTGCTTCGGCACTGCGGCGGGTCCGCACCCTTTCCCGATGATGGTGCGTGACTTCCAGCGGGTGATCGGCTTGGAAGCCCGGGTGCAGATCCAGGATCGGGTTGGCAGGCTTCCCGACGCGGTGACCGCGTGTGTCGGTGGCGGATCGAACGCGATCGGCATCTTCCACGCGTTCATCGACGATCCGGGTGTCCGACTGGTGGGTTACGAAGCGGCGGGCGACGGAGTCGAAACCGGGCGTCATGCCGCAACTTTCACGGGCGGTTCACCCGGCGCCTTTCAGGGGTCGTTCTCCTATCTGCTGCAGGACGAGGACGGGCAGACGATCGAATCGCATTCGATCTCAGCAGGTTTGGACTATCCCGGTGTCGGTCCGGAGCACGCGTTCCTGAAGGACGCAGGTCGCGCCGACTATCAGCCGATCACCGACAACGAGGCGATGGACGCGTTCTCGCTGCTGTGCCGAACCGAGGGCATCATCCCTGCCATCGAATCGGCGCACGCGGTTGCGGGGGCATTGAAACTCGGACGTGAACTCGGCCGCGGATCGATCATCCTGGTGAACATGTCGGGACGTGGCGACAAGGACGTCGAGACGGCCGCGAAGTGGTTTGGCCTGATGGACGGTAAGTCATGAGTGGACTCTCTGGACTGTTCGATGCCTGCCGCGCAGAGGGCCGCTCCGCGCTCATCGGCTATCTGCCGACGGGATTTCCCGATGTGCCGACGTCGATATCGGCGATGACGGCGATGGTCGAATCCGGCTGCGATGTGGTTGAAGTCGGCATCGCCTACTCCGATCCCGGTATGGATGGCCCGACGATCGCGGCTGCGACGGAGGCCGCGCTGCGCGGCGGTGTGCGGGTGCGCGACGCGTTGGCCGCCGTGGAGGCGGTCAGTAAAGCCGGCGGCAGGGCCGTGGTGATGACGTACTGGAACCCGGTATTGCGCTGGGGGATCGATGCGTTCGCGCGGGACCTCGGGTCGGCGGGCGGGCTGGGCATGATCACGCCGGACCTCATTCCGGATGAGGCAGCGGAATGGCTGGAGGTATCGGACGCCCACGACCTTGACCGGATCTTCCTGGTGGCGCCGTCGTCGACGCCCGAGCGCCTGGCCGCCACAGTGCGGGCATCGCGCGGATTCGTCTACGCCGCATCGACGATGGGTGTGACGGGCGCACGCGACGCCGTGTCCGTTGCCGCACCTCAACTGGTGCAGCGTGTGAAGGCCGTTTCGGACATTCCCGTGGGTGTCGGGTTGGGTGTGCGTTCTCGCGATCAGGCGGCGCAAATCGGTGCGTACGCGGACGGAGTGATCGTCGGCTCGGCGCTGGTTTCGGCGTTGAAGGACGGTATCCCCGCGGTGCGGTCGCTGACCGAGGAACTCGCCGACGGTGTGCGGCAGAGGATCACTGCGTGACGACGACAGTCCTGGCCTACATTCCGAGCCCGTCTCAGGGTGTGTGGCACCTGGGCCCTTTGCCGATCCGGGCGTACGCGATGTTCATCATCGCCGGCATCGTGGTGGCGTTGGTGATCGGCGACCGGCGCTGGGAAGCCAGGGGTGGCGAGCGCGGGGTCATCTACGACATCGCGTTGTGGGCGGTGCCCTTCGGTCTGGTCGGCGGGCGGCTGTATCACGTCATCACTGACTGGCGAACGTATTTCGGCGACGACGGCGCAGGCGTGGTTGGCGCGCTAAAGATCTGGGACGGCGGCCTTGGGATCTGGGGCGCGGTGGCGCTCGGCGGTGTCGGAGCGTGGATTGGCTGCCGTCAGCGTGGCATCCCCTTACCCGCATTCGGTGATGCGATCGCGCCGGGAATCATTCTGGCACAGGCTATTGGACGGCTCGGCAACTACTTCAATCAGGAGCTGTACGGCCGCCCTACGGCGCTGCCATGGGGCCTGGAGATCTACGAGCGACGGGATGCCAGCGGTGCGCTCGATTCGCTGAACGGCGTCTCGACGGGCCAGCTGGTCGAGGTTGTCCACCCGACATTCCTGTATGAATTGATCTGGAATGTCCTGGTTTTCGCGGTGCTCGTCTGGGTCGACCGACGATTCAAGATCGGCCACGGTCGGCTGTTTGCGATGTACGTGGCGGGGTATTGCCTAGGTCGGTTCTGGATCGAGCTGATGCGTAGCGATGTCGCAACACACATTGCGGGCATTCGAGTCAATTCGTTCACGTCGACGTTCGTGTTCATCGGTGCCGTCGTGTACATCATGGTCGCGCCCAAGGGTCGTGAGGACCCGGTATCTCTGCGCGGTAAACCGCGTGAGGGCGACGAGGACACCGCTGTGGAGGACTTCGTCAAGGAACTCAGCGCTGTGGGCGCGACGACTGGTCTGGTCGCTGCTGCGAAGGTGGCAGGCGAATCCGAGGACGAAGATGCCAAGGCCGCCGGTGGCGAGGAATCCGAAGTCGCGGATGCCGTTGAGGATGATCCGGAGTCCAAGGCCGAGGCAGTATCTGAGGCGGAGCAGCTGACCGCGGATGTTGTGGACGCTCCGGCGGAGGACATCGACGAGGCCGAGGCGTTCGCAGAGGCCAAGGCTGAGGGTCCGGAGTCCGAGGCAGCCGCTGAAGCTGAAGAGCTCGTGCAGGATGTTGCGGAGGCTCCCGCGGAAGAGATCGAGGAAGCCGAGGCGTTCGCGGAGGCCAAGGCAGAGGCTGAGGCAGCGGAAGAAGCCGCGGCCGCCGATGCGGTCGAGCAGCTCGGCGCTGATGTGGCCGGCGTGCCCGCTGACAACCTCGCCGAGGCAGAGGAATTCGCGGCCGAAGGCGATGAGGTCGAGACGGCGCCGGAGGCTCACGAAGCCGCGGTAGAGGCCGAGGCCGCTGACGGTGTCCAGGACGCTGTCGAGGATTCCGAGTCTGTCGGTGGTGTGGGTGCTGTCGAGGGTGACGAAGCGGTTGAGGCGGTTGAGGCGTCCCCGGAGGCTCACGAGGCGGCCGTAGAGGGCGAGGCCGAGGCTGACGAGGTGGCTGCGGAGGCCGAAGCGGTGGAGGCTGGCGCCGAGCCGGAGGCTCGGGATGCGGTCGAGGAGACCGAGGTGGATAAGGCGCCGGAGTCAGTCGAGGATTCCGAGTCTGTTGGTGGTGTGGGTGCTGTCGAGGGTGACGAAGCGGTTGAGGCGGTTGAGGCGTCCCCGGAGGCTCACGAGGCGGCCGTAGAGGGTGAAGCTGAGGCCAAAGAGGTGGCTGCGGAGGCCGAAGCGGTGGAGGCTGGCGCCGAGCCGGAGGCTCGGGATGCGGTCGAGGAGACCGAGGTGGACGAGGGGCCGGAGTCAGTCGCGGATTCCGAGTCTGTCGGTGGTGTGGGTGCTGTCGAGGGTGACGAAGCGGTTGAGGCGGTTGAGGCGTCCCCGGAGGCTCACAAAGCGGCCGTAGAGGGTGAAGCTGAGGCCGAAGACGTCGCTGCGGAAACCGAAGCAGAGGACTCCAAGTCGGAGCCCGCTGCGGTTCCTGAGGCCAAACTCGAACCGGTGTTCGACGCAGCGCCGACGCCGCTGCAACAGACGGGCGCACGGCTGCGCCGCTGGTTGCGCCGCAATCGCTGACCCCGTTTCGCCTAGTTATCCCCAGTCGCGTTTCGGTCCACAGGGTGTTGGTCCGCGTGTCGACTTGTCGCCGTGGCCGAATATTATCGAAAGCATGTTCGAATCACTGGTGGCCCACGCCGACAGCTCAAGACCGCGACGCAGCTGTTCCTCGCGGACGGCTATCACCCGACCTCGCTCGAGAAGGTCGCCGAGGCCGCCGGGTACTCCAAGGGCGCCGTCTACTCGAACTTCCGCAACAAGGACGAGCTGTGTACGGCGGTGCTCGACGAGATCCGGTTCGCACGTCTCTCCGAGGTACTGGCGATCGTCGCGTGGCCAGATACCCCAGAGCGGAGCGAGGCGCTACGCGACTGGGCCGAACGCGTCATCGGCGATCCGGGGTGGACGTCACTGGAGGTCGAGTTCATCGTTCACGCTCGACGCAGCGAGCCACTCCGCACCGCCCAGGCCACCAGCATGGGCAATATCCTCCAAATGATCGGCGTCGCAGTCGAATCCGCGGATCACCCCGACCTCAAGATGCCCGGCCGCGACATGGCGACCGTCATGCCGGCGCTCGGCGTCGGTCTCGGACTTCTGCGTTCAGTCGACCCCCAAAATTCCCGTCAACGCCCTCATCGACACCCTGCGGCTCCTCACCGGTCAACCCTTCTAGGGCGCGTCTCGTTCTGGCATGCTGGTTGCCATGACCGAGCCGCAGTTCAGTGGCAGCGAAAGTGGCAACCCGTACCTACCGCCGCCGCAACAGCCATCGGGATATCCGCCCCCGCCGGGCCAATATCCGCCGCCGCCGGGTCCCTACCCGCCGGTGTACACCGATCCCGCCGCACCGTACGGCCGCCATCCGCTAACCGGCGAGCCTCTGTCGGACAAGTCGAAGGTCGTTGCCGGGTTACTTCAGTTGCTCGGCCTGATCGGGTTGGTCGGCATCGGCCGCATCTACCTCGGCTACACCGGTCTGGGTGTCGCGCAACTCATTGTGGGCCTCGTCACGTGCGGACTCGGCGCCGTCATCTGGGGCATCATCGATGCCGTCCTCCTACTCACCGACAAGGTCCGCGACCCGGAGGGGCGTCCTCTGCGCGATGGCACCTAGCGCCACTCTCAGCAGCCGTCGACGGCTCTACGGTGCACTCAGCACAGGCGCCGTGCTTGCGGGCGGCCTCGCCTATATCGGACTTGGGGATCCGCACAGCCCGCACTTCCTGTTTCCCGTCTGCCCGTTCAAGGCGTTGACCGGTTGGAATTGCCCCGGATGCGGCGGTCTTCGGATGACTCATGACGTGTTGCACGGCGATTTCGCGGCTGCCGTCGTTGACAACGTTTTTCTGCTTGTCGGCCTGCCTCTGCTGCTCGCGTGGCTCGTGGTGCGCTGGCGCCGCGGGCTGCCGTTGATGAATACGCCGGCGACCGTCGTCATCGTCGTTGCAGCCGTCACATGGACGGTGGTGCGGAACCTGCCCGGATTCCCGCTGGTCCCGACGCTGATCGGCGGGTAGCTCGGCAATCTCGCTGATACACTCGTCAACCGGGCCGGCGCAGTCCCGGACTCAGATTTTTAGGACTGCGGAGGTACCGTCCAATGCTGTATTCGGCATTGCCCGACCGCCAGGGGTTGTACGACCCGGCCAATGAGTCGGACTCCTGTGGCGTCGCCATGATCACCGATATCCAGGGTCGCCGTTCGCACGCCATCGTTGTCGACGGGCTGGTTGCGCTGGAACACCTCGAACATCGTGGCGCCGCGGGCGCCGAGCCCAACAGCGGCGACGGCGCAGGCATCCTCATCCAGCTGCCTGTCGAACTCCTCAGCGCGGTCGTCGACTTCGAACTCCCGCCGCCCGCCGCCGACGGCTCGAACACCTTCGCCGCAGGCATCTGTTTCCTGCCGCAAGACCCCGTCGCCCGCGCCGCCGCCGTTGACGAGATCGAAAAGATCGCGGGGGAGGAGGGTTTGGAGGTCCTCGGCTGGCGGGCAGTGCCCGTCGACGCCGACGGCGCCGAGGTCGGTATGACGGCGCTGGGCTGTATGCCTTATATGTCTCAACTCTTCGTCGCCGCGCCACAACTCCCCGGCGGCATCGACCTCGATCGTCGCGTGTATCCGCTGCGCAAGCGCGCTGAGCGTGCCGGCGTGTACTTCCCGTCGCTGTCCGGCAGGACCATGGTGTACAAGGGCATGCTCACGACAATGCAACTGCCCCAATTTTTTCCGGACCTGCGCGACGAACGATGTATGAGCGCCATCGCGATCGTGCACAG
This sequence comes from uncultured Actinomycetota bacterium, assembly GCA_963848855.1. Classification (GTDB taxonomy): domain Bacteria; phylum Actinomycetota; class Actinomycetes; order Mycobacteriales; family Mycobacteriaceae; genus Mycobacterium. The sequence continues at coordinate 415,702 of CAWKFL010000006.1, forward strand.
CCGCTTCTCCACCAACACCTTCCCGTCTTGGCCACTGGCGCACCCGTTCCGCTTCGTCGCTCACAACGGTGAGATCAACACGGTGCGCGGCAACCGGAACCGCATGCACGCGCGCGAAGCGATGCTCGCCAGTTCGCAGATCCCCGGTGACTTGGAACGCCTTTCGCCGATCTGTACGCCGGATGCGTCCGACTCGGCATCGTTCGACGAGGTGCTCGAACTGCTGCACCTCGGTGGTCGTAGCCTGCCCCACGCCGTGCTGATGATGATCCCCGAGGCGTGGGAGAACAACACCACCATGGACCCCGCCGAGAGGGCGTTCTGGCAGTTCCACGCCTCACTGATGGAACCGTGGGACGGACCCGCCTGCGTGACCTTCACCGACGGCACCCTCGTAGGAGCGGTGTTGGACCGCAACGGGTTACGGCCAGGACGCTGGTGGCGCACCATCGACGACCGCATCATCCTCGCCAGCGAGAGCGGCGTGCTCGACGTGCCGTCGGCCGAGATCGTCGCCAAGGGACGGCTGCAGCCCGGCAAGATGTTCCTGATCGACACCGCCGCACGCCGCATCGTCTCCGACGACGAGATCAAGGAACAGCTCGCCAGGCAGGAACCGTATGGTGAATGGCTGCACGCCGGCCTGCTCGATCTCAAGACGCTGCCCGACCGTGTCCGCGTGCAGCCCAACCACGATTCCGTCGTGCGCCGCCAGATCGCCTTCGGCTACACCGAGGAAGACCTCCGTGTGCTGCTCGCGCCGATGGCCGCATCCGGTGCCGAGCCGCTGGGCTCCATGGGCACCGACACGCCGACGGCCGTACTGTCGCAACGGTCGCGGCTGCTCTACGACTACTTCGTCGAACTCTTCGCCCAGGTGACCAATCCGCCCCTTGACGCCATCCGCGAAGAAGTCGTGACGAGCATGTCGCGCGTCATGGGACCGGAGCAGAACCTCCTCGAGCCAGGCGCCCCCTCCTGCCGCCAGATCGTCCTGCGCAGGCCCGTGCTGGACAACGACGAGCTGAACAAGATCGTCCACATCAACGACGACGGTGAACAACCCGGGCTGAAGACCGCGGTGCTGCGGGCCCTCTACGACGTCGAACGCGGCGGCGAAGGTCTCGCCGACTCGCTCGAGGACCTGCGGATCCGGGCATGCGACTCGATCGCGAAAGGCGCACGGACGCTGGTGATTTCCGACCGCGACTCCGACCACACCAGAGCACCGATCCCGTCGCTGCTCGCTGTGTCCGCGGTTCATCACCACCTCGTGAATACCAAGGAACGCACCACCGTCGCACTCGTCGTCGAAACCGGCGACGCCCGCGAGGTGCACCACATCGCGATGTTGATCGGGTTCGGCGCCGCCGCGGTCAACCCGTACCTGGCTTTCGAATCGATCGAAGACCTGATCCGCGAGGGCGAACTGACCGGAATCGAACCCGCCGCGGCCGTGCGCAACTACCTCAAGGCGCTCGGCAAGGGCGTGATGAAGGTGATGAGCAAGATGGGCATCTCCACCGTCGCGTCCTACACCGCGGACCAGGCCTTTGAGGCTGTCGGCATCGACAAAGACGTCATCGACGAGTACTTCACCGGCACGCCAACCCAACTCGGCGGTGTCGGTCTCGACGTCATCGCCGAAGAGGTCAAGCTGCGACACCGGCGCGCCTACCCGGAGAACCCCACCGAACGCGTGCATCGCCGCCTCGAGGTCGGTGGGGAGTACGCGTTTCGCCGCGAGGGCGAACTGCACCTGTTCACCCCCGAAGTGGTTTTTCTGCTTCAGCATTCGACCCGCACCGGCCGCCACGACGTGTTCCAGGAGTACTCCGACGAGGTGAATCGGCTGTCCCGGGATGGCGGCACGCTGCGCGGGTTGTTCGAGTTCAAGCAGGGCCTTCGCCCACCGGTACCGCTGAAGGACGTCGAACCCGTCGAGTCCATTGTCACCCGGTTCAACACCGGAGCCATGAGTTACGGCTCCATCTCCGCCGAGGCGCACGAGACGATGGCCATCGCGATGAACAACCTCGGTGGACGCTCCAACTCCGGTGAGGGCGGCGAAGACGTCGAACGGCTCTACGACCCGAAGCGGCGCAGCGCGGTCAAACAGGTCGCGAGCGGCCGATTCGGGGTCACCAGCGACTACCTCGTCAACGCCTCCGACATCCAGATCAAGATGGCGCAGGGCGCGAAACCCGGTGAGGGTGGCCAGCTTCCGGGCTACAAGGTCTATCCGAACATCGCCAAGACGCGCCATTCGACTCCCGGCGTCGGGCTGATCTCGCCGCCACCGCACCACGATATCTACTCCATCGAGGACCTCGCTCAGCTGATCCACGATCTGAAGAACGCCAACTCCGACGCCCGCATCCACGTCAAGCTCGTCAGCTCGGTCGGAGTCGGCACCGTTGCTGCGGGCGTGTCCAAGGCACACGCCGATGTCGTGCTGATATCCGGCTACGACGGCGGTACCGGCGCTGCACCGCTGACAAGCCTCAAACACGCAGGCGTGCCCTGGGAGGTCGGGCTCGCGGACACCCAGCAGACTTTGGCGCTCAACGGCCTGCGCGACCGCATCACCGTGCAGTGCGACGGCGGGATGCGCACGGCCCGTGATGTGATCGTCGCCGCGCTTCTCGGCGCGGAGGAGTACGGGTTCGCCACGGCTCCTCTGGTGGTGTCGGGCTGCATCATGATGCGGGTCTGCCATCTCGACACATGCCCGGTCGGCGTGGCCACTCAAAACCCCGAACTGCGCGCACGGTTCAACGGCAAGCCCGAGTTCGTGGAGAACTATTTCCGCTTCATCGGCGAGGACATCCGCCGCTACCTCGCAGAGCTCGGCTTCCGCAGCATCGACGAAGCGGTCGGCCACGCCGAGGTCCTTGATACCGACGAGGGCGTCGCACACTGGAAGAGCAAGGGGCTCGACCTGACGGCGGTATTCGCCGTCGCCCCCGGCGCGCAGCGCCGTCGGACCAGGGCGCAGGAGCACGGGCTCGAAGGAGCGTTGGACCGCACCCTGATCCAGCTGGCCGAAGGCGCGCTCGAGGACGCCCATCCCGTCCGGCTCGAACTTCCAGTGCGCAACGTCAACCGGACCGTCGGCACCTTGCTCGGAAGCGAAGTCACCCGACGCTACGGCGCCAATGGGCTACCCCACGACACCGTCCACGTGACGCTTACCGGCTCGGCGGGCCAGTCGATCGGTGCGTTCCTGCCGCCCGGTATCACCCTGGAACTGATCGGCGACGCCAACGACTATGTGGGTAAGGGTCTTTCGGGCGGTCGCATCATCGTCAGGCCACAGGATGACGTGCTGTTCCTGCCCGAGGACAACGTCATCGCCGGCAATACGCTGCTCTACGGCGCGACGTCCGGCGAGGTCTTCCTGCGGGGCCGTGTCGGGGAGCGGTTCTGCGCACGCAACTCCGGTGCACTGGCGGTCGTCGAAGGCGTCGGTGACCACGCGTGCGAATACATGACCGGCGGTCGGGTCGTGGTGCTGGGCAAGACGGACCGCAACATGGCGGCAGGCATGTCCGGCGGCATCGCGTTCGTGCTCGGTCTCGATCCGAGACGGGTAAACACGGAGATGGTCGAGTTGCAACGCCTCGAACCCGAGGACCTCGCCTGGCTGCATGAGGTGATCAGCAGGCACGCCCAGTACACCGGCAGCACCGTTGCAACCTCGGTGCTGTCCGACTGGCCAAGGCGTAGTGCGCAATTCACCAAGATCATGCCCCGCGACTATCAGCGCGTCCTGGAGGCCACCCTGATGGCCAAGCGGGAGGGCAGGGACGTCGACACAGCGATCATGGAGGCCAGCCGTGGCTGATCCGACCGGTTTTCTCAGGGTGCCCAAGATCGAGGCCGCGAAGCGGCCGGTCGACGAACGGGTCGGCGACTGGCGGGAGGTTTACGAGCGCCAGGATCCGCACGAACGCGCAGGCGAGGTATCCCAGCAGGCCCGCCGATGCATGGACTGTGGAATCCCGTTCTGCCACTCGGGATCCGCCGGGTGTCCGCTGGGCAACCTGATCCCCGAATGGAACGATCTCGTGCGGCGTGGACGGTGGGACGCGGCCAGCGATCGCCTGCACGCGACCAACAACTTCCCGGAGTTCACCGGACGGCTGTGCCCCGCGCCGTGCGAGGCGGCGTGCGTGCTGTCGATCGCCGATGAGCAGACCGGCGGCAGCGTCACGATCAAACGCATCGAACAGACCATCGCCGACCAGGCTTGGATGGACGGCATCGTCGAACCGCAGCCCGCTGCCATCGCGACCGGCAAGCGGGTGGCTGTGGTCGGTTCCGGGCCCGCCGGACTGGCTGCGGCGCAACAACTTACCCGCGCCGGCCACGACGTGACCGTCTACGAACGCGACGACCGAATCGGCGGCTTGATGCGTTACGGCATACCCGAGTACAAGTTGGAAAAGGCCACGCTGAACCAGCGGCTGGCTCAGATGCGGGCGGAGGGCACACGTTTCGTCACCGAGTGTGAAGTCGGGGTCGATGTCACGATCGAGCAGCTCCGCGCTCAGTACGACGCGATCGTCCTTGCCGTCGGTGCACTGAGGGCGAGGGACAACGACGTGGAAGGCCGCCATCTCGAGGGTGTGCACCTGGCCATGGAGCATCTGGTGCCCGCCAACAAGGAATGTGAAGGCGACGGTCCCAGCCCGATCTCGGCCAAGGGCAAGCACGTCGTGATCATCGGCGGCGGCGACACCGGCGCCGACTGCTTGGGCACCGCCCACCGCCAGGGTGCGGCGTCGGTGACGCAACTGGACTACAACCCGGAGCCGCCGGAGTACCGCGACGAATCGCACTCGCCATGGCCGACGTGGCCGCTGGTGCTGCGGACACGGCTGTCGCCCGCTCATTTCGAGGGCGGCCACCGCCGGTATGAAGTCGCTGTTCAACGCTTTCTCGGCGACGAGAACGGCCACCTGCGTGCGATGGAGATCGCGGAGGTCAAGGTCGAGCGCGACGCGAAGGGCCGCAGGCACATCACTCCAGTTGGAGATTCGCTGGAGATTCCCTGTGAATTGGCGCTGCTAGCGATCGGTTTCGACGGCGTCGAGCACATGCCGCTGGTGGACGGTCTCGGCCTCACGCTCAACCGGCGCGGCGCTTTGCCGTGCGGATCGGACTGGCAGACCGACGCCCCCGGCGTGTTTGTCTGCGGAGATGCCCACCGCGGCGCATCCCTGATCGTCTGGGCCATCGCCGAGGGCCGCAGCGCGGCCCACGCCGCCGACGCCTATCTGATGGGAGAGTCCGATCTGCCGGCCCCGGTCAAGCCGGGAGCCCTGCCCTTGGCGGTCGTCTGAACCGATTCACGACTATGCTCAACAGACGTGACTAGACGCGGAAAAATCGTCTGTACCCTGGGCCCGGCCACCGCAAGCGACGAGGCCGTTAAGGCGCTGGTCGAGGCGGGAATGGACGTGGCGCGACTCAACTTCAGCCACGGTGACTACTCCGACCACGAGGCCAACTACAAACGTGTTCGGACGGCATCCGACCTGACCGGCCACGCGGTCGGCATCCTCGCTGACCTGCAGGGGCCCAAGATCCGGCTGGGACGGTTCAAGGACGGCCCGACCTTCTGGGCCACCGGTGAAACCGTGCGGATCACCGTCGACGAGTGCGAGGGCACGCCGGTCCGGGTATCGACCACCTACAAACGACTGGCAGAGGACGCCACCCCCGGAGACCGCGTCCTGGTCGACGACGGCAACGTCGGTCTTGTCGTCGACTCCATCGATGGAAACGACGTCATCTGCACGGTCACCGAGGGCGGCCCAGTCAGCAACAACAAGGGCATGTCGCTGCCCGGCATGAATGTCTCGGCGCCCCCGCTATCCACCAAGGACATCGAGGACCTCGAGTTCTCGCTGAGGCTCGGCGTCGACCTGGTCGCGCTGTCGTTCGTGCGCTCGCCCGCCGACATCGAGCTCGTGCACGAGGTGATGGACCGCGTCGGCCGTCGCGTGCCCGTCATCGCCAAGCTCGAAAAGCCGGAAGCCATCGATAATCTCGAGGCGATCGTGCTGGCCTTCGACGCGATCATGGTCGCCCGCGGCGACCTCGGCGTCGAACTTCCGCTCGAGGAGGTGCCGCTGGTCCAGAAGCGCGCCATCCAAATGGCAAGGGAGAACGCCAAACCCGTCATCGTCGCCACTCAAATGCTGGAGTCGATGATCGAAAACTCGCGACCGACGCGGGCCGAGGCATCCGACGTCGCAAACGCCGTCCTCGACGGTGCAGACGCGGTGATGCTCTCCGGTGAGACGTCTGTAGGCAAGTTCCCCCTCGAGACCGTCAGGACGATGGCTCGCATCGTCGCCGCGGTAGAAGACAACTCGGTGGTGGTGCCACCCCTGACACACGTGCCGAGGACCAAGCGCGGCGTCATCTCGTATGCCGCCCGCGATATCGGGGAACGGCTGGACGCCAAGGCGCTGGTGGCCTACACGCAGTCCGGTGACACCGTGCGCCGACTCGCGCGGCTGCACACGCCGTTGCCGCTGCTCGCGTTCACCTCACTGCCCGAGGTCCGCAGCCAGCTGGCGCTGAGCTGGGGCACCGAGACGTTCATCGTGCCGCACATTCAGACCACCGACGGAATGATCCGACAGGTCGACAAGTCGCTGCTCGAGCTCGGCCGCTACAAGCGCGGCGACCTGGTGGTCATCATCGCTGGCGCTCCGCCCGGCACAGTAGGCTCCACCAATCTGATCCATGTGCACCGGATCGGGGAGGACGACGTCTAAGGACGTAGACGGATAGGAGGCTGAGTGTCGACGGCAGACTTCGAGGAGCTGCTGGGCATTCTCAGCCTCAATCCCGTAGGCGAGGACACGTTCGTCGGTGCGCATCCCAGCAAGAACCCGGTGCGCACCTTCGGCGGTCAGATGATGGCGCAGTCCTTCGTCGCCGCCAGCCGCACGATCACGGAGAAACTGCGGCCCAGCGCGCTGTCGGTGCATTTCATCGCGGGCGGTGACCCGGAAAAGGACCTCGAGTTCCGCGTCGTGCGACTGCGCGACGAACGGCGCTTCGCCAACCGCCGGGTCGACGTCACCCAGGGCGGCGAACTGCTGACCACCGCGATGATCTCCTACATGAACGGCGGTCGCGGTATCGAGCACGGCGTCGAGCCACCCGAGTTGTCCGACCCGGAATTGGTGCCGCCGGTCGACGAGCTGCTGCAGGGGTACGAAGACGTCGTCCCACACTTCGTCAACGCGCTGCGGCCGATTGACTGGCGCTACACCAACGACCCGGCCTGGGTGATGCGCGACAAAGGGGAGAAGCTCACCTACAACCGAGTCTGGATGAAGGCGCAAGGCACGATGCCTGACGACCCGGTTCTGCACTCCGCCGCGATGGTGTACTCGTCGGACACCACGGTGCTCGATTCGATCATCACCACCCACGGGTTGTCGTGGGGCTTCGACCGCATCTTCGCCGTCACCATGAACCACACAGTCTGGTTCCACCGCCCGGTGCGGTTCGACGAATGGGTGCTCTACTCGACGTCCTCGCCGGTTGCGACGGACTCGCGCGGGCTGGGAACCGGACACTTCTTCAACCGCTCGGGCCAGCTGTTGGCAACCGTGGTGCAGGAAGGAATCGTGAAGTACTTCCCAGATGCCAACGCCTGACCGGCGTATCGTTTTTTATGTGAGCGAACTGCCCGCAAGTTCAGCTACCAAGCTGCGGGGCCGCGAACGGGTCGTCGTCCACATGGACTCGCCTGCGGCCCGCTGGATCGGCGCGCTGGCAGTGCTTTCCGTGTTCTGCTGGCTGATAATCCTGCTCACGCGTGATCACGACCGCGACTGGCAGGCCGCAGGCCGGCTGGCGTGGTCGCTCACGATTCTGACCGCCGTGGCGTTGATCGCGCGCGGCATCTTCCTCGGCAGGCCAGTGACCGCGGCCCACGCGTGGCTGGCGATGGCGATGGTGCTCGCCGGCCTCGGCGCACATCTGCTTGTCTTCGATCTGCTCGGCAATATGGTCATCGCCTTTGCCGGTGCGGTGTTGATGTGGCCGACCGCTGCGCGCCCGAATCCCGCTGATCTACACCGTATTTGGCCACTAGTGGACGCCACGCGGGGAGACCCGCTCGCACCTTTTGCGATGCAGCCGTTGAAGTGCTACCACTTCATCGCCGACGGCGCCGCGGCCATCGCCTATCGCACCCGGCTGGGATATGCGGTGGTGAGCGGCGATCCAATCGGGGACGATGCTCACTTCGCCGAACTCGTCGCCGATTTCGCGGCGATGTGTCACTCACACGGTTGGCGCATCGTAGTGCTGGGCTGCAGTCAGCAGCGCCTCGAACTGTGGGCGGATGCCACGGTGCTGGGCCAATCGCTGCGGGCCGTGCCGATCGGCCGTGACGTGGTGGTCGACGTCGCCGGCTTCGACATGGTCGGCCGCAAGTACCGCAACCTGCGTCAGGCCGTGCAGCGCACACGCAACGCAGGCATCACCACCGACGTGGTGGCAGAACAGGGACTCGATGCCAGCTTGCTGTCCGAGCTGACCGATGTCATTTTGGCGTCGCCGAAAGGCGCTCGCAGCGAACGGGGTTTCTCGATGTGTCTCGACGGGGCGCTCGAGGGCCGGCATCCGGGCGTCCTACTGATCGTCGCCCGCGACGATGAAGGCCGCGTGCAGGGCTTCCACCGCTATGCCACAGCGGGTAACGGCACCGAGGTGACGCTCGATGTCCCGTGGCGGCGCCGGGGAGCGCCGAACGGTATCGACGAACGGCTCTCCGTCGACATGATCGAATGGGCCAAACTGCAGGGCGCCGAGCGGTTCTCGCTGGCCTTCGCCGCGTTCCCGGAGGTCTTCGACGATACGAACCGGGGTGCCGTCCGCAGCCTCATCTACGCCGCGATCCATCTCGGCGACGCGTTGATCGCACTGGAATCGTTGTATCGCTACCTTCGGAAGTTTCACGCGCTATCAGATCGCCGCTACGTGATGGCATCGCTCACGCAGGTATTGCCGTTGTTGGTCGTGCTGCTATCGCTCGAATTCGTGCCGAGGCGGCGCCATCTGGGTTAGGGCGTCGGCGTGACGGTGATGGAGAACTCGTTCTCGACGCGCTCGCGGAACTGGTCGGCGCACTGCTGGACAGCCTGTTGGTCGTTGCCGGCCCGGGACAGGCAGTCGACGTAGTCGGTTCCACCGACCTCGTCGAAGACGCCGACCCAGATCGGGATGAACGCAAGCGAGACGACGATCGCCAGGAAGCCCAGCACGATTCCGGCGATCGCGACGCCCCCGTTGGTGGCTTCACTGCGTTTGACGCGGCCCCGGGCGACGAAGCCGATGATCACCGCGCACAGGCCAAGGATGATGCCACCGAACACCGACCAGCAGAACACCAGCCCGACGATCGCGCTCACCAGGGCCGCGATACCGAGTCCGTTCTTGGGCCCGACGGGCGGCGGCGGGGTGAAACCGGAATAGGGCTGCGGTGGCGGTGGTGGATAGCTGCCGGGATAGGGCCCCGGCTGATATGGCCCCGGGTAGTACGGCCCCTGCTGATACGGCGACGGCTGATCCGGTTCGCTCATGTTCGTGAGGTTACCCGCGATCGCTGAGGTGCAGCGTGGGACAGCCAATACGGTTCGGCAGGTGATGGGTCGCGACGATGACGGCGCGCTCGGGTGGGAAAAACGCGCCGGGGGTGAGTAGTTCGGTCAATATCTGCTGGCCGTCGACGGCGTCGAGGTGCTCGGTGGGCTCGTCGAGCAAGACGGTCGGCGCCGATGAGATGAGCGCCCGCGCCAGCAGCAGTCGCCTACGCTGCCCGGCCGACACGGCTGCAGCTCCTCCGATCAGCACGGTGGACAGGCCGTCGGGCAGTGCAGCGAGCCAGGCGCCAAGGCCAACCCGCTGCAGCGCATTTCGCAACTCCTCGTCGGTCGCATCACCGCGGGCAACCAGAAGGTTGTCCCGCACGGTGGTCGCGAACAAGTGTGCGTCTTCCGCGAAAAAGGCTGTCTGCGGAGGGTTTTCGGCCATCGCCATCAGCAACGTGGTCTTGCCGGAGCCGCTGGCCCCGGTGACCGCCAGCCGCGCGCCGGGTTGCACCTCGACCGGCGCCATCTGCGGTCTCGTACGTACGGCGGGGGCAGGGCGGGTGAGGTCGAGCAGCCTGCGCGCCGCGATGCGCGACCGGGTGAGCTGGACGGCCGCGGCGGGTAGCGCGCTCGTCGCTTCGAATGCCGACAGCGGCAACAACATCAGAATCGCCAGTGTCATCGGCGAGACGGTGTCGGAGATCGCGACCGCCGCGACGACAGCGCCGAGCACGCTGACGCCGATAGCTACCGTGGGTGCCGCTGCTGCCAGGGCCGCAGGCGCTGCGGCACGGTCGGCTGCCGCGCCCCAACGCCGGTGCCTGCGCTCGGATTCAGCGATGACCTCATCGAGGCGACCCGCGACCCGCAGCTCGGGTGCGTGTTCGAGGGCCAGCATCACCGCCGCGTCGCGAGCCGAATGATGCTGCATGGCAGCGGCTTCAGATGCAGTTGCCGCGCGGGAGGCAAGCCATGGCGCCACGATGCCCGCGATCAGCATGCATATCGCCAGCACGGCAGCTGCGGCGGGGGAGATAATGGCGATGGCCGTGACTGCCGCCAATCCCAGCACGGCCGCGACGGCGATCGGCAACACCGCGCGCACCAGCACATCGGCCAGCTCGTCGACGGACGCACCAACGCGCGCCACCAGGTCACCGCTCGACAGCCGCATCGCCACCTCGGCAGGCGCATCGGCCAGCCGCCGATACAGTTTCTCGCGGGTGTCTGCCGCCGCCCTCAGCGCCGTGTCGTGCGACGCGAGTCGCTGGCAATACCCGAGTACGCCGCGTGAGATGCCGAGCGCACGCACCGCCACCACGGCCACGGTGAGGTCCAGCACCGGCGGCATCTGCCACGCCCGGGTGATCAGCCAGGCCGCGATCGCCGACAGCGCAAGCGCGCTGCCCAGCGAAAGCGCACCCAGCACAACCGCAAGCAACAGCCTGGGCACGCGGGAGCGAAGCAGTTCATGCATCGACGAGGCTCCCCATGCGCAGGATCCGATCGCCGATGGCCAGCACCGGCTCGCGGTGGCCGACGACGAGCACCGTGGCGCCGGCTCTCGCCTTCTCGGCGATGGCGTCGAGCACGCGCGATTCCATCCGAGCATCCAGATGCGACGTTGGCTCGTCGAGCATCAGCACCGGCGCCTGCGAGCCGAGAACGCGGGCGAGACCGAGCCGCTGGCGCTGGCCCAGTGACAGGCCGACGCCTCCTCGGCCGATCACCGTGTCCAGGCCGTCCGGCAGTGTCGCGAGAACCTCATCGAAACCCGATGCGCAGCATGCCGGCTCGGTGTGCGGAACGGGGCCGAACAGCTCGAGGTTGTCGCGGATGTTGCCCGGCACCAGCACAGGCCGGTGCGCGAGCCAGGCCACCTGACGCCACCACGCGGGCAGGTCCAGGTCTGCCACGTCGACGCCGTCGACCAGAACGCGCTCGGAGTCCGCCAGCCCGAGGATGGCCTGCAGCAGTGTGGATTTGCCGACGCCGTTGGGGCCGGTCAGCACCGTCACCAAGCCAGGCTCGACGTCGGCGTCCAACGAGTCGAGATGGATCGTTGCGCCGCGCGCCGCGACCGTCCGTGTCGCTGCGGGTTGGACAGGTAGCGTGTCAAGCAGACGGAATGCCGCATCGGCGGCGGTCTTTCCGTCCTGAGCGGCGTGGAACTCCACCCCGACGCGGCGCAGCGGCCAGAACACCTCCGGCGCCAGCAGCAGCGCCGTCAGCCCCGCCGCCAGCGTCATCTCACCGAACACCAGCCGCAGCCCGATCCCGACTGCGACCAGCGCGACGCCCAGGGTGGCGAGTAGCTCGAGCACCAGCGCCGACAGGAAGGCGATACGCAGTGTCGCCATCGCTGAACGTCGATGAGCCGCACCGAGTTCGGCGATACGGTGCACGGATCCGCCGATGCGGTCCAGCGCGCGCAACGTCGGAATACCTGCGACGAGGTCGAGCAGTCGTGACTGCAGCGTGGTCATCGCGGCCAGCGACGCGGCGGACCGTTCTCTGGTGACCAGGCCGATGAGCACCATGAAGACCGGGATGAGAGGTAGTGCGATCAGGACGATCACCGCCGAGGAAATGTCATAGACGCCGATCACCACGACCGCCGCAGGCGTGAGGATGCCCGCCAGGAACAGCGATGGCAAGTATGCGGTGAAGTAGGGCCGCAGACCGTCGAGGCCGCGGGTGATCACCGCGGCTGCCGAGTCGCGCTCGGCGGCTAGCTGTCGCGGCGGCAGCGCGGTCACGGTCCTCAGCACTTGGCTCGCCAGATCGGCGATCACCGCCGTCGCGCCGCGCTGCGACAACCTCCCCTGCGCCCACTGCGCCGCGCAGCGAACGGTCCACAGCACCACCAGGATCGACAGCGACGGAGCCCAGTGCTCCAACGTGCGGGAGGCGGGTTCGGTCACGATGCCTGCGACGATGTGCGCCAGCATGACCGCCGACGCGATCGCGGTGCCGGTGATGACGACACCGCACGCCACCGATGCGACGAGATAGCGTCGCATCGCGCCGGTGGCCCGCAGCAGTGTCACGTCAACCGCCGCGATAATCCGATCGATTCCGGTATCCGCTCGGCGGAAATACGTTGCCGGAACACCCAGTACGTCCAGCCCTGATAGATCATCACCAGCGGGGCGAAGATCAGTGCCGCCCACGTCATAATCTTCAACGTGTAGGGCGTCGACGATGCGTTGTGAATTGTCAGGCTCCAGTCGGGATTCAGCGTGGACGGCACCAGATTCGGATACAGCGATGCGAACAGCAGGACGACCACCGCACCCACCGTCGTCATCGTGCACACGAACGCCCACCCGTCGCGGCCGCGCCTGGCCACCACCATCACCGCCGACAGTTGTGCGATCACCGCCACGGCGAGCACCATCCACGTCCAGTCGTTGCCATGGGCGATCTGCGTCCACAGCCCGAACGCCCCAACCAACACCGTCGCGGGCAGCGCCAGCAACACGGCGAAGCGCACCGCGTCGTCGCGCACCGCGCCTTGGGTTTTCAGCGTCACGAAGACCGCCCCGTAGAAGAGGAACAGGACGGCCGTCGCCAATCCGCCCAGCAGTGTGTAGGCGTTGAGCACATCGCCGATCGACAGGTGCATCTGGTGTTCGGCGTCGACGGGCAGCCCGCGCACCAGGGACGCGAAGGCCACGCCCCACAGGAAGGCGGGCAGCCACGAGCCGACCGCTATGCCGATGTCCGCCCACGTGCGCCACGCGGGATCGTTGACCTTGCCGCGCCATTCGATGGCGCAGACCCGCAGAATCATGCCGAAAAGAATGGCCAGTAGCGGAAGGTACAGCCCCGAGAACACCGTTGCGTACATCCCGGGGAACGCGGCGAACATCGCGCCACCGGCGGTGATCAGCCACACCTCGTTGCCGTCCCATACCGGACCGATGGTGTTGAGCACGGCGCGGCGGTGCTGTTCCCGGTCGCCGGTTGCCCTGCGGCCGAAGAACTCCATCAGCATGCCGACGCCGAAGTCGAATCCCTCGAGCACGAAGAAACCGACGAACAGCACCGCGAGTAGTACGAACCAGAGGTCTTGAAGTCCCATGTGAGCACCCGTCTCAGTACGCGAACGACAGCGGCGCCACGGCGTCGTCGCCCGGTGGGGCCGGCGGCGCCGGTTCGGAATCGTGTTCCAGTGGCCCCTCGACGACGTAGCGGCGGATGAGCCAGAACCAGATGACAGCGAGAACGGCATATACGACGGTGAAGGTCACCAGCGACGTGATCACCATCCCGACCCCGTGGCCGGACACGCCCGCCGAAACCGTCAGCCGCACCATCTGGTCACCGGTCGGGTTCGGCACCACCACCCAGGGTTGGCGACCCATCTCGGTGAACACCCATCCCGCGCTGTTGGCCAGGAACGGGGTGGGCAGCGTGAGGAGCGCGAACCAGGAGAACCACCGCGCCTGCGGGGTGCGGCCACCCCTCGTCAACCACAACGCCGCAAGCGCGAAAAGTACTGGGACAGCGAGCAAGCCGATCATCGCGCGGAACGCCCAGTAGGTAACGAACAGGTTCGGTCGGTAATCGCCGGGCCCGAACTTCGTCTCGTACGACTCCTGTAGGTTCTTGACACCTTCGAGTCGCACGCCGCTGAACTTGCCCTCGGCCAGGAAGGGCAGCACGTATGGCACCTCGATCAGGTGGTCGACACTGTCGCAGTTGTTGTGGGTGCCGATGGTCAGGATCGAAAAGTCCGGATCGGTTTCGGTGTTACACAACGATTCCGCCGACGCCATCTTCATCGGCTGTTGGACGAACATGAGTTTGCCCTGGATGTCGCCGGTGAAGAACAGCCCGGCCGCCGAAACCAGCACCACGAGGCAGCCAAGGATGGTGGCGGGCCGGTGCATGGTGCGCGCCTCGGTGCTCTGGTTGGCGCGCACCATCCACCATGCGGACACGCAGGCAACGAACGCGCCCGCTGTCAGAAAGGCCCCGAAGACGGCGTGGGAAAACGCCGCTATCGCAGTGTTGTTGGTGAACAACGCCACGATGCTGGTGAGCTCGGCGCGGCCGGTCTCCGGGTTGAACCGCGCCCCGACGGGATGCTGCATCCACGAATTGGCGGCGATGATGAAGAACGCCGACATGTTCACCGCGATGGCGACGATCCAGATGCACGCCAGATGCACCAACCTGGGTAGGCGGCTCCAGCCGAATATCCACAGGCCGATGAATGTCGACTCGAAGAAGAACGCGGCCAGGCCCTCCATCGCCAGCGGCGCGCCGAACACATCGCCGACGAAGCGGGAGTACTCGCTCCAGTTCATGCCGAACTGGAATTCCTGCACGATGCCGGTGGCGACACCGAGCGCGAAGTTGATCAGGAACAGCTTGCCGAAGAACCGGGTCAGCCGGTACCAGGCGGCATTGCCGGTGACGACCCAGACCGTCTGCATCACCGCGATAAGCGGCGCGAGCCCGATGGTCAGGGGAACAAAGATGAAGTGGTAGACGGTGGTGATTCCGAACTGCCACCGTGACACATCCAGTGCGTCCATCAGAACCTCTTCCGCGGCTGTGCTAGAAGCCTACGACAGAGCGTAGTAGAGCGGAAGGGTGGGTTAGCTCACCGTTTCTGCGGCGGGCGGCGTGATCGGCGGAACGGGCGGTTTGGAGGCGCTGCGGATGCCGAACGCCGAGACCACCTCGAAGACCCCGATGACGACGAGCCAGATGCCGACCACGAAGGTCAGCGTCGCGATCGACTCGAACGGCGACGCCAACATGACCACACCGGCCACCAGGCTGATCACCCCGATGAAGATCTCCCATGCACGCCCGGGCAGCGTTGGGTCGCTGATCGCTGACACCGCCGTGGCGACGCCGCGGAAGATGAACCCGACGCCGATCCAGATGGCGAGCAACAGGATCGACTCAGCGAGGTTGCGGAAGCACAACACGGCGAGAATCAGCGCCGCGGCCCCGCTGATGAACAGCAGCACCCGGCCCCCGGCCGACACGTGCAAGCTGAAGGCGAAAATGACCTGAGCGATGCCGGTGACCAATAGGTAGGCGCCGAAGAAGATCGCAGCAACGAGGAGGGTCTTACCGGGCCATGCCAACACCAGAATGCCGAGGATGACCGCGAGAATCCCGGACAGCAGTGTGGATTTCCACAGATGCCGTAGCAAGTTCGGGGGTGCAGGGCTTTGCATGCGCGCAGTGTGGCATAAAGGAATGCGATATATGTGCATTTCGAAACTAATTTGACGCCCGCGCAAATGAGTGCACCCTTGCTGCGCAAATACCGTTGAGGGCGCCGGTATTCCTCAGATGTGGTGTGACAGTTGACTTATTCGCTACGAAAAGCAGTCAAGGATCCCGCCTGAGCACACCTTGATGTCCCTTTCATGCAAACAACGAGGGGGATGACAAACTCGGCGATTCGTCGGACCGCCGCGTGGCGATTGCGGCGCTGCTACTTGCGGTCGGGTCAGCCGAAGAAGGGCGTACCGTACGAGGACAGTACGGAAATCATCCGCGTTGCCAAGAAGTTCTGCCTGGATTCAAACGGGCAGGGGAAACCCCCTTCGCGCGCCGGGCGAGGAGTCGGGGGTGGACGCAGACAGAACCCGCGAATTTCATCACCGTCGCCATCCCCGTCTACTGCCCGACTATCTCGGGGATGTAACCGGCAGTTTCGTTCTCCTGCCACGGCGGTAGGTCTCCACTACTGTTCCCCGTTACCGGCGCTGCGCGCCGGGTTCCACAAAGCAGAAAGTTGAGGCAACCGTGTTAGGTCAGTGTCAAGACCGTCGAGGGAAACTGTGGCGCTTCGCAGCAATATTTGCTGCGACTAGCGCTCTCGCCCTATCGGGCTGCGCGAGCGGTACCGACACGAGTAGCGAAACGACAGGCGCCACCACGTCAGGGGCTGCGAGCGAGAAGGTCGATGAGATCGCGAATACCGTTCCTGAGGACATCAAGTCGTCCGGCAAGCTGATCGTGGGCGTCAACATTCCGTATACGCCCAACGAGTTCAAGGACCCCAGCGGCAAGATCGTCGGCTTCGACGTCGATCTGATGAACGCGATCGCGGCCACGCTCGGCCTCACCGCCGAATATCGCGAGGCAGACTTCGCGAAGATCATCCCGTCCATTCAGGGTGGCTCCATGAACGTCGGTATGTCGTCGTTCACCGATACCAAGGAGCGCGAGGAGTCGGTCGACTTCGTCACCTACTTCTCAGCGGGAATTCTGTGGGCGCAGCGTCCCGACAATCCGGTCGACCCGAACAATGCGTGCGGGAAGAAGGTTTCGGTGCAGGCGACCACGACCGAAGAAACTGAAGAGTTGCCAGCCAAGAGCAAGGCGTGCACCGATGCGGGCAAGCCACCGATCGAAATCGTTCCGTTTGACGGGCAGGACGCGGCGACCAACGCAGTAGTCCTCGGACAGGTGGACGCCATGTCGGCGGACTCGCCGGTGACGTTGTACGCCATCAAGCAGAGCAATGGCAAGCTTGAGGCCGCGGGTGAGATCACCGACGCCGCGCCGTACGGTTGGCCGGTGCAGAAGGGCTCGCCGCTGGCGCAGTCGCTGCAGAAGGCGCTCGAGCATCTGATCGAGACCGGTAAATACAAGGAGATCGCCACCAATTGGGGAGTCGAGGCGGGGATGATCGACAAGCCGGTCATCAACGGCGCGATCAGCTAGGTTCGGAGATCGAGAGATGACTGTTGTCGACGCGTCGCCATCCGAGACGCCATCCGAGACGCCGGCCGCTATCGATGCCGTACCTCTGCGTCATCCGTGGCGGTGGGTGGCGGCCGTCGTCATCATCATCTTGGTCGGGTTGTTCCTCTACGGCGCGGCCACCAACCCGGCGTACAGGTGGCCCATCTTCGCCCAATACCTGTTCAACGAGCGGGTCCTGAAGGTCGGTCTGGTCAACACGCTTCAGCTGACCGTGTATTCGATGGTGTTGGCGATCGTGCTCGGCGTGATCCTCGCGGTGATGCGGCTGTCGCCCAACGCCGTGTTCAAGTCGGTGTCCTGGGTGTATTTGTGGATCTTCCGCGGCACCCCGGTGTATGTGCAGCTGGTGTTCTGGGGGCTGATCCCGGTCATCTACAGCACAATTCAGCTCGGCGTGCCTTTCGGTCCGTCGTTCTTCCACTTCGACCTGCAGGCCGTGTCGTTCCCCTTCGTATTGGCCATCCTCGGACTCGCGCTCAACGAGTCCGCCTACATGGCCGAGATCATCCGCGCTGGAATCAGTTCCGTGCCGGAGGGCCAGTTGGAGGCCTCGACGGCACTGGGCATGTCGTGGGGGATGGCGATGCGCCGGACGGTGCTTCCGCAGGCGATGCGGGTGATCATCCCGCCGACCGGCAACGAGGTCATTAGCATGTTGAAGACCACGTCGCTGGTTACGGGTGTGCCCTTCACGTTGGATCTGTACGGCATCACGTCCCGTGAGATCGCCGCGCGAGAATTCGAACCCGTTCCTCTGCTGATGGTGGCGGCATTCTGGTATCTGGTGGTCACTAGCCTATTGATGGTGGGGCAGTACTACCTGGAGCGCTACTACTCGCGGGGTGCGTCGCGGAAGCTGACCGCCAAGCAGCTCGAGGCGCTGGCGAAGGCACAAGGTGTTGCGGCGCCGGGCGGAGGTGGTGAAGGCGCATGACCCCGATGGTAAAAGCCGAGAGCGTATGCAAGAGCTTCGGTGCTTTAGAGGTCCTCAAGGGCATCACGCTCGAGGTCGGCAAGGGCGAGGTGATGTGCATGGTCGGCCCGTCCGGGTCGGGCAAGTCGACGTTCCTGCGCTGCATCAACCATCTGGAGGTGGTCAACGCAGGCCGCCTGCATGTCGACGGCGACTTGATCGGCTACCGCGATGCCGGTACCAAGCTCTACGAGATCTCACCCCGCGTCGCGGCCAAACAGCGACGCGACATCGGCATGGTGTTTCAGCACTTCAACCTCTTCCCGCATCGCACGGCATTGGGGAATGTCATCGAGGCACCTATCCATGTCAAAGGCGTCAAGAAGGCCGAAGCGGTAGCGAGGGGAAAGGATCTGCTGGAACAGGTCGGGCTGGCGGAGAAGGCGGGTGCCTACCCAGCCCAGCTGTCGGGCGGCCAGCAGCAGCGGGTGGCGATCGCGCGTGCACTCGCGATGAACCCCAAGCTGATGCTGTTCGACGAGCCCACCTCGGCGCTTGATCCGGAGCTGGTGGGCGAGGTGCTTGCGGTGATGAAAAAGCTTGCGTCCGAGGGCATGACGATGGTGGTGGTCACCCACGAGATGGGCTTCGCCCGCGAGGTGGCCAATCAGCTCGTCTTCATGGACGGCGGCGTCGTCGTGGAGAGCGGGAATCCCCGCGAGGTGCTCGCCAACCCCCAACACGAACGGACGAAGGCCTTTCTGTCCAAGGTGCTGTAACTGTCGTGCCGGCCAGCGCAGCGGATCCGGCCACGCCGATGTGGCGTGCGGCGCAGGTGTTCCGGCTGCTGAGTTGTCTGTACGCGCTCGGCTTCCAGATCGCGATCAACCCCAGCCTGGACCGTCCAGGGGTCGCCTGGCTGCTGTTCGCGGTGCTGCTCGGGTGGAGCGCGGCCTGCGCGATCGCTTATCTGCAGGGGTTCGGCCGCAGGCTGTCGTGGGTGCTCGCCGAGATCGCGGTCGTGGTCGCGCTGGTGCTGTCCACGGAATTCGTCGCGTCGGATCGATGGGCGCTCGAGAACCAGTCGTGGCCGACGACGTTGTGGGCCACCAACGCAACGATCTCCGCGGCCATCCTGTTGGGTCCGATCGGCGGGATGCTGACCGGCGTGGCGGTGATGGCCGCCAGCACCGTGGTGAAGGGTTTCATCAACTACGACCTCGGTCGCAACGCCACGATCGTCATCGAACTCGCAGTCGGCCTCGCGGTCGGCATGGCCGCCCAGACCGCGCGCCGGGCCCACACCGAACTCGAACGCGCCGCAAGGCTGTCGGCCTCACTCGAGGAGCGTGAGCGGCTGTCGCGCCAAGTGCACGACGGCGCCATCCAGGTGCTCGCGCTGGTATCCCGTCGCGGCCGCGAAATTGGCGGTGAGACAGCCGAATTGGCAGAGCTGGCCGGCGAGCAGGAGCGTGCGTTGCGGCGGCTAGTCAGCTCGGCTCAAACCGAGCCTCGAAGCGGGGCGATGACCGACGTCGGTGCGCTGCTGCGGCGCAGGGCGTCGGAACGGGTCTCGGTCAGCGTGCCCGCCGACCCGGTGTTGCTGGACGCCGATATCGCCGACGAGTTGGGTGCGGCGGCCGCCAACGCGCTGGACAACGTCGCCTCCCATGCGGGCTCCGACGCCCACGCGTACGTGTTGCTCGAGGATCTCGGCGACACGGTGACGATAAGCATTCGTGACGACGGCATCGGCATCCCGGACGGCAGGCTGCAGGAAGCGGTCAGCGAGGGCCGCGTCGGGGTAGCTAAATCCATTGTCGGACGGATGAAGTGGCTCGGCGGCAGCGCCAAGCTGAACACGGCACCGGGAAGCGGGACGGAATGGGAACTGACGGTACCCCGACGGTGATGGTGGTCGACGACCACCCGATCTGGCGCGACGCGGTGGCCCGCGATCTCGCAGAGGACGGTTTCAGCGTCGTCGCGACGGCGGACGGGGTGGCCTCGGCCCGTCGCCGTGCCGCCGTCGTGCACCCCGATGTGGTGGTGATGGACATGCGGCTCGCCGACGGCGACGGCGCACAGGCCACCGCCGAAGTGCTTTCGGTGTCGCCGTCGTCGCGGATCCTGGTGTTGTCGGCGTCCGACGAGCGTGATGACGTCCTGGAGGCGGTAAAGGCCGGTGCTACCGGCTATCTCGTCAAGAGCGCGTCGAAGCAGGAACTCGGCGACGCGGTCCGCGCGACCGCCGAGGGCCGGGCGGTGTTCACCCCTGGACTGGCAGGCCTCGTGCTCGGGGAGTATCGGCGCATCGCACAAATCAGTAGGACGGGGCCCCCTGGCACTTCGATGCCGAGCCTCACCGAGCGTGAGACCGAGATTCTGCGCCACGTCGCGAAGGGTTTGACGGCCAAGCAGATCGCGGCCCGGCTGTCGCTGAGCCATCGCACCGTCGAGAACCACGTACAAGCGACGTTTCGCAAACTTCAGGTCGCCAATCGAGTCGAGTTGGCGCGTTATGCGATCGAACATGGACTGGACGAGTAGTCCTACTCATCCGGAAGGGGCCGCATCATTGCGACCATGGCGGCATGACCGAACCGCATCACGCCGTCATCTCGCGGCTTTCGGCAGAATTCGCCGCGATCTCCCGTCAACTGGTCACGGTCTCCGAAGACCTGACCGAACTGGACCGCGTGCTGGCGCAACGGCCGCCTGCCGCGCAGGCGCCTGTCCAGCCGATGCCCCCGCCGCAGCCCTATTGGCCGCAGTGCCCGCCGCAATACGTCCCGCCGCCGCAGCCGTACTATCCGCCACCGCCGCCTGCACCGCCGGCGGTGCCGAAGGCACCGCGAGATCAGGGCTGGATCGGCAAGGTGTTGGCGGTCGCCGGAGTCGCGGTGACGCTGGTCGGCGTCGTACTCCTGCTGGTGCTGGCCGCGCAGGCAGGCATCCTGCGGCCAGAGATCCGTGTCGTCGCAGGCGCGGTGCTTGCCGGTGCGCTGGTGGCGGCGGGGTGTTGGTTGTACGCCCGGCCGGGCGGCAGGGTCGGCGCGATCGCGCTGGCCGCAACGGGCGTCGCCGCGGCCTACATGGACATCATCGCGATCACCACGATCTACGACTGGGTGTCCGCGCCCGTCGGGCTCGGCATCGCCGCGTTGATCGGCGGCGGCGGACTGACGCTGGCGCGGCGCTGGAACTCCCAGCATCTCGGCCTGCTGGTGCTGGTGCCGTTGATCGGTCTTGCGCCCGTCGTCACCGACGGCATCACGCTGCTGCTGATCGGCTTCATGCTGGCGCTGTCCGCGGCCTCGCTGCCGGTGCAGCTCGGGAAGAGCTGGATCTGGTTGCAAGCCGCCCGCACAGCGGCAACTACGTTGCCGCTACTGGTGGCCTTGGTCGCGGCTTACTTCGGCTCCCATCGGGACCTGTGGCTTGCCGGTGCGTGTGGCATCGCTGCGGTGCTGGCCATCGTCGGTGCGCTGATTTTGTTGCCCCGCAGCACAAGTCGAGTCACGATGGCTCTGCTTACCGGAGCTGGGGTGCTGCCGGTGCTGTGTGTGGCAATGGCCGTCGACCGGGTGGTTGCGGCGTTGATGGCCGCGGCGCTTTCGGCGGCATTCTTGGCGATCGTGCTGCTGGGGCACTGGCTGCCCGGGGTGGCAGGCGGTGTGCGGCAGATCTGGTCGGCGATGTCGGCCGTCTCCGCGCTGATTGCGGTGACCGTGGCGTTCGACGGCCACATCGCGGGTCCGGTGCTGTTGGCGATGGCGGTCGTTGTTGCCGTCGGGGGCCGTCGCGATGGCATCGCGCGGTGGGTGGCGTTCGGATTCACAATCGTCGGCGGCGTGATCTACCTGAGCTACGCGCCGCCGACCTCACTGATCGAGGCAACCGAAACCACGGCGACAGCAGGGATATCCACCCTGATCGCCAGCCTGCTGCTGATCGGGTGTGCGGTGGCGATGCTGTGGTCGTGGCCGAAGCCCGAGGCCGCAGTCTGGGCCAGCGCGGCCGCGGTGATCGTCTATGCCGTCACGACGTTCACTGTCACCGCGGGTGTGCTGATCGGAGGGGAGGGCCGCGGATTCTTTGCCGGTCACATGGCGGCGACGATCTGCTGGATCGCGATGGCGGCCGCGCTGTTCATCTATGCGGCCCGACTGACCCGGTCGGAGCGGTCGCTGCCGATCGGTGGCGGGCTGGCGCTCGTCGCCGCGGCGATGGCCAAACTCTTCCTATTCGACCTCGGCACGTTGGACGGCATCTTCCGCGTCGTGGTGTTCATCGTCGTCGGGCTGGTACTGCTCGGGATGGGGGCTGGATACGCGCGCCTGCTGGAGCGGCAGGACCAGCAGCAAGACCAGGAAAGTGTGAGCCCCGTCATCGGCTAAACTGGACTGAATCCAATTTAGGAGAGGTTGAAGGAGACATGGCTACCACAACACGTCGCACAGAAGCAGAAGTACAGGGATTTCACGCCTCGCCCGAGCTCGCCACCAACCTGCAGCGGGTCCTGGTCGATCTGATCGAACTCCACCTGCAGGGCAAGCAGGCGCACTGGAACGTCGTGGGGACCAACTTCCGCGACCTTCACCTGCAGCTTGATGAGCTCGTCGACTTCGCACGCGAGGCCAGCGACACCGTCGCGGAACGGATGCGCGCCCTCGACGCGGTGCCAGACGGTCGCTCCGACACCGTTGCGGCCAGTACCTCCTTGCCGGAGTTCCCGGCCTACGAGCACAGCACCGGCGAGGTCGTCGACCTGATCGCTGCTCGCATCTATGCGGCAGTCGACACCATCCGCACAGTGCACGATGACGTCGACGCCGAGGATCCCAGCACCGCCGACGTGCTGCATCAGCTCATCGACGGCCTGGAGAAGCTGGCCTGGCTGATCAAGTCGGAGAACCGCAAGGTCTAAGGGCTGGCCGTGGCGGCACCGTGTTCGACGGCGCGGCGTACCGCGTCGTCGTCGCGGCGCCCGACCAGGTACCAGGTGTGCATAATCGCCCTTGCCCTTGATGTCGACGTCGCCGCGCTCCTCGAGCACGAAAGGGTGATTGAGCCGGTCATACACGTTCTGCGGCACCTGGATTCGGCCCTCGACATCGGTGGTCTCCATTCGCGCCGCGACATTGACGGCGTCGCCCCAGACGTCGTAGAAGAACTTGCGCGCGCCGACGACTCCGGCGACCACGGGCCCGGCGGCCAGGCCGATACGCAGCGGCACCACGCGGCCCTTCGGGTCCTTGAGGTCGGCCACCGCCTCGGCCATGTCCAGCGCAAGGCAGGCCAACGCCTCGATGTGGTCCGCCCGCGGTTGCGGCACGCCGCTGACCACCATGTAGGAGTCACCGCTGGTCTTGACCTTTTCCAATCCGTGGCGGTCGACCAGCGCATCCAGGTCGGTGTACAGGCGATCGAGGAACCGGACCAAGTCGGAGGGCGAGGTGTCGCTGGCGCGTTTGGTGTAGCCGGCGATGTCTGCGAAGAGAATCGATGCGTCGTCGTACTTGTCGGCAATGATGTTGCGCGAGGGGTCCTTCAGCCGCTCGGCGATCGTCGCAGGCAGGATGTTGGTCAGCAGCTTCTCTGACCGTTCGTACTCGGATTCCATTGCCTCTCTGGCGCGGGCGATTTCGCGCAGCGCATACCAGACCGTCGCGACCACCAGCACCCATGCGGAGATGGTCGTGATGACAAACCCCGATGTCTTGGCCCAATGCGGCAGCACGCCGGTATCGTCCGGCACCCAGAATTCGAGCGCAATCGCCGTCGCCGCGCCCAGCGCCGCAAGGATTGATGCAAGCAACATGTGGTCGATGCCGAGGATGAGCACCATGAGTGTCGCGGCGACCAAGAAATAGAACTGCATGCCCGACCCGGTGCCGATATGCCAGCCGACTACGGTGATCGAGGCGTAGGCGACGACGAAGAACACCAGGGGAGCGACGATCTCGCCGAACCGGTACAGCGCCGGAATGAGCAGGAAAATCACTGCGCTGCCCAGGTTCACGAGGGCCATCCATAGCAAGTCCGGGCCGACGATCAGCTGCTGGATGCCGAAGAACGCACTGACGGCGGCCCCGATCCGCGCCGCGACCGTCAGCACCCGTAGGTGACGGGCGACCCTCTCGGCCTGGTGCCGAGTTCGCGCCGGGAGCCGGCTTTCGAGTGCGACGTCTGGCACGCAGACGGAGCGCGTCCTGACCACCACTGGCAAAGCCTATCGCCGCTGTGTCCGGCTACCTGCGCTTTCGTGCTCAGTCCGACGATATGCGGGCGGCGTCGCGGGCCCGCAACGCCAGCCACAGCTCATGGCGGTCCTGTGCGGAGTCCATGCGTCGCCCGGTGAGTCGTTCTACCGTGTCGATGCGGTGGCGCATGGTGTGCCGATGCACGCGCAGCGCGCTCGCGGCGGCGCCCCAGTGCCCGTTGTGCTCGAGAAAGGCCGTGAGCCCCCGCATGAGGTCGCCGGCCCGGTCCGTCGCGTCGAGTGGGCCGAGGACGGCGTCGGCATAGACCTGAAGGGATTGCGCGCCAACCGTGTTGAGTAGCAGCCGACTGCTGGCGATCTCCTCGGCAAGCATGTGCCTGCCCTTGACCCGACTGGTGGGCAATGCCGAACGGGCCTGCCGCAGCGACACGACGAGCGCTCCAGGACGCACGGCGATGCCGATGCCCGCGGCCCGATGTGCCGCCAATGTGCCAAGCACAGAAGGTAAGTCGGTGTTGAGCGGGACGGCCAGCTCCACCACTTCACCGACCACCCGCACCAACGCGTCGGGCAGGGTGATCAGCAGGTCCGCGGCCAGGTCGTCCGCGTCGTCGGGTGCGGCGACAGCGGCGGCCCTGAGGTCGGTGTCGGGCAGCCCGACGGAGGTCAGCCAGCGGGCGGCCACCACATCGTCGACGGTCGCACGGGCCAGTCGGTCGAGCACCTGCGCCCGTCCGCGCCGCTGCGCGGTGTTCAAACCGTGCCGCCGCTCCAACTCCAATGACAGCAGCGAAACGAGATCGCCTGAAATATGCTGGGCGGCAGGCTGTTCCGCTGGACCATCGATCAGCAACCAAGCGCGCAATCGCCGGGCGCCAAGTGCGTGCAGCTCGCGGCGCCTGCCGTCGCTGATGTCTGAGGCCGCGGCGTTCAAGCCTTGATCGCGCACCGAGACCAGCAACCCGGACAGGTGTGCGGCCAACCGCTCACCGTCTCGATCTGAGTCGGCCAGCACCCGCCCGAGGAGATCGATGACGACCCCGGTGCGCCCGGTTGCGTCCCGATGGGCGGCGAGTATTCCGAGCAGACCGCCGGGCGTGACCGCGGCGGCCGTCAACGCTCGCTGTGTCTGTAGCGCCCATTCGAGCTCCTTACGCTCGGCGCGGGCGCGGTAGGCGAAAACCGCCTTGGTGACGGCGATGAACGGCACCGGGTCGGGCACAGTGAGCAGCGGCATGCCGAACTCCTTGGCCGCGGTGATCAACCGTTCGGGTGCGCATTGATGGGGGAGTACGGCGCCGAGACCGAGGCCGACCGCCCGGACGCCCGCGGCGTCGAGTTCCGCGACGTAGGACCGACAGCCGTCTTCGGTCTCCGGCAGCAGCAGGCCTATGGTCAACAGCAGCTCGCCGCCCTGTAGCCACGGCCCGGGACTGGCAAGTTCGGAGACGGCAGCCGCCTCGATCTCGCGGTCTGCCTGCGAGTGGCCCGCGACGAGCTCCAACTTGAGATCGGGGTCGGCGACCAGCTCCGCGATGGTCAGCATGGACATATCGTCGAGCAAGCGATGTCCAATTTCGACAAATTGGCTATATCGGCTGGCGTGGGTTTCAGGAAACCTAATGCGCATGCCGTCTCAAAACCCGATCGGTCCGGTCGACGCCACCCGCGTGCCACGGTATGCCGGGCCCGCGACCTTCGCCCGTCTGCCTCGCACCGACGAGGTCACGCACACCGATGTCGCCGTCGTCGGCATCCCCTTCGACTCGGGCGTTTCTTACCGCCCCGGCGCCCGGTTCGGCCCTGGCCACATCCGCGCGTCATCCAAGCTGCTTCGGCCCTATCACCCCAGGCTTGACGTCGAACCGTTCGCCGCGCAGCAGGTCGCCGACGCCGGCGACATCGCGGTCAACCCGTTCGACATCGCCGAGGCGATCACCACCATCGAGCAGGCGTCCGACGAACTGCGTGACGGTGGAACCAAACTGATCACGCTCGGCGGTGACCACACCATCGCGCTGCCGCTGCTGCGCTCTCTACACCGTGACCACGGTCCGATTGCCGTACTGCACTTCGACGCTCATCTCGACACCTGGGACACCTACTTCGGCGCCCCGTTCACCCACGGCACGCCGTTCCGCCGGGCCAGCGAGGAAGGGCTCCTCGATCCGGAACACTGCCTGCACATGGGAATCCGGGGGCCCCTGTACGCGGCGACGGACCTGTCCGACGACCGCGTGCTCGGCTTCCAGGTGATCGGAACCGACGACGTCCAACTCGACGGCCTGCCAGCGGTGATCGAGCGGATGCGTGCCCGACTGGGTGATGCACCAGTCTATGTGTCGGTCGACATCGACGTGCTCGACCCAGCGCACGCGCCGGGAACCGGCACGCCGGAGGCCGGTGGCATGACGAGCCGCGAACTGTTGCACTGCCTGCGAAACCTGGTGGGCGTCAACGTCGTTGGCGCCGACATCGTGGAGGTGGCGCCGGCCTACGATCACGCCGAGATCACCGGCATCGCAGCTGCCCATGTCGCTTATGAACTGATGTCCGTGTTGGCGGCCAAGTCATGACCGGCCCGCGCAACGGCGGCTCTGCCGTCGTCGAAACCCTTGCCGCACACGGCGTCGACACCATCTTCGGCATCCCCGGCACGCACAACCTGGAGATGTATCGCCATCTGACCGACGCGGGGATCCGCGCGGTCACACCCAGACACGAGCAGGGCGCCGGCTATGCGGCTGAGGCCTATGCCAGGGTGACCGGGCGACCCGGCGTCGTGATCGCCACCAGCGGGCCGGGCCTGACCAACACCATGACCGCGGCGGCGACCGCCTACGCGGAGTCGCAGCCGATGCTGATCCTGTCGTCAGGCATGCCCACCGGCACCCAAGGCCGCGACCTCGGCCAGCTGCACGAGGCCAAGGACACCAGCGCCGCGATGGATCAACTCATTCGCTGGAGCCGCAGGGTGCGCAGCGCGGACGAAGCGGCGGCGGCGGTGACCGAGGCGTTCGGTAGCTTCACCGGCGGCCGTCCGCGGCCTGTGCACGTCGAGATCCCGGTCGACGTGCTCGAGCAGGACTGGTCCGGCGAGGCGAAGCGGTGCACGCGCGCATCCGCGCCGCAGGCCGATCGGGACGACCTGCGCCGGGCAGCGGAGGTGCTGGCCGCCGCGACTGCGCCGATGATCATCGCCGGCGGCGGCGCAGTAGACGCCCAAGCCGAGGTGACCGCGTTGGCAGAGGCACTCGGTGCGCCGGTCGTGACCACGGTGAACGGCAAGGGAGTCGTCGCCGAGAGCCACCCGCTCGCTGTCGGCGCCGCGATACGGCTGCGTGCGGTGCAGAACGCCGCCGCGGGCAGCGACGCGTTGCTGGTGATCGGCACCGAGCTCGGTGATTCGGACCTGTGGGAGGGCCAGATTCGTGGCCGCAGCGTCATTCGCTGTGACATCGACCCCGCTCAGCTGAACAAGAACTGCCCTGCCGACCACACACTGTTGGGCGATGCCGCGGAAACCGTTGCGGCGCTGCGACACTTGCTGCCGAGCGACCGTCCAGCAGCCGCCGGTCAGCGGGCCGTCGACCTTCGGGCGGCGTCACGCGACGAGGCCATGAAGGACGCGGGCCCCTACGCCGAGATCAACGCCGCGGTCCGTGCGGCACTGCCTACCGACGCCGTGTTGACCGGCGACAGTTCTCAGGTCACCTACTTCGGCTCTGTGCATTTCTTCGATGTGCCTGCGCCGCGGCGGTTCTGCTACACACCCGGTTTCGCGACGCTGGGCTACGGCCTTCCCGCGTCGCTTGGTGCCGCCATCGGGCGGCCCGGCACCGCCGTAGCGGTGCTGCTCGGCGACGGCGCGCTGATGTTCTCGGTCCAGGAGCTGGTAACGCTTGTCGAGCAACGCCTTCCGGTACCGGTGATCGTCGTCGACAACGGCGGCTACAAAGAGATCCGGGACCAGGAAGCCGCGCGCGGCATCCCGCCCATCGGTGTCGAGCTGCGTACTCCCGATCTGCCCGCTATGGCGATCGCGATGGGCGCACGTGGTGTGCGCACGACATCGACCACCGAACTCACCGACCTGGTCAACGGCGCGCTCGATGCTGACGGCCCGACACTCATCCATTTCGATATCCGCTGAAAGGACATCCCACCATGGATATCGCCATCGTTGTCATCTATCTCGTCGGCATGATCGCGTTCGGCTTCTGGGGGAAGCGCAGGGCTACAACGCAATCCGACTTCCTCGTCGCAGGGCGCAGGCTCGGCCCGCTGCTGTACTCCGGCACCATGGCCGCGATCGTGCTTGGCGGCGCGTCGACGATCGGTGGGGTGGGCCTTGGCTACCAGTACGGCATCTCGGGCATGTGGCTGGTGATCGCGATCGGCGTCGGCATCCTGTTGTTGAGCCTGTTGTTCGCAGGCCGGATTCAGCGGTTGCGTGTTTATACGGTCAGCCAGATGCTGGAGCTGCGTTACGGCCCAGGCTCTTCCGTGTTGTCCGGCGTGGTCATGTGGGGCTATACGTTGATGCTGTCAGTGACGTCGACCATCGCGTACGCGACGATCTTCGGTGCGCTGTTCGACATCGGCCGGGTGCCGGCGATCATCCTCGGCGGCAGCGTCGTGATCATCTACTCCGTGCTCGGTGGCATGTGGTCGATCACGCTGACCGACTTCGTGCAGTTCATCGTCAAGACCATCGGCATCTTCTTCATCCTCCTGCCGATCGCGCTGTACAAGACCGGCGGCTTCGCCGGATTGGCCGAAAAGCTGCCCGCCGACGCCACCTCGTTCACGGCAATCGGCGGCCAGACGATCCTGACCTACTTCGTGATCTACACGTTTGGCCTGCTCATCGGCCAGGACATCTGGCAGCGGGTGTTCACCGCCCGCAGCCCGGGGGTGGCCCGCTGGGCCGGCGCGGCGTCGGGCGTCTACTGCCTGGCCTACGCGGTGGCCGGTGCGGTGATCGGGATGGCGGCCAAGGTGCTGCTGCCTGCACTGGAGTCCCGCGACGACGCGTTCGCGGAGTTCGTCGAGATGCAGCTGCCGCCGGTGCTGGCCGGCCTGGTGCTCGCGGCGGCGCTTGCCGCGGTGATGTCCACCTCGAGCGGAGCGCTTATCGCCACCGCGACGGTGTTCAGCCAGGACATCGTCGCCAAGCTGCTCAAGCGCGACGTCGAGGCCGGTAGCGAGCACGACCACATCCGCAACAACCGGCTCTACGTCGCTGGTTTCGGCATCGCGATGGTGGCGATCGCCTGCGCACTGCAGGACGTCGTCGCCGCGCTGACCGTCGCGTACGACATCCTGGTCGGCGGACTGCTGGTGCCGATCCTCGGCGGGCTGGTCTGGCGGCGTGGTACGAACGTCGGCGCGCTCGCGGCCATGGCCGTCGGAACCGTAGCGACGCTGGCGACCATGCTCGCCACCGACATCCTGGCCAACGAGCCGATCTATGCGGGTCTGGGGTCCGGTCTGCTGGTCTATATCGTCGGCAGCCTGCTCAGCAAGCCGACCGATCCGGAGGTGCTTGCCGAGTGGGATCGTCGCAGTCGCGGGCAGGACGCACCGGCGGTGGCGTCGTCCTCGGTGTAGGAGTGCCCTCGGTGAGATTCGAACTCACACTGGACGGGTTTTGAATCCGTTTCCTCTGCCAGTTGGGATACGAGGGCTAACATTCCGCGCGGCCTCCCACCATAGAGGATGCCCCCGAGGTCGCTGATCGCGGATATGACCGTAAGAATGTGAGCCATGACCGGGTCACCGACCGACGCCGCCCAGCCGCGCCGTGTTCTCGTAGCCGAGGACGAGGCACTCATCCGGATGGATTTGGCCGAGATGCTGCGCGAAGAAGGCTACGAGATCGTCGGCGAGGCCGGCGACGGGCAGGAGGCGGTCGATCTGGCCGAGAGCCTGAAGCCGGATCTGGTGATCATGGACGTCAAGATGCCGCGACGGGACGGCATCGACGCCGCGTCGGAGATCGCGAGTAAGCGGATAGCGCCGATCGTGATCCTCACCGCGTTCAGCCAGCGCGACCTGGTGGAGCGCGCTCGCGACGCCGGCGCGATGGCGTATCTGGTCAAGCCGTTCAACATCACCGATCTCATTCCCGCGATCGAGGTGGCGGTCAGCCGGTTCAGCGAGATCTCCGCGCTGGAGGACGAAGTTGCGACGCTGTCGGACCGGTTGGAGACCCGAAAGCTCGTCGAGCGCGCCAAAGGTTTGCTGCAAGCCAAACAAGGGATGTCGGAACCCGAGGCTTTCAAGTGGATTCAGCGCGCCGCGATGGATCGCCGCACCACGATGAAGCGGGTCGCGGAGGTCGTCTTGGAGACCCTCGACGACTCGAAGGACGCGTCGTCGTCTGGCTAGCGCTCGACGCGGTCGAGTAAAGATTTGGTTTCGAATTTCACCGTTCAGCGCATTTGAGCGACCGATAGGGCGGCGCGTTCACCAACATCACGCACTATGGCCACGCGTTGGCTATGTTCTACGACGAAGCGTCGGCCCTACGCCCAACCTGCGGCGTAGCGTCAGCGCCGACAAAACCATTGACCCGGAGGTGAAACGTGCGCTTTCGCGTGGCACGGAATGCATTTGCTATCGGGAGCGCGGGTTTGATCGTGCTCGGCATAGCCGGCTGCCAACAACAAGAGCAGCCGACTGACAGCGCAGGCGCGGCTCAGACCGATTTGAAGATCGTCGAGCAGGTGCAGATCGACGAGAACGGTGGCGAGGTCAAGGCGGCCGAAGGCGCTGCTCCCGCCGATCCCGCCGGGGACGGCAAGGCCACCTGCCCGCCGGTGTCGATAGCGATGGCGGGCGCGCTCAACGGCCCGGACGCCGCACTCGGCATCAACATCAAAAATGGTGTGCAGCTGGCGATCGACAAGCACAACGCCGCCAATCCGGGATGCCAGGTCCAACTGAAGCCGTTCGACACCGAGGGTGACCCGCAGAAGGCGACGGCCATCGCGCCGCAGATCGTCGACGATCAGTACACGATCGGCCTCGTCGGGCCGGCGTTCTCCGGCGAGACGAAGGCCACCGGCGGTGTCTTCAACCAGGCGGGCCTCGTTTCCACCACGGCGTCGGCGACGAACCCCACCCTGAGTGAGAACGGCTGGCGGACCTTCTTCCGCGGCCTCGCCAACGATGCGGTGCAGGGTCCGGCCGTCGCGAACTACCTGAAGAACACGCTGAGCTTCAAGAAGATCTGCGTGATCGACGACAGCACCGACTACGGCCTCGGCCTTGCGACGGCGGTGCGCGACACGCTGGGTCCGGTGGCCGACTCGTCGTGCAACATCTCGGTGAAGAAGGGCGATAAGGACTTCTCCGCGGCAGTCACTCAGGTCAAGGGCGCTACCCCGGACGCGGTGTTCTACGGCGGCTACTATTCCGAGGCGGCACCGTTGGTGCAGCAGCTCAAGGACGGTGGGTTCGAGGGCGTCTTCGTCAGCGCCGACGGTACCAAGGATCCCCAGTTCGTCGCTCAGGCCGGTGAGTCAGCCAAGGACGCGATCCTGTCCTGCCCGTGCGGTCCGGCGACAGGTGCGTTCGCCGACGAGTACAAGAAGAAGTTCAACACCGACGCAGGCACCTACAGTGCCGAGGGCTATGACTTGGGCACGATCCTGGTCAAGGGCATCGATTCGGGTGCCATCACCCGGCCCGCACTGCTGGACTTCGTGAAGAACTACAACGGTCAGGGGGTGGCCCGTAACTACCAGTGGACGCCCACCGGTGAACTCACCACCAACCTGATCTGGATCTTCAAAGTTCAGTAGCCGCTGAAGCGAGGCGCGTCCGAGACCGACAGGCTCGGACGCGTTTTCGCTCCAAACACCCTGCGCAAGGACCCGCCACCGGATGATTCACGAGTGCGTCGACCAGTACGCCTGCCTGGCCGCCAACATCAACTTCAACCTTGAAGGCCTGCGAAACGGCTTCTGGCAGCTGACGATCGACGGACTTTCGTGGGGCGCGATCTATGCGCTTGTGGCCGTCGGCTACACCTTGGTGTTCGGTGTGCTCAGGCTGATCAACTTCGCCCACTCCGAGATCTTCATGCTGGGTATGTTCGGCGCCTATTTCGCGCTCGACATCATCTTGGGCTTCACGCCCAGCGGCAACGCCTACAACAAGGGCATAGCGCTGACGGTGCTGTATCTGGGCATCGCGATGTTGTTCGCAATGCTGGTGTCGGGTTCGGCGGCAGTCGGTTTGGAGTTCATCGCATACCGACCGCTGCGAAGACGCAACGCCCGGTCGCTCACCTTCCTGATCACCGCGATCGGCATGTCCTTCGTGCTCCAGGAATTCGTGCACTTCGTGCTGCCGAAGATCCTCCAGGGTTACGGCGGCAGCAACGCGCAGCAGCCCATCATCCTGGTCCAGCCCAAGACGCAGTTCAACATCTTCAGCGCCACCGTCTCCAACATCACGATCATGATCATCGGGGCGGCGTTGATCCTTGCGGTGGCCACCGATTTTGCGATCAACCGAACCAAGTTCGGCCGAGGGATCCGCGCGGTCGCGCAGGACCCGACCACCGCGACGCTGATGGGCGTTTCGCGCGAACGCATCATCATGACGACGTTCTTGATCGGCGGGCTACTCGCGGGCGCCGCCGCGCTGCTATACACCCTGAAGGTTCCGCAGGGCATCATCTATTCGGGCGGATTCCTGTTAGGAATCAAGGCGTTCTCCGCGGCGGTGCTCGGTGGCATCGGTAACCTGCGCGGCGCGCTGCTCGGTGGTCTTCTGCTCGGCATCATGGAGAACTACGGGCAGGCCGTGTTCGGCACCCAATGGCGCGACGTCGTGGCGTTTGTCCTGCTGGTTCTCGTGCTGCTGTTCCGGCCGACCGGGATACTCGGTGAAAGCCTCGGGAAGGCGCGCGCATGAACGACAAGCGAGGAGCCGAAGGCGGATCGCGTGACGGCTCCGTGCGAGCGAAAAGCCTGCTGGCTCCTGGCGATGGGCTGCGGGACTGGTGGGATGGCCTGTCCCGCGTTCAGAAGTGGGGCTTCGGCGTCCTGTTGTTCGGGGCGCTGGCGCTGATGCCGCTGTACCCCCCTCCGTTCCTGGACACCCCTGGCATCAGCTTCGGCGGCACCCTGGCCCAGTTCGCGATGGTCGCCATCATCGCGATCGGCCTGAACGTGGTCGTCGGCCAGGCCGGCCTGCTCGACCTGGGGTATGTCGGCTTCTACGCGGTCGGCGCCTACACCGTTGCGCTGCTCACCAGCCCGGACAGCCCCTGGAACAGAGTCGGCCCCGACGGCTGGTTCAGCGCGCCGTGGGCGTGGCTGGCCTGTGTACCGCTGGCGATGGCGATGACCGCCCTCGCCGGTCTCATCCTCGGCATTCCGACGCTGCGACTCCGGGGTGACTATCTGGCCATCGTCACATTGGGATTCGGCGAGATCATCCGGCTGTTGGCCGACAACCTCTCCGACGTCACCAACGGTCCGCGCGGCCTGAACGAGGTCGCCTACCCGCGTTTGGGGGAGAGCGAGAAGCTCCCCGAAGGCGTGTTCTCCAACGGCAACTCGTCGGGTGACGCCAACTACGGAACGTGGTGGTTCTGGCTCGGCCTCGTGCTCATCGTCATCCTGCTGCTGCTGGTCGGCAACCTCGAGCGCAGCCGGGTCGGCCGTGCATGGGTTGCCATCCGCGAGGACGAAGACGCCGCAGAGGTGATGGGCGTCAACACATTCCGATTCAAGCTGTGGGCGTTCGTGATCGGCGCGGCGATCGGTGGACTGTCAGGGGCGCTGTACGCGGGGCAGGTGCAGTACGTCGCACCGCCGACGTTCAACATCATCAACTCGATGCTGTTCCTGTGCGCGGTCGTGCTCGGCGGGCAGGGCAACAAGCTCGGCGTGATCTTCGGAGCGTTCATCATCGTCTATCTGCCCAACCGGCTGCTTGGTGTGCATTTCCTCGGCATCAACCTGGGCGACCTGAAGTATCTGTTCTTCGGGCTGGCCCTGGTTGTCATGATGATCTTCCGACCCGAGGGACTGTTCCCGGTGCGCCAGCAGCTGTTGGCATACGGGAAGGCGGCACGCAATCTGTTGCGAACGCCGCCGGGGGAGAAGGAGCCTGCGGCATGAGCGTCGAGGAACTGGCGGGCGTCCACCGCGAGATCCACGTCGCGGAGGGCGAAGTCCTGCTGGAGACAAAGGATTTGACGGTTCAGTTCGGCGGGCTCGTCGCGCTCGATTCGGTCACCTTCAACATCCGACGCGGCGAGATTCTCGGATTGATCGGGCCCAACGGGGCGGGAAAGACCACCTGCTTCAACGCGATCACGGGTGTCTACCGGCCGAGTTCGGGGTCGGTGGTCTTCGACGGGGCGCCGCTCGGCCGCATCAAGCGCTACCAGATCACTCGCAAGGGCATCGCCCGCACCTTCCAGAACATCCGGTTGTGGGGTGAGATGACGGCGCTGGAGAACGTCGTCGTCGCCACTGACGCGCGGCACAAGACGTCGGTACCCGGCGCGTTGGTCCGCACGCCGCGGCATCGCAGGGAAGAGACCACCGCGGTCGAAAGGGCTGCAGCGCTACTGCATTTCGTCGGCATCGCGCACCGCGGCGAGGAGAAGGCCAAGAACCTGCCCTATGGTGATCAGCGCCGCCTCGAGATCGCCCGTGCGCTGGCCACCGAGCCGAAGCTGCTCTGTCTCGACGAACCCGCGGCCGGGTTCAACCCGAGCGAGAAGGCCGCGCTGATCGACCTGATCCGTAAGATCCGAGACGACGGCTACACAGTGCTGCTCATCGAGCACGATATGCGGCTGGTCATGGGTGTCACGGATCGCATTGTGGTGCTGGAGTTCGGCCGCAAGATCGCCGACGGCCTGCCAGCCGAGATCCGCGAAGACCCGAAGGTCATCGCGGCCTATTTGGGGGTGCCCGATGACGCAGTCGAATGAGACCTCGCGACCCGTTCTGTTGGAGGTCAAAGACGCGGTCGTGCACTACGGCCGCATCAAGGCCCTGCACGGCGTATCGCTGGTGGTCCACGAGGGCGAGTTGGTGACCATGCTCGGCTCCAACGGTGCGGGCAAAACCACGATGATGCGGGCGATTTCGGGGCTGCGCCCATTGACATCGGGTTCGGTGTGGTTCGACGGACGTGATATCTCCCGGGTGAAGGCTCACCGTCGGGTAACCGACGGCCTGATCCAGGCGCCGGAGGGGCGCGGCGTGTTTCCGGGCATGAGCGTCACTGAGAACCTCGAAATGGGCTGCTACGGGCGGAAGTTCGGGTCGAAAAGTGAGCACAAAGAGCGGCTGGACTGGGTTTTCGAGACATTCCCGCGGCTTGCCGAACGCAGGAATCAGGTCGGCGGCACGCTGTCGGGTGGTGAGCAGCAGATGTTGGCCATCGGCCGAGCACTGATGGCCCGGCCCAAGGTGCTGCTCCTCGACGAGCCGTCGATGGGGCTTGCGCCGATGGTGATCTCGCAGATCTTCAAGATCATCGCCGATATCAACTCGCAGGGCACCACGGTGCTGCTCGTCGAGCAGAACGCGCAGCAGGCACTGAGCCGCTCGGACCGCGCCTACATTCTGGAGACGGGCGAAGTGACCCGTTCCGGCAACGCGCGGGACCTGTTGGAGGACGACAGCATTCGGGCCGCCTACCTCGGCGTCGCCTAGCCGCGTTTGGCGCGCCGAGACTACGGAAATTGACGAAAATCGGCCGAAATCCGTCATAAACCGTACTCTCGCCGCCACAAACCCAGTCGTCACCCTCTCTGCGCGAGCGTGCGTGTCTGCACACCGACACGCCGGCAGATGTGCGCAGTTTGTGCACGTTCGCCAGCCGTGAGCGTGCGCGAAAAGCTCATCAGATACGGCGTGTCGGTGTACAGACACGCACGCTCGCCGAAACGACTGGCCGTGGGCATCACAGCAGGTTAGCGGGCGACGATCACCGACGAGCCGTGTCCGAACAATCCCTGATTGGCTGTGACACCGACCTTCGCGCCTTCGACCTGACGGCCGGTGGCCTGCCCCTTGAGCTGCCATGTCAGCTCGCAGACCTGCGCGATGGCTTGGGCCGGAATGGCTTCGCCGAAGCAGGCCAATCCACCGGACGGGTTGACCGGGATCCTGCCGCCGATAGTGGTGGCGCCGCTGCGCAACAACGCCTCGGCCTCACCCTTCGGGCACAGCCCCAGGTGCTCGTACCAGTCGAGTTCCAGTGCGGTCGACAGGTCGTAAACCTCCGCGACACTCAGATCTTCTGGTCCGATGCCGGCCTCGGCGTAGACGGCATCGAGGATCTGATCCTTGAAGACACGATCCGGAGCTGGCACCACAGCGGTGGAATCGGTTGCGATATCGGGTAATTCGGGCAGATGCTGTGGGTAGCGTGGCGTGACCAAGCTGACCGCGCGCACCGACGGCACACCCTCGAGCGACCCGAGGTGCTTCTCGGCGAAGGCCTTGCTGGTCACGATCAGCGCCGCCGCACCGTCGGACGTCGCGCAGATGTCAAGCAGCCGAAGCGGATCGGCCACCACGGGGCTGGCGAGTACGTCCTCAACGGAGGTCTCCTTGCGGAACCGTGCATTCGGGTTGTCCAGACCGTGCCGTGCGTTCTTGACCTTGACCTGGGCGAAATCCTCGAGTGTGGCGCCGTAGAGATCCATGCGGCGCCGGGCCAGAAGCGCGAAATACACTGGGTTGGTCGCCCCGATCAGATGGAACCGCTGCCAGTCCGGATCGTTCTTCCGTTCACCACCGACGGGGGCGAAGAACCCCTTGGGTGTGGTGTCGGCGCCGATGACCAGCGCGACGTCGCAGAACCCGGCCAGGATCTGGGCACGCGCGCTCTGCAGCGCCTGCGACCCGCTGGCGCACGCGGCGTAGCTGGACGAGACCGGCACGCCGTTCCAGCCGAGCTTCTGCGCGAACGTCGAGCCGGCGACGAAGCCGGGGTAGCCGTTGCGGATGGTGTCGGCGCCTGCCACCAGTTGGATCTGACGCCAGTCGAGGCCCGCCTCGGCCAGTGCGGCGCGGGCGGCCGCAACGCCGTACGCGGTGAAGTCGTTGCCCCATTTGCCCCACGGGTGCATGCCCGCACCGAGGATGTAGAGCGGTTCGGGGGTGGATGTCGCCGCCGCTGCGGCTCCGGGCGTCACGACGCGATCCTCCACGCGTGCACGATCCGTTCCACCCCGTCGTCGTCGACGAACAGCGGCATCGTGGCCAACTCCATCTCCATGCCGACCTTCAGATCTGCGGCCAGCGTGCCCTCGACGACCTTGCCGAGCACGATCAACCCCTCATCAGCCAGCTGCACAGCCGCTACGGCGAAGGGCTCGAACGGATCTGGCGACGGGTAGGGCGGCGGCGGGGCGTACCGGTTCTCGGTGTAGCTCCACAGCGTGCCGCGACGTGACAGCGGTACCTGCGCGAGATCGTCGCCGTCACAGCCGGGATTGGGACAGTTGTTGGCCCTCGGCGGGAACACATATGTCCCGCACTGATGGCATTTTCCGCCGATCAAATACGCCTCGCCGGACCCGTCGGTGGCGAACCACCCGTCGATCGCCGGTTGCGTGGAAGCTGCTGACACGGGGGCTAGCGTACCGAGTTCGGCGGCAAAACTGAAACGTGTTCCAGTTTGCGCCGCGCGGCGTAGTTGGGATCGGTAGCGAACCGGCCCCTGTGCACTTGTGCGGGAGTAGCGTCCCGGACATCACCGTCCGGGCCCGGGGAAGATCGGAGACCAACGATGGGAATCTTCAAGAAGGCCAAGGAGGCGGCCGGCATGGTGCACGTCAAAGGCGCAGGCGGAGTGATCGACCCTGCTGTCCTCGGCGGCCCGTCGACACGTTCGGTGGCGTCGGACGACCCGATCTGGCAGCCCATCAACGGCATCTCACTGCAGGACTACGCCGATCTCGCGCGCGAGGCGCAAGCTCGCGGCATCAGCGACGAGGCCGGCATGATCACGCTTGCGCAGGAGCGAGGGTGGGATCCGGCGGACACAAAGGCCGGGCTCGACGGCTGGGTGCAGCGGATGGGCCAGTCGATGGCCGTCGGACAACAGTTCCGCAAGCACCTCGGTTACTGATTTCCGCCGACGTCGAGCAGGATGCGCAGCAGGTCATCGTGGTTGTCGCGCATCAGGTTGTGAGCCCCGTCGAGTTCGTGGACGTGCCACGACGGGTCGTCCTTGACCCGTTCGTATGAAGGCCGCAACGGCGAATCTCCCGGCCACTTCAACGCATAGACGAAGTCGCGGCGCCGGAACCTGTTCAGATCTCCCGCGAGCTTGATCCGCTGAAGGAACGAGGCGAGAGGATGGGCGCTCGCGCGGGGGTCGAAGAACGGCATCGCGGGCACGCCGTAGCCGGTGTCATCGACGCCGAGGTACCACTCCCGTTCCTCGTCGTTGACGAGATGCCAGCACGACTCACCGTCGTGCGGGACGAGCGCGTCGAGATACACCAGAGCGTCGACTTTTTCGGGTATGCGATCGGCGACGCCGGTTATCGCCATGCCGCCGTAGCTGTGGCCGACCAGCACGAGATCCTCCGCGTCGGCTTCGGCCGCCAGCGCTGACAGCACATCGGTGATGTGCGTTTCGAGGTTGACGCCGGCGTGGGCGAGGTGCGCACGTTCGGCGACACCGGTAAGCGTGTAACTCAGCACCCGATGACCTTTGTCGCGCAACGCGGTTGCCAGATCGTCGAAGCACCACGCGCCGTGGCAGGCACCGGGGATGAGTACGTAGGTGGTCATGCTCTGCTCCTGTCTGCGTCCGTATCGGTGCGGTATTTGGCGGTGACCCGCGCCAGGTCATCTGGCTGCCGTGTCGTCCCGGTGTGATGCATTTCGCGGTTGGCCTCGACGACGTCCGCCGTCTGGGGTCGTCGCCGATCTTCATATCGGCGCAGCCCGCCGGCGAAGTCGTCGGACAGCTCCTCGGCCAGCGCGGTCGCGTCGATGATCGCCTGCGAACCACCGTTGGCCCCAACGGGATACATCGGATGGGCCGCGTCGCCGAGCAGCGTGACCCGACCACGCCCCCACCACGGCAGCACGTCGCGGTCGACCATCGGATATTCCAGCACCGGTTCGGTGCGCGACACGAGATCGGCAGCGTCCAGCCAGCCGAGATTCCACTGTGTCAGGTGGCGTAATACCTCCGAGCGGTCACCCTCCTGATTCCATTTGGCATCGCCGGGCAGCGGTCCCGGCTCCGCTTCCGGGAGCATCACCACCCAGTTGATCTGTCCCCCGCCGATGGGGTAGACGACGAGGTCGACCCCGTTGGCGCCCTTGACGATTGACATCGTTCGGCCGTCCAGGAACGGTTTACCCTCGACCGCGCCGCGGAACATCCGTAAGCCCGACCACAGCAGCGGATCGGAATCGGGATGCAGTCGCGCACGCACGGCCGAGTGGATCCCGTCGGCGCCGACAAGCGCATCGGTGGCCAGGGTCCCACCCGACGTCTCGACCTGGACGCGATCGCCAGAGTCTTCGAAACCGGTCAATTGAGCGTTGACATGAAGAGCGTTGGAGCTCAAGCGATCCCGCAGCGCGGACAGGAGCAACATCTGCAGCCGGCCGCGGTGCACCGAGAATTGAGGATAGCCGTAGCCTCCGTCGACGCCGCGCGGTTCGCGGAACAAGAGCGTGCCGTCGGTGTCGTAGTAGGAGATGGCTTTCGGTGCCACCGCGATGCGGGACAGCTCGTCGCCCAGTCCGAGGTCGTAGAGCTCGCGGACGGCCTGGGGCAGCAGGTTGATGCCGACACCCAGCGGACGAAGGTCCGTGCGTTCGATGACGGTGACGTCGACCCCGCCGGCGTGTAGCGCGAGTGCGGCGGTCAGGCCTCCGATGCCGGCCCCTGCGATGAGAACGTTTTCGGTCATGACCCCAGCCTCGGTGGAGCGATTCCATAAGTCCAATAGCGGTATGAAACGGATACTATAATCAATGCTTATGGAACTACGGCAGCTCGAATACCTGGTGGCCGTCGCCGAAGAGGCCAATTTCACCCGTGCCGCCGAACGCATCCACGTAGCCCAGCCTGCGGTGAGCGCGCAGATCCAGCGGCTGGAACGCGAGCTAGGCCAGCCGCTGCTGGACCGGTCGCGCCGTACCGTGCGGTTGACTGCGGCGGGGGAGGCCGCGCTGCCGTACGCGAGGGCCGCGCTCACGGCCGTCGCCGACATCAAGGTTGCGGTCGATGAACTCACCCAGCTGGTGCGCGGAACCGTCACGATCGGCACGGTCACGTCGCACAGCGTGGACATTCCCAGCCTGTTGGCCGACTTCCACGGCGACCACCCCAACGTCGAAATCACCCTCAACACCGACAGTTCCGATGCGCTGATCGACGGCGTGCGCGCCGGGCGGCTGGATGCCGCGATCGTGTCCGTCGGACCCGACGAATGCCCGGATGGCTTGCAGGTGGAGGTGGTTACGGACGAGGCCATCGTCATCGCGGTGTGTCGCACCGACCGGTGGGCTAGTCGGAAGTCCATCCGGCTGACCGAGCTGCGCGACCGGGCGCTGATCGCGCTGCCGGTGGGTGCGGGCATCCGCCACCAGTTCGACGGCGCCTGTGCGAGGGCGGGGATCACGCCACGCATCGCCTTCGAAGCCAGCACGCCGCTGGCGCTCGCCGATCTGGCCGAACGGGGGCTCGGTGCGGCGGTCGTGCCCGCTTCTGTGCCACGCGGCCGCGACGGGCTGCGTGCGCTGGCGATCGACCCCGAACTGCGCGGCCGGCTGGTGCTGGCCTGGCGCTCGGGCGGACCGATGAGCCCCGCGGCGCGAGTTCTGGTCGAGAGGGCTCGGCGGCTACTGCGTGTCGGGGCGGGTGCATAGAGTTAGGCCCGTGACCGCAAGCGCCACGGCCGAGAAGGCGACCGACAAGCCGACCCTGATGCTGCTGGACGGTAATTCGCTGGCGTACCGCGCGTTTTACGCGCTGCCCGCCGAGAACTTCAAAACCCAGGGCGGGCTGACCACCAACGCCGTCTACGGGTTCACCGCGATGCTGATCAACCTGCTGCGCGACGAGCAGCCCACCCACATCGCTGCTGCCTTCGACGTCTCCCGCCAGACGTTCCGGGTGGATAAGTATCCGGAGTACAAGGCGGGCCGTTCTTCGACGCCCGATGAGTTCCGCGGCCAGATCGACATCACCAAGGAGGTGCTCGTCGCGCTCGGCATCACCGTGCTCGCCGAGCCCGGGTACGAGGCCGACGACCTGATCGCCACCTTGGCGACCCAGGCTGAGGACGACGGGTATCGGGTGCTGGTGGTCACGGGCGACCGCGACTCGCTGCAGCTGGTCAGCGACGACGTGACGGTCCTATACCCGCGCAAGGGCGTCAGCGAGCTGACCCGTTTCACCCCGGAGGCGGTGGTCGAGAAGTACGGGTTGACGCCGAAGCAGTATCCGGACTTCGCCGCGCTGCGCGGTGACCCCAGCGACAACCTTCCCGGCATTCCCGGCGTGGGGGAGAAGACCGCGACGAAGTGGATCGCCGAGTTCGGCACGCTGCAGGCGCTGGTGGACAACGTCGACGCCGTGAAAGGCAAGGTCGGTGATGCACTGCGGGCCCACCTGTCGAGTGTGGTGCTGAACCGCGAGCTGACCGATCTGGTCAAGGATGTTCCGCTTGCGCAGACGCCGGACACGCTGCGCATGCAGCCATGGGACCGCGATCAGATTCATCGGCTGTTCGACGACCTGGAATTCCGGGTGCTGCGCGAGCGGCTGTTCGAAACGCTCGCCTCCGCGGACCCCGAGGTCGACCAGGGCTTCGACGTGCGCGGCCGGGCGCTCGAGTCCGGTGAACTCGCCGCGTGGCTGGGCGAGCGCACCCAGGGCAACCGCTTCGGGCTGGCCGTGGTGGGCACGCACCTGGCATTCGACGCCGACGCCACCGCGCTGGCGATCGTGGCCGCCGACGGTGACGGCCGCTACCTCGACACCGCCGCACTGCACGCCGACGACGAGGCCGCGCTCGCGTCGTGGCTGGCCGATCCCGCCGCGCCGAAGGCGTTGCACGAGGCCAAGCTCGCCATACACGATCTGGAAGGCCGCGGCTGGAAGCTCGCGGGCGTTACATCCGATACGGCGCTCGCCGCGTACCTGGTGCGGCCCGGTCAGCGCAGCTTCGCACTCGACGATCTGTCGCTGCGGTACCTCAAGCGTGAGCTGCGTGCGGAAGACCCTGAGCAGCAACAGCTTTCGCTGCTCGATGACAGCGATGGTGTCGATGACCAGGCGGTGCAGACGGTGCTGCTGCGCGCCGGCGCGGTGATGGACCTGGCCCAAGCCCTCGATGAAGAGCTGGCGCGCATTGATTCGTCAGCGCTGCTGGGCAATATGGAGCTGCCGGTGCAGCGGGTGCTCGCCGAGATGGAGACCGCGGGCATCGCCGTCGATCTCGATCAGCTGGGTGAGCTCCAAAGCGAGTTCGCCGACCAGATCCGTGATGCCGCCGAAGCCGCGTATGCGGTGATCGGCAAGCAGATCAACCTCGGCTCGCCGAAGCAGCTGCAGGTGGTGCTGTTCGACGAGCTGGAGATGCCAAAGACCAAGCGCACCAAGACCGGCTACACCACCGACGCCGACGCGCTGCAGTCGCTGTTCGACAAGACCGGCCATCCGTTCCTGCAGCATCTGTTGGCCCATCGCGACGCCACGAGGCTCAAGGTCACCGTCGATGGCCTGCTGAACTCGGTGGCCTCCGACGGCCGCATCCACACGACGTTCAACCAGACCATCGCCGCCACCGGCAGGCTGTCATCCACCGAGCCGAACCTGCAGAACATCCCGATTCGCACCGATGCGGGCAGGCGGATCCGCGACGCGTTCGTCGTCGGTAAGGGCAGCCAGGGAGATTTCGCCGAGCTGATGACGGCCGACTACAGCCAGATCGAGATGCGGATCATGGCGCACCTCTCCAGGGACGAGGGCCTGATCGAGGCGTTCAACACTGGTGAGGACCTGCACTCGTTCGTCGCATCGCGGGCGTTCTCCGTGCCGATCGATGAGGTCACCGCCGAGTTGCGGCGACGGGTCAAGGCGATGTCCTACGGACTGGCGTATGGGCTGAGCGCCTACGGTCTGGCGGCGCAGCTGAAGATCTCCACCGAGGAAGCCAAGGTGCAGATGGAGCAGTACTTCGACCGGTTCGGCGGAGTGCGCGACTACCTGCGCGATGTCGTCGATCAGGCTCGCAAGGACGGCTACACCTCGACGGTGTTCGGCAGGCGGCGCTATCTACCCGAACTCGACAGCAGCAACCGCAACGTCCGCGAGGCCGCCGAGCGCGCGGCGCTCAATGCCCCGATCCAGGGCAGCGCGGCCGACATCATCAAGGTCGCGATGATCAACGTCGACAATGCACTCAAGGACGCGGGCCTGAAGTCGCGCATGCTGCTGCAGGTGCACGACGAGTTGCTGTTCGAACTCGCGCCGGGGGAGCGCGAATCCGTCGAGAAGCTG
Source organism: uncultured Actinomycetota bacterium (assembly GCA_963848855.1). Lineage (GTDB taxonomy): Bacteria > Actinomycetota > Actinomycetes > Mycobacteriales > Mycobacteriaceae > Mycobacterium. The sequence goes on from CAWKFL010000006.1 coordinate 459,755, forward strand.
GTGCGCGACGAGATGGGTGGCGCGTACCCGCTCGACGTTCCGCTCGAGGTCTCGGTCGGCTACGGGCGCAGCTGGGATTCCGCGGCCCATTAGCGACGCCGCTGCTCGGCGCGGCAGCAGCGTTGTGAAGTGTTCTGCGCCCACGCTGCGTATTGCTGTGTGTGAGTCTTTCCAAGGTCCTGTCGCCGCAGGATATTACCGATCGCCTCGGCTTTGCCCCCGAAACCTGTATCGGAGCACGCGATGAAGGCGTCACCGCCGCGATATGGCAGTTCGAACCAGAAAAGACCTATGAACTCCAGGGACCGGCCAACGCCACGGATGTGATCGCGGTCCCGGTGCGCGGCCAGCTCCATTGCACATACTTCGGCGATGGACGCCTGAAGTGGCGGCGTCAACACACCGGTTTTGGAGTGAACTTGGTGAAGGCTGGTGAACAACCGCGAGGCCTGCATGTGTCGACGCAGCGGTCCGCCGTGATGCACGTCTATCTGCCGCACGCGATGCTCGAGCGGTTGGCCGTCGAGAGTGCAGTCGTCGTCGAAGGCAATTCGGTCGAGCTGATCGACCCGGCGTGCTCACATGATCCCGAAATCGAGTCGATCTCCCGAAAGATGATCCAGGAGATGGCGCAACCAGACCTGTGCTCTCACTTGATGTTCGACGCACTGGTGCATGCGTTGGCGATAAGGCTCCTTCGCCGACATTCGACTGTCTCCGGTTCACCCGGCTTCGCATCCAAAAGCCCTGTCGGATACCGTGATCGGCGCCTGCGGCGTGCCATCGACTACGTGGAGGCTCACATCGCCGAGGATATCGGTCTCGCCGAGGTGGCAGGCGCGGTGGGATTGTCCGTCACTCACCTGACGGCCCTGTTCAACAGCGGCACCGGCGAGCCACCGCATCGCTACTTGATGCGACGCAGGTTCGAGCGCGCGTGTGAGCTTCTTTCGGACCCGCACATGAGCATCGGCGACATCGCCTATCGGTGCGGATTCGCCAACCCTCAGCACCTCGCGACCGTGATGCGCAGACGTCTTGGTGTGACTCCGACCACGTACCGCAGTCAGCTGCAGACGTGACTGCGCTGACCCACTGAAATCTGGTGTCAATCCGTCAATTCTGGTAACCGCGTCGTCGTTGGTGCGCCAAGCACGCTGGCCGCATGACACGACGTGAGAACGACAGTTGGGACCTGGCGACAAGTATGGGCGCCACCGCCACGATGGTGGCTGCCGCACGGGCAGCCGCGACCCGGCAACCGAACCCGCTCATCAACGACCCCTACGCCGAAGTGCTGGTCCGCAATGCAGGCGTCGACCTGTTCGCCCGGCTCGCGACTGGCGCACTGGACTACGACGACGTCGGAACGGGCTGGATTCCAGAGTTCTTCGCCGTTCGGACAAGGTTTTTCGACGACTTCGTACCCAATGCCCTTTCCGGTACTACGCGCCAGGTGGTGATAGTTGGATCCGGTCTGGACACACGGGTCTATCGGCTGCAGTGGCCGGCAGAGACCGTCGTCTACGAGATCGATCAGCCCGCGGTCATCGCATTCAAGGCGGCCGCGCTGGCACAGGTCGACGCCAAGCCTCAAGTCGAATTACGCACGGTAGGAACGGATCTCCGCCGGGATTGGCCGAAGGCACTCCAGGATGCAGGATTCGACCCCCGCCGACCCACCGCATGGATCGTCGAGGGCCTGCTGATCGGTTACCTCACCGGAGAGGCTCAGGACCGCGTTCTCGGCGACATCACCGCGCTGAGCGCACCCGGAAGTCTGCTCGCGGCTGACCATTTGCCCGCCGCGTCGACATCGATCGGCTCCCTGATTCATTTAGTCGCACAGCAGTGGAAGGAGCGGGGATTCGAGGTCGACTTCGGCCAGCTGACCTACCCTCATGATCGCAACGACTCGGAAAAGTACCTGCGAACACACGGCTGGGACGTTGTTGGCCACACCCTGGCCGATTTACTTGTCGCCACCGATGTGTCGACGGGGAGCCTCGATACCTCGGCCGATCGACACGGGGCCATCCACTACCTCACAGCAATCCGCCATTAGCGACGTCGCTATGGCGCCCGGTACGCAGCGAGCCCCTGCAGGGCGGGGGCGGCGGCAGCCCGCGCCGCGGCGACCCCGTCGACCTCCTCCTGAAGCAGCGCCGATACTCGCGCGTCCCCGAAACCCCGGTCGATCCGGTCCCGTACGAAGGCCAGCTCCACCACTTGGTCGGCGAAGGTCTTGACCGCCTTACCCGCTGGCTTGCCCGCGAAGTGGCTCGTTGCCCCGATGGCCTGCTTGCGGTCGCGGATGGATCCCAGCCAGGTGGCCTCGTTGGAGGTGATCAGGCCCGCGGCGACCATCCCGGGCAGCTTCTCGGCCACGATGCGCTGCTCCCTGCGCCTGCTGCGGACGCCGAGGACGATCGCCAGCACGAAGACCGGAACCATCCACAAGAAGTAGGTCAGGAAGTAGGCCTCGATACTCAACAGCGACGACCCGTTCCACAGCCCGTGCATGATCACCGCGCCGATGTAGCCGAGCAGTATGCACAGCGCCTTGGCCAGGCCGTTTCGCTGTTGCAGCGCGAAGTACACGCCGATCCCGAACATCGTGGTGAACAGCGAATGGGCGAACGGCGCCATGATCAGCCGCAGCGCGGCGGTGGCCAGGGAATCGGAGACCGATTCGCCGCCGCCGATGTAGAGGATGTCCTCCAGCCACGCGAAGCCCGCGCCGACGAGCCCCGCGTAAATCAGGCAGTCGGTCAGGGAGTTCAGCTCGTTACGGCGCCGGCCCGTCATCATGACCAGCAGGAACAGACCCTTGGCGGCCTCCTCGGTGAGCGGCGCACCCGCGACGATCGAGACTGGGCTGACGGCCTCGGTGGCGCCGGGATTGATCGCGGCTTCCAGTGTGAGCTGCAGGATCGTCGAGATGATGACGGCGACGGATGCGCCCCAGAGGAACGCGAGGATGAGCAATCGGGGTGGTTCGGGTTCCCACCGGTCCAGCCACAGATAAGCGACGACAACGACGGTCATGGCCAGGCTGGACAGCAGAAAACCGATTGCGGTGCCGACGGGCGACGCCACCGTCAGCGAGATCACGATCAGCCCTGTGACGGTCGCGAGCGCGATGATCACGCCGATGGGCGCACCGACCTTCCGGATTCGCCTCGGAAAACCGGGATACGGCGGACGTGGCTGCTGCGGCACCGCAGGAAACGACACCACAGCAGGGTAAACGCGTGCGTAACGTATCCGGGGCGATCTGCGCAGCTGTGGCGTGAGTCATCGCGACGGCCCGTGTACGCAGTTGTCGTGGCGGGTACCGGTCAGTTGTGACCACGTCGCCAGTGATCATGATTTACCAGCTGGGGAGACCGGGTTTGTCCAGCATGTGCACAGTCGAGTAACCTCGACTCGTATCCGTGTGTGCGCCATCGCGGGTTCACACCAATAACAAGAGTCCCTTAAGTCCCTACGACCAAACCTGTCCGGAGCAACCCACCACATGCCAAGTCCCTCCGTCACCTCGCCACAAGTAGCCGTCAACGACATCGGCTCGAGCGAGGACTTTCTCGCCGCCATCGACAAAACCATCAAATACTTCAACGATGGCGACATCGTCGAAGGGACGATCGTCAAGGTTGACCGTGACGAAGTCCTGCTCGACATCGGTTACAAGACCGAAGGCGTCATCCCTTCCCGTGAGCTGTCCATCAAGCATGATGTCGACCCCAACGAGGTCGTTTCCGTGGGCGATGAGGTCGAAGCTCTTGTTCTCACCAAGGAGGACAAGGAAGGCCGCCTGATCCTGTCCAAGAAGCGCGCACAGTACGAGCGCGCCTGGGGCACCATCGAAGAGCTCAAGGAAAAGGACGAGGCCGTCAAGGGCACCGTCATCGAGGTCGTCAAGGGCGGCCTGATCCTCGACATCGGCCTGCGCGGCTTCCTGCCCGCGTCGCTGGTCGAGATGCGTCGTGTCCGCGATCTGCAGCCGTACATCGGCAAGGAGATCGAGGCCAAGATCATCGAGCTCGACAAGAACCGCAACAACGTGGTGCTGAGCCGCCGCGCCTGGCTGGAGCAGACCCAGTCCGAGGTGCGCAGCGAGTTCCTCAACCAGCTGCAGAAGGGCGCCATCCGCAAGGGTGTCGTTTCCTCGATCGTCAACTTCGGCGCCTTCGTCGATCTCGGCGGTGTCGACGGCCTGGTGCACGTCTCCGAGCTGTCCTGGAAGCACATCGACCACCCGTCCGAGGTCGTGCAGGTGGGCGACGAGGTCACGGTCGAGGTGCTCGACGTCGACATGGACCGCGAGCGCGTTTCGCTGTCGCTCAAGGCGACGCAGGAAGACCCGTGGCGCCACTTCGCCCGCACCCACGCGATCGGTCAGATCGTGCCGGGCAAGGTCACCAAGCTGGTGCCGTTCGGTGCGTTCGTCCGTGTCGAGGAGGGCATCGAGGGCCTGGTGCACATCTCCGAGCTCTCCGAGCGCCATGTCGAGGTGCCCGACCAGGTGGTTCAGGTCGGCGACGACGCGATGGTCAAGGTCATCGACATCGACCTGGAGCGTCGCCGCATCTCGCTGAGCCTCAAGCAGGCCAACGAGGACTACACCGAGGAGTTCGATCCTTCGAAGTACGGCATGGCCGACAGCTACGACGAGCAGGGCAACTACATCTTTCCCGAGGGCTTCGACTCCGAGACCAACGAATGGCTCGAGGGTTTCGAGAAGCAGCGTGAGGAGTGGGAGTCGCGCTACGCCGAGGCCGAGCGCCGGCACAAGATGCACACCACGCAGATGGAGAAGTTCGCCGCTGCCGAAGCCGAAGAAGCAGCGCGGCCGTCGTCTTCGGCCAACGGCTCATCGCGTTCGGATGAGCCCGCTGCCGGTGGATCGCTGGCCAGCGACGCTCAGCTTGCTGCTCTGCGGGAGAAGCTGGCCGGTAGCGCCTAACCGGCCTGCCGGATGCTGCGTATCGGTCTAACCGGCGGTATCGGCGCCGGTAAATCGACGGTGTCCGCCACATTCGCCGAATGTGGCGGCATCATCGTCGACGGCGACGTCATCGCGCGTGAGGTCGTCGAGCCCGGTACCGAGGGGCTTGCGCAGCTCGTCGAGGCGTTCGGCGATGACATCCTGTTGTCCGACGGAACGTTGAACCGGCCCGCGCTGGCGGCCAAGGCGTTCGTCGACGACGAGAAGCGCGCCAGGCTGAACGGCATCGTTCATCCGTTGGTCGCCCGCCGCCGCGAGGAGATCCTCGACTCGGTGCACGAAGACGCCGTGGTGGTCGAGGACATCCCGCTGCTCGTGGAAACCGGGCTGGCGCCGCTGTTCCCGCTCGTGGTCGTGGTCAGTGCGGACGAAGAGACTAGGGTCGAGCGGTTGATCAAGCGGGGGATGGACGAGCCCGACGCCCGCGCGCGAATCAAGGCGCAGGCGCCGGAAGACCAGCGCCGCGCGATAGCCGATGTGCTGCTGGACAATTCGGGTTCTCAGGGTGAGCTCGTCGAGAAGGTTCGCGATCTCTGGTACAACCGGGTGCTGCCGTTGGCGCACAATATCCGCGAACGGCAATGCGCGCCGAGGGTCTATCAGCTGGTGCCCTACGACCCGGCGTGGCTCGACGATGCGCGACGAATCACGAAGCGCATCGAAATAGCTTGTGGTTCAAAGGCTCTGCGTGTGGATCACATCGGATCGACCGCTGTGCCGGGTATGGACGCCAAGGACGTCATCGACATTCAGGTCACCGTCGCGTCGCTGGACGCCGTCAACGAGATCAACGATCCGCTGGCGAAGGTCGGCTATCCCCGTATCGAACACATCACGGCTGACGCACCTCACACCGAGGATGATGCGATGTGGCGCAAGCGGATTCACTGCGCGGCCGATCCAGGGCGGCCGGCGAACATTCACATCAGGGTCGAGGGTTGGCCGGCCCAGCAGTTCGCCTTGTTGTTCCGGGATTGGTTGTCCGCCAGTCCCGACGTCCAGCAGGAGTATCTGGCCGCCAAGCGTCGGGCGCTGTCTGCGCCCGACTACGCCGACGCCAAGGAGCCGTGGTTCGCCGACGCGTACCGCCGCGCGTGGACGTGGGCGGAGGCCACCGGCTGGCTCGCGTAGCCGTCAGGTAGGCGGCGGCGCGGCGGGGGCGGCTGGTGGCGGCGGGGTGGCCCCGTCCGCAGGTGTGCCGCTGTCGACGACCGGGTTGGTGTTTACGGGGTTTGCACCCGCCACCGGGATGTCCAGCGGAGCGCCGCATTGCAGCACGCCGTACAGCGGATCGTCCTTGGGTCGCAGCAGCCGCGGAGCGATGAACTGATCGGCCTGGGCAATGATCTGGTCATCGACCAGGATCTCGCAATGCAGGTTGGACCCGTACGGCCAGTCGATGGACAACTGCATGCCGGCCAGCTTCGGGTCGGCCAGCACCGCGTTGACCTCGAACGTGCGGCCGGGCAGCAGGGTCGGCTCGGCGCTGTTGACGTTCTGGTCGTCCATCTTGTACGCCACGATTGCGCCGCGGGATGTGCCGTCTGCACGTGCCCGGTAGATGACGTTGTGCAGTATCTGCTCACCCGGTGCGGGCTGCACCTCGGTCTGCGGGTCGGGCTGCGGCTGAGCGAGCGCGGTGGCCGGACTCAACTGCGAGACGGCCGCGACGACGACCCCCGTCGCCATCGCGAACCATCCTCGCCTGTCAAAGCTCATGACATTCGACATTACAACCCTTGATCGGCGCCGCCTCGACGACCGTTACGCCGCACTACGGGTCTTGTTGGCAGTGGGGGCACCACACCGAGGTTCTGCCGCCGATGCGGCCGCGCGCCAGCCGTGTTCCGCAGCGCGGGCAGCTGGGATCCGCCTCGTCGCGGACACCGGTCAGCCACCGAAGCAGCCGGGGTACCCGTGCGTGCCGCACGGCCGTGTCCAGCACACGGCTCATGGTCTTGTGCAGCCGCCGCAGATCATCGTCATCGAGGCTGGCCACGCGACAGGCTGGATGCAGCCGAGCCTGCCAGCAGACCTCGTCGGTGAGCAGGTTGCCCAGCCCGGCGATCACGGCCTGGTCCATCAGCGTCGGCTTGAGCCGGCCGCGCCGCCCCTCCAGGACCTCGGTGAACCCGCGCAGGTCGAGTCCGAGCGCGTCGGGACCCTGACGGCCCATCACTTCGGCGACCGCGTCGTCGTCGGGCACGAGCCACACCCCGCGCAGCTTGCGCAGATCGGCGTACCGCAGTTCGCCGCGGTCGAGCGTGATCGACAGCCGCTCGTAATCCCTTTCGCCGTCGCCGTCGGGAGTGTAGTACGGATGTCCGGTCATGCCGCAGTGCACTAGGAGCACTGGACCGTCGGTCGGCAGGATCAGCCACTTCCCGTGCCTGTGCGGCTCGCCGAAGCGGCGGCCGATGAGATTACGCCGAAACGTCCGCGGGGAGTGGTTGCGCAGCACCCCGGCATCGCGTACGTCGACCTGTCGGATCCGTTGCCCCGGCAGTGAACGGGCCAACTCGCTCCGGAATCCCTCCACATCGGGTAACTCAGGCACGGAGTTTCGTCAGCCGTTGCATCGGGCGGGTCAGCGAGCGGGCGCGTCGTCGCATATCGGCCCACGGATCACCCTGTTGGGCGACACGTTTGGGCACATCGCGAATCGTGAATCGATCGGCTCGCAAGCCACGGGCACTCAGTTCGTCCCACTCCAGAGGCGTTGCCACCGGAGCGTGGCGGCGGGCCCGGACTGCGTACGGCGCAACCGCGGTCTGGGCGTAGGCATTTCGCATCACGTCGAGATAAATCCGCTCGCCGCGTTTGTCCTTGCGCTGCTCGATGGTGCGGTACGCAGGATCGTCGGCGGCGACAACCTCGGCGACGTCGCGGGCGAACTGCCTGACCGTATCGAAGTCGGGTCCGCGGCTCAGCGGCGCCACAACGTGCAGCCCGCGGGATCCGGTCGTCTTCAGAAACGGCACCAAACCGATGTTGCTGAGCACGTCGGCGCACGACCTGGCGGCCGCCCGCACGGCGGCAAAATCGCTGGTCGCGGGGTCAAGGTCGAAGACCACCTGGTCGGGCTCGTCGAGTCGGTCGCGTCGCGACAGCCACGAGTGCACGGTCACGCAGTTCTGATTGGCCAGCCACACCAGAGCTTCGTGTCGGTCGGCCACCGGATGCACGACGGTCCCGCCTTCCTTCGCGACCTCGGCGGAGTGCATCCAGTCGGGCAGCGTGGAAGCAAAGTCCTGCTGCACGAAGCCGTGTTCATCGATTCCGCGGGGGTAGCGCCACAACGTGAGGGGACGGTCCTTCAAGTGGGGCACCATCATTTGGGCGATTTGGTCGTAGTAGGCGACGAGCTCGCCCTTCGTGATGCCGTCCTCCGGAAAGACCTCCCGGTCCGGATGGGTGACGTCGATGTTGATGCGCGACATCAGCGTGTCTCCCTGACCACTTCGTCTGGCCCCTTGTCGGTGCTCAGACCGACATAGCGCGGGTGGCGCAGCTTCCCCTCGCGCGTCCACTCGCTGAACGCCACCTGCGCGACCAGTTTCGGGCGCACCCAATGGGCGCCGGGTTCCCGGGTCAGCCCCCGGGTCACCGGTGGCGTGTCCCGCGCGATCCGCGACAACCGCTGATGCAGGGAGCGCAGCGTCGCGGTGTCGAAGCCGGTGCCGACCTTTCCGGCGTAGACCAGGTCGTCGCCGTCGTGATAGCCCAGCAGCAGCGCGCCCAGCCCCACGCGGCTACCCTTCGGCGCGGTGTATCCGACCACCACGAATTCCTGGTCACGGCTGCACTTGAGCTTGAGCCAGTTCTTCGAGCGCTTGCCTTCGTAGGGCGCGTCGGCCAGCTTGGCGATCACACCCTCGTCGCCGCGCTCACATGCGGCGCGATACGCGGCCTCGCCGTCCTTGACGCGATGTGTGGTGAAGCGCAGCGGATCGTGAAACTGAAACGCACTGCGCAGCAGCTTTTTCCGCGAGAGTAGGGGAGCAGACCTGACATCGCTTCCGTCGAGATGCAGGACGTCGAAGACGTAGTAGAAGACTGGAATGCGCGATGCCAGCGCCTCGTCGGGATCGGTGATGCCCGAGCGGCCCTGCAACCGGGCGAAACTGGTGCGCCTGCCTTCGAAAGCCACGATCTCGCCGTCGATGACGAACGCCGACGTATCCTGGTTCGCCAGCGCTTCGACGATCTCGGGGTAGGTGTGGTTGAGCGACAGCTGGTTTCGAGACAGCAGCCGCACTTGATCACCGTCGCGAAACGCAAGCCCGCGCACACCGTCCAACTTGCGCTCGAATATCCATTCCGGGTCGGAGAACCGCTCATCGGTCAACGTGGCCAGCGTCGGAGCACGCCACCGCGGCACCTTCTCGTCCCGCAGCGCCCCGCGCACGTCGTCGGGCAGATCTGCGATCACGACACCTCGTCGAGCGTGCGCCCTGTCAGCACCGACTCCGGTTGGCTGCGCACGGGTTTGCGACGGCCGTCGGCGTCTTCGTCGGACTTCTTCACCAACAGCCAGGCTTCGTCCTTGCCCCGGCGGAATCGGGTGAGGGCGAAGCCGCCGTGCAGTTTCTCGCCGTCCAGCCGGAAGGACAGGTGACCGCGTTCCAGGGCGTCGGACATGTCGCGGTCGCTGTCGTAGGTGCCGTGGTCCCAGACGATGACGCGGCCCGCGCCGTACTCCCCTTCCGGGATGACGCCCTCAAACGACTCGTACTCCATCGGGTGGTCTTCGGTGCGTCGCGCCATGCGCTTGTCCTTCGGGTTCACCGACGGTCCCTTCGGCACGGCCCACGAAACCAGGACGCCGTCGATCTCGAGCCGGAAGTCGTAATGGTCGGTGCTCGCCGCGTGGTGCTGGATCACGAAGTGCGGAGCCTTGCTTCGCCGCCGCCTACGGCGCCCGCGGGGTTCGGGACTGCGGCCGGACTGCCGCTTGTTCCGGTACTCCTTCAACGTCATGTCGAGGGCATACCCGCAGCCCACAGGGACTACGCGTCGCGCCAGGTGAGCGTCATGCCGCTGTCGGCCAACCAGCGCTGCAGGTCGTAGCCGTGCCTGGACAGCCCGTCGATCGCCGAGACGGCGGTCTGCACGGCCTCCTCGCCGGTTTCGGGTGTCAGCAGGCCGTGCCGGACGGCCGTGAGGAGTTCGTCGACGTCGGCCAGCTCGACCCCGATACCGGTGCGGACGACCAGATCGAGGTAGTGGTCCTCGGCGTGCCACGCGGTTGCACCTGGCGTGTAGTGCCCGACGTCGAGGTAATAGTCCTGATCCAGCTCGTGGCCGGGGTTGAAGTGGAACACCGTCGCTCGCAGACCGAGCGACGGCAGCAGCCATGACTCGATGTAGTGGAACTGGGCCCGGCCGGGGGCGGGTCGGGCCATGTACAGGCCCCATGGCTCGACGGTGAAGGCGTCGACCGCCCGCACGATCCCCTTGGGATCGGTGTTGGTGCAGGCGGCCAGGTCGAACGTCTCGTGCTTGGGAGCGTGGATGGGTACGAGGATAGCGGCCGCCGCGCGCCGCGCCTTTCCGCCGAACGTTCCTTACCACTCGAAAATTTGCTGAAATTTCGAGTTGTAAGGAACGTTCGGCCCGGTACGGGAACAGCTGATGTCGGTGGCGGGTTCTACCCTGGTGAATATGGCATTCGCTACTGAACACCCCGTGCTTGCGCACTCGGAGTATCGCCCTGTCGACGCCATCGTGCGGGCCGGCGGTCGCTTCGAGGTGGTCAGCCCACACGACCCCGCCGGTGACCAGCCCACCGCCATCGAGGAACTCGAGCGTCGGATCCAGGCGGGGGAGCACGATGTGGTGTTGCTGGGCGCCACCGGCACCGGCAAGTCGGCGACCACGGCATGGTTGATCGAGCGGCTGCAGCGACCCACGCTCGTGATGGCGCCCAACAAGACGCTGGCCGCGCAGCTCGCCAACGAGCTGCGGGAGATGCTGCCGCACAACGCCGTTGAGTACTTCGTCTCGTACTACGACTATTACCAGCCCGAGGCGTACATCGCGCAGACCGATACCTATATCGAGAAGGACAGCTCGATCAACGACGACGTGGAGCGGCTACGGCACTCGGCCACGTCGAGCCTGCTGTCGCGGCGCGACGTGGTGGTGGTGGCGTCGGTGTCCTGCATCTACGGCCTCGGCACACCGCAGTCCTACCTGGACCGGTCCGTCGAGCTGAAGGTCGGCGACGAGGTGCCGCGCGACGGGCTGCTCCGGCTGTTGGTCGACGTCCAGTACACCCGCAATGACCTGGCGTTTACCCGGGGGTCGTTTCGCGTTCGCGGTGACACCGTCGAGATCATCCCGTCGTATGAGGAGCTCGCGGTCCGCATCGAGTTCTTCGGCGACGAGATCGAGGCCCTGTACTACATGCACCCGCTGACCGGGGACGTGGTGCGCAAGGTGGACTCACTGCGGGTGTTCCCGGCCACGCATTACGTCGCGGGCCCTGAGCGCATGGCCCACGCGATCTCCACCATCGAGCAGGAACTCGAAGAGCGGCTGGCCGAGCTCGAGGGCCAAGGCAAGCTGCTGGAGGCGCAGCGGTTGCGGATGCGGACCAATTACGACGTCGAGATGATGCGCCAGGTCGGCTTCTGCTCGGGCATCGAGAACTACTCGCGGCACATCGACGGCCGTCCTGCCGGGTCGGCGCCAGCCACCCTGCTCGACTACTTCCCTGAGGACTTCCTGCTCGTCATCGACGAGTCGCACGTCACCGTGCCACAGATCGGCGGCATGTACGAGGGCGACATCTCCCGGAAGCGCAACCTGGTCGACTTCGGGTTCCGGCTGCCGTCGGCGATCGACAACCGACCGCTGACGTGGGAGGAGTTCGCCGACCGGATCGGGCAGACGGTGTACCTGTCGGCCACCCCGGGGCCTTACGAGCTCAGCCAGTCGAGCGGCGAGTTCGTCGAGCAGGTGATCCGCCCGACCGGTCTGGTCGATCCCAAGGTCGTCGTGAAGCCGACGAAGGGCCAGATCGACGATCTGATCGGCGAGATCAAACAGCGCACGGAACGCGACGAGCGGGTCTTGGTCACCACGCTGACCAAGAAGATGGCTGAGGACCTCACCGACTATCTGCTGGAGATGGGCATCCGCGTGCGGTACCTGCACTCGGAGGTCGACACCCTGCGCCGCGTCGAACTGCTACGTCAGCTTCGGTTGGGGGAGTATGACGTCCTGGTGGGCATCAACCTGCTGCGTGAGGGCCTTGACCTGCCCGAGGTGTCGCTGGTGTCGATCCTGGACGCCGATAAGGAAGGCTTCCTGCGGTCCACCCGCAGCCTGATCCAGACCATCGGCCGCGCGGCCCGCAACGTGTCGGGCGAGGTGCACATGTACGCCGACAAGATCACCGACTCGATGCGCGAGGCCATCGACGAGACCGATCGGCGACGTGCCAAGCAGGTCGCCTACAACGAGGCCAACGGCATCGACCCGAAGCCGTTGCGCAAGAAGATCGCCGACATCCTCGACCAGGTGTACCGGGAGGCCGACGATGTCGAGGTGGGGGGCTCCGGCCGCAACGCGTCACGCGGCCGCCGCGCCCAGGGCGAGCCGGGTCGCGCGGTCAGCGCGGGCATCATCGAGGGCCGCGATACCACGAATATGCCGCGTGCAGAACTCGCCGATTTGATCAAGGACCTGACCGATCAGATGATGGCCGCCGCGCGGGACCTGCAGTTCGAACTGGCCGCGCGGATCCGCGACGAGATCCACGATCTGAAGAAGGAATTGCGCGGCATGGACGCAGCGGGTCTGAAGTGAGCGCGTCGGGCTTGACCTCAACAGAGGTTGAGCTCATACGGTGACGACATGACGGACACCGCCACGATATCCACGGGCAGCTGGCGTGAGCTGCTAGGTCCGAAGAACCTCGGCGCCTCGACGGTGCTCGCTGGCGGTGTGGCGCTGTATGCGACCAACGAGTTCCTGACCATCAGCTTGATGCCAAGCGCGGTGGCCGACATCGGCGGTCAACGCCTCTATGCGTGGGTGATAACGGTGTACCTGGTCGCCTCTGTGGTCGCGGCCACCACCGTCCATGCCATGCTGACACGGCTCGGCCCGCGGTGGTCTTATCTGTTGGGGCTCAGTATATTCGGGGCGGGCAGCCTGGTATGTGCGACAGCGCCAACGATGGAGATTCTGTTGGTCGGGCGCACGGTACAGGGCGCAGCAGGCGGCCTGCTGGCCGGCCTGGGCTATGCGGTCATCAACGCTGCGCTGCCCAGGACACTGTGGACGAAGGCCTCCGCGCTGGTGTCGGCGATGTGGGGAGTCGGAACTCTCGTCGGCCCGGCAGCGGGTGGCATGTTCGCCCAATTCGGCTCCTGGCGTTGGGCTTTCGGCGTGCTCGTCGTATTGACCGCGGCGATGGCCGTTCTGGTTCCGATGGCCTTGCCTGCGGAGACTCGTGCCGACGACGAAAGTGCAACGCGCATCCCGATCCCGGTGTGGTCGCTCTTGTTGTTGGGCGCCGCGGCACTCGCCGTCAGCGTGGCGGGTATACCGCGTGACGTGAGGGCGACGGCAGGGCTGTTGGCGCTCGGTGTGGCGCTTGTCGCGGTCTTTGTGTTTGTGGACCGTCGCATGCATGCGGCGGTATTGCCGCCGAGCACATTCGGCCGCGGACCGTTGAAGTGGATCTACCTGACCCTCGGCGTGCTGATCGCCGCCACGATGGTCGACATGTACGTGCCGCTGTTCGGTCAGCGGCTCGCGAATCTGACGCCGGTGGCCGCCGGGTTTCTCGGGGCGGGGCTGGCCATCGGCTGGACCGTCGGCGAGGTCGGCAGCGCCTCGCTGCGCAGCAATCGGGTCATCATGCGGACGGTTGCCGTCGCCCCGCTGGTGATGGCAACGGGTCTGGCGCTTGGCGCGGTCACGCAGCACGACGAGGCCTCGACCTGGCTGGTTGCGGCGTGGGCGGTGGCGCTGGTGCTCACGGGAGCCGGGGTCGGCATTGCGTGGCCGCATCTGTCGGCCTGGGCGATGAGTTGCGTCGATGACGCCGCCGAAGGTCCTGCCGCCGCGGCGGCCATCAACACGGTTCAGCTGATCTGCGGTGCGTTCGGCGCCGGCTTGGCGGGCGTCGTGGTCAACATGACGGACACCGATGACGCGACGCCTGCACGCCTGCTGTTCACGGCGTTCGCGGTCCTGGCCGCGTTGGGTGCCGTCGCGTCGTTCCGGGCGCGGGCTGGATCGCAGTCCGCTCTCGAGACAGCCTGAACGCCTCGAACGGGTATGGTCATCCCGCTAACTCGATGAGATGCAGCTCGTCCTCGGCTGAGATCACGACGCGCTTCTCGAATTCCGGGTTAGCGCTCAAAAACGCTGCCAGACCCTTGGTTTCGGCGTCCCACGGATCGTCGTGGCGGCTCTCGAAATCCTTCTTGTGGTTCTCGTCGATCTCGGCGATCGGGTACGTCAGGTGGACGAGATAGTCGTCATTGCCGCGGACCTGGGCGAGCATCTCGAGGGTTTCGCGATCGGGGTTGCCGAACTCTCCGTTGGCTGAGAACACGTAATGGTCGGCGTTGATGCGCTCGAAGAAATCGGTATCTACGTTGCGGATGCTCCCGTGGTGCGGGAGCTTCAGAACATCAACGTGTGTCGAGCCGCCCGCGTCGATCAGTCCGATCTTTTCCATCCCCTCGAGGATCTTGTCGCCGCGGGCGTCGCCGGTGAACAGGATGGTCCTACCATCCGACTCGGCGAGCACCACGATGCTCGACAGGTTCGGCGCCTTATCGTCGTCGTAGCTGGCCAGCGCCTCCTTCGACTTCCGCACCTCCTCGGGGTTCTCCCTGACGAATTTCGCATGTTCCTTTTGCAGCGCCGTGATCTCTGCGAGCAACGGCCCGATGACGGTGAATGTCAGCCCGCTGCCCATGCCGAGGGGCTGGCTATTGCCACTGGCGACGATCAGCTCGCCGTTGGTGTCGACGTTGCGGTCGATGCCCAGCCTGATGGCGTCGTCACGCAGGCGGCGACCGTTGCGGACACTCGCCAGCACCATCATCGCGTCAACGTTGAATTTCGGATTGTCAGGCAGCTCGCCGCCGTCGAGTGACGCTGGACCGAATCGGTCGGCGACCGCGTCGGCGAGTTCGGTCGCATCATTCTTCGTGATGTCGTCGAATGCGTTGTGCCACAGGTCGAGGATCTGGACGAGTTCGGCCTTGTGGTCCTGTCGCTGCTGGACGAGCTCCTTGGTCAGGTCTGCCAATCCGAGCACGTGGTCGTCGTCGATGTGGCTGAGCATGCACAGGTCGATCGGCAGCGACTGAGCGGGGGACAGGCCGCGTTCCTCGCGCAGCGCCTCCAGGCGCGGTCTCAAGAACGTCTTGTAGACGCCACTGGGTCCACCGTCGATCAGCGCGAGTGCGGGCGCCTCGGTGGTGCCGTAGTGCAGCATCAGACAGTCGCCGTACTTCGCCCGCAGGATCTCAACAGTGAAAACGTTGTCGGCCATGATTGTTTCCCGTCATTCGTGGGGTCGTAGGGTCATTGACTCTGTAGGGCGCGCAGCACGTCGAGCATGCCGTGGCCCTGAAAGTTCCGATCGCGACCGAGGTCGGTCGCCGTCTCGCACAGGATTCGCTTTATCCGGTCGGGCTTACCGATGAGCTCCGGGTAGCGAGACATCAGCATCGCGGCTGCGCCACTGACATGGGGTGCGGCCATGCTCGTGCCGTCGAGTTCGCGCCACTCGCCCTTGAGTACCGTCGCCTGGACCCGCTCGCCGGGCGCAACGAGGTCGGGCTTGAGCCGGCCGTCGCCGGTCGGACCACGACTGGAGAAGTAACTGACCCCGTACGTCATGGGCGCAGACTTATGCGTCGAGCCGACGGTGATGACACGGTCGGCGTTGCCCGGGTCCGTAATCGACAGTGCAGCGTAACTGTCGAACGGCTGGCCGCCGACCACAGCGTGCTGGTAGCCATGGTTGCCCGCGGCGGCGACGACTACCACACCGCTGTCGATCAGCCGCTCGCTCTCGGTGCACACCGGGGTTCCGCCGCAGGCGTAGTTGCGCACGTCATGCGGGATCGAAAGGCTCAGGTTCACACCGTTGATCAGCAGGAAACCCGCTTGCTCGTTCATGAAACGGATGAACTGCAGCGCCGCGATGACCGCGAACTCGGTATCTGTGATGGTGGTGTCGGCGTCCGAGCTCAAGATGCGAAAGTCGTAGATACCGATTCCAGGACACATTCCATCGGCCGAGTCGGCGTCATCGTCACACTTGGTGGCCCCGATGATGCCTGCCACATGGGTGCCGTGATCGGTGCGCGGAGTGGGAGGGCTGTCGCCCTTGATCTCGACGAACCGCCTGACGAGGTCCCATCGCAGCGAGTGATCGTTCACCATGGCGGCCGCGATGTCCTTGAGATGCTGCTCAAACTCGGTAGGCAGCTCGTCATTCCGTGCCGCCTGCAGCGCTTCGAAGTTCTTCTTGCGCACCGCATCTTTGTTGTTGCCGAGGCTGACGATCCGGCGGTAGTTCGTGAAGTCGAAGGTGCCCTTGAACTGGCTCTTGGCAAGCGAAGGGTGATCGCGAGCTATGCCGGAGTCGATAACCGCCCAGTTGATGTCTGTGCTGTTGATCGCGAACAGCCGCCGCGCCGCGTCACCCTTCACCGTGGGCACCGACCGTGCGATGGCCGGGCTGGCGTTTCGGTTCATCGAGATCTGGAACACCATCGGCTTGTCGCTCTGTTCGGACTTCATCGCCTGCAGCACCTTGAAGACGGCTTCGGAGATGTCCGACTCGGAGCTTTGCCGCAGGCTCTCGACCGCTGCGGCGGTTGTCTTCTCGACCTCGACGGCCGTCATGCTCGGCGTGTCGCCACCTGGCTCGACCTCCGCGACGGAGGGCGGGATGTTCTGGCCCGCGAGGTAGACCAGCGCGCAGAGGGCGATGAATCGCTCGACGGGCGTCCGTCCGTTGTCCATCTTCGCGGGTTCAGACGTCTCCCACCGCCGCAGTAGGTCGCTCACGTCGCCGATGGTCTGATTGAGTTTGGTCGGGCCGTCGGTGTCGCCGTTCGCGACCGCGTCAGGGTCCTCGGTGTTGTAAAGCCGTATTTCCTTGACCGTCTGCGGTTCGTGCCACCATTTCGTCATCGGCACGACAATCGTCAACAAGTCTTCGAAATACAGTTTGGCGGCGACGAAAGTTTGTAGAGGTGCGATATCCGGATCCTCATCATCTGGTCGACCGACGCTGTTCAAGCGCTCGACACCGTTGTAGATTGCGGCGGCGAGCTCGCTCGCGGTCGCGTCCTTATGCGACGTGATCAACAAGTCCGCAGCTGCTTTGGGGTGCTCCGCATATCGCACCCACACGTCGCCGAGAATGGGCGAGTCCTGCAGCTGACGACGGCTGTCACCACTGCCGAGCAGGATGTATTCGATGAGTGGACGGGGTATCTCAATCGCCATGGTTCCCGGTTCCTCCTTGCTGCGTTGGAAGAGAGGCGAGGTGGTGGCGAAATTCATCGCCGACTCACCTACCCATCAGCCAACCCATCGCGAGGTGACTCGGCACGAGTACCGCAATACCTGTATTTGAATTCCAGCGCCGTATGAGTGGGCACTGGATCGTCCCTACAAGAAGCGGTATTCGGACAGGTCGATGGACACCATCAGCTCTGACAGGATCGGCCTGCCGTCGTCGCCGCGGCGGTATGCCCGACGTTTGGTCGGCACCTTGATGCCGTCGGCATCCACGAATTCCGACACATACTGGATCGCCGCGAAACTGCCTGCGACATCGACGCGGTAGTCATGGCGGGCCAGAATGTGGTCAGGCCCGAAGTAGAACTCCTGCAGAACGCTGTGGCTCACGAATTCATCGCCGAACCGCACCTGCAGGCCGTCGAGCGTCACGCCGTCTTCCTCGACGGGATCGATCTCGCGGACCGTGAATCCCGGCAACGTCAGTAGGAAGGGGCTGGTGAGGTAGGTCCACAGCGCGTAGCCGTTGAAGTAGGCCCGCTGCAACGGATCCCACCCCGTCGTCAGGTCGTGGCCGGCGAAGGACGCTTTGGGCTGTAGCCGTTCCGCGACGACTTCTCCGTCGAGTTTCTCAACGGCAATCCGATTCGGGGTGAAGTCCGTCTTCTGATCGTCGGCCCCGAACGGCTGAACCGATGCCCACTGGCGTTGCAGCGCCGCGGTCATCCGGCGCGGCGTCGGGTCCTGCGGAACGCCCTTCTTATCGAACAACAACCCGCCGCTCACCACCGTCGCCTCGACGCGGCTGAATCGCCGCCAATGCTCGACGCCGCCATGAGCTTCCAGCACAGCGGTCAGCAGGTCGGCCGGCACACCTCAGTGTGGCTCATCGGCCGGCTACAGGCCATGCGCGACCTTGAGGATGTCGGCCGCCCGTTCGCCGATGACCATGCACGGTGCCATCGTGTTTCCCGTCGTGACACGCGGCATGATCGATCCGTCGGCAATCCGAACACCGTCGAGGCCATACACCTTCAGGTTGTTGTCGACGACGGACATCTCGTCGCGGCCCATCTTGGCCGTGCAGCTCTGGTGCCAAAAAATCTGCGCCGCGTTGCGAATGTGTCGGATCAGATCGTCGCCCTTCAGGTCACCCGGTGCGATTGCGCGTTTGATGAAGGGCTTCACTTCGGGCGTTGATGCCACCTCCTGGCACAGCTCCACAACCGCGATCGCAGCCTTCATGTCATCGGGTTCGGCAAGCAAGTTGGCGGTGATCTGCACAGGATCTAGGGCGTCGGGGCCGGTGAGCCCCACCTCGCCGCGACTCTTCGGTTGCACCACCACTGCGCACGCAGTCCAGCCAGCCACATCGAGATCAGCGAACAGAAATGTCGCGAGACAGACCTGGATGTCGGGCCCATCGCTCTCGGGGTCGCTCTTCCAGAAGAGAGTCGCTTCCCCTGCGTTGTCTCCCGGCGGGACCTGTTCCGGAAACTCAAATGAGCACGGAACCAGCACATGGTCCTGGTAATTGCGGCCGACTCCAGGCAGGTGTTGCCGGACAGGGATGTCGAATTGCTTCAGGCGCTCCTCATCGCCGATGCCGGATTGCATGAGCAGCTTCGGCGTGTGAAAGGCGCCCAACGAGACGATCACTTCGGATCCTGCAGCGACCTCGTGAGTCTGACCGTCCCGACGAAACTCCACGCCTGCGACTCGGTTGCCACGCAGGATCAACCGGGTCACCAATGCGTTAGTCAATACGGTGAGATTCGGACGCTGGAGATGGGGCGCCACAAAGGCGTGGAACGCAGAGTCCCGACGGCCGTCGCGGACCCGAACATCTTGAATGGCCGCGCCGCCGGGGCCCTCCATCATGACGCCGTTGTGACTGTCGTAAGCCGGAATACCGATGCTTTCAGCACCTTTCACGACCGCTTGACCGATGGGATGCGCATTGCGCAACGGTTCGACGAACGCCGGACCTCCCACGCCGCGCCGGCGCGCGTCAGGGTTGCCTTGCCAGTCCTCCATTCGTCGGTACACGTCAAGCACCGCGTCGTAGCCCCACGCCGGGTCGTCGGATTCGGCCGCGAAGTAGTCCCAATCACTCTGATGGCCACGCGCCCAAGCCGATACGTTGATGCTCGAGCCACCGCCGAGAACTCTGCCAGCCGATATCGACAGCGATCGGCCGTTGACGTGCGGGCTCGGTTGCGCGACAAAACCCCAGTCACGGTCGCTACCCACATTGCGCATCCACTGGCGGGGATCCGTCACGTCGGGGATGTCGTCGGTGCCCCCGGCTTCCAACAGGAGCACGCTGGCTTCGGGGTTCTCGGCGAGGCGCCCCGCCACGACCGAACCGGACGAACCGGATCCGCAGACGATGAAATCGTATTGCGGCGCAATATCTTCAGAGGACATTTTCCTCACAGCACAGCCAGCAGCTGGCGCAGAATCGTGGCCGACGTTGCGGCCGCCTGATCGACGAAGGCGGCAAAGTCGAATCGAGAGTCGCCACCGGCGAGGTCGGACAACGCACGGATGACCAGCCACGGGATCCCAAATGCCTCGCACACCTGGGCGACGGCGCCGCCTTCCATCTCGACGGCCCGACCTCCGAACTCCCGGTGCAGCCGATCTCGGGTGACGCCGCAGTGGAGGTATTGATCACCGGACAGGACTGTGCCGTAGGCGATTTGACCCGAAACCGCGGTGTCCTTCAGCGTCGACTTGACCCGCGCCAGCTGGTCCGGATCGGTTGGGTAACCCATCCGGTCGGTCGGGTTGATGAACGGCACGTGGCCGGGTTGATAGGGCTCTATCCGCTCTTTCTCGAGCACGCCCGCGTCATGCTGGATGACTTGTTCGGCGATGACGACGTCGCCGATCGCCAGCGACGGGTCCAGCCCACCGGCGACACCGGAGAAAACGATTGCGCGGCAACCGAAACGGTCCGCCAACAGTGTGGTGACGATCGCGGCGTTGACCTTACCCATCCCGGAGCCGGTGAGAACCACGTCGTGGCCGTCGATGGTGCCGGTGTCGAAATGAGTGTGCGCGGCCTGTTCGCCGGCGGTGTGGGTGAGGGAGGCGCGTAGGTGCGCGAGTTCCTGGGGGATCGCGCAAATCAGTCCGATAGTCACAGTCGTTGTCTACAGCATGTACTCGGCGCGGATCATCTGCGCTGCTCGTTCGCCGATGATCACGCACGCTGCCATGGTGTTGCCCGTTGCGATGCGAGGCATGATCGAACCGTCAGCGATCCGGAGGCGTTCAACCCCGTAGACCTTCAGGCTGCCGTCGACGACCGACAGTTCGTCCAGACCCATCTTGGCGGTACCTGTTTGATGCCAGTAACTCTCTGCGGCGTCGCGCACGAAGCGGACGAGTTCGCGGCCCTTCAGATCGCCGGGCATGACCTCGCGTTCGTTGAGCGGACCACACGGCGTGGAGTTGGCGACCTCGCGGCACAGTTCGACCGCCGCGACCGCCGCTGTGACGTCGTCAGGATGGGCAAGGAGGTTCGCCCTGATTTCAACCGGGTCGGTCGGATCGGGCCCGGTGAGGTGGATCTGGCCTCGACTCTTCGGCCGGGCCACACCAGCGCAGAACGTCCAGCCGTGTTCGGGCAGACCGAAGCGTGCGGCGTTCTCAGCGCTCGACAACACTCCTTCGGCCTGGCAGAGCAGGAGGTCCGGGGTGTCCAAAGCCGGATCGCTCTTCCAGAACAGGGTCATCTCGGATCCGTTGTTGCGAGTCGGCATCGGATGTGTGTACTCCCACACGCAGTCGATGCGTGGATGGTCCTGGAAGTTCCTGCCGACGCCAGGGAGGTGCTGCACGAGCCCGATGCCATGTCGCCTCAGTTCGGTGGAGTCGCCGATACCTGACTGCATCAACACCTTTGGTGTGTGCACGGCGCCGAGGGACAGCACGACCTCCGAGCCTGCCGCGACCCGCGCAACCTCGCCGCCGTAAATGAACTCCACACCGGTCACCGTGTCGCGGTCGATCAGCAACCGGGTGACCAGCGCACCGGTGTACACCGTCAGGTTCGGCCGGTCCAGATACGGGTAGACGTACGAACGGAATACGGACTCCCGCACACCGTCGCGGGCCCGGATGTCGGCGATCGCCGCCCCGCCGTCACACTCCATCATCCGACCGCCTGCATTCTCGTAGATCGGAATGCCGACGGACTCTGCACCTTCGACCGCTGCGGTGGCGATCGGGTGGGGGTCGGGTGCGGGAGCGACGAACACGGGCCCGCCCGTGCCGCGGTAGTCGGGATCGGGTTCGCCGTGCCAATCCTCGATACGGCGGTAGATGTCGAGCACGCAGTCGTAGCTCCAGGCCTTGTCACCCGCTTCGGCGGCGAAGTAGTCCCAGTCGTTGCGGTGACCGCGTGCCCAGCACATCACGTTGATGCTCGATCCGCCGCCGAGACCCTTGCCCATCGACATGGGGACGGAGCGGCCGTTGACATACGCGCTCGGGCGCGCACAGAACTGCCAGTCCCGCGCGGTACCGAGATTTGTCGGCCACTCGCTCGCACTCATGACGGAGGGAACATCGTCGGTGTCGCCTGCCTCCAGAAGCAGCACGGTGACGTCGGGATTCTCGGCGAGGCGACGCGCCACCACCGAACCGGAGGAACCCGCACCGCAAACGACGAAGTCGTACTGCGGTCTGTCGTCGAAAAGAAAAGGCGCGAACGGGTTCACGGCGAGGTTCATGATTTCAAACAATGGTTGTCGGCTCCGCCGATGTCGGCACCGCTGCCACCCATCTCGGCATCCCCGCTGGCGCCAAGGCTGCCTTACAGCCAGCGGTACCCGCGGTCTAGGGTCGGGCTCGTGGATCCGTTCAGCGCTGGCCGAACCAGCCGCAGCATCGACCCGCTCCACTCGATCTCCTATTTCGCGCCGGACGCCGCGGAGCGATTTGGCGAGCTGGGGATGGAAGGCCGAACGCCGTATTTCGCGGCACGATCCGCGCCGATGGGCGCTGTGGGCGCCGCGACCGTCGCGGCGACGTTCTACAACTTCAGCCCCGAACTGGTGGCCAAGAGCATCCCGTCGGCGTGGGACCTCGCGTCGCCGCAAACGGTCACGTCAGTTCGATACGAGATCGTTGAACAGGCGATTCCGCGTGTGCTCGGCGATCTGGCGTATTCGGAGCATCTGGCGCAGGTCACGACGATCCTGCGGCGTGCGGCCGAGGCGATACCCGACGGCGACGGTAGGCCGTTGTATGCCGCTCACGCAGAGCTTCCGTGGCCCCAGTCAGTGCACGGGCAGCTGTGGCACGGGGTGACGCTGCTGCGGGAGTACCGCGGCGACGGGCACATCACCGCGCTGATGGCCAACGGGCTCAGCGGTTTGGAGGCGCTGATTTCGCACACCGCTGCGGGGATCGGTTTCTCGGTGGGGTTCGCACTCAAGTTGCGCGGCTGGAGCGAGGATCAATGGGCGGATGGAGCGGAGGGTCTGCGGCGGCGCGGGTTGCTCGACGACAGCGGTGTGCTGACGCCAGCGGGCTTCGATTTGCGTTCGGCTGTGGAAGATCTCACCGACAGGCTGGCCTTCGAGCCGTGGCGGACGTTATCCGACGACGATGCCGCCGATGTGATGACGTTGGCGAAGGGGATCCGCGAGCGGGCCGCGGGCTTGTTTCCGCCGGGGGCGTTCGGCCCGCGTTACGGCGAGCACCGTTAGTCGGGGTCGTCGTCGAGCTGACGAATCGCCGTCACACCGTCGATACCGGCCAGCACCGTCGGCGCGGTGAGGATGGACCTGCCCGCCAACGTCAGCAATACACCGGAGCTCCCCGTGCCGGAGTGCTCGCTTGGAGCGTCGGCGGAGAGGTCGGTCAATTGCCACTGGCGCCGGTCGCAGAGCTGCAGCAGCCGACTCATCACGCCGCGGCCCTCCTCATAGGTGACATGCATGGTGACCGAACCGCTCAGGCGGGCCGACAACCACCTGGCCAGCGGCATGAAGCCCACGATGATCAGGAAATGCATCGCGGTGACCGTGACGGCCAGCAGTAGCAGGCCGGCACCCGCCGCCATACCGATGGCCGCGGATTCCCACACGGCGGCCGCGGTGGTGAGCCCGTGCACCGAGCCGCGGCGAAAGATGATGATGCCCGCACCGAGAAAACCGATGCCCGAGACGATTTGGGCCGCAACGCGGGACGGGTCGACGACGACGAGACCGTCCTGCAGCACGTCCGTGAAGCCGTACTTGCTGACCAGCAGGATCAGCGCGGCCGCCGTGCCGACGATGGTCTGGGTGCGCACCCCGGCGCTCTTGCCCTGAATCTCGCGCTCCAGGCCGATCAGGGCGGTCAACCCGAACGCAACGAACAGTTCGACGATCTGCCGGACGCCCTGTCCCGGGCCGCCGAAGAACGGCGGATCGGCAGCAAGCCAGAGATCCATGCGAACAAATTAACCCGGCGACGAATCACCGATGACTTTCGGCGCGCCGCGAGGTCGATATATGTGGAGCCGATCCTTAAGGAGTTGATCATTCATGCCCGCGACTCAAACTGGTTACCCCGACGTCGTAACGCGCGATGAATGGCTGGCAGCCCGGACAAAGCTGCTGGCGCGCGAGCGCGAAGTCACCCATCTACGCGACGCCGTCAACGCGCAGCGGCGCCGGCTCCCGATGGTGAAGGTCGAAAAGGACTATGTGTTCGAGGGGCCAGGGGGAGAGCTCCGGCTGATCGACATGTTCGAAGACCGTCCGCAGCTCTACATCCACCACTTCATGTGGATCGACGAGACGGACGCGGGATGTCCGAGTTGCACGATGGCCGCCGACCTGACGTTCACCGAAAAAGACCGGGCGTTGCTTCACGCCAAAGGCGTGACGTTCGCGGCGGTCTCGCGGGCGCCGTACGCGAGCATCGCCCGCTACAAGGACAAGCACCCGGACTGGACGTTCCCGTGGTATTCATCGCGCGACAACGACTTCAGCTACGACTACCACGTCACGCTCGATCCGAAGCGCGCGCCGATCTCCTACAACTACATGTCGCTCGACGATTTGCATGCTGCCGGGTTTGGTGATGACGCGCTGCGCGGCGACTGGCCTGGCGCAAGCGCGTTCCTGCGCCGCGGCGACGAGGTGTTCCATACCTATTCGGCGTTCGCCCGCGGCCTCGACCATTCGGCGCCGGGATATCCGTTCCTCGATCTCATGCCGTATGGCAGGCAAGAACCGTGGGAGGACTCCCCAGCGGGGTGGCCGCAAGGTTCTGACGCCGTAGGGGTGCCGATGCCGGACGACGGCTAGCGATCACTGTCACCGCCTCGTGGCGGCCACGTACACGACGCCTTCGACGCCTACGCCGAATTCGACTGCCGGTTTGGCGAGTCCCACCGCCGCGAACAGATCCGCGTCGACGGCGCCGGTCGTTTCCAGCCACGCTCCTGCAGATACGTCGCGGCGTTGTGGTGATCTCCCGCGTAATACAGGTTGGCGAAGTCGGCGTCGAGGCCTTGGGCCATCCAGCTCTCGCCGATGCGCCGCATCTGTTCACCAAGCACCGCGTAACTGCCGGGGACGTGATCTGCGGCAAGCCTGCTGCCTGACGCGCTGAGCCTGGTGACATCGTCCAGCAGGTGGTCCTGCGCGTCCCCGGGCAGGAATCCGATCATCAACCCTTCGGCGATCCACGCGGTTGGCGTCGCCGGATCGAAACCCGCGGCCCGCAGCGCGGCGGGCCAGTCGTCACGCAAATCGACTCCCACAGCCTGGATTTCGACCTTGGCCTCGGCCCCAAGATCCGCCAGCACGGTTTGTTTGAACTCGATGACCTCGGCGGTCGATTTCGTAGGCGATGGTTCCTGCCGGACACGGCAACCGGTATCCACGCGAATAGAGCCCTGATGCGAGATTGACGACCTGACGAATTCCGTCTGCGACCACCGATGTCCAGAACCGGTGGAAGTGGTTGGTCCGGATTCCGAAAAGGTAAGGCATCCAGGCGGATCCGCCGTCGCCACCGATATCGGCAAAGCCCAGCTCGCCGGAGGCCAGCCGGGTGAACACGTCGATACCCACGGAGCGGACGAGGCCCGCTGCAAAGTGGTCGTCGGCGAAGGAGTCGGGCCAACTGCTGGCCACCGCCCTCGCTGCGGCCACCATGGTGGCCGTGGATCCGACTCCGCTGCGCAGATCCCAGGTTTCGTGGTCGGTGCGTGCCATGTCCGTCCTTTGCGAGTCGTAGTGAACACCTTCCGCGGTGTAGGACTCCGGGTCAGCGGCCGACCATCCATCGTCCAACGGCGGTGTGGGCAAGGTTCATCTCAGAAGCGAGGGGTCGCCGGACGCTTAGTGATCACCGCGATTCAAACGCTCGGCCCGGGGTTGGCCACTGTGGCAGGGTCAAATCCCGTTGCGGGTGTGGCTGCGCTGATTCTCTTCGCGCCAGCGCTCATCGCGGTGGCTACGGCGGCCGGCCTGCAAAGCCGTTTACACGGGTTCGAATCTTGTCACTCGCTCGCAGCGCCCTCGCTGGGCAGCGGCCGAGCAAGGATGATGTCTTGGTGCCCAGTTTGGTCCCGCCGGCAATTGTGGCTGGTTCGTTGTCGCGGTCGGCCCAACCGTGGATACCGGTGAGCGCGGGAGCGCGCTTGCGGCCATGGCTTCGCGCCGATGCGCCCGCTCTCGCAGCGGCCTTTGAGGACCCGGCGATCCAGCGTTGGCATGCGCGGCGTGCGGATTCGACAGATGAGGCAAGCGGATGGATCGAACGTTGGCGACGTGGCTGGACCAACGAGTCTGATTGCCACTGGGCCGTGGTGGAACCCGACACCGATGTACTGCTGGGCCGCGTTGCCTTCAAGGAGCTGAACCTGCAGGACGGAACGGCTGAACTTGCCTATTGGATAGTCGCCGCCGCCCGAGGCCAAGGACTGTGTTCCTTATCGGTTGCGTCGCTGTGCAACTGGGCGTTTGAGGAGTCTGGTTTCCATCGAATTGAACTCGAGCATTCAGTGGCAAATGCGGCGTCCTGTCGCGTCGCCGCCAAGGCCGGATTCCGGGACGAAGGCACGCGCCGCGGCGCTGCGTTACACCCTGACGGGTGGCATGACATGCACCTCCATGCCCGTCTGCGCAGCGATCAAGTGGCCACGTAGGCTCGGTCCGTGGCAAAACTCGAGCTTTCGCGCGAGCTGTCGTTGGTGCCCGAGGACGCCTGGGCGCATGCATCGAACCTGTCCGAACTCGGCGACTGGCTTGTGATGCACCAGGGCTGGCGCAGCGAACTGCCTAGCGAGTTGACCGCCGGGACCACAATCGTCGGCGTGGCCGGTGCGAAGGGTTTGCGCAATCGGGTCACCTGGACGGTGCGAGACATCGACCCGCCACGGCGGCTCGAGATGACCGGCGACGGTGTCGGCGGGATCAAATACGCGCTGAAGATGACGGTCGCTCCAACGACTTCCGGTAGTGCCTTCACCTTCGAGCTCGAGCTGGGCGGGCGACCACTCTTCGGGCCGATTGGAGCGGCGGCCGCTCGTGCGGTCAAAGGCGATATCGAACGTTCGATTCGGCAATTCGAGGAACTGTACAGCGACGGCGCATGAAGACGCGTTTGCTAGCAAATCGCTTTCGCTGCAAGATGTTTCGCGCTGCCGGTCACCGGAACGCCACCTCTCGGCATCGGTTAGATAACCGCCACATCTACAACTTGAGTAACTTCAGTATCGCCACGACGATCTGTGAGTAATCACCGCGTCCGAGAAATCCGGGTAACAACATGACACGCACCAGGAGTCGCCTGGCCTTTACTGCTGCGGCGACCGCGGGTCTGATTTGGCCGGTTTCGTGCTGAGCGCGACCGCAATGGCCGACCCGGCTGCCAGTCCCGGCGTGCCGTGCCTGGACATGGTGCAGAGTTTCGCCGCTGCGCCGCAAAGCATCCCGGAGTCGCTGCAGACCGCGGCCTCAGCCCTGAGCCCACCTGCTGACGCGGCGCCGCTCCCGCCGATCCCGCTGGAGAACGTCGTCGACGCAGCAACAGCACTCGCGGCGCCCAACCCTGCGCCAGTCGTCGACGTGCCACCGCCTGTACCTGCGGCGCCCGTCGCTGATGCACTGCCGGTGGCTCCGGCGACCGCCCCGCTGGCGGCCGGATTGCCGCCGGTTCCGCCGGTCCCCGTTGTTCCGGGTGTTCCTCCCGCGCCGCCGATCCCCGCAGCTGCCGCACCCATCACCGAGGCCGCGGACGTGGCACCGCCTGCACCCCCGGTCGAGGCGGCACCGATCGACGCCGCGGCATTGCCTGCCGCCGCACCCGTTGACGAGGCAGCGGCCGTTGCTTCGCCCCCGCCGCCCGTTGAGGTTCCTCCGGTCGCCGCGCCTGTCGACGTTCTGCCGCCGCCCGCGCCTGCGCCGGTGCCCGATGCCGCGCCAGCGGTCGAGGCCGCTGCCGTTCCTCCGGTCGCCGAAGCCGCCGCTCCGATTGCGGAGGCCGCCGGAGTCGTCCCGGCTCCCGCGGCGGTCGTCCGGGCCCCCGTGCCCGCGGTACCAGTTGTGCCGGTGCCTGCAGCTGCGGCCATGCCCCCTGTGCCACCGGTTGTCGTTCCCGTCGCCCCGATCGCCGAGGCCGTTCCGGGGTTCCCGTTGCTACCCAGTTCACTGCCGGTGCCGCATGACCTCGTCTGCGAAGGCACCGCATGGTCGTCCAAGCGCGGTCATGACGGCAAAATCGCCAGTCACGCCACCGTGGCCGCCGAGCGGCGTGACTGGTAAGTCCACGTCGACGTAGCCTTCTGGCATGACCCGCATCGCGTGTTGCCAGTTCGCGCCGACATTCGGCGATCTCGCGGCCAACGCCGAAGCCATCGAACAACTGGTTCGCGACGCAGTGGCCGCAGGCGCCCACATCGTCGTGCTGCCCGAACTGGCCACGTCGGGCTACATGTTCGAAAGCGCCGAGGAGGCCAGGGCGCTGGCGCTCACCCCCGCTGACTTCTCGAATTGGTCTGCCGCCGCGGGTGATTCGATCGTCATCGGCGGATTCTGTGAGCTCGGCGACGACGACAACCTCTACAACAGCGCGGTGATGGTCGACGCCGACGGAGTGATCGCGCATTACCGCAAGACGCACCTGTGGGATCGGGAGAAGTTGATCTTCAAATGGGGCGAGGCGTTGCCGCCGGTGGTCAAGACCAAGCACGGCGATGTCGCGGTGATGGTCTGCTATGACATCGAATTCTGTGAACTCACCCGCCGCTCCGCCCTCGACGGCGCCGAACTGATCGTCGCGCCGGTGAACTGGCCGCTGTTTCCTCGTCCAGAGGGCGAGCGTCCTGGCGAGGTCGTCACCGCGATGTCGACCGCCAGGACCAACAAGGTGGCTGTCGCGTGCTGCGACCGCGCCGGCGTCGAGCGGGGCCAACCGTGGACAGAAGGCAGCGCGATCATCGATCCCGACGGCTGGGTCGTCGCCTCCGTGGGTCCCGGTACCGGGATCGCCGTCGCCGATGTCGACCTCACCGCCACCCACGACAAGACCCTGACCGAGCACGTCGACCTGTTCGCCGATCGCCGCATCGACCTCTACTAGCTCAGCAACCCCGCGGCGAACCGCAGGTCCGACACCAGCGCGTCGAACGCCTTTTCGCGGTCCTCGGGCGGCCCGCGCAGCACCGACGACGGATGCGCGGCAACCACAACGTCAGGGTCGATGGACAGACCCTCGTCGGCGGGCATGTGTAGCGCTTCGCCGCGGTGCTGAGTCAAACGAAAATCGCTGCCCATCAACGACTTTGCCGCCGTCGCACCGAGCAGCACGACCACGTCGGGCTGCACCGACATCATCTCCGCGAACAACCATGGCCTGCACGCCACCGCTTCGGTGCGGCTCGGTGTCTTATGAATCCGGCGCTTGCCGCGCTCGGGAACGGTGAACTTGAAATGCTTGACCGCGTTGGTCACATACACCGTGTCGCGGTCAATGCCTGCCGCGTCGAGTGCCTTGTCGAGCAACTTGCCCGCCGGCCCGACGAACGGCGTCCCGGCTTTGTCCTCCTGGTCGCCGGGCTGCTCGCCGATGAGCATCATGTCGGCGTCTGAAATGCCCGCGCCAAAGACGGTCTGGGTGGCGTTGAGATACAGGTCGCATCC
The DNA here is from genome assembly GCA_963848855.1 of uncultured Actinomycetota bacterium. Taxonomy (GTDB): domain Bacteria; phylum Actinomycetota; class Actinomycetes; order Mycobacteriales; family Mycobacteriaceae; genus Mycobacterium. The sequence continues at coordinate 489,443 of CAWKFL010000006.1, forward strand.
CTTGCAGCTGTGCGCGGCGTCGGCCAGTTCGTCGAGGTCACGCGTATCGGGAACGAAGTCCGCGGCGCCGTGTGCTGCCATGACTAGCGATTACCCGTTATGGCGTCCCCTAGACCAACTTGGCGTGTCGCCCGGCGCATGCCCGTTGTTGTCGGCCACCGCCGCGCCGCCGTCCCAGCGCTTGACGCCCGGAACCGCGACGTCCAGCAGTTCAAGGGCACGGGCCACCGTCTGGGTCACCACATCGTGGAGGTCGTCGGCAGTGCAATCGCCGGGTTGAGGGCCGGGTGAAAACAATCCAGATCAAACGCCAGGGCCGCCGGTGGATGCTGGTCCTGTCATGCGATGACGTCCCACCACTCCGTTGCCGGCCACCGGCGCCCAGGCCGGAATTGATGTCGGGGTGGTGACGTACGCGACGCTCTCCGATGGGATCACCGTGGAGAATCCGCGGTGGGCGCGTCAGGCCACGACAAAGCTGGAAGCTCCCCAACAACGCCTGGCGCGCGCCAAACGCGGCTCACGCAACCGGGGTGCCCGCCGGGAGACGGTGGCTGCTCGGCACCGAAAGATGGTTAACCGGCGCAAGGACTTTCACCACAAACAAGCTCGCGCTCTGGCGGCCCGGTATGACCTGTTGGTGGTGGAGGACCTCAAGATCGCGAACATGCTCCGCCGGGCGAAACCCAAACCTGACCCGAACACCGCGGGACAGTTCCGGCGGAATGGGGCGCGGGCGAAGTCCGGGCTCAACCGAAGCATTAGTGACGCTGGCTGGGGCCAGTTCGTCTCGATACTGCGCGCCAAAGCGGAAGACGCTGGACGCTGTTGGATCGAGGTTGACCCCCGGCACACCTCCAACAGGTGTGAGCGCTGCAGTTACGCAGCGCCCGAGAACCGCGTCAAGCAAGCGGAATTCGACTGTCAACGTTGCGGTCACAGCGCGCCAGCCGATGAACACGCCGCACCCGCAGCGTAAAAGAAGCTGGCGGCGTCAGCCGTCAGAGAAGTCACATCCGGTGGTGTACCGAGCGTTCAGCAACCTTCGCCATCGGCTGGGCCGCTGCAACGACGCGCCGTGGTATCGATACACATTCTCGGACAGTGACTTTGCCGTCGACGCACCTCAACCAGGCCTGTCGAACTTCGATCCGCGCCACGGTGTGTAGCCGGGGTCACGTCCGGGAACCCGAGGTGACGTTGCTAGCGCGAACAGGACGAAATCCTGGGCAAATGCCGCAAGGGTGTGGGCAATAGCACCCATGTCCGCACGACGACGGGTTACTGTCTCGGGTGGCGTTGCAACTGACTTTGGGAGGATATCGATGAGCGGCTATCAGACCATCGTGGTCGGCACGGACGGATCGGATTCGTCGTTGCGCGCGGTGGACAAGGCCGGCCAGATCGCCGCCGGGTCGGGAGCGAAGGTGGTCGTGGCGACCGCGTATTTCCCTCAGAGCGAGGATCAGCGCGTCGCCGACGTACTCAAGGACGAGGGCTACAAGATGTCGGGCAATGCGCCGATCTACGCCATCCTGCGCGAGGCCCGCGATCGCGCGAAGGCGGCGGGAGCGGACGAAGTCGAGGAAAAGGCAGTCGTCGGTGCGCCGGTCGACGCACTCGTCGATCTCGCCGAGGAGGTCAGCGCCGATCTTCTTGTCGTCGGTAACGTCGGTTTGAGCACCATCGCCGGACGCCTTCTTGGTTCGGTTCCTGCGAACGTGGCGCGCCGGTCCAAGACCGACGTACTGATCGTCCACACCACGCGGTAAAAGCCAACAGCGCCAACACGATCACCCAGTCGCCGACCCGTTGGTAGACGGTGCTGCGCGTGTCCATCGGAACCTCCACCACCAGGACACCGCGATCGGCTGCGGCAAACCATCCGAGTTCTCTGCCGCGCGCGTCGAACGCCGAACTGACCCCGGAGAGGCCGGTGTGCACGGAAGGACGGCCGACCTCGACAGCGTGCACGGCGGGCATGCTCGCCAATTGAGGCTGCGCAGAACTGCCTTGATACGACGATGTCGAGCTTTGATACGCCAGTAGTTCGGCGCCCAATTGCACAACGCGACGTGGCAGGTCCGAAAACGTCGTCTCGAAGCTGATCAACGGTCCGACGGCCAATGATTCGGTACGCAACACCACAGGTCCATCACCGCGTCGACGGTCCTCGGCCGCCGCCTTGGTCTGACGGGTAGCCCAGCCGAGTATTGACCGGAAGGGCACATACTCACCGAACGGGACCAGCCGCGTCTTCGCATACCTGCCGCGTATACCGTCCGGTCCGACGAGCACAGACGTTTTATAGATCCCTCCGGACGCCGCCCGCGCATCGACGTTGACGAGAAGGTCGGCGCCAACCCGACGGGACAACTCGGACAGTCGTGCGGTCGATTCGCGATCGTCGCTGAGGTCGACGCCGACGCTGCTTTCCCCCCAGACGACCAGATCGACATGCTGGCCGGTCAGCGTCTCGGTGAGCGACTCAGAGGCGGCCTGCCGCGCGCCGGCGTCCACGATGTCACCGGGCTGGACGAGGGCGATCCGCGCGGTCCTGCCGGGATCGACCGCGGGGCCGAGCCAGAACCATGCCGGGCCGAGGACCGCGAGGATGAGTAGGAGCGCGGCCGCTCGGGTGGACCGCAGCAGGATCACACCCAGGACCGAGATGTTGACCGCGACGACCAGAAAGCTGACCAGAAACACCCCACCCAACGACGCAGGAGCCAACGTCGCGGGCTGATTCCACTGCGACGCACCGAGCAGAGCCCACGGCCCGCCGATCCGGTCCCACGACCGCACCGCCTCAGCGATCACCCACGCCGACGGCAGCACGACGATAGCGACGAGCAGGGCACGGAGGGTCAGGTCCGTGGACAGCAGGCGGTGCGCCGCCCATCCCCACGGCAGCCACAGGGCGCCGAGACCGACCGCGAGAACCAGCAACAGCGGGCCCGCGCTAGGCCACAGCCAGTACTGGGTGGCCAACACGAATCCGGCCATGCCGATCCACGCGCGCACGGCGCCCTGCAGTGTGGTCGGCGCACAACGCACCGCGACCAGCAACGGGACCAGCCCGACCCAGGCCAGCCACCACCATGATGTGGCGGGGAAGGCGAGGGCGGGCAGCGCGCCGGCAGCAAGTGCCGCCGCGTGGCCCCGAGCCGAACTCAGGTCGCCGACGCCTTGGCGATGGCCGCGATCGTCTGATCCAGGGTGGAGTTGAATTCTTCGTCGCTCTGCTGGGCGGTGAGTCCCTCGGTCAGCGCACGCGAGAAGCTGGCGATGACCCCGTGGTTGCGGGACAGTCTCTCATTGGCCTCGTCGCGGCTGTATCCGCCGGACAGCGCCACCACTCGGAGCACCTTCGGATGGTCGACGAGCTCCTTGTACAGGTTGTCCGTATCAGGCAGCGTCAGCTTCAGCATGACCTTCTGGTCGTCGGGCAGGTTGTTGACGCCGTCGAGAAGCGCGGCTTTGAGCTGGTCCTCGGCCTCGGCCTTCTTCGGGCTCTTGATGTCGACCTCGGGCTCGATGATCGGCACCAGGCCCTTCGCGAGCACCTGCTGGCCGACCTCGAACTGCTGGGCGACGACCGCGTCCAACCCGGCGCCGGGCAGCTTGATGACGGACCGCTCCTTGGTGCCGAAGATGCCCTTGGCCACCGCACGGTCCAACAGATCGTCGAGGTCGGGCATCGGCTTCATGGTCTGCGCGCCGCCGTTCTCGTCGGCCAGACCTTTGTCGATCTTGAGGAATGGCACGACGTTCTTGACGTTCCATAGGTAGTCGGCGGTCGGCCGACCCTCGATGTCGCGGTCCATCGTCATCTCGAAGAGGATCGCGCCCATGATGCGGTCGCCGTCGAAGGCCGGGCTGGTGATGATGCGGGTACGCATCTCGTGGACGAGGTCGAACATCTGCTCCTCGCCGGAGTACGCGTCCTCGGGAATGCCGTAGAGCTTCAGCGCCTTGGGGGTACTGCCGCCGCTCTGGTCCAGCGCCGCGATGAAGCCGGCGCCACTCTGCGCCTTCTTTAACTGGTCCTCATTCATCCTTGTCTCCTCAACAACTGCCGCGCGACCCAGATTAGGACAGTGCGGTCATGGCATGGCCTGTGCCCACGCAATATGTCCCTCGAAACCTAGCGAGTGGAACGACTGGCCGCGGTCAAGTCGGCGGCGCAATAGGGCGATTTGATTGAAAATGAGGAAGCATTGGTGGGTGGCGAGGGCGACGTCGCAGTGGCGGTCGAGGCGGCGGCAGTAGTTGATCCAGCCGTCGGTGGGGTTCGACGACCCAGCGTCGCGGTCGGACTTCGAATCGGCTGGCGGCTTTTGGGCGGGACACGATGTCGACGTTGACGCCGGCTTTGACGGCGGCCTCGGCGACCGTGGCACCGGTGTAGTCCTTATCCAGCCAAACGTGGGTAATCGTTGGTGCGATCCGTGTGGCTTGCTGGACGAGTTTGGGGAACGCGGCTCGGTCCGGCACGTCGGCCTCGGTGGCATTGGCGGACCGTTGACGGTGATCAGCCGGTGGACATGTTCTTGCGTGTCGGGGTGTTGTCGGTGGGCTGTGTGATGCTCACTGGTGATGAGCCGGCACAGCACATTCCGGTCTGTCTGAACCCGACGGTCGCGCAGTGCGAGGTGCTTGCCCGCCATGGCGGGGCGTCGCAGTTCGTGTTTAACCAGTGCCTGCGAGTGGTGAAGACCGCGCTGACGCACCGCAAGAACGATCCCACCGTCGAGGTGCAGCGGCGCGGTAGTGGTCTCGGTAACTGCGGTAGCAGGCGTCGTCACCGCGCGCCTGCGCCACTTGCGCGCGCATGCGCAACAGCCGGATGTCGCGCGGGGCCGATCCGAAGGCGGCACGCTCGGTGCCGCGACCGAGCATGTGCGCACCAGTGCGCCGAACGCCAAGATGTATTAACGGTCGTATAACCCAAAGCGTCACAGCCGATTTCACATCGAAATCGTCCCGCGCGCGCGTTACCAGCCGCGTTCGCGCCACTCATCCAGATGCGGGCGCTCGGCCCCCAGCGTCGTGTCGTCGCCGTGGCCGGGGTAGACCACGGTCGAGTCGCCGTAGACGTCGAACACCCGACTGGTCACGTCGCCGAGCAGCGTTTCGAAGTCACCGTCTTTCCACGTCTTGCCCACACCGCCGGGAAACAGGCAGTCACCGGTGAACAGATGAGTGGCCTCGTCGGCGCCGTCGAGAGCCAGGGCGACTGATCCGGGTGTGTGGCCCGTCAGATGGATGACGTCGAAGGAGAGCTCGCCGATCTTGACGGTGTCACCGTGGGCGAGGAGGCGGTCCGGCTTGACCGGCAGCGGCTCCGCGTCGAGTTGGTGCGCCGCCGTCGGCGCTCCGCTGGACTTCGCGACCGCATCCAACGCGAGCCAGTGGTCCTGATGTTGGTGGCTGGTGACGATCAGCGACAGCTTGGGCGCGTAGCGGTCGATCAGCTCGACCAGGATCTCGGCGTCGTTCGCTGCGTCGATGAGTAGCGTCTCACCCGTTTGGGAACACGTCACAAGGTAGGCATTGTTGTCCATCGGGCCCACCGACACCTTGACGATCGATGCGCCCGGCAGGGCGCGCCGAGCCGCGGTATGGGGTTCAACATGGCCGGTGTAGTTGTCGTCGACGACGGTCATGGCATCACGGTATCGGGCTCGGCTGAGACTTGGCTCGGGAGTTGTCGGTGGGGGCACATAGCATGGTCGTGAAGTATGTCTGCGGGAGGAATACCGGGTGGCTGACCGCCTGATCGTCAAAGGTGCGCGCGAGCACAATCTCCGAAGCATTGATCTTGACCTGCCTCGTGATGCGCTGATTGTTTTCACCGGCCTGTCCGGCTCGGGCAAGTCGTCGCTCGCCTTCGACACGATCTTCGCCGAGGGGCAGCGTCGCTACGTCGAGTCGCTGTCCGCGTACGCGCGGCAGTTCCTCGGTCAGATGGACAAACCGGACGTCGACTTCATCGAGGGGCTGTCCCCGGCGGTGTCGATTGACCAGAAGTCCACCAACCGCAACCCGCGGTCCACGGTCGGCACCATCACCGAGGTCTACGACTACCTGCGTCTGCTCTACGCCAGGGCCGGCACCCCGCACTGCCCGGTGTGCGGCGAGCGGATCGCGCGTCAGACACCCCAGCAGATCGTCGACCAGGTGCTCGCGATGGACCAGGGCCTACGGTTTCAGGTGCTGGCACCGGTGGTGCGCACCCGCAAGGGCGAGTTCGTCGACCTGTTCGACAAGCTCAACTCGCAGGGCTACAGCCGCGTGCGGGTCGACGGAGTGGTCCACTCGCTGACCGACCCGCCCAAGCTCAAGAAGCAGGAAAAGCACGATATCGAGGTGGTCGTCGACCGCCTGACCGTCAAGGCCACCGCCAAGCAGCGGCTGACCGATTCGGTCGAGACGGCGCTGAACCTCGCCGACGGCATCGTGGTGCTGGAATTTGTCGACCGTGAGGACAACCACCCCCACCGCGAGCAGCGGTTCTCTGAGAAGCTGGCCTGCCCGAACGGCCACCCGCTCTCCGTCGACGACCTGGAGCCGCGGTCGTTCTCGTTCAACTCGCCCTACGGCGCATGCCCCGAATGCCTCGGGTTGGGCATCAGGAAAGAGGTCGATCCCGAACTCGTCGTACCCGACCCGGACCTCACACTCGCGGAAGGCGCGATCGCCCCGTGGTCGATGGGGCAGACCGCCGAGTACTTCACCCGGATGTTGTCCGGCCTCGGCGACGCGCTCGGGTTCGATGTCGACACGCCGTGGAGGAAGCTTCCCGCCAAGGCGCGTAAGGCGATCCTGGAGGGCTGTGATGAGCAGGTGCACGTCCGCTACCGCAACCGCTACGGCCGAACACGTTCGTACTACGCCGATTTCGAAGGCGTCATGGCGTTCCTGCAACGCAAGATGGAGCAAACCGACTCCGAGCAGATGAAGGAGCGCTACGAGGGCTTCATGCGCGATGTGCCGTGCCCCGAGTGCGAAGGCACGAGGCTGAAGCCGGAGATTCTCGCGGTGACGCTGGCGGCCGGGCAGTTCGGCGCCAAATCGATCGCCGAGGTCGCCGAGCTGTCGATCGCCGAGTGCGCGGAGTTCCTCAATGCGCTGACGCTCGGCACGCGTGAGCAGGCGATCGCGGGCCAGGTGCTCAAGGAGATCCAGTCGCGGCTCGGGTTCCTGCTCGACGTCGGGCTGGAGTATCTGTCGCTGTCGCGGGCGGCGGCGACGCTGTCCGGCGGTGAGGCGCAACGCATTCGGTTGGCAACGCAGATCGGGTCGGGACTCGTCGGGGTGCTCTATGTGCTCGACGAGCCATCCATCGGACTGCATCAGCGCGACAACCGCAGGCTGATCGAAACCCTCATCCGGCTGCGGGATCTGGGCAATACGCTGATTGTGGTTGAACACGACCTCGACACCATCGCGCATGCCGACTGGGTCGTCGACATCGGCCCCGCGGCGGGGGAGCACGGCGGCCGTATCGTGCACAGCGGCCCGTACGACGAGCTGCTGCGCAACCCGGATTCGCTTACCGGGGCCTATCTTTCGGGCAAGGAGAGCATCGAGGTACCGGCGATCCGGCGGCCCATCGACCGCAGGCGCCAGCTGACCGTCGTCGGCGCCAGGGAGCACAACCTGCGCGAGATCGACGTCTCGTTCCCGCTCGGCGTGCTCACCTCCGTCACGGGTGTCTCCGGGTCGGGTAAGTCGACCCTGGTGAACGACATCCTGGCGTCGGTGCTCGCGAACAAGCTCAACGGCGCACGACAAGTGCCGGGTCGGCACACCCGGGTCACCGGCCTGGACAAGGTGGACAAGCTGGTGCGGGTGGATCAGTCGCCGATCGGCCGGACACCGCGGTCGAACCCGGCGACGTACACGGGCGTGTTCGACAAGATCCGCACGCTTTTCGCCGCCACCACCGAAGCCAAGGTGCGCGGGTATCAGCCCGGCCGGTTCTCGTTCAACGTGAAGGGCGGGCGCTGCGAGGCGTGCTCCGGCGACGGCACCATCAAGATCGAGATGAACTTCCTTCCCGACGTGTATGTGCCGTGCGAGGTCTGCCATGGCGCCAGGTACAACCGGGAAACGCTCGAGGTGCACTACAAGGGCAAGACCATCGCCGAGGTGCTCGACATGTCGATCGAGGAGGCGGCCGAGTTCTTCGCGCCGATCACCTCGATTCACCGGTACCTCCAGACGCTGGTCGACGTCGGCCTCGGCTACGTGCGGCTCGGACAGCCGGCGCCGACGCTGTCGGGCGGTGAAGCGCAGCGCGTGAAGTTGGCCTCGGAGTTGCAGAAGCGATCGACCGGCAGGACGGTCTACATCCTCGACGAGCCGACCACCGGTCTGCACTTCGAGGACATCCGCAAGTTGCTGGGCGTCATCAACGGTCTTGTCGACAAGGGCAATACGGTCATCGTGATCGAGCACAACCTCGACGTGATCAAGACGTCGGACTGGATCGTCGACATGGGGCCGGAAGGCGGTGCCAGCGGCGGGACGGTCGTCGCGACCGGCACGCCGGAGGACGTCGCCGCCAACACCGAGAGCTACACCGGACACTTCCTCGCGGAGACATTGGGTTTGCCGAGGTCCACGCGCAAGGCCAGGAGAAACGGTCGCAAGGTCAGCGCCTGATACCGGCTGGCCGGTATAGAGAAATTCGGGTTTGTGGGACCCAAACCTGGCCGCTAGCTGTGGCGACAACGGCTCATCGCCGCGTGATTCTTATCACAAGCGTAATTGAGGCTGGCCGTCCAAGGAGTCCCCATGACGTACATCATCTTCTTCGTCGCGTTAGCGGCGGGCGTGGTCACCGCTGTTTCCATCGAGTGGATTCAACGCCATTGCGAGGCCTGGGCGTTCACGCGGGAGAAGGATCTGTGATGGCGCTCAACGTGAACGCCAAGCGGGCCTGGGGCGTGATCGCGGCAGGCGTACTCGCATACGAACTGGCTTGCAAAGAAGGCGAACTGCTCAGTGAGGGCGTCGACGAATGGGTGACGGCCAAGCCGATCCTGACAAGGACGGTGATCGCGGCGCTGGCGCTGCATCTCGGCAACGCGGTTCCCCCGCGCTTCGACCCGCTATCGCTCGGTTTCTCTGGGATCCGTAGAGGCTCAAGGTTTTTGACTGCGCTCACGCGCTGATCAACCCTTCGACACAGGCGAAGGGAATCTCGGGCTGACCCGTGTGCCGCCCGCCCACTCGGTCAGTTCGTCGGCCCGCTGCTGCAGCGCCCGCTTCGCATCCCGGCCCACGTCTTCCAGCAGTCGCACGTCCACCTTGCCGTAGGCGTCCTGGCCCCATGCGCCGACAACCCGGCCGTTCCACCACGCGGTCGGGCCACCGTTGCCGTTCGTGTCGAACACCTGGCGGCGGTGCTCGCCGACGTACCAATCCCGGTCGTACCAGCCCATCGTGGTGACATCCAGGCCGGGCAACAGCGCAGCCCACGGTTCGGCGTCCGGGACGGCCTCCAGGTCATCGGCCAGCGCGAACCCCAGGGTGCCGTGCAGGTCGACCTCCACCGCGTCGATATCGCGTAGTGCCTGGCGCGCCCAGGTCAGCGTGTTTCCGAACCACCACTTGACGTCGGTGACCGTCGCGGGCCCGAACGTACGCAGCCACCTACGGACCAGATCGGCGCGCGCCACCTCGGGCACGACCGCTTCAGGCTTCGCCGACAACCACCCGGCCATCGGCACCCAGCGCGGCCGCGAAATCGTCCATGCACCGTCGTTCGGACCGCGAACGATGTCACCGCGTACCGATAGCACCGTCAACACCCTTGGCGCCAAGGGTGTTTCACCACCCCAGCGTTTGCCCGGCGCGTAGTCGTAGGAGCCCGCGAGTTCCGGCAGGGCCGCACGCAGCTCTTTCGCGCTGGCGTGTTCATGTTCGGCCAGATGGCGCATCACCGCCTCGCAGGCCGCGTCCAGCCATGTGTCGCCGTCGTCCGCGATCCCGGCCTTTTGCGCGTCGGCGACCAGCCGCCTGCGTTCGTTGTCGGCCACCCGGTCGCTTGCCGCGGATTGGATCACCGGTAGGTCCCCGGCGCGCACCACCCACAACGTGCGCCTCATCGCCAAATGCTTGACCAGCGCCCGGCGCCGGTAGAGCTCTGCGTCCAGATCGGCGACGGCGAAGCCGGCCAGCCGGGCCCACAGCGACAGGTATGGGGTGGCCGGATCGGTGGCGTGTAAGCCGACGAGATCGCGGGTCGCATCACGAATCGAGGTCGCACGCTCGGTCAGGAAATGCCGCCGCGCCAGCCGGGCCCGCCGCTCATCATCCGTGAAGGACCGCACAGCCTCCGCACGCTACCGGCGGCCAGAGACAAATTTGGGATCGGTAGCGAGTCCGCCGATTTTGACTGGTTCCCGACGGCGCCATCGAGGCGACGCACGAACGAAGGGAAAGATCGATGAATCGAGTTGTCGCGGGTCTGATCGGCCTGGTCGCCGCAGTTGCGGTGCTGGTGGGCTGCTCGGACGACAAGGGCAGCGCCCCGTCGGCAACGGCGGCCGGCGACTCGCAAGTCAGCACGGGAGGAGCGACCGAGGTCAAGGTCGAAGGTTCGGACCTGGCGGGCCTGGATCCCGCCTCCGTCACCTGCATCAAGCAGGGCGGCAAGATCAACATCGGCAGTGGCGCGGCGGGCCCGCAGCAGGCGCTCGGTGTGGTGATGACGGACGCGACGCCCCCGGTTGTCGAGTCGCTCGCCCTCCTCGTCGACGGCAACGCGCTGGGCGTCGCCAACAGCATGGGCATGAAGACCGGCTCGGCCGATGTGAAGGTCGACGGGAACACCTACACCATCACCGGTGAGGCGCAGGGTGCGGACATCCAGAACCCGATGGCCGGCATGGTCACCAAGAAGTACGAAATTACGGTGACGTGCAGTTGATCGGTTGTTTTCCCCACGCGACGGGCGTGCCACGCACGCCCGTCGCTTCCTATGATTCATCCGTGACGATCCCCGGCGATCTCGAGCGCGCGCGTCACCTGTCCTTCGCCGCGGACGAGGAAACGGCGAAGGACCTGCTGCTGTCGCTGATTCCCCAGATCGAACAGGCCGACAGGGACGATCTGCTGCTGGAAGTCCTCGCGCAGCTGGGCGAGATCTATTTGGTCCGAACTGCCTATGACGGTGTGCGGGAGTCCATCAGCAGGATCGATGAGTGCCTCGGTGTGTATGCGGCGATCCGGGCAGGCACCAATCCGGACGCCGCCGCCAAGGTGACGATGTCCGACACCGAGATCGATCACATGGTCTGCCGGTACACGCGACGCTGTCAGTTTCTCCGAACGGGATTGGCCGCGGCGCACGGCGAACACGAGGCCGCAGAGGCGGGTTTGTCGGTCCTGACGGGCGACACGTCGGCCTACGCCGACCTCGCAGACGAGCTACGTTATCTCGTTGTCCACGCCCAGATACTCTGCGCCGCAGCGCTGTGCGACGACGACCTTCATGTGCGGTCCGTCCCGCTGTGGGAGAAGGTGATCGAGGCCATCGACGGCCCGGTCCGCGGCAGTGAGTTCGACGACCAGCTGTTGGTTCTCGGCGGTATCGCATACGGCAGGTTCTGTATCGAGACGGGTAGGCTCACCGAAGCGCAGCCGTGGCTGAGGCGCGCAGGGGCCCGCGCAGACGCCAGGAAATGGGATTTGGCAACGGCCAGGACGCAACTGGAGCGCGCGACGTCGAGTTGGACCGAGCGAGATCCCGCCGAGTGTCAACGCCTGGTCCACCAGGCCTATCCCGCGATCGCCGAGCATGCACGGGCCCATGACGTGTCGAGGTGCTGGCTGTATTTCGGCCTCATCAGCATCGCGGTGGGCGCGCTGGACGACGCCGACGAGCGCTTCGGATATGCCGAGCGACACTGGCGGGAAGTCGACAAACCACTGCACATTCACCGTATCCTTTTGCAGCGCAGCTGGATTGACGCGTTCCGTGGTGATTTCGACAAGGCGCGAACGCGGGCTGAGGAGGCGCGCCGCCTGCTTGATGCCTGGCCGCGGCACAGCTGGCTGCAGTACGCGCGGCTCGACGACCACCTTGGATCCATTTGGCGGGCCGAAGCGTTGGCGGATCCGGAGAATGCCGCAGTCAAGATGGCGCAGGCGGCCGAACTCAAGGTGCCCGCCGCGCTAGCGGTCGATTCGGTGCGTCATGCGATGACCGATGCAGCCTCCCGGATGCGCTGGGCCACCTACGTTTCGGCGCGGATCCTGGCGGGCGCATTCGCTGTCGCCTGGGAATGGGGTAACACCGAGCTGGTCAGCGAGTTAGTCGAATACCACAGTGCGCGTGGTAGTTTCATCGCCGAGCCAAGCAGCGCCGGGGCGCAGGAATGGACCGGAACCGCCACCGCCACGGTCCCGGTCGAGACCGCGGATGACTACGCACTCGTCGCGGCGGGGCCGACGGTGGAGGGCGGAGGCGCGCTGACCCGGCTCGGGCCGCTTCCGCCCCTGCGAATGGACCCGAGCACCGGCCCGATCCTCAGCCACTATCGGGCACTCGCCCACGAGCGCTACGGCTGTGATGTCACCGCCGACGAGACAGCCTGGTCGACATGGCTGTGACGCTCGTTCTGAGGTTCGCCGACGTCGGTATCGCCACCTACGCCAGCCTGCGGGTGGTCGGGGAGCCGTCGAGGACGGTCACCTGGGCGGTTGAGGAAGCCGATCTCGTTGCGGCCCTCACGCAATTGGCCGAGGCGCTGCCCGATCCAGTCGCCGCCGAGACCCGGCGTGAAGCCGTCGAACGGGCGATCGCGAAGGGACCGTTCGCGTCGCAGGACACGGAGATGCAAATCGCCCGCGCGTTGGGCGAACAGCTGTTGGCACCTGCGGCGTGGCAACTCCTGGTCGAGTGCGTGTCCTCGCCGCGGACGGTGTTGTTCGTCTCGCCCAGTGCTCGCCTCGCCCGGGTGCCATGGGGTCTGCTCGCCATGTCAGATGACGACGGCTACCGCTTGATGGAGCTCGTCGACGTCTTGATGGCGGCGCCGCCGAACATCGTGCATTCGACGCGGACGCCTCATAGATGGGCCGACCGCGACGAGCGTCCTCCGCTGCTCATCCTCGACCCCCGCGTGCCGGGCCAGCGCCCCGACTCGCCGCTGGGTTCGGTACTCGGCAGGCCGTCGGCCGATACACCGCTGGCGCGGCATTTCGCCGACCTGGTACAGCGAGGCCAGGTCTTGCCGGATGTCTCGACACCGATCGAGCTGTTCCGTCGCGACGACGCCGACAAGGCATGGCTGGCAGCGCTTCTCGATCAGAAACCGAGCCGGCTGCTGTTCGTCGGCCACGCCACTGCGGCAGACGGCGACGTCGGTCATGCCGCCAGGGCCGCCCTGCACCTCGCCGACGAACGCCCGCTGACGGCAGGAGATCTGATGTCGGCGCGACTGTCGGTACCACCGCGGGTGGCCCTGCTGGCGTGTGCTTCCGGCGGTGACTATCAGTTCGACGAAGCGACCGGTCTGGTGGCCGCGATGATCCTTGGCGGTGCCGAGCTGGTCACCGCAACGCTGTGGTCGCTGCCGACCACGGCGGGGTACCGGCAGTTCGCGTCGTCCGCCGACGAGGCTGACCCGATGGCCGATGCGATCGTCGCCGTCGACAGTGCACACCAGAGCACGGATGCGGGATGCGCCGTGAACCTCTGGCAACGTGGGCAGATGCGGCGGTGGCGCGACGGCGACATCACAGCCAGCCCGCTCTACTGGGCGGCGCTGGTCACCTTCGCGGTCGATGGGGCGCGATGATGGTTAGCTGGGCGGGACGCAGACGGCGACGGCCGATTCGTCGCCGGACCGGTAGTAGGTATCGATGATGCTGCCGGGTGAGACCTTCGCCAACGACGATGCCGGAATCAATGCCGTCTCGTGCGCGGGAAACTGGCCGCCGTCCGGCCGTTTGACCATCACATCGAGCACGACCTCGCGGTGGTCCTGGATCGCAGTTCCGGTGGCACACATGCCGGTGACAACCGCGTGCGATTTGGTGCCGTGGCGGATCAGGTGGAACTGTTCGCCGGTCAGCAGACCCTTACGAACGAGCATCTGGTCGAACGCGGCTCGCGCGGCGCGCATGTGCTCGGCGGTGACCAATCGTTCCTCGACTTCGTCGGCGTCCGGTCCGGGGTCGAACCGGCCGGGGAGGAAGAGCGCGGCCGCGGTGCCTGCCGCGATGAAGGACCAAAACCCGAGCAACAGCGCAGTTGACATGCCATTAGGTTCTGCTTGTCGCCCGGCTACCGAACCCAACTTTTATCCTGTGCAGATGAGCGCCGGCGCCGAGGTGGTGAGCACGCCCGTCGTCGCGCATCCGCGACGGGCGGTGATCGACAAGGCGTGGCGGGCCATCGGGCCCGGCGTCGAGGTTCTCAGCGGCGACGACGGGGGGCCGTTGCGGCGCACGGTCAAGCGGATCATCGACCCGCTGGTGCTGCGGCTGCGGTCGAACACGCAGTATTCAGCGCCGTTCGTCGACGCCGATGTTGCCGCGGCGATGCACGACACGATCGTCGGACACGGCCAGCAACTCAAGGCCGCCGCGGCGTGGTTCGAGATGCTCAAGCGTGAGCGGCGGCGGCTGCGCATCACCACCGGAAATGCCCAGGAGTTGTATTTTCCCGTCTGCTTCGAGATGGCGGTGACGAAAGGGGCTCCCGCACAAGCGGATTACGGGGCCGCCGAAGCGGTGCTGCGCGAGATCCACGGCGACCGTGACCGCACCGGCATCGAGGTGCTCAACCAATACATGACCGACCCTCAGGTCGTCGCTGATCTGTCCGATCAGCTCGGTCGCAGCTGGAGTGACGTGCGAGCGGGCGGTGAGATCACCGACCCGTTCCTGGCCGGCCTCTCCACCGTCCTCGGCCCGGCCGACAGCCATCGCGCCACCGTCGCGCGCCAGCGGGTCTGGTCGGCGCTGATCGCCGACGCCACGCCGTACAACCTCGGGGCGCTGGCTCATCGCGAAGCGTCGGGGCTGCCGTGGTCGATCGCTCAGATCGGGCTGAGTTCTGTTGAGCCGCAACAGCCACCCGCCGTCGTCGGCGGATCCGACGGCGACCGCCCGCTGAACCGCAGTGTTCTGGAGCGGGTGCGCGCCACCCTGCGCCGCGCAATGGACAGGGAAGAACTGCCGGACATCCCACTGCTCTGCGCGGAGGAGGTCGACCGGTCATGTGCGCCATGGGGTCTGCTGGCCGAGGACAAACAGGCCACGCTGATCGCGGGTATCGAGATCGCTGTCGATCTCGCGCCGCTGACCGACACCGCCGTCGCCCGTTACGAATTGGCCGGGCAGATCCAGGCCCGGTTGCGCAAGGAAGCATATGTGCTGCATGCGAGGCGGTATCTCGTCAGCGGCGGACCGATGCACCCGCGGCAACGCCAAGTCATCGACGACCTCGCCGCGTTCGCCCGCCCGTACCTGAGCCGGCTCTGGGCGCGTTTGCACGGACGCGACGTCTGGCAGGAGCGGTGCGACGACGTGGACGACATCCGCGCTCTGCTCGAGGGTGTCGCGCGGTCGGTGAGCCTCGATCATCGGCAGCGGATCAAGGCGATGCTCGAATTGCAGGTGGCCGGATGAGATTGATCGCCGATTCCGGATTGTGGAGCACGGGTCCGCAGGTGGAGCCGACGCCGGTCACCGCCGTGCTGGAAGTCAGCGGCGCGCTGCTGTCATGGACGGTCGACGACGCGTCGGGCACAACCGCGATCACGTTCACCGACCCGTCGCGCGCGGATTGGTTGTGGCGCGTGCTGGGTGAGTCCGGGCATGCCGCCGTGGCCGCGGCGCTCGACGGCCGCACGCCCGACGCGGCACAGACCATCGAGGTGAGCGGTGTCGATCTGCTACCCGGATCGGTGGAACGGCTTCGGCGCCTTGCGCTTGGCCACTGGTTGCGGCGCTGGTGGCCGGCGAGCCACCGCGACGGCATCGCCGCGCTCGACGGTGCGCTGCTCGACGCCGAGATCGCGCTGCTCACCACGGGCGTCGAAGAGTTCTTCACTGATGACACCGTCGACTCGGACGTCGAGGGTCTGCTTCGACCCCACACCGCGGCACTGACGGCCCACGTGCAGGGCGGCGATCCGCGGATACTCGAGTTGCTGCAGGCATGCACGGACCTCGCCGACGACGTAGGTGTCGCGCTGGACGCTGTCGGCGCGCCTGCGGCGGCCCGGCGCGACGACTATGCGCTCGCTGCCGGCTCGGACACCGCTGTCGGCGGGGGTGGGGCGATCGCGACGGGAACTGCGTCGCTCAACTGGGGCGGCGTCCCGCCGGGGGTGTTCGACGCGGCGGAGAACACGGTCGCCTGGCGCATCGACGCCGTCGACGACGTCGCGAAAGCCGTTGTCCACGCAGAGCTGTCGGGAACGGGGCTGGCGTCAGGAATCGCCGTGAGCCTGCGATCGGGCGGCATTGCTGGTTCGGGTGTCCTCGACGCCGAGGGTGGCGCGATGCTCGATCTGGTAGACGCGCTACAGCAACCGGTGACGGAATCTGTTGCCTGGAACCATGATTGGCGGACGACCTCGATCACCATCGGTACCGATGTGCAGGAGTCGCAGCAGACACGGGAGCGCGTCCGCCAGTTCGCGCGGACTCGACTCGACACCGTGGGCAGCGACGCGTTTCTCGCCGAGGTGCTGGCGGCCGAATCGGACTACTGAGCGTCGTCCTCGGTCTTGCCCATGGACTCGCGGATCTGCGCCAATCGTTCGGCGGCGGCGCGCTGACGCGCGTCGTACTGCTCCTCGACGGTCCGGCCCTCGGGTGTCTCGGCATCGAGTTCGGCCGCGCCGATTGCGGTGCCGTAGCGTGTCTCGATCTTCTCGCGCACCGATTCGAACGTCGGCACCCCGCCGGGGGTGTAGCCGGTCTCGACAGGCTCCGCGGCAGGCGTGACGGGCTCGGCCGTTGGCTCGGCGGTGGGTTCGTCCGGCATGCGGCTCACCGTACTCCGCGGAACGCTACTTCGAGGCGGCCTGTTCGTAGGGCGCTGTCGGCGCGGACGGGGACGGCGGATTCGACGTTGCGGGAAGCGGTACTTGCGGGTCTCCCGGTGTACCGATCTGGCCAGCCATCCAGGGCAGGGCCGAGGCGAATGCATGCTGGGCGAACGGCCAGTCGTGCTTACCCGCCTGGGTGACGACCGAGCAGGTTATCCCGTTCGCACTGCCGAGTGCGCACAGCGAGTTCGCCGCGTCCGTCTGGTCGTTCGGATTGCGGGCCGTCGGAGCCTTCGACGGGGCGCCGTTGATGTCGAACCAGCCGGACACCCCGGTGTAGGGCCCGTGGTGCGCGATGACGGCACCGGGGTCGAATGCGGCGTAGGCCGCCGCGCTGCCCCCGAACAGGCGGTCGATGGTCTGCGCCTTGTTGCCTGCGTTGGGGGCGAGATCGCCTGCGATGTCCTCGAACGTGCTGAACAAGTCGGGATGCATCACGGTCAGGTCGACGGCGCACGTGCCCCCCATGGACCAGCCGACAATGCCCCAGTTCGCGGCCTTGGCGCTGACGCCGTAGTTCGAAACCATGAACGGGACAACGTCTTTGGTCAGGTGGTCGGCGGAGTTGCCGCGCGCGCCGTTGACACATTCGGTGTCGTTGTTGAACGCGCCGCCCGGGTCGACGAAGACGAACACCGGCGCGTTGCCGCCGTGTGCGGCGGCGAACGTGTCGATGGTCGTGATCGCATTGCCCGACCGTATCCAGTCGGCGGGAGTATTGAACTCGCCGCCGATCATCATCACAACCGGCAACGGCGGCGGGGGATCGGTGGCGTACCAGGCCGGGGGCAGGTACACCAGTTCGCCGCGATGCTTGAACCCCGACGCGGTGTACGGGATGGTCACGGGCACAACGGTGCCCTTGGCCGGGATCGTGTGGGCCGCCTGCATGGCCGTCACGGCGACCGTATCGGTCTGATCCGGAAGCGGCCCAGCGGTCAGCTGGTTCCACGCCACCTGCACGGTGGGGAAGTAACCGGTCCACAAGTTCACCGCCAAGGCCGCGCACAGCAGGCACAACGGCAGCGACACCGCGGATACCCCGCGCCGCCACCATTTCGCGCGGCGCCAGCCGGCAATCAGCACCCCGGCGGCGACACCGGTCAATGCGATCCAGATCCACAACGCCTGCGGCGCCGGATTGTTCTCGTCGCTCATGCCCTGGGAGGCGATGTACCAGTACGCCGCCACCGAAAGCGAGACACCCACCAGCGCGGCCCACGGCAGCCACACCAGACGCCAGCGCCGGTTGCGCCAGCCGATCGCCGCGACCAACACAATTGCCGAGACGATCTGCACGGTCAGCGGTAGCCAACCGTGCATCAGGGAAAGGTGGTGGCGAAACTGCTCGAGAAACGTCACGGCAACAATCGTGGACGCGAATGCTTGGTGCTGCCTGTGAGTGACCTGCTAACGCGGTTTGGCTAGCGGGAACGGCAGGGTCTCGCGGATGCTGCGCCCGGTGATCAGCATGACGACGCGGTCCACACCCATGCCGAGACCACCCGTCGGCGGCATCGCGTACTCCATCGCCTGCAGGAAGTCCTCGTCGAGTTCCATCGCCTCGGGATCACCACCCGCGGCCAGCAGGGACTGTTCCTGCAACCGCCTGCGCTGCTCGACCGGATCGGTCAGCTCGCTGTAGGCGGTGCCGAGCTCGACCCCCCACGCGACGAGGTCCCACCGTTCGGCGACACCAGGAATGCTGCGGTGCGGACGGGTCAGCGGGGACACCGACGTCGGGAAGTCCTTATAGAAGGTGGGCGCCTCGGTGCGGTCCTCGACGAGACGCTCGTAGAGTTCGAGCACCACGGCGCCCGCGTCCCAGTGGGTGAGGTACGGGATGTCGGCGGCGTCGCACAGCTTGCGCAGCGTGGCCAGGTCGGTTTCGGGTCCGATCTGTTCCCCGAGCGCCTCCGACACCGCGCCGTGCACGGTCTTGACCGCCCATTGACCCGCGATGTCGACCGGCTCGAGGCTGCCGTCCTCGCGGGGACGCAGGAAGACGTGCTCGCCGTTGGCGGCTTGGGCGGCGTTCTGGATCAGCTCACGACAGCCGTCGATCCAGACGTTGTAGTCGGCATGCGCCTGGTACGCCTCGAGCAGCGTGAATTCCGGGTTGTGGCTGAAGTCCACGCCCTCGTTACGGAACGCCCTGCCGAGCTCGAAGACCCGTTCCACGCCGCCGACGCAGAGCCGTTTGAGGTATAGCTCGGGTGCGATGCGCAGGTACAGGTCGAGGTCGTAGGCGTTGATGTGGGTGAGGAACGGCCGTGCGTTGGCCCCACCGTGGATCTGCTGCAGGATCGGCGTTTCGACTTCCAGAAAGCCCTTGGCGACCAAGGTTTCGCGGATGGCGTGCAGCACACCGCTGCGGGCCCGAATGAGGTCGCGTGCCTCGGTGTTGATCGCCAGGTCGACGTAGCGGGCGCGTACCCGGGCCTCCTGGTCGGTCAACCCTTTCCACTTGTCGGGCAGCGGTCGCAGGCACTTGCCGATCAACCGCCAGCGCAGCACCAACAGCGATCGGGTGCCCTTCTTGCTGTAGCCCATCGTGCCGGACACTGCAACCAGGTCACCCAGATCGATGGCCTGCGTGAAGTCAGCCGTCGTGCCGTCTTCGAGTAGCGAATTGTCAAGCAGCAGCTGCACTTCGCCGGACCAGTCGCGCAGCTGGGCGAACAGCACACCGCCGTAATCGCGGATGCGCAGTACCCGCCCGGCCACGCTGACCGTGCCTGCGCCGTCGGAATCGACCGCCTGTGCGATGGTGTGGCTCGGCTCCTGCCCGACGGGATACGCGTCGACGCCGCCGTCCTGCAGCGACTTGAGTTTGGCCATCCGGACGCGCACCTGCTCGGGTAGCCGCGGCTGATCATCGGCCTCCGGTAGATCCGCCTTCAGCTCGCCGAGATCGGGGGCGCTGCCGTCGGGGTGCAGCAACCCGGTCGCCACCAGATTCTCGGGTGCGTGGATGTGCTGGCCCGTGTGCGGTTGCTCGGCTCGCCGCGAAAACGGAAGCACCAGAAAGCCTTCGGCGATCACCGAGGCCACCCCGACGCGGGGGACCAGCCGGGCGTCCTCGTAGCACGCGTAGCGCGGAACCCACTGGGGTTGGTATTTCATGTTCGACCGGTAGAGCGTTTCCAACTGCCACCACCGCGAGAAGAACACCAGCAGGCCGCGCCACAACCGCGCCACCGGGCCCGCGCCGAGCTGAGCGCCCTGCTCGAACGCCGACCGGAACATCGCGAAGTTCAGCGAGATTCGGGTCACCCCGATGCCCTCGGACTGCATACACAGCTCGCTGACCATCAATTCGATTGTGCCGTTGGGGGATTGGGGGGAGCGGCGCATCAAGTCCAGTGACACACCGTTGGTGCCCCACGGGACCAGCGACAGCATCGCAACCACGGCGTCGTTTTGCAGGGCCTCGACAAGCAGGCAGTCACTGTCGGCGGGGTCGCCGAGCCTGCCGAGGGCCATCGAGAAGCCGCGTTCGGTCTCGGTGTCGCGCCACGTCTCTGCGCGTTCGATCACCTTGGCCATCTCGTCGCTGTCGAGCTCGCGGTGCCGTCGAATCCGTACCGTCCCGCCCGCCCGCCTGGCCCTGGTCACCGCCTGACGCACCGCGCGCATATCGGGACCCGACAGCCGGAAGTTATCCGGATACAGGATGGCCTCGTCACCGAGTTGCAGCGCGTTCAGGCCCGCCTCGCGAAACGCCTCGGCCGCCATCGAACTGGCTCCCATCACGCCCGGTGCCCAGCCGTAGGTCTGACACAGCGCCAGCCATGCCACGATGGCCTGCGGCCACGCCTTCGGATCGCCAACGGGATCCCCGCTGGCCAGGCAGACGCCGACCTCAACGCGGTAGGTGATCGCGGCGCGGCCGTTGGGTGCGAACACGACCGCCTTGTCCCGCCGGGTCGCGAAGTAGCCGAGCGAGTCGTTCTTGCCGAACAGCTCCAGCAGGCCGCGGATCGCGGATTCGTCCTCGCCGGTCAGCGCGTTCTCCGCGCGCTGTGATTGGAACAGCACGATTGCCGCGACCATCAGCGCGAGCGCGCCGAACAAGCCGAGCATTGCGTTGACGAACACATGCGGATGGCCGGAGAACGAGCTCGCGTCGGCGCCGGCGAACGCGCTCACCCTGTTCAGCGCATACAGGAACCGGTCGGAGCGGGCGAGCGTGCCGGGGAACAACTCCAGCAGCCCCCACCCGATGAGCGTGCCGATCACCATGCCCGCGACAAGGGTGGCGGCCGCCTTCAGCAGCGCCCCGCGCCGGACCTTCGCCCAGAACTCCTTGCGGGCCATGACCAGGAACGCGATCGCCGCGGTGTGGAACGCGAGGCCGATGACCTCGCCGATGTCGACCATGACCGACTCGTCGCCGGTGAGTAGGTCGACGAGGTTCCATACGATCGCCGCGACCATGTACCCGACGAGGATCCACCACGCGAGCCGTTTGCGGGCCGCCAGCGCCGCCGCGAGCAGGACAAGCACGAACGCCCACGCGAAGCTGGTGTCGGGGAAGTTGAAGATGTAGTCGTTGACGAATTCGCGCGGCACCCTGATGAGCCATCGAAAGCCCGGTGAGACGCTGGCAATCAGCGAGAGGGTGGCGATGATGCCGACAGTCCAGCCGGCCGCCGCCGGGACCCACCAGTACGCGGATGTGTGCCGCGTTCTCGCGGGGCTAGTGAGGGTCATAGGCCGCGAGGATATTCGCTAAAGCCGGGAAATGGGTGTGACTACCAGACCGGACCCGTGTACTTTTCGCCAGGACCCTGTCCGGGTTCCTCCGGTGCGGCGCTGGCTTCGCGGAACGCCAGCTGCAGCGTCTTGAGCCCGTCGCGCACCGGGCCTGCGTGCGGTCCGAGGTATTCAGCCGACGCGGTGACTAACCCGGCGAGCGCGGTGATCAGCCTGCGTGCCTCATCGAGGTCGCGGTGGGGACTGTCGTCGGGATCCTCCGCGGACAAGCCGAGCTTTTCCGCCGCGGCGCTCATCAGCATCACCGCGGACCGGGTGATCACTTCGACCGCCGGAATATCGGCCAGGTCACGGATGTCAGGAAGCTCGGTCATGCCTGCTAGACTGGCACGCGCGACCGTCCCGGCGTACGCCAGGGACAGCAAGTGGAGTCCCAACTCCCACCGCTGACCATATTGGTGCAGCGGTCCGGTCACAGGCAATCCGTTGCCTGTCCTGGTCGGCTTTGGGCCCTGCTTCCAGCAGGGCCTTATCTGTTCGAACGATTTTCGAACGAGCAGAGCGCTGATGGTGTGGGATTCCTAGAGGACAACATAGGAGGCCCCATCAGCACTGAGACCCGCGTCAACGAGCGCATTCGAGTACCCGAAGTCCGCTTGATCGGACCAGGTGGCGAGCAGGTAGGAATCGTGCGCATCGAAGACGCCCTCCGCGTCGCCGTGGATGCCGATCTCGACCTTGTCGAAGTAGCCCCAGATGCCAAACCGCCGGTCTGCAAGATCATGGACTACGGCAAGTACAAGTACGAGGCGGCTCAGAAGGCACGCGAGTCTCGCAAGAACCAGCAGCAGACCGTCGTCAAGGAACAGAAGCTGCGTCCCAAGATCGACCCGCACGACTACGAGACCAAGAAGGGTCACGTGATCCGCTTCCTGGAGGCCGGATCGAAGGTCAAGGTGACCATCATGTTCCGCGGACGTGAGCAGTCGCGGCCCGAACTGGGCTACCGCCTCTTGCAGCGGCTGGGCGCCGACGTCGCCGACTACGGCTTCGTCGAGACGTCCGCCAAGCAGGACGGCCGCAACATGACGATGGTGCTGGCCCCGCACCGCGGCGCGAAGACTCGCGCCAAGGCGGCACACGATGCGGACGCCCCGACTCCGCAGCGCGGCGAGTCGGCCGGAGCCCAAGACTCCGACGTATCGCAGAACTGAAGACACGACTCAAAGGACCGAGATACAACCATGCCCAAGGCGAAGACCCACAGCGGCGCTTCGAAGCGGTTCCGGCGCACCGGAACCGGAAAGATCGTCCGCCAGAAGGCCAACCGTCGGCACTTGCTCGAGCACAAGCCGACCCGTCGTACCCGCAGGCTGGATGGCCGCACCGAGGTCGCGGCCAACGACAAGACCCGCATCAAGAAGCTGCTGAACGGCTGATTACCCGTCACACCGGCACGTACGAAAGAGGAAACTCCCATGGCACGCGTAAAGCGCGCAGTGAATGCCCAGAAAAAGCGGCGGACAGTTCTCAAGGCCTCGAAGGGCTATCGCGGTCAGCGGTCACGCCTGTACCGCAAGGCCAAAGAGCAGCAGCTGCACTCGTTGACCTATGCCTATCGTGACCGGCGTGCCCGCAAGGGCGAGTTCCGCAAGCTGTGGATCTCTCGCATCAACGCGGCCGCCCGCGCGAACGACATCACGTACAACCGGTTGATCCAGGGCCTCAAGGCCGCCGGTGTTGAGGTGGACCGCAAGAACCTCGCCGAGATCGCCGTCAGCGATCCTGCCGCCTTCACGGCGCTGGTCGAGGTCGCCAAGGGCGCGCTGCCTGAGGATGTCAACGCGCCGGCCGGAGCCGCTCGGCCGGCGACATCGGACGCGGGCGAGGCTGCCTGACGCTCACCGAGCGCTCCGCACGGGTGGCGGCAGCGGTAAAGCTGCACCGCCATATCGTCAGGCGCCGGGAAGCCCGCTTTCTCGCCGAGGGGCCCAACCTCGTCGAGGCGGCGTTGCGCCGCGGACTCGTGTCCGAGGTGTTCGCCACCGAAGCGGCGTTGACGCGGTTCGGTTCCCTCGTGGCCGACGTTCCGACGCACGTCGTCACCGAACGCGCGGCAAAGGCATTGTCCGACACCGTGACTCCGGTGGGGCTGGTCGCGGTGTGTTCGGTGCCCGAGACCGGTCTTGATGACGTGCTCGCCGGATCTCCGCGGTTGATCGCGGTCGCCGTCGAGATCTCTGAGCCCGGCAACGCGGGCACGCTGATCCGGACCGCGGACGCGATGGGCGCCGACGCGGTGGTCCTGGCCGGGCACAGCGTCGACCCCTACAACGGCAAGTGCCTGCGCTCGTCGGCGGGCAGCATCTTCTCGATTCCGGTGGCGGTCGAACCCGATTCCGCCGGCGTCGTCGGCGCGGTGAGCGCTGCCGGGCTGCAGGTGCTGGCCACCACCGTCGACGGCGAGGTCAGTCTCGACGACGCGGCACTGGACGTGCCGACGGCGTGGCTGTTCGGCCCGGAATCACATGGCCTGCCAAGCGAATTGGCGGCGAAAGCCACACACCGGGTTCACATCCCGATGCCGGGCGGCGCCGAAAGCCTGAACGTGGCGTCGGCCGCGTCCATCTGCCTCTATCAGAGCGCCCGGGCTAACTCAGGAGCCCCTTGGCGACGTGCGTGATCTGCACCTCGTTGCTACCGGCGTAGATCATCAGTGACTTGGCGTCGCGGGCCAGTTGTTCCACCCGGTACTCGGTCATGTAGCCGTTGCCGCCGAACAGCTGCACGGCATCCATCGCGACGTCGGTGGCCGCTTGCGAGCAATACCACTTGATCGCCGACGCTTCGGCCAGCGAGATATGGGCGCCCGTCTGCATGGCCTCGATGACACGGAACAGCATGTTGCGCACGTTCATTCGGGCCACTTCCATGTTGGCCAGTTTGAGCTGGATCAACTGGAACTGCCCGATCTCCTGACCCCACAGCTTGCGGTTCTTCGCGTAGTCGACGCACAACCGCAGGCACTCCTCGATGACGCCCAGCGCCATCGCCGCCACACCGATACGTTCGGCCGAGAAATTCGACCGCGCGCTGGCCCGGCCGTCGCCTGCCGCGTTGTCCTCGGTCTCGCCCAGCAGCCGGTCGCGGCCCAGCCGGACGTTGTTGAAGAACAGCTCACCGGTGCGCGAGCTGTGAATGCCCATCTTGCGGAACGGCTTTGACTGAACGAAGCCCTCCATGCCGCGGTCGAGCACGAACGTCAACACCTTGCGGTCACGCTTCTCGACGTCGGGCTCGTCGAGTTTGGCGTAGACCACCACCACATCGGCGTCCGGGCCGTTGGTGATGAACGTCTTCTGCCCGTTGAGGACATAGTCGTCCCCGTCGCGCACGACGTAGGACTTCATCCCGCCGAACGCGTCCGAGCCGGAGTCGGGCTCGGTGATCGCCCATGCGCCGATCTTGTCGTAAGTGACCAGACCAGGGAGCCACCGCTCCTGCTGGGCCACTGTGCCGCGGCTCTGGATCGTCGGCACCGTCAGGCCCAGGCTGACGCCCATCCCGGTGACCACACCCATGCTGACCCGGCAGAGCTCGCTGACCACGACGAAGCCCATGCCCGACTGCGCGCCGTCGCCGAACATCCCGCCCGAGGATCTGCGCGACGGCTGCCCACCTTCGCGCAGCCGGGCGAGGCGCTTGTTGAGCGAGTCGCGCGCCATGTCGGCGATGCCGAACGTCGCGAACAGTTTGCGGACGATGGGGTAGGGCTCCATCTCGCCGCTTTCCAGCTCGTCGACATGCGGGCGTATCTCTTTGTCCACGAACTCACGGACGGCATCGCGCACGGCGAGGTCGACGTCAGACCACTCGATCATGTGTTCAGGCTGCCTTACCGCGTCCGCGCGCGGGGCGGAGGCCCGCTAATGAGAACGTGGTGTGGACCAGTGACCCCGCACGATCGAGCAAGGTCCTGCGCCGCGGTTCGTAATGCATCGGCATGCCCCGCCGGTCGCGTGGCGGCGCCATGAACGCGGGTGCTTCTACGAGCGGGGCGTCGACGGCCAGCTTGCCCTCGGCGCGGCGGTACGCGGCCAACGCGCGTGGGTGCAATCGGATCTCGTCGGGTACGGCGACGAATGCCAGCTCGACCAGCTTGCCGAACAGCCGAAGCAGCACCTCGTCGCCGGGAGACCAACGCATGCCCGCCTTTTCGCGCACGGCTTCGTCGAACAGGCCGGCCGCGATCCAGCGCTGCGCACCGACCATGGGTTTGAAGAGCTGGTCCCACACCGGGGTCGGCATCAACACGAACCACGGCTTTGGAATGCGGATGGTGAAGATGTCCAGCGTGGCGCGGTTGATCTCCAGTTCGTCGCGGCATTTGCGGTCCCAGTACTCGCAGAACTCCTCCCACGTCTTGGGGACCGGCCGCATACTCATGCCGTACATCCGGTACCACTGCACGTGCTCGTCGAAGAGTTGACGCTTCTCGGCTTCGGTCAGACCCCCGCAGAAGTACTCCGCGGTCTTGATGATCAACATGAAGAACGTGGCATGCGCCCAGTAGAACGTTTCCGGGTTCAGCGCGTGGTAGCGGCGCCCGTCGGCGTCGGTGCCCTTGATCGTCTTGTGGTAGCTCTTGATCTGCGCACCGGTCTGCGCGGCGCGCTCGCCGTCGTAGACCACGCCCATGATCGGGTAGACCGAACGGGCGACCCGCTGCAACGGCTCGCGCAGCAGGATCGAGTGGTCCTCCACCCCGGCGCCGAGTTCGGGATACATGTTCTGTATAGCGCCGATCCACACGCCGAGCATCCCGGTCCGCAGGTCGCCGAAGTACTTCCACGTCAGCGAGTCCGGGCCGAGCGGGTCGCCCGTCGTCGCGACGGTAATCGGAGTTGCTCTCGCGGTCATCGGTTCCTCGCTGAATCCAAAACCCACGGGTACAACTCAACGATAATGTTGACAACACATGTTGTCTACGATTTGCCACAGCGTGCCGAGACAACCGTTATTCGGCGGCTATCGGCGCGCCACGCCATCGTGACCAGCTGGTTTGATGGCCAGGTACTCTGACGCTGTGGAGGCTGAATCGTTCGACGAACGATCCGGCGGCAGCGGAGAATTCGAAGAGGTGTCGGAGCGTCCGGCCCAGCCGGGACCGATGGCCTGGCTGAAGAGCACCAATCACAGCCCCGGTGTCATCGCTTTCCTCCGGCGTGCGCGCCGCGCACTACCGGGCGATCCCGAATTCGGAGATCCGTTGTCCGTGGACGGCGTTGGCGGTCCGCGGGCGGCTGCCCGGGCCGCCGATCGGCTGCTGGAACGCGAGGCCGCGACTCGCGAGGTCAGCCTGGGCGCGCTTCAGGTGTGGCAGGCGCTGACCGAATGGGTGTCGGGTAAACCGGCCTACCGGGAGGTGACGATCGTCTTCACCGACCTCGTCGGATTCTCGGCGTGGTCCCTGAGCGCGGGCGACACCGCGACGCTCAAGCTGTTGCGCCGGGTATCGCAGGTCGTCGAGCCGCCGCTGCTGGAATCCGGCGGGCACATCGTCAAGAGGATGGGCGACGGCATCATGGCGGTGTTCTCCGACCCGACCACCGCGGTGCGCTCCGCCATCGCGGCGCGCGATGCCGTCAAAACCGTTGCCGTGGAAGGGTATACACCACGGATGCGGGTCGGGATCCACACCGGACGCCCGCAGCGGATCGGGTCCGACTGGCTCGGCATCGATGTGAACATCGCTGCGCGGGTGATGGAACGGGCCACCAGGGGCGAGCTCGTGGTATCGCAGGCCACCCTCGAGCAAATTTCCGACGCGGACTTCGACTCGCTTGGCGTGACGGCCAGACGACTTCGCAGGCAAGTGTTTACGGCCAAGCAGGACGGTGTACCGGCGGATTTCACCATGTACCGCTTGAAAACTCGCAGACAGTTGCCAGGCGGCGATGACGGAGATGCGGGCGCGGCGAAGGCATAGTGGTCGGTTAGATGTTGCTCCGACTGCTTTCCGCGTTGGCGCGGGTCCGGATGACCGCGACCTACGCGGTGATCGTGACCTGCGTCACGGTTGCGTTGCTGCGACTCGGCCCGCGGGAGCACGACCGGGTGATCCAACACGCCAGCACCAACCTGCACAACCTCAGCCACGGACACATCTTGACGTTGCTTGGCAGTGCGTTCGTGATCGACTCGGGGCCGGTCTA
This sequence comes from uncultured Actinomycetota bacterium, assembly GCA_963848855.1. Classification (GTDB taxonomy): domain Bacteria; phylum Actinomycetota; class Actinomycetes; order Mycobacteriales; family Mycobacteriaceae; genus Mycobacterium. Next base: position 517,464 of record CAWKFL010000006.1, read on the forward strand.
CGTGTGGCTGCCCGGGCTGGTCTGCCTGCTGGCGGTGGCCGAACTGATGTGGCGCAGCTGGCGGCTGATCGTGGCCTTCGCGGTGGGCCACATCGGCGCGACCCTGCTGGTCGCGATCGGTCTGACCGCGGCGGTGGCGATGCGCTGGCTTCCGGTATCGGTGACCCGTGCGACCGATGTGGGCATGAGTTACGGCGCCGCGGGCGCGCTCGGCTCGCTCACGGCGGCGATACCTCGGCGCTGGCGGCCCGCGTGGACCGGATGGTGGCTGGCGGTGGCTGTGGTGGTCGTCGCGCTCGGCCGCGACTTCACCGACGTCGGCCACGCCGTCGCGCTGATGCTTGGCATGGCGGTCTCCACCCGGTTCGGCAGGCCCGCGCCGTGGACGCCGGTGCGGGTGGTGATGCTGGCGGTGGCCTCCACGTTCGGCTACCTGATGCTGGCCAACAACCCCCTGGCGCTGATTGTGTCCACCGGCGCGGGACTGCTCAGCGCCGTGGTCTTCCAGCGGGCACGGACGTATGCCGCACGTCCACGCGATTTGTGGGCGATTAGTCCACGTTCGGCGCCGAGTTGCGATCGCCTATGATCGCCGGGTGGCTGATCAGCCCATAGACCTGTCAGAAGAAGCGCTGACCAAAGCCGTCAGCGCGGCTCGCCATGCCTTCGATCTGGCCGCCGATCTGGACGACCTCGCGCACGCCAAGACAGAACACCTCGGCGACCGCTCGCCGATCGCGTTGTCGCGTCAGGCGTTGGGGTCGCTGCCCAAGGCCGACAGGGCCGATGCGGGCAAGCGCGTCAACGTGGCGCGTGCCGAGGCGCAGCGCTGCTACGACGAGCGGCTGGCCGCCCTGCGCGTTGAGCGCGATGCCGAAGTGCTCGTCGCCGAGCGCATCGACGTGACGCTGCCGTCCACCCGGCAGCCAGTCGGTGCGCGCCATCCGATCACGATCCTGGCCGAGCACATCGCCGACACGTTCGTGGCGATGGGCTGGGAACTTGCCGAAGGCCCGGAGATCGAGACCGAGCAGTTCAACTTCGACGCACTGAACTTCCCGCCCGACCATCCTGCGCGCAGCGAACAGGACACCTTTTACGTCGCGCCCGACGGGTCGCGGCAGGTGCTGCGCACGCACACGTCGCCGGTGCAGATCCGCGCACTCCTGGAGCGCGACCTGCCCGTGTACATCATCTCGATCGGCCGCACCTTCCGCACCGACGAACTCGACGCCACCCACACCCCGGTGTTCCATCAGGTGGAGGGATTGGCGGTCGACAAGGGGCTGACGATGGCGCACCTGCGCGGCACCCTCGACGCGTTCGCCCGCTCCGAGTTCGGACCGCAGGGCCGCACCCGCTTCCGCCCGCACTTCTTCCCGTTCACCGAGCCGTCGGCAGAGGTCGACGTGTGGTTCGAGAACAAGAAGGGTGGCCCCGGCTACGTGGAATGGGGCGGCTGCGGCATGGTCAACCCGAATGTGTTGCGCGCCTGCGGCATCGACCCTTCGGTGTATTCGGGCTTTGCATTCGGCATGGGATTGGAGCGAACCCTGCAGTTCCGCAACGGAATTCCCGACATGCGCGACATGGTCGAGGGCGATGTCCGGTTCTCGTTGCCATTCGGGGCGGGAGCCTGATGCGGCTTCCATACAGCTGGCTGCGCGATGTCGTCCAGGCCGGCGCACCGGGGTGGGACGTGCCCGCCGAGGAGCTCGAGCAGACGTTCATCCGGATCGGCCATGAGGTCGAAGAGGTCATACCCGTCGGACCCGTCACCGGCCCGCTGACCGTCGGCCGGGTCCTCGAGGTCGAGGAGCTCACCGAATTCAAGAAGCCGGTCCGCGCGGTCAAGGTCGACGTCGGTGAGGCCGAGCCCCGCGATATCGTCTGCGGTGCAACAAATTTCGCTGTCGGCGATCTGGTTGTGGTGGCGCTCCCTGGCGCCGTGCTGCCGGGCGACTTCACCATCGCCGCGCGCAAGACGTACGGCCGCACATCGGATGGAATGATCTGCTCGACCGCCGAGATGAACCTCGGCACCGATCACTCCGGAATTCTCATCCTGCCGCCGGGCACCGCGGTACCGGGTGCTCCGGCCGCCGACGTGCTCGGCCTCGACGACGTGGTGTTCCACCTGGCCATCACGCCCGACCGCGGTTACTGCCTGTCGGTGCGCGGTATGGCGCGTGAGATCGCCTGCGCGTACGACCTCGCCTACGTCGACCCCGCGGCCATCGCACCGCTGCCCGCCGACGGCGAGGCGCTGCCGCTGACAATCGAACCGGGCACCGAGGTGATCCGGTTCGGGCTGCGACCGGTCACCGGTATCGACCCGACCGCGGTGTCACCGTGGTGGATGCAGCGCAGGCTGCTGATGTCCGGCATCCGCGCGATCTCACCGGCGGTCGACGTCACCAACTACGTGATGCTCGAGCTCGGCCATCCGATGCACGCCCACGATCGCAGCCTGATCACCGGTGGTTTCAAGGTGCGGTTCGCGAATCCGGGGGAGACCGTTGTCACGCTCGACGACATCGAGCGCAAGCTCGACCCCCGCGACGTGCTGATCGTCGACGACGTGGCGACCGCGGCGATCGGTGGCGTCATGGGTGCGGGCACCACCGAGGTGCGCGACACCACGACGGATCTGATGCTGGAAGCCGCGGTGTGGGATCCCGCCGCGGTGTCGCGAACTCAGCGCCGACTGCACCTCAACAGCGAGGCGGGTCGCCGCTACGAACGCACCGTGGATCCGGCAATCTCCGTTGCCGCGCTCGACCGCTGCGCGGCACTGCTGGCCGATATCGCCGGTGGCACAATCGAACCCAAGCTGACCGACTGGCGCGGCGACCCACCGCGTGGGGACTGGTCGCACGCACCGGTCAGCATGGCCGACGACCTACCGGACCGTACCGCGGGCGTCGACTATGCCGAGGGCACCACAAAGCGGCGGCTGACCCAGATCGGCGCCGACGTCGTCACCAACGGTGATCGGGTGACCGTGACACCGCCGAGCTGGCGTCCGGACCTTCGCGAGCCCGCCGATCTCGTTGAAGAGGTGCTGCGCCTGGAGGGCCTGGAGATCATTCCCTCCGTCCTGCCGCAGGCACCTGCAGGACGTGGACTGACGCCGATTCAGAAGCGCCGGCGGGCGATCGGGAAGGCCCTGGCGCTCAACGGGTATGTCGAGATTCTGCCGACGCCGTTCCTGCCCGCTGGGGTGTTCGACCAGTGGGGCCTGCCCGCCGACGATCCGCGCCGCGCGACCACGCACGTCCTCAACCCGCTGGAGTCCGATCGTCCGCAGCTCGCCAGCACACTGTTGCCGGGGCTGCTCGAAGCCTTGGGCCGCAACGTGTCCCGCGGTGCCGTGGACGTGGCGCTGTTCGCGATCGAGGAGGTCGTGGAGCCGACGGACCAGACCCGCGCCGTGGAACGCGTTCCCACCGACCGTCGACCCACCGACGAGGAGATCGCAACGCTTGATGCCTCGCTGCCACGCCAGCCGGAGCACGTCGCCGTCGTGCTGGCGGGACTGCGTGAGCCTGCCGGTCCGTGGGGCCCCGGCCGTCCCGTCGAGGCGTTCGATGCGCTGGAAGCGGTGCGTGTCATCGGTCGCGCCGCAGGAGTGGAGTTGACGCTGCGGAGTGCGCAACATCTGCCGTGGCATCCCGGTCGGTGCGCCGAGGTGGTGATCGGCGACGCACAAGAAGGAGTGGTCGTCGGCCACGCAGGCCAACTGCACCCCGCGGTCATCGAACGTTCCGGGCTGCCGAAGGGCACGTGCGCCGTCGAGCTGAACCTTGACGCGATCCCGATCACCGAGAAACTGCCCGCGCCCGCCGTGTCGCCGTTCCCCGCGGTGTTCCAGGACGTCGCACTGATCGTCGACGACGGGGTCGCCGCGCAAAGCGTGGTCGATGCGGTTCGCGACGGCGCGGGAGAGCTCCTCGAAGACGTCCGGTTGTTCGACGTCTACACCGGCCCGCAGATCGGCGAGGGCCGAAAGTCGCTGGCGCTGGCGATGCGTTTCCGTGCCGCGGACCGGACCCTGACCGAAGACGAGGCCAGCGCAGCCCGCGACGCCGCGGTGGCGACCGCCGCCCAGCGGGTCGGAGCCGAACAGCGCCGCTGAGATCCGCTGCTAGCGCACCGGATTCGTCAGCGATGCCAACTCGTCGCCGAGTTCGCAGCGGACGACGTCACCCGCGACGATCGGTACCGCTCCCGGGGTTCCGGTGGACAGTATGTCGCCGGGATAGAACGGCATCACCTGGCTGTGGAAGCTGAGCAGTTCGGCGGGCGAGAACGTCATGCCGGCGACGGTGTCCTTGCGGTGCACGACGCCGTTGTGCACGGTGGCGACGCGCAGGCCGTCCAGCGGTCCGTGGGACAGCACCTCGTCGAGCGTGATTAGGTCCGGCCCGAACGAGAAGAATGTCGGGTAGTTCTTCACCCGCGTCAGGTAGCGCGGGTTCTCCATCAGAATCTCCTCGGCGGTCTGGTCGAGGACGGGCACCACACCGGCGACATATGTCATCGCATCATCGACGCCGACCTGATAACAGTTGCGGCCGATGACGAGACCGAGTTCTGCTTCCGCGGTGACGCAGCCGATCCCCTGCGGCACCACGATCGGTTCGCCGGGACCGACGATCGTGTGGTCGCCCTTGAGGAACGATGCCGGTGAGGTTCGCGGCGCCAGCTCGCCGAGATCGCCCGCGTGCGCACCGTAGTTGAGCCCGATGCCGAGAATTTTGCGGGGGCTCCCCCATGGCGCAGCGACCGGCGAATCGGCACTCACGCAAGCGGTGTCGTCGACGCCGGCCTCGATCGCCACGGCAAGTGAGTCGAGTAGCCCCGCGCGCAGGAGCGACAGCAGATCCGCGGGTGCGTCGGGCAGGATGCGGTCGACACGCGCCAGCCTGCCGTCGGACAGGGCGACGGCGGCTGCCTGCTCGCCGTCGAGCGCAACGGTTCTGATGCGCATGAGATTCCTCTCTTGATGTCGGCTCAGACGCTGCGGATCAGTCCACCGTCAACGCGCACGATGGAACCGGTTATGTACGAGGCTCTTTCGCTGCACAGAAATGCCGCCACGTCGGCGTACTCGTCGGGTCGGCCGTACCGCGCGAGCGCCATCGTGGCCGCGCTGTCGCGCTTCACGTCGTCGGCGGATCGGCCTTCACGGGAGGCCCTGCGCTCGTCGAGGAACCGGGTCCGTTCGGTTTCGATTCGCCCGGGCACGATGACATTTGAGGTAATTCCGTCGCGGCCGACCTCGTCGGCAAGCGTCTTCGACCACGCGTGCAGGCTCGCGCGCAGCGTATTCGAGAGGCCGAGGTTGGGAATGGGGCTGAGCGCTCCCGACGACGTCGATGTGAGGATGCGTCCCCAGCCGCGCTGCCGCATTCCAGGCAGCACCCGGTCGGTCAGCGCGATCACCGAAAGAATCATCTGTTCGAAGCTCGTTCGCCATGTCGATGCGTCCTGGCCCGCTGCCGTGGTCGGCGGTGGCCCGCCGGTGTTGTTGACGAGGATGTCCACCGACCCCAACGCACGTTCGACCTCCGCCACGCTGGAATCGATCAGATCGAGAACCCCCAGATCCCATACCAGCGGCACCGCTTTGGCGCCCGACTTTTCGATGGCAGCGGCTGTGGCGGTTAGCGCGTCGGCCGACCTGCCCGCGACCGCGACGTTCGCACCTTCTTCGGCGAGCCGTACCGCGATGGCGCCGCCGAGGCCGCCGCTGGCGCCGAGCACGAGCGCGGTACGGCCGGTGATGCCTAGATCCATGCGTGTACTCCTTTACTGCGACGCGTAGTCGCTTGCGGGCACTGTAGCGAGGTGTTTTTCGAGCAATCCGACCAGCGAGGCGGGCAACGGCAGCGCCGGTGGGCGCACGCGACCGCCCGCGATCACGCCCCGCCGCCGCAGTAGTTCTTTGCGAATGGCCAGCCCGACCCGCAGCTGCCCCTCGAAGTTGGCGAGCGGCAGCCACGGCGCCCAGACGTCGCGCGCGGCGGTGAAACCGCCTGTGCGATAGGCCCTCAGCACGTTGGCCAGCACGGCCGGATGGCTGAACCCCGTCATCGCGCCCGCCGAGCCTGCGGCCAGTTCGTCGAGCAGGCCGACGCCACCCAAGCCGCGAATACGGGCACGTCCAACCTCGGCGCGAGGTGAGCGATCGCCACGGACGTCGGCGGGGTCTCGGACTTCACACCCACCGCGAACGGACAGGCTTCGACGATGGCCGCCACCTGCTCGTCGGTGACGCTGACCCCCGAGACCACCGGGTAGTCCTGGACGAGGATTCCGATTCCCGTCGCGTCGTGCAGCCGGCGCAGAGAGTCGGCCGTAATCGCCGGATCGGCGTTGTTGATCTGCGCCATCAGCGCGACCGGCGGCCGGGACACCGCAGTGAGCAGCCGCTGCGCCTGCGCGACAACCGAATCCGGGTCGCGTTCCGACAGCCCGAGCACGTAGGGCAGGTCGGTGGCCGACGCGACAGTGCGCGCCACGCCGTCGGCCTCGTCGGCGTCCAGCGACGCGGCCTCACCGAAGACGCCGAGCGCGACGAGACCGTCGCAGCCGTCGGCGGTGAACGCCGCGATCTCGGTGCGCAGCGACGCGAGATCGACATCGAGCTCGTCGGTGAACGGGGTTGCCAGGACGCCCCAAAGTCCCTGGGATAGCAGTTCGTTCACTGTCCACCGGATTCGATTGTCGTGACGACGTGCTCGGCGATCGCCATCGACGAGGTAGCCGCAGGCGAGGGCGCGTTACGCAGCACGACGACGCGGTCGCGGATGCTGATCCGGAAGTCGTCGACGAGCCCGCCGTCGGCCTCCAGTGCCTGTGCGCGGATACCGGCGGTTGCCGGTACGACATCGTCGTCGTTGAGTTCGGGCACGTACGCGCGGGCGGCGGCGACGAAGCGCCGCTTGCTCAGCGATCCGGCCATCTCACGGATGCCGGTGCGCCAATGCTTGCGCGCAAAGCGCCAGAAGGCCGGTGTGCGTGCGACCCCGGCGAGGTCTGCCACGGAGATGGTCCGCCAGTCGTAGCCTTCCCTGGCCAGCGCGAGCACCGCGTTCGGCCCGACGAGCACTTCGCCGTCCACGCGAGGGGTGACGTGCACACCGAGGAACGGGTAGCGGGGGTCGGGCACCGGGTACACCAGCCCGTTGACGAGTCCGCGGCGCTCAGGCTTGAGCGCGTAGTACTCACCGCGGAACGGCATGATGACCGGATCGGGGCCGTCGCCCGCCATCTCGGCCAGCCGGTCGCTCTGCAACCCACCGCAGGCGATCACCTGGTCGAACGCGTTCTGTTCTGTGGTGTCCGCCGTGCGCGCGTCGACGATGACCTCGGTACCCGCCAGCCTGATGCCGACAACCTCGTGATCGAGCAGGATCTTCGCGCCCGCGGTGACCGCGTCGTCGGCCAGCGCCCGTGTCACCTCGCCGAAGTTCACGATCGACGTGGAGGGGGAGTGCAGGGCGGCGATGCCGCTGACATGGGGTTCGATCTCGTGTAGCTCGTCGGCGCCGATGATCCGCACGCCGGGAACGCCGTTGGCCACCGCCCGCGCTTCGATGTCGGCAAGACGGCCGCGTTCGACGTCGTCGAGCGCGACAAGGACCTTCCCACAAGCGATCCGGCGGATTCCGCGTTCCTCGCAGAACGCCTCGAGCAAACCGACACCCCTTCGGCAGAGCAAGGCTTTGGCCGAGCCGGGCTGGTAGTACAGGCCCGCGTGGACGACGCCGCTGTTGCGTCCGGTCTGGTGCGCAGCGAGGCGGTCTTCCTTTTCGAAGAGCGTCACCTGCGTCTCGGGCTTGCGCTTGAGGATTTCGCGTGCGATGGCGACACCGAGAATGCCACCCCCGACAACGGCGACTCGTTCGGTCACTGGCCTTCCCCGGCGGCGGCGTAGTCGGCGAAGACGTCCGCTTGGTCGGCGCCCAGCGCAGGCGGGGCGTCCGTGCGCGGATCTCCGCTGTCCGACAGTTGCAGTGGCGAGGCAGGCACGTCGAGGTCTCCCAAGGTGGGGTGGGGCAGGGTCCACACCATTGTGTCGCGGACCTGTGCCCAGTCATACACCTCGGGGATGGTGCGGATCCGGCCCGCTGGTATGCCGACCGCGTCCAGCGCGGCGAGCACGTCGGCGGCCTGGCGATCGGACAACAACGCGTCGATCTCTTTTTGCAGGGCTTCGGCCCGCGCTACTCGTTCGGTGTTGGTGGCGATGCCGGAGCGGTCGGGGTCCAGTCCGACGATCGGCGCGAACCTGCGCCACAGGGCCTCCGAGCCGACCCCGATGACGATGTCGGCGTCAGCACAGCTGAACACGCCGTACGGGGCGATCGACGGATGCCGGTTGCCGGTCAGCACCGGTTCTGCGCCCGCCGCGAGCCATCCGACGCCATGGAATACGTGGACCCCGACGACCGCAGCCAACAGCGAGGTTTCGACGTGCTGTCCGCGGCCGGTGCGCTCACGATCGCGCAGCGCGTTCATCACGCCGAACGCCCCGAACAAACCGGCGAGTATGTCCGCCATCGGCAGCCCGACTCGCTGCGGTGCGCCTCCCGGCTGGCCGGTGAGCGCCATCAGACCGGCCTCGGCCTGGACGATCTGGTCGAAGCCCGGGCGCTTACCGCTCGGGCCGCCGCGACCGAAGCCAGTGATCGACAGGGTGATCAGTCGCGGGTTCATGGCGCGCAGATCGTCGAGCCCGAGTCCGAGCCGTTCCAGCACTCCGGGGCGGTAGTTCTCGACGAGGACGTCGGCGCGGCTGGCGAGCCAGCGCAACCGGTCGGCGCCGTCGTCGGACTTCAGGTCGAGCACGACCGATCGCTTGTTGCGGTTGGCGCTCATGTAATACGCCGACTCGCGGTGACCGTTGCGATCGACGAACGGCAACCAGCCTCTGCTGTCGTCCCCTCCTGGTGGTTCGACCTTCACCACGTCGGCGCCGGCGTCCGCCAGCATCATCGTGGCGTACGGGCCGGCGAGTGCGCGGCTCAGATCGACGACACGGACGTCGTCAAGCGGTCGACGCGCGCTCACCCGCGCCCTCCCATCAGCCTGAGGCCGACCGACATCAGCACGATCACCGAGGTGATCCGCAGGACGTGAATGGTCAGCACGATCGGGACGTTGGCGCCTGCGCCGACGGAAAAGGCGCCCATCTGCGCGATGCCGCCGGGCGCCGTCGCCAGCAGCGCGGTCAACGAGTCGATCGAGGTGAACCGCCACAGCAGCCAGGCCGCCGCCAAGCCGAACAGCAGGAACGCGACGACGGTGATGACGATTGGCACAAACGACTCCCGCAGTTGGTTGAGCACCTCGCGGTTCACGCCCTGTCCCAGAAGCCAGCCGAGAAAGGCGAAGACGATCCAACGGCCGGTGCTGTTGATGTCGAACGCCGACGACGTGAACACGTTGACCAGCGCCACGCCGACCATGGCGCCGAGCAGTGGCGCCGCGGGCAGGTGCAAGAGGGTCGCGATGCCCGCGCCGACGACGGCCGCTGCGGCGGTGAGCAGTACTGATCCGATGCTCATCGCGCCGGTTCTCTGTCGGTTTCGCTGTTGGCCGGCTCGGCGGCGGTCTGCTCGGGTACGTCCGTCGATTCGGCGTGTCGGCGAGCCGAGACCAGTTGTAGCGCAAGCTTGCTCGCTCGCACAACGGGCGTACGCAGCAGCGGCAGCATGAGGAGGAAGACGATGAATACCAGGATCGCCACCGAGGTTCCGCGTTCGACGAACACATTGAGATGACCGCCGGAGATCTGCATTGTCTGACGCAGCGACTCCTCGGCGAGCGGACCAAGGACCAGCGCGATGACGAGCGCCGCGGGGGACAAACCATAGCGGCGCATGAAGAATCCGAGCACTCCGCAGGCCAACATGATCTGCACGTCGAGCAGGCTCTTGTTGACCGCGAAAGTGCCGAGGGCACATAGCAACACGATAATCGGCCCGAGAAGCTTGAACGGCACACGCGCGATGCTGGCGAACGCCGGGATGCAGAAGATGTTGACGGCCAGCAACATGACGTTGCCGAGATACATGCTGGCGATGAGGCCCCACGCGAATTCCGGGTTCTGTTCCATCAGCAGGGGACCGGGTTGCAGACCCCACATCAGGAACCCGCCGAGCAGGACGGCGGTCGCGCCGCCACCGGGAATGCCGAGCGTCAGCAGGGGAACCATGGCGCCCGACGATGCGGCGTTGTTCGCCGACTCCGGTCCGACCAGTCCAGGCATCGCGCCCTTGCCGAACTTCCATGGTGTGCGGGAAACGGACTTCTCCACGTTGTAGGACATCAGCGACGCCACCGTCGCGCCTGCGCCAGGAGTCAGACCAACACCGAAACCGAGGAATGAACCGCGCAACGTGGGTCCCACCGATTCCCGGAAGTCCTTGCGGTTCGGCCAGAATCCGCGGCTGCGGGCCGACACCCCGAAGAAGTCGAGTTGCTCGAGATGGCCACCCCGCCACAGCGTGTGCAACACTTCGCCGACCGCGAACAGGCCGATCGCGACAGGAATGAAATCCACCCCGTTGATCAGTTCGACAGCGCCAAAGGTGTAGCGGCGCTCGCCGCCGCCGATATCGACGCCGACGGTGCCGATCGCGAAGCCGATCAACGCCGACAACGCCCCGAGCAGTTTGTTGCCGCGCAGGATCACGATGACCGTGAGCAGGCCCGCCATGACTATCAGGAAGTACTCGGGGGGACCAAAGGTCTTGGCGAACGCCGCGGTTGTTGGTGCTGCGACACTGAGCAGGATCGCGCCGATGGTGCCCGCGACGAACGATCCGACTGCGGCCATCACGAGCGCGGGCCCTGCCCGCCCCTGTTCGGCGAGCGGATAGCCATCGAAAGTACTTGCCACCGTGGCGGATTCACCCGGGGTGTTGATGAGTACGGACGTGATGGTGCCGCCGTACATCGCGCCGTAGTACACGGCGGCGAGCATGACGATCGCACCGGTGGGATCGAGCCCGAACGTGACCGGAAGCAGGATCGCCAGGCCGGCCGATGGTCCAACGCCGGGGATGACGCCGACGATCATCCCGATCAGCACGCCGCCGACGAGCAGAAGCAGATTCTGCAAAGTCAACAGCGCGGTGATGCCGGTCATCAGGTCACTCATGTTGCTCCTTTAGCCGAGCGGCAGAATGCCCTGCGGCAGACCGACGTTGAGGCCCGTCTGCAAGGCCAGGTAGAGGAGGACGGGTACGGCAACGGCGATGATCACCGCGCGGACGTGGTGTTCGCGGTCGAGGAACCACAGGGTCACGCCGAGGAACAAAACGCCTGCGAGGGCGGCGCCCAGCACGCCCAGCAGCCCGACAAATACCGCTGCGGCGACGATGAACGCGACGAGCGCCAGTGGATGCCGGCCCAGGTCGGGTTCGGCGGCCTCTTCGGCTGCCTCGACGTCGCTGGTCTTCGCACCGTCTGACCACGAGAGGATTTCACGCACGGCCGCCACGATGATGACCGCGATAGCCGTCAGACCGAGGATGCGCGGAAAGAAGCCCGGACCGATCCGGCCCGCGGTGGTGCGCCACTCCATCCCCATCGCCATCTCGGTGTAGACGGCGAAGGCGATGAGCAGCACACCCAGGAACGTCAGCTTGGGCCAGTTGACGTTCCGTGCGCGCCGGGCGGCTGACACGGTGGGTTGCGATGTCGCGGTCACAGCGCGCCTTGTTCCTTCAGCGTCGTCTCGAACTCGGTGGTGGTCTTCTCGAGGTACGCGGTGAAGTCGTCACCCCAGAGTTCGTCCCTGGTGAGGTAGTTCTGATCGAGGTACTGCTTCCACTCGGGGGACTTGACGACCTTCAGCATGGTGGTGATCCACCAGTCACGCGCGAAGTCGGGAACCTCGGGCGGAAGGATCAGGCCGCGTGGCATGGACGGCAGATCGGCAATGCCCTTCTCCTGGCCGGTCGGAACGTCGGGCAGCGCGGCGAGACGCTCCTTGCCGGTGAACAGCAGCGGCGTCATATCGCCGGACTCGACCTGTCCCAGGATCGAACCAGGGTTGGACACCATCGCGTCGAGTGCACCGGACAGCAGCGAGGTCTGGACCTGTCCCTCTTCGTTGTAGGGCACGTATTCGATCTCGTAGCCCTCGTGCTTGGCGATCAGCGATTGCAGGATGAAGTCGACGTTCACCGTGCCGATACCGCCGACCACGACCTTGCCGCCCTTGCCCTTGGCGAATGCGACCCAGTCTTCAAAAGACTTGATGGATTTCTTGCCATCGACGAGGAGCAGTGCGTCGTCGGTGGCCATCAGGCCGACGTGGGTGAAGTCCTTATAGGTCCAACCCGGATTCGCCTGCAGAGGGGTGGTCAGGAACGAACCGGATGTGGTCGAGATGTTGTAGGGGTCGCCCGCCTTGGACATCAGGTATCCCCAGCCGGTCGCACCACTGCCGCCTTCGCGGTTCTCGACAGCGATGTCGGCTGGATACAACTTCTGGTCCTGGATGATCTGGACGAGCTTGCGGGCCATCAGGTCGTTACCGCCGCCCGGTCCGAACGCGATCGTCCAGTCCAACTGTTGGGATGGGTAGCTTTCGGCGGATTCGCTTGTCCCGCTCCCTGATCCGCATGCCGTCAACACGAAGGCGGCGACTGCGGCGACAAGGGCGAAGATTCTCTTCAGTCGCATGGTGTCCTCTCCTCGTTGAGTGGTGGGTGGTGTTACGTGGCTTCGTGTCGGAACCACGAACCGGTGGCTGAGGCGGCGAGACGTCCGCGATCGTCGAACATCCGCGACTCCAGGTGAACAATGCGCCGACCGCCGTGCAGGATCCGGCCCGTGCAGACCGCGTCAGTGCGGACGGCACGATGAAAATGGATCTCCATGTCGATGGTGGTGCCCGCCGACAAAAACCGATTGCAGGTGTGACCCATCGAGATATCGAGCACGGTGGACAGCACGCCGCCGTGGACGACGCCCGCGGCATTGCACAGATGCGGCGCGAAAGGCAGTGTGACCGTGCAGGATTGCTCGCCGTCGGAGTAGGCGATCGATAGGCCGAGGAAGTGGATCAGGAAGTAGCGGCCGAACTCCGGCGTGGCGACCTCGACGGCGCGGCGTGCGGCCGCGACAGGGTCGGCGATCATCCGTGGGTCGGTGGCGGTCATGACCAGGTGAACCTCGGTGGCCGCTTCTCCAGGAAGGAGCGCACGCCTTCGGCGTAGTCGTCGGTGTCGAATGACGAATTCCGGATGTCCGTGGTGATCTCGTCGTCTTCGGTCTGGCCGGCCAGGACGAGATCGACGATCCGCTTGGCCGACCGGATGCTGAATTGAGCGCGGGTGGTGACGAGCCGCGCGAATTCATACGTGTGCTTCTCGAGATCGTCCGAGGGCAGCAGCTCGTCGATGAGTCCGAGGCGCAGCGCGTCCTCGGCGTACACGTGCTGACCGGAGTAGAGAATCCATTTGGCCCGTGACGGGCCGACGACGTCGACGAGTCGCTTGGTGGACTCCAGGCTGTAGACCAGTCCGAGCTTGGCCGGTGTGATGCCGAAGCGGGACCGTTCGTCGGCGAAACGCAGATCGCAGGCGAGCGCAAGCCCGCACCCCCCGCCGATGCAGTACCCGTGGACCATCGCGATGGTCGGTTTGGTGGCGCGCTCGATCGCGTGTTCGGCGGCGGCCACCTGCTTGTTGTAGGCCTTGGCGGATGCGCTGTTGCCGCGCACCTCCTCGAACTCGCTGATGTCGGCGCCTGACGCGAAACTCTTTGTGCCCGCGCCTCGTATGACGATCACCTTGACCCCGGGATCGCTGTCGAACGCCGCGAACACCTCCGGCAGGCGCTTGTACATTCCGAGTGAAATCGCATTGTGCGACGACGGTTTGTTCAGCACGACGGTGGCGATGGCGTCGTTGATCTCGACGAGAATCTCATCGGTCATCTCGTGCGTCCTTCCTGGAGTTCGGGGTGCGCGTCGTAGAGCGTGCCGTCGGTGAACAGCGTTTCGAGTTCGTCGTGGTCGATCCCGATTTCTTCGAGCACCGAGGCGGTGTGCTGGCCGAGCCACGGCGCGGGTGCCCGCACATTGAAGTCGAGGTCCGAGAACCTGGTCGGCGGGGCGATGGTGTGCATGGGCCCGATGATCGGGTGGTCGAGGTCGACGATCATCCCGCGCGCTTGCACATGCGGGTCGTCGAGCGCCTCGGCATAGGTCAGCACCGGGCCGCCGGGCACCCCCGCTGCATCGAGGCGGTCGATCCAGGCGCTGGTTGGCAGCGTGGTGGTGATGGCTTCGATTTCGTGTTCCAGCTCGTCGATGTTCGCCATGCGCGCGGGCAGATCGGTGAAGCGCCGGTCGTCCGCCCAGTCGGGCCGCTTGAGGACGTCGTTGACTAGCCGGAGCCAGAGCCGTTCGGTGTTGGCGCCGATCGTGACGTATCCGTCCGCGGTCCGGTACGCCTGATACGGCGTCGAGCGGCGGTGCCGAGTCCCCGTCGGTGCGGGCCCTTCGCCGTCGCCGAAGTAGGCGCCCGATTCCCAGACGGTCCACGCCAGCCCGGCGTCGACGAGTGAGATGTCAATGTATTGGCCAACGCCGGTCGTGCGCCGATGGAGTTCGGCGGCGAGCACCGAGTAGATCGCTGTGGCGCCCGCCGCGATGTCATTGATTGCGATTCCAACTTTGGTGGGTTTTCCGTCGGGCTGGCCGGTCATGCGCAAGAACCCGCCAATGCCCTGCGCCATGATGTCGAACCCTGGCCTGTCGCGGTACGGCCCGGTCTGGCCGAAACCACTGATGGAGCAGTAGAGGATGTCGTCGCGCACCCGGCGGACCGACTCATAGTCGATGCCGAGACGGCGTGTGACGCCCGGCCGGAAGTTCTCGATCACCAGGTCGGCGCGGGCAGCGAGCTCAAGGAAGAGCTCACGGCCGCGGTCGGACTTGAGGTCGACGGCAACCGACCGCTTGCTGCGGTTGGGCATTGCGAACGGGTAGCTCTCGCCGTTGATCTTGGGCCCCATCCGCCGCGAATCGTCGCCTGTTCCCGGCTGCTCGATCTTGATCACATCGGCGCCGAGCTCGGCGAGGACCATCGTGCAATACGGACCCGACAGGAACCGGGTCAGGTCGAGGACACGAAATTCGTTGAGAGTTCGCATTGATCCTTCCCGCATTGTGGGATACGTTGTGCGCTATGCAGAAAGGCTATGGCGGTGATCCGCGTCACGTCAAGCACGGCGGGCGGTGTGCATCACAGTGCAAACGACCGATAAGCGACGTTGTCGTGGGGATGCGCGAATGAGCGATACGGATCTGGATTCCGGCGAAAATGCGGCCGAAGTGCGACGACGCGATGGTGTCCAGTCGATCGACCGTGCGGTCGCCATCCTGAGGTGCTTCGACGGGCGCAGGCCGGAATTGGGAATCAGCGAATTGGCCCGATCAACCGGACTGTCGACCAGTACGGTGCATCGGCTGCTTCGAGCGATGCAGACAAACCACTTGGTGCGCCAGACCGGAGCCAAGCGGTACGGGCTTGGGCCCTTCCTGCTGCAGCTGGCAAATTCGGGCGCGATGCCGCGCACGCTGCGCGAAGCGGCCCTGCCGTTCATGACGGAGCTTCGCGATGAGTTCGATGAGACGATCGGCCTGCATGAACTCGCAGGAATCGGGCACCGCATCGTCGCGGCACAGGTCGAAAGTCACCAAGAGCTGCGCCGTACGTACACCGACATCGGCGTGCCGATCAGCCTGGTCCACGGCGGGCCGGGCAAAGCGATTCTGAGTGCCATGCCGGCCGCCGAATGCGCGCGTCACCTACCCGAGCGGATCCAGCCGATCACGCCGGCGACCGTGGTCGACCCGGAAGCGATTCGTCATGAGCTCGAAGTCGCTCGCGCCCACGGTTATTCGGAATCGCGCGGACAACGCACCGTCGGGATCTGCGCCGTGGCTACGCCGATCTTCGATCACTCGCAGCGGGTGGTCGGCGCAATCGGGGCGTCGGTGCCGGATGTGCGGATGACTGAAGAGCGCATCAATGAGATAGGAAGCCGAATCCGGGAGGTCGCCTGGCAGCTGTCGATTGCCCTTGGCGCGACGGCTGAAGGGGTGCACGCGATCGTGCCGGACATCAAACTGGGAGAGGCCGAACACACCGCTGTGTAATTAATTTGCACTGGAATGCATATCCATGCAGAATCGCTGAATGACTTCTGTGGCAGTAGCCGGTGCCAGCGGTTATGCCGGCGGGGAGATCCTGCGTCTGCTGCTCGGCCATCCCGCGTACGCCGACGGACGCCTGACGATCGGGGCGCTGACCGCGGCCTCCAGCGCCGGCTCCACGCTGGCCGAGCATCACCCGCACCTGCTGCCACTGGCCGGTCGCGTGCTGGAGGCCACCGTCCTGGACGTGCTCACGGGCCACGACGTCGTGTTCCTCGCCCTGCCGCACGGCCATTCGGGGGCGCTGGCGGAGCAACTCGGGCAGGACACCATCATCATCGACTGCGGCGCCGACTTCCGGCTCACCGATGCGGACGCATGGGAGCGGTTTTACGGCTCGCCGCATGCCGGTAGCTGGCCCTACGGTTTGCCCGAACTGCCGGGCGCGCGGGATCGGTTGCGCGGCGCCAAGCGGATCGCCGTACCCGGTTGTTATCCCACCGCGGCGCTGCTCGCGCTGTGGCCCGCGATCGCCGAGGACCTCATCGAGCCCGCGGTCACGGTCGTCGCGGTCAGCGGGACGTCGGGGGCGGGCAGGACCGCGAAAACCGACCTGCTCGGATCGGAGGTCATCGGATCCGCCCGCGCGTACAACATCGGCGGAAAGCACCGACACACACCCGAGATCGCTCAGGGCCTGAAGGCAGTCACCGACAAGGACGTCACCGTCTCGTTCACCCCGGTGTTGATCCCGACGTCGCGCGGCATACTCGCGACGTGCACGGCACGCACAACGGCGCCGCTCTCGGCGCTGCGCGCCGCATACGAAAAAGCTTACGGTGGTGAGGCGTTCGTGCATCTGCTACCAGAAGGCCAGCTGCCGATGACCGGCGCGGTGATCGGCAGCAACGCGGCCCAGCTCGCCGTCGCCGTCGACGAAGACGCACAAACGTTCATCGCGATCGCCGCGATCGACAACCTCGTCAAGGGCACCGGCGGCGCAGCCGTGCAATCGATGAACCTCGCGTTGGGATGGCCGGAAACCGAAGGACTCTCGATTGTGGGGGTGGCGCCGTGACCGAATCTGATGTCGCCGGCCAGGCGGCTCCGGCCACATCTGAAAGCACCCGGCTGGTGCGTACTCAGGGCCTTACCGCGCCAGAAGGCTTCCGGGCCACCGGAATTGCGGCGGGCATCAAGGCATCCGGTGCTCTCGACCTCGCGCTGGTGTTCAACGAGGGGCCTGACTACGGCGCCGCGGGCGTGTTCACCCGCAACAAGGTCAAGGCCGCACCGGTGCTGTGGTCGCAGCAGGTGCTCACCACGGGACGGCTGCGCGCGGTGATCCTCAACTCCGGCGGCGCCAACGCGTGCACCGGCCCCAGCGGCTTCCAGGACAGCCACGCGACCGCAGAGGCCGTTGCCGCCGCGCTGTCGGACTGGGGCACCGAGACCGGCGCAATAGAGGTCGCGGTCTGCTCGACCGGCCTCATCGGTGACCGACTGCCCATGGACAAGGTGCTCGCAGGTGTCACCGAGATCGTGCACGAAATGGCGGGTGGCTTGACCGGCGGTGAGGAAGCCGCGCGCGCCATCATGACCACCGACACTGTGCCGAAACAGGTTGCGCTGCACCACGCAGGCAACTGGACGGTCGGCGGCATGGCGAAGGGTGCGGGCATGCTCGCTCCGTCATTGGCCACCATGCTGTCGGTCATCACCACCGACGCGGTCGCTGACGCCGAGGCGCTCGACGGTGCATTGCGCCGCGCCACTGCGTTGACCTTTGACCGCCTCGACATCGACGGCAGCTGCTCGACCAACGACACCGTGCTGATACTCGCCTCTGGTGCCAGCGCCATCACGCCAAGCCAGAGCGAGCTCGACGACGCGGTGCTCCGTGTGTGCGAAGACCTGTGCGCACAGTTGCAGGCCGACGCCGAAGGCGTCACCAAACGGGTCGTCATCACCGTGACCGGCGCGGCGTCGGAGGTCGACGCGTTGACAGCTGCACGGGTGGTCGCCCGCGACAGCCTGGTGAAGACGGCGCTGTTCGGCTCCGATCCCAACTGGGGCCGCGTGCTGGCCGCGGTGGGAATGGCGCCGGTCCCCCTGGACCCTGACCGGATCACCGTGTCGTTCAACGGTTCTGCGGTGTGCATCGACGGGGCGGGCGCGCCCGGCGCCCGTGATGTCGACCTGTCCGGCTCGGACATCGATGTCACCATCGACCTGGGTGTCGGCACCGATCGGGCGTCGATACGCACCACCGATCTTTCGCATGCCTACGTCGAAGAGAACTCGGCCTACAGCTCATGACGCTCGCCACGCCGGTCAAGGCGCAGGTACTCGCCGCGGCGCTGCCCTGGCTCAAGCAACTGCACGACAAGATCGTGGTCGTCAAGTACGGCGGCAACGCGATGATCGACGACGCGCTGCGGCGAGCATTCGCCGCCGACATGGTGTTCCTGCGGAACTGCGGCATCCACCCCGTCGTCGTCCACGGCGGCGGCCCACAGATCAGCGCGATGCTCAAACGGCTGGGCATTGCAGGCGATTTCAAGGGCGGCTTCCGTGTCACCACGCCCGAGGTACTCGATGTGGCCCGCATGGTGCTGTTCGGTCAGGTCGGTCGCGAGCTCGTCGGCCTGATCAACGCGCACGGCCCCTACGCCGTCGGCATCACCGGCGAGGACGCGCACCTGTTCACCGCGGTCAAGCGCAGCGTCACCGTCGACGGTGTGGCCACCGATATCGGGTTGGTCGGTGACGTCGAACGCGTCAGCACCGATGCGGTGCTCGATCTCATTGGCGCGGGCCGGATTCCCGTCGTTTCGACAATCGCACCCGATGCCGACGGCGTCGTGTACAACATCAACGCCGATACGGCCGCGGCTGCGCTGGCCGAGGCGCTCGGTGCCGAAAAGCTGATCATGCTCACCGATGTCGAGGGCCTGTTCACCGATTGGCCGGACCGCACGTCGCTGGTGAGCGAGATCGACGTCGCCGCACTGACGCAGCTGCTGCCGACGCTGGAGGCGGGCATGGTGCCGAAGATCGAAGCGTGTCTGCGCGCGGTCGGCGCTGGCGTTCCGAGCGCGCATGTGATCGACGGCCGGGTCGAGCATTGCGTGCTGGTGGAACTGTTCACTGACGAGGGGACGGGCACGAAAGTGGTGAGCGCATGAGCGATCTGTTGCAGCGGTGGTCGAGCGTGATGATGAACAACTACGGCACGCCACCGCTGGCGCTGGCCAGCGGTGACGGTGCGGTGGTCACCGACGTGAACGGTAAGCACTACGTCGACCTGCTCGGCGGGATCGCCGTCAACATCCTCGGCCATCGCCATCCCGCCGTCATCGAGGCCGTCACCCGGCAGCTCAACACGCTCGGCCACACCTCGAATCTGTATGCCACCGAGCCGGGTATCGCGCTCGCCGAGGCGCTCGTCGGATTGCTCGGCGCCGACGCGCAGGCCCGGGTGTTCTTCTGCAACTCGGGCACCGAGGCCAACGAGGTCGCGTTCAAGATCACACGCCTGACCGGGCGGACGAAACTCGTTGCCGCCGAGAATGCTTTCCATGGCCGCACGATGGGCTCGCTCGCGTTGACGGGTCAGCCGTCCAAGCAGGCACCGTTCGCGCCGCTTCCCGGCGACGTCACCCATGTTCCCTATGGCGACACCGACGCGCTGGCGGCCGCCGTCGACGACCAGACGGCCGCGGTGTTCCTCGAGCCGATCATGGGGGAGGGCGGCGTCGTCGTCCCGCCCGCCGGCTACCTGGTGGCCGCGCGGGAGATCACCGCCAGCCACGGCGCGCTGCTGGTGCTCGATGAGGTGCAGACCGGAATGGGCCGCACCGGAGCGTTTTTCGCCCACCAGCACGATGGGATCACACCCGATATCGTGACGCTCGCGAAGGGCCTCGGCGGCGGTCTGCCGATCGGGGCTTGCATCGCGGTCGGCGCGACCGCGGATCTGCTCACCGCGGGCCTGCACGGCAGCACGTTCGGCGGCAACCCGGTTTGCACCGCAGCCGCGCTTGCGGTGCTCAGGGTGCTCGCCGACGAGGATCTGATCAGTCGCGCCGACGTGCTTGGCAAGACGTTGCATCACGGGATCGAGTCGCTGGGCCATCCGCTTGTCGACCATGTCCGCGGCCGCGGGTTGCTGCGCGGTGTGGTGCTGACCTCCGAGGTAGCCAAGCCCATCGAGGCGGCGGCCCGCGATGCCGGCTTCCTGGTGAATGCCGCTGCACCCGACGTGATTCGGCTGGCGCCGCCACTGGTGATCACCGAGAAGCAGATCGACGATTTCCTCTCGGCTCTGCCGGAAGTCTTGGACAAGGCGGCCCAATGACGCGACACTTCCTGCGCGACGACGACCTGACGCCGCAAGAGCAGGCCGAGGTGCTGGCACTGGCCGCCGAACTGAAGGCGAACCCGTTCAGCCGCCGCCCGCTCGACGGCCCGCGCGGTGTGGCCGTCATCTTCGACAAGAATTCCACCCGCACCCGCTTCTCGTTCGAGATCGGCATCGCCCAACTCGGCGGGCACGCCGTCGTTGTGGACGGTCGCACCACCCAGCTGGGCCGGGACGAGACGCTGGAGGACACCGGAAAGGTGTTGTCCCGCTATGTCGATGCGATCGTCTGGCGGACGTTCGGTCAGGAGCGCCTCACCGCCATCGCGGCCGGGTCGGACGTGCCGGTGGTCAACGCGCTGTCCGACGAGTTCCATCCCTGCCAGGTGCTGGCCGACCTGCAGACGGTGGCCGAACGTAAGGGCGAGCTCAAGGGGCTACGGCTGGCCTATTTCGGCGACGGCGCCAACAACATGGCGCACTCGCTGATGCTCGGCGGGGTGACGGCGGGGGTCTCGGTCACCATCGCCGCGCCGTCGGGCTTCGAACCGCACCCGGACTTCGTCGACGCCGCGGAGAAGCGCGCCGAGCAGACCGGGGCGACGGTCACGCTGACGGCTGACCCCCAGAAGGCAGCCGACTGCGTCGACGTGCTGGTGACCGACACCTGGACGTCGATGGGTCAGGAGAACGACGGGCTCGATCGCGTCGGGCCGTTCCAGCCGTTCCAGGTCAATTCCCAGCTGGTCAGCCTCGCTGATCCGAATGCGATTGTGCTGCACTGCCTTCCGGCGCACCGCGGTTACGAGATAACCGACGAAGTGATCGACGGCGCGCAGAGCGCGGTATGGGACGAGGCGGAGAACCGGCTGCACGCCCAGAAGGCGCTGCTGGCGTGGCTGCTGGAGCGAGCATGACTTCCCGAAGACGAGCGCGAGTGCGGATCGCAGCGAGGTACCAGCGAGGACCGGAGCGAGCGGGAGTCGAGGCATGACTTCAGCGACCACCCGCGCAGGCCGCCAGGCTCGCATCGTCACGCTGCTGTCGTCGAACTCGGTGCACAGCCAGACCGAACTGGCCTCGATGCTTGCCGACGAGGGCATCGAAGTCACGCAGGCGACGCTGTCGCGTGACCTCGAGGAGCTGGGTGCGGTCAAGCTGCGCGGAGCGGACGGTGGCGTCGGCGTATATATCGTTCCCGAGGACGGCAGCCCGGTGCGCGGCGTCTCCGGGGGCACCGAACGCGTGTCGCGACTGCTGGGCGAGCTGTTGGTGTCCACCGACGCCAGCGGCAATCTCGCGGTGCTGCGCACCCCGCCCGGCGCGGCGCACTACCTTGCCAGTGCGATCGATCGGGCGTCCTTGCCCTACGTTGTCGGCACCATCGCCGGCGACGACACCATCTTGGTGGTGGCGCGTGAGCCGATGACCGGTGTTGAGCTGGCCACCACGATAGAGAACCTGCAATAGCGGTCCGGTAGAAGGAGATTGGCTAATGTCCGAACGCGTCATCCTGGCGTATTCCGGCGGTCTGGACACCTCGGTGGCGATCAGCTGGATCGGCAAAGAGACCGGCCGTGAGGTCGTCGCAGTCGCCATCGACCTCGGGCAGGGCGGTGAGGACATGGAGGTCGTGCGCAAGCGGGCGCTGGACTGCGGTGCCGTCGAGGCCGTGGTGGTCGACGCCAAGGACGAGTTCGCCGAGGAGTACTGCCTGCCCGCGATCCAGTCCAACGCGCTGTACATGGACCGCTACCCGCTGGTGTCGGCGCTGAGCCGCCCGCTGATCGTCAAGCATCTGGTGGCCGCGGCCCGCGAATACGCCGGCGGGATCGTCGCGCACGGCTGCACGGGCAAGGGCAACGACCAGGTCCGGTTCGAGGTCGGGTTTGCCTCGCTGGCACCCGATCTCGAAGTACTCGCGCCTGTCCGCGACTACGCGTGGACGAGGGAGAAGGCCATCGCGTTCGCCGAGGAGAATGCGATCCCGATCAACGTGACGAAGCGGTCACCGTTCTCGATCGACCAGAACGTGTGGGGTCGTGCGGTGGAGACCGGGTTCCTCGAGCATCTGTGGAACGCGCCCACCAAGGACGTCTACGACTACACGGAGGACCCGACGGTCAACTGGAGCACGCCGGACGAGGTCATCGTGGGATTCGAACAGGGCGTGCCGGTTTCGATCGACGGTAGGCCGGTGACGGTGCTGCAGGCCATCGAGGAACTCAACCAACGCGGCGGCGCCCAGGGCGTCGGCAGGCTCGACGTCGTCGAGGACCGGCTCGTCGGCATCAAGAGCCGGGAAATCTACGAAGCCCCAGGCGCGATGGTGCTGATCAACGCCCACACGGAGTTGGAGCACGTCACGCTGGAGCGAGAGCTCGGCCGGTTCAAGCGCAACACCGACCAGAAGTGGGGCGAGCTGGTGTACGACGGGCTGTGGTACTCGCCGCTGAAGGCGGCGCTGGAGTCGTTCGTCGCCAAGACGCAGGAGCACGTGTCGGGCGAGATCCGGTTGGTGCTGCACGGCGGGCACATTGCGGTCAATGGCAGGCGCAGCTCGGAGTCGTTGTACGACTTCAACCTCGCCACCTACGACGAGGGCGACACGTTCGACCAGTCGGCGGCCAAGGGCTTCGTGCATGTGCATGGTCTGAGCTCGAAGATCTCCGCGCAACGAGACCTCGCCGGCCAATGACCCCTCCCCACGCACCGCGAGCGTGCGTGTCTGCACAGCGACACGCCGCGAAACTTCATCCAAATGCGCACGCTCGCGTAGCAACGAGGGTGCCGTTGTGAGCACCAACGAAGGGTCGCTGTGGGGCGGCCGGTTCGCCGACGGTCCGTCGCAAGCACTGGCGGCGCTGAGCAAGTCGACCCACTTCGACTGGGTGCTGGCGCCATACGACGTCACCGCGTCCAAGGCCCACGCACGCGTGCTGCATCGGGCCGGGCTTCTCACCGACGAACAACGCGATGGCCTGCTCGCCGGCTTGGACAGCCTGGCCGAAGACGTCGCCGACGGCAGCTTCGGCCCGTTGGTCACCGACGAGGATGTGCACGGCGCGCTGGAGCGCGGCCTGATCGACCGCGTCGGCGAGGAGCTGGGCGGGCGGCTGCGGGCGGGCCGGTCGCGCAACGACCAGGTGGCCACGCTGTTTCGCATGTGGCTGCGCGACGCGGTGCGACGGGTCGCCGAAGCGGTGCTCGACGTCGTCGGGGCGCTGGCCACGCAGGCCGCCGCGCACCCGACGGCCATCATGCCCGGCAAGACACATCTGCAATCCGCACAGCCGATCCTGCTGGCGCATCACCTGCTGGCGCACGCGCATCCGCTGCTTCGCGACGTCGACCGGCTCGTCGACTTCGACAAACGAGCCGCGGTGTCCCCGTACGGATCCGGTGCGCTGGCGGGGTCGTCACTCGGCCTTGACCCCGACGCGATCGCCGACGAGTTGGGTTTCGACGCCGCCGCCGACAACTCCGTCGACGCCACCGCCGCGCGGGACTTCGCCGCGGAGGCGGCCTTCGTGCTGGCGATGATCGCTGTCGACCTATCCCGACTCGCCGAAGACATTATCCTCTGGAGCACAACGGAATTCGGTTACGTCACGCTGCACGACTCGTGGTCTACGGGCAGCTCGATCATGCCGCAGAAGAAGAACCCCGACATCGCCGAGCTGACGCGTGGAAAGTCGGGCCGGGTGATCGGCAACCTCGCCGGCCTGCTCGCAACGCTCAAGGCGCAGCCACTTGCCTACAACCGCGATCTGCAGGAGGACAAGGAACCGGTATTCGACTCGGTGGCTCAGCTCGAACTGCTGCTGCCTGCGATGGCGGGCCTGGTTGGCACGCTGCGCTTCGACGTCGACCGGATGGCCGAGCTGGCGCCGCTCGGCTACACGCTGGCCACCGACGTCGCGGAGTGGTTGGTGCGCAGGGGAGTGCCGTTCCGTGTCGCGCACGAAGCCGCGGGTGCCGCGGTGCGCGTGGCCGAGGCCCGCGGCGTCGGGCTGGAAGACCTCGAGGACGCGGAGCTCGCCGCGATCCACCCCGAGCTGACGGCGCAGGTGCGCGAAGTTCTCACTGTCGACGGGTCGGTCAATTCCCGCGACGCCAGGGGCGGTACCGCGCCGATTCAGGTCGCCAAGCAACTCGGCGTCGTCCGCGACACCGCCGACCGGTTGCGGCTCCGCCTGCGGCGCTGACCGTCACTCGTCAGCGGCGGACAACCACGCTTCTTCGAGAGATTCCTTGCGCACCAACAACTCCTGTAGTTCGGCGTTGAGTTCGCCAGCCCGAACGTGATCGGCAGCCGCTTGCGCCATCGACTCGTGCAGCGTGGCGATCCGGTCCTCCAGCTTCGAAAGCTGCCCCTCGATGCGCGCCATCTCCTTGCCTGCTCGCCGCTCCCGCGCGGATGCCGACTCCGAACCCCGCGACGGCGCGGGACTCGCGGCCGGTGACGCCGCCGTCGCCCGATCGGCGAGGTACTGCTCGATGCCGCCCGGCAGCAGATCACAGCGGCCGCCACCCGTCAGCGCATAGGTGACATCGGAGACCCGCTCGAGGAAGTAGCGGTCGTGGGTGACGACGATCAGCGTGCCCGGCCAGCCGTCGAGGTAGTCCTCGATGACGTTGAGCGTGTCGATGTCGAGGTCGTTGGTGGGCTCGTCCAGCAGCAACACGTTGGGTTCGTCGAGCAGCAGCCGCAGAAACTGCAGCCGCCGCCGCTCACCGCCGGACAGTTCGGCCAGCCGCGCGGTCAGCTTGTCGCCGGTGAACCCGAAATCCCGCAGCAGGGTGTCCGCACTGATCTCGCGGCCACCCGCCAATTCGGTTATACGGCGCCGATTTTCGACGGCGTCGAGTACCCTCTCGGCGCCGTCCAGTTCGGCTAGCGCCTGGCTCAGATAGCCGATCTTCAGTGTGGTGCCGCGCTTGATGGTGCCCGCCGCCGGCCGCAGTTCACCCGCGAGCAGCCGAAGCACCGACGTCTTGCCGGTGCCGTTCACGCCGACGATCCCGATTCGTGCGCCTGGGCCAATGGACCAGTCGACGCGGTCCAGGATGACCTTCGGGCCAGCCTCTAGCACTACCCGGTGCAGATCGAACACGTCCTTGCCCAGCCGGTTGGTTGCAAACCGTTGCAGCACAAGCGAATCGCGTGGCGGCGGCTCGTTGGCGATCAGATCGTTGGCCGCCTGTATTCGGAATTTCGGCTTCGATGTGCGCGCGGGCGGCCCGCGCCGCAGCCAGGCCAGCTCCTTGCGCATCAAATTGCGGCGACGCGCCTCGGTGCCTGCCGCGATGCGCATGCGCTCGGCGCGGGCCAACACGTAGGCGGCGTACCCACCGTCGTATGCGTCGACCTCGCCGCCGTGCACCTCCCACGTACGTGTGCAGACCGCGTCGAGGAACCAGCGGTCGTGGCTGACGACCACCAAGGCGCTGGCCGGTCGCGAGTTCAGGTGTCCGGCCAGCCAGCCGATGACCTCCACGTCGAGATGGTTGGTCGGCTCGTCGAGCACCACGACGTCGTGCCCGGCCAACAGCACCTCGGCGAGCGCGACCCGGCGCCGCTCGCCGCCCGACAGCCGGGCCACCGACGCGTCGAGGTCCACGCCGGCGAGCAGATGCTCGACGACGTCTCGGGTGTCGGGTTCGGCGGCCCATACGTGGTCCGGCCGTCCGCCCACGATGATGTCGCGGATGGTGGCGCCGAAAAGTTCGTCGCCCTGGCGCAGATAGCCCACGGAGAGCCCGGAGGTGTGCGTGACCCGGCCGGAGTCGGGCTCGCGGGTGCCCGTCAGCACCTGCAGCAGCGTGGTCTTACCGTCGCCGTTTCGGCCGACGACGCCGATCGCATCGCCCTCGTCGACCCCCAGGCTGACGGCGTCGAGCAGCGTGCGCGTGCCGTATCCGACGGTCGCGCGCTCGACGTTGATCAGGTTCGACATCAGCCGCGATGATAGGTCGACCCCGTGCCATGATTGTCGGCGGCAGTCGGGAGACCGGCATCGCGTAAGGGGAGTGGGTCGTGGTGGACCTGTCGGCAATAACCAAGCCCGTGGGGCGGCTGGTTGCCACCGCGCAGAACGGTCTGGAAGTGCTGCGTTACGGCGGCCTGGAGACGGGCGCCGTACCGTCGCCGTTCCAGATCATCCAAAGCGTGCCGATGTACCGACTTCGGCGCTACTTCCCGCCCGATACGCGGACCGGCTCCAAACCACCCGGCCCCCCGGTGCTGATGGTGCACCCCATGATGATGTCGGCGGACATGTGGGACGTCACGCGCGACGAAGGTGCGGTCGGCATTCTGCACAAGGCGGGCATCGACCCGTGGGTCATCGACTTCGGCTCGCCCGACAAGGTCGAGGGCGGCATGCAGCGCAACCTCGCCGACCACGTCGTCGCATTGAGCGAAGCGATCGACACCGTCAAAGAGATCACCGGGCGCGACGTCCATCTGGCCGGCTACTCACAGGGCGGGATGTTCGCCTACCAGACCGCGGCCTACCGGCAGTCGAAGGACCTCGCCAGCATCATCGCGTTCGGGTCGCCGGTCGACACGCTCGCCGCGCTGCCGATGAACCTGCCGGCCGGGCTGGCGGCGGGGGCGGCCGATTTCATGGCCGACCACGTATTCAGCCGCATCGACATTCCTGGCTGGCTCGCACGCGCCGGATTCCAGATGCTCGACCCGGTCAAGACCGCCCAGTCGAGGCTGGACTTCCTGCGCCAGCTGCACGACCGCGAGGCGCTGCTGCCCCGAGAACAACAACGCCGGTTCCTGGCGTCGGAGGGCTGGATCGCGTGGTCCGGACCCGCGATCTCCGAACTGCTCAAACAGTTCATCGCCCACAACCGGATGATGACCGGCGGCTTCTCCATCCACGGCGACCTCGTCACCCTGTCCGACATCAGCTGCCCCGTGCTGGCCGTGGTCGGCGAGGTCGATGACATCGGCCAACCCGCCTCCGTGCGCGGGATCAAACGCGCCGCACCGCAGGCTGATGTCTATGAATTCCTCATCCGCGCAGGGCATTTCGGTCTCGTCGTGGGTTCAAAAGCGTCGACGCAGACATGGCCGACGGTCGCTCAGTTCGTCAAGTGGATCGACGGCGACGGCGACATCCCCGACCAGGTCGCACCGATGGCGCTGCAGCCCGCGGCGCACACCGAGAGCGGGGTTTCGCTCAGCTCGCGCGTCGCGCACACCACCGCGGCCGCCACCGAGATGGTCTTCACCCTGGCCCGGTCGGCGGCCGACGCGCTCGTCGCGGCCAACAAATCGGCAAGAGCACTTGCCGTCGAGACCGCCCGCACCCTGCCCAGGCTCGCCCGTCTCGGCCAGATCAACGACCACACCCGCATCTCGCTCGGCCGGCTCATGTCCGAACAGGCACGCGATCTACCGAACGGCGAGGCGCTGCTTTTCGACGGCCGTGTGCACACCTACGAAGCGGTCGACCGTCGCATCAACAACGTCGTGCGCGGCCTGATCGACGTCGGGGTGCGGCAGGGCGCCCACGTCGGCGTGCTGATGGAGACGCGGCCAAGCGCGCTGGTCGCGATCGCCGCACTGTCCCGGCTGGGTGCGGTGGCGGTGCTGATGCCACCCGACGGCGACCTGGCCACCGCGGCGCGCCTCGGCGGGGTATCGGAGATCATCGCCGACCCGAGCAACCTGGAGGCCGCGCGCCGATTGGACATGCGCGTGTTGGTGCTCGGCGGCGGCGAGGCCCGCGACCTACATCTGCCGGGCGACGCCGCCGCCGTTGATATGGAGCAGATCGACCCCGACCTCGTCGACCTGCCCGGCTGGTACCGGCCCAACCCCGGGCTCGCGCGTGACCTGGCGTTCGTCGCCTTCGCCTCGGTCGGCGGTGAACTCATCGCCCGCCAGATCTCCAACTACCGCTGGGCGCTGTCGGCGTTCGGCACCGCGTCGGCGGCCAATCTGGGCCGCGGCGACACCGTCTACTGCCTCACCCCGCTGCACCACCAATCCGGGCTGCTCGTCGCGCTCGGCGGGGCCGTGGTCGGCGGCTCGCGCATCGCGCTGTCGCGCGGGCTGCGGCCCGATCGGTTCCTGCAGGAGATCCGCCAGTACGGCGTCACGGTGGTGTCCTACACATGGGCGATGCTGCGCGAGGTCATCGATGATCCCGCGTTCGCGCTCACCGGCAGTCATCCGGTGCGGCTGTTCATCGGTTCGGGTATGCCGCCCGGCCTGTGGAAGCGCGTCCTCGAGGTGTTCGCACCCGCCCACATCGTGGAGTTCTTCGCCACCACCGACGGGCAGGCCGTGCTGGCCAACGTGTCGGGCGCCAAGATCGGCGGCAAAGGCAGACCGCTGCCCGGTGGCGGCCAGATCGAACTCGCCGCATACGACCCCGAGGACAACCTGATCCTCGAGGATGACCGCGGCTTTGTGCGCACAGCCGAAACGAACGAGGTCGGGGTCTTGCTGGCTCACCCGCGCGGGCCCGTCGACCCGACGGCCTCGGTGAAGCGGGGGGTCTTCGCGCCCGCCGACACCTGGGTGTCTACCGAGTACCTGTTCCGCCGCGACGAAGACGGCGACTACTGGCTCGTCGACAACCGCGGCTCGGTGATCCACACGGCCCGCGGCCCGGTCTTCTCCTCGCCGATCAACGACGCGGTCGGCCGCCTCGATGCGGTAGACCTGTCGGTGACCTATGCGGTCGACGCCGGTGGCCAACAGCTGGCCGTCACCGCGCTGGCGCTGCGTCCCGGCGGAACCATCCCGTCGGCCGATCTGTCGGAGGCGCTGGCCGATCTGCCCGTCGGCAACCCGCCCGACATCGTGCACGTTGTCCCGGATATCAAGCTCAGTGCTTCCTATCGGCCGTTGGTGAGCCCGCTGCGGGCCGAAGGAATACCCAAACCGTCGCGTAACGCCTGGTATCTGGATCCCGATACGAATCGGTACAAGCGGTTGACCGTCGCGGTACGCACCGAGATTGCCGGCGCTCAACAGTGACCGTGTCCTATAGCGCGCGCACTGTTAGGCTCCCGTCGGCGGCAGGGTGTCGCCGGGTCGGGCAGTCCGCGTCGCCGCGCTGGAGGATTGATGACATCGCAGACCGGTAAGAATCGCCACGATTGGCGCCTCGCAGCCAGGGGTGCCGTGGCAGGAAGTGTTTTGGCCGTCGGGTTCATGGCAGGCGCTGGCGCGCCGACGGCATTCGCCGAACCCGAACCCGCCGATCCGACGACAGAAGCCGCCGCTCCGGAGATGACGGCCGAGCAGGCGCTCGCGATCATCGCCCAGGATTACGACACGGGCGCCGGTGGCGGTCAGCTTTCCAATCTGATTCACGAAGTCATGACCTTGCGTGCCCAGGGCTTCAGACCGTCGAACGCCAATCGGCAGGCGATCACCAAGGCCCTTGATAAGCGGCCCAATCAGGCACCGCTGGTCGAGGCGCTCAAAGAAACCATCGTCTACCAGCGCAAACTGCAGGCGCAGATGGCCAACCAGGCCGCCGGTGGCCAGCAGCCAGGGTTCAACTACGGCGTCGGCCAGCCGCCGCCCGGTATGGGGCCGACACTGCCGCCGGGCGTGCCGCCGGATCCAGGCGACCCAAACGGGGGAGCTTTCATCGGCGTTCCCGGCGCCGGCATCAACCAGCCCGTCGGCTGATCCTGCGTAGTGCTCGACGAGAAACTGCTGAGCATCCTTGTGTGCCCGCAAGACCGCGGGCCACTGCTCCTCATCGACGATGCGTTCCTGTACAACCCGCGACTTCGGCGTGCCTACCGCATTGAGGACGGCATCCCGGTGTTGCTCATCGATGAGGCTGTCGAGGTGACCGACGAGGCTGAGCATCAACGGATGCTCGACCGCGCTCGATCAGGCGAGGCCGGGTAGCTCCCCGGTGAGGTAGCGCTGCAGGTTGGGGGCGATCGTCTCGGCGATCTGCTCGACTGGCAACGACTTGAACGGGTCCAACTCCAGGATGTAGCGGGCCATCACCACGCCGACCAATTGCGATGCCACGAATTGGACGCGGATCCGTCCGCTGCCCGGCGGATCGTCGACGCGGGCTCCGACCTCCGCGACGATGACCTCCTGCAGAAACGAGCGGACAAGAGAGACGTCGTTGCCTGCGAGGATCGATCGAAGGGTAGCGATGAATCCCTTGCCCATCTCGGAATCCCACAGCGGCAACAGGATCGACGGAAGGACATGGCCGATCTGCTCGACGGGGATTTCCTTGAGCGGCCCGATCACCTGCATCGGGTCGATCGGAATGTGAATCGCCGCCGCGAACAGCCGCGTCTTGGTGCCGAAGTAATGGTGCACCAGCGCTGGGTCGACTCCCGCACCTGCCGCCACCGCCCGGATCGATGTCTTGTCGATTCCGTTGCGGGCAAACAGATCCCGGGCGCTGGTCAGTATTCGTTCGCGGGTGTCGGACGTCCCCGGCGGACGGCCGGGACGCTTGCGTTCTGCATTCGTGGTCAAGGCGGTTACGGAGTCCTTCGTCGTAGCGTGGCCGCTGCCAGGCACAGCGCCACGACCGCGAAACCGATGACGACGGCGATGTCGCGCACCGCAATGGCCGTCGGTTCCGAGTACGCGCCAACCTGCTGCAACGCCTCAAGAGCGTAGCTTGCCGGCAACACATTGCTGATCCATTGCAGCCAGTCGGGAAGCACATCGCGCGGAACGATGATCCCGCACAGCAACAGCTGGGGAGCGATCACGACCGGCATGAACTGCACGGCCTGAAACTCTGTGCGGGCGAACGCACTACACAGAAGGCCGAGGCCGACGCCCAGCACGGCGTTGATGATCGCGATTGTGAACACGAGGATCGGGCTGCCCTTGGTGTCGAGTCCGAGGAACCAGAAGGACACGACGCACGCCAGGGTCGCCTGCGCGGCGGCGGCGATCGAGAAGGCGGTGCCGTAGGCGGCCAGCAGGTCGAGCCGACGCAACGGCGTGGTCAAGATGCGCTCCAAGGTTCCCGAAACCCGTTCTCGCTGCATCGTTATCGACGTGATCAGGAACATCACGATGAGCGGAAACACTCCGAGCATGATCAAGCACGCGTTGTTGAACGGCGACGGCGCGCCGGGGGGATGCGGGGCATTCTGGAACATGAAGTACATCAGCGTGATGATCAGACTCGGCACGACCAGGATCATGGCGACGCTGCGGTGATCGGCGGCGAGCTGGCGCAGAATGCGGCCGGTGGTGGCGACGTACGCCTGCGGGCTCAACCGGCTGCGGTTGCGGTGCTGTGCTGGATGACGGACAGAAATGCTTCCTCCAGAGACGTACATCCCGTGTCCTCTCGTAGCTTCTTCGGGGTGGTGTGCGCAAGCAGGTGACCCTCGCGCATCAGGAGCAGGTCTCCGCAGTGGTCGGCCTCATCCATCACGTGACTGGAGACGAGCAACGTCGTTCCGCGACTGGCCAATTGGTCGAACTGTTCCCACAAGTCGACGCGAAGTACCGGATCGAGTCCGACGGTGGGTTCGTCGAGCACCAACAGATCCGGGCGGGATACCAGCGCACAAGCCAGCGAGACCCGGGTGCGCTGGCCACCAGATAGGTTGGCACACAATGCAGTTCGGTGATCGTCCAGTCCGACCGCTGTGATCGCTTCGTCAGCGGCATGTGTGTCGGTGCCGTACAGAGCGCCGAAATAGCGCACATTGTCGACGATGCGCAGGTCGTTGTAGATGGTGGGGTCCTGGGTGACATAGCCGACGCGATGCCGCAACTCTGCCGAGCCCGCGGGGCGGCCAAGCACCGTCACCGTCCCGCCTTCGATGATCTGGGTGCCGACGATGCAGCGCATCAGCGTCGTCTTGCCGCAACCGGACGGTCCTAGCAGGCCTGTGATCGTCCCACGCGCGATTCGAACCGAGACGTCGTCCAGCGCGACGCGCTTGCCGCGGACGACGCGCAGATCCTTGATGTCGATGGCGATGTCCACCCCGTTGCGGAGTAATTCATCACTCGATGAAGTCATCATGTGATGAATAGTCCTCCCCGCTGGTAGGCGTGTCAAGACGGGCGGGCAGAATCGCTCGGGTGAGCGCCGAGTTGCTGTCCGTGGATCCGTTGACCGCAGCTCAGCGCCTACTCGGGGCCTCGCTGACCGGCCGAGGGGTGAGCGCCATGATCGTCGAGGTGGAGGCGTACGGCGGCCCGCTCGATGGGCCCTGGCCCGACGCGGCATCGCACTCGTTTCGCGGCTCCGGTTTGCGCAATTCGGTGATGTTCGGCCCTGCCGGCCGGCTCTACACCTACCGCAGCCACGGCATTCACGTGTGCGCGAACGTCGTGTGTGCGACGGACGGAGTCGCAGGCGCGGTGCTGTTGCGGGCCGCTGCCGTCGAAGCCGGGATCGATGTGGCTCAAGACAGGCGCGGCGATTCGACGCGGCCAGTCGCACTGGCGCGAGGGCCGGGAAACCTGTGCTCGGCGTTGGGAATCATCATGGACGACAACGGAATTGACTTATTCGCGCGAAGGAGTCCGGTCCGGCTGATGCTCGGTGAAGAGCACGCCTCGGTCGAGGGCCCGCGCGTCGGCGTCAGCAAGGCCGCCGACCGGCCCTGGCGGTTCTACCTGGCCGGACGACCCGAGGTATCGCTGTACCGTCGCAGTCCGCGGGCCCCTGCACCGGGCGAAAGCGATTAGGCGCTGTTCAAGTGCGCCGTGACCACGGGTGAAACCTTGGCCACTAACTCCTCTTCGGGTGTTGATGCGATCGGTTCGACGCGAAGGATGTGGCGCAGGTAGGCGATGCCCAGGAGCTGGGCCATCGCGAGGTCAATCCGCAGTTCGGCGTTGGGGCCGGGAAGTTCGTCGGCCATTTGTCGATAAAGCTGGCCGCCGATGAACTCGCGCACCAGTGCGGCCGACTCCTCGTGGGTCGCCGCGCCGCGCAGGATTGCCAGCAGGGGGGCTCGCGAGTCCGGCCGCTCCCATGCTTCGAAGAACACCCGGGTGAGGCGGTCGCCGATCTCGTCCCTGCCGCCTGCGATGACCCGCGCTGCCACCTGCGCCGGTTCGAACGGCCATCCCATTGTCGTCCGGAAGAGTTCGGCCTTGGTGCCGAAGTAGTGCCGAATCAGCGCCGGATCGACGCCCGCGCCGGCGGCGATATCGCGCACTGACGTCTTGTCGAAGCCTGTTTCGGCGAACATGCGCCGAGCCGTCTCTACGAGAACCTGGCGGGTGTCGGGGTTGCCGGGTCGACGGCCTACCTGGGGCATCTTGAAATTCTACGGCCGTTGACTTTCACGAAGTGGGAAGTTAACGTGGTGTCATAAATTCTACAAGTGAGGAGTTTCTGAAATGCCTGCTCCACGATGGGTCGCCCGGGCCAATAAGGCCGGGCTCAATCGGGTCACCAAGTTCATCGCGCCGTGGGCGCCGGGATGGGCGGTCGTCGTGCACCGCGGCCGCAAGTCGGGCAAGACTTTCCGCACCCCCCTGTGGGCGTTCCGCCGTTCGGATGGGTATGTGATCGCGCTGACGTACGGCTCGGACTCGGACTGGGTTCGCAACGTGCTCGCCGCGGACGGGTGTGAGCTCGAGACCCGCGGGCGGCGCTATCAGCTCAACGCTCCACGGGTCTATCGCGACGACAATGCCACCGACATGCCTGCGTTCATCCGGTTCATGCTCCGCCGGGTGATCAAGGCGCCGGAGTTCTTGAGCGTCGACGTAGTGCGCGAATTGGCTCCGGCACACTGACGCCGCATGCGGTCACCCCGCTCGCATGCGCGAAGATCGACATGTGGGCACGGACATTCTCGATGAGTTGGAGTGGCGTGGGCTGATAGCGCAGTCCACGGACCGCGAGGCGTTGGCGGAGCAGATGGCCGCCGGACCCATAACGGTCTATTCGGGGTTCGACCCGACCGCGCCGAGCCTGCATGCCGGTCATCTGATCCCCTTGCTGACGTTACGACGGTTTCAGCAGGCGGGCCATCGGCCGATCGTGCTGGCAGGCGGCGCGACGGGCATGATCGGCGACCCGCGAGACACCGGTGAACGAACGCTGAACACCGCTGACACGGTCGCGGATTGGGCGGAACGCATTCGGGGCCAGCTGGAACGGTTTGTCGAGTTCGACGATTCGCCCATCGGGGCGGTCGTCGAGAACAACCTGTCGTGGACGGGGGAGCTCTCAGCAATCGAATTCCTACGTGACATCGGCAAGCATTTCTCCGTCAACGTGATGCTCGATCGCGACACCGTTCGCCGTCGACTGGAGGGCGAGGGCATCTCCTACACGGAGTTCAGCTACATGCTGCTGCAGGCCAACGACTTCGTTGAGCTGCATCGGCGGTACGGATGCTCGTTGCAGATCGGCGGCTCCGACCAGTGGGGCAACATCATCGCCGGGGTCAGGCTGGTGCGGCAGACGGCGGGCGCGATGGTGCATGCACTGACCACGCCGCTCGTGACGGACTCCGAAGGTAAGAAGTTCGGCAAATCCACAGGCGGCGGCAGCCTCTGGCTCGACCCGGAGATGACGAGTCCATACGCCTGGTACCAGTACTTCATCAACAGCGCCGATGCCGACGTCGTGCGGTACCTGCGATGGTTCACGTTCCTGGCGCCCGACGAGTTGGCCGAGCTGGAGCAGGCGACGGCCGAACGGGCACACGAGCGGGCGGCGCAGCGGCGACTGGCGCGTGAATTGACCACGCTGGTGCACGGCGAAGCCGCGACCGCCGCAGTCGAACTGGCCAGCCAGGCGCTGTTCGGCCGCGGGGAACTGGGGGACTTGGACGAGCGGACCTTGGCGGCCGCGCTGCGGGAGGCCTCGGTCGCCGAACTCAAGCCAGGGGGCCCGGACACCATCGCCGACCTGTTGGTCGCAAGTGGATTGGCACCGAGTAAAGGCGCCGCGCGGCGCACGATCGCCGAGGGCGGGGTGTCGGTCAACAACGCCAAGATCGACAGCGACGAGTGGGTTCCGCAGCCGTCGGACTTTCTCCACGGGCGCTGGCTCGTACTGCGTCGCGGCAAGCGGAATATTGCGGGCGTCGAGCGCGTTGGTTAGTTAGTCGGAGTCGACGCACGCTTGCGTGCGCACGATGGAGGCAGAACTGAAAAGCACGCCCTATCAGGCCATTTGACTCCGAGTTTTCCCTCACGTAACTTGTTCAATCGTCGCTGCGACACGGGCCAGGCCCGAAGAGCGCGGCGGCTCCCAGAGGGAAGTCCCACTTCGGTGGGTTCCTGATCGTCCGCACTACGAGTACGCGGCTTTTGCCGCGGGCTAGTTGCGCGGTCGTGCGGGTGGGTTGTTTGAGAACTCAATAGTGTGTTTGGTGGTTTTTGTTTTGTTGTTGTTTTTTGCCATGCTTCTTTTTCCCGTTTAGGGGTGTGGTGTTGTTTTTTGCCAGTTTGACTGGTTGCTTTGATCGGATTTTCTCTGATTTGAATGCTGCCTCGTTTGGTCGAGGGGTTTTTGTTTGGAGAGTTTGATCCTGGCTCAGGACGAACGCTGGCGGCGTGCTTAACACATGCAAGTCGAACGGAAAGGCCCTTTCGGGGGTGCTCGAGTGGCGAACGGGTGAGTAACACGTGGGTGATCTGCCCTGCACTTTGGGATAAGCCTGGGAAACTGGGTCTAATACCGAATACACCCTGCTGGTCGCATGGCCTGGTGGGGGAAAGCTTTTGCGGTGTGGGATGGGCCCGCGGCCTATCAGCTTGTTGGTGGGGTGATGGCCTACCAAGGCGACGACGGGTAGCCGGCCTGAGAGGGTGTCCGGCCACACTGGGACTGAGATACGGCCCAGACTCCTACGGGAGGCAGCAGTGGGGAATATTGCACAATGGGCGCAAGCCTGATGCAGCGACGCCGCGTGAGGGATGACGGCCTTCGGGTTGTAAACCTCTTTCAGCACAGACGAAGCGCAAGTGACGGTATGTGCAGAAGAAGCACCGGCCAACTACGTGCCAGCAGCCGCGGTAATACGTAGGGTGCGAGCGTTGTCCGGAATTACTGGGCGTAAAGAGCTCGTAGGTGGTTTGTCGCGTTGTTCGTGAAAACCGGGGGCTTAACCCTCGGCGTGCGGGCGATACGGGCAGACTGGAGTACTGCAGGGGAGACTGGAATTCCTGGTGTAGCGGTGGAATGCGCAGATATCAGGAGGAACACCGGTGGCGAAGGCGGGTCTCTGGGCAGTAACTGACGCTGAGGAGCGAAAGCGTGGGGAGCGAACAGGATTAGATACCCTGGTAGTCCACGCCGTAAACGGTGGGTACTAGGTGTGGGTTTCCTTCCTTGGGATCCGTGCCGTAGCTAACGCATTAAGTACCCCGCCTGGGGAGTACGGCCGCAAGGCTAAAACTCAAAGGAATTGACGGGGGCCCGCACAAGCGGCGGAGCATGTGGATTAATTCGATGCAACGCGAAGAACCTTACCTGGGTTTGACATGCACAGGACGCCGGCAGAGATGTCGGTTCCCTTGTGGCCTGTGTGCAGGTGGTGCATGGCTGTCGTCAGCTCGTGTCGTGAGATGTTGGGTTAAGTCCCGCAACGAGCGCAACCCTTGTCTCATGTTGCCAGCGCGTTATGGCGGGGACTCGTGAGAGACTGCCGGGGTCAACTCGGAGGAAGGTGGGGATGACGTCAAGTCATCATGCCCCTTATGTCCAGGGCTTCACACATGCTACAATGGCCGGTACAAAGGGCTGCGATGCCGTGAGGTGGAGCGAATCCTTTCAAAGCCGGTCTCAGTTCGGATCGGGGTCTGCAACTCGACCCCGTGAAGTCGGAGTCGCTAGTAATCGCAGATCAGCAACGCTGCGGTGAATACGTTCCCGGGCCTTGTACACACCGCCCGTCACGTCATGAAAGTCGGTAACACCCGAAGCCAGTGGCCTAACCCCTTGTGGGAGGGAGCTGTCGAAGGTGGGATCGGCGATTGGGACGAAGTCGTAACAAGGTAGCCGTACCGGAAGGTGCGGCTGGATCACCTCCTTTCTAAGGAGCACCATTCATACCCGCGTGCCTCACATGTGTGAGGGGTTCACGGTTGGGATATCAGTGCCGGCGCCTGTAGTGGGCGATTCCGGTGGGTGCACGACAAAACGTTGAGCCGGTTACGGGTTGTTGCCGGTGATGGAACTGCCAGACACACTATTGGGCTTTGAGACAACAAGCCCGTCACCTCTTCGTCCTGTATGGGAAACCGGGGGTGGTTGTGACCTGAAGTTTGGGTCGGCTTCCTGCGAGGAAGTTTGGTTGTTGTTGCCCTGCTTTGGTGGTGGGGTGTGGTGTTTGATTTGTGGATAGTGGTTGCGAGCATCTAGGCAGCGAGTGTGGTTCACCGCATTTTTTGTGGTGGGTTGTGTTTGTTGTCTGATGTGCAATTTCAAAGTTTGTTTTAGCTTTTGGTTTTGTGTTGTAAGTGTTTAAGGGCGCATGGTGGATGCCTTGGCACTGGGAGCCGATGAAGGACGTGGGAGGCTGCGATATGCCTCGGGGAGCTGTCAACCGAGCGTGGATCCGAGGATGTCCGAATGGGGAAACCCGGCACGAGTGATGTCGTGTCACCCGGCACTGAATGTATAGGTGTCGGGGGGGAACGCGGGGAAGTGAAACATCTCAGTACCCGTAGGAAGAGAAAACAAGTGTGATTCCGTGAGTAGTGGCGAGCGAAAGCGGAGGATGGCTAAACCGTATGCATGTGATACCCGGCGGGGGTTGTGTGTGCGGTGTTGTGGGGCGTTTCTTCTCTGGTCCGCCGGCCAGGGCGAAAGTGATAAACCGTTGGGTTAGTTGAAGTGGCCTGGGATGGTCTGCCGTAGTGGGTGAGAGCCCCGTCGACGAAAACTCAGCGGCTTTCGTGGAACTGTTCCCCGAGTAGCAGCGGGCCCGTGGAATCTGCTGTGAATCTGCCGGGACCACCCGGTAAGCCTGAATACTTCCCAGTGACCGATAGCGGATTAGTACCGTGAGGGAATGGTGAAAAGTACCCCGGGAGGGGAGTGAAATAGTACCTGAAACCGTGCGCCTACAATCCGTCAGAGCCCTCCATTGGTGGGGTGATGGCGTGCCTTTTGAAGAATGAGCCTGCGAGTCAGGGACATGTCGCGAGGTTAACCCGGGAGGGGTAGCCGCAGCGAAAGCGAGTCTGAATAGGGCGTATCCAATCCGTAGGGGTTGGTGTAGTGGTGTGTTCTGGACCCGAAGCGGAGTGATCTACCCATGGCCAGGGTGAAGCAGCAGTAAGATGTTGTGGAGGCCCGAACCCACTTAGGTTGAAGACTGAGGGGATGAGTTGTGGGTAGGGGTGAAAGGCCAATCAAACTCCGTGATAGCTGGTTCTCCCCGAAATGCATTTAGGTGCAGCGTTGCGTGTTTCTTGCCGGAGGTAGAGCTACTGGATGGCCGATGGGCCCTACTAGGTTACTGACGTCAGCCAAACTCCGAATGCCGGTAAGACTAAAGCGTGGCAGTGAGACGGCGGGGGATAAGCTCCGTGCGTCGAGAGGGAAACAGCCCAGATCGCCGGCTAAGGCCCCTAAGCGTGTGCTAAGTGGAAAAGGATGTGCAGTCGCGAAGACAACCAGGAGGTTGGCTTAGAAGCAGCCACCCTTGAAAGAGTGCGTAATAGCTCACTGGTCAAGTGATTGTGCGCCGATAATGTAGCGGGGCTCAAGCACACCGCCGAAGCCGCGGCATCGAATTTATTCGATGGGTAGGGGAGCGTCCTGCATCCGGTGAAGCCGCCGAGTGATCGAGTGGTGGAGGGTGTGGGAGTGAGAATGCAGGCATGAGTAGCGATAAGGCAAGTGAGAACCTTGCCCGCCGAAAGACCAAGGGTTCCTGGGCCAGGCCAGTCCGCCCAGGGTGAGTCGGGACCTAAGGCGAGGCCGACAGGCGTAGTCGATGGACAACGGGTTGATATTCCCGTACCCGTGTATAAGCGTCCCTGATGAATCCAATCTGCTAACCACCCAAAGGGTGGACCACCGGCGACCTTCGGGTCGCTGGGGTTTACCGGCTGCGTGGGACCCGGTTGGGTAGTAGTCAAGCGATGGGGTGACGCAGGAAGGTAGCCGTACCAGTCAGTGGTAGTACTGGGGCAAACCGGTAGGGGGACATCTAGGCAAATCCGGATGTCGTATTCCCTGAGAGGTGATGCATAGCCGAGTGAGGCGAATTCGGTGATCCTATGCTGCCGAGAAAAGCCTCTAGCGAGCGTATACACGGCCCGTACCCCAAACCAACACAGGTGGTCAGGTAGAGAATACCGAGGCGTACGAGTGAACTATGGTTAAGGAACTCGGCAAAATACCCCCGTAACTTCGGGAGAAGGGGGACCCCAATACCGTGACCGATCCGTGCGGTCGTGAGCGGGATGGGGTGGCACAAACCAGTGAGAAGCGACTGTTTACTAAAAACACAGGTCCGTGCGAAGTCGCAAGACGAGGTATACGGACTGACGCCTGCCCGGTGCTGGAAGGTTAAGAGGACCCGTCAACCCTTTCGGGGGTGAAGCGGAGAATTTAAGCCCCAGTAAACGGCGGTGGTAACTATAACCATCCTAAGGTAGCGAAATTCCTTGTCGGGTAAGTTCCGACCTGCACGAATGGCGTAACGACTTCTCAACTGTCTCAACCATAGACTCGGCGAAATTGCACTACGAGTAAAGATGCTCGTTACGCGCGGCAGGACGAAAAGACCCCGGGACCTTCACTACAACTTGGTATTGGTGCTCGATACGGTTTGTGTAGGATAGGTGGGAGACGCCGAAGCAGCCACGCCAGTGGTTGTGGAGTCATTGTTGAAATACCACTCTGATCGTATTGGGCCTCTAACCTCGAACCCTGAACCGGGTTCAGGGACAGTGCCTGGCGGGTAGTTTAACTGGGGCGGTTGCCTCCTAAAATGTAACGGAGGCGCCCAAAGGTTCCCTCAACCTGGACGGCAATCAGGTGTTGAGTGTAAGTGCACAAGGGAGCTTGACTGCGAGACGAACATGTCGAGCAGGGACGAAAGTCGGGACTAGTGATCCGGCACCCCCGAGTGGAAGGGGTGTCGCTCAACGGATAAAAGGTACCCCGGGGATAACAGGCTGATCTTCCCCAAGAGTCCATATCGACGGGATGGTTTGGCACCTCGATGTCGGCTCGTCGCATCCTGGGGCTGGAGCAGGTCCCAAGGGTTGGGCTGTTCGCCCATTAAAGCGGCACGCGAGCTGGGTTTAGAACGTCGTGAGACAGTTCGGTCTCTATCCGCCGCGCGCGTCAGAAGCTTGAGGAAACCTGTCCCTAGTACGAGAGGACCGGGACGGACGAACCTCTGGTCCACCAGTTGTCCCACCAGGGGCACCGCTGGATAGCCACGTTCGGACAGGATAACCGCTGAAAGCATCTAAGCGGGAAACCCCCTCCAAGACCAGGCTTCTCACCCATTAAGTGGGATAAGGCCCCCCGCAGACCACGGGATCAATAGACCAGACCTATAAACGTAGCAATACGACAGGGAACTGGCACTAACCGGCCGAAAACTTACACACAAACCTCGCAACCACACCCATCCACGCAGTCAAACCACTGCACCCCACCACCAAACACACCCACAGATATGTCACTGAAACAAGTGAATAGAGTTACGGCGGTCAATAGCGGCAGGGAAACGCCCGGACCCATCCCGAACCCGGAAGCTAAGCCTGCCAGCGCCAATGATACTACCCAACACGGGTGGAAAAGTAGGACACCGCCGAACACAAATTAGGATCACCCCCCACAATTGCGTGGGGGGTGATTCTATTTGCGACAATTGAATTCTCGAATTCTCAATTGTCTCGTGATCGGGTAGAAAGGCATACGTGGGCCAGGACAGGCAAGGCGGCAACAACGATCGCCGCGGGCGTGGGTCGTCCAACGGCGGCGGTCCGCGGCGCGGGCCGCGCGACCAGCGCTCGGCGCCGCGGACTTCGGGGCCTAATCGCGCTCGTCGCGCGCAGCCCGCATCCGACGATGACGCTGCCACCCGCGCCGGGCCGCCGATTCCTCCCGAAATCGAGGCAAAGCAGCTGTCGCCCGAAATCCGCGGCGAGCTCACAACTTTGGACCGAAGCACCGCCGATACCGTGGCGCGACACCTGGTCGCGGCCGGTGAGCTCCTCGACGAGGATCCCGAGGCCGCGCTCGCACACGCCCGCGCCGCCCGCGCGCGGTCCGGCCGAATCGCCGCCGTCCGCGAGGCCGTCGGCATCGCCGCGTACTACTGCGGGGACTGGGCGCAGGCGCTTGCCGAGCTGCGGGCAGCCCGCCGGATGGGCAGCAAGTCGCCGCTGCTCCCGCTGATCGCCGACTGTGAGCGAGGCGTCGGCAGGCCCGAGCGTGCGATCGAACTGGCGCGCAGCCCCGAGGCAGCCCAGCTCACGGGCGACGACGCCGACGAACTGCGCATCGTCGTCGCTGGGGCGCGCTCCGATCTCGGACAGCATGAACAGGCGCTCGCAATTCTGTCGACGCCCCAGCTCGATCCCAGCCGCACCGGCCAGACGGCCGCGCGACTGTTCTATGCCTACGCCGATACGCTGCTCGCGCTCGGCCGCAACGACGACGCTCTCCAATGGTTCATCAAGGCCGCGGCCGCTGACATCGAGGGCGTGACCGACGCCGAAGACCGGATTACGGAGCTGTCCTGACGTGAGCTGCCCTTGTGCAGGAACATGATTGCCTGCTTCTCGATCTCGACGGCACGGTCTTTCGCGGCCATGAACCCACACCCGGTGCAGTCGAGACACTCTCCGCCGTCAGTTTGCGCGCCCTGTTCGTCACCAACAACGCCTCGCGCGGACCGGATGAGGTGGCCCAGCACCTGTGCGCGATGGGCTTCACGGCCAAACCCGACGACATCGTCACGAGCGCCCAAAGCGCCGCGCGCCTGCTGCAGGAGCAGGTGCAGCCGGGTGCTGCGGTCCTCATCGTCGGCACCGATTCGCTAGCGGCCGAGGTCAGCAAGGTGGGCCTCAAACCCGTCCGGCAGTGGTCGGACGGCCCCGCCGCAGTGGTGCAGGGCCATTCCCCACAGACCAGCTGGCCCGATCTCGCCGAGGCGACGCTTGCCATTCGCGGTGGCGCGCTCTGGGTCGCCGCCAATGTCGACAAGACGCTGCCGTCCGAGCGGGGTCTGCTGCCCGGCAACGGTGCGATGGTCGCTGCGCTTCGCACGGCAACCGACCGCGAACCGCAGGTGGCGGGCAAGCCGGAGCCGAGGCTGTTGCAGGATGCCTTGGCACGTGGGCGATTTCGTGCGCCGCTGGTGGTCGGTGATCGCCTCGACACCGATATCGCCGGCGCCAATGCCGCCGGACTGCCCTGTCTCATGGTGCTCTGCGGGGTCAGTACCGCAGAGGAAGCAGTCCGCAGCGTCGTCGGGCAACGGCCCAATTACATCGCCGAAGACCTGCGTTCGCTGAACACGCACGCAGACATCCTCCGGGTCGGCCCGCATCCGGCATGGCAGGTCGAGGTCGGCCCGTCGGCGGTGACAGTGCATTCGACGGGTCACGATGCGGGCGACTCCCTGTCGGTGGTGCGTGCGACGGCGAATGCGGTCTGGAATGCGAACCTCGATGGTCGGTCATTCGCGCTGGCCGCCGGCGACGACACCGCGCGACAGGCCATGCAACGCTGGTCCCTGATACCCAGCCGCATCGACTAGCGTGAACATCGACATGAGTACCGACCCCGACCGGATTCGCGCCCAGATCGCGGAGTTGCTGGCTGATGTGCCCGACCCCGCGGCCGAAGGCATAGACCGCGCCGAGTCCGATATCGACGCCATCGCGGCTCGGCTCGAAGAGGCCCACGATCTGCTGGTGCGGGCGCTGGAGTCGGTGGAAAAGG
The DNA here is from genome assembly GCA_963848855.1 of uncultured Actinomycetota bacterium. GTDB lineage: Bacteria > Actinomycetota > Actinomycetes > Mycobacteriales > Mycobacteriaceae > Mycobacterium. Next base: position 560,914 of record CAWKFL010000006.1, read on the forward strand.
GTCCGACGACGCAGGGAATCGAAGGATGACCGCACGTGACGCGGCGTGCTCGTGTTGACGCCGAGCTGGTGCGGCGCGGTCTCGCGCGTTCTCGCCAGCAGGCCGCTGAGTTGATCGGCGCCGGCCGCGTCACCATCGACGGCATGCCCGCCGCCAAACCGGCGACGGCCATCGCGGTCAGCGCCAGCCTCATGGTGGAGGGCGCCGACGAACGCAGTTGGGTATCGCGCGGAGCGCACAAGCTGATCGGCGCGCTCGACGCGTTCGGCCTGACGGTCGAGAACCTTCGATGCCTGGACGCGGGCGCCTCGACCGGCGGCTTCACCGAGGTACTGCTCGACCGGGGCGCCAGCGAGGTCGTGGCCGTAGACGTCGGCTATGGCCAACTGGCGTGGGCGCTGCGCAACGATCCACGGGTGCATGTGCTCGAGCGGACCAACGTACGCGAACTGACGACCGATGCGATCGGTGGAAAGGTCGATCTTGTGGTTGCTGACCTCTCGTTCATCTCGCTGGCTACGGTCATGCCCGCGCTGACCGCCTGTGCGTCAGACAACGCGGATATCGTTCCGATGGTGAAGCCGCAGTTCGAGGTCGGTAAGGACCGTGTCGGCCCTGGTGGCGTCGTCTCCGACCCTGAGCTGCGCGCGGATGCGGTGCTGTCGGTTGCCCGTCGGGCCGCCGAATTGCACTGGCACACCGTCGGCGTCACGGCCAGTCCACTGCCCGGCCCGTCGGGCAACGTCGAATACTTTCTGCACCTTCGGACACAAACCGACAAACCGCTGCAGGGTGAGCAACTCGAGCACTCCGTGCGGCAAGCCGTTGCGGAGGGGCCCGCAATGAAATCTGATCGCACCATCCTGCTGGTGGTGCACACTGGACGTGACGCGGCTACCGAGGTTGCCCGCCGGGTCCAAAAGGTGCTCAGCGACAAGGGTATTGGGCTGCGAGTGCTGTCTGCGGAAGCCGTTGACCGTGGTCCCGTGCACCTTGCACCCGACGACATGAGGGCGATCGGGATCGACATCGAGGTGGTCGACGCCGACGAGCGCGCCGCCGAAGGCTGCGAGCTGGTCCTCGTACTCGGTGGCGACGGCACCTTCTTGCGCGCCGCCGAACTGGCGCGCAACGTCGAGATACCCGTTCTCGGAGTCAATCTGGGTCGCATCGGCTTCCTCGCCGAAGCCGAGGCCGACCACATCGACGCCGTGCTGGACCACGTCGTCAGCCGCGACTACCGCGTCGAGGAACGCATGACCCTCGACGTCGTCATTCGTAGCAACGGCGAGATCACCGAACGCGGGTGGGCGCTCAACGAAGCCAGCCTCGAAAAGGGGCCGCGCCTTGGCGTTCTGGGCGCCGTGCTCGAGGTCGACGGACGCCCGGTGTCGGCGTTCGGCTGCGACGGTGTTCTGGTGGCGACGCCTACTGGCTCCACCGCGTGGGCGTTCTCCGCGGGCGGGCCGATCGTGTGGCCGGAGCTCGAGGCGATCCTGGTGGTGCCCAACAACGCGCACGCGCTGTTCGCTCGGCCGATGGTCACAAGCCCGAACGCCGCCATCGCAATCGAGGTCGAACCGGGCGGTCACGACGCGCTGGTGTTCTGCGACGGCCGCCGAGAGATGGTGGTGCCCGCGGGCGGGCGCCTGGAGGTCACGCGCTGCGGCACCCCACTCAAGTGGGTGCGGCTGGACAGCGCTCCGTTCACCGACCGCCTGGTGCGCAAGTTCCGGTTGCCGGTCACGGGGTGGCGCGGGCAGCAGTGCTAGCCGAGATCCGTATCGAATCGCTGGGGGCCATCAGCTCCGCAACCGCAGAGTTCGACCGCGGGCTGACGGTGCTCACCGGCGAGACGGGTACGGGCAAGACCATGGTGGTGACCGGTCTGCATCTGCTCGGTGGCGCACGCGCCGACGCCACCCGGGTGCGCTCGGGCGCAGGCCGTGCGATCGTCGAAGGACGGTTCACCACAAGTGAACTCGGCGACGGCGTGGCCGCTCACGTCGACGAGATCCTCGATTCATCCGGCGCCGACCGCGATGACGACGGCAGCGTCATCGCCGCCAGGTCCGTGAGCCGCGAAGGACCGTCACGGGCCTACCTCGGGGGCCGCAGCGTGCCCGCCAAGTCGCTGAGCACGTTCACCACCGAATTGCTCACGCTGCACGGCCAGAACGACCAGTTGCGGCTGATGCGGCCCGACGAACAGCGCGCAGCGCTGGACCGGTTCGCCGACGTCGAGCAGCAGCTGAAGCGATACCGAAGGCTGCGTGATGACTGGCTGGCCGCCCGTCGCGATCTCGTCGACCGCAAGCAGCGGGCGCGGGAGCTGGCCCAGGAAGCTGACCGGCTCAAGTTCGGGCTCAATGAAATCGACACGGTCGCACCGGAACCCGGCGAGGACGACGCACTGGTTGACGACATCCGCCGGCTGTCCGAATTGGACGCCCTGCGCGAAGCCGCGCAGACCGCACGCGGCGCGCTGTCTGGCCCGGAAGACGACACCGCGCCCGACGCCCCGTCGGCAGTCGGCAGTGTCGGGCAAGCGAAATCAGCGCTTGAGGGCACTGACGACGCCGCGCTGCGGGCGCTGGCCGAGCAACTCGAGGGAGCGTTCGCGGTCATCGCCGATGTATCCACTGAACTCGGCGACTATCTGGCCGGATTGCCCAGCGACGCAAGCACTCTAGAAAACAAGCTGGCACGGCAGAGCGAGCTGCGCACGCTGACGCGCAAGTACGCCGCCGACATCGACGGCGTACGTAAGTGGGCCAGCGAATCACGCGATCGGCTGGCGCAGCTCGACGTCTCCGAAGAAGCGCTCGCCGAGCTCGAGCGCCGAGTCGACGAGCTGCAGGCCAAAGTCGTTGCGGCCGCAGCGGAACTGACCAAGGTACGCACCAAATCCGCCAAAGGGCTCGCGAAAGCGGTGACGTCCGAACTGTCGGGGCTGGCGATGGCCGACGCCGGATTCACGGTGTCGGTGAACACGTTGCCCGCGAGGGCTGACGACTCCGCACCCGTGATCCTGCCCTCGGGCGAGACCGTCCACGCCGGGCATGACGGTGTCGACGCCGTCGAATTCGGTTTCGCCGCGCACCGCGGCACCGATGTACTTCCGTTGAGCAAAAGCGCTTCCGGCGGCGAACTGTCCCGGGTGATGCTCGCGCTCGAGGTGGTGCTGGCCGCGTCCGTGGAGGGCACCACGATGGTCTTCGACGAGGTCGACGCGGGCGTGGGTGGCCGCGCCGCGGTGCAGATCGGCAGACGGTTGGCCCGCCTCGCGCGTACGCACCAGGTCATCGTCGTCACTCACCTGCCACAGGTCGCGGCCTACGCCGATGTGCACCTCGTCGTCGACACCGGCGGCGGTAAGACCAAGTCAAGCGGGGTGCGTCGGCTCGACGACGACGATCGCGTCGCCGAACTGGCGCGCATGCTCGCCGGGTTGGGCGAATCCGACAGCGGCCGGGCGCACGCCCGCGAGTTGCTCGACGCGGCGCAGAGCGACCGCACCCAGGCCTGATCAGCCGAGCACGGTGTCGACAAGACGCGAGATGACCTCGGCGTCCGATCCGTCCGAACCACCCGAACCTTGGGCCGTCATCAGTCGCCGGTAGAACAGCGCCCCGGACAGCGCGGTGGATGCCGCGTCGGGGTCGACACGTGACGCAAACTCGCCGGCCGCGACGCCTGCGGCGATGGTTTCGGTCAATCGCGCACGGCGTTGCGCGGAGTAGGCATGGAAGAAGTCGCGCACGGCAGGCTCGGTTTCACCTGCGTGGATCAGCGCGGGTATGCACGCCGAGACGGGCGAATCGCTGAGCGCGGAGGCGAGGTGGGTCAGCAGCAACTCGACCCGCTTCCGGGCGGTGCTGTCGGCGAGTTCGCGTTCTGGATTCGGCTGCGTGTTGAGCGTCTCCAAGGCGTCCGCGATCAGTGCGGCCTTGTCCGGCCAGTGCCGATATACGGTGCTGCGTCCGACACGGGCGCGCGTCGCCACGGACTCCATTCGAAAGCCGGCGTACCCCTCCTGCGCGAACTCCTGCAGGGCGGCACGGCAGATCACGCGTCGGGAGTGTGCAATCCGAGGATCGGTGGCCGATGTATAGGACACTTCTGTATCATAACCTCTAGGAGGTGCAAAAATGACTGACATCAGCGTTCGCTACATCGTCGACGATGTCGATGCTGCAGTGGACTTCTACACGTCCCACCTTCAGTTCGAAGTGACAATGCGCCCTGGCCCCGGGTTCGCGATGCTGCGCCGCCGAGGTCTGCGCCTGCTCCTGAATTCACCGGGCGGTGGCGGTGGCGCAGGCCAGACGCTGAGCGACGGCAGCCGACCCGAACCCGGCGGATGGAACCGCTTTCAACTGGAGTTCGACGACCTGGGCGGCACGGTGGAACGTTTGCGGCAAGCCGGCGTCGAGTTCCGCGGTGACGTCATCGACGGCAGGGGCGGGCGGCAAACGCTTGCGCTCGATCCGTCCGGCAATGTCGTTGAATTGTTCGAGCGCCACTAGGGCTGTTACAGATGTGACAAAAGCTAACTTCTGAGGCTGCTGTTACGGCGCGCCTCCCAGTAATGAGAGACGTTCCTCGACAGAATCTGCCCATGAAGATGTCAGCGCTGCTAACTCGTAATGCCAGCTCACGGCCGGGCATCATCGGAACCGCCCGCGTCGACCGCGACATCGATCGGCTCTTACGGCGCGTCAATGCTGGCGACGTCGTCGTCATCGACGCGCTGGACCTGGACCGCATCACCGCGGACGCGCTTGTGGAAGCCAACATCTCCGCAGTCATCAACGCGTCGCCGTCGATTTCCGGTCGCTACCCCAACCTCGGCCCCGAGGTGCTGGTCGCCAACGGTGTGATGCTGATCGACGACACCGGCCAAGAGGTGTTCAAGAAGATCAAGGACGGCGCTCGCGTTCGGCTCCATGAGGGCGGCGTGTACTCCGGCGACCGGAGACTGATTCTCGGCACCGAGCGCACCGACCACGAGATCCACGAGCTCATGCACGACGCCAAGAGCGGGCTCGTCGCTCACCTGGAGGCGTTCGCAGGCAACACCATCGAATTCATCCGCAGCGAGAGCCCATTGCTGATCGACGGCATCGGGATTCCCGACATCGACGTCGACCTCAACCGACGCCATGTCGTGGTCGTCGCCGAGGAACCCAAGGCCGCTGCAGACCTGAAGGCACTCAAGCCGTTCATCAAGGAATACCAACCGGTGCTCGTGGGTGTCGGCATCGGCGCCGATGTGCTGCGCAAGGCGGGGTACCGGCCGCAATTGATCGTCGGCGACCCGGACAAGATCAGCACCGAGGTGTTGCGCTGCGGCGCGCAGGTAGTGCTGCCCGCCGACGCCGACGGGCACGCCGCCGGGCTGGAACGGATCCAGGACCTCGGCGTCGGCGCGATGACATTTCCGGCGGCTGGCTCCGCCGCGGACCTCGCACTGCTGCTGTGCGACCACCACGGCGCCTCCTTGATCGTCACCGCGGGCCACACCGCGAGCATCGAAGAGTTCTTCGACCGGTCGCGCCAGCACAGCAATCCGTCGACGTTCCTTACACGGCTCAAGGTTGGCGAGAAACTGGTGGACGCCAAGGCCGTTGCCACGTTGTATCGCAGCCGGGTATCGGGCGGAGCGATCGCTCTGTTGGTGCTGGCGATGCTGATCGCGGTGATCGTCGCGCTATGGGTGTCGCGCGCCGACGCCGCCGTTCTCGACTGGGTCGTCGACTACTGGAATCGCTTCTCACTCTGGGTTCAAGGCTGGGTCACCTAAGGGGTAACCGTGATTTCCCTTCGCACACACGCGATTTCGCTCGCGGCGGTATTTCTTGCGTTGGCCATCGGTGTGGTTCTGGGCTCGGGACTGCTGTCCAACACTCTGCTGGCCGGTCTGCGTGACGACAAAGAAGAACTGCAAAGTCAGATCAACACGCTGACCGACGACAAGAATGCGCTGAACGAAAAGCTGAACGCTGCAGGCGAATTCGACGGTCAAATGTCGGCGCGCATCCTGCGTGACACGTTGGGCGACAAATCGTTAGTGCTGTTCCGCACCCCCGATGCCAACGATGACGACGTCGAAGCGTTGACCCGTTTCGTCGGGCAGGCCGGGGGCACCGTCACCGGCACGGTGGCGTTGACCGACGAGTTCGTGACCGCGAATTCGGCAGAGAAGCTGCTGTCGGTGGTCAACTCGCCGATCGTCCCCGCGGGTAAGCAGCTGAGCACGACGTCGGTGGACCAGGGCTCGCAGGCCGGCGACCTGTTGGGGATCGCGCTGTTGATCAACAGGGACCCCAAGGTCGGGGCCGTCGACGACGCGCAGCGCGACACCGTGCTCGCGGCGCTTCGCGATACGGGGTTTGTGACGTACGGCAACCAGCACATCGGCGCCGCCAACACCGCGCTGATCGTGACCGGCGGGGGAATGGGCGACGACGCAGGCAATCGAGGCGCCACCGTCGCCCGTTTCGCAGCCGGTCTGGCGCCGCATGGTTCCGGCACGTTGATCGCCGGCCGGGAGGGCTCCGCAAGCGGCACCGCCGCGGTTGCCGTGACCAGGTCAGACGCCGGATTGCGCAACTCGGTCAGCACCGTCGACGACGTCGACTCCGAGTCAGGGCGGATCACCGCGGTGCTGGCGCTGAGCGACCTGATCACCGGCGGGCGGGCCGGCCAGTACGGCGTCGGCCAGGGCGCCGCATCGGTAACCGTCCCGCAGTAGAGCGAGTGGCGTGTCAGCGACGGCTTGTCGGCGTCGGTGTTAGGGTGGGGTTCCGTGGGTCGGCAGGCCCCGAGCCGGGCGTCAGCCCAAAAGACAAGCCCTGCCCGTCGTCACGGAGGTAGCTCTTGCCAGCGTTACGCAAGCACCCGCAAACCGCTACCAAGCACCTCTTCGTAACGGGTGGCGTCGTCTCTTCACTCGGCAAGGGCCTCACAGCGTCGAGCCTGGGTCAGTTGCTGACCGCGCGGGGCCTGCAGGTGACCATGCAGAAGCTGGACCCCTATCTCAACGTCGACCCCGGCACCATGAACCCGTTCCAGCACGGGGAGGTGTTCGTCACGGAGGACGGCGCCGAGACCGATCTCGATGTCGGTCACTACGAGCGCTTCCTCGACCGCAACCTGTCCGGGTCTGCCAATGTGACCACCGGGCAGGTCTATTCATCGGTGATCGCCAAGGAACGCAGGGGCGAGTACCTCGGCGACACCGTTCAGGTCATCCCGCACATCACCGACGAGATCAAGAGGCGCGTCCTGGCGATGGCCGAGCCAGACCCCGACGGCAACCGTCCGGATGTGGTGATCACCGAGATCGGCGGCACGGTCGGTGATATCGAGTCGCTGCCGTTCCTGGAGGCGGCGCGGCAGGTGCGCCACGAGGTGGGCCGGGCGAACTGCTTCTTCCTGCACTGTTCGCTGGTGCCCTACATGGCGCCGTCCGGCGAACTGAAGACCAAGCCGACGCAGCACTCGGTGGCCGCGTTGCGCAGCATCGGTATTACGCCTGACGCATTGATCCTGCGCTGCGACCGCGACGTGCCCGAGCCGCTGAAGAACAAGATCGCGCTGATGTGCGACGTCGACATCGACGGTGTCATCTCCACCCCGGATGCGCCCTCGATCTACGACATCCCGAAGGTGCTTCATCGCGAGGAGTTGGATGCCTACGTGGTGCGCCGGCTGAACCTGCCGTTCCGCGACGTCGACTGGACCGAGTGGGACGATCTGTTGCGGCGTGTGCACGAGCCGCAGGAGACAGTGCGGATCGCGTTGGTAGGCAAATACATTGACCTCTCGGACGCCTATCTGTCAGTCGCTGAGGCGCTGCGCGCGGGCGGGTTCAAACACCGCGCCAAAGTCGAAATGCGGTGGGTGGCCTCCGACGACTGCGAAACCGAGAACGGGGCAGCCGCGGCGTTGGCCGACGTGCACGGCGTGCTGATCCCCGGAGGGTTCGGCATCCGAGGTATCGAGGGCAAGATCGGCGCCATCTCCTACGCCCGCAAGCGGGGGCTGCCGGTGCTCGGTCTGTGCCTCGGCTTGCAGTGCATCGTGATCGAGGCGGCCCGTTCGGTCGGTCTCACGGACGCCAACTCCGCGGAGTTTGATCCGAAGACACCCGATCCGGTCATCTCCACGATGGCCGACCAACGAGACGCCGTCGCCGGCGAGGCCGACCTCGGCGGCACCATGCGCCTCGGCGCCTATCCGGCCAAACTGGAGCCGGGTTCGATTGTGGCGCAGGCCTATCAGGCCACCGAGGTATCCGAGCGGCACCGGCACCGCTACGAGGTCAACAACACCTACCGCGACCGCATCGCGAAGAGTGGGCTGCGGTTCTCCGGCACATCGCCCGACGGGCACTTGGTCGAGTTCGTCGAGTACTCCGCCGACGAGCATCCCTTCATCGTCGGCACGCAGGCACACCCCGAGCTGAAGAGCCGCCCCACCCGGCCGCATCCGCTGTTCGTCGCGTTCATCGGCGCGTCGTTGAACTACAAGGCCGAGGAGCGGTTGCCGGGCATGGACATACCGGAGCACGCGAACGGCGTCGAGCATCCCGAGAAGGTCGAGAAACTGCTGCAAGAGCCCGCAACCCGTGGCTGAGCACGAGTTCGAGACGGTCACCTCCGAACTTCTCCATATCGGAAACATCTTCGCCTTACGCCGCGACGAGGTTTTGATGCCCAGCGGGGGAACCGCACGCCGGGAAGTCATCGAGCATTTCGGCGCGGTGGGAATCGTCGCCTTGGACGACGACAACAACGTCGCACTGGTGTACCAGTACCGCCACCCATTCGGCCGGCGACTGTGGGAGCTTCCGGCCGGACTGCTGGATCTCGGGGGCGAGCCGCCTCACATCACCGCCGCACGCGAGCTCCAGGAGGAGGCAGGACTGGCCGCCGAACAGTGGTGGACCCTCGTCGACCTCGACTCCGCGCCGGGCTTCAGCGACGAGAGCGTGCGGGTGTACCTGGCGACCGGGCTGACCGACGTCGAGCGGCCCGAGGCTCACGACGAGGAAGCCGACCTGACGATGAAGTGGTACCCCCTCGAGGAGGCGGTGCGCCTGGTGCTGACGGGGGAGATCGTCAATTCCATTGCGGTGGCTGGGATTCTGGCCGTGAACACCGTGACCGACGTGACGACGCTGCGCCCCGTCGATGCCCCGTGGACCGACCGTCCGACGGCGTTCGCGCGACGCAAGGGCCACTGATGACGACTTTTCGCTCCGCGCTCGACGATCAGCTCCAGGGCTACCTCGATCACCTCACCATCGAACGCGGGGTGGCCGCCAACACACTGAGCTCGTATCGGCGCGACCTGCGCCGCTACTCCGAACACCTGACTCAGGCCGGCATCGACGACCTGGCCAAGGTGAGCGAAACCCACATCAGCGAGTTCCTGGTGTCGCTGCGGCGTGGCGACCCCGACACCAAGACCGCGCCGCTGTCAGCGGTGTCGGCGGCGCGCGCCGTCGTGGCCGTGCGCGGCCTGCATCGGTTCGCCGTGTCCGAGGGGCTCACTGAAGTCGACGTGGCGCGCGAGGTCAAGCCGCCGACTCCGAGCCGGCGGCTGCCCAAGAGCCTCACCATCGACGAGGTGCTCGCGCTGCTCGACGGTGCGGGCGGTGACAGCGAGGCCGACGGCCCGCTGACGTTGCGCAACCGCGCCCTGCTGGAGCTGTTGTATTCGACGGGTGCGCGGATCTCCGAAGCCGTCGGCCTCGACGTCGACGACATCGATACGCTCGCCCGCTCGGTGTTGTTGCACGGCAAGGGCGGAAAGCAGCGGCTGGTGCCGATCGGCAGGCCCGCGGTGACGGCACTGGATGCCTATCTGGTGCGCGGGCGCCCCGAGCTGGCCCGCCGGGGCAGAGGAACTCCTGCGATCTTCCTCAACGCGCGCGGCGGTCGACTGTCGCGGCAGAGCGCGTGGCAGGTGCTGCAGGATGCCGCCGAGCGTGCGGGAATCACGGTAGCGGTGTCGCCCCACGTGCTCCGGCACTCGTTCGCCACCCATCTGCTCGACGGCGGAGCCGATGTGCGCGTCGTGCAGGAACTGCTCGGGCACGCGTCGGTGACCACCACGCAGATCTACACGATGGTGACGGTGAACGCGTTGCGGGAGGTCTGGGCGGGCGCGCATCCGCGGGCGCGTTAAACCAAATCGCGGGCTGAATCGTTGAGCCAAAGATGAGCAAATACCCCGTCGCCATCGTCGGCGCCGGGCCCGCGGGCATCTCGACGGCGCTCAGCCTCAAGGACCGCGGCGTGCCAGCGCTGCTCGTCGATCGCGCCAGCGAGGTGGCCTCGTCTTGGCGAAGCCGATACGACCGGCTGAAACTGAACACCGGCAGACAGTTCTCGCACCTACCTGGGCGGCCCTACCCGAAGGGCACGCCGACGTGGCCGACACGGGACCAGATGGTCGAGCACCTCGACACCCACCTCCGCCGGGCCGACATCGACGTGCGACTCAACACGACGGTCAACCGGATCGATTCCCGCCCCGATGGCTGGCGACTGCAGACGTCGTCGGGCGACATCGACGCGCGCGACGTCATCGTCGCCATCGGCCTCATGCACACACCGCGCCCCCCGGACTGGCCCGGCACCTTCACCGGTGAGGTGATCCACTCATCGGCCTACCGCAACCCGGTGCCCTTCGCGGGTAGGCGTGTGCTGGTGGTCGGATCAGGCTCGTCCGGCATGGAGATCGCCCACGATCTCGCGACAGGTGGCGCGACGAAGGTGTGGCTGGCGGTGCGGACCCCGCCGAACATCATGTTGCGGCGCGGCCCTGGCGGCCTGCCCGGCGAAGTCATCTCCCTGCCGCTGTTCCACGCGCCGAGGAGAATTGCCGACCGCATTGCCTTGGCGGCCAGGCCCCGCCTCATCGGCGATCTCACCGAATTCGGGCTGCCGACACCGCAAGAGGGACCGTTCGCCCGGTTGGCGCGACTCGGCGCCGTCCCGTCCCTCGTCGACATCGACGTGATCGACGCCATCCGCGACGGTTCGATCGAAGTCGTGGCGGCCGTCCAGGGCTTTGTCGATGATGGGGTTTGCCTGGTCGACGGTCGTCGGCTCGAGCCCGATGCCTTGGTCTGCGCGACCGGCTACCGGAACGGACTCCGACCCATCGTCGGCCACCTCGGTGTACTCGACGAGCGCGACAAACCCCGGGCGAGCGGACCTCGACCGGCGGCCGCGGGACTGTGGTTCATCGGGTACACGTCGCGTCCGGCGGTGATCGGCTTCATGGCCAAGCAGTCCCGTCAGATCGCCCGCAAGATCGCCGGTTAGCCGAGGTACTCGGACTCGAGCACCAGATCGGGGATCAGCGTCTGGTACTCCAGATGCGTCTTGTGCTCGACGGTGTTCCACAGCTTGCCCTGCTGTTGGCGCATGTACTCGCGGTACTTCGGGGCGCCGGGCAGACGCACGTTATCGGCGACGGCGATCGATCCGCGGTGCAGCCAGCCACGATCCAGGATTCTCAGCAGATCGGGCAGGTACGCGCTCTTGTCGTGGTCGATGAACACCACGTCGACATTCGCGCTCCCGAGGCCGTGCTCGTTGGCCAGTGCGTCGAGCGTATTGCCACCGTCGCCGATGGTGCCCACCACGCACGTGATCCGGTTGTCTACACCCGCGTGCGCCCAGATGCGCCGTGCCACTTCGGCGTTCTCTGCCGAGAACTCGACCGAGTAGACGCGGGCCGACGGGGCTGCCCTGGCAATCCGCAACGCGCTGTACCCGCAATACGTGCCGAGTTCGAGCGCGATTCCCGGGCTCGCACGACGCACGGCGGCGTCCAGCAGTGCGCCCTTCTCATCTCCGATGTTGACGAGCATCGACTTCTTGCTGGCGAACTTGTCGACGGTCGCCAGCACATCGTCGATGTCGCCACGGCGAGCGTTGGCTTCGACGTACGCGGCGCACGCCGTTTCTCGGCCGTCCCCGAACTGGCCGGTCTTGATGAAGCTGGGAAGTCCCAGCCCCAACCGCAACACCGACAATCGCAGAAACGGCAACCGCTGCCTCAGGCCCATAGCGCCACCATAGGCGCCGCCGAACCCGGCGAAAGGCCTGCATGTTGCCCGCGGGTCTGCCAGACCAGGCAGGCGCGCACCGTTAAACTTGCCCGGATGTTCGCCTTGTCCGTGGATTGCCTGACCAGCGACGGTCGGGCATGACCGACGACGGGGTAGGCGCCGACCCACCCGCCCAGGCTGGTCTGACCGGGCGCCCAGCGCGGCCCGTTCCCGAGCCGAGGCCGAAGACCGTGCATGGGCCGGCCAAGGTCGTCGCGATGTGCAACCAGAAGGGCGGCGTCGGCAAGACCACGTCGACCATCAACCTGGGTGCAAGCCTCGCCGAGTACGGCCGTCGGGTGCTGCTCGTCGACCTCGACCCGCAGGGCGCGCTGTCGGCGGGGCTCGGGGTGCCGCACTATGAACTCGAACACACGGTGCACGACCTGCTTGTCGAGCCGCGGGTATCGATCGACGAGGTGCTGATTCACACCCGGGTCCCCGGCATGGACCTGGTGCCGAGCAATATCGACCTGTCGGCCGCCGAGATCCAGCTGGTCAACGAGGTGGGCCGCGAGCAGTCGCTGGCCCGGTCGCTGTACCCGCTGCTGGACCGCTACGACTACGTGCTGATCGACTGCCAGCCGTCGCTGGGTCTGCTGACAGTCAACGGGCTGGCCTGCAGCGACATGGTGATCATCCCGACCGAGTGCGAGTACTTCTCGTTGCGCGGGCTGGCGTTGCTCACCGACACCGTGGACAAGGTCCACGACAGGCTCAACCCCAAGCTGACAATCGGTGGCATCCTGATCACCCGTTACGATCCACGCACCGTCAACTCACGCGAAGTGATGGCACGTGTCTTGGAGAGGTTCGGCGATTTGGTGTTCGACACCGTCATAACCCGCACGGTGCGCTTCCCCGAAACCAGCGTCGCCGGCGAACCGATCACCACGTGGGCACCGAAATCCGGTGGGGCCGAGGCATATCGGTCGCTGGCACGCGAGGTCATCGACCGGTTCGGCGCGTGACCGACCCGGTGACAGAGGCCGGAGCCGCGGAGGCGGCGACATCGAATCCCGACGAGTCGCAGCAGCCGCAGCCAGGGTTCCGGGTCCGGCTGAGTAATTTCGAGGGCCCGTTCGACCTGCTTCTGCAGCTGATCTTCGCGCACCGCCTCGACGTCACCGAGGTGGCGCTGCACCGGGTGACCGACGATTTCATCGCCTACACGAAAGCGATCGGCCCGCAGCTCGAACTGGAGGAGACGACGGCGTTCCTCGTCGTCGCCGCCACACTGCTCGACCTTAAGGCGGCCCGGCTGCTGCCCGCGGGCGAGGTCCACGACGAGGAGGACCTGGCGCTTCTGGAAGTCCGCGACCTGCTGTTCGCGCGGCTGCTGCAGTACCGGGCGTTCAAGCACGTCGCCGTGATGTTCGCCGAGCTCGAGGCGGCGGCCCTGCGCAGCTACCCGCGCTCGGTTGCGCTCGAGCAGCGCTACGAGGACCTGCTGCCCGAGGTGATGATCGGGGTCGACGCAGAGGTATTCGCGCAGATCGCCGCCGCGGCGTTCACACCGCGCCCGGTGCCGACGGTCGGGACTGAGCACCTGCACCAGGTGATCGTGTCGGTGCCCGAACAGGTAGGCAATCTGATGTCGCTGCTGGAAGGTCGCGGCATCGGCCGGTGGGCCTCGTTTTCCGAGCTCGTTGCCGACTGTAAGGCCCCGATCGAGATCGTCGGCAGGTTCCTGGCGCTGCTCGAACTGTATCGAGCGCGGGCGGTAGCATTCGACCAATCAGAACCGCTTGGTGCGCTCCAGTTTTCGTGGACGGGTGAACGACCAACCAATCAGCATCTGGCAACCGATGAGGCGGTGGAAGAAGACGACAATGACTGACGACACCCCAACGGATCTCGACCTGGGCATCGATGTCGCGACCGTGCCGGAGCTGGAGGATTCCGAACTCGGCGCGGTGCTCGAAGCGCTGCTGCTGGTTGTGGACACCCCGGTGACGGCGGACGCGCTGGCCGCCGCGACTGAACAGCCCGCCTACCGCGTTGCCGCCAAGCTGCAGTTGATGGCGGAGGAACTGACGGCCCGCGACAGCGGCATCGACCTCCGGGAAGCCGGCGGCGGCTGGCGGATGTACACGCGCGCACGCTTCGCGCCCTACGTCGAGCGGCTGCTGCTCGACGGTGCCCGCTCCAAGCTGACCCGGGCGGCGCTGGAGACGCTGGCGGTGGTGGCCTACCGGCAGCCGGTCACGCGGGCACGGGTGAGTGCGGTACGCGGGGTGAACGTGGACGCGGTGATGCGGACGCTGCTTGCACGTGGGCTGATCACCGAAGCCGGCTCCGATCCGGACACCGGCGCCGTCACATTCGCCACCACTGAACTGTTCCTGGAACGTCTTGGCTTGACCTCGTTGACCGACCTGCCCGACATCGCACCGCTGCTACCCGACGTCGACGTCATCGACGATTTGAGCGAAACCCTGGGCGAGGAACCGCGTTTCATGAAGCTCAATGGCGGGGCGACCCCGTCCGACGCGCCGATGTCGTTCGACGTGGACCAGGAATAACATGGCCGGGTCAGAGGGCGTGCGTCTGCAGAAAGTGTTGTCGCAGGCCGGAATTGCGTCGCGCCGGGTCGCCGAGAAGATGATCCTCGACGGACGCGTGGAGGTCGACGACAGGATCGTGACCGAACTGGGCACCCGTGTCGACCCCGACGTGTCCGTGATCCGCGTCGACGGGGCACGCGTGACTGTGGATGACACACTGGTCCATCTCGCGATCAACAAGCCGCGTGGTATGCACTCGACGATGTCCGACGATCGCGGCAGGCCGTGCATCGGCGACCTCGTCGAGCACCGGGTTCGGGGCAACAAGAAGCTGTTTCACGTCGGACGCCTGGACGCCGACACCGAGGGACTGATGCTGTTGACCAACGACGGCGAGTTGGCGCACCGGTTGATGCACCCGTCGTTCGAGGTGCCCAAGACGTATCTGGCAACGGTGGTCGGCAGCGTGCCACGCGGCCTGGGTCGCAGGCTGCGGGGCGGTGTCGAACTGGACGACGGGCCCGCGCACGTCGACGATTTCGCGGTGGTGGACACGGTTCCGGGTAAGTCGTTGGTGCGCGTGACATTGCATGAGGGCCGCAAACGGATTGTGCGTAGGCTGCTGGCCGAGGTCGGGTACCCGGTGCAGGAGTTGGTGCGCACTGACATCGGCACGGTGTCGCTGGGGGAACAGCGACCGGGCAGCATTCGGGTGCTCAGCCGCAAGGAGGTCGGAGAGTTGTACAAGGCGGTGGGTCTGTGACCTCGTCGCTGGTGATCGCGATCGACGGTCCCGCGGGGACCGGAAAATCTTCGGTGTCAAGGGGTTTGGCGCGTTCTCTGGGTGCCCGCTATCTGGACACCGGCGCGATGTACCGGATCGTCACACTGGCAGTGGTGCGCGCAGGCGTCGACCTGAAAGACACTCCGTCGATTGAAACAGCCGCCGCGGATGTCCCGCTGTCGGTAGGTTATGACCCGGATGAGGACCGGGCTTACCTTGACGCAGAGGACGTTTCGAGCGAGATCCGAGGCGATGAGGTGACCAAGGCCGTCTCGGCCGTCTCGGCAGTGCCCGCTGTACGGGCGCGTCTCGTCGGACTGCAGCGCGAGCTGGCGGCCGGACCGGGCAGCGTGGTGGTCGAGGGCCGCGACATCGGGACCGTGGTGCTGCCCGACGCCGATGTGAAGATCTTCTTGACCGCCTCGGCTGAGGAGCGTGCGCGTCGTCGCAACGACCAGAATGTCGCCTCCGGCCTCGACGACGACTACGAGGGTGTGCTGGCCGACGTGAAGCGTCGTGATCATCTGGACTCGACGCGGGCGGTGTCGCCACTGCGGGCGGCCGACGACGCGCAGGTGGTTGACACGAGCGAGATGACGGAGCCCGAGGTGATCGCTCACCTTTTGGATCTCGTCGAACGGGTCGGAGCACGACGATGACAGAAGACGGCACTTGGTCCGACGAAGGCGATTGGGAACTCGGCGCAGAAGACGTCGCTGAGGCAATCGAGGAGGCGGCGCCGCCGCCGGTGGTGGCCGTTGTGGGCAGGCCGAATGTCGGCAAGTCGACCTTGGTGAACCGGATCCTGGGCAGGCGTGAGGCGGTCGTGCAGGACATCCCGGGCGTGACGCGGGACCGGGTGTCATACGACGCGCTGTGGAGCGGGCGGCGGTTCGTCGTCCAAGACACCGGGGGCTGGGAGCCGGACGCCAAGGGTCTGCAGCAGTTGGTGGCTGCGCAGGCGTCGGTGGCGATGCGAACCGCGGACGCGATCATCTTCGTTGTGGACGCCGTGGTCGGTGCTACGACGGCCGACGAGGCCGCCGCGAAGCTGCTGCAGCGGTCCGGTAAGCCGGTGTTCTTGGCGGCCAACAAGGTTGATAACGAACGCGGTGAAGCCGACGCCGCGGGGTTGTGGTCGTTGGGCCTGGGGGAGCCGCACCCCGTCAGCGCGATGCACGGCCGCGGTGTTGCCGATCTGCTGGACAAGGTGATCGATGAGCTGCCCGCGGTGTCCGAGTTGGCGTCCGGAGCAGGAGGTCCACGGCGAGTGGCGTTGGTGGGCAAGCCGAATGTCGGCAAGAGCTCGTTGCTCAACCGGCTGGCGGGTGATGAGCGCTCCGTCGTCCACGACGTCGCGGGCACCACGGTCGATCCCGTCGACTCGCTGATCGAATTAGGCGGCAAGACTTGGCGTTTCGTCGACACGGCGGGGCTGCGCCGCAAGGTCGGGCAGGCCAGCGGGCACGAATTCTATGCATCGGTGCGTACACACGGCGCGATCGATGCGGCCGAGGTGACGATCGTCCTCATCGACGCGTCGCAGCCGCTGACCGAGCAGGATCTGCGGGTGCTGTCGATGGTGATCGAGGCGGGCCGTGCGCTGGTGCTGGCGTTCAACAAGTGGGATCTGGTCGACGAGGATCGTCGCTACCAACTGGATCGGGAGATCGATCGCGAGCTGGTTCAGGTGCAGTGGGCGCAGCGGGTGAACATCTCGGCGAAGTCGGGCCGCGCGGTGCAGAAGCTGGTGCCCGCGCTCGAGACGGCGCTGAACTCGTGGGACACCCGGGTGCCGACCGGACGGCTCAACGCCTTCTTCAAGGAGATTGTCGCGGCGACGCCGCCACCGGTGCGTGGCGGGAAGCAACCACGGATATTGTTCGCCACTCAGGCGACTGCGCGACCGCCGACATTCGTGCTGTTCACCACCGGGTTCTTGGAGGCCGGATATCGGCGGTTCCTGGAGCGCAGACTACGGGAGACGTTCGGATTCGACGGCAGCCCGATACGCATCAACGTGCGGGTTCGGGAGAAGCGCGGGGCGAAGTCCCGTTGAGCAAGATGCTTACGTTAACGAAGTATGCAATCGCGCACCCTGGCCCTGGAGTTCATAGTGATGATTATGTAGTTCTAGGGGTAAGGCAGGCGGCAGCCGAGGTTCGGCCAGGAAATGGATGAGACGGCGAAGCGCGGGGTAAAGCGGACCATTCTCAGCAAGTGGGCCGGCGTTGTCGTGGCCGTACTTGCGGTGGCCGTGACCAGCGGGGTCATCGCGATTCTCGTCTCGTATGTGTCCTCGTCGTACCTGCTCGTGCTGTACGTCCTCGCTGTGCTTGGCGTGGCCATCGGGTGGGGGACCGGCCTGGCGGTTTTCACCGCCGTGCTGAGTGTGGTTGCGTTCAGCTACCTGTTCCTCGGTTCGCCGTTCCCCTTTCATCTCGAAGATCCCTCGAACATCGTCGGCACCGCGGTGTTTTTGGCGACCGCCGTCATCGTCGGGCAGTTGGCGACGCGGCTGCGAAATGCGGCGCTGGAGTCGGCCAGCCTGTCGCGAGAGCAGTACGCACTCCGGCGGATTGCGACGCTAGTCGCACAGTCGACACCCTCGTCAACGATCTTTGAGGCCGTCACCCGCGAGGTCGGCCTGTTGTGCAGTGCCGACCTCGCGCGCATGGAACGCTACGAAGCCGACGGCACGGTCACCGGTGTTGCTGCGTGGAGCAGAGTCCCCGCCGAACTGCGCGTGGGTACACAGTTCGCGCTCGTGGGGCCGAGTATTGCGCGCGAAGTTCAGGCGTCAGGAGGTCCGGCACGAGTAGAGACTTTCAGCGGCGCGACCGGTGAGATCGCAAACGAAGCGCGCTCGATCGGAATCCGATCGTCGGTCGGCTGTCCGATCACGGTCGCGGGATATTTGTGGGGCGTCATCGCAGCGTCGACAAAGAGCCACGAACCGTTCCCGGCGAACACGGAATCACAGATCGCGAAATTCACCGAGCTTGTGGCCACCGCCGTTGCGAATGCCTTCAGCCGTGAAGAGCTGGCGGCATCGCGTGCGCGCGTGGTCGCCGCCAGTGACCAGACGCGGCTGCGCTTGGAACGCAACCTGCACGACGGGGCACAGCAGCGGCTCGTCTCGCTGGCCCTCCGGCTGCGCATGACCCGTGAAGAGGTGCCCGCGGAACTCGCGTCGGTGCGCGCAGACCTCGACCGGGCGACGGAGGAACTGGTCGAGTGTGTCGAGGATCTCCGTGAGATCGCGCACGGCCTCCATCCACCCATTCTGTCCAAGGGCGGTCTCGCCCCCGCGCTGCGGACACTGGCCCGCAGGTCAGCGGTGCCGATGGACGTGCACATCGAAACGGAGTCACGGTATCCGCCGACGGTCGAGGTGGCGGCCTACTACGCCGTCTCCGAGGCACTGACCAACACGGCCAGGTATGCGGCGGCATCGCGCGCCGAGCTGAGCGTTGCAGAACAAGACGGCGCGTTGCGGGTAACCGCCCGCGACAACGGCAAAGGCGGCGCGGACGCACGGCGCGGTTCAGGTCTGACTGGCCTGCGCGACAGGATTGAGGCGCTGGGCGGGACGATCGAAATCCTCAGCCCGGTCGGCCAGGGCACGACGATCAACGTGTTGCTGCCGATCGATCACAAAAGTGCCGAAGAAGCCCGCCTGTAGCCGGGATTTAAGTCTGCCTGAGCCTAAACCTGCAGGTCGCGCAGCGATGTGCCTAAAGTCTGTGCGGTCATTGGCTTTTGCCCGCAGGGGCATCCGGTCCGAAAGCAGCACTCCTCATGCGGTCGCTTCTCATATTCACGCTTGTCGGTGTCGGAGCGCAGCTCGTTGACGGCGCACTCGGCATGGCCTTCGGCGTCACAGCCTCGACATTGTTGGTGCTCAGCGGGGTCGCCTCTGCGCAGGCAAGTGCCGCAGTGCATCTCGCAGAGGTCGGCACCACGTTTGCGTCGGGGCTTTCACACTGGCGGTTCAAGAACATCGACTGGTCGATCGTCGCCAAACTCGGCGCGCCGGGTGCGGTCGGCGCCTTTCTCGGCGCGACGGTGTTGTCGTCGCTGTCCACCGAGGATGCCGCGCCGGTAATGGCAGCGATTCTGCTGGCGATCGGTGTCTATGTGCTGCTGCGCTTTTCGCTGCGCACCCCGTCGGCGCTGAGCACATCGGGTACCCGCCACGGCGCGAAGTTCCTTGCGCCGCTTGGCTTCTTCGGTGGCTTCATCGATGCCTCAGGAGGTGGCGGTTGGGGACCGGTGACGACCAGCACGCTGCTGTCTCGGGGTAAGACGGCGCCGCGCACTGTCATCGGATCGGTGAGCGCCTCCGAGTTCCTGGTTGCCGTATCCGCCTCACTGGGCTTTCTGGTCGGGCTGCGCGAGGAGTTCCTCAACAATCTGCCGATCGTGCTCGGTTTGGCGCTGGGTGGCGTGCTCGCCGCCCCGTTCGCGGCGTGGCTCGTCAGCCGGGTCAGCCCCGCGCTGCTCGGGACGGCGGTAGGTGGCGTCATCGTCTTGACGAACTCGCAGAAGCTGGTGAAGTACTTCGCGGTCCCGTCGCCATGGTCGACACTGATCTACGCGGGCATTGTCGTCGCGTGGGGTTCATTGGTGTTGTTGGCCTGGCGTGCCTCGCGGGCGCCGGAGTACGTGCCCGAGGAGCTGGAGGCCGAGGTCGCTGGCGACACCGTGGAGGACAGGGGCTGACCATGCCCTGAGCGACGGGCGCTAACGTTGCTCTAGTGCCCGTCTTCGACATGATCCTGATCGCGTTAGCGGGCGTCGGGGCGGGCGCCATCAACGCCCTTGTCGGCTCGGGCACCCTCATCACTTTTCCCACCCTGGTCGCGCTCGGCTATCCGCCCGTGACCTCGACCATGTCCAATGCGATTGGCCTGGTTGCCGGCAGCGCATCGGGAACCTGGGGATACCGGCGCGAGCTCCGGGGGCAGTGGCATCGGCTGGTCCGGCAGGTGCCGGCGTCACTGCTCGGTGCGATCGTGGGCGCGTGGCTGCTCCTGCACCTACCCGAGCAGGTGTTCCACGACGTGGTGCCGATATTGCTCGTGCTTGCACTGATCCTGGTGGTGATCGGGCCGCGGGTTCAGGCCTATGCGCTGCAGCGAGCCGGAGGAGCCGCCGCCGTTACGACCGAGGACGTCAGTCCGCGCCGGATGACGGCGCTGGTGCTGGCCACCTTCGCGATCGGAATCTACGGCGGTTATTTCACTGCAGCGCAGGGCATATTGTTGGTCGCCGCGATGGGAGCGCTGCTGCCCGAGGACATGCAGCGGATGAACGCCGCGAAGAACCTGCTGTCGCTCGTCGTCAACATCGTGGCGGCACTGGCGTACACGTTGGTGGCGTTCGATCGGATCAGCTGGTTGGCGGCGGGACTGATTGCGGCGGGCTCGTTGGTCGGCGGGTTCCTGGGCGCACATTATGGGCGCCGGTTGTCGCCGAACGCCTTGCGCGCGGTGATTGTGGTGGTCGGCCTGATCGGGCTGTACCGACTGCTGACCCTGTGAGTCAGAACCGGCTGCGCGTCTTCTCCTGCTCGAGCACATCGTCGAGGTCGCGGAGTCGCTCGATCGAGGACATTGCGCGCTGCGTGCGTTGTTCATGGCGAGCAGATCCCGGTGGCGGTGGACATACGCCCAGTAGCCCGCGGTGAACGGGCAGGCGTCGTCGCCGAGCCGCTTGCGCGGGTCGAACGTGCAGTCACGGCAATGGTCGCTCATCGTGTTGATGTAGGCGCCGCCCGCGGCGTAGGGCTTGGTGGCGAGCTTGCCGCCGTCGGCGTGCTGGCTCATTCCGACGACGTTGGTCGGCATGACCCAGCGGAACCCGTCGACGTAGGCGGTGGCGAACCACTCGGTCAGCTCGGCGGGTTGATAGCCACGTTGCAGCGCGTGGTTGCCGAGGATCATCAACCGCTGGATGTGATGGGTCCAGCCGCGATCGCGCACCCCCATCAGGGCATGACGCAGACATTGCGCGTCGACGGTGTCGGCGTCGAGGTCGCGCCAGGTGCGCGGGCGTGCAGTTTGTTGTTGCGGGTGTAACCGGGTCCGAAGTGCCAGTACAGGTGCCACATGTATTCGCGCCAGCCCAGGATCTGGCGGATGAAGCCTTCGGTGGCCGCGAGCGGAGCGGCGCCCTCGTGGTAGGCCCGTTCCGCGGCGTCGACGGTGTCGAGTGGATGCAGGACGCCGAGGTTGAGGGGGACGGACAGCAGCGAATGTGACATCGCCCAGTCGTCGCCCATCATCGCGTCTTCGTAGCGGCCGAACGTCGGCAGGCGGTACTGGATGAAGCGCTCCAGCGCCCGTTTGGCTTCTGCGGGGGTGACGGCGAAAATCCGCGGGCCGTCGTTGCCGACGGTATCGAGCCGCATGCGGTCAAGATCGCGGCGGACCTCGTCGTCGATGTCGTCCTCATGCGGTTGATACGGCTTCGGAACATCAAGTGTCCGTTGATGTTTGGGCGGAGACTCGCGATTCTCGGTGTCATAGTTCCAGTGGCCACCCGCCGGGTCTGAGCCGTTCATCAAGGTGTCGAAGCGGCGGCGCTGATCGCGGTAGAAGTCCTCCATGCGAAAGCGCGTGCGCTCGCCGGCCCACTGCGCGAAGTCCGCACGGGGGAGGGCGAAGGTCGGTGTCGGCAGGATGTCGGCGACGAGGCCCTGCTTTTTGAGTCGTTGGACGAACCGTTCTGCCGAGTGTGACGTCGGCTCGTGGACGAGGACAGGCCGCCCGTTCCCTTCGAGGGCGTCGGTGTAGGTGTCGGCCTTGAGCAGGGTGGCGCGGTCGCGGTGGGCGTGGCGCAGTGCCGAGAGCACCAGGTGCAGCTTCTGGCGGTGATAGCGCCGTCGTTGTAGCGCGGACGTTGCCTCGACGAGCAGGATCTCGCGGTGAGCGTGCTCGCCCCCGTAAACGGCCGGACCGAGCGGGTCGGCGAAAAGCCACAGCGGGGTGTCGTCGCGAGCGGTCATCGATTAGATGTACCCACTGGTGGCGGTTGGGATTGTGACGCCTCGCTGCGGTAGGCTCACGTGCTGCTGCCGGTGGTATTCGGCGGCACCGGGCTGTGGCGCAGTTTGGTAGCGCACTTGACTGGGGGTCAAGTGGTCGCAGGTTCAAATCCTGTCAGCCCGACCAGAGTTTTAGCTGGTGAGAAGGCCTTTTCTCAAACAATCAGAGCTTTCAGGAACGCCAACGAGGCCAGTACGCCAACGCATACGCCAACTGGAGTCGGAGCTACTCGCGTACTCTGCGCATCATGGGCAAGCGCGCCAACGGTGAGGGCAACGTCTATCAGCGGTCCAATGGGACCTGGGAGGCGCGGATCTCCTACACCGACCCGGACACGGGCGAGCGCAAACGCCAGTCGTTCTACGGACCGACTGCGGCCAGTGTCCGAGCCAAGTTGAAGAAGGCGCGCCAGCGGATAGACGACGGCGCGCCCGTGGTCGACGCCAAGACGACCGTTGCCTTCTGGCTGAAGCACTGGAGAGCGACCACACTTGAAGCCTCGAGCCGCGCCGAGTCCACCAAGGCGCAGTACGCAGATCTCGCTCGCAAGCACTTGGAGCCGGAGCCGTTCGGTGCGATCACATTGGACAAGCTCAGACCCACCGATGTGGAGGCGCTGGTGCTGGCGATGCGGGAGAAGACCAAGCCACGTGGGGACGGCAAGCCGGTCCGGGCGTTGTCCGATTCGACGATCCGCAGCACGTTCGGAGTGCTTCGGCTGGCACTCGATGGTGCCGTGCGCGATGGAATGCTAGCCCGCAATCCGGCTGCGTCCGTGAAGCGGCCCGGGATTGATCGGCAGGAGACTAGGCATATTTCTGCCGACGAGGTTGCGAGGATCCTGAGGGCAGCCGAGGGCATGCGCTACTACGCGGCACTGGTGCTCATCGCCTCCACCGGCCTGCGCCGTGGTGAGGCCCTGGCACTGCGCTGGGAGCACGTCGACCTCGACGCTGGGATGCTGCGGGTAACCGCGACCACAGCGCGGGTGGGCAGGCGACTGGTCACGTCCACGCCCAAGACCGACCGGTCCCGCCGTACGGTGCCGCTGTCCCCGGCCGTCGTGGCAATGCTCAAGGAACACCGCAAGGTCCAGCTGGAGGAGCGCCTGCGCGCCGCAAACGTCTGGCAGGGCAGCGATTTGGTGTTCTGCACCCAGGCCGGTCGCCCCGTCGAGCCTCGTAACCTCCTGCGCGAGATCGAGGTCGCAGCGGCCAGAGCAGGCGTGAAGGGTGTCGGGGTACACGCGCTCCGCCACGCTGCCGCAACGGCTTGGCTGGAGACCGGGGTTCACATCCGCGCCGTGGCAGACCTCCTCGGCCACTCCTCGACCGCAATCACCGGGGATATCTACGCCTCGACGGCCGATGGCGTTGCGCGGGCTGCCGTGGACGGGCTCAGCGGCGCGCTCGGGCTGTGATCAGCCTGAGCCACGGTTAACGGATCTCTGAGAATCTGTACCACTTTCGAAAGCGCTTATTTGCTGGGGGACCGTATACTCATTTCCACATTCGGGAAAATGGCCGATTAACAGCCATACCCGGACAAAACTATAGCAGTCCGTTAATTCCACTATACGTTTGCTAGTGGTTGCACGCCTATCGGCGGTACCTCACACTTGTCAACGAATCCCCGGATACACCAGAGAGATTCGGGAAACAGCGTGAGAAGAAACCACAGCATGATGAACCTGGAGAATTTGCCGCCACTAGTGTCGATCGTCGAGGCACGGCGCATCCTTGGCGGGATTTCGCACGCCAAGGCATATAACCTGATTTCACGAGGCGAGTTGACGCGCGTGCACGTCGATCGCCGTGCGTTCGTGATGACGGATTCGATCCTCAAGTACTTGGAAAAGATCCTGGTCGGTGCCTGCCGCGAGGCTAAGCGAACACTCGCCGCCGAGAACGTGCTCGACGACGACCTGAACGAGGCACTCGCTGAGGTGTTCGGCGGGCCGACGATGGCCGAGCAGCAGACGGACATCGAGAACCGCGACGGTGCCCGATGACGTTCGGCTGCAACAGATGCCCCGACCGTTGGAGCGGATACAACACCGCACACTGCGGTGCGTGTCACGTAACGTTCACGACGGTGCGCGTGTTCGACATGCACCGACGTGATGGCAAGTGTCGATCGCCGGAGAACACCGGACTAGTCCGCGCCCAGCGTGATTACGGTTGCTGGACAACGCCCACCGACCCGAATTTCGTGCATCCCTCGGAATCTGAGCCACTTTCAGTGGGTGCCGAAGGTGGTGGCACCCGATGACCGGGCCCAACCTGTCCCAGGCCGACCGTGACGCCCTCGATGACATCGGCCCGACCGTTCCCGAAAGTGGAAGCATCGCAGTTCGATACAACATTACGACCCGTACGGGAATGGACGACGACGCTTGCCGATCCTCGGCATTCGATCAGCTCACATGCGATGCGCTCGACGACTTCGGTGTGGCGAGCACCCTGACAACGATCGGAATTGACGACGCCCAGTACCACGAGGAGCCGGTGGCCACGTTGACAACCGTAGAGAGAAGCCCCGGCCCGGAGGACACCAGGGCCGAGGCGGACGAAACCCAGACACAACAAGCTGCTTCAGCAACAAGAGTACGGGACGACGTGTCGATTACGTCGATGCCGTGTTCGGCGATGGCCAGGGATATGCCGTGCTGTTCGTCGGCATTGGTGGGCATTTTTCCCAAACGGGGAGGTATGACTACGAAAAGCACGACCACCTCTTCTTCGAGTGGCCAGCGGACCGTGACGATCTCGTGGGGATGATCGAGTATGCGCGGGATGAAGATGTCCACCTATGCCCATACCTGATGCCTCAGAAGAAGCGCAGTAAGTTCCTCGACGGCATCGACATGCGGATGGTCCACGCCGATTGCGATGGGAAGATCGACCTTGACAAGGTCCGTGAGATCAACGGATTCGCCGTCGCTTCCGGTACACCGGGGCACGCCCACGTCTACGTCCGCCTGTCAGAGTCCGTCGAACGGCACAAGCACGAAAGACTGTGTCGGGCACTGGGCATCTATCTGGGTGACGCCGACGCGAAGATCAGTACTAGCGATGTGCTCCGGCCGCCTGGCACCCTTAACCACAAAGGGAGGGCGCGAGGGGAGGAGTCGTATTCGGTTGACTGGCTCATGCGCCCCACTGACGTCCGCTGGGACCCGCAGGCTTTGGCGGCACTACTCGATGCGGACAAGGTGGACGTGCGCAAGTCCACGCGACGTGAGCGGGATACCTATGACTACGGCGAGCCGTTCGACTTGAGTCGGTACCCGAAGATCAAGGCGGCCGTCGACGAGATGTCGCTGCGAGCGGACGGACTTGGCACTGATCGTTCGTTCGACACGTTCCGTGTTGTGGCCGCTGTCAAGGATGCGGGTCTCACGATCGAGAACGCCGAGTGGGCCGTGCGCCAGCGGGGAGACCTCGCCGAGCGCCTAGACGACCGTGGCGATGACGACTTGCTGACGTGCTGGGACAGGATCGAGGAGAAGGAAGACGACGGCGCTAGAAGTGACGCTGTCGCCGTCACTGACCGTTACCAAGATGCCTACATCGGGGAGCAGATCGCCCGGGATCACCTGGAGGGAAGATTCATTCACACCAGTGCATTCGGGTGGATGAACTTCGACTCCCGACGCTGGAAGTCAACATCGCAAGAAATCGTCTACGAAGAGGTCCGCGAGGCGGTAATTGAGATCCACAAGCACAGGGCCAAATCCGGAGCCGATAGCCACGAACTGAAGCTGGTCAGCGGGCTGTTGTCGGCCAGTCGGATCGGAGCAATCCTGCGGATTGCCAAGGGCTACCTTGCGGCAAAGGCAGAGGATTTCGATGCCTTTCCGCACCTGCTGAACGTCCGCAATGGTGTGGTGGATCTCCGCAACGGCACTCTGCGAGAGCACGATCCGAAGCTGATGCTCACCAAGGTGACGATGGTGAACTATATCGAGGGGGCGACTCATCGCGACTGGGATATGGCGCTGCGGGCTGTCCCGCAGGACGCTCGCGTGTGGTTGCGCGATCGGTTCGGACAGGGCATCACCGGCCACCCCACGGCTGACGACAAGATGGTGATGCTGCGGGGTGGCGGAGAGAATGGGAAGAGCACGGTTATCGACGGCATGAGGTATGCCCTCGGGGACTACGCCGTGGCGCTGCCAGACCGGGTGCTGCTGGGCCGCAACGGCGATCATCCCACTGAGCTGATGACGCTGCGCGGTGCCCGGCTGGCGCTCATGGAGGAGCTTCCCGAGGTAGGTCACTTGAATGTCAAACGGTTGAAAGATCTACATGGGGTTGGTGAAATGACAGCCCGGTATTGCGGCAAGGATTCGGTGAGCTGGAAACCGACACACACCGTCTTCGTGACCACAAACCATCTTCCTAGGGTGGACGAGTCCGACCGCGGCACCTGGAGACGCCTAGCGCTGCTGAACTTCCCGTACACCTTCGTTAAGGACGTCGCCGACCCGGGGCATCACCTCCCCATTGATCCCGGCCTACGAGGCCGTATCCGCAACGGCTGCAAGCAACATGAGGCCATCCTGGCCTGGCTGGTCGAGGGTGCGGTGGCCTGGTACCGGAACGAGCAGCAAATGCCTGCCGATCCGGACTCCGTCACCGAAGCTATTGCGGAGTGGCGCATGTCCTCCGATGTGCTGCTGCGCTACATCGAGGACAGGTTGGTGCTCGACCCGCAACGCCATGTGGTTTCCACCGACCTGTTCGATGACTTCACCGACTGGCTAAAGAGTCACGGCTACACCCCGTGGTCCGATCAGACGCTTTCCACACGTCTCGCCAAGCACAGCGAGGTCGGCGAGAAGATCGATAAGAAGCGAGTGAACAACACCCAACAAATCCAGGGCACTGTTTCAAGACGTCCTGACATTAATGGAATCAAATCGCTAGGAGCCAAATACCAGGCATGGGTTGGGTTGTCGTTCCGGACAGATGAAAATCATCCTGACCTCACCGATGACGGAAACTGGACATACCTGGACAGGGGTACTTCAGAGGTTGTTGGGGATGGTCTCTCATGAGATACCTCCCACATACCCCTGTCCAGCCCTGTCCAACGACGGTAGCAACCGTGCTGGGCCGACCCCCCTGTGACGACGAGCTGAACTCTCCGGCCGGTGAAGGCAGGTTCGGTATCGCGCTGATAGCTACCGCTGCTCCCGCCCAATCTGCGCTTCCACGACACGGTCAGACAGTACATAGCGGAGAACCGGAGCTAGGTCTTTGTCAGCGCCGGGTGCTGCAGGTGGTTTGTCGCAGTCGCAGTTCAAACCCAGATAGCAGTCGCAGTTGTCGCAGTTGGTAGTCGCAGTTGTCGCAGTTCAGGAAACACCCCCATCAACGCGAATGCCCCCTCTTATGACAGCGGGCGTTGCGGGGTGTCGGGGCCCACGCGTTGTCGGTAGAGGACTCCGTTTAGTTGGTCGATCTCGTATGCGACGAGCCCCGCGATATCGCCACACCCACGTGCGAAAGAAGCTCTCCCGCCCGCTAAAAGGGAGGAGGCCCTATGCAGTCGATCCTGACCCAGTCCCCGCAGATCCCGGACCGCACCGCCGCGGTGCAGAGGGCTATTGGGCAGGTGCCGCTGGCCGAGCGTTTCCAGCGGGCCCCTCAGACTCGAGTGAACGCGACGACCAACAAACATTCCGACCGCGTCGACTTGCGTGAGGCGCTCGGTGAAGACCCCTCACCGACCAGGAACACCGGCAGCTGCGCCACCTGCTGGAGCTGGCGAGCCGAATCACCGGGGCAGTGGTCCAGCCCGGCGACATCAGTAGCGGAGGACCTATGTTCAACGATAATTCTGGCGACCTCTTCGGTCCTGGAATCGGTTCTGGACCCCCGCCCCCGCCCACCAGCACCGCTGACGCCACCGCAGTGCCCAACGCAGACTTCCAAGCTCAGGCCGAGACCGGGACGGGGCATGGCGGTCAAGTCCCACCGCCCGAGCCCGGCGGGTCGGGCAGCGGCGGAGGGCTGTTCAACCCGGAAATTCAGATCGACACCTCGACCACCAGCACCAGCGGACCCACTGTCACCCAGCCTTAGCGAGGTTCAACTAAGTACGAATAAGTACGAACTTTTAGCCGTCATTGAACTTGCGGCGCGGCGAGAGGAACGAAGATGAAGAACTCGTCCGTCCCGATTCTGGAGGTGGTTGAGCCGCTGTGTCGGGTCTGCCAAGATCCGGGTCTGCGTCGCCTGGCGAACCGTCTCCTCGACTTCCGCGGAGTTTCTATGCCCGGCATGCGCCGAATTACTTATCGCTCGATCCTGGCCTGGATCAACAAAGAGCGCCCGGGCGCAGACCCGATCTCCTACGACAGCCTGAGGATCCACGCCAAGCGCCACTATGAGCTTGACGGAATATGGGCCTACTGGTCTGCCCGGCTCGATAGGGAGTGGCGTGAAGCCTTGGAGGCGCTGCGCGATTCGACTCCATCACTGCCTGAATCGAGATTGGATTCGCGCTCACAATCGTCTGAGTAGGGGATCTGGTCTGTACACCGAATTGTCCGGCAGGCGTCGATGTCGATGCGGCTACTTTCCGACCTCCAACAATTGGCCGATGACGATCCATCCGCGACCTGAGTTGGATAAGCCCAGCCAGAAGCGGGCCGCCTGACTCACCACCACTCACAGCTCGACACCAGAAAGATTGAGGAGGTGTGTCGGCGTCGTCTGAAAACTGACCCCGTGTCGACGCCCGAATTTTGACCCCCTTCGTCTGAGTCTCGGCTTACGAGCTGAGAGGAGAAGGGAGTTGTTGGCTGTGGAGGACTGGGCTGAGATCCGCAGGTTGCATCGAGCGGAGGGGTTGCCGATCAAGTTGATCGCTAGGACGTTGGGCATTTCACGGAACACGGTGCGGGCGGCGTTGGCTTCCGATGGGCCGCCGAAGTATGAGCGCAAACCGGCAGGGTCGGCGGTGGACGCGTTCGACGACGCGATCCGCGCCCAGCTGACGGCGGTGCCGACGATGCCGGCCTCGGTGATCGCCGAGCGGGTCGGCTGGACGCGTGGGATGACGGTGTTCAACACCCGGGTGCGGGAGCTGCGTCCGGCGTATCTACCGCCGGACCCAGCCGGGCGCACCACTTACGACGCCGGCGATATCGCGCAGTGCGACTTGTGGTTTCCGCCAACGACGATCCCGGTGGGTTACGGGCAGAGCCGCACGCCGATGCAGTTGCCGGTGCTGACGATGGTGTTGGGCTATTCGCGGTGGCTCTCGGCGATCTTGCTGCCCTCGCGGCGGGCTGAGGATCTGTTCGCCGGCTGGTGGCAGCTGATTGCCGCGTTGGGTGTGGTGCCCCGCACCCTGGTCTGGGACGGTGAAGGCGCGATCGGACGGTATCGGTCCGGCAAGTCCAAGCTGACCCGCGATTGTCAGGCGTTTCGCGGGGTTCTGGGCACCAAGGTGGTGGTCCTCAAACCGCGCGAGCCCGAGCACAAGGGCATCATCGAGCGGGCTCACGATTATTTCGAGCGGTCGTTTCTGCCCGGCCGAGTGTTCAGCGGCCCTGGGGATTTCAACCACCAGTTCGGGAAGTGGTTGCAGCTGGTCAATGCGCGTCGGCGCCGGGTGTTGGGATGTGCTCCGACGGATCGGATCGGCGCGGACCGCCAGGCGATGCTGGCGTTGCCCCCGGTGGCTCCGCAGGTCGGGTGGCGAAATTCGACGCGGTTGGCCCGCGATCACTACGTCCGGTTGGACTCCAATGACTACTCGGTGCACCCGGGGGTGATCGGTCGGCGTATCGAGGTCCTCGCGGATCTGGATCGGGTCCAGGTGTTCTGTGACGGCAAGACCGTCGCCGATCATGAACGGGTGTGGGCCTGGCATCAGACCATCACCGATCCGGAACATCGCGAAGCGGCGAACATGCTGCGCCACAACCGTATTGGTGCATTGCGCCCGGTCCGTGAACATGACGATCAACTCATGGTCGAGCAGCGTTGCCTGGCTGACTATGACGCCGCGTTGGGCATCGACGTCGGTGAAGGCGGGTTGGTGTCATGACCACCAAAACGGCCGCGACCAAGACGGCTGCCGCCTCGTCGACCAACCGGGATCTGACCGCCGAGATCAGCTTCCTGACCCGCGCCCTGAAAGCCCCGACGATGCGCGAGGCGGTGGCCCGACTCGCAGAGCGGGCCCGCGCCGAGTCCTGGACTCATGAGGAGTTCCTGGTGGCCTGCCTGCAGCGTGAGGTCTCCGCACGTGAGTCGCACGGCGGTGAGGGCCGTATCCGCGCTGCGCGGTTCCCATCGCGAAAGTCGCTGGAGGAATTCGACTTCGATCACGCCCGCGGCATCAAACGCGACGTCATCGCTCACCTCGGGACGCTGGACTTCGTGGTCGCCAAAGACAACGTCGTGTTTCTCGGCCCGCCGGGCACCGGGAAGACGCATCTAGCCATCGGGATCGCGATCCGGGCCTGCCAAGCCGGCCACCGGGTGCTGTTCGCCACCGCGTCTGAATGGGTCGCCCGACTGGCCGAAGCCCACCACGCCGGACGACTCCAGCAGGAGCTGATCCGGCTGGGCCGCTACCCGCTGATCGTCGTCGACGAAGTCGGCTACATCCCGTTCGAGGCCGAGGCCGCCAACCTGTTCTTCCAGCTGGTTTCCTCCCGCTACGAGCGGGCCAGCCTCATCGTCACCTCGAACAAACCGTTCGGCCGCTGGGGTGAAGTGTTCGGCGACGACGTGGTGGCCGCGGCCATGATCGACCGCCTCGTCCACCACGCCGAAGTGATCGCGCTCAAAGGCGATTCGTACCGCATCAAAGACCGCGACCTCGGGCGCGTCCCGGGATCGACGACCGAAGAATGAACACCTAGGGGGTCAATTTTCAACCGTCGAAAAGGGGTCAATTTTCGGCCGCCGTTGACACGAGGTGCTCTCGTAATTCTGACGCGACGTCGCATCGGTAATAGCGCTCCCGTCCGCACCAGCGAATCGCTGGGCGCTTTCCGGGAAAGTCCTCAGGAGACGACTCAGTGAACAGCCGGGGTCGTGAATAGCCCGGTCGTCGCGGAGTTCGCGCAATCCAGCAACGACTGGCGCGAGAGACAGCTACTCTTGAGGTCATCGAGCGCACCGGCTGTTTATGAACACCGCGTTTGGGAGCGACGAAATGCGACGGGAACGGGCATACTTGCTCGAAGCCGTGGTGCTTATGGCCGGGTTGATTGTCGCAATTCTGGCAACCCAGTCGGTAGCGACAGCGCAGCCCTTCGCCCCAACGGACAAGCAATACCTTGCTGCTCTTTATCATCTCGGTCTCTGCTGCCCGGAACAAACGGACTCCCGGTCTGGTACGAATCGCCCGAACTCGCCGTCAATACGGGAAAGATGGTCGCAGAATCCTTTGCCAGGGAACCGACGTATCGACAGTTCACACTCCTGCAGGGCTTGGTTTATGACCAGAGTCGCAATCGGGGTATTCATCCGCTGGACGCTCACGAGGCGGGCAAGGTCGTGATCATAGCCATCCGCTACTACGCGGGGCTTGCTGCCGAATGCAAACTCATGAAGGCGATGGGCGGTGCTATGGGCGAGGCACTCTACTGGTACGGCCCCGTGACCTATTCCGGGGGTTGGCGGTCCAGCCGGGCTGCATCAACCTAGATAGATAAGAACCATTGTCGGCATCCAGCAAATCTCCCGGTCCGGCTTCGGGGTCCCCGTACTCTCACTTCCAGTAGCTCAGGAGGAGGTCTGGAGTGAGCACACAGCGAACGCCCAAGGTAGCTCGACGACACCGTGGTCCGACGATCCTCGCGGCAACGGCGGCGGCGGTTTGGTGTGTCGGTTGGGGCCTGGCCTGGCCGCAGTCCGTAGCTACAGCGGACCCGCCGTACTGCCAAGTCCAACTGGGCGGCAAAATCGCCACTGTTCCATGCGGTACCTGCGAGGACGTGCTCGCGCAGCCTGGGATGGCCGGAAATGTAGCATGTCCAGGCCCCGGACTGCCGCAGCCACCACCAGCTACGGCATCACCCGCGACCTCCGACACCGAACAGCTGGGTCCGGCTGAGCTGCAATACATTGACGATCTGAAGGCGATCGGCATCCAGCCCACGTCGACGGTGAAGACGCTGGCGCAGACGGGACCGACGATCTGCCAGAACCTGATGGATGCCTACCGCCAGAATGGATCGTCGCTGGCTGGCCCTGGTCTCAAGAACGCCGCGGCGTCGGGGATGCGGAGGGGCAACCCAAACCTCTCCTGGGAGGGAGCGCAAGGCTGGGTGCAGATCGCAGTGAACAACTTCTGCCCAGACCGGGTAACTGGAATGCGCCTTCAGTAGTGCGGTCGCCTACCGAGTCGGAAGGTTCGATAAGGAGGAAGCGTAGCTATGGGCGAGGCACCCTACTGGTATGGCCCCGTGACCTATTCCGGGGGTTGGCGGTGAGCCGGGCTGCATCAACCTCAGTAGATGAGAACTATTGGGCAGCCGCCCGGCATGTCAGATAGTCGCAGCCCGGCAACCACACATTCGCCTCACCCGACCCACCCCGGTCACTGCGATGCCGATCGAGCAGTTGCCGCCCGCCTTCTAAGTCGTTGCGATCCACATAAATCCGCAGACCATTACAACGAAAACCAGGATTAAGAATACCGAGACACGCACGGCAAGCCGATCTCGCCTTTTTTCGGGAGAAAGGGCCTGCGCGTAACTAGCAGTGTCCGGAGGCCGCCCGGCATTGCTAGCGGTCTGCCTACCAGGCGTCTGTGGGCGACCAGTCGTCTTGAGACTTGACGTCTTCGAAACAGGCGCGGTCGCAGATGGCGCGGAGTGCGACGAAGATTGACGGGTCCGGTTTGGGGTTCTGGGAGCCGGTGGTTTCACCGTTGACTCACGCTCGCGGGATTCCTTCGGTGTCGGTGGCGACCAGTTCGGGTCAATCTCGTCGTCTGACACGTTATTCCTCACTCTCGACTTCGTGATCTGCGCGCGGCAGTCCGGCGCACGATATGGCATTTGCTAGCTGTCGGAGACTCGCCAGGGATATTCTCCCAGCTAACAACCAGCTTTTAGAAAGTTTCGGTGACATTTTCGCGACGGGGGGCTTATTCATGACGACGAGAGGACCTGAGCCAGACTTTTACCCAGACCCAGACGGATCCGGCCGCCAACGTTGGTGGGATGGCCAGGCGTGGACAGCGCGACACCTTAAGCGGGTACCAGCGCCCAAGGCCGAGTTGAAGGTGGGTGGCCAGGCGAAGATCGAGG
The DNA here is from genome assembly GCA_963848855.1 of uncultured Actinomycetota bacterium. Classification (GTDB taxonomy): domain Bacteria; phylum Actinomycetota; class Actinomycetes; order Mycobacteriales; family Mycobacteriaceae; genus Mycobacterium. Next base: position 594,683 of record CAWKFL010000006.1, read on the forward strand.
CAACTGATGATGACCAAAATGGGCAGATCGGTACCGTCGACGCGCTCGACGACGATAAGTCCGGCATTGAGGTCTACATGCGGTTCGCAGGTGACCCCGATGTCTACGCCTACAGGCGCGACGAAGTAGTCGCCGTCGACGGCGAGCCAGCCGTCAAGACAATGAAAGCACCGCACGTTCCCGCTTCTGGCGCACGGCAAACCGATCAGGCGTCTGAAGTGCCGACGGCCACCGGTGAACCTCCGGTCAAACCGATAGCGCATCTGGCGTTACCAGCTGACTGGTATGACGACCCCGACGGCTCGGACGGTGAACGATACTGGGACGGAGGGCGCTGGACGAAGCAACGTCGGTCGAAGGCCAATCCCGCTTTGGAACCGTTTGAACCGCAATCAGCGCAGCCGCAGAGATGGCGCGCACTGTCTCGTGGTGTTCGGGTCGGAATCGGCATTGGCGCAGCGGCTGCTGTGGTCATCACCGTAGTCGCGATCGTGCTGGGCAGTCGAAGTACTGGCCAAGGGGTTCCCGGTGATGGGGCGAACCAACCTGTTGATCTCGTACCCCCGTCAACACCGGACGATTGGCTCGCGAGCGTTTGTCGCGCAGGCACCTTCGCTGATGGACACACGTTTCCCGGTGCCGTACGGGGCGGGCTATGCGTGTCTCCCCAGAAAGGCGTGATCTATATCGGCAAGTATGCGTCGACTTTTGCTGTGCAGAACGACCTCGCGATGGGGGCGGGATCGTCCTATGCAACGACGACGGACTCAACGGGCGCGCTCTGGGTCTTCCTGGCAATGGGCAGTAACGGAGATCCGTCGGCGGTGTTGCCATTGCGCCAATTTGGCTTTCAGATCGACACGGTCCCTCAGCGCTAGGGGCACAGGTGGCGTGTCGGGTAACGGCCGCTATTTGTACGGTGCGGCAGGTCGCATGCTGCGAGCCCGCCACCGTTGAGCGACCCGCCGCCATCGAGCCGTCTCGAAACTTTAGTTTTAAGACAGGTGTTCACGCGGCTGCGGGTGGCAGTCATATCCACAGATCGCGAGTCTCGAAAGTTGTCGCGTATCGAAATAGTCTCGGACCATGTTTTGAGATACGATACAGGGATGACGACCGCCACCACCTCGGCCACCGACCAGCTTCTCGGCTACGCCCGCGTCAGCACCGGCCACCAGTCGCTCGACCAGCAGGTCGATGCTCTGCATGCCGCTGGTGTGGACAGCACCCGCGTCTATACCGACAAGCTCACAGGCACGTCGACACGCGAGCAGCGGCCCGGTCTTGCCGCCCTCCTGGACTACGCCCGCCCCGGTGACGTGATTGTCGTTGTCGGCATCGACCGGCTGGGCCGCAATGCTGCCGAAGTCATGACTACGATCCGTGACCTCGGCCAGCACGAGATCGTGCTGCGGTCGTTGCGTGAGGGCATCGACACCTCGAACGCCACCGGCCGGATGATCGCCGGTGTCCTGGCGTCGCTGGCCGAGTTGGAGCTAGAGCTACAGCGCGAGCGCCGCACCGCCTCGAAGTCCGCCCGCAAGGCACGCGGGCTACCCATTGGCAGGCCCAAGGCCCTCGACGCCACGCAGATCGCGCTGGCCGAACGGATGCGCACTAGCGGCGAGCCTGTGCCGGTGATCGCAGAGGCGTTAGGCGTCAGCCGCGCGACCCTGTACCGCACGCTGGCTGAGAAGGTCTGACCCCCGTGAGTGTGGCAATCGACGCGGACTCAGGCGACTTCGGCGGCTGGCGGCAAGGTCCACGCACCAAGTCGCCGATCATCACCGTGGTCGCCAGTGCACTCGACTGCGCCTCCCGCTACATCTTTTAGTATCGCAGTCTCAACTGGAAGGTCGCCATCAGGTTCTGCCGTGTTCGACGTGAATTGCTTAGTTTCCGGGGCCGGGCCACACCGCGCCGCAAGTCGAGTCGGTGAGTGACACGCGGCAAACCATGGCTTCCGGATGCCCATGATCGCGCCAATCGCTAACCGCTTCCGCATAAGTTCGAAGCGCCGAACTGTACGGGCTTAACCTGGCAAATTGACCTGTGCGTCAAGGGCTACCCGCACAGCGCACTCGGAAACAGAGAAAAAGCCGAAAAACTGGTTGATCTCGATCGAGCCGGGCCCTCTTTCACCTGGAAAAGGGTTGCGACCGGCGTTTTTTGGCGATCAATGCAACGCCAGACCTGTTTGGGCTGCTATTACTGAGGCAAGTCGGCACACTCAGGTTGTCGGCGTCCGCCGTCAAACCGGTGCCCTACTAGCTATGCCGAAGGCCGCACTCGCTAGTGGTGTCGACTGAATCGGTGCGCAGCGATGTAGAGGGCAGCGGCTATGGCGGCGCCCCAGGTTGTCGAATATGTCGCATGGCGCCCCGGCGCGGCGGCGGCCAACGGCGATTCGGGGGTGGGACGCGGTGCGGGTGGGCCCGGTTGGTGGCGCTGCGCGAGGCGGTTTGTGAGTGCGTGTCGGAGGCAGCTGCGGTGGCCACTGCGTTGGTCGGTGCCGAACCGGGTTTGTCTTGAACGCATTCGGCGTCGCAGTCGTTCGCGATGCGTGACCAGGTCTCGGCGTCGTCCTGGCGAGTTCGCATGCTGGGTCGCCGCCGACCTCCTAGCCGCTGGCTCAGAACAGTGCGGCGTTTGTGCCGCGGCGCGGCGGTCTGTGTCGGTTGCGGTGACCGGCGCGATAAGGAGTCCCGTGTAAGCACGGGGGCAAGTCTTCTCCTACCAGAACGACCCCAGTGCGTCTCGGCTGTCTCAAGCTGAAGCGGCTACAAACGTCAGTCGAAATTTTCCGAATTGCAGCTCGTCGCCGGGGACTAGCACCGTCGATTCGACCCGCTGCCCGTTGACGTAGCTGCCGTTCAGACTGCCGACATCCACGACTCGTAGCTCATCGTTCGTCCACCGCAACTCCGCGTGCCGGCGACTCACTCTGACGTCGTCGAGTAAAACGTCGCTTCGGGGATGCCGACCCACCGTTGTCACCGGCTGATCTAGCAGGAATCTGTGTCCTGAGTTGGGACCTCGACTGATCACCAGCGCTGCCGCGCCCCGTGGCACAAACTCGGCGGCAGCCATCGAACTCTGATGCTGGGCGTGGGAAAAATCTCGATCGCCGAGCACCGGGCTTGAGAAGGCACGCGTCGGTTCGCCAGAGATGTTGACAGACGCGTCGTCGTGGTCGTTGATCGTCATGACTGCCGGTCCTTCATCGTGCACTCGCCTGGCACTGAACCCGGCGTCGTTGCTACTGGTTACCCAACGTGACGACATTGACGCGCGGCACCCCCGTGGCTTGACCCGGCCAACCGCTTACTCGACCAAAGGGCTGCGTCGATCGGGTGTGTTCGCCGACGAGGTCACTGATGCGCGGGCGTCGCCTGCATTCGGTGAACGTTATCGGAACCGAAGATCAAACCCCGGGCACAGTCGTGCCGCTGATGGTCGTTGCGACATGGTCGCGGCCCGGGGAAAGGACCGGTCGCAGAGCGCAAAATGATTGCCGCCGAGACGAGTTCCGATCAGGCAGCGGTTGGGTTCTTTGGGGCGACGGTTTATTCGACTGTGTCCGCCTTATATTGGATTGACTACGTCCGCCAGTGTCGCCGTGACCGATCGAATGGTCCGGGTCCTAAGGCAGTGTCAACGATGTTAGTTCCGATCGGTGTCGCATCTCCTCGCGATTGGGCTGGAACCGGCGTCCCCGTAGACGGTCAATCGCGGGCTTCGCCGGTCGGTGGCCACCATGGCAACACGCGCTCGCTGTGAGCCCGCAGATCGCCGATCTCGCCAACCTCGCGAGAAAACAAGCACCGGTGTTGCTTTGGCTCCATGCAGATTGCGCGGTCAAAGATCACGTCGCGTCGATAACGAGCCGGGGCGTGGAAGCGAATGGATTTGGACTCGACCATCATTGCCTGCCGCACAGGCGCGGTGCGGATCATCGAGACCGGCTGCGAGAAGGCAGGCGCCGACTCCGTTCTGCCGCACAAACTAACGTGATGTCCCGCCGATCGCCATCCTAGGATGGCCGGATGCCGATGTGCGAAGGGAGGCCAGCACTTCCGACAAGCATCGTCCAGTTTCGGTACAGAACCCGATAGTCGTGCCGCGCAGTCAGTGCCAGCGCCGCGGTGTCGGACAAACGGCTGAGGCCCCGTGGCGGTTAATTTAACAGGTCATGAATGACCTTGATGACGTCGCCTTCGCGGGCGCTGCAGAGTTAGCCAGGATGCTTCCTCGAACACGAAATGCGGGCCTATCGCGCTGCTCTCGCAGATCGCGCGTCGAGACGGGCTGGCGCCTACGAGGATCAATGCGGTCGCACAAACTGCCGTTCTGCGATGTGGCGATCCGATCAGGACGATACCTATCTGCGGGTGGTGACCACCCCGGCATCATGTTCCTTGGCGTTCGTATGCGCTTGTCCCGAGGCGGTGGTGCAGGGCGGCCGGGTAGTGAGGCGCACTCGTCGAGTTGGAGGCACAGTCTCGGGATGGTAAATCCTGTCCCACGTGGGGAATTGGCGCCCATGTCCACGATGCCCGCGATGCGTGCATCCACAATCGCCTGTCGGCGCGATCAACCACAGCGTGGCCGCGCTCGGCACCGCACCGCGCACGGCGTCCGTCGGAGCGCGAGCTGCGCAAGAACGCGGGGTACTACTAAAGAATGTGGGCGCGGGGGACTCGATCGATCAGCGCAAGCGGCCATCTCGCTCTGGTGCCGTCACGGGCCTCCGCGACAGACCTCATTACCGCCGCCGAGGTCGTGAAGGCGTCTTGTCCCGTTAGCGTCCTATGACATCACACCTGTCGCGTATCCACAGAGGCCGCCGAGGCCTTTCAGCGACTGTGAAGTGACGAGCGCTAGACCCTGTGCGGATCTACATGGACACCTTGCCGGTCAAACTCGTTGTTGCCAGGGGTGAATCGGAGTCGCGTCGTCCCCATCTTGTGAGCTGGCCCAGGGCGATCTTGCTCCCCGCCTACATGACGGCAGTGCCGCTACCGCTGAAACCCGCGCCCTATTGCCAAGTACCGTGCACTGCCAGCATTTTGAGAACGTCCTCAGCCTCAATGGGCGTTGACGTTTTACCCAGATGAGTCGGACCGGCAAGGACGGACGGATCGGGAAGTTGATGACCGGTCATGAGAGCGTCCGAGTGCTGGTCGCCGTGCGTGCGATATTTCAACTCGGCGGATAGGGCAGACCGAACTCGTCGGCGAGCAGGCTCTGAACGATGATCATCGCCGCCTGTGAGCCGGCCGCAATCGCGCCCGCCAGATGCGGCTGCTTGGTGCAGACATCACCGGCGGCGAACACACCGCCCGCGTTCGTGCGATGGATATCGTCGACTCCAATCGCGTCTGCGGCAAGCGGCCCGGGTGTGCATGTGGCGCCCAGCTGCTCGGCCAGCGATGAGCGTTGACGCAACGGTGCCTCGATCAGCAGCCCGTCACGTGCCATCCGGGTGCCGTTGGCGAATGCGATCTGCCTCAATTGCCCTTGGTCGCCGAGTAATTCGACGACTCGACGATCGTCGATCGTTACGCCCGCCGATCGCAAGGCGTACTCGTCGGCCGACGAGAGATCGGATCGGCCGTCCGTCAGCGCTACCACATCGTCGCTCCACCCCCGCAACATCAACGCCGCGTGCACAGCCTCATTTCCTGCTGCGAGCGTGGCGAGTCGCTTGTCGCGCATCTCCCAGCCGTGGCAAAACGGGCATTGGAACACCGATATTCCCCACAACTGATCGAGCCCCGGAATCTTCGGCGGGCAGTACTGCATTCCGGTCGCGAGCATTACTCGCCGCGCGTGAACGGGTTGGCTATCGGTGACCTCAAGGACGAAGCCATTGTCGACGCGACGGCCACGACTCACCTGCCCGGGGCGATATTCGACGCTCGGATAGGACAACAGTTCTTTTCTCCCGGCGGCGTACAACTCGGCCGGCGGGCGCTGGTCATAGCCGAGCAGCCCCCCGATCACCGACGATGCACGGTTACTCTGCTCGTCGGCGTCGATTACCACGGTCCGCCGCCGTGCCCGACCCAACACCAGTGCAGCGCTTAAGCCGGCCGCGCCACCGCCGACGACGGCGCACTCCCAGTCACCACCCATGGCCCCTTCGTTCCGCGAGGGCGAAGCCAAACCTCAACCGCGTCGCTACGTTTCGTATAGTCGTGAATGCTTAAGGCCGGCGGCGCGATGGGAGAGGATGACCAACTGCATAGCGCCTAAACGCTTACGGTGGGTGCCCCATTGGCTGTGGCTCGAGGTCACGGGGGTCGGCTAGCTGCAGATATCCTGACCATCGCTCTCCCTCTAACCAGATCGACACGACCCGTTGAGCTGACCCCCGATGTCCACGACACGGCCGAGGTGTACTTCGTAGGCGGGATTGGTTTCGTGGTCGGCAATTGCCGTTTTGATGTTGGAGGGTGCGCCGTCGAATTTCGAGGTGCATGCAGGCTGAGATGCGGTCATGATGACTTCCGGTCGTGGTACACCGACGGTGCTCCACGTGCTGGAAGCGAACGGCTTCCCAGTGATACCCGGGTGGTGACCATGCAAACCTCGGGTCCACCGATGGGTCGCCAACACGATGTGGTCAGCGTCAGCGTTCGGCCTAGGTTCGCATTGGTCACGCCGATCCAGCTCGCAACGTTGGAAAGCAATGCGTGGCAGCCCTAACCTGGATGCGGTGAATGTGGCGGCGCAGGAAATGCCAGGACTCACAGAACCGATTGACGGCCGCCACTAGAAAGACCACTGGCGAAACTGCTTGTCTCCGTTTGAGTCCGATCATCCGGCCGGGACCGCTGCAGGCAGTAGCTGTGCTACCAAATCGTTCATCTTCGGCGGTCGCGTTGGTATTCGGACGGCCAGAGCCGAGCAGTCAGGCCTTCTCGCAGGTGAATTGGTATACGTCGGTATAGCCTTCGCGGAAGAGATCAGCGCAACCGGTCAGATAGGCCATCCACGCCGTGTTGCCAGGCGGCCAACGTGAAGCTGCGTGCGCTGGCTGTGAAGACGGGTGGGCCTGCTTCACAGATTAGCGAGAAGGGGCAGTTCATGAGCACGACCACCGCATCGATCGACGTTGATCGACCGATACCTACTGTCTACAACCAGTGGACCTAGTTCGAGTCCTTCCCCCACGTCATGGAGGTCGAGCTGATCGACCAGCGAGACGACACGCACCTGCATTGGTGCGTCAAGGTCGGCCCATCGGTCCGCGAATTCGACGCCACCATCACCGAGCAGCATCCTGAAGAGCGTGTCGCGTGGAAGTCCGATAGCGGACCTGAGCATGCCGGGGTGGTGACGTTTCGCCGCATCGATGACAACACCACGCGGGTCACCATGCAGATTGATGTCGATCCCGATGGCTTCCTGGAGAATGTCGCCGAAGGCTGGGATGCCGTCACCACCCGTCGGCTGTCCACCGGAATCGAATACAGCCAGCCTGTCTTGTACAAGCACTTCACTGGCATGGAACAGATCGCTGACGCCATCGCCATCGACGGGTTCGCCGAGCTCGCGGACATGCTTCGAGTTGCGCGCGCCGACACCGCCCAGGCCAGTGACGCCCTGACCCGGATTGCACACGCCTATCTCGACTTCGCCCGCGACAACCCGGCGGTGTACGACGCGATGTTCACCCGCGCGACCAACTTGCCCTTCGCCGCTGACGACACGCCGCCTCAGCTGAGGGCGGCCTTCCGCCGAGCTGTACCAGGCAGTCGGCTCGGTCGCCGACGATCAGGATGCCGACGCGCTCACCGAGGTGTTCTTTGCCGCACTGCACGGACTGGTCGCGCTCACCCGTGCCGGCCGACTACGCACTGGCTACGACTCGGAACGTCTCCACTCCTCGTCGAACAGCACCAGCAGACGAGAAACACCGCGTTAGCACTAGATCATCAACAACTCTCGCCCGATCCCAGGGCGCGCTGCGGCGGTCGCCTGCACGACCGCGCTCGCGCTGCGTAACGGTCGACACCTTCTGGCCGGCCGTCGGCCGACAGTCGGCGAGCTCGAATGCGACGCGGACGAACACCGCCGTGTCGATGGACGCCAACGTATCGAGAATGAATGCGGCCCGCACACCCGCCCTCTCCCGTGGCCGGGTCCCTGCCACAAGCTCGGACCCAGGCACACAAGCCGTCCGGACGGCCGAGCAGCGCGGCATCTGTCGCACTGCCGCTCAGCCGAGGCGATAGACGTTGTGCTGCATGCCGAGTCGATCCGCCCCCGCCGGGCAGGAGTCGTCCTTACCCGACGAACACCGCCCGGTTGACCCAGCGATATTGTTCATCTCCGGTGCTAAGCCGCCAGGTGGTGTGGATCGCCTGGTCCGTGAACGCAGGTGTCAGCGACCGAACTGCTCGGCCAAGCGTGTCGATCGGTTCGACCAAGCCCTGCTAAGCGACGTAATCACCGCGCGATCATTGTTTTGCATCAACATTCGCAAGTAACCCGCACGCACCACCGAACCAACCGACACACCGACCTGCATGCCCATGTCCCAGCCAGGCACGTCGGCTCCGATCGCCTCAACCATGCCGATCACCTCGTGGCCGGGCATCCGCGGATAGGTGGTGCCCGGCATGAGGCCCTGGACGGTGACGGAGTCGCTGTGGCGCACACCGCTAGCGGCAACGGAATCTGACTTCGCGCCCTGGCGCGGGTGGGTCTCGCTCGATCATCCGCGGTTCGAACCTGCTTCGGGGGCCTGACCACCGAACGCGGCGAGGTAGGCGTCCGTGTTCTTCCATATAGCGAGGCAATGAAGGGGAAGGCTTGTCGCGGATCTGATGTGTGACGCTCACCATCAGTGGATATCTACGAGGCGTGGGACAGGCGGTTCTGTTCGGCGTGATCGCTTCTAGCGCCTTGGTGCTGGGTGCCCTGGCCGGTGGGCGACTGCAGCTCCCAAAGCGGGTGCTGGCGGGAATGCTTGCCTTCGCCGCCGGAGCACTTATCACGGCCCTGACCTTTGAGATGTTCGAGGACTCCTACCAGAAAGGAGGCATTTGGCGAGCGGCACTGGGCTTGGCGGTCGGGGCCGTGGTGTTCACCGTGGTCAGCCAGCGGCTGGACCGGATGGCAGAAGGTAACCGCAAAGACGATCATGGCAGCGAGAAGCTCGACCTCGATGCAGCCGCGCAGGACGCGCCTGCGTCCCCGGCATCTACCAGCGGCGCCGCCGGCCTGGCTTTGTTGGCCGCCGCCACCCTGGACGGAGTTCCAGAAAATCTTGTGCTCGGCGTGGCTCTTGGCGAAGGTAGCGGCGGCATTGCGCTGTTGGCCGCCATCTTCGTCGCCAATTTCCCTGAAGCGCTGGTGGGTAGCGCCTCGATGCGCGAGCAAGGCCGCTCCCAGGCTTTCATCCTGGGCACCTGGACCGTGTGCGCGCTGCTGCTGGTCTTCGCCGTGGTGCTTGGTGCCGGACCACTGTCACGAGCGACGCACGAGACCCTCTCGCTACCTCTGGCCTTTGCCGCGGGCGCCGTCCTGGCAGCACTCGCCGACACGCTCATGCCAGAGGCCTACGAGCATGGCGGCCCGACCGTCGCGCTGAGTACCGCGGCGGGCTTCCTGCTGTCTTTCGTCCTTTCGCTGCTTTAAGATTCACAGTCCGCCGACATCCGGGCGCACGGCTCGGCTTCTCCGCGACCGCAACCCTTTCCGGACTACCTGGCACAGCTGCGCGGTGGCATCCACCGTTGCCGTCGGTTAGATGGTGACGATCTCGCGCCTCCGGCCGGTGTTGAGCAGACACTTGTCATAAAGCTCCAGGTATGCGGTTGCCATGACGGTGGGAGAGAACCGACGCTCCGCCACGGCGCGGCAGTGATCCGGATCGATCTCGTCTATCCTGCTCAGCAGATGTGCCAGTTCGGGTTCGTTGTCCTGCTCGGCAAGCAATCCCGTCCCGGGCTCGACGAGTTCGGGCAGGCAACCGCGACCGTATCCCACCACGGGCGTACCCAGGGCCAGCGATTCGATGACGGCGGTGCCGCCCGGTTCATCCCAACTCGCCGGAAACAGCGTGGCACGCGCGCGTGGCTACCAGATCGTCCCTGTCGATGCCAACGACATTGCCGACCCACCGCATCTGGTCGCCGTCCACGTAGCGGAGCAACCTTTTTTCGGTAGTAACGCACGTCGGGGTAGCGGTCGGCGTGTGGATCGGCGGCCAGCTCATCGGATGTCTGGTAGGGCCCGACCGGCCCGGCGAGCACGAGTTCGCAACCGAGCCGCTTTGCCACCCGTACCGCGACATGTTGGCCCTTGACCGCGGTGATCCGGGCGACCAATACAAGGTGGTCACACTTGGCACGCGATGGCCTTTTCGACGCGTTCTGAGCGAGCGGGGAGGCCAGGTGCGCATGGCCGAGGCTGCACGCACGAAGCTGGGCCGGCGCCTGTGCCATTTGGGCCGACGAAACACCGTTGACCCATATCCGGCCCGCACCTTGGAAATTTCGGTAAAGCGTCGGCCGTCTGGCCAAATCCCAATGCAGCGTGTGCAATACCGGCGGAACCGTGCGGCCGGCTGCGGCCAGCACGGTGAGCCCGAGCACTTCGAGATGGTCATGGACAAGATCGACGTCGATGCGGTTTTGCAGCCAGGTCACCACGTGGTGCATGTGGGCGGCGGCAACCCCCATCACCTCGTTGTACGGTTCGGTGAGGTGAGCGAATTGCGGGGTGGGAAACACGGCGATTTTCTCGTCCACCTCGATCGTGCTCGCGGCGACCGTCGCCAGGACGACGTGCACGCCGTTTCTGCGAAGCTCCGGAATGAGCGTGGCGATCACACTCTCGATGCCGCCATAGCCCTGCGGCGGCACCGTGAGCCACGGACCCGCGTTGATCAGAACGATGCGCGCCATGGCGGGTCATCGCTGACACTCTCAGTCCTCGGCGGACTGCTGGTTTGGAAGCACATGGACGCCAGATACCCACACAATGGGACGTCGAATCGATAACGGTGGGTAGGGGTAGCCGTGGCGTTGGCGGGTATCTATTGCCGATCAGCACGGGAATCGAAAAATGAGTCGCTGCAAGATCGGCTTCGTCGGGGCCGGGGGTGTCGCGTTGCGCCACGCGCGGCACCTGACCGACATTCCCGATGTCGAGATCGTTGCCGTGACCGACCCTGACGGCTCTGCCGCGTGCGAGTTCGCGGAAATGACCGGCTCCCTGGCGGTATCCGGCGTCGGCGCGCTCCTCGACACCTCCGTCGACGCCGTTTACGTCTGCGTGCCGCCCCATGCACACGGCTTCATCGAGGAGCAGATCGTCGCCGCCGGTGTCGCCTTATTCGTCGAGAAACCGCTCGGCATCGACGTGTGCACGGCGCGGCGGATCGCCGACGTGGCCGGCGAGAATGGAGTCCTCACGGCCGTTGGCCACCACTGGCGGTACTCCGAAGCGGTGACGCTCGCGCGGGAGATGCTCGACGACCGCCCGATTCGGCTGGCGGTCGGCTCCTGGCTGGATCGGGTACCGCCGGTGACCTGGTGGATCCAGCGGACACTCTCCGGTGGCCAGATCGTCGAGCAGGCTGTGCGCGTGCTCGACCTAATCCGGTTTTTCGTCGGCGAGGTGGCTGAGGTGAGCGCATACGCCAACACCACACCTCCCAACGCACCGGGTGCCGACGTCGATGGCGCCACCGCCGCAGTTCTGCGTTCCCGTTCGGGGGCGGTCGGCAGCGTCACCGCGGCCTGCTGTCTGGCGTGGAAGCACCTCGCGGGCCTCGACCTCCATGCCGACGACATCTCCATCACGATCCACGAAGACCGCCTTACCGCACGGACTCCCGACGGGCCGCTGCAACGCAGCCTTCGCCCGGACGACGCCAAGAAGGCCGCCGACCGGGCGTTTGTCGATGCGGTGTTGGGACGCGGCGCTGGGCCTGCCGGGATCCTCGTGGACTATCCCGAGGCGTGCGGACACACGAATTAGCTTGCGCTATAACCGAATCGGCGGTGCGATCACAACCGGTGCGTGTCTGTGGCTGAGTGCGGCTTGACCGTGGTGGTGGAGCGGCCGGGTGTCGTCACCCTTCGCGAGGAGCCGCCGCAGGGACCAATCCGGGACGGCCAGTTCGACGTCGAAACGGTGTTCAGTGGGCTATCGACGGGCACGGACCTGAGCTGGGTCAAGGGAACCAACCCAGCCCTGCACTCCCGATGCGACGACGGCGCTGGCGATCATCGACGCCATCCATGCCTTCGTGCGTCCAGACCGCGTCGCCGGACAATACCCACACGGCGGTCAATGAGCCCAATCTTTGCGTCATCAGCGCGATCCGGCCATGCGGCTGGTTAATCCACGGGTGTCACATCAGTCGGGTTTCGCCGGCAGGGGTGGGTACGGCGTCGTGCGGTGATTCGGTTCCGGTCCTGGCGGCGTCGAGGTGTCCAGCGTCGTTGAATGTGACGATCGTCCAGTCGCGGCGCCCGCCGGGGTCGCGATCGTGCCGCCAGTGGGTGATGCCGGTGTTGAGTGCGGCGAAGGACACCCGATTGCCCGTGGAACCGAGCCCGAACGCGAGGTAAAAGGAGGCTTCCACGATGCCGGCGTGGCACACGGCGACGATGGTCTCGTCGGGGTGGCGATCGAGCAAGGTGATCAGGGCGGCGCCGGCGCGGACGAGGAACGCCGCCCAGCTTTCGCCACCGGGAGAGAAGGGGCAAAACGGGTCCCTGCGGGGAGGAGGCGGATCGACACCGCCATATCGGTCCCGCCACTGGTCCACCGTCATCCCGTCGGCGTCCCCGGGTCGAAGCTCGTGGAGGTCCTCCGCGGGTTGCACCGAAAGCCGCAGCGCCCGCGCCACATAGCCGGCGGTCTCCCAGGCCCTGGGTAGTGTGCTGGCATAGAGCTGGTCGGCGCGCAGCTTCTCCCGGCGTAGCCGCTGCTCCAGGAGATCTGCCTGTTCTCGTCCGCAGTCGGTGAGGCCTGCGTCGCCCCGCATTCCGCCGATGATCGGTTCGACGTTCGCTACGGCTTCGCCGTGGCGGATCAGGTAGAGCTGCGTCGTCATCGTTCGGTTACCCGTTCGTTTGGGGAACGCCGGGGCGTTTCAGCTCGATGGGCGAAATATGCGCGTCGGTCAGCGGTGCCTGCATGAATCCGACGCAGGCGTAAAGCAGATCGGAACGTTCTTCGACCGGCACGCCACGGTGGGCCGCAAGCCGTCGGACGTCCTCCACATCGCGCCCGGCGTCGGTCCGGATGAGCACCCGCTCAGTGATGCGGTGCAGCAACATTCGCACTGTTTCGCTGACGCCCGCCTTGACGAGGTTGATGTCGTTGAGGCCGTAGTCGGCCGCCAGGGACTGCGCATGGGACTCGCCGATGAAGGAGGGCGCGCGTCCACCGTTGCCGCCTTCGTGGTGGTGTGCCTCTACCTGGTGGCGCACTGCGGGGAATTCTCGGCTGACCGTGTCCAAGAATTGAACGGACAGGTCGTGCTCACCCATGTCGGGGTAGTACTTCGCCCCGTGGAAGTCGTCGGGACCGACGAATTCCGGGATCACGACCGTACGGCTGACCAGGCCGGAGACGGTCGCGTTGAGACACGCGTTGGGCACCAGGAAGTCATCGGCGGTGCCGGCGATCGCGGCGCAGTCTCCCGGGTCGACCAGCACGGCCAGACTGTTCGGGGGCGCCGTGCCATGACGCCGCTTCCGCCTGTGCAATGTCGCCGCGAGCTCCCGAGCGATGGAGCCCTTGCCGGTCCAGCCGTCGATGAACTGGAACGCTGCGCCATCGTGGCGGTCGAGAATGTAAGAGAGCGCATTGTCGTCGACGCCGTGGCCGCGCACGACGGAGATGGTGTAGTGCCGCAGGGCCACACCATGGCGCCAGGCCGCCCATCGGCGCAACAGGACTCCGATCGGCGTGCCGGTCTGGCACAGCGACACGAGGATGGGTTCGGGGCCCCGGCATGCCAGCACCTTCTCAGTGGTGATTCCGACGGCCAGCGCGAGTCGACGCGCTGATCGATTCAGGGCGTGCTCGAAAAGATTGAGGGCCTCGGCTGCCGGCCGGAACTCCTCCTCGGGAAGCATCTCGGCGTAATGGCGGCCCTGATTTATGCCCTCCTCGTACTCCGCTCGTGTCACTTCGACCAGCACGCCGCTGAGATCCTTGACCAAGAAAGTGACTTCCTCGGGGGGATAGCTGCTGAACCCGTTCGCAGCAGGGCCCGGCGCGAGCGTGGCCGCCTTCCGGCGGTCATTTGCGGGCTGGATCACCCCACCATCCTTACGGCATAAACCTGCGGAGGAGTACGGCGGGGCAGGGCCGGGACGTACTGCTGATCGCACTGAGCCTTGTGATCGCGGTGACGCCGGCGTGGGCGCAGACCACTGCGGTTGGTGCGGGTTTCACTTTGGGGCTGGGTGCCAGGACGTTGATGTACGGCGGGTGGTCCCTGATCGCGCGTGATCCCACCCGTGACCACTGGGCCATGTCGGTGGTTGGGCTGGAGTTGGCGATCGCGCGGTGGATCGGTGGATACGCCGGCGACGGGGCGGCATGGTGCCGTGTCGGTGGCGTGGCTCTGATGGTGCTGGCGGGCGCGGCCTATATCGCCGACGAGGCCGGCGCGGTGACCGAAAGCGAGAGGATCAAGGCCCTGGCCAATACCAGGCCCGGCATGGCATCTCAGCGCAGGACGCCACAACGGTCCCGACTGAACCCGTCGACTCTGCCGACGTCGATCAGCCCCGCGAACTCGTCGACGCGCTACCCATTCGGCCCCGGCACGGTGCCGACTAGGGGCGACACGCAATTGCTGCCGATGACGGCCGCCCGTCGGCCGCTGCGCACGCGGCTCACGCATCGGTGATCACCGGAAGCGGGCGCCGTCGGTGCTGGAGCCACGCGCCGCAGAGCTGGTGCCGGTGTTCGGCACTGTCGTCACCACCTGGCACCCGTCAGATGTTTCGTCGGTGTGGTGTCGTGCGACCGAACCCTGGCTCAGACCAGCGTCGAGTTGTCGATGACGAACCGGTACCGCACGTCGGAGGCCAGCACCGCTCGTCGGCTGGAGTTCATCCGCTACGGCCTCAAGCAGGTCGTCCAGCTCGCGCTCGACCATCAGATCGAGGTGGACTTCGACCTCGATCCCCGCGGAGATGAGGGCATCGCCTTCGCATCGACTGCATGTAGCATCATGTGCTGTCCGGCTGAAGCCAGGCGCTTGGTTCGACCCAGATACAGCGGCTCTTCGGTGTGCTTGTCGTAGATCACCAGATAGTGATGCGAGTTCGACGCCAGGCGGATCACATCGCCCATTGGCAGCAGGGTGCCCCCGCCGGTTACCGCAACACCGGCGGCGGATTCGAGCTCGTGCAATGTGGTGGACACGACGATCGTGCACGGCAGCCCATTGTGCTGACCCAGGGTCGCCTGAAGCTAAGACGCTGCGTCCCATGGCTTTTGGGGATATGAAATATTGCACTGCTGGCTTGGAAGGCGACGAGCGTGGGCTGTGCGGCCCGTACCCGCCGCCTCCCGACGACATAGAGGTTCTTGTAGTCGCTACTTCCGCTCGGCGCAGATCCGATGCGCAACAACGATTTCAATTACAAAGGGATGGATCCATTCGGGTATGCGTGCCCGCTCGGCTCCCATGCCCGCCGTTGAATCCGCGCGATACCGCGCACTACATGAACCGCCGCCGCATGATCCGCCGCGGTGCGACGTACGGACCGGCGCTGCCGGAGGGTGCGCCCGACGACGGGGTGGACCGCGGCATCGCCGCGTTCATCATCTGTGCCGATCTCGTACGTCAGTTCGAGTTCGCGCAGAACGTGTGGATCAACGACAAGAGATTCCACGAACTCGGCAACGAACACGACCCGATCTGCGGCACCCAGGACGGCACACTGGATTTCACCGTCCCGAAAAGGCCGATCCGTAAGGTGCACAAGGGTCTTCCGGCGTTCACCACCCTTTCGAGCGGCGCGTACTTCTTCCTCCCCGGAATGAACGCCATGCGCCACCTGGCCTCGCTCGGCAACTGAAGGATCGACTATGAGCACACTGCCGCCGCCACGCACCTACAACCAGAACCACGTCCCCCGCGCCCACACCGGCGGGCGGCGCATCAGCATCTACTGGACATGGAGCTATCCCTGGGAAGCCCAACGCGATCCGGCCATCATTGAGAACCGCTTCTCCACGATGACCGAGGTGCGAAACGTGCTGTGGCCCGCGTACGAGACACCGGAATACGGCACGGCCAACTTCCTGCAGGGCGTCGCGGGCACCATGGTCGAGCATGACTCGCTGCGCATCCGCCTCTCCGACGTATCCGCGTGGACAGTTACCGGCATCAAGAATTCATCAGCCGAGACGCCGCTCCTGCCGTAAGCGCGCGTCGCGGTCGAAGCCAGCCGCATAGAACGCAGCGTGCCGGCGCGTTCACGGCGAGCGAGACCTCGCAGTCGACATCGACTAAGGATTGGCGGTGTCGGAGGAATACCGGACGATGTCTAGGTTGGGCCCCTTGGCGTTCGACGCGACGAGCGTCACTCTGATCGAAGCGGCGGCTGGGCTGGCGGCCGGTTCCGGTGCTCCCTATCACCACTTCAGGTCGAAGGAACCCCTTCTCGAGGCCGTCGCAACGCTTTCGCGGCGGTCCTGCCGGCTCGATTCAGAACCGGCAGGACCTGGTACGCACAGTGGCCGACCACCGGACGCACCTGAATGTGAGCACTTCCCCCCAAGCAATCTGCGCAAACGCTCCTGCCGACTGAGATGGAAGGCAAGATTGCAGAATGAACGTGCAGAACCACGACCTCGCGCTGCGCATGGCCGAGTTGGCTCAGGTGATCTCATTGCGGAGAGTCGACGACGTGCTCGTCGACGTCACCGCCACCGCCAAGGAACTGATTGCAGGCGTCGACATGGCCGGTGTGCTGCTCGTCGGCAAGGGCGGCACCCACCAAACCCTGGCGCCGACCTCCGATGTGATGTTCAAGCTCGACGAGTTGCAGATGACCACCGGCGAGGGGCCGTGCCTGCAGGCAGCACTCGACGAGATCGTGATACGCACCGACGACTTCCGCGACGAGCCCCGGTTTCCCACATATGCCCCCAAGGTCGTCGAACTCGGACTGCTCAGCGCACTGTCGTTGAAGTTGTACACCGCCGACCGCACCGCAGGAGCGCTCAACCTGTTCGGGTACGAGCCCAGGCCGTGGAACAGCGAAGCGGAGACGATCGGCATGGTGCTTGCGGCACATGCGGCTTCAGCAATCTTGGCCAGCCGCGAGAGCGAACAGCTGCAGTCGGCGCTGTCGACCCGCGACCGCATCGGCCAGGCCAAGGGCATCATCATGGAGCGCTTCAAGATCGACGACGTCCGCGCGTTCGAAATGCTCCGCAAGCTCTCACAGGACACCAACACCAAGCTCGTCGACGTCGCCCATCGGGTCATAGACACCCCCGCCGAATGACCGCACAGCCGCGCACTGGGAGCAGAACACCTTCTAAGGCAGGCGACTCGCTTCGCGGCGCGGCGACCAACGTCAAGAAGGCGATCGGCTCGCTCACCGGCGGTCCGAAGCAGCGCACGTCGACGAGTAGCACGTCGCCGCACACCTCATCCGTACCGTCGTAGGCCTTCATACTGTGGGGTGTGCTCCTTGCGGGCCACCGATCGGGTGTCGGACAGCGTGACGCAGGTGATGATGTCGCGGTCGTCGTCGTAGTCGTGATAGACCCTGTAGCTCATCGGATCTGCCTAAATTGCAGCCGCATCACCCCGGTGTCCGTGGGATCCAGCTTGTCGGTCAGCGGAACCTTGTCACGGCCGGGCACCACATAGTGCGCGCCCTTGGGCATCTTCACCCCTTGCGCGCGAAACCAGGCCGCATCCCAGGCCAGCGTGGAGGATCCCCACAGCGCGCCCGCATAGAACCGGCCGGGTACCGCCTGTCCGCGTACCCACGCCTCGGGGTGGGCGGCGTCCCAGTCCTTGTAGTAGCGGCCGTACCACGGGCCGGGTTTGGCTCTTCCCCGCCAGTTGGTGTTGATGTGGATCACTTCCTGCCTTTCTTGCGCTCGTGGCGCACCTCTTTGATGTGGTGGCTCATCGCCGCACCATCGGCCAGTGCTCGGAGTAGTAGCTGTTCCCGTCCTTGGTGAACCAGCCGTCGGGCAGGTCCATGTAAGGGACGAAGTCATACCGCTTGCCGCACCCTTCCCCGAACCCGCCGTAGGCGCACACCACGTCGCCCGATGTGTACAGCGTGGCGTTCAGCCCCGACGGTACGCGGATCACCTCCGGCGGTGCCGACAAGACACCGCGGCTGTGGGCCCACGTACCCCGACCCCACGTCGGCGATGTGCGCCAAGCTCACGACCAGCATGAGCCGCCAGCAGTGGCGGGACTGGGTGTCGCCGGACATCGACTACATCAACGTCTGCCCCGACCTCCCGTTCCGGCCGACTGAGCAACCACTTGCCTCCTCGATGCGCTCTGGCGGCTGCATTAGGGGACGGCTTCAAGAAGGAGTAGTGCAGTACTCACGCCAGCCCACCAGATTCGGGTGGACGATTCCTTCGCAACCTTTGGCGGGTTTCGCACGCCCGCAGGGAAGCGAGGAGGTCAACGATGCACTCAGAATGATTCGACTTAGGCGCCCAGCAGTTTGGATACTGCTGCTAGTGGGGCTTCTGCTCGCTGTAGTAGCTGGCGCAACTGGAGCTTACCTCGCGCTGAAACAGAGCGGATCGGATAGGGAGGACGGGTTCCTGGCTCACGGCCAGGTTTCGGCGGCAATCTTCGGGGTCGAAGTCGTTACGCCTCAGAGCAGGCGGTGCCTAGCCAAATCCGATCAGGCGGCCACTACTATTCGGCAAGGGATTCCCGTGACCATCAGCCTTAACGGCACGGCCGTTGGAGTTGGGCATTTGTCAGTTGGCCACCTCACACGGGAACCGGTGCACCAGGGAAATCCTGGTTCGCTGCGGGCGTCCTGCCTATACACGTTTACAGCGCCCGTGACGGAGAAGAGCGAGGGCAAATTTACGGTCGATATCGGCACAGCGAAGGTACCGTTTTCGATGGATGACCTTCGGAATGGGGTCAATATTGGATTGTCGTGAGAGCGACCCACCAAATGCGCTTGCAGGAGATTGTCCCGAGTTGACTCGAAAATGACTGGTCGTGACCGGTCAACCACCAGCTGCGGAGACTCTGGACCCTTTTTCACACGCGCAGTATTTTCAAAAATAAGCCGTCCAATCTTGCCTCTGACTAATGGGTTGGTCCACCACCGAAAGAAGAACCCATGACCGACACGCCCGAAGACCTGCCATCGCCCGACGAGTTCCTGAGGAAGATGGCCCACGTCGACCGCGAGTTTGCCGACGCCCGCCGGTACCTGTCGGCGTTGTGCGCCGAAGACAATCAGGCGCTCGGTGCGCTGATGGCGGAGATCCACCGCAGCGGACGGGCCATGAAGGTCCTGGCAGCGATGGCGGTACAGGCCCTCGACTTCGCCCACCTGTCCGCAGACCGCCTCGGTGGTGATGTCCAGAAGTGGCTCGACGAGGCGGCAATGGCCGAGGACACCGCCAAGACCGAGCGCCACCAGACCGAGCTCGGCGGCGAGGGATAACCTTCGGGGTACAGGGTTTACTGCCGACCAACGACGGGTCGGCCCGCCACTCAAGCAGGATGACGGGCCGGTCTTAGTTCAGACGCTGAGCAGATCGCTGATGCTAGTAGCCGAGGACGGCGGCTTCGCTTGTACATCACGAGACCGATGAGGATCGCATTCGCGACGACGATCATCGAACTGATTGCAGAGAACCGGCAGAACAGTCCTCATCTGACAGAGCGGCGCTGGTGTTCGGATGCGTGCAGGATGGCTGAACTCGACGCACTCGTCGACGAGACCGCCGAAACGCTGCTGAACGCGATCAAGGCGGCCGCCACGAAGGCAACTGTTCCGAGGCATCTGTTGAGTCTTGCGCAGCAGGCGTATGCGCTTGTGGTCGCTTCGGGAGCCGCGCTAGCGCCGGCCTAAACCGACGACACGGATTGATCCGACCGGTGAGCCCTTCACGGAACGACGGGATCGACGCTCGCTCGCCTACAATTCATCTTTGCCCGGATGTGATGCCTCCGCATTCGCCGGACCACACGCTATGTGTCGGTCGCAGGAGCGGGCGATGTAGCCCACCAGCGTCCGGCCGGGCCGTCCCCGGTTTCGCTCCCAGCCAAGCTTCACTGCCCAACGCGGTCGTGCGTCGTTAGCAGTAGTTCGTCGAAGATTGAGCGTGGCGGCAGCGTGTCGTCGTAATCAAGCGCCCGGAAATCGGCCAGCAGCTGTTCGGCATTCGCGCGCAGTTTGATGTTGCCTTCCTGCGACCGCCATTTGGGGAGATCGAACGCAGCGTCGGCGTCAACGCGATAGACCATCATCAAGATGCCCTTGACTTGTTCGATGACGGCGCGGTTCTCGGCTATCTCGGCGACCGCGTCGGTGATGAAGGTTTCGCGCTCCTCGAGCGGGAAGGTCACGTCGACATAGAAGCCGGTCGTTCCGATAACGTCGTCGTCTTCGCCGCGTAGCAATTGGGCGACCACGATGACCTCATGGGTGCGTCCTTGGACATCGATGATGCGGTGGCGGGTGCTGAGTTGAGAATTCCCGCTAGGACCGCCAGCAAGGGTGTGAACTTATCCGACCGCATCCGAGGCGGTGAGTGAACGAACGCTGAGGCCCCCAAGCAGTCCATGACACGCGGCATGCTGGGTGGGGCGGCGATAGCGGGCCAGGCGCTAGCTGCTGAACGCTTGGGGTTGCAACCCCCCATCGCCTGGCGTGAGACCACATGAACGCAACCTGCCTCGGTTCCCCCGCTGCAAGCGGTATAGCCACGCCAAGATCCGCAAACGCTAACAGTGCCAAATCGCTACTACCACAACGGAGTGGGACGGTTTTACGATGCGGTTATGGCCTCAAACAACTCTGGAGCCGTCGGCGCGGACGCGATTCTGCGCCAACTCGACGCGGAAGCCGATTCAACGAGCATCGAAGTGACGCTGTACCTGCCGTGGGGGATAGCCACCGGAATCACGGTGCCCGACACATACTTCGGTCATTACGTTGCCCACTTCTTCACTAAACACGATGCTGGCGACATCGCCGGCCGGCTTGCGGCGCTGGAAGCAGAGCAAGACAGAGTGTTCATCCATCTCCGCAAGGCGAGGTGTTACGTCGCGGGGCAGGTAGTCACGCATGACTCGCTGCGCGTCCGGTTGTCTGACGTGTCGGCGTGGACAGTTGCTGGCGTTGAGGAGCCTCAACCGGCCAACCCATCTATTCGATGACTCAATGTCGTCGGCCGCCACCTTAGAGGATGACGGGCCGACCTACTACTGCGCTTGTTCAGAGCTGTTGGCGCGAGGCGCTGTTCCATAGCCGGGGGTCCCGGGAGCGACCGCCGCGGGGTCGTTGCGCCGCTTCAGGCCGGCCCGATTCCTACACCACCGTCACTCGGCCCGGCGGCGGAACCGCGAAGTTCAACTACTGTGTGGAGCTGAATCCGGTGCCGACCACCCCGCAGAACCGTAAACCTTCCTTTGCGTGCGCCCCGAGAATCAGACCACCGACCGTGCGATGGTCGGGTCCAAGCCCTGGCAGCCAGCCGCCGATAACGAACTCGCTGCGGCGGCGATGGGGTGTTTTGATCGAGTCGGGCGAACGCTTACCGGGAGTGTATGGGGAGTCCAGGTGCTTGCACACAATGCCCTCCAGGCCCATTTCCACTGATGCTGCGAGTACGACACTGGGGTCCACATCCATCTAGTTGCAAGGGAACTCGATGGCGGAACCGTTCGCGTTCTCAGCTAGGCCCGCGAGCGCAGCACGGCGTTCTCCGTACGGTCGGCGCGTGAGGTCATTGCCGTCAAGATGGAGCACGTCGAAGGCGTAGAACCGGGCGGGGACCTGCCGAGCTGTTCGGCGCTGGGTCGGCGGTTTTGTGGCCACCGTCGCTGAAGCCGACTGAATGACGGCACACCGTCTGCGCCTAGAGCGACGATCTCGCCGTCGAGAGCCACCGGGCGCCCATAGACCGCTTGCGGCAGCGCGAGAGTTATTTCGGGGAAGGTGCGGGTCACCTTAAGCCGTTGCGGCTCAACAGCGTCACCGCACCGTGGTCGAGGATGGCTATGCCCCGCTGCCCATCGAACTTCGCCTCGACAGCGAAATCGGTGAACCGTGCGGGCGGCTGTCCCAGGGTGGCCAGCATGGGCTGAATGCTTCCGGCGTTCATGGTCGTCGGGCCGAGTGTACGTAGGAACAGGTGAGACGTTGCAGACGCTCAGTGGTTCCGGCCAGCTGGTGCGGAGATGGCGTCTATCGATCGGGTCTCCGCCACCGAGCGGGCCTGATGCTGTTCGCTTATCGTGGACGTGTTCGGTCGGCTGCCATGGCTTTTAAGATTCCTGTCGTTTGCGGGTTGGCTTGTAAGGGGGATGCCGGAAATTCGGTCGTGCGGACATCCGGCGCGTAAGTGTCGGTTTGAGGAGCAATGCGTGTCACCCGGGCGCTTGGCTGTAAATCTTGCTGTCGCTTTCCGGCTGGCTATCACGCCGCATGTCGGCGTCCGGGTGATGGATTTGCTCCAAGCCAAGGTGGTTTGGCCTCACTGAGGGGAGACGCGGCCGGATGGTGATCGTGGGCGTGGATGCGCATAAAGCCACCCACACATGCGTCGCGATCGACAGCACCGGTCGCATCATCGGAGAGAAAACCGTCCCAGCGACCACCGACGGCCATAACGCGGCTTTGAAATGGGCGCGCCGGTCCTTCGGCACAGAACTGACTTGGGCCGTCGAGGACGTTCGCACCGTCTCGCGTCGCCTTGAATACGATCTGTTCTCGGTCGGGCAGCGCGTACTGCGCGTGCCGACCAAACTGACGGCGCGTACTCGTGCCTCCGCTCGAACATTCGGCAAATCCGATGCCATTGACGCAGCAGCAATCGCCAGGGCAGCACTGCGAGAACCAGACCTTCCCGTTGCCGAACTCGATTCGGGCAGCCGAACCCTGCGCCTGTTGACCGACCGGAGAGAGGCTCTCGTTGATCAGCGCCGCGCCGTGGCGAACCGTGCACAGTGGCGTCTGCACGAGCTAGACGCCACGTTGGCGGTCACCGCCGTGTCGTTTAACTACGCCACTCATCGCGATCCCCTAATCGGCCGGTTAGACAACATCTCTGGTCTCGTCGCAGAATTCGCCCAAGACGAGCTGCGCGAGATCGCTGCGCTCACCGCCACAATTGACTCGCTGAAGAAGCGCATCACGACCGAGATACGCGTTTACGTGAGTGTGGTCACCTAACTTGGCCCCACTTTGGCTGGTGTTCTTCACGAATTCTGGCCCCATCGGGGTGGTGACCATTCCGCTTGGGTGGGGTGCGGTGTGTCGTCACCAATGTTGGCCCCACCCTCGTTCAGATCGTTCCTGTCGGCCGTCGTCCCCGTCGGTCGTCAGGGAGGTCGGTCAGGATGCGGTCACGCGTGGAACTGTTCGAAAAGATCAGGAGAGACCGCCGTCTCGATGACCTGTCGATCCGTGAGTTGGCGGATCGTCATGGCGTGCATCGTCGGACGGTGCGTCAAGCCCTCGATGACGCGGTCCCGCCGCCGCGGAAGGTGTATCCGGCGCGGCCTCGTCCGGCGATCGACGCGTGGGCGACGGTAGTCGATGCCTGGCTGATGCAGGACGGGGACGCACCCCGCAAGCAGCGACACACCGCCCGGCGGATCTGGCAGCGGCTGGTCGCCGAGCACCAGGCCACGCTCTCCGAGGTGACGGTGTCGCGTTACGTCGCTCGGCGTCGGGTCGAGCTCGGGCTGGCGACCGGTGAGGTGTCGATCCCGCAGACCCATCTGCCCGGCGCCGAGGCCGAGGTCGACTTCGGCGAGTTCTACGCGACGATCGCCGGGCTGGTCGTGAAGTGCTGGATGTTCGTGATGCGACTGTCGCACTCGGGCAAAGCCTTTCACGTCGCGTTCGCCACTCAGGCCCAGGAAGCGTTTCTGGAGGGTCACGTGCTGGCCTTCGCGTACTTCGGCGGTGTCCCGGGCCGGATCCGCTACGACAACCTCAAACCCGCCGTCGTCCGGGTCCTCAAGGGCCGTGGCCGCACGGAGTCTGAACGGTTCACCGCACTGCGCAGCCACTACGGGTTCGACTCGTTCTTCTGCCGCCCCGGCATCGACGGTGCCCACGAGAAGGGCGGTGTGGAGGGCGAGATCGGCCGCTTCCGACGGCGCCACCTCGTCCCCGTCCCGAAGGTCGCTTCGCTGGGCGAGCTCAACGAGTTGATCGCGAACGCCGACCGGGTCGACGACGACCGGGTGATCACCGGGCGCCCGATCACCATCGGGGCCGCGTTCGCCGCCGAGGCGAGCGAGCTGATGGGGTTGCCGGCCGAGGCGTTCGACTGCGCCCGGCTGCTGCACGCGCGGGTCGACAACCGGGCCAGAGTATCTGTGCGGCAATGCTTCTACTCCGTCCCGGCCCGCTACGCCGGGCGACGCCTACCGGTTCGCCTATCCGCCCGCACCGTCGAGGTCTATGACGGACCCCGGCTGGTGGCCCGCCACGAACGGGCCGTCGGACGCTACGTCGAGGTCCTGTGCCTGGATCACTACCTCGAGGTACTCAAGACCAAACCCGGTGGCCTACCCGGCGCGACCGCGCTGGCACAAGCCAAGACCCGCGGCGTGTTCACCGCCTCACATCAACACTATTGGGATGTCGCCCGAGTGTCCCGCGGCGACACCGCGGGCACCCGCGCCCTGATCGCCATCCTGCTGGCGCACCGCAGCATGCCTGCCGCCGCGCTGATCGCCGCGATGGACCGAGCCGTCGCCTCGGGGTGTCTGGAACCCGAGACGGTGCTCATCGACGCCCGCCGCCACCTCAGCGCCCTCGTCGCCGCGGTCCCGAATGGTGCGCTGGCCCGTTACGACCGACCGCCACCATCGTTGACCGATTACGACGACCTACTCACCGGAAGCCAATCATGACCACCACCACCAGCAGCAGCAGCAGCAAGCCGGCGACCGTCGATGCCGCCGCGCAAGCCTCAATCGGCGCGGCCGCCCGCGAATTGCACCTGCCCACCGTGCGCACCGAGGCGGTTCGCCTGGCCGAGATCGCCGACCGGGAACGCCACACCCACCTGTGGTACCTGGCCGAAGTCCTGGCCGCCGAGGTCGATGACCGCACCGAACGGCGCCGCGCGCGGCGCATCCACGACGCCAAGTTCCCGAGACTGAAACGGTTGGCGGAGTTCAACATCGACGCCGTCCCCGGCGTCGCGCCCGCCCTCCTGGGCCAACTGGCCGGCGGTCACTACATGGACGCTGGGGAACCCGTCGTCCTGCTCGGTGACTCCGGCACAGGCAAGTCCCACCTACTCATAGGACTGGGCTTGGCGGCCTGCGAACAAGGCCGCCGTGTCCGTTACATCACCACCGCGCAACTGGTCAACGAACTCGTCGAAGCCGCCGACGAACGGGTCCTGTCCCGCGTCGTGGCCCGCTACGGGCGCCTGGACTTGCTTTGCCTCGATGAGCTCGGATATGTCCAAATCGACCCTCGCGGAGCGGAATTGCTGTTCCAGATCATCACCGAACGTGAGGAACGGGCTTCCGTCGCGATCGCGACCAACTTGCCCTTCAGCGAATGGGGCACCGTCTTCCCCGACCCCCGCCTGGTCGCCGCCATCGTCGACCGCGTCACCTTCAACGCCCACATCATCGAAACCGGCACCAAGTCCTACCGACTACGCACCAGCAAAACCACCTCCCGAGCCAAACGAGCCAACTAAACAGGGTGGGGCCAAAATTCGTGACCGCCCTGGGGCCAAATCACTTGACGAAACGCATTTACGCGCCGAACCTGCTTGCGCTGGATGGGTGCGGCGTACTCACGGCAGCCAAGATCGCCGGTGAAGTCGGCAACGTAACCCGCTTCAAAAGCGAAGCAGCACTCGCCCGCTACATCGGGGTTGCACCACTTCCACATGCCTCCGGATCAACTGCTGGACATAGTCGTGCGTCCCGGTTAGGTAATCGCAACCTCAACGCCGCACTACATCGCATCGCACTGATCCAAATCAGACAAGGCGGACCCGGCCGCCCCTACTACCTCAAACGCCAGGAATCTGGCTACTCCGCTATGGCAGCGCTTCGATGCCTCAAACGTCGTCTGGTTCGCGTGATCTTCAACCGCATGCAAATTGACCACCGTATGCGAGCCAACGCCGCATGCGAATAGCGCGCCGCTTTCGAGGAACGACCTCCCGCGGCTTGACGAGATCCGCACGGTCGCACGCCCTTCCAGCGCGGTGCAGTGGTTGTTGAGCGGGTCGTGCTGAGCCCTCATCCAAGTTACACCTGAGCGGACCTGCCGTTCGACCTTCTCCAGTTTGTCGTCCAACTCCCTGATGGCTTCGGTGAGTGCGGTCAGCCCTTCGGCGAGGAGTTTGGTCGTTGGGTTGTCCGTTGACCTAGCGACCTCGCGGAACTTGTTGCCTGCGGTCGCCGCCCCCGGGGCTGCATTGCTCATGGCCTGTGACTGTATCGGCGGCCACCGACAACCTATTGGCCGCGACTGAAGCCGCGTGCCGCGACGTAGAAGATGGAGAACGCGGGCCGAGGGTAGAGAGTTCGGACGCGCCACAGGAGAGCGACTGCTCGATATAGCAACTCTGCAAAAAGTTGCTTACTCACAATTTTTTCGCAGCGATCAGCTCATCCATTTATTCTGTGAGTTCGCTGTCAGCGGCCTCAGCTTCTAGGTATACTCAGCGAAGTCGTCCAGCAGGGGCAACGCCGATGCGACAACTCAAGGCCAACATCTGGATACTCGCGGTCACCTTCGCCGTCGTGACGACCGTGGCCAGCTGCTTCGGCAATCAGGCTCCAAACAGCCCAGAGTCAAGTCCATCGCGTGCATCGACGAAAGCGGAAACCGATGCCGCCTACACGCAGTACGAGGAAGGGCGGAAGCCCTTCTGCTCCAGGGCGTATTACGACCTCACAAGGGAGCACCAATTCGGAAACATCGCGCGCATGCGCGACAGCGCCCGCACGTACCGCGACATGGTGGCGACGTGGGACGCCCAGCTCAACACGATCAGCTTTCCCCCTGCGGCACAACCGATCGTCGACAAGATCCACGAACTCAATCGCGTCGAATTGGCCGATCTGGACAAGCTGGCCGGGGTCGTCGACGAGCCGGAGACGAATCTGCTACAGGGTCTTCTTAACGCACTGGCCTTCCACCAGTCGGCGATGAAGGTGGCCGGCAATGACCTCAGAGCGGCCCTCGGTCACCCGGAATCCCAAAGCCGACTTGCGGCCGACCAACTGGACTTGGCTCACCGGACGCTCTATATGGACGCAGCGCCGGCGGGACCACGGTTCGAAGCGGCACTGTCGAACAACGACCTCAACGAGGCGAAGGCAGCCAATGCCATCGAGCAGGATGCACTGCAGCGCTACATCGACCGACTCGACACCATTGAGTGGCCCCCGGGGGTCGAGGACCAGGTAAATACCTTGCGGGATAACCTCCGCGCGGCCATCGAGTTCGACCGCCGTCAGGTCGATGTCGCCACCGCCGCAGAGGTGGTTCGGGCTCCGGAGGAGGGCGCCCCGGAAGCGATCGCAGTGAAAAACGCAGCGGCTCTGCTTTATCACCCTTTGGAGAAGCTCGCCAACGAGTCGCATCAACCGCCCAAGCGCTAACGGCCCAAGTGCTTAACGGCCCAAGTGCCTTTTCGGTTGATTTTGGGAGGCGGCCCGCCACCCTGGAGAGTTGGCGGGCGGGTCAGCACCTCGGCAGCCTATGTCTTGCTCTGCTTTGCCTGCGCTTGCTCAGCCTGTCGGCGGGCTTTGATGGCCTTGATGGCGTGACGCTCCATCTCGGTTCCATGGGCTAGGAGGAACTCCTCCCGCTCACGCTGGTTCATCCCCTCCATCGGCCCACGCCGTGGAACTTCCTCACGCCATTCATCTTCAAGTTGCGTTCTAAACGCGCCGTAATCGAATGCGCGGTCAGGCTGTTGTCGATCGGCTTTCCGGACGCCTCGATTCTGGAGCTCATGCGTTCTCGGGGTCCCGGGGACCTGGGGACCGTTCGTATACGCTCCCTCCGCCGCTACGTCGTCGGATTTCGCGGGTTGCGGAGCCTGTCGATTACTTTCCACGCGAGGAGACAGCACACGAACAGCGCCAGGAAGATCAAGAATCCCCAGAAAATATCTGAGATTTCGGCCTCGCAATAAACTTGGTCGCGGCATTTGACTGCTAAGTACGTTTCCATCTGTCACCCCTCCGCCGCCCTATGGCTGTCAGTCGCGTTCCCCAGAGGTTTCCGCTGGCGGGACCGGGATCGCGTGACCACCTGACTTCATCCGCCAGGGGGCCTGAAGTAGCTACCTCAATAGTCAAAGGCTTGGCCGCCCTTGAAGTCGTCGCGGCCCTCGCTCCCTTTAGCCTTCAAGACCTCATCGATGCGTTCGATCCGTCGGCGTGCAGCTTCCTTCACGAGCTCATCTAGGCGTTCGATCCGTTGGCGTGCAGCTCGGCAGTGCCAACTCATGTGTCCTCCGGCACCGTGGCCTAGGCAAGCGACATGCCCGACCAGGACTTGGTTCGGGCCTAGCGGGTGTCCGTTCGGGCAGCGCAACGGTGGGCGGGTGATCCACCGGCCGTCCGTGGTCTGTACTAAGTCGGCCAGCACGACAACAAGGCTAGGGCGACGAACAGCGGCGAGGCCGGGCAGGCGCTGTCTGCTCAACGAAGGGGGTGAGCCCCGGGATCACCTAACAGCAGCTAGTTTCGAACGCAACCTCGTCCCAGCCCGCCGCTGCACTCATTGTTACAAGTTGTCTGCTGACAGTGAAGTGCGAGCAGACATCGGATCGAACTGGGGTGGCTTCGGCGCGCACATGGGGAGCAGATGTTCGCACGCTTAGCGGGTAGCCGTCAGTCGATAAGCGAAGCAACTAGGCGCTGGGCGACTAACCGCAGGGGCGTGTTGGAGTCCTGCGAGAGTTTGGTGAGCAAGGCGAACGCGCGCCCGGCATCAAGTTTGTAGCGTTCCATGATGATGCCTTTGGCTTGGCCGATGATGTCCCGGCTGGCCAGCGCGGACCGGAATTGGGTGTCTCTGTCCGCAGCGATGAGGGTGATGGCGGCGTGGGTGGCCAGCATCGCCAGGGTGGTCTCGGCGCGGACGTCGAACGCGTGGGCCCGCGTGCTGAGCAGATTGAGTGCGCCCGATCCTTGGTGGTGGGTGTACAGCTGGAATGACAGGGTGCTGTAAACACCGGCTGCGATTGCCGCCGCGACGAATTCCGGCCAGCGTTGTTCCCGCCGCAGATCTGGGCTGCGGACCACCGAGTCGGCTTGGGCTGCTTCTAGGCAGGGTCCCTGTTGGTGGTGCATCTGCACCTGGTCGAGGTCGGAAACCAGCGGTGCGGTGGGGGCAAGTGAGCGGAATCCGCCGGCTTCGCGCAGCATCACATCTGCATAGTCAACGCCGTCAACGAGGTCGACGGCAGCGGCCGTGACGCGGGTCAGGGTCTGTTCGACGTCGATGGGCCGGGAGAACGGGGTGGTCAGCTCACGCATTGCTGACTCGAGGGCCTCGTTGAGGCTGTCGTCTTGAGGCATGAAGTTCGGCTTTCGGGGCTGATTGCCACGCCTCGACGACCCCAGTTGGTGCAATCAACGCAGCGGCGGCAATTTCTGACACGGCTGTTTCCGCTGCCAACACACGAACCGATACCGCGTTGCCAGCGAAACGGTGGGCCCAGGCAGGCGCTGTGTGTGTCCAACGCCGGGAACTGCGCCCTGGATCGCCTAGCAACAGGAGTCTTCAACGCAACCCGGCAGTAAACCCGTCGCTGCTATCAGTATTCCCCACTGAAACCACAGCGTGCCGGTTTGCAAGGTTTTGCCGCGTAAAGAAGCGGCCCTGCCAGCACGACAATCTGAACTGGCGGAACCTCAGCAAGTGGTGCGGGCACCCGCGTTGCACTTGCTTAAGAAACGCATTGCCCACCGGCTTGACATCGAAACCCGGAATTCGCGGGACATGCTGCGGCCCGCCACCCTGTGGGGATCTAACCCCCGGGTGACGGGCCGATCTGCTGTGCGCCACTCAGCGATCTCGGGTGACGGGCCGACACATGATCAGACTCGGACGGTGTTATCCGGTTCCGGCAGATCTGCCGTGATGGGCTAACTGCGACAAGCAAGAGTGGTGGCCGGCAGTCGCACGCCGCCAGACGCTCCCCTCGCCAAGGGGCGACTGCCGACCACCTGACGCAAAGCAAGTAATCGTCGCTTTGCGTTGACCGCGTGTTCCCGGCCGCGCCCCAACGCAAACGCCTCGGTCGCGGTTGGTGGAAATTTGCGCTGTCGCTGGCCCATCAAGTTCCATTCAGCATCGCCACGCGCTCCCCTCAGTATCTCCCTTCACAGTAGCCCCAACGGTTCCCTGATCATGAAACCGCCTGCCGCCCTGTGGAGTTGGGCTTGGCGAAGAATTGGCTGTCCTCGTTAGGGAAGCCTCTATACAGATAGCGAAAACTTTGCCCAGGTGCGTAACAGAGGGCTGCCGCTGGGAGAATTAATTAACGTGGGCGTCCGGCGGAGGCTGACTACCAAGTTCACTTCCCGGGTTAGGGGAGTCGCGAGGGGTTGTCAAATGGGTGGCGAGCTTGTCGAACTCGCGGCCAGTCTCTGCCGGGACGCTCCAAAACCGAATCGGCCCGCCACGGGGAGGTGTAGCGGGCCAATCGGTTGTTCAGACGGTGGATTGCGTTATCCGATTCCCTTTCCGCTTAAAAGCGGCCTGAAGGTGGTGTGTACCTCCAGGCTCGCGAACCTGAGGTTTCTAGCTGAGGGTTCAGGCAGTGCCGTAGGTTCCTCTCGGGTCGCCGGCCAATTACCCAGGCCAATTACCCAGGCGTGTTGCTGATCGCACCGCCGCACGAGTGCCCGGAGTGCTGCCCGTCGTTGCGCCTCGAGAGCCTGGTGTTGGTCGGCTAGTTTCAACCCCCACCACACCAGCCCAACAACCACTACCGCCGCGAGGATCTGCCAGATGTAGGCGCCGATAAATCCCAGCAGCAGAAGAAAACCAAGAAGCCTAACCATTTTTCAGTGCTGCTCCTGTCTCCCCGACATCTATTGGTCATTGTTAATCCGTGTAAGTCGGCCCGTCACCCTGGCGGGTCAGCACCGCGGCAGCCTATGTCTTGCTCTGCTTCTGCTGCGCTTGCGCAGCCTGTCGGCGCTGTCGTTTGATGGCGCCACGCTCGATCTCGGTGCCATGAGCAAGGAGGAACTCCTCCCGCTCACGCTGCGCTGCCTCCGCCGCTACATGGTCGAACTTCGGGGGGTTGCGCAGCTTTTCGATCGCTTTCACCGCGAGGAGACAGCACACGACCAGCGCTATTAAGATCAACAATCCCCAGAAAGCGTTGAGATTTCGAATTCGCAATATTGGCCGCTGCAATAACGGCGTGGTGTATACATTTTCATTTGTCACCCCTCCGCCCTGTGGCTGTCAGTATACGCAGGTCAGAGGCTGTTTTGGGTGCCGGTTTGCGATCTGCAATTTCTAAAGTTTCAGATCGGCCCGTCATCCGTGGGGAGGGGGGTGAAAGACTAGGGCCTGGTCCATGGGCTGCGAAGGCCCCACCCCAGCCGCACGGGTGGGGCCTTTCGTTCCACCGAACGGCCGCCCGAAGCGCCCGAAAGGTAGCGCCAGCTTTTACCTCATTGATGGAGTGGGCTTCTCGGCTAACAGCGCGAGGCGCGCAACCGACGGCACCATGCGCTGACAGCCGGGCAGGTCGTCGTCGCTGCGGCCAGCGCAGGAACCCGGTTGTACCCGGTACTGACGCGACTGCGTACCGCCATTCGGCAAGTTCAGCCTGACGACCTGGCATGCATTCGCCACGATGCGGTTGTCGGCGGGTGTCTATTTTCATGCTCGTGTCGAAGTGGTTGGGGCACAGCAGCTTTATGCTCACACTCGCCCCCGGCGGTGACGTCACGGTAGGGCGGTTGCTCGTCTTGAGGGTGATCGAGAACCGGCTGGCCCGCGGATCAGCTTCTCCTTCACAGTGCTGCTGGCCCAAGGAAACGGTCCACGAGCCGTCGTGATGAATGCGCGGGACTACGTCCTCTGCGCTGCTCTGGCGTGTTCCTGTGTGCATATCCCACGAGTTGTGCGCTAACCGTCATGCGGGCCCGAGACGCTGGAGCAGTGAGGGAAACCCGCTCTTGTTAGTTAGCAACGCTTGTGGCGTGATCACAGCACCGATACCAAGATCAATGCACTGCCGCGTTGTCGTCGTTAACCGTCAGGGCGACGAGCGGATTCGCCCGGATTTCATTCTCATCGGCCCGCCGGACCACCGCCCATGCCGGCCGGGCCGATGCTGGCGACTCCCGGTGAACCGCCGACCACTCCGGGGCTGGATCGTCGAAGCGAAATATGACGGCGCGCCATCGCCCGGTTCTATAACGGACACGTACATATCCAATACCGTCCCGGTAAACCGCTTTCCCGACATCGCCGCTGGTCTCAGCGCGGCCATCGGACGGCGCGCCGGCATCGTCGACGGCGAACTGGTGACCCTCTCTCGCGGCGGACGCCCCAACTTCACCCGTCTGCAGCGTCGACTGCGCGTCACCCGCGCCAGCACGCTCCTTCAGCGCGAGGTGCTGGCTTGCTTCTACGTGTTTTGTGTATAGCCAGTTAATGACCGGCGTGCCGCCTGGGTTGGGGCGTCAAGACGATAGATGCCCCGCCGACGATCGGGCTGCGGCCGCCCGTGCTGTGCCCGCCGCCACGGCATATGGTCAGGGGTTTCCGGTGTGAATCCTGCTGCACAGGTCCTATCGAGAAAGCCGTCAAGAAAATGTGTGAATAGGGCTGTCACGCGCGTCTCGCGCGGGTACACCTCGATACATGGCGGGCGTGCCGGGGGGCCCGGGCGTTCTGCGCCGCGGCTGGCTGCGGCTGGTCGACGGCGGCTGCCCGTGGGGATTGTTCATTGTCTGCCCCGATCGCATGGGGGTGACCCGGTACCGGTTGGTCATCTACCCACCCGGCATCAACGAGACCGAGCGGCGCCGTCTCCGCGTGTGGCGGGGCTGGCCGATGTGGGGAGCGCTGTTGTGGATCGCGTCCTATGTCATCCTCACCGGGCTGATCGGGCCACGGACTGCGCTGGGAATTTCGACCGCCGCCTTTGTCGGCACCGGTGTCGTGGCGTTCATTCGGGCCGGTGATGTCCGCGCCCGGGTCCGCACGATGAGGGCCACGGTGATGTCCGGCTACCCCGATCCGCTGTCACAGGATGCTCGCCGCAAGCTGCGGGCGCTGGCGGCTACGCTGATCGAGGCCGATCACCGCCGTCAACTGGGACTGCTCTCGCCGATCGAGTACGAGATGACCTGGTGGCGGGCGTATGACCAGATAGAACCGGACCATTCGCGTCCACACCGCATGCATTGGTGGGAACGCACCGTCTGATGTCGGGGCTGGTTCGACTTCTGCGTCGAGGCACCCATTTCAGAGCTCCGATGGCGCCGGTCGACCGCAACGCAGAAGTGTTGGCGATCGAGCGCGCGGTGTACGCCCAACGCTAAGGCGTTGACGTCCAGTGTCATCGACGCGAACACCCGCACACCTATCTTCGGCGCACACCCCGCTCACTGTCAGCGGAGTTTCGCTGGTGCGCTGATCTGGGCCACCGTCGCGGCTGGCCCTAGTCGATGAGCTTGTCGATGAGTTGGTAGAGGGCCCAGACAAACAGTGCCGTCATGAGGCTGATCTCTCGCCAGGCCAGGCCGGGGTCGGCATGGATCGCGTACGACATGAGTTGCGTGGCGGCGGTGGTGATTCCGGCGGCGCGTGTTCGGGTGGGAGGGGTCTGTCGAAGCGGTGAAAGAAAATCTGGATGACCAGCATGCCCGCGATGAGTCCGGTGATGAAGCTGACTGCGTGCATGTCGGTGAGGAATAGCAGTGCGACCAGCGCCACGATGACGGCGAGGGTGACACTGTCGTAGATGCTGATGATGCGGCCGTCGCGGCGATAGTAGCTCGCGATCCGGTTGATACGTGTGCGGTAGGGCACGAGGAATCCGACGGCGAACTTGACAAGCCCCTGCACACAGAACGCGATCAACAGGACGGTCAGCGCTACCGACATGGAAATTCCTCTCACCCTTTCCCTAGGCCAACATGAAGTGCCGCAGCGCCAAGTAGATCGCGGACATGGCGATCGACATCGTTGTGACCAGTGCGCCGTTGCGGGTGAAATGCCAAAACGAGATGGGATGGCCTGCGCGGCGGGCGATTCCGATGATCACGACGTTCGCGCTGGCTCCCACGGCCGTCAGGTTGCCGCCGAAGTCAGCACGCAGGGCAAGGGTCCACCACAGTACGTCGGGGTGGATGTGACTCGGCATGCTCGCGGCCAGCTCGCTCACGATCGGTGTCATGGTCGCGACGTAGGGAATGTTGTCGGCGTTGCGGAGTCGTTCGACGATTGCGTTGAGGTGATCGTCCGGCATCATCGACATCGAGCGCTGCCGGGCATCGAATTCCCGACCCTGGAACACTGGTCCGGCCAGCATTTGGCCGGTCCGAGGTGTCGTTGACCACGATCACCAGGCCATCGACCGGGGCGGTCATAGCTGCTGGGGTGCATGCTGCCGCGGCGTTGGAAAGCCTCGCCGAGCAGGTTGGTCGCGATGGTACGGGCGGTTGCCGCCGACGTGGACTGTGCGAAGAAGATCCACACGTGCGCACCTCGGCCCCACTGCGACACCTCCAGCGCAGCCGGAACTTGGTAGGCCCGTGCGGCTTTCATATAGGCCAGTGCGTCGAGCATCGCGGGCTCTTTGTCGAAATCGGCTGCGACCCACCAACATGTGTCATCCTCGCCAAGCGGATAGCGGCCGATATTAACCTCGCCGCGAGGTGCTGTCCGACGACATCGGGGTCAACGGAAGATACGGTGCGTCGGCGCGGTTCATACCCGCCTGGTGGAAATCGCCCGGCTTTGTCAAGGGTCGCGGCGCGCGAGTTTTCACGTCGCGCGCACTTCTTTGAGCAGGTCGACTAGGCCGCGTTCTCCGCGCCTGTGCCGGCCAACCACTTGGCGACAAGCTGTGGGTGCGCATCGATGAACTTCTTGGCGGCCTCGTCGTCGCTCATCCCGTCGACCGCGATCGAGCGGGCGACCGAGTTCTGGTCCTCTGCGTTCCACTGGAAGTTCTTCACCAGCGTGTATGCCGGGCTTCCGGATTCGGCGAACTTGGTCGAGACGATCTTGTCCAGGTCGTAGTCCGGATAGTCGCAGGCGATCTTGGCCGGGTCGTCGTCGCACCCCTTTGTGTAGGGCGGCAGGTTGATCTTCACCATCGGCACTTCGCTCAGCAACCACTGCGGCGAGTAGAAGTATGCGAGCAGCGGTTTCCGTTGTTGCTGGGCCTGACGAATACTCGAGATCAGCGCCGTTTCGCTGCCGCCCTGCACCACCTTGTAATCGAGGCCAAGGTTGGACACCAGCGCGTCGTCGTTGGTCACGTATGCCGGATCTCCGTCGAGCAACTGCCCGTTGTCACCGGATTCCGAGGTCTTGAACAGGTGGGCGTACTTGTTCAGATTCCGCCAATCGGTGATGTCCGGATATTGCTCGGCCATCCACGGCGGCACGTACCAGCCGATCTGCCCTTTGATGCCGGTAGAGCCCGCGCTCTCCGCGACGCCCATGTTGTCGATGTACTGCTGCCTGAGGTCGTCGTGCCCCCAGTTCTCCAGGATCGCGTCCACCTGCCCGGTGGACATGCCCTGCCAGGACACCTGCTCGGCAATGTGTCTCTGCTTGACGAAGCAGCCCAACACGTTCTCCGCGAGATACGTGATCACCGCCGCATTCGCCTCGTACCCGACCCAGGAGTTGATGGCCAGGTTGAAGGTGCCGCATGGCTTGCTGCCGGGCTTCAGCTCGCCCCGCGCTTGCAAGTCCGACACCTTGGTGGCGTTGCAGCCCGAGATCAGCAACACGAACGCTGCGGCCGCAATGGCGAGTCGTTTCATTCCTGTGCCCGTCCTATCCGTTTCGATGCGGCTGCGGTCGTGCGGTCGAGAATCGTGCCCAGCAGCACGATCGCAAGACCTGCCGCCAAGCCCTTACCGAACAGGCTGGTCTGCGCGAAACCGGCCACCACCAGGTAGCCCAGCGCACCGCCGCCGACCAGACCGGCGACGACCACCATGGAGAGCACATATATAAGGCCCTGATTCGTGGCCAGCGTCAGGGATCGAACGGCCATCGGCAGCTGCACCTTGCCGATGACCTGCCAGGCGTTCGACCCCACCGAGCGCGCCGCCTCGACGGTCTCGGCCGAGACGCCGCGGATGCCGTCGGCCATGATCTTGATCGACACGGGCGCGGCGTAGACGATCGCCGCCACGATGCCAGTGAACCGCGACGCCGAGAACAGCGCCAGGAACGGAACCAGGTAGACGAATGACGGCATGGTCTGCGCGGCGTCCAGGAACGGTCGCACGATCTTGTCCGCGGTCGGGCTGCGGCCCATCCACACGCCGACCACCACCCCGAGGGCGACGACGATCACCGTGGCGACCAGCACTGCGGCCAGGGTGTCCATGGTGGCCTGCCAAAGCTCGAGCGGCCAGAGGATGAGGCCGAGGCACACCGCGGTGATGACCGCCGCGATCCAGCCTCCGACGAGCGCCGCGATCGCGGTGATGGCGACGAAGGTGAGCCACCACGGTGACTGGTCCAGCAGCGCCTGCAGCGGGTCGAGCGCCACCGCGGTGACCACGTCCTTGATGCCGTTGGTCACCCCGGAGAAGCTGGTCTGCGCCCAGTTCGTCACGGCATTCGCGGCGTTGATGATGGGCGAGCCGACATCGAGCCCGACATGCACTGACGCGATTTGCAGTGACGACGGGAAGATCGCGACCAGCTGGTAGGTGTAGGACAACCAGATCGCGATCGCCGTCACGACGGCGCCGATCACTATTCCTGGCCGCCGATACTTGTTGGGCTCGGCCGACTTTCGTCGTTCCGTCTCCACTCGCTCACTGGCTGCCGTGGCCGTTCGGTCCAGGATGATCGCCATGATCACAATCGCGAGTCCGGCGTTGAACGCGGTGCCAACATCTTGGGTCGACAACGCCTGGATGACCACCTGGCCGAGGCCGGGTGCGGCGATCAGCGCGGCGATCGTCACCATCGCCAGCGCGGCCATGATGGTCTGGTTGATGCCAAGCACGATGGTGCGCTTGGCCATTGGCAGCAGCGCCCCGAACAACTCCTGAGATCGAGTGGCACCGAGTGACTCGACCGCCTCACGGGACTCCGAGGGCACCGACCGAATGCCATGCGCCGTAAGGCGAATGACCGGGGGAGCCGCATAGATCACTGTCGCGATGATTGCCGCTGCCGGGCCGATCAGGAACGCCAGCGTCAGCGGCGCGAGGTAGACGAACGACGGCAGGATCTGCATGAAATCCAGCACGGGTGTGATCAGGCGATTGAATCTGTCTGACATGCCTGCCCAGATGCCCAATGGGATCCCGATGAGCAGCGATATCGCCACCGCGGCGATGGTCAGCGCCAGCGTCTCCATGCTGTCCTGCCACAGGCCTTGCAGACCCATGAACAACAAGCCGCACAGGGTGAGCAGCCCGACCTTCCAGTTGCCGAGCATCCAGGCCAGGAATGTGGACAGCACCACGACACCGAGCCAGCCGATGTAGGGGACAGGTCGCCCATCAACCGGGTGCGCGATCAGGTCCGCGATCGCGGTGCCGAACGCATCGATCACCGACCGGATCGGATTGAAGAAATAGGTGAAGAGCGGGTTGGTGTTTCGGCCCTCGCCGACGCGGGTTTGCAGGTCGGACAGCCACACGTGCAGCGGTTTCGTGTCGGCCGGGGCCAGAGCCAGGGTGTTGCGGCCGCGCAGGAAGAAAAACAGCACGATCCAGACACCCAGCACGGCGCCGATGGCCGCGATGAACTGTGCCGGCCCACGTTCGGAGAACCACGACGTCCGCGGCTGCGCCTCCGGTGCCGATGGTGCCGGCGGTGCCCCGACGGCGATCGCGGCCATCAGGCACCGCCCTCGTCGACCTTGCCGATCACCGCGAGGATCTCGCTGCGGCCCACCATGCCGAGCAGCTTGCCGTCGGAGACCACCTTGATCGGCTTGTCGGCGGCGAGCACCGGGTCGACCGCGTCGCGGATAACGGTGTTGGGTCCCATCTCGGGACCGTCTAACGCATCAGCGGGCCGTTGCTCGCGCATGATCCACTTCAGCGTCAGCACCCGCGAACGTGGTACGTCACTGACGAATTCACGCACGTAGTCATCGGCCGGGGCGCCGACGAGCTCGTCGCCGGTGCCCATCTGGACCACCTCGCCGTTGCGCATGATCAGGATCCGGTCGCCGAGCTTGAGCGCCTCGGACAGGTCGTGGGTGATGAACACCATCGTCTTGCCCATCTCGTGGTGGAGACGGATCACCTCGTTCTGCATGTCGCGCCGGATCAGCGGATCCAGCGCTGAGAACGGCTCGTCGAAGAGCAACATGTCGGGATCGCTGGCCAGCGCGCGCGCCAGCCCGACCCGCTGCTTCATGCCACCGGACAGCTGATCCGGGTACGAGTTCTCGTATCCGGCGAGCCCGACCAGCTCGGTGACCTCGGTGGCGCGTTTCATCCTGTCCTTCTTGTCTACGCCGCGGACCTCCAGGCCGTAGGAGACGTTCTCCAACACCCGCCGGTGCGGCAGAAGACCGAAATGCTGGAAGACCATCGAGACCTTGCGGCGGCGTAGATCCCGCAGTTCCTTCTCGCCCGCGGACGTGATATCGGTGCCTTGAAACACCACATGTCCCTTTGTCGGCTCGATCAGCCGCGTCAGGCATCGCACCAGCGTGGACTTACCGGAGCCGGACAGGCCCATCACGACGAACACCTCGCCACAGCCCACGTCGAAGCTGACGTCGCGCACGGCGACCGCGCACCCCGTCTTCTTCTTGATGTCCTGGACGCTCATCCGCTCCATCGTCTCGTCGCACGCGACATCGGAAGCCTTGGTGCCAAAGACCTTCCACAGTCCTTCGACACTCAGTTCGGCGTCGCTGCGCTCGGGGATGGGCGGGGTGACGACCGCCGTTGGCGCGTTTTCTGTGTGGATGGCCACCGGAATCTCCTAACGTCTTGGGCTGTCGGTCGATCGGAATGCAATGGGCGCCGGGGGTTATCCCCGGAAACCAGCGTTCGGGCCGTGGATTGGTGTTCTGCCAGATGTGCTTGGTTACGCGGTATTCGTCGAGTCCGACGCGGCCGAGTTCGCGACCGTTGCCGGAGCGCTTCATGCCGCCCCATTTGGCCTGCGGCACGTTGGGATGGTAGTCGTTGATCCAGACGGTTCCGTGCCGCAGCCGGTTCGCGACGCGCTGGGCCTTGCCTGCGTCTTGGGTCCACACCGCGCCTGCCAGCCTGTAGACGGTGTCATTGGCCAGCCGCACCGCTTCGTCTTCGTCGGTGAATGTCTCGACGGTCAGCACCGGACCGAACGATTCCTCTTGTGTCACAGACATTCCCGAGTGGCAGCCATCCAGAACCGTGGGGGGATAGAAGAAGCCGTCACGCAGATGCGCGTCTTCCGGTCGGCGGCCGCCGCACCGCAGCACGGCGCCCTCTGCCAAACCAGCGGCCACGTAGGCCTCGACCTTGTCCCGGTGGGCGGCCGAGATCAGCGGGCCGGTCTCGGCGTCTGGGTCGAATGGTCCGGCGAGCGTGATCCGCTCGGCGCGTGCGACAACCTCGTCGACGAACCGATCGTGCAATGACTGCTCGACGATGAGCCGGGCGCCCGCCGAAGACACCTGCCCGGAATGCAGGAACACGGCGGTGAGGGCGAAGTCCACCGCAGTCTCGAAGTCCGCGTCGGCGAAGACAACGTTGGGGTTCTTGCCGCCGAGTTCGAGTGCGACCCGCTTGAGAGTCGGTGCGGCAGCGGCCATTACGCGGGTACCCGACGGGACACCGCCGGTGAACGAGACCATGTCCACGTCCGAATGCTCCGACAGCGGGGCACCAGCCGTGGGTCCCGCGCCGAGAACCAGACTGGCAACGCCG
The DNA here is from genome assembly GCA_963848855.1 of uncultured Actinomycetota bacterium. GTDB lineage: Bacteria > Actinomycetota > Actinomycetes > Mycobacteriales > Mycobacteriaceae > Mycobacterium. The sequence continues at coordinate 635,004 of CAWKFL010000006.1, forward strand.
GCGGGCAGACCGGCTTCTTCCAGCGCGCGCATCAGGAGCGCGGCGGTGGAGGGCGTCAGCTCACTCGGTTTGAGCACGACGGTGTTGCCCGCCAATAGCGCCGGGGCCACCTTCCAAATCGCCTGCAATAGAGGGTAGTTCCAGGGAGTGATCAATCCGCAGACGCCGACTGGCGCGTAGACCGGGCCACTGATGGCATCCATCTTGTCGGTGTCGACAACGCGGCCGGCCTCGGTGCCGCCGATACCCGCGTAGTAGCGCAGACACGCCACCACATCATCCATGTCGTATTCGGCTTCGATCATCCGCTTACCGGTGTCAAGTGCCTCGGCGCGGGAGAAATCCTTGCGGTCGCGATCGATGAGATCGGCGGCGCGCCGCAACACGTCCGCCCGCTCGCGTTCCGGCCATGGCCCGGTGTCGAAGGCTTCGCGCGCGGCCGCGATTGCGGCGTGCATGTCCTCGGTGGACCCCTCGGCGGCCGTCGCGACCAGCCGACCGTCGGCGGGACATCGGAGTTCACGGCGCGCTCCGTCGCCCGCAGGGCGCCATCCACCCATGATGTAGAGGTTCAGGTGTTCTGCCACCGGCCCGGCCCCTTCATGCAACAGACTGGACCGTACGAACAGCGGTGTCAAGGGGACGGCAGAAACGAAAGGGACAACGATCACTCCCTGCTCCTTCATCAGTAGCGGATGTCTCGGTGGATCTCCAGGCCTTCGGGGGACCGGATACCGGATAGACGCGTGGCGCAGATCGCCAGCTCGCTACAGATCTCAATTCAGCACAACCGTACGGTTCTCGCATCCGCCACGAAGATGAGAAAACCGGTCCGCCATTTGGGTGAGAATTCTGCAGACGCGCAGGTAGGGGAGTCGGAATCCGCCACGCAGAATGCGAACCTACAAGTGTCAACCGTCTGACCGATCCGGTGTTTCACGGGCTGCTCCAGCTGCCCGCACCAGAATTGCCCCTCGCCATCAGATCCCGCCAAACAGGCCAGCGTCACCGCCTGTGCAGGCGCGACTTCCGCTAATTCCCGTGGACCGGAGATGACTTCGCGCACGACGAACCCGAAGCCGCCAGCACCCTGACCATCCATCCTGTTCTCCTCACTGCGGATGCCTTAAGCCCTCGCAGTTCGCAGCCGAGCCGTTCGCTGCTGCCCGCACCATAAGCCGCGATCCCTGAACCATCCCACTACCAGAGCCGGATCCGCGTTGTCCGCGCCACGTCGATCCGCGCGAGACCCGCCGATATCAGCGAGCTAGTGCCGTCCGGCGAGATCCCGTACCGCCGACCCAGCGCCCTGCGGGCACACTGGATGCATGCCACCAGCCGGCGCGCCTCCGCTCCCAGTGGGGCCGATGCTGGCCACGCCCGGCCCGCCGCCGGCGGGGGCCGGATTTTTCGCCGAGGCCAAGTGGGATGAAAACAGGCAGGTTCGTCGATTCTCGGAGTGATGACTCGGTGAACCCAAGCGCTGTTATTTGGTTTTCGCGGTATCGACGGCCCAGTTCGTCGGCACTGCACCACCGGACACCTCAATGGGTGGCGAGGAAGGGCGCTGACAGAACCGGCGGCGCGGTCGAGGCGGTCGACCTGACCAGCGGAGATGTCACCTACACGGCCCCGCCGCCAGCGGCACCAGGATTCGGGAGCGCTCTGAATTTCTCTGCCAGGGAGAGTATTTCGCTGCTTCAGACTCGCAGCGTGCCAGCCATCACGACGAGCTGTCGGTCAGCGCTTCGTCCGGGCCCGCAGGGCGAGCACAGCAAACGCCAGCAGTACCGGGCTGGGCAGGCGAAGGGCGAAGTCCAGAATTGTCCCGGCACCGGTTCGGTCACCTGCCAAGACGCAGCCTCAGCCCGATCGTGCGCATCGGCATGCTCAGCTTCTTGTCGCGACAGGCGGGGGCGGCCCGACTGATCGGTCATGACGCTGACTGCTGGAAGGCGCAGTTGGAGCTGGCGTTGGGCAGCTCGGACAAGTAACGGTAGGCGGTCGCTCGCCCGATGCCGAATGCTTTTGCGAGCTCATGCACAGGTTCACCGGTCGCGGCGAGGCGACGGAGCTGTTCTTGTCGGTCGGCGTTCAGCTTGGGTGGCTTAGTAGCCGGGAGCTGGCGCCGATGGTCTTGGCGCCGGCGCTGTTGATCCTCGCGGCCCTGAGAGCAAAGGAGATGACGTGACGACTGTGACCGTAGAACTGTCACCATGGGCGTCACAGGTCCACTGCCTGGGTGAAGTCGGGATCGGGACCGGTGGCACAACACGCCGACCTCGAAACCGCCAGCATCCCAACCGAACTCGACTTCGAAAGGTACCGTGACGCGCAGGAGGTGACCGACTCCATGAGCATCGAAACCGTTGACACACGCGCCCGCGCCGCCGCGGCGGTGACGCTGGTTCGGCACCGCGCCCCCGAAACCCGCTTCCTCCCGATCGCGGCGCGACCGGTGCCCGAGCATCCGGAGTATTTCCAAGTGAATCGGGTCGACCGCACCGCCCGCACTACCCGGTGGCTGGACCTTCCTGGTCGACCTGACCAAACGGACCGTGGTACGCACCGCGGCGACCCCGACCGGCTCGACTTCGCCGCGGCCCTGCGGCGCGGCACCCCGCGCGTAACCGTCTGCCCAACAAGGGATCGGAGCAATCCAAGTGACCACGACAACCGCCATCGCAGCACAGGCAGTCGAGACGGTCTGCGACGAATGCGCCGGCGACGGGCAGCTCGCCTACGACCTGGAGGCGAGCATGTGGGTACCCCGCAGCGCCACCGCGGACTGGCCCGCCGACGACTGCATCGGGATCAGTGTGCTCGACTGCCTGCAATGCGACGGCACCGGCACGGTGCGCCTCGATCCGGGACGCGGCAATCGTCCGACGAGATCCGGCCGGTAACGCCGCGCGGGCCTGGGTGTTCCGAAAGACGATCCTCGCCCGCATGCTCGGCATCCACATCAGTGTCGCCGTCGCCTGGCAACGCGCCAGCAGCGGCGACTGGATGACCTACGCCGCCGACGTCAGCCGCCGCAACGAGGGACGTAAAGCCGATGATTGCCGCGAAACACGGGCTCGAGACGACGCCACCGTGGGAAGGTAGGGGTTTAGATGAGTGAAGGTGAAACCGCCGGTGTCACAGTGACATTCGCTGGATCAGGCGATGCGTTCGGCAGCGGCGGCCGGTTGCAGGCCTGCATCCATCTGTCTGCCGATGCCAACACCGGTGTCCTTCTCGACTGCGGTGCGATCAGCCTGGTTGCAGCAAATGCAGGTGCACCGAACTGCCAGCCGCCGGGGGTTGTTCCCTCCCTTCGCGACCGTGGACGGCCTTGTGAAGGCCGCTATTTGCGCGGGTGTACTCGGGCGCGTATTGGGGCGGCGGCGACAACGGTGAACGGTGTCGCGAGGGGAAAGTTGTCATCGAGCGACGTGATGCGGGCCTGCCGTACGATCGTGGCCAACGCCAGGGTGGCCTCCAGCATCGCGAAGTGATCGCCAATGCAGGACCGCGGTCCGCCGCCGAACGGCAGGTACTGCCAGCGGCTGCGGCCCTTGGATCGTTGTGGGCTGAACCGGTCAGGGTCAAAGGTCAGCGGGTCCTCCCACAACTCCGGGTCGCGGTGCATCGCGTAGATGCCGACCACTGCGAAGGTGCCGGCCTCGACCCGGTAACCGTCGACCGCGATGTCCTGCATTATCAATCTGGTCAAGGACGCCGCCGGCGGGCAGAGTCGTAGCGCCTCGTGGAGCACCTGCAAGGTGTAGCCAAGCCGTGGCACATCATCGGGAGTGAGCGGACGATCGCCTAACTGGACGACCTCGTCGGCCGCCCGATCCTGCAGCTGGCTGTTGTGTCCCAAGGCCCACAGCGCATAGGTGAGCGTGGTCGAGGTGGTGTCATGGCCGGCGAGCATGAACACCACCAACTCGTCGCAGATCTCGGCATCGCTCAGCGGCTGACCCGTTTGCGGGTCGGTCGCTGCCATCAGGGCGCGCACCAGTGGTGCGTCCCTGGTGGGATCTGTGCGAGCGGCGGACAGAATCTCCCCGGCGAGCTGGTGCAGGGTGGTGTTGGCTGCGCGGGCGCGCCGCTGGGCCGGCGTCGGCAGCCAGCGAGGAGCGTTGAGCGGCCGCAGCGCGCGATCGGCCACCCACTTTAGCGCGCTCCGCAGCGCCGGACCCACCGCGTCGGCCCGCTCGTCAAGGTCCAGCCCAAGCACCGAACGGCCCAGCGCTCGCAGTGTCAGCTTGCGGCATTCGGTATCCAGGTCAACCTCCGCGCCGTCACCCCAGCTGCGCGACACCATCTCCGCGGCGGCGGCCATATGCCCGGCGAACTGGTGAACATGCTGCTTGGTGAACAACGGTTGCAGCGCGCGTCGACGCGGCAGCCACTCGTCATGCGGCAGATCGAGGAGGTTGGCCCCCGTCAGCCGGCGGAGTTCCTTGAACCCCGGCAACTCGCCCCGGTCCACCAGCGCGTCGATACGCCCCACCACGTCGCGCGCACCCTGAGGCGACAACACGAACACCAAGGGCGGGATCAACCACTTCGGGCCCAGAATGCTCTTGGTCACCGGACCACCCGCGTCGCGCAGCATCTCCGGGCCGACGGTGAGTGCCCGAGCGGCCTTGAGCCGCTGCCAATACGGCAACGGATTCTTTGACGCCAGCGGCAGCGACGCGACGTCAACTGTCTCGACCATGTCGGCACCCTCCCGCGCGCGAACACCGAGTTAAGTGCGGAGCAACCGTGGGGTTACTTCGTTCCGACGCCGATGTTGAGCGGGGCGGTCAGCACGGCGGGGCCGTTGCCGCCGGAGCGTTCACGAAGCATCCCGTCGAGCACTTGCCGCACGGTGGCTTGCTGGTCCTCCGGGAGGTCACCGACGATCGTCGTGGCTATCGGGTTGCTTCCCAGAACCCAGTTCCACATTTCTTCACCGGAACGGAACTCGACTCTTTCTTCGTGCGTCGTGTCCACGGTGACGTTGTGCAGCCCGGCGTCGGTCAGTCGCTGGCGCAAAACCTCGGAGTCCGCAACCTGGAACTCCAGCGGTGGAGGGTCATCTGGCAATCCTTCGAAATCGGGGACGACGGCTTGTAGCGCGGCGATGAAGAACTGAAGGGTTTCGAACTCGGCCGCTGCGCCGTACGCGATGAGCAGGACTCGTCCGCCGGGCTTGGTCACCCGGACCATCTCGCGCAGCGCCAGCGGCTGGTCGGGCACGAGCATGACCCCGAACTGCGACCCGGTGAGATCGAAGGTGTCGTCGTCGAGTTCAAGGGCGTGGGCGTCCATGACGCGACCCTCCGCCTCGGAAAGCCCTTCTTCATGAACGCGGGCCTCGAACCGTGCGATCATCGCGGCCGACCAGTCCGTCGCCAGCACCTTGGCGCCGAGGCGCGCGGCCGGCAGACTCAGGCCGCCCGGTCCGGCGGCGACGTCGAGGAACCGTTCGCCGGGCTTGAGGCCAGCGAGGCGGAGACCCTCGTTCGCCAGTGACGCCTCGCCGGGCGCGACGAACTCGTCGTAACCGGCTGCGATCGCATCCCACGCCTCGGCCGGTGCCACCTCGTGATCGGTGGTCGACAGCGCTTCTTCGTTCGTTGCCATGACTTCCCTCCTCAATCCGTTCAGTGCCGGCCTTCTGGCCTCGGGCGGAATCGCTGACGACGAAGGTAAGGGGCCGCCGACGCCCACCGCATCGGGCGAACAGTGGAAATCATTCGTTGGCGCGAGTAGGTAATTCTGTGGAGGGAGCGCCCTATACGAGATCGTGTAGGTAGGCGTAGGCCGTCGCCGCCGAGCGGGATGACAATCCCAGCTTGGTCAAGATGCTGTTCACGTGGGTGGCCACCGTCTTCTCGCTGATCACGAGCTCGGACGCGATGGCCCGATTGGTCATGCCAGTCGCGACCAGCTTCAGCACCTGCACCTCGCGGGCGGTCAAGCCGCCCGCGACCCGGCGCGCCGTGATCTGAGACAGTTCCTCGACGCGGACCAGGTCGGGAGCCGCGTCGAGTTGCAGGAATACCGACCGCGCGGCGTCGAGCTCCATCTGTGCGCTGTCCTCGTCGCCCAGTGCCCGGCAGGCCAGCCCGATCAGCACGTGGGAACGCGCCGCGTCGTACGGCGCGTCTAGTTCGCCCCAGCCCGCCCACGCGCGACGGAATGCGGCGAGCGCGGCCCGGGCGTCGCCCTCGGCCAACAGGACCGACCCGGTCGCATACGACGACAGAGCCGATAGAAATGGCGTACTCCACGTGGCCGCAATGCTGGACAGCTCCTCGGCAGCGCCGCGTGCTGCGGCGACGTCGCCGCCGACGAGAGCAATCTCGACGTAGGGGCCCAGCATCCTGGACCGCGTCACGACGTCCTCGGCCTCGTTGAGGACCCGGCGCATCGTGGCGTGGGCCTCATCGACCCGACCCTGAGCAAGCCGCAGCTGCGCCAGACCAGGTTGTGGCTGGCGTCCCCATTGGTTCGCCTTCCGGTACGCCACCTCTGCCTCAGCGAACTCACCCCGGAGACGGTGGAGCTCGGCCCGCACGTAGTGAGCGGCGCCGAGGGCCGGCTGGCTCGTCGGTCGGGCGAGCCGGTCGCATGCGCGCTGCACCTCCGCCACAGCATCCGCCCACGCACCGCCGAACAGCATCAGCTCGGCGCGGTGGACCAGGCACTGGCCGCGGTAGAGGACCAGCTCTGGCTGCGAGTCGCACCAGCGGCTCAGCGCCGCCGTCCACTCCTGGGCGCGGCGCACGTCGAACACCTCCTGGCAGCCCTCGATCACCGTGCAATACAGGTCTCCGACCGCCGCCGGGGACACCTCGTGCGCCGTAATCGCCACCATCGCCTCGTCCAGCAACGCCATGCCCTCGACGATCTCTCCGAGATAGATGAGGCACCGGCCCTCACCGACCCGCCCCAACGCGATCAGCTGCGGGTCGCCGAACCGATCACCGATCTTGGTTGCCTCGGCAAAGCCCGCGTGGGCGGCCTCCACGTCGCCTTTGAACGCCAAGAGGAGGGAGGCGCAATAGCCCACATATCCCTGCTCGACACAATCCCGCTGACCGTCATCCAGCAGGCGCTGCGCCCGGTGGACCCACCCGCCGCCACCGCCCAGTTCGCCCTTGTTCAGGAGAACGAAGGCCAACCAGAAGGCGCAACGGGCGGCGCGGGCCACCTCACCGGCCTGCATGTACTCGTGGTGCGCACGCGCCCATGCGTCGACGCTGTCGTCGACCCGGCCAACGAGGTACGCAGCCGCCGCGAGGCGCTCCAGATCCTCGAGCTCCAGATGCGAGTCACCCTCCGCGCCAGACAGCTGCGCGAACGCGTCCCCCCACGCCCGTCGTCGAAAAGACTCACGACCTCGATCGATCGCGTCGGCCATGGCCACAGTTTCGTCCACTCCGCATTCTGTTCGCCAGACGGCGCGACCCGCGCATGGCAGCGAGTCATCGACTCTAATCACGCTGGCGACGACACCGCGGCCGCTGTCGCACTTGGCCTCGCCGCCATCGCAGCGCTCACGGGCCAGATCGGCAGGGCCGCGAGCTTCTCCGGCTGGCCGCGCAGCACGGCCTCCCCGTGGCATCGACCGATGCCGCCGCACTCCTCGACCGGGACCAACCCGACCGCACCGAAGCGCTCCACACCCTCGGTCACAGACCACACCGACGCCTTGAACTTCCTCGGGGATCGCCGCTGCCAGGGCCGACGGTGACCTCGAGAAGGCGAGGGCCTTCTGGGATACCTCCGTCGTCGGAGGCGATGCCGTCGCGCGGTTCAGTCCTCGCCCGGAAAGGCGATCTTGATGAGCAGTGGGGCGCCCCTACTGATTACTCCCCTCTCGATCAGTGGGAGGCGGATCGTCAGGTGCCCGTCATCTCTGGGTACATCCGGACCGTCGACTTCCCGCAGCGCCCGGATCGTTGAACCGAGACATCATCCTGCAGACCGGCGTGTGCCAGCATTTCCCCGGGTGGCACCCGCCCCGGGAGTCGTGTTCGACACTGGTGCCCTGATCTGGTACCGGCTGCGACTTTCGACCCGCCCGGCGGCACCACCACGGATGTTCCGTGATCGCCACCCAGACGGCAAACCACAGCGGCTCATTCACACGATCGATCTCACCGACGAAATGCAAGCGTCTTCGTCTTCGACCCAGCGAGGTATCGGGACTTGATCGAGCAGGGCGGGAGCGATCTTCGCATCGACCTGAAATGATCTCGGACGGAGCGATAAGAGATAGCTGGAGCGTTCGATCGCCTGCCCGCTCTCCGGACGCGTCTGACTGCCTCACCCCCGGACCGTCCCATGTGACGAACCTCCGCCGGGACGTGCGGCGGCGCAACCCAGATGCCTGAACACCCTGCTGAACTTACGGCGGACAATCCCATTACACCCAGCCGCAATAAAGCCCGGTGACGGCGGCCTAACCGGAACAGTTTCCCGGTGGCCGGAATGCTCATCGGGTATGCCCGCTGCTCGACAGACGCCCAGGATCTCACCGCCCAACACGACGCCCTGACCACGCGCGGCGTGAAGCCGAATCGGATCTACGTCGACCACGGTCTGACCGGGCCAACCAGGCTCGTCCCGGACTGCGCGAGGCGCTGGCCGCCTGCCGTGCCGGCGACACCCAGGTGGTCACCAAGCTCGACCGGCTGGCGCGCTCCCTGACCGATGCCCGCAACATCATCGAGGAACTCACTACCGCCGGAATCAAGCTCAACATCGGCGGCTCGGTGCACGACCCGACCGACCCGGTCGGGCGGCTACTGTTCAACGTCCTTGCGATGATCGCTGAGTTTGAATCGGACTTGATCAGGCTCCGGACGAGGGCGGGCATGAAGTTCGCCAAGGCCCAAGGGTCGATTGCGCGGCAAGCAACCCAAGCTCAAACCCGCTCAGGAGGCGCACCTCGTCGAGCTGTGGCACGCGGGAAACCACACCAGCGCCGAGCTCGCTGAGCTGTTCTCCGTTGCCCGCTATACCGTCTATCGGGCCGTGCAGAGGGCTCAGGACTTCTGACATAGCTCAGGAATTGGTGCGCGGTCATCGGTGGGATTTGATGCTGTAGCGCAGGGTCAGGCCGGTGCCGGGGTAGACGGTGTTGATGTCGTTGAGGGCGCTGCAGAGTTCGTCGATGGCGGCGGTGTGCCGTGGCGCGGGGAGCGGGTCGAGCCGGATGTGCAGGGTGTCGTGGTCGGGGATGATGTCGCCGGATCCGGCGAGTGCGGTGCGGATCAGGGTATGCGCTTCGTCGTCGGCGCGGGTGTAGCCGGTGCCGGTGACGATCGCACGCGCAAGGGACTGCGCGGTGTTGAACGCGGCGATGCGGATGGCGTGGGGGATCAGTTTGGTCTCGGTGTCGAGGACCTGCTGGCCGGGGTTGACCTCGGCGAGCGGCAGCCGGGCAGGGATCGCCTGGTGCTCGGCCAGTGCCGCGTCGAGCGTGGCTTCGGCGGCGTGCACGTCGGTGTTGATGGTGCCGACATGCACGGTGGCACCGTCGTCGACGTGGGGCACTCCCCCGCGAGCGGGAGGTACCCCACCCGCTGGGAGGTTTCTGGCCTGGAAATCCCACAGCCACATGGCTTTCCGACTCAATGAGTGCTCAACCCGCGCCGTGGCCGCATTCGCCGAGGACTACCGCATCGAAGCCAACCCAGGCGGCTGCCACTGACGTGGACGCTGACGCAAAAGGCGGCCGACCCTTCGGCGGTTGGCCGTAAAGCACGACCACGCCGGCGTCTTGCGCAACTCGAGCAACGTCCCGCGCAAACGGCCTGTTGGCGGGCTGAGCCAGGTCGCCGACCGCGTCGACGTTGTAGCCGGTGAACGCCTCCGGGCAGATGATCGGCCGGGCGCCGCGGCGCGCAGCGGCCAGGACCGCGTCGGCCAGCGCAGCCAGCGCATCGCCGGTTTGCCAGATCGCGATTCTCATTAGGTCACGTGAGTCAGTGCGAACATCCTCAATGTTGTCGGGAGAACAACGACGCTTGGACCCGGCTCGGCCAGCGCCGCAACGAGATCGCCATGCAGCGACTCCGGGGTGGCGCGCCGCGCCGGCACGCCGAACGCCTCGGCCAGCGCGACGAAATCGGGCCGGGCCAGTTCGGTACCGAATGCCGAGCCAAAGCTTCCGGTCATGTACTCGCGTAAGATGCCGTAGCCGCCGTCGTCGACGATCAGCCAGGTGACGTCGAGCCCGAGCTGGCGTGCGGTGGCCAGTTCGCCGATGCCGTACATCGCGCCGCCATCGCCGGAGACCGCGAGCACCGGCCGGTTGCCGTCGAGCGCGACAGCCGCGCCCAACGCGGCCGGAAAGCCGTAGCCGAGGCCGCCGGCTCCCTGGGCGGATTGCATTGTCCCTGACATCCGCGCATCCCACGCCGACCACGCCCAGTAGCCGAGAATCGTCATGTCCCAGTAGGTGGGCGAATCGTCAGGCACCGCCGCGCGCCCCGCTTCCAGCACGGCACGCTCCAACTCCACGTCTTGGCCGGCCAGCCGTTCGCCGATGCGGGCCAGCAGCTCCGCGACCCGTTTCTCCGCAACCCCGTCGGGCTCGCGAGCGGACATCGATGACGATAGCTCCTCCAGCGCGAGGCGGGCGTCGGCGTGGATGCCCAGCGCCGGATGGTTGGCCTCCAGCTTGCCTGGGTCGGCCTCGATCTGAATGACCCGACCGGCCGGGCGTAGGGTGAAGTAGTTGCTGGACAGCTCGCCGAGCCCGCTGCCGACGACGAGCAGCGCGTCGGCTTGGGCGAGGAATTCGGTTGTGTACCAGTCCTCCAGCCACGACTGCAGCGACAGCGGATGCTGCCACGGGACGCACCCTTCGCGCCGAACGTCGTCGCGACCGGGGCGCGCAGCTTTTCCGCCAGCTCGCACAGCACCGGCTCGGCGCCCGACCGCACGACGCCACCACCAGCGAGGATGACGGGCCGGTCCGCGCGCTCGAGCAGGCGCGCGGCCTCGGCGATCAGCTCGGCTCGCGGTGCGAGAGTCCTTGGCGCGACCGTTAACCCGGTGATCGGCGGTAACTCGACCTCGGCTCTGAGCACATCCTCGGGCACCTCAACCCACACCGGGCCGGACGGCGGAGTGAGCGCTGTCTCCCACGCGGCGGCGATCGCGCTCGGAATCTGTGACGGATGCCGCGCAGTCTCGGCCCACTTCACAATCTGTGCGACACAGGCCTTTTGGTCGCGCAGCTCGTGCAGGTGGCCGCGGCGTCGCCCGCCCAGGCCGACGGACGGAATCTGGCTGCCGATCGTAACGACCGGCACCGACGCCGCCGCCGCCTCCTGCAGCGCGGCCAGGCTGATCAGCGCGCCCGGCCCGGTGGAGACAAGAAGCGGTGCGGGTCGGCCGGTGGTGCGCGCGTACCCGTCAGCGGCGAAGCCGGCGTTTAGTTCGGTGCGAAAGCCCGCATACCGCATTCCCGATCGGGCCAGCGCATCGAACACGCCAAGGGCGTGCTGGCCGGGCTCGCCGAACACGGTGTCGGCGCCCAGCGCGGCCAGCGATTCGACGACCAGGTCGCCGCCAATGCGTCGCTCGGTCATGCCTGTGCTCGCTGGGCGGTGGGTTTCGCGGCCCTGGGGCCAGTGAGCGCCATCAACGAAACCAGTTCGTACGCAACGTGGGAGGCGGCGATACTGGTTACCTCCGCGTGGTCGTATGCCGGTGCGACCTCGACCACGTCGGCGGCCACCAAATTCGTGCCGACGAGCCCACGAAGAATCGCGAGCAGCTCACGGCTGGTGAGCCCACTGGCTTCCGGGGTGCCGGTCCCGGGCGCGTGCGCCGGGTCCAAGCAATCGATGTCGATCGACACATACAACGGGCGGCTGCCGATCCGCTGCCGCAACGCGTCGATCACCTCGGCCACGCCCCGGTTCATCACATCCATCGCGGTGACGATCCCGAACCCCATCCGCGCATCGTCGTCGAGGTCGCTGCGCCCGTAGAGCGGTCCGCGAATACCGATGTGGGACAAGGCTTCTGAGTCAAGCAGACTTTCTTCGAAGGCGCGCCGGAAAGGCGTGCCGTGAGTGTACTCGGCACCGAAGTAGGTGTCCCAGGTGTCGAGATGGGCGTCGAAGTGCAGCAACGCGACCGGGCCATGCCGCCGCGCCACCTCCCGCAGCAGCGGGAACGCGATGGTGTGGTCGCCGCCTATTGTCACCTGAACGGTCACGTGAGAAGCGTTGGGATAGGTCGCCTTTGTGTATTCGAGGATGTCGATGGTGTCGCACTGCGCCCGTCCTTGGTCAGTCCCTCGGTGAAGTTGTTAGCCGTCTCAGCCGACGAGTTCTTCGCCTGGTCGACAGCTAGCGTTGCTAGAGCGGTGCTGGGTGTGTCGGCCCCCCAACTACGATCGCGCCATGACTTCGCCAACGTAGAACGTCCAGCCCGGAGAAACCCTCGTCAGAGAACAGATTCACGGCGCGTATGGCGGCAATCCTCAAGCGGGAATCAGCCGTTCGAGCAGCACGCCGAATGTCCTCGTGTACTCGGATCACGACAAGGCTGCCGCCAACGGTTACGACTTCGACGGCTGGGACCAGTCGCAGCAGGTGTACTACTACACCGGCGAGGGAAAGGTCGGCGACCAGGTGATGCGACGCGGTAACCGAGCGATTGCAGAACAGCAGGCCGACGACACCGCGTTGCGGCTGTTCGTTGCGGTGGGCAACCGGCCCGGCTCGGGCACTCGCACCCATCAGTACGTCGGCCAGTTTGCCATCGACCCAGAACTGCCTTACCTCGTTCGCAGGGCACCCGGTGCCGACGGTGTCCCGCGCGATGTGTTCGTGTTTCGGCTGGTGCCCGTTGGTCCTGTAGCCGTGGGCGACAGTCCGCGTATCAGCACGATTGAGGGTGCCGCCCAGGTAGCTGCCGTTGCCGCCGTGGCTGTTGACGCCGTACCGCAGTCAACATCGAGCAGTCAGAAGTGGAAAAGACTGTCAGTGGCCCTATCGTCCAGAAAGAAGCGCAGCTGACCCGGCGGTTCCGGACGTACCTGGAAGCCCACCAGCGCGAAGTGACGCGCTACCGGATCATCCCGCTCGGATCGGCCACGTTGTACAGCGCGATCTGGCTGATGTCACGGACAATGTGCTGTACGAGGCCAAAGGGTCGGCAGAGAGGATGAGCGTCCGACTGGCATCGGTCAGGTACTCGATTATGGCCGGTATGTCGCAGGCTCGCGGCTCGCGGTGCTGCTACCCGAGGCACCGGCCGCCGATCTAGTCGAACTGCTCGAAGCACACGACGTTGGCTGCGTCGTTGAAACAATGCCGGACAATTTCGTCGATATGACGCCGCTCAAACGCTGCCCGTAGAGGTGCCGGGCATTAGGTAGTGGGGCACGAACCTTGGAACCGCGCCAGGCGTGATTGGCGTATCCACCCCGACACGTCGTTTCTAATATCGAGCTTTCGATCACATCTACAACGAGCTTTCGATGCGCCGGGGTCACCACCAGCCCGAGCTGAATCCTCGACGTACCCGCGAACACTTCGCTTCGGCAGGCGCACGGAGTGGCCGCGGTCGGCGTATGAGCTCGGTACGCCGATTGGGAAGGTTGCCAAGAGTTCGCCGCCGCATCGCGTTTAAGGACACAGGATGCCGAACGGATGGGTTGCCAACACCCACCAGTTCGAGGACGACCACTCCGACGCCATGACCGCCCCGGCAGCCATGAGTAGACCGGCTAGCCCAAATGTGGTGCCACTGCAGCGATTAGCTGGGGTCGGCTAACGCAAGTAGTCGAGCCATTTCGTAACCAATTCCCTGATGTACTGTCGACCTTCCGAGATCGACATTTTCCGTTTTGGCTGATTGCCCTTTGGAGGCCGTGCATGACGTGCGCCAGGGCCGCTGATCGTAGGGTTGTTCGCAGAACCAGTGAAAGTGGAATCTCTGTTGCCTGTCGTCCAACCAAGTTTGACGAGTGTTGTCGGTTCAATTGAGCGACAGACGATTTCGTGGACTTTGAACAGATCGGGCCATCCGAGAGGTATGCGGCTCATAATCTCGAATACTTCGTCCACATCGGAATTCGTATCGGCAAGGGCAATGCGAGCCTGGCCGGGTGCTGGCGGTGGAGGTTCGACCTTACCGCTCGGATCGTTCACGACCCCCACAGCTGTGAATGTGACCGTTCGTAACTCCAGATGCGCTGCGCCGATTACAAGGGTGGTCCCGGTCTCGTCGTCGTAGATTCCGGCCGATTGCACTGGACGAAAATCCGGATGCGTCAGAGAGCCGTATCCGTTGAGATGTGCGATCAGCTTTCGGGCCACTTCGTGATTCTTCGTTCCGGCTGGCGGGTTGTCGATCTGGAGTGAGGCTAAGTAGTACCGGTCCCCATCGCGCACTACCCGAATGTCTCCCGTAGGGAAATGCTGCGCTAGGTAGTCGAGGTCGAACTGGCCGCCTTCCAGCCACGCCTTCACGGTCACGCGACCAAGATAGGCGAGCGTAGCTAATCGAACACATGTCCGATCACGGTCACGCCACGGTTATAACTCAACTACTACTTGAGAGTTTTGGACCTCGCAACGCTCTGACCTGCGATTTCGTGGAGCCGATGACGGGAATCGAACCCGCGTATTCAGGTTGGGAAGTCGATCTGGCGCGCATGCGGCTGCGCGCATGCGGCTGTATGTACGTAAGACAGAGTCCCGGGGAGCAGCAACTAAACAACCTCCCGCAGCTCGACTTGAAAACAGGTCAACCCGAGGGCCAGCAGCTCCGCTAGATGACACGCAATCTGTTGAAAGATAGGTGGTTTCGTTGACCCAGCATGACGCGAGCCCGCAGTCTCTTCGACTATGACACCTACCTTTTTCGCAAACGTCCCCCGTCCCGCTGAAGCCCAACACCTCGCCCAGCGGGTCGACGAGGACGGCGAAGGCACTGGTTGGGTTCGCAACATGTGCGGAGCCGTCATGCCACCGCAGCGTCGCAGTCACCCTGTGCGGCTGGCAGGACGCAAATGGCACTGTCGAGCGATTCGCGGCCGTGTCAGCGACCGAGGTGGAGCTCGACGCGGCTGCACTGTGGAGACTCGCCGCCTCGGGGCGCGACGCGGCCGACGAGTTGGAGGGGCCGACAACCGATCTGCCTAGCCGCGCTTCCGAACAGCAACGCGGCGTACGCGACTCGGCACATGCCTTACCAGGCCGACAGCTCCTCCAGAATCCTCTGCATGCCGTAGATGATTCTTGCGAGTCGATGAGGTATGCCGCCTTCGTCGCCCAAAACACGATGTTGTCGAGGATTCCATGCAGCCCACCGGCGTCGGTGTAGTGATACTGGACCTGCCGAGCAGGGAGGCTGGCGGCAAACTGGAGATGAAGCACGCCCGTCTGAAGGAGCAGCGTGAACGAGCCGGTCCAGGTGGCAAAGCATAGCGAGGCGCATACCCCGTATGGGTACGTACGCCAACACATACGCCAACCAGGCCGAAAACGTGAGGTTATCTTTCCGTGTCCGCTGGCGTCTCCGGGCATACAAAACCGCGTTCGAGCTGCGGGGGAGGGCGACACCGGCGGACGTTGGAACACATGTGCGAACGCAACTTTCATGACTGGGGGTCAAGTGGTCGCAGGTTCAAATCCTGTCAGCCCGACACACGAAAACCCGCCCTGACCAGCGCCGGAGCGGGTTTTTGCGTCGTTAGACCTCTTTGCTGATGTGTGGCAGTGGGTCACCAGTGTCCCAAGCGGCCGTGAGTGGGCTGATGCCTAGGAGAACAGTGCGGCGCCGGCGGCGCGTAGGTCATCGCGCTGGGCCTCGGAGTAGATCGATAACGACACCGCCGGATCGTGGCCGTGCCAGGCCGCGACGACGTGCACTGGCATGCCGCTGGCCAACATAAGGCTGACGCTCGTATTGCGGAGTCCCTTGAGGTGGATGCGGCGCAGGCTGGCGCGCTGACGCAGGCGTTGGAATTCTTCGGAGTAGCAAACTGATGGCGGATGGGGGAGCCGTCCTCGCGTACCGCGATCAGACGGTCATCGGACCAACGCGTGCCGAATGCCTGTGCTTCGGCTTGCTGGCGGGTCTTGAATTCGTTCAGCGCACTGGACAGCTCTGCCGGCATTGGGAGGTCGCGGCGTCTTCTCCGGGACTTCGGCATGCCCTCGTAGGATTCCTTGCCGACAGCGACCCGACCACGGCGAATCAACAGGGTGTCTCCATCCAACGCCGACCACCGCAGGCCGAGTACTTCTGAGCGACGCAACCCGTAACAGCTGAGCAGCCAGCAGGCGAGCAACCGGTCTTGGCGCACCGAGTCGCGGAAGCGTTCGACCTCGGCCAGCGTCCAGGATTTGGCGGTTCCGTAGGTATCGTCGATGATCGCGTCTGCGGGGCGCTCAACGAGTGCAATGACGTTGCGGGGCAGAGCACCCTGATCGACGAAAGATTGAACGACCATTCCGAAGGTAGTCAGTGTGGAACGCACTGTAACTGGCTTGACGCCACGTGCGGGGACATCAGCCTCGGTGAGGTCGTTGAGTGCGTAGACGGCTCGGCGGAGTCTAGTGACGCGACTGGCTCTGAGTAGACCCGACAGGCAGGTGTGAACATCATCCTCAGGGAAGGAGGCTGCGATCGTAGCCGCGGCGATGCCCTCAGGGTGACGTTCGATCAGCTCGACTACGCGGGCCGCCAGGCTGCCGTGCCGGTATCGCTTTGGCGATCTGCGTCCTTCGGTCAGCATCCACTCCACCAACTCGTCACCGTCGGCTTTGGTTAGCTGTTGGAGCTTCTTTCCGCCCAGGTAGCGGCGCACTGGCTTTAGGTCGTGGGTGTAGCCCTGCAAGGTGACGCGGCGAATCCCGCGGCGGCCGGCCAGCCACTCGTCACAGGCTTCAGCGACGGTGACGGCAGATTTCCGGGTGTAGGTGCCAATAGCGACTTCGCTTGTGATGCGACGATATTCGCGCCGCGCCTCAGACAGAGTTCGATAGGTAAACCGTCGCCGATCCCGAGTGCCGTCCGGCTTACTGCCTACATCGGCACGGAACTCGTATGTGATCGAGCCGTTCTTCGCTGTCCTCTTGGTGATCGGTTCGGCACGCCGTGTGCGCTTGGATTTTGCTTCGCCGTCGGTGGTCATTTGCTCTCCTGCTGGTCTTCGCGGTGTCCCGAACCGGCGCCAGCGACTACTGCCGCCGGGCCGCGGCGATACTCAAACAACGGGCGGTAGTGCTCCGTAGAGCTCCCGACTGCGCCGCGGCGGTTCGATACTGCTGCAGCGAAAGTCCGGCCAACTGCCGATATTGGGTGCCACCGCGAGAGACCGAATCTTTCATGATGCGACCAGCTCTCGAAGCTCGGAGGTGACGACGTAGACGCGGCCACCGAGCCTGCGCACCGGCAACTCGCCCGAGGCTGCGAGTCGATACGCTGCTGCACGGCTGATGCCCAGGATGGCTGCAGCCCGGGGGACCGCAAGCAGCAACGGCAGTTGGTCAAAGACGTTGGTTTCCAATTGATTTACCTTCCTTCGATGTTCGCTCTTCTGGTCGACCGACTGTGGGCGCTTCTGTGGACTGCAGCGCGGGCAGAATGACCGCAGGCTTGCGGCCGAGCCGTCAGCACCGGGCCATATCACGCAGCTGGGCTATCCGTATCGCTTACGAACAGTTCAACGCAACCATCGAAGAGTTTGACGCCTCACACTCGCTGTTCTGGCCGCCAAGGGATAACCGCGCCTGGACGAGGCGGCGGTGTCGGCTCACTGCTCCTCGGCGGGCACACCGAACCGGGATTGGTGTACTGCGGTCATGTGGGATTTGGGCTTTCCGCCCGGCCGATCTGCGGGCCCGGTTCGATGAGATCCACTGCGATGCCTCACCTTTCATGGACATTCCCGGTGGTGATGTCCACTGGGTGCGGGTGTTGGTGAACGTGGACTACCGGCAATTCGCCGGCAGATTTCGGCATCCGTCGTTGAAGGGCATTCCGAACCTCGATGCGGCGACGGTCCGGCTGCCGACGAACAGGTGACCGCCGTCCCGCTGTGAGCCGTTCGAAGGGTGGTCGTGGCGGTGCTGATCGTGGACTTCTTCGATATGCACGCTAACCGGCGTGTAGCGCGGCCACCGCCGACGGGTCCTTGTAATACACGTCGATCTCCGATATCTGTCCGTCTCGAACCTTGTAGATTTCGACCAATCCCACCTCGACGCTGTTGCCTGAGCTACGTGCTGTGAATCGCATCCGTGATCGCATCGCAACGGTGTCATCCGCGACGAAATAGTGGATGACTGGATCCAGCTCGAGTTCTAAGCGCTCGGTAATCTTGCCGAGAAGCTGGAGGAAGCCCTCTGGCCCATAGTATTTACCGCTAAATGGTAAGCCGCCTGGTTCGTGGACAACCAGTTCGTCATGCAGCAGTCGGCGTGCGTCATCGAAGCGCCTCTCTGCAAGCGCCGTCACGAACCTGTTGACCGTCGACTCCGGACGTTCAGTCCTTAACCCCATTGGGAGGCTCCTTTCCGGTAATCGTCTGCGCGACACCGGGGCGACGCACATGGTTGGCAACCGTTCACCAAATTTCGGCCAGAAACGATGCCCTTCTTCAGAGGTGAACGCTTATGGGACTGTCAGTAGTCCGCACAAGGTATGCACTGTTCGATTCCACCGCACCAGCTTTCACGAATGCCGCTCGCGTTTGGCTCTCGCAGACAAACACTTCGCGTGTCCCTTCGCCGATCGACCGGGCCGCACGCCGTGACCTTCGCGCAGGGCAGAGCGCAGCTGCCCGAAGAAAAGTAGATGAACAGATCAGTTCCATCGATTGCTATTCGTGTGTCTCACCAGCTCGGCGGCTCTGCCGCGCCCGTCCGTCGCGCCTGCCTATTCGCGACTTCCAACATCGGGGGGGTTGGCGGCTGCTGCGCTCTTCACCCCCCGGTGGGCCGTCAGTAGTAGCCGGTCGAAGGCTAGGCGTGACGGGATGGCGTCTTCGTCGCGGGGTGTTGTTCGTACATCGACGAGGAGCTGCTCGGCCAGGGCGCGCAGCTTGACGTTGGTTTCCTGAGAACGCCATCTGAGCAGGTCGAATGCGGCATCGGCCTCGATTTGATAGACGTACATCAGGACGCCTTTGGCTTGTTCGATGGGTGCGCGATTCTCCGAAATTTCGGCCACCGCTTCACTAATGACGTCTTGGCGTGCTCGCTCGGCCGGTGTGACGTCGATGTAGAAACCCTGAGTCCCGATCACCTCGCCGCTGTCATCGTCGAGGCGTTCGCCGATGACGACAACCTCGCGGGTGGCGCCCTGAACCGTGACGATGCGGTGGTGGGTGCTGAACGGCTTGCGGTTGTCCCGGATGTCCTCGAGGGTCGCGGCTATGTGTTCGTAGTCGTCGGGATGCTTATGGGAGAGCACCAGTTGCGTTGTGGGTGCAGCGGTACCGGGCTCATAGCCGTGGATGATTTCGACCTCGGGCGACCATTCCCAGCGCTCATCGGCGAAGTAGAAGCGATACCAGCCAATACGCTGTTCGGTGCCGCCGGCCAGTGCTTGTTCGACCGGCGGTCTGTCGAACTCGTCACCCGCCATCATGATCAAAACTGTAGTGAACAGCCTCCGCAGGGGGACGGGGTTCGACATTCGGGGGCAGATCCGGGCCGCGCTAGCTGCTTAACGCCAGGGTTGCATCCCGGCATCCGCCTATCAGTGGGGCCTGGAGGCAACCGCCCAACGGCCCTTTGTAGCGAATGCCCATGAGCGACATGGGTAAACAACGATGCAAAAGTGATGCAGGTACGCCCGCGGTCGGCAGGGTGACTGGGCCGGATTCCACTAGTCATCATCGACGAAGGCGGCTACATACCGTTCGAAGCCGAAGCCGCCAACCTGTTTTTCCAACTCGTCTCGGCCCGTGACGAACGCGCCAGCCTCATCGTCACCTCCAACAAGCCATTCGGCCGCTGGGGCGAAGTCTTCGGTGACGACGTCGTCGCCGCCGCCATGATCGACCGCCGCGTCCACCACGCCCAAGTCATCTCCATGAAGGCAGACAGCTATCGCCTCAAAGACCGAGACCTCGGCCGCGTGCCCGCGACCAAAACGAACGACTAACCAACCCGGGTGGGTCAAGGTTCAACCGGAAATACCGGGTCACAGTTCAGTCGGAGTTGACAAACATATCCACTTTGGTGTTGTCATCGCCGTGTGGCCAGTCAGCTGCGGGATTTTCATGACGGCGGTTTGGCTATCCTTTGACCCTGGCCGCCAGTTTTTCAAGGGTGGGCCAGGTGAGGCCGCGGGTTATGGCGAGGGCGAAGTAGCTGATTCCGAGGTTTTGGTGCATGCGGACGATACGCTCAGCCGCCGCTTCGGTGGGACCGTCCAGTAGGGTCGCCATCGACCGAAGCTGTGGCTCGGGGGTTTGGGGCATTACCTGTTTGAGCATTTGCAGGTCGTGGGGGTCGTCTAAGGAAACCTGGCCGAAGGTGAAGGATAATTCGAGTTGATGGAGGCGTTCGCCGGCCTGGTCCTTGATGTACTGAACGCGTTGCGCCAGTTCGGCTTCGGTGCCAAACGTCAGGATCGAGACAATGTCGGCCTGCTGGGCGGCCAGTGCTAACATCTTGTCGCCGGCACCGCCGATCATGATGGGTGGTGCTTGTTGGACCGGCGTGGGGGAATATCCGGGGTCAGCGAACGCCGCTCGGATCTGCTTGATGTGTTCGCCCACTAGTCGAACGCGCTCCGCTGGAGTGGGGAAGCGCAGGCCCGCGGCGGTGAATTCCTCGGCGACGTAGCCGGCGCCCAGCCCGATTTCGAGGCGGCCACCGGTGGCCGCGTCCACCGCAGCGAGATCGCGTGCTAACAGTGCGGGCCGGTAAAAGGCGGTATTGAGGACACAGGTGCCCACGCGTGTCGAAGGCACGGCCGCGGCGATGGTCACCAGAGACGGCATGGGTGCGGCGTAGCCGAGGTGATCGGGGAGCAGCACGACATCACAGCCACTGGCCGCGGCGAGGCGGGCTTGGTCTACCAAGTCTGTGACCGAGCCCGGTGTGCATAAGACGGCGCCGAGGCGCAGCGGTGAGGTGTGCATACGAATCCTTTGGTGCGCGAGCAGTTAGCTGGCGTGGCTTCGGCCGCGTTGCGCCTGCTGCTGCAGTGTCTTGATGGCAGCCCAATTCACTCGGGGGCGCCGCACACTCCGAGCGGCGAGGTAGCGGCGGGAGGCACGTCGCATGGCCATGGCCATCTGCCAGCGCGACTTGAGTTTTCCGCGCGGTGGTGGTTTGAATGCGGTGGTGATGAAGATCCAGGTGTCATCGCGGCTTTCAAGGTGGCCCTTGATTTGCATCATCTGTAGATTCGAAAGGTTCTCATCGTGGTAGTGCGCGAGTACGTTCGCCGGTCCGGGCACCACCTCGAGGGATGCCGGTATCAGTACTGGCAATTTGCCCGTATTGGCGTCATAGCGGCCTAGTGGTTGCCTTACGCTCACTGGGTATCCCTGATGGCTCATAGCGGTGACGATTACCTCCGAGAAACCGCTCAGCGACTCAGCGGCCAGCTGCCACATGGCGAAGTTCCTGCAGGTCGAGGGATTGGGGTGTGACTGTGAAATCGCGTGTAGGCCAATAGAACGCGTGTAAGGGCGTCACATAGATCGCTATCCGCCAGTAGTAGGACGGAAATGTCCGGCGTCCGATGAAGGAGCTCATGAACGTGCTGGATGGTTGTCGCGCCATCACTGTTCGAGTGAGATCGGCCAGTTCTGGCAAGGATGTGACATCGGCGATCACCCGGTTCTCTGCAACAGCGTCACCAATGATCAATACGCCCCCCGGATTGGACAATTCGGCTCCGGTTGGGTCCGAAAAGAGCAGGCTTACCTTGGGATTTCGGCGGATGTTGAACACCTTTTGGGGAAATCCGATACTGGTACAGAGCAGGAAGCGTCCATCGGTGAGAAACAGCGGGCTGACTGGCCAGGTCTGCGGCGTGCCGTCGCGGAACACAGTAGTGAACTCACACGTGCGGTAGCCATTTATGATCCCCATTGCATCGCGGACGTTCGCGCGCCCGTCCACTACCCCGAAATCCTCTGCTGCACCAGTAGTTTGCGGGGACGGGTAATCGAAGTGGCAGGCTGGTGGTTGGCTCGAATCGACATCATTGCGATCCTCTCTTGTAGTGCGTGATTCCTCAATTGCGCTCAGATGGTGTCGGGTGGCTGTCACCACCCTGAACGTCAAGACGGGTCTTTGGGTGCCGGCCTTCATCGCGGGATCTCTGCGCTGCGCGGCGGAGCCGCCGTTCCATGAATCAGTTGGGCGTGCGAGGCGTATGCCAACGCGGCGAAGTCACGAATACCTGCCCGCTCGTCCGGAGCCATTCTGGCGATCGTGTTATCGATGAGGTCTTTCTCGCACTCATACATCGTCATTCCCAACACCGACAACGCGTCACCGCGATTGCGCTTCTGGCCACCAATCATGGTTCTCACGAGCCGATTCCATTCATCCAGGTCAATATGGGTTTCCATCAACGGCACCACGTAGTGCTCCTCGTAGTCCATGTGCTCGATCAACGCACCGGCCAGCCGCTCGAGCGCAGCAGCCAACCGCTGCCCGGAGTCCGCGCTGGGGCAACTACTCCAGATCGGCAACTCAGAGTCGACCTGAGCCACAAGCGTTTCGACGCCACGATGCTGCTCTTGCACAGCGGCCAGGTGTTGAGAAATCTGCGCCGCTGCCCGCGACTGCAACAAGGGCCAGACGTAGCGGTCCTCGCCGCAATCGTGATGATGCAATGTGGCGCTGATTAACTGCAAGTGCGCGGCCACAGTATGCGCGCGGCGCGAGTCTGTTTCGTCAACGCGCTGAACCACACCCGGTGCCAGCAGAAATTCTCGGCGAAACATCCTGTGGACCATCGCCATTTCACGACCGTCGAAATGACGTTTCACCGACTCGGGGACAGCTCCGCAACGACGTTTATCCTGACTGCTCATCGCTCCCACCTAGTGTTCTTGTACGTCTTTGCCGCAGCAGGACGTCGAGCCGTTCGGTCGTCGTCGTTGGCATTGATCGCAAGTCGACGTTATTGCGACATCACACGGCCGACGAGCCGCTTCGCGCCTCGCGGTAGCCGGATAGCGCAGCGTGCCCCATCGGCAAGCTGGGCACGCCACGCGAGATTGATGTGCTCTGATCAAGCGTTAAACGAAGTGCTGAACTAGATCGGATAGGACACCTAGTTGACGGTGCACGACACCGCGTGGGTCACCATGCGAACGCTGGACGACTTCGCCGGCCTGCGCGAGAAACTGACGAAGGCCTCGCACTTTTGGTGGCCCGAAATTGGTCCGCTCGGCAGCACCAGATCACTCGTCTTTAGGCACCGTATGGCGCGCCTAGGTCCGGTCACAATCTTGGATTCCGATTTTCGCGACGATGTGTGGATGAACGGCGGCGAGCTTCGTCCTCACTACCACGTCACCCTGCCGGCCCCAACACCTTCGGGCCTGACAGGTCACAACTTCTCTGGTGTGGCGGCGCCGGGCGCTTTCCTGGTCTACCGGCCGGAGGGCAACCAAGGCGTCCCGCGTTACGTCGGCCGACGGCTAGCTGTGATGATCGACCGCGACGCCGTGGAAGATGCACTTGGCGATGCGCTCGGGCGCTCGGTACGTTCTCAAGTTGATGTCCAACCCGTCCTACGGAGCACGACCGAAGCTGCCCGCACCTGGATCACAATGGCTTCGCTGTTGACCGAGCAGCTATTCCGGCCCGGCAGTGTGCTGCACCAGCCGATGGTTGGCACGCCGTTCGCCGACAGCCTGGTGCGCGGTTTCCTGCTGGCTACGGACCACTCACAGCGGCCGATCTTGGACGGCGAAGCGGCCCAGGCTCCGCCTCGCGTCATCCGATCGGCGATCGAGGTCATCGAAGCCGAAGCACACCAGCCGTTAACGGTGTCGGCGCTGGCGGCGCGCAGCTACGTCAGCGTTCGTTCTCTACAGCACGGATTCCGTACTCACCTCAATACGACACCCATGGCGTACCTGCGCGACGTGCGGCTGCGCCGCGTCCGCGAGGACTTGCTGAGATCCGATCCATCAAGCGAGACAATAGCGTCGATCGCTTTTCGCTGGGGATTTGCCAATCTGGGACGTTTCACCGCCGCGTATGCGGCCCGCTACGGCGAGAACCCCTCCCTGACCCGGCAGCGGTCAACCCACCGCTCAGTCCGACAGCAGCAAAAATCCCTTCGATAGCTCCACCGACCTGCCCGCTCAGGTTATCCGCAGTGGAGAGGGATATGCGCGCCAGATAACGTCGCGTAGATACCGGCAGCGACTGCCCAACTGTTCCGCCAACACGCCTACTACCAACGTCCTGTCCCGGTACACCTAGAAACCTGGGTGCTGACCTCGTCCCGACCTCGTGTAGTGCCAGATCGATTGCGAACGCTGCCAACTAGACGGATTTCCGCGCCTTAGCTAACACGCGCAGTGAAGGCGAAAATACCATAATGTCGGCACGCGAATACGGCTGTGCCACAGTGTATTTAGCAATGACGGACACATATGCGAGGCGACCCGCAATGGATCGGCCTGCCTGACGGATGAACCAGCCCGGGACGACGTGGTCCAGCTGTTGGCTCTATCGGGGCATTCCCTCATCGCATGCACATTCAGTCGCTACATCCATCCTCTGCGCCCAAACAACCTCGCGGCGTTGATATTTCGTCTAGCAGCGGCAAAAGGTTGCACGGCGGGCTTTCGTCACTGTGATGAAAGTGACTGGGCCGGACGCGGCTTGACCCGAGTGCCTAACGGGTTGAGTTCTGAGGGAAGACCGCTTTCTCCTTGCCGCGGCTAGGCTCCACCAAAGCCGTCTTCCGTTAGCTGGCCACGGCGGGGGACCGGCCGGTCAGCGCCGGGATATCAATCTTGCATCGCCGCTGCGACAGGCACGACCGCTGTGGGCGGCATGCCCGGGCTCCGATCGGCACCAAGTACTTCACGCATACCAAGGACTGGTATCACGGTGGTATCATTTGGGTATGGGAATGACTCTACGGACAAGCGACGAGCAGACAGAAGCGTTGCGCCGGCAGGCCGCCGTAGAGGGGCGGTCGATGCAGGCTGTCGCGCTGTCGGCGATCGACGAGTACATCGCACGGCGGGCGCATAAAACAAGGGTTGCCGGCGCGTTGCAGCGCGTGGTGCGTGAGGAGGCCGGGGTTTTGGAGCGCCTCAAGGATGCATGACCGAGTACTTGGATCTTGACGACCTCCTCGAAATCAGCCGCCAGGCCCTCGCAGCGGACGTCGTCGTAAGGGATTACGGCTTACTTGAATCGGCCCTGGCGCGGCCCCGGGCTTCAGTGTTCGGTAAGGATGCCTACCCAGATCTGCACCTCAAAGCGGCTGCCTTGTTGCAGTCCCTGGCACGCAACCATGCACTGGTGGATGGAAACAAACGACTCGCATGGATAGCCTGCCGGACCTTCCTGGCCATCAACGGTCAGTGGATTAGCGCACCAGAGGATGATCGCTTCGACTTCGTGATCCGGGTTGCCACCGGCGTTGAGCAAGACCTCGACACGATCGCCGCACAACTACGCGCGTGGAGCCACCACGAGGACTGAGACGCCGGACGGGAGCCTGGCCGCGGCAAGGACAAAGCCGTCTTCCCTCAGAACTCAACCGGTTAGGCACTCGGGTCAAGCCGGGTCCGGCCCAGTCGCTTTCATCACAGTGATGAAAGCCCGCCGTGCAACCTTTTTGCCGCTGTTAGCTCGAATTTTTAACGCAGCGAGGCCGTTTGGTTCCAGAGGATGGATGCAGCGACTGAATAATGTGTATGCACTCATTGGACGGCCCCAATGGAACCACAGCTGGTCCCCGTCGTCCCGGGCTGGTTCATCCGTCTCTTCGTCGACGGCGTGGTGGAAAATCAGACCGCATCGCTGCACCGGCCCTATCGCCGCTCCCGCTCATGCGGCGCCCCGTTGATGGCCGGTGATGTGCTGCACGCTGCGGTGAACACGTGCGTCGACGCTGCATTCAACATCCACGTCCACTCGATCGGTGACGCCGCCACCACCGGGACGCTCGACGGACTCGAATCCGTTCGCGACCGCTCAGCGGCACGCAACTTGCGCCACCAGATCTGCCATCTTCAGCTCATCAGGCGTTCGGACATCGCGAGATTCGCCGAACTCGGCGTGATTGCCAATGTGCAAGCCCTGTGGGCGTGCCGGGACGAACAGAATGTGAACCTTTGCGCGCCGCTGCTCGGTTCCGAGCGGTTCAACGCCCAGTATCCGTTCGGCGACCTGCACCGAGCGGGCGCACGACCGGCGTTTGGAAGCGATTGGCGTGTCAGCACTCCGAATCCCTTGCCGCAGATGGAAGTCGCGGTGACCCGACGACTGCCGGCAGATACCAACACGGCACCACTCGGTGTCGGTCAGGAACTCGATCTGACGACGTGCCTGTTGGGCTTTACCCGATGGGCGGCCTACGCCGCCGGCGTCGATGACCGCACCGGAGTACTCGGTGTCGGTCGCAGCGCGGACATCGTCCTGCTCAATCAAGATCCGTATCGCATTCCGCCGCGCGAATTAACGTCGGTTAACGTCGACGCGACGATATTCAGGGGCCGAATCGTCTACGAACGGTGACTTGCGGTTCTAATCGCGGGCACCAAGCGAGATCCATTGCAAATAAAGGCATATGCCTTCCACACCGCCGGTTCAATGGAGCAAGTTCGGTCTCACGATCGGACATCTACAGCAGGCGGATCCAGGAAATCAATGCGCCAGAGGGAACTTCGATGTTTGCCTTGATCGATTCGACGATGATCCCGCCGCAACAAGTTCAGCCGTTCCTGCCGATCGGGGACAACGCGAAGTTGGCCATGTCTGAAACGCCGACTACTACGCCAAGGAGATTGGCAACCTAGAGTAGCGGTTCAACGAATGGCTAGCCTCTGGCAACTGACACACCAAGGTGCTCGCCGATGCGCATCATTCTGTTGAAGCGACGTCGACGCGTCATGCTGAAGACTGGGCGCGCCGCGTAGATCGCGGCGGGCTGCTGGTGTGGCCGGCATCCGAGGCCGGGTCTTAGGTATGTGGGCAGACCGTGATCGTCTGTCCCGGGCTAATTCCAGGCCGCGCTGAGCCCGTGGGGACCGCCAGGCGAAGAAGCGGCGCTGCCCCCCGCGGGCCGAATCAGTTTGTCCGGCAGAACTATTAACGTCTGTACTCAACCCTCGTATCAGGTGACCAAGCCTTTCCACGAATATTTCGACGGCGACACTGGCCGCGGCCTAGGAGCCAGCCATCAAACCGGGTGGACAGCGATGATCGCGCTCCTCCTCCAATTCCGCGAGACGCTACGTTTCGACAGCCGCGACGACTTCGCTTAGTCGCCGCAGTGTCCACGTCGCCGACGACTGTGCACCGGGGCGCGCTGTATCAGGTCAGCTGCTTGCGGAAAGCGCGCGCCTCGTTAATGAGTTCCTCCACTCGGTGCTGCTGCGCGCGGTTGTCGAAGACGCCGTTCTCCTTGAAGTAGGTGCCGACGATGGCACCGTCGGCAATCTCGAGCTGCGCCGCGACATTCTCGGCGCGAACACCGGTGTTGACGAAGACCGGCACTACGCCCGCCGCGTTCTTGACCGTGCGGAGCGCGGCAGCGTCGGTCGGTGATCCCGCGGTGGCGCCTGACACGCAGATCGCGTCGGGTCGGGTCGCGAAAACAGTCGTCCGCGTGATTGATTCGAGATCACGGTCGGCCAGGTAAGTGGCGGACTCGGGCACGATGTTGAACAAGAGTTTCACATCGGATCCGCCCATTCGGGCGCGGTGACGGGCGACGTCGCCCACATTGGTGTCCCACAACCCGAAGTCGCTGGCGTACACGCCGGTGAAGATCTCCCGCACGAATTGCGCCCCGGTGGCGACCGCGAGGTCGATGGAAGCCCGTCCGTCCCACAACACGTTCACGCCGTACGGGATCCGGATGTCCGGCAACAGCTCCCCGATGATCCTCGCCATCGTGATTGCGGTGATGGGTTCGGTCTTGGTCAGGTAGGGCAGGCTGAACTCGTTCGAGACCATGACGCCGTCGACGCCGCCAGACTGCAGCGCGTCGAGTTCCTCGCGCGCCCGCGAAATGACGGCGGCGATGCCGCCGGCGCCGTCGTATCCGGGGTCTCCCGGCAGGGCCGCCAGGTGCAGCATGGCGATGACGGGCTTCTTGACGCCGAAAACCTCGTCGAGCCAGGTGGTTGTCACGTTGTGCCTTTCTCTAACTGTGCTGAGCCTTGGTCGATTCCGGTCAGTCCATGTAGGCCCCACCGTTGACGGCGAGGGCCTCGCCGGTCACAAAGCGGGCGTCCTCGGAGAGCAGGAAGACGACCGTGCGGGCCACATCCTCAGGTTGCTCCAACCTTCGGAGCGGAGTGTCGTCGAGCATCATCTGCCGCACCGCTTCCGGCGTCGTGCCGCGCAACTGCGCCTCCCACTCCAGTTCCCGTGTCTGCATCGGGGTCTGGACGAATCCGGGACAGACGCAGTTGACGGTGATGCCGTGCTCGCCGAGTTCGTAGGCCATGGCCTGGGTCAGGCCGACGACACCGAACTTCGAGGCGACATAGTCGGAGAGGAAGGGGACCCGGCCTTGTTTCCCGGCCATCGATGCGGTGTTCACGATGGAACCCGCCGTCCCGGCGCGGACCATGGCGCGTGCCGCAGCCTGGCCGCATACGAACACGCCCTTGAGGTTGACTTCCATCGTCTGGTCGAACCGTTCCACCGGCGCGTCGAGGAATCGGTGCATGAACGAGATGCCGGCGTTGCTCACCCAGGCATGCAAGCCGAGCCTGTCGGCGACGTCATCGGCAATCGCCGTCGCTTCCGCCGGCGATGTTACGTTCAGCCGCTTCGCCTCATGACGTTGAGTCGCGTCGTGGGGCAGGGACTCCGAAACCCGCTGTGCGGCATCGGCGTCGATATCGGTCACAACGACCTGCCAGCCGCGTTCGGCCAACGTCGTCGCGATCGCACGTCCGATGCCCGACCCGGCGCCGGTCACTACAACTGTGTTCGTCATCTCGGCAATGTCGCTTTCTGTCACGCGGCGGCGCCAACGATCCGTTGGCCGGTCTTCGTGTTGAACAGGTGGACGGTTTCTGGTCGAACCTCGAGCGCGACTTGCGCACCCTCGCGGATGCCCGACAGCCGTGACGCCTCGACCACACTGGTCAGTTCGATGCCTGCATCGAGAGTGACGATGGCGCGCGGTCCCAGCAGTTCGATCACCGTCACCTGGGCATCGGCCCGACCACCGTCGACGGGGCTCGGTATGAGGTCATCTGGCCGCACGCCCAGCGTCACCGGACCGGTGGGCCCCGCGGCATCGACATGCAACCGCAATCCACTTGCGGTATCGAAGATCCCGTCGCTGAGCTCGCCTTCGATGAGGTTCATTTTCGGGCTTCCGACGAAGCCGGCCACGAAGGTGTCAGCCGGCGTGCTGTACACCTCCAGCGGCGTGCCCTCCTGCGCGGTGCGGCCGCCGCGCATCACGACCATGCGATCGGACAGGGTCATCGCTTCTTCCTGGTCGTGTGTGACGTACAGGCAGGTGATGCCAAGCCGGCGCTGGATCTGCAGAAGCTCGGTACGGGTCTCTACCCGCAGTTTGGCGTCGAGGTTGCTCAACGGTTCGTCGAACAGGAATACGGAGGGCTCGCGGATGATCGCTCGACCGATCGCGACCCGCTGCTGCTGCCCGCCACTGAGGTCTTTGGGCTTGCGCCCCAACAGTTCTGCCAGCCCCAGCGACGCGGCGATCTCGTCGGCTCGCTCCAGGGCGGCAGCGCGCGGCTTCCGTGCCGCGCGCAGCGGAAACGCGATGTTCTCGCGCACAGTCAGGTGCGGGTACAGCGCGTAGTTCTGAAATACCATCGCGACATCGCGGTCGCGCGGCTGCAGGTTCGTGACGTTGCGGTCGCCGATGGTGATCTCACCCGAGGTGATCGATTCCAGGCCGGCGAGCATGCGTAGCGATGTCGACTTGCCACATCCTGACGGGCCGACGAGAACAGTGAACGAGCCGTCGGGCAGTTCGAGGTTCAGGTCGCTGACCACATGGGTCGACCCGAACGTCTTGTTGACCGCGCGGAATCGGACAGTTGCCATTGGAAACCAATCACCAACCTTCTAGAACTTCACCGCGCCACCGCTGATGCCCTGCACCAGCCTGCGCTGAATGAAAAAGCTTGCGATGACAACGGGTACGACCGCGATCAGGATGGCCGCGCTCATCGAACCGATCTGTACGCCCCGGAACGTGTTGAATCCGGCGATGGCCACCGGCAGGATCGCGGCCTTGCCCGGCGCCAGGATCAGCCCGTAGAACAGGTCGTTCCACGACAGTGTGAACCCGAAGATCGCCGCGGCCCCGATGCCCGGCAACACCTGGGGGATCACGACCAGCCGGAAGGCCGCGAACCTGGTGAAGCCGTCGACCTGAGCCTGCTCCTCCAGTGAGCGGGGAACGGCTTCGAAGAAACCGATCAGGAACCAGGTCACCACGGGCAGTACGAAACTGAGGTGGGCGAAGATGACCGGCACCAGCGTGTCATTGAGCCGTAATGCGTACGCCATGGTGAGGAACGGGAACACGAGCACCGCCGGCGGCAGCACTTGGGCGGCGAGCATGCCGAATCGGGTCAGGGTGCCTCCGGCTCGGTATCTGGCGATCGCATAGGCGCCCGCGCTGCCGATGACAACGCTGATGCCGACGGTGGTTACCGCCACGATCGCGCTGCGCGCAGCCGCTGCCAGGATGCCCGACGTCAGCACCGTGTGCCACGCACTCAGCGTCGGGGTGAACGAAATCAGGAACGGATCATTCAGCTGCTCAGGTGATTTGAGGCTGGCCAGCGCGATCCAGATCACGGGGAACAGCACCGAGATCGCAGCCGCCCACAATAGCGCGATCCGGCAGATCGTCGCCGCCACTGAGGCTTTCATGACTGCCTGGCCTTGTCTATGCGGCGGAAGGCGAACACGATGATTGTCAGCACAAGTAACAGCACGACGAACGCCATCGATGAGGCCGAGCCGAGCCGGAAGAACTGGATGCCGGTCTGATACACGAAGTACTGCAGCGTTTCGGTCTCGGTGCCGGGACCGCCGCGCGTGGTCGCGAAGACGTACTCGAAAACTTTCATCGCGTCCAGGCAACGCAGCAGGATGGCGACGACGAGTACCGGTGTCAGCAGTGGCAGCGTCACCCGCCGCAGCACGTACCAGCCGCTGGCCCCGTCGACGCGGGCCGCTTCGAGGGGTTCGCGCGGAATCGACTCCAGCCCGGCCAGCAGCAGAAGCACCATGAACGGCGTCCACTGCCAGACGTCGATGAACGCCAGCGTGAATAGTGCGCGGCCGGGGCCGAAGAAGTCGTAGTCGATTCCGAAGGCGCGCAGAATCTTTGGAATTGCGCCGATCTGGTCATTGAGCAGAAAGCGAAATGTCAGGCCGACCGCGATCGGGGTGATGAACATCGGGGCCAGCAGCATGGAGCGGGTCACGTCGCGGGCCCAGCGCTGTTTCTGCAGCGCCAGTGCGATGGCCAGCCCGACCAACAGTTCGAGACTCACCGCGACGCATACGAATATCGCGGTCGTTGCGAACGCATGCCAGAACTCGCCGTCCTGCAAGGTGGCCAGGTAATTCGTGGCGCCGACGATGTTCGGCGCTCCGTGCTCGGTCAGGCGGAAGTCGGTGATGCTCAGGTAGAACGCGTAGCCGAGCGGGAACCCGACCACCCCGAGGAACAGGGCGATCAGCGGTGCGACCATGCCGTGCTTGAACGTCACGCGCGTTGTTGCCCCCGATCCGGGGTGGTCGGTCCCATCTCGTTCCTCAGCCCTGGATCTTCTGGGCAGCGGCCTGGGCGGCGGCCAGCGCGTCATCGACGCTCTTGGTGCCGGCCACCGCCTCACTGAGCTCGGTGCCGACTGCCTGGATCATCTCTTCGCCGCTGGAGCCCTGACTCAGCGGCGACGAGTTCGCCAGGATCTGCTTGACGGTGTTGTAGTAGTCGGCGCCGTAGGTACTTGCCAGCACCGCGGGGTTTGCGAGCGTGCTCTGCCTGATGGCGGCGCCGCCCTTCTCGGTGCGCTCGACGTCGTGCGGTTTCGCGGTGATCCACGACGCGAACGCCCATGCCGCATCCGAGGCGCCGGAGTTGGTGGGAATGGCCCAGCTCCAAGAGCCCAGCACCGCCTTGCCACCCGGGATCGGGGCCAGCTTGAACTTGCCTGCCAGCGGACCCGATCCGGGTTGATTGAGGGCCGGCAGATTCCAGTTGTAGCTGATCATCGACGCGGCCTGGCCGCCGGAAACGGACCGAAACGCTTCGTCGAAGGCCCAGTTGAGGCTGTTTGGCGGCGCCGAGGTCCGGTAAGTGTCGATGTATGCGTTGAGCGCCTGCTTGGCCTGTGGCGTGTCGAGGGAGATCTTGCCGTTCGCGTCATAGATGGAGCCGCCCGCCGCGAAGAGCCAGTTGCCCCACTCCTCGAAAATCTTGTAACCGCGCTGCGGTTGCATCGCGATACCCGCGCGGTCACCGGCCTTGAGCGCCTTGGACGTTGCGACGAGTTGGTCGAGGTTGGTCGGCACCTGCTGGTTCGCCTGAGCCAGATCGTCGGTGTTGTACAGGTAGCCCAGCGCGTAGTTGTAGAACGGCACGCCGTAGCGCACGCCGTCGACGGTGGCGATCTTGTTGAGTGCGGGGAAGAAGTCGTCCGGGTCGTAGTCGGTGGTGGCCTTGACGCGTGCGTCCAGCGGTTGCAAGAACTTCGCGTTGGCGAAGTCGACCATCCACGGATTGTCGACGATCACGAGATCGTAGGTGGGGGAGGAGGACTGGAACGACGACACGAGCTTGTCGCGCATCTGGTCGTAGGTGAGCGTCTCGATGTTCACCTTGACATTCGGGTAGTCCTTGTTGAACTCCGGCACAAGCGATTTGACGATGTCGGTGTCCGGCACATTCTCCATCAGGATGCGGACCGTGCCGGAGGTGTCCTTGGGGACGTTTCCGACACCGGTCGACTCCGGCTGTGCGGGTCCACCGCTTCCTGCGCATGCGGCGATGATCATCGCGATGGTGGCGAGGACAACGACAACGAATGGTCGCCGCTTATGTGTGGTGGTTGTCATTGCAGCACTGTTCCTTTCATCGGGTGATCCTCAAACTTGCGGTTGCGACCTCGGCGGGCGATGGCGTGCGAGACTCCGGTGGTGGCGTCGGAGAGCTCGCGCCACTGGGCGTAGGCGTCGTCGTAGATCTGCTTGCGCTCTGCGTCGGGGACGACGGGCGGCCTCAGGGTGACGAACCGGTTCGCGTCGGCCCAGTCATCGAGCGCGCCGATTCCGATCGCCGCGACAACGGCGGCGCCCAGTGATGCGCCGGGATGGCCCGCGACCGGATGCAATTCCATGCCGAGCACGTCGGCGTGTATCTGTTTCCACAGCGTGGATTTGGATCCGCCGTTGGTGATCATGGTCCTGGTCAGCGGAATCGAGATGTCGGCGAACACATCGACGTGGTGTCGGAAACCGAAGGCGATGGCCTCGAGCACCGAACGATAGAGGTCGGCGCGGGTGTGGCCGAGGTGCATGCCGGCGAAGACGCCACGCAGATCCGGGTCGTGCAGCGGGGTTTTCTCACCGAGGAAGTACGGCAGGCACAACACCTCTGCGGGTGCGCGCTGAGCGGCCTCAGAGTCCAGCACCGACAGTTCGGCCCCGCCGATGAGCGCCTGGAACCAACGGATCAGGCTCCCGCTGGTCGCCATGCAGCCGTTCGGCAGCCACCGATCCGGCACCGGATGCGCGTCGAGATAGAGCCGTTCGTCGGTCACTTTGACGTCGCTGGCGACCAGGATGTCGCCTGCGCCACCGAGTTTCACCAGCCCGTCGCCCGGTCGGTTGACCCCTGCGGCGTAGGCCGACAGCACGTGATCGGCGCCGCCGACGATCAACGCGGTGCCCGCCGGCAGCCCGGTCCGGTCAGCCGCGCCGGGGCTCAAGGCACCGACCCGGGTGCCGGGGTTCCGCACCGGAGGAAGCAGACCGCCGTCGAGACGCGCGGCCTGCAGGACAGTATCCGCCAGGTCACCGTCGATGGTGAAAAGCCCCGACTCCAGAGCCCAATTGCGCTCGACGTGTGTCTCGGCTCCGAGTGCACTCAGCACCCAGTCGTAGGAGCCGATCAGGTGTGCGGTCTGGGAGGAGACCTCGGGTTCGTTTCGCGCCAGCCAGACAGCCGTCGGCGCGACCGACTGCTGGGAGAGCGGAGAACCGGTCAACGACACCAAATCCACACCGGCCAAAGCCTCGGCCAGTTCATCGATCTCGCGGTGAGCACGGGCGTCGTTCTGAAGAATGGCGTGCCGCAGCGCATTACCGCGAGCGTCGACCGGCACTACCGCGGGCACCATTCCAGAAACGGCGATCGCCTGGACCTCATCCGGCCGTATCCCGGAAAGTGACCGGATTTCGCAGATCGAATCCACAACGTTGGTAAGCCATTGCGCGGTATCGGCTTCGGCGAAGCCCGGGCCCGGCGAGTACAGCGTCGTCTCGCGTGACACCTGCGCCACGATCCCGCGGGAGACGTCGAACAGCACGGTCTTGGTGCCGGTGGTGCCGATGTCGATCCCGATGGTGAGGCTCATGCCTGTTCCACCTCGGATCCGCTGGGCGTGGCCGCCGCGGCGTCGCTGTGTCCGGCGACGCAGATGACCTCGACACCCACGCCGCGGGCGGCGACGAGAGCGGCATGGTCGGGAGAACCGTCGGTGACGATCGTGTCGATCTCCGAGAGCGGCGCGATGCTCACGAACGTGACGCGCCCCAGCTTGGTTTGGTCGGCGGCGACGATGACGCGGTCGGCGCGCCGGCTGGCGGCACGCTTCACCTGGCTCTCGCCCTGGTGGTAGTCGGAGATTCCACGTTCGGCGTCGACACCCGCCACCCCCATGACGAATGTGTCGCAGTTGTAGCTGTGCAGAGTGCTCTCGGTGGTAGGGCCGATGGTGGACAGATCACCGGGGCGCAGTTCGCCGCCGGTGAGCACCACGCTGGTCCCTGGTTCGTCGACCAACTCCAGTGCCGCCAGCAGACTCGGGGTCACCACGGTCAGGCCCAACCCGCGACCCTTGAGCGCCTTGGCAACCGCAAGGGCAGTGCTGCCGGAGTCGATGATCAGGGTCTCCTTCGGGCCGATCAGTTCGGCGACGGCGTCGGCGATGTGGTGCTTCTCCTCGGCCGCGTTGGCGACCCTCGTCTCGAAGGACGGTTCGGAATCTTTGCCCTTCAGCGCGATCGCCCCCCCGACGATGCGGCGCACCACGCCGACCATCTCCAGCGCCTCGACATCGCGGCGGATTGTCATCTCCGAGACATCGAAAGCCGCCGCGAGCCCGGCGTAGGAGACTTCGCGCTCGGTTCGCACGCGCTGTTCGATGTGGTCGCGGCGGGTCTTAGCGTCCACGCTCAACCTGACGCCGACTGTTGAAAATTCACAGGTTTCTCCTCGATTTCGGCCGGTCGCATCCGGCGTCGAAGGGAAGTGATGTGAATCTATAACAATCTGGCGTGTACTTTCCACACCCAGGCCAAATTTCTCAGCGACGGATCGGCGACGGCTAGCGTTCGCCCGTGCCTCTCCAGCGCTGCGAGCCGATGGCGACGCCCGCAACCCGCAGGAGGTCGACCATCGAGAAAGCTTTCCCGGTGTTCGCGGGGTCCACCGTCGGCAGATGCGGCTCCCAGTCCGGATCCTGCGATAGATAGGACATCCGGTCGCCCTGCAACGTAACCTGCTTCGACACCTGACATTCGGACTGCCGTCTGGTCAGCGTGTTGCCAAGGCGATGTCGCTACTGGTCTTGTCGAAGAGCGACCTGTCTGACCTTGCCAGGCACGGGCTCGACGATCGCACTCCGCTGTGGTTCTACGCGCTATGCCTCCACCAGGCACCGAGATGCCGCAGACGTATGCCGAGCCGCCGCTGTGGCTGGCGATCACGGGAAACTTGTGCACTGAATGGATCGAGAGGCTGCCAAGCTCGCTACAGCGATCGGTGCGCGGGTCAGGCAGGAGCGCCAGGCGCGGGGCTGGACGTTGGATCAGCTTGCCGGGGCCGCGTCGGTGAGCCGCCGCATGGTGGTCAGCGTCGAGCAGGGCGCGGTCAATCCCAGTGTGGGGACGCTGCTTCGGCTCAGCGATGCTCTCGGTGTGGGGCTGCCGGCGTTGGTGGAGCCGCCGGAACCGAGATGCATCATCCTTGAATCGCTTGATAAGGCGCAAACTTTTGCGTTTACGACTGGACACCGGAGGCACGTCTTTCGCGATTTCGGCGCCGCTTGTAGAGCGCGGCAACGGACCGCGGCTAGGCGAATTCGGACTGCACCGGGCAGCAGGCTTGCCGCGGTCGCCCAAAGCCGGAGACGGTCTCGCAGATCGGATCAGCATCAACGCCGCTGTTGCGCAGGAAGGCGTGGATCCGACGGCTTGTGACATGAGGCCTCCGATGCCACCCGACAATCGCGATGCCCGCTACGCGTTGGGGCGTCGCCCGCCCTTGCTCGTGAGGGCGCGAATGACCGTGGGACTCAGCTTCTTAGTCGGCGTTTGCGGACCGCAACAGCACCTTGAGTTTGCTTCGCTGCCACTGCCTGAGCAACTGGTGGGCGGCAGTGTCTCTCAGGTTATCGAGCCGCGACGGGGGGTAAACCACCTGCGTGGGGCATGTGAACCGTATCGCGGACCCGTGGGGTGCGCGCACTCCGTACCGACCGGGGGAGCCGTGGCCTCAGCGGGTCGATTGGTACTTGGCCGATGGTGTGGCCGCCGATGCCGTCGACCGATGGGTGCAATCGGCGGCGGTTCTGCATGCCAACGGCGATGGTCTCGACATCGCAGTCAAGGATGGACACATCGTCGGGGTCCGGGGCCCGTCGACGACCGCGTCAACCACGGATGAGTCGACCCAAAGGACTTGTACGGCTGGCAGGCTAATGCGTCGCCCGACCGGCTCACCACCCCCCTGATACGCAGCCAGGGCAGGCTTATCCCCACCGACTGGGACACCGCAATAAATAAGGTCGTGCAGTGCAGCAAGGCCCTGCTGGACGAACACGGTCCCGGCTGCATCGGCTTCTACACATCTGGGCAGCTGTTCCTGGAGGAGTACTACACCCAAAGCGTGATCGCTCACGCGACAATCGGAACGAACCATCTTGACGGCAACACGCGACTATGCACCGCCACTGCCGCCGAGGCGCTCAAAGAGTCGTTCGGCTGCGACGGTCAGCCCGGTGCATATACCGATGAGCAACGACTGGATCGATCGGTCCTACATCGATGCCCACACAGTGGGGTTCGATGAACTGCCCGGTTTGATACCGCTCGATGGCACCGGTGTACAGCTGAGTAACAACGGAGGGAAGTTAGTGCTCCAAGATAATGACGGCAACCAGGTGGACAGCGTCACCAATGGCGGCCCCGAAGGCGGCCCGCCGGACCACTTCGTCCGGTTCAAGCACTGATGCGGAACTGCTCGTGAAGATGAAAATTCGGGGAAGTCGTCGCATTCGTTGGTCCTATTCGTAACTAGCAAGGATTGATTGGGGGGACGGGACACGGGGTCGCTCACAGGCACCGCGCCCCGAAAAGCGAATGGCAAGAAGGTGGTCGCTGCTGCGGCGGGAGGCTGAATACGCAACAATCTGCTCCGCCCTTGCTGGGGAGTTGGGGGTCTGCGGCGTCGTCGTGGTCGGGGTGCCGGAGTTGGCAAGACAACGCTCGTCCGCTTGTGCATGACACAGGAGGCGAGCGCATGACCACACACAATCAACCAACCCCCAGCTCGACCAGGTCGAGCATGCGACGCCAATTACCGTTCGTCAGGCTGGGAGCGGGGTCTGCATCAGGTTGCGTAATAGCTTCGTTCTTCGCCGCCCGACGGAGATGGTTTGAAATCCGCTCGATCTTCTCCACATCATCCCGGAATCGCACCTGGGATTTCCCGGATCCGTAGGCAACTGGCTTCTCAGGTGTCAAGCGAGCAAGGTCGACGCGCTCAAATTGATTCGGTGCAATGTTCTCCACGTAACCCATCGGCTGCGTTGTAACCACTACTAGTACGTCGCGGTGGTCACCTTCTGCATCGGACACGAATTCTGTTATCTAACTGATCAATCGCATGCGCATCGTGGGTTCGGTGACTTCGTCGAGGCCGTCCAGAGCTAAGTACCAAGGCCACGCGAAAGTGCACGCCTTGCCCCAAACGAGGGTTCCTGCTGATTGGGAAGTCCACGCCGGGGTATTCATTCGCGGCGACTATTGAGGTGCCGCGCGGGGAAACACGACGACTAGGAGGTCGGACGCGCGTGAGTTCAAGCGACCACCCACGAAGCACCGATTGCGGCTGCGAGCATGGCACCGGCCTTGATTGGCCCGGGCGAGGCGAAGGTCTCAGCGACCGCGAGTGGGAGATCCTCGCCCTCATCACCCAAGGCAAGAGCAACGCCGAGGTGGCGAAGCTGACCTACCTCAGCAACATCGAAGACGCCACGCCCTGCCCGGAACATCGAGTCTCGATCCTGGGTCTGCACGATCCGCCGGAGGAGACCGGTAAAGCGCCATATGCGCGGGGCTTTGTCAGCTGGTCTCAGTGCTCGGACACATCGCGTGACCGCGTATGTTGCACAACCACATTATCCCGAGTGGAAGATTCGCCCCGGGTACGGACAGTGGCAGAGTACCGAAACCGTCGACGGCTTAACCGTTCAGCGCGGAGTTCTAACAATCTCAATGTAACGATCTTCAGTGGAACCATCGAAATGCTAACGGGGAAGTAAATGGGTTGTCGCATCGCAGTTTTCGGAACTGGTTATCTGGGCGCGACCCACGCTGCGTGCATGGCGGAACTGGGGCACGACGTCGTTGGCGTTGACGTTGACAACGACAAGCTCGCCAAACTTTCTGCCGGCGAGGCTCCGTTCTTCGAACCAGGCATCAACGAGGTGCTCAAGGCGAATCTTGATGCTGGGCGTCTCCGATTCACATCCTCCTACGCGGAAGCTGCCGATTTCGCCGACGTTCACTTCATCGGAGTTGCGACTCCCCAGAGGCGGGGCGAGTTCGCGGCCGAGCTCCTCTACGTAGATTCGGTCGTCACGACTTTGGCGCCGCTACTGAGAAGACCAGTAGTGATCTATGGGAAGTCGACAGTGCCGGTGGGGACAGCGGCGCGGCTGAGCGAAATGGCACAACAGATCGCGCCGATTGGCGACTCAGTCGAGGTGGCGTGGAATCCCGAGTTCCTCCGTGAAGGTTTTGCGGTGCACGACACTCTCCATCCGGACCGGATTGTGGTGGGTATCGATGTTGAAGAAAGAGGGCGAGCTGAGGAGGTTGCTCGAGAGGTATATAGCGACGCCATCGGAGTCGGTGTTCCGTTCCTAGTCACTGATCGCGAGACGGCGGAGCTAGTGAAGACGGCCGCGAATGCGTTTCTAGCCACCAAGATTTCGTTCATCAATGCGATGGCAGAGCTATGTGAAGCAGCCGGTGCAGACGTCTCGGATTTGGCCGACGCCATTGGGTACGACGCCCGGATCGGCCGACGATTTCTCGATGCAGGGATCGGGTTCGGTGGAGGCTGTCTACCGAAGGATATCCGTGCTTTTATGGCTCGGGCAGGTGAACTCGGCGCCAACCAGGCACTAACGTTTCTGCGCGAGGTAGACAGCATCAACATGCGGCGTCGAACCAGGATGGTTGAGATGACAAGGGAGCTCGTGGGCGGCTCCCTTATCGGCATGAGGGTGGCGGTGCTTGGTGCGGCGTTCAAACCTGACTCGGACGACATACGAGATTCACCGGCTTTGAATATCGCCGGACAGATCCAATTGCAAGGTGCAGCGGTCACCGTATATGACCCCAAGGCAATCGATAACTCGCGGAAGCTATTTCCGACATTGGATTACGCTAGCGACGTGCGCGAGGCTTGCGATGGAGCGGATGTCACACTCGTGCTCACTGAGTGGGAGGAATTTCGGCGCCTCGAACCGGCATATCTCGATCCTATTGTCCGCCGCCGCTGCATGATCGACGGGAGAAATTGCCTTGATCAGGCGAAGTGGCGCAGCTCGGGTTGGCTATACCAAGGAATGGGTAAGCGTTGACCCAGTGGTCCGCGTGTAAAACCGTTCGACGGTCTGTCTTTTCGAGGATGTCGTCGGCGGCCTTCATCTACAGGGGAGGTGCTCGAAGCGACCGAACGGGCCATCGGGACCCGTAGGCAAGAAGGCGCAATGGATCTCAACGACGTTGTTCACCATACGGATAGAGGCTCTCAGTACACGCGTCGATCCAGTTCACCGAACTGCTCGGGCAAGCCGCTAGCCAGCCATCGCTCGGAGCGGTCGGCACGTGCTCCTATGACGACTTGTTGGCCAGCTCGATGCGCCTCGTCCAGCATTTGCAGTTGAACAACTCGGTTGCCTTCAACTCCAGAACGATTCGATCATCGCGTTGCCATAGAAGTCACCGATCGAGCCCATGGACGGGACCAAGCCGTAGCGCTTGGCTGCTCTGTTGTTCTCGACAACCTGCG
Source organism: uncultured Actinomycetota bacterium (assembly GCA_963848855.1). Taxonomy (GTDB): domain Bacteria; phylum Actinomycetota; class Actinomycetes; order Mycobacteriales; family Mycobacteriaceae; genus Mycobacterium. The sequence goes on from CAWKFL010000006.1 coordinate 675,759, forward strand.
GCGTGCATTGAAGCCCGGCGGGGAGGCCTGGTTAGTCGTACCGATATGGGAAAGCCAACCGAGGACGGTCTGCCCGGTTCTCGATCCGCGCGAACGTGAGCGTCGCGAACGTCAGTGTCGCTATGGACAATGGGACCACCTTCGCCAATATGGACTTGACTTCGCAGATCGTATCGCGGCAACAGGGCTCGAGATCGACGTCAACGACTGCGAATCTATACCCCGCGAGAATGCGCGACAGAGGGCGCTTGCCGACCGTGTGTTTCGTGCGCGGCGGCGAACATAATTTGGCGCATTGAGTCTCGCATCTCATGCACAACCGCATAACGTTGATCGGTGTGTTCAACGCGGGGAAGCGGGCAATCGCCATCGAATGGGGTTTTTTCTGGTGGCCTTGGATCGAGCGCTTATCACCGGTGTAGCCGGCTTCATAGGGAGCACACTTGCCGACCACCTGCTTGCGTGCGATCCGTCCGTCGAAGTGGTTGGTATCGACCGATTTACCCCAACACGGAAGTCCTATATCCGCACGATCTACCGCAAAATCGAGGTCGGAAGCCGAACCCAAGCTTTGCTATGGGGGGTCAAGCACGGCTTCACTCCAGACCACAACCGCATCGAACACTGGCGCGGCGGCCCCTGAGCTGCGACATTTCGACTTACGACACTCGAAAGGGCCTACCATCCGTACGGCTGCTCGACCGAGATGGCCGGCCGTGGAGCTATCAGTCCGGGCGCGGACGACCTGCCGCGGCCGTAGCCTGAGCAGGTGATACGAAGCCCACGGCGCCGATCGGGCGAGCACGGCGACGTCGACGCGTCGATCCGGCCGCGCTCAGAGGCGGCGAGCCGTCGCCTCGTGCAGGAGGGCGTCCGCTGGCGCGAGCGGAGCAGCATCGTGCGCGCGGTGCGCCTCTGGCGCACGCGGAACCCACACACGTTCCGCGAGAAGGTGCGTTACAAGATGTTGCGCGACCATCGCGCGCTCGTCGTGACGTTCGCCGACAAGGCGGCGGTACGTGATTACGTCGCCAGAGTCGTTGGGGGACAGTATCTTCCGCGTGCGTACGCGATCGTCGACGACCCTGCGGCGCTGCGCGACGTGAGCCTGCCCGACGCCTACGTGGTCAAGCCGACGCACGGCAGCGGAGCGGCCATCGTCGTCTCCGACCGCGCTCCACGCGAGGCGCGCCTGCCGTCGGAGCAGGGGAGCTGGCGGTACTCACACGTTCGGCCCGAGTCTGCCCCTCGGGAGGACGTCGTCCGGATCGCGCGAGACTGGCTGGCCCAGCTCTACGGCCAGGGACCGAATCGGGAGTGGGTGTACGGGCGGATGCCGCGGCGGGTCATCGTCGAGGAGCTGCTCGCCGACGCAGACGGCGCGATCCCCGATGACTACAAATTCTTCGTCTTCCACGGCAAATGCGCCTTCGTACAGGTCGACACCGGACGCTTCGGCCGACGAACGCAGGACTTCTTCCGGCCCAACTGGCAGCACGTGCCTCTCAGCGGCGGACCGCCGTGGGCAGATCGCGAGCCCGCGAAACCCGCTCGGTTGAGCGAAATGATCGTTGTGGCCGAACGGCTCGGCGCCGACACCGACTTCGTTCGTGTCGATCTGTACGACGTCGACGGACGCGTTGTCTTCGGCGAGCTGACCAGCTTCCCCGCAGGAGGCGACAACCCGTTCGATCCCGAGTCCTTTAACGAGGAGTTCGGTGTCCCATGGACGGTCCCTCGGCGATACCGGTGAAACTCCGTGCACCTCCCGCTCTGCTCGAGCGCATCCCGGTCGGCCCCAACGCGGATTTCGCGTACACCGACTTCGTCGAACGGAACATTATCTTCGAGATCTTCGAGCCCGCAGAGTTGCGGCGGTGCAGCCCCGCTCGAGCCTCCGGTGCTGATCATCACGGCCTGAGTTCTGGGGAGTTTAGATTTTGACGGAATCGGTAATTCCTTGTACGCCAGTGCCAAAATCCCACTTACCGGATCGGATTGACCATGATTGTGCTCGGCATCATCCTTCTCTTGATTGGTTACTTCACAAGCCTTTCCATTCTTTACACCATCGGCGGAATCCTTGTGGTGATCGGTATCGTGCTCTGGATCCTCGGCGCAGTGGGGCGCCCCGTCGGTGGTCGAAAAGTCTGGTTCTAGCGCACCTGTCTAAACGGCCATCCAATGAACTTCGCAGCGGCACTTTCAGTTTGGTCGATTGTCGGCGCAACACGGCGGACAATCATGGTTTCGATCGGTGGATCGCGGATCTAACCCAGTTGGCACCGCCGCCCGGCAGGGTCGGAGAGTCTTGGTTTGAGTTCCTCCTTGGCGGAGTGCTATTCATTTCGGCAACGGACTTCAGTCGCCACAGGTTTCTGACTTCAAGCTGCAACCCCGATGTGAGTCGCAAACTTTGCCCAGGCAGCGAATAACGATGCTAGCCCGAGAGGCACACCCCACCATGGTAAACCGTGAGCGCGTGACGAAATTCGAGTACAGACCGCGAGACGGCGTGCTCATCCTCTGGCACGTAACCATGTTGGGATACCACGACGTCGACGACGTCAGAGGTGAATGCGACAGCGCTCGATGAGGCTGTTGGCTTCCAAGCCTAATGGATCTCCGATCATTTCCATCCCGGAACGACGAGCAGAGCCAGAGTCCGTTCGTTTGGGACGTCATCGGCGCGCCCTTGGAGGCGACATTCAGTGCGCATCGCCACCGTGGTGACCTGTCCGATGATCCGATCCGTCCCGCTGTCATCGCCCAGGCCACTGCGACCGCCGCCGTCCAGCTCGGAGGGGCGGCGGTTCGTGCTCGGTACCCATATAGGTCTCGGGTTCGCTCCGCAGGCCACCGAGCTGGCCGGCCGGGTCGGCGACAGCTACCGCCTGGCCATGCCCCGACGCCGACCTGGTCCGCGCTTTCCGCGCCGCCGGCGGCGAACACAGGCCGGTCTAGGCGGGGATGAAGGTGAACTGGGACGCCGACCGCGACGTCGCCGCGAAGGTTGCGCACCGCCCTGTGGCCACTTGCGCACCGCAGTCGGCGACTAGCGCCAAGCGGCAGCTGCCCGGCCAACTCGCCCCTACCGCGGCCAAGAGACTTCACCGACGCCTCGACGCTGATATCGACTGGCGCGGTCGCCGAGACCATCGCGTGCGGGCCCGACCCCGACCGGCACGTAGCGAAAGCGAGGCTTACGCCAACGCAGGCGTCGACAAGGCCTACGTCCAGAAGATCGGGCCCCTGACATGGCAGTCTTCTTCGACGCCTGGGAGAAAGACGTGCTGCCCCGTTTTGCAGACGTAATCCCGTCGTGCTGGTCGTCTCAATCGACGTCAGACCGCGGCATAGTGCGGCGCAGGCGCCGGTACTGATCGGAGACAGAGCCACAATATGGGCGGATTGAAGCCGCGATTCACGGGTATCTAGGGCGTAGTTCTTCCGGCGAAATCCGGATTTTCCGTTCAGCGCGAGCGGGGCGAGTCGGCCACGCGTGCGCGGGCGGCGTGCCCCTCGCGGTCGCGCCAGCATGATGTAGAGGTTTGGGGTATGCGTGTCGCCTCAGTTCCGCAGTCGCACATCTACGTTCGTCACCTGTCGCATCCCGGGGGCTTCGAGCCCGTGATCCGCTTGCCGGACCCCGTGCCCGCCGATGGGCGCACGGTGCCCGGCGGCTGGTGGCCGCCGCTGATGCTGGACCCAACGTGGATTGAGCAGCATCACAACGAGTTCGACGTCTTCCATGTCCACTTCGGCTTCGACGCCATCGGCCCCGAGGTGCTCGCCGATGTGGTGCAGGCGCTCAAGATGCACGACAAGCCACTTGTCTACACGGTGCACGACCTACGCAACCCGCACCATCCCGACCCGGCTGCCCACACCGAGCAGCAGGATGTCCTCCTCCCCGCCGCGCACGCGCTGATCACACTGACCCCCGGTGCCGCCGGGGTCATCGAGGGCCGCTGGGGGCGGCGAGCCCTGGTCGCGCCTCACCCGCACGTGCTGTCTCGTGCCCGCATTGAGGCGCCCCGGGCACGCTCGGAGGTGTTCGTGGTCGCGGTGCATGTCAAGAGCCTGCGCGCCAATATGGATCCGTTTCCCGTGCTGAACACCCTGGCAGCTACGGTGACGCAGCTGCCCGACGCCGTCCTGCAGATCAACGTGCACGATGAGATCTTCGACGCCGACAACCACTGGTTCGCGCCGCGCGCCGGCGCGGCGCTGCTGGCGTTCGGCCGCTACGAGCACGTCGAGGTGCGCGTGCATCCTTATTTCTCTGATAAGGAACTGTGGGACTACCTGGCGGCGATCAGTGTGTCGGTGCTGCCTTACCGCTTCGGCACCCACTCGGGCTGGCTGGAAGCATGCTTCGATCTGGGCACCGCGGTCATCGCACCCAGCTGCGGGTTCTACGGACAGCAACAACCCTGTGGTGTCTTTACCTACACCGTCGACACGTTCGACACGGGCTCTCTGGAGGCTGCGGTGCACGCCGAGTATGCCCGTTGGCTGCACGGCATCGCGGCGCCGCGCGCCGACTGGGGCGCCCGACGTGCTCAGCGGGTCGAGCTGGCACAGGCTCACCGCGACCTTTACGAACGGGTGCTGTCGTGATGCCGCCGATGCGGATCGCGCTGATCGCCTCCAACCGCTTCCCGATCCGCCAACCGTTCGCAGGCGGGCTCGAGGCCCACGTCTGGCATCTCGCCCGCGCTCTGGCCCACGCCGGACACCAGGTGTCGCTGTTCGCCGCGCCCGACTCTGATCCCAGCCTGGACTGCGCGGCCCTGCAGGTGGGCTACCTCGAACTCAGCGCGGCGGCATCAACCGATCCGTCGATGCCTGGTACCGCGTTCATGGCCGACCATCACGCGTACTTGACGCTGATGCTGCGGTTGGCGCGCCACGGCACCGACGAGTTCGACGTGATCCACAATCACAGCCTGCACCACCTGCCGGTGGCGATGGCGCCGACACTGACTACGCCGATGCTGTGCACCCTGCACACCCCGCCGACACCGTGGCTGGAATCGGCCATCAGCGCCACCGCAGGAGCCGGGGCGCGGTTCGCGGCCGTCAGCTCCTTTACCGCCCGCTCGTGGCAGCACCTACTGCCCGATGTCACCGTCGTCCGCAACGGCGTCGACGGTCGGCGTTGGCCCCTGGGCCTCGGTGGATCCGACTTGGTCTGGTTCGGCAGGATCACCCCGGAGAAGGGGCCGCACCTGGCCATCGACGCGGCGCGCCGTGCCGGTCGCCCGCTGGTTATCGCCGGACCGGTGTCGGACTCCGACTACTTCGCCCGCGATGTCGAACCCCGGCTGGGCGGCGAGGTCCGCTACGCCGGGCACCTATCGCACCGCGAGCTGGCTCAGCTTGTCGGAGCTTCGGCCGCGGCGTTGGTCACGCCACAGTGGGACGAACCGTACGGGCTGGTGGTCGCCGAGGCGATGATGTGCGGCACGCCCGTCGTGGCCTTCGCGCGTGGCGGCATTCCCGAGATCGTCGACCCCGCAGGGGGGCGCCTAGTGCCGACCGGCGACGTCGCCGCCATGGCCGCGGCGATCCCGGACGCGCTCACGCTGTCCCGGCGCGCCGTGCACACGCTGGCCGCACAACGCTGTTCAGCAGCCGCCATGGTCGCCGACTACCTCGACATCTACCGCGCCATGATCGACGACAACGAACGGACTGACTCTGATGATCGGCTACTACATCCATCACCACGGCACCGGGCATCGCAGCCGGGCGCAGAGTATTTGCACCCACCTGGACGCGCCGGTCACCGCACTCACGTCGCTGAAGCTCGATGAGCCGCATCCGTTCGACACCGTCCTTTCGCTACCTCGCGACGACACCGGCGGGCCAGCGCACCATCCCGCCGCGCACGGCGTGCTTCACTGGGCGCCGCATCACGACGACGGGTTACGAGACCGGATGGCGCTCATCGCGCAATGGGTCGCCGAGGTCCATCCCAGCGCCGCGGTCATCGACGTCTCGGTGGAGGTCGCGACCCTGCTGCGGCTGCTCGGTGTACCGATCGCCGTCGTCGCGATGCCCGGCGAACGCGTCGACGCTCCACACACGCTGGTCTACCAGCTCGCCGACCACATCCTGGCCCCGTGGCCGCCAGACCTCTACGCGCCTCGCTGGCTGCAGCCGCACGCATTCAAAACGACCTACGTCGGCGGCATCAGCCGATTCGACGGGCGGGCCCCGGACCATTCCGAAAGGGTCGAAGCGACCACTGCGCTGACCCTGCGCGGCACTGGCGGCTCGGACCTGCGCATGGAGATGATCGCGGCTTGCGCCAAGCGTTATCCCGAATACAGTTGGCCCACTTTGGGTGTGCCGGGCGGGCCGTGGACTCGCGACCCGTGGCCGGCGATCTGCGCCGCTGATGTGGTGATCGCCCACGCCGGGCTGGGCTGCGTCGCCGACATCGCCGCCGCGCAAAAGCCCGCGATCATCATCGCGCAGGGCCGCCCGTTCGACGAACAGGTCGCCACCGCACAGAGTCTCGCGCGCGGGGGGCTGGCCGTGGTCATCGACGACTGGCCCGACCTTCATGCGTGGCCCGCACTCATCGCGGCGGCCCGCGCCCTCGAGCCCGATCGGTGGAGCCGCTGGCAGACGACCGGCGCGGCCGCCCGGGCCGCGCGGGCCGTGGCAGACGTCGCCTACCGCTGCGCCCCGACCGGTGCCGCATGAAGACCGCAGTGATCACCGTGGTGCACGGTCGCACCACACATCTGCGAAACCAGCTCCGTGGCCTGCAAGGCAGCCATCAGTCGCCCGAACAGCATGTAATTGTTGCAGTCGAGGACCCCACCGTCACGGACACTGTCGCCGACTGCGGCGCCCACGCCACGGTGGTGTCTTGTCGCGCGCCCGCCGCCCACCTTCCCGTGGCGCAGGCCCGAAACCTCGGCGCGCGCACCGCTCTCGGCGGGGGCACCGAACTTCTGGTTTTCCTCGATGTGGACTGCATCCCGGCGCCCGGCCTCATCGGCCGCTACCGCCAGGTTGCTGCGCAACGCGCGCATCGCGACGCGCTGCTCTGCGGCCCGGTCACCTACCTGCCACCGTGTGGTCCGGACGGCTATGACATCGCCGGCCTCGACGCCCACCGCGACCCGCATCCGGCGCGGCCGGCTCCCGCGGACGGCACGGTGATCACTAGCACCACCTATGAACTGTTCTGGTCACTGTCGTTCGCCGTGACCGCACCGACATGGCGCCGCGTCGGCGGATTCTGGCCCGGATACCGCGGCTATGGCGCGGAGGACACCGACTTCGGCCAGCTTGCCGCCGCATCGGGTGTACCGCTGCGCTGGGTCGGCGGGGCGCACGCCTTTCACCAGCACCATCCGGTGTCCGATCCACCGGTCGAGCACGTCGCCGACATCGTGCGCAACGCCACGCTCTTTCACCGCCGGTGGGGATGGTGGCCGATGGCCGGTTGGCTGGACCAGTTCGACAAGCTGGCGCTGATCTGCCGCGACCCACAGGGCCGCCCGCATCTGAAAACACACGCCCCATTGCCGTTCCCGCACGGATCGAACACCACAACGAGCACTAAAGACGGCGCACCGGCAGTGCCGTGGCTTTCCGCCGGAACCCCTGCAGCTCATCGCTTTCCGAAGTTGTAACGAACGCTGCGGACACGACGACAATCGTTGGAAAGGCCGTTCGTGCAGGAAAGACGTGGGGACGTAAATCCACTGCCCGTGGCCGACGAGGTCGCCAAAGCATGTTCCACCTCGCCCAGGGCGTCCTCGTCGGACTGCGCCGACGGCCTCCCGAAGAAGTTTTGAACGAATCATCGACGTTGCAAGAGGTTCGGACTGTCACCATTGGCGCTGCCCCCCGCGCTAGTGGCCGCCGCCGGCGGCGGGACGGCCGCGGGCGCCGACGCCAACGCAGCGGCCGCGGTACGTCAATGCTGGGGCGACCTGCTCGAACCGATTGCTGCCAGTTCGATGCCAATTCCGCAAACCTGCAGGTATAGACGTCGCCATCCGCCCCGCAGAACTGGAACCTGCAGAGATTTAGCGTCTCATTCCGCGTTGCATATTCTCATTTCCCGTTGCACCCCAAGCGTATTGGCCGAGATAGGCCAGGCCAGAGCATTGTGGCGAACCGGACGTTGTAGGAAATGAAGCGGTCCGTGAGAAAAACCGGGCCGCGACAGCCGCGAGACACCTTCCAAAACACCAGGTCAGCTACAGGTAAAGATGTCGCCGACGATGACGGCAAAAACTCATATCAATCCCCGACGACACGCCCTGAAGAAGAGCGCAACGGGCCGCCGCTCTTGGGGACCTAGGTGGCGCAGGAATTACGCACCAAGGGCCCCGTTCGGCTGGGGGATACTCGGCCTTTTCTTCAGCATCTTGACGCTGATCGTCCATCGTGATCATCCCCAGCAAGGGGAAATAGCCGAGGGGGATTTAGGGCGTTGGCATTTGGCCGGGCCGACCCGCCCCATCGATGTATTCGACGAAAAGTACGGGCAGCGGTCGGAGGGTGGGTGATCCACTTCCAGGCAGTCGTCTACACCAACTCGCCCAGCACAAACTCAGCGATGCCGAGCCGGTGACTGGAACGGGTTAGGTGTTTTTGGCTGCCACGCGTTCGTGGGCTGTCAGGAACAGGGTCCGGCGCAGCTGCTGCGTGAACTCGGCTCGGCCGAAGGGCTGGGGCTGGCCCACTTGATGTTGTTGCCGACCCGGGTGATGGCGCAGCGGTTGTTCGAAGGCGAGGCGGCCCGATTGTTGTAGCTGGGCAACGCGAGCACGCCGATGTGCCCGTGGAGGCGCCCGGCAGCGGAGTCGTGGACTATCTGCTGATCATGATGGCCCAGGACGGGGGATGGCCGGTTCCCGTCGGCCTCGGGTCATGTGACGAAGGCGCTGTGAATCGGGCTCGCGCCGCAGGAGCCCACATCGAGTGCGGCCGCGAAGTCGACGGGATCGAGGGTGGACGCTCATTGTCGCCTCAGCGCACCGCCGTAGCGGCCAACGGCGCGGGTTCTACAGGACGAGCGCCAGGGGCAGGCCAACATTCGTTGCGACGACCCAAGGCACCATATCGGACGCAGGCAATCCGATGTGCCACCATGCGACTATTGCGGAAAACTCAGGACGCCGAGATTCCACACGCCTAGCCGGCACCTAAGCGCGGCTTCGCATCTACCCGAGTCGATTCGCCGCCGCGGCGTTCTCTGAAGCAGAACGGTTTGAGCCTTGTGCCGCGGGTCGACGCACCCTGCCGACACCGTTTCCGCCGCCGTTGCGGGGGTATTAGATCGACGTTCAACCGTGGTCTGGACGAAAGGAGAGATGAATGGGGTTTCCAAAGCAGCAGCAGCAGGTTCCGGGTGTGCAGTCGGAAATGAGTCCCGTTCCGGACTGTGGCGAGAGCAGCTACCGCGGCTCGGGTCGGCTAACTGGTAAGCGGGCGGTGATCACTGGAGGCGACAGCGGTATCGGTCGGGCGGCGGCCATCGCCTATGCCCGCGAGGGCGCCGACGTGTTGATCGCCTATCTCAACGAAGACGAGGACGCCGCCGAGGTGGCCCAGTTCGTTGAGGACGCCGGCCGCAAATGTGTGCTGGTACGCGGAGATTTGGCCGAGCCGGCCCACTGCCGCGCGGTAATCGACCGGGCCGCTGCTGAATTCGGCGGGATCGATGTGCTGGTGAGCAACGCGGCGTTCCAGATGTCCCATAGTGACCTCAAAGAGATCAGCGATGAGGAGTGGGACTATACGTTTCGGCTTAATGTCGGAGCCTACTTTTATTTGGTCAAGGCTGCCTTACCGCATATGGGCCCTGGATCGTCGGTGATCGGCAGTTCGTCGGTGAACTCCGACATGCCATCCCCGACGCTGGCACCCTACGCGGCAACCAAGGCTGCCATCGCCAACTTTTCGGCCAGCCTAGCTCAACTGCTGGGGGAGAAGGGTATTCGGGTTAACAGCGTCGCACCTGGGCCAATCTGGACTCCGCTGATTCCGGCCACGATGTCCGAGGAGAAGGTCGCCAGTTTCGGCGACGACACACCGCTGGGCCGGGCGGGGCAACCCGCCGAGCTCGCGCCCGTGTACGTACTGTTGGCCTCCGACGAAGGCAGTTACATCTCCGGTGCGCGGGTGGCGGTCACCGGCGGTCGACCCGTGTTGTGAGGGCCCCTCGAAAACGGGGGATGTGCGGTGAACGTGTCCTCGCTTACCCAACAGGTGGGATCAGAAACTGTGCAGGATCAGCCTGGCGGCGTACATCGGCAGGGTCTTCGGCGCGCAGCTCGGCGATGCCCTGGTAGGCCTTGGTGACCTCGTCGCGGGCGTCGGTCAGTTGCACGTTGACCAGTTGTCGGGTGGAGCGGTCCTGGGTCCACAGCTGAAGGGCGAGCACACCCGAGCGCGCCGCCGCGACAGTCTCTTCCATCGCCGCGGCCAGCCGGCCAGGCATGCCGTCCCGGTTGGCGGGGCAGCCGGTGAGGATGAGCAGCGGTAGCACGATCACGACCACGACCGCAGCGGCTGCACGAATCGCCCCGGCGCCCGACTGGTCATCGTCGACACCGGCCCATCGTTGCCCCACCCACGCGGTCAGAGGTGCGATGAGATCGGCGTGTCGCACACCGGCTTCGGTGGTAATTCGAGCCGAAGTTTGGGACGTGAGCAGTCAACGCCTCGATTAGTGCGATACGACCGCCGCGTAGGCGGTCCGGAAGCGGTCTGTCATATCGGTGATCTCGGCCTCCGAACTGATCAGCGGCGGTACGAAGGCGATGGTGTCCCCGATGGCGCGCACCAACACAGCCTGGCGGGCCGCCTCGTTCATCAATGCCGCACCCATCGAGTCGTGACCGCGCGGCGGGCCCGATGGGGAATCAAGCGGGGAGAACGTGACCGCGGCTAAGAAGCCATGCCCGCGCACGTCCACGACTGCGTCCTTACCTCGTAGCGGTTCCAGCCCAGCCATCAATGTCGGCCCGGTCTTGCGCACGTAATCGGGGATGTTGTTCTCGCGCAGGATTGCGATGGTCTCCCGTGCGAGGGCCGCAGCGACGGGATGCCCTGAGTAGGTGAAGCCGTGCCCAAATGAGCCGATGTCCGTCGAGCCATTTACAACGGCGTCGGTGACTCGCTTTCCCACCATGACGGCCGATATCGGCAAGTACCCCGACGAGAGCCCCTTGGCAAGGGTGATCATGTGGGGTTTGAGGTCGAACTCCGTGGTGGCGAACATCGAACCGGTACGGCCGAAGCCGGTGACGACCTCGTCGGCGATGAAGAGGATGTCGTGACGGGCCAGTACGTGCTGTAGACGGTGGTAGTACCCGGCTGGGGGAATGACGATGCCGCCCGCGCCCAAGATCGGCTCGCCGATGAACGCCGCGATGGTGTCGGGGCCCTCGGTTTCGATGACCTCCTCGAGGCGTGCGATCAAATTATCAGTGAAGCTTTCGGGTGTTTCGTCGGGAGCTTCCAGCGGATCGGGGCAGGGGAGCTTGACGAAGTTCGACAAAGGAAGCCCGAACCCGCGATGGATGGGCTCCAAACCGGTTGCTGAGGCACCGGCCACTGTCGTGCCGTGATAACCCCGATAATGGGAGAGGATCTTTGAGCGTCCGGATCGACCCATACAGCTGTGGTAGTACCACGCCAGCTTGATGGCACTGTCGACAGCCTCTGCACCTGAGTTCGCAAACAGGCTGCGGCCCATCGGTATTGGTGAGACCGAAGCCAGATCGTCTGCCAAGGCGAGTGCCACGTCGTTCGTGCGGTGACCATACAGCGGATAGAAGGGTAGCTTCGACATCTGCTTGGTAGCGGCTTCGACCAGCCGGGGTTGGGTATAGCCGAGATTGGTCGAGAAGATTCCCGAGGTGCCGTCCAGATAGCAGCGCCCATCACTGTCCCATACCCGGATGCCGTCTCCCCGGACGATCACGTGGGGTCGGGTATCCAAGGCTGGCAAGGCATGCGGTTCGAGCATTGTCATCTCAGTGGACGTCATCAGTAATTCACCTTTCTTCAAGCTAATTGAAACTGCGAAGTGGAGATCTGAGGATTCAATGAGTCTTGAGGGATAGAGTTAATGCGCTGGCTAGCAACGTAATTAGCGCTTGCTCGATGACGAAGATGAAGTTGCGATGAGCGACAGTCGTGAAGGCATGTTCGACGGAAATCTGTTCGAAGTCAGTGAACTGCTGGATTTCCATCTCGGCAAGGTGTTAGCCGTCCGGTAGACTGATCTCCGGCCCTGGGTGTGGTGTCGATGGCCGCGTTGCGCTCGAAATCGACTCCGTACTCGTACTTCCCATCTATACGGCGAATACTAGGTGGCGTCCTTCGGCGCGTAGCCCAGCACGCTCTTGGTCTCCAGGTACTCGTCGAAGCCGAACTGACCGCACTCGCGCCCGTTGCCGCTGCGCTTGTACCCGCCGAACGGCGCGCTCACGTCGAAGCCGTGGTTGATCGCCACCGAGCCGGCCCGAATCCGCCGGGCGACCGCCCTACCCTTATCGAGGTCGGCCGCCGAAACATAGCCGGCCAGACCGTAATCGGTGTCGTCGGCGATGGCGAGTGCCTGGTCTAGGTCGTCGTAGCCGAGGATGCACAGCACCGGACCGAAAATCTCCTCCCGCGCGATCGTCATGTCGTTGGTGACATCGGCGAATACCGTGGGATTGACGTAGTAACCGGTATCGAATCCATCCGGCCGGCCCGGGCCGCCGACGACGACGGTGGCGCCCTCGTCGATGCTCTTCTGCAGCAGACCCTGGATCTTGTCGAACTGCGCCTTCGGCGCGACCGGTCCGATCGCGGTCTTCTCGCTCGCGTCGCCGACCTTCACCTGCTCGGCGGTGGCCTTGGCGACGGCGACGGCCTCGTCCCGACGTGAGTTCGGCACGAGCATCCGCGAGGGCGCGTTGCAGCTCTGCCCGCTGTTCCTCATCATCACCGAAACGCCCGCGGTCACGCTGCCCGCGAACGCCTCGTCGTCCAGCACGATATTCGGGTTCTTGCCACCGAGTTCCTGCGTCACCCGTTTCACGGTCTGCGCGGCATTCTTGGCGACCTCGACGCCCGCACGCGTCGATCCGGTGAACGACACCATATCGACGTCGGGATGGCTGGACAAGGCGACGCCCACCCCGGGACCGTCACCGTAGACGAGGTTGTACACACCCGCGGGAACGCCTGCGGCATCGACGATCTCGGTGAAGATCTGCGCGGAGTACGGCGCAACCTCCGACGGCTTGAGGACCATCGTGCAGCCGGCCGCCAGCGCCGGATAGACCTTAACCACGATCTGATTGATCGGCCAGTTCCACGGGGTGATCAACCCGCACACACCGATCGGCTCCTTGACCACCAGCGTGGAACCGTGCAGTTCCTCGAACTCGTAGGTCCTCAGCACATCGATGGCCGTCATCAGGTGGCCAACGCCGACCTCGACCTGGGGACCGGCCGCCAGCGAGGCCGGCGCACCCATCTCCTCGGTGATCGCCTCGGCGAGGTCGGACGCCCGCTTCCGATATTCCAAAAGCATCGCCTGCAGCACGCCGAGGCGCTCCTCGCGGCTGGTCTGCGACCAGGTGGCGAACGCCCTGCGCGCCGCCTTCACGGCCTTGTCGACGTCGGCCGTCGCGCCGAGTGCGATCCTGCCCGAGACCCGTTCGGTGGTCGGGTTGTCGACGTCGAGCGACTTCAACTCGACCGGATCGACCCATTCGCCGTCGATGTAGAACTTCAGATATTCGCGCATGATGACAACCTTTCCCTACTAATCGTTTTCGTCCAGATTCTGAATTCGTCGTACTTCGGCATCTCCTCCGAATTGGCCTTCGGGTCGATGCACACATGGACGAAGGCGGTCTGGGGCGACTACGTGAAAGTCACGACCTCGACGCGGCATCGCCGCACCGCATTCTTCATCGTCCACATTCGCTTCTGTTTATCGCTCTGCGGGACCACCGGGCCCGTGTCGTCGAATCGGCGCCACGACAATGCAATACGTGCAACTGCGCCGAAGCCAACCCGCGTCAGTCGCTGCCAGGTGTCGAAACACCGTTGCACACGTCCACTCCTATCGGCTCGCGCCTCGGGGAATGAGCGTTGCGGCCTTCTCGGCGATTCCCAGCACTGTGGCGTTCGTGTTGGCGGAGACGATCATCGGCATCACCGATGCGTCCGCGATCCGCAGGTCATCAACCCCCTTCACACGCAACGACGGATCTACGACGGCCAATCCGTCGGTACCGATTCGGCAGGTGCCGACCGGGTGAAAGTACGGTCCTGCGCTGGCGCGGATATACGCGCGACAGGCGTCTTCATCAGACGTATCAAAAGCGGGCTCGATCGGCTCACCCCGCCAAGGTGGTCAACGCGTTCGCGTCGGCAATCTCGCATGCCCGTCGAAGGCCGATCACCATCCTGTTCAGGTCCTCTGCCAGTGCGAAGTAAGCGGGGTCGATGAGCAGAGGATCATTTGGGTCAGGTCCACTGAGTTGGACCGAGCCGCGGCTTGCGGGATTCATCAGCGAGAACGTAAGTGAGAAGCCTGGTTCCGGCCTGATGGTCCACCGAGGGCCGAACACCACCGGAGCGAATCCGATCTGAATATCGGGATCGACGGTAGCGCCGCTACGTAAGAGCACGTGCGGAACGCCAGTCGTTGACGGCAAAGGAGCGGCGGCGCCGAAAGTGATCCAGCACATCGGTTGGTCAAGCAGATTTTGACCAACGCCAGGAACATCGACGAGAACGTCGATGCCGACGTCGCGCAGATGCGCGGCCGGCCCGATACCGGAGATCATCAGCAGATGCGGAGTGCCGACTACCCCGGCACACACCACGACCTCGTGTTCGACTTCGACACGATGAACGAGATTGCCGATGGTGTAGTCGGCGCCGCGGCACCGGAACCCATCAAACACCAGCTTGGTGACGTGGGCATCCGTCACGATGGTGAGATTGGGTCGTTCGCGGTTCGGCCGCAGATAGGCGTCCGCGGCACTCTGCCGGCATCCGTCGACGACGTTCATCTCGGTCCAGGAGACTCCCGCGGTGACCGGGCCATAGCCATCATCGGTCATCGGGTGACCGGCTTCCAGCGCGGCGTCGAACCACGCGCGCGACAGGGGGTCTGGCTCGGCAGGCGGGGCGATCAGCATCGGCCCGCCCGAGCCCCGCACGCGTGGATCACGTCCCGCCGCGGTCTCGCTTCGTCGAAGAAACGGCAGGAACTCCTGATAGGTCCATCCTTCAGCGCCCAACTCTTCCCAGCGGTCATAGCTCAAAGGGTGGGCGCGCAGGTGAATGAGTCCGTTGATGCCGCTCGAGCCGCCCAGCACCTTGCCGCGCGGCCAGGCGTGAATCGCGCCATCACACCCCCGTTGGGGACTGTGCTATCTGCCCAGTCCACAGCGGATCCCCACAGCCCGACCCATGCCTTGGGATCGGCCATCAACGCTGGCCCCTCTGCCGGCCCAGCCTCCAGTAACAGCACCCTCGTATCCGGATTCTGCGAAAGGCGTTCGGCTAGAACGCATCCGGCGGTGCCGCCACCGACAACGAGGTAGTCAAAGTACGTCATTGCCCGTCCGTTCTCGTCTTTGGTAACCGTGACTCTGTGGCGAGTTCCCGAACCAATTGGTTTGTTATGCCGGACGCTATTCCGAACCGTTTGGTTTGGCAACGTGACCCTTGTTACTCTCTCGTTCATGCGTTCAGCTGGCGAAGCAACTCGCGAGCGGATCCTTGCCGCAGCCAAAACGGAGTTCTCCGAGCGTGGGCTTGCCGGAGCGCGCATCAACCGCATTGCGCGCGAAGCCAATGCCAGTAAGGAGCGGTTGTATGCCTATTTCCAGAGCAAGGAGGCGTTGTTCGCCGCTGTCACCGAGCGACTGGTCGTTGACGTCGCCGCGGACACCGCGGCGTCCGGTGGGGACATGGCCATGTATGTCGGACTTCTGTTTGATAACTTCGTTCGCAACCCCGAGAACGCTCGCTTGCACGACTGGTTGAACTTCGGCGCATCAGATGCTTGGGAAGGCAGTGCGCAAGTTCTGGTCTTGAAAAGCAAGCTCGACGATATTCGCGCGGGCCAGGAAGCTGGCCGTATCGATAGCGCGTGGGATCCGGCCCAGCTGCTGATCATGCTGATTGAAATGACGAAATCCATGGCCTGTCTTAAGGACTCTGTGCGACCCCTTCTGAGAGGGAACCGCCAGGCCAATTCTCGTGCCTCTCGCCGTGCCGCCGCCGTCGAGGCTGCCCGCAGGCTCAGCTCTCCGGATACGGGCGGCCAGAGACCGATCCTTTCTGACATCGGACGCGACGTCTGCTAAGCCCACGCGACTTATAGGTCTGCTGTCACATGCTTTCAAGCCAGTGGCAACGAATTAGATTGGGACGTCTAGGCTTTGGGGCGCGAGTCGGCTGGCCAGCGCATACTCAGTGATTTGTATCGGTATGTCGGTACCGTGCGTTGACACCGTTTAGGTCACTCATTCGGACAGCTGTGAGCCCGCGAGGCGGGGCACGAATGCTGTTCTGCCACAGAGCGTCGAATGCGCGACCGGATCGAAAGACACCTCAGCGTGAACGAAGCAATACCTGACGCTGATGCCCACTCGTTACTGCAGAAGGAATCAACGCCCTAATGACGATCAAGACGCGCGGCGCAGTCCTCCGACAGATCCCGGGGAAATTCGAAGTTACTGAACTGGATCTCGACGAGCCCGGTCCCGGCGAAGTGTTGGTGCGGATGGTGGCGACGGGTCTCTGCCATTCCGACTACCACTTCGCCTCCGGTAGCCTACCGGCGGAAATTTTGCCAGTGTGTTCCGGGCATGAAGGCGCAGGCGTTGTTGAGCGCCTGGGACCCGATACCCAAGGATTGCAGGTCGGCGACCACGTGATCTTGGCTTTCGTCCCGGTTTGCGGACAATGCAGGTTCTGTTCTATTGGTCTGCAGAACTTGTGCGATCTTGGCGCACACGCAACGCGCGGATCGCGAGCCGTCGACCCAAATAGCTTCCGCATGCATCTGGACGGCCGCCCCGTCGGCCAGGCCCTGGGCCTGGGGCATTCTCGGAGTACACGACCGTGGACGTCAGGTCGGTCGTGCGTATTCCCCGCGATGTTCCATTGGATCTTGCATGCCTGGTGAGTTGTAGCGTTCTCACCGGTTGGGGCGCGGCCGTCAACGCCGCGCAGGTCCGCCCCGGTGACGTTGTGATCTGCATGGGTGTTGGCGGCATTGGCATCAATGCCGTTCAAGGCGCGGCGCACGCGGGCGCTTCTGCAGTCATCGCTGTCGATCCCGTAGAGCTCAAACGCACCACCGCCTTGGAGCTGGGAGCTACCGCGGCCTTCGACGATATGGCAGAGGCCACACGGTATGCGCACTCGCTAACCAATGGCCAAGGCGCAGACCAGGTCATCGTGGCTACGGCAGAGGTAACAGGAGAAGTCGTTGCCGAAGGTTTCGCCGCCATCCGCAAGGCAGGAACCTTGGTAGTCGTCGCCCTCGGCAACGTTGCCGAACGTGGCTTGCCGATCTCGCCACTTGAGCTTGTGGTCTATCAGAAGCGCATCCAGGGAACGCTTTTCGGCTCCTCCCGACCATTCTCGGACATCCCGATGGCACTGGACATGTACCGAGCGGGCAAGCTGAAGCTCAAAGAACTCGTGACCAAACGTTACCGACTCGAGGACATCGCCCAAGGATACGAGGACATGCTCGCAGGGCAGATAGTGCGCGGGGTGATCAGTTTCTAGCGTCCGCTCTGCTGGCCGCGCCCGCAAGCATAGCGCCCTGACCGAAAGGAAGCTCGTCCAGCAGGGTCATCGCGCTTGCTGTCCCGTTGTTACTTCACATACATCGGGATCGGTTCCGAGTGATCAAGATTTCGGCCGTGGCCCGCACCAAGTCGCCTAGCACGGTTGTCAGCCTGCGACGGGACGCGTCAGTGAAATGTGTGAAGGCCGGGCGAGATTGGGGTAGGCACTACGCACCCCGCCTCGCCGAACGCGAGGGACGATTCCGCACGCGGTTGACTGGACCTGCCTCTGTTGCAATCGTCGCTGTCGTGCGTGGGATGGTTCGGACGGTGGCGCTCCCTCGTGTGGGATCAGGATGATGTCCCTTCGGTAGCCACCGCGACGGCCGATCCCGTGGGCCCCGGGCGCGGAGACTACGTCCGCCACGTGCCTATCGGCCCGGCTTGGTCATGTGGATGGCCGACCCGGTCGTCGTCGCCGCGGCGAGCAACCCGTTGCTCACGACGCTGACCGCGGCGGTGTCCAGCCAGCTCAATCCGAATGTCAACATGGTCGACGCGCAGTCGGGACGGCGTTAGATAGTGAAACTCTGGCATGACGATAAGGCAGCGGCGGCGTTGACTGGAGCTGTATTCGACTGTTGGACAATGCAGTTCACGCTTACTTTGACATAAGGTAAGCTATCGGATTACGAAATGCGCTGTGGAGCACAGCCATTGACAGCCGGATGTGAGCCGGTTGTATCCAGAGAAATCGCAATATGCCCGAACTAGGTGTGAGCCGTCCCACTTCGGGCGTGGTCAGCGCTGCGGCTTGTCGGCAACCTGTGTTGGCAACGCGCCAGGCACACAGAGGAGGGGAGGGAGCGGGGCAGCCCGGAGTAATCCATCGAGGCCAATCGATGAGCTCGTGTTTGCGAAGCGCGGCAGCCAATTCGGTAACAGAGTAACGGACGAAGCTCGCTTGACCCCCCAAGCCGCATCGGCGAAGGGCCAGGCGAACAGCTGGCCGCTATCGTCTCCCAACCCTGACGGGATCGGCCGACACACCGGTGTCCTTGGGGCGGGCGCGAGGCGCTCCAGTGCCGCCACCGCCAACAACCGGTAGCATATGCGGTAGTACGTCCGGAAGTACTGGAGGAACTCCTATGGCGGATACGTTGCAACGGGCCGTCGAGGCCAGTGAGATCGTCGACGCCTTGAAATCGTTCGGCGTCACTCAGGTCGACGTCGCCGCGGTGACGCAGGTCTCTGACCGCGCGGTACGCGGGTGGCGCACCGGCGACATCCGCCCTGACCGGTACGACCGGCTCGCGCAACTTCGTGACCTCGTCCTTTTACTCTCAGACTCGCTAACCCCGCGCGGCGTTGGCCAGTGGTTGCATGCCAAGAACCGCCTCCTCGACGACGCGCGCCCGGTCGACTTGCTCGCCGAGGACAACTACGAGAAGGTTCGCAGCGCGGCCGAAGCCTTTGTCGACGGCTCGTACGTGTGAGTCTTGGCGACGCGGTCGCCACCGCACCGCGGCGAAGGCTGACCGGTTACTACTGGCACCAAGGCGCCACACGGCACCCACTTACATCCTGTGCAGACCCCGCCCTCGGGCCCGGCCGCGCGAGACACGAACCAGTTCATCACAATGCCGTGCACGGCCCGTTCTGCTGGGAGGCAGCGAAAGAATTTCCGATGTCGCGCTGTGACGTGGTTCTAGGTCCCCGTCAGAATCAGAAACACCCCCGGCGCCAAGCTGGCTAGCCGGGGGTATTGCTGGTGGAGGACTACCGATAAGCGTCTGGTAGGACCCTGAGGACCGACCGTGATCAACCTGGAAAATCCCCACTAAGAATCGGCCCGTCACCGGGAGAGTTTGGGTGACGGGACAAACATCAGACTTCGCGCCCCGACGGGTTGACGGTCAGCCGACGGTAGCGACCGCGCATACTTCACCGGGCAATGAACCCGGCGCGCGACGCGGTAGCGCCCTCGCTGCGTTCGGTTTCAGCGCCTGCCCTCAACCACCACGCCGCTTTCGGATTTCCTGCCGCTTTCGGATTTCCTGCTGCACACGGGAAGCCGAGCGTTGCGCCATCGCCAGCGCGCGCTCAGCGGGGCCGCCCGCCGCGGGTATGAGGCCGAGTTGGCGCGAGACGCTCAACATGTTAATCGCGGTGCGCAACTTGCACACGCGACCGTCGCGATACTCATGAAAGTCCGCACCGTCGAGCTCCCAGCGGCGGCCGGTGGGCGCCAAGCCAGGCGGCTCGAGCGGGCCTGTGTGCGTGGCCCAACCGCGCCAATGGAAGGCGGCGCGAGGCTCACCCGGGATCACGTAAGGCCCGCCGAGCAGCTCGAACGTCATGTCCGGAAATGCCCGCCAGCCCGCTTCGAGGAATTCACGTACGTCGGCGTGTCCGCGCATGGGCTTGGGCCAGGCGTCATCGCGATACTCGATGTCTTCGGACATGAGCGCCAGCAGTCGGTCCACCTCATGGGAGTTCCACGCGTCTATCCACCGCGTTGCGAAATCGCGGATCCACTCGATCGACAACGTCGCCTCGCTCGTCGTCTCGGCCTGGGTTCCTCTGCCCTCAGCTGCAGTCGCTGGATCAGTCTCGGACATGCGTTCTCCTTACTGTCGCAGGGCATGTCCAGCCTATCGCTGTCGCGGCATTTCGATCCCGTCCCCGACTGAATGCAACGGGCACCCCGGCGCAACAACTTCACACGAGAGGCGGGCATGCACTACAGCGACCCGGCGAGCACCGCCGACATTGACCACCGTTTCGACTTTCCCGTTTTCTGACGGGCGCCGGGTTCACGCCGAGCGGCGCGCGCGGGAGGACTCCGGGGCTACTGAGCCTGATCGGGCTGGACAATGACCTCCCCATAAGGCCCGGTCTCGTACTCAACAAACCACCGTTTGCTGTGTCCGTCATCCGACCGCTTGCTAGTCACCACATCGATGCGGATAGGCCATTCGTCCGTGGCGGTCAGCGCCCGGATGACCCTCTCACGGATAAGTCGCCGTACTTCGCCCTCGCCCGTTTCTGCGGGCAGCAGCAGTGACATGTAGCCGGTGCGGAACGCCGGCCGGTCGGCCATGATTTCAATTGTCCCCGCCGGGTCCTTGGGCTGCGATTATCACCGCTCAGGTGCGTTGGAGCCCCGCTAGCAGGCGGTCGAGGCGCGGGCACTTTGTGCTTCTGCGTTCGGCGCACCGGACCTGGGGTATCCCAGTCATACGCTGTCGCTGGCCCGGCGAGGAGGTCGTTATGCCGATGTCGTTGATCGTTGGCACTCACTACGTAGGGCAGACGTCGTGGTGGATGAACGCTGAAAACCACCGAGTTGTCGCGTTGGCGGGTAAAACGTTCGATTCGGTGATTGAGGCCAGACGGGCCGCTGATGACTTCAGGAAGTGTTCGGCCACAGCGGAAATCGAAGTCCATGAAGCAGCATATGGCAGGTGGCGCTGGCGTGCCTGGCACTCCCGACAGCAGGTGGCTGTATCGGCCACCGGTTTTATGACAAGACAGAATGCCCGACGCGCGGCCGACAGCGTGCAGGCCGCTGCTTCGGCATCCAGTGGACCTAGTGCCGGGCTCGGCGGAAGGAGGACTGTAGACATCCCAGGTTCGTAAGGTGTCAAGCCGCCGCTGGCATGCGGTGTGCCCAGGCGGTGTGTTCGTTGTAGGGGGCGTGGTGGCGTAGGCAGCCGTGCAGGATGCCCACGAGGCGGTTACCGAGGGCGCGTAGGGCTTGGTGGTGGGTGTCTCCGGCGGCGCGGTGGTTGTCATAGAACGTGCGGGCGCCGGCGCTAGTCGAAAGGGCGCATAACGCCCAGTGGTCGATGGCGTCATAGAGGCGGCGGTTGCGTACGTGGCGGGCCAGTACGGCGCGTTTCTTGCCCGATGCCACCGTCAGGGGTGAGGTTCCGGCGTAGTTTCTGCGAGACTTGGCGTCGGTGTATCTGTTCGGGTCGTCCCCGAATTCACCGAGCACCCGGGCGCCGAGCACGACACCAAGTCCTGGCAGGGAGCGGTAGATGTCGGCGTCCGGGTGTGTTTCAAAATGCTCGGCCAGGCTGGTCTCGAGCTCGGCGATCTGGCGGTTCAACTCGGCGACGATGCCTATCGTGGCGCGTGTGGTGGCGCCGAACGCCGCGGCGATCGGGGCCGGAGCGGCCAGCTGCTCGGACCGCAGCGCGGCCCGGATTTGGCGGGCACGGGCGGCGATATTGCGTTTCCGCCCACCACGTTTGAGAGCGGACTGGATCGCCGGCAGGTCCAGGTGAGCACCCTGCTCGGGGGTGGGTGCGCGATCGAGCACCCCCAGCGCATCGCCGTGGGCCAGGTCCTCGAACGCCTCCAGCGCGGCCGGGTAGTACTCACGCAGTGTCGAGCGCAGCGCGTTGGTGTGCCGCGTGCGTGCCCAGATCAAGCTCTGATGAGCCCGGGCCAGTACCTTGATCGCGTCCACCTGGAGGCTGTCGCCGGCGATCGGGCGATGGTTGTGCCGGTCGGTGCGCACCAGATCGGCCAGCAGTTTGGCATCGGAGGCATCGGATTTGGCGCCCGAGACGTGATGGCGGTCGCGATAGTGGGCCACCGCCATCGGATTGACCGCGAACACCTGATAGCCAGCGGCGCTCAGCGCCCCCACCCATAGGCCGCGGTCGGTTTCGATGCCGATCACCACCTGATTGGGTTCCTGGACATGCTCGCCGATCAGCTCGTGCAGCTCGCGGATGCCGGCCAGTCCCTCGGGCAGCCGCCGCGAGGCCAGCCGCTTACCGGCATCGTCCATCAGATAAACGTCGTGATGTGCTTCAGCCCAGTCATCGCCGATGAAGATCATCGATCACCGCCTCTCTAGTTTCCGGTTGTCGCTCAACCTATTTCGAGCCTGAGGACACCCGGCGGCGACCTAATGGATCAGTGCTCGAGTCGGCACGACATCCCATAAGCGCTACAGGCGACCCCGCCAACCGGCCGGGGCACGATCTACAGTTAGGAATCGACCCTCACTCCAGGTTCTCAGAGTGCTCACCGGCCAGCGGCTCGGTGATCAGCCTGCCTCGACAAGGACCCAAATCCCGTCAACGCCGCGCTGATCGATTCCCATTAGGTTCTCGCCACCGGCGACATCTCTGACGACCGCTGGCCCGCTGTCCCATGGAGGTGGCGATTCCAAGGTGGTCTGTCTCAGCGGCGATAGACGTGCACTCGGTCGGCAGTCAGCGGCGCACCATCGGGACCCTTCACGTAAGGCGCGATCCACGTGGGGCGCCTCTGGGAGTTGTTGGGCCCGCAGACCTGTTGACGCCAGTGGCCACTTACCCACCAGCGGCTCTGGAACCGGCGCCCGCCCGACTCGGCGTCGTGATTGTGCGGTGAGCTGATGGGTCGACGAACCTCTACGATGGTGACCCGCGCCAGGTTTGGCGGCGTAGGTGGGCCCGTGCCCGGCGCCCGCGGTCGCCTTTTTGTCGGCGTTGAAGGCCCGAGTGCGGCAACTCGATGGCGACCACCGCCGTTCGGAACAACACGCAAGCCGTGCCGAACCGCAGATGACGGGCAATCCAATCCGGCGAACCCTGAGGTGAGCCCTTAGTCGCCACCGACTGCGGTCCATCGGGGCTTCAGTCGGGTTCGGCGATTTGCAAACGCGGCGCGTAGTGGTCGAAGAACAGGCGGGCGACGAGTTCGCCTCGCGAGCTGGCACCGGTTTTGTCGAAGATCGACTTCAGGTGGTCTTGGACGGTATAGGCGGACAGGTGGAGTCGCCGCCCGATGTCGGCGGTGGGCAGCCCCCGTGCGACCAGTTCGGTGACGCGTCGCTCGCGGTCGGTGAGCCCGTACGCGTCGGCGATCAGAGGTGCGAGCTCGGGCGGGTGGGCCTCTTCCATCAAGACCGCGACTGAGGAGTCCGGACCGTCGCCGAGAACCGACCCTCGCACCGTGACCCAATACCCTTGCGTGGTGTGAACGCGCGCCCGGGCGAACGTGTCGGACCGAGGCTCCCGGTCGGGATCACTCTGATAATCGCTGGCGATGCGCCGCGCCCGTGCGGCGACGGCAAGCACGGCAACCGGCAGGTCCGCACCCGGTGTGTCACCGGCGGCGAGATCGGCGAGCCAGCGCTCGGCTCCGGCGGTGGCCGTCTCGATGGAGTTGTCCGGAGCGAGGACGACGACGCCGGTCGCATCTTGGTCGCCTGTGGCCACATCACCCAGGATGACGGCGCGGCGCAGGCCCTCGGCCAACAGTGGAGCGAGCGAGGCAAGGAAGCCGACCTCCGAGGCCCCGAAACGAGGCCTCCCTGACTCACGTGCCAGGATCAGGTCGCCCCAGGCCCCGGTGGCGTCTGAGCACACGACGCGAAGCTCGTCGTCGTATCCAAGCGGTCGGCGGAGCTCGCGATAGCGGATGCTTTGTTCGAGATCACCGCGGGTCGCCTCGCTGAGACTCGCGGCGCGACGCCCCTGTCGGGCCAGGTCTCTGTACTTGTTGAAGTCCGGCTCGCGCAGCTCAATCTCGATGAACCGCGATGACAATTCCCGGTAGACGGGCTGAGACTCGCGGCGCGACGCCCCTGTCGGGCCAGGTCTCTGTACTTGTTGAAGTCCGGCTCGCGCAGCTCAATCTCGATGAACCGCGATGACAATTCCCGGTAGACGCCGTTACTGACTTCTAGGCGGCCTTCGAGGAAATGGCTGGTGGGGAGCAGGGTCGCGGGATCGACGGTAAACAGGCCGACCGCGTCGAACGGGACCGCTCGCTCAAGGACCCGCTTCACGTCCCGGGCAAAGTCATGCACCCCGGTGGTGCGGTGCACGAGCCGGACGATCTCCTCGCGGGCGCGGGCCCGCCTCACTGCGGCCACGTTTCCACAACGACTCACCGGCCGCGAGAGTTCAGCACCGGAGGAACTGAATCCCCAGAAATATGGGATGGATGCGGTCGCCGACCTGTCGGACGGCCTCCGGGGTCGCCGCGCGCAGCGAGGGGCATGTCTGGTCGGTTCGGAGATAGGAAGTACCTGGATGCGCGGCTAGAAGTCGTTGCACCCCAGTGGCATACTGCCCAGGCGTGGCGCCGCAGCCGGTCGAATCGACACCGCCACCGGTGGCTGTCGCGAGCCAGATCATCTGTCGGGAGGGATGGCGCGCGCAGCCCGCCCGAGAAGGCGGCGTTCCGCACACCCCCAGCCGCATGACCATTCACCACACGGGCGTAGTGCTCGGTGACAACCGTAACGCCCCGGCTCGGCTGCGGCAGCATCAGCAGCTCCACCAGAATGACCGCGGCTGGATCGACATCGCCTATCACGTCGGCGTCGACCGCAACGGCAATATCTACGAGCTACGTGATCCAGGCATTAAAGGCGATACCGCCACCGAGTACGACACCACTGGCCATTTCCTGGTTCTGTGCGAAGGCAACTTCGATGAAGAAATCGTGACCCCCGAACAGTTGGAAGGCGCCGCCTTGGCCTTTGCCTGGGCTGCTGCCGAGTACCCGATCGACCCGGCCGTGGTTGAAGGTCATCAAGACTTCGCCGCCACAGCATGCCCGGGCGCAAACCTGCAGTCCTTCGTCGAGGCGGGAGAGCTCACACGCCGCGTCGCCGAGCTGATGGCCGCCGGCCCGGTTGACCTGCAGAAGATTTGCGGCTCCGAGGCCGCCGAGCGAGTGGCGGCCATCGAGGCCGGCGGGTAGGACGCAAGGGGACATGACGGGGGCGTTCGGACGATGGCACTGAGCGAAGGACAACTTTTCGCGGGCTACAGAATTCTCCGCCAGCTGGGTTCTGGCGGAATGGGAGAGGTGTATCTCGCGCAGCATCCGCGTCTACTCTCAGCATCGTGGAATCAACGATCGGCAGCCGTCGCAGTCGCGAAAATGAACTGAAACCGCCAGATCCGCTGAGAAAACACGACTAGTCCGAAGACCGTCAGATTCAGTGCGATTACCGCCAGATACGTCGAGACCGGACAGGACCGGACAGTCGAAATACATTCTGCGACAGGAGAATACGTGCTCAGGTTGACGTAATCTAATTTCTAGGTGCACAAAATGCGTTGTGCAGCACCTTAATAAATCAAGCGGCATCAATCGATGGTGATCGGTGACGACGATCTGATCTGACTGTCGATAGCTGGCGATCCGGCTAGTCCTTCACCGGCGCAGCTTCCAAAGCCAGTTTCCACTGGCCAGTTACAGCGACCAACGGGCTTGGCGTCGGGTCCGTCAGCGCCACAACATCGCCAGCCAAACGGGCCACACCGCGCCCCTCGAACAGCGCAATACAGGCGTTGCCGTCCAACCGCGACGGGAACCTCACACCTGCGGCGCCGCGATCGAACAGGTCGCCTGCGATGGTCTGCGTCACCACCCGGCGTTTCGTCGTGATCTCATGCAAATCAAGGTGTTCCAACCCGTGGTCGACCAACAATCCCTCATGTCGGTCCTCGATCTCCTGACGAGTCCCAGCGTCAATCAAATCGACCACCGGTCCCTCCAACTCGAGTGTCGCAGGAACCAACACATTCTCTCGGCGCCACTTCGCCGTGACCGGCTCGGTCACGAAGTCCTCAGCGGCGTCAGGCCCGTAACGTTCGATGTGGCGTCGGCGGGCCTCAAGGTTCGGCCGAAAATCCGCCAGCACTTCGCGCAGAGACGTCACATCAAACTCGGCCAAATACAGTGTGCGGAAGCGCTGATCGATGTCATCAAAGCGATGGCTGAACCCGTACAACGTCCACGGCGCAAATTCCAGCGGGGCTGCGTGATAGCCGACTCGCCACAGCCGGCTCTCCTCGGGGCCGTAGCTCACGCCTGAAAGCTAGCGACCTGCCGTGCCGCCTGCACTACCATGGTGAAATCTGCCGTGTCGGTCGCCGCGCCCAGCACCTCCACCGGTGCTTGATCGTCCAGCCGGGTGTTCGTACCGAACAGCCACGCTCGCGCGGTCTTGTCGTCATACGCATCGACGAGCATCCGGACAACCTTGTAGCCCTCGCGAAGCCGACGCTCAGTCGTCCCGTGCGGCTGCGGCCCTCCCTCACGGGCGTACCGGCCGATCTGCTTAGCGTCGGCCAGCCCAGCGATCGCCGCGGCGACACGCTGGCCAACACTGTCTTGCAGATACGCCGCGATCTCGCGGATAGAGCGCGACGACGCCTCGATGTCGAGCCGGTGTGCGGCAGAGGCCGTTAGAACAGGCATTGTGCACCTCCACCATTCAATCCCCAACTATCCACACGCAACGCTACCATCTACTACACCACAAACAACGCCTCAAAACACAGCCAGCGCGTATCATCGCACCGGCATGTGCCTCACGCCTGCCCAGCCCACTGATGAAGATACGGCCGGGGGAGAGGCTTGGCCGGGCCGCATCGCCGGACCAAGATGTACCGCGATCTCGTACGCGATCAGTCAAGCCGACGTGGACGTCAACGAGGTTATCGTACGGCCGGCAGGGCAGCTACGGCTGGCTGGCACCGTAGGCTGCACCCTGAGTCAGTACGCGAAGATGTCGCCCCGCGACGAAATCTGCGCAACGCGGCGCGCGGGTGCCGAGGAGGCATCCGCAGGACTCGGCTGTGCTTCTCAGCGAGGCGAGAGTGTTCGGCACAAGGTTATGACCGGGGACTCCCCGTACCGTGCGGCGTGCGTCTCGGCGAACCGGCCCAGATTCGTGAAGCCCCAGCTGTGTGCGATCGAGGCCACGGTGGCGACGGACGGATCGGCCTCCACTAGCGCGCGGTGCGCTCGATGCAACCTCACCTCTCGCAGATACGCCATCGGGGTGGTATCCAATTCACAGCGAAATGCCTGCTGCAGGGCCCGGACGCTGCCGCGGCTTCGTGCCGCGATCGCCGTCACTGTCAAAGGCATATGGGCGTCGGCCTCGATGAAGTCCACTGCGGTCTCGACGAGCCGGGACCGCACAGACCTGACGGGTTCCACAATGGCGCTGCGGTACGGGTGGTCGGCAGCGACGAGCAGGCCGTGCACGAGGGTGTCGATGAAGGGGCGCAGCAACCAGTGGCTGGCGAAGAATACCGTCTGGCCGTGCGACTTGTTCGTAGAGCATCACCGCCATCTGCGCCCAGGCCCGGCCGCTGCCGCCGTGGATCTGCATGGTGTGCGCGAGATTGATTTGAGCGGTCATCGTGTCTGCGAGCGCATCGCGCAGGGCATCATCGACAACGTAGCGGTCGAACTTGACACACGGCAATCGTGTCTGCGCCGACCAATACGGCAGCACTGTGTACTTCTCGGGCTGATAGACAGTGGCATTCTGTGAGTCGGCTGTGACGTGGCTGCCTCGGTGCTCCGATTCGATGTGCCCTGTCAGCGGGATGTTGACGTGGTAGCTGTCATGCAGTTCGCCGCATTCCAGTCGCACGTCCGCGCCGAATGCGATTTCGCCGACGGTGACCGACCCGAGGTTGCCGATCCGCTGGCTGAGTGAAAAGAACTCCGGATTTCGGAGAATCTCGAGTTCTTGTTGTGGATAAAGTGCTAAACCGCAGAGGGTTTCGGCGTCGCTGACTGTTTCGGCGTGCATCCATGAGGTCACTGTTACTCCTATGGGGTCCAAGACCCCAGACCTGACGGGCCCCTCCCCGCGAGTACCTACACTCTGGGTCTGAGCCTTCAGGGCTGCTTGTTCGCTTCTGATCATCACGTTTCCAACGTTCTTCGGCTTGGCCGGGTTTTCGAATCGCCAGTGTGCAGCCGACTTTCAATGTTCCGGCGACCGCGCCGGGCGGGGTCTTGCGCCCCTCTAGGTTAAGCAGACGACAGACGGTCACCCAGCCATCGAGTGCATACCTATGACCGAATAGTGCGAACCTCGCGGCGCCGCCTGGCCGCAGCAACGTCACATTCTGTTCGTGGTGCCAAACATCCTGCGGCGCAGAGTGTTGGCGGGTCTCTCGCCGTAGCGGGTGGCGTAGGCCGCCGCGAACCGACCGTGGTGGGTGAAGCCCCATTGGTGTGCGACGGAGGCAACCGTGGTGACGCTGGGATCGGATTCCAGCAGCATTTCGTGTACCCGGCGAAGTCGTACGCCCCGTAGATAAGCCATCGGGGTGGTACCCAGATGCCGACGGAACCCGTCGTAAAGAGTCCGGGCGCTGACATTGGTTCGGAGCGCGAGGGAGGACACCGTCAATGGCAGGTCAGCTTCGGCCTCGATGATATCGACGGCAGCACGAACCACGCTGGGCGCGAGGCGACCGGAACCACATATGACCGCTTCACGGTCGCGATGGTCGGCAGCTACCAGCAACCCCCGAACGAGACTGTCGATGAGCGGCTGGCCGACCAGCGGTTGGTGAATCAGACTGTCGGGCTGAAATAGCTGCCTATTGAACAGCAGGAGCAGCTCTATCCAGCTGCGCCCAGGCCCCGAGGCCGTCGGCATCGCGGAATGGAAGTCGATCTGGGATGTCAGTTCGCGACCGAGGCTGCCGGCGAGCGCGTCATCGACCGAACCGCGGTCGATTTTCACGAACACCGTTCGACCGCCGCCGTCCCATCGGGGAACCGCGGTGTGACCCTCGGGTTGATATACCGCGGCCACACCGGGCCGCACTGTCATGTGCTGCCCCCGGTGCGTGGATTCCAAGCGCCCCAACAGCGGCACGTTGACGTGATACGTGGTGCGGTCGTCTCCGCAATCCATCCAGACCGGTGACCCGAACTCGATCTCGCCGACGGTGATCGGGCCAAGACTGGCGACGCGTTGGGTGAGCGTAAAAGCCCTGCGGTCATCGAGCACGCCGATGTCCTGCTGCTCATACAACGCTGCACCGCACAACTCCACCGCGTCATCCAACGAGTGAGCCGTGGTCCAAGTATGTGCCGCAGGCACGTTGTCCACGTCGTGTTGCGCCAGCCGATAGCTCCTTCAACAGCTCCGTCAATGACGTCTCCGCTTACATAGACGCGCCGGCCCCACGAGGAATTCGGCGTGTCGCACAATCCGACACCGCCGGCGCACTGAGCGGCTACCTGCTCGTCACCAGCCGCCATAGCGTCGGTCGGTATGGACTCTTTCGACTTCATTGTGGTGGGTGTGGGTACGGCCGGATGTGTCGTCGCCGCACGCCTGAGCGAGGAGCCAGATCGGCGAATCTTGCTTATCGAGGCCGGCCGCAACGGCGGACCTGATGCGATGAGCGTGCCGGCGATGTGGCCGACCTTGATGGGTTCAGACGTCGACTGGGGCTTGCAGACAGTGCCGCAGACCGGACTTCGACGCTGCGGTGTTGCCGTACCCACGGGGCAAAGTGTTGGGCGGCTCGAGTGGCATCAACGCGATGGCCCACCTGCGTGCCGACCGCTCCAGCTACGACCACTGGGCAATTGAGGGGGCGACGGGTGGGGGCTACGACGACCTACTGCCATATTGCCAACGCACCGAAAACGCCCAGGGCTGCGATCCACATTTTCGCGGCACGGAAGGTCCGCTGACCATCGAGCGCGCCGCCGAGACGCATCCGGCGGCGGACGCGTTCTTCCAGGCCTGCGAGGAACGCGGATATCCGGTGTCCGACGAGCTGAATGGCGCCCGGTCCGAAGGGATCTGCGGGTATGACCGCAATATCGTCGCCGGTCGACGCCAGTCAGCCGCCGACCCCTATCTGCGGCCTGTCTTGGAGTGGGCGCCTGGGTCGCCGATGCCTCCGTGCCTTCACTGCCCAGCGCCATCCCCAACGCCGCCGTGCTTGCGGTCGCCGAGAAGGCTGCCGAGGTGATTCGCACTGGTATCTAACCGGCACAGACAGCCCGCAGTGAATCCGTCGAACGATAAAGGAGATTGACCATGCCGTTGGCAGTACCAGCAGCGAGCGCACAAACAAATAGCTTCATCGAGACCACCCACGACCTCTACATCGGCGGCAAATGGGTCCCGTCGGCCTCGCGGGAGACACTTGCCGTTCTCGATCCGGCCACTGGGCAAGAGATCACACGCTCTGCGTCGGGTGCTGCCGAGGATGTCGACCGAGCGGTCGCGGCCGCTAGGTCCACCTTCGAATCGGGCCCGTGGTCGCGGATGACCGGGCTGCAACGCGGCACACTGATAACCCGACTCGCAGCTCGAATCGAGGAGCTGGCAGACGAACTGGCGGAGATCGAAGCTATCGACTGCGGCAAACCGGTGACCCACACACGGGCCGTCGACGTCAATCTCACCGCGAAGATCTATCACTACATGGCCGGTTGGGCGAGCAAAGTCAGCGGTGAAACCGTGTCCGTATCCACACCGGGCGACTTCCACGCCTATACATTGCGTGAACCGGTCGGAGTCGTAGCCGCGATCACACCGTGGAACCACCCCCTCGTACTTTCCGCTTACAAGCTAGCTCCCCTGCTCGCTGTGGGGTGCACAGCAGTCCTGAAACCCTCTGAGCTCAGCCCGCTCAGCACGCTTCGGCTCGCTCAGATCGCCGAGGAGGTCGGCTTCCCCCCGGGGGTCATCAACGTGGTGACCGGCTTGGGCGACGCGGTAGGTGCCGCCTTGGCTGGGCACAACGCGATCGACAAGATCGCATTCACGGGCTCTACCACGACGGGGAAGAAAATTGCCGCCGCCGCAACGGGAAATATGAAAAACGTCAGCCTGGAACTGGGCGGCAAGGCGCCGATGATCGTCTTTCCAGACGCGGACCTCGATACCGCAATCTCCGGACTCGCCAGCGCGGCCTTTTTCAATCAAGGCCAGGTCTGCACATCCGGTACCCGCCTTTACGTTCACCGCTCAATCTACGACGACGTAATCGAGGGAATCGTAGCGGAGAGCCGAAAGTTGGTACTCGGACATGGCTTGGACACGAAAACCACGATGGGGCCATTAATCTCGTCTGATCGGCGCGCCAAAGTCCTAGCGTACGTAGCGGCCGGTGTCGCCGACGGGGCCGACCTAGTCACCGGCGGCGCAGCCGTCGACCGCGATGGTTTCTTCATGGAACCGACCGTCCTGTCGGCCACCACCCCGACGATGTCAGTCATGCGTGAAGAGATCTTCGGTCCCGTGCTGTGTGTCCAGCCCTTCACCGACGACGACGTCGACGAATTAGCCCGCAAGGCGAATGACACCCCCTACGGGCTCTCGGCGAGTATTTGGACTACCAACATCAACAATGCCCACAAGATGGCCCAGCGCATCAAGGCGGGCAGCGTCTGGATCAACACCCATAACTTTTACGACCCGGCACTGCCGTTCGGTGGATATAAGCAGTCTGGCAGGGGCCGTGAAGAAGGCTACGAGGCGATCCGAAATTTCACCGAAGTCAAGTCGGTCTGCGCGGCATTGACCTAGCGCCGGGTCGCCTCACCCATCCAACCGCGTCGATGCGGCGCCAGCGCAAATCCTGTGCAGGCGGCATGCTCTGGCTCGCTACGGGCGTGCTGAGTGAAAAGAACGGAGTGCAAATGACGTCGGACCACGCGAGTATCACAACGCTGCGACCGTCGCCCGAGCTGGCACAGCGATACCGCGCCAATGGCTGGTGGCGGGAAACCGGACTGGTCGGTGATCTTCGACGGTGGCGTGACGCGGCACCCGACGCGGTGGCCGTCGATACGTTCGCCGCGAACGGGCAGCGCAGGACCCTCACCTACCGTAGGTACGCGCAGATGGTGGAGAGATTTGCCGGTGCACTGTGTGAGCTCGGCGTCCGCCAGGGGCAGGTCGTGGCCATGCAGCTGCCGAACTGGTGGCAGGCCTGTGCCATGTACGTCGCGGCTGCCCGGCTTCGTGCCGTCCTCGCCCCGGTGATCACGACTATTCGTCGCCGTGAGCTCGAGCGGATGCTCGCCCGGGTGGGCGCGGCCGTGTTCGTGACCGTCGATCGATGGGAGGGTTTCGATCATGCTGGTCTGGCCCGCTCGGTAGCCCCTCGACTGCCGGATCTGCGCCATCTCGTCGTCCTCGGCCAGTCGGAGTCGGGCACCGAGATCGATTTCGGCGAGTTCTTCGAGAACACTCCATGGGAGCAGCGGTACCCCGTGGCGCTCGATGGTGCGGCAGAGGATCCCGACGCGGTGTCCATCGTCCTGTTCACCTCAGGCATTTCGGGGCAACCGAAGGGAGTACTGGGGACGCAGAACACCTGGTATGCGGGCAGCTCGGGACTGGCCGTGGCCGAGTCGATCACGCCGTCAGACGTCGTTTTCACCCCGCACAGCGCGATGTACAGCCTCGGTCATGTGTTCTCCGTGCATCTTCCGCTGCAAACCGGGGCCCGCGCCGTCCTGCTGGACTCCTGGTCGACTGCAGCGGGGACGGAGGTCATCGACCGCGCGCAGGTGTCCGTAATGATGGCGGCGCCAAGCTATTACGACCAACTTCTGGCCGCGCCGGCGGCGCAGCGTCCGACGTCGTTTTCGGCGCTGCGCGTTACGGTCGCTACCGGCACGAAGATACCCAGCCCTCTCGTGCGGGAGGTGATTGCGAGGTTCGGTCTCGGGCTTCGCTCGGAGTGGGGCATGACCGAAGTCGGCTGCGCGACTATGACCAGGGCCGATGATCCCATCGACTGGACGCTGCACAGCGACGGGCGACCTTTTCCTGGCTACGAACTCGACCTCCGCTCTGATGGTCCGGTGACGCCGAGGCAGCCCGGGCGACTCTTCGTCCGCGGTCCCGGGGTGTGCCTGGGCACCCTTCAGGGCGAGGACAACGAGCTGACCGTGATCAGTGAGCGGGACGACGGTTGGTACGACACCGGCGATCTCGCCGCCTGGGATGGCCGTTCTGGGATCCGGTTGCTCGGACGCGTCGCCGACCGGGTTGGCGGTGCCTTCATGATCCCGATCGCCGATGTCGAAGAGGTGTTGCTCCAACATCGCGCTGTCGGCGACGTCGCGGTTGTTGGCTACCCCGACGAGCATGCTGGTGAGCTCGCGTGCGCCGTCATCACCGTCAAAGGAGACACCCCGCCGACCCTGGCCGATCTCCGCAGCCACCTCACCGACCAAGGAATGACACAGTGGTACCTGCCGGCCCGGCTCGAAATCCTCGACGAACTGCCCAGGAACTCGACCGGCAAAGTACAAAAGCACCTACTACGTTCCTGGCTGAACGGTGCGGAGCTGGGAAACATAACCTGACCAGCTGGCAGTCGGGCTGCCGGTACCTCACCACCCGTGGTCTTGGCGAAGGTTGACATTCGTAGGCACTCATGGGGGCGGTTCAGGCGTAGGCCTTCAATCGACAGACGGATTGCACGTTTGCTTGTAATGCGGCAGTTGCACACCGCACGATCCCATCGAGCTCGGAACAACCGTAAACGCAGTCTAATTCGGCATCATCGGCACACGCTGCCCATCGGCCACGCCACGAGCACCGCGCCTCGAAAAGGAAGTAGCGATGGCCGAACCGCACGAAATGGGACTGCGCGACACGGCGACCTTGACCGCTTCGGTAACATCAGCCCAACAGAGTTCGAAACGCTCTGGACGTCCACCTATTCGATCCCTCAACTCGCGTAACCACGGCTCGAAAGGTGATGGGGGTGCCGTCGCGTCGCATGTTATCAACGATGTGAAAGACCTTGCTGCGCTTACGATCAGAGTCTTTTTGTCGGGCTTCTCGCAAAACCTGACCGGGCTTACGCCTTGTCGATTCGGTCATTGTGATCCCTCCGAATGACTGATCACGGTTAACGGCAGGACGCCGCGGGCCTTGCGTAAGACCACGGCAGCATCTTCCACCCGAGCGCGTTCTGCGGGTTCGAGGCTTTCGAGCCGCCGTCGCATGGTGTCCAAGACCTGATTGAAGGCGGCGATCTGAGCGTTTAGGTTGTCAATCACAAAACCGGCCGCGTCGAGCGCCTCTGTGACGAAATATGGTGCGTAATTTCACCTCAGTCCCCCGCCGGGGGAGCGGTGCTTCGTGGCACTCGACCTCTGGGGAGGCGATTTCCCTCCGCGGTAAACCGCCTAGTGGGCGCTCTCCGCGCCTCACCGGCGCCGCCATCTAGACGAGAATCGGAGAGGAATTCCGCAATCCGCAAGATGTCGCGCAACCCCGCCAGCTGAAACGAGAACGGGCCATCAAGGTGTGTCGAGACCAGACAACAAGGAAGTAGAACTGAAAATCATTGGGACAGTGGGTATTACGTGGCTTACTGGTGACCCTGCATATTGGGCACGTCGGAAGCACACTTCTCGGCGACCATTTACGCCCTCGGAAATGGCCGCGCCATTCTGCGCACAACCACCTCGCTGTCCATGGTCGGGGACGCCCTCACCGACTTCTTCGCGACCTGACCCGTCAAGCCGGGTAAGTTGCCTCGGCGACTACAGGTTGTGCAGTAGGTAGTCGCCGGATCTCGTCGATGTACCTATGGCCGACATTGCAACACTCAACCGGGCTTTGCCGCATAGAGTGCGATCGTGAAATTCATTGACGGCTACCTCAGATCGCCCCTGGCTGGAATCGCGCCATGGATCCTGATGGCGGTGATCAACGGACCGAGCCGGTTTGAGGAGGCCACCTCTGTCGCATTGGCCTTGGCCCTGCTCACACTATCGGTTGGTTCCCGGCGTGGTGTGCCAGTGCACCTGCTTGAGGCGTTCACCGTCGTCTACTTCGGCGTTCTTGCCGTCCTGGGGTTGGTAGCGCCCGATTCAACCATCGAGTGGCTTCAACTTTGGGCCGGAGAGCTGAGCAATATCGCGCTGGCCGCGTTCGCGATCATCACGCTGGTGATCCGCAGGCCGTTCACGCTGGCTTACGCCAAGGACACCACCCCCGAGGAGCACTGGGACAACCCGATCTTCCTGCGGATCAACTACGTCATCTCCACGGCGTGGGCTGGGGCCTTCCTGTTCTCCGCCCTCGTCGGCGCCTACGGCGACGCAGTCCTGCGGGACAACGACAACTTCTGGACGGCATGGATCCTGCCGATCGGGGCAATCATCTTCGCCGTGTCGTTCACCGAGTTCTATCCCGACTACGCCACCGGCGAGCAGACGTCGATCGTGGGGGCCTTCGACTGGTTCCCCCCGTT
This sequence comes from uncultured Actinomycetota bacterium, assembly GCA_963848855.1. Lineage (GTDB taxonomy): Bacteria > Actinomycetota > Actinomycetes > Mycobacteriales > Mycobacteriaceae > Mycobacterium. Next base: position 711,613 of record CAWKFL010000006.1, read on the forward strand.
CGTCACGGTGACGGGCATCGTCGGGTGGGTCTCCGACGCGCTACCCGATGCGCTAGCGATCGCGCTGATCGCCGTCGGTGTGGTGGGCTCGGCACTGATGCGTAAGTTTAACCCGAGGGGCACGGAAGCTACTGCACCGCAGTAAGATTACGCGTCGCAGGGCCCCAGCAGGGCGCCGTGGGGTCGCGAAGCGTGACCCGTGCAACGGGCATTCTGCGAAATGGCGATTGCTGATTGGCTCGTTGGCATCCGGGTAGTCCCAGGGGCGGTTGTAGCCGGGTTGGTGAGTGCTGGGTGATGGGTGAACCAGTGACTTCTCCAATGGTGGAAGCCGCCGGCTTCTTCGCCCGCAGCTTGCGCATGAAGGGGTCAGCTCGGCGGCAAGATGTTGTGTGCGCATCTGGTCTGTCTGGGCGCGATGCCCGCACCGCTGGTAGACGACGGCCGCTTGAGCAGCGTCGCCCAGGCAAGGCCGACAAACCCGCTGGACGACGATGCACCTCGGCAGGCAGGCCATACCCGTATCAAAGCGAATGACCCTGCAAGGCAGCAGCAGTCACACCACAGCGGAGCCGGATCACGACCTGTCACATTATTTCTGGCATTCGTGAACTGCAGGGATGCCCGATTGAGTGAGACTTCAGCCGCAGGGTGCGCCTCATCGAAGTTGGCAGTTTGTACGTCGGGTGCCGACTGCGCCGCTTTGAGCGTTCAGGCAGCAAGCGCCCACGCAAGAATCGACCGCTGCTAGGGCAATGGGGCCGAAGTAGCGGACAGGACTACCGGTAGCTTAGCCCGCGTCTCCGTGGGGCGAATCGTCCCGTGACAAATAGGTCTGTGTGGCGCACGCTCGTGCGCGAGGGGGGACTCGGTCCGGAATTCGCAGTGTAATTATTCGAGTCGAGTTGGCAATGCCGGCGGATGGACTGCGAGGCCTCATCGTGCGTGATCCATACGCGTCGCAGCGGCGGAAGCGTCGAGTTAGACGGCACGTGTAGCGGCGACCTACACAACCTCGGCGGAGATCTGGTTATCTCGGGCACGATCGGCGGAACACTGATCGGCCGCTCGTACACGCGGATACTGCACAGGTTCAAATCCTGTCAGCCCGACCGTGTGATGTCTCGGGACATCGTTGACAGATGTCCCGAGACATGGTTTACACCTCGATTCTGTTTCGGGTGAGTTTCCGCATTTGACGCCGCGGGGTTGGTAGTCGCGGGTGGGGTCGAGGATCAGTTTGCGGATCAGTGTTCCGGTGTTGTGGTTGTGCACGCGGATGGTGAGGTCGTCGATGAGCACGATGACGTTGGTGCCGCGTAGGTGTTTGGACAGCCCGATGTGGTGTAGGTGGCTGTGGTAGCGGATGGTGATGACGCCGGCGGCGTCGATGCGGTCGTGGCGCACCCGGTAATGCGGGGGGATGCGGTAGCCGGTGGGGAAGGCTTTGGGGCGGGCGTAAACGCGTGCAGGGGAGTCTGACGGCCGATGGCTCGGTGCGGTCGGATCCTGTTGTAGTAGGCCAGGAAGTCATCGAGCTGGTGCTGAAGTTCGGCGATGGTGTGTGCGGGGCAGGGCTCGTCGTCGTTTCTTGAGTGTGTGGTGGAAGCGCTCGACCTTGCCGCAGGTCTGCCGGTGATAGGGCCGAGAGGTGAGGTACTTGATGCCCAGTTCGCCGAGTATCACCTGGAGGGCGGTGCGTCCGCCGCGGCGGGGGGTGGCGGTGAAGATGGCGCCGTTGTCGGTGAGCACTGACGCCGGTGTGCCCCAGCGGGTGAAGGCGGTGGTGAAGGTGTCGGTGACGTCGGGGCCGCCGATGGTGGTGCGGGCGACGCTGGCCAGGCCTACCCGGGAGTGGTCGTCGAGGAGGTTGAGGATCTCCACCTCGGTGGTGTCGGCAAGCTGCCAATGGGTGACGTCGGCCTGCCAGAGTTCGTTGGGTTGGGCGGCGGTGAATCGCTTCCACGCCGAGCGGGGCCGTTTGTGTGGTTGGGGTATCAGAAAGCCGCGACGGCGCAGGATGCGCCAAATCGTGGACAGTGCAGGCGTTTTGGTGATGGCCGGGTCAGCGCACAGGTGGGCGGCGATGGTGGCTGCACCGGCGTCGTAACCCTGCTTATCGAGGGTTTTACGCAGCCGCACGATGCGCTCCTCGAGTTCGGTGGCGACGGCGCGGGGGTTGTGGTGTGGGCGGCGCGAGTGCGGCTCAAACGCCGCGGCTCCTTCGGTCTCATACCGGGTGACCAGCTGGTGTACCCATTGGCGAGACACGTCGTAGTCGCGGGCGACGGCACTGTTGCTGCGGCCCTCCAGCCTCACGGCGGTGATGATGAGCTGCGCCTTGGACATGGCCGACCTCCCCGACTCGCAGAGGTGTCAACTATGTCGCGAGACATCTGTCAACGATGTCGTGAAATCACACACTGTCAGCCCGACCGAAGTTTTAGCAGGTGAGAAGGCCTTTCATCCGACAATCAGAGGCTCTCGGGAACGCCCACAAGACCAGTACGCCAACGCATACGCCAACTGGAGTCGCGACTATTCGCGTACTCTGCGCACGCCGCAGCCCGATCCTCACACCAATCCCTTTAGATCAGCAGACAGCGCGCGTACAAGATGGGCGGTTCCAGCTCCGCTGGCCGCACAAAGACGCCGACGTGCTCGTCTAACCGTGTCACATGCTGAATACGTTTGGGGCTCCGACCATTTGTTGGTTCCTCAGCGACCTGAGCCACGACACTGTGGTCCAGCTTTCACCGTCAATTGGGGCACTGCGTCGGACTTTCCGTTTCTCCCACGCCGCCGCGACAAGCGCGAGTAATGCGAGGACCGGAGTTAACCTCGCAACCCGCCGCTGGGAGTCCCTGAACTGCACGGCGACAGGAGGTCAACGGCACGGCGATCGCAAAAGGGGTATATCCCATCGGCAGCGTCGTCGCCTCCCGAAGCCTTCATGCCCACGAGAGAGTCACCACCCGGATGGGCGACCCAGGTGGTGACCGTCAGCACGCCGATCTGCTAATGGGGAGTTGACGCTTGGTCGCTGCATCCGTCCACAGACGGGTGGAGGATCCACCGGTTCTCGGGGCGAAGCTGCTGCTCATAGGTTTGTTGCTGCAGCGGCGTCATCACATCAGTGCCCGGGCGCTGCCCCGCAGAGCGGCCCGTGTTTTCTCGATGGCCGCGGTGTCCTCGATAAGGGCGTGGTTTGCGTGGGTTTGGCCCCGAGAACCGGTGGATCGCCGCCTGTGCCCTGCCAGACGCGAACTCGCCACCATCACCCGAAAACGTGAAGCCACCGCACGCCGCATCGCAAGCCGGCCCGGTGTTTCTGCGGGCGTCTGGCCACCGTAAAGAATCAGTCGGGCCGTACGTCGTGTGTGATGGCCATGGTGTCGCCGATCTCGAGTTCGTCTGCGGAGTGGTTGAGCAAAATCCGGCTTCTGCTGGGCGACAGGAGGATTGACAGATAATGGTGCGCTCGACCGCCTGCGGTGAATGCGAGTCGGTTGACGCGCAGCAGTGCGGCACCGATGGCGATGTCGAGTAGCGGGGCTGTGCGGGGGCCGGCGATCTCGGCGGTGAACTCGTGTTGCACACGCTCGAGGGTGACGCCGGCGTCGGCAAGTAGGCCGTACATCGGCGTGTGGGCCAACTTCTCGGCTGTGATCGTCTCGGCAAGCCCGGCGGGAAGCCAGGCCTCGGTGACGAGCAGTGGTTCGCCGGTTCGCCGCTCGCGCCGTACTCGCAGGATGTGCAACACGTCGCCGGCGAATCCGACCTTGTCCGAGATGGTTTGTGGCGCGGCCCGCAGATCGAATTCGAGCACATCGGCATCGCTTAGGAACTGGATCTGGCGCAGCTCATCCATATAGGACCGGCGATCGGGTTGCCGCCCGGCCGGATGGTGTTCGCGAACGAAGGATCCGACGCCTTGCCGGCGCGTGATGTAGCCCTGATCGGCCAGGTCTGCCAGTGCCCGCCGGACGGTGATGCGGGAGACGCCGAACTGATCGCACAGCTCCTGCTCGGTGGGCAGCGGGTGCCCCGCCGGGATGGCCCCGCGCGCAATCTCGTCGTGCAACACCAGGAACAGCTGCCGATGCAGCGGCACACCCGCCGCCAGCGCTACGGGCTTGCCGCGGGCTTCATCCCTGCTCATCGGTAACTGAAGTTTACGTTCGCCATGGCTGTGCCCCGCCGTCCTGCCGCCGGCTGTTTGCCGGGCGTTCCATTTGTACTATTACATGACAAGACTTGTACTATTACATTACAACCACTGTCTACATTACAACCACTGTCGCCAGTGGCCGGGCTGGTCGAGAAGGGCCGCAATGACCGTTACAACACATCAAGCCGGGATCGACCCGGGCGGGTCTGCCGGCACTCTGGCCACGTGGGTAGCCGATGTAAGGCTGGGCGACGCCGCCCAGGAGACCCGCTCAGGGTGAGTGCCGCAATGGACCGGCTGCGGATCGGCGAAGCGCTGGCACAGCTGTCCGCCGCGGACCGCGACGTTCTTCGCCGCTCGTACTACGAGGGCAGGACGACGGCACAGATCGCCGAGGATCTGCACATCGCCGACGACACTGTGAAGACGACACTGCACGACACGCTGCGAGCGCTACGGGGCACACTGCAGGAGAAGAGGGTCTCGAACCGCTCGACGAGTCGGCCGTCGTGACAACGGGACCGGTCGATCCGTGCGCGGAGCGACGCGGTGTCGCACTGGATGGTCGAGATCTATCTTGGCGTCGAGGACGACCAGGCTAAACACGACCTCGAATGGGTGGGCATCTGGGCCGCAACGACTCTCATTTCACTGTGGGCGCTGGCCGCTGGCGCTCTGCCGGGCGCCGGCGGGCTTGTGATCGCTACCCTAGCCGGGGTGCGCGTGGGATACCGCCAGGCCAAAGCCGGTTTCGCATTACGCACCACGGGCATCGCACACTTCACCCGTCCGGGCCCGCTCGCTATCGTCCGCCCGATGGCATTGCGCGTCGTCCGTCCAGGGGCGTTAAGCGCCGAACATCTTCTCGATAAAGCCGCTTAGCAGCCGGTTGACTGCGGATACGATCGTCCACTCGATGGCCGACGGCAGGGCGGCGGCCATCGATGCAACGGCCTCGCTATGGCCGTTGAGACGCGCACTATTGCCGGCCCTACCAGCGCAGTGCAATCGATGTTGAGTGGCGGCCCGTACACCACGGCATCGCAGGTTCGGCAGTGCCACCTGATGTGTCCTCCTCCGCCGTGTTCGAGGCAGGCGACGTGCCCCACCAGGACTTGATTGGGGCCTAGCGTGTGCCCGTTCGGCCAGCGCTGCGGTGGGCGGGTGATCCGCTTGCCGTCCGTCGTCTGCACTAGGTTACCCAGCACCGCAGCAGCCTATGACTTGCTCTGCTTCTGCTGGGCTTGCTCAGCCTGTCGGCGTTGACTGATGCGTGCCTTGCTGACGCGACGCTCCATCTCGGTGCCATGGACAAGGAGGAACTCGTCCCGCTCACGCTGCTCCCGCTCACGCTGCTCTTCCTCCGCCGCGACATCGTCGAGCTTCGTGCGGTTGCGGAGCTTTTCGATAGCTTTCCCCGCGAGGAGACAGCCGACGACCAGCGCTAGGACGATCAAGGCTCCCCAGAAAAGCGTTGAGATTTCGAAGTCGCAAATTTGGCCGCGGCATCGTACTTCCATTTTGTCACCCCTCCGCCCTATGGCTATAAGTATACGCAGGTCAGAGGTTGTTTTGGATGCTGCGTGGTGGTCCGGTTGGCTGGTCGTTGCTGCGCTGCGTCCGCCGCGCAGCAGAGCGTCCCGTCACCCGTTGGGAGAGGGTGAGACGCCAGGCGAGACTGGCCTCCTCCGCCGACAGTCCTCGCCCGGATCCACCCCGAGCCCGCCGGCGACCTGATCCACATCGGCGCCGACTGGATCACGCCGACCCCGGTCGGTCACTGGCTCCGCCCCACCTGCCATCCAAACCCTCCTCATGTCGGCGACCTCGGCGCGATCGGCCGGTCCCCGCGGTGGATCGTACGGCTGATCAGCTAGACGACAGCCGTTCGAGCCGCTCGCGTGCCGGACCCGCCTGCACCACACTCCCCTTCGCCAGGTAGAGCTCCACGGCGTCACGCGTGGCGGTGGCCGCCTCTTGGGTCCGACCGGCAAGCTCGAGCACCTCAGCGAGCGCGACCCGAGCGTCCGCCCGATCGCACACGAAGTCGGTCTCGTCGATCACCGCGATCGCCCGCCGGGCCTTCTCCTCGGCGCTTGTGAACGAGCCCGCGCGTGCCGCGACCATGGCCTCGACGCCCATCCCCATCACGAGCTCGGCGACCCACGCTCTAGTGAACGACGTTGCCCGGGCTGCCGCGACCCGGGCATCGTCGTATCGGCCGTCGGCGTAGAGGGCCACGGCGTAGAAGCCCGCAATGGTCACCGCTGCGTCAGAGCCGGCTTCGACGAGGATCTGCATGCTCTCCTCGAGCACCTCCTCTCTATCGAGGAGATGTCCTTGAACGCCGACGTCATGGACGGGACCGGTCGCCAATCGAATCCTTTCCGACACCGCAGATCGAGCAACGCAGTTCGTCGAGGCGACGAGCCGAAAGCCGTGCCTTGCGACGGTCCTAGTCGGCGACGACCCCGCCTCACACACCTACGTGCGCATGAAGACCAACCGATGCCGAACCATCGGCCTGGACTCCCAAAGCCACCACCTCCCCGATACCGCCACCACCACGGACGCGGTCGCGCTCGTCAACGAGCTCGCAAACAACGACACCGTGGACGGCATCCTGGTTCAGCACCCGATGCCACCCCAGGTCGACGGACGGCAAGTATTCGAAGCGATCACCCCAACCAAGGACGTCGACGGCGTCACTGGCACGTCGTTCGCGGCGATGACGTTGGGTGACAAGGGGTTCAAGTCCTGCACCCCGGGCGGCATCATGCATCTACTCGATGCTTACGACGTCTACACCCGCCGGGCAACGCGCCGTCGTCATCGGCCGCAGCCCCATGCTCGGAAAACCGATGGGGATGCTGCTGCTGGCCCGCGACGCCACGGTGACCTACTGCCACTCCAAAACCACCGATCTCGCCGGCGTGGTGCGCGAAGCTGACATCGTCGTCGCCGCCGTCGGTCGTCCCGAACTCATCAAGGGCAACTGGATCAAGCCCGGTGCCCAGGTGATCGACGCCGGCTACAACCCCGGCAACATTGGCGACGTCGAATACACCGCAGCCGCCCAGCGGGCCCGGCTCATCACTCCCGTACCTGGCGGGGTCGGGCCCACCACCATCGCCGTTCTGCTTGCCCAGACCGTCAAGGCCGCAGAGTCGGCTCACAGCCTGGCCGCAGGCCGCCAGGTCGACCGACACTCGGCGGACAAACTGGCCCGCCGCCAGGTTTATTGCGACAACCGCCAACTCCACTTAGACCGAACAGGAGTTATCTGTCCTTCCCGGGTTAGTTGGCATACTCGAACTTGGTGTATGCCAACAGTTTTCGGATAAACTAGGCCCAAACTGTCCGGATCAAGATGACATTTCCGTATCGTCGAATGCCGATGGTTTGCAGCCTCAAGACCTCCCTTCGATGCGGTGGCCGAGCACGAGGTCGTTGCCCCGAGGGGTGGGCTTTCGGCGGCGCGGAAGGCCGCTCGTTGTCGCAGTCAGGCGGGAGATCGAATCAACGCGCCGCCGCGGCGTTCCCCGCCTGACGAACGCGGGGGAGGGGAGAGCCGCGGATGCGGACAGACGAGGCAACACCCGCAAGGAATCTCATGGATAACAGCGGATATCCATGAGAGGTGAACGCTTCCGCGGTCCCTCTCTGCACCCGCACCACACCGTTGATCGACACGCTGAGGTTCGGTCCTACTTTGCTCTGAGGTGTTGCCGAACTAGACGACGAGACCTCCGCGTTGGCCGAGGAACTCGACGACCTCGGCGACGATGAAGACGTCGCCGGCGACGTACTCGATGCAGAATCCGATGGCTGGGCAGATGCCGCCCATGGCGTCGCGGCCAGCCCTACCCCGATGCCCAGGGCGACCGCTAGCCCGCCGATGCGGCCGATGTTTTTTGCATACCCCATGGTGATTCCCCCTCGCCGGCCCAGCCGTGCGCGGTTGGGCGCTGTTACTTGATGAAGAGGGCAGCATCGAAACGAAACCCTCGTCAGAGGACGAGTGATCGACTACCTGTTTGGAAGCCGGTGCTGCCCGGCAAGCTGAAGAGCGGTGGCCCCCCGATGGCCCACGCGTGATCCAGTTTTGCTGTATTCATCAACGCGCTGTCCCGTGCCGATACAAGACGGACGCCGGATGCGCGTGTGCGGCGAGTATCACAGCAAGCGGGCTGGAAATCCACAGAATCGTCACAGCGGATCTCAGGTGATTGCGGTCGAAAGCAACCATTAACTGCGAGCACATGCAGCGGCAAACACGCTGAGCGTTACGATGATTCGTCCACTTTGACTTCGGTTGCAGCGTCAGCGACGGCTGGTGGCGGCCACCGTTCGCCTTAGCTCGTCCAAATCACGTCACCGGGATCTAACGGCGTCTGTGTCGGGCTTGATGACCGTGGCGTGTCCTGGATCGGCGTGAGGTCTTTCGCGTGACCGGGGTCGATGGGTATCGGCGGGCACCGGCATGACTGTTTACCCGTGCGAACCTTTGCGGAGCCGAGGCGCGACCTTGGAATCAACCCCTGGGAACCTCAGGCGTAACCGCGCATGATGGAGTCCGCGCTGATCGTCGATGCGCACGATAGGACTTCATTCGGCACGCATCCGAACACCAACGCCGACCCCGACCAGATTCCGTTTCGGGCACATACGTCCCGCACCAACCGCACGGAATCTGATCCGTCCAAGTCTCGGGGCTACCACGCCTCATAAGCTCATTCCTTCAGGCCGTGATCGTGCTGTTGGTGACGCCGATGGTCGCGTAACCGCAGGTCACAGCTCCCGGATCGCCTCGAAACCCGTACAGAATCCGAGACGCTATGCCGGGAGGGGGGCCGCTGACCTGCGGTGATAGACCCCGCCACCCCCCGCGATTGAAGGCGCTCCGCAGGTAGCCAATCGGCCCGCCATCAGGAGAGAGGATGGGCGGGCCGACTTGGGGAGTTGTTGGGTCAGACGGGCGGCGGGTTCGTTTGGTTATCCGACTGCCTCCTGAAGCGAAGTAAGAACACCGACGGACCCGAAAGCCCGCCCGGTCCCCTACGCAGTCAGCTTCACAGACGCCATTGCTTTGTTGAAGACGCGGATGATATCGCTGCCGGGGTAATGCTCGCGGTACGTCTCCGCCGCGTCGGCAGAGCTGCCTGCGATTACGACGCGGGAGGTGTGAACGTCGCCGGCGCCGCTGATAACGGTGTAGTGATCGTGCATTGGATTCGTGTCTGTCATCGCATGTTGCCTTTCTATGGATGAAGCGGTGATGAATACGGTCATGACGGTATTGATGCTCGACGCTTGGCGCGTCCGCTGATCGGCCCTTTCTGCGGGGGAGGAAAGGCTCCACCGATTGGGGGAGGTCGGGGGCATCTTGCTGCTGGTGACGACGGCCAGGCGTGCGGGAGGTACGAGCCCGCACTGCGCGCTGGAGCAGGATGCGCGCTCGCCTGGCCGCCGCCCGTGGCCGACCGCGCAGTTCCTGACGCTGCGCACACATTGACACCGGCCGGGTTCAATGTGCGTCGGCCAGGTCTACTTGCGGCGCGGTGCCGCTCTCTTCTTCGGTGTGGCCCGCTTCTTCGCCGGCGCTTGGACCTCGATGATGCCGTTGACGGCGGCGAAGCGCGCCAGGTCATCAGGGTGCACGTCGACCTGCTCACCCTGCTGCCCGATACGCCGCACGCCGTCGGCGCCGGTGTACGTGGCTAGAGCGATTTGTACTGTGCGCATGGTCATTACGGTGACAGCGTGACCTTAGAGAAGGCCAGCTCGTCGAGCACCTTCCAACCCACCCGTGCGGTCGCCATCAAAGCGACACGCTGGCTAGTGAAGAATACTGAAGCATCCTTCTCGACCGAAATCCCGTCTCGCAGAACAAAAACCGACCTGTTCCGGAATCGCCCACACCAAATTGGCCGTGGTGATCGCCGGCGTCGCAATCAGGGGGATCCCGCTGATGGTACGTGATGCCGGTGCGGTCACATCCGGCTGGAGGAACGGAATATTGCTTCCCACACCAGGATTAGCTTTCACCGTAGACAAAGTCAGGGGCAGTCTGAGGCGAGCAGACGAAGTGGTCGACAACGTTCATGCCGCTTCATCCGCTGGCGCCGGACCGTCGCGTCGACACCATCGACGAGGTGCTCATGGCTCTGCTGCAGGAGGATGGGCGGGCGAGCTATCGGTCGCTCGCTTTCTTCGGCTGTTCGTACCGCTTACGGACTCCGTCGCTGGCTTTGATGAAGGGCCATATCGGTTCCGCTGGCGACAGCTGATCGTCACGGCACCCGGAATCATCGACACATTGGAGGAGGACGACCAGTGACCACCAAGGCACGCAGCCTCCGAGACAAGGGCATCACCGCCGCCGACATAGCCAAAATGTTGGGTGTCTCGCGCGCAACCGTGTACCGCTACCACTCCGACGGGACAGCTGCGTAACTCGGGCGGCGTTGCCACTCGTCCCGCTGCATTAGCCAAAGTCAGCGGTCAGTGATGCGCGGGTGTGCCAGATCAACTGATCTGTGGACCCTCGGTCTGGCCGTTCTGCACGATCTCATGGATGGTGTCGAAGGCCGGACGAAAGTGAGGCGGTAGCGGACCACCAGACTCCCAGTCCCAGGTCCGCCCCGGGCCCTACCAGCCGGCCCTGTTTTTGTATTCCGGGCAATAGTAAAGGGCAGCCGTACGAAGGAACACGGAGTTATCCGCGTTTGGCGCATTTTGGCTGAGCCAGACGACGATATGCTCTTTCTTTGCCCCCTGGGCCAATTGGTCACACGCCCAGTGTGCCCATGTCACCACCCCAGCCGGGTCACCGATTGGGACGATGCCATGGCGCTTCAGGGCATCCAGAAAAGCATCGTCGTGTTCGTCCGCATGCGCCGCGGACGCCGTCGAAATGGCAAGCCCAATGGCCACCGCTATCGTCGATAGTGCCGCCAACGCCGTCTGTGTTTTGCTGTCGGCTCGCATGAGGCCAACTATCCGCCGTAGCGCCAGGGACGGTGTAGGTACTGCACTACTCGATGTCAACGGCGGCCGAAAATTGACCCCTTTTCGACGGTTGAAAATTGACCCCCTAGGTGTTCATTCTTCGGTCGTCGATCCCGGGACGCGCCCGAGGTCGCGGTCTTTGATGCGGTACGAATCGCCTTTGAGCGCGATCACTTCGGCGTGGTGGACGAGGCGGTCGATCATGGCCGCGGCCACCACGTCGTCGCCGAACACTTCACCCCAGCGGCCGAACGGTTTGTTCGAGGTGACGATGAGGCTGGCCCGCTCGTAGCGGGAGGAAACCAGCTGGAAGAACAGGTTGGCGGCCTCGGCCTCGAACGGGATGTAGCCGACTTCGTCGACGACGATCAGCGGGTAGCGGCCCAGCCGGATCAGCTCCTGCTGGAGTCGTCCGGCGTGGTGGGCTTCGGCCAGTCGGGCGACCCATTCAGACGCGGTGGCGAACAGCACCCGGTGGCCGGCTTGGCAGGCCCGGATCGCGATCCCGATGGCTAGATGCGTCTTCCCGGTGCCCGGCGGGCCGAGAAACACGACGTTGTCTTTGGCGACCACGAAGTCCAGCGTCCCGAGGTGAGCGATGACGTCGCGTTTGATGCCGCGGGCGTGATCGAAGTCGAATTCCTCCAGCGACTTTCGCGATGGGAACCGCGCAGCGCGGATACGGCCCTCACCGCCGTGCGACTCACGTGCGGAGACCTCACGCTGCAGGCAGGCCACCAGGAACTCCTCATGAGTCCAGGACTCGGCGCGGGCCCGCTCTGCGAGTCGGGCCACCGCCTCGCGCATCGTCGGGGCTTTCAGGGCGCGGGTCAGGAAGCTGATCTCGGCGGTCAGATCCCGGTTGGTCGACGAGGCGGCAGCCGTCTTGGTCGCGGCCGTTTTGGTGGTCATGACACCAACCCGCCTTCACCGACGTCGATGCCCAACGCGGCGTCATAGTCAGCCAGGCAACGCTGCTCGACCATGAGTTGATCGTCATGTTCACGGACCGGGCGCAATGCACCAATACGGTTGTGGCGCAGCATGTTCGCCGCTTCGCGATGTTCCGGATCGGTGATGGTCTGATGCCAGGCCCACACCCGTTCATGATCGGCGACGGTCTTGCCGTCACAGAACACCTGGACCCGATCCAGATCCGCGAGGACCTCGATACGCCGACCGATCACCCCCGGGTGCACCGAGTAGTCATTGGAGTCCAACCGGACGTAGTGATCGCGGGCCAACCGCGTCGAATTTCGCCACCCGACCTGCGGAGCCACCGGGGGCAACGCCAGCATCGCCTGGCGGTCCGCGCCGATCCGATCCGTCGGAGCACATCCCAACACCCGGCGCCGACGCGCATTGACCAGCTGCAACCACTTCCCGAACTGGTGGTTGAAATCCCCAGGGCCGCTGAACACTCGGCCGGGCAGAAACGACCGCTCGAAATAATCGTGAGCCCGCTCGATGATGCCCTTGTGCTCGGGCTCGCGCGGTTTGAGGACCACCACCTTGGTGCCCAGAACCCCGCGAAACGCCTGACAATCGCGGGTCAGCTTGGACTTGCCGGACCGATACCGTCCGATCGCGCCTTCACCGTCCCAGACCAGGGTGCGGGGCACCACACCCAACGCGGCAATCAGCTGCCACCAGCCGGCGAACAGATCCTCAGCCCGCCGCGAGGGCAGCAAGATCGCCGAGAGCCACCGCGAATAGCCCAACACCATCGTCAGCACCGGCAACTGCATCGGCGTGCGGCTCTGCCCGTAACCCACCGGGATCGTCGTTGGCGGAAACCACAAGTCGCACTGCGCGATATCGCCGGCGTCGTAAGTGGTGCGCCCGGCTGGGTCCGGCGGTAGATACGCCGGACGCAGCTCCCGCACCCGGGTGTTGAACACCGTCATCCCACGCGTCCAGCCGACCCGCTCGGCGATCACCGAGGCCGGCATCGTCGGCACCGCCGTCAGCTGGGCGCGGATCGCGTCGTCGAACGCGTCCACCGCCGACCCTGCCGGTTTGCGCTCATACTTCGGCGGCCCATCGGAAGCCAACGCCGCCCGCACCGTGTTCCGTGAAATGCCCAACGTCCTAGCGATCAACTTGATCGGCAACCCCTCCGCTCGATGCAACCTGCGGATCTCAGCCCAGTCCTCCACAGCCAACAACTCCCTTCTCCTCTCAGCTCGTAAGCCGAGACTCAGACGAAGGGGGTCAAAATTCGGGCGTCGACACGGGGTCAGTTTTCAGACGACGCCGACACTCGAATTGTCCTGCCGATGCAAAAGGGAATTACGGTCATTTGGAGGAGGCCCAGGCGCCGGCACATGACCTGGGCCGCTGGCCAAATTCAGTTAGTAGACCAGGCGGCGTCGTGACCACCGAATACGCCGGCCGGCCTTGAGTTTCCGTGGGCAATCGACTTACGCACGGTCTTCTCGCTGATCTAGTCGTACTTCTCCGCGAGTCGTGTCCAGATGAATCTAACGACGAGGGATCGTGGCCTACGCCAGCTTTATAGAGACTCCGCCAGAGAACATCGAGTCGTGCAATTCCAACTCCGTCAGGTTGGTCCCTGGTGGCACGTCGAACGGCACCTTTACCTGAATCGAGTTGCCGGGGTTGATGTCACCCAACGGGGCGACATCGGTGTTCATGTACATGTCGGCTTCGGAGTTGGGGCTGTACTCACGGCCAGACGAGTCGATCACCTTCTGGTTCTGCCCAAAATAGTTCTGCGGCTCATTTCCGATGTTCTTCACCGACAGCGTGATGACGACAAATGTGCCCTGGGCGGTGGCAGTCATGTAGGGATTGCCGGTCGGGTCGCTCACTGTCTTCGAAGTGGCGATATCGAGCACCTGAAACTCGAACTTGCCGTCTCGTACCGCGGAACCCACCGGAGCCGCTGTGGGGGTGGAGGGCGCTGCGGCTGTTGATGGAATGAAGGGTGCCGCTGAAGCAGCCGAATCCTGCTCCACGGAGGTGCTCGACGGCGTCTTGTCGCCCCCACCCATCGAACCGAGTATCGCGATCGCGACAACCAGAGCTACGACGCTGCCGACGATGAGCGGAGTTCGATTCTTCTTCCTCGGCGGTGGACCCGCCAACTGCTGTGTTGGGGCGCTGTAGTGCTCGGTCCATGCTCTGCCGTCAAAGTAGCGTTGTCTCGGCGCTCCGCTGGGGTCGGGATACCAGCCCGGTTGTGGTGCCGGCGGTGTGGTCACTTCGTTTCCTCCTGTATTCGTGTGTCCACTATGCAACGCGTCACCGACAAGTTGCTGTCAGATCGCACATGATCTGAATTGGACTGTGGCGGAACAACGTTGACGGAGCATAGCTCGTACGAAGTGTTTGCAGCAGTGGAATACGTTGATCCTCCGCCTTCTGCTTGGACAACGCGATGGGCGAAGCTCTGTGACTCTAGTGGCTGGTTGGCGATCACCTAGAAAGGGTTCGGCCGGCACCCAGAGGAGCGGGCGGAGGGGGCAGTGTTAGGTGTCCCGACTGTAGTGCCGTGCGGCGACGAATACGCCCGCCGTTACGGCAAGTGCTATAGCGATGATGGTGTTCAAGCCGATCCAGCTATGCACGTCGATATGGAGTGGGCGGCCAAGAATTTCGGCGCGACGCCCGTAGACCACACCTATGAAAAATGCCTGCGACGGTGATGATGGACACGATGCGCAGCGCGGTCGACACCAGCATCAGGGTGCGCTTTCAACGCGCTCGTGGAGCAGTTCGTCTATCTGCCGGATACCTGGCAGGCCGCCGTGTTCTCGGATCGACCATCTGACCGCGGGGAGTAACCGTAGCTCGGCGTCGATGGCCTCAAGATCGCCAACACGTCAAGCGTAGGACCCGTTAATGTCGCTCGCTTCGCCAATTCGGCGGTTAGTTCGCCAGTCCGACGCCGCGTTTAGGAAAATATTTGAGGACCAATGGCACACGGGTCCGAACAGGGGGCACGGCGGCCATGAACAAGCGCGAGCAGGAGCAGGGCAAGTCCGACACTGCAGCGGCGCCCGCCGAGGCGTCGAAGCCGCCGAAACGAAGGCGGGGTGCGCTGCGCATGGTCGTTATCTCGGTGGCCATCGTGGTGGTTTGCTCGTGGTCCTGTACTCCATCATGGTGAACTTCGTTGCTCGGTCGTATCTGATCCCGTCCGAGGGGATGGCACCGACCCTGAACGTGGGCGATCACGTCATCGTCAACAAACTCACGTACCGTTCCAACTTGCCGCAGCCCGGCGACGTGATCGTGTTCAAAGGCCCGCCGAACTGGAACATCGGCTACAAGTCGATCCGCTCCGACAACATCGCCGTGCGGTGGGTACAGAACGCGCTGTCGTTCATCGGATTAGTGCCACCCGACGAGAATGACGCGGTCAAGCGTGTGATCGCGGTCGGGGGGCAGACGGTTGAGTGCCGGGTCAGCACCGGCCTCACGGTGGACGGCAAGCCGCTCACCGAGCCGTACCTCGACCCGACGGAGATGATGGCCGACCCCAAGGTGTACCCGTGCTTGGGTAATGAGTTCGGGCCGGTGAAGGTGCCCGACGCGCGGTTGTGGGTGATGGGTGACAACCGCACCCATTCGGCCGATTCACGCGCACATTGCGGCAATACGCCAGCCGATGCACAGCGTGGGTTGTTGTGCACCGGCGACCCGATAGCCGGAACCGTTCCGGTGGAGAATGTCATCGGAAAGGCGTGGGGAATTCCGTGACGGACAGCCTCTCGACTTTCAGTCACAGATTGGGCCGCCACCTAAGCAGGATGACGGGCCGATCAGTAGGTTAGACGCTGGTCAGCGCTGATCGGTTCCGAGCGATTCCGTCAGCGTGACGCTACCCAAGGTCAGGCCGATGATCCTCCGCGGGTTTGCGCTGGGTCTCAGCGCGTCGGAGCCGCCGCTTCTCCTCGGCGCGATTGGCCAATACGTAACGCCCGTTGTGCCAGAGGTCGATAAGAGCCATCACGCCCACTCCAGCGGCCCCTGCCAACAGACACATCAGCGGAGTGACGCGCGCGCCCACGCTGGCCGGAGCGAGGACAAGGGCCACAGGAAGCGCTATGGCGAATAAGTACCTCATAATCCAGCTGCCCATGCTGCGCCCCCGGCGTCAGACCCCCGTCATGCTGCGACGATCGTATGCGCTGGCGAGCAGGTCAGGCGGCAGCCTGACGACTTCACTTGCGTTATCCGGTTGCGGCAGATCTGCCGCCCATGCACAAGTTGCTGCAGATCTGCAGTAACTCATCCTGGCCTGCGTCAGCCGCCAGGTCCGAAGCCGCCGCCACTGTAGAAGCCGGTGGACCGTAGTAGCCGGTGCCTGGGCAGGGCTCTCGCTCCCCGCGGCCTTCCAGGCTTCACGTCGACGTTCGATCTGTCGACGGTGGACTCGGTCGAGCCGCATCATCATCGCGATCAACGCCGCAAGGATCACAGGCGAGCCACCGACCAAGAGGACAGCCTGACCTGCACTCATGCAGAAATGTACGCCGGTTTAGCACCGCCGAATAGACAGTCGGCTGATGCAGATTCCGGCCGTGGTCAGCACTAGGTCGCCAACCATCCCCGCAGCCTAGAACGGGCCGTGTCTTCCATTCTCGTCGTCGTAGCCATACCGGACTCCTGCGGGCGAGCCCATCTGAGCGAGCAACGCGTCTACTAACGCGTCTTCAACGAGAACAGGCGGAATCCGGTTGTCAGTGTCGTCCTTGAGGTCATAGACAAACCGCAGAGGTATCGAAGGATGAAGCCAAATAGCTATGTGCACGGGTTCGTCGTCGGTGACAGTGCCCGAGGCGGTGAAGAAGTAGCCCTCGCCAGTGCTGAACCGTTGCGCTGTGGCGACCTGGAGGAGTGCAAGATACTGGTTGCCCTGCTGTCCGCTGCCTAGCGGCAATGTCGTTGTGTCGCTTCCGGTGCCGATATGCAGCTCGGTCATGCTTCCTCTCGAAATTCGGGGTTTGGGTGCCAGCCACACCGTACGACAAGTCGTGTCATTTCAATGGCAGCTGTACAACATGAGTCAGCCCGCCACAGGAGGGCGGAGGCGGGCCGACAAATAGATCAGACGTCGGATTGCGTTATCTGGTTCCCATCCTCGATTGAGCAATCGTCAGCAGGCGTCGCTAAGACGTCTACCGATCTCACCGCCGCCACCGAGCGAGCCCGGTCCTGCTCGCTTATCGTGTACGTGTTCGGTCGGCTGCCATGGCTTTTAAGATTCCTGTCGTTTGCAGGTTGGCTAATAGGGGAGATGCCGGAATTCGGTCGAGCGGACATCCGGCGCGTAAGTGTCGGTTTGAGGAGCAATCCGTGTCACCCGGGCGCTTGGCTGTAAATCTTGCTGTCGCTTTCCGGCTGGCTATCACGCCGCATGTCGGCGTCCGGGTGATGGATTTGCTCCAAGCCAAGGGTGTGTGTGGCCTCACTGAGAGGAGACGCAGCGGATGGTGATCGTGGGCGTGGATGCGCATAAAGCCACTCACACATGCGTCGCGATCGACAGCACCGGTCGCATCATCGGAGAGAAAACCGTCCCGGCGACCACCGACGGCCATAACGCCGCTTTGCGATGGGCTCGCCGGTCCTTCGGGGCGGAGCTGACGTGGGCCGTCGAGGACGTTCGCACCGTCTCGCGTCGCCTTGAGTACGATCTGTTCTCGGTCGGGCAGCGTGTACTGCGCGTACCGACCAAACTGACGGCGCGTACTCGTGCCTCGGCTCGAACGTTCGGCAAATCCGATGCCATCGACGCCGCAGCAATCGCCCGGGCAGCACTGCGAGAACCAGACCTTCCCATAGCCGAACTCGATTCGGGCAGCCGAACGCTGCGTCTGTTGACCGACCGGAGAGAGGCTCGTTGATCAGCGCCGCGCGGTGGCCAACCGTGCGCAATGGCGTCTGCACGAGCTAGACACCACGTGGCGGTCACCGCCGTGCAGTTCAACTACGCCACTCATCGCGATCCCCTAATCGGCCGGTTAGACAACATCTCCGGTCTGGTCGCAGAATTCGCCCAAGACGAGCTGCGCGAGATCGCCGCGCTCACCGCAACAATCGAGTTGCTGAAGAAACGCATCACGACCGAGATACGCGTTTACGCGCCGAGCCTGCTCGCATTGGATGGGTGCGGCGTGCTCAGGACAGCCAAGATCGCCGGTAAAGTCGGCAACGTCACCCGCTTCAAAAGCGAAGCAGCACTCGCCAGATATATCGGTGTCGCACCGCTTCCGCATGTTTCCGGATCAACTGCTGGGCATCTTCGTGCGTCCCGGTCAGGTAATCGCAACCTCAATGCCGCACTACATCGCATCGCACTCATCCAAATCAGACAAGGCGGACCCGGCCGCCCCTATTACCTCAAACGCCAGGAATCCGGCGACTCCGCAATGACAGCGCTTCGATGCCTCAAACGCCGTCTGGTTCGCGTGATCTACAACCGGCTGCAAGTCGACCACCGCGCGCGAGCCAATGCATGCGGATAGTACGTCTGTAAGGGGAGGACGCCTCTCATGGCCCTAGGCACGATCCGACACGGCGTTCATTGGGAGCTTGAGAATTAGGCAAACAAGCTGCTCTTCGACAATGTGGCGGGGGAGTCGCGAACCACGGAGCGGCTTGCCCGCGACTTGACTGAGGGTGCGGGGGCCGAGGTCGGTTGGGCTGGCCGGTGCGGCGTGGGTGCGGGTTGGCAATGAATTCGCTTCTGTTGCTGGAGATTACGACAGGATCATTGACAGGATTCGGGTGTCGTTCGCTGGTCAGGGTTCTGACAACGTCGTGGAAAAGCTCGACGAGTTCGGCGAGTGGTTGCGGGCTGCCCTTTATCAATGCCGCCGCGAACGGGGAGCGAGCTGAGGAAGCTTCGGTCACCAATGGTGTTGCGGTGCTGGGGGTGCCGAGTGTGTCGGACGCTGGTGAGGAAGGAATGTCGTCGGTGAGTGAGGAAAAGCTTGATGCACCAGATATCCATGCCCGGCCGCGATCTCTATGCCGTCGATACCGCCTTCAGCCGAACATCGGGCGGCGTCGGCATACGCGGCCACGAGTTCGGCGACTTCGTCGGTGGCGACGAGCGCACCGAAGTGGCCGATTTCATCAAGTAGCTGAGCAAGCAGATGATGGCTGCCGCACGCGATCTGCAGTTCGAGCTGGCCGCCGGCATGCCTGACCAAATCGTCGACCTGAAAGAAGGGACTGCTCTGAATGGACACGTCTTCAGGCGGCCGCCGGCACCCAAGCGTCTGGTCCGAACACCTCGTAGTGGATGTTGCGCTCGGGAACACCCTTCGCCAGCAGAATATTTCGGATGCTCACCATGAACGGGAGTGGTCCACACAAGTAGGCCCGGGTATCCGGCGCAATGTCGAAGTCAGCGAGATGGGCGCGGCCTTGACGGATTCCGCCGACGGGTCGGCGTGATCCGAGGTCTTCATAGAAGCATTGCATCACGGCCCTCGGCAACGCGCCGACCAGGTTGGCGAGCTCGGCACGGTGCGCGTGCGCACTGGGTGAACGATCCGCATGCACCACAGAGATGGGTCGGCTGTCCTGGGTGCGCACCAGGTGGTCAAGCATGCCGATGATCGGAATGCAGCCGATACCGGCGGAGACCAGCAGCAGTGGAGCGTCGTCCTGCGTCAGCGTGACATTGCCGAAGGGAATCGTGACTTCGAGGACATCCTCCTCGAAGACATAGTGATAGAGGAAGTTTGATATCTCACGGCGGGTACCAGCGTGCCGTCAAGCAGCGCACGAGCCGTCGATCTGCTTGACAGTGATGCGCCAGTCGCGCGCCGATGGCGCCGAGCAGAGGCTGTACTGACGGATCTGACGAGCACCGTCGGGCAGGCGGACGCCGACCGAAACATACTGTCCTGGAACGAACATCGGCAGCGGGCTGCCGTCGGGCGAAATAAGCACGAAAGACACTGAATCTGCGGTTTCGTGGCGGCGCTCGGAGACCACGACACGTCGCCACACGTCTCCGGGCGTGACGCCTGCGGCAGCGTAGAGACCGCGTTCCATCGCGATGAGTGATTCAGCGAGTTCCCAAAAAAGTTCGTCCCAAGCGGCCGCGACTTCCGGTGTCACGGCTTTACCCAACACCTCGACAATCGCTTCGAACAGATGCTGGTGAACGATCTGGTACTGACCGACGGTCACCCCCAGCGACGCGTGTTTGTGAGCGATCCGCGTCAGCAGAACCTGCAACCGTTCTGGATCGGGATTCAGTTGCAGGGTCGCAAAACCGGCGATGGAGACGGCCAGCGCGCGCTGCTGGTCTCCCTGCTTCTGGTTGCCACGGTTGAACAGGTCCCGCTGCAATTCGGGGTGAGCGGCGAACATCTTCCGGTAGAACACCGGCGTGATCTCACCAATGGCCCCTGCCACAGTGGGTAGCGTTACACGGATAACCTGCCGGGATTCTTCTGACAACATATTCATTCTCCTATCGAATTCGCGGACTTGTGCGGCCCGCGGTCTACACGGCAGACTGCAAGCAGCACAGTCTTAATGGCGCCCGGCCGAGGTTCTCGACCGTTACGTCATCCAGAAACCCGTAAGTGGCGTTCCGGGCCTGGTGGTGTGGACCGGTCGCCGGGAAAGGCTTTTGCGTACTGCATGTGATCATGTTGAGCGCGGCTTTCATTGCGGGATAAAGGATGATGGGGCATCACGGAAGATTGTCCCTCGGCAACGCTGCGGACCAATCCGGATGAGCTCAACCGCTTTGGCTGCCGGGAAGTAACGCGAGCCGTAATCGCGCTCTGACGCCCAATCGGAATCATCGAATCAGGGCGCTCATCACCGACGATGGTCGGGGTGACGCCAATAAGTAGACACTCCAATGCGGCTACCGCACCTCATCCACATGCGAGAACCGTTGTCGAAGGACTCGACTTTAGGCGATCGCCGGAATCCGTCGTGGGGTCAGCTTCTTTCGCCGCTAAACACTTAAACGCCATGCCCAGTCCTGGCGGGCGTAGCGCGGTTGCAGTCCGGCACGCATCAGGTTGTTGAGTGAAGGTTCTACCGCGTTCGCGGCTGGCCGCTCGGCCTCGGCAACCAACCATCGACACCCCGCGCGCACTGCCTCCGTACCGCGAGCCGTGATGAGCGTCGACTGCGCTCCGCTGTTTCTGTGAAGCGGTGGTGTGGCCGCGGCATTCAGCGACGCCACCTCGCCGTGAACGAACAGATTTGCGGTGGCGACGATTTGGCCCCCCTCCCAAGCTGCGAATGGCCGGAAAGCAGCATTGGCGCTACTCGCGATCACCATTTCGGCGAGCCCTTGCTCAGGCATGCCGAATCTTGCAGGGTCGCCCGTGCCCACTCGTCGACGTGGTTCGGCCCTACCGGGCCCACCTCAAGGGTCGTGGTTTCGGTTGGACGAAACTGCTCGACATCGCGGGCGAGCTTCAACCACGATGTGCCTTCCCGTATTTCGTGGCGCACACAGATTTCAGCCCAGTCAGTTGGGAGGACAGTCGGTGCGATCTGGATTACTGCCCCTGGACTATGCCCGGCACTGCAGAAGTCGATTACCCGATCGATGAGATCGCACGTCACCGGCGCCGCGAATCCGAATCCGAGCGCCTTATTCCAGTAGCTTGTCACATCGTTGCGCATCGCTAGCACTACGCCGCCGGCGATACGGGCCGTTGTGATGCCTAGCGAATCAGTAGCCGATGGGCCGGCCAGCGATTCGTACTGGTACATGAACTCCGCTTCCACGCCCTCAAGAAGGGCGTCCGGAATATCGTATTGCATTGGTATCCTTGGAGAGTCGATTGACTACATTACTTAATGGAACGCCCGGTGACGCCAAAACTATGCACGTTTTCTTTCGCCGCTTCGCGCGCTATCCAGCAAACTCAGGCGATAGACCGATGAGCAGCGATGCCATCGTCAAGTAGACGGCGGTGCCGTCGACGTTGAACGAAAAGCCGCTCGGCACGGCGGACGGCCGCGGTCCACACCAAGGTGCTCCATCTCGGGTGCGCGCCGCGATCGGTCACGGGGCGTTAGCCCAGCTGAAACGAGTTTCGCTGCCCGGAATCCATATCTACTGAAGCGGTCACATTCGCGGCATTTCCCCGACCGCGCGATCGCTTCCGGCGTTACCGTGGGGCACGGACCGCAGGCAGCCAGCCAGGCATCGGTCAATCGCGCGCCGTCCGAATTACGAGTCGTCACCGACGGGTCCGCACCGAGAGGACCGCCGCGCGCCACTAACGACGAATCAGCCTGCGCGGTCAGGGATTCCCTCGACCGCGTCACCGCCTGGCGAGGTCGACAAGCGGGTCAGGGTGTCCCGGGTGATCGCCTGGTGGTGCCTCGAACGTCTCGCGACGACGGGACTCTCTCCCGGCACACTGAATAGGGCAGCGCCGTGCGTCCGAAGGCGCGCTACCAGTGGCGCTAGCCGTTCCGGATCAACTCCGCGCCGCGTTCGGCAATGGCGTAGACGGTGGCCATCGTGTTGTTCGACGGCAGCGACGGCATCACCGACGCATCCACCACCCGCAGCCCGCTTATGCCGTGCACCCGCAAGCTGCTGTCGACCACCGACTCCTCGGTCTCACCCATCGCGCAGGTGCCGACCGGGTGGTAATACGACGACGTGGTGGCGCGAATGAAGTTACGTAAGGCGTCATCGTCATCGACCGCCGGTCCGGGAATGATCTCCGTTTCGCGCCAAGCGTCGAGCGCTGGTGCCGCACCGATCTCGCGCGCAACGCGGAAACCCTCAAGCATCGTGCGCATGTCGCGCTCGTCGCCCAGATAATTCGGGTCGATGATAGGAGGGACGTCGGCATCGCGGCACGCCAGCCGCACCGAGCCCCGGCTGTACGGCTGCATCGCACAGACGAGGATCAGGTAGGCGTCAGGCACATCCAGGCCGATCACGGCTGAAAAATCGACGAACATGATCTGGAGATCCGGCGCGCTGACATCCCTGGCTGTCCGGAGCAATCCTATGACCTCGCAGTGATTGTTGCTGGCGGCGGGAACCGGCCGCGAGGACCGGTAGATGACACCGGTCAGCGGATGATCCTGCAGGTTCGCGCCGACGGCGGGCAGATCGTGCACCACATCCACGCCCAGCGCACCAAGGTGGCAAGAAGGGCCGATTCCCGACAGCATCAACAGCTGGGGCGATCCGATCCCGCCGGCGGCTAGTACCACCTCCCCGGCATGCACCCGGATCGGCTGCCCGTTTTGGTGATATTCGATCCCACCGGCGCTCCCGCCCTCGATGATCACCCGCTGCACAACTGCGTTTGTGACCAGGTCGACGTTGGGGCGCTCGAGCGCCGCCGCGAGATACGCGTCGGCGGCGCTCTGCCGCCGTCGGTTCAAGATCATGAGATCCGCTGTGCCGAACCCAGTCTCGAGCCCGCCGCTGATATCGGCGGCCCGCGGATAGCCCCGCTGCAATGCCGCCGTCAAGCATGCGGCAACGACCGGGTTGAGTCCGCCCGCGGGTGCCACGACCAACGGACCGTCCACCGCGCGAATCGACGGATCGCCGTGTAGCGCCGTCTCGCTGCGCTTGAAGTACGGCAACAAGTCGTCGAACGTCCATCCGCGCGCGCCGAACAGATCCCAGTCCGCGTAGCTGTCCCGATGTCCACGCAGGAATATCATCGCACTGATCGACGACGACCCCCCGATTCCGCGACCACGCGCAAGATGGATCGTGGTCCCGGTACCCGCCTGTACGGTGGTGCGGTGCCCGAGGTCGGCCGGGCCGCGCAACATCGTGTGCCAGTCAGGGGGGTTGACACTGGCCGGCGGTGGTGTCGCGCCGCCCGCCTCCACAAGCAGCACCCGAGTCTCGTTGTCCTCGGATAGTCTGGCCGCCAACACAGATCCAGCAGTTCCGGCTCCGACGACGATAACGTCATAGGAACTATCACAGCGTGCCAACGCGGCTCCCCTCAGTATGAATCAGTTCAACCTCCGACGATTTATCGTCAGTCCGGTGACAAGGACGGCCGGATTGATGCCGCGCATGCCGCCCGTTACGGCGACCTCCCGGCGGCGACATTGCGCTGGAAGGAGCGTTCGGCGCTCAGGCCCGCCAACCCGTAAGGGAGGTCGGCACATCGACGGGAATCCGGCTCACGCAGGGCTCGTGTGGGTCGCTCAACTATGCTGTGCCGAAAACCATGGCATCGTCAATGCGTCTGAGCCGGTGGCTGATCGCGTCGGCAAGGTAGTTTTGGCCCACCTTCCACGGCCCCTTACTTCCTGACTTGGGCAGCAGGTGGGCGCGCCTCGTCACGTACCCAGAGGTGAGATCTAACAGGGGACGCGCAGGCATAGTCGCGGCGCCGCGATGCGGGTAAGCCGATGCGTACCCCTGAGAATTCATGTATGCCAACAGCTTCGCGACTGAACGGGCGGTCATGTCAGCGCGCAGCGTCCAGGACAGACCCGCGTAACCGATGCACCAGGCGAGATTCGGGACATCTTCAAGCATGTGCGCCTTGTACATGTACCGCTCTTGCGGCTTGATTTCAACGCCATCGATTCTGATTGAGATCCCGCCGAGCGCTAACATGTTCATGCCAGTGGCTGTCACGACGATGTCGGCGTCGAGGTGCTCGCCGGACGTCAGCGCAATCCCTGTAACGTCGAAATGGTCGATATCAGCGGTCACAATCTCTACCCTGTCCTCCCGTATTGCGTTGTAAAACTCGTTGTTCGGCATCATGCATATCCGCTGATCCCAAGGGTTGTATCGCGGCGTGAAGTGCGTGGCGACGTCATAGCCTTCGGGTAGGTGGTCGAGGGCCGCCTTGCGCAGGATCTTTTTGACCACGCCGGGGGTCCGGTGCGAGAGCTCCCACAACAGGACTTCGACGACGGCGATCCTGAAGCGAGTGATGGTGTGAGCGATTCTTGAGGGCAACACCTTAAGGGCAAGTGCAGCGCCCGGATCAATCTTTGGTAGCGAGAGCAGGTAGCTGGGTGAGCGCTGCAGCATGGTTACCTGTGCTGCCCGCTTTGCCAGAGAGGGCACCATTGTTACGGCGGTCGCACCGCTGCCAATGACGACGATCCTTTTGCCAGTATGGTCCATGTCCGCCGGCCAGTGCTGGGGGTGGACGATGGTGCCGGCGAACTGCTCGGCGCCGAGGAAGTTGGGGGTATAGCCCTCGTCGTAGTCGTAGTAGCCGGTGCCGAAGAAGACGAACCGAGCCCGGTAGACCTGAGGCGTCTCCGCGGCGCCGTGGGTGTGCAACGTCCAAGTGTTGGTAGCGGAATCCCAGTCAGCTGAACGAATGTGGGTGTTGAAGCGGATGTGCTTGTCGATCCTGTGCTTCTGCGCGGTCGTGGTGATGTAGTCGCGAATTTTCTCGGCACCGACGATCGCTTCTG
The DNA here is from genome assembly GCA_963848855.1 of uncultured Actinomycetota bacterium. Classification (GTDB taxonomy): domain Bacteria; phylum Actinomycetota; class Actinomycetes; order Mycobacteriales; family Mycobacteriaceae; genus Mycobacterium. The sequence goes on from CAWKFL010000006.1 coordinate 737,204, forward strand.
TGTGGGTCCACGGCTCCCACGGGAAACATAAGGTGTATGCGCTGGTGTCGCAGCGAACGCCCGGGTACCGGAAGAGGTCCCAAGTGCCTCCGATCTGGGCGCGCCGTTCCAGGATGATGTAGCGCAGGCCCGGATTGCGGTCGGCGATCCGATAGGCCGCTCCGATACCGGATATGCCAGCCCCGATGATGATGACGTCGAATTCGTCGGCGTCGCCGGGAGATGTATCTGCGGGCAAGGAGTCCTGGGGGGCTGCTGTCATCGCGACTAGGGCCTTCCATGGTGGTGTGGGCATTCTCTTCCGCTGCATGCTAATTCAGGCTTTCCTAACGAGATTTCGAACTGTCGCACCGCACAGGGCAGGGCCACATGGGCGGCGCCTTGTCTTCAATGTTTGGTCCATAATCACGTCGCCGTTTCCAACAGGATTCATCGCATTTGTCGTGGAGTTAGATGTTCTCGATGCCGAGACCGCCCCGTCGATCCAAGGTGCACGTCGACTCGCGCAGTCATGACCTCGTTATCGCCTACGTCTTGACCGGTCACCGTGCACCACGGGACACGCCGGTTTCGCAGGTGACAGCGAGCGAACCGCGACTGCCCCACCTCTTCGTCCCCGTCACCGTGGTGTCGCCGCTTGCATCGCTGTATCGGCGATGATCTGAGCGACCTCGGTCGGTCGGGACAGCATTGGCGAATGGCCGCTGGGCAGGCGGCGGATGTTTGTTGCGCGTTTGGCCATCTGCTCTTGCGCGGCTGGAGTGAGGGCCTGGTCCTCTTCGCAGATCACGTAGGTGGACGGGATGCTACGCCATGCCGCCACCGTAAGCCGCTCTGTGACAGTGGAGTAACTAGATGGTTGTAGGCGATCAATCGCTCGCGTGGCATCATCGATTGGGACATCGGCATAGAACGTCTCGAGCGGCCGGCCAGCAGTGAGCGTGTCATCATCGATAATCCACCAAGGGGCGGGCTCGTTGACAAGGCCGAGCAGAGAGTCGCCGATGTCGAGCTGAAATGCCGCAAGGTAGATGATGTGGCTGACGTTCGCAAGCCCCACGGCCGCCTGCGTGGCGACCAGGCCCCCATAAGAGTGCGCCACCACCACAACCGGCCCGTCGATGGCCTCTAGACGACGACGAACCGCAACCGCGTCGTCGAGCATGCCGTAGCGCGGGCGCCCTTTGGCCGCCACGCTGGGCAACTCAACCGCCTGCACGGGAAATCCCAGGACTGCGAGCCGGACGATGACCTTCTCCCAGACCCACGCCCCGTGAAACCCGCCGTGGATCAACAGCACTTGGGCGCTGATGACGCCATCGGTGGCGGCATCTGTCGCAATATCATTCATGATCGCTACCTTTCTTGGATTCAATGTGTTTCCAGTGACCTCCGCCCCGCGTGGCCAACGATGTCGAGGGCTGATCGGCGGCTGTCATGTCGTCGCCACCGTCGAAGGGCGCGATCGGACGGCTGGTCGACTCGAGGACAGTCGGGTTCGCCAGAATGTCGCCAGCCGCCGGTAAGAATTTGACGTCGTGGATCGAGGATCCGTACGCCACTGTGATATTCACGCTGACGCGGTACGACGCCGGGAAGCCGCCATGGAGTTCTCTCTGAAGCGGTGGTAGTCCACTCGCCGGTAGAACAGGTTGGGGACGATATCGCCCGGCGATGTAAGTCAGACTTGCTCGCATATTGTTTCCTCCAGAATCGTTTGTCATGTGTGGTATTTGAGCGGGGTTGGTTAGAGATGACGCGTGCCGAGCCAGCCATGGATGCGTTCGGCGACTGCAGGCCATCCAGGCTCAAGCATCATGTCGTGACCCATGTCGGGGAAGATCTCTGCTTCTGTGCGATACGCACGCGCCGTCGCATGTACTTCCTGCGGGGTGAAGGTGCCGTCATATTCGGCTCCCAGTACCAGCAAGGGTGTTGTTACGCGCTTAGGTCGGGGCAGATCGAGCATCATCTGGTCACGCATGACCCTTGCGCTCTCTTCGTTGAGTCGCGCGACATGCCGAGCGACGTCTGATTCGGGAGTCTCTGGGGAGAACAGGCTTTCGCGCGCGAGCTGGGGGTATTGACGCCTCGCAACGACTTGCCTGTCAGGGTCGTTCGTGTTGTATTCCACGGGTGCCGCTTCATCGCGCGCAGCCAACTCCCAACAATTCCCCGCGGCGGCGTCGACGCAACCAACACGCCCGCGGGGGCCTTGCGAGACTCCAGGTACTTCTGCACCACCAAGCCGCCCATGGAGTGTCCAATCACCACCGGACTTCCAGGCAGATTGTCGGCGACTGAGTTGACATCGGCGACGTACTCGGCGATCGAACAAGTCCGCAGCCGTTGGGTCGTCGAGCTACGCCCGTGGCCGCGAAGGCTCAGGGCCAGAGCGCGATAACCTCTGTCCGCGAAGAACTTCAGGAAATTTTCATCCCAGCACCAGGCTCCATGCCAGGCCCCGTGGACAAAGAGCAGCGGTATTGGGTGTGAAGCACTACTCGACCCTTTTTCTATTACCTCTAGCATGAGAAGGGCTCCTATAGACGTGTCTTCGGCTTGGCGAGCTGGTCGGGCGGGCGCACGCCGCGGGCATGGCTTGCTGGTAGTGGTTGCTAAATAACAGATTTGCGGCACGAGGCGCTCAGCGCACAAGGTCTGGCCCGCGCCGCATCCCCACGACCTCGGATGAGCTTGGCGAAGGGGCTGTCGGCGATGATCACATCGCGGTAGATGCGCTGGCCTTGGCCGCAGAACGAATCGGGATCAACGATGGGGCTTCAGATCGCACCGGATTGTACACATCGGCGTTGTTGAGCCGAGCGACTTGCGTGACGCGCGCCACCATCCCAGGGTCTAGTAGTCGCTGCGGTGTGTCGAGCAGGTTGATCACGCGCACGATCCAGTCGCGACTGTCCGGTCAACCGAGGCAGCGCGGTAGACGAGTCGCAGGTACTCATCGAGGGCTTTACCGTCATCGGTTTGGGCGACCTTGGCCTGCGGATAACGGCGATCGGCATTCACTGCGATGAGCCAGGGCGCATCGATAATTTCAGCGGCAGCGGTGAAGAAGTCGGCGGCAAGGCACACGCTGCCGGCATACAGCAGGTCGCGTAGGAGGATCGCCTCGGCTGCGGCCACCGACATGCCTTGTGCGAAGAGTGGATTGAAGCTGCACAGGGCGTCGCCAACGACAAGGTATCCGGCAGGGAAGTCGGTACGTCTTTCATAGTGCCTACGGACGCTGACTGGGTAGTACGTCTTCAACGGATCGCTGATGCGGGTGGCGGCGTGCAGGAAGTCAGCGAAGTCGCGGGTTGGCAGCTTGCCAGCGAATTCAGCAAGTCCGTCGGGATAGGAGCCACTGGAGGTGCCTGCTCTGCCGTCGAGCTGCCCCGGCTCGCGGCAGTACTGTCGCGTCACGTAGGTGATGTCAATTGGAATTCGGGTTTCCTCGGCAGGCTGGTAGCCCATCGCTGCGAGCCATCCCGAGCTGTGAGAGGCGCGTCCAGTCGCATCGATCACGAGGTCTGCTCGCAATTCAGATGCTTCAGCGCTGCCGGCTCTCGATCTGATTTGGACTCCGCTGATGGTCTCGCCGTCGTCGGTGCTGATGATTCCGAGCGCGTCGCAGTAGTCGATGATTTCTACCTCTGGCAAGGCGTTAACCCGCTCGCGCACCGTGTGCTCCAACAGCCGCCTACTGCGGGAAAATCCGACGATTCCCGAAGGTTCAGGGTTTATCAGGTGCGCGTCGATCCGCCAGTGAATGTCGGACTGCACATCCGAACGGACGGCCCCCGCGGCGAGTAGATCGGCCTCGAATCCGGGAAACAGGTTGTTCAGTGCGACGAGCCCGCCGGCAAGGAGCCCGTGCAGGTGCTTACGCTGCGGTACACCACGCCGGTCGGAGGCGTGGGCGGGCAAGTGATCTCGCTCCACCAGCACAACGCGGTCGAAGGTTTCGCTCACCGCGCAGGCTGCCAGGAGCCCGGCCATGCTGGCACCGAGTACGACGGCTTGAGTCGGTTTCGTCATGCCAGCGATGATGGCGCTGCTTGATGCTCACCTGCCAGACCATTTGGTGCTCAATAAGTGCCCATTTGGCCACCGCAGCGAGCCGCTTCGCTACAAGATCATCACTCGAGCGAATCTGATGCACCCGATGGCCACGACCCTAGCTATTTGACGGCTTGTTCGTTGTTCAGTTTGCGGTTCCACAGTGATTCGCAGATCCGTTTCGTCCCGCTGGCTAGGTGTCGACGATAGGTACTGAATGGCAGGTTTAGCCGCTCGGCCGCGGCCTCCTGAGTAGGTACCGGAAGAAAGAACGTGGTGTGCACCGCGCGATACTGCTTGATGGCGCGGGCATCATCGGCGAGCGCCCGGACTGCGTCGGTCAGCATCTCGCGCAATTCCTCGCCCGTATCCGCCAAGTCGGTGTCGCACAAGGGATTCGCGTCGAGGGCGGCGTCATGGCCAACGTGTCGCAGCGCTGCGCGTACCGCGGCATCGAACTCGGGGCGGGACAAGGCATGGCGCGATGGCTGAGCGGCCGCGGCGGGTCGGTGACCGGAGAGGACCTCGGTGTCCTGTCGCCTCAGCCAAAGCTGCAATGGCATCCTGCGCCAGTCGTGACTATGGAGCACCAACTCCCTGTCGCCGACCTCCACCCGCTGGCTGATTGGCTGGTGCTCAACCGATCTCGCTTGAATACCCCAGGCTTCAATATCTAGGAGCACAAGGAACGACCACGCCAACCGATGTGCGCGCAGCCACTCCGCCACCACGCGGGTGATCATGAGATCAACTGCCGGCGAGGTCCTTCCGTATGCTTCGGCGTCGACAGTGAAGCGCGAGACAGCTATGTGCTCTCCGGGATGGGTTGGACCATCGGTGTCACAGTGGCGCCAGGCGGCCGCGATGACTGGGTCGGCGGCGATCTCGTCCGGTTCGGGACGGTGCAGCCGTAGCCACGCGGCAAAGGCGACGATCTCGCCTGTCTCAGCCCGGCGTTGCAGGTGGAAGGCATCAGGCTGGCGGTCGAGCCAGAACGCGGCAATCCGGACCGATTCGGCGTCTTCGCATTCGGAAGTCAGCCGTAGCACAGCCGCCCGATCCTCGGGCTGGTAAGGATCCTCGTAGACCTCGCCACGGCTGGTCCATGTGAGGTAGTTGGCGAGCGCGCTCCCGTGGCGATATAGATAGAGCCACGAACGAGTCGTCTCGATCACCTCCGGGCCTGAGGCGGCGCGGACGCGGCTGAGCAGATGATCGTGAATACTGCGGTGCAGCGACCCGTAGCCTTCCGGGTCGCGCCAGCGTAGATCTTGGGTTAATAGATCCCGGACGACGTCGTGGGGATATAAACCGTTGCAGCCAGACTCGACGAAGGGCAGACGGCGTAGCCATTCGAAGAGATCTGCGGCACCGTCGCCGAGCGCGCTGCGCAGCAGTTCCTCGGTGGTGACCTCTACGTGGGCGCAGACTTCGAGAGCCCGGCGGTGCGCCAACGTAGGGATATGCCCGACGAGCCTGTGCAGCAACGTTTTTACGACCTCCTGGTCAGGACTCCAATCCTCGGGTGCGAATTTGCGGGTGGTTGCCAAATCTGCTGCCAGAGTCAGTGTCAGCGGCTGACCGCCAGCGAAGGCGAGCAGTGTGGCATGCCGCTCCTCGGGCACTCCCCGCGCCGCCAGTAGCGCGCGCGCCTCCGCGGTGTTCAGATCCGGCAATGTGATGATTCGCAGGGCGTCGTTCCAGTCGGGGTCGGTGCGCCAGACTGGGTCCAGCGGGAGCCGACCAGCGATGACAACGAGAGCATCGATGGGCAGCCGGGGCAGGAAACGGGTGCGCAGCCAGCTCTCGAGCGCCTGGCTCTGCTCGAAGGTGTCGATCACCAGAATCACACCGTCAGTCGTGAGCGCACTGGCGCACGCGGCTTCGAACGCGGACGGGGTGGCGCTCATGACGCGGAGGTCAACCTCGACCACAGACCTGCCCGCCGCGCGGGCGTCGTCGGCCAGTACACGCAGTAAGGTCGTTTTCCCGACACCGCCGGGCCCGTGGATGTACAGCACGGAGAAACCGTGTTCGTCGTGCTCCAGAGCGGATTGGAATAATGCGCGCTCAGCGTTGCGTCCGACAAATGACCGCATCCGTGCCGCGCGAAGCCGTTGGCCGAGTGTGCCTCGATCATCAGCGGGACCCATAGACTACGGTAGCAATTTAAGCGCCCGGCTCGATTTGGCGCGGGTGGCCGTAGGTGGCTTTCACGCGGAGCACGTCAAGTCGAAAACTATTCGCAGTTCAATGTCGTCGACGAGCAATGTCTCGCACCCAACCCAATCTTGTGACGGCAGCGGTCCTGCCGACAGCGCTGGTCACTGCTTCGGAGTCGCTTTATGAATGCGCAGAAAAAACCAGGGCGATTCGTCGTTAATCTTGGTAGCCGGGCAGCGTCGGCCATTTTGGTGTGCAATTCACCAGGTGCCAGGGCACCAGAGTGGCGCCAATGGTGAGCACCGCCGAAAATGGCGATTTCGTACTCGCCCTTGGAGCCCGACGTGTGATCCGTTACCGCGGCGAGGATGCCGCCACTGCTATTGCAACTGAACTGGGGAGTCGTGCGCGCACGTAGACCTGCGGGTTCCGTTTAGTCGCTATTGCAGATGAGTCACTCGCATCGAGCATCGCTGTGAGAGAACTTCAGCAGTGGCAGGCAGAGCAGGCACTCCAGAGTAACCAGACCGCACACTAGTTCGGCAGCGTGCCAAGAACTTGCCAAGACAAGCACGAACAGGTGGACAGGGCGACACCGGGGGGACATGCAGACTTCGCTGACCTGGATTTGCGGGACACGATGGAACACATGTTCACACCGTCTGTTCCCCTGGGGGTCAAGTGGTCGCAAGTTCAAATCCTGTCAGCCCGACACACGAAAACCCGCTCTGACCAGTATCGGAGCGGGTTTTCGATGTCCGTCAGGTCGCTGAATCGCCGCACAGCTTGCCAAGAACATGCAAGGCGTCGGACAGCGGACGTGGGTGCTCCTCCGGCGGCCGTATTTGACGCACTGTCTGGCTGTGATCGATGGGTTACTTCCCTACTTGGGCGCCACTCGTGATGCTTCAGCTGGCCCGGTCTGAGGTTGCGTAATCGGGCCGCCACCGATCTCGACGAGAACGCGGCTGTGACGTCGCTCCCTGGTTCGGGACGCCACGCAGGTCTACGTTGGCGGCCTCAGGTCGATCAGACACCGTGGCTACGCCCCGGCCGAGTGGTGGACGGTGTGCGGCGGCAGACTGCGAATGGCCGAAATCGGGCACGGCCGCCAAGACCGAAGCCCTATCACGTAACTTGCTCGGCGAGAGGACGCGCGTCGAGCTGCGCAAGCCAGTCTCATGGATAACAGCGGTTATCCATGAGCGTTTCACTGGCCGATCGGTCTGAGAACCCGATCATTGAGACGCTGACCGCGGCACTCGGACCGGACGATGAACCGGCCGAAGCCGACCCGGACGTCGGGACGAGTCCGGGTCCCGCGCAGGGGTGCGGTGATACCCGCCCCGGCCTGCTGAGGCCAGCGCATGGCGTGGCTGCGCGGAGCTGTCGGTCCTCGTTGGGACGATGGCGCGCGTTGCATGACTTTCCACCCGATCTTCGGGACGAGATTGCGGTCGATAACGCCGATTTCAACAGCCCGTACAAGATGGCGACGGGTGACGCAGGGCAGGTGACATTCGGCAGCCACGCAATGGCGAGTGGCACCGTGGTGAAGAGTTCGATTGCCGACTTCCAAATCAGCACGAGCCCAATGGGCTTGGCCGGCGTATGGCTCATCGACAACCAACGCAACGTCGCAGAAGTCCCCTATGGCCTTGAGCTCGACAAGATTGACGATCCGGGAACCCTCCACTACGGCGAAAGCCATTACGCCGCTTTGGGACCCAATCAAATAGCTTGGTTCCGTTGCGATAACGGCTACCTCTTGCTGAAGAATGTCTCTAGTCGGGGATCGAATGTAATTGACCTGCTCTATCAGGTACGGGGTCGTCCTTCGCCATAGTCTGCCGCCTGAACCAGCCAGCCGGCCCCCGCATCGGACCCCAGAAATCACTGCGCCACAAGGCAATGGCGGGCCGTACCTGTCCTGGGCGATGTTCGCCTGCAGCCCGCCATCGGCGGTCACCGGCACCTGAGAGGTAGGACCGCGAGACGTGCGCGTGGCTCTTGCCTGAAGTGTGCACCCTGTTCACGGATGACGGCGGTCAGGTCGGTGGTGCGCTAAGCGGCTCTTGTCGCACAGCACCCGCCGTCACCCTGCCTATCCGCGCACCTGTCGCCCCGGTGGCCGTACCGCGTGTTTGCGCGTGCCTGGGGCCACGCCGGGAGTGTTGGCGGCGTACTCACCGGCGACTTGACCAAAACACTTGTCGGCTTTAGGCCGTACTCGTTCGGTTCGTCAGTGACGCACTAGCCGTAGTCCCTACGGGCCCTGGGCCGCACGCCCGACGGGCCTGCGCGAAATATGGCTCGTGGAAACTGCCCGCGTACGCTGATATAGCGATCGTCAGTGCCAGGCCCGCGCCCGTGTCGCTTGCCACCGACTGAGCGATCGGGCTACCTATCTTTACTATCTTTGTCGAGCACCGGTTGTGATGGCCCGCAGTCGGGCGTCAAGCACGCGCTGGTTCGACAGGTCGGCAGTATTTTCCGTACTTATGTGTCAAGTGCGTGTTTATCCGTAGCCACCACAGTTACTCAGGTGTTTGGCGTGCGGCGTCGCGCTCGGGCGACGCGGTAGGCAAGCGACGGGCGCAAGAGCCGCGACGGCGGCTCTGTCATCCCGATGACTTGGAGGAATTGCTGAACGACCTGTGGGTCGGTCTCGGCGGCGGTCAACACACGGTCTATCCAGGCGTTGGCTATTCGGATCGACAGCGGCCGTGGACTTTTCACCTCCGGCATGGTCAGGTCTGAACCGACCGCGGTCTGCCAAGCAGTCTTGATGGTCTTGGCCGACTGTTTGAAGAACCTCCGTGGAAGCCTCTGTTCGCCTTGGGCCAAACAGTCGCGCAAGATCAACGATTCGATCGCCGCGACCGTCATGCCCTGGCCGTAAACCGGGTTGAAGCTGCAGACCGCATCGCCCAGTACGAGGAAGCCGCCGGGTGTGCGCGGCATCTTGTCGTAGCGCCGCCACCGGTTGGATGGGACACGGTGCTGTGATACAGCGGCCAACGGAGTCGCAGCCCGCGCCGTCGCCAATGCGGGTGCTGGTGCCAAACTCTCTGCGAATTCCAGTAGTTCGTCGTGTTGCCTGGGTACTGCCTGGCCGAACATCGCGCAGACTCCGACCATCCAGGTGCCGTTCTCGCATTCGAACATCACCAAACCTTTTGGCTCGCCGGGCTTGGGCATCACAACGATCCAGTTCTGGTGCACGGTACCTGGGTCAATGTGCACCGGCATGCTCGCGTATGTGAGGTTGATGAACACTTCGTCCTCGGCCGGTCGGCCGTAGCCTAGATCTTCGAGAAATGTTGGTGCGCGCGAGCCGCGTCCGGTTGCGTCGACCACCAGATCGGCCTCCAGGACCGCCGCCGAGCCGTCGCTGCGGTCGGTCACGCGGACGCCTGCGACCCGGCTGCCATCTGGTGCCGCGGTCAGTTCCCCCGCATCGTGTCCTTGCAGCATCGTGATGTTACGGAGGTCTCGCACCCGCCGCCGCACATGCCAGTCCAGAAACGCACGGGTGCAGGCATAGCTCACATACGTTGACGGTTGCGGGATAGTCCCCATTGCGGCGAGCCGGTGGTTACCAAACGTGAGGCACGCTTTCGACAGGTCGCCGTCATTCCATGCCATGCCGCCGGAGTCCAGTACCTCCTGCATGCAGCCGGGAAACAACTCATCAATGATCTGTGGCGCACGGGCCATCAGCATGTGGGGGTGCCTACCTTGTGGCACGCCGCGCCTATTCGCCGGCTCGTACGGGAATTTGTCGCGTTCGACGATGGTCACCGATGAGTAGAAATCCGCCAGTACCCGGGCGGCAAGTAACCCAGCCATGCTGGCGCCGAGAACAATTGCGCGACAGCCCGAAGCAGTCATGTCATCCCTAACAGAACGTGGGCCTTCGATAGTCCAAAGACCCGGGCGGTGGTGTCGAAGCGAAAATGGCGGCCCGGCGCCCGCGGTGCGCCCACCCTCGCTACAACGGTATGGCACAGCGATACCGACTCCCGTCGGACCGTGATGCTGCCCACCATCTTCGGAGTCTGAATGTGATGAGGGCGACAGCGGGCGCGGTATCGGTATAGCAATACCGTGTCGTTGTGCCAAGTAGGACCCGCTGCGCAGACAAGTCGGAGCCCCCGCGCAGATATGGTCAACCACCCGCCGTCGCGCAGGTCAGTCGCTGAGTTGCGATGAGGTCTTTCAGGTGGGCGACCGTACGGGAAACGACTCGGCAATGGTTGGGCCCGCATGAAACCGATACGCGCAGGAGGCGGGGATGGCTCGAATAGACCAAGACCGCTGGCATCGGGCTACAACGTTGGCGCGACGGCAACCGTGGTCGCCGTCGGATGGGCATTGACGAGGCGCTCGCCGGACGCACCGGTGACGTACCGGTTGACGACCTCTTCGCCGGGTCACCCGTGCGCGGACAGCGTGCTGTCCTTCACGCGAACCTCATCGGCGAGCTGGACCTTGCCAATAGCCATCCGGCGCCGCATACGGAGTAACACGCACCTGATGACCGATTCAAACGGCACGCGGCTTGCGTCTCGACTTGCAAAGGAATCATCTCAGGTCCCCTGTGGGACAGGGCGATACATCCATTCTGAGTGTCGACGGTGCCGAGCATCGGCGACGGATTCCATCATTCTGACGACCACACCGCCATGGTCACACGCCGGACCGAAACTGTGCCGATGTGTGCCGCCGTGAAGGCGCGAGCGTTGGCGACTGATGTCGATAGAGGAAGGACAAGGTCATGCTCGAGGTGATCGATAAGGGCGCATGCAGTGAATCTCATCCCGCACCGCTGCTCTTTGTTCACGGCGGCTGGCATGCGGCCTGGTGTTGGGACGAGAACTTTCTCGGATTCTTTGCCGACAAGGGCTACCGTGCGGTGGCTCTGAGCCTTCGCAACCATGGGAACAGCCATAAGAAGAACACCCGCTTGTCTTCGGTCGCCGATTATGTCAACGACGTCGCTTCTGTCGCCGAGGGCCTTCCCATCCCGCCAGTGGTGATCGGCCACTCGATGGGCGGCTGGGTGGTGCAAAAGTATCTTGAGAAGCACAGCGCCCCCGCCGGCGTGCTCCTCGCATCGGTTCCTGTAACCGGGTCGGCCCGCGGCGTCTCGCGAGTAGCAGCGCGCCGTCCGTTGTCCTTCGCGCGAGCCGCCCTGACCGGCAAGTCACTGCGCGTATTGAGCACGCCCGATGCCGTGCGTGAAAGCTTCTATACAGCAGGCACTCCGGAGACAGACGTCGCACGCTACACCGCGCTGCTCGGCGAGGAATACATGGGAAGAGGGGCGGCCGACGCGGCGATACTCAGCCTGCCCAAACCTCACCGAGTGTCTACGCCGCTGCTCGTCTTGGGAGCCGAATGCGATGCGGTTTTCAGCCAACACGAAACGCAGGCAACTGCGCGCGCATACGGCACGGTAGCGGAGTTCTTCCCCGACATGGGACACAACATGATGCTGGAATCCGGGTGGGCTGCCGTGGCCGAACGTATCCACACATGGCTCGAATCGCGCGACCTGGGTGCCGACGCCTAAGGCTGCGCCGGGGGTGTGACAGAAGGTTTCGGCGATCGAGCATTGGCTCAAAGAGCGGACGGTTCGGAGGTGCGTAAGGGGGAGGGATGCCATATACCAGCGTCAGCCGAATTAGCTGGGGCGCACTGCTTTGTCGGAGGTTGCGATGAAAATGAAGGCCGTCATCAAGAGTGGCTATGGAAGCCGGGGGTGCTCCAATTCGTCGAAGTTTATCGCCCTGAAATTGTTCGCTCACGACTTGCTCATTCGCGTGCACACAGCAGGGGTCAATTACAGCCTCGGCCATGGGCCTGCCGAACGCACGCACGCGTTGTTTGGTGAAAAATCGGTTGCAGGGTCCGCCTGCAAGCAAGCCATGGACCGTGAGTGACATCAAACAGGTTGTCGCCCAGAAGGTGACGCATCTCGGCGTGCATACGAGTCCTGTCAGTGGACCCGTCGCTACGTCCGAGGACATGATGGACTCCTTGTGGCGACGTCACCACCACGACCGGCGGGAACAGCCATCGAGGACCCAGGCTGCCCCGGCCCTTGGCGGTGCGCAACTCCTCGGGCCTGGTGTGAACAGTCCTGACCGCGGCTGGGGCAAGGGACAATTCGGCGCGAGCAGCAACGCGCTTACATCATTTTCTTCAGTCATGGCTCGAGCTCAATCGCGTCAGGCGGATCGTCCGGCTGCTCGCACGATCCGCGTTATCCTTCGACACCGACGGGTGTGACATCGTTGCCATCTCGCTCTCCATATTTGAACGTCGTAATCGGCAACGAAGCAGTATGGCAATACCGGGATTGTCGGCGGATATCGGCTTTGTCACATGTCAGCAGCAGCGTTCACACCACAGGTGCGCGTTGGACTCTTACGTGAGCCACCACGAACTAACTGTTGCGCACTGGATTCCGGACGCCTCTGGGCCGCCTCTATTGGTCGGGGCCACTGTAGGAGGTCGGTTGCGCCAAATTGCGGGGGAGGTTCCCGATCGCGTCGCACTTGTCGAGGGAATACCAACTGGGACGCGACGGCGCTGGACGTACCTAGATCTTCTTTCCGACGCGGAGAATTGCGCCCGCTTGCTACTGAAGTACTTCAAGCCGCGCGAGCATGTTGCGGTATGCGCCCACAACCTACCCGAGTGGGTCGTGCTCCAATACGGTGTCGCGCTCGCGGGATTAACTCTGGTGACGGTGAATCCGAGCCTGCAGCCCGCCGAGTTGAAGTTCATCCTGCGTCAGTCGCGGGCCGTTGGGGTATTCACGGTACCCAACGTCCGCGGCAATCCGCTTATCGCACACGTCGAGAACATCCGCGCGGAACTGCCTGAGTTGCGCTGCGTATTGCGCCTTGATCTGTTGACAGAGATGATGACGCCAACCGAGCCTGGCGATCTCGAGCTGCCGACCGTCGGTCCCAATGACCCGGTGCAGATTCAATACACCAGCGGCACGACCGGGTTTCCGAAGGGCGCTATGCTCCGGCACAACGGGATCGTCAACAATGCTCGGCTCTGGGCGCATCGTGTTGCAATTCCTGACGGCGCAAGTTGGCTGCTCGCAAATCCTCTCTTCCATATCGGCGGTTCTGTCATGGGCGTGCTTGGCGCACTCGATAGGCGCGCAAAACTCGTACTCATGCCGGCCTTCGATCCTGGGGGGTTTCTGGAATTGATCGAGCAGGAGGCGGTGTGGTTCGCGGGCGGCGTTCCCACCATGCTTATCGCGGCGATGGAACACCCAGAAGCTTCGCGGCGCGACTTGTCGTCGTGGAAGCTGACGATGTCGGGGGGCGCTCAGGTCCCAGAAGCGTTGGTAGAGCGGATCGAAGAAGCACTCGGATTAGACTTCATGATCACATACGGACAGACTGAATGCACCGTTCTGACCAGTACCTCACCATCTGACAGTACTCATGACAAAAGCTCTACCGTCGGGCAACCTCTTGCACACACCGAGCTACGACTCGTCGACCCAGTGTCGCTCACCACCGTCTCCTCCCTGGGCATTCCAGGGGAGATCTGGGCGCGCGGCTATTTCACCATGCTCGGCTACTTCGACGATTCACCGTCGACGAATGAGACGTTCCCCGATGGCGAGTGGGTGCGGACCGGCGACATCGCCACCATGGATCAACGCGGCTACTTGAGCATCGTCGGGCGGCTGAAAGACATGATCATCCGCGGCGGCGAGAACCTCTTCCCATCCGAGATTGAAGATGTGCTGTATCGCCATCCCGCCGTAGCCGAAGTGGCTGTCGTGGGATTACCAGATGATTACTGGGGCGAAACGGTTGGCGCGTTCATCCGGTCAACCGACGCGAACTCCCAACCGACAATCAATGAACTCCGCTCCTACATACGGGCTCATCTGTCACCGCAGAAAACACCTACTCGCTGGTACGGCGTTACCGGATTCCCACTCAACGGATCCGGCAAGATCCAGAAGTTCATCATCCGTGAGGCTTGGGGGAACGGTGAATACGATGGGCGCGAGCTCCCCACCACCCGTGACAAACCGGCTGGCTAGTCTCATTGCAACCTGCCAAATGCACCGAGACCAGACACAACCCGAGCTTGTCGCTCTAAGTCTGTCAGCCGGACAGGACGAATCGGATTACTGGTATCCCTTACGAAATAATGGAAACAGCGCGCGCATACGGCACGGAAGTAGAGATCTTCCCTTGCACGGGGGTGCTGGGGTCTTCGGCGTCGACTGCATCGTGCACGGCACGCATGGTGTTGACGGCGGCGTAGGTGCGCGCGGTGATGAGCTCGACCACCTCGGTCGTGCTGTGCTCGTAGGCCGAGAACTCGGGCAGTGTGGTAGTGGCGGCGACGGTGTCTGAGCGGCCGTCGGGCACCGCGTCCAGTGCCCGGATCCGCTCGGCGATGGTGTCGCTGCCTTCGCGTGTGAAGTCGACCAGCTCATCGAGCTGGAAATGGAGGTCGTGGAAGTTGGTGCCGATCACGTTCCAGTGCGGCTGCTTGCCCTAGAGGTGCAGTTCGATCAGGTCGACCAGGACCTTCTGGGGGTTCTAGGCCAGCTGGTGAGGCGCGGAATCCCGCCATTTCCGCTTCAGTCCGACGAGTGTTCATGGTGTTGCTCCGTTCCGGCTGGCCTTGAGACCCTTAACGCGAAGGTAAGTCGGATTCCTGACCGGTAGCGCGTAGGTGCCCGTCAGGACCCTGGGGCCTAGCTTTGAGCCGGTCGCCGCGTCCAGTTATGTCGCACGTGCCGGCGACTATTGCGAGTCGAATACGCCAGGACTCGACACTGGAACAGCCCGAGTACAGCCCGGCGTCCTCTGCCAATTGAGTTATACGTCAAAGGATTTAGACGGGTGTTCCCTCAGTGTTTGTTAAGGATTTGGTGGTGTCGGGTAGCCAGATTTGGCGCCAGCAGGGACGACGCGGAGTTCCTGGCCAGCAATGGTGAAAGCAGTCCCGAGTGGGACTACATCCGCCCACGAGGGAGATCCAATGAGAATCCGAAGTAGCTACATCACAACCCTGATAGCCACGGGGGCTGCTGCCTTCGCGATTGCCGCCGCACCGACAGCCTTGGCAGACAAGGGCATGTCCTGCAACAGCACAGCCTCAGGAAGCGAATGCCAGTCGCCCGACAATGTCCAGTTTGACGACTCGCCTCCCAATGTGGGTTTCGATCCGTATGGAGACTATGGCTTGGCCCTCGGGGGCTTTGGCGGCGGCGGCTTTCATAGCGGCGGCCATGGCGGTGGCCACGGTCGATAAACCTTGCCGCCCAACGAAACCCCAACTCCATATGGATGTCGGGGGGTTCGCATTGGGCAAAGCGCTAACGCTTACGCGATCGACACCGAACGGCAAGACCGCATACGGCACACCAAAGGGCGGGGTCACTCTCTACGCACCTGGATCGCAGCAGCATGCAGATTACCCCGCGGCCATGGGGGAGATCCTCGGCTAACGAGTCTGCCCATTCCACATTGGCGTATCGACTACGGACGCCCTACCGGTTTCGCCCGCACACTGATAGCGCCCACGGAAAGGTGCCGAGCAAGACCGATGATCATGAGCAATTTTTTGGGTCTTTTCACCGTACCGTGTGGCAGAAGGATAAAGCGCACGTTGCTGAAACCTGCTGCGAGATGGGTTGTTTCGCGTACTGCGTCACGAACTCGTACTTGCGCAGCAAGCAGGAGTACGCGTAGCTTTGTGATTCGAGAACCGGGCGCCGCCCCACCGTGAGGCTTCAGGTGCATCAGTCACCGCCGGGACATACCAGATCATCGGAGCCAGGTAGTGCTGGTTGGTATCGGTGGCGTGATTCCAGAGACCAGCGCACCAAATAACACGCGCTCACTTTCTGCTCAATTCAAGCTTCTGTTCTTAGTCCGATGGTCAGAGGCTCAGTCGGTGTGAACGCAAAGCAAAGCTCATCGCTGTTGTGTCTGATTACAAATCGATCGCAGCCGGATGGCCGGTGGTGCACCGGCCAGGTCATCTCATAAAACCGGCTGATCGATCGCTTGCTGTGTGCCAGCGCGAGCACCGCTGTGGATGCCCTGCCGACTTCTGCAATTGGGACTTTTGCTGGCGTGCATCGGCGTGCGGTTGGCGTTGAAGCAAAGGGCGTTTCAGGCCTTCCGGCCACCACTGCGTCGAACCTGAGCAATATCTGAGGAGATATCATGACAAAACTTTCCAGAGCGAATCCTGCGCAATGCCCGCACGCCGGCGACACCACCACATGCCCTGCGGTACGAGGTATTCCGGCGGCGTTACCCGCTCGCGAAATGGAAGCCGAGGCAATGGCCCTCCTTGAAAGCGATATCGTCGCCGCACCCCCAGGCCGGGTATCGTCGGTGTTGGCGTCCATCCGTAGCCGGGGAAGCTATCTACAGACGTACGACGAACTACTGGCTGGCGCGCGCCTGGCGTGGCGCAACCACAGCAGATGCGTGGGCCGCGCGATCTGGCGCTCGCTGGAACTACGCGACGCCCGACACGTCCGAACAGCCGATGATGTTGCCGCCGAATGCATCACGCATCTGAAGGAATCCACCAACGGTGGGAAACTGCGTCCGACGATCACCGTTTTCGCCGAACCCGACAACGGGCCGACTATCAGCATCGTCAACAGACAACTCATTGGCTATGCCGGCTATCGGCGGGGAGACAAACACACCGGCGATCCGGCCAACGTCGAGCTGACCGATCTCGCCATCGAACTGGGCTGGCCGGCAGGCTACGGCAGGTTTGACGTTCTTCCGCTGATCCTGTCGGTCGACGGGGAGCTTTCCTGGTATCCCGTCCCCGAGAACGCCGTTCTGCGCATTGCGCTGAGTCATCCGGACTACCCGCAGATCGCCGACCTCGGCCTCACCTGGCACGCGAATCCGGCCGTCAGCAACATGATTCTCGCCTCGGGCGGCCTGAGGTACCCGGCGGCACCGTTCACCGGCTGGTTCGTGGCCACCGAAATCGGTGCCCGTGACCTTGTAGACCACCATCGCTATGATCAGCTCGAAAATGTTGCCGACGCAGTCAGTTTGAGCCGTGGCCGCAACGACCTGTGGCGGGACCGTGCGATGGTGATCCTCACCGAAGCGGTCATGCACAGCTTTGCGCAAGCCGGGGTCACCATCACCGATCATCATCGGGTGGGGCGGCAGTTCGCCAACTTCGTCAATCGCGAAGAGAATTGCGGACGCGACGTTCCCACCGACTGGTCGTGGGTGAATCCCCCGATGTCAGCCAGCGCTGTCCCCACCTTCCACCGGCTATACGATGATCCGGCTCCGGCTCCGGTACCTAATTTCTTCCGCCGGGATTGATCGACATAGCTGATCAGTCGCGCGAGATGAAGATGCTCTCGATCGGCGAATGAGAGGGGACGCAGGGCGACGTTCGACCTCCAGGCACCGGAATCGGCCATGTCGATTCGACCGGAACATACTGTGCGGCAGATTGAATCAACGTTACCTTGCACAAAGTACGCTGATTAGCGATCTGATGTGTTAGCACGTCTGCCTTGACTCGCGCTCGGGACATGCTCGGTTAGGCGCACCTCCGAGTTGGAGGTGACGGTGTCACGGTAGCGGTGCGCGTAATCGATCGGCGAGATATACACGAGCGAGGAGTGCAGTGGGTGAAGTTTGACCAATGGACCCGGCTGGCCGTTTCGCGTTCGACCTCGGTGCGGCCAGTCCAGGATTTCTGACGGTCGATTAGCTCGGTCCTGTACAACCCGATCGCCGGGTCTATCACCGCGTTGTCCAGGGGGCGTCACCGATCGAGCCGGCGATCCCGGAGTCACGTAGCGCGTCGGTGAACGCCAGCGAGGCTTGTTCGAGCACGCTGGTCACCAGCGGGTGGCCTTGGTCGACATCGCCCGCAATTCTAAAGTCCGCGAGAACCATCGACACAAAACTCGGCGTAGACGAACCTGGCAAAGGTCCACGTGTAGGTACCGGCCACCCACCACTGGATTGTTGGTATACCCACCTTTCCATGGCTGTTACTTGATTCATCAGGGAATCATCGATGGCGCTCTACATTGCGTGCGCGCTGGAGCGAACATCTCGCAGGAGTTCGAGTTGCGTCGCGGCGAAACGTTTGGAACGAAGGCATAAGCGAAATACATTGGCGCAGAACATGATAGCTAAGTACACTATTTTTCTTGACGGGAGAATGCTTTCAGCGTCGGAAACCGACTGCGACACAGGTTTTTCAGGGTGTGAAAGCTGTTAGCCATGCCCTGCGAATAGTCTGTAGAGCCCGTTCTGCTGATGCGGCGGTGCGGGGTCTCAGCTCCCGCGGCGGTCACATACTGCTGTGAAGCGACCATGGGCTCGTGGCCGAGAAGCTTCATCAGTGAGTAGCTTGTACGCATCGACAGCGTCCTGCTCTCGTCCGCCTCATCGACCAGACGGCCGCACCGAAACCGAGCGCAATTCGCCCGCAACCGCCGCCGGAGTTGTCGTCGAGTCGGTCGAAGTCGTTGCCATCCGGGGCGTTACCGGCTACGCACTGTGGTGGGACACCTGCCTGCGAGTGACGCGACCTTCTTTCGTCTTCGCAAACTCCGATGTGCAGTGCAGCAATTTGAAGATGGCGGTGGCGTTTTCAGCGCCTCTTCAGCACCGCGAGCGCACAGTGAGTGCATCAGTCCTGTGCACAAGCACCCGAGGCGCGCTCGACCAATACAGCTGGAGAATGCCCATGCAAATCAACATGCTTTTCGTCACGATGGTCGCGGTGGCTGCAGTGACGGCTGCGGCTCTGGGAACATCCGACGCCGCCCCAACGGCTTCCCCCCACACCCACCCGATCGGCAGCCTCGGGCATACCTTTGACAGCAACGGTCAAAACATGGGTCTGATCCTCAACATGGTGACCTGAGGAGCCCCCGACTCACCCGGCTGGCGCCGCCACCCCACACGCAACGAACATCGCTCGCCCGCCGCAGGAGCAGGCCGGAAACCTCAAGGCTCGCCCTGCCCAATCCCGACGTGATCAGCCAGCGTGTCAGTGTCCACGGACATGCAGCGACTGCGGCGGTGCCGGTTGAATGTCCGGAAGGAAACGAGACGCCGATCTCGACAGTTGCTTGTACGGTCGGGGCACGGCGGTTCCTGAAACGAGTACCTTGCTACTCGCGTCGAATGCGGTGTCCTGCCTCATATTGGTGGTGGAAGGCCGCAAGGTACGGGGAGTGGTGACGATGACCGCTGAGCAGCAGCAAGCACTCGATTCTTTTTATGCGCTCGACAACGTGATCACGGTCAAGATCACGATGCCGCAGGCGGAGTGGGATGCGGTGCGAAACGAGGAACCGGAGGGCGGCCGGTGCAACTTCGAATGGACCGGCGGCAGCAGGTTCACTTGGCGCAAGGCAACCTCGGTCGAGATATCCGGAACAAAGTTCCCCACGAAGGCCACGTTCACCGACGTGGGCGTCAAGAAGAAATCATTCTGCGGCTCTATCAACAGCGACAAGCCGTGCCTGCATGTCGACTTCGGCAAGTTCGGTGACGCCAACATCCCCGCGATCGAAGCCCTGATCGGGTCGCGGTACGTGACGCTCAACAATTCCATTCAGGACAAGTCATACATCAAGCAGACGCTGGGCTACCGGCTACTGGACATGGCCGGTTTGCCCAATTCGCGATGCAACTATGCCCGGGTGTTCGTAAACGGAACACTAATCGGCCAGGGGGTCGGCGGCGTCAACAGCCCCGGTATATATGTCAATGCCGAGCCGGTGATGAAGCGTTACATCGAGCGCAACTTCAACGGCAACATGAAGGGGAATCTCTACGAGCTCGAGCATCACGACGATCTCCTCGAAGAGAGGCTGACGTTCATCGGGGTGGAGTCCCTCTCCAAATTCAAGGACAAAGCCGATCTAAAGTTCGCGTGCCGTCACATCAAAGCGAACGGGTTGGCCGGCGCGGACCAGATGCTCGACATGGACCAGTTCCTCAAGATCTACGCGATGGAGTTCTTCCTCAAGCACTGGGACGGCTACGCCGATAACACCAACAACACCTACATCTACAACGACGTAACTGCCGTCACAGCACCGGGCTTGGGCAACATCAAGTTCAAGATGATCCCATGGGGAATCGATCAGACACTCCAGCCCGCCAGGCCGTTCAAGCTGGGCCGAGACGGGATGATCGCACAGCTCGTGCGCAACGACGACACCCGCCGCAAGCAGTTGTTCGACCAGATTCGGGCGTATCGGGAAACCATATTTAGCCGCGAGCACCAGCAGACGGTCTTGAAACCCCTGATCGATCAAATGCAGGCACTCCTAACGGGATTCGGTGTGCCCAATGCTGTGGCGGAGATCGATTCCGTGCGGCAGCAATTGCGGTTGGCCGAATCAGCCGGATATATCGCTGCGGGTCTGCCCGGCCCGGCCAACCCGGTCTACATCCTCAAGCACGACACGAGTGCCTGTCTGCATGCCAGCAATACCGAGTCGGTTCCGCCGGGCATACCCGCTCCGGTGAACTTCGAGGTCTACCACCAACCGCTGAAGGACGACAACGACAAGACGGACTTGTGGGTTCTTAACGACCTCGGGACCGGAAAGTCACTGACCAGTCAGGCCTTCGACCGCGTTCTGCACGCCAGCGCCACGCAAGTCACGCGGCAAGGGCACAAATACCTCTACACGTGTGCGCCGAGCAATGGCGAACACGCCGAAGAGTTCACGGTCAACCCCGTACCCGTCCCCGTCACCGATCCCGCTAATCCGCCGGGCCGATTCGCATATACCGGCTATTTCAACCTCGTCAGCGTGCGGACGGGTGAGATGGCGAAATATGGGCTCGACCTCACACCGGGTGGCAGGGCGAGGGTCCACCAAGAACTCCCTGGCTCCAACCTCTACTTCTACTGATCACTGTCCGGGGTAGTCGAACACGGCGTAGCCGCCTCGGTCATCGACGATGAGGAGTCTCCTTTCGTCCCTGCTTGAGAATGCGACGACGCCTTCAGGCTTCATCGATCGGTGGAAGACGACATCGAGCAGTTGGACTTTGTCGCCGCCGCCCTTCCACGCGCAGAGCTGAAACGGTTCGTCGCCGCTGCTCGTCGACCGTCCGAGCAGAATCAGGAAGTCGCCGGTCTGCTCGTCGTACGAGATGTCGCGGATGCCCTGCTTCGCGGTTGATCGTGGTACACGGGCGCGCACAATCGACGGCGCCTCAAGCGACCCTGTTGTCCACGGGGCAACACCTGCATCGACGGGGACTCGAATCACCGCGATGCCTCCGGTGTCCGCGGGCCCCCGCTGGCCGAACAGGAGCGTCCGGGTACGCGGGTCCCAGGCAACGCCTTCGATGTTCAAGCCGCCTGCGTCCGGTTCTCGCTGGCCGACCGCGGCGAGCGAAGGCAGGTGGTGCAGTAACCAGTCGCGAAATCCGTGCATCGCTTCTGCATGCAGGTCACCGTGGGGTGTGTAGCGAACACGCACCAATCCGTCACCAACTTGTTGTCGCCCTGACTCCTTGGCGTCCAGCACGCAGAGCGAGGACGCGACGATGAGAAAGATTTCGCCGTCACGGTCGACGCGGGTCAGCCCCTCGGGGTCACGCAACTGGTTCTCGGCAACGCCGGCCATGGGGCGGCGCGAAATGCGTTCGACTTCTGTGTCGTCGGCGCCGAGAGCGAGTTCGAACAGGGCTGACGGGTCGTGGTTGTCGATGAAGACGAAGCGGCCCGGACCGACTTGCGCAACGCCCGAGGCGTTGAATGGCGCCTTTCCGTTCCTCTCGTCGAACGACGTCGACTTGACCTTCGTCCGTCGGCCCAGACGACCCGCGATTGCGTGAAGCGCCGCTGCGACTTTTGCAGTCCAGTTCGCCACGTCGTCCTTCCTTACCGGCAAGCGTCGTCCCTAACGCGACCTTAAAGATTCACGAGAAGACTCGGCGCAGGGCGCGCACAACACCACTCCGCGACTGAATTCTGGAGGTAAACACCGCCCAACGATTTCAAGGGTCGCCATGCCGCGGCCCGCAGGCGTGTCGGCTCGGCTGAAATCCCTTGCACCAGGAGCAGTAGACCCTCATCGGCGTCGGGTCTCGCAACCTTCGATATCGTGGGCTTCCTGGCCGCATCGCGCGTTGCGCGCACTCGCATCGTGGGTCTGAACGCACCGAACGGCTAAGGACTACGGACGTAAGTGCCCTACCGACAGTTGCACCACTCAACGATGACGGGCAGTTGGGATCACCGGCGAATGCGACGTTGGTCAATCGCCGACCGGACCTGCGCGGGAGATACCCGCACTTCGTGCTGTTCGGCGTGTGTCACTGCTGGCGGTGCGCGACGATCGCGCTTCCGAGCCAGCGGGGGTGACGTACGGCCGTAAATGGTGTCGTCGTAATGCGGGTGCCCGGCCTACACCAGGCCCGCGACAAATGTGGCGGCCTGGTCTGTCAGGCCTGGCACGTATTCGTTATGGCCGTTCAAGTCGTTGCGTCTGCCGCATAGCGGGTCGCCGACGTGGCACAAGTCGATCGCTTCGGCCCGTATGGCCCCGCGAGTCCATTCAGCGGACCAGAGACTGGTCAGCGGGTTGCCGAACACTGCAACTGCCGCCACGTGGTCGACGGCCGCCGGGGGCAGAGAATTGGTGGGCCGGTGCCGGAAAGGATGTCCAGTCCAGGTAGGGCAACGGGAACCCCTGGTATGTCGGGTAAGGGGGAAGGCCGCCTGGTATGCCGGGAACGCCCGGGATGGCAGGAACGTTTGGAACGGCACCTACGAGAAAGTCAACGACAGCCGCGCCCTCAGAAAAGCCGCCGAGCACCAACCGGGTCGCCGGACAATTGGCGATCATGTCATTGACATGGTTGGTCGCATCGGCGACGCCGTCGGAGACGTTGAGAACGTTCGCCGTGGCGGCGTAGTTGACCCCGTACACCCCGACCTACCTGCCCTCGACCTTTGAACGCAGCGAGTTGCTGAAGGCATCGCCCAGTGGCCCCGGTCCTGGGGCGTCGCCAAGACCGCGCGCGAACGTCACGTCTATATCGGGGCACGGTTGGGCCGCGGCCGACGGGACACCGAAGAAGGACAGGCTCAACATCGCGCCGACCGTCAGAATGGCAGCGCAGTACCGACCAACGATCCGATGTGGTCGCGCCACGTCTACGCTCATTTGCCGATGGTAGGCCGCCCCAGACACTTGTCGGGGACGGGTTTGGCACAAACGCGGCAAAACGGTCCACGACGTAGGTCGACGGTATCGGCCGCTCAGCGGTGAGCCAAAAATTGCCCTCGACATCGGGAAATCAAAGTCGTCGCCCAAGCCGCGGGCTGCTCTCCGAAATCCGTAGTTCCTATGGTGAATCCGTATGGGGTGATCGGTCATGTCATGGCCGCCTTCACGGGCGGGGACGCGAAAGAAGTTGCCGGGGCTGTCGGCGGCGTGGCGTCGGATCCGCATGCCTCAGGATCGCAAGGCAACGCTGTGAAAACGCTGAAATCACGACTTGCAGTTCTGAACCGATACTCCGCCACAGCCGCTGCTCTGGCTATCCGCCACTGCGGAAAAAGTTACGCACCCTCCCAATCGAATTGACCTAGGCCGACTTCGAGCGACAGATTCGCCCAATCCGGACCTCGTGCCCGCGGAGCACCTCTTCGGTCTGCCCGACGATACCTCGCGTAGATTCGCCCCGAAAGACGCACGACTCCCACTCGCCGGAAGTCAATGCCAGACGCTTGTTTGGTGAAATGTGATCCTGAAAACTGGCATCGTGACGATCTACGGCGAACCCAAGGTCGATTGTCACAACCACCTTCTCGACCCCGCACATTTCGCATACGCTTCAGGCGCCTGGTACCACCCAGTCAGCAACGAGCAGGGCACAGCGCACCAACTGACCGACTTATTCGATTGCTATGGCGCCCGACATGCATTGGTAGTTGGCCCGAATTCAGGCTATGGCACAGATAACCGCTGCCTTCTGGACTTCCTTGAACGGGGAAATGGCCGATTCAAGGGTGTCGCGGTCGTCGACAATGACATCAGCCGCGTCGACCTGCAACGACTGCGCGACCGTGGTGTGGTGGGCACCACGATGCAGGTCGCTCTGCTCGGCGTCGAATACTTCAGCGAAGCTGGGCCGCTACTGTCCGAGCTAGCTGATCTGGACATGTTTGTCGACGTGCAGATAGAAGGCGACCAACTGCTCGGCATGGCCCCGATTCTGGCGCCGTCCGGGGTGCGGGTCCTGATCGACCACTGCGGGCGACCCGATCCCACGGCGGGATTGGCTCAGCCAGGATTTCGCCGGCTACTTGACCTGGCATCGAGCGGGCGGTACTTCGTCAAGATCTCCGGCTTGGTGAAATGCTCGCGGACGAGCTACCCGTGGGAGGATTCTTGGCCCTTCGTGAAGGCTTTGCTTGAGGCATTCACGCCTGACCGGTGTATGTGGGGATCGGACTGGCCGTTCTTGCAAGCCCCAGAGCGCATCGACTACGGGCTCATTCTCGGCCTTCTCGAGCGCCTGGTGCCTCAACCCGTCGATCGTCGAAAGGTGTTGTGGGACACCCCGATGCGACTCTTCAGATTCAATGAGTCGCCTCCGTAGCGAGTGCCCGTCGAGGAATGGAGCACCTGCACAGATGAACGAGTTTCCTGGTCTGGTCGCGAGTCACTTCACGCTGTCCGGTGCGGGCTTCACCGAACCGCCACGGAATTCCTTTATCGAGCGGTGCGAAGCCGCCGCGGCGGCCGGGTTCTCCGGGATCGGCCTACACTGCGACGATCTGTCCCGCACGATCGCTGCCGGCGTGGACGTCCCCGAGATGCGGGCAGTACTTCGGAACAACGGACTGGCCCTTGTCGAGATCGAATTTCTCGCTGGCTGGGTGTTCGGCTCCGGTCAGAGCGGGGGAATCTCACCATCTCTGACTGACATCGAAGCGGTCGCCGACGCGCTTGGGGGCCGCCAGGTCAGTGCCGGGGAATTCAGTGGAGATACCCCGCTGGATAGCGAGCAAGCGCTGGAAAGTGCGGCGAAGGCGTTGCGCGCCAACGCCGATCGGCTCGGTGAGAAGGGCTTACTGGTCGCAGTCGAGTCGTTCCCGTGGTCGGCGCTCGCCAACACGCGGATCACGATCGACCTGCTGCGCCGCGCCGATGCACCAAATGCGGGCCTCCTAATAGATGTGTGGCATTTCTACAACGGCGGAAGTGATCCCGATCAACTGTCCGACCTCCCGACAGCCGGTATCACCGGCTTCCAACTCAACGACGGCCGGCTGGTACACGAGAACTTCCAGCAGCACGCCCGCGCCGAACGCCAGTTACCCGGTGAGGGGGAACTGGACGTCGTGCGGCTGATCCAAGCCGTGCGCCGCGCCGGCTTCACCGGCCCGTACTGTGTCGAATCCAACACACCGGAGTTCCGCAACCTACCGGTCGCCGAGGCCGCTCGCCGCGCTGCAGATGCGGCCACCAGCGTGCTGTGCTCGGCCGGCGTGCTAACGGACCGCTGATATGGACGTCCGTTTCATTTCGCCTGCGGGAGTGCAGATGTACAGTGCCGCACACCTGCCCGCCTTGCTGGCCCGAACCGACGGTTTTTTGGGTAGACATACCGGTCTGGAACGAGCCGGCCGAGCGGATGTTGACGACGACGTTCGGCTTCCATCCGCTTGCGGTCCGGGACTCGGCCAATCGCAATTCTGTGCCCAAGATTCATCTCCACGACGACCATCTCTTCCTGGTGCTGCATGCCCCACAGCCTGGCGCCGGCGGCCACGTGCACTACATCGAACTCGATCAGTTCATCGGTGAGCGCTACCTCGTGACGGTGCACGGTCCGCTCAATCCTGCGGTCGACCCGGCGGCGGCCACCGTCGAGGTAGACGCCGTGCTAAGTCGCTTGATCAGTGGAAAGCTCAAGCCCACCAGGGCGTTCGAGCTTTCCTACGCGCTGCTTACCGCACTGACCGGGCGTCTGCGTACCTTCACTGCGGATTTGACGAAAGATGTCTGGAAGCTGGAACAGCGCGTCACGGGCGGGCACCTCGGCGATCCCGAATCGTTCCTCGAGGAGATGTTCCGGGCGCGGCACGGTCTGCTCACGGTTTGCACCATGTCCGCTCTGAGCCGTGAGGTGTACAGCCGGATGGCGACCATCGCGGTATTCGGCTCGGGGCCGGGGCAAGCGCTGCTGCAAGACGCAGTCGACCAGTTCAACCATCTGTCGGTGATGGCGGACACGCAGAAGGCATACCTGCAGGGAACGATCGAGTTCTATCAGGCGCGGACCAACACGAAGATGACCGTCGCCGCCGAGCGGCTCGCGGTGATCGCGGCTGTCACGCTGCCGGTTACCGCACTATCCTCAGTTCTCGGCATGAACGTGATCGTCAACGATCGCACGGAGTGGATTCTGCTGGCCGCCATCCTGGCCGTCATGCTGGCCATGTCGGCAACGCTGCTGATCTGGGCGAAACGCAAAGGCTGGTTCTGAGGATGTCCACCTGGCTGTCCGATCTCCTGTGCGAGTGGCGCGCGGCCCGATGAACGAAATGAACTTCCGCCTGACGGGATCGCGTGACACCGCAGAAGGAATGCGTGCAAGTGTTGACGTCATTGCGCGTCGCCATCCGCTGAATAAGCGAGGGAGGAACTCGACATGCGAACCATCGAAACCGACGAAGCTCCAGTGCACACGGGGCCGGTTCCACAGGCCGTCGAGGTGGATGGATGGGTCTTCGTGTCCGCACTGTTCGGGGTCGATCCGAAGACAGGGCAGCGGCCCGACTCCGCCGAGGCCGAAGCCGAGCAGCTTTTCGACAACTTGAACGCCATCTTGCGCGCCGCAGGAGCCGAGTTCAGCGATGTCGTCCGCGTCGGCATTTTCACCACGCACCTCCAGCGCGACCGCCCCGCCTTGAATGCCGTGTGGAATCGGGCTTTTGGCGACCACCGCCCAGCCCGGTCGGCGGTCGAGGTCACGGCGTTCGGGAGACCGGGAGAAAATCCGCGCTTCATGGTCGAGGTGACTGCGCGCGTTCGCGAAGCCAGCCGAGAGAGCGGCTGACTCGGCGTGGGATTTGTGCCGTTACCGCATCGCCACAGCGGCCAGCACCTGGCGCAACGGCCGGGGCACAATGCCGTTCTCGGCGTCGAGCCGGCGAGCCTCGCGCCGGGTGACGACAATACCCACGACGGCCAGCGCCCACACCGGATACATGACGAGCCATGCCACCCTGAACGCCTCTGGCGTGAATCCACCCGCAGCGGTCATCACCACACCCATGGCTGCCAGTACCAGCAGCGTTGCCATGAAGCCGCCGAGGTTCGCAATGGATTGTGCGAGACCGATGTTCGTGTCGGGGTTCGATGTTCTTGCGATGTCGAGGCCCACCACCGAACCCGGCCCGCATGCGGCGAGCGTGACAACAAGCACGACGAGCAGCCACATCGGAGCAGGTCCGGGAAGAGCCAGGATCAGCGTCCACACCGCGACATCGGCCGCCACGATGCCAAGGATCAGCCACGATCGGTGCAACGGATGCCGTGAGGTCAACACACCGATAACCGGCCCAATGGCCACGGTGCTAAGCACCAACACCATGATGAGCATGCTGGCGGTCGACTCCGAATGGCGTTGTGCGGAAACCAGATAGGGCAGACCCCACAGCAGCGAGAACACCATCATCGGAAACTGCGTGGCCATGTGGCCGAAGAAACCCAGCCGCGTCCCCGGGCGCGCCCACACCTGCTTGAGAGCGTCACCGATATCGCGGACCGACGCAATGGGCGTGGGAAGCCATGTTCCCGGCGGGCCATTTCGCACGACAGCGAACGCGAGTACACCGACTAGCGCGCTTGCCGCGCCAACGGTGATGAATGCAGTCGACCACCCGGAATTGCGGAGCAACGCGACAAACGGGACGGCCGACAGAATCTGCCCCAATTGGCCGACAATGGTCGTCAGCTGAGTCATCAGGGGCACCCGCCGTGCGGAGAACCATCGCGGGATGAGCGCCAACGTCGCCGCGAAGACGATGGCATCACCGGTGCCGACCAGAACTCGGGCCGCCGCGGCGACGGGCATGGATGTGGCCGTCGCCAGCAGAATCTGCCCACTGGCCAGCAACGCGGCGTTGGCGACGAGCATCGCCCGCGGCCCGTAGCGGTCCACGAGCAGTCCGGCCGGAATCTGCGCAACGGAAAATACGGCCACTTGGATGAACACGAAGGTGGCCAAACTGCCTGGGTTGAGTCCGAAACGATCGGCAGCATCCAGGCCTGCAGCGGCGAGCGTGGTGCGCTGCATGACCGTCAGGATGTAGGCGATCACACCGATCGCCCAGATCAGCCAGGCCGCGCCGGTCCGCGCCGGCATTGCGGCGGGGATCGAATTCACGGTGACGCTCGCTCTCTCCTGGGTGCGGGGTGTTCCGCCTGCGTGCATCCGCACGGCAACTATGGCAAAATATTGCCATAGTTGCCGTTGTAATGCAAAAGTTGGCATCGAGGGATATGGATGGGGCCGCGATGAACACCCCTGGAGCACCGGACAGTCCACGGACAGTGACGCTGCAGGATGTGGCACGGGAAGCCGACGTCGCCGTGTCCACGGTGTCGCGCGCGCTGTCGAATCCCGACCGCGTCAGCCGGCCAATGCGCGAGCGCGTTCAGGAAGTTGCGCGACGGCTCGGTTATACGTCGGGCCGAGTACCGGTGCGCGAGTCCCTGCTGGCCCTCATGGTGAGCGGAATCGCCAATCCGTACAACGCGACCCTGATCAAGGGGGTGGAGTCCCAGGCCCGCGCCGCGGGCTCGTCGTTGATCGTTGGTGACATCGCTGACGGTCCGGAGGTGGAGCGGGCGCATATCGAGCGGCTCAGCGACCGAAGTCTCGACGGAATCGTCCTGGCCTCCAGCCGGCTGCCGGAGGTCGAGCTGCGTTCGGTCGCCGCGCGCACCGGGGCCGTGATGTTCAACCGGGAGGTCGCCGGTTTCACCAGCGTCGTCACCGATTCGCGAGACGGTA
This sequence comes from uncultured Actinomycetota bacterium, assembly GCA_963848855.1. GTDB lineage: Bacteria > Actinomycetota > Actinomycetes > Mycobacteriales > Mycobacteriaceae > Mycobacterium. The sequence continues at coordinate 766,531 of CAWKFL010000006.1, forward strand.
GCCGGCAGATCGTCGAGCATCTGGTGGCGCTCGGCCATCGCTCGATTGCTTATCTATCCGGTCCGTCGGCACTGTGGTCCAACAACGAGCGATGGCAGGGGCTCGCGGAGAACGCCGCGCGGCTCGGCGTCGAGATCGTCAGTCTTGGCCCGTTCATGCCGACGCTGGACCAAGGGACGGCTGCCGCCGATGTGGGCATCGGCAGCGGCGCGACAGCTTTGGTCGCGTTCAACGATCTGCTGGCGATTGGAATGCTGCAGCGTTTGCGGCGGCGCGATGTGGATGTGCCCGGCGCGATCAGCGTTGTCGGCTACGACGACATCTTCGGGGCCGACTTCTGTCACCCGTCGCTGACGACCGTGCATACCGACGCAGAGCATGCGGGCCGAACGCTCGTCGACCTGGTACTAGGTCGGATCTTCAGCCGGCCGGACACCCCGGTCGTGATTCCGAGCCAGCTTGTGGTTCGGGATTCAACGGGACCGGTCGGCCCTTGAGTGCTGCATTAGCACGTATGTCGAAGGTGTTGCGCGCCAACACTAGTCAGCGAGCGAGCAGGTGTCGACCATATCGCGAAGGCGGGGCTGGTAGCTCACTTGGCGGGATCAGCCGAACTCTTTGATCGAGATATTTTCTCGGCCCGATTTCGCGGAACAGCGGTGAATTGCGCCTGACGGCATGGTTCAGGACACGGTTGGCTCGCAATGTGATTGAGCCAACGGCAATAAAGTTGGCAACCTCCTGGTTGGCAATGATTGAGTTGAAGACATTTGCTGCCCGATTGGGAAGGTCCATGATGATCTACGTGTTGGCCGCGTTGGCGTCACTCGCTGTGCTCGCCGGCCTGAGCGCGGCGCTGTACGCGTGGTTTCAGATGTCGCTGCGGCGCTTCTACGCCTTGGCCGCCAGGGATGTCCTGACCGACTGGGACGCCCGGTTGGCGGAGTTGTCGGAGTGCGACCGTGAACACCAGCGCACTCACCCGCCGATCGAGGTTCTGGAAGCGACCCTGGACCTGCCGTCACGGCGGCCACCGCGATTCAGTACAGCTGACTTGTAGGCACCCCCCCGGCACTGCCTGAACTCCGCTCCCGCTCAACGGAATGCGGCCGTCCAGGCCTTGCATCGGCCCTTGAGGTGCGGCGACCATTCGAGGGTGCGACCCGCATCGGGCGGGTCATCCGGGAGGCGTACAGGTGACCAATCCTCAGGACATCGCCGCCGAATTGATCGTCGCAGAGCGCGAGCGCAAGGCGATTAGGCAGTTCAGTGATCTGCATCCGGATCTAGATCTGGGCATCGCCTATCAGGCTCAGCGGGCGTTCGTGCAGTCCAAGCTCGATGCCGGGGAGCGCTTGGTCGGCTACAAGCTGGGATTGACCAGCCGCAACAAGCAGGTGGCTATGGGCGTGGATGCCCCGCTGTACGGCCGGGTGACGACCGGCATGATCTGCGATTATGGCGAGCCGGTCCGGTTGGATCGCTTTATTCATCCGCGCGTCGAGTCTGAGATTGCGTTTCTGTTGGCCCGTGACGTCGAACCGCCGGCGACGGTGATCTCGGTCCTGGCCGCTACCGAGGTTGTTTTCGGCGCAGTGGACATACTCGATTCACGTTATGAAGATTTCAAGTTCGCCCTGACCGACGTGGTGGCCGATAACGCCAGTGCGGGCGGCTTCTACCTTGGCCCGATTTCCCGGCGTCCCGAGGAACTCGAGGATCTGCGGCTCATCGGCTGCGTCGTGCGGGCCGACGGTGAAGTCGTGAGTACCGCGGCCAGTGCTGCCGTGATGGGCCACCCCGCAGCGTCGGTGGCCTGGCTGGCCAACCAACTCGCCGCCGAGGGCGATGGGCTCAAGGCCGGGCAATTGGTGTTCTCCGGTGGAGTGACCGCCCCGGTGCCCGTGGTTGCCGGCGGCTGTGTCACATTCGAGTTCGACGGCCTGGGGTCTATCGAGGTGGCCGGCGTCTGATGGGCGAGGGCCGACGCTCTCAGTCGGCCCCCTCGTCGGTGGAGTACCACTCGTAGATGCCATCACTGCGGGTTCGTCGCTCGATCAGCCCCTGCCACCGCAGGTAGGCGAGATGGGCAAGGGTCTCAGCCATCGCCAGATTACGTTGAAATTGCAGGAATGCCCTGGCGACCTGGACCTCCGCAATCTCACGGACCGTGCAGGGACGGTTGCGAATCATGGCATGGATGGATTCCAGCCGGCGTTGCTTATTCCGAATTATCGCGTCGACGCGGCGTCGGCCATCGGCGAACGAGCGGCCGTGTCCTGGCATGACCAGCGCAGGATCGCGGTCCGCGACCAGCTTGAGGGATGTGAGATAGCTTCGCAGTGGATCCCTATCGAATCCACGCTCGAACGTGACGGGGGGAGTGACCGCGGGCAGCAGATGATCGCCGGAGAACAGCAGCTTGTCCGTCTCTGCCCATAGGCAAATGTGGCCGAGCGAATGACCGGGGGTGTGCAGAACCTCCCACTGTCGCTTTCCAATCTTGATGACCTCGCCACCTTGCAGGCGAGTAGATGCCTCCACGACGGAGTGCAGGTACGGCATCCACCCAACGAGTGTGTCCGAGAACGCGGGTAGGTCCGCAGGAGCTACCCCATGGTCGCTGTAGGTATCCCGCTTTCGCGCCTGGGCGGTATCGGGATGTCGATACTTTTCACAGTCCAGATCAGTCATGGCGTGCATGAGCAACTCAGCGCCGGTAAGTTCCATCAGCCGACCGGCCATGCCGTAGTGATCGATATGAGCGTGGGTCACTAAGATTCGCGAGATGTCCTCCAGCACATAGCCCCGCGTGTTGAGGGCATCCCGCAGGATGGTCAAGCCGTCGTCACGTTCTCCCGGGTGCCACATGCCGCAGTCCACCAGCGTGACCGAGTCGCCATCTTCAACGATGTAGGCGTTGACGCTTTCGATGTGATTGATGCCGATAGGCAATGCCGCCACGCCTATGCCGTCGGGCTGCGTCGGGCGGCGGAGGTCCTGCGATGTCGTCACGAGATGCGGCTCACTCGTGCATCCGTTCGAGGAGGTTGAACCATACCGTTAGTTGGACGTCGAAAACCGGTCCGGTATCAGTGAGTTCACCGGCGATCTTGGTCACTTCGAAGCGGGTGACCCCCTCCAGAGTGGTCGTCGCCCGGTCGATGGCCTCCTGCACCGCCGATTCGATCGTGGGTCCAGATGCCGCCAGGTCAATCGCCTTTCGCACCATCATCGAAATCCTCCTGAGGCCTGACAACGAGACGTCTATCAGATCCATGGTGTAGCCCTACGACGGGCATCGCCGTTGTTTCCCGCTGATCGGAAGTCAATTGGCGGCGTGGCTGTTTGGCGGCAATACTTGTTGGGACCCGATCAGCGGACGCGCGCCGGACTCAGAGCGCGCAAGGAGTGACTCGACGGACCGCGACGCTGATGGAACTTGTGGCTAATGTCGATCTGTCAGGCCGTGCTGCGGATGTGACCGTTTTGGGCTCTGTCCGTGGCAGATTCCTGTCCGCGACACGGAGGTAAGCGGCAATGGCAGCAACGAACGGGTGTCGCCGGCATAGCAGTCACACCGTTGGGTTTGGCCCGAGTGTTGTTCCGCGGCAGGATCATCCGACGCAGAACGTGACCGATCGTCGCCCCATGGGTATCCCGCCCATCACGAGCCCGGAAGCCGGACAACGGGGGCGATAGTTGAACACCCAAACTCGCGGCAGGCGTCATGACGGGCGCTTTCGACGCCGTCGGCGCGAGACCACCGACCTCACCAGCGTCAGTGACCTTCGCTGGCCCGTATGCACAAAAGACGGTGCCGCTGGCTCTGCAGGGGGCGGGGCTCATAGCGCCTACACCTGGGGCATGCTTGACGCGCTGCGCGAATTGCGGGCCGTGGTCTTCGTCAAGCGACTGATCGAGGAGGGGATTCTCTCGCCCGAGGAATACGAGAACAGGCATATGCACCGGATCGACGGAAGCGGCGCCCTCGGCGATCACGAGGCATCTTCGCGGCGCATCGCGCAGTGGGATTTCTTGGTGCAGTTACGCGATGCCGGCCGCCGGGCCGCTCAAACCTGGCTCGCAGCCAACTACGCGGCGATCGGGCAACATGGCACGCTCGACCTGCACTCCTCTCTATCGTGAGCAGACATTCGAATGTGTTGTCCAAGCGGGACGTTGACACTCCAAACCTGTCCGGTGATCTGACCGAGGCGTCAGCGACCACCAGCCGCTCAGGTGAAGACGTATTCTCCGGGTCCGTCGCCGAGCACTTTGTATTTGCGGCTGCCGATCTTGGGTGGTGCGACCATCGGACCGGCGTGCTCGCTGGACCAGTTGGCCCAGTCGATCCACCAGGATTCGTTGGTCCGTTTGGCGGCCTGCATCCAGTCGTCGGCACTGGTCGGATTATCGTCGCTGGAGACAAACCATGCCTTCGGGCTGGGTGGGTTGACGATTCCGGCGATGTGCCCGCCGTTGCTGAGTACGAATCGGGTTGAACCGGAGAACAATCCGGTGGTCTTGTAGGCCGATTCCCAGGGCACGATGTGGTCGTTCTTCGCGCTAACGACGTACGCGTTTGATTTCACCGCATTCAAATCGATTGTGCGCCCGGCGATCTCGAGCTCGCCCTTGGCGAGCAGATTCTTCACGTAGAAGTTGCGCAGGTAGAAGGTGTGCATCGCCCCTGGCATCACCGTGCTGTCGTTGTTCCAGGCGAGGATGTCGAATGCGGGCGGTGTCTGGCCGAGCAGCCAGTTCGATACCACGTAGTTGAAGATCAGGTCGTTGGCACGCAGCACGTCGAAAGTGCCGGCCATCGACTTGCCGGGCAGCGTTCCGCCGGACTTGGCCATCTCTTTCTCGAGCCGAGCTATCCCTGCCTCGTCGGTAAACACGCCGAGCTGTCCGGGCTCGGCGTAATCGAGCATGGTGTTGAGCAGCGTGATGGCGCCGACTCGGTCGTCACCCGTCTGGGTGAGGTAGGCGGCGGTGATCGCGGTGAGCGCGCCACCGAGGCACAGGCCCACGATGTCGATCTTGGCAGCGCCGGTGATGTCGGTGATCACGTCGAGGGCCTGCTGGGGACCCGAGATCAGGTAATCGTCCATGGTGGTGCGGGCCATTTCCGCGGTCGGGTTGCGATAGCTGATCGCGAACACGGTGCGGCCATGCTGGACGGCCCATTCGATGAAGCTGCGCTGTGGTGCCAGGTCCATGATGTAGTACTTGTTGATCCACGGCGGGCTGCACAGCAGAGGCGTCTCGTGCACCTCGTCGGTCTGTGGCTCGTATTGCAGCAGCTCCATCAGCTCGTTGCGGAATACCACTTTCGCCGGCGTCACTGCCAGATTGCCGCCCAGCTCGAACGGACTCGAATCGACCTGCCGCGGCATGCCTCGGTTCTGGATCAGATCGAGCGTGAAGTTTCGCGCCCCTCTAAGCAGGCTGACGCCGGCAGTGTCGAATGCGCGCTTGAGCGCTGCCGGGTTCGTGAGCAGAAAGTTGCTCGGTGCCGCAGCGTCCAGCAGCAGCTCCAGGCCGAGCTGTGCCTTCGCGGCCTGCCGGCGTTCCAATCCCGATTCCGCGATGAGGGTGCGGGCGAAGTCGCAGCCGGACATGTAGGCCAGTAGCACCGCGTGAAAATAGGGGTTCTCGGTCCACGCTGGATCGGAAAACCGGCGGTCAACCTGCTTGCCGTCCTTGCCCTTCTTCTCGGCGATCCAGTCAGTCAGCACGGTCGACGGAATGGCGGCCAGCCCGCCGGTCAAGGTCGCGCCGGCCTTCATCAGCAGGCCCGGGTTGGTGGCCGCGCGGCGCACCGCCGCGGTTAGCGAATCCCCGATACCCGCTGTGTCGGGCCCGAGCCCCATCACGTTCGTCTCGGGAGCCAATATCTCGGCTGCATACTGACCGACGTTCCACGACGAATCTTCTGCCATCACACCATCGTCTATAGATTGGCACACCCGCCGCTTGCCCCTCCCACTGGCTGGAACCGTACGCCCCTTCCCACTCGTCGGAAGCTGCTTTATTTGAGACCAGCCGCGGGGAATTCTGGTGCTGTGGAACCTACGACGCTTCATCGCACGCTGGCGGATGAGCTATGGCAAGCCGATACCACTGCGGTACCGATTAGCCCGCTCACCGACCGACATCCCGATCTGACGATCGAGGACGCCTATGCGATCCAGTCGGTGAACATCGCCCGGCGCGTCGAGAGCGGCGAACGGATCTGCGGCCGCAAGATCGGGCTCACATCGAAGCCGATGCAGGACCTGCTCGGCGTGGACGAGCCGGACTACGGTGTGTTGCTGGACGGCATGTTCGTCGAGGACGGCGACGAGATCGACCTGTCCAGCCTGGTACAGCCTCGGGTCGAGGCCGAGATGGCCTTTGTGATGGAGTGCGATCTCGAAGGGCCGGGTGTGAATACCGCAACCGCCCTGGAGGCCATCGCCGGTGTGCTGCCCGCGGTGGAGATCGTGGATTCCCGGGTGGCCGATTGGAAGATCAAGCTGGTCGACACCGTGGCCGATAACGCGTCATCCGGGCTGATCGTCATGGGCGGCCGGCTGCGGCGTGTAGACGAACTCGACCTGCGGCTCACCGGCGTCGCCGTCTCCCGCGGCGGCGAGCTGATCGATACCGGCGCCGGGGCCGCTGCGCTCGGCAACCCGGCGCGCTGTGTGGCGTGGTTGGCGAACAAACTGGCGAACTTCGGCGCCAAACTGCGGGCCGGCGACGTCGTCCTTCCGGGTGCAGTCCACAAGATGGTCGGAGTGCAACCGGGTGACGTATTTCGCGCTGAGTTTGCGCACCTCGGTGCGGTCACCGTCCGCTTCTCGAACTGAGCGCGATTCCGGTGGTGACCGTCGCGCTCACACAGTAGATCCGTTTGCGTTTCCGTTCGAGTGCGCCGTGCCACAGCCCCGAAACTCGGTGGCCAGCTGGCGAGAAAGGCTTCGACAAGCCACAGTCAGGGCGCCGGTAGCGGACTTGATGTCGGTGTCCGGTTCGTGCACTGTCAGTTCGACCGCGGCGGCCACCTTGCCCCCACCGCTGAAGACGGGCATCGCGATGGCAGAACTGTCGTGCTGGTATTCATCGCGCGCGGTCGCTATCTGCGTGAGCCGGATGACCGACAGCGCCTGGTGAAGCTTGTCCGGCGAGGTCAGCGGCTTTGCCGTGCGCATGCCCTCGGCAAGGACTCTGTCAACGACGTTGGTGGGCGAAAAAGCAAGCAATGCTTTGCCGATGGCGGTCTCGTACGCGGGCAGTGTCGGCGTCAGCGTCGCCACACCAGTAGGGATCGGACTGCTCTGACCCAGGTACACAACCTCGATACCGTGCAGCGCGCCGAGCCTAGCCTCGGTGTGAACGTTTTGCGCGAGCTCGGCCAGAACGGGCCGAGCCCGCATGACGAGGATGGCGCGGTTGAGGATATCGAACTCCGTCGCGTCCTTGCTGATAATCCGAAACGGCAAGCCGATCCGGTAACCGCCCTCCTCGGTACGCTCCAGTAGGCGCCACGCCAACAGCTCCGACGCGAGACGATGCGCCGTCGACGTGGGCAGCTTCGCGATACCGGCGATTTCGGTCAGCGTGAGGACCGCATCGTCGTTGAATGCCATAAGGATTGCGGTGACCTTACTGGTAACCGAACGGCCCGGATCAGTCGAATTTCCCGCCATACTGCCAAACTCCCGTTCTTATTCTGTCACGAGAGTCCCAGGGCATTCCCAGACTACCTAGAAATCACTTCCATTGAATGGGAGTATGCAGGTAGAAGGAATGTCATACTGCCATTGATTGGGAGTCCGCGACGCGGCGGCCGCGCCGGCCTGCTGCGTCCCCAGATGGCTCGAAGCCCTGCTGTTGGAGGATTCGAGACAGCGAATTGGCCGTCGCCCGGACGGCCGGCGCCAGCCGCTTGATGTCCTTACGGCTAGACCGGACGACGACCGCCAGCGCCGCGACCGTGGTGTCGGGGGCTGAAAATATCGGTGCGGCAACGGAAACGGACCCCAGAGTCATTTCCTCAAGAGCAAACGCCAGGCCAGTTCGCCGCACCTCGGTCAGTTTGCGTCGTAGCTGTGCCGGCACGGTAAGCGTGTGTGGTGTAAAACGCTTCAAACTGTTCGAAAGTACTTCCGCCACAAGTTCTTCCGATGCGTGCGCGAGCAGCACCTTTCCGACGCCGGTAGCGTGTAGCGGTAGCCTGCCGCCCCGCCGAGTCACAACGCGCGCCGCGCGGCGACCGGTGATCTTTTCGATGTACAGGGCCTCGTGGCCGTCCAGCACCGCGAGGTGCACGTTCTCCCGCGTCGCTTCGTAGAGGTCCTGCATGAACGGGACCGCGACATCACGAAGCTGCTCACCGCGCCGCGCCAACTCGCCGATCTCCCATAACCGCAGCCCGATCTGGTATCCGCCCGCGCCGCGTTCCAAGCCACCCCATTCCACGAGTTCGGACGCGAGCCGGTAGGTCGTGGACTGCGGCAGTCCGGTGCGTTCGGCTAGTCCCTGCAGTGAAAGCCGGGGAGAGTCTGCCGAGAACGCGTCCAAGATGGCGACGACCTTGCTCGTCACCGATCGGCCGTGCTGTCGTGCGTCGAGGTCAGCCATCGTGGCTCCCGTCGGTTCGGTCCGCCTGGTGTTCGTACTGCCAGAGTCTGAAGTAGTGCCCGTTCACGCGCAGCAACTCGCTGTGCGTGCCGCGTTCGACCGCGACACCATTGTCGAGCACCACGATCTCGTCCACGATATCCAGCGCAGCGAGTCGGTGCGTGATCAGCACGGTTGCCCGGTCCACCGTGGCGGTGAGTAGGTCGCGGGATAGTGCCTCGGCGGTCGCCGGGTCGAGGTTGGCGGTCGGCTCGTCGAAGACGATGATCGGGAAGTCGGCCAGCAGCGCCCGTGCCAACGCTATGCGTCGGCGTTCACCCTCCGAGGCTCGTACCCCACCCTCGCCGAGGTGGGTGTCGAGGCCCGCGGGCAGGCGCTCGACCCAGTCCGTGAGCCGGGCGCGATCGAGCGCGTCGCCGAGCGCCGGGTCGTCGCATCCCGGCCGGGCAAGTCGCAGATTCTCCCGCAGTGTCGAATCGAACAGGTGAGCGTCCTGGGCGCATAGCCCGACGACCCGACGGACGTCGTCGCCGGAGAGTCGTTCCACGTCGACGCCACCCAATTGATAACTGCCGGAGTCTAATTCGATGAAGCGAAGCAGCATCGCGGCGAGCGTGCTCTTGCCGGCTCCGCTGAGACCGACCACCGCGACGCTGCGGCCGGGCGTCAGGTCGAGATCGATCCCGGTGACTGCACCGACCGTCGGCGAACCGGCGCTGGGCCAACGCGCACCGGCGTCCCGCAACGTCACCGGCCACCGGCGATCGGGCAGCGGGCACGGCTCGGCAGGCTCGGCAACCGGCGCTGGCGTCGCGAGAAGTTCGAGCACGCGGGCCCCGCTGCGGTGAGCGCGGCTGTGCGCCAGTGTGGCCGCGGGAAGGACCTGAACGGCCTCGAATGCCGCAAGCGGAACCAGGACGATGACCGCGAGGGCCACACCGGCCAAGGTCCCATCGCGGACCGCCGGCGTGCCGAGAGCCAGCGCCGCCCACACGGCCCCGCCCGCGCACAGCGCCCAGATGCCCGCGCCGAAGCCGTTGGCGATCGCCGCGCGGCGCGCGATGCCAGTAAGTGCGGAGTCGTGCGCATCGAATTCGTTGAGGCGTTGCGATGCGGCGCCAAAAGCAACGAGCTCGGACCGGGAGCGCATCAGGGTGACGACACTCGCGGTCATGTCTGCACGTGCCTCGGCCAGCATCGCTTCGGCCCGGCGGTTCGCCCACAACGTGACTGCCGGAACCGTGATTGCGGCAATCACGAGCGCGGCCAGCACCGCCGCCGCCGAGGCGGGAAGCAGCACCGCGACAACACCGACCGACAGCGCCCCGATCCCGATGGCGACGACTGCGGGCTGAAGCACGCGCAGCGGAAGATCCTGCAGCGCATCGACATCGGCGGCCATTCGGCCGAGCAGGTCACCACGGCGAAACACCGGCAGGACGCCCGGCGAGAGTGGTTCCAGTGCGGCGATGAACCGTGTCCGGACGCGGGCAAGCATGCGGAAAGCGGCATCGTGGGAAACGAGCCGCTCGAGGTAACGGAGGGTCGCCTTGCCGATGGCGAAGGCACGCACACCGACGATCGCGGCGCCGAGGGTGACCAAGTGCGGTTGCAGGGCGGCCGCACTGATCAGCCAGGCAGCGCAAGCAATCAAGCCGACCCCGCTCCCGGCCGCGAGCAGGCCGAGACCGCAGGCCATGATGAACCGACGACGACCGGGACGTGCCAGTTCGATCAGCCGACGAGTCACGCGGATGCTGTTGTAGGTGCTCATGCCAGAATCCGGTTGAGGTCGTCCGCGGTGACATCGACGATCCGGTCCGCGGCATCGACGGCGGCGGGGCGATGGGCGACCATTAGCACGCACCGGCCAGCAGCGAGCCCGCGGACAGCGGCCAGGACGCGCGCCTCGGTAACGGTGTCGAGGTGTGCCGTCGGTTCGTCGAGCAGCACCAGTGCGGCACCGCGCGCGGCCCGCAGGAAGCAGCGGGCCAGCGCGATCCGCTGCCGTTGTCCCGTCGACAGATCGGCGCCGTTTTCGACGAGCCGCCGACCGGGGTCGATCTCGCCGCACGCTGCCTGAGCCAGCGCCGCGCGAACGTCGTCGTCCGTGGCGTCCGGCGCACCTAGCCGGATGTTGTCCGCTACGGATCCGTCGATGAGTGTCGGCCGCTGCGGCAGCCAGGCAATCTGGTCGAGCCATCTCCGATGATCGGCATCCGTCAGCGGAACCCCGCCGATCCGGACGATGCCCAGGCATGGCTCCTGGAAACCGAGGATCACCTCGACCAACGTCGTCTTGCCCGAGCCGCTCGGGCCGACCACGGCCACCACCTCGCCCGGTTTCAGTTCGAACGACACCGGCGCGAGTGTCGTCCGGCCGTCGGCTCGGCGGACCGTCAGTCCCTCAGCGACCAGGCCGGTAGTGACAGCGGGTAACGTGCGCCAGCCGCGTCGCGGTGCCGGCGCGTCGAGGAAGTCAAGAATTTTTTCCCCGACCGACACACCTTCTGCCGCGGCGTGATGGTTCGCACCGAGCTGGCGCAGCGGCGCGAATGCCTCCGGCGCCAACAGCAGCACGACAAGCGCGACATGTAGTCCGACGTCCCCGCCGATGAGCCGCAGCCCGACCTGGACTGCGACGATCGCTACCGACAGGCTGGTGAACAGCTCCAGCACGAACGACGAGATGAACGCAATCCGCAGCACTCCCATCGTCGCGCGCCGGTACTCGTCGGTCACCGACTCCACCGCGTCCTGCTGGGCACGCGCGCGGCCGAACACCCGCAACGTCGTCAGCCCGTCGACGATGTCGAGGAAATGGTTGGCCAGGAGTGCCAGTGTGCGCCATTGCCTGTCGGTGGTGCGCCGCGCGGCCAGGCCTGCGACCACCATGAACAGCACCACGATCGGCACTGTCACCAGGATCACCAGCCCGGATATCCAGTCGGTGACCCAGACGGCGACCAGGAACAGCGGGGTCACGACGCCGGTCAGCACCACCTGCGGCAGGTAACGAGCGAAATAGGGGTCAAGGGCGTCGACGCCCCGAGTGGCGAGCTGGGCCACCTCGCCGGTGCGCAGCCCGCGAGGCCCCTCGGCGACGGTGCGGCGGACCAGGGCACCGCGCAGCTGCGACTTCACCGCCGCGGACGCACGTGCGGCGGCGGTCTCCTGCCAGTGGGCGAGCACCGCGCGGGACACGATCACGGCTGCGAGCAGCCACAGGTCGGGGGCAATCGCCGCGAGATCCGCGTCGCCGAGGAACACCGCGCTGATCGCGGAGGCAAGAATCAGCGCCTGCGCGAGCACACACACGGCGGTTGCGACGCCGAGCATCACCGACAGCAGCAGGAACCACCGGCTCGAGCGGCCGTGCCGGAGCAGTCGGCGATCAAGCGCCCGCATGCCGAAACCTCATGTCGTGACTCCGCTCCGAACGGCTGCGCCGTGCTGCGGAGCGATCGGAATGCTGTTCCGGGTCAGCCGGCGGCGGAACACCCAGTAGCTCCAGGCCTGGTAGGCGAGGACGAACGGAACGATGGGCACCGCAATCCAGGACATCACCGTCAGCGTGTAGGACGTCGAACTCGCGTTGACGATGGTGAGGCTGTAGGCGGGATCGATGGTCGACGGCAAGACGTTCGGGTAGAGCACGGTGAAGTAGGTGGCGACCAGCAAGACGATCGAGCAGGCAGTGAGACCGAACGCCAGCCCTTCGCTGCCACGCCTGTTGGCGACGAGCGCGGCGGCCAGCGCGGCCACCGCAGTCGCGGCGAGCACCGCGCTCACCGCTTCACCACGCGACAGGATCGTCCAGACGAGGAAAAGCGCAGCGAGCAGCACCGCACCGATGCCGAGCTTGCCGGCGAGTGCGCTTGCGTCGTGACGGATGCCGCCCCTGGTTCGGAGCGCGATGAAGACCGCACCGTGGGTGAGGAACATGGCGAGGACCACCAGCCCGCCGAGGACGGCGAACGGCGAGAACAACGCGGTTACGGAGCCGATGTAATCGCCGTTGTCGTTCAGCGGGAGTCCGCGGACCAGGTTGGCGAAGAACACTCCCCACAGGAACGGGGCAACGATCGAGCCGACCACAATGCACGCATCCCACCGCGCCCGCCATCGCGCATCGTCGATTTTGCCGCGGAATTCGAACGCGACGCCGCGCAAGATCAACACGCCGAGGATGACCAGCAACGGCAGGTAGAAGGCGCTGAACGCGGACGCATACCAGTACGGGAAGGCAGCGAACATCGCGCCGGCGGCGAGCACCACCCACGTCTCGTTGGCGTCCCACACGGGGGCGATCGTGTTGATCATGACCCGCCGGCCGGTGTCGTCGCGGCCCAACACCGGTAGCAGCGCGCCGACACCGAAGTCGAAGCCTTCGAGCACGAAGTAGCTGACGAACATGAACGCGATCAGGACGAACCAGAATTCGGGCAGGGTCATGGTGCACCTCAGTAGGCGAAGGTGAGTCTGCGGTCCTCACCGTCGGTGTCGGCGGCGTCCGGCTCGTCCGGTGGGAGGCCTGCCTGGGTGTAACGAAACAGCAGGCGCACGGCCACGACCGCGAGGGCCGAGTAAATTGCGATGAAGACGGCCAGCGAGGTGAGCACCTGCCAGGCTGGAGTGACCGGCGACAGCGCGTCGCGGGTGAACATCTCGCCGAACACCACCCACGGTTGGCGGCCCATCTCGGTGAAGATCCAGCCGAACGCGTTGGCGAGGATCGGCAGCGGACTCGTCCAGATCAATATCCGCCAGAACCACGGGCTGTCGGGCAGCCTGCCTCGGCGGGTGAGCCACAGGCCGAGCAGCCCTAGCGCGGTGGTGACCGCGCCCAGCCCGATCATGTACCGGAAGCTCCAGTACGTCGTCGGGATGTGCGGCCTGTAGTCGCCCGGTCCGTAGATGCGTTCGTACTCGGCCTGCACGTCGTTGATGCCTTCGACGGTGGCGTGGATGTCGCCGTGGGAGATGAACGACAGCAAGTAGGGAATCCGCACCGAGAAGACTTCGTGGCTGGCGTCCCGGGTTCCAATCGTGAAGATAGAGAACGAGGCTTGTGACTGGGCATCCCACAGTGCTTCTGCCGCAGCCATTTTCATGGGCTGGACTTCGGTCATCACCTTGCCCTGGATGTCGCCCGTGATGGTGGTCCCGATACCGGCGAGGACCGCGGCGGCGAATCCGAAGCGCAGCGAGGTCCGCATGACGTCGATGTGCGCGCCGCGGGCCAGGTGCCAGGCGGAGATGGCGATCACGACCGCCGCAGCGGAGAGCGCTGCGCCGGCGACGATGTGCGGATACGCGGCGAGGGCGACCTTGTTGGTGAGGATCGCGCCGAAATCGGTCAACTCGGCCCTGCCGCGCTCGGAGTTGTAGGTGAAGCCGACCGGATACTGCATCCACGAGTTCGCGGTGATGATGAAGTAGGCCGACAGGTTGGTGCCGATCGCCACCATCCAGATACAGATCAGGTGAACCCCTTTGGGGAGCCGGTCCCAACCGAAGATCCACAGGCCGATGAACGTGGCTTCGACGAAGAAGGCCAGCAGCGCTTCCATCGCGAGCGGGGCGCCGAAGACATCTCCGACGAACCGGGAGTACTCGCTCCAATTCATCCCGATCTGGAACTCCAGGACGATTCCGGTCACCACGCCCACGGCGAAGCAGATCAGGAACGGCTTGCTCCAGAACTTTACGATCTTCAAGTACTTCGGTTTGCCGGTGCGGTACCAAGCGGTCTGCATCATCGCCAGATACAGCGCCAACCCAATCGACACCGGCACGAAGAAGAAGTGGTAGACGGTCGTCGCGCCAAACTGCAGACGCGCGAACAGCAGTCCGTCCATGCAGTCACCGACCGTGCCGAATGGGGCGCAGGCGCTGCTGCGCCGCGACCGGCAGTTCGAGCAGTGCGGCCGCCGTTCGCCACAGGATCGTTTCGGTCTCGTCGTCGTCCAGCCCCAGCGCGCGCACCGTATCGAGCGGGTGTGTGTCGCCGAGTTCGAAAGGGTGATCGGTGCCAAGCAGCACGTGGTCGGAACCCATATCGGACACCAGATGCGCGAGCAACGTCGGATCGAACACCGCGGTGTCGTAGTAGAGCCGCTTGCAGAACTCGCTCGGCGGCAGCTCGGTGGTGTGGGCGACGTCTTTGCGTTGCCAACCCAAGTCGAATCGGCCGCGCAGCCATGGCAGACATCCGCCGCCATGCGCGAGGCACAGGGTCAGGTCGTAGCGCTCGAACACCTTCCCGAAGATCATTCGAGCGATGCTCAGGGCCGTCTCCATCGGATAACCGACGAGCTGCGGAAGATAGAAGTCACGCTGTCGGTGGACGTCGGGGACGCCACTAGGGTGCAGGAACACGAACGTGTTTCGTTCGGCCAGCAATGCCCAGAGATCTTCGTTGACAGGGTCGTCGAGATCCTTTCCGCCGCCCCGGGTACCGATGGCGATGCCGGCCAATCCCAGGTCGTCGAGGCAGCGTCGGGCTTCCTGCGCGGCGTTCGGCAATCCCAGTGGCACCGAACCGAGGCCGTACAGACGAGTACCGCCGCCGGCAACATACGCGGCCAGTTCGTCGTTGCCGTGGGCGATGACCGTGCCGACCAGTTCCCGGTCTTCCGAGTTTGAGCAGTACAGGAACGGCGGCATCGACACTGCATGGATCGTCACCCCGGCACTGTCCATCTCCTGCAGGCGCGTTTCGGGGTCGTATTGCGAGCGTGCCAGGGGGAGCGGCGTCTCCTTGCCAACCCCGCTGACCGACGGATCGAGCACTACGATTCCTGCGTCGGCCCTCGACAGGTCGGCGAGGTTCCTCTGTTCGAGCCATTGGAGCAGGCGAAGCGGCATCGCATGGGCGTGAACGTCGATGGCCGTGACGTGTCCATCGCCGGGGGCGGCCGCGTCACCCGTGCTGTGGTTGTCAGCGCACATGCAGGTTTCCTCCGGTCCGTCGGTCACTACTCATGGTGGGCCCGCGCGCTGGTGCGGACCACCGCTTCTTGCTGGATGGAAGTTGCGCGATGGCCCCTGTATTCGGCTGAGTTCGCGTGCCAGACTCCCGCTTAGAGCGATGACCTAGGAGGATGAAAATGGCAGAGACATCTAACTTCAGCCCGGACATCGAGGCCGCCGCACAGCGCATCAAGCAGACCAGTGATCGTGTGCTCGAACTCAGCAAGGAGAACGGCCTGGCCTGGCTCGAGGCGTACGAGAAGATGCTCAACGGGGTCCTGAAGCTCGAGCAGGAGACGGCGAAGGACCTCGGCGCGGATTGGATCAACACGCTGGTGTCGACACAAGCCGATATGGTGCGAGAGATGTCAGGGGCGTTCCTGACCGTAGCGAAGGACCGCCTCAAATAGCAGGGGCTGCAATCGCTTTCATGACTGAGGTGTGTCAATCACAGGATCACGGCCAACGGAGGTTCAGGTGAAGAGCGGCGCATCGGGCGGCGGCCGCCCGAAGGTGGTGGTGGTCGGGGGCGGTTTCGGCGGGGTGAATGTCACTCGCCAGCTCGCCAAGTCGGACGTCGACGTCACCATTGTCGACCGCACCAACCACCACCTCTTTCAGCCCCTGCTGTATCAGGTGGCGACCGGGATCATGCCGGAAGGCCTGATTGCGCCTGCGCTACGCCGGGTGGTGCGTGGCCAGGCGAACACCAAGGTTGTGCTCGGTGAGGCGACCGATCTCGACCTGGCCCGGCGTCAGGTTTCTGTCGTCGCCCCAAACGGGGCGCTGATGGAACTTCCGTACGACACGCTGGTCGTGGCCGCCGGTGCGACGCATGCCTATTTCGGCCACGACGAGTGGGCGACGTATGCGCCCGGCATGAAGACCCTCGAAGATGCGCGTCATCTGCGCAACCAGATCCTAAGCGCGTTCGAATTAGCGGAATTGACAACGGATCCCGCAGAGCGTGCGAAGGATCTGACCTTCGTCGTGGTCGGGGCTGGACCGACCGGCGTCGAAGTTGTGGGTCAGATTGCCGAATTGGCGCACCGTGTCCTGCCGGATGACTATCGGGCGATCGACACCAGCAAGGCCAGGATCGTGCTCGTCGAAGCCGCGTCGGCCGTGCTGGGACCATTCGATAAGAAGCTGCAGCGCTACACGCAAGAGCGGCTGGAGCGGATGGGCGTCGAAGTCCGTTGCGACACAATGGCGATCGCGATGGACGATGACAGCATCACTGTCAAGAGCAAGGACGGCGAGGAACGCATACCCGCCCGGACAAAGGTATGGGCGGCCGGAGTGCAAGCATCGCCGCTGGCCGGTCTGCTGGCCCGTGTCACGGGCGCCGAGAAGGACCGTGCGGGCCGAATCGTGGTGGAACCCGATTGCACCTTGCCCGGCCATTCGGAAGTCTTTGCGATCGGTGACATGGTGTCACTCAACGGACTTCCCGGTGTCGCGCAGCCGGCGATTCAGGAAGGCAAGTACGTCGGAAAGGTGATTCGGGCGCGTCTCGATGGTGATACCAGCGTGGCGCCCTTCAAGTACTTCGACAAAGGCAGCATGGCAACGATCGGCCGCACGCATGCTGTGGCGCACTCCGGCGGCATGAAATTCACCGGCTTCCCGGCGTACGTCATGTGGGCGTTCATCCACGTGCTCTACCTGATCGGTTGGGGAAATCGGTTGGGCACCTTGTACACCTGGGGGCGTTCACTCTGGTTCACCAAGAACCGTGCGCACCGGATCATCACCCGTGATCAGGCGTACGCCGAGATGCGGCACGAAAAGCGTTCGGGTGGAAAGGCGCCGACAGTCGAACGGATCGTTGCGGCCGCGCCTGACTGACATAACAAGCGGGCGGCGCGCCCTATCGGGCACGCCGCCTGCTGTGGTGTCGATGGAACCGAGTGCTATTTGGCGGCCGGCTTGGCGGCTGCGACGATGCGCTGGGCGAAATCCCGCTGGCTGGCGAGGATCTGCTCGGCGAAGTCGAAATTGGAATCGATGACCTCGACGGCAGTCGGGAACTGCTTGGTGAAATCTGCGAATTCCGGGACTTCGTAGCCCTTGGCGAAATCGGGCAGCTGCGCGGTGAACTTGTTGGCGGTCTCGGCCCAGGCAGTGACCGCTTCGATAACGGCATTCTGCGTCTTACGGACGGCGTCCAGGGTCTGATCCTGAACCTTCTGGCCGATCTCCTGTGCGTTGGTCATTTTTCCTCCGATGTGTTGTGGGTGTGTCGTTCTGTGCGACTGCTGCTGATAACTATAGTTAACGCTCGCACTGCATGTCAAGCGAAGGGTGACACGGAACGTCTGGCCTCCACAGATTTGCGCTCGAAAGCCCCTCGGTAAGCCAGCCTCCGCGTAGAGTCGCGATGGCCATCTGCTGGCAATTCTCAATAGATGGAAGTGCCGTGAATGTCTTTGACGCAGGCGTAGGTATGATCCCAGTCACATCTCTTTGAAAGGTTGTTCTCGCAGCTTTTCACAGGTCGGGGAGGCGATATGGCGGGAAATTCGACGGAGCCGGGGCAGTCGGTCACGAGCAGGATCGCAGCGATTCTGCTGGCGTTCACTGACAGCAACGTGCACTCGTTGACCGAGATTGCCCGGCTCACCCACCTACCGGTTTCGACCGCACACCGCCTCGCCGTCGAATTGGCTGCCACGGACTTCCTGGAGCGCGACGAATCGGGTCGCTACCGTGTCGCGCCTTCATTGCGTCGGCTCGGCGCCGCCGGGTGGCGGGCGCCCACCCTGGCCGAACGTGGTCCGTTTGTATTGGACGACTTGTCGGCGGCGACGCACCGCAGCGCGCGACTTGGTGTCCTTTCCGGAACCGTGGTGAATTACATCGAGAAGCGACCTCATCAGCCGGTTACAAGTTTCGATTCCGCCGCCATTCTGCCGGCCCACGCCACTGCCGTCGGAAAGGCATTGTTGGCGTTCTCTCCGACGCGCATCGCCGACCGACTGATCATGAATGGTCTGCCGGGGTTCACTCGAAACACCATCACCGGGCCTGATCAACTCAGGCACAATCTTGCCTCGATACGTCGGGCGGGATTCGCAGTGTCAGTTGGTGAACTCGAGATCGGAACGAATGCTGTTGCGATGCCGGTATTCAGGGACCGGAAAGCGATTGCGGTAGTCGAGTTGCGGGTGCGGGACCTGCGCCGGGAACTCCCGACGGTGACCGCTGCACTGGCAATGGCATGCGGGAGCCTTTCCCGCGAGCTCAAAGACGAATCTCATGTCGAACCGCCCAATGACCGGCTCGTGCAGACGATTCCGTACACCGCGCCGAAGGCGACGGTCAGCGCAGCGCTGTAGCCAACCTGATCGATCAATCCCGCCATCCGCAGCACGGGGTTGTCGGAGACGACGGCGTGGCGGCGACAGCCCTGACGCGATTCTGCACCGCCGCAACCACCTCGTCGATGTTGTGATAGATGAGTTCAGGCAGGTTCTGCAGCTCGCTTCGGGTCTGCACATCGGCGCCATATAGGTCGGCGGCGGTTTGGATCTTCCACTTCTCCGCAGGGAATTGCAGTTCGTGGAGCACAACCGAAAGTCGCCATGCGCGTACTGCTTCCAGCATTGCTCCTCCTGATCTGAAGTTCTGTCGGGATGTCGCACCACGAAATGCACGCGGGCCGACGGACGGTGCCATCGGCCCGCTGACGCATGTGCTTACGTCTAGTTGGTCGCCGACGTGCCCGGCTGCCGCACCGGAGATGCCTTCTTCGCAGCGGTGCTGGTTTTCGCGGGCGCATTCTTCTTCGCCGCAGTCGCCGCAGTCGCCGCCTCGATGGCCTTCGGTGCGGCCGCCTTCGCCGCCGTCTTCGCCTTCGGCGCCTCGGGCGTCGGCGTCGTGGCCGCTATGAATCGGTGGACGAAGTCGCGCTGGTTACTCAGGATCCGTT
This sequence comes from uncultured Actinomycetota bacterium, assembly GCA_963848855.1. GTDB lineage: Bacteria > Actinomycetota > Actinomycetes > Mycobacteriales > Mycobacteriaceae > Mycobacterium. Next base: position 786,074 of record CAWKFL010000006.1, read on the forward strand.
GGGCGAAGTCGAAATTGGCGTCGATGACCTCCGCGACGGTCGGGAACTGCTTGGTGAAGACGTCGGATGCCGGGCCCGGGTTCGCGGTCTCGGTCCAAGCGGTGACCGCCTCGAGGACGACGTCCTGCGTCTTGCGGACGGTGTCCATGGTCTGGTCCTTCACCTTCTGGCTGATCTCTTGTGGGTCACTCAATTTCTTCCTCCAGCATTGCTCGAATTGTCCGTGCTAACTATAGTTAGCGATGGCGTTGGATGTCAATCACGTTGTTCCGGCCGTGGCAAGGAAGTTAAGAACGCACGGCGCACCTTCGGGATGTGGCGTGGCCGCCAGCGCCAAGGGATGTCGGCCTGTCAAGTTGCAGGTAACGGAACCAGCTTGTGTCACATGGCGTTTGCCCTTCGGGAGTCCGGAGGTCTTTTCGTGCGGCCACATTCCGTTGTGCGGAGACGTCTTGCCCCGCACCGGGGCTGACTGATATCGCAGACAATGTGGGATCTGGTCACGGCGGCAGTGGCGGCCGACCATCGACACCGGAGACAGCGCAGGAATCGGCATGGGCACCAATCCGGTACTACCCGATCTTCCGGGCGCTCTGGATGGCGCAGTTCGCCTCCAACGTCGGCACCTGGATGCAGACTGTCGGCGCGCAATGGCTGCTTGTCGACCACTCCCCATTGCTGGTGTCGCTTGTGCAGACCGCGTCCAGTCTGCCCATCGTGATGCTCGCGCTGCCGGCTGGCGCCTGGGCCGATTTGGTCGACCGGCGGCGGTTGCTGCTCGGCGCCCAAGTCGGCATGTTCTTGTCGGCCGCGGCACTGGCCGCCAGCACCTTCCTCGGTGCGGCTTCCCCCGCGCTCATCCTGACGCTCACCTTTTTCCTCGGCTGCGGCAACGCGGTGGCCAGCCCCGCGTGGCAGGCGATCCAGCCCGATCTGGTGGAGCGTGCGGTGCTGCCGCAGGCGGCCGCGCTCAACGGGGTCAACATGAATCTGGCCAGGGCGGTCGGACCGGCTCTTGGTGGTGTCATCGTCGCGACCGCCGGAGCCGGCTGGGTGTTCGTGCTGAACGCGGTGTCCTTCGTCGGCATCGTCGCTGTCGTGGCGCGTTGGCGGGCGCCGGAGCGGGTCAACGTGGGCTCGCGCGAGCACTTGGTCGAGGCCCTGCGAGCCGGCGGCCGGTACGTGCGCCATGCGCTGATCGTGCGACGGTTGCTATACCGCGCGGTGCTGTTTCTTCCGGCCGCCAGCGCGGTCTGGGCGCTGCTACCCGTGGTCGCGAGCAGAAACCTGGGCCTGGGTTCTGCAGGCTACGGATTGTTACTTGCCATGGTCGGGGTCGGCGCCGTCGCCGGTGCGCTGGTCATTCCGCGGGTGCGTGCCAGAGTCGGCTCCGCCTGGCTGGTGACCGCGGCAATGGTGGTCACCTCAGCGGCCGTCGGCGTGATCGCCTTGGTCGACCACCCGGTGCCGGTAGGCCTTGCCCTTGTGCCCGTCGGCGGCGCGTGGATCGCGGTGATGTCGAGCCTGAACGCCGGCCTGCAGCTGGCCTTGCCGAACTGGGTCAGAGCCCGCGGCCTGGCCTATTACCTGGTCGTCTTCCAGGGTGCGCAGGCTCTCGGCGCTGTGATTTGGGGCGTCGTCGCGGATCTCACCTCGGTGAGGGTGGCGCTGCTGGCCGCGGCCGCGGTACTTGTGCTCGGCGCCGTGCTGGGCTTGCGTACCCCGATGCCCGATACGAGCAAGTTGGACCGGACGCATTCGACGCACTGGCCGGTTCCGCAGTTGACGTTCACCCCGAACGCCCAGGACGGACCGGTCATGGTCACCGTGACCTACCGCGTCGAAGAGCGCAATGCCGTCGCGTTCACCGATGCCATGCGACATGTTGGCCGCTCGCGGCGGCGCACAGGGGCCCTGCGGTGGGAGCTGTTCCGTGACGGCGGTGATTCCACCAGGTTCGTCGAGTCCTATCTTGTCGGCACCTGGGCCGAGCATCTGAGGCAGCACGACCACCGACTGACGGGTGCGGACCGCAGGTTCGAAGACGAGGCATACCGCTACGCGCTCGGCGCACCGGAAATCGCCCACCTCTTTCCACCCCCTGCGTCCGAGCGTTGATTGGCTGCACCGTCAGCTCGCGATCAACGAAAACACGTGTCGCACATGACGGTCGCCCACCACTCTCGCTGGGCGGGAAAAGACCCTTTCGTGCTAGCGGTGCTTAAGGCCGGGTGTTTGACTCGCCGCAGGCGGTCGGTTGGATGCCGGCGGTCGATGTACACACGACAGGGTCGCAGCTCGATGAGCGCGTGCGCGAAGAGGAGACAGCGATGGGCGTTGATGTCGCACCAGGCGAAACTCGAAAGCCGATCGTGATCGAGGGCCTCGCCGGCCTTCGCGAAAGAGTCGGGACCGAGTTGGGCGTCAGCGACTGGACTGAGGTCGTGCAGGAAAACATCAACACATTCGCAAAGCTGACCGGCGACGAACAGTACATCCACGTCGACCCGGAACGAGCGGCGCAAGGTCCGTTCGGAACCACCGTCCAACACGGTTTCCTCACATTGGGGATGGCCACCGGTCTGCTCTGGTCCGTGTGCACCGTCGAGGGCTTCAAAGTGATCCTCAACTACGGCCTCAATAAGGTGCGGTTCCCCTCGCCGCTGAAAACCGGCGCGCGGTTCCGCATGCGTGTCGAGTTGGCCGAGGTGAAAGAGCTCGATGGCGGAGCCGAAGCGATCTATCGCCTGACCTACGACGTGGCCGACGAGCCCAAGCCGTGCTGCGTGGCGGACCTCGTGTTCCGCTACTACTCCTAATTCAACCAAAACTATTCCTGTACAACGTCATTCGGATACGGAGCGCACTATGACAACCACAGAGAAGCCGGAGATCGGCGCCACCGCGGAAGCGAACGGAATCACCACGAACTACCTCGAGGGTGGCTCGGGCAATCAGACGATCGTGCTGATCCACGGCTCGGGACCGGGGGTTACCTCGTATGCGAACTGGCGCCTGGTCATTCCCACCCTCGCCGAAAAATTCCGCGTAATCGCGCCCGACATGGTCGGTTTCGGCTACTCGGAGCGTCCCGAAGACGTCGAGTACGGTGTGCAGACATGGGCCGATCAGGTTGTGGGCCTGATGGATACGCTCGACATCCAAAAGGCGAGTCTGGTCGGCAACAGCTTCGGTGGCGCGATCGCGCTGCGCATCGCTACTCAGCATCCCGAGCGGGTCGACAAGCTGGTGTTGATGGGCAGCATGGGCGTGACGTTCCCGATCACCGAAGGGCTTGAGCGGGTGTGGGGATACGAGCCCTCGTTCGAGAACATGCGCAAGGTGCTCGACGTGTTCGCGTACTCGCGTGAGCTCGTCAACGACGAACTAGCCCAGGTGCGCTACGAAGGCAGTATGCAGCCGGGATTCCAGGAGTCGTTCTCGGCGATGTTCCCGGCGCCCCGGCAGCGCTGGGTCGAGGCGATGTGCACACCCGAGGATGAGATCCGCAAGCTGCCCCACAAAACGCTGATTGTGCACGGCCGCGAAGACCAGGTCATTCCCGTCCAGACCTCGCTGCGGCTGATGGAGCTCATCGACAATGGCGACCTCGCCGTCTACTCGCATTGCGGGCACTGGTCAATGATCGAGCGCAACGCCGACTTCAATCGCGCTTTGGTCGAGTTCTTCTCCAGCTAGGCAACGGAACTGAGATGGCAACTCCGACCAAGGCCAAGGCGAAGTCCGCGGCCAGATCGCTCGCAGACCGCGACCCCGAGCTGCTCAAGCGCATCTACGAGAAAATGGTGCAAACCCGGGCCGTCGAGGATCGCATGGTCGCCATGTACAAGTCCGGCGATCTGTTGGGATCGCTGTACACCGGGCACTGGCACGAGGCAATCTCAGTCGGTGCCGCCGCGAATCTGCGGCCCGACGACTACATGGCCCCGATCCACCGCGATCTCGGCGCGCACCTGTGGCGCGGTATGGAGGCCTGGCAGGTGATGGCCAGCTTCATGGGCAAGGCCACATCACCGACCGGCGGCCGGGACGGGACACTCCATTACGGGCGGTTGGACCTCGGCATCTACAACCTGCCCAGCCACATCCCAGCGAATTTCCCGGTGGCCATCGGAATGGCGTTCGCCGCCAAATATCGCGGCGAGGACAAGGTCTGCCTTGCCTTCTGCGGAGATGGCTCCACCTCGCGCGCAGACTTCCACGAATCGCTGAACATCGCAGGAGTTCTGAAGCTGCCCGTGGTGTTCGTGATCGAAAACAACCAGTTTGCCTACTCCACTCCGATTTCCCTGCAGACCGCTTCGACCGACTTTGCCGCCAAGGCGTCGGGTTACGGCTTCCCCGGGGTAAAGGTGGACGGCACCGACGCGCTGGCGGTGTACGACGCGGTCGCCGAGGGTGTCGCTCGCGCCCGTACGGGCGACGGGCCCACGCTGGTCGAGGCGGTGACGATGCGGATGCACGGCCACGCCGAGCACGATCCCGCGGACTATGTGCCGAAGGAAATGTTCGACGAGTGGCGCAAGAAGGATCCAGTCGAGCTGTTCGAGAAGGCGTTGATCGAGGGCGGAGTGATCGACGCGGCGTACGCAAAGGACATCCGGGAACAGGCCCGCCAACATGCCATCGCCGCCCGGCGCAAGGCACTGGCGGACCCGATGCCTGACGGAAGCACGGTTGAGGACGGTGTGTATGCCGACTGACTCCAACAACGGCTCGGTGACCTACCTGGAGGCCATCGGCCAGGCGATGATGGCGGAGATGGATGCCGACCCCAATGTCTTCCTGATCGGTGAGGATGTCGGCCAGTTCGGTGGCGCTTTCAAGGTCACCAAGGGCTTTCTGGAGAAGTTCGGGCCGCGCCGCGTGGTCGACACGCCCATCGCGGAGACCGGGTTCACCGGACTGGCGGCGGGTGCCGCGCTCGTGGGCCTGCGGCCGATCGTCGAGTTCCAGTTCGCCGACTTCATCTCCTGTGCGTTCGATCCCATCATCAACGTGATGGCGCGCCATTACTACCGCACCGGCGACCCCATGCCGGTGACCATGCGAGCGCCGTTCGGCGCGCGCCTGCGCGCCGGGCCAACGCACTCGCAGAGCGTGGAATCCTACTTTGCGCACGTGCCCGGGCTGAAGATCGTGATGCCCGGTTCCGTGGAGGACGCCGCCGGCCTGCTGATCAGCTCGATCAGGGACAACAATCCGGTGCTGTACCTCGAGAACAAGTACTTGTACCGGCGGTTGCGCAGCGACGGCCCGGTGAGCCTGGACCCGATTCCGCTCGGCCAGGCGAAGGTGGTCCGGGAAGGCCGCGACATCACGCTGATCACGTACTCGGCGGGTGTCTCACAAGGTATTGAGATTGCCGACGAGCTCGATAAGGACGGCATTTCGGTTGAGGTCATCGACATCCGCACGTTGGTGCCACTGGACATCGAGACCATCGTCAACTCGGTGAAAAAGACGTCCCGCGCGGTGGTGCTGCATGAGGCCGCCCGCCGGATGGGCTACGGCGCCGAGATCGCGGCGGAGGTTCAGGAGCGTTGCTTCTGGTACCTGGATCAGCCGGTGATTCGTATAGGTGCGAAAAACACGCCGACGCCGACCAGTCCGCCGCTAGAGGACGCAGTGGTCCCGCAGCCGGCGGACATCGCCGAAACTCTGCGGAGGGTGGCACGGGCATGAGCGAAGCTTGCGAACGAATCATCGGCACTGAATGCGGCGACCGAGCCTGCGAGGTGGGCGCATGACCGATTACGACATCGTCGTCCTCGGCGGCGGACCCGGTGGCTATGCCGCCGCGCTCTATGCGGCGTCCGCGGGGCAGCGGGTCGCGCTGGTGGAGAAACGGGACGTGGGTGGCACCTGCCTGAACCGCGGCTGTATCCCGGCGAAGGCGCTGCTGCATGCCGCGGAGGTTTACCGGACGGTCGGGCACGCCGCGGACTTCGGCATCAACCTGGGCGACGCCGCCGAGCCGTCTGCCGACTGGCCTGCGGTGAACAAACGCAAGAGCGGCATCGTCTCCACGTTGCAGAAGGGGTTGGCGGGTCTGCTGAAACGGCGCAAGGTGACCGTGGTGAACGGCTTCGGCTCGCTCACTCCATCCGGCGCAGTGTCGGTCGACGGCCAGACGTTGACCGGCAAAGCCGTGATCATCTGCTCCGGTTCGGAGCCGCGATCGCTTCCCGGCCTCGAGATCGACGGTCAGCTCATCGTCACCTCCGACCACGCCACCAACAGCGACGCCGCGTCGCTGCCGGAGCGAGTGGCGGTGATCGGTGGCGGGGTGATTGGGTCTGAGTTCGCCTCGGTATATACCGATTTCGCTGTGCAGACGACGCTGTTGGAGGCGCTGCCCCACGGTGTGCTGCCGGTTGGTCCGGATCGCGACACCGCCAATGTGCTGGCCAAGGCGCTGGCCAAGCGCGGCACCGACATTCATGCCGAGGCCCGCGTCGGCACGGTCGAAGCGACGAGCAACGGGCTACTGGTTCCGTTCGAAACCCCCAAGGGCGCGGACAAGATCGAGGTGGATCAGGTGCTGGTCGCGATCGGGCGCAGGCCGGTCAGCGAGGGCATGGGGCTGGCCGAGGCAGGCGTCAAGGTGTCGGATCGCGGTTTCATCGACGTCGATACCGCGACAATGACAACCGCACGTCCCGGTGTGTACGCCATCGGCGACTGCGTGGACACACCCGGACTCGCCCACGTCGCCTACGCCGAGGCGGTGGTCGCGGTCCAGGCCATTCTCGGTGAGAACCCCGCGCCGGTCGACTACGGCAAGGTGCCGTGGGTGGTCTACACCCATCCCGAGGTGGCCTGGGCCGGCATGACCGAGACCGAGGCGCGCGCGGCCGGCCACGACGTCGAAGTGCACAAGCACTCGTTCGCCGGCAACGGCCGAGCCATGATCCTCGGCGACACCGAGGGCCTGGTGAAGGTCGTCGCGGCGCGGGGCGGGCCGATTCTCGGCGTGCACCTGGCCGGACCGTGGGTCAGCGAGTTGCTGCACGAGGGGTATCTCGCGGTCAACTGGGAGGCGCTGCCGTCCGACGTTGGTGCGCTGATTCATGCGCACCCGAGCCTGTCCGAAACGATCGGCGAAACCATCATTCCGTTCTCCGGCCGATCGTTACACGGCTGAAACAGCCAGGAGGCATTCGAAATGTCCGACGAGACTTGGGTTGTGGCGCTGCCCAAACTTGGTGAATCCGTGACCGAAGGCGTCATTGGCAACATCTTCAAGCAAGTGGGGGATGAGGTCGCATTCGACGATCCGCTGTTTGAGGTGGCGACCGACAAGGTCGATTCGGAGATCCCCAGCCCGTACGACGGGGTGGTCCTCGAGGTCCTTGTATCCTCCGGTGACACCGTTCCGGTCGGCACGCCGGTGCTGCGCATCGGTGGTCCGAACGCAACCGTCGATAACCGGTTACCGTCAGCGTCCCACGCGGTGGCCGCCGCCGGAGGCCGTTCGCTGGCCGAGCCGTCAGCGCCCTCGATGGGTGGTTCGGAAGGGCCGGCGATCGAGTCGGGAGGTGTGGTGCCTCCTGGCACCGGAACCCTCTACGAGCTCACCATGCCGAAACTGGGTGAATCCGTTACTGAGGGCACCATCGGCAACTGGTTCAAGCAGGTTGGTGACCAGGTTGCGTTCGACGATCCGCTGTTTGAGGTGTCGACGGACAAGGTCGATTCGGAGATCCCCAGTCCGTACGACGGCACACTGTTGGAAATCCTGGTCCACGCCGGCGAGACGGTGCCAGTCGGCACGGTGCTGGCCCGTATCGGCGATACGTCTGCGCCGGCCCCGACGCCGGCAGCGACTCCCGCAGGCGACAGTCCGCAACCGGCGAGTTCGGTGGGCTCGGTTACCGCGGTCGCCCCGGCTGCCGGTAACGGCGAAGGCCGGTTGCTGTCCCCGTTGGTACGCAGGCTGATTGCGGAACACGGGATTGACGCGTCGACGGTCGCGGGAACCGGCGTCGGCGGGCGTATCCGTCGGGAGGACGTGGAGCAGGCGATCGCGAAGGGGGCCTCCCGGCCGACAACCCCGGCGGCCGCATCTGCTCCGGCCGCCGCAGCCCCAGGCGCGGCGCAAGCTGCGCCGAAGGCGGTCAAGGCTGCGGCCGACGACCGCGACGAAGTGGTGCAGCTGAGCCGCATGCGTCTCGTCCTCGCCGACACGCTGAAAGCGTCGCAGACGCTGGCGGCCTCTGTGTGGACCTCGGTCGAGGTGGACTTCCACAACATTGACGTGGTCCGGGCCAAGTTCAAGGCGCAGTTCAAGAAGGACACCGGGGCGTCGCTGAGCTACCTGCCGTTCATCTCACGTGCGGTTTGCGATGCGCTGCGGGCATTCCCGACGGTGAACTCGTCGATCGACCTCGAAGCCAAGACGATGACGCTGCACCCGTACGTGAATCTCGGCATTGCAGTCGATCTGGATGAGCAGGGTTTGGTCGTGCCGGTGGTCAAGGGCGCGGACTCGTTGAACATCCGCGGCGTTGCCAGCGAGATCGCGTCCAAGGCGGCGGCCGCGCGGGCCAAGCAGCTGTCCAATAAGGAGATGTCGGGGTCGACGTTCACGATCACCAACCCTGGCCCGTTCTCCAGCTACGCGTCGTCACCGATTATCAACCAGCCGAACGTGGCGATCCTCTGCACCGACGGTGTGAAGAAGCGGCCGGTCGCGGTCGGAGACGCGATCGCCGTCCACCCGGTCGGCATCATCGGACTGGTCTACGACCACCGCGCTTTCGACGGCTCCACCGCGTCGAAGTTCCTGCTGCACCTGCGCGATTCGCTGGAACAGCGGGACTGGGCGGCCGAACTCGCTTGAGCAGCAAGCGAAAAGCGCAAGCGAATCGCGTATAAAGTCCATGAGCGCCGCTGGAACGGCGGATACGGCGAGCCCACCGGTCACCGTCATGGTGGCGCGCCGCGTTCGTCCGGGCAAGGAGATCGAGTTCGAAGACTGGGCCGAGAAGCTGACCAGAGCGGCTTCGACGTTTCACGGATTCCTGGGAGCGGGACTACTACGACCGGGCCACGTCGGTGACGATTGGCACGTCGTCTACCGGTTTGCGACGGCGGATGCGCTTGCGCGCTGGGAGAATTCGCCGACTAGGGCGAAGCTGCTCGCCGAGGCTGAGCAGGTGATGTCCACGTCTAATGTGCAGCGTATCAGCGGCCTGGAGACGTGGTTTGAGTTACCGGGGCGGACGGCACCCGCGCCACCGCGATGGAAGATGTTCGTCGTCTCCGGCTCGGTCATCCTGGCGTTGCAGCTGATACTGAATTTCGCCCTGCACGGTGTTGCGCCGGACTTGTGGATGGCCCCCCGCGTCGCGGTCATCTCGATCATGGTGACGGCGCTCATGACGTGGTTGGTGCAACCTCGGGTAGCGCGTCTGCTCGAAGGCTGGCTGTACGGCACGCGGCAGAGCGACACGCCGGACTGAGCTTGGACTGAGGAGGACTTGTGGAGATCACATCAGTGGCCGACGTGCCAACCGATGCTGCGGCGCGATACGCGAAGCAACTCCTTGCCCATATGAGCCACAAGGTCACGGTCGAGACGATCGAAGGGGAACCGCTGGGGGGCCGGCTGGTCTTCGCCTACGGGACCGCGACGGTCATTCCGCGCCCGGATCTGCTGACCTTGAGCGCGACCGCCGCCGATGCCGAATCGCTAGCACGAGTGCAGGACGTCGTCAGCCGGCATCTGCAGCGTTTCGGTGCGCGCCGCGCAATTGCCGTCGAATGGGGGGCCCACTCGGTGGGATGACTCCGGCCTGGGTGGCCAGGCACGCCTTCAGCAGCTTCGCGCTGAATCGGGCCGGGTCGCTGACGCAGACGGAATGATCGCCGTCGACCGTGAAGACCGTCGCGTGTGGAATCGCCTCAGCCAGCCGGCGCTGGCGGCCCGGCGGCACGATTGTGTCGCGAGTCGGTACCAGCACCGACACTGGGACGTCAATCTGACCGACCCATTCGTGCGAGGTGAATTTGGACGCCGCCACGAGCGCCGCCGACACGGTGGTCATGCTGGTTCGGTTCAGCTCGGTGAGCGCGTATTGTCGCCGCTCGCCGCTGAGGTCGTGGATCATGTGGGGACTCAGAACGCCCGCACCGACCGAGTACAGAAGCGGATTGAGCCGGGCAGCGACGGTCATCGCCGGGGCGAGCAGCGATGTCATCCGCTCAGCCAGGGTTCCGAGGAAGTTGCGGGAGCTGGCGCATAGCACCAGCCCACTCACGAGATCCGGGTGCCGACGCCACAACAGCTGCGCGATCAGGCCACCCATCGAGTAGCCGACTGCGATGAATTGTTCGATGCCGAGGGCAATCGCCAGATCCGCGACGGCGTCGGCGCAGTCCTCGAGCCGAAAATTGGAGGTCGGACCGCCGCTTCGACCGTGCCCCAACAGGTCCGGTGCGACCACGCGGAAGCGCTTGCGCAGCGCGGCGAACGAGCCTCCCCAGTTGAGGTCGGCGGTCATGCCGATGCCGTGTAGGAGCACCAAGGTTGGTGCGCCTGGCGGCCCCGGCAGGTCCCGATAGGCGATCGACCCGCTCCGGGCCAGCTGCAACACTTTGTGGTCCGAGACCAGTGCACCGCGCCGCATCTGCTCAGTGCTCCGCGAGGAAGCTGCGGTAGACGCCGAGCAATGCTTCGCGTTGCGCCTGAGTCAATCGCGGATCGGTCTTGATTGCCCGCTCGGTGTCGATGTGACCACGGTCGCCCGACGCCGTCGTAGCGGAATCTCCTTGCGGCGACGCGATACCGGCCTGACGCAACAGGTCAGCGGCGGGAATGCCGAGCGCGTCGGCGATCGATTGCATCACCTTCAGCGACGGCTGATGCAGATCCCGCTCGACCTGACTCAGGTAGGCGTTGGACACTGCGGTCATGGCGGCCATTTCGCGCAACGAAAGGCGGGCCAGTTGACGCTGCATACGGATGAAGCTGCCAAGCGTGCCCGGTTGGGGCTGCCAGCGATTCTCGGGACTGGAAGCCACTTCGTCCTCGGTCGTCATGTCGCTATTGTGCCCGGTCGCAATAGACGACTGCGGTAGGCGGCACGGTTGCGCTCGAGCCGTTCTTGCCACTGGTCGGCAAGGGGCTGCCCGCAGCGCATGCCAGTCGTTACGGTCCAGGAATGCGTCGGTCGATCGCCACGGTCTCCCTGTCTGGCACCCTCAACGAGAAGCTCACCGCGGTGGCAAACGCCGGCTTCGATGGGGTCGAGATCTTCGACCAGGACCTGCTATGCAGTCTGTGGACGCCCCGCCGGATCAGGGAGCGCTGCGACGAACTCGGTCTCAAGATCGAAATGTTGCAACCCTTCCGCGATCTGGAGGGCATGACCGAGGCGCAGCACGCGCAGGCGATGCGGCGCTTCGAGGGCAAGCTCGACATCATGGCCGAGCTGGGCACCGAACTGATCCTGGTCTGCGCAAGCTGCCAGCCTGACGCCATAGACGACGATCGAGCTGTCCGCGGAGCAGCTGCACAAGGCCGCCGAACTGGCGCACGAGCGCGGCATGCGGATCGCGTTCGAGGCACTGGCCTGGTCGACGCACGTCTGGGACTACCGCCGTTCGTGGAAGATCGTGCGGATGGCCGACCACCCGGCGCTGGGTACCTGTCAGGACACCTTCCATGTGCTGTCGCGTCGGCTCGACCCGTGGGCCATCCGCGACATACCCGGGCGAGAAGATCTTCTTCGTCCAGCTCTCGGACGCGCCCGAGATGGCGATGGACATCCTCCAGTGGAGCCGGCATTACCGGGTATGGCCCGGTCAGGGTTCGTGGGATGTCGCGAGCTTCCTGGAGAACTGCCTCATTGCCGGTTACACCGGTCCGCTGTCGCTGGAGATCTTCAACACGGTCTTCCGCCGCTCCGACGCCGAACGTAACGCACGCGACGCGATGCGGTCGCTGCTGTACGTCGAGGACGCTGTGGCCCACCGGGGAAGCATGCCACCCGGCTCGCTCGACAGTGCGCCGCCGGCCCCGCGCGTGACCGGTTTGGAGTTCGTCGAGCTCGGCGTGCTGGAACAACACCACCCGCTGACCACCGCCACGCTCACGGCACTGGGCTTCCGGCACACCGGGAACAACCGCGATAAGCCGATCGAACTGTGGGAGCAGGGCCAAGCGAAGATCCTGCTCAACACGTCGGCGGTGGGCCGTGGCGGCCAGGTCGGCCCGCATATCGCGGCCCTCGGCGTTGGGACGCCGGACCCGGCCAAGGCATTCGAGCGGGGCGCCTATCTGCATGCGACGGTGCCCGCGCCGGGCCGTGGCCCGAGGGACGCCGCCAACACCGCGATCGAGGCTCCGGACGGCACCGCGATCTTCTTCAGCCGGCTGGTCGAACAGCCCGAGCGCTGGGCAGTTCACTACGACCGGGTCCCGGGTCGAGACTGACGAACAGGACGACCTCGACCTGCGCATCGACCACGTGAGCCTGGCCCAGCCGTTCGACAACTTCGAGGAAGCGGCGCTGTTCTTCAAGTCCGCGCTCGGGCTGCAGACACACGAGGACATCGAGATCCCCGCGACCTACGGGTTGTTCCGTTCGCGCGCGGTGAGCAACGACGACCGGTCGGTGCGCGTCATCACGACCGTCGCCCTGCTCGACGACGAGCCGGTGTCACCGAGGACGAGTCGCGCAAGAACTCCGTCGCCTTCGAGGTGCCCGACATCTTCGAGGCGTGCGAGCGGGTGTGGGCCCGTGGCGGCGAGCTGCTGCGCGTCGGTCACAACTACTACGTCGACCTGGCAAGCCGCGCGGACTTCGACGCCGAGACCCTCGAGCGAATGGAACGCCTCGGCATTCTGTACGACCAAATCGGGTCGGGGAAGCTGCTGCACGCCTTCACGCCGATGATCGGCAACCGCCTCTTCTTCGAACTGTGCCAACGGATCGACGGATACGACTCTTACGGCACCGCAAATGCGCCGGTGCGGATCTCGGCCCACCGGGGCGTGACCCCGGGCCTACGCACCAAGGCCGTCGACGAGGCGTAGCCGCGAAAGATGGTGACTAGTAAGTGAAGAAGCCTTGGCCGCTCTTGCGGCCCATTTCGCCGGCTTCGACCTTCCGCAGCAGCAGCGCGGGTGGCGCGTAGAGCTGCTCCCGGGTCTCGGCGTACATCGACTCCGCGACCGCCACGGTGGTGTCGAGCCCGATGAGGTCGGTTAGCGCCAGCGGGCCCATCGGATGTGCACAGCCACCAACCATCGCCTTGTCGATTTCCTCCGCGCTCGACAGGCCCGCATCGACCATTCGGATGGCCGCCAAAAGGTAAGGAATCAGCAGGGCGTTGACGACGAATCCAGCACGGTCCTTCGCAGTGATGATGGTCTTGCCCAGCGTGTCCTGTGCGAATTCCTTGGTGCGGCTCAGGGTGTCATCAGACGTCAGCTCACACGGAATGATCTCGACCAGCGGAAGCACCGGCGCCGGGTTGAAGAAGTGCATACCGACAACGCGTTCCGGGCGTTCGGTGGCGGCGGCGAGCTTCATGATGGGGATGGACGAGGTGTTGCTCGTGATAAGCGTGTCCGGCCGGACCAGTTTGCCGAGGGCAGCGAAGATCGTGGTCTTCGTGTCCAGGTCCTCGACTATCGCTTCCGCGATCAGATCGCGGTCAGACAACTCGTCCAGGCTGTCGGTAAAGCGGATACGTTGCCGGATATCGTCACGCTCCTCGGCGGTGAGCTTCGCCCTGCGCACCGCCGTGTCCAGCGACGCTTCGAGCCGTCGCACGCTGGCATCGACCAGCGCCTGATTGACTTCGCGAAGCACAACGTCGCAGCCGCTGCGAGCGGCTACCTCGGCAATCCCGCATCCCATGATGCCGCCACCGACAATTCCTATGGCTTGAACCACAATTGCTCCATTCGTCTGGCACCCACGCTGGTGCCTCTCAAGTGATGGTTGCAGCAGCCGCTATTTGCGGGAGGTGCAATCCCACTGGGCGGTGTGTGAATCAGGTCACCCCGGTGTCAAGCCGCGGACTAGTGCTCAAGTGCGTTGCGGCGCTACCGGACTGCGCTCAGTATTGGACTTGGGCGACGGCGCGAAGTTCGTCCGGCGTAGTGGTGGGGAAACCGAAGAATTCGAGATAGGCCGGGATTTGCTCGAAGAGCATGTCGGTCCCTACCTGGGTCTCGCAGCCGCGCTCCTGAGCCGCGCGCAGGAATGGCGTGATGGCCTGTTTCATCACGACCTCGCCAACGAACGTGGCCGGGTCTACGCGCGACATGTCTAGGGGGAGTGGGTCGCCTTCGTTCATGCCCAGTGGCGTCGCGTTCACGACGATCTCGTAACCCACCGGGTCTGTGGAACCGGTGCTGACGCTGACCTCCGAATAGTGTTTGGTCAGCCGGTCGGCGAGCCCGTCGGCGGATGCGGCACTGGCGTCGAACAACCCCAGGCGGGTCACGCCCGCCCCCGCCAATGACGCGGCGATGGCCGAGCCGACCCCGCCGCAGCCGACGACGAGTGCACTTGCTCCCTCGACTTTGCGTCCTTTGCGCAGGACACCGCGCACGAAGCCTTCGCCGTCGAACATATCCGCAAGCAGGGTGCCGTCGTCACGCTTGAGCAGAGCGTTGGCCGAGCCAGCGATTTGCGCCGTTGTGCTCACTTCGTCGGCGAGCCCGACCGTGGTGACTTTGTGCGGCATCGTGACAAGCGCACCACGAATATTGGTGACTTTGAACAACTCCCGAAGAAAGCTCGGGTATGTGTCGGCTTGGATACCCATCGGCATCACGACCGCATCGACGCCGGCCTTCTCGAAATACGGGTTGTAGATCATCGGCGCTTTGAACGACAGAGTGGGATAGCCAAGATGCGCGATCAGCGTCGTCTTACCGGTGATCACCGCGCGTCACCTTCGTGCAAGATAACGCCCATGCCGTTGATCCATTCGTAGATGGGCTCGTATGCAAGCGATTTGGCCTCGTGCCCGCGCATCGCCCCAGCCACGGTGACCCAGCTTCGGACCTCGCCGGTCCCATTGCCTGCCAGCATCAGCTCGTCATTCGGCATGTCCAAGAGGTCATCGAGGTCGCCGCTTTCCAGCTGCGAGAGGAACCACCGGTCGAACTCTTCATCGATGTCGCCCACCCGCGGCTCGCCGACGAAATGCGACAGACCGCCCGCGCCCACCAAGGCGATGCGGTCGAGACCGTCGTAGCTGCGGATGGCTGCACCAAGCGCCGCTCCGAAATCGTAGGCATGCCGCAATGTCATCAAAGGCGGTGTGGTGCAGTTCATTACGATAGGCACCATGGGGAGCCGCATGAGCGGGTCGAGTTCGTAGTACACAGTCATAAAGCCGTGATCGGCAGTCATCTTGTACGACAGGGCGGGCTGGAAACCGGCCGCGACGGTCTCGTTCATGAGGTGCTGCGCCAATGCCGGGTCGCTCGGTACGGCGACCTTGGGGATCTTGAGCCACAGCTCCTTGGGCCCCACGTGGCTGTCGCCGACGCCGATCACGATCTGCGGAAGGTTGTCCAAGAAGAAGTTGGAGAAGTGCTCACCGGAAACCATCACCACGCCCTGGACATCGGTCTCGATCGCCCGCTCCCGAAGCTGACGTAGGGCGCCGAAAAAGTTCTTGGCCTGCTCCCGCGGCGCCGATTCCCGGTCTGCTGTCATCATCGGCGCGTGTGAGGCCGAGTACGCCATCACGATTTCTGCCATCTGGCCTTCCCCTTGGTCACCGTGGTCGATTCCTTGAACAGCGGCCGGTAGTCCGCGCGTTTGTAGCCCATGGCCCGGCAGTAGCCGTTGATGATCACCGGGTGGGTGCCCAGCGCGTAGAAGGCGGCGACATCGCGCTTTTCGATCGCCTGGCGCTCCTCGTCGGTCAGCGAGTACCCCTCGCTCGAAAGCTCGGGTTGAGGGCCGTCAGGTGGCGAATTTTCGAGGGCTCTCAGATGGTCGTACAGGCACTGTTGCAACTGGTAGATGCTCATGCGACTCCTCCGGTGGTGCGTGTGCCCACATCGCCAGCGTCACCCATTGCGTCCCGCAGGTGAAGGCATCGGCCAGCAATTTCCACTCGCCGGAACGATTACGCGCACGAGGCTGCATGCAAACGATGTTTCGGCAGGACGGACGACGGCGCACGTTGGATGATCGAAGCAGTCGCGCGCGTGCGCGACGCTTGACGTGCTGATGCCAGGTGTGACGAGCAACGAGAGCAGATGTGATGCCGCTCAGCGGAAATCGGGCCCGGCGCCGTTGACCTGGCCGAACTCCCGCGCTGAACTACCTAATACATCGGCCGCAGGTTGCGCCGGGCCTAAGCGTGACAGGGAGCTAGCATGCAAGACGCAATCATCGAGCCCGGTGGCTCGCACGAACCAACTGAGTACGCGAAGACGCCGAAAAAGGCGGCCGCAAGTGGCTGGATCGGTAGTGCCCTCGAGTACTACGACTTCTTCATCTACGCGCAGGCCGCGGCGCTGGTGTTTCCGACCCTCTTCTTCCCGTCGGACAACCCACAGGTCGGCATCGTTGCGTCCTTCGCGACGTTCGGCGTCGGCTACGCTGCGCGGCCCCTTGGTGCGTTCGTTCTCGGGCATTACGGCGATAAGCACGGCAGAAAGACCGTCCTCGTTCTCTGCATGCTGTTGATCGGATTCTCCACGTTTTGCGTCGGGTTGCTTCCGTCGTATGCGGCGATCGGGATCTGGGCGCCGATCCTGCTGGTCATTCTGCGGTTGATTCAGGGCTTTGCGGTCGGCGGCGAAATCGCGGGGGCCGGCTCGATGATCATGGAGCACTCACCATTCGGTCGACGCGGATACTTCAGTAGCTTCACCCTGCAAGGCGTTCAAGCCGGACAGATCCTCGCCGCAGCAATCTTCCTGCCGTTGGCCGCGATACTTCCGGAGGACGTCTTCCAAAGCTGGGGTTGGCGGATCCCGTTCTTACTCAGCGCGGTCGTGGTTGTTGCAGGAATCATCATCCGCCGAAGGGTCGACGAGACGCCGGCCTTCAGGGAGGAGGAAGTCCACGGCGAGGTGCCCAAGGCGCCGATTGTGATGGCGGTCAAGGAGAATGGCGTAGACATGCTCCGGGTGATCTGCATGGCGCTGATGAACGTTGTTCCGCTTACCGCGACCGTCTTCGGAGCGACGTTTGCGACCAGCGCGGGGTATGGAGTCGGCTTGACTTCGGCCAGCTACCTCTGGATCTCGGTGGCCGGCAACGTCGTCGCGGTGATCCTCATCCCCTTCGTGGGTAACCTTTCCGACCGGATCGGCCGACGGCCGGTCATCATCGTCGGATGTCTCGGTGCAGGAGTCCTCGCATACCCGTACCTGTACTTCGTCAGCCACGGGAACCTCGTGATGGCCTTCATCTTCGCCATCCTCATGTGGGGCATCGTCTACCAGGGGTACAACGCCGTGTTCCCGTCCTTCTACCCGGAACTCTTCCCGACCAAGACGCGGGTCACGGGGTTCGCCATGTCGCAGAACATCGGCACGATGATCACCGCGTTCCTGCCCTTGATCTACGCGGTGCTCGCGCCCACCGCGCCCGGCGACTGCGTGGAGGAAAAGAAGTTCATGCCGGACACGCTGTTGCCATCGGGCGAAACTTGCCAGGCGGCGGCCGAAGCTGCGCAGACTCGGGTCATCCTGGTGGTCGGCACCTTCACTCTCGGACTCGCAATCATCGCGTCACTCGCGGCGTTCAGTGCGCGCGAGACGTCCAGGATTCACATGAACGATCTCGGCAAGAAGGGTGCGGTCCCCATTCCCAAAGACGAGTACGACCGGCTGCGGAAACAGTCAATGGCTGGCGTGTAGATCCGGTTGCACCAGAAAGCCATCATGACCTCCGTAGCCGTTATCAACGGCCCCAACCTGAACCTGCTCGGCACCCGCAAGCCCGAGGTGTACGGCAGCACCACATTGGCCGACGTCGAGCAGATGTGCCGAGATGACGCCGAGGCGCTTGGGCTAAAAGCCACCTTCCGACAGTCGAATCACGAGGGTCAGCTCGTCGACTGGATCCACGAAATCGGTGCCGCGGTGAAGTCGGGTGACTCGATCGGAGCGGTGTATAACCCCGGTGCCCACACGCACTATTCGTACGCAATCCGAGACGCCATCGAGGGCGCAAGTCTGCCCGTCATCGAACTGCACATATCCAACGTGCATGCGCGAGAGGAGTGGCGGCACCACTCGGTGATCTCGCCGTTGGCTCGCGGCATCATCGTCGGATTCGGGGTTCTCGGCTACTCCCTGGCCATCAAAGGCATCTACGAGCTCGCGAGATCCGACGGAAGGATTTCGTGAGCCGGGTCCGAATCGCGGTAGCCGGCGCCGGCTTGATCGGCAAACGTCACATCGAGGAGATCGTCACCTCTGCGTCCGCCGAGCTTGCGGCGATCGTCGATCCGGGGCCCGCCGGTCCGGAGTTGGCGGGCAAGTACGATGTGCCGCTCTACCCGAACCTGACCGAGCTGTTAGCGGCGAACAAACCCGACGGAGTCATCCTCGCCACGCCGAATCAGATGCACGTTGACGGTGGTCTGGAATGCGTCTCCGCGGGCGTGCCGGTAATCGTGGAGAAGCCGATCGGCGACACCGTGGCGGGCGCGGCTCAGCTTGTCGAAGCCAGCGAAACGGCCGGCGTTGCGGTGTTGACCGGACACCATCGCAACTACAGCACGATCATGGCCAAAGCGCGTGAGATTGTGCGCAACGGGCGATTGGGTCAGGTTGTGGCGGTCGTCGGAACTGCACTGTTCGCGAAGCCCGACGACTATTTCGATGGCGGCGGTGGGTGGCGCAGAATGCCCGGCGGAGGGCCGATCTTGCTGAACCTGATCCACGAGGTGAACAACCTGCAGTCGCTGATCGGAGACATCGTGCGAGTTCAGGCCGTGACGTCCAACGCTGGCCGTGGCTTTCCGGTCGAGGACACTGCGGCAATGGTTTTCACCTTCGCCGCAGGTGCCCTGGGCACGTTCCTGCTGTCCGATACCGCGGCGTCGGCCCGCTCGTGGGAACAGACCTCCGGAGAGAACCTCGACTACGCCCGCTATCCGGACGAGGACTGCTACCACATCGCGGGAACGACGGGCTCGCTGTCCATTCCGACGATGCGGCTCAAGGTGTATCGGGGCGACCGGTCCTGGTACATCCCATTTGACTCGTCGCTGGTGGATGTGGACCACAGCGACCCCCTGGCCAACCAGATCACCCACTTTGCCCAGGTCATCCGGGGTGAGGCCGCACCTGTCTGCAGCGCACGCGACGGTCTGAAAACGCTGATGGTGGTCGACGCGGTCTTGCAGGCCGCCCAGACCGGCCAAGCTGTCGAGGTGAATCGCTGACGTTGTTGGCGCGATACGCGGAAGGGCCTGTGCCGCAGGGAGATAGGTCTCTCTTGTACATTCCCTGGCTCACGTCCGCGATCGAAGTCGATCGAAACCACGCGTACCGCGTGATCAAGTCCTGGAAGTTTCGCATGAAATCGTTTGTGGCAGTGATGATCTATTTACGCGGCGTGCGAGACGATCAAGTCAGCGACCTGCACCGGAACCTCGGCAGGCGGTAAATGTGCAGCGTTCGGCAACACGACAACTCGACCATTCTGTACTCCCGAGGCGATGCGCTGCAGCGACGCGGGCGGTGTGGGGGAATCGTGGGCACCGGCGATGCACAACACGGGGGCTGTGATCGCGGAGAGTTGATCGGTCACGTCGAACGCGGCGAGGGCCTCGCACACGAGCGCATACCCTTCGTCATCGGTGGAGTGCAGCGCATCGAGGAGGGCGGCCACCGCCTGTGGTGAACGCTCGCTGAAACCTGGTGCGAACCAACGCTGCAGGGCTCCTTCTGTCATGGCGGCAGTGCCCGAGGCGCGAACATCGGCGGCGCGTTGGTGCCAGTCTGCCGGCGTCGAGATGGACGCGCCGGTGGAGAGAAGGGTCGCTGTCGCAACGCGGTCGGGGAGGTCGAGCAATAACTGAAGGCCGACGCAGCCACCCACCGAATCGCCGGCGTAATGGATCGGCCGTTCGGGACTCACGCTGTCGGCCAGCCGTGTGACCGCCGCTGCGAGGTCTGCCATCGAAAAAGCTTGTTCCACAGGTGTTTTCCCATGGCCCGGTAGGTCCCAGCCGATGACTTGAAATTGTTGAGTAAGGCGCTGCGCTGACTCGGCCCACAATGCCTGAGCACTGGTGCCCAAAGAGGGTCCGAGGAGGAGTACGGGTGTCTCGGCGGCGCCGCCGAAGTGGGTCGCGACGATCGCGGGCGCACTCACGGCCGGTCCTTGACGTACTGCATGGCCCGCTCCACGACGGCATCGACTTGGAGCTCGGCGGCTCCCGTGTAGTTCGATTTGGTTTGGCGCCCAGCCAATTTGGCAATTATCTGCTGCACAGCCAGGATTTGTGCGGGGGCATCGCACCGGAGGACGACCGGCAGGACGAGGTTCCTCCTGTGGGGCATCGTCGACGGGGCACCGCTGTGTGCTTCGATCGGCGTGCGAGCTGAGCGGATAATGGCCCATCGGAATCCGGTGGCCCACTTATGGGTGGTCACCGTGCGATCGTAGGCCGTGACGAGACGATCTGGGGCTTTCTGATCGGTGATCGACGGGAAAGTCAATCTTAGTAAACATTCGCTGGGTGAAGTCATCGACGGCTTACATGGACTCGATGGTATGGCCGCACTTCAATACGAATGAAGTCTAGGGTTTCACTCAGAGGAAGATGGCTGTGGCAGGAAACTCGTCGGCGCCTGGGACTAGATAGGACGCTAGTTCACACTGTGCTGTTCCCTGGGGGTCAAGTGGTCGCATGTTCAAATCCTGTCAGCCCGACCAGAGTTCTTGCAGTTCAGAGCGGTTTCGGAGTCATCCGCCACCGCCATTCGTCGTACCGGCGGGGGTATGTAGCGCAACCGACAGCGCAACGGCGGTCGAAAGCGTGTTCGCAGTCCGGAGCTCCACTCAACCCTCGACTGCCTTGCGTGCCGTGTCGTCAAACGTGTGGCCGTAGATGTCACCCGTGATGCTGATAGACGAATGACCTACGGCGCCCACAGCATCACCAACGTGCCCAGCACCAAAGAGGCCGATTTCATCAAGTAGGCGGTGGGCGGTCGAATTCAGCTGTCTCGCTGCGACTTTGACTGTCTGCTGACGCCTAGGAACGCCAATTTTGACACTGGGGAAGTGGTCGCAGGACCGTCCCATAGGCCACTTCTAACTCACTAGTCACAAAAACCCTATACCCGCCTATAGCCGCATCTGCCACGTAAATTTACTTTCATAACAATGAAATCAACAGACACATTGGTTACATACGCGATAACGGCATTTTCTTAATTATCGAAAAGCCGTGACACACAGCGCGATCCGTCTTCCGGAGTGCCATTGACCAGCTCGAAATGGGCGCGTCACCTGATCACACCAGGCTCGCTAGCCTCATAAGAAGCGGAAGTCTTAAATAGACTCAGAGAACATAATTAGACTCATTAATATATCTGTTTAACTTTCACCTCATCTGTAAACTCGTTGTCACGATTTGAGCTTGAGAGTCACCGCGCAAGCCCGCTTTCTTTGTGTAGGCGTCGCGGAACTTCACGGAAGGATCGAAATGAGTGCCCGGAAGGCCGTCGCAGTGACCGTCGTTGTCTGTGCGATCGCGGTTGCGCAAATGACCCTGGCAACCCCCTCGGCCGAGGCTGAACCCAACTGGGACGCAATGGCTCAATGTGAGTCAGGAGGAAATTGGTCCGAGAACACCGGTAACGGCTACTACGGCGGACTTCAGTTCACCCCTGCCACGTGGGCTGCCAATGGCGGCACCGGATCACCTGCCAACGCAAGCCGCGACGAGCAGATTCGGGTCGCGCGTAACGTTTTGCGTACACAAGGACTCGGAGCTTGGCCAGTCTGCGGAGGGCCTTTGGGCTGGGCGGCAGCGACGTGCCGCACCATGGTCGCCTGGATTCCCATCGGGAATCTTCCGCATCTGTGCACGACGGTGCTCAACGGGCTGGCCTGACGCGACGCCGACGGTCCGACATGGCATCGCTTGCCGACCCTCCTAGGGCGCACACTGCTGCCCGGAGCCTTGCACTCGGCCGTGAACCCGCCGCTCGACAACCAGGTGACACCGGCTGGATCTCGATGGCGCCCTCGCGATGCAGGCCCAAAGCAGCGCTAGCTGCGCGCGTATTGCGAGCGAATTTCGCTATGCCCCAACCTATTTGAGGTTCAGTGGGTTACCTACCTAGTTGAGTGTTGGTGGTGTTTGGGGTTGGAAGGGGTCATACCACCACCAGTCGGCGCGTTCGCCGGTGGGTCCGGGGCAGGGCGGCACTGCGGGTGGGGGTTCGGTCGGTGGGCGGGCCAGCGACCCTGGACTCAGTAGCCGCCCGGTGCTGTCGGTGACGCACAGCTGCTCTGGCGGGCCGGTGATGGTGAGGCCGCCGCGATGGTGCAGCCGATGATGGTAGGGGCAGACGAGCACGAGGTTGGACAGTTCGGTTTCGCCGCCGTCTTCCCAGTGCCGGATGTGGTGGGCGTGCAGACCCCGGGTGGCACTGCAGCCGGGCACCGCGCAGGTGCGGTGGCGATACTCCAGCGCGCAGCGCAGCCGACGGTTGATCAGCCGCGTCGACCGCCCGGCGCCGAAGGGCTGCCCGTCGCGTTCAAACCACACCTCACAGGTGGCATCACAGGTCAAATAGCGGCGCTCAGCGTCGGTCAGCAACGGACCCAAATACAGCGCAGCGACCCGATCCTTCACATCGAGATGGGCCACCACGGTGGTGTGCTGCCCGTGGGGCCGGCGAGCCACTTCGGCGTCCCAGCCGACCTCCACCAGCCGCATGAACGCATCAGTGGTGGTGGGCAGCGGCGGCCGCTGCGCCGATCCGTCGCCGCCGTGGTCGTGTTTCCATTCGGCGATCAGCGCCTCCCGATGCGACGCCAGGGCCGCGTCGAACTTCGCCGCCTCCAGATGCGGAAGCTTGATCCGATAGGAGCTGAACTGCTCGTCGCCGGTTTGGGTGATCGACGGCTGCGGGTCGGGCCGGGGATCGGGGTCGGGTCGGGGTTCGAGCTTGACCGCGGTGCGCAGCTGGTTGACCGTGGCGCAGCGAGCCAACTCCGCATAATGCTCATCGGAGCCGTCGGCGGCCCGCGAGGCGATGACCCCGACCTGATCCAGCGACAGCCGACCCTCGCGCATGCCCGCCGCGCAGCGGGGAAACGTCGCCAGCCGGTGCGCGACGGTGGCGATCGTTTTCGCGTTGCCCGTCGAGGAGCCGGTCTTCCAGGCCACCAACGCCGCGATCGACCGCGCCCCGGTAGCACCGCACAACTCGTCGCGATCCATCTCGGCCACGATCTCCACAATGCGCCCATCAATGGCGTTGCGCTGACCGGTCAACTCCGCCAACTCCTCGAACAACACCTCCAAACGCTCATCAGCACGCGCCACCTCCGCGTCAGACGAAGTAGTCGAGGACATAACGCCATCATCGCAGCCGGCACCGACAAAACCCGGCCCCCCAACCCACACCCCGGTGTGACCGTCATCAAATACCAAGAGAAACAACCTGATTCGCCGCAGGCTCAATCCGAGTTGATAGGGCTATGAAGCCAGCCGAACAAGGGCTGCCACCGCGTGGCCAGAAATCACGGCGTTGGACACAGTGCACGGCATCCGCGCGAACTCCTCTGCCGTCGCCATGGCCGCGACGACCACCGCGCTACGCCACACTGTCAGCCCGACCAAAGATGTATTGCTTGAGCGGCGTAAATGCTGTTAGCTAACCGAGCCGCACAGCCCGCGCGGCCTCAGGCGGTGATCAGCACCCAAACCGCGGCCACGGATATCAGTATTGCCGTGCCGTAGCAACACAGAGCGATCACACGGTCGAACCGGCCGAGTTGCAGCCCGTGCTCAATCGTGAACCGTATGCGGTGCGCAAAGTGGAACAGCGCGAGCACACACACGCCGAGCAGCACAAGTTTGGTCAGCGGATGCCGTACGACTGCCAGTAGATGCGCGTGGTCCGGCGCGTCGAGCAACCCGAATGGAAACGCCAGTCCAAACAGGAGCAGCAGGACAGGCAGCACGAGTGCGGCCGCCATGCCCCCGGCGCTGAAAAGCAGCCACAGGAACGGTTCGGCTGACCTTCGATGCGGCGCGGATGTACTCATGACAGGACCACCCACGCAACGGCCGCCGAGACGACGAACCATGCCGCGTAGTGCCCCACAAGAACTGCGCGAGCAGGGATGCGGCGTCCCCGAACGTGGGGCACAATCGCGCGCGGCGCCAAATTGAACCAGGTAACAGCGTGCAGCAGAAGGAAAACCAAGGCGACGACGTTCAGCGAAACCACGAGTGGATTGGCACTCCAGTCCAAGAACTGAACGTACGAATCCGGTCCGTCGCCAACCGCACGCACCAGCAGCAACAGATACACAACAAACCACGCCACAAAGACGCAACTGATTTCGCGAAGCATGAACAGCAGATAAGACCGTCGCTTCGCCCACCAATACCTGTCCACCGGCTGACGGAACGTAGGAACCGGCTCGCGATAAGCGCTTGTCATCGTGCGCTCCTCGGGAACAGCAACCTCTTCACCGAATGCGTTGCCGCGGTGAGCTTGTAGCGCTGTATCGCGCCCGCCGGATCGACTCCCTTCGGACAAGCCGTCGAGCATTCACCCACCAGGGTGCACGCCCACGCACCGTCGGCCGCGGCGAGGACGTCCCTCCGATCCGCCGCGCCTTCGTCGCGCGAGTCCAAGTTGTAACGCTGTCCCAGAGCGATCGCCGCCGGACCGAGGAAGTCCGGGTCAAGCGCGTACACCGGGCACGCCGAGTAGCACAGCATGCAGTTGATGCACATACTGAACTTCTTGTACTCCGCGAGTTCGGCTGGGGTCTGCAGGTATTCGCCGTCTTCGACGGGCAGCTCGTCCTCCCGGATGATCCAAGGCTTGACGCTTGGCAGCTTGGCCATGAAGTCGCTGATGTCGACGACGAGATCGCGGATGACGGGGAAGTTCCGTATCGGCTCCACCCGAACCGGCCCGGGCAGGTAATCGACGAGGAAAGTCGCGCATGCTAATTTCGGGTCGCCGTTTATGGTCATGCCGCAGCTGCCGCAGATGCCCATCCGGCAGGACCATCGGAAGCTCAGCGTTCCGTCGAGTCGATCCTTGATGTAATTCAGACCGTCCAGGATCGCCCATTCGCGGGTAAGCGGGATTTCGTACGCCTCGAGCACCGGCTCAGCTTCGATGTCCGGTCGAAACCGAAAGACCTCCATGACGATTCGGTCCGACATCAGCTACCTCCCGTAGACGCGCTCACCCGGTGGCCAGCGCGTGATCGTGACCGGCTGGTAGTCGATTCGCGCTGTTCCGTCGGGTTCTCGATGAACTAACGTATGGGCCAGGAAATGCTCGTCGTCGCGGCTGGGGAAGTCGGTTCGCTGGTGCGCGCCGCGGGATTCTTGGCGGTGCAAGGCGGATTCGACGATCGTCTGGGCGACGTCGAGCATCCCCGACAACTCGAGCAGTGCCGTCAGTTCGGTGTTGAACGTGTGGCTGTGATCGTCGATGCCGACTCTCGCGAATCGTTCCTGCAGCACCCGGATCTGGTCTACTGCCTTGGTCAGGGTTGGTCCGTCGCGATAGATTCCGGCGGCGGTCTCCAGGGTGGCCTGCATCTCGGTTCGAATGTCGGAAATTCGCTCGCCCCCGTCGCCACGGCGACTGAGCTCGCGTTCCAGCCGCTGCTCCTCGGTGCGTGCCTGAGCCTGCACGGCGGCCGAGGCGGCGTGGACCGCCGATGCGTACTCCGTTGCGGCGCGGCCCGCCCGGGCGCCGAACACCAGCAGCTCCGGCAGCGAGTTCGATCCCAGCCGGTTGGCGCCGTTGATGCTGACGCATGCCGATTCGCCCGCGGCGTAGAGCCCGGGAAGCGTTGTGGCGCCGTGGATATCGGTGTGCACGCCACCCATCATGTAGTGCACCACCGGTCGCACTGGGACCAGTTCGGTGACCGGGTCGATGTGCTGATAGTCGCGACACAACTCGCGCACGAACGGCAACTTCGTGTCGATCAGCTCGGCGCCGAGGTGCCGCAGGTCGAGGTAGACGACGTGACCGTACGGGGTCTCAACCGTCCTTCCTTTCTCCTGCTCATGCACGAACGCCTGAGACAGCCGGTCCCGGGGCCCGAGTTCCATACTGCGCAGCTTCGGCTCGGGAGTGGGTGTGCCGAGGTCGTAGTCCTGCAGGTAGCGGTAGCCGTCTTTGTTGAGCAACCAGCCACCCTCCGCGCGTGCGGCCTCGGTGATCAAGATGCCGGTGAACGGCAGTCCGGTGGGGTGGTACTGGACGAACTCCATGTCCTTCAACGGCGCCCCGGACCGGAATGCGAGGGCCATTCCGTCGCCGGTCTTGATGTTCGCATTGGTGGTGAACGGGAACACGCGCCCACATCCGCCGGTGCAAACGATCACGGCGTCGGCGAGAATCGTCTCGATACGGCCGGTGGCGAGCTCGACTGCGACGACGCCGCGGACCCTGCCGTCGTCGACGAGCAATGTCGTCGCGAACCACTCGTCGTAGCGCACGATGTCCGGATACGCGAGCACACGCTGAAAAAGCGTATGCAGCATGTGAAATCCGGTCTTGTCGGCGGCGAACCACGTTCGGAGCTTCTTCATTCCGCCGAATGGACGAACGGCAATGTGCCCGTCCGGTCTACGGCTCCACGGACAGCCCCAATGCTCTAGTTGCAACAACTCCCGCGGCGCTTCGGCCACGAACGCCTCGACCGCGTCTTGGTCGCACAGCCAGTCGCTGCCGGAAACGGTGTCATATGCGTGCTCGTCAAGACTGTCATCGTCACCCGCAACAGCTGCAGCGCCGCCCTCTGCCGAGACGGTGTGGCTGCGCATCGGGTACACCTTCGAGACGATCGCCACGCTCAGACGCGGATTCGTCTCAGCGATCGCGATCGCGGCGCGCAGGCCGGCGCCGCCGCCGCCGATCACCACGATGTTGTGCGACGCCGTCATAGCCGACGCTCACGCCTCGAACGTCTCGTGCTCGCCGCTGCGCTCATCCATTAGCACTTTGCCGTCATGCCGTATCGTCCGAAAGCGAGTAGTTCCGTCGTGGTACACATGCCGGATCTCGCGGCAGCCGCAGGCGTATTTGACGTCGTCGTAGGCGAGGCCGTCGTCATCACCTTCGACATGGTGATCGCAATCTGCGGTCCGTCCGCAGGGCGCCTTTTGCTTCGCGTAGTGCGTCGTGGTCGCGACCATCGGCCCGCCTCCTCCGATGTCAGGCGAGTGATCTAGATCACATCAGAATATGCCCGCACAAGACCGCGTGCGGGCGATTGTCGTTGTCGAGTTGTTGTGGGCGCAATAGGTGACAACGCAGTGACTCCTGCGCAGGGGTCGCGAAACGGTGATGTCCCAGGACATCGGGATGGTTCCGAACCTGCATCAGGTTCGGAACCATTCTTTTGGGGCCTCTTGGTGCGCCCGGTGTGTTGGTAGTCCCTGGTGGGGTCCAGGCCTCCTATTGACCCCAAATGCCGCGAGACGGGCTCGAGGAGCGTGATCCTTCACCGCCCCGGCGCGCCGAACACCGCATGATGCTGTCGCCCCTGAACTGGCTCGGTGTTCTGCCTGAGTGCTGCTGTGGAGTGATCCAGCAGTTCTGCCATGGTCTCGCGCAGCGCGCCGCTGCGATGTCCACCGAATGAACAATATGAGCGAAGAGCACAGTCGCAGTCAGTCCACCGCCATCCGCACCGTGGTCCACGTCAGTATCGTCACCGCTGTTCAGCGATGTCCGTGTCATCGCCGCGCCGGCTCTGACGCAAAGTATTGAGACACCCGCCAAAACGAGTAGTTGAGTACTCAAGTGTCGTACGATATCGCTCGCAAGAATCTGTCCAAGGCCAGATTCGAGGCGTTGATTGCCGCGGGCAGTCGCGCAACGGGGGCGATGAAAATGCGTGCGTCGGGGCGGTCGCATTCGGGAATGAGTCCACGAGACCCTACAACGGTGGACGTCGTTATCATCGCCCGGGTAAGGCTTTACCGCGAAGGGTTTGCTCTTGCACTCGCGAGCTGCGGGTCGATTCGAGTGATGTCTCTGTGCTCAACGGTGTCGCAGCCGGACCCGTTACAGCTGGCTCGACCGCACGTTGTACTACTCGACGTGTCTTCGGGTGATGGTCCTGCCGCGCTCACCTCGGTACTGGCGGACCTGCCCGGTATGCGTGTTGTGGTGGTCGGCATATTTGACACCGACATAGACGTCGTGTCATATGCCGAGGCGGGTGCGGCTGGATATCTGACGCACGACAGTTCTAATAACGATGCTCGAAAGTGTGGTTAGAGAAGAAATGCCGTGCCCGCCCCGGATCGGTGCCGCACTATTTTGCCGCGTCCAATCGCTGTCTGCAGAAGTCCGCACGACCAATCTGGAGGCGCACCTAAGTCGCCGTGAGATCGAAATCGTCGAGCTAATTAGTGTAGGGCTGTCCAACAAAGAGATTGCAAACCGTCTCAGCATCACGCTTCCGACAGTGAAGAACCACGTCCATAGTATACTAGCAAAGCTTGATGTTCGAACCCGGATAGAGGCTGCAGCCTGGATTCGCCAGCGACATCTCGGTGCGGTTTGATAGAGGTTTTCCGAATCGCGCTCGCTTAGGTGGTCATTTTGCTCTTCCGGAATGGTAAGTCGCGCGGCCGAGTAGCGGTCTCGGCAGTCCTGGTTTAGTGCGTTAATGGGATCAACGACCAGAGGTGCGGGATGCTGACGCGCGCCGAGGTCGAAACCTTGAAACGTATCCGCTTCATCGTGGGCGAACATCATGGGCTCGGAAGGTTTTATGCAGTGATGCAAAAGAAACTATTCCTGACGCACAAAGTGAATCTTGTGGGGCAAAGGGATTTAGGCAGCTTCTTTGCTGAACGTCTAGATGGTGAAAAAGAATGGATTTTGAGATTTGATAAAAGCGGAATGTTGATTTGAAGACCCTGGCTCTGTAGTTACCCCATAGATTGGCATCGCTTCAATGAAGCATTCGTGTTAAGCGAAGACCGCTACTGGCATGCCTTGTGAAATAACGAAGAGCCTGATTCTCGTATTCTACGCTTCTGGTCTGCCCGATTTCCGGGGCGCCGTGTCGCCCTTACTGCCGTTGACAATTCCCAACAACGGCAAGCGTTCATTTGGCTCCAGATCATCCATATCGGACGGGTGAATGACCTCGGATGGTCGAAGACGGCGGTGGTTGTGTCATCTGCGTGCGCGGCGTTCACTTGTAGAGCAACCGATGCCCGCTTCGAGATGCGGTCCAACAGTCGAGGAGGCCCGCCCATCATGCGCTATGTAGTGGATTGTCGTGAGCAGCCGAGTGAGAACAACTGCACGCTAACGATTGCCGGTGAGCGAGATGAGGTGCTCAAAGCCGCTGTGGAGCACGCTATCTCGTCGCACGGCCACACTGATTCGGAGGAACTTCGCTCAGGCATCGAGAGCGCGCTTAAGCCTGAGCAGACCGCCGACGCGTCATAGCACCCCGTGGCAAGCTAAATCCGTTGGTCGAGGGCGACGAAGCTGTCGAGGCCCTCGATCATGTGGTCGGAGACGGCGCCGCCAGCGGAGTGTCCGGCACCGGGAACGATGTGCAGTTTGGCGGCAGGCCACGCTTGTGCCAGTTTCCACGCGACGTCGGGCGGGGAGCTCAGATCCAGGCGCCCGTGAATCAGCACGGCGGGAACGTGGGCGATTCGGGCGACGCCCTCAAGCACCTCGCCCTCGGCACGCCAAGCAGCGTGTCGCCAGTAGTGAGTGACCAAGCGTGCAAAGCACATTCGGAACCGCGGGTCGCCGTAGCGCGGTTTGGGACGGGGTTCGAGTCCGAGGTTGACATGGCTTTCCTCCCAGTCGCACCAGTCGCGGGCCGCTTTGTCTCGGACGCCCGGGTCGGAGTTGGCTAGCAGACGGGCGTAGCCATCGACGATGCTGCCGTCACGATCGGACTCAGGCAGCGCGTCGCGGAATCGCGCCCAGTCCACGGGGAACAGTCGGCCGACATCACGGGTGATCCAGGCGACGTCGCTTGGGCTGGTGGTGGTGACCGCCGCAAGTGCCATCGCCGTCACGCGCGCCGGGTGGGATTGGGCGTAGGTCAGCGCGAGGGTGGTTCCCCAGGACCATCCTGCGATCACCCAGCGGTCAACACGCAGGTGTTCGCGGAGAAGCTCGATGTCGGCGATGAGATGGTCGGTTGTGTTGGTGGTCAAGTCGACATTCAGATCGCTGGCGTGCGGTGTGCTGCGCCCACATCCGCGCTGGTCGAAAAGGATGATCCGGTACGCATCGGGATTGAAGGGTCGCCGCATGCCAGGCACGCTTCCCGATCCAGGGCCGCCGTGAAGGGCTAGCACCGGTTTACCCGCCGGGTTCCCGCAGGCCTCCCAATAGATCTCGTTGCCGTCGCCGACATCGAGCATGCCCGTCTCGTAGGGTTCAATCTGCGGATAAAGATCCCGAGACTTCCCCACCATCTCACCGTACCGAGAGCGACTCAGCGTTCCGCTCATCCTCACCATCGGATCGCGCGCCGCGGCGGGCTGATCCTCAGAGCCTCACCGGCACAACGAGCGGCTCTACCACCGCGCGGCTACGTTGGCAGCGATCTGGTCGGCAATCTTCATCGCTGAATCAGCGGGGTTGGCGCTGCACGTGTTGACGTCGATGACGACATTGTTCTTGACTGCCAGCGCGCGTCCACAGCCCCAGCCGGGGGCACTGGCGTTCTGCAGAGTCGCCACGGTCTGCAGTGCGCCGTTCGCGTTCGTGATCTTCCCGACGGACCAATGCGTCCCGCTCTGGAGGTGGGTGTACTCGCGGCACGCCTGCCACTGCTGGGTTGATGCGTCCAAGAACGCGCTGGCCTTCTCGACCACGGGAAACTGCACCACTGCTTGCTTGAGATAGTGCGTGAAGTTGTCCCCGTTGTTGAGGCTCTGATCACGCTCGGCCCAGAAACCGCTCTCGGCGTAGACCGGGGCCTCGGCCGCACCGTCGATGGCCAGGCACTCCTGCGGCGCCATCGTGCTGCTGTTGTCGGACATCGCGGCCTGGGCGCCCGTCACCGCCATGCCCGTTGTCCCCATCGCGGCGTTCACCTGATCGGGGGTGAGCAGCAACTCGGCCAGCTCACGCTCAACTAGGGGACGCGGAATCATCGTTCGACTGATCGCCGTCGACTCGGCATTACCAATGTTGGTGCCGCACCCGGCAACCACAACGCAGATCACCGCAACGCCGAGTGCGTCCGTCGGTCGGCCCATGTTCCTCCCCATTTCAGCCGTGCACACCGATCAGCGCGACGGTGCCCCCACAACGCAGCGCGTGAAGATCAATGGTGCAGCGGTGCCGCTGGCGTCTGCGTGAAATCCACGGCGTTTCGCATAACGATGAATGGTGTTTATTGATAACGATTAATGCGGCGAGCACTGCTCTGACTGGTTTCAGACCGGTCCGGCAGGGCAGTAGCCATGACCAGGTCGAGAATCATTGCGAGCCAGGGACACTCAGCCGTTTCCGACTCGGGTCAACGGCTTAGGCTCAGATACCCTTAACCGCAACAAGAACGATCGTCGACTAAAGGGCGTTCAACTGGTCATCGTCGACGAACACGAGATTGCCGTCGTTCAGCCGAACAGCCCACCGCCGCGCCGCACCAACGATCTGATTACCACCGACCTCGACGGCTTGGCCCGCATCTTCGCCGAAGTCCTCGACGATGACACCGCCCTGCTGTTGGTCAGTGTCCGGGAAAACGATAACCGGAGAGTTCACTGCGAGCGGTTCGCGCACTTCTTCTTCAGGACGCTTATCGACTTTTTTGGCCATGTGAGCCCCCTCTTGACACGATCCCCGGAGTTCAGTAGACCACGACGACGCGCGTTGCCGTCGCTCATTCAAACGAGTTGGCTGAGCATCGGGTTGTCACAATTCGTGACAAATGCCGGAACCCACATGCCGGAGACCGGCCGCGAGCCCGGCCAACGCCACAGATCTAGTCGGTCGCGACGTGCGGCGGGTCGTAGATGACCAGGAAGACCAGATCGTCGGCGCCTGTGTTCGTGAGGCTGTGCTCGATGTTCGCGGCAATCTTGACGAACGTGCCTGGCTTGGTGTCCCAGAACTGCTCGCCGAGCTGGACACGGCCGGTGCCGCTCAGGAAATAGAACGCGTGGTTGTAGCCGTGGTGATGCGGCGAGGATCCGCCGCCAGGCCCGAATTTTGTCAGCTGCGCACTGAACAGCTCGGAGTACTCGCCACCGACCAGGTCGTCGCTGATCC
Organism: uncultured Actinomycetota bacterium; assembly: GCA_963848855.1. Taxonomy (GTDB): domain Bacteria; phylum Actinomycetota; class Actinomycetes; order Mycobacteriales; family Mycobacteriaceae; genus Mycobacterium. The sequence continues at coordinate 818,556 of CAWKFL010000006.1, forward strand.
AGAAGTTCGGCCCGAGCTCGGTCTGATGCCAGACGATGTCCTCCAGTGCGAGGACGTTTGTCGACGCGGTATCGCTCATCGAAATCTCCTTGTCTTCTATTTATAACGACAGTCAGAAGAACGTCATAAACACGCACAACCATGGCGTGGAACGACTTCATGTCGATGACAATCCGTGATAACCCACCTCTATGGTGCTTTCATGACGGTCTTCATCGAAGCTGCCGAGCCTCAGCCCCGGGAATTGATCGTCACCCTGTTCGGGCTTTATGCGCGGGCGGAGAACAACTGGCTCCCGGTGTCGGCGCTCGTGCGGCTGATGGAGGAGCTAGGGGTCGATGGGCCCGCCGTGCGGTCGTCGGTCTCGCGACTCAAGCACCGGGATGTCTTGACGAGCGCCCGCCAGGACGGCGCCGCGGGGTACTCGCTGTCGCAATCGGCACTCGACGTGATCGCCGAGGGCGACAGCCGCATCTTCGACAGGCGTCGCGCCCTCGAGGAGGACGGGTGGGTTGTCCTGGTGTTCTCTGTGCCCGAGTCCGAACGCGAGAAGCGACACATCATCCGGACAACGCTGACCCGGCTCGGCTTCGGAAAGGCGGCACCCGGGGTGTGGATCGCCCCGGGACATCTGGCAACAGCGACCCGTGAAATGCTCGAGCGCCGAGGGCTCGCCGAGTACGTCGAGATCTTCGCAGGGCACCACATCGCGTACGGCGACCTGCGCTCAAAGGTCCGCCGGTGGTGGGATCTTGACGCGCTGACGCTGCTGTATGCCGAGTTCACGCGCACGTATCGGCCGGCATTGCTGTCCTACACCGCCGACGACATTTCGCCCGAAGACGCATTCGCGGTCTACGTGCCCATGTTGACCGAGTGGCGCCGGCTTCCCTATCTCGATCCGGGACTCCCGCTGTCGCTGCTGCCGCGGGGATGGAACGGTGTGACGGCAGAAAAGCTGTTCGCGGAGCTCAACGCGGCCCTGAGCGGCCCCGCGCGTGAACACGCCGTCGACGTCATCCACCGCAGACCGCCTTCGACGTAAGGCGTAGTCCTACTCATCCCCGGATCGCCGTGGCGGGGCATGCTGGACTGATGCCACACACCAAGCCCGTGCTCGACGCGCGTGAGGCTGTCGCCAACACCCCGGCCGATCGTGACCGCGCCGTTGACGTCGCCCGGCTCGCCGCGCTGGTCGTCGTCATGTTCGGGCACTGTGCGCTGCTACTGGCCACCATCGACAGCGGCGGCCTACGCATCGGCAACCTGCTGGGTGAAGCGCCCGCGCTCACCCCGATCACCTGGGTCGTGCAGGTCATGCCGCTGTTCTTCCTCGCCGGCGGTGCCGCTGGCACGTACGGCTGGCATCCGGGCACGTCCTGGGGCACATGGTTGTTCAAGAGGGCGCAACGACTATGCAGGCCCGTGTTCTGGTATCTCGCGGCGTGGTCCGTCGGCATCCTGATCGCCCGCATCATTCTCGGCCCGGAATCGGCCGCCGGTCTCGGACGCGAATCCGTTGCGCTCCTGTGGTTTCTCGGGGTCTACCTGGTGGCACTCGGCTTCGTGCCTGCCTTGACGCGGCTATCCACGGGGCGCGGGGTCGCCCTCGTCGTCGGGGCGCTCCTCCTCGCCGCGGCCGCGGCCGATGGGATTCGGTTCGCCGTCGGCACACCCAATGCCGGCCTCATCAACTTCCTGATCGCCTGGCTGATCCCCGTGGTGATCGGCGTTGGCTACGCGCGCCGGCTGATCGGGGTGCGAGCGGCGCTCGTCGCAGCGGCGGCCGCGCTCACCACTCAGATACTGCTCGCTGTCGCAGGGATGTACGAAGTGTCCTTGGTCGTGACAGGCGCGGAGCAGGTGTCCAATGTGTCGCCGCCGACGCTGTTGCTCGCGTTGCACTGCACCTGGGTGTCGTGCCTGTTCGTGGCGGCCGCGGGCGCGATCCAACGCTGGGCTATGCGTCCCCGCATCTGGTATGTCGTCGCGCTGGGCAACGGCGGAGCGATGACGCTGTACCTCTGGCACATCCCCGCAATCGCCGTTGCCACGTTCGCTCTACATGCCGTCGGGCTCGACGCGTACGACGTGAACGCGCCGGGATTCTGGGGCCTACTCGCGCTCCGGGCGCTCGTGTTCGCGGTCGTCATGGCGGTGACGTTCCGGCTGCTCTCACCGCTCGAGCATCTCCGCCTGCCGTGGTGGGACGCGCCGAATCGGGCGACCGGCGCCCGGTCCACGGCGGCCGGTGCGTTCGTCTGCGTTGCGGGTGTCGCGCTCGTCATGCTGGCCAAAAACGGGCTGTCCGACGCTGCGGGGTGGACGACGCTGGGTTGCTTCCTGGCAGCGGCCATAGCCGCACGGGTGAGCGCAGGTTCGGTGTCAGCGCAACGGGTCTGAGGGAATCGTGCGCAGGCCCGCGCGCGTTTGAACTTCGATATGAATGCTGTGAGCCAAGCCAGACAACACTTCGGCGTCAGCGTGGTGGGCGGTCCGACGACAGTCATCGACATCGCGGGGCGGCGACTGGTGATGGACCCGACGTTCGACGAGCCCGGTGCACACGGACACCTCACCAAGACCGACGGCCCTGCGGTGTCGGCAGAAGACCTCGGATCCGTCGACGTCGTGCTCATCAGCCACGACCAGCATCTCGACAATCTCGACGAGCAGGGTCGTCGGTTCGCCATGGCGGCTCCCTTGATGCTCACCCATCCCGGCGCCGCCGGTCGGCTCGGCCCACCCGCCCAGGGGCTGGCGCCATGGGCCACGATCGAACTGCCCGCCTTAGAGTGCCACCCTGCGCTGACGGTGCAAGCCGTGCCCGCGGTACACGGCCCGGCCGACGGGGACCGCGACGAAACAGGCCATGTCACTTGCGAAGTCACCGGATTCGTGTTGAGCGGACCAGGGCTTCCCAGGGTCTATCTCAGCGGCGACAACGCATCGATCAGCGCAGTCTCCGCAATAGCCGAACGGGTCGGGCCGATCGATGTTGCGGTGTTGTTCATCGGCGGCGCGCGACTGTCTGCCCGACAGCGGGGCCGACCGCTGACGCTCACCAGTGAGCGCGCCACTGCGGCCGCCGAAATCCTGGAAGCCAAGGTCCTCATCCCGGCTCACGTCGAGGGGTGGACGCATTTCACGGAGGGTATGGACGAAGTCGTGAAAGCGTTTACCGACGCCGGGATCGCCGATCGGCTTTCACAAGCGCCGCTTGGTACGTGGGTTTTGCCCGACCTGTCAGTCGGTGCGCTCTAGGCTGCGAGCCATGCGCATTGACCGTGCCGCGCTTGTCGTGGGCAGCATCCGACTCGCTTCCGGCGTCTCCTTCCTCGTCGACCCACTTCGCGCGAACCGGCTATGGGGAGAGGCCGACGATCCCGGCCCTTCGGCACGACTTCTGTTGCGCTCGATGGGATATCGAGACGCACTCATCGGCGGATTGCTCGTCGGCTCGGCACTGCGTGGACGCAACACCCGCGGCTGGTTCTTGGCATCCGGCGGTGCCGATGCTGCCGATCTGTTGGGCGGCATGAGCGTTCACAGCGAGCTCAAGCGCGGTCAGCAGATCATCGGGCTCGGGGGCGCCGTCGTCGGCGTCGGTGTCGGACTGTGGGGCGGCGTTACGCGTCGACGCCGAGATCCCGACTCGGATTCGGTGTAGTCGGCCATTTCGCCGGAACCGGCCGCGCCCGCACCACCTGCGGCCACCAGAACCAGCGGCCCATCAACGCTGCGATCGACGGCGTCATGAAGGCCCGAATCACCAAGGTGTCGAACAGCAGACCCATTCCGATCGTCGTCCCGACCTGGGCGACCACCGTCAGTGCGCTGACCGACATCGAGATCATCGTGAATGCGAACACCAGGCCGGCCGCGGTCACCACCGACCCACTGCCGCCCATCGCGCGGATAATCGCGGTGTTGATGCCCGCGGGCAACTCCTCCTTCAGGCGCGCGACCAGCAGCAGGTTGTAGTCGGCACCGACGGCCAACAGGATGATCACCGCCATGGCCATCACCATGAACTGCAACTCGATGCCCAGGATGTGCTGCCAAACCAGAACGGACAGACCGAACGACGCGCCCAGAGAGAGCACAACGGTGCCGACGATGACGGCCGCCGCGACCAGACTGCGGGTGATGATCAGCATAATGGTGAAGATCAGTGCGAGCGCGAGGATCGCCGCGATCAGCAGGTCGTAGTTGTTGCCTTCCTGCATGTCTTTGAACGTCGAGGCGGTGCCGCCGACGTAGATTCTGGAGCCCTCGAGTGGCGTGCCCTTGATGGCTTCCTTGGCGGCTGCCTTGATGGCGTCGATGCGGTCGATGCCGTCCGCGCTGAGCGGATCTCCTTCGTGGGAAACGATCATCCGCACCGCATGACCGTTCGGTGAGATGAAATTGTCCATCCCACGTTTGAACTCTTCGTTATCGAAGATCTCCGGCGGCAGATAGAACGTGTCATCGTTCCACGCGTTGTTGAACGCATCGCCCATGGCCGATTGGTTTTCCGACATCGCGGCCTGCTGATCCTGCATGCCCGACTGCGTCGAGTGCATGGTCAACATCATCGTCCGCATCGTCTTCATCGTCTCGACCGTCTCCGGCATCAACTGCAGCAGCTGAGGCATCAGCGAGTCGAGCCGCTCCAGGTCCGGGAGCAGAGCCTGGACATCAGCGGTCGTGGTGTCGACACCGTCGAGCGTGTCGAACACCGACCGCAGCGCCCAGCAGATCGGAATGTTGTAGCAGTGCGGTTCCCAGTAGAAGTAGTTACGAATCGGACGGAAGAAGTCGTCGAAATCGGCTATGTGATCGCGTAATTCGGCGATGTCCACGGTCATGTCGCGGGTCTTGGCGACCATGCTGTGCGTTGTCGCGGACATCTGTTCCATCAACTCCATCATTCGGGTCATGGTGTCGATGGTCGATTGCATCTCGTCGGCCTGCACCAGCATGTCGGCCGTGCGGTCCTGCATGTACTTGCGGTTCAGGTCCTGGTTGACCCCGCTGAGACTCATCTGGGCCGGAATCGTGCTGAAATCAATGGGTTTACCGCTGGGACGGGTGATCGCCTGGACGCGTCCGATTCCGGGCACCCGGAAGATGGCTTTGGCGATCTTGTCGATCACCAGGAAGTCCGCCGAGTTGCGGAGGTCGTGGTCGCTCTCGATCAGCACCAGCTCGGGGTTCATCGTTGCGGGGGAGAAGTGCCGTTCGGCCGCGGCGAATCCCTCGTTCGCCGGCAGATCCTGGGGCAGATACTTGCGGTCGTTGTAGTTGGGCTGGTAGCCGGGCAGCGTCACCAGCCCGACGAGGGAGAGCGCGATGGTCGCGAGCAGGACCGGGCCCGGCCACCGCACGATCGCGGCGCCGATCTTCCGCCAACCACGAATGCGCATGGCGCGCTTGGGTTCCAGCAAACCGAACCTACTCGCGACGGTGATGATCGCCGGTCCCATCGTCAGCGCGACGAACACCGCGACGGTCATTCCCACCGCCAGCGGTACACCCAGAGACTGGAAGTAGGGAAGCCGGGTGAACGACAGGCAGAACGTTGCGCCTGCGATCGTCATGCCCGAGCCGAGCACCACATGCGCGGTGCCGTGAAACATCGTGTAATAGGCCGACTCCCGGTCTTGACCGAGCGAGCGGCCTTCCTGATAGCGACCGATGAGGAAGATCGCATAGTCCGTCGCCGCCGCGATGGCGAGGGTGACGAGCAGGTTGGTTGCGAACGTCGAGAGCCCGATCAGGTTGTGATAGCCCAGGAACGCCACCGCGCCGCGCGTCGCCGACAACCCGAGGAAGACCATCAGCAGCACAATGACGACGGTGACTATCGAGCGGTAGACGAGCAGCAGCATCGTGATGATCACCGCGAACGTGACCATCTCGATGATCCGGACGGTCCGGTCACTGGCGATCTGCTGATCGGCCACCAGCGCCGAGCCACCGGTCACGAAGACCTTGACCCCCGGCGGGGGTGGAAGCCCGTCGACAAGCTTCGTGACCGCTTCCACCGATACGTTGGACTGCGCTTCGCCCATGTTGCCCGCGAGGTAAACCTGGACGTACGCGGCCTTGCCGTCGCCGCTTTGCGCGCCGGCTTCCGTCAGGGGGTCGCCCCAGAAGTCCTGAACGTGCTCGACGTGCGCGGTGTCGGCTTCGAGTTTGTCGACCATCTCGTCGTAGAAGCGGTGCGCATCTCCGCCGAGGGGCTCGTCCCCTTCGAGGACGATCATCACAGCACTGTCCGATTTGAACTCTTCGAAGACCTCGCCGGTGCGCTTCATCGCGATCACCGACGGCGCCTCGGACGGGCTCATCGACACCGACCGCATCTGGCCGACGACTTCAAGCTGCGGCACGGCCACATTGAGCACGACGACGAGCGCAATCCAGCCGAGAATGATCGGGACCGCGAGCCAGCGGATCCACTTCGCCAGGCCGGTTCGCCGCGTCTGCTCAGCCGCGGGGGCGGGTTCTATGGTCGGAGCGCTCAAATGGGCACCTCGACGGAGCTCCTCCCTGGAGGTTAGGACCGCCTCAGTCCTACCAGATCCAGACGCATTGGGGCGAACTAGATTCGGCTCGCGGCAAAAGCCGCCGCCTGGTCAACCATCCCGTTGCGGACGTACGCGCCATGGGCGCCCATGTCCCAACCCCCTTGGTAGCAGATCGGATCGTTGGGAACACACAACTCGATGGTCTTTGCGGTGTAGAGCGGGCCGATCCCGGACAGCGGGCCCGGCGACAGTGAATCGGCAAAGCTGCTTCGCGGCCCACCGAAGACGGCGGCCGCAGCGACGTGATCGGCTACCTGGGGTGGCATTGCCGTCGTCGCAAGGTCGATGACGGCGGCGCCTTGGGAGTATCCGCCCAGAACCATCTTGGTGTTCGGGCAGTTTGCCGCCATCCACTGAATGTGGTTGCTCGCGTCGGCGCGACCGGCAGGCGCGCTGGTAGCGAAATCCCTGCTCGCCGGGTAGTTGACCGCATACACGCCGACGGACCGTCCGCCTGTCTGCGAGCGAAGCGAGTCGACGAATGCCTGACCGATCCCGCCGACGCCGGGCGGCTCGGTGGTGCCGCGGGCGAAAACGACCTCGACATCGGGGCACGGAGCAGCGGCAGCGCCCGGGAGGTTCAGCAGGGCGATTGGCAGTGCGACGAACATCGCCATGACCGCGGCGAGCAGGCGCGTGACACTGCGCGAGATGAGTGTCTCCATGCCGATATGTCGGACGTCGGCCTCGAGATGTGACATTCGCTCCCGGGGTGAGCCGACGGTCAGAGCCGGGCCACGGCGAACGCCGCCGCCTCGCCGACCATCCCGTTCACGCCGTACGTGGCGTGGGCGAAGTTGGGTCCCCCTACAGGAGCTCCGTTGCAGATCGTGTCGTCGGGGACGCACAAGTCGATGGTCTTTGCGGTATACAGCGGCCCGATCACCACCGGGGGTGCGCCAATGTCGGCCATGAACTTGTCCGACGGCTTCCCGAAGAGCGTCACCGCGGCGACGTGATCGGCTACTTCCGGTGGCATCGGGTCGGGAATGAATGACCTGAACTCGGCAGGTATGGAGTCCGGTATCGAGGCGGAGGTGACGTAGCCTGCCACCGCAGCGCCCTGGGAGTATCCGCCCAGCACGATCCGGGTGTTCGGGCAGTTCGCGGCCGTGGCCTCGACGTGACTGCCCGCGTCTCTGATCCCATCGACGACGGTTTGGGCGAACGCCAGGCGATCGCCGCCGAAATCGGCGCTGGCCTGGTAATTCACCGGATACACATTGACCGACTTGGCCTCGGCTTGGGAGCGCAGCGCGTCGACGAACGCCTGCCCGATCCCGCCCACGCCCGGTGGCTCTCCGGTTCCGCGCGCAAACACCACCTCGACGTCAGGGCACGGCTGCGCAGAGGCGATCGGCACGGATGGGCCGAACACGGCCCATCCCGCGGCAACTACCGCACCGACGAATCCGGCTACGTGGCGAGTCAGTTTCGTGGTCATGGCGCAGGCTGGACCTCCTTCTGGGCGGATTGGGCCGCCGCGGAGCAAAACCTCGGCCGTCGGCCCTTGGCGCATATACCCGGACAGATCGTCCCCCAACCCAGGGGCACAGTGAATAGTGTTCGGTGGGCGGCGAAGCGTGCCTCGGGCCGCCTTTGTCATTCCGATGACAAAATCAAGCTTCAGGTTCTTCAATTGCCAGGCATCTTCGACGCTAAGGAACGCGATGTGAAGTATGGGCAGGGTTGGCAGCCGCCCGCGGTCGATTGGTCGTCGACGCGGGGCCGTATCTTGCTCGAGGCGTCGGTCTTGTTCGCCCAGCGTGGCTTCTTCGGGACGTCGACGCGAGACATCGCCGATGCGGTGCAGATCCGGCAGCCGTCGCTGTTCCACCACTTCGAGGCCAAACACGAGATCTTCCGCACCCTGATCGAACTCGACCTCGGCCCGTCGATCGACCGCATCCGGCACCGCATCGACGACGAGTCCACGTGGGCCGAGAAACTGCACATGGTCGTCGCATCCGATGTGCGCGAAGCGCTGATCCAGCCCTTCGACGCCAGGGGCCTCTATCAGGACGCCGTTCTCGGTCTCGATGAATTCGCCGCCGAGCGCCAGGGCATCGCGCTGTTTCACGAACTTGTCGAGCACTTGATCACTCGCGGCCAGCAGGACGGTGAATTCGTCGACTGCGAGCCGAGCTTCGTGCAGCGTGCCATCAACGGTGTGCTGTTCGAGACGCTGCGCGAGCAGGGCGGGCCCGCGGGCCCGGTTCGCGAAGCACGGCCGCTGCACGCCGCGGACTTCGTGGTTCGCTCGCTCCTCGTCGACCCGGCGCGGCTGGATGACATACGCGCCGCCACGCTCGAGCGACTTGACGAACTCGAGGCGGCCTCGACCCGCTGAAGCCCGGATGGCCGGCATCTGTTTCGCAATTGACACACAAAGAAACTCATTTGGAATACAGCGAACCTATCGTTCGATAGTCTGCTGCCTATCGAACGATAGCCTGGAGGGAAAACGTGAAGAAACTCCCGCTCACTGTTGCCACCGCCATCGCGACCATCGCCGCCATCGCGTCCGGTTGTTCATCGTCGACCGAGTCGGCCCCCACCACCAGCGGCCCACCGAAGATTGCCCCGCCGGCGATCTTGCAGGCCGACACCCTGAAGGTCTGCGCGCCGAATGACGGCACGCCGCCCAGCGTGTACCACGACGAGACCGGCAAGCTCGTCGGCAGCGAGGTCGACCTCGCCGATGCGATCGCAGCCAAGCTGGGGCTGAAGCCGCAGATGGTCGAGTCCGGCTTCGCCGCCGTGATTCCCACACTGCAGGCCCGCCAGTGCGACGTCATCATGGCGACGCTCTATATCAAGCCGGAGCGCGAACAGGTGGTCGACTTCGTGCCGTACCTCTTTTCCGGTACGGGCATCGCGGTGTCGAAGGAACACCCCGCGGACATCACCGGCATGGATGACAGCCTGTGCGGCAAGAAGGTGATGGTCGCTATCGGTACGACGGCCGAATCGCTTTCGCAGGAGCAGTCGGAAAAGTGCACCGCCGAGGGCAAAGAGCCCGTCGATGTCAACCGCAACAGTCATGCCGACGTCTCGATTCAACAGGTGCAGAACGGTCAGATGGACGCCTACCTGGACACCGCCGAAACCATTGGCTACTACGCGACCAAGACCGGGGCGCAGATTCAGCTCGCCGGACAGCCGTTCGGCACCATCAAGGTCGGTGCTGCCACGCTGAAGGGAAACACGGAGCTGCACAACGCCATTCAGCAGGCGTTGAACGAGCTCATCAGCGATGGCACCTACGGCAAGATTCTCGAACAGTGGGGCCAAACGGACCTCAGCATCCAGAAGTGACCCGGCGGACCTGAAATGCATTTCGACTGGCCATTTTTCTGGAAGAGCCTGCTGACCCCGAGTCCGCCCTTCCTCGATGGGCTCGTGCTCACCATCGTGATCTCGGTGGTCGCCATGGTGCTGGCATTACTCGTCGGCCTGGTGATCGCATTGATGCGACGGTCCCAGTTCGCGGCGCTGCGCTGGTTCGCCAGCTTCTACATCTGGGTGATCCGCGGGACACCGCTACTGGTGCAGCTGGTGTTGATCTACACCGGGCTCGCGGCCGTGGGGCTGTATCAGTTTCAGGATGTCTCGTTTCTCGGTTTGTCGGTGAAGGCCGCCGTACAGGCCGCGATCGTTGCGCTGATGATCAACGAGAGCGCCTACATCTCCGAAATCATCCGCGCAGGCATCGATTCCATCCCGCGCGGCCAATTCGAGGCGGCCGCGTCGCTGGGCATGCGCCCCGCCAAGGTCATGCGGTGGATCATCGTTCCCCAATCGTTGCGCGTGATGGTGCCGCCGCTTGGCAACTCGTTCAACGGGCTGATGAAGACCACCTCGGTGCTCAGCGTGATCGGGGTGAGTGAACTGTTCCTGGTCACCCAGGCGATCAGCTCCGCGACATTCCACACGTTCGAGATCTTCATCGTCGCGGCCATCTACTACCTGGCGCTCACCACGATTTGGACGTTCATCCAGGCCAACATCGAAAACCGGCTGTCGCGGATGCTCGGCATCGAGCAGCGAGTCCCGATCACACAACGGCTCCTCGGAGCCCGACGAGGTACGGCAGCGACGCTGCAACCACACGGATGACCGGACAGGAGTTGATGATGAGCGCCACCACGGAAGTCGAGGCGCCGATCGTGCGCGTGCGCAACGTCTCGTGCACCCTTGGCGGTCGACTCGTCCTCGATGATGTCTCGCTGGACGTCATGCGGGGTGAAGTCGTCGTGCTCATCGGTCCTTCAGGCGCAGGAAAGACGACGTTGCTTCGCTCGCTGAACAACCTCGAACAGGTCGACAGTGGCGATGTGTTGATCGGCGGAATTCCGATCGGACACCGCGATACCGAGTCGCGGCGGCAGGTCAGCACAAAGGAGCTTGCCTTCAGGCGGCGCGAAATCGGGTTCGTCTTCCAGCATTTCAACCTCTTCCCACACATGACCGCAGCCGAGAACGTGTGGAATGGGCCTGTGCGTGTTCTGGGCACGCCCAAGGAAAAGGCTCGCCAGGACGCGCTGGCACTGCTCGAACGTGTCGGATTGGCGGACAAGGCCGAATCGCGTCCGAGCCAGTTGTCGGGTGGTCAGCAGCAGCGGGTGGCGATCGCCAGGGCACTGGCGATGAGGCCGAAAGTCATGCTGTTCGACGAGCCGACGAGTGCCCTGGACGTCGAGATGGTGGGCGAGGTTCTTGCGGTGATGCGCGAACTGGCCAGAGACCACATGACGATGGTCGTCGTGACCCACGAGATGCGCTTCGCCCGTGAGGTCGCCGACCGCATCGTCGTCATGGACGCCGGACGCATCATCGAGGACTCGCCGCCCGACCAACTGTTCGCCAATCCACGACAAGAACGAACCAAAGCGTTCCTCTCGACGATCCACTGAGCGCTGAGGCCAAACCCGTTGACCGAAAGTCGAAGGCGACTACCCGTCTGCACTTCACACACTCAGGAGCCCACCAACAGTGACCGCACCGACATCGTTCACCGGAGCGCTCGCCGCACCCCATGCCCTCGCGACCGAAGCCGGCGTACGCGCCTACCAGGACGGCGGCAACGCGATCGACGCAGCGATCGCCGCAGCCGCCGTGCTGACCGTCGTGTATCCGCACAACGTCGCGTTGGGCGGGGATCTCATTGCCCTCGTGCGGACACCGGACGGCGCCGTCAGGTGCGTCAACGCGTCGGGCTGGGCCGGCAGGGATGTGGATGCGGCACAGTTGCGAACCCGACACGGGCAAAAACTGCCATCGCGCGGCGTGGACGCGATCACGGTGCCCGGTGGCGTGCGCGGTTGGGAAGCGTTGCGGCGGTTCGGCGCCCGATTGTCCTGGGAACGCACGTTGCAGACCGCGCACGACTGCGCCGCTGGAGTTCCCGTCGCACCGTCGCTTGCGTCGCATATCGCGCATCCCGAGAACTCCGACCTCGTCGGCACCGAGGACTTCGATCGCGTGTTCCGCCCCAGTGGTCGGGCGCTGGAAGCGGGGGAGGAGCTCAAGCAGCCCGCCCTCGCGCTGACATTCGGCACGCTGCGTGAGCGCGGGCCCGATGTCTTCTACTCCGGTGAGCTCGCGGATCGGACGATCGACTATCTGCGTTCGCGGGGATCAGTGCTGACCGCCGCGGACTTCGCGGATTTTCGACCCGAAGTCGTCGAGCCGATCGCTGCCGAATTCCGTGGGCTGACCGTCATGACGAGCCCACCGAACACCCAAGGGTTCCTGTTCTTGCGCGCATTGAAGGCGGTCGAAGAACTGGGCGTGACCGATCCGCTCGGTGAAGGGTTCGGGACACTGATGCAAATCTTCTACCGGGGCAACCAATTACGCCGCATGGCCTTGGCGGATCCGCGCCACGCGGTGGTCGACGTTGAGTCGCTCGTCCATAGCGACCTGCGTGCCCTCGGCGAGGCCGACGGTGTCAGTGATGCGTTGGCCGCACACGGCGACACTGTCGGTGTCGCCGCCGCGGACGACGATGGCTACGCGGTCTCGTTGATCCAGAGCGTCTTCGACGCGTTCGGGTCCGGGCTCATCGACCCGGAAACCGGAATTCTCTTTCACAGCCGGGGCTCCGGTTTTTCGCTCGACGAGGAGTCGCCGAACCTGATCGCTCCGTTGAAGCGACCCGCCCACACGCTGATGCCTGCGATGACCACCTACCGCGGGTCCTTGCGCCACGTGCTGTCGACGATGGGTGGGCAGGGCCAACCGCAGATCATTGCGCAGCTGCTGTTGCGGGCCGCCGCAGGAGAGGGCGCCGAGGCGGTCGTGGCTGCCCCGCGCGCGGTCGTCGGCCGACAGTCCAACGACAGTTCGGCCGACACCGTATCGACCGAGACCGATCTGAACGTTCGCGCGAGAGGCTCTCTCGAGCGCAGCGGACTACCGATCAGCGAGGTTCCACCACGCACCGAGGCCCTCGGCCAGGCCAACGTCGTCTTCGCCGCCGCGGACGGTACGACAACCGCCGCCTCGGATCCACGCTCGGACGGCGCCGCGATCGTCGCGCACTATCCCCGCTACCGGGGGCACCCATAGACCGCGCTACTCGGTCATCGTTGCTGGAAACGCCAGCGGTGAATCGTTCGGTCTGTGAGGCGTTTAGCCCAGCGACGAAAGAACGTCGTCCGCCCGACCCGCCGAGCAATCAATGGGGCCGGTAACGCCGCTGGTAGCGCGATCGATAAACGCCCCGACACTGGTTCTCGCCATGTTTGCATACCGGGTGACGTGCTCGGACAGGCAAACTATGCTCGGTGGGCGGCCAGCTGGTGGCGGCAGCAACGTCGAAAGGGGGCCCGCGGTGGAGACAGTGCTTGGATTTTCCATGACGTCGACGCGAGTCGGGTGGGTCCTCGTCGACGGTCGCAACACCAACGGCGCCACCCTCGACCACGATGTGTTCGACGTTCAATCCGACACGGAAACTTCGACATCGCAGCACCTGGCGGCGATCCGCGGTGCAGAGGCGATCGCAGGCGCAAGCGGTCACAAGGTGCACTCCATCGGCGTGACATGGAGCGATGACGTCGAGGCGGAAGCCACTTCGCTGTTGAAGTCGCTGCGGGAGTCGGGTTACGACCACGTCGCCGCGGTCCAGTTGTGGAAAGCCACCCAAGCGTGGGCACACGTGATCGGGCGCGACCTCGAGTACAAGAAGCCGGCGGTCTGCGTCATCGAGCCCGCCACGGTGACCTGCCTGACGTTCGAGGACGGCGCCGTTCACACGGACGTCACCCGGTCAAGGCAGAGCGGCAACGCCGAAGGCCTCTCCAACTGGTTGTCCGAACTGTTCGCGGATCGCGGCATGCAACCTGACGGTCTCTTCCTACTCGGCTCGCACCGTGAGCTCGACCAATTCACCGGCGCGCTCGACGAAGCGCTGCCGATGACCGTCCTTGCCACCGCCGAGGCGCAGTTGGTCCTCGCGCGCGGCGCCGCGCTGGCGTTGATGAAGAACGCCCACCTTGCCGATGCACCCACGGTCAGACTCACCACCGAGCCCCCGACGAGATCGTGGGTCGCCTCGCACGCCCGAGTATTGACAACGTCGGCCGCCGCGCTGGTGGTAGGCACGGCTGTGCTGGCCACGGCGGGATCTCAGTTGGTGCATAAGGATGCAGCGCCGGCCGGGCCCGCGCCAGCGGCCACATCGGTGACGCCTGCCAACGCCCAAGCCGTTTCTTCCGCCGCTCTTGTGCCGTCCGTGCGGCCGCCTCAGGCCCTGGCCGTCGCGCCGTCGCGGGTGCAGGCCCCAGCCACCCAAGCCCCGCGGGTTTCGGCACCAACCACCGAAGCGCCTGCGCGCGTTCACGCTCCACAACCGCAGTCGGACGTGGTCGACAGTCAGCCGGTGAGCACTCCTTCCGAGGCGCCGGTCGCTGCGCTCAACGATCCCGTTGCGCCACCCGCAGCGGCGGCGCATCTGCCCGCAGCGCCGCCCGTCGAACCCGTCCCTCCGGCACCTGCGGCGCCTCTGGTTCTGCCCGGACCTCCCGTTCTGCCCGGGCCCGCGGCACCACCGCCTGCGCTGCCCGAGCCCGCAGCGGCGCCTCTGTTCCTGCCTGCCCCTGCCGCGCCTCCGCCGATTCTGCCTGCGCCTGCCGCGCCTCCGCCGATTCTGCCTGCGCCTGCCGCGCCTCCGCCGATTCTGCCTGCGCCTGCCGCGCCTCCGCCGGCTCTGCCAGCGCCTGCCGCAGCACCCCATCTACCCGAGGCACCACCGCCTGCGGCGCCGGCGCCGGAAGCCGTCGCGCCGCCCGCGCCAGGGCCGGCACCGGAACTGCCGCCGCCTCCGCCCGACCCCGTTCAGGCAGCTCTGAACTCGCTTTTCGGCGGCGGTACGCCCTAGCCGGGGCGCCTCACGTCGAAAACGTGCAATCGAGGATGAACGGTTCCATGACGCTGCCGACGAGCAGCCGATTGCGCCAGTTGGCCCCGACGCTGCTGCCCGAGATCTCAGAACCATCGTTCTCGTAGACCGTGGTGACCGATCCCGTGTCGGGATCCATCGCGATGACCTCCGACGGCGACAGATGGGTCATGTCTTTGTCATGCCTCACGAGGTCGAGCACCTTCGGGTGCCCGCCGATCCACAGCTTTCCGTCGGTGCCGATTTCGATGTTGTCGACAGCCATATCGGTGGCGAACGCCCTGCGCTTGACCAGGCGCCCATCGGCAGCGACGTTGCACGACCACACCTCGCGGCGCGACAGCGCGGCCACGAACACCTTCTTGCGGACGGGCTCCCACACAATCCCGTTGGCATATGGCACATTGCGCAGCGCCACTTGGTAATTGCCGCCCTTGAAGTGGACGACGTCGCTGAGCGGCAGTCGCAGGAAATGTTCGACGTTCTGCGCGGCATCCGATGTGAACTTGTGGTCGTTGGTGACGTAGAACTCGCGATCGCCGACCACGGTGAGGTCGTTGGGCGAGCGGATCAGGTCGTGCTGGAAGGCTTCAACCAACTGCAGACCGCTGTCGTCGATGCGGTAGCGCCGAACACGCTCGCCGCAGTCGGCGTGATCGATCGCGTAGAGCTCACGATGCCCGTCCGGTGCGCACCACAGGCTGATCCCGTGCGGGTAGATGTCGTCGTCTGAGATGCGCTCCGGTGTCGCATCGGGCGTGGTCAGGTCGTAACGGAAGAGGCCGCCGACCTTCTCCTTGTCGCAGTTCCGCTCCCGCCGCCGGTCAGCCGCCGACAGATAGGCGACGCCGCGCTCCTGGTCGATCGCGATGTCCTCGACGCCGATCAGGCCTTCTGCGCTGACGCGCTTCGCCTGTCCGTAAGGCCGGTTACTGATCGCTCGGGTGAAGCCGAAGGTGGCGACGCTGTTGAGGACGTACCGAACACCCGCCGCGGCAACCAGACCCCCAGCAACGGCCCTAACCGGTGTGGTCAGCTTCATCGGTCGCCTTTGGTTAGAGGCCGAACTTGCCTGCAACGATTCTGTCGCGCAGACCTGAGGGCAGCCACCGCATGATCACGACGTCGCGGACAAAATCTTGGTGAACTTCATAACGGCGCTTGGGTTTTGGAGCCGTTGCGGCGTGCACGACCAGGTCGACAACGCGGTCCCGTGGCACCCCTTTCGCGATGGATGCCTGGGCAAGACGGACGCCACGCCGCAATGGTTCTGCGTAGGCCGGATCCGACACAGGTTGTTCAAGATCTTTGACGATCTCCTGCGACATCGGTGAGTTCACCACGCCGGGAGCGATCACCGACACGTGGATTCCGAGCGGCCGGAACTCCAGTCGCATCGCCTGCGACAGTGCCTCGAGGCCGAACTTGCTGGCAGAGTAGGCTCCTGCAAACGGCATGGTCCTGGTGCCGCTGGCCGAACTCATGTTCACCACGCGGCCCCCGCGATTGCTACGCAGCAGTGGCAGAAATGCACAGGTAATCCTGTGTATTCCAACAAGATTGACCTCCAACACGGCCTTGAAGCGCTCCGGGTCGAGATCGATCAACGGACCGTTGGTGTTGATGCCCGCGATGTTGATCAACGCCGAGAGCTGACGTCCGCCGAGAGCCGCCTGCACGTGTCCGATGGCTTCCTGCACTTCACTCGCGATACGCACGTTGCATTGCACCGGTACCGCCTCCGGAATGGCTGCGGTCAAGGTGGCCATGTCCTCGTCGTCCTTGACCAGACCGATCACTTGGAAGCCGTCCGCGACCAGGCGGGCCGCGACGGCGCGTCCGATCTCACCCCCCGCGCCGGTGAGCAGTACAGACTGATTAGCGGACACGTGCGTTGCCTTCCGTCGACGTCGGTGAGTTGAGCGGTCGGGCAAACTGCATGCTAGCCAGCGCGGGCCTCGGCCGAGCCGAAACCGAAGGCATGGCAGCTGACCGGCGTCAATGAGCCACCGGTGCGCATCGAACGCGACGATCCGCGGCCGGGGCCCGGCCAGGTGCTCGTCGATGTCCGCGCGGCGGGGATCTGCCACAGCGATGTCGGGTCCATCGATGGCACGCTCACCCCGACGCTTGCCAGGCTTCCCATCGTTCTCGGACACGAAGTGGCCGGGGTGATATCCCAAATCGGCGCCGAGGTAGACGGTTTCGCCGTCGGCGAGCGTGTCGTCATCAGCGGGCCCGCCGAGCATTCGCCCGGGTGGTCGGCGGACGGTGGCTTCGCGACTGTCTGCCTGGCGCAGGCCTCCGGCCTGGTCGCCTTGCCCGATGCCGTCGACTTCGGCCAAGGGGCAACGGCCACCGATGCCGGGCAGACGGCTTACGGTGCGGTCAAACGGGTCGGTGGAGCGCGGTCCGCATGGGCGGTCGGGTCGTGCAGGTCGGTCTCGGCGTCAATCAAGCCACGATCTCCACGGCCGAGTTGGTCTACAAGTAAGTGACCTTGCGCGGCTCGCGGGGCGGCCACCGGCGCGATCTCGCCGCCGTGCTCGATCTCATGGCTAAGGGCGACCTGCTAATTCACGCGACGACGGTCGGCTTCCACCAGATACCCGATGCCATCGAAATGTTGAAGACGGCAACGTCGTCGGCCGTATCGTCGCGGAAATGGACTGATTTCCGGTCACCAATTCCAGACGGTCGGATCGGTCGGCGGGTAGTTGGTGCACACGTCGGTGCCGTGCGCGGCGACGCCCTTGTTGTTGAAGAACAGCTTGGCCCAGTTGCCCCAGCGGGTCGCCATCTGCTCGTAATAGATGTTCGTCGCGGTGTCCTCCGAATACTGCCTGCGGCCCGCGTAATCCAACGAGAAGAACCAGTAGATCCGATCGCGAGCGCCCTGCTGCACATCGGCAGGCCGGTTCTTGTAGTCGGTCATGTACCGCTCGTAGTACACCGGGTCGGTGTCGCGAACCGCGGCCATGTACTGGTCGACCGTGCAGGTGGTCTTCAGTATCCGGTTCGGAATGGGGTAGTCATCCGTCGCGTCGGCGGAAGCGACTCCCGGAAGGGAAATGGCGATGGCGCCAAGGGCGGTGATCGCGATACCCGCTTTCTTCAACACTTTCGGCTCCTTCCTATCGAGCCGCGGCTTCGAGGACCGGCAGCTTGTCGGGGCAGTAGGTGCGCAGTGCGGCGCCGAGGAACTGCCACGCCTGCTGGGTGGTGCTGTCTTTCTCCAGCTGCATCGAGACGAACTGGGCGGACTTGAACGCGTCCTGATCGGTACCGTTGTTCAGCCGCTTACAGGCGATCTTGCCGATCCAAGCGTTGTAATCCTTCTGACCGTAGATGCCATAGGTGTGCAGCTCGTTGGCGAAGTCCGCGTCCGGGTCGGCGTATGCCGGGGCCGCAAACACGAGTCCTGCTGCTACAAGGGCGATTCCGACAAGCGTTTGCTTCATGTCCTCACTCCCTCCGCCGGCTGTGTCTGCAGCCGTTCGGATTTGGGCCACGGTGCCGGCACCGGCGCCGACCGCACCCGTTGTGGCCACCAGAACCATGGCCCCATCAGCGCCGCGATGGACGGTGTCATCAGCGAGCGCACCACCAATGTGTCGAACAATAGACCAAGGCCGATCGTCGTACCGACCTGACCGATCACGGTCAGCTCACTGACCGCCATCGACATCATCGTGAAAGCGAACACCAGACCGGCGGAGGTCACCACCGAACCGGTGCCGCCCATGGCGCGGATGATGCCCGTCTTCAACCCGGCATGTATCTCCTCTTTGAACCGGGAGACCAGGAGCAGGTTGTAGTCGGCGCCGACGGCCAACAGGATGATGACCGCCATCGGCAGCACCATCCAGTGCAGTTCGGTGCCCAGGATGTGTTGCCAGAACAGCACCGAGAGCCCAAACGACGCAGCCAGCGACACCACCACGGTGCCGACGATGACGGCTGAGGCGACCACGCTGCGCGTGATGATCAGCATGATGATGAAGATCAGGCAGAGCGCCGCGATTCCGGCGATCAGCAGGTCGTAGTTCGAGCCGTCCTGCATGTCCTTGAAGGTGGCTGCGGTACCGGCCAGGTAGACCTTCGATCCCTCGAGCGGCGTTCCCTTGATCGCCTCCTTCGCCGCTTGCTTGATCGCATCGATGCGCGCAATTCCCTCGGGCGTCATCGGATCGCCCTCATGAGAGATGATGAACCGCACCGACTTACCGTCCGGCGAGATGAAGTTCTTCATGCCCCGCTTGAAGTCTGCGTTGTTGAACACTTCCGGCGGCAAATAGAAGGAATCGTCGTTCATCGACGCGTCGAAGGCCTCGCCCATGGCCTCCGAGTTCTCCTGCATCGCCGATTGCTGATCCTGCATTCCCTTCTGCGTGGAATACATCGTCAGCATCATCGTCTTCATGGTCTTCATGTTCTCGATCATCGATGGCATCAGCGCAACCATCTGAGGCATAAGCGAATCGAGACGTTCCATGTCCGGCATGAGCTGCTGGATGTCGTCGGTCATCGTATCGATGCCGTCGAGCGTGTCGAAGATCGATCGGAGCGACCAGCAGACCGGGATGTCGTAGCAGTGCGGTTCCCAGTAGAAGTAGTTGCGCAGCGGGCGGAAGAAATCGTCGAAATTCGCGATGTTGTCGCGCAATTCGGCGACATCGACGGTCATGTTCTTCATCTTGCCGACCATGCTGTGGGTCGTATCCGCCATCTGGACCGTAATGCCCTGCATCTTCTCCATCGTGTCGATGGACTTCTGCATCTCGTCGGCCTGTTTGAGCATATTGGCCATGAGGTCCTGGTTGTACTTCTCGTTCAGCTTCTGGGTGGTGCCCTGCATGCTGATCTGGAAGGGGATCGAGGTGTGCTCGATCGGCTTGCCTTCGGGACGGGTGATGGCCTGCACGCGGGAGATGCCCGGAACCCGGAACACAGCCTTAGCGATCTTGTCGATCACCAGGAAGTCCGCCGAGTTGCGCAGATCGTGATCGCTTTCGACCAGCATCAACTCGGGGTTCATCCTGGCCTGGTCGAAGTGCCGGTCCGCGGCGGCATATCCGGCGTTGGCAGGTATATCGGCCGGCAGGTAGTTGCGATCGTTGTAGTTGGTCCGATAGCCGGGCAGGGTGAGCAGCCCGACCAGCGACAGCGCCAGCGTCCCGATCAGGATCGGGCCAGGCCACCGCACCACGGCGGCACCGATCTTGCGCCAGCCGCGGACCCGCATGGCTCGCTTCGGCTCGAGAACCTTGCCGAACCGGCTTGCGACGGTGATGATGGCCGGGCCGAGTGAGAGCGCGGCCAGGACGCAGATCACCATGCCGATCGCCAGTGGAACACCCATCGACTGGAAATAAGGGAGTCGGGTGAAGCTCAGGCAGTAGGTAGCGCCCGCGATGGTCAACCCCGAGCCGAGCACCACATGGGCCGTCCCGCCGAACATGGTGTAGTACGCGGACTCTCGGTCCTCGCCTGCGCCGCGCGCTTCCTGATATCGACCTATCAGGAAGATGGCGTAGTCGGTCGCCGCGGCGATCGCCAAGGTCACCAGCAGGTTGGTGGCGAATGTCGAGAGCCCGATGATCTCGTGATAGCCGAGGAACGCGACGAAGCCTCGCGCCGCGGCCAGCTCGAGGACGACCATGACGAGCGTCAGCAGCAACGTGATGATCGACCGGTAGACGAGCAACAGCATCACGATGATCACTGTGAAGGTGACCGCCTCGATCAGCTGCATGCTTCTGTCACCGGCGATGTGCTGGTCCGCCGCCAGCGCCGCAGGCCCGGTCACATATGCCTTGACCCCCGGCGGCGGATTCAGGCCGTCGATGATGTGCTGAACGGCCTCCACCGACTCGTTGGCCAGCGACTCACCCTGGTTGCCACGGAGATACACCTGGACGTAGGCGGCTTTGCCGTCGTTGCTCTGAGCGCCTGCCGCGGTGAGTGGGTCACTCCAGAAGTCCTGGACGTGCTCGACGTGCCTGGAGTCGGCCTCCAGCTTGTCGATCATCTCGTCGTAGAACTTGTGCGCCTCGGCCCCGAGGGGCTGCTCGCCTTCGAGCATGACCATCGCCGAGCTGTTTGAGTCGAACTCCTGGAACACCTCGCCGACGCGCTTCATCGCGATCATCGACGGCGCCGAGTCGGGCGTCATCGACACCGCGCGCATCTGGCCGACTGTTTCCAGCTGGGGCACTACGACGTTTAGTACCGCGATGATCGCGATCCAGCCGAAGATGATCGGTAACGCCAGTCGGCGGATCGTCCGGGCGATAAACGGCCGTTCGGCGTGCTTGCCGCCGACCGGGATGGCATCAGTCGGAGCCTCTGGTGAGGTCGCGCTCATGCGGACTTCACCAGACAGAAGGTCTGGGCGTTCACGCCGTTCGATGTTCTCTCGTCCTTGATTTCGTCGTCGACGGTGATGCGGCAGGTGATGGTGCCGCCGTCGCCCTGGGCCACGATGTTCGGGGTGGCGGCCGGCGCCGTGGTGGATAACGTCAGCGACCAGGGCAGCCCGGCACCGTCAACGCGCTGGGGCTTCGCGTCGAGATCCAGATAGTTGATGTCGGCGTAGGAGCCGGTACCCCAGATCTCGTATTTCACGACCTTGGGATCGAAGGGTTCGGGGTCGTCAGCGAAAACCTTGGGGGTGACGATGATGCCCTCGGCACCGAAGAAGCCGCGGATCCGGTGCACGGTGAAACCCGCGATGACGACCACCAGCACGATCAGAAGTGGTATCCAGACTTTTTTGGCGAGACCGATCACGAGAACCGTCCCCGACCATTGCCACCCATATGTGCCCTCAAGTTTCGTATCTCACGCTGGAGTTCAGCCGCCCGTAACTTAGCCCGTATAAGTTCTCATCTTGCATAGATTAGCTCAAGTAATTGTGCCGGTGCTCACTACCGGCGCACAGTGCGAGGTGGATTACGAACGGTCTCGGGAGCGGAGTTCGAATCGGTCGAGGTAGCGCTCAATGAACGCCGCAGCTTCGGCGTGGCCGCGAGTGATGCCCAGCCCGCGTTCTAGTAGCACGATCCGCGCAAGGCTAGTGACGATCATAGACATGACGACCGGCGGAAACGCCTCCATGTCAACGCTGTGCGCCTTCATCGCGAGCGTCACGACGCTTTCCTCTACGTCGCCGACTCGCTCCGCATAGGCGGCGATTTCACTGCGGATCGCCTTGCGGTGGTTAGCCAGCGCCATGAACTCCATGAACAGTTGTGCACCGTGAGTGCTGTTGAGACGCCACAACGCGCGTAGCGGCTCGTCGTCGGCGAGAGCCGCACGCTGCCGCCGCAGATTGGTCTCGGCCCCTTCCCGCAGCACCGCCACGAACAGGTCGTCCATGCTCGGGAAGTAGTAGTGCAGCAGCGCGGGCTTGACTCCCGCCTTGGCTGCCACCCGGCGCGAGGTGGCAGCGGCATACCTCTCGTCGAGCATGATTTGGGCGGTCGCCTCGATCAGCGCGCGCCGCGTCGATGATTCCCTTCCGCTCGATCGTCATGGCGGCCGCCGCCGCACCGATCGCCGCCGTGTCGATCGTCATGTCCGCAATCGGATCGGCGCAGCCGCTCAACTGCCAGAACGGAGAGTGGTGGGATCCGGTGGCCAACGTGTGTCAAAAGCCGCTGGCGCCGCTGACCTGCGGACCCGGACAGTACTGGAATCCAGCGTCCAACGTCTGCCGGCCACTGGGCTCCCCCTAGACCCGGTGCCGGTCAGCTCTCCGACGTTTCAGGCGGGATCAATGCCTGAACCTGCCTCAACGTCGCATTGAGAGTCTCCGCACGCGCCGCACCGCCTGCTAGCCGGCGCCCGACGGCGGTGCCGATCACGAACGCCGAGAGTGGCGTGTTCTTGCGTTCGACGCGATGAGCGACGTCGCGACCCACGTCAAGCAACTCCGTGATCTCTGCGGCACTTAGTGGTTCCTCGCCGAGTGTGCGAGCCAATTCGTCAAGCCAGTTCTCCATTGTTTCCTCTGTGAGTCGAACTTGCTATTTTTGCCAAGATAGTCGTCGGTCATCGATCGTGATTACCCCAGCGCCGAAGCAGAAGGGTGAGCAGATTGACCGAAATGGACTGGACACCGCTTCCGGTGCCTTGGGGCGTCCAGACCGCCGACCGCATTCCGAAACAGCGCTATTACGACCGCGACTTCTGCGCGCTGGAGGCTTAGCGATCGGTCCGGAGGAATGGCTGGCCCACCCGGGTTCGGTGGGCAAGCCGTTCAGCGCGGTGCACCTGCTCAGCGACGACGGCACCGAGCTCGGTGTCGGACAGTCTGGCGAACTCTACTTCGAGGGCGGACCGGACTCGAGTATTTCAAGGATCCCGAGAAGACCGCATCGGTGTCCAACGACCGCGGTTGGCGATCGTTGGGGGACATGGGCTATCTCGATGACGACGGCTACGTGTACCTGACCGACCGCTCGACCTTCACGATCGTGTCGGGCGGGGTGAACATCTATCCGCAGGAGGCCGAGAACCTTCTGGTCTGCACACCAAGCTGGTCGACGCCGCCGTATTCGGTGTTCCCAACGACGAATTCGGCGAGGAGGTCAAGGCGGTCGTGCAACCCGCCGACGACGTGGTCGCGGGACCCGACTTCGAGGCCAAACTCATCGAGTACTGCCGCGCCACCTGGCCGGTTACAAATGCCGCGCACAATCGATTTCGATCCCGAGCTGCCCCGCGACCCGAACGGCAAGCTGTACAAAAGGCGCATCCGAGAGCGCTACTGTCGGGGCCGGACATCGCGGATCGTCTGACCGGCCGGCTCGTCACAAGGTGACGATCGTGGGCTCGTCAATGCCCAAAAGAAGTCGGCCGTAGACCTCGGTGCTGATTGCCGGGTTGCTGACGGCATGCCTGCTCGCCATCTCGCTGTCGCGCCATATCCGTTGCAGCGGGTTGGATTCGGCAAACGCAGAGCTGCCAGCTACCGACATCAGTTCGCGAATCGCCTCGCGCGCCTCGACGATTCCGCGCGTCAGCTTCACGCGCAGGCGTGCGCGGTCCAATAACGACGGGGGTGTCAAGCGTGCGGCCCGCATGGTCCATCTCCTCGGCCGCGGTGAACACGAGTGCGCGTGCCGTGTCGATGGAAGACGCCGCTCGCGCAATGGCGAGCTGCACGGTCGGCGCTTCGGCCTGCCGGGCGTATGTGGTTGCGCTGACCCCGCGCTGCGATGCGCCGTCGATCACCAACTCGAGCGCAGCCTGGGCCAGCCCGAGTTGTGGTCCGGCGAGATCGCTCAGTGCTCCGAGCACGAAGGGGATTTGGTAGGGCGCCTCGGTCGCGAATGGAGTGTCGCGTTGCCCGCTCTGCACTGCGCCAAGAAGGATCGTCCGGTGGAACGGCACGGTGACGCCGCTCGTCACCACGGTATTCGACCCCGTACCGCGCATGCCGGTGACGTGCCAGGTGTCCTCGATCTCGACCTGGTCGCGCGGCACCAACGACACGATCGGCGACGGTTCGCCGTCGGCGCCGACAACAGGGGTGCCAAGGATCACCCAATCGGCGTGCTCGACGCCCGAACAGTACGGCCATCGACCGCTGATGCGGTACCCGTCGTGGACGATCTCCGCATTGCCATGAGGCGGAACAGCGACCGCAACCGTCGCGTCAGGATCGTTCCCCCAGAGATCGCGCTGGGCTTGCTCGTTCATCATCCCGACGAACCAGGCCCCGCCGGTGATCAAGGCGACGACCCAGCCCGTGGACGCGCAGCCGCGGGCGAGCTCGCTGACCACCCTGATCTTCGTCTCGATTCCGGCCTCGTGCCCACCCCATCGGCGCGGCGCCATCATGCGGAACAGACCGGCGTCCCTGACCGCAGCCAGGTTTTCCGCAGGAATACGACGCTCACGGTCGGCTCGTGCGGCATTCGCGCTTAGCGACGAAGCCAGATCCCTGGCGCGCGCCACCAGATCCGAACCGACGTCGACGGTCGGATCGACCGTTTCCTTGATCGCGCTCATGGGCGCACTCCTTCTTCCAAGTTTTTGTGCCGCAGGTAAATCCAGATTGATCGACGCCGGCGGCGGGGTGTGACACGGTGAGTGCCGTCGTGCGGGCAGCAGGTGCCAGACAAATCGTCGTGTGATCCACCGCATAGAACGCTCGTCGAGTGATCATCGTCGCCACCGGGCCTACCCGCGCGTCCTTCCACCACAATGGGAAACATGCAGGTCGTGCCCCCAACCGTCTCCAACTATCGCGAGTTGATCAGCCGCACGCTGGTTCCCCTCGCGGCCTCACCATTGGGCGACGGCCCCTTCTGGGCGGAGCTCGATGGGGCAGGCTGTGGCGAACTGCAGATCACCACTGTCCGCTCGACCGCGCAGCGCGTTCGCCGGACCTCGGCGCTGATCGATGACGCCACCACCGGGTACGCCATGGCGACGATCCA
This sequence comes from uncultured Actinomycetota bacterium, assembly GCA_963848855.1. Taxonomy (GTDB): domain Bacteria; phylum Actinomycetota; class Actinomycetes; order Mycobacteriales; family Mycobacteriaceae; genus Mycobacterium. Next base: position 843,992 of record CAWKFL010000006.1, read on the forward strand.
CGTCGCCGGTGACTGCCTGGTGCAGCAAGACGGCCGGTCGGCACGGCTCACGCCGGGCGCGATCGTGTTCTGCGACAGCACGCGTCCGTTCGACTTCTCCTTCGGCGGCCAGTTCGAGCAGGTGATCGTTCAGGTGCCGCGCGACGTGGTACCGGAAAAAGCCCTGCGGCGAGCCAGCGGCCTGCCGCTGGGAGGAGAGGACGGACGTGCGGCAGCGGTGGGCGCATTCTTCCGCGCATTCGCTGGAGAGGACTGTTCGGCCTTCGCGACGCACGCACTCGGCCTGATCAGCTCAACGGTGTCCATCGCCGCGGGCGCCGAGACCGCGCCTGCGGAACTCGATCGGGAGCGCGTAATACACCACCTACGCCGAGCCTTTCGCGATCCCGCCTTGGATGCGGACGCGGTGGCGCGCGGCTGCCACCTGTCCCGGCGCACGTTGTTCCGTCTGTTTCGTGACACTCCTCGTTCGCTGGCCGACGAGCTGCGCCAAATACGGGTGGCAGAAGCGCAACGCCTGCTTCGTGCTCATCCCGATCGCCCGGTCGCCGACATTGCTGCAGCATCGGGATTCCGCGGGGAGACGCAGTTGCGCCGAGCGTTCCGCGCCGTGACCGGTACCACGCCGGGACGCTACCGATGCGAGGCGAACTGAGTCAGTCGGTGCCGAACCGGTAGCGGGTGCCACGCGGTTCGCGCACCCACAGTTCGCCGTCGCCCGCGACCGGGCCCTGGGCCGCGAGTTCGCGTTTGAGCACCTTGTGCGTCGCGGTTGTCGGCAGGTCGGCGGCGATGCGGACATACCGCGGCCATGCCTTCGGCGACAGGTCGGGTTGTGCGGCGAGGAACGCCTCGAAGTCGCCCGGGGTGAGCTCGGCGCCGTCATTGAGGACCGCCGCGGCCATGATCTGATCACCCACGTTTTCGTCCGGAACCGCGTACACCGCAACCCGATTGATGTTCGGCAGCCGGACCAGTATCCGCTCGATCGGCGCGGCCGCGATGTTCTCGCCATCGACGCGCATCCAGTCCCCGCTACGGCCCGCAAGATAAATCCAGCCGTCCGCATCGCGGTACGCCAGATCACCCGACCAGTACATGCCGTGCCGCATGCGCTCGGCGGTCGCGTCTTCCGAGTTGTAGTACCCGGTGAAGAAGCCGGTGCCGGTGGTGTTGACCAGTTCGCCGACGGCTTCATCGGCATTGATCAACGCGCCGTCGGCATCGAATCGGGCAGTCGGGCACTCCGTGACGGTGTCCGCGTTGTAGATCGCGACACCCGGAAACCCTTTGCCCAGTGAGCCTTTCGGCGTGCCAGGCTCCCGCGTGACGATGACGGCGTTCTCGGTGGAGCCGAAGCCGTCCCATACCAGCGTGTCGAAGCGCCGCTGGAACTCGTCGATATCGCTGTCGCTGGCCTCGTTGCCGAACGCGACCCGCAGCGGGTTGTCGGCGTCGTCGGGCTGCTCAGGGGTGGCCAGGATGTAGGCCAGCGGCTTGCCGACGTAGTTCATGTAGGTTGCGCCGTAGCGCCGGATGTCGTCGAGAAACCGCGACGCCGAGAACTTCGCAGGCGCCATCGCGGCACCAGTGGCCAGCGCGACGCCCCAACCTGCCACCAGCGCGTTGGAATGAAACAGCGGCATCGACAGGTAGCAGGTGTCGTCGGCGGTGACGTCGAACTTCTGCACCAGGTTCTGGCCCGACATCAGCACCATGAAATGCGATACCCGCACCGCCTTGGGGTTATCGCTGGTGCCCGACGTGAAGATCAGCATGTAGGTGTCCAGCGGATCCACCTCGCGGTACGGCTTCAACTCGCCTGCGTTATCGAGCAGCTGCGCCCACTCGGCGCTCGAAATGTCCAGCACCGTCACGCCGGCCAGGTCGAGACCGTCGAGCAGCGGACGGTGTTCGGCGTCGGTCACGACGATCTGGCAGTCGGCACGCCGCACATCGGCGGCCAGCGCCTCGCCGCGGCGGGTGTTGTTGATGCCGCACAGAACGTAGCCGCCGAGGCCCGCGGCGGCCATCTGGCTAAGGAACTCGACGGTGTTCCCCAGCAGCACGCCGACGTGCATCGGCCGGTTCTGGTCGGCCAGTGCGAGTAGGGCAGCGGCACGGGTCGACGCGTCGTGCAGGTGCTCGCGCCACGTCCACTGCCTGTCGCCTTGTTTGACCGCCACGTCGTCGGACAGGGCTCGTTCGCGGAGCAATTGCTGGATCGTCTCGCTGGGCACCCTGCTATTTTTAGCAAACAGTCAATGGAGTGACGCATGCGAATCATCGATGCCGACGGACACCTCGCTGAGGGCGCTTCACTGACGGTCGAAGCCATGCAACGGTGGCCGGCGCACATCGTGCCGCGGTCGGACAGACTCGGTCTGGTGATCGAGGGCGCAACTATCCCGAGTCGAGCGGACCCGGCGCCGGATGCCCCACCGAACACGGGCTGTCCGCCGCGCCCGGCATCAACTTCCGCTCACCCGAGGGCGTGCTCGGCGATGCCGATCGCGATCAGATCGACACGATGGTGCTGTATCCGAGCCTCGGACTGTGCACACCCACCCTCGAGGACCCCGCATTCGCCGCCGGTTTCGCACGGCTCTACAACGGGTGGATCGCCGACTACTGCGCGACCTCCAACGGGCGGTTGCGCGGTATCGCGGTGACGCCGATAGAACACGGGCAGATAGCAATCGACATCATGCGCGAGGCCAAAGACCTCGGCCTGGTCGCCACCCACATACCGCCCGCTCTGCAGACGCGCAACCTCGATCACGTCGACCTCGACCGGTTCTACGCGGCGGCGGCCGAACTCGACATGCCGCTGGGCATTCACGGCGCACCCGGTATCCACCTTCCGAAGATCGGCGTCGACCGGTTCACCAATTACATTCAGGTGCACTGCATCAGCTTTCCGTTCGATCAGATGACGGCGATGACCGCGCTGATCTCGGGCGGGGTGTTCGACCGGCACCCCCGCCTGCGCGTCGCGTTCCTGGAGGCCGGCGTCGGCTGGGTGCCGTTCTTCATCGACCGCCTGCACGAACATTTCGAGAAGCGCGGCGACTGGATCGACGGTGGCTGGCAACGAGATCCGGAGGAATACCTTCACGCAGGCAATGTGTGGACGACCTGCGAGCCCGAGGAGCCGATCCTGCCAGGAGTGGTCGACGTCCTCGGTGACGACTTCATCATGTTCGCCGGCGATTACCCGCACTGGGACGGTGAATGGCCGGAGAGCACAAAGCATCTGCGCACCCGCCCGGATATCGTTGAGAAGACGCGGTCGAAGATCGGCGGTGTCAACGCGCAGCGCTTCTACGGGCTCAACTGACCTGGCCGAGTGAAAAGTCGACGACGCCGCGGATGATCTCCCCGTTCAGCAGGTCGGCGTACGCGTCGTTGATGTCGTCGAGCTGGTAGCGCTTGCTGATCATCTCGTCGAGCTGAAGTTGGCCGGACTGATACAGGCGCGCGAGCCGTGCGATGTCGGCCCGCGGGTTGCAGGACCCGAAAACCGTTCCGACGAGGTTCTTGTTCCACAGGATGAAGTCCTGCAGGTTGATCTTGGCCGATCGCGTTGTCTGTGCGGCCATTCCGGTCAGCACGCAGGTGCCGCCCTTGCGGGTCAGCTTGAGATATGCGTTGACGTCTTCGCCCGCGATCAGCGACGGTGCCACCACGACGCTGTCGGCCATCACCCCGTAAGTCAGATCGCGGACCAGGTCGGTCAGTGGCGGGTAGCTCCGTCAATTTCCCAGGGCCTGAGCGCGTTTCAGGGAAGCCCTCCTTGCCGGGCACACCGACGAGGTTGCCGTCCAGATCGTAGGTCCACGATTGGTACGGGCAGGCGAGCCGACGAGCGCTTCCGCAGCCTTCCGCAATTCGGGACTGCCGGTGCAGGCAGATGCTGCCGAAAGCACGCACGCCGCCGTCGGAGACGCGGGTCAACAGGATCGCGCGACCCATCACCGTTTAGGTGCAGTACGTGCCAGGACCGGGCAGTTCGGAGGCGTAACCGACCAGTTGCGGACTGGTCAGCAGCATCGCCGTGTCCTGCGCATGTCGCTCGGCGGAGGTGTAGGTGTCTGCCGCGACGAGGGTCTCCGACGGGGCGAGGTCTGTGGTGTTGTCGCGGGCGAGTTTGACCGCCCGGCGCGTCAGGTCGATGAGCTGATCGCGGTCCATGGGGCCATTCTTGTCGTTCTTATAACAATTGGCACGAGTGGATCCGACGTGCGCGAAAACCGCTGGTGACAGACCTCATCGGCGTATCGTCCGTTACAGCCGGGTCGGGGCGAAGTGGCAACGACTGATGGGGGGCAGCGATGGAAATCGTTGACAAGACATCAGGCGGCTGGTTGCGGCGACTCACTGCGATGGCGATGGGGGTGATGGCGCTACCTACTCTGGTCGGTGTCGCGGGCGGATCCGCAACGGCCACAGCATTTTCCGATCCGAGTCTGCCGGTCGAACAACTCCAGGTGCCGTCGCATGGCATGGGCCGCAACATACGCGTCGAATTCCTCGGCGGCGGTGCAGGCGCGCCTGCGCTGTATCTCCTCGATAGCATGGAGGCCGGCGAGGACTTCAACGGCTGGGACATCAACACCCAGGCGTTCGATTGGTACAACGGATCGGGCATCTCTGTCGTCATGCCCGTCGGCGGAAAGTCGAGCTTCTACAGCGACTGGTACGCCCCCGCGGTGGGCAACGGACAGAGCAACACCTACAAATGGGAAACCTTCCTCACCCAGGAACTCCCCGCGTGGCTCGCGGCCAACAGAGATGTCCGGCAGACCGGCAACGCGGTGGTAGGGCTGTCCATGGGCGGTTCCTCGGCACTGATCCTTGCCGCCTATCACCCGCAGCAGTTCATCTACGCGGGCTCGCTTTCCGGCTTTCTCAATCTGTCCGCCCCCACATGGCCGGGCCAGGTCAGAATCGCCATGATGTGGAACGGCGGGTTCGATCCCGTCGCGATGTGGGGTCCACCGGGCGACCCGGCGTGGGCGCGCAACGATCCGACGGTGCAGGCGGGCAGGCTCGCCGCCAACGGCACCCGGCTCTGGGTCTACTGCGGCAACGGCACCGCGTCCGATCCGGCGCTTGCCAGCAGCCCGGACGCACCGATCGCCGGGCTCGGGTTCCTTGAAGGCTTCGCGATCGAATCCAACCACGCGTTCGCCGACGCGTACGTCGCAGCGGGCGGGAACAACGGAGTCTTCAACTTCCCCGACGGCATCCACAGCTGGGGTTACTGGGGCCAACAGTTGCAGCAGATGAAGCCCGACCTTCAACGGGTACTCGGCGCCACACCCGCCGCGCAGGGCTGAATTGTCAAGGGCCACAGAAGTATCCGCCGCAGCGCCATGGTGGGCGGCGGACGGAACGAACGCTCACCGACGTGATCCCTGCACCGCCGAAACAGGTGCGAGACTTCTACGTCGACCTGGACAACATCAGGCGGGTGCACCCCTCGTCGTCGCGGTGCGGCGCACTCATCGGGAACAGACCGGGGAAGGCGCGGAAGGCTACGTGCAGACCTACCGGGTGTCGGACCGGATCCCGCTGGGGCCGTTGACCTTGCCGACCACGAATGTCGCGCGGGTACGCGTACCGGCGGACGGCGACGTGACCGCGGAGGCGCATCAGTTCCCGCGAGTGCGGGTGCGCACCATCGTCACCTTTGAGTCGGTCGACGGGGGCAAGCGGATCACCGAAGCGCTTCACATCGAGGCGCCTCGCCCGCTGGCCGCGACGACAACACGCAAAGCCGTCAAGGCGCATACGGCGATGCTGGCGGGATTCGCCGTCGTTTTGACTAGCTATTCGGATGCGTCCAGCACGCTGACCGCGATCCCGTAGGGCAGGAATCGCACCTTGCGGGTCGCGTCCGTGTTGTTCTTGTTCGCTCGAAGCGCGTCGAGTTCGGTGGGATAGACCTGCTCGATATGGGCACCGCCGTCGTCGTCGACGGAGTAGATGGCCCACACGCCGTCGCCGGTCTCACCGGCCGTTTCGGGTTCGTTCCTGGCCCGCGTGTACCGCGTGAACTCGTCGACGAGGTTCGTCCAGCCTGCACGTTCGCCCGACGTGGTGAAGAACTTGCCGATCCCGTCGAGCGCATCGCGCAGACCCTCGCCTGCCTCGCGCACGACGCGATCGAACTCTTCGGGATCAATCCCGAAAGGCCCGTTGCTGCTCATTGCGGTTCCTCCTCACGCCAAACCGCGCATCCGCGGTAGTCCCAGTGTGCCTGCGAACGGCGAAGCCGTCGACCATAGCGGACCAGGGTGGTAGGCAAACGCTATGGCATTCACTCGCACGGATATGCTCGCCGCCGTCGAGCGCTCGCCTGCGGCGTTCGCCCTACACGACCGCACGGCATGGGTCGATGCATTCACGCCGGGCGGACGTGTCGAGGATCCGGTCGGCTCGCTGCCACACCGCGGGCGCGCGGCGATCACGCGCTTCTATGACACCTTCATCGGACCCCGCGATATCAAGTTCCACCGCGACGTCGACATCGTCGCCGGTTCCACCGTCATTCGCGATCTGGACCTGGAAGTGAAGAGGGCATCGAGGCTGACGATGCGAATCCCCGCCTATCTGTACTACGACGTGCTTGAGGACGATGGTCAACTGAAAATTGCCGAGCTGTATGCCTTTTGGGAACTGCCGACGATGGTAGGGCAGTTTCTGCGCAACGGGTTGCGATCCGTGCCCGCGGGCCTGAAGTTGTCAAAAGCCATGCTGCTCAACCAGGGCTTCGGCGGGACGCTCGGATTTCTCAATGGTTTCCGCGGTGTCGGGCGTGAAGGCAAGCGGCGCTTCGGCGAGTTCCTGGCGGACGCGCAGACAGGCAACGAAGTCGCGGTGCGGCGCTGGCTGACCAGAAAGGCCACCATTACCACCGGTGATGGAACATCGTTGACCGCCACTGACCTGTTGACCCGGCTGCGGGGACCCGGTCGCACAAGGTGATCGGCGCGGGAAAGCACCTGGTCGTCGGCGTCGATCGCGGCGATACGCGCGACGTGCTCAGCGCAGACGTTTCCGTGAAGCCGTTCGCTATCAACAGGATTCGTTACTTCTCCGACCGTGAGTGATGCGCGTCGGATCGAATCGTGTTTCGTGGTCCGCACACCGGGCAACCCCGCAAACATGCGACAGACTGACTCACGCAAAACCGCGGTAGCCGGGGTGCTCGTCGCGGCGGTGCTCGCGGCCCTGCTGGTCATGCCCGCCGTGGGCAGGACCACGACGCTGGACGGAATGTGGCTGGCCGTGGCGATCCTGGGTCTTCCCACCGCAGCAGTGCTGTTTGCGACCGGTTTCCGCCACTACGGGTGGGCCCGCAGCCTGGCTGTCGCCGTGGTCATCGCACTGCTCACCTGCCTGATCAGCTGGGTGGTCTCAATTTTTGCCGTCGCCTCGGCGCTGGGCGGATCCGCCGTCGGCATGATTCTGGGGCTCGTGCTCTACGGCACCCCCGTCCTGGTCGTCGCCGCCCTCGGGATGCTCGCGCTGAAGGTGGTCGAAGGCCGCGAGGCCGCCGAGTTTGAGCAGGTAGGCACCGGGTAACCGCATTCCATGACCGGGCGCAAGGACGACGACGACACCGAAAAAGACGTCGACCAGGACGAGCACGTCGCAGGCTCCCGCAAGGGCAAGAGCGATGCCGATGACGGCACCTACGTCGGGCAGACGGCGTCGGACGACTCAATCGACGCAGGAGAGACTGGGGCGGAAGCCCGCAGCGAGAACGGCCGCTAGGCGGCGACGTCCAGGCGATTCGGCCGCGTTGCCTTGATCACGCAAGCGGACGTGAGACGGTATCAACACCATGGACGCCCGCTACATGACCTACGAAGAATTCGGCCGCCGGTTCTTCGAAATCGCCGTGACCGAAGAACGCGTGGGCGGGGCGATCGCCGACATCGCCGGCGACAGCTTCGAGATGGGGCCGATGGGTCAGGGTCCCGGCAAGATCGCCAAGGTCACCGCCAAGGTGAGGATTCAGGATCCCCGGGTGACCCGGAAGGTCGGCGAGATGATCACGTTCGCGATCCGGATACCGCTGGAAATCGACATGGTGGTCGACCTACGGATCGACCGGCCAAAGTTCATGGTGTTCGGCGAGATATCGCTGCGGGCCACGGCCAGGGCCGCCGAACCGCTTCTGCTCATTCTCGACTTCGACAAACCGCGGCCCTCCGACATAGAGATCCACGTCACGTCGAAGTCGCTACGTGCCGAGGTGGTGCGGATAATCGGCGGTATCGATGCCGAGGTCAGGCGGTTCATCGCCGCCCACGTAGCCGGCGAAATCGACAGCCCGGCATCCCAGAAGGCCAAGGTCATCGACGTGGCAGACAGCATCGACGTCGCCTGGACCGGCATCTGATCGCGGGCGCTACTTCTCCAGCGTGAATTGGTTCACGTCGATGTAGCCCATGCGGAACATGTCCGCACAGCCGGTCAGGTATTTCATGTACCGCTCGTAGACCTCGTCGGACTGGATCGCGATGGCGTCGTCCTTGTGGCCCTGCAGCGCGGCGGCCCACCGATCAAGCGTCTTGGCGTAATGCGGCTGCAGCGACTGAACCCGGGTCACCGTGAAGCCGCCCGAGGTGGCCCGCTCTTGCACCATCGGTATCGACGGCAGGCGTCCGCCGGGGAAGATCTCGGTGAGGATGAACTTCAGGAACCGGGCGAATTCGAATGTCAGCGGTAGGCCGCGCTCGGTCATCTCGTTCGGATGAAGACCAGTGATGGTGTGTAGCAACATAATTCCGTCATCGGGAAGCGCGTTGCGGGCCATCCTGAAGAAGTCGTCGTACCGTTCGTGGCCGAAGTGCTCGAACGCGCCGATCGACACGATACGGTCAACCGGCTCGTCGAACTGCTCCCAACCAGCCAACAGCACACGCTTGTCTCGGGGACTGTCTGAATCGCCGAGCAGCTTCTCGACGTGTGCCTTCTGGTTCCTGCTCAGAGTGAGGCCCACCACGTCGACGTCATACCGCTCCATCGCCCGCAGCATCGTCGAGCCCCAACCGCAGCCGACGTCGAGCAGAGTCATCCCTGGCTGCAGTCCGAGCTTGCCGAGGGCGAGGTCGATCTTGGCGAGTTGCGCCTCTTCCAGCGTCATGTCATCACGCTCGAAATACGCGCAACTGTAGGTCTGGGTGGGATCCAGAAACAGCCGGAAGAAATCGTCGGACAGGTCGTAGTGCGCTTGAACGTCCTCGAAGTGCGGCTTCAAGCCGTCAGCATCGCGTGGTGGCTTCGACATCGTGACAGCGTACGATTCTTCGGTGCAGTACAAATTGCTCAGGGCCGTGGCGGCCTCCGCCGGGCTGATCGCTGGATCCGCCTTGGTTGCGGCTCCGGCGCAGGCAGAACCCACTGACGACGCGTTTCTTGCGGCGCTGACCAAGGCTGGCGTCGGCGCAGTGGATCCCGGCAATGCCGTGGCGCTAGGCCAGCAGGTCTGCCCGATGCTGGCCGATCCGGGTCAGACGGCAGCCGACGTCGCCGCCAAGGTGGCCGACGCGGGCGGGATGTCGCTGGGGCCCGCGACGATGTTCACCGGCATCGCGATCTCGATGTTCTGCCCGGCGGCGGTTTCGTCCATCGCAAACGGCGAATCGCCGATTCCGCTGTCGATCCTCGGCTTCTAAGCGGTCAATCGTTCCAGCGTGGGCCTGCGGGGCGGTCGCCCGTCGCCACTAGATCGGCCCCGCACGTGGCGCCAGACCCAGGGCATGAACATGTTCTGTGTCCACAGCGCCTGGGAGTAGGCGCGCAATCTGAACGACGGCTGCGCGGCGTTGTCGCTTGCGTGGGCCCAGTCGTGGTTGCTTCCCGGTAGACCGAGCGCCTCTGCGGCTGCCGCCGCAAAGAGCGTGTGCCCCTTCGTCGAGCCGTGCACACGGTCGGGGCTCCACGTGTCCGGCTCCGACATCGACGGCGCGCTGTAGAGGTCGACGAGCGCAAAGCCGTGACGGTGGGCCGCGGCCCTGATGTCGTCGTTGATCTGGACCACACGTGCGGCGAGGAGCCGTCCGATGGGCAGTATCCGCGCGATGTCGGGGAAGGTGGTCGTCGCCACGGTCGCGCCGGATTGCGCCAGCCGGGTGTGCAGGTCATCCAGCTCGGCCAGCGTGCGGTCGAAACCGGGCCCAGGCCGTGTGACGTCGTTCATCCCGATGCAGACGGTGATCAGATCGGGTCGCATCGACAGCGCGGCGGGTAACTGGTCGTCGAGGACGTCACGGATCCGCTTGCCCCGCACCGCGAGGTTGGCGTAGGTCAAGCCGGGGTAGTGGGCGTCGATGTCGGCGGCGAGGCGGTCGGCGAAGCCCATCAGGCCCTCCGAGTCGTCACCGTCCCAGAGCCCTTCGGTCTGACTGTCACCGATCGCGACATATCGGCGGTATCGCGGCACAACGGCGACTTTAGCGCCGAAGCGCGGCTTCGACCTGCGACGCTCCGGCAGCCGTCGCCCGTTCGCGGTGATGGTCGGTCACGTTGGCGCCGCCCGAGCGGAGAATCTCGACGACCTCGGCGACGTCGCCGGCGCGGTATGAGGCGTAGCGCGCGCCGACGGCCCACCAGGACATCAGGGCGTCGAGCCCGCGGCTGGGGTCGGCGCCGAGGTCGAGCATCGTCGCGACCGTCGCGGGCAGAATTCGCCTGGCGGCCACCTCGACGGGTTGGGTTCCGCTGGGCAGCGGGGCGTCGATCGCGGCGCCCGCGGCGACCAGGGCGCGCACCATTTCGGGGTTGACGTTGTCGGCGCCGGCGTCGACGACATGCAGGGGAGTTGCGCCGTCGGAGTCGAGCGGTGCGGGGTCGATGCCCTTGGCGAGTCCATGGCTGAGCGCAAGCGTGCGGCCGAGGCGGACCATTTCGTGCAGGATCGTGGTGAATCTGTCGCCGCGCGCAGACAACTCGATGCGCCGACCGGCGTCGGCGCCGGCTTCGACCAGGGCCACCGCGATGCCCGCGCTCAGCGAGCGCACGGCGTACCAGAGGGGCGACGCGCCGCACGGGTCGATCGGATCCGGGTCGACGCCCATCGCCAACAGTTCGATCACGCTGGTGCTACCGCTGCGCGCTCGTGCGAACAGGTCGAGTTCTTCGGCCCCCAACTGTTGCGTCCACGGCGGCCGTCCGCCGCCGAGCGCGTCGAGCACCCGCAGAAGGCCGTCGCGTTTGTCGCCGAGGTCGTACCACGGCCACGGTCCTTCGCCCTTGAGGACGAAATCGGCGACGCTGATGCGGGATTCCTCGGTGATGGTCCTGCCGGAATCGTCGTAGCTCGACCAGAACACGAGATCGTCGCCGTCACGCAACACGGTGACGCTCGCGGGGCCCTCCTCATACCGTGCCAGCTCGCTCACAGGTTCAGCATCGCCCACAAACGAAGGTGGGGCATCCAATTGGATGCCCCACGTTGACGTTTGACGCTACTTGACGTCGACGTAAATCGTCTGGTCGCTGACGACGGTGTGGACGTCATTGCCTCCACCGAGGTCCGCGAGGTCTGTGTAGGAGCGGGTTTGCCCGGGCCGAACTGCAACAACGCTCGCCTTTTCCAGCGGGGAGGTCCCGATCTGGTTCACGATCACTGTGAATCCCTGGGCTTCCAGCTGTTCGATTGTCTGCTGGGCGTTGCCGGGCCCGCTTGGCGCGGCGGTTGCCGGTGCCGCCAACCCGATTACCGCGGCGGCAAGACCGCCTACGATAGCGGTGGCAAATCCGGCGAATCTCATTTCAGTGCTCTCTTTCCTATGCGGGCTCCGCAATGGCTTGGAGCCGTTACACTTGTATAAACACCCAGCTCAGGGGATTAATTCCACCGGCGCAATTTGGTTGACACGTGGCGTGGATCAAGATCGATCTTGACAGTGACCGCGGTCACAGCAAATTCAGGCGGCCTGGGGTGCGCTGGCGCTACAGAAGCCGGCTGAACGGGCTGAGATTCAGCGGGACGCCGACGACACTCAGTTGACTGAGGATGGCTTCCAGGCGTTTTCGCGGCATGTCCATCCGCCACTCGGGCAGCGTGCCCGACAGGAGCACCCGATCGGGCGCAAAGCTGATGCCGGTGAGCTGGAGACCGTGCGGAAGTTCCGGAAGACGCACCGGGTAGGCAGGCGTTCGTCGCGGCAATGTCCACCGCGACTGCCGAATCACCAATCCGCGTGGTTTGAGCCACAGTGTCGTCCCGTCGAGGCGGGCGTCCACCTCGAGATGGCCCGCCATGGGCCGCCGCGCGAGCCGCAACCGGGCGATCCCGTCGGCACCCACCTCGCCGGACAGCCGTGGGGCCGCCCCTACGAACAGGTCGTCGAGAAGGGCGGCGGGCATCTCGAGCGTCAGCTCGACAGGAGCCGCGACCAACACCGGTGGGGCGCTCGGCTTGATGTGCACGTTGTGCAGCACCACGGTTGCGTGGTCGAATTCGCTTCCACGCCAACAGATATCGCGCGCGGCGAGCCGCACGTCGTTGAGCTGGCCGACGGATAGCCCACGAACGTCGAGGCGGGAGTCGAATTCGGTGACGGTCAGCGTGAGGTCGCCGTCATCGAGCCGGACCGCGAGTCGCCGCCCGACGACCAACCTGCGCACCGTGATGAACAACGTCCGATAGGCCGCCGCTGCGCCGGTGCTGACGGGTGCGACCGCCGCGGACGACCACAGCGACGCCAGCATGTCGATCGGTCGGAAGGGGTCGAATCGGCGCTGCGGTCGCGGACGCGTCATGGCATCCACCATCCTCGCATTCGATCTGGGCGCCAACCCGCCGAGATCGACGTTTCGGCGGGTTCTACTCGCACTTTCTCGCCTGTTTGTCCGTTTGGGCGTGAAGAAACGGGGGTGATGGGCGTTACGGGGTGAAGCTCGACAGCAGAGTCCGCATCGACTTCGCGACGGCGTGGCGCGTCTCGACGGGATCGGCCGCGTTCGCGATGAGCATCGCGCCACGGGTCAGCGCTCCGAGTAGCAGCCGGGTGGCCGTTTCGGGGTCCTCGATGCGAATGGTCCCGGCCTCGGCTGCCGACGTCAGCGCGTGCACGATCGCGGCGTGGGCGTAGCGCTCGTCCAGCTCGGTGTAGCGCGCCAGGCCCAGCACGGCGGGGCCGTCGACGATCAGGATGCGCTGTATATCGGGCTGCAGCACGCCGTCCAGAAACGCCTCGAAGCCTCGGGCGAGCTCGTCGATGCCGTCCGACGCACCCCGCGCCGCCTTGGATGACGCGGTCAGCAAATCGGTATGCGCCTGCACGAATACCGCTTCGAAAAGCGCCGACTTGTTGGGGAAGTGGTGGTACAGCGCACCGGTGGTCACCCGTGCCTCCCTGGCCAGATCCTCAACCGACGTGGCACGAAAGCCGCTCTCCCCGAACAGGCTGCGGCCCGCCGCGATCAGCGCGGCGCGCGTCTGGGCGACCTGTTCGGCGCGTAGTGACGCCGGCTGATCTCCCGCGGGATCCGCCATCGATGCTCCTCTGCGATAGACCCAGAGTACCCTATTGACATAGTGACGTTATGTGAAATAGTTGCCATATGACATCAGCCTCAGTCCAGCACTCCGGACCGGCCGAGGACATCCGCCGTGCCTACGGCTCCACCTTGTGTGCGCTGCGCGAGGCCGTGGCGCGAAGCGCCGACCTGTGGCGCAGGATCGACACACCCGACACCCCTGCGCCCGGCCTGGTGTGGACAGCCGCTGAGACCGCAGCGCACGTCGTCGGCGACCTCCGTGACTACACCCAGGCACTGACACGCCACGCGAACGGCTATATGACACATGCCAACCCGACGACCGAGTCGCCGTCGCGGCTGTCCGCCAAGGTCAACGCCCGGCACCTCGATGAAATACCCGAACGCAACCTGCACCGGCTCGCCGACATGCTCGAGACGGCCGCGGACACGTACCTGGCCGCGGCGGCGTCGGCCGATCCATGCGCGGAGATCGCGACTCCCAACGGGCTGGTGATCGGCCCACCGACGATGGCCGCACTGCTGCTGGGAGAACAAGTCATCCACGGCCTCGACATCGCGCGAGCCGCCAACCTGCCATGGCCGGTGAGCACCGCCGACGCGTCGCTGATCATTCCGGGGGTGCTCGCGGTTGCGCCGCAGTACCTTCGGCGCAACCGCGCCGCCGGTGCGCACGTCAGCTTCGAGCTTCGGATCCGGGGCGTCGCCAGCTACCGCATGGCCGTCGAAGACGGAACCGCGGTCGTCACCCTGGCTGGGCAGCGGGCCGACTGCGTCATCAACGGCGACCCGGTCGCGTTCCTGCTGCTTGGCTATGGCCGCATCTCGCAATGGGCACCGGTGCTGCGTGGCCAATTACGACCCGGTGGCCGCAAACCGTGGCGGGCGAGCAGGTTCGCCACGCTGATCGATAGCCCGTAGCGCCACCTCGGCGCTTCCGTACAGTGGGGGCGATGACCTCCGTGGTAATCGTCGGAAGCGGATTCACCGGCTTCGAGTGCGCCCGTCAATTGGCGCGAAAGCTGGGCAAGCACAACGCTTCGGTCGATATCTCGATCATCTCGCCCGTCGACTACATGCTCTACACACCGCTGTTGCCCGACGTCGCCGGTGGGCTCGTCGATGCCCGCTTCGTCGCGATTCCGCTCGCCAACGCGCTGCGCGGGGTGCAAGCGATCCGCGGCAGGGTCGACCGCGTCGACTTCGACGCGCACACAGTGACGTTCACCGATCCCGAGGAGCGCTCAAGCGTCCTGCAGTGGGACCGGCTGGTGCTGACACCGGGCTCGGTCACCCGGCTGTTCGACATCCCTGGCCTCGCCGAGCACGCCCGTGGCCTGAAATCGACGGCCGAGGCGCTGTACCTGCGCGACCACGTGCTCGAGCAGCTCGAGTTGGCCGACGTCGACGATGATGCAGGCCGCGCGGCGGCACGTCGCACCATTGTGGTGGTCGGCGCGTCGTACTCCGGGACGGAGCTGGCCGTTCAGCTGCGTGCGCTCGCCGATTCGGCCGCCAAGCAGATGAGCTTCGACCCGTCCGATGTGAAATTCGTCCTGCTCGACCTGGCGGATCAGGTCATGCCCGAGGTCGGCGAGAAGCTCGGCGCCGCGGCGCAGCGGGTGCTGAAAGCGCGTGGCATCGACGTTCGGCTCGGCGTCACGCTCAAAGAGGCGCACGCCGAACACGTTGTGCTCACCGATGATTCACTGATCCGCACGCACACGCTCGCATGGGTGACCGGAGTCACCGGCGCGCCGCTCATCGAGAAGCTTGACCTGCCCACCGAGAAGGGCAGGCTGAAGGTGACCACCGAACTCCAAGTACCCGGCCATCCCGACGTCTTCGGGGCTGGCGACGCCGCGGCGGTGCCGGACGTGACACAGCCGGGAAAGATCACCCCGCCGACCGCACAGCACGCCACGCGGCAGGGAAAGGTGTTGGCCCGCAACGTCGCCGCCAGCCTCGGCTACGGCAAGACGAAGACGTACAAGCACCGCAACATGGGGCTGGTCGTCGACCTCGGACCCCGATATGCCGTCGCCAATCCGCTCAACGTGCAGTTGTCCGGCCTGCCCGCCAAGGCCGTGACCCGCGCCTACCACATCTACGCCATCCCGCGGTTCGTCAACCGGTGGGCCGTGACGCTGGCATACCTGACCGACGTGTTCTTCGACCGGTCGATCGTGTCATTCGGCTTGTCCTCGCGGGAGGACGCACGGTTCTCCACGAGCGAGGGGATCCCGATGCCGAAGGCGGACTGATTCGAAACAGGCAGAGCGGGAACGCTATCCGCATGGCTACGTATCGCGTGTTGAACCCCAAGGGTGAGGTTGTCGACACGAAGGACATCGAGAGCGGCGACGACAGCGGGGGCGACCGCAAGTACTAGTTATCGGCGGTGTGCCGGGACAGTTCGAGCTGACTGCGGGCGCGCAGTGCCGGCGCGGCGCTCTCCGGCATGCCCAGCACCCTGATGCACGCGTCCGCGACGTGGGTCGGCAATCTTGCGCGATCCTGCTCCGGCGGCACCGTCCACATGTTGACCAACGATTCCACCAATCTGAAGGGCAGATCGGCGGCCGCCTCGTCCACATCGGTGTCCGCGATGATCGACTTGCTCACGGCCAGATAGTGCAACCGCAGCCGCTCCCGATCCGACCAGAACGGCTCGAGCCGCGCTCCGCGCAGTTCGGGTTGCAGATACAGCGCGCCCAGGTTCCAACGGCCTGCCAACAACTGGCGGCCGTCGAACAGGGCCAGCGCGTGCAGTTGCTCGGCCGCGGTGAGCGCGGGCTCGGTCGCTGATAGGCGGTCGGCGATCACCAATGTCGGCGTGACGGTCTGACTCAGCAAGGCGCAGAGGATGTCGTCCTTGGTGTTGAAGTAGTGATAGAGCGAGGCCTGCCGGATCCCGACGGCCTCGGCAATTGTGCGCGTCGACGTGCCCATGTAACCCAGCGTTGTGGAGAGTTCGCCTGCGGCGTCGAGGATCTCGTCACGTGCGATGGACCCCGGCCGCCGCTGGGTCGTCAACCGCGGCCGGCCCGCACGAGTGATCGACATGATTCCATCGTGACCCACTGAACAGCGGATACGCGTTTCTGTCACACGACAGAAACGCGCGACACGAATCGGTTACGCGGCGCTGGAGTTTGGATACGCCAGCGACACCCAACGCCTCGGAGCGCGATGAAAACTGTCAAGCGATAGGCCGGGGGTGCTAGGAGCGTTCGATGAGTAGCGCAGTATCCGAAGTCGACGCGCAGTCGTCGACAGACGGTGCGCACGTGGCTGCGATCGCCGATCTGCACGTCACGTTCCGCCGCAACGGCCATGACGTGCATGCGCTGCGCGGCGTGTCCCTGGACATCGCGCCGGGCGAAATCCTCGGCCTCGTGGGCGAATCGGGGTCAGGAAAGAGCGTGCTCGGATTCACCATGCTCGGCCTGGTGCCACACGCGCGGGTGCATGGCTCGGTCATGGTGACCGGAACCGACATGGTGACCGGAGACGCGAAAACGCTGCGCAAAGTCCGCCTTCTCGACCTCGGCGCCGTTTTCCAGGACCCGATGACGTCCTTGAATCCCACCATGCGGATCGGCAAGCAAGTTGCCGAGGCCGCGGGCAGCGACGACCAGGCGCTCAAGCTGCTGACCGCCGTCGGCATCCCGGACCCCAAGCGGCGGTTCCGGGCCTACCCGCACGAACTGTCCGGCGGGTTGCGGCAACGCGTGATGATCGCGATCGCGATCGCCGCTGATCCCGAGCTCATCATCGCAGACGAACCCACCACGGCGCTCGACGTAACGGTGCAGGCGCAGGTGTTGCGGCTGCTGCTCCGAATGCGCGACGAAATCGGTTGCAGCATCGTGTTCATCACACACGACCTCGGCGTTGCCGCGCAGATCTCGGACCGCATCGCGGTGCTCTACGCGGGTCGAATCGCCGAGATCGGACCCACCGCGCAGGTTCTCGGCCAACCTGCGCACCCCTACACGCACGGGCTGCTGCGGTCCCGGTTGACGCTGGACACCGCCAGGCACCGCAAGCTCGCTGCACTGGCCGGGTCGGTGCCCAGCCCGGTCGCCCCACTCCCGGGGTGTGCATTCGCACCGCGCTGCGTGATGTCCACCCCGGCGTGTGAGGCGACACCCCCGGAGCCGATCGCGGTCGCGCCCGGCCGCGTCAGCGCCTGCATCGTGCCGTTCGACAACGTCTCTGCGGAACTGCGCTCGCGGCTGACGACCACCACAGACGACATCGAGGAGGAAGTGGCGGCCATCGAGTCCTCCGAGCCGCCCGCGGTGGTGTTGCACGACGTGGTCAAGGCGTTCGGCAAACTCCAAGCGCTGCGAGGCATTTCGCTGAACGTCGGGCACGGCGAATCGGTTGCGCTGGTTGGCGAAAGCGGATCGGGAAAGTCCACGCTGCTGCGGATCATCGCGGGGCTGGAGAAAGCGAGCTCAGGGTCCGTCGACCTGGCCGGCGGCCAGCGACCACAGATGGTGTTCCAGGATGCGGGCGCATCGCTGACACCGTGGCTCTCGGTCGGCGAACTGATCTCCGAACGGCTGCGCGGAAACGGCATGTCCCGCAGCCAAAGACGGGACGCGGTCGACGAGGTTTTGCAGCGTGTCGGCTTGCCGCAGGACATCGCGAAGTCCCGCGCAGGCCAGCTGTCCGGTGGGCAACGTCAGTGGGTCTCGCTGGCGCGGGCAACCGTGGTGCCGCCCTCCGTGCTGCTGTGCGACGAGCCGACCAGCGCGCTCGACGTCTCGCTGGCGGCTTCGGTTCTCAACCTCATCGGCGACCTTCGCCGCGCGCTCGACATGTCCGTGGTGTTCGTGACGCACGACCTTTCGGTCGCTCGCGTCGTCGCCGACCGGATCGCGGTGATGTACCTGGGCCGCATCGTCGAGATCGGGCCCGCCGACGACGTCATCAACGATCCTGTGCACCCCTACACCAGGGCGCTGGTCGACTCGATCCCCGATCTCGGACGCGAATCACGGGTACTGCCGGGCGAACCCGCCAGTCCGCTGTCCCCGCCAAACGGTTGCGCATTCCATCCACGCTGCCCGGTCTCGGTCGACACCTGTTCCGACAGCCAGCTCGACGTCCGGCTCGAGGGCGAACCGGGCCGTCCGCATCAAGTCGCGTGCATCGAGCGGAAGGCGAGCTGAGATGGCGATCGCACTACCCGCAGGCACAGTGTCCCGGGGCCGGGTACGCCTGCCGTCGCTGCCGAATTCTTCTCCGATGCTGATGAATTGGGCCGCCGTCAGCCTGATCCTCATCGTGACGGTCGTTGCAATTGCGGTGCCGGTGATCTCGCCGCACGATCCGCTGGTGCCCGCCGGCATGCCGCTCCAGGCGCCGGGCAAGGGCGGCTTCCTGCTCGGTACGGACGCGATCGGCCGCGACATCCTCAGCCGCGTGCTCTACGGCGTGCGGGCAAGCTGGTTCGCGGCACTGGTCGTAGTCGCCGTCGGGTTGCTGATCGGCGGGCTGGTCGGGCTCATCGCCGGTGCCGCTGGCGGATGGCTCGACAGCCTGTTGATGCGGATCACCGACGCGTTCCTGTCTCTGCCTGCTCCCGTGTTGGCGATTGCCGTGGTCGCCGCGCTCGGTCCAGGATTCATCCACACGTTGATCGCGGTATCCATCGTGTGGTGGCCGTTCTACGCACGGTTGGTGCGCGGCGAGGTGGCCCGCCTCGCCGCCCGCCCGCATGTCGAGGCCGCCCGGCTGGCCGGGGTCGGGCCGATTCGATTGGCCAGCCGGCATCTGCTGCCGGGTGCGGTGCCCAACGCATTGGTGGCCGCCAGCCTCGACATCGGCAACCTGATCCTGACGCTTGCGGCGCTGTCGTTCCTCGGACTGGGCCAGGTCGCGCCCGCACCCGAACTCGGCGCGGACACCGCGCGCAACCTGACCTACTTCCTTCAGCAGTGGTGGATCCCGGTGATGCCGGGTGTCGCGGTTCTTGTCCTCGCGCTCGCCGCCAATCTCGCGGGCGACGGCCTACGCAACCTGATGAAGACGAGTTAGGCACCGGGCATGCAGAAGTTCCTCCTGTATCGGCTGGCCGCGATGGCGGCCATCCTCGTCGCGCTGATCGCGGTCATGTTCGTGCTGCAGCACATTTCGCCGCTCGATCCGGTCAAGGCGCAACTCGGGGCGAACGCCTCCGCGGACGCCGTCACCGCCCGCAGGCATGCGCTCGGTCTCGACCAGCCGGTGATCAACCAGTTCCGGCATTACCTGACCGGCGCCGTCCAGGGTGATTTGGGCCAGTCGTACCGCACCAGCCACGCGGTGAGCAGCGATCTGAGCGATTTCTTTCCCGCGACACTCGAGCTGGCCCTTTACGGACTCGGTCTTGCGCTGATCCTGGCAGGGCTGTTGGCCTTCGGCACGACGTTGAAATGGCCGGGCGCAGGTGTGTTGCGGGCGGCGCTGTTCACCGGAGCGTCCGCGCCGATGTTCCTGCTCGGCATCCTCGGGCTGATCGTCTTCTACCAGAAGCTGGGCTGGGTACCCGCGAACGGCCGCATCAGCGTGCCCGATCCACCGGCGGGACCGACCGGAATGCTGACCATCGACGGGCTGCTCGCCGGCCGCTTCGACGTCGTGACCGACGCGCTGCATCACCTCCTCCTTCCTGCCGTGGTGATCGCGCTCGGACCCGCCGTGGCCATCGGCCGCGTGCTGCGTTCGAGTCTGCTCAGCGACGCCGACAGCGACTACGCGAGAACCGCTCGGGCCAAGGGGCTTTCGGAGGGCCGCATCATGGTGGGTCACGTCCTGCGCAACTCCGTCGGCGGAGCGCTGTCGATGACGGGACTTCAGGTGGGCCGGATGTTCTCCGGTGTGCTGGTGATCGAGCAGGTCTTCGGCTGGCCCGGGATCGGCCAATACATTCGCGCAGAGCATCCCGGTGGCCGACTTTCCCGCGATAGCGGGCGTCACGTTAATGCTCGGCGTCCTATACGTCGCCATCAATACGGCGGTCGACCTAATGCAGGCGGCGGCCGATCCACGAATAGCGGTAGGAGGAGGTTAAGTGCCAACACAGCCACTGATCGTGGGCAACCCCGTGCTGGTTGTCGTCGATATCCAGCAGAGCGGCGGAATGTCCGTTGCAGAGGTGGGTATTCCGCACATGCCGGGACATGCCGACCGGGTCGAACGGGCACGAAAGCTGGTGGCAGTGGCGCGCGCAGCCGGTATACCGGTGGTGTTTTTCCAGGAGGTGCACCGTCCCAGCGGGGTGGACTTCGGCCGTGAGCTGGACGGCACCGAGGGCGTGCACTGCGTCGAGGGTCAGCCGGGCACCGACCTCGAACCGTCGCTGCGGCCGCTGGCTGACGAGTTCCACATCGTCAAGCGGCGCTACTCCGGCTTTATCGGAACGGATTTCGAGATCGTGCTGCGCGGACTGCGCGCGTCGACGCTGATCCTGATCGGCGGCCTGACCGACATCTGCGTGCACTACACGTTCGCCGATGCGCACCAGCGCGACTACTACGTGCGTGTCGTCACCGATTGTGTCGGCGGGTCATCGCGGTACCTGCACGACGCGGCGCTGGCCGCCATGGAGTACCTGCAGACCGGTGCGTGCCGCACCACCGAGGAGATCCTCATCGCGTTCGCCGAATATCGGCGCCTTCGCGGCTCTGCAGCCCAGCTCGACCAACCCGTCCTCGAAGGAGCGGCACAATGACCAAGCGACTACTGGCTTTCGCCGCGGCGATCGCCGCCGTAATGCTGACCCTGTCGGCTTGCGGCGGTTCGGATTCCGGGTCGAGCACGCCGAACGCGGCCCCGACCGACAAGGTGCTGCACCTGTCGTTCCTTCAGGACCCTGGCCAGCCGCCGGACCCCGACGTGTACTACGCGGGACAGGGTCTGCTGCTGACGACCAACGTGTACGAGGGTCTGCTGCAGTACAAGGGCGGGCAGGCCAAGGCGGAGCTGGAGCCGCTGCTGGCGACGGAGTACATGGCGTCGCCCGACAACAAGGTCTTCACGTTGAAACTGCGAGAGGGAGTGAAGTTCCACGACGGCACGCCGTTCAAGTCCGACGCGGTCAAGGCATCGTTCGACCGCCGACTGGCCGTCAACGGCGGCCCCGCATACATGGTCAAGGACATCGAATCCATCACCACGCAGGGCGATTACGGCGTCACGATCACGTTGAAGTCGCCCAACTCGGAGTTCCTCGACTACCTCGCATCGCCGTACGGTCCTCGGATGATGAGCCCGACCGGGCTGCAGAAGAACGGCGGGACGGATTTCGCGCAGAACTACCTGACCACCCACGATCTCGGCACCGGCCCGTACACACTGACTGACGCGCAGGTCGGCTCGCATTACGCGATGGCATCGTTCGCCGACTATTGGGGCCCGAAGCCGTATTTCGAGAAAGTCGAGATGCCCGTCATCACGGACACATCGGCACAGCAGTTGCAGTTCAACAACGGTCAGGTTGCCGCGATCCTGCACGACCTGCCGTCGTCGGCGGTCCAGCAGTACCTGAACAATCCGAAGTACTCGCACTACTCGCTGCCGACGATGATGGCGGCCTTCCTGTACGTCAATCCGAACAAGGGCATCACGAAGGACCAGGCCACCCGTACCGCGGTGATCGATGCGATCGACGTCGACCAGCTGGTCAAGCAGACGTTCTTCGGCCGCGGCAAGGTCGGCGCCCAGATGTACCCGCCGTATGTGCTCGCCGCCGATTACGGCAAGCAGACGTTGACGCATGATCCCGCGGCGCTGACGAAGATTGCGGCTGGCCTGCCCGCCGATCACAAGACGATCACCATCGGATACGACACCAGCAACCCGGACATGCAGCTGATCAGCAACATCGTTCAGACGCAGCTCGCCGCGGCGGGAATCACCGCGAAGGTGCAGGGGTATCCGACCTCGGAGATCTACGGCTGGATCGGCACGGATATGCAGGCAGCGCCGGAGATCCTCGCCAACACGGTGTGGCCGGACGCTCCGTCGCCGTACACCTGGGGCCACATCTCGTGGGACAAGGATGGCGGCATCAACTACCTCGGCTGCTCATCGCCACGGGTGAGTGCCGCTCTGGGACAAGGGCTGCCGAACGGCCAGCCGCAGCCGTACTCGGACGCGGGCGCGGCAGCCGAGGAGACGGGCTGCTGGTTGAACGTCGCCGACATCGACGACTTCGTGGTCGCCCAGCCGTGGTTGAAGGGGGTCGAGCAGGCGCATGCGGTGTCGAATCCGAACTCGCTGCGGATCGCTGCGCTGTCCGTAGGGTGATCCGATGGGCAAAGTGCATCGGATCATTCTGTTGACACTCGGGTGGGAGGAGCTGCCGAAGTCCGTCTCGGTCTACGGCGCTCCCCCCGAAGAGCGGATGAAAGAGCCAGTGCCCGGCGTGCTGTTGCAGACCGACGGCGGCTGGGTACTGCTGGACACCGGCTTCAACACCGCTCTGATCCGGGATCCGGCGCTGTACCGGCGGTTCTACCCGTCGGTCGAGTACATCCCGGTGCTGCCTGGCCCCGGTGAGCCGATCGAACAGTCGCTGCACGACATCGGCGTCGACATCGACGACATTCACACGGTTGCGGTGAGCCATCTGCACCACGACCACGCTGGCGGCCTGAAACTGTTTGCAGGCAAGGTACCGGTGCACGCCCAGCGGCGCGAACTCACCTACGGGCTGTCCAATCATCCCGAACCCGAACACAACGCGATCGCCAGAATCGATTTCGACGACCCGCGCATCGAATGGCGGTTGGCCGATGGCGAAGCCGAGATCGCCACTGGCATCACCGCGGTGCCGACCTACGGCCACACACCGGGGCACCAGAGTTTCGTCGTCGAGCTCGACGAGTCAGTCGGCGGCGACGGCTTCGTGTTCGCCTTCGATGCCGCCGACCTAACCGAGAACATCGAACACGAACTCGCGATCGGCGGCTACATCGGCGTGGACCCGGATGAGACGATCGAACCGATCCGCAAGCTTAAAAGGCTGGCCAAAGAACGGGGCTACCAACTGATCCCCGGCCACGACCCACACGTGTGGCCGGAACTGACCCGCCACTTCCGCGACAGATTCGCCTGATGGACTTGTCGGCATGAACGTGCAGATGGCCGAATGCAGTGGACTGTGGCGGCGCACCCTGCTGGTCGACAGCGACGGGACGCACGACACCAGCGCGGGCGTGGCATGGCTGCAGGGCATCACCGCCTATGTGGACACCCGCGGCTTCGCCGGTCGGCTCAGCCAGCACGATGACATCTTCGAGTGGCAGCGGCTAATCGACATCGAGCCACCGGGACCGTTCCCCGACGCGGGCCGGATGCGTTGGGAAAACGACACGTTGATCGAAGTCGGGGTGCACGAGGACTACGCCGAACACTGGGTGCGCCAGGATGGCCAGGCCGCGCCGTGCTGGGCGCTGTTCGCCACCGACGGGATCCTGGTGTGCGCCGGTGCGCAATTCGGATGGGCGGACCGAAGCGGTGTGGTGCTAGGCGTGATCGGCGACTCGCAGTGGACGGCGCTCGATCCGCGCATGACAGATGGTGAGCTAGTGGTCAACGGTGTCCGACGGCGCATTGAGGATAGCGAAGGAGATGTGGGTCTATGAGTGGCGCAACGTCATTCACGTCGGTACCGATCGTCGACATCAGCGGGCTGCGCTCGCAGGACCGAGCCGAACGTGAGCGGGTAGCCGACGAGCTGGGCAAGGCGGCAGCCGAGGTCGGGTTCTTCTACGTGAGCGGCGCCGGCGTCGGCGAGGCGCTCTTCAAGCGCCTGCTGGCGACGACAAAGCAGTTCTTCGCGCTTCCGCTCGAGGAGAAGATGCGCTACTACATCGGCCTGTCCAAATGCCACCGCGGCTACGTCCCGACCGGAGAAGAGGGCCTTGCAACCGGTATGCCGGAGCTGAAGGAGGCGTACGACACGGCGCTGGACCTGGCTGCGGACGACCCCGACTACCTTGCGGGCAATCCGATGCTCGGCCCGAACACCTGGCCGGACCTCCCCGGTTTCGCCGATGCGGTGACCGCCTACTACGACGCGGTGCTCGACGTCGGCCACCGGCTGCTGTCGGCGTTCGCGGTCGCGCTCGGGGAAGACCCCGACACGTTTTCGAGGCACGCCACCAAGACGCCGAGCCAGCTGCGGCTGATCCACTACCCGTACAACCCCGACGCCGTGGACGGCGAGGGGATCGGCGCCCACACGGACTACGAGTGCTTCACGCTGCTCAAGCCCACCGCCCCCGGCCTCGAGGTGCTCAACGGTGCGGGCGAGTGGATCGATGTGCCACCGCTGCCCGACACTTTCGTCGTCAATATCGGCGACATGCTGGAGTTGTGGACCAACGGCGCATACGTGGCCACCAGCCACCGGGTGCGCAAGGTCAAGGAGGAGCGCTACTCGTTCCCGCTGTTCTTCAATGTCGACTACCACACCGAGGTGAAACCGTTGCCGCAGTTGCCTCTCGGGATGGCAAACCGCGGCCCGCGCTGCGTGCGGGCGAGCATCTGTTCGCGCAGACCGCACAGACCTTCGCGTATCTGCGGAACCGGGTCGAGGCGGGCGAGCTGGTGCTACCCGACGGCTCGCTGGAAACCGGACAATTTGGACAGCAAGCGCTGCAGAAGAGGTCTTAGTCTTCGGTAGGTTCTCTGGCGTGCCTTCGCTGACGAATCGCCAGATCCTCCTGCGCCGACGCCCGACCGGGCTCGTCAAGCCCGACGACACCGAGCTGGTCACCTTGCCCGCGCCCGAGCCCGCAGAGGGTGAGGCGCTGCTGCGCACCACCTATGTGGGGATGGACGCCGCCGCGCGTACCTGGCTCGACGGCCAGCCGGGATACCTGCCGCCCGTGGAGTTGGGCGACATCATCCGGGCAGCCGGGATCGGTGAGGTGGTGGCGTCGCGCTGCGGCGCATACGCCGTCGGCGACGTGGTCACCACGCTGACCGGTTTCCAGGAGTACGTGATCATCCGCGACGACGTGCTCAGCACACCCATCCCGGGGGAGACCGACCAGCTGGCGATCATGTCGGTATACGGCCCGACCGGCGCCACCGCCTATTTCGGGATGACCGATATCGGCCAGCCCAAGCCAGGGGAGACGGTCGTCGTGTCAGCGGCGGCAGGCGCGACCGGATCGGTGGCGGGACAGATCGGCAAGATCGCAGGCGCGAAGGTGGTGGGAATCGCCGGCGGCCCACACAAGTGCAGGGCGGTGGTCGAGGACTTCGGGTTCGACGCGTGCATCGACTACAAGAAGGAAGACGTCCCCGCGGCGCTGAAGGAGCACTGCCGCAAGGGTGTTGACGTGTATTTCGACAATGTCGGTGGGCCGATCCTTGACGCGGTGCTGGGCCGGCTGGCGCCAAAGGCTCGGGTGGTGCTGTGCGGCGTGATCTCCAGCTACCTGACGGGTGAGCACCCGGGACCTGCCAACTACGTCAACCTGTTGGCCAAGACCGCACGGATGCAGGGCTTCAACGCGCTCGACGAGTGGGGCCGCTTCGATGAGGCGTTCGCCTCGCTGCGCCAGTGGGAGTCCGACCGTCGACTTGTCCACCGCCAGACCATCTTCGAGGGCATCGAGTCCTGCGTCGACGCGCTCAACGGGCTGTTCACCGGGGCCAATATCGGGAAGACCCTGGTGAAGGTGTCCGAGCCGACGCAGGCCTGAGGCGGGGATCGATGCCGAAACTCAGCGCGGGTCTGCTGCTGTACCGTGTCGCCGACGGCGACGTCGAGGTGTTGATCGGCCACCCCGGTGGCCCGTTCTGGGCCCGCAAGGACGATAGTGCGTGGTCGATCCCGAAGGGTGAATACGTTGAGGGAGAAGACCCTTGGACCGTCGCGCAGCGTGAGTTCGAAGAGGAACTCGGCAAGACGCCGCCCGACGGCCCGCGCATCGATTTCGCGCCGCTGAAGCAGCCGAGCGGCAAAGTCATCACCGCATTCGCCGTGCGCGGCGACCTCGATCTCGATGGCACGTTCAGCAACACGTTCACGCTCGAGTGGCCGAAGGGCTCGGGCAACGTCAAGGAGTTTCCCGAAATCGACCGGGTGGATTGGTTTTCCGTGAATGAGGCGCGGTCGAAGCTTCTTAAGGGTCAGCGGCCGCTGCTCGACCTTCTGCTGGCTGCGGTCGAAGGCGGCGAACCGGCCGGGTCTCGATAGCGTTGATCGTGAGTCTGCGACCGTGGATGCGCCAACCCGCCCGCGTGCGCAAATACTCGTCGTCGTAGCGCAGATGCCACACCACGTCGCTGATGGTGTCGCCGGATGCCGACCAATGGTGGGCGATGCAGGTGATTCGGCCAAGGGCGTAGTTCGCGTCGTCGCCCGCCGCATACACTTCGCCGACGATCGCGTGCTCGGTGCGCGTCACAGCGGCCAACGCATCCATCGCAGTGCGCACACCCGCGCGCCCGTGGTGGTGGCGCACCGGCTCCAAAGATCGGGGCGGATCGGGCAGCCGTAATTCCGCTGTGTCGGTGAACAACTCGACTACATCGTCGAACCGGCGGTCGTCCACTGCGGAGGCGTACAGGTGGACGAGGTCGGTCAGCGCCAGTCGGTCGGCGGTGGTGAGGCTCATGGCAGCGGTGGCAACCCGTTGCTCACGCGGATGTCCCTGCGGCATTCCCGCCGGGTCTGGCCGGTCTGCTGCATGCACACCCGGACCGGGGACTCCTCCGCGAACGGCAACGGTTCGTCGGTCGGCTCGGTGGTGACCGTCGGACTCGGCACGTCGCCCTGGTTGAGCGACCAGATCGTGGTGCCCGTCGTCTGCAGCGTCGAGCAGTACGCGGTGGTGCCGCTGGCCGTCGTCGCGGCGCTGCCCTCGGGCGAGCAGTTGGCGCCGATCACGGCGGCCGCAGCGACGGCGGGCGACGTCGTGGTCGTCGTGGCGGTGACGGTGTCGGTGTCGGTGACGGTCGTCGGGGACGCCGGCGGCGATGTCGACGGCGATGGCGGGGCCGGCGGCAGTGGCGTGGAGGCCGAACTGGTCACGGCGCGTGACGTCGTTGTCGGCGCCGCCTCGACGGATCGGTCATCGGCGCGGCGAAACTCCAGGACCGCCACCACAATCGCTACGACCAGCAGTACGGCGAGGACCGCAGGGACGACGATCGCTGGCCGCAGCCGGGAGCGAGACGGCGGCGCCGCGACCGGGGCCATCCGGGTGCCGCCGTCATCCGCTGACGCGTCATCCAGCCGATGGGCGAGTGCATTCGCGAAGTCGGCACACCGCTCGAACCGGTCCTTCGGGTCCTTCGACAGCGCCTTGGCCAACACGGGGTCGAGCGCGGACAACTCCGGCCTACGTTGACCGATCGCAGGTGGCGACGCAGAGAGGTGCTGACTGATCACGACGGCGGGATTCGAATTCGAAAACGGCGGGGAACCCGTCAACAGGTGGAAGGCGCTGGCCGCCAACGCATATTGATCGGCCCGCCCGTCGAGGCGTTCACCCATCAGCTGCTCCGGGGCGGCGTAGGACACCGTGCCCACCGTCATGTTCGTCGCGGTCAGGCCGCTGATGTCGTTGGCCCACCTGGCGATGCCGAAGTCTGCCAGCAGTATTCGTTGATCGCCCGACTCCGGGTGCGACAGCAGGATGTTGGCCGGTTTGACGTCGCGGTGGAGCAGGTTGCGCGTGTGGGCGTAATCCAGCGCATCGGCGACGGCCCTGACGATCTGGGCGACCTCGGCCTCCGGCATTCCGTTCGGATGGCGTTCCCGCAGCAGTTGCGCGGCGTCGGTGCCCTCGACGTAGTCCATCGAGATCCAGATCTGGCCCTCGAAGTCGCCGCGGTCGTGCACGCCGACGATGTGGGGATGCCACAGCGTGGCGGCGATATCGGCCTCGCGGTTGAAACGCGCGCGGTATTCGGCGTCGGCCGAGACCGACGTGGGCAACACCTTCAATGCGTCGCGGCGCGGCAGCCGCGGATGCTGGGCCAGATAGACCTCGCCCATGCCGCCCGAACCGAGCAGTCGCACGATGGTGTATCCGGCGAACGTCGCGCCATCGGCCAGCGGCATGGGCGAATAGTACGAGACGCGATCACAGATCGAGGGTCAGACCGGATCCTCGGCGCGGGAGATGCAGATCAGCATCATCTGGTTCTCGCGTTCGGGGTCGGTGAGCAGCGTGTCACGGTGGTCGACGGTCCCTGCGAGCACCCGGGTTCGGCACGTGCCGCAAAAACCCTGCTGGCAAGGGTACGACGCGGGTACCCCGGCGCGGTTGAGCGCCGACAGCAGCGTCTCGTCGGCGCCGACCTGGACGGTATGGCCCGTCGACGCGATGGACACCGAGAACTCCCTGCCGTCGACCACCGGTGCTGCGGCGAACCGTTCGAAGTGCAGTTCGACGTTGTCGCGGCCGGCCAGTTCGGAACGGATCGCGGTCAGCATCGGCGCGGGCCCGCAGGCGTAGACGGCGGTGCCGTCCGGACAGTCGCCGAGCAGTTCGGCCGCGCTCGGCAGGCCGCTGACATCGTCGGTGCGGATGGCAACCCGGCTCGAGGCGCAATCGCCGGCGGCGAAGCGGCCGACCTCGTCGACGAACGGCAAGCTATCGCGGCTGCGCCCGGCGTAGATCATCGACCAGTCGACACCGAGGTGCCGCGCCAGCGTGAGCATCGGTAGGATCGGAGTGATACCGATTCCGCCGGCGATGAACCGGAACCGCCCGGACGGCGAGCCGTAGCCGGGCACGGTCAGCGGAAATGCGTTTCGCGGACCGTGCGTCGTCACCTGTGCGCCGACCTGCAGGTCGTGCATTTCCATCGAGCCGCCACCGCCATCGGGTATGCGCCGCACCGCGATTCGATAGCTGTCGACAGTCTGCGGGTGCCCGCACAGCGAGTACTGCCGCACCAGCCCGCTGGGCAGATGGATGTCGAGGTGGGCACCGGGATGCCAGCGTGCCAGGCGGTCATGGGCCGACCCGACCAGCGTCAGTGCGATGACGTCCTGGTCGCGGGCGACGACGCGGCGGTCGGCCACCGTCAACGCGAACGCGCTGTCATGGTCGGGCAGGTCCGCGATGGTCCTGATGGCGCCCGAGATGGCCCACAGTCCGTTCAGGGTCGCGTCGGCGAGCCCGAGCGACACGTCGTGGCGCATGCGCCCGAAGGCACTCGGCGGCGCCTGACGGATCCGGTCGAATAACCCATCAAAGGTGCGCGGCGCGAGCAGCGGGGGAGCTGGCGAGGTACGCGACGGCCTGCGCGGTCGAGCCCATCTCCTCCGGCGAGAACCCCGGCCGGAAGTACATGAACGTGTTGGACCCGAACAGCTTGCGATACTTGGGCAGCAGGCCCAGCTTGGAGTCGCGCATCCGTAGCCGGTTGAACTTCCACCACCCGATGTCGGTGTTGGGTCGGTCTTGACCAGATACCAGGCTGCGCGCTGGAAGAACACGAAGATCATCACCACCGCCATCGCCATGGCGCGGATCCGGTCGACGTAGCTGTCGTGGAAGTAGACCGCGACGTCGTGTGCCACCATGCGGTGCTCGACCTCCTCGCTGCCGTGCCAGCGGAACAGGTCGACCATCGTCGGCGACGCGCCGTGGTCGTCCCACGCGCAGTTCAACGCGAAGTCGCCCATCACCGCGGTGTAGTGCTCGATCGCCGCGATCAGCCACAGCCGGTCGCAGAGATGGTTGAGCCGGCGTTGGGGATTGGTGGAAGTCGTTGGGGCGAGCACCTTTTCGAAGATGTACTCGATCTGGTCGAGGATCGGCCTCGCGTCGACGCCGTTGACCACCATGTCCTCGTGCAGTACCTGCTCGTGGACGTCGGCGTGCATGGCCTCCTGGCCAACGAACCCGCGCACGTCTTCGGCGACGTGCGGATCCTTTATCAGCGGCAGCGCCTCGTTGAAGGTGTCGACGAACCACCGCTCGGCGGCGGGCAGCACCACGTTGAGCAAACTGACCACGTTGGACGCGACCGGGTGCCCCGGAATCCAGTGCAGGTCGATACCGTCGACGTCGAAGTGCACCTTCCGCGCCTGGATCTGCACCGGCCCCGGATCGACTTCACGGTCGAAACGGCGCGGTCGCAACACCGCCGGCCGAGCTGGCACGCCTGCCTTTGCGGACTCCCTCCGGTGAAGGTTGTGCACCGCAGTGTAATAGGCGGGAACGCGGGTACCGCCTCGCCGGGGCGATTCGACAGCGAACCGATGAACCGCGACTGAGCTCGCACCGGTTTGGGTATACATGTCCGTCATGGCGGGGTTTGCTGACGTTCTCGAATGGGCCAAGCACCAGGTATCGTCGCGGGTCCCCAAGGCCGACCTGGATCAGCGCGATCCGGACTACATCCGCGAGCAGTTGCCTGGCCTGTGGCTACTCGCGTCGCTCTACTTCCGCGCCGACGTGCGGGGACTGGACCGCATTCCCACCGAGGGCCCGGTGCTGCTCGTCGGCAACCACAGCGGCGGCAACGTGCCGCCCGACACCTTCGTCTTCACCCTCGCGTTCTCGTCGTACTTCGGGGTCGAGCGGCCGTTCTATCAGCTGGCCCACAATCTCGTCGTCTCCGCGCCGCCACTGGCATCGCTGCGCAAGTTCGGCACTGTGGCTGCCAATCACGAAAACGCCCAGCTGGCACTCGAATCCGGCGCCGCACTGCTGGTGTACCCCGGCGGCGACTACGAAGTGTTCCGGCCGTTCTGGGAACGGAACAAGGTCGACTTCGGCGGCCGCAAAGGTTACGTGCGGCTGGCGCGCGACGCCGGTGTGCCGATCGTTCCGATCGCCAGCGTCGGCGGTCAGGAAAGCGTGCTGTTCATCAGCCGCGGCCAGTGGCTGGCGAAGCTGCTGATGGTCGACAAGCTGTTGCGACTCAAGAGCGTTCCGATCGCGCTGGCTCCGCCGTGGGTCTGGTCATCAGCGACCTGGCCGGCCACATCCCGCTGCCGTCCAAGATCGTCGTCGAGGCGCTCGACCCGATCGACGCCCAGGACATCAAGGCAGGCGATGACGACGTCATCCACGACAAGGTGGAAAGCAGCCTGCAGGCGGCGGTCGATCGGCTGGCGGGCGAGCGACGATTCCCGGTGATCGGCTGATGAGCGCTTGCGCGAAGAAGAGACAGCCCTAATGCGGGTCGAACGACGCTGTGTCATCGACGCCGACCGCGACTCCGTGTGGAAAGCGGTCAGCGACCCGGGATGCTATCCCGAGTTCATGGCCAGCCTGGAACGCTGGGAGACCGTCACCGAAGGCCCGGCCGGTGTGGGTGCGCGCTACACCGTGCACTGGAAGATCGGATCGGTGCCGATCGGCGGTGTCGTCGAGGTCGTCGAGTTCGACGAGGCGCGCGACTTAGTCTGGATCGGCATCACCGGTGTGTCACAGCGGGGGCGGTTTCGCCTGCGGGACACCGGCGACGGCCGCACCAAGGTCAACTTCCGGTTGTCCTATGAGTCGGCGGGAAACGTGCTGGGTCTGATCGCCGACCGGGTGGCCGCACGATGGGTCGGCCGCAATATGTCCGAGACGCTGAAAAACCTGCGGCAGCTGGTCGAGTCGTAGCCCTTAGCCCGCCGGCGGCGGGGCACCCGCGCCTGGGGCACCCTGGATCGGCACGACCGGGGTCGGCGTGACCGTGGTGACGCCGTTGGATCCGACGGTCGGCCCACCTGCGGGTCCCGACGACGCGATCTCGTCGGCGGCCTTCTGGCTGCAGTCCAGCATCAGCAGCATCCGGCCCCCTGAGGTGACCTTCTGCTGGTCGACGAGGCACTGCGCCTGCGGCAGCTCACTGCCGAACGAGCCGCCGAAGTACGCCTTGACGCCTTGGCTCTTGAGAATCTGCAGCGCCTTCTGGTAGGGCTCGCCGAGCACGTTGTACGAGCTCGAGTCCTGTCCCGGCTGCGAAACGGCGACGCCTGCACTGATCAGCGCGACAGAGCCGGCGGCCAGGAGCCCGCCGCTGAGCACTACGAGCTTCTTCACGTGATCTCTCCCTAAGTCGGTGCGGTGCGAACATATCGCAGCGGTGACAAATGTGAAACCGGTGACAAAGCGTCCAGCGTTACACCGGCGGATGCACGATGGCGTTCATCGCCTCGGCCAGGGTGGCCGCCCGCGGATCGGAAAACACGTCTTCCAGCAGCAGTTTGCGCCCGTTGGGCCCGCTCAGCGGCACCCGCCAATTGGGATATTCGTCCGTGGTGCCGGGCTGGTTCTGGGTGCGCAGGTCGCCGACGGCGTCGGCCAGCGACAGCGCCAACAGCTTGGATGGAGTGCGGCCGAGATAGCGGTAGAGCGCCAGCACAGTCTCCTCGACGTCCGCATCGTCGCCAAGCAGCCCGACGCGACGCAGTTCGGCACGCCAGGCAGCCTGTTGCTGCTGGTCAGCGGCCAATTCCTCGACGGCGGACCGGGTCAGCAGCCCAAGCCTCTCGCGCAGCCGGACATGCTCGCCCGCCAGATAGCCCGCTGTCGGCGGGAGGTCATGCGTCGTAACCGATGACAGGCAGTACTCGCGCCACCGCTCCGCGCTCAGCGGGCCACCGTTGCCGTCGCGGTCCAGCTCGAACCACAGGATCGACGTCCCGAGCAGACCGCGATCGCGCAGGTAGTCACGCACCCACGGCTCAACCGTGCCGAGATCCTCGCCGACGACGACGGCACCGGCCCGGTGTGCCTCAAGCGCGACGATGCCGATCATCGCCTCGTGGTCGTACCGCACGTACGTGCCCTCGGTCGGCGACGCACCTTTGGGGATCCACCACAGCCGGAACAGCCCGATGATGTGGTCGATGCGGACACCGCCTGCATGCCGCAGCACGGCGTTGACCAGCGCGCGGAACGGACCGTAGGCCTGTTTGACCAGCTGATCAGGGCGCCACGGCGGTTGCGACCAGTCCTGGCCGAGCTGGTTGAACTCGTCGGGTGGGGCACCGGCGGTGACACCGAGCGCCAGCACGTCCTGCAGCGCCCACGCATCGGCGCCGTTGGGATCCACGCCGACGGCCAGGTCGTGCATGATGCCGAGGTTCATGCCCGCGGCAACGGCCCTGGCCTGGGCACCGGTCAACTGGTCATCGAGCTGCCACTGAAGCCACCGGTGGAAGTCGACGGTGTCGGCGTGCTCGTCGGCGAACTCGGCGACCGCCGCCTCCTCCGGATGCTGCAGTTCTTCAGGCCACTGGTGCCAGTCGCTGCCGTACTCCTCGGCCAGCGCGCACCAGGTGGCGAAGTCGTCGAGGTGGCGGCCCTCGCGATCACGGAAGGCGGCGTAGGCGAGGTCGCGACCTGCCGACCGCTCGACGAGGTAGATGCTTTCCAGCGCGGCTCGCTTGGCCTTCCACACGGCGTCCCTGTCGATCCGCTTGGCACGCGCGGCGCGTGCCTGTGTTTCGGATCGCGCCCTGCGGATGCGGCCGCGGTGTCGCACGTAGGCGAACTCCTCGATGGCCTCCACCCGTAGATACAACGGATTGACGAACTGGCGTGACGTCGGCAGGTACGGCGAGGGCTCCATGGGGGCCGTCGGCGCGGCGGCGTGCAGCGGGTTGACGAGAACGAAGCCCGCGCCGTGCCGCGCCGCCGACCACACCGCAAGGTCGGTCAGATCACTCAAATCGCCTATGCCCCACGATCGTTGGGAGCGAACACTGTACAGCTGGGCGGCAACGCCCCAAGCCCTCGCGGTGCCCAGCCGGGCGGGCAACTCCAGCGATGCGGGGGAGACGATGACGAGTGTCATGGTGTCCGACGAACCGATCTGAAGATGCAGTTCGTGGTATCCGAGCGGCAGGTCGGCGGGCAGTTCAAACGTCGCCTCACCTACCAGCCGACCATCGAAATCATAAGGCGCTCTGTTGTTTTCGAGTTGGCGCAGCTCGGTCCGCACGCTGCCGTCTTCGAGCCGAAGCCACAGTCCGGCCGGGTCGCCGTGGGTGACATGTACCCAGAACGGCGTCGCCGCACCGGCGCGAGCCACGATCGTCGGCGGCAGCGAGCGCGCCCAGTATTCACGGTCGTGCGCGTGCAGCGCGGCGGCGCGCTCGTCGTCGGTGGCGGATGCGACTCCGAGCGCGTCGAGGACGGATACCAGCGTGGACTCCGCCACGATCGCGTGCCGTCCGGTCCAGTCCTGATACTCAGTGGAAACGCCGTATCGGCTCGCCAAGTCGACCAGCGAGGCGGGCAGCTGCTCAGCCATGCCGCCAATCTTGCCGGTTGCTTTCGCGGTTCGCGCGCTGGTGCCTGTCAGTCGACATCACGGATCAACAGGTCGTCCCAGGTATCACGTCTCACCACCAGGCGTGCATACCCGTTGCGGGCGAAGATAACCGGGACACGGCGAGCGCCGTTGTACTGGTTGGACATCGTGTAGCAGTAGGCACCGGTGACGGGCACCGCCAGCAGATCGCCGACCGCGGGATCACGAAGCGGCACACCGTCGACGAGTTGATCGCCGGATTCGCAGTGCCTGCCGACAACGCTGACCATCTCGCCGCCGCCGACACGGTTGGCGATCGTCGCCTCGAATCGCTGGCCCGTCAGCGACACCTCGAGGTTGTCACCCATGCCGCCGTCCACCGCGACGTGCGTGACGACACCGCGCTTGATAGTCGTGACGCGGTAGACCGTGCACGCGCTGTTGGCCACCATGCTGCGGCCCGGCTCGACGATGATGCGGCTACCGCTCGGCAGGAGCGCACGGGCCTGTGTGACCATCGCCTCGGCGTAGTCGTCGAGGCTGGGCGGCTGTTCGTCGTAGGTGTATCGCACGCCGAGACCGCCGCCGAGGTCATAGACCTCGAACGTGCCGAGCTTGGCGATCGGCTCAACCGCCGCCGCGAGCTGTTCGACATTGAGCAGTTGTGAGCCGACGTGGGTGTGCACACCGTCCAGCCGCATCTTCGAACTCCGCTCGATGCGGGCGATCGCCTCGCGCGCATCCTCGGGCATCAGCCCGAATTTCGACCCGGCGTGCCCGGTCGCCTGGGAGGCGTGGGTCGCGGCCTCCACGCCGGGGATGACGCGTACCAGGCACGGCTGTTGAGACCCGTGCGGAACGATGCGCTCCAGCCGATCGATGTCGTCGAAGTTGTCGACCACCACCAGGCCGACGCCGCGGTTCACAGCCAGCTCGAGTTCGTCGTCGGACTTGGCGTTTCCGTGCAACACCAACCGCGCCGCATCGGCGCCCGCCTTGAGCGCCGTCAGTATCTCGCCGCCGCCCGCCACGTCGAGGTGCAGACCCTCCTCGACCATCACGCGTTGAACGGCGGTGCACGGGAACGACTTTGACGCGAACGCAACGTCGCAACGCTGCCATCGGCTGCGGAAGGCGTTCAGGTAAGCGCGGGCACGCTGCCGCAACGCCTCCTCGGAGACGACGATGGCCGGCGTGCCGAACTGCTCGGCGACGTCGTCGAGCCGGCAAGCGCCCACTGTCAATGTGCCGTCGGTGTCGAGGCTTGTTTCGGGAGGGAAGAGGTCGACCAACTCCTCGGCCCTCGCCTCGGTATGGATCGTCATCCGCTCAGCGTGCCACCGCTTTGTCGGCAGCGAACCGACTGCGACAAAGTCTGCGAAATCCGTCGTGTAATCTACGTCTGTAACGATCCTTACAGAGGAATTTTCGCATGGCGCTCCCGTTGACCAAGAAGCAACAACAAGGCGAGCAGTCGCGCGAACTCATCCTCGAAGCCACCGAGCGACTAATGGCCACGCGCGGGTACGCCGCCACGTCGATCAGTGACATCCGCAAGGCATGTGGCCTGCCGCCGAGCTCGATCTACTGGCATTTCGGCTCAAAGGAAGGCGTGCTCGCGGCGGTGATGGAACGCGGGGCTCAGCGCTTCTTCGCGGCGATCCCGAGCGAGGCCAGTGCCGAACGGCAATTGAGCGTGCTGACCGACTTGCAGGCACAGCATCCGGACTTCCTGCGCCTGTTCTACATGCTGTCGCTAGAGCGCAGCGACGACCCGGCGGTGGCCGAGGTGGTGCGCAGTGTTCGTGACACAGCGATCACACGCTTTCGCGACGCCATCGGCAACCTGATGCCGGCCGACACACCTGCCGCGACAGCCGATCGCGTCGTCGCCGAACTCACGGCATTCGCGGTCGCCCTGTCGGACGGAGTGTTCTTCGCCGACCACCTCGAGCCCGACACCACAGACGTCGAGCGCATGTACCGGCGGCTGTGGCAGGCACTGGCCGCGATGGTTCCGATCGCCCTGGAGGAGCAATGACGATCACTCGAAGCGCAATCATCACCGGCGCAAGCGCCGGACTCGGACTGGAATGCGCCCGCGCGCTGCTGGCGAGCGATCCGTCATGGCACGTCGTGCTGGCGGTGCGCGACCGCGCCCGCGGCGAAGCTGCCGTCGCGACACTGGGCCTGCCGCAGCGCTGCACGGTGGAGGAATGCGATCTCGCCTCGCTGTCCTCGGTGCAGACCTTCGTGCGGAGGTTGCGCGGTGGGCAGCTGCCGCCTGCCCATGCACTCGTCTGCAATGCCGGCGTTCAGGTGGTGTCGGGCGATGAGCGCACCGAGGACGGGTTCGAGACGACGTTCGGCGTCAACCACCTCGGCCTCTTCGCACTTGTCCAGGGACTGCTCGACGGGCTGGCCCGTCCTGCCCGGATCGTCATCGTCAGCAGCGGCACACACGATCCGGCGAAACACACCGGCATGCCCGCGCCGCGCTACAGCTCAGCCGCCGACCTCGCGCACCCACCGGACCCCAACTCGGCCGAGGACGGCCGCCGCCGCTACACCACATCCAAGCTGTGCAACGTGCTCTTCACCTACGAGCTCGACCATCGTCTTGGCCACAGCCAGCAAGGCGTGACGGTCAACGCGTTCGATCCGGGCCTGATGCCCGGCTCAGGTCTGGCGCGCGACTATCCGCCGCTGCAGCGGCTGATGTGGCGTTATCTGCTGCCTGCGCTGCGAGTGCTGCCCGGCGTACGCAGCACCCGCACGTCGGGGCGCTATCTCGCCGCGCTTGCGGGCAATGCACGATTCGACGGCATCACCGGTGAATACTTCGCCGGCCGCAAGCCCATCCGGTCCTCGACCGACTCATACGACCGGGGCAAAGCAGTCGATCTGTGGGAGACCAGCGAACGCCTGCTGACCCGCGTGTCCAAGTGAGACAGCCGATTTCGGTAGGGTCCGGGGTATGGCGTCCGGACCGCTCGACGTTGCCGAGACGCAGAACCGGCGGGCGCGAATCGCCGTCGCCGCACTGTTCCTGACCAACGGTGCACTCTTCGCCAACCTGCTGCCGCGTTATCCGGAGATCAAGACGGAACTGCACCTGTCCAACGCGGTTTACGGTGCGGCCATCGCGGCGTTCTCCGGCGGTGCACTCGTCGCGGGTCTGGCCGCCGCGACGTTGATCCGGCGGTACCGCTCGTCGCGGGTGGCGGTGGTTGGCACGATCGGCATCGGCGTCTTCGTCGTCGTGGCCGTCCTTGCGACCTCGCCGCTCGTGCTTGCCGCGGCGTTGTTCGTCGCGGGCGCCTCGGACGCGATCACCGATGTCGCCCAGAACGCCCATGGGCTGAGAGTGCAGCGCAACTACGGCCGCTCGATCATCAACTCCTTGCATGCGGTCTGGGCGGTGGGCGCGATACTCGGCGGGTTGATGGGCGCGGGTGCTATCGCGCTACAGATCCCGCGCGCAACGCATTTGGCGATTGCGGCGGTCGTGTTCAGCGCCGTCGTGCTGATCGCCTACCCCTATCTGCTGACCGGCGACGACCACGACGATCATCCGTCCGCGAAATCGGGCGATCAGACGGTCGCGGACGCCAGGGTGTACATGACGTTGCTTGCGCTGGTGGTGATCGCGATCGCGGGGGCCACGGTGGAGGACGCGGGAAGTTCGTGGGCCACGTTGTATCTGCGCGACAGCCTGGGAGCGCCGGGTGCCGTCGCCGTGTTCGGATATGTGGCACTCGTCGGGTTCATGTGCGTCGGCCGGTTGGTCGGGGACCGACTGGTCGACCGATTCGGCGAACGGCTGGTTGCGCGGACCGGCGGATTGATCGCCGCCGCGGGGATGGGTGCCGCGCTCGCGTTCCCCAGTGTGGGGAGCACGATCGCCGGCTTCGCGGCCGCGGGGTTGGGCGTCGCCACGCTGATACCTGCGGCCATGCACGCCGCCGATCTCCTGCCGGGCATGCGCCCGGGAACGGGTTTGACGGCGGTCACCTGGCTGATGCGGGTCGGCTTCTTCGGCGCCCCGCTGATCGTGGGAGTCGTCGCCGATGCGACGAGCTTGCGGGTCGGACTGCTGTCCGTCCCGATCGCGGGAATCGCGACGATGGCGCTGGCCGGTGTCCTCAGTGGACGACGCCGGCCAGCTCAATCGTGAGCACGCCCGCGACGATCAGCGCGATGCCCATCGCCATCACCCACGTCAGAGGTTCGGAGAACAGGAACCTGGCGATGATCGCGACCAGCGCAACGCCGGACGCGGTCCACACGCCGTATGCGATGCCGACCGGCATGCCCTGCGACAACGACACCCAGAGCAGAGAGAACGCAATGACGTAGCCCACGATCACGGGCACGATCCAAGCCTTCTTGCGGAACCCGTCAGAGGCGCGCAGTGACAGGGTCGCGACGACCTCGATCAGGATCGCACCGGCCAGCGTCCACCACATCAGCGTTCATCCGCGGTGGCTCGCTGCGAACCGAACTCGACGAGCAGCACACCCGCGATGATCAGGCCGATGCCCGCCACGATCGGCCACGTGAACGGATCCCCGTAGATGGCGGCGGCGAGCACGGCCGTCGCGGCGGTGCCACAGGCGCCCCAGATGCCGTAGGCCACACCGATCGCCATGCCCGTCCGCAACACCATGGTCAGCAAGACGAAGGAACCGACGTAACCGGCGACGACGACCACCAGCCAGATCGAATGATCTTGGGACGCCCGCAAAGACAGCGTTGCCGCAACCTCGACCGCGATGGCCGCGAACAGCAGCGCCCACTTTCGCACGCCACCAACCTATCCGACAGCGCGTTCCACCATCGGCGTCAGGACCTCGTGGGCGAACCGGCGCAGTTCGCCGTCATCGCCGAAATCGGGGTCGGTCGGCGGCATCGAAATGTAGGTGAAGAACAGCCGCGCGAACACGTCGGCCAGCCACCGCACCTGTTGTGACGGTCGCCCGGGAGCTTCGCCGTGAATGTAGTTGGCGATGAAGGCCGAGCCCATCTTCAGCAGCTCGACGGAATCGGAGATCGGGGCGGGCTCGGTGTGTCCGGCGCGACGCAGCATGGGATGTTCGCGGGCGAACGTGACCGCGGCGATGAACGCTTCTGCGACCCCCTCGTGGGGATCGTTAACGGCGTCGATGGCGTCGGCGACAGCGGCGAGAAAGCGTTGAGTTTCCCTGCGCACCAACGCCTCGACGAGATCGTCGCGGCGCGGATAGCGACGGTAGGCGGTCATTCGGGACACACCCGCTCTGCGCACCACGTCTTCGACGGTGATGCGTTGCAGCCCAACGGCTGCCGCCTCGGTGACGGC
The DNA here is from genome assembly GCA_963848855.1 of uncultured Actinomycetota bacterium. Classification (GTDB taxonomy): domain Bacteria; phylum Actinomycetota; class Actinomycetes; order Mycobacteriales; family Mycobacteriaceae; genus Mycobacterium. The sequence goes on from CAWKFL010000006.1 coordinate 884,100, forward strand.
CGCGTCGAGTATGCGTTGGCTGGTGCGGTCGGCAACCTCGTCGACGCTGCCGCCCGCACTGGCGCCGCCGACGACCTCGATCAGCTGGGCATCGATCACAGCGCGACCTTGCGCGGCGTACCCGCAGCCCGCAGGCGCGCAAGCTCGACGTAGCGCGGCGTGCCGAACGCCCACCGCAGCCTGCCCGCGTCCGCCTGCAATGCGGGTTCGATCAGTGCGCGCATCAAGGCAGGGGGGCGGTCGTACCCGATGAGCTCGCGCGCCCACTGCGGTGCGCGGGTCATACCCGCGTAAATGGCGAACCGGTGCAGCGCGCGATCCACCGGTCCCGGCAGGTTCGGGAAGAACGGCGAAGTCATCAGGAAGTCGACGAACTCCCGAGTCTGGGCGTTCACACTCAGACGCAGACGCATGCGCTCGACGTAGTCGTCGAGTTCGGCGCTGCTCGTCGGTACCCACTCGGCCCCGCCCAGCCGGCCGATGACGGCCTGCTCGGCGAGGTATCGGTCCCGTTCGGCTTGTGTCAGTTGCCTTTTCGTGTGCTCGAAGGCGCGCAGGATCATCCACGGTATGCACGTGTGGACCCAGGCGATGAGTTCGGGGTCGAGCGCGCGGTAGGGCACGCCGTCCGGACGGGTGCCGTTGACATGCGAGTGCACGTGTTTGACGTGTTCGACCAGCGCGGTCGCGGCTTCGGTGTTGCCGAACGTGGTCGTCAACACGTAACCCAGTGTGGCCCTGGCCCGCTGGAACGGATCCTGTCGATAGTCCGACAGGTCCTGCACACCCGCGATGACGGACGGGTGCAGGATCTCCAGCACGATCGCAGGCAGCCTGGCCTGGGAGACGGACGCCAGGTCGGCGTTGATTTCCCACGAGATGCTGCCCGGCCCGATCAGGCCAGGATCGCCGGGCGGGCCGCCGTACACCGCAGGGTCGTCATGGCGACCCGCGCCCTTCTCGAAGTCGGCGACGATGCGGCGCCGAATCGCCTGGTATGAATGTGACACCATGCCGATCATCTATACCACATTGGTCGGCCTCGGCAACGGGTGTTTGTTTGCTCATCGCTGAGGGCGAAGCCACTGATTACATTGACTGTCTGGGCCCGCGGGTAACGTGGTGAGGTTGCTCGCTCCCTTGACCAAAGGAGTTCTGATGACGGATCCCCAGCGCTCGCTCATTGCTGTTCTGCTCGACCGATCCGGGTCGATGGAGACGATCAAGTCCGATACCGAAGGTGGTTTCAACGCGTTCGTCGCCAAGCAGCACGGCCAGTCCGGCGATGCCCGGGTCACGCTGGCGCAGTTCGACACCGACTACGACGTGGTCTACGCCAACCGGCCGATCGACGAGGTACCGCCGCTGGATCTGCAGCCGCGGGGGATGACGGCGCTCTACGACGCGCTCGGCAGGCTGATCACCGACGTCGGCGCCGAACTGGCCGCCAAACCTGAAGATGAGCGGCCGGGCAGCGTGGTCGTTGTCGTGCTGACCGACGGGCACGAGAACTCCAGCCGGGAATGGTCCCACGACGCGGTGAGCGCGGCGATCCGCCGTCAGGAACGCGAATACTCCTGGGATTTCCTGTTTCTCGGCGCCAACATGGACGCCGTCGCGATCGGCCAGCGGCTCGGCTTCGCGGCCGACCGGTCGCTCACCTATGCCGCGTCGGGTGAGGGCGTCAGCGCGGCGTTCAACGCCTCGGGCGACTATGTGTCGCGCAAGCTGGCAGCACCGGCGGGCAGCCGGGTCGCAGGCTTCTCCGAAGGGGACCGGAGGGCTGCTCAAGGTCGGCCCGCGTGACGGCCGAGGCCAACGCGCGGCAGGCGGTCGGGCCCGTCGTCGACACCACCCATGGCCCGGTACGCGGCGTCGACGACGGAACGGTCAAGGTGTGGAAGGGGATTCGCTACGCCGCGGCACCCGTCGCTGAACTGCGGTGGCGCGCGCCAGAACCGCCGCAGCGCTGGTCGGAGCCGGCCGACGCGACACGGGTCGGGCCGGTCTGCCCGCAGCCGACGGACCCGAGGATTCCTATCGATCTCGGGGCCCCGCAGGGCGACGACTGCTTGACACTGAATGTGTGGGCGTCCCGCGACACCCAACCCGGCGACCGCAAGCCCGTCATGGTGTGGGTGCACGGCGGGGCCTACATCCTTGGCTCGTCGGCGCAGCCGCTCTATCACGGCCGCGCGCTGGCCGCGGGCGGCGAAGCCGTCATCATCACCGTGAACTACCGGCTCGGGGCGTTCGGATTCCTCGATCTGTCGTCGTTCGGCGACGGCTTCGATTCGAACGTCGGGCTGCGCGACGTGCTGTTTGCGCTGGAATGGGTGCGCGACAACATCACCGCATTCGGGGGCGACCCCGGCCGCGTCACGCTGTTCGGGGAGTCCGCGGGCGCGGGGATCGTCACGACGCTGCTGGGCAGCCCTGCCGCCGCCGGGCTGTTTGCCGGTGCGATCGCCCAGAGCTCGCCCGCGACCTCCGTCTACGACAACGGACGTGCCCGCCGCGTCGCGGAGGGTTTCCTCGAGGAGCTGGATGTCGGTCCCGGCGATGTCCAGCGCCTGGCGCATGTGCCGGTCGACGCCGTCATCGCCGCCTCCAAACGACTTTTCTACGATGTCCCGGTTCGCAGTCCGGGCACGCTCGCATTCGCCCCGATTGTCGACGGCGACGTGGTACCCGCCCATCCGGTGAAGCTGGCCCGTGAGGGCCGAACGCTTCCCGTCCCGCTGATCATCGGCACGAACAAGCACGAGGCCGCGCTGTTTCGCTGGATGAAGTCACCCCTGATGCCCATCACCCCCGAGGCGATCCGGGCGATGTTCGCCGCCCTCGCCGCCGAGCAGCCTGCGCTGCAGTTGCCGAGTGAAGCGCAGATCCGGACCACCTACCGGGGCCGCGGCAAGACCGCAGGCATGAGTGTCGCGCGCGATATCGGATTCCGGATGCCGTCGATCTGGTTCGCCGAGGGCCACCGCGGCACGGCGCCGGTGTATCTCTACCGCTTCGACTTCGCGACCCCGATGCTGCGGCTGTTGCGTCTCGGCGCCGCGCACGCCACCGAATTGCCTTATGTATGGGGCAATCTCGTCGCTGGCCCGAAGGACCCGACGTTCAAGTTGGGCGGCCTCAAGGCAGGTAAGTCGGTGTCGGCACGCATTCGGGCGCGCTGGCTGAACTTCGCCGTCCATGGTGAACCCGGGGCCCCGGCGGGGGATCCGCAATGGCGGCCGTATCGGCCTGAGGACCGCGCCACCCTGCTGATCGACAAGCAGGACAGCGTCGTCGACGACCTGGACCGCGATGTGCGGGCCGCGTGGGGCAACGAGGTGCTCAGCTTCGGCTAGGTCGTAAACTCTTTGCCCGGGAGGTGCCGAGTTGGATTGGACACGCGCGTTCGCCGACGTGCTACCGCCGCTGATGCACGACCCGGTGACCTTTGCCATCCCGTTCTTTCTGCTGCTGCTCGTCATCGAATGGATGGCCGCTCGTAAGCTCGCGCACACCGAGAAGGAGCGCACGCCCGCCGGGGCCTACCTCAAACCCGATGCCTGGGCCAGCATCTCGATGGGTCTGGTTTCCATAGTCACCAGCGGCGTGCTCAACGCCGTTGCGCTGTTGACCTACGCCGCGCTCTACGTCTACGTCGCGCCGTGGCACCTGCCCGCGACCGAGTGGTACACGTGGGTGATCGCCATCGTCGGCGTCGACCTCCTCTACTACTTTTATCACCGGATGGCGCACCGGGTCCGGCTGATCTGGGCCACGCATCAGGCCCATCACTCCAGCCAGTACTTCAACTTCGCGACCGCGCTGCGGCAGAAGTGGAACATCAGCGGCGACGTCTTCCTGCGGGCCCTGCTGCCGCTGGTCGGCGTGCCGCCGTGGATCGTGTTCGCCAGCTTCTCGATCAACCTCATCTATCAGTTCTGGATTCACACCGAGCGCATCGGAAAGCTCTGGGCACCTATCGAATTCATCTTCAACACACCATCGCACCACCGCGTGCACCACGGCATGGACGCCCAGTACCTCGACAAGAACTACGGCGGCATCTTCATCCTGTGGGATCGCCTGTTCCGCAGCTTCCAGGCCGAGACCGTACGGCCCAACTACGGGTTGACGAAACAGGTGGACACCTACAACATCTGGACGCTGCAGACCCACGAGTACGTGGCGATCGCCCGCGACGTCCGCCGCGCCACGCGCTTGCGGGACAAGCTGGGCTACACGTTCGGCCCGCCCGGATGGGCACCTGCGCAACGCCGACCCGCGGTCGAAGAATCGGCACCGGTCCGCTCGTAGGCCAACGTCGTCGCGCGATTCGCGCCGACCACGTAGTGTCCGCGATGTGGGAACGGTGTTCGACGCCGCTGTCGACCCCAAGCTGATCGCGCGTTCGCTTGAGGAAAGCGCGTTCCGCTCGATGTGGCTCGACATCCCGCGTCCCGAGTATCCGTCGCTGCCTGGCCCAGTGACCTGTGACCTGCTCGTGGTAGGCGGTGGGTACACCGGGCTGTGGACCGCGTTGCATGCCGCCGAACGCCATCCGGATCAGCGCATCATCCTCGTCGAGGCCAACCGGATCGGCTGGGCCGCGTCGGGACGCAACGGCGGCTTCGTCGACGCGAGCCTGACCCATGGATCCGCGAACGGGAAGACGCGCTGGCCCAACGAAATGGCCAAGCTCGACCAGATGGGCCTGGACAACCTCGACGGTATGCAGGCCGACATCAACCGACTGGGCCTCGATGCGGAGTGGCAGCGCACCGGGATGCTGTCGGTGGCCACCGAACCGCATCAGGTCGACTGGCTGGCCGAGGCCGCAGCGGAGGGGGAGGGCACGCTGCTCGGCGAGCAGGAGGTGCGCGCCGAAGTCCACTCACCGACATACCTCGCGGGCCTGTCCAACGCCGGCTCGACCGCGATCGTCCATCCGGCCAAGCTGGCGCTCGAACTCGCCCGCGCCTGCCAGGAGGCCGGTGTCCGCATCTACGAACACACCAACGCCAAGCAGCTGACCTCCACCGTCGCGGCGCTGACGGTCGACGCCGGCGACGGGCTCATCACCTGCCGCAACATCGTGCTCGCGACCAACGTGTTTCCCAGCCTGCTGCGCCGAAACCGGCTGTACACCGTGCCGGTCTACGACTACGTGCTGGCCACCGAGCCCCTCAGCGACGCCCAGCTCGATCGCATCGGCTGGCGAAACCGACAGGGAATCGGGGACTGCGCCAACCAGTTTCACTACTACCGACTGACCGTGGACAACCGGATCGTGTGGGGCGGATACGACGCCGTCTACCACTTCGGGCGCAAGGTCGACGCGGGCTACGAGGACCGGCCCGCCACCTACCGGCGGCTCGCGTCGCACTTCTTCATCACGTTCCCCGCGCTCGACGATATCGGGTTCACCCACCGGTGGGCAGGCGCCATCGACACCAACACCCGGTTCTGCGCGCACTGGGGGTTGGCCCGCGACGGGCGGGTGGCCTATGTCAACGGTTTCACCGGGCTCGGCGTGGGTGCCGCGAGATTCGCCGCCGACGTGTGCCTCGACCTTCTCGAAGGGAAGCCCACCGAACGCACCGAACTGGAGATGGTCCGCAAGCGCCCGTTGCCGTTTCCGCCCGAGCCGCTAGCCAGCGCCGGTATTCAAGCGACGAGATGGTCGCTGGATCGCGCAGACCACTCCGCGGGACGACGTAACGTTCTCCTTCGCACGCTCGATGCGCTCGGACTCGGATTCGACTCCTGAGCGCACGCAACCGATTGTTCGCCAACCGTTTTGATTGCGGCGAGCGGAACCGCCCACGCCGCGACCCTGGGTAAGTAAGCTCAGCAATGCTCAGGGAAAGGGGAACGACGTGGGTGACAGACTTCTCAAGGGCGAGAAGCTCGAAAAGGGCCAATCGCTGACGTCCCGCAACGGGGCATACACGGTGACTTTGCAGGACGACGGAAATCTCGTCCTCGCCGCACGCGGCCAGGCCGTGTGGGCGACCGGCACCAACGGCCAGGATGTGGTCCGCGCGGAGGTGCAGAAAGACGGCAACTTCGTGCTGTACACACCGGACAAGCCGGTGTGGCACTCGGACACCAAGGGCGCCAAGGACGTTCGGCTGATCTTGCAGGACGACCGCAACCTTGTGCTCTATGGGTTCGACGGAGCTGCGTGGGCGTCGAACACCCAGACCGACGAGCCCCCGCCACCGGCACCGGTGGCCGAGGCACCCGAGCCCGAGGTCGTTCCCGCCGCGGTGCAGGAACCTGAACCGGCGCCTGCGGCCGAACCCGTAGCGGCGGCACCTGCGCCGCCGCCGCCTCCGCCACCACCACCCCCGCCCGCGCCGCGCACCTACACGGTCGTCTCCGGTGACACGCTGTGGGCCATCTCGGAGCGCTTCTACGGTGACGGCAGCAAGTACCAAGTCATCGCTGATGCCAGCGGCATCTCGAACCCCGACCTGATTCATCCGGGGCAGGTGCTGACGATTCCGTAGCAGCCACCGATTCACATCGGTCGGCAACGCAGTTGCGGGATGGCGGTGCCAGCAATATTTTTGCGCTGTAACACCGCCGAACTCACGTGCGATGAGCAAGTGAATCTGCCGTTGTCGAGTGGTTGCTTCAGTCCGGGGATGGTTGTCGGTTTCCGTCGCCGGGACGGGGCGTTCCGCTACACACCGGTAGCGTGGACACCCGAACCGAAGAGCGGAGGCGACAGTGCGCCGACGATGGCTACGCGTACTCGCGGCGGCTGCCGCGCCGATCGCAACGTTGATCGCCCTGGGACCGGCACAAGCCACGCCCGGCGTCGTCGTATATCCGGGCATGGAAGTGCACCAGGGCACCAATGTCTGCACACTGGGCTTCGTCGATCCGCAGACCCGTGTCGCGTTCACGGCTGGACACTGCCGCGGCCAGGGACCGGTCGGAGACAGGGACGGCAACTTCGTCGGCACCCAGGCCTTCTTCCGCGACAACACTCCCGACGGCGCCACCATCGACACCAACCACCAGATCGCCGACTGGGAGGCGATCAGCCTCGCCCCTGACGTGGCGGTCAACAACATCCTTCCCGGCGGGCGAGCGCTGATCGCCGACCCGGCCGTCGTGCCGCAGGTGGGTCTTCCGGTGTGTCACTTCGGTGTGATCACAGGGGAGAGCTGCGGAACCATCCAGGCGGTGAACAACGGCTGGTTCACGATGGCCAACGGCGTGGTGAGCCAGAAGGGCGATTCCGGCGGGCCGGTGTACATGGTCACCCCAAGCGGCCAAGCCGCGATCGTCGGGATGTTCAACAGCACGTGGGGCCAGTATCCCGCGGCGGTGTCTTGGCAAACTGCGAGCCAGCAAGCCCGCGAGGACGTCATCTCGTCCGCGTCGGCAAGCCTGGGCGCCCCTGCGCCGCCGATGCCCTAACGGAGAAGCTCGAACACGGGTATCGACGGGGCCACAACACGGAATTCGTCGTCGCTCGCATCCGGCGTCAGCCCGCCGACGTGCCCCTTGACTTCCCAGTACCAGCGATCGAGATAGCGCTTCAACAGGTCCGGTTTCGCGTCGTCGGCGAGCTCGGCGATGCGCATCTCGCGCCTGCGCCAGCGCGGCCCCATTTGGACCGCACCCGCGGCGCGCGCATTGCGGGCCCATTGCGTGTTGCCCCGCGGCGAGACGACGAACTCGCGGCCGTCCACGGTGAGCAGGTTGATCACCACACCGCGGTACTCGCCGGTCTTGCGGCCGCGGACGCGCAGGGCACGCGCGCCCACGAGGCTGATCCCAGCCTCGGCTAGCCACCGGATCATCTCGTTGCCGATGCGGGCGGTCAGGTTCGGTGCGTCGTAGCGCACGGTCATCACAGCTCCTTCAGTAATGGTTTAGAGAGCGGTGCTCTCAAATAGAGAATGGCACGCCGTGGTGGGAAAATCAAGAGCAGTGATCTCGTTTCGTGTCACACTGGCCACATGGGCAAGCGACAAGAGGCGCGCGGTCGCATCGAACGCCAGATCATCGAGTTGGGGCGGCGTCATCTCATCACCGAGGGCGCTGCGGGCCTGTCGTTGCGGGCGATCGCGCGGGACCTGGGCATGGTGTCATCGGCGGTGTACCGCTATGTAGCCAGTCGCGACGAGCTGCTGACGCTACTTCTTGTCGACGCATATTCGGAGCTGGCCGACGCGGTCGACAGCGCCCGCGACGGCGCCGCGGGCTCGTGGCGAGACCAGGTGCTGGCGATCGCGTGCGCGGCGCGGGGTTGGGCGGTCGATCACCCCGCCAGCTGGGCCCTGCTCTACGGCAGTCCCGTGCCCGGCTATCACGCACCCGGCGAGCGCACGGTCGGTCCTGGGACCAGGGTGGTCGGCGCATTGTTCGACGCGATCGCCGCAGGCATCGCCGCTGGCGATGTCCCGCAGACCAAAGTTGCTGTGACGCAACCATTGTCGTCCGATTTCGAGCGGCTGCGCGCGGAGTTCGGATTCCCCGGCGACGACTCCGCCGTGGTCAAGTGCTTCGCCTTATGGGCTGGGCTGGTCGGTGCGATCAGCCTGGAGGTGTTCGGCCAGTACGGCGCAGACACGCTGTCCGAACCGGTCTTCGATTACCAGGTGGCGCTGCTGGCCGACATGGTGACGCTATGACGCCCCGCAGCGTCCGCGAGACAGAAGCGAGGGTCAGCAAGAGGCAAGCTTGACCACCCAGAATTCCATTTTCACGAATAGAAGAGTTGACTTATATAAGTGCCCGCTTTATCTTAAGGGGGTGCACGCGTTCGATGTTCTGGGAGATCCAGTGCGCCGTCGCATCCTCGAGCTGCTCGCCGAGGGCGAGATGTCGGCCGGGGCGATCGGCGCCATCGTCCAGAACGAGTTCGCGATCACGCAGCCCGCGGTGTCGCAGCATCTGAAAGTGCTGCGGGATAACGGGTTTACGACGGTCCGCCCCGAAGGACAGCGCCGGCTGTACGCGGTGGACGGCAATGCACTGCGCGACGTCGGCGAGTGGCTCGATTCGTTCCGCCGCTTCTGGAGACCACATCTGGACGCGCTCGCCACCGAGGTCGCGCGGGGTAAACGCGAGCGCAGAAGTCAAGGGAGAAAACATGATTGACATCGATGTCGACCATCAGATCAACGCCGTCGCGCGCAGCGTCGGCGCTCGCACCATCGATACCGGCGAGGCGCACGTCGTCACCGTCAGCCAGTCCTACCACACGGATACCGAAGACCTGTGGGACGCCGTCACCAACATCGAGCGCATTCCGCGCTGGTTGATGCCGATCTCCGGCGATCTGACCGTCGGCGGCTCCTATCAATTGGAGGGTCAGGCCAACGGCACGATCCTGACGTGCGACCCGCCGAAGAACTTCACCGCCACCTGGGAGTATGGCGGCAACGTCAGCTGGATCGACGTCAGCATCAGCAGCGACGGCAACGACCGAGCGCGGTTGGTGGTCGACCACATCATCGGAATCGACGACCAGATCTGGAGCGAATTCGGACCGGGCGCGGTCGGGATCGGCTGGGATTCCATGTTGCTCGGGCTGGCCATCCATCTGGGTACCGGCGAATCCATCGACCCCTCGTTCGGACAACAGTGGACCGGCACCGACGACGGTCGTCGCTTCATGACGCTGTCCGGCGAAGGCTGGAACACCGCAAACGTCACCCGTGGCGAGGATCTCGCCGCGGCGCGCGCGTTGACCGAACGATGCATCAAGGCGTACCTCGGCGAGAAGTAACTAGAACACGTTCTAGCTTCCGCGGCGCTCCGGCGCTATTCTCGATGCGATGTTCGACCGGACACCTGTCCAGATTGCGTGGGTGACCCACGACCTGTACGCCACGGAGCAGGCGCTGACCGCGCTGTTGGGCGCCAAGAAGTGGATCCGCGTGCCCGGTGTGCACTTCGGGCCCGACGAATGCACATATCGTGCGCGGCCCGCTGATTTCGTCATCGACCTCTCGCTCAGCTACGCGGGTGAGACGCAACTCGAGCTGATCGCGCCGATCCACGGCGAAAGCGTCTACACCGAGTTTCTGGATCTGGCGGGGGCGGGGCTACACCACGTCTGCGTCGAGGCGCCGGACGCCGAGGCGTTCGGGGCCGCGCTACAGGAAGCCGAGGCTCGGGGTGCACCGCTAGTCCAGCAAGGCGTCATGCCCGGCGGTATGCGGTTTGCGTATGTGTCCGCCGAAAAGGCCGGGGTGCCGTACGTCGAGATCGCCCACATTTCGCCCGGGATCCGGGCATTCTTCGACTACGTGAAACAGGAGCAAGCGTGAGCGGACTGGACATTCCGGACCTCGTCGACGCGACCGAGGTGACGTCGTGGTCCGACGAGTTCGACGTCGTCGTCATCGGTTTCGGAATCGCGGGCGGTTCGGCGGCGATCAGCGCCGCGACATCCGGAGCGCGGGTGCTCCTCCTCGAGCGTGCCGCCGCGGCAGGCGGCACCACGTCGCAGGCCGGCGGGCATTTCTACCTCGGCGGCGGCACCGCGGTCCAGCAGTCGACGGGTCACGACGACAGCCCCGAGGAGATGTACAAGTATCTCGTCGCCGTATCGCGCGAGCCCGAACACGACAAGATTCGTGCCTACTGTGAGGGCAGCGTCGAGCACTTCAATTGGTTGGAGGACTTGGGCTTTCAGTTCGAACGCAGCTATTACCCGGGCAAGGTCGTCGTCCCACCGGGCACCGAGGGGCTGTCCTATACGGGCAATGAGAAGGTCTGGCCGTTCTGCGAGCAGGCGATTCCCGCACCCCGTGGGCACTCCGTGCCGGTGCCCGGTGAACTCGGCGGCGCGGCCATGGTCATCGATCTGTTGGTGAAGCGGGCCGACAACGTCGGCGTCGAGGTCCGTTACGAAACCGGTGTGACGAACCTTGTCGTCGAGGATGGCACCGTTGTCGGCGTGCGCTGGAAGCGCTTCACCGAAGAGGGTGCGATCAAGGCGAAGGCGGTGGTGATCGCAGCGGGAGGGTTCGTGATGAACCCGGACATGGTGGCCAAGTACACGCCGAAGATCTCCGAGAAACCGTTCGTGTTGGGCAACACCTACGACGATGGCCTCGGTATCCGGCTGGGTGTGTCGGCCGGTGGCGTCGCGAAGCACATGGATCAGGCGTTCATGACGGCGCCGGTGTACCCGCCGGAGATCCTGCTGACGGGCATCATCGTCAACAAGCTCGGCGAGCGGTTCGTAGCGGAGGACTCCTACCATTCGCGCACATCGGCTTTCGTGATGGACCAGCCCGACAGCGCGGCATTCCTCATCGTCGATGAGGGACACCTCGAACGTCCGGAGGTCCCGCTGGTACCGTTGATCGACGGGTGGGAGACCGTCGAGGAGATGGAGAAGGCGCTCGGCATCCCCGAGGGCAATCTCGTCGCCACACTGAATCGCTACAACGAGAACGCGGCGCGGGGCACTGATCCCGACTTCCACAAGCAACCGGAATACGTTGCGGCCCAAAACAACGGGCCATGGGGGGCGTTCGACCTGTCGCTGGGCCGGGCAATGTACTCGGCGTTCACGCTGGGCGGACTCGCCACATCCGTTGATGGGCACGTGCTTCGTGACGACGGTAGCGTCGTGCCCGGCCTATATGCGGCGGGGGCGTGCGCATCGAAACTCGTTCAGGACGGCAAGGGCTATTCGAGCGGCACGCAGCTCGGTGAGGGTTCGTTCTTCGGCCGCAGGGCCGGGACACACGCCGCGCGCAGTTAGACGGGCTGCAACCGCCATTCGCCACCGCCGAGCAGCTCGAGGCGGGTGTCGTGGTGCTGTTCGAGGGTGGGACGGTGGCTGACGCTGACGATGATGCAGTCCGGCAGCTCGTTGCGCACCGCCCGGTACAGCGCGTACTCCTGCCCTTCGTCGAGCGCCGATGTCGCCTCGTCCAGGAACACGACCTTGGGCTTGGCCAGAAGCACCCTCACGAAGCCGATGCGCTGTTGCTCGCCAGGGGAGAAGACCTTGGCCCAATCGGCCACCTCGTCGAGCCGGCTTGCGAGATGGCCCAACGTCACCGTCTTGAGCGCGGCTTCGATTGCGCTGTCGGTGTATTCGCCCGCGGGGGCGGGGTAGGAGAACACCGTGCGCAGATCGCCAAGCGGGACATACGGCAGTTGGGATAGGAACATCGTCTCGTTCTCGGGCCGGCGCAGCGTGCCCGATGTGAACGGCCACAGCTGCGCCAGGCTGCGCAGCAGCGTCGTCTTGCCCGTGCCGGAACTACCGGTGATCACCAGCGAGTCACCCGGATTCAGGCGCACGTCGAGAGGGTTGACCAACCGAGATCCAGACGGTGTCCTCACCTCGACGTTGTCCAGCTCCAGGACGCCGCCTGCGCTCGGCAACGCGGTCAATCGCGGTAGTTCCCTTGACTTTTCGTTGGAGGTGATCAACCCGTCGAGGCGGATGATGGCCGCGCGGTAATCGGCGAAAGCGTCGTAGACGGCGCGGAAGAACGACAGCGAGTCGTGCACGGAGCGGAATGCGCTCGACGATTGTGTGACGTCGCCGAGCTGGATCTCGCCGGAGAAGACCCGTGGGGCCTGAACGACAGTCGGCAGCGGAGCGACGATCTGGTTCATCGACCGGTTCCAGCCGAGGAACGCGATGGCGCGGCGCACGAACGCCCGGTAGTTGGCGATGACCGCCGCGAATCGCGTCATCAGCTGGCCTCGTTCGGCCCCTTCACCGCCGTAGAGGCCGACGGCCTCGGCCGCGTCGCGCAGCCGCACCAGCGCATAGCGGAACGCGGCGTTGGTGCGCTCGGTTGCGGAAGGAGAGCCGAATCAGCGGGCGGCCGATCCAGAACGCGATGACCGTCGTGAAGAACACGTATACGAGCGCCATCCAGAACAGCGCCTTCGGGATGGTGACACCGAAAAGCGTGAGCGGGCCTGCCAAACCCCACAGGATCGGGGTGAAGGAGATGACGTTGACGATGGCGAAGACCGTGCCGAACAGCAGCGTTTGAGACGTCCCGACGGTCGGGGTGTTGGTCTCCGGGCCGGTGCCGGTGGTGAAGATGTCGATGTCCTGCTGGATGCGCTGGTCGGGGTTGTCGATCGGGTTGTCGATGAACCGTCCCCGGTAGTAGGCGTCACCGTCGAGCCAGTCGCCGGTCAGCCGGCCGGTGAGCCAAACCCGCCAGCGGATGATGAACCGCTGCATCAGATAGACGTCGAGCAGGTTGCGGACGATATCGGTGATCGCCAGACCGACGAAGATCAGCATGGCTGCCCAAAAGCCGCCAATGGCAGCATCTTTCGCGGCACCCTCGCCCTCGAAGGCGGCCTGCATCGCCGAGAACTGGTCGTTGGACTGATAACTGAACAGCACGCCGAGGCGCACGTCGATCATCACCGAAAGCAGAAGCACCCCGATGAGCGCCCACACCGGAATGCTCTCGCGGCCCTTGAAGTAGTCGCCGGTGATGCGCCAGAACTGCCTGCCCCATGTCGTGAACCGGGCAAGCAGCGCCAACGTGATGAGCATGCACGCCGCGGCGATCGTCCACGCCTTGGCCACCCAGAGCAGCGATGCGATGAGCTCATTGCCCCAGTCCAGTGAGGGCGTGAACAAGTCCATGCCCGGGAAGCTACCCGGGCGGCGCTACACCAGTGCGGGTTCGGTTTCGTCGCCCTGAACGCGGCCGAGCCGCCACTCGCCGCCGCCGAGCATTTCCAGCTGTCGTTCGTGGTGCTGTTCGACGCTGGGCCGGTGGCTGACGCTGACGACGATGGTGTCGGGAAGCTCGGAGCGCACAAGTTTGTAGAGCGTGTACTCGAGACCCGGATCGAGCGCCGAGGTGGCCTCGTCGAGGAACACCGCCTTCGGTTTGGTCAGCAGGACACGGGCGAACGCGATGCGCTGCTGCTCGCCGGGGGAGAGCACCTTTGCCCAGTCCCGGTCCTCGTTGAGCCGGATTATCAGATGGCCCAGCGCCACCTTGGCCAGCACTTCCTGCAGAGTCCGGTCGTCGATGGTGCCGGGTGCGGACGGATATGAGACGACGGCCCGCAGGTCACCCAGCGGCACGTAGGGCATCTGGGACAGGAACATGGTGGCGTTCGTCTCTTCGTCGGGGCAGCGAAGTGTGCCAGTGCTGTAGGGCCAGAGTTTGGCCAAACTCCGCAACAGGGTCGTCTTGCCGGTGCCCGAGCAGCCGGTGATGACGAGTGTCTCGCCGGACTCCAGGCGTAGGTCCAGCGGGTTGAGGAGCTGCTCGCCTTGCGGGGTACGAACCTCGACGTCGTGGAGTTCGACGGAACCGTCGGCGCTCGTCTCGGTCGCCAACAACGGTAGGTGGCGGGCGCTTTCGTTGGCTTCCACCATCTCGTGCAGACGGATGACGGCCGCGCGGTAGCTTGCGAAGTTGTCGTAGGCGTTGCGGAAGAACGAGAGCCCGTCGTGGATCGCGGTGAATGCCGACGACGACTGGGTGACATCGCCGAGCGTGATCTGGTTGTCGAACAGCCTGTCCGCCTGGACGATGTAGGGCAGCGGGTTGATCGTCTGGCTCACGGTGAGGTTCCAGCCTTGGAACCCGACCATGCGGTTCACGTAGTGGCGGTAGTTGACGATGATCCTGCCGAACCGCTTGGAGAGCTCCACCCGCTCGGCCTTCTCGCCGCGGTAGAAGCCGACCGCCTCCGCGGCATCCCTCAACCGCACCAGCGCGTAGCGGAACGCGGCGTTGGTCCACTCGTTGCGGTAGCTCAGACGGATCAGCGGCCTGCCGATCCAGAACGCGACCACAGTGGCGATGAGCACGTAGACGATCACGATCCAGAACAACGCCTTCGGGAGAGTGAAGCCGGCCAGACTCAGCGAGCCCGACAGGTTCCACAGGATCGCCGCGAACGAGACCACCGACAGGACGGAGTTCACGGCGGCGAACAACAACACTGTGGACGATCCGTACGACGGTGTGTTGGGCGTCGTACCGAAGCCGGTGGTGAAGATGTCGATGTCTTGCTGGATGCGCTGGTCCGGGTTGTCGATGGTGTGGTCGATGAACCGGCCGCGGTAGTAGGCGCGGTGGTCCAGCCAGTCGCCGGTCATCCGGTCGGTCAGCCACACGCGCCAGCGGATGATGAACTGCTGCATGAGCCAGATGTCGAACATCGTGCGCACCACGTGAACGGTGGCGAGGATCGCGAAGATCAGCATCGCGAACCAGAAGCCGTTGATACCGGACTGTCGAAGCGCCTGGTTGTCTGCACCCGCGCCCTGGAATGCCGTCTGCAGTGCGGTCATCAGGTCGTTGCCGTAGTAGCTGAACAGCACGTCGAGGCGCACCGACGCGACGACCGACAGCATCAGGATGCCGAATACGCCCCAAACGGGAGCGCTTTCCGGGCCCTTGAAATAGTCGCCGGAGATCCGCCAGGCCTGTTTGCCCCACGTGGTGTAGCGGATCAACAGTGCAACGACGATCAGCACGCTGATGGTGCTGAGGCTCCACGCCTTGGCGATCCACACCAACGAGGGAACGACCTCGTTGCCCCAGTCGATCGAGGGTGAATATGTCTCCACTGACCGTTCTCCTGATACGGGGCGTCGTGCGACGCCGCTCTGCGGCGAAGCTACCGCAGCTTGCGGCAACGGGGGGGACTGCGGTCGTTACGAGCACAGATGGGTCCCCGAAATGTCACGTTTATGCTTTCGCCATGAGCATTGACGCTCCAGTTTCCGCGACCGTCAACGCGGGCCATCTGATCGCGCGGCGGCTGCGGGCAAGCGGAATCGACACGGTGTTCACGCTTTCGGGCGGGCATCTGTTCTCCATCTACGACGGCTGCCGCGCCGAAAACATCAGGCTGATCGATACCCGCCACGAGCAGACCGCCGCCTTCGCGGCGGAGGGCTGGTCGAAGGTGACGCGGGTGCCGGGCGTCGCGGCGCTGACCGCAGGCCCCGGCGTGACCAACGGGATGAGCGCGATGGCCGCCGCCCAGCAGAACCAGTCGCCCCTTGTCGTGCTCGGTGGTCGGGCGCCCGCGCTGCGTTGGGGTCAGGGGTCGTTGCAGGAGATCGACCATCTGCCGTTCGTGGCGCCGCTGACCCGGTTTGCCGCCACTGCACAATCCGCAGACGCCGTCGGGCGCCTGATCGACGACGCGTTGACGGCGGCCGTGGGCGCCCCTTCTGGTGTGGCGTTCGTCGACTTCCCGATGGACCACGTCTTCAGCGAGGCCAACGACGCGGGCGGGCCCGGCGCGCTGTCGGCTCCGCCGGTCCCGGTGCAGCCCGACGGCAACGCCGTCGACACCGCGGTCGGCGTGCTGGCGGGCGCGCGGAGGCCGGTCATCATGGCGGGCACCAATGTCTGGTGGGGGCGTGCCGAAACCGCGCTGCTGAAGCTGGCCGAAACGCTGCGTATCCCGGTGCTGATGAACGGCATGGCTCGCGGGACGGTGGCCGCCGACCACGAGCTGGCGTTTTCACGGGCGCGCTCAAAAGCGTTGAAGGAAGCCGACATTGCTCTCGTCATCGGGGTGCCGATGGACTTCCGGCTCGGCTTCGGCGGCGTGTTCGGGGCAGAGACCACACTGATCGCCGCCGACCGCGTCGAGCCCGACCGCGCACATCCCCGCGAGGTCGCGGCGGGCCTGTACGGCGACCTGACCACCATCCTTTCGGCGCTGGCGGGCGCGTCGACCACCGATCACGAGGACTGGATCGGCGAGTTGCGGGCGGTCGAAACCGCGGCTCGCGCCGCTGAGGCCGCCGAACTCACCGACGACCGCACGCCCCTGCACCCGATGCGGCTGTACGCCGAGCTGACCCCGCTACTGGACCGCGACGCCATCGTCGTGATCGACGCGGGCGACTTCGGCTCGTATGCGGGTCGGGTGATCGACAGCTATGTGCCAGGAGCGTGGCTCGACAGCGGACCGTTCGGGTGTCTGGGCTCCGGACCCGGCTATGCACTGGCCGCCAAGCTCGCGCGGCCGGACCGCCAGGTCGTGCTGCTGCAGGGCGACGGTGCGTTCGGGTTCTCCGGCATGGAATGGGACACGCTGACGCGACACGGTGTTCATGTCGTGTCGGTGATCGGCAACAACGGAATCTGGGCGCTGGAGAAGCATCCGATGGAGATGCTGTACGGCTATTCGGTGGTGGCCGAGCTGCGACCGGGTACGCGCTACGACGAAGTGGTCAGCGCGCTGGGCGGACACGGCGAACTGGTGTCAACGCCCGCAGAGGTCCGTCCCGCACTGGAGCGGGCATTTTCGTCCGGTGTGCCCGCGGTGGTCAACGCACTGACCGACCCCGCCGTTGCCTACCCCCGCCGCTCCAACCTCGCATAGTTTTTTTCGCGAGCGTGCGTGTTTGCACACGACACGCCGCGGTAAAACCTACAAACGCGCACGCTCGCGGCCCTCGCGGACCGAAAATCGCTGGACTCGTTCGACTTTGGCGCCGATCCTGGAGCCGTGAAAATCAAACTGCACGACACGGCGGGCGAGTTTCGCGCAATCGCGGAACCGCTGTATCGCCGCGATCCGGTCGTGCACACCATCGAGCTGACCCTTTTGGCGGCCGACAACTTCGCCGACGACGCGTTCCTGATGACGGTGTGGAATGACGGCACGGCTGTCGGCGCCGCTCTGCAGACACCGCCATACCCGTTGGCGTGCAATGGAATTCCAGTCGCCGACATCGGCGCAGTAGCGGCGGGCCTCGTTGAGTTGCGCCCAGACCTGAGCGGCGTCCGCGGCCTGCGTGACACCGCCGTCGCATTCGCCGACGCGTGGCACGCGATGACAGGACAGGCGCCGACGGTCGATTCCGAAGAGCGGCTCTATCGGCTGGCGACGTTGCATGCACCGAACGACGTGACGGGTGGGTCACGGCTCGCTGCCGAGGCCGATCGCCGTCTGCTCGTCGATTGGGTGGAGCAGTTCCTCGTCGAAACCTTCACTCACAACCGCGACGACGCCGCAGGCGAGCGGTTCGTCGACACCGCGAATCGGGTCGGCGACCGGTTCGTGCTGTGGGATGTCGACGGCACACCGGTCAGCATGGCAATGCTGCGGGCGGCTGCTGTCGGGGTGTCGCGGATCGGGCCGGTGTTCACGCCGCTGCGCCAACGAGGCCACGGCTACGGCTCTGCCGTCACCGCCGCGGCCGCTGAACTTGCCCGTCGCAGTGGCACGCCCGACGTCGTCTTGTTCGCCGATCTCGCCAATCCGACATCGAATGCCATCTATCAACGGATCGGCTTCGAACCGGTCACCGACAGCGTCAGGATCGACTTCAGCACGCTCGCCTGATCGCGAGCGTGCGCGAACTGCGCGCGTACCGGGGCGTGTCGGTGAACAGACACGCACGGTCGCGTTAAGACGGGGCCGCGTACCGTAATTGTGTGGCGAAGACGAAATCCCGCACCTCAGGTCGTGTCAGCAATAGATTCTGGAAACTGCTCGGCGCCAGCACCGAGAAGGATCAGACCCGCTCGATGTCGCACGTGCGCGCGTCGGCGGACTTCGACGACAAGGCCGCCGAACTCGACTACGAGCAGCTGCAGAAGGCCGCCGAACTGCTGAACCTGGACGACCTGGCGGAGTCCGACGACATCCCGCAGTTCCTGGCCATCGCACGGGAGGCCTCGGAGCGCACCACCACGCTGCGGCCGTTCGACGTGCAGCTGCAGGGCGCGCTGCGCATGCTGGCCGGCGACGTAGTCGAGATGGCCACCGGCGAGGGCAAGACGTTGTCAGGTGCGATCGCCGCGGCGGGATACGCGCTCGGCGGCCGCAACGTCCACGTCATCACCATCAACGACTACCTGGCCCGCCGCGACGCCGAATGGATGGGCCCGCTGATCGAGGCGATGGGACTGACGGTCGGCTGGATCACCGCCGAGTCCACCGCCGTGCAGCGCCGCGACGCTTACAAGTGCAACATCACCTACGCGTCGGTCAACGAGATCGGCTTCGACGTACTCCGCGATCAGCTGGTCACCGATGTCGAGGATCTGGTTTCGCCCAATCCCGACATCGCGCTCATCGACGAGGCCGATTCGGTGCTCGTCGACGAGGCGCTGGTGCCCCTGGTGCTCGCAGGCACCAGCCATCGCGAGACGCCGAAGCTCGAAATCATCCGGCTGGTAGGCGAAATGGTCCCTGGCACGGACTACGACACCGACGCCGACGGCCGCAATGTGCACCTGACCGATGCGGGTGCGCAGAAGCTGGAGGCCAAGCTCGGCGGGATCGACCTGTACTCCGAAGAACACGTCGGCACCACCCTGACCGAGGTCAATGTCGCGCTGCACGCGCACGTGCTGCTCCAGCGCGACGTGCACTACATCGTCCGCGACGACGCCGTGCATCTGATCAACGCCTCCCGCGGTCGCATCGCCCAGCTGCAACGCTGGCCCGACGGGCTCCAGGCCGCCGTCGAAGCCAAGGAGGGCATCGAGACCACCGAGACCGGCGAGGTGCTCGACACCATCACAGTGCAGGCGCTGATCAACCGGTACCCGACGGTGTGTGGCATGACCGGCACCGCGCTGGCCGCGGGCGAGCAGCTGCGCCAGTTCTACAAGCTCGGTGTGTCCCCAATTGCGCCGAATACTCCCAACATTCGCGAAGACGAGTCGGACCGGGTGTACATCACCGCGGCCGCGAAGAACGATGCGATCGTCGAGCACATCGGCGAGGTGCACGAGACGGGCCAGCCGGTGCTGGTCGGCACCCGCGATGTGGCCGAATCCGAAGAGCTGCACGAGCGTCTGGTCAAGGCGGGCATCCCCGCGGTTGTCCTCAACGCCAAGAACGACGCGGAGGAAGCCCGCGTCATCGCCGAGGCGGGCAAGCTGCGATCGGTCACCGTGTCGACCCAGATGGCGGGCCGCGGCACGGACATCCGCCTCGGCGGCTCCGATGAGGCCGACCATGACGAGGTCGCCGAACTCGGCGGGCTGCACGTCGTCGGTACCGGCAGGCACAACACCGAGCGGCTGGACAACCAGTTGCGCGGACGCGCGGGCCGCCAGGGCGATCCCGGCTCGACTGTGTTCTTCTCCAGCTGGGAAGACGACGTCGTGGTGGCGCACCTCGATCCGGAGAAGCTGAACAAGCTGCCGTCGCAGACCGAGGACGACGGCCGCATCTCCAGCCTCAAGGCCGCCACCTTGCTGGACCACGCGCAGCGCGTCGCCGAGGGCAGGCTGCTCGACATCCACGCCAACACCTGGCGCTACAACCATCTGATCGCCCAGCAGCGGGCCATTCTCGTGGAGCGCCGCGAGCAGTTGCTGCGCACGGACACCGCGCGGGAGGAACTAAAGCAGCTGTCGCCCGAGCGGTACGAAGAGGTGGCCGAGGAGATCGGCGAGGAGAAGCTGGCGAAGATCTGCCGGCTGATCATGCTCTATCACCTCGACCGCGGCTGGGCCGATCACCTGGCGTATCTGGCCGACATCCGGGAGAGCATCCATCTGCGGGCGCTGGGCCACCAGAAGCCGATCGACGAGTTCCATCGGATGGCTGTCGACGCGTTCGCGTCGCTGGCGGCCGACGCGATCGAGGCGGCCCAGCAGACATTTGAAACCGCGCCGTCGATCGAGGACGAGCCGGGCGTCGACCTCTCCAAGCTCGCCCGTCCGACGTCGACGTGGACGTACATGGTGCACGACAACCCGCTGGCCGATGACACGACGTCGGCGCTGAGCCTGCCAGGCATATTCCGATAGGTTTAGCCCATGGCGGGCGCTGCCGGAAATCTGCGCGACCGGGTGCTGACGGTGCCCAACGCGCTGTCCGTGCTGCGCCTGATCCTCGTTCCCGTCTTCCTGTACCTGCTTCTGGTCGTGCATGCCGAGGGCTGGGCCGTGGCGATCCTGATGTTCAGCGGCTTCTCCGACTGGGCGGACGGCAAGATCGCCCGGCTGGTCGACAACCAGTCGTCGCGGCTGGGGGAGCTGCTCGACCCCGCCGTCGACCGCATTTACATGGTGACCGTCCCGGTGGCGCTCGCCGTGCAGGGCTCGGTGCCGTGGTGGATCGTGCTCACCCTGTTCGGACGCGACGCCGTCTTGGCGGCGACGTTGCCGCTGCTGCGCAGCCGCGGGCTGTCGGCGCTGCCGGTCACCTATGTCGGCAAGGCGGCGACGTTTGCGCTGATGTCCGGACTTCCCCTGATCCTGCTCGGCCAGTTCGACGGGATGTGGAGCCGTGTGGTGCTGGCGTGCGGATGGGCCTTCCTGATTTGGGGTTTGGCGATGTACCTGTGGTCGGGGGCGCTTTACCTCGCTCAGGTGGCGATGGTCATGCGCCAGATGCCGAAGGTGCGTCCGGATGGTTGATCCCGGGCGGGCGCTGGGCGGATACGGCCCCGAAGCCGGCCTACCCGCGCACGAGGCGGACAGCCCGACCCTGATTCCCGTACCTTCGCTGCTGCGCTCGCTGCTTTCCGATCACCTTGATCCCGGCTACGCCGCGGCTGCCGAGGCGAAAGCGGGCGGCGGTCGGCAACGCACCTGGTGGCAGGGGTGGGCGTGGCAGGTATGCGGTGCCCTCGTGATCGCGGTGGTCTTCGCAGCGGCTGTGGCACAGGCCCGTTCGACCGCGCCCGGTGTACGGGAGACCCAGCACGTGCTTTCGGGCAGCGTGCGCTCGGCGGAAGCGACCACCGGCGAGGTCACCGCGCGGCGCAACGCGCTGGCCGCCGAAGTCGACGCCGAGCGCCGTAGCCGCCTCGAAGGCGACGCGCGCGGCCAGCAGTTGCTCGGCGAACTCGATACGGCGAACTTCGCCGCCGCGGCCACCCCGGTGATCGGCCCCGGCCTCACGATCACGGTGACGGATCCCGGCCTGTCCAAGGACCTCTCCGACGTGTCCAAGCAACGCGTCGAGGGCAGCCAGCAGGTGATCCTTGACCGCGATCTGCAGCTCGTCGTCAACTCGCTGTGGGTCAGCGGCGCCGAGGCGATCTCGGTCGGCGGCGTGCGTATCGGCCCCAACGTAACGATCCGTCAGGCCGGCGGCGGCATCCTGGTCGACAATCAACCCATCAGCAGTCCGTACCTCATACTCGCGGTCGGACCGCCGCACGCGATGCAAGATGTTTTCGACCGCAGCCCGGGCCTGCAACGGCTCCGCCTGTTGGAGACGTCATATGGCGTCGGAGTGGGCGTCAGTGCAGGCGACGGTCTCACGCTGCCGGCCGGTTCCATTCGAGATGTCAACTTCGCCAAGCAGATTGGGCCTTGATGGTAGGAATAGCCGCGCTTGTCATCGGGATCGTGCTGGGTTTGGTGTTTCACCCCAGCGTGCCCGAGGTCATCCAGCCGTACCTGCCCATCGCGGTGGTCGCCGCGCTCGACGCGGTGTTCGGCGGCTTGCGGGCGTACCTGGAGCGCATCTTCGATTCGAAGGTGTTCGTGGTGTCGTTCGTTTTCAACGTGTTGGTCGCCGCGCTCATCGTGTATGTCGGTGACCAACTCGGGGTCGGCACCCAGCTCTCCACGGCGATCATCGTCGTGCTCGGCATCCGCATCTTCGGCAACGCAGCCGCGCTGCGGCGCAGACTGTTCGGCGCCTGAGCGATGACGGAACACCCGCCCCAGCATTCCGCCGAGCCCGACGGCCACGGCCGACACGAGCTGTCACCGGATGCGGCGACCCCTCAGATCGGTGACCTGCAGCCGGCTGGGGTGGCCGGGGTGGCTCGCAGGGAGCGCTCCCAGATCGTGTTCGGCACGTTGGCGGTGCTGCTGTGCGTCGTGCTGGGGATCGCGATCGTCACGCAGGTGCGCCAAAACGAATCGGGCGATTCGCTGGAGACCGCGCGGCCCGCGGATCTGCTGGTGTTGTTGGATTCGCTGCAGCAACGCGAAGCCGCGCTCAACACCGAAGTCAGCGATCTGCAGCGGACGCTTGCGCAACTACAGGCCTCAGGCAGTAGCGATCAAGCCGCCATCGAGAACGCGCAAGCCCGGCTGGCCGCGCTGTCGATCCTCATCGGCACCGTCGCCGCCACCGGCCCCGGTGTCACGCTCACCATCACCGACACCACGCCCGGTGTGCCCGCCGAGACAATGCTCGACGTGATCAACGAGCTGCGCGCCGCAGGCGCCGAAGCCATGGAGATTCGTGGCGCCCAGACGGCGGTGCGGGTGGGGGTGGACACCTGGGTAGTCGGGACGCCGGGCGCACTCGTCGTCGACAGCGCGACGCTGAACCCGCCGTATTCGGTTCTGGCCATTGGTGATCCGCCGACCCTCGCCGCGGCGATGAACATCCCGGGGGGCGCCATGGACAGCGTCGAACGCGTAGGCGGCACGATGGTGGTACAACAGGCCGACCGCGTGGACGTGACCGCCTTGCGACAACCAAAACAGCGCCAATACGCTCAGCCAGTCAAGTGAGATCGCACCGCAGGAGAACCTAGGAGCGCCGTGAGCGAAATCCCTCCCGACCTGAACTACACCGAGGAACACGAGTGGGTGCAGCGCACCGGCGACGGCACCGTCCGCGTCGGGATCACCGACTACGCCCAGCAGGCGCTGGGTGACGTGGTGTTCGTCCAGCTGCCCGACGTCGGCGCCGATCTCACGGCGGGCGAATCGTTCGGCGAGGTGGAGTCGACCAAATCGGTGTCCGACCTTTACGCCCCCGTCAACGCGAAAGTCGTTGCGGTCAATGGGGATCTCGAGGGCAATCCGCAGTTGGTGAACTCCGACCCCTACGGCGAGGGTTGGCTGGTGGATCTGCAAATCGACGCGGCTTCGCTCGACGACGCGCTGAGCGGGTTGCTCGACGCAGACGGATACCGCAACACCGTGAACGAATCGTGAGTTGTTAGGGTTTCTGCGACCGGAGAACAATCAGAGGCCGATCCGGCGGTGGTGGACACAATCAGGACTGCTGCGCGGTACGGTCGACACCAGACAAAATGCGGCTGGCGGGCCCGGCCCGATATCGCCACAGCAGCCAGTGAGGAGCAGCGGGTGACGGACAAGGACAACGAGACGTCTGAAGAAGTCACCGTGGAGACGACATCGGTATTCCGCGCCGACTTCCTCAACGAACTGGATGCCCCCGCAGCAGCGGGCACTGAGGGAGCGGTCTCTGGAGTCGAGGGGCTGCCCGTTGGGTCGGCGCTACTTGTCGTCAAGCGGGGGCCCAACGCGGGCTCGCGATTCCTGCTCGATCAGCCGACGACGTCGGCCGGTCGGCACCCGGACAGCGACATCTTCCTCGACGATGTGACGGTGAGCCGTCGCCACGCCGAGTTCCGGTTGGAGGGCGGCGAGTTCCAGGTCGTCGACGTCGGCAGCCTCAACGGCACCTACGTCAACCGCGAGCCGGTCGACTCGGCGGTGCTGGCCAACGGTGACGAGGTCCAGATCGGCAAGTTCCGCCTGGTGTTCCTGACCGGGCCGAAGGGCGACGACAGCGGCCCGGGCAGCTAGCGGTGACCGCCCCCGACACCCCCTCGCTGAACGGGATGTCGATCGGAGCGGTCCTCGATCTGCTGCGCGGCGACTTCCCGGACGTGACCATCTCCAAGATTCGGTTCTTGGAGGCCGAAGGGCTGGTCACCCCCGAGCGGACGGCGTCGGGATACCGGCGGTTTACGGCCTACGACTGCGCACGCCTGCGGTTCATTCTGACCGCCCAGCGTGACCAGTACCTGCCGTTGAAGGTCATCAAGGCCCAGTTGGACGCCCAGCCCGACGGCGAGCTGCCCCAAACCGGATCCGCTTACGGCCTACCGCGTTTGGTGTCGGTATCGGGTGACGGCGCGGGCGATACCGCTGCGGTCGCGCCCACCAAGGTGCGGTTGAGCCGCGAGGATTTGCTGGCCCGCTCGGGTGTCGACGACGAGCTGTTGACCGCCCTGGTGAAGGCCGGTGTCATCACCACAGGCCCTGCGGGGTTCTTCGACGAGCACTCGGTGGTGATCGCCCAGTGCGCCAAGGCGCTGGCCGAGTACGGCGTCGAGCCGCGGCACCTGCGGGCATTTCGCTCGGCGGCCGACCGGCAGTCCGACCTGATCGCGCAGATCGCGGGCCCGGTGGTCAAGGCGCCGAAGGCCGGCGCGCGTGACCGCGCAGACGACCTGGCGCGCGAGGTGGCGGCCCTGGCAATCACGTTGCACACGTCGTTGATCAAGTCCGCCGTGCGCGACGTTCTTGATCGCTGAGGATTAGACTCGGTTTTGACGACTTCAGCGGTGCGGAGGGCAGACACAGATGGGTGAAGTTCGTGTGGTCGGCATTCGCGTCGAGCAGCCCCAGAACCAGCCGGTGCTGCTGCTCCGGGAAGCCAACGGAGACCGCTACCTGCCGATTTGGATAGGGCAGTCCGAGGCTGCCGCAATCGCGCTCGAACAGCAGGGCGTCGAGCCCGCCCGGCCGCTCACCCACGACCTGATCCGAGAT
This sequence comes from uncultured Actinomycetota bacterium, assembly GCA_963848855.1. GTDB lineage: Bacteria > Actinomycetota > Actinomycetes > Mycobacteriales > Mycobacteriaceae > Mycobacterium. The sequence continues at coordinate 909,536 of CAWKFL010000006.1, forward strand.
CTCATTGCCGCGCTTGGCCATTCGCTGAAGGAAGTTCGCATCGTCGACCTGCAGGAGGGCACGTTCTACGCGGACCTGATCTTCGACCGCGACATCAAGGTGTCGGCGCGCCCTTCGGATTCGGTGGCCATCGCGCTGCGCGTCGGTGTGCCGATCTATGTCGAGGAAGCGGTGCTGGCCGAGGCGGGGCTACTGATCCCCGACGAGAACGACGACGAAGCCTCAGGTGCGGTGCGCGAAGACGAGGTCGAGAAGTTCAAGGAGTTCCTCGACAGCGTGTCGCCCGACGACTTCAAGGCCACATAGTCGGGGCTGTCCAGCCGGTTTGTCACGGAAACATCTCGTCGGCCTCGACACGCGGCGCGGGTTTCTTCGATCCGCCCACTGGGCAGCCATACTTTGAGGGCGACGAGCAGGTCACGGCTCGGCGGAAAGCGTATGCTCGACACATTCGAGCTTCGGCAAACGTGCTGCGGTGCAGGTCACAGACGCGAGTTCGATCGGCGAGAGGATTCGAGAGTGGGAGACACGCCACGTCAAGAGCAGCTGGACTTGTCGGCCAACGGGAATTCCAAACCGCCCGCCGAGACACCCAGCGAACCTGTGCAGGCCGGTCTGTTCCCAGATAACTCGGTGCCCGATGAGCTTGTCGGCTACCGCGGTCCGAGCGCCTGCCAGATAGCCGGAATCACCTATCGCCAACTGGACTACTGGGCGCGGACGTCGCTGGTTGTGCCGTCCATTCGCAGCGCCGCCGGTTCCGGCAGCCAGCGGCTGTATTCGTTCAAGGACATCCTGGTCCTGAAAATCGTCAAACGGCTTCTGGATACCGGTATCTCGTTGCACAACATCCGCGTAGCCGTCGATCACCTGCGGCAACGCGGTGTGCGCGACCTTGCCAACATCACGCTGTTCTCCGACGGCACGACGGTGTACGAGTGCACCTCGGCGGAAGAAGTGGTGGACCTGCTGCAGGGCGGCCAGGGCGTGTTCGGCATCGCGGTTTCCGGCGCCATGCGCGAGCTGACAGGCGCGATCGCCGACTTCCCCGGGGAGCGGGCCGACGGCGGCGAGTCGATCGCCACACCCGAGGACGAGCTCGCCTCGCGGCGCAAGCACCGCGACCGCAAAATCGGCTGACTTTACCCTCGCAGACGCGTGGGCCCAGTTCGGTGGTTGAACCCGGCCTGCGGGTAAACTAGTTTGCGCATCGCCCTTGCGCGGGAGAGTTCCGTGACCCCCAGCCACGGACACCGAAGGAGCAACACCTCTCCGTCAACCTCTCAGGTACCCAGGACCGCGCGTGGCCCCGATGCCTCTGGAAAGCGGTAAGCACCCTGCTTACCCGCCCATGGGGAAAGGCTGGATCCTCGCATCGTTGCGCGGAGCCGGCCGAATCTCTCAGGCGCCCGGTACGGGTCGACGACAGAGGGAGAGGAACACGAGGTTCCTGCCTTCCAGCGTCTGGAGATGTCGCAGTGTTCGATCACAACCAGCCCAGGTTTGCCGACCGGCATATCGGACCCGACGCCGACGCCGTCGCCACCATGCTCAAGACCATCGGGGTTGGCTCGCTGGACGAACTCGCGGACAAGGCGCTGCCCGCAGGCATCCTCGACGCCCTGACCGCCGATGGCGTGGCGCCCGGTCTCGACCAGCTGCCGCCCGCCGCGAGCGAGGCCGAAGCGCTGGCCGAACTGCGTGCGCTGGCCGACGCCAACACCGTCGCGGTGTCGATGATCGGGCAGGGCTACTACGACACGCTGACGCCACCGGTGTTGCGCCGCAACATACTTTCCAATCCCGCCTGGTACACCGCCTACACCCCGTACCAGCCGGAGATCAGCCAGGGGCGGCTCGAGGCGCTGCTGAACTTCCAGACGATGGTGTCCGATCTGACCGGCCTCGAGGTCGCCAACGCGTCGATGCTGGACGAGGGGACCGCCGCCGCGGAAGCGATGACCCTGATGCGCCGCGCAGTGCGCGGCTCGTCCAACCGGCTGGCCGTCGACGTCGACGTCTATCGGCAGACCGCGGCGGTGCTGGCCACCCGCGCCGAGCCGCTCGGCATCGAGATCGTCACCGCCGACCTGCGGTCCGGCCTGCCCGACGGCGAGTTCTTCGGCGCCATCGCACAACTCCCCGGCGCCAGCGGCGTGGTGGTCGACTGGTCGGAGTTGGTGACGCAGGCTCACGAGCGCGGGGCGCAAGTCGCGATTGGCGCGGACCTGCTGGCGTTGACGTTGGTCACCCCACCCGGTGAAATCGGCGCGGACGTCGTGTTCGGCAGCACCCAACGTTTCGGTGTGCCAATGGGATTCGGCGGTCCACACGCCGGATACCTGGCGGTGCACGACAAGCACGCCCGCCAGCTGCCCGGCCGTCTTGTCGGTGTATCGCTGGATGCCGACGGTGCGCCTGCGTATCGGTTGGCGCTACAGACCCGCGAGCAGCACATCCGCCGCGACAAGGCCACGAGCAACATCTGCACCGCGCAGGTGCTGCTGGCTGTGATCGCCGCGATGTATGCCAGCTACCACGGCGCGGCCGGCCTGACCGGAATCGCGCGGCGGGTTCATGGCCGCGCCCGTGCGCTGGCCGGCGGACTGAGCGCAGCGGGTGTCGAGGTGGTGCACTCGGCGTTCTTCGACACCGCGCTGGCGAAGGTTCCCGGCAGGGCGGCCGAGGTCCGCGACGCCGCGAAGGCGCGGGGCGTCAACATCTGGCTAGTCGATGAGGACCACGTATCCGTTTCGTGCGATGAGGCCACGACGGACCGCCATGTCGAGGCGGTGTTGTCCGCATTCGGAGCAGCCACCGTCGACGCAGACTTCGACGGCCCCGACATCGCCACCCGCACATCGGAGTTCCTGACCCATCCCGCGTTCACGAAGTATCGCACCGAGACTGAGATGATGCGGTACCTCCGGTCGCTGGCCGATAAGGATATTGCGTTGGACCGCAGCATGATTCCGCTCGGGTCATGCACCATGAAGCTCAACGCCGCCGCCGAGATGGAGCCGATCACCTGGCCGGAGTTCGCACAACAGCATCCATTCGCGCCGTCCTCCGACGCGCCTGGGCTGCGCAAGCTCATCGCCGACCTCGAGACCTGGCTGACGGCGATCACCGGTTACGACGCCGTGTCGCTGCAGCCCAATGCGGGCTCACAGGGGGAGTACGCCGGGCTGCTGGCGATCCAGGCGTATCACGCCGAGCGCGGGGAACCCGACCGCGACGTCTGCCTGATCCCGTCGAGCGCGCACGGCACCAACGCGGCGTCCGCCGCGCTCGCGGGCATGCGGGTCGTCGTGGTGGCATGCCGCGCCAACGGTGACGTCGACCTCGACGACCTGCGTGCCAAGGTCGCCGAACATGCGGATCGGTTGTCCGCTTTGATGATCACCTATCCATCCACGCACGGGGTCTACGAGCACGACATCGCCGACATCTGTGCGGCGGTGCACGACGTCGGCGGCCAGGTGTACGTCGACGGCGCCAACCTCAACGCGCTGGTCGGGCTGGCCAGGCCCGGTCGGTTCGGCGGCGATGTCAGCCACCTCAATCTGCACAAGACGTTCTGCATTCCGCACGGCGGCGGCGGTCCAGGGGTCGGACCCGTCGCGGTGCGCGAGCATCTGGCGCCATACCTGCCGGGACATCCGCTTGCCGACGACCTTCCCGAGAAGTACACGGTCTCGTCGGCGCCTTACGGGTCGGCGTCAATCCTGCCGATCACGTGGGCCTACATCCGGATGATGGGGGCCGACGGGTTGCGCGCCGCGTCGTTAACGGCGATTGCGTCGGCGAACTACATCGCGCGCCGGCTCGACGAGTACTACCAGGTGCTCTACACCGGTGAGAACGGCATGGTCGCCCATGAGTGCATCCTCGACCTGCGCGGCATCACCAAGGCCACCGGCGTCACCGTCGACGATGTCGCAAAGCGCCTCGCCGACTACGGTTTCCACGCGCCGACCATGAGTTTTCCGGTGGCGGGCACGTTGATGGTCGAGCCGACCGAGAGCGAAAGCCTCGCCGAGGTGGATGCGTTCTGCGAGGCGATGATCGCGATCCGTGCCGAGATCGACCAGGTGGCAGCGGGCACTTGGCCCGTTGACGACAATCCGCTGCGGGGTGCGCCGCACACCGCAGAATGCCTGCTCACCGCCGAATGGGACCATCCGTACACCCGAGAACAGGCGGCGTATCCGCTTGGAAACGGGTTCCGACCGAAGGTCTGGCCCCCGGTGCGGCGCATCGACGGAGCCTATGGCGACCGCAACCTGATGTGCTCTTGCCCGCCCGTCGAGGCATTTGCCGGATAGTTGTCGGCTCACGCGTCGGCCGCCCGCGAGACGACGAGGGGCACAAACGTCGTGCGTGAAGCCGCGCTGTCGAGGTGGCAAGAACCGCGATGAGCGCTCAGCTACTTTGCGCGCACAAACCGCGAGGTCGAGCAACTTCGAATTAGGTGACCTACAGGGGCGGTGCATCGGGACGCGGGCGGAGATCCCGCATCTTGGTCCGCTTTTCCGGAGCTTTTGCCTGCAAGACTCGGGTCGGCGAACCCGATCCGCCTGCGAGCGCACTGATCTCCTCGGCGAGCGAAGTGATCTCGTCCGGATCGATGAACCGGTACCGGGTCAGCAGTTCGGCGCGGTTGATGCCCAGATTGGCTGCGGCCCTGCTCAGGTTGTCGGCAGTCAGCAGATTGCCCTTGTCCAGCTGGTCGTAATACGTCGAGCGGCGCAGCTCCATGGCCGTCCAGATCTCCTCTTTGTTGAGGGTCCGGCCCGCCAAATATGAGAGGACAGCGCCCAAATCCTTGCCCGTGTCATCGGGGTACACGCCGTTAACATAACAGGCCTTTCTGAACCAAATTGCACAGGTTCCGGCAAACCCCGGTCTCCTTGCCGAGCGAAGAATCACCCGACCGACTAGAGTAAACGTCCAACAAGTTGGACATAGTTTGTTAGAGTCGCCCGATGGGAGATCTGGGACCTGCATTTTCGGGGCGGATCTTTGCTACGGCGGTACAAGCAGGTCGGTCATCAGGGGAAATGACCGCACGGGGGGCGGAGCCATGTATGCGTTCATGCGCTGCCTCACCTCTGTTCCGCTGAGCGACAAATCAAGAGCCAGCCATTCCCTGTCACAAGGACTTTCACAAGGAAGAGGTGAACCCACGTGGGTGAATCGCATGTCACGCCTGTTGCTGTGATCGGCATGGGCTGTCGACTGCCAGGAGGCATTGACTCTCCTGAACAGCTGTGGGACGCCCTCATGCGGGGAGATGACCTGGTCACAGAGGTGCCGGCCGACCGGTGGTCGATCGACGAGTACTACGATCCCGAGCCAGGCGTGCCCGGCAGGTCGGTATCGAAGTGGGGCGCCTTCCTTGACGACATCGCCGGGTTCGACCCGGAGTTTTTCGGAATCGGCGACCGCGAGGCGACCGCACTCGACCCCCAGCACCGGCTTCTCCTCGAGACGGCGTGGGAAGCGATGGAACATGCAGGCATCAATCCCACGACGCTGTCGGGTTCGCTGACCGGAGTCTTCGTCGGCCTGACGCACGGCGACTACGAGCTGCTGGCCGCCGACGTCAACGCCGCCGAAGGCGCCTACGGCTTCCTGGGCACGAACTTCAGCATGGCGTCCGGGCGAATCGCCTACATCCTCGGCGCACACGGCCCCGCGGTCACCGTGGACACCGCCTGTTCGTCGAGCCTGCTCGCCTTGCACCTGGCATGTCGCAGCCTGCACGAGGGCGAAAGCGACATGGCCCTCGCAGGCGGCGCCACCGTGCTGCTCGACGCGCGCAAGGCTACGTCCGGATCGGCCCAGGGCATGCTGTCTCCGACCGGGAAATGCCACGCCTTCGACACCGCGGCGGACGGGTTCGTGTCCTCCGAGGGCTGTGCACTGATGCTGCTCAAGCGGTTGCCGGACGCCTTGCGCGACGGTGACCGAATCCTCGCCGTCATCCGCGGCACCGCCGCCAACCAGGACGGCCACACCGTGAACATCGCGACACCGTCGCAGCCCGCGCAGGTCAAGGCGTATCGAGCCGCGCTGGACGCCGCGGGCGTCGACGCCACTTCCGTTGGCCTCGTTGAGGCGCACGGCACCGGAACACCGGTTGGCGACCCCATCGAGTACGCCAGCCTGGCCGAGGTCTACGGGACCGACGGCCCTTGCGCACTCGGCTCTCTGAAGACAAACTTCGGGCACGGTCAGTCGGCCTCGGGAGCGATGGGGCTGATGAAAGCGGTGCTGGCGCTGCAGCACGGCGTGGTTCCGCAGAACCTGCACTTCAACCGGCTGCCGGACGATCTCGCCTCGATCGAGACGAAACTCTTTGTGCCACAGGAGAACACGCCGTGGCCGACCAACGGTCACCATCCGCGGCGCGCGGCGGTGTCGTCGTACGGTCTTTCTGGCACCAACGTGCACGCGATCGTCGAACAGGCACCGGCCACGAACGCTGTCGCGGCGGATCCACGCGACGACGTCAGCGAGGACTCGACGGCGGCGGAGCCGCTGTTGTTCGCCGTCTCGTCGTCCTCCGCCGACGAGCTGCGCCGGACGTCGGCCCGGCTGGCCGACTGGGTGGAAGCGCGTGAGAACGCTGTCGGGCTGAAGGACCTTGCCTACACCCTGGCGCGCAGGCGTGCGCACCGACCGGTGCGGACGGCCGTGATCGCCGACAGCACCGACGCACTGCTCCGTACCCTGCGCGAGGTCGCCGACGGCGACACGCCGTACCAGGCCGCCGTGGGGCAGGACGACCGCGGGCCGGTGTGGGTGTTCTCCGGTCAGGGCTCGCAGTGGGCGGCCATGGCCGTCAACCTCCTGGCCACCGAACCGGTGTTCGCTGCGAAGGTGGCGGAGATCGAGCCGCTGATCGCCTCCGAATCCGGGTTCTCGGTCACCGAGGCGATCACGGCGCAGGAGACGGTGACCGGTATCGACCGCGTTCAACCGGCCATCTTCACGATGCAGGTGGCCCTCGCCGCCACAATGCGTGCGCATGGCGTTGAGCCGGGTGCGGTCGTCGGCCACTCCCTCGGTGAGGTCGCCGCGTCCGTCGTCGCCGGCGCGCTGTCGCTCGAAGACGGTGTGCGCGTCATCTGCCGCCGGTCGAAGCTGATGTCCCGCATCGCGGGCTCCGGCGCCATGGCCTCGGTGGAACTGCCTGCCACGCAGGTGCTCTCGGAGCTCGCGGGCCGCGGTGTCACCGATGTCGCCCTGTCGGTGGTCGCGTCGCCGCAGTCGACGGTCATCGGCGGAGCGACCGAAACGGTTCGCGAGCTGGTGGCGGCGTGGGAGCAGCGCGACGTGATGGCGCGCGAGGTGGCCGTCGACGTGGCCTCGCACTCGCCGCAGGTCGATCCCATCCTCGATGATCTCGAACAGGCGCTGGCCGACCTGACGCCGCTGGAAGCCACCGTTCCGTACTACTCCGCCACCCTGTACGACCCGCGTGACGTGCCGGAATGGGATGCCGCCTACTGGGTGGACAACCTGCGCCACACCGTGCGTCTCGCCGCGGCGTTGCAGGCAGCGCTGGAGGACGGTTACCGCGTCTTCGGGGAGATGTCCCCGCACCCGCTGCTGATCCACGCCGTCGAGCAGACGGGCCGCAGCCTCGACATCCCGCTCGCCGGACTCGCCGCGATGCGTCGTGAGCAGGAGTCGCCGAACGGCCTGCGCGAATTTGTCGTCGATCTGCACAGCGCGGGCGCCGCAGTGGACTTCTCCGCGATGTATCCCGACGGCGAGCTGATCGACGCGCCGCTGCCCACATGGGCACACCGTCCGCTGATCTTCACTCGTGACAACAGCGACGCCCCATCACACGGCGGGTCGACGTTGAACGTTCATCCGCTGCTGGGGCAGCACGTGCGCCTGGCCGAGGAACCCGAGCGCCACGTCTGGCAGGCCGACATCGGCACCGGAGCCCAGCCGTGGCTCGCGGATCACCAGATCCACGATGTGGCGGCGCTGCCGGGTGCGGCCTACTGCGAGATGTCGCTGGCCGCGGCGCACAAGGTGTTCGGCGATGGCGCCGAGGTCCGCGACGTCGTCTTCGAGCAGATGCTGCTGCTCGACGAGGAGACGCCGGTGTCCGCCGTCGCATCGATATCGGTGCCGGGCGTCGCCAAGTTCGTGGTGGAGACAAACGAAGCCGGTGAACGGGCTCGCAGGGCCAGCGCGGTCCTGCACAAGGCCGAGGCCGACGACGACGATCAGCCGGCCGCACGCGATATGTCCGGCCTGCTCGAGGCCCACCCGACCAAGCTGGACGGTGAGGAGCTGCGGAAGTTCTTCGACATGGCAGGCATTCAGTACGGACCTGCCTTCACGGGACTGACCGCCGTGTACACCCCAGAACGCACCGTCAGCAGCGTGCTGGCGGAAGTCGCCTTGCCGCGCGAGATCCGTTCGCAGCAGGCCGCATACGGGACCCATCCCGCGCTCCTCGATGCGTGCTTCCAGTCGGTCATCGCGCATCCGGACGTGCAGGGTGCATCCGGCGGCGGCCTGATGTTGCCGCTCGGTGTGCGTCGCCTGCGGGCCTACAGCTCGACCCGCACCGCGCATTACTGCTTCATGCAGGTGACCTCCGCCGACACCGCAGGCGTCGAGGCCGACCTCGACGTGCTCGACGAGCACGGAACGGTCCTGCTGGCGGTTCAGGGGCTGCGGCTCGGCACCGGGCTCTCCGAGCACGGTCGACGGGATCGCGTGCTGAACGAGCGACTGCTCGCCATCGACTGGCAGCAGCGTGAACTGCCGGAGGTGCAGGACGCCACCGACGGCGCATGGCTGCTGGTCAGCACCTCAACCACCGCCGACGTCATCGCCACGCAGCTGACCGATGCACTGAAGACCGCAGGGGCGGAGAGCACCACGATGGCATGGCCGCAGAACGCGGACCATGAGGGCAACGCCGAAACGCTTGTCTCCCATCTGAACTCCGGTGGATACCGGGGCGTGGTCGTGCTGACGGGCCCGAAGAACGGCAACCCGGAGGACGAGTCGGCCCAGCGCGGCGGCGAATACGTGCATCACCTGGTGCGTATCGCCCGTGAATTGCCGGACATCCCCGGCGAGCCGGCGCGGTTCTACGTGCTTACCCGAAATGCGCAATCGGTGGTGACCGGCGATGTCGCCAACCTGGAACAGGCGGGCCTGCGCGGCCTGATGCGGGTGATCGGTACCGAGCATCCGCACTTGTCCGCCACCCAGATCGACCTCGACGACGACACCGAGGTCGAGAAGGTCGCGCAGCAGCTGCTGGGCGGGTCGGACGAAGACGAGACCGCATGGCGGAACGGTGACTGGTATACGGCGCGGTTGCGTCCGACGCCACTGCGCCCCGAGGAACGGCGCACCACGGTCGTCGACCACGAAGGCGACGGCATGCGACTGCAGATCCGCACGCCAGGCGACCTCGAGTCGATGGAACTCGTTGCGTTCGACCGTGTTCCGCCGACCCGCGGACACATCCAAGTCGCGATCACGGCATCGAGCATCAACTTTGCCGATGTTCTGGTGGCGTTTGGCCGGTACCCGTCCTTCGAGGGAGTCCTACCAAAGCTGGGCACCGACTTCGCAGGTGTGGTGACCGCGGTGGGCCCGGACGTGACCGATTTGAAGGTCGGTGACCACGTCGGCGGCATGTCGCCCGACGGCTGCTGGGCCACGTTTGTGAACTGCCCCGCGAATCGGGCGGTCAAGCTCCCCGACAACGTCACCGACGAGGTGGCGGCGGCAGTGACCACCGCCAGCGCCACCGCCTGGTACGGCCTGCAGGACCTGGCCCGAATCTCCTCGCGGGACAAGGTGCTGATCCACTCCGCGACCGGTGGCGTCGGGCAGGCAGCCATGGCGATCGCACGGGCCGCAGGCGCCGAGATCTTCGCGACCGCTGGTAGCGAGGAGCGCCGGAACCTCCTGCGCGAAATGGGTGTTGCGCATGTCTACGACTCGCGTAGCACCGACTTCGCCGATCAGATCCGCAAGGACACCGGCGGATACGGAGTTGACGTCGTGCTCAACTCCCTCCCCGGTGCCGCGCAGCGTGCGGGCATCGAGCTGCTGGCGTTCGGTGGGCGGTTCGTCGAGATCGGCAAGCGCGACATCTACGGCGACACCAGGATGGGGCTGTTCCCGTTCCGCCGGAACCTGTCGTTCTACGCTCTGGACCTCGGGCTGCTCTCGGTCAGCCATCCGGATGAGGTTCGCCGGGTGCTGACCACGGTCTACGAACGGACCGCGGACGGCACGCTGCCAATCCCGGAGAGCACCCACTACCCGCTGACCGAGGCCACCACTGCGATCCGCACCATCAGTTCGGCGCAGCACATCGGCAAGGTCGTGCTCGACATCCCGCACACGGGACAGAGCCGGGTGGCGGTGCCGCCCCAACAGGTTCACGTCTTCCGGCCCGACGGTGCCTACATCATCACCGGCGGCCTCGGCGGCTTGGGCTTGTTCCTGGCCGAGAAGATGGCCGCGGCCGGGTGTGGGCGCATCGTGCTCAACGGCCGTTCGCAGCCGAGCGTCAAGACGCAGGAGATCATCGAGCTCATCCGCGCAACCGGAGCCGACATCGCGGTGGAGTGCGGTGATATCGCCGAAGCCGAGACCGCGGAGCGTTTGGTGGCCGCGGCGACGGAGACCGGGCTTGCGGTGCGTGGTGTGCTGCACGCGGCTGCCGTGGTGGAGGACGCCACACTGGCCAACATCTCCGACGAGCTCATCGACCGTGACTGGGCGCCAAAGGTATACGGCGCATGGAACTTGCACAGTGCCACGGCCGATCAGCCGCTGGACTGGTTCTGCTCGTTCTCCTCGGCGGCCGCGCTGATCGGTTCGCCCGGTCAGGGTGCATACGCCGCGGCCAACAGCTGGCTGGACGGGTTCTCGAACTGGCGCAGGGCTCAGGGTCTGCCTGCTACGTCCATCGCGTGGGGCGCGTGGGCCGAGGTGGGTCGCGCCACGGCACTCGCCGAAAGCTCCGGTGCGGCAATCGGTCCCGACGACGGCGCGTATGCATTCGAGACGCTGGTTCGCCACGAACGCTCGTACAGCGGCTACGCACCGATCATGGGAGCACCGTGGCTGGCCGACTTCGCGGCACGCAGCAAGTTCGCCGAGGTGTTCAAGTCACTTGGCGACAACGGGGCGGATTCGAGCAAGCTCCGCGCCGAGCTGGAGGCTCTGCCCCGTGAGGAGTGGCCGACACGGCTCAGGAAGCTAGTTAGCGAGCAAGTCGGTATCATTCTGCGTCGGTCGATCGACCCGGATCGACCCCTTCCTGAGTACGGGCTCGACTCGCTGGGCAGCCTGGAGCTGCGTACGCGAATCGAAACCGAGACGGGGATACGCATCACGTCCACCGACATCACCACGGTGCGTGGTTTGGCCGACTACCTGTGCGACAAGCTCGCGCCTGCAGAGGACGAAATGTCAGCGGCGACATGACCGGACGGTGACGATCGAGGCGTCCAACCGCAGGTGCCGAACTAGAGGAGGGCAAGTTGTTTGTAGGGCCAGTCGAGATCGCGACGATTGATGAGTGGAAGCCGGGTTCTGGTTCTGTAATCACTTGGCACCCAACACCTGCGGCGGTGAAGAAGGCGGGTGAGGCACCGGTCAGCCCGGTGCCGCCCAGCTACATTCAGGCCCGCCATCTTCGCAGCCATGCCGAACAGTCCGCGCTGGGCCTCGACCATTCACGCCTGCTCATCGGAGCCTGTCAGGTCGGCGGTCGGTGCGACATCCGCGCCATGACGTATGTCATCAACCAGCACCTGCGCAGGCACGAGACGTACCGCAGTTGGTTCGAGTATCAAGACGCGGAACACGTCGTCCGGCACACCATGGCCAACCCGCGCGATATCGAGTTCAAGCCGACGAAGCACGGTGAGAAGACCACCGAGGAGCTGCGAAGCCTTGTGGTGGAAACGCCGGACCCGACGCAGTGGGACTGCTTCAGGTTCGGGGTCGTTCAAGACAAGGAACACTTCACGTTCTACGCGAGCATCGACCATCTGCACGCCGACGGGCAGTTCGTCGGTGTGGGGCTCATGGAATTCCAGATGATGTACGCCGCGCTGGTGTCCGGTTCGGCGCCCCTTCAGCTGCCCGATGCGGGCAGTTATGACGAGTACTGCATCCGGCAGCGCGAGTTCACCTCGGGTCTGACCCTGGAATCCCCCGAGGTGCAAGCGTGGATCGAGTTCGCCGAGAACAACGACGGTAGCTTCCCCGATTTCCCGCTGCCCCTCGGTGATCACACACAGCACAGCGGTGGCGACCTCCGCACCGTGACGCTGATGGACACCCAGCAGACGCATCGGTTCGAAGACGCCTGCGTGAAGGGCGACGCGCGGTTCATCGGTGGGTTGCTTGCATGCATCGGCCTTGCGGTGCACGAATTGACCGGGACGGAAACGTATTACGGGCTGACCCCCATCGACACCCGCAGCACGCCGAACGATCACGTGACGCAGGGTTGGTTCACCGGCTTGATCCCGGTCACCGTTCCGGTGAATCCGGCGTCGTTCACGGAGACTGCGCGTGCCGCGCAGAAATCCTTCGACGCGAGCACGCAACTGGCCCAGGTGCCGTTTGAGCGCGTCGTTGAGTTGGCGCCATGGCTCGAGCGGCCAGGTCCATCCTTCCCCCTGCTGAACTTCTTCGACGGGGGTGTCGGTCCGCTCGCTCCGCTGCTCACCAACCGACTCGACGGCCTGCACCTCGGTGCGTACAGCGATGGGCGGGTCAACTACCCGCTCGGCACGCTGGTGGGCCGGTTCGGCGAGACCGCGGCGACGGTGTTGTTCCCGAAGAATCCGGTCGCGCGCGAATCGGTGGAACGGTACGTCCAGACACTCAAGAGCGTGTGCGCGCGTGTCGCAGATGGTTGGGTTGCCGCGCCAGTGAACCAGCTCGTCGAGGTTCCTCAGACAGCGTGATTTCAGGGCGGATGAGTGTCAAAGGAGACTGACACAACGAAACCGGCCGGGGGAGTAGGAATCTTCGGTTGGTTAGGCGACTTCATCGTGCGTTGGCCGTGGGTCGTGATTGCATGCTGGATTGCGCTCGCGATCACCCTGCCACTGACGATCCCCTCGCTCAAGGAGATGTCCGAGCGAAACCCCGTCGCGATCCTGCCCGCCGACGCTCCCGCACAGATCGCGGCGCGGGAGATGGCCCAGGCATTCAAGCAGTCGGGTTCCGAGAACGTCGTCGTCGTCGTGCTGTCGAACGACAAGGGGCTCGGCCCAGCCGACGAGGGGTCCTACCGAAAGCTCGTCGACGCGCTGCGCCAGCAGCCCGATGACGTCGTCATGCTCCAGGACTTCCTCACCACACCGCCGCTGCGCGAGGTCATGAGCAGCAAGGATCAGAAAGCCTGGATCCTGCCCGTCGGGCTCGACGGCACGTTGGCCTCGCCGAGAGGCAAAGAGGCGTACAACAACGTCGCCGAGGTGATCGAGAACGCCACCGCCGACTCCCCGTTGACGGTGAACGTGACCGGACCCGCGGTCACCGTGGATGACCTCAACGCCACGGGCGAGAGCGACAGGGTCCGGATCGAGCTCGCGATCACCGTCCTGCTGTTCATCATCTTGGTGATCATCTACCGAAACCCGGTCACCATGATGCTGCCGTTGATAACCATCGGCATATCTGTGGTGGTGGCACAGGCCGTGGTGGCAGGCCTCGGCTTACTGGGGCTTGGCATAGCGAACCAGACGATCATCTTCATGAGCGGAATGATGGTCGGCGCCGGAACCGACTACGCCGTCTTCCTCATCAGTCGCTATCACGATTACCTGCGGCTCGGTGTCAACTCGGATGACGCGGTCAGGAAGGCGATGGCGTCGATCGGCAAGGTGATCGCCGCATCGGCGGCCACCGTCGCAATCACGTTCCTCGGGATGATCTTCGCCAAGTTGGGCGTCTTCTCGACGTGCGGAACGGCATTGGCGGTGGCCGTCGCCGTCGCGTTCGTTGCCGCGGTGACGCTGCTGCCCGCCATCCTCGTGCTGGCCGGGCGCCGCGGTTGGGTCAAGCCTCGGCGCGACATCACAGGTCGCTTCTGGCGCCGGTCGGGCATCCGCATCGCGCGCCGACCGAAGCCCTATCTGGTCTCGAGCATCGTCATCCTGCTCATCCTGGCCGGCTGCGCCGGCCTGGCTCGATTCAACTACGACGACCGCAAGACACTGCCGCCGCGCGCCGACAGCTCGCTCGGCTACGCCGCGCTGGAGAATCACTTCCCGATCAACTCCATCGTCCCCGAGTACCTGCTGATCCAGTCGCCTCACGACCTGCGCTCACCGCGCGCCCTTGCCGATCTCGAGGAGATGGCGCAGCGGGTCAGCCAGCTTCCTGGCGTTGACAGGGTCACCGGAATCACCCGGCCAACAGGCAAGCCGCTGGAAGAGGCCACCGCCTCGTACCAGGCGGGCGAGGTCGGGAAGAAGCTGGGCGACGGCGCCGGCCTGATCACTGGCCACTCGGGCGATCTCAACAAGCTGGCCAGCGGCGCGAACACACTTGCCGACAGCCTGGGCGAAGTGAAGGGGCAGGTTGGCCAGGCCATCACCAGCGTGCGCGGTCTGGTCGACGCGCTCAGTTACATGCAGGGCATGTTCGGCGGAAACAAGACGCTCAACCAGCTCGACAACGCGGCCAAGCTGGTCAACGGTATGCGCGAGCTCGGTGACGCCATCCTCGTGAACCTCGACAACGTGGAGAACAGCTTCGCGTGGACAGGGCCCGTGCTGCGGGCACTTGAGGGCAATCCGGTCTGCAATGCCGACCCCATGTGCGGCAGCGCGCGCATCGAGCTGCAGCGACTCCAAACCGCCAGCCAAGACGGCACCTTCACGAAGATCGCCGATCTGGCGCGACAGCTGAAGCTGACGGAGGGCGCGACGACCCTCGGGAATACGCTGACGGGACTGAGCCGAGCACTCGCAAGCGCCGACAGTGCGATGCGCGCTTCGGGACTCGACAAACCCGGCAGCCTGCAGGGCCGGCTGAACATACTGCAGCAAGGCGCCAACACGCTGGCGGACGGGGCGCGTCAGGTCGCCGACGGTGTGCAACTCCTGGTCGACCAGACCAAGGAGATGGGTTCCGGTCTGCGCGAGGCGTCGGATTATCTGTTGGCGATGAAGCAGGGCGCGACGTCGCCGTCGATGGCGGGCTTCTACATCCCTCCGCAGTTCCTCAACCTGGACGAGTTCAAGAAGGCGGCGGGCCTCTTCATTTCGCCGGACGGGCACACGGTGCGGTACCTGGTGCAGACGCAGCTCAACCCCTTCAGCACCGCCGCCATGGATCAGGTCAACGCGATAATCGACACGGCCCGCGACGCCCAACCGAACACCGCCTTGGCTGACGCCAAGGTATCGATGTCGGGATTCCCGGTGATGCTGCGGGACACCCGGGATTACTACAACCACGACATCCGGCTGGTCATCCTCGTGACGATCTTTGTCGTTCTGCTGATTTTGATCGCCCTACTGCGCGCGATAGTCGCACCGCTTTATTTGATTCTGTCGGTGATCATTTCTTATTTATCGGCGCTCGGTATTGGCGTGATTGTATTTCAATTTATACTTGGTCAGGAATTGCACTGGAGCGTGCCCGGTCTGGCGTTCATTATTTTGGTCGCCGTGGGTGCCGATTACAATATGCTGCTTATTTCGCGAATTCGCGACGAATCTCCGCATGGAATGCGGGCCGGTGTCATTCGAACGGTCGCTTCTACGGGCGGTGTGATCACCGCGGCGGGCATGATCTTCGCGGCATCGATGTTCGGTCTGTTGTTTGCCAGCATCGGCAATGTCGTACAGGGGAGTTTCGTGGTGGGAATCGGCCTGCTGCTCGACACATTCCTGGTACGCACGGTTACGGTGCCCGCTGTGGCCGTGATGATTGGGCGTGCGAACTGGTGGCCGTCGAAGTTGGGAACGGCCAAGGCAAAGCGCGCCTAAGCCGGTCAAGTATTCAAAGCCCTTGGCGCACTTGTTAAATCATTGATTTGCAAATGCACATGCGGCCACACACGGCAGCGCGACAACTACACGCTTGAGCTTGACCGACGAAGTTGGGGCGCGCCTGAGGGGACTTTCGCCCCCTAGTACTAACGCTTCTTCCCTCCACGAAGAATCTGTCCCAGACACGCGGCCGGGCATTCACCAGATTCACCGGGTTGGCCGAGGCAACGGCGGGGACGTTCAACGTCGGAAGCGACGAAGATTGAGGTTCATGGGAACGGCAGGACGCTGCGGCTGCGGCGACGCCGGATCATCGTTCCGTACTTACGCATTGTCGACCATGGGTCTCATCGCCGGCACCAGGCGATCGGCTACGGGATTGGACACACCCCACTCCCGGAGCTGCGTCGTCAACGGCAGCTCCTTTGCGGGGATGTAGTACGTCACGGTGGTCGCTGCCCCTGCTGTTGGTCGTCACGATGGGTGGCGGTAGTTCTGCGGGATTTGAGAACACAACATTCGAATGGTTTTGGCCCAGAACGCCGTTGATGTACGCGAGGGGATTCTTCCGGTCGGGCGGGTCGGCGTACACGTCGTATTCGCTTACGATCTGGATCGTGTTGTACTAGCTCTCCACGGGAGGCCGGACGGCGTAGTCGATGATCGGAACGTGGATGCCGGGGCTTGACGGCCCGCTGGAGGACGGTGCTCGGATCACTGACCTTGATGAACGTGAGCCGATCCGGCTCAGGCGCGTTTGGGTCAGTTGCCAACCGCGGCTGTTCGGCGTCCAGCGCCAACGCTGCCCTCGACAGGCTGCGCACCACCATCGGGCCCTCGGTGGTGCGGATCGCCGGGTCGAGATTGTCCTGTCCGTGCCGACGACGACAGGGGAGGGGCCTCGGAGGCTCCGGGCACGATCAGCGCCCTGCGCGACGGCTTCACCGAGAAACGTTGCCGAGCCGACCATCCCAATCGCGATGGCTCACGAGAACAGTCTCATCATGGCTCCGCCTTCGAAGCCCGGCGGCCAACGACTCATCGCGACCCCCGACTCGGCGCGCTGCGCCGTAAGTCCCCTGACGGCATGCCAATGGACTTAGCCAGTTATTAATCATCAACACCCGGTCCACTCAACTACTCAGAGGCCGGTCACGCCCAGCACGAGCATGAGACAGCCCGACGCCGCCACCAACACGGCTACTTCGCGGCGACGACGCGACTGGAGCCAGGCGTGCAGCGACGTCATCGCCGTGCGTGTCCGCTCCGGGGCTATCAAATAACTCACCAGCGGGATCTCCGCCAGCGTGAAAGCCATCAGGTTGAACAGCACAAGCGCCTCCACCTGAGCAATCGGCCGCTCACCCGAAGCGAGGATGGCGGCCAACGCGGCCATGAAGTTGGCCGACGGCAACGCGGTTCCCAACCCACTGACCGCCGCGAGCCACACGGAATCACCCTGCAACAGCAGGTGGCGTGTACGCGCCGACAAATTCTGCTGGCCACCCGGCGGTGTCGGGGCGGCGACGACCACACCGCCACCACTGGAGACAACCGCCGGGGCAGGGCGCCGGCCGACGATCTTGCGAGCCGACACGTTCGTCGCCACCACAATCGCGACGAGCAGAGCGAGCAGCCCGGCCGCGATCTGAACCTGGGCCAGCGTGAGCATTCCATGGGCCACTGGCGTGGACCGAAGGACGAACAGCACCACCAGGCCCAAGCCGATACCCATGGTGAGACCACCGCACAGGAAGGCGAGCAGTTGCAGTAGCGGACGCGGCCTGTTCAGCATGAGCACCGCGAGCCCGAGTCGGATCGGTTCGAAAATCACCGCGATGCCCATTACCAAGACCGTGGGCCACATCATGGGCACGTTACTCCACTCTGAGCTGCTCTGCTGTCGATTCACTGCCCGGCGCGTATCGCGAAAATTCAAGTGGGCGAACGGATCAACAAGTTTGTGACAACCATCGGCGTCTCGGTCGCACCGCGGTACGCAGCCAGGACGCGGCAGCGAAGGGGGAGGTGGGTCCGAAGGGGCATGTTATCCGGCGCAAGTTTGCTGGCGGGAGCTTGCTCTTATCGGCTCTCCCGTGATCAGGTGTAGGACGAAAGGCCTACCTAGCGCTCGGCGGCCAGAACACGATCGCCGTAATAATGCGACTACCTGGACGAATGGCGTGCATAGCAAGCCGTTGCTACAGCGAACTTGCTTGATCAACGAAAGTGCATTATTAAGAGGAGTTGAAACGTTTGTACAGGCACTGCACAGACGTCCGGCAAACTTTATGATCGCGGGGACGGGCCGGTCATCTGGGCGCCACGCTCGCTGGTCACCACGAACGAACGCAACGAGAAGAGGTCAATCGAAGAAATGGTCTCTAGTTGGGTGCGGTTCGCAGTTGCCCACCGCGAATCATGTCGCGTTGGGTACGGAGGTGACTGACCATCCGAGGTCGTATCTGGTGCTCGCTTCGCAGCGCACCGGCAGCACGCTGCTGGTCGAATCGTTGCGCGCCACCGGCGTGGCCGGCGAGCCGCAGGAGTTCTTTCAGTACCTGCCAACGACGAGCCTCGCCCCGCAGCCACGGGAATGGTTCGCCGAGGTCGAAGACGAGTCGATCCTCCGGCTCCTGGATCCGCTGGACGAGGGCAAACCGGACACCGCGCCTGCGGTGATCTGGCGCGACTACGTCCGTACCGTCGGCACAACGCCCAACGGGGTATGGGGCGGCAAGCTCATGTGGAACCAGACACCGCTGCTCATGGAACGCGCCGCAGGACTCCCGAACCGTTCCGGTGAAGGCCTGAAGGCCGCGATTCGCGACGTCATCGGCAGCGAGCCGGTGCTCATTCACGTCTACCGGCCCGATGTGGTGGCGCAGGCAGTGTCTTTCTGGCTGGCCGTACAGACGCGGGTCTGGCAGGGCAGCCCCGATCCGATCCGAGATTCGCGGGCGGAGTACCACCCGCGCGCGATCGCCCACATCGTCAAAATCCTGCGAGCCCAGGAGGAGGGTTGGCGGAGATGGTTCGACGAGGAGGAGATCGCACCGATCGAGGTTTCCTACCCCACGCTGTGTTGCGAACTTCCCCAGGTGGTGGACAACATCCTCGAAGCGCTTGGGCTCGAGCCCCGGCTGGAACTCGAGCCGACGCTGAAGCGGCAGGCCGACCAGCGTTCCGAGGAGTGGGTGGCCCGCTACTGGGAGGACGCGGACAAACACGGCCTGCCAACCTGATCCGGCAAACTACGCAGCTGGCCAGTATCATGCTTTCGAACCCGCTATTTGCATTCGCACAAATGGGGTTTGTCCAGGCCACACCGGTTTCGGGGTACCCAAGGTCGCGGACACGGCAGGGTATTGACACGAGTGCCAGGAAAGTTCGTTATGCTACCTATACACATCGCGAGGGTGTGTCGAGAAAGATCGGAGCGGGGACCGAATACCTTTCGCCTTACGCGAATTCAGTTGAGTCCACGGCCTCGTGGGCCGCGGAGGGTTGTACCTGGGCTGGCTTTCCTGATACAGGAGGAAGTGTGTTTGCGATCGCAACAATCGATACGTGGGAGCCCGGTAAGGGCTCCGTCGTATGTTGGCATGCATCACCCGCCTCACTGAAGAAGGCCGCGGAAGCGCCGGTGAGTCCGGTGCCCGCCAGCTATCAGCAGGCCCAGCATCTCCGTCGCTACAGCGATCATGTCGCTCGCGGCCTCGACATGTCACGACTGATGGTCTTCACGTGGGACATGCCGGGACACTGCGATATCCGCGCGATGACCTACACCATCAACGCCCATCTTCGGCGGCATGACACCTACCGCAGTTGGTTCGAGTGCGACGATGCCGAACATATCGTTCGGCACACCATCGCCAATCCTTCCGACATCTCGGTCGTCGCGAACAAGCACGGTGAATTGACCACCGCCGAACTGCGCGAGCACATTTTGACGCCACATCCGCTCGAGTGGGACTGCTTCAGGTTCGGGATCATTCAGGAGGCCGACCGCTTCACGTTCTACGCGAGCATCGCGCACCTCAACGTCGACCCGATGGTCATGGGGGTGCTGTTCGGCGAGATCCACATGATGTACGGCGCCCTTGTCGCGGGCTCCCCGCCGCTTCCGCTGCCGAAGGTGGGCAGTTACGACGACTATTGCATCCGCCAGCGCGAGTACACATCGGCCCTGACTGCGGACTCTCCTGAAGTGACGAAGTGGATCGAGTTCGCCAAGAACAACGGCGGCACACTGCCGCGCTTTCCGCTTCCGCTGGGCGACCTTTCGGTCCCTACTGCAGGCATGCTGCTTACGGTGCCACTGCTGGATCGCGAACAGACACAGCGATTCGAATCCGCGTGTATGGACGTCGGCGCGCGGTTCGGGGGGGGCATGTTCGCGTGTGCGGCTCTAGCCGAACGTGAATTGACGGGCGCTGAAACGTATTACGGGATTACGCCTATTGACACGCGTAGCACTCCCGCCGAGCTCACAACGACAGGCTGGTTCACTGGGCTGCTTCCCGTCACGATCGCTTCGACCGCAACGACTTTCGGTGACGCAGCCAGGACCGCACAGGCGTCCTTCGACTCCGGCATCCAGCTGGCAAAGGTGCCCTACGACCGTGTCGTGGAGCTGGCGCCACCAGAATCGGGTCTCGGCAGGCCCCGACCGGGCAACCTTGTCATGTCCTACCTGGACGCAAGCATTGCCCCGCTATCGACCGTCGCCAACTCGGAGTTGGACTTCAGGATTCACGACGAGGGCAGGGTCTCGCACCAGGTCTCCGTGTGGGTGAACCGGTTCGTGCACGAGACCATCATGGCTGTGCTGTTCCCGAACAATCCCGTTGCCAGGGAATCCGTCGAGCGGTACATCGCGGCGACGAGAGCCATCTACGTCGCGGTGGCCGACGGCAAGCGTATCGGCAGGCTGTACAACGCCGCGAGGACCTAGGCGTCCAAGCGGCTGAACTGGTTGCGGCGGTACTGCTCGACGCAGGCCGCCCGCCTGACCTTGCCGCTTGTGGTGATTGGGATCGAACCAGGCGGCACGGCTACGAGGTCGTGGACGCTCAGCCCGTGCGACTTCGAAATCGCCGAGGTGACTTCACCCTTGACGCTGCGGAGCTTGTGAAGCACTTCCTCGGGCGAGTCGCCGCGCTCCTTGAGTTCGATGATCGCGACCAGTTTCTCGGTTTGATCCTCCGACACCGCAATCGCCGCGCAGCGGCCACCGGTGATCTCCTGGATCGTCGCCTCGATGTCGTCGGGAGAGTGATTACGCCCGTACACGATCAAGAGATCCTTGATGCGACCCATGATGAACAGTTCACCCTCGGAGACAAAGCCCAGATCGCCGGTTCGCAGCCATGGGCCTGCCGGCGTGCCCTCCGAAGGAGTGACCAACTGTCCACCGAAGGTGCGCTCGCTCTCTTCGGTTTTCCGCCAGTAACCCCGCGCGACGTTGTCGCCCTGCATCCAGATCTCGCCTGTCGTCCCCGCCGGACACTCCGCCTCGGTGTCGGGATCGACGATTCGGACAAGTGGTGAGCGCGGCACGCCGTAGCTGATCAGCGGTGTACCGTCGTGGCTTTCGCATCGCTTTGCATGACCGGCCGACAGTTTCTCGGTGTCGAAGTGAACAACCAGTGGGGGATCGCCCGGCATGCGCGTGGCGGCGTACACGGTCGCCTCGGCAAGTCCGTAAGAGGGCCGTAGGGCGGGTTCCTTGAAATTGAATTGCCCGAACCGGTCGGTGAAGCGCTTCAACGTGGCGGCGTGCACGCGTTCGCTGCCGCTGAGGACGTGAATGACGTCACCGAGGTCGAGCCCGGCCATGTCCGCATCCGTTGTTCGGCGCACCGCCAGCTCGAAGGCGAAGTTCGGCGCAGCCGTCACGGCGTGAGGGTGGCTTGCCATCAGTTGAATCCATCGGGCCGGCTTCTGCAGGAACGCCATCGGTGTTGTGAGCACCGTCCGGAAGCCCCCGAGGATCGGTGCGCACACTCCAAGGACCAACCCCATGTCGTGGTAGAACGGCAGCCACGACACGACTGTGGTGTCCGGCGGGGCGACCCGACCGTCCTTCTCGAAGAAGTCGGCGATCAACTGCTCGAAATTGGCCATCAGGTTTCGGTGCGTGATCACGACCCCGGCAGGCACCCGGGTGGAGCCCGACGTGTACTGGAGGTAGGCGATCTCCGGCCAGCGGCGTCCGGTGGCCCGGCGCGGAGCGTCCAGGTCGAGCAAATCGACTTGGACGATGGCCGGAGCGGGCGCGCCGTCCGGAACCTGCGCGTATTCGGCGACATTGGCCACCTCGGCGGACGTCGTCAGGATGACGGTGGGCGAGGTGTCCTCGATTACCGATTTGACGCGTTCATCGTGTGCGCCCGCCTGGGGCACGGAGAGCGGAACGGCGTAGAAACCGGCCTGCAACGCGCCGAGGAATGCAACGACGTAGTCGAATCCCTGAGGGGCCAAAATCACCGCCCGGTCCTCGGGGGAACCGTGAAGGCTGAGCTCATGCGCAACGTTCAGCGACCGCCGGTAGAGCTGCGACCATGTCAGGCTTTCTTCGACGCCAGCCGGGTCCCGGTCGTAGTCGATGAACGTGAACGCCGTGTCGTTCGGCTGGAGACTGGCGCGTTCGCGCAGCACAGCGGGCATAGACGACTCCATGTGAGTCACCTTCCTCTCGGCTCGTGGGCCGTGGCGGACGCGGAAGCACCGCTCTCATAATTGACCTACAGGACGATTACATCAGAGCTTAAGCAAACTCACGCCGATGCGCTGGCTAACCGGCGAAACCGCGTGTCAGCTGTCTACGACGTTCTTGCATAGTGCACTACGAGGGGCCGCGATCGGTTGGTACGGTCCTACAAATGATGCCACCGAGCGTGACCGAGTGGCGAGACGGGGGTCGGTGGATTTCCACGGTTTCCGGCTCGGTATTTGTTCGCGCCGCGCAGGGCGTCGGCCCGACGGTTTTGCTGCTGCACGGCTACCCGTCGAGTTCGTATGACTACCGGCAAGTTGTTCCGCACCTGGGCGGGCGGGCGTGGCTGACGCTGGACTTCCTTGGGTTCGGTTTTTCGGACAAACCCCGGCAACACCGCTATAGCTTGCTGGAGCAGGCCGACATCGTGGCGGCCGTGGTCGACGATGTGACGCAAGGCCCCGTCGCGATCATTGCGCACGACATGGGCACCTCGGTGACCACCGAGTTGTTGGCGCGAGATTTACAGGGCCGCTTGCCTTTTGACCTCGAACGCGTCGTGTTGAGCAAGTGCAGCATCATCCTGCACCGGGCCAGCCTGCGGCCTGTCCAGAAGGTGTTGCGCAGCCCGTTGGGACCGATCCTGGTCCGGTTCTCCAGTCAATCGAGGTTCGTGCGCGAGTTCGGTCGTCTGTTCAGTGCCAACCATCCGCTATCGGCAGATGAGGGCGAGGCGCAGTGGGCGCTGATGTCGCATTCCGGCGGTCACCGCATCGCGCACCGACTGATCTCCTATCTCGATGAGCGGGTCCGCTATGCCGAGCGCTGGCACGGCGCCGTGCGGAATTGGCCCAAGCCACTGAGCTTCCTGTGGGCTCTCGACGACCCCGTGGCCACCACGAATGTACTCGACGGGCTGCGCGAATTGCGGCCGGCCGCAGACGTCGTCGAACTGCGCGGCGTCGGCCATTACCCGCAGGTCGAAGTGCCCGAGGTATTCGCCCGCGCGGCACTGCGCCTGTTGTCAACCGCGTCCCACTAGCCCAGCATCGTGGCGACCGCCGACGTCAGTTCGGGCCCCGTCGAGTTGGCCAGATTCTGGTAGTTACCGCCCGTCGTCTGGGCGACAGCCTCCCATGTTGCGCGGTCCGAATCGGACCCGAAGTCGATGACGTTGACGGCGACCGGCTTCGCCTCGTCGAACGCGCCGCGGATGTACTGTTGCAGCCCTGAGCCGTCGAGCGACTGGTCTGTGTGCGGCCCAGCGGTGATGACCAGGACCGAATTGCTTTGGCCCTGACGATAATTCGACATCGCTTCGGTGTAGACCAGCCGCAGCGTCGTGAACGACACCGCACCGCCTCCCGCTGCGCTCTGCGAGTCCAACGTATCGGTCAGCACGGTCGACCGCGGCTGCCCGCTGACGGCATCCGACAACGGCCCGGTGCTGACCTCATTGCTGCCCTCGGTGCCGTCGAAGGTCCACAGTCCGACCGCAGCAGTCGTGGGTAAGGCCTGAAGCCGCGCGTTCAGCGCCGCCACGACGTTGGCCAACCGCGATTTTCCGCCCTCTTCGGTACTCATCGACTGGTCGAGCATGATCGTCACGGCGGCGTTTTCGACAGGCGCGGTCAGCGCGTTGGCCAGCGTTGCCCGCATAGCGTTGTCGCCGATCGCCAGGGGCGCAGACACCGGCGCGAAGCTGGTGACGTCGCTCTTCGGCGGCGTGCCGCCGTCGGTCCGGAAACCCGCCTTGGCCAACTCGGCAAGCTGCTCGGGCTTGCGCATGAACCGGGCGAACTCACTGGCCGCGGTTACTTGCTCCTGCGATAGCCAGTTACCTGACAGCAGCACCGTCGGGAAGTCGGCAACTGCCGTCGGTCCGGGTGGCAACCATGAGGACACCACACTCTTGGCATCCGGCAGCGACGCGCCGCGCTGAAACAGCTGCTGCTCGGTGGTAACGACGGCGTGCACCGGCGCCGTCGCCGGATCCGTCGCCTTCACCAGCGCGTCCAGCGCGGTGGCGGCCTTCTTGTCCGCCAACTTGGGCTGACCGGCCATCAAGGTGTTGATCGCGCCGGTGCCCGCGCTCGGTGGCGAACCTGAAGGCGCCGACGCCGATGCGACCGCCTCGGCGGCCAGATACGACGCATCGCTGTCGCCGCTCAGCGGCAGCGCCAACCGCAGCGAGCCCCAACCGGGCAGTTCGAGGTCCTCCAGGGAGGTGGGATTCGACTGAAGCGACGGCAGCGTGCCCCAGTTCTGATCAGCCAGGGCTTCTTTGAGCCGCGGTCGAACTGCCAGCAGGACCGGGGAGGTGACCAGCGATCGGCTGTCGCTGACGGTCTCCGCGCCGGCCGCCGCCTCGAGACGAGCTTCCGACACCGAGCTGGCCGGGATCCAGAGCGCGGGTTGTTCACCCAGTTCCGCAGGCCACTTGCCGATGAAGCCGTTGACGACCTGGTCCGAGTCGGCCGGCTTCACACCCACCTTGACGCACCGGTCGCCGACCGGGCTCGCGGTCTCGTTGTACGTGTTCGCCAGTTTCTGAATCCCGTCGGCGATCGACGGGTCGGCCACCACCGCGACAGCCAACTCACCGTCCACGCATCGAGCGGCGGCCGCATCGCTGCGACTGGACAGCGCGTCACCGAAGAAGCGCCACAGGATGACCCCTCCGACCACCACGACGACCGTGATGAGCGCAGCGATGACGCCGACGCTGACACCCCGCCGCTTGGTGGTGACTGCGCGGTGACTGCCTGTCCACTCGCCGCCATCCCAGTCTCCGCTGTGTTGCGGCCCCGACGACCGCGGCGGGGGCGGCGAATCGCTGCCGCGCGGGTCGTGTTCGGGATAGTCGTCGTCGCGCCGGGCGTAGTCGGTGTATTCCGGTTCGTCGTAATCCGCGTCGTCGTCGTAATCGGAGTCGTCGTAATCGGAGTCGTCGTAATCGACTTCGGCGTATTCGGGTTCGTCGTAGTCGGGCTCCGGATAACCCGGTCTGCGGTACTCCGGCTCGGAATACTCGCGCCTGCCGTAGTCGGGTTCGCGATACCCGGGCGGGGGATAGTCCCGCTGGCCCACACCAGGTCCGTGATCGGGACGTTCGTCCCTGGTGGCGCCGAAGCGGCGGGTCTGCGCCTCCTCAGGCTGCTCGCCCTCGGCCTGATCGTCGGGGTCGGGAATGCTATGCCTGCCCATGGGAGCCCTCGTGCTCGCTCTCGCGACAGGTCATCGTTGGCCCGTCATCCAACGGTGCCGAAGTGTACCCACCGTCACTGATGCTGGCGAAGCTCGAATCAGGCACCGTTACTGGCTGCCCTGTCCTTATATTCGCGGCGCCGCCGGTGCAGGATCGGCTCGGTATAGCCGTTCGGCTGTTCCGCGCCAGACAGAATCAGCTCCTGAGCGGCCTGGAAGGCGACGCTGCCGTCGAAATCGGATGCCATGGGCTGGAATTCGGGGTCCTGCTCGTTCTGCTTGTCGACCACCGCGGCCATCCGCCGCAGGCTGGCCTTCACGTCATCAGGGGTGATCACGCCGTGGCGCAGCCAGTTGGCGAGCAGCTGGCTGGAGATGCGCAGGGTGGCACGATCTTCCATCAACGCGACGTCGTGGATGTCGGGCACCTTGGAGCAGCCGACACCCGCGTCGATCCAGCGCACCACATATCCGAGGATCGACTGGCAGTTGTTGTCGACTTCCTCGCGAATCTCCTCGGGAGCCCACGCCAATTCCTTGGCCAGCGGCACCGTCAGCAACTGGTCGACCGTCGTCCGAGTCTTGCCCTCGAGCTCTTTGTGCACGGCGTACACATCGACCTCGTGGTAGTGCATGGCGTGCAGGGTCGCCGCCGTCGGCGACGGCACCCACGCGGTCGTCGCGCCTGCCTTGGGCTGTCCGACCTTCTGCTCGACCATGTCTGCCATCAGCTCGGTCATCGCCCACATGCCCTTGCCGATCTGCGCGCGGCCCGAGAAGCCGGCGGCCAGCCCGATGTCGACGTTCTGATCCTCGTACGCGGCGATCCACTGGGTGCTCTTCATCGCACCCTTGCGGATCATCGGACCCGCCTCCATGGAGGTGTGGATCTCGTCGCCGGTGCGGTCGAGGAACCCGGTGTTGATGAACACCACCCGGTCGGCTGCCGCCTTGATGCAGGCCTTGAGGTTGAGGGTGGTACGCCGCTCCTCGTCCATGATCCCGACCTTGAGCGTGTTCTGCGGCAGCCCGAGCACGTCCTCGACCTGGCTGAACAACTCGACGGTGAAGGCCACTTCATGGGGCCCGTGCATCTTGGGCTTCACGATGTAGATGGAGCCGGTGCGGCTATTGACCAGCGGGCCGTTGCCGTCGCCGGTCTTCAGACCGTGGATCGCGGTCAAGCTGGTGAACAGGGCGTCCTGGATCCCTTCGGGAACCTCCTTGCCCTCGGCGTCGACGATCGCATCGTTGGTCATCAGGTGACCGACGTTGCGCACGAACAGAAGAGAACGCCCGGGCAGGGTCAACTCGCCGCCGTCGGGGGTGGCGTAGGTGCGGTCCTGATTGAGCACGCGGGTGAAGGTGTCCTCACCCTTGGTGACGTCCTTGGCGAGGTCGCCCTTGTTGAGGCCGAGCCAGTTGCGGTAACCGAGCACCTTGTCGTCGGCGTCGACTGCGGCAACCGAATCCTCGAAGTCCATGATCGTCGTGATCGCCGACTCCAGGACGACGTCCTTCACCCCCGCCGCATCAGTGGAACCGACGGGGGAGTCCGGATCGATCAGGATCTCGATGTGCAGCCCGTGGTTGCGCAGCAACACCGACCACTGAGGCGAACCGAGCTCGCCGGTGTACCCGACGAACTGCTCGGGCGTCGCCAACGCGGTCGACTCGCCGTCGCTGAGCGTCAGCACGAGCGCACCGTCATCGATCTCGATACCGGTGACGTCACCCCACGCGCCGTTCGCGAGCGGTGCGGCGCCGTCGAGGAACTTGCGGGCGTAGGCGATGACCTTGTCGCCTCGCACCCTGTTGTAGCTGGTGCCCTTCTCGGCGCCGTCGTCCTCCGAGATGACGTCGGTGCCGTACAGCGCGTCGTACAGCGAACCCCAACGGGCATTGGCGGCGTTGAGGGCAAACCGCGCGTTGAGCACCGGCACGACCAGCTGCGGACCCGCCGTCGTGGTGATCTCGTCGTCGACACCGGCCGTGGTGATCGTGAACTCGCCGGGCTCCGGCTCCAGGTAGCCGATCTCGGTGAGGAACGCCTTGTAGCCCTCGGGATCGAGCGGCTCGATGACGTGCTGGCGGTGGTACCTGTCGATCTGAGCCTGCAGCGCATCGCGGCGGGCCAGCAGTTCGTCGTTTTTGGGGCCGAGATCGGTGACAACCTTGTCGACACCCGCCCAGAAGCTGTCCGGGTCAATGTCGGTGCCCGGCAACGCCTCGTTGTTGATGAAGTCGTACAACACCGGTGCGATGCGCAGGTTTCCCACCGTCACGCGATCGGTCATCATTCCTCCCTAAGGGCCTTCGGTCCAGCTTACCCAGCGGAAACGTGGGCTATGCGCGACGGACCGCGCTGAGCAGCACGTCGCACCTGTCCGCAAGAAGCGCCCGCAGGGGCGCGGCCCGCTCAGCAACGCTGTGTTGGGCCCGAACGTATTCGGCACGACCGGCCGGTGTCTCGACCGCGATCGGATCGAATCCGTAGTCGCGGAGATCATAGGGGCTGGCCCGCATATCGAGTAATCGGGCGTCGGCCGCCAGCTCGAGACAATCCATCACCAGCTCAGACTCCACCATCGGGCCGAGTTTGAACGCCCACTTGTAGCAATCCATCGCGGCGTGAATGCAGCCTGGCTGTTCCGCAGTGAGCTGGCCGTCCCGGGTCAGCTTGTCGGCGTTGCGACGCGTTGCCGGTTCGGTGAAGAACCGGAACGCATCGAAATGGCTGCACCGCAATGGCATTGACTCGACAACGGTGTCGGTGCCCGCCGCGCCCAGCCGCAACGGCACTCCACTGTGCCGCACCGTCGGCGACCGGTACACCATCGCCCACTCGTGCAGGCCAAAGCAGTTCAGCCGCGCCGGCCGGGAAGCCGTCGCGCGCAGCAACCGGCCGATGAAGGCAACGGTGTCGACACGCCCCAGCAGATGCTCCCGCGAAACCGTCACGCCGTCGGATCCCTGCGCATAGCCGCTGCGCCCGAGATATTTGCTCGCCGAGGCCCCGCCGAGCGTCACCCCGAAGCCCGGGTGCCAGACGCGAAGCTGGCGCGGGCGAAGGCTGTAGTAGGTGAACAGGAAATCCCATACCGGATGCGCTTGACCGTTGCCCATGCGTCGCACGTGCGGGCCGAGAAACTTCTCGACGCGCTGGCGGTACCGCTGTTCGCGGCCGGTCCACCCCGCCTCGTCGAGAACGCGGTTACCCACCGTGGCTCCTGTCGCGCACCGCGCCGACGAGGTCTTCGACCAGGTCCTCCAGGGCCACGATTGCTGTGACGCGGCCGTCGCCCGCAGTTACCAGCGCGAGGTGGCTGTTGTTGCGCCGAAGGTGTGACAGCGCGTCGGGCAGCGACGTCGCATCGGGTACCCGCGGCAGCGGGCGGACCATCGCCAGGTCGACTACGGCGTCCGGGTTGTCGACCAGCGGCAGCACATCCTTGATGTGCACGTAGCCGATGAAGCCGCCCGCGGAATCGACGACGGGGAAGCGTGAGTAACCGGTCTCGGCGAGCGCGGACTGGATCGCTTGCACGGTCGGGCCCATATCGTCGCCCGCCGCCGCCACCGCGTGGACCTCGCCGAGCTGCACCGCGACGTCGGCCACCACCCGGTTGCGGATCCGCAGCGCCCGCGACAGGCGGTTGTGTTCCTCGGGGTCGAGCAGGCCTTCGGAGAGGGATTCGGCGATCATCTCGGACAACTCGACGCTCGAAACGGTGTTCTCCAGCTCGGACTTGGCCTCGATTCCGAACGCGCGCAGCACCACGTGGGCGCACCAGTCGTATACGGCGATGATCGGGCGCGCCGCGCGCACCCACATCAGGTACGCGGGAACCAGCAGCATGGCCGACGACTCGGGTCCCGCGATCGCGATGTTCTTCGGCACCATCTCACCGAGCAGCACGTGCAGCACCACCACGATCGTGATCGCGACGACGAACGAGACGGTGTGCAGCACGGTGTCGCTGATGCCGAGAAAGTGGAACGGCCGTTCCAGCAGATGCGCCACCGCGGGCTCGCCGACGCGGCCCAGCAGGATCGAACAGATCGTGATGCCGAGCTGTGCGCCTGCGAGCATCAGCGGCAGATTCTCGCCGGCGCGGATCACAGTCACCGCGCTGTGTTTCCCTTGCTCGGCAAGGGTTTCCAGCCGGTCGCGGCGCGCTGAGATGAGCGCGAACTCCGCACCGACGAAGAACGCGTTCGCGGCCAGCAGCAGAATCGTCAGCAGCACGCCGAACAAGTCACCCATCGGCATCCCCGTCCTCGTCGCCGTGGCGGCCGAGCTTCGTCAACTCCAGTTGGTCGATTCTGCGGCCGTCCATGTGCACCACGGTCGCCTGCCACCAAACCGGGTCGTCGATCGGACCGTCGGGGTCGAAGGCCACCAGCTCAACTGCCTCGCCCTCCTTTGGTATGTGGCCCAGCTCCTGCAGGACCAGACCGCCGATCGTTTCGTACTCACCTTCGGACGCCCGGAATCCCGTGGCGTCGGCGACCTCGTCGATGCGCAACAGGCCCGAGACCTGCCAGCCGCCGCCTGCGGCCACCACGTCGGCCGTCGTCTCGTCGTGCTCGTCGCGGATATCGCCGACGATCTCCTCGATGACGTCCTCGACGGTCACCATTCCCGCAGTGCCGCCGTACTCGTCGACGACGAGTGCGGTCTGCAGCTCGTTGGCCCGCAGCTGAGCCATCACGTCGTCACCGTCCAGCGTGGACGGCACCGTGGCCACGGGCTGGGCCAGGTCGGCGAGTTGGATTCGCTTGCGTTGTTCGGGTGACACCTCGAAGACCTGCTTGACGTGAACGATCCCGATGGTCTCGTCGAGATCGCCGCGAACGATCGGGAAACGGGAGTAACCCGTCTGGATCGCCGCTGCCACCAGATCGGTGACGGCGTCGTCGGCCTCGAGGGCGACGATCTTGGACCGTGGCGTCATCAGCTCCTCGGCGGTCCGCGAGCCGAACTGCAAGGACCGGTCCACCAGCGTCGCGGTGACGGGATCCAGCGAACCCCTGCGCGCCGAATTGCGCACCAGCGAGCCCAGTTCCTGAGGTGAACGGGCCGAACGCAGCTCCTCGGCGGGCTCGATGCCGAGCCTGCGCAGGATCCAGTTCGCGCTTCCGTTCGTCAGCTTGATGAGAGGGGTGAACAACATCGAGAAGAACACCTGTGCACCAGCGACGTCCCGCGCGGTCTCGAGCGGGCGGGCGACGGCGAGGTACTGCGCGACCAACTCACCGAACACCATCGACACCGACGTGGCAATCAGCAGTGACAGCGCCAGCGCGATCCCGTCGGCGACGCCTTCGGGTAGCGACATCGCGATGAACGCGGGCCGAAACAGCTGGGCGATCAGGGGTTCGGCGAGGTAGCCGGTGATCAGCGTGGTGATCGAGATGCCCACCTGCGCACCGGATAGCTGGAACGACAACGTGCGATGGGCCCGCTGCACCAGCTTGTCGCGGCGACCGCCGTTGCGTGCGTTGGCGTCGACGGTGCTGCGCTCGAGCGCGGTCAGTGAGAATTCCGCCGCGACGAACACGGCGGTGCCCGCGGTCAAGACGAGGAAACCGATTACCGCCAGGACGTTCCACAGGACGCTCATCGCGTCCTCGTCACATGGTCGCCGGGTCCCGAGCCCGGCCGACTAGGGGAGGGCTCGGCGTCGGGCGGCTCGTTGGATGGCCGCTCGGCCGACAAACCCATGGCGGCCACGGGTGCCTGCGGCACGTGTTCCCTCTCGATTGGGCGGCAATGAAAGCCTTATGTTAGCCGTCGTGCCGCGACCGCGGACTCACCAACCGGTGGGCAGCGGGTGGCCTTCGGCGAAGCCGGCCGCTGACTGCACGCCGAGCACGACCTTTTCGTGCAGTTCGGTGATGCTGGCCGCACCGACATAGGTGCAGGTGCTGCGCACTCCGGAGGTGATGTGGTCCAACAGATCTTCGACACCGCCCCGTGACGGGTCCAGCCCCATGCGCGAGGTGGAGATGCCCTCCTCGAACAGCGCCTTGCGGGCCTGGTCGAACGGGCTGTCACCTGCGGTGCGGGCCGCGACCGCGCGCTTGGATGCCATGCCGTAGCTCTCCTTGTACGGTTGGTCCTCGCGGTCGCGCATCAAATCCCCGGGAGATTCGTAGGTGCCTGCGAACCAGGAGCCGATCATCACGTTGGCGGCGCCCGCGGCCAGCGCAAGAGCCACGTCGCGGGGATGCCGAACACCGCCGTCAGCCCACACGTGGCCACCGAGTTGGGTTGCGGCTGCGGCACATTCGACCACGGCGGAGAACTGCGGCCGCCCGACCCCGGTCATCATCCTCGTGGTGCACATCGCGCCGGGCCCGACGCCGACCTTGACGATCGACGCACCCGCGGTGATCAGGTCGCGGGTGCCGTCGGCCGAGACCACGTTTCCTGCGGCGATGGGCAGGCCGAGGTCGAGCGACGCCACGGATTTGATCGCGTCGAGCATCTTGACCTGATGACCGTGCGCGGTGTCGATGACCAACAGGTCGACGCCGGCCTCGGCCAGGCTGCGGGCCTTGGCGCCGATATCGCCGTTGATGCCGACCGCTGCGGCGATGCGCAGCCGCCCCTTGTCATCGACGGCCGGGGTGTACATGCCTGCCCGGATCGCTCCGGTGCGCGTCAGCACGCCCGCAAGCGTGCCGTCCGGTTCGGTCAGCACAGCCACATCGACCGGCGCGTGCTCGAGCAGGTCGAACACCTTGCGCGGGTCGGTCCCGACCGGTGCGGTGACGAAATCGTTGATCGCGACATCGCGCACCCGGGTGAATCGGTCCACGCCCACGCAGTTGGCCTCGGTGACCAGTCCGATGGGTCTGCCCTCGAACACCACCACCGCTGCGCCGTGCGCGCGCTTGTGGATCAGGGCCGTCGCATCCGACACCGAATCGTCGGCGGACAGCACAACTGGGGTGTCCACGACCATGTCGCGGCTCTTGACGAAGTCGACGGTGTCCTTGACCGCAACGATGGGAAGGTCCTGCGGCAATACGACGACGCCGCCGCGCCGGGCCACGGTTTCGGCCATCCGGCGGCCTGCCACCGCGGTCATGTTCGCCACGACCACCGGGATGGTGGTGCCCGACCCGTCCGAGGTCGACAGGTCGACGTCGAACCGCGACTGGATGTCCGAGCGTCCGGGCACGATGAAGACGTCGTTGTATGTCAGGTCATACGGGGGCTTGTGGCCGTCCAGGAAACGCACACGACCAGTCTAGTTTTCCCCCGAAACTGTCAGGCAGGCTCTTCGCTGTGGTCCCCGCTCCAGAGCGTGTGGAACTTCTGATCGCGGTCGGCGTCGATGCGGGCATAGGTGTGGGCACCGAAGAAGTCGCGCAGCCCCTGGGTCAGGGCGGCAGGCAGCCGCTCGGTGCGCAGCGCGTCGTAGTACGACAGCGCCGAGGAGAAGCCGGGGATCGGGATGCCCAGCTGGGTGGCGGTCACGACCACGCGACGCCAGCTGTCGATCGCCGCCTCGATGGCGCTGCGGAAATAGGGCGCCACGATCAGCGTCGGCAGGTCGGCGTCTTCGTCGAACGCCTCCTTGATCCGGTTCAGGAACTTGGCCCGGATGATGCAGCCGCCGCGCCATATGGTGGCCATGTCGCCCGGCGTGATGCCCCAGTCGTATTCGGCGCTGCCCGCCTGGATCTGGTTGAAGCCCTGTGCGTACGCGACGATCTTTGAGGCGTACAGCGCCTTGCTGACATCGTCGATGAACTGCGCCGCATCGCTGGGCTTCTCGCCGAGATCGCCGGATGCCAGACCCGTCGTGGCCTTGCGCTGGGCCACCGAGCCCGACAGCGCGCGGGCGAACACCGCCTCGGCGATCCCGGTCACGGGCACCCCGAGGTCCAGCGCCGACTTCACCGTCCAGCGCCCCGTGCCCTTCTGTTCGGCCTCGTCGAGGATGACATCGACCAGCGGCTTGCCGGTCTTGGCGTCGGTCTGACGCAGCACCTCGGCGGTGATCTCGATGAGGAAGCTGTCGAGGTCGCCCTTGTTCCATTCGCCGAAGACGTCGGCGATCTCGGGTGCGGTCTTGCCGAGCCCGTCTCGCAGAAGCTGGTAGGCCTCACCGATGAGCTGCATGTCGGAGTACTCGATGCCGTTGTGCACCATCTTCACGAAATGCCCTGCGCCGTCGGGGCCGATGTGCGTGCAGCACGGCACACCGTCGACGTGCGCCGAGATCTCCTCCAGCAGCGGGCCGAGCGACTTATACGACTCGGCTGGTCCGCCCGGCATGATCGAGGGCCCGTTCAGGGCGCCCTCCTCGCCGCCGGAGATGCCGGCGCCGACGAAGTGCAGCCCGCGCTCGCGGATCGCCTTCTCTCGACGGATGGTGTCGGTGTAGAGCGCGTTGCCACCGTCGATGATGATGTCGCCCTCTTCCATCGCGTCGGCCAGCTCGTTGATCACGGCGTCGGTCGCATCGCCTGCCTTGACCATGATGATCACCCGGCGCGGCTTCTCAAGGGCGGCAAGGAATTCCGGAATGGTCTCGCTGCGGACGAACTTGCCTTCGGACCCATGGTCAGCGAGAAGCGCATCGGTCTTCGCGACCGACCGGTTGTGCAGCGCCACGGTGTATCCGTGGTGGGCGAAGTTGCGCGCGAGGTTGGAACCCATCACCGCAAGGCCGGTGACGCCGATCTGAGCGGTGCCGTTGGTATCAGGGACGGAAGCTTCAGACATACGGCGGCCTTTCGTTGTCGTTATGCAAAACGGCTTTTCTACAAGCAAACGCCTACGCGGTGAACAAACGATGCAGTTCGGTTAGCCACGGCACGACCAGCGCCACGGTCGGCACGACGAGCACCGCGGCCGCGGCGAGATAGGCGGTCGCCGCGAGCTTCACGCTGTTGCCTCGACCGCCAAGCCGGCGCACCCGCAGCACCGTGGTCGGTCCACCCGCGGCGAGAGCGCCCGACGGCGTGCGACCGGTCGCGCACGCGACCAGGGCGCGGGCCAGGGGAGTGGGACCAGCGGCACGGACGGCCGCGTCATCAGCGAGCATTTCGATCAGCAGCCGAACGGCGTCCAGCGCGCTGGCGCTGCGGACGAACCGCGGAAACGCGGCGTGCACCGCGGTGAACATCTCCAGCACCAGGTCATGGCGGGCACGCAGATGCGCGCGCTCGTGAGACAGGATCGCGGCGATCTCGTTGTCCGCCAAGGTCGTCAACGTTCCCTCACTGACCACGACACGACTGCGCACCCCGGGCAGGCAGTAAGCCAGCGGCTCGGCGATATCGAGGATG
Organism: uncultured Actinomycetota bacterium; assembly: GCA_963848855.1. Taxonomy (GTDB): domain Bacteria; phylum Actinomycetota; class Actinomycetes; order Mycobacteriales; family Mycobacteriaceae; genus Mycobacterium. The sequence goes on from CAWKFL010000006.1 coordinate 944,816, forward strand.
CGCAGCCCCGATTTCTGCGACTTGGCGACGAGGTCGACCACCATGCGGTGATGCGCGCGGCGCCGTCGCGTCGCGATCGCGACCTGCAACACCGCGACCGTCAACCTGGCGCCGATCAGCAGCGTCAGCGCGAACACCAGGACATAGGCGACCCACAACGGCCAGCCGAGCACATCGATCTCGCTGGTGATCGTCGCGGTGGGCCGGCCGTCGGCGCCGGGCACGAACAACCGGCTGGCAATCGAGATTCCTGCACTGAACGCGGAGAGCACGGCGGCAAGCGCAATCGACTGCCACAGCACGACAGCGGCGCGCGGTGCACGCATCGTCCAGGTCGCCCGCGCAAGCAATGCCGGCACCGGCCCTGACAACATCAGGGCCACGATGGTGAAGGCCAGCGCGGACACGCTGTAAGTCTCTCTCAGCCGGTGCCGGGATCGCCAGCGGGTGGGGGTATCCGGTGCTTGCTTTCCAGCTCGGCGAGTGCACGCCGAAGCGCGTCGGCCTCATCAGCGCCGACCCGTTCGACGAAATGGACCAGCGCGGCCTCGCGGCTACCGGAGTCCGCCACTTGATCCAGTGCGTCGACCATGAGGCCTGCGACCAGCTCATCACGTCCGTGCATGGGTGCGTAGCGGTGTGCGCGGTCGTCGCGGTGTTGGACAACCAAATTCTTCTTCGCCAGCCTCTGCAACACGGTCATGATCGTCGTGTAGGCCAGATCGCGTTGGGCCGAGAGCGCCTCGTGGACTTGGCGCACGGTCTGGGGTTCGCCGGCGTACCAAAGGTGGTCCATCACGGCGCGTTCAAGCTCCCCTAAACGCGTCAACTTAGCCATGTGTGCTTCATCTCCTGAGGTGTGAATCAAGAGTACTACGGGGTTACTACCGTGCGTCGTATCTACCGCGTCCGCACATCTTCGGGCGGTGCGTCCGACGTTTCGGCAATGGTCATCGCCTTTTCACCGAGCCTTGTGAGTCGAGTCACAGGCCCTGGCCCATCCAGTCGGTCTGACTATAGTAAGGCTAACCTAACTCAACATCGGGAGGTGCCATGACAGTTGTGATCGACGACCCACTCATTGCGGGCATGGCGATCAGGCGGACCTTGCCACTGCATGAGTCCAGCCGGCGACTGCGTGAGCTCTACCCCGAATGTCCCCGCGTTTACGGGGTCGCCGTCATGGGCGATCTCTCGCGCAGGCGATGGTGGCCGTTGGCCGATGCGCTCGCAACCGACCGGTTGCAGGCCATGTTCGATATCGCGAGCGAGGAGACCGATAGCCGCGCGGCGGTCGCACAACAGTTGGCGGCGACGCTCGCCCATGTCGTCGTCGGTCGGGTCATCCCGCTTCTCGTGCTCGAGGGACGCGCGTGGGACACCGGTCTGGAGAACCTGTGGGTCCACGTCGATTCCGAGGGCGCGATCGATTGGGTCGGTGTGGTTGATTCCACACTGCGCGCACTGCCCGACGATGCGTTCTTCGGTAACCGCGCTTCGATGCGGGTGGGCAACAGCGTGCACGACAGCATCGTCGCCCTGCCCAGCGAGGCAGCGCTGACGACCTGGGTGGCCCACCGCAGCCATCGGGCGCTGGGACCGCTGTTCACAAAGCTTGCCGAAATCTCTTGCGGCGCAATGTCGATCGCGGCGATGTGGCACATCGTCGGTACCGCGGTGGTGAGCGCGTCGACGCAAATTCCCCTGCTAGCCAACTCGAGCGAGCTGACCAGCATGCGGCGCGGACAGGCCGTGCTCGATGCTTTGGTCGGATTCGGCCTGCCCGTCCGCGGGACGAGCAGGATGACCGCAGGGAAGGTCTTGCTTAATTAGGGCAGCCTTGCCTATTATTTTCTTCGTAGGAACCGAGATCCACCGGACCGCGCCGGAGTCCTGAGGGCTGCAGAGACCCCCGGTCCACTCGGAGGACGGGCCCCACGCCATGTGCGTGGGGCCCGTCCGCATTTTCGACCATGGCCCCCGCGGAAGTGCGGCGATCACCGCCGTGTAGACACAGTCGCGTGACGACCGAACTGCCCGCCGACATGGGCAAGGGATTCGATTCCGAGCTCGGCCTCGAATACATCGAGCTGACCCCCGAAGGCGGACGGGCACGACTGGAGATCAAGGACAAGCTGCTTCAACCGTGGGGGATCGTGCACGGCGGCGTGTACTGCGCGATCGCCGAGGGCCTCGCCAGCATCTCCGGACAGGTGTGGCTCATGCAGAACGGCGCGGGCCACGTCGTCGGGGTGAACAACAACACCGACTTCCTGCGGGCCATTTCGTCGGGGACCGTGACCGCGGAGTCGACGCCTATCCACCGGGGTCGCCGACAGCAGCTCTGGCTCGTGACGATCACCGACCACGACGAGCGCGTCGTTGCCCGCAGCCAGGTGCGTTTGCAGAATATTTCGCCCGAGTAACAGGCATATTTCCGATACCGCCCGCCCGCGGTCGGCGTGGAAGTATCGCCGACTATGCGTTTGACGCCGCATGAACAGGACCGGCTGCTCATCTCGTACGCCGCCGATCTCGCGCGCCGCAGACAGGCACGCGGGCTACGGCTGAACCACCCCGAGGCGGTTGCGGTGATCATCGACCACCTCCTCGAGGGTGCGCGCGACGGACGCACGGTGGCCGAGTTGATGATCACCGACCGCGACGTGCTGAGCCGTGCAGAGGTGATGGAGGGGGTGCCCGAGATGCTCGACGACGTCCAGGTGGAGGCCACCTTCCCGGACGGCACCAAGCTGGTCACCGTCCACCATCCGATTCCATGACGCGGCACGCCGATCGCGCGTCCTGGGCGCCTGGAGAAATCGTCTACGGCGACGGCGACATCGAGATCAACACGGGCGCGCAACGGGTGTCGATGAGCGTGATCAACACCGGCGACCGCCCGGTCCAGGTCGGCAGCCACGTGCACCTGCCACAGGCCAACGCCGCACTGGAGTTCGACCGCGCAACCGCACACGGCCACCGGCTCGACATTCCCGCCGGCACCGCGGTGCGTTTCGAGCCCGGTGTCGCCCAGCAGGTTTGCCTCGTTCCGTTGAGCGGGTCACGCGAAGTCCACGGGCTCAGCCTCGACCCGCCGGGACGATTGGACGCCCGATGACCGCACTGTCACGCGCCAGGTACGCGGCGCTGTTCGGCCCGACCACCGGCGACCGGATTCGGCTGGCCGACACCGACCTGTTCGTGGAGATCACCGAGGACCGCAGCGGCGGGCCTGACCTGGCAGGCGACGAGGCCGTATTCGGCGGCGGCAAGGTGTTGCGCGAGTCGATGGGCCAGGGCCGCGCCACCCGCGCCGACGGTGCGCCCGACACCGTGATCACTGGCGCGGTGATCATCGACTACTGGGGAATCATCAAGGCCGACATCGGCATTCGCGACGGCCGAATCGTCGCCATCGGCAAGGCCGGCAACCCCGACATCATGAACAGCGTCCACCCCGACCTCGTGGTCGGTCCGTCGACCGAGATCATCGCGGGCAACGGCCGCATCGTCACCGCGGGCGCAATCGACTGCCATGTACATCTGATCTGCCCACAGATCATGGAGGAAGCTCTCGGCGGCGGCATCACCACGATCGTCGCCGGCGGCACCGGACCGGCAGAGGGCAGCAAGGCCACCACCGTCACACCGGGAGCCAGGCACCTCGGCCGCATGCTCGAGTCGCTGGACTCCTGGCCGTTGAACGTCGCGCTGCTCGGTAAGGGCAACACCGTGAGTGCGCACGCGATGCGGGAGCAATTGTGCGCCGGGGCAGCGGGATTCAAGCTGCACGAGGATTGGGGGACCACCCCGGCCGCGATCGACGCCTGTCTGGCCGTCGCCGACCAGGCGGGTGTACAGGTCAATCTGCACACGGACACGCTCAACGAGGCGGGCTTCGTGGAGGACACGCTGGCCACCATCAAGGGCCGCGCGATCCACGCGTATCACACCGAGGGTGCGGGCGGCGGGCACGCGCCCGACATCATCACGGTGGTGTCGCACCCGAATGTGCTGCCCAGTTCCACCAATCCGACCCGCCCCCACACAGTCAACACCCTCGACGAGCACCTGGACATGCTCATGGTGTGCCACCATCTCAATCCCAGTGTCCCCGAGGATCTCTCCTTTGCGGAGAGCCGGATTCGCCCGTCGACGATCGCCGCCGAGGATCTGCTGCACGATATCGGCGCGATCTCGATGATCGGCAGCGATGCCCAGGCGATGGGCCGCATCGGCGAAGTCGTGATCCGCACCTGGCAGACCGCGCACGTGATGAAGCGCCGCCGCGGCGCATTGGAAGGGGACAATGCGGCAGATAACAACCGGGCCCGCCGCTACGTCGCGAAGTACACCATCTGCCCGGCGATCACGCACGGCCTCGACCACGAGATCGGTTCGGTCGAGGTCGGCAAGCTGGCCGACCTGGTGTTGTGGGAACCCGCGTTCTTCGGTGTGCGCCCGCACGCCGTCATCAAGGGCGGCATGATCGCCTGGGCCGCCATGGGAGACGCGAACGCATCGATCCCGACGCCGCAGCCGGTATTGCCGCGGCCGATGTTCGGCGCCGCCCCCGCCGCGGCCGCAGCGACCTCAGTGCATTTCGTGGCGCCGCAGGCGCTGGACGACGGGCTGGCCGATCGGCTCGCCGTCAATCGCAAGCTGGTCGCGGTCAAGGGCGTCCGCAAGGTCGGTAAGGCCGACATGCCGCTCAACGATGCGCTGCCCCGCATCGAGGTCGATCCCGACACGTTCACCGTGCGGATCGACGGCGACGTGTGGCAGGAGGACCCTGCCACGAATTACCCATGGCGCAAAGGTATTTCCTGTTTTGATGACGAACCTGGCCACCCTGCTCACGCTGTCCGACTCGCGGTTGCCCACGGGTGGCCATGTGCACTCGGGCGGTGTCGAGGAGGCGGTGACCAGCGGGCTGGTGGCCGACCTGCCAACTCTGCGGGCATACCTGCGTCGCAGGATCCGCACCCACGGCCTCGTCACCGCTTCCGTTGCCGCGGCCGTGCACACCGGCGGCCTCTCATTCGACGACGCGGAACGCGAAACCGATGCTCGCACACCTGCTCCCGCTGCCAGAGAGGCGTCCCGCGCCCAGGGCAGGGGGCTGGCGCGGCTGGCGCGGCGACTGTGGCCGGACCGCGAATGGGATCTGCTCGGCGCGAAACCTCACCTGGCCGTCGCCGCAGGCGCCGTCGGCATCGCGGGCGATCTGGCTCCCGGACACACGGCGCTTTGGGTCGTCTACACGACGATGACCGGCTCTGCGACGGCCGCGCAGCGGCTGCTGGCCCTGGATCCGGGCGCTGTGGCGGCGCTGACCTTCGAGCTGTCACCGCTGTGTGAGGCGACCGCAGCCGATGCAGGCAAGGAACTGGCCGATCTGTCCGACCCGCTGCTCGACGTGCTGGCCCAGCGGCACAGCGAACGCGAGCGGCCACTGTTTGTCTCGTGAAAGGTTAACCATGCCACCGCATTTCCTCGACGGCGAACCGCACCGTCACAACGAACGCCCGCGCCGTATCCGGCAGCAGGGTGAGCCGCTGCGCATCGGCATCAGCGGGCCCGTCGGTTCCGGTAAGACCGCACTGGTCGCGGCGCTGTGCAGGCAACTCCGCGATGAATTGTCTCTGGCAGTGCTGACCAATGACATCTACACCACCGAGGACGCCGACTTCTTGCGTCGCAACGCAGTGTTGCCGGACGAACGGATCGCCGCGGTGCAGACCGGCGGCTGCCCGCACACCGCGATCCGCGACGACATCACCGCCAACCTCGACGCCATCGACGATCTCATCGCCGCCAACGACCGGCTGGATCTGATCCTCGTCGAATCCGGGGGCGACAACCTCACCGCCACCTTCTCGTCGGGCCTGGTGGATGTGCAGATCTTCGTCGTCGACGTGGCAGGCGGTGACAAGGTGCCGCGCAAGGGCGGCCCCGGCGTGACCTTTTCGGATCTCCTGGTCATCAACAAGACCGACCTGGCGCCGATGGTCGGGGCGGACCTCGACGTGATGCGCCGCGACGCGGCGAGGGTCCGTGAAGACCGACCCGCCGTGTTGATATCTCTGACCGACGATCCCACCGCGACCGCGGTGCTGGCGTGGGTGCGGGAGCAGTTGCGGGTTGCAGTGCCGTGAGATCCGACGTCGTCATTGTGGCTAGCCCCGACCGCTCGCCGCGCATCGAATGCGTGGGCGGGATCGCGGCGCGCCGAACCGAACCGGACACCGTGCATCTGATATCGACCGCGGCTACGCCGCTCGGCGGCGACGCGATCCGGGTGCGGGTGGTCGTCGAACCGGGCGCACGTTTGCGGGTGCGCAGCGCCGCCGCGATGGTGACGTTACCGGGAGCGGCCACGACGGAGTCCCACGCCGAGTGGGATCTGGAGGTGGCAGGCGAGCTTGATGTGGACCCTGCGCCGACTGTCGTCGCGGCAACGTCGCGTCATTTCACCTCGACCCGGTTGCAACTCGCCGGCTCAGGCACCGTACGGCTGCGTGAGCGTATCCAGATCGGCAGATCTGATGAGCACCAAGGCTTTTGGTCCGGCGCACTTCACGCTGACATCGACGGTTCGCCGCTGCTGCGGCATCGCATCGAACTGGGCAACGGGTCGGTAGCCGACGACGAACTCGGCACACCGCTGGCGTGCATCAGCGAACTGCACTATCCCGAAATCGATGTCGAAACCGCGGGCGTGGCCCTGTCGCTCGCCGGCGGCGGATGCCTGGCCACGTGGCAGGGCCAACGGCTCTAACTGGCGGCCTTCTCGTCCTGCATGGAGGCGGCGATCTCCTCCAACTCTTCGATTCTCGTGCGCGCGTAGGCCTGCTGCTCGGTGATGGTGAGCTGCCCGCGACCGCGGCCGAGGAACGTCACCGTCCACGACAACAGCGTCGTGATCTTGGTCTTGAACCCGACTAGGTAGACAAGGTGCAGCACCAGCCATGCCAACCAGGCGATGAAGCCGCCGAACTCCAGCGGCCCGACCTTGGCGACCGCGGAGAACCGTGACACGGTCGCCATGGATCCCTTGTCGAAGTACTGGAACGGTTCGCGCTCACCGGGATTAGCGCCGTGCAACTCGGCCTTGATCGCCTTCGCCGCGTACCTGCCGCCCTGAATCGCGCCCTGCGCCATACCGGGGACGCCTTCGACCGCGGCCATGTCGCCGACCACGAAAACATTCGGGTGGCCCGGCACCGACAGATCGGGAAGGACTTTCACCCGGCCCGCGCGGTCCAGCTCCACATCGGACTGCTCGGCGAGGTCGTGGCCCAACGGGCTGGCCGAGACACCGGCCGACCACACCTTGGTCGCGCACTCGATGCGCCTGATGGTGCCGTCGGAGTCCTTGACGGTGATGCCGTTGCGGTCGACGTCGGTGACCATCGCTCCGAGCTGGATCTCGACGCCCATCTTCTCCAGCCGGGCCTGCGCCTTCTTGCCGAGCTTCTCACCCATCGGCGGTAGCACCGCGGGGGCCGCGTCGAGCAGGATCACCCGCGCCTGAGTCGAATCAATATGGCGGAAAGCGCCTTTGAGCGTGTGGTCGGCCAATTCTGCAATCTGGCCTGCCATCTCGACACCCGTGGGCCCCGCACCAACCACGGTGAACGTCAGCAGCTTCTCACGCCGGGCCGGATCACTGGAACGCTCGGCCTGCTCGAAAGCGCCGAGAATTCGTCCGCGCAACTCCAGCGCATCGTCGATCGACTTCATGCCGGGCGCCCACTCGGCGAAATGATCATTGCCGAAGTAGGACTGGCCCGCGCCCGCCGCGATGATCAGGCTGTCATACGGGGTGACATACGTGTGGCCGAGCAACTCGGACTTCACCGTCTGGTTTGCCAGGTCGATGTGCATGACATCGCCCAGCAGCACCTGCGCGTTCTTCTGCCTACGCATAATCACCCGCGTGGCCGGAGCGATCTCGCCCTCCGAAATGATGCCTGTCGCCACCTGGTACAGCAGCGGCTGGAACAAATGGTGGGTGGTCCTGGCGATCAGCTTGATGTCGACATCGGCTCGCTTGAGGGTCTTCGAAGCGGTGAGGCCGCCAAAACCCGACCCGATGATGACAACTTTGTGCCGGTCGGTGGCAGTGGCTCCGGGATGGCTCATTCTTGGGCTCCTCGACGGACAACACTTGCACTCATACAGACACTACGTTAGCTGTACCGCTTCCTTCCAGCCTGGTGAGATGTACCACGTCGCTAGGGGTTTAAACCCCGACGAGCGGCTTGAGTGCGGCGCCGAGGGCGGAGATCCGTCCTGGTTGGTAGCCCTGAATGTGAGTGGGCATGTTGACAATCACGCCGTCGATGCCCGCTGCGAAGACCTTGGACCCGATCTGCTCGGCGATCGCTTCGGCGTTGCCGACGACCATTCGCTGCTTCATCTGATCGGGAATGATGTCGGCGGTGACGTTCTCGTCGACCATTGCGGTGACGAGCACGCTCGTCTCGAGCGTGGCGGGATCGCGGCCGATCTCCTCACAGACCCGGTTCTTGACGCCGATTTTGTGCGGTAGGTCGGGGAAGCCCGCCATCACGTTGAGGTGGTCGAAATGCCGCGCGGCCAACGGGAACGTCTTCTTCTCGCCGCTGCCGCCGATCATCAGCGGGATGTGGTCGCGGAACCGGGGCTCGGCCATCGCCTCGGTGGCGCGGTAGTACTTGCCCGAGAATGTCGGCCGCTCACCCTTGATCATCGGCAGGATGATCTGCAGTGCCTCGTCGAGTTTGTTGAACCGGTCGGTGAACGTGCCGAATTCGAAGCCGAGCTGGTCGTGCTCGAGCTCGAACCAGCCCGTGCCGAGGCCGAGCACGGCGCGGCCCTGGCTCACGATGTCCAGCGTGGTGATCGCCTTCCCGAGCAGGGTCGGGTTGCGATAGGTGTTGCCGGTCACCAGCGTGCCGAGTTGAACCTGTTCGGTGGCGGTCGCCAAGGCGCCGAGGGCTGTGTACGCCTCGAGCATCGGCTGATCAGGAGTGCCGAGTCCGGGCAGTTGATATAAGTGGTCCATCACGAAGACGGAGTCGAAGCCGGCCGCTTCGGCCTCCTGCGCCTGGGCGATGACGGTCGGGAAGAGCTCGGCGACGCCGGTGCCGTACGTGAAGTTCGGGATCTGAAGGGCGAGTCTGATGGTCACGCGGTTTACGTAACCACAGTTAACCGGGGCGGTCACCCCGTTTAGCTATCGGCGAAGCCGGGAATACCAGCCGAAGTTTGCCAGCGCGCCCTGACTGACGTGCAGCGTCTGGCCGGTGATGTGGCGGGCCGACGGGGTGGTCAGGAACAACGCCAGTCGGCTGAGCTCCTCGGCCATCAGCGGTGGCATCTGGGACAGACCGTCATAGCCGGGTTCCACGCTGCGACCCGATGCCACCACGTTGACCGTGATGCCCCTGACCCCGAAATGCGTCGCCTGGCCCGCGGTCCAGTCCGAGACGGCGGCCTTGACGGCGGCTTCCGGAGTGCCGTCGAGCGGGTGCTCGGGGATGACGGTGACGATCGAGCCGCCTGAACGCAGGTGGTCACCGAGGACCTGCACCGTCAGCACCGCCGACAGCGCGGTGGTGTCCAGTGCGTTGCGCCACGCCGTGGCCAAGTCGGACAGCGAGTACGTCCGCGGGTTACCCGCATCCCAGCGCGGAGCGGGCACGTTGACGATGGTGTCGAGGTGGTGCGGGAACTGTCCGCGCGCTTCCTCGACGCTGGCCGGGTCGGTGTTGTCGAACACGATCGCGTCGACATCGAGTTCCTTCGCGGCGACCTCGAGCTCGTCGCGGCGTGCTCCGGCGATAACGACCTGATGACCCGCGTCGCGGAAACCCTCCGCGATCGTGCGTCCCAAATCGGTATCACCGCCGGTGACCAGCACATCCATGGCCTTGACCTCCTGCCTTAGTTCAACGCTGAACCCCAGCGATCGCGTGCAATGTTACTGGACAGTAGCTAGAGGGTGAAACTCGGCACGCTGTCGAGTCGACAACAGTTCGGCCTCATTGCCATAGGCTTCGAAAACGTGAGGACAGGTTGACCACGCCTGCAGGTTTGCCACGCTGGCTCTACCTCCCAGCCGCCGTCGGTGCGCTGTTCGTGGTCGTCCCGCTGATCGGGGTGGCCGTCAAGGTCGACTGGCCGAACTTCTGGTCGCTGATCTCCAGCCATTCGTCGACGACCGCACTGGTGCTCAGCCTCAAGACGGCAGCCGCGAGCACCGCGTTGTGTGTGGTGCTCGGGGTGCCGATGGCGCTGGTATTCGCGCGCAGCAATGCCGCGCCGGTGCGGATCGCCCGGCCGTTCATCCTGCTGCCGTTGGTGCTACCTCCCGTGGTCGGGGGCATCGCGCTGCTCTACGTATTCGGCCGGCTCGGGCTCATCGGGGCTTACCTCCAAGCCGCCGGCATCCAAATCGCTTTCACGACAACGGCTGTGGTGCTCGCGCAGACCTTCGTCTCGTTGCCGTTCCTGGTCATCGCACTCGAGGGAGCGGCCCGCACCGCGGGTGCCGACTACGAGGTGGTGGCCGCGACGCTGGGGGCGCGGCCCACCCGAGTGTGGTGGCGAGTCTCGTTGCCGCTGTTGGCCCCCGGCCTCGTATCGGGCGCGGTTCTGGCGTTCGCGCGGTCACTGGGGGAATTCGGCGCGACTCTGACCTTCGCCGGATCCCGCGAGGGGGTGACACGCACGCTGCCCCTTGAGATCTATTTGCAGCGCGAGAGTGACCCCGATGCGGCGGTTGCGTTGTCGCTCTTGCTCGTCGCTGTGGCCGCGCTTGTCGTCGTCGGCCTCGGGACCCGCAGACTGCGGGGCACCAATGCGTGGTGACCGGCCATGAGCGGTGTGCACGTGCGAGCTGTCATCGAAAGCCGCGGCGTCGAACTCGAATTCGACGTTCCAGCGGGGGAAGTGCTCGCCATCCTCGGGCCCAACGGCGCGGGCAAGTCGACGTCGTTGCATGTGATCGCGGGGCTGTTGCGGCCCGACAGCGGCGTCGTCCGTGTCGGCGACCGGGTGCTGACCGACACGTCGGCGGGTATCCACGTGGCGACCTACGACCGTCATGTCGGCCTGCTATTGCAGGATCCACTGTTGTTCCCACATCTGAGCGTCGCGGCGAATGTGGCGTTCTCCCCGCGCAGTTCGCGCACCGCCGCTGCGCGGTGGCTGGCCGAGGTCGACGCCGCGGATCTCGCGACCAGAATGCCGCGCCAACTGTCCGGCGGCCAGGCCCAACGCGTCGCTTTGGCGCGCGCGCTGGCGTCCGATCCCGACGTGTTGCTGCTCGACGAACCGCTGACCGGACTGGACGTCTCGGCGGCCACCGCGATGCGCAAGGTGCTGCGGCGGGTGTTGGCGCGCGACGGCCGCTCCGGCGTTCTGATCACCCATGACCTGCTCGATGTGCTGACCCTGGCCGACCGAATGCTGGTCATCGAATCGGGTCGGATCGCTGAAATAGGTTCGGTTTCAACAGTGTTGGCGGCCCCGCGCAGTCGGTTCGGCGCGCGGTTCGCGGGGGTGAACCTGGTGATCGGCACCGCGGACGCCAAGGGCGGACTGACGACGGAATGGGGGACGACGTGGCACGGCACCCCAGGACCCGACCTGGGCGCCGGTCAGCATGCCGTTGCCGTCTTCACGCCCGCGGCCGTCGCCGTGTACCGCGACAAGCCACACGGCAGCCCGAGGAACACTGTCGAGGTGACGGTGGCCGAACTCGACGGCAGAGGGCCGGTGATCCGGGTCCGCGGCGACGAGCAGCCGGACGGGTCGCCCGGACTCGCCGCGGACATCACCGCTGAGTCGGCGAGCGAATTGCGGCTGGCGCCCGGCGACCGGGTGTACTTCACCGTGAAGGCTCAGGAGATCACGGTCTATCCGAGCGCGTAACGGCGCGCCCCACGACGCCGATCAAGGGTGTGCACAACCAAAACCGCGCAGAGGGGGTGCGGTTTGGGGCTCCCGCCCGAGGCGCGGGAGCCTCGTCGTGTCAGCAACTCGCTACAGTCTGTTGTACAGCAGCTTCTTTGATTACAGCAACCTCTCAGTTATACACTTTTTAAGCAACTCACACTTGCGTCACGCGCGTAACACTGTAGTTTCTTCCCCATGGATCAGCCGGACGCGATTTCTGAACACCGCAAGGGCCTCTCGAAGACGCTGGCCCTCGCGGCGCTGACCGGTGTCACCGCGGTGGCACTGACGCTGCCGACGGTGGCGCACGCACAACCCGAGCCGTCGCCCGCTCCGCCGCCACCACCGGCCGGTAACACCGTCCTGCCGCCCGGCGCCCCAGCGCCCCCGCCTCCCGGCGCCCCAGCGCCCCCGCCTCCCGGCGCCCCAGCGCCCCCGCCTCCCGGCGCCCCAGCACCCCCACCGCCCGGCGCCCCGGTCCCGCCGCCGCTCGACCCCAACGCACCTCCGCCTCCGGTCGACCCCAACGCGCCTCCGCCTCCGGTCGACCCCAACGCGCCTGCGCCGCCGCCTCCTCCGGAGCCCGGTCGGGTCGACAACGCCGCGGGCGGCTTCAGCTATGTGGTGCCCGCGGGCTGGAAGGTGGCCGACGCCACCCAGCTGTCGTACGGCCAGGCATTGTTGAACAAGATTCCGCCGGAGGGTGGACAGCCGCCCAACGACACCAGCGTTCTGCTCGGTCGTCTGGACCTGAAACTGTTCGCAGGCGCGGAAACCGACAACACCAAGGCCGCTCAGCGACTGGCCTCGGATATGGGTGAATTCTTCATGCCGTTCCCCGGCACGCGGATCAACCAGGAGACCGTGCCGCTGAGCGCAGGGGACATGTCCGGTGTCGCGTCGTATTACGAGGTGAAGTTCACCGACACGAACAAGCCCAATGGTCAGATTTGGGCGGGCGTCGTCGGCGCGCCGACCCCGCCGGGAACGCCACGGGGACAGCGCACTCCGGAACGTTGGTTCGTCGTCTGGCTGGGCACGGCCAACAACCCGGTGCCCAAGAACGAGGCCGTTACCTTGGCGCAGTCCATCAGGCCATGGGCCCCGCCGCCTCCGCCGCCGCCTGCGCCCGTCGACCCGAACGCGCCGGCACCGCCGCCGCCGGACCCCAACGCGCCACCGCCGCGGCCGGGCCTGGGTGTGCCGGTGCCGGTTGCACCCGAGAACGCGCCGCCGGAGATGCTGCCTCCGCCCGCTTGAGGTCGGCGGCAAGCGTCACGGACCGACGTAGGGGACCTGGCCCTCGAGAATCGGTACCCAGTCCCCTCGCAAAGTCGCGGCACGCCGCGCGTAACCGCATCGCCGTGGGTTGGCCTCCGTCCGCGTCGGCGCATGCCCATCACCTCCGTGTGATGGCAAGGTTATGCCCTTGTGACCGGGTAGGAATCAGGAATTTCCCTGCCCTTAACAGCGCCAAACGCCCTGGTCGGACTAGGGTTCTGGACTCGCCAGGACGCCTGAATAACGCCTCCGACGGCCTGACCTGAGCAAATATTATGATCGCGCTCGTATCCAGGCCCTATTCGTTACGCGAGTCCGGTATACCTGCAATCGTGGCTCGGCCACCGCGCCGGGCATGGGCAGGCGAAAGGCAGGAGATCTGCGATGGACGTACTTGCGGCTACGGAGGTTCTCGCACGCTCGACCACGCTGACAAGCGTTGGCTGGATTGGCTACATCATCATCGGAGCCGTCGCGGGATGGCTCGCGGGAAAGATCGTCAAGGGCGGCGGCTCGGGCATCCTGATGAACATCGTCATCGGGATCATCGGCGCGCTGATTGGTGGCTTCCTTCTCAGCTTCTTCCTCGACACGGCGGCAGGCGGCTGGTGGTTCACGCTGTTCACCGCGATCCTGGGATCGGTGATCCTGCTGTGGATCGTCGGCATGGTGCAGCAACGAAAGACATAGCAAGCCGGTAATTCTCGACGCGCGGCGACGAATCGCGCCACGATGGGGTGATGGCCACCCCAACTATGAGTGCGTGGCGCGTTCGCCGCCCGGGTCCGATGGCGAGCGAGCCGCTCGAACGCGTCACCGTCGACGTGCCGGAGCCGGCCTCTGGTGAACTCCTCGTTGCGGTACACGCGTGCGGTGTGTGTCGCACCGATCTTCATGTCACCGAAGGGGATCTGCCGGTGCACCGGCGTGGCATCATCCCCGGACACGAAGTCGTCGGCGAGGTCGCAGCGAAGGGTTCCGGCGCAGACGATTTCGCGGTCGGGGATCGCGTCGGTATCGCGTGGCTGCGTCATACCTGTGGGTACTGCAAGTTCTGCAGCCGCGGCCAGGAGAACCTCTGCCCGCAGTCCCGCTACACGGGTTGGGACGCCGACGGTGGCTATGCCGAATTCGCCACTGTGCCAGTCGATTATGCCCATCGCCTCCCTGATGGTTACGCCGACACCGAGCTGGCGCCACTCTTGTGCGCAGGCATCATCGGCTACCGTTCACTGCTACGGGCCAACCTGCCTGATGGTGGGCGGCTTGGTATCTACGGGTTCGGCGGCAGCGCCCACCTCACCGCTCAGGTGGCCCTGGCTCAAGGCGCCGAGGTGCACGTCATGACTCGCGGCGAGCGCGCCAAGAAGCTGGCGCTCTCACTCGGTGCGGCGTCGGCGCAGGGCGCGGCCGACCGTCCGCCGGTAGCGCTGGATTCCGCGATTCTGTTCGCGCCGGTGGGTGATCTCGTGCCGCCAGCGCTCGAGGCACTCGACCGCGGCGGCACGCTCGCCATCGCGGGCATTCATCTGTCCGACATCCCGGCACTGAACTATCAGCGCCACCTCTTCGAAGAACGTGAGGTGCGTTCGGTGACGTCGAATACCCGCGAGGACGCCCGCGAGTTCCTCGCGTTCGCCGGCAGGCACCATATCGAGGTCACCACTCCGGAGTACCCGATGGGCCGGGCCGCCGATGCCCTCGGCGATCTGAGCGCAGGGCGGATCGCGGGTGCGGCCGTACTCGTGGTCTAGAGCGCCGCGAGGGCTGCGCCGAGCCGTCCGCTGAGATCGCCCCTGCCGTACTTGTACATCGGGCCGCAGCCGTCGGAGAGCACGACACGCAAGCGCGCCATCCCGCGCGCACTCACCGGCCGCGGCGAATGCAGCCGCAGCGTTATGGCGTCTATCACGTCCTCGGCCGCCGCAACGTTGTCCCCGTGCACCGGAATTCGCGAGGACAAGGCAGCGGTACCGTCGCGCGCATCGCGAACCGCCGCGCGCAGCGTCCGCGAGATGGCCTCCCTCTCGACCATCGTGACCAGCCGCGCTTGGTGAATCGCGAGGGCACTTCCCTCGGGGGCGGGCACTCCGACGGCGAGCATGTGGTCGAAACGACCCGCCCGCAGTCGGGCGACCAGCCGCGCCGTCAGGGACACCCGTGGGGCGCCGTCGCGGCGTGCGGCGTCGCGCGTGGTTGAAAGAACTTGTGGCGAAATCTTGTTATTAGGCATGTTGATCTACCTCTTGCCCTGGATGTCCTCTTGAAACAGTCGTGACTATTTAACAGAGTACAGTGGTCACTGTAACCAGTCAAATTGTTATACCGGTCACGTAGCGGGTAAACTGGCCCTATGACTCCGGTGTCTTCCCACTGGCCCGGCGACGACGAACCGAAACCGGCGCCCGGCCGGCTCGTCCTCGTCCAGGCCCTTGTCAACACCGTCGAGCTGCCCGATGGACCCGATCGGCTCGACGATCCGGCGGACGCCCGTCCGTGGCTGATCGACAACGGGCTGGTACCGGCGAAGGCCGCTCTTTCGAACGGTGAGCTCGAACTCGTCCGTGGCTTGCGTGAAGCGCTACGGGCGATGTTGGTACACAACGCTGGCGGCCCGCCACCGAATAACGAGGCGTTGAGCGTGCTGCGGACGGTGGCAGCGGGCGCAACCGCAAGGGCCGATTTCGGCGACGACGGCGAGGTGCTGCTGAGCGCGAACGGCCACTCCGTGCGTGACCGCCTTGTCGAGGTGTTGTTGATCATCCGTGACGCCCAACGCGATGGCAGCTGGGCTCGGCTGAAGGCGTGCGCGAACGACGAATGCCAGTGGGCGTTCTACGACAGGTCCCGCAACCGCGGCGGCACCTGGTGCGAGATGGCCGCATGCGGAAACAAACTCAAGAACCGGGAATTCCGGGCGCGCAGACGTAAGGCCGCTGCGCACTGACGTCGGCGGTCAGGTCGACAGATGCCATACAAGGGCGGCCGCCAATGCGCCCAACCCGTTGAGCGACCAGTGCAACGCGATCGGCGCGATCAGGCTGCCGCTGCGTCGACGCAGCCAGGTGAACACGAAACCGGCGACCGCCGTCGCCGCGACCGCGAGCACCACGCCTGCGATCGTGCCCATCAGTCCGCCGCCGAATATCCGGGTGAATCCGACGTTGCTACTGGTCAATCCGAGCGATGTGGCAATGTGCCACAAGCCGAACAGCAGCGAGCCCGCCGCGGCAACACCGCGGAATCCCCACGCCCGGTTCAGTGCGCCGTGCAGCACGCCGCGGAACGCGAGCTCTTCGGGGATCACCGTCTGCAGCGGAATGATGATCATCGATGCAATCAGCGCGCCGGAGATCGTCGCGTAGTTGTTGTTCATGAACATCGGCCGCGTCCACGGCAGCAGTGCGCCGATCGCGATCACCGAGAGCACCACGGCGACCGCGGCCGCCGCGTAACCGGCCCCCGATTTCCAGTGCTCACGGCTCAGGCCCAGCTCGGCCCAGCCCAGACCGCGCGAGCGCACCAGGACAAGCAAACCGACCGCTGCGGCCGGCACGGTGGCGATGCTGGCCCACGGTGTGGTGAAGTGCGCGATCACGTTGGTCAGCGCAAGCACCACGACCACCACCGCGATATCGGCGTAGGTCCGGAAATGGTGCAGCGCCGAAAGCTGCCCGACCAGCGGGTGGGGGTGCGGGGCCACCGCTGCGTGCTCGGACATCGGGCCGATTCTACCTTGGCTTGCGACCTACTCCGGTTCGCTGACCGGCCGCTGATCGCGCCCCCGGTCGGGCCGGTAGTCGGGGTCCCACGTCCAGTTGGTGATGGCGGGGTCGTCCTCGCCGTGCTCGCGGGTGTATCTGCGAGCCGCCAGTCGGGCGTCGAGCATCCGCTGGCGAAGCAGCGCCTCACGGCTGGCCAGCCCGGCCAGCCTGTCGATGACGTCGAGCACGAGATGGAACCGGTCGAGATCGTTGAGCATCACCATGTCGAACGGGGTCGTCGTGGTGCCGCGCTCCTTGAATCCGCGGACGTGCAGCTGCGCGTGGTTGGTCCGGCTGTACGTCAGCCGGTGAATCAGCCACGGATAGCCGTGATAGGCGAAGATGACCGGCTTGTCGGCGGTGAAGAGCGAGTCGAACTCGTGATCGGAGAGCCCGTGCGGATGTTCGGTTTCGGGCTGCAGCCGCATGATGTCCACGACGTTGATGACCCGCACCGCCAGATCGGGAACTTCGCGGCGCAAAATGTCGGCCGCGGCCAACGTCTCCAGTGTCGGGATGTCGCCTGCGCAGGCGAGCACGACGTCGGGCACGCCGGTGGCGTTGCTCGCCCAATCCCAGATGCCCAGCCCGCGGGTGCAATGCGCGATGGCGGAGTCCATGTCCAGATACGTCAGCGCGGGTTGCTTGCCCGCGACGATGACGTTGACGTAGTGCTTACTGCGCAGGCAGTGATCGGCCACCGACAGCAGCGTGTTGGCGTCCGGCGGGAGGTAGACCCGCACGACCTCGGGCCGCTTGTTGGCGACGTGGTCGATGAAGCCGGGGTCCTGATGCGACGCACCGTTGTGGTCCTGGCGCCAAACATGGGATGTCAGAAGATAATTCAGCGATGCGATGGGGCGTCGCCACGGTAGGTGCATGCTGCTCGTCAGCCATTTCGCGTGCTGATTGAGCATCGAGTCCACGATGTGCACGAACGCCTCGTAGCAGTTGAACAGCCCGTGCCGACCGGTGAGCAGGTATCCCTCCAGCCACCCCTGGCAGAGATGCTCGCTCAGCACCTCCATGACCCGGCCCTCGGGGCTCAGATTCTCGTCGTCAGGTTCCACCTCGGCGAGCCATGCCTTGCCGGTCGACTCGAACACCGGTGAGAGCCGGTTCGACGCAGTCTCGTCGGGACCCATCAACCGGAACCGGTCGGGGTTGCGGGCGATCACATCGCGCAGGAACGTGCCGAGCACATTGGTCGCCTCGGCGGTCGACGTCGCCGGTTGGTCGACGTTGACGGCGTAGTCGGGGAACGGCGGCAGGTCGAGATCCCGCAACAGCAGCCCGCCGTTGGCGTGCGGGTTGGCGCTCATCCTGCGCCGCCCGGTCGGAGCGATGGCTTGCAGCTCTGGCCGAAGCACACCGTGCTCGTCGAATAGCTTCTCCGGTTCGTAGCTGCGCAGCCATTGCTCCAGTTGCGCCATGTGTTCGGCGTTGGTTCGCGTTTCGGACAGCGGCACCTGATGCGACCGCCACGTGCCTTCGACCTTCTTGCCGTCCACTTCTTTCGGCCCCGTCCAGCCCTTCGGCGTGCGCAGCACGATCATCGGCCACAGCGGTCGGCCCGTCTCCCCGTCGAGCCGGGCCGCTTGCTGGATGGCGCCGATCTGATCGAATGCTTCGTCGAACGCGGTGGCCAGCTGCTGATGCACATTGCGAGGATCGTCTCCGGCGACGGTGATCGGTCGGTAGCCGTACCCGTAGAACAGCGCCTCGAGTTCCTCCTGCGGGATCCGCGACAGCACTGTCGGGTTGGCGATCTTGTAACCGTTCAGATGCAGGATCGGCAGCACCGCGCCGTCCGTCACGGGGTTGAGGAATTTGTTCGAATGCCAACTGGTGGCGAGGGGCCCGGTTTCGGCCTCCCCATCGCCGATCACGCACGCCACCACCAGGTCCGGGTTGTCGAACGCGGCGCCGAATGCATGCACCAGCGCATAGCCGAGCTCACCGCCCTCGTGGATCGAACCTGGGGTTTCCGCGGCGACGTGGCTGGGCACGCCACCGGGAAATGAGAACTGGCGGAACAACTTTCGCAGACCATCGACATCCTGCTCGATGCCGGGGTAAACCTCGCTGTAGGTGCCCTCCAGATACGCGTTCGCCACAAGTCCCGGCCCGCCGTGACCCGGTCCGGTGATGTAGATGACGTTGAGATCGCGATGGCGGATGACGCGGTTGAGATGCGCGTAGACGAGGTTCAGTCCCGGTGTGGTGCCCCAGTGCCCAAGCAGGCGCGGTTTGACGTGCTCGGGCGCCAGCGGTTCACGCAGCAGCGGATTGTCGAGCAGGTAGATCTGGCCCACTGACAGGTAGTTGGCGGCCCGCCAGTACGCATCGATAAGCGCGAGTTCGTTGTCGTGCAAGGTGGGGGACAAGGCCTGTGCGGTCATCTGAACAATCATCGTCTAGGCAGGTGAACTGTGAGTGAGGCCCTAGTACCCGAATCCTGCCGCATTAAGCACGTAACCTGGCGTTCGTGCTGGGATTCGCGGTGCCGCAGTTCGGACAGTCCGCCCACGACGATTTGGCGCGCTTCGCAGCCGAGGCCGAACGGCTGGGCGCCGACAGCTTGTGGGTCGGTGACCGACTACTGTCCGCGGTGAATCCGAGCGTCGGCTATGGCGGAATGGACACCATTCCCGAGCAGTTCCGCACCAACCTCGACCCGTTCATCGCGCTAACCGTTGCCGCGACGGTGACCTCAAGGGTGCGTCTGGGCAGCAGCGTCTTCGTCGCACCGTGGTATCCCCCCGTTCAGCTGGCGCGGCAGCTCACCAGCATCGACGTGATCAGTGGTGGCCGCCTGGTGCCGGGGTTCGGGATCGGTTGGTCGCCCGAGGAATACGAGGCCGCGGGCGCTCCGTTTTCGCGCCGCGGCGCCCAGATGGACGAGGTGCTCGACACCCTGGACGAGCTATGGACGACGAACCCCGTCAGTTTCGACGGCGCTCGCTGGTCGATACCGGAATCGTGGGTCGACCTCAAACCTGTGCAGCGCCCGCGCCCGCCTATCTACATCGGCGCGTTCACCCCGGCCGGCCTCAGGCGCATCGGCCAGCGCGCCGACGGGTGGATGGCCGCGGTGTTCGTGCCCGGCGCGTTCAGCCTGGATGCGCTCAACTGGCAGCGCCAAGCCATTGACGACGCGGCCCGCGCCGCCGGTCGGGATCCGTCGGCCATCCACACCTATGTCCGGATCAACGTTGCCGAAGGCACACCGATCGAGCAGGTTGCCGAGGCCGCACAGACACTGAACGACAACGGCTACCCCGATGCGTTCGTCGACCTCATGTACGCGGTCACGGGAACCGACGCCCACCTGGAGTGGGTGAGAAGGCTGCTGGCCCCGTGAACCCCGGGCCGTTGGCAACGGTTCGGGTGTTGGACCTCGGCAACTCCGAATCCGACGGTGTGGGGCGGCTGTTCGCCGACCTGGGCGCCGACGTATTGAAGGTCGAACCGCCGGGCGGCAGCACCGCGCGGGATCGGTTGCCCAGTGTTGCCGGGGCGAGCATCGTGTTCGCGCTGCGCAACGCGAACAAGCGCAGCGCGGTGCTGGACCCGGCCAGCGCGCAGGACCGCGGGCGATTGTTCGATTTGGTCGGCACCGCTGACATCCTCGTGGACGGCGGAAATCCCGGCGGGCTGGCCGCGTACAGCACGTCGTGCGCGGAACTCGCGGGGCGCTTCGGCCATCTGGTTGCGTTGTCGGTCACCGACTTCGGGACGACGGGCCCATACGCGTCGCGGCAGGCGACGGACCCGGTGCTC
The DNA here is from genome assembly GCA_963848855.1 of uncultured Actinomycetota bacterium. GTDB lineage: Bacteria > Actinomycetota > Actinomycetes > Mycobacteriales > Mycobacteriaceae > Mycobacterium. Next base: position 965,596 of record CAWKFL010000006.1, read on the forward strand.
TACGCGATGTCGACCTCGCTGTCGCGGACCGGGCCGACGTCGGGCACACCGGTGCTGCCGCCGAGCGGTGTCGCGTCGGCGACGGCGGCGGTGCAGGCGGCATGGGCCGCACTGGCCGCTTACTATCACCGGCTGCGTTCGGGCACAGGCGATTACATCGACTTCTCCCGTTTCGAGGCGGTCGTTCAAGCGCTCGATCCGCCCTTCGGCTCGGAGGGCCAGGCGGCCGTCGGCCTGAAGCGGTCCGGCGCGCTGTGGCGCGGCAGGCCACGAAACCAGCAGATCTATCCGATATTTCCGTGCGCGGACGGATATGTCCGGATCTGTGTGCTGTCCTCGCGCCAGTGGCGGGGGATGCGCGCCTGGCTCGGCGAACCCGAACAGTTCGCCGACCCGAAATTCGACACCATCGCGGCCCGATACGCGGCATCGACAGAACTGAACGCGGCCATGGCCGAGCTGTTCGCCCCGCAGACGATGGACGATCTGGTGACCGAGGGACAACGACGCGGCGTTCCCACCGCGGCGGTGTTGACCCCCGCGGAAGCCTTGTCCTCGGAACATTTTCGCGCGGTTGGCGCCCTGGCGGACGCCGAGTTCGCTCCGGGCGCCATTGTCGCCGTCCCCGCCGGGGCCTTCGTGGTCGACGCACAGCATGCCGGATACACCCGTGCGGCGCCGGCCGTCGGTGCGGACGAATCGGCTTGGCGAACGGCCCCGTTCACACCATCGAGCACGTCAGCGGCGCAGCGACCGTTCGAGGGTATGCGGATCCTCGATCTCGGCGTGATCGTGGCGGGTGGGGAATTGGGCCGCCTGTTCGCCGATCTGGGCGCAGAGGTCATCAAGGTCGAAAGCGCACAGTATCCCGATGGGCTGCGGCAGACGCCGCCCGGCATGGAGATGAGCCGGTCGTGGGCGTTGACTCACCGCAACGAGTACAGCCTCGGCCTTGACCTGCGGCACCCGTCGGGCGCGGAGTTGTTCGGCAGGCTGGTCGCGGGCGCCGACGCCGTGTTCGCCAACTTCAAACCAGGAACGCTTGATTCGCTGGGCATTTCGTTCGAGCGGTTGCGCCAGATCAACCCCGGCATACTGCTCGCCGAGAGCAGCGCATTCGGGGCGACCGGCCCGTGGAGCGCTCGGATGGGGTACGGCCCGCTGGTGCGGGCGACCACCGGTATCACCAGCCTGTGGACTTCCCAGGAGGCCGCGCCGGGGACCTTCTACGACGCCACCACCATCTTCCCCGACCACGCAGCGGCGAGAATCACCGCGGTCGCCGCGCTTGCGGCGATCATCCGGCGCGATCGCACAGGAGACGCTGCACACGTTCACATTTCGCAGGCCGAGGTGGCGGTGAACCAGCTCGACATCTCCTACGTCGCCGAGGCTGCCCGCGCTGCCGGTCTGTCCGTCGCCGATGACGACGGCGTTCATGCGGTCTACCCCTGCGCGGGCGACGACGAGTGGTGCGTCATCTCGCTCCGGTGCGATGCCGACCGAAACGCACTGGCCATCGAGATGGGGGTCGCCGGGCTTCCCAGCGCCCGCACCGAGCTCATCGCCGCCGTATCGGAGTGGACATCGGAGCAGGACAAGGCAGACATCGCGGGGCGTCTCCAGCGCGCCGGCGTGCCCGCCGCCGCAATGAACAGGGCGGTGGATGTGCTGGCCGATCCGCAGATCGCGTTCCGGAAAGTGTTCAGCGATATGGGGCATCCGTTGTTCGACGATCCCATCCCCACCGAGACGCGGCCAGCCCCGTCTACCGTTATTCCACCCGCCGAACTCCGCCCGGCCCCGATGCCGGGCGAGCACACTCGCGAGATCTGCCAGAAAGTGCTCGCCATGGACGTCGAGGAGATCGACCGGCTGATCAGCCAGGGCGTCTTGTTCACCCACCAGGGAAGCCCGCCCACGACCCGCGACCACGGTGCGCCACATGCCCATTGACCCAAGGACTCCGGTGCTGATCGGCTACGGCCAGGTCAACCAGCACGATGACAATCCCGGCGTTGAGCCGGTGGACTTGATGGTGGCCGCCGCCCGCGCGGCCGCTGACCCCCGGGTACTCGAAGCGGTCGACTCGGTACGCGTGGTGAACGTGTTGTCGTGGCGCTATCGCGATCCCGGGCTCCTGCTCGGCAGGCGCATCCGCGCCAGGGACGCCGCGACCCGTTACACCGGTGTCGGCGGCAATGTCCCGCAGTCGCTGGTCAACCAGGCATGCCTGGACATCCAGGCCCGCCGCACCGACGTCGTGCTGATCGCCGGCGCCGAAACCTGGCGCACCCGAACGCGATTGCGGGCCAGCGGGGCCAAGCCCAACTGGACAAGCCAGGACGAGTCGATTCCGATGGCCGATGGCGCCGACGACGGGGTGCCGATGGTGGGCCCTGCCGATATCCGTATCCACCTGGATCGGCCCGCCTATGTCTATCCGATGTTCGAACAGGCATTGCGGATCGCGGCGGGGGAGTCGCCCGACGAGCACCGTCGCCGCATCGGCGTGCTGTGGTCGCAATTCAGTGTTGTCGCGGTGACGAACCCCCATGCGTGGAGCCGAGACCCGCTGGCGCCGCATCAGATCTGGCAACCCGGTCCACGCAACCGGATGATCAGTTGGCCGTACACCAAACTGATGAACTCCAACAACATGGTCGATCAGGGTGCTGCCCTGGTACTCACGTCGGCCGAGAAGGCGACGTATCTCCAAATACCCACCGCGCGATGGGTGTTCCCGTACGCGGGTACCGACGCCCACGACACCTACGCCATCGCCGAAAGGGCGGAGTTCCACCGGTCGCCTGCCATCAGGGTCGCGGGCAAGCGGGCGCTGGAACTGGCGGGTGTCGGCATCGACGACGTCGAACTGGTCGACCTCTACTCGTGCTTCCCGTCGGCGGTCCAGGTGGCGGCCAACGAACTCGGCCTTCCCATCGGCGTTCCCGGCAGGCCGCTCACCCTCACCGGCGGAATGACATTCGCAGGCGGTCCGTGGAACAACTACGTCACTCACTCGATCGCCACGATGGCGGAGCGGTTGGTCGCCAATCCCGGCAGGCGCGCCATGATCACCGCCAACGGCGGCTACCTCACCAAGCACAGCATCGGCGTGTACGGCACCGAACCGCCGGGTCACGAATTTCGTTGGGAGGACGTCCAATCCGTCGTCGATAGGGAGCCGCCCCGCAATGCGGTCGTCGAGTGGTCCGGTGTGGGCACGGTCGAAGCCTGGACCACGCCGTTCAACCGCGGCGGAACCGCCGAGAAGGCATTCATCGCCGTGCGAACCCCGGACGACGCCAGGGCACTCGCGGTGATCTCGGATTCTTCGGAGGCCGTCGCAACGGTCCTCGACGACATCAGTGGGGCCAAGGTCCAGGTCAACGCCGACGGCACCGCGGTGCTGCTGTGACCTAGACGAGGTCGGCCAGTAGGGCGTCCACCCGCTGCCGCGCGACCACGTCGGACCCCTCGCCGACGACAGCGTGCACCCATCCGGCTTCGACCGCCTCAAGCGCGACCTGCGCCACGGTCGCCGGTTTCATCGCGCCGTCCGGCATCACGCCTCCCGCCGGGGTGGCGGCCCCTGGCGGAACCAGCACGGCGGAATTGCTCCCAGTGGCGTGTCGACCAGCCCGGGACACAACACCGTCGCTCCTAATTTGTCTGAGAGCGTGCGTAATTCGATGTTCAGCGTCTCGGTGAGCCCGACGACCGCGTGCATGGTCGCGTTGTAGGGCCCATCAGCTTGACGTCGATCAGCCAACGCCTGGTGTCAACCCGCTGCTCCCATATCGGGGACTGCTCGCACACCACACCGGCGTTGTTGCACACCAGATCCACCCGACCGAAGCTCTCCATCGTCGCATCGGCAACCGCGTCAAGGTCGGCGTCGATACGGACGTCCGCGCGGACGCCCGCAACACGCCCTGACTGACCGGAGAGCGCGTCGACGGCGATCGGGATCGCGTCCTCACGGATGTCGGCGACCATCACGTCGACACCGCGTTGCACGAGCCGATCGGCAAGTGCGAATCCGATGCCACTGGTTCCGCCGGTCACCACGGCGACCTGACCCGCCTCGATCTTCATGCTGCCTCGCTTTCTAGGGAGCGTTGGCGGGAACGTCGCTGTATTGGGGCGTATAGGACTCCGCAGAGAACGTGAAGCCCTTGCCGCTCAGCTCGCTCAAGCAGGACACGCCGGACTCCTGCACGTTGCACCGAAAGCCGGCTGCCGCCAGGATCCTGTTGAACGGCAACACTTTCGCGGGACCGGGCACCAGTGAGAACTCCTGCTCGGCCAGCGCGACGAACGCGGGATCGCCCTCGCGGTAGACGACGACCGCGTTGGGCGTAGTGGCCTGGCCGTCGGCGTCGGGAACGCTGTCGGGTTCACCGGAGATACCGAGCCCGGACTGCCAACTGTTCGCGGCCTGACAGCCGGCTTTGGTGCGCGTCACGATCGCGCACCGCCACTTACCGCTCGGTGTGGAGAAGTAGTAGCCCGTCGTGTCGGTCATGTGGCCGACATAGTCAAAGGCATTGACGAGGTGAGCGTTGCTGGCCGGAGGCGGCGGGGCCGCGGCGACTGCGCTCGCGGTCCGCTCGGGGGACTCGCCGGTGTTGACGATCTCTTCGCCCGAGCATCCTGCGGTGACGAGCGCGGTGGCCAGCAGCGCCGAGAGTTGAGTTATCGCACGCGCGGTCAAGCAGGCCCCAGCGGGTGCTCCTGGTCCGCCAACCGATCCGGGTCGACGGGTGTGCGCGAACGGATCAGCGCTTTGACGTCGTCGAGCACATCCCAGACGTTGACGTTCATACCCGCCAGCACGCGATTGTCGCCGTCGAGCCAGAACGCGACGAACTCGCGGCCATCGACGTCGCCGCGGAATACTACCCGCTCGTAGGAGGGCGCGTGGCCGGCGTACTCCATACCGAGGTCGTACTGGTCGGTGAAGAAGTACGGGAGTTCGGTGTAGTCCTGCGGCTTACCCAGCATGCCCGCCGCTGCGATCGCGGGCTGCTTGAGTGCATTGGCCCAGTGTTCGGTCCGGATGCGTGAACCGAACAGCGGGTGATCGGCCGCGGCGATGTCACCGACCGCGTAGATATCGGGATCGCTGGTGCGCAGCGACGCGTCGACGAGCACGCCACCGTCACCGAGCGCGAGACCGGCGGCCTCGGCCAGCGCGATGTTCGGGGCCGCGCCGACGGCGACGAGGACCGCATCGGCCTCGACGGTCGAGCCGTCCCCGAGCTTCAGCCCGGTCGCCTTGCCGTCTGTCGTGGTGATCTCCTGGACCGTCACACCGAGTCGCAGGTCGACGCCGTGTTCGCGATGGAGGGTGGCGAACACCTCGCCGACCTCGCGGCCGAGCGCGGCCATCAGCGGCACCTCCGCCATCTCGACCACCGTCACGTTCACCCCGCGATCGCGGGCTCCCGCGGCGACCTCGAGGCCGATCCATCCGGCGCCGACGATCGCCAGCGAAGAATCCTCGACCAGCGCCGCGATCAGCGCGTCAGCGTCGTCGACGGTGCGCAAGTAGTGCACTCCGTCAGCGTCGCCGCCGGGAATCGGCGGCTTGCGGGGCTGCGAACCCGTGGCCAGCAGCAGCTTGTCGTAGTGCACGGTGCTGCCGTCGGGCAACGAAACGGTATGGGCGCCAGGGTCGATGGCCACCACCTCGGTGCCCAGCTGCAGGTCGACGTGATGGTCGCGATACCACGCCGACGAGAGGGCGGCGAACTCACCGAATTGCTTCTTGCCGGCCAAATACTCCTTGGACAGCGGCGGACGCTCGTAGGGCAGGTGTTCCTCGGCGGCAAACAGCACGACGTGGCCGTCGAAATCCTTGTCGCGCAATGCTTCTGCAGCTTTCGCCCCGGCCAGGCCGCCCCCGACGATGGCGAATGTAGACGACGATGTCATGTCGAGCCAGCCTACCCGCCGGGACCAGCGTTCGGATGGGCGACGGTCAGCCGACTCGGGCCGCCAGCAGCTCCTTGAGCGTTCTGGCGTTGCGGATGGCGTGGCCGCCGAGGTCGTTGTTGAAGTAGACGAGCGCTCGCCGACCCTCTGCGTTCCATTCGGCGACCCGATCGGCCCACCGACGCAACTCCTTTGCGGGGTACGAGCCTTCATACATCGAGTCCTGCGACGGTCCGTGCATCCGGATGTACACGAGGTCGCTGGTCGCCCGGGGAACGCACCGCAGACCCGCACCGCTCATCACCACATATGCGGTGTGGTGGCGTTCGAGCATGTCGTAGACCGCGGCGTCGTCCCAGGACGGATGGCGCAGCTCCATCGCCACATCAATCCAGTCGGGCATCACGCTCAGGAAGTGCTCCAGCCGCTCGTCATCGCGTTCCATCGCCGGATGCAGCTGGACGAGCAGCGCTTCTCGCCGGTCGCCCAGCGCGGTCCAGCACCGTTCAAACCGCTCGACCCACGGTTCGGGTGAGCCAAGCCGCCGGTAGTGCGTCAGCCCGCGGTGCGCTTTCACCGACATTGTGAAGCCCACGGGCAGCCGCTCCCGCCATCCGGCGAATGTCGCATCCTTGGGCCAACGGTAGAAGCTGGCGTTGAGCTCGACGGTGTCGAACTCCTCGACGTAGCGGGCGAGTCTCTTGGCGACGGGCAGCCCGGGGCGATACAGCACGTCAGCCCAGTGGTCGTAGGACCAGCCCGAGGTCCCGATCTTGATCATCGCTGCGATGCGACCTTGTCGCGCAGCTCGTCGTCGAGCGAGACCCGCACGAGCGCCGCCGCGAGTTTGGCACCGCTGCGCGGCGACAGCGCGCCTAACTCTTCGGGGTCGATGGGCAGGCCGAGTTGCCGCGCGGACTGCACTGCGCGTTTGTCGAAGTGGGGGCGTACCCATGGCCACACGTCCTGGACCTCGCGCAGGTAGATATCGGCGCCGGTCTCACCAATTCCCTTGAACTGCTTCAGCAGCCGGGCCGCGGCCTCGACGTCATAGCCGCTGCGGCCGGCAAGCCCTCGCAGATCGCCGTCGTAGCTGTCGCGGACCGCGGCGGCGATATCGGTCAACCGGGTCGCCGAACTCTCGTCATAGCGGACGTAGTGAGCCCGCCCGAAGGCACTGATAATGGTGGCGCGGTCCGCCTCGAGCGCCGCCTTCGGGGTGCGCAAACCTGCGAGGAAGAGCTCCCGCGCAGCCCGAGTCGCGATCGTCGCGTCGATCGGCTTGCTCGCAAGCATGCACAGGGTCAGCAGCTGAAACAGCGGCATCGGCGTGTCCTTCAGCCGAATGCCCGCTTCTTCGGCGTAACTGGTGCCCGCCGATTTCAGCAGCTTTCGGACCAGCCGCTTGCCTGCAGCGTTGTCCACCCCGGCGGCGTACCCGCGCTATTTCGGGGGCAAACTCTTTGCGTAGTCGACGCCGCGGCCGACCCAGCTCTGCAGTTGGCGTTTGGTCTTGACGCCGTCGTCGGAGACGCGCAGCCACCCGCGAGTTTCGCGGCCCGCCATCACCATCGGCTCCACGTGGTCGCGGGCGAGCAGCGTCTCGGTCTCCTCGGGGGGCACACGGACCATCAGGCCGCCGCGGCCGCTGGCGGCCACCGACATGTTGCCGTTGATCAGGAATGCCAACCCGCCGAACATTCGCTTTTCCTCGACACCACGTTCCGCGGCGACGAGTTCCCGAATGCGGTCGGCCAGGTCGGTGTCATATGGCATGCGCCGACGTTAGCGCCCGCCACCGACTAGTTCTGTTCCTCAGCTAAGTTCCAACCCAGCTTGGGCCCGAGCTTTTCCGCCATATCGGTGATGATCTGCACGTAGTCGTCCTCGCGGAAGGTGAACGGCAGCGCGAAGGCCACGTCGTCGGCCCGCAGGAAGCCGGCATCGCGGTACAACGCGTCGGCGAGTTCGTCGGAGGTGCCGACGTAGTCGGGGGAGAACATCATCCCGCGGGGACCGTGCGGCGTGGTCGTGCGCTCCAACCGTGCGGCCGCGTAGGCGCGGTACTTCTCGATTTGTTCCGGTGTCGCCGAGTCCGTCGGGATCACCACCAAACCCTGTGAGATTCGGGCATTTTCCGGGTTCCGGTGGTGTGCCCGGTAGGCGTCCATCTGCAGGGCCTGGATGGCGGCGAAGTCACGGGCGTCGGTTCCGGCGCTGCTCACGACGTTGCTGCTGAGAAAGTTCATGCCCTGTTCGGCAGCCCAGATCGCCGACGAGAGGCTCGCCGCGCCGTACCACACCCGCTCGGCCAGACCGGGCGAGTGCGGCTCTACCCGCCGGGAGAACTGTTCGATGCCGAGCGCTCCTTCGAAATCGCTGACCTGCACGCCGCGCAGGAAGTCGAGCAACCGGGCCACCCGATCTTTGGTGAAGTTCTCCACTTCGTGGGTCTCCGGATAAAGGGCGGTCTTGTAGTTCTCGTAGAGCACCGGTGTGCCGACCGAAACACCCGGACAGAGCCTCCCGCCGGAAAGTATGTCGACGGTCGCAAGATCCTCGGCCAGCCGCAGCGGGTTCTCCGGGCCCAGCGGAATCACCGCCGTGCCCAACTCGATTCGGCTGGTGCGCTGGGTAGCCGCCGCGAGCATGGCGACCGGTGAGGAGATGCCCGGCTGCAGATGACGCTGACGGATCCACACCGTGTCGAACCCGAGCGCCTCGGCCCGCTCGATCATCCGCAGCGTTTCTTCGTGCCCTGGACCCGGATCGTCCTCGTCGAACCTGCCGATCGTCAGGAAGCCCATCTTGCGCAACCGTTCCCCAGGCTGGGGCATCGTCACCTCTTCTTCACCGCGAGCATGCGTGTCTGCGGTTCGACACGCCGTGTCAGAACCGACAAACGCGCACGCTCGCCGTGAGCTTCCCCGGGTCAGGCCGCGACCGTCGCCGCCTCAGCGGCTGGCTCCAACGCCAGCGCCACGATCTCGGCCACGTCGGTCATCGGCTTGACCTCCAGGGCGTCGAGCACGTCGGACGGCACATCGTCCAGGTCGGGCTCGTTGCGCTGCGGGATGAAAACCGTTGACAACCCGGCACGTTGGGCGGCAAGCAGTTTCTGCTTGACCCCGCCGATCGGCAGCACCCGGCCGTTGAGAGTCACCTCACCCGTCATACCGACATCCGAGCGCACCTGCCGTCCGGTGGCCATCGAGACCAGCGCGGTCACCATCGTCACACCGGCCGACGGGCCGTCCTTGGGAACGGCGCCGGCGGGGACGTGGACGTGGATGCGACGGTCGAGTGCCTTGGGGTCGACACCCAACTGCTCGGCGTGCGAGCGGACGTATGACAGCGCGATCTGCGCCGACTCCTTCATCACGTCGCCGAGCTGGCCGGTCAGCTGTAGCCCCGGCTCGCCGTCGGTCGATCCCGCCTCGATGTAGAGCACATCGCCGCCGAGACCCGTGACCGCGAGTCCGGTGGCGACACCTGGCACCGCCGTGCGTTCCGCCGACTCGGGCATGAACCGCGGACGGCCAAGGTAGTCAACGAGATCCGGCTCGTCGATGACGAGGGGAGCGGGGTTCTCCGCCAACCGAGTTGTCGCCTTGCGCAACGCCTTGGCGAGCAGCCGCTCGAACTGCCGCACACCGGGTTCACGGGTGTAGTCGGCCGCGATCTTGCGCAGCGCGTCCTCGGTCACCGTGACTTCGTCGGCGGTCACCGCAGCCCGTTCCCGCTGCCGCGGCAACAGGAAGTCGCGGGCGATGGCGACCTTGTCGTCTTCGGTGTAGCCGTCGATCGTCACCAGCTCCATCCGGTCCAGCAGCGCCGACGGGATGTTCTCGATCACGTTGGCGGTCGCCAGGAACACGACATCGGACAGGTCAAGGTCCAGATCCAGGTAATGGTCGCGGAAGGTGTGGTTCTGCGCCGGATCCAGCACCTCGAGCAGCGCGGCCGCGGGATCGCCACGGTAGTCGGAGCCGACCTTGTCGATCTCGTCGAGCAGCACGACGGGGTTCATCGAACCCGCCTCGCCAATGGCTCGCACGATGCGGCCCGGCAACGCACCGACGTAGGTCCGCCGGTGGCCACGAATCTCGGCCTCGTCACGCACGCCGCCGAGGGCGACGCGAACGAACTTGCGGCCCAACGCCCGTGCCACGCTCTCGCCCAGTGACGTCTTGCCAACACCGGGCGGGCCTGCCAGCACCATGACGGCGCCGGAGCCGCGGCCACCGACGACGGCCATTCCGCGCTGAGCGCGACGCGCCCGCACGGCCAGGTACTCGACGATGCGGTCCTTGACGTCGTCCAATCCGTGGTGGTCGGCGTCAAGAATCTCCCTGGCGGACTTCAGGTCCGTCGAGTCCTCGGTGGTGACGTGCCACGGCAGGTCCAGCACGGTGTCGAGCCAGGTGCGGATCCAACCGCCCTCGGGGCTCTGCTCACTGGACCGCTCCAGCTTGCCGACCTCGCGCAGTGCGGCCTCTCGGACCTTCTCAGGCAGATCGGCGGCCTCGATCCGGCTCCGGTAGTCATCAGACCCGTCGGGCTCACCGTCACCAAGCTCCTTGCGGATGGCGGCGAGTTGTTGACGCAGCAGGAACTCCTTCTGCGTCTTCTCCATGCCCTCGCGCACGTCGTCGGCGATCTTGTCGGTCACCTCGACCTCGGCGAGATGATCACCGATCCACTCGATCAGGACACGCAGTCGTTCGGCCACGTCCGGTGTCTCCAGCAGCTGGCGCTTCTGAACCTGCGTCAGATACGAGGCATATCCGGCCGTATCGGCCAGCGCCGACGGATCGGTCAGCTGGTTGACGAAGTCGATGATCTGCCAGGCCTCACGGCGCTGCAGCATGGCCAGCAGTAGCTTCTTGTACTCGGCGGCCAGCGTGCGCACCTCATCGGTCGGTTCGGGCTCGGCGACCTCGGTCACCTCGACCCACAGTGCGGCGCCAGGGCCGCTGGCACCGGCGCCGATGTGCGCGCGGCTGTTCCCGCGCACCACCGCGGCGGTCCCATTTCCACCGGCGATGCGGCCAACCTGCACGATCGAGGCCAACACACCGTAGGAGGGGTACCGGTCTTCCAGTCGCGGCGCGATCAGCAGCTCACCGGACTCGCTGGCCCGGGCGGCGTCAACAGCGGCTCGTGCGGCATCGTCCAGCTCGATCGGCACCACCATTCCCGGCAGCACGATCGATTCGCTCAAAAACAACACTGGCACTGATTTGGCTTCAGCCATGAATCCTCCAAAGTTCAGTCAGATCGACTCAACCCTGGTGCGCGGTGATTTGTTCCCCGACGGGGCCTCGTTCGCCATATGCGAAAAGGCAGGGAGCCTGCCGTTCGGGGGTTACGGCAGGCTCCCTGTTTTGTGGGTGGATCTCAGGCGGTGGCTTGCGCCCCCAGCACCCGCTGAATGTCGGGCTTCATCTGCTGCAGCTGCGACCCCCAGTAGTTCCAGCTGTGCGTGCCCTGTGCCGGGAAGTTGAACACACCGTTGGTGCCGCCCGCCGCGACGTAGTTGTCGCGGAAGGCGACGTTGGTCCGCAACGTGAACCCTTCCAGGAACTGCGCGGCCATCAGGTTTTCGCCGGAGGTGCCGGTGTCGAGTTCCGACGGGGTTCCGGTGCCGCAGTAGATCCAGATCCGCGTGTTGTTGGCCACCAACTGCGCGATGTTGACCATCGGGTCGTTGCGCTTCCACGCCGGATCACTCGATGGTCCCCACATGCTTTCGGCGTTGTAGCCGCCAGCGTCGTTCATGGCCAGCCCGATCAGCATCGGCCACCAACCCTCCGACGGGTTGAGGAAGCCCGACAGTGAGGCCGCGTAGATGAACTTCTGCGGGTAGTAGATCGAGTACGTCAGCGCGGTGCTGCCCGCCATCGAGAGGCCGACGACCGCGTTGCCATTCTGCGATACACCCTTGTTGGCCTCCAGCCATGCAGGGAGTTCCTGAGTCAGGAACGTCTCCCATTTGTAGGTGTAGTCCTGGCCGTTGCCGCGCGAGGGCTGATACCAGTCGGTGTAGAAGCTCGACTGGCCGCCGACGGGCATCACGACCGACAGGCCCGACTGGTAGTACCACTCGAACGCCGGGGTGTTGATGTCCCAGCCGTTGAAATCATCCTGTGCGCGAAGGCCGTCGAGCAGATAGACGGCATTAGGGCCGCCGCCCTGAAACTGGACGCGGATGTTGCGGTTCATCGCCGCGGAGAAGACGTCCAGATACTCGACGGGAAGACCCGGCCGGGAGAATGCACCAGCAGTCGCCGAACCCCCGACGAAGCCGATCAGGCCGGGCAGTGTCGCCGCCGTAACGGCGCCAACGGCCAACCGTCGCAACCACTTGCCTCGAAACCTCTCAATGAACTTCATAACGGCAACCAACCCACCTTTCATCGCATGCCACAAAGCAATTGCCGTCGCTTTCGATGCGTAATGAAACACGTGTCGAGCGCGCGCGTGCGGACTCGACACCCAGTTCCGACGTCGCGGTTGGCTAACGATTCCGACTCGGCGGGGACTCGAGAATCCGATTTATGGCCTGTGACCTGTGGGAATAAAGTTACGGGTGTGACTTGCCGGATCAGGACGAAACGCCGGGCGCCAAACGCCGCAACTGCGTCACATGATGCGGGGCCAGCTCGTCCAGTGAAGTCACACCGAGCAACCGCATCGTGCGGCTGACCTGGCCGGACAGGATCTCGATCGCCCTGTCGACGCCGGCCTCGCCGCCCGCCATCAGGCCGTACAGGTAGGCGCGGCCGACTAGCGTGAAACGCGCGCCAAGCGCGATCGATGCCACGATGTCGGCGCCCGACATGATGCCCGTGTCCAGCAAAATCTCCGTCGAGCCACCGAGCTCGCGCGCGACGGCAGGCAACAGATAGAAGGGCACCGGCGCGCGGTCGAGTTGGCGGCCCCCGTGGTTGGACAGCAATACGCCGTCGACACCGAGGTCGACCACCGCCCTGGCATCATCGAGCGTCTGAATTCCCTTGACCACCAACTTGTTCGGCCATTGCGACTTGATCCACGCCAAGTCTTCGAACGTGACCGTCGGGTCGAACATACTGTCCAGCAATTCCGCAACGGTGCCGGACCAACGGTCAAGCGACGCGAACGACAGCGGCTCGGTGCTCAGCAAGTCGAACCACCAGCGCGCCCGCGGCGCCGCATTCAGCACCGTGCGCAACGTCAACGAGGGTGGAATCGACATTCCGTTGCGGGCGTCACGCAGCCGCGCACCTGCCACAGGTACATCGACGGTGACCAGCAGGGTGTCGAAGCCGGCTTGAACCGCACGCTCGACCAACGCCATGGACCGATCCCGGTCCTTCCACATGTAAAGCTGAAACCAGTTGCGGCCGTGCGGGTTTGCCGCCTTGATGTCCTCGATCGAACTGGTGCCCATGGTCGAAAGGGCGAACGGGATGCCCGCCCTGGCAGCGGCGTGCGCGCCCGCAATCTCGCCCTCGGTCTGCATCAGCCGCGTGAAGCCCGTCGGCGCGATGCCGAACGGCAGTGCGACGTGGTCGCCGAGCACGGTTCGGCCGGTGTCCACCTTCTCGACGTCGCGCAGGATTGTCGGGTGGAATTCGATGTCGAGGAACGCCTGCCGGGCCCGTGCCAGCGACAGTTCCTCCTCTGCGGCACCGTCGGTGTAGTCGAACGCGGCTTTCGGAGTGCGGCGCTTGGCAATTCGACGCAGGTCCTCGATGGTCAGCGCGGCGTCAAGCCGACGCTTGGTCAGGTTGAGCCCTGGTTTGCGGAACTGGATCAGTGGTTGCAATTCGCGGGGTCGCGGAAGGCGTCTCCTCATGCGCCCATCTCTACTCTCCCGCGGCGGATAGTGCACGCCGGACGTTGGCTCGGCGCTCCTCGATGGCACGGCCGATGTCCTGCAACAGCATCGGCTTTCGATCCACCAGTTCCTCCATGTGTCGGCGTTCGATCTTCAGCACGGTCACTTCCCCGAGCGCATATGCCGACGCGGACACGGGCTCCCGCGTCAGCGCGGTCTGCCCAATGAAATCACCTGCCTCAAGGGTACGCACCGGCACGATGGCGCCGTCGTCGCCGGTGACCACCAACCGCACCCGCCCGTCGACGATGAACAGCATCCGTTTGGGCACCTGACCCGCGAACTGGAGGTATTCGTCGGCTCCATATCGGGTGAGGCTGACGTGGGCGAGCAGTAGCTCCTGGTCGGCCGGGGTCAACCGCAGCGTGGGGGCGATGGCGTGCAGTGACGTCTGCAACCGTTCGGGCGTCTCGAACACGTCCTCGGCCTCATCAAGGTGCAGTCCGGCGCGGCGCGAGGCGTACCAGACCCACCGCAGAAACATCGACTTGGCCGAAAAGTCATCGGCCGGGGTGCGCAGCGGTATGGACGTGTTGAACTCCTGACCGCCTGCCGCAACGGTCGAGGGCAGCGCGTCGGGTCGAAGCTGCGGCAGCGTGGCTGCGACACGGTTCAGCGTCGCGCAGACGTCGTCGGGTGGATCCATGACCGAGAACACCGTGGTGACGACGAGAGAGTGGGTGCCGGGCGGCCGACTGAAGTTCGTGAAGGGCGCCGCTGCCAGCACCGAGTTGGGCGTGATGAGAATGCCGCTGCCGGTGTCGATGTGCGTCGCGCGCCAGTTGACTTCGACCACCCTGCCGCGCGCCGCGGGAGTTTCGATCCAGTCGCCGAGTTGGAACGGCTGCTCGAACAGCACGAGCAGGCCGGAGATGATCTGACCGACGGAGTTCTGCAGTGTCAGGCCGAGCACGATGGACGACACACCGAGCGCGGTGAACAGGCCACCCACATTCGCGCCCCAGATGTAGGCGAAAATCAGGCCCAGACCGATGGCGATCAGTGCGAATCGCGCGACGTCAAGGAAGATGGACGGAATCCGCTTGCGCCAGCTGCCTTCCGGCGCGCCCGCGAACACCGTGGCGTTCAAACCGGACAACAACAGCACGAGCACGACGAAGCCGAACACCGTCGCGACGATGCGTACCGGCGTCGCCTCGCCCGACACCTGGATCGCCCCGACCAGCAGTATCAGCAGCGCACCCAACGGCAGGATGTAGTTGCGCACCAGTTGAACCGGGCGGGCCAGCGCGCTGCTCCGCCGCCGCAGTGCATTCTGCAGCTCGGTGAGGAAAACCAGGCAGATCGGGAAGCCCACCGCCACGCCGACGGCCCAGTAGAACCACGGCGCGTCGAGGACGCTTGTCACGTCTGCCGCTCCGTCAGCCGCCAGATCGGCTCGCTTACACTGCCGTCGTCGACCTCTCCTGCCGCAGTGAACTGCAGGCTGTCACGCATCGCTTCGTACACCCGGGATGTCACGTACACGCCCGGCTGCGGCGCACCGCTCTGCACTTGGTAAGCCAGGTTGACGGCAGAGCCCCACATGTCATAGGCCAGTGTTGCCCTGCCGACGAGGCCGCTGCTGACGGTGCCGGTATCGATGCCGGCCCGCAATTTCAGGTCGTTGCCGGTCTCACCGTTGAATCTCTCTATGGTGCGCTGCATCTCGATCGCGAAATCCACGGTGCGGCGGACATTGTCGAGTCGCGGCACGCTCAGGCCACAGCTCGCCAGGTAGCCGTTGTGCAGGGTCCGCACCTGCTCGACACCGAGATTCTCTGCAGCGGCGTCGAATTGGCGCGTCAGCTTGTTCACGATCGCGAGCAGGGCGTCAGAGCTCATGTCGTCGGACATCTCGTCGAGGCCGATGATGTCGGCGAAGATCACCGTGACGTTCTGATGGTCCTGCGCGATGGTTTCCTCGCCCTCGCGGTAGCGCTGCACCACCGGCTCGGGCATGAGGGATCGAAGAAGCCGATCGTTCTCGCGCCTTTGCTCGGTGAGCAGTCCCTCCTTGATCGCGAGGTTGCGGCTCATATCGTTGAAAGCGACCGTCAGATCACCGAACTCATCGCGTGAGCGGACCGGCAAGATGACGTTGTAGTCGCCCGAGCTGATCTGCTGCGCACCGGCCTCCAGCCTGCGGATGGGACGCACGAACAGGCGTGCCAACAACATCGCGGCGATGCATACGACGAAAATGATGATCGCCGTCGACAGCACGAGGGTTCGGGTGAACGCGGCCACCGGAGCGAACGCCTCGGCGGTATCGATCTTGGCAATGATCGACCAGTGCAAGCCTTTCAGCTGCACCGGTGCATACGCCTGCAGCGTTTCGTGGCCCAGATAGTCGTCCTCGACAAGCGTGCCGCGCTGGCCCCGTTGCGCCTGCCGAACGGCTTCCCCCGTGATCGGTTGCACCAGCGTGGTTCCCCGCTGGCGAATCGACTCGTCCGCAACGTCCGGTGGCGTTCCCGCGTCGACCACATCCCTCTTGAACTGATCCTCGTTCTCCAGGAACAGCCGTGAATCCGACCGCATCAGGTCGTCGGGCCCCACCAGGATGGTTTCGCCGGTGCGGCCCATCCCCGCGGCTTCCCACTGCTTGTCCGCGGTCATCAGGCGGTTGATCTTGGAGATCGGAAATTGCAGCGCCAGAACGCCTTGCACCCGCCCCTGCGGGCCGACGGGGGCCACCATCCATGCGGTCGGCTCGTCGGCAGGCTGATAGTCGGCGAAGTCGGTGATGCCGACATAGTCGACGGTGTTCGAGGCGATCGCTTCCTGGTATGCCGAACGCAGGCCTGTTTCGCGATAGGGACCTGTCAGGATATTGGTGCCGAGGTCGACGCCCTTGTAGGCGGTGTAGACCACGTTGCCGCGGTTATCGAGCAGCAGCGCGTCCTCGAACTCGAAGCGGGTGACGATCTCCCTGAAGAAATCGTTGAACCGGGCGCTCGCGGCCGACCATGCGCTGCCGTCGCGGGCGTCGTTGAAGGCGAGCGCCTTATCCCAGTCGGTGAACGGGGTCGTGTAGTAGGCCTGCAGATATTTCTGGGGATTCGACGTCGGCAGCAGCGCGTTGATGTCAACCTGATCGCCGGTCTGATTCTCCTCGGCTTTCTTGAATTGGTTGTTGTAGTAATCGACGATCGACTGCCACTGCTGCGGGCTGGTCGTGGCGTCATTGAGTTGGTCGAAAGCCGGTGTGAACGCCTCGATGGCCTCGGTCGCGGTGGATCCCCTGGTGTAGATCACCAATGAGTCCATCAGGTCGGCGAACTGCGACTCCAGTTGCCGCGATTGCGAGGCGCGAATTTCTGTTAGCCGGTCGAACACCGACGCCCGCAGCGACGACCGCCCCGACTGGTAACCGATCGCACCCACCACGGCGGCCGACAGGATGCTGGTGACCAGCAGCATCACCAGCAGCTTGGATTGGATGCTGATCCGCGACAGCACGCGACGCCGCAGATTTCTGGACTTGGGCGCAGCGTCCTTTTGAGGCGGCGCTTGTTGCTCGGTCAATGTCGTCATTGAATCCCGAAGACTATCTTGCAAAACTGGCTAACGATATGACTGTGCGCAAATCGTTGTCATCGAATGGCCCAGATCCGTTCGATCTGCGGCGTTTTGTCGACGCACAGGACCTCGTCTACGACACCGTGGTCGACGAGCTCCGCAACGGCGAAAAGCGCAGTCATTGGATTTGGTTTGTGTTTCCTCAACTGCGTGGGCTCGGCCGTAGCCCGACCGCTAAGCGGTTCGGCATATCGTCGCTCGACGAGGCGCGTGCCTACCTGGCCCACGACGTGCTGGGGCCGAGGCTGCGGGAATGTGCGCAGTTGGTGGCCCGGATCGACGGGCGATCGATCGAGGCGATCTTCGGTTGGCCCGACAACCTCAAGGTGCGCTCATCGATGACGCTGTTCATGCGGGCGACCGATGACAACGCCGACTTTCGCGCGGTTGTGGACAAGTTCTACGACGGCGTCGAGGACTCGGCGACCCTCGAGGAGCTCAACGAGGAGCGATGATCAGCCATCCGTTCGGCTCCACCTCGGCCTGCGCGACGACGTTCTGCGGCGGCGCGCCCGAGCCCGCGACGATCTGCCCCTCGCCGAAGCCGAGTTCGGCCAGCGACACGGCCAAGGGTTCGGCGTCGACGTTGAGGCAGACCACCAACGCGTCGGGGCCGTTGCGCGTCGCGTAGACGTATTGGGTGTTCGTCAGCGCCAGCGGCGACGTCCTGGCCGTGTGCAGCCATGGGTGACGCCGGCGCAGGCCGATCAGGTACTGATGGAGCCGGAACACATCGTGGCCGTGTTCGTCGACTCCCATTAGCGGCGCGGTGAATTCGGGCCGCACCGCGTCGTCGCCACCGAACCGCTCCTCTTTCACACCGCGGTACGCCGCCTCGTCACCGGCATAGACGCTAGGCGTACCGCCGGTCGTCAGCAGGATCACGAGCGCATGCTCGAGATGGCGGGTGTCATCCAATTGACTGGCGATGCGGGTCACGTCGTGATTGCCGATGAAGGTCATCGGGACAAACTCGTCGAGAAACTCGTTGTGCCGCACCAGTGCCCAGTCGAGCTCATGGAAGTTACCGTCGTTGAGGCTGCTCCAGATCGCCTTCCAGAGCTCGTACTGCGTCACCGAGTCGAATCCCGAATCGCGGACTCGCGCTGAGTAGTCGCCGTGGATGACTTCGCCGACGAACCACGCGTCGGCGAACGACTGTCGAACCTGCGGAAGCACCTGCGCCCAGAAACGATCGGGCACTGCGTACGCGGCGTCAAGGCGCCAACCGTCGGCGCCGCGGCGGAGCCAATGTGACATCACGTCGACGGTGTAGGCGACGACGTCGGGATCGTCGTGATTGAGCGCGATGAGCTCGCCGTGCCCCTCAAAGGTGTCAAAGCCGCTGCCACGCCTGCGGAACCACTCCGGGCGCGCGAAGTCGCCTGCGACGTGGTTGAACACGCCGTCGAGCAGCACGCGCAGGCCACGGCGGCGAGCCTCGGTCACCAGATGGTCGAAATCGCTGTCGTCGCCGAGACGCGGGTCGATCCGGTAGTGGTCGGTGGTGTCGTAGCCGTGGGTGCGGGAGGCGAAGATCGGTCCGAGCGCGATGCCGGACGCGCCGAGATCGATGGCGTGGTCGAACCAGTCCGCGACGCGGTGCAACCGGTGCTCATCGGCGGTGGGCGGCACGTCGTTGGGGTAGGCGCCGACGAAGCCCAGCGGGTAGACCTGCCACCAGATCGCATGCTCAACCCAGGCCGCTTCGCTCACGACCCGAACTTCGCTTCGTAGAGGGCCTTCATGGTGTCGGCGAGCTCGGGCGCCGGTCCGTCGACGACGATGCCGGGAGCGACGGTCGAGATCGGCAGCGGCGCCACCGGCGGCGTCGACGCGCCCCATTCCGAAAGCCATTGCGTCAACTGCTCCGACGAGGCGGCGTAAACGATGCGACCCAAACCGACCCAGGCGTGCGCGGCCGCGCACATCGGGCAGTGCTCACCGGAGGTGTACACGGTCGCGCGTGCTCGCGCCGCAGGGGTCATGTTCTCGACGGCCCAGCGGGCGATCGCGAACTCCGGATGCCGGGTGTAGTCGCCATCCTTGACGCGATTGCGATCTTCGAATGGGCTCTGGCCACGCTCGTCGACGAGGATCGACCCGAACGGCTCGTCACCGTCGTCCAGTGCCGCGCAGGCGAGTTCCACGCAGCGGCGCAGGCGTTCGAGGTCGTCGTCGCTGATCGCCACACGCCGGAGTTTACGCAGCGTTGCGATGAGTCCTGCGCTCGGCGATGGTGAGATTCATCGGAGGTGATGACGTGACATCGCAGAAGGTCGTTGTGGAGCGATACACCGAAGGGTTCCGGCGGGGCGATCTCGGGCAGATCGTGTCGTGCCTGGCCGACGGCGTGGTCTGGGCACTGCACGGCGACAGGACCCTGGTCGGCAAGGACGCGTTCGCGGCAGAAGCCGACAGCGGCGGCGGTCCCAACCCGGAGTTGATGCTTCACCGGCTCGTCGAGGAGGGCGACACGGTCGCGGTGGTCGGGCACGGCAGCGTCGCGCTCGGCGATGGGCCGGTCGGCTTCGTCTATTCGGAGGTGTTCACGTTCACCGGCGGGCTGATCAGCCGGCTGGACACCTTCCACATCTGGTTGGGTGAGGTGCCCGCTCGATGACCATCGGCTTCGAGCGGCACTGCGCGGAGATCGTCGCCGCGGCCGAACAGGAGCTCATCCGCTAGTCGCAGCACGTGTCGGCGACCTCGAGCCGGCAGGCGCACGACGCATTGATGGGCACGTCGGCGCGTGCCAGCGCCAGCGCGAGCTGCTGGCCGATGATCCCGGCCTCGGCGGTGCGGCCCAGCCTTTGCAGGCATTCGTGGTAGCCGTGCAGGCTCCACACGTTGTTGGGGTGCTGACACGGCCTGCTCAGAGTTGGGTCAAGGCCGAGGTCCGCCGCGTAGACCTGCGCGGCCTCCTCGACATGGCCCTGTTCGAGCAGCAGCGCGCCGTACGCGTGCCGGGTCGGCTGCATCCAGCCCCACGGTTCGTCGTAAGGCAGCGCGTCGTCGAGCTCGATCGCCCGCCGCAGATGGGCATACGCGTCGTCGAATCTGCCTTCCCGATAATCGATTTCGCCGTCGAGCATCTCGGAGGCGACCGCGAGGATGTCACGAGCGGTGTTGTTGAACAGGTAGCGGGATTCGGGGACGCGGGCGTAGGCCTCGGTGAACGCGTCCCGCTCGGCGCGAGCCTGGGGCAGCTGGCCTTTCGCGGCGTGCGCCACTCCGCGGCCGTAGTGAATCACGGCGGCGGTACTGCAGTACAACCCCAGATCCTCGGGCAGCGGCTCCGCGATCAGGTCGTCCCACCTGCCGAAGCGGACCAGGACGTGTATTCGCAACGGCACGAAGGCTTCCAGCCAGTCCGCCATCGGCGGGGACTCGATGGCCAGCAGCTCGGGCGTCAGTTGTGCGGCGAGCTCGTCGGCGGCCCGCAACGCGATCGCCGACGAACCCTCGAACATCGCGGAGTACACCACGAAGTGCAGGTTGTGGGCGCGGTAGAGCGAATAGAAGTTCAGCGCGCCTTCGTGTTCCACGAACCGCCGATCCACCTGCACCGCAGACAGATTCGACACCACCGAGTCGCGGTAGTTGCCGCACAGCACGTCGATGTGGCTCGGCATGTGCTCCAGGTGACCGGCGTCGGGCACCAGGCCGCGCAGGAGGTCCGCGGCGGGCAGCGCATCCTGCGGGGTTCCCGACATCTCCATGGTGTGCAGGTAGAGATGCAGCACGCCGGGGTGCGCGCGCCCCGCCGCGGTGGCGAGCGCGTCGTCGAGTATCCGTTTGGCCTCCACCACCCGGGAGCCCGACGCGGGTTCGCCGGTTCTGGTGTCCCACAGCGCCCATGCGGTGATGTTGACGAGCGCGTCGGCAGCCAGCGCCTGCACGTCGATGTCGTCGGGGTAGGCCTGAGCGAGTGCCATCATGGCGTCGGCGTATGCGGTGTGCCCGGCCTGCAGCGTGTCAAGGTCGTCGGCGTCATCGGTGGGGAAGCGGGCACGCAACGCTTCGATCAATCCCTGTTCGACGGCGGAGGCACGGCCCTTGCCTGCGAGTTCCAACTCCATTCGGGCCCGGGCCAGCGATGCGGTGAGGTCGACGGGATCGAACGCCTCCCACGCCTTGTTGTAGTTCGGTCCGATCGAATAGGCGATACCCCATCGCGCGATGGCAAGGTCGGGATCGAGTTCAAGGGCACGGTCGAAGCACCGAACGGCTTCTTCGTGGTTGAACGCGTAGGCCCAGACCAACCCGCGGTCGAACCACACCTGCGCCTGTGGCGTCGGCGTGTCAATCGGCCGGTGATAAGACCCGAGGTCGTAGTAGGGCGCCGCCTCGGCCACCGAAACGCTCATAGAGGGCACGATAATTCACCCGCGCGGCGGTGGCGAGGACCGCAAGCAGACAGCCGGCACCGCCCCATATCGCCAGCGTCATGAGCGGTGTCAGCGTGCCGTTCCCGCCGAAGTAGGAGACGCTGCGCAGCAGGGAGACGCCCGACCCCTGCGGCACGATAGAGGTGAATGTCGAGTAGAAGCCGGACAGCAGCGGCCTGCCCACCGGTCCGGCGGCAGCGGCGTTTCCGACCACCACCAGAAACGCCGTCAGCGCCATCGACGCGACAGATCCGAACGCCGCGGCCACACCGGTCACCGCCCCGCCGACTGCCATCGCGTAGAGCCACAACGCGCCGAACACCTGCCAGGTGTGGCCGGTCAGCGCGCCAAGAATCACGTCGACGTAAAGGGTCACGGTCGCGGCCAGCAACGCCGAGTAGCCGGCCAGTGTCGCGCTGCGCAACGCCAGGGTCACCGGTCTGCGGGCAGTACCCATGACGCGTCCGAAAATTGTTGCGCCCACGGACGCGCCGATCGATATGAAGATGATGGCGTAGAACTCGACGGTGCCGGACGGATCGCCCGCCGACGCAGGCGCGACGTCCTCGACTTCTGCGCGAAGACCCGCCTTGCCGGCGATCGCGCGGCCAACGGTCTCGGCGGCGCTGGCGACGCTGTGGCCACCACCGCCTGCCACGTAGACCTTCAGCTCACCCGAGGGTGCGACAGCAAAGGCGGCGTCGGTCTTGCGTTCGTAGACCTGTCCGCGCGCGGCGGCGTCGTCGCCAACTTGGTTGACCTCCAACGCATCTTGGCTTCGAATGGCATCGACGAGCTGTTGCGGGCCCGCGACGGCGACGGTCATGTGGTGCAGCGCCGGCTTGGCGAACGCGCCGGAGTAGCTGGCGATCATGGCAACGACGAAGACTGTCAACCCGACCATCGCCAGCGCCACGGTACGCAGCGCCCCGCGATCGCGAAGCGGGTGCCGCTCGGGGGCGTGATGCTTAGCCATTTCGAGAACCTTTCGATTGTGTGGTGAGGCCGAGCAGCGCGTTCACGGTGTCCAGCGCGGCGCTCGCGCGACCCGTCAGGTCGGTCGACTCGGGATCTTCCATCCAGGACCTGAGCACTTCCATGAACCCACCGACGAGGAACCGCGTGACCGATTCAGGCGTCAGGCTCGCGATGGTGGTGACGACGGGCATGCCACCGACGGCGATCTCTTCGCACGCCGGGGCGAGTTCGGCTCGAAACGCGGTCACGACGCGCTGGGTCACCGCGCTCGGCACGATGTTGCGGTACATCGACCGGTGCTCGGCGGCGAAGTCGAACAGCGGCAGGATCCGGCTCCGAGGGTCAGCGCCATGTTCGGCGGTCGCCGCCGCGAACGCGACGGTGAATGCGGTGGCGACGGCGTCATCGCGGTCGCGGAAGTGCTGATAGAAGACCTGGCGGCTGACCTGGGCGCGCGACACGATGTCGCCGACCGTGAGCCGGTCGACGGGACGTTCGTGTGCGAGCTCGAACGCCGCCTCGCGCAGCTGGGTTCGGACGCGTTCGGCGCGGGGATCGGCGCTGTGCGCTCGGGCAGCCATACGAGCAGCGTAGGCCAGTTCGTAGACAATTGACCACGAAAAATTAGCTAATCTAATGTCGATTTTGCGGCCGGTGTGATCGCCGCTACGTCAGAGGGTGTGCAACACGGCCGTCGCGACCGCCAGTGCGAGCCCGATTACCGCAGGAGCCGTATCTGCGGCCCCGTCGGACGCCCGCACATGGAAGGCGATCGCGCCGACCGACAACAGCGCGAGGCCGATCGCGGCGGCGATGCCGATCGGCGACCAGAGCAGGCCAACGAGAAGACCGGCAACTCCGGCAAGTTCTACCCCGCCGATCGCGCGCCACTGCAACGGTTTGACCCCGAGGTGGTCGCGGATTGCCAGCGATCGAGGAACACCCAGAAGTTTGATGCTGGCCGAGAACGTGAAGAGCACCGCCAGCAGCACGGTCACAATTACGGTGGCGGTGTCCATCACGAGCAGGGTAGAAGCCTGCCGTCCGTTGGGAGCCGGAAATGATTCGATGCGTGCGGCTGTGGACGGGCACCGACGACGCCTCGCATGTTGCGATCGGCCGGCTCGACATGCGGCCGGGCCGCAACGCGGACCTGGTGTCGACTGCGATGTCGAGTGTCCACGTGACCATCGAGGAGACGAGCGGTGGCGGTTCGCTTGCCTGGCACACCGCACCCGTGCGCCAGCTCGTCGTGACGCTCGCGGGCACCCTGGACTTCTCGACCCGCGACGGCGAACAGTTCACCCTGCGACCCGGCGACGTGCTGTTGGCAGAGGACACCGCGGGGTCCGGTCACCAGTGGCGGCTCGAGGGCACCAATCCGTGGCGGCGGATGTACGTTGTGCTCGCCGACGGCGCCGACGTTCCATTCGTGCCCGACTGACGTCGCGGGCACATAACGTGCAAGCGTGCCGCACGAAATTCTCAACTACGCAGGGATTGCGGTCTTCGCGTCGTCGGGGGCGACCGTCGGGGTGCGCAAGGGCTTCGATTTGTTCGGAATCGCGACGCTCGGGGTGCTCACGGGCGTCGGTGGCGGCATTCTGCGGGATCTGCTGCTCAACAGGCCGCCGCTTTCGGTGCACGAGTGGCCCAACATCACGGTCGCGTTGATCGCTGCCGTCATCGCCACCCCGTTCGCACGGCGTGTCATGCGAATGAACACCAAGGTGCTGGTCCTCGACGCGATCGGGATGGGGTTTTTCGCCACCTCGGGCGGCGATCGCCATCGACGAGGGTGCGAGCTGGTTAGCGGGCGGGCTCATCGGGATGCTGACGGCCATCGCCGGTGGGATGCTGCGTGATGTCGTGGCCCGCGAGGTGCCGTTGGTGATGGGTCCGGATGATCTGTACTCGGTTCCGGCGATGTTGGGCGCGGTCACGTATGTCGCGATCGACTATGTCTGGCCGCAGTGGATCGGGGTGGCGGTCGGCAGCGCGCTGGCGACGTTGCTCCGGTTGGCGGCGACGATCTTTCACTGGCGGCTGCCGACGGGCCCGCGCGAATTGATCAAACCCGAACCTAGTCAGTGAGCCGCCACGACATCGGCCTCGTCGATATCGACGGGCTCCTTTGCGCCCGGCAGGAATGAGTAAGCGGCGCAGATGATTCCGAAGTACAGGTACCCCAACGCGACCTGTGGATTAGCGGCCCACGCCACTTCCGGCGCGTGGATCAACCCGATTAACGACAAAACCGCGCCGACCGCCGACGCGATCGCGGCATACAGGGAGTTCTTTTCCAGGATGAACGTCACCATCGTGCCGAGGATCAAACCGACAAGGACCGCGCCCTCGCCGAGTGTCTGCAGTCCTTCGTAGACGACGCCTGCGCCGTTGAGCGCCTCGGCGCCGACCTCCGCCGCCGATGTGCCTGCTGCGTTCAACGCGTTGTCGATCAGACCGCTGGCCCACTGGGCGAGATTGGGCAAAAGCGCCGCGACAACCGCGACGGCATGCAACCGCGGCACTGCCTGGAAGGCCTGTGCGCCGATCAGAAGACCGATGTACAGCAGGATCGGCACGATTGCTGGCACCGGCAGCAGCGCATCGAGCACACCGAAAAGACCGAGAAAGCAAAGAATCCCGATCACCACGCCACTGGCGAGGGAGTAGCTCGCCCGGCCGCCCGCGTCCTTCCAGCCGGGATGCCCGATGTACACCGCGGGCGGGAACGGCGACCCGAACGCAGAACCGATGATCGCGCCAGCGCCGTCGGCCAGCAGCACGCTCCGCAAGTTGAAGTTGTCACCCGCCGCCGCAGCGCTTTCCACGTTGCTCATCGCTTCTGTGAAGTTGTAGACACCCAACGGGATCGCGGTGCCCAACAACGGCGCGAGGTCCGCGAGACCGTTGAAGAGCAGATCGATGCGCAGATCGGGGATGCCCATCGCGATATCGGAAACCGCCTGCCCGACATCGGGTGCGGACATGAAGCCGCCGATCCAGCCGATAGCGGTACCCAGCAGCAGCGCCGCCAGCCCGACGGGAATGTTGAACGGCAGTTTCACATTTGTGAAGAACCCGATGAGGATGACGGCCATTACGGGCAGCCCGATCCACGCCGCCTCCCACATCTGCGCGGCCGGTCGCATCGAGATGAACGTGATGGAAATGCCTGCCAGCGTGCCGAGCATCGCAGCGCGGGGCGTGAGCTTGCGGATATAGGGGCCGACGAACGCGCCGATCATCACGATCACGCCGATCAGGAAAGCCCAAGCCAATCCGGCTTGCCACGCTTGAATCGGGTCCCTGGTGTTCAGATAGACCGGCAGCATCACCACGAAGATGACGATGAACATGTGCGGCACGCTCGGCCCGTACGGCAGCGCAGTGACGTCGGTACGATTCTCCCGTCGCGCCAGGCGCCGTGCGAGGAACGTGTAGTACAGATTGCCGAGAATCAACGCCACACCCAGCGCGGGCAGCACCGTGCCGAGCACGTCGCCCGGAGGCACCGCGATGACTCCGATCATCAGGCCGGTCAGCGTCAGGACGTTGACCAGGATGTTGAAGCCGAGCCCGAAGAACGCGTTGAGGTCACCGCGCGTCCACAACGGGATCGACGGTGCTTTCGGAATAGGCGGATCGACGGGCGGGTCGGCAGGAGGATCGGTGACGTCGGTGCTCATGGTGGGTCTTCTCAGGCGGCCGTCGTGGTCAGTTCGTGCAGCGCCGGCATGACGGCAGCGGTGTCGGCGACCCAGCCGAAGATTCCGCCCTGGGCCTTGATCATCTCTAGGCCTATGCGCTGAAACATCGGGAAATATGAACCCACGCAATCGGATACGACGAGGCAATTCATATCCACGGTCGTTGGCTTCGCGTGTGGTGGTGTGTACGCACACTTCGGTGGTGACACCTGTGATGAGCAATTGCGTGACGCCTGCGGCCGTCAGCACGTCCTGGAGATCGGTGGCATAGAAGGCGCCCTTACCGGGTTTGTCGATGACGACCTCGCCGTGGATCGGCGCTAGTTCGTCGACGATGTCATGGCCGCACTCGCCGCGAATCAGGATCCGGCCGTACTTGCCGTCGTCGCCGATCCGCTTCGATGGGGCCCCACGGATGAGCTTGGCCGGCGGGCAGTCCGACAGGTCGGGCCGATGTCCCTCTCGGGTGTGGATGACCATGACGCCCGCCGAGCGAGCCGCGGCGATCAACGCCGCGAGCGGCGGCACCACTTTGAGGAGCTGATCGACGTCGTTGCCGAGACTCTCGCCAAACCCTCCGGGTAACAGGAAGTCTCGCTGCATGTCAATCACGATCAGCGCCGTCTTTCCCGGGACGAGGAAGAACGGCGATGGCTCGGCGGCCACTTCGATGGGCAGACTCACACTGGCTCCTCAGCGGGGATGGATGCGGGCGACGGGACCACGGTGCGGGGCTCGTCGAGAATCTGTGCGGCAAGTGTCAGCGCGGTGTCGTCGGTCAGCGCCGCGCCAAGCAGCATCCCGCTGTACGGTCGCCCATCAGCGGTGACTCCCAACGGGACCGCGACGCCGAGCAGATCGAGAAGGTTGCCGAAGTGCGTGTAGTGACCGAGCTTGGTGTTGCAGTCGATGGGCGCGGCCAACACTTCGTCCACGGTGAAGGTGGTCCCGATGGTCGGAAGCACGAGGACGTCCATCTGCTGCCACAGCGGCGCCACCCGCGCCTTGAGCTCTTGCAACGTTTGCAGTGCCGCGAATGCGTCGACCGCGGTGTACTTGTGGCCGCCACGGAAGATTTCACGCACCACGGGGTGGATCGAGTCGGGCTGTGCGGCAAGGAAATCACCGAACTCGACCAGTCGTTCGGCCACCCACGGCCCCTGGTAGAGCAATGACCCCGCGGCAAGGAACGGTGCCAGCGAGACCTCGACGATGGTGTTCTTGCGCGCCAGCCGGTCGCGGAAGGCCAGGTGCGCGCGCCGCATCTCGCCGTCGCCGAAGAACTCGAGCTCGTCGACCGGCGGCAATCCGACCCGGATGGACCCGCCGTCGTACCGCTTTCCGCGGTCGCGTGACCACGCATCGTTGCGATCCCGGGCGGCTACCACGTCGAAGACACGGTCGACGTCGTCGATGCAACCGGCCATCACGCTGATGCAATCCAGGGACTTACATGCGGTGACCAGGCCGACGGTGCTGATCAGCCCGCGCGACGGTTTGAACCCGATCACCCCGTTGAGCGCGGCGGGTACCCGTCCCGACCCTGCGGTGTCTGTGGCGACCGCGAACGGCACCTGACCCAGCGCCACCGCCAGCGCCGAGCCGGAACTCGAACCACCGGAGATCATTTCGCCGCCGTAAACGCTCCGCGGAATCGGGTGCGGCGTACGGGTGCCGTTGAGCCCGGTCGCGAACTGGTCGAGGTTCGTCTTACCGACGTACAGCGCGCCTGCGTCGAGGAGTCGCTGCACGGCGGGCGCCGTCGTCGATGCGACGTACGCGAAATCAGGACAGGACAGTGTCGTCGGTGCACCTTGGACGTCGATGCTGTCCTTTACGCCGAACGGCACGCCATAGAGCGGCAGCGTCCGCGCGCCGTCGCGGCTCTCGATCTCCGCCGCAGCTGCGAGGAGTCGATCGCGTGAAACCGTCGACAACCACGTGCCGTCGTCACCTCGAGCAGCGATCGCGTCGGCGACGCGGGTTGCCGTCTTGACCGGCGAACCCGTCCCGCCTGCGTGCGACGCCAGAATCTCAGCGACCGAGGGTCCGACGGACGGTCCACGCACGTCATCAGCCATGCTTGTCGATTCTCGACAGAATCATGGCAACGGCGGGTCGGCTGTGTCGGTTGTGTTAGCGATGCAGTTGAGGCTGACTGCGCGGATTGGGAACCATCGGCACACCTGACTTCGTTGAGCGCCCATGCCTACCGTCGCATCGACACTGCCCAGCGTCCGCGAACAAGCCGAACGACTGATCGAACTCGGTGTCGGTGAGCTGGCTGGCTTGTCCCACGCCCAGTTGCTCGGTGTACCTGACACCGCGAATGCCCTGCTGGTGGTCCACCCCGACCGAGTGCCTGCGTCGGCGCTCGTTCCGCTCGTTCAGGTCGACGGCAAGCAGGCCTTCGTGGTCTCCGACATGACTGACGTCGACGAGTTCACGCCCATACCGTCGGTCAGCCTGCCTGCGGCGCCGGTCTATCTCGTGCGCGACCTCGATCGCGGCGATGCGATGACGAACTGGAGTCCCGACGAGGCGCTGCCGGCAATCGCCGCCGCGGGCCGGACGCCGTTGACGCTGACCGAGGGATTGCACTGGCTGCTGCAGCAACCGGACGCGCTCGAGCGACGCAGGTGCTTCATGACGATCGCGTCGCGGCGCCGCAGGCCAGGCGGTTCACTGGATGCGAGAACACCCGCGGTCTGGATCAGCAACGGCACCGGGCGCGACGGCGCCGCCAACCGCGACGCACCAAAGGTCGGCTGGTGCTGGGCGGGCAACCGCCACACCTGGCTCGGATTCGCCTCGGCGGACAGTCGATTCACAGCCGACGGGTGACCGTGAGTTTCACCTCGCGCGACGGCACGACCGCGACCCCGCGCGGCACCGATCGCGGTGGTTTGCGGCGCAGTTCGTGCTGCGGCATCGACAGCTCGACGGTATTCAACAGGGTGCCAATCGAAATGGCTAACTCATAGGTGGCGAATGCGGCACCGGGGCAGCGGCGGAACCCACCACCGAACGGCAAATACTCGAACGGCGTGGGACTCTTCTTCGGGAATCGATCCGGATCGAAGCGGTGCGGGTCCGGCCAGATCGCTGGATCGAAATGCACTGACGGCACACCGATGCCGACGACATCGCCAGGTGAGAAGGCAATGCCGTCGACCTTCACTTCAGCGGTCAGGCGGCGCAAGACGATCGGCACGGCAGGATGCATGCGCAAGGCTTCCGAAACCACGGCCGCCAGGTAAGGCAACTCCGGCAACGACTTTGGATCCGCGAGACCATCGAGTTCAGCTATCACCCGATCACGAATTTCGGGTTCGCGGTGGATGTGGTATAGCGCCCACATGAGTGCGCCCGCGGTGGTGTCATGACCTGCGACCACCATCGTGCGCAACTGGTCGTACAGATCATCCGATTCCAGATCGTGCGCGAGTACCGACCGGAGCAGGCTTTTGTCGTTCGAATCGGATCGCCGTTCGTCGACCTGTTCTGTCAGCAACGCGTCGAAGCGCGAGCGCAAGTCCACCAGCCGAGCCCACGGGCCGCGTCCTGCGAATTCCCTGCGAAGCCACGGCACCAGCATCAACGCCGCCGAGTTTGCGTGCATCAACGCGGTCGCCACGTTGGTGAATTCCTCGAACCGATCGCCGTTTTCGACCCCGAACATGGCCAGCACGATGACCCGCAGGGCGATCGACCGCGCCGCCGCTGACAGTGAGACTTCGCGGCCGGGTCGCCAGCTTGCCGATTCGTTCAACGCCGCCTGCGCCATCACGTCGGCGTGCGCCCGCATGCGTTGACCGTGGAGCGCCGGCATCAGTACCCGACGTTTGCGGCGGTGATCCTCACCAGAGACCAGTATCAGGGAGCCGGTTCCGACGATCGGCGCGATGGGATTCGGCGTCGGCGCCTCGACCATAGTGCCGGGCGTGGTCAAGATGTCTTGCGCCGCTTCCGCCGTCGCGAAGAAGTGGACAGGACCAAGGCCTGGGAAGAACACGCTCGCCGGTTCACGCCGGCCGGCCCTGCTCCGAAAGAAGCCGTCGGGGTCGAGGCCCGCCCATATCGAGTGCAATACGGTTGCGCAGTGCGCCATACTTTGGCAGACGCATCGCGGCGGATTTCAGTTGTGTGGCCGGACAGTGACATTCACGACACCGACGGGTCAATTGTGTTGTGTGGCACCATGCTCGACGCCGTGTGCGGCGTCGACGAATGGCAGCACGGTGTTGCACCAGGCCGCCGGTTCCGACGAGAACACGACGTGACCCGTTGGCAGCGCTACGAATCTCGAACCGCCGATCGCGGCCTGTATCGCCTTGCCCCACTGAAGCGGTGCTGTGAAATCCCTGGCACCCCATGTGATCAGCACGGGCGCCGTGATCTGCGCCGCGCGTCCACGTAGGTCATGGCCGGGTTCGGTGAAGCTCTTCCACAATGCGGCGGCGGTGCGAGCTCCGTCGTCCGTTCTCGCCCGGGCCACCACACGGTCGACGATGGTCGCATCCGCCGGGTTCTTGGCCCGCATGTACGCGCGGACAAACGCCGGGAACACCGTCTTGACCACCCGGGGCCGTCCCATCACCGCGCACAAGATACGCGTGAACACGGTGTGGCGCGTGAAACCTCCGGTGTTGACCAGCACGACACCCGCAACGCGTTCGGGCCGTTCCAACGCCAGGCGGCATGCGGCGTAGCCGCCGACCGAATTGCCGACGACGACGAGGTTGGTCAGCTCGAGACGGTCGATGAAGTCGATAAGCAGATCACCGAACTGGACAGCGCTCAGTGGCACATCGGGCAGGGGAGATTGACCGTGTCCGGGCCAGTCGACGGCGAGTACGCGGCGGCCAGCGGCAAGAGGGTCGAGGACGGCGGCGAAATCAGCCCGATCGTGCAGGGCCGCATGGAGCAGCAGGACCGGTGGGCCCGAGCCGTCGTCGCTGTAGGAAACGGTGCCGAGCGACGTGTGCATCGTGGCCATCGGCGTTCCTTTCATTGACCGGCCGGTCGGTCAATTACACTAGGCGCGGGTCGACAGTCTGGCAAGGGAGGACTGCGGTGGTGGCACCGGCGGGGAACAAGCGGCTCGCCGCCGCGCAGCAGACGCGGGCGAACCTGATCGAAACGGGGCTGGTGCTCGCCGAGGACCTCGGCCTGGAAAGGCTCAGCGTCAACGCTGTCGTCGCCGCGGCGGGCGTATCCAAAGGGACGTTCTTCCACCATTTCCCGGACCGGGTGACGTACCTGGTCGCCCTGCACCGCCGCTTTCACGATGTGCTGTTCGACGAGGTCTCCTCGGCGATCGGCGATATGGCGCCGGGCGCCGACCGCCTCGCGACGGCGGCCGCCACATACCTCGATGGCTGTCTGCGCGATCGCGGAGTGAAGGCGTTGCTACTGGAGGCCCGTGGGCATCTGCCGATCGCCGAGGAGGTGATGCGCCGCAACCGGATGAACGTCGACGTGGTGGCGGCTGACTTCGAGGCGCTCGGGTCACCGCATCCGCGCGAGTCGGCGAGGCTGTGGATCGCCGCGACGGCGGAGTGCGCGTTGATGGAACTCGAGGAGGGCCGCCGCAATCAGGCGGCGCGCGATGCGCTCAGTCACCTCGTCGGTTGAGCCACGTGCCGAGCCAGCGGGTCAGCGCGGCCGCGTCGTTGGGCCCACCTGCCGCGGCGAGGTAGCCGTCCGGCCGAACCAGCAGCCAGCCCTTGGGAAGGTTGTCGATGCGGGCCCGTCGCACCGCAATGACATCGGCCCACGGTTGGTATGCCTCGGCGTTGTGCAACCCGTCATCGCCAACAAACAGAGTGAGCGTGGACAGGTCCAGCAAGTCGTAGAGGCGGCCGTCCCCGACTGGGAAATCCGGCACCCGGTCGCCGGCCCGCAGCGATCCGATTCGACCGGCGCCTTTGGCAATTGGGCTTCCGCGATAGCTCGCGGAGATCTGCCCCAGCCGCGGAGCGGCCTTGTTCTGAACGGCTTCGCGGCCGAGCACGACCGGGACCAACCAGGTTCGCAATAGGTGCGCAGCCGGGTTGGTGGAGTTGAACATCGTGGTGGCGCGCTCGGTCATGCGAACCAATTGCCGGATCACCGGCAACCGGTCGGACTCGTAGGTGTCGAGCAGTGCAGGCGTGGCCTGCCCCTTGAGCACCATCGCGAGCTTCCACGACAGGTTGATCATGTCCTCGATCCCGGCGTTCATGCCCTGGCCGCCTGCGGGGCTGTGGACATGGGCGGCGTCCCCGCCGAAGAACACGCGCCCGTCGCGCAGGGTGGTCATGTGGCGGCTGTTGATCCGGAAGCGCGAACTCCAATTCAGGTCGTACAGGCACGCCGGCAGGTGCGCGGTGCGGTCGTAGAGGCGCTGGATGTCGTCGAGCTTGGGATCACCGTCGTCGCCGGTGATCCCGTCGGGGTCGGTGGCCATGAACCGGAATCGGCCGTCACCCATCGGGAAGACGGCCATGAAGCCGTTGCAGGCCAAGAAGATCGACAGTTGATCGTCAGGCACGTCACCGGCTAGGTGGAGATCACCCAGGACGTAGCTGAATGAGAGGGAGCGACCCGTGAAGGTCAGTCCGAGTGCCTTACGGACGAGGCTGTGCGAGCCGTCGGCGGCGATCAGGTAATCCGCCGATACGAACTCCGGGATGCCGTCGGCGCTGCGCAACACCACGGACACTCCGGAACGGCCCTGTTGCACGGAGGTCAGCTCGACGCCGCGTTCGACCTTGATGCCCTGGCGGTTGAGCTGTTCGGTGAGCAGTCGTTCGGTCTCGGATTGGGCGAGCAGCAGCAGGCAGTTGAATTCGCTTGGCATTCTGTGTAACTCGATGGCGCCGAGCTTCGAGCCGTCCGCATAGAGCGTGGTCGCATTGGCGCGGTTGCCGATTCGCAACATGTCGTCCTCGACGCCGCGAACGCGCAGGAGTTCCACAGTGCGAGCCTGGACACCGAGCGCCCGCGAGGTCGAGGACACCTCATGCTTGCGATCGATGATGCGGACACCGATGCCGAGCCTCGACAGCTCCATGGCGGCGGTAAGGCCGGTGGGGCCTGCTCCGACGATCAGGACGGGGACGTCGTTTGCGGGGTTCATGGCCGCTCCTCACCGGGCAAGTCAACGGTTGGTGACTTTGACGGTAGGCGCCGGGACTAGGCATGTCAACAGTTGTTGACTTATGCTTTCCGGATGGATTCGTCGCGAACACGCAACGCAGGCCAGACGCGAGCCGACATCCTGGTGGCTGCGCGCTTGCGCTTCGGCTCCGACGGCTACGAACGCACGACGCTGCGGGCGGTGGCCGCGGACGTCGGCGTCGATCCGGCCTTGGTGATCCGGTACTTCGGCAACAAACAAACATTGTTCGCCGAAGCGGCCGAGTTCACGCTCGACTTACCCGATCTCAGCGGCGTGGAACCCGATGATGTCGCAGATGCCTTGCTGCCCAGCTTCTTTGCGGTCTGGGAGGACGACCCGACGTTCGTGGCTTTGCTTCGGGCGTCGATGACGAGCCCGTTGGCCGCGGACACGATGCGACGCGTGTTCGCCACTCAGGTGGCGCCGAAACTGGCCGTGATCACGCCGGATCATCCCGCGCAGCGCGCAGGCCTGATGGGCGCGTTCGTCATCGGCCTCGCGACGACGCGCTACGTACTGGCCAACCCGGCGGTCGCCGATCTCAGCCACGACGAGCTCATCCAGTGGACGCGGCCGGTGATCCGACAGCTGCTGGTCGGCCCCGCGCCTAGCCAGGATTGAGCGGGTCGCCTAGCACGGTCGCCTTTATCTTTCGCTTGTTCCCCACCACTCCTGCGTCGTCAAGCCAGGCCATGCCGGTGCGGACGCCGGAATCCGGGGCGACGATGGTCACGATGCACGGAGACCGCTGGTCGCCTGCAGTGGACGCGACGTCGGCGGCGGTTTGCAGCGCGCCGTCGTTTTCGCCGAATAGCCGGACTTTGATGTTGACGCCGGTTTGGTCGCCGATCTCGGGGAGAAAGCGCTCGGACCACGCGATGCGGAACCGTTGACCAGGTGCTCCTGCCGCCGCTGGTTGGCCGGCGATCCCGTCTCCATCGCGGTGGGTCACGTTGAACTGGTACAGGACGTCCCCGGCATGGCTGAACACCGTCGCCACCAGACCTCTGGGGGCGCTGAAGGCGGCGGCAGCGGTGGTTGGCGGCGAATCAGGCTGTGCTTCTTGGTATCTGGTGACGGCTACGCCCCGGGTGCGGTTCGGGTGGCCGGGATTTGTCGGTGCCGGCTGCAATGATGGCGTTATGTCGTTGACCGCTTCGTCTGACGCGGAGGTGGCGCGTGCTGACCAGCGCCTGGAGGTGTTGTTCGAGGAGTTGGCGGAGTTGACCGGTCAGCGCAACGCCATTGATGGGCGCATCGTGGAGATCGTCGCCGAGATGGACCGCGACCAGCTGTGCGGCGCCACCGGCGCGCGCTCGATCGCGGCGTTGGTGGCCTGGAAGACCGGCTCCTCGACGGGTAACGCTAAAACGATCGCCACCGTCGCGCACCGGCTGGCGGCCTTTCCCCGCTGCGCGAAAGGCATGCGCGAGGGCCGGCTGTCGCTGGATCAGGTCGGGGTCATCGCCGGGCGCGCGGCCGAGGGTTCCGACGCGCACTACGCGGAGCTGGCCCGCGCCGCCACGGTCAACCAGCTGCGCACCGCGGTCAAACTCGAACCCCGACCGCACCCCGATGCGCGGCCCGAACCGCAGGCCTCGATCACCCAAACCTCCGACGAGGAGTTCAGCTGTTGGCGGATCAAACTTGATCACCTGGACGCGGCGAAGTTCGACGCGGCATTGGCGTCGCATCGGGAGGCGCTGATCGCCGAGTGGAAACTCGATCGCGAGAACCACGGGCGGGCATCCGATAACGCGCCGCCGTTGCCCGGCACTGTCGAGGCGTTCATGCGGCTGGTGCAGGCCGGGTGGGACGCCGAGGCGGCCCGCCGGCCGCACGGGCAGCACACCACCGTGGTGGCCCATCTCGATGTCAAGGACAAGACCGCACACTTGCATCTGGGTCCGCTGCTCACCGACGCCGACCGCCAATACCTGACCTGTGATGCCACCTGCGAAGTCTGGTTCGAACGCCACGGGCAACCCATCGGCGCCGGCCGGGCGACGCGGCTGATCAACCGGCGGCTGCGCCGCGCGCTGGAGCACCGCCACCCCACCTGTGCGGTGCCGGGTTGTGGTGCCACCCGCGGTCTACACGCCCACCATATCCGGCATTGGGAGGACGGCGGCGAAACCGAGTTGGCCAACCTGGTGCTGGTATGCCCGTATCACCACCGGCTGCACCATCGCGGCGTCCTCACCATCACCGGACCCGCAGACGATCTCATCGTCACCGACAGCGCCGGGCGAGCGCTGAGCCCCCGATCGCTGGCCCGCCCACCGACCCAGCCCCCACCCGCGGTCCCACCGTGCCCCGGGCCCACCGGCGAGCGCGCCGACTGGTGGTGGTATCAACCCTTCCAACCCCAACCACCACCAACACTCAACTAGGTTGAGTCACCATATCGAAGCTCAAACGGGTTGAGGCATAAACAAATTCGCTCGCAGCTACCGCAGCGGCAAAATCGAGGCTGACAACCAGATCTCGCGCCGCCGCTAGCCAACGCCCTCATCAAGATCCGGCGCTAGTGAGCGTGAACGCGCGGATCCACCGGTCCACCTGCTGCTGCCCGAGTCCGAGCACGGCCCACGAGCCGATGCCACCATTCAGACACATTGCGGGGAGACTCGCGGAATTCATCGATGATCTCGGCGTCGCTTCGCGTGTCTGCCCACATCTGCTCAGATCTCTCTAGCCATACCTCCGACCGCGCCCATCGAGGTCTCACGCGGCTGGCACACCCAGCCCGATGGTGTTGCGAGAGGCCCTTGATCAGGACGCACTCAGCTCGTGGGTCGCGGCGATGCCCGAAAGGCTGCGCGTGATCGTCGCGACCTCGGCGACCAGCACACGCGCCGCTCCGTTTTCGGCGGCGAGCTGACCTGCTTCCTCACGCACCTTCTGGTTGGCCGCCGTCAGTTCGGCGATGTCGACGGTCCACGGCCTTGCCGGGCTTGGCGGCGCCCCGCGCAATGCGTCGATGTAATCGTCCACCGCGGCGACGAACTCGCGACTCAGCCCCGTCGACGGTTGCGCGGGCAGGCTTTTTTCCAGCGAGGTGCACGCGCTCGTGACGGCGTTGAGCGCGGTGCGATACGACCGCAGCCACCGCCGCAGGTCGGGCGAGTCCGCCCGCATCGCACCCGACGCGGCTTCGAACGCTGCACGGGCCCGGAACGCTCGCTGCCATGCCGCGGATACCGTCTCGGCGGGATGGTCGAGTTCATGGACGAACGCCTTGACCACGGTCGCCGCGTAGTCGATCTCCGTCTTCAATAGTTCCCCGGCGCGTTGATGCAGCCGGATGAGGGCGTGGTCGGGCAGCGCGACGTGGGCCACCACCGCCAAGCCACCGCCGATGATCACCGAGAACAACCGGTCCTCGATCGTCGCGCCCGCAGCGACGGCATCGATGTCGAGCAGAAAGACGATCGTCGCGGACAACGCCGCACTCACAGCGAGATAGCCGAACCGCTCCACCGCGTACGTCACCGCGAGGAACGCGACCGCCACGACGGCCGCCGAGGAACCTGTCGGTTGCCAGATCATCGTCAGCACCGACGCGACGACAATCCCTGCGGCGATGCCCGCCACCCGTCCGATGCAGCGCGTGTAGGTGTGCGCGGTCTCCGGGCGCAGCACGATCAAGACGGTCAATGCGATCCAGTAGCCGTGCATCACCGGGGCGTACCGGTCGGCGGCGACGCCAAGCGCCGCGACCACCGACAGCCTGACCGCATGCCGCAGGACCGGCGACTTCAGCATGAAATGCGAACGCACCACCCCGGCAGCGGCTTCCAGTGAGCCGACCAGGTCGGGGCGGCTCAACTCGCCGAACCGTGAGGCGAACGCTTCGTGCAGTAGCTGTGAGAAGCGTTGCGCGGCAGCTGCTTCCGATTCGGAAATGGCGGCGACTGCGGTGTCCACCCGGACCAGCGACTGTTCGGCTTCTCGTCGGGCCGTGTGGCTTTGGCCCGCGAGCGCATCGAGGAACGCCGCGGCGGCCGACAGGACTTGCGAAATCTCGTCGTCGTCGGCGCCCTTCGTGCCCCGAAATCCCGCGAGGGCGGCGGTGATCCGCTCGGGCAGCCGATACCCGCCGTGGTAGGCCCTTGGTCGCCGGGTGGCCTGGCTGTCGGAGAAGGCTTCCCGCAGCGAGACCAACGGGACGGCGCCGACGGCGGCCTCACGGTCGGCCGCAACGTCGCGTGCATCGGAGGCCAGCGCACGGTAGGCGGTCGTCAGCGCATCGCGTTGCACCCGCCAGCGCTGCGGAGGCCACACGGCGATCAGCGCGGCCTGCACACAGCCCGCGGCAACGGTCAACACCGTCGACACGATCACCCCACCGAGTGATGGCGCCGTCGGGGGAGCGATTACCAACAACGACGCGGCACCGGCCGCGACAAGACCGGCGTTGGCACCCAACGCCCACTGCATACCTGACGCGAAACACCACAGGGCGACCACGATGATGAACACGACGTCGAACGCCGACGTTAGCGCACCCAGAAAAACCGCGGCGCCCATCTGAAGCGATACCACGATGACCAGCGGGACCCGCCCGCCGGGACTGTCCTGCATCGCGATGCCGCCTGCGATCGCGGCGGCCGCCGCCGCCCATACCGCGGCGGAGGGGGAGCCGCAGAGCAACGCGACAGCGGTCATCGCCAGCACGCCGAGCAGGCTGCGGAACACCGCGCCGGCATCCGGCGTGGTCAATCGCAGGGCATCGACAACCCGGCTGTGGGTGGTCACAAGGCCATTCTGACTCCACAGAGATCACCAAATGGTGAAGCACACGCGCCGAATCCTGTCTCGATACGCTGCGGCTTTCGCCACACCGCCGCGGGCAGCAAAGGTTGTCCGCCACCCGCGTTCCTGTGGTCGAAACGTCGCTGCCGTCAATTGCTTTGCGCCACACGGTATCGGCGCGGCCACCTTGATTTGGCCACGCGACATGCGAAAACGAGGTACGGTCAGCAAAGCGAATCGACAGGAGCGGGCCGGAGGTGCCGATGGCGGAAAGTGCCGTCGCGTCTTCTGTCGTTGCCCTGATCGTGTCTTGCCGGATCTCACCGAAATCACTTCACTGGCTCAGCCTGTCCCGAAAACGAAGGGAGCTGTCATGAGTACGGCCGCCGAGCGTGCAGAGCAGTTGGATCTCGTAGCCCGGCTCAAATCCGCATATCCCGAGCTACCTGACGCCCCGACTCCCGACATGTTGGACCACGGGCGCATCACCGCGTACCTCAAGCCGGTTCACGACGTCGGCGGCGAGCCGGATGCGCCGATGAAGTACGAGAACAAGCAGTACGAGCTGTGGGAGCACATGACATACGTGATCTGCGAAACGCTCGGGTGGCGCGGCATCTGGCTGTCGGAGGAACGTCGCAGGATCGGCAACGTCGACGTGGGGCGGGCCGAGTATCTGGGCCTTCCTTACTACGGTCGCTGGCTGATCGCCGTTGCGCGGGTGCTGGTGGAAAAACATCACATCGGCCTCACCGAGTTGAGCGAGCGGATGGCCGAGGTGCAGGAGCGCTACGCCGGCGGACTCGACGGCAGGAAGCTGGAGGCCAAACCAAACGCCGAAGGCGACGGCTCGCAAGTCAAGCGCAACAACCACGACGAGGAAGCGGCAGGAAAAGGCGATCCGCAGTGTTACGCCGGCCAGGCAGGCAAGCCGAAGTTCAAGGTCGGCGACCCGGTTGTGGTGCGCGAACTTCCGGTCATCTTCTACACCCGTACCCCGGAATACGTCCGCGGCGCGACGGGCGAGATCGAGGCCGTCGCCTATGAGAGTCCCGCCGCCGAGGACGAAACCTGGGACCGTCCTGCGCGGGCGGAGTGGTTCTACGTCGTGAAGTTCAACATGGCTGACCTCTGGTACGGCTACACCGGAACGGCCGAGGACGTCGTCTCCACCGAAATCCCCGAACACTGGCTCCAGGCCGCCAAATAAGCTGCGCGGAAAGGAATTTGCATGACTGAGCACGGTCACGATCACGATCACGACCATGACCGCACTGTGAAACCGATGGTCGACGAGATCACCGACTTCGAAGTCTTGGAGATCGCCCTGCGCGAGCTGTGCATCGAGAAGGGCATCTTCACGGCCGAGGAACACCGTCGCATGACGGAATTCGCCGAGCAGATCGGCCCGACGCCGGCAGCGCATCTGGTGGCCAAGGCGTGGCTGGACCCCGAGTTCAAGAAGCTCGCGCTCGCCGAGCCGATGACGGCGAGCAAGGAGGTCGGCGTCGACTGGATGCACCCCACCGGCTGGGGTACCCCCAGCGACTTCACCGCGTTCCAGATACTCGCTGACACACCGACACTGCACAACGTGATCGTCTGCGCATTGTGCTCGTGCTACCCGCGACCCATCCTCGGCAACTCGCCGGAGTGGTACCGCACGCCCAATTACCGTCGCCGCCTGGTCCGCTGGCCCCGCCAGGTGCTCGCGGAGTTCGGGCTCTACCTGCCCGACGACGTCACCGTCCATGTGCAGGACTCCAACCAGAAGCACCGCTTCATGGTCATGCCCCTGCAACCCGAGGGCACCGAGGACTGGACCGAAGAGCAACTGGTGGAGATCCTCACCCGCGATTGCCTCATCGGCGTTGCACTGCCGAAGGCCGGCGTCACCACCAACGTCATCACCGACACCCGGCCCGCCGTCCACCCCGGGGCCGCCGGATGAGTGAGCGAATCGAGATCCTGCAGCACATCGTCGACCGCAATCAGGTGTGGCCGGTCATGGCCGCCAAATGGGGCGTCGAAAACCCTGTGCCGCCGTGGAAAACGAGCCTGGACGGCATGTGCGACGCCCTCGACCACGCCGCCTTCGACGCTGACGTCCCGACCTTCAAGGAGCGGCGCGACGAGGAAGACGTGCTCTCGGCGACGGTCTATCCGGAACTGCCGTATCCGGAGAACCAGCTGGTATCACTGGCGCACTCCCTGGTGGCCCGCGGCATCATCGACGAGGCAGAGCTGAAACAACGGCTCGCGAGCATCCGCGAAAGGCTCGAAGCCTAGATTCGACTCGTGGAGAAAGTCATCATCACCCTCAGGGCGGCCGATGCGGACGAAGGGTGGTGCACCCGGTTGCGCCTTCAGGTCGCAGCCGAACTAATCGAGACCGGCGTGCCAGGGCTCACGCTCAACCTGCGCGACGCCGCGGTGCGTGACTCGCTGATGACGCTGACCACTATGGATCCGCCGGTGGTCGGGTTCGCGACCCTGTGGACCCAGCAGTCCTACGGCGACCAGGTGCGTTTCGCGACAACGCGGCTGGAAGAGGAGTGCGACGACGTCGCCGCATACCTGGTGACCGAATCGGTGCCGCTGCCGCCGCCGTACACCACCGCAGGCGAGCGCACCGCGGGGTTGGCGAACATCGCTCTGCTTCGCAGGCCGGGCGATCTCGACGAGGCCGCGTGGCGGCAGCGCTGGCACATCGACCACACACCGGTGGCCATCGAGACACAGTCGACCTTCGGGTACACGCAGAACGCGGTAGTGCGCCCGCTGACTTTCGGGGCGCCGGCCATCGACGCGATCGTCGAGGAACTCTTCCCGATCGCAGCGGTATCCGATCTGCACGCTTTCTTCGGTGCCGCCGATGACGATAACCTGCGTCACCGGATGCAACGAATGGTCGCGAGCACCGCGGCGTTCGGCGCGAATCGCGATGTCGACACGGTGCCGACGAGCCGCTACGTTTTCCGAACACCGTTTATTACCAACGATTCTGAGCGAAAGGTGACCCAATGACCACGCTTGCCGATGCCGTCGGTTTGGCCGCACACGAAAGCGGGCTCGCGGTTGTGTCGACGCTGCGAGCCGACGGCACGATCCAGGCGTCGCTGGTCAACGTCGGAGCGATCCCTCATCCGGTGAGCGGGCAGCAGGTCCTGGCGCTGGTCACCTACGGCAAGGTGAAGCTCGCCAACCTGCGGGTCCGCCCGCAGCTCGCGGTGACGTTCCGCAACGGCTGGCAGTGGGCGACGGTCGAAGGCACCGCGGAGCTGGCAGGGCCTGACGATCCGCAACCGTGGCTCGCCGACGCCGACCAATTACGCGTACTGCTTCGGGATGTGTTCACCGCGGCCGGCGGTACCCACGACGACTGGGACGAATACGACAGGGTGATGGCCGAACAGCGCCGCACAGTGGTGCTTGTCGCACCCAGCCGGGTGTACAGCAACGGCTAACACTTACGCTGCTGGCGTGAGCCTCCACATCACCGATGCGAATCGGGTGCGCACGCTCACCCTCAACCGCCCCGACGTTCTCAACGCGTTCAACGAGGAGTTGTACAACGCGACGGCGGTCGCGTTGCGGGAGGCGGCCGACGATCCCGGCGTTGCGGTGGTGTTGCTGACCGGCGCGGGGCGCGCGTTCAGCGCGGGCAACGATCTCGAGGAGATGCAGCGGCGGATCACCGACCCCGCGTTCAACGAGCAAGGCAGCCACTTCTCGGACATGATCGACGCGCTCACCGACCTACCGAAGCCGTTGATCTGCGCGGTCAACGGTGTCGGAGTCGGTATCGGCGCGACGATTCTGGGCTACGCCGACTTGGTGTTCATGTCGTCGACGGCCCGGCTGAAGACGCCCTTCACCAGCCTCGGCGTCGCGCCGGAGGCCGCGTCGTCATACCTGCTGCCACGACTGATGGGACGGCAGAACGCCGCGTAGCTGCTGCTGTCGTCGGAATGGATCGACGCCCACGAGGCATTGCGGATGGGCCTGGCCTTCAAGGTCTGCGAGCCGGACGACCTACTGCCCGAAGCCCGCCGCCACGCGGATATCCTTGCCGCGCGGCCGATTTCGAGCCTGATCGCGGTCAAGCAGACCATCGTCGAACCGACGCGCCCCGAAATCGCGGCAGCGAGCGCACGAGAGATCGACCACTTCGCCGTTCTGCTCGGCGCCGCTGCCAACGCTGACGCACTGGCGGCATTCGCAGAGAAACGCGACGCCACCTGAACTAACGACGAAGCGTCTCCGACGCCTTGCCGTTGACCGCATAGTGCGCTTCGATGATCGCCCGCAGGGTGCGTCGGCATCTACCGCAGTCTCCGCCTGCTCCACATGCCTCCGCGATCTGCTTCGACGTCTTCGCTCCGTTGGCGACGACCTCGTCGACCGAGTGGCTGGTGGCTCCGGTGCACAGGCAGATGAACATGATCGTCAGCCCTGCTCTTCGATGCTCATGAG
Organism: uncultured Actinomycetota bacterium; assembly: GCA_963848855.1. Classification (GTDB taxonomy): domain Bacteria; phylum Actinomycetota; class Actinomycetes; order Mycobacteriales; family Mycobacteriaceae; genus Mycobacterium. The sequence continues at coordinate 1,008,490 of CAWKFL010000006.1, forward strand.
GTGGGCGAACGTCCCGGCGAAGTGAGTGGGATAGGCGCCGAGGCCGGCATGCGACATCCACTCCGCCGCCGCGTCGGGGTGATCGATCCACTGTCTGGCAGTGAGCTCGTCCTCGATCTCCTGCAGAATCATCACTTCTTGTCCGTCATCCAGCGCCCGGTACACCCAGATCTTTCGGACCCCGCCCTGCTTGAAGCGGTCGAGGCCGTCGTGCACCTTGTCCATCAGCACCGACACGTCTTCGACCGACGACATCACCCCGACCACGACGCGGCCGACGTGATCGTCCGGGGTGGGCGGAAAAAGGTCAATCTTCTCGACCACCTCGCCACCGAAAATCGGCGGAATATCGTCGGCGCCCGAAATATCGAACCACTCGAATATCGCCGGCGACCGCAAGACTTCGCGCATTGACCTGACCTGCCGAACACCGATTGTGACAAGGACGCGGCGAGGCTCCCAGATCGATGTGTACAAAACGACATGATGGGCCCCTATTGACGCAAGCCCGTCTTGATGTTTTTTGAGCCATTTCCACATCCGATCGACATCGTCGACTCGAAAATCACAGGCGAGAATAAGTGAGTGCAAATCGTAATCACCCACCACTTTCCCCTGTCTGTCAGACGCGTCCGTCAACTGTTAGCGCAGTCTAACCTTACTTAGTGTAGGCAGTCCAGACCCCCTCCCTGATCTGGGCGTCCGGCACGACCGAATCGTTGTCCGGGTGGCTCAGAACACGCGTAGCCCAAGGGCAAACGTGGAATCTCACGCCTCTTTTGCATTAGATTGAAGGGGCACGAACGACAGCCACACATGACCAGCCCTCAAGTTGCTTAGGAGCGACCATGCAAGGGGATCCGGACGTTCTGAAACTGCTGAATGAGCAGTTGACGAGCGAACTCACGGCCATCAACCAATATTTCCTGCATTCCAAGATGCAGGCGAATTGGGGATTCACAGAGATCGCCGAGCATACGCGCAAAGAATCGTTCGAAGAAATGCAGCATGCGGAGATGATTACCGACCGCATTCTCATTTTGGATGGGCTGCCGAATTATCAGCGTCTCTTTTCGCTGCGGGTCGGCCAGACGTTGCGCGAGCAGTTCGAGGCGGACCTGGCCATCGAATACGAGGTGATGGCGCGGCTGAAGCCGGGGATCGTGATGTGCCGCGAAAAGGAAGACGCCACTTCGGCCAACGTGTTCGAGAAGATCCTCGCCGATGAAGAGGAGCACATCGACTACCTCGAGACTCAACTGCAGCTGATGGACAAGCTCGGCGAGCAGTTGTACCTCGCACAGTGCGTGTCACGGCCGCCGTCGTCGCTCTAGACAAGCCCCTCGTTTCCCGCCGCGCCGGATCGGCAGCCTCTCGTCGGCTGTAACTTTTGTAGCCTATCTAACGATATGGCTGTAGAAACTGCAGTTCCGACGAGAGGTGAGCATGACTAGGACGGCAGCGGCGACCACCGCCGTGGATAACCAGTCCGGTGCAGCGCTGATCAGCTCGCAACGCCGCAACTTCATCTTCGTTGCGGTGCTGCTCGGTATGTTGCTGGCAGCGCTGGACCAGACCATCGTTGCGACCGCGCTGCCGACCGTCGTCGCGGACCTCGGGGGAGCGGGACACCAGTCGTGGGTGGTGACGAGCTACCTGCTGGCCTCGACGATCGTCACTGCCGTCGTCGGCAAGCTCGGCGACCTGTTCGGGCGCAAGGCGGTGTTCCAGACCTCTGTGCTGTTCTTCCTCGCCGGCTCCGTGCTGTGCGGGATGGCCGGGTCGATGACGATGCTCGTGGCCTCACGGGCACTGCAGGGCATCGGGGGCGGCGCGATCATGGTCACCGCCATGGCCGTCATCGGCGAGGTCATCCCGCTGCGCGAACGCGGCCGGTACCAAGGGGCGCTGGGCGCGGTGTTCGGTGTCACCACCGTGATCGGACCGCTCCTCGGCGGGTTCTTCACCGACCACCTCAGCTGGCGGTGGGCCTTCTGGATCAACATTCCGGTCGCGCTTGTCGTGCTGGCGGTCGGAGCGGCGGCAATACCGTCGCTAGTAGCGAAATCGACGAGGCCCGTGATCGATTACGCCGGAATTCTTTTCGTCGGCGTGGGAGCGTCAGGCCTCACCCTGGCGACCAGTTGGGGTGGCGGCACCTATGCGTGGTCGTCGCCGGTGATCATCACGCTGTTCGCGGGTTCCGCGCTAGCGCTGGCGATCTTCGTGTGGGTGGAAACCCATGCGGCAGAGCCGATTCTGCCGATCCGGCTGTTCACCAACCCGGTGTTCACTGTCTGCTGCATCCTCGGGTTCATCGTCGGTTTCGCGATGCTGGGTGCGTTGACGTTCCTGCCCACGTTCATGCAGTTTGTCGACGGTGTCTCCGCGACAGAGTCCGGCCTGCGCACACTGCCGATGGTCGCGGGCATGCTCATCACCTCGATCGGAAGCGGGAACCTCGTGGGCCGCACCGGCCGCTACAAGGTTTTCCCTGTGGCGGGCACCGCGATCATGGCGTTGGCGTTCTTGCTCCTGTCCCGGATGGACGCCACGACGCCGACATGGCAGCAGTCGGTCTATCTGTTCGTGCTCGGCACTGGCATCGGCCTGTGCATGCAGGTCCTGATACTGGTGGTGCAGAACACCTCGAGCTTCGCCGATCTCGGCGTGGCGACCTCAGGGGTGACGTTCTTCAGGACCATCGGAAGTTCCTTCGGCGCAGCGATCTTCGGTTCGTTGTTCGCCAACTTCCTGGCAGGCCGGATAGCGCCCGCACTGGCCGCCAGCGGCGCCCCGCCGTTGGCCGCAGAGTCACCGCACGCGCTCCACGCTCTGTCGCCGGAAATGGCTGCGCCGATCGTCGATGCCTATGCCGACTCACTCGGCAAGGTGTTCCTGTGCGCGGTTCCCGTCGCGGTCATCGGTTTCGTCGTTTCGCTCTGTCTCAAAGAGGTGCGGCTGCGCGAGGTCGAGACGGTCTCCGCAACCGACCTCGGCGAGGGGTTCGGAATGCCGTGTACGGATTCGCCCGAGAAGATCCTCGAAGTGGCGATCGGGCGGCTGTTCCGTGACTCACCAGAAATTCGACTACGCAGTCTCGCTCAGCGGCCCGGCTGCGGTCTCAACGTGAGCCAGATGTGGGCGCTGCTGCAGATCTACCGGCAGAACCAGGTGTTCGGTTCGGCCACGCTGACCGACATCGCCGAACGTCTGCGGGTGCCCTTCGAAATCATCGAGCCCACCTTTGACGGGCTGGTCAGCGATGGACTCGCGCTGCGCACAGGCGGGCGCCTGTGGCTCACCCAGGCCGGGATGAAGCAGGTTGACGCCATATCCGGGCTGATCGTCGGCTGCATCGTCGACAAGCTGGCCACATCGCCGTCGTTCGAAGGCCGCCCTGACCGAGTTCAGGTGGAGGCCGCACTCGATCGAATAGTGCATCGCATGCTCGTGCAGCGGGACTGGACAGATGACCGAAGCGAACTGGCCACCGCCAGCTGACCGCAAAACTAGAACGTGTTCCAAATTCGGCGTAAACGGGCGTACGATGCGGCCATGAGCCGAATTGGACCCTATGCCGATGACGACGCCGCTGCGTGGGTGGCGAAATCGCCCGACATCGGGATGGCAATGGCCGGCTTCACCAACGCCGTCTACACGAAGAACCGCCTGCCGATGCGGGTCCGTGAACTCGCGCGCATGGTGATCGCGCTCGACAACGAATGCGTGGTGTGCCAGAACACCCGCGACTCCGACGGCATCGCCGCGGGCGTCGACGAGGACCTCTACGACCACGCGGCCGAATGGCGGACCTGGCCCGGCTACAGCGCACAGGAGCGCGTCGCCGCTGAATTCGCCGAACGCTTCGCCAGTGACCACACCGGACTGCGCGACGATGAGGACTTCTGGGCTCGCTGCAACGAGCAGTTCACCGACGAACTGCTGACCGACCTCGCACTGTCCTGCGCAATGTGGCTGGGGATGGGCCGGATGCTGCGCACGCTCGACATCGGGCAAACCTGCAAGATCACTTTGTAATTGGCCCGGCCCCGGCAGCGCTGACGAACGCTGCCAGATACTTCTAAGCTGCAGTCATGGCAGCCAAACCCCTCGCCGCAGCGGCCATCGCCCAACTGGAGGCCGACGGGGTCGCAACCCTCATCGGCACAGTGGTCAACCCCGCGGGCCTCATCCACGCGAAAACGGTGCCGCTGCGCCGGATGGGAGCGTTTGCCGATCCCGGACTGGGCGCGAGCCCGGTCTGGCACGCGTTCGCGATCGACCAGGCCGGCGTCGTGTTCGGCGACGCGATCGGCGTGGTGGGGGATCAGCGCATCCGGATCGACCTGAGCGCGCTTCGAATCCTCGGCGACGGCTTGGCCTGGGCCCCAGGCGCTTTCTTCGATCAGGACGGTGAACCCGATCCGTACTGCAGTCGGGGCGTATTGCACCGAATCGAGGACCGGCTGTCCGATGCGGGCATCGACACCTTGGTCGGCCACGAATTGGAGTTCGTCCTCGTGGGACCCGACGGCGCGGCACTGCCCTCCCACCTCTGGGCGCAGTACGGGCTGGCCGGGGTGCTGGAGTTCGAGGGCTTCGTGCGAGATGTCATGAACGCTGCAGCCGGATCCGGCGTCGCGATCGAACAGTTTCACCCGGAGTACGGGCGCAACCAGTTCGAGATCTCGCTGTCGCCGCAGTCACCGGTTGCGGCGGCCGACCAGTTGGTGCTGATGCGGATCATCATCGGCAGGGTGGCCAGACAGTACAGCATCCGGGTGAGCCTATCCCCGGTGCCGTTTGCCGGCAGTGTGGGATCTGGCTCCCACCAACACTTCTCGATGACCCGGGGGGAAACCCCGCTGTTCTCCGACGGCTCAGGTGCCGGCGGCATGACGCCCGACGGAGAGTCGGCCGTGGCGGGACTGCTGGCCGGTCTGGCCGACGCGGAGGGCGTACTGTGCGGGTCGATCCTGTCCGGACTGCGCATCCAGCCACAGCTGTGGTCAGGGGCATACGTCTGCTGGGGAACCGAGAACCGGGAAGCCGCAGTGCGTTACTTGACCGGCGGTCCGAGCAACCCGCACGGCGCCAATGTCGAAGTCAAGGTCATCGACCCGTCGGCGAACCCGTATTTCGCTACGGCGGCCATACTCGGCCTTGCCCTCGACGGTATCGAACGTAAACTGCCGCTTGGCCAGGAGACCACCATCGATCCAGCCAAGCTGACCGACAAACAGCGCGAGGACGCAGGCATCGTGCTGTTGCCGTCCAGTCAGGCCGAGGCCATCGACGCGCTCGACAAATCCTCCCTGCTGCGCGGCATTCTCGGTGACGAGCCCGTCGACGCCATCGTCGCGGTGCGGCGCTACGAGCAGGAAAACTACGGCGCGCTCAGCCCCGACGAACTCGCCGAAAAGTTCCGACTCGCCTGGAGCGTTTGAGTTTGTCGGCGCTGAGCGAGCACATCGAGTCTCACGTCGGGTTCGGCGACCGCGACTGTGACCTGAACGCGGGAAATCCGTTGGTGCTGCTCGACTTTCTGCGACGTAGCGGCGCGACTCCGATCATGTTGTTGCACAACTAGCCCCATGAGCGGGAGGCCGGCTATCTGGCGCAGGCGTTCAACAACGTCTACCTCGACGGCGGCCTGCCCATCAACTACCTCGGCGCGCGCTCGGCGACGTTCATTGGCCGCCTCCTCGAGCTGGCGCCATTCCGGAAGGTCGTGTACTCGTCCGATGGGTTCGGCCCGGCGGAGCTGCACTTCTCGGAGCGAGGTTGTGGCGCACCGAATGGAGCGAACCGGATGCGATCCGCATCGCCGACCTGATCGCCTACGGCAATGCGCGCCGGGTCTACGAACTGGGCTGACTCATACCAGACCGCTGGCGTCGAACACCCACGACATGTCGGCGTTCGCGAAATCTGCCAACCAGTTCGGCGGGGCGTTGTTGGCCAGCGCACCCATGTCCCAGTAGTCCTTCCACAGGTTGATCTTGTCGTCCTGCACGCGGTGCACGGTGACGAACTGCATGACCGCAGATTCACCTGTCGGCCAACGCCATTCCTCGTGGTGCTCGTACATCACGTCGATGCCATTGTCGACCATCAGCCCGGTGAAGTTCTGGTATGAGGCCAGCGGCGAGAGGCCGATCTTCAGTCGTTTGACGATGTCCTCCGGGCCTCGGGCCGCCGCCGCCGGTCCCACCGGCATGTCGAGGTAGATGCAGTCCTCGCTCAGGAACGTCTTCAACAGATCCCAGTCGCGGTCGGACAGTGCCTTCCACATTCTCAGGACGGTGTCCTCAACCGACATTGGCCAACTCGCCTTCGGACGTCGTGAGGGCCGGCGCCTTGTGCGCCGCTCGTAGGAACCGTCCTGTGCGCACCCTGCCGACGAGATCGGTCGGCTCGCCGCCGACGAACACCGCGCGACCACCGACGAGCACGGCGCTCACGGCGTCGTCGTTGCGGTTCACCATCCGCGACAGGCCGCCGTAACTCTCGACGCGGTCCTCGGCGTACTCGTCCAGCGTCGCATCGAGCCGGGCCGGATCCACGATCACGACGTCGCCGCGGTCGCCGATGCGCAGGTGCCCGGCGTCGACGCGGTACCAGTCGGCCAGTTCACCGGTGAGGCGGTGCACGGCATGCTCGACCGTCATGAACGGCCTGCCTGCCTTCTCGGCGTCCTGCACATGCCGAAGCAGCCGAAGACCCATGTTGTAGAACGCCATGTTGCGCAGGTGTGCGCCCGCGTCGGAGAAGCCCATCTGAACACCGGAGTCGCGGGCGAGTTTTTTGAGAACCTCGGGTCGATGGTTGGAGATCGTGGTCCGCCATCGCAACGCCGTGCCGTGCTCGAGGACCAGGTCGAGGTATGCGTCGACGGGGTGGAGGCCGCCGTGCTCCTGGCCCACCGCACCGAATGACTTCCCGATCACCGACGCATCAGGGCAGTCGACGATCTCGGAGTCGAAGAAGTCGCGGTGCCACACCCTCACGCCGAACTTGCTGTCGTATTGCTTGCGGAACTCGCGGCGATACGCCTCGTCGCGCATCAGGGCGTTGCGCTCCACTTCGTCACGTAGATGCAATGCAGCTTGCGCCTGCACCGAACTCCTCGAAGATCACCAGGTCGATACCGTCGGCGTAGACCTCGAAGGGGACGGGGAGATGCTGCCAACGGAAGTTGCCGCCAAGGCGATTGATGAGCCGAGCGACCGGACCCATCATCGCGACGGCGTACGGGTTGGCCTTGACGTCGGCGGCCGACAACAGACTGGTCTTGAGGGGATTGCGGAACAAACCCAGCGACTGGAGGACCTGCGAGCCGAGGTTGAACGGGTTCTGAATATCGGGCCCCGACTGCAGGATTCGACCCGATCGCCGCAGTAAGGACTTTAGCTTGCGCAGCTCGCGGGGTTTGGCGTAGGTCGACGGCAGCGTGCGCGAACGGCATATCTCACCGTCGAGCTTGTCGAAAAGTAACTGTTGCGAAGACATTCCGACGAAGCCGGCTTTCAGCGCCTCGGCGAGCATCCGCTCCATCGCGGACTGTTCAGCCTTCGTCGGACACTGATCCTTGCGCGTCGCCTGATCCAGGCCCATGGTCGCGGCCCGCATGTCGGAATGACCGATGAACGCGGCCAGGTTGGGCCCGAGCGGGCGCGCCTCGAGCGCCTGGATGTACTCCTCGGCGTTCGTCCAGGTTTTGTGTTCGTCGACCGCGCCGATCACGTGCTCACGTGGGATGGCCTCAACGCGCCCGAAGATGTCACCCGCGTCGACCCCGTCGATATGGATGGTCGACAGGGAGCACGACCCGAGCATCACGGTGGTCAGACCGTGCCGCAGCGACTCCGACAGCGCGGGCCCGTTGAGCACCTCGACGTCGTAGTGCGTATGAATGTCGAGCATGCCGGGCAGCACCCACTTGCCGGTCGCGTCGATGACCTGCGGGCAGCCCGTCTCGTCGAGTTCGGCCGGCGTGATCGCCACAACCTGTCCGTCGCGGATCGCGAGATTGCGCACGGCCGATGGTGCGCCCGACCCGTCGAACCAGCGCCCGTTGCGAATGATCGTGTCCTAGTTCACCAGGTCATAGAACCGCGCGTGATGACGGGTGTCAACGGAATCGGTGAACAGATCGCAAGCAATGTCTACTCAGGGTGTTGAGCTGCGGTTATATCACCGCCCAGCCATCGGGCGTGTGACCGTCGGTGTCGGTGAAGCCGTACTCGCGCGCGAGGTCGGCCGACGTGACCGATCGCTGGTTCCAGCGCGACCGATCCTCGTCGGCGGCGATTGCCGCGATTCCACGGCCCACGTATCGCGGTGTCTCGGATACGGCGAATCCCGGGGGAGCGGTGGGTCCGTCGGCGCGGTTCGGGTCGAGGGCCGACTGCCAGTTGTCCTCGGTGACGCCCCAGTTGTCGAGCATCATCTCCGACCGCAACCAGCCCGGTGTTACCGCGACAGCGGTAGCGCCGAATGCCTCCAGTTCGTGACCGTGGCTATAGGCGAGCCGGTTCACCGCGACCTTGGCCAAGTCGTAGAAGACCGAGATGCGATAGGTGTCGTCGTTGTAATCCTTTGTCCCGTCGGTCACCTCAACGAGCAGCCCACCGGCCCGGGTGACCAGGAGGGGCAGCAGGCAGTGCGAGGTGATCAGGTGGCTGTCGATGCCGAGTCGGAGAATACGCAGCCCGTCGTCGAGGTCGTGCTCCCAAATCGGCCTGTTCCAGGTCGGTGGGTGCCCCTTGAGAACCTCGGCACCCCAGATGTCGTTGACCAGGATGTCGATGGTGCCGTAGTCGTCGCCGATGCGTTCGGCGAGCGTGCGCACCTGGTCGGTGTCGAGGTGATCGACCTGAATCGGCACCCCAGCACCGCCCAGTTCGGTGACCAATTCGGCTGTCTCCTCGATGGTTTCCGGCCGGTCGTAGTCGGATTGTGCGTTGCCGGTGATGCTGCTGCGGCCGGTGCAGATCACCGTCGCGCCCGCTTCGCCCAGCGCGGCGGCGATCCCGCGCCCTGCGCCGCGGGTAGCGCCTGCGACCAGCGCGACGCGCCCGCGCAGCGCATCGCCGTCGGGTGTCCAAGCCATGGCACGAGTATTGCGCGCGGCGGCGTTCCACAACACCGAATCAGCTCGCGGGAGGATACTCGCCAACGTGACTCCGTTACAGCGCTATATCGCCGAAGAAATTGCGACCGACCACGTCGACGGTCTGATGTCCAGACGCGAAGCCTTGCGCCGGCTCGGGCTGCTTGGGTTGAGCACCGCCGCGGCTAGTGCCCTGATCGCCGCGTGCAGTGAGGACAAGAAGCCCGTCGCCGAGGCACCGGTGACGTCCAGCGAGCCTGCCACCACGAGTGCACCGCCGCCGGGATCCGACAAGACTCTGCCGACGGCACCGATCACGTGGGCGGGGCCGCAGGGTGAACTGCAAGCGGCGTGGGCCGAGGCGCCCGACGCCCGCGGCGGCATTCTGGTGATTCACGAGAACAAGGGACTCAACGACTGGGCCCGCTCGGTGGCAGGCCGATTCGCAGGCATCGGCTACTCGGCACTGGCCATCGATCTGTTGTCCTCGCAGGGCGGAACGGCGAAGTTCACCGATCCTGCCGAAGCGACGGCGGCGCTGGGGAAGATCCCGCAGGCGGACTCCATCGCCAACCTGAAGTCGGGCATCGAAGAGCTGCAACGCCGGGTGCCGGGCAAGAAGGTGGCGGCCGTCGGCTTCTGCATGGGCGGTGGGTTCGTGTGGCAACTGCTGGCCTCGGGCGTCCCTCAACTGGGCGCCGCGATGCCGTTCTACGGGCCCGCGCCGGACAACCCCGACTTCGCCGGTTCCAAAGACGTTGCGGTGCTGGCGTTTTACGGCGAGCAAGACCAGCGCGTCAACGCCACGGAACCGGTTGCGCGCGCCGCGCTCGAAAAGGCCGGGCTGGTCCACGAACTCGTTACCGAACCCGGCGCCAACCACGCGTTCTTCAACGACACCGGCGACCGGTACAACGCCACCGCCGCTGAGGACGCGTGGCGGCGTGTACAGGACTGGCTCAGTAAATACGTCGTCTAGGCGGATCTCTAGAAGATGCGTACCCAGTCGACGAGCATGTCGGCTGGGTACGTGCCGCCCGCCGGATCGCCGCCACCTGAACCGCTCACCGCGAGGTTCAACACCGGGTACATCCGGTAGTCCGGGAAGTTGAATGGCCAGCTCTCGAGGGAGTTCGCGGGAACCTCGAAGTACGGCTCCATGCCGTCGACGTAGTCCTGCCAGAAATACAGGCCTGCAGGAGTCCACGTCATGCGCCACGTGTGCCACGCGCTGTCCACCGGATACGGCTGGGTCGCGAAGGACTCCCCGTCCAGCCTGGCGTGGACGGTGGTGCCCGACGGCCACTCGCCGTTGCCGTACCACTCGACGAGGTCCACTTCGCCGCCGACCGCGGGGTGGTCGTTCATCGTCCACCAAGCGGGCCAGCAGCCCGCGGTGAGGCAGTTGAATTTGATCCTGGCTTCGAAGGTCGAGCCCATGCCGGCCCAGAAGGTGCCGTGGAGCTTGCCGCTGAAGTACTTGCCATCCTCTTTCGTGGCGCGGACCACGAGGTTGGAGTTTCCGTCCAGGAACACGTTTCGGCGATCATCGCGGTACTGGCCCATGTTTTCGGGCCGATCCCAAAACACCGGGTTCTTGATGGTCTCGCGGGCTCGCGCGATGATCCACTTCGAGGCGTCGGGTGCCGAACCGGCCGGACCGTCGAACTCGTCGGAGAACAGCAAGCCGGGAGCCTGACCGCTGGGCGGCGCGCTGGGCCGCGGCGCCGGGACGGCCCCCGCCTGCGGGAGGGGGATGGCGACCCCGAGGGCGCCGACCCCCGCCATGAACATCAGGTTGCGACGATTCATCTCAGGCACAGCGAAACGATAAAGGGACACGGGTCAGATCGGGTCGATTCGGGCTAGGCAACATTCGTGTCGAGCCGACCGAGCGCAGCGAGCGTGCGCAAAATGCCACGTCAGGCGGCGTGTCGCGATGCGGACGCGCACGCTCGCGGTGGGTGGGGGGTCCCGGCTTGCGGGAGGTAAGTGTCATGTTCATGGCGTGTTCTCCTCTCAGTCGATAACGCGTTGTTGGATCCATTTCATGCGGGTGGTTCAAGTCGCCAACTTTTACGGCCCGCGCTCGGGGGGCCTACGCACCGCGGTGGACCGTCTGGGTGCGGAATATTGTTCCTCCGGGCACGAAGTTTTTCTCGTCGTACCGGGGCGGTTCTCCGAATTGCGCCAGCTGCCGTCCGGAGTCACCCGTATCTCGTTGCCCGCCAGACTCATCCCGTTCACCGGCGGCTATCGCGCTGTGCTGCCAGGGCCGGTCACGTCGCTGCTCGAACAACTCGCACCCGATGCGCTCGAGGTGTCGGACCGGCTGACGCTGCGATCCCTTGGCGGCTGGGGCCGCAGACGCCAGGTGGCCACCGTCATGATCTCGCACGAACGCCTGGATCGTCTTGTCGGACAGATATTTCCGACATGGGTTGCGCGTGCGGTCGCCGATGCTGCCAATCGAAGGACTGCGGCCAGTTATGACGCCGTGGTGTGCACGACGGCGTTCGCACGCGAAGAGTTCGACCGCATACACGCGCCCAACGTCGTCACCGTCCCGCTCGGCGTCGATCTCGATCAGTTCCATCCCCGCCGCCGTTCGGCAACGGTACGGCGGCGATGGGCTCGCCCCGAGCAGACCCTGCTCGTGCACTGCGGCCGCTTGTCGGTGGAGAAGCACGCCCATCGGAGCATCGATGCCGTTGCCGCCCTGTGCGATTCGGGTGTGGATGCCCGGCTCGTCGTCGTGGGTGAAGGACCGATGCGGGCCCGCCTCGAGCGGCAGGCCGCCCGCTTGCCTGTCGACTTCACCGGCTACATCGGCTGCCGCGACACCGTGGCGACCATCCTGGCCACCGCCGACGTCGCGCTCGCGCCCGGCCCGCACGAAACCTTCGGGCTCGCCGCGCTGGAAGCACTCGCGAGCGGCACGCCTGCCGTAGTGTCGCGCACGTCGGCGCTCGCCGAGATCCTGACCACCGACAGCGGGGCCAGCGTCGACAACGACCCGGACGCCATGGCGGGCGCGGTCACTTCGATCATCAGTCGCCCGGAACGCCTGCGCCGCAACAACGCACGCCGGCGCGCTGAACAGTTCACGTGGCCCCGGTCGGCCGCGGGCATGCTCAACGCACTGGGCGCGGGCTAGGCACGAGCGCGACACCCGGCTACCTTGACCGGGTGGCCAAGGACAGCGAGCGGACGGAAAGCCTCTGGTTCGCCCTGCTTCTCACCCTGACCAACGGTTTCCTCGACGCCCACACGTACTTGGTTCGCGGTGGCGTCTTCGCCAACGTCCAGACCGCCAACGTGATCTTCTTCGCCATCGACATGTCCGAGCGCAGAGTGGTCGCCGCGTTGGCGCACGTTTGGCCGTTGCTTGCCTTCATCGCAGGCGTGGCGCTGGCGTCCTACATCAAGTCGGGCCGCGTTGAACATCTCGTCCAGCATCCCCTGCGCTGGACGATGGGCATTCAGGCCGTTGCCCTCGCGATCATCGGCTTCGTCCCGTCATCGGTTCCGTACAGCTATGTCACGGTGCCGATCAGCTTCCTCGCGGCAATGCAGATCAGCCTGTTTCGCAATGTCGGCGATCTCGTCTACCTACCCGTCGCCACCACCGGCAACCTGCTGCGGCTTGTCGAAAGCTGGATACGCCGGGCTGGTCGAGGGAAAGACAGCGTCGCGCACGGCGTTCGCGGTGTACGGCGCGCTGACCCTTGCGTTCGCGGCGGGCGCCCTGGTCGGTGCGGTCGCCAGCCGCATCCTGGGGGGCCACGCGATCTGGCTGCCTGCCGGCTTCCTGGCAATCACGCTCTGTCTGTTCATCATCGATGAACGGCACCTGCGGTGAACTACCATCCAGGAATGATCCGGTCGCTAGGGGTGACCACCGCCGCCGTCGCGCTCGCGTTCGGCGCAACCGCGGTGGCCGGCGCCGAGCCCAGTCCTGCGGCATGTTCCTACACCCTGTCTCCGCCACACGTGGTGCAGGTTTCCGGCACCGACATGGTGACGGCGACGCTGTCCACTGCCGGCTGCGACCAGTCGAACACCTATTTGTCGGTCGCCTGCATCCAAGTGCAGGGCGGCCAGGGTCCGGGCCAGTGCGCCGAGGGGGAGGGACTCGTCACCGCGCAGGTCTATTTCGGCCCGTACCGGCCCGGCGTGACGTATTTGTCAACCGGAAGGGGCTGCGCCTCGAAAGGGAATCCACCGCGGCCGTTCTGCGAATCCAGCGGGCCACTGACCGCGACGCTGTAGAAGCTCACGCCGACCGCGGCGCGGCCGCGAGATAGCGCACATCCGGGCCGGGATCGAACCGGTAGCCGCGACCACGGACGTGGTCAGCACCGTCGCGTAGCGGCCGAGCTTTACCCGAAGCCTGCGCACATGGGTGTCCACCGTCCGATATGACACCTCACCGCCGGGCGCTCGGTCGTGCCACACTTCCCGCACGAGTTCGCACGCGGGACACCGGTCGCCGCGGCAGCCCGCCAGATAACACAGCAGCTCGAACTCGCGGTAGGTCAGCCGCAGCCGTTCGCCGTCGACGCGCACCTCACGGTTGGGCCGATCGATCGACAGGCCGGAGGCGCGAACGGCCGGGCTCGAGAGCGGCGGACCCAGTAGAGAGCGCCGCCTTGCGCGCCCGCACCCCTGGCACCGAGTGGGCGATGAGCCTGCCGAACTCGTCTGCGAGTTGCGCAGTGCGACTTGGCAATTCCGCCGATCCCGGCAGGAACGTCGAGCACCAGCACCACCCGGACGGTGTCTGCCGGGTGGCCTCGCCGGCAGGGTCGCGGCTTGGTACACCCGATCACTGTCGTCCGGCAAGCGAGCGGCCCGGACAGGGTTTGCGTCGGCGTGAGCGCAACTCAGAACGCCGCCAGCACCTGCCCGGCGTAGGTGGTCGTGATGAACTCGCGGGTGGATTCGCAGTTCAGCGCATCGGCGAGCGCGCGGATAGCCGAAGCTCGCCGCAGTTGTCCGGCCGCGCGACCAGGTACTCGGCGTACGCGGGATTGCCCCGGTCGCAGTACAGGGCGCTGCCGGTGTCGACGCCCCATTCCATCGCCTGGTTGCCGAACAGGAACACCACGTCGAAATCCTCGCGCACGCCAGCCAGCAGCCAGCTGGTGAACTCCTTGAACACCAGCCGGCGCGGATTGGACGCACGTCGCGCGACGGTCGGCCAGGCGGCGCCGCGCGGGCTGCGCATTCGATCAGCCCCAGCCGGTCGAGCATCATCAGCGAGCGGTCCACGTTCACCGGGTCCGACGGCAGCGCGACCTCGGCGTAGTCCGGTATCGCGTCGACGTCGGGTATCGACGTCGAGTACAGCCCGAACGGTTCGATGTGCACCGGCACGACCGGCACCAGTCCGCTGCCGGTGCGCCGGTTGAAATCGTCGAGGAACGGCAGGTACTGGAAGAAGTTCGCGTGCAGCCGACCGCGCGACGAGCAGGTCGTTGGGCTCGTCGAAGCTCTCGAAGATCTCGATCTGCAGGTCGATGTCGCGCGCCGGCCAGCGGCTCGCGGACGAAATCGAGGATCTCGGCGTGTGGCACCGGGGTCGCGCCGACGCGCAGCGGTCGCTTGCCCTTGGCGCCGACGGCGCGGACCGAGCTGCTCACCGCCCGAAGACTACCGACGCCGATCGTAGCCCGCAAGCCAGCGCGGATCGGCGAATGTGTCCAATTGTTACGACGTATGACTCACGGTGACTCCAGATGTGGTGGCGCACAGCGGCGTTACTCCTATGGTTCGCGGTAACTACCGACCGACAGGACGGTTACCGATGTCCGAAACCACCACCACCCCAGAGGCTTTGGGGCGCAGCCACCGACCCCGGCACGTCAGCTCCGCGGGAATCTCGGCGTCGCCGTCGATCGTGTTCATGGTCGTCGCCGCGGCGGCGCCACTTGGCGTCATCGGCGGCGTGGTGCCGCTGGGTCTCGCATCGGGCAACGGGGCGGGCTTTCCGGCGACATTCATGGTGTCGACGGTGGTCCTGCTGTTGTTCGCCGTCGGATTCACCGCGCTGACGCCGCTACGTCGAAGAGGCGGGTGCGTTCTTCTCGTATGTCCGGAAAGCGCTGGGCTTCCCGGCCGGCATCGGCATCGCGTTCGTCGCGCTGGTGAGCTATGTCGCGATCGAGGCGGGTGTCTACGGCCTGCTCGGCCCGGCGGGCGCAGCCGTCGTCGAACTGTTCGGCGGTCCCGCGCTGCCGTGGTGGCTGTTCGCTGCCCTCGCTTTCGCGGTCACAACGTTCCTCGGGTACCGCAACATCCAGCTTTCCAGCCGAGTGCTGGCGGTGCTGCTTGACCGCCGAGATCGCGATCGTGCTGGTGCTCGACTTCGTCATCGTGGTCCAGGGCGGCGACCACGGCCTGTCGAACGGCATCGTCAACCCGAGCGCGATCTTCTCCGGCTCACTGGGTATCGGCCTGCTGTTCGCACTGATCAGCTATGTCGGTTTCGAGGCCACCGCGATCTTCCGCGACGAGGCGCGCACCCCTGAGCGGACCATCCCGCGCGCCACCTACGCCGCGCTGATCCTGATCGGCGTGTTCTACGCCGTCACCAGTTGGGCGCTGGTTTCGGGCTGGGGCGACGAGGAGGCGGTCAGCCAGGGCGACCGAGTCGGGCGCGACCTTCCTCTCCGACACCGCGCAGCGCTACATCGGCATCGTCGGCACCGACATCATCACGGTGCTGTACTTCACCAGCCTGTTCGCCTGCATCCTGTCGTTCCACAACGTGGCGTCCCGCTATGTTTTCGCGCTGTCACAGCGCGACGTGCTGCCCGCAGTCGCTGAGCTATCCGCATACCCGGCACGGCTCGCCGCACCAGGCGTCGCTGTGGATCTCCGGGGTCGTCGCGGTGAGCATCGTCTTGGCCGTGGTGTTCAACCTCGACCCGGCCGCGCAGTTCTACACCTGGTTCGCGGGCGCCACCACGGTCGGGTTCGTCGTGCTGCTGATCGCCACCTCGGTGGCGGTGCTGGTGTACTTCGCCCGCGACCGGCGCGGCCACTCGCAGTGGCGGGTCCGCATCGCGCCGGCACTCGGGCTGGTCGGCCTGCTCGGCTTCGCTGATTCTCATCCTGGCCAACCTGAAGGATTTGGTCGGCGGCTCAAGCATTCTGGCGTGGGTGATCATCGGGCTGCTGGTGGGCGCGTTCGCGCTCGGCGCCGTCGATCGGCACCCGGGTCGGCGACAAGACCGACGGCGACGTCATGACGCAGACGGTCGATGCACGTCTCGGCAGCCGAACGCGAACTGCTGCGCGGACTCGACGACGGCTCGCTGCGCCGAGATCGAGGTGGCATGGAGCGACCCGTTCGGCCACGCCCAGGGCAAGCGGATCCCCGCCGCCCAGTTCCTCGAACGAGCCCGCGGCACACGGATTCGCGTTCTGTGAGGCGTCTCTGGGCTGGAACACCGACGGCACCGTCATCGACTCGCTGCGGCTGACCAACTGGGACGGCGGCTACCCCGACGTCTATCGCGGTGCCCGACTTCTCGACCTTCCGGCTGGTGCCGTGGCGACCGCGGGTCGGTCACGTCATCTCGGATATCGTTGCGCACGACCGCAGTCCGTCGCTGCTGGACCCGCGAGCGGTGCTCAAACGGGTGCTCGCCCGGCTGGCCGGCGCTCGGGTACACCGCCAAGATCGGCGTCGAGCTCGAGTTCTACCTGCTGAACGCCGACGGGTCGCCGTTTCAGCACGACATCCACGCGTACTCGCTGGAGAACGCCAACGCGCTCGACCCGCTGATCACCGACCTGTACGAAACGCTCGGCGCCTTCACCAGATTGGAAGGCATCCAAACCGAGTACGGCCCCGGCCAGGTCGAGACCAACCTCGTCTACACCGACGCGCTGGAGGCCGCCGACGACGCGGCGCGGCTGAAGTACGCCGCCAAGGAGGTCGCACGCAGGCACGGCAAGATCGCCAGCTTCATGCCCAAACCGTTCTCCGAGCACTCGGGCAGCTCGCAGCACCTGCACATCTCGTTGTGGCGCGACGGCGAACCGGCATTCGCCCCGGTCAACGGCGACCGAGAACGAACTGGCGCTGCATGCGATCGCCGGGCTGCTCGAACACCTGCCGTCGATCACGCTGTTCGGCGCGCATTCGGTGAACGCCTACCGCCGCTTCGTGCCGGACTCATTCGCGCCCGACAGTGTGACGTGGAGCCGCGACAACCGCAGCGCCGCGGTGCGCTCGCTGGTCGAGACGGATCCGACCGCCACCCGCATCGAACTGCGCAGCGGCGCATCGGATGCCAACCCGTACTGGCTGGTGGCGTCGGCACTGGCCGCCGTAGTCGCAGGCATCGAGGCGGGGCGTCGCCCACCCGTATCGGAGGGCGGCAACCTGTACGGCAAGGGCACCCGCTGCCCGAATCGCTCGGGGTGGCGCTTGCGTTGGCCACCCAGGACGACACGATCGCCGAGATCCTCGGCGCCGACTCGGTGCACGACTTCGCCGCGATCGCCCGCAGCGAATGGGAGCAGTATTCCCACCACGTCAGCGACTGGGAACGCCACCGCTACCTGAGCCAGTTCATGACCCGCACGCACGGAGCACAGACGGGCCAGACACCCCGGTTCGGGCGTGGGCCCCCGTCTACGGCAACCACGGTGCACGCAACCATCCGGCGGATGCGCCGGACCGTCCGATATCGCCGCAACCGTGACCTGCTGGTCCGCGCCGAACAGGCCGGCTACGACTCAACGTTGTTGGCGCAGCATGTCATTCATCCCAGCAATGTCGAGGACGACGTGCTCGAGACGTGGTCGACGCTGGCGGCGTTGGCCGAGGCCACCAGCCGCATCGAGCTGATCGGCGCAATCAAGCCGCTGTTGATCAACCCGCTGGTGTTCGCGAAGGTCGCGGCCAACATCGCCGAGATAGCCGACGGCCGGCTGGCGATCAACGTTGTCAGCGGCTGGTTTCTGCCCGAACTTGAAGCGCTCGGCCTGAAAGCCGCCGACCACGATGACCGCTACGCCTACACCCGCAGCTGGCTCGAATCGGTGCTCGACCTGTGGGCCGGTAAGCAGGTCGACATTGACGGCGCGGGGCGGTCAACCCGCGCTCGTGCGCCCCACTCCCGCAGAGCCGCCACCGGTCTACGTCGGCGGTGAATCCGAGCCGGGTCGCGCGCTGGCCGCACAGCACGCCGACGTGTTCTTCATCAACGGACGGCCGCTGGCGGAGACCATCGACGTGATCGACGACCTGCGCGCCCGTCCGCGCGATCGCGCGCCGTTGCGGTTCGGCCTGTCCGCCTTCGTGATCGCCCGGGAAACGGAAGCCGAAGCGACCGCCGAGTTGGCCTATCTGCAGTCGCTCGTCGACGCCGAGCGGCGGCCCGAGATCTCGTCGGGCACCGACCCGAAAACCCAGATGTACAAAGTGCTGGCCGATACCAGCCGAGTCGGGTCCAACGGCGGCACCCTCGCGGGCCTCGTCGGCAGCTACGGGCAGGTCATCGAGCGCATCGAGGCGTTTCACGCGGCGGGCGTCGAGCTTTTCATGCTCCAGTTCCAGCCGCTGGAGTCGGAGCTGGATCGGTTCGCCGACAAGATCATTCCGCATTTCCGCTGACACTAGGAGAAACCCAGTGACCCTAGATGCGGTGGCGGCGCGGCCCGCCTTCGCTGAGGAGCCGCTCGGCGGCCCGACCGCGGACCGGTTGGCCCGACTGCCCGACATCGTCGAGAAGTTGCGGACCGCGCGACGCCGCCGCCGAACGCGACAGGGTACTGCAATACGACGCAGTCGCGTGGCTCCGCCGGGCCGGGGTGCTTGGCCTGCGGGTGCCGACGCGCTACGGCGGTCCCGGCGCAAGCGTGCGCGACGTGCTCGGCGCGGTGATTCAGATCGCGCGGGGCAGTTCCAATGTCGCTCAAGCACTTCGGGCGCACTTCGGGTTTGCCGAACGCTTGTTGAGCAACCGCGCCACCGAGGCCGAACGGACGCAGTGGTTTCCGCACATCAACGCAGGTGTCGTGTTCGGTAATGCGATCACCGATGCCAACGGTAAGTCGCCGTCCAGTGCCGACACCACACTGCTCGCCGACGGCGACGGGGTCCTGCGCCTCAACGGCTACAAGTTCTATTCCACCGGAACACTGTTCGCCGATGCGATCGCTGTTTCCGCGGTCGATTCGGACGGTTGCGATCTGCAGGCGATCGTGCCGACCGATCGGGCGGGCGTGACGTTGTACGACGACTGGGACGGCTTCGGCCAACGGCTCACGGCCAGTGGCGGCACCCGGTTCACCGATGTCGCGGTCGGCCCGGTCGAGGTGGTAACAGTGTCGGACGGTAAGCATCTCGGCCACGCCACGGGCTTCCTGCAGCTGTATCTGGCGGCCGTCGCGGCAGGCATTGCACACGGTGTCTTCGACGATGCAGTGGCCTACGTGCAGGAGAAGGCCGACCCGCAGCGCATTCGCTTGCCGACAGTGCGTCCGGCGACCCGTTCGTCCTTGAGGCGGTCGGCGACATCGCCGCCAACGCGGCCGCGGCAGAAGCGTTGATCCTAACCGCGGCGGGCGCGATCGACGATGTGGTGGATTCCGGCCTGCAAGCCGACCCCGATGCGCTCGCTGAGCTCGCGATCACCGTCGCCAAAGCGCAGTTGGTCACCGAACGTCTCACGCTGGCCGCGGCGCAGCGCTTGTTCGACACCGGCGGAGCGTCGGCGACCGCGCGCAAGCTCAATCTGGACCGCCATTGGCGCAACGCACGCACCCTGGCAAGCCACAGCCCATTGGCCTACAAGGCGTACGCCGCGGGCAATTACGCGGTGAACGGCGTCTGGCCACCCGCCAACGGATACTTCTGAACCACATCGGCTCACAAATCGTGTCGCTCCTGGATACAAAATAAGGGGACACGATGAAGAAATTCGGTTTGTTCGTTGTGGGCGTGTGTCTCGTCGTTACCGCCGCCACCGCGTGTGGCCAGTCGGACACCACACAGGAACGAGACTCCCAGACGGCCACTGTCACCGCCAGCGCGCCCGCGACCGCGGCGGCGGCCACCATCACGATCGCGGACATGAGTTTCGGTGGTCCGGTCACGGTGCCGCCCGGCGCGCAGGTGACGATCAAGAACGACGACTCCGCCGAACACTCGGTCACTTCCCGGACCGAAGGCAAGTTCGACGTGCACGTCGACGGCGGCGAACAGGGCACGCTCACCGCACCAACGGAACCCGGTGAGTACGCCTTTTACTGCGTGTACCACCCGTCGATGAAGGGCACGCTGATCGTCAAGTAGCCGGGCTCGGCACCTCGGTGACCTGCGATTTGGTTTAAATGTCGCCGTGGATGGGCATCCGCCTGAATTAGCGGGTTCGTCATTCACACGGTTGAACCCGACTGAGCGAAGGAGCCGACGTGGCTGACAACACCATGATCTGGATCATCGTCGCGATCGTCGTAGCGCTTGCCGTCGTCGCCGTGTTGGCGATCATGGCGCGCAACAAGCGGCGCCATGCGGAGGCGGAGCGCATCCGTGAGGAGGTCGGCCACCAGACGCAGCGCGTCGAGAAGCGCGAGGCGTTCGCCGACGAGACCGCGGCGAAGGCGCGGGCGGCCCGTGCCGAGGCCGAGGTGAAGGCCGCCGAGGCGGCAAGGCTCGAGGACAGGGCCGCGACGCATCGCGAGGCGGTGACCATGTCGCGCGAGGAACTCGATGCCCAGCGCGAGCGCGCCGACGCTCTCGACCCGAAGCGTCGCGATGTCGACGAAGGCCGCAAAGGCAGCGATGTGCAGGCCATGCAGGAAGGCGATGTGGCCGCTGCACAGGCAGCAGAGGCACGGCGTATGCACGCCGAAACGCCGACCACGCGGCAGCAGCGGACGTGACGGACGATAACGTCCGGCCCGCTGTCCTGTTCGACGTCGACGGCACGCTCGTCGATTCCAACTATCTCCATGTCCATGCGTGGCACCGGGCGTTCAGTGACGTCGGCCTCGAAGTCGAGTCATGGCGCATCCACCGCGCGATCGGCATGGACGGCTCCACGCTCCTCTCCGTGCTGGCGGGCAACGCCGGCGACGACACCCGAGCGCGGGCGAAGGATCTGCACTCGCACTACTACAAGCAGACCGCGTCGCTGCTGCGTCGGCTGCCCGGCGCACGCGAACTGCTCGAGCGCGTCGATGCGCTTGGCCTGCAAGTGGTTCTGGCCACGTCGGCACCGGAGGACGAACTCGAGATCCTGCGCCGGGTGCTGGCGAGTGACGACCTCATCACCGCCGTGACATCGTCGAAGGACGTGGACACCGCCAAGCCGCAACCCGACATCGTTCACGTTGCACTCGAGCGGGCCGGTGTGGATGCCTCGCAGGCGGTGTTTGTCGGCGATGCCGTATGGGATGTCGTCGCCTGCGAACGAGCGGGCGTGACCACAGTCGCCCTGCTCAGTGGTGGCGTGTCGCGTGCAGAACTCGAAAATACAGGCGCACACTGCGTTTTCGACAATGCCCGAGATCTCTGCGAGAACATCGACGGCACCGCGATCGCCGACCTTGCCGGCGCTGCCAGGGTCGGCTGACCCAGACCGTCAGCGCAGTGGTGTCCAGGCCACCGGCAGCCGCTTGATCCCATGGATGAACGCCGACTGCAGCCGGTCGGGTTCCTCCGTCGCGGCGATGTCGGGCACCTGCCGATGCAATTCCTCGAACGCCATCGTGATCTCGCGGCGGGCCAGGTTGGCGCCGAGGCAGAAATGGGCGCCGCCGGCACCAAAACCGACGTGGGGGTTGGGCTGGCGTCGAACGTCGAAGCGCCACGGGTCAACGAACTTCGATTCGTCACGGTTGGCGGATGCATACCACAGCGAGAGCTTGTCGCCTTCGCGGATACTGACGCCGCTCAGCTCGGTGTCACGAGTAGCGGTCCGGCGCATGTAAACCACCGGCGAGGCCCAGCGGACGATTTCCTCGACCGCTGTCGGAGCCACCTCGTCGTAGCTCGCCCACCAGTCGTTGCGCTGCTCGGGGTAGCGGGTGAGCGCAAGCACGCCGTGGCTGATCGCGTTGCGGGTGGTCTCGTTGCCCGCAATCACCAGCAGGATGAAAAACGACGCGACTTCGCTCGAGATAAGCCGCTCGCCGTCGACTTCGGCCTGAACCAGGCTCGTCGTCAGGTCCTCGCCCGGATTTTCCCGACGGTCGTCGGCCAGCGCGGCGGCATAGGCGCCGATGTCCATCGACACCGAGGCGAACTCCTCGAAGTCCGTGGCGATATCGGGGTCGCCGAACCCCAGAATCACGTTCGTCCAGTGGAAGATCTTCTGATGGTCTTCCTCGGGAATGCCCATCATGTCGCAGATGATCTGCAGTGGGAACAGGCCGGAGAACTCGGTGACCAGTTCGGCCCTGCCGTCGGGATGATCCGCGATCATCGTCGCGACCAGCCGTCTCGCTCGCTCCCTGACCGAGTCCTCGATGAGCGCCAGTACCCGCGGCGTGAACGCGCTGCGCACGATGTTGCGCAGGCGGGAGTGGCGGGGGTCGTCCATCGCGATCATCGAACCGAAGTACTCGGCGAGTTCCGGATTCTGGTCGCCGATGGTGATGCCCAACGCCGAGCTGAAGATCTCGGGATGACGGCTGGCATAGAACACGTCGTCGTGGGAGGTCACGGCCCAGTGCCCGGCGACAGGCGAGACGCCGTTGGAGATGTACGGCTTATGGAAGGAGACCGGGCTTTCGCGGCGGAGCGTCGCGAACGTGCCGTCGCGGATGTCGTCGTCGAGCGCCCAGAACTCCCACGAACCCAGGTTGATATCCGAGAGAGGGATGTCGGGCGGGGCCGCCCCGTTGACCCGAGTCGCGATACCCACGCGCCGAGCCTAGGCGGATCTTCGCCAGCAGACGCAAGAGTTTCCAAAAGCACAGGTGTTTCGTACACTTTCGCGTCTGCTCGCGCAGCGTTCGTGGTAGCACACATGGGTGCGGAACCGACATGCAGGACAACCCTTTACGACGTCCGACGAGCTGATCGCCGAGGCGCTGCTCGACGTCAGCATCCCGACGTTGATGCTCTCGCTCGTCCACATGTCGGGAGATCCTGGCCTGATCCGCGGTGAGCTCAGACCCGCGGGCCTGTTCTTCAATGAGGTGCAGGGCTACATGTCCGAAGAGGACAAGGCGGCGGTGCGCAAGATCGCGCTGGAAGTGATCGCCGAATACCGCGACCGTGGTTGTCCGGAGCCGACTCCGATCGGTCTCGAGGTTCTTCAGGAGATGATGCAGTGGCTGGTCTGCAAACCCGTCCCCGACGAGTACGTGCCGATGCTGCTCGAGGAGATGGAACTCGACGGCAGAGACGCTCGCGCTGTCCGGGCCACCCCGGCCGACGACTTCCCGGTGGTGATCATCGGCTGCGGCGAGTCAGGCCTGTTGGCGGGCATCCGGCTCAAGGAGGCGGGCATCCCGTTCACCATCATCGAGAAGAACGCGGGCGTCGGGGGGACCTGGTGGCAGAACAGCTATCCGGGCGCGGGTGGATGTCGGAAATCACTTCTACTGCTACAGCTTCGAGCGACCGACCAGTGGACCCACACTTCGCTGAGCAGCCCGAGCTGCAGGCGTACTTCGCCCGAGTGATGGACAAATACGACATCGGTGGGCATGTGTGGTGGGAACCGAGGTGACCGAGGCGCGCTGGGACGATGTCACCGCCACATGGACGGTGACGGCTCGCGGCCCTGACGGGACGGTGAGCGAACTGCCTGCGCGAGCCGTTATCAGCGCCGTCGGCCAGCTCAACCGGCCGCACCTGCCGGTGATCGACAGACAACGGGACTTCGCCGGGCCGTCGTTTCACTCCACCGAGTGGGACCCGCGGTCGACCTGCGCGGCAAGCGTGTCACGATGATCGGCGCGGGCGCCAGCGGATTCCAGATCGCACCGGCGATCGCCGGCGACGTCGAACGCTTGACGGTGTTTCAGCGCACGGCCCAATGGATATTCCCCAAACCCCAACTATCACGCGGAAGTCGGGCGCGGCGTGCAGTGGGCGCTGCGCCATCTGCCGTTCTATGGCCGGTGGTACCGGCTTCTGCTGTTCTCGCCGGGCTGCGACAAGGGCCTCGAGGCGGCGCGGGTTGACCCCGCCTATCTGGATCAGAAGAAGGCCGTCAGCGAGATCAACGACATCGCCAGGATCATGTTCACCGAATGGATCACCAGCCAGGTCGGCGACGACCCCGACCTGCTCGCCAAGGTGGTGCCGGATTACCCGGCGACGGGCAAGCGCACGCTGCAGGACAACGGCAGCTGGCTGCGGACGTTGACGCGGGACAACGTCGAGTTGGTCCGGACCGGGATCGACCGCATCGAATCGGATGGGGTAATCGCCGCGGACGGAACTCGCTATCCGGCCGACGTCATCGTGTACGCCACCGGTTTTCAGGCCAACAAGATGCTGTGGCCGATGACGATCGTCGGATGTGACGGCGAGATCCTGTCCGAGCGGTGGGGAGAACGGCCGTCGGCGTATCTGGGAATCACGATTCCGGCTTCTGCATGTACGGCCCGGGCACCAACTTGGCACACGGTGGCAGCTTAATTTTCCATTCCGAATGCCAAATGCGGTACATCACAGAGTGTTTGGAGCTGCTGATCGCGAATGGCCATAGGGCCATGGAGCCACGGGAGGACACCGCCGCGGACTGGCACGAACGCAGCCAGGCCGAGATGCGCAAGCTGGTGTGGTCACAGCCCTCGATCAAGCATTCGTTGTCAATTCATATTCTTGGCGGACTGCTGCCTCGCGTCATCGGACAGTGTGCCCAGCTCGTGGCAGCGCTGGACATAGCCCTGCACCATCACCGGGAAATTCATCGGGTTGTAGGCGTCTTCCTCATAGCTCCACTTGTCGTCGCCCGCATACTCGAGCACCGTGATGACCCCGGCCCCGTGGACACTGCCGTCGCCAGGATCCTTCATGGTGTTGATGTTCTTGAAGATAACCCAGCCCTTGTCGGTGTCGATCGAGTACCACTCAACGGGGTAGACCGGCATCTCGCTGCCAGGGAACATGTTCAAGTCTTCACGATCCACTCGCGGATGTTCTCGCGGCCTTCCATGTTGCCCAAGGCGTGCTCGACATACTTCGCATCCTCGGTGAAATGGTCGGCGTAACTGGACCAGTCCCACGTCTTGCCGACCTCGATGACGCCCTGCTGGTAGCGGGCGAACGCTTCTTCGAGTTCCTCACGTGACCACTGGCCCATCCCGGGCTCCTTCGGCTCGCTGGTCGAAAACTAGAACCTGTTCTATCAGGCCGACGGCAGCGGCGGGAGTGGTTTCAGGACACGGCCAGGGTGCGCAGCCGTGGCCACATCTCGGCCCACGACTTGCGCTGCCCGGTCAGCAGATACGCGTGCATGTCATCGCCGACGTCGCCGACCCCACGCACCGTGGCGAAGTACGGTCGAAACGCGCCGGGGTCGCGTCCGATGAACAGGGCGCTGTCGCGGTCGTCCGGTGGCGGCGGGAAATAGCCGTAGCTGCGGTTGGTGCTGTACGCATGGGGCAGTTGAAACCGCGGGCCATAGCCGTCGATATACGCCGCGATGATGTAGGACTCGCCGATCATCACGGTCCGCTCGCGCTGTTCGGGAGGCAACGAGCGATAGACATCCGCGGTGCGCTATGCGATCCGCTCGACCGCCTCGGAGTCGACCAGCGAGACCGAAAGCACCAGCGCGCAGGCGGCCAATGCCGCACTCGCTGCGTACGTCGGCCACAGGAGCCAGCGCAAGCGACGCGTGCCGCCTTCCCTTCGGCGCTGCATGGGCCAGTGCGCCCGCCGCCGCGAGCGGCGCGTACAGCCCACACAGGTAGTAGGGGCGGCCCGCGGTCGCCGTGAACAGCACGTACAGCACGACGAACGTCACCGCGAGAAAGCGGTATTCGCGCAACTCGGGATCGCGAAACAGCCGCCACAACCCGTATAACACGAGCATCACCCCGGCGACCCCGGCGTACAGAAGCAGCATCGTCGCAATGCCGGGACGCCCGCCGGACAGCGCATCGGCTTCGCCCGCCACCACGGACGCCATCCGCAGTTGTGGCCAGCCGTTGGCGTGCTGCCATAGCAGTGTTGGCGCGGCGAACACCGCGGCGATCGCGACACCCACCCACAACCGCGGTCGTCTTAGCAGCTCGCGAGGGCCGAATACCGCGACCGTCGCGATCAGCACGGCGCACAGCGCAAGCACCTGGAACTTCGTCAACGCCGCGATTCCCACGACCACACCAAGGATCGGCAACACACGGTCGTCACGTAGCCGCACCCACCGGACAACCAGCCAGATCACCAGCAGCCACTGCACCGGTTCGAGCGTGTAGGGCGTCAACCAGTGGCCGGCGAGCGTGGCCCACAGACCGGTGGCCTGCGCTGCTGCGGTGAATCCTTGTGCGCGACGGTCACATCCGAGCTCGCGGGGCAATCAGTGCGGCAACCACGACAGCGCCGGCGGTGGCGAGCATCGCGGGCAGACGCAGGGCCGCAATCGATCCGGGCGCAATCGCGTCCATCAGCGCGGCAACCGCGGGCGCCAACGGTGGCTGATCCGCCGACCCCCAGTCGAGGTGGTTGCGGCCGATAGCCAGCATGTACACCTCGTCAAACCAATAACCGCTCTCGAATATGCTTTCAACACAGTGCAATACAGCGACAATCGCGGCGATCGGAAGTACAACACCTGCGGCGAACGGCTCGATGGTCCCTGCGGGGGGTCGATCGGTCTGCGCCGTTGTCATCGATGACCACGATAGTGTCTATGCATGCCGCTCCGCATCGATGAACAGGTCCTCGCCGAGTTGGCGCCGATGTTCGAAGCATTGGGCGAGCCCGAGCCGGCGCCGATCGGTGACATCGAGACTCGGCGGGCAACCAGCCGCCGGCTGTTCGACTACGTCGGCGCCAACAGAGAACCATCCCCGGACGTTGAGGTCGTGCGCGACTCGATGGTCGCGGGCGACGGTACGGAGTTGGCTCTCGGCTGGTATCGGCGGCAAGGCGAGCAGCCGGGCAGCGCGGTGCTGTACGTGCACGGTGGCGGCATGATCGTGGGACTCGAGCAGGCCGGCGCGATGTATGACGTGGCAGTGAGCGGCTATGTTGCCGCCTCGGGCGTGCCGATGCTGGTAGTCGACTATCGCGTCGCACCCGAGTATCCGCATCCCACACCTGTCGAGGACTGCTACGCCGCCCTGCGCTGGCTCGTCGAGAATGCGGAAAAGCTCGGCGTCGACGCCGCGAGGGTCGCGGTGATGGGGGACAGCGCGGGCGGCGGACTCGCGGCGGCGGTGTCACTTCTGGCACGCGATCGCGGTGGCCCCGCCATCGCTCAGCAGCTGCTGATCTATCCGATGCTCGATGACCGCCCGGCAAAACCCAATCCGGAGCTGTTCCCGTATTTGACGTGGACGTACGACGACAACATCACCGGTTGGGGGGCCTTGCTCGGCGACGATGCGGCAGGCGCCGCGGTGTCGCCTTACGCCGCACCCGCCCGCGCCGACGACCTCGCTGGTCTGCCCGACACGTTCATCGACGTCGGCGATCTCGACATCTTCCGCGACGAGGACATCACCTTCGCCCAGCGTCTGTCGGCCGCGGGCGTTCCGACCGAACTGCACCTGCATCCCGGCTGCCCACACGCATTCGAGGGATTGGCTCCCAACGCCGACGTCTCACAGCGGGCAATCACCGATCGGGTGCGTCGCCTGCGCACCCTCTAGACACTGCAAAAGCGCCACACCGCCGTTGATGCTTGCGCGTTATGCCATTGCCCGCCAACGGTATACGTTTCGTAACGGCTTGCTTGCCTGCACCGATGAACATGCTGGGGGAAAGCAGGGAATCAATAGTGATGCTCTGATGTCGGAGTGGACGTCGGGGTTTGCCAGGTAGGAGTTCATAAATGCAGCTGACCAAGATCGTGTCAGCAACAATGATCGTGGGCGCGCTAGGGCTTGGCGCCTTCGGGCCTGGTGGCGCGGTTGCGTCGGCCAGTCCGGTGGTGAACGCGCCCCTGAAACCGCACGATGATTTCTGCCCGCCGTGGTGCGATGGTCCCGGGCGGGGCCATGGCGGCGACCGCGACGCGGGCAACCGCCACTGGGACGGTGACAAGGGTCCGTGGTGGGCCAACAACCGCCACGATTGGTGGGACGACCGCAGAGGAGCCCCGCCGTGGGGCTGGGGACCACCGCCGGCCTATCAATGGATGGGCGGCCCGCCGCGGCCGTTCAACTACTGGGGCTACGACGTCAACCCGGTGTGGGATGACGGCTTCCACGGGTGGGGCGTCTGGGTGCTCGGCCAGTGGGTTCCGATCATCGGCATCACCGGGCCGTAACCGGCGCTGTCACGTACTCTCGGGCGCCTCGACCACAGCCTTGATGCGCTCGAGGGTCGTGCGCATGTCGCGGATGTTCCGCCGTCGACGGAGTTGACCGCCGAGCACCGAATATATTTTCGTGAACGCGCTCTCCGGCATCCGGAACGACTCGGTGACCTCGGTGCCACCGTCGACAGGCGTCAGCCGGTAGTGCCACGTGTTGGCGGCCTTGCCGCCGACGAGTACATCAAATCCGAACTCGCGACCCGGCTCGCAGGCGGTCACCCGGCAGGTGCTCCAGTACACCGGGCCGATCTCGTTGCGCCGGACGTGGCCGCGGAACCGCGCGCCAAGCGCAGGCCCGGCCGCACCGTCGAGCCATTCGGCCTCGATGACCTCCGGTGAGAACTTGCCTGTGTTGCGGACGTCTGCGATGAGGTCCCAGATCTCGTCGGCAGGCGCCGACATGGAGACCGTCGCCGATCCCTCCACCTCTTCGAGTACCTCCTCGTCAGGGCCGCGCCGCTAGCGCTCGGCCGACTCGTCCTCCGGTAGGTCATGCCGGACCACGCGGACGCGGCCATGCGCCAGGCAGGTGGCGTACCCGTGGTGCTTGCCGTACAGCTCCCACGCCGTGCGGTTCTCATCGCTGTGCGCGTGGATCTCGTGCCCATCGGAGAACCGAAGGTGAAGACTGCCGTCCTCGTCCCAGCTCGCATGGGTGCACGTCGAGCCCGCAAAATCGAACAACGCCCGCTCCACTGCCCGCAGCGTCTTCGGGTCGATGAAGACCGCCTCTTCAGCGTCTCGCTCCGTCGACGGCAGCGTCAGGTGGAATGGCACAGCGATGACCAGTTCATTGTCGTCGAGGCTGAGCACAAGACCGTCGCGAAACATGATCCGCTGGACCACGCATCCTCGGATCCACGGCTCGATCATTCTTTTCACTTTGGTCGCTATGGCAACCACGCACAAGGGCCCACGTCGTGGTTTCCGTAGCATTGGCCGCGGGTTTGGAGGTGGCGTGAAGATTCGCTTCGGCGTCGGAATCGGCGCGGACACGGGCCCTGGACAGCTCGCACATATCGTCGACCGGCTCGAGGAAGCCGGCGTCGATTCGCTGTGGTTCTCCGAACTCGTGTACACGAAGGCCGTCGATCCGGTCGTCGGCATGGCATTCGCGCTGTCCCGCACCACGCACCTGAAGGTCGGCACCTCGGTGACCGTGCTTCCCGGCCGTCATCCTGTGCTCGTCGCCAAACAACTCGCATCGCTGGCGGGCCTGGCGCCACGGCGAGTGCTCCCGGTGTTCGGTCTGCGGTCTGCGATACCGGCCGAGCGCAAGATCTTCGTGGTTCCCGAGGGCAAGCGCGCCGCCGTGTTCGACGAATCGCTGCGGCTGCTGCGATCCGTTCTGGAGCAAGGCGATGTGGCGTTTTCGGGCGACTACTTCACGGTCAGCTCCGTCGATGTCGAACCGCGACCGGTCAAGCCGCTCGACATCTGGCTCGGCGGGTCGGCGCCCGCCGCGTTTCGCCGCATCGGCCAACTCGGCGACGGCTGGCTCGGCAGCTTCCTCACTCCTGACGAAGCCCGGCACGGTCGCGAGCAGATCCAGCGTGCCGCCGCGGAAGCCGACCGCGAAATCGAAGCCGATCACTTCGGCATCAATCTCGCGGTCAGCGACGGGGGAGTGCCGGACGCGTTGGCGGCTGCGGTCAAACAGCGCAGGCCTGATGTGGAGCCGACGGACCTCGTCGCAGGCAGCTGGCCACAGCTGCATCGTCGACTCGATGCGTACCTGGAGGCGGGGCTGACCAAGTTCGTCATTCGACCCGCACCTCAGATGCGCATGGACGACTTCATCGATCGGTTTGTGGTTGAGCTGTTGCCGCGGCAGAACTGACGTCGTCGTAGAGCAGCGCCATCCGGTCCAAAAACCAGAGCTTGCGCGCCATCTGAACGGCCAGCCCGAACGCGGTGATCCACGGATCGAGATCGATGAGCCCGCACACCAAGAAGGGCACGCCCGCCGCGCTCAGCACGCTGAGGATCACCGGTGCGGCGCGGTGCCGCGGCGGCACCGGCGCCTCTTTTCGCCTGCCCCACGCGACTTCTCCAAGCACTGAACGCGACGCCCAGCTGTCGGTCGTTCGGGGAGCAGGAAACACGCGCGGGTTCACCAACGTCCACACCAACACCACCGCGACGGGCACCAGACACCACCAGCCGACCCAGGCCCGGCTCCAGATCGCGGCGACGAGCAGAAGGGGGATCGGGATGCGGGTGTAGACGCTCCACGGGTTGGCGTGGCGCAGCCAGGCGTCCTCGCCGCGAAGCCCGAATGCCTTCGCCAGCCCCGCTTCGATCGATATCGTTTTCCTCTCCTTTCCGGCCGTGAACGAATTCGCGTGGTGACACCGTGTTTAGAAGTGTGTGGCCTGGGGTCACCCACGCGGTGCTGCTTGAGCGAAGGAGATGGGCCAATGGCCACGCGTATTGAGAGAATGTGCAGATCGTTGATGCTTTCGGCCATTGCCGCCGCATTGGCGTTGGTACTGGTCAGTCCGCCGTCGGCCGTTGCCGACGACCGCATGCAGTTCACCGGTACGACGCTGTCCGGCGCGTCGTTCAACGGGTCGAGCCTCGTAGGCAAGCCCGCTGTGCTGTGGTTCTGGACGCCGTGGTGCCCGTTCTGCAACGCCGAAGCGCCGGGCGTCAGCCAGGTTGCCGCCGCCAATCCGAAGGTGACGTTCGTGGGCGTGGCCGCCCGTTCCGACGTCGCCGACATGCAGGGCTTCGTATCGAAGTACAACCTGAACTTCACGAACCTCGACGATGCCGACGGGTCGATCTGGGCCCGCTACAACGTGCCGTGGCAGCCGGCGTACGTGTTCTACCGGTCCGACGGCTCGTCGACGTTCGTGAACAACCCGACGTCAGCGATGCCTCAGCAGGAACTGTCCGAGCGGGTCTCGGCACTCGCATAATCCCGCGGTGGACCGAGACCTGCTTGGCCTGGCATTCGGCGCTGGTCTGGTGGCGGCGCTGAACCCGTGCGGCTTTGCGATGCTGCCCGGATACCTCGCGCTGGTGGTGCGCGGCGAGCATGGGGGACAGCCGGGCAAGCTCAGCGCCGTCGGCCGGGCCCTGACGGCGACCGCCGCGATGGCCTTCGGGTTCGTCGGGGTGTTCGGCGCGTTCGGTCTGCTCTCGATCTCGGCCGCGTCGACGGTGCAGCGGTACCTGCCGTACGTCACCGTGGTGATCGGCATTGTCCTTGTTGTCCTTGGCGTTTGGTTGCTGCTGGGGCGCGAGCTCACGGTGCTCTTGCCAAAACCCCAGTGGGCACCGACTTCTCGGCTGGGTTCAATGTTCGGCTATGGGCTGAGCTATGCCGTCGCGTCGCTGTCGTGCACCGTCGGGCCGTTCCTTGCGGTCACCGGCGCAGCCCTGCGCAGTAACTCCATGGCGACGGCGATGCTTGTCTATCTCGCCTACGCAGGTGCCTTCACTCTCGTGGTCGGTGTGCTGGCGGTCGCCGCGGCGTTGACCACCTCAACCGTCGTCGATCAGATGCGCCGAATTGTGCCGTATATCAATCGAATCAGTGGAGTCCTGCTTGTGGTCATCGGCCTCTACGTCGGCTACTACGGCGTATATGAGGTGCGGTTGTTCAACGCCAACGGCAGCCCGGACGACCCGGTGATCGCCGCTGCGGGTCGGATACAGGGCGCCATCGCCGGTTGGGTCCATGAACACGGAGCGTGGCCGTGGCTGGTGGCGCTGGCTGTGCTGGCGCTGGCAGCGATCACCGCGGCATGGCGCATAACAGCGCAACGTCACCGTGCCGATCGGGCCACGGTTCCTGACTAGCGTTGAGTCATTGCGGGCAGCGACTTGAGGATTCGTCCGCGCACCATCTCGGCGCTGATGCCTTTCATGCGATCGATCCAGCGGATACCGCTGGGCACATACCAATGCAGCCGTTTCGGATCGTGATAGGCCGCCCACGCGGCGTCGGCGACGCTGGAGGCGGGCAGCAGGCGGAACATACCCTTCTTCGGCGCCGACGCGTTGATGTCTGCGCTCGATCGTGTTGCACCGCCGTGCGAGTGGTCCGGCGTTCCGGTCAGGATCGCCGTGTCGATCAGCCCGGGAAGCACGTCGGCGACGCGCACCCCGTGGCGTTTCCACTCGATGCTCAACGCCTCGGTGAGTCCCTTGACCGCATGTTTGGTAGCGGAATACACGGCGATGCGCGGCATCCCGTAGGTGGCCGACGAGGAGGAGGTCGAGAACATCAGGCTGCCGGGCGCCTTCTTGAGATAGGGCAGCGCGCCGTACGCGCCGGTGAGCACCGACTTGAAGTTGATGTCCACGACACGCATCGCGGCGTCGTAGGGCACGTCCTCGAACCAGCCGGATTCACCGATGCCAGCGTTGTTCCACATCATGTCAAGACCGGCGGAGGTGTTGTCGGCACAGAAGTCGGCAAGGGCCGCGAAGAGCGCGTCCTTGTCGGTGACATCGGTTCGCCGGGTCCATACCCGCTCGGTGCCCAGCTCCTCGCGCAGTGAGGCGAGCGCTGCCTCGTCACGATCGATGGCGCCGACACGCCAGCCCTTGGCGTGGAAGAGCTTTGCGCCCTCACGACCCATTCCACTACCGGCACCGGTGATGAAGATGGATTTCGGCGACGACATCAAACCTCCTCGAGCGCGCGGTGTCTCGTTCTTCGGTGACTTCAAGCCCGAATCAGGGTCAGATAGATCGATGGTTCCATCTGATCCATGAAGGAGGCCCAATGGTCATCGTCGCCGGACACCTGGTGGTCGACCCCCAGGACCGCGAGAGGTACCTCGCGGGGTGCGTCGACGTGGTGCGACAGGCCCGGCGCGCCCCGGGTTGCCTCGACTTCGCGATATCCGCCGATCTGCTCGAGCCCAGCCGAATCAACATCTTCGAACGCTGGGAGTCGCAGGCCGCTGTCGAGGCGTTCCGCGGCAGCGGACCCGGCGACGACCAGAGCGGCGCGATCACCACCGCCTCGGTTGCCGAGTACGACATCGGCGCACAGCGAATCCTGATGTGACGGCGCCTCAACCCCGCGGCAGCGGTAGGCCGGCTCGGTTAGCGGTCGAAGTCTGAGTCGTCGTCGGGAACGGCGAGGGCCTGCTCGATCAGATCGGCCTCACTGGCTTCCCAATCCCTGGCGCTGGTGACACGTGCCGCATCACGCCAGGTGTCTTCGTCGGAGACGTCGACCGACATACGCTGCTCCACCACATCGGCTTCGGGAGTGTTGTCGCCGAACGCACCGCTGGGATTGGTCATGATGTCCACGATAGTGCGCCCCGGGGTTTGGTTCGCGCGGCTCAGACGCCGAAGTGCGGCCGGGCGTCCGCCGCCTGTTGTTCGGCGGGCGTGACGACCACGGCGTCCGGTCCCGGGTAGACCGTCGCGACGTGATCGTCGTTCAGCCACCGGACCACATAGGGCGGTGAACCATCGGCCGAGCGGACCTCCGTGATCACTCCCCGGTGATCAGACATCTCGACAGTGGTTCCCTTGACCACCAGGAAGTCGCCCACTTTGGCCTTCATCGCCGGCTCCTTTCCATCGCGTTTGCCTTTCGCCCGATTGTCCTCTTCCTGCCCGCACCGCCGTGGTGTAACTGACGGTTCCCGGGCTGCGATTAATCCGGTAAGTGCACGGCAGGACTTAGGACCGGGATTCAAGAGCATGAGCGTTTTTCACAGCACTAAAAGCACGTTGATCCGCCGATTGAGCACCACCGCAGTCATCACTGCGATGCTGCCCGCCTTGGCTGCAGTTGTCGGGGGCATCCCGACCGCAGCCGCCGCCGTCGAGGTTCTCAGCGTGCCGTCGGCGGCAATGGGCCGCGATATCACTGTCCAGTTCCAAGGTGGTGGGCCCAAGGCGGTCTACCTTCTCGACGGCCTGAGGGCACGCGATGACCGCAACGGCTGGGACATTGAGACGGGCGCGTTCGGTTGGTTCGACGGATCGGGCTTGTCGGTGGTGATGCCGGTGGGCGGTATGTCGAGCTTCTACACCGACTGGTACCGACCCGCGGTCGGCAACGGCACGACCCAGACCTATAAGTGGGAGACGTTCCTGACGTCCGAGCTGCCGGCGTGGCTCGCCGCGAACAGGGGCGTCAGCCCGTCGGGCAACGCGGTGGTCGGCCTGTCGATGTCGGGCAGTTCCGCGCTGATCCTTGCCGCCTATCACCCGGGCCAGTTCATCTACGCCGGCGCGCTGTCCGGGTTCCTCAACCTGTCCGCGGGCCTGTGGCCGGTCCTGGTCGGTATCGCGATGGCCGACGCGGGAGGGTTCAACGCACTCGACATGTGGGGCGCCTACGGCAGAGGTGCGTGGCAGCGCAATGACCCCATGCTGCAGATCGGCAGGCTGCTCGGCAACGGCACGCGGATCTGGGTCTACAGCGGGAACGGCAACCCGACGGATCTGGATGCGGGGCTAGGCAATGCGCAGATACCCGCTCAGTTCCTGGAAGGCCTGACGATCCGCACCAACAAGGAGTTCCAGCGCAATTACCAGGCCGCAGGTGGCCGCAGCGGGGTGTTCAACTTCCCGCCAGAAGGGACACACAGCTGGGGCTATTGGGGCGGCCAATTGCAAGCGATGAAGCCCGACATCCAGCGCGTGCTCGGCGTCGCGCCCACAGCCTGACGTCGATCAGAGATCGCGCGACCAGTACTCGCCGACGAGATCGCACCCGAAGATGCTGTAGCACTCGCGTCGGTCGAGGTGAAATCCGGCGCGTTGGTAGACACGCCGCGCGGCGTCGGGTGCGTCGTTGCTCCACAACGTGATTCGTGTGTAGCCGGCCCGCCTCGCAAAGCGGAGGCACTCGTCGACCAATCGCGTACCGACGCCGACGCCGCGCGCCGAGGGCTCGACCAGCAGCAACTGCAGCTTCGCAGTGTTCGGCGTGTCGGTGGCTGTGCAGAACACAGAGCCGACGCGGCCGCCGTCGAGCTCGGCGATCCACGCCGCCTCGCGCTTCGTGTCGCGACGTTCGGCGAAGTCGGCGACGATCCGCGCCACAAGTGCCTCGAACGTCGAATCCCAGCCGAACTCGTTGGCATAGCGGGCGCCGTGCCGCTCCACCACCCATCCGAGGTCGCCTGGCAGCGGCGGGCGGATGACGAGGCCCCGCCAAGCCGGTTCGTCCCCCAGCGTGCGGCGTATCCGGCTCATCGAGTTGATGAGCTCCGACCGCTGCGCGTCGTCCAGCGGGGCCAGCAGGGCGTCGATGGCGTCGGCCTGCATGCGATCGACTTCTGCGAATGCCTCGTGACCCGCGCGGGTCAGCCGAACGACCTGCCTGCGCCCGTCGGACTTCGACTGCGCGCGGGTGATTAGTCCCGACGCGCAGAACCCGGAAAGGATGCGACTCAGGTAGCCGCTGTCCATATCCAGCGCGGACCGCAGTTCGGAGACCCCGACCTCATCGCCCTGCGATAGCTCATACAGCACCCTGGCTTCCGTCAGGCCGAAGGCCGAGCCGAACATGTTCGGCCGCAGCAGCCCCAGCACCCGCGTGTAGAAGCGGTTGAACCCGCGGACGTCCTCCGCAACTCCCGTCACACTGAGATCGTCAAGTAGTTTGCTGACGTTGTCAACTATTTTGCTCGTTTCCAAGGGAGCGCACAGGCTGAATACAAGAGTTCACGGCAACTGTGCGTAAACTCCCCTGACGACGGGGGTGGCCTTCAAAAAGTATGGGCCGTCAGAACAGACCAAAACCAGACGTCAAAGGCTGCAACTTGCCAGAACACACGAGCGACATCCAGGGCTTGACCCCGCACTTTGAGGACGTCCAGGCGCATTACGACCTGTCCGACGACTTCTACCGGCTGTTCCTGGACCCGACTCAGACCTACAGCTGCGCGTACTTCGAGCGCGACGATATGACACTCGAGCAGGCACAGATCGCAAAGATCGATCTGTCGCTTGGCAAACTAGGGCTCGAGCCAGGCATGACGCTGCTCGACATCGGCTGCGGTTGGGGCGCGACGATCAATCGCGCGCTGGAGAAATATGACGTCAACGTCGTCGGCTTGACGTTGAGCCGTAACCAGCAGGCGTATGTGCAGAAGTTTCTCGACAAGCAAGACAGCCCGCGAAGCAAGCGCGTGTTGCTGCAGGGCTGGGAGCAGTTTTCCGAGCCTGTCGACCGCATCGTATCGATCGGCGCGTTCGAGCATTTCGGGCGTGATCGTTACGACGATTTCTTCAAGATGGCGTATTCGGTGCTACCGCCCGACGGCGTGATGTTGCTGCACACCATCATCAAGCCCACCGACGAGGAATTCGCCGAGACCGGCCTGCCGCTCACCATGAAGCTGTTGCGGTTCTCGAAGTTCATCACGGACGAGATCTTCCCCGGCGGTGACCTGCCGAAGCCGACGACGGTCGAGGCGCATGCGTCGAGGGCCGGCTTCGAGCTCAAGCGCGCACAACGGCTGCGGCTGCATTACGCCAGGACGCTGGAGATCTGGGCGATGGCGCTCGAAGCCCGCAAGGACGAAGCCATCGCGATTCAGTCGCAGGAGATCTACGACCGGTACATGAAGTACCTGACCGGCTGCGCCGAGCTGTTCCGCGACGGCTACACCGACATCTGCCAGTTCACGCTCGCCAAGAGCTAGTTGCGGCGGAAGCGCTGCCAAAGGCGAAGGGGCAGTAGCCCAATCATTGGTGCGTGGGTACCGGACTGGACAGTGTCGCGTCTATTGAACGCCGCGGCGTAGCGGCTTGCGTCGGTCGCGGTGTCGTAATCCTTCGCGCCTGCGTCCCCGCCGCACCGCGCACAGGCCCATCGCATGGTGGCCCCGTCGGCACGGAAGACCGGTTGGTGTCCGAACAGCCCACACGCCCAACTCATGGTCGCGACCCGTCGGCGTGTTCGGGGAGGACGATCCGCCCGTGCCGCGTGCGAGCGATCCTGTTCTCGGCCAACGCTTCCCGCACCGCCTTGCGGAACTCGCCCGGGCCCCAGTATCGCGCGCCGACTGCCCTGTGGAGTTCGCGGACGCCGATGGTCTCGTGCTCGGAGACGGCCCGCGCGATGGTCTCGATCTCGTGATCGAGGGCAGTGTCCTCCGCGCCGAAGCTTGGCTCCTCACGCCACGCCGCTCTCCATCCGGCGTACGGCCCCGGCCGATAGCGTCGCGCACCGGTCTGGCTGAGTTGTCGGCGTTCCGTCCGCGCGGCAATCCGCGAATCTCGGGCCTGACGGTCGGCGTCGCACTCGCTCTCGCTCTCGGCCTCGGTCAGCGGCGCCGCAATGTCTTCCAGTTTTTGGCCCTCGGCGTTCACTCCGAAGATCAACTCCACGACTCCGCCGATCGCCATCACCACCGCGCCGATGATGAAAGACATTGCGACAAGGCCGCGATCTCCGGTATCGATGAGCTGACCGAACAACAGCGGACCCGTGATTCCGCCGATCGCCGTGCCGACCGCGTAGAAGAAGGCGATCGCCAACGCCCTGGTCTCCATCGGAAAGATCTCGCTGACCGTCAGATATGCAGCGCTGGCACCCGAGGAAGCCAGGAAGAAGCACACGGACAGCACCGCGATGAAGATGCCGACCCCGCCTGTCTCGGAAAGGAACAGCGCTGCGAGTCCGACCGCCACCGCCGCCGAGCCGAGATAGGCGAGCGAAATCATCGCCTTTCGGCCGACCGTGTCGAACAGCCGGCCCAGCACCAACGGTCCGGCGAAGTTGGCGAGCGCCCACACGACGAAGAACAGCGGCACGGAACCCGATGCGACACCGTAGAACTCGCCCAACAACGTGCCGAGGTTGAACGTGAAGGCGTTGTACAGAAACGCCTGCCCGATGAACAACGCGAGACCGAGGATCGCGCGCTTCGGGTAGCGGGTGAACGCGACGCGGGCGATCTCGACGAAGGAGATCGTCTTGCGCTGATGGACCGTCAGCGATCCCTCCGGCTCCGAAAGGGTCTGAGCGGTTTCGCGCTCCACCTCCTGTTCGATCTCGCCGACGATCCTCTCGGCCTCTTCCTCGCGTCCGTGAATGAACAGCCAGCGCGGGCTCTCCGGCACGTTGCGCCGGACCACGAGCACCACAAGCCCGAAGATGGCGCCGATTCCGAATGCCAGCCGCCATCCGATGTCCTGCGGGAAGATCGAGGTGTTCAACAGCAGCAGTGCACCCGCCGCGCCGCCTGCCGCGCCCAGCCAGTACGAACCGTTGATGATGAGATCGACGCGACCGCGCACACGGGCTGGAATGAGTTCGTCGATCGCGGAATTGATTGCGGCGTACTCGCCGCCGATGCCTGCGCCGGTGAAGAACCGGGCGACGAAGAAGTACCACGGCGCGAAGGCGAATGCGGTGGCCACCGTTGCAGCCAGATACACCGCGAGCGTCAGCATGAACAGTTTCTTGCGGCCGAACCGGTCGGTGAGTTGGCCGAAGAACAGCGCGCCCAGGCAGGCGCCCGCGATGTAGACGGCCGCCGCGATGCCGATCTCGGCGGCGGACAGTTCGATGCCGCTGCCCGGTTCGGTCAGCCGATCCGCGACGTTGCCGACCATGGTGACTTCCAGGCCGTCGAGGATCCAGACGCCGCCAAGGCCGAGGACTACCCGCCAGTGAAACCGTGACCAAGGCAGACGGTCCAGCCGACTCGGTACCTGTGTCGTGACCGCACCGGCCTGAACGTCCGTGCTCATCGTTGCCTCCACCGGCCCAACCCAACTTCTTCGACCAGGGGAGTACCCGCGCAGGCCACTCCTCACCCGCGCGAACTTGGGTGACGCGTCAGGTGCGCGGTTTCGCGGCGGAGGCGGCCGCGACGGCGTCGACGACGGCCTGCGGTGCGTCCAAGGACACGAAGGTTCTCGCGTCCGGCACCTCGATCAGCGTCGAGTTCTCGAACAGCGCGGCCAGACGCCGGCCCAGCGCTGGAGTGAACGCGCGGTCACGTTGACCCCAGACGATGGTGACCGGCTTGGCGAACCGCCCCAATCGCGACGACACATCGGTGAGGTCCGTCTTGGCGATCTCGCGAAGCAGCCCGGCAAGGTCGCGACGGATACGCACGTCGGTGCGCGCGGGCTCCAGCCATGAGGCGGTCAGCCGCGGATCGGGGCGCACCAGCAGCCCGTAGCCGACCGGGGAGTGCCGAAGCGCCGTCAGCCGCATCTGCTCGAACAACACCTTGATCGACACCGGACCGCGCAGCAATGCGAAGACAAGCGTGAAGGGGAACGGCGGAAATTTGTCGAACGCATCGCAGTTGGTCAGCACCAACCGCCCGACCAGATCCGGATAGGCATCGACAACCAATTGGCACAACCCGCCGCCGGTATCGTTGCCGACCAGCGTCACATCCGAAAGATCAAGTGCAACAATGAAGTCCCGGATCATTGCGGCGACCCCCCGAGGCGACAGCTCGAACGGCGCGGTGACGGGGATGGTGTGCGAACCCAGCGGCCAGTTCGGCAGATAGCACTTGAAGCCCAGCCGCGCGAGCCCCTCGGCGACCGGGTCCCAGAGCCGGTTGTCGACGAGGACGCCGTGCACGAACACCACCGGAGGGTGGGGGGAGTCGTCGGGACCCAACACGCGGTAGTCGATCGTCGCCTGCTCCAGCGCAATCTGCGGCATGTTCGCTATCCTTCCCTTCGTACTTACAAACACTTAGTATGGAAGTTACGTGCAGGCTGTATGAAAGTCAACGACGGTGTGACCGCCCGGCGTACCCAGGCTGAGCGGACCGCGGCGACCAGGGCGCTGTTGATCGACGCTGCTCGGAAGCTGTTCGCGGACAAGGGTTTCGCCGACGTGTCCACCCAGGCCATCGTGGCAGCGGCCGGGGTGACGCGGGGGGCGCTCTATCACCAGTTCGACGACAAAGCGGCGTTGTTCGCCGCGGTGTACGAAGAGGTCGAGCGTGACCTGGTCGCCGACATCGCGCGCGAGATCGCCGAGGCTCGGCCGCCGGAACCGCTGGAGGCGATGCGACTCGGCGCCCGGTTGTTCCTCGACCACTGCTCGGCGCCCGACGTGGCGCAGATCGTCCTGATCGACGCGCCCGCCGTGCTGGGTTGGGACCACTGGCGTGCGGTCGGCGTCAAGTACGGCCTCGGCGTGATCGAAGGGATGCTCGCGCACGCGATGGCCGAGGGCGCGATCCCCGAGCAGCCCGTGCGCGCGACGGCTCATGTCCTACTCGGTGCGCTCGACGAGGCGGCGCTTTTCGTGTCGCGGGCGGCGAACCGCGATCAGGCGCGCAAAGAGATGGACACCGTGTGCGACCGATTGCTCGCCGGGATTGCTCGGCCCTAAGGATTCGCGCGCAGCCGCTCCGCCGCAGGCACCCACTCGTCTCCCAACCTGCCGACCGCGCTCTTGGTCTCCTCGACCGTCGCGAAGGACGTCGTGAAAACCGTCGCCGGGTAGAGTTCGTCGACCCCGATCTCGGCGTAGGCGTCGATGCACTCAGGCCCCAGCGATTCGGCAGGGGAGACGGAGATCTCGAAACCTTCGCGGGTGCGGCCGTTTTCGGCGAGAAAACGGTCGAGGACGGCGAGGTGGGCCTTGGTCTCCTCTGGCGTGATGTTGAAACCGCACCATCCGTCGCCGAACATCGCGGCGCGCTTGAGCGCCGGCTCCGAGTGTCCGCCCATCACCACAGGGATGCGCCGCGCAGGCTTCGGAAATGCGCGCACGTTGGAGAACGCGACAGTCTCGCCCGAGTAGCTCGATATCGGGTCACCCCACACGCGGCGCATCGCCTCGATCGACTCGCGGAAGCGACGGACCCGGCCGACCCATGGAACGCCGAGTGCGTCGTACTCCTCCTTCAGCCAGCCGACGCCGGCACCGAATATCAGGCGACCGTCGCTGAGGACATCGACTGAGGCCGCTAGCTTCGCAAGAAGCAGCGGGTTGTATTCGGGCACGAGGCAGACTCCGGTCGCGAGGCGGATCGTCGTCGTCACCGCGGCGGCGTAGGCGAGCGCTACGAAGGGGTTCAGGATCGCGACATCGGTCGACGCCGGCGCTTCCTTCCCCCGGGCATAGGGATAGACCGATTCGAACTCCTCGAGGAGCACGATGTGCTCGGAGGCCCAGAGGGTCGAGATGCCGACCTCCTCTGCGGTCTTCGCCGCGGCGGCCAGGATCTCCGGCCGAGCAACATCCGCGCATCCAATCGCAAAGAATCCGATTCTCATCGGGAGCCATCCCCTCGTCTCAGGTCCCCGGGGTGCGGTGCGAGCCCCCTTTACCTAACGACGAACGGCCGTTCCTGCATTCGGTGCGCGAGATGCTGCGTCAGAAGCCCTCGAGTCCGCTGGCGTGCAGGACGATTCGATCGAACATCCGGTCGGACACGATGCGGCGCATGAACAGCATCCGTTTGGCGCCCGCGCCGCACGGATAACGCGTGTGGGGTCGGTTGCTGGTCAGTGCGCGCAGGACGGCGTCGGCGACGACCTCGGGCGGCGAACCGGTGGCGGCGTGTTGGCTGATTTCCTCTGCCACCGTGGCCAGCGCCGGACGGTACCGGCGCTGGCCCTCGTCGGGCAGTGCCTGGATGGTCATCTCGGCGTCACGTCGGAGCTTGCCACCCATTTCGGTGCCGATGAATCCCGGTTCGATGACCGCGACCTCGATGCCCAGCCCACGGAACTCGAGCCGCATCACGTCGCTCAGGCCCTCGAGGCCGTGTTTGGCCGCGACATACGGCGCCATCAGCGGCACCCCTGCCTTGCCCGCCGCCGATGTCACGTTGACGACTCGACCACCGCCGGTGCGCAGCAGCGGCAACATCGCCTTGGTGACGGCAAGCGGACCGACGAGGTTCACCTCCAGCTGGTGCCGAAAGTCTTCCAGCGCAAGGTATTCGATAGGACCAGGTAGGGTGGTGCCGGCGTTGTTGATCAGCCCGTCCAGTCCGGCCTCGCCGACTTCGGCGCTGATCTGTTCGACCGCGGCTTCGATCGAGGCGGAGTCGGTGACATCGATGCGCACGGGTGTGAGCGATCTCGATGCAGCCGAACGCAGCGCGTCACCATCGGTCCGCTTACGGACACCGGCGAACACGCGGAACCCGTTGCGGTGCAGGGTGAGCGCGCACGCGCGGCCGATGCCTGAAGATGCTCCGGTGATGACTACAGATTTCATGGTGAACTCGTTGATCGATGGGATGGGGCGGCGACCGCATTGCAGAATGCGGAAGTCATGGTTTCGATGACCGGGGACCGCCCCGGCACCTTTTGGCCTGCTGCATCCAGGCGAGGGCGTGCCAACAGGTGAACGCTTATCGGCGCGATCAGCAACGGAATCAGCAGCGACAGTGGCAGATCGGCGCAACGGCCGGCACGAATCTGTTCGCCCAGCCAGGCGCCGACGGTCGATGTGATCCGCGGGAGGATGCGCTCGCGGAAGAACTGCATGCTAACGCCGTTGGGTTTGGCGAGGATCTCGGAGAACAGTGCCTGCAGCACCGCGGTTTCACCCGCGACGGTGTCGAACACCGCGGTGTAGATCGCGCGAACTCCCGACTCGAAATCGGCGAACCGCTGCGGGTCGGCCGACAGCAGGTCTTCGACGACTGGCAGGGGAGCGTGGCGTTCGAACACCGCGGCCAGTAGCCCCTCACGGTCGCCGAATGCGGCGTAGACGGACGTTGCCGCACATCCGACGCGACGGGTGACCGCCTCGACCGTGAGACCCGCGATACCGTCGGACACGATCAGCTCCGTGGCGGCGGCGATCGCGCGCTCCCGAACTCCGACGCGGCTGCCGGGATCGCCCC
This sequence comes from uncultured Actinomycetota bacterium, assembly GCA_963848855.1. GTDB lineage: Bacteria > Actinomycetota > Actinomycetes > Mycobacteriales > Mycobacteriaceae > Mycobacterium. Next base: position 1,051,872 of record CAWKFL010000006.1, read on the forward strand.
CGGCGGCCCGCACCGCCTCGTCCAGCGCACGCCGGCTGCGCACCCGGCGATACACGGTCGATCGCGACAGCCCCGCGCGCCGGGCGATCCGATCCAGCGACAGTTCGGCGACGGTCGATCCCGTGTCGGCCGCCTCTGCCATCGCTGCCTGCACAATCAGCGGATCCATGCATCTGATACTAGACACTATGGAGCATAGTCTCAAGTGCCACTGCTCAGCGTAGGTTGGAAAGCCGCAGCGGTCGTCTGGCTGGTTGGGGGCGATGAACAGCAGTCGCGAAGATTGGCTCCGGTCACCACGGTCCATGGCCCTACTGATTGCCGCGTTCGTGTTGACCGGTTGCCTCGCGACGGCCTTCTTGATGATCGAGGACAGTGGCGCCGACGCGGTGCGCGTCGAAGGCGATCCGCTGACCGACGATCAGGCGACCGCTCAGGTCGTGGAGTCCGCCAGGCAGATCGTCACGGTCGCCGCACTGCGCGATTCGACCGGCGGCTATGCGTTCATGTCGTGCAAGAATGCGGACGAACCACCGTATCAAGTTGCCGTCTATATGAGCTTTGTTGTGCCACAGGCTGATTCAGCGAAATACCTGAAGCAGGTTGCGGCGTCGATGACCGAACACGGCTGGATCGTCGCCCCGTCGATGGATGAGCACTTCGGCCATAAGCTCACCAAAGACGGCGTCACAGCTGTGTTTTATGCCAACGCACCAGACTCGCAGTTCGCGACATTGCGGCTCTACGGCGAGTGTCGGAACACGGCCGACCATCGCAACGACAATCCGGTGTGGACGGAGATCACGGGCGGTCTGGGATGATCTCGATGCTCCGCTGCAGCAGCACGGTGTCCAACCAGCGGCCGTGTTTGAACCCGACCGACTTGAGCCGTCCGGCGTCGGCGAATCCGCGATGCCGATGCAGCGCAAGCGAAGCCGCGCCATCGGCATCGACGATCACGGCGATGACTTCGCGTACGCCCGCGCGCGCACACTCGTGCAGAAGCGCATCGAGCAGGCGGCCGCCGACACCGCGCCCCACCGCGTCGGGTGCGACGTACACCGAGTCTTCCACGGTGTGCCGGTATGCCGGACGCGGCTTCCACGGTGCGCAGTGCGCGTAGCCCACGATTCTGCCGTCGATCGCGGCGATCAAAAACGGCAACCCCGACGAGGTGATGGCGGTAAATCGGCGCAACCACTCCAGGCGGTCGGGTGCGGCTACTTCGAATGTGGCGACACCGGCAACGACGTGGTGGGCATAGATCTCGGCAACCGAGTCGAGGTCATCCGGTGATCCGGCTCGGACCGCAACGAAATCAGACACTACAGCGCATTGTATTTCGCGGCCGCCATTGGCCGGACGCCGGTGGCTGCGCGAGGCCGTCGGAGACGCTCAGCAGGCGACAGGGTGCGATTCGCAGTATGGCGTGGCGCCGGGGAAACGATAACGGTGGTCGGCGATCCATCGGTAGATGACATCCTGCAGCGCACGGACGCCGGGGATGCGGTAAATCATCAGCGGTAGCCGGGTGCCTAGTGCGACCGACAGCGCGGAGTTCACGGCCTCGGCACCGGCGGATACCGCGCCTGACGAGTCCAGCCAACGGACCGACTCCAGCAGCCCGGACTGCGGTATTCCGAGTCGTTCGGCTACCCCAGCGCCTTGGAGCGGTTCGGTTTTCAGATTGCCTGTCCGGTCGAGGCGGAGCAGGAAGTTTTCGGCGCGGGTGCAGAAGCCGCACGCTCCATCGAAGAACAGCACTCCAGACATATCTTCATTGTTCACCTTGGCGACAGGTCGTTGACAGCCTCACGGGCCGAAATCACAGACGTGAGCCTCAACACGGACTCGCCCGCATACAGCGCAGTGCGGTCAACCCACGAGTCCGGCATGTCGACCGTCGGGGCGACGGGGGAGAACAGCGGCAGCCACGACTTCTGCATTCCTGCGACGGATGCCGCCGCCCGGTCGGGAAGTTTGGCCAATAGCCGGCTGCCGACGTTGAGGAACCGCGGCGCCAGCCTGGCCTTGCCGTTCTCGCGGCACCACCGCCGGGTTGCGGCGTTCGCGACGACGCGGTGCGGAGCCGGCCAGCCGAGCCCGAACAAGGTAGTCCGAAAAGTACTGTCGGCAGCCAGGATCCGGCGCTGGTACTCGGGATGCGCAGGCGCCTCTCGCGTCAGCAGGAAGCGGGTACCCGCGACGACGCCGTTCGCGCCAGCGGCCAGCGCCGCCGTGGCATCGGCCGCGGTCGCGATGCCGCCAGCCACGAATACCGGCCTGCCGTGGGCGATTTCGAGCGCTCGCGGCAGAAAAGTGAGGGCTTCGGTGTCTCCGGCGCGGTGTCCGCCCGCTTCGGATCCCTGGGCGATGAGACCGTTGGCGCCACAGAAGAACGCGCGACGCGCCTGGCTGTCCGTGCCGATCATGACCAACACGAAGATGCCGTTTTCGGTGAGGTGCCGAAAGAGTGGCTGATCCATGCCGAAACTGACGACAGCGACATCGATTCGGGATTCGATGCACGCATCGACGTGGCTGCGACGCAGAAACGGCATCAGCAGATTGACCACGACAGCGCGACCGTCCGCGTGATCACGCACCTGCTCGATCGAACGGCGTAGCCGGGCCGGGGGAGCCAGTCCGAGCGTGCCAAGACCGCCCGCAGCCGCTACGGCGGCAGCAAGTTCCGGGCCGGCCAGGCCTCCGCCCATGCCGGCCTGGGCGACAGGAACATCGAGCCGCAGCCGGTCCAGCAGATCCATGTCAGCTCACGCTAACCCAGACGGCGTGCAATTCGGCGGTGGGACACGGCGGAGGTTGTGGCGCAGAGCGTTTGGACGAGCAGGCGGTACAACGCTCAGCGTGCAGGCGGTCCTGGCTTGGCATCGGTGGCGTCGCGGCGCCGTGCGGCCATGCCCGCGAGCGCTTCGAAAACGACACGGTGCGCGGCGTTGACAGTGAGCTCCGCATGGTCGTACGCGGGCGCCACCTCAACGACGTCGACACCGGCGACATCGTGTTCGTAGCACAGCTGCCGCACCATCCGAAGCAGGTCCGCGCTGGTGATGCCGCCTGGCTCGGGGGTACCCGTGCCAGGCGCGTGCGCGGGGTCGAGCACGTCGATGTCGACCGAGACATAGAGTTTGTCCGCCTTCGCCAGCGCCTCACTCACCGCATCGCGCATGACGTCCTTGAAGCCGCGGTCCCAGATCTCCTGCATGGTGTGCCAGGTCATCCCCTGTTCGAGCATCCACTCGAAAGTATCCTGCGGCGGCCAGTAACCGCGCAGGCCCACCTGCACGAAGTGAGTGCCCGGTACGGCCCCGGATTCGATCAGTCGCCGCATCGGGGTGCCGTGGCTGGCGAGGTTTCCCTCGATCTCGTCGGCGGTGTCTGCGTGGGCGTCGAAGTGGACGATCCCGACATTGCCGTACCCGTGGTAATCGGCCACCGCGGTTGCGGCGGGCCAGGTGATGGAATGGTCGCCGCCGAGAATGACGGGCACGATGCCGCGCGACGCAATGGCGTGCACGCGCTCACGGATGTTGGTGTGCGAAACCTCGGTCTGCCCGTGCGGGCAGTACGCATCGCCGAAGTCGACCACCTCGAGCCAGTCGAAGATCTCCAGGCCCAGGTCGAGGTGGTAGGTGCCGGGCTCGTACGCCGTGGCACGGATGGCGCGTGGACCGAATCGTGCGCCGGGCCTGTTCGTGGTCGCGATGTCAAACGGCGCACCGACAATCGCCACATCGGGGCGCCACGACTCGAGCTGCTCGACTTCGGTGAGGAACGGACGATGTCCGAAAGAGACCACCCCGGCATATGCCAGCTCGAGCTGCTCGGCCATGCCCGGTGGAAGATCCCGCTGGTGGTCATGATCGTGGCCCATGGGATGACCGTACCGCTATTGCGCCGCCGGCAGATTGCTTCAGCGACACCCGGCTCAATCCTGAACGTTACCTGCTTGGCACTCAACAGAACTGAGCGCCTCACGTAACGAGCCCGGAACCGGTCGCTTGGCCCAGTCATCGGTCGAGACCACCACGTAGACGTTTCGGCCCCGCACGGCGACCGCTTCTTCGGTGTCCGCACTGTGGCGCAACACGCTGAATCTCAGCGTGAAGCTGGTCGATCCGACCCCTTCGCACCCCACTGCGACCCGCACCGAATCGCGCCACCGAACCCCTGCGACGTAATCGATCTCGCTGTGCACCACCTGGATGTCATGTCCGCTGTCGATCAGGCTCGGGTACGTGACACCGAGGTGACCGAGGAATCCGGCGCAGGCTTCGTCGAACCACGTGAGGTAGTGGCCGTTGAACACCACACCCTGCTGATCGACCTCCGCGTAACGCGGCACGACGGGAAACGAATACGGCGCCACAGCCACACAGTAATGTCCCGCCCGTGCCCGATATCGACATCGAAGCGCTGCGCGCCAAGACGCCGGGATGCTCTCACCGCAATCACCTGAACAACGCGGGCGCCGCATTGTTGAGCACTCCGACAATCACCACGATGTCCGAATACCTGCAACGCGAGGCGCAGATCGGTGGGTACGAGGCCGCCGACGAGGCGGCCGACCGGATCTCCGACGTGTACGAATCGCTGGCGCGTCTGGTCGGCGCATCCGCATCGCAGATTGCGCTGTTCGACAACTCGACGCACGCTTGGAACGCGGCCTGCTATTCCGTCCCGCTGCGTGAGGGCGACCGCATTCTGACCGGCCGCAGCGAATACGGCAGCAACGTCCTTGCCTACCTGCAACTGACGCGCCGAACGGGAGCCGAGGTCGTCGTCGTTCCCAACGACGAAACCGGTCAGATAGACCTCGACGAACTCGCGAACCTCATCGATGAGCGCACGAAGTTGATCGGGCTCACCTGGGTGCCCACCTCGGGTGGGCTGGTGAACCCCGCGGCCGACGTCGGTCGCCTCGCGCGGGCCGCCGATGTGCTGTATCTGCTCGACGCAACGCAGGCCGTCGGCCAGTTCCCGGTCGATGTGTCGGCGCTCGGCTGCGATCTGCTGACCGGCACCGGCAGGAAGTTCCTCCGCGGCCCGCGCGGAACGGGCTTCCTTTACGCCGGATCGCGTGCCATCGACCGGCTCGACCCGTTTGTTGCCGAGATCCATTCGGCGACTTGGGATGGCGGCCGTTCATTCACATGGGTCGACGGCGCCCAGCGCTTCGAGACGTGGGAGAACAGCTACGTGAACGTTCTCGGCCTCGGCGCCGCGGTGAACCAGGCTCTCGACATCGGGATCGACCGAATCGGCGAACGCAGCGCCGCCCTGGGGGCGCGGCTGCGTACCGGACTGGCTCGGATCGCGGGTGTCTCGGTGCATGATCTGGGCCGCGAACAATGCGCAATCGTCACTGCCCGCGTGGCGGGTGTGGACAGCGGTGCGGTCGCCGATGCGCTGTCGCGCGACGGGATCAACGTCAGCACCACCGTCGGCGAGCACACGCAGTTCGACAGCGAAGTGCGCGATGTGCACCCACTGGTGCGGTTATCGCCGCACTACTACAACACCGAGTCGGAGATCGACCGGGCGGTGGACGCTGTAGCGTCGATCGTGGCCAATCATCAATGATTTGCTGACAGCGCGTTTACCGGTTTCAGATGGACTACGATCTTCGCGCGACGATCAGACAGCAAACTTCATGACCGAACAGCGGCAGGCACCGCGCCCGGCCGGCGACGGCCGCGAGGCCCGACAGCAGCCCGAAGACACCGCCGAACGGCGGCTCACGTGGTGGCAGCGCGCGCGGCGATGGGTGGCCTGGCTGACGTTCCTCGGCCTGGCGATCTGGAAGTCCGGCAGCGTCTACTTCTCGCCGTTGGAGCGGCTGGCGCTGATCGCCGCCATCGGGATCAGCATCTGGTGTATGGCCAAACCGCTCGGCGGCCCGAAGTACGAACTGCGGGAGTCAAACCATCTGCTCGGCGGGTTCGTGTCTCGGACCAGCTGGGGACTTGTGCTGCTCGGCGCGTTCTCACCGCAGGTGGGGCAGCGGGCTCCATGGCCGCGATCTATGACGTGTCCACCGGCCGCGCGACCGTCGGCGACGTCCTCAAGGACATAGAGATATTCATCGAAGGCTGGTCGTCGAGATGTTCGTGGCGACCTTCGACGCCGAGTTGGAGAACACGCACGCCTACGCGCTCTTTCTACTGCTGATACCGGGGTTACTCCTGCTGTGGTTCAACCTGATCCCGTTCTTCAACCGGGGCAGTGAATTTGAGGTACACCCCGACGGTTCGGTTTCGGTGCGCAGGAATGGCAGCGCCGGACCACTGCTGGAGTACCAGTACTCGACCGTGACGGCCGACGGCACCACAATCAGGTTCGCACCGCCGCCCGGCGGCCCGCCTGCCATCGTGCTGCCGCAGCACCGCGTGTTCTCGCGCTAATACGGTGTGCGGCTGCCGCGCAAGGTCAGCGCCGAATTCTTCCGACGATTGCTCGCCGGACGTGGATTCTCGATCGAGGTGCCCGCGACCGGCGACAGCTTCACTGCGCGTCGAACGTAATCGGGTTCGGCTCGTGCAGACTGGACCGGTGCAGCTGGTCACAGTCGACGATATCCGCGCGGCAGCGGAGCTCATCCGTCCATACGTCGTCCGAACGCCGCTCGTTCCTGCTGGCTGGGCCGAGGAAGACCGGCCGTTGTGGATCAAACCGGAGAACCTGCAGCCCATCGGTGCGTTCAAGGCGCGCGGCGCGTTCAACGCGATCGGTCACCTCGATGAGTCGGTCCGGACCCGAGGCGTGGTGGCCTATTCGAGCGGTAACCATGCGCAAGCCGTGGCGTACGCGGCGGCGGTGTACTCCCTGCCCGCGCACATCGTCATGCCGGAGGAGACCCCGCCCGTGAAGGTGGCTGCCACCCGCGCCCACGGGGCCGAGGTGGTGCTGTGCGGCGCCGGCCAGCGCGAGAAAGTCGCCGCCGAGGTCGTCGAGCGGACCGGTGGCGTGCTGGTGCCGCCATTCGACCATCCGGACATCATCGCGGGACAGGGCACGATCGGGCTGGAGATCGCCGACGATCTGCCAGCGGTCGACAACGTGCTCATCCCGGTCAGCGGCGGCGGGTTGGCGTCCGGCATCGGTACGGCCATCAAGGCCCTCTGCCCCGAGGCTCGCGTCTTCGGCGTCGAACCCGAGTTGGCGGCGGACACCGCCGAAGGGCTCCGGCTCGGGCACCGGGTGGATTGGTCCATCGAGGATCGCAACCGCACGATCGCTGACGGGCTGCGCTCACAGCCGTCGGAGTTGACGTTCGCGCACTTGCAGAAGGTGCTCGACGGCGTCATCACGGTGTCCGAGAACGAGATTCGCGCGGCAGTGCGCGAATTGGCACACCACGCTCATCTGGTGGCCGAGCCCAGTGGGGCAGTGGCCTTGGCCGCGTACCGCCAGGGCTCGACCCCGCCAGGCCGCACGGTAATGGTTCTTTCTGGCGGAAACATCGAACCGTCGATGCTGCGGGAGATCCTGGCCGACGCGGGTTAGTGGACACCCTCCATGAGTCGGCTGATCCACGGCGCCAACGCAAACACGATGACGCCTGCGACCACCGCGACAGCACCGATGATGCCGAAGTACGCGAATTCCTTCGCGGGGTCGTAGTAGCCGGCAAGTACACCCGACATGGACGCGCCGAGGCCGACCGAGAAGAACTACAGCGCCATCATCTGCGCCCGAAACGTTTCCGGCGCAAGCGTTGTCGTGACCGACAGGCCGATGGGTGACAGCAGAAGCTCGGAGACGGCGAACACCGCCATGATGCCGACCACCAGCAGCGTAGGCATCGCCTTGCCGGAGGTCCCCGACATCGGCAGGAACAACAGGAACGCCCGAGTGCCCAGCTTCGTCCACATGATGGCGAAAAGCGGTGAGAGCAAAATGATCCAGACGGGTTCGATCGAACCGATCCAGCTCGATGGTGCGGTCTAGCCGAAGATCGACCAGTTCATCCGTTCGTCGGAATAGATCGCCAGCACCCTGAAGATCTGCTGGAACAACGACCAGAACACCGCATTTTGCGATGAACAACGGGATGAAGGCAGGTATGCGTGTGCGCTCGACCGCGGCAACCTTGGAGCTGGTGAGCATCACGACGAAATACGCCGCCGCCGCGACGAAGCCGTAGTGGAGTCCGACGCGTGTCTGCAGCAGGCCCGTGATCAACGGCCCGATGAAGGCGCCAAGGATGATACCGAGGTAGAAGAGCGTGAAACCGCCATCGCATCGCGGATCGCCCTTGTCGTACAAGGTGCCCAGCAAGGACGATGCGTTGGCCTTCAGCGCACCCGAGCCGAGCGCCACCAACACGAGGCCGACGGCCACCCCGCCCAGACCGGGAATCACCGCGAGAGCGATGTGGCCGCACATCACCACCACACCGCCGTAGAGCACCGTGCGTTCCATGCCGAGCAGGCGGTCGGCGATCCAGCCCCCGAGCACGGTCGAGAGGTAGACCAGCCCGCCGTACGCGCCCACGATGCCGGTCGCGGTGCTCTTCGGCAGTTCGAGGCCACCATCGGTGACCGTTTAATAGAGGCAATAACCGAGGATCGTGAGCATCCCGTAGAACGAGAATCTCTCCCAGAGCTCGACCCCGAACAGGTTGGCCAGGCCTACCGGATGGCCAAACAGCGTGCGTTCGGCGGGCCGGTCCTCCGTCTGTCCTACTGCTGCCGTGAGGGCCACCTTTCCACGCGGTCCGTCCTTCCGTGGCAGAAGACACGAACGGATCCTGGGCAAAGATTCCGTTACCGGACTTCCAGGAGATTCATGTGGCACAGCACATTTCGTTACAGATAGTCAATTGATGGGCGACCTGCCGATTGAGCTACCACCGCCGACTGCAGGTAGTCTCTCCCGGACAGGTGGACGTCCGAAGGGGTGTATGTGGACGCCGTGCTCGGCTTATCTGTGACGCCGTCCGCCGTCGGACTTGTCCTTGTCGAAGGTCAAGACGCCGACGGCGCCACCATGGACCGCGATGCATTTCCGGTCCGGACTCGCGGGCGATCCAGCCCGTATCAGACTTCCGAGAAAGCCGCCGCCGCGGTGCTGCGTACGGAGGCCATTGCCGCCACCCGTGGTCATCGTCTCCATTCGATTGGCGTGACCTGGAGCGACGACGCCAACACCGAGGCCTCGCTGCTGCTGAAGTCCCTGACGGAATCCGGGTTCGACAACGTGGTGCCGGTTCGGCTGCCCGAGGCGACCGAAGCGCTGGCGTGGGGGATCGCCGAGGTCATCGGCTACGAGACCACCGCGGTGTGCGTCCTGGAACCCGACACGGTGATAGTGCTCATCGTCCACATGCGCGGCGGTGCCGTGCAGACGGCGATCAACCACGCGATTGACACCGATGAGCGCCTGATCCGGTGGCTGAGCACGGTGTTCACCCGGGCGGACTGGCAGCCGGAGGCGTTGGTGGTCGTTGGCTCAGGCGCCGAGGTCGACGAGATGATGACCAGCCTCGAGGATGCGTTGTCGGTGCCGGTCTTCGCACCCGCCGAGGCCCAGCTTGCGCTCGCGCGCGGAGCCGCGCTGGCCTCGGCGCACAACAACGCCGAATCCGCATCCGTCTTCGCCCACAGGCCCGAGAACTGGGGTGAGCGCCGATCCGAGGAACCCCGCCGCCGCTGGTCGCAAGGGCAGGCCGGGCCGCTGGCCATGCTCGCCGCCGGAGCTGTGACCTTTGTGGTGTCCCTGTCCATCGCGGTCAGCCTTCAACTCGCGCCGAACAGGGATATCAGGCCGGTCGAGCCGCAGCCCGCGGCCAAGACGTCCGACGAGATGTCAGCAGCGGTCAGGCACATCCCGACGGCCGCGCCTCCGCCTGAGGCCGCGCCGGCACCGCTCGTCGAGGCGCCGCCGTCACCGGAGGCCCCACCCGTCGAGATCGCGCCCCCGCCCGTCTACTCGGAGTCGCCGGTCAGCGTCCCCGACGCGCCGGCTCTCGTCTCCGACGTGCCGCCGGCCGATGCCGTGCCGCCCGCCGACCCCGCGCTCCCACCCATAGCAGTCGCGCCGCCCCAGGACCAACTCGCTCCTCCGGTACCACCGGCACCTGTCGAGCAACCCAGCCTCCTGCAGCGCATCAAGGACCGGCTGGCGGGCGTCAGCGAAGGCGATCAGATTCAACCCGCCCCGGTGATACCGCCGCAGGAGCCGGCACCACCGCCTCCTGTCGTGCCACCGCTGCCCTGACGAGGCGTCCGGCGAATATTCTCGGTGACGTGCGGGTGCTGCTCCGGGTCGCGATCATTGTGGCCGTGCTGATTGCGCTGGTTGCCGTCGAGACGTCGTCACGCTCTGGCCTGCTGTGGCGGCTGAGCACCTTCACTTACCAGGCGAATCTGTTGGCGGCCGCGTTCTATGCGTGGACGCTGGTCTCGCCGCGCGCCGATGCCCGAGTCGGTTTGCGGGGAGCGGTGGTGCTGTACGTGGTGATGGCAGGCGTTTTGTGGAATCTGTTCCTGACGGGCTACAGCATGGGCTACACGCCGGCAAACGTCCTGTTGCACGCCGTGGTGCCGGTGCTGGCACTGGTCGACTGGCTGTTGGTCGGGCGCGGCCGCGACCGGGTCCGCTGGTGGCAACCGATCGTGTGGCTGGTGTATCCGGCCGTCTATGTCGTGCTTGCGCTGGCGGTGCTCAACCATGCGGGCCGCCGCGCACCGTACTACTTCCTGGATCCCGAGAACGTCGGCACAGCCGCCGTCGTCGGCAACATTCTTGCGATCGGCGCGTGCATTCTTGGGCTCGGTTACACGTTGCTGGTGATCAATCGGGCAGTGGCCCCGGCGAAAACCCGAGCGCCCTGAACCGTCCTGAACTGCTGCGCGACGATGTGCAGACGCTCGATCGACCTGGTATTCGCGGAAGACGCACTAGGATAGAAGTGTGCTGAACACCCGAGGTATGCCGGCCGTGTATCGAGCGACCCGTTATGTGCTTGTCGTGGTGGGCATTGCAGCAATCGCCTTGACGGGATCGGTCACCACCAGTTCGGCAGGGACCACCACGCCGACCGATGTGGTGAGCATTCAGCCAGCCGCGGGGCAGACCGTCGGCGTGGCGCATCCGGTGACCGTGACGTTCGCACAGTCCGTTGCCAACCGCTCGGCCGCCGAGCGGTCGATCTCGATGACCTCGCCGGCCACCCCTGAAGGCTCGTTCACGTGGCTCAACAACCGTGTCGTGCAATGGAATCCAACGGGCATCTGGCCGGCCCACTCGCAGATCACGGTGATGGCCGGCGGAGCCAAGACGAGTTTCGAGACGGGTGCCGCGGTAGTTGGTGTCGCCGATATCGACGCCCACACCTTCACCGTCAGCATCGACGGCCAAGTGGTGCGGGAAATGCCCGCCTCCATGGGCAAGTCCAGATTCCCCACCCCCGTCGGAACATTCAGCGCTTTGGAGAAACAGTCCACCGTCGTGATGGATTCGCGCACGATCGGCATTCCGCTCAGTGACCCCGAGGGGTACAAGCTCACCGTCAACGACGCCGTTCGTGTCACGTGGGGCGGCATCTATGTGCACGGGGCCCCGTGGTCGGTGGGGTCCCAGGGCTACGCGAATGTCAGCCACGGTTGCATCAACCTGAGCCCTGACAATGCCGCATGGTATTTCGACATGGTCCACATCGGGGACCCGATCATCGTTCAGTCCTAAGCGCATCGGCGACTACGCCGCGATTGTGTCGCCATGCAGGTTCTTGGCCGTCGGGGAGGTGGCGACGCCGGCGGGATCGGGACACGTTCCGAGCGCCCGGTCAGCGGTGCCTGAGCTGGTGACCGTGAACCAGTAATGCTCGTTCTTGAAGTGGTGGTTGCGATGGTTGCGCCAGATCGCGCGGTATAGGCGAGATTTGGGCTTGTAATCACTGTGGATGAGGTAATGACTCCACTCGTAGACGACCCCGAAGGCCGCGATGAACACAAGATATGTCAGACCCATGCCGAGTCGCGGAAATGCCAGCAGCGCAATAGCAATCACCAGCGGGATAGCCAAGAGCAGGGCCTTCCAGGGAATGAAGATCAACGGAACATTGCGTGGGTTCATGTGGTGAGCGCGATGCTCGCGCGCCAGCAGGGGGTCGATCCGCAGTCGGCCCAATTGCTTTGGGCGCCAATGCAGGATGAACACATGGATGATCCACTCGAGAAATGGGAACGCCGCGAGCATCACCACCGGCACGAGCGCATCGGTGACCTGCCAGTCGCCGACAATGAGCCGCGCGGTCAACGCGATAATGAGAGTCACGCCAATCATCCAGGGGGACGGGTATTTTGCGAACTCTTGACGCGCATCGGCGAGCGTGAACCCTTTGCGAGCGGCACGGTTCATCTGGGTGGTCATCGGTTGTCCTTCAGGTTGTCGATGGCGGCAAGCAGTGCGGTGGTAGCTGGTTCGAGTAGATCCTGAGCGGCCTGCCTGGCCACGGCCGGCTCGCCTGCCGCGATGGCGTCGGCAAGATCCTGATAGGCCTGTGGGCGGCCTACCTCGTCGGCCATCACGGTGGCGAGGGCGGGTAACGCAGGCTCGTAGGTGGCGCGCAGCGTGTTGTACATCAGCCGGAACGTGATGGAATCCGCTCCGTCGACGACGTGGTCCCAGAAGGTCAACGCGTGCCGCTGCTGCTCGACCGGGTCGGCCTCCTCGATCAGCCTCCGCAACGCATCGTCGAGCAGCCCGGCTAACTCCGGACGCCTACGCGCCGCCGCCAGTTCTGCGACCTTCGGGCCATTGTGCAGGCGCGTCTCCAGGATGCTGCGAACCACCGAGAAGTCGAGCTCGCCCGCGCGGATCAGCAGACGGGGGAGCAGGTCCAAGCCGGCGTGCCGCCGAAAATCTCGGACCGTGGTCGCGTCGCCCTGACGCACTTCCACCAGCCCAGCGGCCGTCAGCCGCTTGAGAGCCTCGCGGACCGCGGGGCGCGAGACACCGAGAACTTCTGCGAGCCTGCGCTCGCTGGGCAGCGACTCACCCGGCTGCATTTCGCCGCTGAGTACCTCGGAAACGATCTGTTCGAAGACGTCCTCGGGTACGGATCGCCGATTGATCGGTTGTAACGCCACGACGGCTAGGCTGCCATCCCAACCGGCCAGAGGTCATGTGGTCTTACCAGTCGCCATCAGCCGGCGTCGGCGGACGCGAGCTGGGCCTGCATCGCATCGGCGAGGGGCGAGGATCCCCGAGAGCGGGCGGACCATCACGGTGAATTCGCTGATCGCCCCGTCCTCGTCGAGACGGCTGAAATCGCAACCCTCCACCTGCTTGTCGCCGACGCGGGCCTGGAAAACAAGCGCATGGTCACGTGCGCCTGATTCGCCGATCTCGCGGACGTAATGGAAGTCCTCGAACACCACTACGACGGCTTCGAGGATCCGCCGCAGGGCTTCGGTGCCGCGGTAAGGCAAGAACACGGCCGGACTGCGGAAGACGACATCGTCCCAGCACAACGCGATGACGGCATCGAGATCGCGTGCCTCGATGGCGCGACGAAAGGGGTGCACTTGACCGGAGTGGCCGTCCAGATGGCATTACGTCACGCCGTGCTCGCAGCCCTGCGGGAAGACGAGGCATCCGGATACCAGCTGGCGAAGCGTTTCGACGTGTCGGTCGCCAACTTCTGGTCGGCGGCGCCGCACAGTTGTATCGCGAGCTCGACCGCCTGGAGCCCGACGGACTGGTCCAAGCACGCCTGGTGCGTCAGCGTCGTCGGCCCGACAAGCGGGTCTTCACGCTCACCGACGCCGGGTGCGAGGACCTTCACCGATTCACCGCGGCCCCGGCCAGGCCCGCAGCGATGCGCGACGAACTGGTGGTCAAGCTGCAAGCCGTGGACCTCGGCGATGCCGATGCGGTCACGAAGGATCTGATGGCACGGCTGGACCGGGCCCACGCGAAGCTCGACCTCTACGACCGGTTACTCGAGGACATGCTCGACGGCAGATCGGCGGACGCCTACGAGCAGGAGGCCGAATGGATCGGCCCCTATCTGACGCTGATGGGTGGCCGCATGGACGAGCAGACCAACATTCGGTGGTGTACGGCGGCGCTGGAGGTGCTCAGCAGTCGGCTTCGATCCTGAAGGTCGCCGTCACCGCATTGCTCGGGTTGTCCGTGTACGACCCGTCCACCGAGCCCGTGATCGTGTACTTCCCGCCGACGCCCGTCGCCTCGGCCTCGCCGATGTTGTCCGCCCAGAACGTGCCCGTGAAGCCGCCGAAATCGCGGAAGTCGACAGAACGCGCGGTGATCTTGTCCCCGGTGTCGATCATTGCGCTGAAACCCTTGCCTTTGTCGGGCGTCTCGATGATCCACGACCATCCCGTCTGCGAACACCGGATCACGTGCGGGTTGCCGGTGTCCCTGCCGTCGATGCTCACATTCGCGGTGGTGCTGCCGAGAGCCGCCGGCGCCGCGCTGCAGCCGGCCACGCCCGCGATCACGACGGCCGCGGCCACTGCCATGTGTCGGGTTCTCATGTCGCCCGACTCTATTGATCTTTGCGCCTGCCCACCCGAAGTTTCCGCGGACAGGGCGTGTCGCCGTCAGCGCAATGCGGCGGCGGTTGCCTCGTCGGCGGGTAGGAACGCCTCGATCGAAAGCTCCGCCGCGGTCAGGTCCAGGGCAGTACCGAATGTCGTGACCATGCTCAGGAATGTGAGCAACTGCCCGTCGGACGTGTAGAGCTCGAGCGGAACCGCCACACCGCCGAGATCGCGTGTCTCGTCGAAACCGCCTGGGTACGACTCTATTTCGGCCAGCAGGTCGGTCAGCTCGTGGTGTCCGCTGACGGCGGCCTCGCGGCGCAACCGTTCGATGAGGTGATGCCGCCACTGTCCGAAGTTGCGGATCCGAGGTGCGAGACCCTCCGGATGCACGGCGATGCGTAATGCATTCGGACGGTCGACGAGATGGGGCGCGACGCCGTCGAGCAACACCGCGGCACCGGCGTTGGCCTGCACGATCTGCCATCCGCGGTCAACGACCACACACGGAAACGGGTTGTACGCGTTGAGAACCCGAGCGACCCCCTCGCGAACCGCGCCCATATCCGGGTCGTCGAGGGAGCGTTCGCCATAAACCGGCGCCAGGCCTGCGGCCATCAACAACTGATTCTGTTCGCGCAGAGGTACGTCGAGCACCTCGGCGAGTCGCAACACCATGGAACGACTCGGTGTCGAGCGCCCGGTTTCCATGAAGCTGACGTGGCGCGACGAGACGTCGGCCTCGATGGCGAGGTCGAGCTGCGACAGACGCCGCCGCTGTCTCCACTCGCGAATCAGCGCACCGAAGGGAGGGGTCTGCACATGGGCGGCGGTGGTCACGAGGTCAGTGTTGCTCACCCGCCGGATTGAGACCACTACCCGTCAGGTAACCACCGCCGCTACCAGCCCGCCGCGAATCAATAGCTGAAGGTGGTCGCGCCCTCGTCGCCGATCCACTGCCACATCGGGACTGTGCCGCCCATCTCGGCGTTGTCGATGAGGGTCGCGGGGTCAAGCTGCTTGGCGTTGAAGCAAATTGGACAGACCAGATACTTGCCCCCTGCTGCCGCATACCGCGAAAGCAGCTCGGGCAGTGACGGACAGCCGTCGCAGGCGACACCGACGGCCACGCCGCGCTGAACGAGACGCACGGCCTCCTTGGTGAGGAACATCAGCGTCGGCCGTCCCTGCTCAGCGGCGCCGAGCGCCACCAGGAATGCGACCGTGACGCGTTCGGAATCCTCGAGTCCGGTGCTGAGGCTTATCACTGCCTTGTTCGACATCACGATCTCCTTCGTCGTCTGCTGCGGACATACGAATCGTGGACCGTCGGCGACTACGTCTCAGGTAATTGCCCCGATTACCCGCCGCGAGGCACCGTTGAGGCATGAATGAGCCGAGGATCCCACGGTGGCTGCGTTTCGTGCTGATCTCCGACCGCGCGGGGTCCGCGTGGTACATCGGATGCGGCTTCTTCTTCGCACCGGTTCTCGCTGTGTTGTCGCCGTGGCCCGCAGTCACCACGGTGTTGTGGGTGATCATCGGTCTGTTCGGGCTGTGGCTCGGTCTGCTCGGCATCGCGATGGCCACGGGGCTCGCGATGGTGCTGCGTAGCGGCGCTGAAATTCCCGAAAAGTACTGGCGCTCGATAATCGACTACTAGTCGCGACTTGCGACGAACGTTCGTTACCACTCGAAAATCTCGCGATTTTTCGAGTGGTAACGAACGTTCGCGGGCAGGTTTTGTGAGACTACCGCGAAACGGCTGACTCGCCGGTGTAGTCCACCTGCCAGTGCTTGATGCCGTTCAACCACCCCGACCGTAGGCGCTCCGGTTGGGCGAGCGGCGTGAGATTGGGCATGTGGTCGGCGATGGCGTTGAAGATCAAATCGATCGTCATCCTGGCCAGGTTAGCGCCGATGCAATAGTGCGCACCGGTGCCGCCGAAACCCACGTGCGGGTTGGGATCTCGCAGAATGTCGAATGCGTACGGATCGTCGAAGACGTCCTCGTCGAAGTTGGCCGAGCGGTAGAAGATCACCACCCGCTCGCCCTTCTTGATCTTCACCCCGGACAGCTCGGTGTCTTCCAGCGCGGTGCGCTGGAAGGAGGTGACCGGGGTTGCCCAGCGCACGATCTCGTCCGCGGCGGTCGCAGGCCGCTCTTTCTTGAACAGCTCCCACTGGTCGGGAAATTCGGTGAACGCCATCATGCCCTGCGTGATCGAGTTGCGGGTGGTCTCATTGCCCGCCACCGCAAGCAGAATGACGAAGAACCCGAACTCGTCGTCGGAGAGCTTGTGTCCCTCGACATCGGCTTGCACCAGCTTGGTGACGAGATCGTCGCCGGGGTTCTTGGACCGCTCGGCGGCCATCTGCATGCCATACATGATCAGTTCGATCGACGCGGCCATCGGGTCGTTGGCGGCGAACTCCGGGTCCTGATCTCCGACCATCTGATTCGACCAGTCGAACAGCTTCTTGCGATCCTCCTGCGGCACGCCCATCAGTCCAGCGATCGCCTGCAGCGGAAGCTCACACGAAACCTGCTCGACGAAGTCACCGAAACCTTCCGCTGCGGCCGCTTTGGCGATGTGCTGCGCCCGCTGGTCGAGTTCGTCGCGCAGCCGTTCGATCGCACGCGGCGTGAACGCGCGCGAAATGATCTTGCGCAGGTGGGTGTGGTGCGGGGCGTCCTGGTTGAGCAGGACGACCTTGCCCCGCTCGACCGCTTCGGGATCGGCACCGTCCCGATAGCGAGGCAGCGCGGTCTTCGCATTGCTGGAGAACACGTCGCTGCGCAGGGAAACGTCCTTGACGTCCTTGTGCTTGGACACCACCCAGAAGCCGCAGTCGCCGAACGCGCCGATTCCCTCCGGCTGTTCGTTCCACCAGATCGGGGCCACCTTGCGCATCTCGGCCAGCTCCTCGACCGGCAGGCGCTCGGCATAGATGTCCGGGTCGGTGAAATCGAATCCAGGCGGAAGGTTTGGCGTAGGCATCAATGCATCCTCGAAGACGACGTTGTCTAGTACCCGTCTGCCATTGCTACACCACAGATGGAGGATGGTGAAGGGGGTTGGGAGAAGTTCGAAGTGAAACGTGTTCTTCAGGCCGTTGTCCAAATTGACCCCTTGGCCACAAGAGGCACAGGTGTAACAATTTGCCTACCCAGACTGAAGCACCCAATAGCACCGAAGAATCGCGGCAATCGGAAGGGGCATCGGTGAGGATCGATATCGAAGCGAGAGCACTGGCCGTGCTCACTGGTGCGCTGGGCGCGGTCGCGGCATTAACGCTGGCAGCGCCGACGGCGCTCGCCGACCCGGGTATTCCGACGCCGGTGCCACCGCCTCCGCAGGACACCACGGTCCAGGCCGCCGCAGGCGATCCGGCCCTCCCGGCCGAGGTCGTACCGCCGGTGGAAACACAGCATCTCTCCAGCCCCGAGAATCTGCCGCCCGGCACGTCCATCACGCCCGTCGACCCCAACCAGGGCCGCGGCATGAGCTATCTGCGTGACCTATGGCACGCCGTTCAAACCCAGGAAGTCAGCGGAAGCGACGCATTGCTGTTGCTAACGCAGCGTCCCCTCAATCCGAACGCGACCCCGCCGGCGGGTATGCCTGCCGGACCGACACCGCCGATGCCCGCTGGCGCTCCCGCCTCGTTGCCCGAGGCTGCGCCGTTGCCGGAAGCCGCACCCGCACCGTTGCCCGACGCTGCGCCGTTGCCGGAAGCTGCGCCCGCGCCGTTACCGGAGCTGGCCCCCGCGCCGCTGCCACCCGCACCGCTGTTGCCCGCACCCCCACCGCTGTTGCCGCCCCCGCCGCCTGCTCCCTAGCGGATTTCGACGTCGCCGGTCACGTGCGAAGTCGCCTGCCGGCCTGGTCCAGGATGTCGCGGACGACACGTAGGTGAACCGGTTCCGTGACAGCCCACACCGCGTGGGCGAGCGGATCGCTCTTCTGCACGAACGTCGCGAAAAGCAATGCGTCGCTGTCCTTTTTGAACAGCAGCTCGCCGGGCATCCCGATGCGCGAGTCGGCTCCGAGCAGAATGTGGTCGGGCGTGGCACGCCGGACCTCCCAGCCGAGTACGGAGCGCTCCGACGACCTGCGCACCTTGAGTCCGATCGCCGACCACCCCGACAGCAACTGGCTGCGAACCGAAGGCGGTGCGCCCTCCAGGATCTCGCGCGCCCAGTATCCGGCGTCGCGGTCGCGCATGGAACCGACGTCGACGAGGAACGCGTCAGCGTAATCGATTCGTGCCAATGTGGTGAGTGCTCGCGCCGATGCAGGCACTTCGACCTGGCGCACGCCGGTCATCGGTGCGCCCCCGGCACGGACTGCCGCCATATCCGGGCGATGCCCCGCAGCATCAGCGGATACACGATCAGGTGGCGAAACGGCGAAATCGCGGCCAAATACGCGGTGCCGAGTAACCCGTTGGGCCGCACCAGAACCGCCATCTGCCCGCGGTAGCCGCCGGATTCATCGCGCACCCAACCGACGTGCATCACGCCGTGCATCGTTTGATTGGCGATCTCCATCGCGAACTCGTCGTCGGTCAAGTACAGGGAAGCGAAGGGTCCCGTTTCACCATGGATAGCCGTCGCGGTGTCGGCCAGGTCGGCGGGCAGACGATCGCGAAGGGATTGCACGCGCAAACCGATGCCCGCATCCGCACGGTCGAGTCCGAGAAGACGTCCGAGCTTCCATCGAATCGCGAAGAGTCCCCGCACGACGGCCGATGTCTGTCCAGCGTCGAAGTCCGACATCAGCCGCACCAGGCGAGGGAAGTCGTCGCGTCCGCCCGGCGTCGGCAGCGCCCACACATCAAGAACATGAAATCCCTTGGCGATCCGGTGGATTCGCCAAGGTCGCGATGTGTGTTCCGATCTATCGAGTGATCCAGAACCAAACATACAGTACTGTATTCTTGGCGCGGATGCGGCGTCAAGACCCGCCGACGAACATGGAGGTGTGATGGTCGCCCAAACTCGTACGCCGCGCACCACGTGGGTGGATGCCGGGTTGAAGGCGCTCGCCGGAGGAGGGCCCGACGCGGTGCGGGTTGAGCTCATCGCGCAGGAACTCGGCGTGACCCGGGGTGGCTTCTACTGGCACTTTCCCAGCCGGAAAGCCTTTCTCGAGGACATCCTCGACACCTGGGAACGCCGCAGCACCGACGAGACGCTCGAGCGGGTCGAACGAGAAGGTGGCGACGCCAGAGACAAGGTCCGCCGGGCGGGGATGCTGACGTTCTCACCCGAATTGCTGCCCATCGACCTCGCCGTGCGGGACTGGGCACGGCGCGACCAGGCGGTGGCCAAGCGACTGCGTCGCGTCGACAACCGACGAATGGCCTACCTGCGCGAGTTGATCAGCACGTTCGTCGATGACCCCGACGACGTGGAAGCCCGCGGGATGCTGGCCTTTTCGCTCGCAATCGGAAGCAATTTCATCGCCGCCGATCACAACGGGCGCAGCAGAAAGCAGGTGTTGCAGCAGGCCACGCATCGGCTGTTGGCCTAGCCACGGCGTTACGATCAGCCATGCTCACGACAGCTCGCATCGCCACCAGGATCCCGGTGCAGGACATGGAGCGCGCTCGAGCGTTCTATGCCGACAAACTCGGGCTCGAACCCGTCGAGGAGCGCCCAGGCGGCCTTCGCTACAAGTTCGCCAACGGTGAGTTCGCGTTGTACCAATCCGCGGGCGCGTCACCGGGAACGTTCACCCAGATGGGATTCGACGTGGACGACATCGTGTCCGTCGTCGCGGAGTTGCGCAAGCGGGGCGTTGTTTTCGAGGATGTCGACCTGCCGGGACTGAAAACGGTCGACGGCATCGCCGAGGTGTCGGGCAATTACCCCAGCAAGGGCTCGGGGGAGACGGCCGCGTGGTTCCGCGACAGCGAAGGCAACATGCTGGGTATCGGTCAGCCGTTTGCGTGAATGGCCGATGCGGTCAGCGCGACGGATACAGGTTCGATTCGCGCTGGCACATGTTTGTGCCACGGGGTGCCTGCGTAGGCATCGCGCCAGCCGGTGGAGGTCAGCACGTTGGGCGCGACGCCGGGAACCTGTTGGCGGCCATCCCCGTCGGTGAAGTCCAGGCCGAATCCGTTGGGCAATGACGCGTGCCCAGGGAGCATGGCCTCACTGATTTCGACGCTGGCTTCGGCGCTTCCCGCCGCGGTTGTGATGCGCGCCCGGCCGCCGTTGGTCAGCCCTAGCGCTTCGGCATCCTCGAGGCTGACACGCAGTGCACCGTCGGCATCGCGTTTGCGCCATGTCGGGTCGCGGAAGATGTCGTTGGCGGTGTACGCGCGGCGCTCGCCTGCCGACAGCACGATCGGGAACTCCGGCGTCGTCAGGTCGGGTGGGGCCTCGCAGAGCGCGCGGATGTCGTCGACCATCTCCGGAATGTGCAGCGCGATCTTGTGGTCGGCGTGGGTGATCAGGTCGAAGTCGTCCTCGTACTCGTGGACGGTGAATGTCACGCCCGACCGGTTCTGCAGTATCGCGTCGAACAGCGCATTGCCATCCGCGTGGCCGGCACGGCGCACGGCGTCGGGGTAGTTCACCGCCGTCTTCTGGGCGAGCCCCCACAACGCTGCGGCACCGGCGAGTCCGTCGGGCAGGGTGGGTCCGAGGGTTTCGTAGAGCACGTACGGCATGACCTTGCCCAGCATCGGGACGGCGCCGACGGCCGCGAAGAAGGCCTGGGTGTAGGCCGCACGGCCCTCGCGGGCGGCCTTGTGCAGCGGTGCCAGATCGGCATCGTCAACCACGCCGAGGGCACGCACGAGCCGCGACCAGATCTCCGGTTCGGGCAGCGTGCCTTCCAGCGGCTCCATCAGCCGGTGGCGCAGATGAAAGGTGTTGTGCGGGAACTCGAGATTGAAGAACGTCGCTTCGACTTTCTCGAACTGGCTGGCCGCGGGCAGCACGTAGTCGGCCAGGCGCGCCGTCTCGGTCATCGCGACATCGATGACGACCAGCAGTTCCAGTGACTCGAACGCCTCGCGGCATGAGTTCGAGTCGGCGATCGAATGGGCGGGGTTGCTGCTCTCGACGATCATCGCCCGGATGCGGTCGGGGTGGTCGGTCAAGATTTCCTGAGGCACCACGTTGCTCGGAACCAGTCCGGCGATGATTGGCGCACCGGTGACGGGTGTGCGGCCTACACCGCCCTGCCGGAACAGCGGCGCGAACGCCGAATGCAAATGTTGGCCACCGCGTTTGGCGAAGTTGCCGGTGAGGATCCACAACAGCTTGTTCAGGTACGAGCACAGCGTGCTGTTCGGCGCCTGTTGGATGCCGAGATCCTCGAACACCGCAACGCTGTCGGCGCCGCCGATCCGGCGGGCAGCGGTGCGCAGCAGTTCTTCGTCGACACCGCAACGCTGCGCGTAGTCGCCGACAGGCACATCACGCAGGGCGTCGCGGACCTCGTCGGCACCGGTGACATGCTCGTCGAGAAACGCTTCGTTGCATAGGTTCTCCTGCACGAGCACGGCCGCGAGCGCGGCCAGACACCAGGCGTCGGTACCTGGCCGCACCCGAAGGTGGAAGTCGGCCATTTTCGCGGTGTCGGTGATCACCGGGTCGATGACGATCATCGATCGGACAGGATCCTTGGCGATCTCGTTCAGCACGACACGCGCGCGCGGAAAGCTCTGCGACATCCACGGGTTCTTGCCGACGAACACCGAGACCTCGGCGTGTTCGAACTCACCCCGGGTGTGCCCGCCGTACAGGTGGGCGTCGACCCACGCCTCGCCGGTCTTCTCCTGCGCAAGCGCGTTGGACCGGTAGTGCGAACCGAGCGCCTTGAGGAACGCGCCGCTGTACGCGCCGCCGAGGTGGTTTCCCTGTCCGCCGCCGCCGTAGTAGAAGATCTTGTCGCCGCCGTGCGTGTCGGCGATGCCTTTGAATCCGCCTGCCACTTCGGCAATCGCGATGTCCCAGTCGATTTCCTCGTATGTGCCATCGGGCCTACGACGCATCGGGGAGGTGAGGCGGCTGCGGTTGTTCTGGTAGTGGTCGAGACGCAGCGCCTTGTTGCAGGTGTAGCCCTGCGACGCGGGGTGGTCCTTGTCGCCGCGGATCTTGGCCAGCTTGCGGCCATCGAGTTGGACAACGATGCCGCAGTTGCATTCGCACAAGATGCAGGCCGTCTGTTGCCATTCACCGGTCATCGCACGGCTTCCTGTTCAATCGTCGCCGCAGCCAGCAGCGCGCGCAGCTGGCGGTGGACAAGGTCAAGGGGCTTGAGGTCGCGCGAGGCGCGGGCGACGACGATCGCGCCTTCGATAGCCGCGGTCGTCAACATCGCGAGCTCTTCTGCGCGGTCCGGCGAAACACCGTCGGCCACCAGACGTCCGGCGATCAGCTCGTTCCACCGGGCGAAGGCCGCAGCGGCGCGGTCGATCACGGGAGCCTGTTTGGCGTCCTCGTCGGCTTCCACTGTCACCGCGACGACGGGACATCCCGCTCGGAAGTCGGTGTGCACCAGCTGCTTGCGATAGTCGGCGATCAAGTCGTCGAGCAGATCGAGTCCGCCTCCGGCCATGGCGATCCGGGTTGCGATGTGCTCACCGGCGTAATCGATTGCCTCACAGAGTAATTGAGTCCGCCCACCGGGGAAGTAGTGGTATGCCGACCCGCGCGGTGCGCCACTGTGCTGAAGAACGTCGGCAATGGCGGTGGGATGTGCGCCGCGTTCCCTTATCAAGAGCGCGGCCGAGATCACCATCCGCTCGCGGTGGGTGGACATGGTCTAGGTCCCTCCGGTCATGGGCTATGTATGTCACCTTACATAACCGGCGGACGCGCGGCTACCTCCGACCCCGTTGTTCAGGAATTGCGCGCCGCTACCAGCCACAACACAAGAAACGCACACATGCCTGTAAAACACACCACGTGGTCGAGGCAGATCGCGCGCGCGAGGCGTGACTGCTCGGCAGGAGTTCCCGTGCGGCGGCCCAACCGCACCGCGTTGGGAACGGTCCGGAACAGCGCGAGCAGGATAGGGCCGCCGGCGAGCGCGGCCGAAGCCAGCAACAGCCAGTCGGCATTACCGCGCATTGCGCGAAAGGCCAACGCGCCCAGCAAGATCAGCATGAAAGCCGCGATCAGAAGGCTCATCGGTCGCGACGTGGTCGTCGCCCGGTGGTAGTAGCCTGCTATGGACGCAAGCACGGGTTCGGGTAACTCACCGGTCCCGCGGTGACGCAGAACCTGAGCGTCGAAGACCAGGTCCATCCACAGGACGGCGAGGAGAAAGCCCGCGCAGGCGGCCGCGATCAGACTCACGCGGCCGAGCCGCGAATCAAACCGACGCCGCCTCGTTGATTTCGTTGAGCGTGTTCGTCGCCTCCAGATACTCCTGCACCCAGCGTTCGATCACCGCAGAGGTTTTCTCGACCTTGGTGAACTGACCAACGACCTGACCGATCGGGTTGAACGCGACGTCGACGGACTCGTTTGGGTACTTGTGGGTGGCGGCGACGGCCATGCCGGACACCATGTACTGCAACGGCATCCCGAGCGGCTTGGGGTTGTCCGGGTTTTCCCACGCCTCGGTCCAGTCGTTGCGCAGCATCCGTGCGGGCTTGCCGGTGAACGATCGGCTGCGGACCGTGTCACGGCTGCTGGCCTTGGCGTATGCGGCGTGCTGCACCGGAGTCTGTTCCGACTCCTCGACCATCACCCACTGCGAACCGGTCCACGCGCCCTGCGCGCCGAGCGCGAGCGCCGCGGCGATCTGGTGACCGCTGCCGATCCCGCCCGCGGCAAGCACCGGAACCGGGGCGACTTCCTTGACGACCTGCGGCCACAGCACGATCGAACCCACCTCGCCGCAGTGGCCACCGGCCTCGCCGCCCTGGGCGATGATGATGTCGACCCCGGCGTCGGCGTGCTTACGCGCCTGCGAGGGCGAGCCGCACAGCGCGGCGATCTTCCGCCCTTCGTCGTGGATGTGCTCGATCATCTCTGCGGGCGGGGTGCCGAGCGCATTGGCGATCAGCGTGCACTTCGGATGCTGCAGCGCCACCTCGACCTGCGGCGTCGCCGTCGCCTCCGTCCAGCCCAACAGCTGCAGCGCATCGTCGTCGCTGTGCTCGACCGGCACGCCGTGGTCGGCGAGGATCTTCTTGGCGAAGTCGATGTGCTCCTGCGGGACGAGGTCGTTCAGCGTCTTCTTGAGCACCTCCGGAGACAGGTCCGTGGCGTCCATGCCCTCGTATTTGTTCGGGATGACGATGTCCACGCCGTAGGGGTGGTCGCCGATGTTCTCGTCAATCCACTTCAGCTCGATCTCGAGCTGTTCGGGCGTGAAGCCGACCGCGCCGAGCACCCCGAAGCCGCCTGCCTTGCTGACTGCGACGACGACGTCACGGCAGTGGGTGAACGCAAAGATCGGGAACTCGATGCCGAGTTCGTCGCAGATGGGGGTGTGCATGCCTGCTCCTCGGTGGCGCCGCCGAACTGAAACGTGTTCTAGTTTAGCGTAGGCCCAGCGGACGATGACGAATCCTCCGGGGTGAGGGCCTCGACGAACGACACCTCGTTGCCGTCAGGATCGGCGATATCGACGATTCGCACCATGTCCGCGATGACGATGACTTCACCCGTTGTGATGCCTGCGTCGTTGAGCGCCGCGATTTGCGCGTCGAGATCGGTGACCCCGAACCGCACCGCCGATTTACCCGCACGGTCGGCGTCTTCGAGGAGTTGGAGCCACGCGGTGTCGTTGATCCGCCATTCAGCGACCCCCTCGACGGGCTCCAGGATCGGGTCGCCGCCGAGGATGCGGCTGTACCACGCCCGCGCCGCTGCGTAATTCCGCGTCGCGACAACCGCGCAGATGTCATTCACACGCATAAAGCGGGACTCTAGGCCGGATTCGTCGAATAGTAGTCACCGTCGAGGTAGTAGTCCTTCCACTCATTGCCGCTGATGTCGGTATAAGTACACGACGTGAACCGCGGTTCCGGTTTTGTACGTGCCGCCCGCCGCCTTGCATTCGCGCTTGATGGTGCCGTCGGAGATCCTTTCGGCCTACGCGATGGGCGCGCTCACAGTGGCATGGCCCGCATCTTGCGAGGTCGGTGCAGGGAGTTCGGTCGACGTCGGCGCTTAGGGGGATATGGGCTTGCGACGGAGGAGACGACCCCTGCGATGCCGCACTCCGTCCACTCGCAGCACCGGCCAGCCCAGCTCGCCGGCCATGGCTGCAAGGCCGGGACGGGGATTGACCGGTCGAGGATGGCCGACCAGCTTCATCAACGCCACATCTTCGTTGCCGTCGGCGTAGAAGTAACTTCGTTGCAAGTCAACGCCATTGTCGTCGCAGAATTGTTGAACGGCGGTGGCCTTTTTCGGACCCCAGATGACTGGGCGGGTGATGCGGCCGGTCAACAGGCCCTCGTCGTCGACCTCGAAGTGATTGCACAGCACATGGGTGATCTCGAGGAAGCGCGCCACCGGCTCCGCGTGGATGGTGAGCGCCGACGAGCTGAGCACGACGGTGTGGCCGCGCTGCTGGTGCGCCTGGACGATCTCGTGCATGAACGGAAACACCCAGGCCGCAACGCTTTCGACGAACAACCGCTGACCGATCACGTCGAGTTCGGCAAGCGATTCGCCGCGCAGGTAACCCGCTGCTCTGGTCAACAGACGCGAGAATTGCACCCGGCCGAACCGGTAGCGCATCGATGCCTCGATGACACCCAAGACCTCGCCGATCCGTGCCTGTCTGCGGCGGATGCGGTCACTGGCGTGCGCCGTCGCGGTGAACCCGTCGACCAGCGTGCCGTCGAGATCGAAGAACGCACCCACTTGGGGCCCTGCCGTGCTGGCGCCGATCTCTGCGATCGG
Organism: uncultured Actinomycetota bacterium; assembly: GCA_963848855.1. GTDB lineage: Bacteria > Actinomycetota > Actinomycetes > Mycobacteriales > Mycobacteriaceae > Mycobacterium. Next base: position 1,078,305 of record CAWKFL010000006.1, read on the forward strand.
ATCGGGCGTCGTGGGTGGCGCGGTCACGGTGTCCACCCTATCTAGCTGGCGTACAAGCCTTTCCCGGTGACCAGCGGCATGTCCAGCGTGGTCCTGATGCCGGGCGGCGCGGCCACGACGTCAGGGATGGCGTTCACGATCCGGCCCGCCGCAGCAAGGATGGCCGCATAGTTGTGATCACCGTTCTGACTGGTCGGGCAGATGTCCATGGTGCAGGACGGCTCGCCGATGATCTCGACGCGGTACGACCCGCCGGGTTGCGCCGGCTGGGCCCAGTCCGGACGTAGGTCACCACGGAGGCGGGTGACGTGCTCGACGACGATCACCGGTTTGCTGTCGACCATGCCCTCGATCTGGAAGCGCAGCGCCGCAACCGTGCCCTTGGCGATGCGTCCCGCCGTGATGTCGAAGTCCTCGGGAGCAGGCTCCTGTTCGACCGAGTCCTTGATCTCGTCGACCTCGATGCCCAGCCCCGCGGCGAGCTGCCGGATGGCCGTGCCCCATGCGATGGTAAGCACGCCGGGCCGGAACGACATCGGGAAAGTCGCCGATCTGATTGCCGAACCCCATGACGTCGAACATCACCGTCGCCCCGTCGTAGGTCGCGTAGTCGGCGATCTCCATGGTGCGCACCTGCTCGATGCTCTGACACGTACCCGCCAACGTGAACGGCAGGAGATCGGTCGCGAATCCCGGATCGACGCCCGTCATGAAAACAGTCGAATTACCTTCTCGTGCAGCATCTTCGACGCGTTCGATGTACTTGTCAGGAATCACCTGCCATGGGTATTGCAGAACCCCTGGCGCAGACCCCACGACGTCGATACCCGCGGCAAGGATGCGCCGGATGTCGGCCATGGCCTCCGCCAGCCGGGTATCGCCCATCGCGCAGCAGACGATGCAGTCCGGTTCGGCCGCGATGATCGCGTCGAGGTCATCGGTCGCGCCGACGCCGGTGGTGACGTCGAGCCCGGCCAATTTCTCCGGCGTCGCGGCCCACCTTGGCGTCCGATGACACCCAGACGCCGGTCAGGTCGAAGCGCTTGTCGTTCACCAGTTGCTTCAGTGCGAGGCCACCACAGTTGCCGGTGCCGATGAGCGCGACGCGGATCGCCATCCTGCCTTCCTCGAAATTGGAACAAGTTCTACTTGTAGCACGCAGCAAGGTAGCCTGACCCGTCATGGGACGCGTGGACGGGAAAGTTGCACTGATCAGTGGCGGCGCCGGGGCATGGGCGCCGAGCACGCGAGGGCACTGGTCGCCGAAGGCGCCAAAGTGGTGATCGGCGACATCCTCGACGATGAGGGCAAGGCACTGGCCGATGAGATCGGCGAAGCCGCGCGCTATGTCCACCTCGACGTCACACAGGCCGACGAGTGGGATGCCGCGGTGGCCACCGCGGTCAAGCGAGTTCGGCAAGCTCAACGTCCTGGTCAACAACGCCGGCATCGTGGCACTCGGCCAGATCGGCAAGTTCGACATGGCGAAGTGGCAGAAGGTCATCGACGTCAACCTGACTGGCACGTTCCTGGGTATGCAGGCGTCGGTCGAGGCGATGAAGGCGGCGGGCGGTGGCTCGATCATCAACGTCTCCTCGATCGAGGGCATGCGCGGCGCCGTGATGGTGCATCCGTACGTGGCATCGAAGTGGGCGGTGCGCGGCCTGACCAAATCGGCGGCACTGGAGCTTGGGCGCAGCATCAGATCCGGGTGAACTCCATTCACCCGGGCTTCATCCGCACCCCGATGACCAAGCACTTTCCCGACAACATGCTGACCATTCCGCTCGGCCGGCCCGGGCAGTCCGACGAGGTGGCGACGTTCGTGGTCTTCCTCGCCAGCGACGAATCCCGGTACGCCACCGGCGCCGAGTTCGTCATGGACGGCGGACTGGTCAACGACGTGCCGCACAAGATCTGACCCGCCGGTAACGCATCGGCACGCATGCCGTCGGTGCCAGACTTCAGCCATGCATGAGGTCGACCAAACCACCGAGCAGATGGTGCGCAGTGTGCTCGCGTACGCCGAGAACCGGCTGCGAATGAATCCGGTGCCGCTCGACAAGGGCGTGCTGGCCGCCGACGAGCTGTATGACCGCCTCGACGGGGTGATCCGCGAAACTCCGCGTCCGCCCGACGAAGTGCTCGGCGTCTACACGTCGGTGATCGCGCCGAGCGTGATCTCGGCGGACAGCCCGCGCTTCCTCGGCTTCATCCCGGCCGCGCCAACGAAGGCCAGCCTGCTGTTCGACATGCTGGTGTCCTGCGCCTCGATTCAGGGCATCTCGTGGCTGGAGGCCTCCGGCGCGATCGCGGCGGAGAACAGCGTGCTGCGGGTGATCGCACACGAGGCCGGGCTGCCGACGACGTCGGGCGGATGCTTCGTGTCGGGCGGCTCGGCCGGGAACCTTTCGGCGCTTGCCGTGGCCCGCGAGACCGCCAAGAAGCGCGGCGCCAGCGGCCGGCTGCGGGTCGTGGTCGGCTCGGACGCGCATTCGTCGATCGTGAACACGCTGCGCCTGCTCGAGATGGACGCGATCGTCGTCGACACCCCCGATCATCGGCTCACCGCCGACACGGTCCGCGACGCGGTCCCGGCCGACGCCGAGAACATCGCCGCGGTGGTGTGCACATCGGGGACGACGAACGCGGGCATCATCGATGACCTGGCCGGCGTTGGCGCGCTCGCGCGCGAACGGGGCTGGTGGTTTCACGTCGACGGCGCGTACGGCGGCTCGGGAATCTTCGCCCGATCGCTGCGACCGAAGTACAACGGCCTTGAACAGGCGGACTCGTTCATCCTCGACCCGCACAAGTGGTTGTTCACGCCGTTCGACTGCTGCGCGCTGCTGTACCGCGACCCGGAGCTCGCGCGGGCGACCCACACCCAGGACGCGTCGTACCTCGACGTCATCCACACGTCCGACGGCGAATGGAACCCGACCGACTACGCCTATCACCTGACCCGCAGGGCGCGCGGACTTCCGCTGTGGTTCTCGCTCGCGGTGTACGGGTTGGAGGCCTACCGCGAGGCCATCGAGGTCGCGCCCGCGCTGGCTCGGGAGACGGCAGAGCTGATCAAGGCGACGCCGCAGCTCGAGCTGATCCGTGAGCCCGACCTCGGCGTGGTGCTGTTCCGCCGGCTCGGCTGGAAACCAGAGGACTACGACGCCTGGGCGCAGCGGCTGCACGAGGACCAGGTGGCATTCATCCCGCCGTCGAAGTGGGAGGGTGAGACGGTTGGCCGGTTCGCCTTCCTCCATCCGGCGACCACCATGGACCTGGTGCGTGAGGTGTTGGCGCGCACGGAGTGATGCGCGCGAACTGACTTGCGCTACCGAAACCGTCCAGCCCACTTTGGGTACGGTGATGCAGTGGACGGGCCGACGGTGCAGGGTGAACGGCGCCGGCACATCATCCTGCGCGTTTTGCTGTCGGTCGTGTTGCTGTTGTTGCTCTGCGCCGCAGACTTTCCCGACTTTGCGAAGCCAGGGCCGCCGCCCGGCGAGATCGAACTGTCGCAGGGTTGGTCGCTACGCTCCGCCCGATACATGCCCGAGGGCGGCGACACCTTGAGCCGGCCGGGTTACGACATGTCCGGTTGGCACCTCATCCCCCGCATGCCGTCAACGGTGTTGCAGACGCTTCAAGAAGACGGCACCTACCCGGACCCGTACTTCGGCACCAACCTCGTCGACAAGGTGCCGCAGGATCTGTACAAGCAGGATTGGTGGTATCGCACCACCTTCACCGCGCCCGCGGGACACACGACCTACCTGCTGGAGTTTCCCGGGATCAACTATCGCGCAGAGATATGGCTGAACGGACACCTGATCGCCGACAGCAGCCGGATCGTCGGAATGCACGCGGCGCACGAACTCGACGTTTCGCAAGTGGTCAACAGGGGCGGTGCCAACGCGCTCGCCGTCAAGGTCACACCCGAGCAGGCGCTACAGGACGTCGACGGCGTCGAACTGGCTGACAGCTGGTACGACTGGATCAACTGGAACTACATCGGTTACCAGGGCCCCGGCAAGAATCCCGCCAACGGCAATTCCTTTGTCCCGGACCGCAATGCAGGTATCTGGAAGCCCGTTTACTTGAAGGTGTCGGGTCCGGTAGTGCTCGGCTCCGCGACGGTGAACTCCGAACTTCCGCTGCCGCGAACGGATTCCGCACGGCTCACCATCTTCAGTAGCGTGCGCAACGCGTCGGCCCAGCAGGTGCGGGGCGTGCTCCGGGCCACGATCACGCGACCCGGTAAACCCAACATCCAGATCGAACAGCCGATCACGCTCGCCGCTGGGGAGCAGCGTGACGTCAGCTTCACCCCGGACAAGTTCGCGGAGCTGGCGGTGAGCCACCCCGACCTGTGGTGGCCCTACACCATGGGGCAGCCCGAATCTCTACGACCTGCAGCTGGAGTTCCGGCAATTCAACCGTGCCTCGGAGACGAGTCACTTGCGGTTCGGGATCCGCTCGGTCCAGCAGTTCCGCGACAACGACGAGCAGTTCGCCGAACTCGGCAGGGGCGGCAACTTCTATCTCAAGGTCAACGGCAAGGACTTTCTTGTCCGCGGCGCCGCATACACGCCCGACCTGCTCTTCGCCAACGACCCCGCCCGCGACGCCGCAACACTGCGCTATGTCAAGGATCTCGGGCTCAACATGGTCCGCCTGGAGGGCAAGTTTCCCGGCGAGCACATCGTGGAGCTCGCCGACGAACTCGGCATACCTCTGATGCTCGGCTGGATGTGCTGCAACCAGTGGGAGAAATGGGCGCAATGGGATGACGAGGACAACCGCGTCGCCCAGGACAGTCTGCGGTCGCAGATCACGATGCTTCGCTCGCACGCGTCGGCGTTCATCTGGGCCAACGGCAGCGACGGCATGGCCCCACCCGCCGTGCTCGCCGAATACCACGGCATCCTGTCGGATCTGCACTGGCAGAACGCGATCGTCGATACCGTGTCGTCGTTCGCCCACGACGCAGACGGCACCGCGGTCTGGGACGGCATCCACATGGCCGGGCCTTACAGCTGGCGCCCACCGAGCTATTGGTTCAGCGGACGCTACGCCGCAACCCGCGGATCGACCGCAGAACAAGGCGACAACGAGCACATCCCGCCGTTCGCAAGCCTGCGGAAATTCCTTCCCGCCGACAAGCTGTGGCCGATCAACGACGCGTGGTTCTTCCACGCCGGGTCGAACGTGAAAAATGCCGAGCTGACTAGCATTCGGCGCGCTATCGATCGCCGCTACGGCGCGTCGCAGGACGCCGAGGAGTTCGCCAACAAGGCGCAGCTCGCACATTACGAGAACACCAGGGCCCAGTTCGAGGCGTACGCCGCCAACGGCTGGGACAACCACAAGATGACGATCTACTGGATGCTCAACAACCACTGGCCGTCGTTCTTCGGACACCTCTTCGACTACTACCTGCGGCCCGGCGGAGCGTACTTCGGCGCCAAGAAGGGGCTTCGACCGTTGTCAGTCGTCTTCGACTCGTATGCGACTGGTGATCACGACGAGGCCAAGATCACCGTCGTCAACCAGACACCGGATGCGCAAAGGGATTTGCGCGCCCGGGTGCGGGTTTACGATCTGCAGGGCCGCGTTCGCGACGACCGCACAGCCGAGGGTCTCGATGTGGCGTCCGGGGGAGCGGTACAGGCGCTGACGTTGCCCCGGGTCGCGCAGGATTCGCGGGTGTTCTTCGTTCGCTGTGAGCTGTTCGACCGCGCGGGCAACGTGCTGTCCGAAAACGTCTACTGGCAGTCGCGACAACTCGACGATGTCGGCGACCCGCGGAATGACTGGGCCTTCGAGGACAAGCAGACGAGTTGGGCCGACATGACCGCGCTGAACTCCATGACACCTGTTCCGCTGGACGTGACAGCCGCGAAAGCGCCTGGCCCGCAGGACAATCACGTCACGATCAGGCTGCACAACCCGTCGCAACGGGTCGCCTTCTTCGAACGTGCAGAGCTGATGTCGACACGCGACGGTGACGAGATTCTGCCGATCGAGTACAGCGACAACTACGTCACCGTGTTTCCGGGGGAGACGGTCGAGGTGCAGGCGAACATCCCGACGACCGGCATCGACGGCAACTGGGTGAGAGTCACGGGGTACAACTCGCCGCCGGTGGTCGTCCCGGTCACCTGAGAGGTGCGTCAGTCGACGGCGGCGAAGTTGACGGTCGCGGTCGCACCGACCTCGTCGTCGTTGCCACGATAGATGTCGAACTGCATCACCACCGAGCGCTTACCCGTGCGCAGGATGCGCGCGACCGCACGGGCAGGCCCGATCTTGATGGGGCGAAGATAACGGATGAACAAGTCGGTGGTCGCGATGCCGTGTCCGAATGGGGTGATTCGAGCGGCCAGCTGGCCCGCGGTCACATCGGCCATGGTCGCGATCAGCCCGCCCCGCAGCCTGCCCGCGGTGTTCGTCGTCCGCTCGTCGACAGGCATCTCCATGGTCACAGTGCCCTCTTCCGACGGGACCTCGGCCAAGCCGAGCTGGTCGAACAGCTCCCTGAGCGATCTCGGTGCCGTCACACTGTCCCCTTCCGCGGAGAACGACATTACCGCCTGGTTGTCGCGCGGTCGGCGCGCGTGCGTAGTGTCGTACGACGTGAGCGCACGCGCCGGCATCGTCGTCACCGGAACCGAAGTGCTGACCGGCCGGATCCAGGACCGCAACGGTCCGTGGATCGCGGACCGGCTTCTGGAATTGGGAGTCGAACTCGCGCACATCACGATCTGCGGTGACCGTGCGGACGACATCGAGGCACAGATGCGGTTCCTGGCCGACGAGGGCGTCGACCTGATCGTCACCAGTGGTGGCCTGGGACCGACGGCAGACGATATGACCGTCGCGACCGTCGCCCGCTTCTGCGGACGCGAACTGGTGCTGGACGCTGCGCTCGAAGAGAAGATCGCCGGGATCATCAAGCGTGTGATGGCGCGTTTCGACAACGTCGACTTCGAGGCCGTGCGGGCGGCCAATCTCAAGCAGGCGATGATCCCAGAAGGCGCGCTCGTGATCGATCCGGTCGGTACCGCGCCGGGTGTCGTGGTGCCGGGCAAACCGACGGTCGTCGTGCTGCCCGGTCCACCCCGTGAGCTCCAGCCCATGTGGTCGGTTGCCGTGGCGACGGACGCCGTCGGCGAGGCGATCGCGGGCCGCACCACGTACATCCAAGAGATGATCCGGATGTTCGGTCTGCCCGAGTCAGGCCTCGCCGACACCCTGCGGGACGCCGAGCAGCGCATCGCGGGCTTCGATCGGCTCGAGATCACCACGTGCCTGCGGCGCGGCGAGCTCGAGATCGTCACGCGTTACGAACCCGACGCCGCCGGCATCTACGCCGACCTCGTTGCGCTGTTGCGTAATCGCCATGAGCGCGAGGTCTTTTCGGAGGACGGTTCTCTCGTCGACGATCTGGTGGCCCGGCTGCTGGACGGCCGTCGCATCGCCACCGCGGAGTCCTGCACTGCCGGACTGCTGGCCGCACGCCTCACCGAGCGGCCCGGTTCGTCGGCCTATGTGGCCGGTGGAGTGGTCGCATACGCCAACGACGCCAAGACGGAATTGCTCGGTGTCGATCCGGGCCTGATCGAGGCCCACGGTGCGGTGTCCGAACCGGTAGCCGAGGCAATGGCCGACGGCGCGTTGCGTCGATTCGGCGCCGACACCGCGATCGGGATCACCGGTGTCGCCGGACCTGACGGGGGGAGCGCCGACAAACCGGTGGGCACCGTGTGCTTCAGCGTGAAGCTGGCAAGCGGGGAAGCTCACACCCGCACCTTGAAGCTTCCTGGGAACCGGGCCGACGTTCGTGAGCGTTCGACAACGGTCGCGATGCACCTGCTGCGTAACGCGTTGAGCGGCTGACGGCCAACCACTTTCGCCGCAGTTTCCGCCGTCGCGGCGTGGGTATCCACGGTGGGCCATGACATCTGGACGGACGGCGGACATCAGCGAGAGCGCGGACGCAGGCGAAGCGGCCCGGCGGGCGCTCATGTCGGCAGGCACGTACCTTATGGTTCCGACCGAACTCAACGCGTGCCTCGGTTCCGATGTGGACGCGTGGCGCGGGTTCTCCGCTCACTGGGACGACTTGTCCGCCGATCCCTACGCCGCCGAACTCGGCACCCATCGGCTGCGCCGATACGGTCATTTCCTGTTCAATTCGTCCGACGCTGTGATGACGCCGATGCCGCACCGCGCGTTCATCCAACCGGAGAACTCGAATCCGCTGTACATCGAGGCGGATCGCTATTCGAGCCGCTGACGGCGAAGTTCACCAAAGACCCACTGCTGCACCGGATCCTGAACTTGCTGGGGCGCGTGGCGCTGGCGCTCGACGACGTTGCCGAACGGAGCGCGAAGGTGACGCCGTTTCGGGTCATGGCCTTTCGGGCGGGGAGGGCCAACCCACGCCGGAGGGCTTGCACCGCGACGGTGTCACGCTCGTGACGTCGCTATTGATCGATATGCGCAACGCCGGCGGAGGCGAAAGTTCCGTGTTCGACATGTATGGTCGCCAACTGCTCGCGACGACGCTGAGTGAGCCCGGCACCCTGTTGCTCGGCGACGACCGGCGCACGGTGCACGGTGCACGGTGCACGGAGTCACGCTGATCCAGCCCGTCGACCCGAATCAGCCTGCGCAGCGTGATGTTCTGGCATTACGTTTGCACCGTCCGAGCGAGGAGATCGTCAACCACAGCGGTGAGTTCGCCGTGCCCTGCCGCGGCGGCGCGCTGTAGTTCCGCGCCGCTGCCGCGCGTCGCGAGGCGCAGCAGGAAAGCGTTGACCGTCTCGGTGTCGCCATGCCGGTCCAGCACGGGCCGGAGCTGCTCGAGAAGCCGATCCGCCTGCACGCGCACCGGAACCACCTGTCCCGTCGGCGCGTCGACGCCGCATCCCGACCAGCCGTCGCGGGCCGCGCGCCAGTACGCCGCCCGCAGTACCTCGCTAGTTGGTCGGGGACCGGGGTCGCCGGCTGCGGCTTTGGCCGTCATCGTCGTCACGAGCGCCCGCAGCAGCACGGTCAACGCCACCGTGTCGTCGACGTCGGCAACCACATCCATCGACCTGATCTCCAGCGTCGGCACGTGCGGGTTCGGCCGGATGTCCCAGAACGGGGTGTCGGCATCCAACATCGCACCCGAGTCGGCGATCGCGGTGGCGAGTTCGACATGGTGCCGCAGTGACTCGGCGTACGGGGGCGGACCCAGGCACGGAAACCGACTGCGGATAACGGCGCGCCAATCGGCGTATCCGGTGTCGATTCCTTGGTGGAACGGCGAATTCGCGCTCAACGCAAGTATAAGCGGCAGCCAAGGTCTGAGGTGATTGCCGACGAGCACGGCGAGCTCGGGGTCCGGCTGATGCACATGAATGTGCAGCGAGCACACCATGAAGTCGTCGAGCATCGCCCGATACTGCGCGACACTCGCGCGGTATCGCGCATGGTCACCGACCGCGGCGGACCCGGCATCGCCAAGGACCGGCGTACCGGACGCGCAGATACGTAGGCCCTCGGCCGCTGCGGCGGCTGCCGCGGTCCGTCGCAGCCGCTTCAATTCGTCCCGGAGTTCCTCGGCATCGCCGCACGGTTGGGTCTTCACCTCGATCTGGTACTGCGTGAACTCACCGGCAATCTGATCCCCGAGATCCGCGGCTGCCCGCGCGACGATCTGTGGCCCCGCCGGTCGCGGGGTCCGGTCGACGGGGTCGATGACGAGGAACTCTTCCTCGACGCCGACCGTCGGCGCGGACGAAGTCACGCGTCTACTGCAGCGCGAAAGGCGCGTTCGGCGTCGTCGCCGTGCACCGCGAAGACCACGCGCTGCACCGAGCGCGGCTCGTGCTCACGCACGGCGCCGACCATCAGCCGCGCCGCGTCGTCGAGCCCGAAGCCGCCGACGCCTGTGCCGAAGGCGACCAAGGCGACTGAGCGACAACCGAGTTCGTCTGCCTTGACGAGGGTGGAGCGGGTGGCGCGGGAGATGATCTCCGCCGATGTCGGCCCGCCGAGCTCCATCGTCGCCGCATGGATGACGTAGCGCGACGGCATATCGCCCGCTGTCGTTTCCACGGCGTCGCCGAGGCCGATCGGGGCCTTCTCGGTCGACTCGCGCTGCACGGCGGGACCGCCTGCGCGTGCGATTGCCGCAGCCACCCCGCCACCGTGCTTGAGCGCAGTGTTTGCCGCGTTCGCGATCGCGTCGACCTCGAGTTTGGTCACGTCGGCCTGAAGAACTTCCAACTCGATCATGGGGGGCGCCTCCTGAATGCTCGTCGCGTTGCGAGTACCCGCGGAGAGCCGCGCGTGCACTCACTATTTCGGGCCACACACCGTCGGCCGGTACGCGGACGGCGACGTCGGCCAGGTCGCCGCGGGCGTCGAGCGCGGCGAGCCCGCTGACCACGGCCTGGCGGTGCGGCTGCACCGACGCCACCGCCGCGTCAACCGTCTCGAGCGCTGTACTGGCGCTGTCGAATTCGCCACGCAGGAAGGCCGACGCCCCGGATAGAAGGCCGATCACCGGGCGGGCCCATTGCTACCGACCAAACCATTGCAGCGAAACGTGATATCGCATGTGATATCACGTTCGGCGTCAACACATACCCGGCAATTTTGGGACGGATGTGACCGCTGAGGCTAGCCCCCGCGGCCGACGAGCGGACCGCGACCGGTCTTCGAACCCCGCAACCGCTCACCCACGACGCGGTAGTGCGCGATCGGGCGGGCGAACGCCGCGAGCAACCCGTCACCGGCCGTGGAGCCGATGTGCCCCTTCGTAGGGGTTGATCGCCGCGACAGTCCGGTCTAGCAGCTCGTCGATCGACGCCCCGTCGCCGGGGCCGGCCACGCCGTCGGTCGTCGAGCCGACGCGCCCGTCGCTCACCCCGGTATCGTGTCACCCTGCTCGGCGCCACGTGCGATATCGCCAGCGAGGAACGATCGCCCCGCCGCATGCGATGAAGGAGGAACCCGATGACCGACACAGACGTGCGGCAGGAGCTGTCCGAACTGGCAGAAGGTGCGGGCTGGCATCGCAGAGACGCCGACCGCACCGACTACTACACGCGGTCCCCTGCGCGCATCCACGTGCAGTGGCAGGGCACCAGCGCGATCAGCGGAGGTGCGCTGTACCAGGACGACGTCCTGATGACGTATTCGCGGGACCTCGCCACGGTCAAGAGTTGGTTCCGACGCTGACGGCTAGGTGAGAGCGGACTTGGCCTCGGCGAGGTTGTCGGCGGCGAGGACCAGTCGGGTGTTGGTCGCCAGGTACGCGGTGGTCAGATTGACCTTCGCGGCGCCGAGTTTGTGTGCGACCTCCCCGAGCGCCCCCGGCCGGTCCTCAATGTCGAGGACCATCACCTCTTGCTCGGCGGCGATCTTGATACCGGCCTGCTCCAGGGCTTCGAACGCCGGGGTGGCGTCCAGCACGAGGATGTGCACCTCTGCTTGTCCGCCGCCGGTGGTGAGGGCGCATAGGCCGCCGATGTTGGTCCCTGCCTTACCGAGCACGTCGCCGACCCGGGCGAGCTCGCCGGGTTGGTCGTCGAGGTAGAGCGTCAGATCAGTCGCCATGACGGGCGCTCCTTTCGTGCCAGTTCCAACCTATCCGGTATGGACGAAAATCGGATGCGCCCAGGCAACGCTTTATGGCAGCGTCGAATTCTGTGTTGGCTTCTGATATGTCGACTGCCTTAGAGATCCGGTCCATCACCGATGCGGACTGGCCGGCGATGCAGCTGTTGGGGGCGACCAGCTTCGGCCACTTCGGCGACGACGACTCCTCTGCGGCATGGCGGACGCTGATGAAACCCGAAGCCTCGGTGGTCGCGTGCGACGGCGACAACCTGGTCGGAATGGCGCACTACCTCGATCTCCAGCTGACGGTGCCGGGGGGAGCGGTGCTGCCAACTGCAGGCATCACGTGGGTGGGTGTCGCCCCGACTCATCGCCGCCGCGGGGTGTTGCGCGCGATTTACATCGAGCTGCACCGGCGCATCGCCGCGCGCTATCCGATCGCGGCCTTGACCGCGAGCGAAGGCGGCATCTACGGCCGCTTCGGCTACGGGCCCGCGACGATCTATCAGGAGTTCACCATCGACCGCCGGTTCGCCCACTTCCACGCCGCCGCACCGGACCCCGGCGGTGTCCGGCTGGTCACGCCCGCGGAGCACCAGGACGAATTCGAAGATATCTACGACCGATGGCGCCGCCGCACACCTGGCGGGCTGGTTCGTCCGCGGGCGCTGTGGGACAGCGTGATGGCCGACCGTGAATTCACTCGCGACGGCGGCAGCGAATGGTTCGGGCTCCTGCACCCCGACGCGTATGCGCTGTATCGGGTCCATCGCGGCGAGTCGAAGGTGGTGCGCGTCGATGAGATCACCGCAGCCACCACCGATGCGCACATCGCGTTGTGGCGGGTGCTGCTCGGCCTCGACCTGATGCCGACGGTCGTCTATGGCACGCATCCCGCCGATCCGCTACCGTACGCGCTGACCGATCCGCGTCTGCCCCGCACGACGGGCTACGAGGACGGTCTGTGGCTGCGCATCATGGACGTCCCGACCGCACTCGAAGCGCGCAGTTACTCGGCGGACGTGTCAACGGTGCTCGACGTGTCGGACGGATTCCGAGACGACGGCGGACGTTTCGCTCTGCAAGTGCACAATGGGAAGGCCCGCTGCACGCGCACCGACGCGGCCGCCGAGGTGCAGATCGACCTCGATGTGCTGGGCAGCATATATCTGGGCGTGCACCGGGCTTCGGCCTATGCCGCGGCAAACCGATTGCGCAGCAAGGACTCTGACGTCGTCGGCCGCCTGGACGCCGCGTTTGTCAGCGACGTGCCCGCGGAACTCGGTTTCGGCTTCTAATCTGCACCGTACTCGTCCCAGACTTTGCTCATCGTCTGCAGGATCTCCTCGGCGCGGCCCAACCCGGCCAGATGGCTTTCGCCCGGCAGGTGGTAGAGCTCGGCGTCGCGGAGCTTCGACACCACATGCTGGCCGTGCTCGAACGGGACGATGTGGTCGTGATCGCCGTGCCACCACCGGACCGGGATCGCGATCTCATCGAGCCGGAATCCCCAGTCACGGGCGAAGACCACGACGTCGGAGAACGGGGCGGCCATTTGCTTGCGGCTGCCGTTGAGCAGGTCGTCGAGGAACATCGCCTTGATCTCGGGGCGGGCCAGCAGCCGGCGGTCGCCTTCCGGTGACACTCGTCCGTACAGGTCGGCCACCGGGGACGCGACCGGCCGTATCAGCCGGATGAGGGCGCTGGCCGCCAAGCCGATCGGCCCGCCCGCAATTTGCAGTAGCGGCGCGACCCTCAGCCCGAGGCCTCCCATGGCGCCGCCAGAGATGGAGTCCGAGCCCGTCGTCGGGGCGACACCACCGATCACACCCGCGGCCACCACACGGTCGGGCATCGCCGCGGCGCACCCCAGCGTGTAGGGACCGCCGCCGGACAACCCGATGACGACCATTTTGTCGATCCCGAGCGTGTCGGCGATCGTGCGCAGGTCCTCGCTGAACGCGAACACGGTGTCGTACTGATGCGTCGTCGACGAACCGATGCCGGGCCGGTCGATCCCGATCAGGCGGATGTTCGCCTTCTCGGCGTACACACGGGCCTCCATCGGTATCTGGCGCCGGGCTCCCGGCGTGCCATGCAGCCAGAAAATGGCGCGGCCCTGGGGGTCGCCGAACTCTGCGAAACCGATCTGACGGTTATCGCCGACGGCGACGTTGCCTTCCAGCTTGGGGCGGGCGATTGCGACAGCCATGCCGAAAGCGTCTCACGGGCGCTGTGGCGCCTAATCGACCCGGCGGAACAAGATACGAACCGACCGTGGTGATCCGGTCGCCGACACCCTCGTCGCGCATCTCGGTCCGCACCGCGACCACGCCGTCGGCGCCGAGCATCGGTTCGGTTTCGACGCGGAACGGCCCCGCCTTGCCACGGGCCAGGAACATCACATGCGATGAGACGCGCTGCAGGCGATCGGTGCCCGCCACCGTTGCGGCACAGTCGGTGGCGGCGGTCTTGCGCCCTCCCGTCGCTGGGAAGCAACGTAACGCTACGAGGCGCCGAGCCACCCCGCGGGTCGTCGGTGCGCCCACGGCTCGGCCGCCTCCAACTGGGCGGCGAGCTGCAACAGGATCGTCTCGTCTTGCGCCATCAACTGAACACCGATCGGCAGACCATCGGCGGTGGTGCCCAGCGGCAACGAGATCGCCGCCCAGCCAGTCACATTCGCCAGCGACGTCCAACCCGTCGTTTCGAACTCGACGTCGAAGAATGCGCGTGTCGTGCCACGCGGCTGGTCCAACAGACCATAGGGCGGTGGGGTGGTGATCAACGTTGGCACGAGCAGCACGTCGTGGTCGCCCATCTGCGCGGCGAATCGGCGTGTCTGGGCGTGGACCGCGGCGATGGCGTTCGCGTAGGCGAGGCCGCTGGTGGTGAAGCCCTCGCGCACCATCACCCAGGTGCTCGGTTCGAACTCATCTTCTCGTGGCTCACGCCCGAGGTGCGCCGTGGCCACGGCGTGTAGCTGCACGTTGCTGACGGTGTGCAGGACGGCGATGGCGTCTGCGACGGCGCCCGCGTCGACGGTTGGTCCGCCGGGTTCGACCATGTGGCCGACGTCCTCGAGCAGCACGCCTGCCCGCTCGACGGCCGCGACGACCTGCGGGTCGGTCGCAGGCCCTGGAAACGGTGAGGCCGTCGCGATCGCGATCCGCTGCGGTGCGGGTTGCTGCGTCATCGCCTGCAGGAATGGCACTTTGACTTCCGGTGCGGTGTACGGGTCGCCTGGGGATGAGCCTGCGACGATGTCGAGCAGGGCGGCGCTGTCGCGCACGCTTCGCGTCAGGGCGTGTTCGTTGACCAAGCCCTCCAGGCTGTGGCCGGCGCCGGGCGCGAAGGAGGTGCGGCCGCGGCGCGGTTTGAGGCCGACGAGGCCGCAGCACGATGCGGGCACCCGGATCGAACCCGTACCGTCACCACCCGAGGCGGCGGGCACGACACCGGCCGCGACCGCTGCCGCCGATCCACCGCTGGACCCTCCCGGTGTGATCGACGGTGACCACGGGTTGGCGGTCGGGCCAAACAGCGACGGCTCGGTGGTGCAGTGATTGCCCCACTCGGGGGTATTGGTCTTGCCGAAGAGCACCAGGCCGGCGTCGAGGTACCGCTCGACTATCCAGGCCGATTCCGTTGCGACGTGGGTGCGCAGCGCGCGCGAGCCCATCGCCTCGGGCGCGCCCGCAAGCGACGCGCTGAGGTCCTTGAGCAGGAACGGAAGTCCGGCGAGCGCGCCCACGCCGTCGTCGCGAAACGCGCCCGAACGGTCGAGAGCCGCGGCCTGCGCGCGGGCACGCTCGAAGAGGTCGGCGATCACGGCATTCAACCCGCGGGCCGCCTCGAGGCGAACGATCGCGGCCTCGAGCAGTTCCGTCGCAGACAGTTCGCCCGTTTGAACCAACACCGCCTGTGCGATCGCATCGAGGTCGGCTAGTTCGAAGGCCTGGTTAGAGTTCACTGCCGGATCATTCAGCGCTCACCGGCGTCGAGCAACTCGACCCGCTGCGGCGCCCGCCGAGGTCTTTCAATAACCACCGGTCAGGGCTGACGTGCGGCGACGCCCTAGGTGCGGCGCGGTGACCTCTCCACTTGGTAATCGCTGGAGAACGACATCTCGATCACGCGGATCTGATCGTTGGCTTTGGATTCCAGTTCCAGCACCACGCAGCCCCCGGCAAGGACCTTGGATTCCAGAACGATGTAGTGCTGGCCGCCACCGTTGACATCGGTGATCAGGTCCCCAGATCGCAGCGCCTCGACCGGCACGAGCTCGACGACTTTTGCAGGATGTGACTCCATCCTCGCAACCGTAGGCGAAGACGTGCGGCGCGCGGGCCGGTTTCGCTCCAGTCGAGACGGTCCGCCGTCGGAATCGGCGGCTTTGGCTGTTCCCGGCCGATCTGCGACCGATTCGGCGATCATGGGCGCCAGCGATTCTGACGCCGTGCGACGCAGACCTGGGGGTGTCGAATGCACAGCACAATGCAGGACTTTCCGTTGACAGTGACGGCAATTTTGCGCCACGGCACTGGCTGGAACTCGACCCGCAAGGTAATCACCGCGATGCCCGACGGGTTTCGGGAGATCAGCTTCGGTGAGCTGGGGGCGCGGGTCGCCCAGCTGGCCAATGGGTTGCGGCATATCGGCGTGACCGGTGGTGATCGTGTCGCCACCTTCATGTGGAACAACCAGGAGCATCTCGAGGCCTACTTCGCGATTCCGTGCTTGGGCGCGGTGCTGCACACCCTGAACATCCGGTTGGCCGCCGAGCAGATCGCCTTCATCGCCAATCAGGCAGAGGATCGCGTTGTGCTGGTTGATATGTCGCTCGCGCCTCAGCTTGCAGAGGTGCTACCCGAGATGAAGTCGGTGCAGACAGTGATCGCCGTCGGGGAGGGCGATACCGAGGCCCTCGCCGCATCGGGTAAGACCCTGATCCGCCACGACCAACTGCTCGCCGGCCAGCCCACCGATTTCACATGGCCGGATCTGGACGAAACCAGTCCTGCTGCAATGTGTTACACCAGCGGAACGACCGGCAACCCCAAGGGTGTCGTCTACAGTCACCGTTCGACTTATCTCCATTCGATGGCGGTCTGCGCAGCGAATTCGATAGGCATTGTCGACGGCGACCGGGTGCTGCCGATCGTGCCGATGTTCCACGCGAACGCCTGGGGTCAGCCGTACGCCGCGATGATGGCAGGGGCCGATCTGCTGATGCCCGACCGGTTTCTGCAGGCCGCACCGTTGGTCGACATGATCGAACAGCGCCGTCCCACGATCGCCGCGGCGGTCCCGACGATCTGGAATGACGTGCTGCAGTATCTGTCCGCCAATCCGGGTCGCGATATCTCGTCGCTGCGCCTTGTGGTGTGCGGCGGTTCGGCGGTTCCGCTGGGGATGATGAAGGCCTATGAGCAGTCTCACGGCGTGCAGATCCGGCAGGGCTGGGGCATGACCGAGACGTCACCCATCGCCGCGATCGCAACGCCTCCGCCGGAGGCGACCGGTCAGGACCATTGGACCCTGCGCAGCACGGCGGGCCGAGTGCTGTGCGGCGTCGAGGTCCGACTCGTCGACGACGCGGGCTGTGTGCTGCCGAATGACGGCAAGGCCGTGGGTGAGGTCGAGGTACGCGGGCCGTGGATCACGGGGTCCTACTACCAGAACGCCGATCCGTCGAAGTTCGACAATGGTTGGCTGCGCACGGGAGACGTCGGACGCATCGACCCGCAGGGCTTCATCACACTGACCGACCGCGCCAAGGACGTGATCAAGTCTGGTGGTGAATGGATTTCGTCGGTCGAGCTGGAGCTGTGCATCATGGAGCATCCCGCTGTGCTGGAGGCGGCGGTCGTCGCGGTGCCCGACGAGCGCTGGCAGGAGCGGCCATTGGCGGCGGTCGTCGTTAAGAAAAACGCATCCATCACGGCACCTGAGCTTCGAAAACACCTGTCCGACAAGGTAGCCCGGTTCTGGTTGCCTGAACGGTGGACGTTCATCGATGAGGTACCGAAGACCAGCGTGGGCAAGTTCGACAAGAAGACGATCCGGTCCCGCTACGGTAATGACGTCTACGACGTCATCGAGTGCCGCGACTGAGAATCAGCGGCTGGCGGTCATCGCCCAGCGGATACCGCCGACAAGCACACGGCCGGCCACTCGAACGACGGTGGCCTCGACCGGCGGAAAGTAGGGCAGCAGCAACGGCATTCGCGCCCACGCTGGCAGCATCGCCACCGATGTCGCGGCCAGCAGGCCGTACGGGGCCCGAGCGGCGATCGGCAACGGGGGAGTGAGCAGCAGGAATCGGGCGGCGTCGCGGGCGGCGGGCGTGCTGGACAATTCAGGCCGAAACGCCTCGATCCGTTCGGCGAGCTCCTGCTCGGTGCGAGGCGGATCCGGCACGCCCAGTGCCGTTGCGACGCGGGCGGTATCGGCGACGTAGCCGTCCCTGCCAGCCTGATCGAGTGGCGCAGCGCCGTAAAGCTGATGGGCCATCAGGAAGCTATCGACTTCGGCGATGTGCACCCACTCCAACAGGTGGGGATCGGAGGCCCGGTAGGACGTTCCGTCGGCAGTGACGCCGTGCACCCGCTGGTGGATTCCCCTGACTCGGTCAACGGCCCGCTGCGCGCTGGCGGCAGGACCGAACGTCGTCACCGCAAGGAATGTGCTTGTCCGCTGAAGACGACCCCACGGATCGCCGCGGTAGTCGGAGTGCTCGGCGACACCGGCCATCGCCAGCGGGTGCAACGACTGAAGAAGCAATGCGCGCAGACCGCCGACGAACATCGACGCGTCAGCGTGCACCCGCCGGATGGGGCGATCGTCGGCGAACCAGCGTGGTCCCGGCGTCTCGTGGATGCGGGCCCGGTTCGCGGGACCATCCGGGCCGGCAACCATACCGAACAGGCTGCGCCCCAGGTTCTTGCGCACTGCTCCGAGGTCGGGCAACACCGTCATGGCCACGACGTTACGCGCAGGCCATCGGGGCAGTCAGATACAACCCATTCTGGCTAATTCGACCGGCTACGTGACCGGCTGTTTTACCGTCGACTCAGCGGCAACTCTTTTTGGATCGAAGCGACCGGAACGGCAGGTACAGAATCGATGCGTCGGCGTCCAGGCTTTGCGAGCACTCTTGCGGCGGTCGTGGTGGTAACTGCGCCCGTGGCGATGGTCACCATCGGAGCGGGCACCGCAACGGCAGAAAGTCGAACGGTGCCGATGTCGTTCACACAGATTTTCCGGCGGTGTGACTTCAGCCCCACCAAGTACGTGGCGGCTTCGGGATACGCCAGGCCTACTGTCGTCGTCCACACCGGGTCCAATGAGTTGGTGGCCGACGTGCAGATCGCCACCGCGATACCCGGTATCCGCTACGACGTCAGGATGATCCAGATGCCGCGCGTCTCGTCGTCACCATGCGGCGCAGGCGATCCCGGTGTCATCGCCGGTTGGCTCAACACCGATGCGGCAGGAGCCGGTAGCGTCACGCTGCGCGGTCCAGTCGCGCAGGGCGCGACGGGCGTGTGGCTGTCCATCAGCAGGCCCGGCGAGTTCTCGCAGAGCCCGGCCGAGTTCTACACGACGGATTTCATCGCCCAGCTCTAGCGCGGTTTGCGGTACTCGAGCATCGGTTCCTGCTTGATCACCCTGTTGCCCGCCTTCACGAGAAGTTCGGTCGGGGTGACGGTGTAGGTGACGGTGTAGGTGACGGTGGCGTTGCGTGCGAGAAAGTCGTGCGCTGGCGTCGTCTCGGCAGCGGTCTGTGTCTGTTCGCAGCGTGCGTTCGTGTTGACGAATCCCCTGTCGTCGACGGCGACCCCCGGTTGGGGTCGGGTCGCGGGTACTTCGGACGGGGGTTCGATGGCGTCCTCGAGTGCGAGCCTCAGATGACGAAGTCGCTTGGATAACCAAGGTAGCTCCCACTATTGATGCTTTATTCACTTGTCAGTTGAAACGCGTTCCCATCTCGCATGACGTCATCCGGACGCGATTTCTCACCGATCGGACCGTCAATCGCCAGCCCCAGCCAAGGGCCGAGGCATAGCCTCCGAGCATGACCATCGACCCGAAGACGACAGCCGTCGTGCTGATCGAATACCAGAACGATTTCACCACCGAAGGCGGCGTGTTGCATGAAGCGGTGTCCGAGGTGATGGAGAAAACGGGCATGCTTTCCCACACCCGCGAGGTCGTCGAAGCGGCGCGCGACGCCGGCGCTGTCGTGATGCACGCGCCCATTACCTTCGCCGAGGGTTACGGCGAGCTCACCAGACATCCATACGGGATCCTGAAGGGTGTCGTCGACGGGCAGGCGTTCGTGAAGGGATCGTGGGGGGCCGCGATCGTCGACCAACTCGCCCCGGCCGGCAGCGACATCGTGATCGAGGGCAAGCGGGGTCTTGACACCTTCGCAAGCACCAACCTCGACTTCATCCTGCGCAGTAAGGGCATCACGACGATCGCGCTCGGCGGCTTCCTCACCAACTGCTGCGTCGAGTCGACCATGCGCACCGGGTACGAGAACGGCTACCAGGTCATCACGCTCAGTGACTGCGTTGCGGCCACGTCAATGGAAGAGCATGAGAACGCGTTGAAGTACGACTACCCGATGTTCTCCCAGCCCATGACGTCCGGTGAGTTCGTCACCGAGTTGACGACGTAGCCAGTTCAGGCGGGTACCACGACGATCAGTTCGTTGTGCCGACGCTCCACGTGCATGCCTGCGCGGCGAGCGATCGTAGCGACGGCGGCCGCGTCATCGGGTTCAGCCCGCGTCGTCGCCAGCACCTTGGCCAGTCGGCCCTTGTGCGCCTTGTTGAAATGAGTGACCACCGTGCGCCGACCGTCGGGATGCTCGGCGAGCACGTCGACGGTGACAGCGCCGGGCAGGCGTCCCAGGGCCGCATACGAGCCGGAGCGCAGATCGACGACGAGTTCCGACTTCGCGATATCGGCGAGCACCGGTTCCAGTAGCGGCCGCCATCGCGAAGCCAAGGTCGGCTGCCCCGGCAGTTTCGACGACGCCGACAGTCGGTAGGCGGGCACCCGATCGTCCGCACGCAAAAGCCCGAACAGCGCGGAACCCACCGCCAAGCGACCCCGGGCACGGGCCGCTGCGGCCCCGCGCAGCGACCCGACGTCGAGGGCGTCGTACAGCACCCCGGTGTACCGATCGATGCCCGGCAGGGTCGGTGCGCTTCTCAGTGCGGCGTTACGTTCGATCTCGGCGTCCTGCGAACTCGAGATGCCCAGTGCGCGCCTGCATGCCGGAGGATCGGCGGCCAGCTCGACCAGCTCGTCGACCAGCGCCTCGCGCAAACGTCCCAGCGATGGTGAGCTGAGCCCGTCAAGCCGCAGCGGCGGCCCATCGCCGCCTGCACGTTTGGTCTCTGATGGCGGCAACAGCACGATCACGCCTACAGACGCTAGCGTACGGCTGGATCGGCGGCGGATGCCGATGCGCTGTGCGACCAAAAGGTCTGCGCGACATAGCAATTCTCCGGTAGGACTGCGTGGTGAGAATCGACCTGAACAGCCCTACCGGAGAAGTGTGCATGAAATGTATTGAGTTGTAACGGTTTCGATATCCGGTTATGCCGGTGGCGGCACCATTTCGGGCCCTGGCGGCGGGGCCAACGGATCCACCGGCGCGGGCGGGGGAGCCATCGGCGCCTCCTGTGCCATCAGCGCAACGGGCGCCTCCGGGGGCGGCGGGGGCAGGAACGGCGCCGGCGGCGGTGGCGCGAACGGATCCATCGGCGGGGCCATCATGGGGTCCGGGGCAGGCGCGACATCCGCAGGTATCGGCAGGAACATGTGGTGGGTGAACTGACTCTGGTAGGCACCTCCGCCACCCACCTTCACACCGCCGCCTTCACCGGAGGAGACGGGAGTGCCATCGGGCAGGGTGGCCGCCGTGTGACCGCCGTTCCATCCGACGTTGAGAGCGCCCGGCTGGGACCCGTACTGGAATCCGCGTGCGAGCAGAGCCCGCTCGATGTTCCGGTGTTGAACCGATCGCCGTAGACCGGCCGGCCAGTTGCTGCATTACTCACCCACGACACCAGACCCGAGCAGTCCGTGCCCCTTGGGAATCCCCGCCCGAGACGTACGGCGTGCCCGACACCGAGTTGACGAGCATCAAAAGCGTAACGGTCGCAAACATGCGGCCGGACGTTAACAGAAGTTGCGAAGGGTCCTCAAAATCTGTGACGACCACCACAATACAACATCGCTATTGCCTGGTTCACGGAATTCCGTTGCGCCGCTGGATTATTCAGTAGCTCCAAGCAGGCAGTTCGCGATATTTGCAACATCACGAAAAGTGTTCTGACGCAGCAACAGTGCACGCCGAGTCGAAGATCTACCCCAAAAACTGAGACGGCCGTCACACACTCGTCGAGAGTACGGTTTGTGACGACATTCGCGCGATTTACATCAGAAACCGTAGTTTCGGCGCACTGAATGTCTTTGGTCAGTGGCGGGCGAGGAGCAGCGGTACGTGCTGCTCGGCGCGTGTCAGCGAACCGTGATGTCCGATGAGCGAGGATTCCAGCGGCTCGACCGTTCGGCGCACCACGCCCGCCGATCCTGTTGCCGCCGCGATGACGTCGCCGATGCGTGGCCGAATGTCGTCGCTGACTCGCTCACCGAACCACCCGGCCGCGATCGCCTCCTCGCGGAGGACCACCCATGCACGCTCGGCCAAGGTTTCACGCCATGCGGCAAGGACCGCATTCGCCGCCCCGTCGGCAACGTAGACGTGCCGCGCCCGGACTTCGCCGCCGATGGCCTCCACGCCGTCCATCAACGGCGCGCAGTCGTCGGCGTCCACGATGCCCTCGGCGTCCACCGCGACCATGCCGTGATCGGCCACCACCGCGAGCAGCCCACCCGGCGGCAGCGCTTCCACGACGGACTCCACCATCCGGTCGACCTGGCGCAGCTGTATGCGCCATGCACGCGAGCCAGGGCCGTGCAAATGGCCCAGCAGGTCGAGTTCGCTGTGGTAGCCGTAGCAGAATCCGCCCTCGGCGACGACGGCTCCTACTGAGGCGGCGAGATCGCCCAGCGCCTGAACTCCGACGTAGCGACCGCCGCGCAACACCGCACGGGTCAGCCCGGACCCCGCGAACTCAGCGCCGGAGACGATGCTGACGGCGATTCCCGCCGACGCTGCACGCTCGAACGTCGTCGGCATGGGCTGCACCTGCTCGGGCGGCAGGTCGTCGCGAAGGTCGGCGCCCCACGGATGTGGGCGCCACCGCAGCGGATTGATGAGACCTGCGCCGGGCATCCGGAAGGAGTAGCCGACAAGGCCGTGCTCGCCGGACCGACAGCCGGTGCCGAGTGCAGCGAGACCCGCAACCGTCGTGGAGGGGAATCCGACCTGCAGCCTCGTGCTGCGCAGCGCCGCCAACACGGGGGCGTCGGAAGCGTAGGCGTCGAGCAATTCGGCGCCCAGACCGTCAATGAGCAGTACGCACGCACCCGCGACATCGCCATCGAGTTCCATCCGCGGCTCGAAGCCTGCCGCGCCCATCGCTGCCAGCACGGAGGGCACCACGTCTGCGAGGTACGGCATATCGGGATCGGGTCGGGGCAGGTCCACAGCGCGAGCCTGCCATATTGGTTGACATGCAGCCTGGAGGCTGCATATTCTACTTATGCAGCTAACTGGCTGCATAAGAGATATGGCAGCGATGGACGAGGTTTTCAAAGCACTGGCGGATCCGAGCCGACGCCTGCTGCTCGACAGCTTGAATATGCGTAACGGACAGACCCTGCGGGAACTATGCGCACGGTTGTCGATGGCACGCCAGTCGGTCAGCAAGCACCTCGCCGTGCTCGAGGCGGCCAACCTTGTCACGACGGTGTGGCGGGGCAGGGAAAAGCTGCATTACCTGAACGCCGAACCGATCAACGCCATCGCCGATCGCTGGATCAACCAGTACGACCGTGCGCGAGTCCAGACGCTCGCGGACCTGAAAACTGCATTGGAGACCGAATCAATGAGCAGCAGTGCCGAATTCGTCTACACGACCTACATCAGGACGACACCGGAACGACTCTGGCAAGCGATCACCGATCCCGAGTTCTCGCGCCGATACATGGGCCATGCGATGGTGGCGGATTGGCAGAAAGGCGCAACCTACGCGTGGGCTCAGGACGAGCTGCACATCGAGCACCCGGATCAGGTCGTTCTGGAGTACGACCCGTATCGCAGACTGGCCTTCACATTCCACACCTTCGTGCCCGAACTCACCGCCGCTGGCCTGAGCGAGGAAACCATCGCGAAGGCCGCCGCCGAACGGCGGTCGAAGGTGTCCTTCGACATCGAACCGGTCGGGGATCAGGTGAAGCTCACCGTCATTCACGGCGA
Source organism: uncultured Actinomycetota bacterium (assembly GCA_963848855.1). GTDB lineage: Bacteria > Actinomycetota > Actinomycetes > Mycobacteriales > Mycobacteriaceae > Mycobacterium. Next base: position 1,102,336 of record CAWKFL010000006.1, read on the forward strand.
TTTCGGACCCGATAGCACCGTTCGGGGGCTCATCTCGGGCGGCTGGCCGTGGAAGCTGTCCGCACTCAAGACCGCGCTGGAGCAATCGTGATGGATAACGTCGCTGCCCCAAACGTGGTCGAGCGGAGCGCTTTTGAGGCCGAAATGGATGCATTGAGGGTGCGGGAAAAGGCGCATACCCACGAGGGCGATGCGATCGCGGCGGCCCGCAGGCGGCTGCCGATGGCCGAGGTGGATTCCGCCGCATCGCTGATCGGGGCGCACGGACCGGTGACGCTGCTGGACGCGTTCGAGGACCGCAGTCAGCTCATCACCTACTACTTCATGTGGAACACCGGGCACTCGGCGGCCGAGCAGTGCGAGGGGTGCACCTTCTACACGAACCAGGTCCGCGAGTTGTCCTACTTTCATTCCCGCGACGTCACGTACGCGGTCTTCTGCCAGGGGCCCTTCGACGAAAGCATCCGCTACCGCGACTTCATGGGCTGGGACATGCCGTGGTACTCGGCCCAGGACTCCCTCGACACGTTGCTCGTCGGACGCCGCATCGGCATGATGCACCTGGTTTGCTACCTGCGGCGCGACAGCCGGGTGTTCGAGACTTACTGGACCACCATTCGCGGCGTCGAAGCGATGGACAACAACTACGCGTTGATGGACCTCACCGCGTACGGCCGTCAGGAGACGTGGGAACAGTCGCCGGCCGGATGGCCCCAGCGCTGGGATGTCAGCCCCCAGAATCTGCGCACCGACGGCCGTCCCACGGCCCAATGGTCGCGACTACAAGCTGGACGCCCTGATGACCTCACCGCTGGTCTGAAACAACCAAACCCGAAGTAGGAAAGGAGATATCACCGATGAAAACCCCACAAATCGTCTCGGCGGAGGAGTGGGACGCTGCGCTGGCGCAAATGCTCGTCAAGGAAAAGGAGTTCACCCACGCACGTGATGCGCTGGCGGCGTCGCGCCGTCGGATGCCGTGGACGCGGGTGGAAAGGGAGTACGTCTTCGACGGCCCCGACGGTACGGCGAGTCTGCTCGATCTGTTCGAGGGGCGCCGTCAGCTGATTCTGTACCGAGCGTTCTTCCAGCCCGACGTGCACGGCTGGCCAGAACACGCCTGCGTCGGCTGCTCCTTGATGGCCGACCACGTTCCGAACCTGGCCCACCTTAACGCCCGCGACACCACATTCGTTTACGCCTCGCCCGCCCCCCAGGCCGACATCGCGCGGGTGAAGTCACGGATGGGGTGGGAGCACATCCCGTGGTACACCATCACCGACGACTTCGACAAAGACTTCGGCTGCGACGAATGGCACGCCACGAATGCGTTCATCCGCGACGGCGACGACCGGATATTCCGCACCTACTCCATCAACAACCGCGGGGACGAGGCCTTCGTCGCCACATGGAGCCTGCTCGACATGACCGCGCTTGGGCGTCAGGAAGAGTGGGAGGATTCGCCGGACGGCTATCCGCAGAGCCCGCCCTATGAATGGTGGGCGTGGCACGAGTCCTACGCGACGCACACACCGTCACGGTGGTTCGGCGAACCCGATCCCAACGATCCGAACGACCAGCGCCCGTCGCGTAAGGACGCCTAGGACGGCACGCTGGCCAGGGCCTGGCCGATGCACTCCGACCAGCGCCGCGCGTCCATGACCTCGACGGCCGACTCACCGGCGAAGGCACTGGAGATGACGATGTCCGGGTCGAGCGTCCCGAGCAACTCGACGCTGGACCGCAATTGCGCGGCGCTGCCACGGCCGGGCACGAGAAACGTCGACCATGTGCCTTCGCCGGTGGGAAAGATTGTGTCGCCGGTGAAGAGATACCTCTGGCCGTCGACTCCGACGACGAGATAGCTGGTGCTGCCGTCCGAATGGCCAGGTGTCGGAATCACTTCCACCCCGTTGGCGTCGGTGAGCCGCTTGTCTCCCACCGGAACGTCGACCCGTGCATGTTGGCCGATCGCGGCGAGTTCAGCGGCCGGGGCGTGCAATTGCGAACCGAAACGGTCGGCGATGCGGACCAGGTTCGGCCCCGCCTCGTCCTGGTGTGACAGATACTGCGCGATCACGCCGCCGAGGTCTTCGATGACGTCGAAATCGGCGTCCGTCGCCGGACTGTAGAACAGCACATTGCCTCTGAGCCCACGCCACACGTAGGCGTGCGTTGTCAGGCCGGGAAACGGCCTATCCATGCGGGTTTGGAAGAGATCGTCGCGGACTTGCGTCATCGTCGTTGTCGTCATCGCTCCACCCTGCTTCCTCAACCACTGTTGAGATCAAGCGCTTCTCGACAGCTTCATCGGGGGAACACCCCGGCAATGCGGCCCGCGCCGGAGATGGCATCCGGCGCCGTGAACGCACCCGCAAGGCAAACAGTGTGCGCGAACCGGACGCTGGATTTTTCACCGTGGATCGTCACCCCGCGGCGGCCACGCCGCCCATCTCCGGCGCAATCGCGCTGCCTCGGCCGATCCGCCGGTTCACCGCAGCCCCCTTGCCGCCAAGTAGGCCTCTGGGGGCGTCGTTGTCGCTCGTGGGCGCTAGTTGGGGAACGCCGGAGGCGGTTCGGGCGCAACGCTCCACGGTGCCACCAATGGTTTTAGAGAAGCCGGAATCTTGCAGGAACGACACAGCTTTCTCAATACGCCATCGGCTGGTTAACGCTGGTAATCTGCGTAGCTGCCGGTTGCGTGGTCGCGGGGAGGCGGACCGCCCGGTGTGGATACCGCAGCGTGGCACGAACGAAGCAGCAGAGTCCCTCACGAAAAGAGCGTTGTGCGAACCGGAGAGATACGAGCCCTATCCGGACTTCGCATCATCGCCGCCGTGTGGGTGGTGCTGTTTCATTTCCGCCCGCTGTTGGAGCAGGCCGCCCCTGGGTTTCGTTCGGCGCTCGCGCCGATTCTCAATTGCGGCGCGCAGGGTGTCGACCTGTTCTTCATCCTCAGCGGATTCGTGCTGACGTGGAACTACCTCGATCGCATGGGCGAAGCCTGGTCAACGCGGGCCACCCTGCACTTCCTGTGGCTACGGCTGGCCAGGGTGTGGCCCGTCTACCTTGTCACGTTGCACCTGGCGGCCGCGTGGATCATTTTCACTCTCAACGTCGGCCATGTGCCATCACCGGTCGCTGATCAGCTGACAGCGGTCAGCTACGTGCGCCAGATAATGCTGGTCCAATTGTGGTTTCAGCCGTTTTTTGACGGATCGAGCTGGGACGGGCCCGCCTGGTCGATCAGCGCCGAATGGCTTGCTTATCTGCTGTTCGGCGCGCTCATCCTGGTGATTTTCCGGATTGCAGGCGCGACGAGGGCTCGCGGTCTGCTGTGGCTGGCATTTGCCGCGTCTCTGCCCCCACTGCTGCTCCTGATGGGCACCGGCCAGTTCTATACACCGTGGAGTTGGCTGCCGCGGATCGTCATGCAGTTCGCCGCGGGTGCGTTGGCCTGTGCAGCCGTCCGCAAGCTGCAGCTGAGCGATGGTGCCCGCCGTGGCGCCGGCTATCTCTCCGTGCTGCTCGCCGGCGCCGTCATCGGCACCCTCTACGTGCTCGACGCGCATCCGCTCACCAAGATCAGTGACTCGAGCGGTCTGGTCGACGTGCTGTTCGTCCCGTTCGTGATCACGCTGGCAGTCGGCATCGGCACGCTGCCGAGGCTGCTCTCGACCAGAGTCATGGTGTACTGCGGCCACATCTCCTTCAGCCTCTACATGGTGCACGAGCTCGTACACACCGCATGGAATTGGACCGTGGTGCAGTTCGAGCTCACTCTGGGGTCCGACGTCGCAGGCAAGCTGACGCTGGTCGGCCTGCTCGCACTCGCCGTAGCCGGTGCGGCTCTGCTGTACCACTTCGTCGAGGAGCCCGCCCGCAAGTGGATGCGCAGGATGGTCGACGCCAGGCGCGCACGGCCCGACAGCCGCATCAACACGCGACCCGACGATACGCACGGCAAGCTCTCACCGATCCATGGTCCGCGAGAAATTCCTGCACCGACCGTCTCGGCGCGAGCAGGCTGACGTAAGCGAATCGTAATCAGCGCAAGCACCGTTCGGTGGTGGATCCACAGCAAGTTTTCAACAATCGGCCCCTACGCTAAAGCCGTGAGTCGCCTGATCACAGTCGTCCTATCGCTGGCCCTGTTGACCGGCATGGCGTGCCAGACCCCAACACCCGTGAGGCACAAGGAGATACGGACGCTGGACTTTGCCTACCACGTGGCGGTGGTGGGTGACTCTTATACAACCGGTGGGGACCTGGGCGGCCTCGGTCCGAACGGGTGGACTGCTCGTGCCTGGCAGACGCTGACCCAGCAGGGCATTCCCGTCGCAGCCGACGTGGGCGCCGAAGGGGGAGCAGGGTACGGCACCCGCGGTAATCACGGCAGCGTCTTCGAAGACCTCACAAAACGAACGGTCAAACCAGACGATGCGCTGGTGGTGTTCTACGGCTCGCGCAACGACCAAGCCGTCGATCCGACGCAGTTGTCGATCTTGATATACGGCACGCTTCAACTGGCGCGTCGAACGGCACCGTCCGCGAAGTTCCTTGTGATCGGCCCGCCTTGGCCCACCGCCAATCCGCCCGTCGAGATGCTGCGGATCCGCGACGTCCTTCAGTACCAGGCCTCGATCGCGGGCGCCACTTTCGTCGATCCGATCTCGGCAGGCTGGTTCGTCGGCAGGCCCGAGCTGATCGGCTCGGACGGTGTTCATCCGACCGACGCGGGGCACGCATACATGGCCGATAAGATCGCCCCGCTTATCGGCGCCCAGCTGTTTCGACGAGTCTGAACTCGACCCGCTAGCACAACACCCCGTGAGCCTGTCGACCCGCGGGGTGTTGTGTTGGTTGCGTTCTAGGAGAGGTCGTACCGGTCGTTGTTCATGACCTTGACCCACGCGGCGACGAAGTCCTCGACGAACTTCTGCTTGTTGTCGTCCTGGGCGTAGTGCTCGACGAGCGCCCGCAGCTGCGAGTTCGAGCCGAACACAAGGTCATTGGCGGTGGCCGTCCACTTGGCCGCGCCCGACGCGCGGTCCTTACCCTCGTATACGTTCTCCGCCGTCTCCGACGCCTTCCACTCCGTGCCCATGTCGAGCAGGTTGACGAAGAAGTCGTTGGTCAACGCGCCCGGCTTGTCGGTGAACACGCCGTGCTTGCTTCCGCCGTGGTTGGCGCCGAGCACCCGCAGCCCGCCGACAAGAGCGGTCAGCTCCGGAGCGGTCACGTCGAGCATGTACGCCTTTTCGACCAACAGCTGTTCGAGCGGAGCCTTCTCGCCGGGACGCACGTAGTTGCGGAACCCGTCGGCCCGCGGTTCGAGCACCGCGAACGAATCCACGTCGGTGTTCTCCTGCGTCGCGTCGGTACGGCCCGGCGCGAAGTGGACGTCGATCTCGAAGCCGGCGTCCTTCGCCGCCTTCTCGACCGCGGCCGAGCCTGCCAACACGATCAGGTCGGCCAGCGAGACGTTCTTACCGAATTCCTGCTGGATCTTCCCCAGGACCGGCAGCACCTTCGCCAGCTCCGAGGGCTCGTTGGCCTCCCAGTTATTCTGCGGTTCAAGGCGAATCCGCGCACCGTTGGCGCCGCCGCGCTTGTCAGTGCTACGGAAGCTGGCCGCCGACGACCACGCGGTCTTGATCAACTGCGGCACGGACAGCCCGGAGTCGAGCACCTTGGCCTTCAGCGCCTTGATGTCGGCGTCGTCGATCACGTCGCCCTCAACAGCCGGAACCGGGTCCTGCCACAGCTGCGGTTCGGCGATCCACGGCCCCAGGTACCGGGTGATCGGACCCATGTCGCGGTGCAGCAGCTTGTACCAGGCCTTGGCGAACGCCTCGTTGAGCTCCTCGGGATGGTCGAGCCAGCGCCGGGTGATGTCGGCGTAGATCGGGGAGACCCGCATGGAGATGTCGGTGACCAGCATCGTGGGCTTGCGTGGCGGCCCACCGAAGGGATCGGGAATGGTCGCTTCGGCATCCTTGGCCTCGAACTGCCATGCGCCGCCGGGGCTCTTGGTCAGCTCCCACTCGTTGCCGTAGAGGATCTCGAGATAGGCGTTGCTCCACTGCGTCGGCGTGGGCGTCCACACGACCTCGAGTCCGCTGGTGATCGAGTCGCCGGCCTTGCCGGACGCGAACGCGCACTTCCAGCCGAGGCCCTGCTGCTCGATGGGGGCGCCTTCCGGCTCCGGGCCGACCAGGTCGCCGTCACCGGCGCCGTGGGTCTTGCCGAGGGTGTGGCCACCGACGATCAGCGCGGCGGTCTCCTCGTCGTTCATCGCCATCCGGCCGAACGTCTCGCGGATGTCGATCGCAGCGGCCAGCGGATCCGGCTTGCCCTCGGGGCCTTCCGGATTCACGTAGATGAGGCCCATCGTGGTGGCGCCATAGCGTTCCTCGAGCTGCCGCGCGGAGGCATCGGCGCCGGCGTAGCGCTTGTCGGTGCCGAGCCACTCGTCCTCCTCGCCGAAGAGGATCTCCTCGGGCTCCCACGCGTCGGGCCGGCCGAAGCCGAAGCCGAAAGTCTCGAAGCCCGCCGACTCCAAGGACACGTTGCCCGCGAAGACCAGCAGGTCGGCCCACGAAATCTTGTTGCCGTACTTCTGTTTGACCGGCCAGAGCAGACGACGCGCCTTGTCCAGGTTGGCGTTGTCTGGCCAGCTGTTGAGCGGGGCGAAGCGCTGCATGCCCTCGCCGCCGCCGCCGCGGCCGTCGTAGATGCGGTAAGTACCAGCGGCGTGCCAGCTCATGCGGATGAAAAGGCCTGCATAGCTGCCGTAATCGGCGGGCCACCAATCCTGCGACGTGGTGATCACTGAGAGCACGTCGGCCTTGAGGACCTCGGGGTCGAGCTTGCTGAACTCCTCGGCGTAGCTGAACTCCGCACCGTACGGATTGGAGTGCGACGAGTGCGCATTCAGCTTCGAGACGTCGACCTGGTCGGGCCACCAGTCCTTATTGGTGCGCGGACCATGCGACTTCACGGTCGGTGAATCGATCGCCGGGTTCTCGCTGTCGCTCCCGCCAGCGGTGGCGCTGGCTGAGCTGGTCGTGCTATCGGACACAACATTCCTTCCGGGAGTGGGTGATTCGGGCTGTGATCACGGTTGTGATCGCGAAACTTGTGATGACGCGCAGTCCGGGCACAGGCCCCAGTAGATGACCTCGGCCTCGTCGATCTCGAAGCCGTTATCGTCGGACGCAGTCAGGCAGGGCGCCTCGCCGACGGCGCAGTCGACATCACCGATGGTGCCGCAGGACCGGCAGACGGCATGGTGATGATTGTCGCCGACCCGCGATTCGTACCGCGCGACCGAGCCGGAGGGCTGGATCCGTCGGACCAGACGGGCGGCGGTCAGAGCCGCCAACACGTCGTAGACGGCCTGCCGGGACACTTCGGGAAGATCGGCGCGAACCGCACCGAAGATCGTCTCCGTGTCGGCATGGGGGTGGGCGTGTACCGCATCCAGCACCGCAAGCCGGGGACGGGTCACCCGAAGATCAGCCGCGCGCAGCTGCTCCGCGTAATCCGGCGTCGAGGGCACGGGACCAATATCGTCCCTTTTCTGGAATCAGTCAAGTATTCTGAATGATGAATTTTCGGTGACCAATCCTTAGGCGGGCCGACCGGAAAAGTAATGGCCCTGCTCGAGGTCGTCGAGCAATCCGATCCGAGTCGGGTTCCACCCCAACTCTTTTCGGGTCAATGTACTCGACGCCGGGACGTCGAGCGAGAAGAAGCCGCCGAGCCATCCGAAGTGATCGAAGGCGTCCTCGGAGGCGACTGCCTCTACGGGCACGGCGAGGTGGCGGCCGATGACGCCGGCGATGTCGCGCGTCGCGATGCCTACCTCGGCGACCGCGTGGAACACGGCCCCCGCGGGCGCATTGCCCAGTGCCAGCCGAAATACCTTGGCCGCGTCGAGTCGGTGCACGGCCGCCCAACGATTCGACCCGTCGCCCGGATGGGCCGAGACACCTTTTTCGCCTGCGATCGTGATGAGTCGTGGCACGAAGCCGTGATCATTCTCGCCGTGCACGGTCGGTGGCAGGCGCACCACCGATACGCGCACACCGCGGCCGGTGAACGCGAGCGCCGCCCTTTCCGAGACTCTCGGCGACTCCGTTGGGGCCGTGTCGTTTTCGGTCAGCTCTCGGCCGGGGGAGTAGCCTGCCGTTCCGGACGTGACGACGAATGCGCGGTCGGACCCGACGAGCGTTTCGCCGATCGCCGTGATGGCGCGCCGGTCCAACTCGCCTGCGCCGGCGAAGTCGGAGAAGTCGTGACGGAACGCCAGGTGGATTACGCCGTCGGCGTCCGCGGCACCGGCACGCAGGCTGTCGAGATCTTCGAGATCGCCGCTATGGACCCGGGCACCCACCTCTTTTAGGTGCCGAGCCGAGGAATCCGACCGCGCCATCCCCACGACCTCATGTCCTGCGTCGATGAGCTCGGCGACCACGGCGGATCCGACGAATCCGGATGCGCCAGTGACAAACACTCGCATTGAAACCTCCATTGATGTCAGATACTGTCATCACCGTAAAGCTGATGACAGTATCTGTCATCCCATAAGATCGGTCCCATGAGTCGGTGGCAGCCCAATGCGCGTGGTCGCCTCGAGCAAGCAGCACTGGACCTCTACACCGAGCGCGGCTTCGACCAGACCACCGTCGCGGAGATCGCCCAACGTGCCGAGCTGACCGAGCGGACCTTTTTCCGCTACTTCGCGGACAAACGCGAGGTGCTGTTCTGGGGTCAGGGTGCGCTGACCGAGACCGTCGTGAACCACTTGGCCACCGCACCGGATGCGACACCACCGATTGACGCCGTCGCCGACGCGTTGCGGGCCACGGGGGAGTTGTTCGAGGGGCGCCGCGACAATGCCCGCCGCCGCCAAGCCGTCATCGATGCCAACTCGGGCTTGCAGGAGCGCGAGCTGATCAAGTTGGCATCGTTGGCGGCGGCGATCGCCGAAGCCTTGGCCCGACGTGGCGTCTCCGGGCCGGCAGCCAAGCTGACCGCCGAGACAGGGATTGCGGTGTTCAAAGTCGCGTTCGAGCGATGGCTCACCGCCGAGGACTCCGACCTGGTGCAACTCATTTCAGACTCGCTCGATGAATTGAAGAGTCTGACCGCCGCAACCTGACGTCGCTCCCGCTCGATGCCGGGCCGGTTGGGCCACACCGGGCCGCCGCGGCCTGGTGATGCCGAGACGTGAACTCACCAGGCAACTTTGGGTCGGTTTCTGGAGCACTGTCGCTTCGGGAGTCGTCATCATTCGATGACAACTCCCGGTTTCAGGTATCCCCGAAGAGCCGCGACCCGCCGCGTATCGGCCGTCGCGGGTTCCGCTTCAGTGGCCGCGGGGACCCGGCCGTCGCGCGTACCGCTCTGCGAATCTGCGCAAGACGATCGGTGGATGTTCGATGTCTCGTTGGCTTGCATCATGTTTCAGCGTGTCGGCCGTCTCGGGTGCGAAGTAGCCGAAGTCCTTGTAGACGTCGATCCGCGTGCAGATGCCATCGACGTCCAATTCGGGGTGGAACTGCGTGGCATACACATTGGCGCGAACGCGAAACGCTTGCACCGGACAGTCCTCCGAGGACGCCAGGCACACCACGCCGGGCGGAAGCGAGGTCGCCGCCTCCTTGTGTCCGCCATACGCGTCAAAGACGTCGGGTAGGTCGGAGAAGAGCGGATCGCCCCGGCCTGCCGATGTGAGCCTGACGGTTACTGCGCCGACGGGTTCGCTATAGGTGCGATCGACCACTGCGCCGATGGCCCTGCCAAGCGTCCCCACTCCGTAGCAGCAGCCGAGAAAAGGAAAATCCTCATCCACGATGCGGTCAATGAGCGGGAGTAACTCGGACTCCACGCGTTTCTGCGTGGGCGACTTCGAATCCGGTTCGTCGCTGACGTTGTACGGTCCGCCGCCCAGGATGATGCCGGCCCAGTCGTCGAGATCGATGTCACCGAGAGGCTGATGGGTGAGGCGGATTCGTTGCAGCGCGCGAGCATCGAGCCCGGAGAAGCGCATCACCGCCGAGTACTCGTCGTCAGCCGCTTCGTCCTCGCCCCGGATCGACAGCAGCAGAAATGGGGCGTCTATTGGCCGGCCGTTTCGTTCATCGTTTACCTACGACCTTCGACGCCAGCTTGCCACCGCGAGGCCGACGCCGATCAAGGCGATGATCGGGCCGAGGATTGACCATGTGGTGGTGTTACTCATCGGACTGCCCGACACCGCCCCTACGCCCTGCAGCGTGAAGAGGAGGCCGGCCAGCGCGATGAACACGCCGACGAGGACGATGGCGATGCGCATACGCTGACACTAACGGTGATCGCGATCAATAGGGCGCTGTCGGCTGTTGATATCCGGGTTGCTATCGCCGCAGATTGCGCCACGAGTGCTGTAACCGCAACGCGGTCGCCGGGCGCCCGATTGGCACGGCATATTGGCGTGCAGGCTTTGCCGACTTCCATGTCGACGACTTGGACGAAATCCGCTTCGCCGAGCCGCTGCAGGAGCAGATCGCCGAAATGGCCGCTTGTTGAAAAGCCGACCAATTCGCCGGACTTCCCCCGTCCGGCGTCGGGCAGGTAAAGCGGCACGACCATCGCGACAACGCTGACGTCGTAGTGAAACCACCATGCGTCTCCTCACCCCGGGGGACCGGACAAAGTGGTTCTGCTCACCTTCGCGCGAAAGCCGATCCGTGGCCTCCGCGCGCTCCTGCGAGAGCCAATCCTTCGGAGCGGCGCCTTTCTAGGCACGCCAGCCCGGCGGCTTTCATCTGGTCGGCGATCTCCCGCGCGTTTACGCACTGAATTAGCGGTTGCGCCATCGGCTCAAGAGTATCGGGGCAGGGCGGCACTCAATTCACACATGTGATTAATTGCCAGGGCGAGGAGATTCGTTTTGCGGCTATTTCGAACAGCAGTTCATGGAGCTCTGCGATTCGAACTTCGATTCCGCCCTGGTCGCTACGTCACACCGAAACAGACTGCGGCACAACGCCATTCTGCGGCATGGGCGACGGTGGGACGTCTTTCACGCACAAGCCGGTCCCGAGGTCCAGATGCAACCCCGGCAGGCAGAACGGAGCGCACCCGTTCGTGACACCGGTTTCACCTGGCAAGCACGCGGAGCTGGCGGCAGGGGAGATGACGGTGATCGCCGCCATCGGCAGGACAGCGAGCGCCGCCGACGACAACACCGCCGCGACAAGTCGTCTCGGCACGAAAATCATGGCGGCTCCTGCGGGTTGTGGACCGGATCAGTTTAGTGACGGCTGGGCGCGCGACGTTGATGTTCAAGCCGCCCAGAAATTGACGTTTCCGACGAATCCTCGACGGCTACCCCTTCATGACACAAGGAGGTCGACAAATGCCTGTCTGGGGTTGGGTTCTTCTAGCAGTGGCTGCCGTAGTGGTGGTCGTGGCGGTGGCCGTCGCTGTCCGTGCCACCTCCATGCGCAATCGGACCGAACGTCTGAAGCAACACTTCGGTCCCGAATACGAGCGTGCGGTCGGGGAGGCGGGCGAACAGCGCGCCGCCGAAGACGAACTGCTCGCCCGCGAACGCAAGCGCAAGAAGCTGGACATCGTTCCGCTCTCGGTCGAAGCCCAGTCGAGGTATGCCAGCGACTGGCGCGCAGTGCAAACAGCGTTCGTTGACAATCCGTCCGGAGCGGTGGGCGAGGCCGATCGGCTTGTCACACAAGTGATGCGCGAGCGCGGCTACCCGATCGACGACTTCGAACAGCGGGCGGCCGACATCTCGGTGGACCACCCGACCGTCGTCGAGGACTACCGAGCGGCGCACGGCATCTATCTGATGCAAGAGCAGGGCGGCATTGGTACCGAGGAGCAGCGCGAGGCATTCGTGCATTACCGCGCCCTGTTCGAGAAATTGCTCGAAACCGAAAAAGATCAGCCTAAGGAGGCACGCGCATGACTACCCCCGATCAACGCATCCCCGATCAACGTACGGACATCGACACGGCGGGTGAAGCATCAACAGCGAGTACCGATCCGCGCAGCGCTCGAGCCGAGCAGGCGATGACACCAACGCAGCCGATGACGCCGCCCGAGCCAATGGCCCAGCAGGAGCAGATGGCACCGCCCGAGCCAATAGCCCAGCACGAGCAGATGGCACCGCCCGAGCCAATAGCCCAGCACGAGCAGATGGCACCGCCCGAGCCAGTGGCCCAGCACGAGCAGATGGCACCACCACCCGAGTCGACGTCGGTGAACGAAGCCGTCGCCACCGAGTCGCAGGCCGAAACCACAAACGGAGAGGCGCTTTTCGCGACCAACGACCTTTCTGGTCTTCGTTCCCGCTGGGACGACGTGCAAGCCACGTTCGTCGACGATCCACGCGACTGCGTGGAGCGGGCCGACGCCCTCGTCTCTGATGTCGTAGAGCGACTCACGAACGGTTTCACTGAGGCCCGTTCGCGCCTGGAGGCGCAGTGGGCGCGCGGCGAGGAGGCCTCGACAGAAGATCTACGACTCGCGCTGAAGCGTTATCGCGAGTTCTTCCAGCGACTGCTGGCCGTTTGATCGACCAGCCCACCGCAGAGGAAGCGCTGCGTCGCCTCGAACCGCTCGTTGGCGAGTGGACTTTCGAGGCGGCGTGGCCCGAAGGAGAAGCCTGGCCGGGCGGCGGAACGATGACCTTCGAGTGGCTGCCGTCCGGCGCACATCTTCTGCAGCGCGGAACGGTGGCGCTTCCCGAAGCGCCCGACAACGTGTCAATCATCGGATGCGATGCCGCCAACGGAACGTACTACCAGCTCTACACCGACGAGCGAGGAGTCTGTCGCGTCTACGAGATGAGCATCGGCGACGGCAGGTGGACCATGTGGCGTGACGGTGAGCCATTCTCGCAGCGCTTTGAAGCGACGTTCAGTCCAGACGGGAACACGATGACCGCTCGGTGGGAAAAGTCGGACGACGGCGCTACGTTCACGACAGACTTCGAACTCGTCTTCCGCAGAGCCGGGAGATCGTGACTCGCTAAACGCGCAGTGCCGCGAAATCCGCGGCCTGCTTGGTCATTCCGTTCTCCGCATACTGCACGTGGGCGGCACCGTTGTCCCCGTCCACAGAGCACACCGGGTCCTCGGGATTGCACAGGCCGATTGTCTTGGCCGCATAGAGCGCGCCGATTCGCAGAGGCGGCGCTTCGATGGCGTTCAGGAACTGACCCGATGGCTTCCCGAACAGCGCGACCGCTGCGACGTGGTCGGCCACGTCCGGAGGCATCGGCCCGGACAGGCCTGTCGGCAGCGTAAAGCCTGCAGGGACGGCGTCGGCGGTGACGTAACCAATGACGGCCGCGCCTTGAGAAAACCCGCCGAGCACCACCTTCGTGTTCGGGCAGTCGGCGGCCATCGCGCGGTCATGCGAACTCGCATCAATCACACCCGTTGCGGCGGTGGGGAAGTCCAGCTGCGAGCGCACCGAATCGACGAATGCCTGTCCGATGCCGCCGACGCCGGGCGCCTCGGTGGTGCCCCGCGCGAACACGACCTCGACGTCGGGGCATGGCGCCGCGGCGGGCGAGAGGATTGCCAATCGGCATGCATACCAGCGCCACTGCGGCCACGACAACAGCACTGAGCAGTCGGGCGATCGAGCGATTGCGTTGAATGTGTAGCAAGGTCATCGACCTCAATGCTAAGTCGGGTGGTGGAATTCAGGCATGCCTGTGGCTAATGTCGTCCTGATGGAGACCACAATCGCTGAGATCGGCGGTCCGATATTCGTGCCGCGGCGATCGTGAGCGGACCCGTGTACCTCGTGACCGGCGCGGGCGGCGGCACGGCCGGCGTGAGCCGACGGGTGATCGAGCAGTTGCGCGGCAGCGATGAGCGGGTGCGCGCGATGGTCCACCACGACGACGACAGGGCCGTGCCGTTGCGCGAACTCGGCGCCGAAGTGGTCGTCGGCGACCTGACCGACCCGCAGGACGTCGTCGACGCAATGGACGGCGTCGACCGCATGTTCTTTTCGATGAGCGTATCCCCGGACTATCTACAGGCGACGACGGTTGTCGCGGCGGCGGCGTTGGAGAGCGGCCGGCTCGAGGTGATCGCGAACATGTCGCAGATGACCGTTTCACAGATGACGTTGACGAGTACCCAGGAGTCCCATCAGCAGCATCAGCACTGGCTTGCCGAGCACGTGCTGAACTGGTCGGGAGTGCCTGTCGTTCACATCAGACCCACTGTGTTTCTTGATAATCCGATATTTTCCTGGCTCGCTGCACCTTCCATACGAGAGCGGGATGTGCTTGCGCTGCCGTTCGGAACCGGCAGGACCTCGCCGATTGCGGCCAGCGACGTCGCCCGGGTGGTGGCCGCCGTGCTGATGAACCCGGCGGATCACATCGGCGAGGTCTACGAGCTGACCGGGCCGGCCAACCTCGATATCGACGGTTTGGCCACCCAATACAGCCGCGCGTTGACCCGACCGATCACAGGCACCGACATCGCGCAAGACACCTGGGTCACCGAGGTCCTGGTTCCGCTGAACCTGCCCGCGCACGTCCAGCAGCACCTGGAAACCATGGCGCGGCTTCACCGCGAAGGCCGCTACGACAGAGCTACCGACGATGTCCGAAAAGTCACGGGCGAGCCGCCTTTGACGGTCGAGCAGTACGTCGCCGCGAATCGGGAACTCTTCTCGTAGACCAGAATCTACGATGGGTCAGGCGCCGGCCCGGGCCGCAACGCAAACCATCGCCGTAGCATCGTTTCGCGCGTGCACCCCGGCTTCGCCAATTCGATCTTCGAGTCGGGATCGCAACTGTTTCCGCACCGTGGGATCCAGCATCAGATGACTCGAGTAGGTGAACACCAGATCCAGCCAGTCGTTGGTCGAGTAGTGCAACCGTTCGACACAGCTTCGCCTTTCGACGGTGAATCCAGATTCCTTGATAGTGCCGATCAACTCGTCGTTGTGGACGGCGTCGACGTCTGGCCTCTTGCTTGCGGGGAGGTAGTCCGCGTAGACCTCCTCGAGGTCGCTCCGCGTCGGAGCCGTTGGCGTGATCCGGTTCGACAACAGCGCGAGGCGACCGCCCGCGCCCAGGATGCGCGTGACCTTATCGAGCGCGAGCCGGGGTTGTACCCAATGAAACGACTGCGCGAACACCACCAGATCGAAGGATCTGCCGTCGGGTTGCCAGTCCGCGAACGTTGCGACCTCGACACGAATTCCTTTGTTGGCGGCAATATTCGCCATCCGTGGGTCAGGCTCGACGGCGGTGACGTCAGCGCCTGCCTCGAGCAGCTGAGCCGAGGCGATTCCTGTTCCGGCTCCGACGTCCAAGACGCGAATACCGTTACGATCGACGAGGCCCGCGACGAGCTCGCTCGGGTAGCGCGGGCGGTGGCGGTCATACTCGGCCGCGCTGGTGCCGAACGACTCCGCCCGGCGGGGGTCAACCAAGACTCTCCAATGCGGTCAGGTCACGCTCGGCGTAGAGCCGATGCTCCCATTCCTCGTTGAGGACGATGCGCAGGCATTCATCGACACCGAAGTTCTCCAGCTGGGGCCAACCCGGTTCGGTACGACTCACCCGATCGGTCAGTTGAACGTCGGTGAGCGACTCCACCACCTGGCGCACCATCGCCTGGCGCTCGCGGCGTAGCGCCAGCACGTCGTCGAGCGACGGGCGGGCGTCGCGGTCCCACGGGATGCCCTCCCATCCGGGCGCTTCGTCCCATGGAAGATCCAGGCGGTGCCACGGTGAGGGGTTACCGAGAATCATCCGGCCCACCCACGCAGCGCTGGCGAAATTCAAGTGCCGCAGGGTTTGGATGAAGGACCATTCGCCGTCGACGCTGCGATGAAGTGCCTCCTCCTGGAAGGTTTTCGCGCGGTCCACGGTGCGCTGCCACAGGTCTTCCAAGATCGTCCACGCCGCACGGAACCCATCGCTGTCGTCGGGACGCATCTTCGCGCGCTCCGGCATGCGACGGTTCAACTCGGAGTCGACGAGAGGAGCGATATCGACACCGTTGATCACGACGTTCCTCAACTCGCCGTAGATGTCGACATCGGCCAGTTCGACGCCGCGCATCCGGCAGCCGTGAAACGCGGTGCCGCGAATCTGCGCCCCGCTCAGGTCAACTGAACGAAAGTCGGCGTTGCGCAGGCTGACACGTTCGAAGCGGGCCCCGGTCAGGTCCTGTTCGCGAAATTCCGTCATGGGCGGTGGATTCGGCGGCGCTAGTCTTCCTTACGGATCAACCGCATCAGTGCTTCGTCGTCGGGTTCGAGCAGCTCTTCGATGCGCGGGTGGTTCACCTCGGCGACAATCACCTCGCCGACATCCTTGTTGACGTCACCGAAGATGCCATGCGACTTCATCTTCTCGGTCTGATAGATGTTGTCCTCCGTCGGCTTGATGTAGTAGACCGCGTCGGCCTTGAAGCGGTGGATCAGCCACAGATGGATCAACGTCATCAGCCGTTTCTGCCGCAGCTGCTCTGCGAATGTGTTCTGGTCGCGCACCGTGAGGATGCTGCGGCCGTTCCTGTCCTTGATCGGATCGACCAGTACGTTGGCCAGCTTCTGATCGCCGTCGGCTCCGCCGTAGATGCCGAGCTCGAGCACCTCGCCTCCCGGCCGCAGTGGTCGGAACTGGACGCGCAGCTTCTCGCCGAGCTGGTAGTGCTCGCCCCACATCGCCAGCCATTCCTCGAGCAGCTTCTTCGGCACCTCGGTCTGCACGAGGTGCTGATGCTGCGTCGAGCCTGCGCCCATTGCCTTGGTGGTAGCCGTCCGGCCCGACGAGGCGGCCAGCGCGGCGTCGCTGCGTGGCCCGCCAACCAGGGTCTGGGGAGTGCGATACGGCGATTCGACCAGGCGCATCTTGCGCTGCAAACGCGCGAGCGCCAGCATGCCGTCCTGGCGCAGCGCCATCGCGAACTCCTCGGAGGCCACGCCGTCGACCTGATGCCCGCCGTAGGTAATGAAGTTGAAGACGAAGCCCATCTTGCCGAGCTCCTCGGGGAACTTCCGCATCTCGTCGTCGGTCATCCCGGTGGTATCCCAGTTGAACGACGGCGACAGGTTGTAGGCCAGCAGCTGGCCGGGGAACACGGCATGGACGGCGTCGGCGAACTGCTTGGCGTCGGCGAGGTCCGCGGTCTTGGTTTCCATCCACAGGATGTCGGCGAACGGTGCCGCGGCCAGCGACTTGGCTATCGCATACGGGATGCCGCCGCGAACCTGGTAATAACCCTCGGGCGTTTTCGCCAGCTCGAGGTCCCACGCGACGCCTGCCCCCAACTCCCTGGCCTTTTCGCGGGCGGCGTACAGCGGCGCGTGCTCGGCGAACTTCCGCCACTCCGCGGAGCTCATGGCCCTCGGCTCACCGTCGCTTTCGTTGAACTGGAGCAGCTCCGCGACGGCCTCGCCGTACGTCATCAGGCCGGCGTCGACCTGCCAGGCGTCGACGAACTTCGACTCGACCTTGTCGAAGAGCTCGTCGATCGACTGGCCGCCGTCCGCGCGATATGCCGAGGCGGCCCCGCTGACCGCGTCGACAATGCCATGGCGTTCGAGCCAGGCCTCGGCCGCGGCGTACTCGCCGTCGGGGACGGCATAGAGAAGGTGACCGTTGAGCTCGGTGACGCCCAAGTCGAAGAAGCGGCGCATCATCGCCAGGTAGGACGCCTTATATGACGGGACCTTGAGGTTGGTGGCGCCCAGCAGGAACGGCTGGTCGCGTTCGTCGGCGCGGCTGTCGATCAGGTTCGCCGCCTCGGCGTCGGTGCGCGCCACGATGATGCCCGGCACTCCCATCACGTCGAGCTGGAAGCGGGCGGTATTCAGTCGCTTGATCTGCTCGTCCGACGGAACCAGGACCTTGCCGCCCTGATGGCCGCACTTCTTCGTGCCGGGCCGCTGGTCCTCGATGTGGTATCCGGGCACGCCGGCCTCGACGAAACGGCGGATCAGGTTGCGTACGTGCGGATCACCGCCGTGGCCGGTATCGGCGTCAGCGATGATGAACGGGCGGAAATCGGTGCCGGGAGTCGCGGCGCGCTGCTCTTCGGTCATGCGAAGGCGCAGGTACTGCTGATTGCGATCGGCGGTGAGAAGTGCGCGCACCAGTCCTGCGGCTTCCTCCGGCACCTGGCTCAGCGGATAGCTGGCGAGGTCAGGACCCGGGTCCTCGGTGGTGGAACCCTTCGCAGAAGTCGCCCATCCACCGAGGTAGATGCCCTCGATACCCATCCGCTTCATCGTCACCGCCTGGCCCGGCGAGTAGGGGCCGAAGGTGGTGATGCTCTTTTTCTGGGCGAACAGTTCGCGCAGACGCGGGTAGAAGGCCTCCGCGGCTTCCCTCGCCACGGTGTAGTCCGAGGGGATCGTGCCGCGCTGTTCTACGACTTGGCGCGCCGTATACAGGCGGATGATCCCCTCGAAGCGCGGGCTGTCGAAGTATCGCTGGGTGGCATCGACTTCGTCCTCGAACGGTGTGCGGGACGTTGCATCCGCTTCGACGATCGCCATTTCTTAAGCTCCTGTTCAGCGCGGTTCCCCCGCCGGTCCGGGACCGGACCGGTCATGTAACTCGACCATACGACGCACGGTCGTTGGCGATGACCTGTTTGGCTGCTCACCGCAACTTGGCGAGACTGGGTCATTGGGTCCGATACGAGATCAGGAGCAGACATGCAAGACCGGCAGGCGCCCCTGGCCAACGTCATCACGCTCGGCGTCCGTGACGTCGAGCGAGAGCGCGATTTCTATCGCGGCCTTGGCTGGCCGCTGATTCCGTCCGACAAGTTCGTGATGTTCGCGTTGCGCGGCGCGGTGCTTGCCCTGTTTCCGATCGAGAACCTGGTGGCCGAGTCGCGATTACCTGAGGCTCCCCAGGGCGGGATCCGCGTGAGGATGGGCATCATCGCCGAGCGCCCCGAAGATGTCGACGAGATGGCGGACCGCGTGCGCGCAGCGGGAGGAACGATTACGACCGAGCCGGCCGACGCCCAATTCTTCGAAGGCCGCTCAACCTATTTCACCGACCCCGAGGGCAACTGTTGGGAGTTCGCGTGGGCACCGCCGGACAACGAAGTCGTGGCCGCCGCACGTCGCGCAGCCGGTTCGGCCGGATAGCCGCTCTTGGCCCCGCCTCGCCGGCGGCGACTTGCCGGGCCCGCTCGACGACATGCACGGTCGCTACCAACGACTTTCGAACCACCGCATATTCGCGCGGTCGTTCCGCTGCAATCGAATTATCGACGCCAACGTCGCTAAACCCTTGCACCGGTTCGGATTCAGCCTGTCCTTGCGGGCAGCCTTGCCGCGCTCGGCAACTGGACGAAGGGGGACGGCAAAGTCGATGCCGGTGTCAGCCTTCCCGACTACCAGCAGTTCCTGTCAGACAAGTTCATCGCGCTGTGATCTTTGCCGGTTTAGGGGGTCAGTCTCGCTGCTGAAAACGCTTGAAGAATCACCGTCCGGTCACGGTACGACAACTCATTGGCACTGTGCCATGCGGGAATTGGGCTATTGACGTGTTTGCCCTGTAGAAGTATCAGTGGTGACTGAATTCAGGCGGCGGTCGCCCCAAATGTTGCGCTGACGTCGGAGGAAGTTGAAGTTCGGATGAGACCCATCTATGCCGTTGTGATCAGCCTCGCCCTCTTGCTGGCGACGCCCGGCCTGGCGGCCGCCTACCCGTACCCGCGGCCGGCGGCCAATCAGCAGGCGATCGATCTCGTGATCGCGAGGGGCCTTTCCCAGCGAGGCGTTCCGTTCTCGTACGGTGGCGGCAACGCCGCCGGCCCGACCCGTGGCAGCGGTCCTGCGGCAAACGCCGTCGGACTGGACCCCGCAGGAAACGTCGTAGGGCTGGACCCGGCGGCGAGCGTTGTCGGATTCGACGCCTCCGGTCTGATGGTGTATTCGTTCGCCGGTGTCGGGATCAAGCTGCCGAGATCCTCGGGTGAGCAGTATAAGGTCGGCACGAAAATCCTGCCCTCGCAGGCGCTTCCCGGTGACTTGATCTTCTACGGTCCCGACGGCAATCAGAGCGTCGCGCTGTTCTTGGGCAATGGGCAGATGCTCGAGACGGGCGATGCAGGCGTCACAGTGTCACCGGTTCGCACCGCCAACCTGGCGCCGTACCTGTCCCGCATCATCGCGTAATCCCGACACCACCCAAACTGAAAGGCGCGGCTCCGACAGCCGCGCCTTTCACTATGCCTACGCCTGCCGGTTTAATCCCCTGTGCGCGAACAGGATAACCAGCCCGAGCATGATCAGCGCCGCACTGACCCACGGCAACGCCCACAACCCGGTTACATGAAGCAACCCGGCCCCGATCGCCGCGCCGCCGCCGATGCCCATGTTCGCGGTGGCGTTGATCCACGCCCCGGCTAGTTCAGGCGACACCGCGTGTGTGCGCACCGCGAATGCCTGGTACATCGACGGCACACCACCGAACGCGCCGTTCCACAGTGCCGTCGCGGCTATCACCGCCGCGATCGCCGGCCACGTGCCGCCGAGCACAAGGAGAGCGCCGATAACCACTGCGAATACGCATACGAAGGTCCGGCGCGGTTTCCGATCGAGATTCCGCCCGACGTACCACACACCGAGGAGCCCGCACGCTCCGCACCCGAGCAGGATCGGGCCCAAGAACGCTGCGCTGACTCCACTGGACAACAACAGGACGCTGATGAACGTGTACACCGTGAACTGGCCCAGGTATGTCAACATGTTCGACGTCGCTACCCATGCCAGCTCGCCGCGCCGAGCCGAATCATAACTGCGGGAGGCTTGTTCGTGGTTCACGCCCGGCAACACCCAGCGCACGAGAGCGAACGTCAGGATCGACAGTCCGGCCAGCACCGCGAACGACGCCCGCCACCCGACGGCGTTACCCAACGACGTCGACAACGGAACACCGAGCACGAAGCCTGCCGAGGCGCCACCTGAGACGAGCGCCAACGCGCGGCCGATATCTCCGCGAGCGACCAGTCGCGGGGTGTAGCCGATCACCAGCGAGAAGAACAGAGCGTGCGTCAACCCGCCGACCGTCCGCCCGACTGCGACGACGGCGAAGACCGGTGCGGCGGCCACCAGAGCATTGCTTGCGGCGTAGCCGAGAAGGGTTGCCAACAGGAGCGGTTTGCGATTGAACCGCGAGGTGGCGAGCGTCATCGGAACCGCCAGCGCGGCGACCATGACGGCATACAGGCTGACCAGCAGACCGGTGACCGAGTCGGGGACGGCGAATGCCGCGCCGATGTCCGGCAGCAGGCCCACCGGCAGCATCTCGGTGGTCACCGCAAGGCACGACGCCAGCGCCAGCGCGAGCAGGCCGGCCAGGCTCTTGCGGAGCCCTGGCGTGGGAGAGCGATCGGCGGTCAAGGTCACGCAAACCGAATATACTCGTGTGGCGAGTTTATTCAAATGTGATACTACCCCCGATGGCCCACGATCCTCGACAAGCCGCGCAGGTGCGCTGGTTGAGCGCCGCGCAGCTCATCGGCGTCGTGCGAGCCGAGCCAGGGATCACACGAGCAGCCGCGGCGCAGCGCCTCGGTATCGGCAGCGGCGGGGCCGCCGAGCTGGTCGCGCGGATGCGGCGAGCGCGCCTACTCGACGAGACACCTGCACCCGTGCAGGGGCGCGGACGACCGACGACAGTGCCGGGCCCGCACGAGGACGGACCCTTGGTGCTCGCAGCCGACCTACGGGCGGGGGACTGGCGGCTTGCCCTGGCGGGCATCGACGGGCTGCCCGATGTGGTCGCAGAAGATGCGTATGCCGGTGAGGAGCTGGATGTCGTCCTCACCCAACTCGCGAAGGCGATCCGCGCGATCTACCGACGAAACTCCAAGCGGATCAGGGCAATTGCCGTCGCCGTCGCCGGCACGATCAGCGGCACCACGCTGGGCCAGTTCACGACGCGAGGCTGGACGGACGTCGATCTCTCCGTGCTCACTTCCAAGATTCCCAACAGCGACAGCGTAAGCCTTCTTCTCGGCAACGACGCCACCCTGGCAGGGTTGGCCGAAGCGCGTACCGGTGCGGCACGCGGCGCTGCGACCGCCCTGCACCTGATCGTGGCCGTCGGTA
Source organism: uncultured Actinomycetota bacterium (assembly GCA_963848855.1). Taxonomy (GTDB): domain Bacteria; phylum Actinomycetota; class Actinomycetes; order Mycobacteriales; family Mycobacteriaceae; genus Mycobacterium. The sequence continues at coordinate 1,124,476 of CAWKFL010000006.1, forward strand.
TCGGTGGGACACTCGTCGTCAACGGTGAGCCGCTCACTGGCGCGCAGGGCGCAGCAGGCGAATACGGCCACATACCGTTCGCCGACCCGGCGCTCGTGTGCCCGTGCGGCGCACGGGGTTGCTGGGATCTGACCGTTGACGGACGCGCCCTGGCCCGGCACCGTGGGGATGCGCCACCCGCTGATCCGGTCGGTTACGCACACAGCCTGCTCAACGAGCCGAAGCGGGATGCGCGCACCCGCCGGGCATTTGACGCCGTCGCGTCGGCCCTGGGAGCCGGGATCGGCGGTTTGGTGAACCTGCACGACCCCGAGATCGTCACCCTGGGCGGACTCGCGGCGACGCTGAGGGCCGCCGCCCCGGACGCATTCGACGAGGCGTATCGCAACGGGCTGATGGTATTTCGCAAATCTTCCGCACCGCCGGTACGCGCCGGTGTTCACGGCGAAGACGGACCGCTACATGGCGCGGTCGCGCTCGCGCTTGACCATGTCACTACCGCCGCGGGACTTGCGGGTTGGGTTGAACGACAGCCTACGTGACGTTCTTATCCGTTGGCCGTCGAGCCTGTAGTTACCGGGCAACGCACTCACACTTTCGCACACCAACTACAGCCTCACCCGCGCGCTTATGCGCGCGGGAGCAACGAGATTTTCTGCCAGATCTTGTTGGACAACTCGGTGGTCAGAGTTTCGATGGTGGAGATGGTCTCCAGCACAACTCCGTCGGAGCTGTGCTCACCGCAGAGGGCGGCGGTCTTGGCTGTCAGGCTCAGCATCTCCGAGCAGTAGTTGAGGTAGTGGTGCAGCTGGTCGGCATCCAGGCCGTGGCGGACACTCTGCGCTGTCGGCTGGTATGCCGCGCTGACCTGCTCGGGATCTTTGGAGAGTTGATGCATGTCGATGACGTGTGCCAGCGAGCGCAGCCGGTGCAGCAGCTTCAACAGGGTGCGCCGCTCGAGGCGCTCGGGCAGCGCCCATAGGAAAAGCACTGCGAGGCCCGCGAAGACCAGGTCGTTGATGACACTTTCGACCAGGGGTACCCAGTCGGCGGTACGTTCGAGCCCTTCGATGACGGCCGCGCGCAGGCCGAATAACAGTGCGAATGCCGTTGCCGCGACGATCGTGATGCTCGTGGCACGAGTGATCAGCAGCGTCCGTCTCACGCGCACCTGGGACTGGCCCGCTTTGACCTGCACCAACTTTATGAGTTGGCCGAGGTCCCGCACCGCCTTGGTCAATCCCCGCTCGCCGAACCGTGCGAAGACGCGGCGTTCGAGTTGCGCCACCGTGTCGCCAACGTGGTCAGCGGATAGCTGGACCTCGTCTCCTGCCGGGCTCGTCTGCGCCACATATTGACTGTAAATGCGGCCCGCAGCGAATCGGTCAATCTCACAGCAGGTTTGGCGAACGTGTCGCCCGTTGCGCTCGGTTTGACTCGCGACGGTAACGTGACGCCCATGCCCGAGCCGTCGATCCTGTCGGTGCTGCGCGAGCGCGCCAGTCTGCAGCCCAATGACATTGCGTTCACCTATACCGACTACGAACACGATTGGGCAGGTGTAGTCGAAAACCTGACGTGGTCGCAGCTGTATCGCCGAACCCGCAACCTCGCAGATGAACTCGCCGGACATGGATCCGTCGGGGATAGGGCGGTGATCCTGGCGCCACAAGGCCTCGACTACGTCGTGGCATTCCTGGGAGCCATGCAGGCGGGGCTTGTCGCCGTTCCGCTGCCCGTTCCGCAGATCGGTTCGCACGACGAGCGCGTGAGTGCGGTACTCGCAGATACAGCTCCCGCGGTCGTGCTCACGACGGCCACCGTCACGGACGGTGTCGCCGAATATGTCCGCGAGGCCAGTGCGGACGCCTTACCGGCGATCGTCGAAATCGATTCGCTGGATTTGGATTCGCCTCGCACAAAAGTCGCCGGAGCCGCAGATTTGCCGGGTACCGCTTACCTGCAGTACACGTCGGGCTCGACCCGACTTCCGGCGGGGGTCATGATCTCGCACCGCAATCTTCAGGTGAATTTCGAACAGCTGATGCTCGACTTCTTCGAACACATGCATGGTTTCGCGCCACCGGAGACCACGCTTGTCTCGTGGCTGCCGTTTTACCACGACATGGGGCTGGTCCTCGGGGTCGTCGCACCGATTCTCGGCGGCTTTCGCGCCGAGCTGACCAGCCCGATTGCGTTCCTGCAACGGCCGGTCCGATGGATACAAGCGCTGGCGGGCAACAGTCCGGCATGGTCGGGCGCGCCGAACTTCGCCTTCGACCTGACCGCACGCAAAACCACCGACGCTGATATGGCCGGGCTCGACCTTTCTGGTGTGCTGGGCATCATCAGTGGTAGCGAGCGAATAAACCCCGCGACCCTCAAGAGGTTCACGGATCGATTCGCCCCCTTCAATTTTCAAGACCATATGGTGCGGCCCTCATATGGTCTGGCGGAGGCAACGGTTTTCGTAACAAGCGGCAACTCGGGTCGACCACCCGAGGTCGTCCACTTCGAATCCTCCCAGCTTGCCGTTGGCACCGCGCGGCGATGCGGACCCAAGGGTGGCACGCCGTTACTGCGGTACGGAATACCGAAATCACCGACGCTGCGGATCGTCGATTCCGATACCGACCGCGAGTGTCCACACGGATCGATCGGCGAGATCTGGGTGCACGGCGCCAACGTGGCCGACGGCTACTGGCGGAAACCGGAAGAAACGGAGCGCACTTTCGGCGCGCAGCTTGTCGATGCGTCGCCGGGCACACCTGACGGCCCCTGGCTGAGAACCGGTGATCTGGGCTTTATCTCCGACGATGATCTGTTCATAGTGGGGCGCGTCAAGGATCTGCTGATCGTGTACGGCCGCAATCACTATCCCGAGGACATCGAGGCGACCGTCCACCAGATCACGCGGGGTCGAGTCGCGGCGATATCGGTGCCGACGGCTCATACTGAGAAGCTGGTCACCATCATCGAACTCAAGAACCGCGACGCCGACGATTGGCTCAACTCGGTCAAGAACGACGTCACGTCGGCAATATCAAAGTCACACGGGCTCAACGTCGCAGACCTTGTTCTGGTGCCGCCAGGGTCGATTCCCACCACGACGAGCGGAAAGATCAGGCGAGCGGCCTGTGTCGAGCAGTACCGGCAGGCACAGTTCACCCGGTTGGACGCGTAGGCGCACCGGCGGGCGGATTCACATGTGGATCACCATCCTGTTGATGGCCGTCGCCATAAGCCTGGAACCGTTCCGGATCGGGATGACCGTCCTCATGCTCAAAAGACCCCGACCGATTCTGCAACTGCTCGCGTTCTTGTGCGGCGGCTTCGTGATGGGACTCTCTTTGGGGCTTGTGGTGCTGTTCGTCGTCCGGCCGCGGTTGTTGGGGTCTGCACATTTCACCTTGCCCAGGGTGCAAATCGTCGTCGGCATCATGGCCCTCGTCATCGCCGTGATCGTGGCCACTACCGCACTCAGAGGCCGGCTCGAATTGCCGCGCACCGCAACGCGGGCACGCCGGCTGCTTAATGGCTCCTCGCTCTGGATCGCGGGAATCGCAGGCCTGGGAATTGCGCTGCCGTCCTTCGACTACCTGGCTGTGCTAGCGGTCATTCTGGCTTCCGGTGTGACGCCCACAACACAATTCGGTGCCCTCTTGATGTTCAACGTCGTGGCCTTCGCGCTCGTGGAGATCCCATTGATTTGCTATCTCGCTGCTCCGGAGAAGACACGCACGTTGATGGTCGCGCTGAACGACTGGATCGGCTCGCGTCGTCGCCGTGAGGTCGCCGCGCTGCTCGCCGGTGTCGGCTGTGTATTGGTCGCGGCGGGGTTTGCCGGTATCTGAAACCCGTAGAGTATTCAGGGGATTCGCAGCACAGGCCGCTACGATGGCCGGTGCCAGAGAGCGATCCGGATACTAGGGGAAGAAGAGATGAAACGACTACTCGCGGGAGCCCTCGCGGTGGGAGTCGTGGGTTGCACCGGGGGATTCGGCCTCGGCGCGGCGGCGGCCGAGCCTGCGTATCCGAAGAACGACTCATCGGGCACGACGCCATCCCCGGTAGGTGACGCCTCACCGGCCCGGATCGTGTACGCACTCGGCGGTGCTCGACCGCCGGGCATTCCGTGGTACGACTACACGACTAGAGCTGGCGCCAAGTACTTCCCGAAAGCCAAGCGCGATATCGTCGACTATCCGGCCGGGGCGCCGTTCAGCTGGGTGCCAAGCATGTTCGCGACGGGGCCCCGCGACAATGTGTCGATCGGGACCGCGATATCTGATGCGACGACGAACCTGACTACAGCGATTCGCAAGGACACCGAACCCGCCGCTGTCGTCGGTCTGTCTCAGGGGACTCTGGCCCTCGACAAGGAGCAGGTGAAGCTCGCCAACGATCCGAAGGCGCCGCCGCCGGACAAGCTGTCGTTCACCATGATCGGCGACCCGAGCGGCAGGCACGCGTTTGGCGGGAGCGTCCTGGCGCATTACTTCCCGCCCGGTAGTGTTGTCCCGGTTGCCGACTACACGATGCCGCCGATCGTGGACAGTCAGTACGACACGAACAGGGTCGTAGCCACCTACGACGGTTTGGCCGACTTCCCGGACCGACCGGACAATCTGCTCGCCCTTGCCAACGCCGTCGCCGGCGCATCGATCGTGCACACACCTGCGGCGTTCACCGCACCCAGTGACGTTCCGCCGCAGAACATCAGGACGGTCGTCAACTCCAAGGGCGCCAAGGAGACGACGTATCTGATCCCGGTCAACCACCTGCCGTTGACGCTGCCGCTGCGCTACGTCGGCTTTTCGCCGGGCTTCGTGGATCAGATCGACAGTGTGCTGCAGCCACAGATCGACGCAGCATACTCCCGCTACGACAACCCGCTGAACAGGCCGACGGCGGTGGATCCGGTGAAGGGCATGGACCCGATCGGCAGCCTGGATCCGGCGACCCGTGACTCGATCACGGACGAGTTGAACACGGTTCGTAGCTTCATGCCGCCACTGCCCTGAATCGTTAACCCTCTGTCACGGCCTCGAATACCGTCTTCTTCTTCCTAGTCTTCTGCTCCGTGGCATCCGACGTCTGCCGTTGAAGCCACGGGCGGGCCGGCCACCAACTGGCGCGTCCGAGCAGCGCCGCGATAGCGGGCACCGTGATGGTCCGTACCACAAAAGTGTCGACCAGAATCCCGATTCCGAGAACGAAGCCACCCTGGACCACGGTGCCGATGCTCGAGAACAGCAGGCCGAACATCGACGCCGCAAAGATGAGGCCGGCAGCCGTGATCACACCGCCGGTGGACCGTACCGTTCGAATGACACCGGAGCGCACGCCACGCGACGATTCCTCGCGCAGCCTCGAGGCCAGCAGCATGTTGTAATCGGCGCCCACCGCTACCAGCACCACGAACGCCAATCCGGGTACGCTCCAGTGCAATTGCTGGCCTAGTAGCTCCTGGAAGAACAGCACACCAATCCCGATCGCTGACAGATAAGAGATGATGACCGATCCGACCAGATAGAGCGGCGCAACAACAGCGCGCAGAAGTGCAATCAGAATGAGCAGCACGACGATGACGGTCACGACGACAATGAGCCGAATGTCCGAGTCGTAATAGTCGCGAGTGTCGCGCAACGTCACGGGATAGCCGGACATCGAAATCGACGCGTCGGCCAGCGTGGTGTTGGGCTGCGCGCCGCGTGCGGTATCGAGGATCTCGTTGACCTGGTCCATCGCGTCCGTGCTGAACGGATTGAGGTTCGTTTGCACGAAGTACCGGGCCGAATGGCCATCGGGAGAGATGAAGATCTGGGCGATCTTCTTGAAGTCGTCCGTGCTGAGGACTTGCGCCGGGATGTTGAATCCGGCCATCGATGGTTGCGACGCATTCTGGCCCATGGCCATCAGGAACGCGGACGCTTGGGTGAGCCCCGCGCCCATCTGCTTGGTCTGATCAACGAGAACTTGTACACCGTCGGCGATTTGACGACTCGCACTGGCCAGATCGTTGGCGCCACGCTGCATCGTCGAGATGCGAGATCGGGCGCTTTGAGCGTCCGTCAAACCCAGCTTCTGCAGCGAGACGACGGCGGTCTGAAGTGAGGAGTCGAGGTTGTCAACCGTCGACGACAGCTTGTCCATCGGCCCGGCGTATTGAAGCTGCCGCGCCAGCGCTGAGAGCTTGTCGAGCGTGCCGTCGTCGCGTGCGGTCTGCAACCTGTGGAACTGGGTGCGCGCACCGTCGCAGACGGGGTTTAGGTTGCACAGAGGGCTGGCATCGAGGGCGTCGACGACGGGGTCGACCCATTCGAAGTTGGTGGTGAGACTTCCGAAATTGACCTGCAGCGTGTCACCGAGTTCGCGCATCACCTTGATCAACTTTGCGGCATCGCCGATTTGCCCCAAGGTGTTGTCACCGAAGATGCTCTGCATGGAGGCGAGCGCGTCGACGAGGCTGCGAACACCTCCGATGGCCTGATTGACCTGGCCACGCGCGTCACCGAGACCGGTGGCCAGCTGACCGGCGCCTGAGGCCAACTGGTTGAGGTCGCCGGTGTGCCCGTTGATCACGGTGGACGCGTCGCCAAGCTGGCTGCCGACCTCACCCGCCTGGTAGGTGGCCCTGGCCTGCTCGAGGGATTCGCCAGTGGGCCGGGTGACACCGCGAACGATGGCGATGCCGGGTACTTGGCTCACGCGCTGCGCCATCTGTTCGAGGTCCGCGAGCGCGCGTGGTGTACGGAGGTCGTTCTTCGATTGGATGAACAGGTATTGGGGGATCGTCTGATTCACTGGGAAATGCTGTTCCAGGGCGGCATATCCGATCGAGCTGTCCTCGGAAGCACCTAGTTGCTTGCGATCGTCGTAGTTGAAGTGGACCAGGCTCGCGCAGCTGGCGAGGGCAATCAGGATCGCCAGGCTCGCAGCCAAATACGGAACCGGCCTGCGCACGACGCGCACGCCGGCACGGCGCCAGAACGCGGCGGCGCGTTCCTGTCGTGGCGCGATCCAGCCACGTCGTCCGGCAAGGACCAGGACGGAAGGCAACAGGGTCACCGCCGCGCAGAACGCGATCCCGATCCCGACCGCGAGGGCCACCCCGATTGTGGAGAATAGACCGAGTTTGGCGAATCCCATGCCGAGGAACGTGACGCCCACCGTTGCAGCGGACGCCGCGATGACCTTGCCGATCGAGATCATCGCGCGCCGCACAGCTTCGTCGGGATCCGACCCCATCCGGACATGGTCGTGATAGCGGCTGATGAGGAAAACGGCGTAATCCGTTCCCGCGCCGGCGATCATCGCGCTCAACAGCACTATCGATTGGTTCGAGATCGGCAGCCCTCCGAAGTACGAGATGCCTGCGATCAGTCCCTGCGCGGTCATCAACGACGCACCGATGGTGATCAGGGGTAGAAACATGGTCACCGGGTTGCGGTAGATGACCGTCAGGATGACGAGCAGCAGCACGGCGATCGCCAGTTCGATCGGAAGTCGGTCCCGCGCACCGGCATCGGTCAGATCCGCGACCGTCGCCGCGGGCCCGGTCAGGTTTGCGGTGAGCGTGGATCCGGCGACGGTGTGGCCGATGATGTCCGCCACACGGGTATAGGCGGCGTAGGACTCTGGCGTACCCAATTCGCCCGCAAGGCCGACCGGCAGGATCCAGGCCTTGCCGTCATGACTGCTCAGCGTTTCCCGCAGCTGCGGTGTGCTGACGAAATCCTGCAGCATGACGACGTCTTGAGTGTCTCGCCGCAGACGGTCGACCACGGTGCGATACATCTGCTCATCGGGTGGCGCTAGACCGTTTTCGTTGCGCAGCAACACTATAAGGACGTTCTCGGAACCCGCTTCATGGAACGCCGCGGTCATCTGTCGCGTCGCTACGGTCGACGGCGCGTCGGCAGGAAGGATGGCGACGGGATGGCGCTCGGACATCTCCGTGAGCGAGGGGATCGTCAGCGGCAGCGCGAGCGCCAGCACCAGCCAGCACCCGATAACGATCCATGGCCACCGCGTGACGAGGTCACCTAGCCGCCCGAAGATGCGTTCACCCCCGAGCCGATCCGGCGCGCGAACGCATACGACTCAGGCAACATTTTGCCAATGCCCACGGTCGGCAATCCTGACAAACACCGATTTCAACGTCTCCAAGTAGGTGGCGATGGATTCTTGAGCGGTCGGGTTGTCGGGGAACATCACCGCCACCGCGGTATGCGTCTGCACCCGAATCACATAAATGCACAGTTGATACGAGTACCGACCGTCGCCGCAGATGCCGATGTTCAGATGCTCGAGTTCCGCGGTCAACAACACCGAAAGGGGAGCAGAGGCAGTGTCCAGGTAGTTGACGACTGGAAAGTTGGGTCGGGGCTTGCTCAGCCACGGTGCCAATTCCATGACACGGCCGTAAGGCACCTCCGCCATGCCTTTGCCGGAGTCAAACGCCACCTGCGCGGCGCGCGCGGCGTCACCGAACGCCTCGCCGGCGATCGGGACGGTGATCGGGGTCAGGCCGGTGAACCAACCCTGGGTCATGGCTTCGGCAGGAGTTCGACGGGTGTCGCGCGGTGTGAGGCCGAAGTACGTATCGGCACCGGTTAATTCGTGCTCGGCGAGGGCGCAACACGCGAACACGCCGCCGACGAACCGTGCGCCCGCCTGGATGCATGCGGACTCGAATTGCGCGGTCTGTTCCTCGTCCATCACGGTCAACGTGACGATGTCGGCGCCGCAGGGCACCGCGGGGTCGCCTAGCGGGAGCGGAAAGTCAGGCATGCTGCCGTCGTTGCTCTCGGCGAACCGCCGCCACGCGTCGACCGACGGCGATTCCAAAGTGAGAGCGGACGTCTTCTGCCGCTCTCTGACACAGAAATCGTCGTAACTGCCCGCCGCAGGCAGCACAAGCGGTGGGTCTCCGCCCACCAGTGCGGAATACATGAGCTGGAATTCCATCAGCGTCACTCCCACCATCCGCGCGTCCACGTGCACATGGTCGATGCTGGTGAAGAACGTGAAGTGGTCAGCGCTCTGGATGATCCCGAACCGAAAACAGTCCCACTGCAGCGGATCCGGCGTGCGTACGACGAGATCTCTCAGCTGCGGCAGGCTCAGTTCGCCGTGCCGCACCGGGACGAACTCGATGTCGGCAGGGTCCTCAATCGTTCGACGGATGAGCGCATCATCAGAACCGAACTCGAACCGGCTGCGGTAGGTGTCATGCCGCCGCAGGTGCGCGTTGACGACGTAGCCTGCGGCACGGATGTCGACTCGACCGGGGGTGTCGCAGCTGACAATCATCAGCCGTGAGTAATCGAGCCCCTTGGCCTTCTGATCGCAATAGCCGCGAATGTGTTGCTCTTGGATGTAACTCACCGGCACATCGCTGACCGGCGCTTCCAGTGCCTTCACCTTGGCCGCCTCAGTCGGCTCCCACGTGACGACCGAACCCGCGCTCGGTTCCCATTCAGCAACCTTTCCTATTCCCAGTGGCCCTACGCCCAACACTTCCTCCTGATCCAAGAAAACCGATACATCGACGATTCGGGTACGTTGACCTTTGTCATCACGAAGCAGCTGGGACAGCAGCGTTTTCGCCGGCTAGCTCACCGTAGATGTGGTCTGCCAAGCCCCGGACTGTCGTGATCTGGGTGGGGCTGACGCGAATACCCATTTCAGTTTCGATGCGCGTGCGAAGCTCCAGATTGCCCAACGAATCCAGACCGTATTCAGATAGCGGCCGGTCGGGGTCGACGGTGCGACGCAACAATATACTGAGCTGCTCGGAGATTCGGCGCCGAATCGCGCTCGGCCACTCCTCAAGCGGTAGCTCGTCTAGCTCTGCCCGGAATTTTCCCGCGTCCGTTGGGTTTTGGCCCATGGACTGGAAAGCCTCGGCGAACCGGCTGCGCTGCGCGAAGGCTGCCAGCCACGGGGTGCCCGTGATCGGCGCGTAGCCCGCGTAGCCGCGGTCGTGACTCAGCAGTGTTTGGAATGCACGAGCGCCTTCGGCGGGAGTGATGGCGACACCGAAGCCTTCCGCAACGGCGGTGGCACGGCCGACCTCGGCCCACGCTCCCCACGCGACAGCGGTGCCCGGACGGCCCTGGGCACGTCGCCAGTGTGCGAATGCGTCGAGCCAACTGTTGGCCGCGGCGTAGGCGCTCTGTCCCGGTGAACCGACCAGCGCGGCGGCCGACGAGAACATGCAGAACCAATCGAGCGGCTGGTCGGCGGTGGCCCGGTGCAGGTTCCACGCCCCGTGGACTTTTGGCGTCCAACACCGCTCGACGAGGTCATCGGTGACGTTGGCCAGCGTGGCGTCCTCGACCACGGCCGCCGCGTGCAACACGCCGCGGACCTCGAGCCCGGACTCGGTTGCGACCTCTACCAACCGGCGCGCCGTTGCGGGATCAGCGATGTCACCACGCTCCACGCGAATGTCGGCCCCGGTAGCACGGATTCGATCGATCGCAGCCTGGGCTTCGGCGCTGGGTTCCGACCGCGAATTGAGCACGATCCGCCCGCAGTTGGCCGCCGCCATTTCGGCGGCGAGGAAGAGTCCAAGGCCGCCGGTGCCGCCGGAGATGATGTAAGCGCCGTCGGCCCGGATCACCGGAACCTGCGACGGCGGCACCACCGCATCGACACGTCCCGTCCGCGGCACGTCGAGCACCACCTTGCCGGTGTGCTTGGCGCCTGCGACCAAGCGGACAGCGGTGGCCGCGTCGCGCAGTGGATAGTGCGTGCTTCGCGGCACGGGTAGCACGCCATCGGCGGTGTTGCGGTACACCGTGGTGAGGAGCTTTCCGATCATCTCGGGATGGCTGTACGTCAGCAACGCCAAGTCGACGGCGTAGAACGACAGGCTGCGCCGGAAGGGGAAGAGCCCTAGCCGGGTGTCGCCGTAGATGTCGCGCTTGCCGAGCTCGATGAACCGCCCGGCAAATGCGAGCAAATCCAGTCCGGCGCGCTGAGCCGCACCGGGAAGCGAATTGAGCACGATGTCGACGCCATATCCATCGGTGTCACGGCGAATCTGTTCGGCGAACTCCACGGTGCGTGAGTCGTACACATACTCAATTCCCAGGTCGCGCAGCAGCTCGCGACGCTCATCGCTACCTGCCGTCGCATATATCTCAGCCCCTGCGGCCTGCGCGATCGCAATCGCCGCCTGTCCGACACCGCCGGTGCCCGAATGGATGAGCACCTTGTCCTTCGCGTTGATCCGCGCCAGATCGTGCAGGCTGTACCACGCCGTCGCAGATGCGGTCGTTACCGCGGCCGCGTCCTCGAGCGAGACTTCGGGCGGAAGGGTCACCGCGAGGCGGGCGTCAGCAAGGACAAAGGTGCCCCAGCAGCCGTTGGCTGATATGCCGCCGACGCGATCGCCGACTCGGTGACTGGTGACGTCGGGCCCGACCGCGGTGACCACACCGGCAAAATCGCCGCCCAACTGCTGCCGGAATCCCTCGAAGGTGGGGTAGCGGCCGAAGGCGACGAGTACGTCCGCGAAGTTGATGCTGGCCGCGGTCACCGCGACCTCGATCTGTCCCGGCCCCGCCGCGACACGAGGTGTTGCGACGAATTCCAGCGATTCCATGTCACCGGGCATCCTGATCTGCATACGCATGCCCTCGCGCTCGGACTCCACGACGGTGGTTTGCCGCTCATCTGGGCGCAACGGGCCGGGACGCAGGCGAGCGGTGTACCAATCGCCGTCGCGCCAAGCGGTTTCGTCTTCCTCGGAACCACTTTGCACCTGTAGCGCCACCTGCGTAGCCACCACGTCGTCGGCTGCGTTGTCCACATCGATTTGCGTCACGCGCAAATGCGGATGCTCGGTGTCGATCACTCGCGCCAGACCGCGTAGCCCGGCGTGTTCCAGGTTGGCCAGATCGGCGGGCAGCACGCTCGCCGCATTCTGTGTCACCACGTACAGCCGCGGCGGTTCACCGGGAAGCTCGGAGAGCTCGCGGGCGACTCGCACCAAGTGCTGGACATATTCGCGGCCGCGATGAACGGGGAACTCCTGCGGGTCGCGGGTAGACGGCCCCGTCAGCACCACCACACCTGTGAAGCCGGTGCCGCCCGCGAGCGACCGAAGTGACTGGGCACCGATCGGTTCGTTCGACTGCAGCGGCCACGACACCGTTGTGCATTGCCCACCATGGAGCTTCAACTCATCGGCCAGCAACATGCTCAGCGGCTCCGCTGCCTCTGACGCACTGACCAGCAGCCACGACCCCGCGTCGGCCTGGCTAGCGTCGGGCTGATCGCTGCGTTGCCATTCGATGGTGAGCAGGCGCTCGTTGAGCTGGCGGTGTGCCAGCTCGCCCTGCGAGACGCCTGCGCCGATTCGAAGTCCCTCGACCGTCAATAACACGACCCCGTCCGAGTCCAGCACGTCGAGGTCGGCCTCGCATTCGCCTGCCGCAGAGGCCGTCACACGCATGAGGCAGTAGTGCGCGTTGCGGGTTGACTCATAGCAGCGCAACCGGCGCACTCCCAACGGGAGAAGCAACCCACCGCGACCGGCATCCTGGACCTCGGGATGGACGACGACGGACTGAAAGCAGGCATCCAGTAGGGCGGGATGAATTCCATACTCCGACTGTTGTGAGCGAATTGAGCCCGGAAGCGCAACCTCGGCCAGAACCGTGCTGACGGTGCCCTCGGCGATATGCGCGGCCGCAAGACCGGCAAATGCCGGACCGTACTGAATACCGATCCCGTCGAAGATGTTTCGCAACTCACCACCGTCGAGCCTTTGCGGATGGTCGGCGAGTAGCGCCGTCATGTCGTGGGCCGACGGCCTGTCGGAATCCGGCAGGACGTGTAGGACCGCACTTGCCCGGTGGACGTGTTCGTCGTCCCGGTGGGTGATGACAGCGAAGTCGAAGCTTCCAGGCGCCGCAGCCGAAGCGGCGGCCGACACCGATGTCTCATCGTCCAGCAGCAACATCTGCTCAAAGCGGATGTCGCGGATCTCGCACGCGTCTCCCAGCGTCGTGCGCGCCGCCGCGAGCGCCATCTCGCAATACGCGGCCCCGGGAAGCGCTGCGACGTTGCGGACCTGATGGTCGCCGAGCCATGGATGCCTCTTGGTGCCGACCTCACCCTGCCACACATGGCGCTCAGGCTCCTCCAACAGGTGCACATGCGCACCGAGGAGTGGATGGACGCCCATGACAGATGCGCCGTGCGACTGGTGATCCGCGGTGTCGCGGGTCAGCATCAGCTCCCGGTGAGTCCAGGTCGGCAGCGGTGCGTCGACAAGCCGCCCAACCGGGTAGTGGCCGGAGAAGTCCACCGCGGCGCCGGCACTGTGCACATCGGCGACGAAACCCCGCAACCCAAGAGGCATTTCCACCTCTCGGCGCATTGCTGCCAGCGCGGCAATGGGGGTATCCAGGCTGCTCGCGTTCTGTTCGATGGCGTGGATCAACAGGGGATGCGGCGCCAGTTCGCCAAAGACCCGGAACCCGTCCTCGAGTGCGGCACGCACCGCCGCCGCGAACCGCACTGTGTAGCGGAGGTTTTCGGCCCAGTAGTCGGCGGTCCAGGTTGGTGCGTCACGCGGGTCCCACAGGGTGGCCGAGTAGTACGGTACCTCGGGCGCCATCGGCTCCAAGTCCGCAAGCACCTCAACCAACTCTTCGAGGATCGGTTCAACCTGAGGCGAGTGCGAAGCGACGTCGACGGCGACCTCTCGCGCCATGACATCCTTCTCCTCCCACGCCGCGACAAGCGCACGAATCGACGCGGTCGCGCCGCCGACCACGGTTGACGTCGGTGAGGCGACAACAGAGAGTGCGACATCGGACAGCCCGCGCATCGAGAGCTCTGAAAGGACTTGCTGGGCCGGAAGTTCCACTGATGCCATGGCGCCGCTGCCTGCGATGCGCGTCATCAACCGCGACCGGCGACAGATGACTCGCAGCCCGTCGTCGAGTGACAGTGCGCCAGCAACGACCGCGGCTGCAGCTTCGCCCAGCGAGTGCCCGATGACGGCGCCGGGACGCACGCCGTAGGCACGCATCGTCTCGGCGAGCGCGACCTGCATCGCGAAAATCGTCGGCTGAACACGGTCGATTCCGGTCACCGTGTCCGGTGCAGACATTGCCTCGGTGACCGAAAATCCGGATTCTCTGGCGATGACTGGCTCAACCGCGGCGAGCGTCGCCGCAAACACGGGTTCCGTCGCGAGCAGCGAGGCGCCCATCCTGGACCACTGTGAGCCTTGTCCCGAGAACACCCACACCGGTCCCCGGTCGTCCGTCCCGACGGCGGGCTGATACGAGAGGTCGTTGTCGGCGACATCGCGCAGGGCCGCGCCGAGCTCACTAAAGCTGCTGGCGGCTAGGGCCGTTCGGACTGGGCGGTGGGCACGCCTGCGCGCGAGCGTGTAGCCCAGATCCTTCAGTGTGAGCTTTGTCGCAGTCCCATTCGTCGCAGAAGCCTGCTCGTCGACCCATTCCGCGAGGCGGCGTGACGTCACGCGGAGTTGCTCGGCGGACGTGGCCGACACGGGAAACAGCAACGGCGCATCCGTCGGCGCATCGTCGTCGGCGGGTACCGGTGTGTGTTCTGGTGCCTGCTCCAAAATGGCGTGCACGTTGGTACCCGATATTCCGTACGACGACACCGCTGCGCGCCGCGGCCGCTGACCATTGGTGGGCCACGGTGTGGTTGCCTGCGGGACGAACAGTTTTGTCTCTATGTCGGCGAGTCGATCGGGCAGACGATTGAAATGCAGGTTCTGCGGGACCACGCCGTGCTGCAACGCGAGGATGGTCTTCATCATCCCGAGCGGGCCCGACGTCGATTGGAGGTGGCCGAAATTGGTCTTCACCGACGCCAGGGCGGTCGGTCCGGTTACGCCGTAAACCGCTGCAAGGCTGGCGAACTCGATCGGATCCCCGACTGGCGTCCCCGTCCCGTGTGCCTCGACCATACCGATCGTCGACGCGTCGACGGCAGCCGCGGCCAACGCCGCCTGGTACACCGCGACCTGCGCCTGCTCCGACGGAGTTGCGATATTCGGCGTGCGGCCGTCTTGGTTTGCAGCCGTGCCCCTGATGACCGCAAGCACGCGATCGCCGTCCGCAATCGCGTCAGGAAGCCTCTTCAACAACAGCACGACACAGCCCTCGCCGGAGACGAACCCGTCCGCTCCGACGTCGAACGCGCGGCAGCGACCGCTCGGCGACAACATTCCCTGCAGCGAACCCGAAACTGACTTGCGCGGCTCGAGCGTCACGGCCACGCCACTCGCGACGACGAGGTCGCTTTCCCTGTCATCCAGGCTGCGGCAGGCCAGATGCACCGCCATCAAACCGGAAGAACACGCGGTGTCGACCGTGAGCGCGGGGCCCTGCAACCCGAGGGCGTATGAGACGCGGCCGGACGCGAAACTGTTGCTGGTGCCGGTGAACCCGTACGGGCCCTCCGCCGCCCCGGTGTCGGCGGCCAACAACTCGTAGTCGCCGTGCGTCAACCCGACGAACACGCCTGTCTGCGTTCGGGCAAGCCTCGCAGGGTTCAGCCCCGCGTGCTCGAAGGCGTCCCACGACGCTTCCAGCAACAACCGGTGCTGCGGGTCGATGGCGGTCGCCTCTCGCTCGGTCATGCCGAAGAAGTCGGCATCGAACCCGCCGACGTCATGCAGGAACGCACCCCAGCGACTCACTGATCGGCCGGGAACACCTGGCTCCGGGTCGTAGTACATATCCACATCCCAGCGACCGGTGGGAATCTCGTCGACCAAATCGTCGCCGCGCAGCAGCGCGTCCCACAGTCGATCGGGAGAATCGATCTCACCAGGAAGCCGGCATGCCATACCGATGACGGCGACAGGTGTGACGGTTGTCTCCCGCATTCGTGTTCTCCCATGGTTCATTCGGGGGAGGCCTGGGTGGGCGGGCGTAAACACGCGCTCATCGATGTCGCCCATACCGTGGCCGCGCGCCGTCGAATCGACGCAGCATTGCCCAGCGTAACCCATCAACCTTGAGGGCCGTCCCGCAGCGAAATTCGTTTGCGTGAAGCGACTTTCGGAATTTGACCATCGGCGAATATTCAGCTAGGACGTCAATTTCATCTTGGAGGCACTCTCCGGCACCGCGGGACGCGTCGGCAACGATCAGTCGAGGGATGGCTTCAAGAGAGGTGGGGTTCGAGCTCCTGTATCAGCTTCGCCTTGCCCCCGAAACCGATCACCCTGTGAATGTCCTGCCATCCTTGAACATGATCATGGCCGGTATGCCACGGAAGTTGAAGCGCTGCCAAATGCCTTCGAACTGGTTGACATCGATCCTGCGTACGACGTTCCGTCCGGCCCACTGCTCGGATACAGCTCGGCGAGCACCGGCGTCACCCTGCGGCACGGCCCACACCATTCGACCCAAAAGTCAACGAGCAAAGGGACTCCCGTTGAGCATTCGGCGGTAATGTCATCGGGGGTGATCGCGCTGAGTTTCTCGCGCGCAACCATGTACGTCCGCTTGTCGTCGGCTTTCTGCGCCAGAACGTCCGCACCCACTGGCTCGCCGGTCGACCGTGCGCATTCGGTGAATTCGTCGAACCGGGGGCCTGGTGATCGTTTGGCCCGGGTCTCGAGGCCGAAGGCACGCACGGTTATTCCTTCGCTGTCGTGCTGTACGTCGACGTTGCCAAAGAGCCGGACCATGAATTGCTCGTCGTCGGTCACGTGCCAGCGAATCGCGATCTCGCGCAGCGACGCCAACTCCCTTGCGGCGGCCTCTTCGTCGGACAGCCGTGTGCCGTGGTCGCGCACGTACGCTACGAAGGCTTCGAAGGCGGGCGAGCCGGGTTCGCTGGAGGTGCGCTCCTGTAGGCGGCCCACCAGCTCCTGGTAGACCCGGGCCCCGCTGTCACCCGTCGCCTCCAGATCGAAAGCGGGCCAACGGCCGATCGTGGTGCCGTCCTTCTGCTCGACGCCTACGCCCTCGCGCAACATCACGACGTATGTGCCCTCGCCCGGCAACTAGATAGCGAACTCGTGACCGCGCTCCATATGACACCCCCAGCGCCTGCAGACAGGTAGCAAAAGCTACCTGGCGAACGTCACCGTGTTCCGTTCTTGGCGTAGGTGGCGATGGCGTCGATGTTGGACTTGTCGATGAATGCCGGCCCCGTCAGCGTCGGCTGGCCGCCGCCGATGATGTTTCTGTTGTTGAGATAGAGCCACAGCGAGTCGATCGCCAGGTAGCCCTGAAGGAAGGGCTGTTGGTCGACCGCCCACTGGACCTTATCGGCTTTGATCGCGTCGACGAGTTCCGCGTTAGTATCGAAGGTGCCGATTTTCGCCGAGCTGCCCGCGTTACCAACCGATTCCACCGCAGCCAGTGCGATCGGCGCACCGAGGGTGACGACGTAGTCGACCGAGGGGTCCTGCTGCAGTTTCGCGGTGATGGTCGATTGCACGGAGGGCATGTCGGTGCCGTTGACGTTGAGGTTCTCGACCGGACCGCCGTAGCCGGCCTTGACGCCGGCGCAGCGCGATTCGAGGGCGACGTTTCCCTGATCCTGAATGACGCAGACGACTTTGCGCGCCCCGTCCGAGGCCAGCTTCTTGCCTGCGGCTTCGCCCGAGATCTGCTCGTCCTGACCGAAGTACGCTTTTGCTCCTGCGGCCTTCCAGTCGTCGATTCCTGCGTTGAGCGCCACGATCGGGATTCCAGCCGAGATCGCGCGCTCCATAGCGGGTTTGACAGCTTCGGGCTTGGCCATCGTGATTGCGATGGCAGCTACCTTGCTGTCGACCGCGTTCTGCACGAGGTTGGCCTGGTCCGGTCCGGAAAGTTCGGCCGAGTACTTGAGGTCGATGTTGTCCTTCTGAGCGGCCGTTTCCGCGCCCTTGCGAATGAGGTCCCAGAAGGTGTCGCCGGGCGGGCCGTGCGTGATCATCGCGACCGTGAACCGCGGCGTGTCCGCCCGGCCTGCGCCCATACCCGAATCAGTCGAGCGCGGCTTGCCGCCGGTGCTCGAACATGCGGCCACTGCGACGACGATGCTGCCACAGGCGATTGTGACGCGTAGCGCGCTGGATGCGTTCTTCATTGACTTGTTCCTTCGATACGGGGGTCAGCTGAGATCGTCGGCGTCCTCTGGGCCGACTTCTGGAGCGGGATGCAGTGGGTTGCCGTTGCAGTTCAGTCCCGCGATGGACACACCCGTGCCGTCGAAATTGGCCAGATAGTCGCCTGGGGTGACCGCGCCGGACAGCAGGTCATCGACGGGTAGGTGCGGTGCGGGCAGGAAGCCACCGGCGTTGATCTCGGCTCCGGACAGGCCGAGTGAGGCGATGACCTCGAGTGCCTCCCGCAGCGGCTTGTCGTGCAGGATAGCGGTGTAGACACCAAGTTTCATTGTGCTGAACTCTGTTCTGGTTAGAGGACTTTGACGGCTGCGCCGCCGAACTGGGCCGACTCGGTGACCGCGGCGACCACACGCAAACCGTGCAATCCGGCCTCGAAGCCCGGCAGCGGGCCGAGGTGGCCGATGCCGGCGATCTGATCCAGGAATGCGCGGGTCTGATAGGCGAACAGGTCGGCCACGCCGTGGCCGACTCCGCCGGCATCCATCGGCAAGCCGCCGCGGATGTAGGGGTGCTCCGGTCCGATCAGCACCCGCCGGGGACCGGCGACCTCGCGGCGAAGATCGTTCGTCGAGATCTCGAATTCACCGGGACGGTGCAGGTTCCAGGATGCATAGCCTGCCGACGCGAACAGTTCGAAGCCGAGACCGTCGGGCAAGTTGTGCGCGACGCGTGATGCCGAGAATGTACCCACCGCGCCGCTGTCGAACTTCGCGGTGAATGTTGCGACGTCCTCGTTCTCGACGGGGGCGACCTCGTCGCTCACCGCGGCCTTGGAGTGGCCGTAGGTGACGCCGATCGGCACCGGACGTTGCGTGATGACGGTGTTGAACGTGGCACCGCTGACCTCGGCGATCGGCCCGCACACGAACTCCGACAAATCGAGCAGATGGCTCCCGATGTCGGCCAGAGCACCGGTGCCGGGCCCTCCGCGGTAACGCCATGTGATCGGTGACGTCGGATCCAGCGCGTAGTCACACCAATAGTGACCGTTGAAGTGAACCAGGTCTCCGAGCGTGCCCGCGGCGAGTTCGCGGCGGATCTGCTCGACGGCAGGCGACCTGCGATAGGTGTAGCCGACGGCGGTCACCCGGTCAGTCCGCTCCGCCGCGGCGACCATCGCCTCGGCATCGGCCAGCGATCCCGCCAGTGGCTTCTCGCACAGCACGTGCTTGCCCGCGGCCAGCAGTCCATCGACGATCTCGCGGTGCAGATGGTTGGCGACCACGACGCTCACCGCATCGATATCGGGCGCGTCGGCGATCGCCTGCCAGTCGTATTCGGCCCGCTCATAGCCATACCGCTTGGCGGTGTCGTCGGCGACGTCGGTGTTGGTGTCGGCGATCGCGACCAGCCGCACGTCGGGCCTTTCGGTGCCGAACAGCGTGGTGGCGGCCCGGTATCCCGCGGCATGAGCGCGGCCGGCCATCCCACCGCCGATCACGGCGACACCGATTGTCTTGACGGTCGTCATGTCCAGAGATTCCTTTGGAGTGTTGTCGTTTAAACTGATCTATTAGACCGGTCTAGTTCCGCTAGTATGGCGCTCATCACACACGCCGTCAAGGGGCCTGTACAGAGTCGAGAAGGACGTAGGGCAGTGAGCGATCAGGGCAGTGGGGAGGTCGCGCACCGCAGGCGCGCCGTCACCATGCAGGACGTCGCCGACCACGTGGGCGTATCCAAGGCGCTGGTGTCCATGGTGTTTCGGCGGGTTGCCGGACCGAGTGCCGAGACACGCACCCGTGTGCTGGAAGCGGCGGAGAAGCTTGGCTATCGGCCCAATCGATCCGCCGCCCTGTTGTCACTGCGGCGATCACACCTGATCGGCGTTATGGCCAATATTCGCAACACTTTTCATGCCGAACTTGTCGAAGACATCGTCGCCGAAGCTGATGTGTTCGGATACGAGGTCGTGCTGGGCGCCGTGACGCCTACGCACGGCGAGGCCGCGGTCGTCGACACATTGCTGGACTTCCGCTGCGAAGCGCTGATCCTTCTCGGCCCGGAGTTGGCAGACTCCACGCTCGCCGAGCTCGGCGACTCGCGACCGGTCGTGGTCGTCGGCCGACGTGTCTCGCGCCCCTCGGTTGATGTCGTGCGCACCGCGGATGCCAGGGGGATCGGCAGGGTCGTCGATCATCTCGTCGAGCTCGGACACCGCCGGATCAGCCATCTGAGCGGTGGCAGCGGCACCATTCCGAACGACCGCAAATCGGGTTACATGCGCGCGATGAAGCGGCATGGTCTCGGCGATGCCATCGACATCATCGAGGGGGACTTCACCGAACACGCAGGCATACTCGCCGCGGGGCACATACTCGGCCTGCGCCAACGTCCAACCGCGGTCTGCGCGGGCAATGACCGCAGCGCGATCGGACTGCTCGACGAACTCCGTCGCTCGGGCATCGACGTTCCCGGCGGTATCGCGGTCGCGGGCTACGACGACAGCATGCTGGCCCAACTCGCGCACATCGACCTGACCACCGTCAGCCAAGAGCCACGCCAGCAGGCCGAACGGGCGGTGCGCGCTGTCGTCGAACGACTCGACGAAGGAAGGCAAGACCGGGTCGATGTCATGCTCGAACCGCGCCTGGTCATCCGTAACACGACCGCGCCGCAGGTCCGCCAGCCGGCATAGTGCGAATTCGCCTGTGGCACACGGCAAATTAGCGACGGGGCTCAGTAAGCCCGCGCAACATAGGCGAGCGCGCCGGGGTCATCGTCCGTTTCGGGCAGTGATCCGTCGGGACGCTGCAGGCACCTCACGGTGATGCCGTTCGTGGCGAGGTCCTGCTCGCCTGAGGTACCGATCGCCTCCCACGGGACCCGCGCGAAGCCCTGCTGCGCAGCGTCACGCACCTGGTCGAGCGTCGTGCAGTCGGCGATGCCCGCGTCGCGGCGCGCGGCGGCCGCGTCGTACATGTCGGCCTGAATGCGGCCGATCAGCCGCTGGACTTCATCGACGACGTCGTCGAATCGCACCTTGTGCTTATCGCGGGTGTCCCGTCGGTAGAGCATGGCTGCGTTGTCTGGCAGGTCGCGCGGGCCGAGTTCCACCCGGATCGGCACGCCCTGCAGGTCCCACTCGGTGGCCCGCCAACCGAAGGTGTGGGCGACATCGTCGTCCAGCCCGACCCGCAGTCCTTGCCCCTTGAGCTGCTCAACCATCACAGCGGCAGCCCGCGTGACCGCGCCGTCAGTGTCCTTGACCACCACAACGACCACCTGTACCGGTGCGAGCGCCGGGGGCAGCACAAGCCCGTCGTCGTCGCCGTGACCCATGATCAGCCCGCCAAGCATGCGTGTCGACGCGCCCCACGAGGTCGTCCAACACAGCTCCGCCGACCCCTCAACACTGGAATAGCTGATGTTGAACGCGCGGCTGAACCGCTGTCCGAGTTCATGCGAGGTGGCCATCTGCAGCGCCTTGCCGTCACGCATCACCCCTTCACACGTCATCGTGTTGGCCGCCCCGGCGAATCGTTCACTGACGGTCTTACGGCCGACGATCACCGGCATGGCCAAAACAGTGCTCATGAAGTCTTCGTACACATCGTGAAGAATGCCGCGCGCGTACTGCCGCGCGTCGGATTCCGTGACATGCGCGGTGTGGCCCTCCTGCCACAGAAACTCCGTGGTGCGCAGGAAGATTCGCGGCCGTAGTTCCCAACGCACCACGTTGGCCCACTGATTGAGAAGTAGGGGCAGGTCGCGGTAGCTGTCCACCCACTTTGCCATGTATTCGCCGATGACGGCCTCGCTTGTCGGACGGATCGCCAGCGGTTCGGCCAGCTCCTTGCCGCCACCATGGGTCACAACCGCGAGCTCCGGGCTGAATCCCTCGACGTGCTCGGCCTCACGCTCGAAGAAGTCCATCGGGATCAGCAGCGGGAAGTAGGCATTCTGCGCCCCTGCCGCCTTGATCCGCACGTCGACCTCCGCCTGCATGCGCTCCCATATCGCGTAACCGTTCGGCCGGATCACCATGGTTCCGCGCGCTGGACCGTTCTCGGCCAGCTTCGCCTTGTTCAGAACGTCTTGATACCAGCGGGGGAAGTCCTCCTGCTGAGGCGTCAGCACCGCCATCTTGGCCGCCCTCTCGTCGACCGCCGATGGTAGAGGAGCCGACTCTCGTCGAACAACGGAATTACTCGGCAATCGAGCCTATCGGGCACCTCGCGAGCGCCCCGTCGCCAATAATGAGGGCACACCATGGGATTCGTAGCCGAGGAGACTTGACGTGAGCAACCTCTACGACGAGCACCTCGACAAGAATCTCGCCAACCACGTGGCACTGTCACCTGTGAGTTTCGTCGAGCGCAGCGCGGAAGTGTTCGGCGACCTCCCGGCGGTCATCCACGGTGCCCGGCGATACGACTGGCGCACGGTGCGCGAACGTTCGGCGCGACTGGCCGCCGCGCTGCGCGCACTGGGCGTCGGACGCGGCACGACGGTGACGACGATGCTGCCCAACACACCGGAGATGATCGAGGCCCACTACGCGGTCCCGGCGCTCAATGCTGTGCTCAATCCGCTCAACATCCGCCTTGACGCGCCGATGCTCGCCTGGCAGATGAACCATTGCGAAGCCGCTATGGTGATCACCGATCGCGAGTTCGCCGGGGTGATGGGGCTCGCACTGCGCATCCTGCAGTCAGAACACGGGCGCAGCCCGGTGGTGATCGATGTCTGCGACAGCGAGTACACCGGGCCTGGCGAGAACCTCGGAGCGCAGGACTACGAGATGCTTCTCGCCGGGCATGATCCGCTCGAACGACTCGAAGGGCCCGCCGATGAGTGGGATGCGATCGCGGTCAGTTACACCTCCGGTACCACCGGCGACCCGAAAGGCGTTGTCACACATCATCGAGGCGCCTACCTCAATGCGGTCTGCAACTCGGTGACATGGACGATGCCGCACTACCCGCGTTATTTGTGGACGCTGCCGATGTTCCATTGCAACGGTTGGTGTTTCCCGTGGACGATCGCGATGCTCGGCGGCGTGCACGTGTGTCTACGCCAGGTCGACGCGGTGTCGGTCCTCGAGGCGATGCGTGTGCACGGTGTCGACCATTACTGCGGTGCACCGGTGGTGCACAACATGATCATCTCGGCGCCTGCCGAGCAGCGCGAAGGTATCGGCCAGAAGGTGCGCGGCATGGTCGCCGCCGCCGCGCCGCCTGCGGCGATGATCGAAGGAATGGCCAAGATCGGCTTCGACATCACACACGTCTACGGGCTGACCGAGGTCTACGGGCCCGCGTCGGTGGCGGTCAAGCGTGACAGCTGGTCCCGCGAGAGCCTGCAGGAGCAGACGCGTCTCAACGGCAGGCAGGGCGTGAGATACGTTCTGCAAGAAGGAATGACGGTCCTGGATTCCGACACCATGTGCGAGGTGCCTGCCGACGGGCAGACCATGGGCGAGATCATGTTCCGCGGCAACATCGTGATGAAGGGCTATTTGAAGAATCCGACAGGAACGGCGAAAGCGTTCGGAGGCGGTTGGTTTCACACCGGCGACCTTGCGGTGTTGGAGCCCGACCGCTACGTGAAGATCAAGGACCGCAGCAAGGACATCATCATCTCCGGCGGGGAGAACATCAGCTCGCTCGAGGTCGAGGACGCCCTCTATCAACATCCGGCGGTGCAGGTGTGCGCGGTAGTGGCGATGCCGCACCCGAAGTGGGGCGAGATGCCCGCGGCTTATGTCGAGCTCAAGCCGGACGTGACAGCCACCGCCGACGAGCTGATCGCCCACTGCCGGGGACTGCTCGCGGGGTTCAAGGTACCGAAGGCCGTGTGCTTCGAGCCGATCCCGAAGACTTCGACGGGGAAGATCCAGAAGTTCGAGCTTCGCGAGCGCGCCCAGAGCGCCTCGGCGATCGAGTGAGGTCTCGCTATGGAAGAACTGCTGCTGCAGCACCGCGACGAACGCGGCGTCGTTACCCTGACCCTCAACCGCCCGCAAGCCTTCAACGCGCTGTCGGAGGCGATGCTCGCTGCGCTGGGCGACGCCCTCGATGCGCTCGCCGAGGACGAGTCGGTGCGCGCCGTGGTGCTCGGCGCTTCAGGCAAGGCGTTCTGCGCGGGGCACGACCTCAAGGAGATGCGCGCCGAGCCTTCCCTCGCCTACTACGAGCGGCTGTTCACACAATGCTCGGCAGTGATGCTCGCGATCCAGCGCCTTGACGTGCCGGTGATCGCACGGGTGCACGGCATCGCGACCGCTGCGGGGTGCCAGCTCGTCGCGATGTGCGACCTCGCCGTCGCGAGCGTCGATGCCCGCTTCGCCGTCAGCGGCGTCAACGTCGGGTTGTTCTGCTCGACGCCTGGCGTCGCGCTGTCGCGAAATCTGTCGCGTAAGGCGGCCTTCGAGATGCTCGTCACCGGCGACTTCATTTCCGCCGAGCAGGCGCGCGCGAGCGGGCTGGTCAATCGTGTCGCCGCGGCCGATGCGCTCGACGACGAGGTGGAGTCCTTGGTGTCACGGATCGTCGCCAAGCCGCGTGTCGCGGTGGCGATGGGCAAATCCCTGTTCTACCGCCAACTCGAGAAGGGCATCGAGGACGCATATCAGGATGCCGGCGCGACGATGGCTTGCAACATGATGGATCCCAGCGCCCTCGAGGGCGTCAAGGCGTTCATCGAAAAGCGCCCGCCGAGCTGGACCGGCTAATCACGCGACGACGCCAGCAACGACGTTAAGGTTGCGCATGCCCACTCATCGCGCTGTTCACGTCAAGTCCGTCGGCGGCCCACTGGAACTGGCCGATGTCGAGACCAATTCTCCCGAAGTTGGCCATGTTCGGGTCGATGTCGCCGCGTGCGGCGTCTGCGGAACCGATCACGTGTTCCACAACGGCGGATTCCCGGACATGACGTGGCCACTGACGCTCGGACACGAGATCGCGGGAACGGTCGCTGATGTGGGGGACGGCGTCGACGATTTCGCGGTCGGTGATCGTGTTGCTATCGGATGGTTCGGCGGCCACTGCGGCACGTGTATTCCCTGCCGCAAAGGGTGGTTCATCCACTGCGTAAAGGGGCTGATTCCGAGCCTGCACTATCCGGGCGGTTACGCGGAGTCGGTGACGGCACCGGCCAACGCGCTGGCCCGGATCCCCGACGGGCTCTCGTTCGTCGAGGCTGCGCCGATGGGATGCGCGGGTGTCACCACCTACAACGCTCTGCGCCATACCCGCGCCGTGGCAGGGGACCGGGTGGCGGTGGTCGGGGTCGGCGGTCTCGGCCATCTCGGTATCCAGTTCGCCAACGCGATGGGATTCGAGACGATCGCGATCGCGCGCGGCGCCGATAAGGAAAAGGATGCCCGTGAACTCGGTGCTCACCATTACATCGATTCGACGGCCGCAGATGTCGCCCAGGCGTTGCAGAAACTCGGTGGCGCTAGTGTGGTCTTGGCAACGGCGGCCAACTCGCAGGCCATGGCCGAAACCGTCGGCGGCCTCGAACCGCGCGGCGAATTGGTCACCATCGGCGTGACGGCCGACACCTTGCCGATCAGCCCGGCGGATCTGATCACACCCGCGTTGAGTGTCACGGGGCATCCGTCGGGCACGGCGCGCGAAGTCGAGGAAACCATGCACTTTGCGTTGTTGTCGGGGGCGCGCGCACGCATCGAGGAGCGACCGCTGGCCGAGGCGGCCGATGCCTTCGCCGCGATGGAGAAAGGACAGGCCCGATACCGCATGGTTCTGACGATGTGATGATCGCAAAAGGAGTCAGCCCATGACCGAAGCGGCTACAGCAAAGCAGATCATTGTCACGCGACGCTCACCCGCGTACTGGCGGGTGAGCGTCGATCATCCACCGCTGAATATCTTTGGCCCGGAGACGATTCCATAGCTCCAGGAGGTCATCTCCGCACTGGAGACCGACGAGCGGGTCAAGGTCGTCGTCTTCGACAGCGCCGTCGACGGGTACTTCCTCACGCACTACAACTTTGTGGCGCCCCTGGAGGAATCGACCCGGCTTGCCCCAGGGCCGACCGGCCTGCAACAGCTGCCCGACATGTTGGCACAGTTGAGCCGCGCGCCGGTTGTGTCGATCGCGTCCATCCGCGGACGGGCGACCGGCGTTGGCAGCGAATTGGCCTTGGCCAGCGATATACGCTTCGCCAGCCGCGAGAAGGCCATCTTGTCGCAGTGGGAGGTCGGCGCCGGATTGGTGCCTGGCGGAGGACCGATGGCACGCCTGCCGAGATTGATCGGACGCGGACGCGCATTGGAGGTACTGCTGGGAGCCGAGGACATCGGAGGCGAGTTGGCCGAGCGGTACGGATACGTCAACCGTGCATTGCCGGACTCGGAACTCGACGCGTTCGTCGATGCGCTTGCGACCAGGATTTCGTCGTTCGACAAACACGCGATCGCCGAGACGAAGCGCTTGGTCAATGTGAACAGTCTGCCGACGGACGCCGAGATAGCACCCGAGTGGGATGCCTTCCTCGCATCGCTCGGCCGCCCCGAAGCCCAAGCGCGGATCCAGAAGTTGTTCGACCGCGGCTTCCACGATCCCGGTGATGTGGAGACACGGCTCGGATATCACGTCGGCTTGCTGGGCGAACCCGACGATGCCTGATCAAGTCGACAACAGTCGACGTGACATGGCCATCAGCGTGCTGGGTGGCCCGACCACGGTGATCGACATCGCAGGACGGCGGATCGTCATGGATCCGACATTCGACGAAGACCCGAGGTCCCGCGGTGGACGCGGCTTCGCTCGGCGCGATCGACGTCGTGCTCGTCAGCAATGACGAGCACCCGGACAATTTCGACGCCGAGGGCCGTCGGATTGCGCTGGGGGCGCCGCTCTTGCTTACTCATCCCGGTGCCGCGCGACGGCTGGGCCCGCCTGCCGTTGGCCTGGAACCTTGGGAGCCCGTTGATGTTCCCGGCGGCAACGGGTTGGGCGTTGTGACGGCGCAGGCGGTCCCCCGCGGTACACGGTCCCGCCGACGGGAACCGCGATGAATCCGGCCATATCAACTGTGAGGTCACGGGATTCGTGCTGTCCGGTCCCGATGTTCCTACGATGTACCTGAGCGGTGACAATGCGTCGATCGGCGCCGTCAAGGCAATCGGTGAGCGAGCTGACGTTCACGGGTCAGCGGGCAGCCGCGGCCGCCGACCTACTGGGGGCCAAGGCGTCATTCCGGCTCACGTAGACGGCTGGGCTCATTTCAGCGAGGGTCTCGACGAGTTCGTTGGCGCGTTCGACGAGGCAGGCCTCGGCCACCTGGTCGCCGTCGCACCGTACGGTCACTGGATCACGTTTGACGCGAACGGACTTCGAGACGAAACCAGATAGCGTGCCATCGTCTGGCGGGTGGTCTCGGGCTGCAGCCAGGTGGCGAGGTTGCGAACATAGTCCTTGAAAATCGCCAGTCGGGACGGGTCGGCCTTGATCTCGGTGCCCGGCGTCTCGGTGACGAATGACGGAGCCCCACGATCGAGATCCCAGTTGTAATCGGCGAAGTGGTGGAACGTCGATTCGGCGACCGCTCGGCCCATCGGGCGGCCGTCCGGTGTGATCTCTCCGTCCAGTACGACGGCGAGGTTGAAACGGCGGCCGGTCACGGTGCTGCGGCCTTGCGCGAGTGGCCTCGCGTTCGAGGCCTCTGCCGACACCCCGCCCTCGTGGGGGTGGGCGGGGAACCATTCGACGCGTCCGCTGGCGGTCTGCGCGGTGCGCAGCAGTTCGTGCACCGGTTTCATCGCCAGAACCGGCTGGTAGTCGCCGTTGGCGCCGGAGTGATAGTTGGGCCACGAGATGCTCGGGGTGTCCTGGTCGTCCCGCATCGCGCACGGGTCGACGTTCTTGTCGTGAAACTGGTTGACCATGCCCACTGACCCGAGCCCGCATAGGCAGCTGCCCAAGTTCTCGTGGTCGCGGGCCGTGAGCAGCCCTCCGCCGTTCTCGCGGAACCGCACGATGGCCCCGGTCTCGGCTTCAGTCAGCCCGTCACCGACATCGACTGCCATCAACCACAATTGGTCGTAGCCGAGTTCATCGATTCGACTCAGGATGAGGTCGTCCTCGCCCCGGACGAGGCGGTTTCGCGCGACCACCTCATGGCCGGCCGCCCGCAACTCGTCCGCCAGCAAGGAGAAACGGGCGATGTCCCAGTCATCAGGATGTGCAGGGATCGTGGTCTGCAGCAGGATCTTTGACATCGAACCGTCCCTTTCTTATTGGGGGGTGTCAGCGGGGGCAGCGGGAACGCGCAGGTGACTACGCGCGGCGAGTTCGTCGTCGTCGACGAGCACCAGCATCGG
The DNA here is from genome assembly GCA_963848855.1 of uncultured Actinomycetota bacterium. Classification (GTDB taxonomy): domain Bacteria; phylum Actinomycetota; class Actinomycetes; order Mycobacteriales; family Mycobacteriaceae; genus Mycobacterium. The sequence continues at coordinate 1,152,916 of CAWKFL010000006.1, forward strand.
CTGGCCCGGATCGCAGATCATGGTCACCGTGAATCGACACCTCATGTCGTCCCGGTTGTTGGCGTCCGAGTAGTGGATGACGTCGCCTCCGGGTTCCCAGAACGCCTCGCCTTCCCGGAGGACCCGCGGGGCCTCGCCTTCCAGTTCGAACAGCATTTCGCCTTCCAGCACGAAACCGAAGGCGGGACCGCCGGGGTGCCGGTGCGGGGGAGCGCCCGCGCTTCCCGGCGGGTAGTCGATGACAACGGTCATGGCATGTGCGCCCTGGGGGATGAACGGCGGTTGCACTTCCTGCACAACTGTCAAAGCCGACTCCCATGAGGCGTCATAGTTCTTCGACATCGGTTGTTCCTCCTTGGTTGTGGTGTTCAAATGGCGCTGCCGCCGCCGTCGGCGTGCAGGGTCGATCCGGTGATGAAGCTCGAGCGTGGTGATGCGAGGAAGAGCACCGCGTTGGCGATCTCTTCGGGTTTGGCCGTGCGACCCAGAGGCAGTGTGCGGCCTAGTTCCTCATTGGTTTCGCCCCACTCCGCCTCTACGCCTTCCGTTTTGGTGGGGCCTGGTGCGACGCTGTTGACGCGAACGCCCCGCGAGCCGAACTCGGCGGCCCAGGTGCGGGTCAGAGATTCGACGGCTGCCTTGGAGGCACTGTAGGCGCCCGCGCCGGGGGCCCCCTTGCCCGTGACCATCGTGGTGATGTTGACGATGCTGCCGCGTCCGCGCTCCAGCATTCCGGGCAACAGGCCGGCGGAAAGAAAATAGGTGCCCCGGACATTGGTGTCAAAGGTCTTCTCGAACGAGGTCAGTCCCTGCTCGACGGTCAGGGCGGCAGGAAAACTGGCCGCGTTGTTGACCAGAACGTCGACGTCGCCCGCCTGTCGGACGAGGGATTCCACCGAATCGATGTCCGAAAGATCCGCCTGGATGAAGCGCGCGTCCCCCTCGATTGCCGCAGCTGCGTCCTTACCGCGCTTCTCGTTCCTGCCGGTGATGATGACCGAGGCTCCTTCACGGGCCATCAGCTCGGCGCATGCCAGGCCGATGCCCGCGGTTCCGCCGGTGATCAGGGCAGTCTGACCGCTCAATTCCATTGATATATCCCAGTTCAGGCGACGCGCTGGTGCGCCGCGGCGAAATTGTGTGGATGACGCTGGGTCGGAGCCAGCGCGACGCGCAGGCGTTGCCTGCCGCGTGACACCCGCGACATCACCGTCCCCATCGGAATGTTCAGTATCTCGGCGGTTTCCGCGTAGGTGAACCCCTGAATATCGGCGAAATACACCGCCGCCCTGAAGCCTTCGGGCAGTGCGGCGAACGCCGCCTTGATTTCACTGTCGGGTAGCGCGTCGAGGACCTCGGCCTCGGCGGAGCGTAGCCCCTTCGGCAGGCGTGCGGCGCTGTGCGCCAAGTCCCGCTCGGTGATGTCGTCGACCGACACCTCCGCCGGTCGCCGCTGCTTGCACCGGTATGTGCTGACCCAGCGGTTGTAGAGGATCCGGAAGAGCCACGCCTTGAGGTTGGTGCCTTCCTTGAAGGTGCGGAACCCGGCGTACGCGTGCAGCAGCGTGTCTTGTAATAGGTCTTCGGCATCAGCGTCGCTGCGGGTCAGCCGCCGTGCTCCCCGGGATAGGACCTCGAAGAGCGGTTCCGCGTCGCGGGTGAAACGTGCGGCGAGATCCGCGGTCGCTTCCGAGGTGTCGCATACGGACGTCATTGTCATGATCAATCTCCTCTTCGTCTTGCGCCGCGGGCTAGCGCATCGGGGCGGCGGCGGCGTTGTCGACCAGCCAGTCGTCGGCGCGGGTTCCGAACACGGCTGCAGTGATGGCGGGGACAAGCGTGCGGTCATCCTCGAAGGAGGGGGAGTTGGCGACCTTCATGACGAACCTCCCGTTGCGGTGTCTTCGTGCTGGTCAGAGAGCCCGTTTGGGCTGTCACCATCAGACTCGCGGATGCGGAGGCGAACCGAACCCTTGGTAATCCGTAGTCCGTCGTCAGTAGTCCGTAGTGGGGGACGGAATCAGGGGTTGCGGCCGCTGCTCATCAGCCGGTAACCGCCGTAGAGCGTTGCGGCCACCAAGAGGCTGACGAAGTACGCGATATCGGCGCCGTACCAGGCCCTGGCGATCGGCCCCTGGATCAACGTGGTGTTCATGAATGGGATGGCCGCGATGTAGGCAAGGACGAACGCGGTGAGCGCGACGAGGGCGTCGCGACGGTCCGTGTGCTCTTCGGCCGGGTTGATGGTGGTCCTGCCCCGGGTTCTGATCAGCCAGTCGATGACGATCACTGCGACGAAGGCCGGTATCCAATAGCTCACCAGCAGGACAGCATTCTGGAATCGGGTCGCGGTGTTTGCGGCGTCCAGCCACAGGATCAACGCGAACGCCAGCACAGTGCCGACCACGGCTGACAGCGGCCTGCGCAACCGCACACCGATGTTCTGCAGCGCCAGCGATCCGCTGTACTGAGTCATCACGCCCGAACCGACGGCGGCCAGGGCGATGATCAGCAGAGCCATATCGCCCAGCAGGCCCGTGCCCAACACCTCTCGCACGCCCTTCGCGGAGTGCTCAGAGACCACATTCCCCGCCGCCACACCGATGCCCTCAATGAAGACCAATCCGAACAAAATTGCGGCGTATGTGGCGCCGAAGACGCTGGTCGATGACGAGTTCGCAGGCAGGTAGCGGCTGAAGTCGGCGGCATAGGGCGCCCACGAAAGGACGAGGCTGAACGCGATCGTCACCTCGAGCACGAATGCACCCGCAAGGTCGGCGCCGGACACCATCGCCGGTGTCGCGATCTCACGACCGCCAACGAGTTTCGCGGCGAACACGACGAACATCGCGAACAACACGACCGTCAGCACTGCCTGCAGCCGATGGATCAGCTCGTAGCCGACGAACCCGACCGCGCCCTGAACACCCAGCACGATCAGCATCGCAAGCCAGAACGGCACGTCGAGCAGCACCGCCAGTGCTTGGCCGCCGAACAGCCCCGCAAGTGCGGTCCAGGCGATCGACGACAGCCACTGCAGGACGGCGGGCAGTACGACGACCCCGCCGAAGGTCATCCGTGAATTCGCCAATTGACCGGCCCCCGTGCGCGGGCCCCACGTCGAGAGGTAGGCGACGATGACCGCGCCCAGTGCTGTGCCGATCACCATCGCGAGCAGGCCCAGCCAGAACCCGAGGCCGAGGACGATGGCCAGTGCACCGCTGAATACCCCGGCCATGTTGATCTGAGGCGCGAACCACACGGTGAACAGCCGGGCGGGTGTGCCGTAGCGCTGGTCTGAGGGGACGGGAGCGATGCCGTGCATTTCGACCGACAGGTCACCCGCGCGGCTAGGACGGCGGCCGCTGAAGGCCGATCCGGTCAGCGGACTCGACGAGCCATCCCTCGACATTTCTAGCTAGCCCAAGAAATCGTCCTGAGTTGCCTGCGCGAGGTGATGCCGAGCTTGACGAAGACCTTCCGAAGATGCCATTCGACGGTGTGCGTACTGATGAACAGCTGCGCACCGATCTCCTGATTCGTAAAGCCGTTTCCGGCCAGTCGCGCGATCTGCGACTCCTGTGCCGTCAGCTCTTCTCCGGACCTGACCGGCTGTGTGCGGACCTTTTCTCCGGTGGCGACGAGCTCTCGGCGCGCGCGTTCGGCGAAGGCCTGCGCGCCCATCCGGGTGAACATCTCGTGTGCCTCGTTGAGGTGCTGGCGAGCATCGAGGCGCCGGTTTACACGACGAAGCCATTCGCCGTACAGCAAGCAGGCGCGAGCCCGATAGACGGTGATACGGGTGTGCCCCAGGCATTCGATGGCTGCGAGGAAATTGGTCTCGGCGCTGTCGTCGTCGGTGATCAACGCTCGCGCATATGCCGCCACACCCCTCGCGAAGTCGGTTCCGCCAGCGCTGGTGCGCTCGATGAGCCGATGCGCCGCCACTGAAGCCGCTTCGTGCTCGCCGATACGCGCGCCGGCTTCTGCCATCTCCAGCAGACACAATCCGTGGAACCCGAGGTTGTTGAACTCACACGCTCCGCGTGCAGCCGCGAAAGCCTCCTCGTATCGCCCAAGGCCGTTGTACAGCAGAGCCTTGAGGGTGCCGACGGCGTCCAGCGCACGTCCTTCACCTCTGGCCGCGCCGACAGCGGCCGCCGCCTCCAACGAGCGGACCGCATCGTCCGGAACTCCTTGCCAGGCAGTCAGCGTGAGCGCATAGTACCTCAAGGGTGCGTAGCCTGTCGCCGCGGTGATCGACTTGGCCTCATCGATAAGTGTTGCGGCGGTGGCGAACTCGCCAGCGAACACGTGAACCCCGGCTCGATACGAGAGCGCAGGCGGCAGTACGGCAAGGGCACCCGCGTCACGGGCCTGTCGCACCGCCACAGTGGCCAGGTGTTCCCACATCGCGTCGTCCCACAGTTCGAATGGTGCCACTTCCTGAACGATGGTCAGGCCCAACGACATCGAGCGCAGGGCCTCGCGCTCATCTCGCTTCGCCCGCTCGAATATCAGTTCCACCGCGGTGCGCAGCGGCCCGACGGCAGCACCCGCGTCGCCGGTGATCTGATTCGCAATGCCGCTCAGGAGGAAGTCGATTGGCCGGTGCGGCGTCGCCACCCGCCCGACAGCGGCGCGTGCGGCATCGGCGGTGTTCGCCAATGCGTCGGGTGTACCGAGACGTCCGGCGTACATCGAAGCGACCAGCGCCTCGAGATACGTTTCACGGGCGAGGTCGTCGTCGAGACCGTCCAGTTGCCGCGCGGCGTCGAGCAGTTGGGACGCCGCCTCGGTGATCCGAGGCGCATCGTCTTCGGCTCCGCGGCTGCGGGCGAACTCCATCTGCGCCCGCAGATGGGCTACCCGCGCTTGTTGCAGACCGGACGGCGATCCCATCTCGGCGATGGCAAGAAGCTCGTAAGCGGCCGCAGGTGCCGCCGCATCCCGTTTGGCCTGTGCGGCGGCGACGGCTCGGGTGCCGCGTAGCGCCGGATCTGCTGTCAACGCAGTAGCGCGCTCTAAAAATGCTGCTGCCGAAGCGATTCCGCCCCTTCGTCGGGCTCGATCAGCCGAAGCCTCCAGCTCGGCGGCAACCTCATCGTCGGGCCTCGCCGCGGCGTTCGCGGCGTGCCATGCCCTGCGGTCGGGGTCCAGCTGGGGATCGATGGAATCGGCCAGCACTCGATGAATCGTTCTGCGGTCATTCAGATCTGCCGCGTGATAGGCGGCCGAACGTACCAAAGGGTGATGAAAGCGCATGCGAGAACCGAACTCGATCAACCCGGCGGCTTCAGCAGGTGCCAGCGCGTCGACCGCGATCTTCAGCCGCGCGGCGGCTCGGAGGAACAGCGCGGCGTCGCCGACCGGCTCCGCGGCCGCGATGAGCAACAGCCGTTGGGTGTCGGGCGGTAGTGATCGGACGCGCTGCGCGAAGCCCTGTTCCATCTGATCAGCCGAGTGTCGAACACCGAGATTCGTGAAGCCGCCGGCCAGTTCCTCCGCGGGGACGTTGCGCGGCACCTCGAGAAGCGCGAGTGGAATGCCGCGTGTCTCTGCGACGATGCGGTCCTCCACCCGCTTGTCGATCCGGCCGAGCACGGCGTCGTTCAGCAGCTGTCGAGCGTGATAGTCGGCGAGGCCATCAATGGGGAGTTCGGGCAGCCCGGCCAACGCCTCAGCGCCGCGATCGCGCGCTGCGAACACCAATGCGACAGGCTCGGCCAGCAGCCGCCGCGCGACGAAGGCGAGTGTCTGCGCCGACACCTGGTCGAGCCACTGCGCGTCGTCGATTACGCACAGCAACGGTCGGTCGTTGGCCGCGGCAGCGATCAAACTCAGCACGGCCAAGCCGACGAGGAACCGCTCGGGGGTCGGCCCGACGCCACGGCCAAAGGCCACGGCCAGCGCTTCGCGCTGTGGCTGTGGCAATTCTTCGGCGTGGTCCATCAATGGCGCGCACAACTGGTGCAGGCCGGCGAAGGCGAGCTCCATATCGGACTCCACGCCCGCGACGTGGACCGTGCGGAATCCTGAGGCCATCTCGGAAACCGAGTCGAGCAACGCGGTCTTGCCGACGCCTGCCTCGCCGCGGAGTACCAGCACCTGGCTGCAATCGGATTGAGCGGTCGAGATCAGATTCCGAAGCGTCTCGCATTCGCTGCCGCGACCGCGAAGACGTATCCCCGGACCCTCGCTCGACATAGGCACCACCACGTCTGTTTGCAGTGCACCCTACCGTTTCGCGCTGTCCGAAACGGACGTACGCCGATCTTGATTCGATTGCGAAGCGGCGCGCGAACGCGGTGCAAGCCCCGGCAGCGCGAACGTTCCTTACCACTCGAAATTTTACGGAAATTTCGAGTGGTAAGGAACGTTCGGCAGAGCCCAGGAAGACCTAGCTGGCCCACGAGACAGTGCGGAGTTGCCTGCGCGAGGTGATGCCCAGCTTGACGAAGACTTTCCGAAGGTGCCATTCGACAGTGTGCGTGCTGATGAACAATTGGGCGCCGATCTCCTGATTCGTCAGCCCGTCGGCGGCCAACCACGCGATCTGCGCCTCTTGCGCCGTCAGCTGATCACCGGAGCCGACCTTCTCCTTGCGCACCTTCTCACCGGTCGCGACGAGCTCGCGTCTGGCTCGTTCAGCGAAGCCCTGCGCGCCCATGCGGGTGAACGTCTCGTGAGCCGTGTTGAGGTGCTTGCGGGCGTCGAGTCGGCGGTTCACGCGACGCAGCCACTCACCGTAAAACAACTGGGTGCGGGTACCGTGCAGCCCGCTGTGCGCGCGCTCAAGACATTCGATGGCCTCGACGTATAGGGCCTCGGCATCATCGTTGGTGGCGAGTAGCGCCCGCGCCGCGGCCACCACGCCCAGACCCCAGTCCGTTCCGCTGGTGCCGGCCCGCTCCTCAAATCGCCGAAGGGCAGCGACGGCGGATTCCCGATCGCCGACGTGAGCCGCAGCGTCGATGAGTTCGAAGAGGCACCAACTGTGGAAGCCGAGATCCTCGTAGGCGCAGCATTCACGCGCCGCTTCGAGTGCCTCCTCATATCGACCGAGGCCGTTGTAGAGGACGGCAGCGGTGTACTTGCTGACACCGACAAGGCGTCCTTCGCCCCTGCCAAGGCCGTCTGCGGCTGTCGCCTCGATCAGACCGAGGGCCTTGGCCGGATCTCCCCGCCACACTGCGAGGTGCAGCGAGTGGTACTTGACCGGCATGTAGCCCGTTGACGCGGCGATAGCGTTCGCTTCTTCGATGAGCGTTGCCGCCGAAGCGAATTCGCCGGTGTAGACGTGCACTCCGGCCCGATAGGCGAGCGCTGGCGGAAGCGCCGCCAGCGCGCCGGCGTCACGAGCACGTCGAACAGTGTCGGTGGCGATTCGCTGCAAGACGGCATCGTCCCAGAGTTCATGTGCAGCGGATTCCTGTGCGATCGGGAATGGCCAGTGAACGATCTGGCCGTCGCCCTTCTGCCCGTTGGTATTCCACAGTTCCAGCGCGGTGCGCATGTGGTCGGAGCCGGCGCCCGGACCTTCGACGATCCGACTTGTCATACCGCTCAGCAGAAGGTCGATCGGCCGCCGTAGTTCCGGGAGCCGGTTGACTGCGGAACGGCCCGCGTTCGCCACCTCTTCCAATCTGCCGGGCTCGGCGAGTCGCCCCGCATACATGGCGGCGGTGAGCGCCTCGAGATACGTTTCTCGGGCCAGGTCGTCGTCAAGCGTTTCGAGCCCCCTGGCGGCGCGCAGCAACAGTGCCGCGGCTCCGTCCGTTCGGAGGGCACCTGCCGCGCCGGCACGGCTTCGGACGAATTCCATCTGGGCGCGCATCCGGGCGACCTCGGCCTTTTGAAGCGTCGACAGCGGCGCCAATTCGGCTATCGCCAGCAGTTCGTACGCTGCTTCGGGCGCTGCCGCTTCCCGTTTGGCCTTTGCGGCGGCGATAGCCCTGGAACCACGAAGCTCTGGGTCCGACGTGAGTGCGGTCGCACGCTCCAGGAAGGCCGCAGTCGCGGCGACTCCACCCCTGCTCTGGGCTCGACCGGCGGAGGTTTCCAGTTCCGCAGCCACTGTGTCGTCGGGAGCCGACGTGGCATTGGCGGCGTGCCAGGCACGACGGTCCGGGTCGGACTGGGCGTCTGTCGCGTCGGCCAGCGCGCGGTGGATCGCCCGACGATCGGTCAGCTCGGCGGCACGGTAGGCGGCCGAGCGCATCAATGGATGGTGAAAGCGCATACGCGGTCCAAATTCGATCAGCCCCGCGGCTTCGGCCGGTGCGAGAGCGTCGACCGGAATATCCAGTCGCGCTGCCGCGCGCAAGAATAGGGCCGCGTCGCCGACCGGCTCGGCCGCCGCGGCGAGCAGCAGTCGCTGAGTCCGTACTGGCAGGGACCTGATGCGACCGACGAAATCTTCCTCGAGCGCGGCCGCCGACGAGCGGTTACCCGAAATCCAGAGCCCGCCGGCCAGCTCTGTCGCCGAGATGCTTCGCGGCACCTCGAGTATCGCCAGCGGAATGCCGCGTGTCTCTGCCACGATGCGGTCGCGCACCCGTGGATCAATGCCTCCCAGTAGCACCGATTCGAGCAGTTCGCGCGCTTCGGCGTCGGAGAGACCTTTGATTTCCAGCTCCGGCAGGCCGGCCAGCACGTCGTCGGGTCGGCCCCTTGCCGCGAAGACCATCGCCACCGGCTCGGCCAGCAGGCGTCGCGCGACGAAGGCAAGGCTCTGCACCGACACCTGGTCGAGCCACTGTGCGTCATCGATGATGCACAGCACGGGTTGCTCGTTGGCGGCTGCGGCCAACAGACTCAGCACGGCGAGGCCAACCAAGAACCGGTCAGGGGTCTCTCCTACGCCGCGGCCGAAGGCGACATTCAGCGCCTCGCGTTGTGGCTCAGGAAGCTCATCGAGGTGATTGAGCAGTGGTGCACATAGCTGTTGTAGACCGGCGAATGCCAATTCCATGTCGGACTCCACGCCAGCCACCTGCACGGTGCGACACCCGGATGCCAGCGTGGAGACATACTGCAACAGTGCGGTCTTGCCGACACCGGCCTCCCCGCAGAGCACCAACACCTGGCTGCTACCGGATTGCATCGTCGAGATCAGGCCCCGAAGGGTCGCGCATTCGGCAGCGCGGCCATGCAGTCGTGTTCTCCGACCCGCGCTCGACATACGTCGATCTTGATGGGTCCGCCGCCGAAATGGAATTCCGGGTTGTCAAAGCCGCGGCTTGACGACCCGGAATTCCATTTCGCGCTAGCCGTCGATGAACGTGACTGTCTCCTCGAGCGGGGTCCGGCCGTTTCGGATGTAGGTCACCGTCGGGTCCTCGTACCCGATCGACATACCGCAGAACAGCATGAGGTGGTCCGGGGGCGACACCACGTCCGCAACCGTCTTGCGTACCTGTGACCACGCCATTTGTGGACAGCTGCTCAGCCCTTCGGCGCGGAGCAGCAGCATGACTGTCTGCAGATACATGCCGAGGTCCGACCACTGGGGGCGACCCAGATCGCGGTCGACGTAGCAGAACAGTGCGGCGGGCGCGCCGAAGCAGTCCCAGTTCGCGATGGCGGCGCGCTGACGCGCTTCCCAGTCCTCACGAATAATGCCGAGCGCGCTGTAGCGCTCCTTGCCGAACTGGGCACGGCGCTCGAAGTAAGGGGATTTGAGTTCGGCCGGGTACATCACGTACTCCCGCTCGTCCCAGGGGTCGCCCGCCGCCACGCGTTCGGTGGCGAGCTTCTTGAGCGGCGCCAGCGGCGCCCCGGTCACGACGTAAATGTTCCACGGTTGAATGTTGGATCCCGACGGCGCTCAAGCCGCCGCACGCAGCACGCGCTCCAGCACCTCTCGTGAAACGGGCTCGTCCGTGAATCCGCGTACCGCCCGTCGGCTTGTGACTGCCTCGTAAACGTCCATGGCTTCAGCCTGCGGCCCGGCTGCTGCGAGCGAACCCTTGGAACTCCGTAGTCCCCGGGGGACTACGGAGTGGGGCGGGATGAGTTTGCGGTCGTCGATCCGTTCTGGCCGTCAGGAACCCTTAAGGAGTGCGACATGACCGACGCTGAACAGCAGATCGCAACATCCGTCCTTGTCATCGGGACAGGCGGATCCGGCTTGCGCGCGGCGATCGAACTCGCTGAGCGAGGAATCGACGTACTTGTCGTCGGCAAGCGGCCGAAAACGGACGCCCACACCACATTGGCCGCCGGTGGCATCAATGCGGCGTTGGCCACCATGGATGCCGAGGACACCTGGCAGCAGCACGCGGCCGACACGCTGACGGAGAGCTACCTGCTCGCCGACCCCGCCACGGTGCGGGTGGTCACCGAGGGCGCCGCGGAGTCCATCAGGGATTTGGAGCGCTACGGCATGGCCTTCGCCCGTGAACAGGACGGCCGCATCTCGCAGCGCTTCTTCGGTGCACACACGTTCCGGCGCACCGCATTCGCGGGCGACTACACCGGCCTCGAGCTGCAGCGCACGCTGGTCAGGAGGCCAGCGCAGCTCGCGATTCCCATCCTCGACTCGGCCTACATCACCAAACTGCTCGTCCGCGACAACGTCATCTTCGGCGCCTACGGCTTCGACCTACAGGACGGCACCCGCTACACCATCCACTCGGATGCCGTCATTCTCGCCGCGGGCGGGCACACCCGGATCTGGCGGCGCACATCGTCTCGGCGTGACGAAAACACCGGTGACTCTTTCCGTTTGGCACTCGAGGCGGGCGGTCGGATCCGCGATCCTGAACTCGTGCAGTTCCATCCGTCCGGGCTGATCGAACCCGAGGACTCCGCGGGCACCTTGGTATCCGAAGCCGCTCGCGGCGAGGGCGGGATCCTGCGCAACGACCTCGGTGAGCGCTTCATGAAGCGCTACGACCCCGAACGAATGGAGCTGTCCACGCGTGATCGTGTCGCACTCGCCGCCTATACCGAGATCAAGGAGGGGCGCGGCACTCCGCGCGGGGGTGTGTGGCTGGACGTCTCGCATCTGCCGCGCAAGCAGATCATGGATCGTCTTCCGCGCGTCTATCAGACGTTGATGGATCTGCAGCTGCTCGACATCACCACCACGCGCATCGAGATCGCTCCCACCGCGCACTACTCGATGGGCGGCGTATGGGTTCGCCCAGAAGATCACGGCACCGACGTGGAGGGGCTGTATGTGATCGGCGAAGCGGCGAGCGGACTGCACGGAGCCAACCGACTCGGCGGCAACTCCCTGATCGAACTTCTCGTGTACGGCAAGATCGTCGGGCATGCGGCCGCCACCTATTCGGCCAAGCTCAGTGCCCAACAACGCTGCCGTGCAGCGATTTCCGCCGCCCGAGACGAGATCGACAAGATCCTGTCGACCAATGGTCCGGAGAACGTGCGATTCCTCCAACGGGCGCTCCGCAACACCATGACCGAGCACGCCGGTGTCGTGCGGGACGAGGCCGGGTTACTCAGCGGGCTCGGCAAGCTGGGGGAGATCGAACAGCGGATCACCGACCTTGGCGTACACCCTGATATCGCCGGGTTCTATGACCTCGCACACGCATTTGACCTCAGGGCGAGCGCCATTGCAGCGCGGGCCACGCTGGAGACGGCACTTGAGCGGCGTGAGACGCGCGGCTGCCACAATCGTTCCGACTATCCACAACTTGACGAAGCGCTCAACGTCAACCTGGTGTGGTCTGGGCCCGGCCGGATCAGTCGCGAAGCCATTTCCGGTATACCGCTTGATATTTCGGGGCGGATGCATGAAGTGTCCGCTCACGGCAAGCTCGTCGAATGAATGCAGCTAACTGGCCCACGACACGGTACGCAGCTGCCTGCGCGAGGTGATACCGAGCTTGGCGAAGACCTTCCGAAGATGCCATTCGACGGTATGCGTGCTGATGAACAGCTGCGCGCCGATCTCTTGATTCGTCAGGCCGTCGCCCGCCAACCGTGCGATCTGCGCTTCCTGAGCCGTCAGCTCGCCGCCGGAGCTCGCCGGCTGCTTACGAACCTTCTCCCCGGTCGCGACCAGTTCCCGGCGAGCCCGTTCAGCGAAGGCCTGCGCACCCATACGGGTGAAGCTGTCGTGGGCCTCGGTGAGCTGTCGACGCGCATCAATACGCCGGTTGACCCGCCGCAGCCACTCCCCGTAAACCAAGCGGGTACGAGCTAGGTGCACACGAATGCTGGTGCGCTCCAAGCGCTCGACGGCTTCGGTGAAGAGGCTGTCGGCGTCGTCGTCGGCGGCGAGAAGCGCTCGGGCACTGGCCAAAGCGCCAAGGCCCCAATCCGTTCCGCTGGCGCCCGCGCGATCTTCGAGCTGACGTAGGGCGCCCTGCCCGATCTCCTTGTCGTCGGTGCGCGCCGCCGCTTCCACCAATTCGTACAGCGACCAACCGTAGAAGCCGAGGTCCTCGAATTCGCATGCCTCGCGGGCGGACGCCAACGCCTCTTCATATCGCCCAAGACCGTTGTAGAGGACAGCGCGGGCGTATCCCGTCAAACCGAGCAACCGACCTTCACCACGGGCTACGCCGTCCGTGGCGGCGGCCTCGATCAAACCGATCGCGTCGGCCGCGTTTCCCCCCCATGCCGCCAACAGCACCGAGTGGTACTTCACCGCAGAATTGGGGGTGGTCGACGCGGTGATCGAGTTCGCCTCTTCGATAAGTGTTGCTGCGGTTCCAAATTCGCCGGCAAGCATGTGGACGCCCGCCCGGTACACGAGGGCGCGGGGAAGCCCGGCCAGCGCGCCCGCCTCGCGCGCGTACCGCACCGCGGCGGTGGCCAGCGCACGCACAATCGATTCGTCCCAGAGTTCATGCCCGGCGGATTCCTGCAGGATCGGGAATGCGGGCACCGTCAGCCATCGTCTGATCGAGTTGTCGTCGGACTGCGCTTGCTGGTGCATCTGCTCCAATGCGTCACGCAGCGCACCGAATCCGGCACTCACACCACCGGTGATCCGTTCCGCAAATCCTTTCAGCAGAAGATCGACGGGCCGCTTCAGATCCGATTCCCGGCTGACCGCGACGCACGCCGCCTCGGCCGCCTCCGCCAGTGCGCCGGGTGCACCGATGCGCGCGGCGTACATGATCGCCGCGATCGCCTCGAGGAACGTCTCCCTCGCCGAGTAGTCGTCAAGTGTTTCGAGTTGCTTGGCGGCCTCGAGCAGAACCGGTGCCGTGTCGCTGATTTGGGGCGCTGCGACACCTCCACCGCGGCTGCGGACGAACTTTATCTGTGCGCGTATCCGCGCGATCCGCGCCTGCTGAAGACTCGACAATTGGCCGAGTTCGGCTATCCCAAGCAACTCACGTGCTGCCTCCAGGTCGGCCGCGTCCCGCTTGGCCTGTGCGGCGGCCAGCGCCCTGGCACTGCGTCGTGCCGGGTCGGCCGTCAATGCGGTTGCTCGCTCCAAAAACGCTGCCGCAGCGGCTATACCACCTCTGCTCTGGGCGCGGTCGGCGGAGGCTTCGAGATCCGCGGCCACCCCATCATCGGGTCCCGCCGCGGCGTTGGCGGCGTGCCAGGCCCGGCGGTCGGGATCCGACTGGGGATCAGTCGCGTCGGCCAACGCCCGGTGGATTTCCCTGCGCTCGGCGAGTTCTGCCGCGCGGTATGCGGCCGAGCGCATCAATGGGTGGTGGAAGCGCATCCGGGGACCGAATTCGATGACGCCCGCGGCCTCGGCCGGGCCGAGCGCGTCGACCGGAATCCCCAGGTGCGCCGCAGCACGCAGAAATAGGGCAGCGTCGCCCACCGGCTCGGCGGCGGCGATGAGCAGTAGCCGTCGCGTCGGTGCGGGGAGTGCCTGGATCCGGCGGACGAAGCCGTCTTCGATCTGTCCGGCGGAGGGCCGCCCGCCCGAGATCCAGAACCCACCGGCTAGCTCGGTCGCAGGGACGTTCCGGGGCACCTCGAGGATCGCCAGTGGAATACCGCGTGTTTCGGCGATGATGCGATCTCGCACTCGGGGATCGATCCCGCCGAGCATCACCGATTCCAGCAGGCCGCGCGCGTCGGCGTCGGACAGGCCTTTGATCATCAGGTCGGGTAGCCCGACGAGCGCGTCGGCACCGGCGTCGCGCACGGTGAACACCAGCGCGACCGGTTCGGCCAGCAGACGCCGCGCGACGAAGCCCAATGTCTGGACCGACACCTGGTCGAGCCACTGCGCGTCATCGATGAGGCACAGCAGGGGTTGGTCGTGTGCCGCTGCCGCCATCAGGCTCAACACGGCCAGTCCGACCAGGAAGCGGTCCGGAGTCTCGCCGACCCCGCGGCCAAACGCCACGTTCAGCGCCTCGCGCTGCGGTTCCGGCAGCTCATCGAGACGATCCAGCAGCGGTGCGCACAGTTGTTGGAGGCCGGCGAACGCGAGCTCCATATCGGACTCCACGCCCGCCACATGGACGCACCGGAACCCGGACGCCAGCTCGGACACGTGCTGGAGCAGCGCAGTCTTGCCGACACCCGCTTCGCCGCGCAGCACCAAGACCTGGCAGCTGCCCGATCGGACTGTCGAGATCAGATTGCGAAGGGTTTCGCACTCGCTGGCGCGACCACGCAGATGTTCCCCCCGATCCTGGCTCGACATAGACACCAGACCTTACTCGTTTGGCATGTGAGTCCAGGCGGGGCCGATCTTGATCGGCAGTGGGGCGTCGTGACACCGAGCCCACGACCGCAGATCTCCTGTGGTCGTGGCGCCCATGTCAATGAAATATCTTGGTGTCCAAGCAGTTCGGCTACGCCTTGGCTGCGGCTTCCAGAATCCAGTCTTCGAACCGGGTGTCGAACAGAGTCGCGCCGTCACCGGGCACGAGGGTGCGCTCTTCGAGGTCGATGCCCCAGTACTTTGCTGTGGGATCGGCCACGACCTCCCGGCTATCGCCGCGGGCGGTCAGCGCGGTCCGGATCAGGTCAGGTAGGAGAAACGCCTCCGGCCCGCCGATTTCGGTGATGCCGTTCACCGGTTCGTTGACCGCGGCGATCGCGACACCTTCGGCGACGTCCGCGGCGGCCATCGGCTGGAAATAAGCGGGTGGCATCCGGACGGTGTCGCCCACGGTCGCGGAGTCGGCGAGGGTCTTGAGGAACTCGAAGAACTGCGCGGCGTGCACGATGGAGTAGGGGATGGGGCCCTCGCTGATGAGCTTCTCCTGGAGGAGCTTGGCCTCGAAGTACCCGCTTTGCGGGGCCAACCGATCGGTGCCCACCACCGATAGCGCGACATGGTGGCGAACCCCGGCGTCGTGCTCTGCGGTGAGCAGGTTCGTGGTCGCCGTGCGGAAGAATTCCTTCGCTGCGTCGTCGAGCGTCGGAGAGTTCGAGACATCGACGACCACTGATGCCCCGGCGAGCGCATCGGACAGACCCTCACCCGTGAAGGTATTCACCCCGGTCGAGGGTGCGGCGGCGATCGCGTCATGACCGTGTTCATTCAAGGCCTGCACCAACTTTGACCCGACCAGGCCGGTTCCTCCGATTACGACGATTCTCATGATGAGCCTCCCTTTGGTCCGTGACAGCTTCTCGACCGCCAGAACGGATGGACGGCCGCGCATTCATCCCGATTCCAAAGTATTTTCAAAGCAACGGAAACACCCGCGCTCACGTGCAACACGGAACGTGCGCATACCGGGACCTACAAGAGATGTTCGTCCGGCAGGCTCGCCGCGTCGACCTCCAACTCGGCGAACGTCATCCGCAACAATGTCAACCGCGTCATTGACCGCGCCGACCTCCGTATCGTCCAGCGAGACACCCATAGTGCGGGCCGTGACGGACAACTCCAGCAGCCCGGCATAGACGGTGGCCACCTCATCCACCGCCGCCGTGAGCCGGTCGAACAGCGTGGCCCGTCGCGACCTCAGCCTGCCGACGGTCTTCTTGATCGACTCCGCCGCGTGCTCACTCTCACCGGATACTTTGCGCGCCGCCGAGAGCGCCTCGTCCAGCGCGTCGATCGCGGCCGCCACCTGCAGCACGGAGGGGAGGGCGGCATCGGCCGCCGCAAGCGCGTCTTCGGCCTTCCCGTGCACCACGGCGGGAAGCGCCCCGGTCTGCAAAGCCCGCAGCGACCGCATGTGGCCGTCGAGAAGGTCGATCAGCCCCTGCTGGCGGGTACCCGGTCTCAGCCGCGCTGGTTCCTCGTGTGACGTGCGTGTCAATGCGCCGACCGTCGCCGCCGTACCGAGCATCACCCCCGCGGTGCAGAGAGCCAGGGGAGCGGACGCCCCGAATGCCCATGCCGCACCTGCACCGAACGTCGACAACAGCACTGTCCCCGGATCCCGCGCACCGGAGAGCACGCGGGTCGCGAATCCGTTACGCCCCATCAGAAGTTCGACAGGACATTGGTCAGCACGGTGTCGATCGTCGCCGGATCGGTGGCGTCATAGGCTGCGGCTCGCGAGGCCTCGGAGATGCGTTGGGCCGCCTCCATATCCGAGTCCTCGCCGTAGGCGATCGTGAACACCCGGACGCCACCCTCGAGCGCCTGATCACCGAGCTGCCGAACCAGACCGTCCAGGTCATCGTCATCGGGGTACTCGTTGTAGCCGTCCGTCATCACGACTATCGCGTTGATCGTGTCGTCGCGCGCTCCCGCACGCACCACCTACACCGCCCTTCGCGTAACGGCATAGAGCGGCGTACCTCCGGACGGGATCAGCTGCTGTATGCGGGACGCCATCACCTCCCGCTGCGGGCCGAGCGGCTCGATCGGCATGTGCTGCCAATAAACCTGTGCCTGCTCCGGAAAGGTCCACAACCCGACTTCATCGCTGTCGGAGAGCTGTCCCAACCCCTTCACCGCTGCTGCCTGGGCCAACTCGAGACGGGTCTTACCACCGCCGGCAGACGTGCTCATCGATCCGGAAACGTCCAGCACCAACAACAAACGGGCCGGCTTGCGGAGCTCGGTCCACGCGGCGCGCACCGCCGCTAGCAGCGGTGGGCTCGGCGGCGTCAACACGACGCCCGGATCGTCGGCCAAGTAGTCGCTGTCCTTGACCGCCTTACCGGGTCGGCCGTCGAACGTGCGAAATCCCGCCTCAGTGAACAACTCCTGCTGCGCGGGCTCACGCAGATAGGCCAGGAAGTCCTTGGCCCCGGCCTGCTTGCCCGGCTCGGCCCAGGGCACTTCAAGGACCGCGAACGGGCTGTCGCTGTTCAGCGTTCCCTCTTTCGGATAGATGGCGACGAGCGGCACACGCGGCGCAGGGTGCCGACCGTTCGACTCGAGGTCACCGCTGGGATTTCCCGCGTTGTAGTCCACGATGGACTTCTCCTCGACAGCCACCGCGCTGACGTACCCGAGCGCCGCGCCCGCGTCGTCCGCTCGTTGCAGGTTCGACAAGAACGTGAGCGCGGTGTCCCCATAGTGGGCGACGGACTTCTCCACTCCAGCAACGAAATCGCGCACGCGTGGCTCGTTCAGCGCGTCCATGGTCAGGTCGCTGAAGGTGCCCGTGGCGGCCACGAACGCTCCAATGAGCGCCGACAGCCCGGACGTGGACACGTTGGGATTGGTCTTTCCCAGCTTGAACGCGCCCCATTCCGGGTGGCCCTTGGATCCCCAACCCGCCGGATCTTTGGCGAGTGCCAGCAGATCCGACCAGCCGATCGCCGCCTCGGGCCAACCCAATGCCTTCGCTTTCGGTTCAGGCATTGCGAGGACGATCGGTGTGGACACCACCGACTCGTTGTCTGCCGCCAGAATGTCGGGGCGGTCGTGGGAGGCGCGGTCGTGGCGAAGCAACTGCAGCCACGTCGACGCCGCGGGCGACCAGGCATCGGGTGCCGGGCCCCAGACAGGGTCCCAGCTGGCCTCTCTGAGTCTGGACTCGACGACGCCTGAGGCCATTGCGATGATTGAGATGCCGTAGCAGCTGCCGTTCACCTGGCGATCGGATGCGTTGTATCGCGCGGCGATCTCGCCCATCAGATCCGCCTTCTCGACGGACGCCGCGACGACCGCCGTGGTGCATCCCGCTCGCGGTGCCCGGGGCTGGCCGTCACGGTGGTTCCACCAGTGGATCCCGCCGGTGACGACCAGCCCCGCGACTGCCGCGGCCAGTAGTGCCTTCTTACTAGCCATTGTGTACCCCTCCCATTTTCGAGCCGGTCACAATGGCTTGTTGCAGACCTCTTCGGCAGCAACCGGACCATGACTCCCATCAACAGGGTTTGGTGCTGCGGGCAGACGTGATGAATCGCGGTGATCAACACCATCGCACCGTCTATCTCGTCAAGCCCATTGTCCTGCAGGCCTGCCAAGCCGACCATGACGCCGTCAGTGGTGGGTTTGGCGTTGATGGCTCCGCACATCTGAGATGCAGACGACTCGATAACCGCAATGGGTGTACTTGGATTAGCCTGTACCACAGCGGAGCTCATCAGAAATGTGCTCGCGCAGATAATTCCTACACCGACAACAACATTCTTTATCATGGTTCTTCTTTCGACTTGTAGTCCCGACGATGCTCAGCGCGCAACGTCGACGTAAACCGTTGTGTACAAGATTTTTTCGACCGCATCGCCGCCGCCCTCCGTGACGTCGTCGTGATCGCCCTTCCGGGCCGGACTGCACTCACCGAGCATTCGGTCAGGGGCGCAGTACGAATCGGCCCAGAATGACCCGGTAGCCGTTGGCTTGCAGTTGATTGACTGTGTCCTGCGCTGTTCCGACATTCGATGGTGCCGCATCCGCGGGCGCGGCTGTGGTGAACAGCGCCGCCACCAGCCCGCCGACCATCATTACTGTTATCGCAAAGTGCCTCATGAATCCCCCTGATGTAGTGGTGCACTCGTCAACGTCGTTGACACTCGTCATGGTGATCCCGGCCACCGCGATGACGGAAGAGGAAGGTCTGCTATGTCGACTTTCCTTGCAAGATTCACAGATTCGCGCTAGCTAGCGGCGATCAGAACGTGGGCGAACGGCTAACCGTGCAGCTTCCGGTACGCATCGACGGCGCCCGGATGTAGCGGGACCAAACCGGTCTGGATCATCGACGGCGGCGCAAGGTACTGCAGCCCGCGGACATAGGGCGGCACCAGTTGCGGTGCATCCGTTGCGAGTACGTCCACTACTGCGCCGACGACATCTGACGCGATGTCCTGGCGGCACAGCAATAGGTTCGGCACCCCGATCGAATACAGGCCGGGCGGAGCGTAGTCACCTGCCGGAACCCTACGGGCAAGGTAGGGATACGTGGACAGGTCCGTCATCGGCACCGCCAGCCGGCCGATGTCGAGCATGCGAAGTGGCAGTTTCGCGTCGAGGTCGGCGATGGCGGGCGTCGGAACGCCACCCGACCACACCACGGCGTCCAGGCTGCCGTCCGAAAGCCCTGCCAGTCCATCTCGAAGCCGGCACCGCACCATGATTATTCGACCGCGAAGCCCGGCCGCTTCGAACAGCACCTCGCTGGTCGCTGCGGCGCCCGAGCCGGGTGGCCCGATCGAAACGGGCCGTCCTTCAAGGTCTGCCAGTTGGTGGAGGGCAGTGGCGTCACGCACTACGACCTGTAGGTAGTTCTCGTACACCCGGGCAACGGCGACGGGTGCGGTTTCCATTGGGCCGGAAGCTCGATCACGTTCGGCGACATCGGCGAGCGCAAGTCCCATTTCGGTCTCGCCCGAGCGCAGTCGTGCGATGTTGTCGATGCTGCCCTCCGTCGAAACCGCGTTGACGGCCAGGTCCGGATATCGGGACTTGACCTGTTTCGCCAGAAGTTCCGCGAATGTGAGGTACAGACCGCCCTGTTCGCCGCCGGCCAGGCGCAGCTGTCCGCCCGGCCCGCCGCGCACGCAGCCAGCCGCCAGCGCCGCCGTCGCGACGATGAATGCGCGTCGGCTGAGCTTGATCGGTCCGTCGATCAGCATGTCGCTGCACTTGCCGCAGGCAGCCGGTAGCGGACCAGAAGGCCGCCTTCTGGAGCCCGTTCGACCGCGATCGCGCCGCCGTGACCCGCGGCGATCTCGCGGGCTATCGCCAACCCGAGGCCGGTGCCGTCGCCGTCGTCGTGGCCCCGCCAGAATCGTGAGGCGGCCCTTGACAGATCCTCGTCTGGCAGACCGGAGCCGTCGTCGCTGACCGTCAACTCGACCGTGTCGCCGGTGCGCACCGTTGACACGGTGACGGTGACGTCGGGGCCGGCATACCGCAGGGCGTTGTCCAGTGCGACGTCGAGCAGTTGCTCGACATCGTGGCGGGCGAGCTGCACAGCGAGTTCGGGCAGGTGCAGACGGTACTGCAGGCGCTGCTGCTGCGCGCCGGCGACCGGCTGCCAGAACGCGATGCGTTCCTCGACCACGTCCGCGAGATCCGTCGACTCCTCGACGGCCGAGGACAGGCCCAATATGCGGCTTCCACTGACCTGTTCCGCGCGGGCCAGCCGTAACAGCTGCTGCAGCAGGTTCTCCAGCCGGTCGAGTTCCGCGGTCATCGACCGGTATGTGGACCGACCGTTCTCAGTTACACAATCCTCGAGGCTGTCAGCCCGCAATCGGACGGCGGCAAGTGGATTGCGCAATTGGTGTGACGCGTCGGCGATGAGTCGCTTCTGGCGGTCGAGAGAGGCGCGCACCACTTGTGCCATGGTGTTGAACGCCGAGGTGAAATGGCGCAGCTCCGGGGGGCCGGCCACATCGGCGGGCGGCCCGGACACGCCTTCGGTCATCTCGGCGACCGCGCGCTCGAGCCCGGTGAGCGGACGCAGCACCCATCTCGTGAAGCCACGGGCGACGAGTACGGCCAACACCAACAGTCCGAGACAGAGGAATGCCACCCACAGCCACCCGACGGCGACGTCGCGCGCTGCGGCCCTTGTATCGACCGCCATCACGACGGCTCCGACGAGTTCGCCGTCGCGTCGGACACCCGCGGCGTCCAGAATCTCGCGTCTGTCCCATGGCCAGATTCGCGTCCAAGGCGACGCCGGCGCGTCCACCAGGGCATGATTCGCCGCTGTCGCGACGCCTGGCACGGAGTCGCTCAACCCTCGCGCGGCCAAGGTTCGTCCATCGGAATCGATGATCAACACGCCTTCGCCGTAGACCTGGTAATACCGGTCGACCAGACGCTCGAGAGGCGCATCCGGCAGCGCAGCTGAATCGGCCAGCGCAGCCAACTGCCGATCCCGTTCGGCGGCAAGCGCCCCGGTTCGGCGGTCCGCCAAACTCATGGCGAGGGGTACAGCGAGCGCGGCGACCGCCATCAGCAGCAAGACGACGATGACGGCACGAACGCGCCAGCCCATTCAGGTGTCCAGCCGAAAACCGAAGCCGCGCACTGTCTGTAATGGAAGTCCGGTGAGCTTGTGCCTTATCTGTCCGATGAAGAAGTCCAACGAACGAGATCGGCCCACCACCGCGGTGCCCCAAACCTCGAGCATGAGTTCTTCACGGCTGACCGCTTCACCCTGGCGCGCGGCCAGTGTGGACAGTATCTGGAATTCGGTCCTGGTGAGCGCCTGCAGCTTTCCGTCCAGTGCGACTTCCCTACGCTCGCGGTCAATGGTGATGGGCCCTGAGACCACCGGTCCCGGCGGAGTCGCCGGATCGCCCGCGGCACGACGCAGGCGACGCATGACGGCTTGAATCCGAGCCAGCAGCACCGCTTTACGGACCGGCTTGACCAGATAGTCGTCAGCACCCGCGCGAAAGCCCAGCACCACCGCGCCGTCGCTGTCTCGGGCGGTCATGATGATGACCGGAACATCTGATGCACGCCGGAGCGTGCGCAATACGTCCAGACCGTCCATGTCCGGCAGCCCCAAGTCCAGAAGCACCAGATCGCAGTTGGCCACGCGATGGAGGGCGTCGGCGCCGCGCGCAGTCTGAATGACGGAGGCGCCGGCGTGGCCGAGAAGCTCGGCCAGCGCCGACGCGACCCCTTCGTCATCTTCGACCAGTAGGACGCGCATGATCTTGAATGCTAGGAAGCTGTCGCCGAATCCTTCGCAATATCGCTGACTTCGTCGTCATCCGTGTGAAGTTCGCGCGTCTCCCGCTCCAGGTGCGATCGATGCGACGATTCACCCATGAACACATAGACCAACAGTGAGATCAGCCCGCAACCGGCCACGTAGAAGAAGAACCAGTTCTCGTGTCCGATGTTCTTCAACCCGAGTGCGATGTATTCCGTGGTACCGCCGAAGATCGCAACGGTGAGCGCGTAGGGCAGGCCGACACCCAGCGCGCGGATGCGGGCGGGGAAGAGTTCTGCCTTCACCACGGCATTGATGGACGTGTACCCCGACACGATGAGCAGGCCCAGCATCATCAGGCCGAACGCGGCAAGTGCAGAGTCGGCCCGTGCGACGGCATCCAACAACGGGACAGTGCACAGCGTCGCCCCGATCCCGAACGCGATGAGCAGCGGCCGGCGACCGATGCGGTCCGAGAGCGCACCGAGGATCGGCTGCACCCCAACGAAGATGACCAGCGCGACAAAGTTGATCCACGTCACCTGCTCCTTCGGCAGGCCGGTCGTGTTGATCATGAACTTCTGCATGTACGTGGTGAACGTGTAGAACGCGATCGTGCCGCCGAGGGTGAGACCCACCACCGTCAAGCACTCTCGGGGGTAAGTGAGCAGGACCCGCAAGCTGCCACGCTCGGTGTTCTCGCTGACGGCGAGGCTGAAGTTCTCCGACTCGTCCATCGTGCGCCGCAGCCACATGACGGCCACGGCGGCCACCGCTCCGATGACGAATGCGATCCGCCATCCCCACGCATGCATCTGCTCTGCGGTGAGCAACTGCTGCAGGACGATCTGCACTCCCAGGGCCAGTAGTTGGCCGCTGGTCAACGTGACGTACTGAAATGAGGAGTAGAAGCCGCGACGGTGTGGAGTGGCGACCTCGCTGAGATACGTTGCCGAAGTTCCGTACTCGCCGCCCAACGACAACCCTTGTAGCAGCCGGGCTATCACCAGCAGGATCGGGGCCAGCTCACCGATTTGCGCGTACCCCGGCAAGATTGCGATTCCCAGAGAGCCGACGCCCATCAAGGTCACGGAGAGCGTCAACGCCGCCCGGCGGCCGAAACGGTCGGCGTACCTCCCGAACAACCATCCGCCGAGAGGCCGGACAAGGAAGCCGACCGCGAAGATGCCCGCGGTGTTCAACAGCTGCGCTGTCTGGTTTCCCGACGGGAAGAACACGCTTGCGAAGTAAATGCTGAACGCCGCGTAGGCATACCAGTCGTACCACTCGATCAAGTTGCCGAGCGAGCCACGAATCACGTTGCCTGCGACCGACCTCGTCGGCGGAGCACCGGATTCCCGCTGTGCTGAATCCATGTTGATTGGTCCCTTCGTTGCGCTTTGGTGTGGTCATCATGTGAGCGCTGCCACAGGGCTCGGAAGTAAAAAGTCCGTACCGTTTACTTTCCTTGCACAATTCACAGATTGGGCGGCGCGGTGTGATGCGTGTCACGCAACGTCACATCCGAAGGGTCCGCGGTGTCTTCAGGGTGTGAGCGATCAGCTCACCCAAGCCAAGGCCGTCATCGGCGGCGGCTACGCGGAATCGATTCCGGGTGTAGCCGAATTTGCTTACCCCATAGGGGAACTGGAACCAGCGCAGCGGCTGCGTGCCAAGTTGGGCTCGATGCATTCCGATGCGTGGATCACCGCGGTGGGTGCCGGCCCGACCGGCATCGAGACGGCCGCCAAGCTGGCCGGACATGGCCACAAAGTGACCCTGGTTTGTGGCGGTCGATTGGGGCCCACGTTATCCCAGCGGGCGCGGCGGTCGACGGCGAATTGGTTGACCAGGCATCGGGTAGTGGTGCTCGAATCGGACACGGTGGTTGAGGTTCGGTCGAATGCGGTGGTATTCGCCGACGGAGCGGTGCGTCCAAGCGCTTTGACGATCTGGACAGCCGGCATCGACGGCCGAGCTGCTTCAGTGACGCGGTCAGCAGGCAATCAGGACCAGATCCGGAGTTTCTCGGGGTTGCGTACCGCCCAGATGTGCTTGATCCGGTCGTTCACAACGTCGAAGGCGTAAACGGTCACTGTGACACCGTCGAGCTGAGCGACCAATCCGGGCCGACCGTTGACGGTGCGCTCCAGGAATGTCATCTCCGGCACCCGGCCTGCGATATCGATGTACAAGCGGGCGATCTTCTGGCTGCCTTCAATTGGCCGGAGGTGAGCCGTAGCGAGTCCGCCGCTATCGGCGATCGCGGTGGCCTCCGGGTCGAGCAGGGCGACAAGAGTGTTGATGTCCTTGGCTTCCCACGCTTGTTTGAAGTCCTTGACGATGCCGGCCTGACGGGTTGTCGGAGTCGGTGACGCCCGGACGGCACGAATGCGTCGACGGGCCGAAGAAGCCAACTGGCGACAAGCCGCAGGCGTACGGCCGACGATCTCAGCCACTTCCGCGAACGGGTAGCGGAAGACATCGTGAAGGATGAAAGCGACGCGCTCGGCCGGGGTCATCGATTCGAGCACCACAAGGAAAGCCATGTTGATCGACTCGTCGAGGGTCACCTGGTCGGCCGGGTCGGCGGTACCGTCTCCGGCACCGCTGATCCACTCCGTCGACGCGGGCACGGGCTCGGGGATCCATTCACCCACGTAGCCACTCGGCGATGAAGGTCGTCAAGCACTTCGTCGCCGCGAACACGGCCGTGGCCACGGCGAATCTGCCTGCGGCGACCTCGGAGCTGGTGAAGATTCGCGCCAGTCAGATCAATGGCTGCGGCTTCTGCCTCGACATGCACACCAAGGATGCTGCGGCCGCGGGCGAGTCCTCAGTGAGACTCAATCTCGTCGCCTGCTGGCGGGAGGCGACGGTTTTCACCGAGGCCGAGCGCGCCGCGCTGGAACTCACCGAGCAGGCAACCCGCATCGCCGACGGCGGCGGTGTCACCGATGAGGCCTGGACGAACGCAGCCAAGTACTACGACGATGACCAGCTCCTGGCACTTGTCGCGCTGATTGCGGTCATCAATGCCTTCAACCGCCTCAACGTCTCGATTCAGCGGCCTGCGGGCGAGTATCAGCCCGGCCAATTCGGATAGCAGAGGCGCTCAGGCGATTTCGACGATCAGCTCGACCTCAACAGGCGCGTTCGAGGGCAGCTCGGCCACTCCGACTGCGGAGCGGGCATGCGCGCCTGCATCGCCGAACACTTCACCGAGCAGTTCGGAGGCACCGTTGATGACCGCAGGCTGGCCGCTGAAGCCGGGTGCCGACGCCACGAAACCGACCACCTTGACCACCCGTGTCACCGCGTCGACGCCCACCAACGCGTGCACCGCTGCCAGCGCATTGAGCGCGCAGATGCGTGCCAGCAGCTTCGCGTCCTCTTCGCTGACCTCGGCACCTACCTTGCCGGTGCGCGACAGGGAGCCCGACTGAATCGGCACCTGGCCCGCGGTGTACACCAGGTTGCCGGTGCGAACAGCGGGTACATAGGCGCCTGCGGGCTTGACGACGGGTGGCAGTTCGATGCCGAGTTCCGCGAGTCTGGAGGTCGTGTTCACTTTGCCAGTTCCCAACCCGCGCAGTCATTTTCGCTGATTATTGAATATGCCGATTCGGTCATGGCATCAGCGTATCTGGTATCCATGCCCTGTTGGCCGAGCATGGTCGGATACATTCCCTTTTTGGTCATGTGCTAGTAGGGAAAGGCGTTGCAATGCCGATGGTGAAGGTGTCTTGGATAGCCGGTCGAAGCACCGAACAGAAGAAGCAAGTCGCGGCGCGCATCACGGAGGCGGTGGCCGAGATCGGCGGCGTGTCCGCAAAAAGCGTCTGGGTGGTCTTCGACGATGTCGACCCGCAGGACTGGGCGATAGACGGGCGTTTGGTCGCTGACTCTTAGTCGATGATGACGTCGAGTACATAGGTACTGCCGGAGGCAACATGCTTCATTGCGCGTTGCACCGCCGCGGGTAGCGCATCCGATTTGTGCACGCGCTCGCCCGCACCGCCGTAGGCTTCGGCCTCCTTCACATAATCAGGAGTGGGTTCGATGACGTTGCCCACGAATTTCTGTTCGCGGACTGCCGCGCCGTCGGGGTAGTACTTGAGCAGATTCGCCGTCTGGGACACGTATTGCTGGTTGTTGCAGAGCACGATCAGCAATGGGACGCGGTATTCCTGGGCGAATCCAAGCGCGGCAGGGACGGGGTTGTAGTGCCAGGCCCCATCGCCCACGATGCAGACGACGATGCGCTGGGGTTGCGCGAGTTTGACGCCGAGGGCGGTGCCCAGGCTGGTGCCCAATGCGCCGGCCCAGCCCCGATATTGGGTAAACGGCTTGCGCTCGTAGAGAAAGTGAATCATTTCGGGGACCTGGGCAGTGATCTCATCCACGCAGATCGCGTCGTCCGGGAGAGCATCATGCAAAGCGCGGAACAGATCCGCTGTAGGAACGAATTCGGTTGCCTGCGAGGCCAATTTGTCGGCTTTCTCGACGGCTCGCGCGCGAACTTCCTGTGTATAGCGGGTCCACCGCTCGGCCGCATCGGGCCGTGGTGTCGTTCGCGCTTTTAGGTTCTCTGCGAGCGCGGCGAGATTGCTGGACAGACTTCCCGGAACTGCATGCGTCGTGGGATAACCCCAGAAGGCGCCCCGTGGGCGCATCGGGTCCTGCTCGACGTGAATCACCGCACATCCGGGACGCAACGCTGTATGCGGTGGATGCCATGGCCCGTTGCATCCGGCAACCAGGACGGCGTCCGCATCGCCTAAGACCGCTTCCACCGGCCCGGCACCGTACAGCGGATGCGAACGCGGGAAATTGTGATAGGCGGGATTCCAGAATTCGAAAACAGGCGCCGACAGCGACTCGGCGATGCTGATGAGGGAGCTGCGGTCATCGTCTGTTCGCCCACCATGCTCGGTCACGATGATGGGATTGGCTGCGCGCGACAGGATTCGGGCTACTTCGTCAATGCATTCCTGCGTCGCGACAACAGGCACTGGCGAGGCCCATGAAGTCGTGCTTGTGTGGCCCTCGCCCAGCAGCAGTTGAAACGGGATCTCAAGCAGTGTCGGGCCCAGCGGGACGGACTCGGCGATGAAGTGTGCCCGTCGAAGTTCTTGGACCAGATCCGCCGGGATTCGCGCCCGCTTCGACCATTTGACGACCGCTTCGGCATTGCGGGCCGGACCATGGTGATCGGTGAGGAGCGACGGCCATTCGCTGCCCGGGTCGCCCTGTGGGTCATCACCATAGCTGACCGTGTCCGGCGACAACACCGTCATCGGGGTGCGCTCCTGCAGAGCGGTTCCCAATGCCATCGACGCGTTCTGTACACCCAGCGACGACGGTAAACAAACGACCTGACCGCGGCCCGTGGCCTTGTAGTAGCCCGAAGCCACGGTTACGGCCAAGACCTCATGGCGACACCGGAAGTAGCGCAGCTTCATTTCATCGCCGCGCCGGGCAAACACTTCCCAAATCGGCGCCATCACGGCGATGGGGGAGGCGAACATGCACTCCACCCCTTGAGATTCCAACTGCGTCAGGAGTACATCGGCTCCGCTCTTGCCGGAATCTGGGTAGGACATCTGCACCGCTCCTGACTAGGTGACATCGCTTACACACTCAAAGCTAGCCTCCGATTGAAGACAATGACTTCGCCCGGCGTTAAGTGCTTCTAGGAGTTGTCTATCCACCGACCACACGCATCTGCGGAGAGCGCGGGGGAGAACGGAGTTCGACCGCGTGAACACTGCTGCGGGTGGTGCCACCGTTGATCATCGTGATGGCGGAGCCCGCCGCGTAATCGAGTCCGCGTTTGAACTACTCGAATTGGTCCACACACTCGAACCGGTGCGGCTGGTGGAGTTGACGGAGAAGGCCGGTATGCCTCGCGCGACGGTGCATCGCATGCTTGCGCAGTTGATAGCGGTTGGCGCGGTTTGCCGCGACGGTGCGCATTACTGTCTGGGGGCGAGCCTGTTGCGGTTGGGCGCGGCGGTCGGTCCGCAGCGTCGTTTGCGCCACGCGGCCCGAAGGCCGATCGCCGAGCTCGCCGCAGCCACCGGTGCAGCCGTGAGCCTGTCGGGCAGGATCGGCGACGACTTGCTGTTCGTGGACGCCGTGCAGGCCGCAATGAACTGCCAATCACCACCGAGGTCGGTGCGGCGGTGCCGCCCTACACCGCCCAAGCACGTGCGCACGTCGAGTTCGCACGCACTACACCGATTGTCGATGCCGGCGGCACCGTCGCCGATCTCTGTTGTGTCGCAATCGCCGTGCCGTTCGGTGGCGACGGGTTTGCGGCGCTTGCAACTGTGGTCCACGCACCACGGCCGCCACAGGGGCTACTGGCCGCGACCCGCGCCACCGCCGCGCGAGTCGCCGCCGCGTTGCGTGAATCCTGAGTTCTCACATGCACGGCCACGGCCAGGTCTCTCACTCAGTGGACCGCTCGTGTGCACGTCGGAGTCACCGTTTCTAGGGTCGCGAGAATGAGCCACTCGGACACCTTTGACATCATCTTCGTCGGTGCCGGCCACAATGCGTTGGTCGCGGCCGCTTACCTGGCCAAGGCAGGCAGGAGCGTTTGTCTGCTCGATCGGCGCAGCGAGCCCGGCGGCTGGGTCCATAGCGGGGAACTGACGCTGCCGGGATACATCCACGACACGTTCTCGGCAGCGCACCCGCTCTTCGTCGGCGGACCGGTATTCGCCGAATTGGGAAAGGAACTGGGCGATCACGGTCTGCGGTACGCGCAAAGCGCAGTAAGCACCGGCGCATCGTTGCCCGACGGCCGCTCCGTGGTCATCGAAACGGATCCGGAGGCGTTGAACGTAGAGGTCGACCGTATCGGCGAGCGCGACGCCTGGCGTCAGCTCATCACCGACGCGTCGCCTCACCTCAATGCGCTCGCGTCCTTGGTCGGTATGGATCTCGGTTCCGCGGCTGCTCAGAAGCTGTTCGGTGTCCTGCGCAGCGACGCCAGCTCCGCACTGCCCTTCTCCACACTGCTGACGAGCTCTGGTTTCGACCTCCTCTGTGACCGCTTCTCGCGAGAGGAGATGATCCTGGCGTGGCTGCCCTGGTTACTGCACGTCGGGATCAGTCCGCTCGATGCAGGCGGGGCCGTATGGGCGGTTCTGATGGCGTCTGCTCTCCCGCAGGGCATGCCGATCCCCGTGGGTGGAAGCGGTCGCCTTGCCGAAGCCCTGACGAAGTTGGTGATTGCCAACGGTGCACTGATCCGCACCGGGGTCGAGGTCGATGCGGTCGCCACCACCGGCGGTCGCGCAACGCAGGTTCGTACGGCCGACGGCGAATACTTCACCGCCACAGAGGCAATCATCGCCTCTACCACGCCCGATCAGCTCTACGGCCACCTATTGCGCGATGAAGCCGATGTTCCCGAGTCCGCTCGCGCCCAAGCTCGCCGCTACGGCTACCGGCGCGGATGCCTTCAGGTGGCGCTGGCCCTTTCGGCACGACCACGCTTCGCCGATTCGCGGCTGAACGATGGCGGTGTGCTCAATTTGGGCCGCGGCCTGAACGAGTTGCTCACATCGGTACGGCAGGCCGAAGACGGGCTGTTGCCGACACATCCGTCGATCTCGTGGCATGAACCTACCGCGACCGATCCGAGTCGTGCACCCGAGGGACACGCCACGGTGCGGCTGCAGATCCTCGACGTACCGCTGCACCCCGTGGGCGACGCGGCCGGTCAGATCTCCAGCGACGGCACGTGGACGACCGGGGTCGCAGAAGCGTTCACCGATCGCGTCATCGAGGAGGCGGCCCTGCACATCCCCGATTTGAAGCACACGATCTTGGCCCGCCGCATCCTCAGCCCGGCCGACGTTGCGCGTTCGAACCCCAACGCAGGGCCCGGCGACCACGCCTCCGGGCACAACGCGCTCGCACAGTCATTCATGCAGCGGCCCATTCCCGCTCATCGTGGGGGATACGCCACCGCGGTGCCGAATCTCTACCTCATCGGCGCGGCCAGTTGGCCAGGGCCGGGAGTCAGCGGCGCGTCGGGCCGTGCGATTGCCCGGCGGCTCCTAATGCCGCAGGCCGAAGACGTGCGTGGGGCGTGACCCACATATCAATCTGGTAGATGGGAACGATCTAAACCATTCGTTGGACTTGATGATGCCTGGTTGATGTCATTGATGTGTCACCGTCAACAATAAGGAACAGGACACAACAATGAAGAAGATCATCGCCGCCAACGTTCTCATCAGCGGACTCGCAGTGGCCGTCCTCGGTCTCGCTGCTCCGGCACAAACCGCGCCACCCGCGAACCTGCTGCCGGTTTCGGCGTCCGAGTTCAAGGTCGGCGTCGACCATTTGCACTGGCTCGACGACATCCGCCCGAAGGTGAAGGTTCCCCGAGTGGATTCGAGCGGCAGCTGACCCGTCACAGAAGTCACCGGAGAGAAAAGCCATGATCGCTGCAGGAAATACTCGAATCACCGACCTGTTGTCTGTCGACCAACTACGTATCCCCGAGGGGTCGCATGCGATGACACAGCTCGTCGAACTACCGCCCGCGGACGAAGGACTCGGACCGCACCGCCATTCCGGGCCTGTGTTCGGCTACGTCGTCGAGGGCAGGATCCTCTTCGAGCTCGAGGGCGAGGCGCCACGGGAAATCGTTGCGGGCGAGGCCTTTTGGGAGCCGGGCGGCGACGTGGTGCACTACCAGGTCGCGAACCTGAGTCCGGACACGTGGAGTAGGTTCCTCGCGGTGTGTATTTGCGCCCCCGATGTGGACATGATCACCATGCTCGAACCAGAGGAGATCGAAGCGCGCGATCACTTGCGCCATCCCAGCGCACGTCGACACCGGGACTGAATTGCGCTCATACCCAAAGCACCCTCCGACATCGGCCCACGGGACGCGGTCGGAGGGGCGTCGCTGAACCCAGAAGTCAAGGGCCGTGCCAGCTTTGAAGGAAAGCCTCGGTGACGATGGCAGCGTTGTCGGCCGCAATCTGTTTGTAGACGAAGAATGTGAATGGATAGCCCGGCAGGTTGAGCGGATCTCCAGGTCCGTCGGACATGCCACGGATACCCAGGAAGGGAATGCCGTAGGCGTCGGCGACCTGTTGCGCCGCAGCGGTCTCCTGGTCGACCGCATCCACCGCCGGGGGGACATCCGTCAGGATCCCCCTCAGGTTGCCGAGGAGTCCGCGGACCAGAAACGGCCCCACTGCGTGCAAGAAGTTCCCGGTGAACAGGGGCGAGCGATCCGGCGCTGCACACGGTTGGGGCCCGAAGATGGTGCCGCCGAAGGGGATCGCGGGAAACGCTGTCCCGTTGTTGTTGTCGTCGCTCGAACCGTCGCCGCCGACGAAAAGTTGCGGCTCACGCTTGAGGTCGATCGTCCGCATCCGGGTCAAGGGGCCGCAATGACAACTGGGATCTCCTACGGTGGCGGTGCTGACAAGGTCCACGGTGAGCCTGTCGGCGCTGGCGAGCATGCCCGCATCGACCGCGCGCCATGTTTCGCCGTCATCTGCGGTCCATCAAGCCGGAATGGCCACAGAGCCGATCTCGGTGCGGCCGGAACCGCCTGCGACACCGGCGAAAACCACTGCGCTGATGGAGATGCCGGCTTCTGGTGTGAAGTGGACGAGTGCTGTTTCCGTGGTGTTGGTGGCGTTCACCATGCCAATCCCGGTCATCGCGACAATGACCTTCTTGCCGCCCGTCGTGCCGAGGTAATAGTGGCGACCATCGACGACGACGGTGGGGTTTGGGTCGAATGTGGTGCGGGCGAGAATCGCGTCGGCTTCCGCAGGGAAGGCGGTGAGGATCAACGTGCGCACTTCGGGCGCAACGGTATCGGCGGCCGCCGTCTGATTCGTCGGTTGCACGTCGGTCGGTGTGCCGGCCAGGGGGGAGGGTGATTGCACTGTGGGCTCGAATTCACGTCGGGCAAAGGCCCAACAGCGCCCACATGGACGGCGGTGCAGCGGGTGCTCCCGGCATACTACTGGCGGCCAACGGGCTCAGGGTCGCGTTAACAACGCCCGACACCAGCCGCGTCACGACACTGACCACGCGCGAAGGACGTGCTTCGGGCGAGTTCGATGTGACAATCGGCGTGGCGGTCCGCAGCGGCGCGGGACTCGTCGGCGGCGATGGCGGATCCGCAACGAAATTCGCGCGCCGATTGACCACATCGGTCGCGGGCGGGGCCATGTTTGGACTCTGGAGGGGCCGATCTCGGCTTTGTGGGCTTGGCGGCGGCCCGGTCGTAGCTGTTCTTTATCGCAGGCCTCCTGGGTGCGGTTCTGGATACCCACACGTCCTGATTGAAACCGCCCGTGCCGACGACGACTCCCGGAGGCGCCGCGCGAATCGTTTCGTCTTTCGCCGTAAGGGCGTCGGTTCCGCTGCTAACGGTGTTCGTCGCGGTTTCGTCCCCGGCACCGTCCTTGTCGCCGGGGGCCCTGTGTTGGGCCGTCGACGCGTTCGGGCCGGCAGGGTCACCGGATGCGGACGATTCGGCAGAGCCAGGAGAGTCGTGGCCCATGCGGGCGCACCTCGCAGGGCATGCGGTATGTATAACGCCCGGGCGGATCGCGCTTCGGGTTATGGCCAAAGCAAGGCGCCGTAACCAGGCGTCAACGGCGGCAGCTACTTCCGCCCAATCCAACCCGATGACTCAGTCCGTTTAGAACGTCAATCAACTGGTAACCCGAGTCAATTGGTGGCGTGTCCAACGGTCGACGTCAACCCTAGGAGGCGGGCCCGATGGTCATGGGAGACAACGAGGTCAGCAAGACGGCGCAAGCTGACCCGGGTGCGAAGCGGGTGCAGGTTCGGCGTGCTGCGTTAGCCAGCTCGATCGGGACAACAATCGAGTGGTACGACTTCTTCCTCTACAACACCGCCGCGGCGCTGGTGTTTCCGCAGCTGTTCTTTCCTGAATCCAGTTCGTACGCGGGTGCGATGCAGTCCTTCGCCACCTACTTCGTGGGGTTCGCCGCACGGCCGATCGGGGCGGCCATCTTCGGACACTGGGGCGACCGGATCGGCCGCAAGACAACCTTGATCATCACGCTTCTCGTGATGGGCATCTCGTCCGCCGTCATCGGGATCCTGCCCGGGACGGCAACGATCGGCGTTGCCGCACCGCTGCTACTCGTGTTGCTTCGGGTGCTGCAGGGCATCGCAGTCGGCGGCGAGTGGAGCGGCTCGGTGCTGCTCACAATGGAATGGGGCGACCAGAAGCGGCGCGGTCTGCTCGGCAGCTTCGCCCAGATCGGCGTTCCGGTTGGGCTGGTGCTGGGGACTGGCGGGATGACCCTGCTGTCGGCGACGATGTCGGACGACACCTTCGACTCTTGGGGCTGGCGGGTGCCTTTCCTTGCGAGCCTGGTGCTGGTCGCAGTCGGCCTGGTGATCCGGCTGAAGATTCTCGAGACGCCGATGTTCGCCAGGGTGGTGCAGCAAGGCAAGACCGCGAGCACCCCAGTCCTTGAAGCGATCCGACGTCACTGGCGAGAAATCCTGTTGTCTGCGGGCGCACGGTTTGCCGAGCAGATGCCGTTCTACCTGTTCACCACCTTCGTCCTTATCTACGTCGTGGAGCGCCACGATTACAGCAAGACATTTGTGCTGACCGCGGTGCTGGTGGGCGCGACTGTTGAGCTCGCGACGATCCCCCTGTTTTCGCATCTGTCGGACTCGTGGGGGAGAAGACGGGTGTATGTGACCGGTGCGGTCATCGTCGGCTTGTTCGCGTTCCCGTATTTCGCCGCACTGACCCACGGTGGGCAGGCGCTGATTTTCCTCATGGTCGTGCTGTCGATGGTTATTCACTCGATGATGTACGGGCCGCAAGCCGCGCTGATCGGCGAAAGCTTCCCAACGCACCTGCGTTACGGCGGCGCCGGGCTCGGCTACCAACTGGCGTCGGTGTTCGCAGGGGGACCTGCTCCACTGTTGGCGACGTGGCTGCTCCATGAGACAGGCACGCCGTACTCGATCTCCATCTACATCGTCGCCGCTGCGGTCGTCACGGTGATCTGTTGTCTCGCCCTGACCGACCGATCCCGAGTGGACATCGACGACGAAGCGGTCTACAGCCGCGCGTGAACCAGGTACGGCTTGTATCTCGGGCGGCGATCACGGCCAGCCCGCACCAGGTACCGGTACGTCGATGACGAGTACTTGTCCCGTTCTCGCAGCGATGGCTGCATCGACGTTTTCCGTTCCCCGCCAGTCAGCTGCCATCAAGAAGAGAGATCGACCGTCGGGTCCGCCCAGCATCGCGGCGAAAATTGCGCGGTCGTGTTCTATCCGCTGAAGCGCGGCCCCACCTTCTCGGACCCGCACGCACGCGCCCTCGGGACAGTCATCACGGCCGGTGTGCGTACGGGTATCGGATGTCTGTGTCCACACCGCGCCGTCGGAGTCGAGACAGATCCCGTCGGGGCCGACACCGTTGGCCCAGATGCGTCGGTTCGAAAGGCAGCCGTCGGCGCCGATGTCGAATGCGGATAGCCTGCCGGCGAACGACTCCGAGACGATCAGCGTGGCGTTATCGGGGTGACGACCATCCCGTTCGGAAAGTCGATGTCGGTGGCCACAACGCGAGCCGCGCCGTCCGGCGTAATCAGCGCGATGATCCCTGGCGTGGGTGGTTCGCCACCAAGGAAATCGAACCCGAAGCCATTGATATAGATGTTGCCGCGGCCGTCCACCACGATCTCATTCCAACCGTGGTCGGCCACCGCGCTCAGATCGGCATGCGGCACCATCGATCCGTCCGGCTCCTGCCGCAACAGCTCAGGGCCCGTGACAAGCAGCCGCCCAGTCGGGAGCCAATCGATCGACCACCCCAAGCCTGGCGGTCCGTGCGCAACGACCTCGCTGCGTCCATCGAGGTCGACCGCGACAATCTCGCCGGTTCCCCAGTGCGCAAACCAGAGCCTGCCGTCGTGCCAACGGGGTGATTCGACGTACGCGAGACCATCGAGCAGAAGTCGAGGCTCGGGCAGTGATTTCTCGGGTGATGGCATCAGATCTCCTTGCGTCTTGTCACCCGGCAGTCGTGATTCGGCCCGGGCGCACTTCCACTCAGAAGACGATCGAACACGCGAGAAATCGACCTCGTGCGGTGTTCAAGAGCCGCGGCCGGTCTGTTCCTGGAGCTCATCGATCAGATCCGATGCCTGCGCCTTATTGAGGCCGTCGGGCACTTCGTGGCCGGCCTCCTGAGCCAGCGTGTGCAGGTAACTGCGCTGCGCACCGGTCATCGGTTCGTCGCCGGTCACCCATTGCGACGTGTCCTTCTCGGGGTTCTCGTTCGGTGCGTGCTGTGAATTTGTCATGTCGAAACCTCCGTAGCGGCGGATAGCCATCGAACAAGCATTCGAAACACGCGTGGTCCGCCAATTTATCGTCGATCGTCCTGGCCTCCCGCTGCAGATCCCAACCAAGCGATGCGCGAGTAGTGGGGAAGGCGCTAGCCTTACCCGGAGGTCGGGTCCGGCGCTTCCGCGCTGCTCCCTATGGAGTCTCGCGGCCACCAGAGAGGAAAACCGGAGTTCATGACCGAACGACAGCGAGCCACAGCCGCGCGGGTTGCGGTCGCGGGCGTCATCGTCGCCGGTGGCGCACTGGCCATGTCCGCACATGCCGCAGCGCAACCGGATCCAGGGGTGCCGTATCCGACGCCGACACCAGCGGCGGGGGCCACGCCGGCTCCCGGCCAGCCTGTCATCGAAGCTGCGGACGCACCCCCAGGGCCGCCGCCGCCTCCACCCGCCGGGCCGCCAACGGTTCCAGAGATCGCGAACCCCGTCTACGGCTCAGGTCAATCGGGCTCGGGTCCGATCGCAAGCCTCAGAGATATCTGGCACGAGGTCCGCGACGGCCCCCAGCAGATGGCGGACCCGGGCGTCCCGGTATTCGCACCGCCGCCAGGAGCTGGTCCGGCTCCGAAACTCCCGCCGGGATACACGTCGCTGACCGACCCCGCGTCCTCGACGCCCGCCTCGCCAACTGGACCCGCAACCGGCGGCCCGCCGCTGCCGCCCGGGTACTACCCGTTGAACGGGCCACCGCCTCCCGGGTATTTCGACACACCGCCGCCAAACCCGGCGGGGCCGCTGCCACCCAATCCGGCCGGGCCGCTGCCGCCAGATCCGGCGGCGCCACCGCCTATCGTGCCGATTCCGCCGACGCCGTGACCCTTTCTCATAGTTAACTGCTGCGAACGAGCTCGATTTGTAGCGGTTTGCTCAATGCTGGCCGGATAAATTACATCCGCATACAGGGTTTTCCGAAACACCTACTCCTTCATGCGCGCAGTCGTAGCCTGACCGCCTAGGCACCCAGGGTCTGCGACGACGCGAAGGAGGAAGCGTGGCATCCCTACGAGAACAGGTGTTGCGCAACAAACCGGTGCAGGAGATGGCCGCCGAGACTGGCGCCGACACCGGACGCAGTGAACTCAAACGCACGATCGGACTTTGGAGTCTGTCGGCGATCGGTATCGGTGGCACCATCGGCACCGGCATCTTCTTCATCTTGAGCCAAGCGGTTCCGATGGCAGGGCCCGCGGTGATCTGGTCGTTCGTGATCGCCGGCGTCGTGGCCGGACTGACCGCGGTCTGCTATGCGGAGTTGGCTGGGGCCGTGCCGGTGGCCGGCTCGTCGTATTCCTACGCCTACGCCACGCTCGGTGAGCTGACGGCACTCGCGGTCGGCGCCTGCCTGCTCCTTGAGTGGGGTGTCGCGGGCGCGGCCGTCGCCGTGGGTTGGTCGGAGTACGTCAACCAGTTCCTCGACAACGTGTTCGGCGTGCAGATGCCCGAGGCGTTGTCGAACGCACCGGAACAGGGCGGCGTGTTCAACCTGCCCGCCGTGGTCCTCGTGGTCATGTGCGCCCTGCTCCTGATGCGCGGCGTCAGTGAGTCGGCCAAGACGAACGCCGTCATGGTGGTCATCAAGATCGCGGTGCTCATCATGTTCATCGTCATCGGCGTTCAGGGCTGGAATTCCAACAACCTCGAGCCTTTTGCTCCGTTGGGCTACTCCGGCGTCACCGCCGCCGCGGGCGTCATCTTCTTCACCTTCGTCGGCCTGGACAGCGTCGCCTCGGCGGGCGAGGAAGCCAAGAACCCGCGTCGCAACCTGCCATTGGCCATCATGATCGCCCTGCTGACGGTCACGGTGCTGTACGTGTTGGTCGCACTGGTCGCGGTCGCGGCCCAGCCCTCCGAACAGTTCGACGGCCAGGAGGCCGGGCTGGCACAGATCCTGGAAAACGTGGTCGGTTCGACATGGCCTGGCACCGTGCTGGCCGCCGGCGCGATCATCTCGATCTTCAGCGTGACCCTGGTGTCGATCTACGGCCAGACGCGAATCCTGTTCGCAATGTCGCGTGACGGCATGATCCCCGACATCTTCCATCGGGTGAACCCGCGTACCCTGACCCCGATTCCCAACACGATCATTGTCGCAGTGGTGATTTCGCTGCTGGCCGGTCTGATACCGATCAACTTCCTTGCGGAGATGACGAGCATCGGCACGCTGGTCGCGTTCATCACCGTCGCCATCGGTGTCATCGTGTTGCGGCGACGCAACCCGGATCTGCCCCGCAGCTTCAAGGTTCCGCTGTTTCCGGTGACCCCGATCCTGGCGATTGCCGGTTCGCTGTGGATCATCTACTACCTGCGGCCGATCACGATCATTGTCTTCGTGATCTGGGTCGCCGTCGCATTCGTCTGGTACTTCGTCTACGCGCGTCACCACTCTCGTCTCGGTAGGCACGAGCACGTCGGCCTTATCGCGGAGACAGATCAGCCATGACGATTCTCGTTGGGTACCCGATCAATCGGCGAGCCAAGGCAGTGCTCAGCATGGCCGAAATGCTCGCCCGGGCCAGCGGTGAGGAACTCGTCGTCTGCGTGGTCATCCCCGCACCGTGGATGCCCGGCATGTCCAGGGCCGACGAGGGCTACCGGAGCTACATCAACGAGTCGGCCGACACCGCGCTGGCACGGGCTCGTGACGATCTCGCCCCCGACGTACCCGCGAAGTTCGTTACGGTCGATGCCCGTTCGGCACCCAGTGGCCTCATGCAAGCCGCCGAACAGTACGAGTCGAGCATCATCGCGGTGGGGTCCGCCGACGTCGGCCAATTCGGGTACATCGCCCTGAGCAGCGTCGCTGACCGGCTGCTGCACAGTTCGCCGGTGCCGGTCGCGGTCAGTCCGCGCGGCTTCCGGGCCCAGTGCGCCAAGGTCGACCGGGTAACGGTTGCGTTCACCGGCGGGCCCAAGAGCGGTGTCCTGCTGAGGGCCGGTGAGACGCTGGCGAATTCGTTCGGCGCCCAATTCCGGCTGGTGTCATTCGCTGTTCAGTTGCCCCCGCCCGAGACGGCTCGGTTCCATGCCGAGGGTGCGGCCGTGATGGCCGAATGGACGGAGACGATCCGCTCCGCAGCGAAGGAGGCACTGAACGCCGAGGGCAACTCGGGTCAGCAGCTGGCCGAACCTGAGGTCGTCGTCGGGTACGGCGCGGACTGGAAGGAAGCCATCGAGGAGGTCGAATGGCGAGCCGGCGACGTGCTCATAGTCGGTTCGAGTGAATCGGGACCGCTTGCCCGGGTGTTCCTCGGGTCCAGGGCCAATAAGATCGTCCGACAGTCTCCTGTGCCTGTTCTCGGGGTTCCACGTGCTGCCGCCAAGGAGCTATCTGAAGAGTGACGGCACGCTCCTATCCAGGCAAGGACGACCGGGATTGGTCGCGGAAGGCTCGTGGTGACACGCCGCAGGCCTCTTTGAACAACCGCGAAAAGTGCGCGGAGTCAATCAGTCCGTAGGGCACGCAGATCGCGCCGATACTCTGGTGGGCGAGTCCCCGCCATCCGGCAGTGGTGCACTTCGTGCAACCTCGGCCACGTAGCGCTGGACGACGAGAGCGCCTCCGACCTGCTCGACGTTGATCGACATCGGCCGTCCGTCGTCAGTCTTTGTCGTCCCGGCAGCGATGTGATCCGGCGGAGCGCAGCGCTGGTACTCGGCGTCGGGTAGAGACATCAGCCACCCGGCGCTGTCAACCTTTTCCATCGGCGCGTAGATTCGCCCTCGCCTCGGTGCGGATAAGGGCCAAATCCGTCGCACGTCTGCGTCTCCCATAGGTCACTCCTCAATGTGAATTCGATTACCTCGGTTGCCTTTTCGCGCCGATCAATCGTGTTTGGCAGTAGTTACAGACACGATGATCGCTACTTCAACAGCGCAGAGGCTTGTACGTGGACGAACGACTTCTGGAGAAATGCGAACAGAAAGCGCGCTAGTTTCAACGGCTCATAGCCGGTCTTAAACTCGCTGGATGGGTGAACCGCCGATGACCGAGGATAGGCATCACGTCGTGATCAACGGTCGAAGATGGCGCGCCACCGACCCGTCGATCCCGGAGGAACGGCGAGCGGAACTCGTGCGCATTCTGATGTCCTGGCGCAACGAGGTACGCGGTACCAAGGGAACGGGTAAAGAACAGACGGCTCGGGCAGGAGTCCAAGCCGTCAAGGTAGCGCTGGGTGAGCGCGGTTCGCCGCCGTGGTGGGAGCAAACCATGGCGCAGCGGCGGGCGCGATGGCAGGTCGAAGTTGCGTTACCGGGCGGTGAGGCTCCGGGAGAGCCCGCCTAAGACGCGATGTGCGTCGCAGAGCTCTCCCGGCTGGCCTCACTTATTGATCGTCAGTGGTGGAAGATCAGCGCACCGAGATCCCCTCCGAAGGGCTGCTGCACCTGTGCAGCGTGATCGGCGGCCGCACCCGGGTGAGCGGTGACCTCCGCATTGCCAGGGGTTTGCCGAACGGTCGAGTCGGCCGAAGCGATCGGTGCCAATCCGACAGTTGCCGCCGCGGTAGCTATGACGAGTGATGCGATTAACCGCATTTTCACTTTCTCTTTCCCTCCTTCAAAAGGACCAGCCCTCAATTGAATTCGCCCATGTTTTAACGCTTGCGATTTGGCTGTACTAGCTTCAACGGTCCACTCAGTACGGTTAGTTCGATGGGCCGAGGTGATGCTAGTCACCGGCCTTGACCAGGCCTTTTATCCTTGCTTTCGGCGAGCGCAATTCTCTGTCACGGCTCGCCGTCCGAGTTCACTGAGTGCGAAGTGAATTGCGCCACAGAATGGCCTCCCTTGACGGCGTGCCTGACGACCGTGCGCCCTAGAAAGCCTGCCCGTCAACATGTTCGGCCAAAACCGATTGCTGGGTCCGTCGAAGCGTTGCCGCAAGGAAGCTCGCCGTATCGGACGGTGCTTCGGACCCGGACCACCGTGAACAGGCCGTCGGCGAGGCGTGAAGGTCTCGACGGAGCCGAGTCGAAGGTGCGGATGCTCCAGTGCAGCCACCGAGGCGACCATCAGCGGCAACGTGATCGTAAAGGTCTCGCTGAGCAATGCCTAGCAACCCGCCCAGCGCCTCGCTTGTGATCGCCGTCACCTTCGTCGTGCGCACTGACGAGAACGCACAGGTGTGTCGTTAATCCCAATCGTCCGTGCAGCTTAGGGAGGGACCCCGGCTGTAGACGAACCCCAATCACGGAGGTGAAACGTGCGCATGCGCGCACCACGAAAAGCACTGTTACTGAGTTCAGCCGCGCTCATCGTCACAAGCATCGCGGGCTGCCATCAAGCGCCTGCGGAAAGCACAAGCAACGCTGCGACCCCGACCAATCTGAAAATTGTTGGACTGACCCAGATCGACGAGAATGGCGCGGCGGTGGCCCCGGCAAGTGGAGTCACGCCAGCCGATCCCGCCGGCGACGGCAAGGCCACCTGCGCGCCCGTATCGATCGCAACCGCGAGTGCGCTAACTGGCGCTGACGCCGCGCTCGGCAACAATGTCAAGTTCGGTGCACAACTGGCTGTAGATGAGCACAATGCCGCTAACCCCGGATGTCAGGTGTCTCTCAAGCCTTTCGACACCGAATCCGATCCGCAGAAGACGAGTCAGATCGCACCGCAGATCATCGACGACGCATCGATCGAAGGACTAGTGGGGCCGACCTTCTCAGGTGAAACCAAGGCATCCGGCAGCATCTTCAACCAGGCTGGCCTCGTTGCCGCCACCCCCGGCGCCACCAATGTGACGCTGTCGCAGAACGGGTGGAAGACGTTCTTTCGCGGGATGGCCAACGACGGGGTACAGGGCCCGTCGATTGCGAACTATCTCAAGAACACCGTCGGGGCGAAAAAGGCCTGTGTGATCGATGACAGCAGCGATTACGGACTCGGTATCGCCGATGCGGTTCGAAAGACCTTAGGCTCCATCACGGATTCGAACTGCAACATTCAGGTCAAGAAGGGCGACAAGGATTTTTCGGCCGCGGTGACACAGATCAAGGCCGAATCGCCTGATTCGGTGTTCTACGGCGGGTATTACGCGGAGGCGGCGATCCTGTTGCAGCAGCTGCGCGACGCCGAAGTGACGGCGACCTTCGCCGTCGGCGATGGCAGTAAGGATCCCGAATTGGTCAAGCAGGCGGGCTCGGCGTCGAAGGATGCGCTGATGGGCTGCCCGTGCGCGCCTGCCAGCGGTCCGTTCGCCGACGCCTACACCAAGAAGTGGGGCCAGGAACCGGGCACGTACAGCACAGAAGCCTATGACCTGACGACGATCATGCTGAAGGGCATCGATTCCGGTGCGACCACGCGGCCCGCGCTGCTGGATTACGTGCGCAACTACAACGGTCAGGGTGTGGCCCGCAAATACGAATGGGGCAGTGACGGCGAACTGACCACGACACTCATTTGGATGTACAAGGTCCAGTAGCGAACGATCCGGCCACCGCCAATGGCTTCGCTCTCAGAGGCCATTGGCGGTGAGCCAGGCAAGGAGCGCGTCGACGATCTGCT
Source organism: uncultured Actinomycetota bacterium (assembly GCA_963848855.1). Classification (GTDB taxonomy): domain Bacteria; phylum Actinomycetota; class Actinomycetes; order Mycobacteriales; family Mycobacteriaceae; genus Mycobacterium. The sequence goes on from CAWKFL010000006.1 coordinate 1,194,782, forward strand.
CACTACCCCGCTCGATGGGCATCAAATGGCCGAATCCACCCAGTCCCCAGTCCATCCCGAGAACGACGTGATCGGCTCTCAAGAATCTGGCGACCTCGAGGGTGCGCGACGGCGGCGTCATCGTGTCCTGCTCGGACGCCAAAACGAGCGATGGCAGGGCAATCAGTTTGTCGACGTCCTCGATCACCATGGCACCGCTGCGGTCGAGATCTGCAGATGCGTTGATGAGGGTTGGACTCACATCGAATAACGACCGCCGGTAAGCCTGAAGTACGTCGGGGGCGAACCGATCCGAGTTGGTGAAGGACTGCGCAACGCGTTCGGCCGACATGAGCAAGGGCCGATCGGTAGGCGCAAGGGGTCGTTCCTCATGTACGTTGCCCGGCGGTGCGGGAGCGACAGCGATGAGCGCAGAGACGTTGTCGCCTCCGATGTCGATCGCCTTCGCGACGAGCGGAAAGCCCATGCTGTGTCCGATCACAACCGATGTGCCGATCATGCCCAAAAGTGTTAGATTGCGTCGATAACGGGTTGCGCACCCTGCGTCAGGTAGTCGGGCCGACGCCGAGACCGTCCAACTCCTGGCCAGTCGACGACATAAGCGGTCCACCGAGCGTCGGCGAGCAGTTTCGCCCAGCCCGGACGTCCATCGGGACAGGTGGTCCAGCAGACTCCCGTGTGCGCCCCGCCATGGACCAGTACGACGTTGGCATTCTGACGGCGACTGGTGGGTGCGTACCATTTCTGGACGTACATCGGGTCCTCGTCGCCGACGTAAAACTCATCGACCTCGTACATATCTCAGTCCTGCTTGCGAAGCCTTATCACTTGGTTCCCGATGCCTTTGCGACGAACGTGCCTGTCGTTTTCTGGTTTCGGCTGTCGGCGGTTCGACGTCACCGATGGCGATCAATACCTCCCGCAGCGCGATGGATGCGGCGTGAAGCACATCGGGCGGCACTGCCCGGAAGAAGTCGGATTGGGCTTGAGACCACATCTGCACCGTCTGCTCGGCAGTCTCGACGCCCGTCGTGGTCAGCCGGACCCAGGAACTGCGTGCGTCGGAGGTGTCCTGTTCGCGCTCGATCAGTCCAGCTTTTTGCAGCCGGTTGAGGACATTGCTTACGCCGCCGGAGCTGAGCAGGAGTCTGAGTTTGAGGTCGGATGGCCGCAGCTCGTAAGGCGCGCCCACCGACCGCAGCGTGTTCAGCACGGCGTAGTCGGTCCTGGAGAGATGCCAGGGCGCGAGCTTGACACTCAGTGACTCTTGCAACCGCTCGGCCAGCCGCGCGGCACGTCGCGCCAACCATGACTCTGGTTTGTCGAGGTCGGGCATCTCCCTGCGCCAGTCGTCGATCATGGCGTCGATCAGGTCTCGACCACTCCCGTCTCCTGTCATGGTTCGGAGCGTACCAAATACCTCAACTAAAAGCTATATTGAAAGCTTTCTTATGAGTAACTGCGGAGATCGTACAGCCAGCGTTCATCGATGATTTGCGCTCGAAATGACGTTGGGTTGATGGAGGGCCGCCTGCCCGCCAATTGACCTGCGAGAGAGATTGATTCCCGCTCACAGGCCCACAACGACCGCCATGCGGGAGATACGTAGATGGCAGAGAACGAGTCGCCGTTAAGGAAGCTTCGCCCGCAGTTCGAAGATGTACAGGCCCATTACGACCTGTCCGATGAGTTCTTTGGACTGTTCCAGGACCCGTCACGCACATACAGCTGCGCGTTCTTCGAGAGCGAGGACACCACACTCGAGGATGCTCAGCTCGCCAAAATCGACATGGCGCTCGAGAAGCTCGATCTGCACCCAGGGATGACACTGCTGGATGTCGGCTGCGGCTGGGGTTCGGCAATGAAGCGTGCGATCGAGAAGTACGACGTAGACGTCGTCGGGTTGACGTTGAGCAAGAACCAATACGTGTACACGACGCGATTGTTGGATGCGGTTGACACCACGCGGTCGCGCCGTGTCCTGCTGCGAGGCTGGGAGGAGTTCGAGGAACCAGTCGATCGGGTGGTCAGCATCGAAGCCTTCGAGGCGTTTGGAAAGCCCCGTTACTCAGCATTCTTCAAGACAGTCGCACAGATACTACCCGCAGACGGGCGAATGGTGCTGGAGACGATCTTCACTCATCCGGCGAGTTACTGGCCGCAGCACGGCATCGCGATCACGATGAGCGATCTGAAATTCATGCGATTCATCGGCAAAGAGATCTTTCCCGGTGGTCAGCTGCCCGCAGTGCCCGACATTGTCGAACCCTCCCTTGACGCCGGACTCTCGCTGGGCACAACGCAACTGATGAATCAGCACTACGTCCGAACGCTCGACACGTGGGCAGCGAACCTGGAGGAACATCGCGACGACGCTATCGCAACGACCTCGGAAGAGGTCTACAACCGGTATCGGCGTTATCTGACCGGATGTGCCGACTTCTTCCGCCGGGGCCTTACCGAGGTTGCGCAGTTCGAATTCGCCAAGCAATGAGGTGCACGGCAGTCAGCGTTCCCACACACAGCCGAGCACGGACGTCGAATGCGGGCTAAGCGGCTGGGCAAGAAGAACCGGTGCCTGCGACATGAATCGCGGTGCAGTGCCCCGATGCTCGTCGGCAGCGTGCACGGTGAACGGGTGCACCAAATACATGTCGCCCGGATCGCCGGTTACACGAGCCATCTTGCAATGTGTGCTGACCGCGTCGACCAGCGGACCTGACTGACGGAAGTCGAGCGTCTTTTCACCCAACACGGCTGCGACCTCACGGTGAGAGCCGACGCGGATGCGCGTCGCTGCATCCAACGGCCCGATGTGTGACAGCACCACCAACAGCAGCATGGTGTGGGGTCGACCGCTGACAACCCAGTTACCGTCGGGCAATGGCGTGTTGGAATCTATGTGCCAACCCCGGTCATCGGCGGGCGGACGGACCGGGAAGCGGATGGGTATATTCCCGAGCGCCCCACGCGGCGACCAGCCGCCTTCACCACAGACCTTATCGAGAGCGCCGGCGAGTTGAGGGCTTGAGACGATCTCCCCGAACGGCCCCTCTCCGGTGAGGTCGGCCGCCCACACCACCGGTTCCTTCCACGTGTCCGGTTCGTTTGGCGGCAGCCCAATCTGCTGCCACAGGCGGGCACGGGCGGCATCGGCCACGTGGCGCGGTACGGCTCCCTCAAGTTTTGAAAAGCCGTCTCTGACGAAGGCGGCGATGTCGACCATTTCAGCAGGATGACATCATCGCGTCAGCAAGAGCCAATGGTTTTCGCCGGGAACACCCAAGACATCACACACCTTGCGGTGTGGTCAAAACGTCTACTTGGCCACCGTCTCGCGGTGTTTGCATCCCGGCCAGCAGCATGGCCGACGCTTGCCTTCTTCCAGCTCCTCCTGAGTCCGGCGGATGCGGCGCTCTCGGGTGGTCTCTTGTTTGGCATCCTCGACCCAACAGATGAACTCGTTGCGGGCCAGGGGCGTGATGTCCTTCCAGGCATCGAGTGCCACGTCGTTGGCGATCAGCGCCTTGCGCAGGTCTGTGGGTAGCTTGTGCACCACCCCGCCGGGCACCCGCTGGCTACTCATGAGGTAAGGGTAAACGCCAGCATGGCGGACGGTGGGCACGGTCGTCGGGATGTTGGGCAAATCCGTCGATCTCAGAACCGAGGTGACAACCGGCGATGTTCGCGAAAAGCGTTGGTTCGCCTTGATTTTTGGTGCGGGCTGGCTGGGTTGGGTGGAGTGGCGCTGGCTGGCTTGTGGGGGTTGATTGCTGCTGGTGGGTATGCTTAATCGCCCGGTGTCGCTTCGGTGGGGCGGGCTTTCCTGGGGTCGGTGGAGTCTTTCGTCTCGTTGGGTCACGAGCAGCCAACCAGGCGGCCCTGACCGCCTAACAGCCCAACGAAGAATCACGACGAGCCCGTACACCACGCCCGTGGACTTGACCTCGAGAGCAGACACTGGAGCTGTCCCGGAGCCTCAGGTCCTTGAGTATCAGTGACTATCTCCATGGGACAGAGTAATGGCAGGGCGAAAGATCAGAGGGTCCTGAAGGGTTCACTCAAGTGGCGCGTGCTGGGCACCGACCAGATCGCAGTACCCGAAATAGAAAGCTCGGTTCGAACATCGACAGTGCGAGTCGAGCATGCAGATAACCCGGAGGAACTTCTCAGCGACGCGGAGGTCGTCATGCATTGCCGCCTGCACCCGCTCGATGTACGCGTTAGCTATTCGCGTTGGCAACGAAGGAGTGCCACTCGTCCCCTGTCAACGGCGGCTGAAATTTGACCCTTTTTCGACGGTTGAAAATTGACCCCCTTTGGTGTTCATTCTTCGGTGGTTGATCCTGGAACGCGCCCGAGGTCGCGGTCTTTGATGCGGTAGGAGTCGCCTTTGAGGGCGATGACTTCGGCGTGGTGGACTAGGCGGTCGATCATGGCGGCGGCTACGACGTCGTCGCCGAACACTTCGCCCCAGCGCCCGAATGGCTTGTTGGACGTCACGATGAGGCTGGCGCGTTCGTAGCGGGAGGACACCAGCTGGAAGAAGAGGTTGGCGGCTTCGGGCTCGAACGGGATGTAGCCGACTTCGTCGACGACGAGAAGTGGGTAGCGGCCCAGCCGGATGAGTTCTTGCTGCAGGCGGCCGGTGTGATGGGCCTCGGCTAGGCGGGCCACCCATTGCGAGGCGGTGGCGAACAGGACTCGGTGGCCGGCTTGGCACGCTCGGATGGCGATACCGATGGCCAGATGCGTCTTGCCGGTGCCCGGCGGCCCGAGGAAGACGACGTTGTCTTTGGCGACGACGAAATCCAGCGTTCCCAGGTGTGCGATCAGGTCGCGTTTGAGACCGCGGGCATGGTCGAAGTCGAACTCCTCCAGCGACTTTCGTGATGGAAACCGGGCCGCGCGGATACGTCCCTCACCGCCGTGGGACTCTCGGGCGGAGACCTCGCGCTGCAGACAGGCCACCAAGAACTCTTCGTGTGTCCACGATTCGGCTCGTGCTCGTTGGGCCAGTCGGGTCACTGCCTCACGCAGGGTGGGGGCCTTGAGTGCGCGAGTCAGGAAGGTGATCTCGGCGGTCAGGTCGCGGTTCGACGAGGCCACAGTGGTCTTGGCCGGGGTGGTTTTGGTGGTCATGACACCAACCCACCTTCGCCGAGGTCGACCCCCAGGGCGGTGTCGTAGTCGGCCAGGCAGCGCTGCTCGACGGCCAACTGGTCTGGGTGTTCACGTACTGGCCGCAGCGCACCGATCCGGTTGTGGCGCAGCATGTTGGCCGCCTCACGGTGCTCCGGGTCGGTGATGGTCTGATGCCAGGCCCACACCCGCTCGTGCTCAGCGACGGTCTTGCCGTCACAGAACACCGTGACCCGATCCAGATCCGCGGTGACTTCAATGCGCCGACCGATCACCGCAGGGTGCACCGAGTAATCATTGGAGTCCAACCGGATGTAGTGATCGCGCGCCAACCGGGTGCAGTTGCGCCACCCCACCTGCGGAGCCACCGGCGGTAGCGCCAGCATCGCCTGGCGATCCGCGCCGATGCGATCGGTCGGCGCGCACCCCAACACGCGGCGCTTTCGAGTGTTGACGACGGCCAGCCACTTGCCGAGTTGGTAGTTGAAATCGCCAGGGCAGTTGAAGGTTCGGCCGGGCAGAAACGACCGCTCGAAGTAATCGTGGGCCCGTTCGATGATGCCCTTGTGCTCGGGCTCAGCCGGTTTGAGCACCACCACCTTGGTGCCCAGCACCCCGCGAAACGCCTGACAATCGCGGGTCAGCTCGGACTTGCCGGACCGATACCGTCCGACCGCACCTTCACCGTCCCAGACCAGGGTGCGCGGCACCACACCCAACGCAGCGATGAGCTGCCACCATCCGGCGAACAAATCCTCAGCTCGCCGTGACGGCAGCAGGATCGCTGAGAGCCACCGCGAATAACCGCACACCATCGTCAGCACCGGCAGCTGCATCGGCACGCGGCTCTGCCCGTAACCCACCGGGATCGTCGTGGGCGGGAACCACAAGTCGCACTGCGCGATATCCCCGGCGTCGTAGGTGGTGCGCCCGGTCGGATCCGGCGGCAGATACGCCGGACGCAGCTCCCGGACCCGCTCGTTGAACACCGTCATCCCACGCGTCCAGCCGACCCGCTCGGCGATCACCGAGGCCGGCATCGTCGGTATTACGGTGAGCTGGGCGCGGATCGCGTCGTCGAACGCATCCACCGCCGACCCTGCCGGTTTGCGTTCATACTTCGGCGGTCCGTCGGAGGCCAACGCCGCCCGCACCGTGTTGCGCGAGATCTTCAACGTCCTAGCGATCAACTTGATCGGCAACCCCTCCGCTCGATGAAGCCTGCGGATCTCAGCCCAATCCTCCACTGCTAGCAACTCCCTTCTCCTCTCGGCTCGTAAGCCGAGACTCAGACGAAGGGGGTCAAAATTCGGGCGTCGACACGGGGTCAGTTTTCAGACGACGCGGACAGTCCCCATCAGCGCCAAATCAGATGTAGAGGCAAACTGCCAGGCGGGACCTATCTCCTTGGCCGCGGCACGGAAGTACCGACGCGGCAAGTTCTTCGCGCCGTTAAACAGACAGTCCTGCAGCACCTTTGCCTCTATTGCGGCGACGGTCATCCCCTGTCCATAGACGGGATTGAAACTGCACATCGCATCACCAAGGACCAGAAGCCCCGCTGGAAACCGCCGCATTCGGTCGTAGCGCCGCCACCAATTAGACGGGGTGCGGTGTGTGCGTACTTCGCCGATCGGATCGGCCTTGGCGACGGCCTCGAGGACATGATCGGGAGCCCGTCCCCCGGCCGAACTCCACCATGCCATGCAGGTCAGTGGGGGGTTCCTTTCCCCCATCGCTCCGACAGTGAGTAACCACCTGTCGTTCTCCTGGGACTGCAATACCCATGTCGTGGGCCGTTCGGGTGTCGGTGTCGCCAAGACGGAACGCTCAGGTATCGATCCCGGTGCAATCCGGAGCTGTCGACTCGCATAGGTTAAATGAACGGTCACCAGTTCCTGCGCAGGCCGCCCATAGCCGAGGTCCTCCAAAAACAATGGGGTACGCGAGCCTCGTCCAGTCGCATCGACCACCAGATCGGAAGCCAACACTGTCTCCTTCGACGCATTGTGGCGGTCCTTCACCCGTACGCCTGTGACACGGCTTCCGTCTGATGACGGCGTCAAGGCCACCATGTCATGTGCCTCAGAGATGGATACGTTTTCCGCCGTGTGAATGCGCTGCCGCAGTCGGTATTCGAGATGCGACCGGCTGGCAAAGTACATGCTGATCTCGCGATTAAGCGTGCCGATGGTAGGGAGGCTATCGCCAGCAATAATGAACGAGACCTTCGCCATATCACCGTCATCCCATACGGGCACGCCATCGAAGACGAGCTGGTCAAGCAGACCGGGAAAGAGCTGCTCGAGTTCGGCCGAACCCCGAGGGGTAAGTCCATGTACGTGCTTTGCTTGCGGCACGCTGCGGCGGTCTTGGGCCCCATCTGGCAGAGTGTCGCGTTCGACGATGGTGACGTGTCGATAGAAGTCGGCGACTGCCGAAGCTGCGAGCAAGCCGCCGATACTCGCCCCGAGGACCACAGCGTGGTCACCCACCTGACGCATATTCTCGCCTCTCGTCGTGCAATGAAGCCCTTTAGGGGATGTCGGGCAGTTGAAACGAACTGCTGGCCAGGTCTATTCGTTGTCCAAGATTGTGTGTGCCGAACGGGAGCCCCGCGAAGTGCAGCTTGTCAGGAAGGAGACGGTCATTCTGATCGGCCGCCAGCATGGCGTATGACACACCGGCGACCGCTCAATAGTCATTTGCTCTCGCTCAGCAACCTACGAGTCGCTGCCCGCCCCAGCCGTAGGTCTCCTGCAACCGGTACATCTCTCGCGCCATCAAGGAGTGCTCGAGATAATCATGGCGGAACGGATATCTGCGCCGCCAGCGCCGCAGCCCTTTGATGGGAATCAACAACGTGCGCAACTGAAGCCGCCAGCCGGTTTGGCCCTCGACGCACTCACCGTCGATCGCACAGCGGCGGTCGACAGCATCACGTCCCGCACCGTTATTGTCGGCGCGTCGTCGTCTGGTTTAGCTGGTCCGACTATCGTGGTTGTCATCTGTGACCGCTGTTCGCGCGAGCTGGTTGGTTCCACAGGAATCATTCCTTGCAGGACAGGAACTTTCACTACCTCAAACGCCGTGACACACCGAGCGTCACGAAAAATCGAGCGTTAGCTAGAGCCAAATATTTGTCGATGATGGTTCTACTGCGCGGACCACGCGTCTCGGTTCGCGTCCTGGGCCGCAGGTTCGCGTCCACTCGCGCTCTGACGCTTGCAAACGCAAACAAGTGTTGCGAGTGTCCAGGCCAAACGCCGCAAATCAGTGCTGTGCCGACTGATACTTGCCCTGTGCGCGCCTTCGTTTCTTGGGATCGGTAGCACGCCAGTCCCCGTGTACTTCCCCCAACGACGACGCCACACGAGGTGGCGCAGAAACAGAGGGAACAATATGAAGCCCACTCACGACAGGAAGCGCATCATCGCCGGGGCGCTGATGTCGGCGGGTTTGGCCATAGCCGGTTTGGGACTTGCCGGGGGGACGGCCCAGGCCTTGCCCGGAGGTTCGGTGCCGCTTTCGGCGTGGCCCGGGTGCCCGGAGGACAGCCCGGCCGGCCCGTGCACCTGGTGCCCAGGGGATCCACCGGTGCAGACCGGAAATCTTCGGGTGAACCCAGTGGTTTGGGACAACAACGTCTGCCACACCTACTGGTACGTCTACCACGGCCAGGGCAACGTGGCGCAGAACATCTTCGAGGGACCCGTTCCGCCACCGCCGCCTCCACCTCCGCCGGGCTTCACTCCACCCATTCCGCCGGGATGGTGCTGGGGCCTCTTCCTTCCGTCGCCCTGTCCGTAATAAGTCAATAGGCCCCGGCCGCTCGAAAGCTGATTCAGCACAGGGGGTTTCGCCGATCCCGCGGCAGCCGCCATGCAGGAATCGTGGAACACCACAATCAGACCAGCCTTAGGAGCGTAGGACATAGCCGGCGAAGCACTCCCGCCAGTTTCGTCGAGATCATGCAGATGATCCGGGCAGCTGCGAACATGATCAAATGCGATGCGTTTGCGCCTTGGCCTCTGTGCTCCTCGTCGTTGTCACCGTCGCGCCACCCGCAGCAGCAGAGCCGGCAGCGGACATCACTGCCCGACTGGACCAGGCAATAGAAGCCCGAGTCGCCGAAATGGGCGTCCCTGGAACAATCGTCAGCCTGTCGATCCCTGGCGAGATCGACTATGTGCGCGCAGTCGGTATAAGTGACACCAGCACAGGAGCGCCGATGTCCGTCGACGACCACACCCGCATCGGCAGCGTGACCAAGACGTTCACCGGAACCGCGGTGCTTCAACTCGTCGATCAAGGCAGGATCCGTCTGACCGATCCGATTTCGCTTTACGTAGACGACGTGCCATCCGGTGATGTGATCACGCTGGACATGCTTGGCCAGATGCGCAGCGGCCTGGCGGATTACGCCGAATCCGACATCTTCCTGCAACGCATCTACGCCGAGGCGCCCGAAGGACCGGATGCTTTCGCGACGACGCCACGCGAACTTCTCGACTGGGCGTTCACACAACCGCTCAACTTCCCGCCAGACAGCCGGTGGGAATACTCGAACACCAACACTGCGCTTCTGGGCATGGTCGTAGAGAAGGTCAGCGGACTGTCACTCGCGGACTATCTGCAGCAGAACGTCTTTGGCCCGTTGGGGGTGACTCGGACGAGCTTCCCGGCAAACGGACTGATGCCCGTTCCATACGCCCACGGATACAACGAAACACCTGATGGCACGGTCGTCGACGCGACCCAGTGGAATCCGTCATGGGGCTATGCCGCGGGCCAGGTCGTGTCAACGGCGGCTGATCTGAAAACCTGGGCGGCAGCCGTTGGTACGGGCGCACTGCTCAGCCCATTCGCACAGGCGCAACGCCTCTCCGGCGGCACCACTCTGGTGCCGGGAGTCGACTATATGTTCGCGATCTTCAACGCAGAGGGCTGGATCGGCCACAACGGTGACATTCCGGGATACACCACGGTCATGGTGTACCTGCCGGAACGTGACGCGACACTGGTGGTGATGGTCAATTCCGACGTGCCCAAACTGCACGCGGCGGGGCAGGTGGCGACGGATGTCACGTCCATCGCGACACCTGACCACGTCTACCAGATCGGGCCCCGGCCGCCTCAGCTCATCGAGAACTAGGCGCGCGCTGAGCCAATGCGGATGAGTAATGAACATGCCAGTCTCGCAGCCGATTTCGGAAGTAAAGGTGAAACGCAAGTGGACCGCTTCACGAAGCTCATCGAACAGCGGGATCGCAGAAGAGTCACAGAGGCCGAGTACGCGAAGGGGGCGGAAATCGCTCGGATCGTGAAGCGACGATCACAATGACCGCAACGCTTCGATGCGATGGGTCATCACTCGCCGAGCAGCAGCCGTATTGAATGCAATGGTTTCGAAGGCGTGCGGAACCGCGCGATAGAGATGCAATTCGGTGCTCACCGCGGCGCTGATCATGGACCGCGCGTAGTCGATGTCTTCGTCGCGGAAGATGTCGAGCTCCATCACCTCCATGTACAAGGGTGGCATGCCTGAAGCATCGAGAATCCGAGCTGGCGCGGCATAGGGCGACACATCAGGACCGCCACAGGCATCGCCAAGCAGAGCGCGCCACGCCGTGAGGTTGTCCTCATATGACCAGACAACGAACGGGCTTAGGGCAGGGTCGGGTGTGGTGGTGCGGTCGTCGAGCATTGGGTAGATCAGCAGTTGGCGCGAGATCGCTGGGCCATTCCTGTCTCGGGCTATCAGCGCCACCCCGGCCGCGACGCCTCCGCCGCCGCTGTCACCCATCACGGCGATGCGCCCCGGATCGACGCCAAGTTCGACAGCGTGCTGAGCTAACCAGCACAGGGCGGCGTAGCCGTCCTCAACGGGCTTGGGATGCGGAAATTCGGGTGCGAGGCGGTATTCGACCGATAGGAACGGAACGTTGCTGGCCGAGACATATCGGCACACCGTACCGTGATACAAATCGATGCTGCTCAGGATCATCCCGCTGCCGTGGCAGAACACCACCGCAGGACCACGCGCGACGCGATCGGTGGTGTACCACCGCAGGAGGATGCTGGTTCCGTCAGCCGAGTTCACCTGGTAGTCAGCGGTTTCAATTCCAGCTGGAATCAGTTGTGCGACATCAGCTCTGGCGTGTACAGCTTCGATACGCTTGCGTCGGCCAACGATGTCGCCCACAGGCAGAGGATGCACATCGACAGATCCGCCAAAGAACTCAACAGAGGCGGCGGCGACCTCAGGGTCAAGCCCAAACGACACATCAGGTAAACGCCAGGAGACGCTCCGGATATTGCGTTGCCCTGTAGAACATTGACAATCTCACACTGCGTCACCGATGTTCCAGATCGAGGTTACGTTGTGATCATGACAGCAACGGACCAGCGGCCCGAGTCCGATCTCACGGACGCCAAAGCGTTTGGCCTTCGACTGCACGGCATCGTAAACGACGCGTCCATCGCCCTGTTGCTCAGCATCGGCCATCAGACCGGACTGTTTGACTGCATGGCCAACCTTGCGCCCGCCACAAGCGCCGACATCGCCTCGGCCGCAGGACTCGATGAACGGTATGTCCGAGAGTGGCTGGGCGGAATGGTGTGTGCCGATATCGTCGACTACGACGTGACGACGCACTCCTACCACTTGCCTGCCCACCATGTATCCGCGTTGACGCGTGCAGGCGGACCCGACAATATCGCCAAGAGGGCTCAGTACATTGCGCTGCTGGGCGAAGTCGAGCAAGGAATCGTTGACTGCTTCCGCAACGGGGGCGGCCTGCCCTACACGGAGTTTCCGCGGTATCACACACTTCGTGCGGAAGAGAGTGGTGAGGTGTTCGACGCCGCGCTCGTCGCCAATATCCTGCCCCTGGTCGACGGGCTGACCGGGCGACTCAGCGCGGGCATCGATGTCGCCGATTTCGGTTGCGGTAGTGGCCATGCCATCAATGTGATGGCACGGGCGTACCCGGCGAGCAGGTTCACCGGTTACGACTTCTCCGATCAAGCCATCGCCACAGCGCGGGCAGAGGCCGCCGAGCTGCGGCTGTCCAACGCGAACTTCATGGCGCAGGATCTCTCCCTGCTGAACGCAACAGAGGCCTTCGACACCATCGTGGTGTTCGACGCAATTCACGATCAGGTCCACCCGGCGCGGGTTCTGGGGAACATATACCGTGCGCTAAGGCCGGGTGGTGACCTGTTGATGGTCGACATCAAGGCTTCGTCGGAGCTGGCGCAGAACCGCGAAATCCCCTGGGGTTCTTGGCTGTACACGGTGTCGACGATGCATTGTATGACGGTGTCGCTCTCGGCTGGCGGCGCTGGGCTTGGCACGGTGTGGGGGGAGGAGCTCGCCATGTCAATGCTGGCCGATGCCGGCTTCACTCAGGTGAATATCGCAGCGGTGGAGAGCGACCCGTTCAACAACTTTTACATCGCCCGCAAGTAGAGGGACCGCCGACGGTCTCGGTGCAGGACCGGATGCCAGTACATCGTCTGAATGATCGGATTAATCTGGTTCGCAGCAGCCCCGCGAGGATGTCATTCACGGGTACGACGAACGCCTGGCTCGCGAGGCGCCGGTCATGTGTCTCCTAATCGAGAGCACGGGTCCGCGCGCAAACTCACCCCTCCCAATTGAACGGGACCCCGAAGGTTTAGCCATCGCACGATGTGGTTATATGTACTAATTAACCGATATCGCCTGGACGCGAAGGCCAAGCTCATGACCTCGATGAAGACCACTCTGCACGCCGCCGCGGTGGCGGGCGGGCTCACCGCAGCCATGTTTGGCGTCGGCGCTTCGCTGGCTCATGCTGAGCCGGCCCCGCCGCCACCGGCGCCCGTCCAAGGTGAACAGCCGCCGGCCTGGGCGCCGAAGAAGCCCGCCGAGGTCTGGAACGGTCACCCCGTTGTGTGGAATTCGGGCTGGGGCGGCCGCTGGGGCGTATGGATAAACGGCGGCTTCATCACTCTGTCGTCGAACCCCGTCACCGGCGGAGGCTAACCTCGTCGGCCCGCCCCTTGGGCATGCCTGGATGACGGCGCTATTCGGAAGGTTTGCGCCCGCGGCGGGGCCATGCGCGAAGTGCCACATCGGCTGCGGCGCGCAGTGTTTCCGGGTTGGCGCCGTCGCGGGCACGCGATGACAACCCGCGTACGAAGATGTCGATGTAGTCGGCTAGCGCGTCGACATCCGAATTCTCGGGCAGGTCACCCTCGTCTTGGGCCTGCTGCAACCGAGTTCGGAGCATGTCCCGGCCGAATTGACGCCGCTCACTGAGCAACGGGTCGGACTGGACGAAGCAGCCAGGCGGATGTTCGGTACTGACGTACTCGCGGATCGATATGTCGAGAATCTTGGCGAAAACGTCGCGCGCTTTCCGTTCGCCGACGGCTTGCGGGACCACCACGGCCGGTGAGCGCTCATACTCGGCGAGCGCTTCTTCGTAGAGCTGTTTCTTCCCGCCGAACGAGTTGTACAGACTCGGCGCCGAAATCCCCATCGCCTCGGTGAGATCTCGGAGAGTGGTGCGTTCATAGCCCCGTTCCCAGAACAGGTGCAATGCCTCGATCAGAGCTTGACTCCGATCGAACTCGGGAGGCCGGGCCATCAACTCATCTTATTGGCCTGCGCGACTTGACAGTGTCTCGCAGTCGGGGTTTTATCAACATTGTTACAAAATAACGCATTGGCCTGCCCGCTGACACCACGCGGCTGGCCCCTTGAATCAACTGCAGAACGGGAAGCTATGTCTATCCAGGAATCTGAGCCAGTAGCTGGCACCGCAGCACGGCCGCTGACTGGGCGTCGGGCGTTGGTCACGGGTGGTTCCCGTGGCATCGGCGCGGCGATCGTGCGTCGAATCGCGGGTGACGGCGCCAACGTGGCATTCACCTATAACTCGTCACCGGAGCACGCCGAGAAAATAGCTGCCGAGGCGACATCCTCGGGGTCGACGGTGGTCGCCTTGCAAGCCGACAGCGGCGACGTCGACGCGATCCGAAGCGCCGTCGACGACACCGTGGCCCAACTTGGTGGGCTGGACATCCTGATCAACAACGCGGGGATCAGCCACAACACGCCGATCGAGGCTTTTCCACTTGGAGAATTCGACCGGATGCTGGCGGTCAACGTGCGCGCTGTGTTCGCCGCGTTCCAGACCGCGGCACCACATTTGGGCCCTGGCGGGCGCATCATCAACATCGGCAGCATCGCCGCCGACCGCTGGGTGCCGGCGCCAGGTGTCTCGGTCTACTCGATGACCAAGGCGGCGATAGCGGGCCTGACCCGAGGGCTGGCGCGTGAACTCGGACCACGCGACATAACGGTGAACAACATCGCCCCCGGCCCAACGGCTACCGACATGAGCCCCGATGACGACAGCAAGTTCGCCCACTACATGCGCAGCTCCACCGCGCTGAGGCGCTTCGGCCAACCCCGCAACATCGCCAGTGCTGTAGCATATTTGGCTTCACCGGAGGCGGGATACATTACCGGTGTCACCTTGTACGTCGACGGCGGATACACAAGCTAAAGCCACTGGCCCTCAAAGTATCTGAACAACATGAAGATTGGATTCATCGGAGCCGGCGCGATCGCTCAAGCAGTGGGCGCCCAACTCGCTAGCGTCGGACATGACGTGGTCCTGAGCAACAGCCGGGGGCCGGAAACCGTCGCGCCACTCACGGTGTCGTCGCAATTGGAAGCCGCAACGGTGGAGCAAGCGGCCGACCGCGAAGTCGTGTTCCTAGCGGTCAATTGGAGCAAGATCCCTGTTGCCCTCCACGCCGCAGGTGATCTATCGGGCCGCATCCTCGTCGACACCAATAACCCTTTGGAGGCGCCGGATTTTGTGAAGGCCGACCTCGGCGGCCGAACCTCGAGCGAAGTGGTCGCTGATCTGGCCGACGGTGCGCGCGTCGTCAAAGCTTTCAACCACATGGCCCCGGCCAGCTACACCGCGGGCCCGTGGCGCAATGGGGCGCCCCAATTGTTATTTCACTCGAGCGACCACGAGGATGCGCACCGCGTTGCGAGAGGATTCATCGAACAACTCGGCTACGTCCCAATCAACCTGGGCACGCTTGCGATAGGAGGCGCGCTGCACGAGTTCCCGGGCGGTCCGCTCTCGGCTAGAACGTTCGTCGAGCTGAATCCAAACGGGTGAGCGGCCGAACGCCTGGATGCTTCGTGCCGCGATACAGGGCGGTAACTTGCTCGGCTCGCGATTTCAGGAAAACCTTGGATTAGTGGAAGGGGAGTTCGTGAGTACGCAGGGCGCAAAACAAATGCGTTACGGCATCCTTAGCAGACACCGGTACAGCCGGTGTCTGCAGATAACTGGTCGCCGCCGCTGCAAGGAGACTGAGCTGCATAAAAGCTCTGTGGCGGGGAACCCCCGTTAATTATGAGCAATGAGGACCGCGGTCCGGAAGATGGTAAGCCGCGACGGTCCACGCCCCCGGCGCGGCATCGAGCCGGTGGTCGGCTAGCCGATCATTTGCCAGTAGTCACGAAGGTCTTCGGCGCCTTGATGTCGAGCGTGATAGTCGTTCTCACCGGTTTCGCGTGGATCACCTACCACAATGCCGCCACGGGAATAACCACCTCCGCAGCGCTGGATGGCGGACCTCAGTCGATTGGGGTCGACCAAAACATTCTCATCATCGGTCTGGATAGCCGTCGCGACCAGCATGGACGAGTTCTGCCGCAAGACATCCTGGACGCTATGCACGCCGGCGACGATAGTTCCGGCACCTACGACGCAGACGTGCTGATCGTTGTGCACATGCCCGCCGGGGATGGTCCCGTCGTAGCCGTCTCCATCCCACGCGACGACTACGTCACTCTCCCCGGGTGCCCGACATCGAATTGCCAGGGCAAGATCAAGGCGGCATACCGGCTCGCCTACGAGAGCGCCATAGACCCACATGACGCAACCGATGAGAAGTCTTCAACGGCAGTGGCCGACGAATCTGACATCGCACTGCGGGAACAATTGGCTCGGGAGGCCGGCCGCAAGGCCCAGATCGCCGCAGTGGAGCAGCTCCTACGGCTTCCGATCGACCACTTTGTTGAGGTCACGATGGGGGCCTTCTTCCAGATTGCACGTGTGGTGGAGCCCATCACCGTGTGCCTGAGTGAGGACACTTCGGATCGCTACTACTCGGGGGCGGACTTCCACAAGGGCATCCAGCAGATCAACTCAGCCCAAGCGATGGCATTCGTGCGACAGCGACGAGACGTCAACGACGTCTTGTTCACCGATCTCGATCGAACGCGCCGCCAGCAGGCCTTCATCGCCTCAGTCGTCACCACGTTGCGCCACGGCGGTACGTTGTCGAACCCCGGCAAACTGCACGCCCTCCTGGAGGTCGCCAAGCAGAACGTCGCCATCGACGCTGGATTAGACCTGGCAGAGTGGATTCCGTACGCATCGGCGGTTATCGATAAATCGGTCATGTTGTACACCTTGCCCGTCAGCGATTTCCGCACCCTGCCAGATGGTGAAGACGTGAACATCATCAACCCAACAGCTATACGAGCCATCGCGCACGATCTTCTCGCCCCGCAAAGCCCCTCGAGATCGGCACAGGCGGAACACGTCATTGCCCATACTCCCTGGGCCGGCTCGGAGACCACGGCGCATCGCATCGCGCTCGACGTGATTAACGCGTCTGGCCGAGACGGGGTGGCTGCGGCCGTCCAAAATGCCTTCATACAGCGGGAATTCACGAAGGGGAGTGTCAGCACGGCCGACGCCATCCAAGCTGCGAGTAGCATTGCTTATGGGACAGGTGCACAGCCCGCTGCCGAGCGGCTAGCCGACGAACTTGCTCTTAGTGCCATCGCATCACCGGACGTTCCGGCCGATAGCGTGCAACTCACCGTCGGCACCGATTTGAGCACCGACGACTTCGTCGCTGCGGCCTACGCAACGGACGCCGCCACCACCAGCGAGGCGCCAAATCCAACTGCCGTGCCGGCGATAACCGCCGGCACTGACGGACCGACACCTACCAATCTCACTATGATGACCGCGGGCAGCGTCCCTTGCGTGAGATGACCTGCGCGGCGCGACAAAGAACGTCGAATCACCGAGTGTCACAACGGTACAACGTTCCGTCAGGTCGTCGATGCGATCAGTTCGCGCAGGATCTCGTCGAAGTGGTCCACGTACATGAGATGGCCCTCGCCCGGCAGGATGTGCAGAACGGCGCCTGGAATCGCTGCGGCCTGACGCTCGGCGTGGGCCACTGGCACGTTCACGTCAGCATCGCCCTGCCACACCTGCACCGGCACCGTGATGTCCTCGAGTCGGAAGCCCCAGTCGTGGGCGAAGAGGGCGAAATCCTGCGCCGCCGCGCGCCCCGCGGTGGGCGACAAGTGCGCCAGCGACGCAACGAACGCACTCCGCACCTCGGGCCGCGCGAGCACGCCGACGTCGGCGGCAGGCATGGTCTTCAGCAGTGTGCGCAGGAGCCGCGCAGGGACCCGACGACCGAGCACCGACGTGAGCCCGAATGGCACGGCGTTGGCCGCGGGAGCCTTTCGGGCGAGCCGCGCGAAGAATCGGTTGGCCGGCATCATCCCCTTTTCCGAACCGGGCGCGGCGATATTGGCAACGCCGCTGACCAGCGCCGCGGCGCTGACCCGTCCAGGCAGGAAGCGGGCGCAGGCTGCCGCGTGGGGCCCGCCACCGGAGATTCAGAGCACCGCGAAGCGCCCGACACCGAGTTCGTCGGCCAGTTCGCAGACGTCGTTCGCCCACCCCTCGAGGGTGCGCCGCCGCTGGCGGGTGCTGGCCCCGCACCCCGGCCGATCCGGGGCGATCACCCGCGCTCCTGCCGCCTGCGCGGACGCGGGATCGACGAAGACCTGGTGGCGGGACCCCGGGGTGCCGTGGAACGCGAAGATGGGGTAGCCCATCGGTTCGCCCATTCGGCCCAGCTCAACTTGCGCCCGTCGGTCAACTGCATGAGGCGTGGGTCCACGGGTATGACCCTACCGACCGCGCTGACCCGGAATGCAGTTCAGACGCGTATATGGTTGAGCAGCAAAGGATTACGTCATGATGCAATTCGCAGTCATCGCATCGCGCTATTAAGTTGCCTGGACAACGTCGCGCGCGGGTCAGGCCCTTATAGCAGCGCCAAAAGGACCCGTCCTTACCCTGACCCAGTCGACAGCAAGGGAATTCGTCACCGATCGTGTACGCGTCAATGCGATCGCTCCCGGAGGGGTCCGAGCCGAACGGATCGACAAGCTCCTGGAAGCGTCAAGCGCCGCTCGGGACGCGATGGCACACCAGGTGATGGGCCTGATCGAGCCGATCGAGATCGCCCACGCAGCCGTCTTTCTCGCGTCGGACGAGTCGCGGAGCATGACGGGGCAGATTCTGGCAATTCACGGCGGATTCTTCGGATGACGTGACAGTCTCGCTTTCACCTTCTTGAGAAGAATCCGGTCCACCATTCGATCAGGCAGCTTGGTCATTGCGGCGAGGACGTGCGCATCCTGCCCGATGAGGTAGCGGGTACGAGGCCGCGGCGCAGTCAATGCTGTGCCAATGACTTTGGCCACCACGCTCGGGTCCGAGCTATGGCGTTCTGCTTTATCCGCGCTCTTCAGCGCACTGTCGATCATCGCCCCGTAGCGTTCCTTCAGCCCCGGAGCGCCGTCGTCGGACAGCTGTTTCACCCGATCGGTGATCTTGCCGAGGATCGCGGTCTTGATACCGCCCGGTTCGATGAGGACGACATCGATCCCTCGGTGAGAGAGTTCTCGCCGCAAGGAATCGTTGATTGCGCGCACGGCAAACTTGCTGGCGTCGTAGGCACCTGCGACCGGCCTAGAGAATCGGCCCCGAGATGGAGCCGACGTTGATGATGCGGCCGTGGGCGGCCCGCAGCCGATCGAGGAAGGTCTGGATTACGCCCACTTGTCCGACCACGTTGACGTCGAACAGTTCGTGCAGATCTTCGGTCGACATGAATTCCAGCGGCCCAAACTTACTCACATCCGCATTGTTAACGAGTCCAACCAAGGGTGCCGCGAGAGACGAAGTCCTTGATGTGGTGTCGATTCGGGCTCTCCCTGCGTTTCCTGTTACTGAGGCCGAGATCCGCGCGAGGGGACAGGGTATTGACAATCGTTGACACGGCGCTGATGCTGCGTGAATTCGTCCGCGAGCCCACCGCCATGGGCGCCATCGCGCCCAGTTCGCGGCGGTTGGCATCACATGTCACGGCTCCGATTCCTCGCCGAGGTGCACCCGTCGTGGTTGAACTCGGTTGTGGAACCGGCGCTTTTACCGGCGCGATTCAATCGCGTCTGGGCGGACGCGGTGTGCACATTGCAGTCGAGGTCAATACCCGACTCGCTCACCTGACAGCGCAGCGTTATCCCAGCGTCGAAGTGGTCCAACGTAGTGCCGAGCACCTACCCGAGATCCTCGCTCAGCGGGGGCTGCCACACGCAGACGTGGTCATCAGTGGTCTTCCCTGGGCGTCGTTCGGCCATCACCTACAGGCATCGATTCTTGACTCGATCCATGAGGTCCTGGAACCGTCCGGCGCCTTCACTACGTTCGCTTACCTCGGTGTCCGGGCGACCGCCTCGGCGCGACGATTCCGGTGCATGCTCGACGCACGATTTGAGGAATTCGTCATCGGCGGAACCGTCCTGCGCAACCTCCCACCGGCCTGTGTCTACTACGCGCGCCGACCGGCATTGCTTAACGGCGACATCATAACCCCGTAACACAGCGACCCCGGGGCGTCGTCGTTCCTGCCACACCGCCACCTGCAATGTGACGAGGGCGATACCTGGGAAGCGGTATCGGTATGGCGGTACCGCTTCGTTGTACCGATTGGGGCTCAGTCCAGATACAGCCGAAAACCGGTCGCCATGCAGTGGATTCGCCGAAGTCCCCAGCAATTGCGCCCACACCAACTCATAGCGCAGGAGGCGGAATGGCTCGCACGGATCAGGACACGTGGGATCTGGCTACCAGCGTCGGCGCGACGGCAACCACAGTAGCTGTTGGACGGGCATTGGCCAGCAGGTCGCCGAATCCGCTCATCAACGACCCGTTCGCCGAGCCGCTCGTGCGTGCGGTGGGCGTGCCATTCTTCACGCGAATTGTCAGCGGTGAGCTTGACCCTGCCGACGCAGACGGCGGTGCCGGATACGGGCTAACCCGCTTGACTCGAATGATCGCCGTCCGCACGCGGCTCATCGATGACTTCTTCACCGACGCATGCGCTGAGGGATTCCGCCAGGTGGTCATCCTTGCGGCCGGTCTGGATGCGCGTGCGTATCGTCTGCGGTGGGCCGCCGATACGACTGTCTACGAGATCGACCAGCCGAAGGTAATCCAGTTCAAGACTCGGGCTTTGACCGAAATCGGTGCTACCGCAACGGCGCAGCGACGCGCAATTGCGATCGACCTCCGTGATGATTGGGTGGCCGCGCTGCGGGAATCCGGTTTTGATCCGTCGAGACCCACAGTGTGGAGCGCAGAAGGGTTGGTGGATTACCTACCGGGCTTGGCGCAGGACCGGCTGCTGGACAGCATCACTGAGCTGAGTGCATCCGGGAGTCGGTTGATCGCGGCGAACGTACCAGGAGACGAAGTGGCGGCAGCCGCGTTGCAGGACCACATATACGAGGCGGTAATCAAATGGCGCAAGCACGGGTTTGACGTCGAGGGTATGACTCATCTCTGGTACCTCGGAGAACGGCACAACGTGGCGGAATATCTCGGCGGCCGTGGCTGGACCGCCACGCAGTCGACGATGGCTGAAAAATATGAGTTCTACGGCCAGGCGTTGTCGGAAACCGGCGAAGACACACTGGGTTTGGGCTCGACTATCTACGTCACGGCAGTCCGTTCGTAGCAGGCCGCCGTGTACGTTCGCGCGGTCGTGCCGACCATCACAGTGTCACCGATCTCACTTGTTCAAAGAGTGCTGCGTGTACGGGAAGGTGCTCAGGTCCCCGTGTCTGTAGATAAGCATCGTGTGGCAAGACGGCTCATGGCAGTTGGCGTAGCGTGCGTGATAGTGACCGGCTGTGGTGGTGGCGGCCAGACGGTCGATTCAGGTACCCCTGCACGACTGACTCCGCCGATGGGCTGGAATTCCTGGAACTCGGGCATTCCCCTCACTGAGCAGACGGTTGAGGCGACGATCGACGCCATGGTGGCGTCCGGTATCCGCGATGCCGGCTACCGGTACGTGAACCTCGACGCAGGTTGGGCGGCGTCCACGCGTGGTTCGGATGGCAAGTTGCGCGCTGACCCAACAGAATTCCCCGACGGGATCGCGGCGGTGGCGACTTACGCGCATGACCGCGGAATGCTGCTGGGCATCTACGCCAGCCCGTTCAACGAAACCTGCGGCCAGGACCTACGGATCGGCAGTCGTGGCAAGGAGACCACCGATGCGCAGACCTTCGCCAGTTGGGGAGTGGACTATCTGAAGTACGACTGGTGTCGCAAGGACGCCGATCATGGCCAGCAGCTAAAGGCGTTCACCGCCATGCACAATGCTCTGCATGCCACCGGTCGGCACATCCTCTACAGCATCAACCCGAACAGTTCCGACAACGACCATGCCGGCGTGATGTACGACTGGTCCGGTGTCGCCGACATGGCGCGTACCACTGCAGACCTGGTTCCGGTGTGGCGGAGCGTGCTGCCCCCGGTAGGCAGCTCAGATCCATTCTTGAAGCGACTCTTCCTCGGTGTGCCCGACGAGTTCGCCGCATCAACAACCGTGGTAGGGCAGAGCCATCCCGGCTACTTCAATGATCCCGACATGCTTGTCGTCGGTCTGCCTTGGAGCGAATTTTTCGGCAACCACTTGGCCGTGAACCGTGCAATGATCGCAGGATACAAGCTGAATCCCGATCGGCTGAAGGGTCTCAGCCGAAACTTCTCCCTATCCGACGCGCAGCTCGCCCTGCGCACCACCGCGCAACCGGGTCTTACCGAATCTGAACAGCACGTGCACTTTTCACTGTGGGCGATGCTCGCGGCGCCGCTGATTGCGGGCAACGACATGCGGTCTATGAGTGTGGCCACACGCACCATTCTGACCAACGCCGAAGTCGTCGCCGTCGATCAGGACGCGTTGGTCGCACGGGGCGTCCCGTCAGCTCAGGATCCGCGGGTGCTTGTCAAACCACTCGCGGACGGCAGTGTGGCCGTTGCGTTCTACAACTCGGCCGACCAACCCACCACCATCAGTACCGACCCGCAGGTAGTTGGACTATCTGCGGCGGGCTGCTATACCGTCCGCGACCTGTGGTCGCACACCGCTAGCACCGGCAGCGGTGGGATCAGCCGCCCCGTGGCGCCGCATGATGTGGTGATGCTGAGGATCTCACCAGGATGCCGGTAAGAGTGCCGGCGGCCGCGCTTGTCATGGTTCCGCAAGCGCTTCTGATTGGCGGTCAACGGGTCGGCGCGACGGATGCCGCGAACAATTGACCCCATTCGTGCCGTGCCGCCGATTGCGCGGCGCTCAACGTCTGTGCGGATTGAGGGTTGTCGTCGGCTAGATGGACGAGCGCCCAGGCCATCTGGAACGCCGGGAATGCGTGGCGTTGCGCGGCGCCGAGCAATTCGTGAAACGCCGCGTCCGAAGAGCACCGGCGAAGACCGATCAATATCCCAAGCGCGGTGTCGAAGATGCGGCGGCTCTCCATGTCAAGGGGGAGCCGAGCGGGAGCCCAGTCGGTCGTCATGCCTTACTTACCTCCTGCCGAGCCAGTACCGATGCCCGTCACCGACACGGCCCGAACCATCCCATGATTTGTGCGCGACTTTGGTAATGGCCAGACCCACGCACACTTCGAGACGCATACGTGACTACCTCGGTACTAAGTCGTGCCAGGGCCGGGCGAGAGCCACACCCAACGGCTAGGCTCGCCGCAAGTGACATCGCGCCGGAACAGGGGGAATCGATGGCGTACTACCGAGATCTTGACCCATGCACCTATTTCGATCTCGAGAACGACGATCCACCGGTCGCGATCGGGTGGCTGGGAGAAGACCACGACTACATCTCGCAGAAAACGCTTGCGAGCGATTCATGTATCTCGGTCATCATGAATGCGAGCTCTGCCAGTATCAGCGACCGCTTTTCAGTGCCAACCAGCCGCCGGATGTGTTCATCCAGGCTGTAACCGCTTGCCCAGACATGGGAACTGCGGAGTATGGCCTTGCCCTTGCGGCCAATGGCGGCCGAGAGTTCGCCCAAGACTTCGAGCCAGGTTGGAATGAGAAGTCACGCGAGGACGTTCCACCTCCGGAATCCTGCATCATCGGTGGCTGTATCCTCGCACGATAGAACGAATCACTATCGCGGAGTGTCGAGTTCTACGGTGACGCCCATTTTCGATTCCCATGAATTCGCCGGCGTGGAAGCGGTACGCGAGAGTCTTGGCCCACGTCGTGGGCAGGAAGGCTCGACAAGATCATGGCGTAACACGACGCCCGCGCCGAAGGCAGGATCGTCAATCGCAAGAAGATTCAACGCTTTTGGCGCAAGGAAGGGCTACGGGTAACGCAGCGTCGACTCCGCAAAACGCCACGGCACCTCCACCGCACCGCCGACGGTCGTCGCGGCTGTGCCCGACCGGGTGTGGCGGTCGACTTCCAGTTCGATGTGCGCTGGTGCCCTCGACGGTCTTGTGGGGTCAGGATGCTGGTCAACGTCGCCGATTCCGTCTTCAGCGAGTCGACGGTGGCGGGCGGTCAGCGCGGTGAGCAATGAGCAGTTCACCGCGGCGACGCCAAAGCGCCCGCAGCACCCGGCGGCATGTGAGGTGGCGACGCGGGACGGGTGACCGCCGACGAGACAGTCGTGAGGGCTAGCCTCAGCGGTCACATTCGTCACAAAACAGGCGGGGATGTGTTGTCGCGAAACGTGATAGCACAGGCGATATCACGTTTCGAGTTAGTGCATATCCCTGCACACAGCGACGGGAGTGACTGGAGTGAATTTCTGCAATAAGACGGGATCCGCGGCCATCCATCTGCCCGGCGGCCCCGAAATAACCGCGAAACCGGTTGTTCCGACAAGCTGGAGGGAGCGCAGCCGAGCTTGATCCGCTGGCCGCTCAGCGCGGCACCTATCCGCCGGTACTGCGTCGTGACGGCCCCGAATTAGCCTGCAGCGCAATGGCCGACTGTACGCCGAATCGTTCAACTCCCGCATCCGCGACGAACGCCTCAATCAACAGCTTCTGGTTGGACACGAGGAGGAGAAGATGTGTGGATGGGGGGGGGGGGGGGGGGGGGGGGGGGGGGGGGGGGGGGGGAGAGGGGCGGGGAGGGGAGGGGGAGGGGGCGGGGCGAAGCGACGCGCGTGTGCGGGAGCACAACCGAAACGTGATATCCCTGCACACAGCGACGGGAGTGACTGGAGTGAATTTCTGCAATAAGACGGGATCCGCGGCCATCCATCTGCCCGGCGGCCCCGAAATAACCGCGAAACCGGTTGTTCCGACAAGCTGGAGGGAGCGCAGCCGAGCTTGATCCGCTGGCCGCTCAGCGCGGCACCTATCCGCCGGTACTGCGTCGTGACGGCCCCGAATTAGCCTGCAGCGCAATGGCCGACTGTACGCCGAATCGTTCAACTCCCGCATCCGCGACGAACGCCTCAATCAACAGCTTCTGGTTGCCGACCACCGAGCCGCTACGCTGCCACCTGCATTCATCGATGTGCGTCGGAATGCGACCCGTCGGATAACCGATGAGTTCTTCAGGGCACCTCAGTCTTTTTAAGGTACAACCGACGTAACCAAAGCTGGATGGAGGCTCTGTGACCAGAACCAATCTTTCGATGTCGATCTCAGCCGACGGCTATGTTGCCGGGGCCGGCCAGTGCGAGGAGCAGCCGCTCGGCATCGGCGGCAGGAAGCTCCATGACTGGCACGTAGGCCCCACCAAGAACCATCCTGTCAATCGGCAGGTGGTCTCCGACATGATGGACGGCATGGGAGCTACGATCATGGGCCGCAACATGTTCGGCCCAATTCGTGGCGAATGGGAGGACTCGGACTGGAAGGGCTGGTGGGGCGACGTCCCGCCCTACCACTGCCCAGTGTTTGTCCTGACTCACTACGCACACCACCCGATCGAGATGGGGGGTGGGACCACCTTTCACTTCGTCACCGACGGCATCGAGTCGGCCTACGCCCAGGCTCAGGCGGCTGCCGGCGACCGCGCCATCTCGATCGCAGGAGGGGCCTCGTGCGCCCGGCAGGCGATCGCAGCAGGACTAGTCGACGAGATCGATCTTCAGATCAACCCGGTGATACTCGGTTCGGGTGAACGCCTGTTCGACGGATTCGAGGCGGGGAAGCCGGCACTTGAGCTAGTCCGTGTGCTCGAAGCCCCGGGCGTGGCCCACCTGCGCTACCGCGTCGTCCGATGACTCGATCGTCGTGTTAGTTGTGAAACTGCCACCTGCACCCAACGATGAACGACTCTCATCTACCTGGACCAATTCTGGGGGACGGGTCAATTGGACGGTCGTACAGTCGAATAGGGAGGTTTGACGGCATATTTCACTGATAGCGCGGCCGGTAGCGTGGATCATTCCCGGCTGATCCAGCGATACGAGCCGGCGCATCTTCAACGTCGACAACAGCACATGTCGACAGGATATTTAGCGACGAGGGACACGGACTGCTGCAGCAATTTGCGCCGAAAGTGGCCCCAACTAGTCGCGGACGATTGGCCCCGGCAACTGACGCTTTGAGACTCACACTTGGACATGCAGATTGTGTGAGGACGCGATGTGGCGCCCAGACTTCCGGAGATAGCCGAGGATTCTTGATGCCGACTGATACCCGCGAAAAGCGCCTTGCGCGCCGCATCTCCGACCTGTACGCCACAGATCGACAATTCGCGGCCGCGCGGCCGAGCGATTCAATCGCGCATGCGATTCAATCGCCGAAGATGCGTCTGCCGCATATCATTCAAACCGTTCTCGACGGCTATGCCGACCGGCCAGCGCTCGGGCAGCGGTCCGTCCAGTTTGTCACCGACCTCTCGACGGGCCGGACATCTGCGGAATTACTAACCCGTTTCGACACCATCACCTTCCGTGAGCTGTCCGACAGGGTCAAGGACCTCGCGGCGGCATTGACACAGAGTCCGGTGCAACCGGGTGACCGGGTCGCCGTCCTCGGATTCACGAGCATCGACTACACGACCGTCGACATGGCGCTGTTGCGCCTCGGGGCAATTTCAGTCCCCCTTCAGACAAGCGCACCGGTCGGTCAACTGGGGCCCGTAACCGCCGAGACCAAACCGGTGGTCATCGCCACGAGCGTTGACTTCCTCGATGACGCTGTCGAACTCATACTGACCGGCCACCTCCCCGAGCGGCTGGTCGTCTTCGACTACCACGGCCAAGTGGATGACCATCGCGACGGTCTGGCCGGCGCCAGCGCGCGACTCGAAGGAACCCCGGTTATCGTCGAGACGTTGGCCGACGTGCTGGCCCGCGGCAATGCGCTGCCAACGCCACCGTGGGTCGATGTCAACGACGACACACCTTCGCTGCTGGTCTACACCTCGGGCAGTACCGGCACCCCCAAAGGCGTCATGAACACCGTGAAGTCGATCGCCAACACCTGGCGACGGTCCAGCAAGACGGTGTGGGGCAATGGGGGCGCAATCCCAGAGATCACGTTGAACTTCATGCCGATGAGCCACACGATGGGACGCGGCATTCTTTACAGCACGCTAGGTGGTGGCGGCATAGCCTACTTCGTTGCCAAAAGCGATCTTTCGACGATCTTCGACGATCTTGCGTTGGTGCGGCCCACCCAGTTGAGTTTCGTCCCGCGGATCTGGGACATGGTGTTGCAACGGTTCCAGAGCGCAGTCGATCGGCGCACCGCCGATGGCGCCGACCGATGGGCCGTCGAGGCTGACGTGCTGGCTGAAATGCGCGGGAGCATGCTCGGCGGGCGCTTTGTCTCAGCGGCGACAGGTTCGGCGCCGATCTCCGCAGACCTGAAGGCGTTTGTCGAGTGCCTTATCGACATGGACTTGGCCGACGGGTACGGCTCCACTGAGGCCGGCCCGGTCTTCGCGAACGGGCACGTGCAACGCCCGCCGGTGATCGCCTACAAGCTCGCTGACGTACCCGAACTCGGCTACTTCCGCACTGACCGCCCCCATCCCAGGGGTGAGCTGCTGGTCAAGTCCGACGCCATGTTCCCCGGCTACTACAAGCGACCGGACCTCACTGCGGGCGTGTTCGACTCCGACGGTTACTACCTCACTGGCGATATCGTGGCTGAGCTGGGACCCGATCGGCTCACGTATCTCGATCGCCGCAACAACGTGTTGAAGCTGTCGCAAGGTGAGTTCGTCACGGTGTCAAAGCTGGAGGCGGTTTTCGTCCACAGCCCGTTAATCCAGCAGATCTTCGTCTACGGCAACAGCGTCCGCCCGTATCTGCTCGCGGTCGTCATTCCAACCGAAGAGGCCCGACAGCACTCGACTCAAGCTGAATTGAAGCAGCTGATCGCCGAGTCTTTGCGGGATGTCGGGCGGGTCGCCGGCCTGCAGTCGTATGAGGTTCCGCGTGACTTCATCATCGAGACAACGCCTTTCACATTAGAGAATGGTCTGCTGACCGGTATCCGCAAGCTCGCGCGACCGAAACTCAAGGAGTACTACGGCGATCGGCTCGAACAGCTTTACACCGACGTGGCCGACAGCCAGGCCAACGAGCTGCGGGAGCTGCGCCTGCACGGTGCCAAGCGCCCAGCGTTCGAGACCATCAGTCGGGCCGCGCGAGCCGTACTGGGCGCAGCAGTTGTCGACGTACAGCCCGATGCCCACTTCACCGATCTCGGCGGGGACTCCCTGTCGGCGTTGACATTCGCCAACCTGTTGCACGAGATCTTCGACATCGACGTGGCCGTCGGCGTCATCGTCAGCCCGGCCAGCGACTTGGCCTCCCTGGTGGCCTACATCGAAGCCGAGCGCCAGCCCGGCTCCTACAGGCCGACGTTCGCCTCAGTGCATGGCCGCGACACCACCGAAGTGCACGCCAGCGACCTGACCCTGGACAAGTTTCTCGACGCCAAAACCCTCGCCACGACGCCGTCGCTGCCCGGCCCGAGTCCCGAGGCCCGTACCGTGCTGTTGACCGGCGCCACCGGCTTCCTCGGCCGCTATCTGGCCCTGGAGTGGCTGCGACGGATGGATATGGTCAACGGCACGGTGATCTGCCTGGTGCGCGCCAAGGACGATGCTGCGGCCCGTGAACGCATGGACAAGGCGTTTGACTCCGGCGATCCCCAATTGCTTTGCCACTACCGCCAATTGGCTGCTGACCATCTCGAGGTCATTGCCGGTGACAAGGGCCAGGCCGACCTCGGCCTTGGTCCGGAAACCTGGCAGCGGCTGGCCGACACCGTCGACTTGATCATCGACGCCGCCGCACTGGTAAACCATGTCCTGCCTTACCGCCAGCTGTTCGGTCCCAACGCGCTCGGCACCGCTGAGCTGATTCGGATCGCGCTGACCACGAAGAAGAAGCCGTTCGTCTACGTATCGACGATCGGAGTCGGCGCAGGCATCGAGCCCGCCAAGTTCACAGAGCACGGCGACATCCGGATCATCAGCGCGACTCGAAAGATCGATGAGAGCTACGCCAATGGCTACAGCACCAGCAAGTGGGCGGGCGAAGTCCTGCTGCGCGAGGCGCACGATCTGTGCGGCCTGCCCGTGTCGGTGTTCCGCTGCGACATGATCCTGGCCGACACCGCATACTCGGGCCAGCTGAATCTGCCGGACATGTTCACCCGGCTGCTGCTGAGCCTGGTCGCCACCGGAATCGCGCCCGTCTCGTTCTACCAGCTCGACGCCGAGGGCAATCGGCAGTGCGCTCATTACGACGGGCTGCCTGTCAAATTCATCGCCGAGGCGATCTCCACGCTGGGCGTACGAGTAATCGACGGGTTCGAGACCTTTCACGCGATGAACCCCTACGACGACGGCATCGGCCTCGACGAGTACGTCGACTGGCTCATCGACGCCGGCTATCCGATCGAGCGCGTCGCCGGTGACTACGCCGCATGGCTACAGCGGTTCGAGACCGCGATACGCGCGCTGCCCGAGCGGCAGCGACAAGCCTCACTGCTCCCGCTGCTACACAACTACCAGCAGCCGGAAACCCCGATCCGCGGGTCGATCGCCCCGACCGACCGCTTCCGCTCGGCGCTGCAGGACGCGAAAATCGGTACTGACAAAGACATTCCGCATGTAACGCCGGAACTCATCGTCAAGTACATCACCGACCTCCAGCTGCTCGACCTGCTGTAACGGCGTTGTGCTTCAACACTATTGAGCACAGTCTTCCGCGAACGCTGGCATGCCCGGGCGTTCGCGTTGACGGACTCGCGAGAAGGGAACATATGTGGTTCGCGTCATATCCAAATTGGGGCGTGGCTGGATTCCGATGGTCTTGGTGATCACGCTAGTACTCAGCGGCTTCGCCATCTACCGGATGCATGGCATATTCGGTTCGAACCAATCGGCCAGTGCCTCCGGTGGGGCAGCCGATCGGATCGTCTCGTTCAACCCCAAACGCGTCCTCTACGAGGTCTATGGCCCCAGCGGAACGGTCGGGAGCGTGAGCTACCTCGACGAGAACGCCAATCCGATGCGTGCCGATTTCACCACCCTGCCGTGGACTGTCCAAGTGTCGACGACGATGCCGTCAATGTTCGCCAACCTTGTGGCACAGGGAGATAGCGACATGATGGGATGCCGCATCACCGTCAACGGACAACTGCGGGAAGACCGGACATCGACCGGACATGACGCTGAGGCGTTCTGCCTGGTGAAAGCCGCGTGAGCACCCGGCACGCAGCACGGCCGCTAATTGCGCGCGCGATCAGGCTGCTGGCGATACCCATCATCTTGGTCTGGGTGGCGCTGATGATGGTCACGAACGCGGCGTTACCCCAGCTTGAGAAGGTCGCCCATAGCTACTTGGTTTCGCTGTCGCCGCAGGACGCCCCGGCGTCGGTCGCCATGAAACGCCTAGGCGCACAATTTCAGCAGTTCGACTCGGACAGCATCGCCATGGTCGTCCTGGAAGGCGCTCAGCCGTTGGGTGACACGGCCCACCGCTACTACGACGGTCTCGTCCAAGAACTCGAGCACGACACCGAGCATGTTCGGCACGTCCAGAACTACTGGGGGGACCTGATCACCGCCGCGGGTTCGCAAAGCACCGACGGCAAGGGCGCCTACGTCATGGTGAACCTCGTTGGCGATGTGGGCTCAACGGCCAGCATCGAGTCAGTGGCCGCAGTCCGACAGCTCGTGGCGAAGTCAAACCCGCCGGCGGGACTCAAGGCCTACGTCACCGGCCAGGCGCCGCTGACCGCCGACACCGTTGAGGCCGCTGACGAGAGCATGGTGAAGATCACCATCATCACGCTCGTGGCTATCGCAGTCATGCTCCTCATCGTCTACCGGTCAATTACCACCTCGCTCCTCGTGCTCTTTGTGGTCGTCATTGAATTGAACGCTGCACGCGGCGTCGTCGCAGTTGTAGCGAACTCCGGCGTGCTCGGGCTGTCAGTCTTCGCCACCGAGCTGTTGACTTCGCTGGCTATTGCCGCGGGAACCGACTACGCGATCTTTGTGATCGGCCGCTATCAGGAGGCGCGCCAATCCGGCCAGGAGCGGGAGGACGCGTATTACACCGCGTTTCACGGCGTGGGGCATGTGATCCTGGGATCGGGCCTCACTGTCGCAGGAGCGATACTGTGTCTGCACTTCACGCGGCTGAACTATTTCAAATCCATGGGCATTCCCAGCACAATCGCTCTGTCGGTCGTCGTCGTCGCTGCGCTCACACTGGCGCCAGCGATACTCGCGATAGGCAGTCGTTTCGGTGCGTTCGAAACCAAGCGCGTGATCAAGACGCGCGGCTGGCGCCGCGTCGGTACCGTCGTAGTCCGTTGGCCGGTACAGATTTTCGTGGCGGCCACCGCTCTTGCTCTGGTGGGTCTGCTGGCAATGCCGGGATACGAAGCGGGCTACAACGACCGCCGCTACATCCCGGCAGTCGTGCCCTCAAATGTGGGGTACGCGTCGGCTGAGCGGCATTTCACCGCGGCAAGGATGAACCCCGACATCCTGCTTGTCGAAGCCGGACGCGATCTTCGCAACGCAGCAGACATGATCGTATTGGACAAGATCGCCAAGGATGTATTCGAGGTACCGGGAATCGCACGAGTACAAAGCATTACCCGGCCCCTCGGTGATCCCATCGCTCACAGCTCGATTCCATTTCAGGTGAGCCTGCAGACGGTGTCGATGCGGGAGAACATGCAGTTCCTAAAACAGCGCCTGGCCGACATGCTCCGGATGAGCGATCAACTCGGAGTGATCATCGCGACGTTGAACCAAATGCATGAGCTCACCGGCCGTATGGCAAATACCACCCATCAGATGGTGGGCAACATGCAGGAGATGAAGCACACCACCGACGAGATGCGCGATCATCTAGCGGATTTCGATGACTTCCTGCGGCCGGTGCGCAACTACCTCTATTGGGAACCGCACTGCATAAATATCCCGATCTGCTGGTCGTTTCGCTCACTTTTCGACGGCCTCGACGGTGTTGACAAGCTCTCCGACAACCTTGATGCGCTGCTGGCAAATGTGACCGATCTGGACCAGCTGATGCCGCAACTGGTCGCGCTGTTGTCGCCGATGATCAACGTGACGACGGACATGCAGTCGACGATCAAGTCGATGTACAGCACATTTTCCGGTCTGATCGATCAGATCGACCGGATGACCGATACCGGCAGCGCCATGGGCCAGGCGTTCGACGATGCGAAGAACGGCGATCACTTCTATCTGCCGCCCGAGGCGTTCGACAGCCCGGACTTTCAGCGTGGGCTGAAGCTCTTGGTGTCGCCCGACGGTAAGTCGGCGCAGTTCATCATCACCCATGACGGCGAACCGGCTACACCGGACGGGATCTCCCATGTCGACGCCGAACTGCAGGCCGCAAAGGAGGCGGTCAAGGGCACTCCGCTAGCCGACGCCAAGTTCTACCTGGGTGGGACAGCGGCGACGTATAAGGACATCCAGATCGGCGCGAACTGGGACCTCATGATCGCGGCGCTCGGCGCAATCACGCTGATCTTCATGGTCATGTTGATGATCACGCGCGCGTTGGTCGCATCGTTCGTCATCGTGGCCACCGTGGTGTTGTCACTGGCGACGTCGTTCGGGTTGTCGGTGCTGGTGTGGCAGTACCTCCTTGGCATCAATCTGCATTGGATCGCGCTGGCGTTTTCGGTGATCATCCTGCTTGCCGTCGGTTCGGACTACAACCTCTTGGTGGTCTCCCGGTTCAAGGAGGAGATCGGCGCGGGCATCAACACAGGCATCATCAGGGCCATGGGTGCCACCGGCGGGGTGGTGACCATGGCGGGTCTGGTGTTCGCCGTGACGATGGCGTCCTTGGCGACCAGTGACGTGATAGCAATCGGGCAGGGCGGCACCACAATCGGCTTTGGGCTGCTATTTGACACGCTGGTGGTGCGCTCGTTAGTGACGCCGTCAATCGCCGCGATACTCGGACGCTGGTTTTGGTGGCCGCTGAGGGTCCGAAGCCGACCCGCGCGAGCCCGCCGCAGGATGGCACCGGAGCTGGTCATGGATTAGGGGAAAGTTGTGCGGTTGCTGACTTTTGCTGTGGCGATCGTCGCTGCGGGCCTAGCACTCCCGACGCCGGCGCGCGCCGATACGGATACCGACTTCTCAAATCAGTTGCACACCTACGGGATCTACGGCCAGAAAGACTACAACGCCTGGGTCGGCAAGATCTCGTGCAAGAGGCTGAACACAGGGGTGGACGCTGATGCCTACAGGTCGGTCGAGTTTATCGCCGCGAACCTCGCGCGAGGAACGACGACAGCTCAAGTGTGGCAATTCCTCGGCGCAGCCATCAACACATACTGCCCTGACCAAATCGGGGATCTCCAACGCACCGTGGAAAAAGGGTAACGACGTGGGTCTACGTATTCGCATCGCAGCACTCGCGCTGAGTGCAACGCTCGCCGCGGCGCCAGGTGTCGCGGCTGCCGATGCGACCGACGACTATCCGACACCGCACCGGATGATCATGACGGCCTGCACCGCGGAGCAGATCATGGCGGCCGCACGAGACATCGAGCCGGTGTACTACGAGCGGTACATGATCGATTACAACAATCACTCCGCCGATATCCGGCAGTCGACGCGAGACCAGGTGCATTGGTTCTACTCGCTGACTCCGGAACAGCGCCGGGCGTACTCCGAGCAACTGGTGACCAATTTCGCCGATCCACTCACAGTTGCGTGGCCCAACCACGCCAAACTGTTTTTCAACAATAAAGGCGTTGCGGCCCACACCACCGACATCTGCTCCCAATATGCACCGGATGATCAGTCGGTCTGGAACTGGTAGGCCGGCTCTCGGCGTGGATCGCGCCGATGGCGATTTCACATTACTGTCACTCTTATGGAAGGCGCCACGCGGCCGTATCGGATGACGGCGCGCGCCGTGACGACTGCGCGCACCGCCACCGCAATACTCGAAGCCACGTGGGAATTGTTCGAGAACAAACCGTTCGCTGAGATCACCCTTGCCGATATCGCCGCGCGCTCGGGCGTGACGACGCAGACGGTGCTGCGCCGGTTCGGCGATAAGGACGCGGTCTTCGCCGCAATGTTTGACAAGTTGGGTGCCGACGTGATCGAACGTCGCGGCCGTGTGCGTCCCAACGCGATCGAAGACATCGTCGCCAACTTGGTTGACAATTACGAACTCTCAGGACGACTGACGCTCAAGATGCTCGCCGAGGAGGCGACGACCCCGGCCGTCCGCGATATCCTCGCCGCGGGCCGGACATACCACCGAAATTGGTGCATGACGGCTTTCTCCGACACCCTCGCCGGCCTGCCGCGAGCACACCGCGATCGCCGCCTTGCCCAACTGGTCGCCATCTGCGACGTGCGCACCTGGGAGGTCCTCAGGATCAGTTCGGGACTGAGCCTTCGCGCAACCAAGCTGGCGCTGTGCGAGATGCTCGGTCCTCTGATTGCGGATCGCTAATTAGCCATCCACGCTTCGAGGATCGCTCGTACGTGCCGGTGGTCGGTTCCGCAACATCCCCCCAGCAACTCGATTGCAGGCAAGCGATCACGCAATACCTGGTGGTGATCGGCGAGTTCGGCGAGATCGCCCTCATCGAGCGTCTCAGTTTCGTCGAGTTCTGCGTGGCTGAGAACCGACGCATTCGCGCGTAACCCGCCGATTCGCTGCAGCCAGGGCGCCCCCTCGTCGAGTACGTGTGCGAAATGCGAGGGGTGGGCGCAGTTGACCATGAAAAATGCCGCGCCACCGCCTGTGTCGGAATCGACATGGTCGATTGCCGATCGCAGGTCAGTGCCATCTGGAAGCCGTCCGTCGGTCTCGACGGTGAAGGACACGACCGCCGACACGCCCGCGCTCATCGCGGCTCGTACCACGCCGATCGCCTCCTCCGGATAGCTCAGAGTCAACATCGTGATGCGGTCCACTCCGGCCTCGGCGAAGATTCCGATCTGCCACGAGTGATAGCGTTCCGCCTGCTCGGCAGACATGCGTTCACCCACCACGTATCCGTCGCCGCGAGGCCCGAGCAGACCGCTCAGCGCCGACACAGACTGGCCGGCGGCGAGCTCCCGCGCAAAAGCTACGGCGTCCCGGTTGCAGCGAGCCAACTCGTTCCGGGTGTAGCCGAGTCGCTTACCCCAGTCAGGGTTGGCTCGCCATGTAGGTGTGTCGAGGACGAACGGATGGCCGGTGTCCTGTGACAGACTCAGAAAAGGTTCGAAGTATCGGCGCAATGCAGAGCGGCCAGCGTCGGTGTCGACGAGGGGAAAGGCTGCGAAGCAGGGCAACTCGACGCGCTCGTGGAAGATGAGGCTCGTTTCGATTCCGCCGTCGGTAAGCATTGGCGCCACCATTGTTTGACTATTGCACGCATGCCAGCAGACCACAATGCAACGCAGGAGGCCCTTCGTCACACCTGTGGAATTGGCTAGAGCACTTCGTATTTGGGGCCACAATCCCACACCCGGGCACAATCGTTACGTCTGTGTGGCACGGTAAAGCCATGCTGTACAGGAGAACTCGGCCTGAGCTGGGTCGTATGCCATACGGCTGGACGGAATTACGAAGTGGTTCTGAGTTGTTGAAATTTGAGTGAGTGAGCAGGTGTGGGCTTATCCGCCGCGACGAATGGGAACGAAGCGGAGGCGCTTGCCCAGGCGTGTGCGGGGGATTTCATCGACGACCGCGACCCCCGCGTTAGCGTCCGGAACTCCTGCGGCCAGCAGCGCCGCGGTGAGCTGCGTGGTGAGTGTTGCAACGTCGCATATGCCACGGACCTTGATGAGTACCTCAGCACCGTCGGACTTTGGCGGATTTGGTAGTCGTCCACCAGAGCATGCCGAATAAGGATGGAGCGGAACGTATGCGGGTGCACGGTGATGTCGCCGTAGCGAAAGGAATCGTCCGCGCGACCCTCGATCGAGGCGATGCGCGTGAAGGCGCCGTATCGTTGGTCGGCCGGTGACGCAATACGTATCCGGTCGTCAATCCGGTATCTGATCATCGGCATGGTGCGCTGATGTAGCGAGGTGACCAGCACGTGGTGCGACAGCTCGCCGGGCGGCACGGGGCTGTCGTCTTCGTCGACCGGCTCAACGATCATCAGGTCGTCATGGACGATCATGGCTTCCTCGGCGGGAGCCTGGTCGGCCACCATTCCGACATCGGTGGTTGCGTAGTTCTCGACGGGACGTGTGCCAAATACGGGTTCCGCTGCATCGAGGGCCCGCGCGGGTCGACGGCATCGGCCCCCGCGGCGATGCGTCGTGGCGAGATGCGCAGCACGCCTGCCGCCGCGGCATCGACGAGGGCCGGCAGCATCGACGACACAACCCACAGGCTGTCGGGTTCCGGCACGCCACCCGTGGAACAGAAGAGGTGGCCATGCTGAGGGATGGCGCAAGGAGCGGGCAGCGACGAACGTTAGACACTCCGCCGGCGGGTCGCCAGCGTCGATCCCGAACCGGATGGTGCTTGCACCCCAGCGAGCGAATTCCTCCATCGACCAGATGAATACGCCCGGCTGGCCAGTGGAGCCACCGGTAGTGAACACGAAATACTCGCCAAGCAGAAACGGCAGCCCTCCATCGTCGACCCCGGCAAGGTGTTGCCGGGCTGCCACCAGCGACAGTCGGGGATCGGTGACGATGCGGTCCCACGCGTCCATCACGTCGGCCTTGGTCATCGTTGGCAATGACGTGAGGTCGTCCGGTGTGACCGCCTCGAGGTCTAGGCCGGACAAGCGGTCAGCGTGCCAGGGGGAGTGCTCGGCGAAGCGGATTGTCTCCGTCAGTCGCGTCGACCGGTACTGGGCGAGGCGGGGGGGATCCCAGTGGAGGCGAGCGACCTGCTCAGGTACCGCCCCAAGGAGTTGTCGCCGGGCGATCGCTGCGATCGTCTCAAATTGGTCACCGGTCATATCTGGCGAATGGTCCAGCATGAGGTGGGCTCCTCTCGATTCATGGTTCACTGGCTGGCCCCGCCAACGTGGGTCGTCGCTCCGGGTGTTCAACGGGTTCAGTTACGCCTAGTGAGTGCCGATTCTGTTGCTCTGCACATTCAAGACACGGTGGCACGGCTTCACAGAAGGCTACTGCGCAGGCCGCGTTGTCATTTGAACGCGATGAAGTAGTTGATGAAGGGGTCAGCCGCGATCTCGCGGACCTTGACGTCATCGAACCCAGCATCGGTTAGCATCGACTTCGTCAGCTGCATTCCCCACATGCTGCCAAGTCCCGTCCCGCCTTCTGCCAGCGATACGGTCATGCAATGCATGGTTGAGACTGTGTAAGACAATGGAGCCCAGGGGATCTCAATGTTGTCCTCGAGGTTGCTCGATGCCTTGATGTCTGCCATCAGTAACGCGCCACCGGGCCGCAGCGCGCGGTGAATATTGGCCAAGACACGGGCGGGCTGGGCTTGATCGTGTACTGCATCAAAGACGGTAATGACGTCGAATGCGTCTGTTAGGTCGAGCAAAGCCAGGTCCCGCGTCAGGAACGTCGCGTTTGTCACGCCGAGGGAAGCGCTTTCGGTCCGCGCCGCAGCGATGGCAGTTTCGGCGCTGTCGACACCGGTGAACCGACTGACCGAGGAGGCTTGCGCCATGAGGTTGATGGCATGTCCGGTGCCACAGCCGAAGTCGGCAAGATCGATACCTGCATGCAGTTGTTCAGGTAAGCCCTCGACCAGGGGGAGTACTTCGCCGAGGAGGCTGGCATCGAACAATGCGCGAGACTCCTCGGCTCGCACCGCGTGAAACCGCGGAAACGCCGAGTACGGTACGCCGCCGCCACTGCGGAAGCAGGCGATGATTCTTTGTTCAACTTCGCCGAGGATGGCGATACGTGGCGCAATCTTTGCCACGCTCTTCACGCCCCCAGCGCGAGTGAGCGCCGGGACGTGATGGGCGGGCAAGGCATACTCCTGTGACTGCGCCTCAAACGTCACAATCCCCGCCGATGCCAAGCCGCCCAGCCATTCCCGCACATATCTCTCGTTCAAGCCCGCAGCGCTGGCAATCACGGCGCTGCTCGCCGGCGGCAGTTTTGCGAGCACATCGAACAAGAAGGTTTGGTGGCCGATGCTGACCAATAGTGCGACAGCCGCATCGTTCATGACGTTGGCCATCCGGTTGGTGAAGCTATCAACGGCGGCCTGCTCAGCGGCTTGTGCGTCATTGATTGTCGACATAGAAGCTACCTCCGAATTCCAATGATGAGGTTGGGCGCAAATTGTTGGATTCGCTTGTGCACCGGTGTCAGGGAGTTTCGGTCAATAGAGTTTCGGCACGCCGGTCGACATACACCTGTCGCGGGCCACGCGGGTGGTGAGGACTCGCGGACCCACAGACGCCACCGGGGTCGAGATATTCATGTTATTTAGACTAACGCGAAAATATGCTGGGCGCGAACTACCGAAGTGGTGCATGAATGCCACGACCCCCGTGCCGACTCCTGGGAATCCGATGGCCGGAGAGAGGTGGCGGTCGACCGAAATATATTCTTTAGCTGGGCAATTGGACTAACTCAGACGTACCTTGATGAAGGCGCAGGCCCGCGTGATGTTCGCGGACGACAGCGGAACTATGTGGTGTTCTCGTGACGAGAAACACGTAGGCGCCAGCAGGGCAACGCGCCGTGCGCCCAGTTCTTCCGGGAGGGAGTTGATTCGGGCCGGAACAGGTAGACCGACTCGCCTACTCCTCGATTGAACTACCTCGTGGATTCGGAGGGTGGGGTGTTCGGCATGGCGACCACGGCGAGCGCGGTCGTCGCCGCGACGACGAGAACCCCGATGAATACAGCGGCTGAACCAGCCTTGATGGCCGCCGAGCCAACCGAATGCACATCGCCTGGACCGAAGATGGAATTGGCAATAGCGCCGAAGATTGCGACCCCGACAGCGCTGCCAAGCGAGCGGGCAAACATGTTGTTGCCAGTAACGACGCCGCGTTCATTCCAATCGACGCTGGACTGAGCGGCGATGAGGGTTGGCAAGGCGAGCCACCCCATGCCGCCGCCGATGAGAAAGCACACGATAGCGACAACGGCGACGTTCGGTCGATGCGCCATAGCCGCCAAACCCGACGCACCGACGATCACCAGTGCTGCGCCCATGACCGCAGTCTTCTTGAACCCCCACCGTAGATATAGCGCTCCGGCCATACTCGCTGTGATCGGCCAGCCGACTGTCAACGCGGCCAACGCCAGGCCGGCGACGACTGGTTTGACGCGTAGCGATCCTTCGAGGTATGTCGGCACATACGAGGTGAGACCCATCAGAATTGCGCCCACTCCGAGCGCTACGACGGTGGTCGACAACAACAGCCGGCGCGAGAACACCCAGAGCGGCAGGATAGGTTCGGGTGCTCGAAGCTGGACCACCACAAAGGCGGCCAGCAGCACTGCACCGGCGGCGAACGCGCTGATGCTCGGCACAGACACCCACGCCCAGCTCTGCCCACCGCCGAGGATGGCGAGTATCAATGACGTCATCGCGCATGTCAGAAGGAGTGCGCCCAGGTAGTCGACCTTGCGGCGCCTGTGTTCGATCGTCTCGTGGTAGTGCCTGTTGAGCATCCACGCAGCGATCAAGCACAGCGGGATGTTGATCAGGAAGACGCCGCGCCAGAACCCCAGCTGCGAGAAGACACCACCCAACAGCGGCCCGATGACCGACGACATGGCCCACACGCTGGCCAGATAGCCCTGCACTCTGGCTCGCTCCGCCAACGAGTAGATATCACCTACGACGGTCATCGCAGTGGGTTGGACGGCGCCGGCACCGATTCCCTGCACGGCCCGAAACACGATCAGTGCGGGCATATTCCACGCGAAAGCACACAGGACGGAGCCCAGCAGGAACAGGGCGATCCCGGTCAGCAAGATCGGCTTGCGCCCGAAGGTGTCGGACAGCTTGGCGTACACCGGCGTGGTCACTGCCTGGCCCAGCAGGTACGCGGAGAACAACCACGGAAACTGGTCGAAGCCGCCCAATTCGCCGACGATGGAGGGGACCGCGGTCGCCAAGACGGTCGAGTCGATGGCCACCAACCCAGTGCTGAGCATGACCGAGATGAGGATCGGCCCGCGCTCTGACCGGAATCCGACTGCGGTAGTGGATGCAGAACTCACCATCGGCTGATCCGCAGACGGACCACGTGGTCAACGCAATTAGCGAGGGAACACGAATCAGTGTTGTTGACGTTCAACGCCGTTGAGCCTCCCAGTACTATCGTGCAGCTTTACCACTAACGAGGGCCAATGTGCGCCCCGATCGCCTATAACATGCGGTGGAGCGGATTATCCACCGACGCAACCAGATTGCTCGCACGAGGATGCTACAGCGCCGAGCTTGGCACTCGCTGTGCCGGCAGCGGATGATGGGTGCCATGGACGACATAGTCGCCGATCAGATCAGCTATTACCGCGCGCGTGCCGCTGAGTACGACGAATGGTGGTTCCGATCACACCGCTTCGATGAGGAGGTTGAAAGCAACGCTAGGTGGTTTGGCGAGGTGGCCGAGGCCGAAGCGGTGCTTGCTGCGGCCGGCCCGCGTGGCAACGCACTCGAGATCGCTTGCGGCACCGGCCTGTGGACGCGACACCTGGCGCCCAAGGTCAAACGGCTACTCGCCCTCGATGCCGCCGCCGAACCATTGGCCATCGCGCGGACACGGGTGAATGCGCCCACCGTAACCTATTTCGAGGCCGACATCTTTTCGTGGCAGCCGAGCGAACGCTACGATTTCATCTTCTTCGGTTTCTGGATCTCGCACATTCCGCGCGCGCTGTGGGCCGCTTTCTGGACACTGCTAGCGAATGCGCTAGCGCCCGGCGGCTCGATCTTCTTTATCGAAAATCGCTATCCCACTGACGGAATCAGTAGACACAATCCCCGGCCCCACGTTGTCGAACATCGGCAGCACAGCGACGACGAAATTCAAACGCGCGTTCTGAACGACGGGCGTCGCTACACGATCGTCAAGAACTTCTTCGTACCGCACGAGCTGGAGGCCGAGCTTGCCGCTCTCGGCTGGCGCGGCTGGGTGCGAGAATCCCAGCAATATTTCGTATACGGCAACTTCACCCGTGATGTTTGACAAAGAAAGTATGCGCTCTGGATTTGGCACGTCGATCGGTGACGGACGAACTGTCCGCGCCCACGCCGTGCGTTGTATCGGTGGTGACATGTTTTTCGTCGTCGACCATGCTTCATTCGCCGCCCGTCAAGGTAAGCTCCCACCGCAGCTATCGGAGGAGATGAATCCATGGTTTCCGCGGTAGTGATGCCCAAGCCGGAAACGCCGCTCGAATTGCGGAGGTTTGACGAGCCCGATCTTGAGCCCGGAGCCGTCCTGCTCAAGACGCTCGGCAGCGAAATCTGTGGAACCGATGTCCATTTGTGGAAGGGGCAGCTGGCGGGCGTCCCTTATCCGATTATCCCGGGCCACGTCAGCGTCGGGGAGGTCGCCGCGCTTGGACCAGCTCCCGCGAGCGGCGATGTCGTGCGCACCGTCACCGGCGAACCGGTGGAGGTCGGGCAGATCGTGACGTTCCTCGACGTCGTCGGTACCTGCGGCCGTTGTTGGTACTGCACCGTCGGTCACGCCACCACGCGATGTCCATCGCGAAAGGTCTATGGGGTAACGCTGCCCGCCGACGAAGGATTACTTGGTGGCTGGGCCGAATACATTTACTTGCGCCCTGGCGTTCACATTCTTCCGTTGCCCCAAAATCTGGAATGGCGCGCATTTCTCGCCGCTGGGTGCGGCATGCCGACCGCGCTGCACGCCGTCACGCGGGCCGAGATAGCGTTCGGCGACACCGTAGTCGTGCAGGGCGCCGGTCCGGTGGGGTTGTGCGCGGCGATATTGGCCCAACTTCGAGGCGCTGGATCGGTCGTCGTCATCGGTGGTCCGCAGGTGCGGCTCGACGCCGCCCGCCGGTTCGGCGCTGACGCCGTCATTGACATCGGTTCCAAGTCCGAGCAGGAACGACTGGCAGCCGTCCGGGCGATGACTGGCGGACGTGGTGCTGACATCACCATCGAAGCAACGGGGGTTCCCTCCGCGGTCCCAGAGGGCATGCGACTCACCCGTGACGCCGGCCGTTACGTCGTCGTGGGCCAGTACACCAACGTGGGATCCGCATCGTTGAACCCACACTTGGATCTCAATCAGAAACACCTCGAGGTCCGCGGCTGCTGGGGGAGCGATGTAGGCCACCTGTACCGCTCCATTCAAGTCATGGCCAGGTACTCCCAGCAATTCCAGTGGACGGACCTGATCAGCGGCGAGTACGACCTGTCCCACGCGCAGAAGGCCTTGGAGGACGTCGCCTCCCAGCGCGTGGTCAAGGCGCTCATCGTGCCCTAATACCGAGGCGCGGTATCCACTACCTGGGCCGCCGGAACGGGCGATCAGTTTTACTGAGCGTTTCGGGGATTCGCAGTGCGCGATTTGAGCGAGCTTCTCATGATCTACGAATGTTCGATACGTCACAGCAGCGCGTGGCACCCGATGGCACCGAGGTACCGGCTCAGGCCGATGGCGGCGCGACCATTCTCGAAATCGGCCAGCAACCCGACGCTTGGCGAGAGGTCGCCGGCCGCCCAGAAGACGCGACCGCCGCGTTCCTCCGTGGGATCACCGACCACCCCGACCTGAGGGTCATCCTGACCGGAGCGGGCAGCTCCGCGTTTCTCGGCGAGATCGCGCAGCCCGCGCTGCGCCGCCAGTTGGCCCGCCGAGTCGAGGCCATCGCGACAACGAGCATCGTCGC
This sequence comes from uncultured Actinomycetota bacterium, assembly GCA_963848855.1. GTDB lineage: Bacteria > Actinomycetota > Actinomycetes > Mycobacteriales > Mycobacteriaceae > Mycobacterium. The sequence goes on from CAWKFL010000006.1 coordinate 1,237,453, forward strand.
CAATCCGACCGAACATCTGGAACGCGACACCCCGACGCTGCTGGTGTCGTTCGCCCGGTCGGGCAACAGCCCCGAGAGCCTGGCAACCACCGCGCTGGCCGACGAGATCGTCACCGACGTCTGGCATCTCATCTACACCTGTGACCCCGACGGCGAGTTGGGCCGTGCACACCGCGATCGGGAAAGCGCGCATGTGGTGTACATGCCCGAGCGCACCAACGACTCCGGCTTCGCGATGACCTCCAGCCTGACCTCGATGCTGCTGTCGTGCCTGGTGACGCTCGGCACCACAGGCCGCTCGAACATCGAATCTCTCGCTCGGGCCGCCGAGCACGTCGTGGCCATGCAACGTGACATCCGCGCCCTTGCCGGCAAGAAGAAGCAACGGTTCGTCTACCTCGGCAGCGGATCGCTCGAGGCGGTCGCGCGCGAATCGGCACTGAAGTTGCTCGAGCTGACCGCGGGCGAGGTCGTGACCTACTTCGACTCGCCACTGGGCTTCCGCCATGGACCCAAGTCCGTCCTGGATCCCGACACGCTGGTCCTGGTGTACGTCTCGACCGATCCCTACACCCGCCGCTACGACCTCGACATCATCGCCGAGATCCGCGCCCAACTCGGTGAGGACGCCGTCACGGTGATCAGCACCGAGCCGATCCCGGCGCCGCTCGGCCCGGCGGTCGTGCTGCCCGGCCTCGACGGTCTGGATGACGCGCGGGTGGCACTCCCTTACCTGGTTTTCGCCCAGTACCTCGCATTGTTCACATCCCTGGAACACGGCAAGACGCCGGACAATCCGTTCCCCTCGGGTGAGGTCAGCCGCGTCGTGCAGGGCGTGACCATCTACCCGCTGCCCGCGGCCGACGCGAACGACAGGAGCCTGACGTGAAACCAACGATCGTCATCATCGGTGCGGGCAGCGTCGAATTCACACGTGAGCTTCTCGGCGACATCCTCTCGTTCCCGGAACTCGGGTCGGTTCGTGTCGTGCTGCACGACATCGATGTGGAGCGTCTCGAAACGGCAGAGGGCATCGCCGCCGCCACCGCTCGTGCCGTTGGCGCCCAACCGGAGGTGGTGGCGACCACCGACCGCCGCCGGGCCCTCGACGGCGCCGACTATGTCATCAACGTCATCGCTGTCGGCATGCACGAGGCGACGGTGCGTGACTTCGAGATCCCCGCGAAGTACGGGCTGAACCAGACCATCGGCGACACCATCGGCATCGGAGGAATCTTCCGCGGTCTGCGGACTTTTCCGGTTCTGGCCGATATTGCGCGGGATATGGCGCAGGTGTGCCCGGACGCGTGGCTGCTCAATTACACGAATCCGATGGCCATGAACATCACCTACCTGCACCACGTCGCACCGAAGTTGAAGGTTCTTGGGCTGTGTCATTCCGTCTACTGGACGATGGTCGGACTCTGCGAACTCGTCGGTGTGCCGTACGACCAGGTGTCCTACTGGTCGGCCGGCGTCAATCACCAGGCGTGGGTGTTGCGATGGGAGCGCGCCGGGCAAGATCTGTATCCATTATTGGATCAGCGCATCGCGGCCGACGCGGAACTGCGCAGGCGTGTCCGCGTCGACATGTACCGGCGCCTGGGTTATTACCCGACCGAAACCAGTGAGCATTCCAGCGAGTACGTGCCGTGGTACGTACGAAACCCCGGCGAGGTCGACCGGCTGCGGATCAACATCGGGGAGTACGTCTCCATAAGCGAGGCCAACGTCGCCGAATACCGCCGGGTACGAGCGGAATTGGCCGACACCGAAACGCTCCCCGTCGACACCACGTCCACCGAGTACGCCCCGCAGGTGATCCATTCCATGGAGACCGGTACGCCACGGGTGATCTCCGCGAACGTCGTCAACTCCGGGCTGATCACGAATCTGCCACACGGAGTCGCCGTCGAGGTGCCGACCCTGCTCGACGCGCTGGGTGCGCATCCGATGAACGTGGGGGACCTGCCGCCGCAATGCGCCGCGCTCAACCGGGGCTTCCTCGGCCCCGTCGAACTTGCCGTGCGCGCCGCCGTGGACGGGGATCCGCGCCTGGTCCGGGCGGCGGCGATGGTCGACCCGAACACCGCTGCCACGCTGACCGTCGACCAAGTTTGGGAGCTGTGCGACGAACTGACGATCGCGCACGGTGACCTGCTACCCGAACCCCTTCGCTCGACGCTGGCGCCATGAGAGCCGGCCTGGAAATCATGTGCTCACCTCACCCAGATGTCGCCAATAAAGGAGTGTTTACCGTGATTCGACGCTGGCTGTGCCTCACTGTGATAGCTGTTTTCGCGTTCGTGGTCACCGCGTGCGGTGGCGGAGGATCGTCGCCATCCGGCCCGACCGAGATCGCCGTATGGCACGGGTACCAAGACACCGAAGGGGAGGTGTTCAAGGGTCTGGTCGCCCAATACAACAAGGACCATCCCGATGTGAAGGTCAGTGAACTCTACTCGAGCAATGACCTTGTGCTGCAAAAGGTTCTGACCGCCGTGCGGGGTAACAGTGCTCCCGATGTCGCATACATGTTCGGGTCGTGGTCGCCGAACATCGCCAAGATTCCACAACTGGTCAACCTGGCTGACGAGGTGTCGGCGCCCGACTGGAAGTGGGACGACTTCTACGAAGGTGAGCGGGAGGCAGCGACCGTCGGCGACAAAGTCGTCGGCGTACCGGCACTCGTGGACAACCTCGCGATCGTTTACAACAAGAAACTGTTCGCCGACGCGGGCGTCGCGCCACCGAGCCCGACCTGGACATGGGACGACTTCCGCGCCGCCGCCGCCAAGCTCACCGATTCGTCGAAGGGACAGTACGGCTTCCTGATCCCCGCCGACGGAAGTGAAGACACTGTGTGGCACTACATTCCGATGCTTTGGGAAGCGGGCGGCGACATCTTGTCACCCGATAACCAGCACGCCGTGTTCAACTCGGACGCAGGTGTGAAAGCACTGACCGTGTTGCAGCAGATGGCAGTCACCGACAAGTCGCTCTATCTCGACACCACCAATGAGAACGGACCCAAGCTGATGAACAGCGGCAAGGTCGCGATGCTGGTCACCGGCCCGTGGGATCTGAGTCAGTTGTCCGACATCGAATACGACGTACAGGTGATGCCCACCTTCGCGGGGTCGAGCGGCGCCCACCAGACGATCTCCGGTCCGGACAACTGGGTGGTGTTCAACAACGGTGACAAGCGCAAGCAGGCGGCGATCGATTTCGTCAAATGGCTCTCGTCGCCCGAACAGGTCAAGGCGTTCTCGCTGGGCACCGGCGATCTGCCGACGCGCACTTCGGTGGGCCAGGATCAGGCCGTGCTGGACAAGCTCAACGAGAATGTGCCCGGCACAGCTGCGTTCGTGCAGAACCTGTCGAACGTCAAGAAGGTCAGGCCGCAGGTCGAGCAGTATCCGGCGATCTCCGAGGCGCTGGGGCAGGCGATTGTGTCGGTCATGCTCGGCAAGGACCAGCCCGCCGCGGCGCTGAACTCGGCCGCGCAGGCCGCCGATGACGCGTTGGCCGGAAAATAGGCGCTGCGGAGATCGACGACATGCCCGAAGAAGTCTCGACCCGGCGGCCGCTCACGCTGCTGCGTCGCATCGGTGGTGCGGAGACCCCGACGGGCTGGGCACTGGTGAGCCCCGCAGTGGTGCTGATCGGCGTGTTCGGTCTGTTGCCGGTGCTCATGTCACTGCAGCTGTCGTTCCAGCGTTCGGACCTGCTTACCCCGGAGACGCCATGGGTGGGCTTCGCGAATTACCAGAAGCTGGCGCAAGACCCGGTCTTCGTCGAGGCGATCAAACACACCATCGTCTACACCGCGCTGTTCGTTCCGGGAACGATGCTGGTGGGTTTGTTCGTCGCGGCGGCGATGAACCGGTCGGTCCGCTTCATCTCGGTGTACCGTACGGCCGCGTACATCACCATGGCGGTTTCGACCATCTCGCAGGGCATCATCTTCCTGTGGCTGACCGACCGTGACTACGGTCTGGTGAATGCGGGCCTCAACGCGGTTGGGGTGCCGTCGCAGCCATTTCTGGCGTCACCGTCGCAGGCACTGTACGTGATCGTCGCGATGACCATCTGGGGCTGGACCGGGTTCTCGGTGATCGTATATCTCGCAGCACTGCAAGGCGTTCCAGCGGAATTGCATGAGGCAGCGGCGATCGACGGCGCAAGTGCGTTCACCCGATTTCGCACGATTACGGTACCGCTGCTCGGGCCGGCGAATCTGTTCCTGGTCGTCTGGCTGACCATCAACGCACTGCAGTTGTTCGACGAGGTGTACGCCACCACACGCGGCGGACCGCTACGCGCCACCACAGTCATCGTGTACTACCTGTGGGACCGCGCCTTCGTACAGTTCGACGCGGGGTATGCCGCCGCGATGGCCTATGCCCTATTTGTGGTGATCCTGCTGATCACCGCCGTCCAGTTCCGTCTTGCCCGCAAGCACGTGCACACCTCATGACCAGACCGCAATTGTCCAGTCTCGCAACAGAGCCTGCGCCTTCCCTCGGGGAAGACGGAGGGCCGCCTGCCGTCCCGTCGCGCCAGGGCTGGCGATCGCGCCTGCGACTGCCCTTCAGCCCATGGCATTTGGTGCTCATCCCGATGAGCTTCATCCTCGTGGTCCCGTTGCTCTGGATGCTGGTCACCTCGCTGGAGACCGAGGGGGAGGCCAACAGGTTCCCGCCGGTTCTGATTCCCGAGCGTCCGAGGTTTGAGAACTACTCCGAAGCGTGGGCGGCGGCCCCGTTCGGTCACTTCTTCCTCAACAGCGCGATGGTCACGCTCGTCGTGTTGGTGAGCAACCTCATTGTCTGCAGTCTGGCCGGTTACGCCTTCGCCCGTATCCGATTCCTGGGTCGCGGAGCGCTTTTCGTCACTTTGATGGCCACGCTCATGGTGCCGTTCCAGGTCACGATGATCCCGGTGTTCCTCATCGTCAAGTGGTTCGGCGACAACGTGTGGGCGGGTATGGGGATCGACCACATCGGCGCACTGATGCTGCCCAACCTGGCGACGGCGTTTGGCATCTTCTTCCTGCGACAGTTCTTCCAGACCGTTCCCGTTGAGCTTGAAGAGGCGGCCCGGGTGGACGGGACCTCCCGGCTGGGGGTGCTGTTCAAGATCGTGCTGCCGCTGTCGCTGCCCGCCCTGTCGACGCTGGCTGCTCTGACGGTGCTCACGTCCTGGAACGACTTCCTGTGGCCGCTGATCGTGATCACCTCGCAGGACCAGATGACGATTCCGTTGGGGCTCAGCTATTTCCAGGGGGCACACCGGGTGAAGTGGCCGCTGCTGATGGCGGCGAACGTGATGAGCTTGTTGCCGATGCTGCTCGTCTTCATCGGGGCGCAACGGTATTTCGTCCAGTCGGTGGCCAGCACCGGCCTGAAAGGTTGATCATGGCGGAAGTAGAGTTTCACGACGTCACACGGCGCTACGCAGGCGGAGTGACAGCACTCAACGGCCTCAGCCTGACCGTGCAGGACGGGGAGTTCCTGATCCTTGTCGGGCCGTCCGGGTGCGGTAAGAGCACGGCTCTGCGTCTGCTGGCCGGCCTCGACAAGCCCACCACCGGTGAGATCAGAATCGGCGGCAGAGTAGTCAACAACCTGGCGCCGGGGGAGCGCGACATCGCGATGGTGTTCCAGAACTACGCGCTCTACCCGCATATGTCGGTCTACCGCAACCTGGCCTACGGACTGCGTCAGCGACGGACGCCACGAGCCGAGGTCGAGCGGCGCGTCCGTGAAACGGCCGAACTGCTGCAGATCACTGAACTGCTCGACCGGAAGCCGGGTCAGCTCTCCGGCGGGCAACGGCAGCGGGTGGCCATGGGCCGCGCCCTCGTCCGCGAGCCACAGGCGTTCCTGCTCGACGAGCCACTGTCGAATCTCGATGCAAAGCTTCGCAATCAGGTGCGCGGTGACCTCAAACGTCTGCATCGCGAGGTTCCGGTCACCTCCATCTACGTCACCCATGATCAGGTCGAGGCCATGACGCTCGGCGATCGACTGTGCGTGATGTCGAACGGTGAAGTACAACAGATCGGCACGACCGACGACATCTACAACCGCCCGGCCAACACGTTCGTGGCCGCGTTCATGGGCAGTCCGCCGATGAACCTGCTGCCCGCGGTCATCCGCTCCGGAGTGCTGCACATCGGCGGCGTCGTGGTGATGGCGGTGCCGTCTCCGGACGGTCCCGTCACCGTCGGCGTTCGTCCGGAGCATCTGCAGTTGCACACCCACTACGCCCAAGGCATGGTCGATGCCCGCGTCGACTTCACCGAACCCCTGGGCAGCCACGTCCTCGTGACCGCGCTCGTTGAGACGCGGGATGCTGATCTGCCGGATGCGCCGGAGCAGGCGCGGGTGATCGTCCAGGCTCCCGCGGACACTGAACTGGAGTCCGGCACCCGGATCGGCCTCGTGATGCCGCCCGCGCGAACTTATTTCTTCGACCCGCAGACGGGCGACGCCCGACGCAGTAGCGAGCGCATCCAGGTCTGATGCCTACGCCGGCCGAAGGATTGCCACCAAGAAGTCGGAGTCTTCGGTGAACGGTCGCAGATCCCAGGTGGACAGCAGCATGTCGGGCGCGAACCCAGCATCTGCCGCATCGTCGAGAAAGTGGACGAACTCGTAATCGCGGCCGGCGCCGAAGCCGATCACCGCGCGGCCGTGGCCCGCGAGGTGCGCACGCAGCCGGCGGAGCACCTGGACGCGGGTGCTCGGGGCAAGGAAGGTCATAACGTTGCCCGCCGACAGAATTACGTCGAACGGCTCGGTGATGCCGTGCGCGGGCAAGTCGAGTTCGGCGAGGTCGCCGACGAGCCAACGCGGCCCGGGATGGTCCCGCTCGGCCGCCTCGATAAGCGCCGGGTCAACGTCGACACCGACCATGTGGTGACCGGCCGTGGCCAGATACCCGGCCAACCGGCCGGGACCGCATCCGGCATCGAGGATGCGGGCACCGCGGGGCGCCAACGCATCAACGAGGCGAGCTTCGCCGACCAGATCCTTGCCGGCGCGCGCCATGCGACGGAACCGTTCGATGTACCAGTGCGAATGCCCCGGATCCGCCGTGACCTTCTGCATCCAGATGCTCTGTTCGACCATGCGGCCATTGTCTCAAAGCGACCAGAATCTACCCGCGAGCACCAGAGCCTGCACAGCCATCCCGCGCGCTGATGAAGACGCAGTGCGCGGAGAAGGCGCGACCAGCGTGATGCACCTCACAGTGTGCTGCGATTGCGCGGACTGCTTTGCACTATGCACGTTGTTCTGACTGTGAGCGTCGATATCGAGAACGGGCCGGGACCCAAACTCGTCACGTCGTCGACGCTGAACAACTTCGCTGTTCGGTGTTGCGGCCGGTTGCACACCAGCCTGTTGACGGACCCGAGATCACTCTCGCTGCGTCAACACCTCGGCCACATCGGCCCGCTCACGATAGGTGAAGTGGTGGCTGACACCGAGGTGGCGCCGGATTTCGGTGAGTCGTGCGGCGCCTACCGCTTCAGCCTGGTCCGGTCCGGTCGCGCCCTGGTGACCCATCGGCAATCGACGATTGCGTGCGGGCCTGGTGATGCCGGCATCTGCGGGCCGCAAGATCACATGGCTGTTCGGTGGCCGGCAAACAGTCGGATAATCGCCGGCAAGATTGCTCACGGCATAGTCGACGATGCCCTCACGGCGGCAATCGGGCGGCCCGTGGACTCCCAAATCGATTTCGCGCCAGCAATATCCACGATCAGCGCCGCCGGTGCCAGCTGGATCAAAATGCTCTGCCTACTTACAGAGCAGCTGCTGCGGCCCGACAGCGTTTTCAGCCAGCCGCTGGTGGGTTTGCCGTATGTGGACAGCTTGGTGCGCGTCCTGCTGCTAGCTGGCGACCACCGCTATCGTGACGCGGTCGCCGGGGACTCGAAACCAGGCATGCCGCGAAGTATCGCCAAAGCCGTGGACATCATCGAAGCGGAGGCCCAGCTGCCCCTGACAGTGAGTTCTCTCGCGACGCGTAGCCACATCAGCGTGCGCGCTCTACAGGAGGGATTCCGCAGACATCTCGGCATGTCTCCGATGATGTACTTGCGTCAGGCCCGGCTTCACCGCGCACACCAGATGCTGCAGAAATGCGACCCGACGATAACCACGGTTACCTCTATCGCCTATCAATAAGGATTCACCAATGTGAGTCGGTTCGCGGCCGCGCACGCCGCGCGCTACGGCGAATCACCGGCGACGACGCTGCGTCGGACAGCAGGTCCCGTTCCGCAACGTTGACAGGCGGCAGCGCTTCCGCGCTGTCGCTCCCACATTCCGGATCGTTCGATCATGTTGCAGCGCAACGGTTAAACGGTGCGCGACGTGTCCGCGGGTATGCGTCTCGCGGCTAGCAGGCGGGCTGTGATGGAAATAACGTCGGCCTTATGCGCACATCAAACATGGAGGGCCAGTGACCGATATCGTGATGTTAGATCGATCGTTTTCGCGTGACCCACACGCGGTTCTACATCAACTACAAAGCCAGGCTCCGGTCTGCCGCGCGTTGATATGGGGTGACGTTCCGGTGTGGATGGTCACCTGCTACGGCGACGCCAAATCGGTGCTGACTGATCCACGGCTGAGCACTGATCGCGCGATCGCACTGAAAGTGTTGCCACCGAACAACAATGGGCGATACGGGAGCAAGCTCAGCCAGCACTTGCTGCACAGCGGACCACCTGATCACACCCGGCTACGCAAGCTGGTGGTCAAGGCGTTCACCGCAGGTGCCGTGGCGCGGCTGACCCCACGCATCGAGGAGATCGCCGACGAATTGCTCGACGCAATCGACACCAGTGCACCGGTCGACCTGATCAAGGAATACGCTGGCCCGCTTCCGGGCCGCGTGATCGGTGAACTGCTCGGCGTGCCCGTCGAATTCCGGGATCAGTTTTTGACTCTGCTCGATCCTTACCTGAACCAGTCCACTGGCCCGGAGATGCTCGCCGCGTCTGCCGGGCTCACCACCATGCTGACCGAGCTGTTCGCCGAGAAACGCCGCCAACCATGCGATGACCTCATAAGCGCGTTGATCGAAGCAACCAATGACGGGGATCGACTGTCGGAGACCGAGCTGCTGGCCACCGCCTACCTGCTTGTCGCCGCAGGTTACGACACCACTGTCAATCTCATCGGTAATGGCGTTGCGGCGTTGTTGCGCAACCCTTCTCAGCTGGCAGCACTGCGCGCCGACATCTCTCTGTTGCCCGGCGCGGTCGAGGAGTTACTGCGCATCGACCCGCCGGCCAACATCACCGTCTTCCGGTTCAGCACCGCGCCGATCCGCATCGGAGAGGTCGACATTCCCGAAAACCAGATCGTGGTGATCTCACTGTTGGCGGCAAACCACGACCCGGGCCATTTCCAGGACCCGGATCGGCTGGACATCTCCCGAACGCCCGCCAATCACCTCGCTTTCGGTCACGGCATCCACCATTGCGTGGGTGCGCCGCTTGCCCGGCTGGAAGGCCGCATCGCGCTCGCCCGCCTACTGGCCAGATTCACACGCCTCGAACTGGCAACAACCGAACCACTCGAATACCGCCACAGCCTGATGATGCGAGGCCTTTCCGCGTTGCCCGTCTGGTGCCAGCGGGGATCGGTACCAGCCGCCGATTAGCTCTACGACCCCCACCCCTGGGCCGCACGCCACTTCTCCAGCATTCGACGATCCCGTTTGGTCGGCCGCCCGGCACCGCGATCACGCGCTGCCACCGGAACGGAGGAAGACGGAGGCGGCGGCGGCGTTCGATCGAGGTAGCACGTCACCGCATCGGCAGCACCGACCCGCTTCTGGATGACCCGTGCCACCTCGACGATCCGCGTCGTGTCGCCAACCCGGGCACGCACCTTGTCGCCGGGAGACACCATGGTCGACGGCTTGGCCAGCCGCTCGTTGACCTGCACATGCCCGCCTCGGCACGCCGCGGCGGCGTCCGGCCGGGTTTTCGTGAGCCGCACTGCCCACAACCACCGATCCACGCGGGTCGACTCCATAACATCCATCATGGGCCTTCCCAGCGAGATGGGGAAGCAAAGACCGGCACATCTCGAAACATGTTGATCTACAGGCCTATTACTAGCGGGCCGGACTCTTCGTACGGTGTCAGGTCGGTAGAGCGACCTGCGCCGAGGCGTCGTCGCTCCGCACTGCACGCCACACCAACTCGGCGATCTGTGCGGACAATTGGGTGGTGTCGATCGGATCGTTGCTGTAGAGGCCGCGTAGGAAAAGCGGGCCAGTGGCCAGTTGTAGTGCCGTGTTGTGGTCGACGCCTTGGCGGATTTCGTTTCGGCGTTCAGCCCGCTCGAAGATGACGCGCACCGCGTCGACACGGGCCTTCCAGAAATAGCTGCGCACGCTCGCGGGGGCCCAGTTCTTTGGCCCGATAACTCCTGTCCGCAGCAGACTGCGCCCGATTGCGGTGTTGAAGTATTCGGCCAATGACGCCAGATGGCCGGCGAGATCGCTACGCATCGAACCCGTATCGGGAACGACCACGATCTGATCGCAATGATCCACCAAGGCGTCCACGATCAGCTGTTCTTTGCTGTTCCACAGCCGCTGCACGACGTCTGGGGCCACTGCTGCTCGGTCGGCCACGGTCTCGACGCTGAAGCGTTCGAAGCTCCACTTCTGAAGCTCGTCGATTGCGGCGGCGAGGATCGCGCGGCGCAATTGATGGTCGACCGCCGTTTCCGGCGGTGACGCGTCCGGTTCGGATCGTCCGCTGATATCACCGCTCACTGACTTCCCCTCGAGATCCTGACGACGATTCTTGCGCGAGCGCCGCAAATCGCCAGGATAGTGCAGCCTGCGGTGGCCGAGCGATAGGTGCTGGAACCGGCGCGAAATTCCGGCTCAGCGTCGTGGAGAGTCACCCCGCATCTCGGATGTTGTGAAGCCTGAAACATCAATTCCGGCAATGGCGTATCGGCTCGACGACGCTACCCCCAATGGGGGAGATCTGGCGAACGAAATCGATGCATTGGTGATGCATCAACAAGTGGAGACATACGTCCGCGCCCTGTTCAGCAAACTCACACGCTCGGATCGTGACAGCTTCAGCTCGAGGCGTCGAGGATCTTGATTGCGAAGATGAGCGTGTCGCCGCGCTGAATTCCCGCGCTGGGCTGACCGTCGGGGTAGCCGTCGGCAGAGGCCACTGCGACAGCTACCGTTGACCCCACTTTTTGCCCTGCGATGGCCTTCTGGAAGCCGGGCACGACCCCATTGAGGGGGAATTCAACCGGAGCCCCTCGCGCGTAGCTGCTGTCGAACACGGTCCCATCACGTCCATTGACGCCCATATAGCAGACTGAAACCGTGGCCGTGTCGGCGACGACCGGCCCGTCACCAGCCTGCAGCGTGTGCACCTGGGTCTCGGTCACGCTGAACGGCGCATCCACGTTGACGTGCGGCGCCGTCGTATCCGTAGAGCCGGTGACCGCGATGCTGCCAGTGGTCCCAGGCAGTGACCACTCGGGTGTGCCACCGTTCTCCGGCATCGCCGTTGGGCACGCGCTGGCTCCGGTTGCCGTTTCGGTGACGGAGGACGCAACCGCTTCAGCGACGGAGGGTGCGCCTGCCGATGACGTATCCGTGTCGGCGCCGCACGCGGCGAGTGTCATGACGAACGACGCGGCACACGCCACGAGCTTGACGGAAGAAGACAAGGAGTTCACGTCGTCACGCTACAACCGCGGTACGCCGTCCTTGCCGGTAGCCCCGCGATATCGATGGTGAATCCATGAACCCGCGACGCCACCGCAGAGGAGGGCACATCCCAAAATCACTGGGCGGTAGCGTAATTCGGAACAAACTCTCGGTAACCCCCGCTGTGGAGTCTTGTGCGCCAAATGTTTACAGACTCGCCATGTCGATGACGAAGCGGTACCGCACATCGCTGCCCAGTACGCGTTCGTAGGCCTCGTTGACGTAATCCGCGTCGATCAGCTCGATCTCCGGGCGGATGTCATGCGTTCCGCAGAAGTCGAGCATTTCCTGGGTTTCGGCGATTCCGCCGAACAAGGACGCGGACAGGTTGCGCCGCTTCATGGCTAGCGGGAACATCGGAAGCCGTGTCGGGTGTTCCGGGAGGCCGATCTCGACCAGGGTGGCGTCAACGGTCAGCAGGCTCAGGAAGGCGGCAATGTCGAGGTTGGCCGACACGGTGTTCACAATCAAATCGAATGTGCCCGCGAGCGTGTTGAACGTGTTGGGATCGCTGGTGGCGTAGTAATGGCTTGCCCCCAACCGCAACCCGTCGTCCATCTTCTTCAGCGACTGTGAGAGCACGGTGACCTCGGCGCCCATCACGGCGGCGAGCTTGACGCCTATGTGGCCAAGACCGCCGAGGCCGACGATCGCGACCCGCTTGCCCGGCCCCGCGTTCCAGTGCCGCAGCGGCGAATACATCGTGATGCCGGCGCAGAGCAGCGGTGCGGCCGCCTCCAACGGGATGTTGTCCGGGATACGCAGTACGTATTTCTCGTCGACCACGATGGCAGTGCTGTAGCCGCCAAAGGTGAGCGCGCCGTCGCGGCCTACGGCGTTGTAGGTGAGAACCATGCCCGTGCAGTACTGCTCCAGGTCCGACTTGCAACTATTGCATTCCCGGCAAGAGTCGACAAGGCAGCCAACCCCGACCCGGTCACCGACCTTGTACCTGGTGACATCGGAGCCGACTTCGGTTAGAACGCCTGCGATTTCGTGGCCGGGCACCACTGGATAACTGGTTGGACCCCACTCACTTCTGACGGTGTGGATGTCGGAGTGGCAGATGCCGGCGTACTTGATATCGGCGGCGACGTCGTGCGGACCGACGTCACGGCGCTCGACGGTGATTTTGGAAAGCGGCTCGGTCGCCGAGGTCGCGGCAAGAGCGGAAACGGTACTGCTCATGGTTATTGAGTAACCTCTCTCGGCACCGCCGTTTGCGTCGACTACGCGCCTCTACCGCGACGTGATGCGCAAATACCTCTGGCACACAGACGATCTGAGATGCTGGTCCAGGTTGAAAACCAACGTGGATTCGACGCTAGGTGCGATTGTGCACCGACGATGGGCCACTTCGGTGCGGCGAACAGGGTCCAGTTGAGCGGGGCGGACAGCCTGATCACCAGGCAGGCCAAGCCTCAGTCTGGCCCGAGCGCAGCTAGTCCGTCTCCGGCGTTGGCAACGTCGTTCATGTGGCTGCGGCCCGTTCGCGGATCTCCACCGCTGTCTCGAGCATCTGCTGAGTGCTGGTGAACCAGTCCTGCAGATTCAGGTCCACGATGAGCTCGTCTGCGCCGGCCTCTGCGGCCGTGCGGACATCGTCCATGATTTGGTCGAGTGTGCCGACGAACGCCGATCGGTCTGGTCCTGCCGGACGGTCGGTGAATGTGACGTTTCCGACCACCACCATCTCCATGCGGCTGGTGTCGCGGCCATACCCAGAGGCCATTTCCCGGAGCCGGTCCCAGTTTGCGCGCAGTTCCGCGGCTCCGGCCGGCCCGGGTGTGGTCAGTAGCGGCAGCCAGCCGTCGGCGCGTTTGGCAATGCGCTGCACGGCCTTGGAACTGGTGCTGCGGCCCAGGTTACTGCCACCGCCGCCGAGCAGCACGGGGATCTTCGAAGCAGGCTTGGGCAGGACCGAGGCGTTGTCGATGACGACGCGAGGACTGCGGAAGGTCACCGGGTCGGGCCCCCACACGGCATCGAAGACGTCCAGCGTCTCGTCGAGGAAGCGGCCGCGATCGGCTCGGGTGGCGCCAGTGGCGCGAAGATCGTCGCTGGACCAGCCGGGGCCCAGACCTGCGATCATGCGGCCGCCGCTGATCTGATCGATCGTGGCCAGCGCCTTGGCCAACTGGACGGGTGTGTGCTGCGCAGCGATCAGAATGGCGGTGCCGAGGCGCACCTTTTCGGTCGCCACCGCCGCTGCGGTGAGGACTGCCAGGGAGTCGGCGACCTGCCGCGAGGACTCCGGCCACGGCACGTTGGGCGGGGCATACGGTTCGAGGGGCGTCTGCGGGAATAGCAGCCGTTCATAAGTCCACAAACTAGAAAATCCGGCCGCTTCGGCCGTTCTGGCCGCTTCGACCACGTCGTGTTGCAGATCGACTCCCAATCTCTGGGGCAGGCGAAGTCCGAGTCTCATTTTGAAGCCTCCGATGCAGTCGTGATTGCCGTGGCCGAGACTCGGGCGGAGTGCGGGTTTCGGCTGTTCTCGGTCCACCTACGAGTTTGAACACTCACATTGATGTGAAGGTCAAATGTGGCTTGGATCACATGAGAGTCGGAGAGCTCGCGGAGCGTACCGGCGTTTCTCGTCGGCTACTGCGCTACGAAACGCAGGATCAGCGCCACGTGACGATCTCACCAGCAGTGCGTCACGCGGTGCACTCAGTCAATCGCCATGTCCGATACATCAACCCGCGCTACAGGATGCTCCCGACTGATCGCGGTACCCGGCTGGTGTTGGACAAGGCGTCGCGGCACAACAATCGGGCTCAGATGCCGGGGTTGCCTTCGTTATGCAGCAGGAAGCGCGGATCGAGGGTGTCCCATGCGGTGGCGTACAAACGCTCCTTGTTGGCCTGCGCCTGCTCTTCGATGTTGAGCAGGTCGGCGACCTCGTCGTAGCCGTAGTAAAGGATCGACACCGGCGGGGTGGTCAGCAGCAGTTGGTTGACGATGACCTGTGCCGAATCCTTGGCCGACGTCTCACCCTGCAGAAGGCCGGGCAACATCACAATAATTCGGCCGACCGGAATCGGCGCGTTCACGTACGGCACCATCTGGCTGAACCGGTAGGAGGCTTCGTATCCCTCACGGACAAAGGGCCGTACTACCTCGGGAATCCGGGAGAGCAGTGCGTGTTCCGCATCAAGCACGGTCGGTGGCATATCGGTGGGATCCGGGTCGTCAGCCCGGAACGGGTTGGGATCTCTTTCGGCGGTGACATCAGCCGTATCAGTGGTTGTCGTAGGCACTGTAGGCACCGGGGTGGTGGCGGCCTGCTTGGGTTCGAAGAGCGTCTTGAGCCGTTCGACCTGCTGAGCCTCGAACTCTTCCGGGCTGGGCGTGGGCTTTCGCACTGGCTTGGCCACCGGCCTGGTTGACGGCTTGATCGCCGCGATTGACGTCGTGACATTGTGCGTCGCGGAAGTCACCCGGGCGTTCGCTTTGGCGGCGACCTTGTCGATGTTGTCGCCGATCCTCGACAATGGCTTGGGGCGCGAGGCGTCGGAGGCGTCGCGTGCCCGCTTCGGACCGGCGTTCACCCGGGGCGAGCGCTTCGGGCCGGCGTTGGCCCCGGTGGACGCACTGGCGTTGGCAGTCTCGTGCGACGAATCGGCCTTCGCGGAGTCGGCGTGCGCGGTGCCTTGCGAGGCGATCGCAGCACCGATGCCGACAGCAACCGCCCAACCGCTGAGATAACCGATCTGCCGTACCGCGACCATCTGCCGTCCTTTCGTAAGCCACAGGCATCGTAAAGGAATTTCTCGGGTTTGAGACACCATGTTCACGGATGTGAACATGAATTCACCGCGTAGTCGCGGCAGTTGGCCTTTGACGGCCGCAACGCGTGCCCCCGGCGCCTATGGGGGAGCAGCAAATCCGCGACGCCGCTTGGCATTACGTGAGATCCCGCTGGCGGCCCTGCATCTTATCGGAGCCGGAATAGTGCGGCAATCGCACTCCGCTGTGATTGGCCCAGCCCGCGGCTGACACCGACCGTTTCCTGGCATACCGACGCGCCGACGGTGATGACGCGAAACCGTTAGCCCCAGAGTGTGATACGCCGTACGAGCGACTATCGGACTGCTCGGCGAGCACGAAAAATATTGGCAGACAGCCAGATCCTGGACAATCTGTCCGACGTTATGGGCTGAGATCGTAGTTGCGGTGCGCTGATCGAACGGTGGCGCTGACGCAAATGAGATAGTTACCAACTAATTTGAAACCGGACATCGTGAAACTCATTGCGCAAAGCCACCTTACGTAATACGAAATGTCCTGACATGATCTCCATCACCAACACTACTGGGAGTGGACGTGGGAGAGCCTCTGAAGGCTCCCGACGATGAGAACGTGATTGTCACTTGAAAGTTGTCTGGGCTGTCTACAGTGGCCTCATCGTGATCGAGGAACTGGTGGCGCGTGCGCGGGCGGCGTTCGGTTGGGATGGCGACATCGAGGTGTCCGCCGGACCGCGAGGTGCATTGGGACAGATCTGGCGAATTGAGATCGGTTCGGCCCGTTATGCGCTCAAACAGATCTTCGACGACCCCCCGCCCGAGGCCGCGATGCAGGCGGAACTTGCGTTCGCCCGCTGGGCGGAGCAAGCCGGTGTCCGTGTGCCGGCCAGTCATCCGGACCACGAAGGACGGTATCTGATTACGGCGCCCGGTGGCACGTGGCTTCGCTGCTACGACTGGATCGACCTGCGTCCGGTGGTGCCGGCTGCGGCTGATACGCCGAGCCGACTGGGAGCCCTTCTCGCCCGTTTGCACCGGTGCGCCCAGGCCACTGACGTCGAGGTGGACGGCGGACCACCCGACCCGTGGTACGACCGCGTGCCGGCCGCACACGAATGGGCGGATGTGTGCTCATCCGGCGCCGCGTGGTCTACGCGACTCACCAACCAGCTCAAGATGTTTCCGCAGCTGTGCGCGGCGGTCGAGCGGACGGAATCCACCGGCCTGATCGTCTGCCATCGCGACCTACATCCCCAGAACGTCTACCTCGACCCGACCGGCGCGCTGGTAGTGGTGGATCTGGACCAGCTGGGTCCGGCTGAGCCCGGTCGGGAGCTCGCGCGAGCACTGTTCGACTGGTTCATAGACCAGGCGACTACCGATCTCGACGCTGTGCGAGGGATGGTGGAGTCCTACCTCCACGAGGGCGGCCCTGGTCGCGTCACTAAGCCGGCGGACTTCTCGATGCTGCTGGCGCAGCGGCTGAACTTCCTGTTGAACCAGGCCCGCGTCGCCCTGGATCCATGCACCGAGCCGCGGCACCGCGAGTGGGCGGAGCGCGAGATCGACGAAATGCTGCAAATTATGCCGACTCCGCGCCATCTTGCCGACGTGCTCGCGGTGACCAACGACTGCGTCCGGGCCATCTCGCGCTAGCGAGGGTTCGAAAACCTACTTCGGATCTCGCCCGAACCAGGTGGTGAGGGCGTCAGGGAGTCGCAGGTCGGTTAATTCCCCCGCCCAGGCGACATATCCGTCGGGTCGGATTAACACAGCGGTGGGAGCTGTTACCACGCCAAGCACCGGAAGCTCCCACACGCCACCATATTTGGCGTCTATCAACTGAACCTGACCCTGCCAGGGAGTGATATCGAAGGCGCCGGGCTCACCGAGGTTGAGCAGCACTGGCCGGGCATCGTGGAGCAGTGTGAACACCCGCAGCGGCCCCTTCGCG
Source organism: uncultured Actinomycetota bacterium (assembly GCA_963848855.1). Classification (GTDB taxonomy): domain Bacteria; phylum Actinomycetota; class Actinomycetes; order Mycobacteriales; family Mycobacteriaceae; genus Mycobacterium. Next base: position 1,254,943 of record CAWKFL010000006.1, read on the forward strand.
GTGACCAGGTCGAGATCGGGCATGCGACGCCCCAGCAGCGGGTGCCCCTCACCGAGGTCGTAATGGATGTCCAGACCACTCATCATCGCCGCGAATCGGGTGCGAGGCTCGTCCATACCCAGGAACTCGGAAATGATGTCGCTCAGGGCCTTGAGGCGGTCGTCTGGGCTACGAAGCGCGGTTTCCGCCATCGTGTTGCGCAACACGCGGGCAGCGACCGGATGGCGCTCGGCATGATAGGTATCGAGAAGACTCTCCGGCGATGTCTGGTTGACGACCTGAGCCAGCTTCCATCCCAGATTCACGGCATCCTGAACGCCGATGCCGAGGCCCTGTCCGCCTACCGGGGGATGCACGTGTGCGGCGTCGCCGGCCAGCAGGACCCGTCGGTCGCGGTAGGCCGCGGCTTGCCGCGCTAAATCAGTGAATCTGGAGATCGAAGTGGGACTGTGGATCCCGTAATCGGTTCCATATACGGCGACGAGCGCTTCGCTGAGATCGCGCAGTGTGGGCTCGGTCGCGGGTCCGACCTGCTCTTCGGTGACCATGACCCGTATAGGCCCGCCATCCTCTAACTTTCCGATGCCATGGACCCCAAGAGCATCGTGGCGAATTCCCCATTCCGGCTCCTCGGCCATCTCGACCTCGGCTAGCAGGCTGCTCGTTGTCGGATCCCATCCGGGGAAGTCGATGCCGGCCGCCTTGCGGATCAGACTGCCTCCTCCGTCGCATCCGACGAGATATCCCGCCCGCAGCGAAGGCCCGTCGGACACCTGAACGTCAACGCCGCCTTCGTCCTGCGCGATACCCGTCACCTCGCGTCCGCGATACACCGGTACCGCCAGCTGGCCGACCCATTCGGCCAAGAGTCGCTCGATGTGCTTCTGCGGCAGCGCCAGGCCGTAGGGGTGCCGGGTGGGAAAGTCACTGATGTCAAAACGAACTCCGGCAAACCCCGCGACTTGCGCTGTATACCCCTGTGAAAGGAACCGGTCAGCGATTCCACGTTGGTCGAGAACCTCGATGGTGCGCGAATGAAAACCGAGTGCGCGCGCGCCGATGACATCTTGGCTGACGCGCCGCTCGACAATCGCGACGTCGACCCCCGCCAACGCCAGCTCACCTCCCAACATCAGCCCTGTCGGGCCTCCTCCAGCGACTACCACCGCATATTCGGCCGTCGGTTTGTCGTCTCCCACTTCGCCCCTCCCATATCCGCAGGTTCTGGCTTCGGCCAGAGATTCTGCGGCACGACCCGGGTCTTGCCGCAAGCCCCCCGGTGCGCTATATGTTGAAAGTGGAAGGGGTACGACACTTGCCCCTTGGTCCGCCCAACACGTCGCCGCCGGACTTCATTGGCAACCAGATCGTCGGCACCTTGAGGGCGCTGACCCGATCACTGTGCGGCCAGGGCACATTCGCGACTAAGGCAATGCCGACTGCTTACGCGGCAAAGACCGGCGTGACATCCATGTAAATGCGGCAGTCGGCGATCAGACCATCGCGCAGACGGAACAGATCAACGCACGGCAGGGTTAGTGCCGACCCATCGTGGCGTTGATAGGTCACCGCCATCTCGCACATCACGACCGGCACCGGTGTATCAACTGTCCAAATATGAAATAACTCATGGGACATGGACACGACCGCGGGCGCGAGGCTAGCGACACCCTCGGCAACACCGTCGCGCCCAACGGTGGGCTCAGCATTTCCGAACCGGAAATGGACATCGTCTGTCATCAGGCGCAAGACACTTGGGATATCCCCAGCATCGAGTGCGGCAAAAACCTCCCGAGCGATATTCTCGCCACTTGTCATTCTCCGATCCTCCTGCAGTGGTTGGATGCGCCCGGTCCTCGAGACGGGCGTGGTCGGAGTTGGGAACGTGAAAACCCCACTCCAAATTCGCCCCTGGACATGAAGCGAATACTGGTGCCCCCGATCGGCTCGAACCGCCTGTCTCATCGGCACAATCGACAAACACGATGCGCGTCAGCCGGCGGATCCGACCGGTCGACGGCATGGTCCGGCTCGAGCCCGACGAGTGCGAGATCGCGAACAAAGTTAGCCAGAAAACGCACGCAAATGCACAGGCGTGACGGCTTCTCGGTGCCGTTGGGTGCCCGGAGGCAACCCCAGGTGCCCCGCGTGGAGCGAACGGGTGTGGGCCATCGGAGCAGGTCGGGTCGCGGTGGCGCAACAGGTCGGTGCTCCGCCCGCAAACAGGTGATTCGACTTGTCATATCCCCACTCGGGCATTTGGCTTCGAATAGGTCACTGAATCCTTGCGCCGCGAACGCGCATTGAAACTGGCATGTCCACATTCGTCTTGGTCCACGGTCACTGGCACGACGGGTCGTCCTGGGCGCAGGTCGTCGAACATCTAGAACGTCTGGGCCACAAGACTTTCACCCCTACAGTTGCCGGCCACGGCAGAAGTGCATCCTCCCGCGATGTCAGCCTTGCCGACGGGATTCATTCGGTGCTGAACTACATCGTCGACCGAAAATTGGTTGATCTCGTGCTGGTCGGGCACAGTTCCGGCGGGCTGATCATCAGCAAGGTGGTTGAGGCGATCCCCGAACGCGTGCGGCGACTCGTCTACGTGGGCGGTCTCGTCGCCAATGACGGTGAGGCCGCGGTAGACATCTCGCCACCCGAACACCGGCCGATTTTGGAGGCGCTCGTCGCTGATTCCACCGACAACTCTGTGATGCCTCCGTTTGACATCTGGCGAGATCGATACATCAACGACGGCGATCTGGACATCGCACGTTTCACCTACGAACAGCTCTCGCCCGCGCCATATCGGCAGCTGATTGAACGGTTGGATCTGAAGAAGTTCTACTCGCTGGACACACCGCGCAGCTATGTCCTACCCACCGAGGACATCGTCATGCCTCCAGGCGAATGGGGGTGGCATCCGAGGGTGACCAGTCGGCTCGGTGCGTGCCGGATCGTCGAGATGCCAGGCAGCCATGAGGTCATGTTTACCAACCCAAAGGGGCTGGCGAACAAGATCATTGAGTCGAATCGCGACCTAAACCAAGGCGCGCGCAGACGGCGCCCTACCATCGCCACGAAATCAAATGGCCTCGGCGCGAGAATGATTCCACTCATTTCCGACGAGCTGAAGCGCAGGTTTGTCGGCCGAAGGCGCATCGTGATTGACGGGAACACACTCGATCCCACGCTTCAGATGGTGCTCGCCGGCCGGAGAAACTTCGGCCAACGGGGATTGACCGATGGCGACGATCCTTCAGCTATCCGGGTCAACAACCAGGAAGCGTTGAGGGCGTTGGACCCCGCTCCGGTACCGGTCGGCTCGGTGAATGACTTTGCCATCCCTGGGCCCGCGGGTACGATCGCGGTTCGGCATTATGCGCCTGGTGATTCGGGTGCGCCTCTAATGGTGTACTTCCACGGCGGTGGGTGGGTGTGCGGGGACTTGGATACGCACGACCGTCTCTGCCGCGTGATCTGCCGCGACGGCGGGATTCAAGTGCTATCGGTTGATTATCGACTGGCACCTGAGCACCCCGCGCCGGCTTGCGTCGATGACGCCTACGCAGCGTTCTGTTGGGCGCAAGAGCGTGCCGAAAGTCTGGACACCGATCCGAGATGTGTATGCGTCGGTGGAGACAGCGCGGGCGGGACTTTGGCGGCGGTGGTGGCCCACCTCGGGCGCGACAACGGTAAGCGACCGGCATTGCAACTGTTGCTGTATCCCGTCACCGATCTGCGAGGCGCGACAGCATCAAGGTCGACTTTCGACGAGGGGTTCCTGCTGACACGCAAGGACCTAGAGCTGTTTACGCATTACCTCCTCGGGGACAGCGACTTGGACATCTTTGACCCGCGGGTTTCGCCGATCCTGTTTGAGAACTTCGCTGACCTGCCGCCCGCGATCGTCGCAACCGCCGGCTTCGACCCGCTACGCGACGAGGGCGAGTTCTACGCCGCCGCGCTACGAGAGTCTGGAACAGTCACCGACCTGCGCCATTACGGGTCGCTGCTGCACGCTTTCGCAAACTTCCACGCCTTGGGCGGGAATAGCGCCGTCGCGCTTGCCGAGATCACCTCGGCTGTCAAGGCGCATCTGCGCTACCAGCGGTAGCCGATTTCGACAGTGAACGCAGTATCAGTCGGCATGTCTGACGTTCACGTGCGTGGATCGAAAAGCTCTGCGCCGCAATGTCGCCGCGGGGAGCTCGCCGTAACGGGCGGCATGGGCGGCAGCAAACCGGCTCAGACTGGTGAAGGCCCACTGGTGGGCGACCGAGGCAACGCTGGTCACCGATGGGTCGGAGTCGAGGAGAGCGTTGTGCGCTCGGCGCAGCCGGACTTCGCGCAGATAAGTCATCGGCGATGTACCCATGTATCGCCGGAAGCCTTGCTGCAATGCGCGAACACTGACATGGCATCGCTGTGCGATCGACGAAACCGTCAAAGGCAAATGCGCCTCCTGTTCGATGATATCGACGGCGGCGCGGATAGCGCGTGGCCTTACAAAGGGCGTCACTCCTGCCACGGCGTTTCGGTAGGGATTGTCGGCGGCCAGCAGCAGGGCGTGAATAAGACTGTCAGCGAAGGGCAACGCCACCAGCTGCTGCCGGAGCGGGCTTTCAGGCTGGAACAGTTGCTCGGCGAACAGTGACAGCATGTCGATCCAGCCACGGACCGCGTCAGCTTCCGTCGACATGGCGGATATGAAGTCGATCTGCGACGTCAGCTGACGACCGAGTGTATCGCTGAGTGCGTCCTCAACGGCGTGGCGATCGATCTTCACACCGAGCAACCGGCTGCCGGCGACCCATCGCGAGCTGGAGTCATCCTCCGGCTGGTAGATCGCGGCGGTACCGGGACCGCAGACGAGCGTCGAGGCCTTGTGAACGGATTCGACGCTGCCCGACCGCAGCACATTCACGCGGTAGGCGTTGACTATTGCCGCACAATGAATTTTCGTGTCGGAGCCGACCACGACCTCGGCGATAGTAACCGGGCCGATACGCCCCACTCGCTGTCTGAAGGAGAACGTCTCCGGATCACTCAGCAGACGGATGTGCGGTTCGTCGCGGCCCAGGCAAGCAAAGCCGTCAGTCCCGTTTACGGTCGTCCATGCGTCCATTTTCGATTCGTCAGCTGTGCTTGGGACCCTCACTCGATGTGCCCTTCTCAAGGTATTTATGCATTGCGCTTTGACTTCACAACGCCGCAGGGAACGTTCTGCATGTCACTTCGTCTCGTATCTCTATTACGAGGCAGGGCAATCATCACGGGTCAGCTAGCGTCGTCGGAATGACTGCTCTTTGGTCGGACCTGCTCGTGCGCCCAATGACAGCTGACGAGGCCGAACTGATAGCGACGTGGCATTACGACGGCGAATGGTCGGTATACGACCTTGCGTCACCACAGCCGCTGCTTGATGACTTAACCAGCTATTACTCGGTCGTGGGGGACGAGAAGCTAATTGGGTTCTGCTGCAACGGAAGCTCTGCCCGCGTTCCCGGCATGAGCGACGAATCAGCAATTCTCGACATCGGAATAGGCATGGATCCAACGCAGGTTGGTTGTGGACATGGTTCGGTGTTCGGGCAGGCCGTGCTGAACTACCTATCTGCGAATCACCCCGACCGGACACTGCGTGCCGTCGTCCAAGACTGGAACGAGCGAAGCCTTCGATTCGTTCGCCGACTCGGTTTCGTGGACGCCGGCGAGCTGACCGTGGTCCAGGATGACCGGCGCATCGCATACAGAGTTGTCATCAAACGCCCACACCGAGACTCCAACTGATGGATGTCAGCCGGGTCCGCGGCTGGCTGCGGCAATGAGGGGAACCACCACATCACTGATGGGCGCAGATAGGCCATGGTCGCGCGCCTTGCGAAGCACCACACCGTTGATGTTGTCCCACTCCAGCAATCGGCCCGCTTCCCGGGAGGTGCGTATCGAAGCTGTGACATCCGGCGGACGCTCACGGTACTGCTCGATGACCTCGGCGACGACCTCGTCGCCTAGCTGTGCGCCTTCCGCCCTTGCGATGGTCAGGCATTCGGCAAGATAGTCACGTGCCACAGTGGCGACGTCGCCGCGGCAGAACATTCCGGAGCGCCACCCGATCAGATTGATGAGTCCGCCGGCGGCGTTGTACAACAACTTCCGCCACGCCGGTGTCGTGAAGTCCTCGACCAGTTCGACTATGCACCCCGCTTCGTGCAGCAGAGCGGCGACGGCGTCGGCCGAATCCGGCAGCGTCAGTTTCGGTTCGCTGTGTAGCCTCACCCACCCACCGGCGTGGGTTTCGGCCGTAAACCACGCAATTACGGGTATCACTCGCGACGAGGGGCAGTGCGGCTGAACCAACTCGACCTGCTCGACGCCGCTTTGCAGCGCGCACACCACCGTGTTGTCGTCGCACAATGCGCTCAGCCACGGGCTGACGTCGTCGAGCTGAGTCGCTTTGACCGCCAGTATCACCACGTCGACCGGGCGGCTGCCTTCCGGGTCGGTGTGCACGGGGCCCGGCACGATGAGCGGCTCGCCGCTGTCCGGCCGGACCTCGAGCTGCGCGCGCGGTGTACGGCCGCACAGCAGAAGCGAGTGACCGTTCTGGTGTAACAGCCCTGCGATCGTCGATCCAATGGCGCCCGGTCCGACGATCGCGATCCGGATATGTCGCCCGTTAGAGTCGCTCAACGCCAGCTGCGCGCAGATCCGCGAGGGTCGGGAAGCCGTCGATTGCCATCAGCAAGTCGAGCTCGGCCAGCAGGGATCGCAGCTGAGAAACGATGCCGTCCGTGCCCCCGACTGCCAGCGCGTAGAGGTACAGACGGCCGACGGCGGTGGCTCCCATGGCGAGTGCTTTGGGAATGTCCGATCCGGTTCGCACGCCCGAATCGAACAGCACCGGCATGCCGTCGGCGGCTTGCACGACGGCGGGCAGCGCGTCGAGGGCAGGCAGCCCCCCATTCGCCTGGCGTCCGCCGTGATTGGAGCAGTAGATGCCGTCGATCCCGTAATCCTTGGCGCGGCGGGCATCGTCGGGATGACAGATTCCCTTGAGCAGGATCGGCAATTTCGTGAGCGAGCGCAGCCAGGTCAGGTCGGACCACTGCAGCGAGTTGCCCCACACGTTGATCCACTCACGGGTTGCCGCCTTGAGGTCATCCTGCGGAGATTCCTTGCGGGGGCGCGACCCGGTTGTCCAGGTGTCCAGAGTAACGACGATTGCCTGGTAACCGGCGCGTTCCGCCCGGCACACGAAGCTCTCGGCGAGCTCACGATCGTTCGGCGTGTACAGCTGAAACAACCCCGGGGTCTCCGCCGCGTGTGGGGCCACATCTTCCATGCGGTCCTGAGTGAGCGTGGAGGCCACCATCGGCACGCCCGTCAACGCGGACGCCTTGGCCACCTGGATGTCGCCGTGGAAATCCTGCGAGCACAGGCCGACGACGCCGACCGGAGCCATGAACACTGGAGTCGGCAACGTCATGTCGAACAACGACACCGACAGGTCCCGTTCATCGGCGCCATTGAGCATGCGCGGAACAATCCCGTAGCGGGAGAACGCGCTGACGTTCGCGCGCTGGGTGCCCTCATCGCCGCAGCCGCCTACGACGTAGGAGTGCACCCACCACGGCAGCACCTCACCCGCCTTACGCTCGAGGGACGGGAAATCGACCGGGTACCTGGGGGCCCGGCCTTCGAGGCCGTCGAGATAGACCTCGAACTGGTAGTCGCCGTATTGCTGAGTTGGCATGATTCCGAAGGTATGCGTCAACGGCGGGGTCGGACATGGATGAAAGACATGGCATTCGCTACATAAATGTAGGCTTTCTCCATGCCAGCGTTCTCACTGTCAGAGTGGGAAGCAGCGCTGCTGGGTGCCGACCCCGCGGCGCGCGCCGATGAGCTCATCGATGCGATTCCAAATGACGGACCGGTCAATTTGTCGGCTGCCGAGTTGCGGGCGTCGACTAGGCGGATAGCGAACCGACTCGCCGCGCTGCAGACGCGGGTCGCTCGTCAGCTCGAGGTCCGTGGAGTGACGCATGCGATCACTGGCGTGCGCGAACCCGAGCAGATCATGGACCGGCTGGTGGTCGAGGCGCGGCGGCTGCTGTCCGCCGATCTCGCCTACATCGCCATCGGCGACAGCGACGTCCGGTTCACGATTCAGCATTGCGCCGGAGTCACGCTCACCGAACTCGTCGGGAAGTCATTCGCGGCTCGCACCGGTCTGGCATCAGAGGTCGTGCGCACCGGCCAGCCGATCCAGGTGCTCGACTATGCCCCGAGCACGCTATTCACCCACGGAGAAGCCGACGAGATCGCTCGCGGCGAGGGCATGGTCAGTGTGCTCGCCATCCCACTGGCTGTGCGCGCTCGTCTGGGCGGAGTGCTCTGTATCGCGCACCGGACGGCAACCGTGTTCTCGCCCGCGGATGTCGAGATCGGTGTGGTCATCGCCGATCATGCTGCGAGCTGCGTGGAGACCGCCGCGCTGCTCGGGCAGCATGCTGACCGCGTCGAGCGGCTGACCGAGCTCAACGACGAGCTGAGCCGGCGCGATCGGCTGCTCTCCGACGAGGCGCGATGGACGGCGGACGTGATCGACATTGTGGGCCAAGGAGGCGGCGTGCAGGAGATCCTCACTGCGGTGGCCGCCGACCAGCGCGACGTCGCGTTCGCGCCCGCTACGGGGTGTCCGCCGCAGCGGTCAGGTCCGCGGGTTCTCACCGACACCGAGCTCGCCGCCCTGTTGACAGCGCCCGACCCCGGCGACGCTGACGGAATCTTTTGCCTCCGGCGTGCGGTGCGTGCGGGAGGCCAGCAGTTCGGCACGCTGATCCTCGCCCGTCGAGAACCGATGACCGCTGAGGACGAGGCATTACTTCGCCGCGCCGCGCCGGTGCTCGCGCTCATCCTCGCGGCACAGGTGTCGGCCGAGAACGAAGTCTGGCGTGACCGGGGCGCGTGGCTGTGCGCCGCGCTCGCCGGAGCGGACGACGCGCCGGATCCGGGCCGCCTTCCCGGCATCCAACCGAACCGCACCTACGTCGTCGTGTACTGCGCCCTGCGGCCTGAGCAGGCTGAGTCCAGTGCTCAGCTGCCGCTGACCCCCGCCCGCGTGGCCTCGGCCCTGCCCGCGGCCACATCGTTCCCGGACGGCGACGATCTGGTTGTCATCTGCCCGGCGGCCGCCCTCGACCGCAGTGTAAAGACTCTACGAAACTCACTGGGGGACAGGACGTTTGCCGCCGGATTGTCAGCCGGGGTACCTGGCCGGACCCACGAGCTCCGCAACGCCGTGCGTGACGCCCGGCGTACCGCGGCCGGTCTGTTGACACTCCACATGCGGCAGACGGTGGCAGACAGTTCAGCGCTCGGTCCGTTGACCCTCTTGCTGGCAGCCGCCGGTGACGTCGACGCGTTGGCGCATGCCGAACAGACCCTGCGTCCCCTCGCCGTTCTGCCAGCGCGGCGGGCGGCCGAGCTCCGGGACACAATGGCAGCCTTCTTGCGTCATAACCAGCACATGCAGCGCACCGCGCAGGAACTGCACATCCACGTCAACACCCTCTACCAGCGGCTGGACTCCATCGCCGAGCTGTTCGGCGACCTCTGGCGCACACCACAGCACAGCCTCGCGCTGCGCCTAGCGCTGGAGATCACCGACCTGGCCCGAGACTCGTCCGCGCCACAATGAGGTAGCCACACCTCTAATCAGACGATTCGCTTGCTGTTTGACATATACGGGCATACCCGAGCAACGATCTGCACCACACTTACTCAAATGAGCGCACCAGATGAGGTAGTAGTCCGGGTGGCAAGCGTCGGCGTTTGCGGCTCAGATACCCACACAAACCTCGAATAACGCCAACAATGTTCCTGCACAAACTAATTGGCTGCTCTGCGGGCACCGTCAGAAAGAAAGCGTGATGGGCATGCCGGCATGGGCGACAGGTCAGGCAGCCCGACTTGTAGTCCTGTTTGCCATAGGTATTGCGGTACGTGTTGCTCTGGTTCCGTTGGCCCGCGGCCAGGACTTCGAGGTGTGGGATCTTGCGTCAGCTGCGACCCTGCAAGGAACCGACATCTACGCTGAGCACCCGGCCTATCCCGGTGGCCCCTACGCCTATTTCCCGCTGTTCCTCTACTTGGAATTGCCCTTCCAGGCGCTCGCACAGCACACCGGCATCTCGTTCACGGTGCTCGGCAAGGTACCGATCCTTGCCGGCGACGTCGCGTGCGCGCTGGTGCTCGCCGGGGAGTTGCGCGACCGGACCGCCAATAACCGGGCAGTCCTTGTCGGCACAAGTCTCTTTTTCCTCAACCCGCTGGTGTTGTACAACGGCGCCTTCTACGGGCGCTTCGACACGGTCGCGCTCGCGCTGCTGTTATTCGCCGTGCGGCTCCTGCGGAAAAGGAAGCGGTCGGCAGGGCTGTGGTACGGACTTGCGGTTGCCGCGAAGACATTTCCGGCGTTCGTGTTTCCAGGCATTGTTCGCCAAGCACGGGGCCGGAGGCTATGGCTCGTGATGACGCTAGTGACTGTTCTGCTGGTGCTGTCAGCGCCTTATCTGCCGTCCTGGCACGCGATGCTGTCCGACATCGTCGTCTACAGCGCCGAGAAAGCCCCGGGCGCGCTGTCCTGGCAAACGCTTTTCAACGGCACGACGAGTATCGACACGTTACGGCTTGTCAGCTCCGTGCTGCTTGCTGTCTATCTGGTCGGCGCCGTGCTCCTCGCGCGCGTGCTGGACCTCGACCCGTACATTGTGGCCACGCTCGTTCTGTTTCTCGTGTGCAGCCATGTGCTGTTGGAGCAATACCTGCTCTGGCCGATGCCGTGGCTGATTCTCCATGTCTGGGCAGCCCGGCGCATCCGCGCGGCGACTATCGCATTCTTCGTGGCCGCCACGGTGGTCGGCATGGTCGCCAATCCGCATATCCAGCCGTGGGGAAGATCTCCGGCGCTCATCACGGCCGGATTCGCAATCATCTGCGTCATCTACTTTGTCACCGTGGTGGTGGACGGGTGGCGACGCGACAACGCCCAGGCTCTGCGACCAAACGGTTCCGAGAGCAACAGCAACGGGGCCGCCGCCACCGACGTTGTTCCTCCAGAAGCTTCGCAGCGCGCCAGGCCGCGTTGACGGCGCACATCACATGGGACCACAATCGTCCTGTCCTGCAGGATGTTTGAATTTTCTGGTGTTAGCTGACAGCTAGTGAACCCGCGGCTTCGCGGACAGGGCATGGTTTGTTGCCCGGTCACTGTGTAGACGAGTTGACGACGACGCACCTATCCGCCAGCGACGGACCTCGATAGACTCCCTGCCATGGCGACGGTGTCTGAGCACGAGCGATCTGAGCACTTCGAGGCGCAACGACGGCGCATCTGCGAGCAGTACCTGCGCCCGGCCGACGAGCGCCCGACTTCGTCGGCACGGGGTCTGCATCACACCGCCCTGGTGAGCAGCGACGTCGAACAGACCATCCGGTTCTACCAGGACCTGCTCGAGTTCCCGCTGACCGAACTTATCGAGAATCGCGATTATCCGGGGTCATCGCATTTCTTCTTCGACATCGGCAACAACAACCTGCTGGCATTTTTCGACTTTCCCGGCCTCGAGCAGGGTCCCTATCAGGAAGTGCTCGGCGGGCTGCACCATCTCGCGATCAGCGTTGAACCGTCACAGTGGGAACGGTTGCGAGACAAGCTCGTCGCGGCCGGGGTGGAAGTGGCTGAACACAGCGGCCTCTCGCTGTACTTCCGCGACCCGGATGGCGCTCGCATCGAACTGATCGCCGACCAACTGGGAGAGATGTACGGCAGCAAAGTGCTGTAGCGAGCCGTGCCACATCGCTTTGGCCCAGGCGTAATGGGTGCTGCCAGCGAATTCCACAGTGGCAGAACTGGATAACAAAACGAACGCCTCGTCGGGTACGCCGATCTCGCATGGAGCCACGCGACGTCGGCTGACATCCGACCGACGGAGCGTGCGCACAGTTAGTGGAGCATCGGCGTGCGGACAGGCAGGCTCGGCACAGTTCAGCGATCGGGGTTTTGCTCAGGGCGATTGTAAATTGTTCGGTTGGCCCTGCTGGCGCAATAGCGCCGCTTCCGGTTCTTTCGCGTGGTAGACGCCGGTCGCCGGTGGCGAAATCAGTGGACCCGCACGGGCGTCGATTTCACGGTAGCGTGCCAGCTGAGCCGACGCCGATCCGGCGGCCACGCGCCGATCGTGCGCGTCAGGTCGCCGACGTGTTGCGGCATCAGATTCATGAGGGCGCGTACGACGACGGGCTGCCGACCGAGCAGGAACTCGCAGGGGAGTTCTTCGTTTCCCGTAACACCATCCGCGAGGCCCTAGCCGTGCTCAAGAACGAGGGGCTGATCGACCGCGGCCGAAAGATCGGCACCCACGTCGCGGTCCGCAAATATGACCATGGTCTCGACACCCTCGTCGGTCTGAAGGAGACGTTCAAGGATTACGGCGAGGTCCGCAACGAGGTGAGGGCGCTACTGCACCTGGCCGCGCCGCCCGCGGTAGCGCGGCGGCTGCAGCTCGAACCGGGCGAACAAGTGGTCTTCATCGAGCGGTTGCGCTATCTCGGCGACCTGCCCCTCAGCCTGGACCTGACCTACCTTGCGCCCGATGTCGGGGCCGAGGTGTTGCGGCATCCGTTGGAGACCAACGACGTGTTCGCGCTTATCGAGCAGGTCAGCGGGCTGCGTCTCGGGTCGGCGACGCTTGCGCTGGAGGCCATTTCGGCCGACCCGCATTCTGCCGCGACGCTCCAAGTGCCCGACGGCGCGCCGTTGCTGATGCTGGAGCGTCTCACCAGCCTCGACGACGGCAGGCCCGTCGATCTCGAATACATCCGGATGCGTGGTGACCGAATCACCATGCGCGGCAACCTGATCAGGAGTGAGACATGACGTTGGTGAACCAACGAGCCGATGTGCCGGTGACGATCGACGAGTCGCTGTGCATAGAGGGCTGCACGCTGTGTGTCGATGTCTGTCCGCTCGACTCACTCGCGATCAACCCCGACAACGGCAAGGCCTACATGCATGTCGACGAGTGTTGGTACTGCGGGCCCTGTGCAGCCCGCTGCCCCACAGGCGCCGTCACTGTCAACATGCCCTACCTGATCCGTTGAGGACATAAACATGAAAAGAAGTCTGATCCGGCTCGCCGCCATGGCTGCCGGGCTCACTGTCGCTGCCTCGAGCTGCTCGCTGGACTCGGCCAGCCAGTCATCCGGCAATGTCGTCAATGTCGTCATCGGCTACCAGTCAAAGACGATCAACACCGTCACCGCCGGGACCCTGCTGAAGGCCCAGGGGTACCTGGAGCGCCGGCTGAGTGACGTCACCACCCGCACCGGCACCAAGTACAACGTCGCCTGGCAGGACTACGACACCGGCGCGCCGATCACCGCGCAGATGGTCGCCCAGAAAATCGACATCGGTTCGATGGGCGACTACCCGATGTTGATCAACGGTTCCAAGACCCAGGCCAACGAACGCGCCAGCACCGAGATCGTCTCGGTCACCGGCTACAACCCGAAGGGTGCGCTGAACATGGTCGTGGTGGCGCCGAATTCACCGACGCAGAAGCTGACCGACCTGGCCGGCCAGAAAGTGTCAACCAGCGTCGGCTCGGCCGGCCACGGAATGCTGGTTCAGGCGCTCTCGAAAGCCGGGCTCGACCCCAAGACGGCCGTCGAGGTGCTCAACCAACAGCCGCAGGTAGGCGCGTCAGCGCTGGAATCCAATCAGGTGCAAGGGCTTTCCCAGTTCGTCGCGTGGCCGGGTCTGCTGGTGTTCCAGGGCAAGGCCAAATTGCTCTACGACGGCGCCGAGCTGAACTATCCCACCCTGCACGGTGTCGTCGTGCGCCGGGCGTACGCGGACGAGCACCCGGAAGTGCTCGACGCCTTTCTGCAGGCACAGCTCGACGCCACCGATTTCCTCAACTCCAAACCGCTCGAGGCGGCCAAGATCGTCGCCGACAACAGCGGGTTGCCAGAGGAGGTCGTCTATCTCTACAACGGCCCCGGTGGCACGTCCTTCGATCCGACGCTCAAGCCGTCACTGGTCGACGCGCTGAAAGGTGATGTGCCATACCTCAAGTCGATCGGTGATTTCAGCGACCTCGACGTTGGCGGGTTCGTCCAGGACGCACCGCTGCGCGCGGCGTTCGCCGCCCGAAACCTGGACTACGGCAAGGCGGTGGCGGGCACCGCAAACCCGTCGGTGATCAGCGGCACCGACCCGATGTGCAATACGCCGGTCGACAACGCTGCGGAAGCTGGCGAACTGTGGCTCGACGGCTCGGACAAAACGCAACCCGCAGCCAGTCCGGCTTGCCTGCTCAAGGCGGTTCGTGACGCCACCGCAAAGGGAACGAAGGTCCGGGCCGCCTACATCCCTGATACCGAACTGGGCACCCGATGGTTCGCCGACAAGGCGGCCTGGGTGAGTGACGGGAAGAACTACCTGCCGTTCGCGACACCCGCAGGCGCCCAGCGCTACATCGCCGCTCACCCAGGCAGCGCTCCGGTGGATTACCAGCAGGCACTGGCGGGTGCGGTATGACCACCACGGACGCGGGCGTCGTCGCAGGCGTCATCGATTCACCGGTGACGACGCGATCGGATTCCCGGCGGTCGCGGGCCGTTCCGTTGTGGCGCCGTCGGCTGGTGCGGGTGGCGTCAGTGATCGCCGCGATCGCGCTGTGGCAGCTGCTGACCGCCAACCACGTTCGAGCTTGGTTGCGGTTCGACACGTTGCCGACCGTGACCGAGATAGCGACGTCCTTTGTGAATCGCCTTGGCACCGAGGAGTACTGGCTTGATCTCGGGCAGTCGTTGATCAGGATCCTGACCGGCTTCGGGCTCGCGGCGCTCGTGGGCGTGGTCACTGGCATCCTGCTGGGTCGATCGGCGGCATTCTCCGACGTGTTCGGTCCGCTGACCGAATTGGCACGCCCGATTCCGGCCATTGCGATGGTTCCCGTCGCGATCCTGCTGTTTCCGACCGACGAGGCAGGGATCGTGTTCATCACGTTCCTGGCCGCCTACTTTCCCATAATGGTCAGCACCCGTCACGCCGTGCGCGCCCTGCCGACGATCTGGGAGGACTCGGTTCGTACGTTCGGTGGCAACACCTGGGATGTGTTGCGGCGCGTCGTGTTACCCGGCATCCTCCCCGGGTTGTTCGGCGGGCTGTCGGTCGGCATGGGCGTGGCGTGGATCTGCGTGGTGTCCGCCGAGATGATCTCGGGCCGCCTCGGTGTCGGCTACCGCACCTGGCAGGCGTACACGGTGCTCAACTATCCCGACGTGTTCGTCGGCATCATCACGATCGGCGTGCTCGGCTTCGCGACCGCCGCAGCGGTTGAACTGATCGGCAGGCGCGCCACCCGGTGGCTGCCACGTAGTGAGGAGAGCGTGCGATGACGACGGCGGTGGTTGCCGGCCTGCACCTGGAACTAGACAATGTGCGGTTGTCCTACACCGGAGCACCGGTGGCCGACGGCCTGAGTCTCGCGGTGCGGCCGGGCGAGATCCTGGTGCTCACCGGGCCGTCCGGATGTGGCAAGTCGACCGTGCTGCGCGCACTTGCCGGGCTGCTGCGGCCAGACTCAGGCCGGGTGCTCGCCGACGGGCGCGAGGTCACCGCGACCTCACGTGACCGCGGCATGGTGTTCCAAGACAGCGCGCTACTACCGTGGCGCACAGTGCGATCGAACATCGAGCTGGCGCTGCAGTTGCGCGGTGAGCCGCGCGCCGGGCGTCGTGAGCGAGCCGAGCGCTGGATCGACGAAGTCGGACTCAGCGGGTTCGCCGACTACCTACCCAAGAGCCTGTCGGGCGGCATGCGCCAGCGTGTCCAGCTTGCTCGCGGCCTTGCCGGCGCACCGCGGGCGGTGATGATGGACGAACCGTTCGCGGCGCTGGACACCCAGACCAGGGCCGCCATGCAGCGGCTACTCATCGACGCCTGGCGCGCTCATCCGACCACGATCGTGTTCGTCACCCATGACGTCGACGAGGCGCTGATCCTCGGGGACCGCGTCGCGGTGCTCGGCCACGTCGGCCAGGCGTTACGGACGATCATCGACGTGCCCGAACCCCGCGTCGAGCAGGTGGGCCACCAAGCGCTGCGCGCAGAAATCATTGCGGCTCTGGATCACTCATGATGCAGATACCTGAACTGGCCGACACGACTCGGCTCGACTGCGATGTGTTGGTGATCGGCGGCGGCACGGCGGGCACCATGGCTGCACTGACGGCCGCCGAGCAAGGCGCCAAGGTGCTGCTGCTGGAGAAGGCGCATGTGCGCCACTCGGGCGCGTTGGCAATGGGCATGGACGGGGTGAACAACGCCGTGATCCCCGGCAAGGCCATTCCGGAGGACTACGTCGCCGAGATCACTCGTGCGAACGACGGAATCGTCAACCAGCGCACCGTCTATCAGACCGCCACACGCGGTTTCGCGATGGTGCAGCGCCTGGAGCGCTACGGCGTCAAGTTCGAGAAGGACGAGCACGGTGAGTACGCAGTGCGGCGGGTACATCGCTCGGGCTCCTACGTGCTGCCAATGCCCGAGGGCAAGGACGTCAAGAAGGCGCTGTACCGGGTACTGCGGCAGCGCACGATGCGCGAGAAGATCACTATCGAGAACCGGCTTATGCCGGTGCGAGTCCTGACAGAGGACGGCCGAGCTGTTGGCGCCGCCGCATTCAATTCCCGCACAGGGGAATTCGTTGCGGTTGGAGCCAAAGCGGTGATTCTCTCCACCGGCGCGTGCGGTCGATTGGGCCTGCCCGCGTCGGGATACCTGTACGGCACCTACGAGAACCCCACCAATGCGGGCGACGGCTACTCGATGGCGTATCACGCCGGTGCCGAGCTGTCCGGGATCGAGTGCTTCCAGGTCAACCCATTAATCAAGGATTACAACGGACCCGCGTGCGCGTATGTGGCCAACCCCTTCGGTGGCTATCAGGTCAATGCGCTGGGGGAGCGGTTTGTCGACTCCGACTACTGGTCGGGGCAGATGATGTCCGAGGTCAAGCGGGAGATCGAATCCGCGCGCGGGCCGATATACCTGAAAGTTTCGCACCTGCCCGACGAGACACTGACCGCGCTGGAGAACATCCTGCACACCACGGAACGGCCCACCCGGGGCACGTTCCACGCCAATCGCGGACATGACTACCGCACCCACGACGTAGAGATGCACATTTCCGAGATCGGTTTGTGTAGTGGACATTCCGCGTCGGGCGTGTGGGTCGACGAACATGCCCACACCACGGTGCCCGGGCTGTACGCGGCTGGCGACCTGGCCTGCGTACCGCACAACTACATGATCGGTGCGTTCGTCTATGGCGACCTCGCAGGCGAGCATGCCGCATCGACGCTCGCGAACACCGCTGCGCCGCGGGACCTACCAGAGGATCAGCTCAAGGAGGCGCACGAGCTCATCTACCGCCCACTGCGTCAGCCCGACGGCCCGCCGCAACCGCAGGTCGAATACAAGCTGCGTCGGTTCGTCAACGATTACGTCGCTCCACCCAAGACGGCGACGAAGCTGTCGATCGCCGTGCAGAGCTTCGAGCGGATGCACACCGAGATCGCCGAGATGGGCGCGACTACGCCCCATGAGCTGATGCGGGCCGTCGAGGTGTCGTTCATCCGCGACTGCGCTGAAATGGCCGCTCGCTCATCACTTACCCGCACCGAATCACGGTGGGGGCTCTACCACGACCGTGCCGACATGCCCGACCGTGACGATGAACAGTGGCGCTATCACCTGAACCTGCGTAAGGCTGCCGACGGCTCGATGGAGTTCCTGAAACGCCCTGTCGCACCGTATTTCGTCCCGGTGCCTGACCTGGAACACATGCCGTCCGATGGACCGGTGGTGCACGTCGAACAGCCGGCACTGGCCGGCGGCCGGGCCCCGCCACGGCCACATCACGAGTGAGTCCCGCCGGCGCCACCCAGCCGCCGTCGCCGCGCATAGTAAAAGTGCTGGCGCTGGAATCGCCCACGGTTGACGCCCTGGCGGAGTATCTGGACGACCCCGATCCGGGGGTGCGGCGCACCGCGGTGTCCACGCTCGTCGAGAATCTTCCCGACGGCTATGCCAGGGTGCTGCTGGATGCGCTGGGCGACATCGATGCCGAGGTGCGCCGGACCGCCGCCGACAGTGTGCGTGAGCTCGTGGAAGTCGTACCTTCGCCGGAAAATACGGCCGAACAGTTGAATTCGACGGATCCGGTGGTGCGAGCGGTGGCGCTGTATCTGCTCAGCGCTCGCCGCGCGGGGAGCAGGCCCAGTACCGGCGAGCGTTGGCAGACGTCGACCACCGGGTGCGCATCGAAGCGGTACGGGCGTTGGTGTCCGTCGACGACTCCGACGGTGTGGCGGCCGCGGCAGGCGACGATAACCGCGAGGTCAGAATCGCTGCGGCCAACGGTCTTTCGACACTGCGGACAGGCGTCGACGCGGTGCGACGGTTGGTTGGCGACGGGGACCCGTTGGTACGCGCCGCGGCGCTATCCGCACTTGGCGCCGTGGGATGTGGTGACGACGATCTGGCCGATGTACAGCGGGCGCTTGCCGAACCGGCGTGGCAGGTGCGAGAGGGCGCGGCCAGGGCGCTGGCCGGTGCGGCGCCGACGGTCGCTGTGCCCACGCTGTCACTGGTGCTGACCGATCAGCACCTCGACGTGCGTAAGGCGGCGGTAGTCAGCCTGACGCGGTGGGCGGCGGATGAACCGGCCGCTCGCGAAGCGCTCGAGGTTGCAGTAGAGGACAGCGACGCCGACGTGCGTGCCTACGCCCGCCACGCCCTCGCCAGTCAACTCAGCTGAGTGGCGATGGCTGCCCGTTCGCCACAGGAACAGCGCTAGGAGCATCGGCGATCATGCGGTGCGCGTGCGACTGAGAAGGCCCGTGACGACGACGCTGACGAGCCCCGCAAAGCTCTAGGTGCGCGGCAGGGGCGAAGCTCTGCCACAGTCGCTTGTCCATCACGGTGGTGTGGTTGGTTACTGCCATCAAACGACCAAATGCTGCCGACGGAATTTCGACGCTGACGTCGTGGTTTAACCATGCAGACCGTCGCGAACAGGTTCCGTATCCGCCGCCACGGTGTCCGAATTGAACACGAAAGAAGTGATCCTCATGAAGAAGCTCGGATTAGCCACTCTGATCGCCAGTGGCCTCGTCGGCGCTGTGGTCGGGCTAGCCGGCCCCGCCAACGCTGCGACCATCGACCAGGTGCCCGCCGGTGTGATTTCGTCGACGGAAATCGGGACCGACCTCAGTGACTGGTACTGGATCAATCAGCTTCAGCCACGTGTCTACGTCCCGCATGTCAGCAACGAAGTCCACCAGAGCCGCTGACTGCAAACATATGCCGACAAGAGGGGCGCCCCGAGTGGACGCCGCTCTTGCGTTGCCCAGGGGTGGGACCGGTCGACGGCGCGGTCGCAGTGAGACTTGCGCGAGCAACTCGACACCCCAGCAGGCCCAGATCGTCTCACGCTTCAATCGTGTGGCGAAGCCCGGTTCGATTGAGATGCAGTTCTGTCGGTGTGCCTCAATTCTGTTGGCATTTCGGTAATTTGGCTCTGGGGGTCAATGGCCGCCAGGCGCGGGTTGATGCCTCGTCGTGTCTCGAACGTAACCCTCTACCGACGGAATGGGATTGGCGCTAACACTGCCTAGGATCGTGTCAGTGCGGCGCGACAGTCCGGGTTGAAGGTTCGGGTCGCGGAAGGCGGATTGGCCTTCAGCAGGCCGGCCGGGCGAATCGGCCTCCGTGTCAGGTTGCCGCCGCAGTTCGGACAGGCCCGGTCGGGGAAGGTCGCAACACAGTCGGCGCACCAAGTGCACTCGAAGGTGCAGATATAGACATTGGGTGATGCAACATCGAGATCGCGATCACAGCACTCGCAGTTGGGGCGCAATTCCAGCATCGGTCCTCCTCGATTCGGAATCCAAGATCTTCTAGGGACATCAGAGCACACCGAGCGGTACGAGGGAACGCACAAAAGCCGCTGGGGGACAGGCGTTAACCCGATCAAGGGGAGTACCCGACAGGACGGCGATTGCGTGCCGACGCCCGCGGTATAGCGCAACAATGGCCCGATGAACACGATCGCCGGGCCAGTCGAGCGCGTGGTGGTCGTCGGCGCAGGGGTCGCGGGGCTGGCCGCCGCATCGAAGTTGCGTCAGGCGGTATCGATGCCGTAGTGCTCGAAGCCCGCGACCGCATCGGCGGCCGGCTGCACACCGTCGATCTCGCCGGTACGCCGGTCGACATGGGCGGCTCCTGGATTCACCATCCCGTCGGCAATCCACTGACCGCGTTCTGCGACTACCACGGCATCGCACGGGACGCAGGCAACCCCCTTCCATCGCTGTCGGCGTTCGACATGGCCGAGCGCCGGCGACTCGATCACGCCGAGGTCGAGTTCTACGCACAGACCGAGACCGACGCTTTTTGGGATTCCACCGAGGCGCTCAGCAAACGGCTGGGGCCGGAAGCGACCGCACACGACGCCATCGAAACCTATGTGGCAGAACGCGGGCTCAGCCCCGCCGTCGCGCGCAGGTTGCGCCAGGAGCTGCGGGCAGAGCTCGAGGCCAACGCCGCGGACAGTGCCGAGAACCAGTCGCTGCGCTGGATCTCACTCGGCGAAGTGTTCTAGGGCGAGCTATTCGGCGACTTGCCGCGCGAGGGGTACCGGTCGGTGGTGAAGCAGCTGGCTGCCGGGCTCGATATCCGGCTGGGCGTGGAGGTGGTGTCCGTCAAGGTCGACGCCGACGGAATCCGCGCCGCATGCGCGGACGGCACGGTCGAAGTCGGTTCCCACGTGATCGCCACCGTGCCCCTCGGCGTCCTCAAGAAGGGCAGCCCGAAATTCGATCCGCCCCTGCCCGCGCCGATGCTGCGGGCCGTGGACGCCCTAGGTTTCGGTCGCTACGAGAAGATCGTGCTCGCATTCGAGTCGGCCTTCTGGCGCGACGAAGGTATCTCGCATCTGATCGTATTTCCCGCCGATGAGGGCGAGCCTTCGATGTGGGTGTTCGATCTCGACGCATTCGCAGCAGGCCCGGTGTTGTGTGCTCACCTGTTTCACACCAACACGCCCTACGCGCTGGACCGTCCGCCGGCACACGCCGTTGATTGGTTGAGGGCTTCGTTGGCCGAGGTTTTCGGCCATCCGCTTCCCGAACCGGTCGCGACGGCAGTGACGTCGTGGACGACCGACCCCTACACCCGCGGCGCGTATACGCAGTGCCCGCCTGGCGCCGACCCGTCGATGTTCGACGCGCTCGGCGAACCGGCGCACGGTCGGCTGCTGTTCGCCGGCGAACACACCAGCAGCGCGCGGCCCGGCTACGCCGACGGCGCATACGCCAGCGGCCTTCGCGCCGGTCAACTGCTGGCGTCAGGCGGGAACTCGAAATCGTAGGGCACGCATTGCGATGGCGGGCGCCCGGCGGCCTCGATTGGAGTGAGCCCTCACCTCACGCCCTCTTCGTCCGCTGCGGGGGCTGCCTCCATTGACAATGCGGGGCCTTTTGCGATGGATCACCTTGACGATCTAGAAGACCGGAACAGGTTTGCCCTGGTGGTAGACGCGCCCTTAACGATTCGTGTCCACCGGCCCACTGTCGTACTTCCACCGTCATGGTGGCGCATCATCTGCACTTGTCGCGGTTTAGCTACAAAAGGCGTCGGACCCCGAGCGTTGTGACTTCTCATACTTCGTGTCCAAATCCCATCTGAAATGCCCACTGAATGTCCAATTGGACATTTCCGTGAGACAGCTTGAATAGTCACGAATTGTGCCGCCACGGAGGTCGACTGCGCCGGCGCCGAGTCGTGGAAATCTCTGGGGACCGTTAACTACAAGCTAGTGTGTCCTGATCCGCGGCAGCCTTGCCGCCAATTCCGAACACCGCGCGACTCGTGTGCCCTCCGCCGGTAGGAGCATGAGGAGATCTCGTGACGAAAAAGCTTGATTCAGATGATTAGGTGTCGAATCAGAATATGATCGGTGGTCGCCACCACCTTCAACTTCCACCGGCACCTGCCGCACTACGAACTCACCGCGCCGGAAAGCGACGGACTACGAGTCCTCGGACGCCAGCGCGTCGACCCGAACCGGCCGCACCGGTTCACAGAGGCGGGCAACACCGAGTTCAACGCGCTGATCTGGATGCCACCCGCCGCACAGCGCGCGGGCGACATCGTCCTCATCGACTCCACACACTTCACCACCCTGCTCGGCGGCACCGACAGCCTTCGCAACCTCTGTCACGACCTCGCCACAATGAAATGACGTTCCACCCCCATGAGGCCCCACGGCTTCCGTCATGACAAGCCGAACGAGTTCGTCTAGCCGGACGCAGGGGCACGTGCGGTATCGCGTGAAAGGCGCGGAATCAGGGCGTGCACGTCAATCCGGGACGTCAGTTCCAGTACTGCAGCGCCTCGACTGTCGCGAAAGCGGTCAACGACGCGGCGTAGACGATCACTGCTACTGCGGTACCGCGCAGGCTGATTCGCAGACTGGCTCCGTCCACCGGGTCCAGCCAGCGGCGGCACCATGACGCCACCGTGGGCATCAACCACCATTGCATCAATACCACGCTGACCACCTGGACGAGCCAAACCGACAGCCAGGGCTCGGCGCCCAATCCCGCGATCACCGGTGTCACGAATCTCGACATCAGCATCACCATGGGATAGAGCACCATCAGTAGGAGCATCGCCGTCTTCCAGCTCGGCGTCATCTGCGTCTTCCCATCCACGTTGCGCACCGTGGTACCGAACGGGGTGGTCTGGGCGAATACCGAGAAATCCCTCTTCAGACTCGACCGCACCGGCGGCAACACCTCATTGCGCTGCGGAGACCGTAGCCATTCCGACAATTGGGGTTCGGTGCGAAACCGGATCAGCGACATCCATTTCCCGAGCGCACCCGGCCGGAAGATGGCAGTGCCCTCATAGCCGGGGAACTGGGAGGCGGCCATCGTCAGCTTGACGTGGGCAGCCTGGAAGTCGGCCTCCATCCCGCTGGACACGCTGGAGGAAACAATCGCCACACCGGTCGGTATTACCGCACCATCAACGATTACCAAATCCGAAGTTAGTCGCAAAAATCCACGTACCGCAGCGCCGCGCACCAAGTGCTTCCACGTCGCCCCGTCGAGCCACAGATGGAGCAAGTCCTCAGATTCGAAGGTGACAGCAACCGCCCAGTCGAGCGGTGCATCGCGAGAGATCGACGCGGCGAATGCGACGAATCCTTGCGCAGCCTCCGCAGCAGATCGCACGTCGCAGATCCAACCGTCGAAAACCTCAGAGTCGGCGGCACGCTCGAAATTCGTGACGGCCATGGCGCTCATCGCGATCCACCGCGACCACGCCGAATCGACGGCCCGCTATGGACTTGCCTCGCAACCTCATTGGCCACGCGATTCTCCTTCATTGTGGGTCGGGCACGCTGGAGTACCAGTCAACCCAAGGTTGTGCGTTCTGCTACTCGATCCGTCTTGAAGAGGCCACATGCGACGCACGAAACCTCGCTCGCGGTTCGACATCCTTCGAGATTTCGACGAGCGGGAGTCCGGCACTCCCGAGTTGGCGTGCCCTGAGACCGGGGTGCCGTTAGCCCTGTCCGGGCCATTCGCCATGTGCGTCGAGGCCGCCGTCCCAGTCGTCCCAGGTGTCGTGGCGTCTGCTGCGCGGGGCAACGATGCGCCGCCGCAACTCCAGCAGCAATTCCTCGGTGGACGCCTGAGACAGGGCGCCGGGGATGGTCGGGCGCGGTGCGTATACCTGGGGTGAGTGGTTATTGCGGTGCAGCGTGGGCGCCAGCTCGTTGGGCTCACCTCCGGACAGGATGGTGTCGATGCTGCCGGGCGCCCAGGCCAGCTTGTTTTCTAGCATGGCGTAGGTACCCGGACTGGCTCTGCGCACACCGTGCTCGATGTCAGCCAGTGTGCGCACGGTGAACTGCAAGCTCGCCGCCAGGTCGGTGCGGTTGCGGTAGCCCAGTGCCACGCGCCGGCTCACGACGTGGTGGCCGAGCCGTTCCAGGTCACGTCGGTCCATGGGATCGATAATGACGCACCAGGGCGGCAATGTCGAGCCGCCATGCCCATTTTATTCCATTTGTCGCACAAATAGCAGAATCTATTTCCTGGGCACGCCGGCCAACTCAGCCCTCGCCTGGGTGACCGCCTCCCAGAAGATCTCCTCCACCTTCTCCTTAGATCGGCCGACCACCTCGATTTTCGGCACCCCGGCCAGTTCCCGGCGCACCACTTTGGCCTCCGGTAGCGCCTCCCCGGTCCACCACTCCTGGCGAATGGCGTAGTCGTCGAACCGTTCGCCCTCGTCGGTGTGCCGCAGCATGCTGCGCCGCTTGGCCGCAGGAACGCGCGCCCACCACTGCGCGCGCCAGTACGGGCCGTCGTAGTCCGACGGCGGGTCCCCGGCCTGCCTATTCCTCGACATGCACCGGCTCCACCGGGGCAATGCCGTTGTAAGCCTGGGCGAATCCGTAGGCGAGATCAACATCGAGGTAGACCCGTTCGATGTGATAGCTCTCGCCGCTACCCGCCGTCACCACGTACACCGTCGCCATCGCCGCCCCTGTCTCCGCTGGTGGGCTTCAGTCTGACAGCACCGTGATGACCACGTCCGACAAACCGCTGGCGCGTTCGTGGCCGACAATCGGGCCGACTCGTCCTCAGTCGCCGTGGTGACACAGATAACAGTGGCAATTGTTTCCGTATAGTTGACATAATTGCCTTTCATTTCCTATGGTTGCTACCACCTGCCGCTGGTTCGTGGGGCACCCAGAGCTAGCGGCGGGCCCGGGCGAGGGGATTCACCGTCGCCCCGAGAAAAGGAAACAGATGAGGAAGTTCATCGTCGGTGGCCTGGCCGCCGTCGCGGCCGTGCTCGGCGTCGCCGCCGCGGTTCCCGCAGCGGCGCATGCGGACCCAAGCACGGACGCGGTATTCATCGCGGGAGCACGCGCGGGCGGGATCACCGGCTCAGTGAGCACGCTGATCGCGAACGGGCACGCCGTGTGCTACGCCATCGACGTGGCGGGCATGCGTCCGGCGGACGCGCAGCACCAGATTTGGTTGAACACCGATCTGGACCAGAACCACTCGATCTGGTTCACGGTCGTGGCGATCGACAGCTACTGCCCGTGGAATACGCAGCTGATGCCCGGCCAGACCGATGCAACGGGTAGCACCGCCACCGCTTGACGACGATCCGCCATAGCGGCCACGACGATCGGCGCCGTATCTGGGCAAGCTGGCCTGCGCCGGATCGGCGATGGGCATGAACGACGGCGAATTCGCCGCTGGCCCCGTCGGTCGGGGGTGGACTGGTGGTGAGCCCAGCCGGGTAGAACCCAGCCCCCAAAAGCCTTGATACACAGTGGAAACAATCGAAAGGAACTCCGGACCCATGACAACGCCCGCCACCCCACCGGGTTGGTACCCGGATCCCAGCGGTCAACCGGGCCAGCGCTACTTCGACGGCCTGCGGTGGACCCGGCACTTCGCTCCACCCGCTCCTGCTGCCCCGGCTCCGGCCGTGTCGGTAGCAGTGGCCAATGCCGGAGGTGGCGGATTCGGTGGCAGCGTCCACGTGCTGCACGCGATGCTGACATTCCTGTCCTGCGGGCTGTACCTGCCGATCTGGATCATCTGCATCATCATTGACGCTGTCAGCGCCAGCAACCGAAGGTCGGCGACAGCGATCTCTCTCGGTGGGGCACCGGTCTACCCATCGCCAGTCCAGCCCGACTACGGACCTCACAGGACGATCCAGACACCGCAAGCCCCCACCGCCGCGCCGGTCAATTCCGGCAAGGTGGTGGCCATCGTGCTAGGGGCAGTTATGGGCGTGTTTTTCGGCCTGGTACTGCTGGGTCTGTGCGTCGAGCACCCCTGGTTGCTCATCGTGATGACCCCCGGATCCATTGTTGCCGCCATGCTCTTCTGGCGTCACCGCAACAACAAGCTCCAGGTGTTCGAGCGGTATCGCCGCGACGTCGTCGCACACCGCGCCGACACCGAGAACAAGCTGTCCCAGGAAGGCGATCCACGCGGCACCTACGGTGACTTCCCACCACCGGAGGATCTGAAGTGAAGGGTCTCATCCTCGCCGGCCTCGCGGCCGCGCGATCGGCCTGGTCGCAGCACCTGTGGCCGGAGCCAGTCCCGACGCTCACACCATGCTCAGCGCCAACGACCGCGCCTTCATCGAGGCGACGGACAGGGTGATCGTGACGTCCAATGGTGCTGACCCGGACGGGCATTGGGTGGGATACCCCAGTGTTCCCACTCAGCTCAGGATCAATACCGCTCACACGGTGTGTTCCACGCTGGATACCGGTATTTCCGGCCAGGGCATCAACGACACGATCGTCACCTCGTTCGACGACAGACGTGAGCGTGCCGGATATTTGGCCGCTTGGTTCGAACAGATCGCTGCCGAGCATTACTGCCCGAGACACACCGACAAGATGGGAATCATCTGATGAAGCGCCTGATTATCGCCATCGTGGTGGTGCTGGGGCTTGTCCTGGCCAGCCCCGCTCAGGCGTATCCGACTATGCCGCAAGGGATTCAGGGCCCGTACACGGTTCTCAAGGTCGTGG
Source organism: uncultured Actinomycetota bacterium (assembly GCA_963848855.1). GTDB lineage: Bacteria > Actinomycetota > Actinomycetes > Mycobacteriales > Mycobacteriaceae > Mycobacterium. The sequence continues at coordinate 1,281,684 of CAWKFL010000006.1, forward strand.
ACGGTGACACCATCCACGTCAGCGCCAACGGGCAGAAGCTCAAGATCCGGATGATCGGCCTGGATACACCGGAGACGGTGGATCCGCGCAAGCCGGTGCAGTGCTTTGGCCGGGAAGCCTCGGCGCAGGCCAGGACCATCCTCGGCGGTCAGTCGGTGTACCTGGAGACCGACCCCAGCCAGGACACCATCGACAAATACGGTCGCACGCTGGCCTACGTCTGGACCGCCTCCGGCCGCCTGTTCAACCTGGACATGATCGCCGATGGTTACGCCTTCGAGTACACCTACGACCTGCCCTATCGCTACCAGGCGGACTTCAAGACCGCCGAGGGTGACGCTCGCACCCAGAGTCGCGGGATGTGGTCGCCGGACGCCTGTCCGCAATGAGACTTGGGGTCAAAGTGGCCCCGGGAGAAAGAGAACACAGTGAAGAAGATGATCACCGCCGTCATCGGCGGCGCGCTGTTTACCGGCGCGATGCTGGGGTGCGGGGCGGCGAGTGCCGATGCGTACTACAAAAACTGCACCGCAGCTTGGAATGCAGGAGTGGCGCCGCTCCACGACGGCGATGACGGCTATGAGGCCCCCCGCCTCGATCGCGACAGCGACGGCATCGCCTGCGAAATAGATCCCCGGTAAATCACTGAAGAAAAAGCTTGCATTCGCAAGATCGTTCGTGGTGGCCTTCTCGGCCACCGCCTCGGTCGTCCTGTCCTCCGTGGCCATCACGCTGGCCGAGGCACTGCAGGAGAAACCGTGAAGAAGCTGACCTACTCCGAAGCCGGGAAAATCGTGGAAGCGGCCTCCGATGTCTGCCCGTGAGGTCATAACGCCGGGCGAGCCAACCGAGATGGCCGGCGTTGCCGAAGCCGAGACCCAGGCTGCTTACGCCTGAGCACTCGACTACGACGACCCCGACGAGTTCCCGACGCAGCCGACCCAGCGATTGACATCACGGCACATCACCGCGCTGGGTGTTGCCGTCAGCCTGGTTGTGATCGCGGTGGCCGGTGCGGTGGCGCTCATTGCGCCGTCACCTAACCTCGATCTTTCGTAAAGGTGGCGGGGTGGCGGGCGTGTAATGCACGGAAGTGCCTGTCCTGCTTGAGAAAATGTGACTTGTCTAGGGTCCATGTTCGCAAGCGGGAAGGCACTCCGTAGGTGAAGCGTAGCCGTTGTGGTGGGTTTCGGGTCGAGGCAGGTCGCGAGTCGCTGATTTCCTCGACTGGTGCGTCGTTGCTGTTGCAGACTGCGCAGGTCAGTGGCTTGGCGTCGGGTCTGTCGCGTCAGCTGCGGCCGTGGCGTGCGCCGCGCTCGGTCCACGATCCGGGCAAGACGGTCCTAGATCTGGCCGTCGCGGTCGCACTCGGCGGTGACTGCCTCGCTGATGCCGCGGTGGTGCGGGCCCAGCCGGAGTTGTTCGGCGTGGTGGCCTCTGATCCCACGATCAGTCGACTCATCGACGCTTTGGGCGGTGAGCCGGCCGCGGTGATCGCCGCGATCCGTCGTGCGCGGGCCGCCGCGCGGGCCGCGGTGTGGCAGCTGTCCCCGCTGGTTCCTGCCGCTGGGGAAGTGGTCGTCGATCTGGATGCCACCTTGATCGGAGCGCATTCAGAGAAAGAGAACGCAACCCCGAACTTCAAGCGTGGATTCGGGTTTCACCCGATGATGGCATTCGTCGATCACGGCGCCGGCGGCACCGGTGAACCGCTGGCGGCGATGCTGCGTCCCGGGCGGGGCCAACGCCAGCGACGCCGCCGATCAGATCGCGGTGCTCGACGCCGCGCTGGCGCAGTTACCCGAATCGGTGCGCTCTCGAGTGCTGGTGCGAGGGGACACCGGCGCCGGAGTCAAGGAGTTCCTGTGGCACATCCACCACCTGGGCCTGTCCTACTCGGTCGGTGTCTACGGCCGCCAACCTGTCCTCGACGCCCTGGCCGCACTGCCCCGCCAAGCCTGGCGCCACGCACGCGAGGCTGACGGGCGCCCCCGCGACGGCGCCCAGGTCGCCGAACTGACCCGCTGGCTACCCGCGACCTTCCTCGGGTGGCCACCCGGGATGCGAGTGATCGCCCGCCGGGAACGTCCTCATCCCGGTGCCCAGCTGCGCATCACCGATGCCCATGGCTGGCGCATCACGATGTTCGCCACCAACACCACCGGCGGGCGGATCGCCGACCTCGAAGTACGCCACCGACTGCGTGCCCGCGCTGAGGACCGCATCCGCACCCTCAAAGACACCGGCCTGACCAACCTGCCACTGCAGGCCTTCGGCAAGAACGAGATCTGGCTGGAACTGGCCGCTCTGGCCTACGAGCTGCTGACCTGGACCCAACTGCTGGCCTGGCCCGATCACCCGGCCCGCAGATGGGAACCCAAACGATTACGCCTGCGGCTACTGAGCGTGGCCGGCCGGATCATCACCACCGGCCGCCGCCACATCCTGCGCCTAAGCCGGCGATGGCCATGGTCAGACCTGCTGATCAACGGACAGCGAAACCTCGCCGCGCTCAACTGAATCCAACACCGCGAACCCCACCACCAAGGACCAGGAGAACCGGCGACACAGCGCCGGGAACCACTCACGCCCAATTCACCGCACCGGTCACAACCAGCCCAACCGTCAACAGTCGAGCTCTCACGAAAGATCGAGGCTAAGTCGCGGCCCGAGCCGGTGGCAACACCCCCAGCGGCGGTGCTGGATGGTATGTATCGGTACGACTTCACCTTCACGAATGACACGGTCATGGGCGCGCCGCTGCCGCCCCCGAAGGATGGCGAGCCCAAGTCCCGGACGGACTGGCGTGCCTTTCGATCCACGTGCACGCCAACAGGATGTACTGCTACGTCGATAGCGTTGGACGACAAGAATCACCAGATCGCCTACACGCCGCCCTCTACGGGCCAATGGATGTGCGAGGTTGTCGATGGCGAGTACGTGCCCGGAGAACAAACCGTCCTGGACACGAGTTCGTTAAAGCCCCAGCCGGACGGCAACCTTCGCGGCCTTCTCACGATGACCGTGGATCGGAAGGAATGGTGTGGCAATCCCCATTCACCGTGACACGAGTCGGCGACGTACCGTCCGACGTTCTCGTGGCAGATCCCTCAACGGTGAGCGCGTCGACTGCGCCCGTCGCCCACCTGTGATCGGTCCCATTCTAGACGGCACCTACCGGATTGACTCAGAAACCTTGCACACCAACGTATCTGGCGGTAATCCCAACGCGCGCACCAACAATACGGCTACCGACAATGAGGTCCGCTTCGCCGACGGCCATTGGGTCCGGGACAACGACGGGGTGCTGTTGTCGTGCGACGCGGCGAACCGGGATAGCCTGGCTGTCGCCGACGATCAGACACAGACGGTCAGGCGAACGATGGACCTGGCACTCCAGCCGAACGGCAGCTTGAGAGGCGCGCACCCGAGTCAACATCAAGACCGACGACTGTGGTGTGCGGGGTCTCGTCCTGACGACTCCGATCACTGCCACCCGGACGGGTCCGGTGTCACCCAATGTCGTCTTGGCGATCCTGCGCTGTTTGTGTAGCTGTAGCCGAAGTGCAACCAGGCGGGGTTCTCTGCTCGGTCGACTAACCGCTGGCGAGCGGTAACGGCCACGCCCCACGTGGAGCACTAACGAAAAGCCCCCCAGGATTTAACCCTGGGTTTATTGTTCTACAGCAATGTGAGAGGGAGCGGTCTCATCGTGCGCCGCCACTGCAATCATCCCCGTCACGAACACAACGAAACCGGCCATTGCCAGCGTCACTATTCCAGGGCCGGCGCTGCGACTGCCACAACCCCGAGCCGTCTCAGCGAAGATCGGTCGGCGTAATACGGGCAGACACCGGTGTCTTGAAACAGACGACATACGAGAGTCTCAGAAGTCCGTCGCAACTGCCTGAGCGCCCCCGCCCGGTCCTCATTGCTTGCTTGTGGTTGATGCGCCTAAGGACCGTTGCAGCGACGTTAATCAACGAAGTGCGAAGTCCTCCTTGGAACGGCCTCAGCGATCACCAATCTGGAGGCGGCGAACGCTGCCTGAGGCAGTCTCGTTATGAAGGACATGATTGCTGGCTGCCTGGATGGTTTCGACTCCCGGTAAAGAGTTTCCGCACTCATCACCGAACCTGCCGCTTCCGGCGTGACGTTATTGACGGTTTCGTCGGTCGAAGCCTGGAATCGGCAAGAGTACCTGCCTAGCGTGATTAGCAGCCCGTGGTCGTCGGCTTCGGTCGGCGGGCCGTAAGCGCACGCGGGGCCGATACGTTGGGAGGACGGTCATGGCGAATCTCGATCATCCGAACATTTTGTTCATCATGAGCGACGACATCGGCTGGTTCAACGTCAGTTGTTACAACCACGGCATCATGGGGTATCGCACCCCGAACATCGACCGGATCGCCGCTGAGGGCGCGATGTTCACCGACTTCTACGGTCAGCAGAGTTGCACCGCTGGGCGCGCCGCCTTCATCACCGGCCAGCAGCCGATCCGCACCGGCCTGACCAAGGTCGGCTTCCCGGGCGCGATGCAGGGCCTCAGTGCCGAGGACCCGACGATTGCGCAGTTCCTCAAGAACTTCGGCTATGCGACCGGCCAGTTCGGCAAGAACCATGTCGGTGACCGCAATGAACATCTACCGACTGTGCACGGGTTCGACGAGTTCTTCGGCAACCTGTATCACCTCAACGCCGAGGAGTCCCCGGAGGCCACCGACTATCCGAAGGACCCGAGATTCCGCAAGCGGTTCGGGCCGCGCGGCGTGCTCAAATGCAAGGCCACCGACGTTGATGACGAGACTGTCGATGAGCAGTTCGGCAAGGTCGGCAAGCAGGTCATCGAGAACACCGGCCCGCTGGACACCAAGCGAATGGAAACCGTCGACGAGGAATTCCTGTCCTCGGCCATCGATTTCATCGAACGCAAGACCAACGAGAAAACCCCCTGGTTCTGCTACTTCAACAGCACGCGCATGCATGTCTGGACCCACCTGAAACCGGAGTCCAAGGGCAAGACCGGCCTCGGCGTCTATCCCGACGGCATGGTCGAACTCGACGGCTACATCGGGCAACTCTTGGACAAGCTCGACGAACTCGGCGTCACCGAGAACACCATCGTGGTGTTCACCACCGACAACGGCGCCGAGGTGTTGTCGTGGCCCGACGGCGGTGCCACCCCGTTCCGAGGTGAGAAGGCCACCAACTGGGAGGGCGGCTGGCGTATACCCTGCGTGTGGCGGTGGCCCGGCGTCATCCAACCGGGACAGGTGATCAATGACATCTGCTCCCTGCAGGACTTCATCCCGACGTTCGCGGCTGCTGCCGGTGAGCCTGACCTGGTCGAGAAGGTGAAGAAGGGCTACCAGATCGGGGAGAAGACCTTCAAGGTCCACCTCGACGGCGTCAACCTGCTGCCGTTCCTGTCCGGCGAGGAGGATGAATGCCCGCGTGAGGGTTTCGTCTACTGGAGCGACGACGGCGAATTCCTGGCGTTGCGGGTTCGCCGGTGGAAGGTGGTGTTTGCCGAGCAGCGCAACAAAGGGGTGGGCGTGTGGCGCGAACCGTTCTCGATGTTGCGGCTCCCGAAGTTCTTCGACCTGCGCGCCGACCCGTTCGAGCGCGGGGATGAAAGCGACTTCTTCTACGCGAAATGGTTCAGCGACCACGACTTCCTGCTGATCTCGGCGCAAGCCGTTGTCGCTAAATGGCTAGAAAGCTTTAAGGAGTTCCCGCCTCGCGCCGAAGCAGCGAGCTTCACCATCGACAAAGTGGTCGAAAAGCTCATGCCCCGAACCTGATAGCGATGGCCAGACAGCGCCGCCATCTCGCCCACATCGCAGTTGTTTGGTTGTGCCGCGATGGTTGCTCCCATAGGTCCGCCCGTCTCGAAATAGACCACATTCGAGACATCCCAGACCGACAGCCACGGCGTAGGTTCTGCCAGGTCGTTGCGTCTCAAAAGTTCGTCTCAGAAGGACCCATCGCAATATTGCGACAAAGCGCTCATGCGACTGACGTTTCGGATGAATGCACTGAAGCGCACTTGGAAACCCGTATCCGATACTCCGACAACGTGTCCGGTCCGCTTCCTACTTCAACCGTCGTGTTGTCGAACTGCGTGCCCAGACCCGTACATCAGGTTGGCATCAGCATACCTAAGGGACGCAACGGCCCGGCCCCTTCCGGTATCGCACGCCGCGCGCGACCCGCAGGTCAAAGATACTGTGCTGCGGCGGGGCTGCGCGGAACGAGCCGCCGCTACGACGTTGAACCCATTTTCGCTCCGGTTGGTTGTGAGACCCGGGGTCTGCTACGCGAGCGCCGTCCCATACTTCACCGCATTCGAGTCTCACAGTGCCGCATCATTGGGTTGCGTGCGTTTCCCAGCTGGACGAACGAAGCAGCGAGCCCTCTTACGATTCCAGCGGCATTTAGATCTTGCCGCCCGGGAACATCGTCTTGACGGCCTGAGTGATCTTCGCGCGGGCGGCGGCGGCGTTGGTGGGGTCTAGGGAGCTGATCGCCATCACGTAGCGGCGTTCGGGTCCGATCGTGCCGGTGGACACGTGCAACTGGTTGCCGCCGTTCCAGCAGCAGAACCAGCCCTGCTTGACCGCAACCGGCTCGGCATAGAGCCCCTCGGGGATGCCGAACCGCTGCGGATACCCGTCGGTTCCCGTCGGTGTGGATTGCGCGAGGTTGCCGATGATGACGCTGGCCTGTCCGGGTGGCAGCCCACCGGTGCCGTTCAACAGCATGTCGTAGTAACGGACGAGATCGCTTGCGGTGCTCTGGGTGACGTCCCAGTGTCCGTTGTAGGGCGCTGTCGTGCCCGCCAAACCGTACCGTGCCTTCACGCGGGCGATGATGGCGTTCCCACCGCTGCGGTCCCAGAAGTTCTGGGCCGCGCTGTCGTCGGAGGAGCGCAGCATGATGTCGAGTGACTTGCGGTCGGCAGCGGATAGTTTCGTCTTGCCCTCCGACTCCTGCAGCAGCAGGTCGTCGGCGATGAACAGCTTCACCACGGACGCGATCGGGAAGGGCTTGTTGGCCCCGTTGGAGACGATCTGGCCGGTGGTGCGGTCCAGCACGACAGTCTCGATGGCAGCCCCAGACGCGGCCGCGTCGGCGGTGGCTTGACGGACGCGGGCGTCGAGCCCGTCGAATCCCATCGTCGGCTGGGCGGGTGGGGCTTCGGGCAGCGCAGGAAGCGACGCCTGCGGGGCGACGACCGGTGCCTGCGGGGTGTTCTCAGCAGCCGGCGGCGTACCCCAGACCTGTGCCTCACAACCGTTGCCGAGCAGCGCAACCGAAACGATCGCCATTGTCGTCATCGCCCGTTTCGGCAGCTGCCGACGCATAAGTTCCTCCAAGATGATCCTGAACCACGGGGGCGGCCGGCGAACGCTGCGCCCACTGGTTACCCCAGCCTAATCGGCTGCAACCCAGGTGGCTTGCCCTCGACGGGTGAGAACTCGCCAAGTGAAGAGCCCCGGTCCGGTTCAGGAGAGCTATTCCGCGATAGCGGCCATGCTAGGTGCACCGGGATATGGAGCCCGCCGCCGGCGCCGGTCGGCGATTACATCAAGGCCGAGTAGACATCGTCGGTGTCGGTTCGTAGCCTTGCCGGGACATCGACAGCCGGGCCAAGATTGGTCCTCAAACGAAGGATCGTGACAATCCGCGTGACTGGGGTGCGCCACTCCCTTCGACGAACACTGTGCGGTTTGGCGACGGCGGTCCTGGTGCTGGCCACGTCGATGGGCGACGTCAACGCGGACCCGGCTGCTGACGCGTTGTCCAGGCTCAACGAGTTGTCCCAGCAGGCGGTGCAGAGTCGCGAGGCGGTAACAGCGGCCCAGGCCGACGCCGACGCCAGACTGGCTGAGCAGGCAGCGGCCGCTGACCGCCACCGCGCCGACCTGGCGGCCCTGGAAACCGCGAACTCACAGCTGGAGCCCCTTCAGGCCGCTGTCGACCGGGTGGCGGCGATGAATTACATGAGCGGGCGCGACGGTCAGTTCGCGGCGGTGCTGACCGCGGCCTCCCCGCAACAGCTGATCGATCAGCTGTTGCTGCAACGGACGGTCGGCGCTGGGATTGCCGATCAGCTGGCGGCCTTTCAATCAGCACGTGAGCGCGCGGCCACCGCGGCCCAGGCGTCAGAGAGATCGGCCGCCGACGCCAGCGCCGCGGCCGAGTCGGCCGCCGCAGTGCGCGCAGAACTGCAGGCCAAATTGAGCGAACTGCTGCGTCAGATCGCCGCCGCGGAGGCGCAGTACGCGGCGCTGACACCGCAACAGCAAGCGATCGTCGATAACGCACCTCCGCCGCCGAGTGCGCCCGCTGCGCCAGGCCCGGCGATCGTCGCGATGCCTGGCCTGCCTCCCGGCGACGTCGCGCCACCGCCGCCCGTCGCTGGTAGCGCAGCGCTCCCCGAGGCGTTGCCCGTCGGCGTCGCGTCAGAGGCCGGGTTGCAGCCCAACACCATCATGGCCGCCAGGGCCGTCAGCCAACAGTTCCCTCAGATTGCCGAAATCGACGGGGTCCGGCCGGACTCGAAGCCGTGGCATCCGAGCGGTCTGGCGATCGACATCATGGTTCCCAACCCCGAAAGCCCCGAGGGCATCGCGCTCGGAGACCAGATTCTTGCGTTCGCGATGAGTAATCCGGCCCGATTCGGGATACAGGATGTGATCTGGCGCGGCACGTACTACACGCCGGCCGGTCCGCAAGCGTCTGGTTACGGCCACTACGACCACGTGCACATCACCACGACGCCACGCCGCTAGTCAGCCCAGCCCGCCGTCATGGATGGAAGTTCCACTGGCCGCAATCCTGGGCCAGCACATCATTGACATCGACTTCAATCCCACCGACTACCGGCCCGGGATTCGACGCAGTGGCAACGATGCGCTGGTAGAGGACTGCGGCGGGGTATATCTGGCCATTAGACCAGGACCGGGTCTGCCAGGCCCACACGTGGCCGGGCGAACGCGACCTCCCGATGACACCATCGGCCGCAGCCCACTGGCACGCCTTGATGCCCCCGTAGATCCCGGTGCGCTGCACTCCAATCACCGAATTGATTCCGCGAAACCACTGCAGCACAACGCTGTTCCACGTCTCGCGGTCGATGTCGTCGTCGACGCTGAAGAAAATCGGTGCACTCTGGCCGCCACCGGCGGCGGTGTGTAGCTGCCAAGCGGTGCGAGCGTCGACGACGCCCCCGGCGTACCCGCGGGTGAAGTCCGACGGCGCTGTCCCGCCCGGCTTGCCGTATTGGTAGTTGCTGACAATCACCAAACCGGAGGCGTTCAGCGACTTTGCGTAGGGCAGGGTGATCGGTTTGGCACCAAAGGACGAGCCAGGTCGCGAGGTCGAGACGTAGTTGATCACCCCGGCGTGGCCGGCGGCTCGGATGTCCTGCGCCGGGATCTGGCGCATGGCGTAGTCGATCAGCGTGGGAGCGGCGGCCGCCGCCGCGGGCGTGCGGGCACCCGTTGCAGCGCTGAGCCCGGCCAGCACCGACGCTGCGGTGGCGTAGCGCAGTGCGTCACGCCGGGATATCGGCACCGAGCGATGTTAACAATGTGACGCCTGTGGTTAAGGTGATCTTTTGGAGCCGACGTCAGTTTGATGCCGCACCGTTACCCCGCCGGCGTCACATCCGCGCCGGAACCCTTGACCGAAGCCTTGGCGCGTTTCTCGGCCCGCACCGCCCTCTTGCCGCGCACGAACCCGGTCGCCGAGACCTCCGCCGACAGCAGAGCAACCTCGCCGGTGACGAACGGGTGGAACCCGACGCCGGCGCCACCGCGGCCCTTCACCGGGATGTCGGCGACTTCGGTGACCTTCCAACCCTTTTCGGAGATCGACAGGATGGCCTCGCCGTTCTCGCACGTGAGGGGCAAGGCGGCGACGACTTCGTCGCCATCGGCCGCCAGCTTCACTCCGGCCACGCCATTGCCGGCCGCGCCCTGCGGATTGACTGCGGCCGGATCGATCCGCAGCACCTTCCCGCGTCGCGTCACCAATGCCAGATGCGATCCGGGTGCGAGTACCCCAGAGCGCAGGAGCCCGGTGATGTCCGGTGCCACCGGAATATCGCGAATCTTGAACGGCAGACCATTCCCGTTGGTGAACTTCACCCGCCCGTCGGTCCATACCGCCCAGCCAAGTCCCGATGTCAGCAGATCGCCGTGGCTGTCGGAGAACACGCCGCGGTCATCAAGTCGCCACGCGGCGTTGGACTTGCGCTCTCGGGGGCCGTCCTCGTCGGAACTGGATGCCGTCGGTGTGGCATCAAAGTCCAGCACGGTGCGACGGTCGAATTCGGCGCCTTTGAACAGTTTTGCGGTCTCCACCAGCTCCTTGTCGATCACCACCCGACGCGCATCAGGATTCGACACCAATTCGGTGAGCTCGAGAAACTCGGCATCCAGCTTCTCCGCTTCGGCCTGCAGCTCGATGACATCGAGCTTGGTCAACCGCCGCAGCTGCAGTGCCAGAACGTAATCGGCTTGTTCGGCATCGATTCCGAACCGCTCCTGCAGTCCGTGGCGGGCCTCGTCGACGGTGTCGGATCCGCGGATCACCGCCACCGCGGCGTCGATGTCGAGGTGGATGGTCATCAAGCCGGCCACCAGATGACGCCGCGCGGTCACCTTCTCCAGTCGGTACTCGCTGCGGCGCAGTACCACCGAATCGCGCAGATGCAGGAATGCGGCGATCAGTTCACGCACCGACCACCAACGCGGCACTCGGTCCTCATCGAGCGCAACGAGGCTGGCGGCGAACGTCGACTCCAGCGGGGTCAGGGCGAGCAACTGCTCGCCGATGGTCTCGGCACTGTGGCCGCGTTTGGCGGTGACCACGATCCGTAACCCGTTACGACGGTCGGTGAGATCGGACATATCGGCCACGCCCGAGAGCTCTCCGGATTCGACCAGAGCCCGGATCCTGTCCTGCACAGTGGAACTGGCAACGCCGGGCGGCAGTTCGGTGATGACGACGTTCTTTCCGTCGACGGTGACCGTGCCACGCACCGTGAACGCTCCCCGGCCGGTGGTGATGTACTCCCGCAGTCCGGTCGTGCCGACCACGGTGGCCCCGCATCCCCAGTCGGGGCCGGGAATGAGTTTCACCAACCTGTCGTCGGTCATGTTCGGGGTCTTCAGCAGCGCCCGGCAGGCGGCCATGACCTCACGCGGATTGTGTGCTGGCACCTTGGTGGCCCATCCTTCGGCGATGCCGACCGCGCCATTGCAGAGCAGCACCGGCCACTGGGCGGGCAGCACCGTCGGCTCAATCCATTCACCGTCGAACGTCGAGACCATCGGCACGGCGTGGTCGTTGAGTTCGGAGGTCAGTGCCGCACCGGGTGCGGACAACCGCATCTCGGTGTAGCGATCGGCCGCGGGAATGTCCCCTTGGATGCGCGGGAAAGCGCCTTGGCCGTCAATCACTTTCACGCGCTGGAACTCGGCGGCCATCAATGCCGCGGCACCGTACATCGACGCGCCGCCGTGCGGGTGGAGATTGCCGGTGACGGCCGAGCAGACCTTCGAGGACTTCTGCGGCTTGTTCCCTGGCAGCAATCTGGAGTCGTGCATCTGGTAGAGCAGACGGCGTTGGCCTGGCTTGAGTCCGTCGAATGCGGACGGGATTGCACGGTCGCTGACGCTGTAGAGCGCGAAGGTCAGCTGGTAGTGGTTCCAGTAGTCATCGGCGCTCTGGTCGAGCACGAGGTCGGGGTTCTGCTCGATGATGGCGGTCACGTCGTTCTCCTAGTCGAGGTCGAGAGCAGAGGTGTCGACACGGGAGGCGACATCGGCCATCCACGTGCGCCGGCCCTCTGGCGGCCCACCGAACAGAGTGTGGTGCAACTTCGCTTCGCCGTCGTCGAGGTGCACCCGAATGACGGTGCGGCGCTGCGGATCCAGCACGGTGTTCCAGAAGTCGTCGGCGTCCATCTCACCGAGACCCTTGTTCCGCTGAACCTCCACTTTGCGTTTTGAGATGGCGCGCAGCTGGGCCACCGCGGCATCGCGCTCGGACTCGTCCTGGCAGTAGATCCGCTGCTGGCCGTCTTTGACCACGAACAGCGGCGGCAACGTCACGTAGACCATGCCCGCTTCGACGAGTGGCCGGTAGAAGTCCAGGAACATCGAGATGAGACTGGAGTTGATATTGCCGCCGTCGGGGTCGGCGTCGGAGGCGAACAAGATCCGGTCATAGCGACATGATTCGGGGTCGCAGTTGTCGCGCACCCCGCAGCCTAGGATGCGTTCGATCGAATCGAACTCGTCCTTGACCCGCGCCTTGCTCACGGTGAACCCGTAGACGTTGGGCGGCTTGCCTTTCAGCGGGAAGGCCGCCTGGAAGGTGGCGTCGCGCGCCGCCTTGATCGTGCCCAGTGCTGAATCGCCCTCGCACAGGAACAACTCGGCGCCCGACCCGCGTCCGGTCTCCCGGCTGGGTAGCAGCTTCGGCGGCAGCGACAGGTTCGTCCCCAGGCCCTTGGCTTTCGACGCCGCCCGGGACCGGGCCTTGGCACCTTCGGCGCTGCGCCGTGCCCGGGCCGACTCCAATGCCAACTTGGTCCACAGCGACACGGCGTCTGCGTTGCCGGGGTTGGCCGCCCAGATGGTGACGCTGCGCGCCACGTCCAGGGCCATCGCCACGTTCAGTGAGCGCGAGGACACAGCGGTCTTGGCCTGCGAGTCCCATGCCACATCGGGTGCCCGAGTGTCGACGGCGAGCGCCGTTACCGCGGCGAAATCCTGTGCCTCCGGGCCGTCTTCGCCTTTGGCCAGGCCCAGGTCGCGGATGCGGGAAGCGCGATCGGCCAGGGCTTCGGAAAATCCCTTCACCGCGGCGGTCAGATGAGATCCGCCACCGGGGGTGCGCACGGTATTGCAGAACGCGGCGACCGTGGCCGGCTCGGCGGGGCCGGCCGTCAAGGACCAGCGGAACGGGGTCGGGCCGCGGCCGGTGGTGTACTCCCCGCGGCCTTCCACCACGGCGCGCACGCCGGGCACGGGAGTGCTGGCGGCGGCGCACATGAGGTCCAGCAGGGTATCCGTGCCCCACGGGCCGCTGAATGGTTCGAGCAACTCGGGCCGGACCTCCTCGCCGGGCCAGCCTTCGTCGATGACGATCAGGTGCACACCTGGGGACATCCGTGCAGCGGCGTGCGCGCGCAGCAGCACCTCGTTGACGTCCACGCTGGAATCCGGCACCACGGCGGGGTCGAACAGGATGCGCACAGCGGTGCCGTGTGCGTCAGGCTTGCGGTTGCCCGCGCCGCGCAGCTTCTGCGTGTCGGCGCGGGTGAACGGGGCGTCCGGGTCGAAGTCCTTGCCGTCGAACACCCCGGGGTAGCCGCCGCCGAAACTCTGCAGGTAGGTCTTCCCGGCCCGGCGTACAGTCACGTCGGTCCGTGCGGAAATGAACACCGCTGCGGCGGCTCCGATTCCGTTAAGGCCGGCACCCGTGCTGGAGGCGTCGGCGTGGGCGGAGAACTTACCGCCCGCCCGCGCGGTACCGAGCGTCTTGACGATGCCGTTCTTCCCGTTCACCGGGTCGGAGTCGACGGGCAGGCCGCGGCCGTCGTCGGCGACGCTGACCGATCCATCGGCGTGCAAGGTGATCGTGACGGTGGACCCACCGTGACTGGGATCGGCGACCTCTTCGACCGCGTTGTCGACGATCTCGCGCAGCGCGGTGTTGAGCACGTCCAGACCGAGGTTCACCGCAGGCCGCAGGCGTGTGTGCTGGACATCATCGAGCTCGGTGATGTCGGCGGCGGTGTAACTCACTGCTCATCCTTTCCATCAGTCGTGGGTGTGCCGCAGGAATAGTAGACGGCCGGTCAGACATCTTTGCGGAGCCTCGACGGTGTGAGACCAGGCTCTTCTCCAGCGCCTGCCGTGTCGGTGAGGCTGGGGCGACAACGTGATTGGTTCATGAACAGCGGTTCACGCCGACATGTCGGACCCGTGCGCCACACTCCGGGCATGAACAGGCGCAACCGCGAGCGACGAACGGCCAAGCAGAAGCAACGGCGCCGGTCGGACATCGGGCCGGACCGGGCGCGGATTCTTGAAAGCCTCGTCATCGCCATGAGTACGGCTGCGAGGTCGCCCGGCCCAGGGCGCGCGGTCGAACTCGTGGAGCAGTGCCGCGGCTTCGAGCGCCAACTCGACATCGCTGCCGACCTCGTGATGCACGACGCCGTCCGGGCCGCGTGGGAGCACGGATGGTCGCCTACGGATCTGCACGAGATCGCTCGCCGCAGGCTGGACGCGGCCGGCGTGCGATACCTCGACGAGGCGATCGTAATGGAGTCTCAGCAGTACTCGGCGGCCTCGCTGCACCCACGGTGGCGTGCCGAACTCGCCGACATCTCGGCAGTCGTTGGGCCATCGGCACCCGCGCCGCAGATGTGGCGTTGGGCCGCTTCGCATTCCGCCGACGAGCGCACGGTACTGGAGCTGGTCATCCAAGTGCTGCACATGTTGGGCAGGCTGCCCCGGCTCGAGGCGTTGCTCCCACTGCCCGGCGCGCACCGCCAAGTACCCGCCGTGGCCGGTGAGGTGGACGAGAAGATGCTGGCCCGGGTTCGCGCGCTGCTGGCCAAGGCAGAATCGACCGAGTACCCCGACGAGGCCGAGGCGTTGTCGTCCAAGGCCCAAGCGCTCATGGTTCGGCACTCGTTGCGGGAGGCGCTCGCCGATCACGACCGTGGGCAGGCACCTGTCGCCGCGGCACGCAGGATCTGGATCGACAACCCCTACGTGGCGGCCAAGGTCGCTCTCGTGCAGGCCGTCGCCGAGGCAAACCGATGCCGCACCGTCTGGATCAAGGACTTGGGCTGCGTCGTCGCCGTCGGCTCGGAGACGGACCTTGACCTGGTCGATCTGTTCGCCACGTCACTGCTGGTGCAGGCGAATCGGGCGATGCTGCTGGCCGGACGCCGCAACGGTGTCCGAGGCCGGACGCGCACCAAGTCGTTCCGACTGTCCTTCCTGATTGCCTATGCCGCCCGCATCGGCGAGCGGCTCAGCGACGCGAGTTCATCGGTCACCGCCGAGCTGCAGCGCGACGACCGGCTGCTACCCGTGCTCGCAGCCCAAAACCGCGCGGCCGACGACACGTTCATGAGGCTGTTCCCAGCGACGGTCGCCAGCGCGCTGGTGGCCTACGACGCCATCGGTAGCAGCGCCGGCCGCGCGGCGGCGGACACGGCGCTGCTCGATATCCGCGACTCAATCGCGGGTTAGCACGGCCGCTTTACGGCGTGAGTGCAGCGCGGGTGCCCTAGACAGCGGCCGACGGACTCGGCGAATTGGGCGCGCATCAAGAGCGTTGTGCTGCAGTGTCTTTGAACTTCCGCCTACCCTCGTCAAAGAGCCTGGCCAGTCTTGTCCGGCTTCGCTGCATCTCGACAACGTTGATGGGCTCGCCGATACATCGAGGGCGACGTGGCGTAGTGGTCGATGAAGGCCTGTCTGAGGGTTTCGGTTGAGCCGAATCCGCACCGTCTTGCGACTGCTGCGAGTGGAAGTTCGGTGTCGCACAACAGTTTCGCGGCTGCCTCGGTGCGCACCGAGCGGACATATCGGCTTGGGGTTGTGCCCAGGTGGGCGTTGAAGAGCCTCGTGAGGTGCCGTGTGCTGGCGCCGGCGCGTGCCGCAAGCGCCGGCGTGTTCAGGTTGGTATCAAGGTTGCCGGTGATGTGGCCGGCGAGGTCTCCGACGATTCGATGCTCGGGAGGCGGAGCGGACAGAAACATGCTCACCTGGGCCTGGTTTCCGGGCCGCTGCAGATAGACGACCAGGCTGCGCGCCACGTGACGGGCCAACGTCGGCCCGTGGTCCTCGGCGATGAAAGCGAGGGAGAGATCGAGAGCACTGGTCACACCTGCGGCGGTGTAAACGTTGCCGTCCTTGATGAACAGCGGCGCCGGGTCGACGGTCACCCCCGGGTATCGCCGTGTCAGGTCGGCCGCGTACTCCCAGTGGGTGGTTGCCCGTCTGCCGTCCAACAGACCGGCCGCGGCCAGGATGAACGCACCAGAGCAGATCGAGGCGACCCGTTTACTGGAGCCGGCGAGCTTGCGCAGATGGGTGAGCAATGCGGCGTTCGTCAAGGCCTGCTCACTTCCGGGCCCACCCACCACCACGAGGGTGTCGAGAGGGCCATCGATCCGATCGAGCCGGTTGGGGGCCACCAATGCCAGTCCAGAGCTGCAGCGCATCGGCCGGTCTGACAGACCGGCCAGCACGACCTCGTATCGCGGTGCGGCACCGAGCCGATTTGCAATGTCGAGAGCGTCTGCTGTGCAGGCGATTTCGATCAGAACGGCGTTGTCATATCCGACGATGACGACCTTACGCATATGTCAACGCTACTCTCTGTGACCGATGGACACGTTTCGCAGAAATTCGGACATGTCGGCCACGGACAGAGCACGCCGGGGCCATGCTGGTATTCATGTCTGAAGATGTGAAGACCATTGCGTACGTGCTCTTTCCCGGCGTCGACCCCCTCGATCTGATTGGACCGATGCAGGCACTCAACATGCTGGCGTTCCTGGGGACGGGATGGCGCGCGGTCGTGGTCGGCGAACGAATCGAGGCGTACGAGACAGAGGCACCGCTGCGATTTACCCCCAGCCATACCTTCAATGAGGTCCCTTCGCCCGTTGTGCTTGTCGTACCCGGCGCTTCAACGCCGGCCTTCCGGGCGATGACTGATGAAAGGCTGTTGAACTACATCCGCAGTGCGGCGGCCCACGCGGAGGTCATCGCCTCCGTGTGCTCCGGCTCGCTGCTACTCGGCGCCGCCGGCTTGCTGGAAGGCCGCAAGGCAACAACACACTGGACCGCGTTCGAACTGCTCGCGGAGTTCGGGGCAACGCCAGTCCGACAGCGCTGGGTGCACGACGGTCCGATCCTGACGGCCGCTGGGCAGTCCGCAGGTATTGACATGGGCCTATATCTAGTCCAGCGCCTGGCAGGCGTCGAAACTGCCAGACTGACCCAGTTCGCAATGGAGTACGACCCCGAGCCACCCCTGGGTCCATTGGACTGGGAACAGGCGCCCCATGACATCTTCGACCCGCACGCGCAGACCTGGGTTGAGGACGGACTCACCGAAAATCCGGAACTGGCGGCACGTCTGGTCACCCGGCTGCGCGCGGCCGCGGCCGCTAGATAGAGCACCGTGCGTGGCCGGATGGCCGCGTCGATAAGCGGCGAAATATCAACGACGCCTGCCACATTCGTCGAAGCCGCAGCCGACGGGTCTCCGGGCCGCTGTGAACTCCGCGAGCGCTGGCGGACGAAGCAAAGCCAGCAGAATCTCCATCGGCCCGGGGAGCGGTGCTTTCGTGCGCTCGACCTCCGGAAGGCGTTCTCACTCAATCATCTAAAACGTCGGAGAACCGCAAAGGCCCGGAATGCCCGGTCCCGCGTTTGGTTGCTCAGGGGTTGGGAAAAGAATCTCAGCACAAACTTGAGCGAGCGAAGGACTCGGACATGGCAGGTTTGAGAACCGGAGAGGGATTTCCGGATGTTGTGGTCACTGCGGTCGTATCCAGCACGGCGATTGCGCCTGACGCGGAAGAAACGTGGAAGCAGCTGCTCGATGGGCAGAGCGGCATCCGGAAACTCGATAAGGCGTTTATCGAGGAGTTCGACTCGCCCATCCGCATCGCCGGCGAGCTGCGGGAGGACTTCGACGAGTACCTGACACGCATCGAGCTGCGTCGGCTGTCCTACATGCAGAAGATGTCGCGGGTGCTGGCCCGGCGGCTGTGGGAGGTCGCCGGAAACCCGGATGTCGACACCACGCGGCTGCTCGTGTCCGGCGGGCTCGCTTTGGCCTCCACAGAGGCGCTGGTCTTCCTGTACGACGATTTCCAAGCCCGCGGGGTGCGGGCGGCCAACCCGCTGTCGGTGCAGATGAACATGCCCAACGCCGCAGCCGCCGCGGTCGCGCTGGACCGCGAAGCCAAGGCGGGCGTGATCACGCCGCTGGCCGGTGACGCCTCGGGTGCCGCCGCCATCGCGCAGGCCTGGCAACAGATCGTGTTCGGTGAAGCCGATGTCGCGATCTGCGGCGGTGTCGAGACCAAGGTCGAACCCGTACCGATCGCCGCATTCAACGCGCTTGGCCTGCTGTCGAGGAACAACGATGACCCGGTCGGTGCGTGCCGCCCCTTCGACAAGGACCGCGACGGCATGGTGGTCGGTGAGGCCGGCGCGTTGATGCTCGTCGAGACTGAGGAGCACGCGAAGGCTCGCGGTGCGCCGATCCTGGCCCGGCTGATGGGCGCCGCCATGACGTCGGACGGCTACGACGAGGTCAAGCCGGAACCCAGTGGTGAGCGGGCCGGTGATGCGATCGTCCGGGCGGTCGACCTGGCCGGTCTGACCCCGGCTGACATCGGTCATGTGAACGCCCATGCCACCGGGACCACGATCGGCGACCTAGCCGAGGCCAACGCCATCCGATGGGCCTTCGGTGACCATTCGCCCGCGATCTATGCCCCCAAGGCGGCGCTGGGCCACTCGTTGGGGGCCGCCGGTGCAGTTGAAGCGGTGCTCGCAGTGCAGGCCCTGCGCGACGGTGTCATACCGCCGACGCTGAATCTGCGTAACCTCGATCCCGAGATCGATCTTGACGTGGTGGCCGGTGAGCCGCGGCGCGGCAACTACCACTACGCGGTGAGCAACTCGTTCGGGTTTGGCGGCCACAACGTCGCGCTGGTATTCGGCGCGGCATAATCTGAAACGCCCCGCGGCGGCAATAGTGTGCAGCCAACGCTGACCCGGCGCGGGCGCGTGATCCCAATTCATTCTGAGGAGAAGTCAATGACGATTTCCCGGCGTTTCGTCGGCGTGGTGTGCGTGGTGGTGGCGACGACGATGGTCGCCGGCGCATGCACCAAGAAGGGCGAAGAGGGCAGTAGTTCTTCATCACCCGGTGCCACCTCAGCACAGGAAGGGGGTTCCGGCGAGAAGCTGAAGGTTGCCTTCGTACCAAAGCTGCAGGGTTCGCCCTATTTCGAGGCGATGAACGTCGGCGCGCAGCAGGCCGCTGCCACACTCGGTGACATCGACTGGCTTTACCAGGGGCCGACGTCGGCCGATGCCGCCGCCCAGGCCCAGATCGTGCGCTCTTTCATCCAGCAGAAGGTCGACGCGCTGATCGTCGCCCCCAACGACCCTGACTCGATGGCCCCGCTGATGAAGCAGGCGCAGGACGCCGGCATCAAGGTGCTGACTTCGGACACCGACGCACCGAACTCCGTCCGCGAAGCCTTTGTCAATCAGGCCACCGCGGACGGCATCGGGAACACAACCGCGGAGACGCTCATGAAAGCCATGGGCGGAAAAGGCAAGTGGGCCATCGTGTCCTGCGGGGAGACCGCAGAGAACCTGAATTCCTGGATCGCCGTCGAGAAGGCCTACGTGTCACAGAAGTACCCCGAGGCCGAGCTCGTGGACGTCGTCTTCTCCGGCGAGGACCAGGCCCGCGGAACGCAGATGGCGACCGACCTGATGAGCGCGCACCCCGATCTGAAGGGTCTCGTCGGACAGTGCACTACCTCCGCTGTCGGTGTCGCGCAGGCCGTCAAGGATGCCGGGAAAATCGGTCAGGTCTTCACCGTCGGCGTCGGCACGCCGAAGTCCATGAAGCCTTATCTGGCCGACGGATCCTCCTCCGGCTCGATCCTGTGGAACGTGCAGAACCTCGGCTACCTGACGGCGTGGGCCGGCGAACAGCTCGCCACCGGAAAGACGTTCGCCGCCACCAACGACGTCAGTCCGGACATGAAGGCCATCAAGTGGGACGAGGCCAGCAAGACCTTAGTGCTCGGTGATCCCCTGCTGATCACGACAGAGAACGTGGACCAGTTCGACTATTGATTCGCTCATCGGCTGCGCGGCCCGCTCGTCAACGAGTGGGCTGCGCAGCCGAGTCGAGCAATCGATGACCAGTACCACGGGAGATCTCATGCCGGAGGACACACGACTCACCCTCACGGGGATCGTCAAGAGCTACGCAGCTGTCAAGGCGATCAGGCACGCCGACTTCGAGCTCCAGCCGGGACAGGTGCACGCACTGGTCGGTGAGAACGGAGCGGGTAAATCCACGCTCATCAAGGTGATCTCGGGCGCGGTCACTCCCGATGCGGGCAGCATCACCTACAACGGAGACCCCGTCTCCATCGCCTCGACCCTCGATGCGATCAATCTCGGCATCTCCACCGTGTACCAGGAACCACAACTGTTCGCCGAGTTGACCGTCGCCGAGAACATCTTCCTCGGCCGTGAGATCGTCAAACGCGGCCGTGTGGACTGGGCCGCGCAGAACGAACGGGTCGTCGCACTCCTCAAAACCTTGGATCTCCCAAAGGAATTGGCCACCGTTGTCGTCGGCAGTCTGCCGGTCGCCACCCAGCAGCAGGTGTCGATCGCCAAGGCGCTGGCCGGTGAGGCAGGGGTCCTGATCCTCGACGAACCCTCGGCCATCCTCACCGACGCCGAGATCGAGGTTCTGTTCCGCATCATCCGCAGACTCGCGGACGAAGGCGTCGCGATCATCTACATCTCCCACCGGATCGACGAAGTCGTCAAGATCGCCGACTTGGTGACCGTCATGCGCGACGGCAGCACCATCGGCACCTACCCCATCAAGGACATGTCGGTGCGGCGCATCGCCGAACTCATGGTAGGGGAGGCACTTTCGGACGAACGCACCCCACGCGTGATCCCAGACGGTCCGCCCGTCCTTGAACTGAAATCACTCGCGCGAGCCGGCCACTTCCACGATGTCAGCCTGCAGATCCGAGCCGGTGAGATCCTCGGCCTCTACGGGCTCGTCGGATCCGGCGTCGCCGAGATCGCGGAATGCATTCACGGCCTTGCCCGCACCAGCGGCGGCGAGATCATCCTGTCAGGGAAACGCATCGCCCCCCGCACACCGCGCCAGGCCGAAAAGGCAGGCATTGCCCTATTGCCGGCCAACCGCAAGACAGAAGGCATGTTCAGCTTCCAATCTATTGCCTTCAACATCTCTATCGGTCACCTGTCCCGCCTCTCGCTGGGCCGAGCATTCGTGGACCGCGGCAAGGAACGCAGCGTGGCCAAAGACCTGATGAAGCGCTTGGCGGTGAAGGCCCCCGACGAGAACTATGCCGTCGGCAAGCTCTCCGGTGGCAACGCGCAAAAGGTCGTGCTCGCCCGCCAGCTTGTCGAACGGCCCAAACTGCTCCTCCTCGCCGAACCCACCCAGGGAGTCGACATCGGCGCCAAGGAGGAGATCCACCGCATCATCACGGACCTCGCCGAAAACGGCACCGCGGTCCTCGTCGTCACCTCCGATCTGCAAGAGGCGCTGCGCATCGCCGACCGACTGCTCGTCGTGCGCGCGGGCACCATCACCGCGGAATTCGGTCCCGACGCGCGACAAGTCGACCTCCTCACTGCAGCCGCGGGCGACATCGAAGAGGCAGCGACAGCATGAGCATCACCCTCGATCCGACCGCCGCCCCTGTCCGGGCCCGCGGGCGAGTTCTTCCTTTTCCCATCACACCCGCCGAGATCAGCCTCATCGCCGTGATCGCCCTGCTGTGGGTTGTGCTGGGCTTCGCCACGCCGGCGTTTCTCAGTGCGGGCTCGCTGATCCCGCTCCTGGTCGAGGTAGCCCCGGTCGCCTTGATCGGCATCGGCATGACGTTCGTCATCATCACGGGCGGCATCGACGTATCCGTCGGCGGAGCGATCATGGTGTGCTCAGTGGTGACCGCCAAACTCATGCGGGACCAACAACTTCCGCTGATCATGTGCCTAATCGTGGCTCTCGTAATCGGCGCGATCCTTGGCCTGGTGAACGGCGTGCTCATCGCTTACGGGCGGGTGCACGCCATCATCATCACCTTCGGCACCGCGAACCTCTTCCTGTTCATCGGCCTGCAGACCTTCGCCTCGCAACCCGTCACCGGCATGCCGAATACCCTGGCGTGGTTCGGGCGCGGTGCTGACGGCCAAACTCTCGGAATACCACACAGTTTCGCGATCACCGTCATCCTCACCGCCGTGGCGTGGTGGTACCTGCGGCACGCCCCCGGCGGTCGCCATTTCTTCGGAGTCGGAGGCGACCCCGTCGCCGCGCGGCTCGCCGGGATCAGGGTGCAGCGCCGAATCCTCATCACCTATGTGATCACCGGCCTGCTCATCGGACTCGCCTCGATTTTCACCTTGGCCAAGGGCACGTCGAACCTCGATCAATCCGTGGGCAACGGACAGGAACTCGCCGTCATCGCGGCGGTCGTCATCGGTGGCACGTCCATCATGGGCGGCCGCGGGTCCGTCCTGGGCACCCTTCTCGGCGCGCTCCTCGTGCAGACCGTGAAATCCGGTGTCATCCAGCTTGACTGGCCCTCACAACTGTCTGACCTCTTCGTTGGAATCTTCATCGTCCTGGCGGTCGGCACCGACCTGCTTCGCCAACGCACGAGGAGGTCGGCATGACCGTCGACACCGCCCCACCCGCCACCCCCGAGCAGACGTCCCGAGCCCGGGGCTCACGCATCCTGGAGACCGTGCTGACGCAGCGCATCGCGCTGCTCTCGGTGCTGATCGTCATCGTCGTCGGCGTGCTGATCTACATGAGCAACACCGGCTACCTCACCGGTGACTACGACTTCGACTACATGTCGGCCACCCTCATCGACGCAGTTCCGCTGGCGCTGTTGGGTTTCGCGGAACTCATCGTGATCGTCTCCGGGCGCGGCGGTATCGACCTGTCCGTCGGCGCCATGGTGTCGCTGGTCGGGATGATCTTCGGATTCGCCTACGGCCAATGGGGATGGCCGTTATGGGCCGCGGTTCCGCTGGCTGTGGTCGTCGGTGCCACCCTCGGGGGCATCAACGGGTTCCTCATCGCTCGCATCGGCTTCCCCGCGCTCATCTCGACCCTGGCCACCTACTACGCCTACCGATCCATCGCCCTGGTGATCAGCGACCAGAAGCCGATCAACAGCCCGGCGATCCAGGATCTGTACTCCCTGACCGGTTCCGTGCCGATCCCCATCATCGGTGATTACATCCCGGACGTACCGCTGGGTGTGTTCACCTTCCTGCTGCCCGTGCTCGTCATCCTCTGGCTGGTCCTCGACCGGGGCACCTATGGGCGCCGGTTGTACGGCATCGGCACGAACGACATCGCCGCGCGTTGGGCGGGTCTCAACGTCGCGGGTACCCGGATGCGGGCCTACATCTTGTCCGGGGTGCTCTCCGGCCTCGTCGCCGTCTACGTCACCGCGGAATTCGCCTCCGCTCGGCCTGACGCCGGCACATCCGGAAACGGTCTGGCACTACCGGCGATCACCATCGCAGTCCTGGGCGGCGTCGCAATCACCGGCGGTATCGGACGCTTGGTCGGCGTCCTCCTCGCCACCGTGCTGATCGTGTGGCTCAACGCCGGCATCATCCTCTACTTCGAGGGGAACGCCGGCAGCCAGTTCCAGCTGCTGGCGCTCGGCGTCGTCCTCATCCTCGCGGCACTGCTCAACGGTCTGACCACCAGAAGGTATGGCGGCGGCCAGTAATCAGCAGTCCACGCAGCTGCCAGCTATGAAACGGAGATACACATGACTGTTCTTGACACCTTCGCCCTTACTGGAAAGCGCGCGCTGGTCACCGGCGGCAACCGCGGCCTGGGACTGGCGTTCGTACGGGGATTGGCTGAGGCCGGTGCTGATGTCGTGTTCGTGTCCCGCGACGCCGAACGCAACGCCGCCGCCGTTGCCACGCTGGCTGACGAGGGCCTGAAGGTTCAAGCGTTCGAGGTCGACATCACCGCGCCGGACGGGCCCGCCAAGGCCGTTGACGGCGCGACGGAACGGCTCGGCGGCCTCGATTTGCTGCTCAACAACGCGGGCATCGCCATCCACCGTCCCGCGCTCGAGATCAGCGACGAGGAATGGGACCACGTCTTCGACGTGAACACCCGGTCGCTCTGGCGGCTCAGCCGCAAAGCCGGCGCCTACATGAAAGACCATGGCGGCGGCAACATCATCAACGTCGGCTCCATCAGCTCCATCATTGTCAACCGCCCGCAGTGGCAGCCGTCCTACAACGCGTCGAAGGCAGCGGTGCACCAGCTCACGAAATCGCTTGCGGCCGAGTGGGCGCCGTACAACATCCGGGTCAACGCCATCGCTCCCGGATACGTCAAGACCGACATGGCTCCGGTCGACAAGCCGGAGTTCCGCAGGCACTGGATCGAAGACGCTCCCATGAAGCGGTTCGCGCTGCCCGAGGAGATCGCCCCGACCGTGGTCTACATGGCCTCCGACGCCTCGATGTTCATGACCGGATCGGTCGTGGTAATCGACGGTGGCTACACCATTCACTGACCTTCCGACGTCGTTTGTCCGTGCGCATCATTGTTCGTTCACATTCCCACGCGCCTGATTCGCAATGTCGATAAGCTGGATTACTGCGGCATCATCCCGGTGTAACGGTAATGAGACAGCTGATCCAGTGGCCACTTGTGGAATCGGTGTTCGTCTGCCAGTCACCGGACTACAGCACTCCTGACTCCGACAGCATCTTCGCGGCGCTGGGCGCCATAGCACGTCGGCGACTTCCGGGACGGCGATGTGAAGCTGGTTGACTCGGTGATTGAATTGGCCGAGAACGAGTTTGGCGTCGACTGGAACGAGCTTTACTCGACCGTTGTGCAACACCTGCACTTGCAAATGAGCGCCGCCTTGCGCGCGCGGTGGCGGGGAAGCTGGTCGCAGGGCCCAGGATTTCGGGCGGGTGGGGCTATCGGCACGATGTGCCGGAGGCCTGTGATTCGACGGCCTGGGTGCTGCTGGCCGCCGCCGCAACCGGTGCCACAGTTCCCTCGGGACTTCTTCGCCACGCCCAGAGCTTCATCTTGGACCATCAGCGTCGTGATGGCGGCTTCGTCACGTACGGGCCGGCTGCCCGCCACTCCCTGACTCCCGCCGATCAGCCCGGTTGGTTCGACACAGAGGTATCGGTCACATCGTCGGCGGTCCTCGCGCTCTGGTCGACCGGCTCGCGCGACGCTGTCAGGATCTCCAGAGCATGTGAGTACATCGCCGCCAATACCGAAGATGGCCTGTGGAGGTCGTACTGGTGGGAGGGATTCGGATATGGCACATATCTGGCGTGCCAGGCGCTATCCATCGCGGGGGAGGGCCGCTACACGCGAATTCTGCGGATCGCCGCCGATGCTGTGCGTCGCGCCCGCGGCGCCGACGGAGTGTGGGGCGTACAGGGAAAGAACCCCGATGCGTTCACGACATCGCTCGCAGTCCGGACGCTGCTCATCGAGCAGATGAATGTCAACTGGAGCGACATCGAGCACGCAGCAAGGTGGCTTCGCAAGATGCAGTCGCCAAGCGGCGCATGGCATCCCGGCGCGCGAATGCTCGCACCCGGCGCACGTGACAACGGCGACGTCCTGCTCCGTGACGCAGGCACGGTGACGACGGCCACCGCGATCGCGGCGTTGCACGAGATTGGCGTTGCCGCGAGGTGAGCAGACAGGTCGTCGAAGGCTGGCTTGCTCGTCGAGATCACGCATGCTTCATGCGAATCGGCTCTGGGCGTGAACACACGACTGTCCGCTAAGGGTCGGCAACCCTCTGCGTCCTGCAAGTCACTTGATGGTGTATCCACCGTCGACGAGCAGGTCGGCGCCGGTGATCATGGCGGCGGCATCGGAAGCGAGGAACACTGCGGCGGCGGCGATTTCGTTCGGGTAGGCGAAGCGCCCGGTGGGGATGAGCTTCTTGAGCGCGTCGCCCCGCGGTCCGTCCCATGCCTTGTGGCCGAGTTCGGTGAGCACCACGGTGGGGGATATGGTGTTGACCCGCACGCCGCGCCCGCCCCACTCTGCCGCAAGCACCTTCGAGATGCCGACCACTCCGAATTTCGATGCGCAGTAGGCGATGTGCTGGTCGAGCGCCACGGTCGCGGCTTGCGAGGCCATGTTGACGATCACCCCGCGACCTGCCGTCAACATGTGCCTTCCCACCGCCTGGCACATGAGGAACGTGCCCTTGAGGTTGACGTCGATCGTCTTGTCCCAGGCGCCCAGTTCAAGGTCCTCCGCGGGGGCGAGGATGGCTATCCCCGCACTGTTGACCAGGATGTCGATGTTGCCCAGCGCCTCGACAACAGCATCGACGGTCGCGGTCACGGATGCGGGATCGGCAACGTCGCAACGGAAGCCACGGCTGTCGTTGCCGACCGTGGCGGCCATCTCCATTGCCGCGGACTCGTTGAGGTCGACAACCGCCGCCCGGGCGCCCTTCGCGACAAACGCCGAGGCGATGGCCGCGCCGATGCCGGAGGCACCGCCGGTGATCAGCGCGGTCTTGTTGCGTAGGTTGAAGTCCAAATCAACGATCGGTTCCGACATTTCGGTGATGTCCTTTCGGTTTTCGGGATTGACGTCAATCGAGTACGGCGGCAGCGACCTCGGTGTCGGTGACGACGGCCGACACCAGTCCGGAACGCAGCACCGCCCTGGTTGCCGCGATCTTCGCCGAACCCGTGGCAATGGCGATGACGGTGGGAACTGCCCGAAGCGCCTTCTCGCTGATTCCCATCCGCCGCTTGTCGAGCCCGGGCACCCTGTTGCCATCGGCGTCCAACAACAAGGCGCACGTCTCCGCGCAGACGCCGGCCGCTAGGAATCCGAGCGCCTCCGATTCGGGCAATGACGTGTAAACCTGTGACGTATCCGGTCCCCACGCGCCGACCGAGACAAGGGCGCAGCTGACCTTCTCGTGCTGGGCAAAGGTGTCCTGGATCTGCTGGTTGCTTGCCAGGCTTGCGGCAGTGCGTGCATCCGGCACGACCAGTGGGGCGTAGAGCGGCCATGACTTGCCTCCGGCGGCGGCGCTGATCCGTCGGGCCAGGTCGGCGCCGTTGGTGGTGAGGGCTCCGGCCAATCCCGTCAGCTGCACAACGTCGCACTGCGGTAGGTCGCTCAGATACGGCGCGATGTGTGTCATCGTCCTGCCGCAGTCGACGCCGATGACATCCCCCGCGCGGACAATCGACTGCAGCAACTCGGCCATCGCCTTGGCGACCGCCTCGACCCGATCGGCGGTGTTCTTGGCATCGGCGGCGACCGCATATGCGCGCTGCAGGGAGTACTGCCGTTGAAGCGCAGTCGAGACCTCCACGTCGATCGAACCGGGGTCGTGGATGGTGA
The DNA here is from genome assembly GCA_963848855.1 of uncultured Actinomycetota bacterium. Taxonomy (GTDB): domain Bacteria; phylum Actinomycetota; class Actinomycetes; order Mycobacteriales; family Mycobacteriaceae; genus Mycobacterium. The sequence continues at coordinate 1,308,975 of CAWKFL010000006.1, forward strand.
TTTCGACCATGCCGGATTCGAGCGCTTCCTCCAGCACCCTGGCCACCTTGAACCGTGACAGTCCGAACTCCTCGGCGATCTCGACCCGGGTGCGTCCTTCTAGGTAGTAGCGGCGCGCGATCACCGCGCGCTGGAACAGCTCATCCGGCCCCACGACGCTCTCCCTCGACTGCATCCCCATGGTCCCGCTCATATGAGCGCTATCGCTTGACATATGAGCATAGCCCCGAGAATGATTCGCATCACAAGCAATCAGATGAGCGACGCATGTCACAAACGAGCGTTGGGTAGACAACACCCGGGAGGCGGCTGGATGCAAGGACAGGACATCGAGTTGGTGACCCTGGCCGGCTCGGTACTGTCCCGCGAATCGGCCGCCGTCGCCGCGCTGGTCGGCACCACGGAGAAGGCCGTCATCGACGTCGCACGCCAGGTGCTGGCCGTCGGCGGCAAAGTCGTGACGACGGGGTCGGGCACCTCCGGCATCATGGCCGAGCGGCTCGCTCACCTCCTGTCCGTCTGTGGAACCCCCGCGGTCTATCTGCCGTCGATGGATGCGCTTCATGGCGGGATGGGCGCGATCACGCGCTCCGACCTGGTGCTCGCGCTCTCGAAGACCGGGCGATCCGGCGAGTTGACGGAACTGGTGCGTCGTCTCGTCGACCGCGGCGTGGAGGTGGTCGCGGTGACCGAGAATCCCGATTCGCCGTTCGCGAGTTCTGCGACCGTGGTGGTGCTCCTGCCGCCGACCACGCCCGATGCCGATCCCGGGGACATGATCGCGCTCGCCAGCACGCTGGCGGTCGGCGCATGGGGTGACGCGCTGGCGGTGGTCACCATGGCGATGCGCGGGCTCACGCTGCGCGACGTCATCGACAGCCATCCCGCCGGCGGCGTTGGCCACCGCGGCCAACGGCCCGGGGACGAATCGGCGCCGGTGGTTCGGGCATGAGCGCCAATCCTGTTGTGTTGGGCGTGGATTCGTCGACGCAATCGTGCAAGGTAGAGGTCCGTGAGCTGGCCACCGGACGGCTGCTGTCCCGAGCGTCCGCCCTGCATCCGCCCGCCTTTCCGCCGAGCAGTGAACAGGACCCGCGGGCATGGGTCGCAGCCTTCGTCGACGCGGCGCGCGGTGCGCTGACCCGCTGCGTCGAGACGCCTCAACTGCGCGCGATCGCGGTCGCCGCGCAGTGTCACGGCCTGGTGTTGCTCGATGAGCACGACCAGCCGCTGCGTCCCGCCAAGCTCTGGAACGACACCACCGGCGCGCCCGATCTCGCGCGGCTTGTCGAGCGGATCGGGGCCGAGCAGTGGTTGCGGCGGATCGGTTCCACCCCCACCGCCGCCTTCACCATCGCCAAACTGGCCTGGATCGCGGAACACGAACCGGCGGTGCTCGACCGTGTCGCGTCGATCCTGCTGCCGCATGACTTCCTGACGTTCTGGCTCACCGGGGCGAAGGTCACCGACCGCTCCGATGCGTCGGGTACCGGTTACTTCGATTCCGTTGCAGAACAGTGGATCCCGGAGTACCTGGACTTGGCCGGCGGCAGCAGAGACTGGGCTGCGATGTTGCCGTCGGTGCTGGCGCCATGCGAAGGCGCAGGCACCGTCCGTCCGGCGGCCATCGCCAATCTCGGTCTCGATACCGACGGCTCCGGCATTGTCGTCGCCGCCGGCGGGGGTGACCAGCATGCCGCCTACCTCGGGCTCGGGCTCACCGATGGCGATCAGTACATCGGCATCGGCACCTCCGGGGTCATCGCCACCTCCTCGCGCATGCCCATCTACGACACCACGGGGATGGTCGACGGTGTCTGCGACCTCACCGGCGGGTACCTGCCACTTGTAAGCACGCTCAACGCCGCGCGGGTCAGCGATGTGGCGGCACGTCTGCTCGGCACCGACCACGCCGGGTTGGCCGAACTCGCGCTGGATGCGGGCGACACCGTGGGCCCGGTGCTGGTGCCCTTCCTCGACGGTGAACGCAAACCGGACCGGCCGCATGCGCGCGGCGCGCTGGCCGACGTCACCTCGCACACCACGCGCGCGGAACTTGCGCGAGCCTTCGTCGAGGGTCCGCTGTTGTCTCTGATGAGCGGCCGCGATCAACTGCTCGGTTGTGGGATCCGCCTCGACGGTGCCGCCATTGCCGTGGGCGGCGGTGCACGGTCGCCGGCGACGCTGCAACTGCTCGCTGACCTGCTGGACGACGAGATCGTCGTGCTCGATGCCGATGACGCCACCGCTCGAGGGGCGTGCGTACAGGCCGCCGCGGTAGCGAGCGGGGCCGACGTCGCCGGACTGACGGATTCGGCCAAGTCATGGCAACCCGGTGTCCGTCAACGGGTATCGGCGGCCCGGCATGGCCGCGATCTGGCGGCGCTGCGCAACAGGTGGGCGGAGCTGGCGGCATCGCCCGTGTTGGATTCGGGAGTCGAGGGATGATCCCGAAGACGACCACGAGGCGTCTTGCCCCGTGGCATGCCCGGTATCCAGGGCTGTTGGCGGGTTCGGTGTACGCCGTGCCGCCGGGGGAGCGCAGGCGGGCCGCCCGCGAGCTGGCCGGTGCCGGCCTCGATGTGCACGTCGACGTGATGGCGACCGACGAAGGTTTTCCGGTCGGTGTGAGCGTGGAAGAGCTTCGGGACATCGCCGAGTCGGTTCCACGTGTCCGCATCGGTGTGCAACTCATCGGCTCGGACACATTCGTCGATGCCGTGTTGCCCGCCGTGCTGCCGACCCGACCGGGCAAGGTTTTCCTGTCTTGGCATTCGTTCACCGGTCAACGGATTCGGGCCGTGCGGGCTGCGGGCTGCTCGGCCTGGATCGCGCTGTGGACCGAGTGGGACGGGGTGGGTGTACCACGCTGGCCCATTTCGCCCGACGGAGCGCTCGTCATGCTCCTCGAGCCTGGGACGGCGGGGACCTGCCGGCTGGATCGGATCGCCATCGCGGCCGCCTGCGCTGCCGAGCTACCGGTGATCGTCGACGGCGGTGTCACCGAAGAAGTTGCGCCGCTGTGTGTTACGGCAGGCGTGGAATCCATGGTGGTCGGGCGCGCCCTGCTCGCCCCAGCGAAAGGAAGTGTGAAGTGACCGCAACGATGGGCCCTGCCCCGAGCACCATGCGGGCGAGTGTGATGACGGGCGTCCGCGCACTGCGGATCGAAGACCGGCCGGTGCCCGCCCCCGGCGCCCACCAAGTGCTCGTCGAAGTTGCAGCCGTCGGCGTCTGCGGTTCAGACGTCCACTACTACCAGCACGGGCGGATCGGGGACTTCGTCGTCGATGCACCCATGATCCTCGGGCACGAGCTGTCCGGAAGGATCGCGGCGGTCGGTGCCGAAGTGGACCCGCAACGGGTCGGTCAGCGTGTCGCGGTCGAGCCGCAGCATCCGTGCCGAAGGTGCAACCAGTGCAAGGCCGGTCGCTACAACCTCTGTCCGGACATGGAGTTCTATGCCACCCCGCCGATCGACGGTGCGTTCTGCCGCTACGTGCTCACCGACGACGACATGGCGCATCCCGTGCCGGACTCGATGTCCGACGAGGCGGCCGCGCTGCTAGAACCGCTGTCGGTAGCGGTCGCCACGATGCGCAAGGCGCACGTCGTCCCCGGCTCGTCCATTCTGATCGCAGGCGCGGGACCGATCGGGGTGATCTGCGCCCAGGCTGCGCGGGCATTCGGGGCCGCGCGGATCGTCGTATCGGACCCCTTGCCTGCCCGCCGCGAGCGGGTGCTGCAGTTCGGCGCAACCGAGGTTCTCGATCCGGCGGCCGTGGACGTCGCCGCTCTCGATCCTCCTGTCGACGCTTTCGTGGACGCCAGTGGTGCAGCCGCCGCGGTGGTCAGCGGCATCAAGGCCGTCGCCCCCGCTGGGCACGTCGTCCTGGTCGGCATGGGCTCGGGCGACTTTCCCTTGCCAATCAGTCATATTCAGAACCTGGAGATCAACCTGACCGGGGTGTTCCGTTACACCGACACCTGGCCCGCGGCGATCCATTTGGTGTCGAGCGGTGCCGTCGACCTTGACGGGATAGTGACCGGCAGATACGACTTGGAGCATGTGGGGGAGGCCCTCGACAGCGACTCGGACCCGGCCAGCCTCAAATCGATTGTGGTTCCGTCATGAGTCGGCCACTCCTCGAATGCTCTGACGTCCGAAAGAGTTTCGGTGGTTTCCCGGTGCTCAAGGGCATCTCGCTGAAGTTGGAACCGGGCACCGTCACAGCTCTCGCCGGCGAGAACGGGGCGGGCAAGTCCACGCTGATGAAGATCATCAGCGGGCAGTACACCGCCGATCACGGCACCGTCGCGATCGGCGACACAACGCTGGCGTCGGGCAACACAAAGGACGCGGTCAAGCACGGTGTGGCGATCGTGCCGCAGGAACTTGCGTCGATCGAGGATATGACCGTCTACGAGAACCTGTTCGTGGGACGGGAGCTCACGGTCGGTCCGTTCCTGAACCGGCGGGCGATGATCGACGAGGCGCGCGACGCGTTGGCCGTATTCGGCGTTGACATCAACCCGACGGCCCGTATGGGCAGCCTGCCGGTCGGTCTTCGCCAGATTGTCGAGATCGTCAAGGCAGCCCGCACCGGAGCGCAGGTGGTGATGCTAGATGAGCCGACCTCCGCGATCTCCGAGCGCGAGGTCGAGGGCCTGTACAAGGTCGTGCGGCAACTGCGCGAGCACGGCGTCGCGATGGTCTACACGACCCACAAGATGGCCGAGATCCGTGCTATCGCCGACCGGGTCGTGGTGCTGCGGGACGGCGGACTGATCCTCGACAAGCCCATCGCGGACGTATCCGACGACGACATCGTCACCGCGATGATCGGTCGCGAACTCGATGCGCTGTTCCCCGAGCGTCCGACGCCAGGCGCCGACACCGTCCTCGAGGTCCACGACCTTCAGGTCGAAGGGGCGCGTGGCCCAGTGTCATTCACTGTCAAGGCCGGCGAGATCGTGGGTCTGGCCGGCCTGGTCGGCGCAGGGCGCACCGAGCTTCTCGAGGCGATCTTCGGTGCCCGCGGTTCGACGGCGGGCACGATCGAGGTGCGCGGCAAGCACGTCAAGCGCAATCAGCCGGCCGCGGCGATTACCGCGGGAATGGCGATGGTCCCCGAGGACCGCAAACTCTCCGGTGTCGTGTTGTCAATGAGCGTGCTGGACAACGGGTCACTACCGCGGCTCTCCTCGTTCTCAATCGCCGGCTGGCTGCGTGGTAAGGCACGCAGCAAGGCGGTTTCCGACGTGATGTCTTCGGTCCGGCTGCGCAGCCGCGGTCTGGGGCAGGAAGTGGGCACCCTGTCCGGTGGCAACCAGCAGAAGGTCGTACTCGCGCGCTGGCTCACCGGGGACGTCAATGTGCTGTTGCTCGACGAACCAACTCGCGGCGTCGACGTCGGTGCGCGCAGCGAGATCTACCGCATCGTCACCGACTTCGCCGCCCAGGGCATGGCCGTGCTGATGGCGTCTTCAGATATGCCGGAGATCGTCGGGCTGTCCCACCGCGCTTTCGTCATGCGCGGCGGCACCTTCGTCGGTGAGCTTGATCGCGACGCTCTCGACCACCCCGAGGTTCAGGAGTCGGTCTTCCGACTGGCCACCGCTCTCGACGCCAAGAACACCGACACCACCGAGGAGAAAGCCTCATGACCACCCAACTCGACGCGGACGGCAAGCCGCCGGAAACGGCGACTGCCCACACCGTCGCCTCCGCGACCACCGGCGAGCCCGTCAAACTGTTCTCTCGGCAATGGTTTTCGGGTATTCTCCTGCGCTACTCGATGGTGATCGTGGTGCTGCTGGTGATCGCCTACTTCAGCTATCGCAGCGCACGCTTCTCCACACCCGACAACCTCATCACTATCCTGGTGGCCGCGGCGCCGTTCGCCCTGATCGCACTCGGCCAGACGCTGGTCATCCTCACCGGCGGCATCGATCTCTCGGTCGGCAGTGTGATCGCCGTGTCGGCGATGGCAGCCGCGGCGACAGCCAAGGCCAACCCCGGGCAGGTCTGGATGACGGTGCTGGTCGCCATGGTGGTCGGGCTGGCCGTAGGGTCACTCAACGGAATCCTGGTGTCGCGCATCAATGTTCCACCGTTCATCGCGACGCTGGGGACCCTCACCGCAGGCTCCGGAGCGGCCTACGTGATCGGCGGTGGCGCACCGATCAACGGGCTACCCGCCGAGTTCGGCTCGATCGCCAACACCAAGGTCCTCGGTCTGCAGATCCCGGTACTGCTCATGATCGTCGGCATCATCGCGCTTGCGATCATCATGAAACGCACCACGTACGGGATGCGCGTCTACGCCGTGGGCGGCAACCGCAACGCCGCCGAGATCGCTGGCATCAATGCCAAGAACATCCTGTTCAGCGTGTACGCGATCTCCGGTCTGCTCGCGGGTATCTCGGGCGTGATGCTGGCATCGCGAGTCATCTCCGGTCCGCCCAACCTCGGACAAGGCTACGAACTCGACGCCATCGCCGCTGTCGTGATCGGTGGGGCGAGCCTGATGGGCGGACGCGGCACCATCTGGGGAACGGCACTGGGCCTGTTCATGATCATGACCCTGAACAACGGCTTGGACATCCTCGTCGTGCCCGCGTACTGGCAGGACGTCATCAAGGGCGTGCTCATCGTCGCCGCGGTTGCCGTCGACGTGTGGTCTTCCCGGAGGCGCATCTGATCAAGTCCAAGCGCTGCAGCATATTCCACAGTCGAAATACGTCACTGCAACAGAAATGAGTTACCGATGAGATTTCCCATCAAGATCGCGGCCATTGCCTCGGCAGGTGTGCTCGGCCTCGGCCTGACCGCCTGCGGCGCGGGCGACACCTCGGCCAATAAGGACACCAAGCGTATCGGCGTCTCCGTGTACGACATGAGCTCCTTCATCACCGCAGGCAAGGAGGGCATGGATCAATACGCAAAGGACAACAACATCGAATTGGTTTGGAACTCAGCCAATCTCGACGTGTCCACCCAGGCTAATCAGGTCGACTCGCTGATCAACCAGGGCGTCGACGCCATCATTGTCGTTCCGGTGCAGGCAGATTCACTCGGGCCACAAGTGTCATCGGCAAAGGCCAAGGGAATTCCGCTGGTTCCAGTCAATGCGGCGCTGAACAGCAAGGACGTCGCAGGCAACGTGCAGCCCGACGATGTCGCCGCCGGCGCCCAGGAGATGCAGATGATGGCCGACCGCCTCGGCGGCAAGGGCAACATCGTGATCCTGCAGGGCCCTCTGGGGCAGTCCGGCGAGCTCGATCGCAGCAAGGGGATCGAGCAGGTGCTGGCCAAATACCCTGACATCAAGGTCCTGGCCAAGGACACCGCGAACTGGAAGCGCGACGAGGCCGTCAACAAGATGAAGAACTGGATCTCGGGCTTCGGGCCGCAGATCAACGGAGTGGTCGCTCAGAACGACGATATGGGCCTCGGTGCGCTGCAGGCGCTCAAGGAATCCGGGCGCACGGATGTGCCGATCGTCGGGATCGACGGTATCGAGGACGGCCTCAACGCGGTCAAGAGCGGCGAGTTCATCGGTACCTCACTGCAGAATGGCACCGTCGAACTGGCCGCGGGCCTGGCCGTTGCCAACGCGCTGGCCAAGAAGGAAGAGGTCAACACCGAACCCGTTTACATCATGCCCGCTATCACCAAGGAGAACGTCGACGTCGCGATCGAGCACGTGGTGACCGACCGCCAGAAGTTCCTGGACGGGCTCAGTGAGCTGACCGCCCAGAACCTCAAGACCGGCGACATCGCCTACGAAGGCATCCCCGGCCAGAAGCAGCCGTAAAACGTTGGTGCACAACAGGGGCCGGTCACCTCGGTGACCGGCCCCTGTTGTGGGAGAATCACTCAGAAGCCAGGGAGACCAACGCTTTTCACAATTGCTACGGCCTTCCCCTTCGCAGCCAAAGGGCGGGATTCCAAACGGCGCGGCCATGATCAAGCCGCTTTCACCGGACTGAAAGCCCCGCCGACGTCGACGCCATGTGCGCGCCGTGCTCGACTGCACTGGCGGCTGGTTCACCGAGCAAGTGGCGCGGGGTGCCGCTCTCGGCGTTCGGCTTGCGGCAGGGCACGTCGATCGAGGTGATGTCTGCGACAGGCTATCGCCGCCGATTCCCCTGCAGTGACCGATGCCGCCTGGGCCCTCGAGAACCGCGAAGGAATTGTGAAGAAATACCGTTTACCGTTGTATTGCGCATTGTCCGGCGCGCTCGACTCGAACGCGACGGCAGAGCGCGAACGCCACGTCGAACTGCCACTGGAGGGACCGCCGATATGAAGACGATCGGGATAGTCGGCGGCATTGCGTGGCCCAGTTCGATCGTTTACTACCGGATCATCAACGAATGCGTCGCCCATCGCTTGGGTGACGGCGGCTTGCACAGCGCCAGGCTGGTGCTGGCCCAGACAGATTTCGAGCAGATCGAGCGCAACCAGCGCGAAGGCCGGTGGGATCTGGTCGGTGAGCTGTTGGCCGAACAGGGCAACAAGCTCAAGGCGGCCGGTGCGGAATTCCCCTTGGCCTGCAACACCGTCCATACCGCTGATAACTGGATCGAAAGTGCTGTGGATCTGCCGTTCCTGCACATCGTCGATCCGACTGCACGCCAGGTCCTGGACCGGGGGTTCTCGACCGTAGGGCTGCTCGGCAGTCGCTACACGATGACCGGCAGCTACTTCGTGGGTCGTCTGCGGGAGCGCTACGGTTTGCAAGTCCTGGTCGCTGAAGGCGAACACCAGGAAAACGTGCACAATGCGCTGTACGCAGAGCTTGCCAAGGGCCTCTTGCTGCCTGCTACGCGGGAGAAGTTCAAGGCTGCGATCGCGGACCTTGTCCAGCGCGGCGCGCAGGCCGTAATCCTCGGGTGCACCGAGTTCGGCATGCTTATCGAAGCCAAGGACAGTCCGGTGCCTCTCATCGACACGACCGTCGCACATGCCGAAGCTGCCGTCGATATGGCACTGCAACATTGAGCCCGAAGGCCGGCCGGACAGCGATCGGACTGGGACCTCAAGCGTTGCCCGACAAGTCGGGGACCTATCGAAATAGATGTTGAAGACCCATCAGCACATCGGAATTGAACACTTGGGTGCCCTTGGTGCGCGTCCCTGACGTGGCTCAGGAGCAGACCGCGGGGCAGGATGCGGCGCCTCGTGTACGGGCGGTGCCTGTCGGACGGGCCGCTCTGGAGCCACGTCCCGCGCCTGCGGAGGAGGTGTTTGGTGCACGGGCGCCTGTCGGACCGGGGCCGCGGGAGCAGGAGCCTGGGTCTTGGGAGCCGGAGCGTCCTGCGCGGGTGGTTCCGGTGCGGCCCGCCGCTGCGGTGGCGCTTGCTGTGTCGGTGTCGCTGGGCGGCGGCCTCGCGGTTCCGATTCCGGCGCCTGCGGAACTGGATTGGTCTGGGGCGCCGAGTGCTCGCGGGGAGGAGCCGCCGCAGGGTTGGGTGGGGTCACCGGTATCGGTTCGGCTGGCGGCGCCACTGCGGGGTTCGGCGAGCCCGTCTTCGGCGGAATCGTCACCGGCCCCGAGGAGCGATTGGGGCCCCTTCCCGGCGCAATGTTGGCCGGTGTGCGCTCCGGCTTTCTCTGCGGCTGGGCGACCTTCGGCGGTGTGTAGACGGGCACCGGCGAAAGCTTGGGTGCGGTAAACCCGGGTGACACCTTCGACGGCGGCGCGGTCGGCGCAGGTGCCGTCAATGCCGGTGGTGCAAACGATGTTTGGTGGCTCGCTGTGGACGTGGCGGGACGCTTTCCCAGTGCCGAAGGTGGCTGTGACCAGATGGGTACCGTGACCCGCGGGTTGAGTTCCCTGGTGAAGTCGCGGGTAGATTTGTCCGCGAGGTCCTTCATCAGTGGCCCGGATTTGCTTGTCGTCTTGTCGTTGGAGATGAACTGCGCCAGTGAAGCATTCAGGTTCACTACCGGGGAGGAGGCGTGGGTGTTGGCCTTGGTGGTCGACTCGGCGGCCAGCGGTGCCCAGTCGCGGTTGCGCGGATGGTGCCAATCCCGGCTCATGTTCCAGTTTTGGTACTGATTCGGGTTGAATCCGTGGGCGTGGTCCCACTGCGTGCGGTGATACGCCGGGTCGTCGTGCCGGAACTTCCACTGGTAGTACTGCTCGTATGGGTGGTGGCGGTTGTACCAATCCTGATTGCGTGGATCACCGGGGTGGTCGCGGCGTTGGCCCCATTCGTTGCGGCCGTCACGGTCCCAGCCGTTGCGGTTGTAGCCTGCCCAGTTGCAGCCCGCCCAGTTGTAGCCCCACCGGTCGTAGCCCCACCGGTCGTAGCCCCAGCGGTCGTACCCCCACCGGTCGAAGCCTAGGAAGTCGAAGCCGTACTGGTTGTAGCCGCTGAGGTCGTAGTTGTACCAGTCAGTGGGGTCGTAGCCGTAGAGCTGTCCCCACGAGGGGTCGTAGTAACCCAGGTCTTCGAGGTTCGGTGTCAGCGGGGGAGCGTAGGGCTGCGGCCAGTCGGCCGCAGGGGCATCCGGAACATCGGGCGGCGGTGAGACGAAGTCGTCGGGTGCCACGCTCCCGGCGTCATCCGAGATCGGGTATCCCCAGGTGGGCGCCGCATCCGGTGTCTGCGGCGGGTTGGTCGGGTCGGCGGCCGACGATGCAGGAGGTGGTGCTGGCAGCGCAGGCAGTTGTTGCACCGAAGCGGGCGTGTACTGCAGAAGTTGTTGTGTCAGTTGCAAATAGAGGTTCTGCAGGCTGGTCCGCTGAGGTGATGGTGACAGGTAGTCCAAGTCCTGCTTGGCCTGATTGAGTGACGTGCGGGCGTCGCTCAGCTGATCGGGTGTGGGCTGCTGCCCGCTGCCGAGGATGTCCTGTGCCTTCTTCAGATCGTTGACGACGGCGGCCAGGGCGACGTCTTGCGCGTGCTCGGGAAAGACCGTCTTCTCGGCACCCCACAGAGCGCCTCCCGGTGAGGTCTCGTACGTTGCGCCCAGTACGCCCGCGACGAGTAACACGGCCACTCCGCCGGCGATGGCAGTCTTGCCCCGGCGCGAGCGGGGTATGAGCCTGCGCCACCGCGACGCAGGCTCGGCCGAGTTCATAACATTCTCACGGACGGGTGGGGGACTGAGAGCCGTCATGCCGACCTCCTCGACGACGACCGGTGGCCGTGGTCGCGTCGCTCGCGACCACGCGATTTCGGATGCTTAGGTGCTTGTTGGCTCCGGCCGATACGCATGCCTGCCACGACTACTAAGCACAACTAAAAATCTACGCAGTCCCGCCACGCACACCCAGCCTCCCGGCGGAATTCTCATCAAGCCACAGCTCTCGCATAGCGACACACAGGCAGCAGGGTTGGGTGACAACGCAACGCGAGTCAGTGGTCGGGGCTGGGGCAGGCACGGGGCGGTGATTCATCTGCTGCAATATGCAGTGGGGTCTTATTGGATATCGGTGATATCAAGTTGGGTCGAATTCTCGGCCTGGTGCACCTGGGTGGGGCTACTGGGTTGGGCTGTTTGATTGCGGGGTAGGTGGGGACAGGGCTGCTGCATCCGACCGAATCAGACGACGCCGAGGTTGCCTAATCGACTGCAGCGATACCATGGCCGCGCTATGAAACCAGCCGACCACGTCGTGGCCCTGCGACGGGACAGCAACCGCATCGCCAATGCCGCCGAGGGGCGACTCGACCGCATCGTGCCCAGCTGCCCCGGATGGCAGCTGGCTGATCTGGTCTGGCATGTCGGGATCGTTCAGATGTTCTGGCGGATGGTGGCCCGCGGTGCACTATCGGGCCCCCAGGCCTGGAGCGAACCCGACCGCCCTACCAACGATGACCTCTTGACCTGGTTTGGTCACGGCGCGGAGCTAACTGCCACCATCCTGGAGGACCTGGACCCCGACAGACCGGCATGGACGTGGGGCCGCCGAAACACCGTGGCCTTCATCAGGCGCAGAGTGGCCCAGGAATCCAGCGTGCACTGCTGGGACGCCGTCAACGCGATCGGAGCCGACGAGCCCCTAGAACAAACCGTCGCAGTCGATGGGGTCGATGAGTTCCTCGACGAGGTACTGCCAGGTCTCTCACCTGACCTGAACGGGGCAGCTCAGACCATCTGCCTGCGCGCCAACGACACCACGGGCCAATGGACCGTCCGAACCGGAGAAGGCTCGGTCAACAGGATCCGGACCAACGACCAGACCGACGCAACGGTGACCGCGACCGCATCCGATCTACTGCTGCTTTTATGGGGCCGCCGCTCACCCAATCAAGTACAAGTCGATGGCAATATGACCGCGCTGCAACGCTTCCTGACCCGAGCTGACTTCTGACGCTAACTCCCGATAGCCGCCACCTCGAACCTAAGCCTCGATCCGTGGACTTATCCCGGTGAGGTGAGAGTGAGCTGAGTTTCGCTGTGCTGGTGGTTGTGGGCAGCAAGTATCTGCTGGTCTGCCCAGCTTTTCCTGTGGTCTCCGGTTGGGCCTTGCGGCGGATGGGTCAGGCTGACATGGGTAAGGGTGGGCTGTAGCCGATGGTGTTGCGCCACAATGCAAGCCAGCGATCTACCCAGGGCCAGTGACTGGGTAGGTGCAGGATGGGTCGGCGTTGGGGTCGGGCCAGCCGCGCGGGGATGTTGACGATCTTGCGGCGCAGGGTGGCTCCGCGGGCCACGGCTTGGGCACCCCCGGCCAGGACGCCGGTGGCGCGCAGCAAGTTGTGGGCGATCGCCGCGCACAACACCCAGGCCGAGTTCGCGCCGAAATGCCCCGACGGGATGTGGGCCAGGGGGCCGTCGATCAGGTCGGAGAAGACGGTTTCGATGATCGCGTGTTGGCGGTGGGTGATGTCAGCGTCAGCGGTCGGTAGGTCGGTGTTGGTGAAGAACGGGTGATACCGCCATACCGGGAACAGGGCGTCGCGGTAGCGGGCGTCTTTGACCCGGCGCACCACCAGGCGGGCGGTGAACCGGTCCTTGGTGGACGCGAAAGCGGTGTAGGTGATTTCGGCGACTTCGGCATCGGAGGTCCAGTCCCCGGTGTCGGGGTCGCGGACCGCGCCGGGATAACGCACCGGGGTCCAGGCCTGCTCATCGATGGCGGCGATGGCCCGGTCGATAGCGGTGTTGCGGGTCATCACCACCGAGAACTGGGCACCGTGGCTTCGGCAGGCGCCGACGACGGCGCGGGTGCAGTAAGACGAGTCGCCGCGCACCAGGATCTGCCCGCTGACTCCCGCGGCACGGGCGGTCGCGATGGCTTGGGCGACCATCCGACCCGCGCCTTTACCGGAGTTGGCCTTCCCGGTGCGCAGCCGCATCCCGGCGATCACCGGAGCTGAGCCGGGGGTGCTGATCGTGGTGACCAACGGGGACAAGCCTTTGCGCAGGATCTGTTTCCCGGCGATCTTGGTGTGCCCGTAGGAGGCGCCCTGTTTGGCATGGCCGTAGACCGGGCGTAGCAGTGAGTCGATGTCGATGAAGGCGCCGGTGTCAGCGCCGGGCAGCAGGTCCACTCGCTGACACAGCTGCGACAGATGGTGGCGTAGGACTGATTCCAGTTGGTGGGCGTGTCCGAAGGTGAACTCCCGCAACAAGGTTCCGACCGTCGACGGCGCGTACACGCCGCCGAAGAGGCTCTTCATCCCACCGGAGCGCACAATGTCGAGGTCGTCGATGCAGTCGGCGCCAACACACATGCCGGCGATCACCGTTGTCAGCTTCGGCGAGGGATTGGCTGACCCCGACTTGATTTTCGGCGCAGGGATGCAGATCTTGTCGGCCAACAGTTCTGGCAGCCCGGTCTGGGCGGCCAGCGCCATCACCGGGACCAACCCGGCGCACGACACGAGATGGTCATCATCAAAGACCGCCGACCCAGCCGCGAAGGTGTGCGACACTTTCACTGGAAGTGCCTTTCTTGCGCTGTTCAGATTGTTGTGTAGGAACTTCAATCATCCCAGCTCAGAGGGCACTTTCCTCATTACGACACCCGTCAAACGGCCAGCTCATCGGTGGATTCAGGCTAAGCCACCCACAGAATTTGACAATTCCTCTTCATGAAAATCATTACGGCTGTGTGGCCGTGAGCTGCGCGGCAAATCGTCGCGTGGTTGTCAGAGAGGGGACCGTCGGGCTGTTGCGCTCAGCTAGGTGGTGTAATCGACAATCTGCTCTGGTCGCCACTGCGTAATGCCGCCACGTGGTCGGCGAGGTTGGTCATCTCGATCAGTGAGGTGCCGCCCTGGATTCCTGCAAGTACGGCGGCCTCGGTCTGCTCGATTCGCGCTGCCTCGTCCAGGCACGCCGCGAGCCGTGCGCGTGGGGCGATGACGATCCCGTCGTCGTCGGCCACAACGATATCGCCGGGCGTCACCGGCAGCCCTCCGAAGGAGATCTGACCACCCACATTGGGCACCGCGTCCGATCGCCCCGCGTTAGGCACCGAGCCGCGAGCCCACAGCGGGAGCTGCGGCGGTAGACCGCAGCGGTCGCGCACGTAACCGTCGACGAGGATTCCGCCGAGTCGGCGGCGGTACGCTTCGGCCGCCAGCAGCTCGCCGAGTGCTGCCAAACGTGAGCCGCCCGTTTGCACGACCAAGACGTCACCGGGCGCCGCATCGTTGATCGCCCACAACGTGGAGAGGAACTCATCGGCCGCAACGGCTGTGTATGCGGGCCCGCATAGTCGTGCGCTCGCCGTAATGGGCCGGATCGCCGGATCGGCGACCGGTAGCGACTTGTCGACATCACAGAGCGTGCTGACTGGCAGCCTGGCAAGTGCATTCATCATGGGACGGCATCGTAATCCCAGCCTTCTCGGCAAGCGCTGCCACTCCAACAACCTCTGGATCAACGTCCAACGTGATGAGATGGCCACGCTCACATCAGGATTAAAATGTCACGTGCCGTTTGACTGTGGCCCTTCCACCAAATAGCGCGTCTCTCGGTCGATGCGGGCCCTTAGCGTATATCCGTCGCTGTGTGACGAAATGGCGCGGCTTCCATCTCAACGTTGGGGCCACCTCAGTCCCCCGTCGGGGGAGCGGTGCTTCGTGCATTCGACCCCTGGGACCTCCGCTGGCGATTTCACTCAAACTCCGAAAACGCCGGAGGCCGCAAAGTCCCGGAACGCCCGCCCGGCCAGGCAGGGTCTCCAGGAGGCGAAAAAGCAACCGTGGCAGTCGGGACGGCGTTAGATAGTCGGAACTCTGGCATGGCGATAAGGTAGCGGTGTTTGTCCGGTCTGAATGTAGTTGGCGGACAATTCCTGCACGGCGCCAACACGATTGACACCGCGATAAGCCCCGTAGTTTCAATCGAGTTGGCGGTTCTAAGCTCTGAGAATGCCGACCTACCGAGCACCGCCAACTCAGAGAACGGTGAAATCGGTGCCTGAGGGCGTCAACTCATCGATGCCCCCGCAGAGTGCGATGGGATTACCCGCGCCGGAGTTCGAAGTCGATTCTGCTGAGATAGGACTGCGCATCAAGTGCGGCGGCACAACCACTGCCTGCCGCCGTGATGGCTTGGCGGTAGGTGTGATCGACCAGATCCCCGCACGCGAAGACCCCCGGTTTCGAGGTACGAGTACTACCTTCGGTGGTTTGTACGTAGCCTTCGGCACCTAGTTGTAGTTGTCGGCGAACTAATTGGTTTCTGGGCGTGTGACCGATCGCGACAAATACTCCTGTTACTGGTTTTGTGGATACTTGATCAGTCAGGATGTCGCGCACGACGATGCCAGTGACGTCGTCCTCACCGAGAATCTTGGTGACCTCTTTGTTCCAGCAGAATATGATCTTTGGATCGGCAAAAGCACGCTGCTGCATGACTTTTGATGCGCGCAGGGAGGCGCGGCGGTGAACGATGGTAACGCTTGCTGCGAACCGAGTCAGGAAGGTGGCTTCTTGCAGCGCGGAGTCGCCGCCGCCGATGACGGCTATGTGCTGGTTGCGGAAGAACCCGTCGCAGGTTGCGCACCAAGAGACGCCTCGACCGGCTAGGTGTGCTTCGCCTGGGACGTTGAGTCGCCGGTAGGAGGATCCCATTGCGAGGATAAGTGCCCGCACCTCGTAGCCGGCGGTATCGACGTCAACTTGATGAACCGGGACAGCCTCGGCGGCCAGTGTGATGGCGGTCGCGTCCGCGGTGACTAGTTGGGCTCCGTAGCGCTGTGCCTGTTTGCGTAGCAGGTCCATTAGTTCCGGCCCCGGTACGCCTTCGACAAATCCCGGGAAGTTCTCCACGTCGGTGGTCTGCATGAGCACCGCCTGCCGGCGTTCCCTCGATGACGACAGGGTCCAGTCCGGCACGGCCGGCGTAGATCGCCGCGGTGTAGCCGGCGGGGCCACTGCCGACAATTACCAGGTCTTTAGGAGAGGTCATTGTTGGCTCCCGATCGGATGCAAGTCGTCACACAAACGCTGACTGGCCGGTGATGGCGCGCCCGACTGCGAGGGTGTGGATCTCATCGGTGCCTTCGTAGGTCAATACTGATTCGAGGTTGGCCATATGGCGCATCACGGAGTACTCCAGCGTGATGCCGTTTGCGCCGAGCACGGTGCGGGCGCTGCGGGCGACGCCGAGCGCCGCGGCGACATTGTGCCGTTTGGCGAGGCTGATTTGCTCTGACCGAAGCTGGCCTGAGTCCTTGAGCCTGCCCAATTGAAGTGCCAACAACTGACCGGTAGTGATCGCGGTGAGCATGTCGACGAGCTTGAGCTGGGTCGGCTGAAATCCTGCGATCTGCCTGCCGAATTGGGTTCTCGAGCAGGCATATTCCAAGGCGGACTCGTAGCATGTGCGCGCGGCGCCGACAGCTCCCCATACGATCCCGTAGCGGGTCTGATTCAAGCACTGCAATGGCGAGCGCAAGCCCACGCCGTGCGGAAGCAGGGCGTCATCTGACAACGTGCAGTCGTCGAATACCAATTCCGAGGTGGTGGAGGCTCGCAACGAGAGCTTGCCGGACACGTCGCGGGCGCGGAATCCTGAAGCGCCGCGCGGGACGAGGAATCCGCGGATTCCGTCTCGGGTGGAAGCCCAAACGACCGCGACATCCGCGATGGATCCGTTGGTGATCCACATCTTGTTGCCGTTGAGCACCCAATGACCGTTGACGTGACGGGCGGTGGTGCGCATGCTGCTTGGATCGCTGCCCGAGTCGGGCTCGGTGAGGCCAAAGCAGCCGACCGCTTCACCTGCTGCCATCGATGGCAACCATGCCGTCTACTGCTCTTCGCTGCCGAACGACCAAATCGCAGACATGGCGAGTGATCCCTGGACTGAAACGAAGCTGCGCAGTCCGCTGTCGCCGGCTTCTAGCTCCAGGCAGGCCAGGCCATAAGCGACGGCGCTGGTTCCCGCGCATCCGTAGCCTTCGAGTTGCATCCCGAGTAGGCCGAGTTCTCCGGCGCGGCTTATGAAGCCGTCGGGAAGACGCCCGCTCTGGAAGGCTTGGGGAATGTGGTCCAGCAGATCCTGGCGGACGAGCTGGCGCACGGTGCCCTGATCAGCTTGTCTTCAGCGTTTAGGTGGGCGTCCAGATTCAAGAAGTCCTGCGTTGCGGGGAGAGTGTCGGTTGCCGTCATAGCCGGCTCCTAGATATTGAAATGCGTGTGCATTTCCAGATATTCGAGTAGTTCACGAATGTTTTTGTCGTGTTCGCCCAGCTTCGGGGCGCCTCGTCGGTAGGCGACTGGCGTTTCCGAGAACGTCAACGGGCTGGCCACTTGGCGACCGTGCAGTTCGGGCGCGTCGTCGGACTGGGCGATCGGCCGAAGGCCGAGATGCTCGGCAAGGGCGAATGCTTCCTTGATGTTGTTCACCGACCCGGCAGGTACACCGACCGCGGTCAGTATCGACGTCCACTCCGCGGCGCCGTGCTTGGCAAGTCGGTCCTCGATCGCGTCCCGCAGTTGGTGACGGTGCCGGACGCGTCGTTCGTTGGTCGAGAACCGATGGTCGATGCTCAGGTCGGCCCCGGCAATTGCATCGCACAGCAGTCCGAACTGGTGATCGGTGCCAATCGCCAGGACCAGGGTTCCGTCGCCGGTCTGGAACGTGTCGTAGGGCGCAATGCTGGGATGGCCGTTGCCCATGGCGGTGGGAAGGACATCCGCGAGAACGTAACTGGCCGACTGGTTGGCCAGGGCACTGAGCAGACTCGACAGGAGGTTGACCTCAACTCGTTGTCCTGTACCGCTTCGATCACGTTCGTGAAGTGCCGCCAAGATGCCGATCGTGGCGAACAGCCCGGCGATTACGTCGACCAGTGCGACGCCGACTTTTGTGGGCCGGGTGGCGTCGGGCCCGGTAATGCTCATCAGTCCGCCCAGGGCTTGCAGCAGTAGGTCGTAGCCGGGGAGGTCCCGGCCCGCCCCTGACCCGAAGGCGGAGATGCTGCAGTACACCAGTGTGGGATTGGCGGTGCGCACGGTGGGCTCGTCGAGGCCGAACCGGGCCATTACGCCCGGTCGGAAGTTCTCGACGAGGACGTCTGCGTGATGCACCAGCCGGGCGGCAATAGCGCGGTCGGCGCTGTCGCGCAGGTCCAATACGATGCTGCGCTTGTTCCGGTTGAGGCCAAGGTAATACGTGCTTTCGCCGGCAGCGAACGGCGGTCCCCAAGCGCGGGTGTCGTCGCCTTCGGGGCGTTCCACTTTGATGACTTCGGCTCCCAGATCGCCCAGGGTCATCGTGACGAAGGGGCCGGCAAGTACGCGTGAGAAGTCGGCAACGATCAATCCCGACAGGGCAGATGCGGTGGTCAACGTGCGGTCTGCCGGGCCGTGTCGGAGCCGAACCAGATAGTCCGGGCCTGGGGCGCGGCCTCCGCTGCACGGTCGTCCAGCTGTGACAGGGTGAGGCTGCTGATCGGGTGGTGGACAACGATTGGGGTGAGGTCAGTCATCCCGCGAGCTTCTTTCTGGAGTTTGGCCTCGTTGGCGAATTCGGTGGTGACGATGACCGCCGTTGGCACGCCGGTCTGCTCCAAACGGACGGCGTCGTTGACGCACGAGGAGGTGCACGAACCGCAGTCGGCGATGGCGGTGATCGCTATGTCGTTTTCGTCGGCTATGCGCGCGATCAGCGACAGGCTTGCGTCCGACGAGAAGTGGTGCTTGTCGTAGTAGTGCACGTCGGCGAATTCGACGCCGGCTTCATTCAACGCGTGCACCGTCGCGCGCAGGAGCTTGGAGGCGTTCCATTTCGTATTACTCAGCACGGCCAGCCTCAGACCGGTGGACTCGGTTGGCCGCGCGGCGAGCGGACTCTGTTCGACGTCGACGACGCCCCTGGGATCATAGAGCTGAAATTCGGGCATGGATGTTCTCCTGGGTAATCTTAGATATGTTGTGCGAACAGGGATTTCGGTTGGGCTCACAGTCGGCAGGAGCCGTCAGAGCAGTCCAGCCCGAGCGGTGCCGAGCTGGCTTCGACGTGGTCGTCGACAGCTCGGAGCACCGGGGTGGTCGCAGTGCTCCAGCCGGGCAGGAATGCCGAGAACCTTCCGGCTGCACCGCCCGCGATGAACAGATGGATGTCATCGGGGGTGAACACGATCGGAACCTTCGACCCCGGACGTCGGGAATACCACCGCGGAAGGTTGCGGTTGTAGGTCGACTTGTCGGCTGGCGCGTAGCGATTGCCGTAGCTGACGTCCTCCCAGCGGTTCATACCCATGGTCCAGAGGTATCGACGAATGTCGTCGCGGGTCCAGCCGTGTGCGGCGATGGTGCGCGCGTGCTCGATCCCGATGACGACGGCGCAGGATCCGCCGAGCACGGCGTTGTTGTGGGCGATGGTGCTCATCGCCGAGGCGATTGAATCGAGGATTCCCTGGGGATCGTCGGAGATGTGGTTGGTGACGCTGTGCGGCGCCTCGGCGGCGATCACCAGCACCGTGCTGTCCTCGGCCGCGTATCCGTGCTCGACGTGATACGGGGCCCACGGGCTCGACTCTTCGTTCTCGGCAATGCAGAACGTGTATTTGCCAGGATGGCCGAGCGTGCTCTTGTCGAGCTCGCCGGGGATGCCGCCGCCGACGCTGAGCATGATCAGGCGCAGGGCCCGCCCGATGGTGGCGTTGGCGCGGTTACCGGAGCCGAAGAGATTACCGCCGGAGTTCATGCCGATCTCGCGAGCGATGGGCCCGTTGACCACCACGAGCGGCGAGGCGACGTGTGTCGTGGTCTGAATACCGTTGAGGTTGAAGCGGTTATCGCACATTGCCAGTACCGCGGCGCGTACCACGGGGGCGTACTTCGGCTTGCAACCGGCCATCACCATGTTCACTGCGAGGAGCTCGCCGGTCAGACTTCCCCACCGGGGTGGTATCCGCGCGACCAGCTACTCCGGATCGCCGCCGAGGACATCGACGATGGCTGCGACCTTCTCCGGGGTCGGTACAACGACGGGTAGACCGTCGCTCCAGGGCTGGCCGAAGTAGTGCTCAATGGGATCTGTTTCGGTCGCGTTCGAGGCGACTGCTGTCATCGTCGTGATTCCTTCCGATTAGCTGGGAGCTCAGTGGTCTCCACGCTATGACCGCGCCTGTTTACTGTCCAAGACATGTTTGGTCGCGCAATATATCCTGCAGATATGAGTGATCCGGAACTGCGGCTCTTGAAGTACTTCGTGGCCGTAGCCGAAGAGCGTCACTTCGGGCGCGCCGCTGAGCGCCTGCACCTCGCGCAGCCCCCGTTGAGCCAGCAGATTCGCAAACTGGAACACCAATTAGGAGTTGAGCTCATCGACCGGTCCCGGCGGCCGATCGAACTCACTGACGCCGGTGACGTGCTGTACCGCGAGGCGCGGCTGGCCCTCGTCCATGGCGAGCGCGCGTTTGCTGCGGCTCGGCGTGCGGCCCGCGGTCACCTCGGCCACCTGCGAATAGGCGCCCTCCAGGCAGCCGTCGACGGCGTCGTGCCGGCGGTGATGCGTGAGCATCGGAGCGCATTTCCTGGAGTGGAACTGGAGTTACTCGAGTTGGGGACCGACGAGCAGGTTGAACAGCTGTCCGCGCATCGCCTCGATGTCGGGTTCTTACGTGGTCCGGTCGACGACCCCGCACTGGCGGTGGAAAAGCTGCTGGACGATCCGCTGGCGGCGGTGATTCCAGATCACCACGACTTGTCCGGGCAAGCTGCGATCCAGCCGCAGCAGCTAGCCCATGAGGAGATGGTGTTGTGGACGAGGGCGGCTGCTCCGACCACGTACGCTGACGTGGTTGAGTTGTTCCGGCGCTACCGCATTCAACCGCAGGTTGTTGCCGAAGTGCCCCGGATTCAGACAGTACTTGCGCTGGTCGCTGCTGGAATTGGGGTCGCGCTGTTGCCCACCTCGTTCGCCAACCTGAGCCGGCTTGGAGTCCGGTTTGTTCCTCTTGCAGGAGCGTTGCCGGATCGGCCGATCGCACTTGCGTGGCGCTCCAAAAACGGATCTCCGGCGCTGGCGGCATTTCTCGACATCGCCCGCATCGCCGCGCCACGCTACCTCGAAGACCTCGCAATGCACCACCCAGAACTGGTCATTGGGCAGGCACTGGCCTAAGTGCTGGGTTGAAACTCAAACCTCCTTTGGTAGCGCATTTCTCGCGTTCCGAAAGCGCGTTGCAAGCAGGTGAAGCTCGACCTCGCTCACCCGGAGAGCGAATCGAGTTCAGCGAGGAGGGTGGCCTTGTCTTTTGCCCCGGTGATTCGCTTCACGATGGCGCCGTGATCAAAGAGGATCATCGTGGGCACCGATTTGATCCCGTACTTGGCGATCGACCGTGGGTTCGCGTCGACATCGATTGTCGCGACAGTCATCGCCGCGGTTGTGTCCGCGATCTCACGCAAAACTGGCGCCAGGGCCTTGCAGGGTTCGCACCACGGGGCCCAGAAGTCGATCAGAGTCGGCTTCGCCGCGGATGCCAAATACTTCTCGACGTCGGAATCGGTCAATGTGAGGAGCGGTTCTCCGGTGGGCATCGAGTCCTTCTTTCTGGGCCGACAAGTACGTGACCGGCGTCCTCTGCTGCGTGTCACTCGAGGCTAAGGCGGCATGCTTTTAACTGTCCAAGACATAGAACACCACAAGCGATATCCGAGGAGTATGAAGCGATTTGAGAACCTGTCGCCGGCAACATCCAGAACTCGGTTTATCGAACTGATGCATCGTCGATTGCCATGCCGTACGTCGCAAGCGCCCTGGGGCGGCCTTCTCGAGGAACTTCAGACATAGATCCCGGAACGGTGGGCGCTGTCTGGGAAGTCGGCACTTCGTGAGACAGCCTCCCAGGCATGGACTTCGGCCAGTTGCGCCTCGAGTTTCGCGACTACTTGGTCGAAGCCCAAGTTTCCAAGAACCAGGTGGTTCGGCGGCTTGCCGGAGCTGACCGCCTGAGCGACCGCGCGGGCGGCGCGCTGAGGGTCGCCCGGTTGGGTGCCGTTCATTGCGATCAGCGCATCTCTCAGTACGCCGACTGTGCCGGCGTAGTCGGCGTGGATCGGCGATGTACTCGCGCTGTAGCCACTGCTGTCGGCTTTGATGCGAAACGCTCCCGGTTCCACCACCATCACGGTGATACCAAGGTGTTGCACCTCCTGCCGTAACGACTCTGACAGCCCTTCGACTGCGAACTTGGCGGCGTTGTAATAACCCACCCCGGGGAAAGCGCGTATCCCGCCGACCGAGGACATGTTCACGATGCATCCGCTTCGGCGTCTCCGCCTTCCGGGCAGGACCGCGCGGGTCACCGCAACCGTCCCAAAGAAATTCACCTCGAACACACCTCGGATCTGCTGCTCGTCGGTATCTTCTACAGCGCCGTGTGAGCCGCCGCCGGCGTTGTTGACCAGTACGTCGATGGATCCGAAGGATTCTTCCGCAGCGGCGACGGCAGCGAACACCCCTCGTCGCGATCCGTCACGTCCATACGAAGAACCCGCACACCAGGATGCCCGGCATACTCACGTAGGAGTGGTGCTGGATTGCGTGCCGTCACAACGACTTGATCACCCATCTCCAGGGCTTCCTCAGCATAAGCCCGTCCGAAGCCGGAGCTACCGCCGGTAATGAACCACGTTTTCATGCTTCTAACCCTTCAGTGGGCGTCAGGGCCGGTGCTCGCATCACAATGTTGAACATAGTTGATGTTGTGGTGCAATTCATTTCAGCAATCTGGCCCTGATGCCGCGGCCAGTTGTCACCCGGCCGTGAGTGCCTCGGCCAGATCGGCCGCCGCTTTCGCCCAGATGCCAGCAGCATCGCTATCGGTCGCCCGAGCCGCGTTGCTGCGCTGGGCGAAAGTGTTCACAAGCTCGTGAACCTTCGCCGGCACCGGCTGTGTGGTTCTCTCGCTTCGGTGGGCGTTGATCGCTTCTACCGCCAAGTCGAGCAGGACTTCGTGGGTGTAGAACTCCTGTTCATCCATGGCGCGGACGGCGTCTCGACGCTCCTCGTCGGTGATTTCGATCATCTGCCGTCGTCGGGGGATGTGGCCTTCTGTCGGCTGCGGGGGTGTGGGTTCAGGCATCCGCGGGCCGCACCGGCGAAGGCGTGTCTTGGGCTGCCGGATTGAGGGCGAGCCCGAGGGCAGCAGCTTGCTCGCCGTACCGCAGGTCTACGACTTCAAGGTCATCATCGGGCCACGGCTTCTCGCGGAATGCGATGCGCGGTTGGTCAGTCATTTCTTCAGTCTCCTCGCCTCACGTGCGCAGTCGCTTCAGCAATGGGTTCGATCACCCTAGGAGGCCTGGTGGAATTCAAATGGGATGGATTAGTTCCGCCGCGGACCCCGCAGCCAGAGTGTGACAGCATTCTTAAGGGGAGGTGCCGCTGGCGGGGAGCACTCTCAACGGCTCGCTCGCAGTATGCGGCTTGTGCGCAGAGCGCGAGTCGGTTCCTCCTCGACGTCTGGGGTTTCGCCGAGGTATGTACCGATGAGGTCTTGGGCGGTGTGGTCTTCGATGTCGGTGAAGCCGAGGGCGCGTAGCTGTCGGGAGATTTTGTCAGGTGTGAAGTAGCTGAAAAGCGGTTCGCCGGCGCTGGCGAGCCGATCAGCACGAGCCCGCAGGTGCGCGCGGTCCTCGTCAGTGTCTGCAGGCTGCAGGTAGTCGAAGACGGTCTCGGCGGGCTGGGTCTGCCCGGCGATGTATTCGAGGGTGGTGCGGGCGGCACTCGGGGTCAGATAGAAGACGACGCCGAGCCAGACGAAGATCGCGGGTTCTGCGCGTGTGAATGTGGTGGACTCTAATTCTGCTGCCAGGTCTTGCGTTTCGAAGTCGAGCGGCACGAGGGTCAATGTCTTAGGGTAGTCAATCCTGGCGGAGGCGATCGCGTTTCCACGCTTGGGTGGCGGGATGATCAACCTCGAAGACCCGTAGTTTCGGGGTACGGGTTGCGATAGGCGAAGGTATCCAGTCCAGCTCCGAGGATCACGACCTGCCGCGTGCCGGTGGCCACGGCCGCAGCTACCGAATCTTCGGCGAAGCGGGCGCGTGCGGCGAAGAAGAGGCGCCGGGCCCGATCGCTTATAGCTGTGCCGACCGGATCGCCTGTGCGCTGGCTTAATTCGATCAGCTCTTCTGCACTGACACCGAACAGGTGTGCAGCTAGGGCATCGGTGAGGACCGGTGGCCGGTCAGCGACTTGGTGATAGGCCCGCGCGTAGGCAGTAACGAGCGCTGTCCGGCTGGGTCCAGCATTTTCCACGTTGGCGAACCTACTCGCGAATCTGCGGTGAGGGCGCTGTGAACCGCTCACAGAGCCGCGGGTCGCGCAAACCGAGCACAGGTTGCACAGAGGACCGTCGTCACCCCAACTCGTCTGGAGAAGTGGGTGCCCGCTGCGGTGGGTGACCTGTGACTTCCTCAGAGGCGGTATGCGAGGAGGTGGACGCCGGGGAAGCGGTGGATGGTGTCTGGGGGGTTGACGAGGTGCCATTCTCCGGCGAAGCCCTTATCAGCGAGCGCGCCAAGCCGGCGCTACGGCATGGTCGAACGCAGTTGCGGGGCCGGGGATGTCCGATGATTGAGTTGCGATCAGCACCGGTGTTTGGGGAGCGGTCTGCTGAAGAGGCGATCCGGTGGGGGAATGACCCTCGTCCGGTGAGGGACGCGCCTACCCCTTTGAGGGGAGCATCACATATAGATAGTGGACTATTTATTAGCGGACTAACTGTTTCACAGTATATCCATATGCTCCAATGCAATTCGTCACCGTGACGTATTTCCGGCGATGCGGGGGAGAGGGACGAAGGGCGGTCGGCTGCCGGGCTTGCTCACGCACGATCTCATCGTCCGGGCGGCACCATCTGGGGATGCCAACTGCACCGAGAATACGCAGTCAATCCGTCGAGTGCCATATTGATTGCGAAACTGCCAAATGCACTGAGACTGGACAACTATTGTCAAACCATAATCGCTTGTGGGGCAGAGCGTTTCGAGCCTATTGGATATCGGCGGAGGCCGAAGAACTGTTGCAGCTCGGCGGGGGTGAAGGGCCGTTTCAGCGGCCGCGCGTCGTCGGCCTGAACGTGCCGCGCCTTACTGAACTCGGTGATGACCTGAGAAAACACGGTGCCAAACAGTAGCCCGCAGTGCTCATTCCAGTCGTACGCCGAATCGGTGGCGTAATCGAGGAACAACTTCACATCGGTATGATAGGCGCGCACGGTGGTATGGGCGAGGTCACGAACGCCGCGCAGGTGACCGAAGAAGTCATCGGCGTCGGCCACTGTCCACTGCCATGGATACGAGCCCACGAAGTCGCCCATCCGCAACACCGAGGCCACTCGGCGCCGCGCCGTGTCGGGCGAGAAGTTCTGCGCCAGCTGCGCCCGCCGCCAACCGGTCAACACATCGCTCAGGAACGCATCCGGATCTGGGCCGCCCGCAGAAGCCGGCAGGTACACCAGCTGGCCCATCGTCGCGTCCACCCGACCTGCCCACCGACTGCAAATTCTGCATTCAGAATGCAAATCCCGGAATCCGAAGCGCCGAACACGCAGGTCAACGTCACCCAAGCATGGCTACCGAAGCCGGCCAAAGCTGATGCACCTAGGCGGGGGAACACAGCGGTATCTGAGCGAATAACACTGTGAAACAACGCAAGTCGCTCCCAGGTGGAGCAGTATCACGAGTAGACGTATTCGCAGCACACGCGAACAACTTACTACTTGACATAATGTGGCTTATCGGCGCTAGTGTTGCCGACGAGACGAGAGACCGCTGATCACGCCAGACGCCAGAGACGCAAAAGCCAGGCGCACAGCCTCCCAACGCTCGTGGAGTCCCCAGTCGCGTAGCCTCCGTGCGTCGCCACATATGCTTGGTCGCCGCAAAATGGTCGGCGCGCCAAAGCGCAGAAAGAAACGCACACCATCGACGCAGAGCCGTCCCGAATGCCCGCAGGCGCCATTAGCGTCACGCCGATCGCCCCTCTTACGAGATCGCGCCAGTCCACCCAATACGTCACTGTGACGATTCGGCGTGGCCTACCTCCAATCCGGAACAATCAGCCGCACAACGGGTCTGACGCCAGATGTGCAACACAATAAAGAATGCGGCGACTTTAACTGACATGACCTCAGTTATACCCGCACGTCAAAGACGCTGTACCGCAGATTATTTCACGATAACGTGGTCGTTCCCATCAGGTCACCGAAATCTAACCTCAAGAGGTGTTGGCCCACTGATCATTCGTGCATTCTGACGATGTAAGCGATGGCGCCGTAGCATGTCCTCCTCGGAAATGATGGAAAAGGACCGCGCGGAACTGAATCGACGATTCACGCAGTCGATCCACGTGAGACCTAGCCCTGGCGGAAATGCCGGAGCAATCTCCGCTCCTCCGCCCTAGTCGCCCGCAAAACGTCACTGTGACGAATAGGCATGCGGCGCAGCACTTTTGAAGCGTCGCGTCGGGTGTGCCGATCACGGCGCAGAGGGGCTTAGGGTCGACAGTTGTACAGGCTGGGGACGGCCCTTGCGCTGACCAATCCCGGGCTTCGGAGTGGCCAGGCGTAAAGCGCTCCGGCTTCGGCGCCGCGTAGGGCCCCCTCGCTCCCCGTCGCAATAGCGCGCCGCACGAGAGCACTATTCGTCACGTGACGCTTCATCTCACTACCGCTTCCACCCCGTCAACGGTTACTCGGATAAGACTCGCAATCGGATCGGGCGCCAAGACCATGAGACTCCCCTGCCCTCCCCGCCGCCGACCAAAGTGACTGTTTCACACCAGTTCCATTCGATCCAGCCTATAGCCGTGACTGCTCGTCGGACGCCATCGAGAGAGTCGGCAATACCTCTGTCGGCGTCGTCTGAAAACTGACCCCGTGTCGACGCCCGAATTTTGACCCCCTTCGTCTGAGTCTCGGCTTACGAGCTGAGAGGAGAAGGGAGTTGTTGGCTGTGGAGGACTGGGCTGAGATCCGCAGGTTGCATCGAGCGGAGGGGTTGCCGATCAAGTTGATCGCTAGGACGTTGGGCATTTCACGGAACACGGTGCGGGCGGCGTTGGCTTCCGATGGGCCGCCGAAGTATGAGCGCAAACCGGCAGGGTCGGCGGTGGACGCGTTCGACGACGCGATCCGCGCCCAGCTGACGGCGGTGCCGACGATGCCGGCCTCGGTGATCGCCGAGCGGGTCGGCTGGACGCGTGGGATGACGGTGTTCAACACCCGGGTGCGGGAGCTGCGTCCGGCGTATCTACCGCCGGACCCAGCCGGGCGCACCACTTACGACGCCGGCGATATCGCGCAGTGCGACTTGTGGTTTCCGCCAACGACGATCCCGGTGGGTTACGGGCAGAGCCGCACGCCGATGCAGTTGCCGGTGCTGACGATGGTGTTGGGCTATTCGCGGTGGCTCTCGGCGATCTTGCTGCCCTCGCGGCGGGCTGAGGATCTGTTCGCCGGCTGGTGGCAGCTGATTGCCGCGTTGGGTGTGGTGCCCCGCACCCTGGTCTGGGACGGTGAAGGCGCGATCGGACGGTATCGGTCCGGCAAGTCCAAGCTGACCCGCGATTGTCAGGCGTTTCGCGGGGTTCTGGGCACCAAGGTGGTGGTCCTCAAACCGCGCGAGCCCGAGCACAAGGGCATCATCGAGCGGGCTCACGATTATTTCGAGCGGTCGTTTCTGCCCGGCCGAGTGTTCAGCGGCCCTGGGGATTTCAACCACCAGTTCGGGAAGTGGTTGCAGCTGGTCAATGCGCGTCGGCGCCGGGTGTTGGGATGTGCTCCGACGGATCGGATCGGCGCGGACCGCCAGGCGATGCTGGCGTTGCCCCCGGTGGCTCCGCAGGTCGGGTGGCGAAATTCGACGCGGTTGGCCCGCGATCACTACGTCCGGTTGGACTCCAATGACTACTCGGTGCACCCGGGGGTGATCGGTCGGCGTATCGAGGTCCTCGCGGATCTGGATCGGGTCCAGGTGTTCTGTGACGGCAAGACCGTCGCCGATCATGAACGGGTGTGGGCCTGGCATCAGACCATCACCGATCCGGAACATCGCGAAGCGGCGAACATGCTGCGCCACAACCGTATTGGTGCATTGCGCCCGGTCCGTGAACATGACGATCAACTCATGGTCGAGCAGCGTTGCCTGGCTGACTATGACGCCGCGTTGGGCATCGACGTCGGTGAAGGCGGGTTGGTGTCATGACCACCAAAACGGCCGCGACCAAGACGGCTGCCGCCTCGTCGACCAACCGGGATCTGACCGCCGAGATCAGCTTCCTGACCCGCGCCCTGAAAGCCCCGACGATGCGCGAGGCGGTGGCCCGACTCGCAGAGCGGGCCCGCGCCGAGTCCTGGACTCATGAGGAGTTCCTGGTGGCCTGCCTGCAGCGTGAGGTCTCCGCACGTGAGTCGCACGGCGGTGAGGGCCGTATCCGCGCTGCGCGGTTCCCATCGCGAAAGTCGCTGGAGGAATTCGACTTCGATCACGCCCGCGGCATCAAACGCGACGTCATCGCTCACCTCGGGACGCTGGACTTCGTGGTCGCCAAAGACAACGTCGTGTTTCTCGGCCCGCCGGGCACCGGGAAGACGCATCTAGCCATCGGGATCGCGATCCGGGCCTGCCAAGCCGGCCACCGGGTGCTGTTCGCCACCGCGTCTGAATGGGTCGCCCGACTGGCCGAAGCCCACCACGCCGGACGACTCCAGCAGGAGCTGATCCGGCTGGGCCGCTACCCGCTGATCGTCGTCGACGAAGTCGGCTACATCCCGTTCGAGGCCGAGGCCGCCAACCTGTTCTTCCAGCTGGTTTCCTCCCGCTACGAGCGGGCCAGCCTCATCGTCACCTCGAACAAACCGTTCGGCCGCTGGGGTGAAGTGTTCGGCGACGACGTGGTGGCCGCGGCCATGATCGACCGCCTCGTCCACCACGCCGAAGTGATCGCGCTCAAAGGCGATTCGTACCGCATCAAAGACCGCGACCTCGGGCGCGTCCCGGGATCGACGACCGAAGAATGAACACCTAGGGGGTCAATTTTCAACCGTCGAAAAGGGGTCAATTTTCGGCCGCCGTTGACAACCTCTTCCTCCGATTGCGGGTCGACTTCGGGCGCACTGGACCTGGCTACCTTCGCCGCGCGGTTGCCATGGGAACTCCTGTTGTATGTTGTTGCGGGTTTCTACTTGGGTAGAACGCTGCGTATTGGCATCAGAGCTCAGCTGAGCCTCGACAAGTGGCGATACCGTCATCTCATCCACCGATGTGGGCCGCGCGTAGTAGGCCACCGTCGGCGGGAAGATCAACGCACCGATCCACCTGGAGAACATGGGCTATCTGGCGCGCATGCGGGGTGCCGCTCGGCCTTCGGGCTCAATGTTGCAGTGCCATATCGACGGCAGCTTCGGCATGTGCGACGGTCGTGTCGATGAGAGGCACCGGACTGTCCTTGGCTTCGATAAGCATGCCGAACTCGGTGCACCCGAGGATTACGGCCTGCGCGCCGCGCTGGACAAGGTCCGCGATCGCAGCCTTGAACTTCTCCCGCGTAGCAGGCAGCAAGAGGCCCTTGGCAAGCTCTGCGTACAGCGCATTGTGCACGTTTTCCTGGTGTTCGCCTTCAGCGACCAGGACTTGCAAACCGTAGCGCTCCCGCAGACGACCCACGAAGTAGCTGCCGGTCATCGTGTAGCGACTGCCGAGCAGCCCTACGGTCGAGAACCCCCGGTCCAGGACCTGGCGTGCAGTCGGATCGACGATGTGCAGGAACGGCAGATCCACAGCACTTTCGATCCAGTTATCAGCGGTATGGACGGTGTTGCAGGCCAATAGGAAGAAATCCGCACCGGCCGCCTTGAGCTTGTTGCCCTGTTCGGCCAACAGCTCACCGACCAGATCCCACCGGCCTTCGCGCTGGTTGCGCTCGATCTGCTCGAAATCTGTCTGGGCCAGCACCAGCCTGGCGCTGTGCAAGCCGCCGTCACCCAAGCGATGGGCGACGCATTCGTTGATGATCCGGTAGTAAACGATCGAACTGGGCCACGCAATGCCGCCGACTATCCCGATCGTCTTCATATCGGCGTCCCTCCAGAGCAATGTGCTGGCCGTTCGACGTGGCGTTCGGCCTCTGCCGTGACGTCAAGCCGAGCGCGCCGGACAGTCCGCGCCGTCTGATCCTTGTCATAGCGATGACGTCCCTTCGTTCTTCGTCGTTCGGGAGGCTGCCAAAGCCCAACAGGGTCAGGGGTTTCACGGCCAAAGCTCCGTTCGAGCGTGCCGTCGTAGACGTATACATCTGGGTCTTCTCCGATCACTGAAAGCAAATGTTCTGTGTTGACGGCGGACGCACTATCGGTCGAATCCAGCGAGATACCGTTCTACGTCCAGTGCTGCGGCGCAACCACTTCCGGCGGCTGTGATCGCTTGTCGGTATGTACGGTCCACGAGGTCGCCGCAGGTAAACATCCCCGGAACCGCTGTGGCCGTCGACCGACCGTCGACCACGACATAGCCGTCGGGATCGAGCGGCATTGTTCCGCGTACGAGGTCATTACGCGGATCGTGGCCAATGGCGACAAAGACCGCGCTCGCCTCCAGTTCGCGCCGTGCGCCTGATGTTGTGTCGATGAGTTCCAGACCGGTCACGCGTTCCTCGCCAGCGACCGCGGTGACGACGCTGTTGAAACAGAACCGGATCTGCCGATGACTTCGAGCGCGATGCTGCATGATCTTGGAGGCGCGCAGCTCTTCGCGGCGATGCACAACCGTCACCGTCCTGCAAATTCGTGCGAGAAATATCGCCTCTTCGAGGGCGGAGTCCCCACCTCCCACGACAACAACGTCTTGACCGCGGAAGAAGAACCCATCGCACGTCGCACAGCATGAGACGCCGCGGCCCGAAAGGCGCTGCTCGTCAGGCAAACCCATTGTGCGATAGGCAGTTCCCATCGCCAGGATCACCGCTTCGGATTCGTAGGACAAGTTGTCGACCTGGACGGTTTTCCGCTCGGGGTCAAGGTGGAGGGCCGTCGCTTCCGCTGTTACCAACTCGGCGCCAAACCGCATCGCCTGTTTGCGCAGGTTGCCCATCAGTTCAGGTCCGTCGATCCCGTCGACGAAGCCAGGGAAATTCTCGACCTGGGTCGTCTGCATCAACGCGCCGCCGTAGGTCACGCCTTCGCTTCGATCAGAACCGGCTCGAGATCCGCTCGCGCACAGTAGATGGCTGCGGTGTAACCAGCCGGACCGCTACCGACGATGACCACGTTGTGGGTCGCGCCCATGACTCTCCTCTGATGGGACCCGCGGAACCGACTGCGCGGCCCGAGGACAACAGACGGCATACACATAGATGACTGCGCGGCTGTGCGTCGCGCAAAGGCGGACGCTGCTAGCTGGCTTTGCGCGGGTCGATCAGATCGACCGTCTTGAGAGCCCCTACGCTCCGGCGCAGCACCGAGTCGATGACTGTTCGAAGCTGGTCGGGCGGAACGATGCAATCCCAGCACGTCTCATCGCTCCCGATCAGCCGGATCGTCACTTCGGATTCCGTTGCCGATACGACGGCCAGGTCCGCGCCGTCAGCTTGGAATCCCTGTCGTAACCCATCGAGGGCCTTCTCGACATCGGCCAGGACGCTCATACGGCGGCTCCCACGAGGATCGCCGCAACGGAGTCCACCGAATCGATTGCACGACGCTTTAGTTCGTCGTCGCTGACCGCCGCGATCGGATGCCCCACCGCTACGAATTGGAGGTCCGGCCGTCCAAAAGCAGCGCTGTGCGCAACTGCGGAATTCATGAACGCTTCGGTATGTACCGCGACGGTGGGCACCCCTCGCGATTCCAATTCCACGGCATCGCGGTCACATCCCGACGTGCAGGACCCGCATGCACCGACCCCCGTGACGACGAACTCGTAGCCCTGGGCCAGCTCGTCCAGGAGCGACGGGTCGGCGGCCGTGAGTACACCAACTTTCGTGTCATCTCGAACGGTTGCACACCGTACTTCTGTTCCAGCAGGTTCCCGATATGCCTCAGCAACGGGGCGGCATTTCCTTTCGTGTTGTCCAGCAGGATTCCTCGCGCGCCGGGCAGGTCTGGGAAGGCGGCGGGCCGCCGCACTCGTCGAATCGGGCTTGGCCGTCGGGTCTATCAGGCCGAGTCATCGATGCAGATAGCTTGCAGCGCGCACTATCTCGTCCGATTTGATTGCTGTGGATACATCTGTTCGTCCTTTCAGAGCGTGATCTTGCGGGTGACCGACCGGGTACCCCAGCCGGGAAGATATGCGGAATGGCGACCGGGGCCGCCCGTCACGACGACCGTGATGTCGTCGACGCGCCTGGCGACAGGAAACCTGCAGTCCGGGTCGTCGCGATCGACCCAACGCGGCCACAGTGTGTAGTTCTCGGTTTTGCGGCCGTATATGCCGCCGGCCTTGATCTCGTCGCTGGCTACGAGTCGCGTTCTGGAGTAGAAAGTGCTGTACGTCGGCCTTGGTCCAGCCGCAGGATGCGATGATCTGGGCGTGCTCGGGGCACAGCACAACGAACGTCTCGCCCTGGATGAACATGTGGTTCGAGCCCAGATTCGTCATCATGCTGGCGACCGTTTTGAGGATGTCGAACGGGTTGTCGGCGGCCTGGTTGTTGATGTTCTGCGGCCCCTCGGCGCCATAAATGGTGACCGCGCTGTCGGTCGGTCTGCAGCCCCCGATCAACGTGCAACCCCGGCCAAGGGGACTCTTCCTCGTTCTCCCCGATGCAGAAGAGAATTCCCGGGTTGGCCCAATGTCGCCTTGTCGGCCTCGCCCGGACGCGACCCGCCGATGTTCACCAAGCGCCAACTTGAAGGCTCGCCCCAGTGTCGCGTTCGCCCGCACGCCCTGCCCGAACGTGTTGGCGCCCGAGTTGATCCCGATTTCCGCGCGGATCGGCCCATGAACGATCAGCAGAGGCGAGGCCATATGCGTCGAGCACTGAACGCCGCCGATGTTCATCGCCGGGTCGACGGCAGCTTCGACAGTGCCGCGATCAGCACGGGCATGTGCGCCGGGCTCGCAACCGGCCATCACAGCGTTGGCGGCGAGCTTGCGAATGGTCGCCTCACCGCCGAGCGGCGGCATCGCGGCAACGACATCGCCGGCGTCGCGCCCCGTGCGTTCGACGAACTCCGCAACACGACGCGCCGTCGGCGCAATGACGGGCAGCCCATCAGTCCAACCCGCTTTCACAAACTTCGCAAATGTAGCGAGGGTATCGGTGCGCTCTTCTTCGATTTCGACCGTCATGTTATTCCTTCAATGCGATGGTCTTTGCAATTGAATAAAGGAGTGTCGATGCTCGCTGAGGGTGTTGTGTAACAGCTGCCGGCGCTCAAGATTCGACCGTAGCAGGCCGGAGAAACGAGGGTCAACGATGACGAACGAAGAAACGTTAAACTCAGAATTGAATACCAGGATTAGAAAATGAATAACGCAGATAATGGCACGGCGGAGCAGCTGTTGAATGTTCTCTGTCCGATGTTCACGCAGTTCGCCGCTGTCGCACGTGAGCTTCAGATCACCAAGGCCGCGAGCGCGCTGGACGTGCCCAGCCGACCGTCACACGACATCTGGCAAGGCTCGAGAACGTTCTCGGCGTCCGACTCTGCAAGAGGGTGCGCGGCGGTATCGCGCTGACCCCGGAGGGAGAGCAGCTTGTCGAACCGGTGGAACAGGCGCTGGCGTTGCTGGCAGGGGCTATAGACGGGCTCGGATCCTGTGGTGCACTCCAGCGGATCTCATTTGGTTTCTTGCACACACTCGGGGAGGAGATGGTGCCGTCCTTGCTGAGACGGTTCGGTGAAGAGCACCCCCAGTACACGTTCGCGCTTGTCGAGGACAGCGCCGACCAACTGCTACAGCGTCTGACAGAAGGCCAGTTCGAGCTATGCCTGACATCTCCGCTGCCGATGGATCCGGGCGTGAGCGTCGTCCGCCTCGGTGTTCAGCAGCTTGTGCTTGCCGTGCCGGCGCACCACGACCTGTCCCAAGAGGCCGAGATCGCCCTGGCCGCCGCGGCGAGCGACGATTTCGTGACCCTCGAGCCGAACAACTACATGCGTTAGATGTCAGACAATCTTTGCCGGACCGCGGGGTTTGAACCGCGCATCGCCTTCGAGGCGGCGGGAATAAGCACGGTGCGGGGACTTGTGGCGGCCGGCCTCGGCGTGGCCATCGTCCCGATGGCTCCCTCACCGATCGTGGGGCTGATAGAGGTGCCGTTGTCCGATCCCGACGCGTACCGAGAAGTCGGACTCGCCTGGCGTGCGCGCACGGGCATCCGTCGAGCGGCGATTGTCTTTCGTGAATTCGTCACGAGGCAATTCGATGAGATCGCCGCAAGGAGCTGCAATTCCTACAGGGACGGCATTTCAGTCGAAGGAGATTCGTGTGAATAAGATTGTAACTTCGGCCGAAGAGGCTGTCGTGGCTGCGGTACGGAGTGGTCAGACAATTGCGGTCCGCGGATTTGGTTTATGCGGTACACCGTCGACGCTGATCGAGGCACTCCTCAGCTCTGGCGCCACAGACTTGCATGTAATCGCGAACAATCTCGGACCCGGATACTCTGCAATTACCGGTTTGTTGCGTGCTCGCCGGGTTCGTCGTGTGACCGCTTCGTATATTGGGGACAACGCTGCCTTTCTTCGGCAGTACCTGGACGGATCGATTCAACTAGATCTCGTCCCACAGGGCACGCTGGCCGAGAAGTTGCGCAGCGGAGGCGCGGGAATTCCCGCGTTCTATACCCCGACAGGGGTTGGCACGGCGGTCGCCGCAGGCACGATGGTGACGCGCCACGGGACGACGGCCGAGGCCGTCGAATACTCCTCACCGCGGGAAGTGCGCACAGTCGGTGGCCGGACATGTGTTCTGGAAGAAAGCCTGACCGCAGATGTCGCGCTCTTGCGTGCCGAAACCGCGGACTCGCAGGGAAATCTACGCTTTCGCGGATCGGCCCGGAATTTCAATCCGCTCTGCGCCATGGCCAGCAGAACCTCGATCGTCGAAGTGCAGCACACGGTCCCGGACGGTGACCTCGCCCCGGACGACATCCATCTCGCGGGCATCTTCATCTCTACCGTCGTGCCACTCGCGGGCAAGATGCACAAACCGATCGAGAGGCGACAAACCTCATCACACGCAGTGAAAAATTGAGAGAAAGGCTGCACCAAATGAGTTGGTCTCGCGCGGAGATGGCGGAGAGGGCGGCGGGTGAACTCCGTGACGGAGAATACGTTAATCTTGGTATCGGAATTCCGACATTGATCGCCGATTACGTTCCCAATCGTTCGATAATGCTGCATTCCGAGAATGGGATCATGGGCCTTGGCGGATATCCATTGGCGGGACATGAAGACGCCGATATTATAAATGCTGGTAAAGAGGCTGTGGCGACAGTCGATGGCGCATCCTTTTTCGATTCCGCGATGTCATTCGCAATGATTCGCGGTGGCCATATCACGTTGCGGTACTCGGCGCAATGCAAGTCTCGATTGCCGGTGATATCGCGAACTGGAGCGATGGCGGCGATGTCGTGAAGGGGGTGGGCGGAGCCATGGATCTCGCCTGCGGGGCCAAGAAGGTCATTGTCGTGATGAACCACCGCACCCGCGACGGCCTGCTGAAACTCGTCACCAGGTGCACGCTCCCCATCACCGCCTGCACAGCCGTAAGCACCGTGGTCACCGACGTTGGCGTCTTTGACGTGTGCGGCGATCGATTCAGCCTGCGCGAGCTTGCACCCGGGGTGTCCGTGCAAAATGATAAGGAGCTACAGAGCATTCTGAGGATTGCGGCATAACTCAGCGGGCGCATCATGCGGAAATGAATGTGTATATGCGAAATCGGATTCAGAGAATAGGGTTGCTTTCCGCTGCGGCTGAACGAGTGTGCTTTACATCGCGAATACCGTTGGTGATGCGACAGTCTCGGTTGTCGCTGACTGCCACGAGTGCTTCATACGGCGTAATACTCAGTGGAACCTCACCGGAGAACGCATGCCCGAACGCATTTCGAACCCCATACCGCGGCAGAAGTCATCGACAAACTGCCATTCTCGCGATTGAAACACCGAAAAATTGTCGCAACAATCAGCTTCATCTTCTTCTTTGAGTTCGCTGACCTGAGCACCTTCGCATACGCCGCTCCCGCCTTGCGCGAGCATGAGGGGCCCGTGGCGGGTAACGATCGCCTGCGCGGCCATGGTGCCGTAGATGCCCGGCGGATGTCCTTCGCGACCTGACCCGCGACCGTTCTGTTCCCGTAATTCCCCTGTCCCCCAATCTAATACGTCACGATGGCGAATTGCCCCCAGGCCTTGCGCGGTTCTACTTCCCGACGCCTCTGGGCGGCCTGCGATCGCCACGGCACCGCGCCGACGCATCATTGCACCTTGTACATCCAGATCAGCGTGCTGGTGAGCTCACCGTCGGCTTTCCACTGGTAGGTACGCGCGACGCCCTGACCGCTATACCGGTGGATATAGTCAAGCAGCGCAGGCCGGGCGACCTGCCCGGCGTCGACACCTTTGACCATGATGGTCGCCAAGTCGTAACTTTCGGCACTGAAAGTGCCTGCCTGTTGGCCGAACGCCTTCAGGTACTTGTCGGCAAAGACGCCCGATGCCGGTGCGCACGGGCAGGACAGCAGCGCATCCTTTGCGGCGGCTCCAGCCTGCTTGACGAACTCAGGATCGTTACTCGCATCACCAGAGGCGAACGCCGCGTTGACACCGGCGTCCCGCAACTGGTGGACCATTATCGCTGCCTCGGCGTAGTAGCCGCCGTAGAAGATCGCGTCGGGGTGCGCGTTCTTGATTTGGGTGACCGCGGCCGAGAAGTCCTTATCGCCACGTTTCACTTCCACTGTGCAGCCGCCGACGGCAGCAGGACCTATTCCGCTGGCGACCGCCTTGGCCAACCCGAGCCCGTAGTCGGTACTGTCATCCACGGCACAGACATTCTTGGCGCCCAGCGTGTCGGTCAGGTAGCCAGCCACCGACGGACCCTGCACGTCATCGCTGGCCAGTCCCCGGATGAACGTATGCCAATTATTCTGCGCGAGAGCTCCGTTGGTGGCCGACGGTGTCGCTGCGACCACGCCGGCCTGCTCGAAGATTGGTGCGGTGGCCTTCACCTCACCTGAATTGCCCGGGCCGATCACCCCGATCGTGGAAGCATCATCGACGACCTGCTGGGCAACCGCCGCCGCCTTTTGTGGATCACCCTCGGTGTCAGACGCTTTCAGCTGCACAGCGCAAGCAGTATTCGCCGCGTTATGTTGATCGACCGCGAGCTCCGCACCATCTTTGATGTTCGCGCCGAGTGCCGCGTCGGCCCCCGTCAACGGCGCCATTACCGCGATGGAGACCGCAGTGCAGTGCGCCGTGCCACCGTCGGCTGGATCCGCTGGCACCGTGTCGGTCGCAGATTGCTTCGTGCCTCCGTTCAGGCCGATCTGTGTGACGCCGACAATCTTCAGATCGGGCGTGGCTTGTTCAGCTTGCCCCTGGTGACAGGCGGTCGCGCCGGTGAGAACCAGTGCCGCCGAGAACATCCGCGTGCCGACTCGTCGGGAAACGCTCATTTGAACTCAGACCTTCCTCGGTACGTCACTGCCGACGGGTCAGCCACTGTGGCACCCATAGACACCGTTTATCGGGTCGTGTTGTCTTCCCCGCGTGGTCTTGTTGAGATGGGTGTGGCGTTCACGTAGAGGCTTTTGTGCCCGAGCGGTCCCACTTCGCCCACTCCTCGAGGCGGCCCTGATAAACCGATGTCACGAAGTCGAGCATGCCGGGCCCGATCAGGAGCCGCAGCGGCGGTGCTTCTGCATCGACAATCTCAAGAACCGGGTCGACGGTTTCGGCTGGATCGCTGGGCGTTCCAAGAACCGCGTCGAGCGCTTCGCCCGCGTGCGTGTGGATGTCTGCGTAGGCCGGCATTGGGTCGGCCGTTTTTGCGGCAGAATCGTAAGCGGTGGCGTAGTAGCCCGGTTCGATCATTGTCACGTGGATGCCGAAAGGTTTTACCTCTTGGGCCAGGGCTTCTGACAAGCCTTCCAGCGCGAACTTCGACGCGCTGTAAATTGCGCGCTCGGCGGCGGTCACCAACCCACCCGCCGATGTGACTTGCAGGATGTGTCCGCTGCGCTGCTCCCGAAGATAAGGCAGCGCGGCCTGAGTGACCCATACTGCTCCGAAGAAATTCGTTTCCATCTGAGCGCGAACTTCGTTCTCGGAATACTCCTCAACGAAACCGTGCTGTCCGTAGCCGGCGTTGTTGACGACCACATCGATCCGACGTAATGCTCGTAGGCCGTCCCGACTGCGGCG
Source organism: uncultured Actinomycetota bacterium (assembly GCA_963848855.1). GTDB lineage: Bacteria > Actinomycetota > Actinomycetes > Mycobacteriales > Mycobacteriaceae > Mycobacterium. The sequence continues at coordinate 1,347,802 of CAWKFL010000006.1, forward strand.
ATGACAGCGGCGCGGTCGGTGACATCGAGTTGTAGTGGTAAGAGGGCATCACCGAGGTCGTTGCGCATCTTCTCCAGCGTGGCAATGTCGCGTGCGGCAGCGGCAACCCGGTCGCCGCGGCGCAGTGCGCCCAGTGCCCACTCGCGACCGAAGCCGCGCGAAGCGCCTGTAATCAACCACACTTTCGAAGCCATAACCCCTCCTCATCCGCTCGCTTACGAGCCGCACGCAACAAAACAACCCTCAATCGGTAAACGAACCGGTATGACGCTGCCGATGCCATGCGTTTGTGTGGCCCTCGTCACATCGCTATAGGCAGCGTCACGAGACTCAGTTGGTGCGAAGGCTGTGATCCCCCGGCTTCCAACAACAGCACGCTGGCGCTGGTGCGCTCCGCAAGCCGCCCCGCCACCACGGATTTTGCTGAGCCAGAACCACAGACAATGATGTCGTAACCCCGCTCCGCTGTATTGCCGAAATCACAGCTTCACTCCCCATCATCGCTTCAATGCGGCAGCCTTGCCTGCCGACATCGTCGATAGTTGAGTATACTTTTATATAGTCAGCCGAACCCCCCCCCCGGTTCAGCTCGACAGATACTTCGAAGATGCTGTCCGACGGCGGTTATTCGACTGCGTCTTAACGGAGGTTGAAGTACGCGCTGACTTTGTGCCGCAACGTGTTACCGAAACAAATGGCCATCCAAAACATGACATGAACGGAATGAAATTATGTCTACATTGCTGCTCGACGAGGTGCTCGAAGCTCACGGCGGAGTCGATCGCTGGCGAGCCGTTCGCGCGTTAAGCGCGAGAGTGTCACTCAGCGGCCCATTCTGGGATCTGCGCGCCGTGCCCGCCAGCCGTCGAACGAACGTCTCAGTAGGGATCCAGTTGCACCATCAGGTGGTGTCTTTGAGCCAGTGGACCGACGCCGAACACCGCTTCGTTCTGCGAACGAACCCCGACGTCACGACAATGACAGCCGGCGAGTTCGTTGAACCCAAAGTCCGGCACAACCCGAGGGCGTCTTTCCCCACCGCACCAGACGCGCACTGGGACCAGATGCAAGCCAATTACTTTGTGGGTTACGCGATGTGGAACTACCTGACCACGCCATATCTGCTCACCTTCCCGGGCGTCCGGACCTTCGAAATGGAACCGTGGACCGATGACGGACACCAATGGCGGCGCCTTGGGGTCCACTTCCCGCCGACGATCACCACGCACAGCCCGCAACAGGTTTTCTACTTCAACGATGCAGGGTTGCTGCAGCGCCTGGACTATCACGTGGAGGTATCCGGTGGCGCGCCAGCGGCGCACTACGTCGGAAAGTACGTCGAGGTGGATGGGTTGAAGTTTCCCAGTCGGCGGATCGTGTACCCGCGACGCGCCGACAACACCCCCGACCGGGAGGCCGGGTCGGACGAAGCCCGGCCCATTCGGACCGCGCACCATCGAGATGGGCACCTATCTTGGCTTCCGACATGCAGGGCAATTGATCGCGATGGCAGGGCAGCGATTCCGCCCACCCGGATGGACGGAGATCAGCGCCGTGTGCACGGCTCCAGAGTTTCGCGGTCGCGGTTTGGCGACACGCCTCGTACATGCGGTCGCACACGAAATCCGGCAGCGCGGCGATACACCGTTCCTACATGTGGTCGCCTCGAACACCAAGACAATCGCACTCTATGAGGCCCTGGGGTTTAGAGCTCGCCGTGCGGCAGACGTGCTGATCATTCGGCCGCAAAGCGTCGCGACCGTCGGTTAATGCCGGTCAAGCCGGCCCGATCAGCGCTTTCTCCTCGGACGGATGCGTACCTCTGACTCGGTCAGGCTAACGGTGTGCCCCTCGGTGCATTGCACGAGCGCGGTCAAGGGCGCCTCACAACCGTCGCCATGCACGAAGTCCAAGCGTTTGGCGTCCCCTTGCAACTGCAGGCCGAACTCGATCAGGCTGACCACCACCGGGAAGAGTTGACGCCCAAGTCCCGTCAGCACGTATTCGTACCGAACGCGCTGCCCCGGCGTCTTGTACGGTTGCTTCGCAAGGATTCCCGCGTCAACCAGTTGTCTGAGCCGCGCGGACGCGATCTGCTCTGTGACACCCGCCCGTTGCGCAAAGTCTTCGAATCGGCGTGTGCCAAAGAATGCTTCACGCACGATCACCAGGGCCGACCGTGTTCCGATAGCCTTGAGGGTCCGTTCGAGCGGGCAGAAATCGCTGTAACCCTTTCTATCGCCGTCAGCTAGCCGGCCGGTAAGGGTCATGACGTCGGTTGTCGCCTCCATAACACCATGGTACCTGCTGGCAACACTCTGGCAAAGTCAGGTGCTCTGGCTCGATTCAAAGCTGAAGCGATGGTCTCGGATGAAGTCGCGCAACGACACCGGCGCCCTGCCGATCAAAGAGCTGAGCGCTGAGTGGTCCGCGGGTGGGGCACCCCGCGTAGCGACTGCTTCGCCGACGGCGGAGATGTGACCCGCCATCGCGGGGTTCACCACACCGCCAGGATACGTTTCGGATACGTCGATGAGCTCCTTGCGCCACTGTGAGCGGGAGATGGGCTCAAAGTCGATCTGGCGGCCGAGCTCCTGGGTCATGATCTCGGCTATGTCGTAGTGATTGATCTCCTCCGAGCCCGCGGCATAGCACACAGAAGCGTCGAAACGCTCGGGGTGGAGCAGCGCCGCGACTGCCACTTCCCCAGCGTCACTGCCGTTGATCCACGCAACAGGCTTGTCACCGAAGCTGTTACGCAGCACGCCTTCTTTCCTGATCGAATTGCCATGCAGCGCCACAATGTTCTCGTGGAAGGTCGCGGCGATGCGCAAGACCGTGATATCGATTCCAGCCCATGCCATGACTTTTTCGGCCAACCATTGGTCGCGACCCAGATCACTGGGATGTGCTGGGTGGGCCGGTGCCATGGACATCACCACTGTCCGTATCGCATACCCAGTTTCGCGCAAGGCGGCCGCGTAGTTCGCCGCAGCCTCGACAACCCCCAAGTCGACGGGATATGTGAAATAGGCGAGATCGATGTCCGCCAGGGCGGGAAGGATGCTGCGGCGATCATGCAGGTCGCCAACCGCGACCTCAATGCCGAGGGCCGCTAATGCGTCAGTACGTTCGCTGAGCGCGCGGGTCAGCACCCTCACTTCCCTACCCTCGTCGCGCAGCCGGCGCGCGACGTGGCCACCGGTAGACCCATGCCGGCCGGTGCCACCAATAACCAGAATTGGCGCCGCGGTACCAGTCATGCACTTCTCCTTCTGCTGTCTCATAAGAGATATGAAGGCAACCATTGCCTCTGACTAAATCTTTGTCAAGTCAAGATCCAGTAAGAGTCTAACTTGACTTTTATATAGTTAGCTATCAGAGTGGTTAGAACGGAGCCGATCGGGCCCGAAGAACGAAGACTCTCGAGGAGCAACAATGTCTGCCAGCTCGACTCCACATGCAGAAGCCGACAGATCTGTCCTGCTCATCACCGGAGCCACCGGCAGAACCGGCGGCCACGCCGCGCGCCTGCTGCTCGAGCGTGGGCATCGCGTGCGGGCGATGGTGCGTCGCTTCGATGACCGTGCCGCACACCTGAGCGATATAGGCGCTGAAGTCATCGTCGGCGACCTCCACAGCCTCGCCGATCTACGCACCGCGGCAGAAGGCGTACGTGCGGCCTACTTCGTCCACCCAATCAGCCCGGGGTTGATTGAGGCCACCGCCACATTCGCCCAAGCCGCGCACGAGGCCGGAGTGAGCTTTGTGGTCAACATGTCGCAGATCTCTGCACGGCGCGACGCCACGAGCATCGCTGCGAGGAGTCACTGGCTCGCCGAACGCGTCCTGGATTGGTCGCCGCTGGCCGTCACTCATTTGCAGCCAACGTTTTTCTCTGAGTGGTTCATCTTCTTCCCGTGGGTACTCGATAACGAAGGCGTGCTGCACCTCCCGTTTGCCGATGGACGCCACGCCCCAATTGCCGCAGAAGACCAAGGCCGCGTCATCGCTGCAATCTTGGAGAATCCCGACGAGCATGCCGGCGCGATCTATCCGTTGTTCGGCGCGGAGGAAATGAACCACTATGAGATCGCGGAAGCGATTTCACGCGCTGCGGGCCGCCAGGTGCGATACGAGCCCGCCGACATCGACACCTGGACCAAGGAGCTCCAATCCCACGGATTTTCTGAGTACCTCGCCCAACACCTAGGCAGCGTGGCCGTCGACTACCGCAATGGCATCTTCTCGGGAATGAACGACATCGTGGCACGCGTCGGCGGAAAAGAGCCGATGACCATCGAGGAATTCGTGGCCGCCAACCGAGCCGCGTTCTCCAACTGACCGCTACCGTCCCGGTTCCGGCACTCCACAACCAGTCATCCACGGAGGAATTCCTATGGCGACCTACAAAGCATGGCAAGCGACAGGACATCGCGAGTTTCGTTGGGTGGACCGCGAACTCGCCGAGCCGGGCCCGGGCCAAGTGCGTATCCGCGTGTTGGCATGCGGCGTCTGCCACAGTGACATGGTGACAGTCGACGGACTGCTGCGTGACCCCAGCATCCCCGTGGTGCCCGGCCACGAGATCGTCGGCGTCATCGACGCCGTCGGCGACGGCGTGAACAGGCACAAGATCGGCGACCGCGTCGGCGTCGGCTATCTCGGCGGTCAGTGCCACGAGTGCGACCAGTGCCGGCGCGGCGATTTTGTGAACTGCCAAGACCAGCCCGAGGTCGGGAGAACACAGGACGGTGGCTATGCCGAGTACGTCTACGTCCGCGCCAGTGGCGTGGTCAGCGTTCCCGACGGGCTGGATCCACTAGACACTGCTCCTCTGTTGTGCGCGGGGATCACCGTGTACAACGCGTTGCGCACGACTGAAGCACCGCCGGGTGCACTGGTCGCAATTCAGGGGCTCGGTGGTCTCGGACATCTGGCGGTGCAGTACGCAAAGGGTTTGGGGTACCGCACAATCGTGATCGCACGTGGCAGCGCGAAATTCGAGCTGGCGACGAAACTGGGCGCCGACGACTACATCGACAGCACCAAAACGGGCCCTGCTCAAGCGCTGGCTCGACAAGGTGGTGCTGCCGCCATCGTGGCGACCGCTGCCAGCGGAGCGTCAATGTCGGAATTGCTTGGCGGTCTCATGGCCCGCGGTCGTCTTGTTGTTGCCGGTCTCGCCCTCGACCCCATCAACATCCAATCGCTCGACCTCGTCTTCGGCACGCGTTCTGTCATAGGAACACTGACTGGGTCCTCGATCGAGAACGAAGACAATTTGCGGTTCAGCGCCGCTGCGGGAGTGCAGCCGCTGATCGAGGTCATGCCCCTCGACGAGGCCCCCGGCGCATACGAACGGATGATGTCTGGCGAGGCGCGTCTGCGCGTGGTACTCGACGCCAAGTGACGGTGAATTTGCCCCTGTTCAGGAGTACTCCTGACAGGCTGCGTACCGGCCAACATGCGGTAATCACCGGCGGGTCCTCAGGCCTCGGCCTCGAGCTGGCTGTGCAGTTGGCACGTCGTGGCCTTGCAGTAACTCTGATCGCCCGAGATCCTCATCGGCTCCAGCGAGCACAGGAGCATGTCGCCCGCGCCGTGCCATCCGCGCGGGTGCGAGTGAGTTCCGTTGACGTCACGGACTTCGCGGCGACGCGCGCAGCGCTCGATGAGCTGGCCGCAGCGGTCGGTGCGATCGACGTGCTGATCAACCTCGGCCGGCATCGTGCGCGAGGGATATTACGAGCGGCTCGACTCCCAGGCTTCCGTGCAGTCATGGATATTGACTTCTTTGGCGTGCTCAACGCGACGACAGTATGTTTGCCCTACCTTAAGCAAAGCCACGGCCGGATCGTGAACATTGGTTCGATGGCGGGACTGGTCGGCGTCTTCGGACTGACAGCCTATTGCGCCGCGAAACATGCCTTGACCGGATTCAGCGACGCCTTGCGCATCGAACTTCAATCTCAGGGCGTTACTGTTCAACTGGTGTTTCCAGCCGAGTTCGACTCACCCATGGTGGACGAACTCAATTCTTACCGGACTCCCGAGAATCGAGCCCAGGTCGGAAGCTTTCCCGTCCTCGGAGTCTCCGACGTAGCACACGAGACGATCCGCGGGATCGAGCGCGGCGATCACCTCATCATTCCCGGCTCTGCTAGTCGTTTGGCCTGGCGTGTAACGAGGTTTGCGCCGATCTTGATAGACCGCTTCTTCCAACATCGCGTCGCCTCGGTCTATCGAGGTCCCACCGCCGGCGATCCGCCCGTCAATCGCAACGCCTGACCGCGCGGAAACACATGACACTGCCGAGCAGGCGACCTGCGTACCCCTGACTATGTATATTTGTAGCCAGCAGCTGCTGTGGACTGCGGCCTCAGGTTAGTCTGCTGAACTCGGTATGAAGATCATCTAGCCGACGAAGCGTTTCGTCTCGGGGCTCGGTCGGCAGTTCCACCGCAATGTGTTCGATTCCTAGTTCACGGTAGCCCTCAAGAGCTTTCGCAGTTTGTTGTCCAATATGGGAGCCGATCACCGGCACATCGCGCCCGGCCATATCGCGCAATGTCTCAAGGTCACCTGACAAAGCCTCGGCTGACGGACTGATGCCCATCCAGCCAGCGCCGAGCTCGGTGATGCGCTGAAATCCTGCCGGGCCGCCACCCAAATAGAGCGGCGGATATGGCTTCGACACAGGCTTCGGCCAACTGTATACGGGGTCGAAATCGACGAAATCGCCGTGAAACTCCGCCTTTTCCTCCGTCCAAATCGCAATCATTGCATGCAGTCGCTCGTCGACAACGCGTCCCCGCACCGAAGGGTCCACACCATGGTTGGCAAGTTCTTCGCGCAGCCATCCGACCCCCACGCCGAAACAGAAACGTCCACCGGAAACGAGATCGAGTGAGGCGACCTCCTTGGCCGTAAGAATCGGGTCACGCTGGGCCACTAGTGCGATTCCTGTGCCCACGACCAAGGAGTCGGTGGCGACCGCAGCCGCCGTCAGCGATACGAACGGATCCAGAGTGCGGTAGTACTGCGGCGGAATCGGGCCGCCCATTGGATACGGGGTCTGTGTGTCGACCGGGATGTGTGAGTGCTCCGTGGCGAACAGCGAACCAAAGCCGCGCTCCTCGAGGGCCTTACCAAGGTCGACAGGGCTGATGCCCTCGTCAGTGAAGAACGTGAAGACTCCGTAACGCATTTCAGCTCCAATCAGAATACTGTCTCTATTATACTAGAGTCAGACTCGAAGAAGCTGATGCATCATCATCACCCTGGCGGTGCGGCCCGTAGCACATCTTCGAGTTGAGCTGCAGCAGCGTGTAATTGGCGGGCAACTCTGAGGTGATCGCGCGGCTGCATGCGGGCGGCGGGACCGACCGCGTTGATCGCTGCGACGGTGACATCGTCGCGGTTTCTGACTGGTGTAGCCATCGAGATGACGTTGTCGGGCCGGTAGTTGAGCGCATACCCGCGCTCGCGGACCTGGTCGAGCTCCCTGCGCAACTCTGGCACGTCAACATCCTGAGTCTCGAGCTTGCGAAGGATGGGCTCGAGAACATTCGTTGGCAGGTCGGCTAACAGGACGCGACCGGTCGCGCTGGTGTGCGCGGGCACGACCTGGCCGGTGCGGTCGGCGACCCTCAACGCTTCCTCGCCTTCGGCTCCGATCAGGTACCGCACATTGGAGCCTTCGAGCTGCGCTAAATGCACGGTCTCCCCCAGCCTCATCGCGAGGTCGGCCAGGATAGGTCGGGCATGGGCGCGTATATCCATGTTGCGTACCGCCGCCAACCCGATATCCACGAACGCCGGACCGGGCACATACGTGCGGACATTCTCTTCCTGCCGGACGAATCCGCGGAACTGCAGCATGGCCAGCAAGCGGTGCGCGGTGGACGTCGAGACCCCCAGCGCGGCAGCAGCGTCGGACAGCCGGATACGGCTGTGGTCTTTGAACATCAGCATCAGCCGAAGCGCATTGTCGACCGAGGTGATCGGATACGCCGGCTGATTCTTCTCGCCGGCCCCCACCTGTGGCTCGCTTCCGCCGCTCACCGTCTGCGGCCGGCCCGCCTTCACTCCCATATCGACAAGCTAGATGAAGATGGACAGATTCTTGGCAAGCAGGACCGTTTGGTCCAACAAGAGATATCGTCGCGCGACTTTCCACGCGCTTTCCGGATCCCTGCGCAGGGTGTCCTGGCGCCGGCCCACCAGGAAGTCGGTTTCGTCGGCCACCCGGTTCCGGTACACCAAGAACCGGCTAGACAGTCGCACCTCGTCGCCGATGACCTCTTCGATCCGGATATTGGTGATCAGGTGGGCCACCCGCGACACCGGCTCCTCGGCCCAGTGCAGCCCCGTCTGCAATTGCGTCACTCGCAGCTCGATGGTTTCCTTTGGCTCATCGAACCAGCACACGTCTTCACCGGATCTGGTCGCGCCCTTCGTGTCCGCATCGGCGTACGGCACATTCAAGCGCAACGGCATGCTGTAGGTGAAGTCGTCGGCGAGCAGATCCAGCCATTCGGTGTAGCGGCGCTCGTCGAGTAGATCGGCTTCCCGATACAAGAATTCCGACACCTCGGCGAGCAATAGGTACCGTTCCAGGCCCTCCGGCTGGGTGGACGCGGCGTCGCTGAGGATCTGGTGAGTGTCGGTCATCGTAGTCATGCCCCTTTCACGGTCTCTGCGCTGGCTTTGTCGCTCTCGCGGCGAAGGATCACATCGATGCGGTCGTCGTGCTCTGCGAGCCGGTTGAGTTCTTCCCAGGACAGGTTGTCGACGAACTCCGCCCACCTCCGGTAGAACGCCCGCGCGTTCACCTCGCCGGCGATGGCGTGATTGGAGTGCACAGCGCGGTCGAGTTCCGACAGCTGCTCGGCGTTGAGGCCCTGCTGATAGTTGTAGGCATATCGGCGGGCGACGACGCCGCGGCTGGCTTGGGTGGCGTAGTCCCAGTTCTCCATGTCGTCTTGCTCGGTCATGCCGCCTGGTCCGGCGTAGCGCATGTAGTAGCGACGCAGCCATTGGCGGACGAACTCGGGCGCGCTCTTGTCGACGAGGAACCACCGCCATACCTCGGTTTCGGTGGCGCTGATCGGGTGGGCGACCAGGATCGTGCGGGGGAAGCCCGCGGCGAAGGACATGTTCGGAAACATCGTGGCTGGACCACGACCGCCGAGAAGCCGGTCTTGCGCGCGCAGTTTCTCGGCGCGGGTGTCCCACGCTTTGACGAAGTACTCGGTCATCTCCGGTTCGGCGAACTCCGGGTAGGCGATCTCGTAGCCGAGGTTGTCCGATGCGCCGTGTCCCATCCGAAAGGACGTCTTCATTCTGCCCTTGGAGTGACCGCCCTGGTCCTGCCGCTCCCCATGCCTGCGCTTACCGCGGCCGCCCGGACCGATTCCCACCGCCTCGACCGATGCGTGCGTCGACGCCCCGTGGTACGTGTCGCCGAGGAAGTTCTCGGAGACGAACTTCCAATTCGACTTGATCCGCCACTTCAGGACGCCGTGGAACACCTCGGTGCCGGCCTCTGTGCCGTCAAACGCATCGGCGAGATTGTCCAGCCAGTAATGGAAGTCGCCGACATAGCTGTCGAAGTCCTCGGCATTCTCATCCCAGTTGGCGAAGATCAGGCCTTTGTAGTTCTTGATCTTCGGACAATGCACCAGTCCCCACTGCCGCTTCTCCAGCTTGCCGCTGTAGGCGGCCTTCATATGCGGCACTCCGAAAAGGTCGCCCGGCGTATCGACCAGCGATCCGTCGATCGAGTACGACCACGCGTGGTACGGGCAGGTGAACTGCATGGTGTTGCCTTCGTCGTAACGGCAGACCCGCATGCCGCGGTGGCGGCACGAGTTGAGCAGCACATGGATTTCACCCGCGTCGTCGCGGGTGAGCAGAACCGGGTCTGAACCCATCCAGGACGAGAAGTAGTCACCGGGGTTGGGAATCTGGCTGGCATGCCCGACGAATAGCCAGGCGCGCGGGAACAGATAGTTCATCTCGCGCTCGAAATACTCAGCGCTGACGAAGATTTCGCGGCTGATGGTGCCGCCCGCCACATCGACGAGTGCTCGCGCGGAGGTTCCCGCCGGGACCGCCCCGGCATTGGCGTGACTCGTTGTCATTTCCTACACCCTTCACTTCGTTGCTGAAATTTCATGACGTCACCTGGGTGCGGCGACTGTGGGCTGCGCCGACTTCTCGGCCAGGGCTTCCAGTTCGGTCAAGGCGTCCCGGGCGTCGGCATGCTGGAGCCACAGTCGGCGCAGCGCCACCATGGCCCGGGGCCAGCCCAGTGTGATGGCGGCGGTGATCCTGGATTGCCGGGAGAAGACCGCGGCCCAGCATCGCCGACCCGACACCTCGAACTCCCGTATTTCGACCGCATCGGTCGGTGCGGCGTGACCGACCATCTGGATCTTGCTGCCGTATTGGTCAGACCAAAAGTAGGGGGCGGCGTGGTATTCGCGTGGCTGGTCTGGATGAATGATGTTGTGAGCCAAGTTGTTTGCCTGGTCGACGGCGTTCGTCCAGTGGCCGACGCGTCGCGGTCTCTGGGTGGAAACGTCGTGCCAATTGGCGACATCGCCGACGGCGTATACGTCGTTCGCGTCCAGCACCCGGCAGAATTCGTCGGTACGCACACCGTTGTCGAGGACGACGTCCGACTCGGCGAGCCACTCGGTGTTCGGCATGACGCCTATACCGGCGACAAGGATGTCGGCTTCGAGCACCCGCCCGTCGTGAAGTGCGACGCGCGCTCCGTCGTCACCGTGGGGTTGCACCGAGTCGACCCTGGCGTCGGCCAGCACAGTTGTGCCGCCGTCGGTGTGGAGGGCACCCAGCAGTCGGCCCGCTGTGGTGCCGACGGCAGAGGCCAGCGGCACGGCGGCGACGTCGACAATGGTTGCCGCACAGCCGAGGTGGCGGGCTGTGGAGGCAACCTCGCAACCGATGAATCCGCCGCCGATGATCACAACGTGACCGCCGCGTTGCAACGCCGACTTCAACGCCTGGCTGTCGCTGAGATCCCGGATGGTGTGCCCAACTGGATTACCGGCGCTGTCGGTCAGGCGCCGCGCCCGTGCGCCCGTGGCGATGACGAGCCGGTCGTAGTCGATTCGCCGCCCCGAGTCCAGGGTCACGTGCTTGGCGGCGCAGTCCAATCGGGTTGCCGGATGACCAAGCACGGGCTCCAAGCCGGCTCCGTCCCAGCCGCCGTCGAGGAGTGCGAACTGTGTCGCCGACTTGTGCCCGGTGAGAAACTCCTTGGACAAGGGTGGCTTGTCATAGGGATCCGCGTCCTCGGCACCGATCACAACGATGTCGCCATCGAATCCGCCGGCTCGCAGGGCCTGACCCGTGCGGATGCCGGCGACCGAGGAGCCCACGATAACGACGCGCTCACGCATCGTCGTCAACCAGCCCCAGCGCCGCTACCGGACAGCTACGCACGGCGGCCGCCGTAGTTTCCTGTTCGCCGTCGCCGACGGAGTCGCGCAGCACCACTACGAGCCCGTCATCGTCGAGGTCGAAATGCTCTGGGTCGGCGGCGATGCAGTTGCCGTATCCCTGACAGAGGTGTACGTCGGAGGTGATGCGCATGTCAGTGTCCTTCCCCAGGTTGTGCGCGAAAAGCTTTGGCAGTGTGGGTTTGCGGCGCCACCGCGTGCGCGCAGATCATGCCGGCGCTCCCGTCGTTGAGGCGGGTCGGTGACTTCGCGCGACGACGAGTCCTGGGAGGAGCATGAGAGCACCGGCGATCCCGAGTGCGGCGCCGATCGGGAGTGCGAGCACCATGGCGCCCACTCCGAGTGGTGCGATGAGCAGCGTTGCGGCTCGGAATGTTCCGTTTGACGCGATTGCGTCACCTCGTTCCTCAGGGTCGACCGCGTCGGCCGCCAGCGCGGGACCCACCGTCTGCAGGATGCCCGCGCCGAGTCCCGCGAGCAGCAGCGCCGCCGCCACTGCGGCGAGGTTCCCCGACAGCGCGCCTGTCAGTGCTATGCCCACACCTGCGGGCAGCAGGCCTAGGAGTACCGAGGCGCGAGAACCTAACGGCTGCACCCACTTTGAAACTGCGCTCCCGATAAGGGCGGCGATGTTGCCGACGGTGACCAGTGCACCGATGACCGGCGCAGCTTGACCGGCATGCGCCAGGATGACGGGCACATAGGAGTTCATCAAGCCTCGCCACGCTCCCCCGCCCGCCGTCATCGCGCATCCCGCATCCACCCCGGGCCGCATCCACATCCGGCGGATGCCCGATTGTTTCCCGTTCGGCGTGGACTGAAACGGCCGCAGCCGGACCAGCAGGGCGGCGGGTACAACGCCCAGCGCCCCGGCGACCGCGGCCACCAGCAGCGACAGCTCCAGCGATCGGGCGGCGAGGATTCCGGCGACTGCCGGCCCCACCAGCGACCCTGCACCATTGGCCACGTTGATGACGGCCAAGCCACCCACAGCCGTGGGCCATGCGCGCACGGCGTGCGTCTGACTGCCGGTCCAGAACAGTGCGCGGGCGAGCCCTTGCAGCAGTTGAGAGATGGTGAAGGCCCAGACCGCCGTGTTGACGACGAGCAAGGCGCATGACGCGGCTAGCGCCACCGTGGCGAGCACGACGAACCGCTTGTCGGGGAACCGTCGCAGCAGAGGTCCCATGCACAGCCGCGCCGCCATCTGCGACACACCCGCCAGCGCAACAAGGACGCCGATGGTCGTTGCCGAGATGCCGACGTGCAGTGCCGCCAGGGGCGCGGCGACGCCGACCATGCCCAGAGCGGTACAGAACAGCAGCGTCGCGATCACGCTGAGCCGGCGGTCACCGCGCAGCGCGGTAGGTTGCGGGTCCTCGGCAATGCTGGACGGTGCGGTGTTCTGCGACGCCACGGCCGGCTACCTCGGCAGATCCAGGCCAGCCAGTTCCAGCCGCGACCGGTGGTACTGCCAGACGTATGTGTCGTTGAACATCGTCCCCAGATCTGGCATGGCCGCGATGTCCTCAGCGGGCAGCTCCGGCGGAGTTCCGCCGCGTTGGCTTGCGGCGAGGGTCATGCGGGCCAGGATCTCGATGTTCAACGCACGCACCACGGCCTGCTCGATGCTGTCTCCTACGGTGACGATGCCGTGACCCCGAAGGATGCACACGGGGCGTTCGCCGAGGGTGGCCGCGACGGCATCGCCGAGTTCATCGGTGTTGATCAGCACGCTGCGCGGATAAATCGGAAACCCGCCGCTGGCCATCCGCATCGCCGGTATGTTGTATGCGCCGACGATGGGCCGAAGCGCCAGCCCGGCAAGGTCACAGGCCACGACAGCGGGCGGATGGACGTGGACGACCGCGGTGGCGTCTGGACGCGCGCGCAGGACACGGCTGTGTATGGGGAATTCGTTGGGTCGGCGGTAACCGTCGGGCAACGCGTCAGCATCGTCGCCGATCTCCTGGATGTCACCTGGCGTGGTGAACAACAGCCCGCGCTCCTGTGGGCTGCGGGACCGCACCAGAATCGAATCACCCTGCGGTGCACGGGTACTCACGTGGCCGAGGATGTCTTCGGCCAGTCCCGCATGAGCCAGGATGCGGCACGCCTCGGCGAGCTTCAACGTCAGCTCGCGAGCCTCCCTGTCGGCGGTGGTGGCGGATCCGTTGATCGTGGCGACCTCGATGCCGTCAGGATTCACCGTTGCACCTCACTCTCGACAGCCGACTCGGCGTTGATACGCAGCATCTCCAGCAGCGCGATGCTCTCGGGGAAAGGAGCACCCGCATAAGGACTTTCCAGTGCGGCGGCGAAGAACTCCCCTACGGCGGCCAGAGTGGGGCTACTCACGCCAAGTGAGTCGGCGAGTTCGCTCGCTAGCCGCATGTCTTTTGCGATGACGTTGGCCGATGCGTGCTTGTTGATTTCGACGATGTCGTTCAGGAAATACGCTGCAGCATCGCTGAATCCGCGGCTCGAACCGCTGGAGGTCGTGACCGCCTCGACCGCGGTTTGCGGGTCCAGACCATATTGCTTGGCGATGAGTAGTGCCTCTGCAGACGCCAGATACCACGCGTACTTGATGTGCTGATTGACGAGCTTGGCGGCGTATCCGCTACCGCGGCCGCCGCAATACACCTGCCCGGACGTGACCTCCTTGAGCAGGGCCACGATGTCATCGTCGAATTCTCCGCTGCGGGCGCCGAGAAGGATGCTCATCCGCGGGGCCTTGCCCGACACCGGGGCGTCGACGAACCGGCGCCCCGCTTCGCTGAACCTGCGGTCCAGAGTTAGGGCCAGCGCCGGGTTGGCGGTGGTCATGTCGATCAGCAATCCGCCCTCGCGCAGACCGGCCAGTATCCCAGTGTCTTCATCAAGGGCCACCTCGAGAACCGCGTTGCGATCGGGCAGCGCAGTGAATACGACATCGCACTCGACGCCTACCTGGCGCGCGTTGACGGCCGTGCCGGCACCGATCATCGCGGTCGTCGCGACCTTCTCCGGGTCACGATCCCACACCGTGAGATCGTGACCAGCCGCGATGAGAGCACCGGCCAGGGCTTTACCCATGGGCCCCAGCCCAATGACGCCGACGTCGAGATCCATCCACACCTCCGCGCACTGTGTCACTGTCAGGAATTTCATTCTGTATAGCAGGAAGGCTTCTAGGATGTCCATCGCATCCACCGCGCCGAGGTAGCCGAAAAGCGCCCACCCTCGTGGCGATCGCACTCGCTTCACACCAGCGAAAAGCCTTGCAGAACAGCGATTTGCGCTTGTCGGAACCGACATCGCGTGCGGCTGACCACTCATTGACAGCCAATGTGACCCAGGGTACAGTCCCTGCATCTTGCAGAAATCTTCTCTGTGATGTGAAAGCAATTTCGGTCAGCCCGCCGAGATCGGAGATGACGCGTTGTTAGAGCAGCTGGGGAGCGCCTTCGCTCAGGTAATCGCACCCGAATCGCTCATGATGCTTGTGCTGGGTGTTCTTATCGGGTTCGTCGTCGGCATCCTTCCCGGCCTCGGCGGCGCCGTGACGATCGCTCTGCTCATCCCCGTCACCTTCGGCATGGATCCCGTTCCGGCGTTCGCGCTGCTACTCGGTATGTATGTGGTCTGCGCCATCGCCGGCGACTTCACGTCGGTGTTGTTCGGCATTCCCGGTGAGGCCAGTGCCGCCGCGATGGTGCTCGACGGTTTCCCCCTCAACAAGAAAGGGCAGGCCGGACGCGCACTTGGTGCGGCGCTTGCCAGTTCGGCGATCGGCGCCGTGTTCGGCGTCACGGTTCTGACGCTCCTGATCCCGGTCATGCGCCCGCTGGTGCTCAAAATCGGGCCACCTGAATTGTTCGCGATCGGGCTCCTCGGCCTGGCCTTCATCGCATCGCTGTCGGGCAAGAACATGTTCAAAGGCACGATCATGGCCAGCCTCGGCGTCCTACTCGCCCTCGTCGGACTCGACCCCAACACGGGAGTTCCCCGCTACACCTTCGGATCACTGGAACTCTGGGAGGGCATCGGCATTGTGCCGGTAGTCGTCGGGTTGTTGGGTGGCGCGGAGCTGCTACAAATCATGCTCGATAAGGACAATCAGACCCGCCATCTGGGCCGACCCAAGCTGGGCGGCATCAAGATGGGAGTTCTCGACACGCTGCGTCATTGGTTCCTGGTGCTGCGAGCCAGTGCGATCGGATCTGCGGTTGGCATGGTCCCCGGGCTGGGAGGCTCGATGGCTCAGTTCATCGCGTATGGGCACGCCAAGCAGACGTCCAAGAGGCCTGAACAATTTGGGCGCGGCTCGATAGAAGGCGTCATCGCGGCTGGCGCGACGAGCACCGCTAAGGACGGCGGAGCCCTTGTCCCGACAATCGCGTTCGGTGTACCGGGCTCGGTATCGATGGCAGTTCTGTTGGGAGCCTTCGTGATTCTGGGACTGGACCCCGGCCCATCGATGCTCACCGACGACCTCGACGTAACACTGTCGATGGCGTGGATCGTCGTCCTGTCCACGCTTGCCGCGGTCGCGCTCGGCTATCTGCTGCTGCGCCCGCTGACCCACCTGACCCGGGTAAATGGTCGCGTGCTGGTCCCGTTCCTCATCCTCGTACTGACCCTGGGCGCCTATTCCGAGTCCAACAGCTTCGCCAACGTCCTTGTGATGCTCGTATTCCTGGTGATCGGCGTGATCACTGTCCGGTGGGACTGGCCGCGCGTGCCGCTGCTGCTCGGCCTCGTGCTCGGCGAGATCCTCGAGCGCTACTTCACCCTGTCGCATTCGCTCTACGACTGGGAATGGCTCACCCGGCCGTCCGTCATCGCCATCATCGCGGTGGCCGTGTTGTTGGTGGTCACCCAGGTCATGCGCGCGCTGCGCAAACCCAAATCCCAGCAACAACAAACCAAGGTGGAAGTTGGTGCCCCGGCATGACGCACAACACCGAATCAGACAGCGCCACAACGGCCGACACCACGCAGCCACCGCAGCGTCGATCCGACGCCATCGACTGGGGTGACGTTGTCATCAGTGCGGCACTGCTTGCGATCTTCGTCGCCGCCTTCGTCAACGCCCAGCAGTGGCAGGCGATCGCTGCCTTGTTCCCCCAGGTGGCCACCGGAATCGGCGCGGTCCTGTCCGCGCTCTTCCTCGTTCGCGCCCTTCTGTTTCCGCGCAAGGCCGTCACCGCACCGAAAGAAGCGGCGACCGTCGACACGCTCACCGCCGCCCAGGACGCCGAGGAACATGGACTCGATCAGACCGAGTCCGAACAAGCATTCTTCGCCTCGCTGAGCCTGCGCGACTGGATGGTCTCGCTGACGTTCTTCGCCGCCTTCTTCATCAGCCTGTACGTGCTGGGCCTCTACGTCACGGCAGTGCTGTTCACCATCGCCTATCTGAGGCTCCAGGCAAGGTCATCGTGGCGGTTCTCAGTCATCTATGCGGTTGTGTTGACCGCCGCCCTGTACGGATTGTTCGGAATCGCACTACAACTGCCGGTACCTGAGGGCTTGTTGGGCCTGTCGGGCCTGTGAGCTTACGAAAACCGCAGACAGACAGAAGGATCGACGATGCGCCTCTTCCGCCCTCTCGCCGCGGTTCTCGCGATTCTGCTAGCCGTGTCGGGCTGCAGCCATAAGAACACCGCCGCCGACGGGCCCGCGAGCCTCGCGGGGGAAACGATCGAGTTGATCGTGCCGTTCGCCCCTGGCGGAGGGTACGACGCCTACGCTCGACAATTGGCACCCAAACTCGGCCTAGAACTGCAAGCGACTGTCATCGTCGTGAACAAACCTGGTGCAGGCGGGGTTTTGGCCACCAACGAAGTGTGGAAGGCCGATCCCGATGGCACGACCATCGCACTGTTCAACACACCGGGGCACCTCGGCAGCGCACTGGCTCAGTCACCGGGGGTTCGCTACGACGCCGAAGCGTTTTCCTACATCGGGCGACTCAGCTCGGAACCCGACGTGGTGCTGACCGCTAAAGACAGCGCCTACCACTCATGGAGCGACGTCGAGAAGCGCGGCAATCCCCCGGTTCGGTTTGCAGCCACCGGCCCGGGGTCAAATGAGTACATCGACGGCGTGGTGCTGCAGAACCTGCTCGGCCTCGACAGCAAGGTTGTCACCGGCTACTCCACCAGCAACGAAGCCTATTTGGGCATCCTCTCCAAGATTGTCGACCTGCACTCCCGGTCCTACGGTAGCCAGGAGTCGGCACTGAAATCCGGAGACGCGATCCCGCTGCTGACCGTCGGCAGCAAGGAGGGCTACAAGCTGCTCGCCGATACCCCCACGCTGATCGACGTCGTCGCCGATGATCAGAAGGCCCTGGCCGCTAGCCACTCAGAGCTCATCGAGAGTGGACGCACCATTGCCGGGCCGCCCGGAATGCGTCCCGAACTACTTGAACTCTTGCGCAATGCATTTCAGAAAGTAGTCACCGATCCCGACTACGACGCTGCGGCGAAGAAGGCACGGCGACCGATCTCCTTTGCCAGCGGGCAAGAGGTTGCCGACAACGTGAAGAAGATCATGCAGTCAC
This sequence comes from uncultured Actinomycetota bacterium, assembly GCA_963848855.1. Classification (GTDB taxonomy): domain Bacteria; phylum Actinomycetota; class Actinomycetes; order Mycobacteriales; family Mycobacteriaceae; genus Mycobacterium. The sequence goes on from CAWKFL010000006.1 coordinate 1,365,850, forward strand.
CGAAGGAGTACGTCGATCTGATCAAGAAGGCCTACGGAACGGCGTGACCTGGCCGCCGACCTGCGGGCGCATGCACATCCGGAGGAGCTGTTCGAGGCCTACCCTTGTTCTATGTGGCACCGGGTCGTGGTGGCGTCTGTGCTGTGTGGCGTGCTACTGACGCTCAGCGTGGTACCAGCGTCCGCCGCACCGTCCGATCAACCCGCGCCCACGATCCCACTACCACCGAATATTTCGACCCTGCCGCTACCCGTGCTCCCGCTGCCCGCGGGTCTCCCGCCGTTCCCATATCCGGCTGATGTCCCGACCGTCCAACTACCGAGCGATATCCCTGTTGTGCAGCTACCGTCCAGCATTCCGAACGTCGAGCTGCCCTCGAATGTCCCTACAATCCAGATGCCCGCCGAGATGCCGCCCGTCCCGCTCCCCGCCGAAATTCCACCCGGGCTTCTCTGACTTTCCCACCCGGGTCAACAAAACATGCTGTCTAGCAACGAGATTCGTTGATCAGCGGACCGACTGGGTTGAGCTTCCGCCGGCACCCACCAGAAACCGTGCACACGTCGACTCACTCGAGGATGGTTAGGATAACCTAAATCGGTGAGCTTCTCGTATGGAACCGCAGTGGAAACGGTTCAGCTGAGTCCGCGGTTGCGCCGGATCGTGTTGTCGGTCGACGATCCCGCAGCCCTCGACGTGAAGCCAGCAGGGGATTCGGCCGTCGGCGTCTACTTTCCGGCCGCATCGGCTGACGCCAAACTTTCTGAGCAACCATGCCTGACCGGTCCCGACGGAACTCGCTACGACGATCCCCCGCTCACCTCCGAGGGGCGCAACTACTCGGTGCGACACCACGACGGCGCCCGCATAACCCTGGACATTTTCCTTCACGCCCGCGGCCTCGCAACGTCGTGGGCGCAGGATGCGCGCCCCGGCGGCCGGGTGGGACTCGACCACGCGCGATCGTGGTATCGACCCGACCCGAGCGCCGAATGGCAGCTTCTGGTCACCGATCTGTCGGGGCTGCCCGCCACCGCCCGCATCATCGAGGAACTGCCCGGCGATATCCCTGTGACCGTGATCGCCGAGGTCGCTGACAGCGAAGACCTTGACTATCTACCGCGGCATCCCGATGTCACCGTCGTGTCGAGCATCGGCACCGGAAACGGCCATGCGCCAAGCCGACTCGCAGAACTAGTACGTGAACATCCGCTTGGACACGGCCGAGGCTACTGCTGGTTCGCCGGAGAAGCCGCCGAGTCCCGCGCTGTGCGCAAGCACTTTCGCGCACTCGGCTGGACGATTGATCAGCTCGATGTCACCGGCTATTGGCGCTTCGATTCGGAGACCTGGGACGCCAAGTACGCGCTCGTGGCCGACGACGTCGAGGCGGTTTGGGTCCGTGCCCTCGAGGAGGGTAAGAGCGAGCGTGCCGCCGACGAGGAGTACGACGAAGCGCTCGAACGAGCCGGCCTCTAAGTGGCCACCCACGCACCGGCGACAGCTCCGAGGCCGCCTGCCGCAGCGCGCCGGTATCCGACGCGGCGAAGCCGTGTTGTCGGGCTGCTGATGGCGACGGCGCTGCTCGCCGCGACGATCGTGGCGAGCCTGGCGATCGGCACCGAAAACATCGGGCTGGCGACGGTCTGGAACGCCGTCACCGACTACCACGACATCGGCGACCAGTGGATCGTCCACGAGCTACGGGTCCCTCGCACAGTGCTGGCGTTACTCGTCGGACTCGCCCTCGGCCTGTCGGGAACCCTGATCCAGTCCGTCGGCCGCAATCCACTAGCCGACACCGAGATACTCGGGATCAATTCCGGCGCAGCGCTGTTCATCGTCTGTGCGATCGCATTCCTCGGCATGAGCGGAATCTGGACCTACATCTGGTTCGGCTTTTCCGGCGCATTGTTCGCGATGGCGCTGGTCTATCTGGTCGGAATGACCGGGCGCGCCGCCATCACGCCGGTGCGCGTGCTGCTCGCCGGTGTCGCGGTCGGCGCGGTGATGGACGGCGTGGGTTTCGCCGTCCGGCTCCACAGCCCGCGGGCCTTCGACAACATGCGGTTCTGGGATGCGGGTGCACTCGACGGCCGCCCCTTGGACGTCGCCGCGACCATCGCGCCGTTCATCGCGATCGGCGTCGTGCTGTGCATCGTTGTCAGCCGATCCCTCAACGTCACCGCACTCGGCGACGATCTCGCCAAAAGCATGGGCGGCAACGTCGCCCGCACCCAGGTCATGAGTCTGGTCGCCGTCACGCTTCTCGCCGGCGCCGCCACCGCAGGCGCGGGGCCGATCGGGTTCGTCGGCCTGATGGTGCCGCACGCCGTGCGCCGATTCACCGGGCCGGACTGGCGCTGGATTCTCGCCTACGCCACCGTCGTTGCGCCCACCCTGCTGTTGGCCGCCGACATCGTCGGGCGAGTTGTCATCCGCCCCGCCGAACTGCCCGCGGGCATCGTCACCGCGTTCCTCGGTGCGCCGGTTCTCATTTGGCTGATCCGCAAACGCGAAGCCGACCGGTCATGACCGTCACGATGGATCGGAGCGAGTTCGGCAGGCGTCAATGCATCGTCCGGGTCGGCACGATGTCGGCACGGGCCTCGTGGCGGGCCATCGTCGTCGTAAGCGCGCTCCTCATAAGCGGCATCGCGATCGCAATACTCGCGATCGGCATCGGCAAGTATTACGTCGCCCCCGCCGACGTCATCGGTGTCCTCGTCGGAACAAACGACTCCTTCGACCGGGTGGTCGTTCAGCAATGGCGCATGCCCCGCATGCTGTTGGCCCTGCTCATCGGCGCCGCGCTCGGCGTATCCGGCGCGATCTTCCAGGCACTGACCCGCAATGCGCTTGGCAGCCCCGACATCATCGGGGTCAACTCGGGCGCCTACACCGGTGCGCTCGTGGTCATCGCCGGAATCGGTGGCGGCTACTACGCCATCGCCGCTGGCGCGCTGATCGGCGGACTGGTGATCGCCGTCCTGGTGTATGCCCTCTCCTACCGCAACGGCCTCGCGGGCTATCGACTGATCGTCGTCGGAATCGGTGTCAGCGCGGTACTCAATTCGGTCAACCAGTGGATCGTCATCAAGCTCGATTACCACACCGCTGTCACCGCATCGGTGTGGCAACAGGGCACGCTCAACGGCCTGAACTGGACGCAGGTGCTGCCCATGACGGTGTGCCTAGCCGTGGTGACCGCGGCGCTGGTGGCGCTCGGACCACAGCTGCCGGTACTGCAGATGGGCGACGACGCCGCAGGAGCCCTCGGTCTGCAACCCGATCGAACCAGGCTCGCGTATCTCGTCATCGCTGTCGGGCTGGTCGCCGTCGCCTGCGCGGCGGCGGGCCCGATCTCGTTCGTCGCGTTAGCCGCGCCGCAGATCGCGCGCCGCCTCACTGCCAGCCCCGGCATCGGCCTGGTGCCGTCCGCAGCGATGGGCGCGTTACTGCTGCTGATCAGCGACGTGATCGCGCAGCAGCTGTTCGCCGGAGCCGAGCTGCCGGTGGGCGCTGTCACGGTGTGCCTCGGCGGCGCGTACCTGATTTACCTACTCGTCGCACAGGCACGACAACGCTGATGACCGGAGAGGGTGAACCCACGATGTCGGAGAGGCCGACGCAGTCCGATTCGCGGCTCCGTACCCGAGCCCTTCGCATCGGCTACGACGACAGCACTGTCATCAGCGATCTGTCCGTCGACGTGCTCGACGGCCGCATAACCGCGATCGTCGGCCCCAACGCATGCGGCAAGTCGACGCTGCTGCGCGGTCTGGCTCGACTCCTCAAACCGTCTGGCGGACAAGTGATTCTGGACGGTCACGACATCAGCAGCCTGCACACCAAAGAGGTGGCCCGCAGACTGGGACTACTCCCCCAGACCTCGATTGCGCCCGAGGGCATCAGCGTCTCCGATTTGGTGTCGCGTGGACGGTTCCCGCATCAGAAGGTGCTCCGCCAGTGGTCCCGCGACGACGCCAACGCGGTTGCCGACGCCATGCGTTGCGTCGGAGTGACCGAACTGGCGGGACGACTGGTCGACGAGTTGTCCGGCGGTCAGCGTCAACGCGTCTGGGTCGCGGTTGTGCTCGCACAGCAAACTCCGTTGATGTTGCTCGACGAGCCGACCACCTATCTCGACATCGCGCATCAGGTCGAGCTGCTCGACCTGTTCGCGATGCTGAACCTGGAGCAGAACCGCACGATCGTTGTGGTACTCCACGACCTCAACCATGCCTGCCGCTACGCCGATCAGATCGTCGCCATGAAGTCGGGAAGCATTGTCGCGCAGGGTGATCCGAAGTCAGTGATCACCGAGCAACTCGTCGGGGACGTCTACGGGCTCAAGTGCCAGATCATCGACGATCCCCAGACTGGCACGCCGTTGGTGATACCGCGCGCCTCTCCGCACGTCCGAATGCGGACCTGATCAGGGCTCAGGTGTGAGGTACCCGCCGCCGTGTCCGAAATAGTCCAGCGCCTTGTGGTCGGCGCCGTCGTCGGTGCGGACGACATCGAGCACCAGACCGCGTGACTGGCCGCGGAACGCGTCGGTGCCCGCGACGATCACCATGCCGCCGTCCTCCTCGATGAACACCCGACCGGGAGTTCCGCCATAGGTACACCGCGACACGTGCGACGCAATCAGCCGCAAGCGCTCACCACGAAAGTAGGTGTACGCGTTCGGATATGGATCGGACAGTGCTCGGATAAAGCGTTCGATGTCGGCTGCCTGCCACGCCCAATCGACCGCGCTGTCTCGATCGGAGCGCTTGTGGAAGAACGTCCGCTCACTGAGGTCCTGCGGCACCGGGACGGCGGTCCCTGACTCCAGCTGGTCCATCGCCTCGTCGAGCACCTCGGGCACCAAATCCAGAGTGGCCAGCACCAGGCTCGTGCCGGTGCTCGTCGGCATGATCTCCACGGCGCGCTGAACCAGGATGTCCCCGGTGTCGAGATCGGCGTCCATCAGGTGCGCCGTCAGTCCCGTATGACTCGCGCCGCTGATCAGGGACCAGATGACCGGTGAGAATCCGGTGAATTTCGGCAGCAGCGAGTCATGCAGGTTCAGGGTGCCGTTCGTGGGGATCCCGAACAGATCCTCGGGCAATCGGGTGCGCCAGTTGTTCGCCACCATTACATCGGGTGCGGCCGCTGCCACGCGTGCGATGAGGTCGGGCGTTGGCCGCTTGGCGAGGAACACCTCGATACCCTCGCTGCGCGCGAGATCCTCGACCGAATCGGCCCAAATCGACTCGTACGCGTGGTCACTGGTTGGATGAGTAACTACCAGACACACCTCATGACGGGACTTCAGCAACGCTTGAAGCGTGCGATGCCCCCACGTCTGGTAGCCGAACATGACGACTCGCACGGCATCCTCCCCGGCTCTCAGGCTGGCTCACATTGGTTAGGCTTACCTTTGATAGCATCCTCCCGACCGCCGCGGGTAATCGCCCTTGGTGCGAAGGACCATCCGGGTTCACCATCTCGGCCATGTCCGAGACGACGCGGCCATTCGGCTTTGGGAGGGAGCGCTTTGTCCAGCAATCCGTTCGACGACGAGAACGGCCGTTTCTTTGTGCTCGTCAACGACGAGGAGCAGTACTCACTGTGGCCGACGTTCGCCGAGGTGCCTGCCGGTTGGACGGTGCGATTCGGCGGCCCCGACGGCACCGACCGCGACAGAGCGCTGCGCTACGTCGATGAGAACTGGACCGACATGAGACCTAAGTCGCTGCGTGAGCGGATGGACCGAGGAAACGCCGACTCGATCTCGCCGGCGTGACCGCTGCGGTCGCCGGCGACGCTGCCGGCGGGCGGTCCGGAGCGGCGATACTGCGCCGCACGCTGAAACGCAACCAGCGTTGGCTGATACCGGGGACGGCGCTCATCTCGCTGCACCAGCTGTGCGAGGTCGCGGTCCCGGTACTCATCGGCATTATCGTCGACCGTGCGGTCGCGACCGGGAGCATCGACGTGATCTTCCGTTGGATCGCCGCGCTCGCCGCCCTGTTCCTGGTGCTGACGGTGGTCTATCGCTTCGGCGCCCGGTTGCTGATGTACGCCATCGCCCGCGAATCGCACCTGCTGCGAGTCGAACTCGGCCGCAAGATCCTCGATCCCCTTGGCATCCAAACCGATTACAAGGTCGGCGAACTGCTGTCAATCTCGACGACCGATGCTGAGGAGACGGGCTACGTACTCGATTACCTGGCGCGGATCGCGGGGGCGATCGTCGCGACCATCGCGTGCGGCGCGATCCTTCTCACGATCGATCTCCAACTGGGTCTGATGGTGCTCGTCGGCGTGCCGATCGTGGTTGGGGCGTTGCAGCTGACCGCTCCGATCATCGCGGAGCGCGTCGAAAACCAGCAGGCCGAAGTCGGCCGGGCCACAGCACTGGCCACCGACCTCATCAGCGGACATCGTCCACTCCAGGGCATCGGCGCGCAAGCCAACGCCGCCGCCCGGTACCGAGTCGCAAGTCGCCGATCGCTGACTGCCGCATTGCGCGCCGCCCGAATCCAGAGCGCGCATGCGGGCGCCGCCGCGGCCGCAGGCGCGCTGGCCGCCATGGCGGTTGCCGTTGCGGCCACCTATTTCGCGCTCCGCGGTGATCTGTCCCTCGGGGAGTTGATCACGGTGATCGGGTTGGCGCAGTTCCTCGTCGAGCCGTTCTCGCTACTGGCTGTGGCGCCAAGCGAGATCGCCGAATCCCGCGGTTCGGCAAATCGCGTCGCCAAAGTGCTGTCCTCGCCGGCCCGCCACCAGCCTCAAACCGCGCTGTCCGCGCCCGACGGAGTCGACGCGAGGCAGTTGACGATCGACGGCGCCACTCTCGCAGGCCTGGACGGGTTGACCCTGAACGTCGAGCCAGGCGAGTTCGTCGCCGTGCTGACCGCCGATGCGCGTGATGCTTCCGCGTTGATCGATCTCCTGTCCGGGTACGTCAGGTCTCCTGAGGCGGGCACCGTGCGCGTGGGCGGCCGCGAGATCGGCGAACTCCCGCCCGGGCAGCGCCGAACATGCCTACTGGTCGAGCACCACAACGGCGATTTGTTCAGCGGCACACTGCAATCCAACCTCGCTACTTCCACGCATCCGTCAAGGGGGTGATGTCGCATGGCCGCCGTTGTAAACCAGACGCGAGAGCAAATCATGCTTGCCGCATCCAACTTGTTCGCCGCCCAGGGCTACCACGGCACCACCACGCGGGAGATCGCCGACGCGGTGGGCATCCAGCAGCCGTCTCTCTTTCACCATTTCGAGTCCAAGGCCGCGATCATGGAAGCACTGCTCGATGAGGACCTCGGGACCACCGTGACCGATCGCGAGCGGCTCGCCCGCTCTGACGAGCCGGCGGGTGCGCGGCTCTACCGATACGTCTTGCGCGAAGTGAGACATATTGTTTCGTCTCCCTACAATGTCGCAGGCATCTACTCGGAGGAGGTCCGTACGAGCGCTGAGCTGGCGCCGTGGTACGCACGCCGACGCAGGCTGCACCGGGCTATCGATCGAATTGTTCGCGACGGCAAGCGCTCCGGTGAGTTCATCGAAACACCGACCGTACTAGTGAGAACGCAGATACTCGGCACGCTGGAACGTTCGCTGACCGGTTACAGTGCGGGCAAGGCCGCCTTCGACCCAACTCTCGGCGACCGCCTTGCGACGCTGCTGGTTCGCTCGATTCTCGCTGATACTGCTTGCTTGACACAGATTCGAGAGACAGTTCTCGCAACAGAGCACTTCGAAATAAGCGATCGCAGAGGACCCGGCCGGGTGACCCCCCGGGAACCGCGGCCTCTGGTGAGCGACCGGGCCTGGCAAGTGATCCGCACAGCCATCCCGCCGCGGGGGAAGGCTCCCGGCGGCCGATGGAAGGACGACCGCGAGGTTATGGAGGCAATCGCCTGGCGACACTTGAACGCATCGTCTTGGCGAAATCTTCCCTGCCACTTCGGTTCCTGGCAAACGGCGTGGAAACGCCATCTTCGATGGCAGGATGACGGCACGTGGGAGCGCATGCGGCTGCTTGCCGACGAGCACCCACCGGTGCAGAAGGAGCTGGCGTGGCTATTCGCCACCTGATTACTGCGAATAGTGCTCCTGGACAATGACTTCGGCAGGTCCGTGATCGCTATGCCCGCCGGGGGGCAGCAGGGTCGCGGGTCTGTTTGCACGGCAGTGGATTTCACGCCGACTCGTAATTCACCGGCCCAACGCTGTTCTCGAAGCCGATCGTCCGCCAGGACGATATCGCGGCCGGCTATTGCGCCTCAGCCGCAAGCGGCCAGTTCGCCTCTACTGCAAAGCGTTTTCGGATGATTGGCACCTAGGCTGGTTTCGAAAATTTGGACGGCCCGGGCGAACAGGTCACGGGCACGTTCATCGCCGCCTTGGCGCACGGTCAGTATCGCCAGGTTGTGCAGGCTGACCGCTACGTCGGGGTGGCTGGGACCGAGAAGTTGGATCTTGATATCGATCGCTCGCAGATAGAGTTCCTCTGCCTGGGGTAACATTCCACGCGCCGCGTGCATGGCGGCCAGGTTGTTGTAGTTGACTGCGAGCTCGTAATGCACTGGCCCGAAGTGTTTTTCGAAGATGCCGAGCGCGCGCCGGTAAAGTCGTTCGGCTTCATCAAAGCGGTCCTGCTGTTGCACGAGCGCGGCCAGCGCCGCGACGTCTCTTGCCACCGCCACATGCGTCGAGCCGAGCGCGGCTTGACGGCTTTCGACAGCACGCCGAGCGTAAGTCTCGCCCGTACTGAAGTTCCCACGGGCATGTTCGACGCCGCCCAGGTTGTGCCAGATCGTCGCCACGCCAACATGATCCATCCCGTGGGCGGCCTCAATGATCGGCAGCGCCCGCCGGTACAAGGCTTCGGCTTCGTCGAAGCGCGCGGCGTACTTGTACACCACGGCGAGCTCATTCAGTAGATGCGCAACCTCGGCCGTCTCTTCACCGTAATGCTGCTCGGCCAGCTCGATCGTCTGCGTGTAAAGGCTTTCGGCTTCCTCCAGACTGCCCAGGATTCGCTGCAAACGCGCCATGCTCGACGCGATTAGGATCCGCACCGATGTCATAGCATCGTCCCCACGGTGACCGTCGAGGATGACCTCGGCACGCCGGTACGCGGCGCCGGCGCGGTCGTAGTCGCTCAGTTCCTCGTAGATCGTGCCGATGGTGTGCCACACCACCGCGGCATCCGCCGACCACTCCTCAACGATCGATTGCGACTTGATAGCCGCGTCGAGTGCCGAAGTCAGCCGTCCGGCGTCACGGTCGGCAATTGCGCGCGCATGCAGGCGTAGCGCACCCCCCATGCCGAAACCGTGACGCCGAGCGGTCGTCCTACCGCGTAGCCATGACCTCATTGTGGTTTGACGCCAGTAGAGCGTTGGCTATCGCGGTCGCCGGGCCCATCAGGGCGACGGTGGCCGTTGTCGTCACAAGCCCCAGCCGGGTAAGGACATAGCGCACTTTGTTCTTTTTCATGATTCCTCTGCCTTTCACTTACCGAGATCGACGAAACGGTGGCTTGCTCTCGCACTTATCCGCCCATGTGTCCGTTTGGGCATAAACACGGGAGGCTCAACGGGAGCAGCAGGGGTGCGACGACTCGCCCGGCCACGCCGGATCCGCTGGGTGAGAACCCCACGCCGGCGGCGCTGGCCACGTCGGGTCCGCAGGCCAAGACCCCGCAGAGACGATGCCCGTAGCGCCAAACAGGCCGACGCCCACGAAGCCGATCGCCAATACGCTGACGGCAAGGAATTTCCTCGCGACGGTTCTGAAGACGACTTGAGTAGACATGAGATTTCCCCCTAACAGGCCACGTATATGTGGGCTGTTTTGATCGTCACGCCGTAATGCATCGAGGATGTACGTGGCCGACCACGCGTTTTTGATTACTGGCGAGGACTCCGACTACTTGCGGCATGCCATCGCACCGCCACTTACGTGTGCCGAAGCGATCAGGTCTGCTTGGTGCAGGCTTCCTCGCCCGCGAACGAATCCATGGCGTCCGTGATCAGCGCCTCGTGCTGCGGGCAGACGTGGTGGACCGCGGTGATCAGCACCAGCGCCCCATCAATGTCATCAAGCCCGCTGTCGTCGAGACTGAGAATTCCGTCGAGCACGCCGCCCCGGTTTGGACTGCGGTCGATGGCTCCGCACAGCTGAGCGGCAGAGGACTCGATGGTCTGCATGGGCGTCGCCGGATTGGCCGTGGCCACCGCCGAGCTGGTCAGCACTGCGCTGGCGCCGATTATCGCCGCACATAGAACCGTATTCCTCAACATGACATTTTCCCCTTCGTCGCACCGATTACTCGGCGGTTCCGATGAGCCCATCGTCTCGCCGGGCAATATCGAGGGTGTAAGTAGCGCGCCACTCGATTTCGACCGCATCCGACGATTTCGAGTACCTCCGAAAAACCAGTTACTCGATTAACCGCGCCGCGCTACTTGCGCTCCTACCCTGTATCTGTGCGGTTGGAATGGCCGTTGACCGGACGCTTGGCGGAATTGCGACTTATCGAAGCCGCACTATCCGACAGGGGTTCGTCGGGGATGGTGATTTGCGGCGCTGCGGGGGTCGGTAAGAGTCGCCTGGCCCGCGAGGCGCTCGATGCGGCGGCCTCGCGGGGATACGTAACCCACTGGGCCGTCGGCACTACGTGCGCACGGACCCTTCCGCTAGGCGCGTTCACCGAGTGGGCCCGGTCCGACGGCGTCGAAACCGTTCAGTTGGTCCGCGGAGTGATCGAGTCGCTGACGGTGGCCGCCCCGGGCGCGACGGTGGTGGTCGGTGTCGATGACGTGCACCTGCTCGATGACCTGTCGACGTTCGTTCTGCATCAGATCGTCCTGCGGTGCGCCGCCAAAGTGCTCCTTACCGTGCGCGATGGAGAACCGATTCGAGCTGGGACACAAGAACTGTGGAAGGCCGGCCAGTTCGAGCGGCTCGATCTTGGGCCCTTGCCGCCCGACGACACCACCACACTCTTGGCCGCCACCCTTGGCGGCTCGATGGACTCGCACGCCGCCGGTCGCCTCTGGGAACTCGCCCGCGGCAACGTCCTCTATTTGCGTCACATCGTCGAGCGGGAGGTCGCCGACGGCCGGCTCAAGCAGATGAACGGATTCTGGCACTGGGTTGGCGGTCCAATCATGCCGTGCGGCTTGGTGGAACTGATCGAATCCCGCATCGGAACTCTGCCCGCCGCCATCGGCGCGGTCATCGATACACTCGCCATCGGCGAACCGATCAAGCTGGCAGCGCTCAAACGCATCGCCGGTCCCGACGCGGTCGAGGAGGCCGACATTCGTGGCCTGATCGCCGTCGAACAGATCGACAGCGGCATCGAAGTCCGTGTGGCGCACCCGATTTACGCGGAGGTGCGAAGAAAACGCGCCGCTATCACGAGGCTGCGTCGGCTGCGCGGACTGGTCGCTGCCGAACTGGCCGCCGGCGATGACCGCGACGACCTCCAAGTCGTCATCCGCCGCGCCACACTGAGCGTCGACTCCGACCTCCCACCCGATATCGACCTGCTCAACCAGGCCGCCCGCGGCGCTATCTGGCTCGCGGATCTGTCCCTCGCCGACCGGCTCGCGGCGGCCGCCGTGTCCGCAGGCGCAGGACCGGAAGCCCACTTTCTGCGCGCGCACGCGCTGTCATGGCTCGGCCGGGGCCAAGAAGCAGATGCGGTACTTGCCGACGTGCCGATCCCCGGATTGACCGACCCGGAGCACGCCCGACTGACCTATCTGCGGGCCAGCAACATGCTGTGGGCGCTCGCGGACCCGACGCGAGCCAAAGCGATCATCGACGACGCCTCGCGCACCACAGCAGCCGAGTCTCGGGGCTGGATCGACGCCCTCCTCACGGTGTACTGGTTTGCGATGGATCGGCCCGATGCTGCCGCGCTGGCTTCAAAGAACCTCGCGCTCGACAACCTGCCCCCGATCGTCGGCACGGAGACAGCATGGGCGCTCGCGGCCATATCCGCCGACGCAGGGCACGCCGCCGAAGCCGTCGACATCGCGGAGACGGGATACACCATCGCGACGCGCTGTCTCGACGCTCCGCACATGACCTTCAACATCGCCGACGCACACCTCAGCGCGCTCCTGCTGTCTGGCCGCATCAGGGACGCCCTTGATGTGGCCGAGCGCGTGCGCCGCCAAGCCGCAGACCTCCCCGGTGCCGCCGAATCACTCGGTGCGGCCGTTGCCGGCCGCGCGGCGCTCGGCGCCGGGAACCTCGGTAAATCGTGCGAACTGCTGGAGGAGGCGGCAGCAGCATTGTCGGCGTCGGGCCACGCGATCGGCTGGGGGTTCCGCTATCACGTCCCCTACGCGACCGCGCTCGCCATGCGCGGTAGCACCGAAGCGGCCGCTGCCGCGCTCGGCGCACTCGACAAGGTGCAGCGGCCGTTTCGGTCCCTCGACTACGAACGGAGTCTTGCCCGGGCATGGGTGTCCGCCAGCCAGGGCGCCGTCAATGAGGCGATCGCGATCTTGCAATCGGCCGCCGAAACCGCCGCAGCCAATGCACGATTCGCGGCGGAAGTCGTCTGCCTTCAGACCGCCACACAGTTCGGCTCTCGCTCCGCCGCACCCCGTCTGCACGAACTCCAGAAGCTTGCCGACGGGCCCCGCGTCGACCTGGCTGCGCGGTTCGCCGCCGCCCTACACGATGACGATGCAGCTGAATTGATTGCAGTTTCAAAGAGTTTCGAGCAGATGGGTGATCTGGTAGCGGCTATGGACGCGGCCGCGCACGCGGTCATCGCCTACCGCCGCAAAGACCTGCGTGGATCAGCACTGGCATGCGTGACTACTGCAGAAACGCTGAGCGAACAATGCGGCGGCGCCGATACCCCCGCGCTTCGGCAGGTCCGCGAGCCGTTACCGCTGACCGATCGCGAACGCGAGATCGTGATGCTGATCGGCGAGGGTCTGTCCAACCGCGACCTGGCCACGCGCCTGAGCCTGTCGGTCCGCACGGTCGAAGGCCACATCTACAAGGCGATGATCAAAACCGGCACGGCCAGCCGCGAGGAGCTCGCGGCGCTACTACCTCCGCGCAAACCACCGCCTGATGCGTAACCTCCTATACCACGGCAACTTTCGAAACACTTGCGGATCAGGAGAAGTTGCAGCCTGGACTCGGCATGCTGTTCGATGTCGGCGCCCCCGCCGGATCGACGTAGAGCACCTCCAGTACGACCGGTGTCGTACCCAGATTCCGGCCGATGTGGACGTGTGTCGGGCCGGTCGGGTCGGTGATGGGGTCACCGACGTTGTAGACGCCGTCCTGGCTGCAGTCAGAGGTGTTGTGCGTCAAGGTACCTTGCTTGACAATGCCGAAGATCTCCCCCTGATGAGTGTGCCACCCGGTGCTACCGCCAGGGTCAATCGTGATGTCGCTGACGATATAGTCCTTGCCGTTGACGGTTTGCTTCGATAGGACCACCGCGCTGACGCCGACCGGCGGGGTAGCGGATGCGGTCGCGGGCAGCGCTAACGGCGCAGCGGTCAACAAGGCCGAGCCAACCAGCGGAGTCAAACAACGGGAAACGGTCATACTCACCTTGAACTCCAACGCGAAGCAAACCATTTCCTAGCTATGGCCGTGGGACAGCAGCCTCCACTCCCACTTCACCGCCGCGTCCACAGAACGTTCGGGCCTGCTGGCACGGATGAATAGATCTGTCGGGAGGGTTTGATTCAACGTCACTGGAACTAACGCTGCGACAGTAGCTTCTAACGTGCTGCATGCCAGAATGTGAGGGGCGTATGAGAACGCTTTCTATAGGGGAACGGCAGGATATCGGCATGCGCGCCGCGGAGTCGCCGATGGTCACGCAGGATAAGATCTGGGCGCGATACTCGAGTGACAAGGTCGATGTGGCGCATGGACTGTCGGACGTGATCCGAGCTTTAGTCCGTGCATCGAACACCAGTCGGCCACTTCGTGCAGTGTCCGCGGGATCGAGTAGCGAGCCGCAGTTCCGCATCCTTGAATCGATGTTTCGCGGCGGGCTGTGGCTTGTCGACATTGAACAGCAGGCGATTGACATCATCCGGGAGCGCAACAATCGCCAGGGCATCGGTCATGTACATCCGGTACAGGGCGACTACCTCTCGCTGTTCGGTAATCAGGACTCCGCAGCGCGGTTTACCCGCGATGTGTTGAACGGACAGAGAGCAGATCTCATTACCCTGCATCACTCGATGTATTACGTGCCCCGAAGCGCATGGACGGATTTGATCTGGTCGCTCTACTCGCAGGTGCTCACACGCGGAGGGAAGGAAGCAGGACAGACAGGTGGCGCCATACATGCCGTGCTGTCATCGAGCCGCGCAGACGACCCGAAAAGCGCTAACTGGGTTTATAATCACTTCGCCGGCAAGTACTTCGGAGTACGAAATACACAGGATTTGCCGGATTTCGCGGGGGAGCTGCGAAACGATCCCCGGTTTTCGGATGCGCTCGTTCAGACGCGGACATCTCGCTGTCGCTTCTGGTGCGAGGATTTCGGAGAACTCATGAGTGGAATGTGGATGATCCTTTTGCATCCCAATGTGCATCGATTCGACGAGGCGCAGCAGCGCGAAGTGATCGAGTACGTGTACGAGAACGTGTACACGGCCCGGCAGCCGTTGATGCAACGGCAGGACCATCTGTATATCCAGTCCGTGGGGGCCAACGCTGGCGGGTCGAAGGGGCTGCACGTCGCCACCTTCTTCGAGCGCACGCCTGCATGAGCCGTTGTTGCCGCGATGCGGCCGATGGTGTCAATGCCCGGTCCCAGTCGGGTTCATCGTGACGAGTCCCGGCGATCGAACTTGAAGCAGGCCTACGGATTGCCTGACCCGTCACGCGTCATCATCTGAGGACACTTGCAGGAACTCCACTTCCCTCGAGGAAGTCATGACGGTCAGGATCGGCGACATCGCCTTCGACTGCGACGACGCGATCAAAGTGGCGACGTTCTGGTCCGGGGTGCTCCAACGCCCGCTCGATACTTCAACGCAGCGCACTGTTCGCTCGATCTTCGGAACCGACGGTGAACGGCACCGGCATCTGGTGAACCCCGGGCCCCGCTGCGAATCAACCCGATGATTTCGCCATGATTTGTTTAGCGCGGGCCGGACCGGCCGTCCTGCTCGTTACGCGACCATCACCAGGCGTGGTCCTGCAGGTTGGCGCCAATGCCCGACAGCATCAGCTGTTGCGCCGATCCGACTGCGCCCGTGGCCAGTATCACCTCGGCGGCTCGGGCCAGCGAAACCCTCTTCCCGTCCTTGACGCGGTATTCGACCCCAACACAGCGGTCACCATCGAAAAACAGACGGCCGGCCTCAGCTTCAGTCACCGTTGCCAGCCGCCCGCACCGAGTTGCGTTGGGGCACCAACGTAGTCATTGCATGCCCCGTCCAGTCCTCATCAGTCCCATCACATCGAATTTGCCCGCCCGGATTGGCTTTGACCCCGGAACCGCCGTATGGTTCTATGGCATTAGTCAATAACTATGACTATCAGAATATCTGACTAAAAAGACAACTGGAGACGTCAATGCCCTTGTTCGAACCCCTCAAACTGGGTGACCTCAAGCTTTCCAACCGGATCGTCATGGCACCTATGACCCGTAACCGTGCGACCGCGACTGGTTCGGCGACTGACATCATGTCCACCTACTACGCACAGCGAGCGGGCGCTGGCCTCATCATCACCGAGGCCATCCAACCCAGCGTCGGAGGACAGGGCTATATCAATACCGCCGGTCTTCACTCCGAGGAACAGATCGCCAGCTGGAGACCAGTCGTCCAACAAGTGCACCAGAGTGGTTCAAGCATCGTCGCCCAACTGATGCACGCAGGCAGGATCGGCCACTCCTCCATCTTCCCGGACGGGCGCACGACCGTCGCCCCATCAGCAATCGCAGCCCCTGGCGAAGCCATAACACAAACCGGGCGAATGCCTTTCCAGACGCCGCGGGCGCTCACGCTCGACGAGATCGCAGAGGTGATCGACGAGCACGCCGCAGCCGCAAAGAATGCAATCGCAGCAGGATTCGATGGAGTCGAACTCCACGGCGGGTACGGCTATCTCGTCCAACAGTTCCTGGCATCGAACACTAACCACCGTGAGGACCGGTACGGCGGCTCAGTGGTCAATCGAGTGCGCTTCGCCGTCGAGGCTGTCGGCCGCATGGCAGATCAGATCGGCGCCGCAAAGGTCGGGATCCGCATCTCCCCTGGCAAAGCGAATAACGGCGTGAGCGAGATCGACACCGAAGAGCTCTACACGACACTGTTGCGCGAACTCAACGGACTCGGCCTTGCATACATTCACATCGCCGAGTGGGGCAACCGGTCGTTCACATGCGTACTGCGCGAGATCTGGACTAGAGGCATCATCCTCAACCCCCATCCCACACCGGAGGACGTTCGCGTCACACCAGAAACTGCAACCCACGCGTTGGAGGAAGGCGTCGCGGATGCCATCAGCTTCGCATCCCTATTCTTGGCCAATCCCGATCTCCCCGAACGTATCCGGGCCGACGGACCTTACAACGAACCGGACAGAAGCACCTTCTACGGAGGTGACCGGCGCGGCTACCTCGACTATCCCCAGATCACGTCAAGCCATTGACCGACAGCCGAAAACCAGTCGCGGCGCGTTCACAAATCTTTCTTCCACAATCCGCGGCCAGCATCAACAGGAATTGCCGCCGACGGCCGCCGCCGCTGGCCCTCGTGCAACGTGCAACCAACCCGGTCAAACCTCAAGCCTAATCACGACGTTCGTGCGACGCACCGGCGGGCTCCACGTCGGGCGACGCGGGTCTCTCATGAGATTCGCGATCAACACCGGATAACTAAGATCCCGCCAACTATCGGCTGCTCGCCGCAGGTGGTCCACTGTCATCCATTGCGGCTCAGTTACGGGCGGACTCATTCACGGGGAACACGCCAGCGTGCCTAGTCCTGGTAGCGAGCAAACATGAAGCGGCAGTAGACCGGGATCCGTTGGTGATACTAGAAAGAAAAAACGCTCACTTAGCAAGGATGTCCCGCATGTCGTCCACCGAGCCTACGACCACACTATTCCGCGATGTCCGGGTCTTTGACGGCCAGTCTCCGCAGCTGTCGGCCCGCTGCAACGTCCTCATCCGAGGCTCCACAATCGAGTCCATCTCCGCCGAGCCCATCGGGCAGGCGCACGGCGAACACCGACTGGAGATCGACGGCGCCGGGCGCGTCTTGATGCCGGGACTGATCGACGCGCATTGGCACGCAATGATGGCCGCTACTCCGATGATGACGGCTCTGACCGCCGATGTCGGCTACCTGAACATCGTTGCCGCCGGACAAGCCACCCGAACATTGCACCGAGGATTCACCACAGTTCGCGACGCCGGAGGGCCGGTGTTCGGCCTCAAAGCGGCGATCGACGACGAAACGATCGAGGGACCACGGATCTATCCATCGGGCGCCTTCATCACGCAGACCTCCGGTCACGGAGACTTTCGCATGCCGCACGAACTGTCGAGCGCGCCATGCGGTCACGCGAGCCACATCGAGGCGATGGGCGTATCGGCGATTGCCGATGGAGTCGACGCCGTGCTGCGCGCGGCGCGCGAACAGTTGATGCTCGGGGCGACGCAGATCAAGATGATGGCCGGCGGCGGGGTGTCCTCGACATACGACCCGATCGACGTCACTCAGTACACCGAGGCAGAACTGCGTGCAGGAGTCGCGGCGGCCGAGAACTGGGGAACATACGTGATGGTGCACGCCTTCACCCCGCGGGCCGTTCAGCAGTCGCTTCGCGCTGGCGTGCGCTGCATCGAACATGGCTTCCTACTCGACGACGCCACCGCGGCGATGATCGCCGAGCGCGACGCATGGTGGTGCTTGCAGCCGATGCTCAACGACGAGGACGCGATCCGATTCGACGATCCCGCCAAGCGGGACAAACTGAAACAGGTAACCGCAGGCACCGATAGCGCCTTCGAACTCGCCAAGAAGCATGGTGTCAACCTCGCGTGGGGCACCGACACCCTCTTCGACGCGGGGCTTGCCGATCGGCAGGGCCGCCAGCTGACCAAAATGGCTCGCTGGTTCAGCCCAGCAGAAGTGCTCACGATGGCGACGTCGGGCAACGCCGCACTATGTGCGATGTCGGGTGAACGTAATCCGTACCCCGGTCGGCTCGGCGTCGTCAAAGAAGGGGCGCTCGCCGATCTCCTTCTCGTCGACGGCGACCCGCTCACAGACCTCGACCTCCTTGCCGACCCGGACCGAAACCTGCTCGTCATCATGAAGAACGGCACGATCTACAAGCAACAGACGAGCAGTGACTCAGCTGGGACTGGGTGAGTCACTGGTGTTGCGACGGATTCGGTCCCTGCAACGGGTCCCACTCTGGTGGTGCGGTTCATCCGAGGACGTTATTGCAATCGAAAGGCGACGCCGATGCCGACCGACCCTGCGTCAGGGCTGCCCACCAGAGCTCACCGCTTGTTCATCTCGACTCTGATAACCGGCGTTGTGACGCTCACTGCTGGTATCTCGGCGATGGGATGTTTCTGACGGCGAGACAAGTCCCGTAGTGCCGGCTACCGCAACCGGTATGTCGCATGCGGTGCTGCGGATCTGCACGACCGGAGACTTCAAACCACTCACCTATCGCGATCCCGCAACCGGGCAGTACGCCGGCATCGATATCGAGATGGCCAAGGACCTCGCGGCACGTCTGGGTCGCACCCCGACCTTCGTCCCCACGACGTGGGGATCGCTGATCACCGACATCACCACTCCAGACAAATGCGACATCGCTGTCGGTGGGATCTCGCCGACGCCGACGCGCGAACAGGTCGCGGATTTCACCTCTCCGTATCTGAGCAACGGCAAGACACCGTTGACCGCGAAGACGAATGCGGCTCGCTTTCAATCGATTCAGCAAATCAATCAGCGCGATGTGCGCGTGATCGAGAACGCCGGCGGCACCAACGAGCTATTCGCGAAACAGAACCTCTCCAACGCCACCCTGACCGTAAACCAGGACAACACCGCGGTCTTCGCTCAGCTCATATCAGGGCAGGCCGACGTGATGATCACCGACGCCATCGAAGCCATCTACCAGTCGAAGAAGCATCCGGAGCTGGTCGCTGTGCATCCGGACAAACCGTTTACCAGTGACCACAAGGCCTACATGCTCCCCAAGGGAAGCCAACTCACTCAGCAGGCAAATGCCTGGCTGGTCCAGACGCTCGACAACGGCACCTTGAAACGCCTCTATGACGAGTGGATGCAATAGGTCACCACGGAATCTGAGCGCCTCCCCCGATATCGGCCAGCGAGCACCGCCCCGCCAAGGACGCACACGAAACTCGCAAGCGCCCAAACCAACCGGGGCGCAGAATCGCTCACCGGTCGCTCATCGGTCTCAATGTCTGTCTCCGGTTCCGGGTCCACCGGCTTGGCGTTACTAGCACGGTAGGTCGCGTATGCCGTCGCTGCCGCCACGGCGTACCCCATCCAGGAAGCGGCGAATGACGGCAACAACGCAGTTACGGGTTCCTTCATCGCGATGACCACCGCCGCGGATGACCCGATGAACGTGACCACTGCCTTGCGATGCTCGGCGACCTTCTGCCGCAGCCACTGCAGTCGGCGCTGAGGTCGAACGACCGATAAGCGCGGCAGGCCATTTCCGGTGCGCGACCCGTGCTGCGTCACCGTTTCCGTGGTCGGGCTCCGCCGCCGCGCCTGCAGGGCATGCGATGGCTGCGGCGTGCAGAAACGCGCCTCGGACGTGCGATTCGCAACAGTGACCATGACCGGCACTCCTTCCAACTCGGTGCCGCGTGATCCGATCATCAAGCAGGGGTTGGCGCAGGTCGCGAGTACCGCACTACCTCAATTGGGGATTGCCGACTACGTAGGGTTTCGCTCCATGAACGACCCGACACCAGAGTGGTGGCACCGTAAACGTCCGAACGCGACCCCTGATCGGTTTCCTGTAACCCGTTGCCGGACAGAGGATTTCTGTTTGCTGATGCCATCACGATCAGCGCTCGAGGCATTTGGAGCAGTGTGGACGAATACATCGAAACAGTAGATGCGCTCGCCGGCGAGCTCGACTGGATGGCGCAAACGCTCGGGTCGCTAAAGCACGGCGAGTGGTCAAGCCCGACTCTGCTCATCCCCGTGGAGTCGACGCCAAACTGGACGATCCAGGAGCTGGCCGGTCACATCGGCTTCGCGATGAACATGGTCGACACACTGTTTTCCCAAGAGTTGGAGACCCCGCCTGCGCTGGATCGCGTCTCGTTCTTCGACCAGCCGAAGGGGCTTATCGCGCCACTGGCGTACCGCACAGCGAGGGACACCGTCGCGACGATGTCGGGCGCCGAGACCCTGGACTACTGCTTGACAGGCTTTTCCACCGCGGTGGTGAAAGCGCGGGAGGCTGACCCGGCTTTCGTCGGATGGACGGTTCTCGGCACGATACGGACCGACGAATTCATCGACACCCGCATCGTCGAGGCTGTCGTGCACGGCCTGGACCTGGCACAGGCGCTGGACCGCGCCGCCACGCCATCGGAGCTCGCCGTAAAGCGCACCGCGGAAGTGCTCGATACACTTCATCGCCGCCAGCGCAACGGCACCCGCCCCGAATCGCTGGCAGACGACTGGCTATGGGTTCAGGTCGCGGCGGGACGGCGCCGTCACGACGACTTTCCTACGCCGTTGCTGAGCTGAAACCTCAGCGGTCCGAGTTCGTTTCGTGCACAGGGAGATTACCAATGACCAGGCGCGGCTGGATCTACGTCGCGTTGATGGTGTTCGTCACGCTCAGTGTCGTCATCGCCGCTGTCGTCTGGCCGAATCGAGCGTCGACTGAGTGGACCCTTTTCGTCCAGCTCTATGGCGTCATGGCGTTCACCTACGGCTGGGAGCGCGCTGACGCCCGGCAGGTGGGGTCAACGGCAGAGTCCGGCAGCCGCCTTCTTGACGGTGCTCCTTGTATTTGTGGGCCACGCGGTCTACCTCTGGCAGAGCCGGCATTGGAGACGGGCGGTGGTGGTCTGCTTGGTCTATTGGGCCGGCGCCGTGGTTATCTGGATAGCCGCCACGTTCGGTGCGTCAGCGGCTTTCGGCGACATTGCCACTGCGGACTGAGGCCCATCGGACCGAACAATGGCCGCTATCGAAAGTAGATATCGAGGATCCGACTCTGCCCCGGTGTTCACTGCGTTCCTTTGCGTGACGGCTCGAACCGCTACACGCGAAGGGACAACGATGACTAACTTCTGGAAGCAGCCGAATCTTGATCGAGCAGTGAAGATCGCCACAATTGACACCATTGCCGCCGTCTTGGGTCGGTACGGCCTCGTCATCGTGATCGGCTGGATCGGAGCATTGAAGTTCGCCAACTTCGAGGCGCACCAAATTCAGCCGTTGGTGGCGAACAGCCCTTTCATCGGTTGGCTCTACCACATTTTCCCGGTCTACACGTTTTCGGCGCTGCTGGGCGTCTTCGAGCTCGCGACTGCGGTGCTCCTTGCGATCAAGCCGGTAGCCCCGAAACTGTCTATCGCGGGCAGCGTGCTCGCCATCCTGCTCTTCCTCTCAACCATCAGTTTTCTGTTCAGCACACCTGGGGTCGGAGAGGCGGCGGGCGGCGGCTTCCCGGCTCTGTCCCTCACCGGCGAATTCCTCCTGAAGGACGTGCCGCTGCTGGGCCTGTCGTTTTGGACTCTTGCCGACTCTATCCGTGCCGCCAACGTGCGACCGACGACTGTCTGACTGCCTCTCGCACGACGGTTCAGGCCAAACGCGAGACAGCTCGGGCCGTCGTGCATCACAGTTTTCATATGCCGAGCCAAAAGGTTCCCAGCCCGAAAGACATCAAGGCCGCCGCGCAGGCCGCGGCCGAGACAGCCCAATCAGTTGCCAGCGGGGCGATGCGCATAACGCCCGCATCGATACAACTCATCAGTCAGGTGCCGGAGCTCGTGGAGAATCTGGCGATTGCCACCGAGCGCCTCAACACAGCGATCGATCGTGCGGAACGGTACCTCGCGCTCGCCGACCCCATGATTCGAACGATGGATGCGATTCTGCCCCAACTGGAGTCGCTGGTCGCGACGGGCAATGACGTCTACAGAGCCGTGTCGTCCGTCCCGGGCGTGTCCACGCTGGGGCGACTGGCCACACGCACCACCGAAGCTCCCACACGAAAGCCGCCGCCCAAACGCCGGTCCGCGCGTAAGGACTCGTGACAGACGTCGCGTCAAGATCATGTGCCGTCGGTCCGCCGCGGCGGCAGCGTGGCGAGCCGGCTTTAGTGGCGACGGTATTCGGATGTAGATCACCCAGGCTGGATTCGAAATCTCCATAGCGTGCTCGAAAAGGTCGTGTGCACGTTCGTCGTCGCCTTGTCGCAGGGCCAGCACCGCCTCGTTATGCAGGCTTACCGCCACATCGGGGTGGCGGGGTCCCAGCATTTGCATCTTGGTATCAAGGGCTCGCCAGTAGAGCGCTTCTGCCTAACGTTGATTCCCACGCGCGGCATGCAAGGCGGCCAGGTTGTTGTAGTTCACAGCAAGCTCATAATGCACCGGCCCGAAGGTTTTCTCGAAGATCACCACCGCTCGCCTGTATCGTCGTTCGGCTTCGTCGAATCGTCCCCGTCCCTGCACCAGGGCAGCCAGCGCCGCGATGTCCTTCGCCACCGCCACATGAGTCGGGCCGAGCGAGGCTCGACGAATATGAAGGGCATGTCGAGTCTAGATTTCGCCCAACACCAAAGCGCCCTCGAGCGTGTTCGATGCCGCCGAGGTTGTGCCAGATTGTCGCGACATCTACATGTATGCCAGTCGCCACCTCGATGATCGGCAGCGCCCGACGGTACAGGGCTTCGGCTTCGTCGAACCGCCCGGCGTACTTGTGCGCCACGGCAAGGTCATTCAGCAGCCCGGCTACCTCGACCGTGTCAGCACCGAAATGCCGCTCGGCCAACTGGATCGTCACCGCGTAGAGCCGCTCGGCATCGTCGAGTCTGCCAAAGGCGCGCGCCAAGCGGCCCGTGCTCGACGCGACCGTGATTCGTACTGGTGTCAGTGCGTCGTCACCACTGTGACGATTCAGGATGGCCGTGGCGAGCTGATACGCAGTGTCGGCTCCGTCGAAATCGCTCAGTTCCTCGCGGATCGTGCCGATGGTGTGCCACACCACCGCCGCGTCCACCGACGACGTCACGGTCGGCAACTGCGCGCATTCAGGCGTGCAGCACGCCCCCACACCGAAACCGTGACGCCGAGCAACAGCCCTACCGCGCCTCCAAGACCTCATTGTGATTTGAGGCAATTAGGGCATTCGCTTCCACGGTCGCCGGCCCAATCACGGCGACGGTAACCGTAGTCGCGACAAGCCCCAACCGAGTAGGAAAGAGCGGATCTTCTTTCCACGGATCATTTTCATTTTTCCTCCACTTTGTACTGAACTGCGTGGGCAGGTGAGTTGCGGCTCCCGACCCCTCACCGGGAGCAGCATGGATGCGATGAGTTCCCTGGCCAAGTCGGGTCCGCCGGCCAAGATCCGGAAGCGGCGGTGCCGGCATTCGCAAACAGGCCGAGGCTGCCGACGCCGATCGCCAGGCCGCAGGCGGCGAGGACCTTCTTCGTGCTGTTGTAGCCGATCTGACTAGCCATGAGAAGCCCCCTGAAGAACCACGTGAATGTGGACTGATTTTGATCGTCGCGCCGCCCTACCTCGGGGAAGCAAGTGGCGCACCACGCGTTTTCGACCACCGCCGACGATCCCGACTACGTGCGACGAACGATTGGCACATCGCATCCCTAGACCGAGTGCGCTCTATATCCGCGCGCTACTCGCTTCGACCCGTCCCGACGACTCGACTTCCTTCCGACGCGCAAGCCTCTTGGGCGCTCGAGAGAAGACTGCTCGACCTGGCGGCTTCGCGGGGACGGGCACCTGCTCGATGACCAGTCGACACTCGTCCTGCGTCAAATACTGCAACGGTGCGCCGAGAATGTAATGCTCACGTACGAGGTGAACCGATTCCCGTTGGGACACAAGAACTGTGGAAGGTCGCCGGCAAGGACGAACCGTCAGCTGCTCCTGCGCAAACGCCGAGGCCATCACAACGGCTTGTTGCAGATTTCCTCAGCAGCGACCGGATCGATGACACCCATCATCAACGCCTCGTGCTGCGGGCAGACGTGGCGGATCGCGGTGACCAGCACCAATGCCCCGTCGATTTCATCAAACCCTCGGTTTTCCAGACCGCTAATCCCGTCAATCACCCCGTCCGCGGTGGGATTGCCATTAATGGCCCCTCACAGCTACGCCGCCGAGGACTCGATCACCGGCATGAGTGTCGCCGGATTAGCCTGGGCCACAGCGGAGCCGCTCAGCACCGCGCTCGCACCGATAACCGCCGCGCGTAAAACCTATGTTTGACGGTCGCCCACTCCGGAGTGGCACGTCAGCCCTGGTTGAGCACTCACGTTCGGACGCGAAGGTCACCCAGCGGGGCTACGGTCTTGACTACCGCATAATGTATGACGATACTACGAACACACATGGTCTCGGAAGGTTTAGATGTCTCCGCGTGGCTGCGCTTCAGGCGGCGAAGTTCGCTATCGCAAACGCCGTCCCGACACACCTGATCAAACTCCACCACGGTCTAGACATCCTGAACTGCTTGTGGCACAGCACATTTGTAAGAGCGAAACAGAGGAGAGGTAATTGTCGCGAGTATTGGTGATCGGTGGAGGAAACGCCGGCTTATCGGCCGCTTTGTCGGCGGCGGAAACGGGCGCGGATGTTGTGGTGCTCGATCGCGGCGCCGCCGACGGCTCCGGCAGTGACTCTTATTTCACCGGCGGACTCTTTCGCGTCGCCTACGAGGGCCTGGAGATGCTTGAAGCCATCGTCGGCCCTCTCGGTATCGACGCGTCGGCCGGCATCGACGCGTTCGCCAACTACCGCGAGGCCGACTTTCTCGACGACTGGGGGCGTGTCACCGCGTATCGGTGTGACCCGGAGCTGGCTGACTTGATCGTGTCGAACAGCTATCAGGCGATCAGTTGGCTGAGCGACCTCGGTGTCCCGTTCCTGTCGGGCATCGTAGTGGACGCCTCCGGCCGTGCGCGGCACACTCGACCGGGTTGGCATGGCGGCTTTGTGGAAGTCTCCGGTGCAGGGCCCGGTCTGATGGCCGCGTTGCTGAAAGCCGTTGGTAAGACCGACATTGTGGTCGAGAACGGCATCGAGGTGCGCGAACTGGCGCGCACCCCACAAGGCGGTTTCCGGGTGACGGCGCGCACCGCCGCGGGCACCGGAGAAACCTACGAAGGCGACTATGTAGTGCTCGCCTCCGGCGGCTTCCAGGCCGATCCGGAATGGCGCACACGTTGTCTGGGTCCGGGATGGGATCTGGCCCGCGTGCGAGCGTCCCGCTACAACACCGGACGTGGCATCCAGATGGCGCGTGACCTCGGCGCGGCGATGCATGGACACTGGTCGGGATGTCACGCCGTGGCTTGGAGCGTGGGCTCGCGCGAAGCGGGCGACCCGAATGCCAACCACATCTTCGAACGGGAGAGCTACCCCTTCGGCATAACCGTTAACGTGCACGGCCGACGGTTCATCGACGAGGCATCCGACTTCGGCGCCTACACGTACGCCCGTTACGGACGCGAGATCCTGCGTCAGGAACAGCAACGAGCCTGGCAATTGTTCGACGCGCAGTGTGAACCACAGTTGATGGACGAGTACCGGGTGAAAAACCCGGAAGCCGCACGAATCCGGGCCGACACCCTTGAGCATCTCGCCGACAAACTCGCCGACCGGGGCGTCGATCGCAAGCAACTCTTGGCGACTGTCTCAGAATTCAACTCCGCCGTTGACGAGGGCATGGACTTCAACCCCTATGTCAAGGACGGCCGCGCCACGCACGGGCTGAATTTCGACAAGTCGAACTGGTCCCGCAAGCTGACCGATGGTCCATTCGAGGCGTACGAGGTCACCTGCGGTATCACCTTCACCTTCGGCGGACTGCGGGTAAACGAGCATGCGCAGGTGCTCGATTATGACGGCACGACCATCGACGGCCTCTATGCCTGCGGCGAAATCGTCGGCGGTCTCTACTACTTCAACTACGCCAGCGGCACCGGGCTGACTTCCGGTGCCGTCCTAGGGAGGCGAGCGGGCCAACATGCCGCAGGAGACGGCAAATGACCGACACCGGGGATGAGCACCCAACGCTGGGGTTCATCGGGCTGGGTTCGATGGGGTCGCGGATGGCGACGCGCCTTCTGCAAGCAGGCCACTCGGTGATCGTCTACGACACTGATTCCACAGCATCCGGCGCCCTCGAAGGGCAGGGCGCCTCCCGCGCCGAGTCGCCACGTCAGGTGGCCGACGAAGCGGCGACAGTGCTGGTAAGCGTCCCCTCGCCAGGGATCTCGCGAATGGTGGCGGTCGGCGAGAACGGCCTGGCCACCGGCAAGGCCATCAAGACTTACGTCGACGTCTCGACGACCGGACCAACCGCAGCGGCGCAGATTGCTGCCGAATTGGCGCCGTTCGGCATCGGTTGCATAGATGCGCCGGTGAGCGGTGGGCCAGGCGGTGCCGAAGCCGGAACGCTCACCTTCATGGTTTCCGGTTCCCCTAGCCAGATCGACGGCGTGCGAAGGATTTTGGATGTGCTGGGTTCGCGCATCGTCCAAGTCGGCGAGCAACCCGGACAGGCGCAGTCGGCGAAGGTCATCAACAACCTGCTGATGGCGGGCGCTCTGGTGCTCACCGGTGAAGCGGTATCCCTCGGGGTCAAGGCGGGCATCGACGCCGAGACGCTGCTCGACATCATCGACACCAGCACGGGCCAGAACAACGCAGCATCCACGAAGTTCCCCCGGCAGGTGCTCACTCGCCAGTTTGCACACGGCTTCCGATTGGACCTGTTGGCCAAGGACCTTCGCCTCTGCCTGGACGAGGCACGCATGCTCGGTGTTCCGATGCCGGTCGGCACCGCGGTCGAGCAGATCGTCGAAATCTCGGTCGCCCAGAATCAGCCCGACGCGGACTGCACCGAAGTGGTGCGAGTCATCGAGGGCTGGGCGGGTGTGGCTATCGAGAAACAAACCTTAAAGTGACCCGACCATCGGTCTACGCGGTCAAGTACGGCTCGCAACGGACTAATCGGCGGGACTTCTATCTCTCTTGGCAGAGCTACGACGAAGCCGACTCGGCCATCGAGATGGCGTATTACTTCTGGGTCATTCGGGAAGACACCGACGGTCCGATCATCATCGTGGACACTGGGTTTTCCACTGCCGAGGCGCTCCGCCGTGGTCGGTCGATCGATTGTGCGCCCGGCCATGCGCTCGCCGAACTGGGGATAGACCCGAAGGCCGTGTCGACGGTGGTCCTCACCCATCTGCACTACGACCACGCCGGCAATCTCGACCTGTTCCCCAACGCCGAATTCGCTCTGTCCCGCAGAGAATTCGACTTCTGGATGTCCAACCCGCTGGCTCAACGTCAGCTATTCGCCCAACACACCGACCCGCGGGCGAATCATCTTCTGTGCCTGGCACATGCCGACGGCCGAGTCCGGCTGATCGACGACGCGATCGTCCACCTCAGACCCAACATTCGCCTCATTCGGGTGGGCGGACACACCCCGGGTCAGTTGGTGGTCGACGTTGCTGGCCACGAACAACGTGTCGTGCTGGCCTCCGATGCGGTCCACTTCTATGAGGAGATGGCCAAGGGCTGGCCGCCAAGTGTGCTCACGGACCTCGCCGAACACTACTGCGGGTTCGACACACTCGCGGAACTCGCCGCCACTGGATGCCGAATCGTACCGGGACATGACCCGGCCATCATCGAGGAATACCCCTCGGCAGATCTCGACGTACCAATAGTTCAACTTGCGTGAGGAGTGAAAATGACGAATACGATCGAAAGAGTCGATTACACACGCCTTTTCGTCGGCGGCGAGTGGGTACGTGCCTCTGGTGAGGATTTCACCTCCGTCGACCCGTACCGGCTCGAAGGGTGGGCCGTCATCGGGTCCGCGAACACGCAGGACGTCCTGCGTACGGTGGATGCGGCGCGGCAGGCAGCGAAGCCATGGCGCGACATGACCGGTTACGCCCGATCCCAACTGTTGTTCAAGTTCGCCGACGCGCTAGACGCCGAACGCGAGCGACTCGCCGAGATCGAGACACGTGACAATGGAAAGCTCCTCAAGGAGAACTTCAATCAGCTCGGCTTCGCGGTACGCAACTTCCGGTTCTTCGCCGGCCTCGCGGACAAGCTAACGGGCGAAACCAAGCCGCTCGACAACATCACGACCGTGGATTTCACCACACGTGAGCCCCATGGCGTGGTGGTCCTCATCGCGCCGTGGAACTCGCCCATCCAAACCTTGTCGAACAAACTTGCGCCAGCCCTGACCGCTGGAAACACGGTCATCATCAAGCCTTCTGAGCACACTTCGGCGAGCACGCTGGAGTTGGCGCGCATCTTCGAGGCCGTCGGCTTCCCGCCCGGTGTGGTGAACGTGGTGACCGGCGCAGCGGAAACCGGTGAAGCCCTTACCACGCATCCCGGCGTCGACATGATCAGCTTCACCGGAGGTCTGGGAACGGCGCGGGTCATCGCGGCCAATGCGGCGCGCAATGTGATTCCGCTGACGATGGAGCTCGGCGGCAAGGGCGCGAACATCATCTTCGAGGACGCCAACCTCGATCGCGCCGTCCCCGGCGCCGTGTCCGGCATCTTCGCCGCCAGCGGTCAGACCTGCGTGGCGGGGTCACGCCTGCTGATTCACGAAAGCATCTACGACGAGGTCGTCCGGGCGGTGGCCCAGCGCGCCGAGGCCATCCGGCTCGGCGATCCGATGGACGAGCAGACTCAGATGGGTCCCATTGCCAACGAGAACCAGTACCGCCGTGTGCTGCGGATGATCAGCGAGGCAAAGGAGGACGGCGCCGAGCTCGTCACCGGTGGCGGAACGCCAGCGGATCGGCCCGACAGCCTATTCGTCGAACCGACCGTGTTCGGGCGGGTCGATCGCAAATCGCGGCTGGCCACCAACGAGGTCTTCGGTCCTGTGCTCGCGGCCATGCCGTTCCGCGATGAAGAGGACGCGATCGCATTGGCGAACGGCACCGATTACGGGCTGGCCGCCGGCCTATGGACACAAGACATCAACCAGGCGTTGCGGGTGGCCAGAGAGTTACAAGCCGGCTCAGTGTGGATCAACACCTACCGCACGTCGGCCGCCCAGGCCCCGTTCGGCGGAGTCAAGCGCAGCGGCTACGGCCGCGAACGCGGCACCGAAGGCCTCGCCGAATTCACGCGGATCAAGAACACGATGATCGACATCTCGGAAACAGTTCGCGACCCCTTCGTTCTCGGGACCTAAGACAATGAAAGTAACTTTCCTCGGATTGGGCGCCATGGGCTTGCCGATGGCACGAAACCTCGCTGGCGTCCAAGGCGTGCAACTCAGCCTGTACGACCTCGCCCCCGACCGCCTTGCTCAGGCCGCGGACCTGGGAAGGGTGGCCGCGTCCTTCGAAGATGCTGTGGCACAAGCCGATATCGTTTTCTCGGTGTTGCCGGCCGATGCGCATGTTGAGACCGTGGCGGCCGGTCTTGCCAAGCACGGGCGGGCCGGACAGCTATACGTCGACTTCAGCACGATCTCGCCGCAAACCATCGACGCAGTGGCCAAAGACCTCGCGCAGGTTGGCATCGAGACCGTCGGCATCGCTTTGACGCGGAGCACGGCCGCCGCGCAAGCAGGAACGCTGGCGCTCTTCGTCGGTGGCAGTGAGGACGCGATCGCCCGGTTGCGGCCCCTGCTCGACTCCATGGCAACCGATGTGCTGCTGACGGAATCGATCGGCGCTGCGAAGGCAATGAAGATCGTCAACAACATGGTGGTCGCGAACCTGGACATCCTGGCCTGCGAAACATTGGTGTTCGGACATCAATTGAGGCACAACGTCGATGACATCATCGACGCGTTGACCCGCAACGGCGCCGATTCCTGGGCGCTGACGAACCACATCGTGAAGTATGTGTTGCCCGACGATTTGGGGCCGGGCCGATTCAGCACGCGCTACATGGCCAAAGACGTTGCGCTGTGCGCAGATCTCGCGCGAGACGCGGGTGAGCCTGCGCCGTTCACCGGTTTGGCGCAGGCGTACTACCGCGGCGTCACCGCGCACGGTCACGGCGACGACTACCACATGATCGTCATCCGATGGCTGGAGCAGGGCGCTGCTATCTCACGCCCCGTCACCGGCGATCACCGGACCGGAGCTGACGCCGAGGCACTGACCGCCGTCGCCAAAGCCGCCGCCGCCGTCCAAACGCTGGTCACCGTCGAAGCCCTGACGCTCGCCAAACGGGGTGGACTTTCGCTGCAGCGCGCCGCCGATTACCTGGAGAAGGGATCGGGTGGCAGCGACACCGTACGCGCGGTGCTCGCGGGCGACCCTTCCGAGCTCACGTGGGATCTCACCACTCTTGCCGGTCAACTCGATGAGGCGTGCCGGTTGGCGCAGACAGCGTCGGTGCCCGCGATAATGCTCGAGACGGCTCGGCATGTGGCCCGGTCACACCGCCGGTTCGCAGGATCGTCGGCGACCATCGACGATCTGTTGAACGGGTCGACACCGTGAGCGGTGAAGCCGACCTCTATCGCTTCCTCGCGGGCCTGCCGGACCGGCGACTCCCCACCCAGACCGTCGAATCATGCCTCGCCCTGGTGCTCGATCATTTTGGCTGCGCGCTGTTGGGCCTTCGAATGCCGTGGACCCGGGCGGTCGAGGAGGTCGCCGTGGCCGGCGCCGGCCCAGGCAGCGCGCCGATCTACGGCGGGCGCGCATTGCTGACACCTGCGGAGGCGGCGCTGGTCAACGGCACCGCCGGACACGGTTTCGACCTGGACGACCTGTATTTCCCGGCGATGACGCATCCCGGGTGCGTGGTGATCGCTGCGGCGGCGGCCGCCGCGGCCGGACGCTCCGTTGACGGCCGGCGGGTGCTCGCCGGGATCGTCGCCGGCTACGAGGTCATGTGCCGCATCGGCGTCGCGGTGGGCCTGGCACACGGTGAAGCCGGCTTTCACGCCACCGGCCAGCACGGGCCTGCCGGGGCCGCGGCAGCGGTCGCCGTCCTCCGCGGGTACGACGCGTCAGCCATCGCAAGTGCGATCGGGGTGGCAGGTTCGCTTGGTGCCGGAATCAAGGCCTTCACCAACGGACCGGGCATGGTCAAGCGACTGCACGCCGGTCGGGCGGCGCAAGCCGGCGTGCTGGCCGCCGAACTCGTTCAGCACGGGTTCGCCGGCCCCGGGTCGGCGTTGACGGGCAAGTTCGGTCTGGTGCATGTGCTAGGGCAGGATTCGGCCGATCCCACCGTGCTCTGGGCGAATCTCGGCGACGGGTACGCGGTCGACGACGTCTACATCAAGCCGTACCCGGCGTGCGGAGCGGTGCACGGCGCACTTCGCGCCACCGAAGAACTCGTGCCACAGCTACCCAACACCGGGCAGATCGAGCGAGTGGTGGTGGGCACGTCGCGGCGCGCCCTCGATCAGAACAGCGACCGGCGACCCGCCGACCTGATGTCGGTGCAATACAGCATGGAGGCGTGCGTTTCGCTGGGTCTGCTCGGTCACGCCGCCGAGCCGATGAGTTACCTCGCATTCGTCGAGGACGAAAACCATCCGGCACGCACCCTGGCCGGGCTGGTCGCGATGGAGTTGGACGACAAGGCCGAAGCCGCCTACCCGGATCCGAACGTCTCGCGCGTCGACGTGCACATCAAGGGTGGCCGCACGCTGTCGGCGTGCGGTTCGGCCGACAGATCCGCCAGCAGCGGGTGGGAGGTCGCGGTCGAGAAATTCAACAGCGTGACCGAGTCGATCTTGACGCCCGCTGCAGGTACCGATGTGATTGCCGCAACCCGGAGGCTCGCAGATGGCGGAGATCTCGATGATTGCCTCAATGCGATGACCAATACGTCGTTTTAGTACCAATCGACATATACTCTGTTGTCACATTGTCTGACGGTGTGATGCTCGGCGATATCGAACTCAGAGGAAATCCATGACCGTTCCCGACGTGACGAGCCCGGAATATTCATTGCGCGTGGGCCGCGTCCCGGCGCCCCTTCGGCAAAAGGCTGCCGCTGTATTGCGCCGCGCAATTCTGGAATTCCACTTCAAGCCAGGTCAGCGACTTGTCGAACGTGAACTCATTGAACAAACCGGGGTATCCCGGACGACGATCCGCGAGGTCCTGCGGGAACTCGCGGCCGAAGGCCTCGTGACCGACATGCCGCAGAAGGGCGTGGTGGTCGTGTCGCTGAGCGAGAAAGAAGTGGCAGACCTCTACGAGATCCGCGCTCTCATCGAGTCATTCATCGCTCGTCAGTTCGCCGCGAACGCCAGTGACGAGCAGGTGGCGGCCCTCGAGCAGGGCTACAAGCAACTCGCGGAGACACTGCTAACCGCCGATGACATCCAGGAACTACTCGACGCCAAGGACCGCTTCTACGAGCTGTTGGTCGACGGTACGGGCAACTCTGCAGTTCGTTCCCTGCACGGAACGCTACAGGCGCGCGTGCGGTTAGCGCGTGCGCGATCACTTTCGCAACGCGGTCGGCTACCGGAAACGCTCGCCGAGATCCGCTCGATCGTCGATGCGATCGTCACGCGGGACCAAGACGGCGCGGCCGCGGCCGCCGAGTTCCACGTTATGCAGGCAGCCCGCGCCGCGAAGCTCCGGATCCGCGCGATCGAGGATGATCAGGCGCCCGAGTAGCCAACGTGTGACGTTGTCAGGCAAAAGGATTGAATGGGTCTGACATGCCGCCGACGGCGTCAATCCACACACTTTTAACTTCGGTGAATTCCTGCATCGCGTCGAAGCCGTTCTCGCGCCCGATCCCGCTTTCCTTATAGCCGCCGAACGGCGATGCGTAGTTCGTTTTGCGGTAGGTATTCACCCAGACAGTGCCGCATCGCAATGCGGCCACACACCGATGTGCGACACCCAGGTTCTGTGTCCACACACCCGCTGCAAGGCCGAAGGGACTGTCATTGGCGATGGAGATCGCCTCCGTCTCCGTGGTGAACGGCAGCACCGCCGCAATGGGGCCGAAGACTTCCTCGCGTGCGATACGCATCGAGTTGGTCACGTCGGCGAACACGGTGGGCTCGACGAACATCTTGGAATCATCTCGCCGTGCGGGCGCCCCACCTGCCACCAGGCGTGCACCATCGGCATGTGCGATGTCGATGTAATCAAGCACCTTGTCGAACTGCGGCCTGGACGCGATGGTTCCGACCTCGGTCTCCCAGTCTAATGGGTCACCGAGCCGGATCCGGCCGACCCGTTCGGTGAAGCGAGCCAGAAACTCGTCGTAAATTCCTTGCTGAACCAGCACGCGTGAGCCCGCGATGCAAGTCTGGCCGGCCGCGGCAAAGATGCCACCGACCACACCCTCGATCGCCGCATCTAAATCTGCGTCGTCGAACACGATATTCGGTGACTTCCCACCCAATTCCAGTGACACTCGTGCGAGCCGCTCGCCAGCCGCAACCGCGACGCTCCGCCCGACCGCCGTCGATCCGGTGAATGCGACCTTGTCGACCCCCGCATGCGCGGTTAGCGCCGCACCGGGCGCGCCTGCACCCGTCACCACATTCACGACGCCCTCCGGCAGATCAGCGTCACGGCAGAGCTGTCCGAAGCGAATTGCCGAAACCGGCGTGACCTCAGAGGGTTTCACCACCAGGGTGTTGCCGGCGGCAAGGGCGGGCGCCAGCTTCCACATGAGCAGGTTCAGCGGGCTGTTCCACGGAGTGAGTGCCGCCACCACGCCGATTGGCTCTCGCACCGTGTAGTTCAGCGTGCCAGGACTACTGATCGGAATGGTGCGGCCGCCGGCGATTTCTGCAGCGCCGGCGAAGTATTGGAGGTGGTCGGCTAGGCCCAGAGTCTGCGCGTGCTGCTCACGGATGGCCTTTCCGTTCTCCATCACCTGTAGTTGGGTGAGTTCCTCGACGTGCTCGCTGATCACCTGCGCGAGCCGACGCAGGGCTTTGGCCCGTTGCGCCGGCGTGAATCTGGCCCACGAGCCGGTGGTAAACGCCCTTCGCGCAGCGTCCACAGCGGTGTCGACCTGCTCGGGGGTGGCCTCGGGTACGCGTGCCCACCTTTCGCCAGTAAACGGGTCCACTACGTCGCGCCAGCTCGCATCGGCGGCAATGTCCTTTCCGCCGATCACCATTGGGAAATCCTCGGCGGCGTTGCGGTCGGGACGAGGCAGCGGGGTGAAGCGTTGCATTCCTCAGAGCTCCTTGATGTAGGTGCGGAACCGGATCCGGCAGGCGACCCCGTCACGGACGAACGGATAGGGATTGGGCTCGTCGTGGCCGATCTGCAATGTGACGAACGTCAGCTGTGTGTTGTCCTGAAGCACTTGCAACCCGTGCGCGATGTCGCCGTCTTCTCGAACCACGGCCGTGGACGGGAATCCGCATGCGGCCGCCACCGCGGTCAGGTCCGTCGAGAACGAGGTGTGCGTGTGTTGGGCACCCGTCAACGCCCACTGGCCGTTGTCGACGCACAGCACGGACAAGTTTGGGGGGGCTTGGGTTGCCGCTGTGGCCAGCGCACCGAGGTTCATCAGGATCTCCCCGTCGCCGGTCAGGACCAGTACTTGTTGATCGGGCCTGGCCAACGCGAGACCAAGGCCGACCGGGACGGCAGCGCCCATCACCCCGTCCACTGCAAAGAGATTCTGGCCGTCTTCGGTGAGGCGAGCCGCGTCGAAACACGCGGTGCCCAGACCGGCCACGATCAGGTAATCGGTTGGCTTCGGGACGAGGGCACCGAGGGTCTCGGTGCGTGAAAGCGGGTGTGTTTTAGAACTTCTTGACACCAAGCAACCTTTGCGTGAGCAGGATGGCGACGGCGCGACCGGCTTTGTCCACGGCGCCGAGCGCCGCAGCCGCCGTGACAGCGACATCGGCGGGGTTCTCCACGCGCATCGTGTCGATATGCATGGCGTGAAGTACGGGTTCAACGGCTTGGCCCATCGGGTACTGCCACGGGTTCTGTTCACCCCACTCGCCTCGCATCGTGACGATGCACAGCAAGGGAAAGGAGCAGTGCCCGATCAGCGAGAAGTAGTTAACACAGTTCCCGATTCCGCCGCTCTGGGTCAACAGCACGGCCTTCCCGCCACCGAGATGGCAGCCTGCGGCGATCCCGACTCCCTCGCCCTCGTTCGACAGCGGGATCGCGACCGTGTCGGAATCGTCCTGTGCACGTTCGATGACCCGCTGATGGCCGGAGTCGGGAACATACGCGAAGAACGTATAACCGTTGGCGCGCAGCAACTCATATAGTTCGTCCTGCCATGACCCCGCACGCGCGGTACTTGATAGGTGTGAATTCGACTCAGCCAACGCTTATTTCGTTCCTTTCGTCAACGACGGCGTGGATATCGAAGCCGTCGGTGTGGGCTGTTGGTGCTTCTCGTGAACCGCATCGTCGTCACCGTCAGCCAGGAGTTCGTTGCCCGCCGTCTCGGGCAGCCAGACCAGCAGCACGATGAACCCGATGGCGGAGACGGCTACCATGTAGAACGCTGCCGATCCGACCATGTTCACGTTGGCAGCAACGGCAGCCGCGATGAGCGGAGCGGGACCGGCGATTGCCGCGAGCGCGATGTTGTAACCCGTTGAACCGCCACTCATTCGAGTCGAGGTCGGGAACATCTCGATGAGCAGGACGAGCGTGGTGACATTGACGACTGCTTCGAACACCGACAGCAGTGTCATCCCGACGATCGTGGTCCACAGCGCCCCCTGGGCGATGAGGACGAAGGCGGGGATGGCAAGGACCGCCATCGCCGCCGAGCCGACAAGCATGCTGGGCCTTCGGCCGACGCGATCCGAGACTACCCCGGCCAGCGGACACATGATCGCGTAGATCGTCAAACCGATGGCCGTCGCGGTCAATGCTTCGGACCGGTTCATCCCCACCTGGCCCGACGTCAGGAAGTTGATGACGTAAGTCGCGAGATAATAGAAACAAACGCCGTGCACCGCGCCGCAGAAGAAAACGATCGCCATCGACTTCTTGTGGCGCGCGAAGGCATCTCGTAGCGGTGAACTGGCCAGCTTGTGTTCCATCTGCAGCGCGCGGAACGCCGGGGTGTCCTCGAGTCGCAGGCGCACATAGAGTCCGGCGGCGGCAAGTGGAGTGGCGAGCAGGAAGGGCACCCTCCATCCCCACGAATCGAGTTGCTCAACGGTCAACAGCTCGTCGAGGACAAAGGCCACGAGGCACCCGACGACCGCACCGAATGCGGCGGTGCTCGTCAAGATACTGCCCCACAGTCCGCGATGCGGCCTGGGCGCGTATTCCACGAGAAAGGAAGCGGCGCCGGCCCATTCACCACCGGCGGCCAACCCCTGGATGCAACGAAGGAGCACCAACACAATGGGCGCCGCGATGCCGATCGTCTCATATCCGGGCAGCAGCGCCATCAACGTCGTTGCGGCGCCCATCAGCAGGACTGTCAGCGAGAGAGCGGCCCGGCGGCCGAGTCGATCCCCGATGGCCCCCACCGTGATACCGCCGAGCGGCCGCACCACGAAGGCCACGCCGAACACCGCAAGCGATGACAATAGCGAGGTCGTCGGATCATCGCTCGGGAAGAAGACCCTGCCGATCGATGCGGCGAAGAAGCCGTAGGCCGCGAAGTCGAACCATTCCAGGAAGTTGCCCAACCCACCAGCGGTGGCCAGTTTTACCAGCGGCGTTGGTGGAGCTGCGGTTTCAGCGCGTGCCATAGGGTCCATTCCTCGGGGCGTGGAGACCACTGTGTAATCCTGTCATATCGTCATACATTATGTGCGGAGGGACAAGGCCACCAGCGAGGTGACCGCTCACCGATTTGTCAGGCTCGTCTGGCCTTGGCCCAGGTCCGGTAGAGGTCGACGAACGCAACATTGTCCTTCGCCGCGTAGCCGAGACTCATTGCCATCGAATACATTTCGCGGGATGCAGCGGCCATCGGCACGGGAACACCGGTGGTGCGGGCGAGATCGAGGGCCAGCGTGAGGTCCTTGGTTCCCAGCGCCACGGTGAACCCCGGGTCGAAGTTTTCTGCGATCGCATTGGGGAACCGCTTGACGAACTGGGTGGAGCTTCCGCCGCTGACCGAGAGGATTTCGAATAGCCGCTGCGGATCGATACCGGCGGCGATTCCGAGTGAGAAGGCCTCAGCCGCTACCAGGGTGTTCGTCATCGACATCACGTTGTTGATCAGTTTGACCGCCTTGCCCGC
This sequence comes from uncultured Actinomycetota bacterium, assembly GCA_963848855.1. Classification (GTDB taxonomy): domain Bacteria; phylum Actinomycetota; class Actinomycetes; order Mycobacteriales; family Mycobacteriaceae; genus Mycobacterium. The sequence continues at coordinate 1,403,316 of CAWKFL010000006.1, forward strand.
GCCTAGCGGGCCGGCGTGGTGAATGACCGTGGCCAAGTCGGCCAGGACGGCATGCACGCGCTTCACATCACCCTCGCTACCACCGAGGATGAATGTCAGCGTGCCGTTTCGGGACTCCCCCGGCCCGCCGCTGACGGGGGCATCCACGACCGCAACGCCGTCCGGGCACGCCGCTGCGATCTCACGCATAGTGTCCGGATCGATCGTGCTCACCTCGATCGCGCAGGACCGTGGTCGCAGATTCGCGGCCAGCCCGTCGCGGCCGAGCCACACCGACCGAACCAGTTCGGAGTTGGGCAGGCTGGTAAGCACGAAGTCGGCGTGCGTACACACCGTCGCCACTGAATCCTGGACTCGCACACCGGCGTTGGTCGCGCGCCGGCAGGCGTCTTCGCTGAGGTCGTAACCGGTAACCGAATGGCCACGTTCGACTAGACGCGCAGCCATCCCACCACCCATCATGCCGAGGCCGACGACGCCGATGGACAACGTTGGAGTGACGGTCATGGTAGTTCAGTCCTTCAGGATCCGGCAGTGGACGGGGGCAGGACTCACGCGGGCTTCGTCGCCGACCGCGAGGGTGACGTCGGTGGACGACCAGCACTTGATGTCACGGCCGTTCGCGTTGACGACATACTCCATGTGCGGTCCGAGAAACAGTGCCGAACGCACCGTTCCGTGAAACGCACCGTCGGCGACATCACCGGATCGGGCGATCGTGGCGTGCTCGGGGCGCCACAACACGGTGGCTTTGTCGCCTACGACGAAATGGCCGGCACCGACACTCCCATGAAACCGGCCCAGATCGGTATCCACCACGGCCCGACCCTGCCCATCGACCTCAAGGATGACGCCGGTGAGCTCGTTACTAGTACCGACGAAGTTCGCGACGTACCTGGTTGCCGCGGAGTCGTAAACGTCTCGAGGAGTGCCCAGTTGGACGATCTTGCCCTCGTTCATCACGGCAATCCGCCCGGCCAGTCCCATCGCCTCGGACTGGTCATGAGTGACATAGACCGCGGCGAATCCCAGCTCCCGCTGCATCTGCAGCATCTCGAACCGCAACTGCTCGCGAACCTGGGCGTCGACGTTTGACAGCGGCTCGTCGAACAGGATGAGCCCGGTGCCGGAGACGAGCGCGCGCGCCAGCGCCACCCGCTGCTGCTGGCCGCCGCTCATCTGGCCGGGATACTGCTGGGACAGGTCGGGGATGTGCACCATCGTCAGCACCCGCGCGACCGCGGCGTCGATCTCCGCTCGTCGCATCTTCTTGCGCTGACTCTTAAGTGGATACGCGATGTTCTGGGCGACCGTCATATGCGGCCACAGCGCATACGACTGAAAAATCATGCTGATGCTGCGCCGCTCGGTCGGAACGTTCAGTCTCGAACTCGCGGAATATACTGTCCGGCCGCGCATCTCGATCAAGCCTTCGTCTGGGGTCTCCAGGCCCGCAATCATCCGCAGCAGTGTCGACTTACCACAGCCGCTGGGCCCCAACAGCACGACGATCTCCGAAGAGCGCAGGGTAAAGGACACGTCGTCGACTGCCGCGGTGATGGCACCGGATTCTCGGCGGAACCGCTTGACGACGTTGGTCACTCGCAGCACGGCGACATCTGTTGCACCGTCGGCCGATCTTTGGGTGCGAATTGGCGCGAGGGCCTCTGTTTTCATCAACACACCTTTCATGTCGCAGGCTGCGCGGAAACCAGCCCGGGAGCGGACGCGCCGGCGACCTTGGTCGAGGACGTCCTGCGCCAACGGCCTTGTAACCGTGCGAGAGCGAGTGCCGCAACCACGATGACCGTCGAAATCACTGTCAGGGCAACGGCGATCGGAGCGAGCTGGCCATAGCTGCCGTTCTGGAAGACCTGAAGGATCAGGTAGCCGATCACCAGATTGCTCGGTCCGCCGAGAATGGCGGTGGCAGTGAGATCACCGGCCATCCGCGCGAACAGGTAGGCCCATCCAGCGATCAAGCCCGGCATCATCAACGGGATGTGGATGCGTCCGAATGTTCGTCCTCGTCCGGCGCCGGCTACCGCAGACGCCTCGCCGAGTTCCGGCGCGACTTGGCTAGCCGCGCTGTCGGCCGACACAGAGCCCTGGGGAAGGTAGATCGCGATGTAGGCGAGCAGCAGGATCGTGGTCGTGCCGGCGAGCGCGAAAGGTGGTCCGGCAAAGGCGAGAATGAAGCCGACGGCGATCACCATGTGCGACACGACCCCGGGTAGTTTGATGGCGCCGTCGAGGAATCGGATGTATCGCTTCTGGTTGCGCAACATGTAGAGGGAAACAATTGCAGCAACGCCCATTCCGATGGTCGCGCCCTCAATACCGAGGCGGACGCTGTTGGTCAGCGCGGTCAGCGCGCCGCTGTCCCGCAGGACGGCATCCACGAAATGACTGATGGTCAACGAGGACCACCCGATGTCGGGGGTCCAGTAGCCGTTGAGGGTGACCAACACCAGTGCCGCCACCGGCAGCACCACCGCGACGAGGCCGTAGCCCAGCATCAGGGTCCGTGCGAATGGGCGCCACTTGCGCAGGCTTATGGTCTTGGACCGCTGCCCTTTGCCCGCGATCGCAGCGAAGCGGCCACGGCGCAAGATTCGAGCCTGGAACACCCAACTCGCGGCGACGAACAGCACCATGATGAGGCTGAGCCCGATTGCTTGCGCGGTCTCCGGCGGAAACGAGAAGGAGAGCAGTTCGACGATCCGCACGGCGAGCACGTCAATGCGCGCACCAGTCCCGATGATGATGGGCACCGAAAAGAGCGCGAAGCCCTGGACCATCATCAGCAGCACTGCGCCACCGAGTGCCTGCTTGATCGCGGGGAGGGTCACGCGGGACAGCGTGCGCTGCGTACCCGCCCCGCATACCCGCGACTGTTCGTCGAGCGAGGTGTCCAGATTGCGCAAAGCAGCCGAGACCATCATGAAGGCGTACGGCACCTGGTAGAGGACGTAGACGAAAATCAGCCCGTACCAAGTGAAGATGTTCAATGCCACGTCGGGCGGATCTGCGGTGAACCATCCGATCATGCCCTTGATGACGGCGTTCAGCAGCCCGGCGGTCGGCGAGAGCAGCAGGACCCACCCGATGGCGCCGGCGATCGGCGGCAACAGAAACGGAATAAGCGGCAGCGAATCGGTCAGGGCCCCCATCCGTGCATCGGTGCGTTCATTGAGCCAGGCCAGCAGCGACCCGAGTACCAACGCGATCGCTGAGCTTGCCACCACGACAACGACCGTGTTGAAGATCAGCTTGCCCAGCCCGTCGACGTCGAATGCGCGGGTTAGCGGGTCAGTGGTGAACTCGCCGTTTTGCATGAACAATCCGAGAACCACGCGGATGACCGGATAGACGGCCAGCGCCGCAACTAAGACCGTGATCGCTGTCGCGACAACAGGAAAAGCCTGGAATCGGAATCGCTGTGTCAACGACGCTTCCTTGCGCACAGTGAGGAGTATTACCGTCATCTTGTCATACAGTCAATGGTCGATTCCGCGTGGCGATCATTAGGTGGATTTGACGCCGGATGTCATCGAATACCCGACTACCTGCGGGTTATCAAGATCGGTCCGATACGAGCAGACCCATTGACTGTATGACGATATTACGATATTCCTGACATACGATCGTTGGCCACGGCAAGGGTTGCCCGACCGGTCCGGCGATTGACATGGACTTGCGAAGCGACGGTGCGGAGGAGATCCCTATGCGGAAGATTCGACACAGACATCGGACTTTGGTCGCGATCATCGCGGCGATCGCACTGGTTGCTGGATGCGGTTCCGGTGGCAACACCGGTTCGGCCCCGCCCACGATGCAGCCCGTGAACTCGATAGACGAGTTGGTGGCGGCTGCCAAGAAGGAGGGCACGCTGACGGTCTATGGGGCCCCGGCCGAACCCGCGGTGAAGGCCGCTGCCGCTGCGTTCACCGCGAAGTATGGCGTGAAGGTCAACGTCGTACGAATCGTCACCGGTCAGATCGTCCAGCGCTTCTCGAGCGAGGTGGGCGCGAACGCCCCGAGTGCGGATGTGCTGCTGATGAACCAAAGCACTTTCTTCGACCGCGCGATCGGTCAGGGTTGGATCACCCCGCTTGACAAGGCCGGCATCCCCGGTTATCCGTGGACTTTTCCGCAAAAGTTCTTGCGGCCTGAAAGCGGTACTGCGGTGGTGGGTCTACAGATTCGCGGAATCGCTTACAACACGAACCTGGTCAAGGGCGCCGACGTCCCCAAGGACTGGCGAGACATCACCGACCCCAAGTGGTCTGGCAAAATCGGGATCGCGGACCCAAGTTCGTCACCGGTTTATGTGGGGCACTGGTACACCATCGCCGAGTCGATCGGCGACAACTTCCTGGCGAAGGTCAAGGCCCAGAATCCGAAGGTGTATGCGAGCGGATCGCCCGCGACGGCGGCGTTGGGCGCCGGCGAAATCGCGTTGTTTCCAATGAACATCGCTTCGATCACGGCCGAGGCGAGAGACGATGGCGCACCGGTCAACTTCTTCGTGCCTGACGCAACCGCGGCCGACGAGATGGAGCTGGCCATCAACTCCAAGGCCGCGAGCCCCAATGCGGCCCGGCTCTTTGTCTACTACATGGCCAGCCAGGAGGGCGCCGACACGTTGGCGAAGGCCGGCGGTGAGACGTCACCCTACGACCCGAATCTTCCGGCGCACCTGCTCGAATGGGATGTGAAGACGGCGGATGACCAGAAGGACGCCGTGGTGAACGGATTGACCACCTCATGACGGCATTGAACCTTCCCACGACAGATCTAGTCGATGCGCACCCGGAGCTGGCCTGCTGCCATGTTCAGTTCCGTCAGTTCGGGGGGCACAGCGACTTCACCGGGCCGATACGCACTTTGAAATGTGTCGACGACACCAAACTCCTGATGGAGGTGCTGGGCGAACCTGGTGAGGGAGCGGTGCTCGTCGTCGACGGCGAGGCATCACCGCGCTGCGCGCTGATCGGGGATCGGCACGGGTCGATGGCGGCATCGAACGGTTGGGCTGGTGTCGTCATATACGGAATGGCGCGCGACGCCGTCGCACTCAGCGGGCTCGAACTGGGGGTCAAGGCGCTCGGAACCATCCCTCGACGCAGCGGAAAAACCGGTCGAGGCTACGTCGATGTAGATGTGACGTTCGGCGGAGTGGTGTTTTCACCGGGCGGCACGCTATGGAGTGACGACGATGGCATCGTGGTGGCGCCGGTTGGCTGGTCGGCGCCGTCGTGACGAGTGAAATCGTTGGGTCTGAAGGTCTTTCGTCGCCACTAACGCCAAATCACAGCGCGAACACAGGCCTCGCCCGGGTGGCGGCACCGCTGCGCAAGGAGCTCGTAGGCCGGCTGCGGGACGCAATTGTGACCGCCGCGTACCCGCCCGGATCGCGCCTGGTGGAGCGGGCCATTCGAGAACGTTTCGGGGTGAGCAGGACTGTTATCCGAGAAGCGTTGCGGCAACTCGAGACCGAAGGCCTGGTGACCATCGTCGCTAACCGCGGTCCCGTCGTAACGGTCCTGTCCCCCACCGACGCCGCCGCGTTGTACGAGCTCAGGTCGTCCCTGGAGACGCTGGCCGCGGAAAAGTTCGCCGAGCGGGCTTCAGCAGCCGAGCGTCAGGCTCTACGCGACGCATTCGAGAAGTTGGCCCTCGCCTTCGCGCTCGGAGGCCTTGATGCCTGGCTGGCCGCGAAAGATGAGTTCTACGAGGCATTGCTGACCGGGGCACACAATGAGGTGGTCAAGACCACCCTGGTCGGTCTGCACGCCCGAGTACAGATGTTGCGCGGACTGTCGCTACGACAGGACGGCCGCCAGCCGGCGAGCTTGAAAGAGCTTCGCACCCTGACCGACGCCGCGACAGCAGGTGACGTCGTGGCCGCGGGCGCTGCGGCAAAGGTCCACATCAAACAGGCCGGCGAAGCGGCATTGGAGCAGCTGAAGCTGGCAGCCGAGAGCGGAAATACCGAGAGGTTATGACTCATGAGCAATGACGAACGTCAGCACTACATCGACAAGATGGCTGCCGACCGGGGTTATGTCTTGCGCTATCACAAAGTTATGGCAAAGCACGACTTCGATGTACTTCAGGCAGCGAATAACCTCGTCGGGAGGGCGTATTTGGATCAGCGGACGCTGGACCGTCGAACGAAGGAGCTGATCTTCATCGTCAGCCTGACCGTGATGCGTGCGTCAAAGAATCACATTCAGAGCCACATTCGGGTGGCCCTCGATCTCGGCGTCTCGCCTCAAGAGATTCTTGAGGCAATCGAGATTGCGCTGCCCGAGGCAGGCGTCGTGGCGTTCCAAGAGGGCTTCAATGCCTGGGAAGAGATCGTGGGCGCTGATGCCATCGAGCCGACGGTCGCCGTTTTCGACGGCAACGCGTCCTCGGCGTAGTAGTCAATGGGACCCCGCGATGCGAGAGGCGATGATATGAGCGAGCAGGACTGGCGGGCGCTGCCCTCCGTCTGGGTCAACCAGCGGGAGGAGCGCCCGAGGAAATCAGGCATTACTGAGGTACGTGGGCCGTACTACACGATCGCGGGACCGCGTTATCTCGAGGATCTGTTTGACATCGCGGCGCCGTACATCGACTGGCTGAAGATCCCTGGGCCCGCGATCGCGCTCATGCCCAAGGATGCGCTGGTCCGCATCAGCGAGCTCAGCCACACCGCGGGCATCAAGATGAGCGCCGGTGGGCTTATCGAGAAGGTGGTAACGCAAGGTCCGAAAGCAGTCGAGCAGTACTTTGACGCGCTACCCGACCTGGGATTCGACGTTGTCGAGGTATCAGCAGGCATGATCGCATTGCCTGCACCGGATTACCTTCGCCTGGTTGAGCGTGCGGCACGCACCGGTCTGACCGTAAAAGCCGAGGTGGGCATCCAATTCGGCGCCGGTGGGACCTCGTCGGAGAACACGCTGGAGGCCGAGGGACAGGGCTCGGTGCCTCATGCCATCCAGCTGGGCAAAGATGCGCTAGAGGCCGGCGCGGACTTCGTGATCCTGGAGTCTGAGGGCGTGACCGAATCGGTGCGCACATGGCGAACGGATGTGCCAGCCGCACTCGCCTCCGCGCTCGGGCTCGAGCGGCTCATGTTCGAGGCGGCCGACCCTCGAGTGTTCGAGTGGTACATCAAGAACTTCGGCCCAGAGGTAAATCTGTTCATCGATCACAGCCAGGCCCTTTTGTTGGAGAGCGTTCGATCTGGCGTATGGGGGTCAGCGACGCTCTGGAACCGGGTTGCCACATACAAGGGTCCGTGAGACCGCGCGCGGCTACGGGAACCGAATCAGGGTGTTACCGCTCCGCCGCCGCTGATCATTTCCATCCCTCGCCGGCAGTCCAGTGGGCACTACTTCCCTGGACACCGTCGTGGCGTTACCAGCGCAGATCCCCATCTGGCTTGATTCCGTAAATCGCACTACCGACTGCTTGAGCCATTCTTCTTCCTCCCCTCCGAATCTGGCGTAATCGGACTCCACAGCCGACGGCTGGGAATCATTGGTGAGGCATGCGCGTTCGGCAGAACATCCGACGCGCGTCAAGAAAAATGACGGGTGATGCCAAATGTCAGGTCCAGCGATCGTCATCATTTCATTTGATGACGATGGACGGAGGAGTGCACACTTCCAGAGCCAATGTCACTCGGCGCGTAGAAATTGTCATCGTCATGACTTGGCACACAAGGACTCTCGATCACGCGCCGACGTAGTGTGCGAGGTGCTCGCCGGTCAGCGTCGAGCGCCGCGAGACGAGATCTGTTGGCGGACCCTCGAAGACAACCCGGCCCCCGTCATGCCCGGCGCCGGGGCCGAGGTCGATGATCCAGTCGGCATGCGCCATCACCGCTTGGTGATGCTCGATCACAATGACCGACTTGCCCGAGTCGACCAACCGATCGAGCAGGCCGAGCAACTGCTCGACGTCGGCCAGGTGCAGACCCGACGTCGGCTCGTCGAGGACGTACACCTCGCCCTTGTCACCCATCTGGGAGGCGAGCTTGAGTCGCTGCCGCTCGCCTCCGGACAACGTGGTCAACGGCTGACCGAGCGACAGGTAGCCCAGGCCGACATCCGCGAGTCGCACCAGGATCTTGTGCGCGGCGGGCGTGGCCGCATCACCGTCACCGAAGAACTGCAGCGCTTCGGTCACCGACATCGCAAGCACCTCAGCGATATTCCGGCCACCCAGCGTGTACTCCAGCACCGCCGCCTGAAACCGCTTGCCCTCGCATTCCTCGCACGGTGATTCCACCGTCGCCATCACCCCCAGCTCGGTGAAGATCACACCGGCACCGTTGCACGTCGGGCAGGCGCCCTCGGAGTTGGCGCTGAACAAGGCCGGCTTGACGTTGTTGGCCTTCGCGAACGCCTTGCGGATCGGGTCGAGCAGTCCGGTGTAGGTCGCCGGGTTGCTCCGCCGCGAACCGCGGATCGCGCCCTGGTCGATCACCACCACACCGTCACGCCCTGCGACCGAGCCACCGATCAGCGAGCTCTTGCCCGACCCGGCGACGCCGGTGATCACGCAGAGCACGCCGAGCGGAATGTCGACATCCACCTTCTGGAGGTTGTGCGTCGACGCGCCGCGAATCTCCAACGCTCCGGATGACGAACGCACCGAGTCCTTCAACGCCGCCCGGTCGTCGAGATGGCGGCCGGTGATCGTGTCGCTCTTGCGCAGCCCGTCGATGGTGCCCTCGAAAACCACTTGACCACCGTCACTTCCGGCGCCCGGACCGAGGTCGACGACATGGTCGGCGATCACGATCACCTCGGGCTTGTGCTCCACGACCAGCACGGTGTTGCCCTTGTCACGCAGTTGCAGCAGCAGCTCGTTCATGCGGGCGATGTCGTGAGGATGCAGCCCGACCGTCGGCTCGTCGAACACATAGGTGACGTCGGTGAGCGCCGAGCCGAGATGACGAATCATCTTGACGCGCTGCGCCTCACCGCCCGACAGCGTCCCGGCCGGACGGTCCAGCGACAGGTAGCCGAGCCCGATCTCGACGAATGAGTCCAGGGTGTGCCGTAACGACGCCACCAGCGGGGCAACCGATTTCTCGTTGACCCCGGTGATCCATTCGGCGAGGTCGCTGATCTGCATCGCGCAGACATCGGCGATGCTGCGTCCCTTGATCTTTGACGATCGCGCCGTCTCGGACAGTCGCGTGCCACAGCAGTCGGGGCACGTCGTGAACGTCACCGCCCGCTCCACGAAGGCGCGGATGTGCGGCTGCATCGCCTCGACATCCTTCGCCAGGAAGGACTTCTTGATCTGCGGGATCAACCCCAAATAGGTCAGGTTGACGCCGTCGATCTTAAGCTTGGTCGCCTCCTTGTGCAGCAGTGCGTCCAGCTCTTTTTTGGTGAACTTGCTAATCGGCTTGTCTGGGTCAAAGAACCCGCAGCCGTTGAAGATTCGCCCGTACCAACCCTCCATCGAAAAGCCGGGGATGGTGAGCGCACCCTCGTTGAGCGACTTGCTGTCGTCGTACAGCGCGGTCAGGTCGATGTCGTTAACCGAGCCACGGCCCTCACAGCGCGGGCACATGCCACCGACGATGCTGAACTCGCGGCGTTCCTTCACAGTCCTGCCGCCGCGGTCCATCGTGACGGCACCGGCTCCGCTGATCGACGCGACATTGAACGAAAACGCCTGCGGGGACCCGATATGGGGCTGACCCAACCGGCTGAACAGGATGCGCAACATCGCACCCGTGTCGGTGGCAGTGCCGACGGTGGACCTCGGGTCGGCACCCATGCGTTCCTGATCCACGATTATCGCCGTCGTGAGACCCTCCAGTACATCGACCTCGGGCCGGGCCAGCGTCGGCATGAAGCCCTGGATGAAGGCGCTGTAGGTCTCGTTGATCAACCGCTGCGATTCCGCGGCGATCGTATCGAACACCAACGAGCTCTTGCCCGAACCCGAGACGCCGGTGAATACCGTCAGCCGGCGCTTCGGGAGCTCGACGCTGATGTCCTTGAGGTTGTTCACGCGTGCGCCGTGCACGCGGATCAGGTCATGGCTGTCGGCGACCTGCTGGGCCGCGGCCTTCGGTGTTCCCATGGTTCAGGGCAGCTCCTGGATTCGGACCGTGTTACCTGCGGGGTCGCGGAACGCGCAGTCGCGGGCGCCCCACGGTTGGTCGGTGGGCTCCTGCATGACCTCGGCGCCGGTCGCCTGTATCTTCTCGAAGAGCGCGTCGACGTCGGTAGTGGCCAACATGATGCTGGCGTAGGTGCCTTTGGCCATCATCTCCGCAATGGTGCGGCGCTCGTCGTCGGTGACACCGGGGTCGGCGGCCGGTGGCGTCAGCACGATGTTCATGTCGGGCCTGCCCGCGGGGCCGATCGTGATCCAGCGCATGTCGTTGTATCCCACGTCCTTGCGGACCTCGAAGCCAAGGGCGTCGCGATAGAACGCCAGGGAGTCTTCCGGATCGGTGTGCGGGAGGAAACTCGCGTTGATGGTGATGTCCATGGCGGTCACGCTAACTGCGGCGCGGAGACCGACGCTTCTCGATTCCTGATCGGTCTGGTTACCTGCTTCGCGACGCATGACGGAATGCCCGCGACCTCATCAGCCGCCTGTTGCCGGTAGGTGCTGGGCGCAACGCCGACCAACTCGGTGAAACGCGTGCTGAACGTGCCCAGCGACGAACAGCCGACCGCGAAGCACACCTCGGTGACCGATCGGTCGCCGAGCCGCAGCAGCGCCATCGCCCGCTCGATGCGCCGCGTCATCAGGTAGGAGTACGGCGACTCGCCGTAGGCGATCTTGAACTGACGGGACAGGTGCCCGGCCGACATGTTCACACCGCGGGCCAGCGCCTCGACATCCAGCGGCTGCGCGTACTCCCGGTCGATCCTGTCGCGGACGCGGCGCAGCAGTTTGAGGTCGCGAAGGCGTTGCGCCTCCGTTGGCGGGCCGGTCACTCGGGCGATACTGCCACGTCGCACCGAGGATGTCTGACGCCGTCGGCTGTGTGTCCCGCCTTCGGTCAGCGCGGTGCACCCGCTCGGCTCGATACCATCGATATGTGACTAATCGCGAAGCCCCTGTTCAGTGGGACTTCGACTACCTGCCGGACGACCTGGACGACGGCGACGGCTGGTACGGCCATGACCCCGTCACTGAACCCATCCCGGTCGCGGAGATCGAGGATCAATCGACCGTTGAGCAGGTGCGCGACGACGAATGGGACGACTACCTCGAGGAAGCCCCGCACGAACCCGCACCGCCTGTCAGGTACCGCACGGGCCGCTCCCCTGAGTTCAGCGCATTGACCTTCAAGGCCGCCCGTCCGCCGTGGTATCGCACGAAGAAGGCACTGTTCGTCGTCGCTGCTGCCGCGGCGGTGACGGTGATCGTGGCGGTCATCCTGCTGATCCCCGGCGCCTCAGAGCCGACATCGGGGACGCCAAGCGCGCCGACCACGGCTCCGACTCCCAGCACCGCACCGACACCGAGCGGAGTCCAGCCCACGCCACCCGTTCCTCCACCGCCGCCCCCGCCCTCATCGGCCGAGCCGGACAGCCCGCCCGTCTATGACGGCGGAAGCCAGTGGCAACCTTCGCCCTCGCAGCAGAAGAAGCCGGAGATCGGGGTTACGCGTACGCCCGAAACCCGGGCGCCGATCAGCGTGGCGCCACCTCAGCGCCAGGTGCCCGGTTCCAATTCCGCCACCCCAGGCGACGGTCGACGCGGTGGGTGGCCGTGGTGAGCGGCGGCCATATCCGACTGACCTCGCACGCAGGCGGGACCGGCGCCCTGCCGATCCGCTGGGGTGCGGCGACGGCGGCCGAACGCGGACCGGTTGTCGGCACGACGACGAGCCGGGCCCACCGCAATGTCGTCGGTACGCACAGCGGCTCCTACAGCGTTTACCGTGCGCTGGCCGTCGCGTCCGGCGCGCTGTCGCGTCAGCACAGGGCCGACCTCACCGACACCGCCCCCACCGACACCATCGGCCCGCATCCGCAATGGAGTGAACCGGGCAAGATCGTGAGCCTCGACCCGTGGGGCGCCACGGTCGCCGAGGTGTTCGCCGCCGAATTGGCGGCAGGGTACGACATCCGCCCGACCATCGCTGTGACCAAGGCCCACGTGATCGTTCCCGAGATCGCCGACGCCATACAGAAGGGCCGTCTGCGCCCCGACGGAAGAGTGCTCCTCCCCAACGGCGCGGCCCTCGTGACAAAGGCGGCCATCGAGCCCGTCTGGTATCTACCGGGCGTCGCAAAGCATTTCGGCTGCAGCGAAGCCGACCTGCGCCGCGTGCTGTTCGAAGAAACCGGCGGCATGTACCCCGAACTCGTGACTCGCTCAGATCTCGAAGTTTTCCTGCCGCCGATCGGCGGGCAGACGGTGTACATCTTCGGCAACGCGCCCGACCTTGCCGACCCCGCCGTCGAATTGACCGCGCGCGTGCACGACGAATGCAACGGCTCCGATGTCTTCGGCTCCGACATCTGCACATGCCGCCCCTATCTCACCCACGCGATCGAAGAGTGCATCCTCGGGGCGCAGCGCGGCGGCGTGGGCATGGTGGCCTACTCCCGCAAGGAGGGCCGCGCGCTCGGCGAAGTGACCAAGTTCCTGGTCTACAACGCTCGCAAGCGCCAGGTGGGCGGTGACACGGCCGATCAGTACTTCGCCCGCACCGAGTGCGTTGCCGGCGTGCAGGACATGCGCTTTCAGGAACTGATGCCCGACGTTCTGCACTGGCTGGGCATCCGCAAAATCCATCGCCTGGTCTCGATGAGCAACATGAAGTACGACGCGATCACCGGCTCGGGCATCGAGGTCGGCGAGCGGGTCAACATCCCCGATGACTTGATCCCGGCCGACGCACGCGTGGAGATCGACGCCAAGACCGCCGCCGGATACTTCACACCGGGCCCGGTGCCCGACGCCGAGGAATTGAAGAAGGCCAAGGGCCGGGGACTGAACGGATGAGTGCGCTCGGCACTCGTCATGATCTCGACACCGGCCGGTCCGACGATGCCGCCGCGATGCTGCGCACCACCACCGCCGTACGTGAACGAGCGCGGCAGCTGGTGCAGCGCGCACGGGCGGGCGACTCGCACTGGTTCACCGTGCACGACGACGCAATGCCGGCCGCCGCAGCCGAAGTGGCTGCCATAACCCGTGAGCGCTACCCCGACCTGAAGATCCCCTACCACAGCCGGTGGCGCCATTTCGAAGCCGGCGGCGTCGACCGCAAGGCCGATCTCGACGCACGCGTGGCGGCCCTGGATGCACCGTCCCGCGCCCGCGCCATGATCGACTTGACCGTTGTCAGCGTGCTTCTCGATGCAGGCGCCGGACCCGACTGGGGTTATCGCGAAGCCGACACTCAGAAGATATTCATCCGGTCGGAGGGCCTGGCGGTGGCGAGTTGGCACGCCTTCCTCGGCGGGTTGTTTTCCAGCGACCCGGACCGGCCGCTTCAGGTGGACACCGCAGGCCTGCGCAGCCTGTCCGTCGACAGTCTGGCTGACGCGTTTCAGGTCGGACCGTCAAATCCGCTTGTCGGACTGGACGGTCGCGTTCAACTGCTGCATCGACTCGGCGAGGCGCTGGCCGCCGCACCGCATGTGTTCGGTACGCCGGGTAGGCCTGGCGGCATCTTCGACATGATGAGCGCACAACACGCCACCGTGAAGGCGCACGACATCCTGTCGCTGCTGCTGGCGTCGTTATCGGGGATCTGGCTGGCGGGCAATGCAATCGGATCACACCCATTGGGCGACTGCTGGCGCCACGCTGCCGTCGACGGGCCAGGCCTCACTGACGGCTGGGTTCCGTTTCACAAGCTCTCCCAGTGGTTGACTTACTCCCTGCTGGAGCCCTTCGAGTGGGCGGGAGTGCCCGTTGACGGGCTCGACGACCTCACCGGTCTGCCCGAATACCGCAACGGCGGACTGCTTTTGGATACCGGCGTGCTGCGCCTGCGCGACCCCGCTTGGGCCACCACCGCCTGGACCGTGGATGACGAGCTGGTGGTCGAGTGGCGCGCCCTGACGGTGGCGCTGCTCGACGAGCTGGCCGCCGTGGTGCGTTCACAACTCGGTGCCCATGCCGACGGCATGCCGCTGGCCTGCGTGTTGGAGGGCGGGACGTGGGCCACGGGCCGGGCACTGGCACACCGGTTCCGCGGCGGGTTGCCACCGCTGCACATCGTCAGCGACGGCACGGTCTTCTAGGGGGCAGAACAATGGGTACCGTACATCTGATCGACCATCCTCTCGTGCAGCACAAACTCACGCTGATGCGTCGCAAGGAAGCCTCCACCAACAGCTTCCGGCGGCTTCTGCAGGAGATCTCGACACTCATGGCGTATGAAGTCCTGCGCGATATGCCGATGCACGAGATCGCGATCGAGACGCCGTTAGAGTCCACGACCGGCAAGATCATCGACGGTAAGAAGCTGGTGTTCGTCTCGATCCTGCGTGCGGGCACCGGAATCCTTGACGGGATGCTGGCCGTGGTGCCCGGCGCGCGCGTCGGGCATATCGGCCTGTACCGCGATCCCAAAACACTTGTCGCCGTGGAGTACTACTTCAAGATGCCCGGCGAATTACATGACCGCGATGTGGTGGTCGTCGACCCGATGCTGGCGACCGGGAACTCTGCGGTGGCTGCGGTGGAACGACTCAAGGAGTTCACCCCCAAGTCCATCAAGTTCGTCTGCCTGCTGACCTGCCCCGAGGGGATCGACGCGATGCAGAGTGCGCATCCCGACGTGCCGATCTACACCGCAGCCATCGACCGTCAGCTCGACGAGCACGGCTACATCGTGCCGGGCCTCGGCGATGCGGGAGACCGCATCTACGGCACCAAATAGCGTTTGCCACAGGCCTATTCGTAGTTGAGCCCATTCGGTCTGAAAGATTGCTTCCTGAAATCGATCTGTGCCGCAGGGTTCGCCACGGCCGTCACCATCCCCGATCCGAAGGCGCCCAGCTGATCGAACAGCGTCGCGGCCCCTAACGCGATCCCGTCCGACGCCCAGTGTGAGTCGGCCTGAACGCAGATCCAGTCGTCGACCGGCAGCCGCGACAATGCGACCGTCAGATCGCCGTTGATGTAGCCGATTCCCCCGGTGCCGAGGTTCGTCACCAGGCTCGTCGACTCGGCGAGCATGACGGCGCGCACAAAGGGCGAGTTCTTCTCCCCCGCCAGGATTGCGACCCCATCGTTGAAAAAGCGTTTGCGGGAGTCGTTCTGATGCTCCGCCGGAGACCGCGTCCAGCCGGCTTCGTCGCTGCCGACGAACGGCGATATCGCATCATCGGGCTCCGGTGTCCGCACGCGTGTCGTCGAAGACGTCCACTGCCGCCCCGGGGGCGCCTCCGACCGTCGGTATTGAACAAGCGTCGCACGTGCCACCGCTCGACCGTCCTGAACGACATCGCACTCCGCGCTGCGCACGCGTCGCCCCGTCCGCACCGTACGGACGTCGACCGTCGTCGGAGCGTTTCGCGCGGCCCTGAACAGGTCAGCCGTCAGGCGGGCCGGCATGAAGTCGGGTGATCCGCCGTGCTCTTCGAGCGAACGGGCCGCCAACCCGACGACTGCCCGGCCGTTGAGATGATCGTCACCCCAGTGACTCTGGGCATACTGCGTCGGTATGAACCCGCCGCCCTCGATCAGAGTGAAGTGCGCGGGCTCTGTCGCCATCGGATCATCGTGGCATACGCTCACAGCGGCTCGACCGTCAGCGTGCCGTCTGCGGTCGCGTCGACCCGGGTGCCGAATTGCTGACTCATTGTTTCTACGGCCGCCCGTAACCACTCGCCATCCTCGGAGGACGCGCGTTCGAGCCGCATTCGTCGCATCCGCATCGGCACCGTGGTCAAGGTGGTGAGTTCGCCGGTGGATACGTCAAGGGCCGCGAAGTACAACAACCGCAATTCGTGCCGGAACGCCTCGAACGTGTGGATACCTTCGTAGTCGTCGATGGTGTCGCCACAGCCATACAGGATCAGCCGTCCGCGGTACACCTCGATGGGCCGCGGATGGTGTGACGAGTGGCCGTGCACAATATCGATTCCCTCGTCGATCAGCCGGTGCGCGAAGCGGATCTGAACGGGCTCGACCTCGTATCCCCAATTCGACCCCCAATGCACCGAAACGACCGCGACGTCGCCCCGCTCCTTGAATGTCAGGGCGCGCGCAGCGACCGTCTCGGCGCTGCGATCGGACATGTCGGCGACGTAGAAGACGCCGGGCCTGCTGTCGGTGGCAGCCCACCCGTGCGGGATGCCGCTGGTTCCCATTCCGCAGGAGACGATCACTATCCGGCCGCCGTCGGCTAGGGTCACCACCTGCGGCAGCTCCGCGGCTTTACGGTCAAGACCTGCACCCGCACAACGTATTCCGGCGGCCATCAGGGCCTGCAGCGTATCGGCGAGCCCCTGATACCCGAAGTCGAGGATGTGGTTGTTGGCCAGCGCGCAGACGTCCGGCCGGACAGCGGTCAAACACCCCACATTGTCGGGATGCATGCGGTAATGCACCGCCTTTCGTGGCGCGAACTCGCCGCTGGTGGTGATGCTGGTTTCCAGATTGATCAATCGGACGTCGGGGGCGAAGTCGGTCAACAGCGGCAGAGCCTCGCCCCAGGGCCAAGAGAAGTCGATCGGCGCCGGGATGAGGCCGTTCGTCTGCTCGGCGAGCTCCACGTACGTTCGGGCATCGGTCACAACCGATTCCCGCAGCGTTGGATCACCGGCGTGCGGCATCAGCTGGTCGATCGCTCGGCCGGTCATCACGTCGCCGGTGAGGAAGATGACCGCCGCGGTCACGTCAGCGGGTGCCGGCCTCGGCGAGGTCGGCAACGGAGTCGATGTTGGTCTCGTCGACGAAGGACGGACCGGTCAGTGTCGGAAATCCGCCGCCAATCACGTTGCGGTTGACCAGGTACAGCCATAAAGAGTCGACTGCCAGATAGCCCTGCAGGTAGGGCTGCTGATCGATGGCCCACTCCAGGGTGCCGTTCTTGATGGCCTTGACGACGTTGGCATTGGTATCGAATGTCGCAATCCGCGCGAAGCTGTTCGCTTCGGCGGCCGCCTCGAGCGCGGCGAGCGCGACGGGCGCGCTCAGTGTCAGGATCTGGTCGATGCTGAAGTCCTCATGCAGCTTTGCGATCACCGCTTGCTTGACGACCGCCCTGTCGAACCCGTCCACATACAGCTTCTGTGTCCGGCCGGTGAACCCCTTTGCGGCGCCGGCGCAGCGCGCTTCGAGCCCGACATGGCCCGGCTCTTGGATCACACACAACGCATTCGTTGCACCCGCCTTGGTGAAGCGCTCTCCAGCGGCTTGCCCGGCAATCATCTCGTCCTGGCCGAAGTATCCCAACGCACCCATCGACTGCCATTGCGTAATGCCGGAGTTGACTGCGACGACGGGTATGTTCGCAGCGGTGGCACTCCTCACCGCGGGCGCCATCATCTCAGGCATCGCAAGGGTGACGACGATTCCCGAAACCTTGTCGGCCACCGCGGAGCGCACGAGGTCGGCCTGGCGAGCCGCATCTGGATCACCGAAGTACCGCAGGTCGATGTTGTCTTTGGCCGCAGCGGCTTGGGCTCCCCTGCGGACCAGATTCCAGAAGGTGTCATCGGGCGCCTGATGCGTGATGAACGCGACGGTGGCACGCGGCGCGTCGAAAACCATCGTCGTACGGGTGGGCGTCGCCTCTTTGCCGCCGTTGGTGCACCCGGCGAGCATCACGATCGTCAGCGCACAGGTGATCAGGCGGAGCTTCATGTCGACACGACAGAGCCTTTTGCGCGCCGACGGATGACCTGGAAGCCGGCCGCCGCCAGCGCTGCGGGTATTCCGCGCACCGCGCTGCGGTCGAGCTCTGCGATGTCGTCGGGCAGTTCGTCGAACGGGACCAGGTACGGCGTCAGCTTCTTGTCCACGTCCTTGGGCCCAGGACGCCAACCCGCCGCGATGCGCTCCGCCATCCAGCGGTCGTGCTCCACGACGGCGAGTTCATCGAGCTCCTCGTCGGAGAAGGTGAATTGCGCAGCGCCCCAGTCACGCAACGGACCGATTTCACATCCGATGCTGTGCAGTTTCGTCACTATGGCGCGTGCTTGAGCCAGGTTGGAGTTCTTCCGGCTCGCATCGAGTTCCCGCCAAGTCGGCGCAGGCTTCCCGACGGCGAGTTGCTCTGCACGCCAACGGCGGTGGATCGCCTCGGCGATCCGCTGGTATGTGCCGCCCTCGACGAGCTCGAATGTGCATGTGCGCTTCAGTGTCGGGAACACGTCGATATTCGTCAGTTCGCCGTCGGCTCTGGCGTCTTCGATGAGCCGAGATACCCCGTGCGCGCGCGACAGTGCGATGACCATCGGTACGGCCGAGTCCAACCCGTGGCGCAGTGCCAGGGCCGCCTCGAGCGCCTCCTCGTCGCGGTCAGCGCTCGCATAGGCCCGAGTGATCGGCGGTATTTCGCCGTCCCCGTTCTGCGTCAGGAGACGACGCACGGCACCGACCGACGTCGACGCGCACCGGATTCGGCACACCTTCTCCACGTCCGGGTATTCATCAAGCAGCGACCTGATCTTCGCGTCGGCACCGTCGTCGATGACGCTGATCCACAGCGGGCTCGCGTCGGTTGTGTTTTCATGCCACGCCCACGCCGCGTGCAGCACCAACCAGCGCGCCAACACGTCCAGGCGGCTGACGAGGATGTGCGGCTGCCCGTGGTCGCCTTCCACGGGAAACTCGTCGAGCCACAGGCGCGCGCTCAGATCGTCGATGTTGAAGTAGTCGAGCGACGACGTCGAGCTGTCCGGCAGATTCGCCTCCTGCACGCGCAACAACGCACACAGATCGGGATCCCCGATGCGCGCCAGACATCGGAGTTCGCCTCGTTTCCTGCTGGCCGCGACGCGCCGGGCGACGGCGACGATCTCCGCGTTGACGGCATCGTCGGGGCACACGGCCAGCAGCCTGCCCGCGCGGTGAACGCCCGCCGCACGCAGTGTCCGCTCGTGTTGCGCGTCCGCCACGATCACGGGGATGTGCAGTTTGCGGCACAACTCGATGAGCGGGTTCGCAGGGTCCACCTCGATGACGACCGCCCGCACACCGGCCTGCCGAAGCTGACGCAGGAATACGCTGCCCACGTACCCGAGCCCGCAGACCACGACGTGATCGCGCCGCAGCGGGATCAGCATCTGTTGCGCGCGATCGCGGAACAGCGTTGCAAGCGCGGACAGCGCGGCATAACCGGCAACGGCCGGCGCGAGGATGCGCGCGACTTCGAGTTGCCATGGCAGCCCCGGCCCCTCCGGCGCCGAGAGCAGAAAGAGCTTGAACGTTCCGTACAGCACGTCGCCAAAGCTGTATTGGCCGCCGTTCACCTCGGCGAAGCGCTCTCGATAACCGATGTAGCCCAACACGAAGGCGACGACGCCGAGCCCGGCGAGGACCACCCACCGGTAATCGGACAGGAAGTGCGCAAGAGACCTTCTGGCCATCAATACGCTCCTCCCGGTAACCCTGCCATAGTCCCAGGTAGGACCGTTCAATACTCGGTTTAGCTCGAACCCGGGCCTTCTTCTTCCGCCGCTTGTTCACCGGCGTCGGAGGTATCGCGGCGTCGCTCGCGCAGCACGAACGCCGCGACAGCGAGCACCAGAACAACGGCGCCCAGAACACCGATCTCAACCACCGCGCGCGCGAAATTCGGCCCCTTGTCGAGCAGCGTGGCCGCCTCGACCGACAACACGACGATCTCCTTGATGCCCGCGAGAATGCCGACGATCAGAAACGGCTCGGCGACGATTTCATGGGAGCGCAGGCACGAGCGCACGGCGTAGAGCAGTTCGACGAAAATGAATATGAGGAGCAGGCCGTCCAGGATTTCCAGCATGACCGTGGACGCCGGTGTGGCTCGCAGTCGCAGCATCGTGTTGAACTGCGCGATGAGAAGCGCGATTGACCCGATGATGAGAACGACGGCAATCGCCCAATACACCGCATCCTCAAGGAATCCCAGAACCTTGTCGGCGAATCGCTGACGTTCCTCTTCCTCGGAATCTGACTTTGCCTTAGTGGCCATCAGCGGCTCAACCGCCGCGTCTGCGGTTCAGCTGCCAGATGCGAGTTGACAGCACAGTGGCGAAACCGCACCACAGCGGATAGAGGCCGAGCACCGCCGCTGACGGTCCCCTGACGGCCACGGATCGCCGGGTCAGATCGGCACTGCTCGCGGTGAGAACCCCGGCCGCCACCGCAGACGCTCCGAGTTGCCGACGCGTGAAGAACAACCATGTCCAGCTGGCGTTCAAGACGAGATTGGCCGCCAGCAGCGTCGAATAGCGGCGCGCCTGACCCCGGTCTTCCTGTTGGTCGAGCGTCGCTGCGGACACCGCCGCAATATCTGCGTACAGGAGGGGCCAGACGATCGGGAAAACCTGTCGCGGCGGTTGGAAGCGCGGCTTCTTCAGCCCGGCATACCAGCTCGACTCCGCGGGACGACTTGCCAGACCGCTCAATGCCGCCGTGGCGAAAACCGCCCCGGCGGTCGTGGCCAGTGTCTTTGCATGCATGTCATTCTTTACCCGAATACCGATGTCACAAATCGAACCGCTGCTTGCGTCTGGTGTGTATCCCCGCCAAACACGACGAAAGGCAGCACGATGCACGAGATCCTGATCCTCGGCGCCGGATACACCGGCATGTCCGCGACCATGGGGCTCGCTGGCCGCCTCCGTGGCCGCGACGGCGTTCACATCACGCTGGTCAATCCGCAGACGCGCTTCGTCGAGCGCCTCCGGCTGCACCAGACCGCGTCCGGCCAGGAGCTGGCCGACCTGCAGATCGCCGATCGACTCGCGGGCACCGGCGTGGACTTCATCCAGGGCTGGGTGACCGCCATCGACGCCGCCGCCCAGACGGTCCGGATCGACGACGCCCGCACGCTGCGCTACGACACGCTGATCTATGCGCTCGGCAGTGTCGCCGATACCGGAGCTGTCCCTGGCGTCGACGAATTCGCCTACACGCTCAACAGCGCAGCGGACGCCACCCTTCTCGCGCAGCACCTCGAGCGGCTTTCCGACGGCACCGTTGTGGTCGCGGGCGGCGGGCTCACCGGTGTGGAGTCCGCGGCCGAGATCGCCGAACAGCATCCCTTGCTCGATGTGGTGCTGCTCAGCCGTCAGGTGCCCGGTTCGATGATGGGTGAGAAGGCGCGGGCGCGGCTGCACGCCGGCTTGGACCGGCTCGGCGTGCAAGTGCGCGTGGGCGTCGACATCGTCAAGGTGATGTCCGACGGGGTGGCCCTCGACGACGGTGAAGTCGTTGCCGCGGATGCCGTGCTGTGGACGACGGGCGTGCGCGTTTCGCCGATCGCCGCGGCCGCCGGACTCGACGTCGATGACCGCGGCCGAATAGTCACCGACGAATCGTTACGGTCCGTGTCGCATCCGAATGTCTACGCGGTCGGCGACGCGGCTGCCATCCGGCAGGGCTACGGCGTCATGCACGGCACCTGTCAGAGCGGCATCCCCACCGCCCTGCACGCTGCGAACTCCGTTGCGCGAGAACTGAAAGGCAAGCAGCCCAGGAAGTTCCGCTTCGGCTACGTTCACCAACCAGTGAGCCTGGGGCGAAACGACGCTGTCATCCAGTTCACCTATCCCGACGACAGCCCGAAGCGCTTCTACTTGGCCGGCAGGCTCGCCGTGGCGTACAAAGAGACCGTGAGCTCCAGCCCGTGGGCGACGTTCCGTCTGCTCAAGCTGCTGCCTGCGCTTGGGGCGGCGACGTGGCGGCGCGGCGGCCGTTCGACGCGTTGGGCATCATGAACACCGACCCGC
Organism: uncultured Actinomycetota bacterium; assembly: GCA_963848855.1. Lineage (GTDB taxonomy): Bacteria > Actinomycetota > Actinomycetes > Mycobacteriales > Mycobacteriaceae > Mycobacterium. The sequence continues at coordinate 1,425,215 of CAWKFL010000006.1, forward strand.
AGACGTTCGCCGATCACCGGAACTTGTTGTTCTCGATCGCCTATCGGATCTTGGGTTCCGCGGTGGACGCCGAGGATGTCGTACAGGACGCCTGGTTCAAGTGGTCGGCGGACGACCGCTCGCAGGTCGCCGATCCGAAGGCCTACCTCGCGCGGATCGTCTCGAACCTGTCGATGGAACGGCTGCGCTCGACGCGTCGTCAACGCGAAACCTATGTGGGACCGTGGCTTCCGGAGCCCATCCTGACCGTCGCCGATGCCGCCGATGATGTCGCCGCGGCCGAATCGGTGTCGATGGCGATGCTCGTCGTGTTGGAGACGCTCAGTCCCCTCGAACGCGCGGTGTTCGTGTTGAAGGAGGTCTTCGACTTCAGCCACGCCGAAATCGCCGAAGCCGTCGAACGTTCCGAGGCTGCGGTGCGCCAAGCGGCTCATCGCGCACGCGAACATGTCCGGGCCCGACGGCCCCGATTCGAGGCCGACCGTGTGATGAAGCGCGAGGCCACGGAGCGGTTCTTCGCGGCCGTGACGGGCGGCGACATCAACGAGCTCATGGAAATGCTCGCACCGGAGGTCACACTGTGGACCGACGGCGGCGGCAAGGTGCGTCAAGCGATGCGTCCGATCATCGGCGTGTCGAACGTGGCACGCTGGCTCGTGGCTGCCGCCGGTCGCCCCTATGAGGGTGTCGAAATCGGCGACATGACAGCCGAAGTGGTAGAAATCAACGCCTGCCCGGGCATCATCATGCGTGGCGCGGGTCGCGTCATCGCCACCATCACCGTCGACCTCGACGCCGACGGCCGCATCGCGACCGTCTACAACGTGGCCAATCCCGACAAGCTGCACGCGGTCACCGACGGCGTCAGGAGGCTGTGAATCAGCCCTTGAACGCCGCCTTCGCCGCGGCGACACCACGTGCCATCCACGCCTCGTTCTGCAGGGAGATGACTCGTTCGGCGTTCTCGACAAACCTGTCGTCGTCGGCGGGCTGAGATCCCCTGTCGCCTCCGGTGCAATCACGCAAGAGGCGCTCGAGTTCCCTGTTGGTCCTGGCGTATTCGACCGCCAACGCGCTGTATCTCTGCACTGCCGCCTCCGCGGCGACCGCCGCGGAGATGGTGGTGACCACGGGTATCCAAGCCGCCCACGCCGGTCCGTCGGAGGCCGCAGTGACCGCGGACAATGCGGCAGCGGCGAAGATCAGGACGATCTCTGTGGAGCGGAACATCGTTGCACGGCTTTTCATCTCGGCGCTCTTGGGCCGGTAGTAGTCGTGGGCCTGGCCGCGCACTCTGAGCTCGGCGTAGCTGTTGACGTCGCTGACGGCAGGCAGGTCCCGCTTTTTCGCGTCTATTCCGATCGTCCGATCGGCCACATCCTCCACGAGCTTTCGGATGTCGTCGGTCTTCTTCTGGAAGACCGACGCCCGGTCATCCCCACGATAGGGCGCGGTTCCCGCCAGGTACTTGTATGTCTCCGCCTTCAGCGATTCCGATGCCGATCTGGCGCGCATCCAATCCTCGATTCGGGACGGACTGATGTAGGCCTGCAACAAGGCCGCCAGCGTCGCGCAACCCGCCGCAACGCCGGCCAGCACGTTGTCGGTCGTATCGGACGGCCCGGAAAAGTACGTGGCGGCTGTCACGAGTCCCGCGGCGGCAATGGTCAGCAACAGGGTGGCCATCCTTGTCCGGAACAGACCCCGCTTAAGCCGGTCGGCGGCCTGCGACCAGACGCTCTGGTCCTCCCATGCCGACGTGAGCTGTGCGGTTACTACGGGTGCCCCCATGCACATAGATGATAAATCGGCGCACCGCGCATGTTCCGAACACCGCAAATTCACAATGCGGCGTAATTTCGGCGACTACAGTCCCCCGTACTATGCAGGATCGTCCTGGGGGGCTATTCCGCGGTGTCGCGAATATTCATCAGCCATTCCAGCGCGGACGCTCGCGAGACCGTCGCGCTGAAACAGTGGCTGGCGTCCCAAGATCCGCCGCTGGCCAACGAGATATTCGTCGACCAGGATCGTCTCACCGGAATCCAGGTCGGGAATCGCTGGAAAGACGAGCTCAAGCGCGCGAGTAGCCGGTGCGAGGCAGTCGTCTGCCTGTTGTCGGCCAATTGGGAGTCCTCGGACTACTGCCGAAGTGAATTCGGCGCCGCGGAAATCCTGGGTAAGAAGATCATCTGTGCGAGGCTCGAACCAACCGCGGGCGCGAGCATCACCCGCGAATGGCAGCGTTGCGACTTATTCGGGGACGGTCCGAAAACGCCGGTCGACATTAAAGACGGAGAGCCTCCTGTGGCGTTTGCCACCGAAGGCCTGGAGCGATTAAAGCTCGCCATTTGCGAGAACGGCATCAGCGCCGAATCGTTCGTGTGGCCGCCCAACCCGGAGCCCGGCCGCGCCCCATATCGGGGAGCGGACTTCTACGACGAGGTCGACGCCGGTGTTTTCTTCGGGCGAGACGCGTTGATCGTGACCGGGCTCGACGCCCTTCGGCTGATGCGCGCGCACACCGACGAGCCCGAGCATCTGTTCGTGGTCAAGGGCCCATCGGGTTCGGGTAAGTCTTCGTATCTTCGGGCGGGACTGCTGCCACGCCTGCGCCGTGAGGATCGCCGGTTCCTCGTACTCGACACCGTCTGTCCGAAGCGCGATGCGATCACCGGAACCGCTGGGCTGGCGCACGCGATCTTCGCGACACGAAAGCGATTCGACCTCACACAGCCCGACGTCGGCGCCATCAAGAAGGCCTGCCAAAACGATTCGGGGCGGGTTCGTGAGCTACTCGTCGAGTGCCAACAGTCGGCAGTGAACCGCTTCATCGACCGTGACGAAGATGTGCATTTGCCCACCGTCGTGCTTCCCGTGGATCAGGCCGACGAACTCTTCGACACTCACGCCACCACCGAAGCCGCACAGCTGCTGCAACTGATTCGGGATCTCGCCGCACCAGGCGATGCCGACGCACTCGGGCTGATCGTCATCGCCACGATCCGGGCCGACCGCTACCAACACATGCAGACGGCGCCGATCCTCGACGGCATCAAGACACATCCGTTCGGCGATCTCAAACCAGTGCCGATCACGTCGTTCAAGGACGTCATCACGTGTCCGGCCAAGCGGTCGACGGACTCCGATCACAAGTTCAAGGTGGACGCCGAACTGGTCGAGCGGCTCTTGGAAGACAGCAACAGGGGCGGCGGCGAGCTGGTGTCGATGCTGTCGTTGACGCTGGCCCAGCTGTATCAAGACTATTCGGCCGACGGCGTTCTCACGCTTGGCGAATACGACGAGTTGGGTCGGCTCAGCGACGTCGTGACGGCTGAGGTCGCGCGTGTCCTGGCCACCGACGAGGAGCAGCGCATCGCGCAGTTGAAGTTGTTGCGCGCCGCCTTCATTCCGTGGCTGGTCACCGTCAACGACGCGGACCAGCCGATGCGTCGGCGCGCGCGATGGACCGATCTACCGAAGGCGTCGCGCCCAATGATTGGCGAGTTCGTCGAGAATCGCCTGATGTCGACGGACGTCGATGGGGATCAACCCGTGGTGGAAGTGGTCTCGGAATCCCTTCTGACGGAATGGGATGACCTCAAGGGTTGGTTGGCCGATGAGAGCGAGAGCCTGCGTAGGGCCGACGCTCTGGAACGCAGTGCCGCCGACTGGCGGGACAACGACCGCAGGACCGAATACCTGCTACCCGGCCAACGGCTCGAAGAGGCCGAGAAACTCGCGAAGGACGACACCTACGGTCCGCGGCTGCGCGGTGTGCACGATTTTCTCGCCGCATCGCGCAAGCACGAAAACGACGAACTTGCCAAGGAGATACAAAAGGAACAGACCCACAGCCAAAGGCTGAGAAAGGCTTTGGGTGTGGTGGCCGCCGCCTTGGTCATCGCACTTGTGTGCGGGGGTATCGCGGTCGGCATGAAATTCAAGGCCGATGATGCGAGGGATGCGGCCGATCAAGCGAGACAAGAAGCCGTCGCGCAATATCACCAAGCCGTCAGCCAACGGCTGGTATCTCAGGCGCAGGCGGCGCTTACCGGTGCCAGGCCCGACGGCGACACGCGCGCGTTTCAGCAGTTGCTCGCGGCGCGGACCTTGACCGAAGAGCCCGACGACGATGCCGTGTTCAGCGCAGCTATCGTGCGCATGAACACGCTGAAGATCATGCAGGCTCCGCCGGTGGTGAGCCGGGTTGCCATCAGTCCCGACGGCCGGTTCGCCGCATGCGCCAGCACCAAAGACAACAACGTGCAGATCTGGGACACCGAGACCGGCAAGCCGATCGGAACGAACCAGCCGAGCACTGCTGACGCACTGCAGAGCGTCGCCTTCAGCCGTGACGGCAAGCTGGTGGCCACCGGCGGTTCGGACGGCACCGTGCGGGTCTGGAACGCCGAAACGGCCCAGCAGGTGGGCCGCCAGCTCGGGGGTCGCAATGGCGCGGTACTCGACGTAGCGTTCAGCCCCGACGGACGTACCATCGCCTCGGCGGGCGCAGACGGGACCGTGCGGGAGTGGGACGTCAAACAGGCTATTGAGATCGTTCCGACGATGCAGGGGCATTTGATTCCGGTCCGAAGCGTCACGTACAGCCCCGACGGGAAGACGATCTTGTCCGGGGGTGACGACCAAACCATCCGACGCTGGAACGCAGCCACCGGAGCGCCCGCGGGTCCCGCGCTGACCCGCCAGGCCGGCACCATATGGAGCGTCGCTTACAGCCCCGACGGGCTCCGGATCGTTTCCGCGGCTTCGGACAGGACACTCCAACAGTGGGATGCCTCGTCCGGCGCGCCTATTGGGCAGCCGATAAGGGCCCATTTCGGCGAGGCATTCAGCGCCGAGTACGCCGTCGACGGGCGGCGGATCGTTTCGGGTGGTGACAGTTCGGTGCGTGTGTGGAACGCGCAGACCGGCGAGCCGATCGGTCCGCCGCTGACCGGCCACACCAATATCGTCATGAGCGTCGCGGTGAGCGCCCAAGGTGACAAGGTGGTTTCGGGCAGCACCGATAACACCGTGCGAATCTGGGACATCCGCAACATCCAGCCGACCCAGAACCCAGTCGTCGCAGTCAATTCCGTCGCCCTCAATTCCGACGGCGATCGCATTGTCGTCGCGCGCGATGACAACTCCCTACAGCTTCTGGATGGGGAGACCCTGCGGCCGGTCGCCCCGCTGATGACTGGGCACACGCGTCCGGTGATGAGCGTCGCGTTCAGCCGCGACGGTAGCCGTATCGCGTCGGGCAGCGCCGACGGCACGATCCGCATCTGGGACGGGCGAAGCGGACTGCCGATCGGTGCACCGTTGACCGGTCCCAGCGACCGAGTTTTCGTGTACAGCGTCGCCTTCAGCCCCGACGGAAAGCGCGTCGTATCGGGTAGCGACGACGGCACCATGCGGGTGTGGGACGTGGACACGGGCACACCGTCCTTCGTGCGTGAAGGCGCTGACGAAGGCCATAACGGGCCGGACGTCACACGCAAGCCGGAAGTGTTGGCCGTCGCCTACAGTCCGACCGACAACGTGATCGTCACAGGCGGGCGTGACCGCACACTGCATGTGTGGGACGCCGATTCCGGCGCACCGGTCGGGCCGCCCATGAGCGGGCACCAAGGGTCGATCAACAGCATCCAGTTCACCTCCGACGGCAAACGAGTTGTCACAGCGAGCAATGACGCGACGATCCGGGTGTGGGATATCGACAAGCGCGAACAGATCGGTTCGCACTTCTTCGGCCACCAGGGCAACGTGACGAGTGTGGCCATCTCGGCTGACGACAAGCGGATCGTGTCGGGAGGCGTCGACTACAGCGTGCGCATGTGGCACACCGACACCGGCCAGCCGATCGGTCACCCGATGCGGGGGCACCAGGACATCGTGGGGTCGGTGGCATTCAGCGCTGACGGCAAGACCGTGGTCTCTGTCAGCAAGGACTCGACCTTGAGGGTGTGGCCCGCCGTCGTCGGCCCCGAAGCGCTGTGTGCCAAGCTGACGTCCAACATGAGCGAGAAGCATTGGCGCGAATGGGTGGGACCCGACATCACCTACGTCAAGGTCTGCGACAACCTTGACGTGGCGCCGGACGATTGATGGCAGCGCCCTGGCGGGTGCGCACCGGCGGCCCTGAGGACCTGGACCTCGTGGGACCACTTTGGGTTGCCGTCCACCACCGGCACGCCGAGTCCATGCCGGAACTGGCACCCTATGTCAGCGACGACGAGACCTGGCATGTCCGGCGTGCCCTGTACTCCGAGTTGCTGGCCAAACCCGACACGCTGCTGTTGCTGGCCTTCGTCGAAGACGAAGCCGTCGGCTACGGCCTGGCCCATGTGATACCGGTCGATGACAGCTGGATATCCGACACGTGGGTGACGGGCACGCGCATCGGCGAAATCGAATCGCTCAGTGTGCTTGCTCACTATCGCGGAAGCGGCCTCGGCTCTGAACTACTGCGTCGGCTCGAAGCGCACCTCGATGAGCGCGGTGTCGAGGACGTCATCCTCGGTGCGCTTCCAGGCAATCGCGACGCGATCCGCCTCTATGAACGGCGCGGATATCGACCGACGTGGCTATACCTGTCGCGATTCAAGGGAAGATGACGGCTTCAAGCCGCGTTCACGGTCGTCTGCAACCATTGCGGTATGACCGAGATGAAGTTTCTGGAACTGCACGGCGACCGCGTCGCGTACCAGGACGCCGGGAGTGGCGACGAAACGTTGCTGTTGATCCACGGAATGGCCGGGAGTTCCGAGACGTGGCGGGCGGTGATTCCCCAGCTGTCGCGCAAGTATCGTGTGGTCGCGCCGGATTTGTTGGGACATGGTCAATCCGCCAAGCCGCGGGGTGATTATTCGCTGGGTGCGTTCGCAGTATGGCTGCGAGACCTGCTCGACGAACTGCACGTCGCTCGTGCGACGATCGTCGGCCAATCACTCGGCGGCGGCGTGGCGATGCAGTTCGTCTACCAACACCCCGACTACTGCCAGCGGCTGATTCTGATCAGCAGCGGCGGCCTCGGCCCGGATGTCGGCTGGACACTGCGACTGCTGTCGGCGCCCGGCGCCGAGCTGATACTCCCGGTTATCGCGCCGCGACCGGTTCTCACCGCGGGCAACAAGCTGCGCTCGTGGTTCACCGCGGTGGGAATCCAATCGCCGCGCGGCGCCGAACTGTGGAGTGCGTATTCGTCGCTGTCCGACGCGGAGACCCGTCAGGCGTTCCTCCGAACGCTGCGCTCGGTGGTCGATTACCGCGGCCAGGCGGTGAGCGCAATCAATCGCCTGCACATGGTCTCCGAACTGCCCATCATGGCGATCTGGGGCGACGAGGACCGGATCATCCCCGTCGACCATGCGTACTCGGCGCAGGAGGCACGGCCGGCAAGCCGACTCGAGGTGCTCGAGGGCGTCGGCCATTTCCCGCACGTCGAACGGCCCAGCCAGGTCGTGGACTTGATCGACGACTTCATCGGTACCACCGGTCAGTCCACGGAGGTGGACACCACCCGCCCCCGCAGTAACAATCGGTAGCCGCCGTAAAGAGCCGCTGCCACAGTCAGATTCACGAAGTACGCGATATCTGCGCCGTGCCAGGCCGCAGCGATCGGGCCTTGTATCAACGTTGTGTTCATGAAGGGAATCGCCGCGACGTAGGAAAGTACGAACACGATCACCGCGGCCGCGGCGTCGCGACGGTCGGTCGACTCCTCGGCCGGGTTGACGGTGGCCCTACCGCGGGCGCGGATCCGCCAGTCGATGACGACGATCGCGACGAACGCCGGGATCCAGTAGCTCACCAGCAGCAGCACGTCGGTGAACCTGGTGGCGGTGTCGGCAGCATGAAGCCACAGGATCAACGCAAACGCGATGACGGTGACGATGATGGACGAGACCGGCCTGCGCACGCGCACACCCATGGTCTGCAACGCAAGCGACCCGCTGTAGTCGTTCATCACGCCCGACCCGATCGATGCCAGTGCGATGATCACCAGCGTCAGGCCGCCGAGCAATCCACCGCCCATCACCGCTCGCACTCCCTCGACGCTCTGCTCCGATACGACGTCACCCGCCGCGATACCGATCGCCTGAACGAAGATGTACGCCAACACGATTCCGGCGAAGGTGTATGCGAACACCTGGGTGCGCGACGAGTCTGCGGGCAGGTACCTGCTGAAGTCCGCCGCATAACTCGCCCACGACACCGCGAGGCTGAAAGCAATCGTCACCTCGAGAACGAAGGCCCCGGCGAGGTCGGCGCCGTTAATGGTGGCAGCGGTGACGATCTCATGTCCGCCAACCAGTTTCACCGCGAATACCACGAAGGTGGTGAAGAGCACGACGGTCAAGACCGCCTGCAAACGGTGGATGAGTTCGTAGCCGAAGAATCCGACGGCGCCCTGGATGCCGAGCACGATCAGGACGGCTCCCCAGAACGGGATGCCGAGCAGGGCGGCAAGCGCTTCACCGCCGAATAGCCCGACCAGCGCGTCCCACGCGATCGACGAGAGCCATTGCAGCGCTGCGGGTAGGACGACGCCGCCGCCGAAGGCCATCCTCGAGTTCGGGACCTGTCCTGCGCCGGTTCGCGGACCCCACGTCGACAGATAGCCGACCACGAGCGATCCCAGCACCGTGCCGATCACTATGGCGAGCATTCCGAGCCAGAACCCCAGCCCGAGCACGATAGCCAGAGTCCCGGTGAAAACGCCGGACATCGTGATCTGCGGCGCGAACCACACCGTGAACAGGCGGCCGGGCCTGCCGTACCGCTGATCCTCGGGGATCGGTGCGATGCCGTGCGTCTCGACCGACATATCACCGGCCGCGGTCGGACGACGCCCGGCGAAGGTCGATTCGGTCAGCGCACCCGAAGTGGTCCCTTGCGACATGCGTACATTCGATCACGCCACCGCCGGGTCGACGCAGCCACGTCGGACGGCAAAGATCCCTATCGTGACCATGACCCACACCGCGGACGGCAGGCCACGCGCCAGAGGGCTCGGAATCGCGTTGCCAGGCGAACCGGGACCCCTCAACGCCATCACCGACGTCGACGGAGTCGAAGTCGGCACGACGACCCTGATCGACGGCGACGGCCCGCTCGTGGTGGGTAAGGGCCCGGTCCGCACCGGTGTCACCGCAATCCTGCCCCGCGGACGGGAAGGCGTCGGACAACCATGCGCTGCGGGCTGGTACCCGCTCAACGGCAACGGCGAGATGACCGGCACCACATGGATCGACGAAGGTGGATCGTTCAATCTGCCGATCGTGCTGTCCAACACCCACGCGGTCGGCGCATGCCATACCGGCGTGGTGCGCTGGGTGAACCGTGTCGACTCTGCGCTCGCACGCCAGTGGCTGCTGCCCGTGTGCGCCGAGACCTGGGACGGCTACCTCAACGACATCAACGGCGATCACGTGCGGCCCGAGCATGTCGAAGCAGCGCTCGATGCGGCCGCCACCGGACCTGTGACCGAGGGATCGGTAGGCGGCGGAACGGGAATGAACTGCTACGACTACAAGGGCGGCAACGGCACCGCATCCCGTGTGGTCGCCTACGCCGGACGAACCTTCACCGTGGCCGCATTCGTCCAGGCCAACTTCGGGTCACGAGCTGAATTGACCATTGCAGGAAGGCATCTCGGCACCGATCTGCTCGACGACAACCCCATGGCAGGCGACTGGTTCGAGATCGACCTCGGGCTCAAACCGCCTGCAGGCGCAGGATCCGTCATCGCGATCGTGGCTACCGACGCTCCCTTGCTGCCCGGGCAGTGTAAGGCACTTGCGCGACGAGTTCCGTTGGGCCTGGCGAGAACTGGAACGACGGGCAGCCACTTCTCCGGCGACATCTTCCTGGCCTTCTCCACCGCCGACGCACCGGGGCTGGCGAGTGCGTTTCCGGTTGGCTCGCCCGCAGACGGCGGGTTCGAGACACTCACCTTCGTGCCGTGGGGGCGGATGGACGACCTCTACACCGCGGTGGTCCAGTCCGTGGAGGAAGCCGTCCTCAACGCGTTGATCGTCAACGACGACATGATCGGCCGCGACGGCAACCGTTCGCCGCGCCTTCCGCACGAGCGGTTGCTGGCGCATTTGGGCAAAGGGACATAATCAGACGAACCGAAGATGGGCTAACGATCGGAGCGATGCGTGGTCGAGACCGACGCGACGCGCTCCAGCGCCCGCGGCGATAGGTCGCATCGACCTCGTCTGCTCATCGCGGGACTGTCGATCGTGGTGCTCACCGTCGCTGTGTTGCAGACCGCCGTGGTCCCGGTGCTCGGCATCATCGCCGATCAGCTCAACGCCTCCACAGTCGCGGTGAGCTGGGCGGTCACCGCGAATCTCCTCGCCGCGGCGGCAGCAACCCCGCTGCTCGGCCGCCTCGCCGACCTGCACAGCAAGAAACGGGTTCTGCTGGGCGTGCTCGCCGTGGTGTTGGTGGGCTCGGTGCTCGCAGCAGTCACGTCCTCGTTGGCGCTGTTGATCGCCGGACGCGTGCTTCAGGCCGCCTCGTTCGGGCTCTATCCGATCTCTATCGCGATCCTGCGCGAGGAGTTGGCCGCAGAGCGGATGGGCTCGGCGATGTCGGTGCTCTCCGGCACCTTGGGGTTCGGTGGCGGCACCGGGCTCGTAGTCGTCGGGTTACTGATGAGCGGCGACGCCGGCTATCACCGCGTCTTTTGGCTCACCACCATCTTCACGGTCGTCGTCATCGGGATCGTGCTGTCAATCGTGCCCAGTCGACCGCGCGCCGTTCGCGGCAGCATCGACTGGCTCGGCGCGGCGGGGCTCGCGGCGGGATTGTCCGCCCTTCTGTTGGCGATCACCCAGGGCAACTCGTGGGGCTGGACCTCGCCGTCGACGCTCGGCTGCGCGGCCAGCGGGTTCGTCGTGCTTTTCGGCTGGTGGCTCTGGGAGCGGCGGGCGAAACAACCCCTGGTGTCGATCAGGATGATGACCCGCAGACCCATAATGCTGACCAATCTCGCCACGATCTTTGTGGGCATGGGGTTGTACTTCGCCTTTCTCGGCCTCACACAGTTCGTCCAAATACCGCGCGCGGCAGCGGGATACGGCTTCGGCGCCACCGTCCTGGAGGCCAGCGTCGTCTACCTGCTGCCGGGCGCCATCACAGGATTTCTCGTCGCGATGATCAGCGGCCGGTTCATCGACCGCTTCGGCGCCCGGCCGGTGCTCGTCGCCGCCGCGATGTCAGGCATCGTCGGCTTCCTTTTCATCGCGTTCGCACACGAGGCACCCTGGCAGGTCATTGCGGCGAGCATCCTGGCCAACGCCTACATCGCGCTGGGCTACGGGGCGCTGCCCGCGCTCGTCGTCAGCGAGGTGGACGCGGGCGAGACGGGGGTGGCGACGAGCATGAACGCGATTGCTCGCACGATCGGGGGCTCGACGTCGGCGGCGGTGGTCGCCGTCCTCCTCGGCCGCACTGTCGCAGGCACGAGTGTGCCGGTCGAGAGCAGCTTCGTCGTCATCTTCATCGGCGGCGCCGTCACCGCCGCCCTTGCCATGGTCCTGATCGCGTTCTCGCGTCCGCGCGTTCGACCTACCGATTCCGTCGAGGCGCGCTACGAATCGCGCGCGATGAACCACGAGTGGGGCTGAACCAGTCGGACGACGATCACGCGGCGTTCGAGCCGCTTTGAGGAGTCCGACCCAAGAGCTAGTCGTCTCTCATAGGGGGTCGAGGCGGGCCTTGAGCAGGCAGAACGCATTACCTTCTGGGTCGGTCAGGACGTGCCACTGCTCCTCCCCTGTCTGGCCGATGTCGGCCGGGCGCGCACCGAGCTTCAGAAGGCGTTCAAGCTCGGCGTCCTGATCGCGGTCGGTGGCGTTGACATCGATGTGCAGCCGGGATTTCCCCTTCTCCGGCTCATCCGTGGGACTGAGGATGATCGTCGGCTGCAGACCACCAAACCCTTCGCGAGGCCCAATCTCCACCGAGCCGTCGTCCTCGCGGTCGAGCACGACGAAGTCCAGAACCTCGCACCAGAACCGCGCCAGCGCCTCAGGGTCGCGGCATTCGAGCACGAGCTCACTGATACGACATGCCATAGCGGAACTTCAGATCTAGCGAAGTTCCGCGAGATTGCGGACCGACTTGCGGACATCGGACTCGAGCACCTTGGCGACCAGATTTCCGACGCGGGTGTTGAGCAGGCCTCCGGTCAGGTCGGCGACCACCTGGAAGGTCGATCCGGGCTTGTCGTCTTTCACGCACAGCCGTAGGGCGATGCAGATCGCCGGCCTTCCGCGGCCGATCAGCTCGATCTCCTTGGGCTCGTCGTAGCGGGTGACCCGCCAGTGGATGACATTGCGGAAACCCTTCACCCGGATTCCCGACGACACGCAACTGCCGACCTCGATCTCTTCTGGGACCTCGCTGCGCCAGCCGCCGAAGATCGTCAGCCATTCGTCGAACCGGCCCAGGTTAGACGCGAGTGCCCACGCGTCTTCCGGCCTCAATTGCGACGACACCGCTACGTCAACCGTTGCCATGTACACACACCTACCCGGTGGAGCGGACAAGGTAAACGAAGCCTCGGTTTTGCGGACCAATGCCAGGCGGGCTGGGAGACTGATCATGGGAACACCAACCCCATCTCGCAGCCGACGGCGGGCCGTCAGGCCACGGGTGACTTCGCGCGATTCTGTCGATTTTTGCGTCGTCCGACGAAGGATTCCATTGTCGAATTGTAAATTCGTTGCGGAATCGCTTGCGCAGGGCCGCTCGATCCGCGATGGTTTATCAACAGCTTCGCAGGCTGAACGCAAGGCTGTACGCAAGGAGGATCTGCCCTGACCGGCACACACACCACCGCCGTCAACAACACGGCGGGACAGGACGGGGCCACCCGCAGCGAGGGCGGCCCAGTCATCGAGATTGACAATGTCACCAAACGCTTCGGCGACTACGTCGCCGTGGCCGAAGCCGACTTCACCATCGCTTCGGGCGAGTTCTTTTCGATGCTCGGACCTTCGGGATGCGGCAAGACGACGACCCTGCGGATGATCGCGGGCTTCGAGAGTCCGACCGAAGGCGCGATCCGGCTCGAAGGCGTCGACGTCTCGCGCGTGCCTCCGCACAAGCGCAACGTCAACACGGTGTTCCAGCACTACGCGCTGTTCCCGCACATGACCGTGTGGGACAACGTCGCCTACGGACCGCGCAGCAAGAGGAAAGGCAAAGCCGAGGTCCGAAAGCGCGTTGACGAGCTCCTGGAGATCGTGCGGCTGACCGACTTCGCCGAGCGTAAACCCGCCCAACTCTCCGGCGGCCAACAGCAGCGTGTCGCCTTGGCCCGCGCCCTGGTGAACTACCCCAGCGCTCTGTTGCTCGACGAACCGCTCGGCGCCCTTGACCTCAAGCTGCGGCACGCCATGCAGTTCGAGCTCAAGCGCATCCAGCGCGAGGTCGGCATCACATTCATCTACGTGACCCACGACCAGGAGGAAGCGCTGACGATGAGTGACCGCATTGCGGTCATGAACGCGGGCAACGTCGATCAGATCGGCTCCCCCACCGAGATCTACGACCGGCCGTCGACGGTCTTCGTCGCCAGCTTCATCGGGCAGGCCAACCTGTGGGCCGGGCGGCAGTCCGGGCGCGCTAACCGTGACTGGGTCGAAGTCGAGGTTCTCGGAACGACGTTGAAGGCCCGCCCCGGCGATACCACGATCGAACCGGGTGGCCAGGCAACGCTGATGGTGCGCCCGGAACGCGTCCGCGTGTCAATGGATGCGCCGAGCGGCGACGTGGCGACGGTGCGAGCTACCGTGCGCGATCTGACGTTCCAGGGACCGGTGGTCCGGCTCGCACTGGCCGCGCCCGACGATTCGCCGATCCTCGCGCACATCGGCCCCGAGCAGGATCTGCCCATGCTGCGCCCGGGCGACGAGGTTCACGTCTGCTGGTCACCCGATGCGTCGTTGGTGCTTCCCGCCGCCGACATCCCGACGACCGAGGATCTCGAAGAGATGCTCGACGACTCTTGACCGCCGCGAGCGGCGAATTCAGCCGAGTGGCTGTCCCCTCCCCTTTTCCGGAGTCCAACGAAAGGCACCGTCGTCATGCCCAACGAGATTGATCCCCGGCTTCTTTCCCGATTCGCCGCCAACCGAACCTCACGTCGCCGCTTCATCGGCGGCGGCGCCGCGGCCGCGGCGGCGCTGGCCCTCGGCGGGTCAGTCCTCGCGGCCTGCGGGTCCGAGGGCGGCGGTGGTGGAGGCAGCCCATCCGCATCTGCTCCCGCAGATGATGGCGCGGCCGCGTCGGGCACGCTGCGGGTTTCGAACTGGCCGCTCTACATGGCCGACGGTTTCGTCGCGGACTTCCAGAAGGCGTCCGGCCTCACCGTGGACTACAAGGAAGACTTCAACGACAACGAGCAGTGGTTCGCCAAGGTCAAGGAACCGCTGTCGCGTAAGCAGGACATCGGCGCCGACCTCGTGGTACCGACCCAGTTCATGGCGGCGCGCGTCTTGGGTCTCGGCTGGCTTAACGAAATCCGCGAAGCCCGTTGGACCAACAAGAAGAATCTTCGCGAGGACCTGCTGAATACGAAGGTCGACCCCGGCCGTAAATCCACCGCGCCCTACATGACCGGCATGGTCGGCCTCGCCTACAACCGGGCGGCCACGGGCCGGGACATCACCGGCATCGACGATTTGTGGGATCCGGCATTCAAGGGCCGCGTCAGCCTGCTGTCCGACACCCAGGATGGCCTCGGCATGATCATGATGTCGCAGGGCAGCTCGGTCGAGGACCCAACCACGGAGGGTGTCCAGAAGGCCGTCGACCTGGTGCGGGAACAAAAGGACAAGGGCCAGATCCGCAGGTTTACCGGCAACGACTATGCCGACGACCTCGCCGCGGGCAACATCGCTGTGGCACAAGCCTATTCGGGCGACGTCGTCCAGCTGCAGGCGGACAACCCGGATCTGAAGTTCATCGTCCCGGAATCGGGCGGCGACTGGTTCATCGACACCATGGTGATTCCGTACACGACGCAGAATCAGGCGGCGGCAGAGGCATGGATCGACTACATCTACGACCGCGCCAACTACGCCAAACTGGTTGCGTACGTCCAATATGTGCCGGTGCTCTCGGACATGGAGGATGAGCTCAACAAGCTCGATCCGGCGATCGCGAAGAACGAGTTGATCAACCCGCCGGCGGCGCTCACCGCGAGGCTGAAGTCGTGGGCCCCACTCTCCGACGAACAGACGCAGGAGTTCAACACTCTGTTCGCCGCAGTCACCGGCGGCTGATTGATGGCAGGAGTAGCGAGCAGCGGCAGGCAACGGAGCAAGATCGCTCCGTACCTGATGATCGCGCCGGCGCTGGTGTACCTCGCCGTCTTCTTCGTGGTGCCGTTCTTCTCACTGGCGCGCACGTCACTTTCGGAGAAGGCCGGCTCGATATACCTGCCGACGCTGACCTTCGCGTGGAATTTCGGCAACTACACGCACGCGTTCAGCGCCTACCGCGATCAGATCACCCGGTCGTTCCTGTACGCGGCGGTCGCTACGGTGTTTTGCCTGTTATTAGCGTTCCCGCTGGCCTACGTGATCGCGTTCAAGGCGGGTCGCTACAAGAACCTCATCCTCGGTTTGGTGATTCTGCCGTTCTTCGTGACGTTCCTGATCCGCACTATCGCCTGGAAAACCATTCTGGCCGACGACGGTTGGGTGGTCAGCGCACTCGGCAGCATCGGCTTGCTACCCGATGAAGGCCGACTGTTGTCGACCAGTTGGGCGGTGATCGGCGGGCTGACCTACAACTGGATCATCTTCATGATCCTGCCGTTGTACGTCAGCCTGGAAAAGATCGACCCGAGGCTCATCGAGGCGTCCAAGGATCTGTTCGCCTCCAACGTCCGGGCCTTCCGCAAGGTGATCCTCCCGCTATCGATGCCCGGCGTGCTGGCGGGCAGCATGCTGGTGTTCATTCCCGCGGTCGGCGACTTCATCAACGCCGACTATCTGGGTAGCACACAGACGACGATGATCGGCAACGTCATCCAGAAACAGTTCCTGGTGGTAAAGGACTACCCCGCTGCCGCCGCACTGTCGATGGTTCTGATGGTGATCATCCTCGTCGGCGTCCTGCTGTACACGAGGGCGTTGGGCACGGAGGACCTGGTATGACGACCCAGGCGATGGCGGAGGCGACCACCAGCCCCACCCCGGCGAAAACCGTTAAGGGCAGCCCGAAATGGGGCGACCTGCTGCTGCGCATCGTCGCAGGACTGGTCCTGCTGTATCTGTTCCTGCCGATCTTCGTCATCATCCTGTTTTCGTTCAACGACCCGAAGGGCAAGTTCAACTACGCCTGGCAAGGCTTCACACTCAAGAACTGGGCGGACCCGTTCAAGTATCCCGCGCTGACCGATGCGCTGAAGTTGAGCCTCAACGTGGCCGCGGTGTCCACCGCCGTCGCGGTCGTCCTCGGCACGCTCGTCGCGATCGCACTCGTCCGGCAACGTTGGCGGGGTCAGACTGCGGTGGACACGTTCCTGGTCATCCCGCTGACCGCTCCCGAGGTTGTGATGGGCGCGGCGCTGCTCACGCTATTCCTCGACTTCGGTTGGGCCGCGGGCTATACCACGATCGTGATCGCGCATATCGCCTTCGAGATCAGCTTCATCGCGATGACGGTGCGGGCCAGGGTGCGCGGGTTCGACTGGACGCTCGAGGACGCCTCCATGGACCTCGGCGCGAGTCCGACGCGGACGTTCTTCAAGGTGACGCTGCCGTTGATCGTTCCTGGCATCATCGCGGCGGCGATGTTGTCGTTCGCGCTGTCGCTCGACGACTTCATCATCACGTACTTCGTCAGCGGGTCGACAGTGACCTATCCGCTGTACGTCAACGCAGCCGTGAAGGCCGCGGTGCCGCCGCAGATCAATGTGTTGGCGACGGCGATCTTGATGATCAGCCTGATTCTGTTGGCGGTGGGAACGCTTTACCGCCGCAAGCGAATCGACGTCTAAGCGGAGGGAACGACGGCCGGCGAGGGTAGCCCGTCGAGTTCTGCACCATGGCTGTGGTTTTCGAAGATTTACAGCCCTGGTGCAGATCTCGATGAAATCAGCCGACTTCGGCGGGCACCGGTCTCGACCGTGCACCCGTTCGCGCCGCCCCGATGCCGGCGGCCACCACGACGCAGATGCCGACCACACCGCTGGGCCCGGGAACTTGATGCAGTATCGCCAGGCCGACGATCATCGCGAACGCGGGCTCCAGCGCCATCAGTGTGCCGAACGCTGCGGTGGTCAACCGGCGCAGCGCCATCAGTTCCAGTGCGAACGGCACCACGGGCAGCAGAATGGCCAACGCGATCCCGATGAGCAGGATCTCCATAGTCATCTTTGGCAGCACCACAGGGCCGACGGCGGCGGTCGCCACCAGGCCCGCGACGGGCATCGACACCGCGAGGCTGTTGATCCCGGCCACCTCGTCTCCCGCGCGTTGAGTCAGGAGGATGTAGCCGGCCCAACAGACAGCCGCACCGAGTGCGTAGAGCACACCGACAGGGTCAACTGCGCCCGCCCACGGATGCGTGAGCAAGACCACCCCGACCGCAGCGAGTCCCGGCCAGACGAAGCGGTGCCCGCCCTTGCCATGCGCCACGGCGACCCCGAGCGGGCCGAGGAACTCCAGAGCGCTGGCCGTGCCGAGTGGGATCCGGTCGAGCGCGGCCATGAACAACAGCGTGATGGTCGCCGTGACCACGCCAAGCACCACGCAGATGCGGAATGTGGCCCATGTGAACGCGGCAATGCGCGGACGCACGATGACGAGTATCAAAACGCCGGCCCACGCCAAGCGCAGCCACGCCGCGCCCTCCACACCGATTTGGTCGATCAACGACACGGCGAGGGCGAGGCCGACCTGTACGCACACCATCGAGCCCATCGCCATGAGGGCTCCGGTGCGGGCCTGATTCTCGCTCACACCTGAATTGAACGTCACCGCGACCGTTCACGTCCACGTGATTTTCCCGGACATACCGTTCAGCAATCGTGAACGATACGGGCCGAGCCTCCGGGGATCACGACCGTCAATCACCATGTTTCTGTTCGCTGCAAACCGGCGTAACGGCGACATTTCGGCCGCGACGGCGACAGGAACGGACGGGTCCGGTGCATACGGATGCGGAGTGTGGCAAGCACGCC
The DNA here is from genome assembly GCA_963848855.1 of uncultured Actinomycetota bacterium. GTDB lineage: Bacteria > Actinomycetota > Actinomycetes > Mycobacteriales > Mycobacteriaceae > Mycobacterium. The sequence goes on from CAWKFL010000006.1 coordinate 1,443,441, forward strand.
CGCAATGCGCGTTCGACGGCTACCGTGCGATTCATCGCCACTGGATAGAGGCTGGCTCAGGCCTAACGCGCGATGAGGTGATGTCGAGTGCACAGCAATGGGCTAGCGCACCAGCGGACGCGCACACTCGACGAGTTACTGCTCGTCGATCCCGACGAATCAGAGCGGCCGGTTGTTGACTTCCTGAGAGCGACGCCGGGCCGGATGGCGTTGGTGGCCGTCGTTCTGATCGCGGCGCTGCTCGCTGTAGGCGCGACCGCGTCGAAGACGGTTTTCGACCGGCAAGGCCAGTTGGAAACACTGCGATCGCATACCGAACCTCTGGCCGATGCAGCACAACGGATCTATGGCGCTCTCTCGTTTGCCAATACGACCGCGGCCACCGCGTTCCTGTCCGGGGGCGTCGAACCGCACGACGTCCGCGATCGCTTCGACGCCGCCATCGGGCAGGCGTCCGCCGGCCTCGTCACCGCCTCGAACGGCGTGTCGCCCAACGATATTCACTCGCTGACGCTGCTCACCGACATCTCCAACCAGCTGGCGGTGTACACCGGGATTGTGGCCACTGCCCAGGCCAACAACCGCGCCGGTGGCCCGATCGGAGTCGCATATCTCAGCGAATCGTCAGCGCTGATGCAGCAGGGCATCCTGCCAGCCGCCGAGCGGTTGTACGCGAGTCAGTCCGATACCGTCATCACGTCGGGACTCACCATCGGTCCGCCCTGGGGCGTGATTGTGGCGGCAGGGCTGCTGCTGGTGCTGCTCGTTCTTGCCCAGGCGTTGCTGGCCCGGCGCAGCCATCGTCGGTTCAACTCGGGTCTGGTGCTCGCATCGGTACTCATGGCAGTGCTCGTGGTGTGGTTGACAGTGGCCGGGCTGGTATCGACACATGCCGCCACCAGTGCGCGGACGCACGGCGGTGAGCCGCTGGACACCGCGGTGCGCGCACGGATCCTCGCCCAGCAGGCCCGGGCGGAAGAAATCCTCGGACTGCTCAAACGGGGCTCCGACTCTATGTCCGACATGAGATTCGATGAGCGGACCGCACAGATAGGTTGGCTGCTCGATGAGCACCGGGTTGACGGGGCGGCGGACGCGCTGCGCGGCTGGATGCGCTCCCATGAGGAGATTCGAAACAAGCTAGCCGGCGGCGACTACGGCGAGGCCGTGGCGATCGCGCGAGATGACGGACCGCAGCACTCCACGGTCCAGTTCACCCGGTTGGACACTGCATTACGGGACGACATCGCGCGACTGCGCGATCGGCAGCGCGACGGTATCGCACATGCTTACACCGCGCTGAATGGGCTCCCGTTCGGCGCTGCGGCCATCAGTGTGCTGGCGGCGCTGGCAGTGGCTGCCGGTATCGCACCACGACTGAGTGAGTACCACTGATGCGCGCGATCCCAACGGTTCTCGCGCTTGCAGTCGTCCTGCTCGCGGGATGCTCCACGGCGCAGCCACTCGCTGAGGTGTCGCCATCCCTCACCACGCTGCCGTTGCCCAGCGGGGCCGAGGTGGCGCCGTCCGTGTCCGGCGCGGCGGTTGAAAGTTGTGATGCCACCGCGAGTTTGCGGCCGTCCGCCGAGCCCGGGCCTACGGTGGAGACGATCCGGCGCCGCGGCCGAGTGGTTGTCGGCATTGACCAGAACAACAATCCGCTCAGTTTTCGCGATCCGGTGACCGGCGAATTGGAGGGCTTCCTCGTCGACATCTCTCGCGAGATTGTCCGGGACCTGGTCGGTGATCCCGACAAAGCGGACTTCCGCCTGGTAACGGAGCCGGAGCGTATTCCCGCGGTGCAAAACAAGACCGTCGACATCCTCACGAAGGCGACGACGATCACCTGTCCACGCGCGGAGCAGATCGCCTTCTCCACGGTGTTCTTCGAAGGAAGCCAGCGGCTGTTGGTGCCACGAGGTTCGCCGGTGCGGGGGCCAGCCGACCTGGCCGGCAAGCGGGTCTGCTCCGGGCTGGCGACGACATCCATCGCTACCGTCGCACGGGTCGCGCCGACGGCGACCCTTCTCGGTGTTCCGAATATGGACGACTGCCTGGTTGCGCTTCAGCAGGGTCAGGCGGACGCGGCCAGCACCGACGATGTGCTTCTGGCTGGCATGGTCGTCCAGGATCCCAACCTGGAAATCGTCGGGCCGCCCCTCGAGGCCGAGCCGTACGGTATCGGAATCAACAAGTCCCACGACGACCTGGTGCGAGCAGTCAATGCCAGCCTGGAGCGGATTCGACGCGACGGGACGTGGGAGGCGCTGTACCGGAAGTGGCTCACCGCGCTCGGCCCCCCGCCGAGTCCCCCGGAACCGAAGTATCGGGATTGAGATGGCTCGACCCGAGGGAACGCGCGCCGTCCTGGTCACCGAATCGGAGCCCGTCAAGGTCGAGACCACCCGCCCGCGGCTCCGCACCGGTCGGCGGCGCATCGGCGACGGCCTTGTCGAGATTCCGATTCACGAGGACATCGAGCCCTCCAGTGCGATCCTCACGAATCCGGTTCTGGCCGAATCGAAACGAGACTGCAGCAGCTGCGGGCACCCGGTCGCGCGGAGCGTTGCTGGCCAGCCTGGGGCCAGCGAAGGTGTATGCCCGCACTGCGGCACCTTGTTCTCGTTTACACCGCATTTGGAAACCGGCGAGTTGGTGGCCGATCAATACGAGGTCCAGGGCTGCATCGCCCACGGCGGCGTCGGCTGGATCTATCTGGCGATCGATCGCAACGTGAGCGACCGGTGGGTGGTACTCAAGGGTCTGCTCCAGCCGGGCGGAGAGCAGGCGCAGGCGATCGCCGTCGCCGAACGCCAATTCCTCGCCATGGTCAACCATCCCGGCATCGTCAAGATCTACAACTTCGTCGAACACCCGGGTTTCGATGGTCACCCTGTCGGCTACATCGTGATGGAGTACATAGGCGGCACGACGCTGCAGGCGATCCTGGCCAAGCAGCGAGCGGAAACGCCGAAAGGCCAACCCAAGCCGATGATGCCGGTGGAGCAGGCGCTCGGCTATCTGCTGGACGTCATGCCGGCGCTGTCCTACCTGCACTCGCTCGGCCTGGTCTACAACGATCTCAAGCCCGAAAACATCATGCTCACCGAGGACAACGTCGAACTGATCGACATGGGCGCGGTGTCGTGTATCGGAGACTTCGGATACATATACGGCACCAAGGGATTTCAGGCACCCGAGATCGTACGAACCGGCCCGTCGATCGCGACTGATATCTACACCGTGGGCCGAACACTGGCCAGCCTGACCGTAGACATGTCCGACGAATCCTATTCCGAGACCTTGCCCGAACACGACGACGTGCCACTGTTTCAACGATATGAATCGTTTTACCGGCTACTGGTGCGTGCGACGAATTCCCGCCCGGCGAAGCGGTTCTCGTCCGCAGAAGAGATGGCCACCCAGTGCAAGGGAGTGCTGCGTGAAGTTCTCGCGGAGCAGACCGGTGTACCGCGTCCAGGGACGTCCGCGCTCTTCAGCATGCACGGCTCGGAGTTCGGAGCGGATCTGGCGCCGCAGCGCACCGACGTGTTCGTCGACGGCCGCGCGCACACCGCCCGGCTGGGCGCCCGTGACGTCGCCCGTGCACTGCCGGCCCCGGCCCCGAGCGAGGACCCGGAAAGCGATTGGCGGATGGACTGGGACGACGGGATCTCCGCGCTAAATTCCGAAAACCTACGTGCAGCACTGAAGTGCTTCCAGCGGGTGGTCGCCGCCGTACCCGGCGAAGCCGCGCCGAAGGTGGCGTCGGCCGCCACGGCCGAACTGATGCTCGAGATGGAAGACGCAGGGAATGCCGAGCAATTGCGGCGGTCGTGCGAGGGTTACTACCGGACGTTGTGGCGCACCGACCATTCGATGGTGAGCGCGGCGTTCGGCTTGGCTCGCCAACTCGCCACCCGCGGCGATCGGCCCGGCGCGATCGATGTGCTCGACCAGGTCCCGTTGACCTCGCGCCACTACGGCGAAGCTCAGCTGACGTCGGTTCTGATACTGCTCGACGGGCGACCCGTCACCGAAATCACCGAAGCGCACCTGCGCGATGCCGCGAAGCGCGTCGGCCAGTTGTCCGAGACGGAGCCGCGCGCCCTGCAGATGCGCGCGATTGTGCTGGGCACTGCCCTCGACTGGCTTCGATCCGGCGCGACACCCGCCGCCACCGACTCGATCCTCGGGCAGACGTTCGACGAAGAGGGTCTGCGCACGGGTATCGAGGAAGCGCTTCGGGAGCTCGCGCGGCATTCGCCACGCCGGCGCCATCGCTACACCCTGGTCGACCTCGCGAATTCGATCCGACCGCCGACCTGGATGTAAGCCGACCCTCGCCACAAAGTTTGAGACCCTACCGAGGCGCCTGGACCGCGAGCAATCTGCCCGGTTCTACGACCGCTTCGCAGGTGGGCTTCGCCGCGCGAATCGACATCAACGCCGCACCGGTTGCCAACGACGAGACCACCGCGACCGGCCCCCACCAGCCGGCTACCAGCCATGCCAGCCCGCCGATCCAGCCGAAAACGCTCGAGCCAACGTAATAACTCACGTTGTAGAGCGCAGTCGCCTGCGCCCGCGCGCGCGACGCGCGTGCCCCGACCATCGTTGAGGCGGTCGCATGGCCGACGAACAGCCCTGTCGTCAGGATGACCACACCGATAAGAATGACGACGAGCGAGTGCGCCATGGTGATCGCGACACCGGCGGCCAGCGACATGCAGGCGACGCCGAGGACGGCCGGCGTGCCGAATCGGTTGGTGAGCCAACCAGAGACGCGTGATCCGACGGTGCCTGAGAGATAGGCCAAGAACAGCAGTGACACCGCCAGCGGTGTCAGTGAGTATGGCGGCGCCTCGAGTCGGAACGGCAAGTAGTTGTAGACGATGATCATCCCGCCGACCAAGGACCCTCCGATACCGAACAGCGCCAGCATGCCCCGATCCTTCAGGTGGACGAGGATCGCGTCGTTCGACGGTTTCTGCGGCGCAATAGATTTCGCTGGAGGTAGCAAAACGACGAGTGCCGACATCAACAGCAGCACCATCACGCCCAATGCAGTAAGTGACAGTCGCCAGCCGACGTGCTCGGCGATCGGCGCGACCACAAGTCGACCGGTCAACCCACCGAGAGAGGTAGCCGCGACATAGCTGGCGACCAGTGAGGCGGTCTTCGTCGACGCCGCCGTCTCGTGCACCAGGGCGATGGCGAGCGCCGGAATACCGCCGAGTGCAACGCCTTGCAGGAATCGACCCGCCAACATCGCATCGAACGTCGGGAGCCACGGCACGGTGACGGCGCTCACCGCGGCCGCGACGGCGGCAAGCCGCATCGCCGCACGGCGTCCGACCCGATCCGACAACCACGCCCACGGCAGCACCGAGAGAGCCAGGCCGAACGTCGTCGCCGAGACAAGCAAGGAGACTTCCGACGCATCCGTCGATGTCTCCCGGGCGATCTCAGTCAGCAGACCCTGCGGGGCGTACATCAACGAGAATGCCGCCAAGCCCGCGCACCACAGTGCCGCCGACAGCCGCCGATTCTTCATAGCTTCGAACGTTACGAACGCTGTACTTATATGTCTAATGCATCTGAGACCTGCGGAATATACATTCAGGTTATGAATAGCGATGAAGTAGGCGTCGTGCTGCCGTACCTACCGGTGCTGGTCGCGTTGGGTGAGGTCGAGCACGTGACTACAGCGGCCGCGATGCTGCGGATGCCCCAACCCACCGTCAGCCGCATCATCCGGCGGCTGGAAACCAAATTGGGCGTGAAACTCGTCGAACCTGCTGGTCGCGGCGTCCGCCTCACTGCCGCGGCACGCGCCTTCATCCCGCACGCCCAACGTGCACTTGACTCCGTTTCAGAGGGTCTGCACGTGCTGCAGTCTCGACATCAGTCCGCACGCGCGACGGTCCGCATCGCCTTTCAGACATCGCTTGGAGAACGCTTCGTGCCCGAACTCATCAGATCGGTGCGCAGGACACATCCCCACATTCGATTCGCACTAAGCCAGGGCGCACGCCGCATATGCCTCGACGCGCTCATCAATGGCGAGACCGACATCGCGCTGGCCTCCCGGCTGACCCCGCCGCCGGAAGGTCTCGACGTCATTCACCTGTTCGAACAACCTTTGTGCGCGCTAGTAGCCGACGACCACCCGTGGGCGGAAGAGAAAACGCTCAACATGACCGAATTCGCGTCCGAGCCGATCATCACACTCAAGCCCGAATTCGGGCTGCGCGGTTCGGTTGACGAGCTCTTCACCTCTGCGGGAGTGTTGCCCAGCCTGGCCTTCGAAGGCGATGACCTGCACACGATGCGCGGCCTCGTCGCATCCGGCCTCGGCGTCGCGATCGCCCCTAGAGAAGATGTGCCGCCGCCTGGATGTGTGCAGATCGCGATCGCCGACCCGGGAGCGCGCCGCGATATCGGAGCCGCCGTTCTCAGAGGTGGATCAATCACGCCTGCCCTGACTGCAGTGCTTGATGCGCTGACCGCATCCATTTGACGAGCCCCCGGAGAGAATCGAACTCCCATCCTCAGCTTCGTAAGCTGGCGCTCTTTCCGTTGAGCTACGAGGGCCTTTCATCAGCACAGCTAGCAGGACTCGAACCCGCTCCTCCGCCTTGAAGGGGCGGGGGACTAACCCATATCCGAACGGGGCTTCGCGCCTGCCGAACAGCTGCTGCCTCGTCAGGATTCGAACCTGAACCGCCCGGAACCAAAGTCCGGTGGGCTACCCATTACCCCACGAGTCACCCGCGAGGCTCCCCGAGCAGGAACCTTTCGCGCTCCTTCGGCTCGAAAGGCTCACGAATCAGCACCATCCCGGCTTCCTGCGGCGTCCGGTCACCCTTCAGACCGTTGCAGGGCTGGCAGGCTGGCACCAGGTTGAACCAGTTATCCCCGCCGCCACGAGAGCGGGGCAGCACGTGGTCGATGCTGTCGGCCCGGCCGCGGCAGTAGGCACAGACATGTCCGTCACGGCGTAGCACTCCCTGGCGGGTGGCCCGGTGGGCCGGTTCGAACGGGATGTGCACGTATTCGCGCAGCGCCACCGAAACCGGCAGTTCGACCACCAGGGACGGGCCGTGAATGTGCACCGCTGGGTTGTGCAGGTCGATGACATACACCGCACCCCGCAGAATCAGCCGGACCGCCTCTTGCCACGGAATCCGGGCCAGCGCACGGTAGTCGGCGTTGTAGACCTCGACAGTCAGATCGGACATCAGAATTGCCATTGCCTCGCACCTCCTTTTCTCCTCGCTCGGCCTGGTCAAATCGGTTGCGCCACATCATCCTTGGCGCGGATAGAGGGTGTATGGAGCCGGTGGCGGGCCTCGAACTCGATCCCTTCAGTTTGGAAGACTGACGTGCAGCCTGTTACACCTCACCGGCTGGTTATTCACGAAAACAACGTGCGCCGTGAGGGTTTCGATCCCCGTCCCCAGATTAAGAATCTAGTGCTATCCCAACTCAGCTAACGGCGCGCGACAAGCGTGGGCCGCCCGGGACTCGAACCCGGAACTCGAGGGTAAAAGCCAAGAGTGATACACGATTTCACCAACGACCCGATGCCGCCACTGTTCATTTCTCAAAGGTCTACACTCGGTCCGGTGCGCCGCTGCAAAGGATGTTCCTACACGAAGCGCAGGTCTGTAAACCCGCATTTCTAGCGAATCCCGTTGTTTAACAAATTAATTGGATGCAACAAACTGCAGGAATGTCAGACGACATTCCCAACAGGGCAAACAGCATTGCTGAGAGATTTATGAGAGTTGTCTTCGGGCCCTTGCTTCCGGCCAATGCGCTCGCCCACTGCAGGGGCGGAAAGTTGGCGAAATAACCGGAAGCATCTCGGGTGCCTGGATGCGCGACGTTCGGCGTCGATCCAGCTGGGGGCCGTGCCACTTGCATTGTCCGCGCACAACACAGCAACCGCGGATGTCGTCATCCCGGTCAGCAAACGCTCATGGCGGAGCATGGTCACGAAATGACGGTAACACTCACGCCAGGCGCTTCCAAGGGAGTAACGCAGCTACGACTGGAAGCAAATGCAGGTGGTGCGCGCAACTCGTGAGGACAATTGGCTGATGGACACCCGCCGCCTGCAGCTGCTACTTGCCCTGTCGCGCATGGGTTCCATGCGCGCCGTCGCCGATGCGCATCACCTCACCACCTCGACGGTGTCGCAGCAGATCGCAGCTCTGGCAAGGGAAACCGGCGCGCAACTGATCGAGCCCGAGGGGCGGCGGGTGCGACTCACCCCGGCCGGCCAACGCCTCGCCGACCACGCAGTCACCATCCTGGCAGCCGTCGACAGCGCGCGCCTCGACCTGGATCCCGACGCCGAACCGGCGGGTACGGTGCGGGTCGGCGGCTTCGCGACCGGGATCCGGCTCTCGCTCCTGTCGATCGTCGCCGACCTCGCCCAGAAGTATCCGAAGGTCGACTTCGTGGTCAGCGAGCACGAACCGATCGAAGCGTTCGCGCTGCTGACCAACGACGACCTGGATCTAGCCCTGACCTACGACTACAACCTCGCGCCCGCCTCCCCCGGCCCTGCATTGGAGACAGTCGCGCTGTGGTCGGTGCCGTGGGGACTCGGCGTGCCGGCCGCGACGTGCGACGGGCAAGCGGAAATCGCCGACTACGCCGACGGAACCTGGATCGTCAACTCCCGCAACACCGCTGACGAAGATGCCGTTCGGACATTGGCGTCACTCTCCGGCTTCATACCGCGCATCGCACATCAAATCGACAGCCTCGAATTGGTCGAGGACCTGATCATCGCCGGCTACGGTGTCGGATTGCTTCCGATCGGCAGGCCGACCACCGCAGGCGTCAAGGTGCTTCCGCTGTCCGACCCCGAGGTCAAGATGACGGCATACGCGGTGACGCGGCGCGGACGGGCGACCTGGCCGCCGCTGCGGGCCGCCCTGGACCGAATGCGTCCCCGGCACGAAACGAAGTTGCCACGTCCGCAATGGCCACGCCCGGTGCCAGGGCCATAGGACCTCAGGCCGCTTTCGGCCGCCGGTTCGCGCGTGCCCGGGTGTCGGTCGACCACAGAGTTCCGCATGCGGCGCACTGCAGATGGACCAGTGTCCCCTGGTTACTCAGCAGGTACTTCCAGTGTGCGGCGCAATTCCTGGTGCTCTGGCAGTCCCCGCAGTTGGCGTGGTGATTGCATGCCGGGCATGGGAGCCAGGCGCGGCGACCACGATCGGCGGTCGGGTCAATCGGTAACACGATTCACCGTCCGATCCGGCAGCACGCCCGCGCGGACGAGTTCGACATCAATCCGCTGTTGTTCCTGGTCGAGATCGGAATACAGCATGTCGTAGGCCTTTTCCTCCTCAGCGAGCACCGCGATCGGATCCCAGTCGTCACCCAGTGCTTCAAGCACGTGACTGCGCCTGCGCGCCTCATCCAGAGCCAGGTCGTAGGCGAAGTCGAGGTCAGACATCAGGTTAGGCTGCCCTAACAATCTGCGAAAGGGCAATGATCTACGTCACGTTTGTCGGTTGAATTTCCTCACAACCGCTCGACCAGCCAGTTCTGTTGGCGCCGGATGAAGGCAATGTCGACGACAGCGCCGTGGCCGGGCACGAACACCGCGCGTTCACCGCCGGCCTCGATGACCCGCTCCAGCGTGGACGGCCATGCCGCCAGGTCCGAGTCGGTACCGACGTACGGGTCACCGGACTCCTCGACCAGGTCGCCGCAGAAAACGACTGGACGGTCCGGCCCCGAGACGACAGCGATCAGGTCGTGGTCGGTGTGGCCGCGGCCCGGGTGTTTGATCGCGACGCTGCGACCGCCGAGCTCGAGCGCAGCGGAGCGGATCCGCCGCCTGGGTGCGCGCAGTGCGGCAATAGCGTGTGCGACGTCGCCGGCCTCCGCGCCGTAGCGCATGGCGTCGGCCCGCAGGTCATCTGTGCGCTCGACCATTGCCTCGGCCACTTCGGTGGCGCAGAAGATTTCAGCTCCGCGGAACGCACCGGAGCCGAGGATGTGGTCGAAGTGATTGTGGGTCAACAGGATCTGGGCCACGCCCTCGCCGGTGAGATCCCTGACGTCGGCATCGATCGCGCGAGCCTCGGTCAGCGTTGTGCCCGTATCGATCAGCAGTGAACCCCCACTGCCCAGCACCAGTCCCACTGTGACATCAAAGAACGGCAGACGGCACCGGAGCACACCCTCGGCAAGCCGTTCCCATGCGTAGTTCACTGCCCCAGCGTGAGCGGCTGCGCCGCTCGGTACTGCTCCAGCACCTGGCCGGTGGGATCCGCCTCGTATGTCGCGGTCACACCGAACGACCACGACGGCGGTGAATCATGTCGCGACAGCGCCCATGCCGCCTGCCTTGCCGCGCCGAGCGCGACGTATTCGGCCGGCGTCGGCACGTGCACGGGTGCGCCCCAGATGGCCGGTGCGATCCGCCGGACCGCTTCTGACCGCGCTCCCCCGCCGACCAAGATGATTCGCTTGACCTCGACACCCTGTGCGGAGATCTTCTCGATGCAATACGCCATCGAACTCAGCAGACCTTCTACCGCGGCTCGAGCAACGTTGGCGGAGAACAAGTTTCGTGTCGTCACTCCATGTAGTGCGCCTGCGGCGTGCGGCAGATTCGGGGAACGTTCGCCCTCGAAGTACGGCACGAGCGTCAACCCTTCGGCACCAGCAGGCGCCGTCAATGCCAGTCGATCCAGTTCGTCGAAACTGACACCCAGCATCGTCGCGACCGACGCGAGCACAGGCGCACCGTTGAGCGTGCAGACCAGCGGCAGTTGCCGTCCTGTGGCATCGGCGAAACCGGCCACGATCCCTTCCTCATCGTGAGGTGCGGCGTCGGCGACCGCACTCACCACACCGGACGTGCCGAGAGAGATGACGCAGTCACCCGGCCCCGCCCCGAGGCCCAGTGCTGCAGATGCGTTATCGCCCGCGCCGGGACCAAGCACCGCACCCGCGTGGGTCTGGCCCGCGGAATCACGCGGGCCCAGCACCGTCGGCACGGCCGGTCTGCGTCCCCGCATCGCGAGTTCCAACAGGTCAGGCTGATAGCTGTTGGTTTCCGAGGAGAAATAGCCGGTGCCGCTCGCGTCGCTGCGGTCGGTGTGCAGAGTGCCGATATCCGTCGAACCGGCCAGCCGCCACGTCAACCAGTCGTGTGGCAGACACACCGCCGCCGTTGCGTCGGCATTCGCGGGTTCGTTGTCGGCCAGCCAGCGCAGCTTGGTCGCCGTGATCGCCGCTACCGGCACCACCCCGATTCGCTTGGCCCACTCGCCTGCACCGCCCAACTCTTCGACCAGCTGCGCCGCCGCCGAGCTGGATCGAGTGTCGTTCCACAGCAACGCATCTCGCACGACATCAGCGGCGCCGTCGAGGCAGACCATGCCGTGCTGCTGCGCTCCGACCGACACCGCCGCGACATCGTCCAGACCCCCTGCCGCGTCGATGCTGGTTTGCAGTGCGGACCACCACTGCTGCGGGTCGACCTCGGTTCCGTCGGGGTGACGCGACGAGGCTGAGCGCACGATCTCGCCCGAGTCGGCGCCACAGATAACGACCTTGCAGGACTGGGTGGACGAGTCGATTCCCGCAACGAGTGTCACGCCTGCGAAGCTACTCCGATGAGACGGCTGTTGGTCACCACATCGGTGCTGGTGTTGGCGACGGTGGTGGACCTGGTCAGCAGGCAGCGCGCAGGGGCTATCACGCTGAGCGACGAGGGCCGCCGCCTGATCGCCGCGATGCTGCACTCCTCGGCCGACGCCGCGACTTGCTGAGTTGCTGCTAGCCGGTCGCGGGAACGATTGACCGATGACTTCGCCGGCCGTGTGCGGTCATTACCGGTATGCGAACCCTGGCAATCACCCAAAACATCACTCTGGACGGGTCTATCGAGATGCTCGACGACTGGTTCGACCCGCAACTCCAGGACGACGACTTGCTCGAGGAGTCGCACCGGCAGGATGCCCAAGCCGACGCGCTGCTAGTTGGACGCCAGACCTTCGAAGATTTCCGTAGCTACTGGCCCAAACAGCGCGACGACGCAACCGGCGTCACGGACTACCTCAACCGAGTCGACAAATACGTGGTGTCATCGACGATGGGCGATCCCGAGTGGGCGAGCTCGACGGTGCTTACCGGCGACCCCGTCGAGCGGGTGTCCGAGCTGAAGGCACAACGGGGTAAGGACATCGTCCTCACTGGCAGCATCAGCCTGGCGCACACGCTCATCGCGGCCGGATTGGTCGACGAGTACCGGCTGTTCGTGTACCCGACGGTGCAGGGCCGCGGTCGACGACTCTTCCCCGACGGAACCGCGATCGGCAGGCTGAGGCTCATGGAACCGCCGACGAGCTTCCGGTCGGGAATCATGCTGATGAAGTACGCCGCCGTTTGAAATGCTGCGACAATGGCCGCGTGGACATCGAGCATCCCGGCGCTGGCAAGCGGTGGGATGAGGACCGCAACGAGACGGAAGCCGAACGGCTGGATCGGAATTGGTCCAGCCTGTTGCAGGAACTGCGGGTCGCGCAGACCGGTGTTCAGCTGCTCACCGGCTTCCTTCTCATCCTGCCGTTTCAACCGCGGTTCGCTCAGCTCGACGGCGTCATACACATCGCCTACCTGATCACCGTCGGGTGTTCGATCGGGGCGACGGTGTTGCTCGTGGCGCCGGTGAGCATGCATCGCCTGCTGTTCCGTCGCCACCGGTTGAAGACGTTGGTGGCCACCGCACACATATACGCCATCGTCGGAACGCTTCTGCTCGGGACTGCTCTGGCCGGGGTGGCGATCATCATCTTCGACGCCGTGATCGGTAGGACCGGAGCCTGGATCGCGGGCGGCTGCACGCTGGTTGCCCTGGTGGGCTTCTGGTATTTGATGCCGCTGCGTGAACGCGGTTCGACCGACCGCTCCTACTAGCGTTTGTGGTGTTTGCGTGCGCCTAAGCGGGGGAACTCAGCCCGCATGTTGATCCGACGAATTGCGCGCCCGATGTTGTCCGCGGTTTTCATCAGCCGGGGCGTCGATGCTCTGCGCAGTCCCAAACCGGCCGCGGATGCGGCCCGCCCCACGCTCGATGGTCTCAGCAAGCTTCCGGATCCCGTAGGCACGAACGTTCCTTCCAACGCCGAGATGGTCGCGCGGGTGAACGCTGCGGTGCAGATCGGGGGCGGATTGTTACTCGCCACCGGCAAGTTGCCGCGCTTCGCCTCGGCGGCTCTGGCACTGACCGTCGTGCCGGGCAGCCTTGGCGGACATACGTTCTGGAGCGAGACCGACCCGCAGCGTAAGGCCGAGGAACGGCGAGCGTTCGTGACGGACGTAAGCCTCATCGGCGGCCTGATCATCGCCGCCGTCGACACCGAAGGCAGGCCCTCGCTCGGCTGGCGTGGTCGCCGTGCCGCCCGCAAGGTATCCGATGCCGTGTCGGCCGCGCTTCCGGTTGGCGCGGCAACAGGCGGAGCACTCGCCGATAGCGCGTTTGCCGAGAAATTGGGTCACGGGCTGCACGTCGGTGCCGAACGCGGACGCGAATTGGCGCATGTCGCGGCCGAACGCGGAGCCGAATTCGCGGAGGTGGCGCGCGAACGCGGCGCCGAACTCGCCGAAGTGGCGCGCGAGCGCGGCCCGGTGCTGGCGGAGGCGGCCCGCGAACGCGGCGCCGAATTGGCGGAAATCGCGCGTGGACGCGGTGCGGAATTTGCCGACGTTGCCCGCGAACGCGGCGCCGAACTCGCCGACGTGGCCCGCGAACGCGGCCCGGTGCTGGCCGAGGCGGCCCGCGAACGCGGCGCCGGACTCGCCGACGTGGCTCGCGAACGCGGTGGTGAGCTGGCCGACGTGGCTCGCGAGCGTGGCGGTGAGCTGGCCGATACCGCGCGGACGCAGGTCAAGCAGGGTCGGAAGCGGCTGCGCTGACCCACGGCAACGCCTTTTCGCCGAGGATGAACGTCCGCACAGCTCGATAGCGACCGAAAAGCAGTCCAAAGGCGATCGGGGCCGCCGACGCCGACAGCCAGGCTGACCACGAACTCCAGCCAGTGGACGGTGACCCGACATGCGCAAGGGCCAGATGGACCGGCGAGGTGCCGAACACGTGCATTAGGTATATCCCGAACGCAAACGTTCCGATCCAGGCCAACAGCTTCCATTGAATTGCGTTGCGCGCCAGAAACAACAACGCGATCGCGACAACGCCCACGAAGAACCCGACCGTTCGAGTCCAGCCGCTCGGCGGGATGCCAAACCGACAACATCGTCAGCGCGCGTGCGAAAAAAGGCAGCGCCAGGGCCGGAAACAGCACCAGCGCCCACCTCCGATCCGCAAGGACCCGATATCGATTCAGGACATACCCCGTCAGAAAGAACGGGAGCAGGTGCAAGGCACCGCCGATGCTGAACACAGACGATCATCATCACGGCGCTGACGGCGATGGCCATCAGCGCGCGGCGTTTTGTCGACAACAGCCCCAGCGCACCGAGCAGTCCCGCGGCGAGGAAGACCAGGAAAATGGCGTGCAGGAATCACAGGTGCTCGTAGGGGAACACGTAGATGCGCCAGAACTGGCCAACCTCGGGCTTGAAATGCGTTCCCGGGACTTCGAACTCGAGCAGGAACAACAACACTCCGACTGTGATCAGCGGGAGCAGGAGCCGCCGGGACTTGGCACGCAGCAGTCCCGGCATGTCGTCGACCGAACCGAGGGGTCGCATCGCGTAGACGAAACCCGAGATGACGGACAACAGTGTGGCATCCGGATGTCATGGAGCGCGATGTACGCCATTCGCCACGCGGAATCGTCGCGCGCCGCAGTGGTGCCGATGACGTGGCCTGCGACCATCAGAATGACGGCAAGCCGCGCGCTGCTTCTTCGGGTAAAAGAGTGAACTGACGCAGACGTAGCAAACGGCTTATGTGCTCGATCTGGGGTGATAGCTCGATTAAATATAGAGCCCAGCGATGAATGGTGGCTTCGTTGTATTCGCAGGTCGCCGGCTTGGAATCGATTCGGATACACCCGGCGTGAAACCCTTCGTCGCCGACGATGCGAACGGTAAGTTTTGCCTCATCCCGTCACCGCCATCAAGGAGACTCGATGACGACTCCAGAGTTCGAGCCGCAGCCCGGGCAGTACGGCTATCCCGGCGGATATCCCCCGCCGGCCGGGCAGGAACCGGGAGGCCTGGCCTTACGGTTCGTCGCCCGACTTATCGACGGCCTGATCGTGAACGTCATCGCCTTCGTGCTCGCGTTCGCTATTGACTCGGTCACCAACTACTGGGTCACCGGGCTGTTCTCCGGCCTGCTGACATTCCTGTACTTCCTGGCGTTCGAGTCCACCCAAGGCTGGACGCCGGCCAAGAAGCTACTCAACCTACATGTGCGCGGCCCGGGTGGGGCGCCCAAGCCAAGCGTTCAGCAGTCGGCGATCCGCAACTCGTGGACCTTGCTCAACATCGTCCCGTTCATCGGTGGTCTGCTGACGCTCGTCGCCGTCATCGTGATCGCGGTGACGATCAACAGCAGCCCCACCAAACAGGGCAAGCACGACGAGCTCGCAGGCGGCACCCAGGTGCTCAAGAGCTAACGGGTCAAATGTCGATCCCGAGAAACAGGACCAGCACCAGGCCGGCAACCGACAGCACGGTCTCCATGATCGACCAGGACTTGATGGTCTGACCGACGGTCATGCCGAAGTACTCCTTGACGAGCCAGAATCCGGCGTCGTTGACATGGGAGAAGAACAACGACAGTGCGCCGACGGCGAGCACGATCAGCGAAACCTGACCGGTGCTCATACCTTCCACCAGCCCGAGCATCAGCGACGATGCAGTGATGGTGGCCACGGTCGCGGAACCCGTTGCGAGCCGGATCAATACGGCCAGCACCCAGGCCAACAGAATGGTCGAGATGCCGGTGTCCTTCGCCCAGTCAGCGAGCATCGTGCCGATGCCGCTGTCGATCAGCACCTGCTTGAATCCACCGCCCGCGGCGACGATCAAGATGACGCCTGCCACCGGCGGCAGTAAAGTCTCGATGCACTTGACGATCTGCTCCCGCGTCATCGCGGCGCCACGGCCCAGGGTGAAGATGCCCACCACGACCGCGATCAGCAGCGCCACCAACGGACGGCCGAGCAAAGTTACGAAGGTTCTCCGACACCGGGGCGGTGATGTTCACAGCGTCGGCGGCGTCGGGCCCAACGGCAATCTTGTCCATGTCGAACACTGCGGGTCGAACATCGCGCTGCGCTCGGCGACCGCCAGCACCGAGATCGCGTTCGGCATGCCCTTGGCCATCAATGTGGTGCCGTCGACGGGGTCGACGGCGAACTCGCAGCCCGGGCCGAGCCTGTTGCCGACTACCTCGCCGTTTTAGAGCATCGGCGCTTCGTCCTTTTCGCCCTCGCCGATGACGACCACCCCGCGCATGGACACAGAGGAGACGAGTTGACGCATAGCGTCGACGGCGGGGCCGTCGCCGGGCTTCCTTGTCGCCGCGACCCACCCAGCGCCCGGCGGCCATGGCCCCGGCCTCGGTGACGCGCACCAACTCCAGCGCCAGGTTGCGATCCGGGCGCATGTACAGCGTGGTGGTCACAGGCACGGTTATCGTGCGTGCGCCTTTCTGGTGGGGCGAAGGTTAAGCGGAGGGCCGGCACGGCCTCCTCCCCGAGTGGAGTGCGAGCTGTCTAGGAACGCTCACCATCTCGGGGGGTTCGCATGCCCGACCGTACAGTCGTGTTCAGATCACCAGGCCGAGCAGCAGCACCAGCACCAGGCCGACCACCGAGAGCACGGTTTCCATGATCGACCAGGTCTTGATGGTCTGTCCGACCGACATGCCGAAGTACTCCTTGACCAGCCAGAACCCGGCGTCGTTGACGTGGGAGAAGAACACCGAGCCGGCGCCGACGGCGAGCACGATCAGCGAGACCTCGCCGGTGCTCATGCCTTCGACGAGCCCCAGCATCAGTGAGGATGCGGTGATGGTGGCCACTGTCGCCGAGCCGGTCGCCAGCCGGATCAGCACCGCCAGCACCCAGGCCAGCAGGATGACCGAAATGTTCGCCGCCGTGGCCCACTCGGCGAGTTTCGTACCGATGCCGGTGTCGATCAGTACCTGCTTGAACCCGCCGCCGGCGGCGACGATGAGGATGATGCCCGCGACCGGTGGCAATGATCCGTCGATGCATTTGGTGATCTGGTCGCGGGTCATCGCGGCGCCCCGACCGAGCGTGAAGATGCCCACGATGACCGCGATCAGCAGCGCCATCAGTGGGCGGCCCAGGGTGTCGAAGATCTGCCGGACCAGGTTGTTTTCGTCTTCGATGAAGATGTCGACCAGGGCCTTGCCCATCATCAACCCGACCGGCAGCAGCACGCTGAACATCGTCATACCGAAGGACGGTCGCCGCCGTTCGATGCGGGTCTGGGTCTGTGTCACCGTGCGCGTGCCGTCACCGGGCTCGTCGGTGGCGGTGGTCGAGCCGCCCGAACCATTGGAGACGAACTCGTCGGCGTCAAACCTGTGCGGGACGTCCAGGACGACCCACCGTCCGGCCAGCTTGCCGAACAACGGACCCGCGACGATCACCGTCGGGATCGCCACCGCGACGCCCAGCGCCAGCGTGATTCCCAGGTCCGCGCCGAGCAGATCGATCGCGGTCAGGGGCCCGGGGTGCGGCGGCACCAGTCCGTGCATGGCCGACAGACCGGCCAGCGCGGGGATTCCGACGGTGACCAGCGACAGTTGCGACCGCCTGGCGACCAGATAGATCACCGGCATCAGCAGCACCAGCCCGATCTCGAAGAACATCGGCAGCCCGATGATCGATCCCACCAGCGCCATCGCCCACGGCAACGCGCGAGGCGACGCGTGCCCGACGATGGTGTCGACGATTTCGTCGGCGCCGCCGGAATCCGCCAGAAGTTTGGCGAACATCGCGCCCAGTGCGATCAGGACTCCCACCCCGGCCGCGGTGGTCCCGAATCCGTCGGCGAACGACGCGAGGACATCACCGATGTTCACGCCCGCGACGATGCCCACGGTCAGGGCGCCGAAGATCAGCGCCAGGAACGGATGCAGCTTGGCGATCGTGATGAGCACGACGATGACCGCGATGCCGGCCAACGCGGCCAGCACGAGCTGCCAGCCGGCGGCAACGGGTTCGGCCAGCTCGGGGTCGGCCGCAAGGATGGTGAGTGCCGGGGTCATCGGTGCTCCTGTTTGGTTGTGCGCGTAGTGGACGAAGCGACATAGTCGTCGACGATGGAATCGATGTTCTGGTCGACGTTGATGACGATGCCGCGTTCATCGGCTTCGAGCGGTTCGAGCGTTTCGAACTGGGAGGCCAACAACGAGGCGGGCATAAAGTGCCCCGGCCGACTGGCCTGCCGCTTGCCGATGACCTCCAGCGAGCCGCTCAGGTGAACGAACTCGACGTCTGGGCAGTGCCGGCGGAGTTGGTCGCGGTACTTGCGCTTGAGCGCCGAGCAGCTCATCACGCCGCCGTCACCGCAGTGCCCGCCGAGCCACTCCCCGATCGCCTCCAGCCACGGATAGCGGTCGTCATCGTTGAGGGCTTGGCCTGACGACATCTTGGCGACGTTGGCCGCCGGATGGAAATCGTCCGCATCGGCGAACGGGGTACGCAGACGCTGGGCCAGCGCCGCCCCAACGGTCGACTTACCCGATCCCGAAACGCCCATGACGACGATGGGTGACTTCATAACCTCCACCTAACCAGTTGTGCTTGACGTCACATAGCATCCATTAATCATCATATGATTGCAACACCACAGCGAAAAAATCCGTTTTAGTATCATTCAAAAAAGCTATGACAAGATGTAAAGGTGGCGTCGCCTCCAAACATCGGAGCCTTGCACGGGAACTTGGTCAACGCGCTCGGCACCGCCATCGTCTCCGGGAAATACTCGCCGGGACAGGTCCTCACCCTCGACGGGGTGAGCGCAGAGTATGGGTTGTCACGCAGCGTCGCGCGCGAGGCGATCCGGGTGCTGGAGTCGATGGGCATGGTGGCCGCGCGCCGCCGCGTCGGCATCACCATCCAGCCATCGGAGAATTGGAATGTGTTCGACCCTGGGCTGATTCGCTGGCGCCTCGAATCCGGCGACCGGACTGCACAATTGGTGTCGCTGTCGGAGCTTCGGCGGGGATTCGAGCCGGCCGCTGCCGCGTTGGCCGCGAGGCGTGCCGATTCGCATCAGTGCCGGATCATGGCGGCAGCGGTATCCGACATGGTGATGCACGGCCGCTCGGGTGATCTCGATGCTTACCTGATCGCTGACAAAATCTTTCATCACACACTGCTGGAGGCCAGCGGCAACGAGATGTTTCGGGCGCTCAACGGCGTGGTCGCCGAGGTTCTGACCGGGCGCACCCATCACGGGATGATGCCGGAGACACCGAACCCGAAGGCCATCGAGCTGCACGACGATGTGGCGCGCGCGATTCGGTTAGGCGACGAGGCGACCGCCGAGCGCGCTATGCGAGCAATCATCGACGAAGCGGCAGACGCTGTGCAGCAAGAGTTTTCAGACCGCCGGTCGAACGGCTGAATGGCGCACTTCGGTTAAGAGTTGTGATTTGAACCTGCGGCCATCGACGATGGTCATGGTCATGGTCAACGTCTGCGGCTCCGAGCCGCAACCCACCTGACAATCGATGCTCGTGCCGGTCTTTGCCCCTCGAGCCGCTCATTTCCGGCGCACCCTTGCTCGATCCTGACAGGTGATGCCGTACACGCGGATGGGTGCCGGGAAAAGCACCCATCATCTCGTCAATTCGCTGGATGAAACGCCGTCCACGGCGAAACCTTCAACGGCGTCATCAATCGCATCGCCGGCATGGTGGGGATCAAGTCGCCATGGCCTCCGCCGGCACGCCGTTCCGGTATTCTGTGCGCGCGGCAGTGAACGTGAATCCGCGGGCGTCACGACCGCCGTGGCGGCCCGGCAACGCGCGCCGCCCAGGGGGTAACGGTTGACCACACCCGTATTGCATCCCGTTGTCCGCGACGTTACCGACCGGATCAGCGTGCGCAGTGTTCAGACGCGGCGAAGGTATCTCGAACGTATCGGCCAGGCCGCCCGCCGCCGCCCGGCCCGGCTGGACCTGGGCTGCGCCAACCTCGCCCATGGGTTCGCGGCCTGCGATGCAAGCGCCAAGGACGACCTGCGCGGCAACGTCAAGCCCAACGTCGCGATTGTGTCGTCCTATAACGACATGCTCTCGGCTCACCAGCCGTACGAAACGTTCCCGCGCGCGATCAAGGAGGCGGTGGCCGCAGCCGGGGCGGTGGCGCAGTTCGCCGGTGGGGTGCCGGCCATGTGTGACGGGGTCACGCAAGGGCATGCCGGGATGGAGCTATCACTGTTCAGCCGGGACGTGATCGCGATGGCGACCGCGGTGGCACTGTCGCACGACATGTTCGACGGCGCGCTGTTGCTCGGTATCTGCGACAAGATTGTGCCGGGCCTGCTCATCGGTGGCCTGGTGTTCGGTCACCTGCCGGTCGTCCTGGTCCCGGGCGGTCCGATGACCTCGGGACTACCCAATAGCGAAAAGAGCCGGGTCCGCCAGCTCTACGCCGAGGACAAGGTGGGCCGCGCGGAGCTGCTGGCCGCGGAGTCTGCGTCCTACCACGGCCCGGGCACCTGCACGTTCTACGGCACGGCCAACTCCAACCAGATGATTGTCGAGATCATGGGTCTGCACCTGCCAGGCGCGAGCTTTGTGAACCCGGGTACGCCGCTGCGCGCGGCGCTGACTGCGGCAGCGGCCCGGCGGGTCACCGAGCTGACCGCGACTGGGCCCGCATATGCCCCGATGGGTCAGATCGTCGACGAGAAGGCGGTAGTCAACGCCGTCGTCGGGTTGCATGCGACGGGCGGATCGACCAATCACACCTTGCATCTCGTCGCGGTGGCCGCGGCCGCCGGCATCCACCTCACCTGGGACGACTTCTCGGATCTGTCCGAAGTGGTTCCGCTGCTGGCCCGCGTATACCCGAACGGCAACGCCGACGTGAACCATTTTCAGGCCGCCGGCGGGATGGCGTTCGTCATCGGTCAGCTGCTGGACGGTGGGCTGCTGCACGGCGACGTGCGCACCGTGGCAGGCGACGGTCTGAACCGCTACCGACAGGAGCCATTCCTGGGGGCGGACGGTTCACTGGTTTGGCGACCCGGACCGGCCGAAAGTCTCGACTCGGAGGTGCTGCGCCCGATCACCGACCCCTTCACCGCCGACGGCGGCCTGTGCGTTCTGCGAGGGAACCTCGGCCGCGCGGTGATCAAGGTGTCGGCGGTCGCGCCGTCGCATCGGGTGGTCACGGCGCCGGCTCGGGTGTTCGATGACCAGGCGCAAGTCGTGCAGGCGTTCGCCAGCGGCGAATTGGAACGCGACGTCGTCGTCGTCATGCGCTACCAAGGTCCGCGGGCCAACGGGATGCCCGAACTGCACAAGCTCACGCCGCTGCTGGGCGTGTTGCAGGACCGCGGGCACCGCGTCGCGCTGGTCACCGACGGCCGGATGTCGGGTGCCTCCGGCAAGATCCCCGCGGCGATCCACCTCACTCCCGAGTGCGCCGTTGGCGGTCCCCTGACCCGGGTGCGCGACGGCGACGTGATCCGCCTCGACAGCGAGGTCGGCACCCTTCTTGTCGAGCTGTCTGATGCGGAGTTGCTCACCCGTGAGGGGACGGGCGCGCCGGCCAGCGACGACGACTGGGTGGGCACCGGCCGTGAACTGTTCAACGTCTTCCGCCATGCGGTGGGCGGCGCCGATGCCGGCGCGGCGGTTTTCGGGCTGCCCGCCGTATCACCCCGGGACCGACAACCGCCGGTTTCCGTTCCCCCTTCAGCCGGAGGTCAAGTCCAATGACGGCATCGAGCCATTACATCGGCGATCTGCTCAACCGCGCCCCGGTGATCCCCGTCATCGTCGTTGACGATGAGGCCGTCGCTGTGCCGCTGGCGCGGGCCCTCGTCGCGGGCGGGCTGACAGTCCTTGAGGTCACACTGCGCACCAAGTGCGCCCTTGCGTCGATCAAACGCATCGTGGACGAGGTGCCGGACGCGGTTGTCGGCGCCGGCACGATATTGACCCAGGCGGACGTTGCGGCGTCCGTCGATGCCGGCGCCGCGTTCCTGGTCAGTCCCGGTTCCACACCGGCGGTGCTCGACGCCATGCTCGACAGCGGCACCGCCCCTTTACCGGGGGCGGCGACTGCGTCGGAGGTTATGGTTCTCATCGAGCGTGGATTGGGACACGGCAAGTTCTTCCCGGCCAAACCCGCCGGCGGGATCGCTTACCTCAAGGCGCTCGCGGGACCGATACCGGACTTCCGTTTTTGTCCCACCGGGGGCATCGACCTAGCCGGTGCCCCGGACTTTCTCGCCCTTTCCAACGTCGCCTGTGTCGGCGGCTCGTGGCTCACCCCGAAGGACGCCGTAGCCGCGGGCGACTGGAGCACGATCGAGACGCTGGCCCGAGAGGCTACGCAACTCGGCACAACCTGAGCACGCACGGCGATCCGTTGCAGCCGGAAGATTCCGCCCAACCACGAAAGTGCGGTGAGCACAATGGCCGTCGACGCCGACGCCCAGCAACAACCAGTTCTTGTCATCATGGGAGTGTCCGGGTCGGGAAAGTCCACGATAGCAGCGATTCTCGCAGGTCAGCTGGGCTGGGACCTGCAGGAGGGCGACGACCTGCACCCCGGGACGAACGTCGACAAGATGGCCGCCGGCATCGCGCTGACCGACAACGACCGCTGGCCCTGGCTGGATCGGGTCGCCGACTGGATCCGCGACCACACCATGGCGGGGGTCCCGGGCATCATCACCTGCTCGGCGCTCAAACGGGTCTACCGCGACCGCTTGCGGGGGGAGCACGTGGTGTTCGTCCATATCGCTGGGTCGAAGGACAGTATCGGCAAACGGCTCGCCGCCCGTACGGATCATTACATGCCGACGTCACTGCTCGACTCGCAGTTCGCCACCCTGGAACCACCTGATCGGGACGAGAACGCGCTCGAGGTCGCCATCGGCCGCAAACCCGCCGATGAGGCCGCCGAAATCATCCGGCGGCTACACCTGCATCCCGAAACCGGGCCATCGGCCCCGGGATCGACCGACGCTGCCGACCACGACGAACACGGGTTGCTGGTGACGCTGCGCGCCGAACTCTCGGACGATGACGTCGACGCCGTGGCCCACTCCATCGAGGAGGTGTCTGGGGTCGTCGCAGTCCAACGCTACGTCGCGGACCCGAGCGGCCGCGCCGCGGTGGAACTCAACGATTCCAGGTGGCGGGAGAGCATCGTCCACCTCTTGGATGACGAAGGAGTCTGAGTATTTCGGCCCGTTTGCCAGTTCAATATTCCGGATCGTGTTTTGCATGAGATGCGGGTCATCGTTAATTGATGAGGGCGACGTGGTGGGTCGGGTGGGATGAAGACCGCCGGTCTTGCGGTGTCGGTGAACCGTCCTACCCAGTCAGTAGTCGTGGGCGGGTGAGCTTTCGTGCGGCGGCGCGGAGTGCTTCGAGGACGGTGTCGCGTTCCTGTTGGGTGCCGGTGGGATGGACGATGAAAACGCCGAGGCCGAAAGATGGTTCACCGGAACCATGTCCAGGGACCAGGACTGCGATTCCGAACACGGTGGGGTGTACTTCCCCTTCATCGGTGGCGTATCCGCGTTCACGGGTGCGCTCCAGTTTGGCTTGCAGCTGGGTGAGTATGGTCGTCGATCGTTCGGTGAAGCCGACCAACTGCCTAGGGTCCCAATAGATCTCCGCGACCTGGGCGGGGCCGAGTTCTGAGAGCAGCGCGGTGCCAATCGCGGTCGCGGACGCGGGATAGCGGTCACCGACGTTGGCGGACAGCGGGAATCGTTCCCGTCCTTCATACACGGCGAGGTAGAGCACACGGGCGCCGTCGAGCATGGCGATCTGGACGAGCTGGCGCCGCAACACCTCGGAATCCTCGCAAACCCGGTAGAACTCTCGGATCTGGTCGAACCCGTTCAGGAAGGCTCCACCCAGTTCGACGGTTCGGCGGCCGAGGAGGTAGCCGCCGCCGGAGCGGCGCACGAGTCCACCTTCCTCCAAGGCGACGCACAGGTTGGACACGGAGGACTTCGCTACCCCGAGTTCACGGGAGATCTCAGTCAGTGTCCTGACTTGCCTGGGGGTGTCCGCAAGCAGGCCCAGGATGCGCACGGCGCGCGTCACCGCAGGCGCGTTTCCCGATGCTCGGTCTGGCCCCATGGTCGATCCTCTTTTCTCACTCGGCGTAGAGGGTGCGCTGCTGATCATTAGAACTCGACGGTGTCGACCCTGTTGAGCAGTTCGTCGCCGTCAAGGAACTGAGACGTTTCGCGCGAACAGTTGGGCGATGAGTCGGTCCTCGGACGCGTGTGAGGGCGGCGGTGTCGATCAGGTCCCCGCTGATCGGCGTGGAGGTGATCACTCGGAGGCGGTTTGGTCGGTAAGGCCACATAGCACGCCGACTACATCGACCACTCCAGACCACGGCCAAGGACATCGGGCGTGCGGTCGCCGACTACTACGACGGTATCGCTGACCCCAGAACCACCTGATCGAGCTGCTCGCGACGACGGCGATGGAAGAGTTGGTGAGCTCTTCACCCGTGAGCACTGCTTTTGCCGGCCTCGGCGTAATCCTCAGCGCTGTTCGATGTAGCGTCTCGTGACGGCGATGTCGCTGTCGCCGTGCCCTAGCGCCGTGAGTTCCTCGAACGCGGCCTTCACGGCTGGCAACAAGACCGGATGCGTGCCGGTCGCCGCCGCCACGGCCGAAGCGAAGTCGAGGTCCTTGACCATGTACTTCGCGACGCCCGAGGGACTGTAGTCCTCCTGAATGATCCGATCGCCACGGCTTTCCAGGATGCGGCTGCCCGCGTATCCACCCCTGAGCAGCCCGAACAGTTCGGCCAGATCGAGACCGCTCCGTTCGGCGAGTACTGCGGCCTCCCCGAGCGCCAGGATGGTCGACGCGACAAGCATCTGGTTGCACGCTTTCGCCACCTGGCCCGAACCCAGGGGACCGAGATGAACCGGGTTGCCGCACGCGGAGAGCACCGCCCACGCGTCCGCGACATCAGGTTCCTCACCACCGACCATGATCGACAGCGTGCCCGCTTCGGCACCTTCGACGCCGCCAGAGACCGGTGCGTCGACAATCCGCACGGCGCCGGCCGTGGTCCGGGCCAACCGCATGCCCAGCTCCCTGACCCCGACCGGAGACGACGATGAAGCGATGATCAGCAGCAGGTCTTCGGGCTCGCTGGCCAGGATTCCGGCGGGACCGGCCAAGACCTCCTCGACTTGCGGGAGGTCCGGCAGCATCAGGAGGAGGACCCTGGCCGCGCTGGCGAGCGACCACGAAGTGTCATGCCACTGGGCGCCCGCGGCGACGAGATCGGAATAGCGCTCCCGGCTTCGCCCGGTGATGTGCACGGGTCCGGCGCCGCGGTTGAGGATATTGACCGCCATGGGGCGACCCATCATGCCAAGACCGATCACTCCTACCGGGACGCTGCCGTCGGCTGACATGTTCGACATATGTTCGACCCTAAACTGAGGAACCGCCGATGAAGGGCAATGTCAATGGCACACCGTTCCGAGCGTCTACGCGTGGTCGTCGCGACGCCGCTGGCCGAGCAGCATTGCGAGATGATCGAGCGGCTGGAGCCTCGCATCGACTTGATCCGCGACCAGTCGCTGTATCCCCCGATGCGCCATCCGGCTGACTTCGACGGCGATCCGTCGTTTCGTCGAACCCCGACTCAGCAACACGAGTTCGATGACATGGTCGACTCGGCCGAGGCGCTCTACGGCATTCCCGATGTCGACCCCAACGCCCTGAAGCGGACGGCGGATGCGAATCCGGGACTCCGCTGGGTTCACACGATGGCGGCCGGCGGCGGCGGCCAGGTGAAGGCCGCCGGACTGAGCGAGGACCAGCTGAGCCGAATCGTCTTCACGACCTCGGCCGGCGTCCATGGCGGACCGCTGGCCGAGTTCGCCGTCTTCGGCGTGTTGGCCGGCGCCAAGGATCTGGGGCGGCTGCTCGCCCAGCAGCACGATCGGCGCTGGACAGGCCGCTGGGAGATGGGCCAGGTTTCGGAGATGACCGTCCTGGTCGTCGGGCTCGGCGGCATTGGTCAAGAGGTGGTCAAGAAACTGGCCGGGCTCGGTGCGACCGTCATCGGCGCGAGCCGTCACGGCGCACCGGTCGATCACGTTGACCGGTTGATCCAGGTGGACGACATCGTGTCGACGGTCCCCGAGGTGGACGCCATCGTGCTGACGCTGCCCGGGACAGCGGCGACGGAGAAGCTGATCGGGGCCGACGTTTTCGCCGCAGTCAAGCCGGGGACGATCCTGGTCAACGTCGGCAGAGGCACGGTGGTCGACGAGGAGGCTTTGCTGCCGGCGCTACGCGACGGTCACATCGGGTTCGCGGCCCTTGACGTGTTCGCGACCGAACCTTTGCCCGAAAGCAGTCCACTGTGGGCCGAGCCGAACGTTCTCGTCAGTCCCCACACCGCCGCCCTCAACTCGGCCGAAGACCGGCTCATCGCCGAACTGTTCGCTGCCAACGCGACCCGCTTGCTTGATGGAGACGAACTCCTGAACGCGGTGGACACCGTTGACTTCTACTGAGTCTCGCCCGTCCGACGACGGAAGCATGGAGCGGACGCCCCCTCCGCGGTGCCTACAGCCCTGCGGATCCTGACCCTGCTCGAGCAGGCTGAAGGGTGCCTCACTGACGGCCGGCCCCAAACCCTCGGCGGTCCATTCAAAGAGTGAACAGGACTCCGAAAACAGACCCTAGACGGGCAAGCGCGGCCTTTTTGAATCTTTCAGCCAACCTGTGACTCACCGTGCGATACGCCGATAGCGTCTACCCATAGACGTTGCCCGTCTGAGTCGGTAGTAAGTGAGCTGGCAAGACGGAGCCGGACGTCTGAGTCAAAGGAGATCAACATGCCTGACGCTCCGTACACACCGCCGGTCCGCGAGGCAGACGATCCTGAATACGCTGCCAACCTTCGTCGGGCGACATTGGCCAGTACGGTCGGCAGCGCCCTCGAGTACTACGACTTCGCGCTCTACGGGCTGGCCTCGGCTTTGATCTTCTCGAAGTTGTTCTTCAGCAACCTGGATCCGGGCACCGCTCTGGTCGCCAGCTTTGCCACATTCGGGGTCGGGTTCGTGGCCCGCCCGCTCGGCGGCCTGTTCTTCGGCACGATCGGTGACAAGCTCGGTCGCAAATGGGTTCTCGTCGCCACGATCTTGCTGATGGGCGGCTCCTCGACCCTGGTCGGCGCGCTGCCCACCTTCGACACCATCGGCATCTGGGCGCCTATCCTCTTGGTCTTCCTCCGGCTGTGCCAGGGCTTCGGGGCGGGCGCCGAGCAGGCCGGATCAACGGTGCTGATGGCCGAGTATGCGCCGGTCGAGCGGCGCGGGTTCTTCGCCGCGTTGCCGTTCATCGGCATCCAGGCCGGTACCCTGCTGGCCGCCTTGGTGTTCGTGTATCTCGGCACGATCCCTGAGGACATTCTCCTCGGCTGGGTGTGGCGGATCCCGTTCCTGGCGTCGATCCTGCTGATCCTGGTCGCCTTGTTCATCCGCATGAGGCTGCGGGAGAGTCCGACCTTTATCGCCTTGGAGAAGCACGAGCAGATTGCCGAGCACCCGATGCGTGAGATCTTCGGTCACTCGCTGCCCAGCGTGCTCCGCGGCATCGGGCTGCGGATGGGAGAGAACGGTGGGTCGTACCTCTTCAACTCCCTCGCCGTCGCGTACGCGACGGGCACCGTTATGGTCGACCGGTCGATCGGCCCGGTCGCCGTGGCGGTCGGATCGCTGATCGGGATGGTATCGGTGCCGTTGGCCGGGCACATCTCGGATCGGGTCGGCCGGGTCCCGGTCTACCGCTTCGGCGCCGTCGTGCTGCTGGTACTCGCCTTTCCCGGCTGGTACCTGATCTCGTTGGGCCAGGCTTGGCTTGTCATCGTGGTGATCGCCGTGGCCATTGGTTTCGGCGTCAACACGATGCTCGGACCGCAGTGCGCCATGCTGCCCGAGATGTTCGGAAACAAGCACCGCTACCTCGGCGTCGCAGTCTCACGTGAGTTCAGCGCAGTGATTGCCGGTGGTCTGGCCGGTGTGCTGGGCGCCGCGCTGATCAAGTGGTTCGACGGCTCGTGGGTGCCGCTCGCTGTCTATACCTTCGTCCTGGCGGGCATCACCTTTGCGACGACCTTCATCACGGCGGAGACCCGTGGTCGTGACCTGATCCGCATCGACGATGCCCACGATGAGGTGAAGGCAGGAGGGGTGGCTGCTCGATGAACCCCTTCGACCTGACCGGCACGACGACACTGGTCACCGGGTCCAGCCGAGGTATCGGGCTAGCCCTCGCCAAGGGCCTGCTCCAGGCCGGCAGCCGGGTCATCATCCACGGCCGCAACATCGACCAGGTCAAGACAACGGCGCTTGAACTGGCCGAGGAGACCGGAGGTGAGACCGGAGTCAGCACCTTTGACGTCACGGATCAGGATGCCGTCGACCGCGGAATCGCCGACATCGAGCAGCAGTGGGGAACGCTTGACATCCTGGTCAACAACGCCGGCATCCAGCGCCGTGCCCCGTTCACCGAGTTCACCCTGCAGGACTGGAACGACCTCGTTTCCACGAACTTGACCAGCGCGTTCCTGGTCAGCCAGCGTGTGGCCCGCGGCATGGTCCAACGGGGCAGCGGCAAGATCATCAACATCGGATCGGTGCAGAGCCAGCTGGCCCGGCCCGGCATCGCGCCCTACAGCGCCACCAAAGGTGGGATCGTCATGCTGACCAAAGGGCTGTGCGCCGACCTCGGTCCGCACGGGATCCAGACCAACGCCTTGGCCCCTGGCTACTTCGAGACCGAACTCACGCGGGCCCTCGTGGAGAACGAACAGTTCACCCAGTGGGTGACGTCCCGCACCCCCGCAGGCCGCTGGGGCAAGGTCGAAGACCTCGTCGGGGCTCTGGTGTTCCTCGCCTCACCGGCGTCGAACTTCGTCAACGGACAGGTCCTGTTCGTCGACGGCGGCATGACAGCAGTGGTCTGAGCATGCGTATCGCCCGCCTCGAGACCACCGACGGCACCCGCCACGCGATCTGGACAGGTGACGCCTGGGCGGTCGTCGAGGACGGATTCGCCAACCCACCTATCCGTACCGGAGTCACCGTTGCGGCCGACGACGCCCGGCTGCTGGCTCCGTGCGCGCCACAGGTGCTGGTGGGTATCGCTCACAACAAGACCAACAACACGCACCCGCTTCCCATCCAGGCCTGGCACAAGTCCGTACGCACCATCGTCGGACCGGGCGATGCCATCCACGCCCGACGAGACGTGGGCACGGTCAACATCGAGGGCGAACTAGCCGTCGTCATCGGCCGCGACACCGAAGGGCTGACCCTGGACACCGCCTTCGACTACGTGTTCGGCTACACGGTTGTCAACGACGTGACCAACGTCGACCGCAACGCCGTCGACGAGAAGATATTCCAGGGCAAGGGCGGACACGGCTATACGCCACTGGGCCCCTGGATCGAGACCCAGCTCGACGACCCGGAGAACGTCGCGACGACGGTCAGCATCAACGGAGAGGTGGCGGCGACGTCCGGCAGCTTCAACCTCCCCTCCACCGTCGCGGATTGCATCGTCTACGTCGCTTCGTGGATCCCTCTCGGTCCCGGGGATGTGATCATGAGCGGCGCACCGAATACGTTCGTTGCGGTCACTCCGGGCGACACGGTGGAGATCACCCTCGACGGCATCGGCTCCCTCACCAACCCGGTCGTCTGAGGCCGCCGGACAAGGAAACCATGAGCCTGCCCAGCGAATCCCTCGAAGCCGTCGCGTACGCCGCCGACGACCTCCGGATCGAACCGGTGCGGGACCGCGAGCCCGTCGGCGACTCCATCCTGCCGGCCCCGATAACGCTGGGCTAAGAGATGGTCGGGACGGTGGTGTATCTGGTGTCACAGCCATATCGGTCCTGACCTCGTTGAACACATTTCCTCGAAAGGGACATTCATGAAGGCTCTCGTGGTTCACGGGGCGGGCGATCTGCGATTCGACGATCTGCCCGCCCAGGCGCCCCAACCCGGGCAGGTACTCGTGCGCAACACCCATGGCGGTATCTGCGGATCGGATCTGCATTACTACAAGCACGGCGCTGTGGGTGCGTTCACCCTGCGGGAACCATTGGTGCTGGGTCACGAGGTTGTCGGGCGGATCGAGCATGACCCGTCCGGTGCCCTCGCCACCGGAACCCCGGTGGCCATCCACCCGGCCACCCCCTGCGGAAACTGCCCGGAATGCCTCGCCGGGGTCCGCAACGTGTGTCGCAACGCCCGCTACTTCGGGTCCGCAGCCAGCTTCCCCCACACCCAGGGCGGCTTCTCCGAATACATGATCGTCCGGCAGGACCAGATCCGGATGCTGCCAGACACTCTCCCGCTGTCCAGAGCCGTGCTGGCCGAACCGCTGGCGGTTGGCCTGCACGCGCTGAACCGGGCCGGCGGGGTCGCCGGCGCCAAGGTACTGGTCGGCGGATCCGGACCGATCGGCATCCTCGCCGCCGGCGCAGCCAAAGCAGCCGGGGCCGCGGAAGTCTGGACCACCGACATCCTCGATCACCCGTTGAACATCGCCCTGGACGTCGGCGTTGACCACACCGTCCGGATCGGCTCCGACACCCTGCCCGATCAATACTTCGACGTGGCTATCGAGGCATCCGGTGCCACCGTCGCCGTCGGCGCCACCCTCGCCGCAGTCCGCCGCCGCGGAGTCATGGTGCAGCTGGGAATGTTCCCACCCGGACCCCGACCTACTGAGCTGTCCGCCCTGGTGGCAAAGGAAATCGATTACCGCGGCGCCTTCCGGTTCGATACCGAATTCGACGAATCCATCGCCCTGCTCGCCGGTTCCACCGCGCTGGACCCGGTCATCACCCACAGCTTCGACCTCGTCGACGCCGTAGCGGCGATGGACGTGTCAGCCGAGCCGGCGATCTCGGGCAAAGTCGTGCTGCGACTGTCCGACGACTAAACCCCGCGCCGCACTACCCGCAACGCACATCCCGCCGCGGGGACCACCGAAGAGATACTTCGCGCAGCGGCAGGGGATCATCTACTGCAGTGGGAACTGCACGACGAACCGCGCGGGCAATCCGAATGCGGGACGAGGGCGCCGCCGAGCGCGCGATGCGCGCGATGCGCGCGATCATCGATGAAGCGGCATCCGCTGTGACCGACGAGTTGTCGGAGCCGTCCTAGGCCTTGGGCCGAAAGTTGTACTTGATTTTGCCGTCGTCGATGGTGGTGACCGTCAACGTGAAGGTTTCGGTGTCCGGGCCGGTGCGGACGGTGCAGTCGACTGCGTTGCCGGGTTTGCCTTCGAGGTTCCCCGAGCATTCCGCATCGTCGGGCCGCTGCCCATCCTGACGCTGGAGTTCGTCGAGCAGCGAATCGGCGACCTCTTCCTCGGTCAGCACCGGCACCACATCGAAGTTCATCATCAGACCCTCGACGCGGTTCACCTCGATGGTGCGTCGCAGCTTGATCCCGGCCGCTTCGACATCGCAATACGCCAATGCCCCGACGTTGTCCGTCAGCCCGGACTCGCACGTCACTGCGTCGACGGGTACGCCTGCCGCGCTCCCCACCAAACGCGTAACTGCCTTCTCGAGTTGCTCTTTCGAAACCGCCGGGCTCATCTCATAGTCGATGGTGGTGCCCTCGACGGCGGTGACCGTGACGACCGGCTCGAAGCTGTTCGTCGGACTCATCACGACTTCGCAGCGTGCGGTCTTGCCGACCTCGCCGACGAGATCCTCCTTGCAGGTGACTGACTCCGGCTGCTCACCCGCCTCGGTGAGCCGCTGGGCGATGTCGTTTTGCAGATCATCGCGTCCGACGGCCAGCGTGCTGGGCATTCCGGCTTCTGCACTGCAGGCGGACACCAGGACACATGCGACCGCCACCATCGCTCGCATGGACGCCTCCGTAAGTCGGCTGCAAGCGTAATGGTTAACTGCCAACGTGGGCAGACACCCCTCGCTTGCACGCCGTTTCTTTGACCGCTTCGAACCGGTGCACGCCGTCACCTACTTCGCGCCGGAAGCGCGGGCCGCGCTCGACGGGCTGGGCTGCCGGGGATTCTGGATGGGTTATTTCGCCGCGCGCTCGGCACCTTTGGGCGCCGTGCCAACGGAAGTCGTGACCGCCATGTTCTACAACTTCGCCCCGGCGCGCGTCGCCAAGGCGCTGACTGCGGCGTGGGAAGTCACCACGCCTGCCAACGCTTTGCGCGCCCGTGCGGATTCGGCCGTCGCGGCGCTGCGCCGGTACGGCGTGAGCGATGACGAGGCGGAGGCCGCGGCTGTCCTCGCCGCGAAAGCCGCCCGCGGCGCGCCGCTTGATGGCAGACCGTTGTTCGCGGCCAACGTCGCGCTGGACTGGCCTGACGAACCGCTGGCCAAGCTGTGGCACGCGGCCACGCTGCTGCGCGAACAGCGCGGCGACGGGCATATCGCCGTCCTGGCCACGCTTGGGCGTCTCCGGCCGAGAGTCCAATGTTCTGCACGCGGCCGCCGGCCGGGTGCCGCAGGAGATGATCATGCGCAGCCGCGATTACGACGATGCCCAGTGGCGCGACTATCAAGAGCGGCTGGCGGATCGCGGGCTGCTCGACGGCACCGGTGGACTGACTGATGCGGGCCGCGAGCTCAAGCAGCAGATTGAGGACGCGACCGACCGGCTCGCGCTATCGGCGCTGGAGGCGCTGAGCGATGCGGAGGTCGAGTCGCTGTTCGCCGCGCTGACGCCGATCACCCGCAAGGTCGTTGCGGCGGGCGATCTGCCTGCGGCCACGCCGATGGGCCTCGGCCGCCACGACCTCGACGACAACAGCGCCCACCTCGTCTAGCGTCGTTTCCGCGAGCTTGGGGGCACCTCGCCTCGTTTGCGCGAGCGTGCGTGTCTGTACCTCGACACGCCGCAATTAGCAGGCATTCTGCGCACGCTCGCGGCACGCTGAGCGTCGTGATTGTGCTCAAGTCCATCGTCTTGTTCATCCTCGCGGCGCTGCTGGAGATCGGTGGCGCGTGGCTCGTCTGGCAGGGAGTTCGCGAGCATCGAGGGTGGCTGTGGGTGGGGGGCGGTGTGATCGCGCTGGGCGCTTACGGCTTTGTCGCGGCATTTCAGCCGGATGCTCATTTCGGTCGAGTGCTGGCCGCCTATGGCGGGGTGTTCATCGCGGGATCGTTGGTCTGGGGCATGGTGGCCGACGGCTTTCGACCGGACCGATGGGACGTGCTCGGCGCGGTGATCAGCCTCGCGGGCGTCGGCATCATCATGTATGCGCCTCGTTGATGCACGCTCGCTGAGGGGTGAGCGTGCGCAAAATGCCCACGAATTGCGGCGTGTCGGGGTGCAGACACGCACGCTCGCGCAAACGGGGTGATTTCAGGGGTTGTTGCGGTTCCATTCCAGCCAGCCGACCCCGGTGCGGCCGTCGGCGGTGGTGACCGTCGCCCACGCCCGCGGAAAGTGGCTGACCCGCCCGTCGGGCGAAGTGAGCAGCACCGGGGCGTGGCCGCGGATGTCGACGGTCGCCGAGACGTCACCCGGGTTGACGGTCAGCGTGGCTGTCCGCGGTAGACCGTTGTCCGCGAACGTTTCCCGCGCGGTCACGGCTTGCAGCTCGACCAGTTGCTCACCTTGTCGCTGTAGGTATCCGACGCCGATCGGGGGGCGCCCCGGGAATGCGGAGGTCGACGCCGTGGATATGGGTTCCGTCGTCGAGGTGCAGCGCGCTCCACATCCAATCCATCGCCCACCAGTCGCGCACGCCCCAGGAATGGTCGCGTTGGCCGGGAATATCAGCCACTTCGACCCGTCGCCCGTCGGCGGTCACGGATCCCGACACCGTGCACGGGATCTCGTAGCGCGACGCGATCGGATACTGGTACGGCGTGCCCACCGTAGTCCATGTGAGGTCAATCGCGACATCGACCGGTCGGCCGGGTTCGCCGCGCAGCAGCGCGGCCGGATCGTCGTAAGCCTGGCCCGCTCCCCGCACGGTGACGCGATAGGTCCGCAGCGGCGCGGTGGCCTCGAGGCCGAGCCCGATCGCGCCGCTGTCGTGAAAGTCCATGACCGCGATGGTCGGCATGTCTGGGCCACACAGCAGCGCCGTGACCCACGAGGTCCTCTCATTGGGCATCAAGCCCAGTCGAACCCAGCCGCCGACACCCTGCCGGATGTCCGCGAAGTCGAAATACCAGCTCTCATTCCACAGCGGTTCATCGGTCGGCGGGTGTGCGCCTTCATCGTCGGGCGACGGACAAAGCGCCTGTGCCACAACGGGTTCCGGCAACTCATCCATTGCGCTGGAGTCCAGCACATGCTGGCAATGGCGTCGCAGCATCACCATGAACATCGCATCGCCGCGGTCGGTGCGCTCGACGAGCATCGACGAGACGATCGCCATCATCACGCCGAAGAAGCTCTGCCGCCGCACACCTGCGCGCACCTCGTCGAGGCTGATCGGCGCATCCGGACCCAGTGCGTCATGATAGGCCCGCAGGAATGCGTCGTAGTGGTCACGGCGGTCTTGGTCGGACAACGCGCAACCGAGAAAATATGCCAGGTCGGTCATTGCCGGGCCCCACGTGACTGTCTGCCAGTCCACCACCGTCAGCGGCCGGTCGGCCCCCGCCTCACCGAACAGCATGTTGTCGAGGCGGTAGTCGCCGTGCACAAGTCCACGCAGCCGCTGGCCCTCGCCGCCGACGTAGCCGTCGAAGCCGGCCACCAACCGCTCACACACCGCGCGATGATCCGGTGCGATCTGGTCGGCGTAGCGATCGTGGAAGCCCGCGTAGAGCTGACCGATGAGGGCCTGACTCATGGGCGACTCGCGGTTGAGCCAGTCGGCGCGTTCCATCGCGGCATCGCCCGGCACCGGCGCGTGCAGCCGGCCCAGCTCGGCCAACGCCAGCACGGCTTGTTCGACTGTGGCGCCGCGGATCTCATCGCCGACAACGGCCGGGCCAGCGTCTCCCAGCAGGAGGTGAAACGCGCCGGTGCTCGCGTCGAAGCCCGCGGTGTGGCATGGCGCGACGGGCCCGCCGAGGTGCGGCGCGAGGTCGGTGTAGAACCGGACCTCACGCTCGTAGAGCCCCAGCGACAGGCCGGTCTGCCGGCTCATCGGATCGGTTGCCGCGACCTTGAGCACCACCGATCCCGGCCCGTCGGCTTCGGGGCCGTAGCTAAGCGACACCCGGTAGCACTCGCTCATCTGACCGGTGCCGATGCGTTCGAAGGCGAAGTCCACGACGGGTGCGCCGACGGCGGCGGTGAGCCACTCGGCCGTCAGATCGGACGGCCGCTCGATGATGTCAGTGGTGCGCACTGGTGGTTTCGGTATGGCACATGTCCGGCGGTGTCCCGACCACGTCCAGCGACGGGTTGCGATCGAAGAACCCGAACGGCTTGAGCCAGAACGAAACCACGTCGACGGGCATTACGGGCCAGTCTTCCGGCCGGGTGATGTGGTGGATACCGAACACGTACCACATCACCACGTCGGTGTTCTCGACGGACCGATTCGCCATCGTCCACCGGCCCAGCCCGGTGTCACGCACCGACTGGTTGACGAATTCACCTGCGGGCCAACGCTCGTCGGGATGGTTCGGCGTCACCCACAAGGTGTGACTGATGACGTTGGCCCGTTCGACGACCGGCGAGTCGGGATCGAACAACGACGGAATCGCGCCGGTGGGCACCAGCTTGTACGCCGGGTGAGTGCCAAGGCCGTTGACGACGTTGGTATTGACGACCTTCCAGGCGCGTTGCGTCGCGAAGTTGAAGTCCTGCTTGGCCTGGCTCTCGCTGCGCAGCGGGAAGTTGCGGGTCACCAGCGACAGACCGTGCGGATTGTCGGGTCCGATCGGTTCGGCGTGGGACTCCGTCATGTACACGGTGTTGTCGCTGCCGTCGATGTCCATGTCCAACCGCGCGACCAGGAAGTGTTGGTGATAGGGCGCATACGTGCGCTCGTCGACCAACGTCCCGTTCGGATGGGGCTGTCCCGGCGCCACCGGTGTGGTCACCATGATGCCGGTGGCCCGGACCTCGCACTCGATGTTGCCGTCCTGATACAGCCGCCAGTACACGAGGTACTCGTAGTTGGCGACCGTGACGTGGAACGAAATCGTCAACCGTCGCATCCGCCGCACCTCGGCGCCGGTGTCGTGGTCGACGTGCTTCCACAGCACGGCGTTGTCTTCCTCGTGTATGCAGATCGCGTTCTTGATCGCGTACGGCTCGCCCTTGCTGTTGTGCAAAACCGCGTCCAGGTAACGGATCTCGCCGAGACAGTCACACCCCAGCTCGAGCGACGTCGTCATGAAGCCGAGGCCCCATTCACCGATGTCGAACGCGGTGCGCCGGTAGTGATCGGCGGACGGGTCGCGGTAGGGCACGATCATCTCAGCGAACGAGATCCGATGCGCCACAGACCGATTCCGGTCACCGTCCCGGTAGCGCAGGGTGTGCAGGGTCATGCCTTCACGGTGGTTGAAGCCGATGCGCAGCGACCAGTTCTGCCACGACAGTTGGTTGCCGTCCAGTGTGAACGACGGGCCTTCGGGCTGGCTGATGTGCAGCGGCTTGAGCGGCTCGCGTCCCGACGCGGCGCGGACGCGCTCGGGAACGTGGCGGGGCACGTACTCCCCCATCACCTCCGGTTGCTCGACCCCCCCGTTGTCCTCGATGGTCAACAGCTCCATCGCGTTGAGATCGATGACGCAGTGCAGCCCGCTGACCAGATTGGCGTAGGGGTTCATGCCGGGGCCGGCCTTCAACCAGGTGTCCGACCAGCCGATCCGCCGGTCACGGTATTCAAGCGGGGCGACCGCGTCGCCGTACGTCCACGTGTCGAAGTACGCCAGGTCGATATCGGTGATACCGCGTTTTTCCAGGGCGGCGATCACGTCGGGATGTGCACGCAGCAGCTGGTCACATTCGACGAACTCGTCGACGGTGAAGTTGGCCTGCACACCGGGGATGTGCTCGAACGACTCGACGCGGTCGTCGGTCAAAGACACCACGCTCTTGTAGGTCGCGTTGCTCGACCGTTGCAGGCAGATCACCTCGGCGCGCCGCGGCGGAGGCGCTCCGCCCTCGTCGAATGCCGTCAGTTCGGCCTTGCCGGGTTCGACCATTTCGATCGACGCGAACCGCCAGCCGTCGCCCACCCCGTGCTCTCGCCGCAGGATCGACGCGGCGGCACTGAACTCGTCGCCGCTGAGCGGATCCAGAGGGTGCGCCACGCGAATAACGCAACCACATCCGCCCCACACCCCGCAGCGCTTTTCGGCACGGCGACGGATTCAGCGGCCCGCGAGGGAAAACCACTCCCATGCCTGACGGCGGTCGGCGTGCGGGTCGTATTCGACACGGGGCCTGCGATCGAAAACCCGCACCGCCCGCTCGGCGCCGGTGTAGGCGGGCCAGTCGTCGCCGGGCGCACCGGTGCGGGCGAACGCGCGCCAGTGTGCCTGGACATCGTCGCTGACCCGAAGGGCCGATCGCCGGTCGGCGGCCGCCGTGAGCATCCGGCCGAATGCTGTGCGGTAGACGTCGAACACCGCAAGCAACTCGGTGGCGTGCGTGGCGCCAAGGCCCGACCATTGCAGGGTGCGCGGTGCGTAGTCGTAGCGGTAGAGGTACGTCGCAGCATGCCGGCTGTGCGCCTCGGCGATCTGCCACGCCGCCGAGCCGAACGCGAAGTCGCTGCCGAACTGGACGCACGCCGCTGGATTCGGGTATCCCGGGTAGGCCGAGGTAATGCGTTCGCGTTCAGCGGGATCCGTCTGCGACAACACGCGCTCGATCATCTTTTCCGTCATCGGCAACAGCTTGAGAAATCGGCCGAAGAGCCTGGCTTCCTCGGCGTTGGTACCGATGATCAGCGGTACGCGGTGGGCCGCACCGTCACGCATCGCCACGACCGGGTCCAGCGGCAGGTAGTCGGTCCCGCGCGTCGGTCCCGCCGCGAACGCGCCGATCATCTCGCGCTGGCCAACCACGACGAGTCGGTCGAACGCATTGACCAGGTCGGCCGGGCGTGCGGTCATAACCGCGTGCGCCCCGTCCTGCTGACGGGCACCGAGCAGTGCGGCGAACTTCGTGGCGTACTCGGCCGCGATTTCCGGCGAGCGCACCATTCCGGCGGCCGGACTCTCCGAAATCACTTGAGCGAAAAGACCTTTAGCCGCAGGAACGGCCAGAAGAGTGGCGACGGCGTGCGCGCCCGCGCTCTCGCCGAAGATCGTCACGTTGTCCGGATCGCCGCCGAACACCGCGACATTCTCGCGCACCCAGGACAACGCCATCACCAGGTCCCGCAGGTACAGGTTGTCGTCGATCGTGACGTCGTTGGTCGACAGCGACGACAGATCCAGACATCCGAGCGCGCCGAGGCGGTAGTTCACCGATACGTACACGCAACCCTTGCGGGCCAAGGATGCACCGTCGTATATCGGCGTCGCGGAACTGCCCATAAAGTAGCCGCCGCCGTGGACGAACACCATCACAGGCAGCGGCGTGTCAGGCGCGGACGTGGGCGCGACGACGTTGAGCGTCAGGCAGTCTTCACCCATCTGCTGATATTTGCCCGGAGCCAGGATCGTGAACATGCGCTGCTGCGGTGCACAGTTGCCGAACCCGTGGCAAAAACGCACACCTCGCCAGGGCGCCACCGGCTCAGGTGCACGCAGACGGAGCCCGCCCACCGGAGGACGGGCATACGGAATGGAGCGCCAGCGGTTCACGCCGTCACGGGTGAAACCCTCGACCACACCCGAGTCGATGTTTGCGCGGACGGTGTGTTCGTGCATGGTTCGACGGTATCTAACCGACGTCGCCGCCGCGCCTGGTCAGCGATCGCGTGTCGGCCCGCTAGCCTTGCGAATATGCGACTTGCTCCGCTGATAGTGGCATCTGTGCTGGTGGCGGGCTGTTCTCAAGCAGTCGACCGCGAAGCGCAGCGGTCGGGACCGTCGCTAACCGTACCGCCGAGCACCAGCCGGACCACGCAGTCGTCGGCCCCTCCCATGTCGACCGCTCTCGCGAAACCACCAGGCCAGAGCGCGCCGATCGGCGATGTCGTCGCGTGGATCGAAGCGGCCTCGCCCGCCGATCCCGGCACCTATCACGCCGCCACCCGCGACGGCCAGACGACGCAGCTCGGCGACGACGTCGCGTTCACGACGCCGTCCGGCAAGACACAGTGCATGACGGATTCGGGACCGTTGGCGTGCCTGGTGGATCTCACAAACCCGCCGCCGCGGCCCGCCGACGCCTACGGCGAGTGGAAGGGCGGGTGGGTCGACTTCGACGGGACGAGCATGGCCGTGGGTTCGGCGCACGGCGATCCGGGACGGTTCGCGGCCGGCACCGGACCGGAGTTGCCCTACGGGCAGTCACTGGCATTCGGTGACTATCGTTGCCGCAGCGATCAATCCGGGCTGTTCTGCGTGAACTACGCGCACCAGTCCGCGGCCAAGCTCAGCGACGCCGGAGTCGAGCCGTTCGGGTGTCTGCAGCCGGCCACCGCACCTCCGCAGATCGGCGAGATGTACAGCTGTTAGGCCGCGCCCTCCGGTCGCGCATTCTCCCGCGCCCGGTTCGGATAGACCTGCGTCATGCCGATGGCACCGACGATCACCACGACCGGTATCACCGCTTTCGTCCAGCCAACGGTCGACGGTGCCCTGACCGCGACGAAGCCCAGCACCGCGATCAGTGCGAACACCAGCGCCCACATCAGCGTGAGGACCCGGTTGGTGCGACGGAACGCGGCATTCTCCCACTCTTGTCGCGGCGCGGATTCCGGCGCGTACTGCTCGGTGAACGGTACGAACGCCAACGAGCCCAAGGCCATCGCGGCAAGCACGCCTGCGGACAGCGTCGTCGCATATGTGTCCATCCAGTCGCGGTCCTCGGCGCCAACGATCACGCCGACGATTGTCACCGCAACGAAAAACACCGCCGTCACGACCTCGAGTAACCGCGGTCCGCCCTGTCCTGCCGAGACACCGAGGACCAGCGCCCCCACGACCGCGCAGAGCGCACCGAACATCCAGGTGCTGGGGCCGTCGGCGACCACCCAGTAGATGATCCACGGCGCGAACCCGATGAACGGGCTGCGCTCAAACCATTCGTCCACACCTCAGGATTACCCCTCGGGGTGGAATCAGGCGACGCCTTTCTGCTTTAGCACGGGCAGCACGCCCTCGGCGAACCAGTACGCCTCCTCCAGATGCGGATAGCCCGACAGGATGAACTCGTCGAAGCCCAGCGAGTGGTACTCGTAGATCAGGTTGGCGACTTCTTCGTGGCTGCCGACCAGCGCTGTGCCCGCGCCGCCGCGCACCAATCCGACGCCGGCCCACAGGTTGGGATAGATCTCGAGCCGGTCGATCCGCCCGCCATGTAGCGCCGTCATCCGTCGCTGCCCCTCGGACTCCGACTTGGCATGCAGCTCAGTCTGTTTGGCAATCTGCTCTGGTGACAGCTCGGCCAGAAGCTCATCGGCGACCGCCCATGCCGCCGCGGAGGTATCCCGGCTGATTGTGTGCAGCCGGATCCCGAAGCGCACCTTGCGGCCGCGTTCTTCGGCGAGTTTGCGGACTCGTTCGATCTTCGCGGCGGCGGCCTGAGGCGGCTCACCCCACGTGAGATAGACGTCGACGTGCTCGGCGGCGATGGGAAGCGCGGCAGGCGAGGACCCGCCGAAGTAGATCTTCGGCAACGGATCCGGCGGCGCCGACACCCGGGCATCCTTGACCGTGTAGAACTTGCCCTCGAAGTCAAGCGAATCCTGGCGCCACACCGAGTTCACGATGTGCAGGAACTCGCCGGTGCGGGCGTAGCGCTCGTCGTGGTCCAGCCAGTCACCGAACCGCCGCTGCTCGACGTCGTCGCCACCGCTGACGATGTTGAGCAACACGCGGCCTTCGGAGAAGCGTTGCAGCGTCGCGGTCTGCTGCGCGGCCAGCGTCGGCGGCACCAGCCCCGGCCGGAACGCCACAAGAAACTTCAGCCGTTCGGTCTCGGCAAGCAATGCCGACGCGGTCAACCACGCGTCCTCGCACCACGTTCCGGTTGGTGTCAGGACACCTTCGAAACCGAGGCGGTCAGCCGCACGGGCCACCTCGGCCAGATATCGGCGGCTGGGCGCCCGGTAATTCGCGGGCACGGTGTGATGCGACGACGCGTGCGAGGCGCCGACGATCGAGCGACTGTCCCCGTTGGTCGGTAGGAACCAGAAAAACTTGGCTGACATGACTCTCCTAGTTGGTGCTGATCAACAGCGGCCGCAGTGCATCGTTATATCTTCGGTCGACCCAGTTCTCAAATTTTGGTGCGGGAGAGGCGATCTGGTCCGATGTGGCGAACAAGTCGGCGATCTTCTGCTCGGAGGCGATGACGTCGTCGTCGAGCTCCGTCGGCTGCCGCAGGCTGCGCGACTGCGAAACCTCGGCGACCTTCAGATCCAGCCCGACTGCTGCCGCATAACTCTGCGCCCACTTTTCCGGGTTGTCCTTCGCCCAGCGCGCGGCCTTCTCGAATCGGATCAGAAAGTCGGACAGCGCCGTATTCCGTTTCGGGTCGGCAAGGGCGGCGTCGGAGGCGACACCGAACCAGTAGCCGTTGGTGACGTCCTTCGCCTGCCCGATGCTGCGCACGGGCAACTGCACGGCGGCCTGCGCGGTGTACGGATCCCAGATCGCCCACGCCTCCGCCTGGCGCTGAGTGAATGCCGAAAGAGCATCGGCGGGCTGCAGGAAGACCAGCTTGACGTCGTTGGGAGTCAGGCCCGCCTTGTCGAGCTGGCCGAGGATGTGTCCGTGTGCGGAACTGCCCTTGCCGACGGCGATGCTCTTGCCGCGCAGATCCGCGATCGACTGAATGGGCGAATCGGCGTGCACCAGAATCTGATCGCCGACGCCACCGCCGTCGTAGGCCGACACCACTTTGACTTTCGCGTTCGACGCCGCGCCGAAGATCGGTGGGGTGTTACCGGTGATCGCGAAGTCGATCTTGCCCGCAGCCGCCGCCTCGACCTGGGGCGGCCCGGAGGTGAACGTCGAGAACGCGACCTTGTAGGGCAGATTTTCCAGCACGCCCGCGGCTCGTACCAGCGACTCGGTGCCGCCCTTCTGATCGCCGATCTGCAGCGTCACATCGGAAAGCTCCGACAGCGGCACGGTCGCCGGCGCCTCCGTTGCGCCCGAACTGTCCTCACGTGACACGCACCCCGTCAGCACCAGTCCGAGTAGTGCGACCAAGACGACTAGTTTCTGCATACGGGCCCCAATCCTTCGGAAGGTCAGATCTGAACACCGAGCTTGTCGAGCAGCTCGGTGCGGTACTGCTCGGTGTGCGCGGACGCCTCGCGCGGATTGTCGATGGCCAGCTCGTGGACGATGCGACCCTCGTCCAGTACCAGCACCCTGTCGGCGAGCGCGACCGCCTCGTCGACGTCGTGGGTGACCAACAACACGCCGAATCCATGCTCGCGCCACAGGTCGAGCAGCAGGCCACGCATGCTCAGCCGGGTGAGTGCGTCCAGCGCGCCGAACGGCTCGTCGAGCAGCAGCAGCTCGGGCTCGGCCACCAACGCCCGAGCCAGCGAAACCCGTTGCGCCTGACCGCCCGACAGCGTGAGCGGCCACACCTCGGCCCGATCGGCGAGCCCCACATCGGCCACGCCCGATCGGCGCGGGCCCGGGCTTCCCTCCGCGGCAGCCTGCTGCGGGTGAGCCCGTAGACGACGTTGGTACGCACATCGCGCCACGGGAACAGCCGCGGCTCTTGAAACGCGAGTGCAGGGGCGCCTGACACGGCACGATCGCCGGTGTGATCGCTGGACAGTCCGGCCAGCGCCCGCAGCACCGTGGATTTGCCGGAGCCGCTGCGGCCGATGAGCGCGACGATCTCGCCCTGCGCGATCCGGATAGAGATGTCGGTGAGTACATGGTGGGTGCCGTACCACTTGTTGATATGCCGCAGCTCGCCGGCGAGGTGGGTTTGGCGGTCGGATGCGATTGTCATGAGCGGTACCTCAATGCCCGACGTTCCAGTGCGCGGACGATCGCGTCCGTGCCAATGCCGAGCAGCGCGTAGACGATCAACCCGAAGATGATGATGTCGATGCGAAGGAAATCGCGAGCGTTGTTGATCAGGAAGCCAATTCCTTTGTCGGCGTTGATTTGTTCGGCGACGATCAGCGTGAGCCACGCGATCGCCAAGGACTGCCGGAGGCCCACGAGCACCTGGGGCGCCGCGCTGGGCACGACGATGGTGCGGAACCGCTGCCAGAACGAGAAGCCCAGCACCTGAGCCGTTTCGAAGAGCTTCGGGTCGACCTGACGAATCGCCGAGAAGGTGTTGAGGTACAACGGGAAACTGACGCCGAGCGCAACCAACAGCACCTTGGGCAGCTCGCCGATACCGAACCACAGGATGAACAGCGGGATCAGGCCGAGGTGCGGCAGCGCACGGATCATCTGCATCGGTGGATCGAGGGTGGCCTCGAACCAACGGGACAGGCCGACCGCTGTGCCCATCACGACACCGATGATCCCGCCGAGCACCAGCCCCTCGATGACCCGAACACCGGAAACCCGCAGCGCGTCGGCCAACTGGCCGTTCTGGATCAGTTCGATGCCTGCCTCGAGGATCAGCGACGGTGCGGGAAGAACATCCTGCGGGATGAGACCGAGCGCGCTACCCAACTGCCACAGGCCAAGCAGCACCAAAGGCGATGCCAGCCGGATCCAACCCCACTTGCGGTGACGCGTGCGGCTGTTCGAGGCAGGGGTCGTCGCGACAAGCGGCGGGGCCAGCTCGGCGGGACCAGTCACGATCGGGTGACGCTACGCGCGCTGCACAGACCGCTGAAGGGTTTGATTCTTCGTGACGCAAAGACGAACGGCCCCGCCGGTGTGAACGTTCGCGCGATCACGCCGGCAGGGCCGTTGGTCGACAGATCTATTCGGTGCTCACGACATCCGGAACGTGCCGGTGACGAGTGTCGGTG
Source organism: uncultured Actinomycetota bacterium (assembly GCA_963848855.1). Lineage (GTDB taxonomy): Bacteria > Actinomycetota > Actinomycetes > Mycobacteriales > Mycobacteriaceae > Mycobacterium. The sequence goes on from CAWKFL010000006.1 coordinate 1,487,716, forward strand.
TCACAGCGGTGCCGTTGATCGTGGACTTCGCGCTCTTGTTCTCGAGGAATTGGATCTGGTTCGCAGCCGCCAACTGTCGCTTGTTACGCACCTGCGCGCGGAACTGATCGTCGGCGAGTTGTTGCAGGTCGGACTGCTCGAGTTTCTGGCCGGTGGCTGGGCTGAACTGCACGCCGGTCGCCGTTCCGTCCTCGCGGACCACCCAGGACGAACGGACACCGTCGAGTGCGGCCGTGTACATGCCCGCAACGCCGGAGACCGGCGCCGCGGTGAACTGGTAGGTCACGCCGTTCATCATCAGGTCGCCCGTGAGGTCGGTCCCGTTGAACTGCCCCTTGAGCGTGTCACGAAACCTCCCAGTGATGTCGATAGCGCCGTCGGTTTGGTTGCCGAAGAACCAGGCTTCGTCGTCGGTGCCGTTGCAGGCGTAGGCGGCGACCTCGGCGCCATCCACCGAGATCCCGATGGTCATGGTCTTGCCGTCTGGCGCCGTCATGTCGGCGACATAACGGGCCGACGGCGGGAAGGCGGGGTCAGTCGCCGTCGCTGGTGCGGTAGTGGCTGGTGCGGAGGTGGACGTCGCTTCGGTTGTCGATCCGCCGGAGCACGCGGACAGGGTGCCCAGGGCGACGAGCGCGCTGACACCCAGAAGCAGGGTGCGGAGGTGCTTTTTCATGTGACCAGCATGAATGGCAGGCAGTGTCGGTACATGAAGATCGCGTGGAGATTGCGTGGAGATCTGCGGACAACCGCGGTGGCCAGACGCTCAGGGCGCCAGGAACGCGGCCAGCTCGTCGCGGAACACCTGCCACGCCGGTTCGGTGGCGGTGAGCAGGTGGTTGTTGCTGGACAGCGCGACCAGCCGCGAGTCCGGGATCAGCGTGGCCAACTCCTCGCCGAACCGCATCGGGACGCGGTGATCGTCGCTGGAGTGCATGACTAGCGTCGGGCAGGCGACGTTCTGGGCGTCGTCGCGCACATCGATGCGGCCGAACTCTTCGAGGAACCGCACCGCGTTCTCCGGTGACGTGGTGCGCCGCTGCAACTGGTCGAACGCCGCCCAGTCCGCACGTGTGCCGTCGGGCAGAAACTGGGCGGCGAAGACCTGACGAAACGCCGGATCGTCGCGGCCCCAGCCCACCCTGGCCAGATCGAGGTCCAAAGCGGCGGCCCGCTTCTCCTCGTCACCGACCGCACGTACCGCTCGGCCGCGGGCGTATGCGCTGCACAGCACCAGATGGCTCACCCGCTCCGGGTGGCGGGCCGCATACGCGACCGCGACGGCGCCGCCCTGCGAAACCCCCAGCAGCGGGAAGCGCTCCAAGTCGAGCGCCTCCACCACCGACTCCAAATCGGCCACCCAATCGTCGAAGCAGAAATCCGTTGCATCCCAATCGGATAGACCGCAACCGCGTTCGTCGTAGCGAATGAACGTGTACTGCATCGACAGATCGCGGACCCAGTGCTTCCACACCGGGCTCTCGATGTCGTAGCCGAGATGGGTCATCCAGTTCGCGGCCCGCACCAACGGCGGCCCGTCTCCGACCACCGCGTACGCGAGCCGCACCCCGTCCGCGGCGCGGCAGAACGCGATGTGCTGGCGCGGCGGCGCAGGCTCAGGCTCAGGAGGCGGTGGGACGGGTTCGGCGGGAGCGTCGGTGAGAAGCGTGCCGACGAACTGATAGCCGCGGCCGCGGACGGTCCTGATGTAGCGCTGCGACTCGCCGTCGTCACCCAGGGCGCGCCGGGCGGCCTTGATCCGGCTGGTGAGCGCCGCCTCGCCGACGAAACGTCCGCCCCACACACTGTCGAACAGCTCTTCCTTGGACACGAAACGGTCGTGGTTGCTCACCAGCTGGGTGAGCACATCGAATACCTGCGGCTCGACCCGGATCACCTGATCGCCAGAGCGCAGTTCGTAGCGCTGGGTATCCAACACGAACCCGCCGAACCGCCATATGCCCATCGCTAGCGCCAGCCGTCGGCTGCCCTTGCGGCCTGCATCAGCGCGTCGCAGAGTTCCCGCAGTTCGGCCTGCTCGGCGCCTTCCTCGATCGCGGTCGCCACGTCCTCGGCCGCGCATCTGACCTGGTAGACCCGGTCCGACAGCTCGGAGGCCTCTTCGGGGGACAGTACGACGGAGTCCGGGGCAAGCGAGGTGCCCTTGACCATCGCGCGATGTTCGTAGGCGCGCTGCCTGCAGGACTGGCGGCAGTACTGGCGACGCCGGCCCAATCCGACATCGGCGACTTCACGACCACACCAGCGGCAGGGTTGGGGACGAAGACGGCGAACCACGGAACCTGACTGTAGACCGCCGCAGGCCGGGTTCCCGGTATCATCGTGGGTCGAGTCGGGAACTACGCGAGGTTTTGCTGCGTTGATAATCCGGGCAAATAATGACTTTGAGGAGTGTTGACGATGGCTGATCGCGTGTTGAGAGGCAGTCGCCTCGGAGCTGTGAGCTACGAGACCGACCGCAACCACGACTTGGCGCCACGTCAGGTCGCCCGCTACCGCACCGATAACGGCGAGGAGTTCGACGTCCCGTTCGCCGACGACGCGGAGATCCCCGGCACCTGGCTGTGCCGCAACGGTATGGAAGGCACCCTGATCGAGGGCGACGTACCGGAGCCGAAGAAGGTGAAGCCGCCGCGCACCCACTGGGACATGCTGCTCGAGCGCCGCTCGATCGAGGAACTCGAGGAGCTGCTCAAGGAGCGCCTCGAGATCATCAAGACCCGCAGGCGCGGCACCTAACCCGTTACGGACACCCCACGGGCGCGGTCGAGGCGCCCGCGGATACCCCATTCGGCGACCTTGAACAGGGCTTCGCGGATGTTGGACCCGCTCATCTTGGACTGCCCCAACTCGCGTTCGGTGAACGTGATGGGGACCTCGGTGACCGTGAACCCGTTGTTGATGGTGCGCCAGGTCAGGTCGATCTGGAAGCAGTAGCCCTTCGAATCGACGGCGGCCAGGTCGATTTTCTCCAAGACTTCCCGCCGGTAGGCGCGATACCCCGCGGTGATGTCGTGTACGTCGACGCCGAGCAGGATGCGCGAGTAGCCGTTCGCGGTGCGTGACAGCACCATCCGCCGCCGCGGCCAGTTGCGCACCACGCCGCCGTTCACGTAGCGCGAACCGATCACCAGGTCGGCACCCGCATCGATGGCGTCCAGCAGCCGGTACAGCTGTTCGGGCGCATGGCTGCCGTCGGCGTCCATTTCGACCAGCACGGAGTACTCGCGGTTCAGGCCCCACGCGAAGCCCGCAAGGTAGGCCGCGCCGAGTCCGCCCTTGGTTGTGCGATGCATGACATGCACCCGGTCAGGGTCCGCGAAGGCCAGTTCATCGGCAAGCTCGCCCGTGCCGTCCGGGCTGCCGTCGTCGACGATCAGCACGTCGACGTCCGGGCGCGCCTTGTGCACGCGTCCGACGATCAACGGCAGGTTCTCCAGCTCGTTGAAGGTGGGGATGATGACCAGAGTGCGCTCACTCGGGCGCTGTTCACCCTGGCCGGTATTCATGTGGCTCCTTTTTCTTGCCCGCGTCGCTCGCTGTTTGCCGACGACGCACGAAACTCCCATTGTGCAGTATCGCGGCGATCACAGCGCCAACGCCGATGGCGACGAGCAGGCCCTGGATGGCCGGACCCCACCGTGTTGCAGGCGTGATCTGCGTCTTTAGCCGTACCTGTGTGTCGAGGTAGGCGGGCTGGAAAAACTCGGTGCGGGCCAGCTCACGGCCGTTGGGGGCGATGACCGCGCTGATCCCCACGGTGCCCGGCACCACGACGTAGCGGTCGTGCTCGACCGCGCGCAACTTGCCGAATGCGAGTTGCTGCTCGCTCATCGTTTGGTTGAAGGTGGCGTTGTTGGACGGCACCGCCAACATTTGAGCACCGGAGAGCACCGCCTCGCGGGCGGCGCGGTCGAAGATCACTTCCCAGCACGTCGTCACCCCGATGGGCACCCCCGCAGCGTGCACGACCCCGTTGCCTGTACCGGGCACGAAGTAGCCGGCCCGGCCGGCGTAGGACGACAGGTGCTTGAAGAACCCACGCCATGGCAGGTACTCGCCGAACGGCTGCACGATCTGCTTGTCGTGACGGTCGGCAGGTCCGGTTCCGGGGTTCCAGACGATCACCGTGTTGGTCGACGCCGGGTTGTCTGGGGTGTAGCCGGGTGCGGCGATCACGCCGCCGACCAGGATCGGCGCGTTGATCGTTGCCGCCGCAGAAGAGATGAGTTGATGGGCGTCGGGGTTGGCCAGTGGATCGATGTCCGAGGAGTTCTCCGGCCAGAAGACGACCATGGGTTGTGGCGCGCGTCCGGCGCGTACGTCATCGGCCAGCCGCGTGGTTTCCCGCACATGGTTGTCGAGCACGGCGCGCCTCTGCGCGTTGAACTCCAGCCCGAGGCGCGGCACGTTGCCCTGAATAGCGGCGACGGTAACGCCCTGATCCTCGCCTGCGCCGATGCCGGACTTGCGCACTTGCGGCCACGCCAACGCGGTCGTCAGCAGCACGACGCTGATGCAGACGCCGGGCACCACCACAGCGGGCGGGGTGGCCTTCTTGACGTCCTCGTCGCGGCGCCACCAGTGCAGCGTCTCGAAAGCGATTGCGGTCAAGCTGAACCCGGTCACGACCACCGCGAACGACAGCAATGGCGCACCGCCGAATTGTGCGATCGGCAGCAGCGGGCTTTCGGTCTGACTGAAACCGACTACACCCCAGGGGAATCCACCGAAAGGAACGGTCGATTTCGCCCACTCCTGCGCTGCCCAGAGCCCGGCGAACCAGAGCGACCATCCGGGCAGGCGTCGCACCTCGACGGCCAAGAGTCCGAACGCGGCGGGGAAGAACGCCTCCATGACGCTCAACATCACCCAGGGAAATGGCCCGACGAGCCCGCTGATCCACGGCAGCAGCGGAAGGTAGAACGCCAGCCCGAACAGGAATCCGTACCCGAATCCGCCTGCGAGCGTTGTCGATTGGCGCGTCAGCACCCAGGCCAGAAGGGCGAACGCGGCGATGGCCAGGAACCACCACCCGAACGGGGGAAAGCTCAGGCACAGCGCAAGTCCCGCGACGATCGTCGCGCTCAGCTGCGGCAGCCGATCCACGACTGCCTGCCTGAAGCGTTTGAGCCGCAGCCCAACGGCGACCGCCAGCGCGGATTTCGCTGCGGGTTCTTTCGAGGGTTCTTCCTGGAGCCTTGCGGCCGGTTCCTCCGCAGGCTCTTCCCGATCGTCGTCGGCTACGGCGGGAAAGATGTCGGTGTCGTCGGGCGCCTTCGACCACTCGCGCCTGCGTTTCGACTTAACCATGGAGGACAGCACCCCTGTGCACGGTCTGCCTGCACTGCGGCAGCCGACCGTCTAGTCGCGGAAGGGCGGGCACCCGGGAGCGCCGGTCGGTCGACCAGCGTTGCACGGCGTCGGCGGGAGCGGCGACGTCGAACTCGTCGGCCTCCCAGATCGCGTACGACGCGGGTGCGCCGGGAATCAAGGTGCCGGTGACGCCGTCGCGTACTCCGCCCGCGCGCCACGCGCCGCGCGTCGCCGCCGCGAACGCCGCCCGCGCGGAGATCGCGCTGCCCGGCGTGCGGTGCCCGGTGGCCGCGCGAACTGTCGCCCACGGATTCATCCCTGTCACCGGGGTGTCGGAACCGAAGGCTATTGGCACGCCTTGGGATGCTAACAGCGCGAACGGGTTGAGCCTCAGGCTTCGGTCGACGCCGAGACGCTGCGCATACATGCCGGTCTCGCCGCCCCAGAGCTCATCGAAATTGGGTTGCACGCTGGCGAAGACACCCCACGATCCGAGCCGGGCCGCCTGCTCGTCGGTAACCATCTCGAGGTGCTCGAGCCGATGTCCACAGCGGGCTACCGCCGGTGCGCCGAATCGGTCGACAACCCGTTCCAGCGCGGTCAAGACCGCGGTGACCGCGGCGTCGCCGATGACGTGAAACCCAGCGGTGATACCCGCCTCGGTGCACGCGGACAGGTGTGCGGTGATCACGTCGGTGTCGAGATAGGTGTTGCCGAAGCAGTCGGGGGCGTCGGTGTACGGCTGATGCAGCCACGCGGTTCGCGAGCCGAGTGCACCGTCGACGAACAGGTCGCCCGCCAGCCCGCGGGCGCGGGTGGCGCCGATCAGGTCGCGCGCTTGTTCGGCGGTGGTGACGTGTTCCCCCCAGTAACCGACCACCTCGACGCCGTGGTCAAGGTCTCGAACCTCGTTCCAGTCCTCAAGTCCCCCGATCTGCGGGCCTGCGCATTCGTGGACGGCGACGATGCCGAACGCGGCAGCGGCATCGAGGGCGGCCAGCCGCGCCTCGTGCCGCTGCTGGCTTGTCAGCTTGCCGCGGGCGGCCGCCCGCACCAGGTGATGCGCGTCGCTGGTCAGCGGCCGCTTCGGGTCGAATCCGGCGGCGTCGGCGAGGCCGGGCGTGAGGTGGCGCAGCGCGGTCGACGCCGCCGCCGAGTGGACGTCGACGCGGGTCAGGTAGGCCGGGCGGTCGCCGAGAATTCCGTCGAGGTCGTCGGTGCTCGGAGCGGTGCGTTCCGGCCAGCCCGATTCGTCCCAGCCGTGCGCCCAGATCGGGCCGTCGGGATGGGCGCGAGCGTATTCGTCGATGAGCGTGAGGCAGTGCGGCAGCGAGGTGGCCGCGCGGAGGTCGAGCCCCGACAGCGTCAGGCCGGTCGCGGTGAGATGGACATGGCTGTCGACGAAGGCGGGCGCGACGAAGCCGCCCTCGAGGTCGACGATCTGCACATTGGGAAACTGTTGGCGCCCAACGTCATCGCTGCCGAGCCAGGCTACGACGCCGCCACGCACCGCCATTGCGGTTGCGTCGGGCATGGCGGGGCTGTGCACCCGCCCGTTGAGGAGGAGGGTCGTCACTGATTGGGCTTGGGCTCCACAGCGCGCGCTTGGACGTCGACGACGTCGACGACCTCGCCGTCGATGTAGTCACCGCGTCCGGCTGCCGTGTAGCCCCAGCCGGCAGCGGCGCCCGTTCCTGCGGCGGTGATCAGCGGCACCCGCTTGGCGGCCATCGCGGTGACCAGCGGACGAGCGGCAGCCCGGGTCGGCGGCAGCAGCAACAGCACACCAACGACGGAACTGGCCAAGCCAGGCACGACGACGAGCAGGGTGCCGAGCGCGACAAGCACGCTATCGGCGGCCGCGCCCTGCACGGTCGCCGCGGTCAGCCCCGACTGCAGCCGGCGAATGTGGCGCTTGAGCTGCGAGCCGGCCAGCGCCAGCCCCACCACAAAGGTGCCGAGGAGCAACAGCACGGTCCAGCCGAAACCGATCGTAGACGTCAGCGCCACGATGACCGCCAGCTCGATGACCGTGTAGACCAGAAACAGCCGCATCGCCATAGTCTGCCAACGATCGGCGATGCGGGGAGGTTCCTAGGCCGGTGCGACCTCGAGCCCGACATGCACTGTGTCGATGCCACCCCGCGCCAGCGAATGCGGGATGAACCACCACGCGTGCCACCAGTAGCGCCTGACCACGGCGTCGTAGACCTTGCGGGTCTGTGATTTAGGCAACACCTTGGCCACCGCTTCGACCGGCTCACCCGTGGGCTGGCCGAGTGCGCGGCTGCGCTGAATCGTGACGCGCGGCGTGTTGCGGATGCGCTTGGTCTTCCACGAACCGTCGTCGGTGATGATCAGGAGCTTGTCCCCGTCGGGAACACCCCACACCGGCGTTGGCTTAGGCCGCCCGTCCTTGGTGAACGTCGTGAGCAACAAATACTTCGCCCTGGCCACATCGTCGAAGGTCTCTGCCACTGTCATACCGCGTTCAGCTCGATGGTCACGTTGTTCTTCATTCCCCCGCGCAGCTTGGAGACAACGTTGAATGTTTTGCCAAGCAACCCGTAACGCCTGCCGATCGCATCGTACGTCGGCCCGTTGGCCGACTTGTCCAGGATCGCGGCGACGGCCTCGACCGCCTCGCCCTTGGGGTTACCGCTTCTATCGCACGGGGCGATGGTCACACGTGCGGTGTTGCGGATCCGCTTGACCTTCCAGGACTTCTCCTGGGTGATGACGACCAGGCCGTCACCGGACGGCGCGGCCCAGATGGCCGTCGGCTTGGGCCTGCCGTCCTTGGTGAACGTGGTCAGCAGGATGTACTCGGACTTGACGACGTCGGCAAAGGTAGCTGGCACCCGACCAACCTATCCTTCGAGTTCGCCCTCCGTCTCGAGCAGCACCTGTCGCAGGCCGTCAAGGGTGGCCTGATCCGGGCCCGCCCACATGCCGCGCCCTGCGGCTTCCAGCAACCGCTCGGCCATGCCATGCAACGCCCACGGGTTGGATTCGGCCATGAATTTGCGGTTCACGTCGTCGAGCACGTACTCGTGGCTGAGGCGCTCGTACATCCAGTCCGCCATCACCCCGGCGGTCGCGTCGTACCCGAACAGGTAATCGACGGTTGCGGCCATCTCGAACGCACCCTTGTAGCCGTGCCGCCGCATCGCGGTCATCCAGCGGGGATTCACAACGCGGGCACGGAAGACCCTAGTGGTCTCCTCCGACAGTGTGCGCGTGCGCACGGCGTCGGGCCTGGTGTTGTCACCGATGTAGGCGGCAGGCGCCTTGCCGGTCAGTGCCCGAACGGTGGCGACCATGCCACCGTGGTACTGGAAGTAGTCATCGGAGTCGGCGATGTCGTGTTCGCGGGTGTCGGTGTTCTTGGCGGCCACCGCGATTCGGCGGTACTGCCGGTTCATATCGTCCGCCGCCGGTGCACCGTCGAGCCCGCGACCGTAGGCGAAGCCGCCCCATGCGGTGTACACCTGCGCGAGGTCGGCGTCGTCGCGCCAGTTGCGGCTGTCGATCAGCTGCAGCAGACCGGCGCCGTACGTACCCGGTTTCGAGCCGAAAATCCTTGTGGTGGAGCGACGTTGGTCGCCGTGCTCGGCGATGTCGGCCTTGGCGTGGGCCCGGACGTAGTTGTCGCGGTCGGATTCCTCAAGGGCCGCGACGAGTTGCACCGCGTCATCGAGCATCGTCACGACATGCGGGAAGGCGTCGCGGAAGAAGCCGGATATCCGGACCGTCACGTCGATGCGTGGCCTGCCGAGTTCCGCCAGCGGAATCGGCTCCAGGCTCACCACCCGCCGCGACGCGTCGTCCCAGACCGGGCGGACGCCGAGGAGCGCGAGCACTTCGGCGATGTCGTCGCCCGCGGTGCGCATGGCCGACGTGCCCCACACCGACAGCCCCACCGATTGCGGCCAGTCCCCGTAATCAGACCGGTAGCGATCCAGCAGCGAATCCGCCATCGCCACACCGGTTTCCCACGCCAGCCGCGATGGCACCGCCTTCGGGTCGACGGAGTAGAAGTTGCGCCCGGTTGGCAGCACGTTGACCAAGCCGCGCAACGGCGAACCCGAGGGGCCCGCCGCGATGAACCCGCCCTGAAGCGCCCGCAGAACCTGATCGATCTCCCCCGCCGTCTCGGCGAGCCGAGGCACCACTTCGGTCGCCGCGAATTGCAGGATGCGCGCCACGTCGGGGTCGTCGGTGAGCTTGTCGACGGCGTCGGCGTCCCAGCCGGTGTTCTGCAGCGCGGCGACGAGTTCACGGGCCTGGGCTTCGACGGCGTCGACCGTGACGCGGTCGTCGTTGCCGTCCTCGGCCAGGCCAAGCGCTTGGCGCAGTCCCGGCACCGTGTGGTCGCCCCCGAACAACTGACGGGCCCGCAGGATGGCAAGGACAAGATCGAGTTCTGCCTGCCCGGTCGGCTTTTCGCCGAGAATGTGCAATCCGTCGCGAATCTGCACGTCCTTGATCTCGCAGAGCCAGCCGTCGACGTGCAGCAGCATGTCGTCGAACGAGTCGTCCTCGGGCCGCTCCTCGAGGCCGAGATCGTGGTCCATCTTGGCCGCGCGCATCAACGTCCAGATCTGTTGCCGGATCGCAGGCAGCTTGCCCGGATCGAGCGCGGCGATGGTCGCGTGCTCGTCGAGAAGCTGTTCTAGTCGCGCGATGTCGCCGTACGTCTCCGCGCGGGCCATCGGCGGGATGAGATGGTCGACGAGCGTGGCGTGCGCACGCCGTTTGGCCTGCGTGCCTTCCCCCGGATCGTTGACGAGGAACGGGTAGATCAGCGGCAGATTGCCCAGCGCGGCATCGGAGCCACAGCCTGCCGACATGCCGAGCGTCTTACCGGGCAGCCACTCGAGGTTCCCGTGTTTCCCGAGATGAACGACGGCGTCGGCACCGAAAGTCGAGTCGATCCAGTGGTAGGCGGCCAGATAGTGGTGGCTCGGCGGTAGGTCGGGATCGTGGTAGATGGCGACCGGCTTCTCGCCGAAGCCCCGCGGTGGCTGCACGATCAGCACGACATTGCCCGCCTGCAGCGCGGCGATCACGATCTCACCGTCGGGATCCTGGCTGCGGTCGACGAACAGTTCGCCCGGCGGTGGGCCCCAATGTTTGACGACGGCGTCGGTCAACTCGGGCGGCAGTGTCGCGAACCAGGCGCGATAGTCCTTGGCGGACATCCGGATCGGGTTGCCCGCCAACTGTCCTTCGGTGAGCCAGTCCGGGTCTTGCCCACCGCGCTCGATCAGCGCATGAATCAACGCGTCGCCATCCCCCGCGTCGACGCCTGGGATGTCACCGATCTCGTAGCCTGCGCTTCGCATGGCGCGTAACAGACCGACCGCGCTGGCCGGGGTGTCAAGGCCGACCGCGTTGCCGATGCGCGCATGCTTGGTGGGATACGCGGAGAAGATGACGGCGATGCGCTTCTGATCAGCCGAGATCGCGCGCAGGCGTGCGTGTTTCACGGCCAGGCCGGCGACCCGGGCGCAGCGTTCCGGATCTGGCACATACGAGATCAGGCCTTCATCGTCAATTTCCTTGAAGGAGAACGGAACCGTGATGATGCGGCCGTCGAATTCGGGCACTGCGACCTGAGTCGCGACGTCGAGCGGGGACATGCCGTCGTCGTTGTCACTCCACTGTTCGCGCGAACTCGTCAGACACAAACCCTGCAGGATCGGGATGTCAAGCGCGGCGAGGTGCGCGACGTTCCAGGTGTCGTCGCTACCGCCCGCCGTGACGGCCGCCGGGGTCGCCCCGCCCGCGGCCAGCACCGTGGTGACCATCGCATCCGCGGTGCCGAGCAGAGCCAGCAGATCGGCGTCTGCAGAACGAAGGGAGGCGCAGAACACCGGAAGAGGCTGCCCGCCCGCGTCCTCGATGGCGTGGCATAGCGCATCGATGTAGCCAGTGTTGCCCGCAAGGTGCTGGGCGCGGTAGTAGAGCACCGCGACCCGCGGACCCTCGGTTGGCGCGCCGGTGCGCTCGAGAACACCCCAGTTCGGCGTGGCGACCGGTGGCCCGAACCCGAAGCCGGTCATCAACAGCGTGTCGCACAGGAACGCGTGCAGCTGCCGCAGGTTCTGCACGCCGCCCTGGGCGAGATAGATGTGCGACTGCAGGGCGACGCCTGCCGGAGTGGTCGATTGCCCCATCAGCTCGGCGTCCGGCGACTGCTCGCCGCTCACCACGACGGTAGGCACGCCGCTGGCCACGACCATGTCGATGCCGTCCTGCCATGCGCGATAGCCGCCGAGAATGCGGACGACTGCGACGCCGACCCCAGCCAGCAGCTCCTCCAGCTCGCCATCGACCAGCCGCGATGGATTCGCCCACCGGTAGCCCGCCCCGCTGGCGCGGGCGGTGATCAGGTCGGTATCGGACGTCGACAACAGCAGGACGGTCGGCTCACGCACTCACCATTCCTACCCCACGCGTGATGCGGTGTGCGGACTAGCGTGGGGCGGGTGAGCGCGACGTTCGCTGCGGGCACGCCCCATCCGGCGCTGCGCGGCGTGGTGCTCCGCTACGACGGATACGAGGAGCGATCGCCCGCGCCGGTCACGTTTCGCGAGCTGCCCTGCACGTTCGTACCGATCATCATCGACCTCGACGCGGGGTGGACGGTCGCTCACCGCCAGCACGCCGTGCCGCTGCGGCTCGGGTCCTTCGTCGCGGGTGTCACCGATGGGCCGGTAGTGGTCGGACACGGCGGGTCGGCTCGCTGCCTGCAGGTTGACCTCACGCCGCTCGGCGCTCGGCGGCTGGTCGGAATCCCCATGAGCGAGTTGGCCAATCAGTCGGTGCCGATCGACGCAGTGCTGGGCCGATTCGGACGTGACCTCGTCCAACAGGTGGGCGAGGCGGCCGACTGGCCTTCGCGTTTCGCTCTGATCGACAACGCTCTACGGTCCCGACTGGCCGAGGCCGCGCCGGCCGACCCGGGTGTCGCGTGGTCGCTGAGCCAGATCCTGGCCAGCAACGGTGCGGCGGCGATCGGCGAGCTCGCAGACGAATTGGGCTGGAGTCATCGGCGGCTGATCGCACGCTATCGCGACACCGTGGGGCTGCCGCCCAAGCTGGTGGCGCGGATCGTGCGGTTCGAACGATTGACCGCGCGCCTCTCGAGCGAGCCGTCCATCGACTGGGCCGCCGCCGCAGCGGCCTGCGGGTACTTCGACCAGGCTCACCTGGCCCGCGAGGTTCGCGAGCTGGCCGACATCACACCGACCGAGTTGCGGGAGACGACCGTAAATTTCGTCCAAGACGGGGCGGCATTGCCCGCCTAGCCTCTTCGGCATGACGGAATCACTGACGCTCAACGGGGCGGTGCCGATCGTCCCCTATTCGAACCCCCGCGCAGCGATCGACTGGCTCGAGAAAACCTTCGGAGCCACCGCAACCCTGGTCGTACCGCCGGAACCCGACCAACCGCTGCTTCACGCGGAAATAAGGGTCGGCAATGGCCTTGTCATGGTCGACGACGCGGACCGCACCGACAGCCCGTTCGCGCTGCCTGGGCCGGTGGTGGTCTATGTCGTCGTCGATGACCCTGACGCCCTCCACGACCGCGCCGCGGCAGCGGGGGCCGAAATCGTCATGGGGCTGACCGACCAGGACTACGGCTCACGGGAGTTCGCCGTGCGCGATCCGCACGGCAATGTCTGGAGCTTCGGCACCTACCGTCCCAGCCTCGGCTGACGGCAACGATCAGCGGTCAGTGGCTGCCCCATCGCCCGTGCCACGTCTGCGGGGAAGGGCGGCCCAGAAGTGCGGCAAGAAGCAGGATGACCGCGGTGAATGTAATGAGAGCGAACATCGCTGGTCCCTTTCTCGTATCCGTTGTTGCACACGCGTTCAGTTACTCAGCTATCCAGGAAACTAACGACCCGACGGGCCGGATGTAACTGACTTGTGTGGGACTGATCACTCGGTACGGCAGTGTGACGACGGCCACACTCAGGCGGTGCGGATGTCGAAATCGTCGACCTGTGGTGAGCGCAGCAACTCGCGGTGTCGCGCCGGATGCCACGGAAAGACCACGGGCAGTCCGTCCTTGCCGAGATAAAAACTCGTACAACCAGTCGCCCAAACCGTGTGCGGCAGATCGGCTTTCATCCGTTCGTTGTAGTCCTTGGTGGCCACTTCGGTGGGTGCCGCCGACGCGATGTGACCGTCGCGGATTTGGTTGATCCACCACATGATGTAGTCGGCCTGGGTCTCGGCGATGGTCACCAGCGACTGGTTTCCGAACGGCGAATGCGGGCCCCCGAGCATGAACATGTTCGGAAATCCAGGCAGCGCCACCGAGAGATAGGCACGGGGGCCGTCGACCCATGCTTCCTCGAGGGTGAGGCCACGCTCACCGACGAGGTCGATCGGCCGCATGTAGGCGTGGTAGTCGTAGCCCGAGGCCAGCACCAGCAGGTCGAGTTCGTGCAGCGTGCCGTCGGCGGTGACGACGCCCCGTGGCTCGACATGGTCGATCGTCTCGGTGATGACGTGTACTCCCGCCTTCTGGACCGACTGATAGTAGTGGCCTGCTATCACAAGGCGTTTGCACATCGCCTGGTAATTCGGCGTGAGCTTGCGGCGCAGTTCGGGATCACGCACCGAAAGCCGCAGGTTCCACTTGCACATCGCCGATATCAAGCGACGCTGCCAACATTGGCGGGCACTCGCGTGGCCCAACGAGCTCTCGAAATAGGCCCGCCAGAACCGGTAGGCGAACTTGTTCAGCGCAGGCCACCGTCGCATCGCCGCCTTGGTCAATCGCCGGTACCGCGGGTTCGGCGAGGGATACACCCACTGCGGCGTGCGCTGGAAGATTTTCAGCTCACGCACCTTTCCGCCGAGTTCCGATGTGATCTGCACGCCGGTCGAGCCCGTCCCGATCAACCCGATCCGCTTGTCAGGCAACGAAACCGAATGATCCCACCGCGAAGAGTGAAACGACGGGCCAGCAAAGGAGTCGACACCGCGGATCACGGGGTAGTGCGGGATCCGAAGCACACCGGTAGCCATCACGAGAACGTCGAAGTCCTCCTGACCGGCGGTGGTCGCCAGCCGCCACCGACCGTCGGTGTATCGCGCCGACGTGACGTCGGTGCCGAACTTGATGTGCGAACGGATTCCGCGTTCGTCGGCAACCAGCCGGAAGTAGTCCTGGATCTCCCGGCCCGGCGACAAGAAGCGTGACCAGTCGGGGTTGGGCCGAAAGGTGTACGAGAAGTACCGGGACGGGATGTCACAGCGCAGCCCCGGATAGGTGTTGTCGCGCCACGCGCCGCCGACCTCGTCGGCCTTCTCGAAGAGCGTGAACGTATCGATGCCGGCGTCCTGCAGCTTCGCGGCCATGCACAAGCCGGACATACCGGCGCCTACAATCGCGACCTTCAGTGCGCGGCGCCGTGACTCAGTTCTGCTCACGAATAGCTAAACGGTTGCCTTTTCAACGTTCATCCGTCGAAATGAACCTGTGACTGGCTTCGAAATCGTAAAACTGGGCGCAAACATCGGCGCGCGGATCGACGGTGTGGACACCGCAAACGACCTGCACGGCGAGACCGTCGCGGCAATCAACGGTGCGCTGCTCGAGCACAAGGTGATCTTCTTCCGCGATCAGCACAACCTCGACGACGACGGACAGCGGGCATTCGCAGCCAAACTGGGCACGCCAACCACCGCGCACCCGACACTGTCCCATGGCGAATCGGTACTGCCGATCGACTCACGTTACGACAAGGCCAACAGCTGGCACACCGACGTCACATTCGTCGACCGGATCCCGAAAGCATCTCTGCTGCGCGCTGTTTCGCTGCCTGCCTACGGCGGCACCACGACGTGGGCATCGACAGAGGCGGCCTATGAGCAGTTACCGACGCCGCTGCGTGCGCTGACCGAGAACCTGTGGGCAGTGCACACCAACACCTACGACTACGCCGCCGACTACGACGGCCGCCACGAGGACCTCGCCGACACCGTGCGCGAATACCGCCGCGAGTTCGTGCGCGACTATTACGAGACCGAGCATCCGGTCGTGCGCGTTCACCCGGAAACCGGCAGGCGCGTGCTGCTGCTCGGCCACTTCATCAAGCAGTTCGTCGGGCTCGGACCCGCAGAGTCGGCGACGTTGTTCAGCCTGCTGCAGGCACGAGTCACCAAGCTGGAGAACACCATCCGCTGGAGTTGGCAGCCGGGCGACCTGGCGATCTGGGACAACCGCGCCACCCAGCACTATGCCGTCGCGGACTACGACGATCAGTACCGGCGGCTCAACCGGATCACGCTGGCCGGGGACATCCCCCTCGATATCCACGGCCAGCGCAGCAGGGTCATCGTCGGCGACGCGTCACAGTTCTCCGATGTGGTCAGCCCGGTGGCGCTCGCCGGGCGCACTGACGGCCGCATTACGGCTTGATGAGTAGTTTGGCGAAATCCGCTGGGCGAGACCAGAACGGCGAGTGTGAGGCATCAAATTCCTCGATGGTCGCATCGAATTGTTCCTGGGCCGTGGGGATCGCCCAATCGCGGGAAATCGCATAGTCCTGACTACACAATACGTACCGCGTCGGCACTGCATCACGGGAAACCGACGGCGGCATATCGCCGAAGACAGTCATATCCTGCGCATGGAGCCGCTGCGCGGCGCGGACGGCGTCGATCGGCTCACAGTCGTTATAGAAGACTTTGGCTGCGTCGTCTGTCCGCCAGGTCCAGTAACCTTGCGCGTCAACAATGCACCGGGCGAGAGCCTGATTGAATCGCGCGCTGTGTTGAGCCGCTTTCTGTGCCGCCAGCTGAGCCATCCAGCTGGACCCGGGTACGTTCATCAGAGCGGCGACTAGAACAAGTTCACTGACCTGACGTCGCTGAGCGACAATCGGTGCAACGAGGCCGGACGCCGAGTGCGCGACCAACGTGGTATCTGCCGGCGATGAGATCGCTCTACCGATCGCCGCCGCGTATGCCTCTATATCCGCCCCCCGCTCCTGCGGAAGTGCGACAGCCCAGGCATCGTGGCCCCGCCGGAGTAGCTCGGGAATCAATCGCTCCCAGCACCAAGTGTCATGCCAGGCGCCGTGTACCAATACGAATTCAGTCATCTCTCTGCTGCCTATCTATTTGTCCGTATTGTGCTTGAAGTACTCACGTTTGACGAACAGGGAGCGTGATCGTCGCGCGCCGCAAGCCGCCAATCCCCGTCGACTAGCTCAATGTCAGCGTTAGCGCCCGCACCACCGGGATGGCATCCCACACGAGCGCGCGTCGCGCACACGCGACTCTCGCCGGCCCCCTTCATGAGGGCTGAGATTGATTGCGTCCCAAACGAGTAACCTCCACATCCCGGACAACGTGCACTGCAACACCACAAGTCGCCGCACTCCCCCGAAGCAATCGCCCACATGCCTGGAATGTCGGCATCTGGATGTCCAAAATATTTAGACGAGATTGTTCAGCCGTACGATCACTGCTGTGATACGAATCATTCGCCAGTCAATCGCGGCCCTACTCGCTAAATCGATTGTTGTACAACGCCTTACATCGATATACGCAAGGGATGTTGCCCTGGAATTGCGAATCGGTAGATTACATCAGACGAATACCATGCGGTGGTCCCGTTCTTGCTCTAGTCGAATATTGACATTCAAATTATCTATGGATGATCGAGAGTGGGCCTGGCGTCCATATGTGGTGTGCAGAACGATGATTCGGTGCCTCGGGTATCGACGCTGACGGATGGGCACCAGCGGTAAACACGGTGGCTGGGCCCCGCGGTTTTCCGCCGCACCGTTGTGACGATGCCGGACTGCGTCCGATTCCGAGCGTTGGTGCCAACGATGGCAAGACTTGATCAGACATGGGGGTGATTTAGATGTCGACCTACAAAGCATGGCAGGTAAGTGGAATACGACAGTTCGAATGGGTAGATCGTGACCTCGTTGAACACTCCACGGGCAGGTGCGCATTCGCGTGTTGGCCTGCGGCATCTGCGGCAGCGACATTGCTTCGGCGGAAGGAATCCTGCGCGACTCTTCAGTGCCGATCGTGCCGGGGCACGAGATCGTTGGCGTAATTGACGCTGTTGGCGAGGGCGTAAACCGCCTCGTCGTCGGTGACTATGTCGGCGTGGGTTATCTCGGCGGCCCCTGCGACGAGTGTGGACCATGCCGACGCGGTGACTTCGTGAACTGTCGTGACCAACCGCAGCTAGGGCGAGACCGGGACGGCGGCTACGCCGAGTTTGTCTACGTGCGCGCCAGCGGCGTGGTCAGCATTCCTGATGGGCTAGATCCGCTCAACACTGCACCCCTTCTGTGCGCGGGGATCACCGTATACAACGCATTACGCAAGGTCGAAGCGCCACCGGGGGCAATGGTCGCGATCCAGGGTTTCGGCGGTCTGGGACATCTGGCGGTGCAGTACGCCAAAGGCTTAGGCTATCGAACCGTTGCCATCGCCCGCGGCGACGCCAAAGCGGAACTGGCGGCCAAGTTGGGTGCCGACGACTATATCGACAGCCAAAATAACGACGCCGCAGCAGCTCTCGCCGCGCAGGGCGGCGCCGCCGCCATCGTGGCAACCGCGGCCATCGGATCCTCGATGTCATCACTGCCCGCCGGTCTGGCACCCCGAGGTCGTCTCATCGTCGTCGGCGTTGCCTTCGACACCATCAACATAAGCCCTATCGATCTCGTCTGGGGGACACACACCGTCGCCGGATCCGTTACGGGGTCGTCCATCGATAATGAAGACAACCTTCGATTCAGCGCTGCTGTAGGAGTAAAGCCGTTGATTGAAGTTATGCCACTGGACCGGGCTCCCACTGCATACGAACGCATGGCGGCGGGCGAGGCGCGGCTGCGCGTTGTGCTCGACGCCAAGTAAGAAAAGCAGCACCGGTCGCGAGCGGTCCGTGGTTCCGCGTGGCGACGTCAGTCGCTGCGAGTTCACACATACGCTCGAGGAACTGACCCGAAACCATCCCACGAGCCTTCTGGTGGGAGCCGAGCAAGCGGCGACGTCGCATCCACCGCACGACGTGGCGGCGCTGATCTCTGGCCGCACCACCCTGGTGCGCGCAGGACCTGTCGCCGAGTGGACGGTCATCGCAACGCGACGGCGATGCGCTCCATCGTGGACCACGACGAGGCAGCGGACATATGGAGTGTGACGAAGCTGATCCCGAACTCCTGGTGGTAACGGCGGATACGACTGACTGCGGCAGAAACGGATCCGTCGAGCACCGTTGCGAGGCGTCGCAGTTTCGCCTCCGAGTACGCGGGTCGCAGCTGGCGGATTACGTTCAGGTCGTTTGGATCGTCGATAGAGACCTGCAGGAAGTTGAATGCAAGCTCGACCGAATTGTCCAAGTCCGCGGTGCATTGCTTGGCGTGCTGTGCTAGCAGGGCCATCTGGTCCGTCGCACACATCAGCGGCCCGATCGCCACCATATCCCGGTCTCTACGACCAAGTTTAAGGAGCTGGTAGGAGGCATTGAGTACCAGCTCGCCCATCGTCTCTGATCGGTCAGGGCCAACGGCGCCCAGTCGTGGCGCCTCAATCAAATGAACGACATCGTAGCCGACACGTCGCGCGTGATACGCGCAGGCGCGTCGGTCTGGCGTCGAACCTCCGTTGAGGATGCTCAGCCCCAGTCGGAGTGGAGGTGTTGGCGACATGCGGGTCCCCTTTACGGTCGTGCCTTGTGGGCCACCCTCCGATACAAGATCGACGCGACTAATCACGCAGCAGCCCAGGAGTTCTCACTCATGGGGACTAACGGCAGCGGCTTCTGCGATAAGCGCGTCTGCATCATTCCTCTTATGGACGTATTGACGCGATACTGCGAATAGCAGCGCTGCAGGGGCGGTCTTGTGAATTGCAGCGGGCCCGCGCCCGTCTCAGTCCATTCTGCAGACCGATGTGTGCGGCGTGCAGAGCATCATGGCGCTTTCGTGCCGCCTCAGGAGTTCGAATGTGTTGGCTCCGTGGGGCATGACGCCTTCTGCGCCCGTACCGGTGCGCAAGCCCGGCAGTTTTCTCGTCCATCACGCGTCGGTCACATTGGGTACCAACGGGTTGACCCGAGGAGGCCCGTCGATATTGTTAATGGATACATCTAGAGTATTAATTAGCAAGGGGTCCATCGATGAATCGCTTTCGAGACGCTTTTCGATCGATGCCGCGGCGACCTACAAACGCTGAGGTCAGCAACGTGCCATTCCGTGATCGCCTGTCTCCGGCGCCCCGTTGGGCGACCACGGTATTGGCTCTCGTGATCGCGTTCAGTTCGGGGGCAATACTGGTGGATCTTCGCCCAGCGAAGGCAGACCCAACGAGTCAAGACGTTCCTGCGATGGTTGCGGACCTAGCGGCAGCCGAGCAGCAGCTGCACGACTTGGGCGCCTCGGTGCAGGAACAGCAGGAAAAAGTGAACAGAGCCATCGCTGAGACAGAAGTGGCCCGAAAGGCCTCCGCTACAGCGGAGTTCGAAGTAGCGGCCCGCTTACAGGCGCTATGCGACGCGGACAGATCCCTCGCGGCGGCGCAGCATCGGTTCGACCAATTCGCAGCCTCGACCTACACGAATGGGACTTCGGAGTCGTACTTGACGGCAGCCAAGCCCGAAGATCTGCTTGACACCGCATCAGATTCACAGATGTTGGCTCAGGCTTTCACGCAAGCCGAGGATCAGCTCAAGCGCACCCGCACCGCGCGCACGAACGACGTCTCCGCTGCGAAGGCGGCACAGAAGCAGGCCGACGAGAACTCTGCCATCGCGTCGCAATCGAAGCTCAAGGCGGTGGCTGAATTAACCGAAGCGCAAAGAGAATTTCACACATTGCAGAATCGGATCGATCTGGCTGTCGAGCGTCGCGATATCGCCCGTAGACGATTGGCAGCCGCCACAAAGCGCACTGCAACCTGGGATACCGCGCCGGCGACCGCAGCGTCAGAATGGGACCTGACCTTGCCGCGCGTGCCGAGCGCAAACGTCATCGGTGACCCTGCGGCAATCGTGGAGTCAGTATTGCAAGCCACCGTGACGTCCACACAACTGACAGCCGACCTCGGCAGGTCATTTCTCGCACACATCGGCATCAATCTGGGCGGCGTCTCCGGTGTGGGCGGCACGGGCATCACCAATGGAGCTATCCCGCGCGTCTATGGCCGCCAGGCGTCTGAATACGTGATCCGGAGAGCGATGTCACAGATCGGCGTTCCATATTCGTGGGGCGGAGGAAACGCAGCAGGGCCATCCCGGGGTATTGACAACGGCGCAGGAACCGTCGGTTTTGACTGCTCTGGGATTGTCCTGTTCGCGTATGCAGGTGTCGGGATCAACCTCCCACACTATTCGGGCGACCAATACAACGCAGGTCGCAAGATCCCGTCGTCCCAGATGCGCCGTGGCGATCTGATCTTCTACGGTCCCAATGCAAGTCAGCACGAAGCCGTCTATCTCGGTCAGGGCATGATGCTCGAGGCTCCGTATACCGGGTCGGACGTGCATATCTCGCCAGTCCGGTCCGCGGGCATGACCCCATACGTCACTCGGCTCATCGAGTACTGAGGATCGTGCCCCAATACGAGTACATCGAGCGCTGGTCCGCTTCCGACCTTGTCGGGGACGCACGCATTTGGGTGGGTACGCGGGCCCGCTGTGGTTGACGTACCCCTCGGATCGCCAACCGGCTGTGACGTCGGTGCCTTACCCGTCGCTGAAAATGTACTCAGACGGCGCGCGACTGACGTCGGAATGCCTTCTCCGCCTGGCCATGGCGACGCGCGCCAGAATCGACGGCCGGAGCAAACTGCTCGATGAGTCGATCATCCCCGTAACCCGTAGAAGCTGTTCTGCGACGATCGGATCTGATTCAGCGGCGGTCAGCACCTGATCGAGGTAAACGCTACTGGACCGCATAGAAACCGATCGCCGCCCCGTTATCTCTGGCAGTGCTAGATCCGAACCGACCGCTGTACGCCACGCCACACCGATCGTTTTCCCGGTGGCCCGGAAGAATCGCTTCGGGAGCCTATGCTGCCCGTCGCGGAGGCAGTGGCCCAATGTCAATGCTTCGATTGCAGCGACCGTCATGCCCTGTCCGTAGACCGGATTGAAGCTGCATATCGCATCGCCGACGACGAGCAGACCGTCCGGAGTGTTCCGCATCTTGTCGTATCGTCGCCACCGATTAGACGGAAAGGTATAGCGCACAGGCGTCCCAAGCGGCTCGGCAGCCTGCACCGTGTCGACAAACTGACGTGGCGCGAACTCCTCGATGAGCGAAATCATGTCGGTGCGCTGGCTCAGCGGGGGATGTTTTCCCAAGGTAGCCACACAGAAGATCCGCGTGTCGTTCTCGTTCTGCCACAGGGCATATCCTTTTGGCCGCCCCGGCTTTGGGAATGATGCAATGTGGACGTCCGGGCGCATATTTGCCGGAATACTTAGCGGCAGGCTGGTGTACGTCAGGCGAACAACGACTTCAATCTGTTGAGGGCGACCGTAGCCGAGAGTCTCCAAGAGGGCCGGCGTCCGCGACCCCCGCCCTGTCGCATCCACAACGAGATCCGCCGTCACAGCAGTAGTGTCGCCTGTGTCGATATTGACGACTGTAGCCCCGCTGATCCGGCTGTGGTTGGCGTCCCGCGTCAGCTCGGCTGCATCGTGACCGTCCATCACGCGGATGTTCCCAATTGCCTGAATTCGCTTATACACGAGGTGTTCCAGGAGTGGACGACTCGGGAAGTAAATTGACAACTCCGTCGGCTCACGCAGCCGACCGGAGCGAGTCAAAACGTGGCCTCCAATCGACCACGCGAACTTCGCGAAATCACCGTCTTTCCAAGCAGGTACGCCAGCGGCATCGAGATCATCAGTGAACCCAGGAAATAGGTCTTCCAATATGTTTGAACCACGCACCAACAACAGATGCGGTTGCATACTATGAGGCACTCCCCCTCGGCGCACAGGCTCGCTCAGAAGCCGGTCGCGCTCCACGAGGGTGATCTGGTCGTAGAAATCGCTCAACGTTCTTGCGGCGAGTAATCCGCTCATACTCGCCCCGAGAATCAGGGCGTGCGTACCTGTCCTAGACATTTGTAATCTCGATCTCCTGCTTTGATTTCCATCGAACCAGCCCACGGCAATCGTCTCGATGACTAGTACGGGCCAGGCAGCCCTTAAGGCTTACAACTATCACCCTAGATCGGTACCAGCGGTCAATGGCCGCTTCTGTACATCATCCTTTTGCCGCCCTCCCCAAGAGAATTCGAATACGCCGAGGGTGTGCCGGCGCTCGTCCAACGTGAACGCTAGCCACGGATTGGCACTGAACATGGTTGCGAACCAATGTGACTCAGAAGCAAGGCGATCGAGAGCCAGTTAGTCCCCCATGCGACAGGCATCGTGACAGGCCCACGCACCAGCATCTGCTTCTTCCACTCCACGTCGCCGGCTAGCCGTAGACCAGGTACTCGTGTCAACAACGCACCCAGCGCCTCTTGCAGCTCCACCCTGGCAAGTGCTGCGCCGAGGCAGTGATGCGCACCATGCCCGAACCCAAGGTGTTGGGTGACCGGCCGATCGATGCGCAACGTGTCCGCGTCCTCGAATTGCAATGCATCCCTGTTGGCGGCGCCGATGGCAGGCACCACGGGTTCACCTGCGCGAACCAACACATCACCCACTTGGATGTCCTCAGTGGCGTATCGGGGAAAGCTAGCACCGGCGCCCAGCGGGATGAACCTGAGCAACTCCTCCACCGCACCTGGGATCAGCTCGGGTTGCGCGCGCAACATGGCCAGCTGATTCGGATGATCGAAGAGCGTAATCAGGAAGTTGGAGATTTGGCTCGCATTGGTCTCATGCCCCGCGACCAGCAGTCCCGAGCACAATCTGACCATCTCGTCCTCGCTGAGATGGTCGCGATCATCTCGAGCCTTGATCAACGCCGACATCAGATCATCGCCTGGCAACTCGCGCTTTTCAGCGACGAGCCCGCGAATGTAAATCTGCATGTCGTGGAAGCACGCGGCGCTGTCCGCTGAACTGAGCCGAGAGGTGGAAAGCATGCCGTCCGTCCAGCGCCGGAAGTGGTTACGATCCGTGGCCGGCACACCCAGTAGTTCGCAGATCACGGTGACCGGCAGGGGCAGCGCGAAGTTGTCGACGAGATCGATCGGCGCCGTCGCGGATATCATGCCGTCGATCAAGTCGTCAGCGATCTGCCTGGCGCGCGGCCGCAGTTGTTCGACACGGCGTGCGGTGAACGCGCTGCTGATGAGCCTGCGCAATCGCGTGTGTTCTGGCGGATCCATCGACAGGAGGCCGCCTGAAGGAGGCAGCGGACGTAATCTCGGCTCGTCATGTCGCAGCACCTCCGCGCGACTGAAGCGCTTGTCGCCAAGCACCATCCGCACATCTGCGTACCGGGACGCCAGCCACGCCGGCTCACCGTGCGGCATCTGAATGCGGATCATCCCGGGTGTGCGCTGCGCATCCAGATATCGGTCATCGAGCTCCAAACCGTCCGGCGCGCTAAACGGGTAGGGGACGGGCATCAAGCCTGTGCCGGACACGGCGACTCCGTTCCTCGGGGTTGATTGATCCTTAGCACCGCTGCTGTTATGACTAACGCGTCACGCTGTTTGACATATCCCTTCAAAAGTCTTCGCGACCAATGCAGTTCATTGTGATTTAGCCGATGATTGCGGGCGGTAAGCCGTGACGCGAGGTTTTACAGAACAGCTTGCGGAGATCATTGGGCTCGTGGCGGTCCAGAGAGTCGTCGGGTATTCGACTAGCGAATGCCGCGATCCCATTGAGTCGAGCCTTGAGTCCGCCACGGTCGAGCGAACCAAGTCTGTGGCTTCGGCAACAGACGAGTCGCCTGTTCCGATCAATCGTGCTTTCGGGTGCGGGTTCGTCGGTAGTGGCGTGCTGCGCGCACACGGTTGCCGCAGGCCTCCGAACACCATTCTCGACGCGGGTGAGTTTTGACGAAGTAGAGCACGCAGCCAGGGGCGTAGCAGGCGCGTAGCCGAGTCGCGTCCGGACCTGTGAGTAGGTCGATGGCGCTAGCGGAGAGCTCGGCTAGTGCGGTGCGTGTCGGCGATGCCGTCGGCGGGCTGTCAATGTGAAGTTGACCGTCGCGTACCGCGAGCCGGGCTCCCGGTTGATGCTTGATCGCGTTGTTGACTGCGGCCACGGCGTCATCAACAAATTCGATTGGGGACTGCGCGTCTTCGCGGCAGTCGTCTGTGCTGAAGGCTGCAAGGCGACGTAGCGCATCGCGCAGTTGCCGGGCCTCACGAAGTTCGCCGGGGGTGGGAGTACCCAACTCATCGATGCCGCGCTGGTAAACGACGGCAATCCAATCCGCTAGCGCAGCTGAGCTGGCCAGGTCGTCGTGAGCACCGCCCGTGTCGGCCCAGATCGTATTCATGAACCGCACCGACACGGGTTCGCCGGGCAGCACCCAAGCGGGTGCTGAATCGAGCACCTAATCAAATTATCATGGGTCCGGCCGCTTGCATCCGTTAGAGGTCGGTGCTAAATCTTCTAACTGATAGAAGAGCTTCGATCCGTTAGATCGGATTGATCGACCCAAGGAACGCCAATGACTCCCTTCGCTCCCGTCGAGCCCGCGAACGCCACCGGTAAAGCCGCAAACCTGTTGTCACAGGTGCAAACCGCGTTGGGACTGACTCCGACTATGACCAAGGTGATGGCCAACAGTCCGGCCCTGCTGCAAAGCTATCTCGCACTGTCGGGCGCGGTCACCGAAGGCGTGCTGTCTCCAGCGATGCGGGAACGGCTGGCGATTGCCACCGCGCAACTCAATAACTGCGAGTACTGCCTGTCGGCACACACCTACGGCGCCAACATCGCAAGAGTCCACCCCGCCGAGCTGGAGCGTGCCCGTCGGGGCGAATCGGACGACGAGCACGCGGCAGCGCTGCTGAAGCTGTCGAACCGCATCGCGAGAACGGCCGGGGATGTCGACGACGCCGACGTCAAGGAGGCCCGCGAAGCTGGTGTCACCGAAGAGGAAATCGGCGAGGTCGTTGCGAATCTGGCGCTGAACATTTTGACTAACTACTTCAATGTGTTGGCTCACGTCGACAACGACTGGCCCGTCGTCTCTGTGTGACGCGACGAGCGTCCGAAGACGACCGGCCATCACCGAGCCGACTCCACAGGACAGCTTGGATACAGCACCACCAGGTCCTACCTATGTAGTGCAGCCTTCAGCGCGGCCATTCCGCGGTCCGTGGCCTCGGCCGCCGCCGGCACGGCCGAGGCCACCGTCATATAGCCATGAATCAATGTCTCGGCGTTGTGTAGCTCAACGGGAACTCCTGCGGAAGAGAGCAGTTCGGCGTACCGCGCACCGTCGTCGCGCACAGGATCATGCCCTGCGATGCCGATGTATGCAGACGGCAGGCCGGTGAGATTTGTGGCATTGGCAGGCGCCAGTGTCGGCGGTAGGCAACGCGGGCTGGTGGCGTCTATCCCCGGCGGGAAGTACCAATGCAGATAAGCAGCGATCATCTCAGGGCTCAACATCGGGGCGTTGACGTTCTCCGTCATCGATGGCAGTGCCGAATCGAACGTGGTCACCGGATACCAAAGCAGTTGGAAAGCGAGATGTGGTCCGCCGTTGTCCCTGGCGCGCTGCGTCATGACCGCAGCGATGTTTCCGCCCGCGGAGTCTCCGGCGACAGCAATGCGTGTGGGATCACCGCAAAATTCGGCGGCGTGCTCGGCTACCCACTGCAACGCCGCCCAAGAATCGTCGATGCCTGCAGGAAAGGGATGTTCGGGTGCTAGACGATAGCCGACCGAAACCACGATCGCCTCGGCACCGAGGGCGTGCGCTCGCGCTGCACCCTCGTATATGTCTAGGTCTCCGATAGAAAAGCCGCCGCCGTGATAGAAGACGACCACTGGCAGGTTCTCCCGCGTTTCAATCGGCGGCACGTAGATCCTGATCGGGATGTCGATCAGGATGCCGTAACGAATGTTTCGGTGCTCGACGGGCATCCACGGCAGAGACTCCGGCGGCGGCGTCAACGCGCGAAGCTGCGCCCGCGCGTATTCGACGCCGCGATCAATCGTGAATTGCAGTGAAATTGACTCGACGAGGGCCTGCATGGCTGCATCGATACCGGGTCGTGTCGTGATGGGTTCTGGTTCTGTCACAACAGAATTAACTTCAGCGATAAGGAAACGAATCCCCAAAGCTGTCACATCAAGCGGGCTTGCCTACGGGCGTGCAGCAGCCTCTTCGGTCATTTCGCACCGGGTTCGTTGGTACCCGCAATTCACCTGTGACGCGTAGATGCGTTGGGCACCACTGGAATACAAGATTTCACACGTCAACTCTTGTCACATGGCGTGGCACGCGCCTCACATTGCCACCGCCCAGCAGGCAATCGAATTCGTGATGGCGTTGATAAGTTCAACGAATCTCATTGCTCTAGGTCGTGCCCGTCGTGTATTGCATTGCGCAATCGAAAGGGATCAACGTGTGTTAGCCATGTACGACCACCTTTGACGCATGACATGAGCGGTCCGTCGCGAGGAGCTCGATCGTCGCCACCACGAGGCTTGCGAGTTAACGGGCGATATGATTGTCGTTGTGATTGAGCGTCTTTCGGCCGGAGCTTGTGATGATGGTGCGCTTATGGCCGCTATCACCGATCTGATCAACCTTGTCTATAAGGAGTCAGAACGCGGGCTCTGGCGTCATAACGCCGCCCGGACGACCCTCGACGAGGTCATCGGCCTCATCCGCGCAGAAGAACTGGTGATCGCGAGACACGATGCGCGGCTCACCGGTGTCGTACGTGTCCAGCAACTCGATGACCACACCGGCGAATTCGGCATGCTGGCGGCCGACCCCAATCTTCGCGGCCAAGGTATCGGACGTGATCTGGTCCATTTCGCCGAAGAGGACACGCGAGCAAGCGGTTGCGAGTACATGCAGCTTGAGTTGCTGATACCGCAGACGTGGACCCTAGATTCCAAGGAGTTCCTCTTATCGTGGTACGGCCGCCTCGGCTACCGACTGCACCGGATCGCCCAGATCGAGGAGGCCTATCCCGATCTGGCACCCTTGTTGTGCACCCCCGCCGACTTCCGCATCTATCGCAAGCGACTCTGACTGCCGACCACCACCAGCGACACCCTGGCCTGTGCTGCCGCGGATTGTTTTTCGATCGGAGTTCATGTGGGCGGCGGAGGGCAGCGCACCGCCGCCAAATGCAGTAGTTCACTGAGCGTTCGGGTGAGCGCATCTCCCGCTTTGTGCCAGACAGACTGTCGCACATCGCCCTAACGACGGGAGATCGATAGGATCGGCACGCGCTGTGGTGGCAACGAATGCGCTACGGATTGGTCTGCGATGGCTACAACTTCCGCAGGCCGCGCATGATTTTTACAAATGGGACCGTCGAGGCGATGCCCTTCAGCAGACTGCGCTGCGAGGCGCTTGCGTTCGCAATGACGATGTAGCGGAGGCCGTGATCGCGCCACTCGGCAACCTTATCGACGACTTGATCGGGAGTCCCCGTCAAATACATCTCATCGAGCAGCGAGCGCGGCACCTTCGCCGTGTACTCGAGTGCGGTGCGTTCGTCGAGTGTTTGCGGTTGAATATCCTGCGCCCCAGTGAAATCAGAACCCATCGGGTGTTCGACACCGTGACGTGCCCACACCTCTGCGGATCCCGTGAGGCCGTACACCTTCGTAGCCTCGGAATCCAGTGCCTCCGCTACGTCGCTCTCGGTGCGGCCGGTGACCACAGCAAGCATCGCAGAGGGTGTCACCGTCGACGGGTCGCGACCTGCATCGGAAGCAGCCGCGCGGACACTCTCCAAGGCCCGGGCGTAGTCCTTCGGCCGGTAGATGAACGCGGGGAACCACGCGTCGGCATGACGGCCAGCGATCCGCAACATCCGAGGCCCGTGAGCGGCCACCCAGATCTCCGGCCACCGACCCCTGTATGGCGGGAGATCGAAAACTGCATTGCGCAACGGAAAGTACTCGGAGTCACGATTGACGAGCGCGCCCTTCGAGTGCCAGAGCGCCCGGATGGTCGCGAGGGCCTCCTCGAAGCGGCCCACCGGCTTCGACCAGTCCACCCCGTAGGGCTCGTTGCCTTCACGTTCACCGGCCCCGAAGCCGAGGATGGCCGAGCCACGGGTGAGTAGATGCAGCGTCGCGGCGGCTTGCGCGGTGACCGCAGGGTTGCGGCGTGCGCTGTCGGTGACGCACACGCCGAGTCGCAGACGTCCGAGGTGATTGTGCGCGGCCAGATAGCCGAGCATGGTCCACGGCTCCAGGTACGCATCCGGCGACGGCGCCAATTTGGCACCGCCCATGTACTTCTCCGTGCAGATCGACCGTGGGAAGAGCGAATTGAGGTGATCGGGCACCCAGAACGAATCGACGCCGGCGGCCGCGGCGGCAAGGCGGCCCGCGCGCACTAGCGGGTCGGCTCCATACCGAGAGTTGATGATGTTCTCAATCACTCCGACTCGGAACCTACGCGGATTCGAGTCGCTCAGCTGAAGCATGCCAAGCCCTCCCCTCACTTGCCGGATACTGATGGGCTACTAGGACAACGCCTGGGCTTGAGCTTCGCATTCGGCCTAAACTCTCTATTACCTCTCGGAGCGCATTCGGATTCCGAATACCTATACGATCGCCGGCATCTGGACGAGGTCTACTCGAAACCCGTAAGTCGAACCGAAGCCCGTCGCTTTCACTTCGCAGTCTCGGCTCGACACGCTAAGACGGTTTCGGGGCGTCTGCCGGAGTTGTCGCAAGCGCTGCGCTCATTGGTGGCCACAAGCAGGTGGATATGTCGGCACTCCAGCATGTGCAAGGCCGATCCGCACCTAAATCAATACTAATGGTACTATCGTCCGGATCAGTTAGCGCTGATGCACTGTCGGCGCAATCCTCGGACGAAGCCGCTGAGGGATCATTCTCCGCTCACCCCAGTCGCTAACAGTCATTGTTTGACGAACCGATGACAGTTCTTTGTGTTCCACCTTCGAGGTCGCTTGGCGATCCCGTATCAGCACTGCTGTCAGTTGCCGTCGAAGTCGTCCAGCGAAACAGAGATATCATGATGAGTCTGGCGTTTGTATCCATTACCGGCATTGCGCACTCGATGCGCCGTCGGCGGGCAGAATTGGGACCATGACGATGACGTCACCTGCACCGCGTATAGATGAGCCTGCGTCCCTCGCACTGGCAAACACATTTTGGATTGATCGGTACGGCGTGCATGACGCGCTTGCCGATCTCGACTACATGCATGGCTGGGTCCACGCCATCGGTAGGCGGATGGGACTGGCCCCCGCGCCTAAATCCGCCGAGCGCCTTTCAGCGCACACCGTCGCGCGTCTCATCAACCTGCGGGACGCTGTGCGCAGGCTCGCCGCAGAGTCCACCCGAGACCCCCGCACTCAGGCGCAATCGCCGATACCCGATATGTCAACGGCTGTATCAGTGATCAATGTGGCGTCAGCGGCGGGTTCGGTGTGGCCCGAACTGCATCTGGTTGGCCGCAGACTAACCCGCCGAGACGCCTGGTCCGGCCACACTTTCCCTGATGCACTGATCACGCTGATCGCTCGACAGACCGTCGACCTTGTTACCAGCCCCCAATGGAAGCAACTGCGGCCGTGCACGGCCCCTGCATGTGCGTACTACTTCGTGAAGGTGCATCGGCGCGAATGGTGCTCGGCGCTTTGCGGCAATCGAGCGCGCGTCGCGCGGCACGCGCAGCGCCAACAGAGTCCTTGACCCGATCCGGTGCAGACGATCGCGCCGCACCGGGCATGCGCGCGCAGAACCCTGATCGATCAAGGACGCGGATTCCCTACACGATTGACGACAAACTCACTGCGAGACCCAAACGGGGACCCCGCGGAAGAGGTTTCGCTGTGCTGGTCGGCTACTCTCCGCGCCGCCGGGCAGACCGAACGGCATCAGCCAGTGTCCACAACGACAGCCCAAGCAGCGGAATGTCTTTGAGTAAAAATTCTCCGGTCAGCGAGATCGCCGGAAATCCACCACCGGCAGGTTCGCCGACGCCCGGCGTGCTGAATAGAAAACTGACGGTACACATGAAGAGCACGATCGCCATCAAACTGCCTCCTATCGACAGCTTCGGCGCGATCGGTTTGACGGCCAGCAGCACGGCGGCGGCCACTTCGAATACACCGAGCAACGCCGAGAATGTGTACACGGGTAAGAAGCCGTACAGCCAGCCCATGAACGGACTGTGGGCGACCAGCGGTTGGATCTGATGCGCTTCGAAGTTGGCGAACTTCAGGGCGCCGATCCACCCGATGACGATGACCAGGCCGTAACGCCCCAGGATCGCAGCGATCGAGTCCACTGTCGAGAGGTTGACTGCGCGGTCAACGAACGAACGATTTGACGATGTCATTGTGTAGTCCTCGCGGGTGCAGGTGTACTGAGTGCCGGTCGATACTTGCTAATGTTTACTAGATAGATATCAATTAGCTTGGTTGGAGGATAAGGCATATCCCGCGGACCTGGGCGGGCCTGCCCATTCGTGTTTCGAATGACGGCCTATTCGCAAAAGTTATCGTCTGCGACCAGTCGGGCCGGCATCGGACCGCCAGCACCGTGTGCCCCGCCGCAGCCTCAACCCGCCACCGGACACTGGAGAGTACAAGAGCCGATCGCGGTAGCTGACGATGTTGCCCCCGACGTAAGAATCCGCCAGATGCGACGTCATCGCCTGACGGTCACATGAACCTTGACCGCAGCGCTGGTCACTGGCATCGGCTCCCCCTTTGGCCAACCGGCGGCCACATGCGGGTATGTATGTCTAACGTTTATTTGTGCTATAACCATTAGGTGATCCGATGGATTCTGAGACGTAGTAGCGCGCGCTCCGAAATCCGTGTTCCGAACACGCCGCATCCTGCGGCGATCGGTGCGGCGGTCGCACAAGGCCACCTGCAACGTCAGGCTCCAGGCCTCAGCGTGGTTGCACTAGCAGAACACGCTCCTGAGCGGCATCCGATCCGGCTTGCGATGGGAGGAGGCAGCCAATCGGATCTCGTTAGCAACAGATCCGTCGAGTTAGCAGCCTCACGCCTGCACGTATCCGCGGAAGGCAGTTATGGCGTTGTTCTACAGGACATTTCATCGACACATCACGATGTGCGTCAGCGGCCGCCGGCCTCCGATTCGAGCAGATCCACTGAGTTCGGTTTGAAGCATCGCAAATTCAGATGGTCACGTCCCGATGTGCAGGCGCAAGCGACTCGGATGTCTCGGCACACGCCTTCGGGTCAGATGTGCCGGCGCGCCCCAGTGGAGATCAACAGCTCGGCGTCCCTAGGTTGGATTCCTGCCACCTCGGCGGAAGCCCATTCTCGGCAGACGGCGCCATGGCGTCGCCTTGAATCCGACATCTTCGCGACCTGTAGCTAAGCAGATGTCGCCGCAGCGGAAGGATAGCGATGGAGTTACGTGAGCTACGGACATTCGTCACCGTTGTCGAAGAAGGTGGGCTGTCTGCAGCCGGACGCAAGCTCTACCTCAGTCAGCCTGCGATCTCGCAGATCATTCAAACTCTCGAAAAGCGGTTCGATGTCGAGCTGCTCGTACGAAGCCGTAGTGGTGTATCGGCGACGCCGGCGGGCAAAACCCTGCTCACGGAAGCACGCGCGCTCCTCGCCCGGCACGAACAAGCGACCGCACTGATGGCGCGTCACGGCACAGACGAACCGAAGGAACTGCGCCTCGCAGTCCCCCTCGAGCTACCCACCAATTTGCTCAGCGCGGCGTTGGCGACACTCCCGTCGCGGTTTCCGGCCACGAACGTGACGGTGCGTCACCTCACGACCGCAAACCAAATAAAGGCGCTGAGCACAGGTGACCTGGATCTCGGACTCGTACGTCAACGACCGGTCGGCGGCCAGCTGGAGACGTCGCTGGTCGCCGAAGAGGAACTCGGCGTGCTGTTGGCCGCAGATCAGGCTGCGAAACTCCGTGGCCCTCAGGGGATCAGGCTCGAGTCGTTGCATGAGATGAGCTGGCTAGGCTTCGACCGATCAGACAGCCCGGCGTGGTATGACGAGCTAACGGCTGTTTTGCGAAGCCACGGCGTATATGTCGTACCGTCGCAGATAGCTATGGGAGAGCCAACATTTGAAGTGAAACTCGCCGCGGTCAGCGCTGGAGGGGTATTCGCACTCGCGCCCGCGAGCTGGGCTCAGAATCTGCCGCCATCGGTGAGCTGGAGTCAACTCAGCGCATCTCCCGTCCGGCGCCGTACATGGGCTGCGTGGGCCACCACATCGCATCGCCGCGACCTCACACATATTCTGGCGCTGCTCAAGCTGTCACGATAAGAGTCCACGCTTAGCAGGCGCCGACGGGCCATGACCCGGCCGGAAACTCCATCCGCATGTGCATGCGAATACCTCCGCTACCTTTCTGAGCGCGCATCGCGGTCGTTGCAGAACGATCTCAGCGACGGCGCCCGATCCTCGCGGCCTTGGTACTGCCGCAGTCTTCGCGACATCACCTTGGCCAGCTGGAGTTCGGTAACCCGCGGCGACACAAGTCGGCAATGAAGGCACGGACCATGGTGTCGGATGGTACGGCGGACATCGCGATGACGTCGCCCTTGACGATTGGGTGTAGTCGACGGACAACTCCGGCGGGACGCGGGACGAGTGCCGATACTGGCACGATCGTCACGCCCAAACCTGCGCCAGCAAGCTGTGCGGCCGTGCGGCAACTGCGGGTACGGAGCACGGAATTCAACACGACTTCATTTTGGGCGGCGTACTGGTCCAGCCATACCGCCATCGGGTTAGCCGGGTCGTAATGTACAAACAACTCCTCCGCCACTGTATGCATCGGCACGGCAGGCATATCGGCAAATCGATGACCAGCAGAAGCAACGACAACCATCTCTTGCTGACCGATAACGTCAACGTGCGCTTGAGTTCGAATAGGTCGGGGACCCACGGCGATATCTGTGCCTCCCGCGGCAAGCACGTCCGCCATGTCGTCGGCGCTTGTGAACTCGGCTAGATGTAACGCGACACCAGGATGCCGTGTTCGCCACTGCTGGAACACCGGCACCAACAACCACGTCGCCATCGTTTCCACGCATGAGACACGCAGCAGGCCCGCTCCCCCTTTACTGCCATCGCGAATCCTCTTGCCGATCTCGATTGCACTTTGCGCTGCACGTATCGCGACGCGCGCCTCATCCACTGCGGCTCGTCCGGCGACGGTCAGGCGCACTCCACGCGACAACCGCACGGCTACGGGGACGCCTAATTCCTTTTCCAGGGCGGCGATTTGATGTGAGAACGCTGGCTGGGACATGTAGAGTGCGTCAGCTGCCGCGCTCATAGAACCATGATCTGCAAGCGCGACCAAACATTCGAGCGCGCGCAACGTTGTCATTCAACAAATCTAACCCTCAATCTCCGGTAACCCACGTGTGAAATGTTGTCCGACAGAGTGTCTCAGCGCTGGCCGGGCACTTGTGTGATCACGCCAGCCGACGAGGCTGGCTCAACGGCTGCCCTGACGACAGTTCGTGAGCAGCGACGGCTGAAATGCATAAGCCCTCTTCAGAGGATTCCGTTGCTTCGACATACCCAATCGGTGCTGCACTCCGTCATCGGTAAACCCCGCCGCCGAACAGACCGGTGTCGCACGATCCAGGTGATCTCAAGCGTCGTTCAGGCACGCATCACGGTTTCGAATGGAACTCATAGACGATGGAAATCACGGATCATCGTCGCGATGCAACAACTTTCGGACGTGCGGTGCCCGGAGTCATTGATGAGGTAGCTCCCGCCGCACGCTCCGCAATATACTCCGTCAAACCGTAGGCCCACTATGATGCTCGAAATCACCTCGGCCAGTGTGCGTTTGGCAACTCACGGCGCCGCAAGTCACTGACAAAGGCATTTACCAAGATGTCCGATGGCACAGCAGCCATCGCGACAATGTCGCGCTTGACCATCGGCCGTAGGCGACGGACCACTCCGGCCGGACGCGGCACCAGTGCCGATACCGGCACAATCGTCTCGCCCATGCCGGCGCCCGCAAGCTGCGCCGCCGTGCGGGGACTGCGAGTACGTAGCACCGGATTCAACACGACCCTGTTCTGCGCAGCGGCCTGATGAGCTCTGTGTCTGCAGCCTCGCAACAACTAGTCCGCCCGGACCGCTCCTTCGAGCCACGCATCGATATCCGCGACTACTACACGACAAGTATGAACGGTACCGCTCGGTGTACGAGACCATGCGGCCGTTGAACGCACGCTATCCGTCGTCGTAAGGGCTCACGACCGACTCGGCTTCCAGACACCGAGTCTATTCCGCGGCATCAACCCAGCCGTGTCGCCGGCCGGCCGCAGCTTCGCCAATCACGAACGCCCGAAGATTGCCGTCGGCCGATGGTTCGACATAATGTGGTATTCGTCTAATTTATGGCCACCCATTGACGATGCGAATGGAATAGACAACGCGTCTGCACGCGTCCATATACAATATGGGAGAACATAATTCGCAAGACACCTCCGACGCCACCGGTAGGCGACAGGTCGTTCGTCGGCTGCGGATTAGAGCGGTTTCCGTCGAAGTCTTGCGAGCAGTCGCCGACGTCTTCGGCTCAGTCATGTCGGTCGCCAGAAGCCCGCGAGCGTTGCGCCGACGCGCAGCGCGAGAAGGTCAAGGCGCGACAAGCGCACGAAATCGCCTCGCATCCGGCGATTGCGTGACCTTTGGCGACTACCTGCAAGCGATGGTCGACGACGGCATTCTGCGGAGGGAGTACTGACCACGCGCGCCGTAGCGTTGCCTGTTCATTCTCGAAGCCATATACACCTTAGTAGGCGCTCGACCCCATGCCTCGTCATCGATCAATGGTTTTCAGTCTTCTCTCGAAGGGCGTCGTCGCCGCAATGAGGAGAACGTCTTGCTTTCAGCCATTCCGAGTTGTCCGGGATTACGCACCGCGATTGGTCCGCAAGTTGGCCCGCTCCCGCTCGTCTGAAGGGATGGTTACCGTCACAGGGATCGACTGTGACACCTATCGTGTACTCCGGGAAATCGACCTGATTCGAATTCGTCTCCAAGACAATGACATTGCGTAGTGTAGTTGACGGGTTGGTTACGAGCGGTGAAGCACTAATTACGTTGGTGTGCAGGCTATTTAGCGTAAGTAGCGATGCAGCTGATGCCGATGTGTTCAAACGGGCCGCACACCTTTGAGGCCAGCCGCACCCGTCAAAGGTTCTTACGTCGCGCGGCCAAGCTCACGGGATGCCGTTGATGCCTGGGTGTTGACCCGGGGGCACGTTAGGGGCCGGAGTTGCTTTGACTCCTGGGGTGAAGCGGTTGCCGCCGGTCGGATCGATGTTCTTCTCGGTGGGACTCGGGGTCAACGACGGCTTGGATGTCGACGTCGTTGTCGTCGTAGTTGTGGACGAGGGCCCTTCGATAGTGTCATGGCCGCATCCGGCGATCGCCAACACGCTGACGAGAACCACTGCAGGAACAAACCGGCGAGGGCTGAGGTGAATTGAACTCATGGTCTTTGTCCTTTGGCTGACCGAGGGACTCGGCGATGGGCTGAGATTGCGCTTTGGGGTTTATCCCGATCGGTGGCGGTGAACCCCTGGCGGCTCGGTGGGCGCCGGCGGCGCCTTGACTTGAGGTGAGAACAAGTTGCCTCCGTTTGGGTCGAGGCTCTTCTCGGTTGTTGGTGGCGGAGCTTCCGTGCTTGGCGGTGTGCTGCTGCTCGTTGTGGGAGTGGGTGTCGAAGTCGTCGAGGGCGCTTGCTTCTCACTGGTTGCGCAGGCAACACTCAAGGCACCGGTCGCAACCAAGGCAGCAGCACAACCGGCGAGAGTGGCGATTCGGCAGCGCAGGCGATTTGTCGTCATGGGTTTCAGATCTCCTAATGCATCACTACGCGCTGTGCTGACAGCAGCGAAAGCACAGCAACTACAACAGTGTTGGGAGATTTGTGTTCTTCGGCTGACGCTTCACAGACCGGTCTGAGGCGGTTCTCTTCGCCGAGCGTCTCTCGAGTTCTTCGTCATGGGAACCATGTCCCTCAAGCACTGACACCCACGTTAGCGTTTGCATGAGGGCTGCTCTTGCTCTTCACCCAGGCTATTGCTGATGACCGTCATCGATACTTTCGATAGATCATCGAAGAAGCCACGCCTAACGTTGCGGTCTCGTGGCCAACTCTCGTGCTGGCAAGTAGCAATTGTGCTCGGGCAGCTAGTCGACTGATCTGCAACCATCCTGAACGAGCCCGATGGTCAGATCACGTCGACCTTGCCCGTGTCGAGACCGTAATAGCCGCCGGCGATCTTGACCTTGCCTTGTTTTTCCAGCGCGCCCAACCGGGGCAGGCGATGCGTTCACCGATCTCGCACCCCTACACGCCATCACCACAGCCACCCTGCACAGAATCGGGGCAGAAGCCATCCGATATCGGCCCAACCTTGTCATCACCAGTATTTAGCCTATGCAGAAAACGAATGGACCGGCCGCATGCTGACAGTCGGACAAACGCGGCTGCGCGCCATCAGCCCCACCCCGCGCTGTGCAGTACCCACACTCGAACACGGAACACTCCCGCGCGCGCCGCACGCCCTGCGCACCCCGGCCGCCGAAAACCGCGTCGAGGCACTAGGCCTCGGACCACTCTCCTGCGCAGGGGCATGCTCGAGGTCCTCGACACCGGCACCATCCACACCGGCGACCCCGTCGACCTGGACTAAAACGACGGCGAAAAGCGCGCGCCAAAGCCTTCGGCCCCGCCGCAAGATCGTGCGAGTGCAACGAGACCGAGCATCCGGTCGCCAAGCTCGGGCCAAGACAGTCGAGCTTGCTGGCCGGGGACATTCCGCTCGATATCCACGGCCAGCGCAGCCGGGTCATCGTCGGCGACGCGTCACAGTTCTCCGATGTGGTCAGCCCGGTGGCGCTCGCCGGCTGACTACAGCCGATCCATTTCGCGCGCCATCAGCGCGTTGTCCAGCCAGACGTGCCGCTTCGGGTAATGCTTTCGCGCGGGCCGCTTCTCGGGCCGCAGGAACACCACAGCGAGTGCGTCAGTGACGACGTGCATCGCGTCGCTGAAGTGCCGCTTCTTCACGGGCGGTACGGCCACCGCTGCTGCAGTGCTCAACATGACCTGCCGCTCGGTGATCAGCGTCCGCGTTTCGGTCGGCTGCACATCAGATGTTGCCGATGCGCCTGCCCCAGCGTTCGGCTTCGGCGTGGGCGTCGAATCAAAGTTCGTTGCCAGTTCGCTCATTTCGAAAGCTCCCACCATCAAAACTTGTGCAGCGCCCGGCTCCGCCGAGCCCTCATGGGAGAAAAATTACGAGCCCTGGGTAATTAACACACGCGTAGAGCGGTACTCGTATATCTGGCTAATACGCGGGCCGTTACGCAGGTTGGGGCCCCTTACTCGCTCTCGCGCCTGCGCCACCCGCTCTGACGTCGGCAATTGTCCGTACCAATCCGGCGGTCTACTGGGCGGCGGGCGGGCCTCGGCACCGGGCAGGCGCTGTTCAGCAACGCCGTCCTCGCCCGCGACCGCGCATTCCCCCATAACCACGGACGCCGTACCGTGATCTGATGGCGCGAATCCGTGATCGTGACGCGTGCCCCGGCGCGATGCAGGTGCATCAGGCGGCCGACGGCGCGCTGGCCCGCGTGCGGTTGCCAGGCGGGATGATCACGGCCAGCCAATTGGAGATCTTGGCACGAGCTGCGACCGACTGGTGTTCGCCGGCAATGGAACTTACTTCGCGCGGCAACATTCAACTGCGCGCCATCACCGACACCGCGGCGGTGGCGGACGTGGTGGCCGCAGCGGGCCTGTTGCCCTCGCAGACTCATGAGCGCGTGCGCAACATCGTCGCTTCCCCGACGTCCGGACGCGCCGGTGGCATCACCGACGTACGCGCGCTCGTCGGCGATCTGGACGCGGCGATCCAGGCCGAGCCCGCACTGGCCGACCTTCCCGGCAGGTTCATGTTCAGCATCGACGACGGGCGCGGCGATGTCTCCGGCCTTGCGGCGGACGCGGGCATCCACGCCGTCGACGAGTCGACCTTCGCACTGCTGCTGGCCGGGCGCGACACCGGCATCCGACTCGGCATGCGCGAGTCGATCGATGCGATGGTGGAGATCGCCGCGCGGTTCACCAACAGCCGCGGAAAAGCCTGGCGCATAACCGAGCTGGACGATGCCGCACCGCTGTTGGACGGCTTCGACGAGACCGCGCCTGCGGGCGCGACGTGGCCTGCGACCACCCGACCGCCGGTCGGGTGGCTCCATCAGAACGACGGGCGCGTCACGCTGGGCGCCGCGGTGCCGCTGGGTGTATTGCAGGCCAGGGTCGCGGAGTACCTCGCGGCCATCGGTGCGCCGATGGCCGTCACCCCATGGCGCTCGGTGCTGGTCTTCGACCTCGACGAGGGCGTCGCCGACGTGGCACTACGCGTCCTGGCGCCCCTCGGCCTGGTTTTCGACGAGAACTCGCCGTGGTTGTCCGTCAGTGCATGCACGGGCAGCCCCGGCTGCGAACATTCGGCCGCCGACGTCCGCGCGGACGCCGCCGCGGCCGTCAACGACCCTGCGCCAGGTCACCGGCATTTCGTGGGCTGTGAGCGGGCGTGTGGCAGCCCGCCGGTCGGCGAGGTCCTCATCGCGACGGGTAACGGCTATCGACCCCGCTAGGCTCAGCGCGTGCTCGACTACATCCGCGACGCCGCCGAGATCTATCGGCAGTCGTTCGCGACGATCCGCGCCGAGGCGGACCTGTCGCGCTTTCCCGACGACGTCGCGCGGGTGGTGGTTCGGCTGATTCACACCTGTGGGCAGACCGACGTCGTCGAGCACATCGTCCACAGCGTCGGTGTGGTCGCCAAGACCCACGCCGCGCTGGCCGCGGGGGCGCCCGTGCTGTGTGATTCGTCGATGGTGGCTGCGGGCATCACCCGGTCGCGACTGCCCGCCGACAACGAGGTCGTCTCGCTTGTCGCGGACCCGCGGGCGGCCGATCTGGCGGCCCGCCTCGGCATGACGAGGTCCGCGGCCGCGGTGGACTTGTGGGCCGACCGACTCGACGGCGCGGTGCTGGCCATCGGCAACGCACCCACCGCGCTGTTTCGGCTGCTGGAACTGCTCGACGAGGGTGCACCGACACCCGCCGCGGTGTTGGGCGGACCGGTGGGATTCGTCGGGTCGGCGCAGTCCAAGCAGGAGCTGATCGAGCGGCCGCGAGGCATGTCGTATCTGGTCGTGAGCGGCCGCCGCGGCGGCAGTGCGATGGCGGCGGCCGCGGTCAACGCGATCGGCGAGGAGAAAGAATGACCAGGGGCACGCTCTGGGGTGTCGGGCTCGGGCCCGGCGATCCGGAACTGGTGACGGTCAAGGCGGCCAGGGTGATCGCCGAAGCGGACGTCGTTGCCTACCACAGCGCCCGCCATGGCAACAGCATCGCGCGTGGCATCGCCGAGCCATACCTGCGGCCGGGCCAGATCGAAGAGCACCTGGTCTACCCCGTCACCACCGAGACGACCGATCATCCCGGCGGCTATGCGGGCGCGATGGAGGATTTCTACCGCGAGGCCGCTGACCGCATCGCCGCGCACCTCGACGCCGGCCGCAACGTCGCACTGCTCGCCGAGGGCGATCCGCTGTTCTACAGCTCCTACATGCACCTGCACACCCGCCTGACTGAACGGTTCGATGCGGTCATCGTCCCCGGCGTGACGTCGGTCAGCGCCGCATCGGCGGCGACGGCGACCCCGCTGGTCGAGGGTGACCAGGTGCTGACGATCCTGCCGGGCACGCTCGGCGTCGACGAGCTCAAGCGCAGGCTCGCCGACACCGATGCGGCCGTCGTGCTCAAGCTCGGCCGTTCATATCCCGCTGTGCGCGAAGCACTTTCGTCGACAGGACGGTTGGACGAGACGTTTTATGTCGAGCGGGCCAGCACGCCGCGCGAGCGGGTGCTGCCCGCGGGAGAGGTCGACGAGACCAGCGTGCCGTACTTCTCGCTGGCGATGATTCCCGGCACGCCACGAGTCGATGAGACCTCGGGCTGCGTCGCGGTGGTCGGTCTCGGCCCCGGTGACACCGACTGGATGACGCCGCAGAGCCGTCGCGAGCTGGCCACCGCAACCGACCTCATCGGGTACGGCCCGTATCTCGACCGCGTCGCGACGCGGCGCGGTCAGCGCCGCCATCCCAGCGACAACACCGATGAGCCGGCGCGCGCCCGACTCGCCTGCACGCTGGCCCAGCAGGGGCGCGCGGTGGCGGTGGTGTCCTCCGGCGACCCGGGGGTGTTCGCCATGGCGACCGCCGTGCTCGAAGAGGCCAAGCAGTGGCCCGACGTGCGGGTGCGGGTAATCCCCGCGATGACCGCCGCACAGGCCGTCGCGAGTCGGGTCGGTGCGCCCCTCGGGCACGACTACGCGGTCATCTCGTTGTCGGACCGGCTCAAGCCGTGGGAGGTCATCGCCGCGCGACTGACCGCCGCCGCCAAGGCCGACCTGGTGCTAGCCGTCTACAACCCCGCTTCGAAGAGCCGTACCTGGCAGGTCGGCGCAATGCGGGACCTGCTGTTGGAGCACCGCGACCCCGGGACGCCGGTGGTGATCGGTCGCGACGTGTCCGGTCCCGCCGAAGAAGTGAAGGTGGTCCGGCTGTCCGATCTGAATCCGGCCGACGTCGACATGCGGTGCCTGCTCATCGTCGGGTCCTCGCAGACCCAGTGGTACGACGACAGGGTTTTCACTCCTCGCCGGTACCCGTCGTGACAACTTGGACAGTATTTGTCACGCGGGTTAATGTCCGGCGGTGGTCACCACTGTGCCGATACCGCGCCACCCCACCGATGTAACGCCTGCCTGCTCGGGTCGGCATTGGGTACCGAAGTACGCCACGTCGACATCACCCCGATCGGAACCGGACAGACCGGCGCCACCTACCGGGTGTCGGCCGCGTATGCCGCGGAGACCGGCCTGCCAAGCTCGTTCGCGATCAAGCTGCCCGCTCAGGACGACACCGTCCGTGAGCGTGTCGCGCTCGGATACCGCTCCGAAGTCGAGTTCTACGCCGACGTCGCAGACCATGTGCGCATCCCCGTGCCCTCCTGCTATTTCCGCGACATCACCGACGACGGAACCGATTTCGCGTTACTGCTCGCCGATATGGCACCCGCGGTGCAAGGCGATCAGATCGCCGGGTGCAGCGAACAGGAGGCCAGGCTCGCGGTGGCGGCCCTTGCCGGGCTGCACGGCCCCAGTTGGTGCGATCCGACCTGGCTTGGGTTGTCGTCGGCTTCGATGCCGAAGCCCGGCGACGAAGCCGCCGCGACCGGCCTCGGAGACGTCGCGAAGATGGCCGCCGACATCACGATCGACAAGCTCGGTTCACGAATGAGCGACGAGGACAAGGAAACGCTGGTCGCCGCAATGGGATCGGTGACGCCGTGGCTGCTGGCCGAACCTGGCAGGTACGCCCTGATGCACGGCGATTACCGGCTCGACAACATGCTGTTCGATCCCGACCGCACCCGTGTCACCGTGGTGGATTGGCAGACAATGGGCCTCGGGCTGCCTGCCCGCGATCTCGCCTACTTCACCGCAACCAGCCTCATCCCAGAGCAGCGGGCGGAGGTCGAACACGACCTCGTTCACCGCTACCACGAGGCGCTGTTGGGTTACGGGGTAACCGATTACGACGCGGATACGTGTTGGCGCGACTACCGGCTCGGGCTGGTGCAGGCTCCGCTGCTCACCAGCCTGGGCTTCGCCTTCGCCGCGTCCACCGAACGCGGTGACGCGATGATCCTCACCATGCTGCACCGGGGCTGCCGGGCCATCCGGGAGCTGGACACCCTCGCGTTGATCAGCACCTACCAATCGATCTGACCCAGGCCGCCGCCTCGTCGACGTTGGCCACCGTCGACACCGACGGCGGCAAGGGCGGGCGGTCCACCATCACCACCGGAATACCGAGCGCCGCGGCGGCATCCAGTTTGGGCCGCGTCATCGATCCCCCGCTGTTCTTGGTCACCAACGCATCAACGCGGTGCTCGCGCAGCAGTTTCAGCTCGTCGTCGTAGTGATAGGGCCCCCGCGACAGCACGATGTGGTGACGCCGCGGCAGGGACCGGGCGTCGGGCTCGGTCACCGCCCGGATCAGAAACCACGCATCGACGCCGGAAAAGGCCGCGACACCGGATCGTCCGGTACTCAGAAACACGCGCGTATATCCCTCGGCGGCAACGGTGTTCGCTGCCTCGACATCGGAGGAGACCACGATCGCGCCACCTGCGGGCCACGGGGGGCGGACCAGCACCAGGTGCGGCAACTTCAATTCGCCGCACACCGTTGCGGCATGCGCGGTGATCGTGGCGGCGTAGGGATGCGTGGCATCGACGACCGCGTCGACGGCGCCGTCGGCCAACCACCGCCGCAACCCGTCCACCCCACCGAACCCGCCGATCCGGACCTCGCCGACGGGCAGGGCGGGATCCGGCACACGGCCAGCCAGGGAACTGACCACCTCGAGTTCGGGGTGCAGGCGTGCGGCGAGCGCGCGCGCTTCCGACGTCCCCCCGAGCAGCAGGACCCGCATCAATGCCGCCCGCGGCGCAGCCGCCCCGCCGAGTACAGATAGCTGTCCGAGAACCCCTCTGCAGCAAGCACTTCGCCGATGACGATCACCGCGGTGCGGGTGATTTCAGCGGCCTTCGTCTCCTCGGCGAGGTCGGCCAGCGTACACCGCAGCACCGACTGCTGCGGCCATGTGGCGAATGCGACGACCGCACAGGGTGTTTCCGGTCGATAGCCGCCCTCCAGCAGCTGCGGGACGATCGCGTCGATCTGAGCTGCGGCCAGGTGCAGGACAAGTGTGGAGCCCGGCGCCGAGAGCGTCACCAGGTCCTCCCCCTGCGGCATCGCCGTGGACAGCGTCGCCACCCGCGTAAGTGTGACCGTCTGCGCCACCCCCGGCACCGTGAGCTCGCGGCCAAGCACTGCGGCGGCGGCCGCGAATGCCGGGACGCCTGGCACGATTTCGTAGTCGATGCCGAGCGCGGTGAGCCTGCGCCCTTGTTCGGCGAGCGCGCTGTAGATGGACGGGTCACCGGAGTGCAGCCGGGCCACGTCGAGGCCCGCCGCATGGGCGTCGGCGATTTCGGTGACGATCTGGTCCAGCGTGAGCGGCCCGGTGTCGACCACGCGTGCGTCGTCGGGGCACAGCGCCAGCAGGTCGTCGGGCATGATCGAGCCCGCGTACAGACATACCGGGCAGCGACTCAACAGCCGCTGCCCGCGCACGGTGATCAAGTCGGCGGCGCCCGGTCCGGCACCGATGAAGAACACGGTCATCGTTTGGTTGCCGACCACTGGGTGACAGGCAGCGCAGGCCGCCATCCGGTGAACCCACCGAGTGGCTCGCCGTGGTAGTGCTGAAAACGTCGAAGCTCGCCGCCGACGCGCGAATACCATTGAGCGAGAACAGCCTCCGATTCAGCAGTGACCGCGTTCGCGACCAGCCGACCACCGACCCGTAGCCGGTCCCAGCACGCCTCCATCAGCCCGGGCTGAGTGACCCCGCCGCCGACGAAGATCACGTCGGGCGGCGGCTCCATGTCGAAGGTCTCCGGCGCGTCGAAGGTCGCGTTGACGCGGACACCGAAGCTTGCGGCGTTCGCCTCGATCCGCTTGCGCCGCTCTTCGTCGCGTTCGAACGCGACAGCGTGGCATCCGGGCCCGCTTCGGCACCACTCGATCGCGATACTGCCGGAGCCCGCGCCGACGTCCCACAACAGCTCGCCGGGTCGAGGCGCGAGGGTCGCAAGGGTGACGGCGCGCATCGACTGCTTGGTGATCTGTCCGTCGTGGGCGAACGCGTCGTCGGGCAACACCCCGAACCTGCGTTCGTCAGGCAGGTAGCGCACGGCGATCACGTTGAGATCGTCGACGTCGCCGGGCGGCCGGGAGGCCCACTCCTTGGCGGTCGCGGATCGGCGCCGCTCGGCGGGACCACCCAGTTGCTCGAGCACCGTGATCTCGGATTCACCTCGACCGGTATTGGTCAGCAGCCGCGCCAGCGTGGCGGGAG
This sequence comes from uncultured Actinomycetota bacterium, assembly GCA_963848855.1. Lineage (GTDB taxonomy): Bacteria > Actinomycetota > Actinomycetes > Mycobacteriales > Mycobacteriaceae > Mycobacterium. The sequence continues at coordinate 1,532,299 of CAWKFL010000006.1, forward strand.
TGGTGGCATCGCGAGACATCACAACGGCCTGTCCGCCGCGGCGCACTGCCGTGTGCGGCTTGGCCATCACGAGGCTGATGATCTCGGTGTCCTGCACCGTCCAGCCGACGCGCGAACACGCCAGCGTCACCGACGACACGTGGGGCAGCACGGCCACCCGATCGGGGCCGTAGAGCCGGATGAGGGCGCCGCCCACGCCATGCAGCAGCGGATCGCCGCTGGCGATGACGTGCACGTCGCCGTCGGCGCCGTCGAGCAGGGTGCGCAAGGCTGGCAACATCGGTGACGGCCACGCGTGCCGCACCGCCGTGACGGTGCCGTCGAGCATGTCGAGCTGACGGCGTGACCCGTAGACCACTGTGGCCCTTGCCAATTCGCTGCGCAATGCAGGCGCCAGCCCGGCCATTCCGTCGGCACCGATTCCCACGACGACGATCACCGCGGCATCCTGCGCCAGACGGATTGCGGCAGCAGCCGCATCGCGAAGAAGACCGGACCCAGGATCGGCGGCACCCACACGGTGCGGCGGCCTTTGGCCAGGGCGCGCGCCGCGGCCGTCGCCACCTGCGCCGGGGTGCTGGAGAACGGCGCGGGCGTCATTCCCTCCGTCATACGCCCAATCACGAACCCCGGCCGCACGACCAGCAGTCGCACTCCCGATCCGTGCAGCCCGTCGGCCAGGCCGCTGCAGAACCCGTCCAACCCCGCTTTCGCAGACCCGTAGACGTAGTTGGCGCGACGGACGCGCACCCCGGCGACCGAGGAGAACGCCACGATCGCCCCCGCTTCTGCGTCTCGCATGGTGTTGGCGAGCACAGTCAGCAGGCTCGCCTGCGCGACGAAGTCGGTGTGCAGGATCGCCGCGGCGTGGGACGGATCCTTCTCCGCCCGGGCCTGATCGCCGAGGATGCCGAACGCCAGCACCGCTGTGCCGATCGGGCCGTGTTCGGCCACGATCGAGTCGATCAGCGGCCCGTGCGTATCCAGGTCGTCGGCATCGAACTCACGCACATGGACGGCGGCGGCGCCTGCGGCCCGCATGGCCGCGACCTGCTCGTCGAGGCGGTCGGCGCGGCGGGCGGCCAGCACCACCGTCGCGCCGGCGGCCAGCCTGGAGCCCAGCTCTATCCCGATCTCGCTGCGACCGCCGAAAATCACGATCGGTCCAGCATCCGTGTCATTCACGGTTGAGATTATTGCCTGCGCTAGCGTGGGCCCTGATGGCGAAGGCAACCACCCGGCTCACCAACGATGCGTTGGCGTTTCTCACCGAACGACATCTGGCCATGCTGACGACGCTGCGCTCAGACAACTCCCCTCATGTGGTGGCCGTCGGCTTCACCTTCGATCCGAAGACGCACATCGCGAGGGTGATCACCACCGGCGGGTCGCAGAAGGCGGTCAACGCCGACAACCAGCGCGTCGCAGTGCTGAGCCAGGTCGACGGGGCACGCTGGCTGTCGCTGGAGGGCAAGGCCATCGTCAACACCGACGCTGAGGCGGTCCGCGACGCCGAACTGCGGTACGCCCAGCGCTACCGCACCCCGCGGGTGAACCCACGCCGCGTGGTGATCGAGGTCCGCGTCGAACGGGTGCTGGGCTCCTCGGATCTACTCGACCGCGCCGAGGACTAAGCCGTCGGCGCCGGTCCTGCCGGCACCACGATCAGCTCGTGCGGACGGTTGTTGACCGCTAGCGCACCGTCGGCGGTGACGACGACGATGTCCTCGATACGGGCGCCCCACTGGCCCGGGAAGTAGATGCCGGGCTCGACCGAGAACGCCATGCCCTCTTCCAACGGTAAGTCGTTGCCCGCCACGATGTAGGGCTCTTCGTGCACCGACAGCCCGATCCCGTGGCCGGTGCGGTGCACGAAGGCGTCGGCGAGGCCTTCTGCTGCCAGCACATCACGGGCCACCGCATCGACCTGTTCGGCCGTCACTCCGGGCCGCACCGACTCGACGGCGGCCTGCTGCGCGCGCTGCAGCACCGCATAGCGGCGCGCGACCTCGGGATCCGGATCGCCGATGCTGTAGGTGCGCGTCGAATCGGAGTTGTAGCCGGGTTCGTACGGACCACCGATGTCGACGACGACGATGTCACCGGCGCGCAATTCGCGATCGGAGCATTCATGGTGTGGATCGGCGCCATGCGGGCCCGACCCGACGATGATGAACGCCACCTCCGAATGCCCCTCGGCGACAATCGCTTCCGCAATGTCGGCGGCGACGTCGGCTTCGGTGCGACCGGGCACGAGAAACTCTGGGACCCTGGCATGCACCCGGTCGATGGCCGCCCCCGCCTTGCGCAGCGCGTCGATCTCCGCGGCGTCCTTGATCATTCGCAATCGCCGCAGCACGTCGGTGGCCAGAACGGGCACGACACCGAGCACATCGGTAAGCGGCAGCAGGTGCAGCGCTGGCATGGAGTCGGTCACTGCGGTAGCCACAGGAGAACCGCCCAACGCATCGACCACTAAGCGGTACGGGTCATCGCCGTCGACCCAGTCACGCACCGCCAGGCCGAGTTCGGTCACAGCGGACTCCTTCAGCGACGCCAGTTCCATGCGCGGCACCACGACCGTCGGATCGCCGTTGGTGGGCAGCACCAGCGCGGTGAGCCGCTCCAACGTCTGCGCCCGCGAACCGGTGAGGTAGCGCAGGTCGTAGCCGGGCGTGATGAGCAGGCCGGCCAGGCCCGCATCGGAGGTGGCGGCGGCGGCGGATCGAAGCCGCTGCGCGTAGACGTCTGTGCTGAATCGGCTTGCGGTCATGATTCGAGGCTAATCGCGGGCCCCGTAGGTGGCGACTTCGATCAGGTTGCCGTCGGGATCACGGCAGTAGTGCGAGATCATCGGGCCAAGCGCACCGGTCTTGGACACGGGCCCTTCGGTGATCGTCACGCCGCAGGCGCGCAGGTGATCACCGACGTCGTCGGGGCTGATGTCGGCGATGAAGCACAGGTCGAGGGAGCCGGGCGCGTCGACCGCCCCGGTCTCCCAATTCGGCGCCCCGGTGGGCCGCACGTTGAGCTTCTGGTTCCCGAACGCCAACGCGACGCGGCCTTCGCCGAAGACCTCACGTCGCATGCCGAGCACCTTCACATACCACTGCGTGGTCGCGTCGGCGTCGCGGCAGTTCAGCACCACGTGGTCGATGCGGTCGACGACAAATGCCATCTGTCTCTCCTCTTCACGCGTCGTTACTAGGGGGACGACGGATTCGCGCAGGGTTCGGTGTCCGACATTCTCGTGCTCGAAGCTTCATACCGCCTGTGAAGAATGGAGACAACCCAAGTGAACACGTCAGTCATCGTCGGTGGCAGCGATGGCATCGGCAAGCACCTCGCGCAGAGGCGCGCCGACAGGGGCGACACGGTGTTCATCACGAGCAGAACCGAAACACGAGCCAAGGAGGTAGCCGCCGAAATCGGTGGCAAAACCACCGGCTTGGCGATAGACCTGGCGCAACCCGATGCGATTACCGACGCGCTCACCGCCGTCACCGAGGTCGACCACCTCGTCATCAGCGCAATTCCCCAGTATGTCAACACATTCGCCGAGTTCGACGCCGCACAAGCCGTCGAGGCGGTGACCGTCAAACTGGTGGGCTACACCGCGACAATCCGTGCACTGTACGACCGGTTCACCACCGACGCATCGGTAGTGCTGTTCGGAGGCCTGGCCAAGGACCGCCCGTATCCGGGGTCCACCGTGGTGACCGCCTTCAACGGGGGCATCGCCACTTTGATCAACTCCCTTGCGGTGGAGATGGCGCCGCGACGAGTCAACGCCATCCACCCCGGCGTCGTCGGTGACAGCCCGAAATGGTCGGCGGTGCGCGACACGCACCCACATATTCAGCGCACGCCCATCGGAAGGCTGGTCACGATGGACGAGGTCGTCGATGCGGTCGAGTTCCTGCTGGCCAACGGCGGCATGAACGGCACCAACCTGATCGTCGACGGCGGCCTGATGACCAACTGATGGTCGCAGGCGGCAGTCGGTTCACGGGATCAGCCCGCCGCGCTTCTCCAGTCAGCTTTGGTATCGCAGGTTGATTGGGCGCAGCCCTTCGTAGAGGGCCTGAAAGTGTCCGAATTTGGTGTCGTAGTACGAACGGTTGGCGGAGTTCGGCTCGAACGTGCGGTCGAACCTGACGAGCTGTCGTACCGCGTCTCGTAGGGTGCTGACGGTCCCGGTCCCGAATCCCGCGAGGATCGCAGCTCCCAGCGCGGACGCATCATGCACCGCCGCACGCCGCAGCGCGAAGCCAAGCGCATCAGCCCGGATCTGGCACCAGGTGTCGGAGCGTGCTCCGCCGCCGCCGATGTGGGCCAGCGACAGTGTGAGGCCCGACGATTCCTGCAGCGCTTCAAACGCCCATCGGGCCGAGAACGCAACACCTTCCATGACACTGCGCGCCATTTCGGCGCTTCCCGCCCGGGAGTCGATGCGTGCAAACGCACCGCGCGAGCCCGCGTCCCATACCGGTGCGCGTTCGCCCTGCAGGTGCGGCAGGAACAGCGGCACGGCATCGGAGAGTCCACTACCGGCCGCAAGCACCGAAACCTGGGCGGGCGTCGCACCGAGTACTCGCGAAAACCACTCCAGCGCGGCGCCGCCTGATTGCGTTGGCGCAGCGTGCATCACGATGTCCTGGTACGGCGGGAACAAGATCACGCCTGCCGTCGCGTTCACGGCAGATGACACCACCCCCAAGATTTCGCTGGTACCGCTCTGGTACATCGCCTCGCCCTCGCTGACCACGCCCAGACCGAGCATTCCGGCCCATGCGTCCATGGCGCCGACAACCACGGGAATGCCCGCACACGGCAGACCTTGACGCACGCGCCCCGCAACATGATGGGGAGGTTGCAACGCAGGGAGTAACTGGTTCGCCCGCGGCACCACGTCGAGTAATTCGCCGACATATCCGTCGGCCCCCACAAGTCCTACCGCCGCGATCGCATCGGACAGCACCGTCCCGGTCAACCGCATCACGCAATAGTCTTTGGGCAGCAAAACATGTCGCGTCTTGGCATAGACGTCAGGATGGACCCGCGCCACATATGCCATGCGGGCCAGCGCGTGACTCGCATCGATCGGTACCGGACCGCCGAACCAAGCCATCTTCTGCGCTGCGCTGACTCGCGCCTCCAGCGCCGCGGAATCGGATGCGCAGCGGGTGTCCTGCCAGCTGATTGCGGGCACAAGTGGGGTGCCGTCTGAACCCACAAACACATGCGTGTTCACCTGCGAACAAATACCGATCCCGGCGAGCCCTGACAGGTCATGCCGAGACGAGAATGACGTCAGTGCAGCCAGCACCGAGTCGGTCCAGTCGGTCGGATTCTGTTCGGCGTGACTGTTCGACGGCCGCGACATCGGCACTACCCGTGCGAAATCGGCGAGTCGGTTGCCGGCAGAGTCGATCAGAATCGCCTTGACGGCCGTGGTCCCGACATCGATGCCCACCAAGCAGGTGCGCGCCGAGCCCGCGGCCGATCCGATTGGCATGTTCGCGGACTGTACGCCTGTACCGGGAGACGTGGCCTAGGCCGTCGCTCAGCGACCGAGCAGCAGGTCGGCCGCTCGCTCGCCGATCATTATGGTGGGCGCATTGGTGTTTCCCGCCGTGACAGTCGGCATGATCGAGGCGTCCGCGACGCGCAGGTTCTCCACACCACGCACTCGAAGATCGGGTCCGACAACAGCATTCGGATCGGTTGCCGCACCCATCGTGCAGGTGCCAACCTGGTGGTGATAGGTCCCCACGGACTGGCGGACGAAAGCACGCAGGGCTTCTCGCGTCACCACCGCGGGCCCTGGTGCTACTTCGGACTTGCGCCACGGTGCGAAAGCGGCAGAAGCGCCAATTTCGCGGCACATTTCAACCGCATCGACCATGGCCTCGACATCGTCTGGTTCGGCGAGGACATTGGGGTCTGCCAGCGGCGGGTCGCGCGGATCGGCGGAGGCCAGCCGCAGCGAGCCGCGCGACTTCGGGGTCACCAACCCCGCAGCGATCGTGTACCCGTGTTGCGGCACCCGATAGCCCTCTGCAGGGTAAGGAATGTGGATGAACAGCGGTTGCAGATCGGGCGCCGCACCGCTGCACACGGCGCTCCTGGCAAAGAGTTGCGCTTCAAGTAAGTTGTTGGTGCCCGCAGGCTGCGGCCCCGTCGCCTCATAGACATTGCTGAGCAGCAGATGGTCGTGTAGGTTGTCGCCGACTGCAGGCACGTCCACAACCGGGGTAACACCGACCGATTCTAGGTGCGCAGCCGGCCCGATACCGCTGAGCAACAGTGCTTTTGGCGAGCCGAGGACACCTGCGCTCAACACGACCTCCGCGTCCGCATACGCGCGGAGAAGTGACTCGCCGTCTCGTGAGTACTCGACGCCAATGGCGCTGCCATTTCCGAGGACGACGCGATGGACGAGCGCGCCAGTGGTCACCGTCAACTTGGGATGGTTGAGTACCGGAGCGACGAAGCTTCTCCACGCGCTCATCCGCTCGCCGTCGCGCGTGGTGGTGTGGTTGTATCCCACACCGACCATGTCGCGGCGTTGAAGTCGTGGATGAGCTTGTGCCCGTGGGTCATTGCGGCGACCACGAACGCTTCGGAAAGCGGGTGCGGCGTCGCGATCGTTGACACCGGCACCGGCCCGTCGGCACCGTGGTACTCGCTGGGGCCCAGTTCATGTGCCTCCGAGCGCTTGAACAACGGCAACACGTTCTGCCACGCCCAGCCAGGATCGTCGGTCGCTTGTGCCCACCCGTCGTAGTCGCTGGTGTGTCCGCGGATGTAGATCATGCCGTTCAACGAACTGGATCCGCCGAGTACCTTGCCCCGCGGCCAGAAGAGTCTGCGGTTGTTCGCGTGCCGCTGCGGCGTGGTGCACACAGCCCAGTCCTGCGGCCCGCCGAGTAGCGTCGGCCAACCGTGCGGCGACGTGATCGCCGGGTCCGTGTCCACCCGCCCCGCCTCGATGACGTGCACACTGTGTCCTGCATCAAGCAGCCTGGGGATCACGACGCTTCCAGCCGATCCCGCACCGACGACGACGTAATCCGAGACGTCGCGCACGAATGCCATAAATTGTCCGTTCTCCGAGCTCGTCTGGCGTCCAGAGTGCTTGCGGCGCGCGGTGAGCGAATCCGTGAAAGCCCCAGTACCGCCCCCAGTGCGGGACTGGGGCCATCAACTGGTGCCGTGACGGATTCACGGCAGAACGGTCACGGGCAGGCTGTCACCATGACGCAGGTGATGATTGCAGGCGCCGGGCCCACCGGCCTGATGCTGGCATGTGAACTACGCAGGGCGGGTGTGTCGATACATCTGGTCGACCGTGCTCCGCGCCGTGGCACCGCATCGCGGGGGGCGGGCCTGCATCCCCGGACGATGGAGGTGCTCGATCAGCGGGGCATGGCTGACGACTTTCTCGCCATCGGACGCCCCCTCGTCCACACCCCCACTTCGCAGGGATCAGCGTTGACTGGTCGACGCTGCCAACCCGATACCCCTACCTTTTCGGCATCATGCAGTCCGATACCGAGGACATCCTGCAGCGCTTCGCCCTGCGACTGGGCGCCGGTGTCCAGTGGTCAACCGAGGTGGTCCGTCTAGAAATCGACGACGACGGAGTCACCGTTGCGTCGCAAGGTCCCGATGGAAGGGCCGAGCAGCGCGTGGACTATGTAGTGGGCTGCGACGGTGCCCGCAGCACCGTGCGGCGACTTGCCGGGATAGCGTTCGAGGGCTCCGACGGCCAGTCGGTCACCCTCCTGGGCGACGTGGAAGTCGATGATCCACAGTCCAGTTGGCGAATCTATGACCGGCGTGAAACCGGTGCGGTGACGGTGATGCCCCTCGGTGCGATCGGCGGTCAAACGTGGTGTCGCATCATGGCGACCGAGTACCGATCTGAACCGTCACGCGAGCCTATGACACTGGAAAGACTGCGCGAGAGCATGATTCGCGTCGTAGGAACCGATTTCGGCATGCATACGCCGCGCTGGTTGTCGTCGTTCACCGATGCCCGTCGCCAGGCGAGCCAATACCGTAGGGGCAGAATACTTCTGGCCGGAGACGCTGCACATATTCATCCACCGATGGGCGCTCAAGGCATGAACCTCGGAATTCAGGATGCGGTCAATCTGGGTTGGAAACTCGCATCTGTGCTGAACGGAGCCGCTTCTGAGGCACTGCTCGACAGCTACCACGCGGAGCGTCAGCCGGTGGCGGCACGGGTCCTGGCGAATACCCAAGCAGTCGGCGTTGATCGGGCCTGGCGACGAGATCACTGCGATGCGCGCGCAGTTCGCGGCGCTGCTACGCACCGAGAAGCCCAACGAGCAACTCGCAGCATCGATGTCGGGCATGGATATCTGTTATGTCCCGGATGCGCCACACCCGTTGATCGGAAGGCGCGTGCCCGACGGTGAGATCATGACCGCTGCGGGCCGCCTACGTGTGTACAAGCTGCTTCGCGAACAACGCACTGTGTTGCTCGATTTCGAGGGGATCGCCGAACGGGCTTGCGCAGTGCCCGACACCGTGGCCCACGTTGCGGCGCAGAAGACGGTTCGGCGATGGCGCCTGCCCGTCGTGGGTTGGGTCGAAGTGCCCTCGGCGCTGCTCATCAGGCCGGACGGCCACGTCGCATGGGTGTCGTCAGATTCGTCCTGGAGCGATTTGTCGGAGGCTCGCCTGGCAGGATGACGGCATGTCTCCGCCCCTCGTTTTGCTCGATGGCGCCAGCATGTGGTTTCGGTCGTACTTCGGGGTGCCATCGTCGATCACCGCACCCGACGGGCGACCCGTCAACGCGCTGCGCGGCTTCCTAGACGCCGTCGCGACGGTGATCACCCGCGAGCGCCCGGCACGCCTGGTGGTGTGCCGTGACGACGACTGGCGTCCGCAGTGGCGCGTGGACCTGATCCCGTCGTACAAGGCGCACCGCGTCGCTGTCGAGGAGCCGGCCGGCCAGCCCGACATCGAAGAGGTGCCCGACGAACTCACGCCACAGGTCGACATGATCATGGAGATCCTCGACGCCTTCGGCATCCCGACCGCGGGTGCACCGGAATGCGAGGCCGACGACGTTCTCGGCACGCTGGCTCGAGCGCGAGCGCACGCGACCCGGTCGTCGTCGTCAGCGGCGACCGCGACCTGCTGCAACTGGTGCGCGACGACCCGGTCGTCGGTCAGGGTGCTCTATCTCGGCCGCGGGCTGGCAAAGGCGACAAGTCGGGCCCAGCCGAGGTGGCCGAAACCTACCGCGTGCCGGTCGACCGCGCCGGGCCCGCCTACGCCGAACTGGCGTTGCTGCGGGGCGACCCGTCCGACGGCCTGCCCGGTGTCCCCGGCGTCGGCGAGAAGACCGCGGCGACGCTGCTGGCGCAGCACGGCTCGCTCGAGGGCATCCTGGCCGCCGCGCACGACCCGAAATCGAAGATGTCCAAGGCGTATCGGACGAAGCTGCTGGCGGCCACCGACTACATCGAGGCCGCCGGGCCGGTGGTGCGGGTGGCCACCGACGCCGACGTCAACTTCTCCACACCGTCGGACATCTGCCGCTGGCGGCCGAGCATCCGCGCAAGGTGGCCAAACTCGCCGAACAGTACGGCGTTACGTCCGTCGATCGGCCGGCTGCAGAAGGCGCTGGACGGGCTGCCCGGCGCCGACTGAGCTACTTACTTGGGCCGGCCGACCTCGTAGGTGCCGTTGTCGTCCTGGAACGTCACGGTCACCTGGCGCTTGGTGCCGTCGATGCTGACCTCGCAGTTGAAGGTGTCACCCTTCTTCACCGTGGGGCTCTGGCCGTCGTTGCACTTGACGTCCTTGACGTTCTTGGCGCCGTAGCCGTTGGCCTCGTCGGTCAGGATCTGCTGCACACCGGTCTGTGCGGCGCTGACGTCCAGCTTCGTGGTGACGAAGAAGCCCGGCTTCCAGAAGCCCAGCACCAGCACCACGGCGACGATGATCGCGGCAAGCAGGCCGATGATGCCGCCGATGACGGCCAGCGAGCGCTTCGAGCCCTCCTCGGGGCCGTCCCGCCGTCGCGCCGTACTGCGGATACTGCCCGTACTGGCCCGGCTGCTGGCCGTACTGGCCGGGCGGCTGGCCGTATTGACCGGGCTGTTGACCGTAGTGCAGGCTGCTGCCCGTACTGCGGCTGCTGGCCGTACTGGCCGGCGCTGGCCGTACTGCTGGCCGTACTGCGGGCTGTACTCGCTGGGCTGCTGGCCGAACTGCTCGGTCGACGGGTACTGCTGCGGCGGCTGGTACGCCGGCGGCGACGGCTGCTGGTATTGCGGATACTGCTGCTGTTGCGGGTCGTAGGCGGGCGGCTGCCACCGCGTCGGCGCCGCGGTGGTCGGCTGTTGTCGGCCGCCGGAGGTCGGCGGCTGCCACGGCTGGTTGGCCGACGGTTCGCTTGACGGCTGGTCCTCGCCGGGCTCGGGCTGCTGACCGGGCCACGGCTGCGTCGGATCAGATCCTTGCGGTCCGCTCATGTCTCTCCTTGCTCATGGGTCACGCTGCTGGCAACACACTACCCGGCATCAACAGCGACGACGCCGCGTCGGATGTCGTTGATAGCGCGTTTCGCGGTGGCGCGCAGCGCCGGCGTCGGCGCGGCGTTGCGCACCTGGTCGAGCAGGTCGAGAACCTGACGGCACCACCGCACGAAATCGCCCGCCGACAACGGCGTCCCGCTGCCCGATGGCGTCGGATGCCGCGAGCGCGCTGGTCAGGTCGCCGGTGGTGGCCCAGCGGTAGATGGCCGGCACGAATCCGTCGTCGGGCTCGCGGCTTCGGGTGATGCGGTGTCGCTGCTCATCGGCCCGCAGCTCGGTCCACAGCCTGCGCGTCTGGTTCAGCGGCACGGCGCAGCTTGCCGGTCGGGACGTGCGATTCCGTCTGGCGGCGCCGCCGCGTCGCCGCGGGACTCGTAGAGCACCGACGACAGCACCGCAGCGAGCTCGGCCGCATCCAGCCCCTCCCAGGTGCCGCTGCGCAGGCACTCGGCGACCAATAGGTCGCTCTCGCTGTAGATCCGGGCCAGCAGCCGGCCGTCGTCGGTCACCTTGGGGTCGCCGTCGCTGCCGTCGATGAACCCACGCTCGGTGAGCAGCACGACGATTCGATCGAAGGTGCGCGCCAGCGAGTTGGTCGCCGCGGCGACCTTCTGCCGGATCTGTTCGTTGTCCCGTCTCGATCCGCAGGTAGCGCTCGGCCAGCCGGGCGTTGGCTTCGCGGTCCGGCAGGTCGTGCGCGGGGTGGCGGCGCAGTTGGTCACGCAGCGCGGCCAGTTCGGGATCGACGTCGCGCTCGTTCGGCGGGCCGCTGCGCTTGGCCCTTGACCGACGGGACGTCCAGCGCCGACGCCGCGGACCGCAGCGCCGACGCGAGGTCGCGCCGCACCCGCGGGTTGCGGTGCTCGACCCGCTTGGGCAGCGGCATCGAGCCGAGTCGGCTCCGACGCGCCCGAGTAGTCGGCCGACGAAATCCGTCCCGCCCAACGGTGTTCGGTGAGCACCAGCGGCCGCGGGTCGTCGCTGTCGCGATCGGCATCCAGGACGACGGCCAGTCCGCCGCGCCGGCCATGAGTGATGGTGATGATGTCGCCGCGGCGCAGCGCGGCCAGCGCGTCGTTGGCGGCCTTGCGCCGTTGCAGCCGCGACGCGCGCGACTGGGCACCGCTCGCGTTCGGAGATCTGCAGGCGCAGCCGCACGTATTCGAGGATCGGCGAATCGTGGCCGCCGAGTTCGCCTGCGATCTCGTCGAGCATCCGCTCGCCGCGTTCGACCGCCCGCACCAGCCCCACCACCGACCGGTCGGCCTGATACTGCGCGAACGAGTTCTCCAGCAGCTTGTGCGCCTGCGTCGGGCCCATCTGGTTCACCAGGTTGATGGTCATGTTGTAGGTCGGCGCAAACGAGCTGCGCAGCGGGAATGTTCGGGTCGATGCCAGTCCGGCGACCTCGGCGGGGTCGACGTCGGGCGTCCACAGCACCACCGCATGGCCTTCGACGTCGATGCCCCGCCGGCCGGCCCGGCCGGTCAGCTGCGTGTACTCCCCCGGCGTCAGCGGCACATGCTGCTCACCGTTGAACTTGACCAACCTCTCCAGCAGCACCGTACGCGCAGGCATGTTGATGCCCAAAGCCAATGTCTCCGTGGCGAATACGGCCTTCACCAGGCCCGCGGTGAACAGCTCCTCGACGGTGTGGCGGAAGATCGGCAGCATCCCGGCGTGGTGCGCGGCCAGATTCCGCGCAGCAGCCCCTCCCGCCATTCGTGGTAGTCGAGCACGATCAGGTCGGCCTCGTTGCAGGTCGGCGGTGCGACGGTCGATAATCTCGGCGATGCGCGATCCGCTCCTCGTCGGCGGTGAGCCGCAGCGACGAGCGCAGGCATTGCTTGACCGCCGCGTCGCAGCCCGCGCGCGAGAAGATGAACGTGATCGCGGGCAACAGCCCTTCGCGGTCGAGCGATGCTCGATCACGTCGGCCGACTGGGCGGCCGGTAGATGCTCGGACGCCCACGACCCCGGCCCGCGCGGCTGCCAGTCGGCCAGCCGGTCCGCCTCGCGCCGGTGCGCGATGTGGCGCAGCAGTTCTGGGTCGACCAGAAGTTCCCGCCCGGACTTGCCGCCTTCGATGCGCGGTAGTCGAACAGGTCGAACAGCCGCTTGCCCACCATCACGTGCTGCCACAACGGCACTGGCCGGTGTTCGTCGACGACGACGGTGGTGTCGCCGCGCACCGTCTGGATCCAGCCGCCGAACTCCTCGGCGTTGCTCACCGTCGCCGACAGGCTGACCAGCCGCACTTCGTCGGGCAGGTGCAGGATCACCTCCTCCCACACCGCGCCGCGCATCCGGTCGGCCAGGAAATGCACCTCGTCCATGACGACGTATGAAAGTCCGTACAGCGTCGAAGAATTCGCGTAGAGCATGTTGCGCAGAACTTCGGTGGTCATCACCACGACGTCGGCGTCGCCGTTGATGGACTGATCGCCGGTGAGCAAGCCGATCTTCTCCGGGCCGTACCTGTCCACCAGGTCGTTGTGCTTCTGATTGCTCAGCGCCTTGATCGGCGTGGTGTAGAAACACTTTCGGCCCGCGGCCAGCGCGAGATGCACGGCGAACTCGCCGACCACGGTCTTGCCCGCGCCGGTCGGTGCGCACACCAGCACACCGTGCCCGTTCTCCAATGCCTGGCAGGCGCGCTGCTGAAAGTCGTCCAGCGCGAACGGCAGCTGCGCGGCGAACGCGGCCAGCTGGCCGTTAAGTGGCGTCGTCATCGACTACGAACCGTGCGCCGGTGTGGGCACGGCGGTCGGCGGTTCGATCGGTTCGGCGCTGCCGATCGGTGCGGGCACGTCCTCGGTCATTTCTGCGAGAGCTGCGCGCCGCGCCTTGCGCCTGTCGTGAATGCGCGCGATCTGGATCGATACCTCGAGCAGCACCGACAACGCCAGCGCCAGCGCCAGCATCGAGAACGGATCGGAACCCGGGGTCGCGAACGCGGCGAAGACGAACAGCCCGAAGATCAGTCCGCGCCGCCACGCCTTGAGTCGCTCGTAGGTGAGCACCCCGACGAGGTTGAGCATGATGATCAGCAGCGGGAACTCGAAGCTGATGCCGAACACCAGCAGCAGGTTGATCAGGAACCCGAAGTACTGGTCGCCGGACAGCGCGGTGACCTGGACATCGCTGCCGACGGTCAGCAGGAAGTGCAGAGCCTTCGCCAGCACGACGTAGGCCAGCACCGCACCGGTGACGAACAGCACCGCGCCGACGCCGACGAACGCCATCGCGAACCGGCGCTCCTTCCGGTACAGGCCGGGCGTGATGAACGCCCAGATCTGATAGAGCCACACCGGGCAGGCCAGGATGATGCCCGGCGGTCAGCGCCACCTTGAGCCGCAGCATGAACTGGTCGAACGGTGCGGTGGCCAACAGCCGGCACTCGCCGTCGGGCGCGATCGTGGCGCGCGCGGATGCCGGCAGCGAACAGTACGGCCCACGCAACCATTCGCCGAGGCTGTGGAAGCCAAGGACGCTGTGCGTGTACCAGAAGAAACCGACGGTCGTCGTGAGCACGCACCGCAGCAACGGCGATCAGCAGCCGTGTACGCAGCTCGGTGCAGGTGCTCGACCAGCGACATGGTGCCGTCGGGATTGACCCGCGATCGCCGTCGGCGAGGATCGAGCTTCTTGAGAAATCCGGGGGTCTGCACGGGCTTGCCTAGGGGGCGCGGCCTAGAGACGCGGCTATGCCGCGCTCAATGGGTTCGGCCTAGGATCAGGCCGGGCGCTTGTCCGACGGCTGCTCGGCAGGCGGAGCCGCCTGGGCGGCGACATCCGGTCCCGGTGCCGCCGGGGTGTCGGCGCGTTCCGAGGCAATCGGTTTGGCCGGCGGGCTGCTGCGTCCGGCTTGGAGTCGGACTGCATCTCCTTGATCTCGGACTTGAAGATCCGCATCGACTTGCCGAGCGAACGCGCCGCGTCCGGGAGCTTCTTGGCACCGAAGAGCAGCACGAATACCGCGATGACGATTACCCAGTGCCAGGGTTGTAGACCGCCCAATTTGGTCACCTCCAGACGTCTGCGCCGAGTCTACCTGGCTGAGTTCTGCACCGATGCATAGCGCAGCGCCGCGGCGGCCGACGCCCGCACCCGCTCGGCGAGCGACTCGGGCTCGAGCACACGCACCGCCGATCCGAAGCCCAGCACGAAACGGGCCATCCAGTCGTCGGACGCGTACGTCATCGCGGCCTCACACGCACCGTCGGCCAGCTCGCGGATCACCCGCAGCGGGTAGTAGTCGAACATCCACGACGCCGACCGGTCGATGAGCAACGTCGCCGACGGCAACGACGGGTCCGCGTCGAACAGCGAGGTGTCCGGGGCCGCCTGCACCGCGGGCTGCGGCGGCGCCGACGGCTCGTCGAGCACCTGCGCGTCGACGATGCGGTCGAACCGGAACAGCCGCACGCCCTCGGCCGAGCGGCACCACGCCTCCAGGTAGCTGTGGTCGGCCACCAGCACCACCCGAATCGGGTCGACGACGCGGCTGGTCAGCATGTCGTGGGACGCCGAGTAGTACTCGATCGCCAGCGCGCGGCCGTCGCTGCACGGCTGCGCGCACCGCCGCGGCGGCCTCGCTCTCCACCGGCGCGGGCTCGTCGACCGCGGCCTCGGCACCGTGGCTCATGGTGCCCGCGGCGGACTCGATTTTCGCGATCGCGCTGCGCGCGGCCTCGGGGTCGACCATGCCGGGCACATCGACGAGCGCCCGCAGCGCCACCAGCACGCCGGTCGCCTCGGGCGAAGTCAGCCGCAGCGGATGGTCGATGCCCGCGGTGAACGTGACTTCGATGGTGTCGCCGGAGAATTCGAAGTCGATCAGGTCGCCGGGGCCATAGCCGGGCAGCCCGCACATCCACAGCTGGTTGAGGTCGTCGCGCAGTTGCTTGACGCTGACGCCCAGGTCCGACGCCGCCTCGGCGTAGGTGATCTTCGGGTTGGCCTGGAAGTACGGAACCATGTTGAGCAGCCGGACCAGCCGGGTCGACACGGCCGTCACGCCTTGACCTCGTCGATCTGGCCGGCCTGTGCCCGCAGGCGAGCCAGGACGTCGTCGCGCAGCGACTGGCGGCTCGAGCGCAACGGCGTCCGCGCCGTAGCTGGCGATTTCGCGGGCCAGCCGGTCGGTCATGCCGATGTCGACGGTGATCTCCTCGCCCGCGCGCCCGCCAAGTGCCAGCGGGCCGACCACCGTGGCCCTGCGCGCGCAGCGCGGTGGCGCGGCCGTCGGCGACCCAGACCCTGGCCTGCGCGCCGGTCGGCGGGTCGCTGACCACCTGCTCCACGATCTCGCGCAAGGTCGAGCCCGTCGGGACGCTTGACCGCGCCCGGTGGGCCGATCGTGGTGACCTCCGCGCCGATGCGGGAGAGCCGGAAGGTGCGCGTGGCGTCACGGTCGCGGTCGTGGCCGACGAGGTACCACCGGCCCCTGTCGGTGACGACGCCCCACGGTTCGACGGTGCGGGTGGTGTACGGCTCGCTGCGGGACGGGCGGTGCGGAGAACTGAACGGCCTGCCCAGAGTCGATGGCGGACAACAGGATTCCCAGGACCTCCTCGGAGCCGCGCAGGCCGGGCAGTGTAGCCGTCGACGTGATCGCGACCCCGGAGTCGGGCGCGTCGACATCGACGCCTGCCGCCCGCAGCTTGAGCAGCGCGCCCTGGGTGGCGGTGATGAGCTCGGGTGACTCCCACAGCTGCGTGGCCACCGCGACCGCCGCGGCCTCGTCGGCGGTCAGCTCGACGGCGGGCAGTGCGTAGGCGTCGCGGTTGATCCGGTAGCCCTCGGTTGGGTCGAACTGCGAGACCCGGCCCGTCTCCAGCGGGATGCCCAGGTCACGCAGTTCGTTCTTGTCGCGCTCGAACATGCGGGAGAACGCCTCGTCGCTGGGGCTGTCGGCGTAGCCGTAGACGGTTTCGCGGATCCGCTCGGCGGTGATGAAGCTGCGGGTGGACAGCAGCGCGATGACGAGATTCATCAATCGCTCGACTTTGGAAATACCCACTCGCCTTAGCCTAAGGGGTAGTTCACATGCTTGCTATCAGCCGCTTGACCCGCTCGTCGACCGACCGGAACGGGTCCTTGCACAGCACGGTGCGCTGGGCCTGGTCGTTGAGCTTGAGGTGTACCCAGTCGACGGTGAAGTCGCGACCGGCTTCCTGTGCGGCGCTGATGAACTCACCGCGCAGCTTGGCCCTCGTGGTCTGGGGCGGCGTGTTGACCGCCTCCTCGATCTCCTCGTCGGTGGTGATCCGGGCGGCCAGCCCCTTGCGCTGCAGCAGGTCGAACACGCCGCGGCCGCGCTTGATGTCGTGGTACGCCAGATCGAGCTGGCTGATCTTGGGATCCGACAACTCCATGTTGTAGCGGTCCTGATAGCGCTGGAACAGCTTGCGCTTGATCACCCAGTCGATTTCCGTGTCCACCTTCGCAAAGTCTTGGCTCTCGACCGCGTCGAGCTGGCGCCCCCACAGGTCGACGACCTGCCCGATCTGCGAATTCGGTTCACGGGTCTGCAGGTACTCGACGGCGCGCGCGTAGTACTCCCGCTGAATGTCCAGCGCGCTGGCCTGCCTGCCGCCGGCCAGCCGCACCGGGCGCCTGCCGGTCAGATCGTGGCTGACCTCGCGGATGGCACGGATGGGGTTGTCCAGCGAGAAGTCGCGGAACGCCACGCCTGCCTCGATCATCTCCAGCACCAGCGAAGCGGTGCCCACTTTGAGCATCGTGGTGGCTTCGCACATGTTCGAGTCGCCGACGATGACGTGCAGCCGACGGTACTTTTCGGCGTCGGCGTGCGGTTCGTCGCGGGTGTTGATGATGGGACGGCTTCGCGTGGTGGCCGAGGAGACGCCTTCCCAGATGTGCTCGGCACGCTGGGAGAGGCAGAAGGTGGCCGCCTTCGGCGTTTGGAGCACCTTGCCGGCACCGCAGATGAGCTGGCGGGTGACCAGAAACGGCAGCAGCACGTCGGAAATCCGCGAGAACTCACCCGCGCGCACGATCAAGTAGTTCTCGTGGCAGCCGTAGGAGTTGCCCGCCGAGTCCGTGTTGTTCTTGAACAGGTAGATATCGCCGCCGATGCCCTCGTCGGCCAGCCGTTGCTCGGCGTCGATGAGCAGGTCCTCGAGTACCCGTTCGCCGGCACGGTCATGGGTGACCAGCTGGGTCAGGCTGTCGCACTCGGCGGTGGCGTACTCGGGGTGCGAACCCACATCGAGGTACAACCGCGCGCCGTTGCGCAGGAATACGTTGCTGACTGCGGCCCCACGACACCACTCGCCGGAACAGATAGCGAGCCACCTCGTCGGGGCTCAGCCGACGATGGCCATGGAACGTGCAGGTGACACCGAATTCGGTCTCGATGCCCATGATTCGTCTCTGCACGTCATCGAGACTACTGGTTGCTCGGCCACCGCGGCGCGCAAGCCGCGCCGAACTTCGCCGTTGACACCCTCAGTAAACCGGGACCGGGGGCTGCTTGCCGAAGTACAGTTCGCCCGACCACTCCCACACCCGCTTCTGCGTCAGCCCGTGCTGGGCGATCATGTTGAGGTCACTCAGTTGCTTGCGCAACGGAGACGACCGCTGCAACGCCCCCGAGCCGACCGTGTCGACGAGCAGTGCCACGGCGTCGCGGCACGTCGTGCCCGCGTGTACGACGGCGCCCGCCCAGCGGGCTCGCTGATCGAACGAGAGCTCCCTTCCGGCCTCCAGCGTCGCCGAAATGTCGCCCAGTGTGTCGAACACATAGCTGCGCGATGAGCCGATCATCGCGGCCGCCTTGGCCAAGCCCGCGCGGACCGCCGGTTCTTCGGTGACGGAACGCATAGTGGCCTTGCTGACCTTGCCCTCCAACGCTTCTCGCGCATTGACCAGCGCTTCGGCGCCAACGCCGAGCGACACTCCGACACCGCAGGCGACGGACATTCCGTACCAGGCGTACAGCGGCTCGGTGCGCCGGTGCTCGCCGGGAACCCAGGTGTACTCGTGCGGAACGAATGTCTCCTTGATCGTGTAGTCATGGCTTCCGCTGCCCGCCAACCCATCGGGATCCCACGTCTCGATCACCTGCCAGAACTCGGCGGGCAGCATCGCAACACGGTGCTCCGGCCGGCCCGAGGGGGTCAGTCGTGGCTGCCCGTTCTGCATGACAGTCGCCCCGCCGACGACAACGTCCGCATGGGTGATTCCGCTGCCGAACGACCACCGACCGGTCAGCAGGTAGCCGCCGTCGCACACCTCGAGCGTTCCCGCGGGTCCCTGGAACCCTGCGGTGATCATGTCCAGTTCCGGATAGAGAACGCGCGCGACGGACTCGTCCGCGTAGGCGGCGAAAAACCCGCTCTCCACCCCGATCATCGCGCACCACGCGGCGGACGCGTCCGCCCTCGCCAACCGCTCGATGACCTCGACCTGACTACAGGCGTCAAGCTCCGGACCGCCCCATTCCGCGGGCATCGCCATCCGGAACACACCGGCCCACCTCATCGCTTCCACGACTGGCTCGCTCAGCCGCCGGGTTGCCACCGCTTCGTCGGCGTATTCGCGGATGAGGGGGTCGATCTCGTTCACCCTGGCCCAGATGGCCGGACCGTCCAATAGGTCAGCCTGCATAACAGGGTTAACGACCCACATAGGCGTTTTTCGTCACTGGCCTGTGGATAACTCGAACGCGGGTGCGCACGAATCTGCCAGCATTAGCCATGGGGGAAATCACCGAAGTTGATCTGACCGAACTGCGTAGCGTGGCTGACCGGGTCATGGCCGCCGCCAGCGCGATCGCCGAAATGCGTTGGCCCACACTGGGTTCCGACGCCTTGCAGGGTTCAGCCGTTGGCAATGTTGCGGGGCCGGTGCTCGTCGCAGCGCGGCTCACCGATGTCGTCGCCAATATGCGGGGCTGGGCGTTGGCTGCGCACATGTCAGCCGACGCCTTCGAGCGCCGCGATCATCGCAACAGCGAGCGCTTGGGACGGTGACGCGGCCGACCGTGTCGCTGGCCGAGGCGTGGCGGCCGGATGCCCTGCGTCGGTTGGCCGATGGCTGGGAAGAGGCTGCGCGACGGTTGAAGGCCCACGTCGACACCGTCACCGTTGACACCGGTGCGATCTGGAAGGGCGCGGCGGCCGAAACTGCGCGTGACCGTGCGGACGAGGTCGCTGCTCGCGGCGATGCGGCAGCGCGGGCGTTGGTGACGGCATCGGTCGCCGCACGCGACGGTGCCGACCAGATCACGGCTGCCCGGGCCGATGTCCTTTCCCGGGTCGACGACGCCCGCGCCGACGGTTTCGCGGTCGACGACGACGGCACCGTGTCGGTGCGTGCCGGTCCCCCGCCACTGCTCGTCGCATTGTCGGGCGGTGATCCCGCCGCGGCCACCGACATGCTGCGGGTGCGTGCGGCCGAATTGAGCCGGCAGATCAGCGATGGGCTGGATCGGCTGGGCGACGCGGATGCCGACGCCGCCAACGATATTGCGGAAGCGTTTTCGCTATCGCCGTCCGCCGAGTCTTCCAGGCAGGTCGGCAACTCCGACGGGGTGCCGTGGGGCAGGCGGGTCGCGGCCAATCGAATCAATATCGCACAGGCGCTCATCGAAACGGCGGATCCCGAGCGCACCACCTTCTACCGCAGCCTGCTCGGCGAAGTGGACGACCCGGCAGGCAGCGGTCAGCGCGTCGACCGCCAGATCCTCGCTTTCGACCCCGACCGGGCCGTACTGGTCGAACTGAACGGGAACCTGTCGACAGCGTCGAGCGTGGCCGTGCTGATCCCCGGCTTGAACACCACGATCATGGGTTCGGCGGCCACGACCGAGACGGCCAGGCGGTTCGTGTCGGCGACCCACGGCGACGTTGCCGCCATCACCTACCTGGGCGGGGCGTTCCCGCAGGGAGGCAACCTGGCCAGCGCGTTGGCCGCCGCCGCCGACCCGAGCTACGCGCTGGATATTGCGCCGCGGCTGGTCGCCTTCAGCGAGGACGTCGACCGAACCGTGGATGGGACTGGGCGCTCGATTCCCGTCACCTACATCGGACATTCGTACGGAGGTTCGATCCTGGGTACCGCCGAGGCGCTTGGCATGACCGCGGACAGGACGCTGTATGTGGCGGCCGCCGGCGCGGGCGTCGGCGTCGACGATCCCGGTGATTGGCACAACCGCAATCCGGATGTGCTGCGCTTCTCCATGACCGCGCCGGGAGACTTGATCGAGGCGGTGCAGGGCATTCCAGGCGGGCCGCACGGCGCCGATCCCGACGAGATGCCCGGGGTAATCCGTTTGGCGACAGGCGATTACGATGACGGCCAGCCCGTGGTCGGCCCGCGAGCGCATAGCGACGTGCTCAACCGGCCGTCGGATGCGTGGCGAAACATCCTGGCGGTCATCACCGGTGATTCGCAAACCTTGCACCAAGCCGGGTGACATCTGGCCAGAATGGGCCAATGTGGTCGCGCAGCGCGCCGGTGGACGGGTTTCGATTGGCCTTTGACCGATACGGGAGGAAGGGCGCACCACCGGTCGTGCTGCTGCACGGCTGGCCGGGCAACCGCCATGACTTCCGCAAGATCGTTCCGATCCTCGGTGATGTCGCCGACATCATCGTTCCCGACCTGCGCGGTTTCGGCGGCTCCGACAAGCACGACGTCGCGGTGCGCCACTTCTACAGCGCCACCGCCCAAGCGAGCAGCATCGTCGGGTTGATCAAGGAACTGGGGTCTGTCCGGCGTCGTGCTCGCCGGCTACGACGTCGGCAGCCGTGTCGCCCAGAG
This sequence comes from uncultured Actinomycetota bacterium, assembly GCA_963848855.1. Classification (GTDB taxonomy): domain Bacteria; phylum Actinomycetota; class Actinomycetes; order Mycobacteriales; family Mycobacteriaceae; genus Mycobacterium. Next base: position 1,553,679 of record CAWKFL010000006.1, read on the forward strand.
CGTGGCACGCATGCATCCCGATCTCGTCGAAGCGCTTGTGCTGTCCCCTCCACTTCCGGGCGCCGGTGACCGTGTCCTGACCCCCCTAGCGCAGAGCGAATTCTGGTACCAGGCATTTCACCAACTTCCCCTCGCCGCACAGTTGATCGACGGCAATCCGGATGCTGTGCGCGAGTATTTGCGGCACTTCTGGAGTCATTGGTCCGGCCCGAATTTCACCCTCTCAGAGGATGATCTGGATCGCCTGGTGTCCGACTACGCGCTGCCCGGCGCGTTCACCTCATCGATCGCGTGGTACCGAGCGGGCGCGGGGATGGTCGCGCAATCGCTCACCGAACTGCCTCCGGAACGCGCCATCAAGATTCACGCACCGACGGATGTGCTGTGGCCGCAATACGATCCGCTGTTCCCGCCCCAGTGGTCCGACCGGCTCGAGCACTACTTCATCGATGTGCGGCTGCACTTTGCCGACGACGTCGGGCATTTCACCCCTCTCGAGGCGGCGGAGCAATTCGCCGAGCTGATCCTCATCCGTGCTCGACCCAGCCGAGACGTCGGCTGATCGCGTCGGCGGCCGCGATGGTCTGCTTGGCGACCTCGCTCGAACTGATCCTTACCGAGCCGGTAGGACGGCCCCGAAACACTCAGCGCGGCAACCACTTGCGCATTGGCATCGTGGACAGGGGCCGCGACCGCGTTCAGTCCGACCTCCAGCTCCTCGGCGACGGTCGCCCAGCCACGCTCACGGGCGGTTGCCAATTCGCGTTGCAGATCAGCGATCTTGACCACGGTGTTCGGCGTGAACCGTTCGAGTACTGACTCCAGCCGGCTGCGGACGTCGGCGGCATCGAGTCCCGCCAACAACACCTTGCCGCTCGACGTGGCGTACGCGGGACAGCTCTGGCCGATCCACGTCCGCAGCGTGATCTCGGCGGGCCCAATGGCCTCGACGATGTTGACGATTCGGCCGCCGTCCAGGATCGCCAGATTTGTTGTCTCGCCGACTTCGGCGGCCAGGCTGTCGCAGATCTCCTGACTGAGCTTCGCCAGGTCGAGATGCCCACTGCTGGCCCTGGCCAGGCGTGCGATGGAGAATCCAAGCCGGTACTTGCCGCGGTCGGACAACTGTTCGACGTAACCTCGTGATTCGAGCACGGCGACGAGCCGGGACACCGTCGACTTGTGCACGCCGAGTGCAGCGGCGAGCTCGGTGACACCGGCATGCCCCAGCTTTGCCAGGATCTCCAGGACGAGCAGTGCGCGGTCGACCGACTGCACGGCCGCGGCCGGTCTGTCGGCGTCAGAACCCTGTGCCATGGTGTCTCAAGCCTATACGCGCGGGGCACTGAAGTTGCCGACCCGCCGACGCACGGCGGCGATCTCCCTCAGCCCGTCGCCGAGCAGGCTGCGGTTCAGCGGCGACAACTCCGACATGGTGATCACATCACCCGGCGCATGGCCCGCCGACATCTGCTGGACCTGGTGCGCCATCCGCAGCCGCTGCAGCATCACGAACACATCGCACAGCGTGTCGGCGTCGCGCTGGGAGAGCGCACCGCTCTGCGCGGCGGCCGACAGCCGGGCCGGCGTCGTCGCCGACGTGACGTCGCCGGTCAGGCCGCCCCACCGCGCAAGGTTGACGATCGGGGTCACCGCATGGCATTTCAGGTCGAACGTCCCGCCCCGCCGCGACAACACATCACGCAACGAGCGGATCCTCACCTTGCCCGACAGTGCATTGAGCAACTGTAGCCGCAGCACATCCGGATGCTTGTCGCGCATCCTGCGGAAGGCCGAAGGAACGGTGTGCAGCGCCCGATCGCCCCACACGACGCGGCCATCGATAAGCAACGACGAATAGATCAGCCCTTGATCCCGCAGCGGATCCGCCAGCCAAACATCCGCGGCGGCGAGCCAATCCGATTGCGAGCGTGAGAAACTCGGCTTAGACGCGACTGCCCCGTTGCGGTCGGCGGGCAACCCGCATGCGTCGAGGATCTCGTGCACGCGGGCGGCGACAGCGGGCAGTTCGGCATGGGCCGTCCCGAGGTCGTCGGACCAGGACAGCGCGCTGTCGACGTCGGATGACGGCATCGCCTCGCGCCGGGCCACGCTGCCGAGCGTCAGCCAGGCGAACCCTTCGTCGGGCGCTTCATCGGCTTCGGCCAGTGCCAGTTCGAGTGCCTTGCGCACCAGGCTGTCGATGACCACCGACAGGATCCCGCTGGTCGCCGATGCTTTGGTGCCGTTACGGAAAAGGTCTCCGGCAATGCCGGTGACCCGCTGTCCGACCTGCTGTAGCTCGGTTGCATTGGCGGCCAGCCCGATCGAACGGCGCAGCATGAAACTTTGGCGCGTCGACGCCGCAAGTAGATCCGCGTCTTCGAGTACGCCGACGACCTGGCCGCGCGACGTCACCACCGGCATGTGCCGCATTCCGCATTCGAGCATTTCCATCAGCACGGTGTCGGCGGTCAGGTCTGCGGTGACGGTGCGCGCGGGCGCGCTCATCACCCTGTCGATGGACACGTCGACGGGCAGACCCGCCGCGACCACCCGGGTGCGCAAATCGCGGTCCGTGAAGATGCCCAGCGCGCCGTCAGGCAGCCTGATGAGCGCATACGACACGTGATGCTCGGTCATCCGTACGACTGCATCGCGCACCGAGATTGTGGGCTCGACGACCAGCGGGTCGCCGTGCACGAGGTCGGCGACCGGTCTGCTGTCGGTCGCGGGCGCCACGGTCGGCCGGTCCGCGGCGCCGAGATTCCACGCCGACGACGCCAGAAAGGCCAGCCCCGCGGGTTTGGCGAACTGCGCGCGCACCAACGCGCCAGGCAACCGGATCAGCATGCTCGGCAGCGTCGTTCGGGCCTCGAAATCCACCCCGCCGCCGGTCAACATCGGCGTGTAGCCGAAGATTCCGCCGGGGTCGACGGCGTCGATCGTCGAGCCGTCGGCACTGGCTCGCAGCGCGACGTGCCCGGTCCGAACCATCCACACATCGTCGGGCACCCGCGTCGAGTAATCCGCCACCACGGCGCCCGCGGGGAAGTCCTCTAGGACCGAGCCCGCCGCCAGTTCGGTGAGCTCGGCCTCAGAGGACCCCTGGAACGGCGTGTGCTGCCCAAGGAACGACGCGAGATCCGCTGTGTCGTCAAGCTGTTCGGATGAGCTCGGCACACTTCTCAGCCATCGTCATCACCGTGATGTTCGGATTGATAGACGGCAGCTTGGGCATCGCCGACGCGTCCACAACGCGCAGCCGCGTCACTCCCTTGACCCGCAGCTCGGGGTCGAGCACGGCCATCGGGTCGGTGACCGCGCCCATCCGGGCCGTCGCCGCCGGGTGATAGACGGTGTTGTGACACTTGTGGATGTAGTCGACCAGCTCGTCGTCGGTCGTCGCATCGGGTCCCGGTGCAAGCTCCCTGCCCACCCAGGCGGCCAGCGGTGCCTGCTCAGCGATCTTGCGCGCCAAGCGAACACCGGTGAGCATGATGCGCTCGTCATAGCCATCGGGATCAGTGAAGTACCGAGGGTCGACCCGCGGCCGATCACGGAAGTCGCGGGTGCGCAGCCGCACCGTGCCCCGGGACCGGCCCTGAGTCACGTTGGGAGTCAGGCAGAATCCGTTGTCGGTCGTCGGATAGCCGTGGCGCAGTGTGTTCATGTCGAACGGGACGCTGCCGTAGTGCATCATCAGATCCGGCTGGGTGCAGCCCTCATCGACGCACGTGAACAGCCCGATCTCCCACCACTGCGTCGACATCGTCACCATCGGCTTGGACGCCTCCCAGAACACGAGGCCCTCGACATGGTCATCGAGGTTGGCCCCGACACCCGGCGAGTCGACGCGAACATCGATCCCCAACTCCCGCAGGTGCTCAGCGGGCCCGATTCCCGACAGCATCAACAACTTCGGGGTATCTATCGCACCGGCGGTCACGATGACCTCGCGCCGCGCGGAGACCACGTCGTAGCCGGACAGATCAGGCCGCTGGTAGCGGACTCCCGTCGCCGTCAGCGCGTCGTCAAACAGGATCTCGGCGACCCAGCACTTCGTGCGCACCTCCAGATTATTGCGAGTGTCGAGGATCGGATGCAGATAGGCATGCGAACTCGACATGCGTGTGCCGTCCTTGGCGGCGTTGATCTGGAACCAACCGGCGCCATTGCGCACCGTCTCGCCGCGGTTGAAAGCGACGGTCGGCATCCCGACCATCGCCGCGGCTTCCAGAACGGCGGCCCCGCAGGGATCTTCGGGCGGGACGTCGCGGAGCAACGCCGTCTCGGTGAGTTTCTGAACAAGCGGGATGACCTCGGCCGCGCTCCAGCCGACGGCGCCCATCTTCACCCACTCGTCGAGACACTCGGCCGGCGGCCAGAACGCGATGCACGAGTTGTGCGACGAACACCCGCCGAGCACCTTGGCGCGGGCGTGTCTCATGAACGAGTTGCCGCGCTCCTGCGGTTCGACGGGATAGTCCCAGTCGTAGCCGGAGTCGAGCAGGTGCATCCACTCCGCGAGAACCAGGATGTTGTCGTCGCCGACGTCGGATGGGCCTGCCTCCAACAGGCACACCGTCACGTCCGGGTCCTCTGACAACCGGGCGGCCAGCGCGCAACCGGCGGTACCGCCGCCCGCAATCACATAATCGAATGTTCCGGCGTCTGACATCAGGCCTGCTCCGCCGCCTCAGACTTGGTTTCGACCGCATGGGATTTCAGGCAGCCGATGTGGTGACGGCCCTTGATCAAATACCACAGCAACCCTGAACCGACGATGACACCGATGTAGACGAACGCGCCCCAGGTGTTGTACCAAGGCTCGCCGTACACGGCGACGCGCGGCCACGCGAGGTTCAGCGCCATCAGCGCACCCCACAACACCGCGAAGATGTTCACCGGCAGTCCCCACTTGCCCATCGTGAAGTACCCGCCCTCTTTGAGATCCTTTGGTGGCCACTGCCCTTGCAGGCGCTTCTTCAGCATCGGTCCGGTCACCATCAGGTAAGCCAGGTAGATCATGATGATCGCGATCGACGTCAGCACCGTGAAGATCTTGGGCTGGCCGATGTTGATCGCGAGGATGATCGCCGCGATCAGGCCGATGACGACGGCGGGAATGATCGGCGTCTGCGTCTTCGGATTTACCCGGGCCAGCTTCTCACCGAACGGAAGTGCGTTGTCGCGCGCCATCGCGAACGACAGCCGAATCGCCGCGGTGTGCACGGCGAGCGTGCACACGGTCACCGCGACGACGATGCAGACCAGGAAGATCTTGCCAAGCGGGCCCCACATCACCTGCTCGACGATGTACTGCAGGCCGCCGCTGCTTTCGCCGATCTTCGGGTCCGCGAGGTCGGGTGCCGACATCACCGCGAACACCAGGATGCCGCCGCCGATCACGAAGGAGGCCAGGATGGCCCGCGCGATCGCCTTGGGTGCGGTGCGCCGTGGCTCGACAGTCTCCTCACCGAGCGAGCTTGCGGTGTCGAACCCGTACATGACGTAGAGCGAGGCAAGCGATGCCACCAGGAACGCGCCGAGATAACCGAAGCTTTCGCCCGCTCCGTAGCCCTGGGTGGAGAAGAAGATGTCCGGACCGCGCTTGACGTTGAACGCCAGAATGATCACGATCAGCACGGCCGCGATGAGTTCGATGAACACGCCCGTGCTGTTGATCATCGCCATCAGCCGCACGCCGAGCGCGTTGACGACCGTGGTGAACACGATCAAGACGGTGCCGAGAACAACGGCGTTGGTGGCGAAATCGTATTCACCGGTGCCGTCGCCGATGATCTGGAATCCGCTCCACAGCCGTGGCAGGTTGAGCTGATAGGCCAGCACCACCGCGGAGATCGTGACGATCGATGCGGTGAGCATCAGCCAGCCCGACGTCCAGCCGACGAGGCGGCTGCCGAGCTTCTTGGACCAGTTGTACACCGATCCGGCGACCGGGTACTTGGCTGCCAGCTCCATGAAGCACAGGGCGACGGCCATCTGCCCGACGAACACCATCGGCCACGACCAGAGATAGGCCGGACCGCCGGTGCCGAATCCGAAATAGAAGAGCTGGAAAGTACCGGTCAGGATGGAGATATAACTGACCCCTGCCGCGAAGCTCGCGAACTTTCCGATACTGCGGTCAAGCGACTCTCGATAACCGAAGTCCTCCATGCCGCTGTCGGCGTGTGGCTCCTTGATCACCATGGCGGTGTCCTTCCTCGGCGCTGCCTATCCCTTGAACCAGCCCGCAGGTGTGGGCGCGGTGTTGTGCCAGATATGTTTGATCTCTTGGTATTCCGCCAGCCCGGTTGGCCCGAGCTCGCGGCCGTTACCTGACTTTCCGAATCCGCCCCACTCCGCCGCTGCGGTGTAGTAGCCGAAGTCGTTGAGCCACACCGTGCCGTGCCGCAGTGCCCGCACTACACGTTCGCCTCGCGCGATATCGGATGTTCGAACACCCGCCGCGAGACCGTATTCCGTGTCATTGCCGAGTGCGATCGCCTCGGCCTCGTCGATGAAGCGTTCCACCGTCAGAATCGGCCCGAAGGTTTCCTCCTGGACGATTCGCATCGACCGGTCGCACCGGTCGAAGATCGTGGGCAGATAGAAACTGCCGTTGGCCAACGCTGGGTCACTCGGCCGTGCACCGCCGGTGACAAGCTTGGCTCCCTCCGAAATGCCCTGCTGCACATGAGCTTCCACCTTGGCCCGGTGCTGCTCGGAGACCAGCGGGCCGGTCTCACTGGCCGGGTCCATGCCATCGCCGACACGGATCTTCTCTGCACGGGCTGCGAGTTCGGCGACGAAGTCGTCGGCGATCTTTTCCTCGATGATCAGCCGGGTCCCCGCCGAGCACACCTGCCCGGAGTGCAGGAAAACGCCGGTGAGCACGTGGTCGACGGCGCTTTCGATGTCGGCATCGGCGAAGACGATGTGCGGGTTCTTGCCTCCGAGTTCGACGGCGACCTTGGTAACGTGTTCGGCCGCCACCTTGGCGATGGTCCTGCCGGTGGCCAATCCGCCGGTGAACGAGATGAAGTCGACATCCGGGGTGTCCGTCAGCGCGGAGCCCAGGGTCGCACCGCTGCCCTGCACGAGGTTCACCACTGAAGACGGCACGCCCGCTTCTTCGAGCAGGTGCGCGAACGCGATCGTCGTCAGCGGCGTGACCTCGCTGGGTTTGGCCACCATCGTGCAGCCCGCGGCAAGGGCGGGCGCGATCTTCCAGGACATCTGGAGCAGTGGGTAGTTCCACGGCGCGATGAGCACGCACACCCCGATGGGTTCGCGAACCACTCTGCTGATCACGGCCGGGTCGCCGACGTCGACGATGCGATCGGATTCGGCGGCGACCAGGCGGGAGTAGTAACGGAAGACCGACGTGACGTCGTCGATGTCGATCCCGCTCTCCACCAACGTCTTGCCGGTATCGACGGTTTCCAGTCGCGCCAGGGATTCCTTGTCGCGCTGCAGCAGGTCGGCGATCCGTTCGAGCAGCGCGGCGCGCTCACCCACAGGTGTGGACGGCCACACACCGTCGTCAAATGCACTGCGCGCCGCGGCGATTGCATCACGCACGTCGTCGGGTGTGGCCTCGTCGACGGTCGCGGCCACACTGCCGTCGGCGGGGTTGATGATGTCGCGTTTACCGCCGTCGGATGCGTGGCGCCATTGTCCGCCGATCCAGAGATCCGGTTCACCGTTCATACATGCTCCTCGCCGAGACGGGACATTACCCACTTGTGGAAGTCCGCGATGTGGTGTTCGGCAGGAACGAGAACACCACCGTGCCGGTAGGCCCGTGACGACATCGCGGGTTGCGTGCGCTCGCACGCGTCGAAGTCCTGTTGGTTGACCCGGTGGAACAACTCCACCGAATGCGATACATCGCGGCCGGACGATACGACGTCTGGAGCGTAGAGCCAATCACATTCGACGACGGTGCGGTCCGCGGCCATCGGGTACATGCGGTGGAAGATGATGTGGTCGGGAACCAGGTTGACGAAGACCGTCGGCCGCACGGTGATCGCGTAGTAGCGGCGATCCTGTTCGGCCGTCACCCCGGACAGGGTTTCGAACCCCGCCGATCCGTTCACGGTGAACCCCGCTACGTCGGAACCGAATTCGGCGCCGTGTCCGACGTAGTACTGCGCAGCCAAACCGCTCGAGAACTCCGGCAGCACCTCGACCAGTTCGGGGTGGATCGTCGCGCAGTGATAGCACTCCATGAAGTTCTCGACGATGAGCTTCCAGTTCGCGGCCACGTCGTAGACAAACCTGCGGCCGACCTGCAGACCGTCGATGCCGTAATGATCGATGGCGGACGCGTCGCCGAGCCTGTGCGTGACCTCGCCGACCACGTCGTCGGTGAACGACGGCGGTTCGTCGGCGAGGCAGAGCCATGCGTAGCCGAGCCATTCGGTCAGTGCGACGGGAATGAGTCCGTATCGATACCGGTCGATGCCGACCCCGTTCTCGTCGGTCAGGGTGGCGATGTTTGGCGCCGCAACGAGTTTGCCATCCAGCGCGTAGGTCCAGGCGTGATACGGACACTGCACGTTGCGGCGCACCTGTCCTTCTGGCTCGGTGCACAGCCGGGCCCCCCGGTGTCTGCACACGTTGAGGAACGCGCGCAGGATATCGTCGCGCCCGCGGACGACGAGTACGCTCTCGCGACCGACCTGGACCGTGCGGAGCTGCCCGGGTTTGGCGATGTCGGCCGAGCGCGCCGCGCAGAACCACATTGTCTCGAAGATGCGTTCCTGTTCTGCGGCGAACAGGGATTCGCTGGTGTAGTACTCCCCCGCCAGTGTCGGCACCAGGGCAGAGGGCTGATGTGTGGTCGTCACGTTGTGCGCTACCTCTTGATCCGCGCCATGTCGGGATCCACCACGGGCTCGGCGTGCACCGTGGCGGTATAGGAGGTGCCGCGATAGTCGACGGTGACCGAGTCACCGATCGCGGCTTCGGCGGGCAACCAGGCGTAGCCGATCGTGCGCCCGACCGTGGCCGAATAACCAGCGCTCGTCACGTAGCCGACGCGACGATCGTGGACGTGCACGGGCTCCTTGCCCAACGCGACGGCCGACGGATCGTCGAACACGATGCTGCGCAGCACTTTGTCCGGCGCCTTGCCCAGTGCGGACTTACCGACGAAGTTGTCCTTGTTCATCCGCACCGCGAAGTCCAGCCCCGCAGCGGCCGGTTGGTGTTCGGCCGTCATGTCCGTGCCCCAGAGGCGGTAGCCCTTCTCGATGCGTAGGCTGTTGAACGCGATCCGCCCCGCGGCGATCAGGCCGTAGGGTCGGCCGGCGTCGAAGAGCAGATCCCACAGCGCGGCACCGTATTCCGCACTGGTGTAGACCTCCCAGCCGAGTTCGCCGACGTAGGAGACGCGCAGCATCGTGACCGGGATCGCGTCGAGGTAGGTCTGCTTCGCGCGGAAGTACTTGAAGCCCTCGTGCGACAGGTCATCGGGACACAGTGGTTGGACCAGATCGCGGGCGAGCGGCCCCCAGACTCCGATGCAGCAGGTGCCGCCGGTGATGTCGCGCAGCGTGACATCCTCCGGTAGCCGGCGACTGAACCAGTCGAAGTCCATCGGTGAGTTGACGGCGACCTGGAATGACTGATCTCCCAGGCGGGCAACGGTGATATCGCTTCGGATTCCACCGGTCTCGTCGAGCAGCAGCGTGTACGTGACCGAGCCGACGCTCTTGTCGACGTTGTTGGTCGTCATCCGCTGCAGGAAAGCTGCGGCGCCCGGTCCGGCCACATCGTAGCGGGTCAGCGGTGTCATGTCGTACATCGCCACCCCCTCGCGCGTCCAGTGCGCCTCGGCGATGGAGATCGGCGACCAGAACCGGGCCGACCAGTCGTCGCGATCCTGAACGGCCAAGCCGTCGGCGAAGAGACGCTGGGCGAGTTCGGCGTTCGCGTCGAACCAGGCTGGCCGCTCCCAACCTGCGCCCTCGTAGAAGTACGCGCCGAGCTGCTTCTGCCGCTCGTAGAACGGACTGGTTCGCAGTCCCCGCAGCGCGGTGCGGAATTGGTAGGGGTGGATGACGTCGTAGACCTCGATGAAGGCCTGAGAGCTGGTCTGCATGATGAACTTCGGGCTGCGGGCAACGTCCTCGAAGCGATACAGGTCGCACTCATGGACGTCGATCGACGGCGTGCCATCGACGATCCATTCCGCGGTGGCCTTGGCGACGCCGGCCGAGTGCGTCACCCACACCGCCTCGGCGACCCAGAAGCCGGCGAGGTCGCGGTGCTCGCCCATGATGGAGAAGCCGTCCGGGGTGAACGAGAAGATGCCGTTGAATGCCTCTTCGACCTTCGAATCACCCAGGGCCGGAAGAAGTTCCCGAGCTTCGTGCCAGGCAGGGGCGAAGTCCTCCTCGGTGAACGGCAGCATCGACGGCATCAGTTCACTTGCGGTGTCGGCCATCAGCGTCGACATGTCCACCGGCATCGGCTTGTGGCTGTAGGACCCGATGCCCATCCTGTCGATGTGTTCGCGGAAGTACAGGTCCTGGTCTTGGTGGCGCAGGATTGGCATCCCGGCCTCCGACAGTTCCGTATTGCGTCCAACCAGGGCGCCGATCTGACCGGTGCGCGCGTACTGGTGGGCCATCGGCACCAGCGGGACGACGAGGCCGACCTGCTCGGCCAGCGTGGCGCCCCAAAAGCCGGCGGCACACACGACGATGTCGGCGTCGATGACGCCGTCGTTGGTGCGCACTCCCGTGACACGCCCTCCCGCGTCGACGATGCCGAGCACCTCGGTGTGCGGACGAAAGATCGCGCCGCGGGCGGTGCCCCGGCTGGCCTGGGCTTCGGCAGCGCGAACGGCCTTCGCCAGTCCGTCGGTCGGCGTGTGGAATCCGCCGAGGATGCGTTCGCGATCGAGCAGTGGGTGAAGCGCGACGCATTCGGTCGGGGTGAGCAGGCGTCCGTCGATGCCCCACGCCTGCGCCCAGCCGACCTTGCGGTGCAGGTCGGCCCAGCGCTCCGGGGTGGTCGCCACCTCGAGGCCGCCGACCGAGTTGAACACCCACCCGTCCGGATGATCGAGGGCTGCAAACTTCTCCACGGTGTATCGCGCAAACGCGCTCATCGTCTTCGACGCGTTGGTCTGGAACACCAGCCCGGGCGCATGTGACGTCGAACCGCCCGTGGTGAACAGCGGGCCGCGGTCGACCACGGTCACGTCGGTGACGCCGCGCGCGGTCAGTTCGTCCGCGAGTGAGGCGCCGACGATCCCGGCACCGATCACGACAACTTTGCGCATTGGGCTGAATCCTTCTTTGTTGCGTATTACGCAACGATATTGATGGACGCAACACATACTTCCCCTGTGAGCCGCGTCACGTCAACTGGAACACGCGAATTCACAGGGACGGCCTTAACGCGGATTTCCGTCGGTGTTAGCAGCCATTATCGAACGTGTGTTCGAGTTCGATAATGGCTGGTGCGGGCGACGAGGCGGTCGTCGCTACGATCGAGGAGTCGGCTCGGGACGAGGCGATCGCCGGGGCGCGGCGGTTGGCCACGATTGCGGAGTTGGTGGCGCGTCGGGCACACCAGATCACCTATGCGTGCAAGTCCTGCGGTGGGGTCTCCATCCGCGCCGAGCACGCCGATGCGCTGCCTCTAGGTCTCCTCACTGAGCCTGTGGCGCAACAGGATGCCAAGACGCTGCTGCGTGTGCCGGCCGATGACCCTAGGCCCAGAAGCTGGACGCCGAGAGGAAGGTGCCGCAGGACCGGGCTCACTGGTATCGCCGACGAACACGCCGACGGCCTGCTCGCCGGATAGCGGGCGCACCGCGCCAGCGCGCCGATTCAGGAGAAGCTCGACGCCATCACCAGACGCGAGCAGTGCGAGGAACGACTGCGGGTCTGCGAAGACATTCCGTTGGGCACCGACGAGGTGGGTGACAAGGTGCGGCAGCTCTCACCGGAGCGCCCGCGCGCGGTGATCGATGTACGCATGACCGTGACGGTGGCTACTTAGCTGAGCAGCGTCAGCCCTTCGTCACCTCGATGTCGGAAACCAGCACGCGTACCCCTCCGGTGGACAGCCGCGCCATTGCCTCGAAGAACGCACCCGCTTCCGGCGTGGTCACTGCCGCAACGGCGGCGTCGTAGTCCGGGTAATAAAGGTCGAGCATGCGATAAGCAGGGGTCGGAGTGCCGTCCTCTTTTGGCCACACCTTCGACGCCTCGAAGCGGAGGTAGCCCGGGATTCGCCGGGCTGCCTCCAATTGCTCTGACTCGTACGCTGATTCGAAAGCACCGGCGTCGACAGGATTGTCATAGATGACCGTGATCTTGGTTTCGGACAATTCAGTTCCTTCGTCGCTTGTACGCGGTCTTGTTCCCGCGCCTCCCCTCCACCGATTATGCACCGACCGAATTGCCGGGATGGCCGGTGGCGCAGGGCAGTCGTCTGCCCGCGCACTTAACTACGCGTTGTGGGTTGGCTGGTCTGACGCGCCACCCCAGTACTGCCGCGCCGCCCACACCTCACTGCGCCGACCCCCAATCCCCGGGGTCGGGCTGCTGCGCTTCGCGCAGTACTCGCACTCGCAGTAGGCATCGGCGGCTGTGGCCTACCCGCGCGTGCAACGAGAGATCTGGTGCAGCGCAAGGTATTACGCCGCTACGGATGCGCTCGTAAACCGTCGAGCACGAAGCCGAGGTGACGGCGCCACACGGCGTCATCGCCATTCGACATCGCGATGACCTTCGACATCGCACCGACCAGGACGGCGATATCGTCTGCGCCGAAGTCTTGCCGCAACACTCCAGCGTTCTTTGCGTGCCACACCACGGATTCGATCACTCCGCCGCCACGCCCGCATTCGGCCGCGACGTCCACCGAACCCACAGGGGTACGGGCGATCGCCTCGTTCATCGAACGGTAATGCGCCTGGACCTGGAACAGGCCGTCCAAGAAACCGGCGAATCCTTGCCATGGATCGGGATCGGCCAGCGCAGCTTCGGCCAACCGGTCGAGCTCGGCCATCCAGTCCGGCAAAACCGCGTCGAGCAGCGCCCCGCGATTGGGGAAATGGTTGTACAGCGTGCCAATGCTCACGTCTGCCCGGCGGGCGATCTTCTCCAGCGGCACGTCGATGCCGCGCTCCGCAAATAGGTCGGCGGCCGCCACCGTCAACCGTTCCCGATTGCGCAGTGCATCGGCCCGCATGGTCGCCATCAGGCGATTCTAGCCAAGTTGAGGGTGCCCTCAAATTCTGATACTAAGTTGAGTATGACCTCAACTTCTGCTCGACCTGTTCTGGTAGTGCTAGGCGCCGGGCCGGGCTCGGCATGTCGGTAGCCCACCGCTTTGGCCTCGAGCGCCACGCCGTCGCGCTGATTTCCCGCAGCGCCGACCGCCACGCCAGCTATCTGCGCTCACTCGCCGATGCCGGCATCGAAGCAATCGCAGTCGCCGCTGACGCAGCCGACGCCGCCGCTCTCCGCTGGGCTATCGAGACGGTGAGAGACCGGTTCGGCCGCATTGACGTCGGCTACTTCGGGCCTGCGGCACTCGACCCGCCGCCAGGCGACATCACCGCGTTAAACGGCCCCGGGGCCGAAGTGGCGCTGCGCGGCGTCGTGCCCGCCGTCGACTTCGCGTCGCTGCTGATACCCGAACTGACGCAGCGCGGCGCGGGCGGACTTCTGTTTGCCGGCGCCCCTCGGCGGCATGGCGCTGGCGTCCGCGGCGTTGCGCAACTATGCGGTCACCCTGCACACCGCGCTGGCACCGGCCGGGGTCTACGCGGGAACAGTGACGATCGGTGGCTTGATCGACGAGGCGACATATACGCGACCATGACGAAAGATCCCGACCTCGTCCCCGGCATCACGGTCGCCACGCTGAACCCCGATGACATCGCCGAAACGGTGTGGCAGCTCTACGCCGGACGTACGGAGGCTGAAGCCGTCATCAACGCGTTGGCGGATAGCGCCTAATCGTCGGCCTTCGGGGTCTCGGCGGGTGAATCCTCTTCCGGGATAAGCGCTTCCAGGGCCGAACCGGTAATCCGACGGAATGCGCGGCGGGGTCGATTGGCATCGAGGATGGCGACCTCGAGCGTCGACGGCCCCAGCGTGCGCTGCTCCGAACCGCCGTTGCCTGCACCCGCTTTCAGCGCGTCGATGGCGATCTTGGCCGCCTCGGACAGGCTGGCGTTCTCCTTATAGGACTCTTTGAGCGCCGTGGCGATCGGATCGGTGGTACCGCCCATCACGACGAAATGCGGCTCGTCAGCGATCGACCCGTCGTACGTAATGCGATAGAGCTCAGGTGGTTTCGTCTCGCCGTAGTGCGCAACTTCGGCGACGCACAGCTCGACCTCGTACGGCTTCGCCTGCTCGGTGAAGATCGTGCCAAGCGTCTGCGCATACACATTGGCCAGTTGACGCCCAGTCACGTCGCGGCGGTCATATGCGTAGCCGCGGGTGTCTGCAAATTGGATGCCACCACGGCGCAGATTATCGAACTCGTTGAACCGGCCGACGGCCGCGAACCCGACACGGTCGTAAAGCTCGCTGACCTTCTGCAGCGACCGCGACGGGTTCTCCGCGACAAACAGCACGCCGCCGGAGTACGCAAGCGCCACAACACTGCGGCCGCGGGCAATACCCTTGCGCGCGAGCTCCGAACGCTCGCGCATTGCCTGCTCGGGCGAGATGAAATACGGAAAGCTCACGAGTCTCCTCGCGCATCAACAGGACCTCGGTGGGGTGCGTCAGGACCGAAGGTGTCACTGCGCGAACGACTTTCGATCACCTCGCGCGCCAGCTCAGCGATCCGCGACTCCGGCACCTCTTCTGCGCCCTCGGCGGCAAGATTGACCGCGGTGGGATAGATGCCACGCACCAGGTCCGGCCCGCCCGTCGCCGAGTCGTCATCCGCCGCGTCATACAACGCTTCGACCGCGACCCGCAGCGCCGAATCCGCATCAGTCACTTGCGAATACAGCTTCTTCATCGACGACTTCGCGAAGATAGAGCCCGACCCCACCGACTGGTAACCCTCCTCCTCGAGGTTCCAGCCACCGGCGGCGTCGAACGACACGATGCGCCCCGCCGCATCCGGATTGGGGTCGTTGAGGTCATAGGCGGCCAACAGCGGCAGCGCGACGAACCCCTGCAGCGCCGCTCCAAGGTTGCCACGCACCATGGTGGCCAGCCGGTTGACCTTGCCGCGGAAGGTCAACGGCACGCCTTCGGTCTTCTCGTAGTGCTCGAGTTCGACGGCGTAGAGGCGGGCGAACTCGACCGCGATGGCCGCGGTGCCCGCAATCCCCGTCGCCGTGTAGTCGTCGGTGATGTACACCTTCTGCACATCGCGACCGGCGATCATGTTGCCCTGCGTGGACCGGCGATCGCCTGCCATCACCACACCGCCCGGGTACTTCAGCGCGACGATCGTGGTGCCGTGCGGCACCGCATCCGTTGGCACGGCGTGCCGGTTCACGGGCAAGAGTTCGGGCGCCTGGCGGCGCAGCAGTTCAGAAAAGGACGACAAGTCCACAGGTACGGATGGTGCTACCGGGTAGCGGTGGTCGGACGAAGTGGAAAAGGCCAGCTGTTCGCGGTGCGGCCAGGTCACTGTCCACCCTTCTGCACGTACGCACGGACGAAGTCCTCCGCGTTCTCTTCGAGGACGTCATCGATCTCGTCTAACAGGTCGTCTGTCTCTTCAGCAAGCTTCTCGCGACGCTCCTGGCCGGCGGCCGTGCTGCCGGTGAGGTCGTCGTCCTCGCCGCCACCACCACCACGCTTGGTCTGCTCCTGAGCCATCGCTGCCTCCTGCGTATGTCATCGGCGGGCTCACAGGCGCCCGCCGGTTACTCCACACTACCGGTCAACGCACAAATTGCCTGGGATAGTGCGCTTACGTCGTGAGCTGTTCGACCAGTTCGACGGCGCTGTCCACCGAGTCCAGCAGGGCGCCGACGTGCGCTTTGCTGCCCCTCAGCGGCTCCAGGGTTGGAATCCGGACGAGCGAATCGCCGCCCAGGTCGAAGATCACCGAGTCCCAGCTGGCCGCGGCGATGTCCGCGCCGAACCTGCGCAGGCATTCGCCGCGGAAGTAGGCGCGGGTATCGGTCGGCGGACTGTCGACGGCATCGATGACTTGCTGCTCGGTGACCAGACGCTTCATCGATCCACGGGCCACCAGCCGGTTGTACAGCCCCTTATCGAGCCGCACGTCGGAGTACTGCAGGTCGACCAGGTGCAGTCGGGGCGCCGACCAGTTCAGGTTCTCCCTGTTGCGGAAGCCCTCCAGCAGCCGCAGCTTGGCGGGCCAGTCCAGGATCTCGGCGCACTCCATCGGATCGCGCTCGAGCAGATCGAGCACGTTGGCCCAGGTTTCGACGACCTCCGCTGCGCCCGGGTCGGGGTCGCGGCTATCGACCAGCTTGGCCACCCGGTCCAGGTAAATCCGTTGCAGCGCAAGGCCGGTCAGCTCGCGGCCATCGGCAAGTGCCACGGTGGCGCGCAGCGACGGATCACGGCTGATGACGTGGACGGCGTGGACCGGCCTGGCCAGCGCCAGGTCGGTGAGGTCCATACCCTCTTCGATCAGGTCCAACACCAGCGCCGTCGCGCCGAGCTTGAGATACGTCGACGTCTCGGCCAGGTTCGCGTCGCCGATGATGACGTGCAGCCGCCGGTACTTGTCCGCGTCGGCGTGCGGCTCGTCGCGGGTGTTGATGATGCCGCGCTTGAGCGTCGTCTCGAGGCCGACCTCGACCTCGATGTAGTCGGAGCGCTGCGACAGCTGAAAACCCGGCTCGTCGCCCGACGGGCCGATGCCGACGCGGCCCGAGCCGGTGATCACCTGCCGGGACACAAGGAAGGGCGTGAGCCCCGCGATAACCGCCGAGAAGGGCGTCTGCCGCGACATGAGGTAGTTCTCATGCGAGCCGTACGAGGCGCCCTTGCCGTCCACGTTGTTCTTGTAGAGCTGCAGCTTGGCGGCACCGGGAACGCTTGCGACATGGCGCGCCGCGGCCTCCATCACCCGCTCGCCCGCCTTGTCCCAGATCACCGCGTCGAGCGGGTCCGTGCACTCCGGCGCGGAGTACTCGGGATGGGCGTGGTCGACGTACAGCCGCGCGCCGTTGGTCAGGATCATGTTGGCCGCGCCGACCTCATCGGCGTCCACCACCGGCGGCGGGCCGGCCGACCGGCTCAGGTCAAAGCCGCGCGCGTCGCGTAGCGGCGACTCCACCTCGTAGTCCCAGCGGGTGCGCTTGGCGCGCTGGATCCCGGCGGCGGCCGCATATGCCAGCACAGCCTGTGTAGACGTCAGGATCGGATTCGCGGTCGGGTCGGACGGCGATGAGATGCCGTACTCGACCTCAGTTCCGATAATCCTTTGCATGTCATCAGACTAGGGGACGGTTCGAAGTAGCCTGCGACCGTGCCATCCGAGCATGACGACCGCGCCGCTGCGTCCCGGTTCGTCGCCGCGCTCGGCGCCGCCATGGCATCGGCCAACTACCCGGTCACCCTGGTGCGCGGGACGATGGAGGCCACGTCGAAGGCATTTGGCCTCGACCACCAGTTCCTGACATTGCCGAACTACATTCAAGTCGGTAGCCAGAGCGGCGAGGGCCTCTATATCGCCTATATCGCCAACCCCGATTTCAATCTGCGCTATGACCAGTCCTTCCCGCTTGCCAAGCTGGTGGCGCGGGCTCCCTCGGGAATGATCGAGCCCAACGAGGGCCTTGCCGAAGTTGAGCGAATTCGCAATCTGGACAAGCGATTTCAGTGTGGATCACTGTTCTGGGCTACGCGGTGCAGAGCGTCGGGTTGGCGCTGATCCTGCAGCCGACGCCGTGGAGTCTGATCGGTGCCGCAACCCTCGGGCTTCTGGTTGGCGCGCTGAGTGTGGTCGGCCGCCGTATCGAGGCTGTCGGCTACATGCTGCCGACCATCTGCGCGTTCCTGGTCGCCTTGATTGTCTTCACGTTCCACAACCGCTGGCACGTCGGCATCGACAGCTTGCGGGCGATGGCCGCGCCGCTCGCCACCTTCCTGCCGGGCGCGGCGATCACGCTGGCGGTCATCGAGCTGGCCACGCACCACGTGGTGTCGGGCGCGAGCCGACTCGTCGCCGGATTCATGCAGATCGCCCAGCTGGCCTTCGGAATCCTCATCGCGGCACAGATCGCCGGAATCGCCGATTCCAACCTCGTCACCACGCACCTGAACCGGCTCGGCCCGTGGGCGTCGTTCCTCGGGGTGCTGGTGTACGGCATCGGCATCTGGCTGAACTTCGCCCCGCCGACGAAGTCCTGCCGTGGATGGTCGTGATGCTGTACACCGCCTATGCGGGCCAGTGGATCGGCAACGCGTTGCTCGGCAGCTATGCCAGCGGGTTCGGCGGCGGCCTCACGCTGATTCTCTTCGCGCTGGCGATCTCGCACCGCCCGAACAGGCCGCCCACGATGTCGCTGGTGCTACCCGGCTTCTGGCTGCTGGTCCCGGGATCACTGGGCTTCATGGGGATCACGCAGCTGCTCGGCACGCACAGCACCGCGGTGTTCACCGCGACGTTGATCTCGATGATGTCGATCGCGGTCGGTGTCCAGACCGGACTGCTGCTGTGGCGGGCCGCCATCCAGCTGACCTCCGCGCCGGACCGGCGGACATTTCATGATTGACACGCCGCGACGCGCCGCCGACGCGTGGTTCCTCGACCGTGGTCTGCCCGCCGTGCTGCGCCCCGGCGCGTTGGTCCGGCGGGTGTGGACACGATCGGCGCCTGCACTCGCCACGTTCGCGGTATTCATGGTCAATTCGATCCTCGTCGTGGTCTCCACCGGCAAGCACACGATCACCATCGACGGCCAACCGACGCGAACCGAGTGGTTCATCCTGCTCCTCTTGGTTCTGGTGCTCCCGGTAGCGGCGACGGTCGGCTGGCTGGTGTCCCGGATCGCCAGCCAGCGTGGCCGCATGATCGCGTCCGGCCTCGCCGTCGTTGTCTGCGTGCTCGGCGCGATCTTTGGCGGTCCAAGCCCGCGCATCGTGGCGGACTTGGTGTTCGAGGGCATCGTCATCGCGGCCATCCTCGCGCTGACGGCCTCGGGGATCGGATCGATCATGGGGTGGGCGCTGCGGGTCACCGTGAGCAACCTCGCGTTGGTCGGCTCCCTGGTCGTGCGCGCGCTTCCTGTCGTGCTGCTCACCGTGCTGGTGTTCTTCAATACCTACGTGTGGCTGATGGCGTCGATCGTCAGCCGTACCCGGCTGTGGTTTGCGCTGTTGTTCCTTGCGCTTATCGCGGTCGCGTTCGTCGCCTCAGCGACGCGGGACCGGGTGCGGCCGATGCTGTCGGAGTCGCGCAACCTCGCCGACGACGACAGCCGATTGGCCGGCACCCCGTTTGAATCGATGCCCGATCCCGCCAGTGGCAAGCCGTTGTCGCGCGCAGAGCGGTGGATTGTGGTCTTCGTGCTCGCGACGTCCCAGGTGCTGCAGGTCGCGATGGTCGCCATTGTGGCCGCGCTCATCTTCTTCGTGCTCGGCCTGATCCTGCTGAGCCCGCCGCTGCTGGCGGCGTGGACACGCGATGGCTCCCTCGACGGCGAGATCCTTGGAATGACGCTGCCGGTACCGCAGGCGCTGATCCAGATCTGCCTGTTCCTCTGTGCGATGACGTTCATGTACATCAGCGCGCGGGCGGCGGGCGACGCGGATTACCGGTCCCGGTTCCTCGACCCGCTGATCGACGATCTGCGTCTGACGTTGGTGGCGCGTGACCGCTACCACGCCAACCTCGGTTCGCGCTAATCGAAACGCAATCGTGTTCTAAGCGTTTTCACAGCGAGTCCCTGCCACACTCCCAGCCTGCTGAATCAGCAGCAGAACGCTCCATGTCCAGGCGCAGCGAGGCCGCCAAGGCGGCGGTCTCCGTCAATACAGCTAGGGAGAAAATGAAGGCAATCAGTCGAATGCTGAGCGCGCTGGCCACTGCCATCGCTGCAGTTTTCGCAAGTACGGGCACGTCTCATGCCGGTCTGGACAACGAGTTGAGCCTGGTTGACGAGCAGGGTCGTACCCTCACCGTGCAGCAGTGGGACACCTACCTCAACGGTGTGTTCCCGCTGGACCGCAACCGGCTGACGCGCGAGTGGTTCCACTCGGGTCGCGCCAAGTGGCTCGTCGCGGGGCCGGGGGCCGACGAGTTCGAGGGCACGCTGGAACTCGGATACCAGATCGGTTTCCCCTGGTCGCTGGGTGTCGGCATCAACATCAGCTACACCACGCCCAACATCCTGCTCGACGACGTCAACATCAACCCGCTCAGCGCGGGGTTCGGCCCGCTCACGCAGGTCATCACGCCGAACCTGTTCCCCGGTGTGTCGATCAGCGCCGACCTCGGTAATGGTCCGGGAATCCAAGAGGTCGCGACCTTCTCGGTCGACGTGGCGGGACCAGCGGGCAACATCGCCGTTTCGAACGCCCACGGCACCGTGACGGGTGCGGCGGGCGGCGTGCTGCTTCGGCCGTTCGCCCGACTGATCGCGAGCACTGGCGACAGTGTGACGACGTACGGCGACCCCTGGAACATGAACTAGTCGACCTGCAGGACCCTTGCGCCGACTGGCAGGATGGCGTCGGCATGAAGGTCCTGCTCGTCGAAGATGAACCGCGACTGGCGTCGACACTGGCGACCGGGTTGCGGGCCGAAGGATTCGTCGTCGTCACCGCCTCGAACGGCGACGACGGCCTTTGGCACGCAACCGAGGATGAATTCGACGTGGTCGTTCTCGACATCATGCTGCCCCGCCTGAGCGGCTACGAGGTGCTGCGCCGAATGCGCGACCAAGACGTGTGGACGCCGGTCATCATGCTCACCGCCAAGGACGGCGAGTACGACCAGACCGACGCCTTCGATCTGGGCGCCGACGACTACCTGACCAAGCCGTTCTCGTTCATCGTGCTGGTGGCGCGGCTGCGGGCGCTTGTTCGCCGCGGCGCCCCGCAGCGCCCTTCTGTGTTGACCGCGGGCAACCTGTCGCTGGACCCGTCGCGCAGGGTCGTGCAACGGGACGACACGCCAATTACGTTGACGCCGAGGGAGTACGGGCTGCTCGAGTACCTGATGCGCAACCGGGATACCGTCGTGACGAAAACCGATATCCTGCACAACGTCTGGGACGCGCACTACGACGGACCCGACAACGTCGTCGAGGTGTACGTCGGATATGTACGGCGAAAGATCGATATCCCGTTCGGGACCAACACTATTGAGACCATCCGCGGGGTCGGGTATCGGCTGGAGTCAGGCAGCTACGGCGACGGCACCTGAATCGTGATAGCCGTCCCTCCGCCGGGCCGGTCTCCGATCGTCACGGTGCCATTATGTGCGGCAACGATTTCCCTCACGATGGCAAGACCGAGCCCCGCGCCTCCCCCACTGCGTGAGCGGTCGGGGTCGAGCCGGACAAATCGGTCGAACACGCGGTCACGGTCGGCTGCGGGTATGCCGGGACCGTCGTCTGCGATGCTCACCACGGCTTCGCCGTCGCGAGACGCGACTTCGACGTCGACGCGCGAGGACGCATGCCTCGCCGCGTTGTCGAGCAGGTTGCGCAGTGCGCGGGACAAGGCCGCGGAGTCGCCGACCAGCCGGGTCGGTGCGAGCTCGGTGCGTACGTCCAAAGATGTTTCGCGACGCAGCCTTTGCGCCGCTTCGGCCGCGAGGTCATCGAGGTCGACGTCCTCGGGGTTGATGGCCAGACCGCGTTCATCCGCGCGGGCCAGCAGCAGCAGGTCGTCGACGAGGGCCTGCATGCGATGCGCTTCGGGGATCAGTGTGCCCGCGGCGAGTTCCTTGTCGAGTACCTCAGGGTGGGCCACCGCGACTTCCAGCGCGGAGATGATCGTCGCGAGCGGGCTGCGAAGCTCGTGCGACGCGTCGCCGACGAACCGCCGCTGCGCGGCGTGGCCGGCCTCGATGCGGGCCAGCATCTCGTTCATGGTGTCGGCCAACGCCGCGATTTCGTCGCGGCTCGACGGCACCGGCACCCGCTCGCTCAGGTCGGAGGTGCTGATATCCGCTACGCGCGAGCGGATCTCGTCGACCGACCTCATGGACCGCCGCACAAGCAGATACGTGGCCGATGCGGCGACGGCGATGACGATCGGCGCGGTTACCGCCACGGCGATCAGGGCAGTCCGCACCGTGGAAGCGATCTCCTCGCTGCCCTCGCCGACCAGCACGACGTACCGGCCGCGCGGTCCGTCGTCGACGGTTTGCGCACTGAACCGGATCGATCCGTATGGCGAGGGGTGCTCGGGTATCCCGATGCGGATTCCCTCGCCGATCTCGTCGAGCGGGATCAACGGCTCATCAGGTGCGGAACCGGATTTGCGCATCACAGTGCCGTCGGAGCTGATGATCTGGACCGCCACGATGCGCTCGTCGGTCGCGAGCAGGTTCTGGTCGAGTCGCTCGATGCCGACGGAGTCCAACGCGAGCGCGATGTCGGCGACCCGGGTAGCGGCGGCGGTGTCGATGCCGGACACCATTGACTTGTAGAGCACCGCGGCCAGGGCCGCGCCCGACACGGCGAGGGCGACGAACACGACCGTCGCCGACACGAACGCGGACCGCGCCGATATTCCCCAGTTCCATGGCCTTCGAGGCATCCGGTTCAGTCCACCATCACGGCCCGGATTTCGCTATACCGTGTTGGCCGTGTCCGACATGCGCCAGATCCACGACTGGTTCCTGCATCGTGGGCTCCCTCTGGTGCTGACCCGGCGGGTGCGCTCTCGTGCGCTCATCGAGCGTTCGGCGCCGATGGTCAGCGGCGTCGGCGCGGTGATCGCGCTGACGATGATGCTGGCCGAACTCACCGACGGCGACCCCGACTTCGGCTACGTGATCCGACTCGGTGTGCTGACGCTATTGTTGATCGCCGCCCCGTTCGCCCTCTATCTGCTGCACAGGACGGGAACCGCGCTGGGCGAGGCGGGCCGCCGGTCGGCGGCGCTGTTGGTGATGGCGCTGTTTGTCTTCGGGCTTCCGTTCGCCGACAGCGGATTCTCCGGGATCGCCGCGGCGGAGGCGCTCGGGTTCGCGTTCATCGGCCTGCTCGCAATCTGGCTGACGTACATCGGCTTCGGCTCAATTGCCTTGTGGGCGTTTCGCTTTGCCTGGTTGCAGCTGGGTGCGCTTGGCACGTTGATGAGCCGGGCGCTACCGCTGCTGATGCTCACCGTCGTGGTGTATTTCACCGGCGAGCTGTGGCAGTTGGCTGCCCGGATGACGCGCCAACGGCTGTGGCAGACAATCGGATTCCTCGCCGTCGTCGCGTTGCTTTTCGTGGTGACCACCATTCGCGACGAGGTCCGCTCACTGCGTGAGGATCGCGCCGAGCAGACCGACCCCGCGAAACTGCTCGCGGATACGCCGTTGGCGACCGAGCCCGGCCACCAGCCGGCGCGCACTGCACTGTCACTGGCCGAACAGGTCAATGTCGTGGCGGTGATGGTGGTGTCGCAGGCGATTCAGGTGGTGTTGTTCACCGCGGGGCTCTTCGCATTCTTCATGGCATTGGGCATCGTCGCTGTGCCCGACGACGTCGCGGTGCTGTGGTCGTCGGAGGAGACCTGTCCGGTCGGTGAACCGCCCTGCCCCGGTACGTGGTTCGGCGTGCATGTGCCGGTACCCCAGACCATCGTGCACGTATCGCTGTTCGTCGCGGTGTTGTCGGGCCTGTACTTCACCGTGAGCACCAGCGTCGACCCGCTCTACCGGGAGCGGTTCTTCGACCCGCTGATCGCGGACGTGGCGGTCAGCCTGGCGGGCCGCGACGCCTACCTGGAGCTGGAGAAAACCCGCTAGGCACCGCGAGCGTGCGTGTCTGCACACCGACACGCTGCAATTTGTCGACATTTAGCGCACGCTCGCGGCCGTCGAGCGCTACCTTCCCGCCATGGCCGACGATGACATCACGATGATCGACGGGGTATTCGGGAAACGCTACGGCGAGGTGCTTCTCGTCCGCATCGCCGAATCCGGGCCCGAGGCGACCGTCTACAACACCTTCCCCCTCAACGACTGCCCCGCAGATCTGTGGGACCGCCTCGATGGGCACGCGATCGCCACCGAAAACGGCGCCGCCGCCGCGTTGCTCAACGGCCCTCGCTACTGGCTGATGAGCAGCATCGGAAAGCAGGGACGAGAAGGCGCAGAGCACAAAAGCTTTGGCGGACTCGAGATGATCCGCCAGGCAACGGTGAAGCTGGCGTCGATGAATCCCGCGCCCTACAACGTCAACCGGGTGGATCGCAAGGCCGTCTTCGTCTTCGACGCGGGACGCGAGATCTATGAACTCATCGACCCACAGGGCAGACGCTGGGTCATGCAGACGTGGAGCCAGACCGTCGATCGCGCGCTCACGCTCGCGAGTCTGCCTGCGCTGGCGGGCCGGCTGTCGCTACCCGAAGGCTGGCGCTACGAGGCGAGGACACCGTCGACGCCGCTGAGAGTGGACACCACGACGACGGACGCCTGTGTGACCCAGGACGACCTCGCCAACAGCTACTCGCTGCAGACCTGACACCGGCGTGTCGGTGTGCAAACACGCACGCTCGCGCAAACGAGGTGACCCCTAGAGGTACTGGCCCAGGTTCGACTCGGTGTCGATTGCCCGCGATGCGCTCGAGGACTTGCCGGTGACGAGCGTGCGGATGTAGACGATCCGCTCGCCCTTCTTGCCCGAGATCCGCGCCCAGTCATCGGGATTGGTGGTGTTGGGCAGGTCCTCGTTCTCGGCGAACTCGTCCACGATCGAGTCGAGCAAGTGCTGGATGCGCAGGCCTGGCTGCCCTGTCTCCAGCACCGACTTGATCGCGTTCTTCTTCGCACGGTCGACGACGTTCTGGATCATCGCGCCGGAGTTGAAGTCCTTGAAGTACATGACTTCCTTGTCCCCGTTGGCGTAGGTGACCTCCAGGAACCGGTTGTCGTCGATCTCGGCGTACATCCGGTCGACGACCTTCTCGATCATCGCCTTGATGCAAGCCGACCGGTCGCCGCTGAACTCGGCGAGGTCGTCGGTGTGAATCGGCAGTTCCTCGGTGAGGTACTTGCTGTAGATGTCCTGCGCCGCTTCGGCATCCGGACGCTCGATCTTGATCTTGACGTCGAGACGGCCGGGCCGCAGGATCGCCGGATCGATCATGTCCTCGCGGTTGGAGGCGCCGATCACGATGACGTTCTCCAAGCCCTCGACACCGTCGATCTCCGACAGCAACTGTGGGACCACCGTCGTCTCCACGTCCGAGCTGACGCCCGTGCCGCGGGTGCGGAAAATCGAATCCATCTCGTCGAAGAACACGATCACCGGTGTGCCTTCGGATGCCTTCTCACGGGCACGCTGGAAGATCAGCCGGATGTGGCGCTCGGTCTCGCCGACGAACTTGTTCAGCAGCTCCGGGCCCTTGATGTTGAGGAAGTAACTCTTCGCCTCGCGGGCGTCGTCGCCACGGACCTCGGCCATCTTCTTGGCCAGCGAGTTGGCCACCGCCTTGGCGATCAGCGTCTTACCGCAACCAGGAGGACCGTAGAGCAGCACACCCTTGGGCGGCCGCAGCGAGTACTCGCGGTACAGCTCCTTGTGCAGGAACGGCAGCTCGACGGCGTCGCGGATCTGCTCGATCTGGCGGCTCAGGCCGCCGATGTCGAGGTAGCTGACGTCGGGGACCTCTTCGAGAACCAGATCCTCGACCTCGGCCTTGGGGATGCGCTCGAACGCATAACCGGCCTTCGTGTCCACCAGCAGCGAGTCGCCGGGGCGCAACTTGCGCGGCCGGTCGTCGTTCTCGTCCTCGTCGTCGTAGCCGTCGGGCAGATGCTCGGTGGCGACCAACGGCTCGGCCAGCCACACGATTCGCTCCTCGTCGGCATGACCGACCACCAGCGCGCGATGGCCGTCGGAGAGGATCTCGCGCAGCGTGCTGATCTCACCGACCGCCTCGAAATTGCCGGCCTCGACAACGGTCAGCGCCTCGTTGAGACGGACCGTCTGGCCCTGCTTCAGCGTCTTCACATCGATGTTGGGCGAGCACGTCAGCCGCATCTTGCGGCCAGAGGTGAACACGTCGACGGTGTCGTCGTCCTGAACGGACAGGAGCACGCCGTAACCGCTCGGCGGCTGACCCAGCCGATCAACCTCTTCACGGAGCGCCAGCAACTGCTGACGGGCTTCCTTGAGGGTCTCCATCAACTTGGCATTGCGCGCGGCAAGCGAGTCGATCCGTGCCTCCAGCTGATGCACATCGCGAGCGCTACGCAAGCCACTTTGGGGGCCTACAGCGTTCTCGAGTTGCTCACGAAGAATTGCTGCCTCGCGGCGAAGTTCCTCCAACTCGGCGGCATCCTCGCTGGACATTCCTGCGTCTCGGGATGTCCCGAACGCTTCAGAACGCTCTGACTCACTCATGTTGCGCTCCCTCCCGCACCGAATATTGGTGCAGTAACAACTTCAAAGCTACCGGCGATTCAGCCATTGTGTGCGGTGTAGGAATTCGACACACCAGCAACACTGTTAACCTCTCTCATGAGTAGGGCCGATTGAAAGGACAACCGTGACCCTGAAAACCCTCGTTACCGGCGTTGCAGCGGCCGCTGTGGTGGCTGGTGCCGCGGCAGGTGTGACATCCATTGCATCACCCGCTTCCTCGACTAGCCCGGCCGTGCAGCCGGTCGTATGGGACATCCCGATGCCTGAGGCGCCAGCGCCCGAACTCCAGGCCCCGTTGCTTCAGACCCTTCAGGCGTTGGCCGGGGGCGGCTCTTTCAGTGGCAAATCCACCTACATCGAGGGTGGGATTGGCCGGATCGAGGGCATCACCGCTGACCGTGCTTATAACAACGCGGCGGCGAAGGGATTGTTTCCATTGAGCTTCCAGGTCGACAACATCAATCAGGACGGCGGCGTCGCATTCGCCGACGTCACCGCAGTTGCTGCCAACGGCCAGAGCGCCAACCAGAACATCCAGTTCATCGCGGGCCCGAGCCCGACGGGTTGGCAGCTCTCGAAGGCCTCGGCCCTGTCGCTGCTGTCTTCGGTCGGCTGACGCAACCTGGTGCATCGGAGTCGTTCCGCAGCCATCGGCGCCGTCGCCATTGCGGCGGCGCTCGGGCTGAGTGGATGTGGCGGCGACGACGGAAAAGCACCACCCGCGGCGACGCAGACACTGCCTCCGCCGATCGCCAAGCCTGAAACGCAGCCGCCACCGACCGACCCGCTGCCTGCGCCAGCCGCTTTCACCGACGTCCTGGCCAAACTCGCCGATCCGAACGTGCCTGGCGCGGACAAACTCGCGCTCGTCGAGAACGCGACCCCCGACGACGGAGTTGCACTCGACAGGTTCTCGCGGGCGCTGCGCGACGGCGGCTACGCCCCGCTGACATTCGAAGCCCGCGATCTGGTGTGGGCCGACAATCCGCCGGGAAATGTCATCGCCTCCATCACGATGAAGAGCGCCAACCCGGCGGTCAAAGACTTCACGTTCCCTATGGAGTTCAACCCGATGCGTGACTCATGGCAGCTGACCCGGCGCACCGCCGATCTGCTACTCCCAATGGGTAACACGCCGACCGCGGCTCCCCCGTCGTAGCACCCACGCTGATGTGGATCGGCTGGCTGGAGTTCGATCTCCTGCTCGGTGACGTGCACTCGCTCAAAGAGAAGCGGTCCGCCATCCGTCCGGTAATCGCCGAACTACAACGCAGATTCGCGGTGTCCGCCGCCGAGACCGGAGCGCACGACTTGCACCGGCGCGCCAGCGTCGGTGTTGCGCTGGTGTCGGCCGATCACGGGCACCTCGTCGATGTGCTCGACGCGGCTGAGCGTCTGGTGGCGTCTCGGCCCGAAATGGATCTGCTCTCCGTGCGCCGGGGATTGCGGCGCAGCACCGACGATTAGATCTGACGCTTGCGCCGCAGGGGCATCGGTGCGACGGCGCCGGGCGCCAATTTGCGCACGCTGATCAGAAACGCCGTGTGTCCGCGCATCGTGTGCTGCGGCCGCACCGCGAGACCGACGACGTGCCAGCCGCGCTGCATGCTCTCCCACGCGCGCGGCTCGGTCCAGCACTGCTGCTCGCGCAGCGCCTCGACCGTTCGGGACAGCTGGGTGACCGTCGCGACGTAGATCATCAACACCCCGCCCGCGACAAGCGCCCGCGCGATCGCGTCAAGCACCTCCCACGGCGCCAGCATGTCGAGGACGACCCTGTCGACTTCCTCGCCCGCGTAGTCGGCGACGTCAGCGATCACCAACTCCCAGTTGGCGGGCCGGTCACCGAAGAATGTCGTGACGTTTCGCACCGCGTGCTCGGCGTGGTCCTCGCGGACCTCATACGACGTCACCCGGCCGTCCGGCCCGACGGCTCGCAGGAGCGAACACGTCAACGCCCCGGAACCGGCTCCCGCCTCCAGCACGCGGGCCCCAGGGAAGATGTCGCCTTCGTGCACGATCTGGGCGGCGTCCTTCGGGTAGACGACCTGCGCACCGCGCGGCATCGACATCACGTAGTCGACCAGAAGTGGCCGCAACACCAGGAACTGATCGCCGCTCGTCGACTTGACGACGCTGCCCTCCGGGAGGCCGACCACGGTGTCCAGCGCGATCACGCCACGGTGGGTGTGAAACTCACCACCCGGCGTGAGCACCATCGTGTAATGGCGCCCCTTCGCGTCGGTGAGTTGCACGCGATCGCCGATGGCGAAAGGACCAGTCCTTGGCACAGCTGTTCAGCCTGCCAGCAGACGCGCCGCGACGGGTGCCCGGGGTTGTCGGCACGTGGTCATACGCTGGCTTGCATGAAGGGCGAGCGAGAAGCCGAAGGCGGATCGCGCATTGGTAGCGAGCCGGCTCCGGTCGTCCGTCGCCCTGCGCTGTCTCCGTCGCGGGCCAGCGACTTCAAGCAGTGCCCACTGCTCTACCGGTTCCGCGCGATCGACCGGCTACCCGAGCCTGCGTCCACTGCCCAGGTGCGCGGATCGGTCGTCCATGCCGCCCTGGAGCAGCTCTACCTGCTGCCCGCCGAGCAACGCGGCCGCGACACCGCACTGACGCTCGTCGGGCCCGCGTGGGACCGGGTGGTCGAGGCCCAGCCCGAACTAGCCGCCGACATCGAGCCAGGGCTGCGTGCCGAGCTGCTCGAGGAGGCCAAGGCGCTGCTGTCGGGCTACTACCGACTGGAGGACCCGACCCGGTTCGATCCCCAGAGCTGCGAACAACGCGTCGAGGTCGAGCTGGAAGACGGCACGCTGTTGCGCGGTTTCGTCGACCGCATCGACGTAGCGCCCACCGGGGAGCTGCGGGTGGTCGACTACAAGACCGGCAAGGCGCCCCCCGAAGCACGGGCGCTTGCCGAATTCAAGGCCATGTTCCAGATGAAGTTCTACGCAGTCGCGCTGCTGCGGTCGCGAGGCGTACTACCGGCCCGGCTGCGGCTGCTGTACCTGGCCGACGGAACTGTGCTCGACTACACGCCCGATCTCGACGAGCTACTGCGATTCGAAAAGACATTGATGGCCATCTGGCGTGCTATCCAATCAGCCGGTGCCACAGGCGATTTCCGCCCCCACCCGTCTCGGTTGTGCGACTGGTGCGCCCACCACTCCCACTGCCCGGTGTTCGGAGGCACACCGCCGCCGTACCCCGGTTGGCCGGAGCATCCCAACGAGGGTGGCAGCGATGCCGTGCTGCATTCGTCGGAGTCGGCTGCGTGATCGCGTCCCTGTACCGTCGGCTACCCACCGACGGCGAGCAGCAATGCTTTGACTCAAACGACGGAACCCGCAGCAACTGGGATCCCGAAATCCAGCACGGCTCACCGCCGCTGGCGCTGATGACCAAGCTCATCGAGGAGCTTGCCGCCGATTCCGGCTTGCGCGTCGGGCGGCTGACGCTGGACATCCTCGGCGCGATACCCGTAGCGCGGGTGTGGGTTCGGGCGTGGGTCCAGCGCCCGGGTTCACGCATCAGCCTCATGGTCGCCGAGATGTCGGCGCAGCGTCCGGACGGCGCCCACCGTGTGGTTGCCCGGGTCACCGCGTGGCTGCTGGCAACCAGCGACACCACGGACGCCGCGAAAGATCGCTTTTCCCCGCTCGTGGAAGGCGAACAGGTACCCGTGCCCCACAGCTGGGTAGGCGCGACGGGCTATCTGGAGACGGTGAGCTGGCGCAGGCAGCGCACCGTGGAGGGCGAGTCGAACGAAGTCTGGCTCAGCCCACTTGTCCACCTTGTCGATTCGGAGGAGATGACCGACCTCCAACGCCTCGCGATGGTGGCCGACTGCGCGAACGGCGTCGGGGCGGCACTGGACCCCGAGCGGTTTGTGTTCATGAACACCGACACAGCCGTGCACCTGCATCGCCTGCCCATCGGGGACGACTTCGGGCTGCGGGCACGCGCATCGATCGGCCCCGACGGCATCGGCGTGACGTCCGCGGAGATCTTTGACCGCCAGGGTTTTATCGGCACCGTCGCGCAGACACTTCTGGTGCAGCGCCGTGGTTGACGGTTCTTATATTTGCTTGCATCTATATAGATGCCCTGCAATACTAGGCGCATGGATGTCTTCGAAGCCGTCGCCGAACCGAGCAGGCGCGCGCTGCTCGACGCGCTCATCGACGGCGAACGCACCGCAGGCGAACTCGTCGGCACCCTCCCCGGCCTGACCCAGCCAACCGTGTCACGGCACCTGCGCGTGCTGCGGGAGGTCGGGCTGGTCGAGGTCCGCCCCGACGCGCAGCGCAGGATCTACGCGTTGCGCGCCGACGGCCTTGTCGCCATCGACGAGTGGATCGAACGCTACCGCCGCTACTGGGCCGATCACCTCGACGCTCTCGAGCGGCATCTACAACGCAAACACAAGGAGTCGCAATGACACAGCGTGACGGCAGGCTGACCGTCGACCGCGACCGCGCGGTGCTGAATTTCGAACGCAGGCTGCCGTTCCCGATCGAGGCCGTCTGGTCGGCCATCACCGATCCCGATGAACGCGAGCAGTGGTTCGGCGTGACGACCATCGACGGCCGGGAAGGCGGAACCATCGACATGGTCGCGACCGGCCCCCCGCTACCGCCCGAACGTAAGCGGATGACGGGTCGCATCCTCGTCTGGGATCCACCCAATGTCCTCGAGCACGAGTGGAAGCAGCCGATCGTCGAGGACGGTGTCGTGCGCTACGAACTGACCGCCGACGGCGACGACACGCTGCTTCGCTTCACTCATCGCGGTCTCGGCGTGCGCAATGCGAGCGGGTTCCTCGGCGGCACTCACGCCTTCCTCGACCGGCTCGAGGCATACCTCCGCGGCGACGAGTTACCGGATTGGACAAGGCGGCGCCAGGAAATCAATCAGATGGAGGCGAATTAGCATGACTCACAACGGCTCTCACAATGGTTCTGACATCGCTGCGCCCTCGCTGGCGATCGCGTACTACTCCGGCTTCGGTCACACCGCCGCTCTCGCCGACGCCGTCGCCAACGGGGCACGCGAGGCAGGCGCCGACGTGAGTGTCGTCGCCGTCGACCGCACGACCGATGCTGGCTGGGACATGCTCGACGCTGCGGACGCCATCGTGTTCGGCACCGCCACCTACATGGGCAATGTCTCGGCCGGCTTCCAGGCGTTCGCCGAACAAACGGGCCGTCGCTGCATGAACGGCACGTGGCGTGACAAGGTCGCGGCGGGTTTCACGAACTCCGGCGCCAAGAGCGGCGACAAGTTGAACACCCTGGTATCGCTTGCGGTGTTCGCCGCCCAGCACCACATGCATTGGGTCAGCCTGGGTTTGAACCCAGGCTGGAACACCTCGATGAGCAGTGACAGCGACCTCAACCGCCTCGGCTTCTTCCTCGGCGCGGGCGCTTCGACGGATGTCGACGCCGACGCGGACCATGTGCATCCGTCGGACGTGCAGACGTGCCGTCACCTCGGCTGGCGGGTCGCGGTGGTCACGCGGCAGCTCAACGTCGGCAGATCCGCTACTCCAGCGGTTTCAAGTCCTGCAGCAGCGTCGGAACCAACTCGCTGACCGTCGGGTGGATGTGCATCGTGCGTGATATAGCGGTGTAGGGCTCCTTGGCCGACATGATGTCGAGGATGGCGTGGACCACCTCGTCGCCGCCGACACCGAGGATCGCCGCACCCAGGATTTCGTCGGTCTCGGCATCCACCACGACCTTCATGAAGCCCTGGGTCTCCCCCTTTTCCACCGCACGGCCGACACGTGTCATGGGCCGCTTGCCCACCAACGCTTTTCGCCCCGAATCGCGCACCTGATCCACCGTCATACCGGCCCGCCCGAGCGGCGGGTCGATATAGAGCGCGTAGGTGGGCACGCGATCGCTGACCCGGCGCGGGTCGTCGTCGAGCAGGTTGGCCGCAACGATTTCGAAGTCGTTGTAGGAGGTGTGGGTGAATGCCCCACGGCCGTTGCAGTCACCCATCGCCCAGATGTGCTCGACGTTGGTGCGCAGCTGATCGTCGACGACGATGAAGCCGCGGCGGTCGGTCTGCACACCTGCGTTCTCCAGGCCGAGGTCGTCGGTGTTGGGCTGTCGTCCAACTGCCATCAACAGATGCGTGCCTGCGATGGGGTCGGCGCCGTCGCGGGGCACGACTTCGAAGCCGTTGTCTCGCTTGGTGAATTGGATCGCCGCGGCGTCGAGGACGACGTCGATGCCTTCTGCCTCGAGGATGTCCTTGATCGTGGCGGAGACGTCTTCGTCCTCGCGCGACGTCAACCGCGGACCCTTTTCGATCACGGTGATGCGAGCGCCGAAGCGGCGGTACATCTGCGCGAATTCCAGTGCGATGTAACTTCCGCCGATGATCACCAGATGCTCTGGGACGGTGTCGAGTTCGAGGATGCCGACGTTGGTCATGTAGTCGATATCGGAAAGTCCCGGCATATCGGGCGCGACCGCGCGGCCGCCGACATTGACGAAGATCCGGTCGGCTTCGAGTAGTTGCCCGTCGACGCTGATCGTGTGTGGGTCCTCGAACCGCGCGTGGCCGCGAATGAGCGTGCACCCCGGCATACCGGTGAGCCAGGACTCGACGCCGGTCCGGTCGTCGAGCATGATTTTGTCCTTGCGCGCCTTCACCTTCGCCATGTCGATGCGAACATCGCCGGTGCCGACGCCATATTCGGCTCCGCGCCGCGCAAGGTGCGCGGCATGCGCGCTGGCCACCAGAGTCTTTGTCGGAATGCAGCCGGTGTTGACGCACGTGCCGCCGACCAGTTTGCGCTCGATCACCGCGACCTTCTGGCCCGCCTGGGTCAATCTACCTGCGAGTGGCGGCCCCGCCTGACCGGCGCCGACGATGATCGCATCGAATTTCTGTGTCACTGCGGGCCGTTCAGATCAGGCTTACGAGGAACGCGACCAGGAACCCGCCGCCGACCGCCACGGCGTCTTCGGTGAACGCGCCGGGCCGGTCACGTCCACCGTTGGCGGAGGCAAGACGCGTACGAGCCGCCGCGCCCGCCATCGTCCCCAGCACAGCGCCGATGATCCCGGCGCCGATGGCGCTGAAGGTGTGGAAGAACGCGCTGCCGATGACAGCGCCCGCGAAGGCGCCCATGATGAGCCTGGTGAGGAACTGTGGCGCCGTCTTGCGACTCGGTGTCTTCGGCAGCTGATCGGTGACCAACTCCACGAGCAGGAAGATCGTCAACACGGTGACGGTGATCGGATGCGCCACCCACTCTGACCATTTGCCTTCGACATCGATCCAGCCCAGGAACGCACCCCAGGCCACCACCGCGGGAGCCGTCAGCGCCCGCAGACCGGCGATCACACCGATCAGCACGGCGAGCAGCAAAACCAGGACATGCGTCATTCGAACCTCCCGAGCGGTGGAAACGACACCCGGACGCTAACACGCGAATTGACGCCGGTCGCGGCAAATCAGAAGCGGCAGAACCTGATGTCGGACGCCAGAATCGCCTTGGCGCCGATCGCGGAGAGTTCGTCCATGATGGCGTTGACGTCGCGGCGCGGGACCAGGGCGCGCACCGCAACCCATGCGGGGTCGGCGAGCGGGGCGATCGTCGGCGATTCGAGTCCCGGCGTGACCACCGTGGCTTCGTCCAGCACGCTGCGCGGGCAGTCGTAATCCAGCATCAGGTACTGCTGCCCGAACACCACACCCTGCACCCGCGCCGCCAGTTGGTCCCGCGCGCCCGCGCTCGCCTCGTCCGCGTCTTCACGTTCGATGAGCACGGCTTCCGAATTGCACAACGGATCCCCGAACGCCACCAGGTTGTGCAGCCCCAGTGTGCGACCGGAACCCACCACGTCGGCGATGGCGTCGGCGACGCCGAGCTGCACCGAGATCTCCACCGCACCGTCGAGACGAATCACGGTCGCCTCAATTCCGTTCTTGGCCAGATCTTTTCGCACCAAGTTCGGAAATGCGGTCGCGATCCGCTTCCCCGCAAGGTCCTCTACCCGCCACTTCTTGCCCGCGGGTGCCGCGTAGCGGAAGGTGGACGATCCGAAGCCCAGTGCCAGCCGCTCACGCACCGGGGCGTCGGATTCCTCGGCGAGGTCGCGACCGGTGATGCCGAAGTCCAGCTGACCCGACCCGACGTAGATCGCAATGTCCTTGGGCCGCAGGAAGAAGAACTCGACGTTGTTGGCAGGGTCGATGACCGTCAGGTCCTTCGGATCGGTGCGCCTCCGGTAGCCCGCCTCGGACAGGATCTCGGCGGCCGGTTCACTCAGCGTGCCCTTGTTGGGCATCGCGACCCGCAGCGTTCCGTTCATCAGAGCTTCGCGTAGACGTCGTCGAGGGTCAGCCCGCGCGAGATCATCAGCACCTGCGTCCAGTACAGCAGCTGGCTGATTTCGTCGGCCAGGGCGTCGTCGCCTTCGTGTTCGGCGGCCAGCCACACTTCGCCGGCCTCCTCGAGAATCTTCTTGCCCAGCCCGTGCACGCCGCCGTCGAGAGCGGCGACGGTGCCGCTGCCCGCAGGCCGGGTGCGCGCACGTTCCGTCAACTCGGCGAAAAGGGCGTCGAAGGTCTTCACGGCCAGAAATTGTCCCACGAGGCATCGAAATTACCGGGACCGGCCATGGAATGGCCACGCGATAATGAGGACGTGACGGGGGCACCGGAGATGTGTTGGCTACCCGCATTCGCTCAACTGCTGCTGCCCATCTTGGGTCCGTGCCTGCACGTGAGCCGGTTTGTTGACAATTCCGCCGCGCCCCGAGGGATGGCCGACGGTCAACTGGATGTTCGGACCGGGAAGCTGGTCCGTCAGTGCGGAGCGGGGTGCGCCTCGTGGTGGTACGCCTCGCGGTGCATGTCCTCCAGGTGCATGCCCTTGGTTTCCTCGACCCACTTCCAGACGAACAGGAACGACAGCGCCGCGCACAGCGCGTAGAAGCCGTAGGCCGCGCCCAGGTGCTCGCGCAACCCGGGGAAGGTCACGGTGATCAACCAGTTGGCGACCCATTGGCCCGCCGCGGCAAGGCCGAGGGCGGCCGCCCGGATCCGGTTGGGGAACATCTCACCCAGCAGCACCCACACCATCGGCCCCCAGGACATGCCGAACGCAACCACGAAGAGATTGGCGGCAATCAGGGCGATCGGACCGGAGGCGCCCGGGAGGATCGGCACCATCTCGCCTTCGGCGTTGGGTTGGATTTCTGCCACGAGGCCGAAGATGACCGCCATCGTGCCCAGCGTGACCGCCATCCCGATCGAGCCGACCAGCAGCAGCGGTTTACGGCCGACCTTGTCCACCAGCGCGATCGCGATCAGCGTGGTGGCGATGTTCGTTATCGACGTGATGACCGTGATGACGAACGCAGCGCTTTCGCCGAACCCCACGGCCTCCCAGAGGATGTTGGAGTAGTAGAAGATCACGTTGATGCCGACGAACTGCTGGAACACTGAAAGTCCCAGTCCGACCCACACGATTCCGTAGATGCCACCGGTCGGCTTACGCAAATCGCGCCACGACGGCGGCTTCTCGGCTTTGAGCGATTCCTGGATCCGGGTGATCGTCAGCTCGAGGGCTTTCTCGCCGAGCAGCACAGACAGAACCTTGCGGGCCTCCGGAATGCGGTATTTCGCGACGAGGTAGCGCGGCGATTCCGGAATTGTGAACGCCAGCGCACCGTACACCAGAGCCGGCACCGCCATCACGATGAACATCCAGCGCCAGGCCTTCAGCCCCAGCCACAACACTTCGCCGGAACCACCGGCCATTCCCGCAAGCCCGTAGTCGATCGCCAGCGACAGGAAGATGCCCGTCACGATCGCCAACTGTTGCAGTGAGCCGAGCCGCCCGCGGATCCGCGGAGGCGAGGTCTCCGCGATGTACATCGGCGCGATGACGGAGGCCACGCCGACGCCGATGCCGCCGATGATACGGAAGACCACCAGCATCCAGACGCCGCTCGGCAGTCCAAAGTAATGGTCGTCGTTGGTGCCCACGAAGTTGTAGGAAAGGCCGGCGCCGATCGCGCTGATCAAGAACAGCAGCGCTGCGATCTTCATCACGGCTATCCGGCCGATCTTGTCGGCGAGCCTGCCTGCGGTGACTGCGCCGGCGGCCGCCCCCAACAGCGCCGACGCCACCGCGAAGCCCAGCTTGAAACCGCCGACGCCGAACTCGTCCTCGATCGCCGACACGGCGCCGTTGATCACCGCGCTGTCATAACCGAACAGCAAGCCGCCGAGGGCCGCTACCGACGCGATCCGGACTACGCGACCACTGTGTTCGGATTCCTCGTAGTCCACACCAGATGCGGAATCACCGACGGGTCCGTGAGTCATGTGACGCCCTTCCGCAGCATTGCGTGATGAGAATCACATTCAATCACTTCCGCCCACGTCAGGCGGTGCGTTCCCCGAACTGTGTGAGTTCTGCGTGCACGCGCCGTAGATCGGCCACGTCGACGTCGGCGAGCGAGTTCACATGGCGCCGCCGCGGGCCGATGGGCACCGCTACGTCGTTGGGCACCACCAATACCGGGCACCCCGCGAGCTCCGCGGCCGCGGTGCCTGTCACCGAGTCCTCAATGGCCAGGCAGAGATCCGGCGGCAGATCCAGCAACGCGGCCGCCCGCAGATAGACATCGGGCGCTGGTTTGCCTTGCGCCACCTCGTCAGCGCAAACTGTCGCCGAAAAGTACTGGCGGCCAATGCTGTTCAGCGCCCGGTCGGTGAGCGCGCGTTGGGTGTTGGTAACCAGCGCCATCGGAGTCCCTTCGGCGGCAAGCGCTTCCAACAGTTCCTGCGCGCCGTCGCACCACGGCAATCCACCGTCGAACAGTTGCGCGGTGTAGTCGTGCAGCCAACGGCCGGATTCGGCCATGGCGACCGGGTCCAGCTGCAGGCCAAGGTCGGTGTACGACGGTCCGGATGGTGGCCTCCGCGGACCCGCCCACCATCGATGCGCGAACCTCCGGGGTCAGCCGGCCGCCGAGTTCTTCGTAGAGCGCCGCCAGCGAGATATCCCAGAGTTTTTCGGAGTCGACGAGGGTGCCATCCATGTCGAGCAGCACCGCTTGCATGTCAGCGATTCTGTCATGGGTCCCACGTACGGTGAAAATCATGATCATTCTCGTGACCGGCGCCACAGGAAACATCGGCCGACGCGTCGTCGATCACCTGATCGACCTGGGCGCCAAGGACATCCGTGCACTGACAAAGAACCCGGCCAAGGCGAACCTGCCGGACGGGGTGACGACCGTCACCGGATATCTCGGCGACCCCGCGTCGCTGCCCGCAGCATTCGAGGGCGTCGAGCGCATGTATCTGGCACCGTTGCCCGAGACGCTCGACGCGGCGCTCGAGCTGGCCAAGCAGGCGAACGTGGAGTACATCGTGGCGTTGTCCGGAGGGGCGCACTGGCAGCCCCATGCCGATGCCGTTGCCGCGTCCGGCTTGGTCCACACGCAGCTCGGGCCCGGCGAGTTCCTGGACAACTTCGCCGTCTGGGCGCCGCAGATCAAGGCGGCACGCACGGTTCGGGAGCCCTACCCGAGCGTCGTGGAGGCGCCGATCTCGATGGACGACATCGCCCGGGTGGCGGCGGCGCTGCTGGTCAAGCCCGATGAGTCGCACTTCGGTCGGATGTATCCGATCACCGGACCCGAGGCGCTGACCCGCGCGCAGATCGCTGAGCAGATCGGGGTCGGCATCGGCGTGCCGGTCAGCTATCGAGCAGTGCGACAGGGCCGAGGCCGAGGCGGCATTCCAACAGGCCCTTGGGCCGAAGCCGGGTGGTATCTCGACCAGCTCGAAGACGGCGTGGGTCATCCCCAGGAGGCCAACGACCTGGTCGCCGAACTCACCGGTACCCCGGCCGCAGTCGGTGGCGCAGTGGGCCGCCGCGAACGCCGAGCTGTTTCGCTGACTTATGTGTTGAAGTACTTGGCCTCGGGGTGATGCAGCACGAACGCGTCGGTGGACTGCTCGGGATGAAGCTGTAGCTCCTCGGACAGCGTCACACCGATGCGCTCGGGCTCCAGCAGCTCCACCATCTTCGCGCGGTCCTCGAGGTTCGGGCATGCGCCGTAGCCGAACGAGAACCGGGCGCCGCGGTAACCGAGCTTGAAGTAGTCCTCGACGGCGTCAGGATCCTCGGCCGCCATCGCGTGATCGGCGAACTTCAGCTCCTCGCGCACCCGCTTGTGCCAGTACTCGGCGAGCGCCTCGGTCAGCTGCACGCCGATGCCGTGCACCTCGAGGTAGTCGCGGTAGGAGTCCGACGCGAACAGCTCGTTGGCGAAATCGGCGATCGGCTGCCCCATCGTCACCAGCTGGAACGGCAGCACGTCAACCTGGCCGCGTTCGGCGGCCAGCTCGCGCGACCGGATGAAGTCGGCGATGCACAGGAACCGGTCGCGCTGCTGGCGCGGGAAGGTGAACCGGAACCGTTCGGCGAGCATCGGGTCTCGGCTCGGTGAGCACGACGACGTCGTCGCCCTCCGACACCGCAGGGAAGTAGCCGTACACCACCGCCGCGTGCGCGAGGATGCCGTCGGTCGCGAGCCGGTCCAGCCAGTACCGCAGGCGCGGCCGGCCTTCGGTCTCGACCAGCTCCTCGTACGACGGGCCCTCGCCGCCGCTTCACGCCGCGCAGGCCCCACTGGCCGAGGAACAGCGCGCGCTCGTCGAGCAGGCCGGTGTAGTCGGCCAACGCGACGCCCTTGACGATGCGGGTGCCCCAGAACGGGGGACGTGGGCACCTCGACGTCGGCGGCGACGTCGGAACGCTCGGGCACCTCGACCGGGGTCTCCTTGGCCTTGCGTTCGGCTGCAATGCGTTTCGACCGCTCGTGGCGGGCCTTGCGCTCCGCTTCCTTCTCGCGTGCGGCGATGGCCTCCGGGCTGTCGGTGTCCGGCGCCTCGCCGCGCTTGGTGCTCATGATGGTGTCCATCAGCCGCAGGCCCTCGAACGCGTCGCGCGCGTAGTGCACGTCGCCCTCGTAGACCTCGGCGAGATCGTTCTCGACGTAGCTGCGGGTCAGCGCCGCGCCGCCGAGCAGCACCGGGAACTTGTCGGCGACTCCGCGGGTGTTCATCTCCTGCAGGTTCTCCTTCATCACCACCGTCGACTTCACCAGCAGCCCGGACATGCCGACCACGTCGGCACTCTTGTCCTCGGCGACTTCGAGGATGGTGGTGATCGGCTGCTTGATGCCGATGTTGACGACCTCGTAGCCGTTGTTGGTCAGGATGATGTCGACGAGGTTCTTGCCGATGTCGTGCACGTCGCCCTTCACGGTGGCGAGCACGATGCGGCCCTTGCCCGCGTCGTCGTCGGCCTTCTCCATGTGCGGTTCCAGGTACGCCACAGCGGCTTTCATCACCTCGGCGGACTGCAGCACGAACGGCAGCTGCATCTGCCCGGAACCGAACAGCTCGCCGACGGTCTTCATGCCGGCCAGCAGGTTCTCGTTGATGATGGCCAGCGGCGGCTTCTGCGTCATCGCCTCGTCGAGGTCGGCGTCCAGCCCGTTGCGCTCGCCGTCGACGATGCGCTGCGCAAGCCGTTCCAGCAGCGGCAGTTTCGCCAGTTCCGCGGCGCGCGACTCCTTCGACGATGCCGCGGACACGCCCTCGAACATCTGCCATGAGTTCCTGCAGCGGGTCGTAGCCCTCGCGGCGGCGGTCGTAGACGAGGTCCAGCGCGACCTCGCGCTGGCTTCTCGTCGAATCCGGTTCATCGGCAGGATCTTGCTGGCGTGCACGATCGCCGAGTCCAGGCCGGCCTCCTGGCACTCGTGCAGGAACACCGAGTTGAGCACCTGGCGCGCAGCGGGATTGAGGCCGAACGAGATGTTCGACAGCCCCAGCGTGGTCTGCACGTCGGGGTGCTTCTGCTTGAGCAGCCGGATGGCCTCGATGGTCTCGATGCCGTCCTTGCGGGACTCCTCCTGACCGGTGCAGATGGTGAAGGTCAGGGTGTCGATCAGGATCGACGACTCGTCCACGCCCCAGTTGCCGGTGATGTCGGCGATCAGCCGCTCGGCGATCTCGCACCTTCTTCTCGGCGGTGCGGGCCTGGCCCTCCTCGTCGATGGTCAGCGCGACCACCGCGGCGCCGTGCTCGGCGACCAGTTCCATGGTCTTGTGGAAGCGCGACTCCGGGCCGTCGCCGTCCTCGTAGTTCACCGAGTTGACCGCGCACCGGCCGCCGAGGTGCTCCAAACCGGCCCGCAGCACCGGGGTTTCGGTGGAGTCCAGCATGATCGGCAGCGTCGACGCGGTGGCGAGCCGGCTCGCCAGCGCGTTCATGTCGGCGACGCCGTCACGGCCGACGTAGTCGACGCACAGGTCGAGCAGGTGGGCGCCGTCGCGCGTCTGGTCCTTGGCGATGTCGAGGCACTTCTGCCAGTCCTCGGCGATCATCGCCTCGCGGAACGCCTTGGAGCCGTTGGCGTTCGTCCGCTCACCGATCATCAGCACCGACGCGTCCTGCGCGAACGGCGTCGACGCGTACAGCGACGCCACCGCGGGCTCGTAGTTGACGTGACGCTCGGCGCGCTGCACGGCGGGGATGGCCTCGGCGACCCTGCGGATGTGCTCGGGCGTGGTGCCGCAGCAGCCGCCGACCAGCGAAAGCCCGTATTCGGTGACGAAGCCCGACAGCGCCTCGGCGAGTTCGTCTGGCTGCAGCGGATATTCGGCGCCGTTGGCGCCCGAGCACCGGCAGCCCGGCGTTCGGCATCACCGACACCGGTGTGCGGGCGTGCTGCGACAGGTAGCGCAGGTGCTCGCTCATCTCGGCGGGTCCGGTCGCGCAGTTCAGGCCGATCATGTCGATGCCGAGCGGTTCGACCGCGGTCAGCGCCGCGCCGATCTCGCTGCCCAGCAGCATGGTGCCGGTGGTCTCCACG
Source organism: uncultured Actinomycetota bacterium (assembly GCA_963848855.1). Lineage (GTDB taxonomy): Bacteria > Actinomycetota > Actinomycetes > Mycobacteriales > Mycobacteriaceae > Mycobacterium. Next base: position 1,595,151 of record CAWKFL010000006.1, read on the forward strand.
GTGACGTGGGCGATGACCGGGATGTGCCGGCCGAACTGCGCCATCGCCCGGCGCGATCCCAGCACCGCGGCCTTGAGCTGCAGCAGGTCTTGGCAGGTCTCGACCAGGATCGCGTCGGCGCCGCCCTCGAGCATGCCGAGCGCCGCCTCGGCGTAGGCGTCGCGGATCACCGCGTACTCGGTGTGGCCCAGCGTGGGCAGCTTGGTGCCCGGGCCCATCGAGCCCAGCACGTAGCGCCTGCGGTCCGGCGTGCTCATCTCGTCGGCGACTCGCCGCGCGATCGCGGTGCCCCGCTGCGACAGGTCGCGGATCCGGTCGGCGATGTCGTAATCGCCGAGGTTGGACAGGTTGCAGCCGAACGTGTTGGTCTCGACCGCGTCGGCGCCGGCCTCGAAGTAATTGCGGTGGATCGTCTCGATCACGTCCGGCCGGGTTTCATTGAGGATCTCGTTGCAGCCCTCGAGGTTGTTGAAGTCGTCGAGCGTCAGATCGGCCGCCTGCAGCTGAGTGCCCATCGCGCCGTCGCCGACCATGACACGCTTCGACAGGGTGTCGAGCAGGTCGGTGTCGTACGCGCGGTCGTTCACGTCAGTCACATCGACAGGGTAGTCGGCATATACCAAATCGACGTCGTGTGGCGATGGACCTCACAGGCGCCATCCAGGGCTTACGCTGGCGGTGTGACCCCGTCGGATGCGAGCGGCCATCGGCCGGCCGACCTGCCCAAACTCAACGACACGATCGTCGTCGCCGCCTTCGAGGGCTGGAACGACGCCGGTGATGCGGCCAGCGATGCGCTCGAACACCTGGACGCGATCTGGGAAGCCGAACCGATCGTGGAGATCGACGACGAGGCCTACTACGACTATCAGGTGAATCGGCCGGTGATCCGCCAGGTCGACGGCGTCACCCGTGAGCTGGTGTGGCCGTCGATGCGCATCTCCCACTGCCGCCCGCCGGGCTCCGACCGGGACATCGTTCTGATGCACGGCGTCGAGCCCAACATGCGCTGGCGCACCTTCTGCGCGGAACTGCTGGCCATCGCCGACAAACTCAACGTGCAGACCGTCGTCATCCTCGGCGCGCTGCTGGCCGACACCCCGCACACCCGCCCGGTGCCCGTCTCCGGAGCGGCCTACTCCCCCGACTCGGCCAAGGCGTTCGGCCTCGAGGAGACGCGCTACGAAGGCCCGACCGGCATCGCAGGGGTCTTCCAGGACGCCTGCGTGCAGGCGGGCATCCCGGCGGTCACGTTCTGGGCGGCCGTTCCGCACTACGTGTCGCAGCCGCCGAGCCCCAAGGCGACGGTGGCGCTGCTGCGACGCGTCGAGGACGTGCTCGACATCGAGGTGCCGCTGGCCGATCTGCCGGCGGCAGGCCGAGGAGTGGGAGCAGGCGGTCACCGAGATGACGTCAGAAGACGACGAGATCGCCGAGTACGTGCAGTCACTGGAGGAACGCGGCGACGCCGAGGTCGACATGAACGAGGCGCTCGGCAAGATCGACGGCGACGCGCTGGCCGCGGAGTTCGAGCGCTACCTGCGCCGCCGCGGGCCAGGCTTCCGGGGCTAGACCTTCTCCGGTTTCGGCGCCTTCCATGTGCCGTTGAGCGCGTCGGGCTTGGGCCAGTACAGCCGCAGCACCACGAAATACGGGCCCTTGGGGCTGGGCAACCAGTTCGACTCCCTGTCCAGGCCCGGTGTCGCGTTCTGAAGATAGAAGGTGTACCCGCCGTCCTGATCCGGCACGAGGCTCGTCAGCATCGGGGAGTTGATCAGATACCGGTTGATCGGGTTGGCGACCAGCAGGCTTTGCGGCAGCTCGTACATCGTCAGCGACCAGAACGCGTTGACCGGCGGCAGTTGATCCTTCGCGAAGTGGAACGTGTAGTTGTTCGCACCGGTCAGCGGTGCCCCCGCCGTGTCGTTGAAGGCGCCCGGATAGATCGCCTCTGCCGCCGTGTTGCCATAGATGCCGAGGACAGCGCCCGCCATCCGGTAGAGGTAGTTGCCCTTGAGGTCCTGCGCCGTGCCAAAGAAGTCGGCGGAGCTCACTTGGTCGGTGTCGACCTTCTCCTTCTTGAACGTGCCGAACTCGGCCCACGCGTCAGCCATCCCGTCCTCGATCGCCTTTCGCATCTCCGGGTTCAGCTTGTCGGCTTCGAAGTTCCCTTCCGGTCCGATACCGATGGATTCGAAGCGCGCGCGCATCTCCTTCTCGTCGGGCAGCGTCGGAGCGAAGCGCATTGCGAAGCCGAGGATCTCGAAGAACTGCGGTGAGCTCTTCTGCTGATCCGGGGTGAGCGGCGGCACGAAGTCGATCGCCGGGGCGGGCGCTGGCGGCGGCTGGTTCAAGTACGCCGACAACGGCTGCACCTGGTAACCGGCCTGGATCTGCTTGACCATGTCGAGATCGGACGGGCCGAACAGCTGCGTCCGATACAGCACGAACGCCAGTTCGGTGTCGGACCGAATGACCTCGTTGATGCCCTCGGGCTTCTCGCCCTTCCATTTCGGTCCGGCGAGAAGGTATTTGCCGCCGCCGTTGCCGGTCGTTCGGCTGCCTACATACGCGAAGTTGTAGGTGTACCCGTCGACGAACTGCAACGAGTAGTAGCGGTCCTGCTCGATCGGTGGGACGCTGAGCACCAGCGGCTCGGCACGGAGGTCTGCTCCCACCGCCGTATACGGGGTGTCCGAATTGGGTGTCTGGATCGCCTTGTCCTCAGGTGTGTACACCCTTGCGGTGTTGTGGATTTCGTTCCACCCACCCTTGTATTCGGGATCCCCGTTGTTGACGAAGTAGGCGTACTGCACGCGATAGTTGTCGACCATCGGGAAGCCATAGATGTAGGCCTCCTTGGCGATCGCGCGGGCTTGCTCGGGGGTGACGGCGGCCTGGGCAGGTGGTGGTGGCGGCGGCGATGACGTGGTGGTCTCCTCTGCGCCCTTGGTGCTGCAGGCGACCAGCACCACCAGCATTGACAGGATGGCGCCGATCCGGCGCATCACCGCTTTTCCAGCGCGTTGGTGCGAGCACTCATCGACCGCCCTAAGGCCGCGACTTCTGCATCCAGCCTCGGCAGCAGGTTCCGCGCGGTCTTGCGTGCGGGCGCTTCGCCGGCACGGCTGGTCAACAATGGCTTCAGCCACCGAACCAAGCCAACCCATCTCGGGCAATTTATCTGCCGCTTGCGGCCTTCTATCCCCTCCAGGAAAGCGCGCCCACACTGCTCAACAGACGTCGTCTTGCGGAGGGGGCCGGGCATAGCGGCCAGCATTTCTTTGGCCGTCGCAAGGTCCGCTTTGCTCTCACGGACCAGCGGTGTATCGATCCACGACATGTGCGCAGACCCGACATCAACACCCCGGTGGGCGAGTTCGAGCCGCAATGCATTGGCGAAGTGCTCGACGCCCGCCTTGGAGGTGTTGTAAGCCGCCATACCAGGAAGCGCCAGGTACGCGGCGCCTGAGGAGACGACCAGTACATAACCCCGCCGGTCGATCACCGACGGCAACGCGGCCCTAACGGTGTTGAAGACGCCACCAATGTTGACGTCGATCAATGTCCGAAACGCCTCCGGATCGACGTGCAGCACCGAGCCGTAGGTCGCAATACCCGCGTTCGCGATCACGATGTCGATCCCACCGAATCGCTCGACGGTCTTATCGGCGGCCGCCTGCATATCCGACAGCTGACGCACGTCGGCAACGACTGTCAGCACTCGGTCCCCGCCGAATTGGGCCCCCGTGCTTTTGAGTTGCACCTCGTCGAGGTCGACCAGCACGACCTTGGCGCCCTTGTCATGCAGGCGCCGGGCCACCTCCGCACCGATTCCGTTCGCGCCGCCGGTGATGAGTGCGACTTTCCCGTTCACAGAACCCATGGGCCGAAACGTACCCCGCGGGGTTGTGCGGCGGGCGAAGTCCGATCAGCGCGCGTCCCCGATGCCGGTGTAGTAGTCGCCGGCGAAGATCTGCTTGGCCCCGGGACGTATTACCGACGCTGACGGTGCCGGAAACCCGCTGCGATGCTCTCCGCGAGCTGTTTCGGATAGGTGTTGATCGGGTCAGCCATCGGGTTGGCAGAGGCGGGCTGGGGGCCGCTGCAGCGCCAACGGTTTTCTGCTACGCCGCACTAGTAGCAGTGGCGGCGGCTGTCGTCGAGACGCCGCTAAGGAGCTATAGCAAGGGTATGGCCGCGACAAGCTCGGTCAAACCCGAAAAGCCTTAAAACCAAGCGGGCGCAGTGCGCTATTACAAATTCACGCCGAGCATTGCGTCGATGGCCGTCGCCACTGTTTGCGGGGATTTCGCATCGTGGCCACCGTACTCGAGCGCGTCAGTCGTCCAACCGTCGAGCGCGGCAAGCGCTTGCGGCGTGTTGAGATCGTCTGCGAGGTATTGACGCACCCGCGCCACCACGTCGGTCGCGTCGGGGCCGGCGGGCAGCGCCGTCGCGGCGCGCCACCGCGCAAGCCTGGCGTTGGCGTCGGCGAGCACGGCGTCACTCCACGACCGGTCGGCACGGTAGTGGCCCGCAAGCAGCCCAAGCCGGATCGCCGACGGCTCGACACCCTCGGCCCGCAGCCTCGACACCAATACCAGGTTGCCGCGGCTCTTGCTCATCTTGTGGCCGTCCCAGCCGATCATCCCGGCGTGCACGTAGTGCCGAGCGAATCGCCGCTCCCCCGTTACGGATTCGGCATGCGCAGCGGAGAATTCGTGGTGCGGGAAGATGAGGTCGCTTCCGCCGCCCTGAACATCGAGCCCGGTTCCGATACGGGACAGCGCGATCGCCGTGCACTCCACATGCCAGCCTGGGCGGCCGGGGCCGAACGGCGACGGCCAGCTGGGTTCACCGGGCCGCTTCGCCCGCCACATCAACGCATCCAGTTCGTCGCTCTTGCCCGCGCGGTCCGGGTCCCCGCCGCGCTCGGTGAACAGCCGCAGCATGGTGTCGCGGTCGTAACCCGACTCGTAGCCGAACTGGGCCGTGGCATCGGCGCGGAAGTAGACGTCGGGATACTCCGGGTCGTCGACGATGTAGGCGGCGCCGGACGCGACCAACTTCTCGACGATTTCGACCACCTCGGCGATGGCGTCGGTGGCCGCGACGTAGTCGTGCGGCGGCAGCACCCGAAGGGCCGCCATGTCCTCACGGAACAACTCGGTCTCGCGGTCGGCAAGCTCGCGCCAGTCGATGCCGTCGCGCTGGGCCCGCTCGAACAGCGGGTCGTCGACGTCGGTGACGTTCTGCACGTAGTGCACCCGATGACCCGAGTCCAGCCACACCCGGTGCACCAAATCGAACGCCAGATAGGTGGCCGCGTGGCCCAAATGGGTGGCGTCGTACGGCGTGATGCCACAGACGTACATCGTGGCCGTATCACCGGCGGTGACCGGACGAATCTGACGGTCGGCGCTGTCATAAAGCCGCAACTGAGGTCCGCGGCCGGGTAATTCCGGGACCTGCGGCGCGGGCCACGATTGCATAGCGTCGACTCTAAGGTGTTCGATCAGGACGGCCTCCGGATGGTGCGTTGCTTAGGTGAGCGACAACCTCGGAGCCGAAATCATTCCCGTCAGCGGTCACGGTGTGCCGACCGGATCCCGTCGAGCAGCACTTCGGCCAGCTCCGGACGGCACATCAGCAGATCGGGAAGGTATGGATCACGCCGGTTGTAAATCAGCGGCGCGCCGCCGAGCCGCGACGCATGCAGGCCGGCGGCCTGTACCACACCCGCGGGGGCCGCCGAGTCCCACTCCCACTGGCCACCGGCGTGGACGTAGGCGTCGACATCCCCGCGGACCACGGCCATCGCCTTGGCGCCTGCCGAACCGATCCGCACCAACTCGATGTCCATCGTCTCCCGCATCCGCCACAGCACCGCAGGCGGCCTGCTGGCGCTCGCCGTGATGCGGATCGGGCCGCCGTTGCGTGGCGGCGGCGAGGTGACGGTGTCGGTGCGATAGACCTCGTGGCGCGCGGGCAGCGCGACAGCGGCGTCCGTGATGCCGCCGCCGTTCGGACCGCCGTTGCGCTGCCACAGCGCGATGTGCACCGCCCAGTCGGTGCGACCCGGCGACGAGAACTCCCGGGTGCCGTCCACCGGGTCGACGATCCAGACCCGGTCGGCATGAACCCGGGACGCGTCGTCGACGGCTTCCTCGCTCAGCACCGCGTCGTCGGGGCGGTCGCGGTGCAGCCGACTCAGGATCAGCGTGTTCGCCCGCCTATCGCCGGCATCGCCGAGATCGTAGGGGTCGTTGAAGCCGACTTCCTCGCGAATGTGAAGCAGCAGCTCACCGGCTTCCTGGGCCACCTCGGCGGCCAGCGCCGCATCGGTCAGGCTCACCGGCCCAGTAGATCACGAGGTTTAACCCGAAACCGCGGTGGAATCCCGCACCCAGTGAAGGAGCTCAGAACGCTATCGATGCGCGAGGCCGCGAAGGTCCTCGGGCGGGTCTGCATTCTGCAGGACCTCGAAGCCGGCGACATCGATGCGCTGACGGAACAACTGCGGCTGGCCAATGTGCGGCGCGGTTCGGCGATCTACTGCCAGGGCGAGCCGGCCGACGGACTGCACATCATCCTCGCAGGCAAAGTGAAGCTCTGTCGCCACGCTGACGACGGCAGGGAGAGGCTGCTGGATGTCCGCGGCCCGGCCGAGATTCTCGGTGCGGTCTCTGTGCTCGACCACGGCCCGCGAACGGCCACCGCAACCGCCCTCACGGATGTCTGGACCGCACAGTTGGACACCGAAACGCTGCGGACGTGGATGGCCGAACGACCTCAGATTGCAGACAAAATGTTGAGACTGCTCGCCGCGCGGCTTCGGCGAGCCGACGTGCACCTCATCGACATGGTGTTCGACGACGTCCCTGGCCGGGTGGCCAAGGAACTCCTGCATCTCGCTCGACGGTTCGGCACCCAGCAGGGCGACCTCTGGCACGTGCAGCACGATTTGACGCAGGCGGAGATCGCACACCTGGTCGGCGCGGCACGCGAGAGCGTCAACAAGGCGCTGTGCGAATTCGCCCAGCGCGGTTGGATCACGTTGGACGGCAAGATCACGCTGATTCATCGTCCGGAAAGGCTCGCGCGACGAGCCGGATGATCAGAACGCGGGCCAGGGAATCGGGTGCCGCCGGTCCGGCGTTGGCATCACCGGATTGCTCAGCAGCGCAACGGTTCTGGCGTGCAACGCGTCGACTTCCCGGTTGGTGATGTGGCTGCACAGCGCGTCCCCGAGGTCGCCGCGGAGCAGATCGCGCAGCAGGGCGACCGTCTCTAGGGTCTCGTCGTCGACGGGCTTGCCCGCCCAGCCCCACAACACGGTGCGCAATTTGTCGTCGACGTGCAGGCTCACCCCGTGGTCGACACCATAGACATGGCCGTCGACACCGCTCAGGATGTGACCCCCCTTGCGGTCGGCGTTATTGATCAACACGTCGAAGACCGCCATGCGGCGCAACCGGATATCGTCCGCATGCACCAGCGTCACCTCATCACCCGCGTAGTCGTAGGCCTGAAGCACCGGCAGGAATCCCGGTGGGATATGGCCTGACGGCAACAGATCGACGAGGTCCGGCCCGCTCGGTGGATCATCGTCGACCTCGTCACCCGGCTGGTCCACCCAGAGCTGCAACATGCCGCGGCCCGCGGGGCCATCACGAATGATGGTGTAGGGCACGATGTTCCAGCCGAGAGCATCCGACACCAGGTAGGCACTGAGCTCGCGCCCCGCCAACGTGCCGTCGGGAAAGTCCCACAGCGGCGCCTCGCCGGCGATCGGCTTGTACACGCAATGTGCTTGCAGCTCACCGAGATGCGCCTCGCATAGGAAGGTGGCGTTGCTCGCGGAGCGAATGCGGCCGATGACGGTCAGCTCGCCGCCGCGCAACACCTCGCTGTCGTCCGGCCCGCCGCTATGATTCGGCGTCATCGTCGGACTCGGCGAGTGCGCCACGCCGGTAGCCGTTGGTGCGCACGCAGATGTGGCCCTCCGGGTCCAGCGGTTCATCGCACAGCGGGCAGGGCGGTCGGCCGGCCGATATGACGCGGTTGGAGCGCGTCGCGAACTCGCGCGCCGACTCCGGGGTCAAGAAGACCCGCACCGCATCGGGCCCCTCCTCGGCGTCGTCAAGAACCACCGACGCGTCGAACTCGGTCTCGGACACCGCGAGCAGTTCGACGACGACTGTCTGCGCCTCCGAATCCCAACCGAGCCCCATCGTCCCGACGCGGAATTCGGCGTCTACGGGGGTGATCAAGGGGCTGAGGTCCTCGACCTCGCCGGTATCGGGCGGGATCGGTGTGCCGAACCGGCGGTTGATCTCGAGCAGCAGCGCAGCGATTCGTTCGGCGAGCACCGCGACCTGCTGCTTCTCGAGCACCACCGAGATCACGCGCTTGTCATGGACGGCCTGCAGATAGAAGGTCCGGTTTCCCGGTTGCCCGACGGTCCCGGCCACAAAGCGGTCAGGTGTGCGGAAGACGTGAATGGCGCGGGACATGGCACCCTCCAAAATACCGGCATAGGCATGTCAGCCGTAATTCCAACCGTGCCGACTCAGTCGGTCGATCCGCCGATCACCGCGTCTTCCGGCGGCACATCGCCGTTTTCGGCGTCGGCTTGCCCGTCGGCCTTCGGCGGCTTGGCCACCAGTCCTGCTGTGAGCGCGGCACCAGTGTGGTTGACGTGGATCACGAACGGACGCAGCGCGGTGTAACGGATCACACTCATCGATGCGGGGTCTGCGGTGATGCGCTGGAAGTTGTCGAGATGCGCGCCCAGCGCGTCGGCCACGATGGCCTTGATCACGTCGCCGTGGGTGCACGCCACCCACAGCACGTCACCCTCGTGCAGTTCGGCCAGCCTGCGGTCGTGCTCACGCACCGCGGCCACGGCACGGGCTTGCACGTGGGCCAGGCCCTCGCCGTCGGGGAACACGGCGGCGCTGGGCTGCTGCTGCACCACCGCCCACAGCGGCTCCTTGACCAGGTCGCCGATCTTGCGACCCGTCCAGGCGCCGTAGTCGACCTCCGAGATTCGTTCCTCGACGACCGGATCCAGTCCAAGCGCCGCCGCCAGTGGCTCCACGGTGCGCTCGCAACGCAGCAGCGGTGAGCGAACTATCGCGCGGATCGGCAGCGAGCCGATCCGGTCGACCACTGCCTGCGCCTGTTCGCGACCCTTGTCGTCCAGGTCGACGCCGTCGGTGCGGCCTGCCAGCGTGTGCGCGGTGTTCGACGTCGAGCGGCCGTGCCGCAGCAGGATGACCGTCATATCGCGGACACCACCCCTGCGCCAAGCAGGATCAGCACGACCGCGCCCACCAGAATGCGATAACCAACAAACCAGTACATGCTGTGCCGGACCAGGAACCTCAGGAACCAGGCCACGGCGGCGAATCCGACGACGAAGGCGATCGTCGTCGCGACAAGCAGTTGCAGACCGCTGGCGCTCATGCCCTCACCCACCGGGTGAAACGCGTCGGGCAGCGAGTACAGGCCGGACGCGAACACCGCGGGGATCGCGAGCAGGAAGCCGAACCGTGCCGCCAGCTCACGGTCCAGTCCGAGAAACAGGCCCGCGCTGATCGTCGCGCCGGAGCGCGACACACCGGGCACCAGCGCCAGACATTGCGCCAAGCCCACGGTGATGCTGTCCTTCCACGTCAACTGCTCGGCGTGGCGGGTCTGCCTGCCGAAGTACTCGGCCGCCGCGATGACAACCGAGAATACGATCAGCGCCGTCGCGATCAACCAGAGATTGCGTGCGCCGGTGCGGATTTCGTCCTTGAGTAGAATGCCGAAGACGCCGATCGGGATCGTACCGATGATGACGTACCAGCCCATCCAATAGTCGACGGTGCGGTGCGCAGCAATGAAATGCCCACGCACCCATGCCGTCACGATGCGCGCGATATCGCGGGCGAAGTACAGCAGCACCGCCAGCTCGGTGCCGAGCTGGGTGACCGCTGTGAACGACGCCCCCGCGTCATCGGCGAAGAACACCCGCGAGGCGATCGCCAGGTGGCCGGACGACGAAACCGGGAGGAATTCGGTCAGCCCCTGCAACACCGATAGAACGACCACCTGCACCCACGACATCGCCGGCACGTCCGTCACGACGAAGACCGTACCGTGGGCTCGAAATTAACGTGCTGTGCGCGATACCGGGTGCGCGTCTGCCACCGCGTCACGCACAGCCGCGGCGACGCTGCGCTCGTCGGTGACGTCGATGTCCGTCAGCTTGCGGCTGGAAAGCGCAACCACGTCCTCGGCCTGCGGAACCGGCCCGCTCAGCCGTGGGCGATAAATCTCGACGACGAGCATCTTGTTTTCGACATGGAACGAAAAGCTACGGCCATCCCCGACTTGGCCAAATCCGCTGGCGTGGAGACCAGTCGTAATGTCCTCTATAGCAAACTCCTGGTGATCCAGATCCTGGTCTGCGGCGAGGGTCATGACCGAACCATACCGCTGAAGAAGCCTGTGAACGGGCTGGACATGGCCGATTGCCCGAAGCTTGTGTACATAGACTGGCTTCTCGATCGATATTGAATTCGCACGCCCCGAGAGCTACCCCTTGTCACCGCATCTAAACCACCGAACACAGCTAATTCGTGCCAGCGCCATTGCGCTGGCAATTCTGGTTGCATCGGGATGCTCGTCCAAGCCCACCGACTCCCCTCCGCCGACGATCGTTCCCGCTCACGCCGCCGTGTCACCCCCGGTCACAGGCACACCAGACGGCGTGGTCCGACCGCTGGCGGGCAACGCGTCCGCAACCCTGTTCGACAGGACGACCAAGTCGTTGGTGGTGCTCAGCCCGGCCGCGGGAGGCCAATCGGCGGTCGCGCTGTTGTCGGCGACCGGGGCCACCCGGCAGGTGCCGCTGCCGGGTGCGGCGACGGGCCTGGCCGGCGACGACCAGGGCCGGGTGTACGCCTCTACCAGGGGCGGCTATTTCCGCATCGACATCGCGGCAGGCACCGCGACCCTGATCGGTGTCGACGGGCAGCATGCGACCGATTTCACCGCGATCGCACGCCGCGCGGACGGAAAGCTTGTCCTCGGCAGTGCCGACGGCACCGTCTACACGTTGTCGTCCGACACTGCTGTCGGCGCATCCCTGCAAATCTTCGCTCGGGTGGATGCGATTGTCGCACAAGGGAATACAGTTGTCGTACTGGATCGCGGGCAGACATCGGTGACCACCATCTCCGCCAGCGGCGACGACGCCGACCACGCGCTGCGAGCGGGCGAAGGCGCCACCACGATGGCGACCGATTCCGCGGGCAGGGTGCTCGTAGCCGACACCCGCGGCGGCGGGCTGTTGGTGTTCGGCAGCGATCCGCTGATCCTGCGGCAGCGCTACCCCGTGCGCGACGCCCCGTACGGGCTTGCGGGGTCGTCGAGCCTCGCCTGGGTGTCGCAGACCGCCACCAACACCGTGGTTGGTTACGATCTGGCCACCGGTATCCCCGTCGAAAAGGTGCGTTATCGAACCGTGCAACAACCCAACTCCCTGGCCTTCGACGAAGCATCTGGCACCCTGTATGTGGTGTCAGGCTCGGGAGCGGGTGTGCAGGTGATCTCCGGTGCGGCGGTGAGCCGGCCATGACGGCGATGCACCGCGGGCGGATGCCGAAGGGCTGGGACAAAGACCTGTCCGACGAGTACGAGTGGATACCGCTGCGGCTGCCGCCGGACCTGACCCGTGTCAGCGCGTCCACCCGGCTGTCGATCGAGGCCGAGTACCGCGGCTGGGAGCTCACCAGGGTGCGGCTTTACACCGACGGCAGCCGTCGGGTGCTACTGCGCCGCAAGAAGACCGCCGCTGACAAACTGGGCATCCCTGACCAACCTGGGCTGTAGCGATGAGCGCTCGAATTTGATGTACCGCGCGCTGCGGCGGGCGCTGTTCTTGGTCGCCCCCGAACGCATCCACACCTGGGTCTTCGCGCTGTTGCGCACCGCCACCGCGTTGTCGATGCCGCGCCGGGCGCTGACCCGGTGGCTGGCTCCGCGCGACCCCGTGCTCGCCAGCACCGTGTTCGGAGTGCGCTTCGCCGCGCCGCTGGGGCTGGCCGCGGGTTTCGACAAGAATGGCAGCGGGCTGAACACCTGGGGGGCGCTGGGATTCGGATACGCCGAAGTCGGCACCGTGACCGCGCAGGCCCAGCCCGGCAACCCCCAACCGCGCATGTTCCGGCTGCCCGACGACAGGGCGCTGCTGAACCGGATGGGGTTCAACAACCACGGCGCGGGCGAGCTGGCACTGAGGCTGGCGCGGCACACGCCCGACGTGCCGATCGGCGTCAACATCGGCAAGACCAAGATCACGCCGCCCGACGCGGCGGTCGCCGATTACGCGGAAAGCGCCCGGGTGGTTGGCACGCTCGCGGCGTTTCTGGTGGTCAACGTCAGCTCGCCGAACACGCCGGGGCTGCGCGACCTGCAGGCCGTCTCGTCGCTGCGGCCCATCCTGGCTGCGGTCAAGGCCGAGACCACCACACCGGTCCTCGTGAAGATCGCACCGGATCTGTCCGACGTCGACGTCGACGAAATCGCCGATCTGGCAGTGGAATTGGGGTTAGCAGGCATCGTCGCCACCAACACCACCGTGTCACGCGAGGGCCTGGCCACCGCAGGCGCCGACGACCTCGGGTCGGGCGGGATATCCGGCCCGCCGGTCGCCGCACGGTCGGCGGAAGTGCTGCGCAGGCTGTACAAGCGGGTCGGCGACCGGCTCGTGCTGATCAGCGTCGGCGGCATCGAGACCCCCGACGATGCATGGGACCGCATCACGTCGGGCGCCTCGCTGCTGCAGGGTTACACCGGCTTCGTCTACGGCGGCGGGCTGTGGGCCAAGCAGATCCACGACGGCATCGCCCGCCGCCTGCACGAGGGCGGCTTCGCCTCGCTGGCCGATGCCGTCGGCTCCGCCGTTCGGTGATTACGTCTGTTCGTAAGTGCCGTGGATGGTGGCGCGGGCGATCGCGTTCATGAACAGGTTGAAGCCCAGATACGCCGGACTGGCGTCGCCGTCGATGTCGAGCTTGGAGACCTTGACGGCGTGCACGGCGACGATGTAGCGGTGCACGCCGTGGCCAGGCGGCGGGGCGGCGCCGATGAACCGCTTGAGGCCGGCGTCGTTTCGCAAAATCAAGGCGTCACCGGGTAATCCGCTGCCATCGCCGACACCGGCGGGCAGGTCGGTGACCGTCGCGGGCAGGTTGGCGACGGCCCAGTGCCAGAAGCCCGATGCGGTCGGGGCGTCCGGGTCGTACATGGTGACGGCGAAGCTTTGAGTTTCCTCCGGAAAGCCGGACCAGCTCAGTTGCGGTGACGTGTCCGACCCGCCCGCGCCCATGATGCCGCTCACCTGGTCGTTGCCAAACGGCTGGCCGTCGGTGATCGACTCCGAGGTCAGCGTGAACGACGGAAGCTCTGGCAAGAAGTCGTACGGGTTGTAGTCAAACGCCATGTTTAATCCCTTTCCGGTGAGTGATCAGCAGTGCAGCAGGAAATGCTCGAGAACCTGGGTGCCGAACTTCAACGCGTCTACGGGTACCCGCTCGTCGACACCGTGGAACAGCGCCGCAAAGTCCAGCTCGGGCGGCAGCTTCAACGGCGCGAACCCAAAGCAGCGAATCCCCAACCGCGCAAAGTGTTTCGCATCCGTGCCGCCCGACAGCATGTACGGCACGGTGCGCGCATCGGGATCGGCGGCCAGTATCGCATTGTTCATCGCGTCCAGCAGTTCGCCGTCGAAGCTCGTCTCGTACGACGGCAGGTCGGTGATCCATTCGCGGGTGACGTCGGGCCCGATCAGCTCGTCGACCTCCCGCTCGAAGGCCGCGAGGCGGCCGGGCAGCACCCGGCAGTCCACCACCGCCTCCGCCGTCGCCGGGATCACGTTGGCCTTGTAGCCCGCCTTGAGCATGGTCGGGTTGGCGGTGTCGCGAAGCGTCGCGCCCACGATCCGCGCGATCGGCCCCAGCTTGGCGATCGACCCCTCGAGATCGGGCGACTCCACGTCAAACGTGTAACCGGTTTCCTCGGCGACGGCCTGCAGGAACTGCGCGACCGAGTCGGTCAGGACCAGCGGGAACTGATGGCGACCCAGCTTGGCCGCCGCCTCGGCGACAGCGGTGACGGCGTTGTTGTCGTGAATCATCGACCCGTGCCCTGCGCGGCCCCGCGCCGTCAGCCGCATCCACATCATCGCCTTTTCGGCGGTCTCGATCAGGTAGAGGGTCCGGTCACCGCCCTCGCGGCGCGGGACCGTCAGCGAGAACCCGCCGACCTCCCCGATCGCCTCGGTCACGCCGTCGAACAGGTCGGCGCGGTTGTCCACGAGCCACCCGCAGCCGTACTTGCCGCCGGCCTCCTCATCGGACACGAACGCGAACACCACGTCGCGCGGTGGCACGATGCCCGATCGTTTGAACTGCCGGGCCACCGCGATCATCATGCCGACCATGTCCTTCATGTCGACCGCGCCGCGACCCCACACATAGCCGTCCTCGACCGCACCGGAGAACGGATGGACGCTCCAGTCCGACGCCTCGGCGGGCACCACGTCGAGATGGCCGTGCACCATCAGAGCGCCGCGCGAGGAGTCGGCACCTTTGAGCCGGGTGAACACGTTGGCCCGGCCCGGCGCCCCTGCCTCGACATAGGAGGTCTCGTACCCGACGGCCTCGAGTTGTTCGGCCACCCAGCGGGCGCATTCGGCCTCGCCTTTGGTGGTCTCGGGCTCGCCGGTGTTGGACGTGTCGAATCGGATGAGCGAGCTGACGAGGTCAACGACCTCGTCGATAGCGTTGGGAGGAGGCGTCACAGTCACCTTTCCTACCATTGCGCCATTGCAGTGGGCGTTGGGTTTGGGTCCGGCTGGCTGATCCGATAGCCTTAGCTGCCCAGAACTGGTCCGAGTGGCGGAATGGCAGACGCGCTAGCTTGAGGTGCTAGTGCCCTATTAACGGGCGTGGGGGTTCAAGTCCCCCCTCGGACACCACTAAAGATCGCACGACGTGCGATGGTCGCCCTCTGTCCTGCGGTGCGACGGTGAATCGCATGGACGTCGAAACGGGCTTACGTTTCGAGCGCGATGCCCTCCCGCTGCTCGATGACCTCTTCAGGAACGCGATGCGGCTGTCCCGTCATCGGGTCGACGCCGAAGACCTGCTGCAGGACACGATGGTGAACGCGTACCGGGCCTTCTCCACCTATCAGGACGGCACGAACCTGAGGGCCTGGCTGTTGCGGATCATGACGAACAGGTGGATCAGCCTGCACAGGCAGACGCAGCGGCGGCCACTGACGCTGTCCGATGAGATCGACGATGAACAGCGGTCGGCCGAGGTGGAGGTGATGGAGGCGCTACCCGACTCCGCGGTGGCCGACGCGTTCCGCCAGCTGTCCGAGGACTGCCGAAAAGCGGTCTACTACGCCGACGTCGAAGGCTTCTCCAGCCGTGAGATCGCGACGCTCATGAACGTCCCGGTCGGCACCGTGCTGTCGCGGCTGCACCGGTCGCGACGGCGGCTACGCGACCTGTTGGCGGACGCCGATTGCCCGATGGCGCGTCAGTACACGTCGCGGACGTAGCGCTTGTCTGCGACCAGTTCACGCTTGTAGTTGTGCGCCTTCTCGTGTGACATGCCGCCGTGTTTGGAGATGATCGACGTCAACGCGGCGTCGACGTCCTTGGCCATGCGGGTGGCGTCACCGCACACGTAGAAATGGGCGCCGTCGTCGAGCCAGCGCCAGACGTCGGCGCCGTAGTCGCGCATCTTGTGCTGGACGTAGACACGGTCGGCCTGATCGCGCGAGAACGCGAGATCCAGCCGGTTGAGGAACCCGTCGCGAACCATGTCCTCCAAATCGTCGCGGTAGTAGAAGTTTTCGCTGCGGTGCTGATCGCCGAAGAACAGCCAGTTGCGGCCGGTGTGCCCGAGCGTGCGGCGCTCCTGCAGGAAGCCGCGAAACGGAGCTATCCCGGTGCCGGGACCGACCATGATCATCGGCGTCGCCCTGTCTTCCGGCGGCCGGAAATGCGGCGACCGCTGGAGGAACACCGCCGCCGCGGCCGCGCGGTCGGCGAGGAACGTCGAGCACACACCGCCGCGCGTTCCGCCGTCGGCGCCGCGGTAGCGCACGACGGACACCGTCAACTGGATCTCGCGCGGGCTGACCAGCGGGCTCGACGAGATCGAGTAGCTCCGTGGCGTCAGCCGCACCAGCACCTCCTGCCACCGCGCGGGCTCAGCGCGCACGGTGAACTCCCGCACGATGTCGAGGCCGTTGCGGCCCACCAGCCACTTGTCGAGTTTGTCCCTGGGAGCCCGAAGCACCTTGGCGGCGGCCTTGTCATGACACGAGTCGGCGACAAACCGCAGCAGGTCGGCGGTGACGCGGCAGATGTCGTAGCACACGATGAGCGCGTCGCGCAGGGACTGCTCGTTACCGTCGACCTCCACGACCGCTTCGCCGTTCAGTCCCGTCGCCACCAGCCATGCGTCGACCACCGCGGGATCGTTGGTCGCGTACACGCCGAGCGAGTCGCCCGCGGCGTAGGTCAGGTCGTCGTATTCGGAGATGTCGAATCCGAACTGCCGCACCTCTTTTCGCGACATGGGCGCGGTCAGCACGATGTTGCTTGACAGCGGCGCGAGTATCGGGTTGGTCCTCGTGAACGGCTCGGCCACGGTCGTGGGTCTGGCGATGACCCGCATGGCCTGGGTGCCGACCAGCGCGGCGAGGCGCTCGGCCCACCGATCCATCGGCTTGCCGTCGTCGGCCTCGCAGTCGGCACGGTCGAGCAGTCGGGTCGCGCCGAGTGAGGCGAGCCTGCTGTCGATCGCCTTGGCGTGGCCGCAGAAGTTGTCGTAGGACCGGTCGCCGATGCCCAGCACCGCATAGCGGATGCCGTCGAGGGCCGGTGCATCGGATGATTCGAGGCGGTCCCAGAACACGGCACCGTTGTCCGGCGGTCCGCCGTCGCCGAACGTGCTGGTGATGATGACCACGTCGCGGGCACCGGCGAGGTCGGTCAACGCCAGATCGTTCATGTTGACCAGCGACGAACCGCCGAGCCTGGAGGCGAGGCGCTCCGCGAAGTCCTCGGCGTTTCCGGTCTGCGACGCCCACAGCACCAATGGTCCGCAACCGAAACTCCTTGTCTGAACTGGCTTTTCGCGTTGCTTCGGGGTCATCGATGCCACGGGCAGAAGGCTCACCGCGCACGCCTTGAACTCGGGTTGCAGCGAGTCGGCGTCGATCGCATCGTTGGTGAGCGCGTTGACGGTGAGGTACTCGCCGTGCTCGTCATTCCAATGAAACGGCGCGAAGCAATTGCCTTGGCGCACCCGGTCCGTCACCACTGCGGGCAGTACGGCGCGGCCCCGTCGCGAGGTCAGCTCGACGGGCTGACTGTCGGCGATGTCGAGGCGGGCGGCGTCGTCCGGATGGATCTCCACGAACGGCCCGCTGTCGAGTCTGCTGAGCTTGTCGACCGTGCCCGTCTTGGTCATCGTGTGCCACTGGTGCTGCAGCCGCCCGGTGTTGAGCACGAGAGGGTAGTCATCGTCGGGCAGTTCGTGCGGGTCCATATGCGGCCTGGCGAAGAACACCGCGCGCCCGGACGAAGTCGGGAACGTGAGCACGCCATCGTCGACGTACCGGATCGGGTTGCGCGTATCGGCGTCGGGCGGGCACGGCCATTGCAGCGGCGTCTCCCGCAGTCGGGCATAGCTGACGCCGCGGAGGTCGTAACCGGTTTTCGGGTTGGAGAACCCGCGGATCTCGTCGAAGATCGCCTCGCTGGAGTCATAGGCGAAGTGCTCACCGAAGCCCATGTGCGCGGCGACCTGACAGATCAGCTGCCAGTCGGGCCGGGCCTGCCCTACCGGCGGAAGCGACTGCTGCAAGAGGGTGAGATTGCGCTCCGAGTTGACCATCACGGCGTCGGATTCGGCCCATAGCGTGGCGGGCAACACGATGTCTGCGTAGTGATTGGTCGCGGTACTGCGGTACGCGTCCTGGGTGATGACCAGCTGCGCATTCTCAAGCCCGGTGATCACCGTTTTTCGATTGGCCACCGTGGCAACGGGATTCGTACAGATGATCCAGCATGCCTTGATATCGCCGTCGCCGAGACCCTCGAACATGTCGATGGTGCCGGGTCCGACGTCGGAGCGGATGGTAACTGGAGGCAGTCCCCACCGCTGTTCGACGAAGGCCCTGTCGTCGGCCGAGAGCACCGACCGCTGGCCGGGCAATCCCGGTCCCATGTAGCCCATTTCGCGACCACCCATCGCGTTGGGCTGGCCGGTCAGCGACATCGGTCCGCTGCCCGGCCTGCAGATCGTTCCCGTGGCCAGGTGCAGGTTGCACATCGCGTTGGTGTTCCACGTGCCGTGGGTGCTCTGGTTGAGCCCCATGGTCCAGCAACTCATCCACTCCCCCGCGTCGGCGATCATCCGTGCCGCGGCGCGGATGCTTGCCTCCGGGAGGCCGGTGATCCCGGCGACACGGTCGGGCGGGTAATCGGCAAGGAACTCCGGCATCGCGGCCCAGCCCTCGGTGTGCTCGGCGATGAAATCGGCGTCGATGGCGCCGTTTGCCTCTTCTTCCAACAACAGATGCAGCAGGCCGTTGAGCAGCGCCAGGTCGGTGCCCGGCTTGATCTGGAGGAACAGGTCGGCTTTCTCTGCGGTGGTGGTGCGCCGCGGGTCGACGACGATGAGTTTGGCGCCCGCCTTCAGCCGGTCGGCCATCCGCAGATAGAGGATGGGATGGCAGTCGGCCATGTTCGAGCCGATGACGAAAAACAGGTCGGTGCAATCGAAGTCGGTGTAGGACCCCGGCGGGCCGTCAGCACCTAGCGACTGCTTGAACCCGGTGCCTGCGCTGGCCATGCACAGCCGGGAGTTCGACTCGATATGCACCGTCCGAACAAAGCCCTTGGCCAGCTTGGTGGCCACGTACTGCGCCTCGATGGACATCTGCCCGGACACGTACAGTGCGACCGCGTCGGGCCCGTGCTCGTCGACGATTGCCCGTAGCCGCCTGCCCGCCTCGGCGACCGCATCGTCGACGTGGGCCGGCGCAAGTTCGTCGTCGCGCGTGGATCGCAACAGCGCGGACGTCAACCGGCCGTCGGCGGCCGCCATCAGCTCGGCGTGTGTGGCGCCCTTGGTGCACAGCCGGCCGAAGTTGGCGGGATGAAGCTTGTCCCCGGATACCCGGGCGATGACGGGCAGGCCGTCGGCGCCAGTCGTGGTGTGGACCTCGATGCCGCAGCCGACGCCGCAGTACGAGCACGCCGTCCTGGTCACCGTCATGAGGCCCATGGTGGGCGGGCAATGTTTCAGGCTGTTTTCCGATGACGTATCGCGGTGAAAATTGATGCTCACCACGCGAGAAGCTGCCCGGTGAGCATCCTTTCCGCAGGTCAGGTCGCTGGGACGGGCGCTGCTACGCGGCCGATTACCTCACCCCGCCAGCCCTGGCGATGTGGATCCGCAGGAACACAAACCACGTGACTATGGCGCAGATCACATAGACGCCGAGAAGGACCTAGAACGCGTTGGTCGCCGACTTCGCCGCGCTGACGTACGAGGCGCGCAGCACGACGTTGATGAACACCCCACCGCGCGCCGATCGCGCCCGCGAAGCCGATCAGCACACCGGACATGCTGCGCGACCACGCTGTCTTCTCGTCACGACGCCACTCGCCGCGGCCCTGCGCCTTGGCCTCGAAGATCGACGGGATCATCTTGTTAGTCGACCCGTTGCCGATGCCCGACAGGACAAAACCGACGGCCTAGGCGATCATCTGGCCGCCCGTCGCCGCGCCCTTCATCCCGTCGTCGATCATGCCGGTGACGACCAGGATGCCCGCCGCGAACATCATCACGTTGAACCTGGTGAGCGTGACCTTGCCGCCACCGATGCGGTCGGACAGCTTGCCGCCGAAGGAGCGGGAGATCGACCCGAGCAGTGGCCCGATGAACGCTACCTGAGCCGCGTGCAGCGACGCCTGCGCGCCATTGCCGCCGCCGGCCAAGAAGTTGATCTGCAGGACCTGGCCGAATGCGAACGAGAAGCCGATGAACGATCCGAACGTACCGATGTAGAGGAAGCTCATCACCCAGGAGTGCTTGTAGCGCAGGGCTTCCGCCATCGCGCCGCGATTCGACCGCTGATTGCCGAGGTTGTCCATGAACAGCGCCGCACCCAGTGCGGCCAGCGCGATCAGCACAAGGTAAATGGCACAGACGATTTCGGGGCGAGTGTTGCTGACTGTGGCGATCACCAGCAGGCCGACCAGCGGGATGACCCGGGCGGCGAGGCCCGCACCCACGCGGTCGACGGCGACCAGATCGCGGTGTTCCGGCTGCGCGACGGCACGTTGCTGGCGATCGAAGCGGTCTGCCCGCACAAGGGCGGCCCGCTGGCCGACGGCCTCGCCGAGGGTCAGATGGTGGTGTTGCCGGTGCACACCCACACCTTTGATCTCTGTACAGGATCCGAGGCAGGCGGTGGCGCGATGTCGGTACGCAGCTATCCGGTCTCAGCCATCGACGGCAGCATCCGGATCAAACGCCGAGTGTGAACGCACCGCGAAATTATTTGCAGTTCTTCGCCATACGTTCACGTTCGCCGAAAGAGCGTGAGGGAGGGTCAGTGGTATTGCCCGCCTGACCATATGGTCGCTCTAGCTCCCCACAGCGGATGCGTCACGTAACTCGCGCGAGGCCTTGGCGTCGCGCAGAGTCCGCCACAGGCTGGCCATGGTCGTTAAAAACCAGAACGGACCCGATCACGGTCAAGCATCGAGAAATGCATCCGTGCCGCCGAAATCGCGGGACTTCCGCTCAAACAGTGGTCAGACCGCGACGGTTATGTCTCCCCATCGCATCAGCTTCGTGGCCTGCGGAGGCTTGCGGCCAGTTCCAGGACTCGTTTGGCACGGTCAGCGACGGGTACGTCGACGAACTCGCCGCTAGGCAATCGTAGGGCGGCACCTCCGGCAGAATCGAACGCAGCGACCACTTCCTGCGCCCAGGCGATCTCTTCGTCGTTCGGCGTGAACACCTCGTGCAGCACGGTCAGCTGGCGGGGATGGATCGCTGACTTGCCAAAGAAGCCCAGCGACAACGCAAACCGGGCTTGCTCCTGTAGGCCGGTCTCATCGTCAAGTTGCGGGTACACGCTGTCGATGGGCCGCTCGATACCTGCCGCACGTGAGGCGACAACGAGCTGGGACCGGACGTATAGCGTCTGGAGGTTCCCGTTGCCCGCGCTGAGGTCGCGCTGCAGGTCCACGCCGCCCATGGCCAGATGCCGCACCCCGGGAACTCGGGCAATGTCGTACGCCGCCAATACCCCGCGGGCGCTTTCGATTGCACAGATAATCGGCTTGGCGGGTGCCCGCTCGACCACCCAGCGGACGTCATCGGGCGACTCGGTCTTCGGGATTCGGATTCCGTGCGCAACCGCACCCACGGCCTCGAGGTCGGCGGCGCACAAGTCGGTTCCGGCCGCGTTGACACGGACCCACGCCGGATGGTCGACGAGCACCTCGGCGACAAGTCTCCGCGCGGTGTCCTTGTGGTCTATAGGTACGGCGTCCTCGAGATCGAGCATCACGGCGTCGGCACCGGCGTCGAAGACTTTGGAGAGCAGTTTCTCGTTGTGCCCGGGGGCGAACAAGTAGCTGCGGTCCATCAGAGGACGCCTTCGGC
This sequence comes from uncultured Actinomycetota bacterium, assembly GCA_963848855.1. GTDB lineage: Bacteria > Actinomycetota > Actinomycetes > Mycobacteriales > Mycobacteriaceae > Mycobacterium. Next base: position 1,616,924 of record CAWKFL010000006.1, read on the forward strand.
CCGAAGTTTGTCGAGTTCTTCGGCACCCATGCCCAACAGTTCCTGGTACAGGTCCTCGTTGTCCTGGCCGAGCCGCCGGCCGGGGAACCGGATCGTGCCCGGCGTTCCGGTGAGGCGCGCCATCACGTTTTGCATCTTGATCGGGCCGAGGTCTTCGTCTTCAACGGTGGTGATGGTGTCGCGGTACAGCACTTGTGGGTCGTGCATGAGCTGTTCCACGTCGTAGATAGGGGCCAGCGCTGCGCCTGCTTCTTCGAACGCCTTCACCACTTCGTCCAAGTCGCGCGCGGCGATCCACTTTGTCACCGCCCCGTCGAGCAGCTCGCTGCGGCGGCTGCGTTCGCCGGCCGAGGAGAACCACGGCTTTTCCGCAATGTCGGGTCGCCCGACGAGCCGCATCACACGTTCGGCTACCGATGTGGCGCTGGCGGACACGGCGACCCAGCGTCCGTCTCGGGTCAGATAGGCGTTGCGTGGGGCGTTGTTTGGGGATCGGTTGCCGTGTCGTCCGGCGATCACGCCGAGCAGATCGAACACGGTCGGGCCTGGTCCAAGGATGCCCAACAGCGGCTCCAACAGGGATAGGTCGATGACCTGCCCCATACCACCGCGCGCGTCACGGGCATAGAGCGCCGACACCACGGCGAATGCGCCGGTGATCCCCGCCACGCCGTCGGCTAGGCCGAATGGCGGCAGCGTGGGCGGCCCGTCTTCCTGCCCGGTCTGGTGGGCAAACCCACTCATGGCTTCGGCGAGCGTGCCGAAGGCGCGCCGCTCCGCGTAGGGGCCATCTTGCCCAAACCCCGTGACCCGCAGCATGATCAGGCGCGGGTTAATTTCCTGCAGCTGTGCCGGAGCGAGTCCCCACTTTTCCATAACGCCCGGACGAAAGTTCTCGATCAGTACGTCGGTGTCCGAGATCAGTCGGCGCAGAATGTCTTGTCCGGCCTGCTTGCTGAAGTTGAGCGTCATCGTGCGCTTGTTGCGGGCGATGACCTTGTACCACAAGCCATGTCCCTCGTGGTTCCAACCATGAGTCCGCGCGGGGTCTCCGTGCGGATGCTCAATTTTGATCACATCGGCACCGAAGTCGCCCAACAGCATCCCGGTGATGGGTGCGGCATACACCGTGCTGACATCCAACACGCGGGTTCCCGTCAACGGCGGGTTGGACCCGCCGCGCTCCCCCTCACCCGCAGTTGTTGGTCCGGCCACGTCCTCCCTGCCGGCGCCTTCCACAAGCGACGTCATCCCACCCTCCTTATCCGGAAACCTGCTGCAACCCAACACAATCCACCAAATCCTTCTGCTGTCATCAGGTGACCCATGTGCGTCAAACGAAGTAGAAGGTGAGCCCGAGGACGACGTAGATGGCGAGTAGTTGCAGGCCTTCGTACCAGGTGGACTCGCCGCGTTGGGTGACCTCGTTGGCGATGATGACGGCCAGAAACACCGCGCCGAGTTCGAACCCGTTGAACACCAGGGCCATCGGGAACGGGCCGATGACGAACGACGCCAGCACGAGTACAGGAGCGACGAAGAGGGCGATTTGGGCGCCCGAGCCCACCGCGATGTTGACGGAAATGTCCATCTTGTCGCGGGCGGCGAAATATACCGCCACCCAGTGCTCAGCGGCGTTACCCACGATCGCCACGACGATCACGCCGACGAAGAACGGCGACAGCCCGATGGCCGCCGACGCCTCGGTGATCGAGTGAACCAGGATCTCCGACATCCAGCCCACCGCGGCACCCGCACCGGCCAGCATCAGCACGCTCTTGCGCACCGACCACGGCTCACCGCCGTGGTCGTCCTCCTCTTGGGAGGGATTGAACAGGTGCGCGTGGGTCTTCAGGGAAAACACCAACCCGGCCCCGTAGGAGGCCAACAGCACGATGGCCACCCCGACTGACAGCGCTTGCAGGTCGCTGGGGAACGCCACCGCCTTGGCCGCCGGATCGGGCAGCCCGCCGCCGGCCACCAGCTGAAATATCGCCGGCATCACCAGCGCCACCGTCGCCAGCAGCAACATGAGCGACTGCGCGGTGGCCGCCCGCAGCTCGAAGCGCTGCCGCTCCCGTTTGCGCCCACCTACCAGCATCGACACCCCCAGGACCAGCAGGATGTTGCCCAGGATCGACCCGACGAGCGAGGCCTTGACCACCTCGTGCAGCCCAGCGCCCAGCGCGAACAGCGCGATGATCAACTCCGGTGCATTACCGAACGTGACGTTAAGCAATCCACCAATGCCCGGACCCGACCGGGCCGCCAGCTCCTCGGTCGCCCGCCCCATCAGCGCCGCCGTCGGGATCACGCCCAGCGCCGAAGCGGCGAACACCGCCACCGCGTCGGCGTGCAGGAACTCCAGAACGATCGCGACCGGGATCAACGGCACCAGCAGGTACGGCCAGCCCTCCCCCGTCAACAGAAACGGCCTACCGCGTTTGGTCGGGGCCTCAGAATCCTCTGTTGTGGTCATCTGGCCCCGTTTCTACGGTTCGTTCGGCTTGACGGCCAGCACCGGCTTGGGGCATTCCAGCAGCACCTGCTGCGCAACACTGCCGAGCAGCAGCTTGCCCACCGAAGAGCGATGGCGGATGCCAACTACCAGAAGCTCGGCGTCGTCGTTCTCCATCGCCTTGAGCAGCTCCTCGGCGGCGTCGACCCCAACCGGCTGGCTGATTTCGAACTCCACCCCGCAACGGTTGAGCCGATCCTCCACATCGTGCACCTCTTCTGACTGCGCAAAGCGCGGGTCGGCCAGCGAATCACCGCGGGTGGCGTTGATCACCATTAGATTGGTGTTGCGCCGTTTGGCCTCGGTGATCCCGTGTTCCAGGGCCGCCGTGCCGTATCGGTCTGCGGAGTATCCGATGACGATCATGCTCCCGCCTTTTCTGGGCGCTTCTCTTCTTCGTGCTCCTCGAGAGCACTGGCATGGACGAGATCGGGTTCGGGGCGGTGCACCAGCTTCAGGATGAGTGGAGCGGCCAGCAGCACGACGATCAGGATGTAGACGATGATCGCGACCGGCTCGGTGAACAGGCTGGTCCAGTCCCCGCCGCCGAGCTGCAGGCTTTGGCGCAGCTGCCGCTCGATCCGCGGGCCCAGGATGACGCCGATGATCAGCGGCAGCACCGGTAGCCCGAAGCGGCGCATCATCAGCCCGAGCAGACCGAACACCAGCAGCAGCGCCAGGTCCATCCATTGCACGTTGACCGCGAGCGCGCCCAGCGTGGCGAAGAACAGGATGCCCGCGTACAGGTAGGGGCGCGGGGTGCGCAGCAGCTTGGCCCACAGCGGCGCTAGCGGCAGGTTGAGCACCAGCAGCAGCAGGTTGCCGATGAACAGGCTGGCGATCAGCGTCCAGATCAGCAGCGGCTCCTTCTCGAACAGGGTGGGGCCGGGCTGAATCCCGTAGGACACGAACGCGGCCAGTATCACCGCCGCGGTGGCGTTGGTCGGCAGGCCCAGCGACAGCATCGGCACCAGCGTGCCGGCCGCGGAGGCGTTGTTGGCCGCCTCCGGTCCGGCCACCCCCTCGATCGCGCCATGGCCGAACTCTTCGGGGTGCTTGGAGAGCTTCTTCTCGGTGACATAGGACAGGAAGGTCGGCAGTTCGGCGCCGCCGGCCGGCAGCGCGCCGAACGGGAACCCGAACGCGGTGCCGCGCAGCCACGGCTTCCACGAGCGACCGAAGTCCTTGCGGCTCATCCACGGCCGGCCGACTGGAATGATCTCGGCCGGGCGGCGCCGCAGATGCGCGGCCACCCACAGCGCCTCGCCGACGGCGAAGATCGCGACCGCGATCACCACGATGTCGATGCCGTCGGACAGTAGCGGCAGGCCGAATGTGGCGCGCGGCTGCCCGGTGAGGGAGTCGATGCCGACGATGCCGATCGCGAGCCCGAGCAGCAGCGAGATGGCGCCGCGCAGCCTGGATGAGCCCAGCACCGCGGTCACCATCACCAGCGCCAACAGCATAATCGCGAGGTAGGACGGGGCGCCCAGGGTTACCGCGAACCGCGAGATCGACGGCGCGAACGCCGCGAGCAGGGTGGTGCCGATGGCGCCCGCGACGAACGAGCCGATCGCCGCGGTCGCCAACGCCTGGGCGGCGCGGCCGGCCTTGGCCATCTTGTTCCCCTCGATGGCGGTGATGACCGAGGACGACTCACCCGGGGTGTTCAGCAGAATCGAGGTGGTCGATCCGCCGTACATGCCGCCGTAAAAGATGCCGGCGAACATGATGAACGCCGCGCTGGGGCTGACGTTATAGGTGATCGGCAACAGCAGCGCCACCGTCATCGCCGGGCCGATACCGGGCAGCACACCCACCGCTGTCCCAAGAAGCACACCGATCACGGCGTACATCAGGTTCATCGGGGTGGCCGCCTCGGCGAAGCCCTGCAGCAGCCAGTTGAAATTGTCCATGTCAGAGAATCCCGTCCAGAATGCCTGCGGGCAGCGGGATTCCGAGCCCGGAATAGAAGGCGTAGAAGCTCACGAGTGCCAGCACCACCCCGATGACAACGTTTCGTAGATAGTGCCGACTGCCGAGAATGGTTGCGGCACCGGCGAACAGGAGGGTGCCGGTGATCGCCCAGCCCAGCGGTACCACCAGCACGATAACGGCCACGAACAGCCCGACGAGCAGCCCGACGGTGCGCCAGTCAGCAGGAGTGCTCGTGTCGATGTCCTCGCCCCCTTCCTCCTCACCGGTCGAGCCGCGCGGAATCGCGATGGCCAGGATGATTGCCAGCACGATCAAGCCGACGCCGACGGCGATCGGGAACATGCGCGGGCCGACCGGATCCACCTTCGCGAATCCGGCCTCCAGCGACAACGCGTCGTAGATCAGGAATCCGCCGATCGCCACCAGCACCGCGCAGACGAGGTACTGCGCCTGGTCGACGGTCTTGGGGCTGGTCTTCTCGACCGCACGGTCCGGTTGTTCGTTGGTGGTGCTCATACCAGCCCCAAATCGGTCAGGGTCGCCGAGACCCGGGTGTCTTGTTCCTTCAAGAACTCCTCGAACTGCGCCCCGGTCACGAATGCGTCGGTCCAGCCGTTTTTCACTAGCGCCTCCTTCCACTGCGGCGTGTCGTGCATCTCCTCGAGCACCTTCACCAGCGCCTGCTTCGCGTCATCAGAAATGCCGGGCGGAGCGAGGATTCCGCGCCAGTTCGCGAAGGTGAGGTCGATACCGGCCTCCTTCAGAGTCGGGGCATCGATGCCTTCGACTCGTTCGTCGCTGGACACCGCAAGCACACGCAACTGGCCGGCCTCGATCTGGTCGATGAATTCACCCGGACTCGACGTGCCAACCGTGATCTTGTTGCCGAGTAGTGCGGTCAGCAGATCGCCACCACCGTCGTAGCTCACGAAGTTGACCGCCTGCGGGTCGACGCCGACGGCCTTGGCCGTTTCCATCGGGAACAGGTGGTCGGGGCCGCCCGGTGACGAACCGCCGCCGATGGTGACCTTCGACGGATCGGCCTTCCACGCGGCAACGAAGTCCTGCACCGTCTGGAAGGGCGAGTCCGCGGGAACGAAGATGGCTCCCGGGTCCTCGATCATCTTCGCGAGCGCCGTCGCGTCCGACGCCCGGGCCTTTGACCCGTTCGTGTAGGTCGCACCGACAACGCCGAGCCCCATCATCATCATGAGGTCCCCGTTGCCCTTTTCGTTCATCAGCCGGGCCATCGCGACGGTGCCACCGGCGCCGATGACGTTGAACACCTCGATCCGGCCGGTGAGGTCGTCGTCCTCCATGATCTTCACGGCAGTACGGGCCGTGAGGTCGTAGCCGCCGCCCGGACTGTTCGGCACCATCATGCGGAGCCGGTGCAATCCACTCGCTTCCTCGCCGCGCGTAACGCCGCAGGCCGTTACCAGCAGCGTCGCGATCACGGCGATGATCAACATTGCCCGTTTCACAGTTGTCCCCAATCACCTATTTGTGATGCTCAGCAATACTGGACCCTAAGGGTGACGTAGGTCACTGATTCGTAAGCAAAGGACGTATTGGTCGTTGTGGTCACTTGCTCGTAGCTTCCGCAGCCTGGCTGGCCAGTTCCTGGCTTTCCAGTTGCTGGTGGTCATTGTCGTGTTGGTCGCCGTCGCCGCGGTTTCGGTCGCACAGTCCACTCGCGAGTTCCGCGACGTGCGCGGCCAGCGGATGATCGCAGTCGCCGAGAACTTGAGCTCCACACCCCTCGTCCGGGACCGCTACGGCGACCCGTTCGCCGCGAGGTTGCTGGCACCCGACGTCGACCGGGCAGTCGCGCTATCGGGTGCCAGGCTCGCAGAGATACTGGACCCCGGCGGCGTGGTACGGGTGTCGTCGGATCCCTCCCGCGTCGACCGGCAGATGAACCTCGATGTCAGTAGCGCCGACGAGGGTCGGGCCTGGTTCGGTGACACCGATATCGACGGTGCGCATAATCTCGTCGGCCAGGTGCCGATCCTGTCCGACACGGGCGAAGTCGTGGCTGTCGCATCGGTCAGCGAACCCTACCCATCGGTGTGGGAACTGATCAGTGGCGCCGGCGAACGGCTGCTCTTCTACCTCGGGCTTGGTGCGGCGCTCGGCCTGTTGGCGTCGTGGTTGCTGTCCCGCCGGATCAAGCGGCACACCCGCGGGTTGGAGATCGCGGAGATCGCGGGCCTCGCCGATCATCGAGAAGCGTTGCTGCACAGCATCCGCGAGGGCGTGGTCGCGGTGAACAACGACGGCGACATCACGCTGCTCAACGACAGCGCGCAGGAGCTTCTCGGCCTGACGGGCGAGGCGGTAAGCCGGCGAGTGGACAGTGTCGGGCTCGACCCGGCGGTGGTGGAGTTCCTGCTGTCGGGTGAGGATGGTCGAGACGTCGTGATCGCCACGCGGACCCGCGTGCTTGCGTTGAACCGGCAGGCGGCGACGAGCCAGGGGCAGCGGATCGGAACCGTGACGACGATGCGTGACAGCACGGAACTGGCTGCGCTGCAGGCACAGTTGTCGTCGCACAAGAGCGTCACAGACACGCTGCGCGCGCAGACCCACGAGTTCGCCAACCAGCTGCACACCATTTCCGGTCTGGTGCAACTGGGCGAATTCGACTCCGTGCGTGACCTGGTAGGTGCACTGACCCGGCGCCGCGCGGAGATCAGTGATGCCGTCACTCAGCGGATTTCCGATCCCGCCGTGGCTGCATTGCTGATTGCCAAGACAACGCTGGCGGCCGAAAGCGGTGTGGCGCTCGAGATCGCGCCGGATTCGCACCTGGCGACATTGGAGCCAGCGCTGGCTACCGACGTGATCACGTTGCTGGGCAATCTGATCGACAACGCGGTGGAAGTCTCGGTGGGATCCAACCCGTCGTCGGTAACCGTGTGTATCGACGACCGCGACAGACTGACGATCTCAGTCGAGGACTCGGGGCCCGGTGTGCCCGAACACCTTCGCGAGGAGATATTCGCCCGCGGAGTCACGTCGAAACCCGATGTGCCGGGTGGCCGCGGAATCGGGCTGGCGTTGGTCCGGCTTGTCACTGCCCAACATGGTGGGACCGTCGAGATCGACGACGGACCCGACGGTGGTGCGCTGTTCGTCGTGCGGTTGCCGTCGAGTCGTGCTCTGGTTGCACGCAAGGCCGCGCATGCGTGACGTGTTGGTTGTCGACGACGATTTCATGGTCGCCGAAATTCACCGCCGATTCGTCGATCAGGTAGAGGGCTTCCGCGCAGTGGGCGTTGCCCGCACCGGAGCCGAGGCGCTGACGGCCGCGCGGGAGATGCGGCCGCACTTGATCCTGCTTGACGTGTATCTGCCGGATATGACCGGTTTGGCGGTGTTGCAGCGGCTGCGATCCCAGGGCGACCGGGTTGGCGTCATCATGATCACCGCGGCACGCGAATTGGACACCGTGAAAGGCGCGCTCGACGGTGGCGCCGCCGACTACCTCATCAAGCCGTTCGAATTTCCCCATTTGAAGGCTAAGTTGGAGGCGTTCGCCGCTCGCGCCGACGCCCTCGAGTCGGCGGGCGGCGTCGACCAGAATCTGATCGATTCGCTGTTCGGCGCGTCCGCTGCCGCACCGGCTTCCGAGAACATGCCGAAGGGACTCGGCGCCGAAACGGGGCGACTGGTGCTGGACGCGGTCCGCGGCGCCGGCGAAGTGTCAGCGGCGCAATGCGCTGACTTGGTTGGCATCTCGCGCGTCAGCGCGCGCCGCTATCTCGAGCACTACCTCAACACCGGTGCGCTGGAACTGCGGCTGCAGTACGGCGTCGGCAGGCCCGAACGGCGCTACCGCTCGGTGCGGTGATGCTCAGGGCACGAATACCTGTGTCGGGTAGAGAATCCGATACAGCGTGGGTTGATGCTCTTTGGGTGCGTACGGACGCCAGAAGCGCGCGAACTGGTGTTGAAGATCGCGGACGTCCGCCGACTCGGCTAGGGACACCCCGTCGAGGCGGCGCATGGGTATACCGCTGCGGGTGAAGAAGCGATAATTCTCCGGCGTGGCGATGCCGTAGATGAAATCGACCCCGGCGGCACGGAAGAGGTTGAGCGAGTGGGTGTACAGCTCGCGATAGAGCTGGCCGCGGTAGTCGCGTAAGACTGCGTCCAGGCTGTAGTCGTCGGAGGCGACCTCCATCAACGGGCTGACGCTGAATCGCCTGAGTTCACCCACCATCGCATGGCCGCGCGTATCGACTCCGCCGAACAATGACAGCGCGGGAACCGTCGGGCCAATCACGGCTTGCAGCGTGGCAAGCATGACGCTGGTGTGGCCGAGCGCCACGTTGGCCACCAGCGTGTGGGTACGGCCACGGAGGATCGTCGGCTCGGGCGGTAACTCCGGCTCACCGCGGCCGGTGTAGTAATGCGAGCAGTAACCCCAGTCCAGCATGGCGGCGGCGAGTGCGGCGTCGGCACTGCCGGGATTCACGGTCGACACTTCCACGCTGTCGCTGACCCGGGTGAAACGCAGATCCAGGCGAAGCGGATCGATCAGTTGCTCGTAAGCTCGTTGTAGAGCAGCGTGTTTCGCCGGTTGGTGACTCAGCACCGATGCGATCAGCGAACGCATGCGGCCGGCCAGCCCTGGCAGGGTGAACTGTGCCGACAGCGCCGGGCTGGAATAGATCGGATCAGCGGTCATGGTTCGATCGTCAGCCGCGCCGGCCTGCTCGGTAAGAGTAGCGCGCTACCTGAATCAGCCGGACCGCCTACCTAAGTCAGGCTGCGTGGGGGTTGGCGAGCGCGATGCCGATGCTGAGTTCGACTTCGCTGACTGTGATCGGTGGTGGTCCGGGTGGTGGGGGTGCGGTGGAGGTGTATCGCGCGCCGGTGGGTGTCAGGAATTCGGCCGTCTGGACGCCGTTGTGGTCGCGCCAGCGCGACCTCGCTGGCCAGGCCGCGGCCCTGGTTGGTTTTCGGCATACCGGCGGCGGCCTCCTCGGCTCGGCGCCGCTCATCGAGGGCCGCGGTCGCGCGTGCCTGACCGGCCGCTGCCATCGACTTCAGCCGTTCGAACCAGCCAAATGGTCGATCAACGCCGCCTCGTCGGCATCCGGATCGACCGCCATCAGCGCCATCCACTCGAACATACATTCGACTATAGACCGACCCTGTGACAAATCTGGATCGCCGGTCGCGAGAATGCACTGGGGGCTGTGGATCACCACTTCCCCTTGACCCGATCACGCCACGATCGCCCGTCGGGGTCGTAGAACATCCGGTAGGCCGGTTCGGCCCACAGCCGAGTGAGCCGTCCAATTTCTTCCTGCCTGTGCGTCCGTAGCCGTCCAGGCGGCCGTGGACCCCTGCAGCCGTCGGCATACCAACCATCCAACGCATCGGCCGTGGCGGTGATCTCGCGGATCGCGGACTCGGGGTCGCCCAGTCCGCCGTCCTCGCTGCCGTCGGCCGCACGGTCGAGGTGTTCGCGCATCAGCCGCAGTCGCAGATCACGGGCGAACACCCCGTCGTCGTCGAGTACCGCACACGACAACTCGCTGTCGTGTGTCCACGACCGCCGGTTGAAGTTGTCGCTGCCGATGCTGGCCCACGTGTCGTCGATGACACACACTTTGGCGTGCACGTACACCGGCACACCTTCGTGGTTTTCCACGTCGAACACGTGAACGCGGTCCGGACTGGCCATAAAGCATGTCTGCAGAGCCTGCCGGCGGCCGATCATGTTGGGGGGCAACGCAAGCCGCCCGTCGACGTCGGGATAGCGCGGCACGACGGCGACCAGGTGCAGATCCGGGTTGTCCTCCAGCGCCCGAGCGAACAACCGAGCCACGCGCTTCGACCACAGGTACTGGTCTTCCAGATATATCAGCTTGCGGGCGCGCCGAACCGCCTTGCTGTAACCGTGCGCAATGCTGCGCTCGCCGTGCGGCGCGAAATCGTATTCGAAGTGCGCGTCGGGATAGGTGCGCAGTACCTGCACGGCATGCGGCCCGCACTGCGGCGGATCGGGCGGCCGCTCGGGAAGTTTGTCCGGCTTCAGGTCCGCGCCGCGGAGCTTGTCCTGTACCCAAGCGATCGGCGACATCGCGTCGAGCGGAGCCGGGTCGTTCCACCGCTCCCGGAACGTCAGGTCGAGCGCGCCGACGACCGGACCCTGCAACCGCAGTTGCACGTCATGCCAAGGCGGATGGTCGCCGTAGCGCTTGCACATCTGCACCGCTTGCGGGTCACCGCGGTGAAACTCGTCGTCGCGGCGGGAGTGGCACAGGTCGATACCGCCTGCGAACGCGACATCACGCTCGGGTGAGCCCGGGTGACGGATGACGACAAGCTTCTGGTGATGCGACCCGCCGATGCGCACGCGCTGATCCAGCAGCACCTCGCCGCCTGCTTCTTCGATCGCTTCACCGAGGTGCTGGTTTTCCTCCTCGCTGTACGCGAACTTATCGAGGTGTGACCGCCATACCAGCCCCTTGACGATGACGCCGCGGCGAGCCGCTCCGCTGAGCGCCTCGGCGATAGTCGGGCCGTCATCGCGCATCTTCTCGTCGGGATCACCGCGCCAGTCGGTGAAGAAGAGATAGTCACCGGCGCGCAGTGCGTCGACTTCTTCCGCAAGTCGATCGAAGTACGTGGCACCGTGGATCAGCGGTTCCACGTGGTTGCCTTCGCACCAGACCGGCAATTCCGAGCGCTCATTACCGCGCTCCGAGTCCGTGAGAAACCATTCCGTTCGCTCTGACACGCCGATGAGTGCCCGGTCGATGCAAAAGTTATGCAATCGCCGGTTCAGCCGCAGAACGCGGCAAACGGCCTGATCACACGCCACGCCCGGGTGCCGGATGCCTGCGTCGAGGTGGCTGGCATATCGAGATTGGATACGCCATGAACGATTGTTTGCTAGCAAATTTACACAAGACAAGGCAATATTGCAGAGTGAACGAACGACGGCAGAGGCAGAGCGTCCAATCACCGGTCACGCTGCTCGAGCAGTTGCCGGCCCGTGTGGTGCTCGAGCGCATGCCCGTCCCGGTTGTGGCCATCGGACACGACGGCTCGATACTGTTCGCCAACGCGGCCTTCGCCGAAATGCTCGGCTACAACACCCAGACGGTCCTTACCTTGAAGTTCATCGAGATCTTCCACACCGCGCCAGTATTCGCGTCACCGGTGCCCGCGGTTCGTGGGTACGCGAACGAGGTCGTCGCGCTGATGCATGCGGACGGCTCCATCGTGCAGGCCAAGATGAGCCGGTCGGCACTCATGCGCGAAGATGATCCGCTGGCATTGGCCACCTTCGAGGACCTGACCGAACAGATCTGGCTGCGCGGTCGCCGATAGGTCGCGATCACTCCCGGATGGGCGCATGCGACCGGCCCGTCGAGTCAAAGCCAGGTAATAGCCGGCCACGTCAGACTCTCCAGCGCCGCCGACACCCGCTGAGCATCCCGGTCTCTAATGACAATTCATGAATGACCGGCTGCCTCAACGCGGCTCTGCGAAGATCCGGGTCATGTCCGTCGTTCGGCGTTTCGGGGCGATCTGCATCATCGCCGCGCTGACCAGCTGTTCGCCCGCCGCTCTTCCTCTCGAGTCTCCTGTTACCGCCACCGAGAACGCGAAGGCGCAAGCCGTCATGCGGGTGGTGCGCGACACGATGTCGCAGGCACATCTCAAGGCGGCCATCGTTCGGGTGACGGTCGACGGCGAGGAGATCGTCACGGAGGCCGTCGGCGAGTCCATGACCGGGGTACCTGCGACAACGGCCATGCACTTCCGCAATGGCGCGGTGGCGATCTCGTATGTCGCCACACTGCTGCTCAAGCTGGTCGACGAGAACAAGGTGAGCCTCGACGACAAGCTGTCCAAGTGGCTGCCCGAGGTACCGCACGCCGACCGGGTCACCCTCGGCCAGCTCGCCCAGATGACGTCGGGCTACGTCGACTACGTCATCGGCAACACCAAGATGAACGAGGCGCTCTACGCGACCCCGTTCCGGCGCTGGACGGTTCACGAGATGTTGAGCTACGCGACGTCCGAACCGCTGCTCTACGAGCCCGGATCCAACTGGAATTACGCCCACACGAACTACGTCCTGCTGGGCCTGGCCCTCGAGAAGGCCACCAGCCAGGAGATGTCGAAGTTGTTGAGCGAGAAGGTGCTTCGACCTCTCGGTCTGACCAACACCGTCAACTCGCTGACCCCGGAGATCCCGTCGCCGGTGCTGCACGCGTTCAGCTCCGAACGTCGTGCGGCACTCAAGATCCCGCCTGGCGCACCATTTTACGAAGAGTCCACGTTTTGGGATCCGTCCTGGACCATCACGCACGGCGCGATCCAAACCACCAATATCTACGATATGGAGGCCACCGCGGTCGGCATCGGGTCGGGCAGGCTCCTCACGCCGGATTCGTATGAGAAAATGGTGTCGACCGAACTGCGCGGTAAGACGCACAAACAACCCGGCTGCACCACGTGCGACGAGATGAACGACGTCTACACCTACGGCCTTGGCCTGGTCATCTCCGGCAACTGGTTGCTACAGAACCCACTGATGTCCGGGTACGCGGCCATCGAGGCGTACTTACCCTCGCAGAAGATCGCAATCGCCGTCGCCGTCACCTACGCCCCGGAAGCCTTCGATGACCAGGGCGATTACCCCAACGAGGCCGACACGCTGTTCCGCAAGATCGGGGCCGAACTGGCCCCCGACGATGCGCCGCCCGTCGCGCAGGCGAAATAATGCCTGGCGTGGCACCGAAGGTTCTCTTCATCTACAACGAACACCTCGCGACCGAGGCCCTGCTCGGCGAGGCGTTCACCGAATGCGGCTTCGACGTCGAGAGCTTCGAGGTCGTACCCGCCGATCGCGTCGACAGCCCCGCCGTCGACGTCACGTTTCCCGATCCGACCGCCTACGACGTCATCGTCCCGCTCGGTGCCCGTTGGCCCGTCTACGACGACGCACTGCGCCGCAGCTGGGTGCGCAGCGAAACCGAACTGGTGCGCAGCGCCGCAGAAGCGGGTGTCGCACTGCTCGGGGTCTGCTTCGGCGGTCAGCTACTGGCGCAGGCCTTCGGAGGGTCGGTGGCGCGTTCGCACACCCCGGAGATCGGCTGGCATGACATCGACACCGACAATCCGGACCTGGTGCCGCCAGGGCCGTGGTTCCAATGGCATTTCGATCGATGGACGCTGCCGCCGGCCGCAAAGGAAGTCGCCCGCACCGCGAACTCGTCGCAGGCGTTCATCCTCGGCCGCAGCTTGGCGCTGCAGTTTCACCCCGAGCTCGACTCCCGGCTGCTCGAGCTGTGGCTCGCCGATGACCGCGACGGTGAAGTAGCGGGAACCGGTCTCAGCCACGACGAACTGCGTACCCGCACATCAGAACTGGCCAACAGCGCGGCAAGACGGATCCGCGGGCTGGTCCGCGGCTTCCTGACGCATGTGACGCGTCAGCCGTGCCCCAGTTCGTGAGCGAGCGCGTCGTCGATGCCTGATCGCCTGAACCGGTGGCCCAGCGATTCCAGCTTGGCCGGTACGACGCGCTGATTGGCTTCGGCGAGTTCGCGGGCGCCCTGCTCGCCCAGTAGCAGCCGTGGGCCCAAGGACGGAACCGGCAACACGGCCGGGCGGTGCAGCACCCGCGCAAGCGCCTTCGTGTAGTCGGCATTGCGCACGGGCGCGGGAGCCACGGCATTGACCGGTCCTGACACGCGCGCGTCGTACAGCGCGCGGTGATACACGTCGAGGAGATCGTCGAGCCCGATCCACGACAGCCACTGGCGACCGCTGCCAAGTCGCCCGCCGAGACCGGCCGCGAACAGCGGGCGCATCAACCGCAAAGTGCCGCCACTTGCGGATTGCACTATGCCCGTCCGCACGTTGACCACGCGCAGCCCCGCCTCGGCGGCAGGTGCCGTCGCGGCCTCCCAGTCGGCGACCACGTCGGCCAGGAACCCGTCGCCCTGCACGCTTTCCTCATCCAGTAGCGCCTCACCGCGATCGAACCCGTAATAGCCGATCGCCGAGGCGCTGACGAACACGCGCGGACCATCGTCGGCGCGTGCAACGGCCTCGGCGAGCCTGCGGGTCGGCCCGATGCGGCTGTCGCGGATAGCTGCCTTGTGTCCGTCGCTGAACCGTCCTGCGATCGACGCCCCGGCCAAGTGCACGACGGCGTCCACGCCTGCAAGCAGATCTGAGGTCGGACGATCCGTATCCCATTGGCGCTCATGCTCATTGCGCGCCGGATGCCGTACCAGACGGATCACGCGGTGGCCGCCCGTGCTCAGAAAAGCCGACAACGCGGAGCCGACCAGACCGGTGGCCCCGGTGACGGCGACGGTCATCGGCCGCGCACCCGGCTGGGCGGCGTCCCGATGGGCGGCTAGATCGTCGGCCAGCTGGCGGTGGCGATAGACGAAAGTCGGGCGCAGTGCCGCGGCGGGCACGGTGGTGTCCACGTGGTCGTAAACCCGTGTGCCGTCAGCCGTCTCGCTGAACTCGTGGGTGTGGCGCCACCACCCGATGACGCGGGCCGGCCACGACGTAGGGCCGCGCGAGGAGAGCACGTCGGCGAAGCGATGAGGCGGGTCGAACGCGGTCGGGTCGTGCTGCGCAACCCAGCGCAGTCCACCGGGCAACCCGAGCACCGCCGTGCCGTCGGCGAGCGATCGCGCTTCGGCGACGACCGTCATCGGCTGCCATGGCGGCACCAACCTCCGCATCGCACCGGGCCGGGTGTGCCAGGCGAACACCTCGGCCAGCGGATGGTTCACGACGCTCTCGAACTCGATGCCCATGATGCTTCCGTCCCTGCGAATTGTTCGGGTGCGATTGGGGTACCCACGCCAAAGATCGGTCGTACGCTGGAAATGTCCCCGATATTCGAAAAGATCGCGATGAGCGGATGGAGCGGGCTCGCCCGCCGAAATGCCAGACGTAGCTTCCGGGACCGCCGCGATGCCGGCCAGGTCCTGGCTGAGGAGTTGGCGCCCTACCGCGATAGGGACAATCTGATGATTCTCGGCCTTGCGCGCGGCGGCGTGCCCGTCGGATGGGAAGTCGCGTCGTCGCTGCGGGCGCCGCTCGACGTGTTCCTGGTGCGCAAACTCGGTGTGCCGCAATGGCAGGAGCTCGCGATGGGCGCATTGGCCACCGGCGGGGGCATGGTGGTCAACGACAATTTGGTGCGCAGCCTCGGCATCAGCGACGAACAGATGCGGACAGCGATCGAACGCGAAACCGGGGAGTTGCATCGCCGCGAGGCGGCCTACCGAGGCGGACGTCCGCCCGTCGATATCGGCGGCAAGACGGTGATCCTGGTGGACGACGGGATCGCCACCGGGGCCAGCATGCTGGCCGCCGTGCGCGCGGTGCGGGCAGCCGATCCGGCCTACGTGGTGGTCGGGGTGCCGGTGGGGCCAGCCTCGGCGTGCCGCCAACTCGCAGGAGAAGCCGATGACGTGGTGTGCGCGACGATGCCGCCGGGTTTCGAAGCGGTCGGCCAGGTATTCGACGACTTCCACCAGGTCACCGACGATGAGGTGCGCGCATTGTTGGCGACACCTACGGTAGTCAGCTGAAATCGGCCGCCGCCGTTAGCGTTTGTTGCTGTCCTCGTCGTGCTGCTCGACCACGGCGGTTTCCTCGTCAGGCTGGCCGTGGGATTCTTGCTCTTCGCCGGCGACCGGCGCTTCCTCCGGGTAGTCCTCGATGACTTCGGGCTCGGATTCCTCCGGTTCGGCCTGCGCCTCGTCAGCATCGCGCCGAGAACGCTCGCGCAGTGCATCAACGATCAACAGGACCACACCGACCACACTCGCCGCGATGCAGACCCATGCGATCAGTTCATTACTGGTGACAACGGCGGTCACCAGCGCCGCGAGGCCGATGACAGCGAGGACGAGCGCGACGATCAGCATTGGTTAGTTAGTTGTTACCCCGGTTGAACTGGTTGAAGCCGCCCGTATCGCTGTTGGCGCTGGAATCCACCGGTGCGGCCGATCCGCGCTGGCCGAGCTCTTCGAGCTGCGACTCCAGGTAGGTCTTCAACCGGGTGCGGTACTCGCGCTCGAATGTGCGCAGCTGCTCGAGGCGGCCCTCCAGCACCGTCCGCTGCTGGTTGATCGTGCCCATGATCTCGGAGTGCTTGCGCTCGGCGTCGGCTTGCAGCGCGTCGGCCTTCTCTTGAGCCTGCCGCAGCTGGGTCTCCGAACGGTTCTGCGCATCGGCGAGCATCGCATCGGCGCGCTGGCGGGACTCGGTCACCGTGGTCTCTGCGGTCTGCCGCGCCTCGGTGACCATCGCATCGGCCTGTGCCCGCGCATCGGCGAGCATCTTCTCGGACTCGGCCTTCGCGCTGCCCGTCAGCCTGTCGGCAGTGTCCTGCGCCAGGCTCAGCACCTTGGCGGCCTTGATGTGCGACTCCTCGCTGGGCGCAGCGGGCTGTGGCGGCGCCGGTGCGTCGTACACGGGCTGTGGTGCGGGTGCGGGCGCAGGCTCGGGTTCCGGCTCATACAGCGGGATGGCCTGCGTCGGCTGGGCTGCCTCGCCACCGGATCTGGCCGATGACAGCTCCTCGTCCAGCTCGGACACTCGCTGACGAAGATCGGCGTTCTCTTCGATCAGGCGGGTCAGCTCGTTCTCAACCAGGTCGAGGAACGCGTCGACCTCGTCCTCGTTGTAACCGCGCTTACCGATCGGCGGCTTACTGAACGCAACGTTGTGTACGTCGGCTGGTGTGAGCGGCATTGTCTGCCCCCTTGGAGTCTTGGACCGTCAATCGATCTCAAAGTGTAGAGCCTTACTGGAACGTAACTGGCGTCCATCCTGTCACACCAGACCCGGCGGTTGCAGGAGAGGCTGATAATTAAGAGTGAATTTCAATCATTCGACCCGCGATGCAGCGGCGAATATCGACCCGGCAAACGGTCGGGGTGAACCCCGTGGATCACCAAATCCACGGTGCGCAACCGGTTCTCAGGCGGCCGCGCCAAACGCCAATTGCATGCCGATGAAGGCGAGGAGCAACAGCACCATGATCGACAGGTCGAAGCGGACGGCCCCGATCGTGAGCTGCGGAATGAGCCGCCGCAGCAGCTTCACCGGCGGGTCAGTCACGGTCATGATGACCTCGAGGATCACCACCGTCACACCCTTGGGATGCCAATCGCGGCTGAATGAGCGGATGAACTCGACCACGACACGCGCTATCAACAGCAGCCAGAATACGAACAGCGCGAAACCGAGGATCTCGAAGAAGAGCGACAACGGTAGGCGTCCTCACTGAAAACAGATGTGTGACATTGGCGACAGCGCTCGTAGCCTTCAGCCTGAAGCGCGACGCCAGCCTACCTGTCCGGCTGAGAAGTCACTGATAGGCGTAGAAACCGGCCTCGGCAATGCGACGCCGTTCCTCGGCGGTCACATCGATGTCCGCCGGTGACAGCAGGAACACCTTGGTGGCGACCTTGTCGAACGAGCCGCGCAGTGCGAACGCCAACCCGGCAGCGAAGTCCACGAGCCGCTTGGCATCGGCGTTGTCCATCGTCACCAGGTCCATGATGACCGGGGTGCCGTCGCGGAACCGCTCACCGATGGTGCGGGCCTCGCTGTAGTCCTTCGGACGCAGCGTCGTGATCTTCGACAGCGGACTGCCCTCTTCGAACAGGGCGGCCATCCTGCGCGGGTCCATCGCCAGCGCGCCGCGGGTGGAGCCGCGCAGCGAGCCGAACCGCGGCGGGACCGCGGGCCTGTCGTATTCCCTCGGGCCACGCAGCCTGGGTTCGAAACGGTCCTCGTCGCGGTATCCGGCGCGGTAGCCAGCGGCCGGCTCGTCGTAGTCGCGGCCTTCATAACCGCGCCCGTAGCCGTCTTCCTCGAAGCGGTCTTCGCGTGGCCGGCGCGGGTAACCGCGCGCCGGGCTGCGGTCGTCATCCTCGTAGTACTCGTCGTCGTAGTCGTCCATCGGGGCCATACCGAAGTAGGCCTTGACCTTGTGCAGTGTGCTCATCGGCGGGGACCCTTCTCGACTTCCAGATGTTGTGGTGTCTGTGATGAAGATGTGACTGGAGTGACTACTCAGGGTGACGTTAGCGGCCGTTGCCCCAATAGCGCGGTACCGACACGCACACACGTCGAGCCGTGTTTTACGGCTATTTCGAGGTCGCTGGACATGCCGGCCGACAGACCGAGCGGTTGCGCAAAGTCCCGCTGCACCCGCGCGCGTTCGTCGGCCAGCCGTCCGAACGACTCGTCGGGATCGGCGGCAATCGGTGGGATCGACATCAGCCCGACGAACTCCAGTCCGTCGGCGGCCGCTACGGCGCCGCACATTTCGTCCACGGCGTCCTGGCTGCCCACGTCCACACCTCCCCTGCTCTCATCCCCGTCCAAACTGATCTGGACGTACACCCGCAACGGTTCGGCCCTGACCCCCTCGGCCAGCGCCTCGGCTGCCGCCCGCCCCAGAGCTGTGACGACCTTCGCGTTGTCGACCGAGTGCACGGCGTACGCCCAGCCCGTGATCGCACGAGCTTTGTTCCGTTGGATCCGTCCAACCATGTGCCAGCGAATCGGCTCTGAACCCAACGCCGCGCCGACTTCGACGACTTTATTCGACGCTTCCTGTTCGCGGGATTCGCCAAATTCAAGGCATCCCAAACGCCTCAAAATAAGGACATCTTTCGCCGGAAAGAATTTCGTTATCGGGAGTAATTCAATTTCGTCGGCCTTACGCCCGGCGGCACCGGCAGCACGGTCGAGTCGCGCCCGGACATCGGCGAGCGCATCGGCCAATTCGAGTTCACGTGTCGTAGCCAAGGCGGTCATTCCATCCACACCAGAGATGCCAGGCGTCCGGTGGGCGCATCGCGGCGGTGGCTGAACAGATTGCGGTCGGCGACCGTGCACCGCGGGTCGATGTCGATGGCGTTAATTCCCAAACCCGTTAATTGACGGGCGATTCCGGCTCGCAGGTCCAGTCCGGGCGTGCCGCGAGAGGTCGTGGTGCGGCTGCCAGGCAGCGTGGTCTCGACCTCGGCGGCCATGGCCTCTGGAACTTCGTAATTGCGCCCACTGACAGCGGGGCCAAGCAGCACGGAGATGTCTTCGAAATGTGCGCCTGCGTCAATCATTGCCTGTACGGTGCGGGCCACGACGCCAATCTGGCAGCCCACTCGTCCGGCGTGCGCCGCCGCCACTACACCCGCCCGCGCGTCGGCCATTAATACGGGCACACAATCGGCGGTAACGACGGCCAAAGCCAAACGCGGCGTGGTGGTCACCAATGCGTCGGTATTGTCGACCGCCGACCGGGTTGGTTCATCCACTACTACAATGCGATCGCCGTGTACCTGATTCATCCACACCACCCCGTCGTCGCCCAGTCCGATCGCGGCAGTCAATCGCTTCCGATTGGTGCCGACCGCGGCCGGATCGTCACCGACGTGGTCGCCGAGATTGAAGGTGTCATATGGCGGCGCCGATACGCCACCGGCGCGGGTTGTCGTCACGCGACGGATACGGAGGGTCACTCGCCCAGTATCCGAGAGCGCTCAGTGGCGCATGAACGGCGGCACATCGACGTCGTCGTCGTCATCCCCACCGATGCTGACCGTTGCGCCATTGGTGTGCACGGGGACACTGGCCGCGTCGACAGGCTCGAACAGCGACGTGCTCACCTTGCCCGCCTTCGCCGCGGCGATCGGCGCAGCGGCGGCACCGACGACGGGTTTGCGACTCGGTCCGCTGGCCTCGAAGCCCGCGGCGATGACCGTCACCCGGACCTCGTCGCCGAGCGAATCGTCGATGACGGTGCCGAAGATGATGTTGGCCTCGGCGTGCGCGGCTTCCTGCACCAGCGATGCGGCCTCGTTGATCTCGAACAGGCCGAGATCACTGCCGCCCGCGATCGACATCAGCACGCCCTGGGCGCCTTCCATCGACGCTTCCAGAAGCGGCGAGTTGATCGCGATCTCCGCGGCCTTCAGCGCCCGGCCGTCGCCGCGTGCCGAGCCGATGCCCATCAAGGCCGTGCCCGCGCCGCTCATGATGCCCTTGACATCGGCGAAGTCGACGTTGATCAGGCCCGGGGTGGTGATCAGATCGGTGATGCCCTGCACGCCGTTGAGGAGCACTTCGTCAGCGCTGCGGAATGCGTCCATCAGCGACACCGCGGCGTCGCCCATCTGCAGCAGCCGGTCGTTGGGGATCACGATCAGGGTGTCGCAACTTTCCCGCAGCGCCTGGATGCCCGACTCGGCCTGGTTGCTTCTGCGCTTCCCCTCGAAGGAGAAGGGTCGGGTGACGACGCCGACCGTAAGCGCACCGAGCTTGCGAGCGATGGTCGCAACCACCGGCGCGCCACCGGTTCCGGTGCCGCCGCCCTCGCCTGCCGTGACGAACACCATGTCCGCCCCGCGCAGCAATTCCTCGATGTCGTCCTTGGCGTCCTCCGCGGCCTTGCGCCCGACCTCCGGGTCGGCGCCCGCGCCGAGACCGCGGGTGGAGTCGCGGCCGACGTCGAGCTTGACGTCGGCGTCGCTCATCAACAGCGCCTGCGCGTCGGTGTTGATCGCGATGAACTCGACGCCCTTGAGGCCCTGCTCGATCATTCGGTTGACGGCATTGACGCCGCCACCGCCGATGCCGACCACCTTGATGACGGCGAGGTAGTTATGCGGGGGGGTCATCGGTTGCCTTCCTCCCTGGTTTCCCATTCGACACGCCGAATACTTGGCAAACTCTCAACCTCAACCAGAGGGTTATAGTTATGTCAAGTTGTTCCGCGTAACCAGAACGGTAGGGCGAGGTCGCGGTGTATCCATGCAGGCGCGCCGACGCGGACGTCAAGAATTTCTGCGCAACGTCTCACTTGACCGTCGGCAGATCCGGGCTGGAGACGTCGTAAGTCTGTCCCGGCTGGGTCAACAGCGCGCCCAGTTTGAGTGCCTTCTCATCGGTGCGGTCGGTTGTCCCCCACAACACCACTCGGCCGTCGATCAAGGTCAAGGTGATGGCGGCGACCGACGGCGCCGCGATGCGACCGATCTGTCCTGCGACCTCGGGCCGCAGCGCCGTCATCACCTGCAGCGCCGCCTTGGTCGGCGGGTCACTGGGGCCGGGGTTGTCGGCGTCGAGGTACGGCACGCCCGCGGGCGGCGGTGCGGTCGCGAAGTCCACCCCGTCCTTGTCGAACAGATGCGGCCCGTCGGGATAGTCCTTGACCACGACGGGCACCCGTTCGACGACGGTGACCCGAAGCGTCGACGGGTACTGGCGCTGCACCCGCGCGCTGGCGACGCGCCGGATGGCCGCGACCCGTTCGGCGACCGCGTCGGTGTCGACCTGCAGCAGCGGCGTTCCCGGCGACACCGCCGCCGCGGTGGTGATTTCGTCCTGGGTGACCGCACCGAGACCGGTGACGACGGTGTTGCGCGCCGACATGATCGGCGTGAAATACAGCAGCAGGCCGAGGCCGACGACGATCACGCTGATCAACGCCGACCACATCAACACCTTCAAACCCCGGATAGTGCCGCTGTTGAGCTTTTTGTCGTCGTTCGCCTTACCGAGGATGCGGCGCTTGGCCTCTCGGCGAGCGTGCTCGATCGCGGTGGCCCGGGCCTGCGCCGCACGGCGTTCCTCGCGTTCGCGCCGTGCCCGCCGCCGCGGTCCCTCGAAATCGGCCGCCGCGGCAGGCGGAAGCTCCTGCACTTCCTGCGTGGCTTCGCCGCTGTTCTCGGTTTCCGATTCGGTCATCGCAAAACCGTTCCCGACCGGCCCGGCGCGCTCCGGTTGGCCTTCCCCTGAAGTGCCGCAAGGATTTCCTGGCCGAGCATGGTGACATCACCGGCGCCCATGGTCACGACGACGTCGCCAGGGTTGGCGGCCTCGGCCACCTGCCCGGCGACAGCGGAGAAATCCGGCACATAGTTCACCGGCACGCTGACGTGCTCGGCGACGGTTGCGCCGCTGACCCCCGGCAACGGCTGTTCGCGCGCCGCATAGACATCCAGGACGAACACCTCGTCGGCCGCGTCAAGTGCCTGGCCAAACTCCCGGGCGAAAGTCTTTGTCCGCGAATACAAGTGGGGTTGGAATACGACAATCGATCTCGCGCCCGGTTCGGCCTGCTCTGACACCGTCCGCAGCGCGGCCAGCGTGGCGCGGACCTCTGTCGGGTGGTGCGCGTAGTCATCGAACACCCGCACCCCGTTGGCGGTGCCCACCAGCTCGAAACGACGGCGCACACCTTCGAAGCCCGCGAGGCCGTCGAGTACGACATCGGCCTGCGCGCCGACCTGCATCGCCGCCAGCAGGGCGCCGAGTGCGTTGAGCGCCATGTGTCTGCCCGGCACCGCGAGTCGCATCACCCACGGCCGAGGTTCCTCCTCGAGCTGGATGTGGGCGACCGCGCCGGTGCCCTGCTGTTCCCAGTCCACCAGGGTGCCCGCGAGCTGTCGCGTAGGATCGCTGCCGTAACGCAACACCCGGATGCCCAGCGCGGCAGTGCGATCGGCCAGCGCCGCAGCGCCGGGGTCGTCGGCGCACACCACCAGCACCCCGCCGGGTTTGAGCCGCTCGACGAAATCGTCGAACACTGCGCCGTATGCCTCTGCGCTGCCGAAGAAATCCAGGTGGTCAGCCTCGATGTTGGTCACCACTGCGACGTCGGGCGTGTACTCCAACAGTGAGCCGTCACTCTCGTCGGCCTCGGCGACGAAGCAGTCCCCGCTGCCATGATGGGCGTTGGTGCCCGCCTCGCCGAGATCGCCGCCCACCGCGAACGACGGATCGAAACCGCCGCGCTGCAACGCCACTATGAGCATCGACGTCGTCGTGGTCTTGCCGTGCGTGCCGGTTACCATCAGCGTGGTGTGGCCCGCCATCAGCTTGGCCAGCACGACAGGGCGCAGGATCACCGGGATCCCCCGCCTGCGGGCCTCGACCAGTTCGGGGTTCGTCTTCGGGATGGCGGCGTGGGTGGTGACGACGGCCGTCGGCCCGCCAGGCAGCAGGTCGAGCGACGACTCGTCGTGCCCGATCCGGATCGCCGCGCCGCGTGCGCGCAGCGCCACCACACCGCGGGATTCCTTGGCGTCCGAACCGGACACCTGCCCGCCGCGGTCCAGCAGGATCCGGGCGATACCCGACATGCCTGCACCGCCGATGCCGACCATGTGCACCCGCCGCAACTCCTCCGGGAGGGATTTCGCGTTCACCGCAGCCGCTTTCGGTTCGCGCGAGAGTTTCGGGCGACGTCGAGAGCGACCTCGGCGACCCGTTGCGCGGCGTCCCGATGTCCGGCGAGGGCCGCCGCGGCGGTCATCGCCTGCAACCGCGGGCCGTCGTTGAGAATGCCCGAGGTCGTCTCCGCAACCAACGACGGTGACAGGTCGGCGTCGTCGACGATCAGGCCGCCGCCCGCCTCGACAACCGGCAGCGCGTTGAGGCGCTGCTCGCCGTTGCCGATCGGCAGCGGCACGTACACCGCGGGCAGGCCGATCGCCGTCACCTCGGCCACGGTCATCGCGCCGGACCGGCACATCGCCACATCGGCAGCGGCGTATGCCAGATCCATCCGGTCCAGGTACGAAACGGCCACATACGGCGGATCACCGTCCGCCGGCTCACGCAAATCCAGGGTGTTCTTCGGACCGTGCGCGTGCAGCACCGAAATATCGGCCGCGGCAAGGTCTTTGGCGGCAGCCGCGACCGCACGGTTGATCGACTGCGCGCCCTGCGACCCGCCGAACACCAAGAGCACCTTGGCGTCGTCGGCGAATCCGAAGTGGGCACGCGCCTCGGCCCTAAGCGCCATCCTGTCCAACGAGGTGATCGTTGCGCGCACGGGCACCCCGACCACCTCGACACGCCGAAGTCCCGGATCGGGCACCGCCGACAGCACGCGCTGCGCCGATCGCGCTCCCACCCGATTCGCCCAGCCTGCGCTGGCGTTGGCCTCGTGGATCACGACCGGGACCCGCCGCCTGCGCAGGGGCCCGCCCCGCGCGGCGAGGTACGCGGGCAGCGCCACGTAGCCGCCGAACCCGACGACCACGTCGGCGTCGACATCGTCGAGCACCGCGCGGGTCTGCTTGACGGCCCGCCGCACCCGCAGCGGCAGCCGGAGTAGGTCACCCGACGGCTTGCGCGGCAGCGGGACCGGGGTGATGAGTTCGAGGTGATATCCGCGTTCGGGCACCAGCCGCGTTTCCAGCCCACGCTCGGTGCCCAAGGCGGTGATGCGAACGTCAGGATCGAGTGCGGTCAGGGCGTCGGCCACGGCCATCGCCGGTTCAACGTGGCCCGCGGTGCCACCGCCTGCGAGGACCACCGAAATACTCACCCGTGACGCTGACCTTCCATTGTGCGAGCCCGTCGGCCCTGATTGCGCTGGCCAGCGGCTTGCCGACCAGATTTGGCCGTCCGCTGACCGCCTCCATGATGCCCTGCGCGGCGCACCGGCCGATCGCCCGGATGGGGTTTGCGTCGCTTGTCGGCGACGGGTTGCTTGCGTGGCTTGGCAGGGGCCGACTTGTCCTGGCGCGACCGCAACCGGTCGCGTAGCGCCTCGGTGCGCGTCGGCACATAGGGCTGGGGCAACGGCAGCCGCATGATCCGATTCATCCGGTCCTCGCGGCCCGCGCGAAGCGCCGCGACCGCCTCCGGCTCGTGGCGGGCCGCATTCGCCATGATGCCGATCATCAAAAGTGTTGTCGCCGTTGATGTCCCACCCGCCGAGATCAGCGGCAGCTGCAGACCGGTGACCGGCAGCAGGCCGACCACGTAACCGACGTTGATGAACACCTGGCCCATCACCCACAGCGTCGCGGTTGCGGTGAGCAGACGCAGGAACGGGTCGGCGGAACGCCGCGCGATCCGCATCCCCGTGTAGGCGAACAGCCCGAACAGGCAGAGCAGCCCGACGGCGCCGACGAAGCCGAGTTCCTCGCCGATGATCGCGAAGATGAAGTCGTTGTGCGCGTTGGGCAGGTAGTTCCACTTGGCCGTGCCCTGCCCAAGCCCGTCGCCGAAGATGCCGCCGTTGGCCAGCGCGAACCTAGCCTGGCGGGCCTGGTAGCCGGAGCCTTGCGCATCGGCGCCCGGGTTGAGCCAGGACTGGACCCGCGCCGACCGGTAACCCTCGGCCATGGCCAGAATGCCCGCCGACACCACCACCGCGACCAGTGACGACAGGAAAACTCGCAGCGGCAGCCCGGCGTACCAGAGCAGGCCGAGCAGGATGATGCCCAACGACACCGTCTGCCCGAGGTCGGGCTGGGCGACGATGAGCGCAAGCGCGATGACGGCGGCCGGAACGAGTGGAACGAGCATCTCCCGCAGGGACGCCCGCTCCATGCGCCGCGTGGCGAGCAGATGCGCGCCCCAGATCGCGAACGCGATCTTGGCCAGCTCCGACGGCTGCATCGAAAAGCCCGCGACCACGAACCAGCCGCGAGAACCGTTGGCCTCCTTGCCGATTCCGGGAATCAGCACGAGGACGAGCATGACGACGGTCAGCGCGAAGCCCGAGAATGCGAGGTTGCGCATCAACTGCACGGGCATCCGCAGCGCGACGTAGAACGCTAGCAGGCCGATGATGGTCCACAGCACCTGCCTGGCGAAGATCACCCAGGGTGAACCGTCCTCGTCGTAGGAGTGCACCCCGGATGCGGACAGCACCATGGTCAGCCCGAGCGAGGTGAGCAGTGCGGCGACCGCGACGATGAGGTGAAACGACGTCATGGGCCTGCCGAGCCAGGCGCCGAATCGGGTGCGGGGGACGCGGGTGACGGTTTCGGTGGTTTTATCGTCTGTCTGCGCCTCGCCGGCAGCACCGGCCCTGTTGTGGCGCAACCGGGACAGGATGGAGCTCACGGTTGCCTACCCGGTGAGGGCGCGGACGGCCGCGGCGAACGCGTCGCCGCGCTGGCCGTAGCCGCTGAACTGGTCGAAGGACGCGCCCGCCGGCGCCAGCAGCACGGTGTCTGAAGGCTTTGCCAGGCCGCGGGCTGCGTCGACAACGGCCGTCATGATGCGAGTCACAGAATTAACATCTGACTCAGTTTCCCCAAGCACCCCAGAATCCTCCCCCGTCACAACCTCGACCACGGGGACATCCGGGGCGTGTCGCGATAACGCCTCGGAGATCACGGGTGCGTCGCGCCCGATCAACACGACTCCGACCAGGCGGTTTGACACTGCGGTCACCAGGTCGGTGACCGATGCGCCTTTCAGCAGCCCGCCCGCGATCCACACCACCC
The DNA here is from genome assembly GCA_963848855.1 of uncultured Actinomycetota bacterium. GTDB lineage: Bacteria > Actinomycetota > Actinomycetes > Mycobacteriales > Mycobacteriaceae > Mycobacterium. The sequence goes on from CAWKFL010000006.1 coordinate 1,643,669, forward strand.
GCGGATAGGCGGCGATCGACGCCTGCGCCGCGTGCGGATTGGTGGCCTTGGAGTCGTCCACGTAGGTGACATCGTCGAGGACCCCGACGACCTCCGCGCGGTGCGGACCCACCCGGAACGTCGCTAGCGCCTGCGCGATCGCTTCGGGTGGTGTGTCGACCGCGCGGGCCAGTGCCGCGGCGGCCAGCGCGTCGAGCACGCCTACGGGACCCGCGACACCGATCGTCGCCGCCTCGGCCAGCGCGACATCGTCGGCGAACGCTTTGTCCACCAGGACTCCATCACGCACGCCGAGTTCGCCCTGCGCCGGTTCGCCGAGCCGGAAGCCGACGCGCACCGGGGCGGGCGCGGTGGGCAACAGGCCGGCGGCCACCGGATCGTCGAGCCCGACGACAGCGACCCGGCCGGTCAGCACGCGGGCCTTGTCGGCGGCGTAGGCGTCCATCGTGCCGTGCCAGTCCAGGTGGTCCTCGGCGACGTTGAGCACCACGCCCGCCTCTGGACGCAGCGACGGCGCCCAGTGCAATTGGAAGCTCGACAGTTCGACGGCGAGCACATCGCCCTGTTGGTCGAGCACGTCCAGCACGGGCTCGCCGATGTTTCCGCACAGCAGGCTGCGCCGACCGGCCGCGACGAGCATGGCGTGCAGCATCGACGTCGTGGTGGTCTTGCCGTTGGTGCCGGTCACCACGAGCCAGCGCCGCGGCGGCCCGTATCGGCCGGATTGGTCGAGGCGCCAAGCCAATTCGATGTCGCCCCAGATCGGCACCCCTGCCGCGGCCGCCGCGGCGGGCACCGGCGTGGTCGGCGGATAGCCGGGACTCACGACGACGAGGTCGAAGTCGGTGATCTTCTCGACGGCGCTGGCCGGATCGATCACCGCGACACCTGATTGTGCGTAGGGCTGCAGCGCCGACGGGCTGTCGTCGGTCAGGGTGGCGCGCACACCGAGCGGCGTCAGCGTGGCAAGAATCGCGCGTCCGGTGACCCTGGCACCTGCAACCAGGACGGAGGCTCCAAAGAGTTCCATATCAAGCGCCGACGGTCGTCAGCCACTCGCTGTAGAAGAGCGCAACCCCGAGTCCGCAGGCGATTGCCGTGAGCAACCAGAATCGGATGATGACCGTCGTTTCCGCCCAGCCCACGAGCTCGAAGTGGTGGTGGAACGGCGCCATTCGGAACACCCGGCGCCCGGTCGTGCGAAACGCCATGATCTGCACGACCACCGATGTCACCTCGGCGACGAACAGCGCGCCGAGCACGACCGCGAGCATTTCGGTGCGGCTGGCCACGGAGAGCCCGGCGATGATGCCGCCCAGCGCGAGCGAGCCGGTGTCGCCCATGAAGATCTTGGCGGGAGCCGCGTTCCACCACAGAAAGCCGATACACGCACCGGCGGTGGCGGCGGCGATGATCGCCAGGTCCAACGGGTCGCGCACGTTGTAACAGCCCAGTCCCGGGCTGGTGGCGCACGCATTGCGGAACTGCCAGAACGTGATCAAGACGTACGCGGCGCACACCATCGCCATCGCGCCCGCGGCGAGCCCGTCGAGCCCGTCGGTGAAGTTCACCGCGTTCGACCACGCGTAGATGATCGTCACGCAGAACAACACGAACACCGCAGGCGCCAGCGTGACGGTGGCGATCTCCCGCACGTAGGACAGCTCGGCGCTGCCGGGTGTCAGCCCGTCGGCGTTGCGGAACTGCAGGGCCAACACACCGAAGAGCACCGCGGCGGTTATCTGGCCGACGGTCTTGGCGGTCTTGTTGAGGCCGAGGTTGCGGGATCTGCGGATCTTGATGAGGTCATCGATGAAACCGACGGCGCCGAGCGAGGTGGCCAGGCCGAGCACCAGCCAGCCCGATGCAGACGGCCCCTTGCCATCCATGACCACGCCGATCAGCTGCGTGCCCAGGTAACCCGCCCAGATGCCGGCGAGTATCGCCACCCCGCCCATCGACGGAGTTCCGCGCTTCTTGTGGTGGCTTGGCGGGCCGTCCTCGCGGATCTCGTGGCCGAACCCCTGCCGGGTGAACAACCGGATCAGCACCGGCGTGAGGAGGATCGAGACCGCCAGCGCGATGCCGACGGCGATGAGGATCTGCCTCATCGGCGCGTGCCCTGCGTATCGGCGGCTAGGGCATCGGCCAGGGCGCCCAGCCCCGCCGCGTTGGAAGCTTTCACCAGCACCACATCGCCGGACCGCAATTCGGCCCGCAGCAATGCCAGCGCGGCGTCGGCGTCGGCGACCATGGTGGACTCAGAGCCCCATGACCCCTCCATGACCGCGCCGTGGTGCATGGCGCTCATAGACCTCCCGGTTCCCACGACGACGAGTCGTGACACATCTAAGCGCACGGCGAGTCGGCCGATGCTGTCATGTTCTGATATCGCATCGTCGCCGAGTTCGGCCATCTCCCCCAGCACCGCCCAGCTTCGGCGTGTTTCGCCCGACTCGCGGGCCATCCAGGCCAGAGACTTCAACCCGGCCCGCATGGAGTCCGGGTTGGCGTTGTAGGCGTCGTTGATGACGGTGACGCCGTCGTCGCGGGTCGACACGGCCATCCGGTGCTTGGAGACCGGACCCGCCGCGGCCAGCGCCGTCGCGACCTGCTCGAGGCTCGCCCCGCATTCGATCGCCACCGCGGCCGCGCACAACGCGTTGGAGACCTGGTGGTCACCGTGCACCGCGAGCGCGACCTCGACCTCGGCGCCCGCGGCGTGCAGCGCGAAGCGGGGCCGGGCGAGCGCGTCCAACGTGACCGGGCCCGCCCAGACGTCGGCGCCTTCGGTGCGGCTCACCCACACCACCCGTGCCGATGTCTTGTCTGCCATCGCGGCCACCGCCGCATCATCGGAGTTGAGGACTGCCACGCCGGACGACGGAATAGCTTGGGGCAGCTCGGATTTCGTTGCCGCGACCGCTTCCCGCGAGCCGAACTCGCCGAGGTGTGCCGTACCGACGTTGAGCACCACACCGATCGAGGGCCGGGCGATCTCGGCCAGCGCGGCGATGTTGCCGGGGTGTCGCGCGGAGAGCTCCAGGACGAGGTAGTCGGTGTCGTGCGTGGCGCGCAGGACCGTCCACGGATGACCGAGTTCGTTGTTGAACGAACCCGGCGGCGCGATCACCTCGCCCAGCGGGGCGAGCACCGCCGCGAGGAGATCCTTCGTCGAGGTCTTGCCCGACGAGCCGGTGATCCCGACGATGGTCAGCCCGGCGTCGGCCAGTTCGGCGGCGACGGCCGCGGCCAGCCGGGCCAGCGCCGCCAGTACCGCCGCGCCCGAGCCGTCCGTGTCGTACTCCAGCACGCTGGCGGACGGGTCATGGGCGGCGCTGGGTTCGACGATGATCGCGGGCACGCCGACCGGCCGGGCCGCCAGCACGGCGACGGCGCCTGCACGCACGGCATCGGCGGCGAAGTCGTGGCCGTCGGAGCGGGCGCCCGGCAGCGCCAGGAACAGCCCGCCCTCCGTCACGGCCCGCGAATCGAATTCGACGGTGCCGGTGACGCGCGTCGCTGCGGCGTCCTGCGGCGAGATGTCGGCGAGTCGACCGCCGACGATGTCGGCGATCGCGGCGATGGTCATCTCGATCACGCGCGCGATCCCAGCGCCTCGAGAGACACCGCCAGTTCGTCGCGGTCGTCGAAGGGCCGGGTCTGGCCGTGGCTGGTCTGCCCCGCCTCGTGGCCCTTCCCCGCGATCAGCACGACATCGCCCGGCTTGGCCCATGCGACGGCGTGGTCGATGGCTTCACGGCGGTCACCGATCTCGACGACCTGCGCGGCACCGCTCCCGGTGCCCGCGATGATGGCCTTCCTGATGGCGGCCGGATCCTCGTCACGCGGGTTGTCGTCGGTGACGACGACGAGGTCGGCCAGTTCGGCCGCGACACTGCCCATCGGAGCACGCTTGCCGGGGTCGCGGTTCCCGCCGGCCCCGAACACCACCGCCAGCCGACCGCCGCCCTGGCCACGCAGCGTCTCCAGCACCGCCCGCAATGCGCCCGGCTTGTGTGCGTAGTCGACAAGCGCGAGGAATGCCTGGCCGCGGTCGATGGCCTCCAGCCGACCCGGCACCGTCGCGATGCGCAGTCCCGGCGCCGCCTGTTCCGGTGACACCCCGACGGCGTCGAGCAGCGCTGCGGCGAGCACGCAGTTGGCGACGTTGTAGCGCCCGGGCAGCCCGATGCACAGCCCGTGATGGACGCCTGCCGGGTCGACGGCGACGAACTCCTGGGCGCCGAGATCGACCGTTCGAATGTTTTCGGCGCGCCAGTCGGCGTCGCTGCCCGTTGCGCTGACCGACACCGCGTGATCGGCCAGCGCCGCCATTGCGCGGCCCGCCTCGTCGTCGACGCAGATGACGGAAGTGTCTGCGTGCGTTGGTGATTGCGGATCGAACAGCCGCGCCTTCGCGTCGAAGTACGCCTCCATCGTCGGGTGGAAGTCCAGGTGATCCCTCGACAGATTGGTGAACCCTGCGACGGCGAAGGAAACGCCGTCGACGCGGCCGAGGGACAGCGCGTGGCTGGAGACCTCCATCACCACGGTGTCGACGCCCTGTTCGGCCATCACCGCGAGCAGCGCCTGCAGATCGGGCGCCTCGGGCGTGGTTAGTGCGCTCGGCACGTCGCGTCCGTCGATGCGGACGCCGACCGTGCCTATCAGCCCCGCCACCCGGTCCGCTGACCGCAGGCCCGACTCGACCAGATAGGTCGTGGTGGTCTTGCCCGACGTCCCGGTGACGCCGATGACGCGCAGCCGTCGGGACGGATGCCCGTAGACGGTGGCGGCCAGCTCGCCCAGCACCGCGCGTGGGTCCGGGGCGACGAGCACAGGGACGTCGACACCGGAACCGATCTCCGCCACACCCGCAGCGTCGGTGAGCACCGCGACCGCACCGCGCGACACGGCGTCGGCGGCGTAGCGGCCGCCGTGCGAGGACGCTCCAGGCAGGGCGGCGAACAGGTCACCGGGCACGGCGTTCTGTCCACGCAGCGTCACGCCGGTGATGTGCACGTTCTCCAGCGTGGTGCCGTCGGCGGGCACGGCCCGCACCGCCTCGGCCAGCTGCCCGAGCGCTTGGCGGACGGGGTGCGCGGGTCGCAGGTTCATGGCGATGACACAGTACCGGCCTCCCAGGCTCCGCCCTCTCGGTCAGTCGGCCTGAAGCGTCAGCGGCGGGCCGGGGTCGGGCGAAAGCGGCACGTTCTCCCGCTGCAGCAGCCACGCGGCGATGTTGTGAAACAGCGGCGCCATGGTGGTCCCCGGCTTGCCGTCAGCGGTCCGCTGCGGGTTGTCGGCCATCACGCCGATGACGTACCGCGGGTCGTCGGTGGTGGCGATGCCCGCGAAGGTGATCCAGTAGACGTCGTCGTAGTAGCAACCGCAGGCCGGGTTGATCTGCTGTGCGGTGCCCGTCTTGCCGGAGATCTGGTACCCCTCGACCGCGGCCTGAGACCCGGTGCCCTGCTGGTAGCCCTGCGGGTCGCGTTGCACGGTCGCTCGCAGCATCTGGCGCACGGTGCGCGCGGTCTGCGGCGAGACCACCTGGACAGTCTTGGGTGCAGGCTCGTCGGTGCGGGTGCCGTCCGGCGCGATCGTGGTCTTGATGATCCGCGGAGGGATGCGCACCCCGTCGTTGGCGATGGCCTGGTACATGCCCGTCATCTGCAGCAGCGTCATCGAAAGACCCTGGCCGATGGGCAGGTTGGCGAAAGTGCTGCCCGACCACTGGTCGATCGGCGGGACGAGACCCGCACTCTCACCTGGAAGCCCGACACCGGTGCGCTGGCCGAGGCCGAACTTGCGCAACATGTCAGCGTAGCGTTCCGGGCCGATCCGCTGTGCCAACATCAGCGTGCCGACGTTGGAGGATTTTCCGAAGACGCCGGTGGTGGTGTACGGCATCGTGCCGTGTTCCCAGGCGTCGCGGACGTTGACGCCGCCCATGTCGATCGAGCCGGGCACCTGGAGGACCTCGTCGGGGTTGGTGAGGCCGAACTCGATGGCCGAGGCCGCGGCGACGATCTTGTTGACCGAGCCCGGTTCGAACGGCGACGACACCGAGGGATTGCCGAGCTGACGGCTTTCCTGCCTGCCGATGTCCTGCGATGGGTCGAACGTGTTGTCGTTCGACATCGCCAGTACCTCACCGGTTTTCGCGTCGAGAACAAGGGCGGACACGTTCTTCGCGCCGGACAGGTCTTTGGCCTGCTGCACCTGCTGTTGGACGTAGAACTGGATGTCGTCGTCGATGGTCAACATCACCGTCGACCCGTTCACCGCGTCGTGGCGGTTGCGATAGCTGCCTGGGATCACCACACCGTCCGAGCCACGGTCATAGGTGATCGAGCCGTCGGCTCCTGCGAGCACCGAGTCGAGCGAGTCCTCGAGGCCGAGCAGACCGTGACCGTCCCAGTCGATGCCGCCCACGACGTTGGCGGCCAGCGACCCGCCGGGGTATTGGCGCAAATCTTGGCGCTCCGAACCGACTTCGGGGAATTTGGTGATGATGGCATTGGCGATCGCGGGGTCGACCGCACGGGCCAGGTACACGAACGACTCGTTGCTCTTGAGCTTCTTCAGCACGGTCTTGGCGTCGGGTTTGTTGTTCAGCCGCAGGGCGACCTCGGCGGCGATGTCCCGCAGGCGACGCTCGAGGTCCGGCGCTTCGGGGGTCTTGGCCTTGGCGTCGGTGAGCTGCTTGCGGATCTTGACCGGCTGGAACGTCAGCGCACGCGCCTCGATGGTGAAGGCCAGCTTGTCGTTGTTGCGGTCGATGATGGCGCCGCGCACCGCCTTCTCGATGTCGGTGACCTTGAGCTGGCTGGCCGCCTCGGCGCGTAGCCCGGCGGCACGGGGCACCTGCAGGTTGAACAGCTGGGAGGCGGCGACTAGGAGAACGACGAAGATGACCGCGTTTCCGACCCGGTGACGAAACACGAAAGATGCACTGCGTAAACCGTTTTCGGGGATCGGCTCGCGGGTACGACGGGCCCGCGCCGACCGCTCGTGCCCCCGGCTCATGCGGACGGTGCGGCGTCGAGCGGCGCGGCAGGGACCTCGACGGGCGCGGGCGCCTCGGCGGGCGGGAGGACGGCCACATCGGTGGGCGGGAGGACGGCCACATCGGTGGGCGGTTGCGCAGGACCGAGCGCGGGCATCTGCCCACCGACGGCGTGTGGAACCTCGGCGCCGGGCACCCCGGTCAGTGGTGCCGCGGGATCCGCTGCCGGCGGCGCGGGCGGCAGCGGAGCCGCAGTAACCCTCGGCGGCATGCGGACGGTTACCTCACGCGGATCCACGACGCGAGGCGCAGGCGGTGGGGGCGGCGCAGGCGGCGCCTCGTCGGGCAACGGAGCGTTCAGCGGCGGCGGCGCAACGCCTTCAGCGGGTTTGGGTGTGCCGACCACGATCCAGTTGCCCGAGGGATCCTGCACCAGGTGCGCGGTGTCCCTCGACGGAATCATGCCGAGGTTGCGGGCGGCGTCTGCCAGTGCGGGCGCGGCCTGCGCTTCGAGGACCTCGCGCTCCAGCGCTTCCTTCTGCTGAAGCAGGCCCTGGTTGGTTTCGCGGGCGTTGCTCAGCTGGTAGGACCGCTCGGCGGCGTCGGTCGACAGCCACAGCGTGACACCGAGACCGACGCCAAGCGACCCGATGACGAGCACGACAAACGGCACCCGCGCGACGAGGGTGCGCGGATTGAGGTCGATCGAAGCGAGCCTGACCAGAATCCGTTCACGCAATGGCGGCCGCACGACCTTGGGCGCCTTGGCCTTTCGCGCCTTGGCGCGGGCCTTGGCCTGGCTGGCGTTCTTGGGCCTGCCCGGCTTGTCCGTTGGCCGTGGGATCGGGTTGGTGGCAGGCGCCGACCGTTGCGGGCGTTGTTCCCGCGATGGCTTGCGCTTACGCGGCGGCGCTTCGGTCATCCGGGATTTGCGGCGGGTCTCGTCGCCGCGCCGTGTGGCTGTCCGCTTGGCCTTCATCGTCAACCACCAACCTTTTCCAATGCCCGCAGCCGCACCGATGCGCTGCGCGGGTTGATTTCGATCTCCTCGGGCCCAGCCCGCTCTGCGCCGCGGGTCAACGTCTCGAATTCGGGTTCGTGGCCCGGAAGTTCGATGGGAAGGCCACGCGGTGTGCGAGACGCAGTCGCCGCGGTGAACTGACTCTTGACGATGCGGTCTTCGAGAGATTGGTAGGCCATCACCACGATTCGGCCACCGGGCGATAGCGCCGCAAGCGCGGCGGGCAGGGCACCGCGCAACGAATCGAGTTCGCCGTTGACGACGATGCGCAGCGCCTGGAACGTGCGCTTGGCAGGATGTCCGCCGGTGCGACGGGCGGGCGCAGGGATGGCGTCGTACAGCAGCTCAACCAGTTCACCGGTGGTGGAAAACGGCCTGCGGCCGCGGCGACGCACGATTTGCGCCGCGATTCGACCCGCGAAACGCTCTTCGCCGAACTCGCGCAGCACGCGAGCGAGCGTCCGCTCGTCATAAGTGTTGATGACCTCCGCGGCGGTGAGCTCCGCGTCGGGATCCATCCGCATGTCCAGCGGCGCATCGGCGGCATAGGAGAAGCCGCGTTCGGTGCGGTCGAGTTGCATCGACGACACCCCCAGGTCGAACAGGAATCCGTCCACTTTTTCTGCCCAGTAACCGGTTTCGGTCAGCACGCTTTCGATGCCGTCGTACCGGGTGCGCACCAGCAGTACCCTGTCGCCGAACTGGGACAGCCGCTCGCCGGCGATCCACAGGGCATCGGGATCGCGATCGAGTCCGATCACGCGGAGACCGGGGAACTCGGTGAGAAAGCGTTCGGTGTGCCCGCCCGCGCCCAGTGTGGCGTCGACGAGCACCGCGCCGCTGCCGTCGGGACTCCGCCGCGTCAGCGCAGGAGCGAGCAACTCGACGCAACGGTCCAGCAGGACTGGTATGTGTCCGTGCGCTTGGGACTCTTCCGACATCACAACGCCTTTGATGAGGGTTGCCCCTGCACCCAGGTCCCTGTCCGAGAGCGCGGTCCTGGCGTCGGGGAAGTACGCCAGGGCCGGTTCGGGCAGAGGCCACGGTGCACGGGCAACGTGCGGGGCTTGTTGGCCCCAATCAAATAATGTCGTGGAGAGCTTCATCGGTGGCCGCGGAGAAGTTCTCTTCATGGGTCTGCTGATAGGACTCCCACGCCGCAGAGTCCCAGATCTCCAGATAGTCGACCGAGCCGATCACCACGCACTCCTTCGACAGGTTCGCGTAGCGCCGGTGATCGGCCGACAGCGTGATCCGGCCCTGTGCGTCGGGATGCTGCTCATCGGTGGCCGCGGCCAGGCTTCGCAGGAATGCGCGGGCTTCCGGATTGCTGCGCGATGCCTGTGACGCGCGCCGAGCCAACTTCTCGAACTCCGCGCGGGGATAGACGGCGAGGCTGTGATCTTGACTCTTGGTGACCATCAACCCTCCTGCCAGTGCGTCACGGAACTTGGCGGGCAGTGTCAGCCGCCCCTTGTCGTCGAGCTTCGGCGTGTAGGTGCCCAGAAACATCTGGCCACCTCCCACCACTCCGGAGCCCCGGTCGCTCCGTTGGCCGCCACTTTACCCCACAATCCCCCACAGTGCTCCATTGGATAGCAATAGTTGATTACCTGGCCCCACCAGTCGCCCGGTATCCAGACGTTTTGGCTGCGACAGGCCTTCGCCGCATGTGTTTCAAATCGCAAAACCCCAGCTAAAAGGGGTACCCACGGGGGTGGGGCGTTGTGGGGGAACGATGCGATACGGCGCGACACGATGCGCACAAAAAAGGGGCAGCCCCTTGTGGGCTACCCCTTAGGCTCGGCGCGGACCTACTCGTCGAAGCGGCGGCGGAACCGGTCTTCCATGCGGCTGGTGAACGAGCCACCGGAGCCCTTGGCGCGCTTCTGGCGCGGCCCGGCGCCGGGTTCCTGCCCCGACTTCTCGCGGCCGGCTGCCGCCCGCCGCGGACCGGTGATGGCGAACACGACGCCGCCGAACATCACGATGAAACCGATTACGGACAGAATCGGAAAGCCGCTGATCTGCGTGGCGGGGAAGGCAACGCCCGACACGAGCATCGCCAGACCGATCACGAAGAGAGCGGCGCCCTGGATGCGACGCCTGGCCGAGGGCGCGCGCAGAGTGCCACCGCGAACGCTCGAAGCGAACTTGGGGTCCTCGGCGTAAAGCGCGCTCTCGATCTGATCGAGCATGCGCTGCTCATGATCGGAGAGTGGCATTCGTCCCTCCCTTGCCGGCCCAGCCGTCTCAAACGTTCAAACTCATGTGTGCCCACATTAACTGGCATCTAACAGTCATGATACGAGCTGAATCTGAGCCGTACCACCTACTTCACGGGACGATTCTATGACGGGCACCACGGCGGTGAGTCAGCACCTGTCCATCCAATAATGGTGTGACGACTCCGCACTACACCCCGAAGGGCGATACCAGTTGGCGACATGTCTCATCGATCTGTCGACGAGCGATATGCAACGCCGACTCGGTGACGCGCTCGGCGTCTATGTCGACGCAATGCGGTACCCCCGCGGCACCGAAGACCAACGCGCGTCGATGTGGCTCGAACACACCCGCAGATTCGGCTGGAAAGCCGTAGCGGCTGTCGAGATCGACGACGATGCGAACGACCGCTCGGAGGTCGCGTTGGGCATGGCGCCCCTGCTCGGGGTCGCCTACGGGTACTGCGGCGCACCGGACCAGTGGTGGCAGCAGCAGGTGGTGGCTGGCCTGCACCGCGTCGGCGCCGACCGCACCCAGATATCCGAGCTGATGACGAGCTACTTCGAGCTCACCGAACTGCACATCGCGCCGCAGGCCCAGGGCCGCGGCCTCGGGGAGGCGCTGGCGCGCAGGCTGCTCGCCGACCGCGGTGAGGCTCACGTGCTGCTGTCCACCCCCGAGATCAACGGTGAGGCCAACCGGGCATGGCGGCTCTACCGGCGGCTCGGATTCACCGACATCATCCGCGGCTATCACTTCGCAGGCGATCCCCGGGCGTTCGCGATCCTCGGCCGCTCCCTGCCGCTCTGACCCGCGGTCTGGCACGATGACGACGTGTCACGCCGTCGCGTCCGCCTGCTCACCCTGGTGTTGCTGGTGCTGATCCTGCCGATGGCGGTCGGCTGCGTACGGGTCAGGGCCTCCATCACCGTCTCCCCCGACGACCGGGTGTCCGGCCAGATCGTCGCCGCGGCCAAGCCCCGCAACGCCGACGACAAGGGCCCGCAGCTGCTCAACAACCTGCCGTTCGCCCAGAAGGTCGCGGTGTCGGACTACAACAGGGATGACTACGTCGGATCGCAGGCGGTCTTCTCCGACCTCACCTTCGCCGAGCTCCCCCAGTTGGCCAACATGAACAGCGACGCGGCAGGCGTCGACATCTCATTGCGCCGCGCGGGCGATCTGGTGATCCTCGAGGGCCGCGCCGACCTGACATCGCTCAACGATCCCGAGGCCGACGTCTCGCTGTCGGTGGCCTTTCCCGGCGAAGTGACATCGACCAATGGCGATCAGGTGTCCTCCGATGTCGTCGAGTGGAAACTGCGCCCCGGCGTGGTCAGCACGATGAACGCGCAGGCCCGCTACACCGACCCCAGCGCGCGATCGTTCACCGGCGCGGCGATCTGGCTTGGCGTGGCGTCGTTCCTCGTGGCCGCGATCATCGGCGGGCTCGCCTACACGAGCCGGGATCGCTCCCCTCGCGCCGACCCGCAGACCACGCCGTGACTTGCTAGAACTTCCCTGGCACGCTCTACTCTGAATGCACTCGGGGGCGAGTACACGGACTTCATGAAAGGGGCGCCCGCTGAGCGTGGATGCAGCGGCACCGTCAGCCGTCGAGTTGGCCAGCGCCGTCACCGACCATTTGCGGGAGTACCTGCGTGCCCGCCGCCGTGACTCCGCCTATATCGGCACCGATTACGCGGAACTGACCGCAGGCCTTGAAGAGTTCGTGCTGCGCGGCGGCAAGCGGCTGCGGCCCCTGTTCGCCTACTGGGGCTGGCGAGCGGTCGCCGAGCAACCGCATGACCCGCTCGAACCGCGGGTGCTGAGGCTGATCTCGGCGCTGGAGCTGCTGCACGCGTGTGCCCTTGTGCACGACGACGTGATCGACGCGTCGGCGACCCGGCGCGGCCTTCCGACCGTGCACCGGCTGTTCGCCGACAAACACCGCACCAGCAATTGGCACGGGTCCTCCGAACAATTCGGCTTGTCGGCGGCCATCCTTCTCGGCGATCTCGCCCTGGTGTGGGCCGACGACATCATCGCGACAGCCGACCTGCCCGTCGACGCGCAGCTACGGGTCAGACGCATATGGTCGGCCATCCGGACCGAGGTGCTCGGCGGGCAGTATCTCGACATCGTCGCGGAATCCAGCGGCGCGGAGACGGTGGCGTCGGCGATGACGGTCAACGTCTACAAGACCGCCTCTTACACGATCTCGCGGCCGTTGCAGCTCGGCGCCACCGCCGCGGCCGACCGCCCGGAGGTGCTCGACGCGTTCCACGAGCTGGGCACCAGCCTCGGCGTGGCGTTCCAGCTGCGCGACGACGTGCTCGGCGTGTTCGGCGATCCCGCGGTCACCGGCAAGCCGTCCGGCGACGATCTGCGGTCGGGCAAGCGCACCGTGCTGCTGGCCGAGGCGGTCGAGCGGGCCGAGAAGTTGGATCCGGTGGCGGCCAAGCTGTTGCGCACGTCCATCGGCACCGAACTAACCGACACCCAGGTCAAGGAGCTGTGTCTGGTTATCGAATCGGTCGGCGCACTGGCCGCGGTGGAGGGACGTATCGAGGTGCTCACCCGCCGCGCGCTCGAGATTCTCGCCGCCGCGCCCATCGATGCGCACGCGAAGGTCGGCCTTTCCGAGCTCGCGAGATTGGCCGCGAACCGGTCCGCCTAGGTGCATGACAACCCCTACGCCCACACAGGCCCCGAAAACTGGGCTGGCTCAAGCTGTTTCGCGATTGACGGCCTTCGCGACGTCCCCGGAGGCCCGGCCGGCCCGGTTGGGCGCCCTTGGGGCCGTGTTGATCACCGCGGGTGGATTGGGCGCCGGTAGCACCAGGCTGCACGATCCACTGCTGGAATCCCTGCACATATCGTGGCTGCGCTTCGGCCACGGACTGGTGCTGTCGTCGGTGCTGCTGTGGGCGGGAGTCGCGCTGATGCTGATCGCGTGGCTGCGGCTGGGCCGTCGGGTGATCGACGGCACCGCGACCGAATACACGATGGTCGCGACGACCGGCTTCTGGCTGGCGCCGCTGCTGCTCAGCGTGCCGGTGTTCAGTCGCGACACCTACTCGTACCTGGCGCAGGGCGCGCTGCTGCGCGACGGCTTCGATCCGTATGTCGTCGGCCCGATCGACAACCCGAACTCGTTGCTGGACAACGTGAGTCCGATCTGGACGACGACTACCGCGCCGTACGGTCCCGCGTTCATCCTGGTCGCGAAGTTCGTCACGATGCTGGTGGACAACGATGTGGTCGCGGGAACGATGCTGCTGCGCCTGTGCATGCTGCCCGGACTGGTGCTGCTCATCTGGGCGGCACCGCGAGTCGCACGCCACGTCGGCGCCAGCGGGGCCGCCGCGCTGTGGATCTGCGCGCTCAACCCGTTGGTGATCATTCACCTGATGGGCGGTGTGCACAACGAGATGCTCATGGTCGGTCTGATGATGGCCGCCATCGCACTGACGTTCTCGGGTCACCCGGTTTGGGGAGTCAGCCTGATCGCGGTGGCCGTCGCCGTGAAAGCCACCGCGGGACTGGCACTTCCATTCATGGTGTGGGTGTGGATGCGTAACCTGCGCGACCGCCGTGGGTACGCATCGGTGAAGGCGTTCGCGGCGGCGACGGCGGCATCGGTGCTGATTTTCGCCGCAGTGTTCGCGGTGCTGTCGTTCCTCGCAGGCGTCGGCCTCGGATGGGCGACCGCGCTTGCCGGCTCGGTGAAGATCATCAATTGGCTGACGTTACCGACCGCGTTGGCCAATCTCATCAACGTCTTCGGCGGCCTGCTGTTCCCGGTGAACTTCTATGCGGTGCTCGACGTCACCCGAATCGTCGGCATCGGGGTCATCGCCGTCTCACTTCCGTTGCTGTGGTGGCGATTTCGTCACACTGACCGCGAGGCCCTTGTCGGCATCGCCGCTGCGATGGTCGTCGTGGTGCTTTTCGTCCCCGCCGCGCTGCCGTGGTACTATACCTGGCCGTTGGCCGTGGTCGCGCCGCTCGCGCAGACCCGTAAAACGATTGCAATCATCGCGGGACTGTCCACCTGGATCACGGTGATCTGGAAACCGGACGGGGCGCACGGTATGTACTCGTGGCCGCACGTACTGCTGGCGACGACGTTTGCCGCGGTGGCCTGGTACTCGCTATACAAAGCCCCGCAGACTAGTACGCCATCGCCTGAGCCCGGCGCACCACTTCCCGGGCCTGATGCGAATGCAGCGCATCCACCGGCCGGGCATTAGCCCGCTGCTCGATAGAGCCATCGCTTCTGATGGTCAGTGACGGGTCGGGGGTGAACAACCAGCGCACGATCTCGGTGTCTCGGTAGCCGCCGTCATGGAGGACGACGAGCAGGCCGGCCAGGCTCTTCACCACATGTCCGGTGCCGTCGAAGAAGGCTCTCGGAATGACGACCACGCCCTCGCGCTTGACGGCGATCAGGTGGCCTTCCCGCAACTGCTGATGCACCTTCGTCACCGACACGCCGAGCAAATCGGCGACCGCCGGCAGATCGTAGACGGCCTCGGCAGGGTCCAAAACGTCGTCTGCGGCCGGAATGCTGCTCACCGCATCGAGTCTAGGTCGACAGGGGCCTCTCGTAACATGTCTTCGGTGGAGGCATTCCAGCAATCGGATCCGCTTGTCGGTGCCGTACTGGATGGTCGATACCGAGTCGACACGATGATCGCGACGGGCGGCATGTCCGCGGTATACCGCGGACTCGATCTACGCCTGGACCGGCCGGTGGCGCTGAAGATCATGGACTCGCGGTACGCCGGAGACAACCAGTTCCTCACCCGGTTCCAGCGCGAGGCGCGTGCCGTCGCCAGGCTGAAGGATCCTGGCCTTGTCGCGGTCTACGACCAGGGCCTCGACGGACAGCACCCGTTCCTGGTGATGGAACTCATCGAGGGCGGCACACTGCGTGAGCTCTTGCGCGAACGCGGGCCGATGCCGCCGCATGCCGTCGCCGCGGTGCTCGCACCCGTGCTCGGCGGGCTGGCGGTCGCGCACCGCGCCGGGCTGGTGCACCGCGACATCAAACCCGAGAACGTGCTGATCTCCGACGACGGTGACGTGAAGATCGCGGACTTCGGTCTCGTGCGCGCCGTCGCCGAAGCCAAGATCACCTCCACGAGCGTGATTTTGGGGACCGCCGCCTATCTGTCACCGGAGCAGGTGGGCACCGGTGACGCAGGCCCACGCAGCGACGTCTACTCCGTCGGCGTCATGGCCTACGAGCTTCTCACCGGGGACACGCCGTTCACCGGCGACACCGCGCTCGCGGTGGCCTATCAGCGAATGGACAACGACGTGGCACCTCCGAGCCGAGTGATCGCGGGTGTGCCAGCGCAATTCGACGAGCTGGTGCTGCGCGCGACCGCACGCGATCCCGGAGCGCGGTACGCGGATGCCCAGGAGATGAGCGGCGAACTCGAAGAGATCGCCGACGAACTCGGCCTGCCCCCGTTCCGGGTTCCTGCGCCGCGCAATTCGGCGCAGCACCTTTCGGCGGCGCTCTTTCACAGCCAGGTCAAACAGCAGCACGCCACCACCGACAAAACCGTGCGACCCCAGGCGCCGCGCCAGCACACCCGCGAACTCACTCGCGAGGACTTGCAGCCGTATACACCCGACCAGGAGCCCGAATATCAAGGCGTGTCAGGACAATTCGCGGGCATCAACCTGGACGAGTTCTACTGGGCCCGCCAACGCGCCAAGCGTGTCCTGCTGTTCTGGATCGTCGTGGTGCTCACGCTCACCGCGCTGGTCGCAGCCGCGGCGTGGACGCTCGGCGGCAACATCAGCTCGCTGATCTGATTTCCACAGCCCGGGGTTGACGGCCCCTTCGCTGAGTACTACAGTCGTAGTGAATTAATTCAACAGACGATGATTATCTCAGCGAGGTGGTTGCGATGGACGAATCTGTAGTGCCGGTTCTGGTGGTCGGCGCGGGTCCGACCGGCTTGACGGTGGCCAATGAACTGGCGCGGCATGGTGTGGTGCCGCGGGTCATCGACCGCGCCCCCGAGCCGGCCACCACATCCCGTGCACTGGTGGTCCAGCCGAGGACGCTGGAGATCTTCGACGACATGGGCGTGATCGACCAGGCACTCGATGCCGGCGAACCCGCATCGGGACTGACGATCACGTTCGCGGACAAGACGGTCGCGTTGGACTTCGCGGGTCAGCTGACCGGACCGCAGAACTACACGGCCTACCCCGAACCGCGCACCCTCTCACAACACGACACCGAGCGCATTCTGGCCGAGTTGTTGAGCAAGCAGGGTGTCGAGATCGAACGTGGCCGGGCGCTGACCGATCTGACCCAGGACGGCGACACGGTGACCGTGTCGCTGCGGGCCGACGACGGATCGATCGAGCAGGTGCGATGCCGGTGGGTCATCGGCTGCGACGGCGCACACAGCGCCGTGCGGAAGGCGGTCGGTATCCCGTTCGCAGGATCCACCTACCGCGACGAGTTCATCATGGCCGACGCTGAGCTCGACTGGAAGTTGCCGCACGGCGGACTGTACGGATTTCCCAGTCCCGCAGGCATTTTCGCGGCGTTCTCGATGCCAGGCGAGAAACGGTACCGGATCTTCGGCAACTTCCCGCCAGGGCCGGAGGGCGCAGGCGCCGAGTACAGCGAACCCACCCACGAGGAATTCCAGGCGATGGTCGACGAACGTGTGCCGTTTCCCGCCACGGTGGTCAAGGAGCACTGGGTGACCCGTTACCGGGTGCACAGCCGAACCGTGCCGCGCTACCGCGACGGGCGGGTCTTCCTCGTCGGCGACGCCGCCCACGTGCACAGCCCCGCGGGGGCACAGGGCATGAACACCGGCATTCAGGACGCCTACAACCTGGCGTGGAAGCTCGCCCTCGTCGAACGTGGCACCACCGACGAGTCGATTCTGGACAGCTATCAGGCCGAACGGCACCCGGTGGGTGTCGCGCTGCTCAAAACCACCGACCGCTTGTTCTCGGTCTTCGGTGGTCAGAATCCGCTGGCCCGACTGGCCAGGGGTCGGGTGGCGCCGGTGATCGCCAGCCATGTGCTGACGCGCTCATGGGTCCGCCGACGTTTCATCGGACTGCTGGCACAACTGCGCCTCCGCTACCCGGACAGCCCGCTCAGCGCAGAGGACGGGTCGGGCTGGCGGCATGCGCCGTCGCCGGGTGACCGAGCGCGCGAGGCCGACGTGATCATCCACGGCAGGGGCGGACACCTTTACGAAGTGTTACGCGGCACCCATCACACTGTGCTCCTGTTCACCGGACTGGACGACGACGCCCGGCCTGCGGTGGAATTGTGCCGTATCGCCGAACGGCTCGAGCAGGCGTATCCGGGGATGGTGCGGGCACGCGTGATCAGTGCCGAGCGCTTCGCCGATCACCCTGTGGCACTTGGCGATCCAACGCGGTCGGCGCATCGCAAGTACGGGGTCACGTCGGCATGCGCATTCGTCATCCGGCCCGACAAATACATCGGATACCGCGGCCGCCCCGTCGACGTCGACCGGCTGATGGCCGATCTCGCGCGGCGATTAGTCGCGCAGCATCTCAGCGACAAGAAAAGCCAGCTCCAGTGACTGCTGGGTGTTCAGCCGCGGATCGCACGCCGTCTCGTAGCGGCCGGCCAGGTCGGAGTCGGAGATGTCCTGGGCGCCGCCGAGGCACTCCGTGACGTTCTCCCCGGTGATCTCGACGTGGATACCGCCGGGATGGGTGCCCAACGCGCGGTGCACCTCGAAGAAGCCCTGCACCTCGTCGACGATGCGGTCGAAGTGGCGGGTCTTGTAGCCGGTCGACGACTCGTGGGTGTTTCCGTGCATCGGATCGCACTGCCAGATGACCTGGTGACCGGTGGCGCGCACCTTCTCGATGATCGGCGGCAGCAGGTCGCGGACCTTGTTGTTACCCAGCCTGCTAACCACTGTCAACCGCCCAGGTTCGTTGTGCGGGTCCAGCCGCTCGACGTACTCGACGGCCAGCTCCGGTGTCGTCGTCGGGCCGATCTTGACGCCGATCGGGTTGGCGATCACCTCGGCGAACGCCACGTGTGCGCCGTCGAGTTGGCGCGAGCGCTCCCCGATCCACACGTAGTGCGCGGACAGGTCGTACAACCGAGGCTCAGGCTGATCGACCGGGTAATCGGTCGACAGTCGCAGCATCGCCCGCTCGTAGTCGAGCACCAAAGCCTCATGGCTGGCGTAGATCTCGGCGGTTTGCAGGTTGCGATCGTCGACACCACACGCGCTCATAAAGGTCAGGCCGCGGTCGATCTCGGCGGCCAGCGCCTCGTACCGGGCGCCCGCGGGCGAGGTCCGGACGAACTCCCGGTTCCAGTCGTGGACCAGGTGCAGTGACGCCAGACCCGACGCGGTTAGCGCGCGCACCAGGTTCATCGCGGCGCTGGCGTTCGCGTAGGCCCGCACCAAGCGGGACGGGTCGTGCTCGCGCGCGGCGGCGTCGGGCGCGAAACCGTTGATCATGTCGCCGCGGTAGGACTTCAGGCCGAGCGCATCGATATCGGAGGAGCGTGGCTTGGCGTACTGACCCGCGATGCGGCCCACCTTGACCACCGGCATGCTGGCGCCGTAGGTCAGCACCACCGCCATCTGCAGCAGCGTGCGGATGTTCGCCCGGATGTGTGGCTCGGTGTTGTCCACGAAGGTCTCCGCGCAGTCCCCGCCTTGCAGCAGGAAAGCTTCGCCACGGGCAACGTCGGCCAGCAGCCCCTTCAACCGCTCGATCTCTGCGGGCACGGTGACCGGCGGCACGCTCTCCAGGACGGTCCGCATCACCTTGGCCGCCTCGGGATCCCAGCTCGGCTGCTGCGCTGCCGGTTTGGCCAGTGCGGCGTCCAGCCGATGCCGCAGGTCATCCGGCAGCGGCGGCAACGAAGGCAGCTGGTCGATTGGTACGTCGACGGTCCAGTTCACCCGTTCATGGTAACGGGCGCCGATAGCGGTTTTTACCGCTGTGCTGGTGCTTCGCCAGTGGTCATCAACTGGAATCGCAACAGGTTGTGCCGCGCGTCGACCAGGGCGTCGTGTGCATCACGGGGACGGGGTGGCATCCGCGGTGAACCGCGCTCCTCCCAGAACTGACGCAACTCGCGGGTGAAGCGCGGGATCGCAGGTGGCAGGTCGGTCATCGGTCCCCACAGCTGACACAGGACGACATGGTCGTAGGCACCCACCCAGGCCCACAGCTCGATCGGCTCGTCGCCGTCGACACCGAAGAAATCCTCCAGATCGGACCGGATCTGGCGCCGCGACCGCCACAGTTTCGATGACGGGCTCGGCAGCTTCGGCAGCACATGTTTGCGCACCCAAGAACCTGCCTGGTCTGGATTGAATTCTGTTGAGATGCCGTAATATTCGCGCCCATCTTCGGCTGCCACGCCGATGGATATCAGCTCGATGGTCCGACCGTTGTCGATGAACTCGGTGTCGTAGAAATACCTCACACGGACGCCGTTTCCGGCTTGGCGGACGGCCGCGGTGCCGGTGCGGCGTGGATCTCGCGGTCCAGCTGTTGATCGACTTCGCTGTCCGCGGGGAAGTGCGGCTCACCCGCGACGACGTGCTGCAGCCACAGTTTCGCCTGGACGACGGGCCTGCGCAGCCTGCGTTCGCGTTCCAGTGCCCTGTGCATCTTGCGGGGCTTGTTCCCGTAGCGCCAGCGCGCCCACGGCGCGTGCGGGCGCGACAACCGGATCGCACCGACGAACAGCAGGGGGGTGATGAACATGCCGACCAGGCCCGTCCACACCTTGCCCTTGAGCAGCACCATCACCGCAACCACCAGCGTCAGCAGCGCCCCGGCGATCACCAACGCCCGTGCCGCGATCGACTGGTCCTCGCGCCAGATGTTGACGTCGAAGAACGACAACGGGTTGAAACCCAAGATCAGCAGGCCCGCAACCGCGACCGCGGCGAAAACCGCGTCAACCGATGTACGCCCGTCCTCGGCCCAGTACACGTCCTCGAGATGCAGTATCAAGGCGAACTCATCGAGCACCAGCGCCGCTCCGATCCCGAAAAAGGTTGCGGCAACCGTGAATTCGGGTACTCCGCCGTTGACCGCCAATGTCACCATAGAGACGCCGGAAATCATGACCAAAATCACACCGATCACGACATGGTGGATGTGCAGGCCGCCGCCGGATGAGATGTTGCGTGGCTGCCACCATTTGCGCGGCGCATCGCTGTCGGCGTGGCTGCGGATGTACCGCACAATCGTGCGGGTCAAGAAGAACGTCAGGATGAACGCGACGAGGCAGAACACCAGCGGCATCCGTCCATGGGGGATGCCGAGGCCGAAGTCAATGGTCGCGTGCACGCAGAAAACTTACGCCGACCTGCGCGTGTCGGGGCCGGGATACCGTCGAACGCGCCGGTGGGCACCGATAGTCTGGTCTGCGACATGAGGATTTGGCGGTCGCCCGGCGGGGCTGGTTGGGTGCCAACACTCGCCTGGCGGCTGTTTCAGCTGCTCACGCTGGCGGCGTTGGCCTGGGCTGGTTGGCGCCTGCTCGGCCACCCGCCGTACCGCATTGACATCGACGTTTACCGGATGGGCGGGCAGGCCTGGCTCGACGGCGGGGCGCTCTACGCCGACGGCGCCATGTTCCACACCGTCGGTGGCCTTGACCTGCCGTTCACCTACCCACCGCTGGCCGCGATCGCGTTCGCACCGTTCGCCTGGCTGCCGCTGCCGGTGGCCAGCGCCGCGATCACGCTGACCACGCTGGTGTTGCTGATCGCCTCGACGGTGATCCTGCTGAGTCGGCTCGACGTGTGGCCACAGACCTCTATCACCGGTGAGCCCGCCTGGCTGCGGCGGTGCTGGCTGGCAGCCGCGATTGTGGCGCCCGCGGTGATCTACCTCGAGCCGATCCGGTCGAATTTCGACTTCGGCCAGATCAACGTCGTGCTGATGACGCTGGTCATCGCCGACTGTGTGCCGCACAAGACGCCGTGGCCGCGCGGCATGCTGCTGGGCCTGGCGATCGCGCTCAAGCTCACGCCCGCGGTGTTCCTGCTGTACTTCCTTCTTCGGCGCGATACGCGCGCGTTGCTGGTCACGACGGCCTCCGCGGTGGTCGCGACGCTGGCGGGGTTCGCATTCGCCTGGCGTGATTCGTTCGAGTACTGGACCGACACCGTGCGCAACACCGACCGGATCGGCAGCGCGACGCTGAACACCAACCAGAACATCGCGGGAGCACTGGCCCGGCTCGGCATCGGCGAGGGCGAGAGGTTCGTGCTGTGGACGCTGGCCTGCTTCGCGGTGCTCACGGTGACGGTATGGGCGGCACGACGCGTCCTGCGGGCCGATGAGCCGGTGCTGGCGCTGGTCTGCGTGGCGATGTTCGGCCTCGTGGTCTCGCCGGTCTCCTGGTCGCACCACTGGGTGTGGGCGTTGCCTGCGCTGTTGGTCTGCACTGTGACCGCCTTCCGGCGCAGGCACGCCGCGCTGGCCCTGGTGACCGTGGCGGGTATCGCGCTGATGGTGTGGACGCCGATCACGCTGATGCCCGAGCACCACGAAACCTCGGCATCGCTGTGGCGCCAGCTGGCGGGCGGTTCGTACGTGTGGTGGGCAATCGCGGTGATCATCGTCGCGGGCACCGTCGGCGCAGGGGCGCCCGAGCGCAGCAGGCCTGCCGTCGGCGCTACCCGAGTGCCCGCGGTCAGCTAGGCCGCGAGCGTGGCCCTAGGCTCTTTTCCCTCTTTGACGTCGGCGGCGTAGAGGTCGACGTACTCCTGGCCGCTGAGGCGCATCAACTCGTAAATAACTTCGTCGATGACCGCGCGCTCGATGAATCGGTTGCCGGCCAGGCCTTCGAACCTGCTGAAGTCCATCGCCTTGCCGAACTTGACCTGCACCCGGCCGAACCGCCACAACTTGGTACCCGGCGGGTTGACGACGTCGGTTCCGATCATCGCGACCGGAATGACCGGCACGCCGGATTCCAGGGCCAGCCGCGCGAGACCGGTCTTGCCCTTGTAGAGCCTGCCGTCGGGTGAGCGAGTGCCTTCGGGATACATGCCGAGCAGCTTGCCCTGTTTCAAGATCCGTTCGGCGGTGTCCAGTGCGCTCTGCGCGCTGTCGGCGTCGGTGCGGTCGATCGGGACCTGTCCGGCCGCGGTGTAGAACCAGCGGCTGAACCAGCCCTTCACGCCGGTTCCGGTGAAGTACTCGGCCTTGGCGAGGAACGTGATCCGGCGGTGGACAACCAGCGGCAGGTAGAAGCTGTCGGCGACGGCGAGGTGGTTACTGGCCAAGATCATCGGGCCGGAATGCGGAACATTTTCCAGGCCTTCAACTTTCGGGCGACCCAGCACCGCTAGCAAAGGACCCATGAAGATGTACTTGAACAGCCAATACCACATGGACCCTCCCCAGGACTGAGCACCGGCCGGTGCTCTGCGACAACTTTACCCACGCGCTGTGGATGCGACCACAGCACGGCGCATCACTCTTCGACGGTGACCGGGATGTGTTGATACCGGCCCGGCCCGGTAGGCGGCCCTTCATCACCGTCGTGCGGCCCGCCCGGCGGTGGCGCGCCCGGCGGCTCTGGCGGGACGTTCGTGCCGTCGTCGACGATTGCCCTGATGACGGTCAGCAACGCCACGCTGTGCTCGGCGATGACCGTCAGCAACGGATGCTGCTCACCGGCAACCAGCGCAGCCAGCGCGCACACCGGACACCACACCTGCTGACACCTGCCCGGCGCCTCCCCGCTGCGCGCGGCCATCGCCGCGGCTGATCGCACCGCGGGGTCGATCCGATCCAGGATGGCTTGCGCGAGCTGCCGCAGTTCGGGCCCGATGTCGGGGTGAGACCCACTCACGCCGGCCACACCTCCGGATTCGGTCGAAATCGCACGGTCAGCTCACTGCCTCGCAGCTGCGCGTCCATCACGATGCATCGCCGCAAGACGGACGCCAGCCGAACACGTCGCCGCATCCCGCCCGCGCCGATGATCAAATCGTCGTCGACCCTGCCCAATGTCAGCGCGGCGGGGTCGACCTGCGGCAACTCTATCCGCAACCGGTAGACGGCCTCGAGTCCAGCTCCGGATTCGCGATCGACGATCGGCCGGACGGGTCCAGGCGGCGGCGAACCGTCACGCCGACGCGCGCAGTCCAGCAGCTCACCGAGCGCCTTCGGGCCGATCGGTTCACCGGCCAGATGGGGCACGAGCACCAACTGCACATCGCCGATCACCGTGTCCAGCTCGTCAAGAACCACCCGCTGCTCGGAGATGCGCTCCGAATACCAGTCGAACGCGGGATGCTCGGGCAGGTTGCGGTACTCGTACGAATCATCTTGCATCAGAATCTGATTGACGATCAGCTCGCTGATCTCGACACCCATCAGCGCCAACGAACCCATCATGCGAACCGCTTCGGCGGCGACCACCCGTTCCGCGGTCATCACCAGGTGCGCGCTGACCAACTCCCCGTCTGTCAGCAGCGAGCCGAGTCGCTCCGCTCCCGTGCCGATCCGTTCGATCAGCGCGACGACGGCTGCGGTACGCGGGTCGTCGCCCCCGGTCGACAGCCGGCGATGCCGCGGCCACGCGCGCTCCAGATAGAGGCCGAACGTCGCGGGCAGCGTGAGCATCCGCAACGCGTCGGCGGTCGAGGCGCAGTCCACCACCACGTGGTCCCACCTTCCGGAGGCGGCCAATTCGCCGACTTCATGCAGGCCGAGCACCTCCTGGACGCCCGGAAGCGCCGAAAGTTCTTCCGGCGCAATATCTCCCAGATCCGACTCGGGAAACCTGCCCGAAAGCAGACCCGCGATCTCACGCCACCGTGTTTCCAGCAGTGCCAAGGTGTCCAGTGCGAGCGCGTCGAGGAATCCGCCGCCTGCGTCCGGGTCGTCGGCGAGCACTCGCGTCGGTGCCCGCTGTCCGGTCGGCGCCACGGCGGTGCCGAGTACGTCGCCGATCGAGTGCGCCTGGTCGGTGGAGACGATCAGCACTCGCGACCCCGCGCGTGCGGCACGCACGGCGGTCGCAGTCGCCAACGTCGACTTGCCTACCCCGCCCTTACCGACGAAGAGACTGATCCGGGCATTGGCAGGCCCTGGAGATTCACTCAGCCTCGACTCGTTTCTTGAGGTCCTTCAAAGCGGTGTCGGTGAGTCTGCGCTCGGCCTTGCGTTTGAGCAGCCCGATCATCGGGATGACCAGGTCGACGGAAAGTTCGTAGGTCACGTCGGTGCCGGATCCCTTGGGAGCCAAGCGATATGCGCCTTCCAGCGACTTCAGAAGCGAGCTCGACACCAGCGACCACTGCACCGAACCGCGGTCGGGCGGCCAGTCATAGGACAGCACCATGGTGTCCCTGAGGACCGCGGCGTCCAGCACCAACCGGGCGGTCTTTGGATAGCCCGCCTCGTCGGCCTCAATCACCTCGGTTTCCTTGTACTCGGCTACCCACTCCGGATAGGAGCCGATATCGGCGATGACATCCATCACCGTAGAAGGATCGGCATCGATATAGATGGTCTGTGCCGTCTTGTCCGCCACGTGAAAAATCTACCTCCCCCTGCTGGCTTCGGCCGAAGTATCAGGCCAGCCGCGATACGCCCACCGGGCGCGAGGCCTCCAACTTCCGCTTGATCTCGAACGCCATGTTTTTACCCGCCACCCGCCGCCGGTGGTTCAACTTGGCCATGTTCATCTTGGCCAGCTGCCACGCCGCCGCACCGGACGGTTCAGCATGCAGAAAATAATGCAGCACGACCCCGTCCAGCACCGGCTCCAGCCAGATCTCCATGGTGCCGGTCAGCGCGCCGGTGACCGTCCACCGGTGGCCCTTGTCAGCCCGATCCTCGATGACCGTCAACCGCAGGTCGGGCCACCACCGCAGCCAACTCGCGGCATCGGCGACGGCGTTGCCGACCTCGACCGGGTCGGCTGCCACGAACGTCTCGTCCGCGATCTGGATGCTGTTCATGGCGTACAAGCTTCACATATGTGCCTGATCTTGTGGAAAGGGGCCGACTAGGCTGGTCCCGCAAAGTCGCAGCACCGAAAGAGGCGAGCATCGTGCGTGAATCCAGTGTTCCCGCGTCATTCACAGTCGGTGAGCACGACAGCATCGTCGGCTCCGTATTCAGCCACGAGAACGACGATCCCGACCATGTCATCTTCGAGCGGCTCGTCGACGGCGCATGGACCGATGTCACATGTAAGCAGGCAGCCGACCAGATCCGTTCGGCGGCATTGGGTTTGATCGCTGAGGGCGTCCAGCCGGGCGACCGGGTCGCGGTGCTGTCGGCGACCCGCTACGAATGGCCGATTCTCGACTTCGCGATCCTGGCCGTCGGCGGCGTGACGGTGCCGATCTACGAGACGAGCTCGGCCGAGCAGGTGAAGTTCGTGCTGTCCGATTCCGGCGCGGTGCTGATCTTCGCCGAGACCGACGCACACGCCGACAAGATCGAGCACCTGACCGACGAACTTCCAGCGCTGCGCAAGGTGTGGCGCATCGAGGGATCGGGCACGCCCGCGCTCGACGCGTTGCGCGAGGCGGGCAAGTCCGTCGAGGTGAAGCAGCTCGACGACCGGCTCGCCGCCATCAGGGCCGCCGACCCGGCCACGCTGATCTACACCTCCGGCACTACCGGCCGCCCGAAGGGCTGCCAGCTCACGCATTCCAACCTGCTGTACGAGATCCGCGGCGCCAAGGCGTACTTCCCCAACTTGCTGAGCAAGGGCGAGCGCATGCTGGTGTTCCTGCCGCTGGCGCACGTGCTCGCAAGGGCCATCACGGTGGCGGCCTTCACCAACAAGGTGACGTTGGGCTTCACCAGTGACATCAAGAACCTGGTGCCGATCTTCGCGGTGTTCAAGCCAACGCTGGTGGTGTCGGTGCCGCGGGTGTTCGAGAAGGTCTACAACACCGCCGAGCAGAACGCACGCAACGACGGCAAGGGCCGCATCTTCGAAGTGGCGGCCAACACCGCCATCGAGTTCAGCCAGGCGCAGGACAGCGGGGGACCCGGCCTGCTGCTGCGCGCAAAGCACGCGGTGTTCGACCGTCTCGCATACGGCAAACTGCGCGCGGCGCTCGGCGGGAATTGCCGCGGAGCGATTTCCGGCGGCGCGCCGCTCGGCGCCCGGCTCGGCCACTTCTACCGCGGCGTCGGATTGACCATTTACGAGGGCTACGGACTGACCGAGACGAGCGCGGCGATCACGGTGAACCGCGTCGACGACCTCAAGGTGGGTTCGGTCGGAAAGGTCTTGCCCGGCAACAGCATGCGCCTCGCCGATGACGACGAGCTGCTGGTCAAGGGCGGAGTCGTGTTCAGTGGCTATTGGAACAACGATGAAGAGACCAAGGCCGTCTTCTCCGATGGCTGGTTTCACACCGGCGACCTCGGCGCCATCGACGACGGCGGCTTCCTGACGATCGTCGGCCGCAAGAAGGAAATAATCGTCACCGCGGGCGGCAAGAACGTCGCGCCCGCGCTGCTGGAGGACCGGCTGCGCGCCCACCCGCTGATCAGCCAGGCCATGTGTGTCGGCGACGCGCAACCGTTCATCGCCGCGCTGATCACCATCGACCCCGAGGCGTTCGACGGCTGGAAGCAGCGCAACGGCAAGGCCGCCGGGGCGAGCGTCGGCGACCTGGCGACCGATCCCGACCTGATGGCCGAGATCGAACTGGCCATCAAGGATGCCAACCAGGCGGTGTCCAAGGCCGAGGCCATCCGCAGGTTCCGAATCCTGCCGGTCGACTTCACCGAGGACACCGGCGAGCTGACACCGACGTTGAAGGTCAAGCGAAAGGTCGTGGCGGAGAAGTTCGCCGGCGATATCGAAGCGCTCTACCAGAAGGACTGATTCGCCTACTGGACGAGTTCGGCCAGCCGCTTGGCCTTGGCGCGCCACTGCCAGTTGTCGACGACCCAGCGACGGCCCGCTTCACCCATCCGCGCCGCCCGGGCCGGTTCCGCGAGCAGGTCGCTGACCGTCGCCGCGATGGCGCCGACGTCCCAGCCGTCGACCACCACGCCGGTCTCGCCGTCGCGGACCGTCTCGGGCGCGCCGCCGGACCGGCCCGCGACAACGGGAACTCCCGTCGCCGATGCCTCCAGATACACGATGCCAAGCCCCTCGACGTCCAGGCCTGCGCCACGGGTGCGGCACGGCATCGCGAACACATCGGCCATCGCGTGGTGCGCGGGCAGTTCGGCACCGGGCACCCCGCCGGTGAACACCACATGCTCGGCGACGCCGAAGCTGTGCGCCAGCCTGCGCAACGACGTCCGGTAGGGGCCGCCTCCGACGATGACGAGCGCGGCGCCCGGCACGCGCTGGCGGATTGCGGGCATAGCGCGGATCAACATGTCCTGGCCCTTGCGCGGTACCAGTCGCGACACACAGACAACGACCGGCCGCTGCCCCAACCCGTACCGGGCGCGCAGTTCGGAACGGGCGACCTCGTCCGGGGCGAACCGGTCGGTGTCGACCCCCGGCGGCAGGTGCTCGAGCGCCGCATCGCGGCCGAACGCCGAGGCGAACCTGCCCCTGGTGTACCGGCTGACGTAGGTCACCACGTCGGTGCCACTGCCGATGCGGCGCAGGGCCGTTCGCGCAATCGGCAACATCGACCAACCGACCTCGTGACCGTGCGTGCTAGCGAGGACGCGGGCTGCCCCAGCGTCGCGGGCCACCGGCGCCATCAGCGCCAGCGGAGCGGCAGCGCCGAACCAGACGGTCTCGGCGTCGTGGCGCTCGATGAGCGTACGCATCCGGGACGCCACTGCCGGAATCGGCAACATCAGCGTGCCCGGATGCCGGACCACCTCGTAGGCGGCGGCGCGGTCGTAGTCGTTCGAGCCCTTCCACTTCGGCGCGTACACCGTCAGCGTGTGCGTCCCGTCCTGCACCAGGTGGCTGACCAGGTTTTCCAGATACGCCTGGATGCCGCCTCGTCGGGGCGGAAAGTCGTTGGTAACCAGCAGGATCCGGGTCATCCCGGACAGGCTAGCCTGTCAGCCACTGCTGCCACCCGGCGAGCACGGTGCCGAGGTCGGTGTGCAGAGTCTCGTGTACTGCGGTCTCCAGGTCGGGGTGCCCCTGACCGCACGCCGCCACGTACAACGACCGCAGCGACGCGGTGCCGTACCGGTCGGCCACGAAGCGGCTGAACCACCAGGCGCTGTCGTAGGCCTCCGACCCCGCGGCTCCTTGGGCGTTCAGCTCGGCGTCGGTGGGGATGCGCGCCAAATGTGCGGCAGTCACGGGCCGTGGCGTCTGCGGGCGCGCGACGAAGTCGGCGACCCCTTCGGTCAGCCACCGCGGTGCGTCCGGTGCCGTTTCGGCACGTGCCGCGTAGTGGAAAAGCTCATGGCCCAAGACCATTCGCAAGGCGGCATCGCTCATCGCGGCGGCCCCGGGGGCGAACATGATCCGCTCGGCGGTGGTCGTGGCGGCGATGTCGGCGCGTCCGCCGGCCAGGACGTCGAACTGCTCGTCGGATCCCGACGCGACGATCACGATGTCGCGCGGCCAGCCCGGGCCCCAGAACGACGTGACGGCCTTGGCGGCGTCGTTGGTATGCGCAGCGATCCGGGCGAGCAGCGGTGCCGTCTGCTGGCCGCCAAGACCGATCAGATGGACGGTGCGGCCGTCGGCCAGTGTCTGCGTGGTCGATGTCGCCGTGGGCGTGGCCAGTGATGCGGGCGCGGCGATCGCGGGTCCGGGCGGCTGCGCGTCGGAACGGCCGACGAGCAGCAGCGCACAGATCAACTCGGCGATCAGCAGCGCCGCGAGCCGTCGACGATCAGTAGCGGCGGATGTTGTGGATCGGCGCATTGTCCACCGGAGCGACTCGCACCGGCGTGCCGTACGTCGAGGCATGCACCATCATGCCGTCGCCGATGTAGATCGCGACGTGCGATGCGTCGGAGTAGTAGGTGACAAGGTCACCCGGCTGGATCTGGTCCATCGACACCGACTGCCCGCCCTGGGCGAGGGCCTGGCTCGAGTGCGGCAGCGAGATGCCTGCTTGCTGGAACGACCACATCACCAGACCTGAGCAGTCGAAGGCGCTTGGGCCCGACCCGCCCCACGAGTACGGCGAACCGATGCGGCTCAGGGCCGCCTGGATGATGGTCGATGCCGCAGGCGTACCGCCAGGCGCGACGTCACCCGGCGGGATGGCCGGGTCACCCGGCGCAGGCGGGACGGCTTCCGGCGGAAGGGCTCCTGGTGGGGCGGGTGCAGCCAAAATGTTGGGATCGGCCTGTGGTGGCAACGGCGCGGGCGCAGGGATCGGGGGCGCGGGGGGCACGGCCGCAAGCGCTTCGCGCTGGTTCGGGGTCAGCGCCTGGTACTGAGACTTGACGACCGCGATCTGCACCTGCAGCCGGCTTTGTTTGGATTGCAGGTCCGCGCGTACCGCGGCGGCCTGCTCGGCCGCGGTCTTGGCCTGCGCGGCCGATGCGGCCGACGCCTGCTCGGCCAGGGCGGCCTGCTGCCCGAGTTCGCGATAACTCTTCATCTGCGCCGACATCTCGGCGGCCATCACCCGCTGCACCGCGAGTTGGTCGATCAGACCCTGCGGTGAGTTGGCGGTGAGGATCGCGTCGAGGCCGTCGGTCCTGCCGCCCATATATTGCGCCGCAGCTAACTTATCTACCGCGGATTGAAATTTCGCCAATTGCGACTTCGCCGATTCGACGGCTGTGACGTCGGCGGCGTGCTTTGTATCGGCCGCCTGCTGCACTGCCAGCTTGTTATCCAAATCCAGCTGCGCAGAATGCATGGCTTCGGTGGTTTGCTCGGCCTGCCGTGACAATTCGTTCAGCTTTGCCAGGGTGTCGTCCGCAGGATCGGCCTGCACATTCGCGGCGAGAATACTTCCGAAGACCATTAACCCCGCTATCGCGCTAATCACGGGTCGTCGAATGCAAGAAGTGATCCGGTGCGCGCGATCGAGCGTCAAGATTTGCGTCCTTCAACTGCCGTAAACGGAGCCGCTTCGAACTGCTCTAAGGTCTCAGATAGGTTACGAAACGGCATCGGCCTTGTCCAACAGAAGACGCAAATTTAACAGTCGCCTCAGCGATTGGTGTCAACGGGCGCGTCGCTGCGCGTCGTTAAGCTACCCCGGAATCGCCGTGGCGATGAATCGGCACAAGCCGCAACCGTGGTGCGAGCCCGACCTCGGCAAGCACTTCCAGTGCGCGGCGCTCGTCATCTAGCAAAGTGTCGGGGACCCCGAGCAAGACACTGACGACGCAGTCCTTACATCCGTGGCCACGCACCGCGCAGTCATCGCAGTCAATCGTCACCGTGCCCTCGTCGGGCTCGTTGGCCTTTCCCATGGGGCCGTCCTCTCGATCGGTCTTGGCCGCACGGTATCGCCGCCCACCGACAGTTCCGCCACGCCGGTGTGGCAACCCTGCGCTGTCGGAGGTGTTCCCTACCTTCAGGCCATGGGCCAGCTCAGCTTCGCTGATGTCGATCCGCTGGCCGATGTCTCCCTACGCGAGACCACGTTCGTCGTCGTCGATCTCGAGACCACGGGTGGCCGCGCCACCGGCGATGGCCACGACTCCATCACCGAGATCGGGGCGGTCAAGGTGCGCGGCGGCGCTGTACTCGGTGAACTGGCCACCCTCGTCGACCCCGGCCGCAGCATTCCGCCGCAGATCGTGGCGCTGACAGGGATCACCACAGCGATGGTGTGCGACGCACCGAGGATCGACTCGGTGCTGCCCTCGTTTCTCGAATTCGCCCGCGGCGCAGTCCTCGTCGCCCACAACGCCGGCTTTGACATCGGCTTCCTGCGGGCCGCGGCCGAGCGCTGCCACATCGCATGGCCGCGGCCACCCGTGCTGTGCACGGTCCGGCTGGCCCGCCGCGTGCTCACCCGCGACGAGGCGCCCAGTGTGCGGCTGTCTGCGCTGGCCCGGTTGTTCGGCGCGGCCACCCAGCCCACACACCGTGCGCTCGACGACGCGCGCGCCACCGTCGACGTGTTGCACGGGCTCATCGAACGGGTCGGCAATCAGGGCGTGCACACCTACACCGACCTGCGGTCGTACCTGCCGGATGTGACGCCTGCACAACGCCTCAAGCGACACCTCGCCGACGCGCTGCCGCACCGACCCGGCGTCTACCTGTTCCGCGGGCCGTCGGCCGAAGTGCTCTACGTGGGCACCGCGGTCGATCTGCGCCGGCGAGTCCGCCAGTACTTCAACGGCGCCGACCCTCGCACCCGCATCAAGGAGATGGCATCGCTGGCCACCGCAGTGGACCACGTTGAGTGCGCGCACGACCTCGAGGCAGGGGTTCGCGAGCTGCGACTGCTCGCCGCCCACGCCCCGCCGTACAACCGGCGGTCGAAGTTCCCGCACCGATGGTGGTGGTTGGTGTTGACCGACGAGCCGTTCCCGCGGTTCTCCGCGGTGCGAGCACCGCAATCAGGCACCGCGGTGCGCTCCAATAAATTCCACGGTGCGCTCGGGCCGTTTCGGGCGCGCGCCGACGCCGTCGAAACCGCGGCATTGCTGGCTCGTTTCACCGGAGTGCGAACCTGCACCACCCGGCTGGGCCGCTCCGCGCTGCACGGACCCGCCTGCCCGGAACGCGAACTGTCACCATGCCCTGCGCCTCGCGACGGCACCGCGGCCGACTACGCCGACGCCCCGCTGCGCGCTGTCGAACTCATCGACGGTGGCGACAGTCGCCCGCTGGCGAGCGTGCTGGCGCACATCGGCGACCTCGCCGAGCGCAACCGCTACGAGACCGCCGCACGGCTGCGGGACCACGCCGCCGCGGCCATCGACGTGCTGTGGCGCTGTCAACGGCTGCGCGCGCTGTGCGCGGTCACCGAACTGATCGCCGCGCGCCCCGACGGCGACGGTGGCTGGCATCTCGCGGTGATCCGGCACGGGCAGCTGGCTGCGGCCGGTGTCGCGCGCCGCGGCGTGCCGCCCATGCCGGTCATCGACGCGATCTGCGCGGGCGCGCAGGCGGTGCTGCCCGCGGATGCGCCGCTGGGCGGTGCGCTGGTCGAGGAGACGGCTCTGATTGGGCGGTGGCTGGCGCAGCCGGGGCTGCGGATCGTGCGTGCCGAGCCCGGCTACGCCTCACCGGTGGGTTCGGCGGGGCGATGGGCGGCGTGGGCGGCGTCGGCCCGATCGGCGCGGCTGGCGGCTGAGCAGATCAAGAGGATAGACCCCTCAGGCCTTTTGTGTGAACCGCACCCAACGCGCGAGCAGTTGTTCGGCCGCACCGGAGTCGATGGCAGCCTCGGCTCTGGCCAGCCCCGCCTCCCAGGCGGGCACCCATTTGGCGTCGCTGGCTAGGCCCGCGTGCGCCACCATCGCGCCCGCCGCATTGAGCACCACCGCCTCACGCACCGGACCCTTGCCACCGCTGAAAACCGAGCGCACCTCTGCGGCATTGGATTCCGCGTCGCCGCCGACCAGTTCGCTGATGTCGGCGCGCTTGAAGCCGAACGCCGCGGGGTCGAACGTCAACCGTTCGACGGTGCCCGCCTGCACCCGCCAGATCGTGCTCGTCGTGGTCGTAGTCAGCTCGTCGAGGCCGTCATCGCCATGCACGACGAGCACACTGCATCGGCGGGCGGCGAACACGCCTGCCATCACCTCGGCCAGCTCACCCCAAGCACATCCGATCAGCCCTGCCCGCGGCGAGGCCGGATTGGTCAGCGGCCCAAGCAAGTTGAACACCGTCGGCACGCCGATCTCACGCCGCACCACGCTTGCGTGACGGTATGACGGGTGGAACTGCGGCGCGAACGCGAAGCCGATCCCGACCTCGCTGACGCTGCGGGCCACGTCGTCGGGCCCGAGGTCGATGCGCACACCGAGCGCCTCGAGGGTGTCGGCACCGCCGGACAACGACGACGCCGCGCGGTTGCCGTGCTTGATCACCGGAACCCCGGCCGCGGCAACCACGATCGCCGCCATCGTCGACAGGTTCACCGTGTTGGCGCCATCGCCACCGGTCCCGACCACGTCGACGGTGTCGTTGCCGATGACGTCTGTCGGCACCCGGCGCGCATGCTTGAGCATGATGTCGGCCAGCTCGGTCACCTCGCCCGACGTCGGCCGTTTCATCTTCATCGACACGGCGAAGCCTGCGATCTGGGCAGGGGTCGCGGCGCCGGTCATGATCTGGTCCATCGCCCACGCCGCCTGACCTGGCATCAGCGCTTGGCCGGTGGTCAAGCGGCCCAGGATCGTCGGCCATGCTGGCAAGTTGGCAGAAGTCACGAACGTGATTATGACGAATTGCTCGACCCGGGTGGAGTTCAACAACTACAAAGCGTCATACTTCATGTTGTGACGAGCGCTGTAGGGACCTCGGGAACCGCAATCACGTCGCGAGTACATTCGCTGAATCGACCGAATATGGTCAGTGTCGGCACGATCGTGTGGCTTTCCAGTGAGCTGATGTTCTTTGCTGGGCTGTTCGCGATGTACTTCACCGCGCGCGCTCAGGCGGCAGGCGACTGGCCCCCTCACCCGACCGAACTGAACCTGGTTCAGGCCGTGCCGGTGACGCTGGTGCTCATCGCGTCGTCGTTCACCTGCCAGATGGGCGTATTCGCCGCCGAACGCGGCGACGTCTTCGGGCTGCGGCGCTGGTACGTCATCACGTTCCTGATGGGCCTGTTCTTCGTGCTCGGCCAGGGTTATGAGTACATCCATCTGGTCGAGCACGGCACCACGATCCCCGGCAGCGCCTACGGCTCGGTCTTCTACCTGGCCACCGGCTTCCACGGCCTGCACGTGATCGGCGGCTTGATCGCCTTTATCTTCCTGCTTGCGCGCACCACGATGAGTAAGTTCACTCCGGCACAGGCCACCGCGGCGATCGTCGTCTCGTACTACTGGCATTTCGTCGACATCGTGTGGATCGCGCTGTTCGCCACGATTTACTTCGTTCGATGAGCTCGAAACATCGTCAGCCGATGAGAAGGGGTTCAATGACCAGCAAGGCCCGCGGAGCCGGACGGCCGGCGACATTGAACCGCCGTCGGCTGCGCCGGCGCCTGTCGGCAGCCCTGCTGCTGCTGATCGGACTAGCAGTCGCCGGTGGCCTCGCGGCCACCCTGACGCCGACACCGCAAGTGGCGGTCGCCGACGAGTCGCAGTCAGCCCTGTTGCGCACCGGCAAGCAACTCTTCGATACCTCCTGCGTGACGTGCCACGGCGCGAACCTGCAGGGCGTGCCCGACCGCGGACCGAGCCTCATCGGTGTCGGCGAGGCCGCCGTCTACTTCCAGGTGTCCACCGGCCGCATGCCCGCGATGCGCGGTGAGGCGCAGGCCCCGCGCAAGGACCCGATCTTCGACGAGTCGCAGATCGACGCGCTCGGCGCCTACGTGCAGGCCAACGGCGGCGGGCCGGTGGTTCCCCGCGACGCCAACGGCCAGGTCTCACAGGAGTCGCTGCTCGGCGACGACGTGGCCCGCGGCGGCGACCTGTTCCGGCTCAATTGCGCGTCGTGCCACAACTTCACCGGCAAGGGCGGTGCGCTGTCGTCGGGTAAGTACGCGCCCGACCTGGCCCCCGCCGAGCCCGCGCAGATCTTCACCGCGATGTTGACCGGGCCGCAGAACATGCCGAAGTTCTCCGACCGGCAGTTGACCCCTGAGGAGAAGAAGGACATCGTCGCCTACGTCCGCGAGGCGGCCGAGACGCCCAACCCCGGCGGCTACGGGCTCGGCGGCTTCGGCCCCGCGCCGGAAGGCATGGCGGCCTGGATCATCGGGATGGTGGCCTGCATAGCCGGGGCCCTCTGGATCGGAGCACGGTCATGACGGAGCGAGAAGCCGAAGGCGGATCGCGCATGGATGCCGCGGACAAAACGCCGAAGGGCACCGACGCGCCGGGCCATGCCGGTGTTCCCGGGCAGCCCACGGACGCCGAACTGGCCGCGATGTCCCGCGATGAGCTGCTCGAGCTCGGCGGCCGCCTCGACGGCGTCGAGATCGTCTTCAAGGAAGATCGGTGGCCGGTTCCCGGCACCAAGGCCGAAAAGCGCACGGAACGCGCGGTCGCGTATTGGCTTCTGCTGGGCGGCTTTTTGGGCCTGGCGCTGCTGCTCGTGTTCCTGTTCTGGCCATGGGAGTACCAGCCCTACGGCTCGCCCGGCGAGTTCTGGTACGCGTTGGCCACCCCGCTGTATGGGCTGACGTTCGGCCTGTCGATCCTGGCGATCGGCATCGGTGCCGTGCTGTTCCAGAAGAAGTTCATCCCCGAAGAGATCTCGATCCAGGATCGCCACGACGGCCGCTCCCCCGAGCTTCAGCGCAAGACCATCGCGGCCAACCTGTCCGATGCGTTGGACACCTCGACGTTCAAGCGGCGCAAGCTGATCGGTCTGTCGCTGGGTGTCGGCCTCGGCGCGTTCGGCCTCGGCACCCTCGTCGCGTTCGCGGGCGGGTTGATCAAGAACCCGTGGAAGCCGGTGGTTCCGACCGCCGAGGGCAAGAAGGCCGTGCTGTGGACATCGGGCTGGACCCCGCGTTTCACGGGCGAGACTGTCTTCCTGGCACGCGCGACCGGCACGCCCGGCGAGTCGCCGTTCGTCAAGATGCGGCCAGAGGACATCGACGCGGGCGGCATGGAGACGGTGTTCCCGTGGCGTGAGTCCGACGGCGACGGCACCACCGTCGAGTCGCACCACCTACTGTCCGAAATCGCAATGGGCGTACGCAATCCCGTGATGCTGATCCGCATCCGCCCGCAGGACATGTTCAAGGTCGTCAAGCGCCAGGGCCAGGAGAGCTTCAACTTCGGTGAGCTGTTCGCGTTCACCAAAGTGTGCTCGCACTTGGGTTGCCCCTCCTCGCTTTACGAGCAGCAGACGTATCGCATCCTCTGCCCGTGCCACCAGTCGCAGTTCGACGCTTTGCACTTCGCAAAGCCCATATTCGGTCCGGCTGCGCGCGCGTTGGCGCAGCTGCCCATCACCATCAACCAAGACGGGTACCTGGTCGCCAACGGTGACTTCGCCGAACCCGTCGGACCGGCATTCTGGGAGCGGCGCTCATGAGTCCGAAACTCGCTGAAATCACAGCCAAACAAGGTGAGGCGATCGATTCGCGTTACCACCCGTCTGCGGCGGTGCGGCGCCAGCTGAACAAGGTGTTCCCGACCCACTGGTCGTTCCTGCTGGGCGAGATCGCGTTGTACAGCTTCATCCTGCTGCTGATCACCGGCGTGTACCTGACACTGTTCTTCGACCCGTCGATGGCCGAGGTCATCTACGACGGCGTGTATCAGCCGCTGCGCGGTGTCGAAATGTCGAAGGCCTATGCCTCGACGCTGGACATCAGCTTCGAAATACGTGGCGGGTTGTTCGTGCGTCAGGTCCACCACTGGGCGGCGTTGCTGTTCGCCGCATCGATCATGGTGCACATGGCCCGCATCTTCTTCACCGGCGCCTTCCGCAGGCCACGCGAGGTGAACTGGGTGATCGGCTCGCTGCTGCTGATCCTGGCGATGTTCGAGGGCTACTTCGGCTACTCGCTGCCCGACGACCTGCTCTCCGGCATCGGCCTTCGCGCAGCGCTGTCCTCGATCACGCTGGGCCTTCCGCTGGTCGGCACCTGGATGCACTGGGCGCTGTTCGGCGGCGACTTCCCCTGCGGCGGACTCGGATACCAGTGTTCTGCCGACGGCGTACTGCTGCCCCGTATGTACGCACTGCACATCCTGCTGATTCCCGGAATCATCCTGGCGCTCATCGGTGTTCACCTCGCCCTGCTGTGGTTCCAGAAGCACACCCAGTTTCCCGGCCCCGGCCGCACCGAGACGAATGTCGTCGGCGTGCGAGTGATGCCGGTGTTCGCGGTCAAGTCCGGCGCGTTCTTCGCGGTGATCACCGGCATCCTTGGCCTGATGGGCGGTCTGCTGCAGATCAACCCGATCTGGCAATTGGGTCCCTACAAACCCTCACAAGTCTCGGCAGGCAGCCAGCCCGACTTCTACATGATGTGGACAGAAGGCCTCGCTCGCATCTGGCCCGCGTGGGAGTTCTATCCGTTCGGCCACACCATCCCCGGTGCGGTCGGTGTCGCGGTGATCATGGGTCTGATTTTCGGGCTGCTGATCGTCTATCCGTGGATCGAGAAGAAGTTCACCGGTGACGATGCGCATCACAACCTGTTGCAGCGGCCGCGAGATGTGCCGGTGCGCACCGCGATTGGCGCGATGGCGATCGCGTTCTACATGGTGCTGACACTCGCCGCGATGAACGACATCATCGCGCTGAAGTTCCACATCTCGCTCAACGCCACCACCTGGATCGGACGCATCGGCATGGTGGTGCTGCCCGCGATCGTCTACTACATCACCTACCGGTGGTGCATCGGACTGCAGCGCAGCGACCGCGCCGTGCTCGAGCACGGCATCGAGACCGGCATCATCAAGCGCCTGCCCCACGGCGCCTACATCGAGCTGCACCAGCCGCTCGGACCGGTCGACGACCACGGCCACCCCATCCCGCTGGAATACCAGGGCGCGGCCGTGCCCAAGCGCATGAACAAGCTCGGTTCGGCGGGCGCACCGGGCAGCGGCAGCCTGCTCTACGCCGACCCGATCTCCGAACACGAAGCGCTCACCGAAGCCGCCCACGCCGCAGAACACAAGGCGCTCACCGCATTACGCGAGCACCAGGAGCGCAACGGGTCGTCAGACGGCGAGACGAACGGACACCACTGACGCGACTGCGCGCGGTTACGCGGGCGACGAGTCCACGAGCGTTCGCAGCTCGCGAAGGTAGAACCACGGAACGGCCGGCATCGCCAGAGTGACGATGCCGGCCAATATGTAGAAGACCCACGACGCGGTGTTGCTGTCGACGGCCATCAGATACGTTGCGACGCCGATCACCACCATCGCGATGCCCATCGCGCACGCGATCACCACGGCACAGCGCAGCCACAGCTGGTCCACCGCCGCAGTCAATAGGCTGGGCTCAGCGATGATGGCCTCGCGAGGCGACGAGTATCCGGGCGCGGCGACGACCGGATCCGCCGTCCCGAGCGCGCGAAACTTCTCCGTCGGCGCCTCGGTGCCACGCACCGGCGGCTGCGGCTGGCCCACGGCGGTGCGTACCGGGGTACGAGCCGGCGCCGGCGCCGGGTCGGCCTGAGCCGCCCTGCGCGCCCGCAACAACAGCGGCACGGCGCCCGCGATGACGGCAGCCGATACCCCGATGATGCTGTAGAGCAGCCACGGGGTTTCGGACTCACCCGTGGACTGAGGATGGCCGGAGCCGAGGTCGACCAGCGCCACCGTCGCCGCGACACCGGCGCCGAGCGCAACAAGCCAGATGGCAGCGCATGCGCCGAGCAGGATGCGGTCGACGCGGTCCAGTTCCGCAGGATCCGGCATCAGCAGCTGGTCTGCGCGGCGTTGTTGGTATTCGACGACAACACCGTGCCGTCGCTGGTCGTGATCGAGCAGTTGAGCCTGCTGACCAGGAAGAGGCTGGACGCCTGCACGGAGCCGACCTCGGACTGTGAGATCGGGGTGACGGTCAGCGACCACGGGATGTAGACGTTGCGCTGGGTGCGGCTGCGACCCGATGCGTCGACGTAGGTGACGGTGATGATGTCACCGGGCGCCTTGGTCCCGGTCACCGAATAGGTGACCTGCCGCGGGCCCGCCGGTGCCGTGTTGGTCGGCGGCGGTGCGGCCGCCGTGGTCTCCGGTGGCGCGGCCGGCGGCGCCTCGGTTGGCGCGGGCGGCGGTGGGGGCGGCGGGGGTTCCTGGGTCACTGTCACGGTCTCCGGCGGCGGCGGTGGAGGCGGCTCCTCCGTGGGCGGCGGCGGTGGGGGCGGCGGCGGGGGTGTCGTCGTGGTGATCTCGTCCTGCACCGGCGGCGGGACGCTCGTCGTGGTGTCGGGCACCGCGAGGTTGTCGGTGTCGGTACGGGTCACCAACACCGACACCGAGACCACCAGCGCGATGGCCGCCACGATCGCGGCGACGCCAACCACCCAGGGCCATCGGGGCGGCGACTGCTGGTCCACCAGTTCGGTGACCGAGTCGTAGCTGTCGTAGTCGTAGTGGGCCGGGTTTGCGGGCACATACGGGCCGCTGCTGACGTGTTCGGACTCTGGCGCGGAGTACGCCTGCGAGTAGACCTCCGTCTCGCCGGTCTTGGGCGACGCGGATTGCTCCGAAGTGGGCTCCTTGCCGGGGTTTTGGTCCGGCAAGTCCGACCCTTCGGAATCCTGACCTGGGGGATTCGGCCCGCTCATCTACGCCTATCCTTCTCGACTACTGCCCCGGCAACATTACCCAACTAAACGGCGGGATCGAATCTGGCAGCACGGTTTGCGGGAGAACTGTTGTCCCGATTGTGACCTTCCCTGTGGCGCTTGGGGCGTCAGTGCTTCTCGGGACCGGTGTAGTACTCGAACACGAGGCCGCCGGCCGTCGTCAGGACGAAGCATGCACCGGCAGCGATCAGCCATGGCAGCCACAACGCGACGCCAACGGCGGTGACCGAGGCGGACAGGGCGATGAATAGCGGCCACCAGCTGTGCGGGCTGTAGAAACCGAGCTCCCCCGCGCCGTCGCTGATCTCGGCGTCCTCGTAGTCCTCGGGCCGGGTGTCGAGCCGGCGGGCCACGAACCGGAAGAACGTGCCGGTGATCAGCGTCAGGCCGGAGGTCATGACCAGGGCCGTCACACCGGCCCATTCCACACCGCCGTTGGCGAACATCGCGGTCAGCACGGCATACACAACCGCCGACAGCACGAAGAACGCGGTCAGGAACTCGAACAGCCTGGCTTCGATGTGCATGTGGTGTCCCTACTTGCTCGCCTGAGGCGCCTGCGGCGCCTGCTCACCCCGGCGGGTGTCGAACGGGTGGGTGGTGACCGCTGTCGGCGGCTGGTTGATGGCCTGCAGCGCCTCGGCGTTGGTCCTGCCCGCGATACGCTGCTGCAGATACGCCTTGAAGTCGTTGGGCTCCACCACTCGAAGCTCGAAGTTCATCATCGAGTGGTACGTGCCGCACATCTCGGTGCAGCGCCCGACGAACGCGCCGGTCTTGAGGATCTCGCTGATCTGGAAGATGTTGTCGGAGTGGTTGGCCTCCGGGTCGGGCATCACGTCGCGCTTGAACAGGAACTCCGGCACCCAGAAGCCGTGGATCACGTCAGCGGAGGCGATTTGGAACTCGATGCGCTTGCCCGACGGCACCACGAGAACGGGAATCTCGGTGGACGATCCGAGCGTCTCGACTTTGTCGAAGTTGAGGTAGCGCCGGTCCTCGGGGTTGAGTCCGCGCACCGCGCCGACGATCTCCTCGCCGTGGCTGTCGACGCCCTCGGGCTTGGACTCCATCGCCGCCTTGCGCTCGTTGTCGGCGCCGTCGAAGTTGAACGTGCCGTCGGTGAAGGCGATCTTCTGATACCCGAACTTCCAGTTCCACTGGAACGCCGTCACGTCGATGACGACCTCGGGGTTGGGGTCCTTGTGCAGCATCTTCTCCTGCACCACCACGGTGAAGTAGAAGAGCACCGAGATGATCAGGAACGGCACGACGGTGAGCACGAGCTCGAGCGGCATGTTGTAGCCGAACTGGCGCGGCAGTTCGGTGTCGCCCTTCTTGTGCCGGTGAAACGCCGAGCTCCAGAAAATCAGGCCCCACACGATGACGCCGATCACCAGTGAGGCGATCACCGAGCCGATCCACAGCTCGCGGTTGAGATGTCCTTCGGGGGTGATGCCCATCGGCCAGCCGAGGCCGAGCGCCTCCGACCAGCTACACCCGCTGAGCAGCAACGACGTGCCGCCCAGGATGACTGACAACGCCACCACCCGGAACCCGCGAGGTGTCACGCGAAAGCCTCCTAGAAGTCGGTGGAGCTAGGCGAATACTACGCAGCGTAGACCACGCTCGGGTGCCGGTCTCGACACACTCCTACTTTGAACCTCGTGCTCCTCTCGTCCACGATGAATTAGGCATACTGGCGCGGTGTGCGGACTGCTGGCCCTGGTTTCCGACCCGTCCGCTGAGGTCTCGCCCTCGCTCGTCGACGCGGTTTCCGGTGCATCGCATCTGATGCGTCACCGCGGGCCCGACGAGCCCGGCACCTGGTCGGACGATTCCGTGGTGCTCGGGTTCAACCGGCTCTCGATCATCGACATCGCCCACAGCCATCAGCCGCTGCGCTGGGGGCCACCGGAGTCGCCGGACCGCTACGTGCTGGTGTTCAACGGCGAGATCTACAACTACCTCGAACTGCGCGACGAGTTGGCCGCAGCCCACGGCGCGGTCTTCACCACCGACGGCGACGGCGAAGCCATCATCGCCGCCTACCACCACTGGGGCACCGACGCGCTGACCCGGCTGCGGGGCATGTTCGCGTTCGCGCTGTGGGACACCGTCGAACGTGAACTGTTCTGCGCGCGTGACCCGTTCGGCATCAAACCGCTCTACATGGCGACCGGCGCCGGCGGAACGGCGGTGGGCAGCGAGAAGAAGTGCCTGCTCGACCTGGTCGACAAGCTGGGCCTCGACCTGTCGCTGGATCACCGCGCCGTTCAGCACTACACGGTGCTGCAGTACGTGCCGGAGCCGGAGACACTGCACACCGGCGTGCGACGGCTGGAATCCGGCAGCTATGCGCGCGTGCGGCCGGGCAAGCCACCAGAGGTGACCCGCTACTTCACCCCACGCTTCGACGCAAGGCCGTTCAGCGCGGGTGGCGAACAGGCCCGCTACGACGAGATCACCGCGGTCCTGGAGGACTCGGTCGCCAAGCACATGCGTGCCGACGTCACCGTCGGCGCGTTCCTGTCCGGCGGCATCGACTCGACCGCGATCGCGGCGCTGGCCATGCGGCACAACCCGCGGTTGATCACGTTTACCACCGGGTTCGAACGCGAGGGCTTCTCCGAGGTCGACGTCGCGGTGGCGTCCGCCGAGGCGATCGGCGCCAAGCACGTGACGAAGGTGGTCAATCAGGCCGAGTTCGTCGCCGCGCTTCCCGAAATCGTCTGGTATTTGGACGAACCCGTCGCCGACCCCGCACTCGTGCCGCTGTTCTTCATCGCACGGGAGGCCCGCAAGCACGTCAAGGTCGTGCTGTCGGGTGAGGGTGCCGACGAGCTGTTC
This sequence comes from uncultured Actinomycetota bacterium, assembly GCA_963848855.1. Taxonomy (GTDB): domain Bacteria; phylum Actinomycetota; class Actinomycetes; order Mycobacteriales; family Mycobacteriaceae; genus Mycobacterium. The sequence continues at coordinate 1,686,126 of CAWKFL010000006.1, forward strand.
GGCGGCTACACCATCTACCGGGAACCATTGTCGCTCAAGGCATTCGAATATCTCCCCCGGCCGGTGCGGCGGTCGCTCGGGAAGGCGTCCAAGCCGCTGCCCGAGGGTATGCGCGGCAAGAGCCTGCTGCACCGCGGATCACTCACCCTCGAAGAGCGCTACTACGGCAACGCCCGCAGCTTCTCCGATGCCCAGCTGCGGGCGGTGTTGCCGGGGTTCCGCGAGGAGTGGACCCACACCGACGTCACGGCGCCGGTCTACACCGCATCCAACGGATGGGATCCGGTGGCCCGCATGCAGCACATCGACCTGTTCACCTGGCTGCGCGGCGACATCCTGGTCAAGGCCGACAAGATGACGATGGCCAATTCGCTCGAACTGCGGGTGCCGTTCCTGGATCCCGAGGTGTTCGCGGTGGCGTCGCGGCTGCCGCTGGAACAGAAGATCACCAGGGTCACTACGAAGTTCGCGTTGCGGCGGGCGCTGGAACCGGTCGTGCCCGCACACGTGCTGAACCGGCCGAAGCTGGGTTTCCCTGTGCCGATCCGACATTGGCTGCGCGCCGGTGAACTGCTGGACTGGGCCTACGGAATGGCCAATGCGTCACAGGCGACCGATCTGGTGGACGTCGCCGCGGTGCGCACCATGCTCGACGAACACCGCAGCGGCACAAGCGATCACAGCCGCCGGCTGTGGACGGTCCTGATCTTCATGCTGTGGCACGCCATCTTCGTCGAACACAGCGTCACGCCGCAGATCAAAGAGCCGACGTACCCCGTGCAGATTTAGGAAAGCGCAGCGGCGATCTCCGCACCCGCGTCCGCGCCGTAGGCGTCCTTCAGCCGGTCTACGCCGGCGTCCTTGTCCCATGCCCACTCCTGCGGGCCGGGCGCCTCGAGCACCAGGGTCGCCACCAGCGATGCCAGCTGCGCGGCCCGCTCGATGGACAGGCCCTTGTCGCGACCGGTCAGGAAGCCGGCGCGGAACGCATCGCCAATGCCGGTGGGATCGTCCTTGCGCGTCTCGGGCACCACGTCGACGTGGATGAAAGTGCCGTCGCGGCCGACGATGTCGACGCCCTTCTCGCCAAGCGTGGTGACGCGCATCTGGATCTGGCCCATCACCTCCGCCTCCGACCAGCCGGACTTCTGCAGCAGCAGATCCCATTCGTAGTCGTTGGTGAACAAATACGTCGCGCCGTCGATCAGCTTGCGGATCTGATCGCCGGTGAGTCGGGCCAGCTGCTGGCTCGGGTCGGCGGCGAACGCCAGCCCCAGTGCACGGCATTCCTCGGTGTGCAGGAACATGGCGTCGGGGTCGTTCGCGCCGACGATCACCAGATCCGGTGTGCCCCTTCTAGATACGACATCGGCCAGCTTGATGTCGCGGGCCTCCGACATCGCGCCGGGATAGAACGACGCGATCTGCGCCATGTCCTGGTCCGTGGTGCAGACGAACCGGGCGGTGTACGCGGAATCCGACACGAGAACGCTGTCGCAGTCCACGCCGTGGGAGGTGAGCCACTGCCGGTAGTCGTCGAAGTCCTTGCCTACCGCGCCGACCAGGGTCGGGTCCCCACCGAGGATACCGATGGCGTAGGCCATGTTGCCCGCCACCCCACCGCGATGGATGACGAGATCGTCCACCAGAAAGCTCACCGACACCTTGTGCAGGTGTTCGGGCAGCAGTCCTTCGGAAAACCGACCGGGAAAACGCATCAAATGGTCGGTCGCAATCGATCCGGTCACCGCAATCGTCACGTATCGTCACCCTTCATTTATTAAGCCGACTAGATAATCGTACCTAGACCAAAACGTCGGTCGTTCTCGTCTGCATTCAGTCCTACGCGGTGCGCTAACCTGCCTACAAGTGCCCGCCCGGTCACTGTAGACAGGCGATTTCGTGGACCCACATTGGGGGAGCAAATATATGGCTGGTCCGTACCCGCCTGAATATGCGGCTGGACGAGCTGCTCCGCAAATGTATCCGGAATATCCTGCGCAGCCGTATCCGGACAATGTGCACTCGGCATATCCGGGAATGCTGCCGCCGCCCGTGCAATATCCGAAGCGTCGGCGTTGGCCGTTGATCGTCGGGGTGCTGGTGGCTGTTGCGCTCGTCGCCGCGCTGGTAACCGCAATCGTGCTGGCCACCCGAAACGACGGCTCGGCGGGCGGCACACTCACCGAGGCGTCGGCCAAAACCGCGATCCAGGAATACCTGGACGCGCTGTCGAACGGGGACGACGAGACGGTCGCGCGGCACACGCTGTGCGGATTGTTCGACTCGGTCAAGGAGCGCAGGTCCGACCTCGCGCTGGCCGGGCTGAGTAGCGACGCGTTCCGCAAGCAGTTCAGCAAGGCCGAGGTGACCGCGATCGACAAGATGGTGCTCTGGTCGCCCAATCAGGCGCAGGTGCTGTTCACCATGAAGGTCGCGCCCGCGCGCGGGTCAATCCGCGACCAATCCCCCGACAACGAAGAACAGGCCGTGGCTCAGCTACTCGCCCAGGACAACGAGGTCCTGGTGTGCTCGTACCTACCGCGAACCGCAGGTCAGTACTGACCTCAGTTGAACGAGTCGCCGCAGGCGCATGACCCCGTGGCGTTGGGGTTGTCGATGGTGAAACCCTGCTTCTCGATGGTGTCGACGAAATCGATCGTGGCGCCCTGAACGTAGGGGGCGCTCATCCGGTCGACGGTCAGCGTGACGCCGCCGCACTCCTTGGTCAGGTCGCCATCGAGCGACCGGTCGTCGAAGAACAGGTTGTAGCGCAGGCCGGCGCAACCGCCCGGCTGGACGGCAATACGCAGCGCCAGGTCGTCCCGGCCCTCCTGATCCAGCAGTGCCTTCGCCTTGGCGGCCGCCGCATCAGTCAAGAGCACGCCGTGGGTGGCGGTGCTGGTCGCCGAGTCCTGAACAGTCATTGCTTCTCCCCTGTGCATGTACTTGTGTGAACCGTGGGTCCACTTCATCAACGGTACCTTGTTCTGGCCCTATTCCCGATTCATCCCCAGCTCGAGGCCGTTACCCGCGCGAGGCCGGCCAGCTGGTTCGCCGCGTCGTCGATGGCCAGCCGCACAGAACCCGCGTGGTCTGTGATCGAGAACGCAGCCGCAATGCCCGCCTTCCGCAGGGCAGCCTCGTCGAGGGTCACCTGGCCTGCGAGCACCAGCACGGGAATGTCGTGCAATCGCGCACCCTCGGCCAGCGCGCTGACCACCTTGCCGTGCAGCGACTGATCGTCGAACCGGCCTTCGCCGGTGATGACGAGGTCAGCGGCGGCCACGTCGTCGGCCAGCCGGGTGTGTTCGGCGATGATCGCGGCGCCGGATTCGCGCTTGCCGCCCAGTGCGAGCAGCGCCGCGCCGATGCCACCGGCGGCTCCCGCGCCTGGCTCGACACTGACCGGGCGCCCGGCAGCCGCGTCGAGTTCGGCGGCCCAGTCGGCCAGGCGGCGCTCGAGTACGAGCACGGTGTCGGGATCGGCACCCTTCTGCGGCCCGAACACCCGGGCGGCACCCATCGGACCGAGCAGCGGATGTTCGACATCGCTGGCGGCGATGAGCTCGACCTGTGCCAGCAGCTCGCGGCCCGCTTCAAGCGCCGCGCTTGTTGTGCCCCCCACGTCCGCGGCCAGGACGTCGACGATGCCGCGGCCGCCGTCGGTGCAGGCACTGCCGCCGAGCCCGACCACGATCCGCCCGGCCCCGGCCTCGACCGCGGCGGCGATCAGCTGTCCCACCCCGCTGCTGTGGGCGGCCAACGCGGTCCGAACACTGGGCGGTTCGCCGAGCAGCGCAAGCCCGCACGCCTGCGCGCATTCGATGTAGGCCGTGCCGGGCGGGGCGGGATCGAGCACCCAGTCCGCGGTCACTTCGGCCGACAGCGGCCCGGCGACCCGCGCCCGGTGCACGTGGCCGAATCGATTGGCCAGCACGTCGACGAACCCGGGTCCGCCGTCGGACTGAGGGGCGAACGTCAGCTCGTCGCCGGGGCGGGAACGGCGCCAACCATCGGCAATGGCCTCGGCGGCCTGCACGGCGGTCAGGCTGTCGCCGTAGCAGTCAGGGGCGATCAATATGCGCAACACGCGAACACTATGGCGGATTCTTCAGGTGCGTGCTGGCTGGCGGACTTGCGGAAGTAACCTGGCAAGCGTGAAGCTGCTGGGCCGCAAGAAAGACCACCCCCGCGACGCCGACTCGACGGCAGCCGAAGTGACCTCGCAGGCCGTCGACGAGACCGCGACCTCTACGGCACCCAAGGGCAGGCCGACGCCGAAACGAAGCCAGGCCACCCGCAAGCGCGGCCCGGTTGCGCCCGCCCCGCTGACCGCGGCCGAGGCACGCCGCCGCCGCAAGGAGCTGGGTGGACCGAAGCTGTCCCGATCGGAACGCAAGGCCGAGCGCGTCACGCGCCGTGCCGATATGGCCGAGCGCCGCGAAAAGATGATGGCAGGTGAAGACGCCTACCTCCTGCCGCGCGACAAGGGGCCGGTGCGCCGATACGTCCGTGACATCGTCGACTCGCGCCGCAACGTGCTGGGCCTGTTCATGCCTTCGGCTTTGGGTTTGATCTTCGTCATGCTGGCGGTGCCGTCGGTTCAGGTGCAGCGCCTGCTCTCCCCCGCCATGCTCGTGCTGGTGCTGATCATGGTGATCGACGGTTTTTTCATCGGCCGCAAGGTGAACCGTAAGGTGGACGAAAAGTTCCCCAACAACACCGAAAGCGGTTGGAAACTCGGCTTTTACGCGGCCAGCCGCGCCTCGCAGCTGCGACGGATGCGCGCGCCGCGACCGCAGGTCAATCGCGGCGACAAGGTCTCCTGACCCGCGGTGCGCACCCTGGTGCTCGGTGGTATCCGGTCGGGCAAGTCGCAGTGGGCGGAGGCGGCGATCAGCGAAGCGACCCGCGATGGGCAGGCGGTCCGCTACATCGCCACCGGCGCGTCGCCCGACGGTGACGCCGACTGGTCGGCCCGGATCGCGGCACATCGTGCACGACGGCCCACGCAGTGGACCACGGTCGAAACCGTCGACGTGGCAACGCAATTGCGGTCGAACTCCGGGACCGCGACGCTGATCGACGACATCGGCGGCTGGCTGACCGCGGTGATGGACCGCCGCGGCGCATGGAGCGGCGCCTCGGTGGCCGACGATGTGGACGACCTGACCGACGCGGTCGGCGCGTTCGCTTCATCACTGGCGGTGGTCAGCCCCGAGGTGGGCCTCAGTGTGGTGCCCGCGACCACTTCGGGGCGCCGGTTCGCTGACGAACTCGGGGCGGTGAACCAGCGGCTGGCCACGCTGTGCGACCGGGTCGTGCTGGTGGTGGCTGGGCAGCCGGTCACGGTGAAGGCGCCAGCGGGGTCCCTGCCATGACGGACTTTCCCGCGATCATGGCTCCCGACGCCGAGGCGGCTTCGGCCGCGCGGGCCCGTCAGGACCAGTTGACCAAGCCGCCGGGCTCGCTGGGCAGGCTCGAAGATCTGTCGGTGTGGGTGGCCGCGTGCCAGGGCGTATGTCCGCCGCGCCAGTTCGGACGGCCACGCGTCGTGGTGTTCGCCGGTGATCACGGCGTCGCGTCGGCAGGGGTGTCGGCGTATCCGGCCGAGGTCACAGCGCAGATGGTGGCGAACTTCGCCGCCGGTGGCGCCGCCATTAACGTGCTGGCGGAAGCCGCGGGTGCCAGCGTGCGGGTGGTCGACGTCGCGGTGGACACCGAGGAGCCGTTCTCCGCCGCGATCGGCGCGCACAAGGTGCGACGCGGTAGCGGCAACATCGCCGTCGAGGACGCACTGAGCCTCGAGGAGGCGTCCGCAGCGATCGAGGCGGGCCGGGCCATCGCCGACGAAGAGGTCGATTCCGGGGCGGATCTGTTGATCGCCGGTGACATGGGCATTGGAAATACAACGGCGGCAACCACTTTGATCGCCGCCATGACCGATGCCGAACCCGTAGCGGTAATCGGCAGGGGCACCGGAATCGACGACGCCGGGTGGGCACGCAAGACGGCGGCGATCCGGGACGCCCTGTATCGCGCTCGCGGGCTGTCGACGAATCCCGTTGCGCTGCTGTCAGTTTGCGGTGGAGCGGACCTGGCCGCGATGGCGGGCTTCTGCGCCCAGGCCGCGGTGCGACGCACACCCGTGCTGCTCGACGGTGTGGTCGTCACCGCGTCGGCACTGGTGGCCGACGTGCTCGCGCCCGGGGCACGGAAGTGGTGGCAGGCCGGTCATATGTCGACCGAGCCCGCTCATGCGCTCGCGCTCCAGCGCCTGGAGCTGGAACCGATAGTGGATTTGCGGATGCGGCTGGGCGAGGGCACTGGGGCTGCGGTCGCGTTGCCCGTCGTGCGGGCGGCGGTGGCCGTGCTGGGGTCGATGGCGACTTTCGGGGAGGCAGGCATCACCGCGTGATCCGTTCGATCACAGCGGCATTCGCATTCGGAAGCATCCTCCCTGCACGGGCTCCTGCGGGGATCGGCCGCGGCGCGATGACCGCACTGCCATTGGTCGGTGCCGTGCTCGGCGCGCTCGCCGCGGCGGTGCTGTGGGCGTCGTCGGCGGCCTTCGGGCCACACAGCCCACTTGCCGGAGCGCTGGCGGTGACGGTTCTGCTGATCGCCACCCGCGGGCTGCACATCGACGGGTTGTCCGACACGGCCGACGCGCTGGGCTGCTACGGCCCGCCGGAGCGGGCGCTCGAGGTCATGCGCGACGGTTCGGCGGGTCCGTTCGGCGTCGCGGCCGTGGTCGTCGCGATTCTGGTGCAGGCATTCGCATTCGCGCAGTCGGGTGTCGTCGCGGTGATCGTCGCGGTCACCGCGGGTCGGGTGGCCGCAGTCATGGCGTGCCGACGCTCGGTGCCTGCCGCGGCGGGCAGCACGCTGGGGGCTGCCGTTGCGGGCACACAACGCTGGCTCATCGTGGCGGTGTGGATCGCCGCGGTCGCAGCGGCGGCGGTGTTCGCGAGTCCGCGGCCCTGGCAGGGGCCACTAGCCGTTCTCGTCGCGCTGGCGTGCGGCGCCGCCGTGGTGGCGCACTGCGTGCGCCGTTTCGGCGGAATCACGGGTGACGTGCTAGGCGCCGCGATCGAAATCACGACGACGGTGGCCGCCGTGGGGCTGGCGATCCGCTAGCCGACGGGCGCGGGCGGCGGGCCCAGCACCTGAATGTCGAATTGCGCACACACCTCCGCCACATGCGCGGGATCGATCTCCCCTGGCTCGGGCATGGACCGGCTCTCGGTCGGTTTGCCCAGTGTCGAGACGAACCGTTCGAATCCCGACGGCGTCGAGACGACGAACACCCGCGCCGTCTCGGAGCGGACCTGAAACGTGTGAGGCAGGCCGCGTGGCAACCAGACCACGGCACCCTCGCTCTGCACGGCCTCCACATCGCCGCACGACAGCCACAATTCGCCGTCGAGGATGTAGAACAGTTCGTCCTCGGCGTCGTGGCGGTGCAACGGCGGTCCGAAGTTCTTGGGGCGAGGAACTCCACCGCAGTGAGCGTGCCGTTCGTCTGCTCACCCGTGATCTTTGCGGTGTGGAGCGTGTTCAGGAAATGGAAGCGCTCACCTTCGTCACGGGCGGTCAGCACAGGGCTCTGCAAGGTCATGCCTCGTAGCTAACTAGAAACCTCCAAGGATCTTCCAAGATTTCGCCAAGCACGTCGTCGGAATCTTTCGCTACCAGCAACCAAGACCAGGCATCGAAAGGATTCCGACCATGTTCGATCTTCGCCAAATCACCGCATTCGTCGCTACCGCTGCAACCGTGTCCGCTCTGGGAGCCGCCGCGATCGCGGCCGCCGGTACGGCAGGCGCCAGCGCCACCGACGACATGTTCGTCAGTGTCCTGGCCGACGAGGGCATCGAGGCGCCGTCGACCGCGGCGGCGGTCAGCATCGCCTACGACGTCTGCGCCGTCTTCGACGACGGTGGTGACCTGTTCGACGCGGTCGATGCGGTCTCCGACTACACCGAACTGGGCATGGAGGATTCAGCGTTCTTCGTCGGCGCGTCTGTCGCCACCTACTGCCCCGAGCACGAGGCCCTCATCGGCTGATCTCAGCCGAGACGGGCCATCCAGCCATGGGTGTCGGCAAAGGTGCCGCGCTGGATCCCGGTCAACGTGTCGCGCAGAGCCATTGTGATCTCGCCCGGCCCTCCGTCGGCGATGGTGAACTCGCCGTCGCCGTACTTGACCAGCCCGACCGGGGTGATGACGGCGGCGGTGCCGCACGCGAACACCTCGGTGATCTCCCCCGCGGCCGCCTTCTTCTGCCACTCGTCGATGTCGATCTTGCGTTCCTCGACGGCGAATCCGGCATCAGTTGCCAACTGCAGCAAGGAGTCTCGGGTGACGCCCGGCAGAATCGACCCGCTCAGCTCCGGTGTCACCAGGCGCGCGGTACCACCGCTGCCGAACACGAAGAACAGGTTCATCCCGCCCATCTCTTCGACGTACCGGCGTTCGGTGGCGTCAAGCCACACCACCTGGTCACAGTCGTTCTCGGCGGCCTGCGCCTGCGCCAGAAGCGAGGCGGCGTAATTGCCGCCGAACTTGGCCGCACCGGTGCCACCAGGGCAGGCTCGCACGTACTCCGTCGACAGCCACACGCTGACCGGCTTGATACCGCCCTTGAAGTACGCACCCGCGGGCGAGGCGATGACCAGATAGCGGTACTCGTTGGCGGGCCGCACACCCAGCCCTGGTTCGGTGGCGAACACATACGGCCGCAGATACAGCGACTCCTCGCCACCGGCAGGCGGCACCCATGGTTCGTCGACGGCGATCAGCTGGCGCAGCGACTCGATGAACACCTCCACGGGTAGCTCAGGGATCGCGAGCCTGCGTGCCGAGGTTTGCAGCCGTGCCGCGTTGGCCTCCGGCCGGAACGACACGATCGAGCCGTCCACCCAGCGGTAGGCCTTGAGGCCCTCGAAGATCTCCTGCCCGTAATGCAGCACGATCGCCGACGGGTCGAGCTCGATCGGCCCGTACGGGATCACCCTCGCGTTGTGCCAGTCTTTGCCCACGGCGTAGTCGATCGACACCATGTGGTCGGTGTGGAACTGGCCGAAAGGCGGGTCGGACAGGATCAACGCACGTACCTCATCGCTCGCCGGATTCGCGTTGCGCTCAACCGTGAATTCGAAGGGGCCGTCAGTCATGAGGCGATTGTATATCTGCGCGCTACCTGGTTTTTGCCTCGACAAACGGGGTTTTCACCACCTCACACTCGAGCCCGCGGCCGCGGACGTCAACAGTCACGGTTTGCCCGTCGGCGATATCGCGTTCGGTGTCGAGCAGCGCCAACGCGATGCCGACTTTCAAACTCGGAGAGAAGGTTCCCGACGTCGTCACCCCGACTTCGGTGTCGCCATCGAGCACGGTCAGGCCGGGCCGCAGCACTCCGCGGCCGACCGCTTTCAGCCCGTGCAGCACCCGCTTCGGACCCGCTTCCTTCTCGGCCAGCAGCGCATCGCGCCCCCAGAACGCGTCCTTCTTCCACCCGATCGCCCATCCGCACCGCGCTTGTAGCGGGGAGATGTCCAGGGACAGTTCATGGCCGTGCAGCGGGTAGCCCATCTCGGTGCGCAAGGTGTCGCGGGCGCCCAGACCGGCAAGCTCGCCGCCCGCGCTGCCGACGGCGTCGACGAGCGCGTCGAACACGACACCGGCCTCATCCCACGGCGACAGCAGCTCGAAACCGTGCTCGCCGGTATAGCCGGTGCGGCACACCCGCACTTCGACACCGCCGAATTCGGCGTCCGCGTATCCCATGTAGTCCATGTTCGTAGGCAAACCCAAGCCACCCACGACCTCGGACGATTTCGGGCCCTGCACCGCGAGCACCGCGTACGACGAGTGCTCGTCGGTGATCGTCAGCCCGGCGGGTGCCCGGTCGGCCAGCGCGGCGACGACGGCGGGAGTGTTGGCGGCGTTGGGGACGAGGAAGATCTCATCGTCGGAGACGTAGTAGGCGATCAGGTCGTCGATCACGCCGCCGGAGTCGGTGCAGCACAACGTGTATTGCGCCTTACCGGGGCCGATCCGCCGAAGGTCGTTGGTCAGCGCGGAGTTGACGTAGGCCGCGGCGCCAGCGCCTCGCACCAGCGCCTTACCGAGATGGCTGACGTCGAAAAGGCCGACCGCCGTGCGCGTTGCGGTGTGCTCGCTCACGGTGCCGGCATAGCTGACCGGCATCAACCAGCCGGAGAACTCGGCAAAACTCGCGCCGAGTTCGCGATGACGATCCTCCAGGGGGCCGTGCAGGACTTCACTCGCTTCAGTGTCCGTCACGGGAATCAACCCTAATCGTGACGTCTGCGCTGGCAGACTCGGGTGGGTGGTCGATTTCGATGGGCTCGAGGCCGCCGGAATCGCCAACGCGCGACAGCGGGCCGGGCTGATCGAATACCTCGACGGTCTCGGCTTCACCGTCGAGGAAATGGCCGAGGCGGAGCGTCACGGACGGCGCTTGTTCCAGCTCGCAGGCGACGCGGTGAGGCGATCGGGGCCGCCGACCTACAGCTTGCGGGCCGCTGCCGAACGACTGGGGTGCAGCGTCGACGACGTCGCAGGCCACTGGGCGATGCTGGGCTTGGCCGTCGCCAACTCCGATCAGATCGCGCTGAGCGAGGCGGATGTCGACGCGCTGTCCACCTGCACCGACATGGAGCGGCATTGGGGCGAGGACCCTACCGCCGGGCTGCTGCGGCTCATCGGCGCCAGCGTGGCACGGCTCGCCGAGGCCGAAGCGACAGCGACGCGAATCAGCAGGCCCGAATTCTGGATCACCACCAGCCACGACGAACTCACCACCGCACGGACGTACCGGACGCTGGCCGAGTTGATCCCCCGCATTGGCGCATTGATCGACGCCGTCCACCGCCAGCATCTGGAGCGGCCGAACCTCTTTGCGAATGTGCTGCGTGACCCGTCGGCGAGTCTGGAGTGCGGCGTTGGCTTCGTGGACCTTTCGGGTTTCACCGCGCTGACACAAGTGCTGAGTCCAGCGGATTTGTCGGCCTTGCTCAGCGGGTTCAGCGCCACGGTCAGCGACGTCGTGCATGTCGACGACAGCCGCCTGGTCAAGTTCATCGGTGACGCCGTGATGTGGGTCAGTTCGACGCCCGAGCAACTGGTGAGAACAGCCGTCGATCTCGTTGCCCATCCGCGGGTTCGGGATGCGGGACTGCAGCTGCGCGGCGGGCTGGGATTCGGCACCATTCTCGCGATCAACGGCGACTACTTCGGCAACGCGGTCAACCTGGCGGCCCGTCTGGTTGACGCCGCATCGCCCGGGCAGATCCTCGCCGCTTCGGATGTCCGGGACGCACTGCCGGACTGGCCGGCGGTACCTCAAAATCCGTTGCTACTCAAGGGTTTCGACGAACCTGTCGTGGCGTTCGACATGAGCCCTGGCGGTGGCTAGTGGTGGATTTCGATGCACTGGAGGCCGCGGGGATCAGCAATGCGCGACAACGGGCCGGGCTGATCGAATACCTCGATGGTCTCGGCTTCACGGCCGAAGAGATGGTGGAGGCTGAGCAGCGCGGCCGCTTGTTCGGCCTCGCGGGTGACGTCCTGCAGTGGTCGGGCCGGCCGACGTACCCCCTTCGCGCGGCGGCCCGTGAGCTCGGCGTGCCAATCGAGGAGCTCAGCCACGCCTGGTCCGCGCTCGGGCTGAGCGCGCCGGACACCGATCAACCGGTGTTCAGCCAGGCCGACATCGACGGGTTGGCGGCATGGGTGTCCATGAAGTCGACCGTCGGCGAAGAAGCGACACTCACATTGCTTCGGGTGCTCGGCGCTTCGATGGCCAGGCTCGCCGAGGCGGGGTCCACAGCGATCCGCCTTGGCCTCCCCGACATCCAGATGGAGCACACCGGGGATGAACTCACGACCGCACGGGCCTACCGCGCCGTCGGGGAGTTCATCCCGCGCCTCGCGGTGCTGATCGACGCGGTCTTTCGCCATCACACTGTCAGTGCCCGCACCTACTTCGAGGGCGTTGTCCGCGACACGTCGGCGAGTGTGACATGCGGCATCGGGTTCGCGGACCTCACGGGCTTCACCTCGCTGACCCAGCGGCTCACCCCGACCGAGTTGTCCGAACTACTCGTCGAGTTCGCCGGCGCCGTCAGCGACGTGGTGCTCGCCGACGGCGGGCGGGTGGTGAAGTTCATCGGCGACGAGGTGATGTGGGTGAGTTCGACGCCCGAACAGCTCGCGAAAGTGGCGCTCGACCTCGTGGAACACCCACGCGCGCGGGAGGCCAGCCTGCAGGTCCGCGCCGGCCTCGGCTACGGCAGCGTGCTGGCCATCGGCGGCGACTATTTCGGCACCGCGGTCAATCTGGCGGCCCGCCTGGTGGGCGCGGCGGCCCCTGGCCAGATTTTGGCGTCGTCCGACGTGCGCGACGAGCTCGTCGATTGGGCAGCGGTCCCACAGGATCCGTTGATGCTCAAGGGTTTTGATACGCCTGTCCTGGCCTACGACCTGCACCTGTCCCGCTGACCGATAGGCTCGACCCTCGTGAGCCCTGCACATCCTGGCTATCAGGCCCCTGCCGTCACCATCAGCTCGTCGTTGCCCAAGCGCAAGGCCGATAAGGCGGTGCTGATCGTTCCCGTGGTCAGCGGAGGCGACGACGACGCGACGGCGACCGTTGTCACGAACCCGTTCCTCGATTCCGAGGCCGTCGGCGAGATCGAGGTCGCGCTGTCCTTGCTCGGCGCAAAGGGCGGCACCGATCAGGTGACGCGGGTCGTCGCGCCGTCTCTGCCGGTGGGCAGTGTGCTGGCGGTCGGCCTTGGCAAGGGTCGCGACGACTGGCCGTCGGAGTCGATCCGGCGCGCCGCGGGGGTGGCCGCCAGGTCGCTGAACGGGACCGAGGCCGTGATCACCACGCTGTCGGACATCGGCCTCGAGGCGGCGATCGAGGGCCTGATCCTCGGCTCATACCGGTTCAGCGACTTCCGCAGCGACAAGACGGCCCCGAAGGACAAGGGCCTGCGCGAGATCACCGCCCTGACCGAGGATACGAAGGGCAGGTCGAAGGCGGCCGCCGAGCGGGCGACAGACATCGCCACCGCTGTCGCCACCGCACGAGATCTGGTCAACACTCCCCCGTCTCACCTCTACCCGGACGAATTCGCCAAGCGCGCAAAGGCTTTGGGTGAAGCCGTCGGCCTCGAGGTCGAGGTGCTCGACGATAAGGCGCTGGCCCAGGGGGGCTACGGCGGCGTGATCGGCGTCGGCAAGGGGTCTTCGCGCCCGCCGCGGTTGGTCCGGCTTGCGCACCGGGGCGCGAAGAACAAAAAGGCCAAGACGGTCGCGCTTATCGGTAAGGGCATCACGTTCGACACCGGTGGCATCTCGATCAAGCCGGCCGCCAACATGCACCACATGACCTCCGATATGGGCGGCGCCGCCGCGATCGTAGCGACGGTGGTGCTGGCGGCGCAGCAGAAGCTGCCGATCGATGTGATCGCCACGGTTCCGATGGCCGAGAACATGCCGTCGGCTACCGCCCAGCGGCCCGGCGACGTGCTCACCCAGTACGGCGGAATCACCGTCGAGGTCCTCAACACCGACGCCGAGGGACGCTTGATCCTGGCCGACGCGATCGTGCGGGCCTGCGAAGACAACCCCGACTATCTGATCGAGACCTCGACGCTGACGGGGGCGCAGACCGTCGCTCTCGGCGCCCGCACCCCCGGGGTGATGGGCAGCGACGAGTTCCGCGACCGCGTCGCGCGGATCTCGCAGGCCGTCGGTGAGAACGGCTGGCCTATGCCGTTGCCCGAAGAGCTCAAGGACGACCTCAAATCGACGGTGGCCGACCTGGCCAACGTCAGCGGCTCACGCTTTGCAGGCATGTTGGTCGCGGGCACCTACTTGCGCGAGTTCGTCGCCGATGGCGTCGAATGGGCCCACATCGACATCGCCGCGCCCGCCTACAACACCGGCGGTCCGTGGGGCTACACGGTCAAGGGCGGCACCGGTGTGCCGACCCGCACGATGTTCGGTGTGCTCGAGGACATCGTCGCCAACGGTTAGCCGTTCGAGCGCAGCCCAGTGAACGTAGTCAAAAGGCATTGAGCGACAACGCTTGAGCGGCGTTCTCGTCGCTGGGTGGGTCGGTGTTGCCGTGCAGGAGTTCGTCGGGGACCGGTGGCCCGGACGGATTGCACCTCCGGGCTCCCTCAGAACCGGGCGTGACAGTAGTTCTCACGCCGCGTGATCAGTGCCAGGCCAGCGACACGACTACGCGAGTGATTGCGCCCGATTAGCATGCGTGGCGGTATCGTTGCTCTTCCTCTGCACTGACGGCTGCGGCTGCTGGCGCGGTTGGTGGCCAATCAGGCTGTATGTCTTGGCATCTGATGACGGCCACACCCCGGTGCGGGTCGGGTAGCCGGGATTTGTCGGTGCCGGCTGCAATGATGGCGTTATGTCCTCGACTACTTCGCCTGACGCGGAGGTGGCGCGTGCTGATCAGCGTCTGGAGGTGTTGTTCGAGGAGTTGGCGGAGTTGACCGGTCAGCGCAACGCCATCGATGGGCGCATCGTGGAGATCGTCGCCGAGATGGACCGCGACCAGCTGTGCGGCGCCACCGGCGCGCGCTCGATCGCGGCGTTGGTGGCCTGGAAGACCGGCTCATCGACGGGTAACGCTAAAACGATCGCCACCGTCGCGCACCGGCTGGCGGCGTTTCCCCGCTGCGCGAAAGGCATGCGCGAGGGCCGGCTGTCGCTGGATCAGGTCGGGGTCATCGCCGGGCGCGCGGCCGAGGGGTCCGATGCCCACTACGCGGAGCTGGCCCGCGCCGCCACGGTCAACCAGCTGCGCACCGCGGTCAAACTCGAACCCCGACCGCACCCCGATGCAGTTCCGCGGCCCGACCCGCAGGCCTCGATCACCCAAACCTGCGACGAGCAGTTCACTTGCTGGCGGATCACACTTCCGCACCTGGAGGCGGCGAAGTTCGACGCGGCACTGGCGTCGCATCGGGAGGCGCTGATCGCCGAGTGGAAACTCGATCGCGAGAACCACGGGCGGGCATCAGATAACGCGCCGCCGTTGCCCACCACCACCGATGCGTTCATGCGGCTGGTGCAGGCCGGGTGGGACGCCGAGGTCACCCGCCGGCCCCACGGCCAGCACACCACCGTGGTGGCCCATCTCGATGTCAAGGACAAGGCCGCTGCGCTGCATCTGGGTCCGCTGCTCACCGACGCCGACCGCCGCTACCTGACCTGTGATGCCACCTGCGAAGTGTGGTTCGAACGTGACGGCCAGGTCATCGGCGCCGGCCGAGCGACCCGCCAGATCAACCGGCGGCTGCGCCGCGCACTGGAGCACCGCCATCCCACCTGCGCGGTTCCCGGTTGTGGCACCACCCGCGGTCTGCACGCCCACCACCTCCGGCATTGGGAAGACGGCGGCGAAACCGAGCTGGCCAACCTGGTGCTGCTGTGCCCGTATCACCACCGGCTGCACCATCGCGGCGTCCTCACCATCACCGGACCCCCAGAAAATCTGTGCGCCACCGACAGCGCCGGCCGAGAACTGCGCCCGGGATCGCTGGCCCGAACACCGACCCAGCCCCCACCCGCGGTCCCACCGTGCCCCGGGCCCACCGGCGAGCGCGCCGACTGGTGGTGGTATCAACCCTTCCAACCCCAACCACCACCAACACTCAACTAAGGTGAGTCACCATATCGAGGCGCAAACGGGTTGAGGCATAAACAAATTCGCTCGCAATACACGCAGCTACGCGGCGCCGGCCCGAAATCCAACGCCCTCTGGAGATCCGCGCTAGTGAGCGTGACGCGCGGATCCACCGGTCCACCTGCTGCTGCGCGGGTCCGAGCACGACTCGCGGAATTCATCGATGATCTCGGCGTCGCTTCACGTGTCTGCCCACATCTGCTGGGTGTGCCGGCCGCGTGAGACCTCGATGGCGCGGTCGGAGGTATGGGTAGATCTCATGCGAAAACCGAATTCGGCTAGCCGTTCGAGCGCGGGCCCAGAGAACGGCTAGAGCAGGCTTCCGCCGCGCGCGCTGCTGCGCATCGCCTGCGGCAGCGCGTGCGCCACGCCGTAAACGAAGTAGGCCTCCGGGGCGACCGGGCGGATGGGCTTGTCCTTCTTGACCGCCGAAACGATTGCCTTGGCGACCTTGTCGGGGCCGTATCTGCGTAGCGCGAAACCCTTTTCGGCCTTCTTGCGCTGCGCTTCCATTCGCGCTTCGGAGCCCGGCGGCGCGTGAAAGCGCGTCGTCTTGACGATGTCGGTGTTGATGACGCCGGGGCAGACCGTCGTCAGCCCAATCCCTGCCGCGTCCAATTCCGCCCTCAGGCAATCCGAGAACATGTACACCGCCGCTTTAGAGGTGCAGTACGCGTTCATCGAGTTGACCGGCGTGTACGCCGCCATCGATGCGACGTTGACGATGTGGCCGCCGAGGCCGCGATCCACGAGCCGTGACGCGAACGAGCGGCAGCCGTTGACCACGCCGCCGAGGTTGATGTCGAGCACCCGGTCGAACTCCTCGGCGGGGGTGTCCAGGAAGAAGCCGGCCTGGCCCACGCCGGCGTTGTTCACGACGATGTCGGGAACACCGTGTTCGGCGCTGACCTGTTCGGCGAACCGTTCGACCGCCTCAGCGTCGGACACGTCGAGCGTGTAGGCGTGCGCGATTCCACCCCTCGCGCAAATCTGAGCGGCAGTGTCCTTGACGCTCGCCTCGTCGATATCGCTCACCACGAGTTCCGCGCCCTCGCGAGCGAAGGCGAGCGCGGTCTCGCGGCCGATACCGCCGCCAGCGCCGGTGACGGAAACCAGTGTGTCGCCGAAGTATTCGCGCGGCCGGCCGACTTGCGCGCGCAACAGCGACCGGGCGGGCGGCTTGCCTTCGAGGAAATCGATGAGTTCGGTGACCGAGCGCGCGAGGACGCGCGGATGTGACATCGGTGACCAGTGGCCCGCCTTGACGTCGCGCCGCCACAGCCGGGGCACCCAATTGCCGGCCTCGTCGTAGACGTACGACCGCACGAACGGGTCGTTCGTGTTCACGACGACCTGCACCGGCACGTCCACGTAGTGGTCGGTGCGGGACTTGCCCAGCACGGGCAAGAAGTTGGCGCCGTACACCTTCATGCTGTTGGCCGCATCGGTGGCGAAGGTGTCGGAGTGGTGAATCTGGGCTTTCGGGATGCCGTCGCGCACCCGCAGGATGCGGTCCATCAGGCCTAAGCCGAACGTGACCCGAACCACGGCGGGCGGCAGTACGGGTATCGAGAGGAGGCCCATGTACGACAATCGCAGCGCCTGGGAGAGCCCGCGCAGAAACAACCGCGGGCGATACGGGCGCTTGAGATTGCCGATGACGTAGGACTTCACGTGATCGCTGCTTGGCCCCGACGTCGAGGTGAACGACGCGATGTGGTCGCGGGCACCCGGCCGGGCGAGGTACTCCCAAATGCCCGACGATCCCCAGTCGTGTGCCAACACGTGGACCGGTTGACCGGGTGCGACTGCATCGACCACCGCGGCGAAGTCGTCGGCGTAGCAGGCCATCGTGTATGCCGAAACCAATTTGGGCACAGACGATTTACCGGCTCCGCGGTTGTCGTAGCGCACGATGCGGAAGCGGTCTGACAGCAGCGGCACGACGCTGTCCCACAGCACGTGCGAATCGGGCCAGCCGTGAACGAGAACGAGCGGCGGCCCTTCGGGATTGCCTTCTTCGAAGACCGCGATGC
Source organism: uncultured Actinomycetota bacterium (assembly GCA_963848855.1). Classification (GTDB taxonomy): domain Bacteria; phylum Actinomycetota; class Actinomycetes; order Mycobacteriales; family Mycobacteriaceae; genus Mycobacterium. The sequence continues at coordinate 1,703,916 of CAWKFL010000006.1, forward strand.
GCACGCCGCCGGTGCTGTCCACGAACCGCTCGGTGATCTCGCCCATCACACCTCCGAGAGAGTTACAGGGACCGCCGGTACCGTATCAGCGCTCCTCGAGCTCTCTGCGGGCGGCGCGTTCGCGTTCGATGCGGCGACGGGCGTCGAAGTCGCGCATCCGCTGCGGATAGCCGACCTTTTGCACGTCGTATACGGGGATGTTGAGCCGTTCGCTGAGCCTGCGTGCGCCGGCGTCTCCCCCTGCCCTGCGCCGCGTCCATTCCCCGTCGGCAGCCACCAGCACGACGGTCACCTCGGTAACGGTGGTTTTCGGTTCGATGAAGGCCTCGACACCGTTGTGTGCGGCAACCCAATCGCGCAGGTAGCGCAAATCGGCGGCGGGGTCGCTCGCCTGCCGCGAACGGCGACCCCGAAACCTGTCGAACAGTCCCACCTGGGCCCGGCTCCTTTCGCCTCTCACCACCTTCGATAGTGCCAGAGCTTCGATACTCCAGTCCGCGACGAACTGTGTGGGCGGACATGAAAGGATAGGAACCGACATACGACCACCTGCGACTGATCGTTCGAGGAGTCCCCACCCATGGCCATCTCCGTTCAGATGCCCGCACTCGGCGAGAGCGTCACCGAGGGCACTGTCACCCGCTGGCTCAAGCAAGAGGGCGACACGGTTGAGCAGGATGAGCCATTACTCGAGGTGTCCACCGACAAGGTCGACACCGAGATCCCCTCACCCGCAGCGGGCGTGCTGAAGAAAATCGTCGCCCAGGAGGACGACACCGTTGAGGTCGGTGGCGAGCTGGCGGTGATCGGCGATGCCGGTGAGGACGGCGAGGCTTCATCCGACGAGCAGCCGGACGCCGAACCCGAGCAGGCCGAGGAGGAGAAACCCGCCGAGGAGCCCTCCGCGCAGCCCGAACCGGCCGCCGAGGAGCAGGAGGCTGACGAGCCCGAACCCGAGCCGGAATCCAAGCCGGCTGCAAAGTCGTCCGGCAAGACCACCCCGGTGCTGATGCCCGAGCTGGGCGAGTCGGTCACCGAGGGCACCGTGACGCGGTGGCTGAAGAGCGTCGGCGACACCGTCGAGGTCGACGACCCGCTGGTCGAGGTCTCCACCGACAAGGTCGACACCGAAATCCCCTCGCCGGTGGCGGGCACGCTGGTGTCGATCACCGCAGAAGAAGACGACACCGTCCCGGTCGGCGGCGAGCTCGCCAAGATTGGCGAGGCCGGAGCGGAACCGGCCGAGGAGCCAGAACCGAAGCCGGAGCCCAAACCGGAACCCAAGCAGGAGGCTCCGAAGGAAGAGCCCAAGCCCAAGCCCGAGCCGAAGCCGGAACCCAAACCGGAACCGAAGGCCGAGTCGAAGCCGGAGCCCAAACCGGAGCGAAAGCCCGAACCGTCGCCGACGTCGGCCGAGGCTGGGCCCTACGTCACCCCGTTGGTGCGAAAGCTGGCTGCGGAGAACAACGTTGACCTGTCGACGGTCAAGGGCACCGGCGTCGGGGGCCGAATCCGCAAGCAGGATGTGCTGGCGGCGGCCGAAGCCGCGAAGGCGCCCGCCGCGCCGGAGCCCGCCAAGGCAGCGCCCGCCAAAGCGCCTGCGGCAGCGGCCTCGGCGCCTGCGCCGGCACTTGCGCATCTGCGCGGCACCACCCAGAAGGCCAGCCGCATCCGGCAGATCACCGCGAAGAAGACCCGCGAATCTCTGCAGGCGACAGCGCAACTCACGCAGACCCACGAGGTCGACATGACCAAGATCGTGAGCCTGCGGGCCCGCGCGAAGAACGAATTCGCCGAGCGTGAAGGCGTCAACCTGACGTACCTGCCGTTCATTGCCCGCGCTGTGATCGACGCGCTCAAGGCGCACCCGAACATCAACGCGAGCTACAACGAAGAGACCAAGGAGATCACCTACTACGACGCCGAGCACCTCGGCTTCGCGGTCGACACGGACCAAGGTCTGCTCTCGCCGGTGGTGAAGAACGCGGGCGACCTGTCGCTCGGTGGCCTTGCGCGGGCCATCGCCGACATCGCGGCGCGGGCACGGTCCGGTGACCTCAAGCCGGATGAGCTGTCCGGTGGCACGTTCACGATCACCAACATCGGCAGCCAGGGCGCCCTGTTCGATACGCCGATCCTGGTCCCGCCGCAGGCGGCGATGCTGGGTACCGGCGCGATCGTCAAGCGGCCGAGGGTGATCGTCGACGGGCTCGGCAACGAGTCGATCGGTGTGCGGTCGGTCTGTTACCTGCCGCTGACCTACGATCACCGCCTCGTCGACGGCGCGGATGCGGGCCGCTTCCTGACCACCATCAAGCGCCGACTGGAAGAGGGCGCGTTCGAGGCTGATCTGGGGTTGTAGACCGTAGTGTCGAGCGCCGTCGTCGCGATCGCGGGGTCCTCCGGACTGATCGGCTCGGCGTTGGTGTACGCGTTGCGCGCCACCGACCACAGGGTGCTGCGGATCGTGCGGCGGGCGCCGTCGAACGCCGACGAAGTGTTCTGGAACCCCGATACGGGTCAGTTCGATTCTGGCGCGCTGCGCGGAGTCGACGCCGTCGTGAACATGTGCGGCGTCAACGTCGGCGACAAGCGTTGGTCGGGCGCGTTCAAGCAGAGCCTGCGCGACAGCCGTATCGGACCGACCGAGGTGTTGGCCGCGGCCGTCGTCGAGGCGGGGGTGCCTGCGCTGATCAACGCCAGCGCCGTCGGCTACTACGGCGACACCCGCGGCCGCATCGCCGACGAAACCGCTCCGTCGGGCGATGGCTTTCTGGCCCAACTGTGCCGAGACTGGGAGGCCGCGACGGCGCTCGCCAGCCAGGACGGGGTCCGGGTGGTGCTGACCCGCACCGGGCTGGTGTTCTCGCCCGCAGGCGGCGCGCTGTCCCGGCTGCGGCCGCTGTTCTCCTTCGGCCTCGGCGCGCGGCTGGGCAACGGCAGGCAGTACATGCCGTGGATCAGCATCGAGGACCAGGTCCGGGCGCTGCTGTTCGCGATCACCCACGACGAGCTGTCGGGGCCGGTGAACTTCACCGGACCTGCGCCCGTCACCAACGCCGAGTTCACCGCCGCCCTCGGCCGGGCTGTGAACCGCCCCACACCGCTGATCATTCCGGGGTTCGCACTGCGGACGGTGCTCGGGGAGTTCGCCGACGAAGGCCTGCTCGGTGGGCAGCGCGCCATCCCTGCCGCCCTCGAACGGGCGGGCTTCGTCTTCCACCACAACACCATCGGCGAGGCACTGGCGTTTGCGACCGCGCCGAAGGACACATGACTGGGGGTAGCGTCGGTTTTATGGCGGCATCGATTCGGTCGGCGTCCGCACCTATCGACGTGCGACGGCTCGGCACCGTGGATTACGAACAGGCCTGGCAGCTGCAGCGCGAGCTCGCGGATGCGCGGGTTGCGGGCGGCACGGACACGTTGCTGCTGCTGCAACACCCTTCGGTGTTCACCGCCGGCCGTCGCACTCTGCCCGAGGAACGCCCAGTTGACGGCGCCCCCGTCGTCGACACCGACCGCGGCGGCAAGATCACCTGGCACGGGCCCGGGCAGCTCGTCGGCTACCCGATCATCGGCCTGGTCGAGCCGCTGGATGTGGTGAACTATGTTCGGCGCCTTGAGGAATCGCTGATCAAAGTGTGCGCCGGATTCGGTCTGGAAACGGGCCGCGTCGAGGGTCGTTCCGGGGTGTGGGTGCCCTCCGACGGGGCCCGCCCGGCCCGCAAGGTCGGCGCGATCGGCATCCGGGTGTCGCGGTCCACCACGTTGCATGGATTCGCGTTGAACTGCGACTGCGACCTCGGCGCGTTCTCGTCGATCGTGCCGTGCGGCATCTCCGATGCGGGTGTCACTTCGCTGACGGCCGAACTGGGTCGTCAGGTCACGGTCGATGACGTGGTGGGGCCGGTGGTCGAGGCAGTGCGTGACGCGCTCGACGGCCGCCTGGTAGTAGCGTTGACACAGTGACAGTCGCGCCTGAGTCCAAAGTCGGCGGCCATGCGGCTCCGGAAGGCCGGAAATTGCTGCGTCTCGAGGTTCGCAACGCCGAGACGCCGATCGAGCGCAAGCCGCCGTGGATCAAGACCAGGGCGAAGCTGGGCCCGGAGTATCAGGAGCTCAAGGCGTTGGTCCGCCGCGAAGGTCTGCACACCGTCTGCGAGGAAGCGGGCTGCCCGAACATCTTCGAATGCTGGGAGGACCGCGAGGCCACGTTCCTGATCGGCGGCGAGCAGTGCACCCGGCGCTGCGACTTCTGCCAGATCGACACGGGAAAGCCGGCAGAGCTCGACCGCGACGAGCCGCGCCGCGTCGCCGAGAGCGTGGCCGCGATGGGTCTGCGCTACTCCACGGTCACCGGCGTCGCCCGTGACGATCAGCCCGACGGCGGTGCGTGGCTGTACGCCGAAACAGTGCGCGCCATCCGCGAGCTCAACCCCAACACCGGCGTTGAGTTGCTGATACCCGACTTCAACGGTGTGCCCGCACTGCTCGAGCAGGTTTTCGAGTCGCGGCCAGAAGTGTTGGCGCACAACGTCGAAACGGTGCCGCGCATCTTCAAGCGGATACGGCCCGCGTTCCGCTACGACCGCAGCCTTGCGGTGCTGACGGCTGCACGCGACTACGGGCTGGTGACCAAGAGCAACCTGATCCTCGGCATGGGTGAGACACCTGAGGAGGTGCGCACCGCGTTGCAGGATCTGCACGACGCCGGCTGCGACATCGTCACCATCACCCAGTACCTGCGGCCGTCGGTGCGTCATCACCCGGTCGAGCGCTGGGTGAAACCCGAAGAGTTCGTCGAGCACGAGCGCTACGCCGTCTCGCTGGGCTTCGCCGGTGTGCTGGCAGGTCCGCTGGTGCGGTCCTCTTATCGGGCCGGAAGACTGTATGCGCAGGCGGTCGGGCAACGACCCGCCGGAGCCGCAGCGGCGGCGACATCACCCGCCGTATCCTGAACAAATGGCGAAATCCCGCAATCCCGCTGCCGCGAAGGCGGCGAAGGCAGAGGCCAAGGCGGCCCGCAAGGCGGCATCCAAGCAGCGGCGCAGCCAGCTGTGGCAGGCGTTTCAGATTCAGCGCAAAGAGGACAAACGGCTGCTGCCGTACATGATCGGCGCGTTCGTGCTGATCGTCGGGGTTTCGGTCGCGTTCGGCATCATCTCCGGCGGCATCACCGGCTACATGATGATCCCGCTGGGGGTGGTCCTCGGCGCGTTGGTGGCGTTCATCATCTTCGGCCGCCGCGCGCAGAAGTCCGTCTACCGCAAGGCCGACGGGCAGACCGGCGCCGCGGCGTGGGCCCTGGAAAACCTGCGCGGTAAATGGCGTGTCACACCGGGCGTCGCTGCCACCGGCCACTTCGACGCGGTACACCGGGTGATCGGGCGTCCCGGCGTGATCTTCGTCGGTGAAGGATCGTCGGCACGCGTGAAACCCCTTCTGGCGCAGGAGAAGAAGCGCGCCGCGCGCTTGGTCGGCGAAATCCCGATCTACGACATCGTGGTCGGCAACGGCGAGGGCGAGGTGCCGCTGGCCAAGCTGGAACGGCATCTGAACAAGCTGCCCGCGAACATCACGGTCAAGCAGATGGATTCGCTGGAGTCGCGGCTTGCTGCGCTTGGCACCAAGGTCGGCCCCGCGGCGATGCCCAAGGGACCGATGCCGACGGCCGCCAAGATGCGCGGCGTACAGCGCACGGTGCGCCGCAAGTAACTCAGCGCCGGACGACGGCGGTGTTGGTAAAGCGGTCCTGATAACCGCGCAGGTCGCTGTCGGTGAACAGCGCGGGAATCACGAGGAACACCAGCAGGCCGCGGACTGCGGCACGCCCAGTGCCCACGTGTATCCGGTTGTCGATTGACGCGACACGCAGCCCGAGCGCCAGTTGGCCGGGCGTGAAGCCGAAAAGCCGGACCGACGCGATACCAAGGACGACCCAGACCGCGGCGATCGCCGTCGAACCGGTCCTGGTGTAAAGGAATTCCTGCTGGCTGATCAGGCCGATCGCGACCGCGAGCCCGACAAGTCCGTAGGCGATGAACCAGTCGATGAGCAACGCGACGATGCGCCTGCCGAACCTCGCGATCGATCCGGGTCCCGACTCGGGAAGGCCCAGACGCTGCCCTGGATAGTCATTAGGTCCCACACCGCTGTCGGATTCGGACCCCGACAGCCAGGACCCCGTTGTGCGGGCCATACTGTCAGGATAAGCGGGGCCCTCCGCGGGCCCACCGGACCGCCACTGACCGCGCGATTGCGTAACTTCCGCGCAACATGCGGTTGACTGCCGTGCAACATCGTGTCCATAGCGTCATGCCCCGAGTTAACAAGAAATAAGGAGAGTCTTCAGTGGCAGAAAAGACCGCCGACGACATCATCAAGCAGATCAAGGACGAGGAAGTCGAGTACGTCGACATCCGGTTCTGCGACCTGCCCGGCGTCGTCCAGCACTTCTCGATCCCGGCGTCGGCATTCGACGAGAGCGTATTCGAGGACGGATTGGCGTTCGACGGCTCGTCGGTACGCGGTTTCCAGTCCATCCACGAGTCGGACATGATGCTGCTGCCCGACCCCGAGACCGCGCGCATCGACCCGTTCCGGGCCGCCAAGACGCTGAACCTCAACTTCTTCGTGCACGACCCGTTCACCCGCGAGGCGTACTCCCGCGACCCGCGCAACGTGGCCCGCAAGGCGGAGAACTACCTGGCCAGCACAGGCATCGCCGACACGGCGTATTTCGGGGCAGAGGCCGAGTTCTACATCTTCGACTCGGTGAGCTTCGACTCGACCATAAACGGCACGTTCTATGAGATCGACTCCGAAGCCGGCTGGTGGAACACCGGCGAGCCGGTGGAGTCGGACGGCAGCGCGAATCGCGGCTACAAGGTCCGTCCCAAGGGCGGGTACTTCCCCGTCGCGCCGTACGACCACTTCGTCGATCTGCGCGACCAGATGGCAACAAACCTGCAGAATGCCGGCTTCGTTCTGGAGCGCGGTCACCACGAGGTGGGCACCGCGGGTCAGGCTGAGATCAACTACAAGTTCAACACCCTGTTGCGTGCGGCCGACGATTTGGTGCTGTTCAAATACATCATCAAGAACACCGCGTGGGCGGCGGGCAAGACCGTCACCTTCATGCCCAAGCCGCTGTTCGGCGACAACGGTTCCGGCATGCACGCCCACCAGTCGCTGTGGAAGGACGGCAACCCGCTGTTCCACGACGAGTCGGGTTATGCCGGCCTGTCGGATACGGCGCGCCACTACATCGGCGGCATCCTGCACCACGCGCCGTCGCTGCTGGCGTTCACCAACCCGACGGTGAACTCCTACAAGCGACTGGTGCCGGGCTACGAGGCGCCGATCAATTTGGTGTATAGCCAGCGCAACCGTTCGGCTTGTGTGCGCATCCCGATCACGGGCAACAACCCGAAGGCCAAGCGCCTCGAGTTCCGCTGCCCCGACTCGTCGGGCAACCCGTACCTGGCGTTCGCGGCGATGATGATGGCCGGCCTGGACGGCATCAAGAAGAAGATCGAGCCTCAGGCCCCGATCGACAAGGATCTCTACGAGCTGCCGCCGGACGAGGCCGCGGGCATTCCGCAGGCGCCTACGTCGCTGTCGGCGGTGATCGACCGCCTCGAGGAGGATCACGAGTACCTCACCGAGGGTGGCGTCTTCACCGAGGACCTGATCGAGACCTGGATCTCCTACAAGCGCGAGAACGAAATCCTGCCGGTGCAGATCCGTCCTCACCCGTACGAGATCGCGCTGTACTACGACGTGTAGGCCAGTTAAGCCGTAGCTCCGCACGAGTCCATCCGCTCGGCGATCAGAACACAGATTGCCGACTGGGTGGACTCGTCGGCGTCTGGCAACAGATCTGCGCCGGCAGGCGTGATCTGAATACAAGCGGAGTCTGAAGGCGGTCTGACTACAGCAGATGCGTCGACTCAGTACGGCGGGGTCGGTATTCGGTCATCGGCGCTCGGGGGTGATGCCGAGTTCGTCGAGGAGGCGGTGGACGCGGTCTTCGATATCGTCGCGGATCGCGCGGACGACATCGACGGATTGGCCGGCAGGGTCGGGCAGTTCCCAGTTGTCGTATCGCTTTCCGGGGAAGAACGGGCAGGCGTCGCCGCAACCCATCGTGACGACGACGTCGGCGGCCTGGACGATTTCGTCGGTCCAGGGTTTGGGGAACTCGCGGGTGATGTCGATGCCGACTTCAGCCATTGCGGCGACCGCGGCCGGGTTGATCTCGTTGCCGGGTTCCGAGCCGCCGGACCACGCCACGGCGCGGTCGCCAGCAAGGTGGTTGAAGTACCCGAGAGCCATCTGGGAGCGGCCCGCGTTGTGGGTGCACAGGAACAGCACGGTGGGCTTGCCGTCGGTGATCTTGCCCTCCACGCGAGCCAGTGCGGTGAGGCGTTGGCGCGCCCACCGTTCGGCCAGCAGCGGCAGGAAGTTGGGGATGGTGGCGCGGCCGGCGAATTGGTCATAGGACGAGTGCAGGAACCGTTCGATGGTCTCGACACCGAAGTGCTCGCCGAAGTCGGTGTGCAGTCGGGTGGCCGCTGTCCTCAACGCATGCTGCTGATCGATGGACAGGTCGCGCCGTACGTGGGCGGCGTGCGATACCGGGCTTTCGGTCATGATGCGATCCGATCAATCGTCGGGAATGTTGTTGCGTCGTAGGTGAATCGGCGGCGCAAGTGCCAGGGAGACGTAGACCAGGGCGACGAGAACGGGCACCTCGATGAGCGGGCCGACGACGCCGGCGAGCGCTTGCCCGGAGGTTGCGCCGTAGGTGGCGATGGCAACGGCGATGGCGAGTTCGAAGTTGTTGCCCGCTGCAGTGAACGCCAGGGTGGTGGTGCGCTGGTAGCCCAGGCCGAGCATCGCGCCCAGCAGGTAGCCGCCGCCCCACATGATCGCGAAGTAGGCCAGCAGCGGCAGGGCGATGCGGGCGACATCCAGTGGGCGGCTGGTGATCTGGTCGCCCTGTAAAGCGAAGAGGATGACGATGGTGAACAGCAGGCCGTAGAGCGCCCACGGGCCAACCTTGGGCAGGAACTTGGATCTCGTACCAGTGCCGGCCCTTGGCCTTCTCGCCGAGCCGTCGGGACAGATAGCCGGCGAGCAGCGGGATGCCCAGGAAGATGAGTACGGATTTGGCGATCTGCCACGGCGATGTGCTGATGGTGGTCTGTTGCAGGCCGAGCCAGCCGGGCAGCACCGACAGGTAGAACCAGCCGAGCACGGCGAACATGATGACCTGGAAGATCGAGTTCAGCGCGACGAGGACCGCTGCTGCTTCGCGGTCGCCGCAGGCCAGGTCGTTCCAGATGATGACCATCGCGATGCAGCGGGCCAGCCCGACGATGATCAGGCCGGTGCGGTACTCGGGCAGGTCCGGCAGCAGCAGCCAGGCCAGCGCGAACATCAGCGCCGGGCCGAGCACCCAGTTCAAAACCAGGGAACTGACCAGGAGCTTGCGGTCGCCGGTGACGGTGTCGAGCCGGTCGTAGCGGACCTTGGCCAGTACCGGGTACATCATGATCAGCAAGCCCAGCGCGATGGGCAGCGAGATGCCGTCGACCTGCAACTTGATTCAGCGCGGTGTTCAGCCCTGGAATGAGACGACCCAGCAGCAGGCCGACGGCCATCGCGATGCCGATCCAGACCGGCAGAAACCGGTCGAGCAGCGAGAGCTTGTCCGACGACTCCGGGGTGGGCGCCGGTTTCGACCCCGTTGGTCACGCCGAGGCTCCGGTCCTGGCGTCATCGTCGGTGGCGACACTGAGCACCGCCGACAGGTTCCTCAGCGCCTCGGGGACCACGGAGTAGTACACCCAGGACGCGCGGCGCTCGGAGGCCAGCAGGCCAGCGTCTTTGAGCACCTTGAGGTGATGGGAGATGGTCGGCTGGGTCACGTCGAAGTCCCCGGAGATGTCACAGACGCAGGCTTCACCGCCCGCGTGGCTGGCCACCAAGCTGAACAGGCGTAGCCGAATGGGATCGGCCAATGCCTTGAGCTTGGCCGCGACATCGGCGGCCGCCTCAGTCGACAGCGGCTCGCGCACCATCGGCGCGTACGCGCATCCCGAGATATCGGTGAGGGGCAAGAGATCCGACTTAGACATACATCGATATTGACAGATATCGAATCAGAGGCCAAGCGAATTGTCGACGAACAAGACGAACAAGCGGACGGGGACCTAATCAGTCAAATGCATTGAGGGTCAGCTGACGGGAGTGGAAATCAAAGTGCTGGCCGGGGAAGCGGTAGACGTCTGCCAGCGTCATGTAGTCCTTGAAGTATGGGTCCCATCGCGTCGGGAAGTGCATCCCCCGTGGCCAGGTGTCGTCGCGTTCCTGAGCGAGTTTGCGTTGCAGCGCAGCGATGACGCGATCCATCTTTGCTCCCATCCGGCGGCGGTTGTAGACCAGCGCAGCCGCGCTGGAGCCGTAGTAGTTGATGACATCGAACGGTATGGCCGCAGCGTTGAGGACGCGGGCGAAATTTCGGCTGACTTCATCGGGCAGCCGGTCGAACATCTTTACCAGGATCAGCAGCCGTTGCGCGACCATGTAGCCGAACACCATGTGGAACATGAGTTGTTCGTTCGTCCACCGGGTGCCGAGCGTCGGCCTGCCCCAGTCATCGGGTCCCGCCTTACCTAGTAGCCGATGGAACTCGACGCGGGCGTCTTCCAATCCGGCGGCAAGATCAGCGCGGTCAATGGGGCCGGTCGACACAGTTCCCGCCGAGGGCGGCTGTCAGTTGCTCAATGCTTGGTAAGCCGGTGGTGCCGTGAGCGGAACGGTAAAGCCGACATGACAAACCCGCCACGGCGTCAGATTGCCCGAACAGATCGTTGCCATCGACAAGGATGGTTGGCGATCCGGTGAACCCCAGCGCGTCCGCCTCAGCGGCGGCCTGAACCTGTCGACCCCGAATATCGACTTCCGCGCAGCCGATTGCATCGAGGGCATGCCGCAGCCGTTGCCATATGACCGGCAAGCTGGGGCAGCCCTCGACGAACCGGACTTCAACGTCCACCCTTCGATAATGCGCCTGCTAGCAGCAGGCCGCCGCAGACTTGTCGGCCGAGCCGCCGCAGCACGTCTCGGAGTCCGCGAGGACGGTGTAAACCTCCCACTTCTCACCGGCCGGGCCGGTCACCCAGACCTTGTCCTGGGTGGCGAAGCAACAGGTGGTGCCGATTTCCTCGTCGGTGAAGAGTCCCTCGCCGGTAAGGCGGGCGATCTCGGCGTGGACGATGTCGCTGGACTCGACCTCGACACCGAGGTGGTTGATGGTGCCGCCCTTCCCGGGGTTTTCCAGCAGGACCAACTTCAGCGGCGGCTCGATGATCGCAAAGTTCGCATAGCCCTCTTTGATCTTGGCGGGCTGAGTTTTGAACAGCTTCGAATAGAAGGTGATGGCCTGGTCGAGGTCGTCGACATTGAGGGCCAGTTGGGCTCGGGACATGATCCGCCTTCCTACGTGTGTGACTTATATCGAACTAGCGCGCTGGACCTAGGATGCACACCTCTTTGACTTATGTCAATGTATTGGGCAGCATCGTTGACATGCCGAAGACGCTGCCATTGATCGACATGACCGCACCGGTGTGCTGCGCTCCCGTTGCCGCTGGACCGATGAGCGACGACGACGCTCTGCATGTCGCACTGCGGCTCAAGGCGCTGGCCGATCCAGTCCGCGTGAAGATCATGTCCTACCTCTTCAGTTCCTCGGCGGGCGAAGAGAACAGCGGCGAACTCGCCACCGTGCTCGGGCTGACCGAGTCGACCGTCAGCCACCACATGACGCAACTTCGCCGCGCCGGCCTGGTCGAGTCTGAACGTCGCGGCATGAACGTCTACCATCGGCCGCACCGCGGCGCGGTCGAGGCACTGTGTGCCGTCCTGGATCCCAACTGCTGCACGTAGGCGCGCGTCAGCAAAACGCTGGGCGGGGTTTTCTCCGCCCTGCGTTTCGGTTTGGTGAAGACTTTTCCAGCATTACGCCAGCTCATTCACAGCGGCTGCCCAGGGTCGTACTGTCGAGAACATGACGACACTGGACACACGGCTCGCAAGTTACTCGTCTCCGGTTCTGAGCATTTTCCGCATCATCTTCGGTCTGCTTTACATGCTGCACGGCACGATGAAGCTCTTCGGCTGGCCGCTCGGAACAGCGGTGCCCACCGGAACCTGGCCATTCTGGTTCGCAGGGGTGATCGAGTTAGTCCTTGGCATCCTGATCGTCGTGGGCTTCCAGACCCGCATTGCGGCGTTCATCGCGTCCGGCGAGATGGCCGTCGCGTACTTCTGGCAGCAATGGCCGCCTCTGCAGGGTGCGCCAGCGAGCTTCTGGCCCTACGACAATCAGATCGGCGGCAACGGGGGCGAGCCCGCGATCATGTACTGCTTCGCGTTCCTGCTTCTCGCCACCACCGGCGCGGGCGCGTGGTCCATCGACGGCAGGCGGCGAACGGCACCGGCTGCGGCCACGGCGCGTCGCGGTTTCGGCCGGATGCGGCGCTGACCGGCTAGTTGTCCGGCGCAAGGTCCTTGCGGAACTTGCGCATACCGTCGATCTTTTCGGACAGGGAGGCTTGCGGTCCTGCGTAGAACATCCACGGCATCGTGATGATCCCGGTGATGCCCGCCGCCTCGGCGCGTGCGTAGTGCTCAGGGGTGAAGGCGTCGGTAAGCGGCGTGAGGATCGCGAAATCGTCCATCGACAAACCCTTTTCAGCACGCAGTTCGCGTAGCCGTTGGACGCGTTCGACGGCCCGGTCCGTGGTGATCAAATCGCCGATCCACCCGTCGTGACGCGCGGCCCGGCGCAGCGCGATGTCGCTGAGGCCGCCGACGTAGACGGGGATGTGCGGCGGGGTCGGTTCCATCTCGAGCCGTGGCGCCGAATAGAACTCGCCGTGAAACTCGGTCCATCCCGGCTCCCACAACGCCTTCATCAGTTCGAGCATTTCGTCGGTGCGCTTACCGCGGCGGTCGAAGCGTTGACCCATCAACGTGAACTCTTCCTCGCACCAGCCCACGCCGATACCGAGTTCCAACCGTCCCTGCGCCAAGAAAGCCGCTGTACCAATCGATTTCGCGGCGGAATACGGATCGCGCATGGCGGGCAGATACACCGTGGTCACGAAGCGCAGCCGCGTGGTCACGAGCGCGATCGCGCCGATGATCACCCACGGATCCGGCCAATCGGTGAACGCCTCCCATCGGCGCTCGCCGTCCTTGGTGTACGGGTACGGCGTCTGCAGCGTTTCGAGGTTGATGACGTGGTCGGGAATGCCCATCCCGTCGTAGCCGAGATCGTCTGCGGCCTTGGCGATTTCGACGACCTCACCGGTGTTGAGGAACGCCGTGCTGACGTAGTACTTCATCCGGCGTCCCGCGCCCAGGCCGGCCTGATGAAGATCCCTTCGGCCTCGACGGTTGTCCCATCGGCGTCGCTGAGGTAGCCGCGCGCGAACGTCTTGACGCCCTCGGTTCGTTCGATGAACGCCTCCGCGCGCAGCGGCCCGAGCGGTGTGCCGCGCAGGTAGCGCAGCGTGATCGTCCCGGTGAACTTCGGCTGGGTCAAGCCCTCGCTCGCCGCCTCGCCGAGGATGTGGTCGAGCACCAACGCGCAGATGCCGCCGTGCACCCAGCCCGGCGGGCCTTCGTATGCGGCGCTCAGATCGAACTCGCTCCAGCAGCGGCCGTCGTCCTCATGGTTGATGACCATCGGGGGCGCGATCGCGTTGCGCAGTCCGACGGCGGGATTGGCCCACGCCAGCGGGCGACCCGTAGATGCGTGACGCAGTGTCGAGGTCATGTTGCGTTCTGTGCGCTCGAGCATCCCGGTGGCCGTCTCGATCGCGGCCTTGGCCTCGCGCACGGTCTCCTCGTCGGCCTCGGTACGGATTCCCGCAGCGATGAGCTTGCGCAGCGCATCTGTCAGGGGCCCGTAGAGCGCACGCATGCGCTCGTACTCCTCGGCGCTGATCACTTCGAACGGGAAGTCCATAGCCATTCCGGGCACTTTAACTGACGGCCGTCGGCTAACCCCCGAACACCTTGCGGACTACTGCTTTCGCCCGACGGGTCACCCGGAGGTAGTTGTCGAGGAATTCGCCGCCGTCGTCGGTGTCCCACCCCGCGGCCAGCGCGACCGCGTTGAGTTGCCTACCCGGGCCCGGCAATTGGTCGGACGGCTTGCCGCGCACCAGCACCAGCGCGTTGCGCGCCCTGGTCGCGGTCAGCCACGCCTGCCGCAACAGATCCACGTCCCCCTCGGCGATCAGCTCGGCCGCTCCGATCGCGTCGAGCGCGTCAAGCGTCGACGTGCTGTGCAGCGTGGGAAGTTCATGCGCATGCCGCAGCTGCAGCAGCTGCACCGTCCATTCGATGTCGGCCAGTCCCCCGCGGCCCAGCTTGGTGTGAGTATTCGGGTCCGCGCCGCGCGGCAGCCGTTCGGCGTCAACGCGCGCCTTGATCCGGCGAATCTCCTGTACGGCCTCGGCGGATACACCGCCCGACGGATAGCGGGTCTTGTCCGCCATCAGCAGGAATCGCTCGCCCAGGTCAGGGTCGCCTGCGACGCAATGGGCCCGCAGCAGCGCCTGAACCTCCCACGTCTGCACCCATTGCGAGTAGTACGCCTCGTACGACGCGAGCGTGCGCACCAGCGGGCCGCTGCGGCCCTCTGGCCGCAGGTTGGCGTCGACCTCCAGCGGCGGGTCGACGCTCGGCGTGCCAAGCAGGGCGCGGACCTGCTCGGCGATGGTCCCCGACCAACGCACCGCGACAGATTCCTCGACGCCTTCCTCCGGCTCGCACACGAACATCACGTCGGCATCCGAGCCGTAACCCAGCTCGCCGCCGCCGAGCCGGCCCATGCCGATCACCGCGATGCGAGCCGGTGCGCCGTCGTCCGCAGTGTTGGCCCGGATCACGACCTCCAGCGCGGCCTGCAACACCGCCACCCACACCGACGTCAGCGCGTTGCACACATCGGTCACCTCGAGCATGCCGAGCAGGTCGGCCGAGGCGATCCGGGCCAGCTCGCGCCTGCGCAGTGTGCGGGCCGCCGCAATGGCCCGCACCGGATCGCCATGACGGCCTGCCGAGGCGATCAACGCCCGCGCCACGCCGTCCGGCTCGACCTCGAGCAGCTTGGGTCCGCTCGGCCCGTCGGCATAGGACTGGATGACCTCCGGTGCACGCATCAACAACTCGGGCACATACGCCGAGGTCCCCAGGATCCGCATCAGCCGCTTGGCCACGGCGCCTTCGTCACGCAGCGTCGACAGGTACCACCGCTGGTCGGTCAGCGCCTCGCTGATCCGCCGATACGACAGCAGGCCCGCATCCGGATCCGGCGTGTCCGACAGCCAATCCAGCAGTGTGGGCAGCAGCACCTGCTGCACCGTTCCCCGACGCCCGCTGCTGCTCGTCAACGCCGCTAAGTGGGTCAGCGCACTCTGCGGCCCTTCGTAGCCGAGCGCGGCGAGCTGTCGTTCGGCCGCCTCGGGCGTCATGCCTTCCGAAATGCCAAGCGGCGGTTGGTTAACCGACTCCAGCAGGGGCTGGTAGAACAACTTGGCGTGCAGCCGCAACACGCGCATGTTCTGTCGCTTGAGTTCCTCGCGCAGCACGCCCAGCGCGTCGTGCCTGCCGTCCGGGCGGACGTGGGCGGCACGCGCGAGCCAGCGCAGCGCCTCCTCGTCGTCATCGTCGGGCAGCATGTGTGTGCGCTTGAGCCGCTGCAGCTGTAGCCGGTGTTCGAGCAGCCGCAGGAACTCGTAGGAGGCGGTCATGTTGGCGCCGTCGTCGCGGCCGATGTAGCCGCCCGCGCTCAGCGCGGCGAGCGCATCGACCGTCGAGGCCACGTGGAGAGATTCGTCGTTGCGGCCGTGCACCAGCTGCAACAACTGCACTGCGAACTCGACGTCGCGCAGCCCGCCGGTGCCCAGCTTGATCTCGCGGGACCGCTGACCCGCGGGCACCAGTTCCTCGACGCGTCGGCGCATCGCCTGCACCTCGGGCACGAAGTCCTCACGCTGGCTGGCGGTCCACACCATCGGCATCAGCGCCGCGACGTACTGGACACCGAGTTCGGCGTCTCCGGCGGCGGGGCGCGCCTTCAACAGCGCCTGGAATTCCCACGTCTTGGCCCAGCGCTGGTAGTACGCGATGTGCGAGTCCAGCGTGCGCACCAGCTGCCCGTGCTTGCCCTCGGGCCGAAGCGCCGCATCGACCTCGAAGAACGCGTCGCTGGCGAACCGCATCATCTCGCCCGCCACCCGGGTCGCGACGGAGTCGGCGTTCTCGGCGACGAAGATGACGTCCACGTCGCTGACGTAGTTCAGCTCGCGCGCTCCGCACTTCCCCATCGCGATCACCGCGATCCGCGGGCGTTCTGCGCCGTCGCGGCATACCGATTGGTTCGCGACGGTCAGCGCGGCGCCCAATGCGGCGTCGGCCAGATCGGACAGATGCTCACCCACCGTCTTGAATGGCAGTACCGGCTCGTTCTCGACGGTCGGTGCCAGGTCGAGCGCCGCAAGCACCAGCAGCCGGTCGCGGTGCAGCTTGCGCAGCGGCAGCCGCGCGGCGTTTGTGTCGGTTGACTTTTCGGCCAGCGCAGTGAACTGTTCGCGCAGTTCGTCGGCGGACGGCAACACGACGTTGCCCGCCAGCAGGTGCCACGAATCGGGGTAGGCGACGAGGTGATCACCGAGGGCCAGCGACGAGCCGAGCATAGCGAACAGCCGGCCCCGCAGGCCGCGGTCCTCGAGCAGCGCCGCGTTGAGTTTGTCCCAGTCGCCTGCCGCCTCGGCCAGCCGCACCATCGCCTTGAGCGCGCTGTCGGCGTCGGGCGCCCGCGACAGTGACCACAGCAGTTCGACATGCGTATCGGTGTTCCAGCCCAGCTGGTCCAGATCGTCGGCCGCCGAGGGTTCGACCAGCCCGAGCCGGCCTACGCTGGGCAGCTTGGGACGCTGCGTCGCGGGTTTGGCCACATCTACGACGTTATCGCAGCCGTTATCGCGAGATCTGACTACAGCGACAGATAGGTCTTCAGCTCGTACGGCGTCACGTGGCTGCGGTAGTTCTCCCACTCGGTGCGCTTGTTGCGCAGGAAGTAGTCGAACACGTGCTCTCCCAGCGCTTCTGCGACGAGTTCGGAGTTCTCCATCTCGCCGAGCGCGACACCGAGGCTGGACGGGAGCTCCTTGTAGCCCATCGCGCGGCGTTCCTCGGGGGTCAAGTTCCAGACGTTGTCCTCGGCCTGCGGGCCCAGCACATAGCCCTTTTCCACGCCGCGCAGACCGGCGGCCAGCAGCACCGCGAACGTCAGGTACGGGTTGCACGCGGAATCGGGGCTTCGCACCTCGATGCGCCGTGACGAGGCCTTCCGTGGCGTATACATCGGCACCCGCACCAGCGCCGAGCGGTTGGCCGCGCCCCACGATGCGGCTGTCGGCGCCTCGCCGCCGTGCACCAGACGCTTGTAGGAGTTCACCCACTGGTTCGTGACGGCGCTGATCTCCTGGGCGTGCTCGAGAATGCCCGCGATGAACGACTTGGCGACATCGGAGAGCTGCAGCGGATCTTCGGGGCTGTGGAACGCGTTGGTCTCGCCCTCGAACAGGCTCATGTGGGTGTGCATGGCCGAGCCCGGATGCTCGGCAAAAGGCTTGGGCATGAACGATGCTCGCACCCCGTCGCCAATGGCGACCTCCTTGACCACATACCGGAACGTCATCACGTTGTCGGCCATGGACAGGGCGTCGGCGTAACGCAGGTCGATCTCCTGCTGGCCCGGTGCGCCCTCGTGGTGGCTGAACTCCACCGAGATGCCCATCTGCTCGAGCGCGTCGATGGCGTGCCTGCGGAAGTTGGGCGCCGCGTCGTGCACCGCCTGGTCGAAATAGCCGCCATTGTCGGCGGGCACCGGCGGCGAGCCGTCCTCCTCGCCCGGCTTCAGCAGGAAGAACTCGATCTCGGGGTGCACGTAGCAGGAGAACCCGAGGTCACTGGCCTTCGACAGCTGGCGGCGCAGCACGTGGCGCGAGTCCGCCCACGACGGCGAACCGTCGGGCATCGTGATGTCGCAGAACATCCGCGCCGAGTGATGCTTGCCCAAACTGCTGGTCCACGGCAGCACCTGGAACGTCGACGGATCGGGCCGGGCCACCATGTCGGCTTCCGACACCCGCGCGAAGCCCTCGATCGCGGACCCGTCGAAGCCGATGCCCTCCTCGAACGCCCCCTCGAGTTCGGCGGGCGCGATGGCGACGGATTTGAGGTATCCGAGCACATCGGTGAACCACAACCGGACGAACCGAATGTCGCGTTCCTCCAGCGTGCGCAGCACAAATTCCTTCTGCCGATCCATGTCCGCAGCGTAGGTTCCGGCTGTTAATTCTGTGTTACACGGCCGCTGCAATTAACAGCGCAGACCGTCCGGCGGGACCACAGAGTCGATCAGGAAGTTCACCACCGCGGTGTCGACACACGCGTCGCCGTTGAAGACGACGGTGTGCTGCGTGCCGTCGAAGGTGATCAGCGAGGCGCCCATCTGCCGCGCCAGGTCGACGCCTGCCTGATACGGCGTGGCGGGGTCGTGCGTCGTCGAGACCACGACGACCTTGCCCGGTCCCGGCGATGCGGCGGGGTGTGGCGTCGACGTCGGTGGCACCGGCCACAGGGCACACATATCGCGCGGGGCGAATCCGGTGAAGGGCCCGTAGGCCAGGAACGGCGCCACCTCGCGGATCTGCCGGTCGGCGTCGGCCCACACGGCGGGATCGGTCGGATACGGCGAGTCCACACAGCGGATCGCGGTGAAAGCATCACTGAGATTCTTGTAATGCCCCGACTCGTCACGATGGTGGTAGTCGTCGGCCAGCAGTAGCAGGTCACCCGCGTCGGTACCGCGCTGCAGTCCCAGCAACCCGCTCGTCAGGTACGTCCAGTAGCGCGGTGTGTAGAGCGCGTCGACCGTCCCGGTGATCGCGTCCTGATAGCTCAGCCCGCGCGGATCCGACGTGCCGCCGGGCTGCGCCACCAGCGGGTCGACCAACTCGTGAAACCGGTCGACGAACTTTGCCGAGTCGGTGCCGAGCGGGCAACCTGCCGATTTGGCGCAGTCGGCGGCGTAGTCGTCGAAAGCCATTTGGAAACCCGACATCTGGCGGATGCTCGATGCGACCGGGTCGAGGCTCGGGTCGATGGCGCCGTCGAGAACCATCGCGCGCACCCTGTCGCCGTACTGTTCGGCGTAATCGGCGCCGAGTTCGGTCCCGTACGAGAAGCCGAGATAGTTGATCTGGTTCTCACCGAGCGCTGCGCGCACCACGTCCATATCGCGGACCGAGGAGGCGGTGCCGACGTTGGCGAGGAAGTCGGGGCCCATTCTGTCGACACATTGTTGCGCGTAGTCACGGTATAGCTGCTCGATGTGCGCGACGCCTGGCGGGCTGTAGTCGGTCATCGGCTCTTGGCGGAACGCGTCGAATTCCGCGTCGGTACGGCATCGCATCTCCGGCGTGGAGTGCCCCACACCGCGCGGGTCGATGCCGACCAGATCGAAGCGACGGCCGATGTCGGTGTCGCCCAGTGTGGCACCCATGTTTGCGACCGTTTCGACGGCCGACGCGCCGGGCCCACCGGGGTTGACCACGAGCACGCCGAGCCGATCACCGTGGGCAGGCACCCGGATCACGGCCAAATGTGCTTGCGCACCTTCAGGTTTGGCGTAGTCAACGGGTACCGCTACCGTGCCGCACTGCGCGGTGGGGATGCGGCTGATGTCGCGGACGAACTGCCCGCAGTCGCCCCAGACCGGGGTCTGCCCGTAGAGCTGCGTTGTCTCGCCCTCTGGTGAGGCCGAAGCCGACGGGCATCCGATCGCCGAGATCACGGTGAGTGCGAGCAGCATCGCACCCAGCCGTCCCACCCGCCACATGGCGAACATGTTCGCATGGTTAACGACCGCGGGTCTGCGGCTGGAACACAACGGTGACCTGGCTGTGATCAGGCGTGGCACCATGCCCAATAGATCGTCGCGAAACTCAAAGGCATTCCATCGGTGTCGCGCGCGAGGAGCGCAACGCCAGCCGACCCCATCAACTCGATGTTCGGCATCTCGTATCCGGCGGCGGCACGGTTACGTCGACCAGGTAGCGCGCCGCGATGTCGTCGATGCAGCGATTTCCCTGGAACACGACGGTGTGCTGGGTGCCTTCGAAGGTGACCAGCGTGCCGCCCAGCTGCCGGGCCAGATCAACGCCCGCCTGGTACGGCGTGGCCGGGTCGTTGGTGGTCGAGATCACCAGGATCGGCGGTAACCCGTTGACCTTGATCTTGTGCGGAGTGCTCGTCGGCGGTACCGGCCAGAACGCGCACGTGGGCATCGGGGCGTTGCCGGTGAAATCGCCGTAGCTCATGAACGGCGCGACGTCACGGCTGCGCCGGTCCTGCTCGACGACCTTGGCGTGATCGGTCAGGGCGGGCTCGTCCACGCAGTTGACGGCAACCCGGACATCGGTCGAATTGTTGTAATGCCCTTGTGAGTCGCGACCCATGTACAGGTCGGCCAGCGCCAGCATCGTGTCGCCGGTGCCGCCCTTGATCTCGTTGAGCGCCTGGGTGAGATGGCGCCACAGGTTCGGCGAATACAGCGGCAGGATGGTTCCGACGATCGCGTCGCTGTAGCCCAGCCCGCGTGGATCCTTCGTCTTGGCGGGATTGTCCTTCAGCGGTTCGACCATGCTGCGGTAGATGTCGGTGGCCTTGGCCGGGTCGGTGCCAAGCGGGCAGGACGGGTCTTTGGCGCAGTCGGCGGCGTAGTCGTCAAAAGCCTGTTGGAATGCGGCGGCCTGACGGATCTCCTCCTCGACAGGGTCGGCGCTGGGGTCAACGGCACCATCCAAAATCATCGCGCGCACATTCTGCGGATACGCCTCGGCGTATGCCGAACCGATGCGGGTGCCGTACGAGTAACCCAGATACGTCAGCTTGTTGTCGCCGACGGCCACCCGGATCGCGTCGAGATCCTTGACCACGTTGGCGGTTCCGACGTTCTCGAGGAAGTCCTTGCCCATCTTGTCGACGCAGCGCTGGACGAATTCCTTGGTTTCCTTCTCGATATGGGCTACGCCCTCCGGCGTGTATTCGACTGTGGGGTCGGCCCGCATCCGGTCGTTGTCGGCGTCGGAGTTGCACCACACCGCG
This sequence comes from uncultured Actinomycetota bacterium, assembly GCA_963848855.1. Taxonomy (GTDB): domain Bacteria; phylum Actinomycetota; class Actinomycetes; order Mycobacteriales; family Mycobacteriaceae; genus Mycobacterium. Next base: position 1,725,183 of record CAWKFL010000006.1, read on the forward strand.
GGTGTGGAGTTGCCGACGCCGCGCGGATCGAAGCCGACCACATCGAATCGCTCCCGCACCGACTGCGGCAGGCCGAGGACGAGTGAGGCCGCCGCCTGCACACCGGACTCGCCGGGGCCGCCCGGATTGACGATCAGCGAGCCGATCTTCTGGCCCGTCGCCTTGAACCGGATCATCGCCAGCTGGGCGACGTCGCCGTCGGGCTTGGTGTAGTCGACAGGAACCGAGAGCTTTCCGCATTCGGCGCCTGCCGGGATACGGGATTGATCAGAAGATTGCGCGGCTTTGCAGGGCACCCATTGGATCGGCGTCCCTGGCCGGGGCACGGAAATGACCGCGCGACCGTCGACGACTTTGGCGCAGCCAGCGACCAGCAGCAGCACAGCGCAGGCCGCAAGGACCCCGGTCTTGAGGTTCATGGCTCCACATGCTGCCATGACACGCCGTCAGTGCTGGCCAGGGCCCGTTCCGCAACGCCTGATCAAGGTCCTGCTGAGCACCGCTCGTCGGGCGGCGGAAGGGTCAGGTCGATGAGGTAGGCCGCCACGACCTCGTCGACGCAGGGGATGTCCCAGAACGCCGCGGTGTGTTGACTGCCCTCCACGGTCAGCAACGCGGCATGCATCTGCTCGGCCAGGCGGACACCGTCCAGGTAGGGCGTGGCCGGGTCGCCCGTTGTGGAGATGACGAGGGTGCGCGGCAGTCCCGGCGCCGACACCGCATGCGGCGCCGCCTCGGTGCGGAACGGCCACAGCGCGCACGGCGGCCGGGGAGCGTTGCCGGTGAACTCGCCGTAGACGTCGAACGGCGACACCTGCCGATACTTCTTGTCGAATTCCGCCCAGGCCGCCGGGTCGGTCGGGAACAGGCTGTCGGCGCACGTGATCACCGTGTAGGCATCGTTGGTGTTTGCGTAGTGCCCGTCGGAACCCCTTCCGTTGTAAGAGTCAGCGAGTTCCAACAAGTCATCGGCGGGCTTACCGTCGCGCAATGCGGCCAGACCATCGGTCAGCTGATGCCAACTGGCAGACGCGTAGAGCGCGTCGTAGACGCCGGTCAATGCGTCGGTGTAGCTCAAGCCGCGAGGGTCCTCCGTCTGCGCGGGCCGTTCGACCAGAGGGTTGATGAGGCCGTGCAGGGAGTCGACGGCCTTGGCCGGATCGGTACCCAGCGGACAGTCCGGGGCGTTTGCGCAGTCGGCGGCGTAATCCTCGAAGGCCTTCTGGAATGCTTCGGCCTGGTCGAGCAGTGCTTGCATCGGATCGGCAGCAGGATCCACCGCACCGTCGAGCACCATCGCGCGGACCCGGTCGGGAAACAGTTCGGCGTATTGCGCGCCCAGTTGCGTTCCGTAGGAGAAGCCGATGTACGTCAGCTTGTCGTCGCCGAGTACCGCCCTTAGCAGATCCATGTCTTTGGCCACCGATTCGGTGCCGACGTTGGCCAACAGGTCGGGCCCGTTCTTGTCGGCGCAGCGTTGCACGTAATCCGTGGTTTCCTGCTCGGTCTCGGCGACACCGGCGGGGCTGTAGTCGACGTCGACATCGGCACGGGTCTCGTCATCTTCGGCGTCGGTGTTGCAGTCGAGCGCGGGTGATGATCGTCCGATGCCGCGGGGGTCGAAGCCGATGACGTCGAAACGCTGCCGCACCGACGTGGGCAGGTAGTCAGCGAGGTCCATCAGAAAGTTGACGCCCTCCTCGCCGGGACCGCCGGGATTGGTGAGCAGCGAGCCGATCTTCTGTCCCGTTGCGGGCAAGCGGGCCACCGCGATTGTGATCCGGGGACCGTCGAGTTTCTCGTGATCGAGCGGGACCGAAAGCTCACCACACTGGACTTCGGGCAGCACGTCGGTCTCCCCCGATTTCACGCACCGCCCCCAGTCGATGGCGAGGTCCGCCGGTGGCCGGGTGGTGGCGAGTGTGGCGCTGCCCGCGATGAGGAGCGCGACGAACACCGCCGCCAGGATCCCCCGCTTGGCGTTCATCGCAATCTGGTGGCCGCGAGCAATTCGTCGAGCGCTACCGCAAAGTCGTCGGCCATCTCCCACAAGTCTGGGATCAGCTCGGGGCAGGAGATCAGACCGACGTCGAGGTTGCCCGTCAGCGACATCACGGTGATGTTGAGCCCGGAGCCGTGGAAGATCGGGCCGAGCGGATACATCGCCTTGACCTCGGCCCCGAGGTAATAGAGCGGGATCTGCGGGCCAGGGACGTTGGAGATGACGAGGTTGTGCACCGGCCGCGCCTCGGTCAGCCTGCTGCGCGCGTAAACCCGCATGGCGATGCCGAAGACGGCGGGCGCCGCGAACTGCGTCCAGTCCTGCAGCAGGGTCGCCCCAATCGCGGAACTGTGCTGCTTTGCGACCGAGTTGGCGTCGGCGATGGCCTTGAGGCGTTCGGCCGGGTCCTCGATGTTGGTCTCCAATCGGGAGAACATCCCCGACACCTGGTTGCGGCCGGGCCGGTCCGATTTGTCGTGTACCGACACCGGAACCATCGCCACCAGAGTGTTGTCCGGCAGCTCGCCGCGATCGGCCAGGAACTTCCGCAGCACGCCGGAGACCAGCGCCATCACGACGTCATTGACCTTGACGCCGAAATGGTTCTTGACGGTCTTGATGTCCTCGAGGTCGAGCTGGGCGAACGCGATATTGCGGTGCGCGGTGACGTTGGCGTTGAACGCGGTTTTGGGCGCCGCGAATGGCGCTGCCATGCTCAGCCCGCTGCGCGCCCGTTTCGCGGTGTCGACCACGGTCGACAACGTCGCGGGCAGCATGTTGACCAGTTTCAGCGGCCGGGTGGCGAATTTGACCGCGCCGCTGATCGCGATCTCCAGGCTGCTGGCGTCCCCGACACCCTCGACCGGTTCGGGTGCGGGTGCGTCGGGTTCGGTGCTGCACAGCTGAGACATCAGGTTGGCACCGGTCACGCCATCGACGCCTGAGTGATGCACCTTGGTCATCACGGCGATCCGGCCGCCGTCGTGGGCGTCGGTGCCTGCGATGTTCTCGATCACCCAGGTTTCCCACAGCGGACGGCTGCGATCCAGCGGCAGTGAGGCGATGTGCCCGCAGATTTCGGCGAGTTCGTTGCGCCCACCCGGGCTGGGCAGGCCGATGCGGTGCAGGTGCCGGTCGACGTCAAAGTCCTTGTCGTCCACCCAGACTGGGTGGTCGGGGTTGAACCGGCTGTCGGCGAGTTTTTCGCGGAACTGCGGCATGGCCTTGATCCTCAGGCCGAGCCCATCTCGCAGCCGGTCGAAGGTGTAGCCGCCGGGCATTGTCGACGTGTCCAACTCGAGGATCGAGCACACGTGCAATGGCTGTGCGGCTGTTTCGAGGTATAGGAAGCTGGCGTCGAGTCCGCTGAGCCTTTGCATGCCGCAGAGCTTAGGCGGGGTGCAGCAAGGTGTGAGGAAATCCACTTAACGCGGCTTTAACTTTCGACGGCCCTGGTGGCAGACTTAGGTAGTCAGCGAAACCCGGGGACCGAAACGGCCTCGAGGATTTCGACCCGACCCACCCACTGGGAGACAGCGATGTCTGAGCAGACCGTTTATGGTGCTGCCGATCAAAAGCCGCGAACCAAAACGCGCACCCTCCACCTTCAGAAGTGGAAGGCCGAAGGCCACAAATGGGCCATGTTGACGGCCTACGACTACTCCACCGCCCGCGTCTTCGACGATGCAGGCATTCCCGTGCTTCTGGTCGGCGATTCCGCCGCCAACGTGGTCTACGGCTATGACACGACGGTGCCGGTCACCATCGACGAGCTGATGCCGTTGGTGCGTGGAGTGGTGCGGGGCGCGCCGCATGCGCTGGTGGTGGCCGACCTGCCGTTCGGCAGTTACGAGGCTGGCCCCCAGCACGCGCTGGCGTCGGCGACCCGGTTCCTGAAGGAAACGGGCGCGCACGCGGTCAAGCTCGAGGGCGGTGAACGCGTTGCCGAGCAGATCGCCACCCTGACCATGGCGGGCATCCCGGTCGTGGCGCACATCGGCTTCACCCCGCAGAGCGTCAACGGTCTCGGCGGGTTCCGCGTCCAGGGCCGCGGCGATGCCGCAGAGCAGACAATCCACGACGCCATCGCGGTGCAGGAAGCCGGCGCGATCGCCGTCGTACTCGAGATGGTGCCCGCGGAACTGGCCACTCAGATCACCGGCAAGCTGACGATCCCCACCGTCGGGATCGGCGCGGGGCCGAACTGCGACGCGCAGGTGCTGGTGTGGCAGGACATGGCAGGGCTCACCAGCGGCAAGACAGCCAAGTTCGTCAAGCGCTTCGGTGACGTGGGCGGCGAATTGCGCCGCGCCGCAACGCAGTACGCCGACGAGGTGGCCAGCGGGGCATTCCCCGCCGACGAGCACTCCTTCTAGGCGAACTCGGCCTTCCGCTTCTCCATAAACGCGTCGACACCCTCTGTGCCGTCGGGGGATTCGGCCGCCGCGGCTATCAGCCTGCCCTCGAGTTCCATTTGCTCCTCGACGCTGTTCTTGAACGTGCCGAGGAGCAACATCTTCACCGCGCCGTTGGATTGTCTTGAGGTGCGCACCATTTGGTTGGCCAGCTCGTCGGTGCGTGCGGCCAACTCGGCTTCGGGAACCACTTCGGTGACCAAACCCCACTGCGACGCGTCGGCGGCGGACAGCGTGCGGTTGGTCAGCATCAGTTCCTGCGTCTTGCGGATACCGATGAGCCGGGGCAGGTAGTAGGACGAGCTGCCGCCCGGGCTGAGCCCGGCCTTGGTGTAGGCCATCGTGAACGACGCGGACTCGGCTGCCAACACGAGGTCACCGGTGACCGCGATGGAGAATCCCGCCCCCGCGGCGACCCCGTTGATCGACGTGATCAACACGGCATCCATGCGGGCGAATGTCGAGATCGCGCGGTGCAGGTCGTCGGCAACGCCCTTGATGAAGCGGCCGCGGCTTGTGGCCACCGCAAATGACTTCAGATCGCCTCCAGCGCAGAAGAATCGGCCAGATCCGGTGAGCACGACGACCTTGGTGGCGTCGGTGTCGCATCGACTGGCCGCGTCGGCCAGTTCCCGAGTCATCGTGTCGTTCATGCCGTTCGCGGCATCCGGTCGGTTCAGCGTGATCCGGGTTATAGCGTCGGACTGCTCGAACGTGATGGTCTCGTATTCGGTCACCCTCGGACTGTATCTGCGTGTTCCTATCGCGCCAGCGCAAGGTTTGTTTACCTTCGTGTGGCACGCTTGCCACCGCCCATTAACCATCGAGGGCGTCAACGAAGGGACGATGCTTGCACCATGGCGAAATCCGGTAACCAGGCGAAATCCAGGTATCTGGAGGTCGAGCGCAAATTTGAGGTCGTCGAGTCGACCGTGTCGCCGTCCTTCGAGGGATTGTCGTCGGTGTCGCGGGTGGAGCGGTCGCCGGAACAGCATCTCGATGCCGTGTATTTCGATACGCCGGGCCACCATCTCGCCGCTCACCGCGTCACGCTGCGTCGACGGACCGGGGGCACCGACGCAGGGTGGCACCTGAAGCTGCCCGCAGGCCCGGACGCACGAACCGAGGTAAGGGCGCCGCTGGGCGACGCCGCCGAGTCGGCGCCGGATGAGTTGTTGGATGTCGTTGCAGCCATCGTCCGTGATCGACCGCTGGGCCCCGTCGCGCGCATCACCACCCATCGCACGATCGACGTGCTCTACGGACATCAGGGCGCTGCCATCGCGGAGTTCTGCGACGACAACGTCGTGGCGCAGGCCGGACCGGACGGCGACGAGCAGCAGTGGCGCGAATGGGAGCTCGAGTTGGCCGAAGGCGCCGACCGAGAGCTCTTGGACAGGCTGACGAACCGGTTGCTCGACGCGGGCGCGCTGCCTGCGGGCAGCGGCTCCAAGCTCGCGCGGGTGCTGGAGGCGGCAGCCCCGACAGAACAGGACGAGATCGCCCCGCCGACCGACCCGGTGCACCGGGCGGTGGCAGAGCAGGTCGAAGAGCTGCTGGTCTGGGATCGCGCGGTGCGCGCCGACGTCTACGACTCCGTGCACCAGATGCGCGTGACGACGCGCAAGATCCGCAGCCTGCTGCAGGCGTCGGAGGGGGCGTTCGGGATCTCCGATGACGCCTGGGTTCTCGACGAGCTACGGCAGCTGGCGGCGGTATTGGGGGTGGCGCGAGACGCGGAGGTACTCGCCGAGCGCTACGAGAAGGCCCTCAATGAACTGCCCGAGGAACTGGTGCGAGGACCGGTACGGGAGCGGCTGGTCGAGGGCGCCAAGCGCCGGTACCAGTCCGGACTGCGGCGATCGGTGATCGCGATGCGGTCGCACCGCTACTTCCGGCTGCTTGACGCGCTGGAGGGGCTGGTCGCCGCAGAACCCCCCCACGCCCAGCCGGGCGAGGAGCCCGCGCCGGTGACGATCGACTCGGCGTACAAGCGAATTCGCAAGGCCGCCAAAGCCGCCGCCGACGCTCCCGAGGCCGACCGAGACGAGGCATTGCACCGAATTCGCAAGGGCGCCAAGCGACTTCGTTACACCGCGTCGGCCACGGGCGAGGACAAGGTGTCTGATCGCGCGAAGACCATCCAGACGCTGCTCGGCGACCATCAGGACAGCGTCGTCAGCCGCACCCATCTGAGCGAGCAGGCCGACGCCGCTCACGCCGCGGGCGACGATACCTTCACCTACGGGTTGCTCTACCAACAGGAAGACGACCTTGCGGAGCGGTCCCGCGCGCAGGTCGGCGAGGCGCTCAAAAAGCTGGACTCCTCGGTGCGCAGCACGCGCTGACGGGGCGGATGAGTTGACTTGTAAGCCGGATTCTGTCCCTCGCCGTCGCGAATTACCACGGCGGCGAAGCGGCGACCATCCATCTGGACACACCGTTGCCGGGTGCCTCAAGCGGCCTACCCGCAGGCTCGGGCGAGCAACCCTCGAGCGCCTGCGCGGCCGCAACCAGGTCGCGGCCTTCTTGGCCTTGCTTCGGGTGGGGTTTGCCTAGCCACTCCGGTCACCCGGAATGCTGGTGCGCTCTTACCGCACCGTTTCACCCTTACCACCGCGGGGTGGCGGTCTGCTTTCTGTGGCACTTTCCCGCGAGTCACCTCGGATTGCCGTTAGCAATCACCCTGCTCTGTGAAGTCCGGACTTTCCTCGAACCGTTAGGTCCGCGGCCGCCCAGTCAACTCATCCGCTCAATAAACTTAGCTCATGCCGCAAGTCCCCCCGGCCCGATATCTGTTGCGAGCCAAGGATCTGGTCGACTCCCGCTACGCCGAAACGATCACGGTCGACGACCTGGCCGCCGCTGCCGGACTGTCGCGGGCGCATTTCAGCCGGATGTTCACCCGCACCTTCGGCGAATCGCCGCGCTCGTACCTGCAGACGCGGCGGCTGGAGCGGGCGGCGGCGCTGCTGCGCTACACCGATCGGTCGGTGGCTGATATCTGCGTGATGGTCGGTTTGCAGAGCGTCGGGTCGTTCACCACCAGCTTCACCCGTGTGTACGGGAAGCCACCCGCCGCCTACCGGGCGAGCATGCCGCCCGCCGCGGCGCACGCGCGGGTGCCGAGTTGCATCCTCAAGCGCGACACTCGCCCACGACCCGACAGCCGGGTCAAGACAGCACACGGGGAGAAGACGGACAGCGCCGACCGACCGTAGCGTCGTGCCCATGATGAGAATCGGCAGCGCCCACCTGTGGGTCCATGATCAAGAAGTCGCACTCAAGTTCTGGACCGAGAAGGTCGGCATGGAAGTGCGTGAGGACGTGTCGTTCCCCGAGGAAATGGGCAACTTCCGCTGGCTCGCGGTCGGGCCACCCGGACAGGACGACGTCAACCTGGTCCTTATGGCCGTGCCCGGTGAGCCGGTCATGGACGAGGCCACCAGAAAGCAGGTGCTGGATCTCACCGCAAAAGGGTTCGCGGGCACGGTGTTCCTAATCACCGACGACATCGACACCGCCTACAAGGAGATGACCGCGCGCGGCGTCGAGTTCACCGAACCGCCGAACCAGATGCCGTACGGCATCGACTCGGGCTTCCGCGATCCGTCCGGCAACAGTGTCCGACTCACCCAACTTGCGGAGGTTCCAGCTAATACTGGGTAGGTGCGCACCACCACCGCCGCAGTCAGCTCAGCAGCGTTCTTCGTCGTCGCACCCGGTACCTTCGTCGGGCTCGGCCCCTGGCTCATTACCCACTGGGAGATACCGGGGTCGAGCCCGCTTTTGCGACTGATCCTGGGTGTCGTGCTGATCGTGGCGGGGTTGATCCCGCCCATCCATGCGTTCATTCAGTTCGTGAAGGCCGGCGGCACGCCCATGCCCATCGCACCCACGCAGCGTCTCGTCATCACCGGTTTCAATCGGTTCGTGCGCAATCCGATGTACGTCGGGCTGCTCACCGCGATCCTCGGCCAGGCACTGCTCTTCGACAGCCTGTGGCTGGTGTTGTACGCCCTGATCGGGTGGATCGTCACGGCGTCCTTCGTGCACTGGTACGAGGAGCCGACCCTCGTCCGCCAATACGGCGAGCAGTACGAAGAATACCGCCGCAATGTCCCCGCTTGGACGCCGCGCCTGACGCCGTGGCGTGCCTCATCGTGACGTGCCGGACGTGCGGCGCGCAGCCGAGGCAGGATGCTCGGTTCTGCGATGCCTGCGGCACTCCGATAGTCGACGCGCGCCCGGCCGAGTACAAACAGGTCACGGTGTTGTTCGGCGACGTGGTGAAGTCGATGGATATCGCCGCGGCGGTTGGCCCAGAACGACTGCGCGAGATCATGAGCCGGGTGTTCAACAGGTGCGCCGCGGTCGTTGAAAAGTACGGCGGGAGTGTGGACAAGTTCACCGGCGACGGCATCATGGCGGTGTTCGGCGCCCCAACCGCATTGGAAGATCACGCCTTCCGCGCATGCCTCGGCGCCTCTGCCATGCAGGCGGAGATGCAGCCGCTCGCCGACGAAGGAGTGCGACGCGACGGCATCGATCTGCGGCTGCGGATAGGTCTCAATTCCGGTGAGGTGATAGCCGGTGAGATCGCATCGGGGCCAACGAGTTACACCACGATCGGCGAACAGGTAGGTATGGCCCAGCGGATGGAATCGGTGGCTCCACCCGGCGGTGTGATGCTCAGCGAGTCCACTGCACGCCTGGTCGCACGCACCGTGGAGTTGGGCCAACTCGAGATGGTGCACATCAAGGGAGCCACGGATCCGGTGCCCGCCTATCGCCTCCTCGGCATCGCGGACTCGGGTCGCCTCGCTGGCAGGCGCGACTCGACATTCATTGGGCGCCAGTGGGAGTTGAGCGCACTGACCGGGATGCTGGAGCGGTCTGCCTGCGGTACCGGAAGCGTCGTCGGAGTCGTGGGCCCCCCGGGTATCGGCAAGAGCCGGATCGTCGGCGAGGTGTCCGAGATCGCGCGTCGCCGCGGCATCGAGGTCTACTCCACGTATTGCGAGTCCCACACCAACGAGGTGCCCTTCCACGCCGTCGGCAGACTGCTGCGGTCGGCGTTCGGAGTCGACGGGCTCGACGACGATGCGCTGGCCCGCACGCGGTTACGGACGCAGATCGCCGACGCCGACGCCGACGCCGACGAAGGCGATCTCGTACTCCTCGACGATGTGCTCGGCATCCGTGATCCAGCCGTCGACCTTCCCGACATCGCGGCTGAGGCCCGCAGGCGAAGGCTGACGACGCTGGTCAATTCGGCCTCGCTGGCCAGACAGTCGCCGGGCGTGTACGTGATCGAAGACGCGCACTGGATCGACGAATTCAGCGAGTCCATGCTCGCTGATTTCCTGTCGGTCGTCGCGCACACCCGCTCCATGGTGCTCATCACATATCGGCCGGAATACCGTGGCGCACTTGCGCATAGACCCGGCGCCCAGACCATAGCTTTGGCGCCGCTCGACGAGTCGCAGACAGCGGCTCTGATCATCGAGCTGCTCGGCTCTGAGCGGTCGTTGGCGGAGTTGAGCTCAGCGATCGCGGAACGGGCAGGCGGAAACCCGTTCTTCGTCGAGGAGATCGTCCGCGATCTCGCCGATCGTGGCGTGCTGACCGGTGATCGGGGCAATTACGCGTTCAGCGGTGAAATCACCGAGGTGACTGTGCCGCCGACACTGCAAGCCGCGATTGCGGCGCGCATCGACCGGCTCGACACCGTCGCGAAAAACACGCTGAACGCCGCCGCGGTGATCGGCATGCGGTTCGGCGACGAGCTGTTGGCAGAGTTGGTTGACGAACCCGCGATACCGAAGCTCATCGAGGCGGAGCTCATCGCCCAGGTGATGTTCACGCCGTGGGCCGAGTACGCGTTCGACCATCCGTTGATCCGTTCGGTGGCATACCAATCGCAGTTGAAATCCGACCGCGCGGACACCCACCGACGGGTCGCCGCCGCGATAGAGCGGCGCAGTCCCGGAGCCGTCGACGAGAACGCTGCACTGGTCGCCGAACATTTCGACGCTGCAGGCGATCTCCACGACGCACTCGCATGGCACATGCGGGCAGGCGCATGGCTGGTGAATCGAGACATCCGTGCGGCTCGGTTGAGTTGGGACCGGGCGCGCAAGGCTGCGGACCGTCTGCCCGCCGACGACGCGGACCGGACTTCGATGCGCTTCGCCCCGCGCACACTGTTGTCCGGAACCGCGTACCGGATCGGCGGCAGCGTCGCCGACACTGGCTTCGACGAGCTGCGGCAACTCGCGGAGGCGGCTGGTGACAAGATGTCGTTGGCGATCGGCATGTCGGGGCGTGTCGCGGCGCTGTTGGTGCACGCGCACTACCAGCAGTCGGCTGCGCTGGCCTCGGAATGCGTCGCCCTGATCGAGTCGATCGGTGATCCGAACCTCGCATTGCAACTTGTCTACGCGGCGATGGCGGCCAAGTTCTCGACTGGCGAAGTCAACGAGGTGCTGCGGCTGGCCCAGTGGTCCATCGACCTGGCCGCCGGTGATCCCCACAAAGGCAACCTGCTCATCAGCTCCCCCTTGGTGGCGGGACTTCTCTTTAAGGGCTTGACGAGATGCGCTCTTGGACAACCAGACTGGAAGTCCGACATCGACAACGCGGTGTCTCTTGGCAGGACGTTCGACGCGAACACCCACACGATGGTGTTGCTCTACAAATATGGGATGGGCCTTTCGCACGGCTGCCTGCAGTTCGGTGAGGATTCGTTGCGGGAGACCGCCGAGGGCCTACGGGTTGCAGAAAGATCCGGTGACGATTTCGCCGTCGTCTCTGCACATGCAACGCGAGGCATCACGCTTCTGCGCTCGGGCAGTTCACAACGGGAAGAGGCCATCGAGAAACTGTTGTACGCACGGGAAGCCGCACTCCAGGAGCGCTTCACCATGGCGATCGTGCCGATCATCGATGCGATGTTGACGCTGGAAAAGGCCCGGCAGGGTGACATCGGTGCCGCTATCGACGAGATGCGCGCCATCGTCGAAGGCGAATTCGCGTCCGGCCACAGGATTTACCGCACGTCGGCGGTGACGTCACTGGTCGAGTTGATCGTCGAACGAGGCACCGAGACCGATCTGCTCGAGGCGCATGCGCTGAGCGATCGACTCGCACAGAGCCCCGTCGAGGCCGGCGTCGTCCTCAACGAGGTCGCCGTGCTGCATTTGCGTGCTCAGCTTGCCAAGGCACAGTGCGACGCCGCCGCCCTCGCCGGCATCGTCGGCGAGTATCGCGCCAAAGCGAATGCCTACGGCTACCAAGGCCACCTGGCGATTGCCGATGCATTGATGCCGCCCTAAGCGGGTGGGTCGAGGCATGATTTGCCACATGGACGAACCGGTGACCCTTCGTGAGCAGTCGGCTACCAATCGCGACGACGTGCTCGCACTCCGCCTTGCTCCCGGTCAGGATCGCTTCGTGAGCTCGGTAGCCGAGGCACTCCAGGAGGCCGAGAAGTACCCGCAGGCGAACCCGTGGTACCGGGCGGTCTACGCCGGCGACGAACCGGTCGGCTTCGTCATGTTGAGCTGGGACTGCGTGCCGCAGCCGCCGGAGATCATCGGCCCGTGGTTCCTCTGGAAGCTGCTCATCGACAAACGCCATCAGCGCCATGGACACGGCCGCGAGGTGGTACGGCTGGTCACGAATCTGGTGCGGGAGGCGGGTGCCGACTACCTGCTCGTGAGCTACGTCCCAGGGGGCGAGGGCGGCCCGGGGCCGTTCTACGAGCGGCTCGGGTTCGTGCCCACCGGCGAGGTCGACGCCGACGGCGAAATCATCCTGCGCCTCGACCTCCGCAGCACCACGGTGGATCGGGGGCAGCACTGATCACTGCACGTGGTGGTGGGCGCGACGCCTTCGCCGGACAGACAGGCGATATCGACGAGGCCTTGAAGCGAATGAGGTCCAGCTCGGCTAGCCGCCCCGGGTCAGAAGGGTGGGGGTTGGTAGGTGGCGGCGATCCAGGCTTGGTGTTGGCGTTGTTGTTCGGCGATGAGTTCGGTGCGTTCGCGGCGTTCGGCGGTGATGCGGGCGCGGCGGTCTTGTTCGCGGGTTCGCTTGCGCCGCGGCATCATTGCCATCGGATCGGTCTCCGGGTCGACCAGGTCGGTGGGCAGGTCGAGTTCGCCGGTCGACTGACCGAGTGCGGGAACAGGGCGGCGCCGTGGGCTTGGGTGGTGTAGGTGTGTCCGGTGGGGTGTACAGCACCAGGGTGCCGTCGGGTCGTTGTTGATCGCGCCAACCGTGGCCGGTGAGGAAGGTTTTGATCAGGTGGTGGCACCGATTACGCGAAGAACACTTTATTGGCGACAGGTTTGCCTGACACCGAATTCGACCCGCTCCTCGGCTTAGACTTCCGGCGTGTTCTCGGAGACGCGCTATGCGTTGAACGGGGATTTGCGCGTCACCTATCGTGCGTCCCGCGAAGGTCCTCGCGACATCGTGTACGTCCCGAACTGGTTCACCTGCTGCGAACACCTGCCGGAGCTACCGTCCATTCAAGGGTGGATCGAGGCGATGACATCGCTCGGCCGGCTCATCTTCTTCGACCAGCCGGGCACGGGTGCGTCTGATCCGGTCACATCGCGCGCGATGCCGAACTTGGAGCAATGGGCCGACAGCATCACCGCGGTGCTCGACGATCTAGGGAGTCGCGAAGCGTCGCTCCTCGTCCCTGCCGGCGCGCTCCCGACAGCGGGGCTGTTCGCCGCCACACATCCGTCTCGCACAACTGCGCTGGTCGTGCTTCAGGGCGCCGATCCGAAGGGCATCAGTGCGTTGAGCGCCTCCGGGTTCGATAGCGAGGAATGGAGCGCCGCTGTGGTCGATATGTGGGGCACCGGCGAGATTCAACATGTAGTCAATCCGGACATGCCGTGGAACGAGGAGATCAGGGCAACGTGGGCCCGACACGAACGCCTGGCGGCCAGCCCCGCGACTGTAGCTCTCATGCTACCGCTCGTGCTCCAGTTGGACGTGCGGGCCATCCTCCCGACAATCCGCGTGCCAACCCTCGTCGTCCATCACAGCGAGGACACAATCATCCTGCCCGCGGGGGGCAGATACATCGCTGACCACATATCGGGCGCGAAGTACGTCGAACTTCCCGGGCGCAACATGTTCCACTTCGTTGAGCCATGGCGGCCATCGTTTCAGGAGATCGCCGAGTTCGTCACCGGGCACCAGGCAGAGGTGGCCGACGATCGGATGCTCGCCACGGTGCTGTTCACCGACATCGTGGACTCGACGCGTCGGGCCGCGGAGATGGGTGACCGTGACTGGCATGCGTTGCTCGATGCGCACGACGCCGTCGTCCGCGCACAACTCGCCCGCTTCCGGGGCCGCGAGGTAAACACGTCGGGTGACGGCTTCTTCGCCATGTTCGACGGCCCTCAGCGAGCGATCCGCTGCGCCATGGCCATCCGCGACGCGGTGCAGGCACTCGGGATCGAGGTGCGCGCCGGATTGCACACCGGGGAGTGCGAGGTCCGCGGCGACGACATCGGCGGGATCGGCGTGCACATCGGGGCGCGCGTGAGCGCCCTGGCAGGGCCGAACGAGGTGCTCGTGTCCAGCACGCTGCGCGACCTCGTGATTGGGTCAGGGCTCGAGTTCGAGGAGCGCGGCTCTTATGAGCTCAAGGGTGTGCCCGGTGAGTGGCGCCTCTTCGCCGTCGCCTCTCCGTAGCGGCGGGTTGCGGCAGTAGGGCTTGAGGTTGGATGGATGGGTTGGGCCGCTCGGCCAGGCCACGGTGTGGTCGATGTCGCATTTCTGGGCGGGTTTGTCGCAGCCCGGCCAGCGACAGGTCAGATCCCGCCAGCGCAGGAACTCCAGCGTCGTGGCCGAGGGCCGATACCCCGCATCCGGTGTCCCGCTGGGCACGGTCAGCGGTGTGGGGGTGGCGTTCTCGGCGAGGTCGCGCACGCATTGCGCGGGTAGGACGCCGAACCCGGTGAGGTGTCCCGGCTTGGGACCGCCGTTGAGGGTGGCCTGCTCGGCCAGCACGTGAATGACCGCGGACTGCGCGGCCCGACGCTGGACCCCGGGGGCGCAGTCCGGGTGCCCGCATTGGCACGTCAGCCCGGCTTCCCCACGCGCCAGGGCTCCGCAGGCGTCGGAGCGGCGTTGGTCGGTGCTGCGCGGATCGTTGACACACACGGTGGCGGCCAGCGCATCCAACCTCGTGTCCAGGGCGGCGCCGTCGGCGCAGGGTGCCCCACAGATCGGCCAACCCTGGGGCGGCGGAGGGTTGGATCACCACGCTGCGGCGTGCATCGGCTTTGGGTGGTATCCGCCCCGCGGCCGGGTCGTGGTTGGCCACCCACATGTCGACCCGGTCGCGCAGTTTGGGCCCGGAGAATTTCATCCACCTGTGCACCCGGCCCGCTAGGGCCTCGTCGAGGTCGGCGATGATGTCGCCGTCGACGTTTTTGGTGCGGGCGATCAGGGTGGCCACCATCGGGTAGTCGATCAGCCCGCTGCGAAACACCTTCGCTATTCGGGGCAGCCGGTGGTGCAACGTCAACGCGGTCCGGACTTGTTCGACCGCGCGGGCGTGGCTGATGTTTTGGATCGGGGAGATCTCGGCGGCGACGGCCACCGTGACATCGGTGAAAAGGTAGCCGGCCTCGGCGTATTCGCGGGCGCGGCGGGTGTACAACTCGGCCACCGAGGCCAGCCGGCGGGCCATCGCCGCGGATTCCTCACGGGTCTCCTCACCCATGAACTCGATGAGACCCCAATCCGATAAGTCTTCGAGCCGCACGCATGTTCGACTATGCCACAGCCCACCGACAAGATTTGGGGGGTCGCGATATTGCACTGAGGGCTGTCTGACGCCAGACCGCGACCCTGACTGCAATCTCGACACAAGCTTTCTCACGCATCCGCCGCCCGCATCGTCTTCAAGGTATGAACACCCGATATGCCACCATCGACAGTCCACTCGGCGACCTCACGCTCGTCGCGGATGACGACGCGCTGATCGGCGTCTACTTCCCCCACCACTGGTATCGCCCGAAGACACACACCCTCGGTCCACGGGTTGAGGCCGAGTCCGACGCCCTATTCACAATGGCGCGGACCCAGCTGACCGAGTACCTCGCAGGTGACCGCACGGACTTCGACCTGTCGGTCGCCCCGCGAGGCGACGAGCTCGAGCAACGAGTGTGGAAGATGCTGACCGCCACTCCTTACGGCGAGACCATCACATATGGGGAGCTGGCTGCCGCACTCGCCGACGGCACCACCGCACAAAAGGTGGGCCAGGCCGTCGGCCGTAATCCGCTGTGCATCGTGGTCCCGTGCCATCGCGTGATAGGCAAGAACGGTCAATTGACCGGCTACGCGGGCGGGCTCAAGCGCAAACAATTCCTGCTCGAGCTAGAAGAGCCGGCCGACGTGAAAGCGGCGAGGTTGTTCTGATGGCCCCCACGCCATGGCAAAAGCGCGTCGATAAGGGCGATTGGGATGCAATCACCGCTGAGGTCAACGACTTCGGCGGTGCACTGCTCCCCCAGCTGCTCACCAAGACCGAAACCGACGAGATCCGCAAGCTCTATCCCGACGACCATCTGTTCCGCTCCACGATCGACATGCGCCGCTATCGGTTCGGCGAAGGCGAATACCGCTACTTCGACCGGCCGTACCCGGAACCGATCGAAGAGCTCAAGCAAGCCCTGTACCCACGGCTGCTGCCGATCGCGCGGGACTGGTGGACAAAACTCGGCCGCAAGACGCCGTGGCCGGACACGCTCGACGAATGGCTCGAGCAGTGTCACGCCGCAGGCCAGACCAAGTCGACGGCCATCCTGCTCAAGTACGGCCGGGGCGACTGGAACGCATTGCATCGGGACCTGTACGGAGAGCTGGTCTTTCCGCTGCAGGTGGTGATCAACCTGAGCGAACCGGGCGTCGACCACACCGGCGGTGAGTTCCTGCTCGTCGAGCAGCGCCCCCGGGCCCAGTCACGTGGCACCGCCACCCTGCTGCCCCACGGCCACGGCTTCGTGTTCACCACCCGAGAGCGGCCCGTCGAATCGACCCGCGGCTGGTCGGCATCGCCTGTGCGGCACGGCGTCTCGGCTGTCCGCTCCGGCGAGCGCTACACACTCGGCCTCGTATTACACGACGCCACATGACAATTCGCGGAACTCTCGGCGGCCACCGAGGGACCAAGATCTACGGGCGCCTCGACTGCCCGTCAGCACTGCGCGCGATCGCCAAGGGTGGCTATGTCAAGCACCGGGTGTTCTTCGCCGACGAAGCCGCCGCCGTCGCGGCGGGTTACCGGCCGTGTGCACGATGCATGCCCGAGAAGTACCGCGAGTGGAAAGCTGATGCGCCGACCTAGGCGGTATCCCGCCGCCGCAGAACGATCACGTTGTCGACGAGCGTTCCGGGCTGGCCGTCCGGTCCGGTCGCCTGCCGCTCGGCGGACTCCACCCGCACCCTGTCCCATTCGGTGTCATCGAGATCCAGCGATGCGACCACCTCGGCGGCGCCGGGGAACTCGTGGTGGTGATGAAGTTTCGACGCCCACGGCGGAGGCCCGGCGTGATCGACGATCACAAATACCCCTCCAGAACGCGCGACGCCTGCGGCGTCGCGCAGAATCCGGGGCCGATCCAGCGGCAGCATCGAATGCAGGAACTGGGCCGAGATCAGGTCGAATGTGCCCTTTGGGAAGCTGTTTGACAGGTCGTGCTGCTCGAACGTGATCCGGTCAGCGATGCCACGCGACTCCGCAGCCGCGGCTGCACGCTGCAAGGCGGTGTCCGAAATGTCGGTGGCCAATACCTGCCAGCCGTGTTCAGCGAGCCAGACTGCATCGCCGCCCTCTCCGCAGCCCAGGTCGAGCGCGGCGCCCGGCGCCAGCGGCTCAACGATCTCGGCGACACGGGCGTTGACCCGTCCGCTCCATATCCGCTCGCGCTCGCCGTAATGCTGCTCCCAGTGCTCCTTGGCGTCCTGCGTCGTCGTCTCTTCCATGTCACCAGCTTGCAGACGCCGCGAGAAATTGCCAAGCTGAGTTGCCATGCAGGCAAAAGACGAGGACAGCGTCGACGCCAGGGTGCGGCGGCGACTTCGTGAACTGCGTACGCAGCTCGGGCTGACGCTGGAAGACGTCGCAGGCCGGTCGAACATCGACGTGTCCACCTTGAGCAGGCTGGAGTCAGGCAAGCGCCGCCTTGCGCTGGACCATCTCCCCCGCCTTGCCGCGGCGTTGTCGGTGAGCACCGACGACCTGTTGAAGGCTCCTGAGGCCGAGGACCCGCGGGTGCGGGGCGGAGCACACACCCACAACGGGGTGACGTTCTGGCCGCTGACGCGACAAGGCCCCGCGGGCGGGTTGCACGCCTACAAGATCCGCATCAGTCCCCGTCGTCGCACACCGCCCGCCGAGCTACCCGTGCACGAGGGCCAGGACTGGATGTACGTGCTGTCCGGTCGCATGAGGCTGATCCTCGGCGAGAAGGATTTCACCATCAAATCCGGTGAGGCCGTTGAATTCTCGACATGGACGCCACACTGGTTCGGGGTTGTCGACGGGCCCGTCGAGGCGCTCACGCTGTTCGGGCTGCATGGTGAAAGGCTCCACTTGCATTCCTGACTACAGGTACGCCGTCTGATTCACCAGCCGCACCGATGCCACCCCGTCGGGATAGAACTCGGCGATGGACAGCGACGCGAGGTCGAGATGTAGCCGGTACAGAATCCCCGGCCCTGCATCAAGCGCCGAGCGCAGCAGCGTCTTGATCGGCGTCACGTGCGACACCACAAGCACCGTCTCCCCGCCATGCTCGTTGACGATCCGGGCTTGCGCGCGACGCACGCGGTCGGCCACGCTGTCGAAGCTCTCCCCGCCCGGTGGTTGCACGCTGGTGTCGCGCAGCCACTGCCGATGCAGATCCGGGTCACGTTCGGCCGCCTCGCCGAACGTAAGGCCTTCCCAGCCACCGAAATCAGTCTCGATCAGGTCATCGTCGACATTGACGTCGAGTCCGAGCGCCTTCGCCGCCGCTGCCGCCGTGTCGTAGGCGCGCTGCAGCGGTGAGGTGATGACCGCGTCGATGCCGCCCCTGCCCACAAGGTACAGCGCGGCGGCGCCGGCCTGTCGACGGCCAACGTCAGTGAGCGCCGGGTTGCCGCGGCCGGAATACCTTCTCTGCGTCGATAATTCGGTCTGTCCGTGGCGCAACAGCAACAGTCTCGTCGGCGCACCGCGCGCGCCGATCCACCCCGCAGGCGACGTCACCGCCGCCGTGGCGGATTGTTTGGGCTCCTGTGCGGGCGTTTCAATTCCGGCCGCGGCGTCCATCGCTTCGTTCGCCAGCCGGTCGGCATGGCTGTTCTTGGCCCGCGGAATCCAGGTGTAGGTGATGTGTTCAAAGCGTGTCGACAGCGCGGTGGCCTGTTGGTGCAGCGGCACCATGTCCGGATGCTTGACCTTCCACCGGCCCGACATCTGTTCCACCACGAGCTTGGAGTCCATGCAGACGTCGACCTCGGTGGCACCCAGCTTCGCGGCCTCCTCCAGGCCCGCGATCAGGCCGCGATACTCGGCGACATTGTTGGTGGCGCGTTCGATCGCTTGCTTGCTTTCCGCGAGCACCTCGCCGCGATCGGCGGACCAGACCACGGACCCGTACCCCGCGGGGCCGGGGTTGCCGCGTGACCCGCCGTCGGCCTCGATGATGACCTTCACGACCCGGTGCCCTTGACCCGCAACAGGATCGCACCGCATTCCGGGCAGCGCAGCACGTCGTCTTCGGCCGCCGCCGAGATCCTCGCGAGTTCGCCGCGGTCGATCTCGATACGACAGGCACCACACCGCTTGCCCTGCAGCACTCCCGCGCCTGCGCCGCCGCGGGCCCGCTGGCGCTCGTAGAGCGCTACCAGATTCTCGTCCAGTGCTGACACGAGTTCGTCTCTGCGCGAGACATATTGATGACGCAGCTGATCGAGTTCGTGGCGGGCGTCGTCGCGCGCATTCTGCACCTGGCTCAGCTTGCCCTGCTGCTCGTCGATATTCGTCAGCTCAGCGACCTGATCGTTCTGGAGTTCCTCACGGCGCTCCATCACCTCGAGCAGTGAATCCTCGAGACTGGACTGGCGGCGTTGCAGCGTCTCGAGTTCGTGCTGTAACTCCGTGAGCTGCCTGGCGTCGATGGTGCCCGCCTCGAGCAGCGACCGGTCACGATCCTCCCGCTGGCGGACCGCGTCGATCTCGGACTCGAACTTCGCCACCTGTTCATCCAGATCGTCGATCGCGATCTGCAGTGCGGCCAGCCGGTCGTTCGCTTCCCGATGCGCGGCCTGGGCCTCTGCGAGCTGCTGCTCTTCGGCCAGGTTCTTGCCCCGATGGTCGACACGGCTCAGCTCGGCATCCAGCTCGGTGAGCTCGAGCAACGACCGTTGTTGAATCACTTCAGCTTTCATGTCTCGTTTCTCTCGACATTCCACGGGTCGGTGCGCACGGCCGACACCCGCACCGGCACTGCCTCTCCGAAATGGCTGCGCAGGAGATGCGCCGCTTGGTTACACCACGGGTACTCGCTGGCCCAGTGCGCGACGTCGACGAGCGCGACGTCCGATGCGCGCCGGTGCTCGTCGGCGGGGTGGTGTCTCAGGTCGGCGGTAACGTAAGCCTGCACACCGGCTTCGGCGACGGTATCGAGCAGCGAGTCCCCCGCGCCGCCGCACACCGCGACGCGCGACACGGCGGACTCCGAATCGCCCGACGCCCGCACGCCCCATGAGGTTCCCGGCAGCGCATCGTGCACGCGAGTCACGAACGCCGACAGCGGCTCCGGTCTCGGCAGGGAACAGATCCGGCCCAGGCCCGCATCGCTGGGCACCGGCGCCAACGCGAAGATATCGAAGGCCGGTTCCTCGTAGGGATGCGCGGACCGCAGCGCGGCGAGCACATGTCCGCGCACCCGCGCCGGAGCGATCACCTCCACCCGGTCCTCGGCAACACGCTCGACCTTGCCAACGCTGCCGATGGCCGGCGACGCCCCCTCCTGCGGATGGAACTGGCCCGTACCCGGCACACTCCAGCTGCAGCGCGTGTAGTCGCCGATGTGACCGGCGCCCGCGCCGAACATCGCGTTGCGCACCGCGTCGGCGGCGTCGGCAGGCACGAACACCACCCACTTGTCGAGCCCTGCTCCACCGGAGATCGGCGCCAGCACCTCCTCGACAGCAAGTCCCAGCGCTTCGGCCAACGCGTCCGACACTCCCGGCGTTGCCGCGTCGGCGTTGGTGTGCGCGGTGAACAACGCGCGTCCGGTGCGGATCATCTGGTGCACCAGCGCGCCCTTGGCCGTGCTGGCTGCGACGGTGTCGACGCCGCGGAGCAGCAGCGGATGGTGGGCCAACAGAAGCCCGCGCTCACCCACCTCGGCGACGACGGCGGGGGTGGCGTCGACGGCCACCGTGACGGTCTCGACGGTCTCGGACGGATCGCCGCAGACCAGGCCCACCGAATCCCAGTCCTGGGCCAGCCGCGGCGGGTAGGCACCGTCGAGCACATCGATGACGTCGGCCAGTCGCGCGCTCACATCACGACAGTAGACAATGAGGGCGTGACGGAAACGCTGGACAGCCCGGTCGCGGCCCGCCCGCAGTTGGTGATCTTCGACCTGGACGGCACCCTGACCGACTCGGCCCAGGGAATTGTGTCCAGCTTCCGTCACGCGCTCGGCTCGATCGGGGCGGTCGTGCCGGATGGCGATCTGGCCACCCGGGTCGTAGGCCCGCCGATGCACCTCACGCTGCGGGAAATGGGTCTGGGCGCAAACGCCGACGCCGCCATCGCCGCCTACCGCGCCGACTACAGCACCAGGGGCTGGGCGATGAACCGGCTGTTCGACGGGATCCCCACGCTGCTGGCCGACCTCCAGGAGGCCGGGATCCGGATGGCAGTCGCGACGTCGAAGGCCGAGGACACCGCCCAGCGAATCCTCACCCACTTCGGGCTCGACGAGCGTTTCGAGGTGATCGCCGGGGCCAGCATCGACGGTTCACGGGCCACGAAGGCCGACGTCGTCGCCCATGCGCTTGCCCAACTGGAGCCGCTTCCCGACCGGGTGTTGATGGTCGGCGACCGGTCTCACGACGTCGAGGGCGCCGCCGAGCACGGCATCGACACGGTCGTGGTCGGCTGGGGCTACGGCCGCGCGGACTTCGAGGCGGCCGACGCTGTCACCGCACTGGCGCACGTGTGCACTGTGGACGATCTGCGCGAGGTGCTGGGTGTCTGAGTCGTTGCACGTCACGTTCATCTGCTCGGGCAATATCTGCCGATCGCCGATGGCCGAGAAGATGTTCGCCCGTCAGATCGACAAACGCGGTCTATCCGGCGCGGTCCGCATCAGCAGCGCCGGGACGGGCAGCTGGCACGCGGGCGAGGCGGCCGACGAACGGGCCAGCCACGTGTTGCGGCGCCACGGCTACCCGACTGCGCACCGTGCGGCACAGATCGACGACGACCACATGTCGGCCGACCTCGTTGTCGCCCTGGGCCGCAACCACGTCCGGATGCTTCGACAGCTGGGTGTTCCCGCCGATCGGATTCGGATGCTGCGCTCGTTCGACCCCCGATCCGGGACCCATGCGCTCGATGTCGAGGATCCCTATTACGGCACCCACACCGATTTCGAGGATGTCTTCGAGGTGATCGACGCGTCGCTGCCCGGTCTGCACGACTGGGTTGACGAGCAACTCGCCGATCGGGGAATCGCAAGCTGATGCGGCGCTGGGCCTTTTTGTTCCGGCCGGCATGGCTGGCCTTGTTCGTCATGGTGATCGCGTTCGCGTACCTGTGCTTTACGGTGCTGGCGCCGTGGCAGCTCGGCAAGAACACCAAGACCTCTCGCGAAAACGCCCAGATCGCACAATCGCTGACCGCCGAGCCCGTTCCGCTGACAAGCCTTCTGCCCCATCAGGATTCGTCGGCGCCCGATGCACAATGGCGAAGGGCGACCGCGACGGGACGTTATCTGCCCGACAGCCAGGTGCTGGCGCGGCTGCGGGTGGTCGATGGCGATCCGGCGTTCGAGGTGCTCGTGCCGTTCGCGGTGGACGGCGGTCCGGTCGTACTCGTCGACCGCGGATACGTGCGACCCGTGCAGGGTTCGAAGGTGCCGCCGATTGCCGCGCCGCCGGCCGGCACCGTCACGATCACCGCGCGGCTGCGTGACTCCGAACCGGTCGTGCAGGGTAAGGACCCGTTCCGGGAGGGCGGTGCCCAGCACGTGTATTCCATCAACACCGGCCAAGTTTCGACCGTCCTGGGTGTGCCGCTGGCCGGATCGTATGTCCAACTGGTCGAAGACCAGCCCGGCGGTTTGGGCGTCATCGGCCTGCCGCATCTCGAGGCGGGACCATTCCTCTCCTACGGCATCCAGTGGATCGCGTTCGGCATCATCGCCCCGATTCTGGTGGGCTACTTCGTGTATGCCGAGATCCGTCAGCGCAGGCGGGAGAAGGCGGCAGCGGCGCCGTCCGGTTCCGAACCCGCCGCGCCTCTCACCCCCGAGGAGAAGCTGGCCGACCGCTACGGCCGGCGGCGCTGAGCGCGATCGCGAGCGCGGCTGAAAGCGCCTGCACCGCCCGCGACAAGCGCACCGCTCTTGCGAGATCCGAACGTTTTGGTGGCCGTCCGTCGCCGAGCGTCGGCCGGATCTCGAGCTTGTGGGCGTACTGTGTCGGCCCGCCCAGCCGCACGCCGAGCGCGCCGGCGAACGCGGCCTCCACCACCCCCGCGTTGGGGCTGGGGTGCCGGGCGGCGTCGCGACGCCATGCACGCACCGCCGCTGCGGGCGACCCACCCACCACCGGTGCGCACAGCGCCACCAGCACAGCGGTCACGCGAGCCGCGGCGAAGTTTGCGGCATCATCGAAACGCGCTGCCGCCCAGCCGAACCGGGCATAGCGTGGCGAACGGTTGCCGATCATCGCGTCGAGGGTGTTGGCACCGCGGTAGACCAGGACCGCGGGCACGCCGCCGGCGGCGACCCACAGCAGCGGGGCCACCTGGGCGTCGGAGGTGTTCTCGGCGACCGATTCCAGCGCCGCCCGCGTCAGGCCCGCCGCGTCGAGCACCGCCGGGTCGCGGCCACACAGCGACGGCAACAGTCGACGGGCGCCCTCGACGTCCCCCGCTGTCAACAAGTTCGTCATCTGATGGCCGGTGCGGGCCAGTGACGTTCCGCCGAGCGCGACGAACGTCGCCGTCGCCGTGGCACCGGCCGACCACATCCATCCGCGGCACCGGGAGACCCGCTCGACGGCGAGGCCCGCACCGCAAGCGAACCGAGCAGGGCGCCGGTGTGCAGCACGCCCGCACGCCGACTGTCGGCGTAGCTGCGCCGCTCCAAAGCCGCTGCGCCGCCGCCGAAGAGCGCGACGGGATGGCCCCGACGCGGATCGCCCAGCAGGAGATCGGCGAGGTAGCCCGCCGCGATCCCCGCGACGCGGCCCCGACTGGCTGGCGCAAACACTCCGGGAGCGTCTCACAAAGTGGTCTACTCGGTTTCATGAGGCTGGGTCCGCCGCGGCGCCCGAAGCGCGTCGTCGATCTGCTCAACCCCGCGGCGGTCCTGCTGCCTGCGGCGAACGTGATCATGCAGTTGGCGTCGCCCGGCGTGGGATACGGCGTGTTGGAGAGCCCGGTGGACAGCGGCAACGTCTACAAGCACCCGTTCAAGCGGGCCCGCACCACCGGCACCTACCTGGCGGCGGCCACGCTGGGCACGGATGCGGATCGCGCGCTGATCCGCGACGAGGTCGACAGGGTGCACCGTCTCGTGCGGTCGCAGCAGTCAAGTCCGGTGTCCTACAACGCATTCGACCCTCGCCTGCAGCTTTGGGTGGCGGCCTGTCTGTATCGGTATTACGTCGATCAGCACGAGTTCCTGTACGGCCCGCTCGACGACGACGCCGCAGAAGCCGTCTATCGCGACGCGAAGAAGCTGGGCACCACGCTGCAGGTGCGTGACGACATGTGGCCGGCGGACCGCGCCGCATTCGACGAATACTGGAAACGGACGCTGGACGAACTGCAGATCGACCCGCCGGTGCGCGATCACCTGCGCGGAGTGGCGGCCATGGCGTTTCTGCCACCGCCGATGCGAACGCTGGCGGGCCCGTTCAACCTCTTCGCAACGACGGGATTCCTGCCCGCGGAGTTTCGCTCGCACATGCAGCTGCCGTGGAGCGCCGGCCAACAACGCAGGTTCGAGTGGCTGCTGAGTGCGCTGCGCCTCGCCGACCGGGTGATTCCCCGTGAGGTGTGGGTGTTCGGCTATGAGCTGTACCTGCGCGATATGCGGGCCCGCGCGCGCCGCGGCAGGCGAGTCGTCTGACAATCCCTGCGTTGCGTATTGGACCACATGGTTCGGAGCTAGGTTGACTACATGGCCTTCCCCTCGCTCAACCACGTCGCAGTCACCGTGCGAGATCTCACCGTCAGCGGACCCTGGTACCGCGCGCTGATCGGCTCCGAGCCACTGATCGACGAGCACACCGACGCCGGCTTCCACCATCTCGTGTGGGCGTTCGACAACGGCACCCTGTTCGGCATCCATCAGCACGACCAGAAGGCCGCCGATGAACGCTTCACCGAGTACCGCGTCGGGCTCGACCACGTCGGCTTCGGCTGCGCGAGCCGCGCCGATCTCGAACAGTGGGTGAAGCGGCTCGACGAACTCGGCGTCGAGCACGGCGGGATCGTGGACGAGCCCTACGGATCGGGCCTGAGTTTCCGGGATCCCGACGGCGTCGCGCTGGAATTCTTCGCCCTGCCGGGCTAGTGGGCGCGGACGGTATCGAACCGCCGACCGCGACAGCGCACCGTCCTACGTCCGGTGAGCGGCTCATGCGTGTGGCCCTCCCCGTTCCCGGGGCTGGAAGGTTACGCTCAATTCAGGTGAGTACTCTGCCGAGGAGGATGTCATGAGGAGCCGTCGCCCCCGTCACGTTCGGATCACCGAGCCACTCGTCCGCGACAACGGCGTGCTGCGCCCCGCGAGCTGGGACGAGGCGCTCGATCGTGCCGCGGCTGGGTTCCGGGGTGTCGCCCCCGAGGCGTTCGGCATGTTCAGCTGCTCGAAGGCCACGAACGAGATGAATTTCGCCGCGCAGAAGTTCGCGCGGGTGGTGATGGGCAGCAACAACGTCGACTCCTGCAACCGCACTTGACACGCTCCCTCGGTCGTCGGTCTGACGGCAGTGTTCGGAGCGGGTGGCGGGACCTCGGCGTACGTCGAGGCTGAAGACGCCGACCTGCTGGTGCTCTGGGGCTCCAACGCGCGGGAGACGCATCCGATCTTCTTCCACCATGTACTGCAGGGGCTCAAGAAGGGCACCCACATGTACTCGGTCGACCCGCGGCGCACGTCCACCGCGCAGTGGGCCGACGCGTGGCTCGCGCTCGACGTCGGCACCGACATCGCACTCGCCAACGCCATCGGCCGCGAGATCATCCACGCCGGCCTGGTGAACGAGGGGTTTGTGCGCCGCGCCACCACGGGCTTCGAGGACTATCGAGCCACCGTCGAGCCGTACACGCTGGAACGCGGGCAGGAGATCACCGGCGTCGACAAGGGCCTCATCCGCGATCTCGCACACGCCTACGCGGACGCCGACCGTGCCCAGATCTGTTGGACGCTGGGGATCACCGAGCACCACAACGCGGCCGACTACGTGTTCGCGCTGATAAACCTCGCGCTGCTCACCGGGCACGTCGGGCGCTACGGCTCCGGTCTGGTGCCGCTGCGTGGACAGAACAATGTGCAGGGCGGCGGCGACATGGGCGCCATTCCTGCCAAGCTTCCCGGCGGCTACGACCTCAGCGACGACGACGCCCGCGCCCGCTATGAGCGGGCCTGGGGCGTGCCGATCTCACAGAAGCCCGGCATGCACCTCTCGCAGATGTTCGACGCCATGAACGAGGGCACGCTGCGTGCGCTGTACTGCATCGGCGAGAACCCGGCCGAGTCGGAGGCAAACGCCACCCACGCGCGGCACCTGCTGGAGGGCCTCGACCACCTGGTGGTGCAGGACATCTTCCGCACTGCGACGGCCGACATGGCCGACGTCGTGCTGCCCGCAGCGGCCGACTGGTGCGAGTACGAGGGCACCGTCACCAACTCCGAACGGAGGGTGCAGCGGGTCCGCAAGGCCATCGACCCGCCGGGGCAGGCCTGGCCGGACACCCACATCATCTGCGGGCTCGCCGAGCGCCTCGGCCACCCGTGGGGAAGGCCGACCGCCGAGGAGGTGTGGGACGAACTGCGCTCACTCTCGCTGAACTGGCACCACGGCATGTCCTACGCGCGACTCGACGCGCTTGGTGGGCTCCAGTGGCCCTGCCCAGACGAGGACCACCCCGGGACACCGCTGCTGCACGCCCGCCTGTGGGAGGACGACCCGGCCGAGCGCGGGCGGCCCGCCCCGTTCAGTCCGGTGAAGCACGTGCCCCCAGTGGACCTGCTCACGGACGAGTTCCCGATCCGGCTCACCACCGTGCGGGTGCTCGACGCCTACAACTCGGGTGTGCAGAGCGGCGGCTACGCCTCGCCGCTGCGCCGCCGCGAGGCCCTGCGCATCGACGGGGAGGACGCGGCGAAGCTCGGCATCGTCGACGGTGAGCGCGTGCGGGTGGTCTCTCGGCGCGGTGCGGTGGAGGCGCCGGTGTCGTTCGACCCGTCGCTGCGGCCAGGCTTGGCCTCGTTCACACCGCATTTCTCTGAGGAGGTCGACATCAACGTCCTCACCAACGACGCGTGGGACCCCAAGTCGGGCACGTCAGAGTTCAAGGCCACGGCGGTCCGGGTGGAGAAGATCGAGGTCGACCCGCCGAGCGCCAGGACCTGACAGATCGGGCGCGTCCGCTTCCCGATCCGACTCCCGGCATGGCAGGGTAAGCGAGTGGATCTGCGGATCTCCAGCGCGGTCGTGACCGACGAGGAGCGCGCCGCCGTCGACGCGGTGGTTGGCCCCGGCGGTGATGCGTACTTCGCCGACAGCGGGCACGCAGCGCGCGCTCGACGCCATTTGCTGCTGCCCGCGCTCCACGCCATCACCGACGCCGTGGGCTGGATCTCCGAAGGCGGACTCAACTACATTGCGCGGCGGCTCTCGGTGCCACCTGCCGACGTGTACGGCGTGGCCACGTTCTACGCGATGTTCGCGACCGAGCCACACGCCCCACACGTGGCGCACGTCTGCGACGACGTGGCCTGCGCCCCGTCCGGCGGTGAGGAGATCGCCGCCAGACTCGCGCAGGAGCTGGGACCGGAAGGCGTGGGCAAGACCTCCTGCTGGGTGCGCAGCCCCTGTCTCGGTCTGTGCGAGCGCAGGCCCGCCGTGCTGCTACAGCTGGCGGGTCAGCCCGACCTGAGCCTTGCCCCCGCGACGGCGGCCGACGTCCAGGTCGCCCTGCGCGCCGCCGCCGATGCGGACGTCGGCGTGGCGCCCGAGCCCGCGCACCAGGCCGACCTGGCGTTCGCCGACAGCACCGTGAGCGCCCCGCAGACCCCCGATCCGTCCCTTCGGCTGCTGGGCCGGGTCGGCGTCGTCGACCCGCAGAGCCTCGACGACTACCGCGCCCACGGTGGGTACGCCGCCCTGCGCCGCGCGGTCCAGCTGGGCGCGGCCAGGGTGCTCACCGAGGTCACCGACTCCGGGCTCACAGGTCGCGGGGGCGCGGCGTTCCCCACGGGCACGAAGTGGTCAGCGGTCGCCGCCGCACCGCAGCGGCCCCACTACTTGGTCTGCAACGCCGACGAGTCCGAGCCCGGCACCTTCAAGGACAGGGTGCTCATGGAGCACGACCCGTTCGGGCTGGTCGAGGCGATAACGATCTGCGGATACGCCACCGGATGCGAGCACGGCTACCTCTATATACGCGGCGAGTACCCGCTTGCGACGCGCAGGCTCCAGGGCGCGATCGACACCGCCCGCGCCCGCGGTCACCTCGGCCCGGACGTCATGGGCGCAGGCTTCGCGTTCGACATCGAGCTGCGTCGAGGCGCTGGCGCCTACATCTGCGGCGAGGAGACCGCGCTGCTCAACTCGATCGAGGGCTTCCGGGGCGAGCCGCGCAACAAGCCGCCGTTCCCCAGCGTCAGCGGCCTTTTCGGGCGACCGACGGTGATCAACAACGTGGAGACGCTCTACAACGTCCTCCAGGTCCTCGATGTCGGTGGACCTGCGTTCGCCCAGATCGGCGGCGGGCGTTCGACGGGTACGAAACTGTTCTGCGTCGCCGGCGCGGTGGCGGTTCCCGGCGTCTACGAGGTTCCGTTCGGCACCACATTGCGCGAGCTGCTGGGCATGGCGGGCGGGCTGCGCGGCGAGCTGCAGGCGATCCTGCTGGGCGGCGCGGCGGGCGGGTTCGTGCTGCCCGACCAGCTAGACGTCCCGCTCACGCTCGAAGGCACGCGAGAGATCGGGGCCACGCTCGGCTCCGGTGTCGTGCTCGCCTTCGACACCATCGCCGACCTCCCCGCGACACTGCGCCGGATCGCGGCGTTCTTCCGTGACGAGTCCTGCGGCCAATGCGTGCCGTGCCGGGTCGGAACGGTCCGCCAGGAGGAGGCGATCGCCCGGCTGGCCCGCGGCGCGCCGCCCGACCCCGAGCGTGCGCTGCTCGACGATCTCGCGCGCGTCATGGAGGACGCGTCGATCTGCGGGCTCGGCCAGACCGCGCCCGCTGCCGTCATGTCCGCACTCAAGCTGGGACTCCTATGAGCGGCGACGTGCTCTTTCCGACGGAGGCGCCATGAGCACCGTGATGTTGGGCTCGATCTCCCGGATGCTGACCCTGAGCGTCGACGGAGAGCAGGTGCGAATCCCTGAGGGCGCGACGATCCTCGACGTGCTGCGCGAGCGCGGCGTCGAGACCCCAACGCTGTGCTGGGCGCCGAACCTCACACCGATCAACGCCTGCCGGGTATGCATGGTCGAGGTCGAGGGCTCGCGCGTGCTGGTGCCGTCATGCGCGCGCACGGTCGAGGACGGCATGGTGGTACGCACGGACTCGCAGAAGGTGCGCCACAGCCGCCGGATGGTGCTGGAGCTGCTGGCGTCCTCGGTCGACCTCTCGCAGGCGAGCGCGGACGTGCAGCGATGGATGCGTGAGTACGGCGTCGACGCCGGACGCTACGGGCCGCCCGCGCCGCCCAGCGACGACCGGGACACCCGCCACGCCGGACACCACCACGCCCCCGACGGGTCGACGGCGGAGACCGTGGCCCAGCCGGTCAAGGTCGACAACGACCTCTACGTGCGCGACTACGCCCGGTGCATCCTCTGCTATAAGTGCGTCAAGGCGTGCGGCACCGACGCGCAGTTCACGTTCGCGATCTCCGCTGCGGGGCGCGGGTTCGACGCCCGCATCGCCACCGAGCAGAACGTCGAGCTGCCGGACTCGGCGTGCGTCTACTGCGGCAACTGCATCGGCGTCTGCCCGACGGGCGCGCTGAAATCGGTGCGCGAGCACGAGCTGCGCGAGGCGGGCGACTGGCATCCGGAGGACGAGACCGTCACCACCACGATCTGCTCCTTCTGCGGCGTGGGCTGCAACCTGGACCTGCACGTGCAAGACGGTCAGATCGTGAATGTGACGAGCCCTGCGGACCACTCGGTCACCCACGGTCACCTGTGCATCAAGGGTCGCTTCGGCTTCCAGCACGTCCAGAACCTTCCCGAGGCCTGAGCACAGCGAACGAAGGGCGAGAGCCACCCGGGCACGTGCCGAGGATCGACGCCGGCCTCAATGTGAGAGCGGTGTGGCAACCTACTGCGGCGGTTGATATCTCGGCAGGATCATCACGGGCACCGGGGCGTGGCGCAGGATCTTGGACGCGACCGAGCCGAGGAACACCTGGGCGGTCGGTCCGGCCGCTCCCGACCCCAACAGCAACAGATCGCCGCCCTCCCAGGAAACGTCCTCGACCGCTTCCCGCCAATCGTGGCCGGACCCGATCACCACCTCGATGTCGGGCAGCGCGATCTTCGAGCGAACGTCATTGAGCTGCTTCGTGATCTCCTCGACAGTTCGACGGGCCCACTGCTCAACTACAAGGTCCTCGGCAGACGGCTCGATCGTGCCGCGGAACGCCGCCGCCGGTCGCACCGTGAACGACACGATTCGCAACGCCAGCGACCACCGTTTGGCCAGCTCGGCGCTGGTCGCGACCAGGCCGACCACGTCGGCCTGACCCCCGTACGACACCGTCAGCCGCTGGATGGGCCCCGGACTTATCGGATAACCGCGCGGGGCAATCGCCACCGGCACTGCCGCGGTATGCACCAGCCGGCCGGTGACGCTGCCCAGTGCCACCCGGCCCAGCAGTCCCGAAGACGACGACCCCACCACCACCAGATCGGCCCCGATCTCTGCGGCAAGATCCGTCAAACCGGTTGGGACAGACGTTGATTGGTGCACGACAACCCAGGTGTTGAGGTCGGTTGGCAGCTTGCCGACCATCCGCTCGAGCGACTTCCTGGCTTGCGAGGTGACGTAACCAAGGTATTCGTCCTCGACCGGGTCACCTCTCGGCGGCCAGGGCCGCTCCACGACCGCGGCGGCAACGATCTTGTCGCCGGTGGAGCGCGCAATCTGGGCCGCCAGGTGAAGCGGCGCAGTGCCCTGCCGGCTTGCGCTGATTGCAGCGATGATCGTCATGGCGCGCTTTGCGCCACCGCAACCGGGGTGGCCACCACATGCGTCACCGGCACGTCGTACTCGCCGCGGGCCCGGTCCACCACGTCGAAGCGGTGCCACACGGAATACTCGGGAGGCAACGTCGCGATCACGATCTGATCTGGATTGAACTCTTTGACGGCGTTGGCCAGCGCACGTAGCGGTCGATAGTCACCCAACGCGCCATCGGCGTCGAGGTTGTCCGAGCGCAGCGTGGTCAAGGTGTAATCCAGCCGCCGCTCAGCGGCCTGCTGGGTGGCCTCCGCCAAATCCAGCGGACCGTGCGTGGCCGCCACCCCGGTCTCGATCGGACTGGCCGGCACCACCACAAAGTACTTGGCCGTGGTGTCCGCCCCGATGCGGCGCAGCTCATCGAGCAGCTCGCGGGAATTGGCCGTCTCGTTGGCCACCACCAGCACCCGGTGCGGCTTCTCCGTCGCGGCCACCCCCGCCGGCGCCGGGCGACGACTGATGAACTGTTTGTTGGCGAAGTAGAACACCAGCACCACCGCCCACGACAGCACGCTCAGCACCAGCTGTGACCGCACGTCCGCCTGGATGCCCATCTGCACCAGGATCGCCAGAATCGCCAGTGCGGTCAGGATCGACAGCACCGGGAACAGCCACATCTTCACCCGCAGCTTCGATTCGTCAGCGCGGTACCGCAGCACGATCTGCGAGATCGCGATCAACAGGTAGACGAACAGGATGATCGCGCCGCTGGAGTTGAGCAGAAACGCAAAGATGGTGTCCGGCGACACCGCCGCGGCGATAACACACAAAAGACCGACGACCGAGGACGCCAGGATCGCGGTGGCCGGCACGCCGCGACGGGTCACCGCGACCAGCTGCGCCGGCGCCTCGCGGCGCGCGGCGAGAACAAACAGCATGCGCGAGGCGGTGTACATCCCCGAGTTCAGACAGCTCAGCACCGCCGTCAACACCACCGCGTTCATGATGTGGTCGGCGTAGGGAATCCCCATCTCGGTGAACGCGGAGACGAACGGGGAGGCGGCAAGTTGCTCGCCGTTCCACGGCAGGATCGTCACCAGCAGGAAAATCGAGCCGACGAAGAAGATCGCAATTCGTACGATCACCGAGTTGGCGGCCTTGGCCACCGCCCGCTCCGGGTCCGACGATTCCGCGGCCGCGATCGTCGCGATCTCGGCGCCCACCATCGAGAAGATCACCGTGACCACGCCGACGGTGATCGCCATGACACCCAACGGGAAGAACCCGCCGTGGCTCCACAAGTTGGAGAAGTCCAACGACTTGTTCGGCCACAAACCCAGAACGAACAGCGAACCCAGCGCGAGGAACACAATGATCGCGGCCACCTTGATACCGGCGAACCAAAACTCGAACTCACCGAACGACGACACCGAGAACAGGTTGGTCGCCGTCATCAAGACCAGCAGGACCAACGCAGACAGCCATAGCGGGATATCAACCCAGAACTGGATGATCTTCGCGCCTGCGATCGCCTCGAAGCCGACGACGATGACCCAGAAATACCAGTACAACCAACCCACCGAGAAACCGGCCCAGTTGCCCAGCGCATTACGGGCATAATCGGCGAACGATCCGGTCGACGGGTTGGCCACCGCCATCTCGGCCAGCATCCGCATGACCATGATGATCAACACGCCGGCCAGTGCGTAGGTGATGAACGCCCCCGGCCCGGTGTCACCGATGACGACGCCAGAGCCGACGAACAGGCCGGCCCCGATCACCCCGCCAATGGCGATCATCGTAAGCTGCCGCTGGCTAAGCGCTTTCTTCAATGTTGGTGTGGCGCTCATTGCACTCCTCCCACGGTCTATTCAGATGATTGACCTTTCGGAGGGATTTGGTACCCAGATTCGGCGGAACGTTATCCGAGCCTGCGGGTGGCTAACGCACGCGCCGCGGGCGCGGCATGTCAGCTGTACGGCCGTGTCCATGTAGTAATTGTTCGCCCACCGCTCAAGCTTGGCGATCGCCGACATCGACCCACCTACGGACGGCGACTACAGCGCACCGGGTCCGGCGCCTGAGGAGTTACGGCACTTGCTGTGCCACAACCATTCTTGCACCTTGTGCAAATGTGCCGTGCAGAATCTTAGGGCGATGATCGAGAGTGGGATCCAGTGCTACGGGTGAGCGTTAATGTAACGGAGACAGTGCTTTTGAGATGTTGCGGGGTGGATCCAGATTGTGGGTTGCGAGGGGGTCGAGGATAAGCGGGGTGCTCGAGTGTGCTGGGTCTGGCGGATGGATTGCGCGGTCGCCCTTCAGTATTTGTGTACCTCGCAGGCGCAGTACATGTTTCGACACGTGTAGCAAGCGGGCATATCACTGCAGCGAGAGCAAACGCCACAGCTGACCGGTTCGGTGTGTCGAACGGCATCCAGCGACTGGTACGGCTCCCCGCAGTGGTAGCACGGCGGACGCGCGTCGTCGACGTCCCGCCCGGTGACCGGCGAACCGTTCATCCCGCCCGGACCACCATCAGGACGGCCATTCCCATGAGCACCAGGCCACCGAACAGATCCGTGCGGATCCGCACCTTACTGGCCGCAAGTCTGCCCAACGTCAGCCCCACCATCGACATGATCAAGGTGGCACATCCGCACACCACGGCCACGGTCACCGGCGAGGCGCCCACCACACCGAGGCTCGCGCCCGCGAACAGATTGTCGAGACTCAGCGGCAGCGGCAATCCGAGAATGGCCAGGGGGTGGTCCAGTTCCTTGGTCTCTTCCGTGCGCATGGAATGCACCACCAGGTAGAGCGCGTAAGCGCCCATCGCGACGGCCCCGGCGTACTCCGCAACCTCCCCAACGTATTCGCTGAAGATGCGGCCTGCCCAGACTCCGACCAACGGTGCCAGGGCATCGCAGGCACTGAATACGAGGGCAGCCTGGATGATCCGGCGCCATGGCGGATTCGTCGTTCCCAGTCCGATGGACGACTGGAAGTTGTCCAGTGCCAGCACGAAGGCGATCGGGATCAGGGCGAAAAGCGAATTCATGCTCCCACCCCCGGCGTCGCCAGCGACCGCGTGCGGCCCGGGTTCGGCCGCGGGATCAGTACGCCGCGCGGCCGCGTCGGATCGTTGGCCGCCTCAACCGCCGCCGCGACGAGCTCGTGGTCGGCGGAGAGGTGGCAGACCGGGTCGGTGCGGGCGGCGTCGCCGGTAAGCGCGAACGCCTGACAACGACAGCCTCCGAAGTCGATGCCCTTACGTTCGCAACTGCGGCACGGTTCCGGCATCCACTCCTCGCCGCGGAATCGCTTGAACAAGGGTGACTCGGCCCAGATCCACTCCAGGGCGTGCTCGCGCACGCTGGCGCGAGGCAGTTCCAGGCCACGGACCAGCTCCTGGGCGACCGGGCACGGCAGCGCGTCTCCGTTCGGCGCCACAGTGAGCTGGCGGCTGGCCCACCCGTCCATGCAGGGCTTGGGATACCGGCTGTAGTAGTCAGGGATGACGTAGATGATCTCCAGCCGGTCCCCGAGCCGCTCCCGGGTCGCCCGAACCACCGACTGCGCACACTCCAGCTGGTCCCTGCTCGGCAGCAGCCCGGCACGGTTGGCTCCCGCCCAGCCGTAGTACTGCGTGTTGGCGAGCTCGATACGGTCGGCCCGCAGATCCTCCGCCAAGTCGAGGATGCCGCCGATCCGGTCGATATTCTCTCGGTGCAAAACGACGTTCAGGGTGAGCGGCCAGCCCAGCTGCTTCACGAGCCGCGCCGCCACCAGCTTGCGTTCGAACGACACAGTGCCAGCGATCCGGTCAGACAGGGCCTGCTCGTCGGCCTGAATGCTGACCTGTACGTGGTCGAGGCCCGCGTCGCGCAGCTGCTCGGCGCGACGGGTGGAGAAGCCGAGCCCGCTGGTGATCAGATTGGTGTACAGGCCAAGCCGATTGGCGCACTGCACCAGCTCGACGATGTCGTGGCGCTGCATCGGCTCGCCGCCCGAGAGGTGCAACTGCAGCACTCCCAGATCCGCGGCCTCGGCAAGCACCCGTTGCCACTCCTCGGTCGTCAACTCGTCGCGATACTCGTCGAGCGCGAGCGGGTTGGAGCAGTAGGGACAGTGCAGCGGGCAGGCGTAGGTGAGTTCGGCGAGCAATGCGAAGGGCCTATCCACGATGTACCTCCACTCCATGCTTGGTGACGAGATCGGCCAAAAAGCGGTGCACGTCGCCGTCGGCGACGTGGGCGTACCGGCTCTGCAGCTCGGCCTGGATTTCGGCGACGGTCCGCCGGCCGTCGCACAGCGCCACAATCGCGGCGCCGGTGTCGTTGACGACCCAGACCGTCTCCGGCGACAGCAGCGCGTGTTGCCCGCGCGCGGCGTCGAACCTCATCCGTACGTGCGGCGCCAGGCGGGGCCGCGCGGAGTCATCGATGAGTGCCATAGGCCTGATCGATCGCATCGAGCATGCTCCACAGCACGTCGCACTTGAAGGACAGCGCCGCGAGT
This sequence comes from uncultured Actinomycetota bacterium, assembly GCA_963848855.1. Lineage (GTDB taxonomy): Bacteria > Actinomycetota > Actinomycetes > Mycobacteriales > Mycobacteriaceae > Mycobacterium. The sequence continues at coordinate 1,760,830 of CAWKFL010000006.1, forward strand.
GCCGCCGCCTGCGTCTCCGGGGTGATGCAGTGCTTGCGCACCACCTCGAGACCGTGTTCGGAGTCGCGGGGCGCCTGGGTAATTCGAGACCGGAAGTAGGCGAGCTCGCGGGGGTCGATCCAGGTGTAATGGCGTTCGAATGCGGCGAGCCGGTCGGCCATCAGGTCAGGGGCGAACAGCTCGGTCAGGGAGGAAGCCACCGCCTCGACCCATGGCCGGGTCCGCGTGAACGTGACGTAGGCGTCCACTGCGAATCGCACGCCCGGGAGCAGATGTCGTTCGTCCTCGATCTCCTCCCGGGTCAGGCCGACGGCCTCGCCGAGACGCAGCCACGACTCGATCCCGCCGGATCCTTCTGTCGTGCCGTCGTGGTCGATGATGCGCTGGACCCACCGGCGGCGTACGTCTCGGTCCGGGCAGCTGCTGAGGATCGCCCCGTCCTTTCGCGGGATGTTCGCCTGGTAGTAGAAGCGGTTGGCGACCCAGCCCCGGATCTCTTCCCGACTCGATGCGCCGTCGTTCATCCGCCGGTGGAAGGGATGCTGGTGGTGGTATTGCTTCGCGTGGGCGCGGAGCGCGTCCTCGAAGTCATCGGGCGTCAATGCTGGGGTCAGGATCGCTCCTCGCGTGCGCGGCGTCATCATCGCTCCTCAGATATGTATCTCCAGCCCGTCCGCGGCGACCTCCATGCCGTGCCGGTCGAGGAGCCGTCGTTCCGGCGAGTCCTCGAGCAGGATCGGGTTGGTGTTGTTGATGTGGATGTAGACCTTGCGGTCGATGGGCAGCGGGGAGAGCAGCTCGAGGCTTCCGCCCGGACCGTCGATCGGCACATGTCCCATACCGCGCGAGGTCTTGCTGGCCAGGCCCAGGCTGGGCATCTCGTCGTCCCGCCAGCAGGTCCCGTCGACCAGAAGGCCGGAGCTGCCGGCCAGTTCGTCGAGGACGTCGGGGGTCAGCTGCTGCACGCACGGCAGGTAGACCACGCTCCGGCCGCTGCTGGTGTCGGTGATGCGGTAGCCCACGACTCGGCCGTGCGTCGTGGCCCCGGGGAACCGCATGCGCTTGTCAGTGGGGACGTCGAACGCGCGGTACGACAACCCGTCACCGAGCGGCACCTCTGCGCCGGGCAGCACCGGTTGCCACTTGACCGGGCAGTATGCCTCGAGCGTCTTGAGCACCCCGGAGCCCGTGGTCAGGGTCTCGTGCACCGATTCGGTTGCGTGCACCTCGAGACCGCGCCCCTCCCGCATCAGCAGCAGGCCGAGCGTGTGGTCGAGCTCAGCGTCGGTCAGCAACACGGCCTGCATGCGGATCACCCGGCCATCGTCGGGATGCAGGTCGCCGAAGGATTCGATCTGTGACTGGATGTCCGGTGAGGCGTTGAACAGGAACCACTGCTGCCGATCGAAGCTAACCGCAATCGAAGACTGGGAGCGTGGGACGCAGGGCCGCGAGCCGGTCCGCACCGCACGACACGGGGGGCAGGCGCAGTTCCACTGCGGAAACCCGCCGCCCGCTGCCGATCCCAGCACGCGCACCCACACGACCGATCAGTCCTCCGCTGGGCCACCGGAGGGGCGCCGAGCCGACTCGGCTCGCCGCCCCACCGTGATCGACTAGTCGGCGCCGCGCCAGATGGCCGCGTAGGCGGTCACCTCGGCGGACACCCGGATCTCTGTGACCGTGGGGGACTCCCACTTCTGCAGAGTGCCGTCAGCGATCTGTCGCTCCATGGTGTTCTCCCTCTTTTCTGTCGGTTCTTTGACGGGTAGGCCGGATCGGAATCAGTCAGGCAGGGCGAAAGCGATCAACGCGCTCCCGTGGCCCGCGCCGAGCATTCCGGGGAGGATGCCCTCGAGCCAGCCACCCCAGCCGACGGGAACGACGACGTACTGCTTACCGTCGACGCTGTAGGTCGAGCAGCTGCCGTGATGTCCACTCCCGCAATTGAATTCCCACAGCTTCTCGCCGGTGTTGGCGTTGAGCGCAGCGAACTCACCGGTCGGGGTGCCCGCGAACACCAGGTCGCCTGCGGTGGCGAGCACCGACGCGGCCATCGGATAGTCGAGGCGCCAGCGCCACTTCTCCTCACCGTGAGAGTCGAAGGCACTGACCGAACCGGCCATGTCATCGATATCGACCTGGACGGCAGCGCCCCAGTACGGAATGCTCTCCCTGAATTCGCGGCGACGACGGGTGGCGGTGGCGCCCACGTCGGCGACGGGGACGTAGAACATGTCGGTCTTCGGGCTGTAGGCCGCGTGCGTCCACTCCTTCGCGCCGGCAGGGCCGGGATAGAAGTGGACGGGCTCGCCCTCCTTATCCGGATACTTGCGCGGGGTCACCTTGCCGTCGCGGGTGATGACGCCCCAGTCGATCCGGTCCACGAACGGAGTGACGTGCTGCAGCTCCCCGTTGGTGCGGTCCACCACGAAGAAGTAGCCGTTCTTGTCGAAGTGACCGAGCAGCTTCTTGCCGTCCCGCTCGAAGAGAATCATCTCCATCACGGAGTCGTAGTCCCACAAGTCGTGCGGAGTGAATTGGTAGTGCCACTTGATCTCGCCGGTGTCGACGTCGAGCGCGACCACGCTGTCGGTGTAGAGGTTGTCGCCCTCACGCACGGCGCCGTCGAAGTCGGGGGCCGGGTTGCCGGTGCCCGCGTAGTACAGGTTCGTGTCGGGATCGAACGTCCCGGTGACCCAGTGATTCGCGCCGCCGCGGGCCCAGGCCTCACCGTCGGCAGGCCAGGTCTCGGATCCCGGCTCACCCGGCTTGGGCACGGTGTAGGTGCGCCACAGATGCTCGCCGGAATTCAGGTCCCAGCAGTCGATGTGGCCACGCACGCCGAACTCGCCGCCGGAACTGCCGGTGATGAGCGTGTTCTTGACCACCAGCGGAGCGAGTGTGGCGCTCTCACCCGCACGCACGTCACCAATGGTCTTCTCCCACACCGTCTTTCCATTCGTGGCGTCCAGAGCGAGCAGGTGAGCGTTCGGCGTCACGAAGTAGACCTTGCCGTTGGCCACCGCGCAGCCGCGGTTGACGTTCCCACAGCAGAGCGAGACATCGAAGGGCGTTGCGTGCTTGTAGCGCCAGAGCTGCTGGCCCGTCTTCGCGTCGAGCGCCCAGAACCAGCCGTCCCAGCCGGTGACGTACATGACGCCGTCCACGACAAGCGGGCACGCCTCGAACGCGTAGGTCGACGCACCCGCCATTTGACCGGAGGCGCCGGCCTGGAACATCCAGATCGGGCCGATGCGCTTGACGTTCTCGGTGTTGATCTGGTCCAGCAGGCTGTACCGCTGGCCGTCATAGGCGCCGTAGTAGGTGAGCCAGTTGTGCGACTCCGAACGCGCATTCAGTAGGCGCTCATAGTTGACGTCGGTAGCCACCGCGGGGGCGACTCCGGGGATGGGACTCAGCGCGGACTGCTGGATCGCCTCGCCGGCGTCCACGTATTCGACGGTCATCTTCGTTCCTTCCTATGGACTCTATGGACGCGGCTGATCGGGACGGTCGAGACGGGCCTCCGGCGGCACCTCGCCGAGAACGACGATGGCGGCGGTCAATCCACGGCCCTCGTCGTTGCCGCCGGGCGAGCTGTACCAGTAGTAACCGGGGCCGTCGAGGAGCAGTTTCGCCCTGCCCTTCGAGTGGTTCAGCAGCCAGAGGAACTTCCGGTCTCCATTGCATGGAAACAACGCCGCGTGCGTGTTCTTGTCGTCGTTGATGACCGTCAGTTCGATGACACCGCCATGCGGCATGACCAGAATGGCGGGATCCCAGCAGAGTTCGTCCTCCCTGATCCGGATCGTCGCCTCCATCGTGCCGTCGGCCCGCTCGGTGGCTTCAGCTATGGAGCCAGTACCCAGGACGCGGCCAAGGGCCGCGTGGTTCTGTTTGTCCAAGCCGAGTTCACGCAGTAGGTCGGGTCGTTCCTTAGCCGTCGTCATTGGATCTGACCTCCTTTGTCGGTGGGATCTTCTACTTGGTGTGCGAAAGCCGTTCGTGACGTATCTCTTCGGCTGCGTTCACTTTTCAATCGGTCCACGAACGTTGGTGCGTCTCCTCTCGGCATTGAGGAACTGCATCTTGCGGCGAAACGGCTTGACCCACACACCAATTCGCCGGCTCGAGCGGGAAGTTCGAGCCTGCAATACCCGGTACTGTATGCCGACTGAAACCCTGCGTATAGGCATGGCCGTCGGACCATCACACCGTGCCGTTCACACGCCGCAAGGCACCGCTCGTACCGAGGATCAGGCCTAGCCGAACAAGTCGAGGTTCATGACCTTGTCCCACGCGGACACGAAATCGCGTACGAACTTCTCCTCCGCATCCCGGCTCGCGTAGACCTCCGAGAGCGCACACAGCCCGGAGTTCGCCCCGAATGCGAGGTCGACGCGACTGGCGATCCACTGGACCTCGCCGGTGCGCCGGTCGCGGCCCTCGTAGGTCGTCGTCGCGGCGTTGTCCGTCCTCGGCACCCATTCGGTGTCCATATCGAGGACGTTGACGAAGAAGTCGTTGGTCAGCGAGCCCGGTGTCGAGGTGAACACGCCCAACGGGGATCGGCCGTGGTTGGCGCCGAGCACACGCAGGCCGCCGAGCAGCACGGTCATCTCGCGGGCGCTCAACGTCAGTTGGCTCGCGCGGTCGACGAGCAGGTGTTCCGCAGGCAGCCGTGTCCCAACACCGACGTAATTGCGGAATGCGTCCGCGGTCGGCTCGAGCGGGGCGAACCATTCGACGTCCGTCCACTCCTGCGTTGCGTCCGTACGGCCCGGCCGAAACGGAACCTCGATGTCATGACCGGCCCTGGCGGCCGCCCGTTCGATCGCGGCGCACCCACCGAGCACGATCAGATCTGCCAGCGAGATCTTCTTGCCTCCCCGCTGGGAGTCGTTGAAGCACTGCTGGATTCGCTGGAGCGTCCTTAGCGCGAGCACGAGCGTCTCGGGCTCGTTGACCGCCCAGCTCCGCTGCGGTTCGAGACGGATGCGCGCCCCATTGGCTCCACCGCGCTTGTCGCTGTTGCGGAACGTCGAGGCCGACGCCCACGCTGTGGAGACGAGCTGCGATACCGACAGGCCCGAGTCGAGGAGCTGGCTTTTGAGCGCGCCGATGTCGTCGGCATCGATGAGCTCGTGGTCGATTTCTGGCACAGGGTCTTGCCAGATCAGTCGTTCGGTCGGGACCAGCGGACCCAGGTAGCGCTGGATCGGGCCCATGTCGATGTGCGTGAGCTTGAACCAGACCCGCGCGAACGCGTCCGCCAGCTGGTCCGGATTGTTCAGGAAGCGCCGCGCGATCGCCTCGTAGATCGGGTCTTCTTGTAACGCGAGGTCCGTGGTGAGCATCGTCGGGGCATGGCTCTTGGATGGGTCATGGGCGTCAGGAACGGTGCCAACCCCTGCACCGTCGCTCGGCACCCACTGCCACAGCCCAGCAGGGCTGAGCGCCACGTCCCACTTGTAGGCGAACAGCGTCTCGAGGAAGCTGTTGTCCCACGTTGTCGGGGTCGGCGTCCATACCCCTTCGAGCCCACTGGTGATGGTGTCGGCAGCGTTGCCCTTACCGAATCTGTTCGCCCAGCCCAGGCCTTGTGCCTCCAGCGGTGCGCCTTCGGGTTCGGGACCCAGCCACCTACCGGCGTCGGCCACTCCGTGGGACTTGCCGAACGTGTGCCCGCCCGCGATCAGCGCGACAGTCTCCTCGTCGTTGAATCCCATCCGGCCGAACGTCTGGCGGATGTCACGCGCGGCGGCCCTCGGGTCGGGCGACGTGGCCGGACCCTGAGGGTTGACATAGATGAGCCCCATCTCGGAGGCCGCAAGGGGTTCGTGCAAGTTTCGGACGCCGCTGTGTCGTTCGTCGGCGCACCAGGTGTCCTCCGGGCCCCAGTAGGTCTCGTCGGCCTCCCACACGTCCGCCCGGCCACCCGCGAATCCGAAGGTGGTGAAGCCCATTGATTCCAGCGCGCGGTTGCCCGCGAAGACCATCAGGTCGGGCCAGGAGATCTTGCGCCCGTACTTTTGCTTCACCGGCCACAGGAGCCGGCGCGCCTTGTCCAGGTTCCGGTTGTCCGGCCAGCTGTTCAACGGCGCGAAGCGCTGCATGCTCGCGCTCGCACCACCCCGGCCGTCACCAACGCGGTAGGTGCCGGCGCAATGCCAGGCCATCCGCAGCACGAGCGGTCCGTAGTGGCCGAAGTCGGCGGGCCACCAGTCCTGCGTGGTCGTCAGGACCTGGTCCACGTCGCGGGCCAGTTGGTCGAGATCCAGGGACGAGAACTCCTTGGCGTAGTCGAAGTCCTCGCCTGCCGGATCTGCGGCGCGGTTGGGCTGAGCCAGGATCCCCAGGTTGAGCCGGTGGGGCGACCGGCCGGGTTGGTGCCCGCGCGCCGCCGGTTTCTTGCGCCGCCTCAGCGCGCCGACGGTCTGGTCGTACGTCTTGTCGACGTAAGTGTCGGGGTTCCCCGGCATCGGACTCCTTCCGGCGGCTGTCGAACTTCAAATGCCAAGCACGCGGCGTACCGCGCGCACGTTTCGCCGGGACACCGGCACAATCGTGTTCTCGTTATCGTCCATCACAAGAACCAATTCGCCCCTATCTCGACGTTCGACCTCCCGAACACGGCTCAAGTTCACGATGTACCGGCGGTGTACCCGCAGGAATCCGGCGTTGGCCAGTTCGTCGTCCAGCTTGTCGAGGCCGGACGAGGTCGCCCGTAGCCTGCCCTGGTCTGTGGACAGCCATACCTCGTTGCCTTCCGACTCGGCCAACGTGACCTCTGGCAACCGCAGTAGCACCATCCGGCTCTCGCGGACGCCGATCACTCGGCGGGGTTGTCTCTGAGAGTGCACGCCTACTTCCGCGTCAGGCAACGGTTCCCCCTCGGGAACACCGAAAGAGATGAGGTGGCCGACCAGATTGCCGTACTGGAAAACCGGACAAATCCCGATCGGCGTCGGTTCGTCAACGAGGTGGGTGAAGATCTGTGTCGATCCGACCCAATCGGGGTTACGGCTCGCCTGCTTGCTGGCATACCTGGCGGCGTCGACGAACGCAGGCAGCCGCGGATTCCAGCGCACCGCCGGGTTGACTGCCGGGGCATTGCCCGGCACACCGAGCAGCACACTCGCTGTGCCATCGGCGATCACCACCTTGCCCGACGTGTCGACGGCGGCGAGTGGCTCGGTTGACCCCACCCGGGCGTGGTTGTACGCGGCGACCAACTGGGCGCCGCCGTCGCGGGCGCGCATGCGCAATCTGCTCTGGGTGTGGGCTGCGGCGTTCGCCAGCCACCCGCGCGCGGACGCTGGGAGATCGCTGCGCCAACACGAGATGTTCAGGACCGCGATCGGCTCCTTGCTCACCACGTCCCGCACCGCGACGGCTGCACAAGTCCAGTCGTGAAAGGCCTGGCACCAGTGTTCTTCGCGCCGGATCACCACGGGGTTCTGCGTTTCGAGCGCAGTGCCCATCCCGTTCGTGCCCACAGTGCGCTCCGACCAGCAGAACCACGGCGCGAGGCCGGCTCCTGCTGCGATGGAACAGGTGGCCTTGTCACCCCACTCGGCCAGGATCCTGCCGGTGGCGTCGGCGACTGTCACAATGCCACCGAAGTTGGCCACCTCGTGAACCATGGCGGCAGCGCGAAAACCCAGCTCGGCGAACACGGCGTCGTGTTCGAGTGGATGGGCGACCTCCGCGACCGCCGCAGGCGCTTCGGACAGGTACGGGTCGACGTGGTACTGATCGCGGCACCGATGCCAGGAGATCGCCACTTCGGGCCGTACGCCGCGGATGTCGTTCTCGCCCTGCACGAAGCGCTCCCACGCGCCGTACACCGCTGCCTCATCCGCGTTCCGCGATACCGAGTCGAGTCGCTGGACACCTGCCATTAAGGACCGCCTTTGGTCTGCTCGAGGTCTGCTCGACTCGATGGACGACTCCCCCTGGCGCCCGAATATGGGTACCCACCGACCACTCGTCGTAATCGTGAGATTGCCACATATCTAAACGGCTGCAAGGGTTTTCGGGACAGCGTGTGGATCGCCCCTACCTGGGCGGACAGCCAGATGAATCCATCCGAACTTTGCCGTCGGCGAGGCTAGCCAACTGGGTCGGCGACGTCCTCTGCTGCTCTAAGCACGCGGAGAATGTTCTCGCCGGCGAGTTTGCCCAGGTCAGCAGCGGACCAGCCCCGGTCGGCGAGAGCGGCGAACAGCCGCGGATAACCCGACACGTCCTCCAGGCCCTCGGGCATGGCCTCCGCCCCCATGTAGTCACCCCCGATGCCGACATGGTCGACGCCGGCGACCTCACGCACGTGCTCGATGTGCGCCACGACCTGGCCCAACGTCGCGACCGGCGGTGGCGACTGCTCGGCCAGCGCGGTCATCAACTCGTCGTACGCCGGATCGCCCTTCTGGATCCCGCGGCTTCGAGCCTCGGCCTTGGCCTCCGCGTGCCACTGGGCTACCGAGGCTGAGATGAACGCGGGGAGGAACGTCACCATGCACACACCGTCGTTCTCGGCCAATGCGGCCAGCACATCGTCGGGCACGTTGCGCGGGTGGTCGCAGATTGCACGGGCGGACGAATGGCTGAAGATCGCCGGCGCCGCGGTCACGCGCAGCGCGTGCCGCATGACGTCGGCAGACACGTGCGAGAGATCGACGAGCATGCCGAGCCGGTTCATCTCGCGTACGACACCCTCACCGAACTCCGACAATCCGCGCAGCACCGGGACGTCGGTGGCCGCGTCGGCCCAGGACACGTTCTTGTTGTGGGTGAGCGTCAGATAGCGCACCCCCAATGCACGCATCGTGCGCAGGACCGCCAGTGATCCGTCGATGCAATGGCCACCCTCCATGCCCAGCAGCGATGCGATCCGGTTGCCGGAGGCCTCGACCTCGTCGGCGGTCGTCGCCAGCACCAGCCGGTCGGGGTAACGGGCCACGAGGCGCCGCACGAAGTCGATCTGCTCCAGCGTGGCGGTCACTGCCGCGGGACCGACGAAGAGCTCTGGGGACACATAGACCGACCAGAACTGCCCGGCCACGCCGCCGGCCTCCAGTCGCTTCAGGTCAGTGTGCAGATCCGGCACCACCGAGGTCAGGTCGACGGCGTCCAAGTCGGCGTCATACTGCTGGCGCATCGCCCAGGCGAGATCGTTGTGACCGTCGATCAGCATCATCGTCGTATCGCCTCCGATCGTTGCGGCGCGAGCCCACGTAACAGATCTCAGGCACGCGCCACATGTTCTGACTCTGTCCTACGCGACTGAGTAGTGCTGCGCAGAAACCGGGCGAGATTGCAGCGACGGCGCGGGGATCGCTTCTGGAGTACCGGTGTTCAAGGGGCGGCCCCAGCGCGGACCGGGAGTAGCTTCACCGCGCATCGAAAGTGACTGGGCGGCCTTCCGTCCCCTACAGCGGCCCGGCCGCGGAGCGTCCTCCAGTGAATTTGTGGCTTGTCGAGCGCGTTCGGTGTACCGACATGTGAGCTACAGATGCGGAGGACGAAAAGTGACCACACGACTTGGCCTGTTGATTGCGAACTTCTCCTACGGCACCGGGGTGTCCGAGCTGTTCGATTCGGTGATCCGCCAGGCCGAGGAGGCCGAAGCCGCCGGATTCGATTCGCTTTTCCTGCAAGACCACTTTTACCAAATGCCGTTTCTCGGGGGCATTGAGGAGCCGATGCTGGAGGCATACACCGCCCTCGCGGGCCTGACGACCGTGACCGAGAAGATAAAGCTCGGGACACTGGTCACGGGCATCACCTACCGCAATCCGACCCTGCTGGCCAAGGAGATCACCACACTGGACGTGATTAGCCACGGCCGAGCCATCCTCGGCGTCGGGGCCGGCTGGTTCGAGCTGGAACACCAGCAGCTGGGCTACGAATTCGGTACTTTCACCGAACGCTTTGAGAGATTGGACGAAGCGTTGCAGATCGTGGTGCCGATGATCGGAGGCAAGCGGCCCACCTTTTCCGGCAAGTACTACCGCACCGAGTCCGCGATCGCCGAACCGCGCTACCGCGATCACATCCCGACACTGATCGGCGGCGGCGGAGAGAAGAAGACCTTCGGACTGGCCGCGCGCTATTGCGACCACCTCAATGTGGTCGCGGACTTCGACGAGATACCGGCCAAGCTCGAGGTATTGGCCGCCCGTTGCGCCGAGGTCGGCCGGGACCCCTCGACGCTCGAGACCAGCGTCACGGTGGCTGCGCTCCTCGATGACAACCCCACTGCCGACCAGCTCCCTGAACCCATCAAGGGGCGGATCGTCCTGGCGGGCAGCCCCGAACGGATCGCCGACGAGATCAGGGCCAGAGCTCTCGATGTCGGCATCGACGGGGTGATCGTCAACCTGCCGGCTCACGGTCACATCCCCGGCAGGGTCACCGAGCTGGGCCAAGCACTGATGGCCGCTGTTGGATCGTGACGTCCGCCTCGGCCCAGGAGTGACCGGTTTTCGGCAGGAATCTGCATTAGCTAGAAAACACTTGGTGCGGGCATCGTGGTCGATCGCGAGACGCTCATGAACCGGGCGCTCGAGCTTCGTCGGCACAGACCCCCGTGAGCGTCGCCCACCCGAACGAGGACCTGCTCGCCGGTCGACTCGATCCTCGAGGCGGCCCAACTCGATCTTGGCCTAACCGAGCGCTGACTTGCGCTGCAACAGGTTTCGTTCGTTTACGGCGTATCTCAGGTACCGCCAGATGTTCTGACTTTGTCCCACGCGACTAAACCGCGACCAAGTAGTACTGCGCAGAAACCGGGCGAGTGTGCAGTGGTGTACCACTGCGGTCGTTCCGCCGCGACCGGGTGACTATTTGCATCACGGCGCGACATCTGACTCGGGCAGCCGTCGTTTCGCCAGGACACAGATGTGAGGAACGAGGATGGTAGCCGAACCTGCAGCCGTCAGATACCGCGGCCGATGCTAGCGAGGATTGCACGGCTCGCCATTGCGGCGCCGAAACGAATCGTTGCAGCGGCGGCGCTGATCCTGGTGGCGGCCGCCATTCGCGGCCTGCCGGTTACCAAATCGCTCTCCGCAGGCGGGCTCACCGATCCCGACTCTGAGTCTGTTCAGGCTTCCGACATCCTCACCAACAAGTTCGGTAACAGCGACGTGCAATTGCTGATAGCGGTAACCGCCGACGACGGCGTGCACAGCGCCGCGGCGTCCGCGGTGGCCGCCGAGGTCACGTCCGCACTGAACAACTCCCCGGACGTCTCGAATGTGGCCTCGACGTGGTCGGCGCCGCCTCCTGCGGCGTCGGGATTGACGAGCAGGGACGGCAAGACCGGAATCATCATCGCGGACCTCCGGGGCACCGACGCCGAATTCGCCAAGACTGCAAGGCAACTCGTCGATCAGATGCCGCACGATCGCGACGGCGTCGTTATCCGAGCCGGAGGCGCGCTCAGCTTCGCCGAGGCCAACAAACAGGGCGAACGCGATCTCGTGAAGATGGAATTGATCGCCATCCCGCTGAGTTTCGTAGCACTGGTGTGCGTATTCGTGGTCTTTTCGCCGCTGCCCTTCCGTTGACGGTCGGCGTGTTCGCGATCCTCGGTTGTCTTGCCGTCCTAGCTGATGTCCATTTCGTTCGCAGCACTTCTGACAGCGACGTGTCCTACATGAAGATGTTCGGAATCGGTCTGACGGTCGCGGTGTTGGTGGACGCAACGCTGGTTCGCACGCTTCTGTTGCCCGCACTCATGCGCGTGCTTGGCCGTACGAACTGGTGGCCCAACGCCGTCGGCCATGTGCATCGGCGCGCTGCGCCGCGCGAAGCGGAACACGTGAACGAAGCGCTTTCCACCCAGGTCGGACCAACCACGTAGATGATCGTTACCTACACCGCGGCGTGCAGGCTCGCCGGCATCTCAGCAAGGTGCTGGCGGCTCGCTAGTCTCGCTGCCAGCCGTAACCTGCAGTCGAGCACTAACGCGATCGTGCTGGTGTGACCCTTGCTGCCACGGGTCCGACAGGATGCAGCGTCACGTAAGCCCGTGCCCGGAGGGGTGCCGTCTGCACCAGTTCTACCCGCACAGACTGCGACAGAACGGCCAGCACGAGCGTCAGCTCCAATTGGGCCAGACCCGCGCCTACGCAGATGCGGCGACCGGCGCCGAACGGGAGATACGCATAGCACGGACGGGTGGACGCACTGCCCGGCAAGAATCGTTGCGGGTCGAATGTCTCTGGAGCGGACCAGGATTCGAGATGGCGGTGAAGAAGATACGGCGAGAGTCCGATGGTGTCGCCGGAGGAAACTGCAATGGCCGAAATGTCGTCGTCTTGCGCGGCGTCGCGGACGACGTAGCACGCAGGCGGGTAAAGCCGCAACGCCTCTGAAACCACCGCCTGCGTCCACGGCAGCGCACCGTGTCGATGATCCGGGCGGTCACCGACTCAAGCGTCCGTGAGGCTCGATCCAACCCGGGCGCTATCCGGGTAGCGACGGAGCGAAGGCGCTCGGGCGACAAGGACATCGGAAAGATCGCCGCGGGCGTGTAGCGCCATCGAGCTCTGCAATCGCGTCTCGGCACGGCCGACCCGCGCGGCGTCGCCCGAGAGATCCGTCCCGAACAGTACCCGGCCTATGGCATCCATTGTCAGCGTGGACATTTCGGCGGCAATATCGATACTGGCGCCGGGCGCCCACTGCGCGACGCGGTTGCGGGTCGCACCAACTATCGCGGGCGCGAAAGACTCTACGTGTCGGTGGCTGAACACCGGCTGTACCAGCCGCGGTGGCGCTGCCAGACCGCTCCCTCAGCGGTAAGCAGACCGTCACCAACGAACGCCTGCAGCGGCCGATATGTGAAGCTCCTCACATACCGGTCCTGGTGTCGGACGAGGACGTGCTCGGCATATTCGGGGCGGTCGAGCAGGAAGAAAGCACGCTTGCGGCTTAGCGGCATTCGCACCGTGTCCCCGTATTCGCGCCGGAGCACACCGTACGTCGGCCAACGGGTCGCGCCACATCTGCGCCCAGTAGCGCAGCAGACTCATGCCCGACGGTCCGGGCGGTACCGGTGCGGTTCGGATACGCCCAACACACGTCTCATGGCAGCCGTTCCTTTCCACGATGTCCTGGCGGAACGATCGCCACCGGAATAGGTTTCATGCCCCGCCAAGGGAATCGTCGCTTCCGCCCGGCGTGACGAGCCCAGTAGCGCGCCACTGCAATTTGGCTCCGTTTCGGCGTGGACTACTTACCTGCCATCGTGAGATAACGCTGCCCTTGCGTAGGCGGCAATGGCGCCGCCCAGACGTGCTGCGCGGGAAACGACGAGAGCAGCCCGCGCGGGTTGATCGACGTTCCGGTTCGTTGGCTGCATGGCACAGGTGACCCCGTGATCACACCGCCCCTGCTAGGCGGCTGCCGCCATCTGGTCGAAGACTTTGACATCGAGATGGTCGACGCGTAGGCCATCGGAATCGTCGAACAAACGCTCGACCTGCTTGTTGGAAGACTGCGCAGATTCCTAAACCAACGCATAGAAGCACAGCCGTCTGGCGAGCTTGGTCCTGCACCATGTGTCAACGCCAAGGGCGCCTAATACGCAATCGATCGGGTGTGCGACCAATTTGGCACACTCTTGGCACAACGGGGGTTTGCCGATGATGCGCATCTAGATCGTGAGATGACGCTGACCAGCACAAATATCGGTGGGCGCGGACGGTATCGAACCGCCGACCGCTGGTGTGTAAAACCAGAGCTCTACCACTGAGCTACGCGCCCGTGCCGAAAAGTTACTACGGCGGTGCGTGCAGGTGGAAATCACCTCACCCGGACTGCAGCGCCCTCAAGGCGTCGGTCCACACCGATTGATCGCGCGGCTCCCCCGGCTGCTTCATCTCGGCGAAGCGAATGATGCCGGCCCGGTCGACGACGAAGGTGCCGCGGTTGGCGAAGCCTGCGCCGTCGTTGAACACGCCGTAGGACTGCGCGACGGCGCCGTGCGGCCAGAAATCCGAAAGCACCGGAAAGGTGAAACCGCTCTGCGTCGCCCAGATCTTGTGCGTCGGAGGCGGCCCCACCGAGATGGCCAGGGTGGCCGTGGCGTCGTTCTCGTAGTTCGGCAGGTGGTCACGGATCTCGTCCAGCTCGCCCTGGCAGATCCCGGTGAAGGCAAGCGGGAAGAACACCAGCAGCACATTCTTCGCGCCACGAAAGTCACTCAACGTGACCGGCTGCTGGTTCTGGTCCTTCAGGCTGAAGTCGGGCGCCTCGGCGCCGACGTCCAGCATCAGCGCCTGCCGGCGGCCTTGGACTTCGGCTGCACCAACCGGCTGGCGCTCCAGTCGCCGAGGTTGGCAGACGAGGTCTGCATCAGGCCCGCCGTCGGCGCCGATTCCGCGATCTCCGCAGGCTGCACATGGCCGGGTTTACCGGTCTTGGGCGTGACGACCCAGATGACGCCGTCGTCGGCCAGCGGTGTGATGGCGTCCATCAACCGGTCGACGAGGTCGCCGTCGTCGTCGCGCCACCAGAGCAACACGACGTCGATGACCTCGTCGGCGTCCTCATCGAGGAGCTCGCCGCCGCAGGCTTCCTCGATGTCGGCGCGGATGTCGTCGTCGCTGTCTTCGTCCCAGCCCAACTCCTGCACAACCTGATCTTTTTGGATGCCCAGTCTTAGGGCGTAGTTCGGGGCGTCATCCGCCGCGACCACCGTCGGTCCTCCTTCAGCCAGCTCCGCGCAATGTGCGCTTTGCCCTATCGTCGCACGCCGCGGCGCGGCAGCAGCCCAGTGGCGGCAGGTTCATCGATATGCCGCGTCACATCTGTTCAGTGCGGTGGTCTTCGAGTCGTTCAGTTGGACGATCGCTGCGTTGAATTCGTCGGGCCCGTAATTGCCCGCGATCGCGGCAGCGACATTCCTCGCGGCGTCGACCCAGCCGTTCAGCGCGTCCCTCAATTCCGGGGCCAGCGCATCGGAGAGGCTTCCCGCCACCTGGTCGGCGCTGTGGTTGAGCGCGTCGACCGCGGGGCCTGTCTTGGCAGCGACATCGGTGTTCTGGTTGAAGGCATCGACGTAGTTGTTCACGGCGGTGATCGCGTCGACGCTGCTGGAACTGAGCGCTTCGCACGAGGTGTGGATCGCCTGGGTGGTCAGGGATGCCTGCCGTTCGGACTCCCGCGAGCTGGAGCTTTCAGCCGACTCTTCGATCGACGCCGTCACCGACGCCTTGTACACCGGAGCGTCCGCCTTATCGACCCTGGCGGTGCCGTCGGTGACGCTGGTGCAGCCGACGATGACCATGGCCGCAACGGCAAAGCTGCCTATCACCAGGGCGGCGATCCGCAGCCGCTTCACTGCCAGCCCTCCGATCAGCACGGTCTGCAGACGTTACCGGTTTGAACCGGTGATCGCGGGTTCATTCCAGTCGGCACCCCCGACGGTGCGCATGGTGCACGATAAGAGAAAGATGGAGGCCGCTGCGCCGATCGCGTAAGCACCCATACCGCCTAACAAGGAGCGGAAGTTGACCACCGAGTTCGTGCGCCAAGACCTGGCCCAAAACTCCGGCACCACAGCCGAACCCGATCGGGTGCGGGTCATTCGCGAAGGTGTCGCGTCGTACCTGCCCGACATCGACCCCGAAGAGACCAGCGAATGGCTCGAGTCGTTCGATGCGTTGCTGGAGCGCTCCGGCCCCGCCCGGGCGCGTTACCTGATGTTGCGGCTGCTGGAACGATCTGGCGAGCAACGGGTGGCAATCCCCGCACTCACATCGACCGACTATGTGAACACCATTCCCACCGAACTCGAGCCGTGGTTCCCCGGCGACGAGGACGTCGAGCGTCGCTTCCGGGCCTGGATCCGGTGGAACGCCGCGGTCATGGTGCATCGGGCGCAGCGGCCGGGAGTCGGTGTGGGAGGCCACATTTCGACGTATGCCTCGTCGGCGGCGCTCTACGAAGTCGGATTCAACCACTTCTTCCGCGGCAAATCGCACGCCGGCGGTGGCGACCAGATCTACATCCAGGGTCACGCGTCGCCCGGCATCTACGCGCGCGCATTCCTCGAGGGCCGGCTAACCGCCGACCAGCTCGACGGGTTCCGCCAGGAGCACAGCCACCCCGGCGGCGGTCTGCCGTCGTATCCGCACCCGCGGCTGATGCCGGACTTCTGGGAGTTCCCCACCGTGTCGATGGGCCTTGGCCCGATGAACGCGATCTACCAGGCCCGCTTCAACCATTACCTGCATGACCGCGGCATCAAGGACACCAGCGATCAGCACGTCTGGGCGTTCCTCGGCGACGGCGAGACCGACGAGCCCGAAAGCCGTGGGCTGGCCCATGTCGCCGCGCTCGAGGGTCTGGACAACCTGACCTTCGTGATCAACTGCAACCTGCAGCGCCTCGACGGCCCGGTGCGCGGCAACGGCAAGATCATCCAGGAACTTGAGTCCTTCTTCCGGGGCGCGGGCTGGAACGTCATCAAGGTCGTGTGGGGCCGCGAATGGGATGCACTGCTGCATGCCGACCGCGACGGCGCGCTGGTGAACCTGATGAACACGACGCCTGATGGTGACTACCAGACGTACAAGGCCAACGACGGTGCCTACGTCCGCGACCACTTCTTCGGCCGCGACCCGCGCACCAAGGCGCTCGTCGACAAGATGTCGGACACCGAGATCTGGAACCTCAAGCGCGGCGGCCACGACTACCGCAAGGTGTACGCCGCCTACCGCGCCGCCACCGAGCACAAGGGCCAGCCGACGGTGATCCTGGCCAAGACCATCAAGGGCTACTCGCTGGGCGCCCACTTCCAGGGCCGCAACGCCACGCACCAGATGAAGAAGCTCGCGATCGAAGACCTCAAGTTCTTCCGCGACGCCATCCGCATCCCGGTCAGTGACGAGCAGCTCGAGGCCAACCCCTACCTGCCGCCGTACTACCACCCCGGTCCGGAAGCGCCGGAGATCCGCTACATGCTCGAGCGGCGGCGCGCGCTGGGCGGGTTCGTGCCAGAACGTCGCACCAAGTCCAAGGCGTTGACGCTGCCGGGCCGCGACACCTACAAGGCGCTCAAGAAAGGATCGGGCAACCAGGAGGTCGCCACCACCATGGCGACCGTGCGCACGTTCAAGGAACTGTTGCGGGACAAGGAAGTTGGCCCGCGCATCGTGCCGATCATCCCCGACGAGGCCCGCACGTTCGGCATGGACTCGTGGTTCCCGAGCTTGAAGATCTACAACCGCAACGGTCAGCTGTACACGTCCGTGGACGCCGAGTTGATGCTGGCGTACAAGGAAAGTGAAATCGGCCAGATCCTGCACGAGGGCATCAACGAGGCGGGGTCGACCTCCACGTTCACCGCGGCGGGCACCTCGTACGCGACGCACAACGAGCCGATGATCCCCCTCTACATCTTCTATTCGATGTTCGGTTTCCAGCGGACCGGCGACGGCTTGTGGGCCGCCGCCGACCAAATGGCCCGCGGCTTCGTGTTGGGCGCCACCGCCGGACGCACCACTCTGGTCGGCGAGGGCCTCCAGCACGCCGACGGCCACTCGCTGCTGCTGGCGGCCACCAATCCCGCTGTGGTGGCCTACGATCCGGCGTTCGCCTACGAGATCGCCTACATCATCGAAAGCGGGCTGGCCCGCATGTACGGCGAGGACCCCGAGAACATCTACTTCTACATCACCATCTACAACGAGCCCTACAAGCAGCCGGCCGAACCCGAGGGGCTCGACGTCGAGGCGTTGTTGCGCGGCATCTACCGGTACCAAAAGGCGCCGGAGAAGCGGACCAACGTCGCGCAGATCCTGGTGTCGGGCGTGGCCATGCCGTCAGCGCTCAAAGCCGCCGAGCTTCTCGCCGAGGAATGGGACGTGGCCGCCGACGTCTGGTCGGTGACCAGTTGGAACGAGCTCAACCGGGACGGTGTGGCGATCGAGCAGGAAGCGCTGCGCCACCCCGAGCGCCCGGCGGGCACGCCGTACATCACGACGGCGCTGGCCGACGCGGCCGGGCCGGTGGTCGCGGTGTCCGACTGGATGCGGGCCGTTCCCGAGCAGATCAGGCCGTGGGTGCCGGGCACCTACATCACGCTGGGCACCGACGGGTTCGGCTTCTCCGACACCCGCCCTGCGGCGCGGCGCTACTACAACACCGATGCCGAATCGATCGTCGTCGGTGTGCTCGAGGGCCTGGCCCGTGACGGCAACATCGACAAGTCAGTGGCAGTCGAGGCTGCCACCAAGTACAAGATCGACGATGTGATGGCCGCCCCGGAGCAGACCTCGGACCCCGGCGTCGCATAAGCTGCCGGACCGGATGCCCGCGGGATTCCAGGGCAATTGGGTGCCGACGCCTGAGGCATAGCGCCACAATGACCCGATGAGTGCACGGACCGCGGGTCGACAACCGCGATGGGATCCCGCCGAATCGGGACCGGCGGTCGCTGACCTGCCGGCCAAGGCTCGCCCCGCGGTGCCGGTGTACGGAGCCTGATCGGCGCGGCCGATGTTTTCCTGGATCGCAATATCACACGGGCCCCGCAAAGGAAAGGCTGAGCCCACCCACGCCGTCTCAGTGATATCCAGACACAACCCCTCGGTCCGTCGTGCCTCTGACACGGCAACGGCCAGAACCTCGCGCGGCACGGGCAGTTATCTGGCTAATCTATGCCCACCTACTGAAGAGATTCGAGGGGGCGTGCTCACGCGCACCCGGGCTGTGACCATGAAGCATCAGAGGATCAGCAGGAGACGGGGCTTCCAGTGTTCAGCATTCTCAAACCGGCGTGGATCCCTCTGGTCATCATCGTCGTGATTGCGGTCGCGGGTTTCACGGTGCACCGGATCCGCGGCTTCTTCGGCTCCGAGGGGATCCTCGTCACCCCGAAGGTCTTCGCCGAAGATCCCGAGCCGTTCGACCCCAAGGTGGTGAGGTACGAAATCTCCGGCTCTGGCAGCTACGCAAACATCAACTACATGGACCTAGACGCCAAGCCGCAACGCATCGACAGAGTGGCGCTGCCGTGGTCACTGACTCTGTCGACGACCGCGCCGGCCGCCACCCCGAACATCCTGGCGCAGGGCGATGGCAGTTCCATCACTTGCCGAATCACAGTCGATGACGAAGTGAAGGACGAGAGAACCGCAACCGGCGTGAACGCGCTGACCTACTGCTTTGTGAAGTCCGCATGAGCGCGCCCGCAACGGACGCGCCAATGGACGCCTTTCCGCCCGGCAGGCACGACCAACGGTCCTTCATCCCGCGGACGATCCGCCGGCTGGCAATACCCGTCATCCTCGGCTGGATCGCCGTCATCGCGGTGCTGAATGTGATCGTTCCCCAGCTGGAAACGGTCGGGCAGTTGCGCTCTGTCTCGATGACTCCCGATCAGGCGCCGTCGATGATCGCGATGAAGCAGGTCGGCCATAACTTCGAGGAGTTCGACTCCAACAGCTCCGCGATGATTGTGCTCGAGGGCGAGAACCCCCTCGGCAATGACGCTCACGCGTTCTACGACGAGATGATCAAGAAGCTCGAAGCGGATAGCGCCCATGTCGAGCACATCCAAGACTTCTGGAGCGACCCGCTGACCGCGGCCGGCGCACAGAGTAACGACGGTAAGGCCGCCTACGTCCAGGTGTACCTGCGCGGCAATCAGGGCGAGGCGCTGGCCAACGAGTCGGTCAAGGCGGTCCAGGAGATCGTGCACAACCTCCAGCCTCCGAACGGTGTCAAGGCCTACGTGACGGGGCCGGCCGCGCTCGCCGCAGACCAGCACATCGCGGGCGACCGCAGTATGCGGCTGATCGAGACGGTCGCCTTCATCGTCATCATCGCCACGCTGCTGCTGGTCTACCGGTCAATCATCACCGTGCTGCTCGTCCTTGTTATGGTCGTGCTCGAGCTGTCGGCAGCGCGCGGCGTGGTGGCATTCCTCGGCTTCCACGACATCATCGGTCTCTCGACCTTCGCGACTACGCTGCTGGTAACCCTGGCGATCGCCGCTTCGACGGACTACGCGATCTTCCTGATTGGCCGATATCAGGAAGCGCGTGCGGCAGGCGAGGACCGGGAATCGGCCTACTACACCATGTTCGGTGGCACGGCGCATGTGGTGTTGGGCTCCGGTTTGACCATTGCGGGAGCGACGTACTGCCTCAGTTTCACGCGACTGCCGTGGTTCCAGTCGCTCGGTGTTCCGTTGGCGATCGGCATGGCGATCTGTGTCTTCGCGGCGCTGACTCTCGGCCCGGCCGTCATCACCGTCGCCAGTCGGTTCGGCAAAGTGCTCGAGCCCAAGAGGGCGATGCGAGTCCGGGGATGGCGCAAGGTCGGCGCCGCGGTCGTCCGCTGGCCCGGCGCCATTCTGGTCGGGACGGTGGCGCTATCGCTCGTCGGGCTGCTCACCCTGCCCGGCTATCGCACCAACTACAACGATCGCAACTACCTGCCGGCCGACCTTCCTGCGAATGAGGGCTATGCGGCGGCAGACCGCCACTTCTCACCCGCCCGGATGAACCCCGAGCTGATGATGATCGAGAGCGATCACGATCTGCGCAATTCGGCCGACTTCCTGGTCATCGACAAGATCGCCAAGGCTGTGTTCCGGGTTCCGGGCATCTCCCGCGTGCAGACGATCACCCGTCCCGAAGGCAAGCCGATCGAGCACACCTCGATCCCCTTCCAGATCAGCATGCAGGGCACCGTCCAGAAACTGACCGAGAAATACAACCAGGACCTCACGGCCAACATGCTGAAACAGGCCGACGACATCCAGACCACCATCAACCAGATGGAGCGAATGCACAGTCTCACCCAGCAGATGGCCGATGTCACGCACAGCATGGTCGAGCAGATGAAGGGGATGGTGGTCGATATCGAGGAGTTGCGCGACCACATCGCGGACTTCGACGACTTCTTCCGCCCGATCCGCAACTACTTCTATTGGGAACCGCACTGCTACAACATCCCGGTCTGCTGGTCCATCCGGTCGGTGTTCGACAGTCTCGACGGCGTCGACGTCATGACCGACGACTTCAAGACCCTCGTGCCTCTCATGGAACGTCTGGACTCGCTCATGCCACAGCTCACGGCGATGATGCCCGAAATGATCCAGACCATGAAGAACATGAAGACGATGATGCTGACGATGCATTCCACGCAAAAGGGCATGCAGGATCAGACGGCGGCGATGCAGAAGAACTCGGAGGCAATGGGCGAGGCCTTCGACGCATCGATGAACGACGATTCGTTCTATCTGCCACCGGAGGTCTTCAACAACGAAAACTTCAAGCGCGGCATGAAGAACTTCATCTCACCGGACGGCAAGTCGGTCCGGTTCATCATCGCTCACGATGGCGACCCGATGACCCCGGAGGGCATCCAACGCATCGACGCGATCAAGCTGGCGGCCAAGGAAGCGGTGAAGGGCACCCCATTGGAGGGGTCCACCATCTACCTCGCCGGGACCGCGGCCACGTACAAGGACATGCAGGACGCTTCCAATTACGACCTGATGATTGCGGGAATCGCCGCATTGTGCCTGATTTTCATCATCATGTTGATCATCACGCGCAGCGTGGTCGCCTCAGCCGTCATCGTCGGCACGGTGGTGGTGTCACTGGGCGCTTCGTTCGGGCTCTCCGTGCTGTTCTGGCAACACATTCTGGGGATCGAACTGCACTGGATGGTTCTGGCGATGGGGGTCATCATCCTGCTGGCCGTCGGTGCCGACTACAACCTGCTCTTGGTGTCCCGCTTCAAGGAGGAGATCCACGCCGGGTTGAAGACGGGCATCATCCGCGCGATGGGAGGCACCGGCTCGGTTGTGACGTCCGCCGGACTCGTGTTCGCCTTCACCATGATGTCGATGGCGGTGAGCGAGTTGATCGTGATCGGTCA
Organism: uncultured Actinomycetota bacterium; assembly: GCA_963848855.1. Lineage (GTDB taxonomy): Bacteria > Actinomycetota > Actinomycetes > Mycobacteriales > Mycobacteriaceae > Mycobacterium. The sequence goes on from CAWKFL010000006.1 coordinate 1,782,748, forward strand.
GGTCGGTACGACCATCGGCCTAGGCCTGCTGTTCGACACGCTGGTGGTGCGCTCGTTGATGACGCCGTCTATCGCCGCGCTCATGGGTCCGTGGTTCTGGTGGCCGCAGAGAGTCAGATCCAGGCCGGTGCCCGCGCCATGGCCGTCGGTGAAGAGGGAACCCGAGTCGGTCTGATTCGGTTCCCGGGCGCCCGCGCCGGGCCTAGCGCCCGCTGTTTAGCGAAAACTATTGTCTTACAGCAGCATTCGCGCTCGGAATGGTCGTCCGGCTGGCACTGTGCGCCGCGTCGGCGTTGGGCGTGTCGGTTCAACCCAGCAAAATCCACAACGGAGCTAACCAATAATCAATACACTCCGATGACCGACAGCTGCTTAGGAGGGCCGCCTCATGACGCTTCCACGCCTTTACTTCTCGCGGCCCGCGGCCGTCATCCCCGATGCGGCGGTCGACAACGACGCAGTTCTGTCACGCGTCCGCAAATCATTCCGCGGCGCGGCGGCTGAATGGGACCTGAATCGATCAAAGGCATCCGCTGGGTCTTCGACCGATGTAATACGAAGATGCGCTACTTCGAAGAAGACCTCGCGCTGTCGCCCGGCGAATTCGCAACGCGCGCGGCGACCGCCTGCCTCCAGGAGAACGGCGTGGCCGCGACCGATATCGACCTCCTCATCTACGGCGGGATCGCCCGCGACGCGTTCGAGCCCGCGACCGCGGCTGAGGTCGCGGGGCGCCTCGGCGCGAAGCCGCTCCATGCCATGGACGTGACCTGCGCCTGTGCCGGGCTTATCGAGGCGTTGCACGTCGCCACGGGCTACTTCGCTCATCCACGACGAAATCCAGACGGCACTCATCTGCTCCGGCGAGATCACGCGCGACCGGATCAGTTACGACATGCAGTCGCTCGAGGACGTGGCAGTCGGCGTCGCCGGCCTGACGCTCGGAAACGCCGCCGCCGGGTTTCTGGTCACCCGAGAGCCACTGCCAGGGGGTGGCGCCCGGCTTGTAGCGCTCAGGCACACGACGCTAAGCGAGCACTGGGCCATCTGCAGGGCGCCCGTCGACGGGCACTTCATGTCGCAGTCGAAAGAGCTCTTCGCCCTTGCGATCCACGCCGCACCCGAGGTCCGCCGTCTTCTCGCGGATGCCGGATGGTCGCCCGAGGCCGTCGACCACTACGCCTTTCACCAGCCGAGCGAGGCGATTGTGGAGCGAGTCTTGGCCGAACTCGGCGCACGACCCCAGGCGTGCGTGCACACCCACTCACTGTTCGGAAACACGGCGAGCACCTCGTGGGTCGTCGCGCTCGACTACCGCCTGAAGACACGGCACCGTCCGCGCGGGCGACAAGATTGTCATTGAAGCGCCGCGGCCGGCTTCACCATAGTGTGCGCCGCCGCGGTGTGGGAGTGACGAATGGGCCACTACCTGCGGCTCTACCGGGCAATCAACGAGACCTTCGGGTTCAGGCTGCGACCGCTCGGCACATTTCTCATCCTTCAAGTGCGGCAGGCGATCTCGGCGACGACCCTCGGCCTTGACCACCTCATCTACCCCCGCCACCGCAAGCAGGCGATCGACCGGCCGATCTTCATCATCGGCAACCCGCGTAGCGGCACCACGTTCCTGCATCGGCTACTCCTCGGAGCCGGTGGGATGGCCGCTTTCGAGCTGTGGGAGATGCTCTTCCCGGCCATCACCGCGCGCAAGCTGCTCGGCCGCGTCGTCCCGCGCCTCGACCGGCTGTCGCCCGCGCGTTACCATCCGTCGGACGTGCACGACACGAGCCTGCGCGGCATCGAGACCGACGACGTGATGTGGTTTTTCCGTACGCTCGACGGTCCGTTCGCCTGGGCGTACTTCCTCTCCTGGCAGGACACCTGGGGAAGCGAGTTGTCCCGACGCGAATTGGGGATCGACGGCGTGACCGCACGCGGACGACGCTCGTTTCTTTCGCTACTACGAGGCGTGCTGGCGACGGAACCTGACGTACAAGCGCTGCAACCGCATCCTGGCCAAGACGAGCATGCTCACGATGCGCCTTGACGCGCTGCTGAAGCGCTACCCCGACTGCAAGCTCGTGTACATAATCCGTGATCCGGTCGAGGTCATACCGTCCGGTATGTCGCTGCTGGCCGGGGTCCTCGAGAACGGGTACGACGTCTGGAACCGCACGCGCGTGAAGAGGACCAGCGGCGGTGGGTCGAGAACCTCTACCAGGCCTCGTGCGAGATGTTCCGCTCCTTTTACGAAGCGCACTCTGCCGGGCTCATTCCGGACCGAAACCTCTGCGTAGTCCGATACATCCGACCTCCTCCAGAATCTTGAGCCGACGATGAAACGGATCCTCGACTTCATCGAAATCGAGCCCACCGCGGCCTTCATGGAGGAGGTGCGGGCGCAGGCAGAGCGGCAGCGCGCATACAAGAGCCGCCACCAGCACGCGCCGGAGCGGTTTGGACTCAGCACCCGAGCGCATCCGAGGCGACCTCGGGCCCGTGTATGACGCGCTCAGGCACTCGGGTCAGGGCGGCTGACGTGCCCGCAGCGGAATAGCTCGCAACAACGGCACGGATCGACCGCCGACCGACCCGCACTCCCCAGCACACCAATGTCGATAGCCCGGTCGCGAATATCTCGGCGTTCATTTGGAGCACCAATCTTCGAATTCTGTTCATGGATTGCGAACTTGAAAATTTGCCGGCGCTACGGGGTAGTCTTCTGAAATCTTTGCTGAGGTGCTGATTGCTGACCGGGGAGAAAGCTGATGAATGCTGCAAGGTATATCGGTCGTATCGGGGGACTGGCGGTGGCCTTGGGGGTGGGGGCGGCGGTCTTCACGAATTGCGGGATCGCCTCGGCCCAGCCCGCTTCCTCGGACTCGTCTGGTTCTGCCTCTAGCGATTCTGAGACTAGCCGCGAGTCGGCCCCATCTGGATCGAGTGGTGCCTCGACGTCCACCGGTGGTGTTCCACACACCAATTCGAAGACATTGGGCGACAAGGGCAGCCGCGGGACATTGGCGGGCATCCTCGGCGCCCGGCCGTCCAGATCCACCCCGACGCCGCTATCAGCGCTGGGGACCGGCAAGCGCGCATTGACTTCTCGGACGTCATCAGACGACAGCACCCAAGACTCGAACCGGGGCACGGGCTACAAGACTGGTGCGGACGCGACATCGCAGCCGGAGAGGGGCAGGCCGTCGTCGAGGCCGACCGGCGAGATCCCAAGCTCACCAACAGGCGCAACCAACGGAATCGTCGTGACGACGCCGTCAATTGCGACTTCACCGCCGACCCCGAGCGTCGTGATACCAACAATCGCTACGACGACTTCGACGCTGTCGTCGGTGTCATCCGCGAACGGTTCCCTGGTAACGCCAAGCGCGATGGTCCGGACCCAGCGAGCAACGCCAAACGCCGCGACGCCGGCACGCCGTTTCTCGACCGCCTTTGCCGCTCTGGTGCGCGAAATATTCAACCCATTCGCCGAGAGCGCGCCGACCGCGCCGCCGGTGGACCCGCCCACCGCGTTGGTGTTGCTTGCGGCGGTGCGCCGGGAACTCTCCGGGACCGCCGTCAATCTTGCCCCGCCGAGCCCGATCACGGCGAGCCCGACGCTCATACTGAACGGCTACAACGTGGTTCCCAGTTCCACCGAAAACGTCACCGGATTTTACGGAAGGTTCACGAATCCTCCCGCTTTGGCGGGCGTGGTTCAGGGAGAACAGGAATTTGACGTTGTCGACCCCATCACGGGTATAGCGGTCGGAACCTTCGAAGCCCTTGAGAGTAATACCAATTCGTTGATTTTCGGTGGCACTTACCAGCAACTCCTCATCACCGAAGATCTAGCAGGTACGGTAGGCACCGGCGCTGGGGCGACTCCGCCGGTCGGCTCCGTGATCGCCGTTATCGATTATGGCCGCTTCGGGACCTTTTACTCCTCCATGCCCTCACCATCTGGCGCCGTGATCTCGTTCAAGATCGTGACGCCATTCGGGGATATCCCCCTTCCCCTGACTTATGACGCGGCCGCAGGTCTCGCCGACCATTCGGCGGACAATCGGCCTGTCCAACTCACTGACGACTTCTATATCGCTCCCCAATCCCCTTCCGCCGAAAACCTCACTGCAATCACTGGACTCACGCCTTTTTTCATAGCTGTTCAGGGAGATCAGGTATTTGACGTTTACCAAACGGGCACCAATGCTTCGGTCGGCAGCTTCCGCGGTCTTTTCACCACCACTTCGGACATCGCCCTTAACACTTCCGAGGCAATCCTCGTCACCGAGGTCCTAGCAGGTACCGAAGGCACCGACGCCGGGGACACTCCGCCGGTCGGCTCGGTGTACAACGTCATCTATCACGATCAACTAGGCGTCGGGACCTTCTACTCCGCCATTCCCTCGCCATCCGGCACCGTGATCACGTTCAAATTGGTGACACCTTTGGGGGACGTGCCCCTTCGCTCGGATTTTGATGCAACCACACCTCCCCTCGTCGAGTCGCTATCGGTCCCCGACGGATACACCTTCGTACCCGCTTCCACCCTACAACCCACCGGAATAAATGGGCTCCCACCTAGGGAGGTGCAAATCCAGGGAAATCAGCAATTCGACGTTTACGATTCGGCGGGTTCTCAGATCGGGAGTTTCGACGCCAACGTGACTAACCAATGGGATAATCGCGACATTTATAGCGGGGCAGTCCGCGTCACCGACGTCACCGAAAGCACCGCTGCCGGGAACGTTCCGCCGGTCGGCTCCGTATTCAATTTTATCTATTTCGGCGGTAGTGGCTTCGGCGCCTTTTACTCCGTCGTTCCGTCGCCATCCGGCGACGTGAAGTCGTTCAAATTGTTGACGCCCGTGGGAGCCATCCCCATTCCCACGCCTTTGTACCCAGTCGCAGGTGTCCCCCGATTTGGCTCGATTTAGCGGGTTTTCCGGAGTCAGAGTGGTGGGCCAGATTCCCGCGGTCAGGTGTTCCCCCAGCCGTGGGCGGCAACCAGCAGTGAGCAGGTCCGCGGTATCCCGGGTGCGCGGCCGCGTTGGAGGAATCTGACAGCGGAATCGCGTAGCTTTTAGGGATGGCCGACAATCGGTTCATCCCGCCGGCATCCACGCTGGAGGTGCTGGAGACCGTTCCCGACTCGGTGCTGCGCAGGTTGAAGCAGTACTCGGGTCGGTTGGCGACCGAAGCAGTGCATGCGATGGAGCAGCGGCTGCCGTTCTTCTCCGACCTGGAGGCGTCGCAGCGGGCGAGCGTGCAACTCGTGGTGCAGACCGCGGTGGTGAACTTCGTCGAGTGGATGCGTAATCCGCAGAGCGATGTCGGCTACACGGCGCAGGCCTTCGAGGTGGTGCCGCAGGACCTCCGGCGGCGCATCGCGTTGCGTCAATCGGTCGAGATGGTGCGGATCACCATGGAGTTCTTCGAGGAGGTCGTGCCGCTACTGGCACGCACCGAGGAGCAACTGACGGCGCTGACGGCCGGAATCCTGCGCTACAGCCGGGATCTGGCGTTCGCCGCCGCCACCGCCTACGCGGATCAGGCCGAGGCGCGCGGCGCGTGGGACACCCGGATGGAGGCCAACCTGGTCGACGCCGTCGTCCGCGGAGACATCGGTCCGGAACTGCAATCCCAGGCCGCGGCGCTCAACTGGGACGCGACCGCGCCCGCCACCGTCATCGTCGGGCTGCCGCACCCCGACCGCATCGATATCGCAAGTGATGACGTGCACGACGTGGTCGGGCGCCACGGCCGCGCTGCGTTGTCGGATGTGCACGGCACCTGGCTGGTGGCGATCGTGTCTGGCGCGCTGGCACCCACCGAGAGGGTTCTGCACGAACTGTTGACCGTCTTCGCCGACGGTCCCGTGGTGGTCGGGCCGACGGCGTCGACCCTGGGAGCCGCACATCGAAGTGCCACAGAGGCGATCGCGGGGATGAACGCGGTCGCAGGCTGGAGCGGCGCTCCGCGGCCCGTTCCCGCACGGGAACTGCTGCCCGAACGTGCGCTGTTGGGAGACGCGACCGCGGTCGCGGCGCTCGAAGCCGAGGTGATGCGGCCGCTAGCGGACGCAGGGCCGGCGCTCACCGAAACACTCGACGCATATCTGGACTCCGGCGGTGCTATCGAGGCCTGTGCCCGCAAATTGTTCGTTCATCCAAATACCGTGCGCTACCGGCTCAAACGCATCGCCGATTTCACCGGCCGCGATCCGACCGTCCCGCGCGATGCGTACGTGCTCCGAGTGGCGGCGTCGGTAGGCAGGCTGAGCCGCCAGGCACACCATGCCAACACGTCAAATGTGACAGTCCCGACGGTGTCGGCTGTCAACCCGCTGCCGCAGCCTATCCATCGAGCGAAGTGATATGTCTCGGCGCGATCTCGATGACGTCGCAACACATGCCGTTTTGTGGAGGTCCTACAAAAACATAAGACAAGGTTCATAATCTCTTACACCGCGCAAAACCGTCTTCACAGTGTTTTCTTAATTCGTGCCTCATAAACCTGCGCTCGCGTTGCTTGCGCCCGGACAGGGTTCCCAGACTCCGGGCATGCTCGCCGCGTGGCTTGAGCTGCCCGGTGCCGCCGAGCGTCTCGCCGCGTGGTCAGAGATCAGCGAGCTGGACCTGAATCGCCTGGGCACTACCGCCACCGCGGAGGAAATCACCGACACCGCCGTAACGCAGCCCCTCGTGGTCGCTGCGACGCTGCTGGCGTACGAGGAGTTGACCAAGCGGGGTCTGGTCGAGGACGCCGAGCTGATCGTCGCGGGCCACTCCGTGGGTGAGATCGCCGCGTACGCGATCGCTGGCGTCATCTCAGCCGACGACGCGGTCAAGCTGGCCGCCACCCGCGGCGCCGAGATGGCGAAGGCCTGCGCGCTCGAGCCGACCGGCATGTCCGCGGTGCTCGGCGGCGATGAGGCCGAAGTGCTGGCGCGCCTCGAGGCGCTCGATCTGACCCCCGCCAACCGCAACGCCGCCGGACAGATCGTCGCGGCAGGCAGCCTGGCGGCGTTGGACAAGCTGGCCGAGGATCCCCCGGCCAAGGCTCGCGTCCGTCAGCTGGCAACGGCCGGCGCTTTCCACACCCGCTTCATGGCGTCGGCATCCGAGGGGTACGCCGCCGCGGCCCAGAGCGTCACGACCTCAGAGCCGACGACGAAGCTCCTGTCGAACTCCGATGGCGAGCCGGTGGTGTCCGCCGCGGACGCCATGACCAAGCTGATCGCGCAGATGACCAAGCCTGTGCGTTGGGACTTATGTACAGAAAATATGCGTAAGAACAATGTGTCGGCGATCGTCGAGTTTCCCCCGGCCGGGACACTTGCTGGGATCGCCAAGCGTGAACTTCGGGGGGTACCGACGCACGCCGTCAAATCTCCCGCTGACCTGGACGGGCTGGCAGAGCTCTCGCAGGACTGATTCCCGGCAGCCGCCGGGGCCATTACAACCACATATCCATCGTCAATTAGCAGTATCAACACAGATAGAAGGAGCCACCGTGCCCGCCACTCAGGATGAAATCATCGCCGGCCTCGCCGAGATCATTGAAGAGGTCACCGGCATCGAGCCGTCGGAGGTCACCCCGGAGAAGTCGTTCGTCGACGACCTGGACATCGACTCGCTGTCGATGGTGGAGATCGCCGTGCAGACCGAGGACAAGTACGGCGTGAAGATCCCCGACGAGGACCTCGCCGGTCTGCGCACCGTCGGTGACGTCGTCAGCTACATCCAGAAGCTCGAGGAAGAGAACCCCGAGGCCGCCGCCGCACTGCGCGAGAAGATCGAAGCGGAGCGTTCGTGACCAGACCTTCCACGGCTAACGGCGGTTTCCCCAATGTCGTGGTGACCGCCGTCACGGCGACGACGTCAATCTCGGCGGACATCGAGAGCACGTGGAAGGGCCTGCTGGCTGGCGAAAGCGGCATCCGCATCCTCGAGGATGAGTTCGTCACGAAGTGGGACCTTCCGGTCCGCATCGGCGGCCACCTCGTCGATTCGGTCGACGACCACATGACGAGGCTCGATATGCGCCGCATGTCCTACGTGCAACGCATGGCCAAGCTGCTCGGCGGCCAACTCTGGGAGTCCGCGGGGTCACCCGAGGTCGACGGAGACCGCTTCGCTGTGGTCGTCGGCACCGGTCTGGGTGGCGGCGAGAAGATCGTCGAGACCTACGACGCGATGAACGAGGGCGGCCCCCGCAAGGTGTCCCCGCTCGCGGTTCAGATGATCATGCCCAACGGGGCCGCGGCCGTCATCGGCCTGCAGCTCGGCGCCCGCGCCGGTGTGATCACCCCGGTGTCGGCCTGCTCGTCGGGTTCGGAGGCCATCGCTCACGGTTGGCGTCAGATCGTCATGGGTGACGCCGACATCGCGGTCGTCGGTGGCGTCGAGGGCGGTATCGAAGCGCTGCCGATCGCGGCGTTCTCGATGATGCGTGCGATGTCGACCAACAACGACGACCCCGCGGGTGCGTCGCGACCGTTCGACAAGAACCGCGACGGGTTCGTCTTCGGCGAGGCCGGTGCACTGATGGTCATCGAGACCGAGGAGCACGCCAAGGCCCGTGGCGCAAAGCCGTTGGCACGCCTGATGGGCGCGGGCATCACGTCCGATGCCTTCCACATGGTGGCGCCTGCGGCTGATGGCCTGCGGGCGGGTCACGCGATGAAGCGTGCGATGGAGACGGCGGGCCTGGAGCCCAAGGACATCCAGCACGTGAACGCACACGCCACGGCCACACCGATCGGTGACACGGCCGAGGCCAACGCCATTCGGGTCGCAGGTGTCGAACACGCCGCTGTGTACGCGCCGAAGTCCGCACTCGGCCACTCCATCGGAGCGGTCGGCGCGCTGGAGTCGGTGTTGACGGTGCTGTCGCTGCGTGACGGCGTCATCCCGCCGACACTGAACTACGAAACCCCGGATCCAGAGATCGATCTCGATGTTGTTGCGGGCGAGCCTCGATACGGTGAATACCAGTACGCCATCAACAACTCGTTCGGGTTCGGTGGTCACAATGTCGCCCTGGCATTCGGGCGTTACTGAGGTACGGAAGGAACCATCGGAGCAGTAATGGCAGGCCTGGCTACGGGGAACGGCTTCCCCAATGTTGTCGTCACCGGCATCGCGATGACGACGTCCGTGGCGACCGACGCCGAGGGCACCTGGAAGGCACTGCTCGAGGGACGCAGCGGTATTCGCAAGCTTGAAGACCCGTTCGTCGAGCAGTACGACCTTCCGGTGCGCATCGGTGGCCACCTGCTTGAGGATTTCGACAGCGAGTTGACGCGGGTCGAACTGCGTCGCCTGTCGTACCTGCAGAAGATGTCAACGGTGTTGAGCCGGCGGGTCTGGGAGAACGCCGGCGCACCGGAAGTCGACACCAAGCGATTGATGGTGTCGATCGGTACGGGCCTGGGGTCGACAGAGGAACTCGTCTTCGCCTACGACGACATGCGCGCCAAGGGCATGAGGGCCGTTTCTCCGCTGGCCGTGCAGAAGTACATGCCGAACTCGCCTGCAGCGGCGGTCGGACTGGAACGTGGCGCCAAAGCCGGTGTGATCACCCCGGTTTCGGCGTGCGCGTCCGGCTCCGAAGGTATTGCACACGCGTGGCGCAACATCGTGCTCGGCGAGGCCGACATCGCCGTCTGCGGCGGCGTGGAATCGAAAATCGAGGCGGTGCCCATCGCCGGGTTCGCCCAGATGCGGATCGTGTTGTCCAACACCAACGATGATCCGGCCGGTGCATGCCGTCCGTTCGACAAGGACCGCAACGGCTTCGTGTTCGGTGAGGGCGGCGCACTTTTGGTGATCGAGACCGAGGAGCACGCCAAGGCGCGCGGCGCCAACATCCTGGCCCGGCTCATGGGTGCGAGCATCACCTCGGACGGCTACCACATGGTGGCCCCCGATCCCAACGGTGAGCAGGCCGGACATGCGATGTCCCGCGCGATTCAACTGGCGGGTCTGTCCCCCACGGACATCGACCACGTCAACGCCCACGCGACGGGTACGTCGGTCGGCGATGTCGCCGAGGGCGTGGCGATCAACAATGCGCTCGGTTCACACCGCCCCGCGGTGTACGCCCCCAAGTCGGCGCTGGGCCATTCGGTCGGAGCGGTCGGAGCGGTGGAGTCCATCCTCACCGTCCTCGCGCTGCGGGATGGCATCATTCCGCCGACGCTGAACCTGAAGAACCAGGATCCCGAGATCAACCTCGACGTTGTCGCGGGTGGAGCTAGGCCCGGAAACTATCGGTACGCCATCAACAATTCGTTCGGATTCGGTGGGCACAACGTCGCGCTCGCCTTCGGGAAGTATTAAGAGGAGCACTTCCTCAATTTCTCGATGGCGCCAGCCGGCATCCGACAGCAACTGGAGGACTCTATGACAATCATGGCCCCTCAAGCCGTCGGCGAATCGCTCGATCCACGTGATCCGCTGTTGCGCCTGAGCACGTTCTTCGATGACGGCAGCGTCGAGCTGCTGCACGAGCGCGACCGCTCAGGTGTTCTGGCCGCGGCAGGGACCGTGAACGGCGTGCGCACGATCGCGTTCTGCACCGACGGCACCGTGATGGGCGGCGCCATGGGTGTCGAGGGCTGTGCCCACATCGTGACCGCCTACGACACCGCCATCGAAGACCAGGCCCCGATCGTGGGCATCTGGCATTCCGGCGGCGCTCGGCTCGCCGAGGGCGTAAAGGCGCTGCACGCGGTCGGTTTGATGTTCGAGGCGATGATCCGGGCATCGGGCTACGTCCCGCAGATCTCGGTGGTGGTCGGCTTCGCAGCGGGGGGCGCCGCATACGGGCCCGCGCTGACCGACGTCGTCGTGATGGCGCCGGAGGGCCGCGTGTTCGTCACGGGGCCCGACATCGTGCGCAGCGTCACCGGCGAGGACGTCGACATGGCGTCGCTCGGCGGCCCCGACACCCACCACAAGAAGTCCGGTGTGTGCCACATCGTCGCCGACGATGAGCTGGACGCATACGAGCGCGGCCGTCGCCTCGTCGGATTGTTCTGCCAGCAGGGCCATTTCGACCGGAACAAGGCTGAGGCCGGCGACACCGACCTGCATGCACTGCTGCCCGACTCCGCGCGGCGCGCTTACGACGTGCACCCGATCGTGGAGGCGCTGCTGGACGCCGATGCCCCGTTCGAGGAGTTCCAGGCCAAGTGGGCGCCGTCGATGGTGGTCGGTCTTGGCAGGCTTTCCGGCCGCACCGTCGGCGTGCTGGCCAACAACCCGCTGCGCCTCGGCGGCTGCCTCAACTCGGAAAGCGCCGAGAAGGCAGCGCGTTTCGTGCGGCTGTGCGACGCCTTTGGCATCCCGTTGATCGTCGTCGTCGACGTGCCGGGGTACCTGCCGGGTGTCGACCAGGAGTGGGGCGGCGTTGTGCGCCGCGGTGCGAAACTGTTGCACGCGTTCGGTGAGGCGGCGGTTCCGCGGGTCACGCTGGTTACCCGCAAGATCTACGGCGGCGCGTACATTGCGATGAACTCGCGGTCGCTGAACGCCACCAAGGTGTTCGCCTGGCCGGACGCCGAGGTCGCGGTGATGGGCGCCAAGGCGGCCGTCGGCATCCTCCACAAGAAGAAGCTGGCCGCTGCTCCCGAGGAGGAGCGCAACGCCCTGCACGAGGAACTCGCCGCCGAGCATGAGCGCATCGCCGGTGGGGTGGATTCCGCCATCGAGATCGGCGTGGTCGACGAGAAGATCGACCCGGCTCACACGCGAAGCAAGCTCACGCAGGCACTGGCCGAGGCGCCTGCGCGCCGCGGCAGGCACAAGAACATCCCGCTGTAAACGTCGCAGGCTGAACCCTGCGCCCGTTGGTACCGTGTCCTAGTGATGGAAATTGGGACGCGGGTACCGATGGCGCGGTGGTCGTTCTGGCGGTTGGTGCTGGGTGCGCGCCGCTTGAGCCAGACGGGTCAGGTCGGCGACGGGCGCGAACAGTCCGTCGTCGACTTCGTTTGCAGCCATGCCCGTTACGGCGACATCGACGATGTGCTGGCAACCTTCGACTGGTACGCCTACCACAAGTCGCTGCTGATCAACGTCGGCGACGTCAAGGGCAAGCTACTCGAGGCGGCGGTACGGCGGTCGGATCCTCGGGTGGTGCTCGAACTGGGCACATACTGCGGCTACAGCGCGCTGATGATCGCGCGGGCGGCACCTTCGGCCCATGTGTACTCGGTCGAATTGTCCGCTGAAAATGCCGATCTGGCCCGCCGCATCTGGCACCACGCAGGCGTCGGCGACCGGATCACCTGTGTTGTCGGCATCCTGGGTGACGGCGGGCGCACCGTGCGACTGCTCGACAAGAGTATTCGCGACTCGACCGGCGGGACCGTCGATTTCGTCTTCATCGACCACGACAAGCGGTCCTATGTGACCGACCTGCAGGCCATCGTCGCGAACGGCTGGCTGCATCAGGGTTCGATCGTGTTGGCAGACAACGTCGGGTATCCCGGTGCGCCGCGGTATCGCCGCTACATGAACAGTCGCGAAGGCACGGAATGGCGCACGAACAAGCATCGTGCGCACGCCGAGTACCAGACACTCATTCCCGACCTCGTGCTGGAATCGGAATACCTGGGCGCCTAGCGAGGTCGTCCTCGATGGCTCTTGCGATGATTCGCGAGCGCTTCGCGACGAAACCGAGCAGGCCTGGGCGCGACTGAAACCCCAGAAACCACAAGCCTTTTGCGGCCAGACGCGTCCCATCGTCCAGCGGCACCCCGTGCTCGTCGAGCACACCGAGGTGACCGACCATAGGGTCAAGCCCCCGCCGGTATCCGGTCGCACAGATGACCACATCGGCCTGCAGGTTCTGGCCGTTGGCCAGCTGCACCTGATCATCGGCGAAGCCGTCCACAATGGGGACGACGGCGATGGTCCCGTTGCGGATCGAATCGAGCGTGTCGGTGTCGATGATCGCGGGCGCACGTCCCAGCCTGACGCCGCGGCTGAACACACCCTCGTCCGGCCGCGGCAATCCCACCTCGCTCAGATCCCCGATGGTCAGCCGCCGAGCCACCTCCGCCAGCACATCGGCGACAGGGACCGGAACGTGATGCAGCGCAGTGGCAATGAAGTCCGACGGGAAACCTCCTGGCAGGGTCCGCAGCATGATGTTGGGCACGGTGCGCACCGAAAGCCATGTCTTGGCTGCGCCACCGGTGGCGACGTCGTGCGCGATCTCCATCGCCGATGAGCCCGCACCGACAACAAGCACCCGTTTTCCGCGATAGGTCTGCGGGTTACGGTATTCCGACGAGTGCAGGACCGTCCCGGTGAAGGACCTGCGGTGCGGCCAGTCCGGGACGTAGGGCACCCGCTCGTATCCCGTCGCCACGACGACATGGGAGGCAACCAGCGAGTCTGCGCTGGTCTGCACACACCAGTTCGGGCCGTAGCGGCCGATTCGCCTGACACTCGTGCACAGGCGCAGGTCGATCCGGTCGTCGTGCGCGTACCGCTCGAGGTGCTCGACGACGTCGTCGCGGGTGGGGAACACACCCGTCCCCTTGGGGTAGCTCCGGCCGGGTAGGTGCGAGAACTGCCGGCCCGTATTGAGTTTCAGGCGGTCGTAGCGCCTGCGCCATGACACGCCGACCTGATCAGCCTCTTCGATGAGGACCGGGCGTAGCCCGAGATCGGCGAGGCTCAGCGCCATGGAGACGCCGGAGAGCCCAGCGCCGATTACCACGACACGGTCGCCGCACTCGTTGCCCATCGCCATGTGCATCCTTCGTCGCAGTGACCCGTATCAAGTGCAACGACACTGCGGGCGACGAGGTCTAACCGAGTGACCAAGTTCACGGGCATCCTGGGAGCCAGCCGAGAAGTTGTTGAGAACCGTTGGCCGGCTTGCTCACCGGTTGCAGCGACTGAGAAGCTCCTCGGCGACCGACTCCGCTTTGGTTCGATCCGCGTCCACCAGCCCGATACGGGTCCGGCGATCCAGGATGTCGTCGACCGTCAGCGCGCCTTCGTGCGTGACGGCATATTCGAATTCGGCCCGCATGACGTCGATGCCCTCGGCCACCGGTTCGGTGGGACGCTCGCATGTCGCGTCCGCGATGACGTTCGGCGCCTCTGCGCCGAAGCGAGAGACCAGTGATCCCGGCAGATCGGCGGGAGATCGCAACGTCGCGACGGGATTGGCGGGCGCACCGACGAGCGGCATGTTCCTGGTGCGGCAGCCGGTTGCGGGCAGGCCCCGCAGCGCCACGGCCCGGTTGAGCACGTCCTCGGCCATATACCGGTATTCGGTGAGTTTGCCGCCGATCACGCTGATGATGCCCGACGGCGCTTCGACGACGGCGTGGTCACGTGACACGTCGGCGGTCCGCCCCGCGCCGGTGTCGATCAACGGGCGCAGCCCCGCATAGGCGCCGATGACGTCATCTGGCCCCAGCGCGACGTCCAGTGCGGTGTTGACGGTATCCAGAAGGAACGAGATCTCGGCCGAAGTAGGCTGCGGCACATCGGGAATCGCACCCGGTGCGTCTTCATCGGTGAGCCCGAGGTAGACGCGGCCGAGCTGTTCTGGCATTGCGAACACAAACCTGTTGATCTCACCGGGGATGGGAACGGTGAGCGCGGCCGTGGGGTTTCCGAACGCCTTGGCGTCGAACACGAGATGGGTTCCTCTGCTCGGCCGCAGCCGGATCGAGGTGTCCACCTCCCCCGCCCACACACCGGCGGCGTTGATGACGGCACGGGCCGTGACATCGAAGGATTCGCCGGAGCGCTGATCGGTCAGCGTCACCGAGGTGCCCGTGGCGTTGGACGCTGCGACCCTGGTCAGGATCCGCGCGCCGTGCTGCGCGGCAGTGCGCGCCACGGCGGTGACGAGGCGGGCGTCGTCGATCAATTGACCGTCGTAGGCGAGCAATCCGCCCGCCAACCCGTCGCGGCGCACGGCGGGCACCAGGTCGATGGTGCGATCGGCGCCGATGCAACGCGACCGCGGCAGCGTCGACGCCGGCGTGCCTGCCAGTCGCCGCAGCCCGTCACCGGCCAGAAAGCCGGTGCGCACCAACGCCCGGCCCGGGGCATTCATCGACGGCAGCAGTGGAACCAGCTGCGGCATGGCCCTGACCAGATGAGGGGCGTTGCGGCTCATGAGGATTCCGCGTTCGATGGCACTGCGTCGCGCGATGCCGACATTGCCGGTCGCAAGATATCGCAGGCCGCCGTGCACCAGCTTGGAACTCCACCGGCTGGTCCCGAACGCGAGATCGTGCTTTTCCACCAGCGCGACGGACAGGCCGCGAGTGGCGGCGTCGAGTGCAATACCCACACCGGTGATACCGCCACCGATCACCACCAGGTCGAGCTTCGCACCGTCGGCCAGTGCCGCGAGCTCGGCCGCTCGGCGGGCCTCGTTGAGGGCTGTCGAGCCGGTCATCGCTTCAGGTATCCGTTCAGAGAATGGGCGAGTTCGACGGCCAGCGCGTCGGCGTCCAGAATCGGCGCGACGATCTGACCGGACTGGATCGTCGACTGGGTGATCAACAGGCACATGGCGGCAAGCTGGCGCGGATCGCCCGCGCGCACGCTGCCTTCCTCCTGGGCCAGCTTCAGCTCGGCGGCGACGGCGTCGATCAGGATCTGCTGGCTGGTGCCCAGCCGCTCGGCGATGTAGACCATGGCCAGCTCGGGCGCCTTGTGCAGTACGGACATCACGACCTCGTCGCGTCGAAGGCATTCGGCCACCTCGACGATCCGCTCAACCAGCGGCTCGCGGCCCACCCCACTGCTTGGCACATCGTCCAGGGCGCCGGTGATCCGCGCGGTCAGCAGCGCCGCGAGTATGGAACGGGTGTCCGGCCAGCGCCGATATACCGTCGGCCTGCTCACCCGGGCCCGTCGCGCGATCTCGGCGAGCGTCACTCGATCGACCCCGTAGGCGATCACGCAGAACGCCGCGGCCTCGAGGATCCGATCACCGATCGTCGACGAAGCGTCGTTACTGATTGACGACATGTGTAATACTGTAACGCATGAACCGTCCGGAGGACCAACAGACCGCACTCCTGCCGCCGATGAAGTGGAATGCGTGGGGCGACCCCGCACAGGCGACACCGCTGTCCGACGGGATTCGAGTGCTGCTCAAGCAGGCGCTGGGTGTCGACGAGGCGACGGCCCCCGAACTCGAGCTGGAGCAGGTACGGCTGCGCCCGTCAGCGCTGTCGGACGCCGACCGGGAGGGTTTGGCGGCCATCGTCGGCGCCGAGTACGTCGGTGTCGACGACCGCGCCCGGCTGCTGCGTGCAGGCGGCAAGTCAACGCTTGACCTGTTGCGCCGCAAGGATTCCGGCGTGCAGGACGCCCCGGACGCGGTGCTGTTGCCGCGCGATGAGGACGACATCGCCGCGGTCCTCGAGTATTGCGCGGGCAGGAGCATCGCCGTCGTCCCGTTCGGCGGCGGCACCAGTGTGGTCGGAGGGCTTGATCCGTTGCGTGGCGACTTCAAGGCCGTGATTTCGCTTGACCTGCGCCGACTCGACCAATTGCACGCCCTCGACGAGGTCTCCGGCGAAGCCGAGTTGGGCGCGGGCCTGACCGGCCCGGAGGCGGAACGGCTGCTGGGCGAGCGCGGGTTCTCGCTCGGGCATTTCCCGCAAAGCTTCCAGTTCGCCACCATCGGCGGATTCGCGGCGACCCGCTCATCCGGCCAGGACTCGGCTGGCTACGGCCGCTTCAACGATATGGTTCGCGGCATTCGTGCGGTGACGCCTGCGGGTGTGCTCGACCTCGGGCGTGCGCCGGAGTCGGCGGCCGGTCCGGATCTGCGGCAGCTGCTGATCGGATCGGAGGGGGTGTTCGGCATCATCACGCGGGTGCGCGTGCGGGTGCACCCGGTCCCCGAGGCGACGCGCTACGAGGCGTGGTCCTTTCCTGACTTCGCAACTGGCGCCGACGCGCTGCGCGCGGTCACCCAGACGGGCACCGGGCCGACGGTCATCCGGTTGTCCGACGAGGCGGAGACCGGGGTGAATCTCGCCACCACCGAAAGCATCGGAAAGGACAGCGTCACCGGGGGCTGCCTGGCGATCACGGTGTTCGAAGGCTCACAGGCCCACGTGCAGAGCCGCCACGCAGAAACCCGGGCGGTGCTTAACGCTCATGGCGGCACGTCGTTGGGCGAGGCGCCCGCATGCGCGTGGGAGCACGGCCGTTTCGGCGCGCCGTATCTGCGCGATTCACTGCTGTCGGCCGGTGCGCTGTGCGAGACACTGGAGACCGCGACCAACTGGGCAGGCCTCCCTGTGCTCAAGGCGGCCGTCACCGAGGCGCTGACGACCTCGCTGGCCGAATCGGGCACACCTGCGCTTGTGCTGTGCCACATTTCGCATGTGTATCCCACGGGTGCGTCGCTGTACTTCACCGTCGTCGCCGGGCAGCGCGGCAACCCGATCGAGCAGTGGCGCAAGGCGAAGACTGCCGCGTCGGATGCGATGATGCGCACCGGCGGGACGATCACCCACCACCACGCCGTCGGCGCCGACCACCGGCCATGGATGCGCGACGAGGTCAGCGATCTCGGCGTCGCGGTGCTGCGGGCGGTCAAGGCCACACTTGACCCGACGGGAATCCTGAACCCGGGCAAGCTGATTCCATGACCACGCGGGAGATCGGCCGCGTCACGATGTTGACGAACCCGATGTCGGGTCACGGCAACGCGCCGCATGCGGCCGAGCGGGCGATCAAGCAATTCCAACAGCGCGGTCTCGACGTGTGCGAAATCGTCGGTACCGACGCGGATCACGCGTGCCGTCTCGTCGACGAAGCGCTGGAGCAAGGCACAGACGCGTTAGTGGTCTGCGGCGGCGACGGTGTCATATCGCTCGCGCTTCAATCGCTGGCGCTCAGCGATACCCCGTTGGGCATCATTCCCGCGGGCACCGGCAACGACCACGCCCGCGAATACCGCCTTCCCAAGGGCGATCCCGAGGCCGCCGCCGATATCGTCGCCGCGGGTTGGACCGAGACGGTGGATCTGGGCCGGATTGACAATCACTCCGGCACGCAGAAGTGGTTCGGCACCGTGATGGCTGCGGGTTTCGACTCACTGGTCAGCGACCGCACCAATCGGATGCGGTGGCCGCACGGCCGGATGCGGTACAACGTCGCGATCGTCGCCGAGCTGTCACAGCTGCGTCCGCTGCCGTTTCGGCTTGCGTTCGACGATGGTCAGACGATCGAAACCGACCTGACCCTGGCGGCGTTCGGCAATACGAAGAGCTACGGCGGCGGCATGTTGATCTGCCCCGAGGCCGACCACGCCGACGGTCAACTCGACATCACCATGGTGCACGCGACATCGCGGTCACGGCTGATTCGGCTGTTCCCCACGGTGTTCAAGGGCACGCACCTCGAGCTCGATCGTGTGAGCACCGCGCGGACGAAGTCGGTCAGCATCGACTCCCCCGGCATCAACGCCTACGCCGACGGCGAATATGTGTGCCCGCTTCCCGTCGACGTGTCGGCAGTCCCGGCCGCGCTGAAAATACTGGTGCCCCGCCCCTAGCGCCGTTCCCGCGTGGCCCACACGTGAGTAGGGACGTGCGTGTCTGCACCCCGACACGCCGCAATTCACCGGCATTTTGCGCACGCTCGCGCTCGAGGAGCTGCCGGGACTCGAGACCCGCGAGCGCGTTGACTCTGCGGCTACGGCGCCAGCCACTCGCGCACATCTGCGCCATCAGTGCAGAGTCAATCTCACAACGCTCGCCGAAAGTCTTACCCCACGCCCCTGCTGAGCCAACTGACCTCGGCCGTGTCCCCGCCGTCGCGGTAGGGCTCCAGCGCGTCGTCCCACGCGGTCCCGAGTACCGAGTCCAATTCGGCGGCCAGCATGTCGGCCCCCGACGCCATCAGGGTGCGCAGCCGCATCTCACCGACCATCACGTCGCCGTTCGCGCTCATCGCCCCGCTCCACAGACCCAGCTGCGGCGTGTGGCACCAGCGGTGGCCGTCGACCCCCGCGCTCGGGTCCTCGGTCACCTCGAATCGCAGCACCGACCACGAGCGCAGCGCATTCGCCAACTGGGCGCCCGTACCGACCGGCCCCACCCAGTTGGTGACCGCGCGCAGCTGTCCCGGCATCGCGGGCTGCGGGGTCCACTTGAGGTTCGCTCGCGCCGACAGGGTCGACGACAATGCCCACTCGACGTGCGGGCATACCGCCGCGGGTGAGGCATGGACATACACCACGCCCGTCGTCGCGTCGGCGAATTGGTTCGCTGCACGCATCTGCTGCTCCTTCGGCTCCACGAGGGACGTCTTCCCCAACGACCTGGTGTTTCCGAATTACAGCTGTGTCGTGCGTGTCCATTGTGCCTTGTGAGGCCCCTGTTGCGCTAGTGTGCCCCGAATTCTCTCAGCACTTCGCCAGAGAGCGCAGGCCACAACGGGTAGGCCCACTCGCCGAAGTTGCGATCGGTGAGCACCACGAGCGCCAGATCGACATCCGGATCGACCCACAAAAACGTCCCTGACTGGCCGAAATGCCCGTAGGTGCGCCCCGAGTTGGCCGACCCGGTCCAATGCGGCGATTTACCGTCGCGAATCTCGAAGCCCAGCCCCCAGTCGTTTGGCCGCTGCGCGCCGAACCCGGGCAACACGCCCGACAGGCCAGGGAACTGCACGTCCGTGGCGTCGGCATGCATCTGTGGCGACACTAAGACGGGCCGCAGCAGGTCCCCGGCGAAGGCCGCCAAGTCGGTCACCGTCGACGTCACCCCGTACCCGGCCGCCTCGGCGCCGCCGTCCAGCGACGAGTCAGCCATGGCCAGCGGTTCGAAAACGGCCTCCGCGAGGTATTGGCCGAACTCGATGCCCGAGGCCTGTTCGATCGTCTCGGCGAGGACCCGAAAGCCGTAGTTCGAATAGACCCGCCGCTGGCCGGGCTTGGAGATCAGTTCCGAGGAGTGCATCGAATAGCCCGCCGCGTGGGCGAGCAGGTGTCGCACGGTCGACCCCGGCGGCCCGGCCCCGGTATCGAGTTCGACGACACCTTCCTCGACAGCGATCTGTGCAGCGCGCGCGACGAGAGGCTTGGTGACCGACGCCAGCGCGAAGCGACGTCGGGTGTCGCCATGCTCCGCCAACACGCCGGACGGCCCGACGACAGCTGCTGCGACGGTATCGACGGGCCATTCGGTGGTGGCATCCAGCACGCTCATCGCGCGCAACATTACTTCCGTGCGATGTAGTAGTTGTTGAACGGGTCGGACTCGACCTCGCGAACGGACACGTCGGCGAAGCCGGCATCGGTCAGCATCGACATCGCCAGCTGGCGTCCCCAGCAGGTGCCGAGCCCCGCGCCATCGAGACCCAGCGAAACGCTCATGCAGTGCATCGTCGAAATGGTGTAGAAGTACGACGCCAGCGGGACACCGACGTTCTCTTCCAGTCGGCTGGACGCCTTGATGTCGACCATCAGAAAAATGCCGCCCGGCTTCAGTGCGCGATGGATGTTCTCCAGCACCTTCGCGGGCTGGGCCTGGTCGTGGATCGCGTCGAAAACCGTTATCACGTCATAGGATTCCGACGCGTCCAACTGCGCGACGTCGGCCGCGATGAACGAGGCGTTCTCGAGGCCGAGCCGCGCCGCCTCCGCCCGGCCGGCGCCAAGGCCTTCGTCGGAGAAGTCGATGCCGGTGAATCGGCTGGCCGGAAACGCCTTCGCCATCATGTTGATCGCATGCCCGCTGCCGCAACCGATGTCGGCGACATCCGCACCCGCGCGGAGCAGTTCCGGCAGCCCGTTGACCAGCGGCAGGATGACGTCGACGAGAGCGGCGTCGAACACCTCGCCGCTCATCTCGGCCATCAGCGTGTGAAACCGTGGGTAGTCGCTGTACGGCAGTCCGCCGCCGCCCCGGAAACAACCGAGGATCTTCTGCTCGACCTCACCGAGCATCCCGACGAACTGTGCCACGCGGGCGAGGTTGTCGGGCCCGGCGGCGTGGGTCAGCACCGCGGCGCGATGGCGCGGCAACAAATACGTCTGCGTATTCGCGTCGTAATCGACGATCCGGCCGGCCACGAGACCGCCCAGCCACTCCCGCACATAGCGTTCGTTGAGGCCTGCGGCGTCGGCGATCTGGCTGCTGGTGGCCGGCGGGAGCTCGGCCATCGTGTCGAAGAGGTTGGTCTGGTGCCCGATGGACAGCAGGATGGCCTGACTCGCGCTGTCGATCGATCCGGCGATGCGAGCCGCGAACTCTTCGGTGGTGTCGGCCGACGTGTTCTCGTTCAGGGTCGTCATGGCATAGACGCTAGGCGGGTGAGCGGCCACCTACATCGGCCGAACGATGCATTTTCCCGGCCGCGGTGTGGCACGGATGATGCATGACGCCGGTTACAGCACGTTGTTCTGGTGTGCCCAGGCCACAGCCGCGGTGCGCGAGGACACCCCGAGCTTGGCGTAGATATTGGCCAGATGCCTGCCGACGGTCCTCTCGCTGATGCAGATCTGCTCGGCGACTTGTTTGTTGGTGGCGCCGCCCGCGACCCGGCCCAGGATGTCGATCTCCCGCCTCGTCAGCGCGCCCGGAGAGCGCGAGGCGCAAACCTGGGCGGGCTCGACGCCGAGCTGGGCATAGATGTTCTCCGCGGTCGCGGTGTCGGCCACAGCGAGTTCGTCTTCGCCGAGCGCCTTGTGCGCCAACGCCATCCACTCGTAGACCTGTGCGGTTTCGTAGCGCGACTGCTGGGTGCGGTACTCGCGCAGCGCCGACTCCAAGGCGCCGAGTGCTTCCGCGTGGCGGCCCTGCCGCTCCAGGACAGCGCCCCGGGCATGCGCCGCCCATGCGCGGAAGCCCGGCGTGTCGAACGCCTCGGCGCTGGATTCCATTTCCCCGCAATAGCGTTCGGCTTCGTCGAAGTCGCCGCGGGCGAGCGCCACGTCGACCGCACCGCGCAGCAGTCGCATCCGGCCGGGCCGGTCCTCCCCCGCCAGTACGATCCGCAGCTCGGTCCACGCCGTCTCGCTGTCACCCATCTGGCAGCGCACCAACGCCTCACCCGGCTGCGGTTCGACACCGAGGGCACGCGCATGTGCGAACGCCACCAGTGCACCGTCGGTGTCGCCGCGCAGCCGGCGCACCTCACCCAATTGGTAGTAGCCGTCGCCCGCCGCGGAGCTGTTGACCTCTTCCAGTGCGCGACTGACGGCCGCGAGACGGTGCTCGAGAAGGCTGTAATTGTCGGTTGCGGCCATCAACTGAAGCCGGTGCACGTCGCACACACCGCCGTAGTTCGCCGACGCGGCGAAGTCGTTGCACCAGCGCTCCATCGACTGCGTCCACGCGCGCATCCGCGGCATATCGGCGAGCCGATGGCACTGGGTGAGCACGACGCAGTAGATGCCGCCAGCCCAGTCGATAGGAACCTGGTCGGCCAGCACCGGCAGCATCGCCTCGTCGATCAGGCCGTACGCCTCGGCCATGCGGGCCTCGCCGATGGCTTCGAGTGCCTCGGCCACATGACACAAGGCGGTCAACGGGGGGCTGTCCAGCCGGGCGCACAGATCGCGCAGCGTCTGCACGCAAAGAAGAAGCGCCTGCGTGTCACGGCTGAGCAGCGCCGCGAGGGCATCGAGATAGGCGAGGTAGCCATGCGTCGCCCCCTCGGGCGCACCTTCGAGAAGGCGACGGGCGCGGTTCATCCAGCCGTGTGCGATGTTGAGGTCGCCACGGGTGAGCCAGGCCAGCCCGAGGTCGACGGCCTTCATCGCCGCCGACGCTGGATCGGTACGAGCCAACTGCGCGAAGACGCGTTCGGCCACGCGCAGCGACTCCCTGCCGCGGCCGATCCGCCAAGCCGCGACGGCCATCGCGTCGAGGTCGTCGGTGCTCAGCGATGTGTCCTCACCCGCCTGGGCGAACGCATCGTAGGCGGCGCGCCAGTCGCGCCGGACGTGTGCCGTCCGTGCCGCGGCCAGCAATTCGGTGTGGGCTTCTACACGAGTGAGCATGTCTATCGGTTCAACGGTATATCCCGTCAGGTCAGTTCAATCGACCGTTTCGCGAGGCCCATCCAGTAGCCGTCGATGACCTGTCGCGGCGTCTGCGCTGGATTGCCGGATGCGCCGAGGGCGACGAACAGCGGTGAGAAGTGCTCGATCGTCGGGTGTGCGTACGGCATGCCAGGCGCTTTGGCGCGAAAGTCGATGAGCGAATCCACGTCACCGGCGGCGAAGCGCTCCTGTACCCATGCGTCGAATTCCTTCGACCATGCCGGCGCGGCGGCACCGGGTGACGGATCTTCCAGGAACGGCAGCCCGTGGGTGGTGAACCCGGATCCGATGATCAGCACGCCGTCGTCGCGCAGCGGCCGCAGCCTCTCGCCGAGGTGCAACAGCCGCTGCGGGTCCAGCGTGGGCATGGAGATCTGCAGCACCGGAATGTCGGCGTCGGGATACATGACGCTCAACGGAACGTACGCGCCGTGGTCGAGCCTGCGATCCGGGTCGTGAGCGACCGGTTCGTCGTCGGGCATCAGCGCCTCGATGCGCGCGGCCAGTTCGGTCGCGCCTGGAGCGTCGTATTTGGCGTCGTAATAGTGCTCGGGGAACCCCAGAAGTCATACGTCAGCGGGGTCTCGGTGGTGGTCGAGCCGATGGTCAGCGGCGCGGACTCCCAGTGGGCCGAGACGACGAGTATCCCGGTGGGCGTCGGCAGCTCGCGGGCCCACGCCGCCAGCTGGGCCACCCAGAGTCCATCATCGACGAGCGGTGGGGCCCCGTGCGACAAATACAGCGGCGGAGGCGCAAGGCCGTCGACATCAAGCTCCCGCATCACGCCCCTAGCCTCCCACTCCTGGCATTAGGTTGTACGCATGAGTCAAACGGTGCGCGGTGTGATTTCACGGAAAAAGGGTGAGCCGGTCGAGGTCGTGGATGTGGTGATTCCCGACCCGGGTCCGGGTGAGGTCGTGGTCGACATCCTGGCTTGCGGGGTGTGCCATACCGACCTGACGTATCGGGAGGGTGGAATCAACGACGAGTTCCCGTTCCTGTTGGGCCATGAGGCCGCGGGCACCGTGGAGTCGGTCGGCGAGGGTGTGGCCCATGTCGAGCCGGGAGATTTCGTGATCCTGAACTGGCGTGCGGTGTGTGGTCAGTGCCGGGCGTGTCGGCGTGGTCGTCCGCACCTGTGTTTCGACACGTTCAACGCCACGCAGAAGATGACGTTGACCGATGGCACCGAGTTGACCCCGGCGCTGGGCATCGGGGCGTTCGCCGACAAGACGCTGGTGCATGAGGGGCAGTGCACGAAGGTCGATTCGGAAGCCGATCCTGCGGTGGCCGGGCTGCTGGGGTGCGGGGTGATGGCCGGCATCGGCGCGGCGATCAACACCGGCGCGGTCAACCGTGACGACACGGTCGCGGTGATCGGCTGCGGCGGTGTGGGTGACGCCGCGATCGCGGGTGCGCGGTTGGTCGGGGCCAGGCGGATAATCGCCGTGGACACCGATAACAAGAAGCTGGATTGGGCGCGCGGTTTCGGCGCGACGCACACCATCAATGCGCGCGAACTGGACGCGGTGGAGACCATTCAGGACCTGACCGACGGTAACGGCGCCGACGTGGTGATCGACGCGGTCGGCCGCCCGGAAACATGGAAGCAGGCGTTCTACGCACGTGATCTGGCCGGAACCGTTGTGCTGGTGGGTGTTCCGACTCCCGATATGAAGCTGGAAATGCCGCTGATCGACTTCTTCTCTCGCGGTGGGTCGTTGAAGTCGTCGTGGTACGGCGACTGCTTGCCCGAGCGCGACTTCCCAACGTTGATCAGCCTGTATCTGCAGGGCAGGCTGCCGTTGGAGAAGTTCGTCTCCGAACGCATCGGGCTCGGCGATATCGAGGAGGCGTTCCACAAGATGCACGCCGGTGAGGTGCTGCGCTCGGTGGTGGTACTCAAATGAACGGCGGGCCGATCGGACGCGTGGTCACCCACGGCACATTCGAACTTGACGGCGGCAGTTGGGAAGTCGACAACAACGTCTGGGTCGTCGGCGACGACTCGGAGGTGGTGGTGTTCGACGCCGCCCACGAAGCGGGCCCGATTGTCGATCTCGTGCGTGGCCGCCACGTCGTTGCGGTTGTGTGCACGCACGGCCACAACGACCATGTGACGGTGGCTCCCGAACTCGGCAAGGCGCTCGACGCGCCGGTGCTGCTGCATCCCGCCGATGACGTGCTGTGGCGAATGACTCATCCCGACAACGACTTTCGCCCGGTGTCCGACGGTGACACGTTGACCGCAGGCGGTGTCGAGCTGCGCGCCTTGCACACCCCGGGGCACTCGCCGGGCTCGGTGTGCTGGTATGCACCCGATCTGAAGGCGGTGTTCAGCGGCGACACGCTGTTTGAGGGCGGACCCGGCGCGACCGGCCGGTCCTACTCGGACTTCCCCACGATCCTGGAGTCCATCTCCGGGCGGCTGGGCCAGTTGCCGGGAGACACCATCGTCTACACCGGACACGGCGATTCGACGACGATCGGCGACGAAATCGTGCACTACGACGAATGGGTCGCGCGCGGCCACTGATCCTGCCTCGCACCGCGAGCGACCTCGCGATAACGAGGTGACTAGGAGTCGAGGAGGCGGCGCTTCTCCGCCTTGAACTCCTCTTCGGTCAGCGCGCCCGAATCCCGCAGCGCCGCCAACTGCCTGAGCTGTTCGAAGCGCACACCGTCGTCGGTCGGCGTGTAACTGCCGGCCGGGGCGGCGGCGTTCCATGTCGGCTGATCGTGCGTCATCAGTTCGTGGGGCTCCAGAGGGCGAGCCTTCTTGCGCGACTTGGCCGACCAGATGAGGGCGCCGGTCAGCTCGAAAAGCCCCACCACGAACAGTCCACCGAACACCCACACCAGCCAGCCGTAGGAACTGTCGTGACCGAACGACAGCCGCGGGCTGATGTATCCGCTGACCTCGCCGTCGGTCTGGATGTTGTAGGTGCCTTCCTGGTGGACCTGTGCCAGCCAGACCCGCACATGGGTGTCACTGTTGACTGTCGTTGTGGCACCGATGCTTTCAGTGACATCCGGCGCTGCAATCCCGTCGGGCGGATCGATCTGAAGCGCCATCTGCGGGATCGGAAATCCACTCCTCGGCCTGCCCGTGATCAACGTGTGGAAGCTGACCGTGACTTCGCCCGCGGGCAGATGCAGCGAGGAACGGCCCGGTATCGACACCTCGCCATAGGCGTCGTACTCGTCGAGCACGAACGCGTTGAGGATCAGCACGGCAACGAATCCGACGACGGCGGTCACGAGGGTGAGGATGGAAGAGACGATTGCTATCCGACGGCCGAATCTTCCGCTCATGGGCGAAGTCTGTCACGGCTCGGTTTGCGCTGAGGCTCCTATCAGCCAAGTGACCAACCCGGCCCGCAAACCCTCACAGAACCGCTGCGCCGGATCGGGAAGGCCGATCTCGGCTATCGCCGCTCGCACGGGCTCCGTGGGCACCGAGAACGGATACATGCCTGCGGTCAGGGTCAGCGCGCCTTCGGCGAAGAACGCGGTGAACTCCGCAGGAAGCCACGGCAGGTGTCGCGCCACCATGTGGGCCATGGCATCGATATTGGCCATGGCACGGGCCTTGAAGTCGCGGGCGAAGTCGTGCGAGATGTTGCGCTCCAACACCCCAGCCATCGAACCGATCAGCTCGCAGAGCAGTTGCCGTTCCACCAATGATTTCGCGATGACCGTCGCCACGCGAATTTCGTTGGCGTATCCGGGTTTTCTGGCTCGAGGCCGCCCCAGACGGGCGTCGGTCTCGCCGAGCCAAGCCACGAACTCCTCGTCGAGGACTTCCAGGAAAATCGCCTCGCGACTGTCGAAATAGCGCAGCACGTTGGATTTCGCCAACCCGACGTGGTCGGCCAGTTCACGCAGGCTGATGTCGGCGACGTTCTTCTCCTCGAGCATCGCGCGGGCGGCGGCCAGAATCGCCGAGCGCCGTGCAGCCATCTGTTCGGGCCGCCGAGCACGCTGAAAAGTCGCCGTCACAAATCGCAAGATTATCAGACCGACGGTCTCTTGTTATCAGACCACTGGTCCGTTATTGTTTGGTTACCCGTCCGATAGGAGATCTCAATGGCCCTCAACCTCCGCGCTGTAACGGTCCCCGATTTATCCGGAAAGCTGGCCGTCGTCACCGGCGCGAACTCCGGCCTCGGCCTCGAACTTGCCACTCGACTTTCGGCATCGGGAGCCGACGTGGTCATGGCGATCCGCAACCGCGCCAAGGGCGAGACCGCGGTCAAGGAGATCCAGGCAAAGGTGCCCGACGCCAAGCTGACGATCAAGCAACTCGACCTGGCGTCCCTTGCAAGCGTCGCGGCGCTGGGTGAGGAGCTCAACGCCGAGGGCAGGCCCATCGATATCCTCGTCAACAACGCAGGCATCATGCAGCCGCCCGAACGGGAGACGACGGCCGACGGCTTCGAGCTTCAGTTCGGCGGCAACCATCTCGGCCACTTCGCGCTGACCGGTCATCTGCTGCCGCTGCTACGCGCCGCAAGTGGTGCGCGGGTGACCTCGTTGAGCAGCTCGGCCGCCCGTCTCGGCGGCATCAAGTTCGACGATCTGCAATGGGAGAAGCGGTACAACGCGACGGGAGCGTACGCGCAATCCAAGTCCGCGAACTTGATGTTCGCGTTGGAGCTGGACCGCAGGAGTCGTCAGGGCCGGTGGGGCATCGTCTCCAACGCCGCACATCCCGGTCTGTGCAAGACGAACCTGCAGCTGAGCGGGCCGTCACATGGTAAGGCCAGCCCGACACTTCTGGAACGCTTCTACCGGATCAGCAGGCAAGTCACACCGTTCATGTGGCTGGACGTCGAGGAGGGCACTCTGCCCCCGCTCTATGCGGCCACTTCTCCGGACGCAAAGGGTGAGGCCTTCTACGGGCCCCGTGGCTTCCTCGAGCTTGCCGGCGGCGGCGTCACCGACGCAAAGATCCTCGATCGCGCCCGCAACGAGGCCGACTGCCGACGGCTGTGGGAGATCTCGGAGCAGCTCACCGGGGTGCGCTACCCGTAGGCCACTTTCAGCGGCATCCGGACCGGGCAGAGACTACCGTCGTGGGCAAACAGTTTGTTCGCCCGGATGTCACGGAGGTCGCGATGCCTGAGTCCAGCATCGTCGTGCGGCCCGAGCCGATGGAAAGCGAGTCCTACACGGCGAATTCGCGGCTACAGGCGGCCGGCTTACGTCCTGCTATCAAGCTTTTCGAGCAGGCCGCAGCGGTCACGCCGCTACCGCGGTCGCCGTATCCGATCGTGATCGCCGATTACGGCGCATCCACCGGCCACAACTCGCTGCTGCCACTGGGCGCCGCAATCACCGTGCTGCGCAAGCGCACCAGCACCGAGCAATCGATCACTGCGGTGCACACCGATGTGCCAGAGAACGACTTCACCGCTCTGTTCAAGACACTGGCGCAGGACCCGGACACCTACCTGCGCAAGGACGAAGCGACGTTCTCGTCGGCCGTTGGGCGTTCGTTCTACACGCAGATTCTGCCGTCGAACAGTGTCAATATCGGCTGGAGTTCGTGGGCGACCCAGTGGCTCAGCCGGACTCCCGCACCGGTCCGCGATCACATCGTGGCCGCAGGCAGCAGCGACGAGGCCGTCCGCGTCGCGTATGCCAAACAGGCCGCGCAGGACTGGCACGAGTTCGTCGCGTTCCGCGGCAGGGAGCTGTGCCCCGGCGGGCACCTCGTGGTGATGACGACGGCCGTGGGCGCGGACGGTGATTTCGGATACCGCCCGCTGTTCCCCGCGATGATCGACGCGCTCGCCGAGCTACGCGGCGCGGGATTGCTCACCGACGACGAACTGACTCGGATGTGCATCCCGATCGTCTCGCGCACGGAAGAGGACTTCAGGTCACCGTTCGCCCCTTCGGGACGATTCGAACGGCTGGCGATCGAGCATCTCGAGGTGTTCGACGCCGAGGACAGGTTCTGGGCGCAGTATCAAGTCGACAGGGACGCAAAGGTTTTCGGTGGCCAGTGGGCGGCTTTCGTCAGGGCGGCGATATTTCCGGCACTCACCAGCGCGCTTGAAGGCGGCCACGACGGCCCGCGACGGGCTGCGTTCTTCGACCAACTGGAGTCGGCAGTCGCCGCCCGCCTGGCCGCCGCACCGGAGCAGATGCGGATTCCACTGGCACATCTCGTGCTGGTGAAACGGCCCAAGGCCAAGTGACCCAAGTCCTAGTGATCAGCCCGCAAGGCGATCGCGAAAGGTGTTGCGATAGCTCAGCGGTGACACGCCCGTGAGCCTGCGGAACTGTTCGCGGAAATTGGCTGGCGAGGTGAAGCCGACCTCACGGCCGATCCGTTCCACGCCGTACGAGGCGCTTTCGAGCAGTTGTTGGGCGTGGCGGACTCGCACCCCGGTCACCCACTGCATCGGCGTCTGCGAAGTCTCCGCCGCAAACCGGCGGTTGAGTGTGCGGATGCTCATCGCGGCGTAGGCGGCGATATCGCTGAGTGTCAGGTCGCGATGCGCTTCCTGCTCGATCCACGCCAACACGGCATCGAGTTCGGTGCGTTCCGCGATGTGCTTGGCGGGGGCATTGTTTCGCACTATGAACTGCGCCTGTCCCCCGCTGCGGTGCAGGGGTGCGACCGCAAGTCGTGCGGCGTCGGCGGCGACCGCGGCACCGTAGTCCATGGCGACCATGTGCAGACAGAGGTCCAGACCGGCCGATGCGCCCGCCGACGTGAGCACCTGGCCTCGTCGACGTACAGAACGTCGGGATCCAGGTGCACTGCGGGAAATTTGGCGCGGAACAAATCCGCTGCCACCCAGTGAGTGGTCGCCCGTCGCCCGTCGAGCAGCCCGGCTTCGGCGAGGGTGAACGCGCCCGAACAGATCGACGCGATGCGAGTGCCCGCGGCATACGCGGATTTGACCGCGTGCAGCACCTCGTCGGAGGTCCGCACGGTGACGTCGTTGCGGCCGGGGAGGACGATCGTGTCCGCGTCGGTCACCGCCTCGATCCCGTGGTCGGTGGCGATGCGCATCGGCCCCGCGGCGACGACGGGGTCCGCGCCGCAGACCAGCACCCGATACCCCGGCGCACCCGACGACAGCGCCACGCGGGCGAAGACTTCGACGGGAGTGCTCAAGTCGAACGCGACGGTGTCCGGTAGGGCGAGAACGGCAACGGTGTGCACAGCCAGACACTACCGCCCTGATGGCAATTTTGTGGCGCTCGATGGCTATCTGGCCACCGCGAGTACGGCGTCGATGAGGTGCGGTCCTGGCTCGCGAATGGCCGCCCAGAAGTGCTTCGCGAGTTCTTCTGTAGTGGTGGCGCGTTCGGCTGGAACGCCGAAGCCTTCCGCGATGGAGACGAAGTCGATGTCCGGGTTGGACAGATCCAGCAGGGACTGCGCCTTCGGGCCCGCAGCCGATGCGCCGACGCGCATCAGCTCGACTTGCAGGATTGCGTATGCGCGGTTGTTGAGGATGACGACGGTGATGTCGAGTTGTTCGCGGGCCATCGTCCACAGCGCCGAAATCGTGTACAGCGCGCTGCCATCGGCCTGTAGCGCGATCACCGGCCGGTCCGGCGCGGCGACGGCGGCACCGACGGCCACCGGCAGACCCTGGCCTATCGCGCCACCGGTCAGCGTCAGCACATCGTGCGGCGGCGACGCAGCCGTGGCGTCGGGCAAGAGCACGCCGCTCGTGTTGGCCTCGTCGGAGATGATCGCGTTCTCGGGAAGCAACGCCCCGATCACCGACGCCCAATTGTCGACCCGCAGCGGTCCGGTCGGCATGTCCGGCGGGCTGGACGGGGGTCGGACACCCACGGTGCGTCCAGGCGGTCGACGATCTCCTGCAACTGGCCGCTGTACAGATGGTGAACCTCTGCGCCATCGGGCACCAAATCACTCGGCTTGTTCGGATAGCCGAAGAACGTCACCGGCGAGCGCGCCCCGGCCAACATCAAATGCCTTGTCCCCCTGAGCTGTTCCTGCGCCACTTCTGCGAAATAACCAAGTCGCGGGATATTCGGCACCCCTCTTCCCCGGGCGAGCCGTGCGGGAAAAGTCTCCACGAGCAGCTTCGCACCCGTCGCCGCGGAGATGCGCGCCGCCGCATGCAGTTCGGCGGCCGAAGTCGCCCCGCCGCCGAGCAACAGGGTGACGTGCTCACCGTGCGTCTTGAGTATCCCCACGGGTTTGCGGGCGAGATAGTAATGGCCCTCGACGATTCGGACTGAGATTGCGAGTTTTTCGGCAATTTCGCGGTTGCTGTAGCCCTGTTCGGCGAGCGCCATGATGTCGGCGTGGGAGTAGGTCAGCGTCGGCACGACTTCCGGTGTCGACTGGACCGTTGGGCCGCTGTATATCGCCTCGCCCCACGACAGGTCCGCAGGCAGGATGACCGTGGCTCTCATTCCCGCGGCGCCGATCGCATGGTCGACCGCTTGGCCGACTTCGTCCGCCGAGGCCGGGCGGTGAACCGTGCCGTTTAGCCAGTCGACGAGCAGGTCGATGTCGGATTGCAGTGGCGCGTCCAGCTTTTGGTGATAGGTCGCGTGGTCGCCGACAATGTTGACGACTGGGCTGTGCGCGCGTCGGGCATTGTGCAGATTCGCCAAACCGTTCGCCAAACCGGGCCCCAAGTGGAGCAGCGTCGCGGCAGGCCTGCCCGCGATCCGGGCGAAGCCGTCGGCGGCGCCGGTGGCCACGCCTTCGAACGGACACAACACCGCCCGCATCCGCGGCGCTGAGTCCAACGCGGCGACGAAATGCATCTCCGATGTTCCGGGGTTGGCGAAACAAACGTCGACTCCGCCTGCAAGCAGGCGGTCGACCACAACGTGTGCACCCGTACTCACCCACTCATACTGGTCTACGCGTTGGCAACATGTCGGCGGGTTTTGACCAATTCGCTACTGGTCCTTCGCCGCCCGTGGGCCCGAGCATGACCATGTGCATGCGCAGCTTGTGCTCTTCGACGGGTTCGATCCACTCGACGTCATCGCACCGTTCGAGGTGCTCGTCGCGGGCAGCGAAGCGGTCGGCGGCGAGTT
This sequence comes from uncultured Actinomycetota bacterium, assembly GCA_963848855.1. GTDB lineage: Bacteria > Actinomycetota > Actinomycetes > Mycobacteriales > Mycobacteriaceae > Mycobacterium. Next base: position 1,814,878 of record CAWKFL010000006.1, read on the forward strand.
GGAGGTCGAACTCGTGTCCGCCGAGGGGCCGCGCCTGGTGACCAGCGGAACTCGTGGCCTGGTCTTGCACGCCACGGCGACACTCGATCCCGCCAAGCCCGGCTTCATCGTCGTGCCCGGCGCATCCGGCCCGATCGACGGCGACCCCGATATCGTTGATACGGTTCCGGTCCTGCTCGCGCGGTTCGGCGAGACTGCCGCCATACCGCTACTGCGCGAGGCGATGGCGAATGCCGATGTCACCGTCGCGACCGTCTGCGGCGGGACGCTCGCCCTCGCGATGGCGGGCCTTCTCGAGGGTCGAAACGCGGTCACCCACCACCTGGGAATGGACATGTTAGAGGCCACCGGCGCCAACGTCGTTCACGCTCGTGTCGTCGACGACGGCGATCTCGTCACGTCCGGCGCCGTCACCTCCGGCCTCGACCTCGCCTTGCATCTTCTCGAACGGACCTATGGACCGCGAGTCGCTCTCGCCGTCGAGGACCTATTCGCCTACGAGCGGCGCGGAACGGTATGGACCTGAGCGGCGTGTGGGACCTCACCATCAAGACACCGATCGGATCGCTGGCGGTCGTCTACACCTTCGCCGAACGCGACGGCACCATCGACGGCAGCGCGACCAGCAAGAGCGAGACGGTGCCCCTACGCGATATCAGCGTTGTGGGACGACAAGTCACCTGGAGGCAGTCGGTGACCAAACCCATGCGGCTGAATCTCGAGTTCGAGGTCGTCGTCGACGGCGATCGGCTGGCCGGCCATTCCCGCGCAGGCCGACTACCCCGCTCCGCGGTCACGGGGGTACGGCGTCAAGGGCGCATCTCGTAAGCGCCGTCGTAGGCCTTGACCCGCTCCCAGATCCGGCCGAAGCGATCGGCGTCGGGCACCGGCTTGCGGATCGCGCCAATCGCCCAGTCCTGCTGCGCCCGCGTCGAGCTCGGCTTGCCATGTAGCGCAACGGCATACGCACTGAAATCGCGGACCTGGAATTCGAAGATCTGATCGACGATGTCGTTGTCCAGTCCCGTCAGCTCGGCCTGCTCGAGGATGAGCTGTCCGTAGACGATCAGCGAGAACAGATGCCCGATTGTCAGCATGAAGTCCAGGTCCTTCTGCTGGTCGGCGTCGGGGGCGGCGGTTGCCAACAGCGTCTCGAACGCCTGCGCCTGTTCGTAGAACCGCGCGACATTCGGTATGCCTGTGTACTTTTCGTAGCTCGGCGTCCAGTCGGCGAACTGTACGTTGCCCGCGCCGCGCGTCGGGCCCTGGTTCCAGAAGAACGTGTCGTCGGCGGGATCGTTACGGGTTCCGATCTCGGGATATTCCTTCGGGTTGAACATGTAGTTCGGCATGAACTTGAGAACGAGACCGACGTTGACGTGCACGGTGCCTTCCAGCCGCGGCAGCGTGCCGATGAGTTCGGAGACCTCACGGAACATCGTGTTCTTCTCGTACCCCTTGGCCGCGATCACGTCGTGCAGCGCCCGCAGCACCGTCTCACCCTCCATAGTGACCTTGGCCTTGGTCATCGGGTTGAAGAGCAGGTATCGCCGATCGTCGAGGCTGGCACTGCGGAAGTAGTCGACGGACCGCTGACTGAACAGCTTCATCGCGATCAGCCGCGCGTAGGCATCGACGAAATTCGTTCTCACGTGGGCGAAGTCGGTGACCGGGTTGCCGTAGAGAATGCGATTCTGGGCGTGGGTGATCGCCTCGTAGAACGCGTGCTCGGTCATGCCGATCGAGCACGAGCACAGGTTGAACTTCCCGACGTTGACCGTATTCAGCGCCGCCGCAAACGCTTCCACGCCGGTCTGCAGAACGTCTTCTTCGCGTACCGGGTAATCCTCGAGGCGGAACATGCTCACGTAGATCTGCATGTGCACGACATTGTCGATCAGCCGGTAGTCATCGTGCTGGCTGTCGACCGCGAAGAAGATATAGGCGTCGCTACCGTCGACGTCGTCACGCCGTCCGAACACGGAGACCATGCTGGCGACGTTGCCGTTGCCGATGTAGTACTTCTCGCCTGTCGCCCGGTACAGGATGCCGTTGGCGCGGTCCTCGTCACTGGCGGGCGTGAGCACCAGATCGGTGTTGTAGACGTCCGCGCCGTGTTCGCGCTCGGACAACCCGAACGCCATCACCTCCCCGGCCTCGAGATCGTCGGCGGCCCTGAGCTTGGCGTCCTTGTTCTCGCTCTGCCAGATCGGCCCGAGCCCCAGGATGGTGACCTGCTCGGTGTACCAGTAGGTCAGGCCGTAGAACCCGAGGATCTCCGACAGCGCGGCGTTGCGGGCGGCATCCCAGCGTTTGTCCGGATTACCGTCGGCGTACTCGGAAGGGGTCAGAAATGTCGCAAACAGCTTCTCCCGCTTGACGAAGTCGATGAAGTCGGCGGGCCACACGGCAGCCAGATCATCGTCGAGTATGCGTTTCTTGCCTTGGCCCTCGAACCAGTCGATGGTGGCGCGCAACAGCCTGCGTGTCTCGTCGTCGAACTGCTGCGGGTCGTAGGTGTTCGGATCGAAGAGCAAGCCGTCCGTCTTGGTCATGCCCGCGAGCCTATGGCTGTGGCGCGGGTTGCGGAGCGGGAACCCACGGCAGACCCGGAATCGTCGGGTATGGCGGGGTCGGGCTCCACGGCGGCGGCGTCGATGTCGTCGGCGGCGGCGCTTCGGTCGTGGTCGGCGGTGGTGGTGGGGTTTCGCTGGTCGGTGGCGGTGGCGGCGGGGCCTCGCTCGTCGGCGGGGGCGGCAGAGTCTCCGTCACCGTCACCGGGGGTGGCGGCTGCTGCTCGGTGACGGTCTGAGTCTCTGGTGGCGGAGCCTGCGTTTCCGGCGCAGGCGCGGATTCGGGCGGCGGCGGAGCGGCGGCGGTCGTGGTCGGCGTCGTCGTTTCGGGGGCGGTGGTCGATGTCGGCGCCGGGGCGTTGTCGTCGCGCATCACGAACATTAGGGCCGCGCCGAGCGCCGCCAACAACGCGAGCACGCCGGCACCTGCCACCAGCGCAGGCCGGCGATACCAGGGCAACGGCGCCGCCGCCGCCGGGTGCGGATCATGGTCGAACTGCATTTCGGGCCGGGCGCCGACCTGGTCGTCCAGATCGGCGTAGTCATAGTGCTCGGATGGGGCGACCTCGGGCACGTCGTCGACGTCCGACCAGGCCAGCGCCGTGCTGGACCCCATCTCCTCGGGATGCGCCTCCGGCGCCATCTGCGTGGCGGCAGAAGCCGCCACGGCAGCGGGGGCCGCTGCGGCCATCGACGTCGCGCCCTCGTTGACCGTGCCCCGCACGGCGGTCAGCCCGCCGCCGATCGCGCCCGTCAACTCCGGTTGAGCGGTGGTGATGACCGGTACGCGGAACTGTTCTGACAGCGTCGTTGTGATGATCGGGATACGCGCCCCGCCGCCCACCGATGCGACGGCGACAAGGTCTTCGGCGCGAATTGCATTGCGCTCCAGTGTTTCCTGCAAGACACCACCGAAATCGGCGAGGGGAACCCGGATGGCCTCGTCCAGTTCGTTGCGCGTCAACCGCACCTCGGACCGGTGCTTGGGCAGTTCGACCGCCAACGAGGTCACCGCCGCGGTGGACAACCTCTCCTTGGCTCCGCGGCACTGCGCGCGCAGGCGCGACAACGATCCGATCGGCGACGTGCCCGACAAGTCGATGGTCCCCGCTGCGGCCAGGTCGTCGATGACGTGGGTCAGCAGCGCCTGGTCCATCAGATCGCCGGACAGGTCGGTGTGGCGGACGGTTCTGCCGATGGGCGAGAAGCCGTCACCGGCGTTGACGAGCGTGACGCTGGTGCCGGTGCCACCGAAGTCGCAGAGCGCGATGACGCCGCGCGTGGGCACGCCAGGGTCGTCCTGCAAGGCGGTGACAGCTGCCGTCGCATCGGAGACGACGGGCGCAGGCCTCGCACCGGCGAATTCGGGAATCGCCGCCAGCTCGTTGCGCAGCGCACCGACGGCGGCGGGGCCCCAATGGGCTGGATAGGTGACCGCGACGGGCCCGGCCGGGGGCCTGCCCCGACCGGCCGCGTAGAGCATGGCCCGCAACGCGTCGGCGAGCAGCGCGTCGGCGCGATGGGTCGAGCCGTCAGCAGCCACGAGTGGAACCGGGTCGCCGACTCGGTCGACGAAGTCGGTGACGATCAGGCCTCGCTCGGTGAGGTTGGGGTTTTCGCTGGGCACGCCCACCTCGGGCGCCCGGTGCGGGTACAGCGTCAGCACTGGCGACCGCGTCACCGCGGTCCGATCCACTACGACGGCCGTCAGGTTGGTAGCTCCAACCGACAGCCCAACACCGTCAGCCATCTCACCCCATCTCGACGCGAAACCCTATCCGGTTGTCATCTGGAGTGACGGAGCAGGTGTTACTCAGCGAATGGTGCCCGCACCCGGAATCAGTGGTAGATCCAGTGCAGTCACCCACCCTGGCGAAAGGCCGTTGACGGCAGGCACGGCATTCAATGCCCGCAGCCCTGTCGCCAGGCAGCCCGCGGCCGCCGCGTCGCGTCCGGAGCCGTCGGTGAACCGAAACGCCGTCTCCTGAAAAATGCTCGGCGTGCCTTCGATGTCGACGCGGTAGACGTCCCTCTCGGTGCCGGAGGGCCAATCGGGTGCGGCGTCGAGACCGATCCGGTTGACGTGCTCGAGCTGGATGCGGTTTTCACCCTGGTACACGCCGTTGATCGTGAATCGCACGGCGGCGACATTGCCCGGCGCGATGATGCCCTTGGCGGTCTTCCGCTCGGTGGGCGTGACCCACTTGTCCCACGTCGTGGTGATCTCGTCGAGCATGATCCCCGCCGCGTGCGCAATCATCGGAACCGTTGCGCCCCAAGCGAATATCAGGATGTCGGGGTTCTCTAGCAGTGGTCGGTACTCCGGCGGCTTGCCGATGCCCATCTCGCGGTCGTAGTCGCCTTCGTAGTTGGTGTAGTCCAGGAGTTCGGAGGCGCGGACCGTGCGCACCTCCGAGCACAGACCCATCAGCGTCATCGGGAACAGGTCGTTGGCAAAGCCGGGGTCGATGCCGGTGGTGAAGCACGACGCTTCACCGAGCTCACACGCCGTGGTGATGGGTTCGATCCAATTCGGCGGGTTGAGGTGCATCGTGGGCCACACCCACGGGGTCATGGCGGTCGAGCAGACGTCGATGCCTGCCCGCAGGAATCGGGTGATCAGGGAGATGTTCTCCTCGGCGTGCGCGGCGGTGGGGCCGTAGTGCACCAGCGCGTCGGGTTTCAGCGCGATGAGCGCATCGACGTCGTCGGTCGCGATCACCCCGACCGTGGTGCCGAGGCCACAGATGTCACCGACATCGCGACCGACCTTCTCGGGATTGCTCACCCCGACGCCGACCAACTCGAACACCGGATGTTCGACGATCTCGGCGATGACCATCTTGCCGACAAAGCCGGTGCCCCACACCACAACTCGCTTCTTGCCCAGATCAAGCGCCACGCTCAGTTGTCACCTTTCGCTCGCCCCGTCCCTGTCTTCACCGTCGACCTGCCCGGCCAAACGCCGGATTTCCTGACGAAGCTCTTCGATATGCGCGGCCGTCGCGGCCTGATTGGCGGTGTCCTCCGCGCTGACACGCTGCACAATCCACGACGCCAGCGTCGCGGTGACCAGACCGACGAGGCTGATACCGCCGATCATCAATGCCGCTGCGACCAGGCGACCCAACCCGGTCCGGCCACAGGTCGCCGTATCCGACGGTCGTCACCGTCGTCATCGACCACCACAAGGCGTCGGCGAACGTCTTGATCTTGCCATCGGGCTCGTCATGCTCGAGATCGAATATCGCCAGCGAGGCGGCGTAGATGATGAGCACGGCTCCGCACACCGTGTAGACGATCACCTTGCCGCGGATCGAGTGACCGACCGCGCGCTGCAACACGTTGAGGATCACCGCCAAGCTGAGAAGTCGCAGCGGCCGCAGGAAGGGCAGCACCACGATCGCGAAGTCGATGATGTGGCGGAAGAACCACCGCGTGCGCGGCTTGGCGAGGTACAGCCGGGCGAGGTAGTCGGCGACAAAGACGAAATACACCGCCCACAGCGTGTAATCGAGCGCGTCACCGGCGGGGCCTGCCGGCCTCGCCAGCACCTTGACCGAATACAGGACGAGGAAGACGGCTGCGACCCCGGCCAACGGCCATTCGGTGCGGCCCTCGTAGCGATCGAGCCGGGTTTGCGGAGTCATCAACCGCAGACCCTAACCGGAATCACGTCGGAGCAGTCAACATTGAGGATGCGCATGGACGCGCATCGAAAGGAATCGAGATGACAGCACCACTTGAGGGACGTCGCGCGCTTGTGACCGGCGCGTCCCGCGGAATCGGCGCCGAAATCGTGCGGCGGCTCGTCTCCGACGGAGCCGCGGTCGCGTTCACCTACGGGGCATCGGCGGACGAGGCGAAGAAGCTGGAGGCGGAGATTGAAGCCGACGGTGGAACGGTGGTCGCGATCCAGGCCGATAGCGGCGACCCGCAGCAGGTCGCGAGCTCCGTCGCCGAGGCAGTATCGGCGCTGGGCGGGTTGGACATCCTGGTAAACAATGCGGGCGTCGCGTACCTCGCCGATATCGAGTCGTTCCCCATGGAGCAGTTCGACCGCCTCGTGGCGATCAACGTTCGCGGCACGTTCGCCGCTATTCAGCGCGCCGTTCCGCATCTGGGCGAGGGCGGCCGCATCGTCAACATCGGCAGCATCAACGCCGACCGCGTGCCTACTCCAGGGCTTTCGGTGTACTCCATGACCAAGGCGGCCGTCGCAGGCCTGACACGCGGTCTGGCCCGCGAGCTCGGGGCCCGCGGCATCACCATCAACAATGTGCAGCCTGGCCCGATCGCGACGGACATGAATCCCGAAGAAGGTGAATTCGCCGATACCGCAAAGCCGTTGATCGCCATGGGGCATTACGGCAACACCCGCGACATTGCGGGCGTCGTCAGCTACCTTGCCGGGCCGGAAGCGGGATACGTGACGGCGGCGAACTGGAATGTCGACGGTGGATTCACCGCCTAGCGGTCACATGTCGATCGGATCCGGCGGACGCCGTGCCTTCGTGGTGTCTCTCATCGCCGCCTTGAACTGCATTGCCCGGTAAGGCCATCCGGCGTCGGTGTTCCACTGCGACACCACCAGCCCGACACCGCCTTGCATGTCGAAACGAGAGCCGGGCAGCACATAGCCGCCGTAGAGCTGGGCGACCCTGTTCTGCAGATGATTCTCGCCGCGCCACGACGACCCGGTGACGGTGAGCTGCAAGGGTGTGGTGTGCATGTTGGCGACGGGCGATTCGACGACCCGATACGCCAGCGCGTATTTCGACGCCATGAACCCGCCGAGGATCCATTTCCCTTGCGCCATACGACGAAACGTCAGCTCGCCCCACTCCTCACCGTCGGGTGTGATCGGGGTGGCGCGCTCCCTCCAGGTCCAGCGCTCACCGGTATAGCCCCAACTCGAGTACCGAGACCGCTCGCCGATGTGCTCTGGTCGCACGCGCATCAGGATGATGCCCTTGTTTCGCTGAAAACCCGTCGCCACCACGTAGACCCAACCGTCGTCGGGCTCGTAGTCCCAGGACCAGCACTGGGCGTGCCCGTCGTGCAGATCGGCGGGGAACTTGGCGTGTTCCCCCATGTGTGTCCACGTGATTCCGCTGTCATCGGAGCGCCAGATTTCGGTCCAGATCACGGTGCCGAATCCGCGGTTGACGATCGCGTGCAGGTAAATGGAGTCGTCCACAGTCAACAGGTCGGACGGGATGACCGTGCTGATGCCGCCGCGTTTCCAGCCGGTCGAAACGTCGTCGTGGATGTAGTGCCACAGTTGGCGGGCGTAATCGGGGTCGTCTCCTCCGGCGCGCTCGTAGACGATTTCATGGTTCGCGTCGCCCTCGCCGATCAAGACGACGGGTGACCGCCAGTCCCCCTCACCGACCTTGCGGCCCGAGAACGTGTCACCGAACACCGACACCAGCTTTCCGTTCGGCGCAATCACCGACGCTCCGAGATCGGTGCACGTGACGCCCCACCGGTCGGTGAGGTTCGGGCCGGTCAGATCGACGACCTTGCCGTTGAGCAGCGGCAACGCGCTGGTCGCCGGTTCGCGTGGACGCAGCGATCGACCGCCCCCGCGGCCGATCCCGAAGGAAAAGCGCCGCGGCATCACCTAGGCCCTAGAAGCAGCGCCGCAGACCGCCGGGCTCGCAGTAGAGCGGGTACTGGTCGACCGGGATCGGCAGTGGGTCTTGATAGACCAGCGTGAACGGAATATTGATGATGCCGGGTGCCAGTCCGCAGACGTCGTTGTGGGTGATGCTGCGGGTGCCGGACATCGTGATGTCGTCGAACTCGACGTTCTCGACGGTCGGCGCCCAGGTTCCGTCCGGGCACTGCATTCCTTCCCGCTTCGTCGTGCTGAACGACCACAGGCCGTTCGCGAGCCTAGCGTCGCCGCCTGTGAGGCCCTCCGACGGAGCGACATGCAGCCGGCAGGCCACCGGCAACTCCAGCGACACACGAAGGTCGCCGACGACGGGAACGCATGAGGGCCAGATCGTCCAGGTGCCTGCGGGGCCCTGCTGCGGCGTGTAGGTGTACACCCCCTGCATGATCTGATCGGCCTGGGCGGGGCTGGAAAACCCCAGCGCAGCGCACAGCATGACAGCCGCCGCGGCGAGTCCCCGGATGATCGTCACGATGTGCGTCCCTTCAGCCAGCGTGATCGGCCCCGAGTATCTCAGTGTTCGTCCAGCAAAGTCACGCCTTTGGAAGCCAACTCGGGTTGCCGACTGGGGTTTCAGTGGCGACCCATAACGGGTAGAGAGCCCATTGCAGACGATTCCGGGGTGAGGCGATGACGAAACCGGCGGTCTTGACCGCTGTCGGTGTTGTCGTCGTTGTCGTCGCTCTTGTCGTCGGCCTGACCGGATGCTCGGCGGGACAGCGGGTCGACCTCGGCGGCGCCTCGGGAAACCTCGTCGCCGCGATCGCGGGCGAGCCCGACCAACTCGATCCGCAGAAGACCAGCGCCTACTTCTCATTCGAGGTGTTGGAGAACGTGTTCGACACCCTCGTCGAGCCCGACGAAAACCTGGAATTGCGGCCCGCCCTCGCCCAGTCGTGGGAGGTCAGCCCCGACCAACTCACCTGGACATTCCATCTGCGCGACGGCGTGACGTTTCACGACGGGAGCCCGTTCACCGCGGACGACGTCGTTTACTCCTATCGCCGGATCATCGACGAGCAGCTGGCGAATGTCGACAAGTTCAGCGCTGTCACCGACGTGAACGCGCCCGACAAGTCCACCGTCATGATCAGGGTCAAGCAGCCGACACCGAATTTGCTGACCAACCTCGGCGGGTTCAAGGGGATGGCGATCGTGAGCCGCCGCAACGTCGAAAGCGGCCAGATCGCAACGCATCCCGTAGGCACCGGTCCGTTTGCGTTCAAAGGCCAGAAGAGTGGCGACTCGATCACCTTGACCGCCAACCCGAACTACTGGGGGCCCCGGCCGAAGGTGTCGGGTGTGACGTTCCGGTTCATCTCCGAACCGTCGACGGCGCTTTCGGCGCTGCAAGCGGGCGAGATCGACTGGACGGACTCGATTCCCGCGCAGCGAGTCGCGCAACTGAAGAACGACGACTCGATGACGCTCGCGGTGATGCCGAGCAACGACTACTGGTATCTGGCGCTGAACGAAGCACGAAAGCCGTGGGACGACGTCCGGGTGCGACAGGCGATCTCCTACGCGATCGACCGAGACGCGATCGTGCAGGCCACCAGCTACGGCACGGCGGCCGCCAACCAGCTCGCAATCCCGAAGGGCAACCCCTGGTACACCCCCTACAACACCTACGACCACGATGTCGAGAAGGCGAAAGGCCTGCTGCGCGAAGCGGGTGCCAGCCCGCAGAACCTCGACATGCTGGTCACCACTGAGTACCCGGAGACCGTCACCGCCGCCCAGATCATCGCGGATAACCTTGCCCCGCTTGGTATCACGGTGAACATCCGCACAGTCGACTTTGCCACCTGGCTCGACGAGCAGAACAGCGGCCATTTCGACATGTTGATGATGGGCTGGCTCGGCAACATCGACCCCGACGACTTCTATTACGCCCAGCACCACACCAAGGGCACGAGCAACGCGCAGAAATTCTCCAACCCCGAAGTGGACCGCCTGCTCGACGCCGGGCGCGTCGAGACCAACCGGGACGCGCGCGCCGACGATTACGCGAAGGCGGCGACGATCATCGCCGACGAGGTCAGCTACGTCTACCTCTACAACCCGTCGGTGATTCAGGCGTGGACCACCGCCTTGTCGGGCTACGAGGCGCGCAGGGACGGCGCGATCCGATTCCGGACCGCGAGTTTGGCTGAGGGTGGGGCCGCATCATGACGGCCCATCCGATCGTGCGGTTTGTCGCCCGCCGGCTGATCTATTCGGTGGTGGTGCTGTTCGGCGTGGTGGTGCTGGCGTTCGCGCTCGTGCATCTGGTGCCCGGCGACCCGGTGCCGATCGCGTTGGGCACCCGCTACACACCCGAGGCCTACGCGGCGCTGCGCTCGGCCAGCGGCCTCGACCGACCGCTCGTGGAGCAGTTCTTCGGCTACCTGGGCTCCGTGTTCACCGGCAACCTGGGCGTGAGCTTCCGCAACGGCGATCCCGTCACCGTGACGCTGCTCGAGCGTCTGCCCGCCACCGTCTCCCTCGGGCTGGTCGGCATCGTGATCGCGCTGGTGATCGCGCTTCCCGCAGGCATCTTCTCGGCGCTGCGCGAGGGCCGATTGTCGGACGCGGTCGTGCGTGTCACAAGCCAATTCGGGGTGTCAATTCCCGATTTCTGGATGGCGATTCTGTTGATCGCGTTGTTCAGCACGACGCTCGGTTGGCTGCCGACGTCCGGGTATCGCCCCCTGTTCGACGACCCGGCGGGCTGGCTGCGCCACATCGTGTTGCCTGGGCTGACAGTCGGTCTGGTGGCCGCCGCCATCCTGACGCGCTATGTCCGCGCCGCGGTGCTGGAGGTGGCGTCGATGGGCTATGTGCGCACCGCACGGTCGAAAGGACTTCCCCCGCGAGTGGTCACGTTCCGTCACACCGTCCGCAATGCGCTCGTCCCTGTCCTGACGATCACGGGTATCCAGCTGGCGACGATCCTGGGCGGCGTGATCGTGGTGGAGGTGGTTTTCGCGTGGCCCGGCCTGGGCCGTCTGGTTTACAACGCGGTTGCAGCCAGGGACTATCCGGTCGTCCAGGGTGCGGTGATACTGATCGCCGCGCTGTTCCTGCTGATCAATCTCATCGTGGACGTGCTGTACGCGGTGGTCGACCCGAGGATCCGGCTCGCATGACCGATGTCGAAGTGACCGCCGCAGAAACGACACGCATTGCGTCGTGGAAGTTGTTGCTGCGCAATCCAATGACGGTGACGAGCGCAATCGCGCTGGTGCTCATCGCATTCGTCGCGGTGACCGCGAACTGGATCGCACCGTTCGGCGTCAACGACGTCGATGTGCCGAACGCGCTGCGCCCCCCGGCGGTGAGCATTGGTTCGGCACCGACGAACTCGGCCGCGATGTCTTCTCCCGCGTTCTGGTCGCGGTGCAGGCGTCGATGAAAGTTGCGGTCATCAGCGTGGCGTTCGCCGTCGTGGTCGGCGTGACCATCGGAGTGCTCGCCGGCTATCGCGGCGGCTGGGCCGACGCGGTGTTCATGCGGATCATCGATGTGATGTTCGCGTTCCCGGTGCTGCTGCTCGCGCTCGCCGTCGTCGCGATCCTAGGCCCCGGCGTGACGACGACAATTCTGGCGATCGGCATCGTCTACACACCGATATTTGCGAGGGTGGCCCGGGCCAGCACAATGAGCGTGCGCGTCGAACCGTTCGTCCAGGTCTCGCACACCATGGGCACCGGAACTCTGTACATCCTTGGACGCCATATCCTTCCGAACATCGCGGGACCGCTGGTGGTGCAGACGTCGCTGTCGCTGGCATTCGCGATTCTGTCCGAGGCGGCGTTGTCGTTTCTCGGGTTGGGCATCCAACCGCCGCAACCGTCGCTGGGTCGGATGATCTTCGATTCCCAGGGATTCGTGACGCTGGCGTGGTGGATGGCGGTGTTCCCCGGTGCGGCGATCTTCGTCATCGTGCTGGCGTTCAATCTGCTCGGCGACGGTCTGCGCGACGTGCTCGATCCCAAGCAGCGCACCATGATCGAAGCGCGGAGGAAGCAATGACTGATCCCGTCCTGCAAGTACAGGACCTACGGGTGCGCATCGGCAGGCGCGAGATCGTCCGCGGCGTCGGCTTCGACGTGCAACGGGAGCAGACGCTGGGCATCGTCGGCGAGTCCGGTTCCGGCAAGTCGATGACGGTGCTCGCGGCGACCGGACTGCTGGACACCCCTGGCGCGGTGGTCAGCGGGACGAGCACGCTGGCGGGCACGGCGGGCCCGTCCCAACTCGTCGGCGCCCCGCCGCGACTGCTGCGCAGCGTGCACGGCGGGCGGGTCGGCTTCGTGTTCCAGGACCCGGGAACATCGCTCAACCCGTTGCTGACCCTGGAACGGCAGATCACCGAATCGCTTGAGACACATAGGAAGATGACCCGTCGGCAGGCCAACGCCCGCGCCGTCGAGCTTCTGGAGGCCGTCGGCCTGCCCGATCCGCAGACCCGGCTACACAATTACCCCCATCAGCTGTCGGGGGGTCAACGCCAGCGGGTGATGATCGCGATCGCGCTGGCATGTGACCCCGAGCTGCTGATCGCCGACGAGCCGACGACGTCGTTGGATGTGACGACGCAGGCGCAGATCATCGAATTGGTGCGCGATCTGCAACGCGATTTCGGCACCGCGGTGGTGTGGATCAGCCACGACCTCGGCGTCATCGGTCAGGTGGCCACAGGGGTGACGGTGCTACGGGACGGCGCGGTCGTCGAACAGGCGCCGATCCTCGAAGTCTTCGACAACCCGCACGAGGAGTACACGCGCGATCTATTGAGGGCGCGGCCACTCGTCGGCCGGTCGGATCCGCCGAAGGCGCCCGATGACGGTCCGGTGCTGCTACGCGTCGACGGACTCGATGTTCGGTTCGGCATCGACACGCCGGTGGGCAGGTCGACAGTGCATGCGGTGAAGGAGTTGTCCTTCCAGATCCGTCGCGGAACCACGCTGGGCCTGGTTGGTGAATCCGGTTCGGGCAAGTCGACGGTCGCCGGGGCCCTCACCGGGCTCGTCGACCCGGATGCGGGCACCGCGGAGCTGGACGGGGTCGACGTGGTCGGTGTGCGCGGGTCCGACCGCAAGACGCTGCGACGCAGAATCGGACTGGTCTTTCAGGATCCGTTCTCCTCGCTCAACCCGCGGGCACGGGTCGGTGCGGCGATCAGCGAGCCGCTGGTAGTGCACCGCCGCGCGAAGGGTAAGCGCGGGCGTGACGATCGCGTCGCGGAGCTGCTCGAACTCGTTGGTCTGCCAACGTCATTCGCCTCCCGGTACCCACACGAGCTGTCCGGCGGCCAACGGCAGCGGGTGAGCGTCGCACGGGCCTTGGCGGCCCAACCTGACCTGCTGATCCTCGACGAAGCGACGGCGGCCCTGGATGTTTCGGTGCAGGCGCACATCCTCGACCTACTCGCCGATCTACAGCGTGAACTCGGGCTGACGTATCTGTTCATCGGTCACGACCTCGCGGTCATCCAGCAGATGAGCCACGAGGTGCTCGTCATGCGCGACGGTGCGGCGGTGGAATACCGGCCCGCAGCGGATCTGTTCGCCGAACCCGAGCACGACTACACCCGCGCGCTGTTGGCGGCGGTCCCACCCGCGCGACCCCGCGCCGCTGTGTGAGCCGGCGCGGCCCGTGAGAGGGTGCTGCCATGACTCAGCTAAGCGGCAAGGTGGCACTCATCTCGGGCGCGTCGGCGGGACTCGGCGCCGCGACTGTACAGCTGTTCGCCGCGCGGGGCGCTTCGGTGTTCGGCATAGCGCGCGACGCCGACCGGATGGCGACGGTGTTCGAGAAGGTGCCGGGCGGCAAGTACTCGTCGGTGGATATCTCCGATCCGGCCGCCTGCCGCAAGGCCGTCGACGACTGTGTCGCCGAGTTCGGCCGCCTCGATGTCCTGGCCAATGTCGCGGGCTTCCACCAGATGCGTCATACCCCGACGATGTCTGACGAGGAGTGGGACAGAGACCTCGCGGTGAATCTGAACGGGCCGTTCTACCTGTGCCGCGCCGCGCTCCCCCACCTGCTGGAGTCCGGCGGCAACATCGTCAACGTCGCCTCGATCGCGGGCGTCGAGGGCGAGGTCTACTCGGCGGGCTACTGCGCCGCCAAACACGGCCTGATCGGGCTGACTCGCGCTCTGGCAGTCGAATTCACCAACAAGAAGCTGCGCGTGAACGCGGTGTGCCCCGGCGGCATGCCAACCGCGCAGGCGACGGAGTTCACCGCGCCGGAGGGTGCCGACTGGAACCTGATCATGCGTATCGCGTCGCCCCGCGGGTTCATGGATACCAGCGACGTGGCCAAGGCGATCGCATTCCTGGCCAGCGATGACGCTGCCGCGATCCACGGCGCGGTGTACCGCGTCGACAACGGCAAGGGCGCAGGCTGAGCCTTAATGGCCAGGGGCGGCGTACTGTTCGAGCGCTGACAGCATCGTGTTGTTCTCTTCCGGTGTGCCGATGGATATGCGTACGCAATTCTCGATACCGGGCATGGCACTTCGGTCGCGAATCTTGATGCCGAAACCTTCCATCGCCTGCACAAGTGCCCGTGCGTCATCGACTTGTACCAGCAGAAAGTTCGCATCGCTGGGGAAGATCTTTATCACCGCACGGCATGCGGTGAGCGCCTGCGAAACCCGGGAGCGTTCTTCGAGAACTGTGTCGATGTTTGCCTTTGCGTGGATCAGCCCTTCGGTCGTCATGACCGCAGTCACAGCGCGGATTGCGGTTTGGGTCAGCGGGTACGGCGCGAGCATCCGGCCCATGACGCTGATGACGCTGGGATGCGCGATGGTGATTCCGAAGCGCTCGCCGGCAAGACTGTATTCCTTGGACATCGATCTCAGGACGACGATGTTGGGTTGGCGTGCAATGGCTTCGGCCAACGACTCGGCGCCGGAATAGTCGAGGTAGAGCTCGTCCACCACGATGATCGCCTTGCCGAACAGCGTGTCCGCGATGGCGAGGATGTCGTCACGATCCAGAAGATTGGCTGTCGGATTGTTGGGTGAGCAGAAGAACAGGATCTTCGTGTGCGGGTTGGCCTCGTGTGCGGCGACTACTGCAGTCACGTCGAGCTGGAATGCGTCTGCAGTGAGCGGAACGTCGACGATGTCGACTCCTTGGACCTGAGCCGAGTGCAGATACATCGCGAAGGTCGGCGGGGTCTGCAGAATCGCGTCGCGACCCTCGCTGCAGAACCCACGGACCAACAGATCGATGGCCTCGTCTGCGCCCCGGGTCAACAACAACCAATCACGCGGCACCCCATAGAAGTTGGCGAAGGTGTCCAGAAGATCTTCGGGCTGACCTTCCGGATATCGATTCAGCTCGAGTTGATCTGCACCCCCGGGGTAAGGCGGGTAAGGGCTTTCGTTCGCATCGAGGCGTACTCGCATGGCGATCTGGCGCCCTTCGGTACGCGCAGAGCTGTAGGGGGTCATTTTCGCGATCGCGGGCCGTACCAGCCGCAGGATTTCGTCCATGAATTCAATTCACCTTTCTGACGTAGCCAAGTTTGGCTGGCCCGGCATCGTGGAAGCGGTTGTGGCACTGGGGCACACCGGTTCGGTGTACGGCGGCGGCCTGTCGATAGAGTTCGCTGTGGCCGGCCATCAGCAGATACTCACCGTCACGGGCCGCCGCATCGAAAGACACCGGCCGCTCGTCGTGATCAGTTACCACGATGCCGGCGCTCTGCAAGATCGGCACGATGGCTGCGGCGTCGGGCAAGAGTAGATCACGCTCGTAAGCAATATCCACGGTCCCGTCGAGTAGGCCCATGAAGCCGATACAGTTCTGATCGGTGACGAGGCGGGCGGTGGCGTCGGCCAGCGCTTGAAAACTGCCCCACTCCTCGGGGTTGGCGAACATGATCTCCGGCACCGTGCAGGCCAGCACGGACTCCGCCAGCGAGCGTGCCGCCACGATCGAAACGGGTCTACCACCACACGTCGCCGGTATATCGACGCCGCCGGCCCACAGCCGGCCTAGGAACAGCGTGTCGTCACGTGGCAGTAGTTCGGCGATTACGCCGAATGCTGCTGCGTCGTCATGGAGCAAACCGATACTGATGCCGAATGCCGGCTCCGGTGTCGTTTGTGGCAGACCGTATGCGGCCGCAATGGCGGCCCGAACCATGGCGCTCGTACCGTCGACCGGGTCGATACTCCAGATCCACTGCGCATCGCCAGCCTGAGCGGGTAGCTCCTCACCGGTCAGCGTATGGGAGGGAAACCGCCGACTGATCTGGTCACGCAACAGGCGTTCAGCGCTTTTCTCGGCGACAGTGACAAATTCTTTGTTGGTCTTTTGCAGCGCGCTGATCGCGGGATCACTGCCAGCCAACACGGCCGCTAGGCCCTCGCGGTCAATTCGATTGCCTAGCGCTCGGTTCTCCCGCAACTGCGTGAGTAATGCACGGTAGCCGTCCCGGATCTCCATGTGCGCAACCGGAATTAGTGAAGTCGCGAACGACGCGATCGCGGTCACGCTCAGGTCCGACATCCTCCGTGTACCGGCTATCTCCCCCCGACGAGACGGTTTGTGTACACCCGTACCATACCTGTCCCTTCCCCCGCCGCCGCACCACCCCCGAATTCGGCTGCCTACCGATGCCGGGTTGCGGCTGGTCGGTGAGTACGGCGTCGGATCGACGTCGGGCCGCCGCTCGTCGATCAAGTCGGCGAGCACTCGCGCAGAGCCGCACGCCATGGTCCACCCCACGTGGCCGTGCCCGGTGTTGTAATCGAGGTTGTCGTGATGCCCGAGGCTGATCAATGGCAGCCCGTCGGGGGTCATCGGACGCAGGCCGGTGCGGTATCGCGCGGTGTCCCAATCGATCGCGCCGCCCAACAGCTCGTCCCCGGTCTCGATGATGTCGGCGTAATCGGCGGGTGTGCTGCTGCGGTCGTCCCCGACGAACTCGGCGGTGGCCGACATCCGTAACTCACCGCCGAAACGGGGCCACGCCACCAGCGACCGCTCATCGATACCGCCGATGCGTGGCGCCCGGTCGGGGTCCTTGATCGTGGCCGTCAGGGTGTATCCCTTGGCGGGATACACCGGAATGCGGTGGCCCATCGTGCGGGTCAGCAGCGGACTGGCCGCACCGGCCGCCAGTACCACCGCATCGGCGTGAATCTTCCCGTCGGAGATGATGATTCGCGCGATCGACGAGCCGTCGGAGTCCAACTTCACGATCGAGGTACCGAGGTGGAACGTCACACCGAGTCTGCGGCACCTCTGCCAACCCGACCGCGAACTGATGCGGATCACCCGTCCCGTCAGACGTATCGTGGATCGCCCCTGCGAACCGGGCGCCACCGGCACCCAGTGCCGGTTCCACCGCGACGGTGGCGTCGTGGTGGAGCACCGCCTGGTGGCGCCCATGCTCCTGCAACAGCTGCGAATTCTGTTCGGCCCGAACGAGTTCCGCCTCATCATGAAACAGGTACAAAACGCCGGTGTGGGTCTGCCAGTACTGCAGCCCCTCCCGGCTCGCCAGTTCGTCCATCAATTGCTGGCTGTAGCGCGCGAGCCGAAGTTTCGCCGGCGTGTTCGTGCGGGACCGCGACGGTGTGCGCCTGGCGTGAGAGCGGGTTCAATCTGGTGACACGGCACAGCGGCTCGCGATCCATCGCAACACCGTCATCTACCGGCTGGACAAGATCTCCCGGTTGACGACGCGCGATGTTCGCAAGCCCGCTGTAGCCGTCGCGCTGTACCTCGCCTGTCTTATCGCGGAGTGATCGCTCAGGCGCTCAGTGCGCAGGCCGCCGACGCCCGAGGAGGATGGCCCACCCGACCGCACCTAGGCTCAGTAACGCACACACGCCTGCCGCCACGTAGAGCCAGATGTCCCTCGCGGTGAGGCCGGTCGAGGCATCGTCCGAGGCGAGCTGCAGCCTGTAGTCCCCTGGGAGCGGACCCTCGCGCGGCTCATCGAGACCCGGGAACTGCTGCGTGCGGTGCACCTCGAACTGCCGTTCACCCGTAGCCGTTTGGGTCCACACGCCCCACGCCGGGGTCGCTCCGTCGAGGAGAACCTTCCGCTCGCCGAAGCGGGCGTCGTCACCGACATCGACGATCCGGCGAACGCGGAACGGTTCGTAGACCGCATCCGAGTACCGCACCTGCACGGGGACGTTGTCGTAACGCCACACCGGCGGCGGGGGCGGCGGCAGCGGCAGGCCGGCACCCGGGAAGTAGCCGCCACCGAAGAAGGTGCCGACCGCCACGTCGACCGCCGTGTCGACCGCTGCATGCACGATGTCGCGCGCGGTGTCCACCACAGCGGTGAAGCTGTACGCGGCGAACTGGGCGACCTCGAGGACAATGCGCGCCAGCGGCGGGATCCAGACGATCCGCGGGGCGTTTTGGTAGACGTAGACGATCCGGACCGCGTCGCGGTAGGGGTTCAGAATGATCGGTCGGTAGTACTCGTCGTATTCGACCCACTCCGGACGCCACTGCCGCACGTTGCGATCCCGGTCCCGGCCTCTGGCGAGATTGACCTCGGCCTTCTGGTCGGCGTCGACACGCAGACCGTCGGGGTTCCTGTCCAGACGCAGCGCGCTGGACAATGCGACGACGTCCTGCTCGGGCGCTGGATCCGCCTTGACCTCAACGGGTTTCGCATTTTTGGCGAGTTCGATGTCCCCCTTGGGCGCCTGCAGAGTTTCCGGCACCGACGTCTCGATCGCCTTGGCGGCCTGCGACACCGTCGACGGCGCCGACGGCGCGCCAGAAGTTCCCGAAGGAGCATCGGCCTTCGACTCGGTTGGGGCGGTGGCTGATTCGCTGGCCGCAGGCTCTTCGCTGGCGTCCGTCGGTGCGACGAGCGCCTCAGACGGGGACACCGCTTCGGCGTCGGTCGCCGGGGAGACGCTCGCCGAGGCGGGAGCCGACGATGTGGCTGGCGCCGCGCTTGCCGGGCTCTCTCCGGCTGAAGTCACGCGCGCCGGTTCGGACGTCGCGGGCGCAGGCGTCGAGGGTGCAGGCCGCGGTGCGGGCGCCTCGGCCGTTGTCTCGACTGGCGCGGGAGCGGCCGTCTCCTTTGGCGCAGGGGCGGCGGTCTCGACCGGCGCAGGCGCGACCGCCTCCACCGGTTTCGGCGAAGCGGGCGCGATCGGTATGACCACGGTCGTGCTGCTGGGAGGTGGCTGGGGTGCCTGGATCTGAGGTTGCGGCTCGCCGCTCGGCGCTGCGGGCTCCGCCACCGGGGCTTTTGGCGCCTCCTGCTGCGGGAGTTCCGGCGCCGCGGCCTCCTCGGGAGCCCTGACCTTCGGCTCAGGGGCGACCGTGGTCGTCGGCACGATCGGCTCGTCGCCCGGCTTTGCGTAAGCCGGCGCGAGGCCACCGGTGAGCGCCGTCAGGGAAACGACCAGTCCCATCGACAGCGTCGCGACAATGCTTCGCTTACAGCTGATTTCAACCGGTGCACGCACGTGCATCGACTCCTTACGAACTCACGCGGCATTGGCGGGTCGCCCCGCCGCTGCTGCCATGCGCAGCCATCTCCCCCAACGCTGGACCTGGACCAGCAGCTGCTGCGGCGCCTGCCGATGCGGTGTGCTCGCCGAAGCGGCACCGCTCGCATCTCGAATGGTTCATCGCTGGCCGAGCGGATCCGTTACAGATTCCGGCCTCGCGCAGCGGTGCGCGGATGCATCCTGGAGGAGTCGAGAAGGAACACCATGTCGTTTGCCTTGGTCACGTTCACGGCGGGCCTCGGTCCCGTCGCGGCATTGATCGCCGCCGCCCCCAGCGTGAGTGCGGATCCGGTATGGCAGGCGCGGAGTCGGCCGCCGCGACCATCGCCGACCTGGAAGCCCAGGGCTATGACGTCCAGATCAACTGGGTATCAGGCCGAAGCTCGGTGGAGTTGTCACGCTGCTCCGTCAGCGCCATCCACAACCCCGATCGGTCAGCGGACGGGCCTATGACGTTCACGACCGTCTACGTCGACGTCTCGTGTCCCAACGACAACTGGGACTCCGGCGGCATCGGTATCGGAGTCTTGTTCTGACAGGCCAATTTACAGTCGCGTAAGCGTGAAAAAGACCGGGTTCGACCAGCCCGGAGCGGGCTGACACGCTGCGGGGTCCGACGCGACGAAGGTGCCCTGATTCCAGCCGGGGTCGACCTTGTAGGTGACCCCGCCCGGCAGTACTCCATCGTTGTTGCATTTTGTGCCGAACGGCAGGTCAACGACGAACCGCCAGACGCCGCCGAACGGATGGGCGTCCGCACTCCAGCCGAAGCTGTCCGCGACGTGAGCGCAGTCCTGGCCACAGGGTGTGACCACCCAGGTGGACTGCAGACCGGGCGCCGTGTGGAGGTAGGTGCCGCTGAAGTCGTCGGCGGCTTGAGCCGGGCTCGCGACGTCGACGGCGGCGCCGATGACGATTGCCGCCGTAGCCAATCCCATGCCGACTCTCATGCCGCCCTCCACTGTGGGTCCGCCTACCTAGACTCCATGTGGTGTGGAATCGCTCCACTTTGCTGACGGTAATCCCATTGCTGGTGGCCTGTGGCTCCACCGGTGGTACTCCGGCCGATTCGCCGGCCACCGAAACGTCGACCGCAATCGCGGCACCGGCTGCCACCGCCCCGCCCGCGACGCCGACTGCACAAACGAAGAGGTGGGTCGATCTGCAAGCCGGAGACTGTGTGGCAGACGTGCCTGCGGTTGATGAAGGGGCCGTGACGGTGACGGTCGTCGACTGTGCGGCGACGCACGCCGCTGAGGTTTTCCTTCGCGCACCCACCGCTGTCAATCTCGCCGTCGCCGACGTCGCCAACCAAGACTGTGTGACCGGATTTCCCACGTACACGGGGCAACCCGTCGACGGCGGTCCGTACGCGGTGACGTATCTCGTCGACTCGAATCAGGACAGAACGTCGTACGACCCGTTGCCGAGCACGGTCAGCTGTCTGCTGCAGGCAGCCGATGGTCAGTCGCTGACGGGCTCCGCCCGCCGCTGACGCAGACCGCGAGCGGCGTCCCCCGCCGCCGCCGCTCGCGGCCCGCAAGTCATTCGGTCGTGCTCTGAACCGTCACGTAGAGGTGGTGAAAGCCGGCGAATCCGCCGAACAGGGCGCCGGTCTCGATCACCTTGACGTGGGTCAACTGGTCCGGGTGCGACGGCGGCGACTGCGGCAGGTTAGCGATCGCGTCGGCGAACGCTTCGTCGAAGCGCAGCCGCGACGACATGCCGGTGGCCTCGTTGGTCACGGCGCCATCCAGCCCTCCCCGGTGCACGACGGCCGCGAACTCGCCGAGATCCAAGCCGGGCTCCTCGATGGTCGCGCGGTCTTGGCCGTCGGCGTGATGGACCGTCACCACCGGCTGGTCCTCGGGGTACACGAACGCCTCAGCGTGGGTGTACGGGGTGATGACCTGGGGCCAAAGCCCCGGGCGCCGGCAACGGAGCAGGTTGTACTGCTGCGGAAAGATCTGCAGCGGGCTCGGCGCGATGTCCACGTCATCGCCGGGGGTGGGCACCGAGCCCTTGGCGACAATGACGATGTAGCGGCCGGCACGGAACGCTTGGATCGAGTTCCGCTGCGCCAGCTGTTCTGCTGTGTCCGCCGTTGTGGCCTGGTCAACGCTCATACGGCAAGCATGTCGGCGATGACCGAACATGTCATGAGTACTCGACTACTTGTATTTCGGCGCGCGCCGCCTGCCGCGGACGTCAGTAGCGTGGGGGCATGAAGTATGTAGACGTCGACGGGATCGGGCGAGTCAGCCGGATCGGTCTGGGAACCTGGCAGTTCGGCTCACGGGAGTGGGGTTACGGGGACACCTACGCCTCGGGTATCGCAGGCGACATCGTGCGGCGCGCCCTCGATTTGGGCGTGACGTTCTTCGATACGGCCGAAGTCTACGGGCGGGGTGCGAGCGAGCGGATCCTCGGCGAGGCGCTCGGCGAGAAGCGCTCCGAGGTGGCGGTGGCCTCCAAGATCTTCCCTGTCGCGCCGTTCCCCGCAGTGATCAAGCAGCGCGAGCGGGCCAGCGCGCGCCGGCTGCAGCTCGATCGCATCCCGCTGTATCAGATCCACCAAGCCAACCCGGTGGTCCCCGACTCGGTGATCATGCCCGGGATGCGCAGCTTGCTCGACAGTGGCGACATCGGGGCGGCAGGCGTCTCGAATTACTCGCTGGCGAGATGGAAGAAAGCCGACGCCGCACTCGGCAGGCCGGTCATCAGCAACCAGGTGCCCTTCTCCCTCGCCCGTCCGAATGCGCTGGAAGACCTCGTACCGTTCGCCGAGCGGCAGAACCGGATCGTGATCGCGTACAGCCCGCTGGCGCAGGGGTTGTTGGGAGGCAAGTACAGCGTCGACAATCGGCCGGGTGGCGTGCGAATGATCAACGCGCTGTTCGGCACCGAGAATCTGCACCGCGTCGAGCCGCTGCTGCAGACACTGCGCGACATCGCATCCGAACTCGGCGCCAAGCCGGCGCAGGTCGCGTTGGCGTGGCTGATCAGCCTGCCGACAGTGGTTGCGATTCCCGGAGCGTCGAGCATCGAACAACTCGAATTCAACGTCGCCGCCGCCGAGATCGAGCTGAGTCCGGGTAACCGCGATGCGCTCACGGCGGCCGCCCGTGCGTTTCAGCCGGTGTCCGGCGTTCGAACTCTCATCGACGGGGTCCGGGAGAAGATCGGCCGCTAGGTGACGAGCATTGCCGGTAGTGAGGACGCGATTCTCGATGGCCGACAACCCAGTGACACGTCAGGACGAAGGTCACTTGTCTTGGTGCCGTTCGCCTCCCGCATGAGCCCACCCCGCCTCCCTACGGTTGCGTCATGACCTATGTGATCGGTTCGGCGTGTGTTGACGTGATGGACAAGTCCTGCGTGTTGGAGTGCCCGGCGGACTGCATTTACGAGGGCGCGCGGTCGCTGTATATCAATCCCGACGAGTTCGTAGATTGTGGTGCGTGCAAGTTGGTCTGCCGAGTGGACGCGATCGAGTTCGAGACCGACGTGTCCGACGACGAGCGCTGGCACATCGCGGACAACGCCGCGTTCTTCTACTCCGTGCTGCCGGGCCGCGATGAGCCGCTGGGCAATCCGGCGGGCGCGCACGCCGTCGGGCGAGTCGGTGTGGACACCCCCATGGTGGCGGCGATGCCGGCGAATTCCGTCACCGCATCACTGAGGAGGATGACATTCGATGATCGAAGTGTTGTCAGACATGCCGGAGGGCGTCGTCGGCATCCGCGTGTCCGGTCGGCTGCTGGGTGAGGACCTGCGCGAGTTCAAGCCGACCATGGAAGAGCTGTTGAAAGCCGACGAAATACGGATCGTCGAAGTCATCGCGCCCACCTACGAAGGCTTCGGTCAGGGCGGACTGGTCGAGGACCTCAAGCAGGGTTTCGGCGCACTGATCCAGCATCATTCGGCCTTCAAACGCATCGCGATCGTGACCGACAAGGAGTGGGTCGCCCATACGCTGCATGCATTGGCCTGGCTGATGCCCGGCGAGCTGGCCCTATTCGGCCTCGACGAGTTGCAGCGCGCGAAGGAGTGGGCGGCCGGCTGAGCTCAGGGCTGCTTGCTCAGCGCGGCGGTCGGGCAACTCGTGATGGCGGAGTCCACGTCTGCGTCGACGTCGTCGGGGATGACCTCGCCGCTGACGAGTTGAAGGACGCCGTCGTCATCGACTTCAAAGATGTCTGGGCACAACGCTTCACAGAGTCCGATGCCCGTGCACTTGTTGCGATCGACGTGAATTCTCATCGTTGACCTCCCTGTGCGTCCCAGCGCACTGGCAGAGACTTCGGGGCGCGCGTCAGCCAGCCACTGATGGTCGGCGGACGGTCGGGATCCAGCCGCAGGTTGGGCAAGGTCCGAAAAGTCTCGGCCACAACGACTTCGCCGAGTGCACGGGCGATGTTGTGCCCGATGCAGAAGTGCGACCCGAATCCGAACGACACGTTGTCCTGCTCCCGTTCGGTTGATGTCGAATTCCTCGGGCCGGTCGAACGGTGCGGGGTCCCTGTTCGCCGAACCCACGACGAGGGCGACCTCCGTGTGCGCCGGGATCAGGATGCCCCCGATGGTCACGTCCTGGGTGGTGAGCTTCTCCGTCATGCCGAAGGGCGAGAGCCAGCGCAGCCCCTCCTCGATTGCCGGACGGGCCCCTCTGACTGGGTCGTCGATCACTTGCCGAGCTTGCGCCGGGTTCGACAACAGGCCGTAGAGCGTGCTCGAGATCAGACGTGCCGGTTCCTGAAAGCCGCCGACGATGAGGACGCCGACGGTCGGGAGAACCTCGTGGAGTGGACGGGACGCACCTGCCCTTGCGGCATGCCGTCGTGCGCAGATGCGACAACGCGGAGTGATCCGGCGCCTCAGTCAGCTGCGGTAGCCGCGTCTCGAGGTAGTCCCGGATCTCTGCTTTGACACCTTTGGTGCGCTCGGCGACTTGGGCATCGCGACCGTAGTCGACAAGGTAATCGGCCAGTACGTGGAACCAGCGGCCGAGCGTGGCGTCGTCGACGTCGGTGAATCCGAGAACGTCTCCGACGACGCGTTGGCTGAGAGGTTCGAAGATCTCGAGGGTGGCGTCCGCGGTGCCGCGCGGCCGGATCTCTTGCAGGTAATGCCGTGTCGTGGCGCGAATTCCGCTGTCGTAACGCGCGGTGATCGAGCATCGGTACCTCCGAGGGAAACTCTAGAGTGCGCTCAATCGTGCGAACAATCGATCTTTTCGAGCATCTACATCGGTTCAGGCTCTGTCGTCTCGCGCCACGGTTGGGTCAGATTCTCTGGCTGCAGGATTCTCTCCAGTTCCGATGCGGTGAGCAGGCCGCGTTCGAGGACCAGCGACGCGACGTCGGAATCCGAGTCGAGGGCTTCCGCCGCCAATTGAGTCGCTTGCTCGTAGCCGATGTACCGATTGAGTGCCGTGACCAGACCGATGGAGCGGTCGACCATCGCCCGCATGTGCGCCACGTTCGCGGTGATGCCCACGACACAACGGGTGCGAAGCGTATCGCAGGCCGCGGTGAGATGGGTCAGTGATTCGAACAGGCTGTGCGCGATGATCGGCTCAAAGGCGTTGAGCTGCAACTGTCCACCTTCGGCCGCCATGCTGATGGTGACGTCGTTCCCGACAACCTCGTACGCCACCTGGTTGACCACCTCGGGAATCACCGGGTTCACCTTGCCCGGCATGATGCTCGAACCCGCCTGCACGGGCGGCAGATTGATCTCACCCAGACCCGCGCGTGGGCCCGACGACAACAGCCGCAGGTCGTTGCAGATCTTCGACAGCTTCACCGCAGTCCGTTTGAGCACACCGGACAGTTGAACGAACGCGCCCACGTCCTGAGTGGCCTCGACAAGATTGGACGCGGTGACCAACGGCAGCTCGGTGACGGCGCACAGTTCCTCGCACGCTGCCTCGGCGTAACCCTGGTGTGCGTTGAGCCCCGTGCCGATTGCAGTGCCGCCGAGGTTGATTTCGGCGATGAGGAGGATCGCCTCGCCCAACCGATCGGCGTCCTCGCTCACCATGACGGCGTAGCTGCCAAACTCCTGTCCCAGCGTCATGGGCACCGCGTCCTGCAGCTGCGTGCGGCCCATCTTGAGGTGTCCGCTGAACTCAACGGCCTTATCGGCGAACGCGGTGACGAGTTCCGTCATCGCGGCCTGCAGCCGATGGACCGCGAACTGGACCGCCACCTTGACCGCGGTGGGATAGACGTCGTTGGTGCTCTGCCCGAGGTTGACGTGTTCGAGCGGGTGCAGGTGCGAGTAGTCCCCGCGGCGATGTCCGAGCAATTCGAGTCCCCGGTTCGCGATCACCTCGTTCGCGTTCATGTTCGTCGAGGTGCCCGCTCCGCCCTGGATGACGTCGACCACGAACTGATCGTGAAGCTCACCGGCCTTGATCTCATGACACGCTCGCTCGATGGCGTCGGCGCTTTCGGCGCTCAGCAGTCCGAGGCGGTGATTGGCGCGGGCGGCCGCGAGTTTGACGCATGCAAGCGCGACGATCAGTTCGGGATAACGCGAGATCGGCGTACCTGTGATCGGGAAGTTGTCCAAGGCACGCGCCGTATGCACGCCGTAGTACGCGGCGCTGGGCACCTCGTAGTCGCCGAGGAGATCGTGTTCAACGCGGAATTCCGGTTCGGTCATATTGGGGTGCCGTTCGCATCGGTGATGAGGCGGGCTCGCGTGGCGGGATCGGATGCCACATCGAGCAGCATAAGCGCCAGCACACAGGCGCCGTCGGTAGTCGCGCGATCAGCCGCCGGGGAGATGGCGGCGTCGGCGAACTCGGGCTGGTGATTGACCGCAGGCAAGGAATCGATCCCGATGTAGGGGTGAATCGCCGGGATCCGTTGAGAGACGTTGCCCATATCGGTCGAGGCGCGGTTCATCAGCGAGTCCGGCCCGGTGCTGAAGCGTCTGCCCAGCTGCTCGGCTCGCCGCACGTAACAGTCCAGGAGGCCCTCGTCGGTGCGGAACTCGGCGTATGGCTTGCTCTCCGATGTCATCGTCAGCTCGCAGCCGGTTGCCAGCGCACCCGCCTCGAAGCACCGGTTGACACGCCGTTCGAGGTCGGCCAACTCAGCGAGTGTCCGGGCCCGGACGTACCAGCGGCCTTCGGTGCGCTGCGGGATCGCGTTGGGGGCCTCGCCGCCGTTGGTCATCACCCCGTGTACGCGCGCATCTGCCGGAAGTTGTTGGCGGAGCAGTCCGATGGCGACCTGTGCGATGGTGAACGCGTCGGCGGCGTTGATGCCACGGTCCGGATACGCTGCGGCGTGCGCTGCCTTCCCGTCGTACTGAATGTGGTTGTGCGAGACGGCGTACGGCTCGGCGCGGGCCACGTCGACGGGGCCGGGATGCACCATCGCGGCCGCGTGCACACCGCTGAATCCGCCGTGGTCGAGCATTTCGATCTTGCCGCCGCCGCCTTCCTCGGCCGGGGTGCCGAACACCGTCAGGGTGATCCCGAGGTCGTCGACGTAGGGCGCGAGCGCCGCCGCCGCTCCGGTGGAGATAGCGGCGATGATGTTGTGTCCGCAGGCGTGGCCCAGGCCGGGAAGTGCGTCGTACTCGGCGCACACGGCCAGGTGCAGTGGCCCGCTGCCGCGGCGGGCGGCGAAGGCGGTCGGCAGTCCGGTGTAGTTGCCCTCCACCGTGAAGCCTGCGTCGGCGAGATCGTCGGCCACCCGTGCGCACGATCTCACTTCCTCCCAGGCGATTTCGGGGTGTGCGTGCAGGTCATGCGAAAGCGCCAGGATCCGCTCGGCCGTGCGGCCGCACACCGACCGAACGACGTCCTCGAGCGCGGCGGTCACAGGTCGCCCGGCACGCCGTAGGTCGGTGCGACGCTGGGATCCAGACCGCGGATGCGGTAGTCGCGCTTCTGCGGTTCCCAGACGGACCACAACCGGTGCAGTTCAGCCAAGGGGTCGTCGTGCCAGTCCACCCGCAGATCGGTAACCGCCCACGGCACGTCCTCGGTCACCTGAAGTCCGGCCGAATGCACGGGCCCAGCTTCTCCCCCAGCGGCGACCGCCGCGGTGAACCCATCGAGCAGGCGCCGTTCCAGCGATGACGCGGTGGAACTCGTGTAGCCGATCAGCAGGGCTTCGATCACGGATTTATCGCGCAACATGTTACCCGCTGCCGCAGCGTTTTCGGCCTCGACCGCGTGATGAATGCCGAGCGCATTCGCCCCGGTGTGTACCTTTGTGTCGCCGTCCTTGTCGACGACGATCAACTGGCGATAGTCGGGGTTTCGCTCGGCCGCCAGCGCGGCATTCAGGGCCGTATCTGCGTTCGCCCCATCTGCCAACGCGTCCAACACCACGACACCCAGATGGGGATTGGTCACGTTCTGGCTGGCGACCGCGCCAACGCCTGCGCGCAGGTGCACGCAGCGCGACGCGACGGCAGGGCTGGACGAGCAGATGACCATCCCGAACGCCGCCTCGTCGCGGACCACCAACGAGAAGGTCATGTCGCATCCCCCGGCCCGCTGATCACCGCGGTGGCGTCGATCTCGACCAGCCATTCCGGACGGGCGAGCGCGTCGACGACCAGGCCGGTCGACACCGGGTGGACGCCTTTGAGCCACCGCCCCATGACGCGGTACACCGGCTCGCGATAACGGATGTCGACGAGATAGACAGTCACCTTGACGATGTCCTCGGGGCAACTGCCCGCCTCGTCGAGGAGCATCGCGATATTGCTCATCGCTTTTTCGGTCTGCGCCTCGACGTCGCCGATGCCCACCGATTCCCGGGTGTCCAGATCCTGGCCGATCTGGCCACGGAGGTAGACCACTCCGCCTGCGACGACCGCCTGACAGAGGTCGTTGTCGAGATTCTGTTCGGGGTAGGTGTCCCTGGTGTTGAAGGGCCGAATCCGCTTATGCCTCATCGGGCCACCGGTTCCGAGAGGCCCGTCTTGTGGGCGAGGTAGCCGCGCCGGATCGCGATCTGGTCGGCGAGGAATTTGGCGTCGTGCCAGACGCCCCAGATGAAGCTCGATCCGCGTCGCGACAGCCAGGGCAGTCCCAGGAAGTAGATGCCCGGCTCGGAAGACACGCCGCGCTGATGGTTGGGCTTGCCGTTCTCGTCGAACGCATCGACCTGCAGCCAGCTGTAATCCGCAGCGAAGCCGGTCGCCCACACGATCGAGGTGATACCGGAGGCGGTGAGATCGAGTTCGAGGATGGGATCGGTCACGCAGTCCGGGTCGGGGCCGAAGACGTGGGCCTCGGGCTCCTCTGGCAGGTCCAGACCATTGCGGACGACGTAGGCGTCAGCTTCGTCGAGCATTGACAGGTAGTTGGCGTCACCGTTTTCGATGTTGACGCGAAGGTCGGGCGCGAAGCGCATGACGCCGTCGTCGAACCCCTCTGCCAGCCCCAGCAGAGTGATGCCGCTGACGGCAAGGCCACGGAAGTCGACGGTGTTACCGCCGTGCGCTCCGCTCACGGCGATGGTCACATGCTCGGCGCCTCGTGGCGGCGCAGAGGCATCCCACTTACCGAGAACTCCCAGCCACCAGCAGAAGTCGCGACCGCGGTAGCTTCGCGGCGGTCGGTCATGCGGCCCGACCGCGAGGTAGACCCTGCGGCCCGACTGTTGCAGCTCGTCGGCGATCTGCACCCCCGACGATCCCGCTCCGACCACGAGGACGGCGCCTGCCGGCAACTGCTGGGGATTGCGGTAGGAGTTGGAGTGGATCTGATGGAATCCGGCGCTCGCGGGTACCAGCGCCGGGATGACCGGCTGCTGGAACGGTCCCGTTGCGGCTATGACATATTGCGCCTGGATGGTTCCGTCCGAGGTCTCGACTCGAAAACCCGGTCCGCCGTTTTTCTTTCGTACCGACGTGACCTCCACACCGGTACGGATCGGCGCGTCGATCTTCTCCGCGTAGGCCGCGAAGTAGTCCGCGACCTGTTCCTTCGTCGCGAACCCGTCGGGGTCGATGTTGAACTCCAGATTCGGAAACCGGTCGTGCCACGCCGGCCCGTTGGCGACGAGGGAGTCCCACCGCCGCGACCGCCACCGTTCCGCGATGCTGTCGCGTTCCACCACCAGGTGCGGCACGTCATGGGAGCTCAGATGCTCGCTCATCGCGATACCGGCTTGACCCGCACCGATGACGAGGACCTCGATTTCCTGGTTCGACATCTCAACCTCCACTGCATCAGATGCGAATCGCTCGCCGCTCCATAATTCAACCGCCAACTACATCTGTAAAACTCATACATCCGATGCATGACATCTGTGAAAGCGATCCAGCGCTCAGCGCCCGCATTCGAAACTAGGCGCCGCGCGGACTGGAGAACAGGTCGCGGCAGAGTTCGGCGATCATGCCGGCGCGCCGCGTCGGCCGCGCTGCCACCGCGTTCAGAAGCACCACGGTCAGGCTGGGCGGATCACCGCTGATCGGCACTGCCGCGACGGGATGCCCGTCGAGGGCCATCGGGACGGCCGCGTGCAAGTTGAGCACGGTGTAAGCCAATCCCCGGCCGACCAGCGCTCGGCAGGTTTCCACCGTCGTCGATCGATAGCGCACGTCCGGCACGACGTCCGCCGCGGCGAACACGCGCTGGAAGTAGTCGCGGCTGTGCGGCAAATCGAGCAGTGCCATCGGTTCGTCGGCGAGTTCGGTGAGGCGTACCCGCCGACGTTTCGCCAACCGGTGGGAGCCCGAAACGAGGACGTAGGGCGGCAGCGTGAACAGCGGCCACCGTTTCAGCCGCGGGTCCTCGACGAGGTCATAGCCGATGCCCAATTCGAAAGTGCCGTTGGCGACACCCTCAGCCAGATCAGCCAGGTCCACCTCGGTGGTTTGCAGGTGCAGGTTGGGCACCTTCTCCGCTGCGGCGGCCAATAGTTCCGGTAGCAGATAGGGCGCGACCACCTCGAAGCACCCGACGGAAAGGGTGCCGGTCAGCGAGCCGCCCAGGCCTTGGGCGACCGCGCGAAGATCCGCCGCCGAAGCCAGGAGTTGGCGGCTGGCGACCAGCAGTTCCTTACCAGCCGGGGTCAACGTGATCCCCTTGGCGTGGTGGCGGACGAGTAGTTGCACGGACAACGCATTTTCCAGGTCCGCCAGTGCGGCAGACATGGCTGACTGCGAGAGATGGACGGCGGTTGCGGCGTGCGTGACGCTGCCCTCTTCGGCAACGGCGACGAAGTACTCCAGTTGGCGCAGGGTGTAGTCGGCCACCGCGGCCCTCCTCGATCAGAAAAACCGATCCTAATGTTCGGAAACACCGGCTGTACAGATGCATTAATTCGCTGCACTGTTGAACAGATCACATCACCCATCGAGCGAGGAGTTGCGCTATGGGATCACTGCAGGGACCGAACGATGGACTCGCCGAGGGCTCGTTCCTGAACCCGTCGGCCAATGCCGATCCCGCATCCGCCGGCGGCGTCCAATTCCGGCATTCGTTGCGCAGGCTGGACATCCCGATCATGATCCTGGCCGCCATGATCAGTCTCGACATGGTCGGTCAGATCTCCACCTTCGGAGGCGAGACCTTCACCTGGCTGCTGGTTTTGGGACTTCTGTGGATGGTCCCCTACGGCTTGATCACGGCCGAACTGGGCAGCGCGTTCCCCGTCGAAGGCGGACTCTACGAGTGGGTCAAGCGGCCGTTCGGTCGGTTGGCGGGTTCACTGGCCGCAATCATGTACTGGTCCATCAATCCCCTGTGGATCGGCGGGTCGCTGGCGTTCATCAGCGCCGAGGCATGGAGCAGCTACTTCTCTCCGATCGACCCGGGGACCGTCGGCGATTACCTCTTCAAGGGCGCCTTCATCCTGGCGTCGACGGCCATCACGCTGGTGTCGCTGGAGCGCTGCCGGGTCATCTTCGCGATCGGCACAAACGTCAAACTTCTTCTGGCACTGTTCTTCCTGGCCACCACGGTGGTGTACGGCATCCAGAACGGTTTCAACGGCATCGGCACGTTGACGTGGTCGCCGACCATGACGGGCTTCCTGGCACTCGTTCCGCTGCTGTTGTTCTCGTTGGTCGGCTTCGAGGTGCCCAGCCAGGCCGGTGATGAGATGCAGAACCCCCAGCGCGACGTGCCGCGTGGCATCGCCATCGGCGGGCTCATCGGGCTGCTGTCGTACGCCCTGCCCATTTTGGCCCTGCTTCTGGTGCTGCCGCCGGACAAGATCACCGGCATCGCGGGGTTCATGGCCGCAGTCGAAACGGTCTTCGGTATTTATGGCCCAGCGGCCTCAATACTGGTCAAGCTCGCAGTCATCGCCTTCATCGTCACGCTGGCGATCACCGGCGCAACGTGGGCGCTGGCCGCCAACCGGGCGCTCGCCGTCGCGGCAGCGGACGGCGCCTTCTTCGGTTACTTCGCGAAGTTCGATTCGCGACGGCAGTCGCCGGTGCGGGTGGGCGTGCTGACCGGAATTGTGGCGCTGGCCTTCATGATCGCCGGCGTGATCTTCTCTGCGGGCGACAGCGCGGCGACGTTCACGGTCGTTCTGTCCATCACCATCTCGACCTCCCTGATCGCCTACCTGTTCGTCTTCCCCGCGGCTCTGCGGTTGCGGACCACCCACCCGGACACACCGCGCCCCTACGCGATCCCGGGAGGCCCGTTGGGCATGGCAATAGTCGCGGGACTGACGACGTTCTGGGCGGCGCTGGGCACGTGGGTCGCCGTCTTCCCCGGAACTTTGGAGGGGTTGTTCGGCCTGGAGTATGCGTTCGTCGATCACTGGGGCGTGTCGCGGATGCGCTTCGAGGTCTTCACGCTGGGGACCTTGGCGGTGCTGGTCGTCATCGCCGTCGCCGGTTACCTGCGCGGCCGCAGCATCAGGACCGCCAACACGAACCAGGCGATATCCGGCGACCGAGTCGCAGACGCTCCGCGCTCGTAACGAATACCTTCAACAGCAGCGAGCACTGGCGCAAGCGCTCGCCACAGGAGAACACAATGCGAGATCCCCGATACGACATCCTTTTCGAGCCGGTGCAGATCGGTCCGGTTACCGCGCGCAACCGCTTCTACCAGGTACCGCACTGCAACGGAATGGGTTACCGCGATCCGTCCGGCGAGGCGTACATGCGCCAGGTGAAGGCCGAAGGTGGCTGGGCGGTCGTCTGCACCGAACAGGTCGAGATCCATCCGACTTCCGACATCGGCCCCTTCATCGAACTGCGGATCTGGGATGACCAGGACCTGCCCGCGATACAGCGCATCGCCGACAAAATTCACGACGGCGGGGCGCTGGCGGGTATCGAACTGGCGCACAACGGACTCAACAGCCCGAACCTGATCAGCCGTGAGGTTCCGCTGGCCCCGCAGAATCTGCCGGTCGCGACCTTCTCCAATGACCCGGTCCAGGCGCGGGCGATGACCAAGTCCGACATCGCGGACGTGCGGCGGTGGCATCGCGATGCGGTGCGGCGCTCCATCCAGGCGGAGTACGACATCGTCTACGTCTACGCAGGCCACGCGCTCGGTGGGCTGCACCACTTCCTGTCGCGGCGGTACAACAACCGCACCGACGAGTACGGCGGCAGCCTGACCAATCGGGTCCGGTTCCTGCGCGAAGTCCTCGAGGACGCCCGCGAGGAAGCCGACGGGAAGGCGGCCATCGCGTGCCGCATCACCGTCAACGAACTTCTCGGCGAGCACGGCATCACCCGCGCGGAGATCGAAGACATCATCGGCACAATCGGCGAACACCCCGACCTGTGGGACTTCGTGCTGGGCAGCTGGGAAGACGATTCGGTGACCTCGCGGTTCGGCCCGGAGGGCGAACAGGAACCCTATGTGCGCGGCCTCAAGGGGCTGACCTCCAAACCTGTTGTGGGCGTGGGTCGTTTCACCTCGCCGGACATGATGGTGCACCAGATCAAGAGCGGTGTCCTCGACATGATCGGCGCCGCGCGGCCCTCGATCGCCGACCCCTTCCTCCCCCGCAAAATCGAGACCGGGGATTTGGAGGACATCCGGGAATGCATCGGTTGCAACATCTGCGTCTCCGGTGACTTCACCATGTCGCCGATCCGGTGCACACAAAACCCCACCATGGGAGAGGAATTCCGGCGGGGCTGGCACCCCGAACGCATCCGCGCCAAATCGTCGGACTCGCACGTTCTCGTGGTCGGTGCCGGGCCCGCAGGCATGGAGGCCGCACGCTCACTTGGGAATCGCGGCTACACCGTCAGCCTCGCCGAATCCACGCGTGTGTTGGGTGGGCGCGTCGAGCGGGAGTCCAAACTCCCCGGGCTCTCGGCGTGGATCCGGGTGGTGGACTATCGCGCACAGCAGATCCGGAGACTCGACAACATCGACGTCTTCATGCAGAGCGAGATGACGGCCGACGACATCATCGAAAACGACTTCCACCACGTGCTGATCGCCACCGGCGCACACTGGCGCAGCGACGGAGTCGGGCGCGTCCACACCCACCCGATCGACATCGCCGAGCAGGCCGACGTGTTGACCCCCGACGCCGTCATGGCCGGAATTCGGCCCCGCGGCCGTCGTGTCGTGGTGTTCGACGACGACCACTACTACATGGGCGGGGTGCTCTCGGAACTGCTGGCGCAGGAGGGCTTTGACGTCGTGCTGGTCACCCCCGCGGCGTACGCATCGCAGTGGACGGTCAACACGATGGAGGTCATGCGGATCGGCAAGCGCCTGATCCGCGCCGGCGTCGACGTGCGGGCCAACACCGCCGTCACCGCCATCACCGCCGATGGCGTCTCGACGGAGTGCATGTTCACCGCCGATGAGGGCCATCTGCCGGCGGACTCGGTGGTGCTGGTGACGGCCCGACTTCCCGAGAACCGATTGTTCGACGAACTCACCGCTCGCCAATCCGAGTGGGAACAGGCCGATCTCAAGAGCGTGCAAGCCGTCGGGGACGCGTGGGCGCCCTCGACGATCGCCGCGGCGGTGTGGGCCGGCCACCGTTACGCCGAGGAACTCGACGAACCGACACCGCCCGAGGTGCCGTTCCGGCGTGAGGTCACCGAGCTATGCCCCGAGCCCGGCCGGCTCCTGCCACTCACACCGGTCGAACCGGTACACACCTGACGCAAAGGAAATCACGTGACAACCATCGTCGAAGCCGATCCCACGACGCTCGCGGACTGGGCCCGATTCGCGTCCGATGTATCACCGCGCGACGGTATATACATCGACGGCGAATTTCGCCCCTCCGACTCCGGTGCGACGTTCGACTCCGTTAATCCCGCGACCGGCGATGTGCTTGCCGCCGTGGCATCCGCCCAGACGTCCGACGTCGACGCCGCCGTCCGTTCTGCCCGAAGCGCTTTCGACAACGGAGACTGGTCGCGCAGTTCGGTGAGCGAACGCAAGCGGGTGCTGCTGCGTCTAGCGGAGCTGATCACCGAGCACGGAGTCGAGTTGGCCCTGCTCGATTCCATGGACATGGGCAAGCTGGTTTTCGAAGCGTTCACCGTGGACGTGCCGTCGGCCGCCGGGCTCTTCGCCTACTACGGTGAGGCGCTCGACAAGATCAACGGTGAGATCGCGCCGACCGAGCCAGGGAATCTGGCGCTGATCACCCGGGAGCCACTCGGTGTGGTGGGAGCGGTGACACCGTGGAACTTCCCACTCGATCTGGCGGTGTGGAAGGTCGCGCCTGCACTCGCCGCAGGGAACAGCGTCGTGCTCAAGCCTTCCGAGCGCGCACCGCTGTCCTCGCTGCGACTGGCCGAGCTGGCCACCGAGGCCGGTCTACCGCCGGGTGTGCTGAACGTTGTACCGGGTTTGGGCGAAATCGCCGGTGGCGCACTGGGATTGCACCCCGATGTGGATGTGCTGGCATTCACCGGATCGACCGCGACCGGTAAGCGCTTCCTGCGCTACGCGGCCGACTCCAACCTCAAGCAGGTGTGGCTGGAATGTGGCGGCAAGAGCCCCAACCTCGTCTTCGCCGACGCCGACCTGGAGCAGGCCGTCGAGATGGCGCTCTTCGGCGCCTTCTACAACCAGGGCGCGGTGTGCTCCTCCAACTCCCGCCTGCTCGTCGAGAAGGCGGTGGCCGAGCAGTTCGTCGCCGACCTCGTCGAGCGCGCCGCCACCATGCACCCCGGCAATCCGCTCGACCCGACAGCGACACAGGGCGCGATCGTCGACGAAGCGCACGTCGACCACATCCTCGGCTTCGTCGCGCGGGCACGGGAGGACGGCGACATCCTGCTGGGCGGAGGACGCGAGACGGTCGACGGCCGCGGCTGCTTCGTCGAACCCACGGTGGTGACCGGCCTTGGTCCATCGGCCGAGCTGATCACCGAGGAGGTCTTCGGACCCGTGCTGGCGGTGCAGACGTTCGACGATGAGGCGGAGGCGATCCGGATGGCCAACGCCAGCGCGTACGGGCTGGCCGCCTCGGTGTGGACCAACGATCTGCGCCGCGCCCACACTGTTGCCGCAGCGCTGCGGGCAGGCACTGTGTCGGTGAACACCGTCGACGCACTCAGTGCACAGACGCCGTTCGGTGGCTTCAAACAGTCCGGCTTTGGTCGCGACCTGTCGCTGCACGCGCTGGACAAATACACCGGGCTGAAGACGACCTGGATTCGCTTGTGAGACAGGCTGATTTAATCAGTCGGTGAATAGGTGGTTGCCGCGGCCGCTGCAGGCGGTGTCGTTGGTCTTCGGCCTGTGGTTGTTCGGCACCGGTGAGGCGATGCTCGTAGCGGCGCATCTGGGCAACTCGCCGTGGACGGTCTTCGCGCAAGGGATCGCGTCGCGGACTCACCTGTCGATCGGCGTGATGACAAACCTGATCGGCGCTTTCGTGCTCCTGCTGTGGATTCCGCTGCGGCAGCGGCCGGGCCTTGGCACCGTCGCGAATGTGCTCCTGGTCGGCACGGCGCTGGACGTGTCTTCGCTCGTGTTGCCACATCCCGACTCGTTGGCCGCCCGCCTTGCGATGTGTGTCGGGGGCATCGTGATTGTCGCGCTGGGCAGCGGCTTCTATCTGAGGTGCGGGCTGGGGCCCGGCCCGAGGGATGGGCTGATGACCGGAATTGCGCGGGTGTCAGGGTGGCCGTTGGGGGTCGCCCGCGCCCTCGTCGAAGTGACGGTGCTGATCGTCGGATGGCTGCTCGGTGGAGTCGCGGGGATCGGGACCCTACTGTTCGCGGTATTCGTCGGCCCCTGCGTGCACGTCGCGGTCCGGGCGCTCAGCCGGATCCCCGACGAGCAGTTGTGACTGACCGGCCTCGCCGAGCTGTTCCTCGAAATCAAGGAGATGAGTCGGAATGCGGAGTGTTTCGGAGGCCGTCGAACCGCTGGGTGACGCTCCAGGCGTGCAAGTGCTTTCGATCGCAATGACTTGAGTTCTCGATAAGTGCGGCTCAAAGTTTGCTGGAGATCACTGCCACAAACGTTTGCGCTGGATGCACGCGATCGCCTTGGCGCAGTGGACCGCAAGGCCGGATCGGCGAAACGCTCGCGAAGATCTCCGAGAGATTGCGGGCCGACGAGGAAGAGATTGAGGACGAAACGCAGGAAGCGCCACAAGCGCGGGACGCCGCCACCGACGACGAGGAGTCACGTTCGGGCGCCCACCACGACCGCCCCCGGTTGTCGGTCAAGCGCGACACCGCCAACAAGTTCACGCCGGGTGACACTGCGCCGCAGGACGACGACTAGGCGTCGGATCATGACGGCGCCACGAGTGACGGCGCCGAGTCGGTGACCGCAGACGACGATGCGACAGCGTCCGAGCCCAGCGGCGCGGCCGAGGGCAGTGACGACAACGACAGCGTAGCCTCGCCGGAGAACGCGGCGTGAGTCAGGCGTCTGGCGTTGTGACCAAGTCTCGGGCCCGCAGCGCGAGCCACAGTTCGGCGACATGCGCTGTGGTCGAGAGGTTTCGGCCGGTGATCGCCTCGATGCGGCGCAGCCGGTAGGCGACTGTCTGACGGTGGACCCCGACCTCATCGGCAGTCGATTGCCAGGATTTGTCGAGACGCAGGAACGTGTCGAGTGTTCCGGTGAGGTCGGTTCCATGGTCGTTGTCATAGGCGAGGAGGTCACCGAGCACTCGATCGACGACGAGTTGCGCTTCGTCGGCGTCGCGCAGGATCGACAGCAGGGTCGCGTCGGCATAGCGGCTGACGTTGTCGGTTGAGTTGAGGGCACCGCGCAGGGCCCAGTTGGCTTCTCGGACCGCGGCAGGCGCACGGCTCGCCGACGACAGGGGGTCGCTGATCCCGATCAGGGCCCCAGGGCCGAGCCGGCGTCGCAACACCATGATCGACTGCGCTGTTGCCGGGAGCAGCGCGTAGAGCAGGCTGGCGCGCCGAAGCAGCAGGTTCGGGACGTTGTGCCGGGCCAGGCTGAGATGCAGGTGGCGTTCACCGGTGGTGCTGCCCCCTTGCACAGCGACCAACACCGTGCGGTTCGCCGGCAGTGCGGCACGTTCGAGTTGGCGGATCAGCTCATCTTCACTGAGCCGCTGATCGAGTAGGTGGGCCAGTGTTTCGGCGCCAAGTCGTCGGCGGTGTTCGCGACGAATGCCCTGCTGCACCAACAACACTGCGGCGGCCGTCGCGACGTGCTGGAGCAGAACCAGATCGGGCGGTGCGCCCCGAAATCCGTAAGTTACGAGGACGGTCGGGTCCTCGTCGGGCACTTCGACGATCTGGCCGCGGATACCGTCGGCGTCCAGATGAAGGACACCGGGAATCATTCCCCCACGGTCTGCCACCAGGGCCACCACCGCGCGTCGCAACGTTTCGGGTGGCACGCCACTGCCGTCCAGCACCGGCATTCCCGTCTCTGCATCGAGAAGCGCTAGGCGGCAACGGAGTTCGCGGGAGAACTGATCGAGGACCCCGCTGCGGCCCGGTTTGAGCATCGAGCGCTGAATCACCGTGTAAACGCGTTCAGTCATCGCCAGCCTGCGTCCTTCGTCGGACATATTGGCCTCGGCGACGGCGCGACCGATGGTGGTGAAGCCTGCCGAGAAGGGTGCGATCAGGATCGGCAGACCCAGTTCGTCGGCGGCGTTGACGGCTTCTCGGTGCAGTTCCGGGGTGTCGGGATCCAGGCCAAGCACCAGGCCGACGGTGCCGTTGTCGGCCAAACCGCGCAGCAGCGCGATCTGGGCATCTGCGCCGCGCGGCAGCGTGCGGCCGTTTTTCATCAGGAGTTCGCCGCCGGTCATCCATTCCCACGGGGTGTCCAGGTCGGAGGCTTGGGCCCAGGTGACCTCGCGGTCGGCGCCCTTGCCGCCGGCGCGCAGCTTGAGTCGCAGGTGCGGCATGTCCATGAGATCCAGAACCGTGACACCCACGACCACTCCAAACTTGTACTGGAAGCTAGTAGCTGGTCACGAATTTATACCCGGTGAGTATTCCGCACCCCGAGGAACCGCAGCATAGTCATCCCTGCCCACCCATCTGTGAGGAGCGCCACTATGCAGCAAGACACTCCAGCACCCGAAAGTGCCGACGCCCGCACTGATCACATGCACGAGGACGTCGAAAAGCTCCACCTCGGCTTCAGCTTTCGATCGGCGCTGTCGCTGGCGTTCGCGGATGTCTCCCCGATCGTCGCGTTGTACGCAATTTTCGCGCTGGGCCTGTTCACCGCGGGCCCGCAATTCTTCTGGGCGTTCCCAATCGTGCTGATCGGCCAGCTCGCCGTCGCGGCGGTGTTCGGCGAATTGTCGTCGAGGTGGCCGTTCGCCGGGAGCGTCTATCAGTGGGCACGCCATGTCCGTGGGACGACATCGGGTTGGGCCGCGGCCTGGGCGTACATGTGGGGATTGACGATCGCGCTTTCCACGCTGGCGTACGCAGCCGCCGGGTTCCTGCTGGAGGTGTTCGGGGTCGACGAGCCGGGCCGGTGGACCACCGCCTTGGTGGCCATGGCGGTCATCGCCGCAGGCACCGCCACCAACATGATCGGGCGCAAGGTGCTCAAGGTGATGGTCGTCGCGAGCATCACCTGCGAGATCATCGGATCGGTCGGGTTGGGCATCGTGCTGCTGCTGTTCTACCGGGAGAACCCGTTCTCCACTCTGCTGCACGGGATGCCCGGAGTCAGCGGATGGGCCTCGGCCCCAATGCTGTTGGCCATCGCCTACGCCGGTTGGGCGTTCGTCGGTTTCGAGGCGGCCGGGTCGATCGCCGAGGAGGTCGAAGACCCCGCCCGTAACGTCCCCAAAGCCATCATCGGTGCCCTGTTGGGAGTCGGGTTGATCGTGATGTTCTCCAGCGCCGCACTGATTCTGGCCATCCCCAACCTCGACCAGGTGCTCACCGATCAGTCCGGCGACCCGGTCGCCGACACGCTCACCTCACATCTGGGCGCCGGGATCGCCAAGCCCTTGCTGATCATGTTCGTCATCGGTTTCATCTCCAGCTTCCTGGCCGTGCAGGCCGCGGTGTCGCGCTGCATCTGGGGCGCGGCCCGCGACCGCGGGCTGCCGGCATCGAAGTTGTTCAGCAAGCTCGCCGGACCTGAACGCATGCCGATCAACGCCATTGGGGTGACCGCCGTGGTGGCCGTGCTGCTGGTCCTGTTCGCCGGATCGAACCTCTACAACATCCTGGTCAACTTCACCGTCATCGGCTTCTATATCGCGTTCGGCATCCCCGTACTCGGCGCCGCGTGGGCGCGGCTGACCGGGGCTGGTCACCTGGCGTGTTCTCCCTCGGCCGCTGGGGAGCTCCGATCACCTACTTCGCGGCAGTATGGATCGTCGCTCAAACCATCAACGTGGCCTGGCCCCGCGTACAGCCGGACCAGCCGTGGTACATCAACTGGAGCATGGTGATCACCACCGTCGTGCTCGGTGTCATCGGCGCCATGATCTACCTGAGTCTGCGTAACCGGATCACCGAACCGGTGGCGAACCGCTTGCACCATGAGACCGAGGTCGGTCAGTGACCCCGAAGGTGGCGGCGGTGACGGGCGCGGCCTCCGGCATCGGCGCCGCCGTGGCCGCCGAACTGGCCGAGCGCGGGTGGACCGTCGCAGGCGTGGATCTGCGATCCGCCGACAATGTCGCTCTCGCGCTGACCGCCGACATCGCCGATGCTGCGCAGGTCGACCAGGCGATCGCCGCCATCCGCGACCAGCTGGGCCCAATCGAGGCCCTGGTGACAGCGGCCGGCCATTACGAGATGTGCCTGTCTCCGCGATCACGCCCGAGGCCTGGACGAAGATGCTGCGCGTCCACCTCGGCGGTTTGCGCAACACGGCCCACGCCGTCCTGCCCGACATGATCGCCCGGCGGCGCGGCGCGATCGTGGCGATCTCCTCGGAACTGGCCATCGGTGGCGGTGGCGAGGGCGACGCGCACTACGCCGCTGCCAAAGGCTGCATCGTCGGCTTCGTCCGCAGCCTCGCCGCCGAGGTCGCACCGCACGGGGTCCGAGTCAACTCGGTGGCCCCCGGACCCACCGACACCCCGCTGCTCGCCGCCGATTCGACGTGGCGAGATCCGGCCTATCTGGCCACGCTGCCCGCGGGTCGGTTGTGCCGGCCCGACGAGGTGGCCCAGGCCGTCGCCTTCCTGATCGAGGAATCGGACTTCTGCATCGGAGAAGTGTTGTCCCCCAACAGCGGAGCGGTGATCTGATTAGCGCAACGAAATCGCACCGGCGCCGGATTGCCCTCGTCACCGGCGCCACCCAGGGCATCGGACGTGCGATCGCCGAGCGGCTGGCCGCCGACGGCCTGCACGTCGGTGTCAACGGTCCCGCCGAGAGCCCGCAGATGAAGGACGTCGTCAAGACCGTCAACGGATTCGCCGTCCCGGCCGACATGCATGATCCGGACGCCGTGGCCGCCGCGGTCGCCGAAGTCGAGCAAAACCACGGAAGTGTCGATGTCCTGGTGTGCAATGCGGCCTA
Organism: uncultured Actinomycetota bacterium; assembly: GCA_963848855.1. GTDB lineage: Bacteria > Actinomycetota > Actinomycetes > Mycobacteriales > Mycobacteriaceae > Mycobacterium. The sequence goes on from CAWKFL010000006.1 coordinate 1,856,546, forward strand.
CATGTCGATGGACCCCTTCACCGACCATGACGTTTACGACTGGTGGAAGATCGTCGACACCAACCTGGGCGGCACATTCCACACCATCCAGGCGGTCCTTCCCGGGATGCGGCGCGCCGGAGCAGGGCACATCGTCATCGTGACCTCGGAATGGGGAGTCACCGGCTGGCCCCGCGCGACCGCATATGCGGCGTCGAAAAGCGGCCTGATCGCATTGACGAAAACCCTCGGCCGTGAACTCGGCCCAGAGAACATCATCGTCAACGCCGTGGCCCCCGGTGTGACCGACACCCCGCAACTGCAGGTCGATGCGGACGACGCCGGCGTCAGCCTGCCCGAGATGCACGCACGCTACGCCAAGGACATCCCGATCGGCCGTATCGGCCGACCCGACGAAATCGCTTCCGCCGTAGCGCTTTTGACGCGGCCGCAGCTGGGTTCCTTCGTCGGGCAAACGTTTCTGATCAACGGAGGAACCACGCGATGCCGAGTATGAGCAACGGCCGTTCGGCCGCGACGAACACCCCCACCGGACAGGTCGATGGACTGCAGGTGCCGCGCTATGCGGGCCACTCCACGTTCGCGCGACTGCCCCGCATCGAGGACGTGCAACGCCACGACGTCGCGATCGTCGGGGTCCCGTTCGATACCGGAGTCACGTATCGTCCCGGCGCCCGTTTCGGACCCGCCCATATCCGCCAGTCGTCACGACTGTTGCGTCCGTACAACCCTGCACTGGACATCGAACCGTTCGCCCATCAGCAGGTGGTCGACGCTGGCGATCTGACGTTCAACCCGTTTGACATCGCAACCGCCGTGGCGCAGATCGAGGAGGGTGCGTTCGACCTGATCCGCGACGGAGCCACGCTGGTCTCGCTGGGCGGTGACCACACGATCGCCTATCCACTTCTAAAGGCCGTCAACAGAATTCACGGACCGGTGGCGCTCGTCCACTTCGACGCCCACCTCGACACCTGGGATACCTACTTCAACACCCCGCTGACCCACGGCACACCGTTTCGCCGGGCCGCCGAAGACGGACTGTTCGTCTCGGGGCACAGTGCGCACGTCGGGATCCGCGGTTCGCTGTACTCGCCGAACGACCTCAGCGAGGACGCCGAGATGGGTTTCCACGTCGTGCACTGCCGCGATTTCCACCGCCGGTCGATCGACGACATCATCGACGGATTGCGCTCGACGATCGGGGATTTGCCGCTGTACGTCTCGATCGATATCGATGTCCTCGATCCGGCGCACGCACCCGGCACCGGCACCCCTGAGGCCGGCGGGATGACCAGTCGAGAGCTGCTGGAAATCGTGCGTGGATTCGATGGGCTCAAGCTCGTCGCCGCCGACATCGTCGAGGTCGCCCCTGCCTATGACCACGCCGAAATGACCGGCATCGCGGCGGCCAACGTTGCCTACGAATTCGTTTCGCTGTTGGCGAGGACGGCATGACCGCCGCGACAGCAGCGGCGCCGGTGCACTGGCCGCACGGCTATAAGGCGGCAGCGTGTTTCTCCTTTGATGTCGACGCCGAATCGGCCCTCCTCGGTGTCGACACCAAGCTCGCCGACCGGATGTCGGTGATGTCGCACCAGGCCTACGGCCCACTGGTCGGAGTCCCGCGGCTGCTGGCCATGCTGGCCCGCCACGACGTCCGGACGACGTTCTTCGTGCCGGGTTACACCGCGATCCGCTACCCCGACGTCGTGCGCGCGATCGTCGACGCCGGCCATGAGGTCGCCCATCACGGCTATCTGCACGAGGTGCTTACCGGGTTCACGCCCGAGAAGGAGGGCGCCGTCCTCGATCGGGGTAGCGAGGCCCTCGCCGCACTGACCGGTGAGGCGCCGGTCGGCTTCAGGGCGCCGATGTGGGAATTGAACTGGCACTCCCCTGGCCTGCTGGCCGAGCGCGGATTCCTCTACGACACAAGCTTGATGGACGCAGACCATCCCTACGAGCTGGCCGTCGCCGGCGGTGGGCAACTGGTCGAGATTCCGGTGCAGTGGGCGCTCGACGATTGGGAGCAGTACTGCTACATCCCCGAGTTTTCGGGCTCCGGGCTGATCGAGAGCCCCCGCAAGGCTGCCGAGATCTGGCGTCTGGAGTTCGAGGGCCTGCGTTCCGTCGGCGGATGCTTCGTGCTGACCAATCATCCGTTCCTGTCGGGTCGGCCGTCTCGGGCGGCCGCGCTGTCCGAACTCGTCGAACATGTGAAGTCGTGCGCCGATGTGTGGGTCGCACCGTTGCGTGAAATCGCCGCCCATGTCCGCGGATTGGCTCTGACGCCGCGCTCGATCGTCCGGCCCGATCCTGCTGAGTTCTGATTGCTCGAATTATCCACTCCGTACATCTCCTAGCGGTTTATTGTCCAGGCCGGACATGCACCGATCGTCGACGCACCGATACGCTGCCGCTATGACAAACATGCTGGTGGGCGGGCCTGAACTGGAGCAGGTACGCAGGATCGTCACAGACGTTCCCGGGCCCCGGTCGCTCGAATTGGCCAATCGCCGCAAGGCCGCTCTCCCTGCTGGGTTGACGAGCAGCGCAGGCGTCTACGTGGCCGCCGCGGGCGGCGGTGTGGTCGTCGACGTCGACGGCAACTCCTTTATCGACCTGGGCAGCGGCATCGCGGTCACCACTGTGGGCAACGCGGCGCCTGCCGTCGTCTCCCGCGCCGCAGACCAGCTTGCGCGGTACACCCACACCTGCTTCCTTGCCGCGCCCTACGAGCCCTACATCGAGGTCGCGGAGACGTTGAACCGTCTGACCCCGGGCGAGCACGAGAAACGCACCGCGCTGTTCAACACCGGCAGCGAGGCGGTGGAGAACGCGGTGAAATACGCCCGTGCGGCCACCGGACGACCAGCGGTCGTCGTATTCGACCACGCGTTCCATGGGCGCTCACTGCTCACCATGACCATGACCGCCAAGAACCAGCCCTACAAGCACGGCTTCGGACCGTTTGCCCCCGAGGTCTACCGGGCACCGATGGCGTACCCGTACCGATGGCCATCCGGACCCGACAACTGCGCGGCCGAGGCGTTCCGCCAGTTCGCGCAGCTTGTCGACACCCAGATCGGCGCCGATGCCGTCGCGTGTGTGGTGGTCGAACCCATCCAGGGCGAGGGCGGCTTCATCGTGCCTGCCGAAGGCTTCCTGCGGTCGGTCGCCGACTTCTGTTCCGAGCGCGGCATCCTGCTGATCGCCGACGAGGTGCAGAGCGGTATCGCGCGAACCGGCGCATGGTTCGCCTCCGAACATGAAGGCATCGTTCCCGACCTCATCACCACGGCCAAGGGCCTGGCCGGTGGGATGCCGCTGGCCGCGGTCACCGGCCGCGCCGACGTGATGGACGCCGCCCATTCAGGCGGCATCGGCGGCACCTACAGCGGTAACCCCGTTGCGTGCGCCGCGGCGCTGGGAGTGTTCGAAGAGATCGAGACCGGCCAGCTGATCGCCCGTGCGCGAGCCATCGGTGAGGAGATGACGCAGCAGCTGCGTGGCATCGCCGACACGACAGACATCGTCGGCGAGATCCGGGGCCGCGGCGCGATGATCGCCGTCGAGTTGGTGCGGCCCGGCACCCGCGAGCCCCACCGCGACGCCGTTGCCGCACTGGCGCGGCACTGCCACGACAACGGCGTATTGACCTTGACGGCAGGGACTTTCGGCAACGTGTTGCGCTTCCTGCCCCCGCTGACCATCTCCGACGAGCTACTCGCCGAGGCCTTCGAGGTACTCCGCGACGGCTTCGCCACTCTCTGAAACCACGAAGGAGCCAGACGATGACCATGACTGCTGCACCCGCCGCAATGAAATCCACGTACGCGCCGCTGGAACTGTTCGACACCGACCGGCTCCTCGATGCCGACGAACGCGACATCGCCGCCACGGTGCGCAAGTTCGTCGACACCCGGCTGAAGCCCAATGTCGAGGACTGGTTCGAATCGGCAACGCTGCCAAAGCAGCTGGCCAAGGAGTTCGGAGCGCTCGGCGTGCTGGGCATGCACCTGGAGGGGTACGGCTGCGCAGGCACCAACGCCGTCAGCTACGGCCTGGCCTGTATGGAACTGGAAGCCGGCGACAGCGGTTTCCGCAGCTTCGTGTCGGTGCAGGGCTCGCTGTCGATGTTCTCGATCCACCGCTACGGGTCCGAGGAGCAGAAAAGCCAGTGGCTGCCGCGACTGGCCACCGGTGACGCGATCGGGTGCTTCGGCCTGACCGAGCCCGACTTCGGTTCCAACCCCGCAGGGATGCGCACCCGGGCGCGCCGCGACGGCAGCGACTGGGTCCTCAACGGCACCAAGATGTGGATCACCAACGGCAACCTCGCCGACGTCGCGACAGTCTGGGCGCAGACCGACGACGGCATCCGCGGATTCCTGGTGCCCACTGACACACCGGGTTTCACGGCCAACGAGATCCATCGCAAGCTGTCCCTGCGGGCCTCGGTCACCTCCGAGCTGGTGCTCGACAATGTGCGACTGCCCGGGTCTGCGCAGCTGCCGCATGCCGTCGGGCTTTCCGCGCCGCTGTCCTGCCTCGACGAGGCCCGGTTCGGCATCGTGTTCGGCGCACTGGGGGCGGCCAGAGACAGCCTGGAAACCGCGATCGCCTACGCGCAATCGCGCGAGGTCTTCGACAAACCGCTGAGCGGGTTCCAGCTGACGCAGGAGAAGTTGGCCAACATGACCGTCGAGCTGGGCAAGGGCATGCTGCTCGCAGTGCATCTCGGGCGCATCAAGGACGCCGAAGGCGTGCGGCCCGAGCAGGTCAGCCTCGGCAAGCTCAACAACGTCCGCGAGGCCCTGGCGATCGCCCGCGAGTGCCGGACACTGTTGGGCGGCAGCGGAATCACCCTTGAGTACTCACCGCTGCGGCATGCGAATAACCTGGAATCCGTGTTGACCTACGAGGGCACCTCGGAAATGCACCTGCTGTCCATCGGTAAGGCACTCACCGGCCAGGCCGCATTCCGCTGATGACAGCGAGCATTGAGCATCTGATCGCCGGTCAGTGGTTCTCCGGCAGCGGCGACGCTGTGCGCAGCCTCAATCCGGCCCGGCCCGGCGAAGTGGTCGCCGAAGGCGGCACCGTAGGCACCGCCGATGTCGACGCGGCCGTCGCGGCCGCCGTCGACGCCGCGGCGTCGTGGGCCGCAACGCCGATTCACCAGCGCGGTGCGGTGCTGCTCGCCGCGGCAGATGTGGTGGACCGCAACGCCGATGCCTGGGGGCTGGAGCTGGCCACCGAGGAAGGCAAGACCAAGGCCGAAGGGATCGGCGAGGTGCGTCGCGCCGCTCAGATCCTGCGGTATTACGGCAACGAGGGCGACCGACAGGCCGGTGAGATCTTCGCTTCCCCCAGGGCGGGTGAGCAGATCCTGGTGACCCGCAAGCCGGTCGGCGTCGTCGGTGTGATCACGCCGTTCAACTTTCCCATCGCCATCCCGGCGTGGAAGCTGGCGCCCGCGCTGGTGTACGGCAACACCGTGGTGTGGAAGCCCGCAAGCACCGTTCCGCTGCTGGCGATTCGGCTCGCCCAGGCGTTGTCCGACGCCGGTCTGCCCGCAGGTGTGCTCAACCTGCTCATCGGCGGCTCGGACATCGGCGATGCGATCGTCGGGCATCGCGATATCGATGTCATCACCTTCACCGGATCCACGGGAGTCGGGCGCCGGATCGCCGCGGCCGCCGCCTCGCGCGGCGTACCGGCACAGGCCGAGATGGGCGGCAAGAACGCCGCCGTCGTCCTCGATGACGCCGATTTCGATCTTGCGCTCGAACAGGTGATGTTCGGCGCGTTCCGGTCTACCGGCCAGAAGTGCACCGCCACTTCACGATTGATCATCACCGACGGAATCGCCGACCGATTTCTCAAAGCGCTCACCGATCGTGCGCAGGCGCTCGTCGTTGGCGATCCGACCGACGACGGAACTCAGATGGGTCCCGTCGTGAGCGCATCGGCACTCAAGTCCATCTCGGCGGGGATCAACACTGCCGCCGCGCAGGGGGCAACGGTGCTGTCCGGTGGCAAGCCCTACACGGACGGTGCGCTTGCGGCGGGCTACTTCGTCGCGCCGACCGTCGTCGAGTTGTCCGAACGGACCGCCGACATCTGGACCGACGAGTTGTTCGGTCCCGTCCTCGCGGTCAAACGGGCCGCCGACGCCGACGAGGCCTTCGCACTGGCCAACGACAGCGAGTTCGGTCTTTCGGCGGCGGTGTTCACTCAGGACCTCACCCGCGCGCTGCAGGCCGTCGGACATATCGACGTCGGTGTCCTGCATGTGAATTCGGAGTCTGCAGGCGCCGATCCGCACGTCCCGTTCGGGGGCGCCAAGAAGAGCGGGCTCGGTCCCAAGGAACAGGGCGGCGCCGCGCGGGAATTCTTCACCCACACCACCACGGTGTATCTGCGTGGCGGAAGGCCGCGCGCATGACCACGGGTGCGCTGGACGGCATCGTCGTCGTCGATTTCAGCCGGGTGCTCGCCGGGCCGTACGCGACGATGATGTTGGGCGACTTCGGCGCCGACGTGATCAAGGTGGAACGGCCCGAAGTGGGTGACGACACCCGCCACTGGGGTCCACCCTTCGACTCCCAAGGCGTGGCGACGTACTTCAACTCCGTCAACCGCAACAAACGGTCGGTGGTTCTGGATCTGGCCGACCCTGGCGACGTGCAGCGGGCGCGCGATCTGGTGGCCGGAGCCGATATCGTGGTGGAGAATTTCCGGCCGGGCACGATGGAGCGGCTCGGCCTCGGCTATGACGATCTTTGCACGATCTGCCCCGACGTGATCTATTGCGCCATAACGGGATTCGGTAGCGGCGGCGGCGCTTCGCTGCCCGGCTACGACCTGTTGGTGCAGGCGGTCGGCGGCCTGATGAGCGTCACAGGCACCGAACCCGGTGATCCCACCAAAGCCGGTGTGGCGGTGGTCGACGTCCTCGCCGGACTGCACGCGCTGAGCGGCATCCTGGCCGCACTGGCCCACCGGGACCGCACCGGAGCGGGCCAGCGGGTGGACACCAACCTGCTGTCCGTCCTGCTGTCGTCCTTGGTCAATCAGTCCTCCGGCTACGTGGGCGCAGGCATCGTCCCCGGCATCATGGGCAACCGACATCCCAGCATCACCCCTTACGAGACGTTCGAGACCGCCGACCGGCCCATCGCGGTGGCTGTCGGCAACGACAAGCAGTTCAAGGCGTTCAGCGCCGCAATCGGCAGTCCAGAACTCGCCGAGGACCCCAGGTTCACCACCAACCCGCTGCGGGTGGCCAACCGGGATGCGTTGTGCACCTTGCTCGAAACCAAGTTCAAAGCCCACGGCGCCGACCACTGGTATTCGGCACTGACCGCCGCGGGCGTACCAGCCGGACCCATCAACGATCTGTCGGAGGCGTTCGCGTTCGCCGACCGGCTCGGCATCGGGGCAAAGGTATCGGTACCCGACAGTCCCACACCGCAGGTCGCCAACCCTGTGACGTTGTCGGCGACCCCGGTCACCTACCGGAGCGGTCCGCCCCGGCTCGGCTCCTGATCGCAAGCAGTTCCCTGGCCCTGATCGCCAACCACAGTTGGGTGCGCGTGTCGGCGGACTGCACGTCGTCGGCCAACAGTTCGCTGATGCGCTGCATGCGGTTGCGCATGGTGTGGCGGTGGATGCCCAAACCCGTTGCGGCAGCCTCCATCTGCCCGTTGTGGGTCAGAAACGCTACGAGGGTGGCGAGCAGATCATCGCGCTGCTCAACCAGCGGATCCAAAGGTCCCGCGAGCACACGGAGTTCAGCGTTGCCGCGACCGCCGAGCAGCACGCCGTAGACGTCGAGCTGACCGAACTCGGTGAACTGGCGGCCCTTCTCGGCGAGCGCCGCGATGCGCGCCTGCTCCATACCCTTGTCGATCTCGGCAATGCGGATCGGCTCGCTGGCGCCGCCGTGCAGCGTTTCGCCCGAGTCCTTGGCGAGGCCAGTCAGCACCTCGGGGATGCGCCGCCGACCCGCGGCGGGAATCACGATCACCATCTCGTCGCCGACCGGCGTCATCAGGTAGGGGCCTGCGGTTGCCAGTAGACGGTCGAGAACTTGCTCGGCTGCCAGTGTCGGGCCCGCACCGGTGAGCACCACCACGACCACCTCATCGCGGGGGTCGAAGCCGAAGTAGCGCAACATCGGGCTGTCGACACTGCCGGTGCCGCAGACCATCTCGTGGGTCACCGCCCGGCGCAGGCGTTGCTCGGCATCGACAACCCTTGCGGGCTTTTCCAGTGCGATCGAGATCAGTGACACCGCGTGCGAGACAAGCAGGCGATGGGCGTTGGACATGGGTTGAGCGGTCCACACCGCGAGATGGCCACGAACCGGTTGGGCCGCACGGAGTTTCTGGACGGTGACAAAGGCGTCACCGTCGGCGGTGACGTAGCCGGCCTGCCGGTTCGACGTCGCGATGCGCACCGCCTCGGCCAGAACGGCGGTCAGGCGTTCCTGCCCGCCACCGGCTGCGGCCAATATCGTCCCATCGGTGTCGGCGACGATGACCGCGGCGGACAGGCTGTCGGCCAGAGCGCTCACCACACCGGGAATGCCGCCCCGTAGCGTTGCCCGCGCGAGGACTTCCTGTTCGTCGACGACACGTTGCACCGATCGCAGTTCGTCGGCTTTGATCGCATCGATCACCACCCGGGCTATCGCGATGAACGGTGTCGACGGCGGCACCTCGAGCACCGGCATGCCCAACGCGTCGCCTGCGGCGAGCACACCGGCCGGCACTTCGCTGAACGTGGTGCCGGTGTCGACGGCAAGGGCCGCGGCATCGGCCGATACCAGGCGCGCGACATAGTCCAGCTGTGCCGCGTCGTCCGTTCCGATGTTGATGCCCGTTGTCATCACCAGCTCGCCACCGGCCAGATAGGGAGTGGGGTCGGCGAGCTCGATCGCATGCGCCCAGTCGATCTCGCGGTCCGCGGCGTCGGCGCCTGCGACCAAAGCCAGGCCGAGGTTCTTGACCTGTGTCAGGCTCCGCGCGGTGATCGCCATGGCGCTATGTTGCCAGCTGCGCGACGCTCCCCCTGCGGGATTCTTCGGCGGCGGCGGCGAATGCGCCGAACAGGCGCAGCCGATCGACCTCGGGGCCGTCGGAGTCCTCGGGATGCCACTGGACGCCGAGGTACCACCGGTCGGGGTCCTCGACACCTTCGGTGAGACCGTCGAGGGCCCGCGCTGCCACCACGAGACCGTTGCCGAGGCGGTGCACCGCTTGATGGTGCCCGTTTCGCCCGAGCACTCGATCGGTACCGAGGATCGCCGCCAACCGGGTGCCCGCGACGATGTCGATCGGCTCGTCGACGAACACCGGTTCCCCGGGTGCGCCGTGATGCAGCGCGAAGTCGACGATGTCGGGCACCATGGTGCCGCCCCGCGCGACGTTGAGCAGTTGAGATCCCCGGCAGATTCCGAAGATCGGGCGGTCGGCGGCTTCCGCGGCTGCGATGGCGGCAAAGGCGTCTCGGTCGGCGCGTGCGTCGACGCCGTAGGTAGTCGGGTTGGGAGCTGCGACGCCGTAGCAGGAACCGTCGATGTCCCCGCCCCCGAGCAGCAGCAGGCCATCGAAATCACCTGCTCCGGAGGGGTTATCGAGGGCAGTGGTGGTGTCCCACAGTTCGTAGGAGGCGCCCAGTTCGACCAGCGTGGTCAACGCGACGCGGGTGAACCGCTTGATGAGCGCCGCTTCGTCGGCGTCGACATCGGGGTAGTTCAGTGATGCAAGGACGCAGAGGTGGGCGCGCGGTGTCTCGGGCATCGGCAAATCGGGGGTGACATCGGCCAGGTACACCCGATTGGCCCTGGTCTTGTCGAAAGTCTCGATCGTCACTGGGAGTCCTTTCTCTTACGTGCACGGTCGACCAGATCGGCGAAGAGTGCGGCGTCGGTGTCCGAGGTGGCGTGACGGTCCTCTGGGTGCCACTGGACGGCGACGATATCGGCGCGCCGGTGCTCGACCGCCTCCACCACGCCGTCGGCGGCCACCGCGGTGACCGTCAGGCCGGCGCCCAACCGGTCGATGGCCTGATGATGATAGGACGACACATCGATGGTCTCGGCGCAGACGATGGCGTGCAATCGTGAGCCAATGGTGACGTCGACGTGGTGAATCACGTTGTGATGCGGCGTGTTTGTCTCATCGACGTGCTGCACCAGCGATCCACCCAACGCGACGTTGAGGACCTGCATACCCCGGCAGATCGCCAGCGCCGGGAGTTCGAGGTCGATCACCGCGTGGGTGATGCCCAGATCGAAGTCGTCCTGGAACGCCACCGTGTCCGTGGTCTGCGGGGCCGTGTCCGCGCCGTAGCGGCGGGGTTCGATGTCGGCGCCGCCCGGCAACAGCACCCCGTCGAAACGCGACAGGCGTTGCGGCAGTTCGGCAAGGGGATCGTCGGCCGGGCCGTGCAGGACGACGGGCTCACCGCCTGCCGCCCACACCGCCTCGCCGATGGCTTCGGCGGCAAGGGTGGCCGAGAAGCGCAGGATGGGCACCTGCGCTGCCCGCCGCCCGATCACCGCGACGAGGGGACGGCTCACACCGAGAACTCGTCGAACGAGTAGTCCAGGATCGGCAGCCACTCCTTCCACACCGCACGCAGGCGTCCGGATTCGATGAGCCGGCCCAGTGCGCCGTCGATTTCGGCAAGGACGTCCGGCCGGTCCTTTGCCACGCCGATCCCCCACTTGTTGCCGGTCTGCACCGTGAAGGCGAGCTCGTAGTCGGGGTGGGTGGCACCGAGCGGGACAAACACGACGTCGTCGTCGACCACGGCGTCGACATCGGATACCAGCAGCGCGGCCAGCATGTCGGCGTAGACGTCGTCGGATCCCGCGCCGAAGGCCACCGGGACTGCGCCGGTGAAGGTTTCTGCGAGCGCCATGTTGGTGCTGTTCTCGATCGCCGCGACCTTGCGGCCCACGAGATCCTCGGGACCGTGGATTGCAGCCCCGCGGCGGACCAGCACGCCCTCGTGGAAGACGGCGTAGGGCCGCGTGAAGTCGACCTGCGCCGATCGCTCCGCGGTGATGCCCTGGCCGCACAGCACCGCGTCGGCATCGCCACGCTGCACAGCGGGGATCATCTCGACCCACGGCACCCTGACCCACTCGACGGGCCTACCGAGTTCGGCGCCGAGCGCTTCGGCGACGCCTGGCTCGTAGCCCTGCCTGCCGCGCTCGGGCGTCCAGAGCGAAAACAGTGGTGGCGCTTCGGCATCCAAGCATGCCAGGCGCAGCGGCGCGCTCACGGTGCGTCGTTCCAATACATGTCGCGCTCCCAATCGGTGACGTATCCACAGAATCGAGCCCATTCGTCGGCGTGGAAATCGACGAGCAGTGCCGCCAGCTTCGGCCCGAACGCCTCGGTGAGCACGGTGTCGGTCCGGAAAGCGCCGATGGCCTCTCCGAGGGTCAGCGGCAGCGCAGGGAACCGGTCGTCCTGCGGTGTGTCATAGGACGATCCCTGAGTGGGCTGGCCGGGGTCGGTGGCGTTCTTCATGCCGTCCTCACACGCCGCGAGGATCACCGCATGCGAGAGGTACGGGTTGACGCTGGCGTCGGGCAGCTTGTACTCGAGACGGCCGTTCGCTGACAACCGGACGGTGCACGTCTTGTTGTCCAGGCCCCAGTTGATCCGCGACGGCGCGAATTGGCCTGCGTCCCAGTAGCGTTTATAGGAGTTCACCGTCGAGCCGTTGACCAGCATGGCGCCAGCCGAGTGGGTCAGCAGCCCGCCGAGGGCGTGCTTGCCGATCTCGGTCAGGTGCAGTTCGGCGACACCGGGGTCGGCCAGCACGTTGACGTCGTCGCGCCACAGGCTGAAGTTGTGGTGGCACCCGTTGCCCATCATTCCCGTCGCAGGCTTGGGCATGAAACTCGCCTCGATGCCGAGTTCGCGGGCCACCTGCTTGCAGATCTGCCGGTAGGTGATGAGCCGGTCGGCGGTGAGATCGGCCCGGTCGAACATGAAGTTCAGTTCCACCTGGAACTCGTCCTCGTAGTCGCCTTCGATCATGTCGAGACCCAGCGCCTGCGCGTATGCGACGACCTTCTTGACTATCGGGCGGTTCCGCTCGAGGTGCTCGATGTGATAGGCGGGGCTGGAGCCCGGCCGGAAGTGCGCCTCCAAACCCTTGCCCTGCCAGGTCATTTCGGGTTCACACCCGGTCCGCAACTCGAGTCCCGTCCGGTCGGTGAAACCAGCATGTATGCGCCGGAGCAGTCCCCGGGTGTCACAGGCGAATTCGGCGCCACCGAGTTCCGCGAGATGGTCGGGCTCGTAGAGCCGGCAGAACACCCGCGCGAAGCTGGTGTCCCACGGCAGGACCGCGAAGGTCTCGAGATCGGGGACTGCGGTGTACTCGGGTGCGTGGACTCCCCCGGCGAGCAGTACGCCCTCGCGGGTGCCCTGCAGGTTCGCGATCGCGGTCTGGTGCTGCTGTACGCCCTTGGTGGCGAGCCGCTCGAAATGCCGGGCGGGCGCCACCTTGCCGATGACGCGGCCGGTGATGGTGATCGCTTGGAAATACACGAATTCCACGCCGCGGTCGGCGATGGTCGACAGCGCCGCGGCCAGATCGGGGCTCGTGGCGTTAGCCTGGCGATGGACGTCGAGTGGTGTTGTGGTCATCGGGTCACCTCGTTGTTGTAGCGGGTTGAAGTTGTCATGCGGGTACCTCCACGGCGGTGAAGGCTTCGCGGAGGTCGCGGAGTCGTGCGGGGCTGAGGTTGACCGCGACCGTCCCCACATGCCGGTGGTCGCGGTGGTAGGTCACGATCACGCCGCCGGTGAGGTCGTCGAGAGTGCCCTCCTCGAGGTGGGCGGCGTCGGTCAGAGCGGGTGATCCGTAGCTCTGCAGGCGCAGGTCGAGCTGGTTGCTCCAGAACGCCGGGATAGGGGCGAACGGCGCATCCTCGTCGTGCGGGCCAACCAGCGTGGCCGCCGCGCGCTTGGCCGTATCGCCGGGAATCGACCAGTGCTCGACGCGGCGCGGCACATCGTCGAACAGGGGGTTGGGGAAGCGGGCGAGATCGCCGACGGCGACGGCGTCGGCCACACCGGCGACGGCGAGGCGGTTATCGGTGAGCACACCATCGTTGAGATCAAGCCCCTGCCCGTCGAGCCATTCCACGTTGCAAGCGGATCCGATGGCTTCGACAACGATGTCGGCGCGAAGGGTCTCTCCCGTCGCGAGCTCGACCCCGGTAACGGCATCGTCGCCGGTGAAGCCGACCACGCCGGTCCCGATCACGAAATCAATCCCGCCGGCCGTGAGGTGCCGCTGTACCGACGACGCCAGATCCGTTGCCAGGACGCGCTGCATGGGCGGTCCGGCCGGTTCGACGACGGTGACGTCGTGACCGAGCGTGCGCAGGGTTCCTGCGACCTCGCACCCGATGAACCCGCCGCCGATGACGACGGCGCGGCTGCCCGGCCGTAGAGCCGCCCGCAGGCCCAGGCAGTCCTCGACGGTTCGCAGCACGTGGCGTCCCCGTGCGGGTCCAGGCGCAGCGAGCCTGCGGGGCCGCAATCCGGTCGCGATGACCAGTGCGTCGTAGGCCAGCTGGGCGCCAGAGTTCAGGGTGAGGCGGTGCGCATGGAGGTCGGCGTTCGCGACGGGCGTTGCGAGGCGGATGTCGACGTCGGCGATGCTGGCCCTGCGCCGGAAGGCGAGCCGACCGGCCAGCTCTTCTGGTGTGGCCGAATCGAATTCGCCGAGCACTTCTTTCGACAGCGGTGGGCGGTTGTAGGGCAGGTGCCGTTCGGCGGAGAACACCGTGATGGGGCCGGTGTGGCCAAATGCGCGCAGCTGCTCGGCCGACCGGAGTCCGGCCAGTGAGCCGCCGACGACGGCGACGTTCCGCGGGGTGATCATCAGTCCTCGATGAAGATGGCCTGGGCCGGGCAGACGTCCGCGGCCTCCTCGACGTGGTCGCGCTCCGAATCGTCGGGAGTTCCGTTGTATTCGAGCTTTCCGTCGTCGTTCATGGTGAAGACCAGGGGTGCGGCGATGGCACACTGGCCGTGGTCCTGGCACATCGCGAGATCTACGGTGACGCGCATTTGAGGGGTCCTTCCTGGGATTGGTTGGCGACGATCAGGGGGCTGGAGTGAATCCGATGGGTAGCTGGATGGGCCCGGTGTTGCCCGAGTCGGGCAGCCAGGTCGCGCCGGGCAGCGCGTGCGGGTGGCGCATGCGGCGGGCCAGCAGGGGCAGCGCCTCGCTCATGTCGGAGCGGGCGACGAAGTGGCCGAGGCAGTGATGGGCGCCGCCGCCAAAGCCGAAGTGCGGCTTACGTTCTGCGGTGATGTCGAAGCCCCCAGCGAAGACCCGGGGGTCGGTGCCTGCCGACTCGCTGTAGAGGTGGACGGTGGTACCGGCCTCGAGCGGCACTCCTTCGTACTCGAAGTCCTCCAACACCTCGCGGGTCACCCAGCGCACGGTGGGGTTGACGCGCATGACTTCCTCGACGGCCTTACCGCCGAGCTCGGGACTCTCGGCGAGCAGGCGCCACTGATCGGGGTGGGCCATGAAGGTCTGCATGGCCAGCCCGAGCTGATTGCGGGTGGTGTCGAAGCCGCCGAAAATCATCAGCACCATGGCATCCCGCAGCTCGGTGTCGCTGAGGCGGCCGTCTTCTTCGCGCGACGCGTTGACCAGTGCGGTGACGAAGTCCTCGCGCGGGTTGGCGCGGCGGTCGGCGATTAGCGCGTCGCTGTATTCGTAGAGCCGCTGCAGGGCCGCCTCGATCTTGGGCAGGTCCTCGCGCAGCGTGACGCCCATGGCCAGCCCGATGGTCACCGACTCGGTCGAGATCACGTTCCATTCGTCCTCCGGGATACCGAGCATGATCGCGATCACCCGGGCGGCGTAGGGTTCGGCGAACTCGCTGACGAACTCGCAGCGATCGGGCTCGGCAAAGTTGTCGACCAGTTCGTTGGCCAGGGCCTGGAACCGCGGTACGAGCGAGCCGATGAGCTTGGGCGAGAACGCCGGGTTCATCAGGCGGCGCAGGCGGTGGTGCTCCTCGCCTTCCTTGTTGAGAATCCAGCTGGCGAACCAGTCGGCGAACGGGCCCTCCGTCACGCCGTTGTGCGCGGGCCACGCGACGCTGCCCTGACGCAGTTTGGGGTGCTTCAGCAGGCGACTGACCTGCTCGTAGCGCAAGACGGCGATGCCGTACGGCGTGGTGGCGTACCAGCTGCGCTCCCGCGCCTCGTGGACCTCGTCGGAGGTGATGGAGAACGACGGATCGGCGACGTCAAACGCCGGGACAGGCCCCAGGGTGAGGGACGACATCAGTGCTACCTCCAAGAGTCCGCGACCGAATGGTCGATAAATACTCTAGAAGTAGATTCTTAAATGTCAAGCGCCGGGGTCGGGCCGGCTTCAAACCTTGGCGGCGTCACCCTCCGGCCATGCCACGGCAAGCACCCAGCCGGTGCCCAACGGCATCTCGACCACCTCGCGGAACGCCGACGGATCCGTCGCGGAACCGGCCGTGGGCAGCGCCGCCAGCCGGGAGCCGACCAGCCACCTGGGGGTATTTGCGGTGATGACACGGCGTTCGGCGCTGACGATGACGGAGTCCTCGGCCGTCTGCCGCAGCACACTGAGGAGTCGGTGCTCGACCTCCCCGACAACGAGGTCGGCTCCGGCCACACCGAGGAAGGCGCCGTCCGCGACGACGGGGATTGTCGCCGTGATCGTGTACATGTCCGATCCGCTGTAGTCGACGTACGGTCCGTAGGCCACCCGGGCCTGCCCGCGCCGAGCCAGCTGATACCAGTCCATCTGCAGGTAGTCGTAGACGTCGATGCTCGCCGGGTCGAAGTTGAGCCGCAAGCGCGCCACCCGCTCGCCGAAGCGCTGCCACCAGGCCAGATAGCGCTCCCGACCCTCAACCACCGACGGCGCCGCGATGAATCCCATCCCCCACGCCGCCGGTTCCTCGCCGATGAATTCCACGAGCAGGCGCTGCAGGCCGCTCAGGTGCGCCTCAGTGAACGCAGCCCGCGGCGGTCGGGCCCGCAGCACCTCCTCGGCGATGCGGCCGAGGCGCGCATAGATCGGTTCCAGGGATTCCGACGCCTGCTCGGCGAGCTCGCGCGCCAGCGCGTCACCGGTCATGATTCGGTCCCCCGCGTCGAGAGCTGGAAGTTGACCTCGGTCAATCGTGCGAGCTGGCCCATCACGTGCGCTTCGGCCAGCCGGCGCGCTTCCTGCGGATTCTCCGAGGCGATCGCCGTGGCGATGGCGTGCTTCTCCTCGATGTAGGCCGCAACGGCGACGCCCGGGTCGACCGGCAGCCAGACGAACCCGGCCACCTCGGCCTGCAGGTTGGCCTCTCGCCGCGCCAGCCGGGCCGATTGCGAGGCGACGGCCACCTGGATGTGGAACCTGCTGTCGGCGCGGATCCGGTCTCCCAGCGTCGAGGCCGAGCTGAGCTGGTCGGTGAGCGCGAAGAGCCGGCGCACCGCGTACGGCGCGGCCCGCTCGGCCGCGAGTCGCGCCGCCTGTCCGGCGATGGCGGTGTGCTCGTCGAACAGATCGCGCAGGTCGGAGGCGCTCATCTCGGCCAGGCGCGTGGTCAGCTGGTCGATGGGCGGGCCCGCGGGGCGTCGGACGAACGAGCCACCGCTGCGCCCGCGCCTGGTCTCCACCAATTCCTGGTCCCGCAACGTCGCGAGCGCCTCGCGCACGGTCATGGGGGCGACGCCGAACTGCGCGGCCAGATCGATCTCGACCGGCAGGCGCTCGCCGTCGTCGAGCAAACCGAGGTAAATGGCCTCGGTAATCCTCTGGACGATCTCGTCGGCACGGCCGACCGAGGTCTCCGGCGCGACAAGCGGCGACAACGACGACATTCTCGTCCTCCTCCCGAGTGCGCCTGACGTCGGCAATCTACCTGACTTCCGACGAATTCTGCCGTTCCTCTTGCCACATAAACAATAGGAATGTAGTTTTTCGCACAACTCAGCCCGACCCACGGAAGAGAGCAGTCCCTATGTCCGCACCCGCGTCCACCGACGACGGCTATTACACATTTCACGACCAGGACGATGCGGCGCATCTGCACGCGCTCGGCTACAAATCGGAGTTCAAGCGAGAGATGAGCCCGTGGGCGAACTTCTCGCTCGGCTTCACCTACCTGTCGCCCGTCGTCGGTGTGTACACGCTCTTCGCGTACGCGCTCGCCACCGGCGGGCCGCCGATGATCTGGAGCTTCCTGATTGTCGGCGTGGGGCAGTTGCTCGTCGCGCTGATCTTCAGCGAGATCGTCGCGCAGTTCCCCGTCGCGGGCGGTGTCTACCCGTGGGCGCGGCGGCTGTGGGGGCGCCGGTACGCCTGGATGACGGGCTGGGTGTACATGGTGGCCCTGTTGGTCACTATCGCGTCGGTGGTCTACGGCGCAGGGCCCTACATCGCCGCCGCGTTCGGCATCGACGCGACGGTGAACAACATCATCGCCTTCGCGTTGGCATTACTCGCACTGGCCACGGTGATCAACTTCATGGGCACGAAAGTCCTTGCGACCGCGGCGATTATCGGGTTCACCGCCGAAATCATCGGCGCGCTCGCCGTTGGTGGGTGGCTGCTGATCGCGCATCGCGAGCATAACCTCGGCGTCATCTTCGACAACTTCGGCGCGGGCGGCGACGGCAACTACATGTGGGCGTTCGCGGCCGCGGCTCTCATCGGTATCTACCAGTACTACGGCTTCGAGGCGTGCGGCGACGTCGCCGAGGAGGTCCCCAACCCGGGCGGGCTGATCCCCAAGGCCATGCGCAGGACCATATACATCGGTGGCGCCGCAGCGACCTTCGTGTGTCTGGCACTGGTGCTCGCCGTGACCGACATCCCCGCCGTGATCGCCGGCACGGACACCGATCCGGTCAGCACTCTGCTCAACGAGGCCTTCGGTACCACGGGCGCCCGGCTGGTCCTGTTCGTTGTGCTCATCTCGTTCCTGTCCTGCGCGATGAGCCTGCAGGCCGCGGCCAGCCGGCTGGCCTACTCGTACGGGCGCGACGGCATGATCATGGGCAGCTCGTTGCTCAAGAAGTTCTCGGCGACCCGGCACGTCCCGCCGTACGCGCTGCTGCTGGCCGCGGCGGTGCCTGCGGTGATCGTCATCGGATCGAAGTTCTCGACCGACGCGATCACGAAGATCATCAGCTTCGCCGCCTTCGGCATCTACCTGGGATTTCAGATGGTCGTCTTCGCGGCCTTGCGCGCCCGGCTCAAGGGCTGGGTCCCCAGCGGGAAGTACACCCTGGGCAAGTGGGGCGTGGCGGTCAACGTCGCGGCACTCGTATACGGGGTGACGGCGATGATTAATATGGCGTGGCCGAGGACACCGGACGCCCCGTGGTACGACAATTGGATCGTCGCGTTGTCGGCCGTGATTGTGGTGGGGATCGGTTTGGTGTACATGATGATTCACCCGCTGCACGACCGCAGCACGGCACCGTACGACGACGCCATCCCGAAGAAACTGCCCTCGGCGTCCTGACCCAGCGATCGGAAAGACACTAATGAGCACCATCCAACCGCCCTACCAGAGTCTCGATCCGGCCACCGGTGAGGTTGTCGCGAAGTTCGAGACGGCCACCGACGACCAGGTGGCTGCCGCACTGACCGCGGCAGACGAGGCCTACCGCACCTGGCGTGACGAGCCGCTCGAAACCCGGCTCGAAGTGGTGCGCACGATCGGCCGGCTCATGGGCGAACGTGCCGACGATCTCGCCGCTCTGGCGCGTCTGGAGATGGGCAAGAAGCTCGGCGAGGGCTCTGAGGAGGCGGAGTTCTCGGCGTCGATCTTCGAGTTCTACTCGGACCAGGGCGCCACACTGCTTGCCGACCAACGCATTCCGACCTTCAGCGGCGGTACCGCGGTCGTGCAGCGCAGGCCCGTCGGGGTGCTTCTGGGCGTCATGCCCTGGAACTACCCCTTCTACCAGGTGGCTCGCTTCGCCGCACCGAATCTGGTTGTGGGCAACACCGTTCTGCTCAAGCATGCGGAATCCGTTCCGCAATGCGCGTTGGCGATCGCCGAGATCATGCGCGACGCCGGGGTGCCCGAGGGCGTGTACACCAACCTGTTCGCCACGTTCGATCAAGTCCAGACCATGATCGAGGACCCGCGGGTGCAGGGTGTGTCGGTGACCGGCTCGGAGCGTGCCGGGGCCACGGTCGCCGCGATCGCCGGCCGGGCGTTGAAGAAGTGCGTCCTGGAGCTCGGCGGGTCGGACCCGTTCATCGTGTTGGACGGGGACGCCAAGAAGCTGGCCCAAACTGCGTGGGAGTTCCGGACGTCGAACATGGGGCAGGCGTGCAACTCCAACAAGCGGATGATCGTGCTCGACGACCAGTACGACGAGTTCGTCGCCCAACTGGTGGCGTTGGCCGATCAACAGGGCGACATCGCTCCAATGTCGTCGCGCGCTGCAGCGGAGAACTTGGCCGCGCAGGTCGCCGACGCCGTCGACAAGGGTGCGACGCTGCACGCCGGCGGAGTGCTGGGCGATGCGCCGACCGCCTTCTACACGCCGGCTGTCCTGACCGGGGTCTCCCCCGGCATGCGCGCATACACCGAGGAACTGTTCGGTCCGGTGGCCGTGGTGTACCGCGTCGGCACCGACGATGAGGCGGTCGACCTGGCGAACTCCACGGTGTACGGCTTGGGCGGGGCGGTCTTCAGTACCGACACCGCCCGCGCGGAAGCGGTAGCCCAGCGCATCGACGCCGGGATGGTCAACGTCAACACGCCCGCAGGCGAAGGTCCCGATATCCCGTTCGGCGGTGTCAAGCGCTCGGGTTTCGGTCGCGAACTGGGCGCGCTGGGGATCGACGAGTTCGTCAACAAGCAGATCTACGTCGTCGCCGAAAGCTGATCTGTAGACGGCAGGGCCCGCCCCACAACTAGTGGATGAACGACTGCGGGCATGCCGCGCCAGACGACGTCGTCGGCTTCGACGGTGAACCCGCAGGCGCGCATCAGCTCCGCGGTCGGGCGGTTGCAGTGGCAGCCGGCGGCGAAGCGGCGCCACGGTCGGAGCAGCTTGTCCTGACACCGCGCAAGGAACCGCGAACTCGCGCGCACGTGTTCGATGAACAGCAGCTGCCCGTCGGGGCGGAGCACGCGCGCGATCTCGCGCAGTGTGCGTTCGGGGTTGTTGACGGTGCACAGGACCAGCGTCGAGACGACGGTGTCCACTGACGCATCGGCCAGCGGTAGACGCTCCGCAGGGGCGTCGACGATCTGCGCGGCGCGCCCGTGCCGTTGCAGGCGACGCGCGAGTTTTCGCCGCATCGATGCATCAGGCTCGGTGAGCACAAGCTCGGCGATCTGGTCGGGATAGTGCGCGGCGTTCAGCCCGGTCCCGGCGCCGATCTCGACAACCCGCCCACGGGCGTCGGCCACGAGCGCACGCCGACGGCCGCGCATGCCTGCGAGCTCACCCAGCCAGAGAAATGGGTCGTACACGAGTGCGAAAATCCGCAGCCACGCCTCAGACGGTGGGCTCGCCTGAAGTTCGGCGCTGGCGATGTCAGTCATGCGATGAAACGTACGACCGGCCGCGGCGTGCGCGCATCGCTCGGAGCGGCCATCTTTCGCCGATGGCCGCTTTCGGCTACCTCACAGGAGTCCGAGACGCGCGGCCTCCGCGACGGCGGCGGTCCGCGAGGTGCGGCCCAGCTTGCGCCGGATGTTGGCGACGTGTCGGTGAACGGTATGCGAGCTCAACACCAGCTGGTCGGCGATCTCGCGATCGCTGAGTCCCCGCGCGACGCAGGCAAGGACCTCACGCTCACGGCTGGACAGCAGGACCGGCTCCGGCTCGCTCGCATCGCGCGGCGACGACTGCCCAGGTGCCAGCGCTTCGCGGCACGCGCGGACGACGGAATCAACATCGTCATGCCACGGGAAGTGCGCGCTGCCCTGCAGAGGAACAAAGGTCGCGCCGGGGATCGCGGCCGCAACCTCACGCCCGAGCCGGTACGGCACGGCGCGGTCGTTACGACGGTGCACGACCAGAGTCGGCCGGCGCACGAGGGGAAGGTGCGCGCGTACGTCGAGGCGATAAACGAGACCCAACAGGTCGGCAGCGGTCTCGGCGGTCGCCGACTCCCGCTGAAACCGCGCAAAGTGTTCGCGCTCTGCAGATTCGGCACCACCGAGGAACATGTCGCTGAGCAGACGCGAGCCCAGTCCCCAATGCGCGCGCACCGCCGCGATGATCGCCTCCCCCACCTCCGGTACCGTGATCGCCGCGCCATCGGGATACGACCCGTACAGCACCAGACGCTCGACGCGCTCCGGGAACATCGCGGCAAACGCGACGGCGGTGCAGCTCCCACTGGAGCCCCCGATGAGCGTCACGCGCTCGAGTTCAAGCTCGTCGAGGAGCGCTCGCAGCGTCTCGACTTCCCCGTCGATGGTCAGATCCGACTCTTGCACCGTGCGGTCCGACATGCCGACGCCGAGCCGGTCGTAGCGGATCAGCGAGAATCCATCCGCGACACCTTGCCAAAACCGCCGAAAGCTCGGGCTCTGCCAGTCGAGTTCCAGATGGCTGACCCACCAGGCCGGGGCGACGAGCGGTGGACCGTCCCCGCGTATCTCGTATGCCACGCGGCGGTCGCCACGCGGAAGGAACCGGATCTCAGCCGTCTCCAACATCGCCATGAGCCTACGGCGCAGCGGCGGCCTGCACCGGCACCTTGATCGCGATCTCGGTTCCGGGGGAACCGTGGACGTCGAACTCACCGCCAGAGGCCAACACCTTGGCGCGGATCGACGCGAAGCCGATGTGGCCGTCCTCGACACCGTGTGCGAGACGTTCGGGTGGAATGCCCACACCGTCGTCGGCGATGCGCAGGATTGCCTGTCCGTCGTAGCGGTGCAGCGTGAAACGCAAGTTGTCGGCCTTGGCATGCTTGCTCGCGTTCGTCGAGAACTCCCGCGCCGCGCTGTAGAGCAGATGATCGGCGTCGGTGCGCAAGTCGTCGGGCCAGCCGTCGGAGTCGAGGTGGACGCCGAGTTTGGTGCGCGCGGCGATACCGTCGGCCAGTGAGGCGATCGCGGCCTTCAGGCCGGCACGCGCCAGCACCCCGGGGTGCAGCTCACGGACCACGTCGCGAAGCAGCCGGGAGCTCTCAGCCAGCGCCGAGTCGACGCGGTCCATCGCATCGCGGGATCCTGCCCGAACCTCTTCCATCTCCCTGCGGGACGCCACGACGTATTGGAGTGCGCCGTCGTGCAGGCGTTCCGAAAGGGATTGCCGCTCACGCTTTTCCAGGCTGATGACCTCCTCGAGCAGACGGGTCCGTTCCTGCGCCAGGCCGGCGATGGTTCGCGAATCGGATTGCTGGATCCACGAGAGCGCCACCGAGCCGGCCGCCAGCCCGAACAACACCCCCAGTGGTTGGAATGATCGATCCCCAAGGCTCGTTGCCATTGGCCGCTGTCTACCCAGTTCACGGCGAAGAACGCGCCGACCGTGGGGACGGCGGCGACCGTGCTGACGAACGGATCGAGTTGTGCGGCCGCAATCAACGGGATCAAGAACAAGCCGTGGTGCAGTACGTCAGAGGTCCAGGTGACCGGTGAGCTGATCCCTGTTTCTACCGAAAGTATCGACACCACAGCGACATCCGCGCACAGCATGAGTAGCGCTATCGACCGTCTGGTCTCGATACCGGCCTGGTTGGCCGGTCGCAGCGCCCACAAACTCCAACCGATTATTGCCGCGATGTAGCCGACGAGCACGACCAGGTAGGACCAGCGGTGGGTGTCGGGCGGCTCCAACAGCAGTGTGGTGGAGATGAACACCGCCAGCAGAACTCTCAGAGCGAATTGCAGCAACAGGCTGCGGAACACTGCGCCCCTGGAGTTCTTTACTTGCCCCTTCCCCGCGTGTTCGGACATGCCCGACTCCCGTCCCCGCAAAGTTGGCAAAAGTACAGGGCGGATTGCTGGCGCAACTAGGGAGGTTGCCGTCAGAGACAGATCGAGCCGGCCCGGCCGAGATAGAAGACTTCGGTTAGTTCTTCGGTCGCGTGTTCTATGAACCGTTGCGAGGAGAACACGTCTAACCATCGCAAACCGGAGGCGTGGCCATGCGAAATCCGCTGTCAACGGCCATGTGTAGGGACGCGCTTCTCGCCGTCCCGCGAACCGCTGGATGCGAGCGTTGACGGAAACGAGTAGCCACACGAAGGTCAGCGAGGGCACTTGCGATGCCGCGGGCCCAGGCTGTCACGCACCCACCACCGGGTCGACCTGGTCGTTACCAGCTCACCGGCATCGACTCCGCCCCGCGCACGAGCATCGCCTTCTTCCATCTCACATCGGCCGCCAGTCGCAGCCCTGGCAGCCGATCGAGCAGCACGCGGAGCGCCTCCTGCAGTTCGACTCGCGCCAGCGGTGCGCCGACGCAGTGGTGCACTCCGTACCCGAATCCGATATGCGGCGACGCGGGTCTTTCGATTCGCAACTCACCCGCGTCGTCGAATCGCATCGCGTCGCGGTTCGCCGCCCCGAGCGCGGGAAGTACCGGCTCACCCGCGCGCACCAGCACGTCACCGACGACGGCGTCCTCGGTGGCGTACCGAGCGAAGGCAGAGCCGTTGCCGAGAGGGACGAAGCGCAATAGTTCCTCGACCGCTCCGGCCAACAGGGTCTGATCGGAACGCAGCTTGGCGAGCTGATCGGGATGGTCGAGCAATGTGTACACGAAGTTGGAGATCTGGCTGGCGGTGGTCTCGTGTCCGGCGACTAGGAGTCCGGCGCACATGTGAATGAGCTCGGCTTCGTTGAGGCGGTCCTGTTCGTCGCGGGCCTGGATCAGTGCGGTGATCAGGTCGTCGCGTGGCTCTCGACGTTTCTGCGCGATGAGATCGGCCATGTACGCCGACATCTCGCTCATGCTGACCGCCATGTCGGATTGGCTTACTCGGCTGTTGGTGGACAACCAGTTATCCGACCACCGCCGAAACTGGCGGCGATCTTGCACGGGGACGCCTAATAGTTCGCAGATCACCGCGATAGGCAGTGGTAGAGCGAATGTTTCGACGAGGTCTGCAGGAGCGCCATCGTCGACCATATCGTCGACGAGATCATTGGCGAGTTGCCTGATTTGCGCGCGAAGCCCTTCGACGCCTCGCACGGTGAAGGCTTTTGTGATCAGCGTGCGTAACCTGCTGTGGTCCGGCGGATCCATAGACAGTAATCCGTTGGAGACGCGCCATTCGGACAGCCGCGGTTCGTCGCGTCGCAACGCTTCAGCCCGGCTGAACCGGGGGTCGCTGAGCATTAGCCGGACATCGGCGTAGCGGGTGGCCAACCAGGTGGGTTCACCATGGGGCAGTTGTACTTTCAGCATTCCTGGTGCGCGCTGTGCCACCAGATATCGATCGTCGAGTTCCAATCCGTCCGGAACACTGAACGGGTAGGTGATCGTATTCGGATGCACGGTAGCCATGTCATTACTAACGCCGCCGCCGCCCGTCCAATTCGCGACGAGCCGCTGGAAGTTGCCGCGCGACGTTCCCGACAGCGCCGGCAACGAATGTTTGTTGACTCTGCGCTGGCGGCGCAGAAGTACGAGTGCACGACGCCCTTGGCGCAGAGTCAACGGTGGCCACGTCACCGACCCAAGTTCCCGAAAGTGCCTACCGCACAACAGATTGCCCCTCGGTTTTCGCCGAGGGACAACGTGATTCTGGCGCAGGTTTACGATGCTGTCGATACGGGTGCCCTACCCGGACCACTGCCCGCCGCCAGCAACGACACGGGTGGTGCTGTGGTCGATTGCCTCGTCGAGGCAGATCGCACCAACAAGCCCACCCAGGAGAACGGCTGCGGCTGCGGCGGCTGCTAGGACTACTCGTCGGACGGGCGCTGCGGTTTGCAGGTTGTCTTTCATTGGTATTCCTCCTCTTTCCATCGCCAAGGTGTCTCCCATGACGCTCCTGACTACACGTTTTCAGTGTCGCCATGCACATGCGCGCTAACAACGGGGTGGAACCGAAGCACTGACCGAAGTCTTTGTCGTCGGACGCGGGAATACCAAAGTTTGCTCGTCTAATAACAACGCATTGTCAGGGCGCGCACTGGATTTCAGCGATCCGAATTACCGCCGTGCGACGCCCGCCACCCATTGCCATACCCTGCGCGCGGGAGAACAATGAAGTGGTCCGGCGGCGCCGTCGAGACGCTGCCCCACATCCAACGGAGGCAGATTATGTACGCACGAAGCACTAGCATCCAGGCGCAACCGTCGTCCCTCGACACCGGAATCGCACATATGCGGGATACCGTGCTGCCCGCCCTCGAGGGCATCGACGGGTGCGTCGGCTTGTCCCTATTGGTCGACCGGACGTCCGGCCGCTGTATTGCCACCAGCTCCTGGGAGTCCGAGGAGGCAATGGGCGCGAGCACGGAGTCCATTCAGCCGATTCGCGACCGGGCCGCCGAGCTGTTCGGTGGTAGTGGCCCGCAGGTCGAGGAATGGAACATCGCTGCCATGCACCGCGAGCACCGCGCGACTGAGGGCGCCTGTGTCCGAGTCACCTGGGTCAAGGTCAGCCCGGATCAGATGGACCAGGGCATCAATTTCTACAAGATGACTATCCTGCCCGCCCTCGAAGAGCTGGAGGGCTTCTGCAGTGGCAGCCTGCTCGTCAACCGGACGTCCGGTCATGGCGTCGCCGCGGCCACCTTCGACAACGCCGAAGCGCTTGAGCGAAACAAGGACCAGTTGGACAGGATCAGAGCGATCGGCAGTCAAGAAGCAAACGCAGAGGTGCTCGACGAGTGCGACTTCGAGTTGGCGCTCGCCCACCTGCGGGTGCCCGAGATGGTCTGACAGGTCAGCCCCTAAAACGCCAACGATGCCCCGTCGACTTTTCGGATCCGCATCTAGTTGACAGGAGTCGCGAAACAGTACGTCTATGGATTCAGAGCTGCACGGTATTGAGTCGCGACATGTCTGTCTGCATGAGCACGACGTTGTAGTTGCCCCACAGCGACATGTCCCAGTACAGGTTGCTCACGTCGGGATCACCGTTCTGATCGGTCAATTTGCCTGTGCCCGACCACGGATGGATCATCGGCGCATATAGGCCCGGGTACTGCGCCGACGTCGCGAGGGTGATCGGATCCGACCACGGTCCCTCCGGCTCGTCGGCGGTCCGCATCCGGACGTCGTTGTTGCCGTCTGCGTACAGCACGACGTACTTGCCCAAGTACTCGTTGTACTGAACCGACATCTCGCTGACATTGCCGCCGGTCTTGGCGCCGAACAGGCCGCCGAGGTACCCCCCGAGGACGTTCGGGTTGTTGGCCCAATCCACGATGAAGCCGAAAAGGCCGGCGGAATCGGTGGAGTCGCCAATGATCGGCACGGCGACCGCGGCGTTGCCCTGCACCCATCCGGAACCGTCCCAGTATTCGTACTCGGACAGATCGGTCACCTCGTCCTCGGGCACGCGCGATAGGTATGCCGAGCCAGCGCGACCCGAGGGCGTACCGACGGCATACAGATAGCGGATTTCGCCGGGATCGACCTGGTCCTCGGGCTCCAGTACATACGCTGCCTGTTGGAAGTTCTGGTCACCCGGCCGGTACGGCGTGGACGACCGCAACCAACCCGCCGAGCGGATCGTCGACGGGACCAGCACCCACTTGTCGGTGCGCTGGTCATACATCGAGATCGCCGAGTAGTTGGTGGTCCACCGGCCCGGGGTGTCCCACGATTTGACCGACATGTAGTTGACGTACTGCTCGTTGTTGACCGACACCGCCGAAGTCGGGATGACGGTCACTTCGGAACCAAGCAGCCCCAGCGCGCTGGGGGCACTTGGGATGAACTGGTAGGCCGGCCCGGTTTGCAGTAAACCGAGACCGTTGTACGTGGTGTCGGTGCTGAGCAGCAGCACGTTCGGCCGCCAGTTCTGGCTCATGTTCGTATCGCTGAAGGTGTCCCCGAACGCCACCTGGATGTTGCCCGTCAGGCCGTTCTCCCACAGGATCCCGAGATCGGTGCCGCCGATGTTGAAGCCGTCGGTGATACCCGGTCCCGTCACCCAAACGACCTCCTTCGAGGGGAGAGTCGTCGGCGTGGTGACGACCGCGACTGCAGTGACGACGCTAGGTTGTGCCGACATCGCGGAGGGCGCCGGATTGATGTATCGCTCGAATTCCCTTCGCGCCGCCGCCAGCAGGGTCCACAGCGCCGGTGTCTCGGTGGGCCCCACGGGAGTGTTAGTCGCCTGCGGCGCGAACCTGACCGCCGCCAACAGATTCGACACCAAGCGCGGCACAACACGCTGGAACGTCCCAGCCTGGCCCGATTGCGTCGCGGCAGTGGAGGGGGCGGGTTCGGTGGTCGATGCAGCGCTTTCGGGGATTCGGGGGGAGGCGACGCCCTGGCCGAAGCTGTCGACGACCGCGGTGACGGCGTTGTGGCGCAATGGCGCGGACTCGGGGGCCGCGGCTTGGGACACAGGCGATGTCGACGGACGGGTCGACGGCACGGTCAGGGTGATCGTCGGCCGGCGGCTCTTGGGTGTGGTCGGCGACGACGAGGTCTTGGAATCGACATGGGAGTGCGATTCCGCCGGGGCGCCATCATCTTCGACGGAGGCGCTGACGGCGCGCCGGACCGCATCGGCGATTTTGTGGGCGGGCTTGAAACCTCTGGACGCGTTGTCCGAGCGGGCCGCCAAGCGGTGCGACACGACGGGCTTGCGCGGTCTGGGTGTGGTGCTGTCGCTCGAAGCCGACGAGGAAGTCTGCTCCGCCGACGACTTCCCCGAAGCCGACTCCGACTCCGACTGCGATGACTCTGACTTGGAGGCCGATGACTCCGAGCCCGAACCAGAACTATCGGCCCATGCCACGCCGGTGCCGACGGCCATGCCTACGCCCAGCGACACCACCACAGCACCGATCCGGCCCGCATGCACAGCGGCACTCATCGTCGGACTCATCCGATGCAGCTCCCGTCGTCTACTCGACGCGCAGTGTCGCAGACATCGAGTCGCCGCCGCGGGATATACCGGCCGAGTTTGCCAACGTGTCGCAGTAGCGGGTGAACCACGTCGCGCGAAGCAACCGATACGGAGCGCGACGATCGTTGTGGGAAGCGGATCTAAATGCACTCACTCCAGAAGGTTTCAGCCAACTCTGAGAAGAATGCCCATGACTGTGCTTGGTAGCCCAGACTACCCAGCACGCCGACCAACGCCCATACTTGCAGGCGGCCGAATTCGCAACTGATACGGCTGCGACCTAGCTGTAATCAGCCGACGTGCCGGTCATTCGTGACCGTGCTTGACGTGAGGCACGGGCGTGCCCTCCTCGGCAAGCGTCTCCTCCTCGATTTTCATCGTCAGCGGTGAGCGGAAGCCGCGGGTCATGAAGAGGAGTAGGATGATTCCGATCGCCAGCCAGATAGTGCCGTAGATCAAAGCGTCGATGTGCAGGTTTGCCCAGAGCACGCCGGTGAGGCACATGCCGATGAACGGCAGCACGATGTTTCTGAAGATCTCCTTGGGCGTGCGCCGCTGCTTCAATCGAAACGCGTAGAAGACGATGACGGTCAGGTTCACGACCGTGAACGCGATGAGGGCACCGAAGTTGATCATCGCCGAGATGAACTCGAGCGTGAACTTGACGGCCAGCAGCGACACGACACCGACGATGAGAACGGCGTGCGTCGGGGTCAGGAACGTCGGGTGAATGTACGACAGGAACCGGGGGACTCGGCCCCTGCCGTTGCGGCCCATGACGTAGATCATGCGAGACACGCTGGCATGCGACGAGAGGCTCGAGGCGACCACGGCGGCGAGGGCGGCCGAGGTGAACAAGATCTTGAAGAACGCGCCACCCACGAACAGCGCCATCTCGGGAAGCGTGTCGTCGGTGACCTCGAAGCCGTCGAGGGTCGGGAACACGGCTTGACCGAACCATGCCGCGATAAAGAAGATCGCGCCGCCGATGAGCAGTGCCAGGACGATGGCTTTTGGAACGGTGTCCGGCGTCTTGGCCTCCTCGCTGTACATCGTGATCGCGTCGAATCCAATGAACGAGAAGCACACCACTGTGGCACCGGCTAACACGGCCCCTACTTCAACGCCCGCGTGGTAGAGCGGATTCAGTGTGAAGATGGTGCCCTCGCCCATGCCATCCTTCAGCGCGAGCCAGGCTAGGACGACGAACGTCGCGATGAGCACAACCTGGAACACCACGAGGATCCCGTTGACCCGGGACGTTCCCTTCATGCTCAGGAAGTTGAACGCGGTGATCACCCCGACGTACACGATGACGAACACCCACGACGGGGCCTCCGGGAAGAACGACTCGAAGTAGATGCGGCCGATGACCGCGTTGACCATTGGCAGCAGCAAATAGTCGAGCAGCGACGACCACCCGACGAGGAACCCGAAGTTCGGATGAATCGTCTCGGATGCGTAGGTGTACGCCGATCCCGCCGACGGATAGACACGCGTCATCCGGCCGTAGCTGATCGCCGTGAACACCATGGCGACCAACGCCGCGAGGTAGGCGAGCGGTACCACCGCGTTTGTCTCACCCGAGACGATTCCGAAGGTGTCGAAAACCGTCATCGGGGTCATGTATCCGAGACCCAGGCCGACGATCGCCCACATCCCAAGCTGTCGGGACAAGTGCGGGGTGGACGTTTTAGCAAACTCCTGCGCGCCTTGAGACACCGTACCCATCCTCCAAACCACCGGTACATTCTCGGCCCGCCCGCCGAGGTTTTCGCACCAGTCGGCGAAACCCTCTTGCGTTGTGTCGCACCTGATTAACGCAAACAAAACCGCGCCGGGTGACAAATTATTGCACGCGTTGGATGCCTAGCACGCCTTCTTGGTACACCGGATCGTTTCACAGAGCGCGCCGATCGCCTCAGTTCACAGCAAATAACAAGGTAACTCCCAGGAATGGCTGTGGCGGCAGCGGATTCAGCTCATGCTCGGCGGTTCAGGCAGATCACCGCTACTTCGATCCCGGGACGTCAGAGTCCGTAGACGTCAACGTGAATTGTGGATTCCTCAAACTCGCCTGACGAAACAGTGCCTATGCTGCCCGGCATGCCGGAATTCGCACCGTCGCTGCCCCCGGACCTTGACGACATTCCGTCGGCCGAGGGCCCGCTGCCCTCACAGGAAGCTCTCGTTGGCCGCCCCTACGCGCTGCCCGTCGACGTCCTCGGCGAGCTGCACGGGCCACTGTTTTACGGCGACGACAGCGGGACGCGAAAGCTGTACGTGTGCTCCCCAGAGCTAGTCGAAGAACTGTGCGACGAAACCAGGTTCGCCAAGAACCTGACCCGCTCGCTGGCCAGCGTCCGACCGCTGGCTGGCGACGGGTTGTTCACCGCCTACCACGGTGAGCCCAACTGGCAGAAGGCCCACGACGTGTTGCTGCCCGGATTCAGCTACGCCGGCCTGCGCAACTACCACGCCGCCATGCTCGACATCAACAGCGAACTCATCTCCCGCTGGGATGCCTCGGTCGGCCGTAATGCGGTCAATGTCTCCGAGGATCTGCAGAAGCTGGCGATGGACACCGTGGCACTGGCCGGGTTCGGAGCGCGGTTCGACTCCTTTGACTTCGACGGGCTTGCGCCGATCCCGCAGAGCTTCACCGCTGCGATGAGTGCGCTCAGATTAGAAGGCACTGCACCGGGATTCGACGCCGAACTCACCACGCTGCAGACCTACTTCGACGAACTCATCGAAAAGCACCGCGCCGGTCGTCACGACGAGTCCGACGACCTGCTGTACGCCATGCTCGAGCGCGATTCCTCTGGCGAGCCGGTGCTCGACACCCCCAATATCCGCAACCAGATCATGACTTTTCTGATCGCCGGACAGCTGACCACCTCGGAGCTGATGCCCAACGCCGTCTACAACCTCGTGCACCATCCGGCGGTGCTGTCACGGGCGCAGGCCGAGGTGGACCAGGTGTTCGGCCCCGACGACGACTACTTGCCCAGCTACGACGATATCGGCAAGTTCACGTACCTGCGCCAGGTGATCAACGAGACCCTGCGCCTGTCGCCGCCGGTGCTGAACTTCGATCGAATGGCGCTGGCGGACACCGTTATTGGGGGCAAGTACACGATCAAACGGGGTGAGGCGCTCACCATTCTCGTCGGCGCCCTGCATCGTCAACCGCAGTGGGGCGACAACATTGAGCTGTTCGACCCGAACCGGTTCGACGACGCTCGCTCGGCAGCCCGCTCGGGGGCGCTGTTCAAACCGTTTGGCACCGGCGCACGGTCGTGTATCGGCAGGCAGTTCGCCTTGCATGAGGCCACCATGGCGGTCGCCAGGATCGTGCACCGCTACCGTCTGATCGATTCGAACCACTATGTGCTGCAATGGGATAGCGGGCTGAGTCGTCGCCCGGTGGGGTTCGGCCTTGAGCTGACTCGGCGCACTCCCGACGAACGTCGCAGCGTGGCCGTGGCCGCCGAGCCGGCGGCAGGCACTGACGCGTCGTCGCGGGCGACCTCACCGGTCAGAGCGGGCACCACGCTGGCCGTTCTGCACGGTTCCAACCTCGGGACGGGCAGAGCGCTCGCCAAACAACTCGCGGAGGAAGCCACCGACCTGGGTTGCGTCACCACGGTGGGCCCGCTCGACGATGCCACGGGCGGTCTGCCCGACGCCGATGCGGTCCTGATCATCGCGTCGTCTTACAACGGGCAGCCCACTGACGACGCGCGGGAGTTCTATGCCTGGGTGCAGCGCTCCGAGGCCACGCTGCGTGGCGCCCCGTATTTCGCGGTATTCGGTGTCGGCGACCACAACTGGGCCGACACCTACCAGGCAGTGCCCAAACGAATCGACGAACGGCTGGCTGAACTCGGCGGCCAGGCTCTGGTGCCACGCGCGGCTGCCGACACCTCCGGGGATCTGACCGGGACCGTCGAAGAATTCTCCGCGGCGCTGTGGGCGGCGCTCGCCGAACACTTCGGCGACCCTGACGCAGCGCCGGTGACCGACCGCGACGAACCGCTCTACGATCTGCGTCTCGTCACCGGTCCGGTCACCACGGCGATCGACACCCGGTTCGCGGTGACGCCGATGGCCGTCACGGAGAACACCGAACTGGTCAGCGCCGACAACTCCCTCGGGCAAGCCAAAGGCTATGTCCGCATCGACCTCCCGAGGACATCGAGTACCACACGGGTGATCATCTGACGGTGCTTGCGGACAATCCGCCGGAGCTGGTCGAGACGGTGATCGACTTGCTGGAGATCGACGGCACACTGCGGCTGTCGATCAATCCACGGCGCAGCTCGCGGCGACTCATCGCGCTGGACCGGGAGGTGAGCGTGCGCGAATTGCTCACCCACTTCGTGGAACTGCGAAAGCCGGCCACGCGCAGCCAGTTACGCCGGCTCGCAGCATGCAATCCTTGCGAGCCCGAGCGGGTGCGCCTCGCTGAATTGGCCGAGGCCGCCGAACCCTGCGCGCTCAGCCCGCTCGAAATTCTGCTGGAGTTCCGGGCGTGCGCGCTCACCGGTGCCGAACTGCTCGAGATGCTGGAACCGATGACTCCGCGGCACTACTCCATCGCGTCGTCCTCACTGCTGTCGCCACATAACGTCGCGCTGGTGGTCAGCGTGCTGGATGCGCCCGCCCGATCCGGTTACGGCTTGTTCCAGGGCGTGGCGTCGAACCATCTGGCCGATATCGGGGCAGGTGCGCAAATCCGCGCCCGGGTCGACCCGGCGCGGCAGGCCTTCCGCGCCGGTGCCAATCCCGGGAAGAACGTCATCCTGGTCAGTGCGGGCACCGGCGTCGCCCCGTTCTGCGGGTTTCTGGGCGATCGGCTGGCGGCCAAGCAAGCAGGGACAGCGTATTCACCGGCGTTGTGCTTCTTCGGGGTTCGCGATCCCGACGTGGACTACATCTTCCGGCAGCAATTCGAGCAGGCCGAAGAGCTAGGCATCGTCCGGATGCGGCCCGCCTTCTCGCGCGCACCGCATAATGGGGTGCGCTACGTGCAGGACCGGATCGCCGCCGATGCCGACGACGTCTGGGACCTGCTCGGTGACCCGGCCAAGGACACCCACGTCTACGTGTGTGGTGACGGCGCGAAGATGGCCCCTGCGGTCCGACAGGCCTTCCTCGATATCTATTCCGCGCGCACCGGTGCCGACGAGAGTGACGCCAGGGACTGGTTGATCGGTCTGGTGGAGTCCGACCACTACGTCGAGGATGTCTGGGCGGGGTGAGCCAGCGTTCCCGCGATGAATGCTCGCCACCATCAGTTCCGAGTTTGCCTAGCCTCGATCTTTCGTGACGTGTGGTTGGTGATGGGCGTGTAATGCACGGAAGTGCCTGTCCTGCTTGAGAAACTTGGCTTGTCTAAGGTCCAGGTTCTGCAAGCTGAAAGGCACTCCGTAGGTGAAGAATATCCCCTCTGGTTCTCGGGTTCGTGTTGAGGCTGGCGGCGAGTCGCTGATCTCATCAGCGGGTGGGTCGATGCTGCTGCAGACCGCGGCTGTGAGTGGTTTGGCGGCGGGTCTCTCGCGTGGTCTGGCGTCGTGGCGACCGGCTCGGTCGGTGCATGATCCGGGCAAGACGGTGCTGGATCTGGCGGTCACGATCGCGCTGGGTGGTGACTGGTTGGCCGATGTCGCGGTGCTGCGGGCCCAGCCGGAGTTGTACGGCGCGGTGGCCTCCGACCCGACGATCAGTCGGCTGATCGAGGGCCTGGGCGATGACTCGGCCACGGTGATTACCGCGATCCGTGCTGCTCGGGCCGGCGCGCGGGCCAAGGTGTGGGCCCATCACCGGCCGATTCCGAGCACGGATCAGGTCGTGGTCGATCTGGATGCCACGCTGGTCGGGTCGCATTCGGAGAAGGAGGGCGCGACCGCGAACTTCAAGCGGGGCTTCGGGTTTCACCCCATGCTCGCCTTTGTTGACCACGGTGCGGGCGGCACCGGAGAGCCGCTGGTGGGCATGCTGCGCCCCGGGCGGGCCAACGCCAACGACGCCGCCGACCAGATCGCGGTCCTCGACGCCGCGCTGGCCCAGCTGCCCGAGCAGACCCGCTCCCGAGTGCTGGTGCGCGGCGACACCGGCTCGGGTGTGCAGCCGTTCCTGTGGCACGTCACCAACCTCGGGTTGCAGTACTCGGTGGGGGTCTACGCCCGCCAACCCGTCCAAGACGCGCTCGCCGCGCTACCCCAACAGGCCTGGCGAAAAGCACTGGACGTGGACGGCAACCCCCGCGACGGTGCCCAGGTCGCCGAGCTGACCCGATGGCTGCCCGCGACCTTCGTCGGCGGGCCACCGGGAATGCGGGTGATCGCCCGCCGGGAACGTCCCCATCCCGGCGCCCAGCTGCGCATCACCGACCACGAGGGCTGGCGCCTCACCGTATTCGCCACCAACACCCGCGGCGGGCGGCTGGCCGACCTGGAAGTCCGTCACCGGCTGCGGGCCCGCGCCGAGGACCGCATCCGCGGGCTCAAGGACACCGGCCTGACCAACCTGCCGCTGCAGGCGTTCGCCAAAAACCAGATCTGGCTCGAACTCGCCCAGCTCGCCGCCGAACTGCTCACCTGGACCCAGCTGCTGGCCTGGCCCGACCAGGCCGCCCGAACCTGGGAACCCAAACGGCTACGGCTGCGGCTACTGGCCGTCGCCGGGCGGCTCATCACCACCGGCCGCCGACGCATCCTGCGCTTCTCCCAACGATGGCCCTGGACCGATCTCATTACCAGCGGCCACCACCGGCTGGCCGTGCTGATCTGACCTGAACCATCCGTCCCATCAACCAGGAACCAGGACAACCGGCGACACCGCGCCGGGGACCACGCACGACTACAGCCGACACGGCCACAACCAGCCCAAGCTACTCAATGTCGAGCTCGCTCACGAAAGATCGAGGCTAGGCGCCCCAGCCATGCCCGGCATCGGCGCCATGTCACTCGTCGGTCCGTCGTCGGGAATCGTCAAACCCGGGATCGCGTTGGGCACGGCGACGATCAGTACGCCGAGTGCAAGAAGGATCGCCGCCGTCCCGTAGGTCACCACGCGACCCCACGGCAGCGTCTTCTCGGCGGCGATCAGCGCCGCCACGAACGCCATCCAGGCGATGCTCATGACGCCGAGCGCGAACAACGCAGCCATCAACGCCCAGCAGCAGCCGACACACCACGCGCCGTGCTTGACGCCCATCTGCAGCGCCCCGGAGAGGCCATCGCGCCAGGAGCCCAGCAGGAAGCCCAGCGGGCTGCGGCAGTGCCGCAGGCACACCTCTTTGAGTGGCGTCAGCTCGTACGCCGCCGCGACGACGAGGATTCCACCCGCGAGCCAGCGGCCGCCGTGAGCCCAAACCAGTGTCTCGCCGAACAGATGACCGGCGACTTCGGAGATCCCGAATGCGAGCAAGCCCGCCACCGTCCAGGTCAGCAGATAGCCGCATGCGAAGACCAGCGGGGCCACCGGGGACCGCTTCTTCGTCATCTGCGAGTACAGCGCCACCGTCGGCGACACCGACGGAAACATCATTGCGGCCATCATCACGACCCAGATGCCAAGGAACCAGGCGAGCGATCCGAGGTCGGTGCCCGGACCGTTGTCCATGCCGCGCATGCGATCGACCGTGAACCACCACGCCAGCGCTGCGAGCGCGATCAGGAGCGCGATCAATCCGAGCCGGGCGCGCGCGGCCGCGAAAGCCGGCTGCAGCCCCCCGGTCGACGGAGTCACGCGGTCAGGCGGCCCACGAGAACTGCGAAGAGGTGATTCCCGACTTGCCTTGGTACTCGATGCCGAACAAGCTGATGTCAGCCGATTTCGCTTTGGCGACACGGAATTCCGAGCCGGCCGGATGGAAGATGCCGGTAATCCGAGCAGGCTCGCCGGTCTCGACACCGAACGGCACGACGTCCTCGACATCGAAACCCGTTGTGTCGCCGATGCGCACGCTATGCCGGAGTCCGTCGTCACGCACTTCGATGGATGCGCGCTGGACGCCGAGGTTCTCCCCGACAAGTGGTCCCAACGCGGCCATCGGCCCGCCGAGTTCGCCGCTGAACACGGCTCCCAGCTTCTCGGCCTGTTCCTCGGACGCCTTGGCGTCGATTACGGTGCCCAGCCGCCAATTGCCGTCCGTCATGACCTTGGGTGTGTCGGCGATGACCACTACCGCAAGCCCGCCCACATCGGTGCCGTCGACGTCGCCGTCGGTGATGTTGAAGACGAGCGTCGCGCGGCAGCGATCGTAGTCGGCGCCGTTGGCCATATTGAAATTGCAGGGACAGAAGAAGTCGCACGAACAGGTTTCGACGTACGTCCCTCGAAGTTTCCACGCCATGACCGGATTTTCCGCCGTTCGAAGTACGAGCGGGCGGATTCGGCAGAAACCTTAGCGGCGTCTATCAGCCCGATGCATAGCTGACGGCCCGAACTCGGAACGGCCCTGCGCGGCTGCCACTGCTCAGGCGGCCGGCACCACGTTGTGGTTGATGCGGAACATGTTGGTCGGGTCGTACGTCTTCTTGACACGCGCGAGGCGCTCGTAGCGCTGCGGGCCGTAGATCGCGATGGCGTCGGTCGCTTCTTCCGGGGCGAGGTTGTTCACCAGCCGCCGGTCACCCTGCCAGGGCGCCATGCCGTCGAGCAGCGCACCGATCGACTCCTTGAGCCGCTGCTCCTCGGCCAGCGGACCGACCTCGACGCCCAACAGGACATAGGGCAGGCCCCGGGTCGCCACGGCGTTGGGCACCACCGGCTCCCGGTCCCAGGCTCCGCCCAGAGCACGCAGTTCAGCGATCCACATGGTGGTGTCGGAGTCCGGGCCGATGAGTTCGACCAGCTTGTCCTGCGCTTCTCCGGGGAACTCCCGCAGCATGATGCTGCGTTCGTAGTAGGGCAGTGGATTGGTCGGCTCGTTGTGGATCGACGCGACCTCGGTGTACGGCATATCCGCCACGGTGTCGATGAGTGCCGGAGCTATCGCCCGCAGCGGCGCAATCATCTGTTCGCCGTCCTCGGCGGTGCCGGTGTAGGCGAACCGCAGACACACGGCGAACACACCGCGCAGCGGTTCGGCCACTTGGGGCAGCGGCGGCAGTCGCAGCGCGGCGAACGAGGAGATCATGGTCTCCGGCGTGCCCGGGTGCCAGGCGGTCCAGGCGCGCAGCACGTCGGCCATCCGCTCCCCGGGGAAGTAGATCGCGCCGCCATAGAGGCGGGAAACCGGGAACAGATCGAATTCCAGCGCCGTGACCACCGCGAAGTTGCCCTTGCCGCCGCGTATTGCCCAAAACAGTTCAGGGTCGGACTCCGCATCGACATGCCGCAGTTCGGCGTCCGCGGTTACCACGTCGAGTGAGCGCACATGGTCGGCGGCATAACCGTGGGAGCGGCCCAGGGTGGGGCTGAGACCGCCGCCCAGGATGTAACCGGACACTCCCACTGTGGGATTAGACCCGCTCAACGGTGCCAACCCCGCCTCGGCTGCCTTCTGGACGACCTCGGCCCATCTCGCTCCGGCGCCGACTCTGGCCGTGCGGCCGACCGCGTCGATGGCGACGTCATTCATCCGGTGGGTGGTGATCAGGACGGCACCTTGCGCCGTGCCGACCATCTGGTGGCCGGTGGTCTTCACCAGGACCGGCCGGTGCTGTCCGGCCGCGAAAGCAACCGCCGCCTGGACATCGGATGCGCTCTGCGCCACCACAATCACTGCGGGCATCAACTCGTGATTGAGGTTGAAGACGGCGCGTTCGTCGTCGAATCCCGCGTCACCGGGCAGCAGAACCGAACCTGCCACCGCCGCCACGAGGGTCGCGGCATCCTCTCGCAGCACCGGCGGCAGAGACGAATCATCGAAAGTCACGGCGTACAACCTCTTTCTCGTGCGATGTGATGCTTGCTCCCTCTATGAATGTCGTGCACCTGCATGTTCATTCGTCGGTGATGGGCCACTCACGCCCTAATTGGTGGGGCCACTTACGACGCCTAGGGGGTCAAGTGCCATGGCTGTGATTGGTCAGCCAGCGCGGCGTCGCAGCCACAGCTTCGTGATGAGCGCCGCGAACTCCGTCATCTTTCCCGACCCTCGGCAACGGCTTTTCAAAATTCGAGTAGTTGCCTACTCAAGGCGCCCCGCCGCCGCGGTGGGACCGTAGCCATAACCACGACAAACAGCGCCGCGGATCGAGGAGACGACATGGTTGACCTGGTAGACAAGGTGGAACCCGCTACCGCACATGAGAAATCAGCAAGAGCCATACTCGAGGCGGCGGTGACGCGCGCAGCGGCCACCTTCTCCGACCGGGTGGTCACGGCTTCGTCGGTTGCGGCGATCGACATTGCCCAAGCCGAATTCCTGGGCTCTCCCGCCGTCCAGTCGGCACGCGCGTCGGCGGGTGACATCGAATCGACTCGGGAGCTGGCCGAGGCGGCGAGGCGGGGCCTCGAGCGTTTCTACGGCGTCTGCGGGACGGCCCGCCATGCGCTGATACGGCCATTTGGTTATCCGGGCGATTACGCGATCCTGGAGCTAGCCTACGACCGACGACCGCACGGCTCCTCGCGTACCGCGGCAGGCCGATTCGCCGATGCCTGGTTTGCGTCGACACCGCTCGCGCGGGCAGTCTCGGCTCGAAAAGACCTTCTCGCAAGCGTATTCGAGGAGCGCGCCGTAGCCGCCGCCCGTCCACTCCGGATCCTTTCGATCGCGGCCGGTGCAGCGCGGGAGCTTCGGGAAATGAGTCCACGGGCACTACAGTTCGTGGAATCGACGCTCGTCGATCGCGACCCGCGTCCCCTCGAGTTCGCCACAGCCTCGCTCAGTGCCGTCGCGCCCACCCACCGCGTACGCACGGTCGTCGGCGACGCCATCGCGGGCGGCGATGTGGTCCGCGAGGTCGGAGTAGGAGCTCCGTTCGATGTCATCTACTCGTTCGGCCTTTTCGATTACCTCAACGATGAGTTGCTCCTCCAGACCGTACGAAACTACCTTCCGCTGCTTGCCGACGGTGGCCAGGTGATGTTCTGTCTGAAGGATCGGCGGCACTACGATTGGCTGCCTGCCGACTGGCTCTACAACTGGCGTTTCGTTCCGCGCACGGCGGACGACGGTCCGCGGCTCGCGCAAGCGCTTGGCCTTCGAGCGACCAAGACGTGGCTCGTCGGCGATCGATGCATCGCCGTATGGGCCTGTGAGCGTGGATGATCCTCGACGACCATTGAGACCTATCACGCTGATCACCGCCCATGGTGTTCACCTTTCGTTGTGCCGCAGCATGATTCGACCGTGGCCGCCCGCCGGTGTTCGTGGGTGAGACGCATGGGTTGTGACACTCTCGTGACACCGAGGGCGTCTGCTGTAGTTCCAGTCTCAGCGCACGCTCGGTGCGACACTGACCGCGTGTCCTCTGCCGTATTCGCCCGCGATACCCGACAAACCAGCTTCGAGATCATCTCGCTGCGCCTGTTCAATCAGGCCGATGCGGCCGGGGCGTGACGGCCGATGATGCAACGGGTGCGGTGGGCTTGCACAGTGTGGGAAACAGCAGTCGACTACCCGGACAGGTGGTGTAGGTCTGGCCGCTGGGCGCAGTCCAGATGATGGTGCTATCGGGAATTTTTGTGAGATACAGGTTCGGCCCGCCGAACCTGCAGGTTCGAATTCTGCCCTTGCATAAATGTGACCAGCGCAAACGCCGGCTTACGCACCGGCCTACCTATCCCTTACCCATTAGCTCACCTGCGCACGGCGGCGGATTCGTTAGCTGAGAACCGCACGCAGATCGTTGGATTATCCGTTGATCTGGCCGCCAACACACCGACCGTCGTTGCCACCGAGGTTGTTATTTCCAGCCATGCCGGAATCTGATTCATGACCCACGCCCTAGATTTGTTCTGAACCTTCCAGCCAAAACGATAGGTAAGCGGACCGACAAAATCGTTTGTTCGACGCGGAGCGGCGAGCCACCGCCCTGGCGGTCAAGGAGCGCGAGTTAAGCCGAAGCTTCTTCGTCCGCCCGAATGAGTTCACTAGCGCGATACCGCTCGGCTTCGACTGACTCCTTGAGCTCAAGAAGGTTTCCTGCGCCAACCCCGGCTGAGCAGCCAGCCAACCGCGGTGCCCGCGAGAAACGGCCACGCCGTTTCGGCCATACCCGTCAGTGTCAGCCCCTCGGCGTGGCTGCGCCTGCCGACCGCGCAGAAGACCAGCACGCCGACGATGTCGGCGAGCGCAGCCAGCGCGCTATTTCGTCGCATAGGTCATCACGTCGCCATCCAGTGGCATGACGTCGGTTTCGTCGCGGGCGGTGAATCCGGGCTGCATCGGCGCGGGCTTCCCCGCCATCACCACCTTCTCGAGGTCAACCGTCGAGGCGATCCGGGAATCGAGACGAAAAGACTTGAACACGAACGGAAGTCCGTCGGAGCGCAACGGATCAGGGGTGCTCATCACGTGGAAATGCAGGTGCGGCGCATCGGAATTGCCGGTGTTACCCAGCGCCGCAATGACCTGACCGGTGGTGAGCCGGTCGCCGACCTTGACCTTCAGGCTGCCGGTTTTCAGGTGCGCGTAGAACGCATAGTTGCCGTCGCCGATGTCCTGCACGATGTGGTTGCCGCCGTACTGCTCGAGAGGCAGTCCGGTCGGCGTCTTGCTGGGAATCTGCTCGGGCAGACCGTCGAGCACTGCCACGACAGGCCCTTCGGACACCGCGTGGATGTCGGTACCGAAGTAGGAATAACTCTCGGGCTTGGTCGGGTCTCCGGTGAACAGCACCCCGTCGGGTTGTAGTTGAAGGTAGTCGATGGCGTACCGCTCGGCCGCCCACAGGCCTCCGGACAGCGGGTTCAACGCAGTACGGTGTGCGCTCATGTCGCAACAGCCGCCGCCGTTCAACCAGCCTGGGCCGTCCAGCGGTGGCGCGACGACGACCGGCTTCCGGGACAGCACAACGACGGGCGCCACCTTCTCGTCCATGACCGCGTTGATCATCGGCGGTGTCGGCTTCGGGACCGTGAAGCTGACCGTGTGTACGAGATCAGTGGGGAGATGGGCGGACGTGTCCAGTGCGACGTCGAGCCAGATCGCTCCGCCCTCGGCCGGTCCCAACTTCGTCGTCGGCGTGGGCGTCCCGTACACGCGGGTCCAGTAGCCGAGCTTGTCTCCGGCCAGGGTGAGCAGCGTCTTGTCGCCGGCGTGGACGGCCACCGACGTCAGCGTCACCTCCTGATTGAGCGTGTTGGCCAGCTCTAGCTCGTAGGCGAGATGGGTTTTGCCATCGGTGGCGGGCACCGGTACTGGGGCAGCGACCACCTTTGCGAGGACCGGCGTCGATGCGACAGGAACCTCAGGTGACGTGGAACTCGTTGTGGCCGAGGGGGACTGGGCCGTGCCCTGTTGGCCGTCGGTTGCCGACGAACACGACGCGACCGTCAGAGCGACTGCGAAGAGAACTGCGACGATGGAGCGGCTCTGGTCGGCATGTAGCGCTCCTATGAGTCGTGTTTGGGCTCGGCATCGCTGACGGCTTCAGACTGGTCGACCTCGTCGAGTCCTGCGTCCGGGTCGACGTCCGTCTCGGTGCGGAACATAAAGAAGAACACCACCCAGCCGATCGCCGAGATGAAATCCAGCTCACCAGGCGGTAGATCAGTATCGCGGAAATCGCGGCCGCCAGCGTCATGCCGCTGGACACCAGACCGGGCACCAGCACCGCCTCGACGACAAGCAGCGCGCCGGGCATCAGCGGGATCGAGCCGACCGCCCGTGCCGCGGCGTAGGCGACCGTCAGCCCGGCCAGCGACGGAGTCCCGCTCGCGGCGTAGGCCGCAAAGACCAGACACGCCACGTCGGCGATCCAGTTGAACAGCGACCAACTGAACGCCACGGTGAGATCGCGGCGGCTCAGGCTGACCGATGCCAGTTGCTGAAGGTGTTCTCGCCACGCGCCAGATGCTACTTATCAGGACCGGCGTCGTTGAGTCCGATCGGGAAATCATCCAGGATCGAGGAAGCACGCCCCACAGCGCAGGGCGGCAGCGCGCGCTTTCGGGTCGCAACCGCGCGGGACTTACTCGGCCCCGTGCGGCTATGGCGGTTTCGTTGTCGAGCGGAGTGCGAACGGGATCAGTGTGAGGTGGATCTCGCGTTCGGGATCGCCCTCGGCGTGCATCGTGAACTCGTACTGGTCTGCGTCGCTCGGGTCATATGCAGGGCTGCGGGCTGCGTGGTCCTTGTACTCTTTGATCTTGCCGATGGCCTTGTCGATGACCGCGGAGACGTCCTTATTGCGGATAAAGAGCAAGATCGCGGCTTTGGTGTCGCGCCAGACGAGATGGCCGAACAGCTGCTCGAGCCCGGATCATCCACCCGCCGACGCGATGCCCCAAACTTGTACCCGTTCGACTGGAGTCAGAGTTGAGGCAGGGTAACGTCGCGGCGCTCGTCGAGCGCATGGACCAGTCGGGGCGTGCCGAGATGCGCACGCTCGCCGGCCGCGACATGTTCACGATCCTCGACCATGAATGCCGGGACCGGCACCTCTGGACGCTCGCCCTCTATGGAACTGCGCCGGGGTGAGATTGCAGGTCTGAAGTGGTCGTCTGTCGACCTGAACGCCGGGACCGTGACGATCGAGCAGAACCGTGTCGGCGTCGAGCGCCAAGTGCTGACCGGGACGCCGAGGTCGAAGAAATCGAAGCGGACCCTTCCGATGCCCACCGAGGTCGTCGACGTGTTGAAGGCCGCGCGCAAGCGTCAGATCGAGGATCGCCTTGCTGCGGGTTCGCAGTATCGCGGCGGCGAGTATGTGGCCACCAACCAGCTCGGCGAACCGTTGCATCCGGACGCGATTACGTCGCGGTGGGAGAAGCTGCTCAAGGGTCTAGGCATCCCGGCCGTGCGGCTGCACGACGCGAGGCATTCGTGCGCGACGTTGATGCATCTGCGTGGGGAGCCGATCGCGGTGATCGCGGCGTGGCTAGGGCACGCGTCGCCGGCGTTCACGATGGCGACCTACGCGCACAGCCAGGACGACGCGTTGAAGGCGGCGGCGAGCAGTTTTGGGCGAGTTGTGACAACTCGTGACACCGAGACCGGGGCCACCTGACGGCCCGCGGCCAGAACGCTCGTTTACGTGGGCTTTCTCGGTGGGGCGGGCGGGGCTCGAACCCGCGACCAACGGATTATGAGTCCGCGGCTCTAACCAACTGAGCTACCGCCCCAGGCGTCGACTGCGCACCAATATTCGCATATCCTCAAATCGCACGGACCTCAGCCGAACCACCGCCCGCACGTGTATTTGCGGGGGCGTCAATTGTGCTGGTTGCTATTAGAGTCTTTTGGCCTTTTGTTTCTTGATCGGTTATGCATTGGTCAAGCTCGGACTATGCGAAAATGGCCGTCCACGATATCCTTCCGTCGAGGCTCTTGCTGGAGGGGGCGATTATTTCCACAACGCATTTGCGCACCGCTGCTGGCGCCTGTGTGCTTTCAGCTGGTCTCCTCATCGTCAGCGCCCAAGGCGCCATCGCCGTCGCCGAGCCGG
Source organism: uncultured Actinomycetota bacterium (assembly GCA_963848855.1). Taxonomy (GTDB): domain Bacteria; phylum Actinomycetota; class Actinomycetes; order Mycobacteriales; family Mycobacteriaceae; genus Mycobacterium. The sequence goes on from CAWKFL010000006.1 coordinate 1,900,204, forward strand.
AATCTAGCAATTCAACTGGATCGAACGGAGAGAGCCAGGGATCTGAGTCCGCTGGCCAAGGCGCGACCACCCCGAACCGCCCCGTCACCACTATTACCCGCAACCTCCAAGAGAGCGTCCGGAAAACGCTCGAAGGTGTAACGAGCACAATTGGCGTGCTCGGCAAGCCGAGCCATCGCTCCACACCGTCGGGTCAACCGAGTACCGAGGCGAGCACTCCGGCTGCCGAGGAAAATGACAGTGCCGAATCGAGCCCCGCCGAACCGGAAGTGACCGCTTTCGCGGAGGACTCCGAAATCACTCCCACCGAGCCCACGGTGACCACGGTGGACACCACCGCGGCCGCAGCGGACCCCGGCGCCAGCGCCACCCCGCCGCCTTCGCTGGTGACGAACACTCCCGAACCCGCGCCGCTCGCGGCCCCGGGGGCGCCGTCTCCCCCGCCGAATCAGGTTTCCGTTGTCGTCGAACCGATTGCGCACATGGTCGGAGCGATGGCGTACGTCGCTCTCTCGGGAGCGGTCACGGTCATTTCGCTGCCGACGTCTGAAACCCCGGTCGCCGACGTCATCACCTACGTCCAGACCGTACTCACCACGATGACCGACGCGGTCATAGTGCCGCTCGTGCAACTGCCCGGTGACATCTATTCCTTGCTCGTCCTTGCAACGAACCAACCAGAAGCGATGCTCGGAGCCGCCGTCGCTCGCGATCAATGGCTCACCGCGCCCGCCGGCGCACCTGATCTCGGTCCGGTTGCGGTGCCACCAGCGCTTCTCCCGTCCAGCGCGGATATCTGGACCATGCCGTTGCTCGGCGAGACCAAGCCGCTTCCGGCTCTCGGCACCATCGGCGCGACGGGCCTGCCCCAGAAGCTCTCGGTCTCCGGGCTGGCAGCGCCGGTAAGCGAGGCCGTCAGCACGCCGGATGCGAAATCCGTTCTCGAGCACGCCGTCAGCGCGATCGTGGTACCCGCGTCAATCTCGGCGCTGGCCGCCTTGGCCCTGCCGGGCATCGGCGGCCTGCTGATCGTCATCGCAGCGGGCGTGCGGGTCGGATACCGCCAGGCCAAGGCGAGCTTGGCGCTGCGGGTGTCGGGCATCGCGCGCTTCGCGGGTCCGGGACCTCTCGGCGTCGTCCGCGCGGGCGCGCTGATCACCATTCATCACCGTGGCTCGCGCCGTGAGCGTCCAGACGCGGCGCGGGCGGCACCGGCCTTGGCCGTCGTCGAGCAAGCCGCTTAACTCAGCTGGCGTAGACCGTCTGCCCATCGGCGTCGATTGAGTACTCTTCTGTGCCCTTCGCCACCCGTGGTGCGTCGGCCGCCAGCGACACAGCGATCTTGTTGCTCGCATTTCGCATCACGTCCAACGTGAGCTCGAACGCCTCGTCCTCGGAGAAATGTGTCCGGACCTCGGCCGCCACCTGCGCATCGATACGTGACGGCGAAAAGATCAGCGCATCAACGTAGCGCAACGCGGCCTTGTGTCGGTCGGTCAATCGCTGCGACGTCTCGAAACTCTCGATTTCGGAGTACAGCGACTCCGACCCGCCTGACTGCAGCGCAGTGGTGTTCCGCAGCGAATTGCACAACCGGCAGTTGTGCTGAGACGCGCCCCGCAACCGGACGACCTCCGTCGTCAATGGGTCGAGCTTGTCCATCTTCGCCACCGCCGGCGCAAAGCCGTTCAGCAGCGCGTCGGCCGGATCGGTCTCGTGCTCCCACGCGATCTCGATCCCGTTGCCCGGCCTCCCCATCCCGAGCACCTCGCAGCCGGCCCACACCCGCGGCACGAAATCTGCGATGAAGATCGCCATCACCGCCCGAATGGCGTTGTCGCCCAAGGCTTTGAACAACTGCTTACGCTGAAGATCGCCAATCCCCGTCACGTCGATCGCGAACTGCTCAGTGAACGCCGCCACCACCGAATCCCGCTCGGCCGCTCCGTCGACCAGATCGACCTCCGAGGGCAGCGGACGCAACGACAACGCCCTGCCGCACGTCAGCCGAATCAACGTGTCCATGTGCGCATCGTCAGACGACAGCGCGACCAGATGCGCCAATCGTTCAGCTATCCCGTTGTCAGCCACGCATGGATTATTGCGCCTGGCTCACCGAGGACATGTGAAAGTCGGGTATCCGCAGCGACGGCATCGCCGCCCGCGTCGCCCAGTCACCCCATTCGCGCGGCAGCGTGGTCTCGCTGGCACCCGCCTCAGTCGCCCTGCGCAGCAGGTCCAGCGGGCTTTCGTTGAAACGGAAGTTGTTGACGGCCGCAGTCACTTCGCCGTCCTCGACCAAGTACACGCCGTCGCGGGTCAACCCGGTCAACAGCAGCACGGTCGGGTCGACGGTCCGGACATACCACAACGTCGTCAGCAGCAGCCCCCGTTCGGTGCTGGCGATCATGTCGGCCAGGCTCGCCGAGCCGCCGGTCATCAGGAGGTTGTCGCCGGGAACCGCGACCGGGGCGTCGAAGTCGGCCGCCGCCGACCGCGAATACGCCAGTGCGTTGATGGTGCCGTCGCGGATCCAGTCCACCCGGTCGATGTCCATGGCGTTGTCGAAGACCGACACCCGCTCCGACGAACTCGGCTCCGCGACGAACGGTGTGCACGCGAGTCCATCCGCCGACGGGTCGGAGTAGAGCGTCAACGGCAGATCAGTGAGCTTCTCCCCCACCCGCGTGCCGCCGGGTGCCGACAGCGCAGTACGGCCCTCCTGCGCGCCACGTCCATCCATCGACCACGCCAGGTAGATCATCATGTCGGCCACCGTCGACGGCGGCATGAGGGTCTCGTATCGCCCGGCAGGCAATTCGACGGTGTGCTTGGCCCAATCCAACCGCATCGAGAGTTCGGAGAGCAGCGAATCGATTGGCACGTCGACGAAGTCGGGTGTTCCAACGCCCGCCCACGCGCTGGCGCCGGAGCGCTTGGCATTGATCTCCACTGACCCGGTCGGCTGTGTGTAGCGCCGCCGTAGCCCGTTCGATGTGGCGACGAACGTCGTCTCCAGGACATGCCGCGCGTACCCGTAAAGTTGGTCGGCGCCGCAAAAACCTTGTGCCAGAGCACCCGCCAAGCCGGAGAAGACACGCGCACCTGTTGCGGGAGCGGCTTCATCCCAGTCGGCAGGGGCGTCGTCGCCGGGCAACGGCGCCGCGCTGTCGCTGGCTTCCGGCGCCGACAGGGCGGCGTCCTGCGAGGCCGCGACGAGGTCGGCGATGGCCGCGGGGTCCACCTCGCTGGATCTCACCGAGCCGACCTGCGCGTTGTCGCCTTGGCGCACAATCGAAATCACTGTCGTATGCCGACCTACGGATTCGCCGTTGGTGGTCATTGTGTTGCCCGCCCAGCGCAGGGACGCCTCGGTGTGGTCGGTGACCAAGACGATTGTCTCGTCGGCCTTGCCCGACTTGGCGGCCTCGGCCAACGCAGTGTCGACGACCTGCTGTGCACCGATCACCGCTGCCGTCCCGACTCGGTGCGGGTGTTGAGCACGTTGATTCCGCGAAATAGCGCCGACGGGCAACCATGGCTGACCGCGGCGACTTGACCGGGCTGCGCCTTGCCGCAGTTGAAGGCACCGCCGAGCCGCCAGGTCGACGGTCCGCCGACAGCCTCCATCGCGCGCCAGAAGTCGGTTGTGGTGGCCTGGTAGGCGACGTCGCGCACCTGGCCGTCGAGCCTGCCGTCGCGGATCCGGAAGAACCGCTGGCCGGTGAACTGAAAGTTGTACCGCTGCATGTCGATTGACCACGAATTGTCGCCGACGATGAAAAGTCCATCCTCGACGCGGGCGATCAGGTCGTCGGTGCTCAGGTCGTCGGCACCCGGCGCAAGCGACACGTTGGCCATCCTCTGTATCGGCACGTGATGCGGGGAGTCAGCATACGAGCAGCCGTTGGACCGTGACGCGCCGAGCCGCGGCGCGAACACCCGGTCCAGCTGATAGCCGACGAAGATACCGTCACGCACCAGGTCCCAGCGCTGTGCCCCCACGCCTTCATCATCGAAACCCACGGTGGCCAAACCGTATTCGACGGTCCGGTCGGCGGTCACGTTCATCACCGGCGAGCCGTAGCGCATGGTGCCCAGCTTGTCCGGCGTGGCGAACGACGTGCCCGCGTAGGCGGCCTCGTAGCCAATCGCGCGGTCGTATTCGGTGGCGTGCCCGATTGATTCATGAATCGTCAGCCACAGGTTCGACGGGTCGATCACGAGGTCGGTCGGGCCCGCGGTGACGCTCGGCGCCTTGGCCTTCTCGGCGAGCAGCGACGGCACCTGCGCCAGTTCGTCCGACCAGTTCCACAGCTCGTCGTCGACTACCCATTCCCAGCCGCGCGCACTGGGCGGTGCCAGGGTGCGCATGCTTTCGAACGTGCCTGCCGACGTGTCGACCGTCACCGCGTCGAGCGTCGGTGCCACGCGTACCCGCTGCTGGGTGATCGACGAGCCGAACGTGTCGGCGTAAGACGTTTGCTCCTTCGTCGCCTGCAACGCGGCGGACACATGGTCGACACCGTCAGCGGCCAGCAGCCGTCCGGAGTACTCGGCCAGCACCGCGATCTTGTCGGCGGTGGTGACGGTGAACGGGTCGATCCGATAGTCAGACACCCAGGTAACGTCGGAATACACGGGCTCTGGCGCCAGCTCGATGCGTTCCGCGTTCAACGGCGCCAACGTCGTCGCAACCCGCACGGCACGGCGCGCGGTCTCCGCGGCGACGGCGGGATCCAACTCGGCGTGGGAGGCAAACCCCCAAGTGCCGTCGACGATGACGCGGACCGACAGCCCGATCTCGCGGTCGACGACCGTGCTCTCCAGCTCACCGTCGCGCAGTAGCACGATCTCGGTCGTGATGGCGTGAACGCGCAGGTCGGCGTATGTCGCTCCGGCTGCAACGGCGGCCGCCAAGGCGGCATCGGCCAGCTGGTGGCGAGGCAGCCCGAGGAAGTCGGCATCAACTCGTCGGGTTGCTGTCACGCCACCACCGTAGTGGCTGCGGCCGCAGACAGCTTTAATGACTCGGTGGCACCGCGCCGGAGTACGACAGCATTGGGGTATGCGCTGCTCGCGCCCAGCCTGTTCGGTGTGGTCGTCTTCCTGCTGCTGCCGATGTTGGTCGTGTTGTGGCTGAGCCTGCACCACTGGGACCTTCTCGGGCCCATTGAGTTTGTCGGGCTGGGCAATTGGCAGGCGGTACTGACCGACTCGTCGTTCGCGAGATCGCTGATAGTGACCGGCCTGTTCATCGCGATCGTGGTGCCCGTACAAACGGTGCTCGGACTGATCGCCGCGGCCATGCTGGCCCGCGGGCTGCCGGGTACTGCTGTATTCCGCACGCTGTACGTGCTGCCGTGGATCTGCGCGCCCCTGGCCATCGCGGTGCTGTGGCGCTGGATTCTCGCGCCCACGGACGGTGCGGTGAGCACCGCGCTCGGCCACCGCATCGAGTGGCTGATGGATCCGGGCTTGGCGCTGCCTGTCGTGTCGGCGGTTGTCGTGTGGACCAACGTCGGCTATGTGACGCTGTTCTTCCTCGCCGGGATCCTGGCCATCCCCGAAGACTTTCACAACGCCGCCCGCACGGACGGCGCGAATGCGTGGCAGCGGTTTCGCCGCATCACGCTGCCGATGCTGCGTCCAACGCTGTTCTTCGTCGCGGTGACCGGGATCATCAGTGCGGCTCAGGTATTCGACACGGTGTATGCGTTGACGGGCGGGGGTCCGCAGGGCGGTACCGATCTGGTGGCTCACCGTATTTATGCCGAGGCGTTCGGCGCGGCGGCGGTCGGGCGCGCGGCGGTGATGGCTGTGGTGCTGTTTGTGCTGCTGGTCGGGGTCACGATCGTCCAACATCTGTACTTCCGGCGACGGATCACCTATGACCTCACCTAGCCGGGTGGCGTCGGGCGCGCTGATCTACCCGGGCCTGGTCCTCGGGGCGGTTATCACGTTGGTTCCGTTCGCCTTGGGTCTGCTGACGTCGTTCACGTCGGCTCGGCAGTTCAACTCCGAATCTCCGCTGTCGCTGCCCCGTCCACCGACGTTGGAGAACTACACCGGACTCGCCGGCGCGGGATTCGGACGGGCCTTGGTGGTGACGGCGTTGATGACGTCGGTCATCCTGTTGGGGCAGATGACGTTCTCGGTGCTCGCGGCCTATGCGTTTGCGCGACTGCAGTTTCCGGGTCGTGACGTCCTGTTCTGGGTGTACGTCGCGACCCTGATGGTGCCTGCGACGGTGACGGTGGTTCCGCTGTATCTGATGATGGCCGAGGCCGGTCTGCGGAACACGTTCTGGGCGCTGGTGTTGCCGTTCATGTTCGGTTCGCCGTACGCGATCTTTCTGCTGCGGGAGCACTTTCGGGCGATTCCTGCCGACCTTATCAATGCGGCGCGCATCGACGGTGCCAACACGTTAGACGTCATCGTGCATGTCGTGGTGCCCGCCAGCCGGGCGATACTCGTGACGCTGGCGCTGATCACGGTGGTGTCGCAGTGGAACAACTTCATGTGGCCGTTGGTCATCACCAGCGGGAGTAAATGGCAGGTGCTCACCGTGGCGACCGCGGGTCTTCAGTCGCGATACAACGCGCAGTGGACGCTGGTGATGGCGGCGACGACCGTGGCGATAGTGCCGTTGATTGTCTTGTTCGTGGCGCTTGGCCGCCACATCGTCCGCTCGATCGTGGTAACTGGGCTCAAATGAGCATCAAGTTCTCGACGCTGGTCGCGGCGGGCGTCGCGCTTGTAGGGGTCGTGTTGCTCGTTGCGGCCATGCTGCTGGGCCGTTCCGACGGGGCGAGCGGTCGCACGGTCGTGACCGTGCGGTTGTGGGACGAACAAGTCGCGGCGGCGTATCGCGAATCCTTCGACGAGTTCACCCGCGAACACCCCGACATTGAGGTGCGGGTGAACGTCGTCGCGTATTCGACATACTTCAACACGTTGCGCACGGACGTGGCGGGCGGCGGCGCCGACGATATCTTCTGGCTGTCAAACGCCTATTACGCCGGTTACGCCGACAGCGGCAGGCTGATGAACATCTCAGAAGTGTTGGGCCGCAACGCGTCGGTGGCTTGGGAACCCTCGGTCGTCGACCAGTTCACCCGCGACGGTGCGCTGTGGGCTGTGCCGCAGTTGACCGACGCCGGGATCGCGTTGTATTTCAATGCCGACCTGCTGGACGCGGCGGGCGTGGATGTGCGGGAGTTGTCGGACCTTCAGTGGTCGCTTGGTGAGGACGATACGCTGCGGCCGCTGTTGGCCCGGCTGACGCTGGACACCGAGGGGCGGACGGCGGGCGCGGCGGGGTTCGACGCGGAGCGAATCCGACAGTGGGGGTACAACGCGGCGAACGATCTGCAGGGCATCTACCTGAATTACATCGGCTCGGCGGGTGGGGTCTTCTCGGTCGGCGACCGGTTCGCGTTCGACAATCCGCAGTCGGTCGACGCGTTCAAGTATCTGGTGGGGCTGATCAACACCGACCATGTTGCGCCGCCGGCGTCGGACACCAACGACAACGGCGACTTCTCCCGCAACCAGTTCCTACAGGGCAGGATGGCGTTGTTCCAGTCCGGGACGTACAACCTCGCGGCGGTCGCGGATGGAGCGAGCTTCCGGTGGGGTGTGGCGATGATGCCGTCGGGGCCGAAGGGGCGGGTCAGTGTGACCAATGGCATTGCCGCCGCGGGTAATTCGGCGACGCGGCATCCCGAGGCTGTGCGCCAGGTGCTGGAGTGGATGGGAAGCCCGCGGGGCAACGAGTACCTCGGGGCAAGCGGCGCGGCGATCCCGGCGGTGCTCGCGGCGCAACCGGTGTACAACGCGTACTGGAAGTCGCGCGGGGTTGACGTGAGCCCGTTCTTCAAGGTGCTCGACGGCCCTCGCATCGCAGCGCCGGGCGGTGCCGGGTTCCCCGCGGGTTTCGAGGCGCTCAAGCCGTACTTCGCGGAGATGTTCCTTGGCCGCGGCGAGGTGGCGCGCAACCTCGCGGAGGCTCAGGCGGCGGCGAATTCGGCTGCGTCGCGGTAGGTCCTGCGTTTCACTCTGCACTGATGGTGGCCAGAGAGCGGAGTCGCGCTTCACTTCGGTCGAGAACACCGAGATCCACGTCGGCAGCGCCGGGGTTCACTCGACGTTGACTCGCGCTCAGGGCGCAAAAGAGCGAGTAGCCGACGCCGCACACGCAGAGTCAACGCCCGGCAACGCAGGCCAGAAAGGGCTAACCCGCCGAAGTAGCCGCGCTCGTGCCCCACACCGTCAGCTCGAGCCACAGCCCGACCCCGCACACCACGATCACGATTGCCATCGCAACCCAGTCGAGCCCCTTCGGCTTCGACGGCACCGCAGAGATCTGTCCAGCACCACCGCGTGCGGTGATCGCATCGCCCATCTCATCGGCCCGCCGAAGCGCGACGGTAATAGCCGCCGCGAGCAAGTCAATGACCTCCAACGCCCACCGCCGCCGACGCGCCCGACGGGTAGGTGGCACCTCCTTCGGGCGCAGCCGCCGCGCCGCATACAGCACCCGGAACTCGTCGATCAGCATCGGGAACGCCCGCAACGCCAACGCCAGCGCCACCGCCCAGTCGTCGACCGGTACCCGCAGCATCCGCAACGGCCGCCCCAATGTGGCCACCGCCGGGGCGATTTCAGCGACGTTCGTTGTCCACGACACCATCGCGCCGAGCCCGAGTAGCACTATCGACAACGCCGTGATGCGCAGGAAGTTGAACAACCCGCCCAGCCCGACGTTCACCGAGCCCAGTTCGATCACCGGATTGCCGCCCGCGAAGGTGGCAGTAACGCAGCCCAACAACAACAGGATCCACAGCCACCGCGGGATCGACGGCAACGTACCGCGCGGAACGCGCGCGATCCGCGCCGCCACCAGTACCAGGGCAGCAACCAGACCGATTGGCACCCAGCCCGGGTAAAACGTCAACAGCACCCCGATACCGGCCACCACAAGAAGCTTCGTGCCAGCCCACAGCTCGTGAATGACCGAACGGCCCGGCACCGGCCGCAGCAGCACCACCTGCCTGCGTTGCCGCCGTCCCGCCGTCCTGCCGCGCACGCGAGGAGTACCGACATCAGCGGTCATGACATCCCTCCTGCAGCCGTCGGCGCCGGCGTCAGGATGCCGTTGTCCAGGTGCAGCGTGCGCGGGCACAGATCCTCGAGACCCGAAAAGTCATGGGAGATCACGACGACTGTCAGGCCGGCATTCCGTCGCAACTCCTCAAGCAGCCGCAGCAGCCCGCGTTGGCTCGCCGCGTCCAACCCCGCCAGCGGCTCGTCCAGGATCAACGCACGCGGTGTGCGCGCCAGCAGTCCCGCCAGCACGACGCGGCGCATCTGTCCTCCGCTGAGCTGATCGATGCGTCGCTTCGCCAGCACCGGATCCAGGCCGACCCTCGCCAACGCCGCGGCCACCCGGCCGTGGTCGCGGGGCGAAAACCCTGCCGCCGAAGCAACTTCCAGATCGACACGACTGCGCATCAACTGTAGCCGGGCCGCCTGAAACGAGATCGCGACACCGCCGACCTGATCGGAGACCGGCCTACCGTCAAGCAGACACTCACCGGTGGTCGGAACCGTCAGCCCCGCCATGATCCACGCCAGCGTGGACTTGCCAGATCCGTTCAGCCCGTGGATCAGGACGCCGTCGCCCTCGTGAACCGTGAAGTTGATGTCGCGCAGAGCCGTTGCCGCCCACGGTGTTCCGCTGCCGTATTCGTGGCCAACGCCCGCCAGTTCCAGTACCGGCGTTTCGGTGTGGTGGCCCACCGCAACTGTGGCTTTCGGCGCCGCCGCCGTCTCCACCATCTGCATGTTGTCCGCCGCGCCACCGTTGCCGGTCAAGTTGACGGTCCGGTCGGCGGCGTCGGCCTCATCGTTGTAGTGCGTGATGTGAACCAGCGACATGCGGTGGTGTTGCGTCAGCCCCGACAGCACCGACATCAACCCGTCACGACCGTCCTGGTCGACCATGCTGGTGACCTCGTCGGCGATCAGCAACGACGGCTCACGCGCCAGGGCCGCAGCCACCGCAAGGCGCTGCAACTCGCCGCCCGACAGGCCGCCGGTGTCGCGTTCGTACAACCCGTCGAGGCCGACCTCGGTGAGCAGGCGATGCACATCCGTCGACGCGCCGGGCGGCAACCCCCACACCACGTCGTCGGCTACGCGAGTACCAAGGACCTGGCTCTCGGGGTGCTGCATGATCACCGCCGTGCCGCCGGGCTTGCCGAGCCCCACCGCGCCCGGCCGTTCGACCGTTCCCGACGTGGGTTCCCGACCCGCCAGCATCAACATCAGCGTCGTCTTGCCGGAGCCGTTGGCCCCGGTGATCGCGAGGTGTTCTCCGGGTTCCACGCTCATCGACACCGGACCGAGCGCGTCATGATCGGCGTTCGGATAGCGGAACCGCACGTCGTGCAGCAGCGTGGGCACCGGCGCGACCGGCCCGTCGTCGGCGGACGCCTTCAGCTTGTGCACATCCGGGATTCCGAGCAGTCGCTTCATCACTCGCGACAGCGCCCACCAGCCGATGAGGCTGACAACCATGATCGACCAAATACCTGAGGCGAAGAACAGGTACGGCCAGTAGTCCAACGCGACCGCGAAGTCGTGCTTGAGCCGCTCAGCGGCGCCCTCCATATCGGGTATGCGCGCGATCACCGCGGCCAGACCGTTGATGTTGGCGGTCATCGACTCGAAGATCAGGTGGCGCAACCGTGACAGGATCGACAGCGCCACCACCGTGGCGGCGCCGAACAGCGCCCCTGCCACCAGCGCGGCGAGCATTACGGTCGGTGTGCCCCGGCCTCGGCGTTTGACGATGCCGGTCAGCCCGCCGATATAGGCGCAGTTGACCACCGTCATGAAGCCGCCCATACCGGCGATCAGGAATGCGATCACACCGCCGGCGACGGTCGCCGCAATCAGCACACGCAGGCGATATCGGTACGACAGCAGCCCCATCGGCACCGTGCCGAGCAGCGACAGCCCAGCAGCAAACGGAACGACGACGGCGACGATCGCGGTTGCCGCACACAACGCCGCCATCACCGACGCTTGTGCCAGCTCAACCGGTTGCAGCGAGCCGGCTCGTCGAGTCATGCTCGCTTCCCCGGTCGCGGTCATTTCACGATTCTGCCAGCCGCAAGCTGAGACGCCCCTTTGTGACCGGACACACCGACGCCTGCGATTGATTCGCATAGCAAACCTATGCAATTATTGGGGGCATGACCTCGCCGCTCGGTGCCGACCTGCTCGCGATCGTAGCCCGCATTAACCGCCTTGCCACCCAGCGTTCGCGATTGCCATTGCCATATGCGCAGGCAAGGCTGTTGTCCACGATCGAAGACCAGGGCGAGGCCCGCATCTCGGACCTGGCCGCCCTCGATCATTGCTCACAGCCCACGATGACGACCCAGGTCCGCAGGCTCGAAGACGCGGGGCTGGTCTCGCGCACCGTCGACCCCGAGGACGCGCGGGCCGTGTTGATCCGCATCACCCCAACAGGTGTCGAGATGCTGCGGCAGGCCCGCGTCGATCGCGGTGCGGCCATCGACCCGTATCTGGAGCGGCTCGACGCCGCGGACCGGCAGACGCTCAGCGAGGCCGTTCGCGTCTTGCGTCGACTTCTCGAGAACGCGGCCGCACCGTCCACCACCACCAAATAACCGAAAAGGAGTTGCCACCTTATGTGGCGTCAACCTAAGGCCGTTTGGGCCGTTGCTTTTGCTTGCGTCGTCGCGTTCATGGGCATCGGTCTGGTCGACCCGATTCTCAAACCGATCGCCGACAATCTGAACGCTTCGCCGTCGCAGGTCTCACTGCTGTTCACCAGCTACATGGCGGTGATGGGCGTGGCCATGCTGATCACCGGCGTGGCGGCCAGCCGCATCGGCCCCAAGCGCACGCTGCTCCTGGGTCTGGTGGTGATCATCGCCGGCGCGGGCCTGGCAGGCATGTCCGACACCGTGTTGGAAATCGTCGGCTGGCGCGCCCTGTGGGGCTTGGGCAACGCATTGTTCATCGCGACGGCACTGGCCACCATCGTCAATTCCGCACGGGGCTCAGTGGCCCAGGCGATCATCCTTTACGAAGCGGCGTTGGGCCTCGGCATCGCGGTCGGACCGCTCGTCGGCGGTCTCCTCGGCTCGATCTCGTGGCGCGGACCGTTCTTCGGCGTCTCGGCACTGATGGCGTTCGCCCTTCTGGTGACCGCGTTCCTGCTGCCGTCCACGCCGAGCGCCGAGCGCGCCACCACCCTGGCCGACCCGTTCCGCGCGTTGCGCCACCGCGGGCTGCTTGGGGTCGCAATCACCGCTCTGCTGTACAACTTTGGCTTCTTCACGCTGTTGGCGTTCACGCCGTTCCCGCTCGATATGAGCGCTCATCAGATCGGGCTGATCTTCTTCGGCTGGGGAATCGCGTTGGCGTTCACGTCGGTGGTCGTCGCACCGCGCCTGCAGCACCGATTCGGCACTGTGCCAACGCTATTGGTGAATCTGCTGGCGATGACGACGACGCTCGCCGTGATGGCCGTCGGCACCAACAACAAGGCGGTGCTCGCGACGTGTGTGGTCGTCGCAGGCCTGTTCATCGGCATCAACAACACCTTGATCACCGAGACCGTCATGAAGGCCGCTCCGGTCGAACGCGGTGTGGCCTCTGCGGCCTACAGTTTCGTGCGGTTCTCTGGCGCTGCCCTGGCACCGTGGCTGGCGGGCGTGCTCGGCGAGCAGGTCAGCGTCCACCTGCCGTTCTGGGTCGGCGCAGGCGCCGTGCTGCTTGGCGCGGTCGTACTGGCAGCAACGCGTCCGCACTTGGTGGGCATCGACGTCGAGGAGTCCGAACTCGACGAGCTCACCGATCAGGCGAGGGCCGTCACCGTCGGCAGCGACTGATCACATCGCGAACGCCAGGAACTGCGTCACCTGCTGCGGGTTGAAGTTGTCGTCGGTCACCAGCACATCGGACTGGCGACCGTCGGACAGCTTGGGCCCCAACGTAATTCCCTCGACGTGTCCAGATGCTGAATCTCGGGCAACGTCGACAGGTCCGCGACGAGCGTCTTGGTCATCGGCTTGGGCGCCGTACCCATCAGCGACGGCCGGTCGAGGACATTGTCGGCACCTGCGACGGTTGCCCGGTAGATCCGGACGACGACGTGGGTGCCGTATCCACGCTCGACGACCAGGAAGTTTTCGTCGTCTAGGGCGACGAGGTCCGATAATCCGTTGTCGCCCTGCGGTCCGGAGCTGACGGGGTCGAGGGGATACGCGAACTGAGCCCTCGGGGCGCCGGTGGTGGCGTCGAATCGGGTGACGCGGGTCAGGGTGCCGTGCCCGGTCGTCGGCAGTTCGCCGTCGTTGTAGCCCGGTCCCTCCATCGCCGCCCACACCGACGTGCCGTCGGGCGTGAGCGTCAGACCCTCCAGCGCGCGGTTCTGCCGCGCCCCCGTCTGTTCGGCCGACACATCGAGGACATCAGGCAGTGCGAACTGGCCGCGGAACCCGCCGTAGAGACCGGTGATGCGGACCCATGGGTTCAGCAGCAGCGGATGGACGGGGTCTTCGGTATCTCGTTCGCCTTCGCTCGACCAATACAGCTGCTGGCGTTGGGCATCGAACGCAATGCCCTCGGGGGTCGGGCGGGATCGCGTTGGGCGACAGCGCAGGAAATGGCTGAGCGGATCGGTCCAGCAGTGGTGTCGTCGACACCCACTCGATGCTGCCCAACTTGTTGTCGGGGAACGCGATTCGCACGGTGTAAAACCTCGCCGGGTTCTTCTCCGAGCGGTCGTCGCTGAGCACGTAGTACACCTGACGACCGGGGTCGTAGCTGATGGCCGACAGCCCACCGACGGTGGTGTCGTTGAACAGATAGCCGCGCGGCACCTCGACCTGACCCAGGTACGAAAACGACGTCGCCGACGGGTGCGCTGAACTGCAACCGGCGGCAACGAGAAAGACTGCGCACAGAACCAGCCGCCGCAGCATCAGACGCCGGTGGCCGAACCGATGAGCGTGCCGACCGCATAAGTGGCCGCAATCGCAACCGTGCCAAAGGCCAACTGCCGCAGCGCGGCCGACCATGCGGCTTTTCGGGTGAATCGCGCGGCGACGCCGCCTGCGATGAGCAGGCCCAGCCCGCCGCAGATCAGCCCGGCCCACAGCGATTCGAACCCGAGCAGGTACGGGATCAGAGGAATGATGGCGCCGATCGCGAACATGCCGAACGAGGAGCCTGCCGCGACCCACGGTGACGGCTTCTCGCGCGGGTTCACGCCGAGCTCCTGTGACACATGCACATTCAACGCGCGGGTTTGATCGCGGTGGATCTCTTCCGACGCTTTCTCAGCGGTTTCAGGGCTCATTCCCATCTCCGTGAGCATCCAGACCAGTTCCGTCTTCTCAGCTTCAGGATGCTTGCTCAACGCCCGCTTCTCCAACCGAACCTCGGCATCGAGTTGTTCGTTAGCGGTGGTGACCGACGTGTACTCCCCCAACGCCATGGAAAACGATCCGGCCAACAGACCGGCGACCCCGCTGAGCACCACGGTGTGTGCGCTTGCACTGGCGGCCACGCCAGCGATGAGCGCGGTGTTGCTGACCAATCCGTCCATCGCGCCGAATGTCGCCGCCCTCAACCAGCCGCCCGTCACGTCGGAGTGTCGGTGGCCTGGGACGTGCGGCATGCCAGTCGGCGAAATCGGCGCGCTGTCTGACCCGGTCATAGCGGTCATTCAACGCTGGCCGGATTGTGCCGAGTTACTGAGGATCGCCTGGGTTTGCCACATCACAGTTTGTGCGACGCTTCCGCGGGCTACGGTCCCAATATGACCACCACTGCGGAGCATCTGCGCAACACGCTGGACGGCCGTTGGCGAGACGTGAAGAACAAAATGCGGGAGGAGTTGTCCGGCGAGGTGTTCCGCCCGCACTACACCCCGAACACCGTCATCGCCCGCACGAAGGTAGGTGAACAGCTGAAGATCATGGCCGCCCACGGCGCAGCCGAGGACGGATTCAAGAAGGAGCACGGCGGCAACGGCGACGTCGGCGCCGCGGTCACCCAGATCGAGATGCTGGCGATGTCGGACCTGTCGTTGATGGTCAAGGCCGGTGTGCAGTGGGGTTTGTTCGGCGGAGCCGTGGAAAACCTGGGAACCGAACGGCACCACCAGGAATACGTGCCGAAGATCATCAATCTCGACCTGCTCGGCTGCTTCGCGATGACCGAGACTGGCCACGGCAGCGACGTGCAGTCCCTGGAGACCACCGCGACATACGATCCGGAAACCGAAGAGTTCGTGGTCGACTCGCCCACCCCGACGTCGCGCAAGGACTACATCGGCGGGGCAGCCCAGACCGCGCGCGTCGCAGCAGTTTTCGCGCAGTTGATCACCGACGTGGACGGTAAGCCCGTCAACCACGGGGTGCACTGCTTGCTGGTTCCCATCCGTGACGACGAGGGCAACGACCTGCCGGGGGTCACCACCTCGGATTGCCATTACAAGGGCGGGTTGCCCGGTGTGGACAACGGCCGCATCATGTTCGACCACGTGCGGATCCCGCGAGTGAATCTGCTGAACAAGTACGCCGATGTCTCCGAGGACGGCACGTACACGTCGCCGATCGAGAACCCGAACCGCCGGTTCTTCACGATGCTGGGCACGCTGATCCGCGGCCGGGTGACGGTGGGCGGCAGCGCGGCGGCGGCGACGCGGGTGGCGCTCGACATCGCGACGCGCTATGCGTTGCAGCGCAGGCAGTTCCAGGCCCCCGGCGACGACGGCGAAGTGCTGTTGATGGATTACCTCGTGCATCAACGGCGGCTGTTCCCGCTGATCGCCCGGTCGTATGCGCTGCAGTTCGCGCAGAACGAGTTGGTGGCCAAGTGCCACGACCTGCAAACGGCCGACGATCCCGATCCCGAGGAGCAGCGCGAGCTGGAGTCGCGGGCGGCCGGGCTCAAGGCTGCTAATACCTGGCATGCCACCTCCGCCATTCAGGAGGCGCGCGAAGCGTGCGGCGGCGCAGGCTATCTCGCCGAGAACCGGCTGATCGCACTGAAGGCCGACACCGACGTGTTCACCACCTTCGAGGGCGACAACCACGTCCTCACCCAACTGGTGGCCAAGGAACTGCTGACCGCATACGCCGACGACATCAAGGGCATGAGCCCCGTGGAGTGGGTCCGGTTCGCGGCCAACTTCGCAGGCGAGCGGGTGATGAAACGCACTGCGGCCGAGACGATCATGCAGACCATCCTCGACACCCGCCAGGACAACGAGGAAGAAGGCAGCCTGTTCAACCGCGGGACCCAGGTCAAGATGTTCGAGGACCGCGAGGAGTACATGCTCGCGACAGTCGCGCGC
Organism: uncultured Actinomycetota bacterium; assembly: GCA_963848855.1. Lineage (GTDB taxonomy): Bacteria > Actinomycetota > Actinomycetes > Mycobacteriales > Mycobacteriaceae > Mycobacterium. The sequence goes on from CAWKFL010000006.1 coordinate 1,916,615, forward strand.
CGGCTGCAGGGTAAATCCAAGGAGATGAGCGCCTTCGACGCGTTCAACTCCGTACAGGATCACGTGTTGCACGCTGCCCGCGCGCATATCGAGCGCATCGTCCTCGAGGCGTTCGTCGCCGGTGTCGACGCCTGCGAGGACGAGGAGGCCCGCGAGATCCTCGGCATGGTGTGCGATCTGTACGCGCTGTCTGTGATGGAAGAGGACAGGGCGTGGTTCATGGAACACCGTTTCCTGTCCACTGAGCGCGCCAAAGCCGTCACCCGCGGTATCAACGAGCGCTGCCGCAACCTGCGGCCGTATGCCGAGGTGCTCGTCGACGGGTTCGGGATACCTGAGCAGTTGCGGTACGCCGAAATGCTGCACCCGGAGAACATCCCCGACGACTAACCGCGAGCAGGAGTTGGGCGAGGATTTGTCGGTGGCGGGTGGCACGCTCGTCGGATGACATCCTCCGAGTTCGCTGGCCGGTCTGCGCTCATCACCGGGGGCACCCGGGGAATCGGTAAAGGTATCGCCGATCGGCTGCGTGCTGGCGGCGCCAAGGTGCTCGTCGCGGCGCGCTCCGTGCCGGCAGGCCAGTCGGCCGACGACGTCGTCATCGCCGACGTGGGCACCGCGGACGGCATCTCGACATTGGCCGCCGAGGCGCATGACCGGCTCGGCGCGGTCGACTTTGTGGTGCACAACGTCGGCGGCTCGCCCACAGGCAGAGGGCGGGTCGACCACGCTGACCGACGGTGACTGGCAATGGGCCTTCGACCAGAACCTGTTCGCTGCCGTCCGACTCGACCGTGCGATCGTCCCGGGGATGGTGAAGCGTGGGTCGGGCGCCATCATTCACGTCACCTCGATTCAGCGACGGGCGCCGCTGCCGACGTCGATCCCCTACGCGGCGGCAAAGGCCGCTCTGGCCAACTACAGCAAGGCCATGGCGAACGAGTTGGCGCCCAACGGCATTCGGGTCAACGCGGTGTGCCCGGGGTACATCGAGACGGAGTCGGCGGCAGGCATGGTGAGGGAGATCGCACAGATCGACGGGATCAGCACCGAGGATGCGCGTGCACAGATCGTCGAGTCGATCGGCGGCATCCCGCTGGGTGCACCGGGTCGGCCTGCAGATGTGGGCGAGCTTGCCGCATTTCTGGTTTCGGACCGGGCTGCCTACATCACCGGCGCTGAATATGTCATCGACGGAGGCAGTGTGCGCGGCGTGTGACTAACCGTTCGGGATCGTGTCGAGCGCCTTGAGCTTGCCGACTTCCACCTTGAAGCGCACTGTGCCGATGCCGGTGGGGCAGCAAGCCGCGTCCTGACCTTGCCGCCATTGGTACTGCACGCCCGCGGTGTTGTTACCCATCGTCGTTACCGTGATGTACGGCCGCGGATCGGGCGTCGGCGTGCCGATCGGCGAGCTGTGATCGAAGAACAGCACCTGCTGCGGGCTGTCGGATGCGTCGCCCGATGTCACCACGACCCAGTCCGGCGTGTGTCCGCGCGAAACTTCACGCCATTGCGGGCCTGCGGGCAGCTTCTTGATTTCGTGCGCGAGGCTGTCCGCCGTCGGCCCTTCGGCTGCGGTGCAATTCGCGGATGTGGTGGGCGACGGACCGGGTGGGCTCCAACCGCACGCGACTGTCATCAAGCCCGTGGCCAAAAGCGTTGCGATCAACTGGGTTAGTCGCATGGCCCGAGCTTATGGTCGGGCCGAGTTAGCCGGCTGCGAGCTCCTTCTTGCCGTATACGCGCTCCAGCATCGACGTGTCGTTGTGGATCTGGACATGTAGCGTCTTGCCGTTGCGAAGAACGAATACGTCCGCGTCTTGGCCGGTTTCGCCACCAGCTGACACCTCAGTGAGTGCAATGACGGTATCGCCGTCGGCGATGAGACGGTTGAGCTTGACTGTCAGCGACTTCTCGGCCAGTCGTGCGAGGTGCTCCATGACCTCGGCCTTGCCGTGGAAGGTCCCGCTGACAGCGCTCTGACCCGGCTGCACCCATTCGACGTCGTCATCGAATAGGTCCATCACAGTTTCGACTTCGCCCGCGGAAAACGCCTCATAACCCCGCCGGATGATGTCGACGTTGTCCTGCTCTGACATTTTGATCCCCCATCGCGAGTCGATCTCGCGTACCCGATTATCGACCTCACCGATCGGCGATGACCGCGATTGGCACAATTGATTGACGCCCGTTGCGTAGGCAACTACCTGGGGTTTTTGGTTCTTCGGTATGGCTAGCCGAAGGCGGCTCATACCGTAGGTTCTCGGCATCACGAACGGCGAGACCCGGGGGTATGTCGCGTGAGTTTGAAAGAGCAATGGCGCGATGCAGCGTGGTGGGAATCTGAGATCAGCACGGCCGTCGCGATTCCGGAGCCGGTGCTGTGCAACCTCCGCATCACCGTGACCCATTACGACCTCTCGTCCGCGTTGAGCGCTGTCACGGGAGCGGGCTCGGGAGCGAACTTCCACACGTGGGCTGTGTGGGGATCCACGAAGGCCGGCAAAACGATTCGCCAGGAGGACATCCCGTATCTGAAGCCCGCAACCGCGGGGCTGGGCGCGGGCACAGGTGCGCTCGCGGTTGGCGCGTTCGGCCACAACGGGTACCGCCGGGGCGGGCCGGCCGTGGTCGCAGCCGCCGCCGGTGGTCTTGCGGCCTCTGCGGTGACGCGCCGACTGCTGTCGGACGCGACCGCGCGAATCCTCGAGGGCAACATCACAGTGCTCGACGACATCGGCCGTGCCTCGGGCCATTTCATCGCGGCTTTTCACGACCAGCCGGAGCCGGACCCGGAGCGCCTTGCCGCATTTGTGGCGACGCTGCGGCCCGGACCGACCGAAGACGGCGCCAAGACCTGTTGAAGATCGCCTACACCCACTACTACTTGGCCCGCTACGAGCAGGACCACGACGCCAAGCACGAGCACATGCTGCTGGCCAACCTCTCCGCGATCCTCCACGAGCATGTGCGCCTGCAGCCCTACATCCGCGGCGCGATGCCTGGGCCCCTGCGCCGGCTGGTGACTGCCCACCTGCTCGAGTTCGACCTCGGCCCGTACGACCACGAGGTGGACAAGGACGTCCAGCCGTGGCAGGGAGCGAGTTTCCCCGAGACTCTGACGGAGCTCGTGAACTCCGATCTCGTGAACTTCTTGTCAGGCGAGGGCGGATGGGATCGCACGCCCAACGAATTGGCCGGCAGCAGGGCGACCGATTGGTCGAATATCAGGGACCGGATGAACTTCATCGTCGATCTGTTCCGATCGCGACACCTCGACGAAGGCCTTTTCGAAGACCCCTTCACCGAAGCGCAGCGTCGGGATGTGCTCGCAGGTGCGGTGCCCGCCTGCCCGCTGTAGGCAGCCGTAGTCGGGCCGCATATGGCCTTCTCTGCCTTCTATTGCGCTTACTCAGCCTCGGCGTTCAGTACACGCAGCTCAGAGGCTACCTTGGACGCCGTTCGCGGTGGTCCGGTCTATTGGGCGAACGGAGCCAGCCCTGCAATGAATGAGAGCCGCCCTGAAGGGTATGCCTTCGAAACTTGTTAACGGACCCACACCACCGGTTCTTGGGGCCACGCGCCAACGCGGTCGCGCACCTCACGGCTGAGCACTGAGCGGTGACTGTGGTCGCATGAGCTTGCTTGGAGCAGTGATGAGTGTCGTGCTGCTAGGGCCGATGAGTAGGTGCGCCAACTGCCGTCGCGTTCCGCCGGACGGCCACCGCTGGCCCCATCTCGCCGGCGGCGACTGGTTCTGTTGCCTGGACTGTCTGTATGGGCTGCATCCTGAGTTGCAGGAGGGCGGCTAGGGCCGTCCTTCTTAAGCGGCGCAAGGCACTCTCCCTTACGCCGCTGCCGAGACTGCAACGGCCTAGTACCAGGTGGCCACTTAGCGCTCAGCGTTTGCCGTCAGCCCGCCTGCTCGACCACTTCTTGGTACTGACTCATGATTTGGGCGAGTCCCTCGTCAACGAACGCATCGGCGACCCTGACCTCAGAAACGATGAGTTGAACTCGCTGGAGCAGTTGTTGGTACTCCTTCGTACGACGGATCGAATCGATCTGCTCCGCGCCGCCGCGCACCAGCAGGAAGCCGGTCACATCGCCGACGGGCGCGAGGACGACCACGTCAAAACGCTCGATCTTTCCTTCTTCTTGAAGACGTGCCCAGTACTGGACCACGTCGTTGTAGACGCCGAGAGCTTGCTTCTCCCGCCCGGGTACAGGCGTTCCCCACACAGTGCACAGAGCAGCTTCAGCCATCATCCTTGCCTTTCCTAGACCCCCGTAGCGGTAATTATCGACCCGTTTTCGGGAGACGCCGAAGGCGTCGTCTCGATGACAATTACTTCTGGCACAACCACATGGTTTTCTCTTTTCGCAACCAACAGCGGCTACAGCCTCCACGCCTAGTGGACGTTCGAGATCCGTGTTAAGGCCGGCCCCTCGAGGCGAGTGCAGTGGACGTCGAGCGGGGAGATGACGGCCTCGAACGAGATCGGGCGTGTTTGATTTGCGTATCTAGGCAGATTAAGTGTTGCTCCCCCACCTGGACTCGAACCAGGAACCCTTCGGTTAACAGCCGAATGCTCTGCCAATTGAGCTACAGGGGACTGCATGTGCTCGCGGGCGCCGCCGCGGGCAAGAGAGAACTTTAGCGCAATGCCCGCTCGCCCCGCCAATACGTCCCCGGCCGGGCGCGCGGTGCCCAATGTGAGGCAGGATGGACGGCGTCACACCGTCGTCTGGGAGGGGTCCTGTGATCCGGTATCTGGTCGTTTTGGCAGTCGGCTACGTCTTGGGCTCGAAGGCCGGTCGGCGCCGATATGAGCAGATCGCGGGCACTTACAAGGCGGTGACCGAGAGCCCGGCCGCGAAGGCCGTCATCGATGCGGGACGACGCAAAATCGCCAACCGAGTCTCACCGGACCCGTCATTGGTCACATTGACGCCGATTGACTCGGACACCACAGTTCTGGAGCCCGAGACGGCGGCCGAGAAGCGGCGTTAGGGCTAGCCGATCCCCCGGTTTATCGAGGTGCCGGGCAGCAGCGGGCCGGTGCTCCAACCCGCGTCAGGGCCATTGCCGCCGTTGAACGTCGGCGTACCGGCATAAACCGGCTGGCCGTTGGAGTAGGACAGGCACTTGCCGTCCTCTTTATTACCGAACCAGGCCAGGCACGGCGGCGCGGCGGTGGCGTCGGGCGCACCGGTCGTCGTCGCAACGGCATAGAGCGGAGCCGCGATGGCGGCCGCCACAAAAGCGCCAGCCACGAATCGTCGCGTTCGGTCAGTCGCAAATACCACCCTGCTCGCCTCTCCTCACGGTCCCCGACAGCGGAAACACCATAACCCGAAACGGCGATCTATGCAGTAAGGTCGTCGCCACTTGCCTGCTCGAGCAAGCTGCGACGATACGCCTCCATCGCCACCAGGTCACCGAACAACGCGTGATAATCATCGCCCTGTTCGACCGGCGACATCCGCTGCAGCTTCGATTTCACTTCGGCGATCTGGCGGCCGATCCACACTTCCTGCAGCCGGGCCAGAACCCCGCCGATGTAGCGCGGCAATCTTTCGTCGTCGTCGACGTTGATCGCCTCCACGCCGAGTTCGTTGACCAACGTCGCGGCCGCAGGCGCTGCCGTCTGCTCACGCACCACCTCTATCCACTGCGCCCCGGACAACCCCGCCGACGTGCCACCGGCCTTGTCGATCGCCGACCGCACGGCTGCATAGCCGGGATGGGTGAAGCTCTCAACCGTCAGCGAGTCGAACACCGGCCCGGCCACCCCGGGATATTGCAGTGCCGACTTCAACGCTTCGCGCTGCGGCCACAGCGTGGGGTCGCCCGGGTCCGGGCGCGGCACCTCCCGTTTGACCTGTGGCGGCGCGACACGTCCAGCAGCACGCCCCTTGACATGGCCGCCGCCCGTTTTGGCTTCTTCGCGGACCCTGCCGATCACCTGGGCCACGTCGGCCCAGCCCACCCAGCCGGACAGGCGCCGCGCGTACTCGTCGCGCAGCATCGGGTCCTTGATCCGGGCGACCATCGGCACGCATCGCCGCAGCGAGGAAACCCGACCCTCCGCGCTGTCCAAATCGTGTTCGGCCAACGCGGTGCGAATTGCGAACTCGAACAACGGGGTTCGCCGTGCCACCAGGTCGCGCAGCGCGCCCTCACCCGATTTGAGCCGCAGATCGCACGGGTCCATGCCGTCGTCGGCGACCGCCACGAACGACTGCCCCGCCAGATTCTGTTCGCCCTCGAACGCTTTGACCGCCGCGGCGCGGCCCGCCGCGTCGCCGTCGAACACGTAGATCAGCTCACCGCGAAAGAAGTTGTCGTCCATCATCAATCGCCGCAGCATCGACAAATGCTCGTCGCCGAATGCGGTACCGCACGACGCGACGGCGGTGGTCACGCCGGACAAGTGCATGGCCATCACATCGGTGTAGCCCTCGACCACGACGGCCTGATGTCCCTTGGCGATATCGCGTTTGGCCAAGTCGAGCCCGAACAGCACCGACGACTTCTTGTACAGCACCGTTTCGGGGGTGTTGATGTATTTGGCTTCCATCTGGTCGTCGTCGAAGATGCGACGCGCGCCGAAGCCGATCACTTCTCCCCCGCTGGCCCGGATCGGCCACAGCAGCCGCCGGTGAAACCGGTCCATCGGGCCGCGGCGACCCTCCCGCGACAATCCGGCCGCCTCGAGCTCCTTGAACTCGAATCCCTTGCGCAGCAAGTGCTTTGTCAACGAATCCCATCCCGACGGCGCGAACCCGCAGCCAAACCGCACTGCCGACTCGGCGTCGAAGTTACGGTCGAGCAGGTACTGGCGCGCAGGCGCCGCTTCGTCGGACTGCAGCGCCGCGGCGTAGAACTCCTGGGCCGCCGAGTTGGCCGCCAACAACCGGCTGCGGCTGCCGCGGTCACGCTGCACGTTCGTGGTGGCCGCGCCGCTGTAGGTGACCGTGTAGCCCACGCGATCGGCCAACAGCTCGACAGCCTCGACGAAGCTGACGTGCTCGATCTTCTGCACGAAGGCGTAGACATCCCCGCCCTCACCACATCCGAAGCAGTGGAAATGGCCGTGGTTGGGCCGGACATGAAACGACGGGGACTTCTCGTCGTGGAACGGGCACAGCCCCTTCAGCGAATCCGCGCCGGCGCGGCGAAGCTGAACGTAGTCGCCGACGACGTCCTCGATGCGGATGCGTTCACGAATGGCCGCGATGTCGCGATCAGGGATGCGGCCGGCCACCGGCCTAGTCTAGGCCGGTTCCAAACGCTCCAATCGCCCCTCTGTGAATGACGCGATCTGGTCGATGACGACCCGCAGCCGGGCACCGTCGTCGGCGGCGTCGTTGAAGGCAGGGACGAAAATCGGGTCCAGCGAGGCCGGCGCACCGGCCATCAGCCACTGCGCGATGCGGTGGACGCGTTCACGCTGTTGCGCCTGCAGGTCCAGGTGTCGCGGGTCGGACATGATGAACTGCAGCGCCAGTATCTTCAGCACGGCGACCTCGGCCCTGACCAGCTCCGGCACCTGCAGGTCGGCGGTGTAGCGAACCATTCGCGCGCCGCTCGCCGCGTCGCGCGTCGCCTTGATGGCGGCCGACGCGAACCGCCCCACCAGCTCGCTGGTCAACCGCTTCAGCGCGACAGATGCGGCCAGCGTCGCGTCGTACTTACCGACGGCCGCGACGACCGGCAGGTCCGACAGCCGTTCGGCCGCGGCCACCAGTTCGTCGGCCGACAGGCCCGCGCCCATCCCGCTGGACTCGCCGAGGCGACCCAGCACCGCGGCGGCATCGTCGTCGGCGAGCACCCGCATATCGATCCGCCCGGAGACCACGCCGTCCTCGACGTCGTGCACCGAGTACGCGACGTCGTCGGCCCAGTCCATCACCTGAGCCTCCAGGCAGGGCCGCCCCTGCGGAGCGCCGGTGCGCACCCAGGCCGCAGCGGCGGCGTCGTCGACGTAGAAGCCGAACTTGGACTTCTCGGGGCCGCGCTCCCACGGGTACTTCGTCACCGCGTCCAGCGCGGCCCGCGTGAGGTTGAGCCCGGCGCTGTGATCATGCGCATCAAGAACTTTGGGCTCCAGCCGGGTCAGGATGCGGAAGTTCTGCGCGTTGCCCTCGAAGCCGCCGTGGTCGGCGGCGACCTCGTCGAGCGCCCGCTCGCCGTTGTGCCCGTACGGCGGATGGCCGATGTCGTGGGCCAGGCCGGCCAGGTCGACGAGGTCCGGGTCGCATCCCAGCCCGATGGCCATGCCGCGGCCGATCTGCGCCACCTCCAACGAATGGGTCAGCCTGGTGCGCGGCGTCTCACCCTGGCGAGGGCCCACCACCTGTGTCTTGTCGGCCAGCCTGCGCAGGGCGGCGCTGTGCAGCACCCGCGCCCGGTCACGGGCGAAATCGGTGCGGTGCTCGGTGTGAGTGCCCGGCAGCGCGGCACCCTTGAGCGGTTCGACCACCAGACGCTGCCGGTCGAATTCGTCGTAGGGGTCTTGATTCGTGGCCACCGACGCACAGTCTGCCAGGCGTCTTCGCCGGTACCGGGTGGTCGAGGCATACACCGCACTACATTGTGGCCATGCGCATCACCCGTTTGCTCGCAATGGTGCTCGCGGTGTTGGCCACCACCGGCGTCCTGCTCGCGCCCACCGCAGGCGCAAGGGAACCGTTCCGGTTGCCGACCTACGTCACCGACGACGCGAGCGCATTGAGCGGTTCGGGCATGAGCGAGGTAAAGCAGGCGGTCGACAAGCTCTACGCCGACCGCCGGATCCGGCTGTGGGTGGTGTACGTCGACACCTTCTCGGGCCGCGACGGGGAAAGCTGGGCCGAAGAGACCATGCGGGTCAGCGACTTCGGCGACGAGGACGCGATCCTCGCGGTGGCCACCCAGGACCGCGCGTACGCACTGCTTGCCCTGTCCGGCATCGATGTCGACAGCGTGCGCCGCGACGACGTCGAACCCGCGCTACGCCAAGGTGACTGGGCGGCTGCCGCGGTGGCGGCGGCCAACGGCCTCAACCAGGCGTCGGCGCCCACCGAGATCTCGTTCTTCGGGATCCTGGTTGCGCTCGTGGTTCTCGCGCTTCTGGTGCTGGTGTTCTGGCTGGTCATGCGTCGCCGACGGCGCAAGCGGCGCGAGGCCGAATTCGCTGCGGCGCGGCGCGTTGACCCGTCAGATCCGAACGCGTTGGCGGCCGTCCCGATCGACGCGCTCGACCACCTCTCCAAGGCCATCGTGGTGGACGTCGACAACGCGGTACGCACCAGCGACAGCGAATTAGGCTTGGCCGTCGAAGAATTCGGCACCGCTCAGACCGAACCGTTCAGCCGTGCGGTCGGCAACGCGAGAACCACGCTGGCGCAGGCATTCAACGTCCGTCAGATCCTCGACGACGCCGTCCCCGAGACAGTACAGCAACGCCGCGATCTGCTGACGCGGGTGATCGTGGCCGCCGCGAAGGCTGACCGCGAACTCGACGTGCAGACCGAGGCGTTCGACAAGCTGCGCGATCTGGTGATCAATGCGCCGACGCGGCTGGACACCATGACCCAGCAGATGGTCGACCTCACCGCCCGCACCGGCCCGTCCGAACAGACACTGGCAGCACTGCACAACCAATTCGACGCCGCCGCACTGACTTCCATCGCCGACAACGTCGAAACGGCCAAGCAGCGGCTGTCCTTCGCTGACCAGAACATCACCAACGCCCGTCAGCTCGTCGCGCGGCCCGCTGGACAGCAGATGGGTCTGGTCGACGCGATTCGGGCCGCCGAGTCGTCGCTGGGCCAGGCGAGGTCGCTGCTCGACGCGGTTGACAGTGCGCAGACCGACATCAACAGAGCGGTGGCGACGCTGCCGTCGGCGATCGCCGACATCCAGAACGGCATCAACCAGGCGAGTGGCCAACTGCGGCAAAGTAATACCCCGCACAAGGCCGAACTCTCAGCCGCACGCGACGCCGCTGCCGCTGCCGTCGCCGACGCGCAGAAGGCCGGCGGCACCGATCCGCTGGGCACCTTCACCCGGTTGACCAAGGCCGACGCCGACCTGGACCGGCTGCTGGCCAGCGTCGCCGAAGAGCGCGAGGCCGCCAAGCGGCTCAGCCGTGCGTTCGACCAGGCGCTGTTCACGGCGCAGTCGCGCGTGCGTGGAGTGTCGGACTTCATCGACACGCGGCGCGGCAGCATCGGCCCCGAAGCCCGCACCCGCCTGTCGGCGGCGGTGCGTCAACTGCAGGCCGCGCAGGACAAGCGGGCCACCAATCTCACCGAGGCGATCGCCCACGCCAACGGTGCGGCGATGCTCGCCTCACAAGCCCAGTCGCTGGCCAATGACGACGTCCGTGCGGCGCAACGGTCTTATGCGTCCGGCTACAGCGGCGGCGGAGGCTCTGACATGGGTGCGGTCATCGGCGGCATCATCATCGGCAACATTTTGTCCGGCGGGATGCGCGGCGGGTTCGGGGGCGGCTTCGGCGGCGGGCTCGGCATGGGCCGGTCGACGTCGTTCGGCGGCTCGTCGCGGTCGTCGGGCCGCAGCTACAGCGGCGGCGGCGGCCGCTTCTAGGGGTCACCTTGTCTGCGCGAGCGTGCGTGTTTGCAGGTGCAGGTGCAGGTGCAGAGTCAGCAGCCCTTCAGGCGGGCGGACAAGTAGTCGGTGACGCTGTCGAGAGCGATGCGATCCTGCGTCATCGCGTCGCGCTCGCGAATGGTCACCGCGTGGTCTTCGAGTGAATCGAAGTCGACCGTCACGCAGAACGGCGTGCCGATCTCGTCCTGACGGCGATAACGCCGTCCGATCGCACCGGCGTCGTCGAACTCGACGTTCCAGAACTTGCGCAGTTCGGCGGCCAGATCGCGGGCCTTCGGGGACAGGTCGGCGTGCCGCGATAGCGGCAGGACGGCGGCCTTGATCGGCGACAACCGCGGGTCCAGCCGCAGCACGGTGCGCTTGTCGACGCCGCCCTTGGCATTGGGCGCCTCGTCCTCGGCGTACGCGTCGACGAGGAACGCCATGAACGAACGCGTCAGACCCGCTGCGGGCTCGATCACGTACGGCACATAGCGGGTGTCGGTGGCCTGGTCGTAGAACGACAGGTCGACGCCGGAATGCTTGGAGTGAGTGGACAAGTCGAAGTCCGTGCGATTGGCCACGCCCTCGAGCTCGCCCCACGGGTTGCCCTGGAATCCGAACTTGTACTCGATGTCGACCGTGCGGTCGGAGTAATGCGACAGCTTCTCCTTGGGATGCTCGTAGAGCCGCAGGTTGTCGCGGTCGATCCCGAGGTCGACATACCACTGAAGCCGTTCGTCGATCCAATACTGATGCCACTCGGGCGCCGTCGCGGGCTCGACGAAGAACTCCATCTCCATCTGCTCGAACTCACGCGTGCGGAAGATGAAGTTGCCCGGCGTGATCTCGTTGCGGAAACTCTTGCCCGTCTGGGCGATACCGAACGGCGGCTTCTTACGGGCTGTCGTCACCACGTTGGCGAAGTTGACGAAGATGCCCTGCGCCGTTTCCGGCCGCAGATAGTGCAGACCCTCCTCGGTCTCGATCGGGCCGAGGTAGGTCTTGAGCATCATGTTGAAATCACGGGGCTCGGTCCATTCACCCTTGGTGCCGCAGTCCGGGCACACGACCTCGGTCATCGGCACCGAGTCGGGATCGTCGATCGCCTTCTTGGCGGCGTAGGCCTCCTGCATGTGGTCCTGCCGGTGCCGGTGATGACAGTTCAGGCACTCGACCAGCGGGTCGTTGAAGACCTCGACGTGACCGGAGGCCACCCAGACCTCACGCGGCAGGATGATCGAGCTGTCCAGGCCGACGACGTCGTCGCGGCGGGTGACAACCGCGCGCCACCACTGCCGCTTGATGTTTTCCTTGAGCTCGACACCGAGCGGCCCGTAGTCCCACGCGGACTTTGTGCCGCCGTAGATTTCGCCGGCCTGGTACACCAGGCCACGCCGCTTGGCCAGGTTTGCAACGGTGTCGATGATGTACGCCACGGCACAACAGCGTAGCGACAGTCTCGGCGGCGTTGACATGCGCAACCGCGCATGTATTCTGGCCTGATAATGAAAACGATTTCCACTTTGACTGGTAGTGAAGAGGATCCAGCCGCTGCCGAGGTCCACGACCATGGCGACGTGCCGATTCCGGACCTGCCATCGCGCGACGTTCTCGACACCGCTGGGGATCTGCTGCGGGCCCTTGCAGCGCCGGTGCGGATCGCGCTCGTGCTGCAACTGCGCGAATCCTCGCGCTGCGTGCACGAGCTCGTCGACGCGCTCGCGGTGCCGCAACCGCTGGTGAGCCAGCATCTACGCATCCTCAAGGCCGCCGGGGTGGTGGCCGGTGAGCGAACGGGCCGCGAAGTGATGTATCGGCTCGTGGATCATCACCTGACCGACATCGTCGTCGCCGCGGTCACCCACGCCTCCGAGGACGGCGGGTGAGCGCTCCCGGAGTGCGGGCCACGCGACAGCGTGCTGCAATCTCCGCTCTCCTGGAGAATCTTGACGAGTTCCGGTCGGCCCAGGAATTGCATGACGAACTGCGCCGGCGCGGCGAGGGCATCGGCCTGACTACCGTCTACCGCACGCTTCAGTCGATGGCTGCCAACGGGCTCGTCGACACGCTGCGCACCGACACCGGCGAGTCGGTGTACCGCCGCTGCTCGGATGACCACCACCACCATCTGGTGTGCCGGGTTTGCGGGTCGACGGTCGAGATCCAGGGCGGCCAGGTCGAGGCATGGGCCGCAGAGGTGGCCCGTCAACACGGCTTCTCCGACGTCAGCCATACCATCGAGATCTTCGGCGTCTGCGGCGACTGCGACACGCCACGCTCCGCCCACTAGGCACTTGCAGATCTACGAGGCGTTCAACGGCGACGGCGTCAGCGTCGTGGTCACCGACACCGACCTTGACCATGCGGCGCGTGACTCAGGCCCACTCACCACCGAACTCGCCAACGCGGCTGCCCAGGCGCGGCGGGCGGACCTCATCGACAACCTTCGCCGCAGTCTCGACGGTGACGACCGCGCCCGAAAACTCGCCGCCGCGAAGGCACTTCTGGCGTTGAACGACCGCCGCTCCGGTGAGCTTCTGCGGTCGCTGTCGGCCACCGACACCGATCCCGTCGTCGCGAAGAGCTTTATCGCGATCGCCACCCGCCTGCGCGGGCCGCAGGCCGTGTTCGACCTGTTCGTCGACCCGGCCACCGATCCCCAGCTCGCCCGGCTGTTGGTGTCGAACTACAACAGCCACCTGCGCCCCGAGAGCGGAGACATCCGGTTTCTCGTCGCCGCGCTGCAGCACTACCTCGACAGGAGCCTGCCGTGGCTGACGACGCTGCGGCCCGAAATCTGGGACAACGGCGTGTATCTCATGCTCGACGCGCTGTCCAACGAATCGGCGGTACGTCAGCTGCGTGAGGCAGACGAACAACGATCGACGCTGCGTAGGCTGCTGGCCGAGATCACCGAATACACCGACGACGACGACGTCCTCGCCGAGGCGCAGGACCTCCGTGCGGCCCTCTCGGACTAGGCGTCGACCAGTGCGTGCCGGACGTCGGCACCCGTCGCCAGCACCATGAGGATCAACGTGCGCAGCGCATCATCGGTCAGTCCCGACGCGGGAAAGTTGTAGCGCAGCAAGACATCTCCTGATTTCTTGGTGCCACGCTTGGCGTCCGCACTCTTCTCGACCAGCAACACAGTGCCCAGGACGGTGTCGCTAGCCGCCTTGGTGACCTTCGTCCGAAGCTTGCTGTCGACCGGCAGATCCCACGCGATGATCTGGTTGAGCGACACCATGTCGAGTCCCTCGCCGATCGTCACCACCCGCAAGGACGCGAAGGTCTCTTCATGATGCACGGTGACCGCGCCGTCCGACTCCTCCTGCGTCGGCAGGATTTCGGAGAGGACCGCGGCCAGTCGCTCCTGCAGCGCCATCTAGGCGGCCCCGCCGTTCACGCGCATCGTTCGGCCCTACCGCTCAAGCACATCATTCGGCTCTACCGCTCAAGCACATCATTCGGCTCTGCCGAAGCGACGGTTGCGGTTCACGTACTCCTCGCACGCCTCCCACAGGTCGCGGCGGTCGTAGTCCGGCCACAGCTTGTCCTGGAAGACGTACTCGGCATATGCGGCCTGCCAGAGCAGGAAATTGCTCGCCCGTTGCTCCCCCGAGGTCCGGATGAACAAGTCGACGTCGGGGATGTCGGACCGGTGCAGATGTTTGGCGAATGCCGCCTCACTGATCCGGTTTGGATTGAGCTTGCCGTCCGCGGCCTGCTGCGCGAGCTCGCGCGCCGCTTCGACAATCTCGGTGCGGCCGCCGTAGTTCACGCAGTAGTTGATGGTGATGACGTCGTTGCCCACCGTCATCTGCTCTGCGATGTCGAACTCCTTGATGACGCTGCGCCACATGCGCGGCCGCGAGCCGACCCAGCGCATCCGCACGCCCATGTCGTTCAGGTTCTCCCTGCGGCGGCGCACCACCTCGCGGTTGAACCCCATCAGAAACCGCACCTCCTCGGTGCTGCGCTTCCAGTTCTCCGTGGAGAACGCGTACACCGTCAGATGTTTGATGCCGATTTCGATGGCACCACACGTGATGTCGATGAGGACCGCCTCCCCCATCTTGTGCCCCTCGGTGCGGTGCAGGCCACGCTGGGTGGCCCAGCGTCCGTTGCCGTCCATGACGACGGCGACGTGGTTGGGCACCTGGCTGGCCGGAATCTGAGGCGCGGCGGCCTTCGAGGTGTGCTGCGGAGGACGCGCGAACTTGCCGTTGCTCCGAGGCGGCAGTTCGGGGAAGACGACGGGCCACGTCGACTTATCGGGGAACGTCGGATAATCGTCAGGCGCCGGAGGAAGCTGTGGGTAGGTGGTCTTGCCCGCCCGCTTGATCGCCATGGGCCACATCCTGCCCGACCTGCGACACGCGATGGTCAGCGACCGTGCGATCAGCCCGATATACACGTTCGACCAGTGGCAATGTCCGCAACTGCCGTTCCAGATGCCACTGCAGATGCGCGGCGACCAGCCCGCTGGCCTGGTTGCGGTACGACTGCGGGGAGGACTGTGCGTGCTCCCAGTCGCCGTCGTACAACGCGGCCATCAGGTCCAGCACACCCTGCGGCGGGGTCACCGACCCGGACGGCCTGCAGTGCACGCACACGCTGCCGCCCGCCCCGACGTGGAACGCGCGATGCGGGCCGGGCGTGGCGCAGCGGGCGCACTCGGTCAGCGCGGGCGCCCAGCCCGCGATTCCCATGGCCCGCAACAGGTAAGCGTCCAAAACGAGTTCGCGGGGACGGCTGTCGTCGGCGACCGCCCGCAACGCGGACACCGTCAGCCGGTGCAGGGCGGGCATCGGGGCGCGCTCCTCGGACGCCAGCCGTTCGGCGGTCTCCAGCACGGCGCATGCGCATGTGTAGCGCCCGTAGTCACTGACGATGTCGGTGGCGAACGCATCGATGGCCTGCACCTGGGTGACGATGTCGAGGTTGCGGCCGGGGTGTAGCTGAACGTCGATGTGCGCGAACGGTTCCAGCCGTGCACCGAACTTGCTGCGGGTGCGCCGCACGCCCTTGGCCACCGCGCGCACCAGTCCGTGGTCGCGGGTGAGCAGGGTCACGATCCGGTCGGCCTCGCCGAGCTTGTGCTGGCGCAGCACCACCGCTCGGTCCCGATACAGCCGCATCGATACAGTCTCGCATTGCGATCCGACAGCAACTGTTAGGCGGCGCCGATATTCTCGTAGGTGATGGTCGACTCTCACCGAAATCGCGCGCGCTTTCCCACCCTGACCAACCAGCTTTACCAGCTTGCAGCCGGCACCGTGACGTCCGACGAACTGGTACGGCGATCTCTCGCTGCGATCGAGGCCAGCCAGCCGACCCTGAACGCGTTCCGGGAGGTGTTGTCCGAACACGCGGTTGCCGACGCGCGCGAAGCCGACCGCAAACGTGCGGCGGGAGAAGAGCTTCCGCTGCTGGGCATTCCGATCGCGGTCAAGGACGACGTCGACGTCGCGGGGGTGCCGACCCGATTCGGCGCCGGCGGATACGTTCCGATGGCCCACCAGGACGCCGAGGTGGTGCGACGGCTGCGGGCCGCGGGCGCGATCATCGTCGGCAAGACCAACACCTGTGAGTTGGGTCAATGGCCATTCACGAGCGGCCCTGCCTTCGGCCACACCCGCAACCCGTGGTCGCGCGATCACACACCGGGCGGATCATCTGGTGGTAGCGCCGCGGCGGTGGCCGCCGGTCTGGTTGCAGCCGCGATCGGCTCGGACGGTGCGGGCAGCATCCGTATTCCTGCGGCATGGACACATCTTGTCGGCATCAAACCGCAGCGCGGCCGCATTTCCACGTGGCCACTGCCCGAGGCGTTCAACGGCATCACCGTCAACGGCGTGCTGGCCCGAACGGTCACCGATGCGGCGCTGGTGCTCGACGCCGCATCGGGTAACGCTGCGGGCGATCTCCACAAGCCGCCGCAGGTATGCACGTCGGATTTCGTCAGCCAGGCGCCGGGGCCGCTGAAGATCGCGCTGTCGACGAAGTTCCCGCACACGTTCTTCCGCGCCAAGCTGCATCCGGAGATCCGCGCCGCCATCGCCGAGGTCGCAGGCCAGCTCGAGGAGCTCGGCCACACGATGGTCGCAGCCGACCCCAACTACAACCTGCGGATGTCATGGAACTTCCTGTCCCGATCGACGTCGGGGCTGCTCGACTGGGTGGATCGCCTCGGCCCGAACGTAACGCTGGACAAACGGACGGAGGCCAACGCGCGGACCGGCTGGCTGCTGTCACAGAACACGCTGCGCAAGGCGCGCGCCCACGAAGCCGTATCGCAGCGCCGGATCGGCTGGATCTTCAATCTCGTCGACGTGGTGCTGGCGCCGACGACCGCACAGCCTGCGCTGAAGGTGCACGATTTCGACGATCGCGGCGGGCTGTCGACCGACCGCAAGATGATCAAGGCGTGCCCGGTGACCTGGCCGTGGAACCTGCTGGGCTGGCCGTCGATCAGCGTGCCCGCCGGCTTCACGTCCGACGGCCTTCCGATCGGCATTCAGTTGATGGGACCCGCGAACAGCGAACCGCTGCTGATCTCGCTCGCCGCCGAATTGGAAGCCATCAACGGGTGGGCGATGAAACAGCCGGAGATCTGGTGGGACACCCCGGACACCGATGCACCGGCGACGCCGGAGCTGATCGCCGACGAGCGCGAGGTGGCGGATTTGCCCGCAGACGAACCGGTAACCGGCGAGGTCGCGTAATCTCCCCAGCGTGACCGTTCGTGCGCTGTGTGTTCTGGCCGTCGCTGCCGGAACAATCGCGGGCATCCCGGTTGCTCATGCCGACAATCGCCGACTCAACGACGGCGTCGTCGCCAACGTCTACACCGTGCAGCACCAGGCGGGCTGCACCACCGACATCAAGATCAATCCCAAGCTGCGTCTCGCCGCCCAATGGCACACCAACGATGTGCTGAACAACCGTGCGCTGGACGGTGATATCGGTTCGGACGGGTCGACGGTCGCCGACCGCGCGCGCAACGCCGGCTACGCCGGGGCGGTCTCCGAGACCGTCGCGATCAACCCGGCCCTCGCGATCAGCGGTGTCGAGTTGATCAACCAGTGGTACTACCGGCCCGACTACTACGCGACCATGGCGGACTGCTCCAACGTCGACATCGGCGTGTGGTCGGAGAGCCTGATCGATCGCACAGTCGTGGTCGCGGTCTACGGCAAGGGTGACGGCCAGCCACCGGTCCCGTCGGACATCCGCGACTTCGGCCAGATCCCCGGCTGGACACCCTGACCGCCGCAAATATTTGCAATCGACCATCCCCCGGTTGACCTGACGCTATCGTCAGGACTCGCTGCAATGGCGAATGCCTTACGTAGGGGGACCCATGAGAATCAGCTTCACGAAGGCGGTCACGCTGGCGTTCGCAGCGGCTGCGCTGTCGGCAAGCGCAGGCACCGCGCCCGCCGTCGCCCAATCACCGCCTACGCGCACCGTCGTCTTCGAGGTCACCGGCTCGGGCAGCGTGTAC
This sequence comes from uncultured Actinomycetota bacterium, assembly GCA_963848855.1. Taxonomy (GTDB): domain Bacteria; phylum Actinomycetota; class Actinomycetes; order Mycobacteriales; family Mycobacteriaceae; genus Mycobacterium. The sequence goes on from CAWKFL010000006.1 coordinate 1,934,737, forward strand.
TCGATCGACTTGGATCCGGGCGGCCGCGTCGGCGAGGACACCGCTGCGCCGTTCACCCGCACCGTGACGATTGGCTCCGACGTGTCGTTGCTTCAGGTCGTCGTGGTCACCAAGACCGGTAGCCAGGGATGCCGCATCACGGTCGACGGCGCGGTGGTGGCAGAACAGCCGATCGGCGATGCCGCCCACTGCATCGCGACCCTGTGAGCTAGAACCCCAGGCGCCCAAGCTGTTTGGGGTCGCGCTGCCAGTTCTTGGCGATCTTCACCCGCAGGTCCAGATAAACCTTTGTGCCCAGTAGCTTTTCGATCTGCGTGCGTGCTGCGGTGCCGACCTCGCGCAGCCGGGCACCGCCCTTGCCGATCACGATGCCCTTCTGACTCTCGCGTTCGACGAAGAGATTGGCGTGCACGTCGACGAGATCATCGCGGCCCTCGCGCGGGCTGACCTCCTCGATGACGACGGCCAGCGAGTGCGGCAGCTCGTCGCGCACGCCTTCCAGCGCGGCCTCGCGGATCAGCTCGGCCATCAGTAATTCCTCGGGTTCGTCGGTCAGTTCACCGTCGGGATAGAACGCGGGGCCCGGCGGCAGCTGCGCGGCCAGCACGTCGACGAGGACGGCGAGGTTCTCACCCGTGGTCGCCGACACGGGAACGATCTCGACGTCCGGCCCGGCGAGCTCGCTGGCCGCGATCAACTGGGCGGCGACTCTGTCCTTGGGCCCCTTGTCGCTCTTCGTGACGATGACAATCAGCGTGGTGTTCGGCGCGACGGCGCGAATCTGCTCGTAGATCCAGCGGTCCCCCGGGCCGATCTTCTCGTCGGCGGGAATGCACAGCCCGATGACGTCGACCTCGGAGTAGGTGTCCTTCACCAGATCGTTGAGCCGCTGGCCCAGCAGCGTTCGCGGCCGGTGCAGGCCCGGGGTGTCGACGAGGATGATCTGGAAGTTCTCGCGGTGCACGATGCCGCGGATGGTGTGACGGGTGGTCTGCGGACGGTTCGACGTGATCGCCACCTTGGTGCCGACGAGCGCGTTGGTGAGCGTCGATTTGCCGGTGTTCGGGCCTGCCGACGAAGCAGACGAAGCCCGAACGGAACTCGAGTCATTGCACCTTGCCCGCGCGGTCGGTCACGATCACCGTGGCATCGCTCGACAGCTCACGCACCGCGGCCACGCCGGCGTCGTCGGCCGACCCGCCGACGAGCACCGCCGCCTCCAGACCCGTCGCACCGCTGGACACCGCGGCGGCCACCGCGGCCTGCAGGGCGGTCAACCGCAGGGCGTCGAGCGCGACGGGGGCACCCGCGTAGGTGCGGCCGTCGGCGTCGCGGACCGCCGCGCCGCTGGTCGCCTCGGCCCGGCCCATCGCACCGCGGGCCAGCACCACCAGCTTGGCGTCCTCGGCGTCGAGTTCGCTCATCCGTTCTCCCCCTCGGCTACCTCCGTCGGGCTGACCAGCACGGTGCCGATGCGCACCCTTCCTCGGTGATCCGGGCCGCCTTCGGCCTGCAGCTTCAGGCCGTCCCACGTCACCTCGGCGCCGGGCAGCGGGACGCGGCCCAGTTCGAGGGCCACCAGGCCGCCGACCGTGTCGACGTCCAGGTCCTCGTCGAACTCCATGTCGTAGAGCTCACCCAGGTCCTCGATCGGCAGGCGTGCCGAGACCCGAAAATGCTTGTCGCCCAGATCTTCAACGGGCGCCACCTCGTCGGTGTCGTACTCGTCGGCGATCTCGCCGACGATCTCCTCGAGGACATCCTCGATCGTGACCAGGCCTGCGATCGCGCCGTATTCATCGACCAGCAGCACCATGTGCACGCGGTCACGCTGCATCTCGCGCAGCAGCGCGTCGAGCGGTTTCGAGTCGGGGACGAACACCGCGGGGCGCATCACATCGGCCACCCGCGTGTCGCGTCCACCGTTGGTCGAGTAGTACGTCTTCTGTACAAGGTCTTTCAGGTAGACCACGCCGATGACGTCGTCGACGTTCTCACCGATCACCGGGATGCGCGAATGACCACTGCGCACGGCCAACGAGGTGGCTTGGCCTGCCGTTTTATCACTTTCGATCCACACCATCTCGGTGCGCGGCACCATCACCTCGCGGGCCGGGGTGTCGCCGAGCTCGAAGACCGACTGGATCATCCGGCGTTCGTCGTCAGCCACCACACCGCGCTGCTGCGCCAGGTCGACGACCTCGCGCAGTTCGATTTCCGAGGCGAACGGCCCATTGCGGAAGCCGCGGCCCGGCGTGAGCGCGTTACCGATGAGGACCAGCAGCCGGCTGATCGGGGTGAGCAGCACCGAGATCGCCTGCAGCGGAAGGGCGGCCAGCAGCGCGATGGTGTACGCGTTCTGCCTGCCGACCGTGCGGGGACCGACACCGATCACGACGAAGCTGACCACCACCATGATCGCGGCGGCCGCGAACAGCCCCCAGCCGACGCCGAGAATGCCGTCGAGGTAGGCGACCAGCAGGACCGTCGCCGTCACTTCGCACGTAATACGCAGCAGCACAACAAGGTTGATGTAGCGGGGGCGTTCCACCATGACCCGCGACAGACGCGCCGCGCCGGGGCGTTCGTCGCGCACGAGTTCCTCGACACGGGCCACCGACACCGTGCTGATCGCCGCATCGATGGCCGCGAACAGCCCGCCAAGGCCGATGAGCGCGATCGCGCCGACCAGATGGCCGAGACTGCCGGTCACGGTTCGTCGAAATGTCGGGTTTTGTCCAGCAGCCGCCGGTCCTTCTCGGACTGACGGTCCTGGTGGTACGCCTCGACCTGGTCGGCGACCCACTCCTCGAGCAGTTGGCGCTGCAGCGCGAACATCTCTTTTTCCTCGTCCGGTTCGGCGTGGTCATAACCCAGCAGGTGCAGCACGCCGTGGACGGTCAGCAGCGCCAGCTCTTGACCCAGCGTGTGGCCCGCGGCGGCGGCCTGGTCGGCGGCGAACTCCGGGCACAGCACGATGTCGCCCAGCATCGCAGGCCCCGGCTCGGGCGCGTCGGGGCGGCCACCGGGCTCGAGCTCGTCCATCGGGAAGCTCATCACGTCGGTCGGGCCGGGCAGGTCCATCCAGCGCATGTGCAGATCGGCCATCGCAGCCGTATCGAGCAACACCATAGAAAGTTCCGCCGCGGGGTGAACCTGCATTTTGCGAATGACGAATCGGGCGACGCTGATCAGTTCCTCTTCGGAAACGTCGATGCCCGATTCGTTGGACACCTCAATGCTCATGCTGTTGGCCTGCTACCGCCGGGATCGACTGGCTGTGGCTGATGCCGCCCGTCCGGCTCCGGAAGCCCGGCGTTGCGCCCGGTTCATCAACGCCGGCTCCTCGGATTTGGCGTACGCATCGACGATGTCGGCGACCAACCGGTGCCGCACGACGTCGGCGCTGGTGAGTTCGGCGAAGTGGATGTCGTCGATACCGTCGAGAATGCGCATCGCCGCGCGCAGACCTGAAGCCGCGCCACCGGGAAGATCCACCTGCGTGATGTCGCCGGTGACAACGACCTTCGATCCGAAACCGAGCCTCGTCAGAAACATCTTCATCTGCTCGCTGGTGGTGTTCTGCGCTTCGTCGAGAATGATGAACGCATCCGACAATGTCCTGCCGCGCATGTACGCCAGCGGCGCAACCTCAATTATCCCGGCGTTCATCAGCTTTGGGATCGACTCGGGATCCATCATGTCGTACAGCGCGTCATAGAGCGGTCGCAGATACGGATCGATCTTCTCGCTGAGCGTTCCCGGCAGGAAACCGAGGCGCTCGCCCGCCTCGACAGCGGGACGCGTCAGGATGATCCTGTTGACCTTCTTCGTCTGTAATGCGTTGACCGCCTTGGCCATTGCCAGGTACGTCTTGCCCGTGCCCGCGGGCCCGATACCGAAGACGACGGTGTTCGAATCGATGGCATCGACATAGCGCTTCTGGTTCAACGTCTTTGGGCGAATCGTCTTGCCGCGCCGCGACAGGATGTCGAGCGTCAACACCTCGGCGGGTGACTCGTTGCCCGTGCCGGTGAGCATCGACACGCTGTGGTCGACCGCTTCCGGCGTCAGCTGCTGACCGCTGGCGACGATTGCGATGAGTTCGGAAATCACCCGCTCGGCCAGCGCGACGTCGGCGGGTTCACCGGACAGGCTCAGCGCGTTGCCACGCACATGGATATCGGCCGCCAGGATGCGCTCGAGTGCGCGCAAATTCTCATCGGCGGAACCCAGCAGGCCCACGACGAGGTCGGGCGGAACATCGATGCTGCTGCGAACAGGTGAGTCCGAGTCAGCGTTCGTCTCGCGGGGCGTCACGTGGGGCTTTCTGCCTGCTTTCTGGGGTCTGGCCTGGATATTTGCTAATCGTCGTTCAGTTTACCGCCGGGTAGTGACGCATCCCAAAGGTTAACCGCACCGTTGCAGCAGCTCGTTGGCGGGCATGTCCTTGTCGAGCACCTTTTCCGCCTGCGCAGCGCCCGTCACTGGCAACACCGTTTCGTCGATGAGCCCGATCTGTGCGAACAAACACGCCTGGTCCCAGTAGATGCGTTCGAAGGCCACTTTGCCGCTCTCGAACCCCATGACGACGACCACCGGCAGCCGCACCGGCCGCCCGGTCGGTGCCACCCGGGGAAGGAACGTATTCATGGGGATGTCGTGGGTGAAGCACATGACCATCTCGTCGACGACCGTGTCCGTGCCGACGGTGCGGCTCACGGGAATGATCTCGGTGTCCTCGGGCCAGTGCCCCACGAAGTGCTTGTCGTAGAAGTCGGCGACGTCTCTGCCGCCCACCCCGCCCATCATCGTAGGGACGTGATTGACGAATGGTTCGGCGGTCATCGTCGACATCGTTGCGGAGACGTCCTTCGCGACGAACTCGTCGGCGACGTGCTCATCGAAAAGCGCGCCGAGGTTGTAGGTCTCGCTCATGCGCCGACCTCACAGGCTTGGCCGGCGCATGCCGTCCCGATGATTCGCTCGCAAGACTCGCTCATGCCTCAAACTAACGCCAGCGCGGGGTCAGAACACCCAATGCACCCAAGGCCACCGCCGCGGCCGTCGAGGTGCGCAACACCGTCGGGCCCAGTCGCACCGCCGTCGCCCCGGCCTCTGACAATGCGGCGACCTCGTCGTCGGCGATCCCACCCTCCGGCCCGACGATCAACATCACCGAATCGGCATTGGCGACGGGCAATTCGTCGAGCGCGCCCGTCGCCGACTCGTGGAGGACGAGAACCATCGCGCCCGCCGCGACGTCCTCGCGCACCCGCGTCACCAGTTCCGGTGTGGATACCACACCGGCGACCGACGGGATGTGCGCCCTGCGTGATTGCCGCGCCGCCGAGCGCACCACCGCACGCCATCGACGCAGTCCCTTCTCCACGCGCACCGACGAGTCCCAGCGGGCCACGCATCGAGACGCGTGCCAGGCGACGAACGCGTCCGCGCCTGCCTCGGTGGCCAGCTCGACGGCCAGCTCGGAGCGGTCGGACTTGGGCAGCGCCTGCACGACGGTGACAGCGGGAGCAGCCGCGGGAACGATGCTGCGGTCGAGCACACGTGCGGCCAGCGTGCCCTTGCCGGCTTCCTCGATGACGCAGTGTCCGAGCGCCCCCGCGCCGTCGCTGAGGTCGAGTCCGCTCTCCCGGCCTGATCCGCCGGACATTGGCGGCGTGGAACCCCTCGTCGCCGTCGACTACCGCGATCTCACCGACGTCGGGCAGCGCGTCGACGTAGAAAAGCGCCTTGGACATCAACAGCCATGAATCGTCAGCGGCCGGTGAAGGTTTCGCGCAGGCGGCTGAAGAAACCGCTACCGCTCGACTGGCTCTGCGTCGAACGCACCTCGGCGACGTCGCGGGTGCGGTTCTCCTTCAGTTTGCGCAGCAGCTCGATGTCCTCGTGGTCCAGCCGGGTCGGAACCACCGACCTCGATGTGGGCGTGCAGATCGCCGCGCACGCCGGACCGCAGGTGCGGCATGCCGTGGCCGCGCAGCGTCGTGACCGAGCCGGGCTGGGTGCCCGCGGGGATGGTGATCTCGATCGGACCGTCGATGATCGCGTCGACGGTGACCGTGGTGCCCAGCGCGGCGTCCACCATCGGCACCGAGATCGTGCAGTGCAGGTCGTCGCCGTCGCGGACGAACACGTCGTGCGGCTTCTCGTGCACCTCGACATACAGGTCGCCTGCCGGCCCGCCGCCGGGGCCGACCTCACCCTGCGCGGCCAGCCGCACCCGCATGCCGTCGCCGACACCAGCGGGGATCTTCACGCTGATATCGCGTCGAGCGCGGATCCGGCCGTCGCCCCCGCAGCGGTGGCACGGATCGGGGATGACCTCGCCGACCCCGCCGCACACCGGGCACGGCCGTGACGTCATGACCTGGCCGAGCAGTGAACGCTGCACCGTCTGGATCTCGCCGCGGCCGCCGCAGGTGTCGCAGGCCACCGGGGTGGAGTTGCCGTTGGTGCCCTTGCCCTGACACAGGTCGCACAACACGGCGGTGTCGACGGTGACCTGCTTGGTCACCCCGGTCGCGCACTCGGCCAGGTCAAGCCGCATCCGCAGCAGCGAATCCGACCCGGGCCGCACCCGGCCGACGGGCCCGCGCGACGTGGTGCCGCCGCCGAAGAACGCCTCGAACACATCGCCGAGCCCACCAAAGCCGGCGCCGAATCCGTTAGCGCCTGCCGCGGCCGCGGACTCCAGCGGGTCGCCGCCGAGGTCGACGATGCGGCGCTTCTCCGGATCGCTCAGCACCTCGTAGGCGACGCTGATCTCCTTGAACCGTGCCTGCGCCGCTTCGTCGGGGTTGACGTCGGGGTGCAGTTCACGGGCAAGCTTGCGGTAGGCGCGCTTGATCTCCGAATCACTCGCGCCCCTGCTCACCCCGAGCAGCCCGTAATAATCGCGTGCCACGCCGACCTTCCTGCCAGATCCAGCCGATCTACCGGCTACCTAAGACTTCACCTATATAAAGAGCAACCGCAGCGACATTAGCGATAGTTCCCGGATAGTCCATCCGGGTGGGCCCAAGCACACCCATGCCGCCGTATACCTTGCCCGAACTGCCGTAGGCGGTGCTCACCACCGATGTGCCCGCCATCTCCTCGGCCTCGGTCTCGTGTCCGATGCGGACGGTGACCTTACCCGCTTCCTGCTGCACCGCCAGCAGCCGCAGCACCACCACCTGCTCCTCGAGCGCCTCCAGCACCGACCGCAGCGATCCGCCGAAGTCGGCGGTGTTGCGGGTCAGGTTGGCGGTGCCGCCCAGCAGCAGCCGCTCCTCGGTGTGGTCGACCAGCGACTCCACCAGCACCGTCGCCGACCGGCCGACCGCGTCGGCGAGACCGCCGTGGCCGTTGAGGTGTGGTCGCGAGGTCGGACACCGCGATCGACGCGGCGGCCAGCGGCTTGCCCTCCAGCGCCTGGCCGAGCAGGTCGCGCAGCTTGGTCAGCTCGTGCTCGTCGATCGCGTCGCCGAGCTCGACGATGCGCTGATCGACGCGACCGGAGTCGGTGATCACCACGAGCAGCAGCCGCGCAGGCGTAAGCGCCACCACCTCCAGATGGCGCACCAACGACGTCGACAGCGTCGGGTATTGGACGATCGCGACTTGGCGGGTCAGCTGCGCCAGCAGCCGCACCGCGCGGCGCAGCACGTCGTCGAGGTCGACACCGGACTCCAGGAAGCCCAGGATCGCGCGCCGCTCGGCCGACGACAGCGGCTTGACGTCGTCGAGCCGATCGACGAACTCGCGGTAGCCCTTCTCGGTGGGCACGCGGCCGGAGCTGGTGTGCGGCTGGGTGATGTAGCCCTCGGCTTCCAGGACCGCCATGTCGTTGCGGACGGTCGCGCTGGAAACGCCGAGATTGTGGCGCTCGACGAGAGTTTTGGAGCCGATCGGCTCCTTGGTGGCGACGAAGTCGGCGACGATGGCGCGCAGCACCTCGAATCGACGATCGTCAGCGCTACCCATGTGTTCACCTACCTCCTCCAGCCCAGTTGGTATCCATTTTACGGTGCATCAGCAGCGGCGATACCGCGCGAGCGACTGTTCGCGTGGCGGACGGGCAGGTTGCGACTAACCTTTGGGGTGACGCCGACGCCTGGGGGAAGACTGCAGGGGTAGCTGGGCGATGATCTTCAAGGGGGTCCGCGAGGGCAGGCCGTACCCCGACCATGGGCTGTCTCACCGGCAGTGGGCTCAGATACCACCCCGCCAGATCCGGCTGGACGAGTTGGTGACCACGACGACGGTGCTCGCGCTGGACCGGTTGCTCTCGGAGGACTCGACGTTCTACGGCGACCTCTTCCCGCACGCGGTGAAGTGGAAGGGCATCGTCTATCTCGAGGACGGCTTGCATCGTGCGGTGCGAGCCGCGCTGCGCAACCGGACGGTGCTGCACGCTCGGGTGTTCGACATGGATATGCCACTCGCGCGGCAGGCCTAGACGCGGCGGCCTGCTGGCCGCCACAAGAGCACGACGGCGGAGAAGATCTGCCATCCGATGATCGAGTACACCGCGGCGCGCTCCACGAGGCCCACAGGCAGAACTTGACCGTCCACACGTTGTGGTTCATCAACAGCGCGAGGGCGATGAATCCCGCGACGGCGATCAGCAACGACACCGCGCGATACCACCAGCCGACATCGACGGCACGGGCAACCATCGACGATCCGGCGACAATCGCGGCGTTGCCCGCGAAGAACGCCATCGACGCGCCCAACACATGCCACTTCATGCCGCCCCCCTCCGCGAGCGGTGAGCCGCCGTGCACCGTCGCGACCAGGAAGTTGCCCAGCGCCGTCACCGCCGCCAGCACGAGAAACGTCATTCCGCGGCGCCCACGGCGCGGCACACCATGACTGCGGCGATGAAGAACAGCGCGCCCTGCATACAGAACGCCCCGTTCATCAGGTTGGCCAGCGGCGTCCATGCCGGGACGCCGAGCGCGCTGATGTAGTTGCCGGTGTAGCTGTACGGACCGTCGGTGGTCGAGGCCGCGAGCGCCTCGGCGACCAGATACCCCACGCCCCCGACAAGCCACGCGACGGCCCCCGCGGTCAGGCTCGTCCGGTTCGTCGTCACCGGGGCGTCCACCATGGCAACCAACGGTATGCCACGGCCCCGCAATTCAGCGGGACGCGGTCATCCCATGGCCGGGCGCATGTGCGTCAGCCCGGATAGCCCGGGGAAGAAACAGCTTTGGCGTCGTGATGGTCGACGGAGCTGACCTTCGCACAGCAGCGCGCGAGGAACTGCAGCGTGCCGTCCACCCCTCGGCGCACGACGTCACCGGTCCGGTACATCCGCTCACCGGGCGCGAAGGAGTCGGCGACGAATCGGCCCGCCGTATCACCGGGACGGTGCAGATATCCGCGCGTCAGTTGGTCACCGGCCAGGTACAACTCGCCGGGTACACCGTCCGGCACCGGTCGCAACCATGAGTCGAGAACATAGGCGCGGCTGGACCCGGTGGGACGCCCGATCGTGGGCCGCTCATGGTCGGTGATGGCGGCGACGACCGCTTCGACTGTGGTTTCCGTTGAGCCGTAACAGTTGTAAGCCGTCACACCGACGCGGTCGCACTCGTCGCGGATCATGTTCCACGCCGAGGCACCGACAGCCTCCCCGCCCAGCGCCAGTACTCCGAGGGGCACAGTCGTCAGCAGACCGACCGCATGCAGTTGCGCGAACATCGACGGTGTGGTGTCGATCATGTCGATCCGGTACCGAGCGATGGTCTCGACCAGTGCCTCGGCGTCACGTTGGACCTCGTCGGAGACCATGTGCACCGTATGCCCGTCGAGCAGTGCGGCCAGCGGCTGCCAGGCGGCATCGAGCGTGAACGACGAGACATGTGCGACACGCAGCCTGTGTCGAAGCCGAGCTGCCGCGGGGCGCAATATGTTTCGCGCGTGGTCTTCGACATAGGCCAGCAGGGCACTATGGGTGCCGATGACACCTTTGGGTTGACCGAAGGCGCCCGAGGTGAACAGCACATACGCGGCCTGCCCCGGACGGGCGGCGACGGGCCGGAAGTCGTCGAACGGTTCGGCCGCCGCGGCGGTGATCAGCTCATCGTCGACGACGACGGTTGCCCCGCACTGATACAGGATGTCCGCGACTCTTTCGGTAGGCATTGCCGGGTCGAGCGGGACGATCACGCCGCCGGCTTTCAGCACCGCGAGCATGGCGATGACGTACTGCGGCCCACGCGAAAGGTTGATCGCCACCGGGCTTTCGGTGCTCACGCCGCACCTCACCAGTGCTGCGGCCAACCGATCGGCCGCCTCGTCGAGTTCGCGATATGTGAGCCGGCCGCCGGACCAGCTCAGCGCCTGCGAGCCAAGCCTGCCGCCCGCGACCTCGGTGAATCTCGTGTGCACACCTGCACGGGCCGACATCTCCGCTGCGCCGTCGACCCGCCCGCTGCCCTCGCGGATCTGGTTGTCCCAGTTAACAATTAAACGCTGGGCGATGCCCGGAAACCGGTGAACGAGCGATACGGGACTCATCGTGTCCAGCGCTCGACGAGCGCAGTCGGATGAAGTCGAGGCCCGGCTGATCAGATCAGTGCTGGGACCTCCACAGTCGGCACCATTACCGAGAAACTCCGCGGCCTGCTCGGAAATAGGCCGGGAATTCGCCGCAGCATCGACCACAACGCCTCCATTGACTAGCATAGGCTGCCCTAATTTAAGGTACTCTATCTTCGCGGTGTTGGGACACCTTCACCAAGGGTCCGGATGTCACCACGATGACGCCCATCAGCGCGAATGCGCCGTACAGCGGGGGACTACCGTTCGCCGAACTCGACCGCGCGATCGCTCGGCATCGCTGCGTGCTGCTCGCCGAAGCCAGCGCGGCGGTGGCGGGTCGAATCCGCCATCAGCGCAGCGCCTTCCGCGCTCCCGGCCGTCGAAGGTGGACTGTTGGTGCGGACGGGTCCCTCGAGGCGCACGTGCTGGCCCATGCGTCGATCTGGTCGGCTTCCCCGGCGAAAAGATCTGTGCGGCAGTTATTTTCAGTGGCCCGCCACCGTTAACTGCGCGGCGGCGGCTGCGACCCAGCGGATTCCGGGTCGACCTCGACCGCATACGACGTGATCGCCGCGATCTGGTCGCCGGTGAACTCGTAGATGTCGCAGCTGGCCACGGCCGTGGCCTCCAGCGTCTCGCGACAGGTCTGGCGAACCGCGTCGGCACCCTCCAGAACCATGTATCCGACGATCGTCCAGCGCACGTCGTTGGCGAGATGGCCGAGCGCCTCGTCGAACCGGTGCTCGGAGAACGCGCGTCCGACCGCGCCCGGATCGAATGCCATGAGCCGACGGTAGCGTGAGTCTGTCGGTAATCGGGAAAGGATTCGGTGCATGGATCTGTCGGGTGTCGGTGTGTGGAGCTCGCAACTGCGATACGGCAACCCAGCCGAGTCGGGTGACGCGGCCGCCGAATTGGAGGAACTCGGCTACCAGGCGCTCTGGATTCCCGACGTGGGCGGCCCTGTGCTCGACTCGGTCGACCATCTGCTGTCGTCGACCACGCGGGCCGTCATCGCCACCGGCATCCTCAACCTGTGGATGCACGAGCCTGCCGAGGTCGCCACCAGGTACGCGGCGCTCACTGCAACACATGGCGACCGCTTCCTTCTCGGCATCGGTGTCAGCCACGCCCCACTCATCGATTCGAAAGAGCCCGGTCGCTACCGCAAGCCGATGGCCGCTACGCGTGCATTCCTCGATGCCATCGACGCGACCGAACAGCCGGTCCCTGTCGAGAGTCGCGTGCTGGCGGCGCTCGGGCCCAAGATGCTGGAGTTGGCGGCGACGCGTGCACGCGGCGCACATCCGTATCTCGTCACGCCCGATCACACGCACGCGGCGCGGCAGGTGCTCGGCCAGGGACCGTTGCTGCTGCCCGAACAGACCGTGATACTCACCGACGACCGCGCCGAGGCGCGGGCCGCCGGAAACAATTGGCTGCGCAGATATCTGGGTTTGCCGAACTATACGAACAACTTGCTGCGCTCCGGCTTCACCCAGGACGACATCGATTCGGCGAGCGACCGTCTCTTCGATGCGATCATCGCGTGGGGTGACGAGGATGCGATCGCGCGCAGGGTGCGCGAGCATTTCGAGGCGGGCGCCGACCATGTGTGTATTCAGGCGTTGACGGCCAACCCGCAGGAGTTCCCGCGCGACCAGTGGCGCCGACTGGCCGCGGGCCTGACGTAACTATCCCTTGGCCGCCGAACGTTCCTTACCACTCGAAAAATCGCTGAAATTTCGACTGGTAAGGAACGTTCGGCGGGAGCAGGAGTGGCTGCATCAGTACTTCAACTCACCGCGGTCGACGGACAGCTGGGCCCCCGAAACCGATCTTGCGCCGTCGCTGGCCAGCCATGCGACAGCCTCGGACACCTCTTCGGGTGCCATCGCCTCACTGGATCCGACGCCCTGGACCTTGAGCGGCATGGGTTTCAGGCTGTGCGAGAAGTCGGGGTGCTTGGTGAAGAAGCCCGCCATCATTTCCGGCTCGACCATCGCCGTGTCCACCGCATACGGGTGGATGGATTTTACCCGAATCCCGAACTCCCCCAACTCCAAAGCTAGCGAATTGGCCAACGCGACAACCCCGTGCCTCGAGGCGGAGTAGGGGCTGTTGCCGGGCATCGCCCGCAAGCCGGCCGCACTGCTGACGATCACGATCGAGCCGCCATTACCGGCTTCGAGCATCACCGGGATTGCCGCGCGCAGCGTTCGAAACGTTCCCGTCAGGTTGATGTCGATCACCGTGTTCCACTGCTCATCGGACAGCTCCCACATTCGTCCCCAGCCGAGCACACCGGCGTTGGCGGCCACGATGTCCAGACGCCCGAACGTCATGTAATCCGTCGGCGACCGCGAACGTTCCTTACCACTCGAAATTTTGGCGATTTTTCGAGTCGTAAGGAACGTTCGGCCGCCACGCGCGCGCTGTGGTCATGCGCGCTGGGCGTGGCGACTACAGGGAGATGATCGCCAGCGGATCGGTGGTGCCGGTCTCCCGGATGTCCACGGTGCGCATCTGCGACTTGGGAATGCTTGTCGCCGCGGAGAGCCCGGTCGCCTCGTCGCCTGCCGGCTTCCACGACCCGACCACGTACTGCGTGCCTTCGTTCGTCGTCACCACGATGTCGTAGCTCTTGACGTCGCGAGCCCAGTCCTTGGTGTATTCGCAGGACCAGTTCAGCTCGGTGCCCCACTTCTTCTCCGTGACGGCCAGCTGCGCGGTGAGCCCTTCGCGTGGTGTCGTCTGCATCGGTTGCATCGCGACGGTGGCCTGCGGCGGCGTGGAACGCGGGAACACCGTCGCTCCCACGACGCCTCCCGCGATCAGGAACGCCGCGGCCGACGCGAGCGCTGTGGCCAGCACGGTGCGCCGCGTTCGTCGCTGTCGTTTGGCCGCCGCCTGCGCCAGCGACGCAACATTGCCGCTTCCGCTGTCACTGCCGAGATCTTCCGACGGCATGTCGACTGCGATATCGGTCAGCGCAAGCGCTTCTTCGCGGCTGAGTGCGTTGAGTATGCCTGGCATGCCCATGAGTTCGGTGAGCTCGGCAGCACTCGCGGGGTTGAACGCAAGGTAGTTCTCGTAGGTACGCCGCTCTTCCAGGCTGAGTGCGCCAAGGACATATGCGGCATCCCATTCGGCAAGGTTGTCATCCGTCATCGGACAACCCCCCTTTCCTGCAACGAAATTCGTAGCGCACGAAGCGCATAGTGAAGTCGGGATTTGACAGTGCCCTCAGGGATCCGTTCTTGCCGTGCGATATCGGCGACGGTTTGGCCGAGATAGTAGGCGCGCACGATCGCCGTCCGATGGTCCGGGGACAGCGACGACAGCGCATCCGAGAGGATCCATTTGTCGAAGGCCGGCCCGATCGGATCGGCCGTCACCTGCTCGGGAACCATGTCGGTCTGCAATTCACGCGTGTACCGCGCGCTGCGCCGATCATCGATGACGAGGTTGCGAGCGACGGTGAACAACCACGCCCGCACCGAATCGGTCGACTGTGAGAGCACATCGGGCTTGCGCCACAGCCGCAGCAGCGACTCCTGAACCACATCCTCGGCGAACGGCATGTCTCCCCGGGTCAGCCTCAATACGTAGCGCAACAGCGAGGGGCTGTGCTCATCATGTATCGCCCGCAGCAGCGAGGACTGTTCGGACTCGCCCGGGAGTCCACGAGGCGGGCGCATTGGCTCAGTCATGACTCACGCACCGTGCATCCTTTGCATTCGACCGGCCCTTTCCCACAGCTCAACGATGTAACACCGGGAAAACGTTCAACGCCTTTTCAGATATTCAACAAGCCGGACGTGCGGCAGCCAAGAAGCAATACACCTCATCCAAAGACTGATCGTCTCCGAATAACCGACATGTACCGACGAACGTCTCAGACCACGAGGACGTATCTGGTCAGCAGCCGTCTCCATGCGGAGCGCGCCGTCCACGTCGCTGGTCATCAGATCGCGAGCACCGTGTCCGCCTGGTTGGCCGAGCTCGGCGCCCACAGTCCCATGGTCGACGACCTCGCCCGCGCCATCCGGGCGGGCGACTGGCCAACGGTCCGCGACATCGGGGATTACCTGTCCGTTGATATCAGCCTCGCGTAGCGCTTAGTCGAGCAAGGTGCGCACGACCGCGTCGGCGAGCAGGCGCCCGCGGTCGGTCAACACCAGCCGATCGGTGTCCACGACCACAAGGCCGTCGTCGATCACCTCGTCGGCACGCCTGCGTTCGCCTTCACTCAACACCGACATCGGCAACCCGGCGCGCAGTCGCACCCGCAACATCACGTCCTCGGTGTGCAGCGTTGCGGCATCGAGCCGCTCGAAATCGGCCACTGGAAGCACCCCGTCGGCCAGCGCTTGCGCATATGCGTTGGGGTGCTTGACATTCCACCATCTCGTCGCCCCGACATACCCGTGCGCGCCAGGACCAGCGCCCCACCATTCGCCGCCATTCCAGTAGCCGATGTTGTGTAGGCACTCGCCACCGGGCCTGCTCCAGTTCGAGACCTCGTACCAGTCGAAGCCGGCGGACGACAAGCGCGCGTCGAGCAACTCGTAGCGCTGCGCCAGCACATCGTCGTCCGGGGCCGCGATCTCATGGCGCCGCACGCGGCGGGCCAGCGCGGTGCCGTCCTCGACCACCAGCGCGTAGCCGGACACATGGTCGACGCCGGCATCGATGGCCGCGTCGACGGAACGGCGCAGGTCGTCGTCGGTCTCCCCGGGTGTGCCGTAGATCAGGTCGAGGTTGACGTGATCGAACCCGGCGTCGCGGGCTTCCGCCGCCGCGTCGAGCGCCCGGCCCGGCGAATGCACGCGGTCCAGGACGGCCAGTACATGGGGCGCCACCGACTGCATGCCCAGCGACACCCGCGTGAACCCGGCGGCGCGCAGCTGCGCGAACAGCTGCGGCGACGTCGACTCGGGGTTGGCCTCGGTGGTGGCTTCGGCGTGCGGGGCCAGCGTGAAGTGATCGCGGACGGCACCGAGCACCGCGCCCAGCCCCACGCCTCCCAGCAGCGACGGCGTTCCCCCTCCGACGAAAACGGTGTCCACCGCGGGCGGCGATCCCAGCCGGTCCGCGGCGATATCGAGCTCCTGGCGCAACGCCGCGAGCCACCCGTCTGGGTTGGCTCCGCCCAGCTCAGCGGGGGTATAGGTGTTGAAGTCGCAGTAACCGCACCGGGTGGCGCAGAACGGCACATGAATATAGATGCCGAACGACCTGCCCGGCGTGCACACCAGGCTGGGGAGTTCTACGGGAGCCGTCCGGACCGACATACAGCCAGTCTCCCAGAGCGGACTTTTGCTCACTGTGAGCGCAAATCTCCACCGGTTATGGCTGTGACGGGGGTTCGTGGCACAATTGGCTACGTGATTGCCGCCCGCACCTTCCACCGCGTCTCGCTGGTGGCCCGGCGGCACGTCGACTTCAAGCGCGTTTGTACCTGTTGTTGTCTGCCTTGACGCGCTTGATCTAAGGACCCAGCCCACCCGTACGTTCAGCTGGCCGCCGGATCTGCGCCGCCGGCCAGCCCAGACCGGTGAACAGCGCCATCCGAACGCCGGCTCCACGAAGGAGCCACATCAATGACGGAAACGCCGACCAAGTCCCGGACGCCGAAGCGCCCGCGTGGCGAGGGTCAGTGGAAGCTCGGCTACCGCGAGCCACTCAACCCAAACGAGCAGGTGAAGAAGGACGACAACCCGCTCAACGTTCGCGAGCGCATCGAAAACATCTACGCCCCCCAAGGCTTCGATTCCATCGACAAGCAGGACCTGCGCGGCCGGATGCGCTGGTGGGGGCTCTACACGCAGCGCAAGCCCGGGTTCGACGGGACGTGGACCGGTGACGAGAACACCGACATGCTCGAGGACTCGTACTTCATGATGCGGGTGCGGTGCGACGGCGGGGCGCTGTCAACGGCCGCGTTGCGCACCCTCGGCGAGATCTCCACCGAGTTCGCCCGCGACACCGCCGACATCAGCGACCGCGAGAACGTCCAGTACCACTGGATCCAGATCGAGGATGTGCCGGAGATCTGGCGGCGCCTCGACGCGGTCGGCCTCCAGACCACCGAGGCGTGCGGCGACTGCCCCCGCGTGGTCCTCGGCTCGCCGTTGGCAGGCGACTCCGTAGATGAAGTGCTCGACGCGACCCCGGCGATCAACGAGATCGTGCGCCGGTACATCGGCAAGCCGGAGTACTCGAATCTGCCGCGCAAGTTCAAGACCGCGATCTCGGGCCTGCAGGACGTCTGCCACGAGGTCAACGACGTCGCGTTCATCGGCGTGAACCACCCGGAGCACGGCCCTGGCCTCGATCTGTGGGTCGGCGGCGGCCTGTCCACCAATCCCATGCTTGGCCAGCGCGTCGGCGCCTGGGTGCCGCTCGACGAGGTGCCCGATGTCTGGGAAGCCGTGGTTTCGGTGTTCCGTGACTACGGCTACCGGCGGTTGCGCGCCAAAGCCCGGCTGAAGTTCCTGATCAAAGACTGGGGCGTGGAAAAGTTCCGTCAGGTGCTGGAGGACGAGTACCTCGGCCGCAAGCTGATCGACGGCCCCGCACCGGACCCGGTGGTCCACACGATCGATCACGTCGGCGTGCAGAAGCTCAAGAACGGCCTGAACGCCGTCGGCGTCGCGCCGATCGCGGGCCGGGTGTCCGGCACCATCCTGTCCAAGGTCGCCGACCTGGCCGACGCGGTCGGCTCGGGTCGGATCCGCTTCACGCCTTACCAGAAGCTGATCGTGCTGGACGTACCCGACGACAAGGTCGACGAACTCCGGGCAGGCCTGGATGCGCTCGGATTGCCGTCGACGCCGTCGCACTGGCGGCGCAACCTGATGGCCTGCACCGGCATCGAATTCTGCAAGCTGTCGTTCGCCGAGACCCGCAAGCGGTCACAGGTGCTGGTGCCCGAGTTGGAGAAGCGGCTGGAGGACATCAACGCCCAGCTCGACGTGCCGATCACGATCAACATCAACGGGTGCCCCAACTCGTGTGCACGCATCCAGGTCGCCGACATCGGGTTCAAGGGCCAGATGGTCGACGACGGTGACGGCCCGGTCGAAGGTTTCCAGGTACACCTGGGGGGAAGCCTGGGCCTGGACAGCGGTTTCGGCCGAAAGTTGCGCCAGCACAAGGTGCTTTCCACCGAGCTCGGCGACTACATCGACAGGATTGTTCGCAATTTCGTGAAACAACGCGAGCAGGGCGAGCGTTTCGCTACCTGGGCCCTGCGAGCAGACGAGGCGGATCTAAGGTGACCGATCTATACACGGAGACCGACCTACAGGCACTGGCCGAGCGCGGCGCACGTGACCTCGACGGCGCGAACGCCAACGACCTGCTGCTCTGGACCGACGAGAATTTCGGCGGCAACTACGTCGTCGCGTCCAACATGCAGGATGCCGTCCTCGTCGATCTTGCGGCCAGGGTGCGCCCCGGCGTCGACGTGTTGTTCCTGGACACCGGTTACCACTTCGTCGAAACCATCGGCACCCGCGACGCCGTCGAAGCGATCTATGACATCAACGTCGTCAACGTGACACCGGAGAACTCGGTTGCGAAACAGGACGAGCTGTTCGGCAAGGACCTGTTCGCCCGCGAGCCCAACGAGTGCTGCCGGATGCGTAAGGTCGAGCCGTTGAGCAAGGCGCTTCGCGGCTACACCGCATGGGTGACGGGCATCCGCCGTGTCGAGGCGCCCACCCGCGCCAACGCTCCACTGATCAGCTGGGACAAGGCTTTTGGCCTGGTGAAGATCAACCCGTTGGCCGCGTGGACCGACGAGGACATTCAGAACTACATCGACGCCCACGATGTGCTCGTCAATCCCCTTGTGTTCGAAGGCTATCCGTCGATCGGATGTGCACCGTGCACGGCCAAGCCGGTCGAGGGCGCCGATCCGCGCAGCGGTCGCTGGGCCGGGCTTTCGAAGACGGAATGCGGTCTGCACGCATCGTGACGGCTCTTGTCCTGACTGCTCATGGCAGCGCCGACCCCCGGTCGGCGGCGAACGCTCACGCGATCGCGGACACCATCCGCAGGGTGCGGCGCGGTATCGGCGTCACGGTGGCGTTCTGCGAGCAGAACTCCCCCAATCTGCGGGACGTACTGTGCGCGACGGGACGCGATGCCGTCGTTGTGCCACTGTTGCTCGCCGACGCTTACCACGCCCGCGTCGACATCCCCGCGATGATCGACGCATCGGGAGCAGCCGCACGGCAGGCCGACGTCCTCGGCGAGGACGACCGGCTCGTCGCGGTGCTTCGGCAACGCCTGACGCACGCAGGCGTTTCGCAACTCGACCCTGAGGTAGGTGTGCTCGTCACCGCGGTGGGCTCGTCGAGCCCGCAGGCCAATGCGCGCACCGTGCTGGTCGCCGACTATCTCGTGGCGTACACGCGATGGGACGCCACCGTCGCGTTCGCCACGGGACCCCAACCCACCCTTGCCCAGGCGGCAGAGGTTCTGCGTGGCCGCGGCGCCACCAAGTTGGTCATCGCCCCATGGTTCCTCGCCCATGGTCGCATCACCGACCGGGTCACCGAATACGCACGCGCACAACACATTCTGATGGCCGAGCCGCTCGGACCACACCGATTGGTAGCGGAAACCGTCCTCGATCGCTTCGATGTAGCGGTCGCCGAACGCGCTGCGGCCTAACCGAGACCCCTAGCCGAGGCTCACGCCTTGGTCAGCGCCTCGTCCTCGTCGGCGTTGTCGACGCGCGGGATCTCGGTGCCGCCCGGCAGCGGCGGAACGCGGGTGGCGCGGACGTAGACCGTGTCGCCTTCCTTGAGCCCGAGTGCCTCGGCGTCACCGCGGGTGATCTGCGCGGTGAACGGTGTCTTGGCCGCCGCGCTCGTCAGCTCCACGCGAACCTCGAAGCCCAGCATCACAATTCGGTCGATCACCGCGCGCACCACCCCGGTCGCCTGTACCGAATCGTCGCCGCCTGCGATCGCCATGTCCGGGTTGCGGCCGACGCGGATGTCGTGCGGGCGCACCAGCGTGCCGTTCAGCGACGACACTGCGCCGAGGAACGACATCACGAACGCGTTCGCCGGGGCGTCGTACACGTCGGTTGGCGAGCCGACCTGTTCGATGCGCCCCTTGTTCAGCACCGCGATGCGGTCCGCGACGTCGAGGGCCTCCGCCTGGTCGTGAGTGACCAGCACGGTCGTGACGTGGACTTCGTCGTGCAGGCGGCGCAGCCACGCCCGCAGGTCTTCACGAACCTTGGCGTCCAGCGCGCCGAACGGCTCGTCGAGCAGCAGCACCTGCGGATCGACCGCCAGGGCGCGGGCCAACGCCATGCGCTGCCGCTGGCCGCCAGAGAGTTGGTTGGGGTAGCGGGTCTGAAAACCCGCGAGGCCGACCACTTCGAGGAGATTGTCGACCTTCTCCTTGATCTCGGCCTTTGGCCGCTTGCGGATCTTGAGTCCGAAGGCGACGTTGTCGCGGACCGTCAGATGCTTGAACGCGGCGTAGTGCTGGAATACGAAACCGATGCCGCGCCGCTGTGGCGGGATGTGCGTGACGTCGCGCCCATTGATCGTGATGGTGCCGGTGTCGGGTAGGTCAAGGCCGGCGATCGCGCGCAACAGCGTTGACTTACCGGAGCCGCTGGGACCCAGCAGTGCGGTCAGCGAGCCGCTCGGCACCTCGAAGTCGACGTTGTCCAGCGCGGCGAAGTCGCCGTAATGCTTGTTGGCGCCCCGAACGATGATTGCATCGCTCATATCTCTCGTCTCCTTATGCCTGCTTGGTCGCTCGCGAGCGACGGGCGTCGAGGACCACCTGAACGATCAGGACGATCACCGCCACCGACATCAGCAGCGTGGACACGGCGTAGGCCCCATATTCTGCGCCACGGTTGTACCGGTCCGCCACCAACAATGTCAGGGTTTGGGACGTTCCCGGCAGGTTGGAGGACACCATGATGACCGCGCCGAACTCGCCGAGCGTGCGCGCGATCGTCAGGACGATGCCGTATGTCAGCCCCCACCGGATCGACGGAAGCGTGACCCGCCAGAACGTCTGCCACCACTGCGATCCCAGCGTGGCTGCGGCTTCCTCCTGGTCCGTGCCGATCTCGTGCAGCACCGGCTCGACTTCCCGGATCACGAACGGCACGGTGACAAAGATGCTGGCCAGCACGATGCCGGGGAATCCGAAGATGATCTTGAAGCCGAGGTTGTTCTCGACGAAGCCGAACAGTCCCGCCGAGCCCCACAACAGAATCAGCGCCACGCCCACCACGACGGGTGACACGGCGAACGGAAGGTCGATCACGGCCTGCAGCGCACTCTTACCGCGGAACCTGTTGCGCGCCAGCACCAACGCGGTGGGCACCCCGAAGAGGACGTTGAGCGGCACCACGATCACGACGACGAGCAGCGACAGCTGCAGTGCCGAAACCGCGGCTGGGGTCGTGATCGAGGCGAAGAACTCCCCGACGCCGGGCGCGAACGTGCGCCACAGAATCAGCGCGACGGGCACGATGACCAGGATCCCGATGTAGGCCAACGCGAGGTAGCGAAGCAGATGTCGCACCACCGGTGACAGCGTCATCGCGCCAGCTCCTCACGCTTTGCGGCACGCGAGCCGACGGCTCGAAGAATGAACAGCACGACGAAGGAGATCACCAGCAGCACAATGGAAATCGCGGCTGCGCCGGTGCGGTCGTCGTTCTCGATGAGTGTCCGAATCCACTGGGACGACACCTCGGTCTCCCCCGGTACCGCGCCGCCGATCAATACCACGGAACCGAACTCACCGATCGCGCGCGAGAACGCCAGGCCCGCGCCGGACAGCAGGGACGGCAGCAGTGCGGGCAGGATCACCGAGCTGAAGATCGTCCAGTTGTTGGCCCCTAGCGAGGCGGCCGCCTCCTCAGTTTCGCGGTCGAGTTCCAGCAGCACCGGCTGCACCGAACGGACCACGAACGGCAGCGTGACGAACAGCAGCGCGACTCCGACACCCCATTTGGTGTGCTGCAAGTGGAGGTCGACCGGGCTGTTCGGACCGTAGAGGGCCAGCATCACGAGGCTGGCGACGATGGTCGGCAGCGCGAACGGCAGGTCGATCACCGAGTCGACGAGGCGCTTACCGGGAAAGTCGTCGCGACTGAGGACCCAGGCCACAAGCAGTCCGAAGACGAGGTTCAGCACCGTGACCCCGGCCGAGATCGTCAGCGTCACACGGAATGACTCGATAGCTGCATTCGATGTGACCGCGAGCCAAAACGCGTTCCAGCCGCCGCCGGCGGATTGCCACACAATTGCCGCGAGCGGCAGAAGCACGATGATGCTCAGCCATATGGTCGCCGCGCCGACCCGCAGCGAGGTGGTGCCGTACCGCCCGCTGAGACGGCCGGGGGCCCGACCGCCCTCACCGTTGTCGGTGAGTTCCGGCCGGGCCGCCTCGGGATTGGGCTCGAGAGCAGCTGTCATCCAGTGGCCTGCTTGTAGATCTTGGTGATGGTGCCGTTGTCCTTGTCGAACAACGCGGGATCGACCTCACTCCATCCGCCCAGGTCGGCGATGGTCCACAGCTTCTGCGGCGTCGGGAAGTCGTTCGCGAAGTCCGAGGCGACGGACGGATCGACCGGACGGAACCCGGCCTGCGCCCAGATCTTCTGCCCCTCCGGCGTGTACAGGAAGTTCTTCAGCGCGTTGGCCTGATCCAGGTGCGTGCTCGAGGTGACGACCGCGACCGGGTTCTCGATCTTGAACGTCTGCGGCGGGTTGATGTGCTCGACGGGCTTGCCTTGGCGCTCAACGTTGATCGCCTCGTTCTCGTAGCTGATCAGCACGTCGCCGGTGCCCTGAAGGAACACATCGGTGGCCTCCCGCCCCGAACCGGGCCGAGTCTTGATGTGCTCGGTGACGAGCTTGTTGACGAAATCGATGCCTGCCTGCGAGTCCTGGCCGCCGTTGCTCTTGGCGGCGTACGGCGCGAGCAGGTTCCACTTGGCCGAACCCGAACTCAGCGGGCTCGGGCTGACCACCTCGAGCCCGGGCTGCAGCAGGTCATCCCAGTCCTTGATGTTTTTCGGGTTGCCCTTGCGGACAACGAGGGAAACCACGGAGCCGAAGGGGATGCCCTTGGTCGCGTCCGCGTTCCAGTCCTTGGCCACCTTGTCGGCCTTCACCAGGCGGGTGACGTCGGGTTCGACGGAGAAGTTGACGATGTCGGCGGGCTTGCCGTCGACGACCGCGCGCGACTGGTCGCCCGAGGCACCGTAGGAGGTCGTCACTGCGACACCCTTGCCTTCTTTGGTGGCGGCGAACGCAGGAATGATCTTGCTCCAGCCCGGTTCGGGCACCGCGTACGCAACCAGCGTCAGGGTCGTTTCGGCTGCGGGCTGATCGCCGCCACCTGCGACGTCGCTGGATCCCCCGCCGCACGCCGCGAGCACGGTAGCTGCGACGGCGAGGGCGGCGGCAGGGCGCCAGGACTTTCTGATGGCGGGCATAGGTGACCTTTCCTTGCGGGGGACTTCATGGGCAGTCCCGTCACGGCAAGGCGAAGGATCAGTACGTGGGCAAAGAAGAGCCGCTACCGACACCAAACCGCGGACGGGATGGAGTCAGCGACAACAGTCGACGTCTGCAACGGCGCAAGGTCCCACGGCAATGAGCGCCAGGATATGGCCCTCGGTGCTGCCGGACGCCGCATGCATGGCGCGAAGAATAGCAGACCTCGCAACGTTGCTCAGCGCGTGAGCAGCCAGGTGACGATCACGAGCACCACAAGGATCACGAGCACCAGCGTCACCCGCGAGCGGGGCAGCCCGCTCATTCGGCGTCCTCGTCGTCGTGGCGCACCCGTCGCAGCACCCTGATTCCGTTGCCGAGGGCACCGTCGAGCAGGATGGCGATCCCGTAGGCGAGGGCCAGCACCACCGGCATCACCACCGCCGTCTGCGCGACGAACGGCAAACCGGACAGCCACAGCTCAACGCCATCCCACCAACTGAGGAAGCCGTCCACCCAGCCAGACTATTCGAGGCGGCCACCGACCCGCGGTCAGGCGGTGTCGTCGCGGGCGCCGAGGCGAAGGTGCTCGATGTGATAGATCGCCTCGTCGAGAAGTTGCGCGACATGGTTGTCATAGAGGCGGTAGACGATGCTGCGGCCGGACCGATCGCCCGCGACGAGGCCGAGCGTCCGGAGCAGACGCAGTTGGTGAGAGACCGCCGGTTGTTCCATGCCGACGGCCGCCGATAGGTCCGTCACCGTGCACGGCGACTCGCGCAGGCGCGTGAGGATCAGCAGCCGGTTCGGCGACGCAAGGGCCTGCAACGTCTCGGCAACCTTGGCCGCCGAGGACGGATCGAGACTGGCCCGCGGCGTTGAGCGCCCTTCGACCCCATGTCCCATTCCGCCATTCAAGCATGCGGGCGACCGTGCATATGACATATGTAGAGCTCTACATGTATACATCTATATGTGACGACAGCGGCGACCGCCCAGACTTCCGCTCGCCTTTCACAACCTGCAGATCGGTCCTGGCGCGGTTGGTTGTGGTCGGTGACATCGGTGCGGTGGGCGACCGCCGCCCTGGCGCTGTTCTTCGCCGGGTGCCTCGCACAAGCTTTTCGCGCGCCCGAGCTCGTGTGGTGGGGGTTGTATCTCGCGAGCTCTGTGACGGGCGGATGGGCGCAGGCATGGGCAGGCGTGAAGGCGCTGCTGACGCGGTCACTGGACGTCGACCTGCTGATGGTCGTTGCCGCAATCGGCGCGGCGTCGATTGGACAGATCTTCGACGGGACCCTGCTGATCGTCATCTTCGCGACGTCCGGCGCCCTCGAGGACGTCGCGACGAAGCGGACCGAGGATTCGGTGCGAAACCTGCTGGATCTCGCCCCGGATTCTGCGGTCGTGATCGACGACGACGGCAGTGAACGGCACGTATCCGCAACTGCGCTACGTATCGGCGATCAGGTGGCGGTGAGGCCCGGCGAGCGCATTTCGGCCGACGGCATCGTGGTCGCGGGAGTGTCGGACGTCGACCAGTCATCGATCACGGGAGAACCCCTGCCGGTCACGAAGACGGTTGGCGACGAGGTATTCGCAGGCACCCTCAACGGCTCAGGGTCGTTGCGCGCCAAGGTAACCCGGGACCCGTCGCAGACGGTGGTGGCGCGAATCGTTGCGATGGTCGACGAGGCGTCCGCCACCAAGGCCAAGACCCAGTTGTTCATCGACAAGGTCGAACAGCGCTACTCCGTTGTGGTGGTCGCGGCGACGCTGGCCCTGTTCGCCGTGCCGATGACCTTTGGCGCCGATTTGCAGTCCACCTTGTTGCGGGCGATGACATTCATGATCGTCGCCTCCCCCTGTGCGGTGGTGCTTGCCACGATGCCGCCGTTGTTGTCGGCGATCGCCAACGCCAGTCGCCACGGCGTGCTGGTGAAGTCCGCGGTCGCGATGGAACGCATGGCCGACATCACCGTTGTCGCCGTCGACAAGACCGGGACACTGACGCCCGGCACTCCGCGGTTGTCGACCATCGCCCCGGTGGACGTCACTCACGTGAGCGACGGTGAACTGCTCGCCATCGCCGCCGCGGCAGAGCAATTCAGCGAACACCCGCTGGGTCGGGCCGTTGTCGCGGCGGCCCGTCAGCGGGGAATCACGGTCGGTGGCGCGCGTGATTTTCGGGCACTGCCCGGCCGCGGTGTGCGCGCCACCGTCCGGAGTCGTTCCGTCGAGGTGCTCAGCCCCTCGGCGTATTCGGGTGCCCCACTGGCAGCCCTGTCGGACGTCGAAAGTAACGGCGCCACAGCGGCGGTCGTCATCATCGATGGTCAACCGATCGGGGTGCTCGGATTCGACGATCAACCACGCCCCGACGCCGCTGTCGCCCTGCGCAGGGTTACCGCGTTGACGTCGCAGTCTGCAGTGTTGCTCACCGGTGACAACAACCGCGCCGCAGCACGCGTCGCCGAAATTGTCGGCATCGACGATGTCCGGGCTGGCCTGCTACCGGAGCAGAAAGTCGCTGCCGTCCAAGAGCTTCAAGCCGACGGTCACCACGTTCTCGTCGTTGGTGACGGCGTCAACGATGCGCCTGCGATGGCCGTGGCCGACACATCGGTGGCAATGGGTCGCGTCGGCGCAGACCTGACGTTGGACACCGCGGATGTGGTGACCATCCGTGACGAGCTCAACACCGTTCCGACCGTCATGAACCTTGCG
Organism: uncultured Actinomycetota bacterium; assembly: GCA_963848855.1. Taxonomy (GTDB): domain Bacteria; phylum Actinomycetota; class Actinomycetes; order Mycobacteriales; family Mycobacteriaceae; genus Mycobacterium. Next base: position 1,960,527 of record CAWKFL010000006.1, read on the forward strand.
CGGCGGGCCCGACGCGTTGTCATGGCCAATCTCACCATCGCTGCGTCGGTCATCACCGCGCTCGTCGTATGGGACTTGTTGGGGGAGCTGCCGTTACCTCTGGGTGTCGCCGGACACGAAGGGTCCACAATTCTGGTCGCGCTCAACGGCCTTCGCCTACTGGGCAACCGCGCCTGGCGCGCCGCCGCTGACCGATAGCGCCACATGCGCGGGGTAAGCGTGAATCAGCGCGGTACTGAGTTTGGGTACCGCGTGGATCAACTCGTGTTCGGCGCCGTGGGCGATTCGGTGCGCCTCGACGAGGTTGGTCGCTGGGTCGATATCGAGTTCGGCGTCGGCGTGCATCCGGTGCCCGATCCAGCGGATCCTCACGCTGCGCACCGATCGCACCCCCGGCTGCGCGGCCAACGACGCCTCGGCGGCGTCGACGACCGCCGGATCGACTCCGTCCATCAAGCGGCGGAACACGTCTCGCGCCGCCGTGTGTAGCACCGCGAGGATCGCCACGGTGATGAGCAGTCCGATGATGGGGTCGGCAAGCGGGAATCCGAGTGCAACCCCGCCCGCGCTGAAAAGCACTGCGAGCGAGGTGAATCCGTCGGTGCGGGCGTGCAGGCCGTCGGCCACCAGTGCAGCTGAACCGATCTGGCGGCCGACCCGGATGCGGTACAGCGCGACCAGCTCGTTGCCGACGAATCCGACCAGGCCTGCCGCGGCGACCCAGCCGACGTGCTCGATCGGCACGGGGTTGATCAGCCGCATGATCGCCTGGTAGCCGGCGATGATCGCCGACAGCGTGATCATCGCGACCACGAACAGGCCGGCCAGGTCCTCTGCGCGGCCGAAGCCGTAGGTGTAGCGCCGGGTTGCCGCGCGGGTGCCGAGTGCGAACGCGATCCACAGCGGTACCGCCGTCAACGCGTCGGAGAAGTTGTGGATGGTGTCGGCCGCCAGCGCGATGGAACCGGAGACGAACACGATCGCCACCTGTGCGAGGGCGGTGACCCCGAGGGCCAGCAGGCTGATCTTGACGGCGCGGATGCCGATGGCGCTGGCTTCGAGTGCGTTGTCGACGCTGTCGGAGGAATCGTGGCTGTGCGGGGCGAAGATCTCCTTGATCGCGCCGCGCAAGGCGCGCGGATGCGCGTGTCCATGAGTGTGGCGGTGGTCGTGACTCATCGCGCACCCGCCCGCGTTGCTTCGTCGCCTCCGCGCGTCAGACCCTGGCCGCGGTGGTGCTGCGGAATGCCGGGACCCCCGTGCTCGGCGTTGAACACGGCGTCGGTCACCAACTGGCGGACGTGCTCGTTCTCCAGGCTGTAGTAGATGGTGGTGCCCGCCCTGCGGGTGCGCACCAGCCGTGCCATCCGCAACTTCGCCAGATGCTGGGACACCGACGGCGCGGGCTTGCCGACGTGCTGGGCGAGTTCGTTGACCGACAACTCGTTGTCGCCCAACGCCCACAGCACCTGCACCCGTGTCGGGTCGGCCAGCATCCGGAAGACCTCGACGATGAAGGCCACCTGGTCCTCATCGATGCGTGCATTATCTGCATTCATACGTAGATAGTAGATGAGCACGGTCGCCCCTGGCGGCGTTCGATGCGACGATGGGCGAGTGCCAGCCGGGGCGGAGAAGACCACCTGCGTGATCGCCGGCGGCGGTCCCGCGGGCGTCATGCTCGGTCTGCTGCTGGCCCGCGGCGGCGTCGACGTCACGGTGATGGAGAAGCACGCCGACTTTCTGCGCGACTTCCGCGGCGACACCGTGCACGCGAGCACTCTGCGGCTGCTCGACGAGCTGGGTCTCGGTGCGGAATTCGACAAGATGCCGCACCGCGAGATCGACACACTGAGCATGAAGATCCAGGGCACCCCGATCGATATCGACCTGCATCGAATCCCGGGTCCGCACAAGCACATTGCGCTGGTCCCGCAATGGGATTTCCTCGAGCTGCTGGCGTCGGCCGCCGAGCGCGAGCCGACGTTCCGGCTGATGCGCAACACCGAGGTGCTGGCCCCGATTCGGCAGGGCGACAGTGTGGTCGGCGTCCGCTACCGCGATGCATCCGGTGAGACGCGCGAAATGCGGGCGGCACTGACGGTCGCCTGCGACGGCCGATCGTCGACGCTGCGCGCCGCCATGGGCCTGAGACCGAGGAACTTCGGGGCGCCGATGGACGTCTGGTGGTTCCGGATGCCGCGTCACCCCGACGACCCGCACGGCCTGGCTGGCGTGCTCGGCGCCGGGCATGCCTGCGTGGTCATCGACCGTGGCGACTATTACCAGTGCGCCTACATCATCCCGAAGGGCCGCGACGCCGAGGTGCGCGCGCAGGGTATCGAGGCTCTGCACGAAGCTGTGACGGCGCTGGTGCCCTGGCTGGCAGACCATGTGCGCACGGTGACGTCGTTCGACGACGTCAAGCTGCTCGACGTGCAGCTCAACCGGCTGCGGCGATGGTACACCGGTGGCCTGTTGCTGATCGGTGACGCCGCGCACGCGATGTCGCCGGTCGGCGGTGTCGGCATCAACCTGGCGGTCGCCGACGCCGTTGCTGCCGCCAGGACGCTGGCCCGGCCGTTGCGTGCGGGCACGTTGTCGACCAGGCATCTGGCCCGAGTGCAGGCCAGACGATGGCTTCCCGCCGCGTTGATCCAGGCGGGCCAGCGGGTCATCCACGCCCGGGTCATCGCGGTGGCCGTCTCGTCCGACAAACAGGTCGAGCCTCCGCTCGCCGTCCGCCTTGCCAACAGAGTGCGAGCGTTGCGGGCCGTAGTCGGTTATGCCATCGCCATCGGTCCGCTGCCCGAGCACGTGCCGAAGTTTGCTCGCCGCTGATCCATCGGTGCGGAGACACACAGGAACTTGAGTAGACGCCGGGCAGGTCGGCGGTCGATGATGTCCGCATGGTCCTGCAACACACCGAGCCTTCGGACGGGGCTCCGGCCACCAAGGCCGACGAGCAAGAAGCCCCGTTGACCGCGACGGCTCCGACGCCGTACACGCCGGCCGGATCATTGCGGAACCCGTTCCCACCCATCGCCGACTACGCGTTCCTGTCTGACTGCGAAAACACCTGCCTGATCTCGTCCGCCGGTTCGGTGGAATGGCTGTGCGTCCCCCGCCCCGACTCGCCCAGCGTCTTCGGCGCGATTCTCGACCGCGGCGCCGGCCACTTCCGGCTCGGCCCCTACGGGGTCTCCGTTCCTGCCGCCCGCCGCTACCTGCCGGGCAGCCTGATCCTCGAAACCACTTGGCAGACGCATACCGGCTGGGTCATCGTCCGCGACGCCCTTGTGATGGGGCCGTGGCACGACATCGAGGCCAGGTCGCGCACCCACCGGCGCACCCCGATGGACTGGGATGCCGAGCACATCCTGCTGCGCACCGTGCGATGCGTGAGCGGCACCGTCGAGCTGGTGATGAACTGCGAGCCGTCCTTCGACTACCACCGAGTCAGCGCCAGCTGGGAGTACTCCGCGCAGGCCTACGGCGAGGCGATCGCACGGGCGAACAAGAACCCCGACAGCCACCCGACGATGCGGCTGACCACCAACCTGCGCATCGGGCTGGAGGGTCGCGAGGCCAGGGCGCGCACCCGGCTCACCGAGGGCGACAACGTGTTCGTCGCACTGTCCTGGTCCAAGCATCCGGCGCCGCAGACCTATGAAGAAGCCGCCGACAAGATGTGGAAGACCAGTGAGTCCTGGCGGCAGTGGATCAACATCGGCGATTTCCCGGACCATCCGTGGCGGGCGTATTTGCAGCGCAGCGCGCTCACCCTGAAGGGCCTGACGTACTCACCGACCGGCGCGCTGCTTGCGGCGCCCACCACGTCGCTGCCGGAAACGCCTCAGGGCGGCCGAAATTGGGACTACCGGTATGCGTGGGTACGCGACTCGACGTTCGCGCTTTGGGGCCTGTACACATTGGGACTGGACCGCGAGGCCGACGATTTCTTCTCGTTCATCGCGGACGTGTCCGGCGCGAACAACGGCGAACGCCATCCGCTGCAGGTGATGTATGCCGTCGGTGGCGAGCGCAGCCTCGTCGAAGAGGAACTGCGCCATCTGTCGGGGTACGACAACGCGCGGCCCGTCCGGATCGGCAACGGCGCGTACAACCAGACGCAGCACGACATCTGGGGCACCATGCTCGATTCGGTGTATCTGCACGCGAAGTCGCGCGAGCAGATTTCCGATGCGCTGTGGCCGGTGCTCAAGAATCAGGTCGAGGAGGCCATCAAGCACTGGCGCGAACCGGACCGCGGCATCTGGGAGGTGCGCGGGGAGCCGCAGCATTTCACCTCGTCGAAGATCATGTGCTGGGTGGCGCTGGACCGTGGCTCCAAGCTGGCGGAGCTCGAGGGCGAGAAGAGCTACGCCCAGCAGTGGCGGGCCATCGCGGAGGAGATCAAGGCCGACATCCTGAAGAACGGCGTCGATTCCCGCGGGGTGCTGACGCAGCGTTATGGCGACGACGCGTTGGACGCATCATTGCTGCTGGCGGTGCTGACCCGGTTCCTGCCGCCGGACGATCCGCGGGTCCGGGCGACCGTGCTGGCCATCGCCGATGAGCTCACCGAGGACGGGCTGGTGCTGCGCTACCGCGTGGAGGAGACCGACGACGGCCTGTCCGGTGAGGAGGGGACGTTCACGATCTGCTCGTTCTGGCTGGTGTCGGCGCTGGTCGAGATCGGCGAGATTCACCGGGCCAAGCGCCTGTGCGAGCGCCTGCTGTCGTTCGCGAGCCCGCTGCATCTGTACGCCGAGGAGATCGAACCGCGCACCGGACGGCATCTGGGCAACTTCCCGCAGGCGTTCACCCACCTGGCTCTGATCAACGCCGTGGTGCACGTCATCCGCGCCGAGGACGAGGCCGACAGCTCCGGCGTCTTCGTGCCTGCAAACGCGCCGATGTAGCGCCGGTAGCGACCGGATGACAGGTCGGTAGCGCTTCCGGATCATCTGGTTCGGCGCCTTGTCGGCTGCGTCTTGGGCGCGCACGATGGGTTGATGAGCTATCGCGTCGCAGACGACACTTCGCGTCGAGTGATCGACGTCGCCACAGGGATCCTCGTCGGGTTGCGCGGCTGCACCGACCATGACGCCTTCGAAGAGTTGGTGCGCGTGATGCACCAGACCGGCGTCGGGATCGGACGGCTGGCCGCGGGCCTGGTGGCGTTGGCGAGCGGATCGTCGACCGCCGAGCACGCCGAGGCGTTCACCGTGTGGGGTGAGCTGATCCGACGCGCACGACAAGGGTCGCTCGTCAGCAACTAGGCGGTTGCGGCCCGAGGCTCTTCGCCTCCACTCAGGTAGCGGCGAGCGCCGGTTCGCGGTCTGCCCCGTACTGCTCCCATGCGATGAGGACGGCCTCGAGTTGCGCGGTGGAATGGCGACCGGGCCCGCATTCCGTCGAAATCCCGAACTCCGGCAGGAACTCTCAGCCCGATGAAATGGCGCTCAGTACGCCGACGCGGCGCCCTTCGGCGTGATTCCGTGGTGCAGCTCGGCGACGTCGGGATGCGCGCGGGTGCGTGACTTCCACGCGTTCTCACCGTAAGTGTTGAAGATCGGGTTATCGGGGTCGGCCTCGACGCCACGGGACAGCGCGGCAAGCTCTGGCGGCAACGCGATGATCGGGATCGTCGCATCGAGTGCAGGGTTGAGGAAATACGGGATCGAGACGCGGTCGGTACTGGGCGGTGGGGCGAGGACGCGGTGGCGGGTGGCGCGCAGATAGCCTCCTGTCGCGACTTCCAGCAGTTCACCGATGTTCACGATCAGCGCGTCGGGTAGCGGCGGCACATCGGTCCACTCTCCTTCGCTCGCCTCGACCTGCAGACCCTCGGAACCCTGCTCGACAAGCAGCAGAGTCAGGACACCCGAATCCTTGTGCACGCCAACGCCTTGCGGGGTCTCGGTGGTTCCCGGGTACCTGACAACCTTGATCAACGTCGCCGGGCGGTCGGCGAACGCCGCGTCGAAGGTGTCCCCGACGGCCCCCAACGACACCGCCCAGTGGCGCAGCAGGCGGATTCCGACATCTGAGAGCGCGTTGCTCCAGTTCTCGAATGCCGGACGGAAGCCGGCAGGCATCGTCGGCCACAGATTGGGTCCCTGCAGCCGCCAGTAGCCTTCGGCGCCGTCGATTACGGGCCGTTCGGGTCCGATGTCGATCTGTTCGCGCCAGTCGACGGTGCCGTTGGTGAGCTCACCCCCGATGCGCGAGTACCCGCGGAACTGCGGGCTCTTCAGTTGGCTGATCTCGTTCTTGGCTGCCACCGGTAGCGAGAAGAAATCCCGTGCCAACGCGAGCACCTGTTCCATCTGAGCCCGCGGTACGCCGTGACCGACCAAGTAGAAGAACCCGAGGTCGTGCGCGGCATCGCGCAACCGCGCCCGAAACCGCGCAGGCTCGGTGTCGGCCTCTTTCAGGTCAAGAACCGGAAGCATCCCGTCATTGTCGTTCGATTCCGGCCTGCCTGCCAACAGGATTCACCGGACACACACGGGTGTGAAGATTCGGTTGAATCACCGTGCGTTGATCTCTTGGCTGTCAGCCGCCGCCCGTCCACCATCGTCAGCATGAGTTACAGCGGCTTCCGGACCACGGACACGTCACGCAAGGTGATCGATACGGCGATCGGTGTTCTGGTGGGCTTGCGGGGCTGCTCGCCGGACGACGCGTTCGCCGAGCTGGTCCGAGTGGTGCGTGAGACAGGCATCGGCATCGGCAGCATCGCCGCCGGATTGGTGGCAGTTGCCAGCGGGACGTCGTCAGCCCAGAATGCCGAGGCATTCAACGTGTGGAGTGAATTGATCAGGAGCGAGCGGCGCGCGGTGCCCGCGCCCCTGTAAGGGCCGACCAAGCCGCGTTGATCAAGCACCGAGTTTCCAATGTGTCACCGGTGCAATGGAACTCGTGGTGGCGACGATGACTCACGACCACTCGATACACATCGCGGACTCACAACACGCCACTGTCGCTTTTCCGGGCCGGGTCAAAATGCCCGTCAAATTCTCGAATTGGCGGCTGCCTTCGGGTTGACTGCGCTGACCGGTCTGGAACGTGAAACCAGAGGCAAGAGTGCCGGCCTGCGCACCCAAACCATGGTCGGTACCTCGGCGGCACTCATCCTATTGTTCGATAAGTACGGCTTCGGCGACGTGGTGTCTACGGAAGCGGTCATCGTCGACCCGTCTCGCGTCGCCGCTCAAATCGATTCTGGTATCGGCATTCTGGGTGCTGGCGTCATCATCACGCGTCGAGGTGCGGTGATTGGTCTGACGACGGCCCCGACGCGGGTCACGAGGCGCTCCAGGCAGATGTCTGTGGCTTGGGCTCCGGCCTGTCGTCGCTACTGCCGCCCAGCAGCACGCCGCCGACCAGGACCACCACGGCGCCGACGACCACCACAATCCACGGCCAGCGGCCCGGCAGCTCCAATGTGATCACTCCACCGTCGGGCGCGGTTAGATTCGCTGAATTGATCACGTAGGAAGGCTACGCGCGGCGGAGTGAGGTCAGCTCGCGCCTCTCACGCCGATAGCGGCACGGAAAATGACTCGAGCTGTACGGCTCACAAGCGAAAGCCCTTGTCAAACTGCCTAATTGACGATGTCTGCGTGGGCAGCTGTGCTTCTGGCGCCTTTGAATCTGGTTGGTTGCAATGTTGTCGGCACCTTGGCCGCTTAGCCGGTCAACCCGAGCGTCTCGGCCGCGCTGAGCTCATCGTCGATCAGAACGACGCGGCGCTCATGCCGGTCGAAGATGGACGCCGCAACCGAGCACCTATAGCTCGGCGGCCGGCAGTTCCTGATGGCGGTCGTCGAGCTCGTGCACCGGATGTTGGCGGCACCAGGAATGTGGCCTTCCTCGAACTCGTCTATTCGGCGGACGTCGAGCACGATCACATCGTCACGGTCGAGTTCGGTTGCCAGCGCGTCGAAGTCGGCGATCCGATACGAGCGCAGCGGGATCTCCCCTGCCAACGCCACGATGTGGCCACTGGCGGCGCCGTGGCCGTCATCGACGCCGATGCGGACGATCTCGCGCCTTGCCGCGGCTATCTGGGCCGGGTCTTCACCGATCAGGTTCAATGGCGCACCCCACTCATAGAGCCAACCGAGATAAGTCACGAACGAATCGGATAGTTCGAAACCGTACGAACCACCGAGATGACCTGCCGCGAATGCGGTTCGGTTCCGCAGATCGACGACCCATTCGCCCCAGTCGATTCGCCGACGCAGTTCTGCGTGGTCAACAGGCGCCGGTGGCGAAAGGTCCACGGGGGCAGGGCCATCACGGTTGATGACACCCATGTGTTTGTAATAGGCCGGGTACTCCGACAGGTTGGCCAATAGCTCCTCGACGAAGCTCTCCTCGCTCTGAGTCAGCGCGGGGTTGACCTCACGCTGCTCACCGACGGTCGACGAGTCCCTGCCCACCGCCGTCGCAGAGCAGAAGCTGCCGAAGCCATGGGTGGGATAAACCTCGGCAGCTGACATGCTCGCCGGTGTGGCCTGGGGTATGGAGGACACGCAGGGTGAACGTACCGCCGTCGATGATGTCGCCGTCGCGCACCCGGCGAGCCGGATATCCGACACGGTTCCCCCGTCGGCGCGACGTACTCGGCGCCCGCGGTGCGGGCCAGTTCGAGCCCACCGGTGACGTAGTCGATGTGCAGATGTGTTTCGAGCACATGGGTGATGCGTGCGCCGTGAGTGTCGACAAGTTCGGTCAGCCGGTCGACGTCGCGCTGCGGGTCGATGACGACTGCGGTCCCGCCTTCTGAAACCACATAGCTTCGGTCGCCAAGGCTCGAAGTCTCGATGACCTCGACCCGCATACGTGGTGAATTTAGCTGCGCGTCGGGCGGCCCGCAGAAGCTCTCGCTATCCGAAGTGTGCTGCAGCGTGCGAAGAACCATTGAACTCAGCGTGAGCGAAAATGGTCGGCTAGGTTGGACTGCACCGTGGGTGATATCAACGCAGAAGAAGCGCGGCCCGACCTGCCTGAGGTCGAGCCCGACTACCGGTTCACCCTTGCGAACGAACGAACATTCCTGGCCTGGGAGCGCACGGCGTTGGGACTGCTTGCCAGCGCCGTGGCGGTGGTCCAGTTGGTCCCCGAATTGTCGATCATCGGAGCCCGCCACTTCCTCGGAATCATCCTTGCGTTGCTCGCGATTCTCACCGCGGGCATGGGGATCCTTCGCTGGCGACAAGTCGACCGCGCGATGCGCCGCGACCTGCCGCTGCCGCGTCATCCCACACCCGCATATCTCGGAATCGGGCTTGTGGCGATCGGGGTGCTGACAGTGGTCGTCGTCATCGTCAAGGTAGTAGCGGCTTGACGAACACCGGCCAGATGAACCGGGGTTCACGCGAAACGCAGCCCCAGCGAACGACTCTGGCATGGGCCCGAACCTCGCTGGCGGTTCTGGCCAACGGCGTGCTCTTGTTGGTCCCAGGAACCCAACGCAGTCCCGACGCGCTTCACTTCGCTGCTGCGGGCATCGCCGCCGCGCTTGCTCTGTCGACCTACCTGATCGGCATCCGCAGGCAGCGATTACTGGCCCGCGAGCCGCTGCCCGACCGCATTTCGCCGCGGCGCGAGGTCTATCTGACGGGCGCTTCTATCATCGCGCTGATCCTGATCACCGAAGTCGCGCTGATGACCTGAGCGGTTACTTCTTGGCCGCGTTCGCGACCATTTCATTGGCGATGGCGGCGGCCTCGTCGTTCAGGGTGTAGCCGCACGCCCACGCCTCCGCGGTCACGTTCGAGACGACCGACAACGCGTGTTCGCAGGCCCAGCCGTCGGCATCCTCCTGCGTGGTCACCTGCGTGAGCAACGTGTCCTCAGCGGTGAGTTCATCGATCTCCCAGAGGTACGTCGCTTCGCCGTCGTCGACAGAAACCGAGTAGCCCCCGCAGTTCTCCCACGACGACTTCGAATCGTCGAAGAACTTCTGCGCCTTCTCGGCCGACGGGTAGAGCACCGCGGTCTGCTCCACCCAGTGTTCGTTGTCGTCGCCGGGGTCGCGCGCCACCTGATCACGCATCGCCGTCCATCCGCTGCCGGCATATACCGGCTCCTCCGCGCCATAGATCGCGCCGAGACAGTCGGGATCCGAGACCTCCCCGGAGTGGTCAGTCATCTCTTCCAGCTCGCTGGTGACCGTCATCGTGGTGGAACCCATGATCCCGTTGATCTCGCCGATGGATAGCAGCACATCGTCCAGCTTGGCCTCGGTCAAGGGCGGCACATCGAGCGGCTGGGCGTTCTGGGCGCGCACGGCCGATCCCGACACGGTGCTCACGCATCCGGAGAGCACGACAGACGATGCGAGGACGAGTGCCACGGCCCAAGTCCGAGTGGCCCTGCCGATGTATGTCACCGCGCTATTGTGACCGACCGCCGTCGAATGCGGGGGTCAGCGGACATTTTCGGGCGGCACCGCGGGTAGCTACGACGTGGCGAGCTTGTTGAGCATGAGGTTCGCGACGGTCTCGGCGCTGCCGGCGGTTCCGGTGTCGGCGGCGCCGCGCACTCCCGTGATCTCCACGTCGACAACGCAATCCGACGTCACTCCGAGCGCACGCTGTATCGGCGCGGAGCCGGACCCACCCGATTCCTGCAGCACGACGGCCGACACAATCCTGTTCTCGATCACCACATCGGTGATCCGGCTGGACCCGTCGGCGCCGTGCTCGGGTTGATGAAGCACCAGCGTCTGGCCGTTGCACCGCCGCCACTTTTCGGCCGATGCGGCGAAAAACGCCGCGGCGTCGTCGGCGGTCGCGAACTTCACCGCACCGAAGTAGCCGGTCACCGGCGGCCCGCTGAAGTCACCGCCCGCCCACGACTGGCTGGCGACCGCGCGCACCGAGCTGGCCTGATAGACGACCTTCTGCAGCCGGTAGGTGGTGCTGACGCATGCGATCGGCGTCGCCTCGGATTCACCCACGCCCTGCAGCAGCATGTCGGCGCCACCGGCGACCACCGGGCCCATGAGCCCGCCGGTGCCCAACGTGACCGCCAGCTCGTCAGCAGTCGGCAGCGCCTGCTCCGCCGGAATCGACACGGACGGTTTGACCGCCTCGGTGATGCGGACGACGGGCCCGACGTCGACCGGAGCCAATGAACAGCCCGCCAGCACGGCGCACGCGCCCACCGCGACGATCGCTGATCGTGGTGAGCGCATCGGGCACCTACTTCTTGGCCTTGTCGGCGGCCGCCGCGTCCGTGGAAAGCGCCGCGACGAACGCCTCCTGCGGTACCTCGACCCGGCCGATGGTCTTCATCCGCTTCTTTCCTTCTTTCTGCTTCTCCAGCAGCTTGCGCTTGCGCGTGATGTCGCCGCCGTAGCACTTCGATAGCACGTCTTTGCGCATCGCGCGGATGTTTTCGCGAGCAATGATCTTCGAACCGATGGCCGCCTGCACCGGAACCTCGAACTGCTGGCGCGGAATCAGCTGCTTGAGTTTGGTCGTCATCTTGTTGCCGTAGGCGTATGCCGCGTCCTTGTGCACGATCGCGCTGAACGCGTCGACAGGCTCGCCCTGCAACAGAATGTCGACCTTCACGAGATCGGCTTCCTGCTCGCCGGATTCCTCGTAATCGAGGCTGGCGTAGCCGCGCGTGCGCGACTTCAGCGCGTCGAAGAAGTCAAAGATGATCTCCCCCAACGGCATTGTGTACCGCAGCTCGACCCGTTCCGGCGAGAGGTAGTCCATCCCGCCGAGCTCACCGCGCCGCGACTGGCACAGCTCCATGATCGTGCCGATGAACTCGCTTGGCGCGATGATGGTCGTCTTGACCACCGGTTCGTACACCGCCCGCGTCTTGCCTTCCGGCCAGTCCGACGGGTTGGTGACGACCAGCTCGGTGCCGTCCTCCTGCTCGACGCGATACACGACGTTGGGCGACGTCGATATCAAATCGAGATCGAATTCGCGCTCGAGGCGTTCGCGGGTGATCTCCATGTGCAGCAGGCCAAGGAAGCCGCAGCGGAACCCGAACCCCAGCGCGACCGACGTCTCCGGTTCATAGGTCAGCGCCGCGTCGTTGAGCTGAAGTTTGTCGAGCGCGTCGCGCAGATCCGGATAATCCGAGCCGTCGACGGGATACAGCCCCGAGTACACCATCGGCTTGGGTTCGCGGTAGCCCGTGAGCGCTTGGGAGGCGCCGTGGCGCGCGGAGGTGACGGTGTCACCGACCTTCGACTGGCGGACGTCCTTCACGCCGGTGATCAGGTAGCCGACCTCTCCCACGCCCAGACCCACGGACGGCTTCGGATCGGGCGAGACGATGCCGACTTCCAGCAGCTCGTGGTGGGCGCCGGTGGACATCATCTTGATCCGCTCGCGCGGGATGATCCTGCCGTCGACAACGCGCACGTAGGTCACCACGCCGCGGTAGGTGTCATAGACCGAGTCGAAGATCATCGCCCGCGCCGGGGAGTCGGCGTCACCGGTGGGTGGCGGCACCTCGCGGACGACGTGGTCGAGCAGATCGGCCACGCCGTCGCCGGTCTTTCCCGATACGCGCAGCACATCGCCGGGTTCGCAGCCGATGATGTGGGCGATCTCGGCCGCATAGCGGTCCGGGTCGGCGGCGGGCAGGTCGATCTTGTTGAGCACCGGGATGATGTGCAGGTCGCGGTCGAGCGCCAGATAGAGGTTGGCCAGCGTCTGCGCCTCGATGCCCTGGGCGGCGTCGACCAGCAGCACCGCTCCCTCGCACGCCTCGAGCGCACGGGACACCTCGTACGTGAAGTCGACGTGGCCGGGGGTGTCGATCAGGTGCAGGACGTAGTCGGTGCCCTCGACTTTCCATGGCAACCGGACGTTCTGGGCCTTGATCGTGATGCCGCGCTCGCGTTCGATGTCCATCCGGTCCAGGTACTGCGCACGCATATCCCGGTCCGCGACCACACCGGTGAGTTGCAGCATCCGGTCAGCCAACGTCGACTTGCCGTGATCGATGTGGGCGATGATGCAAAAGTTCCGAATCTGCGCCGGCGCCGTGAAGGTTTGGTCGGCGAAACTGCTGATGGGAATCTCCTGATCGGACGGGACATCGTGTGCTACCAGCGTATCGAGACAACGCCTCGGGCACACAATCGCGCGACGCCACCTTCACTTATGCTCGGGAACATGGCTCCGCCGTGGAAGACGTTTCAGCGCTTCGCGGAGAACTTGGTGTTCAACGAGGCACCGAAGTTCATCCGTCAGCAGCTGCAATCTGACGCGGTGGCACGCGGAATTCAGCAGGGCCTGAAGCTCGGCCTCGACGCGATCGCCGGCACGTCGAACGACGAAACCCCGGAGCTGACGGCCGGTCGGCCGATCACGAAGGACAGCGTCCCGACCGCCCAACGCGCCCGCAAGGTGGTGTACGCGCCTGATCTCGACGGGCGCGCCGACCCCGGCGAGATCGTCTGGACCTGGGTGGTTTACGAGGACGATCCGACCCGGGGGAAGGACCGACCGGTGCTGGTGGTCGGCCGCGACCGAAGCACGCTGCTCGGCCTGATGCTGTCCAGCCAGGAATACCACCGAACCGACCGGGACTGGGTCAGCATCGGCAGCGGCAACTGGGACTACGAGGGCAGGGCCAGCTGGGTGCGACTCGACTGCGTGCTCGACGTTCCAGAGGAGGGCATCCGCCGCGAGGGCGCGATTCTGGAGCGGGAGACCTTCGAGGTGGTCGCCGCACGGCTGCGCGCCGAATACTCCTGGAGCTGACCCCCCTGGAGCCGGACCCCTCGTCTCGCTTCCGCTCTTTTCGTCTCCGCGAGCGTGCGTGTTTGCACACGACACGCCGCGAAAATTCAGTATTCAGCGCACGCTCGCGCCGAGGTCAGCGTGCTGCCCGCCACATCGGCCACATCTTCGGCCCGTCGGGTATCTGGATCTCGCCGATCTGCTCGAAGCCGAACCGGCTGTAGTGCGGGAGGAGTTCTTCCTTGCTGGCTTCCAGGTAGGCCGGGGCGCCTTCGGCGTCGCAGCGGTCCAGCCGGGAGCGCATCAGCGCTTGACCGAAGCCCGCACCGCGAACCGACGGGTCGCTGCCGAGAACCATGAGATACCAGTGCGGTTCCTCGGGGTGTGCTTCCTCGATGACCTTGCCCAACGCCTGAAGCGCCGGGCCGCGCGAACGGAAGGTCCGCGCCATGGTGGGCATCATCATCAGCTCCTCGAACCGTGATGATTTCCGTAGGCCAGGCGGGTCCCACAGCGTCGCGCCGCCGATGGCGGCGTCGCGGCTCGCCACTTCTGAGCCGCCGCGGGAAATGAAGTGATGCCTGGTCAGGGTCGCGAACATGCGTGGAAGGCCTTTGGCCCTGGCGTTGGAGTCGGGCAGCATGAACACCATCACCGGATCGTCGTAGAAAGCCCTGGCCAGCACGCGCGACAGGTCGCTGACGTCGCCCCTGTGTATCGGGCGAACGCCGATTTCGGCCGGCAAGACTAGCGGCCTTGAGTGATGTAGGCCTGCAGCTGTTCCTGCTCGGCCTCGAGTTCCTCCATACGGTTCTTGACGACGTCGCCGATGCTCACGATGCCGACCAGCCTGCCGTTGTCGACCACCGGGACATGGCGCACCCGGTTCGTGGTCATAAGCGCGCTGAGGCTGTTCACCGAGTCGCGCGGCGAACATGTCGCGACCGTCGACGTCATGATCTCCGACACCGGGCGGGTCATGATGTCGGGGCCGATCTCATGCAGCTTCCGTACGACATCCCGTTCGGACACGATGCCCACCAGGCCGTCCGGCGATACCACGACCATGGCGCCGATGTTGTGCACGGTCAGCTCGGTGAGCAGGCCGGAGACCGATGTTTCCGGGGTAATGGTCGCCACCGCCGCGCCCTTGTTCCGCAATACATCCGCGATCCGCATCGCTGCCTCCGCTCGTGATCTGCCTCACACCAGGCTAGAACGTGTCGCAGAAGTCTGTGAAGTGTTCGACACCGTGGCGCAGGTTGCGTTGCCCAAATGCACAAATTCGCAGCCCAGCTGACGGGCGGACTAGATACTCGACAGCGTCGGTTACAGATTGTGATGGCCCACCGCCAGCGCATCGTGGCCGGCCAGCAACGGCTGGCCGACTTTTTGGACGCCGTCGACGCGCAGATCTCCGATTACCGACTAACCGAGAGGCAGGAATCATGACCAACGCCAATTCCGTTCCCGTTGTCAACCTTGGCGACGAATTGTCAGTCAGTGCAATCGGATTCGGGGCGATGGCGTTGACGCCCGTGTACGGCGAGGTCGACGACACCGAATCGCTGGCCACGCTAAACAGCTGTATCGATCTCGGTGTCACCTTCATCGACACCGCCAACATCTACGGCAACGGTGATAACGAGAAGCTGATAGCCAAGCTGCTCGCCGACCGTCGCGACGAGGTCACGCTGGCAACCAAATTCGGTATTGCGGGCAACCCGTCGGAACGTGCTTCGGGCAGCATCACTGCCCGCGGTGACGCCGACTATGTCCGCCAGTGCATCGACGAGAGCCTGCAACGCCTGCAAACCGACGTCGTTGACCTGTATTACATGCATCGCCGCGATCCGAACGTGCCGATCGAGGAAACCGTCGGCGCGATGGGCGAATTGGTTTCGGCAGGCAAGGTCCGTCACCTGGGTCTGTCGGAGGTGACCGCCGATGAGCTGCGGGCCGCGGTCGCGGTGCATCCGATCGCCGCGGTCCAGAGCGAGTGGTCGATCTGGAGCCGTGATGTGGAGCCCAATGTCGTGCCCGCGGCCGCAGAGCTCGGTGTCGGGTTTGTGCCGTACTCGCCGCTCGGACGGGGATTTTTGACCGGAACGGTCCAGTCGGCCGCCGATCTGTCGTCGCCGACGGACTACCGAAAGACCATGCCCCGGTTCCGCGAGGGCGCGCTGGACGCCAACCTCGCGGTCGTTGAGGTCGTCAAAGCGGTGGCCGCGCAAGAGGAAGCCACGCCCGCGCAGGTCGCGTTGGCATGGCTGCGCCACCGCGCTGAGGCGCTGGGTGTCGCCTCGGTGCCGATCCCCGGCACCCGCCGTGCCTCCCGTGTCGAGGAGAACCTGGGCTCGCTCGCGGTGACGCTCGCACCGGAGCAGATCGACGCGTTGGACGCGGCAGGCGCGGCGGTGTCTGGCCACCGGTTCGAAGATCTGAGCTGGGTTTCGGCCGGACGCGAATAGCGGCACATTAACTCGATCCGGCAGGTATACCTGCCCCATGATGGAGGTGACGCTGCTGGGCACTGGTTCTCCGATTCCCGACGCCCGCCGCGCGGGACCGTCAACACTCGTGCGCGCGGGCGGGCAGATCTTCCTGGTCGACTGCGGCCGCGGCGTCCAACAGCGGTTGACCGCCGCCGGTGCCGGCGCGAACGGGCTCAGCGCGCTGCTGCTGACCCATCTGCACAGCGATCACATCGCCGACCTCGGCGACCTGATCATCACCCGCTGGGTGACCACGTTCAATCCCAACCCGACACCGTTGCCGATCATCGGCCCCCCGGGGACCGCGGAGGTCGTCGACGCGACGCTTAAGGCCTTCGGCTTCGATATCGGTTACCGGATCGCCCATCATGCGGACCTGACGTCGCCGCCGCCGATAGAGGTGCACGAGTACACCGAGGGTGTCGTCTGGGACCGCGACGGTGTGCAGATCCGCGTGGCGCCGACGGACCACCGCCCTGTAGCCCCGACCATCGCGTTTCGGGTCGAACACGGCGGCGCGTCGGTCGTGCTTGCCGGTGACACGGTTCCGTGCGAGACCCTCGACACGTTGGCATCCGGGGCTGGGGCATTGGTGCACACCGTGATTCGCAAGGATCTGGTCGAAGCCATGCCGATGCAGCGCATCCGGGACATCTGCGACTACCACTCGTCGGTCGAGGAGGCGGCGGCCACGGCCGCACGCGCGGGTGTCGGCATTCTCATCCTCACGCACTATGTGCCGGGCATCGCGCCGGGCCAAGAAGACGAGTGGCGGGCGCTGGCGGCCTCGGTATTCGACAGGCAGATCGAGTTGGGCGACGACCTACACCGCGTCGAGGTTCACCCGGGCGTGTGCGCCAAGCCCGCCAACTAGGCTCGCCAGGCCCCGCGAACGTTCCTTACCACTCGAAATTTTGGGGAAATTTCGAGTGGTAAGGAACGTTCGCGCGCAACTACGGGCCACAACACTAGGCCAGCCGCGTGACTTCCACGACGACGTCGAGGTCGGTGGAGCCCTCCCCCGAATAAATGCCCTTCAAGGGTGAGACGTCGGAGTAGTCGCGGCCGACGCCGACGCTGATGTACTGCTCGTTGATGTCCGCGTCGTTGGTGGGGTCGTAGTTCCACCATCCGCCGGTCCACGCCTGCACCCATGCGTGGCTTTGACCGTCGATCGTTTCGCCGACCACGGCCTTGCTATTCGGGTGCAGATAACCGGAAACATAACGGGCTGGAATTCCCATGCCGCGCAACAGGATCAGCGTCAGATGGGCGAAATCCTGGCAGACACCTTTGCCTTCGCGCAGCGCATCGAGCCCCGACGAATGCACACCGGTGGTGCCCGCGACATACTCGAGCTCGCTGTGTGCCCAGTTCGCGGCGGCGGTCACCGCCTCCTGCGGATCCTGATACTTCGCGATACGCTCCCCCACGCGCTGAATGCGCTTGCTGTGCGGTGTGTAATGCGTCGGGCTGAGCACCTCGTCGAACCGATCGATCACGGGTTCGGTGCGAAGGTCATCCCAACTGGCCTTGTCTTTCGGCATTTCACCGCGATCGGTCTCTACCACCGACGACGACGTCACCTCCAGCTCGGTATGCGGCGCATGCAGGTCGAACGCTGTCACCGCGGTGCCCCAGTAATCCACGTAGCGGTACGACCTTGTCGCCGGGATGGTTTCGACGCGGTTGAGGATCACGTTCTGACGTGAATCCGAGCGCGGCGTGAGCCGCGCCTCGTTGAACGACGCGGTCACCGGTGACTTGTAGGCGTAACCCGTCGAGTGCACGACCCTCAGCCGCCACATCTAAATCTCACCTTCCTCGATGACCAGTGAACCGTTGTGGCCCGCGTCGTGCCATGCCACCCACGGAGCGGAGTGGAAGTACTGCAGCGCCAACGCTTCTCCGACGTCGGAGCAGGTCTTCTGCAGGCCCGCGAGCCGCTTCTCAAGGGATTCGAGCAGCACGCCGGGGCGAAGGAACTCGAGCTCGCTGCGGGCACGACCGAGCAGACGCTGCGCCTCCGCTGTCGCACCGAGACGGTCGTGCGGTCGGTTCATCAGCTCGTCGAGGCTGTGTTCCGCCAGCCGTAGGGAATAGAAGATCGACCGCGGGAAAAGCCGGTCCAGCAACATGAACTCGACGACGCGGCTCGCGTCGAGCACCCCCCGGTAGGTGCGCAGGTACGTGTCGTGGGCGCCCGCCGACCGCAGCAGCGTCACCCAGGCCGGTGAGGACGCGCTGTCGCCGACGCGGGAGAGCAGCAGCCGCACGGTCATGTCGACTCGTTCGATGGCACGGCCCAACACCATGAACCGATAGCCGTCGTCGCGGCTCAGCGTCGAGTCGGCCAGGCCGGCGAACATGGCGGCACGCCCCTCGACGAACGACAGGAACTCATGGGGCCCAAGGCGTTTGGCGGCCCGCTCCCGTTCGGCCAGCGCATTGAAGGTCGTGTTGAGGCACTCCCAGATCTCGGTGGAGGTGACCTCGCGCGCGCCGCGCGCGTTCTCCCGCGCCGCGGAGATCGACTCGACGATCGAGCAGCCGCCGACGGTGTCGCGGCTGAACGCGACGACGTCGGTCAGCGACCACACATCCAGCGGCGCCTCCGGCGGTTCGATGCCGAGCACACGCAACAGCGTCCGCGACGTCTGATCGGGATCGACGCTGGAATCCTCCAGCAGTTGATGCACCGTGACATCAAGGATCCGTGCGGTGTCGTCGGCACGCTCGACATAGCGGCCGATCCAGTACAGCGATTCGGCGTTGCGCGCCAACATAAATCCGCCCCCCTACTGCTGCTGCTGCTGTTGTGACGACCCGTCGGAGCCGTCCTCGGTCTTCGGACCCTTCGCCGATTTCGGCAGCGACCGCACCACCTCGGCCGCAGCGAGCTCACGGTCGGCCACCGACGCACGCGACGCCAGCACCCAGGTGTCCTTAGAGCCGCCGCCCTGGCTCGAGTTGACGACAAGCGAGCCTTCGCGCAGCGCGACGCGGGTCAGCCCGCCGGGTAGCACCCACACGTCGTCGCCGTCGTTGACCGCGAACGGCCGCAGGTCCACGTGGCGTGGCGCCAGCTTGTCATCGATCTGCGTCGGCACGGTGGACAGCTGCATCACCGGCTGCGCGATCCAGCCGCGCGGGTCGTTGCGGACCTTTTTGGTGATCGCCGCCAGCTCCTTCTCCGAGGCGTCCGGCCCGAACACGATGCCGTAACCGCCGGAGCCTTCAACGGGCTTGATGACCAGTTCCGTGATCCGGTCGAGCACTTCCTCGCGTTCGTCGTCGAGCCAGCAGCGGAACGTGTCGACGTTGGCCAGCAGCGGCTTCTCGCCGAGGTAGTACTCGATGATCGTCGGTACATAGGTGTAGACCAGCTTGTCGTCGCCGACGCCGTTGCCCACCGCGCTGGAGATGACGACGTTTCCCGCGCGCGCCGCGTTGAGCAGGCCTGCGACGCCGAGCACCGAGTCCGGCCGGAACTGCATCGGGTCGAGGTAGGCGTCGTCGATGCGGCGGTAGATGACGTCCACCTGGCGCTCGCCCTCGGTGGTGCGCATATAGACGGTGTTGTCGCGGCAGAACAGGTCGCGGCCCTCGACCAGTTCGACGCCCATCTGGCGGGCGAGCAGCGAATGCTCGAAGTACGCCGAGTTGTAGACGCCCGGTGTGAGCACGACGACCGTCGGATCGGCGACGTTGTTGGCCGCGGCGTTGCGCAGCGCGCGCAGCAGATGCGACGAGTAGTCGGCGACGGCTCGCACCCGGTTGGTGGCGAACAGGTTGGGGAAGACGCGGGCCATCGTCCGCCGGTTCTCCATCACGTAGGAGACGCCCGACGGCGAGCGCAGGTTGTCCTCGAGCACCCGGAAGTTGCCCTGCGCATCGCGGATCAGGTCGATGCCTGCGACGTGAATGCGGACCCCGTTGGGCGGGACGATGCCCGCGGCCTCGCGGTGGAAGTGCTCACAGGAGGTCACCAGTCGCCGCGGGATGACCCCGTCGCGCAGGATCTCCTGCTCGCCGTAGATGTCGTGGAGGTAGTGCTCCAGCGCCTTGACCCGCTGCCTGATGCCCCGCTCGAGCCGTGTCCACTCCGCCGCGGAGATCACCCGGGGCACCAGGTCCAGCGGGAACGGGCGTTCCTGACCGGACAGCGAGAAGGTGATGCCCTGGTCGATGAAGGCGCGGCCCAGCGCGTCCGCCCTGGCTTCCAACTCGGAGGCATCCGACGGGGCAAGCTCGGTGTGGATGCTTTTGTAGGGTCCGCGCACGTTGCCCTGGCCGTCGAACATCTCGTCGAACGCCCTCGAGTAGCTGCCGAGCTTGTTGTAGCCGTCGAAGATGCCCTCGTGCCGTTTGGACGGTTTCGAGTTCTTGCGTGGCGGGCGTGCGGTCTCGGTAGGCAGGGTTCGCAGGCTCACCCACGCCATGCTGCAACATTTCTGCCGTTTCGGCAGGCCAGTGGGCCTCACTTTGGGAGATTTGAGTGCCCGCTGGTAGCCTGAACAGTCGCTGCCCGCCGCCGGGCGCCCTACGCAGGCTTTAAGTCACACCCAGACGAGAATTACGAAGGAATACACGCGTGGCCAATATCAAGTCGCAGGAAAAGCGCAATCGCACCAACGAGCGCCGCAGACTGCGCAACAAGTCGGTGAAGTCTTCGCTTCATACGGCGGTCCGTGGATTCCGGCAGGCCATCGACGCAGGCGATAAGGACAAGGCCGCCGAGTTGCTGGCCGCCACCAGCCGCAAGCTGGACAAGGCCGCCAGCAAGGGCGTGATTCACAAGAACCAGGCCGCCAACCGCAAGTCGGCGCTGGCCTCGGCCTTAAACAAGATTTGAGCCAGTCGCTCAGCCCTCCACAAGCTCCGCCACTTTCCGAACAGCGGTCTCGAGCGCGTAATCGGCGTCGGCTGCTGCGCCCTTGACGTCGGCGTTCAGCGTCGCGACCAGGCGCATCGCCTCGGCCACCGATGTGCGAGACCATCGTCGCGCCTGCTTCTGCGCCTTCTGCACCCGCCACGGCGGCATGCCGAGCTCCGCCGCCAACCGGTACGGATCACCGGACAGGGGTCCGACTCGCGCGATCGTGTGGACGGCCTCTGCCAGCGCGTCGGCCAGCACGACCTGCGGTTCGCCGCTCATCATCGCCCAGCGCAGCGCCTCGGCCGCCCCTGAGACGTCACCCGTGACCGCCTTGTCGGCGATGTCGAAGCCCTTCACCTCGGCCTTGCCGGAGTGATAGCGGCGCACGGCCGCTGCGTCCACATTGCCGTCGGTGTCGGCGACCAGCTGCGAGCAGACCGCCGCCAGCTCGCGAATGTCCGAGCCGACCGCGTCGAGCACAGCGGTGACGGTGTCGTCGCTGACCTTCATCTTCAGCGCGCGAAATTCCCGCCGGACGAAGTCCGCCCGTTCGGCCGCCTTGGTGATGCGGGCACACGGATGCACCTCGGCGCCGAGGTTCTTGAGCTGATCGGCAAGCGCCTTGGCACGGCCGCCGCCGGAATGCACGACGATCAGCATCGTGCCGGACGGAAGGTCGGCGGCCGCGGTCGCGATCAGAGCTACCGCGTCTTTACCGGCCTCGGCCGCAGACTCCAACACCACCACTCGTTCGTCGGCGAACAACGACGGGCTCAGCAGCTCGGCCAGCTCGCTGGTGCTGACCTCACCGGCGCGAAGCCGGTTCACCGGAACGTCGTCGGTACCCGCACTCTTGCGCGCCTGACGCAGCACAGCGCTGACCGCGCGCTCAACGAGCAGTTCTTCGTCGCCCAGCACCAGGTGCAGGCCTGCAACCTCTTGGCTCACCCCACGATCGTGTCATGCGCGCCCGACAGTCCCGACAGCGTCCACGCAAGCAGGCACACCGCCGCTGCGGCCGTCCCGGCGCGGACCCAGCGCCAGCGCCACGACACCACCGCGGCCACGCCTACGGCCGCAACGCACACCACGCCAGCCAACCCGGACGGAACGGGCACCGTCGCGCCGGGGACCTGCGCACCCCAGTGCGCCACCCGCAGCAGCCACCACAACTCGGGGCCGGTGAACCGGATCAGCAGTTGGCCACCGGACGGCCACAGCGGGCACAGCGCGGCGGCCGCGGTGCCGATCACGGTGATGGGCGGAACAACCGGCGCGACAGCCAGATTGGCGACGACCGACACCACGCTGAACGTTCCCGATATCCCGGCGACCAACGGTGCGGTGACCAGCTGCGCGGCGACGGCGACGCCCACCGCATCGGCGGCCGACTTGGGCCAACCGCGCGCCACCAGGCGCCGCGACCACACCGGCGCGATGACCACCAGCGCCGCGGTCGCCGACACCGACAACGCGAACCCGACGTCGACGGCCAGTTCGGGTGAGGCGACCAGCAAGACGATCACGCTGGCCGACAACGCCGGGATGGCCTGACGGCGGCGATGCGACACCACGGCCAGCAGCGTGATGGCGCCCATCGCGGCGGCGCGCAGCACGCTGGCCGAGGGCTGGACAACCACGACGAACGCCACCAGGGCGAAACCGGCGAGCGTCACGGCCACCCGTGGCCCGACCAATACGGCGCTCAACAACACCGCACCGCAGACGATCGTGACGTTGGCGCCCGACACCGCCGTCAGATGCGTCAGACCTGAGGCCCGGAAGTCCGCGGTGGTCTGCGCCGCCACCGTCGAGGTGTCCCCCAGCACCAGCGCGGGAAGCATGGCCGCCTCATCGACGCGCAGCGCCGCTCGCGCCGAATCGGCGAAGCCGGAGCGGATCTGGTGTGCGAGCCGTTGAATCGGCGCCGCTTCACCGGGCGTCGGCTCACCCGTCGCCGACAGTACGGCCACGGTCAGGTCACGTCGCGTCGGCCTGCCGATGCGTGCACGGAAGCCGGCAGGCCGTCCTGCGGTCAGCTCGCCGAAGCCCGCAGCGCTCGTGAAAACTACCACCCGCCCGGATATTTCCTTGCCGTCCAGCCTCTGCAGCGAACCGCGAAACATCATCCGGCCTGCGCCAAGCGGGCGCGGCGTCTCGGTGGGTGTGACGACGACGGCGGCGACCGTGCCGTAGCGCTCGACGATCGGATGGTGTCGCTGTTCGTCGACGCGTAACCCAACCGCCACACCGAAACCCACACCCACTGCAGCCACAGCGAGAACGCTTGCCCCCAGCGCTCGCCCATCGAATTCACGGCCACTGCCCCACCAGCCTGCCACCGCCGTCGCCACGATCGCCACGACGATCGCCGCGATCGATCCGGCGATCTGCCACAGAATCCCGGCCGCAGTCACCGCCCATGCGGCCAGCGCCGCCGGGACCAGCCGCAGGTCCAGCCGCGCTCCGCCGTCGGTCACCGAACTCATGCATGGACGAGATCGCGCAGCTTTTCCAGCCGCGCGGGCCCGATACCGTCGACGTCGCCCAGCTGATCGACGCTCGTAAAGCGCCCGTTCGCATCCCGCCACGCGATGATCGCCGCGGCGGTCACCGGACCGACACCGGGCAGGCTGTCGAGTTGCTCCACGGTCGCGGTGTTCAAGTCCACCGAACCGCCTGGAGCAGGAGGCTTACCGGGATCCCCCGCAGCAGCCGCGGGCGCAGAGGTATCCGGTCCCGAGCTGACCGAGCTGCCCATCGCGGATGGCTGACCCGGCGCCGCGGCGATACCGACGATGATCTGCTCACCGTCGGTGACGCGCCGAGCCATGTTGAGCCCGATAAGGTCGGCCCCGTCCAACGCGCCGCCCGCCGCGGTGAGCGCGTCGGCGATTCGCGCGCCCTGCGTCAGCGTGACCAAGCCGGGCTTGTGCACCAACCCCACCACGCTGACCACCACAGGCCCATCGGGTTGCGGTGGGCCGCTCGGCGTCGGATTTGCCGACGAAACCATCTGCACCGGAGGTAATTTCGCCGAAACCACTGGCGGCGGCTTGTCACGCACCAGGGTGAACACCGTCACCAGGACTGCGACGGCACCCACGACCACCAGCGCGACGACGCCGGCACGCCCCGGGTCGGCCCGGATAGCCGCGATCCAGCTCTGTGGGCCGCCACCGGATTTGGTGTCCGGCAGCCACCTCGACAACGAGCTATCCGGCTGTTCGGCCTCCTCGACGTCCGCTTCATCGGCCTCGGCTCCCAGGCGGCGATGCATCCGCTCGGCGGGCAGTTCGGTTCGCATGCGCTGAACGTAAGCACCACATCCGACCCCGCCATCCCGGTAGACCGGGTTCGGCGACAGGCCCTGTGGATGAAATGCCAGCTGTGGACAACTGGCGTGCACACGATGATGTCGTGGATCGTCGCGTTCCGATGATCGCAGGAATCGCGTTCGCAGTGCTGTACGGCGCTGCGCTGCTTGTAGTTCCGACGCTTCCCGGCATCGACAAGCCGGGCTCCGACATCGTCGCCCATGTGAGCGAACATGCGAGTGCGATGCGCATCCAGACGCTGCTGGTGACGTTCGGGTCGTTGGCATTGGTCGTCGTGCTCGGGTACGCGCGCGACCGTCTGACAGGCCCGTCGGCGCATGTGTTCACCATCGGCTCGGCGGTCATGGTGGTTCAGGTCGGTATCGCGATGTGGTACACGGCGGACTCGCACTTCACCCCGACGAGCTCGGAACGGGCACCGCACGCACCCTCACCGACATCGTCACGATGTGGGGTCCCGTCTTGACGGCCGCCGACATCATGGTTGCGATACCGATTCTGGTGGCGGCCAACGCCGATCGCTTCCCGCGCTGGCTGGCTATCCTCGCCGCAGTCTTCGCCGTCGAGCAGCTGATCGAGACGACCACGATAATCGGCCCGCCGGGCAGCTTCATCTCCCCCGGTGGCCCGATGAACTTCTACCTCGGCGGCTCATTGTTCATCGTGTTTTTCCTGGCTCTCGGTGTTGCGCTGTCGATGCAGCAGCCCGCGTCCGAGGTCGTCTGATCGGGTGATCTTCGGCCTCAGCTTCGGTCGTGGCTTGGTCTCGGGTTTGTCAGCCGACTTCACGTCGAGGTCGCCATCGGCGGCCTGCTCGCCACGGACCGTGTCAGAATCCTTCGTATCGCTTAGGCTTTCGAATCGCTTCCTGATATCGCGCTGGTCCGGCTTCTTCTGATCGAGGCTGCGGGTTTTCACCGTAGGCGGATCGGGTGCAGAGGTGTTCGGTTCCGAGGCAGACGTATCACCCAGTGTGTTCCTGATATTCGTCACCGCGGTGTCGACCGCGTCTGTGACGATGCCTTTGGCCGTCGCGACGCTGGCTCTCGCCTGAGTCGCGCCTGCCGTCAGCGCCGCTGCCGGATCGCCCGATGCCGCCAATTCCTGGGCCGCGGCGTCGGCGGTCGCAACGACCCCGAGGAGAAGGATTTCACCGGCCTGGAAGGCCACCGCCGCGGACACCCTGATGGTCTCCACCGCCAGCACCTGAGGAAGGGTCGTCGCACCCGTCTCGGTCGGTACCGGGGGCGACAACGGCTGATTCAGCGCGGCGAGGATGTGCTCTCGCGCGGCGTTGACCGTCTGCACGAACTCACCCGGCTGAAGGACGGCCCCGCCGATGTTGAACAGCTCGACGACGGCGACCTCGAGGTTGTTGAACGCCTTCGGCACCACCCGGTACACGTCGTTGGTGATGATCCCTGTGACGGCGGTGTTCGCCGGGCCGGTCACCGATGCGGCGGCGGCGCCGATCGCCCGCAACGGCAATCGCGTCGATGCCAACGAGCCGAGGAAGGTGGCGGGTGTCTTCAGCGTGGCGACCGGAACGGTCCGCACCAGCTCGACGATATGAGGGCAGATCACGCTGCAGTACTCCGCCTGGTTGCGGAGGATGGCCAGCGGGATCGCTCCGAGCGGCGGCGAAGCGGTCAGCTGGACGTCACTCACCACCATCCGCGGCGAGTGCGGCTGTTCGAGCGGCGCCAGCGGCGCAACGGCCACCGCACCGATGCCCACGAAGGCGATCCCGGCGAATACAGACGAACGAATATGCATGCGCATACCGCTTTCTATTCGATTTTGCAGTCTGCACCGTTAAGTACGAAGCGCGCGGCAGATTAGTTCACCGGGCGTGCACGGCCAGCAAAACAATCCGTAGGCCGGCCACGTCGTCGGTCACCAGATAGGTGATGGTCGGGCTGTCGACCTCCCCGCCGTCGGCGCGGCGGCGCGACAAGGAAGCCCGATACAGCGCAGACGCCGAATTGAGCACCGTGACCTCGGAATGCAGGACATCGGTGCGGTGATAGCCCTGGGCACGTAACCCTTCGGTTTGACTCTGCATCACCGCAGCGGCTTCGTCGTCGGTCATCAGGGTGACGACACCCTCATCGGTGGTGAGCACCATCGGAACGCCGTAGTGGCTCAGCAATGCGGCCATGTCCCGCTCGCCACGGGTGCACGCCGCATACATGTCGAAGTATTCGTCGAACCAGCGGCCGACCGCGGCAACGTCGAGGGCCATGACCAGCATCATGCCCCAGTCAGGTGGCGGCCCTAGGCGTTCTGGCCCGAACGCTTGCCGGTCAGCGCGGTCAGTTCCGGCGTCTCCCCGTTGGTCTTCACCGGCGGCGCTTCGTCCTCGCGTTGCGGCGTCGAACGCTCCAGGAACCGCAACAGCTCGACAGGGAACGGCAGTATCAGCGTGGAGTTCTTCTCGGCTGCGACCTCGACGACGGTCTGCAGCAGCCGCAGTTGCAGCGCTGCGGGCTCGGCAGCCATGATCGCCGCCGCCTGCGCCAGCTTCTCGGAGGCCTGTAGTTCACCGTCGGCGGTGATGACACGAGCCCGGCGCTCGCGCTCTGCCTCGGCCTGACGGGCTATCGACCGCTTCATCGAATCGGGCAGCACGACATCCTTGATCTCCACGCGGTCGATATGGATGCCCCAGCCCAGCGCGGGACTGTCGATCAGCAACTCCAGTCCCTGGTTGAGCCGCTCTCGGTTGGACAGCAGGTCGTCCAGATTGCTTTTACCGATGATGGAGCGCAGTGACGTCTGCGCCACCTGACCGATCGCAGACATGTAATCCTGCACATCGACGGCCGCACGCACCGGATCTTCGACATTGAAGTAGATGACCGCGTCGACGCGCACCGTCACGTTGTCACACGTGATGCCGTCTTGGGCGGGCACCGGCAACGTGATGATCTGCATGTTCACCTTCTGCAGGCGGTCGGCGAGCGGGATGAGCGTCGTCAGGCCGGGTTCGCGCACACGGGCCTGCACGCGGCCGAACCGGAAGACGACGCCGCGTTCGAACTGCTTGACCACCCGAATGTTCTGCAAGCCCAGCCAGATCACGCCGAGGCCTGCGGCGCCGACCAGTGAAAGGGTGTAGAGGATGCTCATGGTGTCCTCCTCGACGGACCAACCCACGGCGCTGGAGCCCCGCGGGCTCATAATCCGATTGTGGCTCGCCAGCCGTCGCTTCGCCAGCACGCCCAGTCGACCTCGACAAGCGCACCCACCGCAAGCCCGGTCACACCGACGCAGGTGCGCGACGGGAGCCGCTCGAGCCGTTCGCCGAACCAGGCAGCGTAGGCAGTGTTGAAGGCGCCGTAGTCATCCCAGTCGACGAGGTACGCGCGAACGTTCACCACATCAACCACTCCGCCGCCGCACAGCTCGGTGACCCGCAGCAGGTTGCGCAGCACCTGCTCGGTCTGGGCGGCGACGTCATCGACGACCACCGTGCCGGTCACGTCGGTGGGCATCTGGCCGGTGACGTACAGCGTCGAGCCGGCGGCGGTGGCGTGCGCGAAGGGCGCGACGGCAGGCGGGACACCGTCATCGGGTGTGAAGGTGAATGCGCGAATTCCGTTGTCGCTCACGCCAATACTCTAGACCTCGGCTGTCAACAGATTTAATCCTGCCAACCATCGATCAAATACTGCCAATGGGATTAACCCCGTGATCTTGACGGTTGAGATTGTCAGCTGCGCAGCGTCCGAACCGCGACAACCATGCCACGGCTCGAAACCGAAGATGAAGAAGACGAAGAAGAGGGCACCAGCAATGAAGAAGTTCGGATTCGCCACCGCACTCGCAGGCGGATTGGCCGCGGCGGTCATGGGGTTGGCCGCACCAGCGGTCGCCGCTCCGACCGGCCCGGGCAGCGCTCAGGACACCATCGACCAGCTGCAGGCTGACGGCTTCAACGTGATCGTCAACCGCATCGGCTCGACCCCGTTGGATCAAGCCACTGTGGTCGCGGTCCGCCCCGGCCAGACCTACAGCAGGACCGACTCCGGTACTCCCGGCGACAGCTTCGGCACCACGGTCACCGGCAAGACGGTGTACGTAGACGTCAAGTAAACCCCACCCAAACACAAGGGGCGCCCCGAAAGGGGTGCCCCTTTTGTCGCGCCTGCTGAACCCGGTCTCGGTCCGCCGACCGCGGCGACGGCACATCATGACCTGATGACCGACCGGGTTCTCGACAGGGTGATGGAGATCGCCGACCAACTGCGAGAGCAGGCGACCGAGGCCGAGCGGCTGGGCCGGCTGCCCGACGAGACGGTCAAGAACCTCAAGTCCGTCGGCGCGATCAGGCTGTTGCAACCGAAGCGGTACAACGGGTTCGAGGCCCACCCCCGCGAATGGTCCGAGACAGTGATGGCCGTCGCCTCGCTGGATCCCTCTGCGGGCTGGATATGCGGTGTGGTGGGCCGCCGACATCAACGCTGCACGCCAGGAGTTGCTCGCCAACGTCGACCGAATCTGGGACATCGTCGATTCCGGCAATGAGGTGACGTTCGCCGACCGTGCCACGGGCCATCGCAGACAAGTCCGCGCGGCGTGGCGCGCGGTGATGGCCGTCGACCAGATCTTCTCGCGGTAAGGCGGCAATGCGCTGCGAATGGACAAACTGCTGCAACGGTACTGGCGCGATGCCCATGCCGGACTGGCGCACGCAATCCATTTGCCCAGCACAGCGTTTCACGCCTCCGCGCTCAGCTCACGGGTATCGAACCCGAGGGACCGCTGCGCGCGATGATCTGATCCCTAGACGGCCGACAACTTCTGCGTCGCCGCCTCGATGAGGCCGAGGAACCACCGCTGGCTCACGCTGCGACCGAGTGTGCGGCGGGTATAGGCAGCCACCTCCACCGGCTCGATTGGCCAGGGCAGACCGATGACCCGCACGGGATGGGTTCTGGCCAGGACCTTTGCCACCCTTTCTGGCACGATGGAGACCAGCTCACTTTCCTGCACGACGTATGGCAACGTTGCGAAACGGTTGACGCGCACCGCGATTCGATCGTCGAGCCCGTGTTCGTGCAGTGCCCGCCGGGGTCCCGGGTGCCCGGTCGCGCCCTCGACGACGATGTGCCGTTCGCGTGCGAGTTCCTCCGCGGTTGCCGCCGGGCCTCGAAGCCGCGGATGGCCGCTCGCCACCATGCCCGCATAGCCTTCGGTGAACAACGGCGTCCGTTGCAGCGCAGGAGAATCCAGCACCGGGCTCGCAACGATCACGTCAACCTCGCCCCGAGTCAGTTGATCGGCCGCGGTGCCGACATCGAATGCCGACACCTGCAGGTCGGCATGCGGAGCGTGGGTGACCAGTTCGGCGAGGACGAGCGGCAACACGGTCACCTCGCCCAGATCGGAGAGCCCCAGCGACAGGCGGGTCGGCTTCGACGGGTCGAAGTCGGCTGCGGCCCCGAACGCCTCGTCGACTTCGGCGATTGCGGTACGCAGCGCCGGGTACAACCGTTTCGCCTCCGAACTCGGCAGCAGCCCGCCGGGACCGCGCACGAAGAGCTCGTCGCGAAGCCGACGCCGCAACTTGCCCAATCCATAGCTGACGGTCGGCTGGCTCACACCCAGGATGTCGGCCGCCGCGGTCACGCTCCTCGTCTCGTAGACCAGCACAAACGTCCTCACCAGGTTCAGGTCGACATCGGCGCTCATAGATACAATCTATGCCAGATCCAAATAACATCTATTGGATTTCTGGGTCATGGCCTCATAGCGTGATTGGCAACACACAGAAGTGGATTTCGTCATGAGGAATCTGTTGTCCTGGTCGGCCGCGTTGTGCTGGTTGACCGTGTTGCTCGACGGCTTCGACCTCGTCGTGCTTGGGGCGGTCATCCCCACCCTGCTCGAGGAGGGCCATCTCGGCCTGACGGCAGGCAGTGCCACGTTCGCGGCGACAATCACGTTGGTCGGTGTGGCGATCGGCGCGGCGTTGTCGGGCCCGCTGGCCGACCGCCATGGCCGGCGTATCACCCTGCTGATCTCGATCGCCGTGTTCTCCGCAGCGACCGCGGCGCTGCCGACGGCAGGTTCCATCGCCATGTTCGACGCCTATCGGTTGATCGCCGGGCTTGGCCTTGGCGCGTGTATGCCGACCGCGTTGACGTTGATGGCCGAACACATGCCCGTCTCTCGCCGGGCATTCGCGAGCACCATCACGATGACCGGCTATCACGCCGGTGCGGTGATCACCTCGCTCATCGCGCTGCAATTCGTGCCCAATTGGCAACCCTTGTTCTACCTGGGCGGCACCGCGGGTTTACTCCTTCTGCCCGTGATCTGGTTCAAGCTGCCGGAATCGCAGGCATATCTGGGAACACGGTCGGCGCCGGACCGAATCCCGATGCGCAACCTGTTGCAGGGCCGGTTCCTCCGCATCACCGTCGGCGTGTGGGCGGGCTCGTTCATGGGCCTGCTGCTGGTCTACGGGTTGAACACCTGGCTGCCGAAACTGATGCGCGATGCGGGCTACTCCATGTCGACATCGCTCACGCTCCTGCTCGTGCTCAATGCCGGCGCGATCGTCGGCTTGATCATCGCGGGCACGGTCGCGGATCGACGCGGCACGAAGCCCACTGTCGTGGTGTGGTTCGTGGCTGCCGCGGTGTTGCTGGCCCTGCTGAGCGTCCGGGTCTCCAGCAGCTTGGCACTCAACGCGATCGTCTTCGTCACCGGCGTCTTCGTCTTCTCGGCGCAAGTCCTCGTGTACGCCTATGTCACCCAGGCCTATCCGGCCGACGTGCGCGCGACCGCGCTCGGCCTGACCGCGGCAGTCGGGCGGTTGGGCGCGATCTTCGGCCCCACGCTGACGGGCTTGCTCATCGTTGCGGGTTCGGCGCACCCATGGGGTTTCTACTTCTTCGCCGCGGTCGCTGCTCTCGGCGCGCTCGCGCTGACGACGGTGCCTCGCCTGACCGTCGCCGCCGATCAGCCGGGACCTGACGAAACGGTCGGCACGCCCGGCGGTAAGGGACAGATCGCATGAGGACTCAGGTCGCGATCGTCGGGGCGGGACCGGCGGGGCTGATGCTGTCGCACCTTCTGCACCGGTCCGGCATAGATTCGATGGTTGTCGACATCCGCACCTACGACGAGATCGCGACGACGGTGCGGGCCGGCATTCTCGAACCCGGTTCGGTGCGCATGCTGACCGACACGGGGGTCTCCGACCGGGTCATCGCCGAAGGCGACCGGCATGACGGCATGGTGCTGCGGTTCCACGGTGACAATCACCGCATCGACTTCTCCGAACTCGTCGGCGAATCCGTATGGCTCTACCCGCAAACCGAGGTGTTCATCGATCTGGCCGCCCGTCGAAAGACCGATGGCGGCGACGTGCGGTACGGCGTCGCCGACACGGCCGTCGACCTGTCCGGAAGTCGCCCCGCCCTGACGTTCACCGATGCCGACGGAACCCCGACAACGATCGAGGCGGATTTACTCATCGGCGCGGACGGGTCAAGGTCAATGTGTCGCGACGCCTTTCCAGCGGACACCCGCACCGAATGGTTTCGGGAGTATCCGTTCGCCTGGTTCGGGTTCCTCACCGAGGCGGCTCCATCGCATCCGGAGCTGATCTACACACACTCTGACAATGGCTTCGCATTGATCAGCCATCGCACGCCCACCGTGCAGCGGATGTACTTCCAATGTGCGGCGACCGAGAGGGTCGAGGATTGGGACGACGACAGGATTTGGTCCGAGATGCGAAAGCGCGTCAATGGCAACGGCTTCGAGCTGAACGAGGGACCGATCAGCGGCAAGACGGTGCTGCCGTTCCGGTCGTTCGTCACCGCGCCGATGCGATACGGCCGCCTGCTCCTCGCCGGGGACGCCGCCCACACCGTCCCACCGACGGGGGCCAAGGGCCTCAACCTGGCCCTCGCCGACGTGCGCGTCCTGCACGAAGCGATCGACGACTATCTCGCAGGTGGTGACGAGGGCGTCCTCGATCGCTACACCGAACGAGCCCTGAACCGGGTGTGGCGTGCGCAGCACTTCTCCTACTGGTTGACGACCCTGTTGCATACCCCCGACGGGGATTCGGCCTTCGACCGCGAGCGTCAACGTGCCGAATTGGCCTCGGTCACCGGTTCCAGCCATGGCTCGGCATATCTCGCAGAGGGATACACCGGCTGGCAACATCTGAAGTGACCGCCGCCGACTTCAATCCTGCCGCAATGACTTCGGCTCGATGGTGACGTCTTTTGCAGCAACTGCGGTCGAAATAGCCTGCGGAATCAACATCAGCGCGAGCGCCGTCATCGCGATGGCCCACGAGCCCGTCACGTCGTGCAGCCCTCCGATCGCGAAGGGGCCCACCGCAGCCAGGATGTAGCCGACGCTTTGTGCCATCCCCGAAATGTGGCTGGTCTGGGCCGTCGAGGTGCCGCGCAGCACCATGAACAGCAGGGCCAAGCTGATCGAGGCACCGGGGCCGACGAACACGCACATGACCCAGAACGTCGGCCACACCTCGGTGCCCAAGAGTCCGGCGAACCCGACCGCGCACACCAACAGCACCAGACCCGTGATGGCCCTTTGGTCGCGGAATCGGCCCGCGATGATCGGCGCGATGAGCGACGCCACCAACCCGACCACCTGGCCCAGAGCCAGCACCGCGCCTGCCCCGGACGGCGACATGCCCCGGTCGATGAGGTAGGCGGGCAGCCACGCGGCGAAGGTAAAGAAGATGATCGACTGCGTGCCCATGAAAACCGTGATCGCCCAGGCGATCCGGTTGCGCCACAGCGAAACCCGCTCGGTGCCCAGCTCTATCCGATGCACCCGCCTCAACTGCGGCACCCAGACCAGCATGGCGGCCAGCGCGAAGGCGCCCCAGCTGGCCAGTGCCATGCGCCAGTCGCCGCCGACGGCATGATTGATCGGCACGGCCAATGCGGCCGCCGCTGCGGCACCTCCGGAAAGCGTCATCGAATAGACCCCGGTCATCAGGCCGGATCGGTGCGCGAAGTCCCGTTTGATCAGTGACGGCAACACGACGTTGCAGATCCCGATGCCTGCTCCGATGAGTGCCGAACCGGCGAACAGCGCGATGGGCGAGGGCGCTAGCCGAAGCGCTGTCGCCGCGACGAGGAGCGCAAGCGATCCGAAGACCGTTCGTTCGATGCCGAACCGGGCCGCCAACCGCGGTGCCACCGGTGCCGCGAGACCGAAGACGAGCACGGGCAGGGTGGTCAGCAGGCCGGTGACGGAGTTGCTCCACCCGGTCGATGCCTTGATGTCGTCGACGAGCGGCGCGACGGCGACCACTGCGGGACGCAGATTCGCCGCGACGAACATGATGCCGACGGCTGCCATCACGGCGGCGACGCCGACCGGTCGCGCGGCCAGGTCGCGCGGCGTCGTCTCGGTGTGTGCGCGACTAGACGTCAAGAGCGTTCACGCTCTGCAGCATCGCCGAACCCGGCCACCGACGGCAAATGACCGTCTCGCCGCGGTGTACAGGCTTCCAATAGTGTCTACCGCAGACCGGACACTCATTGAGGAGACGCCGATGGCCCGGAACAGACGTGACCAGCCCCTTCGGGTCATCCAGTGGACCACTGGCAACATCGGGCGGCGGTCGCTGCACGCCATCATCGGACGCGACGACATGGAGTTGGTGGGTGTTTACGCGCACGGCGCGGACAAGGTCGGCGTCGACGCGGCCGAGCTGTCCGGCTGGCCGGAGCCGACCGGTGTGACGGCGACAAACGATATCGCGGTACTGCTGGCGCTGAGGCCGGACGCCTGCTGTTACAACCCGCTGTGGCCGAACATCGACGAGCTGACGGCGCTGCTCGAAGCCGGCGTCAACGTGTGTTCGAGCGCGGCGTGGATCACCGGAGGCAAGCAGACGCCGGAAGACCTCGAGCGCATCCGAAAGGCTTGCGAGAAAGGCAATTCCTCGATCTTTGGCAGCGGTGCTCACCCGGGCATGACAAATCTCGTCGGTATGGTACTCAGCGGGTCCTGCGAGCGGGTGGACGAGATTCGGATCACGGAATCGGTGGACTGCTCGACCTACGAGTCGGCGGGCACCCAGACCGCGATGGGCTTCTCGCAGGACCCCGAAACCCCCGGGCTGGCCGAGAGCGTCCGGCGGGAAAGCGAAGTTTTCGCGGAGTCGGCGGCGATGATGGCCGATGCGATCGGCGCCAAGCTCGACAGAATGACGTTCGATGTCACCTTCACCGCTGCCACCGGCGACAGCGACCTGGGTTTCATGCAGATCCCCGACGGGACCGTGGCCGGGGTGATGGGGTATCACCGCGGGTGGGTCGGCGACCGCAATGTCGTCAGCGTCGGATTCAACTGGACCATGGGCAGCCACGTCACCCCGCCCAAGCCACTCGAGCACGGACACGTGATCCAGGTGTTCGGCCTGCCCAATATGCGCACGGTGCTGCATTGCCTGCCGCCGAAGGACTGGACGGAGCCGGGCTTCATGGGGCTCGGCATGATCTACACCGCGATGCCGGTGACCAACGCGGTGCCCGCGGTCGTCGCTGCGAAGCCGGGCATCGTCACGCTGGCCGACCTGCCACCGATCACCGGTCGCTCAGCGGTATAGCGGACATCGGCGACACCGACTCTGCTGCGTCTGCGCCCGCCTCCTTCTCGACCTCGGAGTGCAGGAAGCGGCCGTGGGTCTCGGGAAGGAACGCCAGTCCGATGAACGCGATCACGATCAGGGCCGAGATCACGGTGGCCGCCATCGCGATGTCCCCGTCGAACCAGCCTGTCGCGATGGCGCCGGCCACGAGTGGGCCTGCGGCCGTGCACAACCGGCCGATGCTGTTGGTGACCGCCATCGCGGATGCCCGCACCGACGGGCCGAACAACTCGGGGAAGTACACCGCGTTGCCTGACAGCACGCCGAACACCCCGAACCCCACCACGGGAAGCAGCCACAGATACATGGCATAGGTGTGGGCGAAGGGATACAGGATGCACACCGCCGCCAGGCCGATCACCAGACTCATCACGTAGGTGTTCTTCCTGCCGATCTTGTCGGCGATGAAACCCCAACTGGTGTAGCCGATCGCGCCGCCGATGTTGAGCATTGCGGTACCCCAGGCGACGGCCGAGACCGCATCACCACCGGTCACACCATTGGCGGCGAAGACGGCGCGGATGCTCTGCGGGGTCCACGTGGTCACGCCCCAGAAAGCGAACAGGGCTCCGACGCAGATGACCGTGCAGGCCAACGTGGTTCGCAGCATCGGCGGAGTGAACAACTGCGTCAGCACGAACCGGTCGCTGCTCACCTTGGCCGAACCCGCGGCGCGTTCCGCTTTGCGCTTGGCCCTGGCCGCCTTGACCTCGGCCATGCTCTCGGGCTCGTGCACGTTGCGCCGGATGAACAGGACCAGCAGCGCCGGGATGAGCCCGAAGGCCATCGTCCACCGCCAGCCGAGGTGGCCAACGAAGTTGTAGACCACGGCGGCCACCAATGCCCCGAGCGCCAACCCGGACATCATGACGCCACTGGCCTTGGCGCGGTGCTTGTTGGTCGACCACGCCTCTGCGACAAGGGCAGCGCCGATCGGCAGCTCGACGCCGGAGCCGATCCCCGCAATGAACCGGAAGGCGATGAACTCGCCGTAGTTCGTGATCACCACCGACAGCGCGGTGAATACCGAGAACAGCAGGACGCCGGTGATCAACACACGCACACGGCCCACATAGTCCGCCACCACGCCGAAGAAGATCGCGCCGACCGCCCACCCGGTCAGAAACACCGTGACGGCCAGCCCACTGTAGAAGGTGGACGGCTGCCCCAGCAGTTCAGCGGTCGCAGGCCCGGCCACCTGCGTGAACAGGCTGTAGTCGAACCCGTCGAGAGCCCAACCGAGCGTCGTCGCGATGAGAACCGACCACTGGTAGCGGCTGATCCCACCGCTCGAGGCGGATGCGGCATCGCTCATCGTCGGCTCCTTTGCCAATTGGCTTGGGTTTTCAGTGGTTTCAGCTCGATTCGCCGCGGCGCAGGGCGCCGACGACGAGCCGGTCGATGCTCAGCTCGAGCGCTTGGTTCTCGTCAAGTGGTCGAGCGGCCCGCAGAAAGTCCTTGATCTCGGCGTGAATCCGCGGATTGCGGGACCGCAACGCCTCCACCCGGGTCTGCACATCCTTCGCGAGGGCCTCGCGGGAGCTGACGACGTCATTGAGCAGGCCAAGCTCGAGTCCTCGGTCCGCGCTGATTCGCTCGCCGGTGGCCGTCAGCCAAAACGCCTGTCGCTCACCGACGATGCGCGGAAGCCACGCCAGCACGAGCGCGGGCGCAAGGTCGATCCCGACTTCCGGGAACCACAATGACGCATCGGAAACCGCTACCGAGACATCGCATGCCGCCAACAGACCGACACCGAAACCCGCTGCGTCACCGTGTACTTCGGCGATGGTGACCAGCCGGCTGGTACCCAGCGCACGGTGCAGCGCCACCAGCGTCTGCGTCTCCGAGCGCAGCTCCCCCGGCGTACTGCCTGCGCGTTCCCTGCCGAGACAGAACACCTCACCCTCGGCGCGCAACCGCAGCACATGCGCGCTATCCGGCGGCGCCAACAGGAGTTTGGTCAGTTCGGCGCACATGCCGACGGTCAGCAGGTTGTCCGGCGGCCGATTGATGACGACCTCGATGACGCCGTCGGCCGATGCGTTGATGTCCAGTTCGCCCATGTCAGTTCAGCCGTTCGGTCGCTATGCCGCCGTACCAGTCGACGTCGTCTGGTGCGGTGCGGATGGTCACGGCACGCACGTTGGTGAAGTCGTTGAACGACTCCCATCCGCCTTCCTTGCCGATGCCGCTCTCGCGGACGCCGCCCCACGGCGATGACGGGTCGAGCCGGTGATGATCGTTGACCCACACCATGCCGGTCTCGAGTTGGTTCGCGACGCGGTGGGCACGCGCCACATCGCGAGTCCAGACGGACGAGCCGAGCCCGAAATCGGAGTCGTTCGCCAATTCGATGGCGTGCGCCTCGTCGTCGAATGGGATGGCCACCATGACGGGACCGAAGATTTCCTCACGGGCGACACGCATCTGGTTGGTGACATCGGCAAGCACCGTCGGCTCGACGAAGAAGCCGCCGGGGAGCCCGGGAACCTGGGCGGCATGTCCACCGGTCGCGATCCGGGCACCGTCGCCGACTGCACTGTCGATGTAGCCGAGAATCCGGTCCTGTGCGCGTTTGGAGATGACGGGGCCGAGTTGAGTGGTCGGGTCAGCCGGGTCGCCGATGCGGATCGTCGCGGCGATCCTCGAGAGTTCGGCAACGACATCGTCGTAAATGGAGCGCTGGATCAGCAGCCTGCTGCCCGCGATACAGGTCTGGCCCGCTCCGACAAATCCGCCGAAGGCGGCGCCGCGCGCCGCAACGTCGATCGGGGTGTCGTCGAAGATCAGCACTGGCGACTTGCCGCCAAGCTCGAGCGTGGCCTTCGCGAAACGTTGCGCCGCCGCGACCGCGATGGCCCGGCCCGGCTCCGTTCCACCGGTGAATACCGCCTTCTTCACCAACGGATGTCCGGTGAGGGCGGCGCCTGCGGTGGGGCCGAGTCCAGGCGTCACATTCAGCACGCCAGGCGGAATGCCTGCGTCGAGCGCGATCTGGCCGAGCAGTAACGCGGTCAGGGGTGTCTGCTCAGAAGGCTTGAGCACCACGGTGTTTCCGGTCGCGAGGGCGGGCGCGAGGCTCTTCGAGGCGATCATCATGGGGTGGTTGAACGACGCGAGGATTCCGACGACGCCGAGCGGGAAGCGGCTGGTGTAGGAGTGGTAGTCGCCGCGCATCGGCGCCACCGAGGTGCGGTCGGCGAGGAGGAGCGCGGCGTTGTAGCGGTACCACTCACCAAGCCGCGTGATCTGCGCCTTGGTCTCGGTGATCGGGCGGCCATTGTTCATCGTCTCGAGCCGGTACAGCTCGGCCATCCGCGACTCGATGCCTTCGGCGAACCGGTTCATCAACCGTGCGCGGTCGTGAATCGGCATCGTGCGCCACGTCCCATTGCGGTACGCGTCGTGAGCATTCTTCACGGCGTCGTCGATGTCCTCTTCACTTGCACCCGATACCTCGGTGAACGCCTCGCCCGTCGCGGGGTTGGTCACTTCGATGGGTGCGGCCCGGCCCTGGACGACGCGACCGCCGATGAGCAGTCCGGTGGGCAGGGGCGAGTGCTCGTCTTCGCTGGTCACGAAGGGCGCAGTAATCGTCATATCGGTGAATCCTCATTCGGTATACCAAAGCAATAATCGGTATACGATGTACGCTAATCCGATGCAAGTTTGAGCGCAAGGGATACGCTGATGGTCAGATAGACTCCGATTTGCCAGGACGAGACGAATAGTGTGGATGGGCGCAGATGGCAAACGAATCAGCGGCCGGCCGGGTCGCGCGTGACCTGCGTCAGCGGATGCTGAGCGGTGAATTGCAGCCGGGGGCCAGGCTCTCTCAGCAGAAGATCGCCAGTGAATACGGTGTGAGCCGGATGCCCGCCCGCGATGCGCTACAGGAGCTGGCCAGCGAGGGCCTGGTGGACACCGATGCGGCGACGGCCGTGGTGCGCAGGCTGTCGATCACGGAACTACAAGAACTCTACGAGCTGCGTGAGGCCGTCGAACCGATGCTCACCCGGATCGCCGTCCCCAACGTGGGCAGGGCCGAACTGACCCGAATGTCGTCACTGATCGACCGGATGGAGGCCGGCCTGCAGCCTGCGGAATGGCTGGAATGCAATACCGCATTCCACGCCCTCGTCTACATGCAGGCCAACCGACCCAGGATGATCCAGATCACCGAACAGCTACGGCGGTTGACCGACCGCTACCTCTACCTCCATGTCGGTGTCTTCGGTGACATGGCACATCTGCACGAGGAACACCGCCGCATCTACGACGCCGTCAGCCGCGGCGATGCCAACGCCGCCGCGGATCTGACCCGGGCCCATCTGGCGACCTCGCACGAATTCATCCTGCGATTCCTGCTCGACAGCGATCACGCTGCCGAAGCCGCTACTGCCGGGCCCGAAAAGAACCGTGCCGGTTTGTCTTTCGGCATCGTCGGCGGCGTATGACAGACGCGCCCGTCAGTACTTCAACCGGTCACCGACCACCCGCATCTCCGATAGCCGCTTCGGGTGATGTGCGGCATAGATCGGGTGCGTCAACACAGGGTGGCGGCAGTGGGGGCAGGCTTGCTGGACCTCATTGACCGACGAGAACGTCATGTGGTGGCATGCGCCGCACCGGACGACATGGACGCCACCGATCCAGTTGAGAAGCCCGACATAGATCGCCGCGGTCGTGGCCAACGCCAGCACAATGATGAGGGCGATGGTGAGCTCTTCGTAGATCGTCATGATCTGCACCTCCAAAACCGAGTAGGGCGAAACCGAACTCGTGCTAGCTCGAGACGAATTCCTCTCAGTCGCATATCTTCAGCGGTCGCCGTCGTATTCCTCACTGTGACCGTCCCACAGGCGGTTACAAGGAAACGTTCACCTGGAAAACCACGGCTAGATCTCGGATGCTACGCCTGGAATGCGCGGCGCGGAGCGGGGCGAGATTAATTGTGATGCGTTGCGAAGACGGCCACGGCTAGTGTCGTGTGCTCAGCGCGCCCCTGCCCGGCCCGTCCACGTCATCCAGTGCCGCCCGGCGCCCTGCCATCACCATCAGCAAGGCCTCGCCGGGTCCGCGGACCTCATCACCCTTCCCGTGCGACCAGTCGATGTCGGTGGCCACCAGGCGCACTCCGCGGGCACGCCAGGCCCCGCGAATTGTCGGTGCGAAGCGGGCGAAGTCGAGCGCGGTGCGCAGCCGCTCCTGGTCGATCGTGCGCGGGAGCCCGAGCGGTCGACGGATGTCCTGCTGGTGGATCATGCCGTCGGTGAGCGCGACCCGGCCACCGAAACCTCCTGTCAGACCTGTCGGTTCGGTGTGATTGCGGATCATCGCCACAATCAGCTCGGGTGAACGATCGGCATAGTCGGCCACGCCGATCGCGTTGATGCGATCCGTCGACAGCCGTCCACGGATGAACCGCTTCACCAGGGCTCGGGCGTCGAGCTCGTCATAGCTGACCGTGTGGACCGCGACATCGCGGACTCGCCACTTCTCGCACAGCGTCGGGCTGTCCCACTGTGGCGGCATCAGATCCGCCAGAAACGCGGCAAATTCGACACGTTCATCGCGTGCCATCTGCTGGGTCGACGTCACGTCCACTCCCCGATCGGATCAGTCGACGATGTGCGCGACGACGCCGACGGCCCCGCCTCCCACATGGATCGACAGCACCGGACCCATGTCGCTGACGGTCAGCGACTCGATCTGCGGTAAGCGCGCCGTCAAGGCCGCGCCGATCTCGTCGGCGGCATCGTGATTGTCGACGTGATGCACTGCGATCGCGGCCCTGCGGTCGCCGATCGCCTCGGCGACGCGTTCGACCATCGCGGCGTGCGCCTTGGTGATGGTGCGGATCCGTTGGTCGAGCACCAGTCGCCCGTCGACATCCAGGCACAGCAGCGGTTTGAGCGAGAGCGCAGTGCCGAGCCAGGACGCGGCCGCGCCGATCCGGCCGCTGCGCCTGAGATTGTCGAGCCGGTGCACGACGACGAACACATGCCCGCTTGTGACGGCAGTCCGGGCGGCGGCTTCCACGGCGTCGAGGTCAGCGTCGGAGGCGGCCGCCCGCGCGGCGGCCATCGCGATGAATCCGACCCCCATCGCCACCGACCGCGAGTTGACGACCCGGACGGAAGACCCGAATTCGCGCGCCGCCTGCACCGCTGAGCTGTACGAGCTCGACAGCGCCGCCGAAATATGCACCGCGACAACACCGTCGCCGCCGCTATCCTGCAAGGCCTGCCGATACGTCTCGGCGAGTTCGGCCGGGGTAGCACCAGCTGTGGTGGCGCGGGCGAGATCGTGAACGTCGTAGGGCACGTCGTCGACGCCGTCGCGCAGATCGACGCCATCGACGAGCACATGCAACGGAACCTGCCGAATTTCGGCCTGCTTCAGCTCATCCGGCCCCAGCCGGGCGGACGAGTCGGTCACTACGACGACGGCCACGACTAACTGCCCATGTCCTTGAGCGGCACGCCGGCCTCGGCCAACCCCTTGAGCATCAGATCGGCCACGCCCTGATGCCCCTCGAAATTCCAATGGATGCCATCGGGATTTCCCCGCCCACTCATCACTTCCTCGCCGACTGCGGCCTTGAGGTCGACCAGCGGAACATCGTGCTGCTCAGCCCATTCGGTGATGGCTTTCACCGTACCCGCGCGACCATGATGCGCCTTGCCGTAGGTCTTCGCGATATGCACAGACGGCAGTGATGCCACGATCGGGATACCCGGGCGGTTGAAGTCGATTGCCCCCCGGGTCATTTCGAGGTATTCGGCAGACAACTGCGGGGGTAGCGCAGCGCGGGAGAACGGTGACAGCCGCGGCTGCGCCCAGCCGTAGCCATCGCGCACCATCCGGCGAAGCCACGGCGGCCGCACGTACCGGATCAGTTCACGCAAGGCCGTCGGGAGCGGCGACGGAAGCGAGTCCATGCCGCCGGTCGCGAAAATCACCGCACCCGCACGGGGTAACGCGGCCCAGGCCCGCGGGTCCTGTGTGGCCGCCCACCACACATCGCGACATGTCCAGCCGATCCGCCCGATCACTTCCACATCCCAACCCAGTTGGCCGGCAACGATATTGGGCCAGATGCGCGGATCATCGGACGGCAGCCCACCGGAAGGCCCGTAATACGACAACGAATCGCAGAAGACCAGCAGCGTCGGTCGGTCAGAGGACATCGTTGGCGACCTGTGCCGAGGCGTTCCACACGTCGAGGCGCCACCGGATACCGTCGAGCTCGGCGTCGGGCCTGCTGTGCCCGGACAGCTGAACCCAGCTGGCGTTGCCCATGCCACCCAGGATGGGCCAGCTGTCGACCGGTAGCCCCAGCAGCGCCCCGGTCAGCGCGGCGATCAGGCCGCCGTGCGCGACGAGCACCACCGGGCGCTCGGGTTCGTCACATCCCCATTCGGCCTGTTCGGCGACCAGCTCGGCGACCAGCGGCACACTGCGGGCGGCGACGTCCACCCGGCTCTCGCCACCGTGCGGCGCCCACCGCGCGTCGTCCCGCCACGCCAGCCGCGCACCGGGCGCCACCGCATCCACCTCGAGGTGGGTCAGCCCCTGCCAGTCACCGAGATGGGTCTCCCGCAACCGGGTGTCGGCCAGAACCGGCTGCCCGGCCCGCTCGCCGAGCGCGACCGCGGTGTCGAGGGCGCGCCGCAGATCCGATGACACGATCACCAGCGGTTGACGCTTGGCCAGCACCTCGGCGGCAGCGACGGCCTGGTCGCGTCCGAGATCGGACAGGTCGGTATCCAGCTGGCCCTGCATCCGGTTGGCTGCGTTGTACTCGGTCTGCCCGTGGCGCAGCATGACAAGGCGGCGGATCCTCATTCGGCGGGCTCCAACTCCACGGGCACGACGGGGCAGTCGCGCCATAGCCGGTCGAGTGCATAGAAGTTGCGTTCGTCTTCATGCTGAATGTGCACGACGATGTCGACGTAGTCCAACAGCGTCCATCGGCCCTCGCGGGCGCCTTCGCGGCGGGCGGGCTTGTAGCCCCCAACCCGCATCTTCTCCTCCACCTCATCGACGATCGCGTTGACCTGACGTTCGTTGGACGCCGATGCGATGACAAAACAGTCGGTGATGACGAGTTGACCCGACACATCGATCACGACGACATCGTCGGCCAGTTTGGCCGCGGCCGCCTGTGCGGCGACGGTGGCCATCTGTACGGCTTCATCGGAGGCCGTCATATCGAATGCTCTTCGCGCAAGCCGCTCATCGCAGGTTCCCCTCTTGCGTGGTGATCGGTTGCGCGGCATAGAGCCGCCGCTTCGCGACGTACTGGACCACGCCGTCGGGCACCAGATACCAGATCGGCCGGTTCTCTTCGGCGCGCTTGCGGCAGTCGGTCGACGAGATCGCCAACGCGGGCACCTCGACGAGGGTGAGCGCATCGGCAGGTAACTCTCGCATCGCGGCGTCGATGTGCTTGCCGTCGAGGTCATAGCCGGGCCGGCTGACGCCGACGAACCTGGCAATCGAGAACATCTCCTCCCAGTTCTGCCACGACAGGATCGACGCGAGAGCGTCGGCACCCGTGATGAAGTAGAGGTCGGCTTCGGGGTTGAGCGCATGTAGGTCGCGCAGCGTGTCCTTGGTATAGGTAGGGCCTGAACGGTCAATATCGGCCCTGCTCACCGAGAATCTGGGGTTCGACGCGGTTGCGATGACCGTCATCAGATAACGATCCTCGGCGGCGGTGACATACCGGTGGTGCTTTTGCCACGGCTGTCCGGTCGGGACGAAGACCACCTCATCGAGATCGAACAGGTCGGCAACCTCGCTTGCCGCGACCAGGTGGCCATGGTGGATGGGATCGAACGTCCCACCCATTACGCCGAGCCTGCGTCGAGAAGCCACGAATAGCGAGCTTACGGGACCACCGCAGCACCGCCGAACAGCTCGGCGGTACATACATAAATACTCCTATGCGTCTCGCCGGAACACCGAATTACGCGGAGCCCGTCGACGGTCCAACACAATTCTGAGCGATCGCTGTGAGTGTGCTGGTTGATGGCCCTTGATCGGGAGCCCGTCCCCCGGGATCCTCCCCGGATGAGGCCACTGGAAACCCGGCGATCCCCGATTACTTATTGCATCTATATATTGGTCGTGATATATCTTCTGCCGTGGAAACTTCGCCACGCGCCGACGCGACCGCGGCGGTCGGCAAGTGCCTCGACCAGGCGGCCGACCTCACGGCGCGCTACCTGGCCGACCGCTCGGGTCTGACCCCGTCCGCCACGTTCCTGTTGAACCGAGTCAGCCGAGAGGGCCCAGCCCGGCTGACGGCACTTGCCGCCAAGGAGGGCGTCAGCCAACCGTCCATGACGCAGTTGATTCAACGACTGGAGCGCCAAGATCTGGTGAGCAGACTCACCGACCCCGACGACGGCCGAGTCGCGCTTGTCGCCGTCACCGCAGCGGGTCAGGCACTGCTTGACGGCCGCGCCAGCACCCGTCGCGAACGGCTGACCGCGTTGATGGCGACGCTGTCGCCGGAAGACGAGTTCGCACTGTGGCTTTCGGCGCAAGTGGCCTTGCCGATCCTGCAGCGTCTCATCGAAATCGCCGAATCACGGTCGGACGAATGTTGCGCGCAAGCCGGCGATCGGATCGATGCGTCGAAGGTAAACGCGGACTACTAGCCAGAAGTCGAGCAGCGCTTCCGTGTGATCTCGCGGGGGCGATGTCACCCGTGAGCGCGACCGCACAGCGAGCGGTCCGCGGTGAGCGGTGCGTTGAGGAAGGTGATCAAGTGAGGGCAATTCCGTTGGGCCGCATCGCCAAACAGTTCTGGATACCCGTGGTGCTCATTGTGGTGTTGGCGGTCTCGGGTTTGGT
Source organism: uncultured Actinomycetota bacterium (assembly GCA_963848855.1). Classification (GTDB taxonomy): domain Bacteria; phylum Actinomycetota; class Actinomycetes; order Mycobacteriales; family Mycobacteriaceae; genus Mycobacterium. Next base: position 2,005,517 of record CAWKFL010000006.1, read on the forward strand.
GGTTTCGCGGCTTCACACGATGTTCGCTTCCCAGGATCTCAACGCCAATGCGGGCGCCGCCATCGAGATCGTGCAGTTCAACCCGAAGGTGGTGATCTACGAAGTCTTCGGTCCGGCGGGGACGACCGCCAACATCAATTACTTCGACGCCGACGCCAACACGCACCAGGTCAATGCGGTGGCCGTGCCGTGGTCCACGACGATCTCCACCACCCTGCCCGCGGTCAGCGCCAACATCATGGTGCAGGGCGACAGCGATGAGATCGGCTGCCGGATCACTGTCGACGGGACCGTCCGCGACGAACGCACCAACGATGGCGAAAACGCCCAAACCTTCTGCCTCGTGAAGTCCGCATGACCCGGCCCGTCAACACGCACGCCCGGTATCCGTTCATCCCCCATTGGATCCGTCTGCTGGCGATTCCGATCATTCTGTTCTGGGTGCTCGTCACCGTCGTCGTCAATACCATTGCGCCGCAACTCGAAGTGGTCGGCGAGGAGCATTCGGCGCCGATGGCCCCCGAAGACGCCCCTCCATGACGGCGATGAAGCTGATGGGGCACAACTTCGCCGAATTCGACTCCAACAGCACCGTCATGGTCGTCGTTGAGGGTGATACACCGCTCGGCGACGACGCTCACAAGTTCTACGACAGCATCATCAAGAAACTTCAACAGGATCCACACCACATCCAGCACATCCAGGACTTCTGGGGCGATCCGCTGACGGCGGCCGGTGCGCAAAGCTCCGACGCCAAGGCGTCCTACGTCATGCTGAACCTCGCAGGCAACCAGGGCCAAACGTTGGCGAACGACTCGGTTCAAGCCGTCCGTAAAGCCGTCGAGGACACCCCCGCTCCCCCGGGTGTGAAGGCCTACGTCACCGGGCCTGCCGCACTGACAGACGATATGCACGTCATCGGCAATGCGAGCCTCGCGCAGATCACGGCCTTCACGCTCGGCGCGATCGCGATCATGTTGTTGATCGTCTACCGCTCCATCGTCACCACACTCGTCCAGCTTTTCTTGACGGGTATCGGGTTGGCCTCATCCCGAGGGGTCATCGCGGTTCTGGGCAATCACGGCTTCATGGGACTCACGACGTTCGCGTCGAATATCCTGACAATGCTCGCGATTGCGGCCGCCACCGATTACGGGATCTTCCTCTTCGGCCGTTACCGAGAGGCCCGACTGGCCGGTGAGGATCGGGAAACGGCGTACTACACGACGTTTCGTTCGGTGACACCGGTGGTGATCGGTTCGGGACTGACGATCGCCGGGGCGACGTACTGCCTGAGCTTTGCGCGGCTGCCGTACTTCTCCACGATGGGCGCGCCCGTCGCCATCGGAATGCTGGTCGTCGTCGCGGCCGCCGCGACGCTCGGCCCAGCCGTGCTGGTCATCGGCAGTCGGTTCGGGCTCTTCGAGGCCAAGCGGGCGTCCCGCAGTCGGCTATGGCGCAGGGTGGGCACCGCCGTGGTCCGTTGGCCTGCACCGGTTCTCGCCGCCAGTGCGGTGGTCGTGCTGATCGGGATGATCGCGCTCCCCAGCTACAAGACGGCCTACAACGACCACTACTACCTGCCGGACGGCGCCCCGGTCAACCTCGGTTACGCGGCGGCTGACCGGCATTTCTCGCAGGCACGCATGAATCCCGACATCCTGATGATCGAGTCCGACCACGATATGCGCAATCCGGCCGACATGCTGGTCCTGGACCGGGTTGCCAAGAATGTTCTGCGCACCGTCGGGATCGCGATGGTGCAGGACATCACCCGGCCGTTGGGTATTCCAATTCAGCACAGCACCATACCTTTTCAGACGAGCATGCAGGGTCAGACGATGAACCAGAACCTGCCGTATCTGAAGGACCGGATGGGCGACATCCTTAAGATGTCGGACGAGATGCAGGTCATGATCGACAACATGGAGCACATGTACGCCGTCATGCAGGACATGACCGCGACCACTCATGACATGGTCGGCAAGACGCACGACATGGTGGACACCACAAACGAGTTGCGGGACCACATAGCGGATTTCGACGATTTCTGGCGGCCGATCCGCAACTACTTCTACTGGGAACCGCACTGCTTCGACATCCCGATGTGCTGGTCGCTGAAGTCGTTGTTCGATTCACTGGACGGGATCGATCAGCTCGCCGACAAGCTACAGGCAGTCGAGCAGGATCTGGATCACATGGATCAGCTTCTGCCGCAGATGCTGGTCCTGCTGCCGCCGGTGATCAGTACCATGAAGACGACGAAGGCGTTGACGCTGACGATGTACAGCACGTTCTCGGCGATGCTCACGCAGATGGAGCAGATGAACGACACCGCGATCGTCATGGGGCAAAGCTTTGACACCGCCAAGAACGACGACCTCTTCTATCTGCCCCCTGAGGCATTCGAAAACCCGGAGTTTCAGCGCGGTCTGAAGATGTTCCTGTCGCCGGACGGCAAGTCCGCCCGGTTCTTCATCACCCATCAGGGCGATCCGGCGACTCCGGAGGGGGTCGATCGCGTCGACGCCGAGAGAACAGCTGCGCAGGAAGGGCTCAAGCAGTCCTCGTTGTCGGAGGCCAAGGTCTATCTCGGCGGCACTGCGGCGACATACAAGGACATGCACGACGGCGCCAAGTACGACCTGATGATCGCGGTCGTGGCGTCGCTGACAATGATCTTCATGATCATGCTCGTGCTCACGCGAAGCCTGGTCGCCGCGCTGGTCATCGTCGGCACCGCGGGCAGTTCGATCGCCGCGTCCTTCGGGCTGTCCGTGCTGATCTGGCAGGACCTGTTCGGGATCAGAATCCACTGGCTGGTGATGCTGATGTCGGTCATCATCCTGTTGGCCGTCGGCTCCGACTACAACCTGCTGCTCGTCTCACGCTTCAAGGAAGAGATCCACGCGGGGTTGAAGACCGGCATCATCCGGTCGATGGCAGGCACGGGTGGCGTCGTCACATCCGCCGGCCTGGTGTTCGCCTTCACCACGGCCGCCATGCTGGGTAGCAGCCTCACCGTGCTGGCGCAGATGGGCTCGACCATCGCCGTCGGGCTGTTACTCGACACGCTCATCGTGCGTTCGCTTCTCATGCCGTCGATCGCTTCGCTGCTGGGCCGGTGGTTCTGGTGGCCGCAGGTCGTCCATCCGCGGGGGTCGGCGAGCCTGCGTCGCGCCGCCCCGGCCGCGGTTGACGAACCCGACACCGATGCCCTGCCGGTGCGGGTCTGACTCAGCGCGCGGCCGGCGCCGCGGCGGGGCTGAGGACCTCGGATACCTCGAAGGAGGCGCGGTCGGCGCGGTAGACGTCGCGGGCGTATTCCACGCAGCGGCCCGCGCTGTCGACGGTGCGACGGGTGAGCAGGGTGCCCGCTGAGCCGGCGCGGACGCCGAGCTGGGCGCTGGACGCGTCATCGAGGACGATCGACTCCAACACAGCAGTCGAGGAGGCGAGGTCGATGCCGTAGCGGCTGCGCAGGACGGCCCACAACGAACCGTCCTCGGGGGTGTCGAGGATGCCCGGCGTCAGCTCTGCAGGCAGGAACGTCGTCTCGAGCGCGAACGGAACGTCGTCGACGGTGCGTAGCCGGTGGAAGACGTTGACCATCGCGGCATCTCGCAGCCCGAGCGCCATGCGCACAGCCGGTGTCGGGTGCTGGTGTTCGGCCCACAGCAGACGGGCTGCCGGGCGGCGCCCGAGCCGCGACACCTCCTCGGAGAAGCTGCCGATGTGGAAGCGGACCCGGGGTTCGGCGACGAAGGTGCCGCGCGGTGGCTTGCGGTAGACCACGCCCTCGCTTTCCAGCAGCGACAGCGCCTGGCGCGCGGTCATGCGGCTGACGCCGTGTTGTTCGGCCAGTTCCCGTTCGGACGGCAGCAAGGTGTGCGGTCCCAGCTGTTCAGTGGCTATGCGGTCGCGGACGAGGGCCGCGATCGCGATGTAGCGCGGGGTGGTGGGCGGGAGGTTGCCCCGCGTGGTGGGTGGGAAACCACGCATCGCTGGCGGCTGGTCGGGCGCGGCAGCAGGCATGTGTGCAGCGTAACCGCGCGCCGCAACCACCTGGTCTATGCCATCGGTTTGTAAACACTTCGTCACCGCGCTTGACGATGATCTGCGTCACACTCATACTACGGTTGAACCACATGGTCTATACCACTGGAGGCGCGATGTCCGGTCCGGATCCCGCAGCAAGCAGCGACGCTGCTGACCTCGCCAAATTCGGCTATAAGCAATCCCTGGAGCGGCGCACCGGACGCTTCGCATCGTTCGCCGTGGCGTTCGCGTTCGTCTCGATAGCCACCGGCATCTTCACCACCTACGGGGCGGTGCTGAACTCGTCCGGACCGGTCGGCATCTGGACCTGGCCCATCGCCGTCGTCGGCCAACTCGCGGTGGCGTTCGTGCTCGGCGCCCTTGCCGCACGCATCCCGGTGACCGGCTACCACTATCAGTGGATGTCGCGGCTGGCCAACCCGGTGCTGGGCTGGATCCTCGGGTGGATCTCGTTCACCTTCCTGGCCATCGTCGTCGTCGCGGTGGACTACACCATCGCGTCGACGATCTTTCCCGTCCTGCTGAATTACGAAGGCACCGCGACGATCGCGTGGATCGTGACGGCAATAGTGCTGCTGATTCAGGCTGTGCTGGTCGGTTTCTCGACACCGTGGGCGGAACGGGTGAACAACGCGTTCGTCTCGCTCGAACTCATCGGAATGGTCGCGCTGACGGCACTTCTGCTCGTCGTCGCCGCCATCCGCGGGGACATGGACTTCTCCAACCTGTGGAGCAAGGGCGCCGTTCCGCCCGAAGGGTTCTGGAGCTTCGGTGACCTGACGACGGCAGGACCGTGGATGCTGGGATTCCTGCTCGGCGCGTTCACGATCGTCGGCTTCGAGTCCGCCGCCAACCTGGCCGAAGAGACCAATGACCCGGAACGCGTTGTCCCCCGCGCGATGTGGCAGGCGGTCCTGGCCTCCGGCGTGCTCGGGTTCGTGTTCATCGTCGCGGTGACACTGGCCGCCGGTGACCCGGTCGCGCTGGCCGAGTCCGGAACCCCGATCGCCGACGTCATCGACAAGACCTTGGGCTCTGCGGTGGCCACCCTCCTGCTGCTGATGGTGGTGCTGGCGATCTTCGCCTGCGGTCTGGTCATCATGATCACCGGCGTGCGGTTGACCTGGGCGATGTCTCGTGATGAGCGCTTCCCCGGCTGGCAGCAGTGGAACCAGATATCACCGACCTTTCACACTCCGCTGAAGGCCACGGTGCTGTATGTCGTTCTCGCTGAACTGATCCTGGCCGTCTTTGCGCATTCGGAGACGGCGTTGTTCACCCTGTTCGGGGCCGCGACGCTGCTTCCCGCGGTGATGTACGCCTCGACGGTCGTCCTGTACCTGATCAAACGCAAGTCCTTGCCGGTCAGCGATAAGTTCAACCTCGGCGCGTGGGAGATCCCGGTCCTGGTGGTTGCCGTGGTCTGGCTGGTGTTCGAACTCGCGCTTTTCCGAGACTCGAGTTTCAAGGAAGCCTGGACGTACGTCATCGTGATGGTGATCATCGGCGCGTGCTATCTCGGCTATCTGCTGGCCACCCGTGGCCGGGACGGCCTGTCCATGCCGAATATGCATTCGATCGATGCTGAACTGGAGCACGAAGCGACAAGGGACTGACAGGGATCAACTATGCAACACGTCCTGGCGATCGACCAGGGCACGTCGGGAACGAAGGCCGTAGTGGTCGACGAGACCGGGCGGGTGGTGTCGATCGCCGAAGCAGCTCTGCGGCCTGAGTATTCGGCAGGCGGCGCCGTCGAGCAGGACCCCGAGGCATTGTACGAGTCCGTGGTCAACGCGGGCAGGCACGCGCTTGCCGAAGCCGGTGTTTCGATCGCGGCCGTCGCACTGGCCAACCAGGGTGAGACGGTCCTGGCGTGGGATCGCGATAGGGGCCGCCCGCTGACCCCGGCGATCGTGTGGCAGGACCGGCGTGCCGAGTCGATATGTGCGCCGCTGTCCGAGTCGTCCGACATCGTCGCCCAGCGCACCGGGCTCGTGCTCGACCCGTACTTCTCTGCGCCCAAGATGGCGTGGCTGCGGGCGAACCTCACGCGCGATGGTGTGGTCACCACCACCGACACCTGGCTGGTGCATCGGCTGTGCGGCGCGTTCGTCACCGATGCGGCGACGGCCAGCCGGTCACTGGTGACCGCGCTCGACTCGGCCGCGTGGGACGACGAGCTGCTCGGCCTGTTCGGCCTCGATGACGAGGTCCTACCCGAGATCGTCTCCTGTGACGAAATCGTGGGCAAAACAGACGTTTTCGGCGCGCCAGTACCCGTCACCGGGCTGATAGTCGACCAGCAGGCGGCGCTGCTCGCCGAAAGCTGTCTCGACCCGGGCGATGCCAAGTGCACCTACGGGACCGGCGCGTTCCTGCTCGCGCAGCTGGGCGGCAACCCGGCGCGATCGACCTCGGGGTTGACGACCTCGGTGGCGTGGCGACTGCGGGACCGCACGTCGTACTGCGTCGACGGCCAGGTCTATACCGCCGCCTCCGCGGTGCGATGGGCGATCGACCTCGGGTTGGTGTCCGGAGCAGATCAACTCGATTCCACCGCAGCCGATTCCAGTGACGGTGTGCTGTGTGTGCCCGCGCTTGCCGGGCTGGCGGCACCGTGGTGGGATTCGGCGGCCACCGCGTCGTTCACCGGGATGACCCTATCCAGCGGCCGCGGGCATCTCGTCCGCGCGCTGCTCGAGGGCATCGCCGCTCAGGTCACCGCGCTGGCCGATCTCGTCGCCACCGATCTGGGCCAGCCGCTGACGAGGCTTCGGGTCGACGGCGGGCTCACCCGGTCCGCAGTGCTCATGCAGGCCCAGGCGGACCTGGCCCGCATTCCCGTCGATGTGTACCCGTCGCTGCATGCCACTGCGCTGGGCGCCGCGGCATGTGCACGCCTTGCCCTCGACCCGAGCATGGAAGTACCCGAGGCGGTCAGCGGATGGACGCCGCAGCATACTTACGAGCCCGGTTGGCCCGCCGATCGAGCCGAGGAGTACCTCACGCGATGGCGGCATACAGCGGAATCGGTTCTGGCGCAGAAGGAGAAAACGACCAGATGAGCGACAGCTCCGACGTCATCGTGGTCGGCGGCGGGATCGTCGGCTGTGCGATCGCGCGCGCGCTCGCGGGCTCCGCGCTGTCGGTGACACTGCTCGAGGCGCGCGGCGACGTCGGCGACGGCACCAGCAAGGCCAATACGGCGCTGCTGCACACGGGATTCGACGCCGCGCCGGGAACGCTGGAGTCGCGACTGGTCGCACGCGGATACGACCTGCTCGGCGAGTACGCAGAGCAGACCGGGATTCCCATCGAACGCACCGGTGCGCTGTTGGTCGCGTGGACCGATGAGGAGCGCGATGCGTTGCCGGGTCTGAAGGACAAGGCCGAGCGCAATGGCTATCACGAGTGCGAGATCGTCACGGCCGACGAGGTGTATCGGCGGGTGCCGGACCTCGGCCCCGGCGTGCTGGCCGGGCTGACCGTGCCCGGCGAGGCGATCATCTGCACCTGGACCACCAATCTGGCGCTGGCCACCGACGCGGTGCGACGCGGCGCGCACCTTCATCGCGACGCGCGAGTGACCGGCGCCGTCGTCGAAAGTGACCACACCACACTGCAAACCACCGCGGGCGAGTTCCGCGGCCGCTGGGTCGTCAACGCCACGGGCCTGGGCGCGGACCATCTCGACGCGGCATTCGGCCATCATCGTTTCACCGTCACGCCGCGACGCGGCGAACTGCTCGTCTTCGACAAGCTGACCCGCCCGATGGTGCCGTGTATCGTGCTCGCCGTGCCGTCTTCGCGCGGTAAGGGTGTGTTGGTCAGCCCGACGATCTACGGCAACGTGATGGTGGGCCCGACATCGGAGAACCTCGAAGACCGCACCGCGACGGGCACGTCGCAGGACGGCTTCGATTTCCTCGTCTCCAAGGGGCGCGCGCTGATGCCGTCGCTGTTCGACGACGAGATCACCGCCACATACGCCGGCTTGCGCGCGGCGATCGACCGCGACGACTATCTGATCGATGTCGACGCGGCGGCCCGCTACGTCCTCGTCGGTGGAATCCGTTCCACCGGGCTGACATCCGGGATGGCGATCGCCGAGTATCTGATGGGGTTGCTGACCGAGGCGGGCCTCGATGTCTCCGAACGAGCCGATCTTCCTGCGCCGCCGCGGATGCCCAACATCGGCGAGGCCGGGATGCGGCCCTACCAGGATGCCGCGCGTATCGCCGCCGATCCCGAGTACGGCCGTATCGTCTGCTTCTGTGAGAGGGTCACCTCCGGTGAAATCCGCGATGCGTTCCAGTCCCCTATTCCCCCTGCCGATCTCGACGGACTGCGACGTCGCACCCGGGTGATGAACGGACGCTGCCAGGGCTTCTACTGCGGTGCACACACCAGGGCGCTGCTGGACACGCGCGGTGACGTTCGATGACGCAGCGGCATGTCGCGGTCGCGATCGTCGGGGGCGGTCCGTCCGGGCTGACCGCCGCGGCCGCGCTGGCACCTCAGGTCGACGGGCTGGTCCTCGTCATCGAACGCGAGGCCGAGACGGGTGGAATCCCCCGCCACAGCGATCATCCCGGTTATGGCATGCGGGATCTCAAGCGCTTCATATCCGGCCCGGCGTACGCGCAGCGGCTGACCGCGTCGGCCCTCGATGCGGGCGCGGTGCTGGAGACCGCGGCGATGGTCACCGGGTGGGCGGGAGAGCGCTCGCTGCAGATCACCTCACCTCGCGGCGTCCGGACCGTCACCGCCGACGCGGTGATACTGGCGACCGGTGCACGGGAACGGCCACGGCCCGCCCGGCTGATTCCCGGTGACCGCCCCGACGGGATCTATACCACCGGACAGTTGCAGAATCTGGTGCACCTGCACCGCGCGCACGTCGGCACCCGCGCGGTCGTTGTCGGCGCCGAGCTGGTCAGCTGGTCGGCGGTGTTGACGTTGCGCGAAGCCGGTTGCGCCACAGTCGGAATGGTGAGTGGTTATTCACACGCCGAGGCTTATGCGGCGTTTCGGGTCCCCGGCCGGGTCCTGATGGACGGCCCGGTGCTCACCAATAGCCGACTGGTCGGAATCGAGGGTAAGGAGCGGGTACAGCGCGCCGTCGTCGAGAGCCTCGACAGCGGCATGCGCACCACCATCGACTGCGACACAGTGGTTTTCACCGGTGACTGGATACCCGACCACGAGTTGTCCCGCACCGGCGGGCTTGCGATGGATGCGGCGACCCGTGGACCCGTTGTGGACGCGGGCCTGCGGACCAGCAGCCCCGGCGTGTTCGCGGTCGGAAACCTGCTGCATCCTGTCGACACCGCCGACGGTGCCGCATTGGACGGACGTCACGTAGTCACCGCGGTGACGCGTTGGCTGCAGAATCGGGACGAGGTGCCAAAGGGGGTGCGCATCCGTACCGAGGGCCCGTTCAGATGGGTTGCCCCGCAGCTTGTCTCGCCCGGAGGCGACGTCGCCCCGCGTGGCGACCTGTTGTTCTGGGTCGACGAGTACCGCAGGCTGCCGAAGCTGGTGGCGGTCCAGGACGGCAGGGTCATCGGCAGCAGTCGCACCGTGTGGCCGGCCGCGCCCGGCCGCGTCTACCGCGCGCCGTGGGCGTTGGTGTCGCGTGCCAACCCCGACGGCGGGGATGTCACGATCGCGTTCGCCTGACGCTTTCGGCTGGCCATCGCGTCGCGCCGAGATCGACGTTTTGGTGGATTCTTCTCGCACTTTTGCGCCCAAATGTCCGTTTGGGCGTAATTACCTAGACCGGTAGCAACTGGTCGATCACCGCGGCCAGCTGCTTGGCCGAGCGGCACTCGTGCATCGTGATGACCTCTTCATACCGCGGCACCGCTGAGTCGCCGCTGCCCCACAAGTGCCTGGGCTCCGGGTTCAGCCAGTGCGCGTGCCTGCTGGCGTTGACCATGTGCGCCAACAGATCGGTTTCCGGATTGCGATAGTTGTTGCGGCCGTCGCCGAGCACCAACAAGGAACTGCGCGGGGACAGCACATTGGGCCACTTCTCCATAAAGGACACGAACGCGTGGCCATAGTCGGAATGACCGTCGCGCGTGTACACCCCTGCCTCGCGGGTGATCCGCTGCACGGCGACGGCGAGATCGGAGTCAGGCCCGAACAACTCGGTGACCTCGTCGGTGGTGTCGATGAACGCGAAGACGCGGACGCGGGAGAACTGCTGGCGCAACGCGTGTACCAGCAGCAGCGTGAAATGGCTGAACCCCGCGACCGAACCCGACACGTCGCACAGCACCACCAGCTCCGGCCTCGCCGGATGCGGCTTGCGCAGCACAACATCGATCGGCACGCCGCCGGTGGACATCGACTTGCGCAGCGTCTTGCGCAGGTCGATCTCACCCGCCCGTGACCGTCGCCGCCGCGCCGCAAGACGCGTCGCCAGCGTGCGTGCCAGCGGCGCGACAACGCGACGCATCTGGCGCAGCTGTTCGCCCGAGGCGCGCAGGAACTCGACGTTCTCGGCCAGCTGCGGGACGCCGTACATCTGGACGTGCTCGCGGCCAAGCTGCTCGGCGGTGCGCCGCTTGGTCTCCGCCTCCACCATCTTGCGCAACTGCACAATGCGCTGAGCCGCAAGGGCTTTGGCGATCTCCTCCTGCGTCGGCGTCGGCTCCTCGCCGTAGGGCGCAAGCAGGCCCGCCAGCAGCCTGCCTTCGAGATCGTCGAGGCTCATCGCCTTGAGTGCCTGATACGACGAGTATGAAGGTCCACGGCTGGAGTTGTAGCGGCCGTAGGCTTCCACGATCTGCGCGATCATCGCCGCCAGGCGCTCGTCGAGGTTGGCGAGGTCCGCGTTGTCGCTGAGCATGTCGACCAGCGCGGTGCGCAGCGCCTCGATGTCCTCGGGCGGCAGGCCGTGGTCGTCGTCGCTGTCGCCGTCGAGCAGAACGGTTTTGGTCCCCAGCGCAGCGGGAAAGAACAAGTCGAACATCGCGTCGTAGGTGTCGCGGTGGTCGGGTCGGCGCAGAACCGCGCACGCGATGCCCTCGCGCAACGCCTCGCGGTCGCCGAGACCGAGCACCCCGATCACCCGGCCTGCGTCGACGGTCTCCGACGGTCCGACTGAAATACCTTGTCCGCGCAACGCTTCCACGAACTCCACCAGGTGCCCGGGAATCCCGTGCGGCGCCAGTGGCTGCGGTGGTCGGGTGCGGCGGGGGGCCATCAGTTGAGCCTCAACTCCCCTGAGGCCTTGATCTGATCAGACTGGTGTTTGAGCACCACCCCGAGCGTCGCCGCGATCAGTTCGTCGTCAATGGTGTCGAGACCCAGCGCGAGCACCGTGCGGCCCCAATCGATGGTCTCCGCGACGGACGGCAGCTTCTTGAGCTGCATTCCGCGCAGCACCCCGATGATGCGCACCAGTTCCACCGCGAGATGCTCCGGCAACTCGGGCACACGCGAGAGCAGGATGCGCCGCTCGAGGTCGGGATCGGGAAAGTCAATGTGCAGGAACAGGCACCGGCGCTTGAGCGCTTCGGACAGCTCGCGGGTGGCGTTGGAGGTCAGCAGCACGAACGGCGAACGTTCGGCGGTGATCGTGCCCAGCTCGGGAACGGTCACCGCGAAATCGGAGAGGACCTCCAGCAGCAGGCCTTCGATCTCGATATCAGCCTTGTCGGTCTCGTCGATCAGGAGCACTGTCGGCTCGGTGCGCCGGATCGCGGTGAGCAACGGGCGCGACAGCAGGAACTCCTCGGAAAACACGTCGGTCTTGGTCTGGTCCCAGTCACCATGCCCGGCCTGGATCCGCAGGATCTGCTTGGCGTGGTTCCACTCGTAAAGGGCGCGGGCCTCGTCGACGCCCTCATAGCACTGCAGACGCACCAGGCCCGAGCCGGTGGCCTGGGCCACCGCCCGCGCCAGTTCGGTCTTGCCGACGCCCGCTGGCCCCTCCACCAACAACGGCTTACCGAGCCGGTCAGCGAGGAAGACCGCTGTGGCCGTTGCGGTATCGGGCAGGTAGCCGGTCTCGGCGAGGCGTCGCGCGACGTCGTCGATATCGGCGAACAACGGTGCCGGGCGTGCGGGGACGCTCACAAATTCTCCTGTTAAGCCGGGCGGGTGTGGCCGTCTCCCCACACAATCCACTTGGTTGACGTCAATTCTGCAAGCCCCATCGGTCCGCGGGCGTGCAGCTTCTGGGTGGAGATGCCGATCTCGGCGCCGAAACCGAACTGCTCACCGTCGGTGAACGCCGTCGACGCGTTGACCATCACCGCCGCCGCGTCGACCCGCTCGGTGAACCGTTGCGCGGCGGCGAGGTTCGTCGCGACGATCGCCTCGGTATGACCTGTGCCGTATTCGTTGACGTGGTCGATCGCGGCGTCGAGACCATCGACCACCGCAACGGCGATGTCCATCGACAAGAACTCGGCGCGCAACTCCTCCTCGGTCGGGTTCTCGTGCACGGTCACGCCCGCGTCGCGCAGCGCCTTGGTCAGCCGTGGGACGGCGGTGTCGGCGATCGCCGCATCGATCAACAGCGACTCGGCAGCGTTGCACACACTTGGCCGACGCGTCTTGGCGTTCAACAGGATTCGCTCGGCCAGCTCGAGGTCGGCCGACTCGTGAACGTAGACATGACAATTGCCGACGCCGGTCTCGATGGTCGGCACCTGGGCATCGCGGACGACGGCGTCGATCAGGCCCGCTCCGCCACGCGGTATCACCACGTCGACCAACCCGCGGGCCTGGATCAGGTGGGTGACACTGGCGCGGTCCTCCGACGGCAACAGCTGGACGGCGTCGACATTGCGGTTCTCGATGTCCAGCGCATCGCGGAGTGCGGTCACCAACGCCGCGTTCGACTGCGCGGCCGACGAGCTGCCGCGCAACAGCACGGCGCTGCCCGCTTTCAGCGTCAACCCGAACGCGTCCACGGTGACGTTCGGCCGACCCTCGTAGACCATTCCGATCACTCCGATCGGAACGCGTTGCTGGCGCAGCTGCAGGCCATTGGGCAGCGTACGGCCGCGTATCACCTCACCGATCGGATCGGGCAGGCCAGCAACCTGGTGCAGCCCAGCCGCTATCCCGTCGATGCGATTCGGGTTCAACGCAAGCCGGTCGAGCATCGCATCGGGCGTGCCCGCGGCCTTCGCCGCTGCCAGATCCGCCGCGTTCGCCTCGAGGATTCTGCCGGTATCCCGCAGCACGTTGTCGGCCGCGGCGTGCAGCGCGGAGTTCTTCGCTTCGGCCGAAAGTGTCGCCAGCTCGCGGGATGCCACCCTGGCACGTCGTGCCGCATCGTGGACCTTGTCGCGCAAGTCGTTGAGCGTCGGCGCTTGCAGACTCATTAGCCCAGCGTATCGAACCTGCCCGCGGCGCTCGACAGCTGTCAGGTCGCCTGCGCCCGGATCGGCGCCGTCGACGACCGCGCTGGGTTAGCGTTGGTGTTTATGGTGGCGCGGGTCTGCGTAGTGGGCAGTGTGAACGCCGACCTGACCTTCACCGTGGACGCGTTGCCGCGGTCGGGCCAAACCGTTCTCGCGTCGTCGCTGTCGTCGGCGCCGGGCGGCAAGGGCGGCAACCAGGCCGTCGCGGCCGCGCGGGCGGGCGCCTCCGTCCAGCTCGTCGCGGCGCTCGGTAGCGATTCCGCCGCCGACCTGCTGCGCGCGCATCTGCGTGACAACGAGGTCGGACTCGACGGCGTGGTGACGCTTCCCGGCCCCAGCGGTTCGGCGGCGATCTTCGTCGACGCCGCCGCGGAGAACAGCATCGTCGTCGCTCCCGGGGCAAACGCGCACCTGAGCCTGGCCGACGCCGACGTGCAGGCCGTCATCGCCGACAGCGACGTCGTGCTGATGCAGTTGGAGATTCCGATCGCCACGGCCATGGCCGCCGCCCGGGTCGCGCGGTCCGCCGGCGCAGTGGTCATCGTCAACGCCTCTCCGGCCGGCGCGAAACCCCACGACCTCTTGGCACTGTCCGAGCTGGCCGACGTCGTTGTGGTCAACGAGACGGAGGCGCGCGAATGGCATTGGCCCGTACCGCATCTCGTGATCACCCGGGGCGCGCGCGGCGCGAGCTACCTCGGCGAGGATGAACGTTTCGACGTGCCAGCCCCAGCCGTCGAAGCGGTCGACACCACCGGTGCGGGCGACGTGTTCGCCGGGGTGTTGGCGGCAGGCTGGATGTCGGGCCACGAGGCCGCGTTGCGCCGCGCATGCGCGGCAGGTGCCCTGTCCACGCTCGTGGGCGGGGCCGGCGACTGTGCGCCCTACGCGGAGGCGATCGACGACGCTGTGACGAACCGCAAAGCGGGAGAAAGGCAGCTATGACGACAACCGTGCGACGTCCCCCCGAGGGCGACTGGCTCGGCACGCCGTATCTTCGCTTCACCCGCGAAGGGCCGTTCGGCGTCTGCACGCTGGACCGGCCGGAGGCGCGCAACGCGATGACCCCGGCGATGTACTTCGGCATCAGGCACGCGATCCGCCACGTCGGAGCCGACCCCGACCTCGCGGGCCTCCTCATCACCGGCACGGGTGATGTGTTCGCGCCGGGCGGCGACATGGGCGGCGGCGACGGCTCGAACAACTGGCTGACTTTCGGCTCGGCGCTGGGCATGGATGTCACCCCGTTCGAGACCCTGCGGCAATCGGTCAAGCCGGTGGTGTCGGCGGTCAACGGGCTCTGCCAGGGCGGTGGGCTGCAGATCGCGTTGTGCAGCGATATGACCGTGGTCAGCGACCGCGCGACGTTCCGCGTGCCCGAACTGCTGCGTGGCATCGCCGACACCTATTACAGCCAGATGCTGGCCCGGCTCATCGGGCCGGTGCGCACCTGCGACCTGATGTTCACCGGGCGGACGTTGACCGCCGCCGAGGCGCACGAGTGGGGCATGGTGGCGCGGGTCGTTGCGCACGATGAGCTGCTCGACGCGGCCCGTGAGTTGCTCGGTCAGTGCTGTCGGACGGCGCCAGCGGCGCGCAGCATGGTCAAGTCGAGCCTGGACAACTACATGGGGCTGTTCGACCGCATCGGCATGCAGGCCAGCTACTCGTCGCCGGAGGCGCTCGAGGGTTTCCGGGCGTTCAAGGAGCGCCGCTCCCCCGAGTGGGTGCACCAGGAGCTGAGGACGGAAGGCCGGCTCTAGAACCCCCGGGCGCCGAACGTTCCTTACCACTCGAAAAATCGCAGAGATTTCGAGTGGTAAGGAACGTTCGGCGTCGCGAGATAGTTCAGCCTTTTCTGAATACAGAATCTGCTGTATGGTCGGGTCATGCAGACGGTGACCCATAGCGACGCCCTGGCACGCTTCGGATACGCAATATCCGACGCGACCCGCGCCGAGATCCTGTTGATGCTGCGCGACGGTCCCGGCTATCCGTCCGAGCTCGCCGACAAGATCGGGGTGTCACGGCAGATCCTGTCGAACCACCTGGCGTGCCTGCGCGGCTGCGGATTGGTGATAGCGCAGCCCGAGGGCAGGCGCAGCCGCTACGAATTGGCGGATTCGCGGATTGCACACGCGCTCGGCGACCTCGTTGGCCTGGTGTTGGCGGTCGACCCGGCGTGCTGCCCCGCGAGCGATACCGAGGCCTGCTGCTGATGTCGGCCTTGACCGAGACGCGGCGCGCGACACTGCAGCGCCGGATCCGGCTCCTGGTCGGCGCGACGATCACCTACAACGTGATCGAGGCGGTGGTCGCGTTGGCCGAGGGCACGCGAGTCTCGTCGTCGGCGTTGGTCGGCTTCGGGCTCGATTCGGTCGTCGAGATCTCGTCGGCCGCCGCGGTCGCCTGGCAGTTCTCCGCACGCGATCCCGAGACGCGCGAGAAGGCGGCATTACGGTTCATCGCGTTTTCGTTCTTCGCACTCGCGATCTACGTCGCCGTCGACGCGGTGCTGTCGCTGTTCGGCGTCGGCGAAGCACGACCGTCGATGATCGGCATTGTGCTGGCCAGCGCGAGCCTGCTCATCATGCCGGTGCTGTCGTTGACGCAACGCAAGGCGGGTCGCGAGCTGGGATCGTTGTCCGCCGTCGCCGATTCCAAACAGACCCTGTTGTGCACGTATCTGTCCGCGGTGCTGCTGGCCGGCCTGGTGCTCAACAGTCTGTGGGGCTGGTCGTGGGCCGATCCCGTCGCCGCCCTCGGCATCGCCGCAATCGCGGCGCGTGAAGGCGTCAACGCGTGGCGCGGGGATCCGTGCTGCTGAGAGGGGCAACCACAGATGGCAGTCGTCGCGCTCGTACTTTTCGGAGTCTTCGCCGCGCTCGGATTCGGTTGGCGCAGTTGGGAACAGCGACGCCGCACGGGTTCGACGGGATTTCGCGGCATCAGCGGCCGACCGGGCTCGGCTGAATGGTTTGCAGGCGTCGGCTTCATCGTGGCGATGGCGGCGGCGTTCTTCGGGCCGGTGTTACAACTGCTCGGCTGGGTGTCACCGGTCGGCGTATTGCACGCATCGTGGATCCAGGGCTGCGGCATCGCGATCGCGGTCGTCGGGGTCTTTGCGACGGTGTACGCCCAACTCGATATGGGTGATTCGTGGCGCATCGGCGTGGATCGCAACGAGACGACGACACTTGTTCGCTCCGGCGTATTCGGTTGGGTGCGCAATCCGATCTTCACCGCGACGATGGCGTTCGGCTTCGGATTCGCCCTGGTGACACCGAACGTCGTTGCCATCGTCGGGTTCGTGCTGCTCGGGGTGACGATCGAGCTTCAAGTCCGCATCGTCGAGGAGCCATACCTGTTGACCGTGCACGGCGACGCGTATCGCGACTATGTCGCCAAGGTCGGCCGCTTCGTTCCAGGGGTCGGGCTCACGTCGTAATTCGCTATCCTTGCCGTACGTAATGGGATTGGTGGGCAAGCACTTGCACCGCGCGCGCCGGCGAGCGACGCAGTCCGCTGAGCAGCCCTGAGTAAGCCCTCACCGCGATCGCGGGTCACGTCCTCGCGCGCGGCACGCTGACGGGCACCTACGAACGCTGAACGCCGGACACGCTAGCGTGGGTCAAGTGGCACGCAAGCAATTGAACAGCAAGCAAGAGGCAAGCTGGCTCTGGCTGCCGTTGATCATCGGTCTGATCATCGGCGTGACCGTCGCTGCATCGACAGGTCATTGGTGGTGGTCGACGGTCGGGGTGCTGGTGGGTGCGGCGGTCGGCGCCGTTGGTGCGGGCAAATTGCGCTGGCCCGGTTCTAGTTAACTGCTTCAGTCCTCGGGGATTTCGCGTTCGATCTCATCGAGCCAGATGCGGGCCGACATATCGGATGGTGCACGCCAATCACCGCGCGGTGAGAGCGAACCACCGTGCGAGACCTTCGGTCCGTTCGGCATCGCCGAACGCTTGAACTGGGCGAACGAGTAGTACCGCTGCGCAAACACCTGCAGCCAATGCCGAATCTCTTTCAGCGAGTAGGTCGGCCGCTTGTGCTCCGGGAATCCGGAGGGCCAGTCGCCGCGCTCCGGATCACTCCACGCATGCCACGCCAGAAACGCGACCTTCGACGGGCGGAAACCGTGCCTCAGCACCTGAAACAGCGAAAAGTCCTGCAGCACATAGGGCCCCACCTTGGCTTCGCTGCTTTGGATCTCCTCGTCCTCGCCGGTCGGGACTAGTTCCGGGGTGATTTCGGTGTCGAGCACCGACTGCAGCACCTCGTTCACCGCTTCGTCGAACTGGTTCGACGCGATCACCCACCGGATCAGATGTTGGATCAGCGTTTTGGGCACACCGCCGTTGACGTTGTAGTGCGACATCTGGTCGCCGACGCCGTAGGTCGACCAACCGAGCGCCAGTTCGGACAGATCGCCGGTGCCCAGCACAATTCCACCGCGCTGATTGGCAAGCCGGAACAGGTAATCCGTGCGCAGGCCGGCCTGCACGTTTTCGAACGTGACGTCGTACACCTTCTCCCCGCGCGAGGACGGATGGCCGATCTCGGAGAGCATCATTTCGGCGGTCGCTTTGATATCGATCGTCTCGAAGGTGATGCCCAACGCTTCCGCCAGCCTGGTCGCATTGCCCTTCGTGCGCTCACCGGTCGCGAAGCCCGGCAGTGTGAACGCGAGAATGTCGCTGCGCGGCCTGCCTTCCCGGTCCATCGCGCGCGCCGCGACGATCAACGCGTGCGTCGAATCCAGTCCTCCCGACAGACCGAGGACCAGCTTCGGGAAGTTCAGCGCCCGCAGGCGTTGCTCGAGTCCGGCGACCTGAATGTTGTACGCCTCGTAGCAATCCTGTTCCAGCCGTGACGGATCCGACGGTACGAACGGAAAGCGTTCGACCTCACGGCGCAGCCCGATGTCGCCCGCCGGCGGATCGAGCCGAAACTCCACCCTGCGGAACGACTCCGCTGTGATCTGGTGGTGGATGCGGTTGTCGTCGAAAGTCCCCATCCGCAACCGCTCGGAGCGCAGCAATTCCAGATCCACGTCGGCGATCGCCCGCCGCTCTCCCTTAGGGAACCGCTCTGATTCGGCGAGGCGCACACCGTTCTCCCACACCATGGTTTGGCCGTCCCAGGCCAGGTCCGTGGTGGATTCACCCTCCCCCGCCGCGGCATAGACATACGCCGCCAGGCATCGCGACGACGCCGAGGAGGCGAGCAGGCATCGGTCCTCGGCGCGTCCGATCGTGATCGGGCTGCCGGACAGGTTCGCCAGCACCGTCGCGCCCGCGAGCGCTGCCTGCGCGCTCGGCGGAATCGGTACGAACATGTCTTCACAGATCTCGACGTGCAGCACGAACCCGGGCAGGTCCGTGGCGGTGAACAACAGATCGGGACCGAACGGGATGTCGACCTCACCCATCCGGATCGCGCCGCGCACTTCGTCGCCCGCTGCGATCTGACGCTTCTCGTAGAACTCGCGGTAGGTCGGCAGGTACGACTTCGGCACGACACCGAGCACCCTGCCGCGGTGAATCACCACCGCGGTGTTGTAGATCCGATGCTGATAGCGCAGCGGCGCACCGACCACCAGAACAGGCATCAACTCCGCCGAGGCGGTCACGACGTCGAGCAGGGCCTCCTCGACTGTATCCAACAACGTGTCCTGGAGCAGGATGTCCTCGATCGAGTAGCCCGACAGCGTCAGCTCCGGAAAGACCGCAAGGCCGACGCTGTCGTCATGGCAGTCCCGCGCCAGCCGCAGCACCGACTCGGCATTGGCCGCGGGATCGGCGATGGTCGAGTGGTGCGTGCAGGCGGCGACACGGACGAAACCCTGGCGGTACGCCGAGTAGAAATCCATGCCTCATTGTTGCCCGAAAACCGAACGGGGTATGCAGCACCCCATGAGTGAAGTTGCCCTGCTGGTCATCGACATGTTGAACACATATCGACACGAGGACGCGGAATTGTTGGCGCCCAATGCCGCCGACATCATCGATCCGCTCTCGGACCTCGTTTCCCGAGCCCGGGAGCGCGACGACGTCGATCTGATCTACGTCAACGACAACTTCGGTGATTTCAAGGCCGATTTCGATGATCTCGTCGCCGCCGCGTTGGACGGCGAGCGTCCCGACTTAATTCGGCCGATCGCGCCGCACAAGGACTGCCTGCGGATTCTCAAGGTGCGCCACAGCGCGTTCTATTCCAGCTCGCTGGATTATCTGCTGGGTCGGCTCAAGTCCCAGCAACTGATCCTCACCGGCCAGGTCACGGAGCAGTGCATCCTTTACACCGCGCTCGACGCCTACGTGCGGCACTTTTCGGTCATCGTGCCGCCGGACGCGGTCGCACACATCGATCCCGAGCTCGGCGGCGCCGCGCTGACGATGATGGAGAGAAACATGCACGCCGAGCTTGTGCCCGCTGGGAAGTGCCTGAATTAAGCGTTGAACTGCCTGAATCGAGGTTGCGGCGGTGCGGCTCAGGGTAGGCGACCCGCGTGACGACACGAGACCGAATAGCTCAGCCCTGGGGAGTCAGAACCCCCTACGACCGCGGTGAGCGGTGGCCCGACCGGGTGGATCTGCGTCTCGCCGACGGGCTCGGTCCCGAAGCGGTGGATCGCTGGGTGCCTTCTGCGGCGGTGTTGCACTCCAACGGCGACGGGCTGGACATCGCGGTCAAGGACGGTCGAATCGTCGGCGTCCGGGGCCGCCTCAGCGATCGCGTCAACCACGGCAGGCTGGACCCGAAAGACCTGTTCGGTTGGCAGGCCAATTCGTCGGCGGACCGGCTGACGTCGCCGCTGGTCCGGCGGAATGGCGAACTTGTCGAATCGGATTGGGACACCGCGATGGAGTTGATCGTGCGCCGCAGCAAGGCCTTGCTCGACGCGCGCGGTACGGACTCGATCGGCTTCTACACCTCGGGCCAACTCTTCTGTGAGGAGTACTACACGCTGTGCGTGCTGGCCCGCGCCGGGATCGGGACCAACCACCTCGACGGCAACACCCGGCTCTGCACGGCGACGGCCGCCGAGTCTTTGAAGCAGTCGTTTGCGTGCGACGGCCAGCCCGGCAGCTACAGCGACATCGATCACGCCGATGTGATCGCGCTGTTCGGCCACAATGTCGCCGAAACTCAGCCGGTGCTGTGGATGCGGATGCTCGATCGGCTGGCAGGACCGACGCCGCCCGCAATCGTGTGTGTGGATCCGCGAAGGACGAAGGTGGCGCAGCAGGCCGCCGTGCACCTCGCCCCGCTGTCGGGGACCAACGTCGCGCTGATGAACGCCCTGCTGCACGAGGTGATCCGCAACGGCTGGATCGACCGCGACTACATCGCGGCCCACTCCGTCGGCTTCGATGAAGTCCGTGCGATGGTCGAGGCGTACCCGCCGGAACGCGCCGCGGCGATCTGCGACGTGCCCGCCGACGACATCCGTGCCGCCGCGCGCCTACTGGGCACCGCGGACGCGCTGCTGTCGACGGTGTTACAGGGGTTCTACCAATCCAATCAGGCAGCGGCCGCCGCGGTTCAGGTGAACAACCTCCACATTCTGCGCGGGATGTTGGGCAGGCCGGGGTGCGGTCTGCTGCAGATGAACGGTCAGCCCACCGCGCAGAACACTCGCGAGTGCGGCGCCAACGGTGACCTGCCCGGCTTCCGCAACTGGGCCAACGATGCCCACATCGCCGAGCTGGCGCACCTGTGGAATGTTGAGCCGCAACGGATTCCACACGACGGCCCCCCGACTCACGCGATGGAGATCTTCCGCCTCGCCGAGCAGGGCACCCTCGGGATGTTGTGGGTTCAGGCCACCAACCCCGCGGTGTCGATGCCCGAGCTCGGCCGTATCCGCAGCATCCTGTCCAAGGACGGGCTGTTTTTGGTGGTCCAGGACATCTTCCGCACCGAGACGGCCGAATTCGCCGATGTCGTGCTGCCCGCCGCGGCGTGGGGGGAGAAGACGGGGACCTTCACGAACGCCGACCGCACCGTGCACCTGTCGGAGAAGGCCGTCGAGCCGCCCGGCCAGGCGAAGCCCGACCTGGACATCTTCCTCGACTACGCGCGCCGGATGAACCTCCGCGACAAGGATGGACGTCCGCTGCCGCCATGGCGAGACGCGAAGTCGGCGTTCGACGCGTGGACCAGGTGCAGCGCGGGACGTCCGTGCGACTACAGCGGTCTGAGCCACGAGAGGCTGCGCGACGCGCCTGGCATCCAATGGCCATGCAATTCCGCGCATCCCGACGGCACCGAGCGCCGGTACGCGGGCGGTCGGTTCTCAGCGCACCCAGATTACTGCGAAACCTACGGCAGGGACATGATCACCGGGGATTCGGTGGACGAGGCGACGTATCGGGCGTTCAATCCCGACGGTAAGGCGATGCTGAGGGCCGCGGAGTTTGTTGAACCATACGAAACAACCAGCACGACAATGCCGTTCGTGTTGAATACCGGCCGCACGCTGTACCACTTCCATACCCGCACAAAGACCGGTCGTGTGCCTCAACTGCGCGACGCTGCGCCCGAGGTGTGGGTCGAAGTGTCGCTGGGCGACGCCGAACGACTCGGCATCGCCGAGGGCGACCTTGTCGAAGTACGCAGCAGGCGCGGCACCTTGACCGCAAAGGCGCGCATTAGCGGTATCCGCGACGGCGAACTGTTCATTCCTTTCCATTACGGGTACTGGGACGCCGATGGTGACGGCCACCATCGCGCGGCAAACGAGCTGACCGTCACTGACTGGGACCCGGCGTCCAAGCAGCCGACGTTCAAAACCGCTGCTGCTCAGCTGATCCGGGTCGGTACCGGAGGGTCGGTGCCCGCTCCGGCGCCGACCACAACCGCGTCCGCGCCGGTGACGCCCGGCGTTCCCGCGACCGTCGGAGGCGACGCGGCCGCAGTGGTCGAGTTGATACCGCATGGAGCGGCATAAACGCTTCAGGCGCGCTTTCTGCGGCACCCGCGGACTCGGTGTTGGCCTGCAGTTCGCCCGTACGCACCACGGCCGACTCGGTGAGTTTTCCTTCCAGGGGAATCGTCTACGCAGTCCCCTTGGCGCGAACAACTGTGGAGGAATCGTGAACAAGCTTGCCGTTCAACGTCAGTCGCGGCCGTTGCTGCCCGAGCTGTCCGAACTCTTGGGCGGGTTCTCTACGTTCGCGGGCCTGCGACCGTTGTTCGACAATCACGTGATCCGGCTCGAGGACGAGACGAAGGACGGCGTCTACGAACTCCGCGCCGAGCTGCCCGGCGTCGACCCGAGCGAGGACGTGGAGATCACGGTTCTCGACGGCAAGCTGACGATCAAGGCGGAGCGCAAGCGCACCAGCGAGGCCAACGGGCTTTCGGAATTCGCCTACGGTTCCTTTGTCCGGACAGTGCCACTGCCCGCAGGCGCCGACGAGGATGACATCCACGCGATCTACGACAGGGGCATCCTCACCGTCTCGGTGCCGGTAGGTGACGAGGAAGATGCGACCGAGAAGCACATTCACGTGGTCGAGACCGTCCTTGTCGACGACGAAGACGACCTCGACGATGACGACGTCGATGATGCCGCCGATGACGAAGGCGACGAAACTGAGGGCGAGGACGCCGAGTCGTCAGAGTCTTCCCAGGTCGAGAGCGATCACCAGCCCTCCGCCTGAGGCTCGCTACCCTCGAACGTGTGGAGTCCCCCGAATTGGTCGCCGTGCTGCAGGGCCGGCGGATCGCGGTGCTCACGGGCGCCGGGATGTCGACCGATTCGGGGATTCCCGACTATCGGGGGCCTGACTCGCCGCCGAGCAATCCCATGACGATCCGGCAATTCACCTCTGATCCCGCGTTTCGGCAGCGGTACTGGGCCCGCAACCATGTCGGCTGGCGCCACATGGACCAGACGCTGCCCAATGCCGGGCATCGGGCGCTGGCCGCGCTCGAGCATGCAGGCGCCGTATCGGGTGTGATCACTCAGAACGTCGACCTGCTGCACACCAAGGCGGGCAGCCGCACCGTCGTCAACCTGCACGGCACCTATGCGCAGGTGATCTGCCTGGAGTGCGGATACACGATGTCGCGCGCCGCCCTTGCCGACCAGCTCGAGGCGGCCAACCCTGGGTTCGCCGAACGCGCGGAGGCGGTGGGTGGGATCGCGGTTGCGCCGGACGCCGACGCCGTCGTCGGCGATACCACGTCGTTCCGGATCATCGACTGTCCGGCCTGCGGCGGCATGCTCAAGCCCGACATCGTCTACTTCGGCGAGAGCGTGCCGAAAGCCCGTGTGGAACAGGCGTATTCGATGATCGATGATGCCGACGCGCTGATGGTTGCCGGCTCGTCGCTGACGGTTTACTCCGGATACCGGTTCGTCCGGCACGCGGCGGCGCTGGGCATCCCGGTCGCGATAATCAATCGCGGCCGCACCCGCGGCGATGACCTGGCCGCGGTGAAGGTCGACAACGGCTGCTCTCCCATGCTGGCGTTGTTGGCCGATGAACTGCCCGCGGTGGCAAATTCGGCTTGAATGACGTGGTGGCCGAGGCGGAGGACCCCGACGACGTCTCCTGGCTGCGCACGCTGCTGGAAAGCCGACGGCCCAAGCCCGGCCCCGTCTCGGGCCGCTGGGCCCTTGGCATCGGCGACATGGTCGCCGATCACACGATCACGCCCGACAAACTGCGCCCTTTGGTGCGCAAGCTGAACTACTTTGGCGGGGTCGCGATCAGCGAGCGGTCCGTCGAGTTCGACGGCGACGACGTGAAGTGGTCGGACATCACCGAGATCCGCACCCGCAGCCTGATCGAGTACCTGTTCACCGGAGGTGTCGACAAGCAGGCCGACAAGCTACCGCTGCCCTGGTTTCCCGGCCGCAGGCTGCTGATCAACGCGATCTCGCGGGCGGCGTTGACGTTGTTGCTCGCCGCAGCCAAACAGGAACTCGAAGGCGGCGCGCTGGAGATCCGCATCCCCGCCGAAGTGCATTACCACGGCATGCTGCGCACCCGCGAGCTCTCCCCTGGCATGCTCGCCGCGGTGATCCTGGCCGATCCGGCTGTCCGCGAATGCTTCGAGGCGACCGCGAAAACGCATGCCATCACGATCTGCCCCGCCGACGACGACGTGATGGACGATGCCGACGAGCGCGCCGAACAGATCAGGTCGATGCTGGCGGGCATCCAAGCCAGAATCGACCGTCTCAAACCGTGATTCAGACGGCGACCAGGTCGTCGGCGTGCACCGCGGGCCGGCGCATCTCCTGGGGCAGATCCGAGGTGGAGCGCCCAAGCATGGTGGCCAGCTCGGCGTGGTCGTAGGCCACCACGCCGCGGGCGATCATCGTGGAGTCCAGTGCGCGCAGCTCTACGACGTCGCCACCGTAGAACCGGCCCGACAACGAGGTGATACCGGCGGGCAGCAGTGAACGCCGTTGCCGCACAACGGCTCGCACCGCACCGTCATCGAGCGTCAGCGCACCCGACGCCTCTGCGGCATAACGCACCCAGAATCGGCGCGCCGACATGCGTTCCGGTCGCGGCGCGAAGACGGTGCCGACCGACGCGTCGGCCAAAGCGGTGGTGGCGTCGGACGCAGCGGCCAACAGCACGGGCACGCCAGCGTCAGCGGCCAGCAGTGCCGACGACAGCTTCGACGCCATCCCGCCTGTTCCCAGGTGACTGCCGCGGCCCGCGACCACGCCGTCAAGATCCGCGGGGCCGTCGACCTCGGCGATGAAGCGCGCGTTGCCCTTTCGCGGGTCGGAGTCGTAGAGCCCGTCGATGTCGGAGAGCAGCACCAGCGCGTCGGCCCCTACCAGGTGGGCGACCAGCGCGGAGAGCCGGTCGTTGTCACCGAACCGGATCTCGTTGGTGGCCACGGTGTCGTTCTCGTTGACGATCGCGACCGCGTGCAGTGCGCGCAGCCGGTCGAGGGTGCGTTGGGCGTTGTTGTGCTGAACGCGCATCGAGATGTCGTGTGCCGTCAGCAGCACCTGACCCACGGTGCGGTTGTACCGGGCGAACGCCGTGTTCCACGCATTCACGAGCGCCACCTGTCCCACACTGGCGGCGGCCTGTTTGGTGGCCAGATCGGTGGGCCGCTTGGTCAGGCGTAGCGGTTCGATGCCCGCCGCGATCGCGCCCGATGACACGATCACCACATCGGAGCCCGCCTTCATCCGCCCCTCGATGGCCTCGGCCAATGTGGCCAGCCTGCTGGCGTCGAACACTCCGGACGGCGTGGTCAGCGCCGTGGTGCCGATCTTGACGATGACGCTTCTTGCGGTGCGAACGGCCTCGCGGTGCTGGCTCACGCCTCATCACCCCGGCGCCGCCGTTCGCGGCGGGCCGCCTTGCGCTCGGCGGCCGACACCCGGTCGGTCTGGTCGAGTCGCGCGTCGGTGCCACGGCCGGACAGCGTCACGTCGACGCCTGCGGGCGTCTGCGGCTCCCAATCGAACGTCATCTCGCCGATCGTCACCGCACATCCCGGCCGGGCACCGAGCCGAAGCAGCTCTTCCTCCACACCCAGACGGGCAAGCCGGTCGCCGAGGTAACCCACCGCCTCGTCGTTGTCGAAATCCGTTTGGTTGATCCAGCGTTCGGGCCGCGTGCCGTGCACGACGAAACCGCCCTGCCCGTCGGATTCGACGGTGAAGCCGCTCTCGTCCACCGGAACCGGACGGATGACAGGACGACGCGGGACGATCGCGGGTTGCGATTCGCGGTACGTCGACACCATGCCCCACAGCGCGAACGTCAACGCGCGCAAGCCCTCTCGGCTGACGGTCGATACCTCGTACACCGGCCAGCCGAACCGACGAACGATCTCCTCACGGACGAAGTCCGCCAATTCACGCGCCTCCGGCACGTCGATCTTGTTGAGCACCACCGCCCGTGGCCGCTCCGCCAGATCGCCGAGTGTCGTATCACCCTGCAGCGTCGGGGTGTACGCGGCCAGCTCGGCCTCCAGCGCATCGATATCGGAGATCGGATCGCGGCCGGGTTCCAGCGTCGCGCAGTCGACCACATGGACTAATACCGCGCACCGTTCGATGTGCCGCAGGAACTCCAGGCCGAGGCCGCGGCCCTCCGACGCGCCGGGAATCAGCCCGGGGACGTCGGCGACGGTGAAGGTGTGCTCCCCCGCGGACACCACGCCGAGGTTGGGTGCCAGGGTGGTGAACGGATAGTCGGCGATCTTCGGCTTGGCCGCCGAGATGGCCGAAACCAGGGAGGATTTACCCGCCGAGGGGAAACCGACCAGGCCGACGTCGGCGACGGTCTTCAGTTCAAGGGTGAGGTCGTGGACCTGGCCCTTCTCGCCGAGCAGCGCGAAGCCGGGCGCCTTTCGGGCACGCGATGCCAGCGCGGCGTTGCCCAGCCCGCCGCGACCGCCCGCGGCGGCTTCGAAGCGGGTGCCCGCACCCACCAGGTCGGCGAGCAGCTTGCCGTTCTCGTCGAGCACGACGGTGCCGTCGGGCACCTTGACCTCGAGGTCGGGGCCTGCAGCACCGTCGCGATTGGAGCCCGCACCCTGCTTGCCAGAGGGCGCGACGACATGGGGGTGGAAGTGGAAGTCGAGCAGCGTGTGCACCTGCGGGTCGACGACGAGCACGATGCTGCCGCCACGCCCGCCGTTGCCGCCGTCCGGGCCGCCGAGGGGTTTGAACTTTTCGCGGTGAACCGAGGCGCAGCCGTTACCGCCGTTGCCTGCCCGTGCGTGAATCACGACACGGTCGACAAAGCGCGGCATCGTTGATCACTCCTTCGCCGAAACGGACGTATGGGCGCAAACGTACGAGAGCTCAGCGCCAAAACGTCGATTTCGGCGCGAGAATTAAGCTTCTGGCCGCACTACGTTGACAGTCTTGCGCCCACGCTTGGTGCCGAACTCGACGGCACCGGGGGCGGTGGCGAACAGGGTGTCGTCGCCGCCACGCCCGACGTTGACGCCGGGGTGGAAATGGGTGCCGCGCTGGCGGACCAGGATCTCGCCGGCCTTGACGATCTGACCGCCGAACCGCTTGACGCCAAGCCGCTGCGCGGCGGAATCACGACCGTTGCGTGAGCTGGAAGCGCCCTTCTTGTGTGCCATGTTGGATGCCTCCTACTACTTGATGCCGGTGACCTTGAGGACCGTCAGCTGCTGACGGTGTCCCTGCCGCTTGTGGTAGCCGGTCTTGTTCTTGAACTTGTGGATGCGGATCTTGGGGCCCTTGGTGTGCTCGAGCACCTCGCCGGTCACAGCGAGCTTCTCCAGGTCCTTGGCGGCGCTGGTGACGTTTGCGCCGTCGACGACGAGGGCGACGGGCAGCGAGACCTTGGCGCCGGGCTCGGAGTCCAGCTTCTCGACCTTGACCACGTCACCAACGGCGACCTTGTATTGCTTGCCGCCGGTCTTGACGATTGCGTACGTCGCCATCGTTCCTCTGCTCTCTGGGCGCGCGCTACCCGGTCGGTGCGCGTGCGGGTCTGGGGTGCGGAGCCACATGGGGCTCGCTGTCGTCGGCATCAGCCGAAAGACAACTGGTCAAGGGTACGTGACCAGCAGGTAAAGGGTCAAACCGCCTTCTCTTCCGCCTCCTCGACGGGTGTTTTCCTGGCGATCTTGAATCCAATGATGCCGTAGATCACGCTCAGCACCGGCGCGACGTAGTTGAACACCGCAAACGGCAGGTACGCGATCGTCGAGACGCCGAGGACGGCAGCCATGAACGCGCCGCAGGAATTCCACGGCACCAGCGCGACGTCGGGTACCGCGGTCGGCCGCCAGCCGGGACAGCACTTGCGGGGCGAATTGCCCGCGACGGTCCACGAACTGCCGATCGACATCGACAACGCGCCGCACAGCAGGACGCCGCCAGGTAGTAGTAGCCCGGCGACAGGATCTGGATGCCGTAGTACACCAGCGTCGGGATGGTGCCGGACAGATTCCACGCGCCGATCAGCGCACCGACCGCCAGCAGGATCAAGATCGCGCTCGTGATCGACGACATGGCGCCCTCGCCCACTTCTTCGACGACGCTCCACTTGTGCCCGTTCGTCATGGCGATCAGAGCCGCGATGGCACAACAGATGATCAGCCCG
Organism: uncultured Actinomycetota bacterium; assembly: GCA_963848855.1. Lineage (GTDB taxonomy): Bacteria > Actinomycetota > Actinomycetes > Mycobacteriales > Mycobacteriaceae > Mycobacterium. The sequence goes on from CAWKFL010000006.1 coordinate 2,034,060, forward strand.
ACCTGAATCGGGCCTTCGAGCGCCTCGACGGGGCCGAACAGCGTGAGCGCCGCCCCGATCGAGAGCACCAGTGCGAACAGCGGAACGATCGCATCACTCAGCGAAGCAGGACGAGCGGTCTCGTCTGAGGAGGTTGCTGTCACGCCGTCGAAACCTTCGCCCGTGCCCGGTTTGCCGACAGCATGACAGATCCTCGTCAGGAACGAGGCGACGTTCGCCGGTTTCTACCGGCTCGTGTCCTCACCGATAGGCGCGAGGATCAACCTTCGTGAATCGGCGGTCCTGCGGGGCGCACGGCTGCGCGCCGACGATGGCGCCCGCCCGCCGGCGCGGTCGCCGCAGGCTGTTCGTCCTCGTCCTCGTAGGAATCCTCATCTTCGGAGTCCTCGTCCTCGTCCTCGTCGTCTGAGTCGTCCTCGTCGTCTGAGTCGTCCTCGTCGTCCGAGTCCTCATCGTCGGAGTCGTAGTCGTCGTCTTCATCGTCGGAGTCGCCGTCGATGACTTCGATGTCGTCGTCGATGTCGTCTTCGTCTTCGTCATCGGCGTCGAGGTCGATCTCGTCCTCATCGGACTCGTCGTCGTCATCCGACTCGTCTTCGTCGTTGTCTTCTTCGTCGGTCTCGTCTTCGTCCGACTCCTCGAAGTCCTCGTCCTCGAGATCCTCGTCGGCCGTTTCGATCACAGCCTCGCGAATGGTGGCGGGATCGAGTTCGGCCACTTCTTCGGCGGCCTTCGTCTCGTCGCCCTCACCGTCTATGTGCTCATCATCTTCATGGCGACCATTGGCCGCGGCCATCGCCTTGAACATCGGGTGTTCACCCGCGGGGTGCGCAGGCACCTTCACAACCGGGACATCGTCGGCCTTGCCGCCACGCTTACCGCGCTTGCCGCGCTTGCCGCCTGTATCGGCCTTGCGACCGGCTGTCGACGTCGAGTCCACTGGGTCGCCGTGCAGCAGGATTCCGCGGCCGCCGCATTGCGTGCACGCGGTCGAGAACGCTTCAATCAGCCCGGTGCCCAACCGCTTTCGCGTCAGCTGCACCAGACCCAGTGACGTCACCTCGGACACCTGGTGGCGGGTGCGGTCACGGGCCAGCGCCTCGGTGAGCCTGCGCAGCACCAGGTCGCGGTTGGACTCCAGCACCATGTCGATGAAGTCGATGACGACGATTCCGCCGATGTCGCGCAACCGCAATTGACGCACGATCTCCTCGGCGGCCTCGAGGTTGTTGCGCGTAACGGTCTGTTCCAGGTTGCCGCCGGAGCCGGTGAACTTTCCGGTGTTCACGTCGACGACGGTCATGGCCTCGGTGCGGTCGATGACCAGCGTGCCGCCCGACGGGAGCCACACCTTGCGGTCCATCGCCTTGGTGAGCTGCTCGTCAATGCGGTGCACCGCGAACACGTCTGGGCCTTCGGCAATTGGCTCGTACTTCGTCAGCCGCGAAACAAGTTCAGGCGCAACGGAATTCACATACTTGTTGATGGTTCCCCACGCATCGTCGCCGGAGACGATTAGCCCGGAGAAGTCCTCGTTGAACAAGTCTCGGATGACCTTGACCAGCACGTCGGGCTCTTCGTAGAGCGCGACCGCCGCGCCTGCGGCCTTCTGGGTGGTCTCGACGGCCTTGGACTCGATTTGCGTCCACCGCTCCTGCAACCGGTTGACGTCGGCGCGGATGTCTTCTTCCTTGACGCCCTCGGACGCGGTGCGGATGATCACGCCGGCGTCAGCGGGAACGACCTCGCGCAGAATCTCCTTGAGCCGCTGACGCTCGGTGTCGGGCAGCTTGCGGCTGATCCCGGTCGACGACGCGCCCGGCACGAAGACGAGATACCGGCCCGCCAACGACACCTGCGTGGTCAGCCGGGCGCCTTTGTGCCCGACGGGGTCCTTGCTGACCTGCACGACGACGTAGTCGCCGGGCTTGAGAGCTTGTTCGATCTTGCGGTTGGCACCGCCGAGGCCCGCGGCCTCCCAGTTCACCTCGCCTGCGTACAGCACGCCGTTGCGGCCACGGCCGATGTCGACGAACGCCGCCTCCATCGAGGGCAGCACGTTCTGCACGATGCCGAGGTAGATGTTGCCGACCAGCGACGCAGAGGCCGCCGAGGTGACGAAGTGTTCGACGACGACGCCGTCCTCCAGCACCGCGATCTGGGTGTAGCGGGCACCCTCGTGCGGCGGTTCGGTGCGGACCTTGTCGCGCACGACCATCATCCGTTCGACGGCTTCGCGCCGTGCCAGGAATTCGGCCTCGCTCAGGATTGGCGGACGGCGCCTGCCCGCGTCGCGGCCGTCGCGGCGGCGCTGCCTCTTGGCCTCCAGCCGGGTCGACCCGCTGATGCCCTGGATCTCGCCGTTGTCTTTGTCCTTGCCCTGCCGCGGCTCGCGCTCGTGCACGACGGTGTTGGGCGGATCGTCCGGGGAGCCTGAGTTGTCGTTGTCGTCGCCCGAACCGGACTTGCGACGGCGACGGCGACGGCGACGGCGGTTGGCCCCTTCGGCGCCGCCGTCATCGTCACCGCTGTCGTCGTCGGAGTCGTCGCCGGAATCCTCGTCGCCACCCTTGGCGTCGGCCTGTCCGTCAGCATCGCTGTCGTCGGAGTCGTCACCGCCCTGCTCACCGCGACCACGGCCCCGGCCCCGGCGGCCACGGCGACGACGACGCCCCGCGGGACGCTCGCCCTGCTCCTCGTCGGTGTCCTGGCCGCCGTCATCGCTGTCGTCGTCCTCGTCATCGTCCTCGTCGTCGGTGTCGTCGAACTTCACCGGCTGGGGCGCCATGAACAGCGGCAGGTAGTTGGCGGGCTCGGTCTGTGGTGCGGTCTCGAGGATCAGCCGAGACTCCGGCTCCTCGACGTCCGCGCTCGCGTCGGCCACCACCTCGACGACGACTTCAGCCACGACGTCGGCCACCTCGGATGGTGTTTCGCCCGGTTCACCGTCGACCGCGGCCTCGTCGGGGCTGCTGGCGAGCGCTTCACGGACCCGGTCGGCCTCGTCCTGCTCGACGGTGGAGTGCGCACTGCGCGGTCGTCCGTCGAGGGCGGCAAGTGCGTCGAGCACGCGCTTACTGGTGGTTCCCAGCACCCGCGCCAGCGAATGAACCCTCAGCTTCTCCCGCTGAGGACTTTCGAGCGCCTCACTTTGCTGAGTCTCTTCTGATAGGTCTTCGGTAGGGGCATCGTCGGCCACGTATTCTCCTCAAGCCCCCGGGCGCGTCATGTGTGACGCGGCCACGCGAGGGCTTCCGCTATGGGCCCGGGGTACTGCTCCCGAGCTTGTTATGGTCTCGCGCCGAGGGGTCCTTGTTGGGAACCTTCTCGGTGCCGGTCTGAATGATGGCTGGACGGTCGGCGCCGCACCGCGGGTGACGATGGTCGCGCACGTCTAAGTCTTCATTCGGGTGTCCGGCACTGGTGTTTGACCGGCTACCCGGAGCCAGTATCCCACATCAGGCGTCACAGGCCGATCAGGCCGCAAAACCCCGGCTATGCGCCAGGAAACCAGAGCCCGATCTCGCGGTCGGCCGACTCGACCGAATCCGAGCCGTGAACAAGGTTGTCCTGGGTGATAAGGGCCAGGTCACCGCGGATTGTGCCGGGCGTGGCCTTCTCCACCGGATCCGTGCCGCCGACGATCTGGCGGAACGCGGCAACCGCTCTGGGGCCCTCCACGATGGCCGCGACGACGGGTCCTGAGGTGATGAATTCGAGCAGTGAGCCGAAGAACGGCTTGTCCTCGTGCTCGGCGTAATGCTTGCGGGCCAAGTCGTCGCTGACGTTCTTCAGCTCCATGGCCGCGATGGTCAGGCCCTTGCGTTCGATTCGGCTGATGATCTCTCCGATCAGACGCCGTTGTACGCCGTCGGGCTTGATCAACACCAGGGTCCGCTCAGTCACGGCCGACAGCCTAGCGGGGCGACGATCAAGCGGCGACGCAGGCGCCGCGTTGAGGAACCCGGCAATCCAAAACAGCGGGGCGACGATCAAGCGGCGACGCAGGCGCCGCGTTGAGGAACCCGGCAATCCAAAACAGCGGGGCGACGATCAAGCTGCGACGCAGGCGCCGCGTTGACTCGAAATCAGTCGGGCGGCGGCTGTTGTCCCGGCAGGAGCCCACGCTTTTGCCGACGCAGCACCTCGGAGCGCAGGTAGGCGATGAGTGCCCAGACCCCCAGGAAGATCGCGCCGATGAACCCGATCGCCCCGTGCACGACGACTCCCGCGATCAACACCAGCTGCATCGCCAGGTTCACCCAGATCGCCCACGGCCTGCCCTGGACGCCGGCCAACAACACGACCACGACGGCGAATCCGACCAGGTACCCGCCGCTGGCCACCGTCAGCCTGCCGCTGGCCTTGGCGACCACCGGCAGCGCCAGGAGCACGACGATGGCCTCCAAGATCAGCGTGCCCGCCATGACACCGCGAAAGCTCTTCCACGGGTCCGGCTGCTGTGGCGCCCCGGTCACGCCGGATCTTTTCCGAACAACGTTCGCGCCGCCCCTGCGGTGACGACCGAGCCGGTGATCACGATCCCGCTGCCGCCAACACTTTCGCCCTCGATGCCGGACTCCTCCGCTAGCGCGATCGCCGTTTCGATCGCGTCGGGCAGCGTGGCGGCGCTGACCACCCGTTCCGGGCCGAACCGCTCCTCGGCGCGCAGCGCGAGCCCGTCGACGTCCAGCGCGCGGGGCGATCCGTTGTTGGTGACCACGACTTGGTCGAATGCCGGCTCCAGCACGGCCAGAATGCCGTCGACGTCCTTATCGGCCATCACCGAGATGACGCCGACCAGTGAGCGGAAGTCGAACTCCTCGGCAAGCGTGTGCGCCAGCGCGGCGGCACCCGCGGGGTTGTGCGCAGCGTCGATGAAAACCGTTGGGGCGCTGCGCATCCGTTCCAGACGACCCGGGCTGGTGACGGCGGCGAAGCCGGCCCGTACCGCGTCGATATCGAGTTGGCGCTGCGCCCCGGCGCCGAAGAACGCTTCGACCGCGGCCAGCGCGAGGACCGCGTTGTGCGCTTGGTGCTCGCCGTGCAGCGGCAAGAAGATGTCCGAGTACTGACCGCCAAGGCCCTGCAGTTCGAGCAGCTGGCCCCCGACCGCGACCTGCCTGCCGAGCACGGCGAACTCCGAATCCTCGCGCGCCACTGCGGCGTCGGCGCGAACAGCTTGTGCCAGTAGCACTTCCATCGCCTCAGGGTCTTGCCGGGCGATGACGGCGACGGTGTCGGTCGGAACCAGGTCGTCGTCCTGTTTGATGATGATCCCGGCCTTCTCGCCGGCGATCTCGGCGATCGTGTCGCCGAGATATTCGGTGTGGTCCACCGCGATCGGAGTGACGACGGCGACGGGCGCGTTGACGACATTCGTGGCATCCCACCGCCCGCCCAAACCGACCTCGACGACGGCCACGTCGATCGGCGCGTCGGCGAACGCGGCGAAGGCCATCGCGGTGACGACCTCGAACTTGCTCATCGCAGGGCCGCCTGCCGCCTCCGATTGCTGGTCGACCAGCTGCACGAACGGTTCGACCTCGAGGTAGGTCGCTACGTATTGCGCAGGGCTGATGGGCTTGTTGTCGATCGAGATGCGCTCCACCGCGGATTGCAGGTGCGGGCTGGTGTTGCGACCGGTGCGGCGGTGCAGCGCCGTCAGCAGCGAGTCGATCATCCGCGTCACCGACGTCTTGCCATTGGTGCCCGCCACGTGAATCGACGGGTAGCCCAGCTGCGGCGAGCCGAGCATCTCCATCAGCGCGGAGATCCTGGCGGTGCTCGGCTCAAGTTTGGTTTCGGGCCAACGTTGGTCGAGCAGGTGCTCGACCTGAAGCAGCGATGCGATCTCGTCCGGCGTCGGGACGGGTTCCGTCATTACAGCGACGCCAACCTTGCGGCGATCCGGTCGACCTCGTCTCGCGCTAGCTGCTGGCGGGTGCGGATCTTCTCGACGACGTCGGCAGGCGCCTTGGCCAGGAACGACTCGTTGCCCAGCTTGCCCGCGGTGCCCGCCAATTCCTTCTCGGCGGCGGCCAGATCTTTTTCGAGACGGCGCCGCTCGGCGGCCACGTCGACGGTGCCCGACGTGTCGAGCTCGACGGTGACCGTGCCATGCGACAACCGCACTTCGACAGCCGCGGACGGGCTGAAGCCGTCCCCGGCCGCAGTCAGCCATGCCAGCGAGCTGACGGCGGGGACCTGCGCCTCGAGGCCCGCCTTGTCGGCATCCTTCAGCCGCGCCGGAACCTTCTGACGGTCCGCCAGACCTTGGTCGCTGCGGAACCTGCGGACCTCGGTGATCAGCTTCTGCATATCGGTAACGCGTTGCGCTGCAACGGTATCCATGGCGAATCCGGATGGCTGCGGCCATTCGGCGATCACGATCGATTCTCCGCCCGTCAGCGTCTTCCACAGCACCTCGGTGACGAACGGCATCACCGGGTGCAACAGCTTGAGCAGGGTGTCCAGCACCGCGGCCAACACCGCGGTGGTGTGCTGGACGGCTTGGCCGTCCTGGCTGGCGAGTTGGACCTTGGCCAACTCCAGGTACCAGTCACAGAACTCATCCCATGCGAAGTGATACAGCGACTCGCACGCCCGGCCGAATTCGTAGCTGTCGAACGTCGAATCCACTTCGGCGCGAACTTCTTCCAACCGACCCAGGATCCAGCGGTCGGCATCGGTCAACTGCGAGCGGTCGGGCAGCGGAGCGAGACTTGTGCCGTTCATCAGCGCGAACCGGGTCGCGTTGAATAGCTTCGTCGCGAAATTGCGTGACGCGCGGGCGTGGTCCTCGCCGATGGCCAGGTCGCCGCCAGGGCTTGCGCCGCGCGCCAGGGTGAACCGCAGAGCGTCGGCGCCGTACGCCTCCACCCAGTCCAGCGGGTCGATCCCGTTGCCGCGGGACTTGCTCATCTTGCGGCCGAATTCGTCGCGGATCAGCCCGTGCAGGAACACGTTCTCAAACGGCACCTGGGGTCCGCGCGCGCCTTCGAGTGTGATCGCCGGATCGTTGCCGACGAAGGTGCCGAACATCATCATCCGGGCCACCCAGAAGAACAGGATGTCGTAGCCGGTGACGAGCACCGTTGTCGGATAGAACTTTCCCAGCTCCGGGGTGTGATCGGGCCAGCCCATGGTGGAGAACGGCCACAGCGCCGAGGAGAACCAGGTGTCGAGCACGTCGGAGTCCTGCTCCCAGCCCTCCGGCGGAGTTTCATCGGGCCCGACGCAGACGGTCTCGCCGTCGGGGCCGTGCCAGATCGGAATGCGGTGACCCCACCAGAGCTGACGCGAGATGCACCAGTCGTGCATGTTGTCGACCCACGCGAACCATCGGGGTTCCAGGCTGGGCGGATGAATCACGGTGTCGCCGTTGCGAACCGCGTCGCCAGCGGCCTTGGCCATCGACTCGACCTTGACCCACCACTGAAGGCTAAGCCGCGGCTCGATCGGTTCGCCGCTGCGCTCGGAGTGGCCGACACTGTGCAGATACGGCCGCTTCTCGGCGACGATGCGGCCCTGTTCGGCCAGTGCCTCACGTACCTTGACCCGCGCCTCGAAACGGTCCAGACCGTCGAATTCGGTTCCGGTGTCGGTGATCCTGCCCTTGGTGTCCATGATCGAGGGCATCGGCAACGCGTGTCGCAGCCCGATCTCGAAGTCGTTGGGGTCGTGGGCTGGGGTGACTTTGACTGCACCTGTACCGAATTCGGGGTCGACGTGGTCGTCGGCGACGACAATCATCTGGCGGGCGACGAAGGGGTGCGGCAACGATTGGCCGACCAGGTGCCGATAGCGGTCGTCGTCGGGATGCACCGCGATTGCGGTGTCGCCGAGCATCGTCTCGACCCGGGTAGTTGCCACCACGATGTGCGGTTCGCTGTCGTCCAGCGAGCCGTACCGGAACGACACCAGTTCACCCTCGACGTCTTCATACTTGACCTCGAGGTCGGAGATCGCGGTCTCAAGGATCGGCGACCAGTTCACCAGGCGCTCGGCCTGATAGATCAGGCCCGCGTCGAACAGGCGCTTGAAGATGGTGCGGACCGCCCGCGACAGGCCGTCGTCCATGGTGAACCGGTCGCGGCTCCAGTCCACGCCGTCACCGATCGCGCGCATCTGCCAGCCGATGGTGCCGCCGGATTCGCGCTTCCAGTCCCACACCTTGTCGATGAAGAGCTCGCGGCCGAAATCCTCTTTGGTCTTGCCGTCGACAAGGAGCTGCTTTTCGACCACGCTCTGGGTCGCGATGCCTGCGTGATCCATGCCGGGCAGCCACAGCACCTCATAGCCCTGCATGCGCTTGCGGCGGGTCAGCGCATCCATCAGCGTGTGGTCGAGCGCGTGGCCCATGTGCAGGCTGCCGGTCACGTTCGGCGGTGGCAGCACGATCGAGTACGGGGGCTTCTCGCTGGCCGCGTCGGCCGTGAAGTAGCTGGCCTCGACCCAGCCCTCGTAGATATGGGCTTCCACCGCGCCCGGATCCCAGGACTTGGGCAGGGCAGTCGCCGGCGGGCCTGTGGAGTTAGAAGGAGGGCTGGCGGTCACCGCGCCATTCTATGAAGGAGTGTGCACCCGCAGCCCAAGCGGGATTGCCCGCTCGGCTGCCCGCTACTTCTTGCCGCCCAGCAGGCCGCCGAGAATCTCCCCGATCGGGTTGTTCTGGCCGCCACCGCCGCCACCGCCGAGCACGCTGCCCAGGATGCTGCCCAGCGGGTTGTTCCCGCCGCCGCCACCTGCGCCGCCCAGAATGCTGCCGAGAACGTCGCCGAGGCCGCCACCACCACCGGCGGGTGCCTGCTGGGCCTGCGCCTCGGCCGGGGCCGAGCCCTTTGTCAATTGCTTGCCGATGTAGGCCAGCACGATCGGGGCGAGGATCGGGAGCAGTCTCTTGATCAGGTCACCCCCACCGGCGCCCTGCCCAGCCAGCGCGGAGGCCACCGCATTGCTGTCGTTGCCGCCGAAGATCCGTGCGACGTACTGGTCGCCTTCCGCTTCGTCGACCTGGTCGACGTTGACTCCGCCGTCGAGGAGGCCGCTGGCGCCTTGCTGGGCAACATCGGTCTCGAGCTTGCTCGAGTCGATTTCGTTGGCCTGGACGTTCTCCGCAAGCCCCCCGACGAGTGCAGGTACCAATGTGCGGATCGCGTTGTTCACCTCGCCTTCATCCGCGCCGATCTTGTTCGCGATGTCCTGCACGGGAATCTGATTGAAGAGATCGTCGAGACCAGCCATGACCTGTCCACCTTCGTTGCTGGGATATTGCACGGTCGCGATCACGACAGTAGTGCACGTGATCTTGGTTCACAGGTGTTCGGCTACGCCCGATCAATTCAGTCGGACGGTCTCCAATGACACACCGGCAGCGGGGAATCGGGCCATCAGCGCGTCGCCCATCGCCGCCGCGGGCGTCAACACGCCGCGCAGATCCGACAGGCGGTCACGGTCGAACGCGAGCGCCAGGCCGCTCTGTCCGAGCAGTACCGATGTCGCCTTGTAGCCGGGGTCGCCCTTCTGGGAAATGGTCGCCTTGTAGCGCGCGCCTGCCCTGGTGGTCGTGTAGGTCTCGATCGTGTAGTGGCCGCGTTCCCGCACACTTTCACTCGGGCCGGTGCCGGGCTTCGGGGCGATGCGCTCGACGAGCTTGCGCGGCAATTTGTCGAAGTGGCGGCTCCCGAGGGCCATCACCGCGGCGTTGCCACCGGTCGCCATCGCCGCGGTGACGGGTGCGGCGATCGAGTGGCCCAGGCTTATCTGCTCGGCGTAGGAGAACCTGCGCCCGTAGGCGTAATCGAGTAACGCGTTGCTGCGCCGCACAATTCGGGTATTCACGGCCGCCATCGCGAAGGCCCCCGTCCAATGGCCGTCGAGTTCAGGCGCGATGTCGCGGCCGCGGCGCCACCGGATGTCCGGCTGCGCACCGAGTTCGGGCTCGGCGGCCCGATCGGGCGACAGCGTGTAGGGGTCGTTCATCAACCGCCTGGCCTCGGGGTCGGCGGAGGCCTCGCGGAGGATGTCCAACAGCGTGGCGGCGGTACCGCCCGATACCCCGCCCGCGAGCCTGCGCACCACGAGGTTGGTGTCGCCGAGCTGGCCCGACTGCTCTTGCTCGGCGAGCCGGTGCAGCGCGAAGACGGTGAGATCCGAAGGGATGGAATCGAATCCGCATGCATGCACAATGCGCGCGCCGGTGTCAACGGCTTGCTTGTGATGCTGGTCAATGCTTTCCCGAACGAAGAGTGGTTCGCCGGTCAGGTCGGCGTAGTCGGTTCCTGCGGCGGCGCACGCGGCCACCAACGGCAATCCATATCGCAGATAGGGACCGACGGTCGTCACCACCACCTGCGCCCGTGCCGCCATCGCGTTCAGCGTCGACGGCTGGGACGCGTCGGCGGTGATCAGCGGCCAGGCCTGCGCGGCCTCCCCCAGCGTCTCGCGGACCGCGAGCAACTTGTCTGGCGACCGCCCCGCCAGCGCGATGCGGGCGGCTCCACCCGTCTTGGCCAGGTATTCGGCAGTCAGCTTCCCGGCGAAACCCGTCGCTCCGTAAAGGACAATGTCGAATTCACGCTCCGTTGCGCTCATCGCCCCGACGCTACCCGAGCAACTCCGGCAACTCGACCTCCTCGCCGAGCACGTGACGAGCGAGGAATGCGCTCACCACCTGGTACCAGATCTTGGCGTGCTGCGGGCTGAGCACCCAGTGGTTCTCCGACGGGTAATAGAGGAACCGGTGCGGACTGGACCCGTCGTCGGCCGCGGGCAGACCGGATCCGGTCAGCAACTCGTACCAGAGCCGCAGCGCCTCACCGATCGGAACGCGGTAGTCCTTGTCGCCGTGGATGACGAGCATCGGTGTGCGGATCTGGCCGATGAACCGGCATGGCGAATTCCGCTCGGCCATCTCGGAAGTCATCTCGCGCGCCCACCAGTACGCGCCGTCTGTGGTGGCACCAAATTGATCGAGCGCCCAGAGGCTGGCGTGGGTGACGATCGCGTCGAACCTATCGGTGTGTCCGGCGATCCAGTTCGCCATGTAGCCACCGAACGATCCGCCCATCACCGCCGTGCGAGTAGCGTCGACACGCGGATCGGCGCACGCCGCATCGGTCGCGGCCATCAGGTCGGTGTACGGCGCGAAACCCCAAGCGCCCCAACCCCGCTGGATGAAGTCCTGACCATAACCCGTGGACAGCGCCGGATCCGGCAACAACACGGCGTAGCCCTGCGCGACGAGCAGCCACGGATTCCACCGCCAGTGCCACGCATTCCAGCTGGCCAGCGGACCGCCGTGCACCCACAGCACCAGGGGTGCGGGCCCGTTCCCTGTGGGCAATGCCAGCCACGCCCGGACAAGTTGTCCGTCGTCCGCGCTGGTGGTGACCTCGGTGAGGGTGCCGGGAAGTTCTGGCGGGTCGACAACCGGAAGTGCCGTGACCGTGCCGTCCGGATCGATTCGGACCGGATGCGACGGCGCTGCATACGAACTGCGCAGCGCGAAAACCACTCCTCCTGAAGCGGTATGGACATCGGAGTAGCTGTAGTCGTCGTGGGTGAGTCGGGCGACGGCGCCGCTTGTCGGGTCGACGGTGAACACTGGCCCGCGTCCGTTCTCGTCGGCAGTGACGATCAGCGCCGAACCGTCGACAGTCCAGGTGACCGACGTCGGCCAGCGGTCCCACTCCGCCGTCAACTCGGTGATTGGCTCTCCGAACCGCATGTGACACAGTGTTATTCGCGGTGCCTTGTCCGGGGTCGAGAGCGTTTCCCTGGTGAAGGCGACGGCTGCTCCGTCGGGCGAGATCGCAGGGAATTCCAGATCGGCGTCGGGATCGTCGGCGATGACGGTCCGTTCGCGGGTTGCGATATCGATGCGAACGAGCGTGGCGCGGATCGCCGCACGGGGTGCGGGGTCGTGCCACGACGTCACGACGAAGCTGCCGTCGGGGCTGACGTCGAAGTCGGCCTCACGCAAGGCGTCACTCGGTCGAGGTGTCAGATCACGTGGTCCGTCCGCGTCGAGCAGGTGCGGGTGATCGGGACCGAGGTCGTGGTCCCAGTGGCGCACCGGATAGCCGCTGTGGAGCACGGCCGACACCTTGTTGTCCGTGCGCAGCGTCCGTAGCCGCTTGTCATCGTCGACGTCGGACGCCGACCGCAGAAGCTTGGCGGCGACGACGGTCGCCACGCCCTCGCGGGCGGTGCGGACCGCGTCCACACCACCCGGCAGCGCTAGCACCTCGACCGCCTCTCCGCCTGCGGCGGGCAAGCGCCACAGTGACGCAGGCGGCTTGTCATCCTCCTCCGTCGGGCGGCCGGCGACAAACAGCAGATCCCCGTCGGCCGTGAAGACCGGCGAGGACTCACCCTTTGCGCCGCGGGTCAGACGGTGCGCCGGATGCTGCCCGGCAGGGTCGAGTTCCCAGATGGCACCGACGTATTCGGTCCTCTTGTCGTTGAGTTCCGTCACCGTCGTGACCACACGCGCACCGTCCGGCGAGACCGCGAGACCCGAAACCCGCGGCAGCGCGAGGTAGGAGTCCAGATCGTGAAAGGGCGTCGGCGGCGTCGCGGTCATGCCCTGTTCGTAGCACACGCCACGTAAGTTTGACTTTCAAACTCACGTCGGTCATGCTGGTCACATGAGCACAGTCGTGCTGGGCGAACTTCCGGGTCGCCCCTGCCCCATCGCCGCGGCGCTGGAAGTCGTCGGTGAGCGGTGGGCGTTGCTCGTCGTTCGGGAGATCGCGCTCGGCGCCAACCACTTCAGCGACATCGTGCGCGGCACCGGGGCGCCGCGTGATCGCATCGCTGCCAGGTTGAAGGCGTTGGAAAGCGCGGGAGTCGTCGCCAGGTCGCCCTACCAGAGCGCTCCCCAGCGCTACGAGTACCGGCTGACCGCATCCGGTCAGGCGCTCATCCCCGTCCTCGACGCGCTCCTCGATTGGGGCAAGGTACACGCCGTCGGGGCTACCGATCCCGATCGTCAAGACAAGTACCTGCCCTTCAGTCAACTGAGCCGAATAAAGGAATCGCGATGACCGTCGAACTTGCCGACACCGAAGTCCGTGCCGGCTGGGGCTCGCCACGCTCACGCACCGTCACCTGGAACGACCCTGGCCCGAGTACCGCCAAGGGATTGAGCATGCCGGGCATCGACTATCTGCGCGCCATGGCCGACGGCGTTCTCCCCCAGCCGCCGATCGCGGGCCTGCTGCAGTTCGACCTCGTCGACGTCGAACCTGGCCGGGCCGTATTCAGCTGCGTACCAGACGAATCCGCGTACAACCCCATCGGTGCAATCCACGGCGGACTCGTCTGCACACTGTTGGACTCGGTGACCGGATGCGCGGTGCACACCACCCTCCCGAAAGGCAAGGGGTACACCTCGGTCGAGATCAAGGTGAACTACTTGAGGGCGGTTCGGCTGTCCAGCGGACCGCTCACGGCGACGGGCACGGTGGTGAAATCCGGGTCCCGCGTCGGATTCGCCGAAGGTGTGGTGACCGATGCCACCGGCGCGGTGGTCGCGACGGCCACCAGCACTCTGCTGATCTTCGATCTGTAGGTCGTCCGGCCCGCGCTACCTTCGACGGATGGCGCAACAGATCCTGGTCATCGGGGCGGGGATCGCCGGGTTGGCGACCGCAGCGGCCCTGCAACGCGGCGGCCACGACGTCACCGTGATCGAGGAACGCACCGACACATCGTCCGGTGCGGGCATCAGCATCTGGCCCAACGCGCTGGCCGCGCTCGATGAGATCGGTGTCGGCGACGCGGTCCGCGTGGCAGGCGGGAAGGTGACGGCGGGAGCGCTGCGCTGGCGTGACGGCAGCTGGCTGCGTCGTCCTGAGCCGCAGCGCATCGTCAAGGCGCTCGGTGAACCGCTCGTCGTGCTTCGCCGTAACGCGTTGACCGATATATTGGCAAGCGCCGTGGTCGACGGCGCACTGCGCACCGGTGTGTCCGCTCGGGAACTGGTGGCGACGAGCGATGGAGTGCGCGTCACCATGTCGGACGGGGCAACACGCGAGGCCGCCGCGGTCATCGGCGCCGACGGCACCCGCTCGGCCGTAGCCCGTCACCTCAACGGCGCGCTGACCTACCGATACGCCGGGTACACGGCGTGGCGCGGAGTCGCCGACTGCACCATCGATCCCGACGTCGCAGGCGAGGTGTTGGGCCCGGGCGTCGAATTCGGTCACGTTCCGCTCGGTCCCGACCACACGTACTGGTTCGCCACAGAGCGGGCGCCCGCGGGCCGGATCGCGCCGCAGGGCGAGCTGAACTATCTGAAGGCGAAGTACGCGTCGTGGGCCGACCCCATTCCGTCCGTGTTGGCGGCGACCGAGCGGGACGTGGTGCTGCACAACGACCTCTACGACCGGGAACAGGCGCGGCAGTGGGCGCGTGGTCGAATCGTCGTGGTCGGCGACGCCGCACATCCGATGCGGCCGCATCTGGGACAGGGCGGCTGCCAGGGGCTCGAGGACGCGGCGATACTCGCGAGGTTTGTAGACGGCGCCGATGACCTGCCGGGGGCGTTCGGTCGGTTCGCGGCGTTTCGCCGGCCGCGGGTGCGCTCGCTGGTCCGTGAGTCGAAGTTGATCGGTCAGATTGTGAACCTGCGCCCGGCGTTCCTCAGTGCGCTTGCGAGCCGCGCGACGGTGCTCAGCGGGGAAATGATGATGACCCGGCATCTGGCGACCGTCGCATCGCGCTCGGCATTTGTTCTGCCGACCGACCGCGAGGTCCAGCCCGCGTGAGCGTCGCGCTCGGCCACCTGGTGGTCGACGCCGTCGACCCGGCACTTCGGTTTCGGCGCGAGCAGGGCCCCAAGGTGGTGAAGAATCGCGTGCACCTTGACGTGTATGTACGAGACGTCGCGCCGCTTGTGGATCTCGGTGCCCGTGTGCTGGCTGATTATTCACCGGAGCGCATGACGCTCGCTGACGTCGAGGGCAACGAATTCTGCGCGTTCATCGTGCCGTCGCTCGAGCCCACGCCGCCTGCACGAGCCTTCGCGGTATGCACGGACAGCGACCGGCCTGAGGAGCTGGCGAGCTGGTGGGCGCAGAAGGTCGGCGCCGATGTCCGCGACGGGCCCGACGGGACGCCGCGATGGCTGTACGGTTCGGCGGGCTGGGACCAGATGGTGTGGAAGTTCGTTCGCGTCGAGGACGAGCGCGTCGTCCCCAAACGGTGGCGGTGGACGGTCTACGACGCCGCCGCCGGCGAAGGCGAATTCGTCGACCCGCAGGGCAACGAGTTCCGCGTCAGGAGCCGAGGAACGCCGCGCACATCTGACGGGGGTTGATGAACCCGAGCAGTCCACTCGTGGGCATCTTGGCGCATCCGGAGCTCACCGCGGGCCGGACTGGCGCGGCAGGCATGCCGCCGATGTTCCACACCGCGGGGCTTCCTGCCTGAGCGCCACACTTCGGCCACGCCTTGATGCCCTGGGTCTGCAGAACGTTCTCGGCCACCCGGATCTGCTCCTCACGCGATGCGGTCGCCGGGTTGCCGACGCCGCCGTTGGAGGACCAGGTGGCCTGCTTGAACTGCAGGCCACCGTAATGGCCGTTGCCGGTGTTGGTGGACCAGTTGCCGCCGGACTCGCACTGGGCGATTGCGTCCCAGTTCACCGAGTCGGCGTTGGCGGTGCCCGTCGACAGGGCCATGGGAACGATGGTGAGCGCCCCGGAGATAGCGGTGGCCAACAGGCCCTTGGTGACTGCCTTACGAATGTTCATCACTGCGGTCCTTCCCCGACCGTTTTGACACAAGGCCCGCGGTGAAGAGGCGTGCTCTCCGGTGCGGCTATCTCGTGTTTCGGGTGATAAACATCACGTGTTACCCGAGTGTCAAAAGTTTTAATCGTTACTTATCTGGTGTAAGAGGCCTCTGAGAAGCATGAGACGGCGCCGGGCAAATCGCCCGACGCCGTCTTCTTGTACGTATGTGCTGTTACTAGCCGCGCCTGCCGCACGCCGGCCACGCGCCGATGCCCTGGCTGCGCAGAACATTCTCGGCGACTCTAATCTGCTCCTCACGGCTGGCGTGCTGCGGTGAGCCGCTGCCGCCGTTGGACCGCCAGGTGCCCATCGCGAACTGCAGACCGCCGTAGTAGCCGTTACCCGTCGCGATCCCCCAGTTGCCACCGGACTCGCACGCCGCGACGGCATCCCAGTTGACCCCGCTTTCCGCATTAGCGGTACCGGTCGCCAACGCCATCGGTGCCACGGCGAGCGCTCCGGCGATGGTGGCTAGACCAAACGTTTTGCGGATGTTCTTCACTTCGATCCTTTCGCCAAGCGCGCGCCATTGACACCCACGCGCAGTAGCGCGGGCGTATTGCCTGTACACAGGCGGGATGGTTGGGCTGCACCGTCTCGGTCAGGTGCTGCAGGGGAGGCGAGAAATGCCCCGCCGGGATCAGGCCCGGCGGCCGCCGAAGGCGAATCCGCCTACTGCAGCCCCACTCACACGCAGGTTCGTGGTTTTTGAATTATTTGCTCCTTTTGAAGCCACTCGGACCGTACAAGGACGCAGCGCGCGAAGTCATATCGCGCATCGAGCAGGTCGCGTTTACATCACGAACAGATAACGGGGGCATGGATAAACGTCTGTGCAGGTCAAATGCACGTTTGGCGCGGGTGCGGTATTCGACCTTGGGCGCGTTGCCGTGAGCCAAATCACGTCGAAATTGTGACCTGGACCACGCATTCTTGCCCGTTCCGGGCCCCAGATTCATCCCGGTACCAGCGGTACGAGGATCTAAACCCCAGGTCAGAAGGCATCCGAGCGGATGAAGTTGGGCGATTCGTTCGCTGGGGCCCGACCCCGCGCCGGCCGACGCGCCATGTGCGAAAACGTCTGCGGTTCAGCACTTTTCACCTGGTAGCCGGTCCGAAGGACGGGTTTTGCCAGTTCACCTCCGGCACACCTGCCTGCCAGCATGCTGTAACCGAAATACCCAGTTTCCCAACGCATTTACCGTCGTCACGCCCCCGTGGGACTCGATCTTGATCCCAGCCGCGCGTCAGCCCTAGGACAACGCTGCGGACAGCAGGAGCTTTTGCCGCGCAAACGACCCCGTCCATGCAGGCAGATCGGTGCCTGCCATATCGCGGCCGTCCGTGATCAAATTGCCTGCATTCGCTGGGTGGCCTATTTCAAAACGCATGAGTACAAAGGGATTTCACGCCCGAAGCCCGCGTCGCCGCTGCGGACGGACGGATGCGGAATATCTTGCGGCGGTGCTCCTATTACTTCAGAATCTTAGGGCAATTAATGTCCCGTAAATGGACGCACCGAGAATGAAAAATCGAGTAATTAATTCAGCAAATTTGCTACACAATTCGCGGAGGCACCGCAGCCGTCAGATCGGCCGGGCTGTTGACGTTGGTCAACGACTCCTGCTCGTCCATGACGATTCGTTGTGTGTCCACGGTGTCCACCAACGCCCGCATGCTGCGCGCTCCGCCATCCACCAACGCGGAGATGCGTTCAGCCAGCGAGGTTCGGTAAATCCCCGCGAGATAGTGGTCGCGCCCGTCCCACGGCAGAACGATGTCGGCACCCAGACGCACGGCGGGTGCCGCCAGTTCGTCGATCAGGTCGGCGGAGAGCAGCGGCATATCAACCGCACACACGAACGCCAGATCCAAACCGGCGTCGGCAGCGGCGCGCAGTCCGCGCCCGGTCGCGAGCAACGGACCAACGCCGCTCACCTCGTCGCGCAGCACTTCGGCTTGCAGGGTGGGAATTGGCTGTCCGGGTGCGGCAATGACGAAGACCGGGGAGCATCGCGGGCCCACAATGGACACCACGCGTTCGACCAGGGTCGTGCCTTCGTACGGCAGGGTGGCCTTGTCACGGCCCATCCGCCGAGATGCCCCACCCGCCAACACGACCGCCGCCAGCGGGGTGGACTGTGTCACACCAGAGAACGTTAGTCGACGGTCCAGGTGTCTTTACCGCGAAGCAGCGATTGCAGTGCCGCCGTGTCGTGCGGCTTAGCCTCCCGCGCCGACGCGACCTGCTGCCGCGCGGCGTCGTCATAGGTGGGCCGGCTGACCTGGCGGAAGATGCCCATCACCATGTGCTCGAGGTTCTGCTCGGACAGCCGCGACAGCGCGAATGCGTATGCGGGGTCGTCGATCTGCGCGTTGTGCACGACGATCTCGTCCGCGGACACGTCCGCCGTCTTGGCGACCTCCAGCCCGTAGCCGGACTTGACCACGCAGTACTCGCCATCGGGACCGAAGGTGATCGGCTCGCCGTGGGTAATGTTGATCAGCCGCTCCTCCGCGCCTTCCTTGCGTAGCGCGTCGAACGAACCGTCGTTGAAGATCGGGCAGTCCTGCATGATCTCGACCAGTGCGGCGCCGCGATGTTGGGCCGCACCGCGCAGCACCTCCGAGAGGCCCTTGCGGTCGGAGTCCAGCGCGCGCCCGACGAACGTCGCCTCGGCGCCCAGTGCCAGCGAGACCGGGTTGAACGGATAGTCCAGTGAACCCATCGGGGTGGACTTGGTGACCTTGCCGACCTCGGAGGTCGGTGAGTACTGGCCCTTGGTCAACCCGTAGATCCGGTTGTTGAACAGCAGGATCGTGATGTTGATGTTGCGGCGCAGGGCGTGGATCAGGTGGTTGCCGCCGATCGACAGCGCGTCACCGTCGCCGGTGACGACCCACACCGAGAGGTCGCTGCGGGCCAGCGCCAAACCGGTCGCGATCGTCGGCGCCCGGCCATGGATCGAGTGGAATCCGTACGTCTCCAGGTAGTACGGGAAGCGGCTCGAGCAGCCGATGCCGCTGATAAACGCGATGTTCTCGCGGCGCAGACCCAATTCCGGCAGGAAGTTGCGGATCGTGTTGAGGATGACGTAGTCACCGCAGCCGGGGCACCAGCGCACTTCCTGGTCACTGGTGAAGTCCTTGGACTTCTGCGGCTCGTCGGTGGTCGGCACCCCGCTCATCTTGGTCAGCGGAGTGACGCCGAGGTCCGATCCGATCAGGTCAGTCATGCGTTAACTCCCACACCAGTCTCCACAGTGGCTGCCGCCAACCGCGCGAACTTGGCCTTGTCTATTTCCTTTTCGCTCAACGTCCCGTCCAGGGCGGAGTCGATGATCCCCTCGACCTCGTCGGCCAGGAACGCCATGCCTTCCACCTTTGTCACCGACTGCACATCGACGAGGTACTTGCCGCGCAGCAGCAGAGCGAGCTGGCCGAGGTTCATCTCCGGCGCGACCACCTTGGGATAGCGACGCAGCACCTCGCCCAGGTTGGCAGGGAACGGGTTGAGATGCCGCAGATGCGTGTTCGCGACCTTGATGCCCTTGCGCCGCGCCCGTCGGCACGCCTCGCCGATCGGCCCGTAGCTGCTGCCCCATCCGATCAGCAGCAGTTCGGCGTCGCCGGTGGGGTCGTCGACCTCGAGGTCGGGCACGGTGATGCCGTCGATCTTGGCCTGCCGCAGCCGCACCATCAGGTCGTGGTTCTTCGGCTCGTAAGAGATGTTGCCCGAACCGTTGGCCGCCTCCAGACCACCGATGCGATGCTCGAGGCCGGGCGTGCCGGGGATGGCGAACTGACGGGCCAGGGTTTCGGGATCGCGGGCGTACGGCTGGAACGGCTCACCGGACTTTGCGAACGTGTGCTCGATCTGGGCGTAGGTGCTGACGTCCGGAATACGCCACGGCTCAGAGCCATTCGCGATCGCACCGTCGGAAAGGATGATGACCGGGGTGTGGTAGTTCACCGCGATCCGGGCCGCTTCGATGGCGGTGTCGAAGCAGTCGGACGGCGAGCGCGGCGCCAGCACCGCGACCGGCGACTCGCCGTTGCGCCCGTAGAGCACCTGCAGCAGGTCGGCCTGCTCCGTCTTGGTCGGCAGGCCGGTCGACGGGCCGCCGCGCTGCACGTCGATGACGATCAGCGGAAGCTCGGTCATCACGGCGAGGCCGATGGCTTCCGACTTCAGCGAGATGCCGGGACCCGACGTGCTGGTGACGCCGAGCGCGCCGCCATACGAGGCGCCGATGGCCGCACCGATGCCTGCGATCTCGTCCTCGGCCTGGAAGGTGAGGACGTTGAAATTCTTGTGTTTGGACAGTTCATGCAGAATGTCCGAGGCCGGGGTGATCGGATAACTGCCGAGCAGGACCTGAATGTCTCCGAGATGGCCGGCGGCCACGAGGCCGTACGCCAGCGCGGTGTTGCCCGAGATCTGCCGATACTCACCGGACTTGAGCTTCGCCGGCGCCACTTCATACGTGCTCGCGAACGCCTCGGTGGTCTCGCCGTAATTCCAGCCGGCTTTCAGCGCGAGAACGTTGGCCTCGGCAATTTCGGGCTTGCGCGCGAACTTCTCGCGGATGAAGGACTCACTGTGCTCCAGTTCGCGTCCATACATCCACGACAGCAGCCCGAGCGCGAACATGTTCTTGGCGCGCTGGCCGTCCTTCTTGGTGGCGCCGATCGCCTCGACCGCGCCGAGCGTCAGCGTGGTCATTGCCACCGGCTGCACGACGTAGTCGGAAAGTTCGTCGGTCTCCAGCGGGTTGGCCTCGTAGCCGACCTTGGCGAGATTGCGCTTGGTGAACTCGTCGGAGTTGGCGATGATCAGCCCGCCGCGGGGCAGGTCGGAAACGTTGGCTTTCAGCGCGGCAGGATTCATCGCAACAAGCACATCGGGACGATCGCCCGCAGTGAGGATGTCGTAGTCAGCAATCTGGATCTGGAACGACGAGACACCGGGCAGGGTGCCCTGCGGGGCACGGATCTCGGCCGGGTAATTCGGTTGTGTGGCGAGGTCGTTGCCGAACAGAGCGGCCTCGGAAGTGAATCGATCACCGGTGAGCTGCATACCGTCGCCCGAGTCGCCAGCAAAGCGGATGACGACCTTTTCGAGCTTCTGCCGAGTCCCTAGACTGGCGCCGTTGCCGTTCGCCCCCACTCGCCTGCCTTCCATGTCTTTTCGGTTACCCCGGCGGAGGTCATCCGAGTCGAAGTCGGGGCGACGCGCCGCCGGGTGACAACCGCCAAAGTTTTTATGTCACTGCCAGTACCGATTATTGCACTTTCCTTAGGCAGCGCTTTACCCGACGCGCAGGCGACGCCGCGGTGACCCCAAATCGAACGCACAGCTCAGCGCATGTGCTGACGGCCGCCGTGAGACAGAATTGTGTTTTCCGTCACGTTCGGATGAGTTTCATTCCTAAGGAAATCGTTACCGATCAGTAGCCACCAGCTAGCACTAGCTGGGCAGGTTGTACGGCGTGATGACCTGAATCGGCGCCGGCCTCGCCGCCTCAGCCGGCAACGCGCCCCGTTCCTGGAGGATCAGCCGCATCGCAAGCCGCGCATCGGCGCGCAGATCGTTGTGAAGCACGACTGAGATCCGCCCCTCGCGAAGCAGCTGCCGGTTATCAGCGTCGAGGTCGTGCGCGATGAAGACCTTGCATTCCTGACCGAGACGTTCGAAGGCGGCGATCGTCGCGGTGTTGCCGCCACCGACGGAGTAGACGGCATGGACAGCAGGGTTCTGCTCCAGCGCCTCGAGAACCAGGCGTTCGTTGGTGGCGTCGATGCCGTCGCTGTCGCTGACTTCGACGATCGTGCGGCCCGTCCCACGCAGCGCAGACCGAAAACCGACCTCGCGCTCACCTTCGCCGCGGAACGCCGTGCGACTGACGGTGATGAGCACGTCCGACGGCGCCGACCCCAGCCACTGCCCCATGAGGTACGCGGCGGTCACTCCGGCGCCATGGTTGTCGATGCCGACGTAGGCGCACCGCGAACTGGCTGGCACATCGGTGGCATAGGTGACGACCGGGACGCCGGCCTCGACGAGCCGGTCGATCGCGTGTGCCACATCCGGATCGTCCTGAGCCTTGAGCACCACACCGTGGCTGCCGCGAAGTGCACCCAGCGCATCGACCATCTGAGCCGTCGACCCCGACTCCCACAGATGGAATCGCGCCCGCAGCACGGCGGGGGCGAAGGCGGGCAGTTCGGCTTCAACCGCGGCGCGGAACGCGTCCGAGAACCGCTGCGGGGTCTGCATGACGACGTCGATCAGGTAGCGCCGCCCATTGAGCCGCAGCTGCGAACGCTGTTTGTCCAAGTCGGCGATCGCCTGGATGACCTCGGCGCGGGTGTTCTCGCGCACGCCGGGGCGCTGGTTCAGCACGCGGTCGACCGTCGCCTCGCTCAGGCCGGACTGCTGAGCGATCTCGCGAACCTTGTAACGGTGCGCCACGGATGCCTACTTCTGTTTTCCGCGAGCAGACGCAGAATGTCGCCCACACGTCGGAGATCGTGCATATCTGCGTCTGCTCGCCGAATTTACTGAGGTGTTTTTGATGGTTTTCTGGTGTTGAATGCGGCGGCTGTCACAGCAAGACTAACGGGCATGGCCGCACCGATCAGCACAACACACCAACCATGGATTGACGAATCCGACTGCAGGCTCGACGACTTCCGAGCGCAGGTTATGCGCGACACCGACGTCGCCGATTACCCTCTCGCCGCCGATGTGCGAGACAACGTGCTGGTGTACTCGGCCGCCGCGATTGCCACCGCCGATCGCCGCCCGCTGCAGTCCGAGCTGATCCGGGCACTATCCGACGGGCCCGGCGTCGTGGTCTTCGAGGGCGCGTTCGATGCCGACGTCGTCGATCAGGCCAGCGAGGCGTTCTTCGCGATCATCGCCGCGCAGCAGGCGGCGGGCTCGGCGGCCGGCGACCACTTCGGAAAGCCCGGTGCCAACGACCGGATTTGGAACGCGGCGCAGAAACTCGCGCTACACGCTCCGGAGATTTTCGCGGAGTACTACTCCAACGATGCGCTCGCGCTGATCTGCCAGTCTTGGCTTGGCCCGCGCTACCAGGTCACCTCGCAGGTCAATGTCGTCAATCCGGGTGGTAAGCAGCAGGTTCCGCACCGCGACTATCATCTTGGCTTCGTGCCTGTCGAGCACCTCGCGGAGTATCCCGCGCATCTGCACCGCACCTCGCCCGTGCTGACACTGCAGGGTGCGGTGGCGCACTGCGACATGCCGGTCGAGAGTGGCCCAACCATGCTTCTGCCCCACTCGCAGCGCTTCGACGGCGGCTACATCGCCTTCAACCGTCCAGAGTTCATCGACTTCTTCACCGAGCATCACGTGCAGCTACCGCTGGCGAAGGGTGACGCGGTGTTCTTCAATCCGGCGCTGTATCACGGTGCGGGCACGAACTTCTCGTCCGACATCCGCAGGATCGCCAACCTGCTGCAGATCTCGTCGCCGTTCGGCCGCGCGATGGAGGCGTTGGACCGCACCGCGATGGTGCGCGCGACGTACCCGGCTCTGCGCGCGATGAAGGCGGCGGGCCGCCCGCAGCGGGACCTCATCAATGCGGTGGTCGCGACGGCGGAGGGATACGCGTTTCCGACCAATCTCGACAGCGATCAACCCATCGGCAGCCTCGCGCCGCCCAGTCAGGTCGACACGGTGTTGGCCGCGCTCGACAACGACCTCAGCCACGAAGAACTCGACGTCGCACTTCGCGACCAGCACGATCGGAGAATTCCATGACCACCCTTGGCGTAATCGGGTTGGGCCGCATAGGTGCCTTCCACACCGAAACGCTCAGCGGGCTCAGCAATGTCGACGGGTTGGTCGTCACCGACGAGCGACCCGACGTGGTTGCCGCCGTCGCCGCCAAACACGGTGCAAAGCCCGCTGATTCGGTCGAGGAATTGCTGGCGTCCGGCGTCGACGGTGTCATCGTCTCGGCGGCGACGCCCGCGCATGCCGAACTCACCCTGGCCGCCGTGCACTGCGGGCTGCCGACCTTCTGCGAGAAGCCCATCGCCGCGACGGCTGCCGAGAGCGCCAAGGTGGCCGAGGCGATCGCGCGCACCGGTGTGCCGGTGCAGGTGGGTTATCAGCGTCGGTTCGATGCCGCATTCGCCGCCGTCAAACGCGCGGTCGACGACGGTTCGCTCGGGCCGCTGCACACGGTTCGCAGTACCACGATGGATCCCGCTCCCCCGCCGATGGAATACATCGCGACGTCCGGCGGCATCTTCCGCGACTGTGCCGTACACGATTTCGACATACTGCGCTGGATCACCGGACAAGAGGCGGTCGAGGTGTACGCGACCGGTAGCGTCCAGGGTGATCCGCGGTTCACCGAATACGGCGACGTCGACACCGCGGCCGTCGTCGTGACGTTCGACCAGGGCACCCTCGGGGTGGTGTCAGCCGCACGGTACAACGGGCGCGGCTACGACTGCCGCCTGGAGGTACACGGCTTCCACGACACGGTGGTCGCCGGATGGGATCAGGGTGCACCGATCCGGAATGTCGACCCCGACAACGAGTTCCCTGTTGGGCCGTCACACCATTTCTTCATGGACCGCTTCACAGAAGCCTTCCGCGCCGAGCTCAGCGCGTTCGTGAATGTGGTCAAGGGCGAAGCCGATCCTGCGTGCACGGTGGCCGACGCGGTCGAGGTCGCATGGCTGGCCGAAGCCGCGTCTGAGTCGCTGCGCCGCGGTGCTCCCGTACGTATCGAGGAAGTGAGGACAGTATGAAAATCGCTGGCGCGCCGATCTCTTGGGGTGTCTGTGAGGTGCCGGGGTGGGGCCATCAGCTCACACCCGACCGGGTGCTCGCCGAAATGCGTGACGTCGGGCTGGCGGCGACGGAACTGGGCCCGCAGGGCTTCCTTCCGTCCGATCCCGACGACCTGACCGCGTTGTTGGGGTCGTTCGGACTGAGCTGCGTTGGCACATTCGTGCCGGTGCTGCTGCACGACGTCGACCACGATCCCCTGCCGGACATCGCTGCCCCGCTCGACGCGCTCGTCGCCTGCAACGCAACGGTTCTCGTACTGGCCGCGGCAACAGGCGCAGACGGATATGACTCGCGCCCGGTGCTCGACGATGCGCAGTGGGCCACGCTGCTGGCCAACCTGGACCGGCTGGCGAAGGCGGCGGCGGATCGCGGTGTTCTCGCGGTCCTGCATCCGCACGTCGGCACGATGGTCGAGACCCGCAGCGATGTGGACCGCGTGCTGGTCGGTTCGTCGATCAAACTGTGCCTGGACACCGGGCACCTGTTGATCGGCGGCACGGACCCGCTACAGCTGGCCCGTGAGGTTCCGCGCCGGATCGCGCATGCGCACCTCAAGGATGTCGACGCCGCACTGGCCAAGCGAGTGCAGGCAGGCGAACTCAGCTACACCGAGGCCGTCGCCCGAGGCATGTACACGCGGCTCGGTGGCGGCGACATCGATATCGCAGGCATCGTGACTACATTGCGGAACAACGGGTTTGACGGTTGGTTCGTCATGGAGCAGGACACCATCCTGGATGGCGAACCGAGCGATGAGGGTCCCGTTCGCGATGTGCGGGCCAGCGTCGCGTACATGAACGATGTGCGCCGCGGCGTTCCAGTATGAGCCGTCCGAAGACGAGCGGGAGTCAAGCATGAGCCTGCGAATCGGGATACTCGGGGCATCTCGCATAGCCGAGTTGGCGATCGTCGGACCGGCGCAGGAGCTGGGCCACCGGCTGGTCGCGGTCGCCGCGCGCGACTGTGGTCGGGCGCAGGCATTCGCCGAAAAGTACGGTGTGGAGCGCGTGTTGGCGACGTACGACGACGTGATCAACGATTCCGAGGTCGACGTCATCTACAACCCGCTCGCGAACGCATTGCACGCACCGTGGAACCTGGTAGCGGTCGCTGCCGGAAAGCCGGTGCTGACCGAGAAACCGTTCGCCAGCAACCGTGCCGAGGCGCAACGGGTCGCCGAGGCCGCCGACGCAGCGGGCGTAACCGTAATGGAGGGTTTTCACTACCTGTTTCATCCGGTGACGCACCGGGCGTTGGAACTGGCCGGCGACGGCACACTGGGCGACCTCGTCCATATCGAGGCCCGAATGGCGATGCCCACACCCGACGCCGACGATCCGAGGTGGTCACTCGAACTCGCAGGCGGCGCGTTGATGGATCTCGGCTGCTACGGCCTTCATGTCATGCGGCAGTTCGGGCATCCGTCGATCGTTCGCGGGCACGCCGAAGAGCGCAGTCCCGGTGTCGATGCGTGGTGCGATGTCGATCTGGCGTTCCCCGGCGGTGCGACGGGTCTGAGCACAAACTCGATGGTGGCCGACGACTACACGTTCACTCTGCGAATCGTCGGCACCAAGGGAGACGTGTTGGCGCACAACTTCGTCAAACCCCACGATGACGACCGGTTGACGATCAACACGACTGCGGGCACGACGGTCGAGCACCTCGGCACCCGGCCGTCATACACGTATCAATTGGAGGCGTTCGCCGCCCACGTCCTGGACGGCGCGCCACTTCCGCTCGATTCCGCCGATGCGGTGGAGAACCTGGCCTGTATCGACGCTGCCTACCGAGCGGCGGGAATGTCACCGCGCTGAAGCGTTGAGCTGCTTGCAGATTCAAGACCGTTCAGCCGGTCGACCAGCAGTTTGCAGCACCGCTCGGCGACGGCGGCGATGGTCTTCGACGGGTTGCGACCGATGGACCGCGGAATCACCGCGCCGTCCATGACGTACAGACCCTCGTGGCCGTAAACCTGCCCTGTGTGGTCGACGACCCCGACCGCGGAGGAAGATCCCATATTGCAGCCGCCCAGTGGATGGGGCGTAACGAGCATGCGCAATCGCTTCCACATCAATGGCGAGATCGGCTTCCCGCCCGTCAAACGAGTGAACTCCGCATGCTTGTCGCTGAATACGTCCATCGCCCGCACCGAGCGCTGGGGGTTCCAGTCCAGCTTCATCTTCTTACGCAAGAGATAGAACTCGCCATCGGCACCATCGATGGCTTGCCCGAACCACAGCATCGTGCGGCTGAACGCAGTTAGCCTGCTGGCCCTGTTGTAGACGAATCTCCTGAACCCTTTCGGCTTCTTACTCCAGCCCTTCAATAAGTACGCGAGCAGGTTCGGCATTCCGCCGTCTTGCACGTAGAACCGGCCGTCGACTCCCTCCGACCTGTCGTCTGGTTCGTCGTAGCCGTCGAGGAAATCCACTGCCGCGCCGATGGTCGGTCCGGTGGTGGGTTTGATCGGCTCAGGATATCGAGCGAACGTGAGGAAGTCCCCGTTCGGGCTCCAGCCTCGGCCAAGGGCCGACGGTACATCCGTCAACGTGCCGTACTGGTCGCGTGAGCGAAGCAGGATCTCGGTGGACCCGATCGAGCCGGCCGCCAGGATGACGATGTCGCAATCGATGCTGAATTTCTTGCGGCTGTTGACTTCTCGGTAATGCACGATCCAGGGCTTGTCGCTGCCCTCCCTTTTCGAAATGTGCGACACGAGGGAGCGCTCTTGGATGGTGGCATTCTTGGTTTCTGTCGCCGACTTGAGATAGTTCAGGTCCAGTGTGTTCCTCGCGTTCTCCGGGCAGCCGAATACGCACTCGCCGCAGTGTACGCATGTGCCTTGCACCACTGGGTGATCGTCATGCGGCTCCGGGGTCGACGTTGACGGATCGCTTCCGAACCTGACCGCCAATGGGATTCGGCGGAACCTGCCCCCCGCATTACTCGCAATGGCGGCCGCCTTCAACAGCTCGATGTGAGGATTCATTTGGTCGCGCGGCAGCAACCTCGGCCTCAACATCTCAGAAACCATGCGGTAGTAGGGCCTCAACTCCTGATATGAGATCTCAGACGGCCAGCCGGTCCGGAAGACCTTCTTCGGGGCGTTGACACAGACGTTCGCGTACACCAGAGAACCGCCCCCGACACCGGCGCCGCACACAACGACCATCTGGTCCAGGAACCTGATGTCGAACCATCCGTTCAGCCAGCGCGGGTGACGGTTCGAGTAGAAAAAGTCACTCAGCTTCGCGGGCGACTTCTGCTTCCAGTCCCGCCCCCGCTCGAGGACCTTCACATCGTGGCCCGCATCGGCAAGCCGGTATGCGGCGACCGCGCCACCAAAGCCACTGCCCACGATGACGACTGACTTCTTGGGGGGAGGTTTCACCATCGCCTCCACAGAATGAAGCTGTTCACCAGCGAGCCGCCGAAGAACCTGAGGAACTTCACGAGGTAATACGGCTTGGCGACGGTGGACACAGGACCGGTGACGCGCATGGTGGTCATCTGCCGAAGGAACGCCAGCGGCGTCAACCGCAGGATTCCGGCCGCTACCACGGGTCCCTTGTCATTGTTCTCGTGCACGGTTACTTCCAGCCGTGTGGTCGCACGCCAAACCCGCCATACGGGGCCGGGATCAATGGTCTTGCGGCCCTTGAACTTATAGATCCTGCCGTTCTGGGAGACTGACGCGTCGTACACCATTGCGCGTATCGGGCGTCCATCTACGATTTGGCGCTCGAACAGCCGGAAACCGTTGTCTCCCTCGCCCAACAGGACACCATCCAACGCGGGGCTGAACAGTTCGGCTGACCAGTCACCGCGATGAAGCCCGTCGGCAAGGAATGCGCGCAGGTATGGGATACGAACTTGTGCTCGTAGCTTTGTCTTGACCGCACAAGGATTGTTGAAGCCCTCAATTGGATCGACGGACCCCTTGGTGATC
Source organism: uncultured Actinomycetota bacterium (assembly GCA_963848855.1). Classification (GTDB taxonomy): domain Bacteria; phylum Actinomycetota; class Actinomycetes; order Mycobacteriales; family Mycobacteriaceae; genus Mycobacterium. The sequence continues at coordinate 2,062,657 of CAWKFL010000006.1, forward strand.
CTGCCGGTCATAACTTCCCCGAACTCTATTCCGGGACGGGGCAACGTCATGTCACTCATCCGGTCTGTTGAGCTCGTCAACGATGAAGGGGAAGACGTCCTTGTGCGCATTCTTGCCCACCCAGACATCCATGTGGCCATAGCCCGGAAACTTTTGGTATGTGTTGCGCCCGGGAAAGTGCCGTTCGAAGTACTCGAAGGTGCGCGCCATCGCCTGGGTGCTGAACGTGTGATTGAGTTCGCCCGTCATCAGCACGAAGCGAGCGTGAGTACCGGGTTTCTCGGTCGCGAATAGTGCTGGCAGGCAAGGGTACTTACCCGTGCTGACCAGCTGGCCCGCCGCCACGCTATCGGCGGTCTGACGGAACATCGATATCGGGACCGGGCCGAACTGTGCCTTGAGCCATTCGTGGGTCTCGTCATTCAGGTTCTCGTGAAACCACATGGCGGGGAACCCGAACCCGTACGTGAAACTCGCGTGCTTGCATACCGGGTTGTCACATTCGTGGTGGGTAAGGCGCACCGTCCAGTCGATGACCTTCGGCCAGAAGCCCGGTGCGTGCAGGCCCCATTGCGGATTGAAGTACGGAATGAACCGGCCGAGGGTGTTCACCGCCAGCGGCAGCTTGACCCATGTTGGACGCGGCATGATCGGGTGCAGACCAACTGAATTCGCGATCACGAGGCTGACGTCGTCCAACCTGCCCGCACAGATCGACATCATGAACGCCATCGAACCTTGGCAGTGCACGATCGCTTTGATCTTTTTCGCCTTGTACTCGGCCGTTCCCGGACCGTTCTCGATGACCGACTTCATCTTTTTGATCGCGGCGGGGTAGTCGTGCACCGCTGCATCGTCGAGCGTCCACTGGTTGGCCGGGACGTCCATGCTGGCCCGCCAGTTGAGTAGCCAGACGTCGTATCCCTCGTCGGACAACATCCGTGGCAGTGTCTTTGCGATTGGCGCACAGAACAGATCCGACCGCATGCCTGCACCGTGAACCATGAGCACGGGCCCTTTGGGGATAGTGCCGCTCGTGGGCTCCAGACGTCTGAAGTTCAATTCGAATCCGTCGTCCGTATGGAACGGAATCGTCTCGAACTGTCGAGCCTTGGTCACGTGACCGTTCGTCTTGGGGTCGACGGCCGGGGCTGCCACCTCCCTTGAGGGGGCAGCGGGTGGCGCGGTGGTGGTGGTGTCGGTCAACGGAGCTCCTGTGGTCCCGGGAGATTTCTCTAGATTGAAACGCGCAGGCGCGGTTGTCGTGAGTACCGCACTACGTGTTTTTCAGAAATCTCCGGAACCGGGCAAACGTGGCGAATGCAGTTCCATTGCCGGATTTTATGCCGCGGGGCTCATTGCCAAGGGGGATACGACAAATATGTGTTCGCCCAGCAACTGCTGGTCAGTCGCCAACGATGGGGGCCGCGTGGCTTGGCCCATCCCCCGGGTGCCGACGAACCTCCATGCGCGCGTCGCGGCGCTCGTGCCAGCGCAGCCGTAACAACAGCAGGCCACGGTGTGCCCGCCATCCTGCCGACAGCGGGTCACGCCAGGCCGGCGTATGAGCCGTCGATTGGCGATCGAAGTCCATGGCCAACATTGTGCCGTCTCTTCGCGGAGCAAGCAGAGTCGGCGCGCTTCCTGTCGGTGTCGGTCGAATGAATTGATTCCGAACGCCGATACGAGCAAGGCCCCGCCGACGTTTTCGGTCGACGGGGCCTGCGGTCTTGGCGGGGTCAGCTCTTACTCCCACGCAGCTCGTGCGACAGCGCCTCAAGCTCGTCTCCACCGGCCATTTCCTGGGTCAGGTGCTCCAGCGTGATGTCGTCATAGGTGCAGTCGAGCTTCTGCCTGCCACGATTGAGGAGGACGAAGTGATCGCCCACCATGTGCGCGTGATGCGGGTTGTGCGTGATGAATACCACACCGAAACCGGCCTCCTTGGCCGCGGTGATGTACTTCAGCACGACACCCGACTGCTTGACACCCAGTGCGGCCGTCGGCTCGTCGAGAATCAGCACCCGCGCCCCGAAGAACACCGCACGCGCGATCGCAACGCATTGGCGCTGACCGCCGGACAGCGAGCCGATCGCCACGTCGACGTCGGGCAGGTCGATGCCCATCTTGGACAGCTCCGACAACGTGGTGGCCCGCATCGCGTTGGAGTCCAACGAGAACGGGAACGACTTCTTACGGATCTCCTGCCCGAGGAAGAAGTTGCGCCACACCGGCATCAACGGCACGACCGCCAGGTTCTGGTAAACGGTCGCAATGCCTTTGGCCAATGCATCCTTCGGCGAGGTGAACTTCGTCGCTTCACCGTCAACGAGCAGCTCGCCATCGGTCTGCGGGTGGTAGCCGGCGATGATCTTGATCAGCGTCGACTTGCCTGCGCCGTTGTCGCCGAGGATGCCGGTCACCTCACCGGCGTGCACCCGCAACGAAATATCCTTGAGCGCAGTGATATTGCCGTACGACTTGCCGACGCTCTTCAGCTCGACCAGCGGCACCTTGCCACCGGACGGAGCCTCTTCCACGGTTTGGTCAACAGTTGCGGTCATGGGTCACCTCTTAGCGGCGTAGTTGCGGAATGCGTTGTTGGCGATCACCGCGAACAGCAGCATCACGCCCATGAAGAACTTGAACCAGTCGGGGTTCCAGCCGGCGTAGACGATGCCCTGTTGCACCATGCCGAAGATGAACGCGCCGATGGCGGCGCCGATCGCCGTGCCGTAACCACCGGTGAGCAAGCAGCCGCCGATCACCGCCGCGATGATGTAGATGAACTCGTTGCCGACGCCCTGACCGGACTGCACAGTGTTGAACGCGAACAGCAGGTGCATGCCGGCGAACCAGGCCGCGAACCCGACGAACATGAACAGACCGATCTTCACCGCGGTCACCGGAACACCGACCGCACGGGCACTTTCCTGGTCGCCGCCGACGGCGAAGATCCAGTTGCCGATCTTGGTCTTGAACAACACCCACGTCGCCACGGCGGTGAACAGCAGCCACCACAGCACCGTGATCCGCACTGAGACGCCTGCGATCGTGAACGACGAGGAGAACACCTTCTGCGCGGAGTCCCAGCCCTGCATGTCGTTCACGCTCGGTGTCGCCACCTGACCCGAAATGAGCTTCGTCGCGGCGAGATTGATACCCGTGAGCATCAACAGGGTGCCCAACGTGATCAAGAAGCTGGGGATCTTTGTCTTCATCACCAGATAGCCGTTGAAGAACCCGACAGCCAGCGCGACGATCAGCGCCAACGCGGCCCCTGCCCAGAGATTCAGGTGCAGGTTGTACGCGAGCATCGACGCGGCAAGGGAACTCGTCGTCACGGCCACGCCCGACGACAGGTCGAATTCGCCGCCGATCATCAGCAGTGCAACCGCGCACGCCATGATCCCGATCGTCGAGCTGGCATACAGCACGGTCGCCAGCGCCTCGGGGCTCCGGAACGGCGGCGCGACGATCAGGAAGAAGATGAAGATCGCGACCGCGCCGATGGCCGCACCCATTTCGGGCCGAATCAGCAAGCGCTGAATGCGGTTTCGCTCTTTGACTCGTTCGTCGTGAACGACTTTGTGACTGGCAACATCCAGATCAGCGGCTTGTGTAGACATGGTTTCGCTCTCTCCTGCGGGGCAGGTCAACGGGTCCCGGACTTGGCCAACTCGGCGACCGAGTCGATGTTCGTCTCGTCGATGAACGACGGGCCGGTCAGGGTGGCTTGACCGCCACCGATCAGGTTCTTGTTGTTCAGATACAGCCACAGTGAGTCGATGGCCAGATATCCCTGCAGGAACGGCTGCTGGTCCACTGCCCACTTCACATCGCCGGCCTTGATCGCGTCGACGAGCGCCGCGTTGGTATCGAAAGTGACGACCTGCGCCGAGCTTCCCGCATTACCGACGGATTGCACGGCGGCCAACGCGATCGGCGCGCCCAGTGCGACGACGTGATCGACGGTCGGGTCCTGCTGAAGCTTGGCAGTGATCGTCGATTCGACCGATGGCATGTCCTTGCTGTTCACGTTCAGGATCTCGGACTGCCCTTTGAATCCTTCTTTCACACCGGCGCAGCGGGACTCCAGTGCGACCTGACCCTGCTCCTGGATGACGCAAATCACCTTCTTGGCGCCGTCCTTGTTCAGGCGTTCTCCCGCGGCGACCCCGGCAAGCTTCTCATCCTGGCCGAAGTACTCCTGGATGCCCATGGCCTTGAAGTTATCGAAGCCGGAGTTGAACGCCACCACGGGAATTCCGGCGTCCAGGGCGGCCTTGACGGCCGGCGCCATGGCGTCGGGCTTGGCCAGCGTCAACGCGATTCCGTTGACTTTGCTGTCGATTGCGCTCTGGACCAGGTTGGCCTGGTTGGGCGCTTCCGGATCGTTGGAGTAACGAAGCTCGATGTTGTCTTTATCGGCGGCCGCCTGGGCGCCCTTGCGGATCAAATCCCAGAACGAGTCGCCCGGCACCTCGTGGGTGATCATCGCGACGACCGCACGCGGGGTGTTCGCGGTCCCTGCACCCGTCCCCCCGCCGCCGGACTCCTCGGGCTTACCCCCGCTGGACGAACATGCCGCGACACACATGACGAGAACGCTCGCTCCGGCCATCGCCGCGAGCCGGCTGAACCTCATTGCTTCTCCTTGCTCTCGAATGCGGCGCAGTACGCCCCTCCATGCTGATGTAATACGGCTCACACCTGAAAGTCAATACTTTGTCCTGACATTAGGACTGCACGTCATTCATTCGAACGCATCGGCAGAGGTCAGACGACCGGGGGCGCCGTTGAGCCTCGCACAATCAAAGTGGGCTCGCGGGTGATATCCGCCGTGCCGCCGACAAAGGATCCATTGTCGAGCCGCGTCACCAGCCGCGCTACGGCCGCCCCCGCGAGCCCGACGGAGTCCTGGCGGATGGTCGTCAGATCGATATGTGCCATGCCTGCCAGCGGGCTGTCGTCGAATCCGACAACCGACACCTGCTGCGGGACAGCGACGCCCGCCCGGATCAGAACGTCCATCACGCCGAGCGCACACCGGTCGTTGAATGCAAATATTGCGCTGGGCAGCTGGGGCCACTCGAGCATCACGGATGCGGCATCCGCGCCTTCACGCTCGGTCAGGCCACCGGGAAGGGTCAGCTCCTGCAGCTGCGCCGCTCGAGTGGCCTCCCGGTAGCCGCGGCGTCTCTCCGCTGCGCCCGGCGCGCGTCCCCCGTCCAGATACAGAATCCTGCGGTGACCCAGGCCGAGCAGGTGGTCCATCGCCAGGCCCGCGCCCGCGACGTCGTCACTGCGCACGGCATCGACCCCCCGAATCCGCCGGGCCAACGCCACGACGGGGACCTGGTCGGCCAGCTCAGTGAGTTGACGAGCGGACATCTGCGGGCCGATCATCACCAATCCCTCACACCGGTCGTCGATCAGTGTCCGCAGTGCGCGTGGCTCGTCACGATGCGGCGTCACTCCGCTGAGCACCACCTCGTAACCCTGCTCCTCGGCTGCGGCGTACACGCCGTCGACGAGATCGGCGTGAAACTCTTGTCCCGCGGTGAACGTGACGCCGATGAGATTGGTCCGAAGTTGGCGCAATCGACGGGCCCGAGGATCGGGTCGATAACCGATCTCGTCGGCAGCCCGCCGCACCCGCTCCCTCGTCTGCTCGCTCGCACCCGCGACATCACGCATGACGATCGACACCAGCGCCCGCGAAACACCGGCGCGTACGGCCACATCCTCGAGCGTCGGTCGGTGCTGCATGGCCCTAGCCTAGAACGTTCTAGTCAAAGTATTGACGCAAACGGGCAACACGACCTACCGTGACTAGAACGTTCTAGTGAATCGGAGCCACGCTATGCCCAATCCGTTGTCCTTCGGTCTCATCGGCGCCGGATGGATCGGCAGCTTTCACGCCGAGACCCTGGCCAGTCGACTGCCCGGCGCCCGGCTCGCCGCCGTTGCCGACCCGCAACCCGGTGCGGCCGAACGGCTTTCGGCACCCAAGGCATACCGCGACCCAGTGGAGCTGATCGCGGACCCAGCAATCGACGCCGTGGCCATCTGCTCGCCCGCCGCCACCCACGCTGACCTGGTCGTCGCCGCAGCACAGGCGGGAAAGCATGTGTTCTGCGAGAAGCCGATGGCACTGACGCTCGATGACGCCGACCGCGCGATCGACGCGGCGCGCGCCGCCGGGATCGCTCTGCAGGTCGGCTTCAACCGCCGCTTCGCCCAAAATTTCGCCGATATGCGCGCCCGAATCGCCGACGGCGCAATCGGCACACCCCAACTGCTGCGGTCGCTCACCCGCGATCCGGGCATCTCTGCCGAGGTTGCCGCCTGGGTGAAGCCGTGGACGATCTTCAACGAAACGCTGATCCACGACTTCGACACACTGTGCTGGCTCAATCCCGGTGCCCGCGTCACCAGCGTCTACGCGCAGGCCGACGCGCTCGTGCATCCGCAGTTCGCCGATTCGGGATTCCTGGACACCGCCGTCGTGCAGATCCGCTTTGACAACGGCGCCTTCGCGGTCGCCGAGGCCAGCTTCCAGGCGGTCTACGGCTACGACGTCCGCGGCGAGGTCTTCGGCTCCGGCGGTGTGCTGCAGGCAGGCCGCCCGCCAGAGCGCGCAGGCACGGCCAACATCGAACTGTTCGCCGACGCCTATGCGGCACAGATCGCCCACTTCGTCGACTGCGTGAACGCAGGCACCGAGCCGACGGTGACCGGCACCGATGCGCGTGTTGCGCTCGAGATCGCCCTGGCCGCCCGTGAATCGGTGGAAAACGCCGCGCCCATCGCCCTGAACGCGGTCCTGCGGTGACCGGGTATGGACTTGCGGTCTGCTCGGAGATGGTCTTCACGGACCTGCCGATCATCGACCGGGTCAGGCGCATCGACGACATGGGCTTCGCCGTCGAAATCTGGAGCTGGCACGACAAGGATCTGAAGGCGCTGGCGGGCACCGGCGCCAGGTTCTCTTCGATGACGGGCTACCTGCATGGCGACCTCATCGACCCCGCCACCGCCGACGAGGTTGTCCGGACCGCGGAGCTATCCATCAAAGCCGCTGAGACGCTTGGTGTTCCACGGTTGAACCTGCATACCGCGGAGCTTGTTGACGGCAAGGCCGCCCGGCCGCGCCACCGAGCGACTGGCGAGATGTGGGCCACCGCGCTGCGCACGCTGGAGCGCATCGGCGAACTCGGCGCCGCCGCAGGAGTGACATTCTGCGTCGAGAACCTCAACACGATCGTCGACCATCCCGGCGTCCCGCTCGCGCGCGCCAAGGACACCCTGGCCCTGGTGGAGGGCGTCGGCCATCCCAACGTCAAGATGATGCTCGACCTGTATCACGCCCAGATCGGGGAGGGGAATCTGATCGAGCTGTTGCGGCGCTGCGGTGACGCGATCGGCGAGATCCAGATTGCCGACGTGCCCGGTCGACGTGAACCGGGCACGGGCGAGATCAACTATCCAGCGATCGCGAAGGCGTTGCGCGACATCGGCTTTGCCGGCACCGTCGGTATGGAGGCGTGGGCCTGCGGCGACAGCGTCGCCGCGCTGGAGGCGTTCCGCGCGGCGTTCCAGTAGCGTCAGGCGCGAGCCGTGACCGCGGTGCCCTCGGACTCGAAGCGGTCCTCGAGTTCCTCGAGCGTGGTGCCCTTGGTCTCGGGCACGAACTTGCGCACGAACAGCCACGACACCACGTTGACGGCGACGAACAGGCCGAAGGTTGGGGGTGGAGCCCAGTGCCGAGTTCAGCACGGGGAACAGGAACGAGATCAGCGCGTTGGTGCACCACAGGATGAACACGGCGATGCCGATCGCGAATCCGCGGATGCTGAGCGGGAAGATCTCCGACAGGAGCAACCACACGCAGGTGCCGATGAACATCTGCACGAACGCGACGAACACCACCATGCAGCCCAGGATCACGTAGCTTCGCAACGTCGACTGGGGCAGCACGAACGTCAGCGCCAGCCCGAGTTGTGATGCGGCGACACCCGCGAAGCCGATCAGCAGCATGGTGCGCCTGCCGACGTAGCCGAGCAGGATGATGCCGATGAACGTGGTCACCACCGAGGACGCCGACGGCGATGGTGGCGACAAGCGACGCGCTCATCCCAAGGCCGCTCTGTTCGAGGATGGTTGGCGCGTAGTAGTTCACCGTGTTGATGCCGGTAGCCTGCTGCACGATCGCCAGTCCGCAGCCGATCAGCACCACCCGACGAATCCACGGGACGTCACGGATCACCGAGAACGGCGTGCTCTTCGTGGTCAAGGTCCGCTCGGCGTGTTCGACGATCGCGTCGAACTCCAGATCGGCCTCCCGCTCGTCCAGGCTCAATCCGAGGACGCGACGCGCCTCGGGCAGCCGGCCCTTGAGCCCGTACCACCGCGCGAATCCGGCAGCACCAGCATGCCGAGCAGCAGCGCGACGGCGGGCACGGCGGCCACCGCCAGCATCATGCGCCATACGTGGGGATCGTGGATGACGTGATCCAGCAGGGCGTTCATCGCGAAGGCCAGCATCTGACCGGTGACGATCATCAGCTCGTTGATCGTCACCATCCGTCCGCGCCGGTCCGGCGGGGCCATCTCGGCGAGATACAGCGGGCATGTCACCGATGCCGCTCCCACACCGAAGCCCAGGATGATGCGGGCGGCCACCATGATCTGGACGGTGGGCGCGAGCGCGCATCCGAGCGCGCCGACCAGGAACACGCACGCGCACAGCAGCAGGGTGCGCTTGCGTCCGAACCGGTCCGCGATGCGGCCGCCGAACAGCGCACCGAGGGCGGCGCCGGGGAAGAGCAGCGAGCTGACGACCGTCGCCTCGCCGAATGAGCTCAACGCCAGGTCGTCCTTCATGTACAGCAGCGCACCCGAGATGACCCCGGTGTCATAGCCGAACAGAAGCCCGCCGAGGGTGGCGATCACCGTCAGCTTGGTCAGGAATCTTCCGGACGATGCGCCCGCTTTCGTTTTCGACGTAACGCCACCCAGGGTCATTCGGATCGCCTCAAATTCGCTGGATAACTAAAGCGCGTTAGTAACGCGCTTTAGGCCTACTATGAGGGTCGAAGTAGCCTGTGTCAACCGTCACATCCAAGGAGCACCCGTGGCATCTCCATCGGAGCGCCAAGATCGGTCGTCGCGGCGGCCAACCATGGCCGATGTCGCCGAGCGCGCCGGTGTCTCGCGCACCCTGGTCTCGTTCATCCTCGACGGCAAACCAGGAGCGAGCGAGGAGACCAGGCGTCGCGTGCTCGCGATCGCCGAAGAGATCGGCTATCGCCCGGATTCCGCGGCACGCCTTCTGGCACGGGGCCGCAGCCGCACGCTCGGCGTGCTGATCGACGTCCGCCAGCTCTTCGAAGCCGAGCTGGTCACCGGGATCTATCCCGCCGCCGAAGGCATCGGCTACGAGGTGCTGCTGTCGGCCAACCTCCCCGATCGCGACGAGTCCGTGCCCATCGATGCGCTGCTGAGCCACCGCTGCGGCAGCCTGATCCTGCTCGGCCCGAAGTCTGACGCCGAGTACCTCTGCCGCCTCGCCGACCGTGTTCCCGTCGTCGTCGTCGGCCGGCGTCTTGACACCGACGCGAGTTCAGCGGCGCGCGCCCTGGCCACGGTGCGCACCGACGACGCGAAGGGAACTCGCGAGGCAGTGGGCTATCTCGTCGAACTCGGTCACCGCGACATCCACCACGTCGACGGCGGGACGGATCCGGGTTCGGCCGATCGACGGCGCGCCTACCGCGCCGCCATGCGAAGTCACGGGCTGGCGAAGCGCGCCAAGGTGATCCCCGGTGCGCACAACGAAGAGGCGGGCGCCGTCGCGGCACGTGCCATGCTCGCCAAACCCTCGCTGCCGACCGCCGTGCTCGCGGGCAACGACCGGTGTGCGCTCGGATTGCTCGACGTGTTCACCCGTGCGGGAGTGGATGTGCCAGGCGAACTTTCGCTGATCGGCTACGACGACAGCCATCTGTCGGACAACCCGCGCATCGACCTGACCACCGTTCACCAGGACGCCAGCGCGCTGGCGCGCCACGCCGTCGAGCTGGCGGCGAAGATGCTCGAGGAGCCGCAGAGCGGATTCACCGACATAGTCCTGGAACCCAAGCTCGTCGTGCGCGGCACCACCGGCGCCCCGCGTTGATCGACTGGGTTGGATGTCGCCGCCTCCACGGCTTCGCGACCTAACGGTCGACGAGCGTGGTGTCGAAGTAGTAGCGCGACGCGCGGTAGCAGTGCGTACCGAACTCGACGGCACTGCCCGAGTCGTCGAAGGCCGTACGCGCCATCGTCAGCAGCGGCGCGTTCGGTTTCTCGTCGAGCAGCCGGGCCTCCGAACGGGTGGCCCCGCGCGCGCCGATGCGCTGTCGAGCGAGCCGAATATGCACGCCACGCGCCCGAAGGGACTGGTACAGCCCGCTGCTCTCCAGCTCGTCCGGTTGTGGCGCGATGTCGGCGGGCAGATGGTTGGTCATCACCGCAAGCGGCTCACCGTTCGCGCAACGCAGTCGGTGGATGGAGACCACCTCGCGGTCGGCAGCCAGATTGAGCTCGCGGGCGACTTCCTCGTCGGGGGTGCCGACACGGTAATCGAGCAGCTGCGTGGTCGGCTCCTGCCCGGCGCGGGCGAGATCGTCGAACAAACTGGTCAGCTCGACGCGACGGTGCACGGGGTTCTGGACGACCTGGGTGCCCACACCGCGCTTGCGCACGAGCAGGCCCTTGTCGACAAGTTCCTGGATGGCGCGCCTGGTGGTTGGGCGCGAAAGCGTGAGCCGTTTTGCCAGCGCCAGTTCGTTTTCGAAGCGGTCACCCGGCGCTAGCTCGCCGTCACGGATCGCAGCTTCGATCGCCTGGGCGAGCTGATAGTAGAGGGGAACAGGACTCGACCTGTCGAGCTCCACCGTCAAGGGCACGTCGTCTCCGATCTCGTGGCGGACCAGAAAAGCAGTAGCTGCATCGTAACATCGCATGATCGAAAGACAGAATGTCAGGACAAAGTCTTGACAGGGGGAAGTGACGCAGGGCACTCTCGTAGCGAGCGCACAACTACTCCCTGGAAGGCTGACTTTGAGTACCACGCAGCCATTTGACTTACTCGCCATCGGGCGCTGCGGCGTCGACATCTATCCCCTGCAGATCGGGGTGGGACTTGAGGACGTCAAGTCATTCGGCAAGTTTCTGGGCGGCAGCGCCGCCAATGTCACTGTCGCGGCCGCAAGGCTCGGCAACCGCTCGGCGTTGATCTCCGGCGTCGGCAACGACCCGTTCGGCACCTACGTCCGCCGCGAGTTGGCAGACCTCGGCGTCGACAACCGGTTTGTGTCGACGCACGACGAATACCCGACTCCGGTGACGTTCTGCGAGATCTTCCCGCCGGACAACTTCCCCCTGTACTTCTACCGTCGACCCAGTGCGCCGGACCTCCAGGTCCGTCCCGACGAAATCGACACCGACGCCGTTCGCAATGCGCGGCTGTACTGGTCGACGGTGACCGGGCTGTCCGAAGAGCCCAGTCGCAGCGCGCATTTCGCCGCATGGGAGGCGCGCCAGAGGGCACCGTTCACCGTCCTTGACCTCGACTACCGGCCGATGTTCTGGGAGTCGCCCGCCGCGGCGACCGAGCAGGTGCAGCGTGCCTTGAGCCACGTGACCGTCGCCGTGGGCAACCGCGAGGAATGTGAGATCGCTGTCGGTGAGACGAATCCGCGCAAGGCTGCCGAGGCGCTGCTGGACATCGGCGTCGAGCTCGCGATCGTGAAGCAGGGACCGCGCGGCGTGCTCGGCAAGACGCGGCACGCCTCGGTGATGGTGGCGCCCAATGAAGTCGACGTGGTCAACGGCCTCGGTGCCGGCGACGCGTTCGGCGGCAGCCTGTGCCACGGCCTGCTTCACGGCTGGCCGCTGGAGAAGACGCTGCGTTACGCCAACGCCGCAGGAGCCATCGTGGCGTCGCGGCTCGAGTGCTCGACGGCGATGCCGACCGAAACCGAGGTGCACGACCTGGCCGAACAAACCGCCGTGGAGGCAGTCAATGTCTGATCCGATTTGCAAGGACTACGCGGCGATCACCGAGCTGCGGGCGGCCGATCCCGGCGCCGTCGCGCGCGCCTGGCAGAGCCGCGTCACGCGGCCCACGGTGCGTGGCAACGGCAGGCTCATGATCGTGGCAGCCGACCACCCCGCCCGAGGCGCACTGGCGGTGGGCTCGCGGCCGACGGCGATGAACAGCCGCACGGACCTGCTCGACCGCCTGCGCGCGGCGCTCGCCGACCCCGGCGTCGACGGTGTGCTGGCCACCTCCGACATCCTCGATGATCTGTTGCTGCTCGGCGCGCTGGACGACAAGGTCGTCTTCTCGTCGATGAACCGCGGCGGCCTCGCAGGCGCGAGTTTCGAGCTCGACGACAGGATGACCGCGGCCACCGCCGAGGCAACCGCAGCCGCACGGATGAACGGCGGAAAGATGTTGTGCCGCGTCGATCTTGACGATCCGGGCACAGTCGCCACGCTGGAAGCATGCGCGCGTGCGATCGACGAACTCGCGTCGTACGGGCTCATCGCCATGGTCGAGCCGTTCATGTCGAGCCGCGTCAACGGCAAGGTACGCAACGACCTCTCCGCCGATGCGGTGATCAAGTCGATCCACATCGGTCAGGCCCTCGGCTCGAGTTCGGCATACACGTGGATGAAGCTCCCGGTTGTCGATGAGATGGACCGGGTGATGGAGTCGACGACGCTCCCGACCCTGCTGCTCGGTGGCGACCCCGCCGATCCCGACGAGGCGTTCGCCAGTTGGGAGAAGGCACTGGCGCTGCCGTCGGTGCGAGGGCTGATCGTGGGTCGCACCCTGCTGTACCCCGCGGACGACGATGTCAGCACTGCGGTCGCGACGGCGGTATCGATGGTGAGGACCGAGGCGAGCGTAGCGACGGGAAGGGCGTGAGCATGCACAGCAAGTTCTACATTCCCGCGAAGAGCGCCGTTGCGCCTTACACCGTCGACGTCACGCCCGAATCGGCTGGCTGGACCGAGTCCAGCCTGAAGGTGGTCGAACTGACGTCGGATCTCACGCTGGAGACCGGTGACACCGAGGTGATGGTCATGCCGCTGGCCGGCGGGGGAACCGTTGAGGCCGGCGACGAGACGTTCGAACTGTCTGTGCGCAAATCGGTTTTCGACGGACCGGCCGACATGGTTTACATCGGTACACAGAACACCTACACGCTTCGCGGGCAGGGCAGGATCGCGATCTGCGGGGCGCGGGCGAAGCGGCAACTGCCGAACCGGCGTGTCGCGGCCGCCGACGTTTCCGTCGAGCTTCGCGGCAGTGGAAACTGCAGCCGTCAGGTGCACAACTTCGGCACCGCAGGGGTTTTCGACGCCGACTCGCTGATCGCATGCGAGGTGATCACCCCTGGCGGCAACTGGTCGAGCTACCCCGCGCACAAGCACGACGAGACCACCCCCGTCGAGTCGGCGCTCGAGGAGATCTATTACTTCGAGATCGATTCGGGCCCAGGTGATTCCCGCGGCTTCGGCTACCACCGCGTCTACGGAACCCCGGAACGTCCGATCGAGGTGCTCGAAGAGGTCCGCAGCGGCGACGTCGTGCTCGTCCCACACGGATTCCACGGGCCGTCCGTCGCCGCGCCCGGCTATCACATGTACTACCTCAATGTGATGGCAGGCCCCGGCGAGGAACGGGCATGGAAGATCGTCGACGACCCAGAACATGCGTGGTTGCGCGGCACCTGGGAAGACCAGGCCGTCGACCCCCGGCTACCCCTGCATTCACGAGGAGCGTGACGTGGTCTCCAAGGCATCCGCTTTCAAGGCGCCCCACAACGAACCGACCGTGCGGCTGACCGTCGCCCAAGCCACCGTCCGCTTCCTCGCCAACCAGTACGTGGAACGCGACGGCGAACGCGGCAAGTTCTTCGCCGGTTGTTTCGGCATCTTCGGTCACGGCAACGTGGCAGGCGTCGGTCAGGCGCTGTTGCAAGCCGAGGTCGAGGCATCGGAGGCAGGCATCGAACCCGGGCTGCGATATGTGTTGGGCCGCAACGAGCAAGCGATGGTACATACCGCCGCCGCGTTCGCGAGGCAGAAAGATCGGTTGCAGGCGTGGGCCGTGACCGCGAGCATCGGACCAGGCTCGACCAACATGCTCACCGGTGCGGCGCTGGCCACCATCAACCGGCTGCCAGTCCTGCTGTTGCCCTCGGACACCTTCGCCACCCGGGTCAGTACACCCGTGCTGCAGGACCTCGAACAGCCGCACGACAATGAGATGACCGTCAACGACGCGTTCAAGCCGCTGTCGCGGTTCTTCGACCGCGTGTGGCGGCCTGAGCAGTTGCCTGCGGCCTTGATCGGGGCGATGCGGGTGCTCACCGACCCGGTCGAGGCCGGTGCGGCCACCATCGCACTGCCGCAGGACGTACAGGCCGAGGCCTTCGACTGGCCGGAATCGCTGTTCGCCGAACGCACTTGGCACGTGGCACGCCCGCTGCCGGAGCGGTTGGTCGTCTCCCGGGCCGCCGATATCATCCGCTCGGCCGAGCGCCCGCTGATCGTCGCGGGCGGCGGCGTCATCTATTCGGACGCCAACGACGCGCTGACGGCGTTCGTCGAGAGGACCGGCATCCCGGTCGCCGAGACGCAGGCGGGCAAGGGCTCACTCCCCTACGATCACCCGCAGTCGGTCAGTGCGGTCGGCTCGACCGGAACCACCGCCGCCAACGCGCTGGCGGCCGACGCCGACGTCGTGATCGGAATCGGCACCCGGTACAGCGATTTCACCAGCGCGTCGCGCACCGCGTTCAACAACCCCGACGTTCGGTTCGTCAACATCAACGTCGCGTCCTTCGACGCGGTGAAGCAGGGCGGGCTGTCGGTCGTCTCCGATGCCCGCGAGGCCATCGAGGCACTCTCGGAGGCGCTGAGCGACTATTCCGTGGCTGACGAATACCGCACACGCACAACCGAACTCGCACACGACTGGGACGAGACGGTGTCGGGCGTCTACCGCGTCGAAGACGACGGCAGCGCACTGAACCAGAATCAGGTCATCGGGCTGGCGAACACGTTGTCGGACCCCCGCGATGTGGTCGTCTGCGCGGCCGGATCGATGCCGGGCGACCTGCACAAGCTGTGGCGCACCCGCGAACGCAAGGGCTACCACGTCGAGTACGGCTACTCCTGCATGGGCTACGAGGTCGCAGGCGGTATCGGCGTCCGGATGGCCGCCCCCGACCGCGACGTGTTCGTCATGGTCGGCGACGGCTCCTACCTGATGATGGCCACCGAGTTGGTCACGGCGGTCCAGGAAGGCGTCAAGGTCATCCTCGTGCTGGTGCAGAACCACGGCTTCGCATCGATCGGCTCGCTCTCAGAATCCTTGGGATCACAGCGTTTCGGCACCTCGTACCGCTACCGCGACGACTCGGGCCGGCTGGCGGGCGAGAAGCTCCCGGTCGACCTGGCGGCCAACGCGGCCAGCCTGGGCGCCGAGGTGATCAAGGTGACGACGGCGGCGGAGTTCGCCGATGCCGTCAAGGTGGCCAAGGCCAACGAGCACACCACCGTGATCCATGTGGAAACCGACCCGCTGATCTATGCACCCGACAGCGAGTCCTGGTGGGACGTCCCCGTCAGTCAGACCTCATCGCTGACGTCCACTCAGGAGGCGTACGAGACCTACGCCGACTGGAAGAAGATCCAGCGCCCCCTATACGGCCCCGTAAAGCCCTACGACTCAAAGGACTGATATGAGCACGATTCTCGTTGGCTCTGCACCCGATTCATGGGGCGTGTGGTTCCCGGAGGATCCGGGCCAGACCCCGTACACCCGCTTCCTCGACGAGGTCGCGGCCTCCGGCTACAAGTGGATCGAGCTCGGCCCGTTCGGCTATCTGCCCACCGACCCCGAGCAGCTGTCCGACGAGCTGGCGTCGCGCGACCTGAAGCTGTCGGCAGGTACCGTCTTCGAGCACCTGCACCAGGATGATTCCTGGGATGCGGTGTGGAAGCAGATCGAGGACGTCGCGAAGCTGACGGCCGCTGTCGGTGGCAAGCATGTCGTCGTCATCCCCGAGATGTGGCGCGACCCGTCGACCGGCGCAGTGCTGGAGGATCGCAACCTCAGCGAAGAGCAGTGGCGCAAGAAGACCAACGGCATGAACGAGCTCGGCAAAGCGATGTTCGAAAAGTACGGTGTGCGTGCGCAGTACCACCCGCATGCAGACAGCCACGTCGACACCGAGGAGAACGTTTACCGCTTCCTCGACGGCACCGACGGTGAGTTCGTCAACCTGTGTCTGGACACCGGCCACATCAGCTACTGCGGCGGCGACAACATCGCGATCATCGAGCGCGCCCCTGAGCGCATCGGCTATCTGCACCTCAAGCAGGTCGATCCCGAGGTGCGGGCCAAGGTCGAGGCCGAGGACCTGCCGTTCGGCGAGGCCGTCAAGCTCGGCGCGATGACCGAGCCGCCGCGCGGAATTCCCGAGATGCCGCCACTGCTCGCCGCCATCGAAAAGCTGGGCATCGATGTCTTCGCGATCGTCGAACAGGACATGTATCCCTGTGAGGTCGACGCACCCCTCCCGATCGCCAAGCGCACGCGCCAGTACCTGGGCTCGTGCGGTGTCCCGTCCGTGAAATTCGCCTAGCGGCGACGCCACGATAAACCAAGGAACAATGATGTCTGAACTTCGTATTGCCGTTCTCGGGGTCGGCATGATGGGAGCCGACCACGTCGCCCGCATCTCGTCCCGCATCGCCGGTGCGCGGGTGGTCGTGGTCAACGACTATCTGGCGGAGAAGGCCGAGCAGATCGCCGCGAACATTCCCGGATGCCGGGCCATCGGTGATCCGCTCGATGCCATCGCCGATCCCGATGTCGACGCCGTCCTGCTGGCCACGCCGGGCCCGACGCACGAGAAGCAGCTGCTTGCCTGCCTGGAGCATCGCAAGCCGGTGCTATGCGAGAAGCCGTTGACGACCGATGTCACAACGTCTTTGGAGGTCGTCAAGCGCGAAGCGGAACTCGGGAAGCAGCTGATCCAGGTCGGCTTCATGCGTCGCTTCGACCACGAGTACGAACAGCTCAAACTGCTCATCGACGGCGGCGAATTCGGCCAGCCGCTGGTGATGCACTGTGTACATCGCAACCCCGCCGTGCCGCCCAATTTCAACAGTTCGATGATCGTCAAGGACTCGCTGGTCCATGAGGTCGATGTGACACGCTTCCTCTTCGGTGAGGAAATCGCGTCCGTGCAGATCATCCGGCCTGCCGCGAATCCAGCTGCGCCGCAGGGCCTTCAGGATCCCCAGATCGGGATCTTCAAGACCGCATCGGGCAAGCACGTCGACGTCGAGGTGTTCGTCACCACCGGCGTGGCCTACGAGGTCCGCACCGAGCTGGTCGGCGAGAAGGGCAGCGCGATGATCGGGCTCGACGTCGGCCTGGTGCGCAAGAGCGCCCCTGGCACGTGGGGTGGGCAGATCACGCCCAGTTTCAAGGAACGGTTCGGCCAGGCGTACGACACCGAGATCCAGAGGTGGGTCGATGCCGTTCTGCGGGGTGCGGACACCGGGGTTTACATCGACGGACCCTGCGCATGGGACGGCTACGCCGCGGCTGCCGTCTGCGATGCCGGCGTAGAGTCGCTGGAAACCGGCCAGCCTGAGGCCGTCGAGATGGTCGCCCGCGACTCGATCAAGGGGGCGTGACGATGAAGATCGCACTCGATCCGACGCCGTTCCACCACGACTACGAGCTGCTCGAGTTCCCGCGGCTGGTAGCGGAATTGGGCTACGAGTACCTGCAGTTGACGCCGCACAGGGACTTCATCCCGTTCTTCAACCATCCGCGTGCCGACGATGATCTGGTCGCCCAGTTCCGCAAGGCCTGCGCGGACGCTGGCGTGGGCATCGCCTCGGTGCTGCCGGTGCTGCGCTGGTCCGGGCCCGACGAGGATGCCCGCGAAGCCGCGATGCGCAACTGGAAACGCGTCGTGCAGATCACCGTCGACCTCGGTGTCAACGTCATCAACACCGAGTTCTCGGGCCGCCCGGAGCGTGCCGAGGAGTCCGAACGGGCGTTTTTTCGGTCCATGGAGGAACTCGTGCCGATCTTCGAGCGCGAGGGCATCGACGTCCGAATCGACCCGCACCCGGACGATTTTGTCGAGGACGGGCTGGAGGCGTTGCGGATCATCCGCGGCGTGAACTCCCCCAACATCGGGATGGTCTTCGTCGCGTGCCACAGCTTCCACATGGGCGGCAATATGGGCGAGATCATCCGCGCGGCAGGCAACAAGCTGCGACTGGTTCACGTGGCCGACACCATGGACCACCACCGCAGCCACGGCCTGCGCTACATCACCAACCCGCCGGGTAGCCCGGCGCGGGTGCATCAGCACCTCAAGATCGGTGACGGCGACGTCGACTGGGACGAGTTCTTCGGTGCCCTTGCCGACGTTGACTTTTATCAGCGGCCCGACACCGTCATGGTCTCGTCCGTCTTCGCCGAGGACGAGAACGCCCACGAGGTGTCCCGCTATCAACTGAACACCATGTCCGAATACGTCTCGAAGCACGGAAGATAACCCCAAAATGACACAGAGCAAGACAATTTCCCACTGGATCGACAACAAGCCATTCGCGGGCAACAGCAGCGCGACCGCGCCGGTGACCAATCCGGCGACCGGTGAGGTCACCGGCCAGGTGGCCCTCGCCAGCGTCGAGGACGCCCGTGCGGTGATCGATGCCGCGGCGGCGGCGTTCCCGGCGTGGCGCGATACCTCGTTGGCCAAGCGCACCGCGATCCTGTTCACGTTCCGCGAGCTGCTCAACGAGCGTAAGGGTGAGCTGGCCCAGATCATCACCTCCGAGCACGGCAAGGTCGTCTCCGATGCACTCGGCGAGGTCAGCCGCGGCCAGGAGGTCGTCGAGTTCGCCTGCGGTATCCCGCATCTGCTCAAGGGTGGGTTCACCGAGAACGCCTCGACCAAGGTCGACGTGTATTCGATCCGTCAGCCGCTCGGCCCGGTGGGCGTCATCAGCCCGTTCAACTTCCCGGCGATGGTGCCGATGTGGTTCTTCCCGATCGCCATCGCGGCGGGCAACACCGTCGTGCTCAAGCCGTCGGAGAAGGACCCCAGCGCGTCGTTGTGGATCGCCGAGTTGTGGGCCGAGGCCGGCCTGCCGCCAGGCGTTTTCAATGTCCTGCAGGGCGATAAGACCGCCGTCGACGAGCTGCTGACCAACAAGGCCATCAAATCGGTGTCGTTCGTCGGTTCGACGCCGATCGCGCAGTACGTCTATCAAACCGGCACCGCGCACGGCAAACGGGTGCAGGCTCTTGGCGGTGCCAAGAACCACGCGGTGATCCTGCCCGACGCCGATCTGGACCTGGCCGCCGATGCGATGGTCAACGCCGGGTTCGGCTCGGCCGGGGAACGCTGCATGGCCATCAGCGCGGCCGTGGCGGTCGGCCCGATCGCCGACGACCTGGTCGCCAAGATCGCCGAACGGGCCCGCACGATCAAGACCGGTGACGGCGCCAAGGACTCCGACATGGGTCCGCTGGTGACCAAGGCCCACCGCGACAAGGTTGCCTCCTACATCGATGCGGGTGAGGCCGACGGCGCGAAGATCGTCGTCGACGGACGCAATGTCGAGGCCGACGGTGGTAAGGATGGGTTCTGGTTGGGCCCCACCCTGATCGACCACGTCACCCCGGAGATGAGTGTCTACACCGACGAGATCTTCGGCCCCGTGCTCTCCGTCGTCCGCGTGGAGTCCTACGACCAAGCCCTGGATCTGATCAACACCAACCCGTACGGCAACGGCACCGCGATCTTCACCAATGACGGCGGCGCCGCCCGGCGCTTCCAGAACGAGGTCGAGGTCGGCATGATCGGCATCAACGTGCCCATCCCGGTGCCGATGGCCTACTTCAGCTTCGGTGGTTGGAAGGCTTCGCTGTTCGGCGACACCCACGCCCACGGCATGGACGGCGTGCACTTCTTCACCCGCGGCAAGGCCATCACCAGCCGTTGGCTCGACCCTAGCCACGGTGGCCTCGAACTGGGCTTCCCCCAGAACAAGTAAGTCACACCGCACCGCGAGCGTGCGTGTCTGTTGCACGACACGCCGCTCGCGGGCGGCATTTTGCGCACGCTCACGATAGAGGATCGACGTGAATCATCCCCAACTCGTGGCGACGGCGTGGACCAGTGCAGGCGACACGTCGCCGATGCGCACCCCCGCGACGAGCACCGTTCCGATCGCGGAACGCGTTGCTGCCATTGCCGCGGCCGGCTACACCGGCATGGGGCTCATCGCCGACGACGTACGCGCCGTCCACGACACCATCGGGTTCCCCGCACTGCGAGACATGATCGCCGACCACGGGCTCACCCACGTCGAGATCGAACTGATCGAACGGTGGTGGATCCCTCGCGGCGAAGCGGACCACTCGTATGGGGTTCGCGAGCTGCTGTTCGAAGCGGCGGACTACCTGGCGCCAGCGTTCATCAAGATCGGATCGGAACTCGGACCACGCACACCGCATCCCGAATTGTTGGTCCAGCCGTTGCGCGAGTTGGCCACGCGGGCAGCCGAACACGGCACCCAGATTGCCATCGAGACCATGCCGTTCTCGATGATCTCGACCGTACCGATGGGTGCTGAGATCGTCGCCGCCACGGCCCATCCGGGAGTTGGGCTACTGGTGGATGCCTGGCATGTCTTCCGCGCGGGCACATCGCTCGACGAATTACGGTCGGCGCTGGCACCCGCGATGATATTCGGCGTCGAGCTCGACGATGCCGCCAACGAGGTGGTCGGAACGCTCTTCGAAGATACCGTCGAGCATCGATTGCTCTGCGGTGAAGGCTCTTTCGACCTTCGTGGCCTGGTTGCCCTCTTGCGCGAAAAGGGCTTCGACGGCCCGTGGGGCGTCGAGATCCTGTCCTCGGAGTTCCGACGCATTCCGGTGGCGCAAGCCGTCAAGCTGGCGGCCGAGTCCGCGGTCGCCGTGCTCTGATCAGTCGGGCACCTTGACCCAGGCACCGTTGCTCCGCATTGACTCGACCAGCGCGTCGGCGACCAGCGATGCGCGTAGACCATCCTCAGCGTTGGCCAGTGTCGAAGGTCTGCCCTGGGTGATCGAGTCGATCCATTCCTGGAGCTCGATACGGTAGGCGTCGCTGTAGCGCGGGATCCAGTCCGCGGGATAGTCGACGGCCCTTCGACGTTCGGCATCCGTGACGATGTGAGTCGGCAAGGTCAGCGCGCAGCTGCCCGTTTCCATGACCACTTCACAACGGGTGTCGTAGCCGTAACATGCGTTGAGGAACAGCTCGACTGTGACCAGCACGTCGGAGGCGGTGCGCAACAGGTAGAACTGCGGGTCCTGACGACTGCCCCAATGAACCGACGATCGTCCGTGCTGCCAACTCACCTCGACGATCGGCGCATTCAGCAGCCAGGGCACGATGTCGAGCTCGTGAATGGCCGACTGCGTGATCGACGAGGCCGAATCGCCACCCGGATAGGTGTGCACGGTGCGGCTGACGCAGTGCGCGATCAACGGCGCACCGTGGTCGCCGCTGAGGACACGGTCGCGCAGCGCGACGTAGGGCGGATCGAAGCGGCGCATGAAGCCGACGGTCACGAGGTCGACCGATTTGTCCAGAGCAGCCTGGGTAGCAACCACCTGACGGCACTCGTCAGCCGTTGGGGCCAAGGGCTTCTCGCACATCAGGGGCTTGCCCGCGCGCAGCGCAGCAGAGACCAGGTCGGCGTGGGTGTCGTCGCGGGTGGCGATGACGACGGCGTCCACCGATGGGTCGTCGATCAGGTCGACACAATCAGCATGAACGCGGGCACCGAGTTCCTCGGCGATTCCACTCGCGACCGTGGCATCGAAATCGGTCACCGCGACCAATTCGGCACCGGACACGACGCGGGCAAGCTTGCGGGCATGATCGGCGCCCATCACTCCGACTCCCACGACCCCAACACGCACTGCCACAAGCTGAGTATTACATATTAATGTCTTAACAAATAGGCGTCGGCAAATTAGGCTGTTGGCATGGCGATCACCACGCTTCCGCTGCCCAGGACCCCCGATCCGCGCGAGGCGCCAGTACTGCGCTGGGGCGTCCTCGGCCCCGGCTGGATCGCAACACGCTTCGTCGAATCCCTGCAGGCCAATACGGGCCAGCAGGCGGTGGCAGTCGCGTCCCGCGACCAGAACCGGGCAGCTGCGTTCGCCGCGCAATGGTCGCTGCCCAAGGCGTATGACAGCTATGACGCGCTCTTCGACGATCCGGACATCGACATCGTCTACATCGCGACGACGCATCCGAGCCACCGCAACAACGCGGTCGACGCACTGAATGCGGGCAAGCATGTGTTGGTGGAGAAGCCACTGGCAACCGACGCCGCGGGCGCACGGGACGTCGCGGCCGCTGCCGCGAGCGCCAACCGCTTCGCGGGCGAGGCGATGTGGACGAAGTTCCTGCCGAAGTTCGACATCGTCCGCCAACTACTCGACGATGGCGCGCTCGGTGAGGTGCGCACGGTCATCGCCGACCACGGCGAGTTCTTCACTCCCGATCACCGCATCTACGATCCCGACCTCGCCGGCGGACCGCTGCTGGATCTCGGAACGTACCCGATTGCGTTGGCACACATTGTGTTCGGCTCGTTCACCTCCGTCGTCGCGCAGGGCCAACCCGCGGCGACGGGACTCAACGGACAGATCTCGGCGGTGCTGTCCGACGCGGCAGGTAATCAGGCACTGCTGCATACGACGATCCTGTCGGACACCCCGACGGCGGCAGTGATCGCCGGGCGTGACGCGACGTTACACATCGACGGGCCGTTCTTCATGCCTGGCCCGTTCACTCTCACCCGTCACCGGGGCCATCCCGACGACCCGGCGCGGGCGCTGCGGTACGACGAGGAACCCGGCGTGCAGACCGACGGCTTGCACTACGCGGCTGTCGAGGCAGCACGGCTGATCGCCGATGATCGCATCGAGTCGGAGATTCACCCGCTGCGGTACGCGATTTCGACACTCGAGGTCGTCGACGAGATCCGCCGCCAGCTCGGCTGAGCCGTCAGACCAATGCGGGCTGGGGACGTTGCACCGAGCCGCTGCGGACGGATTCGGTGATCGCTTCGATCACCTGTGCCGCCGCCACCGCATCCCAAATGGTCGCGCCCACAGGCGAACCCGAGTCGATCGAGTGCAGGAACCGCTGCGCTTCGATGACCTTCAGCTCGTCGTATCCCATCGCCATCGCAGACGCGGGCTGGAACGCCGCGTATTCGCCGTCAGCCGGACCCACGTAGCGGGTCGTCACCGCCTGATCCTGAAACGCCGTGCCGGTCCCGACGCGCAACTCACCGATCCGGCGAAAATCCCAACTCACGACGCCTGAGGTGCCGTGGATCTCGAACCCGTAGGCGTTCTGCTCCCCCACCGAAACCCGGCTGGCCTCCAAGGAGCACCGTGCGCCCGATGCGAGCCGCATCTGCGCGACAACGTAATCCTCGTTCTCCACCTCGTCACGGGTACCGCCGCTGGCCAGTTGATGCCCGCTGGTGGCTCCCGTCGGAACGGGCCGCTGCGGGATGAAGATCGCGGTGTCGGCGAACACCGACTCGACTTCGCCCAGCAGGTAGCGGACCAAATCGACGCCGTGGGAAGCGAGATCACCGAGCACACCGTTACCGCCGCGGGCCCGCTGAAATCGCCAGCTCAGCGCGCCATCGGGGTGCGCGGCGTAGTCGCTGAGGAAGTAGAACCGTGCGTGGGTGATCTCACCCAACTCGCCCTCGGCGATCAGCTCTCTGGCTGCCGCGACAGCCGGTGCATTGCGGTAGTTGAAGCCGACCGCCGTGGCCACCCCCTGCGTTTCGGCGGCGCGGGCGACGACGAGCGCATCGGAAGCGCTCAGTCCTACGGGTTTTTCGATCCATAGGTGCTTGCCCGCGTTGACGACGGCGGTACCGATCTCACGGTGCAGGAAGTTGGGGGCGGTGACGCTTATTGCGCGAATGTCCGGATCGTCGATCACGGCGTGCCAATCGGTGGCGGCGGATCGTGCGCCGAATTGTTGCGCCGCCTCTGCGGCGCGCCCAGGCACGTCGTCGGCAATGGCGACCAGGTCAGGGAACTGCGTGCTCTGCGGATAGTGATGGCGCACCCGCGAGTACGCCTGTGCGTGCACGCGGCCCATCCAGCCGAATCCGATGATCGCGACGGGCATGGTGTGCCGATCGGTGCCGATGGTCATTGCGGCCAGCCCCCTGCGTACGAACTTCGGATGAAGTGGTGAGTGTATCGACTAGCTGCGGGCGCTGTCCAGGGATTGTCCGAACGTTAGGACAAATCCTCTCACCAGCTCGAACGCCCTTCACGGCGTCAGTCAGACGGGTTAGTCGGGACGAACAGTGCTCAGGCAGAACGGATGGCCGACCGGATCGAGGAGGACCCGCCACAGATTCGGCGCCGGCTGGTGCGCGGCCTCCGTCGCGCCCAGCGCGACCGCGTCCGACAACGCCGATTCCAGATCGTCGACCGCTACGTCCAGGTGCATCTGCTGATGTTGCGTTCCGTCGGGCCAGGACGGCGCGACGTAGGTAGCGACGCGCATCAACGTCAGCATCGGACCCGCACCCGCCAGTGAGACAACCCCACGGTCCGACGTCGCGAACGCCTCCTCTAGCCCCAGCAGTCCACGGTAGAAGGGCGCCAGCGCGTCGGGATCAGGACAGTCGATCGAGATGGACGCGAGAGGTCCGACACGGGTGACCATGCGACCAGCCTAGAGATCGCGAACACATCCACGGCAGACTGGGGACGTGAGTGATCGACGATTGATCGCGGGGATGGTGGGCGGTGGCGCGGGCGCGATGATCGGTGCCGCGCATCGCCACGCCATGTGGCTCGACAACCAATACGTGCTTGCAGCAGGGATTTTCGCGCGAGACCCGAAAGCATCAACTCAATTCGCCGAGACCCTGGGGGTCGAGCGTGTCTACAGCGACTTTCGTGACATGGCAGAACAGGAGGCGGCCCGCGGCGACGGCATCGACGTCGTCGCGGTGGTGACGCCGAACGATACGCACTACGAGATCGCGAAGGCCTTCTTGGAAAAGGGCGTCGCGGTGGTGTGCGAGAAGCCGCTGACCAACGATTCGGCGACGGCGGCAGAACTCATCGCAATCGCCAAGTCGACGGGCACGATGCTCGCCGTACCGCACATCTACTCGGCCTACCCGATGGTTCGGCATGCCGCACGGATGGTGCGCAACGGCGACCTCGGCCGCGTCCGGTTTGTCGCCGCCGAACACGCATCCGGCTGGGCGTCGGCCCCGATCGACCAGTGGCGAATGGACCCGGACATCGGCGGTGCGGCCAGCGCCGTCGGCGACGTCGGAACCCATGCGCTTCACCTACTGCGCTACATCACAGGGCTGGAGGTCCGCCGCATCTCGGCCGAACTGAGCACCCTTGTTCCGGAGCGCCGGGTGTTCGACAACGCCACCGTCAGGCTGACGCTGGACAACGGCGCGCCCGCCACGCTGTGGGCGACGATGGCGGCCACCGGACATGAGCATGGCCTTCGCATCAGGATCTTCGGAGACGCCGCGAGCGTGGAGTGGCGCCACGAGGACCCTCAACATCTGATCGTGCGCGGACCAGACGGCGGCACAACGATTCTCGCGCACGGCATGAGCAACCTGTCCCACGACGCAGCTCGCCTGACCCGCGTCGGCCTCGGACACCCAGAGGGATTCCTGGAGGCATTCGCCAACTTCTACCTCGACTTGGCTGAGGTTCTGCGCGGTGAACCTCCGCGCGAACTGTCGATCCCGACCGGTGTCGACGGCCTCATCGGCGTGCGGTTCGTCGAGGCGACAGTGGCCTCACACGAGAGAGACGGCGCCTGGATCGCCATGGAGAAAGGCCCTTCCTGATCGAACATATATACGACTCCAGACCAGGCGGAGTGATCCGATACCGCCAGGCCGTCAGAGCCCGTGCTCGGCCAGTGCCATCTCCGCCGCACGCTCCCCGATGACAATGCACGGTGCCATAGTGTTCGCGGTCGTTATGCGGGGCATGATCGACGCATCGGCCACCCTGAGATTCTCGATGCCGTACACCATCAAATGGCTGTCTACCACGGACATCTCATCGCGACCCATCTTGGCCGTGCCGACGTAGTGGAACCAGGTGATGGCGCCGTCGCGCAGGAATGCCTCGAGGTCGGCTCGCCTCAGATTGCCCGGCATCACCTCGCGTTTGACGTGCCGACGAAGCGCTGCGGAGTTGCCGACCTCTCGCGCGCCCTCGACGCAGGTGATCGCGGTGCGCAGGTCGTCGGGGTGCGACAGCGCGTTGGTTTCGATCCGGACCGGGTCGTCGGGGTCGGACCCTGTCAGCTGCACGCGACCGCGGCTCTTGGGATGAGCGAGTGCGCACAGCAAGAGAAAGCCGTGTTCGGGCACCGCGAATCGGGCGGCGCTTTCCGGGCTCGCGATCGGGAATGCTGCATGGCCGGCTATCAGATCGGGTGAGTCCAGGCCTGATTCGCTCTGCCAGTAGATCGCCGACTGGGTCAGCTGATGCTGTCCGCCAGGTTCTGGGAATTCCCAAATGCAGGTGAAGCCGAGATGGTCCTGCAAGTTCCTGCCCACACCGGGCAGGGCGGCGACGACGGGTATCCCGAACTGACGCAGATGGTCGCCGTCCCCCACCCCGGAATGCATCAACACCTTCGGGGTGTGGACGGTCCCAAGGGACAATACGACTTCGACGTCGGCCGAAATCTGGTGCACGGCACCCTGAAGGGAGACCTCCACGCCGGTGGCCCGGTTCCCGCTGAAGGTGATGCGTCGCACCAACGCACCGGTCACAACCGTGAGGTTCGGGCGGTGCAGGTACGGCTCGACGTACGAGACGAATGTCGATTGACGCTTGCCATTACGGACATTGACATCGGCAATCGCTGCTCCCCCCGTTCCTTCCATCATCTCGCCGTTGGGGCTGTCGAATTCGCGAATTCCCAAGGCACGTGCACCATCAACGACAGCCTGTGCGCATGGGTGCGGTTCGGGTGAAGGCTGGACGAAGACCGACCCATCCGTGCCCCGACGCGTGGGGTCGGGCTTCCCGTGCCAGTCCTCGATGCGCCGATATATCTGCAATACGGATTCGTAATCCCATGCTGGATCGCCTGATTCAGCTGCGAAGAGATCCCAGTCGCTCTTGTGTCCGCGCGCCCAAGCCATCAGATTGACGCTGGATCCGCCGCCGAGTACCTTACCCATCGGCATCTGAAGTACTCGCCCGTTCAGGCACGCATTCGGTTCAGTGTGAAAATCCCAAACCCGTTCACTTTCGAGATTTGTGGCCCACAGATCGGCCTCCACCACATTGGCCACGTCGCCGTTGCCACCCGCCTCCAGCAGCAGCACCCGGACATCGGGATTCTCGGCGATTCGCCTGGCGGCCACCGAGCCGGACGAACCAGATCCACAGATGATGAAGTCGTAGCTCTGCTCCAAGGCCGGATGTGCCGTCACGTCCAAGGCCGGATGTGCCGTCACGATCACCTCAACGCACCGATTATTCGGATGCTTCACCTCTACGCGTGATTCACAGGTTCGCGTAACGGCCAGTGCGCCAACGTGCGTCATGCACTACAACGGAGGTATGCGAGTCGGAATGGTGTTCCCACAGACGGAACTCGGCGGTGACACGGAAGCGCTACGGACGTTCGGCCAGCGAGTGGAAGAACTCGGTTTTGCACATCTGGCCATATTCGATCATGTGATCGGCGCGGATCCAGCTATTCACAAAGGGTGGACGGGCGCGTATGACATCGACAACACGTTCCACGAGCCCATGACGGCACTCGGCTTTCTCGCCGCCATCACCACCACTGTGGAGCTGTCCACCGCGGTGATCATCCTGCCGCAGCGGCAGACAGCGCTGCTTGCCAAACAGGCCGCCGAGGTTGATCTGCTCAGCGGCGGCCGGTTTCGCTTTGGCATCGGAATGGGCTGGAACGCAGTAGAATTCGAGGCGCTGGGCGAGGATTTCACCAACCGGGGCAAGCGTTCAGAAGAGCAGGTCGAGCTGATGCGCCGGCTCTGGACCGAGCGGTCGATCACCTTCGATGGCCGATACCACCGCGTCACCGGCGCAGGTATCGCACCGCTACCGGTGCAACGGCCGATCCCCGTGTGGTTTGGTGTTGCCTCGCGCCGTGGCTACGAACGAGCGGGTCGGCTCGGCGACGGGTGGATGCCGATGGTGCAGCCCGGCGAAGGCCTCGAGGAGGCCCAGGCGATCGTCGAGCGGGCGGCGGTGGCGGCGGGCCGGGATCCGGCGGCTATCGGCGTGGAGGGCCAAATCTGGTGGCGGGGAGACCGCGACGACTTCCTCGCGAAGCTCGACGCGTGGTCAGCCGCGGGGGCGTCCCACGGCACGGTGATCATGGTGGGCGCCGGCCTGTCCACTCTCGATGAGCACTTGGAGGCGTTGGACGTCGTCGCCGAAGCCGTGCGGTCTCGCAGCGCGTAGTCGCGGGACTAGGGTGGTCACATGCGGTTGGGAAACGCGGCCCTGAGGCTGGAGTCTGCATGGGGCGGGTAACCGCGCGCCGGCGGGTGCAGCACGTGACCGCCGACGACGCGGTCGCGCGGCCGGAGACGCTTGTCGTCGAGGAGCCGTTAGAGATCCGGGTCAACGGCAAGGCAATCACCGTGACCATGCGCACGCCTGGCTCCGATATCGAACTGGCGCAAGGCTTCCTGCTCACGGAGGGGGTCATCGCCCGCCGCGACGACGTGCTCAGCGTGCGGTACTGCAAAGGTCTGGGTCCCGATAGCGTCAACACGTACAACGTGCTGGACGTGACGCTCGCACCCGGTGTCGAGATGCCCGATATCGACGTGACGCGCAATTTCTACACGACCTCGTCGTGCGGGGTGTGCGGTAAGGCCTCCTTGGACGCCGTTCGCCTGATCAGCAAGCACTGTCCCGGCGACGACCCGTCGACGGTCGGCGCCGAAACGCTCTCGGCGATGCCACGTCAATTGCGTGATGCGCAGAAGGTGTTCGCCGCCACCGGCGGACTGCACGGCGCGGCGCTGTTCAGCGCCGATGGCACCGCACTGTGCGTTCGCGAGGACATCGGCAGACACAACGCGGTCGACAAGGTCGTGGGCTGGGCACTCGCACAGGACCGCATACCGCTGACGGGCACGGTGCTACTGGTCAGCGGGCGGGCGTCGTTCGAACTCACGCAGAAGGCGGTGATGGCAGGCATCCCCGTGCTCGCGGCGGTGTCGGCGCCATCTTCGCTGGCTGTCGATCTCGCGAGTCAGTCCGGGCTCACGCTCGTGGCGTTTCTGCGGGGCGATTCGATGAACGTCTACACGCGTTCAGACCGGGTGACGCGGTAGGCCACAGCGCCTCTACCTGCAATCTCCATCCGATCTCCACCAAACCTCCAAGCTTGGGCGCGGGCTCTCGCCGAGCATCGAACCCATGCCAGAAATCCTCATTGCCTCGCTGTCCCCGACCGGCCACATCGGTCCCTTGTTGAACGTCGCGCAGGGTTTGGTCGACCGGGGCGACCGTGTGACCGTGTTGAGTTCGGCCGCGCACGCCGCGAAGATCCGAGCCGTCGGGGCCACCCCCCAGGCGATCCCCCGAGAGGCGGACTTCGATCTGACCCGGCTCGACATCGATCTGCCCGGCCGGGTCGACACCTCGGGCATCAAGCGCGTCAACTTCGACATCGTCCGGATCTTCCTGCAGCCGATGCCGCATCAGGCACACGTGCTGTCGCAGTTGATGGCGCAGACACGCTTCGACGTGCTCATCGTCGACGCGGGTTTCTTCGGGATCCTCCCGTTGCTGCTCGGTGACCGCGCGGCCCGACCGCCGGTCCTTTCCTACACTACAACGCCTTTGATGGTCACCAGCCGAGACACCGCGCCGAGCGGTCTTGGCCTGCCCCCGTCGTCAACGGCGCTGGGGCGGCTGCGGAACCGCGCGCTGAACCTGTTGTCGCAGAAGGTGTTGCTGCGCGAATCGCAGAGCGCTGCCAATTATCTGCTGGATCGGATCAACAGCCGTCCGCTGCCGAGTTTCATACTGGATTCCGGGCTGCTGGCCGACCGCCTGATCTGCCCGACCGTCCCGGAGTTCGACTATCCGCGTAGCGACCTGCCCGCCAACGTCCGCTACGTCGGCGCGGTGCATCAGCCGCCGGGCGCGCGCTTCCGGCCGCCGCTGTGGTGGTCCGCACTCGACGCAGATCGGCCCGTCGTCCACGTCACCCAGGGCACCATCGACAACGCGGACATGACCCGGTTGCTGGAGCCGACGGTCGAGGCGCTTGGCGGCGAGGACGTCACCGTGGTGGCCACCACCGGTGGCCGCGACATCGCCGACCTCAAGATTCCGGTGCCTTCGAATGTCTTTATCGCCGAATATATTCCACACGATCAGCTGCTGCCGAAGGTCGATGTGATGGTCACGAACGGCGGCTACGGCGCCGTGCAACGGGCGCTGTCGGCGGGTGTGCCGCTCGTCGTCGCCGGCAACACAGAAGACAAGCCCGAGGTCGCCGCGCGAGTGGCGTGGACCGGCGCGGGCATCAATCTGCGCACCGGCACCCCGACCCCTGGGGCGGTGCGTGCCGCGGTTCGCCAAGTGCTCGGAGATGGGAAATACCTGCACAGGGCCCGCGAACTGGAGGCCGCGTTCGCGCGGCGCTGCGGCGTGGCGGAGATCGCTGCACTCGTCGACGAGGTGCTCAGCGAGCACGGCGCGGCGGTGAAGCGGTGAGCGCATGCGCCGATCCGTTCGGGCGGCCTCCCGTGCCACCGCAGACGCGACTGCGGATCGAGCCCACAAAGTCGCGTAGTCGACTACTCGTGTGTCCAGCCGGCCTAAGGAGAAGTCTTCAACCATGGTTAGCGAACTGCAGTTCGTCGCGGTGGCGGCGTTCCTGATCTGGGGTCTCGTCGCGTCACTGTGCGGGGTATTGACGGCAGCCCCGGACGCGGCGCGGCTCGTGTGGCGCCACCGTGGCAGCAAGCCTGGCGACGAGGCCGACCGCGGCCAGTCGGCGCCGGTCCCCGGTCCAGACCAGACGGCAGCTTGACGGGCGCGTGCCCCCAGAAGTTGTCATCAAACGATGACAACTCCCCAAGCGGTGTGCTTAACGAATCCGGCGGGATGACGGCGCCTCTGCCGTAGGCTCGACCGCAGGAGCAACGCCGAATCGTGGCCGCCCGAACAGCGAGCGAGACCACAGATGGGACGGGATATCACGCGCATCTGAATGACGCGTTCCATCCCATCAATCAGAGGATTTCTGTGGCCATCAGCCAGGTCGCCGCCTACGCACACCTATCCGAGGCGGACATCGAGGCACTCGGACGCGAGCTCGACGCGATCCGCGCCAATATCGAGGACAGCCTCGGCGCGAAGGACGCCGCCTATATCCGCCGCACGATCACCTTCCAGCGGACACTCGACCTTGCTGCGCGACTCGTGATCGGCTGCAGCCGCACGCGAAAGAGTTGGCTACTGGGCACGATCTCACTCGCCGCTGCGAAAAGCATCGAGAACATGGAGATCGGCCACAACGTCGGTCACGGGCAATGGGATTGGATGAACGACCCGGAAATCCATTCCAGCACATGGGAATGGGACATGCCGGGTGTGTCGTCGCAGTGGCGCTATTCGCACAACTACATCCACCACATGTACACCAACGTCATCGGTATGGACGACGACTTGGGTTTCGGCATCATGCGCATCACCCGCGACGTGGCCTGGCGGCCCCGCCACCTGGTCCAACCAGTTCGAAATTTTCTGCTGGCAGCGGTGTTCGAGTGGGGTATCGCTTTTCACGGCCTGCACTCAGCCCATGACCGTGCAGCAGACGACGCCCAGAAATCACTGGAATCGCGGGCCATGGCGGCCAAGATGGCACGCCAAGTGACCAAAGACTATGTGCTGTTTCCCGCGCTCAGCGGACGGCGATTTCGACGGGTACTGGCGGCCAACGCAAGCGCCAATCTGCTCCGTAACCTCTGGGCGTACGTGGTGATCTTCTGCGGCCACTTCCCCGACGGCGCAGAGAAATTCGACTCCACCGTGGTGAAGAGCGAAACAAAGCCCGAATGGTATCTGCGACAGATGCTCGGCACCGCGAATTTCGATGCGGGCCGCGTGCTGGCGTTTCTCAGCGGGAACCTGTGCTACCAGATCGAGCACCACCTGTTCCCCGACCTACCCAGCAATCGCTTGTCGCAGATCGCGCGCGACGTGCGGGCTCTCTGCGACAAGTACGACCTGCCCTACACCACCGGTTCGCTGCCTCGCCAGTACCTACTGACGCTGCGCACGATTCACAAGCTTGCCGTGCCCGACCGGTTCCTGACCGCCACCTCCGACGACGCGCCCGAGACCGCGTCGGAACGCAAGTTCAGCGCATCGGCCGCGACGGCGCCATCCAGTGTGAACCCGCCCACCAGGCGACGCGGGTTGCGCACCGCCTTGCAGAAAGGTCGACGAGGCGGCGCTTAAGCGCTCTTGTCGCGCCGCTCGGTGCGGGACGGCTTGCGCGGAACGATCGTCGGAAGCACGTTGTCCTGCACGGTCTCCTTGGTGACGACAACCTTGGCGACGTCGTCGCGGCTGGGGATGTCGTACATCACCGGCAGCAGCACTTCCTCCATGATGGCGCGCAGTCCGCGGGCACCGGTGCCGCGGTGGATGGCCTGATCCGCGATGGCCTCCAGCGCGTCATCGGTGAACTCCAGCTCGACACCGTCCATCTCGAACAGCCGGGTGTACTGCTTCACCAAGGCGTTCTTCGGCTTCGACAGGATCTGCACCAGGGACTCTTTGTCCAGGTTCGTCACCGAAGCCACGACCGGCAGCCGGCCGATGAACTCGGGAATCAACCCGAACTTGATCAGGTCTTCCGGCATCACCTCGGCGAAGTGATCCTGGGTGTCGATCTCGGCCTTGGAGTGCACCTCGGCGCCGAAGCCCAGACCGCGCTTGCCGATGCGATCGGAGACAATCTTCTCCAGCCCGGCGAACGCACCGGCCACGATGAACAGCACATTGGTGGTGTCGATCTGAATGAACTCTTGATGGGGATGCTTGCGTCCGCCCTGCGGGGGCACTGACGCCTGGGTTCCCTCCAGGATCTTGAGCAGCGCCTGCTGCACGCCCTCACCGGACACGTCGCGGGTGATCGACGGGTTCTCGCTCTTGCGGGCGATCTTGTCGACTTCGTCGATGTAGATGATGCCGGTCTCTGCGCGCTTGACGTCATAGTCCGCGGCCTGAATCAGCTTTAGCAGGATGTTCTCGACGTCCTCGCCGACGTAGCCTGCCTCGGTCAGCGCGGTGGCGTCGGCGATCGCGAACGGCACGTTGAGCATCTTGGCCAGCGTCTGCGCGAGGTAGGTCTTGCCGCAGCCGGTAGGCCCGAGCATCAGGATGTTGGACTTGGCCAGCTCGACGGGCTCAGAGCGCGAATCGCGGGTCTTCTCGCCGGCCTGGATGCGCTTGTAGTGGTTGTAGACGGCCACGGCCAGTGTGCGCTTTGCGGTGTCCTGGCCGATCACATAGCCCTCGAGGAAGTCGCGGATTTCCACGGGCTTGGGCAGCTCATCGAGCTTGACGTCGTCGGCGTCGGCCAGTTCCTCTTCGATGATCTCGTTGCACAGGTCTATGCATTCATCGCAGATATACACGCCGGGACCCGCAATGAGTTTTTTGACCTGCTTTTGACTCTTCCCGCAGAACGAGCACTTCAGCAGGTCACCGCCGTCTCCAATGCGCGCCATGGTGGTGGGGTCCTACTTCCTGTTCGCAGTCGGTAATGAAGCTTTATCCCGGGTCAGCCCGTGTTGGTCCCGACGCTACCCGTTTGTTCCGGCGCGATGCGACCGATAAAGCCGAATCGCGTCGGTGGTATTTATCTGTGTTCGCAGAACATATCGCCTGACTCGCCCTGCAACCCCTCGGAACCCGCCACTGTGTCCCTGGCGTGTCGCCGCCGTTATCGGACCGAGAGGCCGTCCCTGGTGAGGCCGTAGAGTTGCGATGTGGTGTTCGCTGTGTCCCACGATACCGTGCTTATCTCGGACGGTGGCCTGGCCACTGAACTCGAAGCCCGTGGCCACGACCTTTCCGACGACCTGTGGTCGGCGCGGTTGCTCGTTGATGCGCCGGAAGAAATCACCGCTGTGCACGCGTCTTTCTTCCGCGCCGGGGCGTCGTTCGCTACCACGGCGAGCTATCAGGCGTCATTCGACGGTTTCGCTGCCCGCGGAATCGCGCGCGACGACGCCGAGCGGCTTTTGCGGCGCAGCGTCGAGTTGGCGGCCGCCGCGCGCGGCCAGTTCGGCGGTGATAGGTGGGTGGCCGCGTCCGTCGGTCCGTATGGCGCGGCATTGGCCAATGGCGAGGAGTACGTCGGGCGCTACGGGTTGACCGTCGCGCAGCTGATCGACTGGCATCGGCCGCGCCTCGAGGTGCTCCTGGATGCGGGCCCCGATCTGTTGGCGGTCGAGACCGTACCCGACACCGACGAGGCCGAGGCCGTTGTCGAGCTGGTCGGTGAATACGGTGTGGCCGCGTGGCTGTCTTACACGATCGACGGAGACACAACACGCGCGGGCCAGCCGCTGACCGACGCATTCGCCGTCGCCGCCGGAGTCCCGGAAGTCGTTGCGGTAGGCGTGAATTGCTGCTCCCCCGCCGACGTCGAGCATGCGATATCCGTTGCACGCGATGTCACCGGCAAACCGGTCGTCGTCTACCCGAACAGCGGTGAGGAGTGGGACGGCGAGCGCAGGACATGGATCGGACGGTCGCGATGGTCGGCCGAACTCGTGCCGCGGTGGGTGGCCGCGGGCGCGACGATCATCGGCGGATGCTGTCGGGTGCGGCCCGACGACATCGCTGTCATGGCCGCATCGGTCGCCGAGAGCTCGGTTGTTATACGCGAATCGCGACTGGACCCGTAGACAACCGTGCGCTCGGCGCGGGGCTAGGCGCTCTGAGCCGACAGCTTGCGATACTCCAGGACCGTGTCGATGATCCCGTAATCCTTGGCTTCCTCGGCCGTCAGGATCTTGTCGCGGTCGGTGTCCTTGCGGATGACCGAAGCGTCCTTACCGGTGTGGTGGGCCAATGTGGACTCCATCAGCGTCCGCATCCGCTCGACCTCTTTGGCCTGGATCTCCAGATCGGAGAACTGGCCCTGGATCACGCCGGCGAGCGCAGGCTGGTGGATCAGCACGCGGGCGTTGGGCAGCGCGAGGCGCTTACCGGGCGAGCCTGCGGCGAGCAGCACCGCGGCCGCCGATGCGGCCTGACCGAGGCACACCGTCTGGATGTCGGCGCGCACGTACTGCATGGTGTCGTAAATCGCCATCAACGAGGTGAACGAGCCGCCCGGCGAGTTGATGTACATCGTGATGTCGCGGTCGGGATCCAACGACTCCAGCACGAGCAGCTGGGCCATGATGTCGTTGGCCGACGCGTCGTCGACCTGCACGCCGAGGAAGATGATGCGCTCCTCGAACAACTTGTTGTAGGGGTTTGATTCCTTGACGCCGAAGCTTGAGTGCTCGATGAACGACGGCAGGATGTAGCGGGCCTGCGGCTGCATCCGGGGATCGGTCGAATAGGTCATGATGGCGACACTCCGTTGATGTGGGCGCTGGTGATGATGTGGTCGACGAACCCGTACTCCAGCGCCTCGGCCGCGGTGAACCAGCGGTCGCGGTCGGAATCGGTCTCGATGCGCTCGAGCGTCTGGCCGGTGAATTCCGCGTTGAGGCGGAACATCTCCTTCTTGATGACCGCGAACTGCTCGGCCTGAATCGCGATGTCGGCCGCGCTGCCGGTGACGCCGCCCAACGGCTGGTGCATCAGGATCCGGGCGTGTGGCAGCGCGTAACGCTTGCCCTTGGTTCCGGCCGCCAGCAGGAACTGACCCATCGACGCCGCCATGCCCATGGCGTAGGTGGCGATGTCGCACGGCGCCAGCACCATCGTGTCGTAGATCGCCATTCCGGCGCTGATCGATCCGCCGGGCGAGTTGATGTAGAGGTTGATGTCCTTGATGGGGTCTTCGGCGGCCAGCAGCAGAATCTGCGCGCACAACCGGTTCGCGATGTCGTCGTCAACCTGAGAACCCAGGAAGATGATCCGCTCGGACAGCAACCGCTCATACACCGAGTCGACCAGGTTGAGGCCCTGCGCGGCGCCACGCATGTCAGTCACGACTGGATACCTGCTTTCTTATAAGGCTTGGGACGCGGTGTCCGTCTCCTAAATGACACTAACCAACCAGCGCCGCCGTGCACTCCCTAGACCGCGCCCGTTCGCTCACAGCGTCACTTGGCGTCGTCGGAATCCTCGTCGGACGTGGTTTCATCGGCGGACTCCTCAACGGCTTCCGTTGCCTGCTCACCCGACGGGCCGAAGAACTCCGTGGTGTCGATCACGGTGCCGTCGGTGTCGGTGACGGTGGCGCCGTGCACCACGGCCGCGACGGTCAGGCCGCGCCGCACGTCGGCGAACATCGCGGGCAGCTGGTTGTTCTCCTGCAAGTAGCCCAGCAGCTGCTGCGGCTCGAGGCCGTACTGGCGCGACATCAGTACGAGCCGCTCGGAGAGGTCGTTCTGCCCGACCTGAATCTCGAGCTTGTCTGCGATGGCATCCATCAGCAGCTGGGTCTTGACGGCCTTCTCGGCGTTGGTGCGGTTGTCCCCGTCGAACTTCTCGCGGGTGCTGCCCTGCGCCTCCAGCGCCTCGACGAAGCGGGCCTCGTCGTGGTCGAGGCCGTGGATGGCGTTGTGCAGGGTGTCATCGACCTGTTGCTGCACGACCTTCTCGGGCAGCGGGACGTCGACCTGCTCCAGCAACACCTCGAGCGCCTTATCGCGGATCTGCTCGGCCTGCTGGACGCGCTTCACCCGGCCCACCTGCTCGGTGAGGCTGTTCTTCAGCTCCTCGATCGTGTCGAATTCGCTTGCGAGTTGGGCGAATTCGTCGTCGGGCTCCGGCAGCTCGCGTTCCTTCACCGACTTGACGGTGACGGTCACCTGGGCCTCCTTGCCGACGTGCTCGCCCGCGGCCAGGGTGGTTGTGAAGACGCGGGACTCGTCTTCCTTCAGCCCGACGATCGCATCGTCGAGGCCGTCGATCAGCTGACCGGAGCCGACCTCGTGCGAGAGACCTTCGGTCGCGGCCTCGGGCACCTCTTCACCGTCGACGGTCGCCGACAGGTCGATCGACACGAAGTCGCCGGTCTCGGCGGCGCGTTCAACGCCCTTGAGCGTGCCGAACCGCGCCCGTAGCGACTGGAGTTCGGCGTCGACCTCCTCGTCGGACACCTCGATCGGGTCGACGCTGATCTTGAGGGCTTCCAGGTCTGGGAGCGTGATCTCGGGCCGGATGTCGACCTCGGCGGTGAACACCAAGTCTTCGCCGTACTCCTTTTTGGTGATCTCGATCTCGGGCTGACCGAGCGGACGCACATCGGAGGTCGTCACGGCTTCGGAGTACCGGCCCGGCACCGCATCGCCGACCACCTGATCAAGCATCGCTTCGCGGCCGATACGGGCCTCGAGCAGCTTCGCGGGCGCCTTGCCGGGCCGGAACCCAGGCAGCCGGACCTGTTTGGCCAGCTCCTTGTAGGCGCGGTCGAAATCGGGCTGCAGCTCGGTGAAGGGCACCTCCACGTTGATCCGAACCCGAGTCGGGCTCAACTGCTCGACGGTGCTCTTCACGCTCGTACTCCTTGTGTGTATGTAGTGGTAAACGTTCCGGTCGGGGTGACAGGATTTGAACCTGCGGCCTTCCGCTCCCAAAGCGGATGCGCTACCAAGCTGCGCTACACCCCGGTCTGCCCTTGACCACCGGCGATACTACGTCCTGAACACGCGCAGCCTTCAATTGGATTTGAATCGGGCGACGCCGGTAAAGTCTGCTGGTGCTGTGCATGCGGGCGTAGCTCAATGGTAGAGCCCTAGTCTTCCAAACTAGCTACGCGGGTTCGATTCCCGTCGCCCGCTCCAACACGACCAGCGCGAAAGCTGGCGAACACCCCCTTTGCGCCGCTCAACGGTCCCGTATCGGTCCCGTAGATGCCGCGATTTGTGGCGCAGGCGAACGACTGGACGCAACTACGATTCTGCTCATGCGTGGGTGTCTAGTTGCCGCCTTTGCGATCTCGACGATGATGCTGCCAGGCTGCGAAGGCCAACTCTCTGACCAGTCGCGATTGCCGCAGAGTTCTTCCACGGCCAACCGTCCCTCGACACCCTCAGCGACCTCAGCCGCGCCGCCCAGCGCAGCCACTTCCGACGTGCACGAGGTCCGATCCGGCGCCACCGCGCGCCTAGTTGACGTGCGGCTGGCTGGCCATGGCGGGTTCGACCGGTTGGTGTTCGAATTCGCCGACAGGGTGCCCGGTTACACCGTCGGCTACCGACCGCCGCCTGCCCACGCCGACGGGTCCGGGGCGGAGATCCCCCTGCCTGGGGCGAACGCTCTCATACAGGTCACACTGACGCCCGCAACAGGCTGGGATAGCGACGGGCGAACCTACTTGGGGCCGTCGACCGTTACCGGCGGCACCGCATCGGTTACCGAGGTGAAGGCGGCGGGCGACTTCGAGGCCGTACTGAGCTGGGTGGTCGGTCTACGCGCCAAGGTTCCGTTCCGAGTCCTCGTACTCGACGGACCACCTCGATTGGTCGTCGACTTTCAGCTATGACTCACGCATAGTCCCGTATCCGTCTCGTGCACCTAGCCGCAGGAAAGCGCTGCAGGTGCGGCTGGTCCTCGGCCGTGCTGAGGCATGGCGATCCGACGATCGCCGCGTGTCGAGGCGGGACGCAAACCCCTAATTCGAGTACTTGCCTACTCAAGCCATCACCTCGCGTCTCTGCCTAACCTCACCGCACGGGCTGACCGATCAGACACTGGGGGAAGAATGCCAAAGATTCACATCGTGGCCAGCGGCGACACATTGTCCAAGTTGGCCGTTGACTTCTACAACAACGCGGACCGGGCTTCGCTAATCGCGTCGGCAAGCGGCATTCCCGATCCGGACGTGATCCGGGAAGGTCAGGTTCTGGTCATCCCGGACATCACCCGGACCCATACGGTTGGCAGAGACGATACGTTGTCGATCCTCGCCGACCGCTTTTACAACAATGCGGGACTGTTCCGAGTGATCGCCGCCGCCAACGGAATCCCCAATCCGGATGTGATCCGTGACGGTCACTTACTCGTCATTCCGGACGTCACACAGACCCGCACCGTGGTCGCTAACGACACCCTCACCAAATTGTCCGAACGGTTTTACGGTGACGCCAGCCGCGTCATGATCCTCGCCACCGTCAACGGCATCAAGGACCCCGACGTCATCCTGACGGGACAGGTCCTGTCGATCCCCGATCTGACGAGCGTGCCCAAACCGCACCGTCCCCTCAGCGGGAACTCGAACAACACCGTCGTCGCCGGAGTCAAGGGCACCAACATGACCCCGGAGCGCGACGAGGCCGGCGTCGTGCACTTCGGCGGCATCGGTGTCCTCGGGGAATGCGACAACCAACAGAGCTTCGGTGTACGAGGCAACAGCGCACGCGGCTTCGGCGTGTGGGGCAGCGGCGGAAACACTGGCGTCGTCGGCGAAAGTTCGACCGGCGACGGCATCTTCGGCCGCGGCAAATTCACCGGGGTGACCGGCTTCCACGGCGACCCGCGGCTCCAGGAGACCACCATCGGCAGCATTGCGACGAAGGCCGGGGTGTTCGGCGCCAGCGAGGACGGCTTCGGCGTACTGGGCTATGCCCGAACCGGACTGGCGGGCCAATTTTTCGGCGACGTCGCAGTTTCCGGCGACATCTCCCTCACGGGCGGCGCCGACTGCGCCGAGGATTTCGACGTCGCCGACGACGCCGAGGCCGAACCCGGCACCGTGATGGCATTGGACGATCTCGGCTACCTGCGAGAATGTCGGGCACCCTACGACAAGAAGGTCGCCGGCGTCGTCTCGGGCGCCGGTGACTACCGGCCCGGGATGATCCTGGACAGAACGACAACGGACGGCAAACGCATGCCGGTGGCGCTACTCGGGAAGGTGTTCTGCAAGGTCGACGCCCGCTACGGGCAGATCCACGTCGGCGACTTGCTGACGACTTCGCCGAATCCGGGGCACGCCATGCGCGCCGAAGACCGCGAGAAATCATTCGGTGCGACGATCGGCAAGGCCATGCGGCCGCTACTCAGCGGCGTCGGGCTGATTCCCGTCCTGATCGCGCTGCAGTAGGTCGCGCAATGACAACTCCAGGAGTCGGCCTCTCCTACGTCGCTCGCCATATTGCGGACCAACCGCCTGCCATCCCGAGCCTGCGGAACGCCCTGCGGCGCCCGCCGCCGGGTCCGCTTCGGCTGAAACTCAGGGCGGCGCGGTTTGCCGTGATGACGCATAACATGGCCCTACTCGTCTTCCCGGGAAATTATCTGGGGACCGATAGAGACGGGGTGGTCGCCGAAATCGCGAATCGGGTCAGGACATCCGGGGCGGACGTCGTGGGACTGTGCGAGGTGTTCGCCAACGGGGAACGCGACACCATCAAGGCCGCAGTGAAAGACCTCTATCCGCACACTCAGGAAGGCCCCGACGAAAGTCCTGATCTCGCATCGGACGGTGGTCTGCTCCTGATGAGCAAGCACCCCTTTCTGGCGGCTCACTCGATGATCTTCCGTGATTGCGACGGACCCGACTGCTTCGCCAATAAGGGTGTGATCCACATGCGCCTACACCCGCAGGGGCTTCCGACGCCGATCGAGATCTTCTACAGCCACGCTCAAGACATCTCCACCGGCGACGGCGAGGAGACATTGTTCGCCCAACTCGACGTCATGCGGGGATTCATACAGACGCACTCCGCGCCCGAGAATCCGCGAATCATTATGGGAGACTTGAACGTTCCCGGCGAGAACCCTCGGCAGCGCGGTGAACTGCTTGCCCGGCTGACCGGTTCGCGCGACTGTTGGACGCTGGCAGGCAATCTCGCCGCAAGCGGATTCACCTCCGTCGTCGACAACAACTTCTACGAGGACTCCGATGACCGACCGTCGTCAGATCAGCGCCTGGACTACGTGCTGCTCATCCCCGGCACCCGGTCGGTGCCCGTGCTCTCCGACGTCGAGGTATTGAAGTTTGTGCGCAACGGCCGATTCATCTCTGACCACT
Source organism: uncultured Actinomycetota bacterium (assembly GCA_963848855.1). GTDB lineage: Bacteria > Actinomycetota > Actinomycetes > Mycobacteriales > Mycobacteriaceae > Mycobacterium. Next base: position 2,104,071 of record CAWKFL010000006.1, read on the forward strand.
TCGGTCTCAGTGCCGTGTTCAAGAACCACGTGATGTTCGAGCAGTAGGAGTCGACCGGCGGCCCAACGCGTTCTCCACGTAGGTCACCTCGTTTCGTCCAATCCTTCGCACCCTTCTCTCAAGGATGCGACCTGGCGCCCTCGCAGGTGGCGAGGCGGTGTTGCTGGGCCGTTCACGCAATCCCGTTTGAGCACTCGTGTTGATCCGTTTGAGATACTCGGAACTGTTTGCCGAATTACCGCTTGGAGCACCTCTGAATTCTAAGGGAACGGATTGGGTTTGTTAGCTACGGGCGTCTAGTCGCTGCGCGAGTGCTAGCGTGGATGCATGCTGTCGAAGACGAAACTGGTTGTCGCGTCTGCAGGTTTGGCGTTGGCACTAAGCACCGGCGCCGGGATCGCATCGGCACAGCCGGACACGAGCTCGATCGTCAACTCAACGTGCACCTACCCGCAGGTGATGGCGGCGCTGAACGCCCAGAATCCTGGCGTTGCCGCCGAGCTCAATTCACAACCCGTTGCCGTTGGGTGGCTCCAGAACCTGGTCGCCGCTCCACCGGCGCAGCGGCAGCGGATGGTGAATCAGGTACAGGGCCTTCCGGCGCTTCAGCCGTACATGCCGGTGATCTACCAGGTCGCTTCCACCTGCAGCAACTACTAAAGGCGCGCTCGGCCGTTGGGCTACCGGCGTGTCACCAGACGCGCACCCAGTCGACGAGCATGTCCGCCGGATACGTCCCTGGGTTCGGATCGCCGCCGCCGGAACCCGCGACCGCGAGATCCATCACCGGGAACAACGTGTAGCCGGGTTGATTGAACTGCCAGTCCGGGAGCGAACCCGCCGGAACGTCGAAGTAGGGCTGCGCGCCGTCCACGTAGTCCTTCCAGAACCGCATCCCGGCTTCGTCCCATTGGACTCGCCACGTGTGCCACCCGCTGTCGACGGTGATCCCGTGGCTCACGTGTTCTCCGCCGTTCAACTTCGCGTGGACGGTAGTCCCCGCGGCCCAGTGGCCGTTGCCGTACCACTCCATGATGTCGACTTCGCCGCCGACCACCGGGTCGTTGTTCGCCAAGTACCAGGCGGGCCAGCAACCGGGGGTTAGGCAGTTCAACTTGATCCGCGCCTCCCACGTGTGGCCGATGCCTCCCCTCCAGTTCCCGAAGAGTTTGCCGCTGTAGTACGTGTCGCCGTCCTTGGCGGCGTGGAAGACGAGGTTGGAATTGCCGTCCAGGTAAACGTTCCGGCGATCGTCGCGGTACTGCCCGACGTTCTCGGGTAGCTCCCAGAACGTCGGATCCTCCATCGACTCGCGGGCCTGCGCGACCTCCCACTTCTTCCGATCGGGGGCCGAGCCCGCAGGGCCATCGAAGTCATCCACAAACAAATAGGCCCCGGTTGCCCCGTTGGGCGGGGGCGCGGCGGGTGCAGGCATGCGGCTCGCCTGAGCGGGCGCAACGGGCATCGCGGCCGCGAGCGCCCCCAGCCCCGTCATCATCATCAGATTGCGACGATTCAAGTCAGTCACACATCGGATGAAACCACGCCGCCGAAAGCGCACGCCCTTCGGCCCGACTATTGCGTGCCGGGCCGAACACGGCGCCACGCGTCGGCGAATGTCCCGGATCCCTGCGCAGCTAGGGCTCAGACTCGAAGACAACGCGACGGACCTGGAAGGTGACATGGCAGCCGACGAAGACGCGGCCCAGGCCGAAACGAGCTCGGCGAACGAGGTCCGCACGGCGGTGGTGATTGTGCACGGCATGGGCGAGCAACGTCCGATGGCCACTCTCGACGGCTTCGTGAAGACGGCACTGCGTCCGCGCAGCGTCAACGGCGAGGCGGCGTGGGATTACTTCTACTCGCGCCCAGCCGTGATCACCGGCTCATACGAAGCTCGCCGCTACATCGCCCGGCATCTGGGGGGCTTTACCGCGCCGGGAGGCGAGCCGACCGAGCCCATCCAGGGCAACACCGAGATCTACGAGTACCACTGGTCATTTCTGATGACCGGCAACCGATTCGCCGACGTGATGCCGACGACCTTGCGGCTGTTTCTGCGGCGGCCCAGTAACGTGCCGGACCCGTTGTTCGGGATCTGGCGCGCGGTCTGGATTGTGGTCCTGGCAATTCTGTTGTCAGTTCCGGCGCTGTTCGTCGCCGGATACCTGCTCGACACGGATGTTCCGCACTGGATTGTTGGGTTGATCGGCAGCGCGGTCATATTGCTCTTCTGGTTCGGCTTGTTTCGCATTCTGGGGAAGCTGCTGGTGAACAAGGTGACGGCTTCCTTCGTCGATGTCGCCCGCTACCTGGACACGTCACCGCACTCCTATGCGGCACGCCGAGCGATTCGAGGCGGCCTGGTCGACCTATTGCATGGGCTCCATGACGGCCGGTACTCACGCATCGTCGTCGTCGCCCACAGCCTCGGCGCATACATCGGATACGACGCGTTGACGTCGCTGTGGGCGCAGACCCACGGACTGCATGCCGGGCCACCAATCGAGGCGCATGCGCGCGATCCGATCCCGCTCAACTCCTTGCACGAACTCGAAAGGGCGGCCGACCGGCTCATCGCCGAGCCCGACGGCGACGGCGACGGCGCGCTGGACGATTTCCAGCGGCTGCAGTTCAGGCTGTGGCAAGACCTGCGTCGCCAAGGAAACCCTTGGCGGATAACGGATTTCGTCACTGCGGGAACGCCAATGGCGCTCGCGGACCTGCTGCTGACCCGGCCCAGACTCATCAGCGGGCTCAAGAAGTCCGACCGCGCACACCGAACAGACTTACTCGACGGACTGGTCCGTCGCGGCGCACTGGTCCGCTGCCCACCCCGAAGCGAGACAATCCCCGTCGAAAGCACCGAACAGCACAAGGCGAGCTACCGGTGGAGCAACAGCGGGGCGCGCGAGGTGCTCGGTTCGCAGTCCCCATTCGCAGTGACCCGATGGACGAACCTCTGGTTTCCCACGGTTCGCGGCGAGCTACGTGGCGACTGGTTCGGCGGGCCATTGCGCCCGCTGTTCGGTCCGGGTATCCACGATATCGAGGTGTCGGGCAACAAACCCGAGAGGTTCAAACGCGGTGCGGCGCACACCGAATATTTCGCCCATCCGGACAGAGCCGACGAAGGAGACGCGGCTTGGCATATTCGCAGGACGCTCGCGCTGCAGACCCATACCGTGCTGGCGAACCTGTTGGACGCGCCGCCCCCGAACAGTGCTTGAGCTGCTGATAATTTCTTGGATCGCGCCTCAATATCGAGCAAACCCCGCGTAGCGCCAGCCGACGAGATTCCTCTTTCCGCACCGTCTGAAAGGACGTCATGGGTGCCGCGCGGTACATCGGTCGGGTAGGCGGTTTGGCGGTAGCTGTCGGTGCGGGTGTCGCCCATCCTCGTGGGATCCGGAGCGGCGTCGGCCGACACGGGCGACGGGGACCCAGGTACCTCGTCGTCGAGCTCGTCGAGGACGTTGCGGGAACGCCCCGCCGCCGCAGCAACTGCAACCGAAGCCGCGCCGGCGAACGCCACCGCAGCGACGACCGAGGCGGTGAGCCAGCCGGCGGCATTGCAGGACACCGCCGCGACGCAACGGCCCGCGTACGACCCCAAGACCACGCTGAAGGACCGCGCCATCACCGGCACGAACGAGGTCCCGACGGACTCACGAACGCTGGAGATCGTCGACTCCGCCACCGCGTACGAAAACTTCACCTCTTACGGCGTCATCAACGTCACCGAAGTCAGCGTCACACTGCCGACGGCCGCCAAGGACAAGGTCACACCGGCCACCCTGCCTCCGCCACCACACACTGACGAACCCGAAGCGCTCAGCGAGCCGCAAACGCTGAGGGATCGGATCCTGCTCGCGTTGCCGAGATAGCGGACACCGCAACCGAACCGCAGTCGAACTGTGACTCTCAGCCGCTGGTGCAGGGAAAGCTGCGACATCTAGCATTTGCTCCACGATGTCGCAGGTCCGCATTGACGGTTCGTGCGTGCCCGGGTTTGAGCGGGTGCGCGACGCCTTCGAAAGAAACTTCACCGAACGCAGGGAGATCGGTGCGGGCGTGGCGGTGTGGGTGGAAGGCGACCTCGTCGTCAACCTGTGGGGCGGCTGGGCGGACGCCGCAAGCCGCCGGCCGTGGCGCGAAAACACATTGGCCAGCATCTATTCCGGATCCAAGGGCCTCACCAGCACCTGCATCCACCTGCTCGCCGACCGCGGCGAGCTGGACCTGCAGGCACCGGTCGCCAGGTACTGGCCCGAGTTCGGTCAGGCGGGTAAGCGCGACATCACCGTCGCGATGGTGCTGGGCCATCGGTCCGGCGTGATCGGGCCGCGCGCCCCCTTGCACTGGACCGAGGCCGCCGACTGGGATCGGGTGTGCGGGGACATCGCGGCCGCCGAACCCTGGTGGGAGCCAGGCACTGCGCAGGGCTATCACATGGTGACGTTCGGCTTCATCCTCGGCGAAGTGGTCCGCCGTGTCACCGGCCGCACCATCGGCCAATACCTGCGCACCGAGATCGCCGAACCGCTCGGCATCGACGTGCACATCGGGCTGCCGATCGCGCAGCACCACCGCTGCGCCGAGATGATCAACAAGCCGCACATCCGCGACATGTTGGCCGACGGCGATGCGCCGGGCTACCCGGCCTCGCTCGCCGAACACCCGATGGCCGCGCTCTCTGTCGCAGTGGGCTTCGTACCCGACGACGAGCTCGGTTCGCATGAACTCGGACTGTGGCGGCGGGCCGAGTTCCCGGCCACCAATGCGCATGTCAGCGCGCTCGGCATGGCGACGTTCTACAACGCGCTCGCTCAGGAGAAGCTGCTCTCCCGTGAGCACATGGAACTGGTCCGGGTTTCCCAGGGCGGTTTCGACACCGATGTCGTACTGGGTCGGCGGGTCGCCGATCACGGCTGGGGTCTTGGTTACATGCTGAACCAGCGCGGCATCGCAGGCCCGAACCCACGGACGTTCGGCCACGGCGGCTCGGGCGGTTCGTTCGCGTTCGTCGACCTCGAGCACCGCATCGGCTACGCGTACGTCATGAACTATTTCGACGCCACCCAATGCAACGCCGATCCACGCAGCCTCGCGCTGTCCGACGAGGTGTACTCCACGCTCGGCGTCGTCCGCGACTGACTGTTCGCCGTTGGTTCACCGGCTGGATGGCGGCCGGCCATGTCCTCTCATAAGCGTGGTTGACGTCGACGGCGTTTCTGGCGCCGCATCTACAGGGAGCTGACATTGGTTCAACCGGCAGTCGACCGGCTACGCGACGACTACGACACCACGCCATACAACTCTGTCTCGTACCCGCAGTCGGCGCCGGGACAGCTGGCCGTGGTGGCTCATCTCTTCGGACTGCAGACACCGGACTTATCGAGTGCTCGCGTGCTCGAAATAGGCTGTGCCGCAGGCGGAAACATGATTCCCTACGCCGCAGCCCATCCGGACGCCCGTGTCGTGGGCATCGACCTTTCGCCGACGCAGGTCGACCAGGGGCGGGCGACGATCCAGGCTATGGGCCTCGGCAACGTCGAACTGCTTGCGGGCGATATCGCGAGCATGGACCTGTCCGCGCTGGGGCAGTTCGATTTCATCGTCGCCCACGGCGTGTACAGCTGGGTGCCAGCAGAAATACAGGACGCGCTGCTGGCCACGTTCCGCGCATCGCTCGCCCCCGACGGCGTGGCCTACATGAGCTACAACGTCTACCCGGGCTGGAAATCGAAGGAGATCGCGCGCGACGCCATGCTGCTGGCAAGCGGTGCGAGCACAACTCCGGAGGAGAAGGCGCGCGACGCGCGCGCCATGGTCGACTTCCTCGAGGAAGTGGTTCCGACTGACGGGGTGCTGGCCAAGGTGCTGGCCGAATTCCGGGCTGGCTCGCAGAGTTTCGGCGATCCATATCTGCTTCACGACGAGCTTGCTACGTTCAATGCGCCCCGGTATTTCTACGAGGTGCTTGGACACGCCGGTAAGCACGGGCTGTCCTTTCTCGCCGAGGCCCGCCCCGAAGCGATGTTCCCCGGCAACTACGGCCCACGGGTCGCCGAGCACTTGCTCGAAAAGTGCTGGGGCGTACAGGTTTTGGTGGAGCAGTACATCGACTTCGTCGTCAACCGCACGTTCCGCGAAACGCTGTTCGTTCATGCGGAACGGGCAACGCAGATCCGCTACAACCCCGACCGCAGCCTTTTCCGCGAACTGCATATCGCCGCTTCGGTGCCTCCCACCGAAGGCCAGACACGCATCGACAACTCACGTCAGGAGTATCAGGAATCCGACGGCGCGACACTGTTCACCAACGACCCGGGAATCAAGGCGGCGCTCGACGCGCTCAGCGCGCGCTGGCCATGGACCCTGACACGACACGAACTGGTGGACGCGGTACGCGCACGGCTTGTCGCCGCGGGTCTAAATCCGCCCGAAAGCCTGCCCGACCACATCGACGATCTGATCGGCGTGTTGGTTCTGCAGGGGCAGGCGCGCTGCCGACTGCATCCGGTGCAGGGCGAGTCGGGCCCACTTTGGGTGGACCCGACGTCCAGGCGGCTGGCGGAGTTGACGCGCGGAAAGACCGACGCGTCGACCTTCAACCTCTGGCACGAGACGCATCTGCTGTCGACGGTCGATCGACACCTCCTGCCGCTGCTGGACGGCGCCCGCGGCCGCGATGAGCTCCTGGAAGCCCTCCTGACGATCGCCCGAGAGACCCCGTTTCCCGTCGAGAGTGACGGCGAACCGCTATCCGGTCAGCAGGAGATACGCGACGCATTTGCGCAGCACATCGACGCACTACCGCAGCGTCTGGTGGAAATGAAGCTCGGGCGCGCCGGATGAGCACGCCCGCGGCACGTCAGCCCAGCGAGCCCACTGCGGCCAGCGCCGCATCGTAATCAGGTTCCTCGGCGATCTCAGGCACCAATTCCGTATAGGCGACCTTGCCGTCCGCGCCGATCACCACGACGGCGCGGGCAAGGAGTCCAGCCATCGGACCGTCGGCGATCGTGAGACCGTAGTCGTCACCGAAGCGATCGCGGAACGCCGACGCGGTAACGACATTCTCGATGCCCTCCTCGCCGCAGAATCGCTTCTGCGCGAACGGCAAGTCCTTCGATACACACAACACAGAGACGCCGTTTCCGGCAGCACGCTCGTTGAAGGTCCGCACACTCGTCGCGCACACAGGTGTGTCAACCGACGGAAAGATGTTGAGCAACAAGGGCTTACCGCTGAAATCGTCGCTGCTGACAGCACCCAGATCGGTACCGGTGAGGGAGAAGCCGGGGGCCTGCGAGCCCGCAGCCGGGAGCTCACCGACCGTGTTGATGCGGTTACCACGCAGCGTTATCTGTGCCATGCCCATAGTCTGTCAAAGAACTCAGACCGTCCCCAGCCGGGGTGGCGATCCTCACTGACGGGCGCCGTCAGTGCTGGGCGTAATCCGCGGCGGAATCGGCTCGCCATCTCCGCCTTTTCCTGTGGGTACGCTGGACGCCATGGAAGGCGCCTTGCTCGTGCTCATCATCCTGGTCATCGCCGCTATCGGCTTTGCCGTCTACGCCTCCTCGAAGGCGTCAGGCAAGCGCAACGCGGCATCGCTCGCGGACGCGAAGGCCGACGCCCGCCGCCTCATCGAACGGCTGGGCGGTCAGGTCCTCAACCTCTCCGGCAGCGACGACGCTTCGAAACAAGCCCTTGCCGACGCGTCCGAGCGGTACACGGCCGCTGGGTCGCAGATCGAGCAGGCCACCACCGCGCGGCAGGCCCAGCTCGCCAAGGAGAGCGCCATTGAGGGGCTGTATTACGTCCGCGCGGCCCGCACCGCGATGGGAATGGACCCCGGTCCGGAGCTGGAGACGCTGTCGGGACAGCGAACGGCGGGCAGCGTGACCGAGGACCGGCGCATCAACTTCGAGGGCCGCGAGGTCGAGGCGTCGCCGTCACCCTCGCAGCGCACCCCCAACTACTACCCCGGCGGCCGCGTCGCGGGCCGACCGGTTCCCGCCGGCTGGTATTCGGAACCGTGGTGGAAACCGGCACTTGTGGCGGGCGCGTGGGGTCTCGGCTCGGTGCTGCTGTTCGATGCAATGTTCAGCGGAATGCACGGAGTCGACTACGGCGCACAGGGTTTCGAGAGCGGCTACGGTGACGGCTACTCGGACGGCTTCGCAGCCGGACAGGATACGGGTGGCGACGGCGGCGACGGCGGCGGTGGCGACGGCGGCGGTGGCGACGGCGGCGGCTGGGACAGCGGCGGCTGGGACAGCGGCGGCGGCGACTTCGGTGGCGGGGACTTCGGCGGCGGCGACTTCGGCGGCTTCTAGTCCGCGCGAGTCGACGCGCCCGGAATCAGAACCGGCTTTCCAGGCGGGACGAAACACCGGCTTCCTGCAGATCCAACCGTTCGAGCATGGCTCGCACCGCTTCGTCTTCGATGCGTCCCGCGTCGCGTTCGGCGATCAGGGCCACCCGCTGGTTGGCGAGCACATCGCGGTAAAGCGCCGAGAACACCTCTGAGCGCTTCGTGTGCGCCTCGGGGTCCGGCATTTCGTCGGCGTCCTGAGAGTGGCGGGCGACGATGTTCCGGATCTCGGTGAGCACCCGCGGATCCATGCCTGTCGGTGGGTTCGCCCGGAACTCCGTAAGCACCTCATCGGCGGCCTCATGGACCACTCGCTCGGCCTTGAGTTCCTCTTCGCGGTCGGCGGCGTGGTCGTCGGAGAAGCGCGAGAGATGCAGTTGCCGGATCAGCAGCGGCAACGTCCAGCCCTGGATCAACAACGTGCCGACGCTGACCACGAACGCGATCGCCTGAATCGTCGCGCGTTCGGGAAACGGCTCACCGGTGATGGTGGTCGCCGGAATCGCCGCCGCCGCGGCCAAGGTCACCACACCGCGCATACCGGTCCACGACACGACGACGTTCGCCTGCCACGACAGCGCTCGACGATCGATGCGCGATCGCCACTTGGCGAGCGGTTTGTCACGTCGTCGCGTTCCCAATGCGCCGCGGCTACGAACGGGCACCGGCACGCTGAATCTCGACTCCACATGGCGGGACAGCTTGTTTCGTCCGAAGATCGCGAAAACCGACAGTGGCCGGACTACCAACACGATCATCAGCACGACGATCGACGCGATCGCGACTTCGTTGAGCGACTCATGCGCCTCACGAAGATCTTCCAGGACGAATCGCAGATGCAGCCCGATATAGGCGAACACGAACGCCTCGAGCAGCACGTCAACCGAATTCCAGACGTACCGTTCCTGCAGCCGCGTCTGGTAGCCGGCGGCCAGCGTGCCGTTGCCGACCACGAACCCCGCGACGACCACCGCCAGTACCCCCGACGCATGCAGCTCCTCGGCGGCGATGAACGCCGCGAACGGGACCACCAGGCCCTGAATCGTCTCCAACCCCGGATTGGCCAGGCGCTTGCGGATCCACAGCGTGACGTAACCCAACGCCGCACCCACGGCGGGCCCGATGACGACGCTGTAGCCGAACAACAGGAACGGGTTCTCGATGAACGTCTCCCGGCCGGTGATATGGGCTACCGCGATGGTGAACAATGTCAGCGCTGCAGCGTCGTTGATCAGGCTCTCCCCGGTCAAAATCGCCATCACACGCTTGGGCAGGCCCAGTTTGCGACCGACCGCGACGGCGGTGACCGCATCCGGCGGCGCCACGATCGCGCCGAGCACCAACGCCGTCGCGAAGGTCAACGGCACGAACACCAACCACGACGAAACCGCCGCGACGGCGAACGCGGTGACCACCACCAGCCCGACACCCAGGCCCAGGATCGGGCGAATATTGCGCAGGAACGTCGGGAACGAGAAGTCCAGCGCCGCGGAGTAGAGCAACGGCGGCAACACCACTGTCAACAGGATGTGCGAGTCCAGTTCTGGCGGTTCGAACTCGGGCAGGAAGGACACCGCACCACCGATCACGACGATGATCAGGGCCGGTTCCAGACCACGCCGGTGCGCGATGGCAGTAACCACGATGGCGCCGACGACGACGAGGATCAGTTCCACCGGGCGATTGTCGCGTCAATCGGCGCGGGCCGCCGTGTTTACTTCTGACAGGTCGGACACCAGAAGAGGTTGCGCGCCTCCAGTTCGGCGGTGCGGATCGAGGCGCCGCAGACCCGGCACGGCTCGCCCGCACGGCGGTAGACGTAGGTGCGGGGGCGGCCCGGCGCATACGACGGCGGACCGTGATCGTCCTCGGGCCGGACGACGACGATCTTTCCGCGACGGAAGCCGATCTTCATCAGCTCCACCAAGTCGGTCCACATCGCGTCGAACTCCGCCTCGTCGATGTTGGTGCCCGGACGATACGGATCGATGCGGTGGCGGTACAGCAGCTCGTTGCGGTACACATTGCCGACCCCTGCGATTACCGTTTGGTCCATCAGCAACGCACCAATCGGCCTGCGCGACTTGCGTATTCGGGCCCAGGCCAGTGCCCCGTCGGCGTCGCGGCGCAGCGGGTCAGGCCCAAGCCTGGCGATGACGTCGGCGATCTCGGGCTCCTCGATCACCTCGCACACCGTCGGCCCACGCAGATCGGTGCCGAACTCGGTGCCGATCATCCGCATTCGTACCTGACCCACCGGCACCGGCATCGGTGTCGGCACCTCGGTGAACGTGCCGTACAGGCCCAGATGCACATGCACCACGCGCCCGCCCTCATAGTGATGGAACAGATGCTTGCCCCACGCGCTGGCCTTCTTGAGCACGTGACCGTTGACCGCGGCCGCACCGTCGACGAATCGGCCCTGCGGGCTCGACACCAACACCGGCGCGTGACCGAAGCGGCGTTGATGCAACCGGGCCAGCCGGTGCAGGGTGTGGCCTTCGGGCATACCTAGGCAGGGGTGCCCGGCACCGGTGGCGCGACGTGGGTGCTTTCGTATTCGGACAGGATGTCGATACGACGTTGGTGCCGTTCGGCTTTCGACCACGGCGTGCTGAGGAACGCATCGACGATGGCGAGGGCGTCCGGCACTGAATGCATGCGCCCGCCGATGCCGATCAGTTGGGCATTGTTGTGCTCGCGGGCGAGCTTGGCGGTGTCGATGCTCCACCCGAGTGCGCATCGCGCGCCGGGGACCTTGTTCGCCGCGATCTGCTCTCCGTTGCCCGAGCCACCGATCACGATGCCGAGGCTTCCCGGGTCGGCCACCGTCTGCTCCGCGGCCGCGATGCAGAACGCGGGATAGTCGTCCTCGGCGTCATAGGCATAGGCGCCGCAGTCGATCGGCTCGTGCCCGGTGCTGCGCAGGTGCTCGATGATGGTCTGCTTGAGTTCGAAGCCCGCATGGTCGGAGCCCAGATAGACGCGCATGGCGGTCATTCTGGCAGAACGTGCCCCCGGAACTGCCGCGAGCGTGCGTGTCTGTTCGCCGACACGCCGCGAAACTGCATACAAATGCGCACGCTCGCGGGCAGTTTCACGCGACTCAGTCGAACTGAGGCCGCTCGGTGCGGGTGCGCTTGAGCTCCCAGAAGTGCGGGTAGGACGCGAACGTCACCGAGGCGTCCCACAGCTTGCCCGCTTCTTCACCGCGCGGGATCTTCGACAGCACGGGACCAAAGAACGCGACGCCGTTGACATGGATAGTCGGGGTGCCGACGTCCTCGCCGACCGCGTCCATGCCCTCGTGGTGACTCTTGCGCAGCGCCTCGTCGTACTTATCGGTGGCTGCGGCCTCGGCGAGTTCGGCGGGCAGCCCGACCTCCTCGAGCGACTCCTTGATGACAGCCTCGAATTCACTGTCGTGTTCTCGATAGCCCCGATTGTGAATCCGCGTACCCATCGCGGCGTACAGCGGCGCCAGGATCTCGGGGCCCTTGGCCTGTTCGGCGGCGATGGCCACCCGCACCGGCTTCCATGCCGCCTTCAGGCCTTCGCGATACTCCTCGGACAGGCCCTCCTTGTTCTCGTTGAGCACGGCCAGGCTCATGACATGGAAGTTCACTTCGATGTCGCGGACCTTCTCAACCTCGAGGATCCAGCGCGAGGTGATCCAGCACCATGGGCACAACGGGTCGAACCAGAAATCCGCAACAGACTTTTCGGGCATCCTGCTTGGGTCCTCTCGGGTCGAAAGTCAGCAATCCATGCAACACAACCATGCGCTGTCTACTGCTGTTCCCCGCTGCCACGGATTTTCAACGATTGGCTCAAAGGACACGCATAGTGTGCAAACGGTTATATAACCGTGTTGTTCATGTGACCGCTGTAGACCAGTGTTTCCAGCGTGATAAAAGCGAATATTGTGGCCGCAGCCATTGGCGTGCTCGCCGCAGGGACAACGCTGGCCGCCCCTGCCCACGCCGACCCCGTCAACGACAACCCCTTCCTCAACGCGCTGAGCAATGCCGGCATCGGCTACAACGATCCGGCGAACACGGAGCAACTCGGACAGTCCATCTGTCCGATGCTGGTCGAGCCTGGCAAGTCCCTCGCGTCGGTCTACTCCACCGTCTCCAACAACGGCATCAGCCCCGACATGGCGGCTTTCTTCACGGGCATCGCGATCTCGATGTATTGCCCGTCGATGATGTCCTCGATCGGCAACGGCACCTTGCTGGACTGGATTCAAGCGCCGCGTCTGTAGTGCACGCGGCCAGCCGATAGGTTGGACCCGTGGCACTTCCGAATCTGACCCGCGAGGCGGCCGTCGAACGCGCAGCGCTCGTCACCGTCGACAACTACCGCATCGCCCTCGATCTGACCGATGGTCACGGTAAGCCGGGCGAACGCACCTTCCGCTCGATGACCACGGTGGAGTTCGATGCAACCCCGGGGGCCGACACCTACATCGACATCGCCGCCGACCGTATCCACCGCGCCACGCTGAACGGGCGCGACATCGATGTATCGGCTTACGACGAGTCCACCGGCATTCCGCTGCAGGGTCTCGCCGAGCGCAATGTCGTGGTCGTCGAAGCGGACTGCTACTACTCGAACACCGGAGAGGGCCTGCACCGGTTCGTCGACCCCGTCGACGGCGAGGTGTACCTGTACTCACAGTTCGAAACCGCGGACGCCAAGCGGATGTTCGCGTGTTTCGACCAACCCGACCTCAAGGCCACCTTCGACATGATGGTGACCGCGCCGCTGCACTGGCGGGTGATCTCGAACGGCGCCACCGGACACGTGCACGGCGAGGGTGATGCCCATGCACACACCTTCGTCACCACACCGCGCATGAGCACATATCTCGTCGCGCTCATCGCCGGGCCGTATGCGCATTGGAGTGACACCTATTCCGACGACCACGGCGCTATCCCGCTGGGTCTGTACTGCCGCACGTCGCTTGCCGAATTCATGGATCACGAACGCCTGTTCACCCAGACCAAGCAGGGATTCGGCTTCTACCACAGCAACTTTGGGCTGCCGTACGCATTCGGAAAGTACGACCAGCTCTTCGTCCCCGAATTCAACGCAGGCGCGATGGAGAACGCGGGCGCAGTGACGTTTCTCGAAGACTACGTGTTCCGCAGCAAGGTCACGCGTGCGTCCTACGAGCGTCGCGCGGAGACGGTGCTGCACGAGATGGCGCACATGTGGTTCGGCGACCTCGTCACGATGCAGTGGTGGGACGACCTCTGGCTCAACGAGTCGTTCGCGACGTTCGCCTCGGTGCTGTGCCAGGCCGATGCGACCGAGTACAAAGAGGCCTGGACGACGTTCGCCAACGTCGAGAAGTCCTGGGCGTACCGGCAGGATCAACTGCCGTCGACGCATCCGGTGGCCGCCGACATCCCCGACCTGGCCGCCGTCGAGGTGAACTTTGACGGCATCACCTATGCCAAGGGGGCGAGCGTGCTCAAGCAGCTCGTCGCTTACGTCGGGCTGGAGGAGTTTCTCGCCGGTCTGCGCGACTACTTCCGCGATCACGCCTTCGGCAACGCGACCTTCGGTGATCTGCTCGGCGCGCTGGAGAAGGCGTCCGGCCGCGACCTGTCGGGCTGGGGTCAGCAGTGGCTCAAGACCACCGGGCTCAACACGCTGCGGCCCGACTTCGACCTCGACGCTGACGGACGGTTCACCCGGTTCGCGATCAATCAGAGCGGTGCCGCGCCGGGGACGGGCGAAACGCGCGTGCACCGGCTCGCGGTCGGCATCTACGACGACGACGGCAGCGGAAAGCTGGTGCGCACGCACCGCGAGGAGCTTGACGTCGAGGGTCCGGTCACCGAAATACCTGCGCTGCAGGGTGTTTCGCGCGGCAAGCTGATTTTGGTCAACGACGACGACCTGACGTACTGCTCGCTGCGGCTGGATCCGGATTCGCTGCAGACCGCGCTCACCCGCATCGCCGACATCGCCGAGCCGCTCCCCCGCACGCTGGCGTGGTCGGCGGCGTGGGAGATGACCCGCGAGGCCGAGCTCAAGGCCCGCGACTTCGTCGCGCTGGTCGCCGGTGGTGTGCATGCCGAGACAGAGGTCGGCGTGGCGCAGCGGCTGCTGCTGCAGGCGCAGACGGCGCTCAACTCGTATGCCGATCAGGATTGGGCGTGCGCGGAGGGCTGGCCCGCGTTCGCGGACCGACTGCTGGAGTTGGCGCGCTCCGCCGAGGCGGGGTCCGATCACCAACTCGCGTATGTCAACGCGCTGTGCGGTTCGGCGCTGGCCCTGCGGCATGTCGCGGTGCTCGCTGCGCTGCTGGACACGGATCCGGCCGAGCAGGGCCTGGCCGGACTCGAGGTCGACACCGATCTGAGGTGGCGGATCGTCACCGCACTTGCCGCGTCCGGCGATGTCGACGGCAGCGGGGTCGAGACTCCGTTCATCGATGCTGAGGCACAGCGGGATCCGACCGCCGCGGGCAAGCGCCATGCGGCGCAGGCTTCGGCGGCGCGGCCGCAAAAGGCGGTCAAGGACGCGGCGTGGCAGCAGGTGATCGAGGACGACACACTGGCCAACATCACGGCCCGCTCCATCATCGCCGGCTTCGTGCAGCCGGGACAGGCTGAGCTCCTCACACCGTTCCGGGACCGCTACTTCAATGCGATTTCCAGTGTGTGGGAACGGCGGTCGAGTGAAGTCGCGCAGACGGTCGTCATCGGGCTGTACCCGTCATGGGACGTCAGCCAGGGCGGCCTCGATGCGGCGGACGCCTTCCTCGCCGATGCCGAGGTGCCACCGGCACTGCGCCGGCTGGTGGTGGAGGGGCGCGCGGGTGTCGAGCGGGCACTGCGGGCCCGCGCCTTCGACGTCACCTAGTTTCCGCGTGGGCCCACACGCGAGTAGGGGACGTGCTCCCCCTTGCACGCGGGGTCGTGCCCCCAGTTTGCACACGACACGCCGAGGGCCCGCCGACAGCTTGTGCACGCTCGCAAGCGATTCTCGGCCATACGCTCTCCGCATGCCGGTCAGTCGAAGCCGTAAGGCGAGGGCCGCCCGCAGGCGCAAGCGCCGGATGGGACTCGTCGTCAACGACCTCACCGGCGAGGAGTGGGCGGCACTGAAGAGCGCGTGGAACGGATGCGCCTACTGCGGCGCGGCCGACGGCCCGCTGCAGCGTGACTGTGTATTGGCGATCTCCAGGGGCGGTCGCTACACCGTGGACAATGTCGTGCCTGCCTGTGCCTCGTGCAATACGAGCAAGTGCAACGAAGAGGTGACGGCCTGGCTGCGCCGGAAGCGACTCGACGAGCGTGCGTTCCTCACGCGGTACATCGAGATCCGCGCAGCGCTCGTGGGTCGAGCCGGCCAGTCCGACGACAGCGCCGTTGCGCGATAAGCAAATACGACCCTCAGCGAATCGAGTAGTCGGCTACTCTATGCCGCCCGAATTCGCGGCGTGAAAATTCTCGGCATGGCATTAGACGTGGAGCCGGAGTGAGTCAAGGCCACCAGACTCCACGCCCTTGTTTGCCAGTAGGATGCCTAGCTTTCACATTTGATGGGTTTCCGAAGGGGAGGAAACTGCAATGACTCACGCCCGGCGAGACATCAACTCGCTCAGTGATTCCGAACTCGACGACTACATCCACGCCATCAACATCCTGCGCTCCCGATCGGAGGCCAACGTCGACGACGAAGCGGGGTTCGAGTTCCAGGCGGCGTTGCACAACGACGGCTTCGTAGGCCCGTGCGAACACGGAAGCGACTTGTTCCTTCCGTGGCATCGGGCGCACCTGTACTACTTCGAGAAGCTTCTGCAAGAGAGCGATCCACCCAGAACCGCCAATGTCACTATCCCGTACTGGGATTGGATCCACGAGGAGGCAGTGGGCAACTTCCCGCAGGCATTCTTCAAGCCGGGACTCTTCAAAGACGGCCGCAACGACGGTTCGCCCGATCTACCGCCGGACACTCTCGAGATCGTCACGACCGAAACCAACACCGGTGAGTTCGGCGGCTACCCCGAGGGCGTCCCCGACGGTGACTACGGCAGGCTCGAACGCGGTCCGCACAACGACATGCACTCGCGTTTCATCGTGGGCCTCATGGGGGACCCTGCAACCGCCGCCCTCGATCCGATCTACTTCAGCTTCCATTGCTTCATCGACCTGATGTGGGCCGAGTGGCAACGCCGCAACAATTCGCCGCTGGTGACATCGCCGGACACGAAGCTACGCGGGTTCCTCACCCAACCCCTGCACATGGTCGAAGACTTCGCCGACACTGTCGCGATCGGGTACCACTACGAGTACACCGATCAACTCAACACCGCGTTCGGTATCGGCGCTCCGCCGCCTCCCCCGCCGCCGATCCTGGACATGATCGATGTGCGTTTCCTCGAGCCGCTGTCCGATAGCCCGGTGGCGACAGAGATAGAGCGAAACGAACGTGTGCAGTACCGGATTCCCGCGCCGCCGGAGAACGCTCAACGCGTCGTGATCCGAATCGGCAACATTGCCGTGCCGATCAGCGGCAGCTACAAGTTGCGCGCCTTCATACATCCCCACGACGTCGCATTCCGGCCGAATGACGCCGAGTTCGCGGACGCATACGGTGTCGGCTACGTGTCGATGTGGCGCGCGCACGCGCATGCGGCCGCCAACGGACACCGGCACGGCGGACATGACGGTCATGAGCCACTCCCGCATCACCCCAGTTCGTGCACCGCACGCTTCAACGCGACCTCGGTCCTTGCCTCACTCAACGCAGCCGACAACCTTGTCGTCACGTTGCAGTACACGCCGCAGACCGAGCAGGAAGCTCCCGACCTCGTCAGAGAGGTCGCCCTCAACGACGTGGCCCAGGAGGTGTACGGCTGAAATGCGCACACCTGTATTCGAACTCCACATCGCACCGATGTTCCGCGCGACCGATCGCGAGCACATGGGTTTCTTCGGCGATCTATGGGATTACGACTTCGTCGTCGAGCATGCCGACGAAATTCTTGCGCGACTCGAAACCGATATGCCCACCGTCCCGACCGGAGGCCCGTGGCCCGACGAATGGATCGCACTCTTCACGCGCTGGAAAGACGGTGCCCAGAAGCGATTACAACTCGGGACTGCGACGTTCACCTTCAACAAGACTGCGTCGACTTGCACACTCACGGCCACCGGCAACCTTCCAGGGCCCGGCCACGAGGGATGGCTGCAATTGGAAGCCCAGTCGGACACCACGAAGACCTACGTCCTCTATGTCGACGCGCCAGACACACCGGCGGCGGGCAACCCAGAGCCATTCACGGTCAAGGAGCGATATCGATCGTCCGACACGCGAACTGTTTTCGTACACGACAGCGCAGGCATCCGCCAAATCCACCCGCCTTTAGGGCCGTAGGGGTCGTCGCAGAGGGTCCCGCAGTGAAGCACATTGGCATTCTTCTCTACGACGGCGTCGAGGAACTCGACGTCGCGGGACCGTGGGAAGTCCTGTCGTACTGGTGCCGGACATTTCCCGACGACGGCTACTCGGTCCGGTGCCTGTCGCAGACCGGGGAACCCGTACGGTGCGCGCAGGGTATGACGATGCATCCCGATGACGCGTTCGGGGCCAGTCCACCACTGACAGTGCTGTTGTATCCGGGCGGGGCGCCGCCGGTGATCGAGCAACAGCTGGCAGACCCGGCGCGACTGGACTGGGTGCGTCAGATCAGATCGGCGACACCGCTATTGACGAGTGTATGCACCGGCGCGCTCGTGTACGCCGCGGCAGGAGTTCTTGCAGGCCGTGCCGCCACCACGCATTGGAACTTCGTCGATCGGCTCGCCAGACTCGACCCGTCGATCACCGTTGCACCGCAATCGCGATTTGTCGACGCAGGCGACGTGATCACCTCAGCCGGCGTTTCGGCGGGCATCGACATGGCGCTGTATTTGGTATCGCGGCTCGCAGACATCGAGCGGGCCCGCCTCGTGAAGCGGGTCATCCAGTACGAACCCGAACCGCCAGTGTGACGGGTTGAGAGACAAGGAGATTCAAATGACAAGCATTGAGATATGCGGGGAATGGTCGGCGTGGCATGACCGGATGCCGGGCACGACACCGACGATTCATGCGACGGGCGCTGTCCGGTTTCGCGAGACGGGCTGGAACGCCGAACTGCAGCAGCGCCCATTCGGGATCAATCCCAAGATGCTGCGCCTCGAGCTGGTGGTCACGGAGGTGAGCGAGACCCACGCCGACCAGCCCATCGAACAGGAGATCCATTGGCAGCAGGATACCGACGCGGAGCTCGACCAGGTGGAAGTCTTCGGTGAAGGGTTCGAGGGCTTCGTTCTCGACGTAGTCCAGACCTCCTAACGCTTTACCGCTTCAGGCGAGAGCCCGCCACATCTGTCAATTCGTAGCGGATGGGCAACCGTTTCAACCCGCCGAGCAGGGTAGTCGCGATGAGCTTGGGTTCACCTGCCAATTCGATCGACCGCAGACGCGGAAGCAGCTCAGTGAAGAAGCTGGCAATCTCCATCCGCGCCAACGCTGCTCCCAGGCAGAAGTGGATGCCGGCTCCAAAGCCCAAGTGTCTGTTCGGTTGCCGGCCGACGTCGAATCGAAATGGATCGGAAAATATCTCGGGATCGCGGTTTCCCGACTCGTAGGCCAGATATACAGACTCGCCGGCGGCAATGCGCTTAGCACGGATATGGGTGTCTGCAGTGGCCGTGCGCATGAACTCCTTGACTGGAGTTGACCACCGAATCATCTCCTCCACCGCGGTGGGCATCAAGCTGAGGTCGTTGGCTAACCGATCACGCTGCGCGGGATGCTGGATGAGCGCAAGAAGCCCTCCGGCGATCGATGCCTTCGTCGTGTCATGACCGGCTGCAGCGATCGTCGCGAAGTAGTTGAGGGTATCGGCATCAGACATCAACTCGCCGTTGATTCGGGCGTTGGCGATCGCTGATGAAAGATCCGCGGTCGGATTCTCGCGACGATCCCTGACCACGGTTCGAAAATACTGAAAAAAGTCCGCGATCACGTCGAGGTAGTTCACAGGGTCACCGTCACGCTGCAGTTCGTTGTCATCGTGACCGAAGGCTTCAGCGGTCAGTCGAAGCAGAAGCGGGAAGTCGCTCTCGGGTAGGCCCATATACGTGTATATGACATCACCGGGAAAGTCGGTCGCCACATCGAGAACGAAGTCGCACAGAGGGCCAATCTGGGCCATGTGGTCTACGTACCGCCTGGCGAGCTGGTCTATTTGAGCCTTCAACTTGCGCAGAGCCTTTGGGCGAAACCACTCGACCCCGGCGGCTCGCACAGCGCGATGACGTTCTCCATCGGTTTCGACAAGCGCGCGAACCTCCACACCGGATGCCTGAGACGCCCGCAACCCCGCATCGAGATCCGGCGGGCGTAACGCAGGCCGTGGTTCGTTTATCCACAGGACGTGGTTGCGCTCGATGTCGCGGATGTCGACGTACTTGGTAATCGCCCAGAACGGCCGATACGGCGGATTGTCGACCCATACCACGGGGGCCTGTTCGCGAAGCAGTGCCAGACCGGAATGCAGTTTGGCATCGTCGGTATAGGCGACTGGATCGGCCAGGAGTCGCGCTGCGTCAGCGACCGTAAGTGAGTCCACAGCACCGTTTATCGAGACTTGACGTCGGTTGGTGTTCGCACGATGTACCGCTTCCGCAACGAGTCATCTTTGGATCGCTATCCGTCATTCACGGTAACGGGCGTCTCGACGTTGATGGGCCTACAGGACATGAAAGTTTCGAAGCCTCGACATCAGCATCGCGAATCCGATCGCAGCGTAGACAGCTGCCTGCAACGTAAACCTTTATCTCAGAGCATTATTTGGATTGGCGCAGCCGCCAGGCGTACACCTAGCACGTCACGGTAGAAATCAGCCGATACACTGGGTTGTCCATCCCAGTTTTGTGCCGTTGCTAGTCGTGCAGTCAGAGTTGGAGGAAACCATGCGGCGCTCGCCAGAGTCTTCGCGGCGGTGAGGCGAATGCGTGTGGAGAGTTTGCACCGCTACCCGGTGAAGTCGATGCTGGGTGAGACTGTGACCGCGCTGTTCGTCGACGAGCAAGGAGCCGAAGGAGACCGGCGGTTCGCCTTGATCGACGTGTCCACCGGCCGTGTAGCCAGCGCAAAGCAGCCCCGGCTGTGGCGTGGGCTTCTGCAATGCAGCGCAAACAAGGTCGACGGCCGGGTGCGCATCCGGCTGCCTGACGGCACGAGCATCGCCACCGATCAGGCCGGTGTGAACGAACGCCTATCCCAGCTGCTTTCCAGACCGGTCCGTCTGGTCGACCATCGGCCGCAGGGCGCTGCGGTCGAACGCGCGGATCCCGACCAAGTGCTCGAGCTCGGCCTGGATGCCGAGGTCGACTCACCCATCCTCGAAATTGCTCAGGCGACGGCAGGCGATTCGTTCACCGATCTCGCACCCCTGCACGCCATTACCACGGCCACCCTGGAGAGAATCGGCGTAGAAGCCGTGCGATATCGGCCCAACCTTGTAATCACCAGTGCCCCAGGCTATCCGGCCTATGCAGAGAACGAGTGGACGGGCCGGATACTGACGGTCGGAGAAACGCGGCTGCGCGGCATCGGCGCCACCCCGCGTTGTGCGATACCCACACTCGAGCACGGAGTGCTACCTCGGGCGCCGCATGCTCTCCGCATACCGGCTGCCGAAAACCGCGTCGAGGCATTTGGTCTCGGACGTCTACCGTGTGCAGGGGCATATTTCGAGGTGCTCGATGTGGGCACTATCCGTACGGGCGACCTCGTCGGCCTGGACTAAAGCACTGCAACGACGTCGCTGTAGAGATCAGGGCGGCGAGACGCCAGCGCTGAGTACGCGCACCGCGCTGATCAGACCGTCCATCAGGTTGCCGTCCTTGAACGACGCCGCGGCCGCCGAAACTCCCAGCGGGGCCGCCTCTTCGATGCCGCGGCCCTTGACCTCCGAGCCGTACACGACCTCGATCGCGCGCTGATTCGGCGAGACCGCCAGCAGCACCGCGTTCTCGGGTGTCGGCACCTTGGCCAGGATTTCGCGGGCGGACGCGGCCGTGTCGTCGCCGAGCTCGCCGAGGTATACCGCGAATCGGGCCTTGGCGGCGCGGGAGCCGTACTGCAGCGCGTCGTCGAGGACCACCAGATCCTTGACCGGGAACGGGTATGTCACCGACACGTCGCCGGGTTCGGTGACGCCCGAGATGCGGCCGCTGGTCGTTACGACGAAACCGCGCGGCAGCTCCGCAGGCACGGCCGAAGTTACTGTCGCGAGTTCACCACTTGCCACTGGCGCCGCCCCCAATCGTCAACGGATGACCGTGGCCGCCGTGGCCATGGTCAGCAGGTTCGTCGGACGCCCACAGGATCGGCTCGTGCATCCACGATTCGGACATCGTGTAGGTCACCGGGTGCGGGCCCTTGCGGTTCTGTCCGACGCCCCAGATCAACGCGATCAACACGATCAACACGAGCAGCGGAACTCCGCCGAGGAGGGAATGAGTCAATGCGGTGCTCACGTCGCAAACCGTATATCAGGCAGGCCTAGGCCGCGCCCTCACCCAGGTATCTCACCCAGGCCGGGTCGAGTTCCTTGACGCTGGACAGCAGCCGCCAGTGCTGCCCCTTCGGCGGCACGGGCACCGAGCGCAGTGTCCAGCCCAGTTCGGCGAGCAGCCGGTCGGCTTTACGGTGATTGCAGGTTGAACACGCAGCAACGCAGTTCTCCCACGAATGGTCACCGCCGCGGCTGCGCGGCACCACGTGGTCGACGGTGTCGGCCTTCGACCCGCAGTAGGCGCAGCGAAACCGGTCGCGATGCATCAGCGCGGCCCGTGTCATCGGGATGCGCGCCCGATACGGCACCCGCACGTAGGAGTGCAGTCGGATCACCGTCGGCACCACGATCGTCCGGGTCGCGGAGTGGATCACCGGACCGTTCGGGTCGTCGTGCACGACCGTCGCCTTGCCGCACATCAGCATGATGACCGCCCGCCGCATGGGCAGAGCGGTCAACGGTTCGTAGGTGGAGTTCAGCAGCAGCACGCGGCGTCGGCCCCAGATGGAGCCTTCGTTCGTACTTGGTGGATGGCCGTCGACGCTGTGCAGGACGCGCGACTGCGCGTGGCTTACCGCGGGTCCGGATAGACCCGCCGCGGCCCCGTGGTGCCGGTGACCAGCCCGTCTGGACAAGCCGTTTTTGCGCTGCGCCATACGTCCTCCGACCGACAGTCCACCATGGATTCGGATCGATCGCACGACTATTCTGCCCGTGTTTGCTGGTCAGTCCAGTGAACAACGCGTGACGTCACCGGTTGGCGAGCGGTAACCGGGTAGGAGGGACAATGGAGGACGTGACACAGCCGCAGCGGTCGTTCTACGACGAAGTCGGTGGCCACGACACGTTTCATGCCATCGTGTCCCGCTTCTACCAGCTGGTCCGCGAGGACGAGATTCTTCTACCGCTCTACCCCGAAGACGAGCTCGATGCCGCCGAGGTACGGCTGCGGATGTTCCTCGAACAGTATTGGGGCGGTCCGCGGACCTACTCCGAACAACGCGGCCACCCGCGGCTGCGGATGCGCCACGCACCGTTCCGCATCGGCTACATCGAACGCGACGCCTGGCTGCGCTGTATGCACACCGCGGTGGCCGAGATCGACGCGACGACCCTTGACGATGACCATCGCAAACAGCTGATCGACTACCTGGAAATGGCCGCCCACTCGATGGTGAACTCGCCCTTCTGATGACAACTCAACAATCCGCGCCCTGGTGGTCGCACGCCGTCTTCTACCAGGTCTATCCGCGGTCGTTCCAGGACAGCAACGGCGACGGAGTTGGCGACCTCGACGGGGTCACCGCCCGGCTGGGCTACCTCAAGCAACTCGGCGTCGACGCGATCTGGCTCAACCCCGTGATGGTGTCCCCGATGGCCGACCACGGCTACGACGTCGCGGATCCGCGTGATGTCGACCCCCTGTTCGGCGGCATGGCGGCGCTGGACCGGCTGATCGAGGCGGCACACGGGCTCGACATCAGGGTCACGATGGACCTGGTGCCGAACCACACCAGCTCGCAGCATCCGTGGTTCCAGGCGGCGCTGGCCGCCAGCCCGGGCACCGACCAGCGGGATCGCTACATCTTCCGCGACGGCACGGGCCCACGCGGTGTCCACCCGCCGAACAACTGGGTGTCGATCTTCGGCGGCCCGGCGTGGACGCGGGTCACCGAGCCCGACGGCAACCCCGGCCAGTGGTACCTGCACCTGTTCGACGCCGAGCAGCCCGACCTCAACTGGGACAACCGCGAGGTGTATGACGACCTCGAGAAGACGCTGCGGTTCTGGATGGAGCGTGGCGTCGACGGGTTCCGCATCGACGTCGCACATGGCATGGCCAAGCCGCCCGGTCTGCCCGACATGGAGGTGATCAACGCAGAGGTTCTGCTCGCCGACATGGACCACGACCCGCGGTTCAACCACGAGGGCGTGCACGACATCCACCGCCACATCCGCACGGTGCTCAACGACTACCCGCATGCGGTCGCCATCGGCGAGGTGTGGGTGTACGACAACGAGCAGTTCTCCCGGTATCTGCGTCCCGACGAACTGCACCTCGGGTTCAACTTCCGGCTGCTGAGAGCGAAGTTCGACGCGGCCGACATCCGGGGCGCGATCGAGAACTCGTTGGCCGCCGCTGCGATGGAGGCGGCGACGCCGACCTGGACGCTGGCCAACCACGACGTCGATCGCGAGGCCACCCGCTACGGCGACGGAGCCGTCGGCCTGGCCCGGGCGTGGGCGATGGCGTTGGTGATGCTCGCACTGCCCGGCGCCGTGTTCATCTACAACGGCGAGGAGCTCGGCCTCACCAACGTCGAGCTGCCCGACGAAGCGTTGCGCGACCCGGTGTGGGAACGCTCCGGGCACACGCGCCGCGGCCGTGACGCCAGTCGCGTGCCGGTGCCGTGGGAGGGCGACATCCCACCGTTCGGCTTCTCCACCAATCCTGAGACCTGGCTGCCGCTTCCACCCGAATGGGCGAAGCTGACCGTCGAACACCAGCTCGACGACTCGGAATCCACGCTGTCCTTCTTCCGCAGGGCGCTCGAATTGCGGCGCAGTCGAGCAGAATTCACCGGTACGGCCATCGAATGGCTGGACTCCCCCGCGGACAGCTTGGTGTTCCGGCTGACGGGCGGACTCGTGTGTGCGCTCAACGCCGGCCGTCGCTCGATACCACCGCCCGACGGTGAGGTCCTGTTCGCGAGCGGCCCCTTGGTGGACGGCGAGCTTCCGCCGGACACCGCCGCCTGGCTGGTCTAGTTCTGCTCGCGAGGAAAAGTTAGCGCAGGACCAGGGCGGGATCGCCGCGGCGCCGGTACACCGAGCCGAAGCGCGCGTCGATGCGCAGCCACGCCGGTAACACCCGCACCCGAACGATCTCGTCGGCAGCGACGGTCTCGGGGTCCAGTCCGGCGGACGCCGCTTGCGGCAGGAAACCCATTCCCGTCAAGGCGAATACACACCGCATCGGGATACCCACGCTGGTACCGCCGGAACTGACCGCGACGACCTCCTGGTCGAGCAGCGACGCGGGCGGCCCATGCGCGCTGGAGTGCTCCTTGGCCAGGGCGACACCCCGCTGCGCGAGGTCGAGCACGATTCGGGCGGGGACGTCGTCGAGGTGGACGAACCCACTCTCCGGCGGCAGGGCTCCGCGCCACGCCGAGTCCATCGGGAACCCGGGTTCGACAAACCCGTCGCGACCCATCGCTGTCAGTCCGGCCGCGAGCGAGTCGGCGCCTGCGGACAGGTCGGCGGGCCGAATCCGGCCGCTGACCACCCGGCTCGCCAGCACATCGAAACCCGTTGCCACCCAGGCAACCACGAGCCCCCCCGGCCGTTCGCGCAACCGGATGACCGCTGCGTCCTCGAGCCGCATCGCCCGATCGGTGAACGTCGCAAGATCCTCGCGGTGGGTGGCGTCGTCAAGCCAGATACCGCGTTCGGCTTCAATCATCGCAACCAGGTCATCGCAGCCAGCACTGTAGATACTCTCGCTGCTCCTCCGAAAGCCGCTGCAGCCGTTGCTCTTCGATATGCACGGCCGCCAATTGCGTTTCGGCGATGACGGACGGCTTCGTATCGGGCGATGAGTGCACCGGCCGCACCTCGTAACCGATCGTGAAGTCGACGGCGCGCACCCGCTTGGACCACATCGTCACCTGCAACGGGGAATCAATCAGTCGCAGCTGACCCTTGTAGAGGATCTTCACCTCGTGGATCAGCAGCCCGATCGTGGTGATCTCAGCGCCGAACGGCTCGCGCAGGAACGGGATTCGGGCCTCTTCCAGGATGGTGACCATGGTGGCGTGGTTGATGTGCTGGTACATGTCGATGTCCGACCAGCGCACGTGAACCGGCGCCACAAACCCATCACCGGTCACCCAGAGGACCCCGTTCCGCTAGTTCGCGTCATGCTGCGGATCTGGCGCGCCGCCACCGACAGCGTCGCCAAATCGTGTTCGCCACTCTCATAGAGCTGCGTCAAGGTGCGGCGGGCACGCGAAACCCTGGAGCTGTTGGTCATCTCCCACTCCTGGATCTTCTCCTCACCGCTCTCAGTCGGCTCGCCGACGGCCAGCACGTCGAAGCACAGCCCGCGCAGCGACCCGTAGATGTCGTCGCGAATCGCCAAGCGGGCCAACGAATGCCAACGGTCATCGCGACCCAGCCGCGAGACCGCGGTCAGCAGGCTGTCGGTGCCGAGGTGATCCATCAACGCGAAGTACGTGTCGGCGACTTCGGCGGGCTCACGGTCGACGATGTCGGCGATGTCGATGATGTCGAGCAGGCTGTACTGGTAAAGGCCCGTCGCGACCATGTAGGCCAGATCTTCCGGCACCCCCTGTGACGAGAACTCGCCCGCTTCCTTCGCGACGATCGTCTTGTCGTCGCCGCGCAGCCACTCCGACATCCGCGGCGTCAATGCAGCGACCTTCTCTGCGAACCGGTTGATTTCGGCGCCCACCGCCAGCGGCTGGGGGCGGTGGTTGAGTAACCAGCGTCCAGCGCGGTCGATGAGGCGACGCAGATCCAGCGTGAGCCGATCCGACATCGCCACCGAGATATCGGCGGCACGAACCTGGCGCCACACCTCGCCCACTCGGAAAATTGCGTTCGAAGCGACGTAGCTGCGCACAGCGTCGACCGGCCCGACGCCGACGTCCTCACAGACCCGGTAGGCATAGGTGATGCCACTCGTGTCGACGAGATCGTTGACGAGCATCGTCGACACGATCTCCCTGCGCAGCTGGTGCGAGCGGATGTCGCTGCTGAACTGCTCGCGGAGATTGGCCGGGAAGTACGACGGCAGCCGGGCGGCGAACACCTCCTGGTCGGGCAGGTCGCTGTTGAGCAGATCATCCTTGAGTGCCAACTTCACATGCGCCATCAATGTGGCGAGTTCCGGTGACGTCAAGCCGATTCCGGCCTCCGAGCGCCGCCCGATCTCCTTCTCCGACGGCAACGCCTCCAACTCGCGATTGAGCCCACGATCGGCGACGAAGTCCTTGATCATCAGTGCGTGCACGGGAAGGAGGCTGGCCGCGTTGGCGCGGCTGGTGCCCATCAGATCGTTTTGGTCCTCGTTGTCGATCAACACCAGCCTGCCAACCTCGTCGGTCATCGACAGCAGCAGATCGGTTCGATCATCGGGGCTGACCTTGCCCGCCGTGACCAAAGAATCGATCAGGATCTTGATGTTCACCTCGTGGTCAGAGCAGTCCACACCGGCGGAGTTGTCAAGCGCGTCGGTGTTGCACCGACCGCCAGCGAGGCTGTATTCGATTCGCCCAAGCGACGTAAGGCCGAGGTTGCCGCCTTCACCGATCACCTTGGTGCGCACTTGATTTCCGTTCACACGCACCGGATCGTTGGCGCGGTCGCCGACGTCGGCATCCGACTCCGTCTCGGCCTTGACGTAGGTGCCGATGCCGCCGTTAAAGAGCAGATCCGCTGGCGCCTTGAGGATGGCCTTCATCAGGCTCGGAGGTGTCATCTCCTCCACGGAGTCGTCGATGCCCAGCGCCGCCCGGGCCTGTGGGGTGATCGGGATGGACTTCTGCTCGCGGCTGTATACCCCGCCGCCCTCACTGATCAGCGAGCGATCGTAGTCCTCCCAGCTGGACCTCGGCAGGTCGAAGATCCGCTGGCGCTCGTCCCATGACCGCGCGGCGTCGGGGTTGGGGTCAATGAAGATGTGCCGGTGATCGAAGGCGGCAAGGAGTCGGATGTGCTTGGACAGCAGCATGCCGTTGCCGAACACGTCGCCGCTCATGTCGCCGATGCCGACGACGGTGAAATCCTCCGACTGGGTGTCGACCCCGGTCTCCCGGAAGTGGCGCTTGACCGACTCCCATGCCCCCTTGGCGGTGATGCCCATCGCCTTGTGGTCGTAACCGATGGATCCACCCGACGCGAAAGCGTCGCCCAGCCAGAAGCCGTAGGACTTCGCAACGTCGTTGGCGATGTCGGAGAAGGTGGCAGTGCCCTTGTCGGCGGCCACCACCAGGTAGGCGTCGTCGCCGTCACGGCGCAACACTTCCGGTGGGGTGACCACCTTGCCCGTTACCTTGTCGACGTTGTCGGTGACGTCGAGCAGGCCCGCGATGAACAGCTTGTAGCAGGCGACGCCCTCGGTGCGTGTCGCGTCGCGGTCGGTGGCGGGATCGCCGGTGGGCACCGGCGGATGCTTGACGACGAAACCGCCCTTCGCGCCGACCGGAACGATGACGGCGTTCTTCACCGCTTGCGCCTTGACCAGGCCGAGGATTTCGGTGCGGAAGTCCTCTCTGCGGTCCGACCAGCGCAGTCCGCCGCGCGCGACGAACCCGAACCGCAGATGCACGCCCTCCACCCGCGGTGAGTAGACGAAGATCTCGAATTTCGGCCGCGGAAGCGGAAGTTCGCCGATCAGCCCGGGATTGAGCTTGAACGACAGAACATTCTGCTGGTGCGCTGAGGCCGGATCGGTGACGAAGTAGTTGGTGCGCAACGTGGCCGCGATCATCGAGGCGAATGCGCGCAGCACCCGGTCGGTGTCGAGGCTGACCAGCGCGTCGATGTCGGCCGCCACCGCCGCCGCAGCCGCCTGTGCGTCGCGCTTGTCCGACGATCCCGACGGCTCGAACATCGCCTCGAACAGCTCGACAAGCGATCGCGCTGTGCCCGCATTGTCGTTGAGCACCGTCTCGATGTGGGACTGGCTGTAGGGAAAACTCGCCTGCCGCAAATACTTTGCGTAGCTCCGCAACACGGCCACCTGTTGCCAGGTCAGATCGGCGCGCATCACCAGCTCATTGAACCGGTCGATCTCGGCGCGGCCATGCCAGATCGCGGTGACGGCGTCGGCGAAGCGTTGTGCGGTGGCTTCGCGCTCCGGCCCCTCCGGCGCTTGCGGGATGGTGTGGTGCGGCGAGATCTTGAACTGGTAGATCCAGACCGGCAATCCGTCCGGTCGGGTCACCGTGAACGGTCGCTCTTCGAGCACCACCACGCCCATGGACTGCAGCATCGGAAGCAGTTGGCTCAGCGACGCTGAGCGGCCACCGAGATACCACGTGAGTTGCGCAATGCCCGCTTCGTCGCTGTCAGCCAGGACCAGCCTGACCGAATTGTCTTCCAGCTCCTGGATGATCGCGATGTCGTGGATCGCATGCAGTGGCGTGACAGCCTGCTTGTAGACCTCCGGAAAAGCCGTGGAGTAGTGCTCGGCCATGGCTTGGGTGATCGAGCCGGTCTTCACCGCACCGAGCAACCGGTCGCCCCAAGTTCGGGCGGCCTCGGTGAGCAGGTTCTGAATGCGCGTCTCGTTCTCGAGGGAGACGTCCACCGCCTGCGGCCGCGACCCCTCGGGCAGCCGGACCGTGAAATGGACTACTGCCCATGGCGATTCGCTGACCCGGGCGGCGTAGTCGATACTGACGCCACCCAGCTCGCGGACCAGTATGTCTTGCATCTCGAGCCGCACGGCCGTCGTGTAGCGGTCGCGAGGCAGGTACACCAGGCACGACACAAAGTGAGCCAGCTGGTCGGCACGCAGGAACAACAACGCCCGCCTGCGCGAGCCGAGGTCGACGACGGCCATCGCCATGTCCAGCAGTTCCTTCGCGGAAAGCGAGAAGAGCTCCGAACGAGGGATAGTCTGAATGATGTCGAGCAGCAGCTGTCCGGGGTGGCTGGGATCGCGGTGGGCCATCGCGAGAACGTCGTTGACTCGTCGCGAAATCAATGGTATTTCAAGGACGTTGGCGTTCATCGCCGCGACAGTGAACAAGCCGACGAAGCGGTGCTCCATCGCGCCGGGTCGCCGGGGATCGCCCGGGCGTTCGCGGACCACCACGATGTACGGGTAGGCGCCGTAGCGCAGGTAACTGGGCATGGTGGCCTGGGCCAGCACCAGCAGGTCGTCGCTGGCGGTCAGCTGCGGAAGCACATCGTCGCGCAGCCGCAGCACGCCAAGCCGGCTCGTCGGGTCGACCGATGACTGTCCCTCGCTGACCGAGCAGCGTTGGTAGCCCAGCAGCACGAAATGCCCGTCGGCAAGCCAGCGCAGCAGCGCGGCGACGTCCTTGCGGTCGGGACTCGGGAAGCGACCCTCCGGGTCGCTGTCCAGCTCTGCCGACAGGCTGCGCAGCATGGCACCCATTGCTGTCGAGTCGAGTGCCACCTGGCGCGCGTCGGCGAGCACGCTGGGCAACAGCCGCTCGGCTTCCGCCGCCGACTTCGCGTCCACCGATTCGGCCAGCTGAACGTGCACCCACGTCTCGTCGAAGCCGTCGCGGAACGCCGCTTCGGATGCCGGCTCGATGGCCAGCAGCTCCCCGTTGGGCCCGCGGCGGACCCGGAAGATCGGGTTCATGATGGCCCGATAGGCGACGCCCAGCCGGTGCAGCAGCACGGTGATGGAGTCCATGATCATCGACACCGTGTCGGTGACGATCTGCAGCGCGGGCCCGATGCCGGACGGGTCGTCGTCGGCGTACACGGCGACGAGCGTTTCGCCGATCCGCCGCTGCCTGCCGAGCCGGTAGTGAGCATCCAGCTGCGCCGGCGTCAGCACCCTGCCCTCATCGGTCTGATCGATGGGTGCGGTGATGGCGGCCTCCGCACCTGGCGCGTCGCCGTGCGGCCCGTGATAGGTCGCCATGTACGCACGCGCGAGGCGGTGCAGCGCATCGGGCGCAAGCTCGGACGCCGCTGTGGCGCTTGGACCTTCGACTGCTCCCGGGTTCACCGACATGCGACGCTCCTCGACCTGTACGCGCGGACCTCCGTCGTTGGATGTCGCCGCCGTAGCAGCTCCATAGTCCGCAGGAGCGACATTAGTCCCGTGTGAGCCGCCGGTGTGTCACCCTGTGCGGACGGGCAGCATCTGCACCGAGTCGTTCGACCTTGTTTTCTTCGTAGCCGCCGAAGTTGCCCTCGAACCAGAACCATTTGGCCTCGTTGTCGTCATCGCCCTCCCACGCCAGGATGTGCGTGCAGGTGCGGTCGAGGAACCAGCGGTCGTGGGAGATCACCACCGCGCAGCCCGGGAAGTTCTCCAGCGCGTTCTCCAGCGACGACAGCGTCTCGACGTCGAGATCGTTGGTCGGCTCGTCGAGCAGGATCAGGTTCCCACCCTCCTTGAGAGTGAGCGCGAGGTTGAGCCTGTTGCGCTCACCGCCGGACAGCACGCCCGCCGGTTTCTGCTGGTCGGGACCCTTGAAGCCGAAGGCCGACACATAGGCGCGCGAGGGGATCTCGTTCTGGCCGACCTCGATGTAGTCGAGCTTGTCGGAGACGACTTCCCATACGGTCTTCTTCGGATCGATGCCCGCGCGACTCTGGTCGACGTAGCTGAGCTTGACCGTCTCGCCCACCTTCACGATGCCGCTGTCCGGCTGCTCGAGGCCGACGATGGTCTTGAACAGCGTGGTCTTGCCAACGCCGTTGGGACCGATGACGCCGACGATGCCGTTTCGCGGCAGCGTGAACGACAGGTCCTTGATCAGCTGGCGACCCTCGAAGCCCTTGTCGAGGTGTTCGACCTCGACAACGACGTTGCCGAGCCGGGGCCCGACCGGGATCTGGATCTCCTCGAAGTCGAGCTTGCGGGTCTTTTCGGCCTCCGTCGCCATCTCCTCATAGCGCTGCAGACGCGCCTTGTTCTTGGCCTGACGCGCCTTCGCGCCGGACCGCACCCACGCCAGCTCCTCCTGCAGTCGTTTCTGCAGCTTCGCATCCTTGCGCCCCTGCACCGCGATGCGCTCGGCCTTCTTCTCCAGGTAGATCGAGTAGTTGCCCTCGTAAGGGTAGGCGCGGCCGCGGTCGAGCTCGAGGATCCACTCCGCGACGTTGTCAAGGAAGTAGCGGTCGTGGGTGACGGCCAGGATCGCGCCCTTGTACTGCGCGAGATGCTGCTCGAGCCACATCACGCTCTCGGCGTCGAGGTGGTTCGTCGGCTCGTCGAGCAGCAGCAGGTCGGGCTTGGACAGCAGCAGCTTGCACAGCGCCACGCGGCGCTTCTCGCCACCAGACAGGTGGGTGACGGGTTCGTCGGCCGGCGGGCAGCGCAGCGCATCCATCGCCTGCTCGAGCTGAGAATCGATGTCCCACGCGTCGGCCGCGTCCAACTCCTCCTGCAGGTGGCCCATCTCCTCCATCAACTCGTCGGTGTAGTCGGTGGCCATCAACTCAGCGACCTCGTTGTAGCGGTTGAGTTTGGCCTTGATGGCCACGCCTTCCTCGACGTTCTCCCGCACGGTTTTCGTCTCGTCGAGCTGCGGCTCCTGCTGCAGAATGCCGACGGTGGCGCCGGGCTGCAGGAGCGCGTCGCCGTTATTGGGCTGGTCGAGGCCGGCCATGATCCGCAAGACGCTCGACTTGCCCGCCCCGTTCGGGCCGACGACGCCGATTTTTGCGCCTGGAAGGAAGTTCAGACTGACGTCGTCAAGGATCACCTTGTCGCCGTGCGCCTTGCGGACCTTCCGCATCGAATAGATGAATTCGGCCATGCCGTGGTGTTGCCTTTCAGACAGAGTGCGAGTCTTCGTATTGCTCGCGGACCATGTTAGGCGTGGCCACATCGGCGGAGCCGACCAGAGCAGCCCCTGCTATGCGGACAGGGGCAGCGTCTCCCCGCCGTCAGCATCGGAATCCGACACATCCGCGTCCGCGTCGGTCTGCTCACCGCCGTCGGCGCCGTCGCTGACGGTT
Organism: uncultured Actinomycetota bacterium; assembly: GCA_963848855.1. Classification (GTDB taxonomy): domain Bacteria; phylum Actinomycetota; class Actinomycetes; order Mycobacteriales; family Mycobacteriaceae; genus Mycobacterium. Next base: position 2,136,764 of record CAWKFL010000006.1, read on the forward strand.
CCCGGGGCGGCCGCTCCAGCAACATCTTCGCTGTTGACGTCGGGGTGGCGGCGCTGGTCGATGCGGGCGATGCACCGCGCCAAGTCCGGGCCAACCGAGGTGGCCCGCACTTCCACCGACGAGCGCCGGACGCCTTCGCGATCCTCGTACTCGCTGGTGTACACGTATCCAACAACGATCACCGCGTCGCCCTTCCCGAGCCCGGCGCCCACACCGGTGATAAGCCTGCCCCAGCAGTTCACGGTGACGAAGAACGAGTTGCCCGGCTCCCAGTTTCCTTCGGCGGTGCGCCGCCGTGAGTTGCTGGCCACGCGGAACTTGATGAGCTCCTGATTGCCGACCCAGCGGCGGTCGGGCTTGGTGACGATGGTGCCAACCACGGTTATCGGTGTCTCGAACATGATGGTCCCTTCCATTTCTCCTGTTGCGACGAGAACGGCAGCGTCCGACTCGTCGGTGACACCACCATTGACCGCTGGCGACCCGACAGCGCGCGGCGGCCGATCCGTCGAGCAGACGTCGACTGTGGATGAAATGCGGACTGTGGACAAGCCCGTTCAGGCGCCGATGAACCCCTTGTTGCGCATCAAGAAATCGGCGAGGAATCCGTCATGCGGGATGTGCGGTGCCGAGAGGTACGTCGGGTGACGACCGCGGTAGACGTTCGCGACGGTCGGGTCGTCGATGAGGTCGCCGATGAGGTCGTCGTCGTCGGTGATGGCGGTGATGACCAAGGAGTGGCGCAGCGGTTCGAGCCCGTCGCCACGCGACCACGGCGAAACCCACACGCACGGAAACGGCAGCTCGGTATTGAGCTTCACCGGCTCCGGTGCGGACAGCAGATGCACGGCCGGGCGCAGCGCGGCGGTGCCGTCGCCGAGGTCGGCGACCACTTGATCAGCGCCGAGCAGCGGTGTCGAACCCTCGGCCCTGCGCGCCAGAAACTCCGCGACGGCCTGCGCCGACTTCTGACGCTGGACGGGCAGGGCGGCCCGCTCATCGGAAATGGGCAGCGGAACGATGCTGGACCGCCGCTCTGCGATCGCGTGCGCCAGCGGTGCTGCGTCGCCGTCGTACAGCACTGCGGTGGTGTTGACGCATGCCATCCCGCCCTGGCTGCAGATCGAATCGACGATCACGTCGATGTGGTCGCGCCAGTCCTGCTCGGCGGTCAACACAGTCTTCGTGCGTCCGGGTCCGTTCACGTTCACCGTCGGATCACCCACGTACTTGTCGACCACGTCCTGGCCGCCGTAGACCATCGCGAGGTCTGCCGACCGGATCACCTCGTCAGCGCCCGCGTAATCGGTCGGCAAATAAACCACGTCCTCGGCGCGGAAACCACTGCCCCGCAATGCATTGATCAACCGATGCCCGGTGAATGGCTCGCGGCGTGACGGCCGTATCGCGACTCGATAACCCAGCGCCAGCGCCTGTGGCCACAGGCCGTGGATTCCCGGGGCGTTGCCGGATGCGTGCACGGCGAACACATCTCCGCGGCGCGCCCACACCGCTCCGCCATTGCGGACGTCGCGCCACCCTGGGGCTGCACCGGACGGCTGGGCGGGCCGCAGCGACGCGAACGCTGTGGCAACGGCGTCCACCACACCGAGGGCGCCCGTTCGCGCAACGGCGATGGGCAGACCGGATACCCGGCTCACCACTTCGACGTACTGGTCGAAGTCGAGCCCCCCGATGACCGCGGAGGCGAAGGCGTCGGCGGCGCCGGTCAGCGCTTCGCTGCGCCGTTCGGCCGCAAGGGCACCGGCTTTTCGTTGCGTAGCTATGGTGCGCGCCACGAACAGGCGCGGCACGATGCTCAGTTCGGTAATCACGACGCCTGCGACGTCGGTGATGAGCTCGCGATTGCGGGTGCGGTAGTCGCCGTTGGGGCCCAATGCGTCGAGCGCGATCAAATTCGTTGGTGCATTGGCGCTTTTGTTCAGGACGGCGGCCACCCTCAGTACACGCCTTCGATGACGGCCTCACCCTCGAAGGTCGCGACCGGTGCGATGTCGCTGACCGAATCGCCGATCTGCCCTTCGTGCCCGCGCAGTCGGATCGCGCTATCGCGTTCGAGGTTGTTCGGGATGAACATTCCCTTGCTGATGTGGTTCATGATGATCTGGCCGCGCGCACCAACGGGGACCGGCTCGCCGGTATCAGGATCGACCACCCAGAAGACGACGTACGGCGTCCGTGGGGCGAACACGAAGGCATCCGGTCGGCGCTCGTAATCGCTTGCGACAGAATCATTGTGCTGCCGAAGGCCATTGTGATCGTCGTCTCAGGGAAGATCTCGTGCAGCAAGTCGTAGGTATCCATGTCGACGTGCGCGCCGCTGAGGAGCACATAGCGAATCTTCTTGTTGACCAACTCGACCAGGCGGTCGTTGCGCGCGATTGCCTCGAACAGCGGAGGCGTCGTGTGCAGATTGGCGACCTGCTGGGTCTGCAGGATGAAGGCCGCCTGTTCGAGGACGTGCTCGACGTACGCGGCGACCTCGCCTGCCGCCCCGCGGGCCGTGAGTTTTTTCACCCAGCGGGGATCCAGGTCGACGGGGTGGCAGACCGAGCCCAATCGCTCGGACACCGCCCGCGAGAAGTAGCCGACGCCATGGGGTCCGCTGGGCATCAGGCACACGAACCCGCCGCCGCGGACGAAACCGCCTGATGCGAAGTCCTCGACCTGCCATCGGATGACCTGCTCGACCCAGTCCGGCAGTTGAACGGTCCGCTTCGGCGCCCCTGTGGTGCCGCCGGATTCGAAGATCAACGGAACGGGCGGCGGCGACCCGTACCCGCACGGGATCAGGTCTTCGATTGGGGCATTTCGCAATTGACCAAGGAGATTTGGAAACTTCCGCAGGTCGTCGTATGTCTCGATATCGGAGCGCGGATCGAAGTTCAGCGTCTCCGCGGTTCGCAACCAGAACGGTGAACCGGTGTCCTCACCGAAGTGCCACGCGATCGCGGCATGCAGATATGCGATGGGGTCACCGATGGGATGCTCGCGGGGGACGTCCAACGGCGAGAAATCGACTCCGGACACAACACCAATCCTGTCGTACGCCGCATCACCCGGCAACGAACACGGCCGACCCCTTACACGAAGAAGGGCACCCGTAATGGGTGCCCTTGCATCGCTTGTGGTCTGTCAGCGGCCGCTGTGGCGCACCGTGTTGTCGACCTGCGGCGGGTTGCCCTTCTGCTGGATCTTGTCGAGCCAGTCGAGGCGGTCAACGCCAGTCGGCGCACCGATCGCCGAGGGGGTTACGGTCGGGGCGTTGTCCGCAACCGAAGCTTGCGCCGGGGCGGCGAACCCCAGGACCGCTGCAACCAGTCCACTGCCAATTACGGTGGCAAATCCGATCTTGTTCATTTGGTGCCTCCTGTGTATTGCCTGTGTGCCTCCGATGTTTTGGTAAACACGGTGCTCAGGCGGTTAATTCCGTTGGCAGAAATTGATCGGCGGATGGCAGGAATCGTCACATTCAGCGACGCATGTGACGCGGCTGACCTAGCGCGAACCGCTCTCCCTGCGCGCCAATTCGGCGAGCATGGCGTTGTAGGCGGCCAGGTCCGCGTCGTCGTCGCGGTCGGCGGCCCGGTCGAGCCGTTTCGCAGTGCGCGCATCGCTGCGCCGCCACTGGATGAGCAGCGCAATCATCACCACCACAAGTGGGACTTCACCTGCAGCCCACGCGATTCCGCCCCCAAGCTGCTGGTCACCGAGCAGGTCTGTGTGCCAGCTCAATTGCAACGAGCGGTAGAACGGCTGACCGAGGACGTGCTGCATGCCCATCAGCACCACACCGAAGAATGCGTGCAGCGGCAGCGACGCGAACACCATCGCGACCTTGCCGAGTTGCGGGAGCTGACGTGGCGTCGGGTCGATGCCGATCACGACCCAGTAGAAGAGGTACCCGCTGATCAGGAAGTGCAGGTTCATCAGCACATGCGCGGCGTGGTTGCTCACCGCCGCGTCGAAGATGCCCCCGAAGTACAGCCCGTAGAAGCCTGCGATGAACAATGCGGTCGCCACGATCGGATGGGTGAGGATCCGCGACACCCGCGAATGCAGTGCGGCCAGCAGCCATTCACGCGGCCCAGGCGGTTCGCCACGGCCCGCGGCAGGCAACGCCCGCAACGCCAGAGTGACCGGTGCGCCGAGCACGAGCAGGATCGGGACGAGCATCGACAGCAGCATGTGCGCGACCATGTGCATGGAGAACATCGCGGGCATGTAGCGGCCGAGTCCCGAAGAGGTGGCGAACAGCAGTGCGGCGCAGCCACACAACCACCCCAGCGTCCGACCGGCCGGCCATGCGTCACCGCGGCGGCGCAGCCGGCGCACGGCCAGCACGTAGACGACGGCCATAATGATCGCGGCGGTACCGAAGATCAGGTCGAACCGCCAGTCGAACAGGATGCGCGCCACGGTCGGTGGGCCCGCGAAGCCGTAGCCGATGGCGACCTCGACCGGGCTGGGTTCCGTGGTCAACGGCGGTGGCGGCGTGCGACCCAGACCGACGGCGATGCCGAAGGTCGCGCCAAAAACCGCCGCCTCGACCAGCGCGAGACGGATCAGCGGTCCGCGCGCTCCCGCGTCATTCTGCAGGGCAGCGACGCCAGTGCGGCGCTGGCGCCAGCCGATCGCGCCGAGTACACACAGCGCGGCGAACTTCGCAACGATCAGCCAGCCGTACTCCGTCCGCACCAGATCGGGTATCCGGACGCGGACCAACGCGTTCACCACCCCGCTGGCGGCCATGGCCACAAAGCACCAGAGCGCGAGGGCAGAGAAGCGCCGGGCGGCCAGGTCCGCATGCTCGCCTCCGCGCACAGCGTGCGCCAGCAGGGCCAGCAGGCCGCCAGCCCACAGCGCGCCTGCGACGAGGTGGATCAGCAGGCTGTTGGTGGCCAGGTCGTGCGCACCGCCTGCTGAGGAGTGACCGGTCAGACCAAGCGGCGTCAGTGTGATCAGTGCACCCGCGAAAAGCGCAGGCGTCCACGACCACCGCAACACCGGGATGCTGGCCACAGTCACCGCCGCGGCCAGGAACGCGGTCCAGCGCCATGCGCCCGCGACGTCGACGAGGCTGGCCGCTGACCAGATGTCGACGGGGTTGAGATGGTCACGCAGCGGCTGTCCGGAGACGTCGGACACCGTCAGTGGCACCAGAAGTGCCGCGCTAAAGGTCCACACCGCCGAGGCGGCGGTGCCCAGACGCAGCGCACGGTAGCCGGCCGCGTCGAGAACGCCGTTGGTCTGCGGCGGCACCAGGAATGCGGCGAACAGGAATGATCCGACGCCCAGCACGGCCGCGATCTCCCCTGCCGCCCGCATGAAGGGCAGGCCGTAGGTGGTGACCGGGCCGGGATCCGGCAGGCCCGTCGCGGTCAGCGCATCGGCGAGCGACAGCGCGCCGATGCCCGCGGCGACGAGGCCGGCCAGCAGGCCGACGCCGACGAGCACCGGCCACACCGCGCTGTTGCGCACGCGGGACGCGGTGGTGGCCATGTGTCCAGCGTATGGCGTGATCCCTGGTCAGCCTTCAGGCGATAGGCGAAACGCGGCGCCGTCGCGCTGCACGCGAAAGCCGGTCGGGGTGCCGAAGTGGGTGCCGATCACTGTCGTCGGGGTATCGGCGAAGCGCTCCAGAAAACCCCTCCGGGTGGCGGCAGCGGCGGCCTGGTCGGTGTCGTAGGCGCTCGACCATTCGGGGTGGCCGAGCTGGCAGGGCAGGTGCACGAGGTCACCGGTGATCACCGCGCTCTCGCCGTTGGCTTCCGCCAACACCGATACGTGTCCGGGGGTGTGGCCGTGCGACGGAATCAGAGTGACCCCGGGTGCGATCGACGCGTCCGGTTCGACGAACTTCGACAAACCTGCGTCGACGATCGGCTGCACCGAGTCTTTGAAAACCGTGGCGGCGTCGAGGAAGGGGTCCATCGGGTCGTTGTTGTCGGCCAACCGCTTCCAGTGGGCGTATTCGTCTTTGATCATGTAGTGGGTGGCGTTGGTGAATGTCGGAACCCATTGTCCGTCAATGAGATGTGTGTTCCATCCGACGTGGTCGACGTGCATATGTGTGTTGACGACCGCGTCGACATCGGCGGGATCCCACACATCGCGAAAGTTCGTCAGGTAGTCGGTGTCCAGCATGCTCCACATGTCCCCAGTGCGCGGTTTGGCGTTCCCGGCGCCGGTATCGACGACCAGCTTGAGCGACGGAGTCTCAACCAGGAAGGAGTACACCCCGATGTGGATCTGGCCGTCGCGCACGTAATCGGGATGCAGCCAGGTCAGAGTTTCGACGTCAGCGAGCGACGCGGACGGCAGCACCTGGACAAGAAAGTCCAGAGGCGCCCACATCTCTATTTCGACGACCTTGGTGATGGTGATGTCGCCGACAGTCCAGCGTTCCTTAGGCATGCCCTCTATAACGCCGCTTGGTCGCGCAGGCTTCGCCGTCCGACCTCGCGGACATAGAACTGCTCACGGGCTATCTCCTCGACCTTGTCCATGTCGCCGAGGATGCCGCGAAGTTCGTCACGGAACGCGGCGCGGCGCTCAGCGAGGTCCGAGGCGGGCTCGAGCAGATGTTGGTCGGCGGCCACTTGGCGTGCGGTCGCGAACAGGAGCGCCGACACCGACTCGTTGGTGTGCACCCTGTCCTGCGCGAAGTACTGCCTGCCGACGCCCAACGCCTTGTTCGTCAGGTCCTTCTCGCCGATCTCCGCCGGTGAGTCACGCAATACGTCGGCGACGATCTCGTAGGCCTCGAAGTACGACCGCAGCATCGCCCCTGCGATCAGCGGGCGCTTGGCGCGCAGCAGCGCGTCGATCTCGCTGCCCCCTTTGGCGACGTGCGCCTCCCACTGGTCGTGCCAGGACATCTCCTCGGCCAGGTGCTCGCGGAACGCCGCCGAATCGGCGAAGTAGAAGTCGAACTTCAGCAGGGCGCGCAGCCGCATCGCCTGCGACCAGAAGGCTTCCAGCCGATCGGTTTCCGCACGGGCGGCGTACGCCAGAGCCAACTCGACGATCGACGTCTCGAGGAACGCGTCGATCAGCGAATTGCGGTAGAACGCCGCCTCGTGTTCGTCTTCTGGTGCGATCCTCCAGACCGGCTCCTTGCCGCCGTCGATACACGTCACGGGGTGGCCGTTGGAAAGCGCGTCGAGTGCGGCGCGGACACCGTCTGCGGTGCGCAGCCGTAGTGCACTGTTGGTCATCGGAGTCTGCTTGCGCTGCAGGTAATCCAGCGAATCCTGCAGTGTGTGGTGCAGCTGATCGAGCGTGAGTGCGACGCCCCGGGTGGTCAGCAGCAGCGCAGACACGAGCGCGGTCGCGTTCACGGGTGTGACCCGCAGGATCCGCCACGCCACGACGAACGCCATCTTCTGCAGCGCAAGGCGTTTCGCGGATTCGTCGGTGGCCATCGGGCCATGTGGCTCGCCAAGGTACTCGCGCATCGACACCGCTTCGGGGAAGCGTACGTAGATCTTGCCGTAGTTGCGCTCGCCCTGCGCCTTGATGAAGTTGTACAGCCACGACAGGCCCTCGGGCGTCTTCTCGCCGCCACGCGCATAGGCGGCGTACTCCGCGGTCTCGTGCAACTGATCGAAACTGATCGAAACCGGTTGCAGCAGAATGTCGTCGCTGCGGCCGTCGAGGTAGGCGTCGGCGACGTAGGCGAGCAGGCCCAGCTTCGGCGGCAGCATCTTGCCGGTGCGAGACCGCGTGCCCTCGATCGACCAACTGAGGTTGAATCGCTTCTCGACGATGTAGCCGACGAACTGCCGCAGCACATACTTGTACAGCGGATCGTCGAGCTTGCGGCGGATGAAGATGACGCCGGAATGACGCAGCAGCGGGCCCATCAAGCCGAACGACAGATTGATACCCGCGAACGTGTGCACCGGCGGCAGGCGGTTCTCCTGCATCGACACCGGCACGATCGCGCCGTCGAGATACGACCGGTGCGAGAACAGCAGCACGGCCGGATGGGTTTCCAGCGCCTGCCGCATGGACTCGACTTCGGTGCGGTCGTAATCGATGTTGGGGTCGAATCCTCGGCTGAAGATCGCCCGGCCCAATGACGGGATCAGATCGACAGAGAATCGGCTCCAGCCTGTCGCCAGTTCATCCAACATCTCGCCGGCCTTTTCGACCGTCGCGCCGGGAATCTCGTCGAGACCTTCACGGAACCGCGCCGAGGCCAGCATTTCCGGTTTGACCAGGCGTGGCGACTTGTACTCGGGTCCAAGCAGGCGCAGTTCGACGCGCTCGATCGACAGAATTGCCCGGCGAATGACGAATCGTGCAAATTCCCTGGGGTTTTCGGCGACCGTGGTGTCGCTCCACTGCTGGCGCAGCTCCGACACCTTCGCGGGCTCCCCCGCGACCACCCTTGCGCGCGACGGGTCCTTCCTCAGGATGCCGTGCTGCAGGATCTTGGGCGGACGGTAGGTGTCACGGCCGGACAGCAGCGCGACCACCTTGGACCGCGTCGGCAATCCGCCGGGCACCCAGAACACCCGAACCGGCACGACGGATCGGTCTTCGTCGGCCTCCAACAGTTCGACCAGCCGCGCCAGCACCCCGGCGGGCGGATCGTCGTCCCCCGGCAGTTGAAGCACCACGACGTGGGTGTCGGGATAGTCGCGCCGCTGCCGCTCCAGCCAGTCGTCGAGCATCTCTCGCTCGGCGGGTGACGACACCGACGCCAGCACGAGGGCGTCGTCGGTTGCGGTGAACGGAGCGAAGTGGTCGGCAGGAACCTTCACGGCCGGCCCTTCGCGGTTGTCTTCTTGGCGGTTGTCTTCTTGGCCGGCGCCTTCTTCGCGGCGGTCCCGTCGGCGGCTTTCGCGGCAGCCTTGGTGGCCCCAGCCTTCTTGGCGGCCTGCGCCTTCTTGGCGGCCGCCTTCTTAGCCGGCGCGCCTTTGGCCGCCTTCTTCGCTGGCGCCCTCTTGCGCTTGTAGAGATCGGGAGTGGGCAGCTCGTCGTGCGGCCAGTCCTTGAGGGTGTCCAGGTAGAGCTGGCGCACCTCCTCGATGCGCTCGGGCAGGTTGTCGTGGGTCCAGTCGTCGACCGGAATCGCTGGGTACACCACGACGTCGACGGTCCCGGGATTGAAGGTGCTCGAGTCGCGGGCCGCGATGACCTCCGCATTGCGAATCACGATGGGCACGACGGGGATTCCCGCCGACATCGCGATGCGGAACGGACCCTTCTTGAATGGCCCGACCTCGGTGGTGTCCAGCCGTGTGCCCTCGGGGGCGATGAGAATCGACAGACCCTTACGGGCCAGCTCCTCAACCTTCTTCAGTCCCTCGACGGCCTTCTTGGGATCCTCCCGGTCGATGAAGGCGGCATCCATGATCTTGCCGAGGGTGCCGACGATCGGGTCGTTCTCCAGCTCCTTCTTGCCGACCGAGGTGAAGTTGGAATCGACGAGCCTGCCGGCGATCAGCGGGTCGGCCTGGTTGCGGTGATTGAAGATGAACACCGCGGGCCGGTTGGCGGTCAGGTTCTCTTTACCCAACACGTTGAGGTTGATCCCGATCGTCGTCAGCAGCGTGCGGCCGAAGGTCGACGTGAAGAAGTTGACGCCGGTGCGCCGGTTGCGTGTCAGCAGTCCCAGCCCCAGCGCACCCGCGGCGATCGGCACCATCGATGCCACGCCCGCGGCGGTCCGCAGTTGCGAAACCGGACTGCTCCCACTGCGACTCGAGAAGCGCAGCACCGGCCAGCCACGCTTGGCGGCCACCGCGGCCAGCTTGCCCGCCGGATTGGTGGGTCTGGGGTTTCCGACCAGATACATCAACGCGACGTCTTCGTCGCCGTCGGCGTAGAAGTAGCTCTTGGACAGGTCGACGCCGTTCTTGGCGGCGAAAGCCTGTACCGCCCTGGCCTTTCCGGGCCCCCAGATGATCGGGATGAGCACCTCGCCGGTGAGCCGATCGTCTTCGTCTGTCTCGAACTTGTTACTCAACACGTTCTCGATGCCCAGGAATCGGGCAACGGGTTCCACTTGCACCGTCAGTGCCGATGAGCTGAGCACCACGGTATGGCCACGGGCCATGTGTGCACGAACCAGTTCGCGCATCTCCGGATAGATGCGGCTGACAATCTTCTGCACGAAGAGGCGTTCGGCTAGCTCGTCGATGTCATCGAGGGAGTTGCCGCGAAGCATGCGGGCGCCCTTGCCGATGAGGTCCTCGAACTCGGAACGCCCCAGCTGATGGTTGAGGCCCGCCTGCACCATGCCGATGAACTCGCCGACCGACATCTGGCGTCGGCGCAGCCGGTCTTGGGTCATGACGACTCCGGTGAAGCCGGCGACCAGCGTGCCGTCGAGGTCGAAGAACGCGCCGACCTCGGGCCCCTCCGGGCTGCCCTCGATTTCGGCGACCGAGCCGGGGAGCCGCATGGTGCGTCGATTGGGCTGGCGAGATGGCTGACCGTTTCCCGAAGTCATTGCGCCGCACTTCCGTTGGGTGACACTGCACTCGATTCGACGGTGTCTATTGTGAACGACGCCGGCGTCGACCGCCCGTCGCCGCCGAGAGCGAGTACCTCGTCGAAGCCGGCGATCAGGCAGCGCGCAAACAGCTCAGGATCGGTGATCGACGCACGATCGTAGCGGGTGGTGATGGTGCAATACCCGGCGCGCGAAATGAGCACGACCATCATCGCCACGCCGGGCAAGGGCCCAAGGCCGTACTGCCGCAGGATCTTTGCCCCGGCGATGAACGTGTCACCTGCGTAGACGGGCACGTTGCTGGCCTGTACGTCGGAGTTGACGATCGACCCGGCCATCGATTCCAGCACGGAGTCCGGCATCAGGCTCAGCACGGGGGCGATCGCCCCGACCATATCGATGGCGCGTTCCTCGCGCTTGCGGGTCATCTGCGAGCGAATGTTCTTGATGCGCACTTCGGGGTCGGCCAAGCCGACCGGCGCCGCCAGGTTCACCCCGGCAAAGCGGTTGCCGCCGGCCGGGTCCGCTTCGGATCGCAGGTTGACCGGGACCGCCATCGGGAGCGCCTCGATCGGCACGCCCTTGGCCTCGTGGTACAGCCGTAGGGCACCGCACAGTCCGGCCAGGTAGGCGTCGTTGATCGAGCCGCCCGCCGCCTTGGCCGCCCGGTGCAGATCGCCGAACACGATGTCGATCGCGTCGCTGCGCGACGACAGGCTGCGACGACGTAACACCGGCGAGGGCGGTGCGACGGGTCCGACGACGCGGGCTCCGGACATTGCGTACTCGACGACGTCACCCATCCGCGAGATCGGGTCTCGCACCATTTCGCCGACGACGTGCGCGGCGCCGAACAGGACACCGCGCACCCGTCCCGCGATCGTGCCGGGTAGCCGGGTGAACCCCTGCCGCATCAGGTCGTTGGGCGAGAGGTCCTGAGGGATCGGCAGCGGCGGAACGTCTTGCGGCGGCGGATCGCGCTCGAGATCGTAGATATTGGCGAACATCTCGACGCCACCGACGCCGTCGGTCACGGCGTGGCTGAGGTGCACCATCAGGGCGGCGCGCCCGCCTTCGAGCCCCTCGACGAGCGTCGCGGTCCACAACGGCCGGGAGATGTCGAGCGGCGATTGGGCCGCCACCTCGGCCAGATCGAACACCTGACGCAGCGTCCCCGGCTCCGGCACCCGCACCCGGCGGAGGTGGTAGTCGAGGTTGAAATCGGGGTCGATCACCCAGCGCGGCGCCACAGTCGGCAGCGTCGGCATGACCACCTTCTGCCGCAGCCGCAGCACCTTGCGCGAGGCGTTCTCGAACCTCGCACGGAAGCGGTCCCAGTCGGGCGTGGAGTCGAGCAATTCCAGCGTCATGATGCCGGAGCGCGTGCGGGGGTTGGCCTCCCCGCGATGCAATATCTGATCGAGCGCGCTGAGTTCCTCCGGAGGTCCTGCCGCATCGAGTTCCGGCACGTCACTCATGTTTGCCGCTTCCTCCTGCTCCGTAGTGTGCGGTAACCACGCTAGTCCGCTGCGTTGGGGAGCGGAGCGCCTTTAAGTGGCTGTGGACTGGGTAGGGTTCCCGCCCGCCGCCTATATCAGAGAGTTCGGCGCCGCCGGACTCCGCACCTTTGTTCACGGCGCACTTTCGCTCGGTCAGCGGTGACCTACGCCCGCGGCAGGTCGCGAAATGCCGCAGCATCCAACACGCCTGCTAGCTGCCCATTCCTGCTGGGCGTAATCCGGAGAGTGACCGACGCACTGTGTGCGGCTGGCTGGACGTAGTAGCACTCGTCGGTCTCCGGGCAGTAGATGCACACGGTATCGATTGCGTCCTTGTCCAGTGGTGTCGTGTGCGTCCCGTTGCGGTCCGCCCATGTAGACCGGAACTTCACGGTGACCGCGCCCCCGCGCGCGGACCGGTACTTCACCTGAAGGCGGTTAAACTTTCCGGCCGCATATGAGACAAGATCGAACGGCGCATGCTCAGTCGCCGGAAACAGAACCGTGAAACCTTTGCTCACCAAGTCGGCATGGATCTTGGCGACTGCCAGATCGCCCTTGTCCTTCGTGTGGTGTCCCACCATCGATTCAGAGTAATGGATGGCCCATCCATCGGTTTGCGAGACTCGGTTAGGGTAGGTGCGCCGCCCCCGTAGCTCAGCGGACAGAGCAGCCGCCTTCTAAGCGGTAGGTCGCAGGTTCAATTCCTGCCGGGGGTACTGTCTGACCAGCGTAGATGTAGCCCCATGCAAGGTTCGTCCAACTAGGCGTAGTCGGCGTCGCTCCGAAACAGATGGAGTCGCCATGACCACCACCACCACCGATCTCGATGCCATCCCGCATCCCGCCGGGGCTGTACAGGTAGCCGAGTGGTACGACGTCGAGACCGACGACCCAGCCCGATACTTCAGGGGCGCCACCTCGATTATCAAACGCCACTCGCGTGACGACATCGTGGTCCAGATCGACGGCACGCAGTATGCGGACGGGGACGTCCGGCGGATCATTACCGTCGCTGACGGAGTCGTGGAAGCGCTTGTCGATTTGACCGGAGTCGACGCTCGCCGGCTCGGTTTGGCGCTTATCGCGGCTGCCGACGAGTTCGACGGCGGGACAAGGTGAGTTCGTTGGCGGTGGCAGGCGCCTTCTTCGCGATGTTCGCCGTAGGTTCGTGGCTGTCCTGGCGAGCAGCCCGCAGAGACCGCATCGCTGAAGCCATGTCACGCCACCCATCAAGCAAGTGGCGGGCGAAAGGGCATATGAGGTGAGGCTCCTCGGTGTTCTGCTGCTCGTCGGGTTCGTCGGCGCCTACTGGGGATGGATCCTCACCGCGGTCATTGTTGTAGCGGCAGTGATGTACGGCCGGCACTGGTGGGACACCGAATGCGAACGCACAGCCCAGCTTCGGGCCGAGCATCAAGCGATCGCGAAACGTGCCGACCAACAACACGTGTGGGTGATGCAAGGCGACCCGCAAGGAACCTACGGCCGCTACGCACCCGCCACCATCTGACAGCAGTAATCGTCGGCCCGTCATGCGTAGTTGGGTGACGGGCCGAACGTGTGTCCAAGTGGTGAACCATAGGCAGTGTGGGTGGCTCCGCCTGAAACACAAGTAGTCAATTACTCGTGTTTCAGGTCTGAACCGGGCGGACGATTACAACAGCCAAGGGCCGGGGGCTGACTACCAAGTTCGCCAAGTCCGTGTTGGCGGAGCCGTGACGATGCCTATTGGTGGCATGCAAAACCCGTATACGGCGAATCCCCCGGCCGTGGCGTCTACCAACTTTGACCTAGGCCGTCATCCTGCTTGGTCGCGGGCCAACTGCTATACGAAAGCCCACGCCTGCCAGGCGGTGACAGTGGTGCAGACGTCGGTCGTGTCGCGCGACAAGTCGCGTCTCGCGCGGGAACCTAACGCTATGCCCGAAGACAATGATGTTCCGCCTGACATGTCGTGGTTTACCAAATTCCCGCCGGAGGACCAAGTAGACCTCTTGAAGGACCCGCGTCAGCCGTTACCTGAGCTAATGACGAAACGCGCGCACAAAGTGCCAGGGTTGTGGTGGTCGACTCCGGGCCCCGATCGTGGGGTACTCCTCAGTACGCATGCAGTTGACAGGCTCGATGCGATCAAGGCGCAGCTCGACCACTGGTGGGAACAAGCCCTCACCGCGGAACAACGTGAATACATCCTCAATCATCGTTCGGACGAACTAGACGGCGACTATGCCGAGGCCATCCGCGCCGCCAACGAAAGCCATCTAGGCGGTCGTTCCGCGCTCCACGCATGATCGTCAGCGACAACGCAACAAAGAAATTCCACTTGCCGTCACTCATCCGGCCGTACATCGAACTTCAGTCGCGTAGAACGGTTGCCGATGGAACCTGACTGACTGGTGTCATGGACATCCGAACTTGAGCGGAAGCTGATCGGGCCACCAATTCGGGCGCGCGTTCACAGGCCGGTAACCAGCGGCCAACTCAACACGCGGTACCCGCGCAACCCACTCCTCAACGAACACCCGCATCGCCTCCCGCACCAAATGCGGCCCCCGGCAACGACGTTCACTCGCACCGAAAGAAAAGTGCGGATGTCCACGGCTGGACAAGACCAAATCGTCCGACGACATGGCGTCGGAGCCGTCGCGGTTGACTGCGCCGTAACACAAAATCACGGTCGCGCCAACCGGCAGTGCCACTCCCGCAATCGTCGTCGGCTGCGCAACGGTGCGATCGGCCCACGGGGTGACCGGCTCCAATCGCAGAACTTCTTCGACAAACCCCGAAATCAACTTTGGGTGGTCGCGCAATTCGGCGCTCAGCTCTGGCTCCCGCGCGAGATAAAACAGACACCACCCGAACAACTCCGAAATCAATTGCGGGCCACTCCACAGGCGCAGTGTGAGCCCTAGTGCATCGTGGTCGTCGTTGGGCCATCACCAGACGCGATAACAGGTCATCGCCGGGGTTAGCGCGGCGTCGGCGGATCACCTCGGCTAGCCCTTCAATGGTCGCCACCTCGTCAGCTTCTTCCGCCGTGAGATTGCACCACACGGTGAACACTCGGCGGCCAGGGACGCGCCACGCTGCCTAACACCTCGCAATAGGTCTCTGCGGCCGCGCGGTCGATGAGCGCGGCGATCGTCGGCCGGATCGCGGACACCAACTCACGCGATCGCCTGGGGGTGAATAGTTGCTCCCATTGGCGGAGGTGATCCGCAGTGAACTCCCGTTCACCCGCCGTCGTCGCGAACCGCTTGGTCGTTCATTGATGTCTCGCAACGCGTTTCGTTCAACGCCGATTCGTGGGCCGCATCTTTTTGCGTCATCAATGGCGGACCGCGCGAAAACTCTGCAGGTACCTCACCAAATCCTTCGGTCTCAGGCTCTATTCCTGCCGGGGGCGCTGGTCAGAGGTTTTTTGAAGCCGTCCGAAACCCCAGTCGACGTTTATTCGACGTTTGTATCCGGTCGGTGCCGTCACTCCCGTCAGCTAGTGATCGCGTCAAGCGAGTAGTGGAGCTTGACATGCCGTCAGCTGCCGCGACGGCGTGGCCGCGACGTCCGGACAACGCAATAGCCGCCCCGCACAACCCAACCCCGGCAGCTACCACACCGATGTTGAATCGATCAATGACCGTCGTCGACGTTGACTCCTCCATTTGCACTCAGGCAATCCGCATTCAGGTGGTTCAAGCCACCGCAGTCGCCGCCACGACGACCACGTCAATTACCAACAGCAAAGTCGACTACGCGCCACGCCTCGTGCCAAGCCGTTTCCGAATAGTGACTCCGGCCCAGCTCGAGGCAAAGTCGGTCGAGAATAACGCGGCGTTCCATACCATCTGGACAGTTGCACTGCGCATTGTTCACAAATCCGTTCACAACACAGCAGCTCTGTCCGCTCGCGAGGGGCCCGGCAACCGCCTCGAGACCCAACACTCCAGGCTCTGGGACCCGTTCTCAAGCCGACCAAACACCACACCAGCATCGAGTAGTCGACTACTCGTGCCCTCGGGGCGCCGTCTGCAGATACTTGAATAAGGCACTAGACGCCCCGTGAGGCTGAGGAAAGGACCTGTGATGGCCGACCAACCAGTTCAATTGTCACGCCAAATCTGCGGCACGATGGCCGTCCACTACAAGCTGCTGGCCAAGAGCGAAAGCTATCGGCAACGGTGCGCTCAGTTCGAGAACCGGGCGCTGGCATATAAGGAGCGAATGCGGGCGCCGGCGCGCGTCGGCGTCGTGACGATCCCCGTCGTCGTCCACGTCGTACACAACCCTGCATCTCCGGCTGAGAACATCACCAAGGCCCAGATCGACAGCCAGATCGACGTCCTCAACCAGGATTTCCGCGCCAAGAATCCGGACCGGGTCGGCGTGCCGTCGGTGTGGACGAACTTGATCGCCGATAGCGAGATCGAGTTCGCGCTCGCCGAAATCGATCCAGATGGCAACCCCACCGACGGTGTGACCCGCACCGCGACGGACAAGGCGGCATTCGTCGCCGACGACGACGACGTGAAGTCAATCGAAACGGGAGGCGCCAACGCTTGGCCGTCCGACGACTACCTCAACCTCTGGGTATGCGGCGATCTGCGCGACGCGTTCGACCGGCCGATCCTCGGTTACGCGCAGTTCCCCGGCGGACCGCCGGAAACCGACGGTGTCGTCATCGCGAACACCTGCTTCGGCACCACCGGTACCGCACGCGATCCGTTCCATCTCGGACGGACCGCGACGCACGAGATCGGCCATTGGCTGAGCCTGCGCCACATCTGGGGGGACGACGGTGGCGGCTGCGCCAGCGGCGACTTCGTCGACGACACACCAAACCAGGCCGAACAAAACTTCGGGAAGCCGACGTTCCCGCATGTCACATGCAACAACGGCCCCAACGGTGACATGTTCGTGAACTATATGGACTACACCGACGACGCCGCGATGTTCATGTTCACGACCGGCCAGTCCATGCGGATGTCCGCATGCCTGGAGGGCCCGCGTGCGTCGTTCCTCGTCGCTGCGGTTGGGCCACGCGCAGAGGTTCCCGCGCACGAGCTCGTCAGCGCCTCCGTAGGCGGAAACGGCGCGGCGGAGGCATACGCGCCGAAGTCCTCGCCGGCCGCCGCGGCATCGGGTTCGGCCGACAGCGAGGACGACGCGCTGCGGCGTGAGGTGGCGTCGCTGCGTTCGATCCTCGACCAGATCGGCAGTCTCGTCGCCCGGACGTAACGGCCCGGACCTGATGACAGTAGTTCGAATGGGAGTCAGGATGACCGGGTGAACAGCACATCTGCGATCGTCGGCACCTGGTTCCGCTCCTACGAGGAGGACACCGAGGACGCACACGTATACCGTCCGAAGGGTTTCGCGTTCCCACCTTCGCGCGGACGGCCCGGAATCGAGTTTCGTTCGGACGGCGGCTACCTCGAGATCGGTCCCGGTGCGGACGACCGCGGCGCAGTCAGTCGCGGCCAGTGGCGGGATTTGGGAGCGGGTGAGATCGACATCTCGTTCCCGGAGGGCAATCGGACCCCGTCCGTGCGGCGAATTCTGTCCTGCGAGAACGATGTTCTGAAGATCGCAAAATGAACTACGCCTAGGGATGGCTCATGAAACTGGTCCTGTTCGACCTCGGGCAGACGCTTGAGAATCGCGATGTGCTGTTGCCCGGTGCGCTGCAGGCGCTTCAAGACATTTCGACCCTGCGCGACGGCGACGGCGACGCCGTGCTGCTCGCGCTAGGGTCGGACTTCGACGCACCCGCCCAACAGTACTACGACATCATCGAAAACTTAGGCATCCGTTCGTTTTTCGAGCCGGTAAGCACGCAAGTTACGCTGTCCGGTGAGGTCGGGATGCATAAGCCGGCGAAGGAATTCTTCGCGGCAGCGGTGACGAAGGCAGACTCCGGGCTGACGTTCGACGACGTGCTCTTCGTGACCGAGAATGAGGACCACGTCGTGGCCGCCCGGACGCTGGGCATGCACGCGATCCAGGTCCGGCCGCCCGACGGAAGTGGCGGTGACATCGCGTCACTAATCGAATTATTACCGCATGTCCGGGAATTCGTCGGCGCCGATTGGGTCCGGCTCGGTGACACGGTGCTGCGGCGGGACGCGGAGCAGGCGCGGGCGCCGAAGTCGCAGCTGCGCCTGGTGGTTCAGCACGGCCGCCTATTCCAGCAGGCGCATCCGGACGTGCGTGTACTTTCGGACAAAGGCAGATTTCTTGTCGTCGATGTCGATCCCGCCTCTCCAGAAGATGTCACGGCCGACGACTTCCCTTGCTTCAGCGTGCGGGAGATTCCCTGGGGTACCGCTGTTTTCGACATCAGGGAGCGAGTTGCTCGACAGCCCGAGGCGGCGGTCCAGCAGTGCGTCGACGCGCTATCCGCCGAACAGTTCGAACTCGACCTGCGCAAGTTGGTCGGCTTCGGGACGCGGCACGCGACGAGCGCCGCGTTCAGAGAGGCCGCGGACTGGGCGCGAGAACAACTCGAGGCGGCTGGATATCACACGCATACGCAGGCGATCACCGTGGACGGCAGGTCGAGCCTGAACCTGATCGCCGATCGCGGCGGGACCGCTGCCACACCGCGTGACGTGGTGATCGTGACGGCGCATCTGGATTCGATCAATCTCGCCGGCGGTCCTGCCGCGCCGGCCCCCGGCGCAGACGACAACGGTTCGGGCAGCGCGGGTGTGCTGGCGATCGCACGCGCCATGCAGAATCACCAGGGCGAGCTCGACACGCGATTCATTCTCTTCGGCGGGGAAGAGCAGGGGCTGTTCGGCAGCCTTGCCTACGTCGCGAGCTTGTCCCCCGCGGAGCGGTCGCGAGTACGCGCGGTTGTCAACATGGACATGATCGCGACCCTGAACACCCCCGTCCATACCGTCCTTTTGGAGGGAGCCGCGTTGTCACGGAACGTGATCGACGGCCTCGCCGACGCCGCGCACACTTACACCGGGCTCACCGTGCAAACCAGTCTTAGCCCGTTCAACAGCGATCACGTGCCGTTCATCGATGAGGGGATGCCGGCGGTGCTGACTATCGAGGGGGCGGACAGCGCCAATGAGCACGTTCACAGCGCCGACGACACCATGCAGTTCATCAACATCGACCTCGCGGTCGAGATCGTGCGTATGAACGTGGCTTTCGTGGCTGCGACCGTAGGTAGCGATCCCAACAGTGGACGTCCACCCGACAGTTTGGACCCGTGAGCGCACTGATGCCGTCGAGCGAGTACTGGTGAGTGTCACCGATACATTGACCCGACATGATGCCTTTCGCAATCGCATCGGTGAGTCTCGAACGCGTCTGTCCACCCACGACGACAAAGCCATCATCGAAGACCTCGCGCACCTCGGCAACGCAGGCTTTCCGGGGCCGGGATCGCCCCCGACCGCATCCCCATCAGCGCCGAAGTACCAGTCCTGGCAGACACTCAAAGCCGCCGGGCAGTTGTGCAAGGTGTTGCATCAATTCCGGCCGGAGCGGAGGCTCGCCCGGGCACCATTGATCACCACGATGGGGATCGCCTGCACAGCGCCAGCGCCAAGGTCCAAACCGGCCAGCCCCGGACATCAATGCCGTCGTAGTCAACCGCCAAATCCGGTTCATGGTTGATTCCCTTCGCTGCTGTCAGCCTGTGGGGCCGCGACATGGGTAAGAGCCACGACCGCCGACAAGACGGACAGCTTTGAGCACCTTCGCCTAACCGACATCCTCCGTCCGTGACACCGGCGAAGCGCTCTGCGGCCTCAGAGCGCGCGGAAGGCCATGGCTACGCCGTTCATGCAATATCGAAGGCCGGTCGGCTGCGGTCCGTCGTCGAACACATGGCCTAGGTGGCTTCCACAATTGCTGCAGAGAACCTCGGTGCGCGACATTCCCAGACTGCCATCGGCGCGTTCGACCACCGCGTGGTCCAGTGGCTTCCAAAAGCTCGGCCACCCGGTGCCGCTGTCAAATTTGGTATCCGAGGAGTAGAGGTCTAGCGCGCAGCCCGCGCAACTGAACACGCCGTGCCGGTGTTCGTCGTTGAGCGGGCTACTGTAGGGAACCTCCGTGCCCGCTTCGCGCAGCACGTCGTATTGGCTTGGGGTGAGCAGCTTTCGCCACTCGGCGTCGGTGTGGGCAACAGCAAAGTGGCTGTCGGGCGGTGCCGAAGCGGCCCTACCGGCGCACGCGCTTACTGCGATCATCGAGAGCGCGATCACATTCCCGGCGATGAGGAACCGTCGTCTCGTCACGTCCATGACATCAATACTCCGAACTCACAGCCGAATTCGGCGTCATCACCGCCGTTTCGTCACACTCCCGTAAGGAAGACACCCGAACGTGCGGCAGGAATTGGACATCACCGATTCGTAATAATTTCGGCCGCGAAGCCTGACTAACGTGGAGATGCCAGAAACCGAGATTGACGCTGACCGGGGAGCATCGTGCGGAGCACAAGACGAAGAAGGAACCTGATGCGAGTGGCTGCCGTTCTCAGCGCAGTGAGCCTCCAAACCGCTGGCTGCGCAAGCCTCGTAACGGCATTAGGCACGGCCGCTTCTGCGGTGAACGTTCCCGCTGCGGCGGTGGATGAGCCCGCGGGTACACCGGGTGCCCACGAGGTCGCGTTGCTCGCAGGGGGCTGCTTTTGGGGTGTGCAGGGTGTGTTCGAGCATGTCCGAGGAGTGGACCGCGCTGTGTCCGGATATGCAGGCGGCGCGGCGCCCACCGCGCATTACGATCTGGTGAGTGCAGGCACGACAGGGCATGCGGAGTCGGTGCAGATCACGTACGACGCAAGCCAGATCACGTACGGACAACTTTTGCGGATCTACTTCTCCGTCGCTCACGACCCGACCGAGCTCGACAAGCAGGGCCCCGATGTCGGAACCCAATATCGGTCGGCAATTTTCCCGCAGACCGAGACGCAGAAAGAAATCGCCACTGCCTACATCCATCAGCTTGACGCAGCCAAGATCTTCGGCGCCCCGATCGTCACCCACCTCGAGGACAACACCGGATTCTTTCCCGCCGAGGCACACCACCAGGATTTCCTGAACTCCAACCCGAGCTATCCCTACATCGCCATCAACGACATGCCCAAGCTCGACAACCTCAAGAGTCAATACCCGGATCTCTATCGACAAGAGCCGGTCCTGGTGCTCGCGAATGGTAGCTGAGGTGCACACCGCCCAGGAGACGCTGCAACGGAGGCGCGGGCTGTCCCACGGCGCAGGCAAAGCACGCCACACGAGGGCGTTCGCCGCGGCGGGCCTTTGTGTTGTAGGCATGTTCGGCGTCGACGCTTGCGGCACGGATTCGACGGATTCGAGCAGCGCAACAACAGCCGCACTCGCGATGACCGCGCCCGCGATGACCGCGCCTGCGATGACGGCGCCCGCTGGTCCGGCGGGGAACCTCGTCGGTCGCGGCTGCGCGGCCTACGCCCAGCAGGTTCCGTCGGGCCCGGGTTCTGCTGAGGGGATGGCCCATGATCCGGCGGCCGTTGCGATCTCGAGCAACCCGATGCTCAAGACCTTCACCTCAGCGCTGTCGGGCCACTTCAACCCCGCAGTGAACGTGGCCAAGACGCTGAATACCGGTGCGGGCCTGACTGTCTTCGCACCGACTGACGACGCATTCACGAAGATCGATCCCGCAACCCTCGATAAGCTCAAGAGGAACCCAGATCTGCTCACCAAAGTCCTCGACTACCACATTGTTGTGGACCAACTGAGCCCGTCGCAGGTCGTTGGTGAGCACACGACGCTCGAGGGCGCCGCCGTAGACGGGGGCGGTTCCGGTGCCGACCTGACGATCAACAATGCAGGCCTGGTATGCGGCGGTATTAAGACGGCCAACGCAACGGTGTACATCATCGACACTGTCCTGATCCCGTGATCGCCATCGACGGCAATCCGGTGACTAGTCAACGACGTTGTCGAGCAACGTATCCCGGACCGTTGTAGTCGACGAGAGGCTCAACAGTTTCCATGTTTACATTGATCGCGATCGGCCTGGTCGGCGGGCTCATCACCGGCATCTCGCCGTGCATCCTGCCGGTGCTGCCGGTCGTCCTCCTCTCGGGCGCCCAGAGCGCCCGAGAACAAGTGGGAGCAGCGGCGACCCCGGTCGCTACGATCCCGGGTAAGCTGCCGCGCACCAACTCGCTGCGCCCGTACTTGGTGATCACCGGTCTCGTGGTGAGTTTCAGCGTGGTCACCCTGGCCGGATCGGCGTTGCTGTCGTTGTTGCATCTGCCGCAGGACGCCATCAGGTGGTTGGCGCTGGTCGCCCTGCTGGCAATTGGCCTGGGGTTGATCTTTCCTCGGTTCGAGGCGCTGCTGGAAAGGCCGTTCTCGTTTCTGCCTCAGAAGCGGTTCGGTTCGGGCAGCAGTGGATTCGGTTTTGGTCTCGCGCTGGGTGTGCTTTATGTGCCCTGTGCGGGCCCGGTGCTGGCCGCCATCGTCCTCGCGGGCGCAACGAATTCAATCGGATTGCGGACGATTGCGTTGACGCTCGCGTTCGCCGCCGGGGCGGCGGTGCCCCTGCTGTTCTTTGCGCTCGCCGGCCGCCGGGTAAGCGAACGGGTGCGCGCCTTCCGCCGCCGCCAGCGCGAGATCCGAATTGCCGCAGGCGCCGTGACGATCCTTCTCGCCGTGGCTCTGGTGTTCAATGTGCCCGCGTCTCTGCAGCGGGCGATCCCCGATTACACCAGTTCGCTGGAGCAGAAGGTCGGCGGCGGCGACGAGGTCCGACAGCAGCTCAACCTGAGCGGCCTAGCTAACAACCAGAACACGGAATTGTCCAACTGTACGGACGGCGCGACCAAACTCGAAAACTGCGGCACCGCACCCGATATCAAGGGCATCACCGAATGGCTGAACACGCCGGGTGACGCGCCGATCGACCTGAAGTCCCTACACGGCAAGGTGGTGCTGATCGACTTCTGGGCCTACTCGTGTATCAATTGCCAGCGCAGTATCCCGCACGTGGTCGGTTGGTATGACGCATACCGCGACAAGGGATTCGAAGTCATTGGCGTTCACACCCCTGAGTACGCCTCTGATCTCGGGATCACCTACCCCGTCGCGATGGATAACGATTATGCGACTTGGAACAACTACCGCAACCAATACTGGCCGGCCCACTACCTCATCGACGCCGACGGCAAAGTCCGCCATATCAAGTTCGGCGAAGGCGATTACGATGTGACGGAAAGCTTAATCCGGCAGCTGCTTTCGCAGTCGAACAAAAACGTTCGCCTTGGGTCGGCCGTCGACGCCCCCGACACCACGCCGACGTCACCACTGACGCCGGAGACCTATCTCGGCGTCCAGACGGTGGCCAACTACGGCGGCCGGGACCCCTACGATCGCGGCACAACCACCTTCCACTATCCAGCCGAACTCCCGGACGACGCATTCGCCCTGCGCGGCCGATGGACCCTGGACGACCAAGCTGTGATGGCCGAAGACAGCGCTAGCGCAATCGCTTTGAATTATCACGCCCACAACGTCTACCTGGTGGTCGGCGGAACCGGCACCCTCACGGTGACGCGGAACGGAGAAAGACGCTCCATCCCCATCAGCGGACCGCCCAACATGCGACAGATCGTCGCCGACGACACCGACGGTGCCGGGCACGTCGAGGTCGGGCTGTCCATGGGGCTGCAGGCCTACTCGTTCACCTACGGCTGACATACCCGGCTCGACGTCACCACCTCGGGCACGCAATGCCAGACGGGCTCTCATGTGTTACCGAGGTCGGCTCCAATCAGCTGATATTCCAGGGCCCTTCGCAGGGTCGCACGGAAGTAGTCGTCGGCCTGGGGTTGCCCCAATTCGGACAATGCGGTCGCCACGGCCGGGATGGGGTGCGAATAAGGCCACAGCCCTGCGGTCAGTGCGACCACCTGCCGGGCACAGTGCCGTGACGACGGATCCGCGAGTGTTGGCAGCGCCTGACGTAGCACCGCGGCGAGGCGGTCGTGATGGCTGAACACGCGGCGTTTGAAGTCACGGGCGTAATCCAGGCTGATCTTGCGTTCGAGCACCGCCGCCTGAACGCTGAACAGCTCGCAGAGCAAGGGCCGCTCGATCAGCGACTCGGCCAACACCGCAGCCACCCGCCGGGCTCTCGTCGGCCCGGCGATGCGCACGCCCCGGACACTCTCCCGCAGTGCGGGCTCGAGGGGATCGAGCCAGGATCGCCACGCGGCGTCGAGGACTTCCAGAAAAACAGCCTCGCGACTGTCGAAGTAGCGCAGGACATTTGACATCGCCAGCCCGACTTCATCGCCCAATTCGCGCAGGCTCACATCGTCGACCCGCCGCCCCTCAAGCAGTGACTTCGCCGCACGCAGTATTGATTCGCGCCGTAGTTGCACCTGCTCCGGGCGCCGGGCGCGCCGAAACGTACCGGGCGTCGTCATCACGGATTCAAGCTAGCAACTACAGCCAAAGAGCGTGACCGAGTGTCCAATTCTCGGGGTTGTGAGACGTGCATAACAGAAGGACCTTCCGTTGTTAACAGATCGACTCTCTGTTAACTTCGCAGACGTGGGGCTGACCGTAGACGAGGACGGTCACAGCGGCAGCTTTGAAAACCACCAGGGCATGTCGGCTACGTTGACCTTGGTACTCGCCGTCGTATGCGGGCTGGCGGTGGCCAATATCTACTATTCCCAACCGATTCTCGACGTCCTCGCGCGGGCTCTACACACCGACCAGAGCACGGTGACCCTGGTCGTGACGCTCACCCAAATCGGTTACGCAGTGGGGCTCTTGACCGTGCCACCGCTCGGCGACATGCTGGAGAACCGCGCGTTGACCTCTGGGGCTGTGGCGGTATCCGCCGTTGCCCTGATCGCCTCAGGCGCCTCCCCCAACTTCGGGGTCTTCATGGCCGCATCGACCATCCTGGGCCTGACCTCGGTGGTGGCGCACATCTTGATTCCGTTCGCTGCGCATCTGGCGCCGGAGCGATCCCGCGGCCGCGTGGTTGGGCGAATCGGCAGCGGCATCATCCTCGGTATCCTGCTTGCCCGCACGATGTCGAGCCTGATCACCGACGCCTTCGGGTGGCGCGCCGTCTTCTTCATATCGGCTGGGCTGATGGGTCTGAGCGCACTATTGCTACGCCTGATCCTGCCGGTGCGGAGACCCGCGCCAATCCGATATTCGACAGTGATGGTCTCGCTTGTCGACCTCTTCAGAACGTATCCGGTCCTGCGACTGCGGGCGGGATGCCAAAGTCTGCTGTTCGCCGGCTTCAGCGCCTACTGGACGGCGGTCGCCTACGAACTGATCGGCCATCACGGTTTCACTCAGTCCGCAGTGGGATTGTTCGCGCTTGTCGGGGCGACCGGCGCGATCGTGTTACCCATCGCGGGACGACTGACCGATGGTGGCCACGGTCGGATTTTGTTCCCGGCGGCACTGGCGATCACGATTGCCGCGATGGTGGTGGCCGGCCTCGGCAAGCATCACGTGGCTCTACTCGGCGCCGCAGCAATTCTGCTCGACATCGGCATGGCCAGCCATCAAGTCTGCAGCCAGCACGGGCTCTACCAGCTGCGGCCCGATGCAAGAGCCCGGCTCAACGGGATCTTCATGGGCAGCGTCTTCACCGGAGGAGCGGTCGGCTCCGCACTGGCCGGGCCACTCTATCAGCGCTTCGGATGGAACGGCGTGACCATCGCTGCCGGCGCATTCGCCGCAGTGGCACTGACCTGGACGCTGTTCAGCCGCGCAGGCCGCACTCCCGGACAGTAGTCAAACCTATTGCTGTGCCGCGTAGTTGGATCGAGTCAGGTGAACAATGCCTGGGCGAGGTAGTGACCCTCTTCGGGCGCGGGCGGGACGGCGAAGATGGCCGATCCGATGTGCCGGATGTATTCGTTGAGCAGGTCGTGCGCGCCGAGTCGACTCTGCAGGCGGATGAAGTTTCCTGGGTCGTTCTGGTAGGCGATGAACAGGAGTCCCGCGTTCAACTGTCCGTTGGCGTCGAGCCCATCGGTGTAGTTGTACGAGCGGCGGCGGATCATGATTCCGTCATTGTTTTCCCGGGCTGCAAGGGCGACGTGAGAGAGCGGGTCGATCACGGGATCGCCGGAGGCGTTCTTGGCGGTGAAGTCCGGGGTGTCGAACTCGACGGTGCCGGTCAAGGGTGAGCCCGCTTCCTTGTGGCGTCCGATGATGTTCTGCTGGTTGCTGACTCGATCGGTATCCCAGGTTTCCAGCAGCATGCGGATCTTGCGAACGATCTGATAGGTGCCGCCATTCATCCACGGTTGGTCACCGTTGTTGATCCACACAAAACGCGAATACTGGTCGGCAGTCTGGATATTGCGGGTGCCGTCCTTGAATCCCAGCAAGTTTCGCGGCGTCTGTTGCGCGGGACCCGCCGACGCTCGCCCGAAACCCAGCACCGCCCAGTGTGGTGTCACGACGCTGCGCCCGAGCCGGGCCAGGTTGCGCACCGCGTGGTAGCAGACCTGCGGGTCGTCCGCGCACGCCTGGACTGACAGATCCCCTCCGGTGAATCTCGGGTCCAGAGTGTCGCCGTTCAGTGTTGGCAACTCGGTGAACAGGGCCGGCTTGTGCTCCGCGAGTCCGAACCGCTTGCCGAACACCGACGGGCCGAGTCCGATCGTCACTGTCAGGCTGGCCGGGCTCAGTTGGTAGGCCTCGCCGGTATCGGATGGTGGTTGCACCTCGTTTTTTGGTTGGACCGTGCCGACCGGCTTTCCCTGCTGCAGCACTGAGGCCGCCGCGGACCATCGCGCAAGCAGTGTTTGAAGGTTGGCGCGACTCGCGCTGTCGGCGATCGTGAATGCCATGAACATCGCGTGGCGCTGAGGTGCGGTGTCGACTCCGCCCTGGTGTCCCTGCCCGTAGAAGGGATAGCTGCGGTTCAGGTCGATCGTGTCGTCGGGCTGCGGGGACGGTGCCGCCGCCCACGCCGCGGCACTACCCCCCGCGGCACCGACAACGAGTCCCCCCAGGCCTGCCCACACCGTGCTGCCCAACACACCACGCCTCGACACACCCTGGCGTGCAGACGTTTTCGGGTCTCGTCCGGAATTGTCCGGGAGAGAAGGTGATTCGTCGTCTCCGGTTGTCAGCCTGCGCTCACCACCTTCTGGCCGACCGTGGACAGACTGTCGTGCAGCGGCTGAATCACAGCGGTCAACTTGGGCGCATCGCTGGCCTGCAGCGCCGCCGTGTACACCTTGTAGTTACCCGGCGCCGATGCGTCGCGATAGGTATCGAGGGTGGTCAGGACCGCCTCGAACTGCTTGTCGATCTGAGACACCAGGTTGGCGTCGATCTTCTGCAGACCTGGCCGCAGCGACGCGTACGCCTGCTGGGCGCCCTCCACATTGCCGGCGAAGTCCACGAGATCGATGTGGCTGAATGCTTCCTCCTCGCCGGTGATCTTGGTGTTCTGTACTTCCTCAATCAGGTCGGCGGCCCCGTTGGCGAGATCCTCGGGCGTGTAGGCCAAGTTGGCGACGACACCCTGCAATTTGCCGACGTTGGCGGCAAGTTCCGTGCTCAGACTCTTTGTTGCCGGGGTGATCGCATTGTTCTGGTAGAGGTCTCGCTCGACGGCGTGGAAACCCTTCCAGCCGACCTTGGCGTCCACGGGCGTCGACTCCCTCATGTCGATCAAGTAGTCGAGGTTCCCGGCGTTGTCGTCGACGGCGAAGCCGGGGATGACGAAGCCTTCCACGCTTGATTCGGCTCTTTCGTAGAAGGGCCGGGCCTTCGCATACGCGTCCTTGGCCGCCTGCACGTTGCCCGACTGGACCGTGGCGTTTAGCGACTTCACACCGTCATTCAGCTGGTTGATCTGGCCGACGACGTAGGTCGCATAGTCCTTGGTTCCCTGACTCAGAATGGTCGCAACGGTGCCCGTCGGGGCGGCGGGCGCTTGGCCGGTCACCGTGAAGTTCTGGTATTCGGTGCCAGCACCGGGGCAGTAAACCTGGTAGGCACCGCCGTCAAGAGTGACCGTGAAGGACACCGGATCCAGGCCGGGCGCGAGATTCTCCTTCTCGCCGATGATCCGTTGGTCCTTGAGTAACTCCATTTCGGTGATACCGGCGGCGCTGGCGTTCTTGACGGTGAACGTCACCGGTCCGGCGGGAACGGTGTCCGTGTCGAGTTTGCAACCGTCCGCGCCGGAGTCGTTCGCCATTGTCACGTTGACTGCCTTGACGCCGCCCGCGGCGCTCGTGGTTGAGGAGCTGCTGGTGGTGTGCGAGCCACATGCGCTCACCACGGCCGCACCAACGACTATCAGCGTCAGGCGCGGCAACCAGCCGCTAGGACGCGGGGATGTGCGCCGGCCGAACTGCTTCACCATGGTCGTGTTGTTCCCTTTCGTTTCCTTCAGAGGTTCTGCGTCCGACGCGGACGGCTCCGACCGCAAGGAACCCTGCGATCAGCGTCAGTGCCGCCGGAAGCCATGCCTTCCAGAGCATTTCGTCAGACTGCGTTGACGCGGAGCCAGCGATCTGAGAGGCGGCCGCTTGATCCTGATCGCTCCCCGTAGTCCAGTCGTTGCCGACTTCCCGCGCTGACAGTCTTGACATCCGTGATGCCACCGCCGGTCAGGCGGACGACGCGATTGCTCACCGCGTCGGCGCTCACCAGCGCGTCGCCGACGGCGCACACTGTGTACACCGTGGATGCGCTCCAGCGCGCAGCAAATGGGCCCGGCGTGCGGGCCGCGCCAAGACCTACGGGCAACCTTCCGCCGGCCAGGCTCGCGAGTTCGCCGAGTGTGATGGGCGATGTGCTGACCCCGGGATCGGTCGGTGTGGTCGCCTGCCAGACATCGACGGCGACACCGTCGCGGAGCTGCTGACCTGCCGCGGTGAGCGCGATGTCATGCGTTGCCCCACCGCCGCCAACAGGCGCAAGCGTAAGAATCCGAGCGGCCCCAGTCGCACTCAGCGTGACCACCAAGACGTGTCCGGTGTCATCGGTGACGGTGCGACTCGGCCCCGGCCGATCTGCCGCGACCGGAGCGAATAACGCCAGCGCGCCCGCGGCCACCACAAGGCCGGCAGCAGACCATCCCAGCAACCGTCGACGACAAGATGCTTCGCGAGCCAAACGCGCCGGCCAAAGAAATACGACAAGTACAGGTATTGCGTAGAGAAGCCAACCGAGAACGTCGATCAGCCGCGGATCCATTGGTATCCGGAACATTCCGGTGACGAACGCGCCCAGCACCGACCGGGTCGACAGCCACGATGAGAAGTCGAACAACCGCTGCTGCCCAACGGTGATCCATCCCGATTCATGCGCCGTACGCAGTGCACTCATCACCAGACCGGCCGCGATGAACACCAGGAAAACACCCGTGACGCGGAAGAACCGTCCCAGGTTCACCCTGCGAGCGCCGTAATAGATCGCAGCCCCGACGGCGATGGCCGCGCCGATGCCAACCGCCGCACCGAGAACCGCCGTCACCCGGCTGCCATGCACTGCCTGGGCCGCTGCCAACAAGAAGACAGCGGTTTCAAAGCCTTCCTTCAGCACGGCCAGAAATGCCATCGCCGCGAGCGCGAACGAGCCGCCGGCGTGCAACGCCGCTTCGGCCTCGCGTTCCAATTCACCTTTCAGGCCGGCGGCATTGCGATTCATCCAGATGATCATCGTGGTCACGAACACCACCGCGATGGCGCCAATGACCGTCTCGAGCATTTCCTGCTCACGCTGCGGAAGCGCCGCCTCGATCAGATTGAGCCCGACAGCCACCGCAATGCTCAAAGCGACGGCTAAACCGACGCCGACGACCATCGGCCGCACGGATCCGCCGTTCCGCTTGAGGAACGCCGCGACGATGCTCACGATGAGCGTGGCTTCGAGACCTTCACGCAGTCCGATCAGGAACGTGCCGAAGAAGATGCCCTGCACCACGTTCCTTTCCGCGTGGCCGAAACCAGCGGACCGCGCTGAACGTGAGGCTAACCTAACTCGGCCTTGTGTAGCCTTGCCGGCGGCAAATCAGCAGCCAACTCACAGAATCATCAGTCGGACAAGCACTCTCACGTTTGACGGCGGTTCTTAAGTCGTCTGACAGGGAACCGTCAGCAGGTGCCGGTGGCTGCGAACCCGCAGGGCACCTCTGCCTTCTTCGCCGGCACGAACGAAGCCGTTTCCAGCGTTGTCGGATCGGGGCTCATCGTCATGGTGTCTCCTGCGCCGCCACTGCTGATGAACGTGCCAACAGATGTATTCGACGCTTGCGTGGCGACATTCAGTCCGGCTGCCAGCAATGCTGCCATCCCGATTCCGGCGGCAATTGGCTTGATGGCCTTGTACATTCGACCTCCAAAAACTCATCGTGATTAGTGCTGTCTGTATTCAGACTTATTGACCGCTGTGCGGCCGCAGCAATCAGGACGTTGCAGCCAACAAGCCGTACCGACAGCCATGAGCCTTGCTGCTCAATGGACTTACCTTCTAATGGCCTTACCTTTAGGGGCCATCAAATTTGACTGTAGCGGAGTGTGATGTGTTGAGCCACATCATTAATCAGTGACGAGAATCATTCTGCAGACGGGAATAAACGAGGCATCCAGCGGCTTCACAGAACAACGACACTATCCTCGCACATAGACATCGCAGGTAGCTATGCCTTTGAGCGCGCCCGAGCAGGATCGAAAGATGGCTGGAGAAAAGCGACCTCGCCGCCGCGACTCCGCGGCCAGTCGTGATCGCCTATTGAAGGCGGCGAGTGAGCTGTTCGCCCGCCGGGGATACGAGCGGACGACAGCCCGCGATATCGGCGAGCGCGCCGAGGTTGACCCAACCATGATTGCGCGGTACTTCGGCGGGAAGGCGCAGCTGTATATTGCCGCACTGCGCTACCGCGAGGCCTCTGACCATCACTTTGCAGACATTCTCGACGCGGACAGGCTGTCCAACATCATCACGCGCATTGTGGATCAGGACCAGGCGCCCGGACCCATCTTCCAGGCGGCGGTCCAACCCCAAAACGACGAGGCGGCACAGTCAGCTGCATTGGCAGAATTGGAACGGCGAATCGTTGGCCCCTTACGCGAACGGCTCACCCGGGACGGCTACAGACAGCCCGCACTGCGAGCCGAGGTGCTCGCAGCAGCGTTCATCGGGGTGATCGTTGGGCGCCATGCGGGCGCATTCGAGCACCTGACGGAAGCACCCGCCGATCAACTCGTGGATATCCTTGCCGACATTCTCGGGAGCAAGTGATACGGCTTTTGCCGATGGGCACGCTTCAAGGCGAGTTCGATCAGCACCCGAACGCTAGATTTCTGATGCACTTCGAACAGCCGCGTGAGGCATCGATACACCATCCGCGCTCATTGTAAATGGTGTGGACGTCAACGAGCGCGTGATCTGGTCTCCTCCAACGTGATCCGCGCTTGTGCGCATGAACAATCGAAGAGGAGATACGCGGAGTGAACAAGCCGACATACGTATTGATACCGGGCGCCTGGCATGGGGCGTGGTCCTGGCAACCAGTCGCTACTCGGGTCCGCAGGGCGGGATACGAGGCGATCGCGCTCACTCTGCCCGGCCTGGGTGACGGCGACGATCCGTCAGGGCACCGGTTGGACGACGCTGTCGCGTATATCGTCGACGAGGTCAGCAGGCGCGAACTCACCGACGTGGTCCTCGTCGCCCACAGTTGGGGCGGCTATCCCTGCACCGGTGCCGCTCACATACTCGCCGACAGGGTGAGTAAGGCCGTCTTTTTCAACGGGTTGCTTCCGACGCGCGGGAAACCGTTGGTCGAGGACAACTCCGATGAGCAACGAGAAATCATGATGCGGTTGATTTCTGACTCGCCGAGCGGCGCGATAGCGCCCGCGCTGGAATTCGTCGAGCAGTTGTTCATGCCGGGCGCCGCTCCGGAGCTACAGCGGCTGGTGGCCGATCTGCTCACGCCGCAGCCCGGTGGATACTTTCTCGACGTTCTCGACGCCCCCGACGTCGCCACCCTTGGCATTGCAACGGCTTACATCCTCAGCGAGCAGAACCACGCGAACCCACGTTCTGGCGATGCATTTGCCGCTCGTCTGGGCGTGAAACCCATCCTCGTTCCCGGAACGCACGAAAGTATGCTCACCCACCCTGACGAAGCGGCCAACGCGATCCTCTCCGCCTGAAGGGCGTAATCACGGCCTCTCATTGCGCCAAGCCAGAATCTGCAGGGCCACGGCCCTCTTGAATGCCGAAACAAATCGTGCTCGGGTCCGATTGGAGCTTAACCGGATTCGGCCATATGATGCCCATCGAGCAGGGAAGTGATCTGATCGCAGCACGATTACAGCGTTGGCTCGAAGCCAGTAGCGTGTAGGCGGCTCTAGCACAACTGATTTCGATTTCAATGCACCCTGAAGTAGCCGTCGTCGTCGAGAATGTGTCGCGGCCAATCCTGGTGCTCAGCGCCGAGCCGTCTGATCTTCTCAACGAAGGCCGGATCCTGGTTGTCGCCGATGTAGACGGTCATGTCTTTGGCTAGCCACGCCGGAAGCGCAGCGAACCGGTGTACCGTCTGCGTCTCGAGATACCAGGTCATGTGGACGACGGCCCCGCTCTCCTCGTACCACACGGTGCTTTCAACTCCCGGAGCAACGCGCTGGTAGTAGAAGCGCTGTATCGCGTGGCGTCCAGCATGCGGCCCCGCCGCCAAGGTGTAATCGACAACGTCAGGCCCGAAGGTGGCGGGTTCGAAGACCCATCCATTGGGGAAATACCATGTCAGACGCTGCCCCAGAATGCTCGTGAGCATGCGATCGATCACCTCCATGCGGCCTCCAACCACTGAAGTCCACATTTGATGTCTACAACCTATGTCTACTACTGATGACAAACGCGGTCGAGCCAAAAACGATCGAACCGTTAGGGCTCTCAGACCTCGATCGGCGGGTGCAGCCGTTCCATGGTGTACTGCCGATTCCGTCGAGCCGCCCACGAACTGACGGCGAGCGAGGCAGCCAGAAGTCCGCTGAGCACGGCGATCGCCACCCACAGCCGCGAGTCGATGCCGCCCACCGTCAGCTGCCGTAACCCGTTGACAGCGTAGGTCATCGGATCGAATGGATGGATGATCTGGAACGGTTTGGCGGTGGTTTCGACTGGATAGATCCCGCCGGCGGACACCAACTGCACCATCAGGAACGCCAACGTGATCACCCGCCCCACCGCAACGCCGAAGACCGCGTTGAACGCCTGGATGATCGCCAGGAACGCCGCTGCGACGAGCACAAGGAACGCCACCGTCGCCAGCGGATACTTGGCCTGCAGCCCCACTCCGAAGTGCACGACTGCATACATCACCACGGCCTGGCAGAACGCGATGAGCAGCCCGGGCCAGTACGACGCCAGCACCACCCGCAACACCCGAGACCGTTCACGATCGGCCGAGACTGCAACGGCGTCAACAACATCCAGACGATCAGCGCGCCGATGAACAGCGCGAGCGGCAGGAAGAACGGCGCAAAACCGGTGCCGAATGTCGCAGCGGGGTTGTTATTCACCAAATCCACGGCCACCGGTGCCGACAAGGTCCGCGCGACCTCGGTGCGCTGCTGCGGCGTCCACGACGGCACTCGAGTTGAGCCCTCTTTGAGTTTGGTGGCCAGCTCTTGGCCGCCGGCCTGCAGGCGATCGGTTCCGCTGGCCAGATCCGTGGCACCGCTAGCCAACTTTTCGCCGCCGGCGCTCAGCTGCACGAGCCCACGCGACAGCTGATGGGCGCCGGTGTTGAGTTGATCGATGCCGTCGCGCAGTTTGACCACATCGGCACGCAGTCGCCCATTGAGCGCCGTGGTGATGAACGTGCGCAGCTGGCTGTTGGGGTCACCCAACTCGGCTTCGAGAGCAGAAGCGCATCCGGCCGGCCAAAGTCATGAGCAACGCGGTTCTGCCCGTGCCCGCGGGGCACACCAGGACAGTGACGCCACCGGCGTCGACGTCGAGGTCGATCGGCCCGTACACCGGTCCCCACGGACCGCTCATCCGGATACCGCGTGCGACCAGCGCGGGCTCAGCAAACGGGTTCTGGACGTCGGCCGGTTCGTCGGGCACCCGCTCATCCCAGCACGGCCAGGGCCACAATCACCGCCAAACCGTTGGCCGTCACACCTGCCGGCATCGGCAGGCGTGCGGTAGTGCCAGTGCGAAACACGAGCGCCGGTTCGTGTCGCCCGCCACACAGGGCGTTGCACTGTGGTTTAAATCGTCTGTGCAACAAGCTTTCTGGCCTCCCGCCACGATCTGTCTTGTGGGTTAATTGCGATGTTCAGCCGAGACAACACACTTACTGGGAGCCGGCTATGCATGGTGGTCAGATGTCTAACCCTCCCGAGCGAGTAGCCATTGTTGTGGCCGGGGCGGGAGCCCGCGGGGGCTATGAGGCCGGTGCGCTTTCGGTTGTGGTGCCGCACCTGCGCGAGCGGGGTGTGCATGCACCGCTGTACGTCGGCACCAGCGCCGGGGCCATCAACGCGGCAATCTTCGCCGCATTGGCGCATCTTCCGCCCGCCGAGCAGGCCGAGCAGGCGCTCGACGTCTGGCGCGGCATCTCAATCGACAACGTGTTTCGTTCGCCGGCGTTCAGCAGCCCAGGAGTCATGCTGCGGTCCGCGGGCCAGCTGGTCGGATTCCCCGGCGTTGCCCTTACGAGCCTGCTCGATACCGAGCCGTTACGCCGCAAGGCAAATACAGCGGTCGATTGGGAGCAGTTGCGCCGCAACATCATCAACAACGTCACCCAACTTGCAGTCGTTGCCACCTCCGGGGCTGACGCCCGCACCGTCGTATTTGTCGACCGCAATGGCGACGGCACCGTCCCCCCACCCGATCCCAGCCGACCGATAACCTACGTGGCCGCCGAAATCGGACACGACCATGTGTTGGCATCGAGTGCGATACCGATCGCGTTCCCCCCGGTTCGCTTGACCAGTCCAGAGGTTGCCGCAGGCTACTACCTGGACGGCGGTGTGCGACTGAACGCTCCGCTGAAGCCGGCAATCGCGTTGGGAGCAGACGCAATCGCAGTTGTAGCAACTCATCCGGTCAATGAGCGCAGCGCCGCTGAAATGCAGTCGGACGAGCCCCCTCCCGATGTCTACGACGTAATGGTGCGACTGATGGACGCCTCATTGGTCGACCGGATGGTCGAAGATCTGCACACCCTCGCGAAGATCAACTCGCTCGTCGACAACAATGCCGATGGTCGAGGCCGTTCGCTGCTCCCATACCTGGCCGTCTGCCCGTCGGAACGCAGAACATTGGCACAGCTTGCCGCCGAGGTCTTCGACGGCCAGCACGGAGCCGGGAAAAGCGTCGGCTCGAAGCTTCGAAGCGTTGAGCTGCACGCGTGGGGCCGCATCTTCGGCGGCGACGGTCCACGGCGTGGTGACTTATTCAGCTATCTGTACTTCGATCCGGAATTCATCGAAGCCTCAATCGAACTCGGTCGGCGCGACGCGCAAGCCCTGTTCGATGAATTGCCGGCCGACGAGATACCGTGGCGCATCGGCAACGATGCAAGTCTCCAAGCGCCGCATTAAACGCTTTGTGGGCCGCAAATAGTCTGGTCGATACCGTGGCTTTGCTCACGACTGCGCTCTCTTGTTCGCCCGCGCCGTGCGGTGCACGATGAGTTTGTGTGCAACGACGCAGGTACGGCCGCAGAAGCATTCGCCACCATGCCTCGCGCAGCTGAAGGCGCGGCGGTAGACCCGATCCCTCTTGTCCCCGTCGACGAGGTGATCGTCACGACACTGGTGGACAACAGCTACGACGCGCTGATGGCCGACACCGGACCGGCAAGACGTGTGGGTATGGGCAAAGTGCCTCCAGTCGCGGCTCCGCAATTCGAGGGCGGCCGCAACTCCCCCGGCCTGATCGCCGAGCACGGGTTTTCCGCGTTGGTGACCACCCGCCGCGGTAACAGCACACACACCGTGCTGTTCGACACCGGGATTTCGCCAGACGGTATGGCGACCAATTTCGAACGCCTTGGCCTCGACGCCTCTGCGATCGAGGTCGCGGTGCTCAGCCATGGCCATCCCGACCACGATGGCGGTTTCCCCGGGCTGACCCGGCTACGCGGCCGCACCGGGCTACCGCTGACCGTGCACCCGCTGGTATTCAGCCGCCGCCGTTTCGCGCTCCCCAACGCCCCAGCCATGGAGCTGCCCGCGCTCAGCCGCTCCGCGATGGAGGCCGAGGGTTTCGAGATGATCGAGCGGCGCCAGCCGTCACTGTTGCTGGACGGCTCGGTGCTCATCACCGGCGAAGTCGACCGCACCACGGAGTTCGAAAACGGGATGCCCAATCACGAGGCGTTCCGCGACGGTCGGTGGGAGCCCGACCCGCTGATACTCGACGAGCAAGCGCTTGTGGCCCACGTCCAAGGAAAGGGCCTGGTCGTCGTCACCGGCTGTGGCCATGCCGGGGTGATCAACATCGCCCGGCATGCGATGCGGCTGACCGGTGTGGACCGACTGCACGCGCTCATCGGCGGGTTCCACCTGACGGGGCCGGCCTTCGAACCCGTCATCGAGCCGACCGTGAACGCGTTCAAGGAGCTGGCGCCCGAGGTCCTCGTACCCGCACACTGCACCGGGTGGAAGGCTCAGCACCGATTGGCCGCCGTACTGCCCGAAGCATTCATCCCGAACGCGGTGGGCACCTCGTTCACGTTTGTTCAATCCGCGGCATAGGGCGAGTGGATCGCACCACCTAGCTGGGGCTTGCCGGCGCTGGCACAGTCGACGGTATGGCGCGACGCCCCGAAGGTGAGTACTGGAATCACAACACCGCGTATCACCGGTGGCTGATCAAGATCGCAACACGGCATCGCGGCGATGTTCTCGATGTCGGCTGCGGGGACGGTCTGCTCGCGCAGCGGCTGGTTCCGGTGTCGCGGTCGGTGACCGCCATCGATCCCGACGCGACCGTGATCGACCGTGCCGTTGAACGACTCCGGCCGCACCCGAACGTCACCGTCGAGCGCATCGACTTCCGCACGTATGAGCCTGCCGAGCACACTTTCGACGTCATCACATTTGTTGCAAGCCTGCACCACATGGACCTCCGCACCGCTCTCACCAAGGCGCGCAACCTGTTACGACCCGGCGGTGAGATCGCGGTGGTCGGTCTATCGGCCAACAAGACCGTGCGCGACTGGATGTGGGCGCTGTCATGCGTGCCTGGAGCGCGCATCGGCTCGCGGTTGAACTCCGAGACGCGCGACATCGGCGTTGCGGTGGCCGATCCGCGTGAGTGCCTCGATGACATTCGCCGCGCCGCTGACGAGATACTGCCGGGCGTGTCGATACGGCGGGCGCGGTATTACCGTTACCTACTCCGATGGGCCAACGCCTAGAGCGATGTCATCGCCTCGACGCGAGTCGTTCCAATCGCCATGCGCCGTCTCCGAGCAGTTCCAGATGGTGCAGGTGTTGCTTCTCCAACGAGCTGTGATGGCTGACGCTGACCACGACGGTGTCCGGCAACTCGGCGCGCAGCAACTCGTACAACCCGA
The DNA here is from genome assembly GCA_963848855.1 of uncultured Actinomycetota bacterium. Lineage (GTDB taxonomy): Bacteria > Actinomycetota > Actinomycetes > Mycobacteriales > Mycobacteriaceae > Mycobacterium. Next base: position 2,174,336 of record CAWKFL010000006.1, read on the forward strand.
AAGCCAGGCCCTCGTCCAGTGCGGAGGTAGCCTCGTCGAGGAACACCGCCTTGGGTCTGGTCAGCAGCACACGTCCGAACGCGACGCGCTGCTGCTCCCCCGGTGACAGCACTTTCGCCCAATCCCGTTCCTCGTCGAGGCGATCACGCAGGTGCGCCAGCGAAACCCGGCTCAGGACACCGCGCAGCTGATCGTCGCCGATCTCACCTGATCTGGCCGGATAGGAAACCACGGTGCGCAGATCGCCCAGCGGCAGGTACGGCAGTTGGGAGACGAACATCGTCGCGTGCCGCCCGGCAGGCCGAGACCAGGAACCTGTCGTGGCAGGCCATATCTCGGCAAGGCTTCGCAGCAGAGTCGTCTTGCCGCTCCCCGACGATCCGGTGATCACCATCGATTCACCACGCTCGAGGCGCAGATCGAGCGGATCGATCAGCCGATCGCCAGAAGGTGTGCGCACCTCAACCCGATTCAACTGAACGCAGCCGTCGGGACTGGGTTCACTTGACAGCAGCGTCATTTCGCGCGCCCGTTCGTTGGCCTCCACGAGCCCGTCGAGCCGGATGATGACCGCGTTGTAGCTCGCGAACTGGCTGTAGGCATTGCGGAAGAACGACAACCCCGACTCGATCTTGCCGAACGCACCCGCGGACTGTGTCACGTCGCCCAACCTGATATTGCCGGCGAACAAGCGCGGTGCCTGGAGAAGGAAGGGCAGCGGAAGGATCGTCTCGGTAACCGTGTAGTTCCAACCGATCAGACGCAGCGTCCTTCGAACATAGCGCCGGTAGTTCGATATAACAGCGTTGAATCTCTTGTCGAGTTGATCGCGCTCGGCCCGCTCGCCGCGGTAGAAGGCGACCGCCTCCGCCGCGTCGCGCAACCGCACCAGCGCGTAGCGAAAGGCGGCATTCGTCTGTTCGTTGAGATAGCTCAATCGAATTAGCGGGTGACCGATCCGAAACGCAATCACCGTCGCGGTCACCACGTAGGCGATGACGATCCAGAACAACGCCTTCGGGATCTCCACGCCGAACAATGTCAGCGGCCCCGACAGTCGCCACAGGATGACGGTGAACGACGCCACGGACGCCACTGCGTTGATCGCTCCGAAGAGCAACATGCTCTGCGAGTAGTACGTCGGAACGTTGGGGCCGGTACCGACCCCGGTTGTGAACATGTCGATGTCCTGCTGAATCCGCTGATCCGGGTTGCCGACGGCGAATTCGGTGAATCGGTTTCGGTAGTACGCACGTTCGGTAAGCCAGTCACCGGTGAGACGGTCGGTCAACCACATCCGCCACCGGATGATGAATTGCTGTGTCAGATAGGTATCGAACAGCATCCGACCGATATGGATCACCGCCAGAATGCAGAAGATCGCAATCGCAACCCAGAACCCGTGTACTCCCGAATTCCGCTGAGCCGCGTTGTGTGCGCCCGCACCCTGAAAAGCCACTTGCAGAGCCGAGTAAATATCGTTGTTGTAATAGCTGAGCAGGACCGCGAGGCGTACCTCGAGGATGACCGACAGCAGCAGAACCGCGAGCGTCAACCACACGGGCAGACTGGCCGCGCCGGTGAAGTAATCGCCGGTGACGCGCCAGAATCGCTTGGCCGATCTGCTGTAACGAAAGAGCAGGGCCGCGACCGCCGCTACGCAAATGGCGCTAACAGTCCATGCTTCCAGGACCCACCATGTGGATGCGATGAGCTGGTTGCCCCAGTCGATAGACGGCATGAACTTTTCCAACGGATCACCCTCCATTACAGGTTCACTTACTGAAGACCGTGAGCCCGTCGCCGGCGGCTCCGCTGCGTATCGAGTATCGATCGTTCTTATGAACAACAGGCAAACACCCATGAACGCATGCGCGGGAAGCGATCTCGGTGGCCAGCCCAAGCGCCTGGGTCAGCGCGCGTCAACGGTGGTCGCTGCTACGGTTCGGCTGAACATCGTCCCGGCAAGAGGAGATGCCCGCCGTGCCGCCGCTACTTCGTGAACTACTGCGCCCCTACCGCGGGACGCTTGCGTCGATCCTCGGGGCAACATTCATGCAGATGGTGATGGGCTTGGCCGTGCCGTGGCCGCTCAAAGTCATCCTGGACAACGTCGTCGGCAATCATCCACCGCCACAATGGATTGCGTGGCTGTTCCCGATGGTTGGTGGCACGACCAAGGCCCACATCGCGGCGGCGGCGGGCGTCGCAACGGTGGCGATCGCTCTGGTGAGTGGTGCGGCCTTCTACGTCGCCAGCTATTCGACGGAGAAGTTGGGCCAATGCATCGGGAACGATCTGCGCGTTCGGCTGTATCACCATCTACAGGAACTGTCGCTCGCCTATTACGACGCCAACCGCGTCGGCACCATTCTCAGCACGCTCACAACCGATGTGCAGACGATCCAAAGCTTCACGTCGACTTCGACGCTGAACATCCTCACCGACACGCTGACGCTCATCGCGATGACCGTTGTGATGTTCATATTGCGTTGGGATTTCGCGCTCATCGCACTCGCCGTATCCCCGATGCTGATCCTCTTCCTGATACACGTCAACAAGGCGATGAAGACCGCCGTCAAGGAAGTGCGCGATCGACAGTCCGACTTGCTGGCCACGCTGCAGGAGGGCCTTCAGTCGATCGAGGTGGTGCAGGCTTACTCCCGCGAAGACTACGAAGACACCAAGGTGCGCAACGTCAGCAAGGACACCGTGACCGCATGGCTCCAGGCGCGCAAGTTGTCAGCAATACTCTCGCCGACGGTGAGCGTGGTGGTCGCGGTGTGCACCGGGTTGGTCCTCTGGCGAGGCGCCCTGCTCATCTTGGGAGGCACCATGACCGCGGGTGCATTGACCGTGTTTCTCACCTACCTCGCCAGGTTCTTCGCACCCGTGCGCTCCCTTTCCCAGATGACCAACACCATTGCCCAGGTTTCGGTGGGGTTTCAGCGCGTCACCGCGGTCTGTGATGCCGATGTCGTAATCGCCGAACGCCAAGCGCCCGTTGAACCGCCACCCTTCAAAGGTGAGATCACCTTTGACAAAGTGTCATTCGGCTATGACTCCGACGTTCCTGTGCTGCGCGAGGTCTCGTTTTCGATCGATTCTGGGCAGATGATCGGAATCGTAGGGCCTACCGGCAGCGGCAAGTCCACCCTCGTCGGCCTCATTCCACGGTTCCGGGACATGAACAGCGGGCGGATCACGATCGACGGTGTCGACATCTGCGAGTACACACTTCATGGGCTTCGCACCCAGATCGGTTTCGTACTGCAGTCAACGGTGTTGCTGCGGGGAACAATCCGCGACAACATCGCCTTCGGCCGACCCGGCGCCACCGATGAACAGATCGTCGAAGCGGCCGAACTCGCCAATGCGCACGAATTCATCACCCGAATGCCCGACGGTTACGACAGCCTGATCGGAGACCGCGGGACAACGCTTTCCGGCGGTCAGCGTCAACGCATCGGCATCGCGCGTGCGTTGATCCGTGACAACCCCATCCTCATTCTTGACGAGCCGACGGCGGCGTTGGATGCCGAGTCCGAGCATCTTGTGATCGAGGCGCTTGAGCGGCTGATGAAGGGCCGCACTGTCATCACGATCGCGCATCGACTCAGCACCCTGCGGAAGGCGGACAGGATCGTCGTGATCAAGGACGGTGGTGTCGTCGAGGAGGGCACGCACAGCGAGTTAATGAAACTCGACGGCGTCTACGCCGAGCTGCACCGCCTGCAATTCGAGCAGCCTGCGTAGGACGCTGTTGGGTGAACAGCACCCCAACTGCCGGTTAACGGACGGCCCGATCAGAAGTCCACTTGGCAATGGGCCTAAATGCCTTGGCTTACAGGCGATTCCAACTGCTAGCATCCCGAATGATTTGACTGCGTTGGAGCTCGCTCCACACACCAATTAAGGAGATTGCGATGCTGACGATGCGAGATCACGGCGTCGAGGATTACGAGTCGTTGCGTCACATGGACACCACCGATGTCGGGGACCTCCACAACGACGATCGCGCCTGCCTGGAGGAGCTCGGCCAGTATCTCGTCTCGACCGATGCCTGGAGCCGTTTCGGCATCTGGTTGCTGCACAAGCACTTCGAGCCTGAGCCAGGTGAGGTCTTCGTCGAGTCCACCATGCGGGCCCCGAGGCGGACCGAGACCGCCGCGGCCGACCGGTCGGCGTTCGCGGAGGACGGACTGAGCACCACAGCGATCCGGTTCGACGGCTCGATCGACACGGATGTAGCGGTCGTCGGCATGGAGTTCGCGCACCCCGGTGACTTCGGTGACGTCGCGCCGCTCAGCGACGACGACGAGGCCGTCCTTGCCGGCATCGCGGAGCGGTTGCGCGCGCACGACAAGATCGAGCGCTTCGGTGTGCGGCTGATCCGCAACCCGCTCGACCTCACCGAGCAGGAGATGCTCCACGAGACCTGCAACAGCGCCACCCAGACGATGACGTGCACCGTCGGCGAGCGCGACGCGATGCTCGCCGACCGGGCCACCATTCAGACCGCGTGGAAGTGGCGAGTGGTGCACGGCGACGCAGACACCGTGGTGATGCAGGACTGCACTGCCGGTTGTGTGCGGGTTGGTGAGGGCCACGATCTTGCCCACACCGCGTCCGGAACAGACGACTTCGACAATCCCACCCCCGGCGGGCCGAACCAGCCATTCTGACTTCTGGCACCCGCAGGGGCCGCTAGCCGGCCTCTGCGAGCTCGGCGGCTAGCGCTGGCCCCGAGTGTTCTGTGTTGACTCTGCGCTGGCGGCGCAGAAGCGCGAACGACGCCCTCGGCGCAGAGTCAACGATGGCCACGTCACGTGCTCGACACCCCAACCAAGACAAGCACGAGAACCCTGCGTAGGCGCGCGACCGTTGACATATAAAAAGGTCTATCGGTTTAATGGCCATACTATTTGTGACTCAGCTCATAGGGGGCCTCGCGCATGGACGGTCGGTCGAGGACAGCCCGGCGCCATTATCGTGCATTCGCTGCTGCAGTCGCATTGACGGCAGGGATTGTGCTCGGCGGTTGCGGCAGCTCACCGACGAGCACAAGTCCACCGGAAACCAAGGCCGGGAGTTCCGACGTGGAATCGGTCCTCTCAAGCGCCGAAAAGCTCTCTGGCCAAGAGCAAATCGATTTCCTCAAAGCAGCGGCCGCGAAAGAAGGCGGACCACTACGTCTTTACACCTCGTGGTCGGCCGACTCGATCGACGCGATCGAGCAAGCCTTCGAGAAGGCGTACGGGATCGAAGTCGAGTCGTATCGCGCGTCGTCGCAGAATCTCAGCCAACGGATCGACCAGGAGAGTTCCGCCGGCTACGACAAAGGTGCCGACTTCGTCGAGATGCGCGGCCGCGAACTCTATCAACTCGACAGCGAGGGAAAGCTGCGGGGCTTCAGAGGTGACTTCGACGCCGACGTGCCTGACTACGCGAATGGCGGCAACTGGACCGCGGACAGACTCAACGTAATCGTCCCCTGTTGGAACACTAACAAGGTCAAACCGCAGGACATCCCCACAACCTATGAAGATCTGACCGCACCGAAATGGCGAGGTCGCCTGGCGATCGAGCAGGAGGATGCGAACTGGTTCCAAACGCTGTTCGAGCACTTCGTCGCCAACGGGATGTCTGAGCAGCAAGCGGAACAATACTTCCGGACCATCGTCGACAACGGCAGCGTGGTCAATGGTCACACCGAGATGCAGAATTTCATCGTCGCGGGACAGTACGACCTCGGAATTGATTGCTATACATACGTCACCGACGGCCAGAAGGCCGACGGCGCGCCGACCGACTACGCACCGATCGTCAAGCCCGCCGTGATCCAGCCGAATGGTGTCTCGATTCTCAAGTCCGCGAAGCACCCGGCCTCTGCGGCGCTGTTCTACCGCTGGATCCTCACCGACGGACAGCGACTTCTCACCGACACGGGGAACACCGCGGTTACCCAGCCGAACGTCAACGACGGAATCCCGCTCGATATCGAGGGATTCAACAAGGAAGCGGATAAATGGACCACGTTGTACGACAGCATTCTCAGCCGCCGCTGACGACAGTCACATCAGAAACGGAACTCGATGGCCTTCACTAGCTGGCGAGGCACGCTGGGTCTGATCAAACCGACGCACCGCCCCGGCTCCCTCGAGGAGACGATCCGACTCTTGCCTGAAGGAATCGGCGTGGTGCCCGTGACCATCGGCTTCAAAAAGGGCACTGCAGACGAATTCGTCGATGGCGCCACCGCCATTGAGCAGCGCGTCGAAGAACTCGCGGAGATCGGAGTGGACCTCATCGGACCCGGCGGCGGTCCGCCGACGATGGTCCACGGTTACGACGGTGAGCGACGGCTTCTCGACAAGTGGGAGGCGACCTATGGCATCCCCGTTGTCTCGACCGGTCTCACCCAGGTGCTCGCCATGCGGGCGCTCGGGGTGAAGCGGATAGTGGGCATCTCGTACTTCACCGGCAAGCTCAACAAGGTGTTCGCCGACTATTTCACTGACGCTGGAATCGAAGTGCTGGCCATGGAGGGAATCGACACACCGTTCGACCAAGTCCAGAAGCTGTCCTCCCACGAGGTCTACGCACACGCAAAGCGCGTCTTCCGGAACCACGCGGGCGCCGAGATGCTCTACATGATGGGCGGCGGATGGCGCACCTTGGACATTGTCGAAACTCTTGAAATCGATCTGGAAGTGCCTGTCTTACATACAGTTCCGGCGCGAGTCTGGCATACCCAGCGGCATTTCATGGTCGGCGAGCGGCGAACCGGCTTCGGGCGGCTCCTTGAGGAGTTACCCCGAATGCCAGCGGTCTGACCCAGGTAGCTACACGACCGGCGGCCCGAGGATGTCACACCCGAACTGCGCGGCAAGGTCTGACACCTCGTCCGGACGCGCATCGGCGACTCGATAGACGAGCTGCTCGAAGCCTCCCGGCGTGATGGTCACCAGCAGCCGGCTCTCGTGAGGGCCGACGTTGCGCCAGCTGTGCGGCGTGTTGCGCGGGACGGTGGCGCGCGTGCCAGGGCCGGCGTCGATGATCTTGTCCCCGATCGCGATGCGGTAATGGCCCGAAAGCACGAGAAAGTGTTCCTCCTCGTTGCGGTGGCGGTGCGTCGGTACGGCGCAGCCGGGCTCGGCGCGCGATTCGATCACCGCATACGCACCGCCGGTGAGACCGCAGTCGACCCGAATTGCTTGCCGCTCGCCGTCGGCGGCTGACCACCAGACGGTCCGATCAGCAGTCGTTTCAGATTGCTCCCGGGTGTCCGTCACGTCCCACGCCCTCTCGGTCGTCAACACACTCTTTTTGAGGCCGCGAAGCCGGCGTCATTACTTGATAACGCAACCTGAAGCAGGATTCGTCATACTCCTCTGCCGACGGAGATCTCGCTTAGCTCCGTGCGACGCGATAGGTTGCTAGGTGAACTTTGGGGGAGGACAGCTGGATGGCCAACGCAGGTAAGAAGCGTGTGAAGAAACTGACGATGGGGGTTGCAGCGCTCGGCGTCGCGACCAGCGTGGCCGGGGTAGCCGCGACCCAGCCCGCGTCGATCTCGACGTCGCTGGTGGACCTGGCTGCGCTGATCGTCGTCGGCAGTTCGACGCACCCCGACGGCAGCGGGAACGAGGACTTCTTCCAGGGCAAGTTCAACGCCCCGCCCTACAACACCACCGGCGACGACATCGTCCACGTCAACTTCTTCACCGGTCCGATCGGCATCAACCGGGCACTGCACGAGAATGCCGGAGACGCGCCCAACGCCGTCCTGGCCTCCGGCTGGGGTGCCGCCAACGCGAGCCTGCTTCTGCGGGTGCTCGATGCTAAGAACGATCCCGTACTCGGCCAGACGGTCTTGATCCTGGACAACGATGTGTCGCGGCCCGACGGCGGCTTCGGCACCCGATACCCCTGGTTCGCGCTGATCGGCGTCAACCCGTTGCCCACCCCGAGCGATAGTCTTGCCGCCGCCGTCGTCAGCATCGGCTACGAGTACGACTACAACTCAAACGCGCCCGCGGATGTGCTGAACCCTCTTGCCGCGGTCAACTCGCTGGTCGCGTACCTGTACCGGCACTTAAATCAGGCCGAGCTCGACCTGCCGGTGAACGCCGACGGCTCACCCGCCGTCACCTGCGCCTCCGCCAACACCTGTGGGATCACCGACAACAACGTCGTGTTGTCGTGCCCGGATGCGCACTGCGACAGCGTGCCCGAGGGCGACCGGGTCGCCGCATACGTCACGAAGCGCGGCAACACCACCTACGTGACCTACACGAGCAATGGCCTGCCGCTTACCAATCTGATCCGGGAACATCCGTTCGGCGGCCCGATCGCCGATCTGACGGAGCCGCTGCTGAAAACCCTCGTCGACTCCGCTTACTACCACGGCAATCCGATCCCGGCGGATCCCAGCAGGTACCGTCCCGCGCGCCTCGTCCCGTCACCGCGGGAGATTGTCTCGACCGCCACGAAGATCCCCGGCGCCCTCCAGGAAGGCTTGGCGGCCGCCACATCTGACGAACAGACCCAGACGACGTCGACAACCCTGCGCGAAGCTGACGACGAGTCGCCCGCACCGCCGAAGAAGAAACACGGGCTGCTGCGGAATGTCATTCGGGAAAGCCACAAGGCCGTGCCGGGCCGGACGGGAACAGATACCGCGCCCAGCGCCGATCCTGAGGGGTCGGAATCCGACGAGAACTCGGCACCCGAAAATCCCAGCGCTGCAACGCAACCAGACGCAAATGGCTCAACGACGGATCCCGACGCACAGGATCAATCAGTCGCGGACGCAGGCAACGACGCCGCCGCGTAGCTTGCGATGGTCCCGCCGCGACCTCAGCTGGGTATCTTTGACTCGATCTTGTCGGCGATGTCGGCGGCCTGCGTAACCGCATCCTGCTGCGGTGGCTTGCATGCTTGGATATCGAGGATCAGGTTGGCGACGATCGAAAGGTCCCGCTGGCACGATCTGGTCTGATCGCCGCTTCCCCGCGTGTAGGGCATTGAAAGCCGCATGTCGGTCTTGGTGAGATCACCGCTTTTCCACGCGGGCAACGGCTTTTCGTTGAGCCGAATGTTGACGTTGTGGTTCGTGCATTTCGACCACCGGTCTGTGGAATCCGTGAAGAATCCACGCGCCGCATCCACCGTGCGGTACGAGACGATCGACTGGACCACGAGGCTGTCCCAGTCATCGGTGTCAGGGGTTCGAAGCAGTTGTTGGCGAACAGATTTCCAGTGACTCGACTCGTAGATCGGTGCTTCGTTGACTTGCCACACGCCCAGACAATTCAGGTTGGGTAGCAAATTGCGGTGATCGCCCATCTGACTCACGGGTTGATGGGGCTTCATCGAGTCGGTGCCCATGATCGTGTTGACCTCGGGGACCGTGAGCAGCATTTCAGTCAGCGCCGAATCATCAACCGGCTTCTGAGGTACAGACGCCCCCGAAGCGGAGCCTCCGCCACAACCGGCAAGCAGGATGCTGAGCGCAAACGCGCCGAAGACAACGGTTTTCAACGGATTCAGGCGTGAGTTCCGGCCGCGGCGCAGGCCTCTTGGGCTTTGACAGCCTGATTGTTCATTTCAGTGGCGGTGGAATTCAAGCTGTCACCGGGAATGCGCAGGCCCATCTTGACGAGCAACTTGGTCGCACCCAGGGACCAGATCCGCATCGGGTCGGCGATATCCGGAGCCAATCCCGGGGTGTTGGCCGCATCCATCGCCTGACCAGCGGCTTCTCGAAGTGCGGTGCGGCCAACCGAATTGCTGCTGTTGACGGCCTCGTCCGCGTAGTCGGAGCCTTCGAAGGCATCGGCGAAGTCACCGTAGTAGGTCGAGGATCCGTCCAGCACCTGAGCGAACGTCGAACACGCCGCCACCGCCTCGGGAGTGGCGTCGTCCGACGTCGGTCCCGCCGCCACCTGTACCGGTCCCGGCATCGAGGGGTCGGTCGTATCGTCGGCGTTCGCAACGGGAATGAGCACGAATCCGAGCCCGACCGCGATCAAGGGCGCCGCCACTGCTCGCTTGTACACACAAGGTGAAACCAACAATTCCTCCAAGGCAATCGGTCTCGCAGCGTTAGCTGGATCACACTCAGTCGGCCGCATCCGCGTTGACTGGCCCTGCGATCTGAAAGACATGAACCAGAGACCACGGTCGGTTGGTCAGGTGTCGGAATTCTGAACGTTTACCCAACGGCCGACCGCCACCTCTTGGCCATTGGTGATCTTGAGACTGTGAATTTTCTTGTGGCTCACTGTGACTCGTCGCACTAGCAGAGTCGCCCACTCGATGTAAACAAGGCGCTGACGGTTCGTGGTCCGTTCACCGTTTCGAAACCCGCCCATTAGAGGCTCCCTCGCGACAGATCCGTTGGATCCCTATGGATTCCGACCTATGAGAGGCGCCAGAACAACTATGCTGAATCGTTTTGCCATGCTGGGAGCCGTCTGCATCGCTTTCCCGGTCGGGACCGCGCCCCTCGCGATGGCTGAGCCGCCTCCACCGCCGGACCCCGCGGTGCCTGTCGACGCGACCAACCCGCTTCCTCCCGAAGGTGCAGTGCCGTCGGGCCCCCCGGGAATCCTGGACACTCCTGACGGCTGGCATCTCGAGGTCGTCGGAAGCAACGAGACGCAACTCCCGGTGGCGCCTCTGACCACTGCGATCTCCTCGCGTGAGTACCTCATCGCCGGCACCTTCACCGGAAAGGTTTCCGGTGGCGGCAAGACGAAGCTGACCGGTGGATCGTTCGAGGCGGGCGAGCAGATCGGCTGCGGCATCATCTCCGACGAGACGGAGATCAACCCCGGTGCCAGCTTCACACCTGGTATCAACCTTCCGTTTACCAACGCCAACGCCGGTTTCGGCGTCAGCCTCCAGGGCAAGGTCTACCTGAAGCCCGGCACCGTGACGACCGTCGCCATCGACAAGAAGTCGTTCAAGGGCACCTCGACACGGATCACGATCACCGGTGTCCGGATCAAGACCGACCAGTGTGCGGGCCAGTCGTTCATCCGCTCGTACGCCACGTTGACCAGCTCTACGGACAACACCGACGACGTCATCACCTACCTCGGCGTCACCAAAGCCGTTTAACCGCAGTCAAATTCGAGACGGAAGAAAAACATGTTGAATCGCTTTGCCGTAGTGGCTGCATCTATGTTGTTCCCGCTGGGGGTTGCTCCCGCCGCGTTGGCTCAACCTGCTCCGGCCGACGATCCGGGGCCGCCGCCGGACAATGGCGTTGTCGCATCGAACGAACCAGCCGTGGTGACGACACCGGACGGGTGGGTGTTGAACGTTGCCGCCACCAACGAGAGCGAACTGCCAGTGGCGCCGCTGACCACGGCTGTCTCGTCGCGCGAGTACCTCGTCGGTGGCACGTTCACCGGTACCATCACCGGCTCGGGCAAGACCACCCTGAACGGCGGCTCGCTTGAGGCCGGTTACCAAATCGGCTGCGGCATCGAGCTCGGACAGGTCCGTTTGATCGGCCAGGCGGGCATCAGCACGTCCGGCTCCTCACTGACCGGTGGTCTGGTCCCGACGGGCATCAGCTTCCCGCTGTCGGGAACGATTGAGATTCACCCCAAGCCCGGCACCGTTTCCACCGTCACCGTCGACAAGAAGAGCTTCAAGGCCGCGCCCGTGCGTGTCACGCTCAAGGACACGCACGTCAAGGTCGACGGGTGCGTGGGTCAATCGTTCCTCCGGTCGTACGCGACGTTGACCAGCGCAACCACCGATACCGATGACGTGGTCGCCTACTACGGTGTGACCAAGGCTGTCTGACGCCATGAGTAAACGAGATCGCTTTATTTCCACCAGGAATGCGGTCGCGGTCGGCATATTCGCGGTTTCGGCGGCGGTCGGCTTTCCCGCGATCGCCGCTGCGCAACCTCCGCCGCCGGAGCCCCCACCTCCTCCAGGCGAACCCGCCGATCCGCCCCCACCCGCTCCAACGGTGCCCATCATCGGCCAGCCGCTCGGCCCTAATGGGTTGTCGGTGCTTACGCAGAACGGGCAGGAAGGACTACCGGGTGGGCTGGGTGCGCCCGCAGTGGCCGGCATGGATCGAGAATCCGTGCTGGGCCAGAATGCGGCCCCGTCGGTGCCGGGCGGTGGCCCGGGTGTGGTTCCGAACCTGAATGTGTTCAACAACTCCTACGGGGTGCAGCAGTGCCTGGTGCCCTCGGCCCCAGGCAAGTGCCAAGAGTTCGACGTGGAGCCGGGCCAGGAGAATGCGGACGTCACCCGCAGGGAATGGTTGGGCCGCTACATCGACATGTACCGCGCAGGGATGCTCAAGGGCGGACTGCTCGGCCAGATGCCTCAGCAGCAGCTCGGCGAGGCGTTGCCTGGCACGGCGCCGCCCCCCGGAACGAATATCCCGCCCGGGTTGGTGCAGTTCCAGCCTGACCCGGCAGCCCCGCCGGACCCCGCTGCACCACCTCCGGCTCCCGGCGCTCCCCCGGTGCCGCCGCCACCACCACCGGGCTGACGCGGGCTGGCAACGGACTGGACGCGGTCTCTAGGCTGAGGCCGTGTCCGATCCGGTTCTGGTTCTCCTCGACGACCACGTCGCACTCATCACCATCAACGATCCCGACCGCCGCAACGCCGTCACCAAGGAGATCTCGGCCGCGCTCCGTCAGGCGGTCGACGCGGCGGAGGCGAACACCGACGTTCACGCGCTGATCGTGACAGGGGCAGGCAAAGCGTTCTGCGCGGGCGCCGACCTCACCGCGCTCGGTGCGGCGACCGAAGACGGCCTGCGCGGGATATACGACGGCTTCCTCGCGGTGGCCAACTGTGCATTGCCGACGATCGCGGCGGTCAATGGGGCGGCCGTCGGCGCCGGGCTGAACTTGGCACTCGCCGCCGACGTTCGAATCGCGGGTCCTGCAGCGCTTTTCGACCCTCGGTTCCAAAAGCTGGGCATCCATCCCGGCGGCGGCGCGACATGGATGCTGCAGCGGGCGGTCGGCCCGCAAGTGGCGCGCGCGTCGCTGCTTTTCGGTATGCGATTCGACGCGGAATCCGCGGTGCGCTACGGGCTCGCGCTCGACGTGGCCGACGATCCTGTTGCGGCGGCACGGAGACTGACGGCCGGCCCGGCAGGCGCTCCCCGCGACGTGGTCATCGCGACCAAGGCGTCGATGCGCGCGACCGCCAACCCCGGTGTCGTCGACACCGAGCAACACCGGCTGGCCGTCGACGTCGAACTGGGACCCCAGGCGGTCTCCATCACCTCACCCGAGTTCGCCAGGAGATTAGCTGCCGCCCAGCGAAAGTGACCCAAGCGTCAGAAAAGCCGCATAGTCTGCCAGTGGGCCGGGTCGGCAAGAGGAGCATCAGATGAAGAAGCTGGCAGCATTGCTCATCACGGCAATGGGGGTTGCAGTAGTGCCGGTGGCTGTGGCACCGGCGGCGAACGCCGACGTCTGCGCCGCAGGCGGCGGACGTCATTTCTCGGTGGGTGGCTGCACCAACATCGCCGGTGACGCTGCGGCGGTGGCCATCGCGTCCCAGCACGTCCCGTACGTTCCTGGCGAAATACCCTGCTACACGGCAGAGGGTGTGCCGTATTACACGCCTCCTGGCCAACCCTGCTGATCAGAGGTCGAGCAACGCCAATTCCGGCGCCTCGATGAGGTCGCGTAACTCGGTCAGGAACGCCGCGACCTGAGCGCCGTCGACGATGCGGTGGTCGAAGGCACATGTCAGTGACATCGTTGGTCGCGCAACCACTTCGTCGTCGACCACGACCGGACGCGGCTTCAGTGAGCCCATCCCGAGGATGGCCGCTTCCGGGTAGTTGATCACTGGAACGCCCTCGTCCAACCCCAGCGCGCCGAAGTTGGACACCGTGAACGTCGAACCTTGCAACTCCGACGGTTTGAGCGTGCCCGCCCGGGCATCCCCGATCAGCCGCGAAACCACCTCGGCGAGCTCTCGCGTGGTCTTGTCCTGTGCATCGCTGACCACCGGCACCAGCAGCCCGCGTGGCGCGGCTACGCCGAATCCGAGATGCACAGCCGGGTGTCGGTGGATCCGCGGACCGTCGCTCGTATGCACCCATGTGGAGTTCAGGTTCGGGTGGTGCTGCAGCGCGCTGGTCAGCAGTCGCAGTGTGAGAACGAACGGCGTGATCGACGAGTCCTGACCGGTCGCATCTCGCATCCGATCGCGCAGCCGCAGCAGCCCGGAGCAATCGACCTGGACACCCGCGTGAGCGTCGGGTATCTCCCTGCGTGACACCGCCATCCGGCTCGCCATTTCGGCCTGCACGCCGCGCACCGCCACCATGTCTTCGGTGGGCGCCGACCTGCCCGCCGCCGCGAGAACATCGTCGCGCGTGATGATCCCGTCGAGGCCCGAGCCTGTCACCCGCGATAGGTCAACATTCAACTCATGGGCCAGTTTTCGCGCAGCAGGCTTGGCACGCGGACGGGTCTCGGGCTGTCCGCGCCTGCTGGTATCCATGCTGTCGTCGGCGCCGTAGCCGACGAGTACCGGCTTTCGCTTGGGGCTGCCGTTCTGCGTGCCCGCACTGCTGTTCTCCGCGGTCGCGATGCGCACCAACGTCGAGCCAACAGTCAACGTGTCGCCTTCTGCGCCACCGAGTTCGACGACCCGGCCGGCGTATGGGCTAGGGATCTCGACCTCGGCCTTGTTGGTCTCGACCGTGCACAGCGTCTGGTTCAGCTCGACATCGTCGCCGACGGCGACCTGCCATCCGGTGATTGTCGCGTCTTCCAGGCCCTCGCCGAGGTCCGGGACCTGAAATTCCTCCACACCCCCGTCGCTCACGGTTGCTCCATCGAGCGCTCTACGCAGTCCAGCAGCCGATCGACGCCCGGCAGCCACAGCTTCTCGAGCCGGGCGGGAGGGTAGGGCGTGTCGAATCCGGTGGCGCGCAGGACCGGTGCTTCCAGGTCGTAGAACAGCTCCTCGGTGATCCGCGCGGACAGCTCAGCGCCGAAGCCCAACGTCCGCGGTCCTTCGTGCATCACCACCGCGCGGCCCGTCTTGCGTACAGACTCGGCGACGGTCTCGAAATCGAGCGGATTGAGCGATCGCAGATCGACGACCTCGAGGCTCCAGCCGTGCCGCTCGGCGGCCACGTCGGCCGCGCTCATCGCGGTAGCGACGAGCGGCCCGTAGGTGAGCACCGTGACGTCGCTACCGATGCGGCGGATCGCCGCACGCCCGATCGGCAGGCCCGGCGCGTTGGTGTCGACGGGCTCGCGGGCCCAGTATCGGCGTTTGGGCTCCAAATAGATCACCGGGTCGCGGCTCGTGATCGACTGACGCAGAAGCCAATACGCATCCGACGGTGTCGAGGGCACCACCACCTTCAGGCCCGCGGTGTGCAGCCAATAGCTCTCGGTGGACTCCGAATGATGTTCCACCGCGCCGATTCCGCCGAACGACGGGATGCGAATGGTCACCGGCATGTCGACATCGCCGCGGGTGCGCATCCGGTATTTCGCCAGATGGCTGACGATCTGGTCGAACGCGGGCGCCGAGAACCCGTCGAACTGGATCTCGGGGACCGGCACGAACCCGCGGATGGCCAGCCCGATCGCAATGCCAACGATGGCCGACTCTGCGAGCGGAGTGTCGAAACACCGTTGGTCGCCGAAGGTTTCGGCCAGGCCGTCGGTCACGCGGAATACGCCGCCGAGCTTGGCGACGTCCTCGCCGAACACCAGCACCCGGTCGTCAGCGGCCATCGCGTCGTGCAGTGCCCGGTTGATCGCCTGCACCATCGTCAGAGTCGGCAACGTGGGGACTGCGGTCAGCATCGGGCCCCGCGGCTCGGCGCTGTCGTCGCCCTGCATCGGTGGCCGTTCGATGATCTGGGTCATGTCACGCCTCCTTCGCCAACTCGGCGAGCAACTGCTCGCGCTGATCTGCAAGGCCGGGAGTGATGTCGTGATAAACCGTGTCGAACATCTCGGCGACGTCGAAGTCGTCGGCATCGACCACCGATTCCCGCAACTCGGTGCGCAATCGGGTGGATTTCGCGGCGACCCTCTCTTCCAGCCGTTCTGTCCAGACCCCGATGGACTGCAGGTAGGTGCGGTAGCGCGGGATCGGGTCACGCGCCTGCCAGGCCTCGACTTCCTCCGCCGACCGATACCGGGTGGGGTCATCGGATGTGGTGTGCGGGCCGAGCCGATACGTGATCGCCTCGATCAGCGTTGGGCCCCCGCCCTCGCGGGCACGTTCGGCGGCTTCGGCCATCACCGCGTAACAGGCCAACACGTCGTTGCCGTCGACCCGGATCCCGGGCATGCCGTAGCCGATCGCCCGGTGCGCGATGGACGGGCCCGCCATCTGGCGGCTGACCGGTACCGAGATCGCCCACTGGTTGTTCTGGACGAAGAACACGCACGGCGCGTTGTAGACAGCGGCCAGGTTGAATGCCTCATGCGCGTCGCCCTCGCTGGTGGCACCGTCGCCGAGGAATGCGACCGTCACCGAATCCTCGCCCAGCCTTTGCGCCGCCATGGCCGCGCCCACCGCGTGCAGTCCGTGGGTGCCGATCGGAATGGCGATCGGCGAGCAGCACTTCTTGGTGAACTCCAGACCGCCGTGCCACTTGCCCCGCCACACCGCGCTCATCTGAGCCGGCGTGATGCCGCGCAGCAGAAAGGCGCCGATCTCGCGGTATTGCGGAAACAGCCAGTCGGTCTTGCGCAGGCTCGCCGCCGCACCGATCTGGGAGGCTTCCTGGCCGCGGCAGGACGCGAACAGGGCCAGTTCACCCTGCCGCTGAAGATTGATGAATTCGGTGTCGAGTTCGCGCGTAACGACCATCAGCTCGTAGAGCCAGCTCAGCGTTTCGGGGGGAAGATCCCTGCTGTAGCGGTCCTCGGCGGTCGGCGTGCCATCCGGGCCCACCAACTCCACCGGCTTCAGGTCGACAACCGTCGACGCCGCAGATACCTCAGCCATACCGCCTCCTTACCGGTGACGGCATGTTCCGCCGTCCAACCGCGAGGTGCTCAGCGCGGAGGCGGTCGGAGCATAACCCCTGGTAAGGGGTTGCCAGCTACCTGCCGGGGTGGGGCGCTAGCTGGACGATGCGCTCTGCTCGCCGCAGCACTGGGGCATCCACCATTATGCCGTTGCCTGCGAATGTGTGTTTCTGACACGCTCATGCGACGTCCCTTGCAGGGTTTTGCTTCTGGCCGCACCGCTCCCGGCCCCACTTGCGTAGGGTCTTACGGGAGCTCCGGCGGCGCCGGATGAACCGCAGCTTGGGGATGGTCGCACCAACAGTGCCGGCGCTGGTATCGAAATCCCGAGGGCCGGATATCCATACACCACTTCGCTGGACCCAACTCATCCAGATAACGAGGCTCCGCTTCCGGCCCAGACGCCCAGGGCGGCTGCACTTGCTGCTTGTTGTGTTGGGAACGGATTTGGGAACAGAACCCGGTGAAACCGATGCGAACAAGGGCGACGTTCGGACAGGCTGGACGGCTGGTCTTTTCGATCGAGATTCGGGTACTGCCTGTGTCAGAAGACGGAATGATCGAAGCCACCAGCGATACGCTCGGTTTCGCTACGCCATCGAAGGAGTGCGATGACTGATACCGCCCTTGTTGTCGGAGAAGCGCTCATCGACATCGTGCAGCACGAGGGCCAAGCGCTTGGGGAGCATGTCGGCGGTAGCCCGCTGAATGTAGCGGTTGGGCTGGCTCTACTCGGCCGACGTGTCCGGTTCCTGACGTGGATCGGCGACGACCGCCGCGGCCGGCGAATAGCGGACTACCTTCACGACAGCGGCGTGGAGCTTGCCGAAGGCAGCGTAGGGGCAACCCGAACCGCCACCGCGCGGGCGGAACTGGATGAAAAGGGCTCGGCGACTTATCAATTCGACATTGAATGGCAGCTCTCGCCGAACTCCGGATTGATGGCACCGTTGGTGCTGCACACCGGATCCATCGCCACCGCACTCGAGCCGGGTTGCGACGCTGTCGCCGAGTTGATCGACGCAAATGCGGCGACGTCGACGATTTCATTCGATCCCAACATCCGATCCGCCTTCTTCGAGGACGCCGAAGAGGCACGTTCCCGCATGGAGGCCATCGTCGCCCGCTCAGACGTGGTGAAGGCCAGCGACGAGGACATGCGCTGGCTCGACCCACACTCGTCGCCGGAGGAGCTGGCGGCGCGCTGGCTGACGCTCGGCCCGTCGATCGTCGCCGTCACGTTCGGTGCTCATGGCTCGTTCGCGACTTGCGCGGACGGCGAGGAACGGATCCCGGCCTATTCCGCCGAGGTGGTGGACACCGTGGGTGCCGGTGACGCCTTCATGACCGGCTTGATCGACGCGCTGTGGGACCTTGGCCTACTCGGCGGGCACCGGCGCGGCCAACTGCGCGACATCCGTGCGGACGTGCTGCGTGAGGTGCTCAAGGTCGCCGCGCTATCGGCGGCGCTGACCGTCGCACGGCCGGGCGCCGCGCTGCCGGACCGGGCCACCCGCGATCGGGCGGCCGACCGGCTCATCGGGGACTGAACGGTCCGCATCCTGCCGCTGGTACAAACCACTCCCCCAGGGGCACGACCTGAGTAGCGTG
Organism: uncultured Actinomycetota bacterium; assembly: GCA_963848855.1. Lineage (GTDB taxonomy): Bacteria > Actinomycetota > Actinomycetes > Mycobacteriales > Mycobacteriaceae > Mycobacterium. The sequence goes on from CAWKFL010000006.1 coordinate 2,192,971, forward strand.
ATCTAGATCACAGGTCGGGGGGGATCTGAACGGTTCTCAATGACGAGGGGGCGCCGAATATGACGGCCACTGAGCACGCCGATCAACCCGCCGAATTGCCAGCCACCACGGCGAAACCAGCCTTGGTGTTTCCGAAGATGTGGGTGCTGTTTGGTGTCCTCATCTGCTGTTTTACCGCGTGGGGTGTGGCGGCGGACCTCACCACTCCAATGGTGGCGGGCTTTAAGCGCATCTTCGATATGAGCACGTTCCAGGCCTCGCTGGTTCAGTTGGCGTACTTCGGCGCGTACTTCTTGCTGGCAATTCCGGCCGCGTTGATCAATCAGCGGTTCGGATACAAGGCAGGTCTTCTGACGGGCCTTCTGCTTGCCGCGGTGGGTGCGTTTGCGTTCTATCCGGCGAGCAAGATCATGACGTACGAAGCGTTCCTGGTCGCATTGTTCGCGATAGCCGCGGGTTGCTCGATCCTGGAGACTTCGGCCAATCCCTATGTCCTGTCGCTGGGTCCGGAACAGACCGCGACCCGGCGGCTCAACTTTGCGCAAGCGTTTAACCCTGTGGGCACAAACATCGGTGTGCTGCTGGCCGCTACCCTTATCCTGCCGAAGTTGGACGAGCCGGTGAATATGGCGAATTTGTCGCCTGCGGAGGTACGGACGATTCGCGCCGGTGAACTCGGTGCGGTGATGGGACCGTATCTCGGTCTGGGATTTGTCTTGATTGCCATAGCGTTTGTTTTTGCGTTCCAGAAGTCCCCGAAAATCGTCGAGGAATATCCGTCGGGCGACCTGGAAGGGAAATCACCATTGAAGATTCTGCTGTCGAACAAGCACTACGTGTTCGGCGTAATAGCCCAGTTCTTCAACGTCGCGGCCCAGGTCTGCATATGGACATACCTCATCCAGTACTCACAACAGGCGCTGGGCGGATCGCTCCAGTTGGGCGGATTCCTGTTGCAGGTGAGCCTGATCGTGTTCCTTATCTCGCGATTCGTCATGACCTGGGTGATCGGGCGAATCCGCGCGACGGCTGTGCTCGCAGTGCTCGGGGCACTCGCGGTATTCCTCTGCATTTTTGCGATGTTCTCTCCCAATATGGCCGGCGTTGTGGCCCTCGTCGCAGTGTCCTTCTGCCTGTCACTGATGTTTCCAACGATCTACGGTGTGGCTCTGGAGGGACTGGGACCGGCGACGAAATTCGGCGCCGCCGGCCTGGTGATGGCAATCGTGGGTGGCGCGATCATGCCTTTGATCCAGGGCCGACTGCTCGACGCCACCAGCCCCGCGATCTCGTTCATCGTACCCGCCGTCTGCTTCGCAGTCGTGACTAGCTTTGCCCTCTTCGATCTGAGAGGCCGAACGCCACACGGTTGGAGAACGCGCATGAAACGCTACTGGATCCTCGCGCTGGCATTGGTCGTCGCGGCATGCGGCGGCGGCGGACAAACGGCTAACTTCACAGAAGCGACCGACCGACTCGAGGTCGTTTCGTGGTGGGTGTCGCCGTCCGAGCATCCGGCTTTCGAGGTATTGCTGAACGCCTTCAAGGCCGCCAATCCGAAGGTGGATGTGATCGATGGTGCCATCGCCGGTGGCGGTGGGAGCAATGTGCAGGTCGCGCTCGCCGCACGGCTGCGGGCCGGTGATCCGCCCGATGTGTGGCAGACATTCCTGGGCAGTTCGCTTCGCGCCTGGGTCGACGCCGGCCGGATCGCGGACGTGTCGGCCGTCTACGAACGCACCGGCTTGGATCACACCATGCCGGCGACATTGCTCGACTCAGCGACCTATCGGGTCAAGGCGTGGGGCGTGCCCACAGGATCACACCGCGGCAATAATCTCTGGTTCAACCTCCGCGTGCTGCATGACGCCGGCATCGCTGTTCCGGCCGCCGGCTACACCTCGGAGAATTTCGCCAGTGACCTCGCCAAGGTAGCGGCAAGCGGGCGAACAGCGTTGTGCCTGGGCGGTAAAGATCGCTTCACTGCCACAGAGCTTTTCGAGAACACTTTGCTCGGCGTAATCGGCCGCGACGGCTGGGCCAAGATTCGTGACGACTCATTCGACTGGACCGGCTCTCAGCTCAAAGACGCGCTGACCCGATTCGGCGACGTCGTGTCCCGCGCCGATCCAAGCGCTGGTGCCCTGACGTGGGATCAAGCGGCGAAGAAGTTGGCGTCCGGCGATTGCGCATTCCTGTCGATGAACGATTCCGTTTATGGGGAGCTCGTTGCGAACGGCGCCACCGAAGGCAAGGACTTCGGATACGTGCCCTATCCCGGAACTGCGGGCGCCTATCTGGCGATTGTGGACACCTTCGTCGTGTCGGCTCAGGCCAAAGACGGGCTGAATGCCATCAAGTTCCTCGAGACGATCGCTGATCCCAAGACGTCGCTCGCTTTCAACAAGGTGAAGGGCTCAGTGCCAATACGAAACGACGTCGATGTGTCCTCGCTACCCGCCTATCAGCGTCAGGCGTCGGAGGCATTGTGGCACGACAAGATTCTGCTATCGATGACGCACGGCGAACTTATGCCATCGGCCTTCCAGCAGGCGCTCTATGACGCGGTGGCGGCGTTCGTGCAAAGTAAGAACTCGAAGTCCTTCATCGACACGCTGCAAAATTCCGTCGCGGTTCCCATTCCGGGGGGACGATGACGTCCGGTGACGGTCCGCCAGCGGAGGGAATGCCTCATGAGCGAACAGGATAGTCAGGACAAACCTCTGTTCCTGGTTGTCACCATCAAGCCTCGGCTCGACCGGCTCGGCGAAGCTGAGGCGCAGCTGCAGTCGATGCGGCAAAACACTCTCAAGGAGCCCGGCTGCGTGTTCATGCACCTCGTCCAGCCCCAGGACGACCCGGACACGTGGGTGATGCTCGAGATGTTCCGCTCGCGCGCCGCGTGGGACGAGCACATGCGCCAGCCCTACAACACCGAGGGCAACAAGATTCTCGAAGGCCTCCTGCGCGAGCCTTCCGACCTCCGCCTGCTCGACGAGAAATAGGAATCGCGAAGCGTACGACCGCGTTTCTGCAGCGATGATCTGGCGCAGTTACCGGAATCGAACCCGCGTAGTCAGCTTGTGAAGGAGAGTCGAGCATGGCCGAACTCAACGCCAGTACGCTCGCGCATTCGCCGCTCAAGGTGGCGGCACCGCCCTACGACCGCAGCCGGCTCATGCGCGACATCGCGCATTTCGGCGTGGGCAATTTTCGTCGCGCGCATCAAGCCTTCTACATCGACCGCGTCTCGCCCTGCCTGGCCAGGAGGACAGGGGCATCGTCGGCATCGGAGGGCGGGCCTGGGCGAACACGGCGCGAGAGCGACGCTGCAGGGGTACTGGATGCCACGGCAAGCTGACGCGTTGTATTAGTCGTCGAGTTTGACGAAATGGTGAGGTCTACTCGCTCTTTGGCGCCGGTGTGTCCGTTTGGGTGTGGTTAGGCGGGTTCGAACCAGAGCGCGGCGAGGGGCGGCAGCACCATCACCGCCGACGCGGGACGGCCGTGCCATGGCTCGTCGGTGGCCTGCACTGCGCCGTAGTTGCCGATGCCCGTGCCGTTGTAGATGTCGGCGTCGGTGTTGAGCACCTCGCGCCACGTGCCGGTATGGGGCAGTCCCAGCCGATAGCGGGTGTGCTCGGAGCCGGAGAAGTTGAACACGCACGCCAGCGTCGAGCCGTCGTCGCCGAAGCGCAGGAAGCTCAACACGTTGTTGGCCGAGTCGTTGGCGTCGATCCACGAGTAGCCGTCGGGGTGGGTATCGCGCGACCACAGCGCGCGGCGGGTCTGGTAGATGGCGTTGATGTCCTGCACGAACCGCTGCAGGCCGGTGGAGAAGCTGTTCTCGTCGAGCTGATACCAGTCGACTCCGCGGTCCTCCGACCACTCTGCGCGTTGCCCGAACTCTTGACCCATGAACAGCAGCTGCTTGCCGGGATGGGCCCACTGATAGGCCAGCAGCCCGCGCAGGCCGGCGGCTTTCACGTGGTCGTTACCGGGCATCCGACCCCACAAGGTGCCCTTGCCGTGCACGACCTCGTCGTGGCTGACGGGCAGCACGAAGTTCTCGCTGAACGCGTAGAGCATCGAGAAGGTGATCTCGTGGTGGTGGAAGCTGCGGTGGATGGGATCACGCTTGATGAACTCGAGGGTGTCGTTCATCCAGCCCATGTTCCACTTCATCGAGAAGCCAAGGCCGCCAAGGTTTGTCGGACGGGTAACGCCCGGCCATGATGTCGATTCCTCGGCAACCGTCACCACGCCGGGGGTGATCTTGTGCACCGTCGCGTTCATCTCCTGCAGGAACTGCACCGCCTCGAGGTTCTCGCGACCGCCGTAGATGTTCGGTGTCCAGCCGTCGGCCGGGCGCGAGTAGTCCAGGTACAGCATCGAGGCGACCGCGTCGACGCGCAGTCCGTCGATGTGGAACTCCTGAAGCCAGTACAGCGCATTGGCGACCAGGAAGTTGCGTACCTCAGCCCTGCCGAAGTCGAAAACGTAAGTACCCCAGTCAAGTTGCTCACCACGGCGCGGATCGGAATGCTCGTATAGCGCGGTGCCGTCGAAGCGACCCAGCGCCCAGGAGTCCTTCGGGAAATGCGCAGGCACCCAGTCCATGATCACGCCGATACCGGCCTGATGCAGCCTGTCCACCACATAACGGAACTCGTCGGGGGTGCCCAGCCGCGACGTCGGCGCGTAGTACGACGTCACCTGGTAGCCCCACGAGCCGCCGAACGGATGCTCGGCGACCGGCATCAACTCGACGTGGGTGAAGCCCTGTGCCACCACGTATTCGGTGAGCTCGTCGGCCAGCTGGCGATAACTCAGCCCGGGCCGCCACGACATCAGATGCACCTCGTAGGTGCTCATCGGCTCGAACACGGCGTTCTTGCCGGCCCGCTCGTCCATCCAGGTGTCGTCGGCCCACGTGTAGGAGCTCTCGGTCACCTTCGACGCCGTCTGCGGTGGCACCTCGGTCGCGAACGCCATCGGGTCAGCGCGGTCAGACACGGCCCCGTCGGCACCATGCACCCGGAACTTGTAGAGCCCGCCGACCTCCAAGCCAGGCCAGAACAGCTCCCACACCCCGGTCGACCCGAGCACGCGCAGTTGCGCCTCGTTGCCGTCCCAGTGGTTGAACTCACCAATCAGGCTGACGCCCTTGGCATTGGGGGCCCACACCGCAAACGAGACACCCTCAACAACGCCGTCAGGTGTGGTGAAGCTTCGCGGATGCGCGCCGAGGATCTCCCACAACCGCTCATGGCGCCCCTCAGCGAACAGGTGCAGGTCGACCTCGCCCAGCGTGGGCAAGAACCGGTAGGCATCGGCGACGATGTGCGTGTGGGACGCACCGTCGCCGCCCCGATAACTGACCTCCAGCCGGTAGTCCGCCAGGTTGGTGAACGGCAACGCGACCGCGAACAGCCCCGCCTCAATGTGCTGGAACGAGTAACGCTCGCCGCCGACAAGGGCCGCCACCTCCACCGCGTGCGGCCGGTAAGCCCGCACCACCGTGTGATCGTCGTACTCGTGGGCCCCCAGAATCGAATGAGGGTCGTGATGTTCACCCGCCAGCAGGCGATTCAGATCGGCCGTATGCGGCCGCAGATGTGGACTGGGAGGTTCATTGATCCGCGTCATTTTCCGTCACTCCCTACGCAGCAACTTCGACTATTGCACCTAACGTGCATTGAAGGGCACCAAAACGAGTCGGACAAGGATGGACGAGTCGAAGAGCTGCCTGCGCGGCAGAACACCGGCGGCGCCAACTGCGCGACATCCGTGCGGACGTGCTGCGTGAGGTGCTCAAGGTCGCCGCACTGCCGGACCGTTCAGTCCCCGGCGATCGAAGACGGATCACCGGGGACTGAACGGTCCGCGCCCTCCGGCTCGTGCAGCCATTCCCTCAGCGGCACGACATGAGTAGCGTGATTCAGATCACGCGTCGGGGGATCTAGATGATTCTCAATGACCAGGGGGGCGCCGAATATGACGACCACACCGCCGTGCCCTTATCCACGAGCAGGTCCGCATCCTCAGTGAGACCGCCCGAAGTCGCCAACGTGTTCTCGTGGCCACCTGAGTCGTAGCCCGAGGCCTCCCCACGAGAAGGCGCGGAGCGCCGAGTCGTAGCGCCGGTCCGGACCTTGCCTAGCCCCGGTTCCAGCACGAGGCCCGAATAGATCGTCTAAAGCGCACACAACGCGCCCAACTAAAGGAGAAGTCAGATGGCCGATCCAAAGGTGCTCGGCATCGTGCTCGCCGGTGGTGAGGGCAAGCGCCTCTCGCCGCTGACCGTCGACCGGGCCAAGCCAGCCGTCCCCTTCGGGGGGCTGTATCGATTGATCGATTTCGCGTTGTCGAACCTGGTCAACGCCGGGGTACTGCGGATCGCGGTGCTCACCCAGTACAAGAGCCACAGCCTGGACCGCCACATCACCACGACCTGGCGGATGAGCAGCCTGCTCGCCAACTATGTGACCCCGGTGCCCGCCCAGCAGCGCCTTGGCCCGCAGTGGTACACCGGCTCCGCCGATGCGATCTACCAGTCGCTGAACCTGATCCACGACGATAAGCCGGATCTGGTCATCGTGTTCGGCGCCGACCACGTCTACCGCATGGACCCGAGGCAGATGATCGCGCAGCACCTCGACAGTGGCGCGGGCGCCACGGTGGCCGGCATTCCGGTGCCGCGCAAGGAGGCCAGCGCCTTCGGCGTGATCAAGACCGCCTCCGACGGGCAGCAGGTCGAGGCGTTCCTGGAGAAGCCGTCCGACCCGCCGGGGCTACCAGGTCGTCCCGATGAGACGTTCGTGTCGATGGGCAACTACCTGTTCTCCGCCGACGTGCTGGTCGAGGCACTGCGCAGGGACGCGGCCGACGAGTCCAGCAAGCACGACATGGGCGGCAACATCATGCCGATGATGGTGGACCGGGGCATGGCACAGGTTTACGACTTTCAGCGCAACGAGGTGCCCGGTGCCGACCCCGCCGACGCCGGCTACTGGCGGGACGTTGGAACGTTGGACTCCTACTACGACGCGCACATGGACCTATGCGCTGTCGTGCCGGTATTCAACCTGTACAACAGTGAGTGGCCGATTCTCACCCACATCCCGCCGCACCCACCGGCGAAGTTCGTGCACGAGGACGGCGAGCGAGTCGGCCATGCGGTCAACAGCGTGGTCTCGAACGGCGTGATTGTCTCTGGGGCGCTGGTGCGCGAGTCGGTGCTGTCCCCCGGCGTGCGGATAGAGGACTACGCGATCGTGGAACGCTCAGTGATCATGGACAACACTGTCGTCGCCGCCAACGCGGTGGTACAGAACGCGATCATCGACAAGGACGTGGTGGTGCCCGAGGGGGCGCAGGTGGGGGTGGATAAAGACCACGACCGGGCGCGCGGATTCGTCGTCTCCGACAGCGGCGTGACCGTTGTCGGCAAGAGCCAGGAGGTGACCAAGTGAGCCAGCCCAGCCGGACAGGTGACCGACTCAAGGTCGCACTGTGCACGAGGGAGTACCCGCCCGAGGTCTACGGCGGCGCCGGCGTGCACGTGGAGTACCTGGCTAAGGAGCTGTCCAAGCACGTGGACCTGAGCGTGCACTGCCAGGGCGCCGACCGGCCGACCGCGGTGGCGCACCGGCCATGGGATCGGCTGAAGAACGCCAACCCTGCGCTGCAGACGATCTCCACGGGACTGTCGATGGTGGCCGACATGGGCGACGTCGACCTGGTGCACTCCCACACCTGGTACGCCAATATGGCCGCTCACCTGACATCGCTGCTCTACGGCATCCCGCACGTGTTGACCATGCACTCGCTTGAGCCACTTCGGCCGTGGAAGGCCGAACAGCTCGGCGGCGGCTACGCGCTGTCGTCCTGGTGCGAGCGCGACGCCGTGGAGAGCGCCGCGGCGGTCATCGCGGTGTCCAATGGAATGAGGGCCGACGTGCTGTCCACCTACCCCTCGGTGGACCCGGAGAAGGTGCGGGTGATCCACAACGGGATCGATGCACAGCAGTACGCCCCAGACCCCGACACCGATGTACTCGAGCAGTACGGCGTCGATCGCAATCGACCCAACGTGGTCTTCGTGGGTCGTATCACCCGGCAGAAGGGCGTGCCGGTGCTGCTGCGCGCGGCTGCCCAGCTCGACCCCGAGGTGCAGCTCGTGCTGTGCGCCGGACAGCCGGACACGCCCGAACTCGCACAGGAGGTGACCGACCTCGTCAACATGCTGCGCGCCACCCGATCTGGGGTGATCTGGATCGAGGGCATGCTGAACCGGCACGAGGTGATCCAACTGCTCAGCCACGCCACTGCGTTCGTCTGCCCGTCGTTATACGAGCCGCTCGGCATCGTCAACCTGGAGGCAATGGCCTGCGGTACCGCGGTCGTCGCGTCAAATGTGGGCGGCATCCCGGAGGTGGTTGCAGACGGCCAGACCGGACTGCTGGTGCCGCCGGACGAGCCAGAGGCGCTGGCCGATGCGCTCAACACGCTGGCCCGAGATCCGGAGCGGGCTAACGCGATGGGCGAGGGCGGCCGGCAACGCGCCATCTCCGACTTCGACTGGACCAGCATCGCATTGCAGACCGCCAAGCTGTACCAGGAGGTCGCCGGATCGACCGTCAAGCCAGCGGACGCTTGACGGTGCCCGCGGCCCAGATCTCAGCGTGATCATGCGAAGACACTCGCGCAGACACCACCACACGGCTGTGAGGCCGATGCCGCGGTGGCATTACCAGTAGCAGCCGGCCCACCCGCTGCACGCGCACCGGCAGCGTCCCCTCCCGAAAGCAGACCAGGCGGTATGCCGATTCACACCGGCCGACGTCGACCAAACCGCCAAACTCTGCAGGGCGACCCGCATCTACAGGATGTCCCCTAACCACCATCCTTCGGCGCGAGCGCAACGATCCGTTCGGCGCGCCGAAGCACTGGGGCATCGACCATCAAGCCGTCGTATTGGAAGGCGCCCCGCTCATCGCGGGATGCCTCGAGGACGTGTCGCGCCCATTCCACCTGCGCGGCGGTCGGCGCGTAGCCGTCGCGAATGACCGCCACCTGCGACGGGTGGATGGCAACCTTGGCGTCGAACCCCACGGCCACCGCGTCGTCGACCTCGGCGCGCAGACCGGCGAGGTCCTTGATGTCCAGATACACCGAATCCAGCGCCATCCGCCCGTAGGCCTTGGCCGCCAGCAGCGATTGCGACCGCACGTGCTTGGCGACATCGCGGTAGCTTCCGTCGGGCTTGCGGTTCGCGGTCCCGCCCAGCACCGCGAACAGATCCTCCGCACCCCACATCAGCGCGAACGCATTGTCGACGCGGGCTAGTTCGGTGACCGCCAGCGCGCCGAGCGGTGTTTCGATCAGCACGACAACATCCAGCGGAGCCAGCGCGCCGACCTGTTCGGGGGTCTCGGTTTTCGCGAGCATCACCGTCGTGTACGCGGTGCGCGACAGCACCTTCAGATCGAGCTCATGGTCGGCGGTGGTGGTGGGGTTGATGCGCACCACGGTGCGGGCCGGGTCAAGCGGCGTCTCGATCAGCGCGGTGCGGGCGGCTTCCCGGTCCTTCGCCGCGACACCGTCTTCGAGGTCCAGGATCACGACATCGGCTGCCGCAGCCGCCTTTTCGAACCGCTCCGGACGGTCCGCCGGGCAGAACAGCCATGCGGGTCCTGTCGCGTCGAGCGCCACTATGCCGCCTCCTCGGGTCGCTTGCGCACCATGGTCTTTCGTGATGCCGTCGCGACGACGTCGCCGTGCTGGTTACGGCCGACGTGGGAGAAGGTGACGATGCCCTCCCCTGGCCGACTCTTGGATTCCCGCTTGTCGGTCACCTCGGTTTCGGCATACAGCGTGTCGCCGTGAAAGAGCGGCTTGGGAAACGCGACCTCGCCGAAGCCGAGATTTCCGACGATTGTGCCCTGGGTCAGTTGCGCCACCGAAAGGCCGACGATGGTGGACAGCGTGAACATCGAGTTGACCAGCCGTTGGTTGAACGGTGGTAGCGCATCGGAGAACGCCGCATCGAGATGCAGCGCTTGGGTGTTCATCGTCAGCGTCGTGAACAGCACATTGTCGGCCTCGGTGATGGTCCTGCCCGGGCGATGCTGATAGAGCACCCCGGTCTCGAATTCTTCGAACCACAATCCGCGCTGAACGACGACTTTCTTGTCGCTCACAGGCCAGCCTGCCGCGCAATGAGCATCAACTGCACCTCGGTCGTCCCCTCGCCGATTTCGAGGATCTTGCTGTCCCGGTAGTGGCGCGCGACGGGGAACTCGTTCATGAACCCATAGCCGCCGAAAATCTGCGTCGCATCACGGGCGTTGTCCATCGCCGCTTCGCTGGCCACCAGCTTCGCGATCGCGGCCTGCTTCTTGAATGATTTCCCGGACAGCATCAGCGCGGCGGCGTCGTAATACGCGGTTCGTGCGGTGTGTGCACGTGCCTCCATCCGCGCGATCTTGAACGCGATGGCCTGGTTGGCGCCGATAGGCTGTCCGAAGGCTTCCCGCTCCTTTGCGTACTTGATGCTCTCGTCGACGCAGCCCTGCGCGGCGCCGACCGACAGCGCAGCGATCGCGATGCGCCCCTCGTCGAGAATGCGCAGGAAGTTCGCATAACCGCGCCCGCGTTCGCCGAGCAGGTTCTCCTCCGGCACTCGCACATCGTCGAAACTCAGCGGGTGGGTGTCGGAGGCATTCCAGCCGACTTTGTTGTAGGCGGGCTCGGCGGTGAATCCCGTTGTGGGAACGGGTACCAGGATCGACGAGATCTCCTTGCCGCCGCCCTCCCGCTCACCGGTGACCGCGGTGACGGTGACCAGCTTGGTGATGTCGGTGCCGGAGTTGGTGATGAACTGCTTGCTGCCATTAATAACCCAGTTGCCGTCGTCAAGACGGGCCGTGGTCTTCGTCGCGCCTGCGTCGGTGCCGCCGCCCGGTTCGGTAAGGCCGAACGCGCCGAGCGCCTTCCCGCTGGCCAGCAGCGGCAACCACTCCTGCTTCTGGCTCTCGTTGCCGAAGCGGTACACCGGCATCGCGCCGAGTGATACCCCGGCCTCCAACGTGATCGCGACGCTCTGGTCGACCTTGCCCAATTCCTCCAGCGCCAGGCACAGCGCGAAGTAGTCGCCACCCATGCCGCCGTACTCCTCGGGAAACGGCAGACCGAACAAACCCATATCGGCCATCCCGGAGACGACCTCATAGGGGAACGAGTGCTCCTCGTCATGTTTGGCCGACACGGGTGCCACCACGCTCTGGGCGAAGTCACGCACGGTCTTGGCGAGTTGTTCGTAGTGATCGGGCAGCATTCCGGTGGCCAAAAATTCGGTCATGACTGTTCTTCTTTCGCATCTGCTAAATTGCCGGCGGTGATGCGGGCCAGCACCTGGCCCACCTTGACTTGGTCGCCAACGGCGACGAGAAGTTCGACGGCGCCGTCAACCGGCGCGGTCAGGGCATGTTCCATTTTCATCGCTTCCACGGTGACTACGACCGCACCTGAGTCGACACGTTCACCGTTCGCAACACCAACCGCGACAACCGAACCCGGCATCGGGCTGGTCAGTTCCGCGTCACCGCTGTGCTCGTCGTCAGGCCGGACGGGCGCCTCTTTGACCTCCTCGACGACCGCGGTGCGGCCTGCACCCGACAGCCAGATCTGGCCGTCGACGGCTGCGACGAGATAGTCGGTACGAAGTCCAGCTACCGTCACGACCAGCCGGTCGCCGTCGAGTGTCGCTGTGACCGAATAGCTTTCACCGGTTTCCACTTGGCCCGTCGCGGTGGTCGGCGTGCCGGTCAGAAAGACGTGGTCGGTGCGTTCGCCTGCATGCAGCCGGTAGGTCGTTGCGGCGGGCGCCCCCATCCGCCAGCCCGACGGCACGTCCCACAGGTTGGTGTTGGCCACAGGCCAGCTGCGCAACCATTTGTAGGCCGCCGCGGCGATCAATTCGTCGTCACCCGGTGCGACGGGGACGAAGTCGGGTGTTCGGCGGTCGAGCAGTCCGGTGTCGAGTTGGCCCGCGACGACGTCGGGATCGGCAAGTAGGAAGCGCAGGAACTCGATGTTCGTGGTCACGCCGAGCACAGCGGTGTCGGACAGCGCGCGATCCAGCGCGCGCAGCGCCGACTGACGGTCTGCTGCGTGCGCGATGACTTTCGCGAGCATCGGGTCGTATTCGCTGCCGACCACGGTCCCGGGCGCCAGGCCGGAGTCGACGCGGATGCCGGGACCGCGGGGTTCGGCGAGATCGAGCACATCGCCACCGGTCGGCAGGAAGCCGCGACCGGGATCCTCGGCGTACACGCGGGCCTCGATGGCGTGCCCATCCATCGAGATGTCGTCCTGCGCGACTGGCAGCTTCTCGCCCGCCGCGATGCGCACCTGCAGCTCGACAAGGTCGACGCCGGTGACCATTTCGGTGACGGGGTGCTCGACCTGCAGACGGGTGTTCATCTCCATGAAGAAGAACTCGTCGGGCCGGTCGGCGGAGACGATGAACTCGACGGTGCCCGCGCCGGTGTAGTCCACGCTGCGGGCGGTGTCGCACGCCGCCGCACCGATGCGGGCCCTGGTCGGCTCGTCGAGCAGCGGTGACGGCGCCTCCTCGATGACCTTCTGATGGCGCCGCTGCAGGCTGCATTCGCGCTCACCGAGGTGGACGACGTTGCCGTACCCGTCGGCGAGCACTTGGACCTCGATGTGGCGCGGGTTCAACACGAATCGTTCGAGGAACAAGGTGTCGTCACCGAATGCGGCGGCTGCCTCTCGGCGGGCACTTGCCAACGCCGCGGCTAGCTCGGAGGGTTGATGCACCACCCGCATGCCCTTACCGCCACCGCCGGCGGACGGCTTGACGAGGACCGGATAGCCGACGTCGTCGGCCCCTGCGATCAGATCGGCGTCACTCAGACCCGCCCGGGCGATGCCGGGGACAACGGGCACGCCGAACGCCGACACCGTGGTCTTGGCGGCGATCTTGTCGCCCATCGTCTGGATCGCCGCGACCGGCGGCCCGATGAACACGATGCCTGCCGCCTGCAACGCCGCGCCGAATTGAGCGTTCTCCGAGAGGAATCCGTAGCCGGGGTGGACCGCTTGGGCGCCGGTGCGCCGTGCGGCCGCGACGACCGCGTCGATGTTCAGATAGCTGTCCCGCGCGGAGGCGAGGCCGATGCGCACCGCGACGTCGGCCTCCGCGACATGCCGGGCACCTGCGTCGGCGTCGCTGAATACCGCGACGGACCGGATACCCATTGCGCGCAGTGTGCGGATGACCCGCACGGCGATTTCGCCACGGTTGGCGATCAAGACGGTGTCGAATGTCATGTCGTCACATCCGGAACACGCCGTAGGAAACGGACTCGAGCGGGGCCTGGCCGACGATCGAAAGGGCCAGACCCAGAACGGTTCTGGTGTCGGCGGGGTCGATGACCCCGTCATCCCAGAGCCTGGCCGTGGAGTAGTAGGGGTTGCCCTGGCTCTCGTACTGTTCACGAATCGGCGCCTTGAACTCCTCTTCCTGCTCGGCGGTCATCTCGCCGCGCACGGTGGCCAGGACCGACGCGGCCTGCTCACCGCCCATCACCGAGATCCTGGCGTTGGGCCACATCCACAGGAACCGCGGCGAGTACGCCCGACCGCACATCGAGTAATTGCCTGCGCCGTACGAGCCGCCGATCACCACGGTGAGCTTGGGAACCCGGGCACACGCAACGGCGGTCACCATCTTGGCTCCGTGCTTGGCGATGCCGCCCGCCTCGTAATCCCGCCCGACCATGAAGCCCGAGATGTTCTGCAGGAACAGCAGCGGTGTCATGCGCTTATCGCAGAGCTCGATGAAATGCGCGCCCTTCACGGCGGATTCGGAAAACAACACCCCGTTGTTGGCGACGATGCCGACCGGGTGCCCGTGGATTCGCGCGAAACCGGTGACCAGCGTGCTGCCGTAGTCCGCCTTGAACTCGGCGAACTCGCCGCCGTCGACGATGCGACCGATGACCTCGTGCACGTCATATGGCACCCGAGGGTCGACCGGCACCACGTCGTACAGCTCGGTCTGGTCGGCGACGGCGTCGACCGTCGGCGCCACCTCCCACGGCAGCGGTGAGCGGGGCCCCAAGGTGGCCACGATGCGGCGAACGATGCGCAACGCATCGCGGTCGTCATGGGCCAAATGATCTGTGACACCGGAGATCTTGGAGTGAAGGTCTCCGCCGCCGAGGTCCTCGGCCGTCACCACTTCGCCGGTCGCCGCCTTCACCAGCGGCGGCCCGCCGAGAAAGATGGTGCCCTGGTTGCGAACGATCACGGCCTCGTCACTCATCGCGGGCACATAGGCTCCGCCTGCGGTGCACGAGCCAAGCACCGCGGCGATCTGCGGGATGCCGTCGGCGCTGAGATTGGCCTGGTTGTAGAAGATCCGACCGAAGTGCTCCCGGTCAGGGAACACCTCGTCCTGGCGTGGCAGGAACGCGCCCCCGGAGTCCACCAGGTAGATGCACGGCAGCCGGTTCTGGCCTGCGATCTCCTGTGCGCGAAGGTGCTTCTTGACGGTGATCGGGTAGTAGGTGCCGCCCTTCACCGTCGCGTCGTTGGCCACGATCATGCATTCGCGGCCGGAGATCCGACCGACGCCCGCGATCATCCCGGCGCCCGGACATTCGTCGTCGTACATCCCGTCCGCGGCCAGCGGCGCCAGTTCCAGGAAGGGGCTGCCGGGGTCGAGCAACCCGTCGACGCGGTCGCGCGGCAGCAACTTGCCGCGGCCGACGTGGCGCTCGCGGGCGCGTTCGGGACCGCCGAGCGCCGCGGTGGCCAGCTTGGCGCGCAGTTGATGGACGAGCGCGAGATGCTCGTCGCGGTGGGTTAGAAGGGATGTCATTCTTCAGACCCGTCCAGTTGAGTTAATGATGACTAACTCGTGGTATGTTAGTCGCGATTAACTCAACTGTCCACCAGCGCCCGGGACGGAGTGTGCCCAATGGCCCCTTCATCGGTGTCGACGCCGGTCACGCGCCGCAGCAGAGCCAAATCGGACCGTCGATCCCAGCTCATCGCCGCGGCCGAACGCCTGGTCGCCGAGCGGGGCTATCTTGCAGTGCGCCTCGAAGACATCGGCGCCGCGGCAGGCGTCAGCGGGCCGGCGATCTATCGCCACTTCCCTAACAAGGAGGCACTGCTGGTCGAATTGTTGGTCGGTATCAGCACCCGGCTGCTGGCCGGCGCCACCGCCGTTGTCGCCGGGGCCGAGAATCCCACCGCCGCGCTGGACGGATTGATCGACTTTCACTTGGACTTCGCACTTGGTGAATCCGAATTGATCCGGATCCAGGACCGAGACCTCGGCCATCTGCCGCCGAATGCCAAGCGGCAAGTCCGTAAGGCGCAACGCCAGTATGTCGAGATCTGGGTCGATGTGATCCGCCGGCTTGACGACACACTGGAAGAGGCCGACGCCCGGCTGATGGCGCATGCGACGTTCGGATTGTTGAACTCGACGCCGCACAGCCTCAAGCCCGGTGCCACGAAAACGGCCGAGGCCAGCTCGCGTGCCGTCTTGAGAGCGATGACGGTTGCTGCGCTGACCTCGGCCGGTTCTATTAGGCGTTAATACCAGACTTTTCGTCCGCCGACGGCGCGTCCGGTTGCACCAAGAATCCAGAACACCGCACCGATAACGATGAGCACTACGCCGATATAGGTGAGGATCGAGATGCCGAATATCAGCCCAAGGATGAGCAGGATGGCACCAAGGACAATCATGACTACTCCATTTCTCGTGAATTGATAAGTGCCAGTGAGCTACTGGCTGGGCTGCGGAACGTTGCAGTCCGTGACCTTCGGATTGACCCCCGCGTAGTTGAGCGGGCCGGCAACGACGGTCAATGCGATGCTGCCCGCTGTGGCGCAATTTGTTTCGCCGCTCTTGAAGTAATCGCGCTGATAGGCAGCTACCACACCGATCAACAACCAGACGAGCACAAGGACGCCGAGAATTCCGCCACCACGCATGCTGCGCCTCCTCTGTTGTAAGCGCGACTAACTGCGCGCAGGACCCGTTTACCCTGCGGACAATTTGTCCAAACCTGAGGACAAGCTACGGATTGATCACGATGCGGGCGAGCCGGAGAAGGCCGCGGTAAGCCAATCACTCATGGCCCTGACCAGCACAGAACGGTTCTCCCGCTTGACGATCTCGTGCCCGTCGTCGTCGAATGCCAGCAGTTTCACGGTGCGGCCGAGCGCACGTAACGCCTCGCACATCTGTAGCGATTCACTGGGTGGGACATTGGTGTCGTTGAGGCCGTGTACCAAGAGCAGTGGCGCGGTCAACGCGTGCGCGCGCAGCAACGGCGACAACCGATCGAGCAACTCGCGATCAGCGACGGGGTGGCCGTACTTCGGATGAGCCGCCGCCGCGATCCACGGCTCGGTGTTGCGATACCACGTGTTCAAGTCGCTCATGCCGCAGATGCTGATGCCCACCGCGAACAGCTGTGGATGAAACGTTAGTGCCGCTTGGGTCAGATAGCCGCCGTACGACCATCCACAACAAGCGATGCGGTTCGCCGGTGCGAGATCGCGTGCGACCAGAAACATCGCCGAGTCGGCGACGTCATCGACGGCTGCGAACCGCCGTTCCTTGTCATCGGCGTGCATGAACGCGCGCCCAAATCCTCCGGAGCCCCGCACATTCGGGAGAAAGACGGTGATGCCCGCCTCGAGCAGCCGGGGAAAGAATTCGTTGTAGCCGGGGCGACCCTGGCCCTCCGGGCCGCCGTGCAGGAAGAGCATTGCGCCGATCGATTCGACACCCGCAGGCGGCCGGAACAGCCATCCGCTGAGCTCCAGTCCGTCCCTGGCGATGATTGTCTCCAGTGTCGGGTCCGCGGTGACGGGCCCGCTGCTGGGCTCGCGGTCGACGGGCTCCCATTCGCGGGTTCTGGGGTCGACGAGTTCGACCTTCGGCGGTGTCGACGGGCCCTCCACCGTCATCGCCAGCATCGATCCACCCGCGCTGATGCTCAGCTCGCTTGCGACCATGCCGGGCAACGGAATTGGCGCGTGCAGCGTGTTGTCTGCGAGCTCGAGGATTTGTAATTCGCTAGCGCCCTTGATGTTCCACAGTATTGCAACGGTCGACTGATCGTCGCTGACGGTGAACTCGTCGAGTTCGTAACCCACACGCTCGGCGACAACTTGGTAGGACACGCCATCCGGAGTGGTGGTCACTTCAAGCAACCTGGCGTGATCAGCGCCGTTCTCGCTGCGGACAAGTGCACGCACATAGCCTTCTGCGCTATTGAGGCCGTAGTTCTTTGCGGGCTCGTACAGTTCCGTGAGCTCTCCCTCCAGACCGGCCCGCAGCCGGCGGGCGCTGTGGTCGTCGAGGATGATGCCCGTGTCGGTCGTGGATCCTGGATCGTATGGCAGTAAGGCGATTTCGGTGAGCCCGCGCAAGATGATGAGATCTCGGTAGCCGCGGGGCCCAACCCGTACCAGGGAGGCCCCCGACCACGCGTCGACCAACCTGCCGCCCGAGCGGCGGTCCAGCACAACCGTCGCCCCGTCGGCGGGGTTGATCAAGCACGAGCTGCCAACGCCGTCATCACCGGTCAGGATCGCGGCGACATGTGTTCCGTCCCAGCCGATCAGCTCCGCAGTGCCCTCCGACGCGCCGATCGGCCAATGGTCGATCCGGCGGGCATCGCGGTCGTCGGGATCCGTTGTCACCACCCAGATCTGACTGCGTGTGCCGCCCTCTGGCGCCACTTCACACGCCAACCAGTAGCCATCGGCTGAATGGATCACCCGGGTGACGGCGCCCTCGACGGGTAATTCGACATCGCGGGACGAACTCGCTCGCCAGCCCCGGAGAAATCGCTGGACGGCCCGCGGGTAGCCGCCGTCGTCGACGATGTGGGCGAACGCCGTCGCGTCGGGCGACATCGACGCCCCATATATCCGACGAACCAGCTCTCCCACGTTGCCGATTCTGCATGGTCGATGGTCCGGGGATGACGGAGATCTCCCATTGACGCAGGTTGCGGGCGATTGAGGCCGACTGAGCGGATGCACAGGTACCCTGCAGCCATGAGGTGGGCATGACGGATTCTCCACGCCGCGACGGGGCCGAACCCACGCAGCCGCTCGGCAACAATTACCCGGGGTATACGGATCCGGCGTATGCGAGCCAGGCGCCGTACGGGCCCACCTATCAGGGTCCCAGTGCCCCCGCTCCCACCGAGCGGCTGCCGGCGTACTCCCCCTACGGCTACGACCCGTACGCCACCGGCCAGTACGGTCCGGGGTATACGCAGGGAGAACCCCCGCCCGAGCCGCCGGAGCCGAAGTCTCCGCGCTGGCTGTGGATCGTGGCCGGCGTCGCGATCGTGATGGTGATCGGCCTGGTCATCGCGTTGGTCATCGTCAACAGCTCGCGCCAGGACACCGTCGTCGCGCCGCTGCCGTCGCTGCCCGAGCCGAGCTTCACCACCCCGCCTCCGACAACGACGACGCGCCCCACGACCCCGGTCTTCCCGCTGCCGACTCTGCCAACCGCACCGTCGACCGCACCGTCGGCCCCGTCCGGCGCCACCGAAACGGTGGTGTACGACGTGGACGGAGACGGCAGGGCCATCAACATCACCTACGTCGACACGGGCGGAATACTGCAAACCGAGTTCAACGTGATGCTGCCCTGGCACAAAGAGGTCGAGCTGGCCGAGCCTGCCGAAACCTCCGCCAGCGTGAGCATCATCAACGTGGGTCGCGAAGTCTCCTGCTCGATCACCGTCAACGGTACCGAGGTCCAGCAGCGCACCGGCGCGGGTCTCACCATCTGCACCGCAGCGGGCTAGCGGCGGCTCGGCACCTTTACGATCAGCAGCGCGATCAGCCCGAGGGCGAGAACCGTACACAGCCCGCCCATCCCGGCACGGTCGGCGCCGAACGCGTCGATGAAGGTGAAGAACAACCACGGCGCAAGAAATGACACTGCACGCCCGGTCGTGGCATACAAACCGAACGCGACCCCCTCCTTGCCATCGACTGACATCCGCAGCATGAGTGTGCGCGCCGCCGACAGCGTCGGGCCGATGAACAGGCACAGCGTCAAACCCAGCACCCAAAATGCCACTGCCCCCGACAATGTCATCAGGGTGAGCCCGGCGGCGATCATCGCGATGAGTGATCCGATGATGACCGGTTTTGATCCCATTCGGTCGTCGAGCAGCCCGCCGAGCACCGCGCCGACGGCGGCGATGACGCTGGCGCTCACACCGAACAGCAGGACGTTCGCCTCCGAAATTCCGTAGACATTCACGCCGAGCACCGCGCCGAACGTGAAGATCCCCGCGAGCCCGTCGCGGAAGACGGCACTGGCCATGAGGTAGTAGACGACGTTGCGGTCACGCCGCCATTCGATGACGACCTCCGCCCACAGCCTGCGGTAGGCGCCGAAGAAGCCGACTTTCTCGCGTCGCTCGGGCGGCGGAACCGGAGGGTGCACGCCGAGCAGCAGGGGCAGAGCGAACAGCGCGAACCATGCCGCGGTCAGCAGCATTGCCGCGCGCACGTTCTGGCCGTCCGCGATGGGGACACCCAGCAGTCCGCGCGTGTCGCCGCTACCGGAGATGAGCCCCAGATAGACCATCAGCAGCAGCACGACACCGCCGAAATAGCCCATGCCCAAACCGAATCCGGATATCCTGCCCGAGTTCTCCGGTGTGGAGAGCTGACGAAGCATGGCGTTGTACGGCACGACCGCGAGGTCACTGCAAGCCGCGGTGCAGGCGAGCAGCACCAGGCCCGGCCACAGATAGCGGTAGTCGTCGCGGATCAGGCACATGGTCGCCGTGAATAGCACCGTCAAACCGGTCAGGATGGCCAGCACCCGGCGCCGTCGCCATGGAGCGTCGGCCCAGATCCCGGTCGCGGGTGCCAGCAAGGCGACCACGAGGCCGGCGCCGGCCAGGGCGCGGCCCATCCAGCTCGTCGGGCTGGTGTCGCCGGGAAGGTCGGCGCCCACGGCGCTGGTCAGGTAGACCGAGAACACGAAGGTCACGACGATCGCGTTCACGCCCGTTGAGCCGCAATCCCACAGTGCCCACGCAAGCACGTGCGATCGCCGCGCGGTGGGCGCGGACGGCCGCGTATCCATCATCATCGCCCACGATATAGTCCCGCCCATGCCAGTACCCGCCCCCAGCGCCGATGCCCGTGCGGTCGTCACCGGCGCCTCGCAGAACATCGGCGAGGCGCTGGCCATCGAACTGGCCGCCCGCGGCCACAACCTGATCGTCACGGCCCGCCGTGACGACGTGTTGCAGACGCTCGCCAAGCGGATCACCGACCAGCACGGCGTGACGGTCGAGGTGCGGCCCGTGGATCTCGCCGACCCGGCCGAGCGCGCCAAGCTGTGCGACGAGTTGGCGTCCCGCAATATCTCGATTCTGTGCGCGAATGCAGGGACCGGGACGTTCGGTCCTGTCGCGTCGCTGGACCCGGACCGCGAAAAGGCACAGGTGCAGCTGAATGTCCTTGGTGTATACGACCTTGTGCTTGCGGTGCTGCCGGGGATGGTCGAACGCAAGGCGGGCGGAATTCTGATTTCCGGTTCTGCAGCAGGCAATTCGCCGATTCCGAACAACGCCACGTACGCGGCGTCGAAGGCGTTCGTCAACTCCTTCAGTGAGTCGCTTCGCGGTGAGCTCAAGCGAGCGGGCGTGCACGTCACGCTGCTTGCTCCCGGGCCGGTGCGCGAAACGCTGCCGAATGCCGAAGATCAGTCGCTCGTCGAGAAGCTGATCCCGGATTTCCTGTGGATCTCCACCGACCACACCGCGAAGCTGTCGCTGGACAGCCTGGAGCGCAACAAGATGCGGGTAGTGCCCGGTATGACGTCAAAGGCGATGTCAGTGGCCAGCGGCTACACCCCGCGGGCAATCGTGACACCGATCGTCGGGGCGGTCTACAAGAAGCTCGGCGGCAGCTAGCACCCGTTTTCGCTTTTGTGCGTGTGCGCGTTTGCCCGAAACGGAATTCCGGGTCGTCAAGACACGCGCTTCGCAACGCGGAATTCCATTTCGGCGAAAGTTTCAGCCGCGGCGTCGGCCGGTGCCGAAGATGCTGCGGGTGATCTCGCGGCCGATGACGGTGCCCGCCGAGCGCATCGCGCTCTTGAACGCGGGGCTCGACATCATCTTCTCGAGCATGCCGGGCTCTGCGGTGTGCCGCGATCTCACCTCGCCCTCGGCGCTGGCGCCGCCGATGTCGACGGGCAGCGGAGGCGGTAGCGCGGCGTCGGACTGCTGCGGGACCGCCTCAGGCGGCGCATACCTCGCGGAGAGCTTCTCGTAGGCCGAGGTGGGATCGTCGATGGTCTGGCCGTACTCCGCCTGCAACGGGCTGGCGTTCGCTGCCGCGGCGATCGCATCGTTCCCGATGGTGTCCATCAACGAACGCGGGGCCCGCATTCTCGTCCAGGCCACCGGCGTCGGCGCACCCTTCTCGGACAGTACGGTGACGATCGCCTCGCCGATGCCCAGCGACGTCAACGCCGACTCCAGGTCGTAAACCTTCGTTTTCGGGTAGGTGCGGACAGTCTTGTTGAGGGCCTTCTGATCGTCAGGGGTGAAGGCGCGCAACGCATGCTGGACCCGCGCGCCGAGTTGGCTCAGCACGTCGTTGGGCACGTCGGTCGGCAGCTGAGTGCAGAAGAACACGCCGACGCCCTTCGAGCGGATCAGCTTCACAGTCTGCTCGACCTGCTCGAGGAACGCCTTGGAGGCGTCGGTGAACAGCAGGTGTGCTTCGTCGAAGAAGAAGACCAGCTTCGGCTTGTCGACGTCTCCGACCTCGGGAAGCGTCGTGAACAGGTCGGCGAGCACCCACATCAGGAAGGTCGAGAACATCACCGGCCGCGCGGCCTGATTGCCCAGCTCGAGCAGAGTGATAACGCCGCGGCCCTGTGCGTCGACCCGGAGCAGGTCCTTGGGCTCCAGTTCGGGTTCTCCGAAGAAGGTGTCGCCACCCTTGCCCTGGAGGTTCACCAACGCGCGCAGGATGACGCCTGCGGTTGTCGGTGACACCGCGCCGAGGTCCTTCAGCTCGGGCTTGCCCTCGTCGCTGGTGAGGAACTTGATAACTTCCTGCAGGTCCTTGAGGTCGAGCAGCGCGAGTTGGTTCTTATCGGCCCAGTGGAAGATCAGGCCAAGTGTGGATTCCTGGGTAGCGTTGAGCCCCAACACCTTTGACAACAGGATAGGGCCGAAGCTGGTGACTGTGGCCCGCACGGGCACACCGATGCCGGTCGTTCCCAGCGTCAGGAATTCGACAGGGAACGCGGTAGGCGCCCACGTGTCGCCGGTGTCCGTCGCGCGCTGTTCGGTCTTGTCGTTGGCCTCCCCGGGCCGCGACAAGCCCGAAAGGTCACCCTTGACGTCGGCCATCATCACGGGCACGCCCGCAGCCGAGAGCTGTTCGGCGAGCACCTGCAGCGATTTGGTCTTGCCGGTGCCGGTAGCGCCCGCGACCAGGCCGTGACGGTTGACGGTGGCGAGCGGGATCCGAACTTGTGCGGACGGGTCGCAGACCCCGTCGACGACAACGGCGCCGAGCTCCAGCGCCTGGCCTTCGACGGCGTAACCTGCGGCGATCTGCTGTGCGGGGGTTGCTGTCGACTCGGTCGTCATGGCTCGAACATTACTGGGCAACTTCGGTAACCGGGTGGGAGCGGGAGCTTGGGGGCACCTCCCACTTGTGGGGGAGTGTCGGTCGACGGCTTACTGTGAGCGCTGTGCGCGACGAACTGGTGTGGATCGATTGCGAGATGACCGGGCTGGATCTCAAGACCGACCTGCTCATCGAGATTGCGGTGCTCGTCACCGATGCGGACCTGAACATCCTGGGCGAAGGCATCGACGTGGTCATCCACGCCCCGAACGAGGCGCTGTCATCGATGATCGACGTCGTCACCCAAATGCATACCCGCTCGGGCCTGATCGACGAGGTGCGCGCGTCGACCATCGACTTGGCTGCGGCCGAGGAATTGGTGCTCGACTACATCCGCACGCACGTCAAGCAGGCCAAGACCGCTCCCCTTGCGGGTAATTCGATCGCCACCGACCGCGGGTTCATCGCACGCGACATGCCCAAGCTCGACGACTATTTGCACTACCGGATGATCGACGTCAGCTCGATCAAGGAACTGACCAGGCGCTGGTTTCCACGGATCTACTTCGGACAGCCCGAGAAGGGTCTGGCACACCGCGCCCTCGCCGATATTCACGAGTCGATCCGCGAGCTGCAGTACTACCGTCGCACCGCGTTCGTGGCCCCGCCCGGTCCCGCGACCAGTGACATCGCGGCGATCGCCGCCGAGCTCCGACCCCGCTCGGGCAATTCAGAGGCCACGGATTCGGCCGCGGAGCGTCCGAGCGGCTAATATCTACGACGCTGCTTGTGCTTAATCGGCATGGCGGCGATGGTGGCTGTAGTTCAGTTGGTAGAGCACCAGGTTGTGATCCTGGGGGTCGCGGGTTCAAGTCCCGTCAGCCACCCAACGGGGCCGGGAGGCGTTCGCGTCTCCCGGCCCTTAATGTCGGCATCCCAGGATGCCATTCGACAATGGCATCTCGATCACGGTGTCCGCAGCGCCCTCCGGCAAGCGCTGTGCGGCAACCGAATCAGATGTTGGCGTTGCCCGCTTTCCATTGCTCCCACGGGACGTTCCAGTCGCCAAGCCCATCGGTGCCCGGCAGCACCGAGCCAAAGGTGTTGACGATCTCGACGATGTCACCGCGCTTGGAGTTGTCGTAGAACCACTGCCCGTTGCTGTTGCTGACATTGATGCAGCCGTGGCTGACGTTGCTGTAGCCCTGGCTGCCCACTGACCACGGCGCGGCGTGCACGTAGATGCCGCTGTAGGAGATCTGGGTGGCCCAATCCACCTCGGTGCGGTACCCGTTGGGCGAATTCGTCGGCACCCCGTAGGTGGACGAGTCCATGATCATGTGGCTCAACCGGTCGCCGACGATGTACGTGCCGTTGTTGGTCGGCGTGCTGTTCTTGCCCATCGACACCGGCATCGATTTGATGACCTCGCCGTTGCGCTTGACCGTCAGCGTCTTGGTGTTGTCGTCGACGCTCGTGATCACTTCGTCGCCGATGGTGAAGTGCGTCGTGACATTCTCCTGACCGAACAGACCGTCGCCGAGGTCGACCCCATAGGTGTCGACCGCTACGTCGATTGTCGTGCCGGGCTTCCAGTAAGCCGCTGGGCGCCAACGCACTTCGCGATTGCTGAGCCAGTAGAAGGCTCCCTCTACGCGAGGGTTGGTTGTGATCTTGATCGCCTTCTGCGCCGCCAGCCGGTTCGGGATGTTCTCGTCGAACCGCACCGCGACGGGTTGGCCGACGCCCACCACCTCGCCGTCATTGGGCAGCACGTACGGCATCGTCAGGTTCTCCGGCGAATGCGTTTCGAACGTCATCTGCTGCCTGGTGACCCCGCTGAGGCCAAGCGACTGTGCGTTGAGGGTGTAGCGCGTGTTGTAGGTCAGCGGCTCGGTGGTCTCCCACTGCAAGCCGTCGGGCGACAGTCGGCCGGGCACAGGTTCGCCGTCCTCGTCGACCATCGTGACAGCGCCGAGCACGCCGTCCTCGGCGCTGACCGTCACCGGAGACTCGACACTGACACCCACTGCGCCGTCCTTGACCGACGCGGCGAGCTTGGGCACCAACAGGTCGTGGAACGGCGTGCCCTTATCACTGATGACCTGGGGCGTCGGCGGAGCCGCGTTGTTACTGCAGGCCCCCAGCCCCAGCAAGATGGCAGGAACCAGCGCGGCCACCACCCACCAGGCACGCCGTCTGTGTCTACCCTTCACCGAACCCCCCTGCCACATTCTTTGCTCCATTTTCGAGATGACGACTCTCCGGACGAACGATTCTTGGCAATAGTCTAAGGGCAACCTGAGTGTGGGGCGAACCTGCGGCGCCGCTCCCAGCGCGGGCGGAGGCTCGGGATTTCACCCTGCGCCGCGAGGCCTGTTATTGTCTCCCACGCGCGCCGTTAGCTCAGTTGGTAGAGCAGCTGACTCTTAATCAGCGGGTCCGGGGTTCGAAACCCTGACGGCGCACTACAAAAGCCCTTTTCAGAGGGCATACCGCGACGATGCGTCGTTTATGCGCCGTTTATTGCATCGTCGAGCACGTCGGCCACCTGTGTGTGAATTTTGCCGCGCGACATGTAGACGTCCTGTGTCATCGACGGCCTGGCGTGCCCCAGGTGATCAGCCAATGCGTGCCGACAACCCCCTGTCATCGATCAGGGTGGCCACCGACTTACGGAAGCTGTGCGTGGTGACGTCGGGTACGTCGAGCTGATCGCGAACCCTGCGCCAGTCCCGACCGAAGTTATTCGGGTCGCGCCAGGTACCCGCCGTCGACGGGAACATGATCACCGGGTGCTCACCGAGGTACGGCAGGTCGCGCCGCGCGGCGAGCACCTCGATGGCGAATCGCGGCAGGGCGATGGTGCGCCGACCCGCCTCGGTTTTGGTCTCGTCGTCGCGCACCAGACCCTCGCCGGTGATCCGCACGATTTTGCCGCCGACCGTGAGTGTCCCAGCTGTCTTGTCGTAGTCACTCCACCGCAGCGCCAGCAGCTCGCCGCGCCGCAATCCGGTAGCAATCAAGATGGTGAACGGGTCGGCAAGGTCGTGCTTTCGGCAGTAATCAGAGGCTCGTAGACCGGCCAACAGGTCGCGCAATTGGTTCGCGGTAAGCGCCGGGGCACCCTTCGGCGGTCGCTTCGACTTGATCGGCGCGACATCACGAACCGGGTTGGCGGCGAGCACGTTCGCCATCACCGCGAGCTGTAGACCACCGTGCAGAATCGTCTTGGCTTGGCGCGCCATTCCTGGCCCATGCATGTTTGTCATCGCCCTCAGCGCCGCGTCGATGCGAGCCGGATTGGCCTCAGCGACGCGCACCCCGCCGAGCTTGGCGCGCAGCTTGCCCGCCACAACCTTGTAGGTCGCCTGCGTGGCCGGTGAGCGTCCATCCTCGGCGAGCCGGTCAAGGTGCGCCTGCACCAACGTCATCACCGCAGTGTCGGGGCCGACCTCGTCAGTTGGCGGTCGCCGATCGGCTAACGACTCGATGAGCAGGTCCTCGGCGAGCTTGCCGTGACGGTCGTGTTTCATCGGCAGGACCTCGCCGCCGAACGCGGCGCGTGACCCCGTCGGCGTCCCGGTAGCGGCATGGCGCCTCCCACACGCCGAGCGTCGGGAGGTACTTCCGTTTGATCTTGCCGCGCTGCCCGATACGCAGCGGCGGCCGACCTGCCACAGCGATACGTCAAACTCGCCGTGAACTACGCTGACGTACGCTTCGCTTCAGCGAATTGCGCTGCTTCCCAAGCAACTACATCACTCAGACGATGCCGAACGTGCCGACCGAACCTCGCATACCGGGGACCAGTCCCCTTCGAAGCCCAATCGGCAGGCGTCTTCACGGGTATCCCATATCGCTGAGCAAGCTCCCGACGAGTGATCCATTTGTCATCAAAGTTATGGTCCATCGGTCATCTCCATCCACGCTTCGGTATCCATCAGTGCGGCTAAGTTCTCGTCTGATCCGAAGGTAAGCCCGCCGCTGCATGGCCGTCTACAACTACGCAAGCATTCGATCGTGAAACCCTTCAAAGACGCTGCAATTCAACCTTCTTCACGTAGTTTGGTTGGCATCCTTTGGAGTGGAACACTTCTCGGTCTTTGGCATCTGGATTACGCCGGAATCGGTGGAAAAACTAACCACGACATCTCGCCAATCCGCCGGCTTAGCGGAGAGGCGCTGGCCTACTCGCCTACGCAGCGGGCATTGTCTATGCCGTCACGCTGCGTTCAACACCAACACGGTCGTTGCGCGGCGTGTCGTTCACAAATCCGTTCACGTGCTGCCGGACTGAACCTGGGATCACTTGACCCCCCAGGAACAGGACAGTGTGAACTAGTGTTCTACTCCGTCCAGGACGTCCTGGTCAGCGAGGTCTGTATGTCCCGTCTGCGTCGCGCCGTCCACCCTGTTCGCGCCTGTCTTGGCAAGTTCTTGGCACGCTGCCGAAAGGATGTGCGGTCCCCGTCGCCGCTACACGCTTCAAACGTCCACCCATGGGAGAGATGTCATGGTGCTGGTCGATCCCGAAGCGAGTCCCATAGAGATCGCTGACAGTCTCGAAGCAACTGCCAACGCGCCAGCCCAGACACAGGGAGCAGCTAAGCCAGTCCGGTGACGGCTGGGTGGCTGGGCGGGTCGTTCCAGGCCAGGTGCAGGGGCAGGGCGGCATGCAGGTTTCCATGAACGGTGACCTCGCCAACTGGATGGTGCCTGGTGCCATGGTCAAGGGCATCGGGGGGCGCCATGGACCTCGTCAACGGTGCGGGCTTGGTTATCGTGCCTGATGGATCACGTGACCAAGTCCGGCGCAGCGAAACTGCTTGCCTCCTGCGATCTTCTGCTCACCGGACGCTCGGTGGTCAGCCGTGTCATCACCGACCTAGCCGTGCTCGACGTCGCCGGTGCCGGCTTCGATCTGGGCGTCGAGTTCGCCGAGGTCGTCGCGAAGACGGATGCGCTGGTGTTCGACCGGCGGCAGATGCGCAGGGCGGCCACCTTCGCCCGTGAGCGCGTGGCAAGCTCGGTATAGCCGCCTGCACCGAAGGAGCCCGCTCGCATGTCGCAGTCACCATTGTCAGACGCCGCCAAGAAAATGCTGGCCAAGGCCAACCCGGCTGTGATCAGCACCGTCAGATCCGACGGGCAGCCGGTCTCGGCTGCGACGTGGTATCTGCTGCGCGGCGACCAAGTTCTCGTCAACATGGACCATGGCCGTAAACGCTTGGAGCACATGAGGAAAGATCCACGCGTCTCCCTCACCGTCCTCGACGAGAGTGACTGGTACACCCACGTCACGGTCATCGGCCGGGTCACAGAGGTCTACGACGACGACGGCCTCGCCGACATCGACGCCCTGTCCCGGCAGTACACGGGTGAACCGTATCCCGTCCGCGGCCGTCCGCGGGTCAGCGCGCTGATCGAGGTTGACCGGGTACACGCCTGGGGAGCGCAGAAGAACAACAGCCAGTCGAGCGGCCGATAGCCTCCGCGCCGCGCCGCGGCCGGTTCAGCCCGTGTCCGGAAGCGTGACCCTAGGCCGCGTTTGCGGGGTTCGTGCCCTTTTGCGTCGGATCGGTGCGCCTGCGCACTGGGGCCCAGTCACTGACGACGAGCTCCATCAACGGCCAAGCCTCGGCAGCCATCAGCTCCGGGGGCGCCGGACATCCCCTGGCCAACGAGTCCACAACGACGCCGACTAGCTGGGCCCCCAGCTCGCAATTCGGCGAGGCGTTGACCGATCTCGGTTGAATCGCGGCAGGCTCTGAGGTGGGGATTCGGGGAACCCCGCAACCACTTGACCCCCAGTCGGACAAGGGCCGAATTTGGTCGTCTTACAGTAAATCTCAAATCCTCGCGGCCAGCTCAAACAGTCTCAACGCGTTTCTAGCGAACTCCCCCGATTCGAACGCTCTTGCGACAACGGTGTGACAACGCTTTCGCCCAGTGACCCAAACTCGGAACGTCGGCGCGGTTTGCTGACAGCCCGCGGTTGGGCACCGTCACGTGGCGTCGCGAGGGCAGCGCGGCTGCCGTGGTGTTGGAAGTGAAGTCCGTTCAACGCCAATCAGGGCAGTCATCGTTGCTCCGATGCAGAGCTTCGAGTTGTCGAGATGAGCCGACTGTCCAGTGCCAGGCGGAGAAACGTCCGGTGCTGCTAGCCGTTTTGCAGCCGCGCAACCTCCGCTTCGAGTTCCGCGATCCGGCGCTCAAGTGCGGCCCGCGTAGGTTTCCGGGCAGCCGGAACCGCTTCCGAGTGGGCTGGCTCCTCGGCAAGTCCAACAGCTCGCGCGTCAATCACAGTCGCCGGGTCAAAGCCGCATTCGGAACATATGACCGAACCGCAAAACGCAGAGTGCACCGTCATATGAGTACGGTGAGCAGTCCGCTCGACCGTGTGCCCGCAGTAGAGGCGCAACCGCCAGACCATCAGTTCGTGGCGAGCGGTTGGCGTCATCAAGGCCCCGATTCGCTGTAATTGAGCCGGCGACATAGGCGGCATGGGACAGCACTTGGCGCAATGCATTGTCAGCGAACCCGAGACGCTGTGCCGGTGGGATCGGCATGCGGCGTGGTCGGATTTGAAGCGGGACTCTTCGGCCTCATAGCGCACCCGTTCGGCATCGGAAAGATTGATTGTCCCTTTGAAGTCGAACGGGTCGGCATCCACGTACGGGCGACCACATCCGGGACAGGGCACCCCCGCCTGGTATTGCTCGAACGTCAGCGGTGCAACATCACACCGGATGGAGTCACGTAGGCGCTCGCGATCCCGCTGCCGCCGCGCATCTTTGGCGCTCACCTCGAAGGGCTTGTCGAAGTCGCCGAGGCGCTCGTAGGCATCGAGATCTATATGCATCGACCAAAGGTAAAGGCCTCGGCTGTACCCAATGCGGCGGGGCTCGTCCAACAAAGTAAACACTGCCGGCCATCCCGGTGGGCGAGAGTAGGCGGACGCGGCGCAAACCGCGAACAATGGATTAACGACAGCTGATTCCCGACAGGATCCAACAACCGCTGTCTTTTTCCTTGCGCGCCGGACAGTTTCACCCCCCCGATCCCCCGGTACGGCGGCGTCGATTTTGGTCGTGTCCCAAACGCGGCGGTCATTTCGCGCTGCCGAGAGTCCGATGCGGACTCAGTCAACGTGAACCGGACCATGTCAGCTAAACAAGCGCAAGGCTCCCGCATCCCGGCACCCACTCGTCCGTTGCCCGCGCACCCTGTCCTTCTGTGACAGGGTCGAACTAGCAGGCGACACAACCCCAGGCGCCGCCGATGATCGTCGCGACAGGAGCGCCGTGGAGGATGAATCCGCAGGGAAAGCAATTCGGGACACTTTGCTCGTCCAGCTCACTCAAGGCGCTGGAGTCAGGTCGACACCCGAAGCGCTGATCCGCGAGTACAACACCGGCAATTACACGGGACCAGCCTTCGACGTCTACGGCGAGAACAATCCCACAGCGATCACGTCTGACGACCTGATCGCGACAACGATGCTCTCCATCCAAGTCAACGAAAACAGCGACTCATCGATCCGCCCGACCGCGATCCTCAAGCTCCACGCTCAATCAGAGCGGATCACGTTCTTACTCTCGCACCTCCCTCAGACCAGGGACCTGCACACAACTCACCGACGACGAATTCGACAACTGGCTAGGAACAGGCTCGCCCGGAGCGGCACTCTACGAACTTCTCCGGACCGATGCGTCGCTCCCCCGAGTCGCCACCCACAAACTGCTCGCCCGCAAGCGTCCTCGCCTCATACCGATCCGAGACACTGTCGTCGAAACGGCACTCGGACTACGCAGTTCTGCCGAATGGTGGCGACCCTGGTGGCAGGCCCCTCAGCGGCGATGCCGCACTCATCTCCCAACTCGAACGCATCCGCAACCTCACGGAGAGCACGCACTTAAGCCTGCTGCGTATTGCCGACATCATCATCTGGCTCAGGAACAAATGACGGGCCTGTCAGATAAACGGTGGATCTGACTTGGCATTGGTTAGTTGCCAGTCGGAGTGATCCGGCCGTTGAAGGTGATCGCGAACGCATTGAGTGCCGGCTTCCACCTCATTGCCCATCGTGCCTTACCGCGGCCGGTGGGGTCTAGGGATCGGGTCACCAGGTAGAGACACTTGAGCGCGGCCTGTTCGGTCGGGAAGTGCCCACGGGCCCGAATGGCCCGCCGGTAGCGGGCATTTAGTGATTCCACCGCATTGGTGCTGCAGATGACGCGGCGGATCTCGACGTCGTAGTCCAGGAACGGCACGAACTCACTCCAAGCGTTCTCCCACAGCTGGGTGATCGCCGGGTACTGGGCGCCCCATTTCTCGGTGAACTCGCAGAAGCGTTCCTTGGCCGCGGCTTCGGTGGCTGCGGTGTAGACCGGGCGGATGTCTTTGGCGATCTGATCCCAGTACCTGCGCGACGCATAGCGAAAGGTGTTGCGCAACAGGTGGATCACGCATGTCTGCACGACCGCACGGGACCACACCGTGTTGATCGCCTCGGGCAGGCCCTTGAGGCCGTCGCAGACCACGATGCACACGTCAGTGCTGCCGCGGTTCTTGATCTCGGTGAGCACCGACAGCCAGAACTTCGCACCCTCGCCGCCGTCGCCGGCCCACAGCCCCAGGATGTCGCGCTCCCCGGCACAGGTCACCCCGATCGCGACGTAGATGGGCCGGTTGGTGACCTGGCCGTCGCGCACTTTGACGAAGATCGCGTCGATGAACACCACCGGATACACCGACTCCAGCGGCCGGTGACACCACTCGGTCATCTCCTCGAGCACCTTGTCGGTGATCCGGCTGATCGTGTCCTTGGAGACGGTGGCCCCATAGACGTCATCGAAATGGGCCGCGATCTCTCCGGTGGTCAATCCTTTGGCGGTCAGCGATAACACGATCTCATCGATGCCGGTCAACCGGCGCTGACGCTTCTTGACGATCACCGGATCAAAGTCGCTGTTGGTGTCTCGCGGTACCTCGATCTCGACCGGACCGATCTCGGTAAACACCGTCTTCGATCTGCTGCCGTTGCGCGAGTTGCCGCTGCCGCGGCCGGCCGGGTCGTGCTTGTCATAGCCCAGGTGCTCGGCCATCTCGGCATCCAACGCGGTCTCGAGCACGTTCTTGGTCAACTGATTGAGCAGGCCGTTTGGGCCCACCAACTCCACGCCGTGTTCTTTGGCTTGGGCGAGCAACTGCTCGGCAAGCTGCTTTTGATCCACATCGATCGCCACAGATTCGAGTGTTTCGGACATCATCAGTCCTTCCCGCCAAGCTCACGCCCGGCGTGTCAGACCAAGACCAGATCCACCGTTATTCAGACAGTCCCCAAATGACGTAGCTCGCGGTCGATGTCGTCGACGGTGCGGCTCTTGTCAGAACGTCGAGAAGCCATCGACGCTTATCGTCATCCCGTGTCCAGTCGCGTCGTACATGAATGTCGTGCCCTGGCTGGTTGGGGTGATGATCCAGCCCATGGCGTGGTAGACCGTTCCGTAGGCCATGGTCACGTATTCCGGGTTCCCGGGGTCACCGTATAGCCATTGCCAGGCACCGCGTGAGTTGACGCCGACGCCGGAGACGGGCATCCCGTTGTAGATCGGCCCGAGCCTGTTGGTGAAGTGCACGTTGCACTGAACGTCGCCGGCGGTCATCGCGCAGACGGTCCGGCCGGAGACGGTTCGCACGTGCACCTTCCCGTAGGGGTCCATGGGCAGCGTGACAGGTGCGGGCGGCTGGGAACGGGAAGTCGGCAGGGCCGCGGGCGGCGACGGCGAAGCGGCCACCGCAGTGGACGGCGGCGCCGGCCGCTCCGAGGAAGTAGGTGCCTGGCCGGCTGCCGGGGAGTCGGACCTATCGTGTAGCACCATCCACGCCACTGTGCTGGCGACCGCGATAATGATGACGCTCCCTGCGACCACCATCCAGGTGATCCGGGCGGGCGTCAGTCGCTGCGTTGGCCAGTCCTCGCCGTCGTCGAGCGACCATGCGGTGTGCGCCTCGGTCTCTTCGACGGCCGAGCCGAGCTCAGTCGGAGCTACCCCCGTCGGGGCAGCGTCGTCCCCTTCATCCCCCATTGGCCGATGGTATCGCTCGTCCCGGCAACGCCAAGCGCAAGAAGCCGAGTGTGGGGCTGTGGATCGCGTCCACACCCCACCGCACTGCACCGGGCTGGCAATGTCGAAAGAAACAGGCTGGATGAAAGCCAGGGAATCAGTTCTAGCTGATATCAGTTCCAGCTGATATCATGATCACTGTGCGGAAGTGGGAGGTCGACGTGACCCTCATCGCAGCATGGACGGCGACCCTCAACGACGAGGAATACGACCACCTGATCGCTGCCCTGGAACAGCTCGAGGAACACGGACCCGTGACACGAAGGCCCTTCGTGGACACGCTCGAAGGATCCAAGCACGCGAACATGAAAGAGTTGCGTCCCCGAGCGACCAGCGACGGAGCGCACATGCGAGTTCTGTTCGCCTTCGACCTCCAGTCGCGGGCAATCATGCTCGTCGCAGGGAACAAAGCAGGGAACTGGAAACGGTGGTACACCGACAACATTCCCATCGCTGACGCCCTGTTCACCGAGCACCAAGACCGACTACGTGCCACGGCTCGTGGCCGACCTAAACCTAAGCACAAAGCCATAAAGCCAAGGAAGGGGAAGAAACGATGACCACTCTCGATCAGATGCGCAAGCGGCGTCCGGGAAACCGCGACCGTATCAACCGCATCAAGGCGGAGATGGATCGCGAGGTCGCGCTGTACCGGCTGCGCGAACTGCGCGAGGCTGCCGGCTTCACCCAAACCAGTCTCGCGGCGGCCATCGGCGTCGGACAGAACCGTGTCTCCCAGATGGAGCACGGACAGCTGGGGACAAGCCGCGTCGACACACTGCGCAAGTACGTCGAGGCGACGGGTGGCGAGCTCGAACTGTCTGTTAAACGACCCGATGGTTCACGCGTTCTCTTGTCGCTATAGAGCGCCTCGTATCGGGTGTGCCGCGGCGGTGGTGTTGATAGTCGCGCGCTGCGCAGGGCCCGGCTCAGAGGCTTAGGGAGCGGAGCGAGCAAAACGTCCGCGTGCGGAACGCCGGTTCGCCGAGCACATGCTCAATGTCGGAGCGATGCGGTAATAGTCGGAGCGATGCGGTAATAGTCGGAATGGCGGTCGTGCGCGACTAGTGCGGCACCTCCGTTGTTCGACACCTTCGCGGTGTCGATAGCCGTTGCCCTCCCAGGAGTTGATGAACGTGGCCCCGCCGCCAGACATCCGAAGTACCCAGTACAGCTCGGCGTGGCTGGCTTTCGACCAAGCGACGCAAGCATCACAACACATGGCCGGCACGTGGAACGGCCTTGTCGGCACCGACGTGTTCAGAAGTAACGTTTACGTCGATGAGGACGGGAACGGACGTGTCGACGTCGTCGTCGACGAATACGAGGGGCATCGGCTCGACGACCTGGAGCTACCGGCACGTTTGTTCGTCGAGGCATTGCTGGCGAGCGCCCGCGAAGCGCTCCGTGCTACCGAGCAATGCGTGTCGGGTAATCAACGGCCGCCTCGCGTTGAGAACCTTCCCCTTTTCGGCACGGTGGCTGAGTTTCTCGAATTCGTCGAAACGGGGGCACTGTCAGGGCTACGACCTGACCAGATCCAACTGATCGAGCAGTTTCAGCCCTACTACTGGTCCGGCGCCTGCGACGCGGCCCACCAACAGTTCGGTGCAGTGGTGTCGCGTCTGCACGGCCTCGCAACAGCGCTTCAGCGCAACGCCCGGCCTCTCATTGCGTTTTGAGCGCACTCCGCGCACCCCCTCGTGGAAGCGGACCCGCCCGCGATAGTCACAGAGCTGCGGAGCTATCCCGATGGGATTCTTATCGATTCGCATCAAGTCGCTACATTCAAAGTCCCTGGCGGTACCGATGTGCGCGCCAACCCGAACATCGCCTTCGACCCCATCTTCAATACACACCCCTGGCCTGAAGACCCGGATGACAACATGAGCGTGCAGTGTCGTGGGTTCCTGCGAATAATCGAGGAGTTCATCGCAGCACTGGAGCGTTCAGTTGGATTGCGAGCACCGCTCAACGACGGCCACTTTCGGCTCGTGCCAATCGAAGATGATCCTCTCTGGGCGCGCGTAGACACCAGCGAAACCCCGGATGTTGAAGCGGGAATGGCCGCGTCTGACATTGGGCTGGCCACCTACCGCTCCGGTGAGCACTTCATCATGCTGGTTCAACGGCCTGACGGAATATATGGGCGGATTGTTCCAATGCCTGGCGCTCTTGACCCGACAGCACAGCAACCCAACCTGCGTGGACACCAACATGATTCAGAACCCATACGTGTGGGGACTCTTTCAACCGGACAACCCCAACCCCACCCGGGAGTCCGTCGAAGGTACCTTCGCCGGAACCCACATCCTGCCCGTGCCGTGGATGGAACCCATCGACGTCAGCCGCTCCATCCTGTATCTCGTCGGGGAGTCTGGTCGCTACATCACCGCGTCGACTCTGGTGATCGATGCCGGTTTCATCATCAAGTCATAGCCGGCCACCGTCCATGGAAATCCCGGCTGTGACAATCACGGAACGAAGACCCATCGGATCCACCGATCTATCCACCACGGCAATCGGTTTCGGGTCCGCCCCTCTGGGCAACCGATTCCGCACGGTCGACGAGGACACCTGCGGACACCTCGTCGACGACGCCTGGGACCACGGGGTCCGCCTGTTCGACACCGCGCCTATGTACGGCCACGGACTGGCCGAGAACCGCCTCGGCACTGCGCTGCGGTCGCGTCCGCGCGAGGAATATCTGTTGGCGACCAAAGTAGGCCGCTTGCTTCGTACGTCAGCACGCGGCAACCAAGACTCGATGTGGACCAACGTCCCACCCATGGGCATCGTCTACGACTACAGCTACACGGGAACCATGCGGTCGATCGAAGACAGCATGCAACGCATGCTCACTGATCGGATCGACATCGCGTTCATCCACGACTGCGACCGCTACGGCCACGGAGAGAACCAACCTGCAGTGTTCGAAGAGGCGATTACCGGTGCAGCCCATGCACTCCTGGAACTTCGTGATGAGGGCGTCATCGGAGCCGTGGGAATGGGCGTCAACGAAGCCGATGTGTGCGTCGCCGCCGCGCAGCGTGCCGACTTCGACGTGTTTCTCCTCGCAGGCCGCTATACCTTGCTCGAGCAGGATCCACTCGACGAACTGATGCCGCTGTGCGTCGACAAGGGCATCTCAATGATCCTCGGCGGAGTCTTCAACAGCGGCATCCTCGCCGCCGGCACCACCAGCGGCGCACACCACAACTACGACGCCCCGAGCGAACAAGTGCTGACGCGGGTGCGAAGCATCGAGGCGATCTGTGCTCGCTACGACATCCCGATCGCCGCCGTGGCGCTGCAATTCGTGCTGGCCCACCCCGCGGTCGCCAGCGCCCTTGTCGGTGCGTCGAACCTGACACAGCAGGCCGACAACTTCCGAGCTGCCACGATTAACGTGCCCGACGATGTGTGGACAGAACTTCAACAACAGAACTTGATTCGAGCAGATGCGCCGAGACCGAATCGATGACAAATCAGTAAGCACACCTGCCGGCGTCGTTAGAGTACGTCGCCGACCGGTTTTACTTGTCGATGGGCGGCGCGGGGCGGACGAGCCGAAACACGCCACCGTCGGGCCATGGTCAGCAGGACGGGCACCTGTTCCACCAGTTGGTTCGGGTGGCCTTCAAGGTCTTGCTGGCGCTATCGATCAGGTCGCCATTCTCGGCTCCGACTCCTCGCGAGCGTTTCATTCCGCTCGCTGACATCGCTTAGCCGCCATCCGTGCGAGTTCAACAGGCTCCATCCGCGACCCACCCTTTGGATTCGCCAGCGACAACAACGAAGCCTAATCGTGTACCGCGAACGACCCGCGACCCTGAATGTGCCTCAGAACAAACGCGGCTCGGCGCCGAGCAACGCATTGGCGACTGTATCGGCGTCCCACACGCCGTTCTGACCGCCTCGCGCGGCGCCGCCGAGCGGGCCTGGCGCGCATCGCGTCCCAGTCGCCGAATCGTTGGCTGGGCCGCGGCCGCGCCGGGCGCCGTGTCTTGTGCCGCGTGTTGTCGAATTGAGTACCTGCTACCACATGCTCGCGCAGCGCCCCCGGCTCACCTACTTTGACATACGTTGGGTTGTCGCATGCGTGCAGCACGAAGACGTTGGCACTGATCGTGCCACTGGTCGCCAACGCCAGTGCGTATCGTTTGGGTCGCACGCAAACCCATGCCCGCACGGGCGATGCACCAACGTCCGTAATCGTCGACTCCAATGTTGCCGATCCAGATGCTGCAGTCCGCATCGCTGGGCCCGACGACGATCTTGCGGTGAAACCGCGCGACCTCACAGGCACGCATCTTCGGGTCCACCCGCAGAGGGAGGCGGGCGGCCGTCCCAAGTGGCTTACAGCTCTCACGTTAATGGACCCTACGGGTTACCACCGACACCAGCTGCGGCCGTGGGCGATTCGACACGAGTCTGCAGATCCTCCCCACCACCGCCTAGTGTCTGCGAAACATCCGCTGCGGTGCCCGCTACGTGACAAGCGCGTGCTCGCGAACCGTCGTCGGCATGGCTGCTCGCTACCGACGACGCGGGCCGTAGTTCTTTGAGATACCGGCGGACGATTTTCACGCTGCATCCGCCGAGCGCGGCGATACTGGCCACGGTCTCACCGCGATCCCGCATCCTCGCTAAGGCGCGGGCGCCCTCGACGCGCTGCTCGGCACGCCGCTGGTCAGCTTCCAGCCGGACTAGCTTGTGCCGTTCTGCTTCCCACTGGCTGACCGCGGCGACCTTCTGCTCGGCGACCAGGAACGCGACCATGTCTTCCCGATTGTCGGATTCGCGTTGCAGACGCTCACGATTCGCCTGGGCCTGCGCATCACGGACCTTGCGACGCACATCGTGCTTGGACTCAATCTGGGCCATATAGCGAACCTACGACTGGTCGGCTCGCCGGCGCTAACAGTAGCGCGACCTTTGCCACCACGAATATCTGACAGACGGAGGTACATCGCCCTTGAGAGATCGAGGCACAGTCCCAATCATGTGCCTCGATGAGCGGTACCCCGACCCCCCAGGCGACCCCATACCGCAGATCATCGCTGCGGCCGTAGACGTGCTGGGTCATGAACATTGCGCACCCCGCTAGCAGGAGCTCGCGCACCGTGGCGGCCGCACCAGCCCAAGAGCAGACCAGGGAACGACGGGTCTACGCGCGGCCGGCGCAGCCCCGTCAATCCCCCAGCCATCCACGCTGGCAGGCCGCGCC
Source organism: uncultured Actinomycetota bacterium (assembly GCA_963848855.1). Classification (GTDB taxonomy): domain Bacteria; phylum Actinomycetota; class Actinomycetes; order Mycobacteriales; family Mycobacteriaceae; genus Mycobacterium. The sequence goes on from CAWKFL010000006.1 coordinate 2,231,044, forward strand.
CAATCGCCTTCCGCAAATGTCAACCCAACGAATATCCCAGTGCCTCTGGCGCATTCACCACACTGCCAGTCACCACACCGTTCCTGCGAATCACCAAAACCGCCCCCCCGCAAAGTGTCTCGTCCACTTGAAGATTGCGCGGAATGCCCCGCGCTTGCTGGGGTTCGCAATTTAGGTCTGGACGAATCCCAGCGCAGGTGTTCAGATTCACCTCGCAATTTCGGCGTCCGCAGCAGCAGGGCCGCGTCGAGCGGCTGCAGCGCGCAGAGCCGGGTCCGCTCAAGCGGGGTTGTACCGGCCGCACCGTTCGTCGGGCCGAATAGCTGGCGCTTGCGGAGTGCGTGGCACGTGGTGGCGACCATGCACCCGATACACCAAAAAGTAAGCGCGCCTTGCCATTCAGCTCGCTTGCCGATGACGACGGGGCCGTCGTTCCACGCCTGCAGGAACGCCGCACGCCGGGCATCACGCTAAGCTCAACGCCCAGCCCGCGGAGACGCTTCAGTCGAGGTCACGCACGCCGATCACGCTGGCGCTGACGAAGCGCCGGGTCGACGAGCTGCTCGCCCACCTGGCCGGAATGCCGTTTTGAGCGCGCTGCGAGGTCGGCGGACCACACGGCGATGTCGCCGATGGGCACCCCGGTGGCCAGAGCAATCATCTGCCGGGCTGTCCATTCGGCTTCGCTAATGGTGCGGCCCTGCGCGGGTCCGTTGACTTCGCGAATGTGGACCGTCCAGCAGCCGCCGTCGCGGGTGACGTCGATATCGAAGCTGGACATTGGTCCCCTCCTGGTCTGACTGCGGCGCTGCCGCCGGGCACGAGTCTCTCCGTTGACGACGAGATGCCGTCTTTACTCACGAGGACGAGATCGGCCACGCGCCGGTTCAAATGGACCGTGCCGGCGCGCCGAGATGGCCCCGGCAGCCGACCGCGGCAATCATCACTGCAGGGCGATGACCATCAAGCAACTGCGCGCCGCTTCAGACGACGACCTGATCGAGGCGCACGACGAGGTAGCGTCGTACCGAAGCTACGTACGGCGGCTCAGTACGTTCTTGCCAAGGCTGCGCCGGTGTTCGACGGCTTGCAGGGCCTGGCGCGGCGACGGGTAGTGATACCGGAGTGCTGCAGGCACCACGGCCCCAACTCGGCGCAGTCGTAGGTGCGGTAGCCGATGCGGATGCCGTAGGCGTTGATTTGGCGCCCCTGGACCGGCAGCAGCTCCAGGTAGTCCTCACCGGATAGCGTCAACGGCAGATAGCCCGCAGCGGCGACCAACGCGGCGTATATCTCGTTCGGCGACAGCGCCCGCCGCGGCAGCAGCGGGTCGCGCAGCCCATCGTGTGGGCGCGGCTGCCAGCCGGGTTTACCGACCGGATAGGCCACGATTAGGCCGTTGACCTGCGCTGATGCATAGCTTACATGTCTGCGACGTTGCCTCGGTGGTGATGGACCAGGCGTGTCGGGCTGATGCGTTCGGCGGGAAGAATCGTGAGTCCGGGCAGCCCAGAACCCTCGTAACTGGACAGGCGGGCCCAGTCGGCTCCCGAACCCCGGCCTCGATCCGGCGCCCCAGATCGGCAGCCGTCGGGCACCATTCCGGCCGCGTTCATCCCGCGTCCGTCTCGTTCGATGCAGTCCACCCCTGATTGCCGCACCGCTTCTGACCAGCCACATCGGTCCGGCGCGGTCCCGGCGAGTCCAATCCAACAGTGTCAAGTCAACGGAGACCCCGACGACGCCACTTCCGAGCGCAAGCTGTGAGAACTTCCCTTACTGAATTCCAAACGACGCCGACGTCGAGGCCCCGGACCTCGTCCAGGACCTCACCGCCGCGACCAAGCGCTCCTCAAGGTCGTGGCCTGAACCGCAAGGAACGCTCTAGAAGGCAACCACGGGGAAGTCCGGTGGAACCCCGAGACACACTTGCCCGAAGGTCCCATAACGTTGCTCAGAGGCCCAGACATGATGTCTCATCGTCTGGACATCCCGGAAGCAACGTTCCAACGGGCTGGAGGCTCGAAACGCCGTCGTTCCCGCGATGGTGCATGCGAGCTCCACCGCCTGGACGGCACTGCTCATCGCGTGGGCCATCGCGAGCAGGAGGTCCGCCTTCTGCTCCAGCGAGTGGGTCTCGCCGTCGATGCACCTCTGCCACGCTTGACTCAGGGTGTCGAGAAGCAACAAGCGACCTGAGCGCAGGATCGCTTGCGCTCGGCCCAGCTGGACTTGGGCCGACGCGCGTTCCTTCAGCAGGCCGCTCGATGCCACCGGGGTCTTGGTTCGGGCGAGTTCGGTCACCTCGTCGAGAGCTCGTCGCGCCACCCCCAGCATCGGCGTCGGGATGCCAGTCGCCAACACGCCCACGACCGGGAGTCGATACAACGGGCTGCGATAGTGGGATCCGGGCTCGAAGTCCGGCACCATCGGAAAGGTCCTGGACTTGGGCACGTACACGCAGGTCGCCGAGATGTCGTTGCTGCCCGTGCCCCGCATCCCCATGACGTCCCACGTATCGATGATTACGCACTCCTCGCTGGGGAAGTAGACCATGCGCATCTCGGGCTCGTCCTCGGCGGATTCGTCCTCGTCCACAAGGACCGTCGACAAGATCCAGTCGGCGTCATAGCAGTTGCTGACGAACGGGGCTCGACCAGAGATGCGGTATCCGCCGTTGGTCGACGTCGCCTTCAGGGGGCGGCCGAACTGGCCGGCGATGAGGATGTCCGCTCCGCGGCTGTAGATCTCCTCGGCTCCCTCGTCGGGGAGACGGCAACAGAAGAAGGCCCAGTCCAGAGGGTTCTCCAAGGTCCAGGCAGCAGCAGAGTCGTGGCGACCGATCTCCTCAAGGATGAGGGCGCGGGTGACGGGGTCGGTCTCCAACCCCCCGAGCGAACGGGGAGTTGTCATTCGCAGGAGGCCCGTCTCGCGCAGTGCGTCCAAGACTGGCCGGGACAGGCGTCGTTCCCGCTCTGCTTCCTCGCTGTGCGCCCGGACGATCGGAGCGATCTCGCGGGCTGTCTCGATCAGCGAGGTGTCAGGTTCCCAATGCATTTCGCGGGTTCCTTGCGTCGCGGTGAGTCCGGTCATCACGCTCACCTCCCCTTCGACGGAGTGATGTTCTGGTTGACGTGGAAGAGGTTGTCCGGGTCATAGGCCGCCTTCACCGCGCAGAGCCGCGCGTAGTTGGCGCCGTAGTTGGCGGCGGCCCGGTGGTCGTCGTCGCCCGACATGAAGTTGATGTAGCCCCCCTCGCTGCCTGAGTGGGGATGAATGGCTGCGTAGTAGTCCCTCACCCACTTGGTGTTGGCCTCGTTATCGGCGGGGTCCGGCCAGATCCCGACGATCACTGGCGCAAAGCTCTTGTCCCGGTGTCCGAAGGCGGTCTCGTCGGCGCCGACTCGCTGCGCCGCGCCGTTGATCGGGTGGAGATGCATGGACGAGCTCACGTTGGGCGTCTTCTGGCCGTATTCGACGTGAGCGGCGATCGCCTCGTCGGTGAGTCCGGTGGCGAAGTCCGCTTTCCAGTAGTTCTGCATGCCCTTCGGGACGAGATCGTCGAAGGCGCTCTGCAGGGCCGGGAAGGGCATCACGTCGACCTGCTCCGCCTGCACCTCGGCGACGTCGCGGAGTGGCCGGAGCACCTGCTCGGCCTCCTCATGGGGACCGTTCCAGCACGTGACCAGCACGCAGAACAGATCCCCGACCCGGTCTTCGGGGATGAACGGCAGCGGAGGCGCGATCTGCCAGCCGAAGAAGCATCCGAGCTGCTCGGGTGCCTCGTTGATGAAGGAGCGGTAGCACTCCAGGACCGCCGTGGCATCGTCGAAGTCGTAGAACAGCGGGCCGGCCACGACGTCACCGACCTCGTGGAGCTGGAACTCGAAGCTGGTGACGACACCGAAGTTGCCGCCGCCGCCGCGCAGCGCCCAGAACAGATCCTCGTTCTGGTAGTCGCTGGCCGTGACCTGCCGGCCATCGGCGAGTACGACATCGGCCGAGAGGAGGTTGTCGATGGAGAGCCCGACGCTGCGGGTGAGGTAGCCGATGCCGCCACCCAGCGTGAGACCAGCCACCCCGGTGGTGGAGACAATTCCGCCGGGCGCGGCCAGGCCGAACGGGTAGGTCGCGTGGTCGACATCCCCCAAGGTCGCGCCGCCCCCGACCCGGGCGACCAACTTGCCGGGGTCGACCCGCACACCCCTTATGGGCGACAGGTCGATGACCAGCCCGTCGTCCACCGTGCCGAATCCGGGAACGCTGTGGCCCCCGCCCCGAATGGCCAGGTCGACGCCGCGGTCGCGGGCAGCGGCAATCACGGCCATCACGTCGGCCGAATCCGTGCACTGGACGACGGCGTGGGGCCTGCGGTCGTACATGGCGTTGTAGACCGCGCGGGCGTCGTCGTAGTCGGGATCCGAGGCGACGATGACGCGACCCCGCACCGTCCCGGTCAATGCCTTGATCGTGTCGCTCATGGCGTGCTCCTCTGCTCGATTGAGTCCTAGGATGCACGCGCCGGCGTTCCCGAAGCGTTCCCTGTTAGCCGGACTCGTTCAGAAGACCGGTTGCCGCCCGGAACGCGGGGAGATCGTGGCCCGAAGGGATGGTCTCGACGAGGTCCCCGAGCTGCTCCCGCAGCGCCCGATCATCGGGGTATGCACGGGCCAAGGAGTGCAGAGCCCGGAGCTCCAACCAGCTCGCACCTTGCGCGCCGGCGACCTCGACAGCTCTCCGCAGCGACGCGGCAGCTTCGGATGCTCCGCTGCGATAGGCCAGCTCGCCGTCGACTCGCCACAGCTCAGCCTCGAGATAGCGCTGGTTGCGGCGATGTGACAACGAGAGCGCCTCGCGGGTCGCCGCGCGTCCTTCGTGGAGCTCGCCAGCCAGGCCACGAGCTCGAGCAAGAAGCAGGAGGGTGTAGGTCAGGTGGAGGCTCTCCCCCTCGGTGCGCGAGCGCGCCACCGATCGCACGATCCGCTCGATGCCCCCGGGTGATCCCTCACAGACGTCCAGCCAGCCCCGGAGGGCGTCCCCGACGATCATGAGGTAGCGCATCGGAAGGCGCTTGCCCAGGAGCTCAGCATCCCCGAGCAGCTCGGCGAGGCGGAACAGTGCCTCGGATTCGGCCGCGATGATCGCCGCGTAGGTGAGGACGTACCACCGCGTCATGAAATGATCGAGATCAACGGCCAGCTCGAGAGCAGCTCGGGCCCTCTCATCGGCCCGGCCGGCGTCTCCCGCCCACAGGTCGACCCAGGCCAGGCGTACGAGACAGACCGCCTTCGGGTCCTGGGCGTACAACGCCAGATGTTCGTCGCGATGGGACACGTCATAGGCCTCGATGGCGCCTTCGAGGTACTGACGGGCCCTCGCCAGATCACCCCGCCAGAAGGCGCTCACGCCAAGGAGATACCGTCCCTCAGTCCGAGCGATCGGATCATGACTCTCCTGGTCGACGAGAGCCCGGCCGAGCTCGCTGCACTCATCAAAACGGCATCCCTGTAGCCGGGCGAGGCCGAGACCGCGGAGAATCGGGGGGTCCACGGCTCGGTGAAGCTTGCGGCAGAGCGAAAGGGCTCGCTCGTAGAGTTGGTGCGCTCCATGGGAGCCGTAGCCTTCGAGCGCTACGAGGGGTGAGCCGAGGGCGATTCGGATGTCGAGTTCGAGCGCATCACGAGCGGGTGACGGTGGCAACTCAGCGAGCAGTGAGAGTGCTCGCCGGAACATGGTGACCGCCTCGTCGAGGGCCGACACCGCCACCGCTCGGGCTCCGGCCACCCGGTAGGCATCGACGGCTGGTTCGACCATGCCGGCCTGGTCGTAGTGTGCGGCCAGCTGTGGGCTGGCCGCGTCAAGGTCGTTGTGGAACTCGACCGCGATCGCTTCGGCGACGACCCGGTGGAGTTGACGCCGACGAGCGGGACTGACCATCTGCAGGGCCACCGCCCGAAGCTTGTCGTGGCTGAAGTCGTACGTGAGCCCCTGATCGCGGATGATCCGTCGACGCCAGAGCTCGTCGAGACTGTCGACCAGCTCTGGCTCACCGATCCCCGTGGCCGAGACCAGCAGACCGACCGAGAAGGGCCGACCGATGACCGCCGCCACCTCGGCCAGCCGCCGAGCGCCGCCAGGGAGTTGGCCCAGTCGCGCGCCCAGCACCGCCCGCATCGTGGGAGTGAGCGCCGTCTGACTCCCCTCGAGGGAGATCCCGGCTCGAAGCACTTCGATGACGAAGAGGGGGTTACCCTCGGTCTCCACCCAGAGTCGTGCCGCCAGTTCGGGATCGATCGTGTCGGCATTGCGGAGCCGCGCAGCGAGCGTCGCCGTCGTGGCTTTGTCGAGCCGGTCGAGCGGCACGGTGGTCACGGCCTTGTCGTGGCCCAACGCATTGACGAGTCCGACGAGGGGATGATGCTCTGGGATCTCCTCGGAGCGGACAGTACCCACGATGAGGACCGGTGCCGTCTGTCCGGAGTGGATGACGAAACCGATCAGTTCGATGGTCTCGGCGTCACACCACTGCAGATCGTCGATGATCAGCAGACGCGGGCGGTCGCCGACGATGGCCCGGCCCACTGCATCGAACAACCGATGGCGCTGAGCCAGGTCGCCCGAGCGGATCGGTGCGGGTGGCTGGGAAGCCTCGAGGAGCTCGGGGAGGAGACGAGCGAGCTCGGCCCTCCAGACCGTGCCCAGCGTGTCGATGTGGCTCCGGAGAGCATCCGCTCGCAGCAGGTCGACGACTGGGCCCCACGGCAGTCTGCCTGCCGCCTCGTACGCACGAGCCGAAGCCACCACGTGCCCCTCGGCTCGAACGCGCCGTCCCAGCTCCAGGGCGAGACGGGACTTCCCGATTCCCGCTTCGCCGGACACCAACACGAGATGTGCCCTCCCCTCCCGCGCCGTGTTCCATGCCTGGTTGAGCCGGTCCAGAACGAGGTCACGGCCCACGAACGGCACGTCGGCGACCGGCGCGACGTCCTCGCCGGTCCTGGCGGGTTCGTGTGTCGGCCCGAAGCTGTCGGTACATCGCATCGATGGCCTCGCCCGGTTGCACCGCCAGCTCACGCTGGAGCACCTCCGCGTACCGGTGGTAGGAGCGCAGCGCCGCGGCTCTGTCGCCGAGCGCGAGATGTGCTTCCATCTGGATTCGAACGGCCACTTCGTCGGTCGGCTCCAGGTCGATGATGCATTGGGCATGCCCGATCGTCGCTTCGTGGTCGTCGCGCCCGGCAGCCTCGTCTCTCAGCCGCACCAGGACCCCGTACGCCTCGGCTCGAAGCTTCGCTCGCTCGTCCATGACCCAGTCGTCGTAGCAAGCGGGAAGGAGATCGCCCGAATACAGGCGCGCGGCGAGTTCGAGATCGCCGTTAGCCATGGCTTCGCGGAACCTCAGCACGTCGACCTCGCTCGGCCCCGTCGGAATCCACCGCACGATCTCGTTGTCGATCTGGACGAACTCGCCGATGTCGGGCAGGGAGTGGCGGAAGTCGTGCAGCAGCTTTCTGAGGTTGGTCCGCGCCTGACGTTCGTCGGAGTCGGGCCAGAGCTCGAACGCGAGCCGTGAGCGGTGCTGCAGGTCTCTCCGCAACGCGAGCAACGCCAGGAACCGCTGCAAGCGAAGTGAGTTGAAGGCGCCAAGACGGCGGCCGTCCAAGATGACTTCGACTGCACCGAGGAGTCGGACCTCGAGCCGCGCCGGCGATTCGCTACTGACCCTGCTCCTGT